>NZ_CP092289.1:0-4746031 GCF_023314135.1 Marinobacter sp. M1C
ATGTGGCAGCAATGTCTTGAAGTACTCCGGGACGAGTTTCCGGCACAGCAGTTCAATACCTGGTTGCGTCCTTTGCAGCCAGATTTGCGTGATGGCCAATTGGTTCTTTTTGCTCCGAACCGATTTGTAATGGACTGGGTAAATGAAAAATACCTTCGCCGTATCGAAGAAATATTGAAAGAGCTGAATGGCGGCCATGCTCCCAGAGTGGGTATGAAGGTGGGTTCTGCGCCCAAAGCCGATGGTTTAGAGCGTTCCGAGCCAACAGCAACCAACGCCAGACCGTTGGTAAAAGACGATCGCGGTGAATCGGCAAACCAGCAGACTAGGCCGGCAGCGCCGGTAACCGCGCCAGCTGCTTCGCGTCCAAGAACATCGGGTACCCGTCCCGGCGCTCAGGTTGAAGGCGATATAAAGCACCAGAGCTTCCTGAACGAAACATTCACATTTCAGACCTTCGTTGAGGGCAAGTCCAACCAGTTGGCTCGCGCTGCGTCTATGCAGGTCGCAGAAAACCCTGGCGGTGCTTATAACCCACTATTTTTATACGGCGGTGTTGGCCTGGGTAAAACCCACTTGATGCACGCGGTGGGCAATGAAATTGTGCGTCGCAATCCGAATGCGAAGGTCGCCTATCTTCGTTCAGAACGTTTTGTGGCGGACATGGTAAAAGCACTGCAGTTAAACGCCATCAACGAATTTAAACGTTATTATCGCTCGGTAGATGCTCTGCTAATTGACGATATTCAGTTTTTTGCCCGAAAAGAGCGCTCTCAGGAAGAATTCTTCCACACTTTTAACGCGTTGCTTGAGGGTGGCCAACAGGTCATCGTGACCAGTGACCGATTCCCGAAAGAAATTGTGGATCTGGAAGAACGACTGAAGTCCCGCTTTGGCTGGGGTTTGACGGTGATGGTTGAACCCCCAGAGCTGGAAACACGGGTGGCGATCCTGATGAAAAAAGCTGAGCAGGTGAACGTGAAGCTCAGCAGCGAGGCGGCTTTTTTTATTGCTCAGAAAATCCGTTCCAACGTGCGCGAACTGGAAGGGGCTTTACGCCTGGTAATTGCCAACGCTCACTTCACGGGCTCGGAAATCACGCCGCCGTTTATTCGCGAAAGCCTGAAAGATTTGCTGGCACTTCATGAAAAACAGGTCAGTATTGATAATATTCAACGTACGGTCGCGGAATATTACAAAATTAAAGTGGCGGATCTGCATTCCAAGCGCCGTACACGTAATGTGACTCGTCCGCGCCAGGTGGCTATGTCATTGTCGAAAGAGCTGACGAATCACAGTTTGCCGGAGATTGGTGGTGCTTTTGGTGGCCGAGACCACACCACAGTGCTTCATGCCTGCAAAAAAATAATAGAACTGCAGGAGAGTGACCCGGGTATACGGGAAGACTACCAGAACTTTATGCGGTTATTGACCAGTTGACAGCCGCGCTACCGTGTTCTGTCTATCGGCTTTGAACCCTGACAAATTTCACCAAAAGAATGTTGAGTGCCATGAAACTGACGATCAGCCGTGAATCCCTGCTCACCCCGCTGCAAAGCATTGCCGGCGTGGTGGAAAAGAAACAGACCATGCCCGTGCTCTCCAACGTGTTGCTGGTAGCCGAGGACAACACCCTGACCCTGACCGGCACCAATATGGAAGTGGAGCTGGTAGCGCGTATCACTCCGGTTCATATAGATCAGCCTGGGCGTATAACGGTGCCGGCACGCAAGCTTGCGGATATTTGCCGCGCGTTGGGTGAGGAATCGCCCATCGAGCTGGATCAGCAAGGCGACCGCTTGCATCTGCGTTGTGGCAAAAGCCACTTTACTCTGGCGACCTTGCCGGCCGAGCATTTTCCGAATGTGGAAGACGAAGCCGAGAGTTTTCGCTTGGAGCTGCCGCAAAAAGAACTGCGGCGTATGTTTGATAGCACCGCGTTCGCCATGGCTCAGCAGGACGTTCGTTATTACTTGAACGGCTTGCTGTTGGAAGTTGCAGCAGATCACGTTCGTACCGTTGCCACCGATGGTCACCGCTTGGCGATGGCCCATCAAGATGTTGAAACCGGTTGCCCGGAGGCGCGTCAGGTGATTGTGCCGCGTAAAGGCGTGCTAGAGCTTGCGCGCTTGCTGGATGATGTGGACACACCGGTTACCCTGGTGATTGGCGATAACCACTTGCGCGCGACTGTGGGTGCTTACACGTTCACGTCCAAGCTGATCGAGGGAAAGTTCCCCGATTACAACCGGGTTATTCCCCGTGGTGGCGACAAAGTGGTGTTGGCTGACCGCATCACCCTGAAGAACACTCTGCAGCGGGCCGGTATTCTGTCCCATGAAAACATTCGCGGTGTGCGTTTGAATCTGGGCCCTAATGAACTCCAGGTGTTTGCCAACAACCCGGACCAGGAACAGGCGGAAGATGCGTTGCCGGTAGATTATCAGGGTGAAACCCTGCAAATCGGTTTCAACGTTGGCTATTTGATAGACGTCATGAACGCGTTGGATGATGACCAGGTAAAGGTCACGCTGTCGAACCCTAACAGCAGTGCGTTGATCGAGTCACAGACGGATGCCCGTTGCCTGTATGTGGTCATGCCAATGCGTTTGTAGGTTGCCGCAGGCACCCCACAAACAGTCGGGGTAGGCACTCAGCGTTATAGTTGGTGTATGCAACTTACGGATTAAAAGTGCTTCAAGGTTTTAATAACAGGAGTTCCGGGGCATGGTGACACGTTTAAAAGATGGTATAAAAGGTGTGTTTCGTATTGGCCAGACCATGAGCGTGCTCGGGCGCACTGGGTTTAACTGGGTGCGCGGTGACCGACCCCCTGCTCCGCGTTTACTGCGGCAGACCTTTGAATCCTTGGGTGCGACCTATATAAAGCTGGGGCAATTCATTGCCAGTTCACCGACTTTTTTTCCAAGAGAGTATGTGGAAGAGTTTCAGGGTTGCCTGGACAGCACCCCAAACCTGCCGTATCGGGTGATTCGAAAAATTATTGAGGAAGAGTTAGGCCGTCCGTTGGATGAGGTGTTCACCGACATAGACCCAGTAGCCCTGGCGTCGGCATCCATTGCCCAGGTGCACGTCGCGCGGTTGATCAGTGGTGAAGAAGTGGTTATTAAGGTGCAAAAACCCGGTGTACGCAATATTCTGCTCACGGACCTGAACTTTTTGTACGTATCTGCCCGAATCCTCGAAACTCTAGCTCCAAAGCTGTCGTGGACATCGTTATCCGCCATTGTTGATGAAATTCAGCGCACAATGATGGAAGAGTGCGATTTCATTAAGGAAGCCAATAACCTTGAGGTTTTCAGGCGGTTTTTACACGACACTCATAACACCGACGCCACCGTGCCGAAAGTTTATGAGCAATGTAGCTCCCGCCGCATTCTGGTAATGGAACGTTTTCACGGTGTTCCTCTGACCGATCTGGACAGTATTCGCGGATACACAGATGATCCGGAAGGAACCCTGATTACTGCCATGAACACCTGGTTTTCCAGCCTTACCCAATGTGAGTTTTTTCACGCCGATGTACACGCCGGTAATTTGATGGTGTTGCGCGACGGTCGGGTTGGGTTTATCGACTTCGGGATAGTTGGGCGTATTGCGCCCGACACCTGGCAAGCGGTGAACGATTTTATTCAGACTGTGATGGTCGGTAATTTCGATGGCATGGCCGATGCAATGATCCGCATTGGGGTTACTCGACACACGGTTGAAGCCAGTTTGCTTGCCAATGATTTGCGCACGCTTTACTCCAAAATGGATCAGATGGTGCCAGATACCGTTGCTTACACGGCGGGCCAGGCTGAAGACGACGTCAATCATCTGCTGATGGATATGGTCAAAGTAGGTGAAAATCATGGGCTGCACTTTCCGCGGGAATTTGCGCTGCTGTTGAAGCAATTTTTGTATTTTGACCGTTACGTACACATATTGGCGCCGGAAATGGATATGTTCATGGACGACCGCTTAAAGATGTTGCACTAGGGGCTTAGGCCCTTGGTTTTTTTATGGCACTGATTACACTGCAAACCGAACACTTTCGTAACCTGGCGGCAAAGCCTGTCACCTTCTCCCCTGCTTTTAACCTGATATGCGGCGCCAATGGCAGTGGTAAAACCAGTTTGCTCGAAGCCATCGGCTACCTCGGCCTGGGTCGTTCGTTTCGGGTTAGTCGCCACCAGGCTGTGGTTCAACATCAGCAGCAGCGATTTACGGTGTTTGGCGGCCTGGATGCGGGCACTCTTAATTCCAGTCTGAAGACGATACCTGAAGCCGATGCCTCAAGTTATGCGCATCGCTTGGGCATTTCCCGAGATGTTGGTCTTAAGGAGACAATTCTTAGGGTAGACGGTGAAGCCGTGCGCAATCTGTCGGCGTTAGCGCGACATCTCCCGGTATTGGTGATCGACCCGGGCGTGTTTGATATTGTGGCCGGAGGCCCGGGTAAGCGCCGGCAGTTCCTGGATTGGTCAGTGTTCCACGTGGAACCTTCTTTTGGCGGCGCTTGGCAGAAATGTCAGCGGGTAATATCACAGCGGAACCAAACGCTGAGAAATGGTAGAATAGATGAATCGTTGATGCGGGCCTGGGATGCCCAGTATGACCTGTTAAGCAACCGAGTGACGGATGACCGTCTTGCGGCGTTTGCCCTGTTTAAAGAGGCCTTCTGGTTGCTTCTCGGTGAAACCGATGCAACCTGGGCGAATCAACTTAAAATGGAGTTTTATCCTGGCTGGGATCATGCACAACCGTTGGCGGATGTGTTGATTAATCATCGGGATCAGGAACGTCGAATGGGCCACACTCTGTATGGGCCCAACCGAGCTGACATTCGTTTAAAAATACAGGGCCGGCCGGTGGCGGAAATACTGTCCCGCGGTCAGCAAAAGACATTGGTCATTTTAATGAAGATTGCCCAGGGCATGGTTTTACGTCCGTTGGGTAAGCAGGTCACGTTTTTATTGGACGACATAAACGCCGAACTGGATAGTCGACACCGGCAAATGTTGGCCGAAAAATTACGATCGCTGCAGTGTCAGGTGTTCATCACCTCTATCGAAAAGCAGACGCCCGACACCTTATGGCCGGGTACAACAACGCCGGATTTCAGAATGTTCCACGTGGAACATGGTCAGGTAACGGAAGAACATTAGCTGGCCGCCTTTTTTAATCACGCTGCGGTCATCAGCCTTCAGGAGTTTTTTTAATGAGTGAATCAACCTACAATTCCTCCAGTATCAAAGTACTCAAAGGCCTGGACGCTGTGCGCAAGCGGCCTGGCATGTACATCGGCGATACGGACGACGGCACCGGCCTGCACCACATGGTGTTCGAACTGGTAGACAACTCCATTGACGAAGCGCTAGCCGGCCACTGCACAGAAATCGGAATTCGTATTCATCCGGACGAGTCCATCAGCGTGCACGACAATGGTCGCGGTATTCCAGTTGATCTGCACGAAGGCGAAGGCATTTCTGCTGCCGAAGTTATCATGACTGTACTCCACGCCGGCGGTAAGTTTGACGACAACACCTATAAAGTGTCGGGCGGCCTTCACGGTGTGGGCGTGTCGGTTGTTAATGCTCTATCCTCAGTGTTGACGTTAACCATTCGTCGCAACGGCAAAGTATACGAGCAGACTTATAACCACGGTGTTCCAGCGGCGCCTCTGCACGAGGTCGGCAGTACTGACGCTAATGGCACCAAGGTACACTTCATTCCGTCAGAAGCTACGTTCACCAATATCAAGTTTCACTACGAAATTTTGGCAAAACGGGTACGGGAACTGGCGTTTCTGAACAGCGGTGTCCGCATTCGTCTGACCGATGAGCGCAGTGGAAAAGAAGAAATCTTTGAATATGAAGGTGGTTTGCGGGCGTTTGTAGAACACTTGAACACCAACAAAACCCCCGTCAATCGGGTGTTTCATTTTACTCATCAGCGTGAAGACGGTATTGAAGTAGAAGTGGCTATGCAGTGGAACGATGCGTTCCAGGAAAATATTTACTGTTTTACCAATAATATTCCACAGCGTGATGGCGGTACTCACCTGGTTGGATTTCGTACGGCACTGACTCGTTCATTGAATACCTACATCGAGCACGAAGGCTTGGGTAAGAAAGCCAAAGTGAGCACCTCCGGCGACGACGCCCGGGAAGGTCTGACTGCTATCATCAGTGTGAAGGTGCCAGACCCAAAGTTTTCTTCCCAAACCAAAGACAAGTTGGTGTCTTCCGAGGTGAAGACCGCTGTGGAACAGGAGCTCTATCAGAGCTTTTCAGCTTATCTTCAGGAGCAGCCCAGTGAAGCAAGGCTAATTGTCAACAAGATGATCGAGGCCGCTCGTGCCCGCGAAGCAGCACGTAAAGCCCGTGACATGACCCGCCGCAAAGGCGCTCTGGATATTGCCGGTCTGCCCGGCAAACTGGCCGACTGTCAGGAAAAGGATCCCGCTCTTTCCGAACTGTTTATAGTGGAGGGTGATTCCGCCGGCGGTAGCGCAAAGCAGGGTCGGGAACGGCGAAACCAGGCGATTCTGCCGCTGAAGGGTAAAATCCTGAACGTTGAAAAAGCCCGCTTTGACAAGATGCTGTCATCTGCAGAAGTCGGTAACCTGATTACGGCTCTGGGTTGTGGCATTGGGCGCGAAGAGTTTAACGTTGAAAAACTGCGTTATCATTCCATTATCATCATGACCGACGCCGACGTAGATGGTTCGCACATCCGCACCCTGCTGCTGACCTTCCTGTTCCGTCAGATGCGTGAAGTGATTGAGCGCGGCCACGTGTTCATTGCCATGCCACCGCTGTACAAAGTAAAGCGCGGCAAGCAAGAGCAGTATCTGAAGGATGAAAATGCCCGCGAGAGTTATTTGACCCAAACCGCATTGGAAGGCGCACAGCTGTTCGTTAACGCCGATGCGCCTGCCATCAAGGATTCTGCCCTGGAAACCATGGTGAAGGACTATCAGGCCGTGATGGCGATGATTGATCGCCTGTCGCGCGCCTACCCGTCTAAGGTGCTGGAGCAGATGCTGCACAACAACACCCTCACACCGGAACAGCTGAAAGACGAAAGCGCCGTTGCCAGCTGGGTAGGTCGCCTGGGTAGTAACCTGGAACTGGATACCCGTACTGGCACAAAGTACGTGTTCTCTGTACATCACGACACCGAGCGCGATCTGTATTTGCCCATGGTAACCGTGCATTTACACGGCATGGCTCACGAGCACGTGTTCAGCCATACGTTCTTTGAGGCGCCGTCTTACAAAGCCATCGCCCGCCTGGGTGAAACTCTGGACACTCTGGTTGAAGAAGGAGCCTTTGTTCAGCGTGGTGAGCGTAAGCAGGCTGTTTTGTCGTTTGAAGGCGCCCTCGCCTGGCTGATAAAAGAAGCCCAGCGCGGCCTGACCCTTCAGCGTTATAAGGGTCTGGGCGAGATGAACCCGGAACAACTGTGGGAAACCACCATGGACCCGGAATCTCGCCGTATGATGAAAGTGAACATTGAAGACGCTTTTGCCGCTGACCAGATGTTCACCACGCTGATGGGCGACGATGTCGAGCCGCGCCGTAACTTCATTCAGACACATGCTTTGGAAGTGACCAACCTGGATATCTGATTTTTCTAAAATTCGGGATCAAAAAAACGGCGAAGATGTAAATCTTCGCCGTTTTTTATGCTTAAAATTTACTTTATTTATCAGCCAGATGAGGCGCCATTACCTGTTCCAGTTTGTACCCGGTCAAGCGACTAATGGTGCGCCACAAGTACCAGAAAATGAGCATCATCATCACCATAGAAGGAATGGCAATCATCGGGTAGCTGACCAGCGTCATTCTCCCCAGTTCCTCGTTGAATGCTTGGGTGCCAGCGTCACTGGTCACAATCCAGCGTGCGAGCACGTAGTTCATGATCGATGAGAACAGAAAAGTAGCGGCAAAAAAGTAGCTGGCGTTCAGTAACCGGGCCTCAAACTCCGCGACTTTGCCTTTTTCTGCCAACGTTTGGTGAATCTTATCTACGTTTAGCACGTTGGGGTTGTAAAGCAATGTGCGTACCAGTGGGTAACGGGTGCGGGTAGACACCAGCACAGCCAGACCAATCACCGCAGGCACCGCGGCTTCTTTAATGGCCAGCCAGCCGGCGTCTAATTCCAGCAAGCCAATGCCGCCGGTGAGGGTCACACTGATTATCCCCAACAAGGCAATAAAGTTCTTTTTCCCATAGCGGATCAATTCAAACAGACCCCATCCCAAGGGAAACGCCAGACCAACAATCAGCGCATTTACGCTGCCCAGGTATTCATCGCCGCTGAACTTCATCAGAATAACGGAAGGAATAATGATACTGACCAGTAGGTCTATCCAGGGCCTGGGTTTGTGATCGGATACAGATTCAGTATTCGGTGACGTCATGATTATGCCTGGTTGATGAAATGGCAACGAGGCTGGCAAAGTTACGCGAGCTTCATTGGGCACTGAACGCAGTATACGAGAAATAAGGGCTGCTAGGTAAATACGCCGAGCCTGGCACGGTCGATTCAATTTCTGGTGACTAACAGACACAAAAAAGCCGGGCGCTTGGCCCGGCTTTTCAGAGAAAGCGAGTGCGGATCAGGCGCCCGCTTCCTGCAGGCAATGTTCCAAAATGGCCAAACCTTCTTCCAGTACCTCGTCTTCGATGGTAACCGGCATCAGAAAGCGCAGCGTGTTGCCGTATAAACCACAGCCAAGCACAATCAACCCTTTGGCTTTGGCGAGTTTGGTGATGGCCCCGACGAGCTCTGGCATGGGTTTGTGGGTATCTTTACTTTCTACCAATTCAAACGCGGCCATGGAGCCCAGGGTACGCACATTGTCAACGTGAACAAACTGCTCCTGCCATTGGCTGAAACGTTGGTTCAGTTTTTCGCCCAGGCGCTGACTTTTGCCCAGAATATCCTCGGTCTCGAATACTTCAAACACCGCTAGCGCAGCTGCGCAGGCTGTGGGGCTGCCGGTGTAGGTGCCACCCAGAGAGTTAGGGCCACACGAATCCATGATTTTATCGGTGCCTACAATGGCAGAAATCGGCATACCATCGGCCATGCTCTTGGCCATGGTCATCATGTCCGGTTCAACGCCTGTGTGCTCAATGGCAAACATCTTGCCGGTACGGCCAAACCCGCTTTGCACTTCATCGACAATTAATACGATGCCGTTGTCGTCGCAGATTTTGCGCAGGGCTTTCATAAAGCTGGCAGGTGCCGGGTAGAAACCACCCTCGCCCAATACCGGTTCAATAACAATGGCGGCGGTATTGTGGGCCGGAGAATCCGTTTTCATGGTCATGGCCAGGCCACGTAGAGCTTCGTCTTCGCTGACGCCGTGATAGGCCACTGGGTAGGGCGCGCGGTACACCATGCCCGGCATGGGGCCGAAGTCGGTCTGGTAGGGAGCTGCTTTGCCGTTCATCGCCATGGTCATGAAAGTACGGCCGTGATAACCGCCGTCAAAACAAATCACGTTGGTGCGACCGGTTGCTGCGCGGGCAATCTTCACCGCGTTTTCCAAGGCCTCGGCTCCGGAGTTGGCCAGCATAACTTTGGCGTGGCCGCGAACAGGTGTTACGTCGCTGAGTTTCTGTGCTAACCGCACATAACCCTCGTAGGGCATGACTGTCTGGCAAGTGTGCATCAACTTGTCCAGCTGCGCCTTTACCGCTTCCACTACTTTTGGATGGCGATGGCCAATGTTCAACACGCCAATACCACCGGCGAAGTCGATCATGCGTTTGCCATCGGCATCCCAGATTTCGGAGTTGGTGGCGTGGTCCGCAAACTGTTCGTTGGGACTTGCGGCGCCGGCTGCTACGTAGCGTTCTTTAAGGGCTTGAAGTTCTTTGTTAGTCACGTTGCTATTCTCCCTGGGTGGGTATAATTGATCGAACCTGAATTAAATGTGGCTCGATTTGTTGCAAAATTATAAGAACTACGGTAGCACAAAACAACGCTATTCTCCAGTTTGGTTGCGGAACTGGAGCTGCGCCAGGCGCTGATAGAGGCCGTTTTCCTGCATTAATTGCTGGTGGCTGCCCACCGCCAGCAAACGGCCTTGGTCAAATACGGCAATGCGGTCTGCGTCCCGCACCGTGGCGAGACGATGGGCAATCACCAGCGTGGTACGGCCGGTTGTAAGCGCCGGCATGGCCTGCTGAACCAGATTCTCGCTATGGGCGTCCAGCGCGCTGGTAGCTTCGTCCAGCAGCAGAATGGGAGCATCCGCCAATAGCGCACGGGCAATAGCCAGGCGTTGTTTCTGGCCACCGGACAGACCTAGCCCGCCATCACCCAGTCGGGTTTGGTAGCCGTCGGGTAGAGCCACGATAAACTCATGGGCGTGGGCAATGCCGGCGGCCTCTTCGACATCGGCCTGAGTCGCCTGCGGACGTGCGTAGCGAATGTTATCGGCAACTGTACCGTGGAACAGAGCAGGATTCTGTGGCACCAAGGCAAAGCAGCTGCGCAGGGCTTGCAGTGATACATCACGGGTATCCGTGCCATCAATGCGCACGCAGCCGCTGCTGGGTTGGTAAAAGTGTAGCAGCAGATCAAACAAGGTGGATTTGCCCGCCCCTGATGGCCCCACAATCGCTAACGTCTCGCCTGCCCGCACCTCTAGGCACACGTCCTGCAGGGCGGGCTGAGCAATGCGGCCCGGGTAGCTGAACGTCAGGTGTTCAAGACGTATTCCGCCTTTTACCGGCTGAGGAAACTGCTCGGGTAAATCGGCCGGGCGCTGAAACTCCGACTTGGTCTGCAATAGCTCGAATAGCCGTGCGGCTGATCCTGCCGCACGCTGCAGTTCCCCAATCACCTCACTGATGGCGCCGGCGGCAACACCTACCAATAAGCTGTAAAACACAAAGGCGGCCAGCTCGCCCGGTGTAATGCGGCCGTAAATTACATCTAAGCCACCAATCCAGATCACCACTCCTACCGCTCCCATCACCAGAGTAATGGCCATGGTGGTTAGCCAGGCGCGCTGGCGAATGCGGTCATGAGCAATATCGAAAGCGCTTTCAGACACTTCAGAAAAATGCCGGCGGTCATGGGGTTGGTGGTTAAACGCCTGCAGGGTTTTTATCTGGGTTAAATTTTCGCCCACGTAGCTGCCCACATCGGCTACCCGGTCTTGGCTCAGGCGCGATAGCTGCCGTACCCGCCGGCCGAAAATGACGATGGGTACAATTACCAGCGGAAAACCCAGCACTATTACGGACGCCAGTTTGGCGTTGGTGATAAACAACAGCAGCAAACCGCCGATCAGCATGAGCGCATTACGTAGGGCAATCGACACTGTGGAGCCAATCACTGATTGCAGCACGGTCGTATCAGCTGTAAACCGCGATTGAATTTCCAGCGCTCGGTTGCTCTCAAAAAATCCGGGGTTCAGATCAATCAGGTGATTGAACACCCGTTTACGGATATCGGCGACCACTCGCTCGCCAATCCACGACACCAGATAAAACCGGGCAAAAGAACCCGCTGCCAAGCCAAGAACCAAAACAAAAAACAGCCCCACAGCTCGTGCCAGATTGGCCGGTGACTCGGTGGCCAACCCTTGGTCCACCAGAATACGTAGCCCCTGACCTAATCCAAGGGTGATTCCCGCCGTAATAACTAGGGCGACTATCGCGCCCGCAACGGCTTTGCGATAGGGATGAATAAACCCGACAACCAGTTTCAAAGCTTCGCGATGAACGGTGTTGATAGTGCGCCTCCTGATGAGTGGGTACTGTAAACGTCTGCAGACTTACGATCTGTATTGCTAAAAGGGTTTATCATACGCCCCTCTGCTGTTTGACCATTAAGGAATCTCTGTGCGCCCCTACGCCGATAACGACTACCCCGCCAACCACAAGCCGGACTGGAAAATCATCGCCGGCCTATGGCCCTACCTGGCGGAATACCGTGGCCGGGTGATACTGGCGGTCAGCATGCTGATCATGGCGAAAATGGCCATAGTCACCACGCCGATTGCATTGAAATATATCGTCGATTATTTGGATCAAAATCGCGGCGCCGACATGGTGCTGTGGATCCCGCTAATGTTGGTGCTGGCCTATGGCGCGTTGCGTTTTGGCAGCACCCTGTTCAGCGAACTGCGTGACGCCATCTTCGCCCGTGTGGCCGAACGCGCCATGCGGCGGGTGTCGTTGCGGGTGTTTAACCACCTTCACGCTCGCGAATTAGCGTTTCATCTGGATCGCAAAACTGGCGGGCTGGCGCGGGATATAGAGCGCGGTACCAACGGCATCAGCTTCCTGCTGCGTTTCACCCTGTTCAATATTGTGCCCACCTTGTTGGAAATCGCGATGGTGGCGGGCATTCTGCTGGTGGCCTTCAACGTCAGTTACGTAATAGCGATACTGGTGTCGGTGGTGGTGTTCGTGGTTTTTTCCATTCGCGTGACCGAATGGCGTACGGCTTTTGTGCGCGAAGCCAACAACCGCGACAACCAGTCTAATTCCCGCGCCATTGACAGCCTGCTGAACTACGAAACCGTTAAATACTTTAACAACGAGCGCTTTGAAGCCGAACAATACGACGAAGATCTGGATTTGTGGGAGCAGGCGCGTCTTAAGAACCGCACGTCTATGGCGGTTTTGAATATTGGCCAGGCTTTTATTATCGGCGCTTCGATGGTGGCCATTATGGCCATGGCTGTGCGCGAAGTGGCCAGCGGGCAGATGACCCTGGGTGACTTCACCATGGTGAACGCTTATCTGATCCAGCTGTTCATTCCGCTGAACGCTCTGGGGTTTGTGTACCGTGAGATTCGCCAGTCGCTGGTGAATGTAGAGCGCCTGTTCGCTCTGCTGGGCGATAAGCCGGCGATTGAAGACGCCGCCGATGCTAAAGCATTGACCATTACCAGCGGTAAAGTGCAGTTCCGCGATGTGCGCTTCAGCTATCACCCGGAACGGCAGATTCTGAAAGGCGTAAATATCACCATACCTGCGGGCCACACCATTGCGGTGGTTGGTGCCAGCGGCGCCGGTAAATCCACCCTGGCACGGTTGTTGTTCCGGTTTTTTGATATAAACAGCGGCAGCATCACCATTGATGGGCAAGACATTCGCAACATTACCCAAGATAGCCTGCGCTCGGCGATTGGCGTTGTGCCGCAAGACACGGTTCTGTTCAATAATACTATCTACAGCAACTTGGTTTACGGCCGCCCCGGTGCCAGTGAAGCTGAGGTGCACCATGCGGCCCGCCAGGCGAACCTGGATGAGTTCATTCGCAGCCTGCCGGAGGGTTATAACACCCGGGTGGGTGAGCGCGGCCTGAAGCTTTCCGGTGGCGAAAAACAGCGGGTTGCCATTGCTCGTGTATTACTGAAAAATCCGCCGCTGCTGATTCTGGACGAAGCCACGTCATCGCTGGATTCGATCTCTGAACAAGCCATTTTGGATGCCCTTAATGCGGTGACCCAGCAGCGCACTACGTTGGTGATCGCTCACCGCCTGTCCACCGTGCGCGATGCGGATACCATTTTGGTGATGGACGAGGGCCAGATTGTGGAGAGCGGTGGGCACAGCGAATTATTGGCAAAGGATGGCTATTACGCCCGGCTGTGGTTGCAGCAACAGCATAGTGATGATGAAACATCATTAGAGAAATAAATGACAAAGAATGTGTCAGACGTCTGAGTAAGCTGACCTTCGTGTCTGAGTTCCGAAAATCGCCCACAAGTACGTCCCTGTAGGGCTCAACTGCAGCCATCCTTGGCTGCAGAAGTTTTCGGAACTCAGACACGGAGGCCGGCCGACGCATTTGCGGCGACTGAAGCTCCTCTTAATAACTTTTTCTATGTGCATGCCGGCGTCACCACCAGAGCTAAACGATCAATTTACCGAATCGCCATCAAGCACCGCACCCAATCCCGAAGCCCGCACCACTCTCTGCCCCACGCTATCGCTGAACACGCTGGCGTCACCGGTTATCAAACTGAACCAGTTCCTTGCCCGGGTAATGCCGGTGTAAATAAGTTCTCGTGTGAGCACCGGGCTTACGCGGTCCGGCAGTATCAGGCAGGTGTGGTTGAACTCCGAACCCTGGGATTTGTGTACGGTCATGGCGTACACGGTTTCCAGCTGTTGGAGCCGGCTGGGTGAAATCCAGCGGATGTCGCCGCTGCCGTCGCTGGTGGGAAAGGCCACGCGCAACACTGTCTGTGTTTGTTCGCCATCGCTTTGCGGATCTGTATCCGTGCCAGTGACCATGTTCGAGGCAACACTGAAGGTTATTCCCACGTCCCCGTTCATCAGCCCCAGGTTGTAATCGTTACCGGTAACCAGCACCGGCCGCCCGGCGTACCAGCCCTCGGCTCGAGGAATCAGCCGTTGCGCCAGCAGGTGATGGGCGATCAAGTCGTTCAGCCCTTCCACGCCCCAGGGCCCTCGGCGCAGGGCGCAGAGTATTTGAAAATCACTGAAAGCTTGCAATACCGATTTGGCCAGTTGGTCCCACTGCCCGGTTGTGCTGTTGCTGTCCAGATTGTGATCCTGCATCAGTGTTAAGTAGCGGCGGTAACCCACCGGTGGAGGAAGAGGCTGGCCGTTGCCATCAATTCGTCCTTCCCCGTTACTATTGAACGCCTGCTGGCTACCACTGACCGCATGGCCACAGATCAGCGCCTGGGTGCTCTCCAGGGATGGTTTTTTGCTGCGGCCATTCAGCCACACTACGTCCTCAAAGGTTGCGTCGCGGGCCTGCTGCAGGGTGTCGGCGCTCAGCGTGTTGGTGTTAACCGCTTCGGCGAGGTGGCGAATGCCGCTGCCTTCGGCAAATCGATAACTCTTGCGCAGCATGGCCACCGCCTGGTCCAGAGGCTGGCCGTTTGAATCCTGCAAGAACGCTGGAATGTCGGTGTCGGTGATGGTTTTCAGCCACTGCACAGTCGCTGGTAGATAGTGCCCGTCAGGCGCGCGCTGGCACAGTTCACCCAGCACCGCACCGGCGTCTACCGAGGCTAGTTGGTCTTTGTCACCTAACAGAATGAGCTGGGCGTTTGCCGGCAGTGCATCGAACACCGACGCCATCATATCCAGATCTACCATGGAGGCTTCGTCAATCACCAGAATATCCACCAACAGGGGGTTATCGCGGTTGTGGCGGAATTTGCGAGTGTCCGGACGGCTGCCAAGCAGCCGGTGCAGGGTGGTTACCTTGGTGGGTATATCCGCCAATGCGACCTGCCCCGGTAACTGTGCCAAGGGCAGCCGGCTGACAGCGCCGCCGATGGATTCGTTCAGTCGCGCCGCGGCTTTGCCTGTCGGCGCGGCCAGGCGAATGCGGTACTTTTTACCTTTCTTCCCATCCCGCCCTTCCCGCTCTGGTGACTCGCCTGCGACTGACTGCAAGGCCGCAAGCAGGTTGACCACCGTGGTGGTTTTGCCGGTGCCGGGGCCGCCGGTAATCACTGCAAAGCGGTTGCGGGCCGCCAAGGCACAGGCCAGCTTTTGGTAATCGACAGAGCTTTGGGGATTTTGCGAGTTTAAAGCGCTTTGAGAATTTTGAGAGCTTTGAGAATTTAAAGGGCCCTGCGGTTTAAACAGCACGTCCAGCGCCTGGCTCAAAGTGGCCGCCGCGGGCGATAGCGGGTCAGCCAGAGGGGACGGCTGCGCCAGGCGCTGTTGAATGCCGGCAGCAATGTACTGTTCGTAGCGCCAGAAGCGACGTAGGTACAGCCGGGTTCCACTCAGCACCAGCGGCGTGGTGTGCGAGCCATCACTGACTGCTAACGCATCGTTCAGTGCGGCAAGGCACTCCGGCACGGACACCTGTGCCAACAGGTCACTTGGCCGGGTTTGGCCAGGGTCGGTGTTTATCGGATCTGCGAAAAGCTCTTTATCAGAGCTGGCCCGGTTTGCCTTGTTCTGGCTGCTGGCGGCCGTTGCCTCTTCCGGCGGCAGTGACAATGTGGTTGCGGCATCGGCCATCAGAGTTGCAAGGTCCACGCACACGTGGCCGCGGCCCACTTGATGGGAGACCAGTGCGGCGAGGAGTAAAACCAGGGGTGCCGGTGCTTTACCCTGTTCGTCTGATAAATCCCGGATCAGCTGCGCAAAGCGAACGTCTAGCGGGCGTATCCAGCCGGCTTGTTGCCATGCGCCCAGCTGTTCTAGCAGAGCATCGGTGTGCTGTAGGGCAAGCGTGTTATCACGGAAGCTGGCGGCAACAGGTGTCGTCTCGTCCAGATCAAAGGCAAACTGGTTGTCGAAATTCCGGGTTTTGCTCATGCTGCTGCCTCCGCGGCCGTGGCTTTGCCATCAAACATGGCATCCAGTTGCTCCATCAATGCTTTCGGTGGCTTGTCGCAAAACGCCCCGGCTCCCGGCGCATGGATGCCGCGCAAAAACAGATAGACCGCACCGCCCACGTGTTGATCGTAATCGTAATCTGGCAGACGGGCTTTCAGCAGCCGGTGCAGGGCCAGCAGATAAAGTACGTATTGCAGGTCATAGCGTTTTTCCAAGATGGCTTCGCCCATGGCCTGGTTGGTGTAGGCGCTGTCGCTGTCACCCAGCACATTGGATTTATAGTCCAGCACGTAATACTGCCCGTTGTGTTCAAACACCAGATCAATAAAACCTTTCAGCATGCCATTGAAACGCCCGCCTTCCACTCGTGGGCGGTCAGCGCCATTGAGGGTATGTTGGGTAACCAGCTTGTCCAGTGCGCGGGTGCTGACGTTGCGGCTTTCAAACCAAAACTCCAGTTCCGGGCGCAGCGTTTTCAGGCTGGCCAGGCTGGTGCTGTCGCCGCTTTCACGGCTTTCACGACTATAGCCCAGCGGAAGCGGTTGGCGGATCAGCGCGAGTATCCAATGCTCCAGGGTGTCTACCCAATCGCTCCAGCCCCGTGTACTGCAGCGGCGGGTGAGCTGCTCTCGCAGCAGCGTCGGATTGTCCACAAGGTGTTGCAGGCCCTGCTGCACGCACCATTCCAGAATATCGTGCAGGAAGGTGCCGGGGCCTGCGCCCTTGGGAAAATAGTGCAGGCTGTGGCTGAGCAGAATGGCAGCGTCTTCTTCATCGCTGGTGTGCGTGCCTTCTTCGAGCAGGTTCTGGGTTTCAGCGTCTTCGAACTCGCTGGCAAACACAATGCCGGTGCCAGACAGGCCGCTGTATTCCAGGGATGAGTAGCTGGCAATCCACCAGTCTTCGCGAGCCTCGCGGGTAGACACCAATGCCGGCCCCAGGGCTGCGGGCGCGGGTTCTGAAAAACGTTCATCGGTGGCTTCCGGTAAGGATTCCACGTAGAGCTCGCCGTGGTCAGCGGCTAGTTGTTGCAGGGCGTTACCCAGCGATTGTTTGGCGGCAGGGTTACCGCTGAGCAGATACCCCAAACCGCTAAGCTGCCAGTTTTCAATTTCGGTTACGCCTACCCAGGTGGCAAACCGGGCGCGAGTCAAGGCGACGTAGAGTTTGCGGATGTCTTCGCCCAGGCGCTCTTTGTCCGCTTGTTCGACGTCATTGGGTGTGGGGTCGAACACGGTGATCAGCTGGTCGTTATCGTCGTGATAACGCACAAACGCCTGTTTTTCGTTTTCCGCGCGGTAGGCGGTGCCAAAGGGCAAAAATACCAGCGGGTATTCCAGGCCTTTGGATTTGTGAACGGTGATCACTTTTACCAGCCCGGCGTCGCTTTCCAGGCGCAGGGTGCGGTGTTCGTCTTCGTCGTCGGCGGCCCGCAGAATGGCGGTGAAGTGGTGCACCAGCGCGTGTTCGCCGTCCAGCTGCAGGCTGTCTTGTTGCAGCAGTTCGGCAATGTGCAGAATGTCGGTTAGCCGGCGCTCGCCGCCGACGCGCTGAAGCAGCCGGCCGGGTATATTAAAATCCATCAGAAAACTGCGCAGCATGGGCAGCACGCCTTGGCTTTGCCATTGCTGCTGGTAGCCCATAAAGCGCTCGATTTCGCGCTCCAAGGCCATCTCGTTGGTCAATAGCTGGTCAAGATAGGCCCAAGGCAAACCCAAGGTTGGTGTGGCCAGGGCTGCGCGTGCATAGGCCAGCTGGCGGGGTTCGGCAAACGCTTTTAGCCAGCACAGCACTTCTTTTGACTCTTGAGACGTCAATACCGAATCCCGGTCGGACAGGTACACGCTCTTTATTCCCCGCTGCCCTAGCGCATTTCGTACCGCTGCGGCTTCGTTACGGTTGTTCACCAGAATAGCGATGTCTTTGGGTTCTACCGGCTCGATGTCATTCAGATCGGTTTCCAGCGCAAAACCGGCCAAACTTTGCTGGCCTAACGTCAGCAGGCGCGCAATTTCACTGGCGCAGGTGCCGGCCACATCAAGGGTGGCGTTGCCTTTTGCCAGGCCCTTGCGATTGCCGCTTTTGTCGGTGTTTTCGCTTTCACTGGCCCATAGCGTCAAGCTGGGTTGCAGCTCGCCGTTGATGGCCCAAAGGCGCTTGGTGCCGTGGGCCTCGACAGCCTGAAATGGCAGCGCGGAGGCATCGCCTTTGCCGAACAGAAAGGCGCCTTCGGGGCTGTGTTGGTCGCCATACTCGAACACTCGGTTCACCGCCGCCACCATAGGCCGGGACGAGCGGAAGTTGCGGCCCAGTGTCCAGGTGCGGTCGTAGGCGCCGGTACGGGCGTCCAAATACGTGTAAATGTCGGCGCCGCGGAAGCCGTAAATGGCCTGTTTTGGGTCGCCGATCATCAGTAGGCAGGTATCCGGATGATTCTCTGCTACCCGGTAAATGCGGTCGAAGATTCGGTACTGAACCGGATCGGTGTCCTGAAACTCGTCTATTAGCGCGACCGGGAACTGGCGGCGAATGGTGGCCGCCAGTTGGTCACCACGGGGACCGTGTAAAGCGTCGTACAGCCGGGTGAGCAGGTCATCAAAACCCATTTCCGAGCGTTTCTGTTTTTCCGATTCCAACCGCGCCGCAATCCAATGGGTAGAGTGGCGAAGAATATCGGCCTCGGCGCTGGGCAGGTTTTCGCTGAAGGCGATCAGTTCTGCGATAACGTCAAAAGCCTGGTGATGTGGCACATCGCCATCGCCTTTGAGTTTTGTCGCAAGCACTTCTGGTGTCTGGTTCTGAAAGCCGGCTTTCTCCAGCCCGGCCGGGTAGAGTTCATCGGAGTTTACCCAATCTAGTAATGTGTCCCAGGCCGTAGTCATCGGTTTCATACTGCCGCCGTGCAGGCGTTTGCTTTTGTTCAGTGCCAGCAGCACGTCGGTTACTTCGGGCTTCCAGTCTGCCCAGGGGTGGGCTTTCAGTGTTTTTGACTGATTTTTGCGCTGGTGTGTTGTTGCCTCAATCAGCTGTTCTACATCGCCGCTAGCCGCGTCGAGGGAATCAACGGCCAAGAGCAAGTTGCGCACCGCCTTTTGCAGATGGTCCGGGGTTTTCCAGTGGTCGATAACCTCGTCCATCAGCTCCGCTGATAACGGATAGATAAACGTACGCCAGTAATCCCGCACCACTTCGTCCATCAGGCTGCTTTGGTCGGTTTCCAGGGTAAGCCGGAACAGGCTGCCGCTGTCGAATGCGTGTTCGCTGAGCATTCGGTTGCACCAGGCGTGAATGGTGGACACCGCGGCTTCGTCCATCCACTCTGCTGCCAATAGCAGTTTTTTGCGGCAGTCCGGCCAGGTGGCCGGGTCTGGATAGCTGTCATCCCGCAGCTGGTGAATCAGCGCGGTTTCTGCCGTGGACGGTGTGCTGTCGGCGACATTGGAAAACACCTCGGCGGCCTGGGTCAGGCGAATGCGAATGCGATCCCGCAGCTCTTTGGTGGCAGCGTCGGTAAAGGTCACCACCAGCAGGTTTGGCGGTACCAGGCCTGCGGCCAGGGCGCCGCCCTCCGGCTGACCGTGGCCCAGTACCAGGCGCACGTACAAAATGGCAATGGTGAAGGTTTTGCCGGTGCCTGCGCTGGCTTCAATCAGAGTGCTGCCGTTCAGGGGTAGCGCCAATGGGTCAAGATTGGGGTTTGGCTTCGCCATTAAGGGCGCTATAAAAGGTGTAGTAGCTGTCATACCTTGTCCTCAAACTGACCGGCGGCGGATTTGTCTTGCTCGGCTTCCCACAGGGGCACGTAGAGCTCGTGCAACAGGGCTTCAAATTCGCCGCTTTCCAGCAACAATTCAGCGCTTTCAAACGCGCCGCGCAAATAGCCGGTGTCGCGCTCCAGCGCGGTGGTGTAGGCCTGTTCGGCGTCGCTAATGGCGCGTTCGTGCTCACCGAGAAACTTTTTGCTTTGGTAAAAGCTGTAAATCCAGGCAAAACCGGCTTCGCAGTGCACCGGCAGCGCGCGGGTGCTGCCGTCCATCCAGCGCGCCAGTATCGCATCCAGGTGCTTGCGTGCTGTTTCTTTGGGCAGAGGCGCAAAGCGCACATTACGCTTTTCTTCTTTGCCCAGAATCAGGGTTTCAAAGGGCTGCGCTGCCATTTGCCCGGCCAGGTGAATGACCCAGTCGCGCATCAGATTGGCGTAGCGAATTTTTTTGGTATTGCCGCTGCCAGTGAGCAGGCTGGAGCCGGCGATGACCACCCGGCAGAGCTTGCCCTCTGAATTGCGGCGCAGATGGTCAATCAGATCCAGCACTTCAATCGAGCCGATGCTGTTGACCAGGCGATATTCAAACGGCAGCGGTTCGCCAACTTCCTCGGGCCATTCGGCCAGCGCGCTTTGATAACGTTCGAATAAATTTGGCAGCCGGCCAGACAGCTCGTTGCGCAGCCGGTGCTCGGTGATGCCCATGCCAAGGTCGCCGCGCCGGGCCATGCGGTCCAGAGTGGTTTCCAGATGTTGTTCCAGATCTTCTTCGTTGCTGGCTTTTAGCACGCTCTGTTCAATCAGTTCGGTGTCCAGGCGCCAGCGGTCGAGGCCGTTCAAATCAAAGTTTTCGGTGTCGGTGTCGTCGGCTTCCACGTCTTCAAAGCGCACTTGCAGGCGGCGCTGGTAAAACGTGTCTATCGGTTTTTTCAAAAAGCCGGACAGATCATTCAGGGTGATAGGTTCTTCCGGCTGCTGGTACGCCAGCGCCTGCTGTTGAGCGTCCGTCGAGACGGTGCCGTGGGCACTGCGCCATTCGTGTTCGTAGGTAAACAGGCTGCGGGCGTGTCGGGTTTGGGGAAAATAGTCTCGGCTGAACGGTTGAAGCGGGTGGCAGGTGGTCAGTGCATCCGTTATCACTACATTGGGCTGCCCTGGCAGTTGCCACAAGCCGTTCAAATGATCCTGCAATTGGCCCACCAGCACCGATGGCGGCCGTGGTGAATCGTCGCGAATGCTGCGGCCTACCCAGCTGATGTAAAACTGTTCGCGGGCGGACAGCATGGCTTCCAAAAACAGATAGCGGTCGTCTTCCCGCCGGGAACGGTCGCCTGGCCGGTAGTCTTGCGCCATCAGGTCGAAATCCACCGGTGGCCGCGAGCGTGGGTAATCACCGTCGTTCATGCCCAGCAGGCACACCGTGCGAAACGGTATGGCGCGCATGGGCATCAATGTGGCGAAGTTCACCTTGCCAGCCAAAAAACGCTGGTTCAGGCCGCCTTCATCCAGGCCATCCAGTAGCACGTCTTTTACAATGTTTAATGGTAACAGCTGTTGTTCCAGCCCCGCGGCCAGGGTGTTGTCCAGCCATTGTTCCAGCTGGCGGCGAAAGCGGTTCAGCAGCAACAAGTCATGGCTTTCTACCTTGTGGAAAAACTGTTCCAGCATGGCGGCGAACAGCGCTTCCCACTGTTGCGGTGTGCGGTTTGCCTGCAGGTCTTGCCAGAGGTTCTCCAGTCGGTAGACAAAGTCCCCAAGGCGCCCGGCCAGGCTGGCCTGCAAGCCGCCAATTTCGCCGTAGGGCTGAACGCCGGCCCAGGGTTCGTCGTCGCCCATGCCGTAACCTAAAAGCATGGAACGCAGGCCGGATTGCCAGGTGTTGCGTTCCAGATCGGCGGGCAGCTCCAGGCTTTCCCGGTGGGCACCGTGCAGGCCCCAACGAATATTGGCGCCTTCTACCCAGCGCCGCGCCAAGGGGATTTCTTCTTCGGCAATCTCGAACCGGTCACGAATGCCGGGCACTTCCAACAGGCTGATGATCTCGCTTACGCCAAAGCGGTGGCGCGGCAGCGACATCAGGGTTTCCAGAGCTATCAGCACCGGTTCGTGGTTGCGCTGGCCCTGATCGGAAATGGTGAACGGAATATGGCGCTTGCGCCCGGAGGTATAGCGGCCAAACACGGCCTGAATATGGGGCGCATACACGTTGATGTCTGGCACCATTACCATGATGTCGCGGGGGCGCAGAGTGGCGTCTGCGTTGAACGCGGCCAGCAGCTGGTCGTGCAGTATTTCCACTTCCCGTTGTGGGCTGTGGGCGTCGTGAAACACCATGGAATGGTCGTCTTGCAGATTCAGTTCGCGCTGTTCAGCGCGAATCTCCTGCAACGGGGTCAGATTGTAAATGTCGTTCTGAAGCTGATGCAGTAAGCGGATTACCTGCCCGCTACCATGCTCGAAAAAGATGTCGATTTTCTGATCCGGCGTCTGAAAGCTATGGCGGTACTCGTCGGGGTTGTCGAATTCATCCAGTAGGCGAATGTAATCCCTACCCTGTTTACCCCAGGCGGCCAACAGTGGATTGGCGTGTTGATGCAGCTGGTCAGCATCGTCTATCTGCGACAGCGTAGGGTGGCTGGCACCGCGCTTGCGCTCGGCTTTGAGCAGTTCGCGATCGCTAACAATATCGGCCCAGTAGAACCGCGAGGGATTGTGAACGCAAAGCACCACCTGACTAAAGCGGCTAAGCACGTACAGGGCCTCAAGCGCCTGGCGTGGCAACGACGATACGCCAAACACCACAATGCGTTTTGGTAAGCGGCTCGGATGGGCGGGTGCCGCAACTTGTTGGCCCTGTGTCATAAAACGGGTGTGAATCTGCGAGCGACTGGTGTGTGCTTCGGCGCCGGTGTCTTCCACCAGCTTGCGCCACAGCATTGGCTGCCAGCGGGTATCTTCCTCAATCGGTTTTTCACCATTACGAGTGCTAATCACCACATCCCGGCCCTGCTCCCAGGCCGCCAGCCAATCGGCGCGGAACACCTGGTATTGATCGAAAAGGTCCGCCACTTTTTCTGCCAGTTGAAATGCCCGCAAATCCGTGTCGCTGCCTTCTAAAAAGCGTGCCAGAGGGTTGAACGCCTCATCTGTAAGAACCAGTTCTGGTAACAGCCGGTACAATCGCCACACCAGCCGGCTTTTATCAAAGGGGGATTGCTCTGGTACGTCGCCGTCTGGCAATACAGCGCGGTAGGCCTGCCAGATAAACCGCGCCGGGAATAAAAAATCCATACCGGCGGCAATGCCCAAACCGCCTTCACTGCCATCCTCTGAGCGTTTTTCCGCCAACGCCAGTTTTAACCACTGGGCAATGCCGTTGCTTTGCACCAGAAACGTTTCGCTTTGCAGCGGCGGCAGCGGGTTTTGTTGGCAAATAAACACCACGGCCCGGCGCAGGTCTTCCAGATGGTTGGCGTGAACGGCGTGAAAACCGGGGGTAATATGTGGGTTATCACTGGTGGCATTTGTGGACGGAGCGGCCATGGTCTTCCTTGTCTGGTATGGGGTTCAATCCCGATGCGTCAGCTTAGCGTATGTGACTACAGAAGCGGACAGTCTGAAACCCTGCGCGATGGAAAATCGTCGCAAGGTAAATACCTTACTGAACGGACGATCATGAGCAGAATAGAGTGGGTCAAAAGCGCCGTAAATAAACAGTTGAACGACAGTTACGATCTGCTGGCCATGCGGCTGCTGTTCCCGCCGGAACACGTGGTTGTAAACATACAAAAGGAAATCAAGGATTTGTATGTTTATCCCGAAAGGCTTGAAAACGGTTATTGCGACGAATGGCGCGCCATTGCAACACGCGCTCTGTTCCGTAATGCCTTCGGCGAGCACTGGCGGTCAGATGAAGAAAATCTGCAGCTTTACCTGAAATATCTGCGTAGCCAGGCCATTCCGAAGTGTGTGCACCAGAACGTTGAGTTGTTCCGCATGCTCGGTGAGGCGCTGGCCATTGCCCGTTCAGACAATACCATTGCCTTTCCTGATCGGCGACGACAGGCGCTAATCAACATCATTTGGCCAGAAAAGGCCGGTCGTAAGTAAAACCGTGCTTGCACTTGGGGAGTCCGCATCACCGTTTTACCCGTATTGGTTAAAATATGGTCAATAAAGGGGTTTCAACATGGAGCAGCAACTTACCAACACTATAAAGAGCGTTGTTCTGTTTCTGATAATAAGTGTGGGGTTTGCATTTGTCTGGGCATCCCAGTCTTTTGCCAGCGATAATGACGAAGAAGTCGAAATTCAAGACACTCTCGAAATTCAAGATACGCTCAAGATTCAGGACTCTATCCTGCGCCAGATCGAAGCGTTTGCTAACAACGACGATGAGCAAGCCTGGGCCTATGCATCCGAGGGTATCAAGCGCCGCTTTGGATCGTCACAGGTGTTTGTGGATATGGTGCGCGAGGCCTATCCTGCCGTACACAATGCCACTCAGATTGAGTTCACCGAAAATGTGCCTCACGGTATTTTTCACATTCAGGTCGTAAAGCTCAAAGGCCCCGAGGGCAAATCCTGGGACGCCTACTATCGAATGGTTCAGATAGAAGGTGTGTGGAAAATTGCTGGTGTGCGCCTGCAACCGGCTGATTTAGGCATTTAAACCTTGGGCGGTTGAACTACAGGTGTTTGAAATATTGTAAAGTCTGATCGTATGTCCATAAAGAATCATCACCTGAATGACAGGCCCGCCGCGGCGAATCTTGACAACCCCCTGTACTACCTGGAAAACATGGAAACGGTGGTTGGGTGGGTGGCTCGCCATCACTCCGACCTGCTGTTGGCGCCGGAGAATACCAGGCTAAGCAAGTTCTTTGATTTGGGCCGTCCTGCCCGCGCTTTGTTGACCCGGATGGTGATGCGCAGCGGTGATCTGTTCAGAGTTGATAAACTGAATTACCCGGAGCTGGGCAGCCCTGAATCCGATGCATTGAATGAGCTGATTGCGGCGGACTGGCTGGATACTGCTCCTAGGCTGATGCTGGACGACCTGTTTCGCCTGTTCACGTTGGCCGAACTTCGCCCGGCATTTGCGCCGGTTCTGGCGCAGGCCGGTTTCGCCAAAAACCTGGCCAAAGTACAGATGCGCGAGGTGTTGCAGGGCGTTTTTTCCGATGCGCTGACCGTTGTGGGCTGGTTGGGTGATTCTGGCGCGCCGGTAGTGCGAGTGCAAACAATGGCACTGTTCGACCGCGTTCGTTTGATGTTCTTCGGCAACCTGCGCCAAAGCTGGTCGGATTTTGTGCTGGTGGAGCTGGGCCACCACCGCTATGAGCAAGTGCAATTCACCTCTGAAGCGAGAGCTTTCTCAGAGCGCAGCCAAGTGGACACTTATCTGGCCATGCACCACTGCAGGGAATGTCTGGACGCTGGGATGCCGGCTGCTGAGGTGTGGCCCCAAGTGCCGCAACCTTCCGACAATCCGTGGCTGACCAGTCGCCGCGATCGTCTCTTGTTGGAGTTGGGCCGGCAGGCGGAACGTCAGGGCGAGCGAAAATTGGCTTTGGAAGCACTGGCTGCTAGCGGTCATCGGGAAGCCCGATTGAAACAACTGCGATTGTTGGAGCGAATGAAACGTTTTGACGAAGCCTGGGCTATTGCCGCCAACTGGCAGCAGGCAGAGCTAAGCGACGCCGAGGCCCAGGGCCTGGCGCGGATTCTGAAGCGATTGGCGGCCAAAGTGAAACAGGCCGCTCCGTTGGCACCACAGCCGCCCCCGCTTCACGAGTTCACGTTGAGGCTGCCGCAAACGGGTCGCTCAGTTGAGCGGGTTGTTCGTGACCACCTGTCGAGCCCCGAAGCACCGGTGTTTTATATGGAAAATACCCTGATTAACAGTCTTTTTGGTCTGCTGTGCTGGAACACTATTTTCAAGCCGATACCCGGCGCGTTTTTTCATCCGTTTCACAGTGGCCCGGCGGACCTGCTGCGGGAAACTTTTGTCAGCCGTCGCCAGGCCGCGTTTGATCAGTGCTTTGCGGCGCTTCACGATGGAGGCTATCGCCAGAAAATGCTGGAGACTTACTCCGCCAAGCAGGGCATTACCAACCCCTTTGTGACCTGGCCTGCCCTGAACGACGAGCTGCTAACGCTGGCGCTGGACTGTATTCCAGCGTTGGATTTACACATTCTGTTTGAGCGTATTTTGCTGAATATTCGCGAACATCGCAGTGGTTTCCCCGATCTTGTCCGCTTTTACCCGGGAAACCCGCACACCAGGCCGCGATACGAAATGATTGAAGTGAAGGGCCCTGGCGATCGCCTGCAGGATCACCAGATCCGATGGCTCCAGTTTTTTGGGAGCAAGGGCATCGCCGCCAGCGTGTGTTATCTGCGCTGGGAAACCGGTGAGGCGGCGTTATGAAAGTGGCAGTTCGCACGTTGTGCGAGTTCGCTGCCCGTGAAGGTGATCTGGATTTTCGCTACACCCCGGCGCCCAGCGCCGAAGAGGGCATTGCTGGCCATCAGGCGATTCAGGCCAAGCGTGGCTACGGCTACAAAAGTGAGTACCCGGTCAGCGGCGGATGCCTGGGTCTAGCGCTGTCTGGCCGTGCCGATGTGTATAACCCGCACTCCGGACTGCTGGAAGAAATCAAAACCCACCGTGGCGACGTGTCGCGCATTCGCTCCCATCAGCGCGCGCTACACCGGGCTCAGCTGCGGGCTTACGGTGCTTTACTGTGCCGTCAGGAAAAGCGTAAAACCGTAAAGTTGGCGCTGGTGTACTTCGATATTGGCAACAACCGGGAAACGTCGATCAGCGAAACCGCCCGCGCCGACGAGCTCTGGCAAGAGCTGGAAGTGCTGTGTGATCGCTACCGGCTGTGGGCAGAAAGCGAAGCTCATCACCGGGAGCAGCGGAATATTCGCCTGTCTGGACTGCGCTTTCCGTTTGCGCAGTTTCGCCCGCGCCAACGCCAGCTTGCGGAAACCGTTTACAAAAATACTGTGAAGGGCGGCACCTTGCTGCTGGAAGCGCCAACCGGCCTGGGCAAAACTCTGGGCACTTTGTTCCCTG
Source organism: Marinobacter sp. M1C (assembly GCF_023314135.1). NCBI lineage: Bacteria > Pseudomonadati > Pseudomonadota > Gammaproteobacteria > Pseudomonadales > Marinobacteraceae > Marinobacter > Marinobacter sp. M1C. Next base: position 27,180 of record NZ_CP092289.1, read on the forward strand.
CACTCATGGCCATGCCGGCGGCGAATCAGGACGTGCTGTGTTACCTCACCTGCCGCAACACCGCCCGCCAGCTGGCGGTAGACGCAGTCGACCGCTTGCGGTCGGCGCAGGAAGCACCGCAAATCTGGCCGTTAAGAACCTTGGAACTGGTGTCTAAAGCCGATGCTTGCGAGTACCCAGACAAAGCCTGCCATGGCGATTCCTGCCCCTTGGCCAAAGGTTTTTTTGACCGCCTGCCAGACGCCCGTGTCGAAGCCGCTCAGGCCGATTCCACATTGACCCAGAAGGCGCTTGCAAAGATCGCCGCCGGCCATAATATTTGCCCCTACTTTCTGGCCCAGGAAATGGCGCGTTGGTGTGATCTGGTGATTGGCGATGTAAACCGGATGTTTGATCAGTCTGCCCTGATGCACGGCCTGACCCGGCAGAACCAGTGGAAAACCGCGGTGTTGGTGGACGAAGCCCACAATCTGGTGGATCGCGGCCGCGGTATGTATTCGGTGCAGCTGGATCAGCAGCGGCTTTTGAAGCTGCGTAAAACCGCGCCGAAGGTCTTGAAACCCCATCTGGACCGCACTGCCCGGGCATGGCAGGGGGTGATTCGTGACCAAGCCGAAGCCGGCACGGCGCCGGTGTTTCTGAGTACTTTGCCCGCGTCGCTGACCGGTAGCCTGCAGGGCCTGGTATCCGGGCTTACGGATTACCTGGCGGATAACGCGCCGGACCTCGCGTTGCAGGAAGTCCTGTTCGAGTCGGTTGCTTTTATGAAGCTGGCGGATTCGTTCGCCGACCATTCCCTGTGTGAATTTCGCCGCGAAGGCCGCGGCCGCGCCAGCCTGACCATTCAGAATCTGGTGCCGGCGGATTTCCTGCGTGACCGGTTTCAAACGGCGTCATCGGTATTGCTGTTTTCCGCGACCTTGAGTCCCGGCGTGTATTACCGGGATTTGCTGGGGTTGCCGGAAGACAGCTGTTTTACCTCCCTGGCCAGCCCGTTCGGCGCTGAACAGCTACAGGTGAACTTTACGCCCAGAATCAGCACCCGCCAGGCCCACCGCGAGTCGTCGGTAACGCCTATTGCCGAGCTGATCGCGCAGCAATATCGCCAGCGCCCAGGCCACTATCTGGCGTTTTTCAGCAGTTTTAAATATCTGAACGAGGTCAATGTGGCGCTGAGCAGCATCGCCGCAGATGTGCCCCAACGTTCACAGCAGCCAGGCATGAGCCCACAGCAACGCAAAGATTTTCTGGCAGGGTTCCGCGCTGAATCCGGCAGTGTGGCTTTTGCGGTTCTGGGGGGCGTGTTCAGTGAAGGTATCGATTTACCGGGGGACCAGCTGATTGGCGCCTTTGTGGCCACCCTGGGTCTGCCGCCCTTTGATGCCTGGCACGACATTTTGAAACAGCGCCTACAACAGCGCTTTGGCGCAGGTTACGACTACACCTATCTGATTCCCGGCCTGCAGAAAGTGGCGCAAGCCGCGGGACGTGTGATTCGAACGCCAGAAGACGAAGGGGTGATCTGGCTGATTGACGACCGATTTTTGCAACCGCAGATTCGCCAATTATTGCCGGGTTGGTGGTTTAACACAGAGGTCGCCAAATAGCGGCGGCCTCTGAGATTGCTAAACAGTTAGGCAGTACTTAAACGGGATTAGCCGAAGTGGTAAAAGGCCACTTTGTTGCCGTCCGGGTCTTTCGCGTAGGCGCCGTAGAACTGGTTTGGAATACGCTGCCCTGGCTCACCGTCGCAGTTTGCACCCAATTCGATGGCTTTCTGATAATAGGTATCAACTGCTTCTTTTGAGCCTGGCTGAAACGCTAGCATATTGCCGTTACCGGGGTGGTTCGGCGAACCGTCAAACGGCGTACAAACGGCCATCATGGGGGATTTCATGTCTTTACCGATAAAGGCAATGCGGCCCAAATCCAGCAGGACCTTTGCACCCATGTTACCCAGAAGATCCGTGTAGAATTTCTTGGCTTTTTCCATATCGCTGACACCTATCGTTACGTATCCAATCATGCTTTATTCTCCTGTTCTGGCTTAGCCAGGTATGTTGTCGGTGTGTCTGAAACAAGCATTACGAACGAGCGGTCTTTTTTGATCTGTCAGACCGAGCGGCGCGCCGGCTTGGCCATCCATTCGTGGCCTTTGAGCATAACATGCCAATACAGGCCCGGCAGCTGCTTGGCTTTTAGAAACCAGGCGGCTCTTGTGGCTTTGGTGCCGTCGTTTATCCAGGTCGGAAAGCTGGGTTGCAGTACCCCGCCGTAGCCAAACTCAGCCAGCACAATACGGCCGTTCTCCACGGTTAACGGGCAGGATCCATACCCGAGATAGGCCGCTGTCATGGGCCGCTTGCGCAGGCTGGAGATCAGGTTTTCGGCAACCACCGGGGCCTGTTTGCGCACAGCGGCCGCGGTTTTCGCGTTTGCCGTTCCACTCACGTCTCCCAGGCCAAAGATGTTGCTGTGGCGTTTGTGGCAAAGCGTGTCGTCTTCCAGGTCCAGCCAACCGCCGGCGTTGGCCAATGGGGATTGGCGGATAAACTCAGGAGCGCGTTGGGGCGGCACGGCGTGCAGCATGTCAAAGCCGATTTCGCGGTCTTCGGTTGTACCGTCAGCGTTTGTGCGGCGGAACGTTGCTTTGTGTGCAGGGCCGTTCACCGACACTAGATTGTTTTGGTAGTTAAGCTCAATACCGTACTTTTCAATGTAACTTTGCAGCGCTGGCACATAATCGGGAACGCCAAACAGAACCGCACCGGCGTTATGGAATTGAATGTCGATGTTGTTCAGAGCCCCGTTGCGCAGCCAGTAATCTGCTGACAAATACATGGCCTTCTGCGGCGCACCGGCACATTTGATGGGCATGGGGGGCTGGCTGAACAAAGCGCGCCCGGTTTTAAGAGTCTGGACCATTTCCCAGGTGTAGCTTGCCATGCCCTCCTGGTAGTTGGAGGTAACACCGTTTGCGCCGAGCGCTTCTTTCAGCCCGTCAATACCGGCCCAGTTCAGCTCTAATCCGGGCGCCAGCACCAAGGCCTGGTACCCGATTACAGAGCCGTCGGCCAGCGTGACCTGATTGTTCAGCTCGTCTACAGAGCGCACTGTTTGCTTGTACCATGAGGCAAACCCCGGCATAACGCTGGCCATCGGTTTTGAGGTAGTTTCCGGTTTGAAAATACCGCCACCGACCATGGTCCAACCGGGCTGATAATGGTGACTTTGCGCGGGTTCAATAATGGCGATATCCAGAGTGCCGTCTCGTTTGTGCAAGCTGGCAGCAACGGAAATGCCCGCGGCCCCGCCCCCAACAATAACCACGGTGTGCTGATTGCCCTGCTCTGCGGTGTTGGTTTGCATGCCTCGGAACCTCTTATCATTATTTGGATGGACAGATCTTCCTTGTGATATGTCAAATCTTACCAAACAATAGGTTCTATCGTTATACCTATTAAGAATACTAAAAGACTGTTCATTCTACGAACAGTCTTAAGAGGTACGGCGGTTCTTATCGAGTAAAGTGGAGGCCGGACGCTTCAGGTTTTTTTTACGGGGTTCATCAACCGTATCGTATCCGTCTTTCACTATAGTATGGATCGCGCCAAATCTTCATTTTAGAATAAGTATATAGCCATAGTATTGAACGAGATCAATAGTGACTGAAGCGGTTAGCCCAGGCATGTCCCTCGCTTTTGACGCGTGTCACTCACGTCACTAAAAGCCCCGCTATACTGATGTTAGCTTCGTTATAGTTGAACTAATTCAATTTTTTACCGGGGACGATCTATGCCTGGCTCAAGCTCTAAAGTCCGCTCGAGACTGATAATAACTCTGGCGGTTATTGCCGTGCTCGCCCTTGTCGCCTGGTACGTCGTACCAGAGAAAAACGCTCTTGCTGAGCATATCGCTTCGGGCAATGGCCGCATAGAAGCTACCCAGGTTGATATTGCCACCCGCATTCCTGGTCGCCTGCTGACCTTTTTTGCGGCCGAGGGCGATCTGATTGATGCCGGCAGCCCGGTGGCCGAAATGGACACGGCTGAAATTCAAGCCACCCTAGCCGCCGCTCAAGCCAACTTAAGCCAGGCGGTTCAGGCCGAGCGCCTGGCCGATGCCATTGTGGCCCAGCGGGAAAGTGAACGGCGCCTGGCCCGGGCCGAGCTCGGGCGGTTTGAATCTCTGGTTGCCAAGGGCCATGTGTCCCGCGAACAGTTGGACCGCGCCCGCACCACCGCAGAGACTGCAGACGCCGCATTGCAGGCGTCAAAGGCTCAGGTATTGTCAGCTCAAGCTGGCATCAACGCTGCTAAGGCCAACATCCACAAAATTGAAACCACCATTGATGACAGCCACCTGAATAGCCCGGTAGGTGGCCGCGTGCTGTATCGGCTGGCTGAACCGGGTGAAGTGCTGCCGGCTGGCGGAAAAGTGGCCACGGTGCTGGACGTAACCGACGTGTACCTCACCATTTTTCTGCCCACCACCCAGGCTGGCAAAGTGCGGGTGGGCTCCGAAGCCCGCATTGTTCTGGATGCCCTGCCCGATTTTGTCGTGCCGGCTGAGGTAAGCTTTGTGGCCGCAGAGGCCCAGTTCACGCCCAAGGCGGTGGAAACCCGCACCGAGCGCGAGAAATTGATGTTCCGGGTGCGCATTCGAATCAACCCCGAACTGCTAGACGCCTATCGCGATCGGGTGAAAACCGGCGTGCCGGGTGTTGCCTATGTTCGTCTGAATGAAAGCTTGCCTTGGCCAGAACAGCTGCAAGTAATGCTTCCTAATGGATAGGCTTCCCAGCGGCAGTTCTCTAGTCGCCAAGAAAGCTGCCAAAACCGTTGCCCAGACAAGTGCCAACCCGAGCGAAAAGGCGGTTGTGGCCCGGCTGACATCGGTAAACCACCAATACGGCACCCGCCATGCCTTGCGGGATATGAGCCTGGACCTGCCAGCCGGTTGCATGGTCGGGTTGATTGGCCCGGACGGTGTTGGCAAGTCTACCCTGCTGGGTTTGGTGGCAGGCGCCCGCCAGTTGCAGCAAGGCCAGCTTGAGGTGCTGGGTGGCGATATGGCCGATTCGCACTTTCGAAGCCAGGTAGCCCCGTGCATTGCTTATATGCCCCAAGGGCTTGGCGGCAACCTCTACCACACCCTGACGGTCGACGAGAACATCGACTTTTTTGCCGACCTGTTCGGCTTGCGCGGAAAGGCCCGCGGCGAGCAGATTGACCGCCTGTTAGACGCCACCGGCCTGCTGGAATTCCGTGACCGGCCCGCCGGCAAACTGTCTGGCGGCATGAAGCAGAAGCTGGGCCTGTGCTGCGCTTTGATCCACAACCCGGACCTGTTGATTCTGGACGAACCCACCACCGGCGTAGACCCGTTATCCCGCAAGCGGTTTTGGGATTTGATTGATACCATTCGCAGCCAGCAAGCGGGTATGAGCGTGTTGGTGGCCACCGCCTATATGGAAGAAGCCGAGCGCTACGACTGGCTGGTGGCCATGGATGACGGCGCCATACTAGCCACCGGTTCGCCCCAGGAATTAAAGCAACAAACCAAAACAGACAATCTGGACGACGCCTTTATTGCGCTGCTGCCAAAAGAGCGCCAGGAAACCGGTGGCGATGCTGCGACTACGGCTTCGGCGAGCGCGGCAACCGATAACGCCGACGTGCCTGCCATTGAAGCCCACAATCTCACCCTGCGCTTTGGCGACTTCACCGCGGTAAAAGACGTTAGCTTCACCATCCCGAAAGGCGAAATATTTGGTTTTTTAGGCTCTAACGGCTGTGGCAAAACCACCACCATGAAAATGCTCACCGGGCTGCTAACGCCGTCCGAAGGCGAGGTGTTGCTGTTTGGCGCCACTCTGGATGCCAGAGACCTGAAAACCCGCCAGCGTGTGGGCTACATGTCGCAGTCTTTCTCGCTGTACAACGAGCTGACCGTGCGCCAGAACCTGGAGCTGCACGCCAAGCTATTTCACCTGCCAGCCGAACGCATTCAGCCCAGAATGGATGAATTGACCCAAGAATTTAGTTTAGAAGACGTTATGGACCGGTTTGCTGGTGACTTGCCCCTGGGCGTGCGCCAGCGGTTGTCGCTGGCAGTAGCCGTGGTGCATTCGCCGGAACTGCTAATTTTAGACGAGCCAACCTCCGGGGTAGACCCCGGCGCCCGCAACCGCTTTTGGCAGTTGCTGCTGCGCTTGTCCCGTGAAGACGGTGTGACTATTTTTATTTCCACCCACTTTATGAACGAGGGTGAGCGCTGCGACCGAATTTCACTGATGCACGCTGGCGAAGTACTGGCCTGCGACACCCCGGCCGCACTGGCAGAGCAAGCCGGGATAGACAATCTGGAAGCCGCGTTCATGCAAACTCTTGAAGCGGTGGACAAGGAACCCGTAAGCAGCAATAGTGGAAATGTGCTGGGCGAAGACGCTAGCGACCGGCCGCGCTATCGCCGTTTCAGTTTTCAGCGCCTGATGGCCTATGGCCGCCGCGAAACCCGCGAGCTGCTGCGTGACCCTATCCGCATGGCGTTTGCGTTCATTGGATCGGCCTTGCTGATGATGATTCTGGGTTACGGCATTACCCTAGACGTGGAAGATCTGACCTTCGCGGTGCTGGACCAAGACCAGACTCCGCAAAGCCGCGATTACATCACCGCCGTATCGGGTTCTCGCTACTTCTTAGAGCAACCACCGGTGGCCACCATGGCCGAGCTGGAACAGCGGATGAAATCTGGCGAACTCAGCCTGGTTCTGGCGATACCGCCGGGCTTTGGTAAAAACCTGAAACGCGGCCGGCCTACCGAAATCGCCGTGTGGGTAGACGGCGCCATGCCTTTTCGCGGTGAGACTATACTGGGGTATATACAGGGCCTTCATTTCAGCTATCTGAAAGATCTGGCCCAGCGCACCTACGGCAGTGTGCCGGCTTTTAGCCTGGTGACCGTTGAAGCCCGCTACCGCTATAACCAGGACTTCCGCAGCCTGGACGCCATGGTGCCGGCGGTAATCCCTATATTGCTGATTTTCATACCGGCCATTCTAATGGCGCTGGGCATAGTGCGGGAAAAAGAACTGGGTTCTATTACCAACCTGTATGTAACCCCGGTGAATCGGCTCGAATTTCTGCTCGGCAAACAACTGCCCTATATCGGCTTTAGCATGGTCAGCTACGCCAGCCTGGTGGTGCTGGCGATCTTTCTGTTTGACGTGCCCATCAAAGGCGGCGTGCTTACCCTGACTTTTGGTGCACTGTTGTTTGTCACCGCCACCACCGGCCTGGGCCAGGTGATTTCGGCGTTTGCGTCTACCCAGATTGCCGCGCTGGCGGCCACCGCGATCATCACCATACTGCCCACGGTGCAGTTCTCTGGCATGACCGAGCCGGTGTCTTCTCTAGACGGCGCCGCTGCAGTCATTGGCCAGTTCTGGCCGGCCACCTGGTTCCTGCAGATCAGTCGCGGCGTGTTTACCAAGGGCCTGACCCTGGTTGATATGCAACACGCTTTCCTGGTGCTGGCGGCGTTCATCCCGGTGCTTACCCTGATGTCCGTGCTGTTACTTCGTAAACAGGGGCGCTGATGATGGAAACTCTCGGCAATATCTGGAATCTGGGTGTAAAAGAGCTGCGCAGTATCTGGCACGACAAAGTACTGCTGGCGTTTGTATTAATGGCGTTTACCTTGATGGTTTACACCGCAGGCTCTGCCGGTTCGATGGAACTGCATAACGCGCCGGTTGCGGTGGTGGATGAAGACCAGAGTGCATTGGCTGGCCACATGATCGATTCCCTGCAACCGCCCTGGTTTATGCCACCGGACCAGATTCAGTATGGCCAGATTGACGAGGTTCTGGACAAAGGCAGCCACACGTTCGTTCTGGTGATTCCCGACGGTTTCGAGCGCGACATCCGCCAGGGCCGGGTGACCAGCGTACAGTTGAATATCGACGCTACCCGCATGACCCAGGCGTTCATTGGTTCGCGCTACATCGAACAGTTGCTGACCACCGAAGTGGCGGAATTTATGCGAACCGGCAGCGCCGGCGGTGCCCTGCCCATTAATCTGGTAACCAGGGTGAGCTTTAATCCCAATCTGGATGGCACCTGGTTTGGCGGAGTGATGGAGCTGACCAACATGATCACTATGATCAGCATAATACTGACCGGCGCCGCGCTGATTCGCGAACGCGAACACGGCACCGTGGAACACCTGATGGTCATGCCCATAACGCCGTTCGAAATCATGGTCGCAAAAGTGTGGGCCAACGCCCTGGTTGTGATGCTGGCGGCCGCTCTCTCGGTAACTCTGGTGATTCAGCAGATACTGGATGTGCCGGTGCAGGGTTCAATACTGTTGTTTATGTTCGGCACCCTGATTCATCTGTTTTCCACCACCGCCATCGGCATTTTGATTGGCACCGTGGCTCGCACCATGCCCCAGTTCGGCCTGCTGCTGATACTCACCATACTGCCCCTGCAAATGCTTTCTGGCGGCATAACTCCGCGGGAAAGCATGCCCGAACTGGTGCAGAACATTATGCTGGTGGCGCCCACCACTCACTTTGTAAGCCTGGCGCAAGCCATACTGTATCGGGGCGCGGGAATGGATGTGGTGTGGCCGCAAATGCTGGCTTTGGTCGGGATTGGGGTGGTATTTTTCAGTGTGGCGCTGGCGCTGTTCAGGCGGCACTTGGCGGTTTGAAAGGGCCGCACATACAGCGCTTGCACAGGCAATCGTTGGTTTTGATGTCCAGATTCTCCGGCGGGTCTACGGCTAAGCACCAGCAAGTAGAGGGCGCCCTGCCGGCCTTTATCGCGCAGTAAGCAAGCCCGCCACAGTTCGGGCAATCGTGTGTGCTTATCTGTTGGCGTATCTGATTCAGTGTTTCAGCGTAGGGCATGGTGCTTTCCTGCTGGTGTGGCTGTATTTTACGTTTTGGCAGAAAAAACCTTGATGCGGACAAGCACGGAGACGGATTAACCCTTAATCTGTTCAAATCGCCCGGGCGGCTGAAAGCGCCAAGGCACGCGAAGAGCAGCTCCACCGATTAAACGATCAGACTGGTCCATAATAGCCGGCCACCAACGAACCATCTGATACGCTTTTTCCCAGTAACGAACTTTGCTCCAATGTTTAGCGAGGCAAAATACCGTTAATCCTGCCCGGCGAAAAGCTTGTTTTTCCAGGTCGCTTTTTTTGAATTGGTCCTGAGAAACAACCACCCAACCACCCTCAGCCTTCAAAATATTGATCCACTCAATATCGGGGGTGTCGCGAGAGAATTTTTGGCTTAAATGAATAACTGTATGACCTTCAGGCTCGGACAGCTCATGAAGAGCTCTCGCTAGCGCCGGAGGCAGGTTGTTATCCAACAAAAACTTCAAACTGCAATCCTTTGCTCAAACTGAATGGCTGCCTCCACTTCAGCTACGGGCACTTCGTAAAGCGCCGCTACACGCCTTACATCCTGCTCCTCACCGTGCCAAGCGCTGACAATGGCATCGACTGTCATGCCGCTTCCAGTGAGAACAGGTTTGCCGAAATTGCGGGCTGGGTCCAATACCACACGATTATTGCGGCTGAGGGGGTACCAGCGTTGGGCTTTATCATTGTCGTAGTCAATGCCCCGGTAGAGAGAGGCATTAATAACTTGCTTGAAGGCGTACTGTTTTTTTACCAGATCCAGAAGGCTTTCATCGCCGGTTTCCTCCAGCACGGTGACAAAAATACTGCGACCATCGGTTTGGAAACGCTTGCAGGTAAACGGATAAGGCTGGTTGTACAGTTCTCGAGCGTGAGCGGAGGCCCGACGAATGGCCTGTAAACTGACGCCATGGCGCCGGAATGCATGCACAAAGCGAATTTCCAACAAGTCGTGAAAGCTCAATGCATGCTCCGCCTTGCCCTCAAGTTGCGGCTGCCAAAGACCCGCATATTGTTTACCATCAGACGTGTAGCCGAATAGCCAACGACGGATTTGCGCTGCGGGAATACCTGTATAGGCCGCCGCTTCCGCAGGAGTGTACAGCCCCACACCTAGCAGGTTCGACTCTAACTCATTAATAATATGATGTTTTCCCACAAGTCACCTGCGTGTAACGACGAGGCTAGATACCGCTTTAAATTCTAGCATATCGTGGCGTTGCTCTCAGAATTTCGTCAGCCAGTGCCGATATTAAAACTCGCATGAAGGCGCTTGCTAATGCGCACGATAGATCTCCGCAGTGTTTGATGCGTGAGGCGATTCCCCAATACGTTGAACGTGAATAAAAACGGGAGGCCTTCCGTCAGGATGGCTTGCGCACTTGTGAGGCGTATCAGGACACAGGGCTCCACGTGACGCAAAACGAGGCCAGTGTATGGCTGGTAAAACGTGCAGAGGACGATATACAAGAGATGCCTGAGTGCCACGTCTGATCCGGCCGCTTGGATGCCTTTGCATATTCAGCCCTACGCTCAAGAAACAACTTAGTTGCCCAGCACAAACCTGGCGTTCAGCTCGCGTAGAAATTGAAAAGTATTCACGCAAGGAACGCCAAACTGGCGACAGATATTAGGTACTTTTACTTTTCGGGCGTTCGGCGCGACTGCAGATTCGTGAGTGACCACTGCGGCGCCAATCACGCTGGCTTTGGCTATAATCCACGGGTCGCCCTTAGCAAGGAAGATATCCCTATTGCCAGAATTGTAATCACCCTGCATGACAGCTTGAACGATTGATGAAAAAGCAGCTTGGGTTGCTTCATCGTCATTACTAATAAAATGTGCTGGTCGCTCACGAACCCAATCAGCAAGTTCATCTTTGCCATCTCGTAGTTCTCGTCCAATCATATTCACGCTGGCGACCAAGCCCTGCTGAAACTGCTGATCCAGCCAATCCCAGTATGCCGGGCAAATATCCATGCCGTAGTACTGATTTTTCGCCTGTATGTAGGTATTCGCGTCCAGCAAATATCTCAAATGCCCAGCTCCTCAGCAAAGCGATGTATTTTTGCAGGCTGCATTCCGCCCAAAAGCTCGCCTGCATCGCGTAACAGCATTTGGCCGCTCAGCGCTTCGCTGACGACTGCGTGAGAGAATTGCCGGCTGATCTGTGCTTTATTAGTTTTATAGTAAGTGGGCCCACCACTGCTTTCCCGCCGTCGGTAAGCCGCTTTTTGCTCGGCTATATAGTGGCTGTATTCACCTTCGGAAATAAACCCAAGTGTTAGCGCCCTTCTGGCAAGTGTCCAGGTGCTGACGTGAAAGTGGGCTTCCAGTGCAGGCAGATTGTCTTCCCAGCGGCCCACATCCTGTTGCCAAAGGCGACAAAATTCGATTTTTGGCACTAAAAATTCAGCGGCAACCGCGTTACACAAAATTTCTTCCTGGCGGTGGGTATTGGGATTACCGTCAGAGATACCGGATTGGCCGATCCATATATGACAAAGCTCATGGATCAGCGTAAACAGGCGAGCGCCGAGGGCATCGCCGTGATTTATAAATATCACCGGAGCGTATTCGTCGACAATCGCAAAGCCTCTGAACTCATCCACGTTTAAAGGGCGTGTATGGTGGCGTAGATTACTTTGGCGCATCACCATAATGCCTATGGATTCAATGCGTCCGACCAGTTCGCGATAGTAATCGTCCCATTTACCGCGTGTTGGGTGTTCTGGTACGTCAAGTAAAGCGCGCATGTCCTGAACAATGGTATCAACGCTGTCACTGGCAGAGAATCGCCCTACCATTGGATTAGGTTCAGCAAATTGTTGTTGCAGGTAGTCCCGGTACCACTCCTGCCGTTGCAGCATCAGCTTGACCAAATCCAGCAGCTCGGCACTGGGGCGCTGCACGCCTTGTCCGCCGAGCGTTCGCAGGTCCGGAATCAGCAGCTCTTCCTGCGGTGGTTCCGCTAGAAACAAATAACCAAAAGGCACGTGAGCTTTGTCAGCGTAGCGCATGGCTTGGGCGAATGTGATGGCGCGCTGGCCAGACTCCCATTCTTGTAAACGCTCTTCAGTAACAGCGCATTTTCGGGCAAATTCAGGCACACCAACGCCGGAGCGCTTGCGCGCCCAAATCAGCATATCGGTATTGATGTATGCCGTAGACATTGTGCAGCCCTGATGTGTTTGGCGAAATTATAGACGCTATAGACACAACTCTACACTGCCACATGACTGGGATGCCAACGTGATCAAAATAGATGACCGTTACTCCCTTGACCTCTAAAACAGTCGCCCGCTCGGAATAACCATTTTCGTGACGCCACGAAGATGATCATCTACCGCTAAGCCCATGCGTTGGCCTGCAGGCGCCGCCCTATGTCACGACGATACTTTTTTGTGGGTTTTTTTTACAGGCTTAATAGCCGCCCGCTCCGCTTTGATTCTTTCCAGCAGCGCCTCTGCACTGTTGTCGCCGCTGATTAGCTCGGGGTTGTCTTTGCGCCATTGCTCGGTGAGTTCGCCGCGGAAGGCTTTGGCGAGGATAGATTGGGCCAGATTGTTGACCCGCGCCAGGGCGTTGTTGGCTTGTTTTTCGATGGTGTCGGCGTAGGCGAAGAGTTGTTCTACGTGGCGGACGATTTCTGTTTGTTCAGTAACTGTTGGCAATGGTATTGGCAAGGAGTTGCAGGCTGCTTTGTTAAGATAACTAATCGTTGTCGAGGTTGATCGTGCTTCGTAAAATGTTTTGTTCGCGCGAATGCAGTAAGCAAGATATTCTGGAAGGATATAATAACTTACTTCGAAAGCATGAAGTTGCTGATTTATAACACATGGTTCCGTTATGATAGCCGACAGCCCAAGACGACCAACACACGTCATCACAACGTGCTCTTCAGGTATTATTTTAGCTTTGGAATCAATAACCTCTTGGCTACTTAGTCCGAGTTCAACACCATTATAATCAATATGAACGTCACTTTCTTTAAAATGCTGCGTTAATAACCAATGGTAGCCACCGCTAAACGACTTTGGCTTATCTCGATTCGGTACTATACAGGCACAAAGCTCACCCACTCTGATAACTGGCCATGCTTCGATGTGATTAATGATGAGGTCCAGCTCGCCATTTGTGATCTGTGATGCTCGATCTGATTTGCGTCCAAAATTACCACATGTAAAACCTTCTTCGAATAACTTATCTGCAACTTTTTTGGTGTCAATTTTAACTGGACAGTTCGTAGCCCGCCATTCCTCCGTCAACCGCCCACTAACCGCCGCAGCTAGCACGGACTGGCGGAAGCGTTTGAGGATTTTTGGGATGTGTTCGAGGCGGGCTTTGGTGTTCTCCACTTGGGCCAGCAGGGTGTCGAGTTTGTCGGCGATAATTTTTTGTTCGACGAGGGGAACCAGTATAAATGGTGCCGCCAACCCATCTTTGGTGCCCAGTCTTGGCATATTTACGCCATAACTAACTTCATTAACATAAGTCAGGAAATCTTGGGTTTTGAGCCAATGGAATAGATACCGATTAAGTACGAATGGCTCAGCATCCAAAGGAATAATTTCCGTGGTACAAACGCCGGCACTATCGGCAACGACGACTTTATTCAGATAGGGGCGCAGTTTGCCATAGAGGATATTACCTTTCTCAAACCGATTTTTTGCGCTTTTGAATGGCCGCTCTTTGGCTGTTTTCCGGCTGACTATGCGAGAGCTTTCTTTTTCAACGTCCTCAAGCTCCAGAACCCAAGTGTTATCGCTCACATCTGCGAGTATGCACTTATGGGCTTTGCCATAGGGAACGACATTGCCAAGCTGTATTTGCAGCCATTCCTTGGGTAGCCCTAGTATTGCCATTACTTTACCTCGCCCAATACTTCATGAAGAAGTACCCGTGCCCCATCTGCCTCATCCCCAGCCCCCAACTCCCGCATCAATCCATCCAGTTCCCCCAGCGCTAGCACCAACTCACTCATCGCCTCTCCCGCCAGCACGCTCGGCTCCGGCAAATTCGCCGCGTACACACTGTCGCTGTCTTTCAGCCATGAAATGTCCAGCGAGTCGCCTTTGCTGTCGGTAATCCACTGGCGCGAAAAACAGCGCCAGCGGCTGTGCAACATGCGCTCGTTCACGCCGTGGTTTTCTTCGGTGGCTTTGGTTTCCGCTGGCAGTTCGATGTTGTCGGCGTGGAAGCTCCATTCGCCTTCTGTGCGCGGGCTTTGGCCGTTGGGGTCTTCGCCATAAACGGCTTCAAAGGGTTTCAGGTGCTGCTCGCCAAAAGGCGTTCGTTTGCCGAAGCTGGGCATGTTGGTGCGCAGGTCGTACACCCACACATTTTGGGTGCAGTTCTGTTCTTGATATTTGTCTGTGGCGCTGCCTTTGGTGAAAAACAACACATTGGTTTTCACGCCCTGGGCGTAAAAGATGCCGGTGGGCAGGCGCAGTATGGTGTGCAGATTGCACTTGTGCATCAGGTCGCGGCGCACGTCGGCACCTACGCCGGCTTCAAACAGCACGTTGTCTGGCAATACAACCGCTGCACGGCCACCGGGCTTGAGATTGCGATATATGTGTTGAAGGAATACGAGTTGTTTATTGCTGGTTTTGTAAGTGAGGTCGTCACGGGTAATGCTGGCGTCGCCGCCTTTTGAGGTGCCAAACGGCGGGTTAGCCAGAATCACATCGGCTTTGGCCAAGCCCGAGCCTGTAAGGCCCAGAGCGTTGCCCAAGTGCACCACGCCTTCTTCGCTGCCCTCCAATCCGTGCAACAGGCAGTTCATCAGTGCCAGGCGGCGGGTGCCGGGCACCAGTTCTATGCCCACGTAGGCGCGGGTGGTCTGGAAGACTTTTTGTTGGTCGGTCAGATCGTACAGGTCGTCGGTTTGGTTTTTGATGTATTCGTGGGCGGTGGTCAGAAATCCTGCGGTGCCCGCGGCCGGGTCTTGGATGATTTCACCGTGCCTGGGTTTCAGGCAGCGCACCATGGAATTAATCAGCGCGCGGGGGGTGAAATACTGGCCGGCGCCGGATTTTGTTTCGTTGGCGTTTTTTTCCAGCAGGCCTTCGTAAAGGTCACCCAGGCCGTCTTTCTGGGCGCTGAACCAGTCGATCTGGTCCAGGGTTTTAATCATTTGTTCCAGGTGCCGGGGTTCGCGCAGTCGGGTTTGGGCATCGGCGTAGATGGCGCTGATGAGCGCGTCGTCATGCACCAGAGTGCCATCGCCGTCGCGGCCGGTGGACAGGCTAAGCAGGATGCGTTTGTAGTCGTTCAGCAGGTTAATGCCAGACTTACCGTTCAGGTCGCTCCAGCGGCAGCGTTCTGGCAGCGGGTGCTTTTTCAGGGTGCCGGCTTCGGTACTCTCGTGCACCATTTTCAGAAACAGCAATAACACCAGTTCGGTGACGTAATCGGAGTAGTTAATACCGTCGTCTTTTAAAACGTCGCAGAGGTTCCAGAGTTTCTGGACGATGCTGTTGTTGGTCATTGGAGCTCACTGTTTCAAGTTGGATCAGAAGTTAAATTAACGTGTCTGGTTATTTTGGTAAGGGGTGTTTATTCAGTTTGGTTCGTTAACCAGAGCCGTCTTCACAGACGTTACCGATTCATTGGATGTCTTTTCGAGAAGCGTTTTGGGGAAGAGTTGAGCATACGATTTACAGTCCGTATGGGGTCCGTTGAGAAGGGGGTGGAGCCTCCTTTTTAATGCCGTAGCGAGATCAATTCCGTCTACATTTTCACCCAAAACGTCCAGTAACGCGCCTTCCAGACAAACCGGTGCCCAGAGAATAATGCGGTAACCGTATTTTCTGGCTTTGTCGTAATCCTGTTGGCTGATCGGAATGTCTGAGTCCAGCAGAAAGAATCTGAGGTCAAAGGACCGGTGCTCATATTTTCTGGCGGCGTTGGTGATGATGTTGCCAGGTGAACCGCCGGATTGCTTTTCTATGGTTGGTTTTACGCCAGTATTGTCAGCCCGAAACTGTTGATCCATGTGTTTTATAAAGGCTTGATCGTCCGGCCCTTCCCCCACAATCAGCAGTGTGGTTTTGCTGGCTTGGCGATTCCGGTTTCGCAGTGTGCGTTTCCTTGCCATGGGGTCAAAGCTCCGGGGTGGCGCCAAGGGCCCCTGCCATATATTTTGCGTAAAGATTGTCGTCGGCGCGCAGTCCAGCCACGTCATCCAGACGCCAGGCTTCGCTGTTCTGATCGCGCTTTTCCACCAGATATACCTGATGTTTTTGCAGCAGGTTCAGCACTTCAGGCGTGTGGCAGGTGAAAATGAGTTGTGCCTGATGTGGGTTGCTGTGCTCAAACTCGAACCACTCAAGAAGGTGTGGAACCAAGTGTGGGTGTAGGTCGTTATCCAGCTCATCGATTACGGCAACTCCGCCATGCTGAAGAGTTTTCAGTATCGGGCCAAGTAACACAAAGGCGGACTGAGTCCCACTGGACTCTTCGAAGAATGGCAGCTCAAAGCTTTGCCCATTTTTAGTTTTGTGCACACCGAAGGGAACAAATATCTGCTCCTCATTGCCGTTGTCATCATGGCCTGTCAGCTTTCGTATTTCCACGTTGTTCAGGCCCAGGTCAAACTTGCTCATGGCAATGGACATCTGTTCGAGCAGCGCGGGCGCTTTCTGAAATTTTTCAGCGGCTTCTATGATGGCGCCATGCTGAAAAGGACGACGCCCTGAGCTAATAACATTCGATTCAATGGAGCTAAAAAATTCAATAAAGGGTTGTGCTTCGGATACGTCATAACTATGAGCGGCAGCTAACAGTGAGGCATTACCGCGCAGCTTTTCAGCCTGGGGCTTTGAAAAAGGAAAACCTTTCTGCTTGAAATTGTACCCATGCTCTGTTTTCTGACGTTTGAACAGATAGCTGAACTGGGAGCTGGTTTTTTCATACAGCGCTTCCGAAAGGACTTCTTTCTGGGTCAGCTCCAGTTGGTAGCGGTAATCGATACCTTTTAGCCTGAATTCCAGTTCAAAATAACTGGTTTTATCGCTGTGCAACCGGTGCGGCGCGAAAGGGATGGTGTGCTCCGGGGCTGACCCGAGAAAAGATTCAGATACAAACCAACGCAGAAATGCCAGTGGTTTAAGAAACTGGGTTTTGCCGGAACCGTTGGCCCCAACTACGGCAATGGCTTTGTTATAGCGTTCGTCTTCAACCGTTATGTCATAACCAGACGGGGTAGGCTTTTTGCCCAAACCAAAGTCTATGACTGTGTCATCAGCGAAGCTATAGAAGTTCCTGAAACTCAGATTATTTATCATATTTTCCTGAATTCAACATAATTTCGTTGATTCTGCGCTTTTGATTGGATTATATCAAGCGCGCATCGTTGTGGCATCAAGATGCTCCCAGCGTTGCTGAATTCAGTGGTAAGGCTGCAGTTCGTTGCTGTCGCTGGCCATCAGTTGCAGAAGGCGCGGGTTAAGAAACAGCTTCTCGTTGCCAGCCGTTTTTTCCTGTAACACGCCAATTTCAACGAGTTGTTTCAGGTAATTTGAGGCCGTTTGCCGTTTGGCAATGCCTTTATCAACAAGGTTGCTGATGCGGCAATAGGGCTGTTCGAAAATAGTCTGCACTAATTCGTGGCTATACAGCTTAGGCAACTGCTGTTTGACGTAATCCTCTGTTTGGGTGATCAGCCGTCGCATGGCCGCAATTTTGGCGCAGGTCCAAGTGGATACCTGCTCCACGCCCTTGAGCATGAAGATAATCCACTCCTGCCATTCTCCGGTGCGGGTAACCTGAGTCAGCAGGCGATAGTAATCGTTTTTGTGCTGAACGATGTAGCGGCTCAGGTAGAGAATGGGCAGTGTGAGTAGCTGCTGTTCGATCAGGTACAGCACATTGACGATGCGGCCTGTTCGTCCATTGCCATCGTGGAATGGGTGAATGGCTTCGAACTGGTAATGGCTGATGGCCATTTTGACCAGCGGATCCGTGTCATTGTCCGAATGCAGGTAGTTCTCCCAGTTGGTGAGCAGGTTGCGAATAACGGTCTCTCCAACGGGAGGAGTGTAGATGGTTTCACCGGTCGCCTGAGCACCAATAATGGTCCCGGGTGCTTTGCGAACATCCATGTCTACACCTTTCAGGGTGCTGCATATTTCAGTAGTGGTGCTTGAGCACAAGGGCCTCCGTTGAAGATGTATGACGCCTTCGTAAAGTGCTTTTCGGTATCGGAGTGCCTCTTTTGTGGCGGGGTCGGCTCCTTGATCTTCCTGGGAATACTGAAACAGCTTATCGGTGGTGGTAACGATGCTCTCGATCTCGGAACTGTCTTTTGCTTCTAGCAGTGACAGCAGATTTACAAGCAGCGATTGATTCGAAATAAGTTCCCCGGCCTGTTTAAGTTCAGCCAGAGCGGCCCGGGCAGGAATGCAGGCTTTTAAGATACTGAGAGTCTCCGTTGCTTCTTCGGCAGGAGGAAGAGGAGGTAACTGATTGTTAGGCAGATCCGTTCGCCAGACCATGTTCAAATTCCTTGAAAATTTCGACATAGATATGCGTTTTTGGCAGTCTATGTTTATGCGGTAAACATAGCAATTATCTATGTCGAAAAAAGCGCAAGAAATCGACACAGATTGCCGACATGTCGATGTTATATAAACACAGCCCTGTTATGCCGTGCGCTCCGGCCACATGGCGTCATTCAACTCCTCCAGCACCACGTCCAGCTGATCCCCCAGTACTTTGTCCATGCGTTTGGCGCCGCCGTCTTCGGCGAAGCGGTTGTTGACGAAGTCGCGGTCAATGATCACTTCGTGCACCAGTTGTTTGGCCAGGCGGTCCAGCCATTTGCGCTGGGCGGGGGTCCAGCTGTGGCGGGTGTAGATGTTGTCTATGGCGTGTGCCACGCGCTGTTCGAAGGGAATCAGCGCCTCGCCCAGGGCGGCACGGCGGATGTGGCCGATAATGCTGGCGGCTATGTCTTTGTTGGTCTGTTTGCGCACGGCGCTTTGCAGGTGGGCTTCGGAGTAGCCGTGGTTGTCTAGCAGCAGTTTTACTTCGCGCAGCTGCTGACGGGTGAGGTCGCGGGGTTTGTTGACGATTACGGACAGGGCCGCTGACTGGTTGAGTTGTTTGCTGATGAACTGGCTGAACTCGTCCAGGTAGTCTTCGGGGCGTTTGTGGGTGCCGTAGGTTTGGTTGCGCTCGCGGATTTCGTCTTCGTGGTGTGACAGCACCGGCATGTGTTCGCTGCCCTCCAGCATTTTCACTTCGGTTAACTGGTTTAGCAGGCCGTTGTGCTGGTTAATAAACTGCGCGGCCTGGCGCGGGCCGAGTTGTTTCAGGTGTTGGTGCAAAGATTTGGGTTCTACGCCCCAGAGCTGGTGCAGGTCGTCCAGTTTCTGTTTCAAAGCCGGGCGGTTTTCGGCTTTTTTGTCGGCTTTGCGCAGCACACGCATCAGTTTCTGGCTGAGCTGGCTTAACACCACGTCGGCCTGGGTTTCGCCTTTTTGCTCGCCAGGGCTATGCATCGCGGTTTCCAGTTTCTGCGGGTCGGTCAGCTCATCCGCAAGCTGTTCCAGGGTAATGTCGGGATTTTTCACCAAGGGCTTCATGGTGCTGACGTCTTGCAGTGCAGCGTAGATGTCCACCGGGTCGTAAATGCGGAACACGGTTTTGCCAATGTCGTCGCAGCGGCGGGTGGCGCGGCCCACCATCTGTTCGTACAGGATGCGCGAGCGCACCCGGCGCATAAACACCAGATTGCAGATTGTTGGCACGTCTATGCCGGTGGTCAGCAGGTCTACGGTAATGGCGATAGACGGATAACGTTCGTTTTTATAACGGCGAATTAGCTGATCCACTTTGTCGCTTTTGCCGGTGATTTTGGCCACCGCAGCTTGGTGGTAATCGCCGTTGTAGAGCTCTTTGAATGCGTCATCCAGCAGGCGTTTCACCATATCGGCGTGCAGGTCGGTGGCGCAGAAAATCAGGGTTTTCTCGTCGCCGAAGGGGTCCAGCTCCTGCACCAGCTGCTCGCAAATCACCCGGTTGAAGTTCTCGTTGATCACTCGGCGGTTAAAGGCGGCTACCTCGAAATTCAACTCGTCTTCCAGTTCGGTGGTGTCCACTTCGCCGGTCTGGGTGTTGATGACCTCCACCGGTTTGCCTTTTTCAAAGTGGATGCCGTTCTGGGTCAGTAGGGTTTCGTAGCGGATAGGTGGTTCGTGGTCTATCAGCCAGTCGTCGGCCACGGCTTCGCGGTAGGAATAGGTGTAAACGGGTTTGCCGAAAATGTCGCTGGTGTGTTTGGCCGGGGTTGCGGTAAGCGCGATTTTCACAGCGTCAAAATAGTCCAGCACCCGGCGGTAGCTGGAAATGTACTGGCTGGCGTCGCGGGTGGCCAGTTCGCCTTCGGTCATTTCCTGATCGAGTGTGTAACCGCGGTGGGCTTCGTCGATGATAATGCAGTCGAACTGGTCAATGGGCGGCGGCTGGTCACTCATAAAAATGCGCTTCACCATGGCCTGCACGGTGGCGACCTGAATGCGGGTTTCGGCCTCGGCCGCCATATCGCCCAGTTCGGCAACGTTGTAGATTTTGCTGAGGGTGTGGTTTTGTTCCAGCGGTGCTTCGTTGAAGGCGTCTATGGCTTGCTGGCCCAGGGCGCTGCGGTCCACCAGAAACAGAATGCGGTGGAAGCGTTCGGCTTTCAGGAAGCGGTACATCAGGCCAATAACGGTGCGGGTTTTTCCGGTGCCGGTGGCCATGGCCAGTAATGCAGAGCGCACGCCTTGGCTTAGCGCGTTTTCTGTCGCGATTATGGCTTTCTGCTGGTAGCCACGAAGTTTCAGGTAGCCGAAGGGCTCGGTTTTCAGCTGTTGTTCGGCCTGTTCCCGGTCGCGCTCCAATAAATCCAGCAGGCCGCCTGGCGTGTGAAATTTTGGCAGTGCACGGCGGGTGTTGCTGGGGTGGCGCGTATCGCGAAACCAGGTGCCACACTGCTCGGCCAGCTGCGGGATATGGGGCCGGCCGTTGCAGGAGTAAACAAAAGGCACTATGTAATGGCCGTCGTCTTCGCTGGGCCAGGCAACAGTGCGGCCGGTCAGCGCCCAGGCGCCAATCAGCGGCAGTTCTACTTTAAAGCCTTTGCTGTAGCGCTCGGCTTGGCGAATTTTGCCGGCAACGTTGGTGTTTTCTTTTTTTGCTTCAACCACGGCGATCGGCGTCAGGCCGGCGAACAGCACGTAATCGGCCCTGCCCTTGGCGCCTTGATGGCGGGTGGGCCATTCGGCGATGGCGCGGTTTACGCCAGGTTCCGGGCGCGTGCCTTTTTGGTGGGTGAGCTCCTGGCTGTCGGCTTGCCAGCCGGCTTCGTTCAGTTGTTGGTCTATTAGGATGCGGGTGAGTTCTTCGCTTAACACCAAGGTGTCGCTGGCGGCCTTTGTTTGCTTGGCCACGTGTTGGCGCTGCTGTTTGGCGCTGTTTTCACTTTGATTGGCAAGTTGCAGCTGCAGGGCGTGGATTTTTTGCTCGTATGTCTGTTGCTGCTGTTTTAGTGCGTGTTCGTGGCCCTGAGCCTGTTCCGCCAGGCCGCGGGATTCTTCATCCATCGCCAGCGCTAGCGCTTCGTATTCGGCTTTTTCCTGCTCTACCAGTTGGCTAAGCTGCTGGCTGCTGGCCAGTTCGGTGTTGGCCTGCAGTAAGTCGTGGCTGAGTTTTTCGATGCTGTTATGAAGTTGGCGCAGTTGCGCGCTGGGATCTGCGGGCGGTGCAAAAGGGCCAGGCTTAAACGCCGTGCCGGTTTTGCTGAGCGAACGGTGAAACCAGATGGCCAGTTCGCGGGCCAGCTTTAAGCCGTCCATTGCTTCTTTGTGGCGGGTGCGAAACTGATGGGTGGCCTTGTTGCCCTCAACCCGCAGGGTATGGAACAGCTCTTTAATCTGGGGTTCTAAACGAAGTTCGCGTTGCAGGCGACACAGCAAATCAGACTGGCTGGTTTGTTGGTCAAACTCGATACCGGACAGCGCAGCCAGGTGCTGGGCCAGGGCTTCGCCCAGCTGGCGCAGTTTTATCAGGGTGGTGTTGGGGTCGCTTGAGAAAGCGCGTTCGGCGGCTGTGGCAAGTTCCACAAACAAAGCGTCGTGTTCTGCCAGAAAGGCAAAGTTGCCTGACGAAGGGCTTGTTTGTGTGACTATGTCCATGTTCAACGCATTTCTCCGCGATAGCCTGAGGCCAGAACATTACCAAAGTTAACGATAGACGTTCCAATTTGATTTACTATCACGGGCTTCAATCAGTCAACAGGATGTACAGATAATGGATGTTCCGCTGAGCTGGCAGCTGGCCAAGTTGGTTATTTCGATTGGTATTGTGCTGGGGCTGTCGCTGGTGGCTGAGCGTGTGAGCGCGCGCATGGCCGGGATGCTGGCGGGCTATCCGCTGGGCACGGCCATCGCCCTGTATTTCATCGGCCTTGAGATTTCTCCGGCCTTTGCCACTGAAAGCGCGGTGCACACGCTTGCGGGGTTCTCGGCTACCCTGGCACTGAGCGGGGGCTATCTGCTGGGCGCCAGGCGCGACGGCCTGGCAGGTGTTCTCAGTGGTACAGCCCTGGGTATTCTGGCCTGGCTGTTGACCAGCCTGGTACTGACCAGTATCGACTTCAACCGAATCACCGGCACATTGACCACCTTCGTCGCCATTCTGATATTTGTTCGCCTTTATCGCCGGGTGCCTGATGTGGCGGTTGGCGCCCGCCGTAGCCTCTCATGGCCAGCGCTGGCGTTGCGTTCTGGTCTTGCTGCGGGCATCATTTTTGTGATCACGGGGCTGGCCCATGTGTTGCCCCCTGCCTGGGCCGGCGTTATGGCCGCTTTTCCGGTGACCATGTATCCCTTCCTCGTAATTCTGCACCTGACCCACGGGCGAGCCACGGTAGCCGCGGTGATCAAGCACTACCCTGCAGGCCTGGGTTCGCTTCTTTGCTACGCTTTGGTCATCTCGCTGACTTACGACAGCCTGGGCCTGAATATGGGCACACTTCTTGGTTTTGGCGTGGCGACCTTATGGCTGATGGGCTGGATGCGGGTGCAGGGCTGGCTACGCGCACGAAAAGTTGCAATGGCCGCATCAAAGTAAAGGACACAGCATTTATGTCTTTTGACACCACCGAACATAACCGCCGGCGATACTGCTTTGATGGGTTAGAGTCGGTATGGCTGTTTGGTTATGGCTCGCTTATCTACAAAGTCGACTTTCCCTTTCTGGAGCAGCGCCCGGCAGCCATTGAAGGTTGGGCTCGTCGGTTCTGGCAGGGGTCCCACGATCACCGAGGTACGCCTGATGCGCCTGGCCGCGTGGTCACCCTGATCGAAGCGCCCAACGTTTGCTGCAAAGGTATGGCTTACCGGGTCTCGCCTGACGTTTTTGCGCACCTGGATGTGCGGGAAAAAAATGGCTATCTGCGATTTGCCACTCCGATGATGTTTGCGGATGGCACTCGCGAAGATGGCTTGGTGTATATTGCCACTGAAGATAACGCCGCTTTCCTCGGCCCTGCTGACGATGCGGACATCGCCAGGCAGATCGCGGCCTCTGAAGGCCCCAGCGGTCGTAATCGTGATTATCTTCTGAACCTGGCCACCGCGTTGCGAGCACTGGGTGACGATGACCCCCATGTGTTCGCGCTTGAGAGCTACCTGCGCTGAATCGCTTCCCGTTCCCACCAGCCATAGAGCTTCGGTTTGACCCAACGGTGTTAGTCATCGCCCTATAGGAGTAATGATGAATAGCACACCCATACCCCGTTTCGGTCTCATCCTCATTGGTGACGAGCTGTTGAACGGCCGCAAGCAGGACGCCCATCTGGCCGCCATGATTACGCGGTTTGAAGAGCGCGGACTGGAGTTGTCGTGGGTGCGCACCATTGCGGATGAGGGTGAGTTGATCACCCAGACCTTGGCGCAAACCTTTGCCAGCCCGGACGTGGTGTTCAGCTTCGGCGGCATTGGTGCGACTCCAGACGATTTGACCCGCCAGTGCGCGGCCGCGGCCCTGGGGCTAGACCTTGCGCTGCATCGCGAAGCTGAGGCGGAAATCCGGTCACGGCTGGGTTCACGATTGAATTCACTGCACCTGCGCATGGGGGAGTTTCCGGTCGGCAGCCGAATTATTCCTAATCCGATCAACGGCATTCCCGGTTTCGCCATCCATCGCCATCATTTTGTGCCCGGCTTTCCCAGAATGGCCTGGCCGATGGTGGAGTGGGTGCTGGATCATGATTACATCGACTATCAGGCGGCCAATCGCACCGTGAGCCAGACCCTGGTGCTGACCGATACATCGGAAGGGCCGCTGATTCCATTGATGGAGTTACTGCTGGCGGAGTATCCGGATTTGCGCCTGGCTTGCCTGCCCCATGCGGACGGTCGGCGCGAAGTAGAGCTGAGCCTGAAGGGCGATCCTGCACGAGTGGTCGCCGGGATGAGCCGTCTGCGAGTTTTATTGCAGGAGCTGGAAGGCTGATACCGCTGCCGGAGGGGCGTCCTAAATCGTTGAACTCAAAACCACAACGCCCGCCATGTTGAATGGCGGGCGTTGTGGTTTTCAACCTGAATGGGGCTAGCCCCATTCAAAAGAGATCAACCCAACATGATGGCCGGTAAACCGGTAATCAACCAGGGGAAGATTGCCAGCAGAACACAGGCCAATATGATCAAGGCCACGAACGGAATTACCGCTTTGTACAGGTCGACAATTTCCACTCCCGGCGGTGCCACCCCCTTCAAATAGAACAAGGCGTAGCCGAATGGCGGCGTCAAGAACGAGGTTTGCAGTACCACTGCGACCATGACCACGAACCACAGCATATCCACTCCCATGGCCTCGACGATGGGCAGCATGATCGGGAAGCTGAGCAACACGATGCCGGTCCAGTCGAGAAACATGCCTAGAATGAATACTAAAAACAGCATCAGAATCAACGCTCCCGTGGTGCCGCCGGGCATGGCTAACACCAGGTCGCTGATTACGCTCATGCCGCCGCCCCGGGAGAAAACCCCGGTGAAGGCCGTGGCTCCTACCAGTACCAGCATGACCATAGTGGTGGTCTTGCTGGCATCGATTAGGGTGTTGTAGCAGGTCTTGAGTTTGCGATCCCCGAAAATCATGAACAGCAAAAAGGCAATGAATACGCCGATAGCTGAGGCTTCCGTGGCCGTTGCGATACCGGTGAACAATGCCCCTAATACGCCAAGTATCAACGCCATGGGCGGAAGAACGTACTTGAACAGCATTATGACCAGTTCTCCGGTGCTAGTCTGGGCGCGTTCTTCAGCCGGCACCTTGGGGCCGTACGAGGGCTTGAGGTGACAGATGATCAGGACGTAAAGTGCGTACATCACCCCCAAAATCAACCCCGGCACCAAGGCGCCCGCAAATAGAGCCCCTACCGACACCGGTGAGTAACTGGCCATCAGGATCAGCATGATGCTGGGCGGGATCAGTATGCCCAGGCAGCCGCTGGCCATAATAACGCCGGCACTCAGTTCCTTGTTGTAGCCATACTTGAGCATAGGCACAAGGGCGATCATGCCCATCACAGCTATCGAGGCGCCCACGATGCCGGTGGTTGCAGCCAATAGCACAGAAACTATAACCACCGTCAATGCCAGGCCGCCACGCAGATTGGCCAATAACAGGCGCATGGCATCGAACATTTTCTCGGTGACTCCCGAGTCGTTCAAAAACCTCGCCATCAATACAAATAACGGGATTGCCACCAGCACGTAATTATCCATGGCATTACCATAGATGTTGTTGATCAGCGTACCCATCACATTCAGGCCGGGCCCTACAAGGGCACCGACGACCGCCACGCCACCCAAGACAAATGCCAGGGGGTGGCCCATAAACAGGCCCACTATCAACCCGGCAAACATAACCAGGGTGAGCATTTCCGGGCTTAAATTCATGTCCGCTCCTCCCGCAGTTGTTGAATGGCCCGAATGAAGATTGCGATACCCTGCAGCAGGATCAATACCGCGGTAACGAATATGACGCCTTTAATGGGGTAAACAGGAATCGATACCATGCCATAGGTGGTTTCGCCGCGGCTGAATGAACGCATAAAGAAGCTCCAGCCTAGGCTTATCAGCATCCACATAAAAGGTGTGAAGAAAATCAAATAACCGATAACGTCTAACACTGCCTGCTTCCTGCGTGAAAGCAGCCGTTTGATCACGTCGACTTCGACGTGAACGTGATGGCGCAGCCCGTAAGCCGCCATTAACATAAAATGGGCGCCGAACAGCATCTTGGTGATGTCGAAAGCCCAATCACTGGGGCGATCGGTGAAAAAGCGCAATCCAATATCATAAAGAACGATGAGTGTGATAATCGCAATCAGTGGCGCAATGATTCGCCCGAAAACGTCATTGAGCGTATCGATCGCATTGGCAATTGCATTCATGGAGAAACTCCGCAATCAATACCAAAAAGCCGCCCCGATGCGAGGCATCGAGACGGCGGTGAATGCCTTAAAGGCAGGCTTCGATTTCTTTCAGAGAGGGCAGATTGTCGATGGTGCGGCTCATGTTGAACGGTGCGGTAAGATCACGCCAGTTAGCGTAATGCTCCATGTAGCTGATCATGGAATAGTAAACCTTGGCGTGCATCTTATCTTCACAGGCCCCGCGAACGATCACCTCATTGGTGATGTCCTGTATGCGTGCCAGGTCTTCCTCGGAGAACTGGTTGATTTCGACACCGGCTTCCTGGAACTTGATGGTGCCTTCGGTGGATCCGCGTTCGGACCAGGAAAGTGACCAGGCCAGAGTGGCGTCAGCCGCAATCTTCAGCTTCTCTTGGGTTTCTTTAGAAAGTGCGTTCCAGGCATCTTTGTTGATCATGACACCGAATACGCTGGCAGACTGGTGCCAGCCGGGTGTGGCCCAGTATTCCGCCACTTCAGCAAAGCCGGCCGCGTAGTCGACGCCCGGCGTGGAAAATTCACCGGCGTCGATCACGCCGCGCTCGATAGCCTGGTAAATCTCACCGCCGGCGAGGGTGACCTGTGAGCCGCCGAGCTCCTCCAGAACGCGCCCCTGGTCACGTCCGGAAAGACGGATGCGTTTGCCTTTGAGGTCCGCTAGGTTTTTGATGGGGGTACGACCCATGAAACCAGACTCGTTATTGGTGATCCCGTACGGCAGGTAAACCATGTTGTACTTGCCGTAAACTTCTTGGTACAGCTCGAAACCACCCCATTGTTGAATCCAGTTCAGATAATCCACGCCGTTGAACAGGCTGGTGGTGGTGGCGAGCGGCGAGAAGGCGGGGCTGCGGCCTGCCCAATAACCGGGCCAATCACCGGAGGCTTCAATGCTGCCGGTTTCGGTGGCATCAAACACTTCGGTGCCGGGCATCAAGGTGCCGCCGGCACGGAAGTTGATTTCCAACTCATCACCGATCAGCTTGTTGGCCAGCTCAACCCAATGGCGATCGATTTCGATCAGCGCCAAGTTGTCCGGCCAAGTGGTGGTCATGGTCCACTTTTCTTGGGCTTGAGCAGTAGTGGTGATGGATGCAAGAGCGATACCGGCAGTTAGACTGGCGATGGCAAATTGAATTTTTTTGTTCATGTCATATTCCCTAGTGCTTGGCTTTTGAAATTGTTGTTTTTGATTGTCGGGAAATCGAGTTTCGCAGTTGACGTAAGCTGCAAAAAAGATTTTTACAATCAGCCTTCTGCCCCGTCATGCTCAACGTTAATGAAGTTTTTATGAGAGAATTTAACTGTTAGTAAAGACTTTTTTTGCTCGATCTGGAGTAAATCATCTGCTCAGCCTCACTTTTGTTAATATTCGCAGCAATTCGCTACGCTTTGGCGTTGTTGCAAATCTAAAAATCCACTTATATTGATATAAATTTTGCCTATATAAGTGAATCATGATTGTTGACCAAGCATGCCGGCATGTCAATTAAAGCGATCCCTTCCAAACCTGCAGTCGCCGAGGACTGACGTGATCTTGCGGTAACCGAGGTTGAGAGGCGGGCGAGGATACTGAGTTCCAGATCAGGCCGTGAATCAAAATTTGTTATCGACGGGCGATGACATCTATCTCGACCAGTGCGTCCACCGCCAGTGCCGTAACACCGATGCAGGTCCGGGAAGGTAATTTCTCTTTTGGAAAATACGATGTGTAAACATCGTTCATAGGATAAAAATCGCGTTTAAATTCGGTCAGAAAAATCCGCACTGAAGCCACGTCTGAGAGGCCCATACTCATGCCCTCAAGCACCAGTATAAGGTTATCCATGACACGGCGTGTCTGCGCCTCGATGCCTTCAGGAAGCGCTGCGTTTGCATCATTAGGGTCGGTTGGCATCTGCCCGGTCAAAAACACCCATCCGTCTACTTCGGTGGCGTGACAAAACGGCCCGACGGGCGTTGGTGCCTTCTCAATCATATGAAATATGGGTGCAGTCATTTTATTTTTATCTCGCAATAGTGGGGCTGTGTACCCAGCCAGAAACGAAAAAGGGCCCACCCGAAGATGTGCCCTAAGTCGTTGAAATCATGGTCGGCGTGGCAGGATTCGAACCTGCGACCCCTTCGTCCCGAACGAAGTGCGCTACCAAGCTGCGCCACACGCCGATCAACGGCGAATATTATACGGATATGCCGTTATTTTACCAGCCTTTTCCGGATAAAAACGCATCGGTAAAGCTGCGCAAATTGTTATAAACGAACATCTGAGCAGGTGCTGGCAGTGGCCGGGTTTGCAGCTCCTGTTCGGTGTCCAGGCCGTTGCCGGTGCGCACCAAAATTGGCTGGCAGCCTGTTCGGGCGGCGGCTTCCAGGTCTTTTCGGCTATCGCCGACCATCACGGTGCCGGTCAGTGTTTTTAACTTGAAGTGGCGCTGAATTTGCTGCAGCAGACCGGGCTCAGGCTTGCGACACGCACAGTGTTCATCGGGGTGGTGGGGGCAGTAGGCAATGAAGTCTATGTGGCCGCCGGCAATTCTTAACAGGCGGCCAAGTTTGCGGTGCATGGCGTCTAGCGCATCGCGGTTGTAGTAGCCGCGGGCAATACCGGACTGGTTGGTGGCAATGGCAATCCGATGCCCTGCGCTGCACAGGCGGGCAATGGCTTTGATGCTGCCCGGAATGGGGTGCCAGTCGTCCGGCGAGCAGATGTACCCGCCTTCGTACTGGTTGATCACCCCGTCCCGGTCCAGAATGATGAGCACAGTGCTATTTCACCTCTATCCTGTTAGCTGGCGCTGGGTAGCAGGGAAATATCCGCTACCCGCAGGAACAGATTGCGCAGTCGGTTCAGCAGTGCCAAACGATTATTACGCACGGCTTCGTCGTCTGCCATCACCATCACTTCGTCGAAGAAGCAGTCCACCGGTTGGTGCAGATCGGCTAGCGAATGCAGAGCAGCTGTGTAGTCACCCTTCTCGAACAGCGGCAGCACGGTGTCGGTCTGCTGGTTAACCTGTTCGGCCAGGGCGTGTTCGGCGGCGTCTTGCAGCAGGCTGGCATCGACTGTGTCGTGCACTGTGCTATCGCTCTGCTTGGCCAGAATGTTGGACACCCGTTTGTTGGCGGCGGCCAGCGCTCCGGCCTCAGGTAGCTGGCGGAAAGCTTCTACCGCTTTTACGCGGCGGTCGAAATCCAGTGGTCGGGTGGGCCGGCGAGCATGAACGGCCAGATACACTTCAGCGCTAATGCCCTGCTCGTCATAATAGGCGCGGAAGCGTTCCAGCATGTAATCCACCACGCTGGTGGCGGGGTTTTCGGCGGGCAGGTCCGTGAACTGTTGCGCAGCCCAGTCGCAGCAGGTTTGCAGGTCTAAAGGCAACTGCCGCTCGATGATAATCCGTAGCACGCCCAAAGCAGCGCGGCGAAGGGCGAACGGGTCACGGGTGCCAGACGGTGGCTGGTTGATGCCAAACAGGCCGACCAGTGAGTCAAGCCGGTCGGCGATGGCCACGGCACAACCGGTCAGGGTGATGGGCAGGTTGTCTTTGGCAAAGCGCGGCATGTACTGCTCGTTCAGAGCGCTGGCCACGTCGGCGTGTTCGCCGTCATTGGTGGCGTAGTACTGGCCCATGATGCCTTGCAGATCGGTAAATTCCAGCACCATTTCGGTGACCAGATCGGTTTTCGCCAGCATGGCGGCACGTTCGGCCAGTGCCGGGTCGCTGCCAATGGCTTGGGCAATCTTGCCGGCCAAAGCGGCGACTCGCACAGATTTGTCGTAAACGCTGCCCAGTTTATCCTGGAATACGATGGGCTTGAGCCGGTCAATACGCTGGTCCAGGCGCTTTTTGCGGTCGGTTTCGTAGAAAAATGCTGCGTCGGACAGGCGCGGGCGAATCACCTTTTCGTTACCGGCAATCACCTGTGACGGGTCCTTGCTTTCCAGGTTGGCGACGGTGATGAAGAATGGCTGCATCTGGCCGTTGTCATCCACCAGATGAAAGTACTTCTGGTGTTCTTTCATGGAGGAAATAAGCGCTTCAGCAGGCACTTTCAGGAAGCGCTCTTCAAAGCGCCCCATCAGCGGCACCGGCCATTCGTTCAGACCGGTCACTTCGTCCAGCAGGGCTTCATCAATCACGGCAACGCAGTTCTGTTGCTGTGCCAGGGCGTTCACGCCCTTGCGAATCTGCTCCCGACGCTGGGCAAAATCAGCCAGCACGTAGCCTTCCTGACGCAGTACTACTTCGTAGTCGGCCGGGGTAGGGATGATCAACGATTTCGGGCAGTGGAAGCGGTGGCCACGGGTTTTGTTGCCGGGCTTCAGGCCCATGATCGGGTGATCAATCACCGTGCTGCCATACAGCATAACCAGCCAGTGTACCGGGCGCACAAACTCGGTGCGGTGGGCACCCCAGCGCATGCGCTTGGGAATCGGCAGCGCGGCCAGTGACTGTTCGATCAACTCTGGCATCAGCTCGGCGGTGGTCCTGCCCTGCTCTACAGTGCGGAACACCAGCCAGGCGCCTTTGTCGGTTTCCAGGGTGTCGAGCTCGTCGGGGGTAACGCCCAGCGAGGTGGCAAAACCGGTCAGTGCGCGGGTCGGGTTGCCGGCGTCGTCAAACGCGGCTTTTACGGCTGGGCCGCGCTTTTCCACCGGCTTGTCGGGTTGGGCGTGGGCCAGGTCGCGAATACGCAGGGCCAGGCGCCTTGGTGCGGCGAAAGGTTCTACCGCGCCAAATTCAATGCCGGCGGCTTGCAGGCCACTGACAATGCCTTGGGTGAACGCGTCAGACAGCGGCTTCAGGGCTTTTGGCGGCAGTTCTTCGGTGCCCAGTTCAACGAGAAAATCCTGTGTTGCCATCATCATGCCTTACCTTTTTCCTGCTGTGCCTGCTTCGCGTTTTTCGGCTTTTTACCTTTGCCGTCGGCTTTGCTGTCTGACTTGCCTTCTACCTTACCTGCGGCTTTCGCGTCGGCGGCTTCGGCCGCGGCCAATACTTCCGCACGAATGCTGTCGCTGGCCAGTGGGAAGCCGATCTTGCGGCGACTGTCGAAGTACGACTGAGCCACGGCCCGTGCCAGGGTGCGTACCCGCAGGATGTAACGCTGACGCTCGGTTACGGAAATAGCGTGGCGGGCGTCCAGCAGATTAAAGGTGTGGGAGGCTTTCAGTACTTGCTCGTAAGCAGGCAGCGGCAAGCCGGCTTCAATAAGCTTGGCACTTTCGCGCTCGTACACGTCAAAGCTGTAGAACAGGAATTCGGTGTCGGCGTATTCGAAGTTGTAGGTGGACATTTCCACCTCTTGCTGCAGGAACACGTCGCCGTAGGTCACAACGCCGTTGGGGCCTTCAGTCCACACCAGGTCGTACACGCTGTCTACGCCTTGCAGGTACATAGCAATGCGTTCAAGGCCGTAGGTCAGCTCACCAGTGACCGGGTAGCATTCCAGGCCGCCAACCTGCTGAAAGTAGGTAAATTGGGTAACTTCCATCCCGTTCAGCCAGATTTCCCAGCCTAGACCCCAGGCGCCCAGGGTGGGCGATTCCCAGTTGTCTTCCACAAAGCGGATGTCGTGAACCAGTGGGTCCAGCCCTAGTGCTCTCAACGAATCCAGGTAGAATTCCTGCAGGTTGTCTGGTGACGGCTTCAACACCACTTGAAACTGATAATAGTGCTGCAGACGGTTGGGGTTTTCGCCGTAGCGGCCATCGGTAGGTCGGCGGCTAGGTTGCACATAGGCGGCGTTCCAGCTTTCCGGGCCTATGGCGCGCAAGAACGTGGCGGGGTGAAAGGTGCCAGCGCCCACTTCCATATCCAGCGGCTGCAGAATAACGCAACCGTGCTTTGCCCAGAATGTCTGTAGCTCCAGGATCAGCCCTTGAAAGGTTTTGATGTGTGGCCTAGGGGTGTTCGTTGCCTTGTCTGTCACGACGGTTGCCTGCTGTTCGGTCTGTGTGTGGTGCCCCGGCGCCCTGTTCTGCTGATGGGCACGCTGAAAACGGGGGCATTATACGCTGGTCACGCCAGCATTTCTAAAGGCAGATCAGAAAAAGGTCAGCCCTACCTGGAACAGTTTTTCCACTTCGTTGATTCGCGACTTGTCTACCAGGAACAGGATAACGTGATCGTCTGGCTGCACGCGCAAGTGGTCGTGGGCGATCAGCACCTCGTTGTGGCGCACAATCGCTCCGATAGTCGTGCCCTGAGGCAGGTTGATTTCGTCCAGTCGCCGGCCCACCACTTTTGATGAGCGGTGGTCGCCGTGGGCAATGGCTTCAATGGCTTCGGCAGCGCCGCGGCGCAGCGAATGCACGTTCACCACGTCGCCGCGGCGAACGTGGGTGAGCAGGCTGCCGATGGTGGTTTGCTGGGGCGATATGGCAACGTCTATTTCGCCGCCCTGAATCAGATCCACATAATCCGGGTTGTTGATCAGGGTGAGTACTTTGCGAGCGCCCAGGCGTTTGGCCAACAAGGAAGCCATGATGTTGGCTTCATCGTCATTGGTGACGGCGCAGAACACGTCGGTGTTCTCGATGTTTTCTTCCAGCAGTATGTCTTTGTCGGCGGCGTTGCCTTCCAGTACCACGGTTTTGCGCAGGTTTTCCGACAGCATGATGCAGCGCTCGTGGTTGCGCTCCAGCAATTTTACCTGATAACGGCTTTCCAGGGTTTGCGCCAGGCGCTGGCCGATGTTGCCGCCACCGCAGATGAAAATGCGCTTGTAGGGTTTTTCCAGCGGTTGCAGTTCGCTCATCACCGAGCGGATGTGGTTGGCGTCGGCAATGAAGAACACTTCGTCGCCGTCTTCAATCACCGTATCGCCCTTGGGCATGATGGCGCGGTCTTTGCGGAAGATAGCGGCTACCCGGGTTTCAATGCGCGGCATGTGGGTGCGCAGGTAACCCAGTTCCTGGCCCACCAGCGGCCCGCCTTTGATGGCGCGAATAGCCACCAGCCTGGTGCGGCCTTTGGAGAACTCCAGCACCTGCAGGGCGCCGGGATTTTCAATAAGCCGGGTAATGTGGCGGGTAACCAGCTGTTCCGGGCTGATCAATACGTCAATCGGGAAGCCGTTGGAGTTTTCATTGTCTTTGCCGGAAAACAGTTCCTGATAGGCAAGATAGGAGGCGGCTCGTACCCGACAGATTTTTGTCGGTGTCTTGAACATGATGCTGGCAATCTGGCAGGCCACCATGTTGGTTTCATCGCTGTTGGTGACCGCGATCAACATGTCGGCGTCTTCGGCGTTGGCCTGCTTCAGTACTGACGGATACGAGGCCCTGCCCTGCACCGTGCGGATGTCGAGTCGGTCCTGCAATTCGCGCAGGCGCGCGCCATCGCTGTCTATTATGGTGATGTCATTGGCTTCGTTGGCGAGGTTTTCCGCCAGTGAAGCACCGACTTGTCCGGCCCCAAGAATCAGAATGTTCATTGTGCAGGTTTCTCCAGAACGGCGTAGAAAAAGCCATCGTGCCCGTCGTTCAGTGGCAGTAATTGGCGCCCGGCGGGCATGGAGCGGCCCCACAGAGCCTCAATCGTAATCAGTTCAGCGTCGGTCTGCTGTTTGCAGAAACGCTGCACAATGCGGTGGTTTTCCTGTGAAAATACCGAGCAGGTGGCGTATACAAGGCGCCCGCCCGGTTGCAGTATGCGCCACATGGCAGCCAACAGGCCCAGCTGGATTTGCGCCAACGGAACTACGTCGGATTCCCGCCGTAGTAATTTTATGTCTGGGTGGCGGCGAATCACGCCGCTGGCGCTGCAGGGTACGTCCAGCAATATGCGGTCAAACGGCTGGCCGTCCCACCATTGATCAATATCGGCAGCGTCGGCTTGCAGCAGGCTGGCGTGCAGATCCAGTCGGTCGAGATTTTCTTGCACTCGCGGCAAGCGCTGCGCGGACTCGTCAACAGCGACGACTTCGGCTGCCTGGGGGCAGCTTTCCAGTATGGCGCAGGTTTTGCCACCGGGGGCGGCGCAGGCGTCCAGAATGCGCTGGCCCGGGGCCAGGTCCAGCAGGGTAGTGCACAGCTGGGCAGCTTCGTCTTGCACGCTGACGGCGCCTTCGGCGAACCACGGCAGGGTGTCCACCGGTACCGGCCGTGCCAATTGAATGCCGTGTGGCGCAAAGCGCGTGGCGCTGGCGTTAATGCCGGCGTCTAGCAGCAGTTGCAGATATTCGTCGCGGCTGAAACGCAGCGCATTTACCCGCAGTGTCATTGGCGCCTGGGTGTTGTTGGCATCAACAATGGCCTGCCAGTCATCGGGCCAGTTGTGGCGCAGTTTTTCGATCATCCAGCCGGGGTGGCTGTAACGGCTTGTATCTTTGGCAGTCGCCGGGGCCCCTTCACGTTCGGCGCTGCGCAGTACGCCGTTCACCAGGCCGGTCAGGTGGGGTTTGTCCATGGCGCGGCAGGCTTCTACGGTCTCGTTCAGCACCGCATAAGTGGCCTGCTGGCTGAAACGCAGCTGGAACAGCGCTACCAGCATCAGGTGGTGCACCACCCGGTCGTGGCTTTTCAAGGGCTTCTTCATGCGCCCCTGAAGCTCGTCATCAAGCCGGTGAAACCAGCGGCAGGTGCCGTAACACAAAGCCTGAAGCTGCGGCCGCAGATTCAGTGGCAGGCGCAGCAGCGAAGGCGGTAAGCACTGCGACAACGACTGGCCCTGCTCTACCGACAGCAGAACCTCGGCAGCAATGGCACGTATAGGGGCGTGTGATTGCATGTTATTGCAGCTCCTGGCCGGGCAGTAGAATCTGTTTGCCACCGTTTATCAGGTCGTTCACGCTTTGCGCCCGGGCGCCGGGCAACTGCACCTGGCTGATTCTTAAAATACCACCCTCGCCACAAGCAATATCAATCCCTTCGCGCTGGCGAGCCAGCACGGTACCGGGGTTGGTTTTGTCGCCGCTCCGTTCCTGTTTATGTTCCTGGGCCAGGTGCAAGCGAATGCGTTGGTCGCCCAGATCGGTAAAGGTGCCAGGCCAGGGATTAAACGCGCGAATGAGCCGTTCAATGCTCAGGGCATTGCCGTGCCAGTCAATCTGGCCTTCCTGCTTCGCCAGTTTGTGGGCGTAACAGGCTTGTTCGTTCTGTTGTGCTTGCGGCTGCAGCGTGCCCTGCTCCAGCGATTGCAGCGCGGTTACAATGGCCTCGCCGCCCAGTTCCGCCAGCCGGTCGTGTAGGCTGCCGCCGGTGTCTTCACGCTGAATGGGTGTAGACACTTTCAACAGCATAGCGCCTGTGTCCAGGCCTTCATCCATCTGCATGATAGTAATGCCGCTTTCATCGTCGCCTGCTGCGATAGCACGCTGAATGGGCGCCGCGCCGCGCCAGCGCGGTAGCAACGATGCGTGAATATTCAAGCAGCCGTGAACCGGTATCGACAGCACAGAAGCGGGCAAAATCAAGCCGTAGGCGGCAACAATTATCACGTCTGGCTTTAAGTCGGCCAGCTGCTGGCGGGCGCCTTCCATTTTGAAGTTGTCGGGTTGAAAAACCGCGATGCCGGCATTCAGCGCCGCCTGTTTCACCGGCCCCGGGAGCAGTTTTCGGCCACGGCCTGCTGGCCGGTCTGGCTGGCTATACACGCCCACCACGCTGTATTTGGCGGCAAGTAGGGCTTTCAGGGCAGTGGCGGCGAAATCAGGGGTTCCGGCAAAAACAATACGCACAGTGTTTGGCTCTCTGTTGGACTTTTCGTCGAATTCTTAGTCGGATTCTCTGATCCATTCAATACGAAAAGACCGGGCACAAAGGCCCGGTCATCAGTTTTATGGCTGTTGTGGCACCAAGACCACCTTGGTAAATGCTGGCTCAGGCACTCGTTTTAAGCGCTCTCTAAGCACTCTTCTTCTGCAACTTTTCCAGCTTCTTGCGGATGCGTGTACGCTTTAGCGAACTCAAGTAATCCACAAACAATTTGCCGTTCAGGTGATCCATCTCGTGCTGGATGCACACCGCCAACAGCCCGCGGGCTTCTATTTCAAAAGCTTCGCCATTGCGATCCAGAGCTTTAATGAAGCAATGTTCAATGCGCTCAACATCTTCATAAAATCCTGGTACCGACAGGCAGCCTTCCTGCATGGCTTCCAGATCGCCGTCGAGTATCTCAATTTTAGGGTTGATGAAGACCCTGGGTTCGCTGTTGTCCTCCGACAGATCCATCACGATGATCTGCTGGTGCACGTTTACCTGGCTGGCCGCTAGGCCGATGCCGGGCGCATCGTACATGGTCTCGAACATGTCGTCGATTAGGGTTCGAATCTCGTCAGTTACGGTGATAACCGGCTTGGCGAGGGTTCGCAGACGTGGGTCCGGGTATTCAAGAATGTCTAAAATCATAGTGCGTTACTTTTGTAAATGCCTGCTTTGGACAGTGAATGCCAACATTCGTTCGCGTACAAAGGATGTCTGAAATGCGACCTTGTACTGCGCTTTTCAACCCCGAGGTGTTTATGATGCGGGACATACTTACCCGGCCGGGGCATTTGCGTGTTGGCTCTATGACCGTATTATCTAACAATTTGGCGATTGAGTACAAACTGATCAGTCAATTGAGAAAAACTATGGAAGATGCCTGTACGGGTGGGCAAACGTTAAAAGACCCCGGCGGTGAGCAGATAACACTGCAATTAACCGAGCTTCTTCTATAGTAACGGGAATAACAACAGATTAAGCTGAAAATAGCGGGCGAAAGCCAGCCGGACTTCGGGCGCCAGCCGACCGAATTTAAGCATCAAGGCACGGGATCAAGGACTTAAACGATGAGGAAACTGCTGTACGCTCTGGCCGCTACAACGCTGCTGTTTACCGCTTGGGCCCAAGCAGCACCGGAGCTGCGGTCGGATCATCCCGAACGTTATACCGTTGTTAAGGGCGATACCCTGTGGGATATTTCCGCCCGCTTTTTGAACAACCCCTGGTACTGGCCAGAAATCTGGCAGGTAAACCCCCAGGTAGCCAACCCTCATTTAATTTATCCCGGTGACCGCTTGGCGTTGGTGTACATTGATGGCCAGCCAAAAATCATGAAAATGGCCAACGGTGACGGTGTGATCAAACTGTCTCCGCAAGTGCGCTCCGAAGCCATTGATACGCCGATCCCGGCCATACCGCTGGACGCCATTGCCAGCTTTTTAACCGATACCCGCATTGTGACCCCGGAACAGATAGCGGCTGCGCCTTACGTGCTGGAAGGTGAGGACAGCCGAATTGTTACCGGCGCTGGCGATCGCGTTTACGCTCGCGGCCAGAAGCCTGCGAACACGGTGGGCGTTTTTCGCCGTGGTAAGGAATTTGTCGATCCGAAAACCGGTGAATTTCTGGGTCTTGAAGCCCGCAGTATTGGCACCGCCAAGGTTACTGCCACCAACGGTGATGTGTTGACGCTGCTGCTGAGCCAGTCCAACGAGGAAATTCGCATTGGTGACCGTTTGCTGGTGAATGCCAGCCGGCCCCTTTCTACCAGCTTTGTGCCCACCGCGCCGGCGAAACTCGTAAGCGGGCAGATGATGGCGGTAGATGGTGGCGTTAACCAGATTGGCCAGTACGATGTTGTTGCTATCAATCTGGGCCTGCGGGAAGGCATAGAGCCGGGCAACGTTATGGCCGTGCTGCAAAGCGGCAATCTGGTGCGCGATCCGGTCACTGGGGAAACCATTGAGCTGCCGTCTGAACGCGCCGGTCTGCTGATGGTGTTCCAAGCTTACGAAAAAATGAGCTACGGTCTTATGCTGCAAGCCAGCCGGCCGCTGGCGGTGGGTGATCAGGTAACCAACCCTTGATAACTCGATAAAAACCCGAGCCGGGCATGGAATGCCCGGCTTTTTTCTGCGCGCAAGGAAGATGCCCGTGCCCCAGGTACCCCTGTTTTCGTTCGATACGCCGCCCGGCACCGACCTGACTGACTCCGCTGTTGACCAGATATGTGATGACAGCCCGGAGCGGGCCCGGCAATGGCTGTTTCTGAGCCAACTGCCGGGTTTTGGCCTAAGAGTGCGGCGCCGGTTAGCGGCGCACGTTCCGCAACTGCCCGATCTGCTGAATATGGACAGCGCCAGCCATAAAGCTATGGGCCTGCCAGCAGAGGCTTGTGAAGCCCTTGCTGCCTGGCGCCGTGATGATCCTGCACACCCGGCACTGGTGGCCTTACGAGTTATAGAAAACGCCTGTGAGCGGAATGGTATTGGCCTTGTGCACTGGCAGTCGTCGGCCTATCCGTTACCGCTGCGCCACATTCATAACCCGCCTTTATTATTGTACATTCGTGGCGACACCAGCCTGCTCGGCCGTGACCAACTGGCGATTATTGGCAGCCGCCACGCCACTCGTGCCGGGCTGGACCACGCCCGGGGCTTTGCTGCAGCGCTTGGCGAGTGCAATCTGTTGGTTAGCAGCGGCCTGGCGCTGGGTATCGATGGTGCTGCCCACGCCGGTGCGCTGGACGCCGGCCATCCTACCTTGGCGGTGATTGGCAGCGGGCTTGATAAAATCTATCCGCGCCAACATCAGCGTCTGGGGGAGCGGGTGATTGCCAATGGTCTGCTGGTGTCCGAGTACCCGCCGGGCACCCAGGCCCGCCCCGCACATTTCCCCCAGCGTAATCGCATCATCAGCGGCTTGAGCCGGGGTGTTCTGGTGGTAGAGGCAGGTTTCAAGAGCGGCTCACTGATTACCGCCCGGCTGGCTTTAGAGCAGGGCCGCGACGTGTTCGCCATACCGGGGTCGGTACACAGCCCGGTAGCCCGTGGTTGTCACCAGCTGATTCGGCAGGGCGCTACGCTGGTAGAAAGCGTGGCCGACATTCTGCAGGAACTGGGGGGCTGGTGGAGTGAGCCGACCACACCGGGGGCAAATACAAACAGCGTCCAAAATGCTGTCACCGAGGGCCTGGACAGCCGTGAAATCGCCGTGCTGGAGGCTTTAGGGTATGATTCGCAATCAACCGATGTACTGGGTTCGCGTACCGGTCTGAGCGCTGATCAACTGATGCAGTCCCTGCTTTTATTAGAACTTCAGGGCTTAGCCACAGCGGCGCCCGGCGGATATGTCCGTATTGCCTGAACCCGGTGCCAACAGTGATTTATTCAGGCTCGACTCCCCTATGGCAACAGACCACCCGCTGACCGACTGGCAATTACACTGCGCTCGCCGCACTCTGCACCAAGGCGGTGTGCTCGCCTATCCAACGGAAGCCGTTTGGGGTCTCGGCTGTGACCCTTGGGATCAGGTTGCGGTGCAACGCATTCTGGATCTGAAACAGCGCCCCGTGCGCAAAGGCATGATTCTGGTGGCGGCTTCTGTCGAACAGAT
This sequence comes from Marinobacter sp. M1C, assembly GCF_023314135.1. Taxonomy (NCBI): domain Bacteria; kingdom Pseudomonadati; phylum Pseudomonadota; class Gammaproteobacteria; order Pseudomonadales; family Marinobacteraceae; genus Marinobacter; species Marinobacter sp. M1C. The sequence continues at coordinate 66,917 of NZ_CP092289.1, forward strand.
TGCTTTTTTGCTGGACCCTCTAGCGCAAGACCTTCAGCAGCGAGCGCGACAGCATTGGCCTGGTCCCGTTACCTGCCTGTTACCCGATGTGCACCAGCAGGTGCCCGAATGGGTACGCGGCGAGCACAGCTCCATTGCGGTAAGAGTGAGTGCGCATCCGGTGGTAAAAGCCCTATGCAACGCTGTAGGCAGCCCGCTGGTTTCCACCTCGTGCAACCCCGCGGGCCGCGCCCCGGCCCGTTCACCCTGGCAGGTTCAAGGCTATTTTCACGGCCAGCTGGACTGGATGGTGCCCGGTGCGCTGGGTGGAAATCGCCAACCCAGCCGTATAATTGATATCGTTACCGGCCAGCAGCTACGTTAGGAGAAAACATGCCACAGCAACCAGACCCGCAGGCGGTTAAACACTATTTGTTACAGCTGCAAGACACCATTTGCCAGCGCTTGGCTGCGGCCGACGCTGGCGGTGAATTTATTCACGACGCCTGGGATCGCCCGGAAGGCGGTGGCGGTATCAGCCGGGTGATCGGCGGCGGCAAGGTGTTTGAAAAAGGCGGTGTGAACTTTTCCCACGTGATGGGCAATACCATGCCACCTTCGGCGACGGCCCACCGCCCTCACCTGGCAGGCGCGCCTTGGCAGGCGATGGGTGTGTCACTGGTGATGCATCCCCATAACCCCCACGTGCCGACCTCCCACGCCAACGTGCGTTTTTTTATCGCTACGCCGGAAAACGCCGAACCGGTGTACTGGTTTGGCGGCGGCTATGATTTAACCCCCTATTACGGCGTTAACGAAGACTGCGAGCACTGGCACCGCACCGCTGCGAACGCCTGTGCGCCCTTTGGCGATGACGTGTACCCGCGTTACAAGCATTGGTGCGACGAGTACTTTTTTCTGAAACACCGCAACGAGCCCCGCGGCGTAGGCGGGCTGTTTTTTGACGATTACAATACCGGTGACTTCGCCCGCGATTTCGAATTTATGCGCGCCATCGGCGACAGTTACCTTGACGCTTATGAACCCATTGTACAGGCCCGCAAAAATCAGTCCTACAGCGACGCTCAGCGTCAGTTTCAGCTCTATCGCCGTGGCCGCTACGTCGAGTTCAACCTGGTGTACGACCGCGGCACCCTGTTCGGGTTGCAGTCCGGCGGCCGCACCGAATCCATTCTGATGTCGCTGCCGCCTCTGGTACGCTGGGATTATAACCAGACGCCGGTACCCGGCAGTGAAGAAGCGCGCCTGCTGGAGCACTTTCTGACCGGCCGTGACTGGCTCACAGCTTCTTGAAGGGGCAACGATGAAAAATGATCTGTATGCGGTGATTGGCCACCCCATTAGCCATAGTAAGTCGCCGCGGATTCACAGCCTGTTTGCCAGCCAGACTGGCGAAGCGCTTGAGTACACGGCGATTCAGGCGCCGCTAGATGGTTTTGAAAACACCGTAATCGAGTTCTTTGCACGGGGCGGCAAAGGCCTGAACGTGACTGTACCGTTTAAGGAAGCGGCCTGGCAGATGGCTGGCCGACACAGCGCCCGCGCGCTCACGGCCGGCGCGGCCAACACTCTATACCAGGACAACGGCGTGTTGGTGGCCGACAACACCGACGGCGCAGGCTTGGTACAAGACTTGCTGTACAATCACCAAATAGCATTAAAGGGCGCCCGTGTTTTGATATTGGGTGCTGGTGGCGCGGTACGCGGTGTTCTAGCGCCGCTGTTACTTGAACAGCCGCACACGCTGGTGATTGCTAACCGTACGCCGGCCAAAGCGCAGAACTTGGTCACGCTGTTTGCTGATGCTGCCGGTATTACCCTGTTGGATTGCAAAGCGTTCGACAGTATTGCCGGCGATTTTGATGTCATCATCAACGGCACCAGCGCTAGCCTGCAGGGCGATTTACCGCCGTTGTCTGTAGAGCTGATCGGCGCTGGTACGGTGATTTACGACATGATGTATGCGGCCACAAATACCACGTTTAACCAGTGGGCTCTGGATAACGGAGCAAAGCGCGTGTATGACGGCCTGGGCATGCTGGTAGAGCAAGCGGCCGAGGCATTTGAAGTATGGCGCGGGGTGCGGCCGCAAACTGCTCCGGTTATTGCCAGCCTGCGCACCCCTACCTCAGGCTAAACCAGGCGCAAATCAAGCGAAGCAACTGATCAACACGAAGGTTAACGCATGGACATACTAACACTGGTAGGACTGATTGCCGGAGTGCTGGTAGTTGTATTGGCCATGCTGGCTAACGCCTCCCTGCTCACCTTTCTTAACCTGCCCGGGTTGGCTATTGTGCTGGGCGGTACCTTTGCGGTAACGCTGATAAAGTTCCGCCTGAGTTCGGTGATGGGCGCTATTCGTCTTGCGTCACGCGCCGCCTTTATGGACCGTGTGGAGCGCCCCGACGAGCTGATTCGCGAAGTGGGTGCGTTGGCGATGGTGGTGCGTAAAGAAGGCATTTTGGGCCTTGAAAACCACCCGACCAGCAACGTGTTTCTGCAAAAAGCCATCAATCTGTGTGTTGATGGCCACTCGCCAGAACTGGTGGAAGAAGCCTTGCACCACGAAATCCAGCAAAGTTCTGAACGTTATGAGGTTGCGGAAAGAGTGTTCCGTGGCATCGGCGAATCGGCTCCGGCCATAGGCATGCTTGGTACCCTGGTAGGTTTGGTGCAAATGCTCAATACCCTTGATGACCCTTCCTCTATTGGCCCGGCCATGGCAATTGCCTTGCTAACCACTCTTTACGGCGCTTTTATTGCCCAGCTGATCGCCTTGCCGCTGGCGGATAAATTGCAGTTAAAAGCCGAAGACGAAATGCGCAACCAACTTCTGATTACCACGTCAATTCAAAAAATTCTGCAGGGTGAAAATCCGCGGGTAATGACGGAGTTGCTATCGTCGTTCCTGAGCCCCGAGCAGCGCGTTAGTCTGAAACGCGAGCAGGGGGCCTGAGCCTTGGCCCGCCCGGCTCTTGCAACCCTATCCAAGCGTAAAAAAGCAGGCGCCGCCGGTGCGCCCGCGTGGATTGTGACTTTTGCCGACCTTGCCACTTTGCTGCTGACGTTTTTCATATTGTTATTGTCGTTCGCCGAAATGGATATTGAAAAATACAAAGCGATGGCCGGCTCGTTGTCGGTTGCGTTCGGTTCAGGCAACCTGATCGCGGACGGTGGTGGCAGCTTACCGATCAAAATTTCTAACGAGAACAGCAGCTTGGATTCAGACAAACAGTTGCAGGCTGAGCCTGAATTGATCGACGAGCGCGTGACCAACGACCGCGTTACTCCGGTGTCTGACGGCGTCATTACTTTGGCTAGCAGTTTGATTCAGGAACTGGAAAACGAAGTGGCTAGCGGCGCCTTGAGCATCAACTACGACCAGCGCCAGGTGACTATACGTTTCTCTGACGACGCCACATTCCTGTCGGGCGACGCCACCATCAAGAAGGATATGTTGCCCATTATCGAGCGGGTAGTGGACGTGTTGAAAAATTGCCGTGGCGATGTGGTGGTGGCCGGCTATACAGACGACAGGCCCATCGCCAGCAGCCGTTACCGTTCCAACTGGGATCTTTCAGCGGCGCGGGCGGTGTCGGTGGTACATGAGTTGGTTCTGAACCGTGATGTGCCGGCCGATCGGGTGATGGCCGCCGGCCGTGCTGAAACCAACCCGCTGGTGCCCAACAACAGCCCGGAAAACCGTGCCGTGAACCGGCGAGTGGAAATTGCTGTCCGCGATCCGGTGTGCAACGCCGACATCCTCACGGAACAACTTCCAGCGGAAATTGTTCCGTGAGGGCGAGAGCGGGCATCGGCACTTTGCGCTTCAATTCCTACACATTTCTATTTTCAGGCGCTTCTATTTTTATCAGTACGGGTAATCCCCAACTTCAGCCAGATACTCGTTTTTGAGCTTTACATAATTGCTGGCGGTGTACGCAAAAAAGCTGCGTTCTTTATCGGTTAACGCCCTTGCCTGCTTACACGGCGAACCTACATAAAGATAACCGGATTCCAAACGCTTGCCTGGGGGTACCAGGCAGCCCGCTCCGATAATCACCTCGTCTTCCACCACCGCACCGTCCATGATGATACAGCCCATGCCCACCAGCACTCGGCTGCCCACGGTACAGCCATGCAGCAGTGCCTTGTGGCCGATGGTAACGTCGTCACCAATAATCAGCGGCCAACCGCCGGGGTTGAAATCACTGGCGTGAGTGATGTGCAGCACAGAGCCGTCTTGAACACTGCAGCGCGCGCCAATGCGGATTTTGTGCATGTCGCCACGCACAACCGTCATCGGCCAAATCGAACAATCTTCGCTGGTAATCACATCGCCAATCACGAGTGCGCTGGGGTCTACCCAGGTGCGTTCGCCAAATTGTGGCGTGCTACCCTTGTGAGAACGTACATTCACCATTACATAGTCCTTTAGGTGTCTTTTTTTCTGGGATACTCCCCGCATTATCGGAGTCACCTGAAATTACTCGACATTTGAACCGCTGAGAAGGGGAACCATGAATAATCCACTACTGACCAATGATCTGCTGCCGAAATTTGAACACGTGCGCACTGAGCATATGGGAGAAGCAATCGACCAAATTATCAGTGAAAATCACATGAAAATTAACAGCCTGGCGCAGAATGAAGAACCCGACTGGGACACTCTGGTGCAGCCCATGCAGTCGCTTGAGAATAAATTGAGCAACGCTTGGTCGGTCATCTCACACCTGAACGCGGTGATGAACAATGACGACCTGCGCAAAGTGTACAAAAACTGCCTGGAAAAGCTCACCGAATACAGCACCGAGCTGAGCCAGAATGCGGTTTTGTGCGAGGCCTACAAAAAGCTGGCCGCCCGCGATGATTTCAGCAAACTCAGCGAAGCCCAGCAAAAAGCAGTGAAAAACACCTTGCGGGACTTTCACTTGGGCGGCGTTGATCTGCCCGATGATCAGAAAAAGCGCTACGCCGATCTAACCCGCGAGCTTTCGGAGCTGTCCAACAGCTTCAGCGACAACGTTCTGGACGCCACCCAGCATTGGTTCAAGCAAATCACCGATAAAAGCGAGCTGGCCGGCGTGCCAAACAGTGCGCTGGAAGGCGCCCAAGCGGCGGCCAAGCAAAAAGATCTGGATGGTTATGTCATCACTCTGGATTTTCCCAGCTTCCACCCGATAATGACTTACTGCGACAACCGTGAACTGCGCCGTGAAGTGTATGAAGCCTTTGTTACCCGCGCTTCCGATATGGGGCCAGACGCAGGCACTTGGGACAACACCCCGGTAATGGCAGAAATACTCAAACGCCGCCACGCCCTGGCACAATTACTGGGCTTTAATAACTTTGCCGAGCGCTCTCTTGTCACAAAAATGGCCCGTGATACTGACGAGGTGTTGGGCTTTTTGACGGAGCTGGCGAACAAAGCCAAGCCGGTGGCCGAGCAGGAATTCGCCGAACTCAAGGCTTTTGCAAAAGATGAGCATGGTTTAAACGACTTACAGGCCTGGGACATAGGCTACTACAGCGAAAAATTGCGCCAGCAGCGCTACGATATTTCCCCGGAAGCCCTGCGCCCCTGGTTTCCGGTGGATAACGTGGTGCCTGGTTTGTTCCGCGTGACAGAAAAGCTGTTCGATATCCAGATTGAAGCCAAGCCAGAGGTAGAAACCTGGCACGAAGACGCCACCGCCTACTGCATCAGCCGTAACGGCGAGCCCATTGCCTGGTTCTATCTAGATCTGTTTGCCCGCCAAGGCAAGCGTGGCGGCGCCTGGATGGCGGATTGCCGGGTACGCTGGCGCAACCTGCGCGGCACCCTGCAGCTGCCGGTGGCTTTCCTGACCTGCAACTTCACCCCACCGGTGAACGGCAAGCCGTCGTTGCTGACTCACGATGAAGTCACCACCCTGTTCCACGAATTCGGCCACGGCCTGCATCACATGTTGACCCAGGTGGAGGTAATGGACGTATCGGGTATTAATGGTGTGGCGTGGGACGCGGTCGAACTGCCGAGTCAGTTCCTCGAAAACTGGTGCTGGAACCCGGAATCGCTGGCGTTGATTGCTGCCCACCACGAAACCGGTGAGCCGTTGCCGCAGGATATGTTGGAAAAGCTGTTAGCCGCGAAGAACTTCCAGTCGGGCATGGGGTTGGTGCGTCAGCTTGAATTTTCGCTGTTTGATTTCCGTCTGCACGCCGAGTTCGTCGACACCGCGCCAACGAATCCGCTGGATGTGCACCGTCAGGTGCGCGATGAAATAGCGGTTATTGAGTCGCCGGCGTTCAATCGCTTCCCCAATTCGTTTTCCCACATCTTCGCCGGTGGCTACGCAGCTGGTTATTACAGCTACAAATGGGCCGAAGTGCTGGCCGCGGACGCGTTTTCGTTGTTCGAGCAAAACGGCATTTTTGATCCGCAAACCGGCAAGTCGTTCTTGCAAAATATTCTGGAGAAAGGTGGTTCACAAGAACCCATGGAGTTGTTCAAGGCCTTCCGCGGCCGCGAACCCGAGGTAGACGCACTGTTGCAGCAAACCGGCATCAGCCCGCAAGTCGCCTGACTCCATTTGCCATAGGCAACCCGCCCCGCCGGCCAAGGCCGGCAGGGGACATCTAACATGGAGTTATCCAATGCCAAGCCCGAAACGTTTCATCGCCGGAGCCGTTTGCCCCCGCTGTGCGGAGATGGACAAAATCACCATGTACACCGACGACGCCGGTGAGCAAATCCGCGAATGCGTGGTTTGCGGTTTCACCGATGGCACGTCTGACATAGAAGCTCCGGCTGCCCCGGAACTGCAAACCCGCGTGAACAAGCGCAAAAACGAAGACGACCATACGGTTAAGCAGGTGGTGTTTTTCAAAGGTGGGGATTAGGTGACTAAGCACACGCTTACGGAGCCTGATACTGCGTGGAGGGTCGAGGGTGCGGGGTGTCTTTTCTTCTGGGAAAAACAACTCGCTGCGCTCAGACATATTTTTCCCGACAGAAAAGATACCCCACACCCTTCCCATTGGACTGTAGAGATAGGCTGACAAATAACACAGCCAGTTTTTTTGCAAAGGGACGGATTTCAAATCCGTCCCTAGGTTCCCCAAGTTCAAAGGGACAGATTTTAAATCTGTCCCTAATCTTTCAAACTTTAAAGAACCATCGCGGCAACCCACCCAAAACCAAGCAACGGCAAGTTGAAGTGCAAGAACGTGGGCACCACTGAATCCCAGATGTGATTGTGCTGGCCGTCGGCATTCAGGCCGGCGGTGGGCCCCAGTGTCGAGTCAGAAGCTGGCGAACCCGCGTCACCCAAGGCACCGGCAGTGCCAACCAGAGCTATGATCGCCATAGAGCTGAAACCCATTTCCAGCGCCATCGGCACATACAGCGCCGCAATGATGGGAATGGTGGAGAAGGACGAACCAATACCGAGGGTAATCATCAATCCCACTAATAGCATCAACAGGGCCGCGAGGGCTTTGTTGGCGCCGATGATGTCGACCGAGCTTTGTACCAGGGTGGTAATTTCGCCGGTTTCGCGCATGACTTCGGCAAAGCCGGAGGCGGCGATCATGATAAAACCGATCATCGCCAGCATTTTCATGCCTTCGGTGAACAGGTCGTCAGCTTCTTTCCACTTCACCACGCCGGACAGGTTGAACAGCAGAAAACCTGCCAAGGCGCCCAGAATCATGGAGCCTAGCCACAACTGCACCACAAAAGTGACCACGATGGCGGCTAACGCCATCACCAGTGTCATGGGTTTGTAGGTGGTGGTGACTTTTTCGGTGCGAGTTATGGCGTTCAGGTTGTAGTTGCGTTCGCCGCGATAGGTAATAAAAATAGCCACCAGCAGGCCGCAGAGCATACCCAGGGCAGGTAAAGCCATGGCTTTCATGACGCTCAGACCTTCGACATCGCCACCATTGGCGCTGATTTTGGCCATCAGGATTTCGTTCAGATAAATACCGCCAAAACCTACGGGTATGAACATGTACGGGGTAATCAGGCCGAAGGTAAGTGCGCAGGCCACCATGCGGCGGTCCATTTTTAGCTTGGCCATGACATACAGCAGGGGCGGAACCACCAGCGGAATAAACGCAATGTGAATTGGCAGGATGTTCTGGGACGACAGCGCAATGGCCACCAGAATGGCGATGATCATGAAGCGCACGCTGTTCACTGCAGCGCTGCTACCTTCGCTTTGCCCGACTTTGGCGAGAATTTTTTCCGCCAGTAAGTTGGCCAGGCCGGATTTGCCGATGGCTACCGCGAAGGCGCCCAGAACGGCGTACGACAGCGCCACTTTGGCGCCCCCGCCCAGGCCATTGTTAAAGGCATCAATGGTGTCATTTAGAGACATTCCTGCGATCAGTCCGCCGGAAACAGCGCCTACAATCAGGGCAACAACAACGTGAATGCGGGCCAAGCTTAATACAAGCATGATCAGCACCGCAGCAACAACGGCATTCATGGCAAACTCCGGGTACGCGTAATGGGCTATCAGGCCTTCTTGCGAAAGCTGAGATTATAAAAACGCGGTAATGTGCAGTAATTTGCCAGCTTAGTCAAAGGGCTTGTGTAACGTTTAGGGCTGGTCGATACGAGCAAAACGCGGAAGCTGCTCCCCTGCAACGTTTACAGTTTCGCGGAACATGCTGAGTGGGCGAACCCAAAGGCTGTAATCGCCGTAGAGGCAGCGGTAGACCACCAGTTTTTCCTCGGTCTCGCTGTGACGGGCAATGCCGATCACTTCGTAATCTTTGCCCTTGTAGTGCCGATAGCGGCCCGGAAGGATATCTATTTTTTTTTCAGTCATGCGGATGTCGTGCCTCGTTTTCGTTGCACTTGTCTTTGTAGTCCTTTTTGTGACTTTTTTTCACTGCGGGCTTTCAAAGGTTCCGGATATCCGGGTACATCGGTAGCAGTTTTTTAATCAGCCGGTTCTGCGCCGCTGTTGGCACATCGTTTTCTTCCATAGCGAGAATAAGGTTCTCTGCCAGGGCATTAAACTGGGTGTTTGTAATGCCCATGGCCGCGTGGGATTCACGCATCTCGCGCCCAGAATACTGGCATGGGCCGCCGCTGAGCTCACACAACTGGTCTGTCAGGTTGCGATGAAACTGCGCAACGTTTATGCCTTTGAACTGATGACTAATTCGCGTGTCATCCACGATGAGATACAGCAGATCTTCCACCACATCTGCAATGCCTGCGCGCTCGCCTAACTGAAGATAGAGGCTGTTGTCGGGTTCGCGTTGAAAGCTTTGGCAGCCCGTTAGAACAAGGCTGGCCAGAACAACAAGAGCGGCGAAGTGGGTCTTCATTGTGCCTAAGCGCATGATCAGAAACTCCCCTGCAGAGATAAATAAACACCCTGCTGGTTTTTTAGGGTTGCGACATCACCCAGATTAACGAACGCTGCCGTCACGGCCAGTCTACGGTCCGGTACCCAGGCAATAAACAGGTCCCACCAGTCGTCTTCGCGGGCAAAGCTCAGATTATCCGGCTTCTGACGGTACTCGGCGCCCAGCAGCCATTGCCGGTTAATAAAGACGCCGGCGCCGGCTTCGGCCATAAACTCATAGCTATTATTGAGGTCGCCGCCGAAACCCAGCAGTCCGCCCTGGTTGGCACGGGTTCCACGCACGGTGGCGTTTACCAGCAGGTTGCGGCCAAACACGGCGGCAAAAAACAGTTTCGAACCGGCAAAATAGACGTCGGTGCCGCTGTCGTCCCGTGCACCGATGGCTTCCGGTACCGTGAAATCGCGCTGCCGCTTATGTTGTACGCCTGCAGACCACTGGCCCCAAGGACTATAGAGAGCGTCTCCCGTCAGCCGTACTTTCACTCCAAAAATATCCTGATTGAGTTCATTCTGTTTCAGGCTGCTTAGATCCAGGGTCTGCCGAGCGAATGTAACTTCAATCCGATTGTTCCAGTTCAAACCGGCACCAACAACCGCGAGCGTGTAGTCATCCACCTCGGCGCGACTTACGGCCACAGTTCCACCCCATTCTTCATCACTAGCGTAGCTTCCAAGCAAAGCCCAAGGCACTAACCCGCCGCCGGCGCTGCCTTCTATAGTAGTGACGCCACCGGTTGCCCAAAGGCGGCTGCCAACATCCGCAAAGGCCAGGGGTGTTGCAAGAATCCCCAGCGTCAGCAAAGGCGCCCAGACTGCAGCGCCCAGTGTGTTGGAAAAACGAGTCATGGTGAATGCTCCGGCGTTGTTTTGCTCAGTTCCTGCTGGCGCTCTGCAAGGGTCGCAACCGTCTGCGCAAGGTCACCTGCAGAAACCGGGCGGCTTAAATAGAAACCTTGGCCGATGTCGCAACCCCAGGCCTGAAGTAATTTCCAGGTTTCCAGATTTTCGATACCTTCGGCAACTACCTTCAGCCCAAGCCCGTGGGCCATATCAATGGTGGATTTTACAATCAGTTGGTCCTGAGGCTCGGAATTCAGCCTGAGCACAAAGGACTTGTCTATTTTCAGTTCTTGAACGGGTAGCTTGCGCAGCTGTGATAGCGAGGAATAGCCGGTGCCAAAGTCGTCAATGGAAAGAGTTACGCCTAGGTTACGCAGGCGGTTCAGTGTCGCCATGGCTTCTTCCGGGTCCTCCATCAACGCGCCCTCTGTTACTTCCAGAGTGATGCGCTCCATGTTGTGGTGCCAGTCGCTAAAAATTCGGGCTACGCGATCGGTCAGCGCGGGCCAGGTCAGGTCCAATGCCGAAAGGTTGATTGCTACGCCGACATCCAGGCCCGCGTCGAACCAGGCGCGGGCGTCGTTGGCCACCCTCTGCAGGATATGATCCGTTAGATCATTGATCTGCCCCGACTGCTCTGCAAGAAAGATGAATTCTTCCGGTGATATAAAGCCCAACTCCGGGTGTATCCAGCGCACCAGAGCCTCCACTTGCAGTAGCTGCCCGGTGCCGTTGTCCAGCTTGGGTTGGTAGTTCATGTGCAGGCCATTGTTGCGAACAGCACTGTGCAGGTCAGAAACCAGTTTCAGCTCACGTAGATGGTCTTCATCCCGCCCACGCTCGTACCGTGTGACCGCAACGCCCTGCCGGAAGGCGTGTTCGAAGGTCAGGTTTACGCGCCTTCTCAGCTCGCTGGTATTGCTGGCGTCTGCGGGCAATTGCATGGTTATCAGATGAGTGCGCAGGGAAAACGGGGTATTTTCAATATTCCGCGGCGCTTCTACGGTGTCATGCAGAGCTTGCGCTCGCAGATCCAGCGCTTCCGGGCCGAGCTGTGGAATCAATGTCAGGAACTCTCCGCCCCCCGTGCGAGCAATTATGCCGGCATCGGGAAGTTCATCACGCAGCCGTTGTGAGAGGCCAAGCAGGACTTTGTCGCCGAATGCCAAACCGAGCGTATCGTTGATGTCCGATAGGTCGCTCACGCGCAGGCCGATCAGGCTGCAGGGTTTACCGACGTCAAAGCTATCTTTGGCCGATTGCATCAAAGCGTTGCGGTTGCCTAGCCCGGTGACTTCGTCATGGGTTGCGGCATGGCGGATTTCCCCTTCGCGCCGGATAAGCCGGGCCAAAGTGTCACGAAGCGTATCCCTGAGCTGCCTCAGCTCGCCGCCAGTGCGGATATCAGGAGCCGGAGGGTTGTCTCCGTGGCCCACTGCCCGGGCATAATCGGCAAGTTGTAATACTGGCCGGCCGAGATGCCTGGCGGTAAGGAGTGCCAGTAATATCGCCAGTGCCATGATGACAGTGACCAGCAGGGCTATTTCCAAGGCTCGGCTGTAGTAGTTTTGCCGGCTCGCTTCCCGGCTGGTCAGAAGAACCGCTTCGAATGAAATTTGCCCGAAACCTCCCAAATCCAGTATGCGGGTGAAGTAGCGATCGCTTTTGATAAAGTTCTGGTTACTCTCAGATCTGTTCAGTGCGGGGTCTTCGGTACTGTCGATATCGGAGGACGTAGCAAAGTTGATGAAACCGCCAGGGCCGTTCGGGCTCGCTCGGAAAATAACCGAACTGCCACTTAGCCGGGTGATGATGTTTGCCAGTTCCTGATCCAGTTCGAAACCGGCAACCAGCCATGCTCTTAATCCAGGCGCTTCTATGGGAATGACTAGCATCTCATAGCCACGCTGATCAATAGTCAGCAGTGAACGGGCAACACCGCTTTTACGCGCCGTAGCCAGCTGCATTTCGTTGATGTCGGGCGCCTTTTGGGTCAGCGTAGAGGCCAGTAGCTGCCCTTGGCTGTTCAGCAGCAACGCAAAATCCGCGTCTACGCGCCCGCTGTGGTTTTCAAGGGCGCTGTTTAGAGTTGCCGGATCGCCGCTGGCAATGGCAGAGCGAAAACCAAAGTCACGGACGACGACATTCAGACGGGAAAGCTCAAGATCAGTGCGGCGTTCAAGCACCTCGGTGGTAAGGCGCTCGGCGATCGTGAGCTGTTCCAGGGCGCGGCGATTTTCGTCTTCAAACAGGTACACCATCATCAGCGCACCGATCAGCAGGCTTACCAGAGCAACCAGCGCAACCATGGCCGTAACCAGGCGACCGCGAAATCCTATGCGGCTAGTCAGCCCGCCCATCAAAGGTTCTGAAATCGCTTTTGAAGATTATTCATCGGGCCTTCGAGGCTTGGCTCGGGCGTAAGCTCAATGCTGACGGTTTCGATACCGGCGCTTGTCAGGCTGGCGGCCGTAATTTCCCGAATCACCGGCTTGGTATTGTCTGGCAGGCGTGGGTGCCAGATATTCAGGTTTAGCGAGCCGGGTATCTGAGCGTCGCCGAAGTCCAGCGCGATCGTTACCTCGCCCTGCTCATTGGTTTGGCCTATTGAACGGGTGTTAGCCACGACAATAAAAGCCTGCATATAGTCGTGAATATTACAGCCAAGCTCTACAATTCCGGGCTGGTCAAACAACACCGGCGCTTCGGGCCTATTAGCATAGAGCTCAAGATTGAAGGTTTTTGCCGGCGAAAAAGAATAGACGTGATGCTGGGTGTTGTCTTGATTGGGGAAGTCCACGCTAGAGCCTACAGGCAGAATCAACACGTGGGGATGAAACATTCGGTCTTTCTGAGACACTGCTGACCGCACAGGAGATGGCTTGCTGCCGTCATTCATATACACCACAGCGCCAGCGACCGGACCAGTGCCGTCAGCAAGCTGAACCCCGACCGTCAACTCATCTGCCAGTAAAGAAGCCGGCAGAAGGCAACAGGCTAGCAGCAAAACGGTTTGATTTTTCATTTTGGCTATGAACCTTCCGGTTGGGCAAAATCTTTCGATGGAGCAGAACCTGCCAGGCGGGGTCAGGCGGGGTCAGGTACGGCCAGGTTCGCCCATGAACTTGTATACCCGCAGATTAGCACGAGTTGCTTCCATATCGACAAGCTCACCAGTCTTTACCTTTAAAGTGGTAATGGCGGTCGGATTTCAGTGAAGCTTCAGCACACACGAAATCCCTCTTTGGCACTCAGTTGCGGACGGTATAACGGCCGGAGCCGAAGAAAAAAACCGCCGCCGCACTCATCAGAAAGAAAAACTGCAGTTCTAGCTGTAATCCGCCGTTGCTACTGAGCATCATTAATTGGTGGCTGTGCACCAAGGCCAGGGCCACCAACATGTTTGCGACAATCAGCAGGGCGCCTATGCGGGTATGAAAACCCAGAATAATCATCAGCGGGGCAAGAACTTCGCCAATAATCACGCCCCAGGCAAGGAACGCCGGAAGGTTGTGGCTGACTAACTGGGCTTCAATAAAGCCCACGCCATTCATCAGTTTATCCACGCCGTGAAACAGCAGCAGACCGCCCAGGGTGAGGCGGATAATCAGTTTTCCAAGATCGGTATTGGCAAGCATGGTTTTGGTCCCGAGGCAGGTAAAAAACAGCGCACAGCTTAACCGCTTCGGCGTCAGGCGCAAGCTAGTGAATGTCATATAACAAATGTTAAAGGTAGCAGAGGCTAGCGCCGGCGACGATTGCCCAGAGTAAAGCGGATGTGATTACGCACTAGCAGGTTTTCCCAATACTGTCGCATTGAGTCCCAGGCTGCGTTGTTGGCCTGTGCCACAAACGGGTCCAAGTTAAGATCATAGTAGTCCGGGCTGCCCGCAATCTGCCGCACGGTGATGGCTACGGCATCGTCCAACTCATTGGCGAACGGCTCACCAATGAGTTCGTGTACCAGCAGATTAGCCCGCGTGGCCTCCAGATCCACCAGTTGGCTGCGGCGGAAACTGTGGTTGTTGTCGTACATGTCTTCCATCAGGCGGTGGCACAGATAGGCGCTGATTAAAAGCCCGTCAAGGCCTATATAGTGGCTAAGAAGCACCGACGGGTTGGTGAAAAAACGGACGGCAGCGTCTAGAAAGGGCGTGAATAGCCCTTCGTGGCCGGCGTCGCGGGCACAGGTGTCAACCGCGTGAATCAGCCGCGGGGCCGTTTCGATGTATTCCACCGAAAACTGGAACAGACAGCTAGTCGGTGCTCGACTGTTAAAGCTGATGCACGTTGGTAGCGCCTGGGCACGCAGCTGCAGGTGGCGCAAAAAAGCGCCTGAGCGGGCTTCCCTGCACCTTGCAGTGTCAATGATGTCCAGGACTGCTTTCGGAGTCATGTGTACGGTTGCCGGTGTCGATACGTAAAAGGATCGCAAGGCGCCTCCCGTTCATGTCACGGGTATATGGGTTGTGTAGGCAAATGGCCTGGTTAGGCGCACGGTGAAGCCTGTGATGTGAATAAAGTGTAGACGACTATTTCAGCCTTGCCGGCCAGGGCGTCAACAATTTAATCTGGCTGCGGGCAGCTGTTATGGGCCTTCGTTACTACGAAACCAGCGCCCCTGACGATTAAAATGCAGGTATACCAATCCCATACTCAAAGCTCGTGCCAGCATCAGGCTGATCATCGCAAACCACAACCCGTGATTCCCCCAGCCGGTGGTCAGCCACCACACTGGCAAATACACGCCCAGGGCGGCAAATAGCATGGTGTTCTGCATGGCTCGGGTTTGGGTGGCACCAATGAAAACGCCGTCAAATAGAAACCCCCACACCGCGGTGAAAGGCAGCAGCCACACCCAGGGCAGATACTGCCAGGCGTTAATTTGCACGGCTTCGATGTTGGTTAATAATCCGATCAACGCCTGCCCGCCCAGCACAAAAAGCGCTGTCAGGAGTAAGGCTCCCCAAATCGACCAGCGCAGGGCAGTGTCGAATACCCGCTTGAACTGGCGCCGGTTGCCACGGCCGACGGCCTCGCCGATCAGAGCTTCAGCGGCATTTGCAAAGCCATCCAGAGCGTTGGAAATAACCAGCAGAAAAGTAAACAGTACCGCGTTGGCGGCCAGAATAGCGTCGCCCTGGCGCGCGCCTTGAGCGGTAAAAAAGGCAAACGCCAGCAGCAAGGCGATGGTGCGCACCATAATAAAACGGTTTACCTGAAGTATGCGCCGGTAGTCTGCAAGAGTGCCGATCAGCGCGCGCGTCATGCGCTGGCCTTCGGGCATGCGCCGTAACACAATCGCCAAACCAATCAGCGCCGCGCTGTATTCCGCGATCACCGTAGCCATGGCGACACCGCGGCTGTTCCAGCCGAACCCGGTCACAAACAGCACATCTAGCACCAGATTCACGCCATTGGCCACCACCAGCATGATCATTGGGCCGCGGGAATACTGTGTGCCAATCAGCCAGCCCACCAAAGTGTACTGGCACAGCACCGCCGGCGCGCTCCAGATGCGTATGGCGGCGTATTCGGAGGCAAGTTCCAGCACGCCGGCGCTGGGGTTCATCAGCGCCAGGCCTGTGTGTATCAGTGGCTGTTGAAAAGTAATTAGCACCAGACCGATGGCCACCGCCAGCAACAGCGAGCGCACCAGCAGTGCCACCTGCCCGTGTTCGTCACGTTTGCCCCAGGCCTGAGCTGCCAAACCGGTGGTGCCCATTCGCATAAAGCCGAAGGTCCAGTACAGAATGCTGAACAGGTTGGCGCCTACAGCCACGGCGCCAAGATATTGCGGATCTGGCAGGTGCCCCAGCACGGCGGTGTCTACCAGACCAAGCATCGGCACGGTAAGATTGGTGAGCATCAACGGCCACGCCAACGCCCATAATCGGCGATCCAGGCGGGTTAAACGGTACAAGGGCGTCATAAACGGCTATCCAAAATAGTCACGGCGGTAAAGCGCTGGAATCATAACATTGTTGAATTTCAGCTGTTTGTTAGCCTTTTTGTCATCTATTATGCCTATAATAGAGTTCGAGATATTTGAAAGCAGTCTTTTACCCGACAATAATAATCTATGTGGAGACGCAATATGCGTGCGCACGCAAATCGGGCTTTGGCCCTATGCGGCTTGGCTCTGTTCCCGGTGATGTCCATGGCGGACTGGACCATGAACATGAGCCCCGGTGTTACCCAGACTAGCAACGACATTTACGGTTTACACATGACCATTCTGTGGATTTGTGTTGTTATCGGTGTTGTAGTGTTCGGCGTCATGTTCTGGTCGATCTTCGCCCATCGTAAGTCTCGCGGTCACAAACCCGCGAACTTCCACGAGAACACCACGGTGGAAGTGCTTTGGACCATCATTCCTTTGGTTATCCTTGTGGCTATGGCGATTCCGGCCACCGTTACGCTGATTGATATGTATGACACCACCGAAGCCGATGTGGACATCAAGATCACCGGTTATCAGTGGAAGTGGAAATACGATTACCTGGACGACGAGTTCGGTTATTTCTCCAGTTTGAGCACCCCCCGCGACCAGATTAATAACCGCCAGGCCAAAGGTGAAAATTACCTGCTGGAAGTCGATAAACCGCTGGTGGTGCCGGTCGGCCAGAAAGTGCGGTTATTGATGACTGCAAACGATGTAATTCACTCTTGGTGGGTGCCAGAGTTCGGGCTGAAAAAAGACGCGATTCCCGGTTTTATCAACGAAGCCTGGATTCGGGTGGACACGCCGGGCACCTATCGTGGTCAGTGCACCGAGTTGTGCGGTAAAGACCACGGCTTTATGCCCATTGTTGTAGAAGCGGTGCCGCAGGCCGAATACCAGATCTGGGTTGGTGAGCAGCGCGCTGCGGCCGAGAAAGAAAAAGAGCTGACTCAGAAAGAATGGACCATGGCTGATCTGATGGAGCGCGGTGAGCAAAGCTATCAAAGTGCTTGTGCAGCCTGCCATCAGGCCGATGGCAGCGGCTTGCCGCCGTCATTTCCGGCTTTGCGTGGCAGTGCTATCGCCGTCGGTGACATAGCTGGCCATATCGATATTGTAGTCAACGGCAAGCGCGGTACCGCCATGCAAGCCTTTGGCGAGCAGCTCAACGAGGTCGATATTGCGGCGATTATCACCTATGAGCGTAACGCCTGGGGTAACAACGTGGGCGACATGGTGACGCCCAAAGAAATTTTTGATTACAAAAGCCAGCAACAACAGTGACCTGTTGGCAGCGCCAAGCTGCCAACCCAGGCCCCTACAAGAATAAAACGGCGGTTACGGGAGATATTATGAGTACGGTTGCAGACGCTCACACCCCAGAGCACACCTCAGAGCACACGCACGAACATCACGGTCCGGCTAAAGGTTGGACTCGTTGGCTGTTCACGACCAACCACAAAGATATCGGGACCATGTACCTGATATTCAGTTTTGGTATGTTCCTGTTGGGCGGCACCATGGCCATGGTCATCCGCGCCGAACTGTTCCAGCCCGGGCTACAAATCGTACAGCCGGAATTTTTCAACCAGATGACCACCATGCACGGCCTTATTATGGTGTTTGGTGCGGTGATGCCGGCCTTTGTGGGTCTGGCTAACTGGATGATACCGCTGATGATTGGCGCACCGGACATGGCCTTGCCGCGGATGAACAACTGGAGCTTTTGGCTGTTGCCCTGCGCCTTCCTGATTCTGGTCTCTACTTTGTTTATGGACGGCGGCGGCCCCAACTTCGGCTGGACCTTCTACGCGCCGCTGTCGACCACTTATGGCCCACCCAGCACGACCTTCTTTATATTTGCGCTGCACATTGCCGGTGCTTCGTCGATCATGGGTGCCATCAACGTGATTGCCACCATTCTGAACATGCGTGCGCCGGGCATGACCCTGATGAAAATGCCAATGTTTGTATGGACTTGGCTGATTACCGCGTTTCTTTTGCTGGCGGTTATGCCGGTGCTGGCAGGTGTTCTAACCATGATGCTGATGGACATCAACTTCGGTACCAGTTTCTTTGACGCCTCTGGCGGCGGCGATCCGGTGCTGTTCCAGCACATATTCTGGTTCTTCGGGCACCCCGAGGTGTACATCATGATTTTGCCGGCGTTCGGCGCCGTTTCACACATAATCCCGGCGTTTTCCCGCAAGCCGCTGTTTGGCTATGCGTCTATGGTGTACGCGGTGGGCGCCATTGCACTGCTGTCGTTCCTGGTATGGGCTCACCACATGTTTACAGTGGGTATTCCCGTCGCCGGCCAATTGTTCTTCATGTACGCCACATTGCTGATCGCGGTGCCCACCGGGGTTAAGGTGTTTAACTGGGTAGCAACCATGTTCCGCGGCTCGCTGACGTTCGAGGCGCCGATGCTGTTCGCTATTGCGTTCGTTATTCTGTTCAGTGTGGGCGGGTTTTCCGGGCTTATGTTGGCCATTGCTCCGGCCGATTTCCAGTATCACGACACCTACTTTGTGGTGGCGCATTTCCATTACGTGCTGGTACCCGGTGCAATCTTTGGCATTTTTGCGTCTGCGTACTTCTGGCTGCCCAAGTGGACCGGCTACATGTATGACGAAACCCTGGCCAAAACCCATTTCTGGCTGTCGTTTGTGGGTATGAATCTGGCATTTTTCCCCATGCACTTTCTAGGATTGGCGGGTATGCCGCGGCGGATTCCAGATTACGCCCTGCAATTTGCCGATTTCAACATGGTGTCCAGCATTGGTGCGTTCCTGTTCGGGGCTACCCAGCTTCTGTTCCTGTTCATTGTAGTAAAATGCGCCCGCGGCAGCGGTGAGCCAGCGGCGGCCAAGCCTTGGGACGGCGCGGAGGGCTTGGAATGGACGGTGCCCTCACCTGCGCCCTATCACACCTTCTCCACACCACCGGAGGTGCATTAATCATGTCGGAACACCAAGAGTATTACGTACCGGAACAAAGCAAGTGGCCGATTATTGCTACTTTCGGATTGGGTACGACGCTGTTCGGTGCGGCGACCATTATGGTCGATGGCGGTCAGGGTGCCAGCACCAGTAGCGGGTGGATGATCTTTGCGGTCGGCCTGTCATTGATGACCTATATGATTTTTGGCTGGTTTGGCAACGTGGTGCGTGAAAGCCGCGCTGGCCTCTATAGCCCGCAAATGGACCGGTCTTTCCGCTGGGGCATGAGTTGGTTCATTTTTTCTGAAATCATGTTTTTTGCGGCGTTTTTTGGCGCCTTGTTTTACGCTCGGGTGTTTGCCGTTCCCTGGTTAGGGGGCGAGGGTGATCGCGGTAGCTCAAATATGCTGTGGGAAGGGTTTCAGGCGACCTGGCCGCTGATTAACACACCCGACCCCAGTTTGTATCCAGCGCCTAAGGGCATTATAGGGCCTTGGGGCTTACCGCTGATGAACACCATTTTACTGGTGAGCTCGTCATTTACTATTACCGTTGCCCATCATGCGTTAAAAGCCGATAACCGTAAAAAACTGAAGCTGTGGCTTGGCGCCACTATTATTCTGGCGCTGGTATTTGTGGGTTTGCAGGCAGAAGAATACATGCATGCCTATCAGGAGCTGAATCTGACCCTGCAGTCCGGGATTTATGGCAGTACCTTCTTTATGCTGACCGGGTTCCACGGCGCTCACGTGATTTTGGGCACCATCATGCTGACTGTAATGTTAATTCGCATCATCAAAGGTCATTTCAGCGCCGACAACCACTTCGGGTTCGAAGCGGCGGCCTGGTACTGGCATTTTGTCGACGTGGTGTGGATGATGTTGTTTGTCTTTGTGTATGTGATCTGACACCGCTCATTAGTGGTTACAGTGTTGCGGTCGGGGCTGCAGTCAGGGTGTGGGATTCAGCGTCAGGCCGCCTTGCCAGAGCGACAGCAGAATGACCAGCAGCAACAGCACGCTCAGGGCAACGCGCAGCGCTAGAGAGTTAATGACGCGATTGGTTTTTCCCCCGTCGCGGATCAGAAAAAACAGGCCGCTGAACAGGCTGGCGATCACCGCCAGTAACAGGACAACAATGAATATTTTTAACATGCACGGGTCCGTTGGGTTATCGGGTCTATATATTATAGCAAGGTATGAGTAATTCACGGCGTTACTGGCACTGGGATTGGCGTCTTATGCTGTTTAGCGGGCTGTTTTTACCGCTGTTGCTGGTTTTGGGGATATGGCAATTGCAGCGTGCCGAGTTTAAGCAGCAACAGCAGGGTCAGTGGCAACAGCAGATGTCCGAACTGGCTTGGCCGCAGCTGGTAGAGCAGGGCCTGGATGCAGGTAGGCCCGTGAAGCTTAACGGATCATACGGCGATACCACCTGGCTGCTGGACAACCGCACCCGCGATGGCATGGCCGGATACGAGGTGTTAACGGTGTTTTATCCACTCCAAGGGCCGGCGCTGGTGGTCAATCGCGGCTGGGTAATTGCTCCCCGTACCCGTCAGCAATTGCCGGATTCCTCGGTAACGCAGGAACAGGTGGAGATTTCTGGACGCTTGGCAGATTTTCCTCAACCACCTGTGCTTGCGGCCTCTGAAGCAAGCAGCGGTTGGCCAAGACGCGTACAAAGTTTGCCGCCGGAGATAGCACAAGATGCGGTGCCGGAATTGCCCAGATTGATCTTGCGCCTAGCAGACCAGAACCAGCCGGGCGCTTTACGGGCTGACTGGGCGCCAGACCGAATGGCCATTGCGACCCACTACGGTTACGCAACCCAATGGTTTGCTTTGGCGCTAATGCTAACTGTATTGACGATAGTGGCGAGTTACCGTAAAACCGCAGACTAGCCACACAGTCGTCCTGTAATAATCTTAATAACAGACCTATAACAGCCGTGACCCGTTCAGGAGCCAATAATGACAACAACGGTGGCCCAGCAGACTTCCCAGACAGCTTCGCCCAAGCCCATGAGTCCGAAGCAAATACGCAAAGGGCGTCGCATGGCGCTGCTACTTATGGCGGTGGGTTTTGGCCCGATTATTCTGGCCAGCGCGATGTTCTATGGCGGCTGGCTCAATCCGGCTGAGCACACCAACAACGGTGCTCTGGTGACGCCCCTTGTTCCGCTCAGCAGTTTGCAGTTGCAAACCGCGCAGGGCACGCCGTTGGCAGCCCGTTTCGGCCCCACGCAAACCAGCGCCACGTGGTTGCTGCTGGTGGTGGCCGACAACTGCACCGAGGTTTGCCAACAACTGCTGTACACCACCCGCCAAACCAACATTGCGCTTGGTAAATACGCCACACGGGTCAGCCGTGGCGCGGCCCTGACAAGCCTGCCACCGGCTCTGGCCCAGCGCTGGCCGGCAGACTTTGAGCGTATGGAGCGTTTTACGCCATTGCCGGCACAAACTCCCGTATGGCCGCCCGGCGTGGAGCCCTCCCAGGCGCCACAACTGCTGCTGGTAGACCCGTTAGGCAATATCATGATGCGCTACCCGGCAAGCGTGCCGGGGGGTGATGTTTTGGACGACCTGAAACATCTGCTGAAAATTTCGCGAATCGGCTAAGGCGGGTGATGATGACGAAGAATTACGCCGGGAATGCCGAATCCATAAAGATATACCGCCTGATGTTGCGGCTGGCAGTACTGGCCGTGGGACTGGCCGTGGTAGTGATCATGCTTGGCGCCTGGACCCGGCTGGTACACGCCGGCCTGGGGTGCCCGGACTGGCCTGGTTGCTACGGTTTTCTGACGGTACCGCAAGGCGAAAGCAGCATTGCCATTGCTAACGCGCGCTTTCCGGAAACGCCGGTGGATGTGGCCAAGGGCTGGCCCGAGATGATTCACCGCTATGCTGCCGGAACACTGGGTATTCTGGTGTTTACACTGGCCGCATACGCGGTACGCCAGCGCAAACTGAATGTCCCAGTAAAGCTGCCCCTGTTTATAGCCGGTTTTATTGTGCTGCAAGGCGCGTTTGGCATGTGGACCGTCACCCTGAAATTGTGGCCCCAGGTGGTGGCTTTGCATTTGCTAGGAGGCTTTACCACCCTGAGTTTGCTAGCGCTGCTGGTGTTAAGACTACGCAGCCGTGTTCGGGGTGGGTCGGCGCAAACAGCCGTGTTGAAGTCTGCCCGTTCGGGCTCGCGGCTTCGCCCCTGGCTTTATGGTGGGTTGCTGCTGGTGATTATGCAGATTGCGTTGGGTGCTTGGACAGCCGCCAACTACGCCGCCGTGGCCTGTACTGATTTACCCACCTGCGGTGGCCAGTGGTGGCCGCAGGGAATGGATTTTGCCCACGGCTTTGACATAACCCAGCACGTTGGGCCCAATTATCTGGGAGGCCAGCTTAACGCTGATGGACGGGTGGCTATTCATGTCAGCCATCGCCTGGGCGCCGCTGTTGTGCTGGTTTATTTCAGCGTGCTACTGGCGCTGCTGTGGGCCCGGCGCCGGCGCAATGGCCTAGGTCAGTCAGTAGCTGTGGTAGCGGTTGTTCTGCTGGCACAGATTGCGCTGGGCCTGGCTAATGTGATTCTCTACATTCCGTTGGCGGTCGCCGTGGCCCATAACGCCACCGGTGCGTTGTTGTTACTTAGCGTGATCCAGCTGATCTGGCATCAACGTCAGTTGTCCCAGGGCTTGCCGGCACCGCTTTCGGGTGTTAAAGGCAATAAAAACAATTTGATGAACTCAGGAAAGCATCAGGAGATAACGGCATGAGTGAGCAAGCGAACGTCTTGCCGGTACCGACCAACGCTATTGGCAACCCCGTCGACAACTCTTTGGGCAATTCGGCAGGTAACCATACCGCTGCGCACTGGCGTGACTATCTGGAGCTGACCAAGCCCAAAGTCGTCGCGATGATGATTCTCACGTCGGTCATTGGCATGCTGCTGGCGGTTTCCGGTCTGCCGTCTTTGCAGGTTCTGGTGTTTGGCAACGCTGGCATTGCGTTACTGGCCGGAGCGGCTGCGGTGATTAACCACGTGGTGGACCAGAAAGTGGACATTGTTATGGCGCGTACTCACAAGCGTCCGGTAGCCACAGGGCGGATTTCTGCTGCTGAAGGACTGTTATTCGCAGGCGTATTGGCGCTGAGCGGCATGGCAATATTGATGTTGTTGGTGAACAGCCTGACAGCTTGGCTGACATTAGCGTCGCTGGTGGGTTACGCCGGCGTGTATACGCTGTTTCTGAAACGGGCCACGCCGCAGAATATTGTGATTGGCGGGCTAGCCGGCGCCATGCCGCCGCTGCTGGGTTGGACCGCGGTAACCGGGCAGGTAGACGGCCACGCGCTGCTACTGGTGCTGATTATTTTCGCCTGGACACCACCACATTTCTGGGCATTGGCGATTCACCGTAAGGAAGAGTACGCCAAGGCCCGCATCCCCATGCTGCCGGTGACCCACGGTAATTACTACACGGAACTGCACATCCTGCTGTACACTATTATTCTGCTTGCGGTTAGCCTACTACCGTTTGTGACTGGAATGTCCGGTATGATTTATCTGGTCGGCGCCCTTGTGCTTGGCTCGCGCTTTTTGCAGTATGCGATACGCTTGCTGCGCGATGACGATCGGCGCGTAGCGCTGGACACCTTCAAATATTCCATCACCTATTTGATGGCACTGTTTGTCGTGTTACTGGTTGATCACTACGCCTTTATCTGACGCTTAAATATGGAGCCCCGATGACCCGCCAGATTCGCAAAACGTTAATCCTGCTGGTACTGGCGGTGGTGGCTGTATTCGGCCTTTCGATAGCGCGGTATCAGCTGGCGGAGCCAGCACCGGTCGAACAGCCACCGGACTTGGCCAGCGCCAATATCTATGTGTACGAGCAGCCGCGGCCAGTGATTGAATTTGAACTCACCGATGAAAACGGCCAGACCGTTACCCGTGAAAATCTCCGCGGCCATTGGACCTTTGCTTTTGTAGGCTACACCAACTGTCCGGACATCTGTCCGGTAGCCATGGCGGCCCTGCGCCAGACCAACAAGTTGCTGCCTGCGACCTTGCCCCAGCCCCGTTACCTGCTGATCAGTGCCGACCCAGAACACGACACGCCTGAAGTTCTAAAAAATTATACTGGCTTCTTTGGTGAAAATTTCCACGGTTACAGTGGTGATATAGACATAACCCGCGCCCTGGCGACCAGTTTGGGAGCGGTGTTTGTGCAGCGTGAGACAGAGGATGGTTTACTGGTGGATCACAGCGGCCATTTTGCACTGATCGGCCCCTCGGCCGAAGTGGTGGCGCTTATTCAGCCGCCCCATAAACCGCAGCAACTAGCCGATGGCTTCGAGCAGATCTACCGCTGGGCAGATCGCCGGCGTTAGACAAACAGCTCTGCTTATTAATTCAGTCCTGCTTCAACGTTTTTTATAATCACAAGTAACTCACATGACTCAAAAAACGGCCCCTTCCGCGCTTCACTCGTCGCCGGCTACTCCTCGCGAACTTTTTACCGCACTGGCCGCCGGTGCGGTGCTTCTTCTAGTGGTGCACGCCCTTGGGCGCTTCATGTACACGCCACTTTTACCGTATTTGGTGAATGACGGCCTGTTTTCCGCGGCAGACGGTGCGGCCGTGGCCACCTGGAATTATATGGGCTATCTGATGGGTGCCGTACTGGCCATCCGCTGGCACCGCATTGACCATATTCGCCGTATTTTGCCGCTGGCCGTAGTGGTGCACATTGTCACCAGTTTGCTGGTGGCGGTTGAAACCGATCTGACGGCTATTTCCACGACCCGCTGGCTTAACGGCGTTGCCAATGGTGTGGTGTTTGTGCAGGCACCAGCGCTTATTCTGGAGTGGCTGGTGTTGCGTAACCGAGCAAGCCTTAGCGGGCTGGTGTATTTTGGCGTGGGTTTTGGCCTGCTGCTGTCCGCAGGTGTGGTCAGCGGCACAGCGGACTGGCTGGAAGGCCCGGAACGCTGGTGGCCGGCGGCTATTATCTCTGTTCCGCTGGCGGCCTGGGGCACCTGGAAGCTGATGCAGCTAGATGTGCCGATGCATCCACCGGTGGCTATCAACAATATCGGTGAAGCTCTCAGCACCCGGCTGTTCGACCGTGCAAGTACGCCACTGTTCGTGGCTTACGCCGGCGCTGGCCTGGGTTATATTCTGCCGATGACGTTTCTGCCGCTGCTGGCCAATGTCGAGCTGCAACCGGGTCATTGGTTACAGGACGGCAGCTGGTTGCTGGTGGCATTGTGCACCATTCCGGCACCGTGGATCTGGAACCGTCTGGGTGCGGTTATCGGCGATATTTTGGCGCTGAAGATTAACTTCGCCATTCAGTTGGCGGGTGTTCTCGCGGCGGTGGTGATTCCGGGTGCACTGGGGTTGATTCTATGTGCCATCCTGGTGGGCGTTACTTTCCTTGGTACGGTATTGCTGACCCAGCGCATTGGACGAGCACTGCATCCGCACCAGGGGCCACGCCTGTCTGCGGCGATGGTGGCCTTGTATGGCTTTACCCAAATGGTTGGCCCCTGGTTGACCAAACAGTGGCTGGATGCCGGTGGCACTCTGGCGTCGGCATTCGGTATAGGGGTAGGGGCGCTGGCATTTGGACTTGTGTTTCTGTTTTTCGTGCCGCGGCCTAATGAGTGGCATTCTCGTGCGGTGTGAGGTTTTTGCCGGTAGAGCGTAGCCTGTTGGTTGCGGTGGATTGATCGCGGCGGCGGGGAATGTTTTTTCTTGGAAATGGAACTCGCTGCGCTCAGACACCCATTTCCGGCGAAAAAAATTCCCCACCACCCCGCTCTATGTAACAAAGTCGATATCGTTATGGAAAAGACTAAAGTGGTTTTTGGCTCATAGCTCATAGCTCATAGTAATCGTTAGCGGCTGGTGATCAAGCCTACTGATTCAGGCAATTCTTTACCGAATTAACCGAAGTCTCGTCATGCTAAGCTTTCGGCTTATCACCGGGTTCCGCAGGGTGTGGGGGTGAATTTGAATTTTTGGCCGGACAAAGGTGTCTGAGCGCAGCGAGTTCTTTTCCGGCCTAAAATTCAAATTTGCTCCCGCGCCAACTCCCAATTCGGCAGACTAAGCCCAGCCCAGCCCAGCGAACCGAACTCAACTAAAAAGCCGAAGCAACGTGCCCCCAATAGAACACATCCTCCCCCAGCTAAAACAAACCTTGGAAACCAATACCACTGCTTTGCTGCAGGCGCCACCGGGCGCTGGCAAAACCACCCGTGTGCCGCTGGCGTTGCTGGATGCACCCTGGCGTCAGGGGCGGCGGATTTTAATGTTGGAACCGCGGCGGCTGGCGGCTCGTTCGGCGGCGCGGTATATGGCCGGGCAGTTGGGAGAGCAAGCCGGGCAGACGGTGGGCTATCGCACGCGCCTGGATACCCGGGTGTCGGCGGCTACCGTGATTGAAGTGGTGACCGAGGGCATTCTTACCCGTTTGATTCAGAGCGACCCGCTGCTGGAAGACTATGCTGCGGTGCTGTTTGATGAGTTTCACGAGCGTTCGTTACAGGCCGACCTGGGGCTGGCTCTGGTGCGAGAATCCCAGCAGGTGCTGCGGGAGGACTTGAGGGTGTTGGTGATGTCGGCCACGCTGGATACGGCGCCCATTGCCCGTTTTCTGGGCGATGTACCGGTTCTGAGTAGCGAAGGGCGGGCGTTTCCAGTGGAAGTTTTGTATCGGCCTGCCGCGTCGCCGCAACGCCCGCCGCGTATGGTGGAGCAAGTGACGGGGGTGGTGCTTGAGGCCTTGGCTCAGCAGCCGGGCTCGGTGCTGGTGTTTTTGCCTGGCGCGGGTGAAATCCGGAGGGTGGCGCAAGCACTGGCGGGGCAGGTGGCGTCGGATGTGGTGATTGCGCCATTGTTTGGCAATTTGCAGGCGGCGGAGCAGGATCGTGCGATTGCTCCGGCAGCTGAGGGCACCCGCAAGGTGGTGCTGGCCACGGCGATTGCCGAGACCAGTTTAACCATTGAAGGCGTGCGGGTGGTGGTTGATAGCGGTCAGCAGCGGCGGGCGGTGTTTGATCCCGGAAGTGGCATGACGCGGTTGGTGACAGGCCGTCTATCAAAAGCGTCGGCAGAGCAACGTAAAGGCCGCGCCGGGCGAACCCAGCCCGGGGTGTGCTATCGCCTGTGGAGCGAGTCTGAGCAGTATGGTCTGGCAGATTTTACCCCGCCGGAGATTCGCGAAGCGGATCTGGCGCCGCTGGTTTTGGAGTTGGCCCAGTGGGGCGCGCGGTCGCCCGATCAGCTGCAGTGGGTTGAGCCGCCGCCGGCGGCGCATTGGCAGCAGGCGGTTGAATTGCTGCAATTGCTGGATATGCTGGGCGAAGACTGCGCCATTACTAGCCACGGTAAGGCGGCGCGGGCACTGGGCGTTCACCCGCGGTTGGCGCACATGGTACTGCTGGGCCGTTCATTGGGGCTAGGTTCCTTGGCGTCAGAATTAGCGGCACTGCTGGAAGACCGGGATCTGCTGGGGCCGGGTGCTGGCGCCGACATGCACGAGCGCGTGTGGGTACTGCATGGTGAGCGTGGCCACGCACGGGTGGATCCGGCGCGCATTCAGGCGGTCCGAAAGCAGGCCAGGCGCCTGGAACCCGCAACGTCATCGGCACACCATGCCTCTTCGGTGGCGCCCACTGCGACAGAGGTGGGGCGTTTGCTGGCGCTGGCTTATCCGGACCGTATAGCCCGCCGCCGGCCCGGTGATGCGCCCCGTTACCAGCTTAGTAATGGAAAGGGTGCGCTGCTGCGCGACGACGATGCCCTGGCCCGTTACGACTGGCTGGTGGCGGCGGATCTGGACGGTAAGGCCCGCGAAGCGCAAATTTACCTGGCGGCGCCGGTGGATTTGGCAACTCTGGAAAGTGACCTTGCCGCGCACATTCAGCAACGTGACGAAGCCGAGTGGGATGATCGGCGCGGCACCGTGGTTGCGCGCCAGGTGCGCCGCTTGGGTGCCTTGCTGCTGGCCGAAAAACCGCTGGCGAAACCGCCTGCAGAACTGATGCAGCAGGGCTTACTGGCCGCGGTGCGGCGCAAAGGGCTGGATAGCCTGCCCTGGACCGCCGGCGCCAGGCAGTGGCAAGCGCGGGTCGAGCTGCTGGCATTGCATTTCCCCGAAGACTGGCCGGATGTCAGTGACACAGCGCTGATGGATTCGCTGGAGCACTGGCTGGCGCCCTACCTGATGGGCCTGAGCCGTTGGGCCGAACTGCAAAAGCTGAATGTGCACGGCGCACTGAACGGCTTGCTGAATTACGCCGAGCAGCAACGCCTGAACGAGTTGGCGCCGACTGCGTTGACGATTCCAACCGGTAGTTTGGTGACGCTTGATTACACCGCGGAAAACGGCCCGGTGCTGGCGGCCAAGTTGCAGGCGCTGTTTGGCTGGACGCGCACGCCCACCGTCGCCGGTGGTCAGGTGCCGGTGTTAATACACCTGTTATCGCCTGCTCAGCGGCCGCTGGCGGTCACGGCGGATCTGGCCAGCTTCTGGACCAATGTGTATCCACAGGTGCGCAAAGACACTCGTGGGCGCTACCCCAAACATCCTTGGCCGGAAGATCCGCTGACCGCCGTGGCTCAGCAGGGCGTGAAACGTAAAGCTTAGCGCTTGATCGCATTTGGTTATTTGCTGGCCGACCAGCCTGAGCGTCAAATTACCTATACCGATAGTGCTTGCCAGCGGGTAAAAAACGCTTAAAATTCGAGCATTTCAACCTGTGTGAAACCCTCATGCACTGTGTCTCGTTTGATATTTTCCGCACTCTTGGTTTTCCCGATACCACCGTACTCAAGCCGGATCAGTTTTTGCGCCATAAAGAATTGCTGCGCGACGCAGACTGGGTACTGTTTCCGGAGTATTGGCAGCTGAACGCTCTGGTGCATGGCCTGAAATGTCGGGTGTTTCCCAGTATTGCCAGCTACCGCATTGGCCACGACAAGGTGGAAATGACCCGGGCGTTTCAGGCTGTTGCACCTGAGCACACGCCTTGGACGTTGATTGCCGCCAATGGCCCACAGGAGCGTGAACAGATATGGCAGGACATGGCCTTGCCCTTTGTCGCCAAGCTGCCAAAAGCGAGCATGGGCGAAGGTGTGTGGCTGATTGAAAACCGGGCCGATTGGCAGCGCTACTGCGACCGTACCGACGTGCTCTATGCCCAGGAATATCTTCCCTTGGAGCGAGACGCACGGGTGGTGATAGTGGGCGACAAAGTCGTCACCGCGTACTGGCGCACTCAGGCGGACCAGGGTTTTTACAACAACGTGGCTCGCGGCGGGCGTATCGATTACAGCCCGGTGCCGGCGGTGGTGACTGATCTGGCCCTACGCTTGGCGCGGGAGCTGGAGGTAGACCACGCCGGGTTTGATATTGCGCTGGTGGAAGGTTACCCCTTTGTACTGGAATTCAATCGCCTGTTTGGTAATCAGGGTTTGGGTCAGGGCACTGATTTGCAGGACGCGATATTGGCGTACCTGCACCAGTGCAACGAGCCCCGTAACCCGGAAGAGCCGATGATGCCCGATCCGGTATGGCCAGTGGCGGTTTGAATCGTAGCGCAGTCACTGCGCAGGTGCCGCTCGGCGCCCGTGCCTATTGCGCTAAGAATTGCTGCTACAGGTTTTTGTAGCGGTTGATGTCTAAAACACCTGCTTGTAAGGGCTTGTGTTCCCGCTGCCACTCGGTAACGTCGTGTAGAAGCTCCCAGAATCGAGGATGGGTACGGCGCACGCCCCAAGCATCTACTACCCGGTCAAAGCGCCCTTGCTGATCCAGTTTCAGGGTCTTCAGACGATTTTTGAACAGCGCCAGCTGGGATGCCGGTACGTCAAACATGAAATTCGGGTAGCTGCCAATCTGGCCCGGGTAAATGGTGAGTTTGTCGTTCTTTGGCTGGTAGCGCCAGTCTTCAGCGAACAGAAAGGCCACGCTGGTGTGGTCGCGGTCGCGGATCAGTGTGTACAGGGTGCGTTCGCCCTGTTCGTTATACACTCGCAGAAAGGTCACTTCGGGAAGATAGCGCAGCCCCGGCAGGAATTCTGCTCGGGTGGCGGCCAGCTCCGACAGAATTTGGTCAGACTGACGAATCCAGTCGGGTTTATCATCCCGGCCGCATTCGCTAGCGCCACAGCGATTAATGGGGTCGTTACGTTCAGCGTTCAGGTCGCTGAACTTCAGCAGCAAACGCGCGCCCAGTTCGGCGTTGAAGGCGCCTGTGGCAAAGGGCACTTGTGTTGGAATGGTGTCATCCATTTTGGCGTAGCTGTAACTCAGCTTCAGCGAGCCCGCCCCCTGATACCAGCTTTCCAGAACCCGGTTACGTTCACCGGGGGGTATTAACCGCAGATAATTCTGTTCGCCGCCGTTGCGGATCAGGTCGAAATACAGGCGGGTCTGGGCCTGATGGGCTACGCTGCCAAACACGTCAAAGTTCACCGCCAGTTCGTAATAGGTACGTTCAAACAGCGGGTAGTCCATCCACCAGCTGGTTAGCGGTACCTGGCCGATCAGCCCACGTTGTACCGAGGCGTTGTCGTGGTGGCGAAAAATGGTCAGCAGGGCGTTGGTGTTATCGCCGTCGCCGTCCCAGATGTGGTCAAGGGACGCGCCCGCCGGGTAAAGCATTTGGTAAGCCACATTGCGTTGTTCATGATAACGGTTGCGCTTGTCTTTGTAGTGGCTCCAGTTGTCGCCCATGTCTAGCAGGGCGCTGTCTTGCCCCGGCAGTGCCAGCAGCGGCGTAACCGCGTCACGGTACTCCGGATTGGTGATGAATAAATCGTGTTCGGGATCCTGAAACACTGTCCAGAATTGGTCGCGAATCACATCGGTGGCAACCTGGCCACGACACACCGGTCCGCGAATAAACGTGCGGGTGAAGTACTCGGCGTTATCCAGCATGAACTGGTAGCGGGCTTTGGCAGGAATGGCCGCGAAAGTGGTAAACGGATTGGCGCGGTCAGCGGCGCTGTAACCGGGTAGCGCTTTTACCTGCCAGTCGCCGCTTTCAAACAGTTCGCGGCTGCGTGCCAACAGCTCATCGCCGAAGGCAAAGGTGATATGGCGTTTGTGCACAATGCTGCCGCCTATGGGTTGCAAACGGTAGTAAAGCGGACCGTCTGGCGCATCGTTGGGCCGGCGGGTGGCGATGATGTCGATAGGCTCGCCCGGGGCCGTATACGAACGCACCAGTTCAAAAAAACGGGTGTCGCGGCCTGCATCCTCAAAATATAAATGCGCCAGATAAAGATGCTCGTACATCCAGCGGGTGATGAGCTGCTGGTGTTTATCATCGGCATTGAGCCAGTTTTCCCAGCGTTGGATCTGCTTTTGCTCGGCGGCGTTGATTTCGGTAATCAGCGGGCTGATGGCGCCGCCCTGTTGCAGCCAGCCGGCAAGGGTGGCGTATTCGTCATCACTCAGACTGGTCATGCCCAGAGGCATACCTTCATAGGGGTGATCGTCAGCGTAGTCACCGAAATCGCCGTTGCTGGTGCATTGGTTTGTGCGGGCCAGGCCCAGTTCTATGTCATCTGGCAATTTGCTGTTGGGAGCAAACTCATACTGCTTGCCCAGGCGAATCATGTTTTCAAACAGGCTGGCGGTTTGCTCGCCGCGGGCCAGCACTGAATAGAAGCCCAGATCACGTCATTCCTGCTCGTTTTGGGCGTCTATACCCAGGCGTGTGGGTGCTTGGTTTTCCAGGCGTGCGCCGTTATAGACCGGGTTTGGATTGGCGCCGCGAATCAGGCCGTCGGAATACTCCATTTTCAGCTGGCAGGGTGCGTCAAAGCAGCTGTGGCAGGCCAGGCATTTGGTTTCCAGAATCGGCCTTACATCGTTGTTAAAACTGACCGGTTGCTGGGTGGGCGTTGGCAGGGCTTGCTTGCCACTGGGCGGAATGGAGTTATCGGCGCAGCCTGCCAGTAACAATAAAAAGGTAAGCCCGGCGGCCAGCAATCGCACCATTGGTAATTCCTGTCTGATGGATTCTGAAGAGTGTTTAAAAGACTGTTTGACACAGTGTTTAGAGGTCATTTAAACGATGTTTAACGGCGGGTTTTCATTGTAGGGTTTAAATTATAAAGGGTTCAACGGCGCTGTGCCACGCCGGCGCCGCTGGAAGATGCTGCCGGCGGCTGGCATTTTGACTATTTTGTACAACAGTGCGATTCTCGCAAGGTCTGTTTTATGTGTAGATATGCTGATATGCGGACCTTAAAAAAAGCCCGATGATCGCGCTAATCAACGGGCTCTGCCGCCAAGGCGCAGAGCCTTTTTTCTACTGAATACCCTGTGGAGGGACACACCACCCATGACCGAGTTATCCAACGCCCGTATTACCGACTACTACACCGAAAGCACGTT
Organism: Marinobacter sp. M1C; assembly: GCF_023314135.1. Classification (NCBI taxonomy): domain Bacteria; kingdom Pseudomonadati; phylum Pseudomonadota; class Gammaproteobacteria; order Pseudomonadales; family Marinobacteraceae; genus Marinobacter; species Marinobacter sp. M1C. The sequence continues at coordinate 99,445 of NZ_CP092289.1, forward strand.
CAACCGCATTCGGCAGTTTGCCGAAGGTAAAGAAACACCGTTTGTAGTGATTGATACCGCCACTATCGATTATCACTATGACGAACTGGTTGAGGGTTTCCCTTATGCACAGGTTTATTACGCGGTAAAAGCCAATCCGGCTCCGCAGGTACTGACTCTGCTGCGCGATAAAGGTGCCAGCTTTGACATCGCTTCGGTGTACGAGCTGGAACAGGTAATGGCGCTGGGTGTGACTGCTGAACGCATCAGTTTTGGCAATACCATCAAAAAAGCCAAAGATGTACGCACATTTTACGAGAAAGGCGTGCGCATGTTTGCCACCGATTCGGAAGCGGATCTGCGCAATATTGCCGAGGCTGCACCGGGCTCAAAAATCTACGTGCGGATTTTGACTGAAGGCACGTTAACCGCCGACTGGCCGTTGTCCCGTAAATTTGGCTGCCAGCAAGATATGGCCATGGACCTGCTGATTCTGGCTCGTGACCTGGGTCTGGTACCCTACGGTGTGTCGTTCCACGTGGGCTCGCAGCAGCGTGAAATTGGCGCCTGGGATGCAGCGCTGGGCACAGTAAAGGTGATTTTCGAGCGTTTGAAGGAAGAAGACGGTATTGAACTGAAAATGATCAATATGGGGGGTGGTTTCCCTGCCAATTACATTACCCGCGCCAATGACGTGAAAGTGTACGCAGAGGAAATTGGTCGTTTTCTGCGCGAAGACTTTGGCGACGAATTGCCGGAGATTATTATTGAGCCGGGCCGTTCGCTGATTTCTAACGCCGGTGTACTGGTGAGCGAGGTGGTGCTGATTTCCCGGAAATCCAGCACTGCCATGCACCGCTGGGTGTATACAGACGTGGGCAAGTTTTCCGGACTGATTGAAACTCTGGACGAGGCTATCAAGTTTCCGATCTGGACTGAAAAAGACGGCGAAGGTGAAGATTGCGTGATTGCCGGGCCAACTTGCGACAGTGCCGACATCATGTATGAAGACCACAAGTATCCGCTGCCGCTGAGTCTGGCGATTGGTGACCGGATGTACTGGTTCTCGACCGGCGCCTACACCACCACCTACAGCGCGGTGGGGTTCAACGGCTTTCCGCCGCTGAAAGATTACTACATTTAAAGACGGGTGATTTAGTCGGGCAAGAACAGCTGCCCGGCTGACAGATTTCAGACGACAAGGTCGCATTACAAAAACGGGGCCAGACAGGCCCCGTTTTTTATGAGCTGCGCTCCAGCTTCAGGTTGAACGCGATGGGCAGTACCAGAACGCCGTAGGCGATCATCACCCAGAAGGCGTGGCGGATGTCGCCACTGGCGTCTGACACCAAACCGCCGATCATTGGCACCACAAAGGCCACGGTGTAGCCCACCAGAAAGTTACCTGCTGACAGGCGCCCGGTTTCGGCCGAGGATACCAACAATGGCGGCACGGCCACCATCAAGATCAGCAGAAGCCCGGCGGTGAAACTCATAAACGTAGCACTCAGAATGCCGAGCCAGCCCGGCATTAGCACAGCGCCGCCAGCCCCTAGCAGGCTCAGAATCAACATCAGTATCAGAGGGCTTTTGCGCCCCACCCAAAAACGCGCCATTTTCAGCATTAGAATAGACGCTATCACTTGCGCAAAGTTGTACCAGAATAGGGCATCGGTCAGCTGGTCCAGTTCACCGCGCTGCTCCAGCAGGTTGCTCATATACGCGTTGAAACCGAAAAACAACGAGCTGGATACGCCCAGCAGCAGGCCAATCCGCAGCGTCAGCGGATTACTCCAATCTGGCAGCCAGGCCACTTTGCGGGTGGGCCGAGCCAGATCGCGCTTGGGCAAAAACAGCGCTGCCGCCACCAGCAGAGCGGGCAGCGACCAGGCAATCAAGGTGGCGCGCCAGCTCTCGCCTACCAGCGGCATAACCACCGGTAGGGTTATCCCTGCGCCGATGAATTCACCCATCAGCATGCCGTTCATGTAAATTGCCGCGCCCATGGCCATATGGTGGGGTGCCAGCCAACGCGGCAGCAGCGCCGGCAGTGCCGGTTGCATCATGGCAATACCCAAGCCCATAACGGCACCTGCAACCATTAATAAAGTGGTGTCCGGCGCCAGGCCACGGGCGGCAGAGCCTATGGTCATGATTAGAATGGCCAGCGCCAGGGTATTGCGCGGGCCGATGCGGGAAATAGCCAGGGAACCGGGCATGGCGCCGATGGCCAGCATCAGAATAGGTAAGGTAGTCAATGCGCCGGTCAGAGTTTGCGACAGCGACAGTTCGTCGGCAATGTACGGTGCTAAAGGTGGCGCAACCAGAATGGGTATGCGCAGGTAGGCACCGGCCAGCCAAAGTAAAACCGCCACCGGAAGCAGGGTAACTGCCGGTGGCGGTAAGGTGCTGCTGTGTTCAACAGCAGCGGGTGTCGAGTTAGTCTTCACTGGTATCCGGCAGGTAGGCACCGTCTTCGTCGTGTACTTCTTGTCCGGTGACCGGCGGGTTGAAGGCGCAGATCAGGCGCATGTCTTCGGTTCCACCAAACAGGATGTGCTTGTCGTGCTTGTCTAAAGCGTAAAGTGTGCCATCAGTAATTTTGTGGTTTTCACCGGTGGCAACGTCGGTGATGGAACCATTGCCAGCTACGCAATAAACCGCTTCCAGGTGATGCTTGTACCAGAATGTATGTTCGGAGCCGGCTTTGATGATGGTTTCATGGAATGAGAAGCCCATACCGTCTTTTTTTAGCAGCAAACGACGGCTGGTCCATTGCTGGGCGCTGACTTCGCGTTCGGTGCCAATAATGTCCTTAACTCGTACAATTTTCATTAGTATTCCTCACGTTAGAGTAGCGCGGCCGGGTACTTATCGGAGCGCGCTGTTATGGAATAGCCCTATAGTATAAACACCCCTGTCATATACTTTTCAACTCCCAGTCGTTGTATGCCTTCATAGCGTGGATAATCACCTGCCCCAGTTTGTGCTGATCACTAGAGTCTGCGGCCTTACCTTTGCGGGCTTTTTCCAGAGCCCGATGCAAGATGTTGCGATCCGGTTTTGACAAGCCTTCCAGCCAGTGGCTGTCGGTGGTACCAAGCGCGAGCGGCGCCCGGCCAGCATGGTTTCGGTGGCTTACATGCCACCAGTGATTCAGCGCCCTGCCAAACACCACGTAGCCAAACTGGGTGTCTGGCACCGGGCCGAAGCTGGCGGTTTTTACACCGTCGCGCAGGGGGCCTATCTTCAGTGTAGGCAATGGTAGGCGGTCGCCGTAAAAATAACTGCCAGCGGCGCCGATTATGCCGCCGATCAGGGCTCCGGTGCCAAATGACGCACCTAATGTTAGGGCATCAATACCAATACCCCCGATAGCACCAGCACCGAAACCGGCCCCCGCCAGGTAGCCTTTGTTCACGCCCCAGAGCTGGCGACTGTCTTCGGAAAACAGGTCGTGTTCACTTTGCCATTCCAGCTCGGCTTCCTGGCGCTGCAGCTGGCCGTGTTGATAAAGCTGCTGGATATCGCCCCGCAGTTGCTGTTCACGCTGGCGCTGATGCTGATACCAGTTCTTGCGAAGCTCGGAGGCAAGGGCGTCTTTGTTCTGGCTGGAGGCACTGGCAGCCAGATCTTCCGCCAAACTGCGGCTGTGGCGGTAACCCATCATCTGCTGCAGGGTTTGCGCAATCAGCGTGGCGGCGTGTTGCCTGCGTTGCTGGCGCTGCCGGTCCAGAAATCCGGTCGCGGTTTCCAGGGGTTTTTCCCAGGCGGGTTCGAGCTGGCCGAAAGCTTTTAAAAGGCTTAGATGTTGCTCGAACGGTGCGCGAACTGCATCGAACTTGCGTACAACCTGAAAGAATTGCCCCAGTGCAGCCTGCCAGGTGTCGCCGTAGTCTTCGTCACCAATGCTGTTGATCAGTGCCAGGCTGGGGCGCCCGGTCCAGCGTAATATGGTCATCTCTGCTTCGTGCTGAGGGCTGTATGGCACCGAACCGTCCACCACGTAAATAATGCCGGCGCCCTCGATTAATGGCGCCAATAGTTCGCATTCGTCGCTGAACTGCGAATTACCGCGATGCTGGGTAACAAACGCGGCTACCGTGGCAGCTCGGTCTGATGCTGAAACGCTGTGGGCTTCCAGCCACTCCAGTACCCGTCGCGGGCGTTGAAAGCCCGGGGTGTCCACCAAGGTGTAAAGCACTTGGCCGTCTACCTGTAACGGGTAGGCGTGGCTGCGGCGGGTGGTACCAGGTTCCAGGGCAATGGCGATGGCGTCATTTTGAGACAGCGTCGCCACGATCGAGGATTTGCCTTTGTTAGGGTGGCCCACCACTGCAAATACCGGAGCCTGGCTCATGAGGGCGACAATCCTGTGCTAATAGCGATATCTCCGACTGTAACAAAACCTGGCGGGCAGCGTTCTGCAAAACGTAACCAAGGTTGTAGCTGGCGGTTTGTAGCAGTTGTGGGTGGCTCCCGGGTTTCGGCCGCCAATGGCAGCAAATAAACTCGGCTGCCGGCAGGCCAGCTCTGGCGCGCGCTGGTCAAAAAGTCCAGCAGCTCTCCCGTGGGCGGCTCCCAGCTACTCACCAGCATAAGGGCGGTGACTGCATCGCTGTTGACAGACAGCTGGGCAATTGCCTGCTGATCTTGGCTGAGGCTGGCCAGGCCGCCAACATTGAGCGCCGGGCCTGGGCAAATAGCGGCCAGAGCCGCAGGCAGTGTTTGTTTGTCAGTGACGGTGCCCGCGCCGGCCCAGCTCAGCAGCAGAGCTTTTTCCGGAAGCGGCTGCAACAGGGTATTGTGCCGCGTGTTGGGCAGGTCGTTTGCGTCATTATGTCCGGCGCCGGTATCCAGCACCGGTGTTGCCATGCGTTCGCGCAGGGCGTTCAGCCCCGGGTGGCGCAGCAACAATTTGCGCGCACGCCAATGCACCAGTGCGCTTGCTAACAGGCGCAGCAGCAGGCGTGGCAACACAACCCATACCAACCACAGCATGCTGATAAACGGCCACCACTGGCCCCAGCGTGCCGGTGTGAGCAAGGTGTTTGTGCCGGCGCGAAAAAACCGGGTGGCTTCCACCAGTGCCAGATCTGGTACCGCAGCTGGCCACAACCATGCCCAAGGGGTAGCCAGGGCGCTGGTAAGTTGGTGATAACCGCTGGCGGCGGTATTCAGGGTGGTGCTCCAACCGAACGCCAGGTCTTGAATCACCACCATCGCTAATAGGGTCAGTAAAGCCGTCACCGCAAAACTGAGCCCGCCGCCCTGGGCAGCCCGCGCCATAAGAGCGGGCTGCAGTGGCTGCAAGGCCGGGCGGGGAGCAGGCATAAAGCGGTTCAGCAGTGGTCGCCAGGGTTGCCAGCCCATCACCGACTGCAGGCTGGTCAGCAGCGCCAACAGTAGTTGCAGAGCCACAAAACCAATAATCACGGTAACGTTAATGCGCTGGCCACCGTCGTAAAACAATAGGCCGGCCATGGTGACAATACCCAGCACCGCGCCCAGCGCAATAAAGCCGCTGTTAATCTGCCGCCAGCGTTGCTCTGTGGCATGGCCGGCGTCTGCCATTTGCCCGCTGCTGTTGTCAAAACGCCCGAGCCAGGCCAGCCAGTGTGCTGGGTCACTTGGGCTGTTGTGCTCTTCGCAGTTCAGCGCAAACTTGCGGTCGCGGCGATGAATAAAGCCTGATGCTTGCTGGGAATCCCGCTGAATTTGGGCGTCGAAATCCATTAACAGGCGAAGAGGCTGTTTGTTGATGGACGTCTTGGTTATTAACGGCTTTGCCGCTGACTGCTTTACCATGGAATAACCCGTTGGTGAATTCGGCGCTTCCTGCTTTGGTGCTAGGATATAGCCAAGGCCGCCATCGACCAACCCCAACGAGGTTCCATGCCCCACCATTTGATGAATTTACGTCACGTGCCCGACGACGAAGCAGACGACATTCGTGATCTGTTCGAGCACGAACACGTTCGCTATTACGAAACGCCGCCCAGTTTTTGGGGCATCAGTATGGGCGGTTTCTGGGTGCACGATGACGACGAAGCCGAGCGGGCGCGACAATTACTTGCAGGCTACCAGCGACAACGCCAAAGCCAGCAGCAGTTGGAATGGCAGCAACGTGTTGCACGTGGCGAAGCCGGCTATGGCAGTATGCTGCGGCGACACCCACTGCGCATGCTGGTAGCCATTATTGCGTTAGGGGTGATTGTAGGCGTTAGCTTGCTGCCCTACTTGCGAATGGGTTAATGCTTAATAGAGAGGTTGAACACGTCATTGGCTGGCTCTGGGCATCTGCTGGCGCGTTAAAAAACGCAGACCCTGTTCTACCGCATTGCCCCCGGTTAGAAAGCTGGTGATGTGGCCACGCAAATGCAGCTTTAGCAAGCCGCTGCTGACGCCGTTGGCCAATAAAGCCTGATGAAAACTTTCAGCCTGGGAAAACGGTACCAGTGAATCCATGCCTCCGTGGAACAGAAAAAACGGGGGTGTTTGCGGGGTTATGTGAGTGATGGGCGAAGCAATGCGATAGGTTTCGGGTATTTGCTGTTTGTCGGCACCCAGAAACTGAAACAGCAACTTGCCCGAATCAAAGCTGGTCAAGTCCGCTGGTATGCCGCCGGCGACCACCGCTTGAAGCCGTGTGTTTGCGCCGCCGTAAGGCTGATTAAGATTGCTGTCACTGCTGGCAACCACAGCCAGTAGCGCAATCAGGTGCGCACCGGATGAAAACCCGAAACCGCTGACCCGCTGGGTATCCAGACCGTAGCGCGAGCCATTAGTGGCCAGCCACTGACGGGCTACCTGCAGGTCATGCAACTGGGCGGGAAAAGTGAATTCGGGGGCAAACCGGTAAGCAATATTGAACACCGCAAAGCCGTGGCCGGCGAGTTCTTCAGCAATCCAAACCATATCCGCTGGCGAACGGCTGTTCCAACCGCCCCCGTGCACCATCAATACCACCGGGCTAAGGCCACTTTGTTGGGGCAAATATAAATCGCCGCTTAACGCCTGAGGCCAGTTTTCGGGGGTGTATACCAAACCTTCCACCACGTCATATTCGGTGGTTTTCGGCTCTGGTCCGATCAGGTTTTCCACGCTGGAGTAATGGCTACAGCCTGGCAGTGAAGCCAGTGCCGTTAGCAGGAAAATGGATGCACCCAGTATTTTTCCGGGATAACTGGCGGCGTGAGGCATGGCGTAAAAACTCCTTTCCGTAAAATAGTCAATCTGGTGCGAGCCATGGCCCGATACTTTGTTTAATACGTTATTTCAGTGTAATAGGCCATTGTGCAGGCACCATCGGGTCAGTTTGCTCCCCGCGAAAGGCGGCCATATAATCCTTCAGTGCATTTGGCACCCGAGTTTTCACCACGCACGACACGAACCCCGGCGGTACCTGCTCAATGACACAACCGTTTAGATGCAAGAACAAAAGCGGTCTGACGAGGGAGCTGATAGAAGCCCTGATTCCGATGTTTGAACAAGCCAGCGCTGGCGCGATTGCCATAGACCGAAGCGCCCGTATTACCTGGATCAACAGCAGCTATTCCGAGCTTATGGGCCTGGGCGATCCAGCCAGTGCTGTTGGCCATCCGGTACGGCAGTTGATTCCTCAGACGCGTATGCCTGAAGTGCTGGAGTCCGGAAAGCCGTTGTTGCTGGATATTATGGAGCACCAAAAACAGCAGCTGGTGGTGACGCGCTTGCCATTTTTTGACGATGCCGACGAGATTGTTGGTGTGATTGCCTTTGTGCTTTACGACGATCTTCAGCCACTGACACCTCTGGTCAGCAAGTACCGTCGCTTACATCAAGATTTGGCCGCCGCACGCAAGGCGCTGGCTCAAAATGCCCGAACTACCCGCTACAGCCTAGGTGATTTTGTCGGCGCCAGCCCGGGTGCGCTGGAGGTGAAACGTCGTGCCCGCCTGGCCGCGGGGCGCGAAATGCCGGTATTGTTGCTGGGCGAAACCGGCACCGGCAAGGAGGTTCTGGCCCAGGCGATTCACGCCGCCTCTGACCGCGCCGGGAAACCGTTTGTAGGCGTTAACGTAGCGGCCATTCCCGATAATCTACTGGAGGCCGAGTTTTTTGGTGTAGCACCCGGGGCCTTTACAGGCGCCGATCGCAAGCTGCGTGAAGGCAAGTTCCAGCACGCCGACGGTGGCACTCTTTTTCTGGACGAAGTAGGTGATATGCCGCTGGCATTGCAAGCCAAGCTGTTGCGAGCCTTGCAGGAGGGGGAAGTAGAGCCGTTGGGCTCAAACAAGGTCAGCTCTATAGACGTTCGCGTGATCGCCGCAACGAGCCGTGATCTTGTCGCCATGATTGCCGAAGGCGTCTTCCGATCGGATCTTTACTACCGTTTAAACGTGTTCGAAATTCCGATTCCACCATTGCGCCATCGGCTAGCAGACCTCGGCGTATTGTGTGAAGCGTTGTTGGAAGATATCTGCCGCGGTCAGGAACACCAGAGCGAAATGACGGATGCTGCTCTTGGCGTGTTGGCGGGCTACGACTGGCCTGGCAATATCCGCGAATTGCGTAACGTACTGGAGCGTGCACTGACCATGGGCGAAGCGGGTGTTCTGGATGCGGTAGCGATCGGCAAGATGCTGCCGCGCAGCGTAATGCCCGTGGCGGCACACCTGGCCGCGCAGCCTGTACAGCCCTTGGCACAGACATTGGCCGCCGCCGAAGCCCGCGCTATTGAACAGGCGCTCGTGGCAAGCGCGGGCAACCGCAGTAAAGCGGCACGACTTCTGGGCATTTCCCGCTCCGTGCTGTACGACAAGTTGGGCAAGATGTCCTGAATTCCGGACGCCTGTATGGTTATCCGAACAACTACGTACAAGAAATCCTTAAAACTGTTGTTTTTTTCGGACACTTTAAGTATCTGTTTGTCTAAATAAATAGTAACATATTGAATAATATGATTTTTATTTATCTGGCACGGGGAGTGCTAGAGCGGCTTGGCACGAAGAATAAAAGACAAAAATAAAAGGAATCTGAGTATGTCTATCAAGCAAAAGCTGTCTTCCCTCAGTTATGGTGTTGCTGTCGCGGCCGTTATTTCCGGCTCACTGGTCAGTAGTCAGGCTCTGGCCGCCGAAAAAGTGCGTTGGCAGGTGCCTTTGGCGTTTCCATCCCATCTGATCGGCCTGACCACGCCGGTGAAGTACCTGTCGGAAACCCTCAAAGAAGTCACCAGTGGTGATGTCCAGTTGCGCTACTACGAGCCCGGCGAGCTGGTACCGCCGTTTGAAATCATGGACGCCGTTAGCAACGGCAAGTACCCCGCCGGTTATACCTGGGTTGGCTACGACCAGGGCACCATTCCGGCCCTGCCGTTATATTCCGGTGCACCTTTTAACATGGAGCCGCCTGCTTATCTGGCTTGGTACTACCAGGGCGACGGCCGCGAACTGCTGGAAGAAATCTACGCCGAGCGCAACATTCACCCCATGCTGTGCAGCATCATCGGGCCTGAAGGCGCCGGCTGGTTTGCCAAGCCGATTGAATCTCTGGAAGACTTCAACGGCCTGAAAATCCGCTTTGCCGGTATCGGTGGTAAGGTTCTGGAAAAGCTGGGCGCCTCGGTGACCATGGTTCCTGGTGGCGAGATCTACCAAGCTCTAGAGCGTAAGATTATTGATGCTTCGGAATTTTCCCAGCCGGCCATCGACAAGATGCTAGGCCTGGACCAGGTGATCAAGAATTACATCATGCCTGGCTGGCACCAGACTCTGACCACGTCGCATCTGTTGGTGAATATGGACACCTGGAAAGGTCTAAAGCCGGAAACCCGCGCGCTGATCGAAATGGGTTGTCGTTCGGCTACCCTTACCGGCTTTGCCGAAAGCGAATGGGCACAACCGACCGCCTTGCGTGATTACCAAAAAGAAGGCGTAAACGCCATCACTCTGCCAGAGCCCGTCCTGCGTGAGCTGCAAAAAGTGACCAATGAAGTGCTGGATGAAATTGCTGCGGGAGACGACATGTTTAACCGTGTGCTAACCAGTCAACGTAACTTCATGGAACACCACTCCATCTGGCACAACAAGGGCTACCTGGCCCGTGATTTCTATAATTACGACTGAGCTCCAGGTGTAAACCGGCGGGCAACAACATGGTTGCCCGCCGCTATGTTCTGACTCTGCAAACACCGAGGTGACCGTGACGCAACCCAATGTACCCGGGGAAGCTGGATCAGCCCTGCCTATTCGTAAGGAATTACCTTTCAATGCCCTGTCTGTACGTCTGGATAGGCTGGTAGTGGCGGTTGGCCGGCTAGCTTCCTATCTCTGGCTGGTGGTGATGGGCGTTATTCTAACCAGCGTGTTTTCGCGCTATGTGTTGGCGCAAGGCTCCATTGCGCTGGAAGAAATGTCCTGGCACCTGTTTGGCGCCGCTACCATGCTCACCCTGGGTTACGCCGCTGTGCGTAATGATCACGTTCGGGTAGACGTGTTACACGAACACTTTTCACTGCGCACCCAGGCCTGGATTGACCTGTTAGGCATTGTGCTACTGGCGCTTCCCATTCTGTATCTGATGATACACACGATGGTGCCCACGGCATGGACAGCCTGGGTCTATCAGGAGCGCTCGCAGGCGCCCAGCGGCCTGCCTTATCGTTTTATATTCAAAAGCATTTTACCCCTCGGAATCGCGTTGGTGATGATCGCGCTGTTTTCCCGCGCCTTGCGTTGCAGCACATTGCTGTTTGGTTTTCCGCGGGCGACCGCATTGCCAGACGCAGATCGCGCCAGCCCGGGCCATTCCAGCCCCTGATTTCAAAGCCTGATCCCGGCCCCTAATTCAAGAGTCTCGATTATGAGTGTGGACGTTGTTCTGGTTATCGCCATGTTTGCCAGTTTTATGGGGCTTTTGCTACTGGGGTTCCCGGTGGCCTGGTCACTGGCTGGCACTGGTCTAATATTTGGCATTGTTGGCCATGTACTTGTGACCTATTTTGATTCGCCGTTGTGGTTTACCTGGCAGGGCACTATTGGCGTTCTGGACGCTCGCATATACGGCATTGTGGCCAATGAGTTAATGGTGGCGCTGCCGTTGTTTATATTCATGGGCATTATGCTGGACCGGTCTGGTATTGCTGAACGGCTGATGCACAGCTTGGTGAAAGTATTGGGTCCGTTACGCGGTGGTTACGCCATCACGGTGGTTATTGTAGGTGTGCTGCTGGCGGCGTCTACCGGCATTGTCGGCGCTTCGGTGGTGTTGCTAGGTATGTTGTCACTGGGCCCAATGATGCAGGCCAACTACAACAAGTCGCTGGCGGTAGGCACTGTCTGTTCCGTCGGTACGCTGGGCATTCTGATGCCACCGAGCATCATGCTGGTGCTGATGGCTGACCGCCTGGGCACCTCTGAGGCGTCGGTTGGCAAGCTGTTTATGGGCGCGCTGATTCCCGGCGTGATGCTGGCCGGGATGTATATTTTGTACATCCTGATTATCTCGTTTGTAAAAAAAGACATGGCACCGGCGCCGGCCAACCGCGAACCACTCACTCCCCGGGCTCTGCTGGATGTGGCAAAAGCAGTGCTACCACCGATGACCCTGATTCTTGCAGTGTTAGGCTCGATCTTTGCTGGCATTGCCACCACCACCGAAGCTTCGGCCGTGGGCGCCGGCGGCGCCATGCTGATGGCCTTTGTCAGCAAGCGCCTGGACATGGCTACCCTGAAAGATTCGCTGTACCAGACCAGTCGTACCTCGGCGTTTATCTTCGGCATCTTTATCGGTGCGACTGTGTTTGCATCGGTACTGCGGGGTTTGGGCGGCGATGAAGTGATCGAAGGCGCCATAACCGGTTTGCCGTTTGGGACCACCGGGGTGCTGCTAACGGTTCTGTTTGTGACCTTCCTGCTGGGTTTCTTCCTCGACTGGGTAGAAATTACCCTGATCATTCTGCCGCTGGTTGCGCCGGTATTGTTCAAGATGGGCGTCGATCCTGTGTGGTTCGCCATCCTGTTCGCCCTGTGTTTACAAACTTCGTTCCTGACGCCGCCGGTGGGCTTCTCTCTGTTTTATATCAAAGGCGTATGTCCGCCCGAAATCACCACTCGCGACATCTATCTGGGTGTATTGCCCTTTATTTTTCTGCAACTACTGGCTATAGCTTTGGTGTTCTGGTTTGAGCCGTTGGCAACCTGGTTGCCCAACGAAGTGTATGGTGGGCCTTGAGCCGCGCCGGTTATGTTTCGATACCTTGCGTCAATAACTTTCATCTAAAGGAGGAAGCGCCATGCGCCTGCACAATCGCATTGCCCTGATTACCGGTGCTGGCCGTGGTATTGGCCGCGCCATCGCTGAACACTATGCCCGCGAAGGCGCCCGAGTAGCCGTGGCTGATCTTGATTACGACACGGCACAGGAAGTGGCTGAAATCATTAACAACGCTGGTGGAAGTGCGATGGCGCTGGCCATGGATGTCACCGACGAACAGGCGGTGGAGCAGGGTGTAAACTCTGTAGTAGAAGCTTGGGGTGGCCTGGACATTGTGCTGGCCAACGCCGGCATACAACACATTGCGCCACTGGATCAGCTGAGCTTTAATGATTGGCGTCGGGTGATGAGTGTGCATCTGGACGGCGCCTTTCTGCTGACCCGGTCAGCTCTGCAAACCATGTACGCCAAAGGTGGCGGTACAATCCTGTATATGGGCTCGGTACACTCGTTGGAGGCGTCACCGCTGAAAGCGCCTTATGTAGCGGCCAAACACGGCATGCTTGGGCTGTGCCGCGCGGTGGCCAAAGAAGGCGCTGAACACGGTGTGCGCAGTAATATTATTTGCCCCGGCTTTGTGCGCACGCCGTTGGTCGATAAACAAATCCCCGAGCAAGCGCAGGCATTGGGTATGTCTGAAGAAGATGTGATCGCCAAGGTGATGCTGAAAAATACGGTAGACGGCGAGTTCACTACCCTTGCGGACGTATCGGAGCTGGCGGTGCACCTGGCGGCTTTCCCGTCAGCGGCGCTCACGGGGCAATCTATTGTGGTCAGCCACGGCTGGCATATGCAGTAAGAAAACGGAGCAATGGATGAATAACAACGAACAATCCCCGGTCGTCTGGTCTCCTTCTGACACGGTCCTCAACGACAGCCAGATGGGGCGCTTTCAGCACTGGTTGGAAGAACTCGGTTACGGACCCTTCGCAGATTATCACGCTCTTCACCAGTGGTCGGTGACTGATCTGGACGGCTTCTGGAAAGCCGTCTGGGATTACTGCGGACTGATCAGCCACACGCCCGCGCAACAGGTATTGGGTAAGCGTGAGATGCCCGGAGCTGAATGGTTTCCCGGCATGACCCTCAACTTCGCCGCCAATTTGCTGCGCCACGCCGAAGGCGAACAGGCGAACAGCGAAGCCATTGTTGCCTACTGCGAAACCCGCCCGGTCTTGCGTCGCACTTACACGGAATTACGCGCCGACGTGGGCGCGTTAGAAGCCTATTTGTGCAGCCAAGGCATTGCGAAAGGCGACCGGGTTGCCGGTATCGTCACCAACGGTTACGAAGCCATCGTAGGCATGCTGGCCGCCACCAGCATGGGTGCGGTGTGGAGTTCAGCGTCACCGGACTTTGGCATTGGCGCCATTCTGGACCGATTTGGCCAGATTGAACCAACCGCGTTGATTGCCGTAAATGGCTACGGTTACGGCGGCAAAGTGTTCCCGCGTCAGCAGGAATTCGCCCAATTGATTAGCGGCTTGCCCTCGTTGAAATGTGTGGTCAGTGTGCCGCAGTTACCAGACGCATCGGCCATTGAAGGCCCCTTAGTCAGCGACTGGCAGCAGGCCCTTGCGGCCGGCGCTGGCAAGCGGCCGTCTTTCATCCCGGTGGCACCAGATCATCCGGTGTATATCCTGTATTCCTCAGGCACCACCGGCAAACCTAAGTGCATCGTACACGGCACTGTGGGCCTACTGGTCAACCACGCGAAAGAGTTGATGTTGCACGGCGATGTCGGTAGTGGCGACCGCTTCATGTACTTCACCACCTGTGGCTGGATGATGTGGAACTGGCAGGCATCCGCCCTGCTGACCGGCGCGGCGGTGATCACCGTAGACGGCTCGCCGGGCTACCCCAGCCTGAACATGCTGTGGCAAACCGTAGCCGATGAAAAAGTCACCCATTTCGGCACCAGCGCCCGCTTTTTGGCCGGTTGTCGCAAAGACAGCATGACCCCCGCTAAAGATTTGGATTTAAGCGCACTCAGAATTGTGTTCTCCACCGGCTCGCCGTTGTTGCCAGAAGACTATGACTGGATGTACAGCGACGGCGCCCCGAATGCCCTGTTAGGCTCCATCGCCGGTGGCACCGACATCTGCGGCTGCTTTGTAGGCTCCACACCCTTACTGCCCGTACGCCGCGGCGAAATACAATGTCGCCTTTTGGGCGTAGATGCCGCCGCCTTTGACGACAACGGCCAATCCGTAAGCTCCGGCCGCGGTGAACTGGTGTGCCGCCAGCCCCTGCCGTCTATGCCCGTCAGTTTCTGGGACGACCCAGGCGGCGAACGCTATCGTAACGCCTACTTCGACACGTTCGCCGATTCTGCGCCCGGCGTGTGGGCCCACGGCGACTTCATCGAATTCACCGAACACGGCGGCGCCATCATCTACGGCCGCTCTGACGCCACTCTAAACCCCGGTGGCGTTCGCATCGGCACCGCAGAAATCTATCGGCAAGTAGAAACGGAAGCTGCCATAAAAGACAGCCTGGTGGTTGGCCGACAGATCGAAGGCGACGTAGAAGTGGTGTTGCTGGTGGTTCTGGCCGACGGCGAAACCCTGAACGAAGAACTGCTCAAACGCCTGAAAACCCAAATCCGCAAAGGCGCCAGCCCCCGTCATGTTCCTCGCCATATCATCCCGGTGCCAGACATCCCCCACACCCGCAGCGGCAAAAAAGTAGAACTCGCCGTAGCACGCCTGATCAACGGTTCTGCCCGCATCGACAACCGCGACGCACTGGCCAATCCGGAAGCGCTGGATGCTATTCAGGCGTGTTTGCAGGAAGCGGGGTTGCTGCCGAAGGCAGAGTAAGTGGTTTTGCCCCCAGTCTGACGGCTTGTCCGTAAGACTGGGGTTTGGCTCTTTTCAGTGCGACCCCACTCAAGATCAAAATGTACGAATGTTTCGTAAATTCCCACCCATTCCAGCCGCCACCAACGATTGCAGTCCGCACATAATTCGTTCTTATACTAAGATCTTAGCCGCAATTCCCAAAAAAATGTTATCGTAGTAGGTCTAATAAAAGCCACCAACCAGTCACAGCCAGAGCCAGAGGTGCCCAGCACAGCTGGCGGCCGTGGCCGTCCTGAATCCACCCTTTATAGCTCGAGGACGAACATGACAGAGTCAATCACCAAAATTATCTACACACTGACCGACGAAGCGCCAGCGCTTGCCACCCGGTCACTGTTGCCAATCCTGGAAACCTACGCCAAGCCAGCCGGCATTCATTTTGAAACCAGCGACATCTCATTGGCGGCCCGTATTCTGGCCAACTTCCCGGATTACCTCGCAGAAGACCAGCGAGTGCCCGATGCCCTGGCCGAACTGGGTGAATACACCAAAGACCCCAACGCCAACATCATCAAACTGCCGAACATTTCCGCCTCTATTCCCCAGCTGCGCTCCGCCATCAAAGAGCTGAACAAGCAGGGTTATAAAGTCCCGGAATACAAAGAAAACCCGCAGACCGACGAAGAAAAAGACGCCACCACCCGCTATAACAAAGTACTGGGCAGCGCTGTAAACCCGGTGTTGCGTGAAGGCAACTCCGACCGCCGTGCTCCTGCCGCGGTAAAGGCCTTTGCCCGCAAATACCCGCATTC
Organism: Marinobacter sp. M1C; assembly: GCF_023314135.1. Lineage (NCBI taxonomy): Bacteria > Pseudomonadati > Pseudomonadota > Gammaproteobacteria > Pseudomonadales > Marinobacteraceae > Marinobacter > Marinobacter sp. M1C. The sequence goes on from NZ_CP092289.1 coordinate 115,298, forward strand.
CATGGGTGAGTGGAGCCCGGCATCACGCACCCACGTAGCGCACATGAAAGGCGGCGATTTCTACTCCTCAGAGCAGTCCGTCACCCTGAACAAGGCCACCAACAGCCGCATTGTGTTCGAGAACACGAAAGGCGAGCAGACCGTTCTGAAAGCCGAACTGCCGCTGCTGGACGGCGAAGTGGTCGACGGCATGAACATGAGCAAAAAAGCGCTGTGCGCGTTCTTCGAAGCGGCTATTAAAGACTGCGAAGACACCGGCGTGATGTTCTCGCTGCACGTTAAAGCCACCATGATGAAAATCTCTCACCCGATCGTGTTTGGTCATGCAGTGAAGATTTACTACAAAGAACTGTTTGACCAGTTTGGCGATTTGTTCGACGAGATCGGCGTAAACCCGAACAACGGTTTGTCATCCGTGCTTGAGAAAATCAAGCTACTGCCAGAGTCAAAGCAGGAAGAAATTCAGGAAGCATTGCACAAAACCTACGAGCACCGCCCGGAAATCGCCATGGTGGACTCGGTCAAAGGTATCACCAACCTGCACATGCCCAGTGACATTATCGTAGACGCCTCCATGCCTGCGATGATCCGTAACTCTGGCAAAATGTGGGCCCGTGACGGCAAGCTGAAAGACACCAAGGCGGTCATGCCAGAGTCGACTTACGCCACTATTTACCAGGAAGCCATCAACTTCTGCAAAACCAACGGCGCGTTTGATCCCACCACCATGGGCACCGTGCCAAACGTCGGCCTGATGGCGCAGAAAGCCGAAGAATACGGCTCTCACGACAAAACATTTGAAATTAAAGAAGACGGCATTATTCGTGTGATCGCCGAAGACGGCACCGTACTGACAGAGCACAACGTGGAAACCGGCGACATCTGGCGCGCATGCCAGACTAAAGACCTGCCCATCCGCGACTGGGTCAAACTGGCGGTTAACCGTGCCCGAGCCACCGGCATGCCGGCTGTATTCTGGCTGGACGACGAGCGCGCCCACGATGCCCAGCTGATCGAGAAAGTGAACACCTACCTGAAAGATCACGACACCGATGGCCTGGACATCCGCATTATGTCGCCGGTACGTGCTATTCGCTGGACCATGGAACGCCTGATCCGCAGCCTGGACACCATTTCGGTAACCGGCAACGTGTTGCGTGATTACCTGACTGACCTGTTCCCGATTCTGGAGCTGGGCACCAGCGCCAAAATGCTGTCCATCGTACCGCTGCTGAACGGCGGTGGCCTGTACGAAACCGGTGCGGGCGGTTCTGCGCCCAAGCACGTGCAGCAACTGGTTGAAGAGAACCACTTGCGTTGGGACTCGCTGGGTGAATTTCTGGCCATTGCAGTATCGCTGGACGAGCTGGGTGCAAAGCATAACAACCACCGCGCACGTTTGCTGGGCCAAACTCTGGACAAAGCGACCGAAACCCTACTGGAAAATAACCAGTCTCCGTCGCGCTCTACTGGCGAGCTAGACAACCGTGGCAGCCACTTCCACCTGGCTCATTACTGGGCACAGGAATTGGCTGCGCAGGACGAAGACAAGGAATTGAAAACCTTCTTCGCCAAGCTGGCTGAAAAGCTGGGAGCCAACCAGGACAAGATTCTTGAAGAACTGAGAGTGATTCAAGGCAAAGCAGTAAACTTGGGCGGTTACTACCACGCGCCCGCAGGAAAAGTGAACGAAGTGATGCAGCCCAGCGCAACGCTGAACAAGCTGATGGAAGAAGCCCGCGCTTCGGTTTAACACCCTTAGTGTCGCAGCGGCCCGGCAAATAACCCGAGCCGCTGGATTGAAAAACCCGCAAAACGGTCACCGTCTTGCGGGTTTTTTTGGCTATGTCCCAATTAGTTGTTGCGATACTCGACCGGTTGCTTCCAGCAAACAGCATTCGGGAGTTAGCTCAGGGTATCGCTCCAGCAACCGTCGCCAACCCAAGTAGTTCTTCAGGTATTTGGTCGCCACACCGTGGAACCGAATCATCCAGTTTTTCAATCGACTGTCGTACGCATTGACGTTCTGGATATGAAAAGCACCGCGGACACGGGGCCGGCGAGCAGATACAGCCTGGTGCTCGATTCCCGCTTTTGTCGCAAAAGCCCGATAAACCGAGGCCCCGTCAGTACAGAGACAGACATCCGCTGCGACCAACGGCTTGAGTGCGCGGCTGACTTCGATGGCATTGAGCTTTGGCAAGATAAAATCTGCGGTTTCCCCGGTCCGATCACGCACCACCAGCACTGGAATTTGGTCGGGCCCCGTTCCGCGAGTTAGGCTGACTCCGCCCCGCTGACGGGCCTTGCGAGAGATTTTTCGCTGGCCTTTGAAGGACTCCAGAAAGAAGGTCTCATCCGCTTCCACGATGCCGGACTCGCGTAGAGCCTGATGCCCCGCAACCAGAGCCAAGAAGCGGTGGCGCCACAAGAAGGCCGTGTTCTTGTTGATGTGACACTCAGTCGCAGCCTGGCGCACGGTTTTGCCGTCGATTAGCGCCTGAGCGTAGCAGAACCATTGCTCACGTTTACGCAGGCGTGCCAACGGAGTTCCGGTCAACGGATTGCAAGTACGCCTGCATTGGGCGCAACGGTAACGCGGCAGATTGCGGCCTGAGCCCCACGGCCTGAGCTGCGATGCCTGGCAATGCGGACAGCAGGTGGGAGAGTGCTCGATGAGCAGCGTGTCCGCCGCGCCTGTATCGGCCTGTTGGAAATAGCGGTGTAGTTGATGCCGCTGGCTGGGTGTCAGCTGGCCTAGTTGCAAAATGAGGAAGTGAAAGGCTTTGTCGTTCATGGCATAACCTCCGATGAGGAGATATCTGCTCTAAGTATAGCTGCGCAACAACTAACTCAGACATAGCCTTTTTTTATGGGTAGAGATTTTACCCAGTCAGTCGGGCATCACTCTTGGCGCAACGCCACAAAGCGCCCCTGGGTGAGAGTGGCCAGGTCTTCCGGCGCCAGCTCAATTTCAAGCCCCCGCCGACCGGCGCTGACATGAATCTGTTCGAACAGCTGCGCTGACTCGTCAATGAACGTCGCCAGCGGCCGTTTTTGCCCCAGCGGGCTAACCCCACCCAGAACATAACCGCTGCTGCGCTGCACTTGCTGCTTGTCTGCCATGATGGCTTTTTTGCCGCTCGCTGCTTTGGCAATCAGCTTCATACTGAGCATGGCGTTCACCGGTACAATGGCTACCACCAGGGTCTTGGTATCCACCGCCACCACCAGAGTCTTGAACACGCAGGCCGGGTTTAGCCCAAGCTTTTCCGCAGCCTCAGTGCCATAGCCAGCGCTGGCAGGATCGTGTTGATACTGATGTAGTTGGTGTTCAATCCCCGCGTCGCGGGCGACATCAATAGCAGGGGTCATACTGGTTCCGGTGGAGTTTTTGCGCTGTGTCCGTTATCCAATCTATTTTTTTATCAGAGCTATCTAGTATCAGAACTATCGAGTATCAAGGCTATCTATTATTGAAACCGTCTAGTTCCCCAGCACATTGGTGTCACCTTTTTTCGATTTTTTGGCCGCTTTCTTTTCTTTTGCAGTCAAAAGCGGTTTCTTCTTCTCAGCTTTTTTACTGTCTTGTCCTTTGCTCATGTCTATTGCCTCTCGCCATAACTGATTGACCCAAAATTCAGTATGGCCCCAATTACGAATAACTGGAAGCACAGAACTCGGTGGTGAAGTAAGTTCCGAATAGGTGACCACATCAAGACCCTAACCGGAAGCTCGTTGGCTATCTTTTCAGTCGGCCCTCCTGTGCGTGAAAGCCAGTTGCGGCTACACTGATGTATTAAGTGATCCAACAATATACCCCCAAACATTAGAAGAACATGAGGAACAAACCATGCAGGCAATCAGAGGCTACATGCAATCTATTTCAGGCATCATGGCGATGGTTATGATGTTGATGTCAATGTGGGCAATACCCGCCTCTGCCAGCATTGTCGGCACCGGCGAATTATTAACAGAGCAGCGTGCCGATATTGACCGCCAGGCCCTGATGGAGATGCTGGAACGCGATGATGTAAAAGGTACTCTGGCCAGCATGGGGGTCGGAGAACAGGAAGTGCGTGACCGCATTCAAAGCCTGACACCCTCTGAGCTGACGGACTTCAAACAACAACTGGCTGCGGCACCGGCCGGTGAAGGTGTTGTCGGTATCATCGTGCTGTTTCTGCTGGTGTTCATCATCACCGATATGCTTTGCGCCACTGATATCTTCCCGTTCGTCAGGTGCCTGCGGTAATGACATCAGCATGTTTGCTTTTTTATTGAAACCAAGCAGGCTACTCACGGCCGCATTCTTGGGGGTTCTGCTCTCAGGGTGCGCCAGCCGGCCGCAGTGGCCAACGGGCTTCGAAAGCGCTGAGCTCACGGACGTGCCATTTCATCCTCAGGAACAGTATCAGTGTGGCCCCGCTTCGTTGGCGATGATGCTGAATGCACAGGGCGTGAGTGCCGCTCCTGATGAGTTGATTGACCGGGTGTACCTGCCAGAGCGCCAGGGAGCGTTGCAGGTTGAAATGGTGGCTGCTGCGCGCCAATACGGCATGTTGGTGTACCCGCTGGATCCCGACCTAACCAGCGTATTGACCGAGGTGAGTGCGGGCCACCCGGTGTTGGTGCTGCAAAATCTGCGTTTCAACTGGTGGCCGCAGTGGCACTTTGCCGTGGTTATCGGGTTTGATAGTGCCCAGGAAGCGCTGATTCTTCACACCGGAACGGAAAAAGGCTACCGGCAGAAAGTCTCCGTGTTCATGGCGACCTGGGATCGCTCAGGCCGGTGGGCCCGAATAATAGTGCCGCCAGGCCAAATTCCGGTAACGGCACAGCCGTTGCCTTACCTGATGGCCGCGCATGATCTGGAAACCACACAACAGCCTGTTGCAGCGGAGGCTGCCTATTTGGCCGCGGCAAAAGCCTGGCCGGATCAGCCCGCTGCGTTATTGGGGCTGGGCAACATTGCCTATCAACAAGGTCGCTGGGCCGCGGCAGCCGAACACTATCAGGCTATGACCTATCGGTTTCCAGGCATTGCATCGGGTTGGAACAACCTCGCCGAAGCGCGGCTGAAGCAAGGCTGCACCGAGGCGGCAGAGGCGGCCTCGACCACCGCGAACCGGATGGCCCCAGACCGTTTTTTTGTGATCACCCCGGAATCGTCGCTCCCCAAATCATCGGATACCAGAATGACCCGCGATTGCCCGGCACCGGCAGCGTATTAAAAGAGATTTCAGGCTTGAGGTTGTACGCTAGATTCTTTTGCACAGCGCCTCCTGCTCGGTCGTCATAATCGGTGTATTTTGGGCTAGGCCGTATAACAATTTAATCCACGCGAAAAGCCCGTAATTATGGCGCCGTGCCCTCATGGAGAAATAACATGCTCAGCCCCATAAAAACACTTACTCGCCGCGCCCTTCACACGTGCAGAGTGCCCGAGGATCTTGCCAGCGTGACCTGCCGTGATACGGCCGGGGAAAATCCAGTGTCGGTAGGGTTGCGACCAGAGTCGGTAGAGTCGGTAGAGGCGGTATGGCGCAGTGTCGAGAGTCTTTACCGCACTGGCGTGCATCCGGGTATCCAGATTTCATTGCGCCACCGGGGCGAGTCGGTGCTGCACCGCGCTATCGGTCATGCCCGGGGTAACGGCCCGGACGACAGCGTGGATACGCCGCGGGTAGCGATGACAACAGACACACCCGTCTGTTATTTCTCCGCGTCGAAAGCGGTGACGGCCTTTTTGATTCATCTGCTAGCCGAGCAGGGGTTGGTCAACCTGATGGACCCGGTGGCTTATTACTGCCCGGAATTTGCCCATAACGGCAAGCGCACCATCACCCTGCACCAGATACTGTCCCATCGCGGCGGTATTCCGGCAATTCCTGGTGACACGCCACCTGAGGTGCTGTGGAACCCGGAAGAAATCTGGCGCCTGCTGTGTGAGGAGCGGGCGATGCAGGTAGACGGTTCAAAAGTCTTTTATCACGCTATTACCGGCGGCTTTGTGTTGCAGCGAGTTCTCGAAACCGTCACTGGCCTGACGATTCAGCAGTATCTGGACCGTTATATTCGCAAGCCCATGGGGATGACCTGGTTTACCTATGGCGTAGCAGCGGCGGATTTAACCGTGCCGGCGGCTAACTACGCTACCGGCCCGCGGCCTACCTGGCCGATATCGCGGGTTGTAAAGCGGGCGTTGGGTGGCGATATCAAATCTGTGGAAGCGGTGACCAATGACCCTCGCTTTCAGCAGGCGGTCATACCCGCCGGCAATCTGTATGGCACCGCCGAGGAAATGGGGCGGTTTTTCCAGATGATGCTCAATGGCGGCGTGTGGGCTGGAAAGCGCATCTGCAGTGAAATTACGGTGCAGCGCGCAATCCAGCAGTTTGGGTCGCTGCAGCTCGATCGCACCCTTATGCTGCCTATGCGCTTCAGCGCCGGGATGATGCTGGGGGGCGACCCGGTAGGAGTCTGGGGGCCAAACACCCGTTATGCGTTTGGCCACGTGGGGCTAATCAACAAGTTTTGCTGGGCCGATTCGGCACGGGATATTTCAGTGAGCCTGCTGACCACCGGTTTCCCGATTGTGGGCCATCATTTACTGGCGCTGGGGAAATTTCTGTACAACGTCAGTACCGTGTTTCCGCAATTGCCTGAAGGCCAGCGGGTGCATGTCGGCGCGTAATTTACGGCTGCTTCAGACAGGAGACTAGAGCGTGCGCAGCTGGTCTTCCAGAATGCCCAGTACGGAAGAAAGAATGTCGCGAAAGTCGGTTAGGGTCTGCGTGCGCTGGATGATCAGCTCGCGGGCTTCGTCCAGGCGCTCAAGTTTCGGCACGATGCGGCGGATGCCTTCGGTGATCACTTCGTAAGGGTAGTGATGGTCTTGAACGCTGAGTTTGTTCAGCTCGGCCACTTCCTGGCTGAAAATACTGATGATGTCGTACAGCATGTCTTTGTGTTCGATGCAGCTGGCTTCCCAATAGGCGTCATCCAGCAGTTCCAGTAATGACTGGTATTCGCGCAGAGTATCTGTAACAGAGGTTTGCGGCATGGCTCGGGCTCGGCAAAGGTGATGAATCAGAACACACTTATGTAATTATAGCAGCGGCTGCCGGGCCAGGGGCGTAAATCATAACGCACTCTGGCCTCATCCAATGAATGGCCAGAATGGGTTATGAATCGGGTGATAGCCCTATCAACCTGCGGCAGGCACTGCCGCCCGCTTTTTCGCGTCCTTGGCGAGAACGCTGGACGCCCTTTTTCGTTTGATCGTCAGCAACTTTTGCTCGTGTTGTAAGCCCTTGGCGAGACTCACACACATTGCCAGCAGCACGATAGTGAACGGCAAACCGGTCGTTACCGAGCCCGCCTGCAAAGCGGTCAGGGCATCGGAGCCGCCAATCGTCAACAATGCGGCCGCAATAACGCCTTCCAATGTCGCCCAAAACACGCGTTGTGCCGTGGGTGAATCGGTTTTGCCACCCGAGGTAATACTGTCGATGACCAATGAGCCAGAGTCGGAGGAGGTCACGAAGAATACCAGCACCAGCACAATCGCCAGAACAGACGTGATTCCTGACAGCGGCAGGTTCTCCAGCATCTGAAACAGGGTCAGTGAAGAATCGCTGATGCCATCGGCCAGTGCACCAACGCCTGCTTTTGTCTGTGCTAGTCCATTGCCACCAAAGGCACTCATCCAGACGAACGTTACCAATGTTGGTACGAGGAGAACCGCGGTGAGAAATTCCCGAATCGTACGGCCCTTGGAGATGCGCGCGATAAACATGCCGACAAAGGGTGACCAGGAAATCCACCAGGCCCAATAGAAGATGGTCCAGCCGTGATAAAAGGTTTCATCCTCACGGCCGATTGGGTTGCTCAATGGCAGAAAGTGTTCGGCATAGGCCACGACTGTAGTGCCCAGGGTGCTGAGGAAAGTCATCAAAGATCCGGCAAAAATGACAAACAGCAACAGTGCGGCCGCCAGAACCATGTTGATATTGCTCATAAGCTTGACCCCGCCATCAAGGCCGCGCGTCACCGAAAAAAGCGCGACGGCGGTGACAACAACGATGATGCCCGTCTGTGTGCTCAGATCGGCAGGAATCCCGAACAGGTAATTCAGACCGCCGGCGGCCTGTTGTGCGCCGAAACCGAGGGAGGTGGCCAGGCCGAAAATAGTCGCGATGACCGCCGTGATATCGATGATATTACCGATGGGTCCGTATATCCGATTGCCAAGCAAGGGGTAAAAGGTCGAGCGTATCGTCAGCGGCAAGCCCTTATTGTAGGTAAAAAACGCCAGCGCTAACGCAACTACGCCATAAATCGCCCATGGGTGCAGCCCCCAGTGATACATCGTCGCTGCCATAGCGGCGCGCTCGGCTTCCACGGTGCCACCGGCAATGTTCAGCGGAGAGCCGTACCACTCGGTATAATAGCCAATAGGTTCAGCCACGCTCCAGAACATCAGGCCAATGCCCATGCCTGCTGCAAACAACATTGCAAACCATGAAGAGCGGCTGTAATCGGGTTTGGCTGTGTCACCACCAAGCCGGATTTTGCCTACAGGGAGTACAATCAAGGCCAGGCAGAACATCACGAAAATGTTACCACTTGACAAGAACAACCAGTCAAAAGTATTGATTGACCAGGTACGCGCCGCCATCAGCATCTCGCTGGCAGCTGCGGGGAAGATCAGCGAGCCCGCAACGAATACCAAAATTAGCAAAGCGCTGGTCAGGAAAACGGGATTATGAAGTTCCAGCCCCAGGGGGTGGATGTTGTGTTGTCCTATTTCGTAATCGGTATCGTAAACCGCTTCCAGTTCTTTTATCGTTTGCAATTGCTGTGTCTCATTGCTCTTGATGTTTCCATCCATTGTGGAGCCTCCTCTTTATTATTGTTGGGCGTGCGACAGACAGTCGCCGTAGCAGGGACAGAAAACCACATTGCCGCAAGATCAGTCAGTCTGCGGGCGACTGGCACGAGTCTCTCTGCGACGGGGAAGGCAAGCGCTTGGGTCCGATACCGCAGTGCCACCGGATGATGCGATCCCGCCGAATCAGGTGGGCCCTGATTCGCGCATGACGTTTTTGGGATTCTTTCGGTCGCAATCAGTCAATTTGGTCGATAGGGAGGACGCTATGCTGCGGCTATAACGTCTAATGCCTGGAGCCGACAATGTCCCTCATCAACCTGCACTCCGCTGCCGATTTGCACAGCAATGCCATCATTATCGATGGTTTGATCATCGCCAAATGGAGCCGTGAGCTCTTTGAAGATATGCGCAAGGGTGGGCTGACCGCCGCCAACTGCACGGTATCGGTGTGGGAGGATTTTCAAGGGACGATTGACAATATCGTCATGGTCAATCAGCTCATGCGCGACAGCACCGACCTGGTACACCAGGTTCATACCACCGAGGATATCCGGCAGGCCAAGCGCGAAGGCAAGACCGGCATCATCCTCGGCTTTCAGAACGCACACGCCTTCGAGGACCAGCTCGGCTACGTCGAGATATTCAAGCGCCTCGGCGTGGGTATCGTGCAGATGTGCTACAACACGCAGAACCTGGTCGGTACCGGTTGTTATGAGCGCGATGGTGGCTTGTCCGGTTTTGGTCGCGAGATAATCGCCGAAATGAACCGGGTGGGCATCATGTGCGATCTCTCTCACGTCGGCGCGGTCACGTCTGAAGAAGTCATCCTCGAGTCGAAAAAACCTGTTTGTTATTCCCATTGCTTGCCGGCCGGCCTTAAACAGCATCCGCGCAACAAGACCGACGAGCAGCTCAAGTTCATCGCCGACCGTGGCGGTTTCGTCGGCGTGACCATGTTCGCGCCCTTTCTGAAGAACGGCATCGATTCCACCGTTGACGACTACTGCGAAGCGATTGGCTACATCATGAATATCGTCGGTGAAGATGCAATTGGTATCGGCACCGATTTTACCCAGGGTCACGGCCCCGAATTCTTCGACATGCTCACCCACGATAAAGGCTATGCCCGGTCCCTGACCGAATTCGGCAAGATTGTTAACCCGTTGGGCATACGCACCGTGGGTGAGTTCCCCAACCTCACCGAGGCGCTGCTAAAAAACGGATTTTCCGAACCTCAGGTTCGCAAGATCATGGGCGAAAACTGGCTGCGGGTTCTTGGCGACGTCTGGGGCACGGAACAGAATCAGAGGCAGGAGTCTGACGCTGGGTTGGCGTCCGGGCAGGTCGTCGCGGCGGGTGATGTTGCGTGAGCTTTTCAGGGGTGATGCCCCGTTATGGCGTCCGTAACGATCCTGAAAACGACCGGGGATGGAAAATAATGCGAGGGGAGCGACCATGACGACGACGGCACCAGAACTGCCTATCGAGGTTGATAAGGAAACCGGCGTCTGGACAACCGATGCGTTGCCTATGCTTTACGTTCCGCGCCACTTTTTTGTCAATAATCACATGGCGATCGAGCAGGAAATAGGCGCTGTGCGTTATGCCGAAATTCTCTACGGCGCTGGTTACAAATCGGCATGGCACTGGTGTGAAAAGGAGGCCGAATTGCACGGCCTGGAAGGCGCAGCCGTGTTTGAGCATTACATGCTGCGCCTCTCGCAGCGTGGTTGGGGCCTGTTCACCATTGAGAAACTCGATATCGAGCAGGGGGTCGCACGCGTCCGCCTGGACCACAGTGCCTTTGTGTACGTTTACGGAAAAGTCGATCGCAAGGTCGACTATATGTTCACCGGCTGGTTTGCCGGCGCCATGGACCAGATTCAGGAAGCTTGGGGGCATTCGTTGCGGACCCGCGCTGAACAGATCCAGAGCGCGGCGGAACCTGGCTGCGACCACGGCATATTCATCGTTCAGCCCCTGAGTTAAGGACTTTCCCATGGCTTTCGAGGCGTTGTTCAAACCCATCCAGATTGGCACCCAGACTATCCGCAACCGCGTGGTCAGCACCGCCCACGCCGAGGTCTATGCAACCGATGGCGGCATGACCACCGAGCGCTACGTGCGCTATTACGAAGAGAAAGCCAAAGGCGGCTGCGGTCTGTGCATTTGCGGGGGCTCGTCGGTGGTGTCCATCGACAGTCCCCATAATTGGTGGAGTTCGGTAAATCTGGCCACCGATCGCATTATCCCCCACTTCCAAAACCTGGCGGACGCCGTGCACAAGCATGGCGGCAAGATCCTGATCCAAATCACCCATATGGGCCGCAGGTCCCGCTGGGATGGTTTCGACTGGCCCTCGCTCGTGTCGCCATCGGGTATACGTGAACCGGTCCATCGCGCGACCTGCAAGACCATCGAAGAAGAAGAGATCTGGCGCATCATTGGTGATTTCGTTCAGGCGGCGCGACGGGCGAAGGCTGGCGGCCTGGACGGCGTTGAACTATCGGCCGTGCACCAGCACCTGATCGATCAGTTCTGGAGCCCGCGTGTCAACAAACGCACCGACATGTGGGGCAAGACCTTCGAAGACCGCATGCGTTTCGGTCTTGAGGTTCTAAAGGCGGTTCGCGCCGAAGTCGGTGATGATTTCATCGTCGGCCTGCGCATCAGCGGCGACGAGTTCCATCCCGATGGCCTCAGCCATGACGACATGAAACAGATCGCGGCCTATTACGACGCGACCGGCATGGTCGACTATTTCGGCGTGGTCGGCTCCGGTTGCGACACCCATAACACTCTGGCGAACGTGATTCCAAATATGTCCTACCCGCCCGAGCCGTTTCTGCACCTGGCGGCGGGCATTAAAGCCGTTGTCGGTGTGCCGGTGATCCATGCCCAGAACATCAAGGATCCGAATCAGGCGCAGCGCATACTGGAGGCCGGCTACGTTGATCTGGTGGGGATGACGCGGGCGCAGATTGCCGACCCGCATATCGTCAATAAAATCAAACTGGGGCAGATAGACCAGATCAAGCAGTGCGTGGGTGCCAACTATTGTATCGATCGGCAGTACCAGGGGCTGGATGTGCTGTGCATCCAGAATGCGGCAACCTCGCGTGAGTATCAGGGTCTGCCGCATATCATCGACAAGAGTACCGGCCCGCGGCGCAAGGTAGTGGTCGTGGGCGGCGGTCCTGCGGGCATGGAGGCGGCGCGGGTGGCTGCGGAGCGTGGTCATGCTGTGACGCTGTACGAGGCGAGCCCAGCACTCGGCGGACAGATCACCATAGCTTCCAAGGCGCCGCAGCGCGATCAGATTGCCGGCATCACCCGCTGGTTTCAGCTCGAACTGGCCCGCCTTAACGTCGAAGTATGTCTCGGCGTACGAGCGGACGAAGGCGTGCTCGAGATGCGTCCAGACATCGTGATTGTCGCAACCGGCGGCACGCCTTTCCTGTCGCAGGTGCCCGAATGGGGTGCCGAAGACGGTCTTGTCGTCAGCACATGGGACATCCTCAACGGCGTTGTCGCGCCCGGCAAGAACGTGCTGGTGTACGACACAATCTGCGAATTCCCCGGCGTATCGGCGGCCGATTTCCTCTCTGAGAAAGGCGCCCAGGTCGAGATCGTGACCGACGACATCAAGCCCGGCGCGGCCGTTGGCGGCACCAGCTTCCCAACCTACTACCGTAGCCTGTACGCCAAGGAGGTGATCATGACCTCCGACCTGATGCTGCAGAAGGTCTATCGCGAAGGCGACAAGTTGGTGGCGGTACTCGAAAACGAATATACCGGCGTTCAGGAAGAGCGGGTAGTTGATCAGGTGGTGGTTGAAAACGGCGTACGACCCGATGAAGCGCTGTACTACGCGCTCAAGCCGCGCTCGCTGAACAAGGGCCAGGTCGACCTTGAGGCGCTGTTTGAAATCAGGCCGCAGCCATGCCTGAACACGCTGAGTGGCAACGGCAGCGATTTTCTGTTGTTCCGCCTGGGTGACTGCAACGCGCCACGCAACACTCACGCCGCCATTTACGATGCGCTCAGGTTGTGCAAGGACTTCTGAGGCGGTTGTCGGGCGGCCGCTCAAGTAGGTCACAGGAGAACCACCATGCTTGAAACTATCCTACCCATCCTGATATTCACGGCGCTGGTGCTGTTGATCATCGGGGCGGCTCGTCGGGTTATCCTGTGGCGACAGGGGCGTCCCTCGGATGTTGGCTTTTTCAGTGGGCTGGCGTCGGTGCCCCGGCGCTATCTTGTCGACCTCCACCACGTGGTGGAGCGCGACAAGTACATTTCCCGTACCCACGTGGCGACGGCCGGGGGGTTTGCCCTTGCGGCGCCGATCGCGATTGCGGTGCACGGCCTGGGCCTGAGCAGCGCCTGGCTGACATGGCCCTTGCTGGCGGCCACGCTATGCATGTTTGGTGGCAGCCTGTTTGTGGCCTTGCGTCGACGCAATCCGCCCGCCCGGCTCTCGAAAGGGCCCTGGATGCGTCTGCCCAAAAGCCTGGTTGCGTTCTCGCTGGGGGTTTTCGTTGTTACTCTGCCCGCAGCGGGTGTGGTGCCCGCTGCCATCGGCGGCTGGGTACTGGCCGTGCTTCTCGCGGCCGTGGTGGCCTGGGGCCTGGCTGAAATGTTTTTGGGTATGACCTGGGGTGGGCCGATGAAACACGCCTTCGCCGGTGTGCTGCATCTGGCTTTCCATCGCCGGCCGGAACGTTTCGGAGGCGGCCGTTCCACCGGCCTGAAAGCGCTTGATCTTGCCGACCCGCAGGCGCCGCTGGGCGCAGGAAAACCGGCGGATTTCACCTGGAACCAGCTACTGGGGTTCGATGCTTGCGTGCAATGCGGGCGTTGCGAAGCAGTCTGCCCGGCGTTTGCTGCGGGCCAGCCCCTTAACCCGAAAAAACTGATACAGGACATGGTGGTTGGGCTGGCCGGGGGCAGCGATGCCGGCTATCACGGGTCTCCGCACCCCGGCAAGCCGGTGGGCGAGCACCATGGCGCACTCGATGAGCCCATCATCGGTAGAGAAGGCAAGGCGTTGATCGACGCCGACACCCTGTGGTCCTGCACCACCTGCAGGGCCTGTGTCGAGGAATGTCCGATGATGATCGAGCATGTCGACGCCATCGTTGACATGCGCCGCCACATCACCCTGGAGTTGGGCACCACACCCAGACGTGGCGTCGAGGTTATCGAAAACCTGATTGCGACCGACAATCCCAGCGGCTTCGCCCCCGACTCGCGTATGCACTGGGCCGCGGATCTCAACCTGCCGCTAATGGCCGACGTGCGCGACGCGGCGGTCCTGCTATGGATTGGTGATGGCGCCTTCGACCAGCGTAACCAGAGAACACTGCGTGCGCTGGTCAGGATACTGCGCGCCGCCGACGTCGATTTCGCGGTGCTCGGCAATGACGAGCGCGATAGCGGTGATCTCGCTCGCCGCCTTGGCGACGAAGCAACCTTCCAGAGTCTTGCGAGGCGCAACATCGCAACGCTGTCACAGTATGGCTTCGGCTGTATTCTCACCTGCGATCCCCACAGCTTTCATGTGCTCAAGAACGAGTATTCCGAATTGGGCGGTGTTTATCAGGTTTATCATCACAGCACCTATATCGCCGAGCTGCTCGCCAAAGGACGCCTGGCGATTTCCCAGTGGAAAGGCGACAAGGTCACCTATCACGATCCCTGCTACCTGGGGCGCTACAACGGTGAGTACGAGGCGCCGCGCAACGTGCTCAAGGCGCTCGGCATGGAACTGGTGGAAATGCAACGCAGCGGCTTTCGCTCACGCTGCTGCGGCGGCGGCGGGGGCGCGGCGATCGTCGACGTTCCCGGTAAACGCCGGATTCCCGACATGCGCATGGATGACATCCGTGAAACCGGCGTGAGTGTGGTAGCCGTCGGTTGTCCGCAATGCACCGCCATGCTGGAGGGCGTGGTAGAACCGGGGCCGGAGGTTCGTGACATTGCTGAACTCGTGGCCGACTGCCTGGTGCCATCGGCGCAGAAAGATCAATCCGGCCGGAACGACAAGGCGGGCCAGCCGGTGCTAACCGTGGAGTTGCTCGCTGATGCGTGACGACACGGATTCTCTTCCGCGCCGCGACTCACGCAAGGAGCGGATCGCGCGCAACCGCCTGCACCCAGACCACGGCGCGGTGCTTGCGGAGATGCTTGGCACAAGCCGGATTGGACCATCGCTGTGGGCCGGCCCCAATGGGCTGGTGCGGCGCAACCCGCATCGAGTGGGATTTAGTGGGCCCAACGGCATCAAGCGAATCGACCGCAGCGGCGCCCAGACAGAGACGAGTCTAAACTCGCGAAATGAACGCCCGGCAGTGGCGGTCGACCCGCGTAAAACCGTTGAGATCGAGACTCCGGCTTTTCTGATTGCGGTGGTGCCTGATCTTCCCGGTGGGCGGCTATCGGCCCATGACCGGGACCTGCTCGGTTTGGCCCGGCAATTGGCCGATGCAGATCCGGCCATGCCCGGCGCTGTTTTGGCCATGGTCTTTGGCGCCATTCGGGAGGATGGCTTCGGAACTGCCGGTGTCGATCGACTACTGCACTCTTTAACACACTCTCTAACACACACTTTAATACACTCTGCCGATCAATCCCCCGGCCTGGGCGCATCCTCTAATACCCAGTGCAGCCCCGAAGAACGCCTGGCCGTGCTGGCTGACGTCGAGCGCGAGCTTTCGCCGCGGCACTGGCTTTTGCCAGACTCAGCGATAGGCGGCGCCGACCTGGGCCGCCGGTTGGCGGCGAGATTATCCGAACGCCCGGCAACACAGGTTTGGCAGATCAACCAGGACACGAAAGGCAAGCGCTGCAGCGGGCTAGGCGCTGCGGGCAGCACGGATATAAACCGACCGCTACCACGGTTGGTGTTGGCGCTGGCCGAATGCGCCGAACCCGTGGCCATGACCCGCCACGCGGCCCGGCCGATGACACTGCCGGCGCCATTGTCGCGGATACCGGGGCGCATCCAGGATCTCGGTGCCGTTGCCGTTAACCCCGCGACGGTCGCGTTGGGCGAAGCGGAGTTTATTCTGGCCGCCGGTCGTGGTGTGAGCGACTGGGCCGGATTTCACAACGCCGCGGCAATTATGGGGGCTACCGAAGGTGCCTCGCGCGTTGCGGTTGATGACGGTTTCATGGCGCGCGACCGCCAGGTCGGCGCCAGCGGCACATGGGTCACTGCACGGGTGTACTTCGCGGTGGGTATTTCCGGCGCAATCCAGCATCTGCAGGGTATACAAAGCTGCGACAAGGTTGTTTCGATCAACCTCGACCCGCACTGCGACATGGTCAAACGCGCCGACCTCGCCGTGATCGGCGACGCCGACGAAATTCTGGCGGCTCTGGTGGCGCTGCAGCAACGACTTCAGGAGAAGAAAGATGCCGCATAAGGTGCTCGCGAAAACGGCGCACGCCGACGGCCCCGGTATTGCCGTGCTGGTCTCGATAGGGCGCCATCCGCTGACCGGGCGCACGCGGCGCGCTGACCAGGATGCGCGCGCGTACGAGCTGGCATTCTCCATTGCCGGTGCCCGCACAGCGCTGGTGCACGCTGGACAAAACGATGCCGAAAGCGAGCCGGCGCTGCGCGGCTATCTCGGGATGGTCGGCGCGCCCGAGGCTGGCGAAAACACCGTGGAGCGATTGGCGCTGATAGAACAGGCAGCCGGCGCCGATGTGCTGCCGGCGCTGGCCGACGCGCTGCGTGAGCTGGCGCCAGAGCTGGTACTTTGCGGCATGCGCGCCGAAACCGGTGAAGGTTCGGGAATGCTTCCCTATCTGCTGGCCGAGTGGCTCGGCTGGCCCATTGTAAGTGGTGTGGCACAGGTAGAAAGCGTAAACGACGGCGTCGTGACGCTGCTGCAGGCTCTGCCGCGCGGCCAGCGACGCCGGCTCTCGGTGCGGCTTCCTGCGATCGTAACGGTCGATAGCGCAGCACCCGGCGCGCGTCCCTCGGCTTTCGGTCCGGCGCGCAGGGGCGTGCTTGCGGTGTCCGCCGCCGCGTCCATGCCTGACGAAGTGCGGGCCGGATGGCTTACCGCACCGGCGCGCAAGCGACCCAAACGGTTGAAGATCATCACCGCGTCGTCGGCGCGGGACCGCTTTAAAGCAGCAGCGGCGAAGACGCAGGGCGGCGGCGGTAAGGTGTTGACCGGCGTCAGTTCCGAGATCGGAGCTGACGCCATCCAGGCGCTGCTGAAGGAGGAAGGGGTGCTGCCGAGCTGACGCCCTTATTTCCCGACTACACGCAAATGATCCTGGCCGTAACCCAGGCTGCTGAGCATCTGTTCGCTATACCATTGCACGAAGTCGATGACGCCGTATTCGTAAGTCTCTGAATACGGGCCTGGCTGGTAGGCTCTGGAGTTGATACCAAGCTGATTTTCCTCCACCAGACGCCGATCTTGATTGTTGGTTGCGTCCCAGACCCGCCGCATGTGGGTCAGATCGTAGTCGACGCCTTCGACGGCATCCTTGTGTACCAGCCACTTGGTGGTGACCACCGTTTCCTGGGGTCCTAGCGGTAGCACGCGAAACACCACCGCGTGATCCCCCATGAAGTGATTCCAGGAATTGGGCAGATGAAGGATGCGCAGCGAACCCATGTCAGGATTCTGGATTCGGCCCATCAGTTTTTTGCAAGCAGGTTTACCGTCCATTGTCATGGCGACCGTACCCTCCAATAGGGGGGTTCTGGTAAGGCGGTTACGCTGACCGAAACGCTGTAGCTTCCAGGGTATATTCTGGGCACTCCATTCGGCCTGCTTGCGCGCGACCAGCGCCTTGTACTCGGGTGTGGCGCGGGGATCCTCGGTGTCATCGAACTCCTGCAGGCTATTTAGCAATTCGGGGTGCGCAGCACTGCAGTGATAGCACTCGCGGTTATTTTCGACCACCAGCTTCCAGTTGGCCTTTTCAACCAGCGTCGATTCGGCGGCGACTTTGACGTTGTCCATGTCATAGGGCTCAAGGTACTCCCCGAGCGTGGCGAGAAAGTCATCGACGGCGGGTGGATCTTCGGCCAGACAGATCAGAATAAAGCCGCCACCGGTTTTGACATACACGGGTTTTAATCCGTATTCGGACGGATCGAAGGCGTCGCCCATATTGCTGCCCGCGTACAGGAGGCGTCCATCGAGCTCGTAAGTCCATTGATGGTAGGGGCACACCAGCTTGGCAACTTTGCCCTGAGCCTTGCTGCACAGGCGCGAACCGCGATGGCGACAGACGTTGTAAAACCCCCGCACAGCGCCTGTATTGTCGCGCATCACGATCACGGAGTTACTGCCCACCTCGACCGTTATGTAGCTGCCTTTGGTTGGGATTTCGCACGTCATTCCGGCGAAAATCCATTCCTTCTCAAATATCTCTTCCATGTCGAGTCTGAACATTCTCGCGTCATTGTAGAGGGCTTGTGGCAAAGAGAAAGTCTGGCGCCTGCTCTGCAGCATCTCAGCCATCACACTGCGCGGGTCATTCATTGGGTCGTCAAAACCTGCGGTAAAATTATGGTCCATCGCTTTCTCTCCTCACGGTGTGAATGATTGTCTCAGATGCCATCTGACTTAGAGCTGAGTGTGGACCAGGTTCAGGAAGCAGAGTTGTCTATTCACGACATGCGCAGCGCTGGCGACGACATGCCGTGTCAGGGCCGTGATGGCAGTTCCAGATACGCCAGTGTCGTAAATAGGCAAGTCGCCCCAGGGACAGGCGGCCAGAATGGCTCTGCCGACCATGCTTCAGGTGGATCATGCATCAGTGATTATAGTGATAGCGATACTTGGCCCAGGTTGCCGTTGCCTGCAGACCGCTCAGACGAGAAAGAGTCTATGACTATGCAGTTTCTCAATCCCGTTAACACGCAGACTTGGAGCAATGGCCGCCACGTGGTGCGCTGCACCCAGGCGATCCAGGAAACCTGGGATGTGCGCACCTTTTGTTTCGTTGCGGAACAGCCGATCCTGTTCTATTTCAAGCCCGGCCAGTTCGTCACGTTGGAGCTGGAAATCGACGGCGAGCAAATCATGCGCTCCTACAGTATTTCCAGCTCCCCATCGGTGCCTTACAGCTTTTCGATTACGGTAAAGCGCATACCCGGCGGCAAGGTTTCCAACTGGCTCCACGATAACCTCGTTGAAGGTTTCGAGCTTGCGGTGCACGGACCGATTGGCGACTTCAATGCCATCGATTACCCCACCGAGAATATCCTGATGCTCTCCGGTGGTGTTGGCATAACGCCGGTCATGTCGATGGCCCGCTGGTTTTTCGATACCAATGCCAATGTTAACGCCTGCTTTATCCACAGTGCCCGCACCCCCCGGGACGTCATCTTCAGTCGCGAGCTCGACCACATGTGCTCGCGCATCGCCAGCTTCAATGTGCATGTCATCTGCGAGCGGCAGGAGCCCGGCCAACCCTGGGTCGGCTATAGGGGCTATTTGAACCAGCAGATGCTGGAGCTGATCGCGCCGGACTTCATGAATTTTGAGGTGTTTTGCTGCGGCCCGCCCCCTTACATGCGTGCGGTCAGACGGATCCTGGGCGAAGCGGGTTTCGACATGGCTCGTTACCACGAGGAGTCGTTCGGCTCGACACCGGCGGAGGTTGCGGAAGACGTTATCGAGCACGCCGAGGCCGCTGCCGAGGCACTCGACCAGGCTGATCTGGTCGGTGTTACCTTCGCCGACAGCGACAAGCACGTGCGCGTGCCACGGGGCGAGACTGTTCACGCCGCTGCGGCCAAGGTGGGCCTGCACATTCCGAAGGCTTGCGGCATGGGCTTGTGCGGCACCTGCCGGGTTGAGCTGAAAGCCGGCACGGTAGATATGCAGCACAACGGCGGCATTACTGAAGAAGACCAGGAGGCGGGCTTCATCCTTGCCTGTTGCAGTCGGCCATTGAGTGACGTTGTTGTGGGTTACTGAGAATGTCGCAAACAGGATTTGCACTGACGCTGTTAAGCACTTTTTTAGTCGGCCACAGGGCTACCATCGAAACACGGTTTAACGCCTGGCGCCTTCGCCACGCCCTGCACACCAGAAATTTTTGAGGAGATGCTACATGTTCACCCGTGAAGACCGGTTACAGGGGTTTGATGACGTTTTGATGGACGCCATCGATGCGGAGTCCGCACGTCAGGAAGCGCACATCGAGCTGATCGCTTCTGAAAATTACGCCAGCCCGCGGGTGATGCAGGCACAAGGTACTGTGCTGACCAATAAATACGCCGAGGGGTATCCGGGGCGGCGCTATTACGGCGGCTGCGAACATGTCGATACGGTGGAGAGTCTGGCAATCGGGCGCGCCTGCGAACTGTTCGGCGCCCGCTACGCCAACGTGCAGCCCCACTCGGGCGCGCAAGCCAATGCCGCCGTTTTCATGGCGCTGGTGAAACCTGGCGATACCATTCTAGGGATGAGCCTTGCCCATGGCGGCCACCTGACGCACGGCGCGGCGCCGAACTTTTCCGGTAAACACTATAACGCGGTGCAGTACGGGCTTGATCCGGTTACCAGCGAAATCGATTACGAGGAGGTCGAGCGGCTGGCCCACGAGCACAAACCGAAAATGATCATCGCCGGCTTTTCCGCCTATTCGCGGGTGGTCGACTGGGCGCGCTTTCGGTCGATCGCCGATTCGGTTAGCGCCTGGCTGATGGTCGATATGGCTCACGTCGCCGGTTTGGTGGCTGCGGGGCTTTATCCAAGCCCGATCACCCATGCCCATGTTGTGACCACAACGACCCACAAAACCCTGCGCGGTCCGCGTGGCGGGCTCATTCTCAGCGCGGTTGATGACGAAGCGCTGCACAAAAAGCTCAATGGCGCAGTCTTCCCCGGCCAGCAGGGCGGCCCGCTGATGCACGTCATCGCGGCTAAGGCGGCGGCCTTGAAGGAGGCGATGGGTGAAGACTTTGTTCAGTATCAGCGTCAGGTCATAAAAAATGCCCGCGCAATGGCCGCGGTATTTGTCGAGCGTGGCTTCGACGTGGTTTCAGGGGGCACCGACAATCACCTCTTTCTGGTCTCGCTGATTCAGCAGGGCATTACCGGAAAGGATGCCGATGCCCTGCTGGGTCGCAGCCATATCACGGTTAACAAGAACGCGGTGCCCAACGATCCCCAGAGCCCGTTCGTGACCTCCGGGCTCAGGATTGGCACACCGGCGGTAACAACCCGGGGTTTCGTCGAAGCCGAGTGTACGACACTTGCGGTGTGGATCTGTGATCTGCTCGACGCGCTGGCCAGCGGTGGCGATACCGCAGCCATCGAGGCCGCGGTGCGAGAGAAGGTCGCAACGCTATGCCAGCGTTTTCCGGTGTATCAGGCGATCAGCGCGCGACGTCCCGCCGCCACCGCTGCTTGACGCCACACCGCCCGATTTCCCACAGAACAGTCTGACAAGGGGGTTGCTCGCTATGGAACGGTATTCGGTTTTTGGACTCATCAAACACGCCCTGAGTTATCACGAGAACTGGCAAAAAACCTGGCGTAGCCCCACGCCGAAGAAAGAATACGACGTGATCATCATCGGCGGCGGCGGTCACGGCCTCGCCACCGCCTACTACCTTGCCAAACGCTACGGCGTCACCAACGTGGCGGTTATCGAGAAGGGTTGGCTGGGCGGCGGCAATACCGCACGCAACACCACGATCGTGCGCTCAAACTACCTCTGGGACGAGTCGGCAGCGCTGTACGAGCACTCGATGAAGCTGTGGGAAGGGCTGTCGCAGGACCTGAACTACAACGTCATGTTCTCACAGCGCGGTGTGCTCAACCTTGGGCATACCCTGCAGGACATGCGCGACATTCAGCGCAGGGTCAATGCCAACCGTCTTAACGGCATCGATGGCGAAGTGCTCGATGCCCGCCAGGTCGCGGAGCGGGTTCCCATAATGGACTGCTCCGGCAGCACCCGTTACCCGGTGCTGGGCGCCTCGTGGCAGCCGCGGGCAGGCGTGGCCCGCCATGACGCCGTGGCCTGGGGCTATGCCCGCGGCGCGGACCGGCTTGGGGTCGACCTGATCCAGCAGACCGAAGTCACCGGGCTCAATATCCACAATGGCAAGATTATCGGTGTGCATACCAGTCGCGGCGATATCAATGCCAGAACAGTGGGCTGTGTGGTCGCCGGTAACTCCGGCGTGGTCGCTGGCATGGCCGGCATCAAGCTGCCCATCGAGTCGCACCCTCTGCAGGCATTCGTGTCAGAGCCGCTCAAGCCGATTCTCGACACGGTTGTCATGTCTAACCACGTGCACGGGTATATCAGCCAGACGGACAAGGGCGATCTGGTCATTGGCGCCGGCATTGACGGGTACAACGGTTATGGCCAACGCGGCAGTTACCCGACGATTGAACACACCATGCAGGCGATTATTGAACTGTTCCCGATCTTCTCACGGGTGCGCATGAACCGGCAGTGGGGCGGCATTGTCGACACCACGCCAGATGCCTGTCCGATCCTTTCTGCCACACCGGTTGAAGGGCTGTTTTTCAACTGCGGCTGGGGCACTGGTGGCTTCAAGGCCACCCCGGGTTCGGGCGATGTCTTCGCCTGGACTTTGGCGAACGGTCGGCCACATGCCCTGGCGGCGCCGTTTTCAATCGATCGCTTCTACACCGGCTCGCTGATTGACGAGCACGGCGCCGCAGGCGTCGCTCACTAAAGGAGAGCCCGGACCATGTTCTACATTCATTGCCCCTACTGCGCCGAGCGACGGTCTGAGGAAGAGTTTCACTGCGTGGGCCAGGCCCATATCCAGCGCCCGGAGAATCCGGAGGCGGCGTCAGACAGAGAATGGGGCGACTACCTGTTCTTCCGTGACAACCCCAGAGGACTGCATCAGGAAATGTGGGTACATGCGGCAGGCTGTCGCAAGTTCTTCAACGTTGCCCGCAACACCGTCAGCTACGAGATCCTCGAAACGTATCGCATGGGTGAACAAGCCAGCGTCACTGTCGGCACGGCAGCGCACGGTCGTGAAGGGCAGGTTGAGCAGGTACACAAAGTACAGGGGGTCCGTGCATGAATCAGGTCAATCGTCTGGCAAAGGGTGGGCGCATTGATCGTGGTCGTCCACTGACGTTTTCGTTCAACGGTCAGACCTGTCACGGCTACATCGGTGACACGCTGGCTTCCGCGTTGCTCGCCAATGGCGTAAATATCGTCAACCGCAGTTTCAAGTACTCGCGCCCGCGCGGCATTGTCGCCGCCGGCGCCGAAGAGCCCAATGCGATCATGCAATTAGGGGCGACGGAGGCGACGCAGGTTCCCAACGTGCGGGCCACCCAGCAGGCGCTGTTCGATGGGCTGTGTGCTCGCAGCACCAACCCTCACAGCAACTTGCTAAGCACCGTCGGCGAACTGTTCAGCCCGATGATCCCGCCCGGTTTCTACTACAAGACATTCATGGCGCCGGCGTCAATGTGGATGACCTATGAAAAGGTGATCCGCAAGGCGGCTGGTCTGGGGCGCAGCCCACGCGAAATAGACCCGGACCATTATGAACACAGCAAGCAACACTGCGACGTGCTGGTGATCGGCGCTGGTCCTGCTGGGCTGGCCGCTGCCCTCGCGGCCGGCAGGAGCGGCGCGCGCGTCATCTTGTGCGATGAGCAGGAAGAGTTGGGCGGGTCCCTGCTTTGTTCGCGGGAAATGCTTGACGGCAAAGAGGCCTCCGTATGGGTAGCCGCCGTGGTGGCCGAACTGGCAGGCATGGACAACGTTCTCCCGTTGCCGCGTACCACGGCCAACGGCTTGCACGACCATCAGTTCGTAACACTGTACGAACGCCGCACAGAACACCTTGGTGATCGCGCACCGGAGGTCAACGGCCACCGGCTGGCGCGCGCCTGTATGTATCACGTTCGTGCAGCGCAAATTGTTCTTGCTACAGGCGCTCACCAAAGGCCGCTGGTTTACGCGAAGAACGATGTGCCGGGCAACCTGCTGGCTGGCGCCGTATCCACCTACATTCGCAGATACGGCGTTGTACCAGGCAAGCGCCTTGTTGTCTCGACCTGCCACGACGACGGCTACCGCGCCGCACTCGACTGGGCGGAAGCTGGCCATGAGGTTGTCGCCATCGTTGATGCCCGGGACCGTGCCGATGGCCACTGGAGTGAAATGGCGCGTGCGCAAGGGCTGAACATCATCATGGGCAGCGCTGTTATCGAGGCGAAAGGCAAAAACCGGGTGACCGGTGCGCGAATTGCCAGCATCGACGTCGCCCGCTTTCAGACGACGGGTGCGGTCAGAGAATTGAGTTGCGACACCATTGCCAGCTCTGGTGGCTACAGCCCAGTGGTGCACCTGTCCTCGCACACCAACTCGCGGCCGGTCTGGCGTGAAGACATTCTTGGTTTCGTGCCGGCAGAACTGCCTGGCTTGACGCCCGTCGGTGGTGCCTGCGGCGTGTACGCGCTCGGCGATGTGCTCAAGGGCGGCGCCGAAGCAGGTGCCGAGGCCGCAATTGGGTGTGGTGACACGTCGGCGGCAATCGACCTGCCCGACGTCGAACGCCTTGAGACCGGCGAAGCTCTGGGTCTGTATCAAGTACCTCATGAGAAGCCGACTTTGCGTGCGCCCAAGCAGTTCGTCGATCTGCAGAACGACGTGACCGCAGCGGCCATAGAGCTTGCTACCCGTGAAGGGTTCGAAGCCATCGAGCACGTCAAGCGCTACACCGCGCTGGGGTTCGGCACCGATCAGGGCAAACTGGGTAATATCAACGGCATGGCAATCGCCGCCCGCTGCCTCAATCAGACCATAGCTGACACCGGCACCACGATATTCCGCCCTAACTACACTCCGGTGAGCTTTGGTGCAATCGCCGGGCGCCATCGCCGCGACCTGTTCGACCCCGAGCGCTACACCGCATTGCACGAGTGGCACCTTGCGCGTGGTGCAAAGTTTGAAGATGTCGGCCAGTGGAAGCGGCCCTGGTACTTCCCCATTAATAATGAAGAGACGATGCACGATGCAGTCGTGCGCGAGTGTCGTGCCGTGCGCGAGAAGGTGGGTATGCTTGATGCTTCTACCCTGGGCAAGATCGATATTCAGGGCAAGGACGTTCGCGAGTTCCTTGGTCGGATCTACACCAACGGCTGGGAAAAACTTGCGGTCGGCAAGGCGCGCTACGGCCTGATGTGTAAGGACGACGGTATGGTGATGGATGACGGGGTAACCACCTGCCTTGCCGACAACCACTTTTTGATGACTACAACCACTGGAGGCGCTGCTCGGGTTCTGGAGTGGCTTGAGCTGTGGCATCAGACCGAGTGGCCCGAACTCGATGTCAGCTTCACCTCGGTTACCGATCACTGGGCAACCATGGTCATCACCGGGCCAGAAGCACGCCGCCTGCTTGAAGAAGTTACTGACATTGACCTTGATCGTGACAGCTTTAAGTTCTTGGACTGGCGCGAGGGTATGGTGGCCGGCGTACCGGCACGGGTGTATCGGATTTCTTTCACCGGAGAGCTCAGTTATGAGGTCAACGTGCAGGCTCACTATGCCATGCATGTTTGCAAGACCCTGTTCCAGTATGGCGACAAGTACGGCCTGACGCCGTACGGCACCGAAACCATGCACGTGCTGCGGGCCGAAAAGGGGTTCATTATCGTTGGCCAGGAAACCGATGGTTCGATAACGCCCGAGGATCTTGGAATGCAGTGGTGCGTTGGCTACAACAAGCCGTTTTCCTGGATCGGCAAGCGCTCGCTCACACGGCCGGATACCTGTCGCGAGGATCGCAAACAAATGGTCGGGCTCAAACCCGTGGATGGGACGGTCGTGCTTCAGGAAGGAGCGCAGATCGTTTTCGATCCGCAGCAGCCAATACCCATGACCATGGTCGGACATGTGACATCGAGCTACTACAGCCCGACGCTGAGCCATGGTTTCGCGCTGGCGTTAGTCAAGGGCGGTCAGAAGCTCATCGGCGAGCGGGTCTATTGTCCGATGACCGGTGGCGTTACCCATGCCGCAGAAATCGTCAGTCCGATCTTCTATGACCCCAAGGGGGAGCGCCAGAATGTCTAAGGTCGCCATTTTTGAACAACGTGCGCCGGACACGATCGCGGCCGAATCGCCGCTGCATTATTCGCTTCACCGGCATGCTGTCTCTGCTCATAAAGAAGGGGCTAGCGTAGTCATGGCTGAACGTGCCTTTCTGGGCCACCTGATTGTGCGGGGCACTGCGGACGTGTTGCGTGCGGCGGTAAAAGAAATGGTCGGTATTGCCTTGCCCGAAACCGCCTGCGGCCTGAACGTTGACGGGGAAAAAAGCATCCAGTGGCTGTCACCGGACGAGTGGCTGGTGATTTTGCCGCCGGGTGAGGAATTTGCCACCGAGAAGGCGTTGCGCGAGGCACTGGGGGAAGCCACCTATGCAATCGTTAACGTCAGCGGCGGTCAGACAGTGCTGGCACTGTCGGGACCCAGCGCGCACGAGGTGCTGATGAAGTCGACACCCTGTGACGTGCATCCGCACGCATTCCCCGTTGGCAGAGGAGTGTCGACGGTGTTCGCCAAGACCACAGTGCTGCTTCGCCGTCCTGATGCAGAGCACTGGGAGCTGGTGATCCGGCGCAGTTTCGCCGATTACCTGTATCGCTGGTTGCTGGACGCAGGCGAAGAGTATGGGATCACCACAAAACACGCTGAAAATGAGGATAATATCAATGAGTGACAATCGCGGTGTTGTTTATATAGGCCCGGGCAAAGTTGAAGTCCAGTCCATTCCGTTTCCGAAACTGGAGAACCCGCAGGGCCGCAGGATCGGCCACGGCGTACTGCTCAAGGTGATCACGACCAACATCTGTGGTTCGGACCAGCATATGGTCCGCGGCCGCACGTCGGCGCTTGCAGGGCTGGTGCTGGGTCACGAGATTACCGGCGAAGTGATTGAGATCGGCTCTGATGTCGAGAACTTCAAGGTTGGCGATCTGGCGTCGGTGCCGTTCAACGTAGCTTGCGGGCGCTGCCGTACCTGCAAGGAGCAGGACACCGGCGTCTGCCTCACCGTCAACCCGTCGCGCGCTGGCGGCGCGTACGGTTACGTGGATATGGGAGGCTGGGTCGGTGGTCAGGCCGATTATGTGATGGTGCCCTATGCCGACTTCAATCTGCTGAAACTGCCGCACCGCGATCTTTCAATGGAAAAGATCCGTGACCTCACCTGTCTATCCGATATTCTGCCAACAGGCTATCACGGCGCGGTAACAGCAGGCGTCGGTCCAGGTAGTACGGTATATATCGCCGGTGCAGGACCGGTCGGGCTCGCCGCGGCAGCCTCGTCGCGCTTGCTGGGCGCGGCGGTAGTCATCGTCGGCGACGTCAATCCGACCCGCCTGACCCATGCGAAATCTCAGGGGTTCGAGGTGGTGGACCTGTCGCAGGACGCTTCTCTGGGCGATCAGATCGCCGAACTGCTTGGCATACCCGAGGTGGATTGTGCGGTAGACGCCGTAGGGTTCGAGGCTCGCGGTCATGGGCATGAGGGCGCCCAGGAAGAGGCCCCGGCGATTGTGCTCAATTCGCTGATGGAGATTACCCGTGCTGCAGGCAAGCTGGGTATTCCCGGCCTGTATGTCACCGAGGATCCGGGCTCTGCAGATACAGCCGCCCAGAAGGGTAACCTGAGCCTGCGTTTTGGCCTTGGCTGGGCAAAGTCCCATAGCTTCCACACCGGCCAGACACCGGTGATGAAGTACAACCGCCAGTTGATGCAGGCCATCATGTGGGATCGTATCAAGATAGCGGATGTCGTCGGGGTCGAGGTTATCTCGCTGAACGATGCGCCGCTCGGTTACGGCGAGTTTGATGCGGGCGTGCCCAAAAAATTCGTCATCGATCCGCACAACTCGCTTAAGCGGGCATAGCCGAGAATACAGACATTAGCGATGTCAAATTGCTAGGATATGCAACAAGGGGCCAGTTTAGCGCGCCACCCTGGGTGCGCCGCGACGGCTGGAAGCCCTGGTATTAACCAGCAGGGAGGAATTGTCTGATGACGAGCACCAATGAGCGCCAGGATAAAGACACGCTACATGCGGCTATTCCTGCCCAGGGGCCGATTCAGACGCTCGGTTTCCTCCTGCTGGACAACTTCACCCTTATTTCGATGGCGGCCGCCATCGAGCCGCTGCGAATGGCCAACCAGCTGGCCGGTCGTACACTTTATAACTGGGTGACCTTAAGCCTGGACGGAACACCCGTGCGAGCCAGCGACGGCGTGCTGGTCACGCCGGATACTGCAACGTCCGCAGCGCCGCCGATAGACACAGTCATCGTTTGTGGCGGCGTGGGCGTCGAGCGCAGCGCCTCCCGCGAACATCTCGCTTGGTTGAAGGCTCAGGCACGACTCTCGCGCAGGCTCGGCGCGGTTTGTACGGGCAGCTGGGCGCTGGCCAGGGCCGGACTGCTGGATGGCTACGAGGTCAGCGTGCATTGGGAATACATGGTCATGATGAAAGAGACTTTTCATCGCGTCACCCTGACCGATCGGCTTTTCTGCATTGACCGGGATCGGTCAACGGCGTCCGGTGGCACCGCGCCGCTGGATATGATGCTCAGTCTGATCGCCCGCGATCATTCCAGAGCGCTCTCTTGCGCTATCTCTGAAATGTTCATTTATGACCTGGTGCGTAACGAGCAAGACCTGCAGCGGGTGCCGCTGAAACACTGGTTTGGCAGTACCCAACCCAAACTACTGGAAATCGTTGCCCTGATGGAGGCCAATCTCGAAGAGCCCATTTGTCTGGATGAGCTTGCAGTCTTCGTGTTGATGTCGCGGCGCCAGCTCGAACGGCTGTTTCAAAAGCATCTGCTCTGCTCGCCCTCACGGTACTACATCAAACTGCGCCTGACCCGTGCACGCCAGCTGCTCAAGCAAAGCCCGCTGTCGATCGTCGAAGTCGCCTCCGCATGCGGCTTCGTCTCCACCTCGCATTTTTCCAGGTGTTACCGTGAGTATTTCGGTATTCCGCCACGCAGTGAGAGAATTAACGGGGTGTCCTGCCCGTCCGGTGCACGGGCTGGAGGCGCGGCAACCGCCTTGATAGATGCTCAGGGCGAGCCGACCTACGGTAGCGTTCAGACATAACACTGATAGAAAATGACGCTTTTGGAAGCCAGCCAGTCGTATCCAAGCGGCTCTGGGCCAAAACGGCAGCGTATGCTTCATTCTCGTCAGGGATCTGACATCAGGAAACCGCATTCACCCGAGGTGATCCATGTCCATCAGTGTCTTCGACCTGTTCAAAATCGGGATCGGACCCTCCAGCTCGCATACCGTCGGCCCCATGCGTGCCGCCTATGATTTTGTCCAGGCGCTTCGCCACCAGGGAATGCTGGAGCAGGTAAGGCGCATAGAGATTCACTTGTTTGGTTCGCTGTCGGCTACCGGCGTGGGCCACGGGACGGATCGTGCCGCCATTATGGGGCTAATGGGGGAACAACCGCAGACCATTGATCCGGTCGTTATCGGCCCGGCTATGGAGGCGCTTCAAGAGACCCAGACCCTGCTGCTCGATGCCCGGTTTCCGATTAATTTCAACGCAAACCGCGACATGCAATGGCATTCAGAGAATCTTTTGCATCATCCGAATGCGATGCGGGTGATCGCCCATACAAATAGCGACGAGCTTTATCGCAACACCTACTACTCAGTCGGCGGCGGCTTCGTGATCGATGAGGCCCAGGCCGCGCAGGGTGATTTCGACACCGACACGACGCCCCTGCCCTACGAGTTCAATACGGCGGCTGAACTGCTTGCCCTGTGCAAGACGCACGGCCTGAGTATTTCCGGGGTGATGCTGGAAAACGAAAAAGCGTGGCGCGACGAGGCCACTATTCGTGCCCAGCTGATAGGGCTCTGGGAGGCCATGCAGGCCTGCGTGCAAAACGGCTTGCGCAATGAGGGCATGATCCCCGGCGGACTATTCGTGAGGCGCCGGGCAGCGGCCTGGCATGCACGCTTGCTGGCCAAGAAAAACAACGGCAGCTTGATTGCCTCCACCTCATCCGCGATGGACTGGCTCAATCTCTTTGCCCTGGCTGTCAACGAAGAGAATGCCGCCGGCGGGCGGATGGTGACGGCGCCGACGAACGGCGCAGCTGGCATCATTCCGGCGGTGTTACATTACTACATGCAGTTTCAGCCTGATGCGAACGATCGCGATGTGGTCAATTATCTGCTCACCGCCGCCGCCGTCGGTATTCTATGCAAGAAAAACGCTTCAATCTCAGGCGCAGAAGTGGGGTGTCAGGGCGAGGTCGGATCGGCCTGCGCGATGGCCGCCGCCGGGCTTGCAGAGATCCTGGGCGGAACCCCGGCGCAGGTTGAGAATGCGGCGGAAATCGGTCTGGAGCACAACCTTGGTTTGACCTGCGACCCCATCGGCGGTCTGGTCCAGGTGCCCTGCATCGAGCGCAATGCCATCGCCTCGGTCAAGGCGGTCAATGCAGCGCACATGGCGCTGGCGGGCGACGGTGAGCACATCGTTTCGCTTGACAAGGTTATTCGAACGATGCGCGACACCGGGCGCGACATGCATGACAAATACAAGGAAACCTCGCGGGGCGGCCTGGCGGTCAATATCGTCGAGTGCTGACGCTTTGCAATCCCATCCATCTAACCATCAACGAACGACACGGTATGCGTTCAGAACGCGCTGCCCGGGAGGACAAAATGCCCCTGAATGACGCGCGCTACATTTTAACCGCCACCGGGCCAAGCGCTCAGGGCCAGGTGGCCGGTATAACCGCCTTCATCAACAACCTGGATGGTTACGTCGAAGAGTTCAATCAGTTTGACGATGTGGAAGAGGAGAACTTCTTTGCGCGCGCCTGTTTTCGTATCAAGGCCGCAGCGAATCCCGGCTATGCTGCGCTGATTGAGGCGTTCACGAAGACCGCTACCCGGTTTTTCATGGAATGGAGTATCACCGACGCCGACCATCGGCCCAGAGTGCTGATATTTGGATCCCGACTGGACCATTGTGTGCGCGACATTCTCTACCGCTGGCGGTCTGGCGAGCTCAACATGGAAGTCATGGGCCTCATCTCGAATCACGAAAACCTGGCGCCCATAGCGGCGGAACACGGTATTCCCTACTTTTTCCTGCCGGTTACGGACGCGTCCCGCAGTCAGCAAGAAGCGCGGCTGATGGAAATAGTCCATGAAACCGAAAGCGAACTCATGATTCTGGCCAGGTACATGCAGGTGCTGTCAGACTCGCTGTGCGAGCAATTAGTAGGGCGGGCCATCAATATCCACCACTCTTTCCTGCCTGGTTTCAAGGGCGCGCGGCCTTATCACCAGGCGTACAAAAGAGGGGTAAAGGTGATTGGCGCGACGGCCCATTATATTACGACGGACCTAGATGAAGGCCCGATCATCGATCAGATAGTAGAACGCGTCGACCACAGCCTCACGCCCGTCAAACTGGAATCCCTCGGGCGCAACTGTGAATGCGTTGCGCTGCACCGTGCGGTAAAGCTGCACATTGAGCGGCGCGTATTCCTTAACGGGATGCGGACGGTCATATTTGTCTAGGAGGCTGACGCGAAAACGTTAACGGTTAAGTCGTTGCCAGGTGTGCGATAAAATCAGGGCGTCGTTTTCGGCCCGGTGCACCGGTAAACCCAGTTCGCTGATGACGTGTTGGCGGGCATCAGGCCATAGCTTAACCTGCCGGCTGTTGAGTAGCACCGACACCGATTCCAGCTGAAATTCCGGTTCTATGGCGGCCGCGCGAAATAACCGATGCAGCCAGAAGCTGTCGAAAGTGAAGGCATCACAGAACACCTGTTCCGGCAGCAGGCGATTTAGGGCACGCGCTACGGTTGCCACATCTTCGCCGTTCTGGGTCAGTTCATCGCGTTCAATGCCGTGAATCTGCTCTGCGCTTTCTGACCAGTCCAGCCAGGTCTCACAGGGCTTTATTAGCCAGCTATGCAGGTATTTACCATTCAGGCACAGGCCAGCCTCAATAGGATAGCTTGCGATAAGATCTAGACTGGATGCTTCGAAATCGATAAAGGCTGGAATCTGGTTACTTATAACGTCACCTGTTATAGCTGGAATGCATTTGTAAATGAGTTTACCTTGCCGCCAGTGCATGTGCGAACCCAACCTGCCGGCACGCTGTTACAATAAAGCCTATGAAAGCACATCGACCGCCCACCTAACGGACGCCTGAATGACTGACACCGTGGTTGTAATTTATTCCGGAGGCATGGATTCCTTCACCTTATTGCACAAGGCACGTGCTGACGGCTTGAACGTTCATGCCATATCTTTCAACTACGGCCAGCGCCATGTGCGCGAACTGGACTGTGCCCAAGAGGTTTGCCATCGACTTGCTGTACCACACAAAGTGATTGATATTCGCGCCATGAGCGACGTAATGGCAGGCTCTGCGTTAACGTCTGAAACCATTGACGTGCCTGAGGGGGATTACCAGGAAGGTTCTATGAAATCTACCGTGGTGCCCAATCGCAATATGATCTTGCTGGCACTGGCCACCGGCTATGCCGTCACTGTAGAAGCCAGCGCCGTATGGTTCGGCGCTCACGGCGGCGACCACGCGATTTACCCGGATTGCCGTCCTGAGTTTGTGGAAAAAATGGACGCAGTGTGTAAAGTTGCAAACTACCAGCCGGTCGCGGTGGAAGCTCCGTTCATGAACTTCACCAAAGGCGACATTCTGGCCCTCGGTTTACAGTTGAAACTGGATTACAGCCATACCTGGACCTGTTACAACGGCCGTAGCAAAGCCTGTGGCCGTTGCAGTTCCTGTGTGGAACGCTTGCAGGCGTTTGCCGAACATCAGCAACAGGACCCTGTTGCCTACGAGGCCCACCACTGATGTACCGGGTAAAAGAAGCGTTTTATACCCTGCAGGGCGAAGGTGCCCAGGCCGGTCGCGCAGCGGTTTTCTGCCGTTTCAGCAAATGCAATTTGTGGACGGGCCGGGAAAAAGACCGTGCCACCGCAGTGTGTGACTTTTGCGACACCGACTTTGTGGGTACCGACGGCCAGAATGGCGGTGTTTTTGCTACGCCTGAGGCTTTGGCAGCGCATGTTGCGGGGTTGTGGCCTGTAGCACCTGGCAAACCCTATGTGGTGTGCACGGGCGGCGAGCCGCTGCTGCAGCTAGACTCTTCATTGATTAGTGCCCTGCACCAGGCCGGATTTGAAATTGGCGTTGAAACCAATGGTACCCTGCCGGCGCCTGCCGGCATCGACTGGCTCTGCGTGAGCCCGAAGGCCGATGCGCCAGTGGTCATTGAACGCTGCAACGAACTTAAGCTGGTGTACCCACAGCCAAAAGCCCTGCCCGAGCGCTTTTTGCACATACAGGCTGATCATTTCTTTTTGTCGCCCATGGCCTCGCCGTCAGTGCCGGAAACCAGCACGGATGTGATCAAGCTGAGTAATACGCGTAAAGCGACGGATTACTGTCTGGCGAATCCACGCTGGCGCCTGACGTTGCAAATGCACAAAATTATCGGTATTGATTGAGCGCGGGCTTTACAGCTTTATATCGGTAATCAATGGGTTGTGGTCAGAAGAGCGCCAAGACTGCGGGCTTGAATGGCTGCGGTAATCCGCCATTCGAGGCTGATCTGCGTTGATATTCCACACCCTTGCCGACAGCACCCGCGGCTTTAACGCCGTGGATGCCAAGGCGTGATCCAGTGACCCCCGAGCCCCTTTAAAACGATAGCTGTAGTGTTCACAGCGCGCCGGCGTGCACGGGTGGAAGTGCGCGACCATACTGGTGTAGCCGGCGCGGGCCAGTTCGCTGATGGGCTGCTCTTTGCTGTAGCTGTTGAAATCGCCGGTGATCAGGGTGCCTGCCAAGGCGTTTCTTTTGTCTAGCTGCCCCAGTTGATCCAGCTGCTTGTGCAGTGTTTTTGCCTGTTTTACTCTCACCGCGTTGTAGCAACCCTGGCCATCGCTCTGTTGTGCGTTTTCACCACGGGCGTTGCGGCAAGATTTTGATTTCAGATGCACGCTCACCAGTCTGAGCGGCAGGCCGCCGCTCTTCAGGGCAAAGCGTTGGGTTAACGCGGGGCGGCCGCCGTCGCCCGACAGATACTGCGCTGGCCCAAGCGCGTTTACCCGATCTTCGCGGTACAGCAAGCCGTTGCGGATGGCGTCTTTTTGCATGGCCGAGTTAACCGGCACTACAAAGCGCCAGTGTGGCCCAAGACTGGCGGCTAACTGGGCGATGGCGCTGTTGTTGCCATAGCCATCGTTTTCCAGTTCAGACAGCGCGAGCAAATCGGCACCAGCCTGATTCAGGCCCGAGCTTAAACGCTGCAGCTGGCGCTGGTACTGGGCCTGTGTTTCTGCCCCGCGGCTGGTTGGAAAACCTTGGCCGCGGCCATCACCGTTGAACAGGTTATTCAGATTCAGAGTCATAACCCGCAGATTCGAGCCGGTTGGCCTTGTCGGCGCCGGGTCAGGTAACGGAGGCGGTTTCAGGCTGGGTATCTGGTCAGGCTGTAAGCGCCAGGCGCCGTAGCGATAATCCAATACGCCAGTCAGGCCGCGAACCTGGGTGCCGGCGACCAGACTGGAAACAGCCGAACCCGGCTGAGCGGCGTTGTAGGCTGGCAGCCAGTTCAGTGAAGGCGGGTTGCGGCGGGCGTGGCCATCATCCAGTATCAGGGTGTTCAGGGAGGCCAGGTCTGCGTGGTGCAGGGCGGCTGCTCCCGGGGCCATGAACTCGGTGGATATCAAGGGGTCTTTGGCTGCCAACGATACGTCACCAAAGCGCGTTAGCTGATAGCTGTCGGTAATCTTGAGTGGGTCGTTAATGCGGACGCGCATGTTTTCCAGGCTTTCAGGCGTTCTTGTCCAAGGCAAAGACATTTCCACCGGGGCTGGCAGTGCGTGGGTGCCGCACACCTTTAAATCACTCACTGCAACCAGCTCTGTCAGCCCATAGTGTTCTTTGACTTTGCCGGTGACGCGCAGACGTTGGCCAGAACGGCCCCCTTTATGACGGGTATAAACAAACAGTGCGGAAGAGCGAGTAGAGGCAGCAGGCGTATTCGCCTGCTGCAGGTAAAACCCGGAAAAGCCGCCGGTCTGGCGTGAGTCTTGGGTTAATACGCCTTCAACGGTAACGGTTTGACCCACCAGCGCCGAGGTGTCTGTATTACCTTGAACCTCAGTAATGACTGTTGCAGATTGTCCACAGGTATTTGCTGCTGCCAGCGCTGGGAATACCAGCACTGAACAGCAGAATAGTCGGATAAAAATCGACTCAGGACGTGTGATCACACGCGGAACTTATGGCACAGTCGAGCACTTAACTTAACCTTAACCACAGGCGGCGATGGTTTTAAGTGCCTGCTCGCGTTTACTGCCAAAGCCCAGACTGTCCGGGTTGATAAGTTCCAGCTGCTGCACCAGTGGGTCAGGATGCTGGGTGTTTATGGTAATGCCTAGCTGCGCCAGAATATAGGGCGCCAGTGCAGCGCGGCTGGTTACCGTTAATTTGCCGTGTTGCATGTCGTAATCGTTGGCAATAATAAGCTGCTGAGGCTGTGACAGGCGCTGGTCTGGCGCCACTTCCAATGTAAGCTGACGATTCCAGTCGTTGTCTTGGGAAATACTGTGGCGAACTTTCTGGCGCAGCAGTTCAGGAACGCTGCGTAGACGGCTGATGGCAAAGTCGCGGAATTCGCGATTGGCATCACACCAGGCACGAACGTGCCATTGATTGCCTGCGCAGACCATTGTATGCGGTTCCAATACGCTGTGAACAGCCTCCGGGCGGCTGAGAGATACGTAGCTGGCTCGGAGTTGTCGGCCGCCGCGAATAGCGCTGACCACGGCGCGCATGGTGGCTGGATCAATCACCCGTCCGGGGCTTGAAACCGAATGGCTGCCGGGTAGCCGCACCTCCAGTGAGGCAAACACACTGCTGAGCTGTTGTTGGCTGGCCACCAGATCCTGGTATTCGCTGATTTCGCCGCGAGTAACCACCGGCTTGAAATTGCTGGCTGGCACGTAGCCCTTCAAGTGACGGTCGTATTCCAAATTACCAGGCGCCAGTTCACGCAGATAGGTGTTAATGTCTTTGGATGCTTGTTGGCGGCCAATACCGAAACTATAACAAATGTGGTTGGTTGTCAGTCGACCTTCCCACAATGCAACGGCCTCAATCAGGCGATATCGAACCAACAAATCCCAACGGATGGGCCATTCTGTTTTTTTCATAACGATGAACTCATCAATTGTACGTGAGTTGATTATGGTACATTTTCACAAACCTGGGATCTGTTACGGCGCATTAATGTAAAAAATAGTAAAATTTCCTGTTCGCACTGGCCAGAACACTCAGTAGCAGCGGCAAGTGCCTAGTGCATTAGCGATGTGTCAGCTGGTTTAATGGCGGTGCTCGAAAAGTACTGCAGTTTGACCGGAAAATACCTGTTTCTGCGATCAACGCCATCACACTATACCCTCATCTGGTAGTTCCGGAGTTTTGTCATGACCCGAATGGTCGCCTCATTGTTTGCGCTGCTTCTTAGCATCGTGCTGCTGAACGGCGGAAACGCTTTTCTGATGACGTTGCTGGGTATCCGCTTGAGCATTGAGGGCGTTGCGCCGGATACCATTGGTACGGTTTTGGTGTGCTACTCCATTGGCTTTGTGCTGGGCACTTTGTTTGTGCAAAAAGTGGTGTCGCGGGTAGGGCATATTCGAGCCTTTGCGGTGTTTGCGACCATCGCTGCGGTGGCATCGTTGCTGTATCCCATGGCCCTTGACATGGTTTTCTGGGCAGTTTTGCGAGCGGTTTCGGGATTTAGCATGGCTGGCGTTCTGGTGGTCATTGAAAGCTGGTTTTCCAGCCGCGCGACCAACTCCAATCGCAGTACCCTGTTTGCGGTGTATCAGGTGGTGTATTTGCTGGCGGCTGTGGGTGGCCAGTTATTGATCAATGTGGGTAATCCCGCAGATTATGTGCCTTACTCCCTGGCTGCGATTTTGTTAGTGCTGGCCCTGGTGCCCCTGGCGATGACGCGAATGGAGGCGCCAGAAATCGCGCCTTCACCGAGACTCTCGGTGTTTACGTTGGCGCGCGAGTCGTTCACCGGCGTGGCCGGAGCCGTGATGGCCGGCATACTGATTGGCAGTTTTTACGCATTGGGGCCGGTTTACGCCACTCTGGTGGGCCTGGATGTAAGCCAGACCGCGAACTTTATGGCCAGCGCTATTCTTGCCGCCATGCTTCTGGCCTGGCCGATCGGCATTTTGTGCGATCGCTTTGACCGACGTCGAATCATGTTCTGGAT
Source organism: Marinobacter sp. M1C (assembly GCF_023314135.1). Lineage (NCBI taxonomy): Bacteria > Pseudomonadati > Pseudomonadota > Gammaproteobacteria > Pseudomonadales > Marinobacteraceae > Marinobacter > Marinobacter sp. M1C. The sequence goes on from NZ_CP092289.1 coordinate 152,562, forward strand.
ATCGGTGTTGGCGGCCATTGCTGCGTTGTTGGTCACTATGCTGGGTAGCCATCAGTTACTGGCACTTACGCTGGCGGTGGCTGTATTTACAGGCCTGTCTGCAAGCATTTATCCGGTGGCCGTGGCGATCACCAACGACCGTATGGAAAGTTCTCGTATTGTTGCAGCCAGTGCGACGTTGCTGCTCAGTTATGGCATTGGCAGCGTGATCGGGCCAGTGGTGCTGTCTAAACTGATACAGCTTTTGGGCCCAGAGGGCCTGTTTTATGGTTACGCCGCTGCGCTGATCGTGTTGGCTGCGGCGACCAGTTATCGCATTACCCACACCGAGGACATCGCGGTGGAGGATCAGGAGCAATTTGTGCCGGCTATGCCTGAAACGTCTACGGTTTTGGCCGAAATGGATCCCCGCAACGCGGAGTTTACCGATTCGCCAGAGGTCGTAGTGGATGCGGCAAAAGGCGAGCCGGATAGAAGCTCAATAGCGACAGACAGCCTCCAGAATGCGCCTGCCCGCTAATAAGGCGGGCGCTGTGGTTTCCCTGCTTTCAAATATTGCTTACTATTGCAAACCTGTATTTAAGCGCACGGTTAGCATGCTATTATCGAATTTTTCATAAAGTAAGCTTTTGGCATCGTCAGCTCTGCGGCTTTCACGGCGCCGGCAGTCTGTCAAAAACTCAGGAGCAATCACCGATGAGAGAGCAGTTTCCGTTTACCATTGCACGTGTCACCCGTCGCTGGCGCAAAATGCTCGACGAACGGTTGAAAGGTCTGGGCGTTACCCAGGCGAGGTGGAGTACCATGTTCTATTTAAAATCGGGTGGTGAAGGTTTAACCCAGCGCGAACTGGCCAGTTTAATGGCCATTGAAAATCCGACACTGGTGCGTCTGTTAGACAGCCTGGAAGGCCAGGAGTTGATTGAGCGCCGCCCTTGTCCGAATGACCGCCGCGCCCGCCGCCTGCATTTGACCGACGGTGGCCGTGCGTTTATGGACGAGATGACGTCTCGCGCAGATCGCCTGCGTGACGAAATGCTGGAAGGCGTTAGCGAAGAAGATATTGAAGTTACGCTGCGGGTTTTTGGAACCATTCTGGAAAACGCGCACAAGCAAAGGTAAACGGTGGCAGACAATTCGGTAGCGGGGCTGCAACAGCGCTACGGCTATCGCTGGCGTTGGCTTGCCGTCGCCACGGTTATGGCCGGCACCATGTCAACGGTGCTGAGTGCTACCGTGGTGAACGTGGCGCTGTATGACATTATGCTGGAGTTTGGGGTGCGCCAGGGCCAAATTCACTGGCTAGCCACCGGTTTTATTGCAGCCATGACAACCACCATGCTGGCCTCCTCCTGGTTGCTGGACCATTTTGGTATCCGCAAAACTCTCGCGACAGCCATGGCGCTGTTCACCGTGATCTCCGTGCTGGGAGGCTTTGCCGCAAGTCCAGAACAGCTTATTGCGGCGCGCATCGGTCAGGGCGCCATGGCTGGATTGATGCAGCCCATGGCCATGTTCTTGGTATTCCGAATTTTCCCTCGTAATCAACGCGGCCAAGCCATGGGCATTTACGGCATGGGCCTGGCGTTGTTCGGCTCCACCTACCTGATTCCTTTATTCGCTCAGACGGCATTGGGGTCCAGCGCCACCGAGGCCGGTTTGTTAATGCTGCCTGCGGGCATCGTTCTGGGCATTGTGTTTCCTGTTGCCGGCAACATGGCGGACAAACACAGCAGTCGCAAACTGGTTATTTTTGGCATTCTGGCGTTTACCTTGTCGGCCACACTGTTTGCGTTGTCTGGCTTCGAGACACCTTTGGGCTGGCTGGCCTTGTGGGCAGCGGTGGGCAGAGTTGGTATAGGTTTTATGTTGCCGGCACTGTCGATGGGTGCGCTGAATCCTTTGGCGCCGGAGGAGCTGGGCGCAGGGTCCAGCACCATCAGCTTTACCAGACAGCTTGGAGGGGCCTTCGGTGTCAACATGGTCGCATTGGCCATCGAACACGGTGATCATCGAAACGGCATGCCCACCGTAGAGGCGTTTCAGTTTGCCTGGTGGATGGTGGCGGTATTTTTGGCGTTGGCGATTATTCCAGTGTGGAAAATGCGCACCTGAAAGCGCCGGTATTGATTGCCTTTTGCAGCGAAGCGCCAGTAATCTACTTGCTCTGCCGCCGGGCTCCTTTTGTGGCCTGTGCGCAATGGAACTCCTGGCTGGGTTCAGGGTCTGAACTTTGTCTATTTCTGTCTTCGAGTAGAATGTTATGGGTGTGAAAATGCGTTTATTGACACTGTTGCTGAGTGCAGCTTTTGCGCCTTTGCTGCTGGCCCAGGGCGCAGCTAAACCTCTTCCGGCTGATAAGGCAGCAAGAGTGGCTACCTACAGTATTCAGGGCGATGTGGCCGGGCAGTTGAGTGTGTTTAAAACTCGCTATGAAGACACGTTTGCAGGTATCGGTAGCGCCGAGGCTCTGGGTTATTTGGAGCTGGTGAAAGCCAACCCCGGGGTAGACCCCTGGCTGCCCGGCGAAGGCACCAGTATTACTTTGCCCCGACACTATGTTATGCCGGATGCGAAGCGCGAAGGTATTGTGATCAACCTGGCGGAATATCGCCTTTATTACTTTAGTGGCAACGGGGTTCAGGTATACCCGGTGGGCGTTGGTACCGAAGAAAACCCATCACCGTTAACCAATGCGCAAGTGACCATGGCGCTGACTTCGCCAGCCTGGTATCCGCCGGAGAGTATTCGCGCCGAGCACGCCGCTGAAGGTGATTTTTTGCCGCGCATGATTCCGCCGGGGCCAGATAACCCGTTGGGTAGCCATGCGCTTATGCTGAGTGAGCAAGGCTATTTGATTCACGGCACCAATAAAAAGTTTGGTGTTGGCATGGCGGTCAGCCACGGTTGTTTCCGCATGTATAACGAAGACATTTCGCGTTTTGCTTATCAGATTGCAAAGGGTACACCGGTGCAGATAGTACGCCAGCCGGTGAAAGTAGGGGTTGCCAACGGTCAGGTATGGCTGGAGGTGCATCGGCCCCGGGAAGAATATTCGGCAGCAGATCGCAACAAGCTTTGGCTGGCTACTCTGGAGCAGCTTGAGCGTTTGGCGGTAACTCACCCAGAGGTGGAAGTGCGACGCAGGGCCATTGAAATTGCGGTTGATCAGGCAAGCGGTTTGCCCACGGTGATCGGTGAGAAAACCACATCGGTGGCGAAAGGTGACCCCGTAAAGGCCGCGGAAGACGTAGGTCAACAGCTGTATTTTTGAGCACGGGCGCCATCGCGCGTCTGGGGTATTTGTTCAAAATACAAAATTCGGACATAAAAAAGGCCGGGGTTACCGGCCTTTTTCTTATAGTGCAAAGCTTACTTCTTGCTGGCTCGGTCAAGCATGCGTTTGGCGCGCTCGTTGGCTTCGTCAGCGGATTTTTGAGCAGCTTTGGCAGCAGCCAGAGCTTGATCAGCTGTCTGCTTGGCAGAGCGGGCAGAGCTGGCGGCGCTGTTGGCAGTGTTCATTGCATTTTCAGCCGTTTGCTCAGCTGAACTAGCTGTAGCATTGGCTTCCATCATAGCGGCGTCATCAGTAGTGGCACAGCCAGCAGTCAGAGCGGTTGCCAGTGCAAGCCCAGCGATCGTCAGTTTACGCATTGCAAATCCCCTTATTAGTCGTTGTATTTCCCGAAGTCCGGTGATCAATGTAGCTGACATCCCGTCAACTCGCCACCTGCCAAAACAGGCCCGATAAGCGATTGACCACCGAAGCAATCAATAGTGTAAATCAGTCTGCCACCAAATGTTAACTAAGCGTAGGTGAATGTCCGAAGCTTATGACAACAACGTAATCTTACACGGCGTTTCATGTCAGAAAACTATTCTAGTGCCGGCACTTAGCTTACCTTCCAACAAGGGCCTCAGGGCAGGATTTCAATCGGGGTGCCATCGTTTACCAGTTGCCAGATTTCATCAATCTCTTGATTGCTGACGGCAATGCAGCCGTCAGTCCAATCAAGTCCAAAAAAAGCAAAAGCAAAATCGTCGTCAGTGCCGTTGGGCAGGCCGTGAATCATGATGCTGCCGCCTGGGTTCAGGCCCCAGTTTTCGGCCATTTCACGGTCTCTGGCGCTGGGGTAGGAAATGTGAATAGACTTGTAAAATGAACTGCCTGCGTTGCGCCAATCCAGGGAGTATTCGCCTTCGGGGGTGCGGCTGTCGCCCTCGTAAAGCTTATGGCCCTGAGGATTGTCACCTAGTGAAATTCGATATTGGCGGATAACCTGCTCACCACTGAGTAACTGCAGCGAACGCTTGCCTTTTTGCACCAGTACTTTGGTGATGGACGGTAGCTGGTCGATGTCTGACGAATGCGGAAATGGAAGACGGGTGTCTGCTCGCGCCAGCAAATCCGAAGCCAGAACTTGTGGTGTGAGTAAAGTCAGCAGCAGTGAACACAAAACAAAAAATCGACCCATATTCATAAAACCGACTTACCAATGATTAATGTTAATTTAGAATGTTTATATCATGACTGAAGGTGCAGTTGTTAATGGGTTTTGTCATCTTTGGTGTTGTTATGTTTTGCCTCGGCTGCGTTTTGCTGAGCGTCCATTTTCAGGCCTACCTTGGCAACGGTGTCGCCGTTCATTGAACGCACCACCAGCGTAACCGGCCCCAGAGCAACCAGGTCGCCAATAACCGGGCGGCCCTTGGTCCGTTGGGCAAAGCATTCAGCGAGTGACAAGTCGGGCGGAAGTTCATCAAATTCAATGCCGTAAACCTGTTCTACATCGCCCAGCAGAGCGTCGCCGTTCAGCACAAAGTCGCCAAAGAACGCACGTTCGGCCAAGTGGCTAGGCGTGTAGGCACCGCTGAGAGATTTGTTCAGCTCCGGTAAAACGCCTGGCGTGGAAAATACGGCGATAACGTCGCCCTGAATCACTTCAAGATCGGCTTGTGACTGCAGGCACAATCGGTTTCGGAATACGCCGGCCACCGCTGTGTTATCTGGAAGCTTGAGCTGGTCCAGGCGCCGCGGCAGTTCCCAGTTTTTGCCCCGCAGTGGGAACAGCATTAATTCATGATCGCCGGCGGCCGGAGCGTCTAGCGGAAAGCGGCGAAACGGGGCGTTGTCGGCGGGTACTTCCAGCTTCAGCCAGCGCGCCAAAGGTGCCATGGTGGTGCCCTGAACCAGCAATGATACCAGCACGATAAAGAAGGCAGCGTGGAACACCAGTTGCGCGTCTGGCAGGCCGGCAATAATGGGGAACAGTGCCAGCACAATAGGCACCGCACCGCGCAGACCCACCCAGCTGATAAAACCCAGCTCACGGCGGTTGAAGCCAAATGGCCAGAGTGTGGCCATTACGGTGAGCGGCCGAATCACGAAAATGAGTGCCAGCGCCAATATCAGGCCTCCGCCCGCCAGAGGCAGTAACTCCGACGGGGCCACCAAAAGCCCAAGCATAAGAAACAGGCACAGCTGCGCCAGCCACGCCAGACCGTCGTGCACCTGCAGAATCATCGGCATCATGCGCACAGGCCGGTTGCCAATGACCACACCGGTCAGGTAAATCGCCAAAAAACCACTGCCACCCAAAGCGTTGGTGGCTGAAAATACCGCGATACCACCGGCGGCCACCAGCAGTGGGTAAAGCGGCGGTGCCAGGCGCATCCGATTGGCTAGCGCGACAACGGCGACGCCACCAATTAATCCGGCAATGCTGCCAATACCAAACTGTTCCACCAGTAACCGTAGGGCGGGGCCAACGTTGTTCTCACCTGCGTTGCCAATCAGCGTGACCATCAGCAACGTCAGGAAAATGGCCATGGGGTCGTTGCTGCCAGACTCGATTTCCAACGTGGCGCTGACACGCTCGTTAAGATGAACGCCGCTGCCTTGCAGCATCGAGAACACCACTGCAGCGTCGGTAGACGAGATAATGGCGCCGACCAGTAGCGCCAGCATCCAATGCAAATCAAACACCCACCAAGCGACGACGGCGGCGCCAGTAGCGGTTAGAAAAACACCGAGGGTAGCTAATACCAAAGCGGGGCGCAGACCAACACGGAAGGTTTCAGCACGGGTGCGCATACCACCGTCTAGCAGAATCACGCCCAGGGCCAGATTGGCGATCAGAAACGCCAGCTGGTAATCATCAAAACGAATGCCGCCTGGCCCGTCTTCGCCCATCATCATGCCGACCACCAAAAAAATCAGCAGCACAGGCATACCTACCCGGCTAGATAGCGGGCTTAAAACAATGCTGATCACCAGCATCAGGGCACCCACCAGGGTGAGCATCGGGTCCATCACAACTCCACATCAAGAATGGCAAGCAGGGCCAGGCAAGGGTCGCCTTGGCCTGCTGTAAGTCTGCCCATAGCCGGTACGGTTAACAAGCAGAGTTGAAAAGGGTTACGCCAGCTTTATAGTGGGGCCCAACTTTAACCATTGGTTGGTGATGGTATCTTGACAAAAAAATGTATAGGCTGCTTTTGGCTTAAGACAAGCCGGTTTTCGGAGTAAAACCGGTGTTCACCCAAGGAAGGAATATCTCATGAGCAACCTCATGGTCGCCTGCGTTGGCGACACCCACGTTTGCCCCATCCCCGGCCACGGCAGCAGTCCCATTATTGCGAACGGCGCGACCGCAAGCGTGGATGGCGTACCCATCGCCCGGGTGGGCGATGCCTGCGGCTGCGGTGCCGTGATCGTTCAGGGCTATCCACTGGCCCTGCTGGACGGCCGCCCCCTTGCCCACATGGGCAGCCCTACCTCCCACGGTGGCCAGATCATCACCGGCAAACCCCGTGTCCTATTAGGCGTAGCCACCTTCACGGCACCGGTGGTGGATTTCGCCAAGGCTGGCGCCTTGAACAGCCAGGGCCAACTGACCCCGGAAGCTGAACAGGCGCTGAACAAAGACCCTTTCGGCTTTGTTGAGTGGGCCAAAGCCAAAGGCGCACTGGTAGACGAAGGCCTGGAAGGTGCGACCCCGGAAGAAATCGAAGCTTCGAAGCGCTATTCAGAAGGCCGGTCTGACCTGCGTGCCAAAGTGACCGTTGAAGCCGGCGTGTTCTTCGACGGCACCGGCAACAGCATCGGTAACACCGGTGCCTTTGAGCGAAAAGTAGATGAATGCTTGACCGCTCAGGCAGCAGGAGCCATCAGTGAGGAAACCTGCAGCGCTGAAATCTCGCAACTGATGGAGGGGAGCTATCTTAATGCTGAGACCAATGTGGCAAAGCTCCACACGCTCTATCAACCCTTGTCCACCGACACGGTCACCGTAGAGAATCATCGTATTCGCGCGTATGTCTCGGGCGTTGGCACCAAATCCGGTAAAGAGGATGACGCCTGGGCCATGGGGACTGGTATGGGGGAGCGAGGCGTTCTTGCCAAGATTGAGTTAGCAGTGAAACTTCTGTCGACTGATCTTTCCAATATACTAACAGCTCAAATGGATGAGCTGATTCTGGATGTCTTCGGCTTCAGCCGCGGCGCGGCTACGGCCCGACATTTCGTGAATGACGTGCGAGATGGTGTCAGCGGTGTATTGGGCCAGGCTTTTCAAAAGCTGGGCATTGCCTGGCCGAAAACCGTCACTATTCGCTTTCTGGGCTTGTTTGATACCGTTGCCGCCGTTGTTGATATACTGGGCGCCGACTTTTCCGCCCACAATACCAACAACGGTGAGGTGCGCGTAGACATCACCGCCGACGCGGTTCAGAGAGCCGTACACCTGACCGCCCGGGACGAATGGCGTTACAACTTCTCTCTCAACAGCCTGCGCGGGCCGGATGGCAGCCTGCCGGGTCATTTTAACGAGTGGGTACTGCCCGGGGCGCACTCCGACATTGGCGGTGGCTACCCCGAAAATTTCCACGAACACATTAAAGTAGTCCAGTCCCGTAAGTTCCTCGGCCACCACCCCAGAGAAAGCTATGAGTACGCAACAGTACTGATGGAGCGCAGGCAGCTGATTGATCAAGGTTGGCTGGGGCCAAATAACCCTGAAGCCACGTTAACGGTTGAAGAAGCCTACCGGCGGAGGCTAAAAGAAGGCGAAGTCGAATTGCAGTTCCAACTCTGGCTGGACCGGCGAGTACAGGCCGAGTATTCCCGTGTAGCCCTGCGGCAAATGTATCGGTTGGCGAAAGATGCGGGTGTGCCACTTGACCCGGTAGACCCTGCCGATCCGGATATCATCTTGCCGGATGAACTCCAATCTATAGCTGCCCAGATCACCCGTCACATCAACGAAGGTCATCCACTGCAATTAATGCCCAAAGAAGAAGCCTTACTTCGCCAACGCTACATTCATCACTCGGCCCATTATCAGACCGCCGGACCACTTTTTCCATTCAAACCCGCACCCGGTGGCATGCGGAACATCCATCCAAACAGGGGACTCAAATGATGAGAAGACTCGTAGTGCTTGTAACAGTAATCTGCACGAGCCTACTGTTAAGTGGCTGCTCCTTTGCGGGCAAGCCTGAATGGGATAAACAGGTGAAATATCGACTCAAGGTCAGTGTGCCTCGACATTACGATGCTTGGGTCAAGCGGTTGCAGTTTGAGGCGACAGGTGAGCGAGCTTGGTGGTGGCCGGTTGGCATCACCAATTGTTGCTGGAAAGATCTGGGGAGCGACGGTAGCGAATTGGAGCCCATGCCCGACTACATTTACATCAGTTGGTTTTCACTTGCCGAACAGCAGTCTTACGCCAGACTGATCCACATACCTGACCCGGAAGCGTTGCGTGAACGAATGGAGCAACTTGCACCGGTTCATAAGATTGGCAAGCTGTATAATCTTCCTCGCTATAACCTGGTGCTGGGCCTCGCTCCAGGAGGGACCGTTGTCATGTGGATTATGAGTAAAGCTGAAACCGCCATCGAAGTGGGACGCTATAAAGCAGTCAAAATAGACACTCACCCTGAGTATTATGAGAAGAGAACTGAACGCTATTTATCGGATCATGGCGACTATCTCAAGGAGCACGGCCTTCGGCTTGACCGATGGTAAAGATGGTTTTCTACCGGCGCGCGTGGGTGCTGCTCGGGGCCCACTCCGACTTTGGCGGTGGCTACCCCGAGAATTTCCACGAACACGTCCAGGTAACCCAGCCCCGTAAGTTCCTCGGCCACCACCCCAAAGAAAGCTATGAGTACGCAAGGGTACTGATGGAGCGCAGGCAGATGATTGATCAAGGTTGGCTGGGGCAATAACCCTGAAGCCACGTTAACGGTTGAAGAAGCCTTACTTCGCCAACGCTACATCCACCACTCAGCCCATTACCAGACCGCCGGACCACTTTTTCCATTCAAACCCGCACCCGGTGGCGTGCGGGACATACATCCAAACGGGGGCTCAAATGATGAAAAGGTTCGTGATGTTTGCAACGATACTCTTTTATGAGTGCGTTGTCGGGCGGCTGCTCCATAGCGAGCACTCCCAAATGGGATCGCCCTGTAACGTACGGCGTTCGAGTAGCTGTCCCACGTCATTACGACGCCTGGGTCAAGACATTACAGTTTGAAGCGACAGGTGATCGAGCTTGGTGGTGGCCGGTTGGCATCATCACTTGCTGCTGGAAAGGTCTGGGGAGAGGCGGCGGCGAACTTGAACCCATGCCCGAATGACAAGCAAGGCCAGGCAAGGGTCGCGTTGGCCTGCTGTAAGTCTGCCCATAGCCGGTACGGTTAACAAGCAGAGTTGAAAAGGGTTACGCCGGGTTTGTCGCTGGCTTTGCCGGCTGGGTTCAATCATTTGCGCCTCCGTTGTAGCAAACTGCGTGCAGGCGTTGTTGTTGGGCGCTAAAGGGAGGTTGCCGAGAGGTGTATATATGCATAAAAATTCATATGTTAAATATCTATTTGTTGTTTGACTATCGAAAGAATCACATTAATACTCAGCTTCTCTTACTTATCAGTCAGTGATATATGTTCTCTTGTGCATATTTCAGTGCTGAGTGATCAGTTTCAAGCTGTGAGAAATAACAAAACGACAACAACAAAATAGAGGTGATTGATGGACGGCATAACACAGGACCGTTTACAAAACGGCGACGAGGCGCGCTCCAAACCCGGTTTTTTTGACCGTGAGAACACGGTTGCAGGCCCCAATTTCAATCGTTGGCTGGTGCCCACTGCGGCGCTGGCGATTCACCTTTGCATCGGCATGGCCTACGGCTTTTCGGTGTTTTGGCTGCCCATGGCCAATTTGGTGACGACGGCAGACCCGGTGGCCTGCGCCGATATCGGCATACTTCAGGCCATGACAACCACGTCCTGCAACTGGGCCGTCAGCCATGTGACTTACACCTTCGGTATTTTTATAGCCATGCTGGGCATTTCGGCCGCGGTGTGGGGTGCCTGGCTGGAACACGCAGGCCCGCGTAAAGCCGGCGCCATCGCAGCGGTATGCTGGGGTGGAGGCATGATTCTGGGCGGCGTAGGTGTGATGACCCATCAACTGTGGTTGCTGTATCTGGGCTGCGGTGTGCTGGGTGGTATTGGCCAGGGTTTGGGTTACATCACTCCGGTGTCTACGTTGATTAAATGGTTCCCCGACCGCCGCGGCATGGCGACCGGCTTTGCAATTATGGGTTTTGGCGGTGGTGCCATGGTGGGTGCTCCATTGGCGGTTTGGCTGATGGGCTATTTTTCTGCGGACGGTGGCAAGGGTGTTGCCAGTACGTTGATGGTAATGGGCGTCATCTACTTTTTTGTGATGATGGCCGGCGCTCTGGGCTTTCGCGTGCCACCCAATGGTTGGAAGCCAACGGGTTGGGAACCACCCCAGGGTAAACAAGCCAACGCCATGATCACTCACGGCCATGTACACCTCAGTAGAGCCTGGAAAACCCATCAGTTCTGGATGATCTGGAGCGTGCTGTTTTTGAACGTAACAGCGGGTATTGGGGTGATTTCCATGGCCAGCCCCATGCTGCAGGATGTTTTCGGCGGCGCCCTTGTGGGCATTAAAGACTCTGCAGTGGCGCTCACTGCCGCGCAGAAAACAGCCGTTGTGGCAGCAGCTGCCGGGCTGGTTGGCCTGATCAGTCTGTTCAATAGCGTTGGTCGCCTGTTCTGGGCATCGCTTTCGGACAAGCTTGGCCGCAAAAACACCTATCTCATCTTCTTTGTTCTCGGCATTGCCATGTATTGCCTGTTGCCCACCTGGGGACACCTGGGTATGGCCGGCATGTTCGTCATTTCCATTTGCGTGATTTTGAGTATGTATGGCGGTGGTTTCGCCACCGTACCCGCGTATCTGGCCGATATTTTCGGCACTCAAATGGTGGGTGCGATTCATGGCCGGCTGCTAACCGCCTGGACGGCAGCAGGGCTTGTTGGGCCGGTGGTTATCGCGTTGATTCGCGAGGTGCAGCTGGAGGCGGGAATAGAGCCTGCTCTAGTGTATGACCGCACGCTATACATTATGGCGGGGTTGTTGGTAGTGGGTCTGATCTGTAACAGCCTGATCAAGCCGGTAGACCATTCACTGCACATGACTGACGACGAATTGGAAGGCGAGCGCAGGTTGCAGCGCGACAGCGGTGTGTCATCTCACGCCCAAACCGCCGCTCGTGGCGCTTTCGGAGTTACCGGTGTGCTGGCCTGGATGGCGGTGGGTATTCCGTTCCTGATCGGCTTGTACATTGCTCTGGCTAAAGCGGCGGCGTTGTTTTAAGTAGCAAAGCCTGGATGTATTCCAGGTTACTGGTCTGAAGCGATCAGCTCGTCAAAGCCGGTAATCTGGCCGGGTTGGTCGAGCTGGTAGCCTGGAACGCCGTCGATGCGTGCAAGCAGTTCGGGTTCACGTAGTAGTTCGGTTAGGTGTGCTAGCGTGCTTCGGGGTAAATAATCCGGGCGATAAATCAGCAAGTAATGTTCGCAGGCCAGTTCCAAAAAATTCAGGCCGAACTGCTCGGCTGCGGCTTGCAGGCCAAAGCCCACATCGGCCATGCCGGAGGCCACAAACGCCGCTACTGCGGTGTGCGTGAACTCTTGTTGGCCGCTGCGGTTAACGTTGTTTACATCCAATCCCTGCTGTTCTAGTAGCAAATTGAACAAGATGCGGGTACCGGAATTCAGGTCGCGGCTAATAAAGCGCAATCCGGATTCGCTGAAGTCTTTCAGGCTGCGCACCTGCGGATGTTCGCCTTTGCGCAGCATCAGGCCTTCGCGTCGGGTCACAAAACGAATCAGTCGATGGCTGCCGTCGCTGAGTAAATCCCGGTAGTGGGTCAGAACCTGGCGAGCCAGCTGGGGGCAGGTAGGCAGGTGAAAGCTGGCAATGTCGCATTCACCGCGATTGAGCGCCGACAGGGCTTCCGCGGGATTGCGGTACTGCAGATTGATGTTCAGCTGGTCTGCCACTTCAGGTAATAGCGTCACAACGTAACCGTGGCTTGCGTGCAGGCGCAGTGTGGGTTTGGTGTCGGCTAGCAGTTGCTGAATCTGGTCGTTCAGTTCAGCCGTCATGCTGTCTATTTGTGGTCCTAAGCGTGCGCCAACGCGATGTTCTGCCCACAGCAGTTTTTCGCCCAGGGGCGACAACTGGGAGCCTTGTCCTTTACGCATGATGACCAGTGGCAGGCCAATAATATGGCCGCCACGGTTGAGTAGATTCCATGCGTGGCGATAGGAAATTCCCGCGGTTGTTGCGGCCAAGGTGAGTTTGCCGGTGTCGCGAATGCCTTCAAGCAGGCGAAACAGAACCGGCTCAAATAATTCGCCGTTGGCGGTACGAAAAATCCAGGCGGGTGAGATGTTCAGCTTTCTGTTATGCACTTTTATTCATATTCCGTAGGTTGGGGCAGAGTGCTAGTTTAGGCACTATTGGGCGAACGACTACTGTACCAGAACAAAAACAGGTAGGAACAATTATGCATATGTCAGAAGTATCCGACTCAAAGGCGACGGTTATGTCCATGCCTGTGGCAGGCGATTGGAGCCCTGAGATTATTCGTCGGGAAGTCGCTGCCCTCCAGCATAAACCCGGTGCGCTTTTACCCATTCTGCACGCTATACAAGACCGCGTTGGCTATGTGCCAGAAGGTGCTGTACCTATTATTGCGGAAATGTTGCAGCAGACCCGCGCCGACATTCACGGTGTTATCACTTTTTACCACCATTTCCGCACTCACCCGTCCGGCAGCAATCTGCTGGAGGTGTGCCGTGCCGAAGCCTGCCAGGCTCGCGGTGGGCGCGCTCTTGAGCGTCATGTTCAGGAGCGCCTGAGTGTGGGCTATCACGATACCACCGCCGACAACGAGTTCACTCTTGTGCCTGTGTATTGCCTGGGCAACTGCGCCTGCGGCCCGTCTATCCGTGTGAACAATGACATTATCGGCCGCGTAACACCGCAGAAATTCGACCATCTGGTAGACGCCCTCACAACGTCTGTTCTTCAGCTAAAATAAAGGCAGGAGCAAACTCCATGACAACAACAATTTATGTGCCGTGCGATACCACCGCCTTGTCTTTGGGCGCAGATCGCGTAGCACAAAAGCTTCAACAAGCAGCAGCTCAAAAAAGTATTGAGCTTAATCTTGTGCGCAACGGCTCCCGTGGTCTGTTCTGGCTGGAACCGTTGGTCGAAGTACAAACCGCTTATGGCCGCGTGGCTTATGGTCCGGTGGAACCGGAACAGGTGGACGAGTTGGTGGCTGCTGGTTTGTTTGACGGTAACCCTGAGCATCCATTGTTTCTGGGCGATATTTCCCAGCACTCTTATTTGCAGCAACAACAGCGCCTGACCTTCGCCCGCATTGGCATTACCGACCCGATCTGTGTTGAAGACTATATCGCTCACGGTGGTTTTGTCGGTTTGAAAAAAGCCGCCGCACTGCCCCCCCAAGGGATTGTGGATGAAGTAAAAGCGTCTGGCCTGCGCGGTCGTGGCGGCGCTGCTTTCCCGGCTGGCATAAAATGGCAGACCGTGCTGGACGAGCCCCAAAACCAGCAGAAATACGTGGTGTGCAACGCCGATGAAGGCGATTCCGGTACCTTCGCCGACCGTCTGGTGATGGAGTGCGACCCTTACATGCTAATAGAAGGCATGATCATTGCGGGCCTGGCGGTGGGTGCCACTCTGGGCTTTATTTACGTGCGCTCGGAATACCTGCTGTCGCAAAAAATGCTGGACGAAGCCATCCGCAGGGCCGAGATGCTGGGGTATTTGGGCGATAACGTCTGCGGTAACGGCCGCAGCTTTCGTTTGGAAGTTCGTTTGGGCGCTGGCGCCTATATTTGCGGCGAAGAAACCTCGCTGCTGGAAAGCCTGGAAGGCAAGCGCGGGCTGGTTCGCTCCAAACCTCCACTGCCTGCCATAAAAGGCCTCTTTGGCCAGCCTACGGTGGTGAACAACGTGCTGTCTCTGGCCGCCGTGCCCTACATCATGGCTCACGGCGGCAAAGCTTACGCAGACTACGGTATGGGTCGCTCCCTGGGCACTCTGCCCATTCAGCTGGCGGGCAACATTAAACAAGGAGGCCTGATTGAGATTGCCTTCGGCGTGAGCTTGCGCAAAGTGCTGGAAGATTTTGGCGGTGGTACTTTTACCGGCCGGCCCATGAGAGCGGTGCAGGTAGGCGGTCCGTTGATGGCGTATCTGCCGGAAAATCAGTGGGATACGCCCATGGATTACGAAGCTTTCGCCAAATTGGGCGCAGGCATTGGCCACGGCGGTGTCGTAGCATTTGATGACACCGTGGATATGGGCGAGCAGGCTCGTTTTGCCATGGAGTTCTGTGCCGTTGAATCCTGTGGCAAGTGCACGCCCTGCCGAATTGGCTCAGTGCGCGGTGTCGAAGTGATCGACCGCATACGTGCCGGTACCAACCGCGATAACAACTTGGTGTTGCTGCAGGAACTGTGCGAAACCATGGTGGACGGCTCGCTGTGTGCCATGGGCGGTATGACGCCCTTCCCGGTACAAAGCGTGATGAAACACTTTCCCGAAGACTTGATGGCCCGCCCGCGCCCAGTGGAGGCATGACATGTTGAATTATTATGACCCCGGCACCCAAAGCTACGAAGCCGGTAAAAGTATCCTGAACCCCGATTTTGATTTTGGTACTCCGGCAAGGGTTTCCGAAACCCTGGTGACGGTGTCTATCGACGGTCGCGAGATTGCCGTACCCGAAGGCACCTCGGTACTTCGGGCGGCGGCGCTGGCTGGCATCAACATCCCCAAACTGTGCGCGTCTGACAACCTGGAACCTTTTGGCTCGTGTCGCTTGTGCGCGGTAGAGATCGAAGGTCGCCGCGGCTACCCGGCTTCGTGCACCACGTCGGTGTCTGAAGGCATGGACGTGACCACTCAGACCGGAAAACTGGCAAAATTGCGCCGTAATATCATGGAGCTGTATATTTCTGACCACCCGTTGGACTGCCTGACGTGTCCGGCCAACGGTGACTGCGAATTGCAGGACGTGGCCGGTGTTGTGGGCCTGCGGGAAGTGCGTTACGGTTTTGATGGCAAGAATCATTTAGATGCAGAAATTGACGATTCAAACCCCTACTTCAGTTTCGACCCCAGCAAGTGCATCGTGTGTTCACGCTGCGTGCGCGCCTGTGAAGAAGTGCAGGGCACGTTTGCGCTGACTATCGAAGGTCGCGGTTTTGATTCCATCGTCTCTGCCAGCCAGAACGAGCCGTTTATGGATTCCGAATGCGTGTCTTGTGGCGCTTGTGTGCAAGCTTGCCCCACCTCCACGCTGATGGAAAAGAGCGTGATCGACGCCGGCCAGCCGGAACACAGCGTGATCACCACCTGCGCCTACTGTGGCGTGGGTTGCTCGTTCAAAGCCGAAATGAAAGGCGAAGAAGTGGTGCGCATGGTGCCCTACAAAGGCGGCGAGGCGAACCACGGCCACTCTTGTGTGAAAGGCCGTTTTGCTTTTGGTTATGCCACCCATAAAGATCGCATCAAAGAACCGATGATTCGCGAATCAATAAACGATCCGTGGCAAGTGGTGTCCTGGGACGAAGCATTGGCGTTTTCCGCCAAAAAGCTCAAAGGTATTCAGGCCGAGTTCGGCCGTGAAAGCATTGGTGGCATTACGTCTTCACGCTGCACCAACGAAGAGACCTATCTGGTGCAAAAGCTGGTGCGGACGGCGTTTGGCAACAACAACACCGACACCTGCGCGCGAGTGTGTCATTCCCCCACCGGTTACGGCTTAAAAACCACCTTGGGCGAGTCCGCCGGCACCCAGACTTTTGATTCAGTGATGAAAGCCGACGCCATTGTGGTGATTGGTGCTAACCCCACTGACGCTCACCCGGTGTTCGGTTCGCTGATGCGCCGGCGCTTGCGCCAAGGTGCCAAGCTGGTGGTGATTGATCCACGCCGCATCGACGTTTTGAAAACACCCCACGCCGACGAAGGTCTGCACTTACCGCTGCGCCCCGGCACTAACGTGGCCATGGTAAACGCCATGGCTCATGTGGTGATAACCGAGGGCCTGGAAGACAAAGAGTTTATAAACAGCCGTTGCGATACGGAGGCCTATAACGCCTGGCGCACCTTTATTGCCGAGGAGCGTAACTCTCCGGAAGCCATGGAAGAAGTCACCGGCGTACCGGCTGCCAAGGTTCGGGAAGCGGCGCGAATTTACGCCGAAGCCGAAAATGGTGCGATTTACTATGGCCTTGGCGTTACCGAGCACAGCCAGGGTTCTACTATGGTGATGGGCATTGCCAACCTGGCGCTGGCCACCGGCAACATCGGCCGCGAAGGCGGCGGTGTGAACCCGCTGCGGGGCCAGAACAACGTGCAGGGCTCCTGCGATATGGGGTCTTTCCCCCACGAATTGCCGGGTTACCAGCACGTAAGTGACCCGGAAGTGCGAGAACGCTTTAAGGCGGTGTGGGGTGTGGAAATTGACCACGAGCCCGGGCTGCGCATTCCCAACATGTTTGACGCCGCCATCGCCGGTACCTTCAAAGCGTTGTATGTGCAGGGCGAGGATATCGCCCAATCAGACCCCAACACCCACCATGTGGAAGCCGCTTTAAAAGCACTGGACTGCCTGATTGTGCAGGATATTTTCCTGAACGAAACCGCCAAATTTGCTCACGTGTTGCTGCCGGGTTCGACCTTTCTGGAAAAGAACGGCACTTTCACCAACGCCGAGCGCCGCATCAACCGCGTGCGCAAAGTGATGGAGCCGATTGCCGGCATGGAAGACTGGGAAGTCACCGTGGCGCTGTCGAACGCCTTGGGTTACCCGATGCACTACAACCATCCTTCAGAAATCATGGATGAAATTGCCTCGCTAACGCCCACCTTTACCGGCGTAAATTACGACAAGCTGGAACGGCTGGGCAGCATTCAGTGGCCGTGTAACGATGAGCATCCAGACGGCACGCCAACCATGCACACTCTGGACTTTCCCATTGGCAAGGGTCGCTTTGCGGTGACCGAATACTTGGCCACCGAAGAACGTTCCAGCCGTCGCTTCCCGCTGCTGCTGACCACCGGGCGCATATTGTCGCAGTACAATGTGGGCGCTCAAACACGGCGCACAAAGAACAGCGATTGGCACGAGGAAGACCTGCTGGAACTGCACCCCAGTGATGCTGAATTGCGCGGTGTAAAAGAAGGCGACTGGCTGGGTATCAGTAGCCGCGTAGGCCACACCGTGCTGCGGGCGAAGCTTAGTACCCGCATGCTACCCGGCGTGGTCTTCACCACCTTCCATCACCCGGGCAGCGGCGCCAACGTCATTACCACCGACAACTCGGATTGGGCCACCAACTGCCCGGAGTACAAGGTGACCGCGGTGCAGGTTGAAAAAGTGTCCCAGCCGTCTGACTGGCAGCGCAACTTTGTCGACTTCGACAAGCGCCAGCTGGACTTTGCGAAATCGGCTATGGAGCATTCGGGTGATGTCCATGCAAGCGCCCTCAAATAACGGGTCGCCTGATGCCATGGCCGCACTTACTGGTGAGTGTCCCTCACCGGTAAGTGCGGCGGCGGTAAGCGTGCGCGGAGGCATTGAACGTGGCCCTGGGCAGGATCGGGTCGCCGAAGAAGTGCCGGTGGCTATGGTCTACAACGGCGTTTCCCATGCGGTGATGATGGCGTCGCCCTGTGATCTGGAAGACTTTGCTCTGGGTTTCAGTATCAGTGAAGGTATTCTTGAAAAACCAGAACAATTGTTCAGCATCGAGATAAAACCCACGCCAGACGGCGTGGAAATAGACATGCACATTGCCGGCGACTGCTATGCACGCTTGCGCGAGCAGCGCCGTAACATGGTGGGGCGCACCGGTTGCGGGCTTTGCGGTACCGAATCTTTGGCCCACGTTGCGCGGGCTATTGCCCGGGTTCCGGTGCAGCCGTTGCCCGCAGACGACGCGGTTCAGGCCGCGCTTCATAGCTTGAAAAATTATCAGCCGTTGCAGTCGCAAACCGGCGCGACCCACGGGGCTGCCTGGTGCGATAGCCGCGGGCAGATTGTTCAGGCACGAGAAGACGTTGGCCGCCATAACGCCTTGGATAAGTTGATCGGAGCTCGCTTGAGTGAGGGTGGCGATCAGGCTTTTGACAAAGGTTTCGCGTTGATCTCCAGCCGCGCCAGTTTTGAAATGGTGCAGAAAAGCGCCAGCGTTGGCATCAGCACGTTGGTGGCGGTATCCGCGCCAACGGCGCTTGCTATCCGAGAAGCCCGCGAAAGCGGCATGAACCTTATCGGCTTTGCCCGCCCGGGCCGCCACGTCATCTACACCGGAAGCGATGACACCGCTCAGGAGAATACATTGTGAGTGACCAGCAATTAACCAACCTGATCAAAATGATCGACCAAATTATTGCCAACAATTTACATCATGGTGACGACGACCAGGTGACCGACGTTGCCGCCGGCCACCTACAGAAATTCTGGGCTCGGAGCATGAAGCAGCAGGTGATCGCTTACGCCAACAGCGAAGGAGCGGAGTTGTCGCCGTTGGCGCAAAAAACCATCGCTAAGCTGCAAGCTGTATCTTAGCTTTCTGCTGCACCACAGCGTCGCGTACGTTGCTATCCCCTTTTGCCAGCGCCAGGCTCTATCGCGGATGTGTCATAAGGGGTAAAAGGAAGTGCCTGAAAGTGTCATTTTTTCAAGAGGTTAACCTCGCGGATTGACCAGGCATAAACTACCGCTACCCAAAATAGTATCCAAAAACCAGCCTTTTTGCCGCTGTCTCTAAGCCGGATTGCAGCCGGTTTCGTCGACGGGTATACCAATTTCTATGCAGGCCGGTTGTAGTTCCTGTAGTTCCTGTGTGAAATCGAGAAACAGCACCGGTTAACCCAATGACTGGTCAGGGCTCCGGTCGACCTGTGACATTCCCGCAAAATTCCGTCATGAACTCGATACCCTTGCCTGGCAGAGGATCTATAGTCATGTACATAGCAAGCTAATTCATGGCAATTAATGCTGCGCGCACCAGTGAGTATGGTCGTGGTTTTGCATTGGAGGCTGTGAAGTGTGCAGCCTGGCTCAGCTTACCCAACGTTCAAACTGTGAAATTCATGGTATTGTTAATGGTACGCCTGCGCCTGCCGAGCTCGGTCAGTATCACTGTGCATGGCAAACAGTCTGTGGATAAGTGCTTATAGCGAAGGCTTGGCGCCGAGAGCACTTTAAACCGGGTATTGGGTTCAGTCGTAATATTACGTAGCGGTCGATTTAGACGGCCGCAACATTATCTACCCGGCACTATCTACCCGACACTATGGGAAGAAGTTTATGGACCCCGTAACTCGGGAAAAACGCCGCCTCGCCGCACTCGAGCGACTGGCGATCATGGACACAGGTTCAGAAGAACGCTTCGATCGCCTGATTAACCTAGCGCGGCGCTTCTACAAAACCCCTATTGCCCTGTTTTCGCTGTTGGATGAAAAGCGGCAATGGTTCAAATCCAGACGTGGTCTGGATGTCAGTGAGACACCTCGCTGCGGCGCTTTTTGCGACCAAACCATCAGACAGGATTCGGTGTTCGTCGTCGCCGACGCGGCCAAAGATGAGCGCTTTTGCAGCAACTCTATGGTAACGGGTGAACCACACATCCGGTTTTATGCCGGTATGCCCGTGCGGGAGCCCGGTGGGTTCAAAATTGGCACTCTGTGCATTTTGGATCGTAAACCGCGTGACATTCCGGAACACGAGCTGGATGTATTAAGAGCGCTTGCCAGCTTGATTGAAGATGAAGTGGAACGTTTTTACCACGCGTCGCAGTATCAGACGCAGGTTCCAGTGTCGCGGTTGAACCGCGCCATTCAGCGTGCCCAGAACACTTTCCACACAGATGATGATCAGGACGCCGTGTTTGAAATTTTGTTAAGCGATCTGCTGGTGTTGACCGACAGCCAGTTCGGATTTATCGGCGAGGTGCTGACTAATAGCTACAATAGCCCTTATCTGCGCGTAGGCGCCATAACCGATATTTCGTGGAGCCCGGAATCAGCAGACCGCTCTCAGCAGCGCAAAACAAGCGGTTTGTTGTTTGAACGGCTGAATAGCCTGATCGATACATCAATGCTGTCAGACGACGTGTTGATCAGTGACGGGTTTGAAAGCGATAGCCAGGCTGCGGGATTGCCACCCGGCCACCCGCAGATTACCCGCTACATGGGCGTTCCCATATTTTCCGGCGATAACCGCGTTGGTTTGGTGGGGCTTGCCAATCGCCCGGAGGGGTATACCAAAAAATTGGCCATCGAGCTTGAACCACTGCTGCAGACGGTGGGCCAGTTGATTGAGCGTAAGCGCATGTACAAGGAGCGGCAGGAACACCAGAAAGGTCTTGAACAGGCAGCAAATTTCGATTCTCTGACAGGTTTGCCCAATCGCAGGCGGTTAACCGAACTGTTCGAACAGGAGCTGACGCTCGCAGACCAGCGCCAAGGCGCCCTGTCCATTTGCTTTATTGACCTGGACTGTTTTAAAGAGATAAATGACAACTACGGTCACTCAGTAGGCGATGCGGTTTTGAAAACCGTTGCTGCGCGGCTTCAGCACGTTCTTCGCGAGTGCGACATTATCGCCCGCTTGGGGGGTGATGAATTCGTAGCCATTATCCGTGATGTCGAAAATAACGCGGTTTACGAGCGTATGCTTGAAGCGATTCGGCGCCCGATAAACCACCAGGGTGTCACGCTTAATCTTGCGGCCAGTATGGGTGTTACCTTATACCCAAGAGACCAGTCCGCATCGGATCTGCTCTTGAGGCATGCTGATCAGGCTATGTACGCGGCAAAAGATGCCGGTCGCAATCGCTACAGCATTTTTGATTTCGAAACGTACGTGAGCCGGGTTGAGCAGGGGCGGGTTTTAGAGCAAACCGCCAAGGCGCTGGGCGAAAGCCAGTTTGAAATGTACCTGCAACCTAAAATTGTTCTGGCTAACCATCAGGTGGAAGGCTTCGAGGCCTTGATTCGCTGGAATCACCCAGAGAAAGGGTTACTTGGGCCGATCAGATTTTTGCCACAATTGGAGCACACTGAATACGCCGCGGCGGTAGGCCGGTTTGTCATTGCAGATGCTGTGGCCAAGCTGCAGCACTGGAAACAGCTGGGGTTGCCTTATTCACTGAGTATCAACCTGAGCCCTACGCACCTTCTTAGCGATAGGTTGGTAGAGGATTTACAGGTGGCTTTGCAGGGTTGCGATTCAGATGTACGCTCGCGCCTGATTATTGAGCTGCTGGAAACCACGGCGTTAAATGATCCGGGAAGAATCATGGGCATTCTGTTGCAATGCCGGGATCTGGGCGTGCAAGTATCCCTGGATGATTTTGGTACCGGCTATTCCTCGCTAGACCATTTTCGTCGCCTGCCGGCGCAGGAAATCAAGATCGACCGTTCGTTTGTTAGCGACATGCTCAACAATGCGGATGATGAGATGATCGTAAAATCCATCATCAGCTTGTCAAAAAACTTTAATCGCCGAGTCGTGGCAGAGGGCATTGAAACCTTGGCCATGCAGGACAAACTGATCGAAATGGGTTGTGAGCAGGCTCAGGGTTTTTTCTATACAAAACCCCTTCCTGCAATCGCTGCTCTGGCCTGGGCCGAGGCTTATCAGAAGCGTTAATCGATTTCAGCTCGGCAATACAATCCGCCTCTGAAAACCTCAGTGCAGCTTTAAACGCGGCTGCATCGCACGGCTAATTTTGTCCATCAACCAGATAACGCCGGTACGCAGGAAACCGTGCAGGGCCACCTGATGCATGCGATACAAAGACACGTAAAACAGTCGCGCTACCTTGCCTTCAATGTACATGCTGCGCCCCGACAAACTACCCATCAGGTTACCTACGGTGGTGTAGCGGCTGAAGTTGATCAAAGAGCCGTGGTCGTTGTATACAAATGGCACAGCTGCTTTGCCTTGCAGGCGGTTGCACAGAGTTTTGAATAGCGCGTCGGCCTGCTGGTGTGCAGCCTGGGCGCGAGGAGGTACCGGGCGTTCTGAACCTGGTTGAGGACAGGCGGCGCAATCGCCAAGAGCAAAAATATCCGTGTCATTGGTGGTTTGCAGGGTTTGTAGCACCACCAATTGATTACTACGATTCACTTCCATACCTTCCAGTTTACTCAGAAACACAGGTGCTTTGATGCCAGCGGCCCAGATGGTCATGTCGGATGGCAGCTCGGTGCCGTCTTTCATCACAATAATATCTTTTTTTATTTCGCTGACCGGTTGGCCCGTCAGCACCTTTACGTGCTGATGTTCCAGCTCGCGAGTTGCCGCAGAAGACAGTCGTGTGGGCAGCGCAGGCAAAATACGGTCGGCCGCTTCAATCACTGAAATAGACACGTCAGACGCACGCAGGTGGTTCATGCCGTACACCGGCAGTTCGCGCGAGGCCAGGCGCAATTCGGCTGCCAGCTCCACACCGGTGGCGCCGGCGCCAATAATGTTGATGTGCAGGCGGTGTTGGCGGCCTTGCTGAGCTTCGTGGTTTTTACGCAAAAATGCGTTTAACATCAGGTTATGAAAGCGCCGGGCCTGTATCAGACTGTCCAGAAACAGGCAGTTTTCCTGTGCCCCGGGGGTGCCAAAATCGTTCGCGGTACTGCCTACGGAAATCACCAGCGTGTCGTAGGCAATTTCCCTTTCGGGCACGACTTCTACGTCGTCTTCACCCATAAACGGCGCAACCACCAGGGTTTTAGTGGCGCGGTTCAGGCCGCTCATGCGGCCGAGCTGAAATTCGTAATGATGTTTGCGAGCGTGGGCGCGGTAATTGATTTCGTTGGCATTGGCGTCTAGGGAGCCGGAGGCAACTTCGTGCAGCAGAGGTTTCCAAACGTGGGTCAGACCGTCATCCACCAGGGTAATACGGGCTTTGCCTTTTTTCCCCAGCGTGTTGCCAAGGCTGGTGATCAGCTCAAGGCCGCCGGCACCGCCGCCAACGATGACTATGTGGTGCGGACTATTATTATTGGGTTTATTTTTCGGAGCAATCATCGCATTGGGCCTTTACAGAAAAGAAAACAAAGCGCTCTTGCTACTGCCGTATAAAAGCGCTTTGTTGTCGTGACTGAGACCCATAGCAAGCGTGTGATATTAACGCGCCATGCGCCAGCAGACAATGAACACCACGTAAGCAATGTTGCTGAGTTATTGCACCTGTAAAGACATTAGAGGCGCCGTGCGCGTTATTCCAAGCGACTCATTTTTATTCTAGCCAATGCACTTTGGTCATCAGTTTCCGCCAGCCAATGGGCAGCGTGCGCTCCAGAGCGTTCAGTTTCGGATCTTTGGCATTGATGGTGTCGAGCGGCTGCCTACTGGCGTAAAGCACGGTGTTATTGGTTTTGCTGCGGAACACCAGCAATACCGGAAAATGCTTCTTCAACTGGCGGAACCAGGCGTCGTTGGGTACGGGTGGGCGATGGTAGTTCAGCGCCAGCCAGCCGTCGCCCGTTAATACCCGGGCGCAGTTGTCCATAAAAACCCGCTGTGACTGGGCCGGGCTCATACGGTCGGCGTTGTACAGGTCGGCCAGGATCATATCGCTGCTGGCGTCGGGCATTTGCTCCAGCGCAACGCGGGCGTCGGCGACGGTAACCTGCATGCGGTCGGTTTGCGGCAGGCTGAAAAATTCTCGCGCCACATCCACCACAATCTGTCGCAGTTCCACCACGTGTACGGTGCATTTGGGGTTCAGATGATGAAACGCACTCGCCAGCGCGCCTCCACCCAGGCCCAGAACGGTTACCCGGGCCGGCATATAGAAGGCGGCAGGCAGCATCATGGCGCGACTGTATTCGTGCACGGGCAGGTGGGGAGTGCGGCGGTCTATCTTGCTCTGTTCAAAAATGGAGTTAAATGTGAGAACACGATGTTTGCGTTCGTCAATGACCAGCACACTGCCCAGGGCATCTCGCACGTGATGAATAATTTCTCCGTTATTGAACATAAG
The DNA here is from genome assembly GCF_023314135.1 of Marinobacter sp. M1C. Lineage (NCBI taxonomy): Bacteria > Pseudomonadati > Pseudomonadota > Gammaproteobacteria > Pseudomonadales > Marinobacteraceae > Marinobacter > Marinobacter sp. M1C. The sequence goes on from NZ_CP092289.1 coordinate 177,000, forward strand.
GCAGACTATGGTTCCATGCTGTAGTGATGACTAAAAAGTGACCGTTGATAAAAAATGGCTGTTATATGGTTGGCCTTTGTATCACAGATTCGCTGTAATTCTGCCACAATGGAGAGGAAAACGTTGACGATCAATTGCTGACCAAAGGCGGTCAGGGCTAAGGAGAATTTGACGTGAAACTGACAGTGTCAGGAATTGAAGACGGTAAAGCGGTGCCAGAGAAGTTCGCCTTTGGCGTGTTCAATGAAGATGACCACATGAGTTTTGGCGCCAACCGCAGCCCGGAAATGGTCTGGGATCAAGTGCCGGAAGGCACGCGCAGCTTTGCGATTATTATGTTCGATCCAGATGTCCCCAGCATCGCAGACGATGCCAATCAGGAAGGTAAAACCATCTCCAAAGACATTCCGCGGGTGGACTTCTTCCACTGGCTGCTGATAGATATTCCTGCTCGGATGCGCTGCTTGCCGGAAGGCGAAGACAGCGACGGCGTTACTCCGAAGGGCAAAGAGTTCGGCGGCGGCCCGGTAGGCGTGCGCGGTGTGAACAACTTCACCCAGTTTCTGGCAGGCAATCCGGATATGGCCGGCACCTACTTTGGCTACGACGGCCCGTGCCCGCCCTGGAACGACGAACTGCTGCACCACTATCATTATGAAGTGTTTGCGCTAGATGTAGAGTCTTTGGGCCTTAGCGGCGAGTTTGACGGCGAAGCGGTACGCAAGGCCATGAAAGGCCGTGTGCTAGACAGCACTCGGGTGGTTGGCCACTACACGCTGAATCCCGAATTGCCCGAGTGCCAGAAATGATTATGATTAGGTTATGCTAAAAAAGAATAAAAATCTGTGTATTAATTCGTTTTTGTGACGATCATAATGCCACTTCGTTTGAGCCTATGTCTGGAGTGGTGTTATGGCCCGTTTTCTTGTTTCCTTCCTTATTCTGTTCAGCTCGCTGGCAACAGCTGCTGCCAGCGACTTACCTCCATTGGTAGATGCCGACTGGCTGCAACAGCAGCGCCAGCAGTCTGAACTGGTTATTGTCGATATCCGCTCCGGGATTGATAACGGCGGCGACCGCAGCGCGTTTCGCAAGGCTCACATTCCCGGCTCGGTTTATAGCAGCTACACCGACGATGGCTGGCGTGAAAGCCGTGATGGCGTAACTGGTGTTATGCCCCCGGTGTCCAGCCTGGAGCGACTGATCAGCGGTCTGGGCATCAATAATGGCGACACGGTTGTACTTGTGCCAGCCGGAACCGGCCCCACCGACTTTGGCAGTGCTGCCCGGGTGTACTGGACTTTCAAGGTACTGGGCCACGATGCGGTGACCATTTTGAACGGCGGCTTCGCCGGCTGGAATGAGGCCGGATTTGAAGTGGCCAGTGGTGAAGGCGCCCAGCGTCCTTTCGGTGCTTTCAAAGGCGAGCTACAACCAAAGCTGCTGGCCACGCTTGAGGAAGTGGACGACGCTCGCCAGAATCAAGGCCAGCTGGTAGACGCCCGCCCGGCGGACTATTTTACCGGTAAGGAAAAATCATCGGCGGCCAAAGCTGCTGGCACCATTCCGGGTGCGATGAATCTTCCCCATCAAAACTTTCTCAGCCAGCAGGGCAAAGCCTGGTACCTGAACTCCGACACCATTGCCGGCCAGCTGCAAAGCACCAGTCTGGATCGCGACAAGCGCGCTATTGCCTTCTGCAACACCGCCCACTGGGCCGCCACCGACTGGTTTGTGCTGAGTGAACTGGCCGGATTTGACGAAGTGGCGCTGTACGACGGCTCCATGGCAGAGTGGTCTCAAAACAGCGATCGGCCGATGCAGGCGGAGAAGAAAGGTTTAGCGAAACTGCTCGACGTATTTAATTGATTCCGTGTGATGTTTTAGACAGCAAGAGAGAATGGCATGAGTGAAGTTGCTGCCCCCACTTCGGCGATTCAATCGCCCTGGCAGGTAGATCGTTTTGTTGTCGTAACAGCACTGGTCGGTTTTGCCCTTCTGGGCGGATTAATCTGGCTGGAAACCGCACCGTACATGGTAGCGCTGTTTGCGATTGGTACTGTGCTGGGTATGGCGTTGTATCAGGGCGCGTTTGGTTTTACCGCCGGATGGCGCAATCTTGTTGTGCACAAGCGCGGCGCCGGCATGCGGGCTCAGTTGCTGCTGTTTGGGGTAACCTCCATTGTGATGGTGCCGCTGCTTTACAGCGGTCAACCCGGTTTGATTGGTGCAGTAGCGCCGGTAGGCACCTCACTGGTGGTGGGTTCCTTTATTTTTGGTTTGGGCATGCAGCTGGGTGGTGGCTGTGGCTCTGGTACCTTGTTCACTGTAGGTGCGGGCAATCTGCGGATGGTCATCACCCTGGTATTCTTCATCATCGGTACGGTGGTGGGTTCTATCCACTTGCCCTGGTGGCTGGATCAGCCCGGGTTTGACCCGGTGCCGCTGGTCGCGAGTTTTGGCGTTACCGGCGCCATAGTGCTGCAGTTGGTCGGCTTGCTATTGATTGCTCGCTGGGTCAGTCGCATTGAGCGCAAAGCCCACGGCCAAGTGGCCAGCGATGAGCTGTTGTGGAAACAGAAAGGTCAGGGTTTCTGGCGCACGCTGGTAACCGGCCGTTGGCCGTTCACCTGGGCCATTCTGATTCTAGCCGCCGGTAATATTCTTACCCTGGCCATCGGTGGGGCGCCCTGGAGCATCACCTTTGCGTTCAACGTATGGGGCGCTAAAGCACTGCAAGCCATCGGCGTTGACATGGGTCAGTTTGAGTTCTGGCAGTGGGAATACCCGGCCATGGCTTTGAAAGATTCGCTGCTCACCAACATTCCATCGGTGATGAATTTTGGCCTGCTATTGGGCGCCATGCTGGCCGCAGGATTGGCTAATCGTTTCAACGAAGCCAGTCGCAACAAGCTGCAAGGTCGCCCGTTTCTGGCGGCGGTGGTGGGCGGCCTGTTGCTGGGCTACGGTGCTCGCTTAGGTTTTGGCTGCAATATCGGTGCACTCTTCTCAGGTATTGGTTCGGCCAGCCTGCACGCCTGGATCTGGTTTGCCTGCGCGTTTGGTGGGTCTTACATTGGTATTCGCCTGCGGCCCTGGTTCCGCCTGCCGAACTGACAACGGGAGCACAGTTATGAATCCAGCTTACCGTAAAGGTCGCGTTCTGGCGTTATTGGGTGCGATTCTGCTGCTCATTGTGGTGGACCACCTGAACAGCCCGACGTTTGCGTTCAACTCGGGCCAGGGCAATGTGCAAACCGCGCTGTCGCAGAAAGACGAATCAGCCTGCGCGCCCTGTGGCGCGCCTTGCCCGTCTACCCGCGACTGACATCAGTCATCGCCCGTCCCGGGTCAGTAAGCGTCAAGAATATGCGCCATATCGTCGCCTAACGCTTCCAGATCTCCGGCAGAGAGGTTCCGCTCGGCAATAGAGCGCAGGCCCATGATCTGACTTTGCATCAGTCGTGCCAGGCGGGCGCAGTCTGTTGCGTCTTTCAGTTCACCCCGTTGTTTGGCTTTCTCCAGCAGTTCCGAGAAAGATTGCTCGATGGCTGCAAGAATTTCCCGGGCCTGTTTTGAATGCCCCGTATGTGTGTTGCTCGCCTCCAGCAGGGTTTTAACGATTAGACAGGCCCGGCTGGGCATTTCGTCTTTATTGATACAGCCACGTGCGATTTTTCGCAGGTAGCCTTTAAGCCCGTCCAGAATGGAATCGTAGCCCGCTATATGCTTTGCCAGCTCCGCACCGCCAGCCTCGGCATAGCGGGCCAAAGCTTCAGAATAGAGGCCATCCTTGCTGCCAAACGTTGCGTAGATGCTGCCGGGACGCATATTCAGTGCGTGCTCAATCTGCTTCATTGAGCTGCAGTGATAGCCCCTTTCCCAGAACAGACCAATGGCCTGGCCAAGGGCCGCTTCCCGATCAAAACTGGGACTTCTCGCCATGGATATCACCGTTAATTGCGGTTTTGAATGTTCGTTCAACTATATATTGAATGATCACTCAGTAACAGGTACCGTTATGATGCTGCTGAAAATTCCCGGAAACCCCTCCCGCTCTCAACGTGGCCGGTAGAATATTCTAATGAACCGTTCCCCATGGGCTTTCCGGCTCACTTTTCTGATCATAGTCGTACTCGTAATGGGGGCCATTTGGCTGCTTCTTCGTCAACTGGGTATGCCTGTTAGTCTGGCGCCAGAGGCGCTGGCTGACTGGCTCAACCAGCAGGGCATGTCCGGGCCGCTGTTGCTGATGCTGTTGATGATCCTCGCGGTGGTTGTCGGACCGATTCCGACACTGCCCATCAGTGCTGCTTCAGGTCTCGTTTACGGCGTGTTCACTGGAACTGCAATCGCAGTGTCGGGTGCCCTCGCCGGGTCTATCATTGCTTTTTATCTGGCGCGGGTACTGGGGCGTGAGGCTGTTCGGCGCAAACTGGGCGATAACCCGGTATTTTCAGCCACCGGTTCCCAGCGTTTTCTGTTCATGGCGGTGACGCTGACGCGCCTGATCCCATTGTTTTCGTTTGCGCTGATCAGTTATGCCGCCGGTGTCACTGCGATATCGTTCTGGCGCTACGCGCTCGCGACAACCCTCGGCATGATCCCCATGACCTTTGTGTTTGCCGGACTGGGCCACAGCTTTGAACTCAGTCCCGTGCTGACGGTGGTTGCCGCGGCCGTCATCCTTGTGGTGATGAGCATCTTGCCGCTGTATCTCGGCAGACGCCCCCACTCCCGGCTGTCTCGTTTTTTGCACCTGGATACTAAGACCTGAGGTTTCGAGCATCGCCTGTGTAACAGAGCGGCGTTGTCTTTGTCTGTAGCCATGATTCTGAAGTATTACTGACGAAACTGACTTGGGAGCGATTATGCGTGGATATCGATTAGTGACAGGCTTTCTTGCATGGATTCTATTGCCAAGCCTGGTATGGGCGGATATCAATCCTGGCCTCTACCAACCCTACCAAAGCCTTTTATCCAACTATCTTATTGAAGAGACATTGCCCGGTAACGGGCTGGTCTCTGCTTTTGATTACCAAGCCGCCTTGGCGGATACAGATTTGGCACAGACGCTGGAACAGCAGCGCAAAGCTCTGGCGGAATTTGATACTGGAGCCCTAGAGGCTCAGAAAGAGTCCGTGGCCTTCTGGGTTAATGCCTACAATTTTTTCATGCTCGAACAGATTCTTACCGAAAGGCCGGATGGCCATCTTGTTTCATCCGTCTGGGATTACGGCGGCCGGGTAAATCCGTTTGTCGACAGTGTTTTTGAGCGGGAGAGCTTTGTGATTGGTGGGGAGCGCTTCAGCCTGAGCCAGATCGAAAAAGGCGTTTTGCTGGGTAAGGATTATCAATCCCGGGGCTGGAAGGATGCGCGGGTTCACTTTGCGGTGAACTGTGCTTCTGTCGGATGCCCACCCCTGCGGAACACGCTCTATACTGCTGACAATCTTGAAGGCTTGCTGGCAGAGAATACCCGGCGCGCATTGAATACCGACCGCCACCTGAAGATACAAGGCGATACCCTCTACGTAACGGAATTGTTCAAGTGGTATCAGGACGATTTCAGCGAGGCGTCCGGTTCCACAAAGGCTTTTATTGAGGAATGGGCGGATTCTGCAGTGGTGAAAGGGGTTGCCGGGACATCGAGTATAAAGTTCATCAACTACGACTGGGCTTTGAACTTGCGAGCTAACTTTCCCGAATTGCGTTAGTTATTGATCGCCAAAAAACGCCTATTATTTTCGGAGTTTCTGTAACTTTCACCAAAGTCATGTGTCCCGAAGATTCAAATTTTTGAATTTTCTGACCGAGCAAGGATCAAAGATCGTGGAATCCATCTATTACGTCCTTTGTTGGCATTGTCACCGACGCTGCAAACACAGCCACGAAACCCGCTCCCGCCCCCAGCGGCGTGCCAGCCGACATGGTGTCGTGGCAGTATCATGACCCGGAATCTGAACCACGGGCAAAGCGGACTGTTCCACGCCCTTGGCGTATCGGAAACGGGCCTTGAAAACCTCCTGGTGGACACCGTCTGGCGCGGACAATCCTTGCGCTTCCTCCCGGACATCGGGTTGGCCCACGCCCATGTGCGTCTTGGCAACAGCGGCCAGTTACTGCGTATTCCCAAACAAAGCCAGGTGGGCCTGGATCCAGAACCGCATCTGGCCCATGAAGCAATCTGTTTTCAGGCGGCGGCGCCCTCTTTGGTGACCCCAGCATTGCACCAGGTGTTACCGGTCAGCCCGGCGCTGCCCCGGGGAGCTTTGGTGCTGGATTATGTGGATGGTGTTCCATTGGCGTTGCCTGAGCATGTGGCGTCTCTGAGCCTGTCATTGGCGAGAATACATTGTGTTGATGTGCCACCAGCCATTCACCGACGCCTGAGCCTTCTTGAAGATCCGTTGGCCAGCATGATTCGGGAAATCCGGACTCAGGTGGAGTTCCTGGCGCGTGCCGGTGTGTCCGCCGACGTTCAGGCCCGGGTGCAGGGGCAGCTTGAGATTGCCACCAGACTGACCGGCCTGAATGAGCGACCGTCAGAAAGCCTGATTACCTTTGATGCCCACCCCGGCAACTTTCTGGTCGATAAAAAAAGCGCCGCCTGGATGGTGGACCTTGAAAAGTGTCGTATCAGTTATCCGGGCTTCGACCTGGCCCACAGCACCCTGTACACCTCGACCACCTGGGACATGAACTCTTACGCCGTTCTGGAGGTCCACGATATCGCCTATGCGTATCAGTCATGGGAGCAGGCTTTCGGTGCCAGGGGCGCCGATCACCGCCCCTGGCATGTGCCGCTTCGCCGACTTATGTGGTTGTGGTCAACGACCTGGTGCGCAAAGTGGCTGGCATTGTCCCGGGATACATCCGGGCCGGACAGGGGCCAGAACTGGTCTGAATCCAACAATGAAGATGCCCTCAATGCCCATGTGCGGGATCGGGCGAACCATTACCTGGAACCGGCGGTTATTGACGCCATCGTATCGGAATTCGATGAACTGGAACGGCTGCTGGCTTAGCCGGTTAGCTGAACAAATTTTGACCAACTAATAACGACAACGACAAACAGAGGTTCTGATGAAGTCTACTTTACTGGCGTTATCCGTGAGTCTGGCGCTGCCGCTGGGCAGCCATGCCGCAGTATCCGATGAATGGCCGGCCATTGTTGAGCAGGCGCGCGGACAAACGGTTTATTTCAACGCGTGGGGCGGTGAATCGAACACCAATAACACCATTCGCTGGGCCGCAGGGCAGGTTGAGGAACGTTACGGTATCGACCTTGTCCACGTGAAGCTGGGCGATACCGCCGAAGCCGTGTCACGTGTCGTTGCAGAGAAACAGGGGGGCAACACCTCCGAAGGTGCCGTTGACCTGATTTGGATCAACGGCGAGAACTTCGCAACGCTCAAGGAGGCAGGCCTGCTGTTTGGTCCCTGGGCCGAGCAACTGCCAAACTTCAGCCTGACAGACCCCGGAAACAACCCCGCAGTAACGACCGATTTTACCGTGCCGGTGGAGGGCATGGAGGCGCCCTGGGGCAAGGCGCAGGTGGTGTTCTATTACGACAAATCGCTGACGGACAACCCTCCGGGCTCGATGCCTGAGCTGCTTGAATGGGCGCAGGAAAATCCCGGTGAGTTTTCCTATCCCAAGCCGCCTCAGTATCTGGGCACCACGTTCCTGAAACAGGCTTTAATTGAACTCACAGGCGATGGAGACGCGCTGTATGGACCGGTTGCCGAGGCAGATTTTGAGGCGGTCACAGCGCCACTCTGGAATTTTCTGGATCAACTTCACCCACACCTTTGGCGGTCCGCCCGTAATTTTCCCGACAATGGTCCGGCCCTGCGTCGCCTGATGGGGGATGGCGAGCTCAGCCTGGCTTTCTCCTTCTGGCCCGCCGAGGTGCCAGCCGCCATCGCCAACAACGAGCTGCCGCCAACGGTGGAGAGCTATGTGCTGGACGGGGGCACCATCGGCAACGTCAGCTTTCTGGCCATACCCTTCAACGCCCAGCATAAGTCAGCCGCCATGGTGGTGGCGAATTTTCTGCTGTCCCCGGAAGCCCAGGCCTACGCGCAGCATCCGGACAACTGGGGCTTCCTGACGGTGCTATCCATGAATCAACTGGACGCCGAACAGAAAGCCCTGTTCGAAGCATTACCGTCGCCTAAGGGCGGAGTGACACCGGCAGAGCTCCAGCAGGTCGTGGAGGAACCTCATGCCAGCTGGGTTGAGGCCCTGGAGGCCGCCTGGCTTGAGCGATACAGCGGCAACTGACCCCATTTGATGATGATCTGAGCTTGCCAATGCTGCGCCTTGCACCCTGGATTATTGTTCTCAGTCTGGTCTTGCCGGTGGTAGGAGGCACCTTGTTTACCGTGCCACCGGCTTTTGGCTACCTGCCTGTACTTGGGGGCGATGACTGGTCGTTTCGTCCGTGGTTTGAGCTGGCGGCAACGCCCGGCATTCTGCGGTCGGTTGCCGTGAGTTTTAGTAGTGGCCTGTTGGCGACCGGCCTGGCGCTGATCATCGTCTTTCTGTTTCTGTCGACCATTGCCAATACCCGGTTTGATCGCTGGATCCAGCGGCTGGTTTCTCCCCTGTTGTCGATCCCCCATGCCGCCGCGGCGTTTGGGTTTGCTTTTCTGGTCGCGCCTTCCGGCTTGCTGCTGCGGTGGCTTTCCCCGTCATTGACCGGGTTTGAGCGTCCACCGGATTGGCTGTTGCTGAATGATCCTTTCGGCATGTCGCTGATCAGCGGCCTGGTGTTCAAGGAAATTCCTTTCCTGCTGCTGGTCAGTCTGGCGGGTTTGCCTCAGCTCAATGCAGGTCAGCGAGTCATGCTGGCACGTTCCCTGGGTTACCTGCCTCGGGTTGCCTGGTTCAAAACGGTGGCTCCGGCACTTTATCCGCTGATCCGACTGCCAGTGTATGCGGTGCTGGCGTTTGCCACGTCCACGGTGGATGTGGCGATGATTCTGGGGCCCAATTTACCTTCCACCCTGAGTGTTCAGGTGATGCAGTGGTTCAATGACCCTGATCTTTCCCGCCGTTTTCTGGCCTCGGCTGGAGCGCTGCTTCAGCTTCTGGTGACCGTATCGACGTTGTCAGTTTGGTGGGGGTTGGAGAAACTGATTGGCGCGGGCTTCAATGCCTGGATAGCCGGCGGCAACCGGCAGCGATCGGATGGCACGTTATGGCTGGCCGGGCGGGGACTCATGTTGATTGCAACGTTGCTTCCGGTGCTGGGGCTATTCGCCCTAGCGCTCAACTCCGTCGCCGGCTTGTGGCGTTTTCCCGACACCTGGCCAGGGTCCATTACCCCGAGCCACTGGCTGCAGGCACTGCCGGATTTGGCCCGGCCGTTCTGGATGACCATGGTCATTGCGACGGCGGCATCTGTGCTGGCGGTGGTCATGGTGCTCGCTGCGTTGGAGCATGAACAGCGGCGGAACCAACCGGCTACACGCGCGCTCTGGCTGCTTTATCTGCCATTGCTGGTGCCGCAGGTGGGCTTTCTGTCCGGCATTACCGTGCTAAGCCAAATAGCGGGGCAGGCGCCGGCGCTCTGGGTGGTGGTCTGGGCCCACCTGCTTTTTGTGTTGCCTTATGTGTATTTGACGCTGGTGGAACCCTACCGTCGCTTTGATTTCCGGTGGGTCATTCTGGGCCGATCGCTGGGACTCTCGGTCAATCAGGCTTTCTGGCGCATTCGATTGCCGATGATGCTGAGGCCGGTGCTGACCGCGATGGCTTTGGGCGTGGCGATCAGCGTCAGTCAGTACCTGCCTACCCAGATGCTGGGGGGCGGGCGCATCGTCACGGTGACGACGGAGGCGGTGGCACTGTCATCGGGCGGGGATCGCCGTCTTATCGGGGTCTGGTCTATGGTGCAGGCCATTACACCTTTCATCGGTTTTCTGCTGGCATTACTGATTCCGAGGTTATTATGGAAAGAACGTCGGGGCATGCAGGCCCTTTAGCTGAGCCTGGCTGCTTACAACTGCAGGACGTTGCCTTGGAGCTGCATGGGCATCGTCTGCTGCATCTTACAGAAACCATCAGTCCCGGTGGAGTGCTAACCGTCATGGGCCCCTCCGGCTCTGGCAAATCGACGCTGCTGGCCTGGATTGCCGGCTTCATGTCGCCCAGCTTTCACGCGACCGGCCGGGCCATTCTGGATGGTGAGGATATTACCGGCCGACCGGCAGAAAAGACCGGGGTCGGCTTGCTGTTCCAGGACCCGTTGCTGTTTCCGCATTTGTCAGTAGCCGGAAACGTAAGATTTGGTGCTCGCGGAGGAAAAGACGACGTCGCCGAGCGGGTGGAAAGTGCGCTTGCCAGTGTTGGCCTGGCGGGGTTCGGACACCGCGACCCCGAGACGCTTTCAGGTGGACAGCGGGCGCGGGTCGCGCTGGTAAGGCTGATCATTTCCCGACCCCGGGCCATCCTGCTGGATGAGCCCTTTTCCAAGCTAGATGCGCCCTTGCGGCGCGAATTGCGCGCTGTCGTTTTTGAGCACCTGCGTCAACAGAATGTGCCTGCGGTGCTGGTAACACACGATCAGGAAGATGCCGACGCGGCTGGCGGTATTATTGTCAGAATCGACTGATTTGTTGGGCCTTGCCATGCAGCAAGGACAATGCAACGAAGCCTGCAACGGCTAGTGGCCTGGTCAAGCCGTTACCTGTAATTTGTAATGAGACGATGTCCAAGATGGTCGAAAAAAAGGAGCGATCAATGAACAAAGTGTGCGTGATTATTGGTGTAGGTCCCGGTAACGGTGAAGCATTGGCCCGCCGTTTCAGTGAGGGCGGCTTCCAGGTGGCGATGCTGGCGCGCAGCCGGGATTACCTCGAATCCCTGGCGCAACAGATTCCGAATACTCATGCCTATGAGTACGATGCCACAGAGATTGATAGCGTAAATTCAACGTTCCAGGCGATCGAGCAGATACTCGGCCCGGTATCGGTGCTGCTCTACAATGCCGGGGCTGGTGTTTTCAAGAATGTGGAGGAGGCCAGCTTCGACGATTTTGAGGCCAGCTGGCGCACCAACGTCCAAGGCCTTGTAGCGGCCACCAAGGCAGTTTTGCCGCAACTGCGCCAGCACGACACGGCCAGTATTGTGGTGACCAGTGCGTCTGCTGCGACCCGGGGGCGGGCAAATTCTGCGCCTTTCGCTTCGGCCAAGGCGGCCCAGCGCAGCCTGGCGCAATCCCTTGCCCGGCAGTTGGGGCCGGAAAGAATTCATGTGGCCAACGTGGTGATTGACGGCGTGGTGGATTTGCCACGTACCCGCGAGTGGCTGCATGACAAAACGGATGATTTTTTCGTCAACCCATCTGCCGTGGCGGATGCCATTTGGACCCTGTGTCACCAGGATCCTTCGGCCTGGACCTTCGAACTGGACATAAGACCGTTCGGGGAAAACTGGTAACGGTGTCGAGATTGCAGTTTAAGGCTCAGTCCGAGGGCGACTGATCCTGAAAGAGTTGATGCGCCTCAGCGAGGGCGCCCATGACCATTTCCGCCGAGTCCATGGGGATCTCGCGGATCACCCTTTGGTCATAAGGCCGAAACACTTGCACACTGTTGGTTGTGTTCACAGTTGGCATGTTTTCTCCTTAAGCATGACGTTGAGGATTTCGTGATTGAGTGAGTAATCCACGGGGAGTTCAATGACGTGAACCCCGGTAGACGCCAAGCATGTGTCCAGAGTTTGTTGAAAGTGCTCATCGTTTTGTATCCGGTAGCCGTGGGCGCCGTAACTTTGGGCGTAAGTAACAAAATCCGGGTTGGCATAATCCAAACCAAAATTATCAAAACCCATGGCATGCTGTTTCCATTTAATCATGCCGTAGGCATTGTCGTTGACGATGATCACCACGAGATTAAGCTTCAGGCGAACAGCGGTTTCCAGCTCCTGTGAGTTCATCATGAAACCGCCATCACCACAAACAGCCACGACTTGAGTATTGGGGTACAGCATTTTAGCCATCATGGCGCTGGACAAGCCCGCGCCCATCGTAGCCAGTGCATTATCCAGCAGCATGGTGTTGGGGAAATAACATTTGTAGTTGCGGGCAAACCATATTTTGTAAACGCCGTTATCCAGGCTAAGCACTGCATCTTCCGCCAGGGTTTCCCGCAGCACATGTACTAAACGTTGCGGCAGCATCGGGAACCGGGTATCGAGAAAATACTTCGACAGATGCTGGTCTACTTCTGTTTTGATGGTTTTGAAAAAGGACAGGTCCCAATGGTTCTTGTTTTCAATAAGCTTCGCCAGTTGCTGCACGGAAAAGGCAATATCTCCCACCACGTTGAGTTGGGGGAAGTACACCGCGTCCACCTCGGCGGGTGAGAAATTCACATGAATTACTTGCTTGCCGCCATGCTCCATAAAGAACGGTGGCTTTTCCACTACATCATGGCCCACATTGATAATCAGATCCGCTCGGTCAATGGCGCAATGCAGGAAATCGTGGTCGGACAAGGCGGCTGATCCCAGGTAAAGGGGATGGCGTTCGTCGACAACACCTTTGCCCATTTGGGTCGTGAAAAACGGAATGCCGGTGGCCTCGACGAAAGTCGTCAATGCCTCGCTGACGCGTTTGCGGTTAGCACCCGCCCCGATCAACAGCAGCGGGCTTTTTGCCGCCTCGATCATACTGGTTGCTTCGCGCAGTGCGTCTTCTGTGGCGTGGGGGCGGCGATGACCAATGGGCGGAAAAACCGTCTCCGCACATTCCTCGTCGGCGATGTCCTCCGGTAATTCCAGATGCACGGCCCCCGGCCTTTCTTCGATGGCCAAGCGAAACGACTCGCGCACCAGTGAGGCGATAGTGTTGCCATTGACAATCTGCTTGGTGAATTTAGTAACCGAGCGCATCAAATCCACCACATCGAGGATTTGAAAGCGACCTTGCTTGCTTGTTTTGATTGGTTTTTGCCCGGTAATCATGAGCATCGGCATGGCGCCCAGCTGGGCGAAAGCCGCCGGCGTGATCAGATTGGTTGCGCCAGGCCCAAGCGTTGCCAGGCAGACGCCGGGCTGACCGGTTAAACGGCCATAAGTGGCGGCCATAAAACCCGCGCCTTGTTCATGGCGGGTGAGAATTAAGCGGATGCTCGAGTTCTTTAATGAATTCAGTAAATCGAGATTTTCTTCGCCGGGAACGCCAAAAATGTACTGGACTCCCTCATTTTCCAACGCTTTTACGAATAAGTCAGATGCTTTCATCAGTCTTGCGCGAGATTTTCTGTCGCTGGGCACGTTGTTGGTCATTGGAAATCCTTATTGGTCAGGCTCAGAATTGGAGATCAAGAAAGTGCACTTCTAGCGCTAAATGTACGCAGTTGCCAGGGCCGCTTTTGGGCTGGCCATTTAGCAACGGGAAAAGCTCATCTTTCGACCCCCTCGTTCGGGACATCACGTTTACCCTGCAGCGAATGAATGATCGGACATCGCTGCGGGTCCTCACCGTACCGGCAACGTTCCACTAGGCTATCCAGAGTGGATTCCATCTGTCGCAAGCTGGCGATCTTGCGTCGCAAATCATCCAGTTTGCGCTCAGCCAGGGCTCGAGTCTCATCACAGTGGGCGCCGTCTTCCAGCTTAAGCAGCCCTCCGATTTCATCCAGACTGAATCCCAGCCATTGGGCCATTCGAATGAAGTGAAGGCGCGCCAATGCCTGCTCGTCGTAATGACGAATGCTGCCATAGGGTTTTTCAGGTTCAGCCACCAGTCCTCTGCGCTGGTAATAACGGATGGTTTCCACACCCATACCGGCGGCCTTGGCCAGTACACCGATAGTCATTGAGCATTGTTTTTTAGACATAGGGCTTGATTCCGTAGCTGACTACGGGAGTAACCTTAACGCCGTCATCCATGTCATGAAAGGAACCATTGTAATGTCAGAATCAAAAGCAGGTCGCGGTTCGCTGATTGCTGGGGGCATTGCAGCTGTCGTGGCCCCTTGGTGTTAATCACGTTGGGCATTTCCGGCGCCTGGATCGGCAACCTGGCCGCCCTGGAACCCTTTCGACCATGGTTCATCGGGGCTGCGCTGGTGGCAATGACTTTTGCCTGGCGTCAGATATACCGGCCTGCGGAGGCCAGCCAGGCATGACCTGCTCGGCCTGCCCAATCACCGTCAAAGTTGTTCTCAACCGGGTCGAGGGAGTGAATGCTGTCGATGTCCGTTATGAAGAACGTGATGCTACGGTCACCTTCGACGATGCGAAAACCTCCGTTGAGGCACTGACTCAAGCCACGACTAACGCAGGCTATCCGTCCACGCTGAAACAAAGCCAGGCGACACAGGAGTAACCATGCACAACCCCAAAACCCTGTTGCGGGTGAGTGTCATTGGCACCGTGCTGGTTGCGCTTTGCTGCTTTACGCCGATATTGGTGATTTTGCTTGGGACGGTAGGCCTGGCTGCGCTGACCGGTTATCTCGACTACGTGCTGTTGCCCGCGCTCGCCTTTTTTATTGGCCTGACCTGCTATGCCGTATGGCGCAAGAAGAAACACGATGCCTGCTGCGATAGCCCATCGACTAAGGAGCAACGTTTATGAGTGACAACAACTTCCACATTGCAGTGATTGGCAGCGGCGGTAGTGCCATGGCCGCCGCCCTGAAGGCGACTGAACGCGGTGCCCGAGTGACACTGATCGAGCGCGGCACCCTCGGCGGAACCTGCGTCAACATTGGCTGTGTGCCCTCCAAAATCATGATCCGGGCGGCCCACATCGCTCATTTGCGCCGCAAAAGTCCATTTGATGAAAGCATCACGGCGACCGAACCCATGATCGACCGGCCCCTGTTGCTGGCCCAACAGCAGGCCCGTGTTGATGAACTGCGCCGCGCCAAGTATGAAGGGATTCTGGCAGACAATCCTGATATCACTGTCGTGCAGGGTGAGGCTCGTTTTAAGGATGCCCGTACGCTGTTGGTCAATGGTACCGACGGCAAGGAACACAAGATCGGCTTTGACCGTGCGTTCATTGGTACCGGTGCGCGACCAACCATTCCCCCGATTCCGGGCTTGTCCGGTACGCTATACTGGACATCCACCACTGCGCTTGCCAGTGACACCATTCCGGACCGACTGATTGTCATCGGGGCCTCGGTGGTGGCGGTGGAACTGGCCCAGGCGTTTGCCCGGCTGGGCAGCGAGGTGACGATTCTGGCACGCAGCCGGCTATTATCTCGTGAAGACCCCGCTGTTGGAGAAGCCATTCAAACAGCGTTTCAGGCTGAGCGTATAAGCGTCCTGAATGACACGCAAGCGAGCCAGGTCAGCTATACCAATGATGAATTCATTGTCGACTCGAATGCCGGGGAGCTGCGGGCCGATCGACTTCTGGTCGCGGTAGGTCGCACCCCGAACACTGAAAGGCTGAACTTGGATGCGATCGACGTAGAGACCGATCACGGTGCCGTCATCGTGAACGAGCAACTCCAGACTCGGGTGCCGGGCATTTACGCCGCTGGAGACTGTACCAACCAGCCCCAGTTTGTTTATGTAGCAGCCGCCGGAGGCAGCCGGGCTGCGGTGAATATGACCGGTGGCGATGCACGGCTGGATCTCAGCGCCATGCCGGCGGTGGTCTTTACCAATCCCCAGGTGGCTACTGTCGGCCTGACAGCAGCCGAGGCCATCAGGCGGGGCTTCAAAGTGGACACCCGTTCGCTCAATCTGGAAAACGTGCCGCGGGCGCTGGTGAATTTCGAGACTGGCGGTTTTATCAAGATGGTGGCCGAGCGTAGCTCAGGACGGTTGCTTGGGGTCCAGGCGGTCACCGGCGAGGCGGGTGAACTGATCCAGACGGCGGTGATGGCATTGCGTGCGCGCATGACAGTGCAAGAGGTGGGCGCCGAGCTGTTTCCCTATCTCACCATGGTGGAGGGGCTGAAGCTCTGTGCCCAAACCTTTACCAAGGACGTCAGCAAGTTGTCTTGTTGTGCCGCCTGACAAAGGTGAATGCACCTCAAGTTCAGGTAGAACATTACGCCACAGGTAGGGCCAGGTAGGCTGCCAAGTCAGTAGGTTATGAAACGAGGTGCCTGCTCTCTACACATTTCGAAGCTCACCGTTATCAACCACGGCCGGTCATTGCGGCCCCTGCCACATTCTCCGGCATCGAGCTTTCACGAATAGGGTTCTGAGCCGCAGAAAAGCTCAGTTCTTGGTGTGACAGTTGCAAATCACATGTGTCTCTATCTTCGAAACGCCAACAATCCCTTCAGCTATCAGACCAACCCGGACGTTAATGCCCTGACCCTGGTTGCCGACATGGTTGAAATCGTGGGCCTCAATAGCAAGCCTGTCGCTTTGGAAACCGGCTCTGTGGTTGAGCGGCTGGTCTGGGAATCCCAAGATGAAATAGCCCGCAGCGGCGGCTTCAAGAACCTGGTTTCCGGAACCGACACGGCGGCGTATCTGCCTTTCATGGCGCTGCCACGACTGTCCGACTGGGTGGTGTCCAGGTATTGTCTGACCGCCCTCTTCAGCAACCACATCTCGAACGCTGGGTGGCGGAAGACACCCTCAGTGAAGGTCAGGTGTATCTATACGACACTCGCCTCGATCACCTGAGCGGTCTGAACGAAACCGCCTCGCTGATCTGGCTGATGGCCACCGAAGGTGCAGGGCCGGACGACATTGCTGCAACCCTTTACAAATCGGCCAGCCGGCAGCAACGGCAACGCTTACCTAAACACTTTCAAGAATTACCTAAACACTTTCAAGAATCAGTACCCTCACTTTGTTGCCATGGGCAAGCGAGACTTCGGTATGGACATGGTGCACCTAGATGAAATGGTCCAGATATGCATGATGGCCGCCGAGCCTCTTTAGTGGGATTCCAAGGAGTTGGCAGCATTGACCGAATACACTCCCCAGGAGCAGCAGAAGTGTATCGATAAGCAGTAGCGTTGTTTGCATTGACAAGTCCATTGTCGATCTTGGGTGGGGCCACGCGCCCCGTTTTTTGTGCGCCCGGCACGGGCGCACTCCTGGAGGTGCAAGTCCTCCCGTAAGCTGGCCACAGCAAACGAAGTGAAGCGCAACTGCGGAAGGGTGACCGACCGTGGGGAGGAAGCGTGGAGCGTAAACCGCGAGCCGATGAACAAGAATCGGATATGAGGCGCTGCTAAGCAGGGCGAGCGGGCAAGAAGCCGCGAAGCTCTTGTGGTCAAGGCAAGGTGGTGTAAATCCGGCGGTTGTGCGGTGAAGGAGTGTGTTCTTACCCGGGGAGATCTCGCCTCATGCCTGAAAGGGCGACGTGGAAACACGGAGCGAGAAGTCAGCAGCGGCCATAGTAGCTCCACCACGGAGCGAAGGGCCGAACGAGAAGGAGCGTCAAACGACTTGACGATGAGGTCTGCCAGGCATCAGATGCCCGCATCCGCGGGGCGGGTCACGCACCGGGAAGGTGAAGCCTTGCCGTGCGTGTCCAGCGATGAAACAGAACTCCCGCGTCGAGATCCGAAGGGCGCAGGGCGAAGCCTGCTAGAGCAGGCGTTCGCGAGAGAGAAGATTGATCCTAGCTTCAGCGAACACAGTCACGGCTTTCGCCCGGGCCGCCGTGCCCACGATGCCGTTCTGTCCGCCCAGCGATACGTCCAGCAAGGCCGCCACATTGTGGTTGATGTGGATTTGTCCAAGTTCTTTGACCGCGTCAATCACGACATTCTGATCGACCGCCTGAGGAAACGCGTGAACGACCCCGGCCTGATCCGGCTGGTGTTTACGTGCGCAGCCAGAAGGCGGGAGAGCGGGTGATGCGGCTGCTGAGGCGCTGCTACGACAAACTGCATTTGAAGATTAACGAATCCAAGAGTGCAGTGACGAGCGTGTTTGGGCGCAAGTTCCTTGGCTATGCTTTATGGCAGGGTCCGAACGGCGAAGTCCGCCGTGCGGTCTCAGCGAAGGCATTGCAAGCGTTCAAGCTGCGGATCCGGCAACTGACTCGACGTTCGGGAGGGCGCAGCATGGAACAAGTGGTGGAGAAGCTTCGACGCTATCTGCTGGGCTGGAAAGGTTACTTCAAGCTGTCGCAAACTCCACGCATCTGGCGCTCGCTGGATGGATGGATGGATACGTCGGCGCTTGAGGGCTATGCAGCTTAAGCAGTGGCGACGAGGTAAGACGATCTATCGGGAGCTGATGCGCCTGGGCGCAAATCCCTGGGTGGCACAATCGGTAGCGGCTCTGAGCCGGCGCTGGTGGCACAATAGCTTGTCTGCTATCCACAACGTGTTGACGGTTGCCTATTTCGATCGGCTGGGTGTGCCAAGACTCTCATGACCTCAACTTCTCGAACCGCCCGGTGCGGACCCGCATGCCGGGTGGTGTGGGAGGGGCGGAGCCTCATGGCTCCCCCCTATCCCGATTTGGATGGCAAAGAATTACAGATGCAGGTTCTGATTGCTTTCAGCCTCGGGGTTAACCGTCCTCCCAGGCGATGGCCCGGTAATCGAATTCGCCTTCAATGGTGGGTTTTACAATTCGGAAATAGGGTGAGGCATCAAAGTCTCTTGGGGTGAACAAAGAGTGGTGCTTAACCCGAAAACGCTCGCGCACGCAGTCGGCACAGTCAGGATCGTTGGCGGGAAGTGTTTCTACGACCGGCAGAATCGGATAGCGCAGCTGCTGAAAACCTTCGGCAATGAACGTTGAACAGATCGCCCGGGTGGGATCGCCGCTTCCGAAGGCGAGCAGTTTGTGCCTGTAGCGGGTTGGCACCGGAGGCGTTGACCACAGGTAACGGGCCAGATCAAACACGTTTTTCATATCGTACTGATGGCCGAGCCTGCTGCACGCGTATTCAGTAAGCGTTCTGATGTCCGTGTCGCTTAACCCGACCGGGCGACAGATGCGGGTGTGGGCGTGTCGGTAATAGCAAAGTGGGAGCGGGCGAATACCGTTCTCAAGGTCCGCCTCAACCAGCGCGTGAGCTTCACCATCACCCGATGTTCCAAGTCCGGCATTCGGTCCAAGGTAAAGCGCAGCGTGAGACCAGGTGGACTGAGTCAGGTACTTGATGGCAACGCTGATCCGCGTGTTACCCTCTACCAGCAGAACGTCTCCGGGTTGAAGAGTATTCACCATTGCTTCCCAGGTTGACGTTCTGATGGAGTGCCGGGAAACTTCCTTCGAAAGGTAAGCGGCCAGGCGCCTCGAAAGCCAATTCAATAACATGCCGTACCCCGGTTGTTTGTCTTTGTTGATGTAGTGATAGCACAGACAAACAGCCGCGAATACGGTTGCAGTACCCGCTGATCGTGCCTAGGCGGTAGCTAGAACGGGTTTCCGCGACAGTGTCAGCGTGTCGTATTCACGCAACAGGAACAGCGCAGCGCAGGCGGCCAGCATTGGCCAGGCAGCAAAGAACAAAAGGTTATCGAAGGGCTGGAGGTATTTGCTGAATGCCGAGAGGGTAGATGCCCCATGAAAGATCAGGATCGCGCCATAGGTCCAGGTTTTAAACAGTCCCAGTACGAATGCAAAAATCAGCACAAGCTGGGCGGCGCCTATCGCATAGAAGGCGCTTTCGCCGAGGCCTCCCAGCCCATAGAACGCGGTAAAGACTTGAGCCGTGTGTTCGGGCTGGACGAACTTGTCCAGGGTCCAGACCAGGAAAACGATGAATACACCGAGTCTGAGTAGCAAAAGTGCGAGAGGTAACTGTTTAGGCATTTCTCTTTCCTTTGGTTTTTGAATGATCGTTCCAAAGACAAAGGATTGTAAGGTAAGTTCCAGAAAAGGCGAAGATTTGTAACAAATTGGAAGACCCGGTGTTTAGGTCGGTCGTATCACTCACTATTCACTGAGGCTTGAATGATTGCTAACTGTTTGCTTTTCAGAGGGGACCTCAAAGAGGCGCTAAGAATGGCAGCCAGCCATGGCACGCCCAGACGTGCCATGGCTGGCTGCGGCGGCAAGCAAAGAGCGTCTGCGTTTACTCGATGACTTCGCTGATCTGAATCGTCGGCTGTACATTGGTGAAATTCGGGATATCCCCCAGGATCTCTTTGGCGTGGGGCCCGAACGCCGCCTCGAAATCACTGACGGAGTCAAAATACAGGTGGCCCATGGCGATGTAGGTGGGCGCCTCTCCCGGCGTGCCTCCTGCAAGGCCTGATTCGATAGCTGTTCGCTTGCACGCGCCCGCGAGTTTTTCACGAACCAGCGCCATATGGGTGTCACGGTAATAGG
Organism: Marinobacter sp. M1C; assembly: GCF_023314135.1. Classification (NCBI taxonomy): domain Bacteria; kingdom Pseudomonadati; phylum Pseudomonadota; class Gammaproteobacteria; order Pseudomonadales; family Marinobacteraceae; genus Marinobacter; species Marinobacter sp. M1C. The sequence goes on from NZ_CP092289.1 coordinate 197,246, forward strand.
CAATGTCGAACGTGCTATCTGCAGCCTTGGGGTAAAGTACGCTGACTTTTATCATTATTGGGTCTCGCTTTTTGAAGTTCGGATATAAGGCTTCTAGTGAACCGCATCTGCAGCACATGGCCAATGGCACTTTAGAACGAATTTTGAACAATCACTCATTATTCCCATCACGGGGTTTTCGTGTCTTGAGCGCTTCCGCTACCCGTTTATCAATCCGACGTATGAATTCCTCGTCCGGCTTGCTGGAGGAGTGCGCCTTCATAAGATCGGTGCTGGCACGAAGGTTACCGATAAACGAGCGGCAGTGCTTGCACATCATCAGATGCATTTTCACAGACAGATTCCGCCGGCCGGTCAGCTCACCATCGATGTAATCACTGGCGATTCCGGCCAGGTCCCTGCACATTAACATTCGCCCGTCTCCTGGAAGGTTTCCACCATGAGAAAAATCTTCTGCCTGGCACGGTGTAAAAGGACACGAAGGTTAGAGGCACTGACATCCAGAATGTTACAGACATCCTCGGATTTGTGTTGGTGGGCTTCGTACAGCATCAGGGCTGAGCGCTGGGTTTCTGGTAGTGCGGACAGGTGTTTGTCCAGGCAATCGCTGAGCGCGTCATTTTCCATCAAGATATCTGCGGATTCGTGAAACTTAAGTGATGGCGGTAGGTTCCAATGGCCTTTTGCATTGAAGCGGTTGGCAAGCTCCGGTTCCAGGCTCTCGGAAAAATCAATGGCTACTTCCCGCTTGCTGGATCGGAGCTTGTTCTTGCAGCGGTTGGCGACAATTCGGTGCAACCAGGTTTTCAGGCCGGAGCGGCCTTCAAATTTGTGAATGGCATCGATCACCGTCACCCAGCAATCCTGAACAATCTCTTCAGCACTGGAATAATCCAGGTAAAACCGGGCGACGGCCAACATACCTGGGGAATATTCCCGAACGGCTTTTTTGTAGGCAGATGAATCGCCTCTTTTCAGGTCTTCGATCAGCGAGCATTGGGGGTCCGGATGCACTGCGGTGTTCATGGGATTCCGTTCCTTATCAGGCTGGGTTTGGTCGTTATGTTTGTATAGTATTTCGGATTAAGGGAAAGTTTCAGTATTCTGGAACGAATGTTCAAAAATCTTAGTTCAATCGCTTTGTAACATCCAGTCGGTGATCGTGTCTTATCGTGAACAGCGTATTGGTTTATACATCTTAAAAGGCATGGATATGACGCGTAGCAAGCTTTTACTCATTTTGGTTATCGCCGTGATTGTTGGTTTTTTTCTCGGCTTCGACGGGCACAAGCTGCTGACGCTGGAGAACCTGCAGGCGAATCAGGGAGCCCTGGCGCAATGGATTGACCAGAACCTTTTGATCGCTGTTGCTGGTTATGCCGCAATTTATGTGGTGGTCACAGCGTTGTCCCTGCCGGGAGCAACCATCATGACGCTGGCCGGCGGTGCCTTTTTCGGTAACCTGTATGGCTTGGCGGCGGTTTCTATTGCCTCAACGCTGGGGGCTTCCCTGGCGTTTCTGGTGGCAAGATTCCTCATGCGTGACACCCTGCGGGAGCGCTATCGGGAAACCATCGCCAAAATGGACCGTGGCATTAAAAAGGACGGTGCGTTCTACCTGGCAACCCTGCGCCTTGTGCCGGTTTTCCCGTTCTTCCTGATCAACTTGGCGATGGGCCTCACCGGGATGAGGCTGCGAACTTACGCACTGGTCAGCTGGGTTGCCATGTTGCCCGGCACGTTTGTTTTTGTGAATGCCGGTACCCAGTTGGGTCAGATTCAGTCCACTGGCGATATCGTTTCTGCGGATTTGCTGCTGTCGTTTGCCTTGCTTGGGCTTTTCCCGTTGATTGCAAAGTTTGTGGTTGGCTTTCTCCGTCGTCGCAAGGTCTATGCCGGCTGGAAGAAGCCGGAGCGCTTTGATTACAACCTGCTGGTGATTGGTGGTGGTTCGGCGGGTCTTGTATCGGCCTATATTGCGGCCGCCGTCAAAGCCAAAGTGGGGTTGATCGAAAAACACAAACTGGGCGGCGATTGCCTGAATACCGGATGTGTTCCTTCGAAGGCACTCATTCGAAGCGCGAAGGCGGCGGATACATTGCGCCATGCCAATCGCTACGGGCTCGAGTCGGTGCCGGTGAAAAGCTCATTCCTGAACATCATGAACCGTGTCAAAGACGTGATTGCCAAAATAGAGCCGCACGATTCCCCTGAGCGCTACCGGGAGCTGGGCGTGGACTGCATCGCTGGCGAGGCCAGCTTCGTCTCTCCCTGGGAATTGGAGGTGCGGCACAACGATGGCCACACAGAGCGGCTGACGGCGCGGAGCATTATTGTCGCCACCGGCGGTAAGCCGGCCATGCCGCCGATTCCGGGGCTTGAAGATATGAAGCCTTTGAACTCTGAAAACCTTTGGGAATTGCAGGAACAGCCGGGGCGTTTGCTGGTGTTGGGTGGCGGCCCCATCGGTTCCGAGCTGGCCCTTGCCTTTGCCCGCTTGGGCAGCCAGGTGATTCAAGTAGAAATGGGAGACCGGCTGCTGGCAAAAGAAGACAGCGATGTGTCTGAATTGGTGAAAATACAATTCGAAAATGACGGCGTCGACCTTCGTCTGGAACATGCGGCCAAAGAGTTCGCCATCGAAGAAGGCGAAAAGGTGGTTTACTGCGAGCACAAAGGGGAGCGGGTTCGTATTGCCTTCGATCAGGTGCTGGTCGCGGTGGGCCGTGCCGCAAATACCAAAGGCCTGGGGCTTGACAAAATCGGCATTGAACCCTTGCCTAACGGAACTGTTCCGGTGGAAGAGGATATGAGTCTGCGCTATCCGAATGTGTTTGCCTGTGGCGATGTTGCCGGGCCCTATCAGTTTACCCATGCTGCGGCGCACCAGGCATGGTATGCCGCGGTGAATGCCCTGTTTGGTCAGTTTAAACGCTTCAAGGTCGATTACCGGGTTATGCCGTGGGTCACTTTTACCTCGCCGGAAGTGGCCCGCGTGGGGCTGAGTGAAGCCGAAGCCAGGGAGAAAGGCATTGCCTTTGAAGTTACCCGATACGGTCTGGACGATCTGGACCGGGCCATTACTGATAGCGAAGACTCTGGTTTCATCAAGGTGCTGACGCCGCCGGGCAAAGACAAAATCCTCGGCGTGGTGGTGGTGAGTTCCCACGCCGGCGAAATTCTGGCGGAGTTCACTCTGGCGATGAAGCACGGCCTGGGGTTAAATAAAATTCTTGGCACAATTCATCCGTACCCGACCTGGAATGAAGCCGCTAAAGCCACTGCGGGCAAATGGAAACAGGCCAATGCGCCCCAACGTTTGCTGGCCATAGTGGAAAAAATCCACCGCTGGCGTCGCGGTTAGGACACGTTCGGCGTCAGCGCCGGTCTGATTGCTGCTGTTTGACGGCTATCGCAATGCTGTCTGAATACTGAGTATAACGAGTGTCGATTTTTTAATTATGGAGCCTTTATGCCCCCCACCCTAGCCAGCACGCCGGTTAAGGCGACCCGCACGCGCATCCCGTTGGTGGAAGTTTTAGAGCCCCGTGTGGCTGACAGCTGGACTCATACTCGCAATGGCGATCCTCGCGGATATATTGATGCGCACGCGCTAAAAGAGCTGTGGATTCACACCGGCACCGCCTGCAACCTGGCTTGCCCGTTCTGTCTGGAAGGCAGTCATCCTGGTGATGGCCGCATTCCCGGGATGAAGCTGAGCGATGTGAAGCCGTTTATCCACGAAGCTATGGACATGGGTGTGGAGCAGTTTTCGTTCACCGGCGGGGAGCCGTTTGTGATTCGAGATTTTGTGAATATCCTGGATTACGCCAGCCAGCACCGGCCATGTTTTGTACTGACCAACGCCACCGAGCCGCTGTTGAAACGCCGCCATCAGGTGCTGCCGCTGCTAAACAATCCTTACCCCATTCATTTCCGCGTTAGCCTGGATTTTCCTGACCGCGCCCGCCACGACAAAGACCGCGGTGAAGGCAGTTTTGATCAGGCCTTAGAGGGCGTGCACTGGCTGATTGAACAGGGTTTTAAGGTGTCTATTGCCCGCCAGACCGACGTTGACGAAGTGCCGGCCAAGGTAGAGGCCGCGTTCCGCGAGATTTTCTGCGAATGGGGCATTCCCGAGAATCTGGCGTTTACCGCGTTTCCAGACTTGGGTACGCCGGGTTCGGAAGACGGTAGTCCGGAGATTACTGAAAACTGCATGGAGAAATACCCCACCGTTGATAGCCGCGCGCACTTCATGTGTACGTACACGCGGATGTTGGTGAAGAAGGGTGATGATGTGCGGGTGTATGCCTGTACGTTGGTGGATGATGATCCGCAGTACGATTTGGGTGGCTCGCTGACCCAGAGCATGGATGAGCGCGTTATGTTGCGCCATCACCGGTGCTTTTCTTGTTATCGCTATGGGGCTAGTTGTTCGGCGCCTGCTTAGGTTTGGTTTTGGGTGTTTGGGCTTGTTCATTCTGGCGTTGGAGTTAACGGCCTGGGCGCCGGGGCTTTCTTTCCTGGGAAAAGAACTCGCTGCGCTCAGACACCTTTTCCGGGCGGAAAGAAAGCCCCACCACCCAGCCCTGACGGACTTAGTTTCGGTATTTTGGAAAGCTTGAAGTTCGCCATCAGTGCCCTTCGTTGAGTAATTCGGCCAAGCGTTGGCGCTCGTCTTTATTGGGTAGGACACCGGTTATTTCTGCTTCCAGAACAGTGATTCCGTCACTATTGATGACGCTGACTTCTGCTTTCGCGCGTTCTCGCTCGTCGATTTTGCTGATGACCCAGTCGCAGGTCAATGTTTCACCGGCATAGACCGGTCGCTTGAACTTGAATGACATGCTTGATGCTAGCCAGCCTATTTGGCCGCCGATTTCGGTGATCAGGCTTGCTGTCAGAAGGCCGTGAGCAATAGGTTCACGCATACCTTTCAGCTTGGCAAAATGGCTGTCGCAATGGACCGGATTGTAGTCTCGGGAAATCGCCGCGAAGGATGCGATGTCTTCGGAGCTAAAACAGCGGGTTATGATAAAGCGATCGCCGACACTTAGCCCTTCGGCAGCGCGCTGGCGGATGTTTGTGATGAGTACCTGGGGCTTGTCTGGCATGACTTGTTTTCCTTATGAGGCTGAACCCGCTGGGCCGTATGGTATCAACCCCACCTAAAAATCAGAACTGCAAGGAATAAACAAACAATGAACATCACCGAAGCCACGCTATTTTGGGGTTTTCTTTTGGCTTACGGCGTGATTATGTACGTTTTGTCGCCGAAAAGCCGGAATCCAGAATCGTTTTATAAGGGTACCGACGACCATGGGAATCCGGTGGGGCAGTGGTCGCTGACGGCGAGTATTTTTATTAGCTGGATTTTCGCGAAGTCGGTGACCAACGCGGCCAATCTGGGGGCGGCCTACGGTGTTGTGGGTGGCCTGGCTTACGCCAGTTATTGGCTGTCGATTCCGGTGGCGGGCTATGTGATCTACCGTATTCGCTGCCAGACCGGTGCCCGTAGCTTGCAGGAGTTTTTGACCTCGCGCTTTGGCCGACTGGCATCGCTGGCGTTTGCGGCGGCGATTCTGATTCGGTTGTACAACGAAATCTGGAGCAACACGGCCGTGGTGGGCGGTTATTTCGGTTCGCCCGGACAGTGGCAGTATTACACCGCTGCCATGGTGTTTACCGGGTTTACCCTGGCTTACAGTTTGAAGGGCGGGCTGCGGTCATCGATTTTTACCGACGTTATTCAGACCTTTGTGTTTGTGTTTTTTCTCGGCGCGGTTCTGTTTATGATCTTGCCCGCAAACGATGCGGGAGTGATGCTGCGCGAAGGTGATTTCCGCTTGGACGCGGGGTTGGATTTGCTGCTAGTGGCGCTACTTCAGCTGTTCAGCTACCCGTTTCACGATCCGGTGCTGACAGACCGAGCCTTTGTAAATCGTGAAAAAACGATGCTCAAAAGCTTTGTGGTGGCTGGTTTTTTGGGCTTTTTGGCGGTGTTTATCTTTAGCTTGGTGGGGGTTCATGCGCGTCTGAATGGTATCGACGCCATGGGTAACGCACCGGCTGCAGTCGGCCGTTCGCTGGGTTTGGCAGCGCTGTTCTTTATGAGTGTGGTAATGATGACTTCAGCCGGCTCAACCCTGGATTCCACCTTTACCTCCCTGGCCAAGTCGCTGGCGGTAGACCTGCCGCGGTTGGCGCGCCGTGCAGCAAATCGGCTGCCCAGTATGCGGGTGGGAGCGGTGGTGATGGTGGTGTTTGCGCTCTTGGGGAATCTGCCGATGTTTGCTGGCACGGATATTCTGGCGGCAACCACCATTTCTGGCACGATGGTGATGGGGCTGGCGCCGGTGTTCCTGTTCTACGGCTTTACCCGTTGGTCGCCGTGGAGTTTTCACCTGAGTTTCTGGACCGGCCTTGCGCTAGGTTTGGCCTTGGCCGTAGGTGCTATTCCGGCAAGTTGGGGCATTGGCGACGGTAAGTACGGGTTGTTGTTGGGCGTTAATGCCTGGGGCTTTGTACTTTGTACGTCGGGCTTCTTTGCGCCCTTGCTGGTCGCCCGATGGCGTCGCCAGCCCTTAGCGGTTTCGTCTTCCTGATTGATCAGTTCCGCTTTGTGTTAGGCCACTGGCAAAATCCGTTAGTGATGGGTCTTTCGGGGCCTAAGAATTTGTTTTCATAACCCTTCCGCGATTTTTCCTGGAGCTTTTTGCTTTGGCACAGATTTAAACCCCTGAGTTTGTCAATTCCGTACAAAAAGTAATCAAAAATCGCTATCGAATCTCGGTATTGACGGCTATTATTCTGATGAATTATGCGAGTTCCAGTAGTCAATTCGTCTGTCATTTTTAGAGTAAACTTGAAATTTAATTTGTGGTCTATATAATTTAACCCTAAATTTTCAAGGTAAACAGATTCGTTATGACATCAGAAGGATCGAATACCACCGTCATTAACCTGCGCAAACCTGTGAAGGGTGATGGCTTCAAGCTGAACCAGCTGGTAACGGAATGTCCACCGCTGGATCCGAACTCAATTTACTGCAATTTGTTGCAGTGCAGCGACTTTGCCGACACCGCAGTGGCTGCAGAGAAAGACGGCGATCTGGTCGGCTTTATTTCCGGTTATATCCCCCCCCGGAAGTCGGAAACCGTATTTGTATGGCAGGTTGCGGTTCACGAGAAAGGCCGGGGCCAAGGGCTCGCCAAGCGCATGCTGAAGGCGATTGTGGCACGTCAGGAACTTAGCCACATTAGCCATATGGAAACCACCATTACCACTGACAACGACGCTTCCTGGGCGCTGTTCCGCTCGTTCGCCCGCGACATGGGCGCCGAATTGACCTTTGAGGAGCACTTCACGAAAGACGTGCACTTTGGCGGTCAGCACGACTCCGAAATTTTGCTCCGCATTGGGCCCTTTACCAAGCCTGGCTGAGCCCGAATGCCCGAGTAAATGCGCCAGCCGACAAGCCACTAGGTGAGCTTGCCACATCGTGCCGTCTGAAATCTGACGTGCAAAGAGGTAAAATCATGGGATTATTCAAAACCGTTGAATCTGAAGTGTGTGTCTATAGCCATGCTTTCACGGGTTTGTAATCGCACCAAAGAACCGATAGCAAAGGCGAAATTATGACGACGCAATTACATACCGTTGAAAAAATCGGCGGCACCTCCATGACCAACTACGAGGCCGTACGCGACAACATCATTATTGGTAATCGCAGCAAAGACGAGCTGTATCAGCGCATCTTTGTGGTATCGGCCTACGCAGGTGTCACCAACGAGTTACTAGAGCATAAAAAAACGGGTGAGCCGGGCGTTTACGCTTTGTTCGCCGATGCAGAATCGGACTGGGCCTGGGGCGACGATCTCACCAAGCTGGTGCGCTTTCTTACTGACATCAACGGCGAGATGTTTGAAGACTCGATGTTAAAGCAGCAAGCCGACCAGTTCATCACTGATCGGGTGGAAGGCGTGCGAGGCTGCCTGATCGACCTGCAGCGCTTGTGTTCTTATGGTCAGTTTCAGCTTGAAGAACACTTGCTGACGGTGCGTGAGATGCTGGCCGGTATCGGCGAAGCCCACAGCGCGTTCAACACCACATTGAAACTACAGCAGGAAGGTATCAACGCCCGCTTTGTAGACTTAACCGGCTGGCGCGATGCAGAATTGTTGCCGCTGGATGAAAAGCTCAAACAGGCGTTCGATGCGGTAGACCTCAGCCGTGAACTGCCCATTGCTACCGGTTATGCGCAGTGCAAGGAAGGCCTGATGCGTACCTTTGATCGCGGCTACAGTGAAATGACCTTCAGCCGGGTAGCGGTGATCACCGAGGCCCGTGAAGCCGTTATTCACAAGGAATACCATTTGAGCTCGGCCGACCCCAACATTGTGGGTGCCGATAAGGTAGTACCTTTGGGTCGCACCAATTATGACGTAGCCGACCAGCTGGCCAACCTGGGTATGGAAGCCATTCATCCACGTGCCGGCAAAGGCCTGCGCCAAAATGATATTCCACTGCGGGTGATGAACACCTTTGAACCGGAGCATACCGGAACTCTGATTACCAAAGACTACGTTAGCGAAAAACCCCAGGTCGAAATTATTGCCGGTGCCAAGGGCATCTTCGCTATTGAAGTGTTTGATCAAGACATGCAGGGCGAGCCAGGTTCAGACCGTAAAATTCTGGACGTGCTGACCCGCTTTAGAGTGCGCTTTGTATCAAAAGACACCAACGCTAACACCATTACCCATTACGTGAGTACCACGCTGAAACACGTAAAGCGGGTGGTGAGCGCGCTGAAAGAGACCTTTCCCAATGCTGAGGTGAATACTCGCAAAGTGGCGCTGGTATCCGCCATTGGCAGCGACATGAAAGTGCCGGGCATATTGGCACGATCAGTAAAAGCGATGGCCGATGCAGACCTCAGTGTTCTGGCGTTGCACCAGTGCATGCGCCAAGTGGATATTCAATTCGTGATTGATGAAGACAACTATAAGGCTACGATTGTGGCACTGCATGCCGCGTTGATTGAACCCCATAATCACGAGTATGCGATTGCCTCGGCCGAACAGTGTGCGCTCGGTTAAAGTGCGCTTTGGGTTAAAATATGCCCTGAGTTAAAGTGTGGCCTGAGTTAAAGAATGCTCCGGATTGATAAGGAAGCTAGCGCAGAGCTTTTGCTGCGAAGCGAGCCACCTGGTTCTGAAATGTCAGCCGTGATGAACGGCAAAGAACCAGGTGGCTACAATCACCTGACACACAACCACTGTCAGCGTTAGCCCTAAACGCAGGCGTAGATACCACGCTGGCCAGTAAATTTTCATCCAGCATGCGTCCACCAGATACAACCCCAGAAAGGCCAGTGTGAACAGGACCGCTTTCCACGGCGAAGACGCTAATAAACCCACGCCTGCGGCGATAAAAAATATTTGGCTGAACAACATCGACACCAGCGGCGACATTGGGTAACAGCGGTCTTCACGCTGCAGCGCGATTGTCCAGTAAACGCCCGCCATAAAGGCCAGTATTCCGGCGCTATACATGTAAAACCAGCTGCTGACCACAAGGCTGTGCTGGGGCATAAAAAACAGCGCCAAAACCGCGCTGATAAAGGGAATCAGGCCGGCCAAGCCAACAAAAATGGCCAATCGAGCCACTGCAATCACAGCTTTTGCCTCTGTACCCGAACTCTCAGCGGTTCAGCGCTGCTAGGTTCCATTCCCACCATTTCATTGTATGCCGATGCATGAACAACTTGAGTTTCGAGTATGTGGAAACTGCTCAACATGTCTTGGGCGTGCCAGGCGCTGCGAAACTGCGCGGTGGCGCCGTGCTCATCAGACAGAATCTTCGGTTGGCCATCGACTGTAAGACGTGCCATGTAACTCTGGCCTTCCAGAGACAGTATTTCCATCAGTTCGATGCTCGCGTTTTTGCGGCTTTTCAGTTGTTCCAAGGTAATACGCACAATAACTCTCCGGTTTACTTCCTACCGAATTAGATACGCAGGATCAGTTGTTTAAGATCATCTGTCGCGGGAGGCCATAGAGCGTATCGGGCGCTGCAGTAGTGGTTCCCAGATGGAGTCCAGAGTATCTGCCGGAGTGAGCCTGTAGTCGTCCAGGGGTGGTTCCAGCAAAAGGATAGGAGGCCAGTTAAGAGGCGTTTCAGGCGCCTCTGCCGCCAACCGGCGATACACCAGAGTGACCAAAAAGCCGTCTACATAAATGCAGCAGGCCTGCCATGGCCGAGTGTCGTCGCACTGGTCGCCGTAAAGTTCGAACCCGCGGCGCACCTCCAAGGTTTGCATATTGCCGGCGATGCCGCGGCCGGTGGCTTTCAGCCAGGCTTCTTTCAGCGTCCATACTTTCAGAAATTCCAGGGCGTCGTCTTGGGCTAGCAGCCATTCCTGTTCAACCGGTGAAAACCAGCGCTGCACGACTTTCTGCCAGTTTGGGCGGCGCTGGCAGGGTTCAATGTCGAGGCCTACTTCTCCGTGCAGATTGGTCGCACAGGCCGCTATTCCGTTGCTGTGGCTGAGCGATAGCAGCCAGCCAGGAGGGTGCTGCGACTCTTTAGGTCGCCCCGCGCGCGGGGAACACGCGCCAGGCGCCTCGCCGCTGGCACCCGCCAAAGCCTGACGAATCAGCCAGCGGCTACTAAGAAATTCTGCACGCCGAGCGCCGTTATAAGGCAAAGCCTTGGCATATTCACTGGCGTTTAACCAGGATGGTAGTTCAAATTGAGTGCTGGTAGTTTGATGGCAAAGCCATACAGTCGGTGTCACTCAGGGTTGCAACCTTTCGATGGTCCAAGGTGTATCACCGCCTTGTTCAGTTCGGTTATATTCGAACCGATCGTGAAGCCGGCTGGGGCGACCCTGCCAGAACTCGATGCTGTGGGGTACCACCCGAAAACCACCCCAAAAACTGGGCAGCGGTACTTCACCGTCACTAAACTTGCGTTTTATTTCCGCAACTTTTTGTTCCAGCAGTCCGCGTGAGGTAATGGCTTTGCTTTGCTCTGACACCCAAGCTCCAATCTGGCTGCCGCGGGGGCGTGAGGCAAAATAACGCAGGGACTCGGTGTTGCTGACTTTTTCGACTTTGCCCTGAATCCGCACCTGGCGATTTAAGCCTAACCATGGAAATAGCAGGGCAGCTTGCGGGTTCTGCTCCATTTCACGCGCCTTACGGCTGCCATAATTGGTATAGAACACAAAGCCGTTGTCGTCGAAGTACTTCAGCAACACGGTACGCAAATCGGGCAGGCCATCGTTGCCGCTGGTGGCCAGCGACATGGCATTGGGTTCCAGAATGTTAGCTTTCCGAGCATCTTCAAACCAGGCTTGAAACTGCTGGACAGGGTTTTCATCAAGTTGGTCCCGATCCAGACCGTCGCTCTCGAAATCTCGGCGCATATCTCCAATGTCCATCAACCTTCCTCATTTACGATAAAAGCGTGTGCCCGGCGGTGATTGTCCCACAGTCTGTATACGAAACGGGACCTTGTCGGGTTCATGAGAGCTGACAAAGGGCCTGCTTGGCGTCTATCCTTCAATACATCGAATATTCTTTAAGGAGACCCCTGTGGCTGAACGCCCTATTCGCCAGATTCGTCAACGCAGCTTGTGGCCAAGGTTAGCTGTGGTTGTATTGATCGTTCTGTTGCTGTGTTACGCGCTGGGCGGATTTCTGCTGTTGCCCTGGTGGGTGCAGAAAAATTTGCCGCACTACGCCCAGCAACAGCTGGGCTGGCAGGCAATGGTAGGCGAAGTTCATGCCAATCCCTTTACGTTCAGCGCAGAGCTGCAGAATCTTCAGGCCAACGACGCAAACGGCGAGCCGGTGCTGGCCTTTCAGCGGCTTTATGTTGATTTGAAGGCGTTTGACCTGTTTAACGGTACCGCCGGTTTTCAAGCTGTCGAGCTGGAGCAACCCATGTTGCGGCTGGATGTGTTGGCAGGTGGGCAGTTGAATCTGCTGCGCGACTGGCAACAAGCCCCGGCCCGTGCCGGGCAGCCGGCAGACACTCCTGATATTCAGAGCGATACCGGGCCGAGCAGTCTTCGCATCTATTTGCAGCAGGGTGACTTGAGTGCGGGCACGCTGGTGCTGCGTGATTTTAGCCAAAACAACAGCCAGAACGACAGCGTTGAGTTCCGCATAACACCGCTTACCTTCAGTTTTCAGAATTTGGCGACCTGGGCACGGCCCGGCGATATTGGCCAATATCGGCTGGAGGCCGTGCTGGACCAACAAGCGTTGAGCTGGCAAGGCAGTTTTGAAGTAGACCCGATGTATTCCCGCGGCAGCCTGAGTATTGATAACCTGGGGCCGGGCGTGCTGTCTTACCTGCTAGCGCCCTATATGCCCTACCAATTGCGTTCCGGCCGGGTCAGTCTCAGCACTGATTACCAATGGCAGGCAGCGCAACCCATGGAGTTGTTGACCCAGCACGGCGAGCTGACGTTTGATGATGCAACCCTGGCTTTGGCGGCCGAGCCTAGTGAAGTCGCCTTCCGCAGCGGTGCCCTTACTGTTGACCAGGTTCGTTTTGACCTTGCCGCCAGGCGAATAGAGGCAGGCAAGATCGAGTTCGACGGGCCGGAATTGAGCCTGAACCGCAGCGCCAACGGTGACATCGACTGGCTGGTCGCTGGCGTCCGGCCCGCGGACGAAGGCTTGGCTAGCAGCTCTGGGCAGTACGACAGCGGCCCGGGGTTGCGCTGGTCGGTGGCCGGAGTGAACATTCGCGATGGTCAGTTAAACTGGCGCGACCAAGTACCTGCTAATGCTGCGGAGCTGCAACTGAATGGCTTGAACCTGAGCCTGGGGCCATTTACGGACCACTTTGACGAGCCGGTAAATTACCGTGCAGAAGCCGTTCTTGCCAGTGGTGGTAGTCTGGACCTGAATGGCCAGTTCACCACGCGACCATTTAATCTGGAAATGGCCATTGTGGGCAACGAGTTGGCATTGCCTGCGTTCGCGCCTTATGTGCAACAACGCATGGCATTAGAATTACCGGCGGGGCTGCTGTCAGTCGATGGTAGTTTGAATCTGGACCAGCAACGTTCACCTCTGACCGGCACTTTTAGCGGAAGTGCTTCAGTGACCGGTCTGGAAACCCGGCTGCCCGGCAGTGGCCAACCACTGCTGGCTTGGCAGACGCTGCAGCTAGCGCCCATTGAGTACAACGTGAACCCGGCCCGCCTGGAAATCGGCCGCGTAACGCTGATCGACCTTGTCGCGAACATTACTCGCAACAACGATGGCAGTCACGACATCACCCATCTGTTGACGCTGGCGCCGGCAGGCAAGCCGACGGCTGCGGACGCTAACGAAAACCAGGGCTTTATATTTCGCATTGGCGAGTTGCAGTTAGACAACGCCGATGTGGACTACACCGATCGCACTCTGAAGCCCGAACTGATTACCCGCCTCGGGGAGCTTCAGGGCAACCTTAGTGGCTTGAGTAATATTCCGCCACAGCAGGGTAGAGTGAGCTTGAAGGGAAGGGTCAATCAGGTGGGCAATCTTGATATGAGCGGCTCTATCGCCACATTGGGTACCGACCAGCAAAGCGACCTGGTGTTGAATCTGGAAAACCTGGAGTTGCCGCGCCTATCACCCTATTCCGGCCGTTATCTGGGGTACGGCATAGCCGGCGGAAAACTGGATCTTAAGTTGGACTATCAGCTACAAGGCACCCGTATTAACGCCTCAAATCAGATTATTTTGAACCGCTTGGAATTGGGCCAACCCATTCCCAGCGAGCAGACGGTTGGCGTACCCATTAAGCTGGGGCTGGCGTTGTTGCGCGACGGCAATAATGTGATTGAATTAAACGTGCCGGTAAACGGCGATTTGGCAGACCCCGAATTTCATGTGGGCAAGATAATGATGCGTGCTTTTGTCAACGTGCTGACAAAAGCGGCCACCTCGCCGTTTGCACTGATAGGCACGTTGGCAGATATCGCCGGTCTGGGTGGCGAACAGATGCAACAGGTCAGCTTTGCGCCGGGTGGTATCGAGTTGACCGAGGCCAGCACCCAAAAGTTGGCGGCGCTGGCGCAGGTTTTGAACCAGAAACCAGAGCTCATTCTGAGTATTCGCGGCGCAGCAGCGCCCGAGGCCGACGCCGGTGCTCAGTCACCTGGCGCCCTTGCTGACAGTCGCGCGATGGCTTTGCGCCAGTTACTGGTGAATACTCACGGTGTAAACCCGAAACAGATCTTCGTGCGCGCACCCGAAACCGACGCCAGCGTGGATGCCAATGGCAATATTGCCGTAAATTTCACTCTGGACGCCCGCTAACCACTATGAGTCGCCCTGTGAGCCACTTTTTTGCCTATATTTCCCGCCTGCGCTGGATAAAGCGTTGGGGCCTGATGCGCAACGCCATTGATGAAAACGTCGCCACCCATTCCTGGGAGGTCGCGACTCTGGCCCACGCCCTGGCTCTGATCCGTAATGAACAGTTTGGCGGTTCGGTAAACGCCGACCGTATTGCGGCGGCGGCGCTTTACCACGATGCCACCGAGGTGATTACCGGGGATTTGCCGACACCGGTAAAATATCACTCGAAGGTGATGCGCCAGGCGTTCGGAGACATTGAGCACAAAGCCGAGGCCGAACTGCTGGCGTTATTGCCGCCACATTTGCAAAAGGTGTTTGCGCCCTATGTGCAGGAATCTGCTTTGGGTGAGGAAGAGAAAAAACTGATTAAAGCCGCAGACCGGTTATCGGCGTGGCTAAAATGCCGCGCGGAAGTGGCGGCAGGAAATCGCGAATTCGAGCCAGCTGCGGCGCAGATACACCGGCGGCTGACTCAGGAAACACTGCCAGAAGTAGCGTATTTTCTGGAGGTTTTCGCCCCCAGCTACGACCAGCCCCTGGACAACCTGCTGAGCCTCTAAGAGCCGGGATAGCGTTGTTGCGATGTCTTGGTTTGGAACTACCAAACCTTCACCACCGCGCCTGGCTCTTCGAATTCTCAGCGGCTTAGTGTTCATGACTCAGCCGATAGGGAAACTGCGTTTACGTTCACTTACGTTTCGGTGAGTAATGGGGAGTGGTTGTTCTCTAAAATGGTTAGGCGACAACTACGGTGACATGGTGGGGTTCACTCACTTCAGCAGTTACATTATCGGCGGGTTCTGGTAGCGGTGAGGCGCTGGAGGTTTCAGGGATAGGCTCTATTTCTGGCTGTTCCTGATCGAAGATTTCGCCGGTATCAAGATCGAACGCTGGTTCAACGGTAGTCATCTCAAGCTGGCGCTCTGGGGGTTTTCCTTTGCCCATAAAATCCGCTTTTCTAATCACAAGCCCAAGTGTTTTTTGGGCTGGCGTTACCTGCTGGGCATACTCGTTAACGTCCATGCCTTTGGGTAACAAGATTCTAAAACAGTCTATGCCTTCGGCCTGTAATTTCTCCGCTAACTGTTCGGCAGCTTTGTTGCCTGCTTCATCTCGATCATAAGCAATGAGCACACGCTTGATTTCGTATTTTTTAAAAGCGGCTAAGTGAGAAGAAGTAAAACCACTGGTGCCATAGCTGGCAGTCACATTTCTAAAGCCGTGAACCCAGAAGGTCATCGCATCAATTAAGGCTTCACATAAAATAATTTCGTTACAAGCCTTGAAGGCTTCGACATTCCACACACCGTTATGTGGCTCAGGTAAATACAGATGTTGGGCCGTCCCTTTCCTTAACCGCTGTCCTAATATTTTACGGCCATAGACTTCGCTGATTACACCGTTTTCATCCATGATCGGCACCACTAACGAACCGTTAAAATGCTCGTGACCACTATCGCGTAAGATGCCGATTTCTTGCAGCTTACCGCGTAATTCCGCACCGGCCTTACGGTTCTTTTCTGGCAGACGATAACCCAAGGTGCGATTGGCAAAGCCTAATTTAAAGCGGTCTATTAATTCGGGATGTTCCAAGCCTCGTGAGCGTAAATACTCGATAACTTCGGGCGACTGTTTGAAGGTCTCGTGATAATAATCAATCACTTGGCGCAAAGCCGTTTGACTATCAGCATTAGCGGCTAAGGGAGGAGTGAGTTTTGTCGTGGTGTTTTTGGTCTTGGCGGTTGTGCTGCTTTCGATCACTAAGCCAAGGTCTTTTTGCAGCATTTCGCAGGCAAAGCGGAAGCTTACACTTTGGGTCTTCATCACCCAGTCAATGACACTGCCACCCGTACCACAGCCAAAGCAGTTAAAGAGGTTGGTTTTTGGGCTGATAATACACGATGGCGTTTTTTCCTCATGGAAAGGACAACACACCACATAGTCCTTCCCTTGTTTGGTCACATTATGACCTTGGCTTTCCACCAATCGTAGTAACGACACGTCTTGTTTGATGCGGTTTATCACGTCATCTGCCAGTCTTGCCATGTCGATTCTCCCAAAAACCTGTCAATAGCTTTTCAATAAAAATAACTTGGACTTGATAATACCTCATATTGAGGTATTATCAGCAGCACTTTGAGGATTAATTAAAAAGAGGGGTTAAGATCATGTCATCTGTAATCGACCATTACCTACATAAGATGACTGAAGACGATAAGACATTCTTTCAAGCGCTTGGCCAACAAATAGCCAACCTACGCAAAGAGCACAATATGACGCAAGGCCACTTAGCGGAGTACCTGGGGATCTCTCAGCAGCACATGGCCTCGTTTGAAAAAGGAATCAGGAAGGTTCCCGCTTCAATGCTACCAACACTGGCGCAATTGTTCGGGGTTAGTGTGGATAAACTGATAGGGCTTAAAGATACAGCAGCTAAGCGAGGGCCGATGCCCAAGCTTCAACGGCAAATCGAACAAGTAGCCTTGCTACCCAAGGCTAAACAGAAGTTTGTAAGTGAGATGTTAGAGACTGTGATTCAACAGACCGCACATTAAAAAGCCCCGCGAGTGCGGGGCTTAAGTTAGGTATCCAGACTGACTTCGTCCCAGTCCTCTGTAGTAAGCATCCATTCTAATGCTCTTCTACGCTCAACAATTACATGACTAGCCACACATCCAGGAATATCTCGATTATTGACATCAGCATCTCTTATAGCCCAGTGAAGACAATAAGCAAGATCACAAGCTGATAAGATTTCTTCGATTGAGCGCAGTTGAGATTGGTCTTTATATTCAGAAGAACTCTTACCATTCTTAATATCTGGAAAGAGCTTAATCAAAGTATTATCACACACAGAATCAAAATGCATCGACTTAACAACCCCTAAAGCCCATGCAAAAGCATTCAACCCTTCAATCTGAGACTGAAAATAAGAGCTATCTCCTTCTCCCGAAACAAGAAACTCTCTTTCTGTTTCCGCTAATTGGTCGGCAGCACCTTCTTGCATAATCCAATTGATAGCAGATTCTTTATCAAAACCATAAGATCCTGCCACTACGCCAAAAAGAGCTAGGCTTCGACTAATAACCTCATCAACCGGTCGTAACGATAAACTACTATCAAGTAAAGGCAGTGCTGGGTTAGTTTCATAACCCAGATTTTTAGCTTTCTTCAATGACTCGTTTCTAATTTTTTGAAAATTCATAACTAACTCAACTAGAAGTGATCTGCAAAACCACCCGTACCATCTTTATGCAAGACATTTTGCAGGCTTTTATCACGATGCACCTCTTTTCGTAAAAGCTGCATAGTACCTGCGTCTCCTTTCGGGTGATGCCATTCGGTACCAGGTGGATTCTTCAACCCACTTTTACCAGATTTCATATGCTGAAGGGCGTCTTTGCCCAGGAGTTTATTCATGCCTTGCGCAAAATTAGAATCACCTTCAAGAGCGTTAGCTAAATTTTTATTAGCTGAATTCCTATGAGCACTTCGAGTTGTACCAGATATCGAAGAGGAGGTAAGAACTTCATGAAAGTCTCCCTTCTTTGTAACATTAGCTTAAGTTTTCAATCGAAAAATCTACCTTATTCAACTCTAGATATGAAATATCACCGGTGGATAAATCTTTTACCGAAACATCTTTGAGAGGCGGTTCAAATTTAGTCGAGTTCAAATCTTTTGAAGTAAAACTCAGAAAGCAGTATTTTTTATCATCTCCCTTCATACTGACTAGAACTCTATGTGTAGCCGCCTTTCCTATGTTGGTATGCCTGCATTCCGGTTTAACATCATAGCCATAGGGCGGCAAAAACTGCTCCTTATCGAGCAACTGCTTCTCCACCATTAATTCCCAATTTGCCTGGACCCAATTGTCAACAAAATATGGATCATTATCCCAGTCCAGATTACCCATAATTACACTTAATTGTGGCCAACAAGAAAGAATATACTTCTGAAAATTTAAGATTAATTGATTTGTAGACATAACTGTTATTCCTTGAAAGGCAACTTTTTCTTATCAAGAGAGCCTTTATACGACTTAGCTCTATTTACATCGACATGGTTGGGCTCTGGAAACTTACCCCACTCTTTAGGATCAATATGGTATGAACGGCCTGTTTTAGGGTTTACATAACCACCAGTACCGCCTGCAGGATCAGGCCCCCTCTTTTCAAAACCCTTCTTCGTAAACATATCATCAATTTCTTTAGCGGACTTATTCTTAAACGGGTTACCCAACCCTTTCCCTGCGCCCTTCGTAGCAGCCACCTTGGCAAGCTTGGCACTTTTCACCAAGGCTCCAGCAATCGCCCCAATTGGAATAAATGACTCTGCGTCCTGGTATAAAGAACTGGCAAAACCAGCACCCTCACCGTTGTACCCATCGGCTAAGGCACCCTGAATCCTTCCAATATCGAATCCTTTGCCCATCACCGCGTTGTAGGACTCAACAAGCAACCCACCGAATGCCGTGACAGCATTACGCCCGTTGGTGTCAACATAGGTGTACGGACTATTGCTGGCGTAGGCGTATCGGTTAAACGAATGAATATTCGACTCGTGCCATTTCACCGGGTCGATGGCCGTAAAACGGCCGATCGATGACGTATACCAACGCGCCTTATGGTCCGCGAGGCCGGTTTCCTCATCCAGCCAGTTTCCAGTATAACCGCGCGCGTCAGTGTTGGTTTTGAGTTTGAGGCCCCAGGGATCATAGGTTTGCTGCCAAACCACCGCGCCTGAGCTGTCGGTACTTGCAATGGGTGAACCCAGATGGTCATTGTGATAGTAGGTGACGACCTCTGCAGCCTTGAGCGGCAAAGCCGTCAAAAGTAAAAGCGAAAGAGCCCACAGGTGCTTGATGATGAATTGATTCATGACAGATCCTCCTTGATGCTCATTGGCCAACAACGGTGGTTGAGTCGGTTACCTTGGCGGCCACCTGCGAATCGACATAGATATATTCCTTAAAGCCGCCTTGAGGCTCGTATTCTCCCAAGAGATCACCAGAGGCGTTGTAAACAATGTTGGTGGTCTCTGACGGCGTTTCCCGCTTCACTCGGGTGTTTGCTCCGTCGTAGTCGTAGTCAACGAATAGGGTGCCGTTATCTGTAGTCCGCAGATTGCCAGCTCCGTCATACACCATGATATTCAGCCCATCGCTGGTCATATTGCCTCGGGCATCGTGAGCGATGATGTAGTAGAAGTTTGGGAAAACCCGGTACGTCATTTTGTCGGAGCTGTAGTAATACTCCTGCAAATCGCCATTGCGGTCACGGGTAAGTATATTGCCTCGGCCATCGTAAGAGATCGTCTCCGTGCCCCATGGGCCGGTAGCTGAGGTCAAGCGATTGGCACCGTCATAACCGATTGTTCTGTCGTGCAGTGAGCCCACGTTATCGACAACGCTATCCAGATTGCCTGCCAGGTCGTACCCGAATTGCAGATCAACGAAGTTGAGTTGGCCATTACCTGCCACAAGCGAATCAGGCCGCAGTCGACTATCGAGGTTCTGATCTGTTACTACACCGTTTGCATAGCTCATGGTATCCAACGAACCGGAGGGGTAATGCGTAACGGAGCTAACGTAGGGTGCCGCCTGGGTCTGCCAGCCGAACGCATTGGTGCCGTAATCAACCACACGGCCACTTGGGTAGGTCATGCTGCTCAGGTAATCCAGGTTGTCAATTCCGTAGGACACATCGTAAGTGGCGCTGCCAATAGTGAGCGATTCGGCCTTCAGGTTGCCGTTCAGGTCATAGTTGTAGGTACGAGTGGAGGTCGAATTAGACACAGAGGTTACGTAGCTGTTGTCATCGTAGGAGAATGTGGCGGTTGGAGTACCATCGGAATAGGAAATGGCCTCCACCCGATTCAGGCCATCGTAAGTCCGAGTTTCCACAATGCCACTTAAGCCAATTTCTTTGCTGGTCATGTTGCCAGCATTATCGCGGCCGTATACCGTCGTGCCCGTTTCCTGATGGGTTTCCTGCATCAGAAAACCACGGGTATCTCGTCAACGGGCTTTAAGTGAGGACTACTATTTCTGGCTCTAACTAACGCAAATTGAGTCATTATCAGCCTCCCCTATCGCCACGGTTCCTGCGTTCCCTCATCGCTCCACCTCTTAAGGCGTTGTCAGCGCGGTCTAAATCTCTGCCATCAGTCCGCTTAATTTCACGGATGCGACCACGTTACAATCTAAGCCTCTATCATCAATAGGGGGGTGATGATCCACCTTTGTGGCTACCATCTATTAAATCAACAATAAATTTAACATGCTTTTCGGTCGGAGCATCCCAACTTTTTCCTATAATTTTTGTGTCAGTTACTTCATCGATTTCAATTCCATCCCAAGATATTCTTTCCGTTTCCCAAGCAATCCCTTTTTCGTTATATGCCACAAGTTCAGTATAGTCATGGAACAACATAAGGTTTCGGCTTGGAATAGGGATTGCCCTGATAGCAGGGCACGATTTCACATGGACAATCGATTCCGGATTGTAAGGCGATGCTATATAAGCATCACCCTCGGCCATGATAGTAAAGTGCTTAGAGCCAGGCCCAGAGAGCACCTGAGATTCTCCTTTCGGTAACATATCGCCAAATGCAAATATGCCAACCCAAGGCTTTCCATTCTTAGGTAAAAACTTCACCATTACTCCATCACGCCTGACACCCGGATATTTATTAGGTATATACACTATTTCCGTATCACCTCCAGGCAGCTCACTAAGCACTCGGTATTCAAATTTACATTCATTTTCCTCCATTGTTCTCTTTCCTGTCCTATTTCTTGTCGGGCCTGAAGAATCGATGTGTAATGACCTCTGTTCTACCTGACCCAGAAGTACGCACACCTATTTCGAACGCTCCTGAGCGCCCGTTCAGGCTACCGTTTTTTGTGTATAGGTGATAGTTATCATTAACTACCGTCTTATTTCCCTTAAATATTTCAGCATTAAAGGACTCTGGGAAATTATGGTTGGGATTCGGAGTGTTATTGGTTATTGGTTATTGGTTATTGGTTCTTGGATCTTCAGATCGACGTTCCAACTCCCGTGCTGAGTATATGCGATTGGGTTCACTAGCATTGTGTGCACCTTTCGCAGTGTCGCTCGTTTTATCACCCATTCTTGCCAATTTGCTGCTACCCGCGGGCAAATATGGGACAAACATAGCCGCCAAATCAACGGCCATATCCGTGGTCGCTTCCGCCACCATTTGATCGTTGCCCGTTGCGTTACCGTAAGCAATACGGGCACCATCATAAACAACGTTCAAGGCGTCCCAGATCGTATCAACCTCGCTAGGCGCCGTAAGCCGTCAGATCCGTGCACTTGAGGAGTCGCTGCATGTCACTCTTTTTGCAAGAGGATCAAACAAAGTGACTTTGACCGCGCAGGGGAAGGAGCTTGCTAGCAGAGTCTCAAAAGCGTTCACAATACTTCAAGCTGCTACCGAAAAGATAAGTCCAAATAAGGATGGAGCAATTATACTCACATGCACGATTTCGATGGCAAGCCACTGGCTCAGTAACAGAATGGCAGACATCTTGGAGACACAGCCTGGTCCCTTGCAGCTTACCGTGGACGCGACCCCCCCTGTGTGTCAACCTCAGTCCATACACCCGGTCTATGAGTTAACATAGATTTCAGGGCGCGGATTGAGGAGTGTAAGCAATGCCAAAACCTGAGTCACAGATACCCGATAATCACATCTTGCCAGACAGTCAGTTGGAGAAGCGGACCCGTCGCCGATTTTCCACAAAGTACAAGCTGAGAATACTGGCCGAAGCGGATCAATGCGCCTACGGTGAACTCGGCCCTTTATTACGCCGTGAAAACCTCTATAGCAACCAGTTGCGTGATTGGCGTAAGCAGTTGGAAGTCGGTGGCGAGGCTGCTTTATCCAAGTCTGCGCCGGGGCCTAAAGCGTCAAAAACACCGGACCAGAAGCGCATTGAGCAGCTAGAGAAAGAGCTGACCAAAACGCAGCACCGGTTGCGGGTGACTGAAGACTGTGTGGATCTCCAAAAAAAAGCCTTGTCGATGCTCGATCTGTCGAACAATGGGAGCGATCCATCATGACCGTCCTTGAGGCGCGCCCGGCGCACATTCCGTTCCGCTCTGCCTGTGATGCTTTGGGACTGAACCGGAGCACCGTTTACGCGTGGCGACGACGTCAGAGCACAGCACCAGACCCAGTCAGGCGCTCTCGTAAAACGACGCCGCAGCCCAGAGCGCTCTTAACCTCGGAGCGTGTGCAGATACTTGAGCGGATGAACGAACCCGAGTTCTGTGATCAAACGCCGTATCAGGTCTATCACACGCTGCTGGAACGTGGTGAGTGCCTGGCCTCGCTCAGCACACTGTATCGCGTGCTGCGACAAGCCAATCAGACCGGTGATCGCCGGAATCAACGTGCGCCTCAGTCGCATGCTATACCGCGCCTGACCGCGACACGGCCAAACGAAGTTTGGACGTGGGATATTACGAAATTGGCGACTACACGCCGGGGTAACTACCTGAACCTGTATGTGGTTATGGACCTGTTCAGCCGCTATGTCGTGGCTTGGATGATCTCCCGCAAAGAGAACAGTCAACTGGCGCAGCAGCTCATGGAACAAACACTGACACGATATGGGCTGACCAACCGCGGGGTCACCCTGCACCAGGACCGTGGATCGCCTATGATCGCCCAGAGCTTTCTCGACCTGATGGCCGATGTGGGCGTGGTCTGCAGCCACAGCCGCCCCAGAGTCAGTAATGACAATCCATTCAGTGAAAGCCAGTTTAAAACACTCAAAACGCTCCATGGTATACCGTTGCGGGTAGAGGTGACGCCTGTTGGAGTGAGTGGTTTGAGACTTTTAAACTTTCGGAACGATGCCCAACTCCTTTGTTGACCTTTACTCGCGTTGGCTGCGCCATGCAAGAAGTGTTAATGAATGGGGCATAATGATAGGGAGTACCGCGGTCGGCGTAGACGCAATAAGAGAAAAAACACTCGTGAAGATTTTCGGCGACAGGTACGTTCTTAAATCGCCATATGAGTACCGCATACTGTGGGGCGAGTCCGCCAATACTTCACCTGAAATTAGGGCACTAATAGACAAGCTTTTACTGGCAGCAGGAAAAAACCCTGAGTTTGGTGATCAAGGCTACTCATAAAATATGCTCTACCTGAGAACTCTTTCTGACCTTGCCGTCTGACCTTATTTGATCAGGTATGGCGGCGTAGAGGTCAGGAGACCTTCTTTGTTAGCGAACCTGCTTCAACATGCTCGGCGCCTATAAAGCAGCTGCTCACCAATCGGGCTACAGCTGAGCATGCTTCACTTACCTGCTGAGAAGAGAACTTCAGCCGGACAGAATAAGCAGGCAGTGCTGGAAAACCATCACTTGGTTGAAGCAATTTCATACCAGCATCAACTTGCCCGCGGTCTAGGATACCCACAGCTACTCCGGCCTTTATAGCTAACTTCAGTGCGTTAGGAGTGGCACTTATGACCATCGGCCTCCATTGGGTCCCCAGCTTAGTCAGCGCATCAATGGCTGCAGCTCTATAAGGGCAGCCCTCTCCATGAAGAGCCAGTGGAATCTCATTTTCTGCATCTATTCTATAGCTGTGGGCCGAGACCCAGACTGGCTGGGTGAGGCCCAGGTCCTGCGATAACGGATCCGTGTTTCGTTCTATGTCTAAAAGATCCACAAGAAGAGCAATATCCAGCTTTCCGCGAGAAAGAAGAGAAGCTAAAGACCCGCTATACCCAGTGACCACTTCTAACTCAATCCCGGGATATTCCGCGGCGAGCGGCGGGAGCAGCCCACGAAATAGAACATCCCCATACTCCTCAGAGACACCAAGCCGGACTTTACCCGATGTAATGCCTTCCTCCCGAAAGCCAGCGAGGAGCCTATCATGCATCTGCAGATAGCCAGAGGTCTGCACGTAGAATCGTCTTCCAACTGGGGTAAGGGTTACAGCCTGGTTGTCCCGCTCGAACAACTGCCCTCCAAGCAATTCCTCTAACCGTCTCACGTGCATACTAATTGTAGAGGGGCTGCGGCTGAGATGAGTAGACGCAGCGCGAAACTGGCCGAACCTAACGATCGTGTGAAAAGAGCGGAGTAGGTCTATATCAAGGGTTGCTGACATGATTCACGATTCCTGCACGAGTTGTCCAGATAATATCGTTTGATTGTACTGGTAAGGTGTGGGACGTTCAACAAAAGCCAGCGGGAGACCTACCATGGTATCGAAATACAGCAATGTTACGCCTTCGGCCGGAGCTGAAATACGTCGAGAATCCCAAGCCCAACAGAACAAGTCCTCTGGCGCTCTTACCTCCTGGGTGAGCGTATTTATGGCTGCGGCGGCGGGGGCCGCGATGGCCAACAATTACGTCATGCATCCTGTGCTGCCAGATGTAGCAGACTCGCTAGGAGTCTCAATTTCAGCTACCGGCATACTCGCTGGTGCCACACAGGCTGGATATCTTCTAGGCATTATTTTCCTGGTCCCCTTGGGAGATATCTTCAACCTGAAAAAAGTGATCATCATCCAGCAGATCACTTTAAGTATGGTCCTGCTTTTAAGTGCGCTATCCCCTAGTTTTGTCATGCTGGCTTCTGCCCTTTTTCTAGTAGGGCTAATGTCTTCCAGCAGTTTACAGATAAGTTCGTTGGGCTTTCGTGCCTCTCCTGCCGGAAGCCGCGGCGCCACAATGGGCGCGATAATGGCAGGCATCTCCTCGGGCATCGTACTTAGCAGAATCGTAAGTGGAGCTCTGTCAGAGCAATACGGCTGGAGAATCATGCTTGCAACTCTTGCCGCCATGACTGCGCTCATAGCAATCATCTCCTTAAAAGCGCTGCCCAGTTGGGGTTCGGACGAACGTGCATCAGACAGCTACTGGGGACTCATTAAGAGCCTGCCTGATATTTTCATCAAGCATGCCTCGCTGAGGGCTAGCGTGGTCGCAGGGTGCTGTTGGTTCTTCGTTTTTAGCATACTTTGGGTTTCATTATCCGTATATCTGGCGAATGAATTCTCTCTTTCTTCAACAGGAATCGGGCTTTTCGGATTTGCTGGTCTAGCAGGGGTACTTGTTACGAGGCCCGCAGGTGCTCTCGCGGATAGAATTGGAAGTAAACGCGTTATCCTATATTCGTTCGCCGTTATCATCTTAGGTGTAGTATCTCTTGCAGTGGGAAACAGCAATTTGTGGCTTCTCGGGTTAGGGGTAGTTCTTTTCGATATGGGCGTCTTTGCCGCTCAAGTTGCTAATCAAACGAGAGTCCTAGATGCCAATCCTGATGCGAGAAATAGAACGTTGAGCGTATATATGTGCTTTTATTATGGTGCTGGCGCTTTGGGTTCAAGCGCAGGATCGTATTTCCTTTCCATTTTCGGATGGATTGGTGTATGCGCTATTGCTGGCTTTGTAGCTCTATTTGGTTTCATTTTTACACTTAAATGTATTGGGTCCAGACAATAAGTACGTATGCCTAAAGCAAGAGGGGACTCCTTCAAACACCTTCAGTTAAAGGATAAAATAATGAAACTTATCGGAACTTTAGACTCACCATACGTCCGCAGAGTAGCAATCTCTCTCAACTACTATGGGATTCATTTTAAACACGAGCCTATGTCTGTATTTAGCAATCTGGAAAGGTTTAAGAGCATAAATCCAGTCCTTAAGGCCCCGACTCTCGTGCTAGATGACCAAACTATTCTTCTCGATTCCAGTTTGATACTCGATTATTTTGAGACTGAACAACAGAATAAAAGAAAGCTAATGCCCGAAACCAGACAGGAGCGGAGCAGATCATTGCGTCAAATAGGTCTAGCGCTAGCTGCTTGCGAGAAGACAATTCAAATTGTGTATGAAAGAAATTTACGCCCGATCGAAAAACAGCATGAGCCGTGGGTCTCACGTGTCTGTGGGCAACTCCAGGCAGCTTTTGCAGAACTTGAAAAGGACATAATCGAATGGCCCTTGAATACAACTGAAGATTCCATTGACCAAGCTAGCATAACCGTGGCCGTCGCTTGGTCCTTTAACCAGAAAATGCTTGGTGACGGTACTGCTGACATTCGCTATCCCTTTTTAACGCGTTATGTTTCAGAGATCGAGCAACTGACTGGGTTTGTTACCGTCCCGCCTGAAGATCAACATAATTTAGAAGATGCTAAACAGAAAAGGATGAGGTTAGAAAGAGCATTGTTTCGCAGCTAGGCCAGTAGCCCCAGCAGCTAGGATGCTCAAAGGCGTTGGTCTATCCAGGGAATGAAGCTAGCGCTGCTTGGAACATTTTGATATCCGCAGCTGGAACAGCGAAATCGCAATGGTCTTCCTCACTCAGGACAGTTGCACCCTGGAGGCGACGTACTAATTAGGATTTAACGACGGTGGCATTACCTCGGAGATGGTCCATAATAAGCGTCGCTGTGACCATGGCATTCCGACTTCGTGACCTCGGTCGAGTGCCGCATTCGATACAACGGATATCTGTTAGTACTACGTACCCCATCGTCAGGCCAACATGGAGCTTCTGCCGTTCTCTGAGCTTCCAGGTCTGGGCCACCGCAATAATAGGCTATAAATTAATGTCGGAGAGTAGTAAGCGTCCGGTGATCCGGTAATCCCCCCATTTATAACGGGGTTCAAAAGTCGACCTCAGGCCATTATGGCCAATTTCTGTTGAGGGGTAATCCCTCCGAGTCCCATATTGGGTCGTTCATTATTGTAATGCCAGAGCCAGCGAGTGGCGTAGTCCTGGACCTCTTCGGTACTGCCGAACAGATACTGTGCTAGCCAGTCGTAACGCACGGTTCGGTTGTAGCGTTCGATGTAGGCATTCTGCTGGGGCTTGCCCGGCTGGATAAACACCAGTTTGATGGCCTGGTTCTCAGCCCATGTCGACAGCTTGGTGCTGATATACTCCGGACGTTGTCACAGCGAATGGAGCGCGGTTTTCCACGCCATTCCATGATCTGTCCAGTGCCCGGATGACACGTTCTGTCGGCAACGAGAAGTCCACTTCAATGCCAAGACCTTCGCGGTTAAAGTCGTCAATCACGTTCAGCAGTCGGTAACTGCGACCGTCACTGAGCTGGTCATGCATGAAGTCCATTGACCAACTGTCGTTGATGATTTCCGGCACCGCTAACGGCTCAGGTTTCTCACGAACCAGGCGTTTCTTTGGCTTGATCCGCAGGTTTAATTCCAGCTCCCGGTATATGCGGTAAACCCGCTTGTGGTTACAGCCAAAGCGCTTCACATTACGCAGGTGCAAAAAACACAGACCAAAGCCCCAGTTCCTGTGGTTATGCGTCAGACGGATCAGCCAATCGGCAATCTCGGCGTTTTCATCGCTGAGCTTGGCCTGGTAGCGGTAGCAGGTCTCGCTGATGCTGAACATTGCGCAGGACGATCGGATGCTCACACCCTTTTCGTTAACGGCTTTCTGCGCCATCTCACGGCGACGAGACGGCTTTACCACTTTTTTTCGATGGCCTCCTTCAGGATGTCGGCTTTCAGTCGTTCTTCGGCATACATCTTCTTGAGCCGCCGATTCTCATCCTCCAGCTCCTTCAGCCGGGCCATCATGGATGCATCCATGTCACCGAACTTGGCGCGCCATTTATAAAAGCTGGCACTGCTCAGAGCCTGAACTCCAGGCGTTGGTCTGGTGACATTCGAAACTGGAAAGTCGCCGGAGCCGTATCGCTCAACCCTGGAAAATTGCAGGAAATTGAGCGCAATAAACAGGCTGCTTAAGTGCAGCTATTTGGACAACTGGGTTGCAAATCACCGAGGGCCTGCCGTACCAATCTCTGGTTTCCAGTGTTTTGCACAAGTATATCTCTGGTGGGTTCAAGGACATCTCTGCTAACAAGTCAGGCCAGCGGACGCGCTGACACGCGCCGCTGCCTTCTGCGTTACACACATCTATTGCAATTTGCATGAATGCCGTGTAGCTATTAAGATAACTGCATGATCCAATCATTTGGAAACCGTCTAACGGAAGATCTTTACCACGGCGTGAGCAGTGCGAAGGTTCGCAGGCTACCTAATGAGCTCAGAGAACCGGCGCTATATAAGCTCGACATCTTAAATTCTGTCGGATCGGTAGAGGAGCTTCGGTCTCCGCCAGGTAATCGGCTAGAAGCCCTCAAGGGAGACTATGCCGGATTCTTCAGTATTCGTATCAATTCACAGTGGCGCATTGTTTTTCGCTGGCAGGGCGGCGGAGCCTACGAGGTCAAGATAGTCGACTATCACTGAGGTGTTCTTATGATTCCAACGCAAAGAGTTAGCACGCATCCGGGCGTCATTTTACTCAAAGAGTTTCTCGAGCCTCTGGGGTTAAGCCAAACTGCATTGGCTGAGCATCTGGGCATCTCCGTTCAGCGTGTGAACGAGATCGTCCGCGGCAAGAGAGGGGTTACCCCGGAGACAGCTTGGTTGTTTGCAAAGGCCTTTAATATGTCCCCGGAGTTCTGGCTGAATCTGCAGTCAACCCATGATTTATCCTCTCACCGCCCCTTGGTTGAAATCTTACCCTTGGTATCAACGAGTGCGTAACAGTCAGCTGCACGAGACAGCAGCTGCGCTGCCGCTCATGAGCTAAGCGTTATGCTTCTCTCAGAGCAGGCGCAAGCCCAAGGTAATCAACAAAAGGGATAAAGTCGCGATCCAAAAACAGCAGGGGTAGCTTCTTCTCTATGCAGAACGTTGCGATGATCACGTCGGCAGTTTTTCTGATTGTGATACCCCTTTTACGAAGCGCGCGATAATTGTCGGCACACTTGGCAGCCATATCTTTGCCAAACATTTCATATTGATCCAGCGCAAGCAGGCTTTGTTTGGTCTGATGGTATTGCTGGTCGTTGCGGATGCCTTGAAGGATTTCCAGAAATATGAGGTCGCCGATAGCGACTGACCCTTGGGCTATCGATGCATCCAGTAGGTCAGTGTGCGGGTTTTTGACTCCGTTGAAATAGTCGATCCAGACGCTGGTATCCACCAGTATCATCCGGCGCTCCGCATTTCATCCAGGTCGCCTTCCCACTTGATTTCGCCTCGTAGCTTCCGAATCTCCTGCTGCTTGCTAAGCTGTACCAGAAGTTTCAGGCCTTGCTCAACAGTCTCTTTTTTGGTTTCGTAGCCGGAGGCTTTGAGGGCTTCGGCCATCAACTGGTCGTCAATGACGATGTTCGTTCTCATGTAGCACCTATGTGTATGGTTATTTATTTCTATACACAATCTAGCACTTCGAAGAGAACATAACAATCGGCTGCACAGCGACCGATTTTCCGCCGCTTCGCGGCTCCAAACCGGCGCGTGAGCCGAGCGTTAAATGCCAAGAGGAAGTTATGTCAGGGATCGCTAAAACTCCGAGTCCGCCATATTACGCGGTGATTTTCAGCTCTGTCCGCACGGATGGTGATCATGGTTACGGTGCTATGGCTGACAGAATGATTGAATTGGCAGCCCAACAGGAAGGGTTTCTTGGTATCGAGTCAGCCCGTGAGGATGTTGGTATCACCGTTTCGTATTGGGCCAGCGAGGAAGCGATCAGGAACTGGAAGCAAAATGCTGAGCACCTTGAAGCCCAGCGTCTGGGCCATAAAGCTTGGTATGCCGAATTCAAAGTCCGAGTCGCAAAGGTAGAGCGGGATTATAGCATTTAACCAGTCAATCAAGTTCGTTCCCGGCCTGCGGCCGTCCACCGGACGGCTTTTAGCCGCCGCTTATCTCAGCGTGTGTGCCGGGCATGGCACTTAACTAGTTGGGTGAAAGTCCCGATACCAGGTATTCGCAGAGCCGAAGGTTAGCGAAAGGGCAAGGGCTAAACCCGTGAGGGAGGTCTGGAGGAAGCCCAACGCGAAATCGCGGGGCGATGAACAAGAACTCAATATGAGGTGTGACATATTCGGGGCCAGCGGGCACGTGACTGCCAAGCCCTCCATCTGCAACTGGGATATGTTTTATAAATTGAGCGTCTACGCGATGAAAGTTAAGTGTCTTACCCCGGGAGATCTCCTGCTGCTGCGCTGGGAAACTGCGTGCAGTTGAAAACCGCTGGGGAGCGAGCAATCGCTCTCGACCGCACAGGAGAAGTCAGCAGAGGGCATAGTACCGGTGAT
Source organism: Marinobacter sp. M1C (assembly GCF_023314135.1). Lineage (NCBI taxonomy): Bacteria > Pseudomonadati > Pseudomonadota > Gammaproteobacteria > Pseudomonadales > Marinobacteraceae > Marinobacter > Marinobacter sp. M1C. The sequence continues at coordinate 227,785 of NZ_CP092289.1, forward strand.
TACTCGACTGATTTTTTTTTCAGTAGTGAATGTCTATGGGAAGGCCCGAACGGTACCCCTTGGAACAGGGGTTTGAAAGAAGAGAGCAGTTACTGTTGTGATGAGACCCCATAGTGCACCAGAAAAACAGCAAACGCTGACCCTGGAAACAGGGGGTGAAGTGGTGGCTGGATCTGATAGAGAAGACACTCCGGTTGTTCACGATCGACTGATGGAACGGGTGTTAGACAGGGACAACCTGCGCCGCGCCTTTCGTCAGGTCAAACGCAACAAAGGAAGCGCGGGGATAGACGGGATGACCGTTGACGACCTGACCGCCTTTGTTCAACAGCATTGGCCCAGAATTGCTGCACAACTGCTGGAAGGCACGTACCGGCCTCAGCCGGTACGACAGGTAGAGATACCCAAGCCCAAAGGCGGTGTGCGTAAACTGGGCATCCCGACCGTACTCGACCGCCTGATCCAACAGGCGATGCTCCAGGTCTTGCAGGCGGAGTGGGACGGAAGTTTCTCCCATTCCAGCTATGGCTTCAGACCTGGGCGCTCTGCCCATCAGGCCCAACGTTACATCAACGAGGGGTATCGATGGACCGTGGACATGGACCTGGAAAAATTCTTTGACCGGGTCAACCACGACAAACTGATGACGCTGGTGAAGCGACGAATCACGGATGAACGGATACTCAAACTGATCAACAGCGGCCTCAAAGCGGGTGCCATGGTGGGCAATGTCTGGGCTCCGGCCTCGGAAGGCACCCCACAGGGCGGCCCGCTGTCACCACTGTTAGCGAACCTGCTACTGGATGAACTGGACAAAGAGCTGGAACGACGTGGTCACCGGTTCGTCCGCTACGCGGACGACTGCAACATCTACGTCAAAAGCCAGCGGTCCGGTCAACGAGTACTGGCAAGCATCACCGGCTTCTTATCTTGCCGGCTGACACTCAGAGTGAATGAGGAAAAGAGCGCGGTTGGTCGTCCCTGGGAGCGAGTGTTCTTGGGGTTCACGTTCACTCGACGGGATCGGGAAAAGCGACGCAAGGTGAGCGAAGACGCGATTCAGCAGTTCAAGTATCGCGTTCGAGCTATCACCCGGCGAACGCGAGGTCGTACCATGCAAACGGTGATGGGTGAGTTAGTGGTATACCTGAGAGGTTGGAAAGGCTATTACGGTTTTGCGCAAGTGAAATCGCCGATCCGGGATCTGGAAAAGTGGGTACGTCGCAAGCTCCGGTGTTATCACTTAAAGCAATGGGAGCGATCCGGTTACCGCCAGTTGCGCAAGCGCGGAGTGAGTGTAAAGCTGGCCTGGAATACGGCCAAGTCTGCTCATGGCCCGTGGCGTTTGAGCCATAGTCCGGGGTTAAGGCAGGCCCTGCCGAGGCAGTACTTTGCCTCTATGGGGCTCCCGGACCTTGTGGATTGCTGACAACTCAATCAACCGAACCGCCGTGGTACGTGATCCGTATGCCCGGTGGTGTGGGGGGAGAGGTGCCGTGAGGTGCCTCCCTATCCCGATTAGCTGGATTGGTGTTGTTCTTTTTTGGTGGTTCGGTGCCAGTGGCCTCAGCCCAGAGTTGGTAGCAAAACCGGCGAGTTTCGGTTTTCGGTTTTTGCCAAGGCCGTTGAAATCGGTAATTAGTTTGGTGCTTCACCGTTTCAATAGTGTTAGCAGGAAATTGAGTGTTCCGTTCGTGGGGCCGTCCGCGGCAAGCTGGGTTTTGATCTGCTAGTCTTATGTTCAGGTTCGTTCGCCGCATCGGCGGTGGTCTTTTTCGCACTGTGCATCGGCAGAACTTGGTACAAGGGCAGCAGCGGAGCAGGCCATCATATTGGTTGCCAGGGAGTGGCTTCGTCGTTACACCCAGCTAACCAATCAATCAAGTTCGTTCCCGGCCTGAAGGCCGTCCACCGGACGTCCTTGACGGGCCGCCGCTTAATTCAGCGTTATGGCTGTGGTTGCCGGATTGTAAGCCACTGGGTACTATCCGTTTTGGAAAAAACCATGGAAAGGAGAAAGTACAATGGACTGTCCTACGATTTCGGGCTTGAAGCTGGACTCTGAAGATCAGGAAGCACTGGAGGCAATAAGGAAGGCTCAGCGCAATGGAAACATGCTTGAGATTTTTTTACCTGCCGGTGTTTTAACAACGATATTTCTTGGCAATAACTCTGCGCAAGTAACTTTCAATGTTCATTCCACCGACTGGGTTTTGTTCGCGCAGTCAATGAGCAAGATTCAACCTATCGTAAGAAAAACCATATCCAAAATTGCCCAAATGCAAAGACTCAGAGCAGGGTTGTCATACGAGCAACGACAGTTCTGGGAAGCCGTGGATAATGGTTGCGGGGGCTATTAATATGAAAATTAATTTCAAGTTCGCATGCCCTTTACTACTCGCCGCCACTTCTGCTCTTGCTGGCAGTAACGACGAATCTAGTGCACATCGGTACATTTCTGAGAGAATTGCACAATATGGAGAAGCCGTAGATCGGTGTGAAAAGGTAGCGGGTAGCCGTCCCTTACCCGATGAGTCAGTGATCAAACATTTGCGTGGCTATAGTATCGAGGATGTTAGAGTTTTTCTTATCACGCGTAGCTCGCTTGTCTCGGAAGATTGCGAAAAGCCAGAGTTGACTGAATTGGCTTACGCAATTGGTATTTTGGAGGGTGCTGATATTTCCGGGACACCAAAAGAGATTGTACAGAACATAAAATTGCTGGTTTTTGGCGAAGCAACTTGGGGGTTGAAAAAGAAATATCTCGAGCTTCCAATGAGTGCCCGAAATATTTTGGAGCAAACGGATTATTTTGATAAGCCATTCGACGATATTGCTATTCTGAATGCTATCGAAAATGCCAAAAAGCCATAACAAGACGCTGTTGTCGGAAAATTTTTCCGCCGCTTTGCGGCTCCAAAATTGCCGCAAAGCTAAGCGTTATGAGTGCTCAAGGAGGTTCAGATTTTGATTCACGATTGCTCTTCTTGCTCGCTCGCAGAGGTGTGGTTTGAAGAAGATGGCGCCGATGTTTATATCAACCTGAACAGGGTGGCGACAGAGGAAGACCTCGAGACGGACCATTATCTTGAATACGAGGGGCAGACAATCGAGACTGTAAAAATCTGCGTAGCTTTCTGCCCTTTTTGCGGCGACAAGCTCGGAAGCGGGGACGAAGTAGTGGTGCCTCAGTTTTGGCACCATAATTTCGGCAGTAGGAAGTGAGCGCTCATAATCGGGTAGCCGGGGGTATCTAGTCCCCAGCCCCCACAACACCCTGCATGCGGGTCCGCACAGGGCGTTTCCCGAAAACGTTCAAAGTAAGTCGGCCGATTACCTCCGCTTACCCCAATGATGGCTTCTGATTTTGCGCCAGCGCTCCTTTGTCCGGTCGGATATGGAATCGTTGAGCTGCACAGGCTCCTCATTGATTTTCGGGTTCAGGCCTTCACCTTGTCCCACCCATTACGATGGGCATTTGGCTACTATGCCGTCTGCTGACTTCTGCTCAATCACCGGCGGGGTTACCCCCATCGGCGCTATCGGTGTCCATCTCATTCGCTCGCACCCGCCGATGGCAACGGCTGCGCCCAGGCTTGATCGACCAGTGGCCTGACTGGTAATTGACCGATCGCTCGTTGAGCAGATCCCGATGCGTCGGACCGCCCCAGATAAGAACATGTACTGTCACTGCACCGCTGCATCATTTACGGTGGCCGTTAGATCACATGGCTTCGTCGTCTGGTGCCAACTCGCCTCCGGCCTACGCCTCCTATGATGTTCTTGTTCATCAGCTCGCAGTTTTGCTAGCGGCTTCCTCAAGACCGCTCCTCACGGATTGGCCCTTGCCATTCGCTAGTGGTTAGCGTTCAATCGGCTAAAACCGGCTAAAACCGGCTGAACGGTGACCTTCCCACAGGGGACTTTCACCCCATTAGTTCATGCCCATGCTGGGCGTACACCAGTCAATCAAGTCCGTTCCCGGCCTGGTGGCCGTCCACCGGACGCCCCTGTCGGGCCGCCGCTTATTTCAGCGTTAACTTTTAATCACACTAAATGGAGTATCCATGATCAAACATCAATATAAACTATTGTCAGTGGCAATAATCCTCTTTGTATCGTCTTTAAGTTATGCTGACGTTTCCGATGAATCAATAAATAAATTATTAGATTTATCAGGCTTAACAATACAAGTCGATCAATTTCCTGATTTGATCAAGGCAGGAATGGAACAGGCTAAGCAACAAGGCACTCCAATCCCTGATGCTGAATATAGTTCAATGGTAAACAGTGCTGATGAATCGATTGTACCTTCAGAAATCATTGAGGGAATCAGAGTCTCTTTAAAACAATCAATTAATGAAAAAGAGACACAGAAACTACTAGCTTGGTATGAGTCTGATTTGGGAAAAGAAATTACACACGCTGAAGAAAGTGCATCTACCCCTGAAGCATACCACCAGATGATGCAATCGGCACCATCTCTATTAGCAAATCCAGAGCGAGTCGAATTTGCTAATAGACTTGATGTACTACTAGGTGCAACTGATATGACAATGGGTATACAGGAACATACTGGTATTGCAGTTTACTCAGCAATTATGACTGCAATGCAACCAGGCACGCCATTAAATGTAGAACCATTTAAAGCTCAAATGGATGCAGCAAGCGTGCAAACACGTGCAGCAGTTAAACAAATGGTTACGATTTCTCTTTTATATTCATATAAAAATATTAGAACAAACAATTTGAGAAAATATGAAACTTTTCTAAATGACTCTACCACGATGAAATTTAATAAAACCATCATGGGTAGCATGAATAGAGAACTTGAATCTTCAATATCAAAATGGGCTAATATATTAGCCCATATATTTAGAAATAAGAAGCAACAAAGTTAACAAGTTGCTGCACTCGGATTCTGCAAACTGTCCAGATATTTTGCAGAGCAAAAATACGGGCCAATTTGCTCCACCGGTGAGCAAGGCGTTAGAAAATTCGGAGAAATGAGATGGCTATCAGGTTTCGCAAAAAAATAAAAATAGCGCCTGGGGTAAAGCTAAATGTAACCTCAAAAGGAATTTCGAGTGCTTCTATCGGCAAAAAGGGATTGACCTTGAATGCTGGAGGGAAAGGTGGAGCAAAGCTGACGACTGGCATTCCTGGTACAGGCTTATCTGCAACACACAGGTTGTCAGAAAGCAGCGTCAAAAACTCCTCGAAGGACGCTGAATCTGCGTCAGGTATCGGATTCGGAAAGCTGCTGGTTTTTGGGCTGCTGGGTCTCGTTCTATATTTGATCCTTTTTGGCTAAATCGTTTCTAACAAGAGCATTAAATTCGTTCCGGCCCGATGGGCCTCCACCGGACGGACCCAGTCAACCTGCAGGCGCTCCACCAGGGCATTGATCATCAGGGCACTGTTCTGCTGGGCCTCATGGGTCATCCGGGTGTAGCGGGCGGTGGTTACCGGGCTGGCGTGGCCGAGCAGAGTCTGAATCGAGCGCAGGTTCACCCCATTTTCCAGCAGATGGGTGGCAACGCTATGGCGCAGGGAGTGAATGTGAACATGCTTGCGGATACCGCAGTCCAGGGCGACCTGCTTGATGGCCTTCTGCACCCCACCCCGGGCCATCACCCGGGGCTTGCCGGAGGTGGCAACCGACTCATACGGAGGGTGTCCCCCGGGAAACAGCAGGTCCGGATGACGGTGAGTGGCCCAATAGCGCCGCAAGGCCTTGAGTGTCATCAGCGGTAAAGGCACGAAGCGATCCTTCTTGCCCTTGCCACAGCGCACATGCACCCGCGGTGACTGTCGACATCGGCGATGATCAGGTTCAGGGACTCGCTCAGTCGCAGGCCCAGACTGTAGGTGGTGAGGAAATAGACCTGATAACTGAGTTTGCGTGTGCGACTGATCAGGCGCTCGACCTCCTTCAGGGAGAGCACGTCCTGCAGGGTCTGAACCTTGGGAGCCTTGACGATAAGGACGTATTCCCAGGGCTTGCCCAGTACATACTGATAGAAACTCTGCAACGCATTGCGGGCAATCTTGACCAGACTCCAGGACCGGTGCTCGACCAGATGCATGAAATACTGCTGGAGCTGATCGGTGCTAAGCTGATCGGGACAGGTCTCGAAATAGTCGCAGACCTGTCGCAGGCAACGGGTGTACAGATCGATGGTCTTGGGGCTTTTGCCACGCAGAGTGAGTTCGGTGAGGTAGCGTTGGTGCAGTGCTTGAAAACGAGCGTGTTCGTTAGCGTTCATTACACTTCTCCTGACAGGCCCCTCCGGAATGGAGTGGGTCAGGGGAAGTACAGACGAATTTGACCTCTGCCGCGTAGCGGCTTCGTTCAACAAGACGGTCAACCGGACACCAAAAGCGTGCCGCTTTTGGTTCCCTCCGCTGCGCTCCGGCGCCGGTTACCTAAGCGTTAAGATCACTCCTATTCTCACCAATGCTAGGCCTGTCGACCAATGCGTTTCTATGGCGTATACTCTTCACCCCTAGGGTGAACGTTTCCATTCCAAATGTGTCTACACTTAGGGTACCCCGATTTTGAAAGTCGAGTTTCGAAAAAAAAAGCTAGAAAAATGCTTTAAACATAAAAAACAGGCGACTAAAGAATTCGGCGATCAGGTTGCTCGAAAATACATTCAGCGTATCGAAATCATCAAATCGGTTGCGAACCTCGATGATTTAAAGGGAATGCCGGGGCTGAGGTGCCACCCTCTTAAGGGGAAACGCCAGGGTCAATACGCGGTCAAGCTCACGGGATTTTACAGACTGATATTCACTGTTGATGGCGACTGCTTGAACATAGCGATGATTGAAGAAGTGAGTAAGCACTATGATGACTGAACAAGCACACATGTCAGATTTAGCTATACCACCGGGAGAATATCTGGAGGAAGTGCTTGAAGAGGTAGGCATCAGTCAGGCGGAATTAGCTCGTCGGATGGGGCGGCCTCCTCAAGCTATCAATGAGATATTGAAAGGTGATAAAGCGATTACCCCAGAGACCGCACTACAGCTAGAGCAAGTAGTCGGCGTACCTGCGTATTTCTGGAGCAATTTGGAAGCTAGTTATCGATTGGCTATAGCCAAAGAAGTGGACGAGAAGAAAGCTCAAGTCGAGGTCGAGGTTGTCTCGTCCTATCCATATTTGGAACTCTCGAAGCTAGGGCTGGTTGAGAAAACCCGGAATAAAATTTCTAAGGTTAAAGAATTAAGAAAATTATTTGGTGTTTCTTCGCTTTTTAATATAGGGGAAGTGAAAGAATATTCACCTGCTTTTAGGCAGGTTGAAAAAGATAGCACTTCTAGTGAAGCTCTGGCTGCTTGGTTGAGAGCTGGGCACATTATAGCCTCTGGTAAGAAAACCCAAGACTTTGATGCCGAGCGACTTAAAGAGTGTTTGTTTGATATTAAGGGGCTTACATTCGAGACTGACCCCAATGTTTTAATTGATAATCTTGGGAATGTATTATCAGATTGTGGCATTGCTTTGGTCTTAATTCCCCATTTCCCTAAAACCTATACGACGGGTGCAACTTTTTGGGTAGAGAAAAAGAAAGCAGTAATAATGATGTCTCTAAGGGGTAGTTGGTCGGACATTTTTTGGTTCAGTTTGATGCATGAAATAGCACATATTTTGTTGCATGATAAGAGGGCAACATTTTTAGAAAATGGCAAAGGAGATCATCAATATCGTAAACAAGAGGAAGAAGCAGATTTTTTTGCTCAAAAAACGTTAATCCCTTCAAAAGATTACAAAGGGTTTGTAGCGGTAGGTGATTTCACCGCGAATTCCATTGAGAAATTTGCAAATAATATCGGTATTTTTCCAGGAGTTGTAACTGGTCGCTTACAGTTTGATAGCTTGCTACCTCATACAGTACATCACCACCGAATTAGGTTTAAGTGGAAAAAAGCTTAACAATCGGCTGCACGGCGACCGATTTTCCGCCACTTCGCGGCTCCAAACCGGCACGTGAGCCAAGCGTTAAGCAGTCAATCAGGTCGAGTTGATGGACAACTATTTCTACAAAATTGCTGTTCGCGAGTATGAGGCTGGTCAGGCTATCGATCACGATATAGAACAGCATCGGCGTTCAAGTGATGAGGATTTCATCATCGAAATGAACGTCCATGCTCTAAAGGGGCACCAGTCAACGAAAAATGTAAGTGCCATCATCTTCTCCGCAATGGTGGTCGAAGCTTTTATATTTCACTATGCATCGGAGCACCTGGGAAAGCGGTATTTCCTCGACAATCTCGATCGACTTGATATCAAAGCAAAGTGGCTGGTAGTGCCACGCTTGGTACTTGGAAAAGAAATTAATAAGGGTGGCCAGGCCTACGAAGCTCTCTCCAAGCTGGTTTCTGATCGGAACTACTTGGTTCATCATAAAGATGGGAAAGATCGAGGTGGGTATTCATTCGACTTCTACGAGAAGGTCAGAGTGGGAGCCGACAATGCGATGAAAGCATTGACCCTTTTGTTTGCTGAACTGGATCAGCTGCACGTTGGTGCAACCAACTATACGGCTGCAGTCTTGAACACAAACGAGTGCCATGCTTAACAAGGCGCTGTAGTTCGCGGCCTATGGCCGCCGGACGCCCTTTTCATTGCGGCTTCGCCTTCATTACAAGGGCGCCGCCAAGCTTCGCGTTGAGGCTGTAGAAAAACCCCAAACCGAACGGTTTTTGGTAGTATTGAGAAAACAGACAGGGAGCCGTCGGAATGCCTCGTTTTAAGCACTACAACTACGACCAGGATACGATGGTGGTCATCAACTACCGAGAGCAGCTCCAGCCCGGCACCTTTGAACACGCGGTTCACTACCTGATTGAGCACAAGCTAGACCTGACGGTTTTTCACCCGAAATATCGTAACGACGACACCGGCCGCCTGGCCTACGATCCCGCCATCTTGCTGAAGATCATTCTGTTCGCGTACTCCAAAGGCATCACCTCCAGCCGCGAGATCCAGTGGTGCTGCGAGACCAACATCATTTTTAAAGCTTTATCCTGCGATACCGTGCCGCACTTCACCACCCTGGCCAAGTTTGTCAGCCAGCACGCCGATGAGATTGAAGAACTGTTCGAACAAATACTGCTGGTGTGCCATGAACAGGGCCTTCTGGGTAACGAGCTGTTTGCTATCGACGGCTGCAAAATGTCGTCGGACGCCGCGAAGGAATGGTCTGGCACCTTTAAAGAACTGGGCGAAAAACGCGACAAGTTGAAACGGTTGATTCGCCACCACCTGCATGAGCATCACGAGCGGGATGAGGTTGAAACGGAAGCGGAACTGGATCGGGATATTCGACGCGCGAAAACCGTGCTCTCTCTGGATGAATCCATGAAGAAAGTGGACCGTTTCCTAAAGACGAACAGCCCAAGGATGGGCCAAGGGAAACGACTCAAGGAAGTGAAGAGCAACATCACCGATAACGAAAGCGGCAAGATGACCACCAGCAAAGGCACGATCCAAGGCTATAACGGCGTGGCCACGGTGGACAAGAAACACCAGATCATCATCGATGCCCAGGCATTCGGTGAAGGTCAGGAACACCATACTTTAAAGCCGGTGTTGGAGACGGTTCAGCGTCGTTACAAAAAACTCGGCATTGCCGACAACATCTATCAAACCGGCGCGATCGCGACCGCCGACACCGGCTTCGCCAACGAAGCCAATATGAAGTACTTGCATGAGCAACAGATCAACGGCTACATCCCGGACAACCGCTTCCGCAGCCGTGATCCCAAGTTCGCCGAGCAGAAAGAAAAGTACGGTAAGCGCTCACAAACTCCATCGAAGAGCGGCTGGAAACACGTGATTCCCGCCAGTGAATTTCAGTTCGACCCGGTTACGATGACGTGCATCTGTCCCGCCGGAGAATCCCTGCGCCACGAAGGCACCCGAACCGACCAAAACGGCGTACCCAGAGTCCACTTCCAAGGCCGGTTATTGCAGTGTCGCCACTGTCCAAAAAAACATCAATGCATGCAAAACCCCAGCTCAGCAGATCATCGTAAAGGCAAAGGAAGACAGGTCTCTTACACCCTGGAGCTCAGGCGAGGCCCAACGTATACCGACTGGATGAAACACCGAGTCGATAGCCAGCAAGGCAAAGCGATTTACGGTCATCGCATGTCGGTGGTTGAGCCCGTGTTCGGTAACATCGGCAGCAACAAACGTCTGAATCGCTTCAGCCTGCGGAGTAAAAAGAAGGTGCAAGGCCAGTGGCAATTGTATTGCCTGGTGCACAATATTGAGAAGCTGGCGAACTATGGGCAGTTAGCGGCATGATGCCAGGGCTAGGATATGGCCAGATATAGGCCACAGACGGCTATGTGTAGAGTGTTCAGCGCCGGATATCGATAATGCTGCGGTGTTGTCAGTAAATGATCAAACTTGCGCCAGTTGATCGTAGGGTGCGAAAAAACAACAAAGCGGCTGCGGATTAGGCTCTGAGAAGGGTTTTTCTACAGCCTCGTTAGGGGCCTTATGAAGTTATCAATGTATGTTGTAATGCTCTTTTGTATTAGTAGTATTTCTCACTCTGCGGTTGATAGTGATGGGTTAGTAATTTATGAAGGCCCACAGATAATTAGCAAGTATTTCGAGGGTATAGGTCACTACCACGGAGAAGTGAGTGATGATTTCTTCCATGGTGAAGGGGTTTTGACTAAAGACGATGGAACAATTCTTCGAGGTGAATGGTTATACGGCCAGCAGCATGGAAATGGGGAATATATAGGCCCATTTGGTTGTGCTAGTTATAAGGGAGGTTTTTATAACGATGTTATGCAGGGCGAAGGTGTATACGCATTTAAAGGTATAGGAACTATAAAGGCACAATTTGCAAACAATGAAATGGTGGGTAAAGGAGAGTGTGAGTGTGGAGATTTAAGTTTTAAATGCACACATAAAGAGTTTAGTGAACTTTGCATGCTTCCTAGTCTTATTAATGGAAGTATCAGTGAACAATGCACAAAGTTGTTGAAGAGGGGAGTCAAAAAGCATACTGATGAAGTGCTATCAGCCCCTAACCAGTAGCAGCATAGGGCAACTAATAAAAGCGGCCAAAAAGCCGGCCACTGTTATTAGTTGCCCATGTGCAAAGCGTTAGAGCCTACAGGGAGGTAATGACATGGCAAAGCAGGTTATTGGGTGTTTGTGTTTGGCAGCTGTCCTCGTCATAGCTTCTTTGCTTGTTCCGGCAACTGTTGATGGTAGCGCCGAAATGGACAAAGTTCCTCACGGCTTCCCCTTCCCGTTCTTGTGGCAGAGCGTGGAGAAGCTAGACCCGCCTTCGTTTCCACGCTCCTATGCTGTCATGCTTCCTCAGGAATATCCGACGCGGGTATCATTGATCAAACTATCTTTGAATGTTGCGTTGGTTGGAGCAGTGGCGTTTGCTGTATTACAAATATTCAGGCGATGGAGGGCGGGAAGCAGCGTCATATGACCTCAGCAGCTCTAACAAATCATTCAAGTTCGTTCCCGGCCTGACGGCCGTCCACCGGACGCCCTAGTCGGGCGCCGCTTAATTCAGCGTGTGTGCCGGGCATGGCACTTAACTAGTGCCCATCCAGAAACTAATAACCGGCTGATTTTCAGGAAATAATTCTAAGAAAGGTTAAAGAATCCTCTTGGCTTTGGTATGTTTTAAGTGCAACCCAAAAACATCCAACAACCAAGAGGATCCAGCATGCGAGAGACCCGCAACGCTCAGGCCAGTATATTCGAAGAGTACTCGAATCACGAGTATGGCGTCAGACTCCGGAAGCTGTCGGAGGTTTTGGACAGGCAACCCGAGATTCTTGAGCCGGTGGCCGCAGATTTGATAGATGTGTCCGTTTCAGCCGTTGGGCGGGCAGGTCTCAGCGCAGAGAGTGTTCTGCGTTGTCTGGTGTTAAGGCAGCAACTGGGTTTCAGCTATGAACAACTGGCGTTTCATTTGTCGGATTCGGTGACCTACCGAACCTTTACCCGATTGCCGGCTCACCTATCGCCCAGCCGGTCCTGCCTGCAGTCCACGATCCGCAGCATCCAGCCAGAAACCCTGGAACGGGCGCATCAGGTGCTGACAAGGAACCTGCTGGACACGGGTATGGCTTCACTGGATAAGCTGCGCATCGACAGCACGGTGGTGGCCAGCAATATTGCCCCACCCAGTGACAGCCAGTTGCTGAATGATGGCGTTCGGGTGATCCGTCGGCTGCTGGCAAAAAGCAAAATCGAAACCGGCCTGAAGGTCTGCTTTACCGACAAACGCAAAGCGGCAAAGTCACTGGCATTTCGCATATTCAACGCGAAAAAGGCGACCAAGGACGAACTCTATCCCGACTTGCTGAAGATCGCACGGCGGGTATTGAAGCAGGCGGATCGCGGACGCCAGCAGATCATTCAAGGGGCGGAAGCTTCCGCATCCTGCCAGAAATGGCTGGATGCTCTGGCGCACTACAGGGAGCTGACATGGCAGGTGATCGAGCAAACCGAGCGTCGCGTCATCCACGGTGAACGGGTTCCCTCTGCGGACAAGATCGTCAGCCTGTTCGAGCCGCACACCGATATTATCGTCAAGGGATTCCGCGATGTGCAGTACGGCCACAAGATCAACCTGAGCAGTGAAGTGAGAGGCTTTATCACCGCGTTAACCATCGAAGAGGGGAACCCCGGTGACAAAACGCTGTTCCTGCCGGTTCTGGATTTTCATCAATCCGTTCTGGGCAAGCTGCCTCGCTCCGTGGTCGCCGATGGCGGCTACGCCAGCCAGGCAAACGTCGCGGCCGGACGCGCCATGGGGCTTAAGCATGTCGTGTTTCACAAACCCGTTGGCGTATCGCTCACCGCCATGGGTGTAAAGTCGAAGACCTTTACCGCATTACGTCATTTTCGAGCCGGAGTCGAAGGCAATATCTCGGAGCTGAAAAGAGCCTTCGGAGCCACGAAAGCGAAGTGGAAAGGTCACGATGGCTTCAAGGCATTTGTCTGGGCCTCGGCGCTGAGCTACAACCTGGTACGGTTGGCGCGACTCGGTCCGGATTAGTCCACAAACCTGACCCAGAAAACGACCAGAAGGACACATGGAAAGGCCATGAAATGCACGCCCATGGCCGGAATTCGGACAGACTGATCAGAAAGCGGTTAAATCCGTCATTATTTAGTCGTCTTCCATGATTTGAGGGCGCTCAGCTCAACCCCAGTTGCCAGAGATAAGCTGAACTGGCTAAAAATCGGTGTTTCTGGATGGGCACTAACTAGTTGGGTGAAAGTCCCGATACCAGGTATTCGCAGAGCTGAAGGTTAGCGAAAGGGCAAGGGCTAAACCCGTGAGGGAGGTCTGGAGGAAGCCCAACGCGAAATCGCGGGGCGATGAACAAGAACTCAATATGAGGTGTGACATATTCGGGGCCAGCGGGCACGTGACTGCCAAGCCCTCCATCTGCAACTGGGATATGTTTTATAAATTGAGCGTCTACGCGATGAAAGTTAAGTGTCTTACCCCGGGAGATCTCCTGCTGCTGCGCTGGGAAACTGCGTGCAGTTGAAAACCGCTGGGGAGCGAGCAATCGCTCTCGACCGCACAGGAGAAGTCAGCAGAGGGCATAGTACCGGTGATTACTCGACTGATTTTTTTTTCAGTAGTGAATGTCTATGGGAAGGCCCGAACGGTACCCCTTGGAACAGGGGTTTGAAAGAAGAGAGCAGTTACTGTTGTGATGAGACCCCATAGTGCACCAGAAAAACAGCAAACGCTGACCCTGGAAACAGGGGGTGAAGTGGTGGCTGGATCTGATAGAGAAGACACTCCGGTTGTTCACGATCGACTGATGGAACGGGTGTTAGACAGGGACAACCTGCGCCGCGCCTTTCGTCAGGTCAAACGCAACAAAGGAAGCGCGGGGATAGACGGGATGACCGTTGACGACCTGACCGCCTTTGTTCAACAGCATTGGCCCAGAATTGCTGCACAACTGCTGGAAGGCACGTACCGGCCTCAGCCGGTACGACAGGTAGAGATACCCAAGCCCAAAGGCGGTGTGCGTAAACTGGGCATCCCGACCGTACTCGACCGCCTGATCCAACAGGCGATGCTCCAGGTCTTGCAGGCGGAGTGGGACGGAAGTTTCTCCCATTCCAGCTATGGCTTCAGACCTGGGCGCTCTGCCCATCAGGCCCAACGTTACATCAACGAGGGGTATCGATGGACCGTGGACATGGACCTGGAAAAATTCTTTGACCGGGTCAACCACGACAAACTGATGACGCTGGTGAAGCGACGAATCACGGATGAACGGATACTCAAACTGATCAACAGCGGCCTCAAAGCGGGTGCCATGGTGGGCAATGTCTGGGCTCCGGCCTCGGAAGGCACCCCACAGGGCGGCCCGCTGTCACCACTGTTAGCGAACCTGCTACTGGATGAACTGGACAAAGAGCTGGAACGACGTGGTCACCGGTTCGTCCGCTACGCGGACGACTGCAACATCTACGTCAAAAGCCAGCGGTCCGGTCAACGAGTACTGGCAAGCATCACCGGCTTCTTATCTTGCCGGCTGACACTCAGAGTGAATGAGGAAAAGAGCGCGGTTGGTCGTCCCTGGGAGCGAGTGTTCTTGGGGTTCACGTTCACTCGACGGGATCGGGAAAAGCGACGCAAGGTGAGCGAAGACGCGATTCAGCAGTTCAAGTATCGCGTTCGAGCTATCACCCGGCGAACGCGAGGTCGTACCATGCAAACGGTGATGGGTGAGTTAGTGGTATACCTGAGAGGTTGGAAAGGCTATTACGGTTTTGCGCAAGTGAAATCGCCGATCCGGGATCTGGAAAAGTGGGTACGTCGCAAGCTCCGGTGTTATCACTTAAAGCAATGGGAGCGATCCGGTTACCGCCAGTTGCGCAAGCGCGGAGTGAGTGTAAAGCTGGCCTGGAATACGGCCAAGTCTGCTCATGGCCCGTGGCGTTTGAGCCATAGTCCGGGGTTAAGGCAGGCCCTGCCGAGGCAGTACTTTGCCTCTATGGGGCTCCCGGACCTTGTGGATTGCTGACAACTCAATCAACCGAACCGCCGTGGTACGTGATCCGTATGCCCGGTGGTGTGGGGGGAGAGGTGCCGTGAGGTGCCTCCCTATCCCGATTGAAGGTGTAGAAAAACCGAGTCCGCCTCAACAGATGGCAGAGTTCTTACCCTGCAATTTAGAACGTAAAGGAGATATTCGCTATGTCCATAGAAAATGCGCTTGCTGGTGTTGCTGTCAAGAACCTTGAGTCCGCTGCAGAGTGGTACGAGCAGTTGATTGGCCAAGCCGGCAAACAACCGATGAAAGGAGTCTTCGAATGGTCCCTGCCAAGCGGAGGAGCGTTACAGGTATTTGAGGATTCGAAGCGCGCTGGTTCATCATCAGTCACATTTTCCGTCACGGGCTTAGACAACCATGTGGCACGACTGGCTGGACGTGGTATCAAGGTCGGCAATCAAACCAAGTCAGACCAAGTGAGTACTGCCATTGTTGAGGACCCAGATGGCAATCGGGTCGTTCTTGCAGAGCAGCATTCGAGCGCGATTGCTCGCTGACGGCATTGGGTTGCGCCTAACACGGCATTGCAGCCGACCGCCTACGGCGGCGGCTGAGTTTGGGCGTTAGATAACAAGGAGAGTTTTGTGAAACCATACTTAAAGATGTTTGTTGCCGCGTTTCTTATTTTTGGCGCGGGCTCGGCTGTCGCGACCGAACCAGATGTATACAGTAACCCAACTGCGGGCTTTCAGGTGACGAAGCCAGCAGAGTGGAGTTACATCACGGCCGCCCAGAACATGGATAACATCAAGGCCATAAAACTCAGTGATGAGGAGTTTCATGCGGCTATGCAGAAGTATGCTACGGCGCCACTCGTTGCCATGGCCAAATATCAGGAGCCGTTTGATGACGTAAATCCAAGCTTCAAGGTTAACCTTAAGCCATTTGGTGATTTCAAGGGCAAACCGCCTCAAGATATTATCAGTTTTGCGGTGCCCCAATTCAAAAATGCGTTCAAGAACTTTGTGCTCGTTCAACCGCCTACGGAGGTTGTAGTGTCCGGCATTAAATCAGCCTACGCTCGCATGAATTACACCATAGAAGTTCCCGATGGACGCTCCTTTCCAATCACATCAGAACTGTGGATCGTTCCTCACGGCGATTACTTTTTCATGATTGGCGCAGGCACACGGCAGGATGAAGGAACGGGAAGCCGTAAAGAAATTCAAAATATTCTCTCGACGTTGAAGATTGAGCAATAATTATCTAACAATCGCAGGCGGTCATCACAGAGCCGGTGACCGAGGCTAAAATAACTCACGGGTACCTCTGGTGAAAACACAACATATAGTGGGTAGAGGAGCTAACCGACTACCCCGTTTAATGATTTACTTGATGGCTTCTCTGATTATAGGAATGACACTGTCTAAAGAGCACAAACGGGTATTCCTGTTGGAGTTTGGGTGAAGATGGTAAGTCTAATGTCATCCATTTTGAATCCATGGGTGAGGTGGTGAAATATCTTATTGATAACGATAGGTTATGATCAGTACGAGTAACCGTAAAAAAGCCCGCAATGCGGGCTTTTTTACTTTCTGGGGGCGGGCGGTAACCGAAAGCGCAATCAAGCCCTGCAGCTGGAAGCCAGCTATACAAAGAACACCGCAAAAGTGGTACAAGGAGGCGACCAAGGGAAGATTGATAAAACAGATAAAAACAGCCCCGCAAAGCGGGGCAATCAAATTTAGGAAGCTGACTCAGGTAAAGATTCCAACGCCTGTTCAAATGGCACTATTGGCCGCTCAAATTTCTTACCTGCATGAATCAAAGCTTTCAACACAGCTCTCTTAAAAATCAGCTTTAACTCTTCAAGCGAAGCACCTATCAATTCTTGAGTATCCACCTCAACAGATAAGGGAAGATCGCCATACTTTTTATTTACTGCTTGATAGCTTGGCTTATCATCATTTTTTAAACCATAACGAACAGCAATCGTTACCCAGAAAAATGACGCGCCTTCTAAGTATTCGGAATCAATAATAATTTTTTCTAATTCATCTCGTACTGCTGTTAATGCTTTGGTGTCATGACGGTTGTTACGTTGTTTCGTCAGGGCTACACCGCTCAGCCCCAACTTTCGATTATGCGGAGGTTTAGTAATCATCGGTTTGTCTTATTTCCTGGTAACGTGTCTTGCCCATGCATCCGGCGGAAACGCTCGATTACTCGCGTCTCATAATCTCGTGCAGATGCTTTATCTGGGAATGTTTTACGGATTTCAGAAGTGTAGGTTTCACCGGTCTCTCTAGTTAACCTTCTGGCCTGTTGTTCGGCTCTGATTGATGCACCATCGCGCCCCTTAGTGCCTTGCGCACTCTCACCTACCTTATAAATCGAACCGTCAGGCCCTTTGACGCGGTAAACGTGGGTTTCACCAACATAGTCAAGCGAGTTCTTATGGACCTTTTTAGCCTCGCTTGCTCCTTCCACAACTCGCGCAAGCTTACTACTACCAGCTGGCAGATAGGGGACAAACATGGCAGACAAATCAACAGCCATGTCCGTGGTCGCTTCCGCCACCATTTGATCGTTGCCCGTTGCGTTACCGTAAGCAATACGGGCACCATCATAAACAACGTTCAAGGCGTCCCAGATCGTATCAACCGGTAGATTCCCGTCAGGATCTTTGTACCGATAGGGACTATTGTTCGCGTAAGCATACCGGTTGAAGGAATGAATGTTTGATTCATGCCACGGCGCGTCATCGATTTGCGTAAAACGACCTATTGATGAGCTCTGCCACCGCGCAAAGTAGTCGTTTAGCCCCGTGTCCAGGTCGCGCCATTTGCCGGTGAAAGCTCGATTGTTGGCGGTAGTGGTGACAGACTCGCCCCAAGGATCATACGCCTGTTGCCAGACAACAGCCCCTGAGCTGTCTGTTGCCGCTAACGGCGATCCCAATTGGTCATTGTGGTAGTAGGTCACTAGCTCTGCCGCATTAAGGGGCAGTGAGATGAGAATCAATGCCACAAAAGCGGCTAATGTTTTCGTTAACATGAATTTCATGATGTGGTCCTCCCTGACGATTATTGGCCTACGACAGCAGTGTCATCGACAACTTTCGCCGCGACCTTAGAGTCAACATAGATGTATTCTTTAAATCCGGCTGACAAGTCGTACTCGCCCAGCAGATCCCCTTTGCTCGAATAGAGCACGTTGATGAAATCTGTGGACGAAGCCCGACTCACCCTCGTGTTTGTGCCATCATAGGTGTAGTCGATGATGTCTGAGCCACTATCGATGGAGGCGAGATTGTTCGCGCCATCGTAGACCATGATATTCAGCCCATCGCTGGTCATATTGCCTCGGGCATCGTGAGCGATGATGTAGTAGAAGTTTGGGAAAACCCGGTACGTCATTTTGTCGGAGCTGTAGTAATACTCCTGCAAATCGCCATTGCGGTCACGGGTAAGTATATTGCCTCGGCCATCGTAAGAGATCGTCTCCGTGCCCCATGGGCCGGTAGCTGAGGTCAAGCGATTGGCACCGTCATAACCGATTGTTCTGTCGTGCAGTGAGCCCACGTTATCGACAACGCTATCCAGATTGCCTGCCAGGTCGTACCCGAATTGCAGATCAACGAAGTTGAGTTGGCCATTACCTGCCACAAGCGAATCAGGCCGCAGTCGACTATCGAGGTTCTGATCTGTTACTACACCGTTTGCATAGCTCATGGTATCCAACGAACCGGAGGGGTAATGCGTAACGGAGCTAACGTAGGGTGCCGCCTGGGTCTGCCAGCCGAACGCATTGGTGCCGTAATCAACCACACGGCCACTTGGGTAGGTCATGCTGCTCAGGTAATCCAGGTTGTCAATTCCGTAGGACACATCGTAAGTGGCGCTGCCAATAGTGAGCGATTCGGCCTTCAGGTTGCCGTTCAGGTCATAGTTGTAGGTACGAGTGGAGGTCGAATTAGACACAGAGGTTACGTAGCTGTTGTCATCGTAGGAGAATGTGGCGGTTGGAGTACCATCGGAATAGGAAATGGCCTCCACCCGATTCAGGCCATCGTAAGTCCGAGTTTCCACAATGCCACTTAAGCCAATTTCTTTGCTGGTCATGTTGCCAGCATTATCGCGGCCGTATACCGTCGTGCCCGTTTCCTGATGGGTTTCCTGCATCAGAAAACCACGGGTATCCCGGGTGTATAATCGAGCATATCCGAATAGTTGACCGTCTTGCTGCACCTCACCTTGAAATACTCGATACGCTTGGCCGAGGCCGTCGCGGTAGATAAGGGTACCGATGCTTTCCGGTGAGTAGATGCTGGTGAGCCAAGCGTCGTCCATGCTGCCATGGGAGGCAAACAGCTTTTCCGTCTGCTGACCATTTTCGTCCACTTCCAGAACGACTGCTCCATTCGGATAACTGAAGGTGCGGGATGTTTGATCCGGGAAGGTTATGCCAGTGGTGCGCCGCAGCGCATCGTAGGCCATGTTCTTTCCCTGGGTGCTATTGGGGTAGCTCTCAAAGGTGACATTGCCAACTTCGTCGCGCTCCTTCGTTACCTCGATGGATGCGGTGGTACTTGTGTCCTCGCGCTTAATACCAAGAGACCGCCAGAAACCATCGAATGACTGGGTTTCCTTGTACGCCCCTCGCGTCAACACGGCTGAATCGTTATCGTAACTGATCGAAACGTCCGCATTAACGGGGAAATTAATTCCGGTCAGTCGGTTCAGATCGTCCCAACTAAACAACGTGGTGTAGCCCCGGCCATTGGTCGATGAGTACAAGGTTCCATCGTCATTCACCACTTGGAACTCGGTCACACCTTCAGGTCGACTAACAGTTTGAGGGGAGCCACGATGGTAGTTGGAGAAGGTCGTTACGTTAGCGTTGGCATCCGTAACCGTTTCTATATCCCCTTCGTTGGTGTAGGCATAGGTGGTCAGGACACCTGATTGATCGTTGTTCAATACGTTTCCAGCAGCATCGTAGGTGTTGTTGGTGATCCACTGGGTGACGGGAGCGTTGTTTGGGTAATCAATAATTTACTGAGTGATTAAACCGAGGATCCAGTTACTTGCAGAGTGGCTGTAGGTCTGAGTACGAGTACGATCGGTCGCACTACTGTAATTGGTTGTTTCGACTATGGATTGGGGCTTGCCATAGGTATCAAAGTTCGAGTACTGGGTCTGTACCGAGGTGCCTTGGCGCCAATGCCTTAACTTAGTGAGTAGTGGAAGTTGGGTTGTCGTGTGATGCGCCAGGCGTTCGGAGACATTGAGTACAAAGCCGAGGCCGAACTGCTGGCGTTATTGCCGCCACATTTACAAAAGGTGTTTGCGCCCTATGTGCAGGAATCTGCTTTGGGTGAGGAAGAGAAAAAACTGATTAAAGCCGCAGACCGGTTATCGGCGTGGCTAAAATGCCGCGCGGAAGTGGCGGCAGGAAATCGCGAATTCGAGCCAGCCGCGGCGCAGATACACCGGCGGCTTACTCAGGAAACACTGCCCGAAGTGGCGTACTTTTTAGAGGTTTTCGCCCCCAGCTACGATCAGCCCCTAGACAACCTGCTGGGCTAGGGCCCAACAGGTCAGGTGCAACAAGACCTCAGGCCTGGCCGGAAGATCCCAGCATGCCGGCGCGCAGACCGTCTTTTTTCAGTGAGCTGCGCACCGCATCTTCCGGGCTGCCCGCCAGGTCGCGGAACATACCCATAGAGCCCAGCAGCGCAGACGACTCGTAAGGCACGAACACCCGCTCGCCGTCTTTTGCCATATTGGGCAATACCTTGATGTAGCTTTGCCCCAGTAAATAGCCGATAACGGTTTGCTTGTTGTCTTCGCTGTCGCCGATGGCGCTCAACACCAGGCGAATGGATTCCTGTTCACCCTGGGCCCGCAGAATGGCGGATTCTTTGTCGCCCTGGGCGTTCAGTATGGCCGCTTCGCGCTGGCCTTGGGCCTTGGCGATGGCAGCGGTTTTTTCGCCCTCGGCTTCGGTCACGGTGGCCCGGCGTTTACGCTCGGCGGCCATTTGCAGGCGCATGGCCTCTTCAACTTCTTCGGGCATGCTGATGTCCTGCACTTCTACCCGAGTCAGTTTTACACCCCATTTGGACGCAGGCTCCTCCATTTCGGCCTGAATGGCATTGTTTACTTCGGCGCGGGATTCAAACAGCTTATCCAACTCCATTTTGCCTACCACGGAGCGCAGGGTGGTTTTGGCCAACACTTCCACCGCCTGGCTCATGTTGGCTACTTCATACACCGCGCGGCGCGGATCGATAATCTGATAGTAAAGGGCGCCGTTGATCGACACGGTTACGTTGTCAGTGGTGACCACCGGCTGGCCGGGAAAATCCATCACGGTTTCGCGTCGGTCGATGCGTGCTTCATCACTCATCACGGCCTGGTAATCCTGGCCGCTGCGCAAATAGCGGATCATGGTGATGGCGCGGGGCCGTTCGATGAACGGAATAATGATGTTCACGCCGCTTTCCAGAATTCTGTTAAAAGAGCCCAAACGCTCGATCACCATCACTTCAGACTGGCGCACAATCACTAGGCCTTTGGCGATAATAAAAATGCCAATGGCGACAACAATCAGGCTGATAACCAGCCCCGGGGTTAGAAACTCTTCCATGGTTACAGGTCCTTGGGGGTTGCGAGTTCAACAATGGCGGTGGTGCCATCGAAGTGGTCAAAAACAAGTGCTGTGCCTTCTGGCAGCTCGGTTTGTCCGCCCGATTGTACACGCAGGCGATAGAAGTCACCGTTCACTTTGATGCCGGTGGCGTCGTCAAAATCACGGCGTAAACTGCTGAATTGCTTTCCCTGATCTACGCCGGTGCCGGTCGTGCCGTAGGCTACGCCCTTTGGTGAAAAACGCGGCTTCAGCCAGCGAATGGCAACGGGCACCAAAATGCCAGAAAATAAGCCCATTCCCGCCAGTTGCCATTCCAGGGAAAAGCCGAGAAACGCCAGTACTGCCGTAAATGCAGCAGCAATCGCCAGGGCCAACAGCACCATAACGCCGGATGTCAGCTCGGCCAGGCCCAGCAAGAGCGCCAGAATCAGCCAGAGGTGGGTAATGCTCCATTCCATAGTGAGTTCCATAGGGTGAGCGTTGCACGAGTAAATACGAAAATTGCTCTTAATTGTACCCAAATTGGGTGGTGCTGCCATGGAATGAATTGGGGTTGTCAGGACGCGTGCCGTCCAAACCCTGTATATTTGAAGTATGTCTGATTTGCCGAGGTTAAAACTGCGTTATGTGTGAACTGCTGGCGATGAGTGCCAACACCCCGACCGATCTGTGTTTCAGCTTCACCGGCCTGACCCGCCGTGGCGGCGACACCGGGCCACACAAAGATGGCTGGGGCGTGGCTTTTTATGAAGGCAAGGGCGTACGGGCGTTTCACGATGTAGACGCCAGTGCCAGTTCCCGCATTGCCGAGGTGGTACAAACCCACCCCATCAAAAGCGAAGTGGCACTGTGCCATATTCGGCAGGCGAATGTGGGTGAGATTTGCCTGGCCAACACCCACCCGTTCATGCGGGAACTCTGGGGTCGTTACTGGGTGTTTGCTCACAATGGCCAGCTGTCGGATTTTAGCGCGAAGCCAGGGTTTTATGAGGCCGTTGGCAGCACCGACAGTGAAGCCCTGTTCTGTGATTTACTGAACCATTTGCGCGATAACAGCGACCGCCACAGCACCGAGCAGGATACGGTAGACCAGCTGGTTCAGCTGTCAGCAGCCTATGCCCGCCAAGGCGTATTCAATCTTTTGCTTAGCAACGGCGATTGGCTGTTCACTTTTTGCTCCACCAAAATGGCCAGCATTACCCGGCGCGCACCTTTTGGGCCGGCGCGCCTGAAAGACACCGACGTGACCATCGACTTTGAAGCAGAGACCACCCCCAATGACATCGTTAGCGTGGTGGTCACCGAACCTCTGACCTCTGATGAACAGTGGGATGTGTATCGGCCCGGAGAGTGGCGTTTGTGGCGCAAGGGAGAAGTTATCCAGAGCGGTGTGGTTGCTCTGGCGGGGGTTGATTTGGCAACAGCTCAGTCCCACATAAAGTCATAACAGGGTCAGGCATAAAGCGTTAATACCAACTCAGAACATTCTCCAATTAAAGCATTCTCTAAAGCACTATCGAGAAAACTATGCAAAGACCCAATACACACAGTAAGTTTTTTGGCTATCTACTCTGGATTTTTGGCTTTCTGGGTGCGCACCGTTTTTATTACGGCAAACCGATTACCGGCACCATCTGGTTCTTCACATTTGGCCTGTTTCTAGTGGGCTGGATCGTCGACCTTTTCCTGATTCCAGGTATGGATGAAGAAGCCGATCACCGTTTTGCCGAAGGCCCCGTCAGCTACAACGTAAGCTGGTTACTGCTGACGTTTACCGGTTTGCTTGGGCTGCATCGGATGTACATGGGAAAATGGATAACCGGAGTTCTTTACCTGCTTACCGGGGGCCTGTTTCTGGTGGGTGTTCTGTACGATTTTTGGACATTGAACACTCAGATTTCAGAGCGCAATCGTGGCAGCCTGCTTCACTGATTGCCGCGCTTTAATGGGCTTTCAGCATAGCCTTGGGTACCCGGTAGAGCAGCCCACGGCTGGCACCGGTACCTTTCACGGTGCAGGTCTTGCGATTCACCCTGCTAATAATGCCCTGCCGCTGGCGCTGTCCTACGCCAAAGCTCACACATTCACCTACCTGCCACTGTTGCTGCGACACCTCGGCTTCGGCGTGGATTGGTGTGAACGGCTGTGCCGGCAGGCTCAGCCCGCGCTCGCCCGCCTGCTTCTGTAAAAATGCCCGGGCACCCTGAGCTGCGCCGCTGTTATGCAGCTGGTCCAGAATGTCGTAAAAATGGCGATTGTGGACGGAACCAAAGTGGCGCTGACCTGCGACCTGTTGCAGCAAATGGGCAAACTCGTGGCAACAGGTATGGGCCAGTAAATTAAGCGGACTTACCTCACCGTCAAAATAACCCCTTTTTCGAATTTCCCGCGCCGACAACCAGCCAACGGCGGTTTCCGGCTGGTATTTGGCCAAAATCATGCGTTGCCCGTAGTTGATGACATGCGTATGGCTGCGGGTGTCGTAACGGTGATAGGTAGCCTGCCCGGACCCCACACGGCACAACAGTGACTTCGCCTTGCCTTGAGCATTAATCCAGACAGCAGCGGGTTGCCACAAAATTTGGTCGGTAGCCTGGCACATAAGTCGGCCAAGGTTTATGGCCTGATACTGTGAAATAGATGTTGTCATTGAGGGTCGCAGCGCGTTGCAATGAATTCACCGCAGGTTTTACAAGATTATGAGGGCAATGGCTAGTTTGCTAGGAGTTAGTTGAGAAAGGCACTGGGTTAAGAATGAACTGATTCAAACATGTTAGATACCGCGGGAAACAGTTTCTGCAATCTGATCGAACTCATCTTCTGGAAAACTGAAAATAAGAACTGAGCCCGAATTTCGCTCATTAAACAAGTAACCAGTCAGATAATTACGATTCTTTGCGGCAAACCCTGAAAATCCTGCTGGAAAACTCAATGATTTCGTTGTCACTGTGTCTGATTCCGAGCTCGATCTGAGTGCGTTTAGGAAGTCAGCCGCTGAAGATGCACCCTCGGGTACTGGTTCAACCCGAATGAATCCGATGGATTTTCCGTCAAGGAATAGAGTTGTATCGTTGTTGTCAATTCGCACGGTGTCAAACACAGACGACTGAACCGACACTGAGTATTCTTTGTTGGGTGAAAAAGATATTGGCTTAGACGACGCGCAGCCGGATAAAATTAAAGCGAATACGACAATTCCAATGAATTTCATTTTTTAGGCGTCCGTGTCTTATCCGAGTGAAGCTTCCAGCAAACTCCTGAATTGTAACCCACGAGTTAACTTGCAAGTAAGGCTGATTTTGACCGAGCCTCGAGCGAATGGCTCCCCTGCCGCTCGGATAACTCTGATTGCCCATTTTCGAATACCGCTTGTTGGAACAAGTAGGTCTTTGGGACTTGGAACAGCATCAATCCAGCGACTGCACTCATCGGTTTCAGTAATCAGTTGCGCAACAAGTTCTAAAGTTTCCGATGTTATGCTGCCAGCATGAAAACGGTTCGCGATACGCTCTCCATAAAAAGCAGTAATAATTGCCTGAATAACAGTGACTTCCTCATCGGTAAGAGCAATGTAGCTCACTATTAATCTCCCTTTGATAGGTTCAACTCTCAGACAGGAGAGGGCTCGCTCTCTGAGAGCTGAATTAAAAGCTACGCTTCGATCGGCGTGCGCCAGTCGTCGGCGCCGGAAGTCCCGGCCACGCCGTGCTCCCAGGTGACTTTGCGGTATGACAGCGACACGGTAACCAGCTGGGTGAAGTCTGAACTGGTGGTATCTTGGCAATGGGGCATATTGCAGTTGATGTCAATGATGGTGGCGTCTTCCAGAATGGTCGAGAAGAAGTGCTCCTGTTTGCCTTCTACCGAGGTTCGGTACCACTTCAGTTCCACTTTTGGCAACATCTCACCAGACGCCAAAGAGTTGTACATCAGCGGTGTGGCTTTATTCAGGGCCGAGGTGAACTTGAACGGTTTGTGCACGCGCTGGCCGGAGGGTTGGCCGGATTGGGGGTCGGTAGGTACGGTAACGACGTGGCTGAATTCCTGCACCAGAATTTCATCTTCGTGGCCTTCTACGTAAATGTTGCCGACAGAATCGGCGGTGAAAGCTCCGGCAGTGATATGGCCCTGGGTTTGGCCTTCGATATTGATATAACAAGGGGTTGGCATTGTCTGCTCCGTGACGTGTTTAAAGGTTGCATTCCTGCTGTCCTAATCTGGACCCGGTAATCTAATCAAATTCTGTGCCAGATTGTTAACGTCATTTAAGATCAGTGGTTTATGATTTTTTGTTAGGCTCAGAAAACACTTAGGGCGAAGAGCTGCCCAAATTCTGGGCCAATTATTGCGGCCCGGGCAAGTTGTTGCCAGCGTATAATGAATGTGGCGGCGAAGCGCTGGCTGCCGTGCGGTTATAAGCATATGCCATGTATTTTTTGGGTGCTCAGGTTTGCTAAACTTAGCCCCTAGGTAAAAACACGCTGTGACCAGGGAGCCATAAGTGCCGATCATTCAAAAATTTGCCGAGCATCAGCGTGTTGATTAAACATTGGCTGGGCAGTCTGGTGAACCGGGCGACCGCTATGGTCGTTGTTGTGATTCTAGTGGTTGCGCTGACGGTGATGCTGGTAAGTGGCCTGCTGAGCCAGCGGGAACTGGAGCAGCAGGCAAAGGCACATGTTGAGTCTGTAGCCGCTGTGGTGGCCTATGAACTGGACGATAAACTGTCTATGCGTCTGAATATTATCAGCCAAGTGGCAACAAACCTGACCATGACCGAACAGGTGTTTCGTGACCGGGCTGAGCTGTTTTTGTCGCGCCAAACCGAGTTGCTGCATCTTTTTGATAGCCTGTTTATTCTCGATGCTGAGGGTCTCCTGCAGGCTGAATCCCCGAACATTGGCCTGTCAAAGGGGCTGGACCTCAGCACCCGCGAGTATTTTGACCGTATATCCACGCTGATGACACCGATTATCAGCGAGCCTTACGTATCTTCTGACGACGGTAAACCTGCGGTTATGATCGGTGCGCCAGTGTTCAATCATGACCAGCGTTTTATCGGGATGATTGGCGGCGTCATGTTGCTTGAGGGCGAACATATTCTGAAAAAATTCGGCAATATCCGCTTTGCGAAAACCGGTTATATCGGCATTGCAACCCCCAGTGGCACAACGTTGGTAAACGGGCGTGCCGGGCAGTTTATGGTGCCCCTGCGATCAGAGAACACGATACTGATGCAAGCTATGGATGGATTCGAGGGAACTGCAAAAACCGATAACGGCGATGGTGACGTAACCATTATGTCGGTGCGGCAACTGGATCAGGCACCTTGGCTTGTAGCCGCGGTTTGGCCTATAAAGGAAGCTTTTGCGCCGATTGGCCGCATGGGCAGTGAGCTGGTCTGAACGCTGTTGTTGATTTTATTGGTGCTGGTACCCATTGCCGGTTGGCGTTTTCGCACGCTGATGCGCCCTTTAAAATTGCTGGGCGAGCAGGTACAGGATCGCCACCTGGGCTTGCGTTCGCAGCCAGTTACCATTCCCGGCAGTATCGAAATCCAGCGCGTAGCCACTATATTCAACACGTTGATGATCGAGCGTGAGAGCGCCATGCTGTCGCTGGCAGAACGCGAGGCTTTTTACCGTTCGCTGACTGAAAGCGCACCCATCGGCATAGCCCAAACCGACGTACTTGGCCGCATTGAGTTTGCCAACCCTGCGTTGGAGGTCATTCTTGGCCGTTCGGCCGCAGAGCTAATTGACACGCCGATAATGGGTTACCTGCAAAATAGCGACCGGAAGACGTTAATTACTGGCTGGCAACGTGATATCTATCAAAGAAAAACGTTTCATGGCCGGGTGCATTTGGTGGCCAAGAGGGTCTGTGAATTGACATGATGTCGGCGATGAGTTTGATATCGACCTAACCATGCTGAAGGTTCGCAACGGTAAGTCCCAAGAGCGCCTGGTGTTTGTACTGCGCGACGACAGCGCGCGCCGCCGGGAAAACGAGCGCCTATCATGGGAGGCCTCCCACGATCCATTGACTCAGCTTTTAAACCGCCGCGCCTTTGGCCTTGGTTTGGATAAAGCGTTGCTAGAAGCCGGCCAGAATAAAGTGGCTACTGTGATGTGCCTGATTGATCTTGACCACTTCAAACCGGTGAACGACAAAGGCGGACACCTCACCGGTGACGAGCTTCTACGCCGTCTGGCTGACTTGTTAAGGCAGACAGTTCGCCAGTCTGACACCGTTGCGCGCCTGGGCGGCGATGAGTTTGGAATACTTTTACCCAGCTGCGGTATGGAATGCGCCGAGGCTCTGGCGGAGCGGATTCGCGCAGGGATCGAAGTCTTGGTTGTTGAACACGAAGGTGAAGACTACAGCGTAACCGCCAGTATTGGCCTTGCCCAGATCAACCCCACTGACACCAGCACAAAAGCCATTATGGCCCGTGCTGACGAGGGCTCATACTTGGCCAAAGGCCGCGGCCGTAATCAGGTGGTTTTGATGTCAGGCGCCTAAAACCTGCGGATATTATTTACCACCAAGCGCCTGCGGCAGCTGCCTGCCAAAGCAGACGTAGAGCCAAGGCTGTCAGTAGCAGATTCAGCGCCATGCCAAAGCGCTGATTGCTGAACGCTTTCAACAGGCGTAGGCCAAGCCAGGTGCCGATAAAGCCGCAGCCAATCATCGCCACAATCAACGCCAGCCAGTCACTCAACATAAACCCGGTCAGTCCGAAAACAAGGGCTTTCGGCGCGTGTTGCAGAGCCATGGCGGTTGAAAACGTGGCGATGGTGCTAAAGCGGTCGCGGTGAATCTGTTTGATAAACGCTGCGACCAGTGGCCCGCTGGCCCCAACGAACAGGCTGATAAAACTGGTAAACGTCGAGGCTATAACAA
This sequence comes from Marinobacter sp. M1C, assembly GCF_023314135.1. Lineage (NCBI taxonomy): Bacteria > Pseudomonadati > Pseudomonadota > Gammaproteobacteria > Pseudomonadales > Marinobacteraceae > Marinobacter > Marinobacter sp. M1C. The sequence goes on from NZ_CP092289.1 coordinate 256,387, forward strand.
TTCCTGGAGCGCCGATGGCGGCTTTTGGCAGTTTGGGTCCCCAGCACAAAAACAGCACAAACAGTGCAATGGTCAGCTGCCAGATTTGAGCGGGTAGATCCACCAGTAACCATGCACCCAAGCTGGCTCCAAGCACAACGCCGGGAGCAAAAGCGGCAATCACTTTCCAGTCAATATGGCGCCAGGTCAGTGCGGCTCGGCCACAGTTTGAACCCAGCTGCACCAGCCCGTGCACCGGGATAATGGCGGCTGGGGGCATCCAGCTGGCCATAATGACGATCAGCAGCAAACCACCACCGGCACCCAGACTGGCGCTGATCATCGAGCCGAGCACTGAGGCCAGTAACAGCAGCAGAGCGACACCTGCGGCCAAGCCCTCTGGTAGCAGCGTTATTTCCATTGACAGAACTCGGAGTTTTTCAGCTCGCGGCCTTTACACAGGGCCTCGGTGGCCAGCTGCACGTCAGCCACGTAATACAGTGACGACAGGCCAAAACGATCCCGTCCCAAGTTGTGAAAAATCATGCCGAACGCGATATCCCCCGCTGAATAGCGCGCTTGGTTGCGGGCAAAGTACTCTGCAGGCCGGCTTAGCAGCTCATCTTGCAAGAGGCTTTTCACTCGTCCCGCTCCGCCGTGGTAGGCCTGAACCAGTAATAAACTGAATAGTTCATCGCGTTTTTTTGCGGGCAACTTACCGAAGCGGTCGGTAAATGCCGGGCGCAAATTACGCGCATTCTGATTGTTCAACTGCAGAGCGCAGTCCATCTGTGCGAGTCTGTGCCAGTAGTTTTTTATTGGAATGCGGCAGTCCGACAGCGCTGCAGGCGACAATTGCATGATTCCACGGGCGTTGGCCGTTGAATGAGCTCGGGTTTGGCCGCCGCTTTCGATCAGTAATTGCCCGGCTAAATAGCGCGGTAACGCTGGCGGGAGTTCACTCAAGCGTTGCTGATCATTGCGCTTGTTGTACACGGCCATCAGCGTTTGGTGCAACGACACTGAATTGCCCTGGCCGCCTACCCTTATGTCATCCCACGCGCCCCACAGGCGATCTTCCTCATTTTGGCCAAGGTAACGGGCAATAGAGCCGGGAAGATCAACGTGGGGTTGGTCGCAGGCCAGTGCAAACGGATACCCGGTCACATCCGCCGCGCCGGCGGCCCAGGCGCTGCTGCGGCCATCCTTGAACATGTCCTTGCGGGTGCCGTTGAGCTGCTGTTGGTTGGCTTCGACAGTGTCAGCGTCTTCACTCCAGCCTAAAAACTGGCCGCGCATATCGTAAAAAATGTGGCGGTTCCGGTTGGCGCAGTAGCTAGACTCGTTCAACACCCAGCTGCGAATGGTGAGCACGTTGCGATAGACGCCCTGGCTGGACCAATACGGGGCGGCCCGCACCACATCGGTCCAGGCGTCGGCCTTGCCAGGGCTAGCAGCGACGCTGCTGATAAACCATGGCAGCGTTGCCAGCAGGGCAGCCTGTAATAGCCGGGTTATCGCGAAAAAAATAGGTGTCATAAAGGCGGTTTCGAACATTGAGTGTTTGAATACTGACCCGTTGGTCGGCCAACGTTGTTACAGGTATGGTGGGTGTGCGCTCACAATAGCAAAAGTTATGACGGTTGAAAGCAGATTATTGTTTTACCGGGGCTTGTGATCTGTTGTGATCGCCCTCACGTTTATCTTTCTACGTTGTAACAGGCTATGCTGATAATCAGGGAGTGCGGTTTTCCCTGTTTTATTCTGATGGCATCGAGGAGGCTAGTGCATTATGAACCAACCGATGGCAATCGAAGAACTGGTATCGGTCGCCCAGGCGGAAGCCATGGGAGAGTTAGATGCCCCGATGATGGCCATAGTGCTGGCCAGTGAACACAGCTACGATTTACCCATTCAATCTCTGGAAACCGACGCCGACAAAGCCCGCTGGGGATTGATTCTTCGCGCTGCGAGGGAACACGTAGAAGCTGACGCGGTAGCGGTGCTGTACCCGGCCTGGACCACCATCCGCAATAAAAAGTCAGGGCAGGCGACCGACACCGCTGCGGGCACAGAGCCCAATGGCGAGAACGACGTCGAGGCGGGTGCGGAAGACGAGGCGGATGGCCCCATCGACACCCTGTTTGTGCAACTACACACCCGTGACCGCATTTACTGGCGTGGTTTCGAGCAAATTCGTGACCCACGGCACCAGCGCATTATTGGTTTTCGTAAAATCAAAGCCTTGTCCACCGATTACCAGCGCGATGAAGCGCCTTCGGTTGCAGCGTGGCTCAGTACACTGTTTGATCCATTACCGAACGAAGGTGAGGAAACCGCGATTGATCTTCAGTTGTCCGATTTACTGGACGAACCAGAAGTGAGCGCAGCCCTATACCCCAGGGATTTGCGGGCGCTGCATTGATTTCAATGATTGAATCAGCAAGGCAGGGGACAGATTTCAAATCTGTCCCCTATTTATCTTTTTAGTTTAAATAGTCCCTGCCCTTTCCACCACCCACATCAGACTGATGGCGCCCACGCCCATAAGAAGCAGCGGCACTACAACCCGTTGATACGCGTTAACGTGTGCCAAGGCATATAAAAGTGGGAAACCAACGATTAGCAACCCTAGCTGCCCCAACTCCACGCCCAGATTGAAGCCCACCAGCGCAATGGCCAAGCTGGAAATTCCGCCGGTCAGGTCGCCCAGCACGCTGGCGAAACCAAAGCCGTGCACCAGGCCGAAGGCGAACGCCAGTTTCCAGGTTTTCCGGCCCAGAAAAGGCCAAATTACATTAAGTGCGGCGAGAGCAATGGAAAGCGCGATGACCGTTTCAACCCAGGCAATGGGAAGCCGAACGATATCCAGCGCTGCCAGGGCCAAGGTGATGGAATGCGCCACCGTAAAGGCTGTCACAATACCCGTCAGTTGTAGTAACCGCGATTTGAATGAGCGGGTTGTGCCCAGATTGTTCTCTTGACGGCGGATCAGCGTAGTCGGCAATACCAGCACCAGCAGAAACAGCATGTGGTCAAGCCCGATCAGCAAATGGATAACGCCTTCAAGAAGAAATGTTGTGAAGGTGCTCCATGGCCCTATAGGCCCGCCGGTAAGGTCAACTATGGGTTGATCCGGAGAAATCACCGTGAGTGAGCGGGTACCTGCAGAGGTGATTTCAACCAGTCCTCTGTGCAGGCTGTCTACATCAAACAGCAGAGTGTATTCAATTTGCTGCGGGAGCTCGCCGTTAAGGCAGTCAATGCCGTATTGGGTCGCAAGGTAGGGGCCATCACTGTGCGAGCTCAGTCCCCATGCCTGGCCTTTGAGGTTACAGGCGCCCTGCTCGCTGGCAAGGGTGACCGCATTCTCAATGGCTTGTGTCGTAGCGGATCGTTGGGCGCGAAGCTCCTGCCCCGTGAGCTGTTGATCGCCATTGGCGTCTAGGGGAATCAACAGAGCGAGATCTCGCAGTGCGACGTCAATGCGTATCTCGGCGGCGTCCAGGTCAAGATAGATAAAGCTGTCACTGGCTTTATGAGCAACCGTTGTGCTTGCGAAGGTAACCATCGCCAACAGTGTAAAAAATTGTATGGCGCGCATCATGAGTCCTCCGGATAGCGTTCATCAGACTGATTCTGCTGTTTAAGCCAGTCGCGGAGTTGGCCCAGTGCTGTGCTGTCTTGCGCAGCAATGGCGGCCCTGAGTGCCAGGCGGGTATCCAGAGGTTCACGTTGTGATGCCCAGTTGGCCATGGCGTGTTGTAGGGCAACCGTTGGCCGCTGCTCAATATCCAGCTCGAAACTGGCCAGGTCGCGCTGATGCAACATGGAGCCACGCCATAGTGCTTCATCAAATCGCTCCCGCAATTGTGAGGCCAGCGCCGATGCGTCTGGATGACCTACGCGGCGCATAGCGATAGCTCGGATCACCGCCAACGTATCAATTGCCTCGTAGCCCTCGGTCAGGGCCAACGCCTGATCAGGTTCGTCGGCTTGCAGGAACCAGTCCGCAAGCTGTGCCCGGGTGTATAAATCGTCCGGACCCTGATTCAGCACCCGATACCAATGCTCAGTTGCAGAGCGTTGGCCCAGCTGTGCCGCGATGTCGCCCAATGTACCCTCAGCCCACAAGCGCTGTTGGTCGGTTGTTCTACCCGAAGACCGGGTTGTGGCGATCAACGTGTCGTAAGCCGCTTTGGCCGCGCCGGTACGCGCTGCCACCTGTGCATGACAGCTTGCAGCGATCAGGCCGGGGTACTCGGTTGTTAGCTGGTCGCACATTGTTTGTGCCAGTCCGTAATGCCCTTGAACAATCTCAATGTTGGCCAGTGTCAACAACGCCTGGATTCGTTGTACCGGTGCTTGCGAGCGGTCAAGCACCGTTTGAATGTCTTGTCGTGCTGCATCGAACTGGTGCAGGCTCTGCGCAAGCGTTGCCCGCAGAACCAACAGTTCATCCGTAAGCTCCGTGCCGGCCTGTTGTTTGAACAAGCGTTCGGCGTAGCCTAAAAACCTTGGGTCGCCGCTGCGGCGCGCTTCGGAGATCAGCCTTTTAACCTCTACTGCCATTGCTTCGGGGGAAGAGGTGGCGCCATCGCTGGCGGGGCCAGACGCGGGCAGGGTCACCAGCACAGCGTCGTCGTCAAAATCATGTTGAATGGGGCTGGGTGCGGCGGTTGATGTTGCTGAACACAGCAAACCCAGCAGGCCAAATCCCAAAAAAAAAGCCCCCCCGCGCCAACGCGCGGGAAGGGAGAGGACCGGCTGCAAAGCAGGCCGGGTCCGGTGTGCCGATATTTTATCGGAGAAGGTCATCGAAGGCCTGTGGATTGTCCTGGTCGTTAAAGCTGAATGTGACGTTATTCAACTCCGTAGGCTCCCGATTGGCATTCGGGTTAGCAAATTCGTTCTTAACGAAGGTGCCGAAATCCACTGACGCCGCAGGTTGCGGGGCTTGGCTACTGTTGCCGCCAGAGCCGTCAAAACATCCCGTCAAGGCCAGAGCCACCAGCCCCGTCGCAGCTAACTTAATGGTTAATTTCATTTTTCACTCCTCAAGAATTGGGTGAGCCGGCCAGCGGAGTTGCCAGGTATGGGAACACGACTTGAAGTTCGGTTGGGTCAAGCTGAACGCCATCGGTAAAGGGTGTGTCTTTATTTGGGGCGTCAGTGGTCAGGGCACCCATGACGACTCTTAAGGCGGAATCCACAACGTCATCGACGGGGCGGCGACCGTTCGGGAACCCGGCGTTGTCACCGCCCAGAACGCCTAGGTCATTTTGCGTGGCCGCAGCTGTAGCGGCGATAGCGGGGTTCAGGCGCAGCATTTCTGACGCTTGCACGCCCACTGGCATATTGACCCCAGCCACACCGGTCAAAAATGCTGACACTAAATCGGTGCGGGGAAAGTTATTCGGTGCTACAGCGCCTGCGCCGCTGAACAGTATTTCCAACAGTTCCGGCAGAGTCGGGTTAGTGACGTAAGTGGCAAACTGGCTATCATCTTTCGGTTCGCTGGCGTTGAACCGGTCCTTATCCTTAAGGCCGATGACGACTTCGTTCACCAGCGGCATGCCCAAGCGCGAAACTTGGGTCCAGGCGCCACCTTCCACGGTAGCTCCCTTGCCGTCCGCGCTGGGTGCTGGATTAATGATTCTCGCCTGGCGCAAGCTAGCGGTGGTCCAACCACCAATGACTGGTTGGCCCGAAGCGTTTGCCGCGGTGCCGGTCAGGCACTGGGCGGGCACTTCCAGGGCAAACGAGGTTACGTTCTTATCGTCTAGGTCCCCTTTACCTTCGCCGTTACGCAGTCCGAGAGGATTGGTGTTCACCAGGTCGAAAATCTCGCCGAGATTGACCGCAAAAGCTTCTTTGCGCTGACCGACAAACACCTTGGCGTTGACGGAACAGCCTGGAATGGCCATCTGGAAAATATGCTGATTGGCATAAGTCTGGTAATCGGCAAACGATTTACCACCGATGTTGTCCAGAGGTTTGTCAAATGTAGCGGTGCCATTGGAGGCATTCGTTGCGGTCTGGACGGTGCCGGTGCGGCGGTCACCACGAACAACGGAAACCGTATACTCTTGGCTGACTTGAACATTGGCGCTGTCGGCGGCGTTACCAATGTTCTTTAGTGGCACAGAGACCATTTTCTGGTCGCCAGCCGGGCCAACCGGTAACTGGATGTCGTTTAGGGTGGTAGTGAACTGGAACTGGAACGTCAGGTCTTCCTGAGCGTTACCGCTGTTATCGATGTGAATTTCGTAAAGGGCATCTTCATCCATATCGAAATAGTTGGGACCGCCGTAGGCATCTTGCAAAGGCAAGTAATTGGCGATCAGGGTGACATAGTCTTCGCGACCGGATTCATAGCTGCGGAACATGTAAAAATCGGTGCCGTCCACTTTTGGCACTTCGGTTATGAAAGGCGCTTCGCGGTGACTGGAGGCGTGGCTCAGGCCGGCGCTCAAACAGACGCTGGTAACAGCGATAGCCAGAGCAGAACGTTTAATAATGGTGTTCATAGTGTTTCCTCAGAGTGCTTTGTTTTGGTTATGACAACGAGGTAACGCGCAGCCGTACAATAAAGATGCACGCTGCAATGAAAAAAATTACAGTGGTGTTTGCATCTCGCCGGGATGGGCAGGGCGTACTAAATAATGATAGTCGTACGGAGTTGAAATGTCTCAGACTAAAAACGATCAGGACGACCTTATGCGCTTGCTGGTAGCCGTATCCCGTGAAGACCGTGACGCCTTCCAGCAGCTTTATCATAGGGTGTCCGCCCGAATGTTCGGAATGTGTCTGAAACTGGCAGGGCAGCGCGATCTGGCGGAAGATGCCTTACAGGAGGCGTTTCTCCAGATATGGCATCGTGCCCGCGAGTATCACACCGATCGCGGTATGCCGTTAAGCTGGATGATGAGCATTGCGCGCTACCGGACACTGGACATGATGCGGGCGCGCAAGATTCGTCGTAACGGCGGTGAAGAGCATCTTGAGTACGTTGAAGACGGGCGCGAGGGTCCTCTTGATGAGTCCCTTCGCAGCGCCGGAGAAGCACAGCTTAGCGGTTGCCTCAATGAGCTCAGCGATGCGCAGCGTGACAGCATTCTACTCTCTTACTACAAAGGGCTGACGCACGATGAGTTGGCCCATGTCCTGAGCACTCCATTGGGGACGGTGAAAAGCTGGGTGCGCCGTGGACTGATGACTTTAAAGAGGTGCCTGGAACAATGAATAAGACACCTGAACGCATTGAAAATCTTGCCGCCGAGTATGTTCTGGGTTCACTCCAGGGCCTTGCACGTAAGCGCTTTGAGCGCTGGATGATGGAATCCACAAAGGTACGGCAAGAGGTCTGGTTCTGGGAGCAAAAACTCGGTCCATTGTCCGTCGAAGTGGCAGAGGTCAACCCTCCTTCGTCTGTGTGGACTTCAATTGAACGCCGCTTATGGCAACAAGAGCGGCCTGCCGGTAAAGCCCAATCCCGCGCCAACCAACGGTGGTTCTGGCCTGGCTGGAGTATTGTTGCGACGGCTGCCGCTCTGGTTATGGCGGTTTTATTGCTCCAGCCGTCGCAGGGGATTCCCCAGATGCAGCTTTCAGGCGCTGTTGTTCAGGCTGGTATCAATGATCCGCTCTGGCTGGTGAGTGAGACGGGTTCTAACAATCTGTTGAAGTTGCGCTCGGTCGCCGCCAATGCCGCCGAAACCGATAAAGATTACGAACTCTGGATCGTACCGGAGAATGGTCAGCCCCTATCGCTTGGCGTTATTCCTGTGGGTGGGGTGCACCAAGTGACATTGACGGATGCGGCCAGAGACGCGCTGTCACAAAGCCGCACCCTCGCCATCAGTCTGGAGCCCAGCGGAGGCTCGCTAACCGGGGCTCCAACAGGTCCGATTCTACACGTGACTCAACTGTACGAGATTTAATGAACCCGAAACGGGGACAGATTTTAAATTTGTCCCCTATCTTGCGTACTTTGCTTGCTGCGCAGGGGGTGCGGATTCGGGTTTGATGAGCGAATGGTTTATAATCGCGTCTTTTTAAATTTGCACCGACAAAACACTGACGCCCAAGGCGCGACAAGGCTGATTCGTGATCGTATTTGACGAGATAGAGAAATCCTACCAGGTGGGGGGTAAAGCTGTTCCTGCGCTGCACCCCACCAGCTTTGCTATTGAAACCGGCGAAGTATTTGGCATAGTCGGCCATTCCGGCGCTGGCAAATCCACCTTGGTACGGTTGATTAACTTGCTGGAACGCCCGACCGGCGGCAGCATCAAGATCGACGGCGAAGACGTTACCCATTATAACGCCTCCCAGTTGCGTGCTTTTCGCCGCAACGTTGGCATGATCTTCCAGCACTTCAATCTGTTGTCATCAAAGACGGTTAACGACAACATCGCCTTTCCCATGAAACTGGCCGGCATCTATTCAAAATCTGAGATCCAGCAGCGGGTTGAAGAGTTGCTCGAGCTGGTCAGCTTGTCTGAACACGCCATAAAGTTCCCGTCGCAGCTTTCAGGCGGCCAAAAACAACGAGTAGGCATTGCGCGCGCTCTGGCCTGCCGGCCCACCATTTTGCTGTGCGACGAAGCCACCAGCGCGCTGGACCCGCAAACCACCCAATCGGTGCTGAAACTGCTGGCCGATATCAACCGCGAACTGGGTTTGACCATCGTGCTGATTACCCACGAAATGGACGTGGTGCGCCGAGTGTGTGACCGGGTCGCGGTGATGGATGCAGGCCGCGTGGTGGAAATGGGCCCGGTGAGCGATGTGTTTCTGCATCCGCAACACCCCACTACCCGCGACTTTGTCTTCGAAAGCGAAAATATCGATAGCCTTGAACTGCAGCAGGATTTTAAAAAGGCCAAAGGCCGCATTCTTCGCCTGACCTTCAAAGGCGAGTCGACCTACGACCCGTTACTTGGCAGCGTGGCGCGAAAGTCCGGGGTCGACTTCAGCATCATCTCCGGTCGCATTGACCACATTAAAGATACGCCTTACGGCCAGCTGACTCTGGCACTGGTGGGCGGCGACCTGGCTGTGGCCATGGCCGCGCTGGAAGCTGCAGACGTGCACGTAGAGGTGATGAACTGATGAAAGCCCTGATGCAGGATTTGTTAAGCAACGTAGACTGGATGGAAATCGGCATTGCCAGTTGGGACACCCTGATTATGGTGGCCATGTCGCTGCTGTTCAGCGTGGTGATTGGCCTGCCCGTTGGTGTGCTGCTGTTTTTGTTTGGCAAGCGCCAGCTGCTGGAACAGCCCTTGGCCTACGCGGTACTGTCGTTCGTAGTGAACGTACTGCGTTCGGTGCCGTTTATCATTCTGTTGATTGTGATGATTCCGTTTACCGTGATGATGATAGGCACCTCTCTGGGCGTTGCGGGGGCTATACCACCACTGGTCGCCGGCGGCGCGCCCTTCTTTGCTCGTCTGGTAGAAACGTCGCTGCGGGAAGTGGACCGCGGCATTATCGAAGCCACCCAGGCCATGGGCGCTAACGTGCGGCAAATTGTCCTCGGTGCCTTGTTGCCGGAAGCGCTTCCGGGCATCATCGCCGGTGTTACCGTCACCGCAATAACCTTGGTGTCTTATGCGGCTATGTCCGGCGTGATTGGCGGAGGCGGCCTGGGCGACCTGGCCATTCGTTTCGGTTATCAACGGTTCCAAACCGACGTTATGGTCATCACCGTCGCGTTACTGGTGATTTTCGTACAGCTGCTCCAAATGCTAGGCGATCGTCTAGTTATACATTTCAGTCGTAAATAGCGGCGAATTAACCTTCAGATGCACCCAAGGAGAACACAGATGACTTTCAAGAAGACCCTGATTGCCCTAGCCGCTGCGGCTACTTTGTCTGCTGCTGTTAGCGCCGAAGAACTCAGCATTGCTGCCACTCCGGTCCCCCACGCGGAAATCCTGGAATTTGTGAAACCGATGCTGGCCGAGCAGGGCGTAGAGCTAGACGTAAAGGTATTCACCGACTACATCCAGCCCAACGTTCAGGTTGACCAGAAGCGCATGGACGCCAACTTCTTCCAGCACCAGCCGTACCTGGACGAGTTTAACGCCGGTCGTGGTACAAACCTGGTTACGGTTACCGGCGTGCACGTTGAGCCTTTCGGTGCTTACTCCAGCAAAATCAAATCGTTGGACGAGCTGAAAGACGGCGGCGTTGTTGCCATTCCTAACGACCCCACAAACGGCGGTCGCGCCCTGCTGCTGCTGCAAAAAGCCGGACTGATCACCTTGAAGGAAGGCAGCAAAATCACCGCAACACCGCGCGATATTGCCGACAACCCGAAGAACCTGGAATTTAAAGAACTGGAGGCCGCTACCCTGCCGCGTATCCTGAACCAGGTAGACGTTGCCCTGATCAACACCAACTACGCGCTGGAAGCGGGCCTGAACCCCACCAAGGACGCGCTGATCATCGAAGGTTCGGATTCACCTTACGTCAACATTCTGGTGGCTCGCCCAGATAACAAAGACAGCGACGCTATGAAGAAGCTGGCAGCCGCGCTGACATCCGAAGACGTGAAAGACTTTATTAACGAGAAATATCAGGGAGCGGTCGTTCCTGCTTTTTAAGAGCACCTGCATTCTGATGTGTTATTGATATAAAAAAGGCCGGGCTGCTAACGCAACCCGGCCTTTTTGCATTGCTAAAAATGCAAACAGCGCGATTTAATCGCCAGACCAGTTGGTGGTCGGGTCTGGAGTCATACGCAGGTACGACTTAACCGCCTTGTAGCCTTTTGGGAAGCGTTGTTTGATTTCGTCTTCATCTTGCAACGAAGGCACAATCACCACGTCGCCGCCGCGTTCCCAGTTACCCGGGGTGGCGACTTTGTGTTCATCCGTCAGCTGCAAGGAGTCGATAACCCGCAGTACTTCGTTGAAGTTGCGACCCGTGCTGGCAGGGTAAGTGATGATCAAACGCACTTTCTTGTTCGGATCAATCACGAACAGCGAGCGTACGGTCAGCGTGCTGTTGGCATTGGGGTGAATCATGTCGTATAGCTCGGCCACTTTACCGTCGTGGTCGGCAATGATCGGGAAGTTAACGGTGCAACCCTGGGTTTCGTTGATGTCTTTGATCCAGTCGTGGTGGGAATCAACGGGGTCAACACTCAACGCCATGGCTTTCACATTGCGCTTGGCAAACTCGCCCTTCAGCTTGGCGGTCAGGCCCAGCTCGGTGGTGCACACCGGGGTAAAGTCTGCCGGGTGTGAAAACAGCACACCCCAGCCGTCGCCGAGCCATTTATGGAAACTGATTTTACCCTCACTGGAATCCTGCTCAAAATCCGGTGCGGTATCTCCAAGGCGTAAACTCATGTTCGCTCTCCTTCGATGCAGTATCTGATCGCGTTGTTTGAGGTTCCGGCAGGTAAACGGCCGAGCCTGGTTATTGATTGTATATAAAAATGGAGCGGTGCCGGATGACAGGAATGCAAGGGTTAGTTGATACACCTCATCCGGCACGGGTCTGCTCGTTCTCAGCCGTAATGGCCGTTGTATCAGAGGCCTGCCGCTTTTTCTTTCTCAAAATGCTCTTTGGTCAGTTTGAACACCACCGGGCTGAGTAGCGCCAGGGCAATCAGGTTGGGCAGTGCCATCATGGCATTCAGCGTGTCTGCTATCAGCCAGATCAGGCCCAGGTTTACGGTTGCGCCAACGGGGATAGCAAGGACCCAGGCAATTCGATAAGGCACTATAGCCTTTACGCCGAACAGGAATTCAACGCTGCGCTCACCGTAGAATGACCAGCCAAGAAGGGTCGTAAAGGCAAAAACAGCCAGAGCTATGGCCACCACATAATCGCCAACGCCCGGAAGCGCCTGTGAGAACGCCATGGACGTGAGTGCCGCGCCGGATTCGCCGGATGTCCATACACCAGAAGTGATGATGACCAGGCCGGTGATCGTACAAATAATGATGGTGTCAATAAAGGTGCCCAGCATGGCGATCATACCCTGATTGATAGGGTTCTTGGTTTGCGCTGCCGCGTGGGCGATAGGCGCAGAGCCCAAACCGGCCTCGTTGGAAAAAACACCCCTGGCAACGCCGAACCGGATGGCTGCCCAGACTGCCGCACCGGCAAAGCCGCCTTCTGCAGCGATGGGGCTGAACGCATGCTCGAAGATTAGCCCAAATGCGGCAGGAATCTCGGCGAAATTAATGGCCAGTACAACCAGTCCAGCAAGTAGGTACGACACTGCCATAATAGGAACGAGCGCGCTGGCTACCTGCCCGATGCGGCGAATACCGCCAATCAGAACCATACCCACCAGAACCATCAGGATAACGCCGCTGATCCAGTGTGGCAGGCCGAATGTGGCTTCCATTACGTCTGCAACCGAGTTGGCCTGTACGGTATTGCCGATGCCGAAGCCGGCAATAGCGGCGAAAACGGCAAACAGCACGCCCATCCAGGCCCATTTTTTGCCAAGCCCGTTACGAATGTAATACATGGGCCCGCCGACATAGGAGCCGTTCTCATCGACCTCGCGGAAGCGCACCGCGAGCACCGCTTCAGAGTACTTGGTCGCCATTCCCACCAGGGCTGTCAGCCACATCCAGAACAGGGCCCCCGGGCCGCCGAGGAAAACCGCGGTGGCCACGCCGGCGATGTTACCGGTTCCGACAGTGGCTGAAAGGGCGGTCATCAGAGCCTGAAACGGCGGAATCTCACCATCTGACTCCGCACCTGCGGCGCTGCGACCGTTCCACATCAGGCGAAAACCCGCACCGAGCTTGAATATGGGCATCAGCTTCAGGCCGAGACTTAAAAACAGCCCCACACCAAGAATGAGTATCAACATGGGTGGCCCCCAAACCAGCCCGTTGATTGCACTAAATACGTTTTCAATAGCGTCCATGAGAATCCTTTTTTATATGCCATGGTTCGATATATATGTGCCATGGTTTGATTTTTTGATTTTACCCGCAAGGGGTATAACTTACTGAGCTTACTCAATTACTGTCCTGTGTAAACCGGCACTTGGTTAAAGCTGGAGAATTCGGCGAATATTGCCTATGTTTACAGCACAGGGTTGAGGTTTGGCCAATGCCGGCCGGGTCAAACAGAAATGCGGGGAATTGCTCATGTGTGCACTCAGAGTTTCCGATGTTATGTTCAATCATATTGAGCCCGTCCGCTGCGGGACACCCCTAACCAAAGTGGTCAAGGCGCTGCTGGAGAATCATATTTCCGGGCTGCCGGTGGTTGATGCGAGTCGGCGTTTGCTTGGTTTTGTGTCTGAGCAGGATTGTATCCATGCGTTACTGGTGAGCAATTATCACTGTGAGGGTGATCCGATTGTGGACGATGTTATGTTCCGTGAACCCGTGTGGATTTCACCTGGCACGGCGATTGTTGACCTTGCCCAGAAACTCGGCGCTGGCAAACCGAAAGTGTACCCGGTTGTTGATCACGGCAAACTGGTGGGCATAGTCACCCGCAGCGCCATTTTGGAACACCTTGTTAACGCAGGTTGCAGCGTGGGCACACCAAGGTTTGCTAACTCCGATGACTGAGGGTTAACCTTGTCCGGATACACTAATACCGAGGGCACTATGGAACTGATTTCAACGAACGCCAGCTTTGGCGGCGAGCACCGCCGTTACCGCCACACCGCCGCTACCCTGGAATGCCAGATGGAATTTGCTGTTTTCCTGCCGCCCCAGGCGCTGGCAGAACCGGGCCACAAGGTCCCGGTGTTGTATTGGCTGTCTGGCCTGACCTGCAACGACGAAAATTTTATGCAAAAAGCCGGTGCACAGAAACTGGCCTCTGAGTTGGGTCTGGCGATTGTGTGCCCGGATACCAGCCCGAGGGGCATCAATTTGCCGGGGCAAGACGACAGCTACGATTTTGGCAGCGGTGCAGGTTTTTATGTGAATGCCACAGAGCAGCCTTGGGCGCCCCACTACCGGATGTACGATTACGTAGTGAAGGAACTGCCCCAAGTGGTAGAAAACGAATTGCCCGTCAGTGCTGAAAAATCCATCAGCGGCCATTCTATGGGTGGTCACGGAGCGTTGATATGCGCGCTCAAAAACCCGGGGCTTTACCGGTCGGTATCGGCGTTTTCACCCGTTGCCCATCCGGTGGAGTGCCCTTGGGGCCAGAAAGCCTTTGCCGGCTATCTGGGTGACAACCAGGAAAAGTGGAAACAGTGGGATGCCACCCTGCTGATCGCGGATGCCCAGGAACGCTTGCCGTTACTGATTGACCAAGGCACTGCCGACCAATTTCTGGCAGAGCAGCTGAACCCGCAGGCGCTGGTTCAGGCCTGCCACAGCGTTAACCATCCGGTAACCCTGCGCATGCAGTCCGGCTACGATCACAGCTATTTCTTTATTGCGTCTTTTATTGACGACCATCTGCGCCATCACGCGGACGCCTTAGGCTTGGCCCAACCCCAGTTGTAGCCGAACAGGCGCCAGCCCATCAGCACACTGGCGGAGATAAGGCCGCCAGTAAGCCCTACCCAGAAGCCCGCGGCCCCCATGGCCGGCACCAGAACGCTGGTAAACGCCAGCGCATAGCCCAGCGGCATACCCACCACCCAGAATGAAAACAGCATAATGATCATCGGAATGCGGGTGTCTTTATAGCCCCGCAGGCCACTGATGCAGGTAACCTGAATAACATCCGCCACCTGAAAAAACGCGGCGTACATCAACAGAGTAACGCTGACTGCCTGAACTTCGGGGTCACTGGAATAGAGCGCGGCAATGGGCGCACGGAATACAAACAGGACAATCGCAAACAGCAGTGAAATAAACGCAGCCAGAATTATCGCACTGCGTGACAGCAGCCGCGCAGACTCAGGCGACCCCGCGCCTACCAGAAAGCTCACCCGCAGGGTGATGGCCATGCCCAGGCTCAGCGGCAGCATAAACAATAAAGACACCACGTTTAACGCAATCTGGTGCCCGGCCACCACCACTGGCCCCAAAGGCGCCAGAAACAGTGCGATCACGGCAAACATGCTGGCCTCTACAAAGATGGTAAAACCAATGGGCAAACCCAGCCGCAATACATAGTGCAGTACACGCGGGTTGGGGCGGGCGACGTAGGCCAGCAGGCGAAAATTCTGATACATCCGGCTGCGGTTCAGGTAAGTCAGTAACCCGATTGCAGCGATACCGTTGGATAGCGACGTGGCCCAGCCACAGCCGACACCTCCCATAGCGGGAATGCCCAGGCCACCGTAGATAAACAAATAGTTCAGTGGCAGGTTGAACAGGGTGCTGATCAGTGAAAACACCATAATCACCCGGGTATGGCCCAGGCCATCGGTCAGTCCGCGCAGAGCGGTCATCAGCAGCAGTGCGGGAACGCCCCAGGCGAACGCATCCAGGTAGCCCTGGGCAATGCCGGCGGTGGCCGGTTCCAGCTTCATCAGGGTCAACACCGGGTGCACATTCGTTAGCAGCAGAATCATAATCACGGCCGCTGCTGCCGCAATATAAAGCCCTTGCCAGACCGTTGGCATAATCCGCCGCAGTTTGTTGGCGCCTTTATAGCCGGAAATAATGGGCTGCTGGGCGCTCAGAACGCCCCAGAAAAACAGGAACAATGGCATCCACAGGCTGGAACCAATGCCCACCGCGGCCAGATCCTGGGCGCTGGCGTGGCCAGCCATAACGGTATCAATCACGCCGTTTGCCATCTGTGCAACCTGCGCCACCAGAATAGGCCCGCCCAGTATCGCCAGGGTTTTCCATTCCAGCAGCACCCGTTTAGCGAAAGGCTGGCGGATAGCGGGCAGTGGCTGGTGCAGTTCATCCATAACAAGTGTCCGAAATACGGTCGAATTCGGTGGCGGCTCTGAATGACCAGTCAGGCGCCGTCTATTGGGGAGCGGATGTTACCGGATTCGGGCGCCCAGGGGCATTGCGCATTGTCCGCATAGGCGTTGGCCAAGGCTTTTTTGCAGCCTGTAATTGGTCGCAAAAGCAGGTAAAATACTGCCCTTCATTTTTGCAGGCGCAGCGGGCATGGGTTTTTTGGTATTTGTTACGATTCTCTGGGCGTTTTCGTTCAGTTTGATCGGCGAGTTTCTAGCGGGCAGGGTCGACAGCTATTTTGCAGTTCTTACCCGGGTGTTGCTGGCAGCGCTGGTATTTTTACCGCTTACCCGCTGGCGCGGTGTGCCCGCTGGGCTGAAAAAAGGCATTCTGGTCAGCGGTATGCTGCAGTTTGGCATTACCTACGTGTGCCTGTATCAAGCGTTTAGCTATCTGTCGGTGCCAGAGGTGCTGTTATTCACTATCTTCACACCGTTGTACGTAACCTTGGTAGACGACGCCCTGAACCGGCGCTTCTCCCCGGCGGGGCTGATGGCGGCCGCAGTGGCCACCTTGGGCGCCGGCGTTATTCGCTATGATGGCCTGAGTGAAGACTTCATCACCGGTTTTTTATTGCTGCAGATAGCCAATATCACCTTTGCCGCGGGCCAGGTGGGTTACAAACACGTGATGGCACGCTACCCCTTGCCCATTCCACCCTGGCGCACCTTTGGTTACTTTTTCTTTGGCGCTTTAATCGTGGCACTGCCATCGTTTCTGATTTTTGGCAACGCCGACAGGTTGCCTGGCACGCTTACGCAGTGGGGCATTCTGGCCTGGCTCGGGCTGGCGGCATCGGGCCTGGGTCTGTTTCTGTGGAACCGTGGCGCCTGCTACGTTGACGCCGGCACCCTGGCGGTAATGAACAACGCTCTGGTGCCTGCCGGTTTATTGGTGAATCTGTTGATCTGGAACCGCGATGCGGATATTCCTCGCCTGGCTGTGGGCGGCGCGATCATTCTGGCGTCTTTGTGGCTGAACTCGTGGCTACGGGCTCGCTGGGCAGTGGCCAGAGGCAGAATCTAAGCGATTGGGTGGCATCGGCTGGCCAGTGCTGGCAAAATCTCGCTTCAAGAGTCCAGGCCTGATCTGGGGCAACCCTTATTAAGTTCATTTCTTAGCCCAAAGCACAGGAACAAGAACATGACTCAGTCGAAAACAGCCCCGGGCAACAACTCAGGTTTGTCCCGTGGTCTTTGGTCTTCCCGCTTCGCCTTTATTCTGGCGGCAACCGGTTCTGCCGTGGGCCTTGGCAACATTTGGAAATTCCCTTATGTAACCGGTGAGAACGGCGGTGGTGCCTTTGTACTGGTGTACTTGTTGTGCATCGCTGTTATTGGTGTGCCCATCATGATGGCGGAGGTTTTCATTGGCCGCAACGGCCGTCACAACCCCATCACCAGCATGCGCCTGGTCGCTGAGCGCAACCTGAAATCGCCAGTCTGGCGTATTTCGGCGGTAATCGGCATGATTGCGGCTTTTGCCATTCTGTCGTTCTATTCGGTGATTGGTGGCTGGGCGGCGTCTTACGTTGGCCATGCGGCCATGGGCGACTTCACTGGTGGTACTGCGGAATCCATTGGTGATTTGTTTGGCGGCCTGTTGGCCAGCCCTGTGCAGTTGCTGGCCTGGCACACTGTGTTTATGGCACTGGTAATACTGGTAGTGTCGCAAGGCCTGAAGGGTGGCCTGGAACGCGCTGTTACCATTTTGATGCCGGCGCTGTTCCTGCTTTTGCTGGTTGCGGTGGGTTACGCGACAACAACCGGCCATTTCGGCGAAGCCGTTAGCTTTCTATTTACGCCAGATTTTTCCAAGCTGACGATTGAAGGCGTGCTGATTGCTCTGGGCCACGCGTTCTTTACCCTTAGCCTGGGTATGGCCATTATGATGGCCTACGGTTCCTACCTTGGTAACGATGTTCCGGTTGGCCGCACTATGGTTATTGTAGCCTTGATGGACACCGTGGTCGCACTGCTGGCTGGCTTGGCCATTTTTCCGGTGGTCTTTGCTAATGGCCTCGAGCCCAGCGCCGGTCCGGGGCTGATTTTCCAGACCTTGCCGCTGGCGTTCGGCAATATGCCTATGGGCGGCCTGTTTGGCACGCTGTTCTTTATTCTGCTGTTGTTTGCCGCCTGGACTTCTGGCATCTCGCTGCTAGAACCGGTAGTGGAATGGGCGGAAGAAAATACCAATATGAACCGCACTGGCAGTGCCGTTGTGGTGGGCACACTGTGCTGGTTATTGGGTATTGCCTCTATTTTGTCGCTGAACGTGTGGTCAGATGTGACCCCGCTGGGTATGTTCGCAGCGTTCGAAGGCAAAACTATTTTCGACTTGCTGGATTACTTCACCGCCAACTTCCTGCTGCCGCTGTCTGGTTTGCTAACCGCCATTTTCGTGGGCTGGTTTGTGGCGAAAGAGTCGTTGAAAGCAGACCTGAATTTGCACGGTGCCACGTTTGCGCTGTGGCTTAATCTGCTGCGCTATGTAACGCCAGTGGCGGTGATTATTGTGTTTGTATACAACCTGCTGGGCTAGCCGCGTGCGCTGAGCGCTTGCAAAGCTCCGTGTAAAACGCGTAAAACCCGGTAGGTGACAAGCCTTACCGGGTTTTTTTGTTTAGGATTCTAGCGTTATGAGAACATAGCACCATGACACGCAGCGTACTGATTATTGAAGACAACCCCGCCATCGCCGAACTGGTGAGCATGCAGGTAAGCGACCTAGGCATGACGCCTGTGCTGGCAAACCGCGGCGACGACGGCTTGGCACGTTTTCGCCAAGGCGGCATCGATCTGGTGGTTCTGGACTTGATGTTGCCGGGCCTTGATGGCCTGGCGGTGTGCCGTGAAATCCGCACCGCGCCAGATTACGTGCCGGTGCTGATGCTGACCGCTAAAAGCACCGAGCTGGACCGCGTGCTGGGGCTGGAAATGGGCGCCGACGATTACCTGATCAAGCCTTTTAGTGTGGCCGAGCTGGGCGCCCGTATAAAGGCTTTGTTTCGTCGTGGAGATGCCTTTTCGGCCCGCGCAACAGCCACGCCAGAAAGTCGCGTAATTGAGGTAGACGGCCTGCGTATGGATTCGTCACGGCGGCGGGTGTTTGTAAAGGATGCCGAGGTAGAACTGACCGCCCGCGAATTCGATCTGCTGTGGCACTTCGCCAGCCATCGTGGCCGTGTGTTCAGCCGCGCCCAGTTATTGGATTCTGTGTGGGGCTACAATCACCAGGGTTACGAGCATACGGTGAACACCCACATCAACCGCCTACGTAACAAAATTGAAACCGACCCCTCCGAACCGCGCTATGTGCAAACGGTATGGGGTGTTGGTTATAGATTCAAGGACTGACCATGGCTCTGCCTTTGTTGCGAACACTCTATGCTCGGTTGGCTCTGGGTTTATTTCTGCTGTTGCTGGTGATTGGCACCTTATTCAGCGCCCTGAGCTTTTATTCGGTTCGTGAATACAGTGCCGCGGTAAATCAACAGCTCAATCGTGATTTGGCCAGTCGATTAGTTGCTGACCGTAATCTGGTGACCGGTGACCAGATTAACCATCGCGAGTTAGAGCGCTTGTTCGATCTGTACATGAGCATCAACCCGAGCATTGAAATTTACCTGCTGGATTTGCAGGGCCGGATTGTTTCGTTTTCTGCCAATCCTGACAAAATCAAGCGCAATCAAGTGTCGTTGCAGCCGATTCAGACCTTGCTGACCAACCCTGACGTGTACCCATTGCCCGGCGACGACCCTCGTAGCCACGATCGCCGCAAAGTGTTTTCAGTGACACCAGTGCCCAACGCCGACAACCCGACCGGTTACCTCTATGTAGTGCTGCGAGGCGAGCAGTACGATTTTGCCGAAAGCATGGTGCACAGCAACCACTTGCTAAAAATGGCGGCGGGCGCCCTGACCCTGAGCCTGGCGGTTGGCTTGTTGGCAGGGCTGGTGTTTTTCCGCCTGTTGACCCGGCGACTAAGCCGGTTGACGGCCCGGGTAGAAGGCTTTGAGGCAAAAACAAATATAGATTTGGAGCCGCAAGCGTCGCTTTTGCCCGGCGAGCGGGGTGACGATCTGGACTATCTGAGCTTGCGCTTCGACGCAATGGCGCAGCGCATTGCCGCCCAGCTTGAACTGTTGAAAGATAAAGACCATCAGCGGCGCCAGCTTGTAGCCCAGGTATCACACGATTTACGCACGCCTTTGGCAGCGGTGCAGGGCTACCTGGAAACCCTAAGCCTGAAACAGGACTCCCTGGATCTGGATCAGCGCCGTCGTTTTTTGGCGATTGCCCTGGGGGAAACCCGCCGCCTTGGCCAGCTGGTGGATGAGCTATTCGAGCTAGCGGCCCTGGACGCCCGTGAAAAGCAGCCTAACCCTGAATGCTTCATGGTGGCCGAACTGGCGCACGACGTGGTGCAAAAACACGCCCCTGGCGCCGGGCAGAATAGCGTAAGCCTGAGTATTGGAACGGTTGAACCCGCCATGGTAAACGCTGATATT
Organism: Marinobacter sp. M1C; assembly: GCF_023314135.1. Classification (NCBI taxonomy): domain Bacteria; kingdom Pseudomonadati; phylum Pseudomonadota; class Gammaproteobacteria; order Pseudomonadales; family Marinobacteraceae; genus Marinobacter; species Marinobacter sp. M1C. The sequence continues at coordinate 276,766 of NZ_CP092289.1, forward strand.
GCGATGACCGAGCGGGTACTGGACAACCTGATCAGCAACGCCATCAGCCACTCACCGGCGGGCACTAAAGTGCGGGTGAGCGTAGCGGCAGACGCGAACGGTGTGAGTATTCACGTGTCAGATTCAGGTTCGGGCATTGACGAACAGGCCCTGGCGCACATTTTTACTCCGTTCTATCAGGCGCCTGGCGCAAATCGCAGCGGCCACGCCGGGCTTGGGCTGGCCATAGCGCGGCGTATGGCAGAACTGCAGCAGGGCCACATAACTGTGCACAATCGTCCCGCTGGCGGCGCGGAATTTTTATTCTGGCTGCCTTTGGCCGACGAAAAACAATCCACGCCGTTATAAATTCGTAACATTATAGGAACGTTTTGGTGATGCCTCAGGGTTAGGATGATCATCGAACATTACTTTTAGGAGTTTTCATATGAATCGCAGACTACAAGCAATTCTTGTTGCAACGGCCATAGCGGCCAGCGGGGCGTTCTACGCAGCCTTCGCCTCCGCTGAAAAGAACATTGCCGTGAGCAATCCCTATGCGCCCACAGACTCGAACCTGGCCGTTGCCACTGTGGCCGGTGGTTGTTTCTGGTGTGTGGAAGCCGGTTACGAGAAAATCCCTGGCGTAGTGGAGGCCGTTTCTGGCTACGCTGGCGGTGAAACCCCAAACCCGACCTATCGCTCGGTGTCTTCTGGCGGAACCGGCTATACCGAAGCTGTACAGGTATATTACGACCCGCAGCAGATTACTTATGAAGGGCTATTGCAGGGCTTGTGGCGAATGATGGACCCGACCGATGATCAGGGCCAGTTCGTGGACCGCGGTACCCAGTATCGCCCGGCCATTTTCTACCACAGCCAGGAAGAAAAGCAGAAAGCGGAAGCGGCCAAAAAAGCCCTGCAGGAATCCGGTGTGTACGACAAACCGGTGGTCATCGAGATAGTTCCAGCGGGCACTTTTTACCCGGCGGAAGACTACCATCAGGATTACTACAAAAAGAACCCGGTGCGCTACAAGTTCTATACCTTTAATTCTGGCCGTTATCAGTTCATTGAAAGCGTGTATGGCTCAGATTACGAGCTGGACTTCAGCCAGTTCAAGCCAGCTGCCAACAGTACTGAAAGCGTCGGTCAGAAAACTGTAAAGGCGTCTGGTGCGAGTGCAGGATTTAATCCGGACACTTTTGTAAAGCCGCAGCAGGACGAGCTGAAAAAATTACTCAGCAGCGTTCAATACAACGTAACTCAGGAAGACGGCACCGAGCGCCCGTTTAACAACGCCTACTGGGATAACAAAGAGCCCGGGCTGTATGTAGACGTGGTATCTGGCGAGCCGCTGTATTCTTCCCGTGACCAGTACAAGTCTGGCACCGGCTGGCCCAGCTTTACCCGCCCGCTGGACCCGGCAATGGTGAAGGAGCATGAAGATCGAGCCTTCTTCACGACTCGGGTTGAAATTCGCAGCATCTATGCAGATTCCCACTTAGGGCACGTGTTTGATGACGGTCCCGCGCCGACAGGCAAGCGCTACTGCATGAACTCAGCGTCTATGCGTTTCATTCCGCTGGCGCAGATGGCCGACGCTGGCTACCGCGACTTTATTGACAAGGTAGAACCCGTTAACTGAGTTTTTTAGCAAGGCGTCACATTCAAGCCTGACCTTAGAGCTTGAACTTAAAGCCACAGATCGCTCACCGGTGTTTGCGCGCCAAAATGGTGGGCGATTTGTGCTTGTAGCAACTCTGCGGTGGCAATGGCGTCCATCAGCGCATTGTGCGCGGCGTAGTGGGGCAACCCATAACGTAAACGGCTGTCTGCCAGCCGAATAGACAACTGTTTTTGGCCCCGCCAGCTTTGCCAAAAGGTGGGCCGGCGGTCTGGGTGCAGGTGCGCTTCTATGGCCATAGTATCCAGTAGCGGAAACTGAATCCCCTCCTGCAACCGGTAGCGCAAAGCCACATCCAGAAACGGTCGTTCGATATCGCGGTAATGCACCACTGGCAGGCGCCCCGCCAGGCATTCCAGTAGCTCTGGCAAAATGTCGACCAGATCTGGCGCCTGCTCCAGATCCGCGTGGGTAATACCGTGAATCGTCACCGAAGTTTGGTGCAAGGCAAGCCTGGGCTTCACCAGCCAGTGGCGGGCTGCGCTGAGCTGTATGCCCTCCAGAGTAAATGGCACTAAGCCTACGCTGATGATGGAGTGTTCAGTAGCGTTTAGCCCGGTGGTTTCAAAATCCATCGCCACCATGGGCACCTGTGATAAAGGCGTATTCGCGTCGCAGCAACCGGCCTGGTAAAAGGCTTTCAACAAAGGATTGTTAGTGGCCTCTGTCAGGGCCTGATAGCGGCCAGGCCAGGGCACATTGGCAAAGGGCTGGGATGGCGGTGTATCCATTTCTTCAAGAGACATTGCGGGTAATCTGCGCGTTGTAGCGATACTTCAGAAATTTCTGGGCATTACTGAGCACCTGAAAAGCGTCTTTCAGGTGGCTCCGCTCGAAAGGCGAAAGGTCCTGTGGGCGCACGTTGTTGTCTGGCTCGCGCCCGGCTTCAATAGCCAACGCCTGATGGCGAATACGTACAATGGCGATAAACTCCAGAGCATCTCGCAGGTTACCAATGCCGTCGTCCAGGATCAGGCGGGTTTTGCTGATGGCTTCCAGGCGCTCGAACGAATTCTGGGCCTTGGAGCCACAAGCCAGTGCGTGTATGCGAATAAGGTCTGACAGTGGCGCCGTGCCCCGGCGTTTCAGATTAAAGGTCTTGCTGTGCTTGCCATGCTTACCGTCTTCTTCCATCACGAAATTACGGAAGAAACCCAAAGGTGGCGTGCGATTTAAGGCATTGCGCGCCATCATTGCCAAGAAGCGTTGGCTATTTGAGGCCTTTTGCGCCACCAGAGTTTTTAGCTGCTCGGCAAAATCGGTTTCCCCGTAAATACCGTCAAGATCAAAAAAGATATTGCTGTTAAGCAGGGCGCGGGCCTGGGGGTTATCAATCCAGTCGCTGAAGTAGGCTTTCCAGGCCTTCAGCGGTTGGCGCCAGCGCTCATTGGTCGCCATGATGTCACCCGTGCAGTAGGTGTAGCCGCACTCAGCCAGGCCGTCACTGACAAACTTCGCCAGTTCCAGAAAATAGGCGTCGTGTTCCTCCTCTACAAAGCTGTCGTCCAGAATCATGGCGTTGTCTTGATCGGTCACCACCAGCTGCTCATCCCGCGCCATAGAGCCCAGGGCCATAAAGCAGTAAGGCACGGGCGGCGGTCCCAGCTTTTCCTCGCCCAGTTCCAGCAGCCGTTGGGTGAAGCTACGGCCAATACCCGCCATGGCACTGCCAATCATGTGCGAGTTGGCGTCTTCATTCACCATGCGCACGAAGCTGTCGCGCACTTCCAGGCTGATTTTCTTCAGGCCTTTTACGCTGGTTTGGTGGTAAATATTACTGACCAGATACAGGCTGCTCTGGCTCTCATATTTCACGATGTCAGACAGCGCAATCACGCCGCGCACTTCGTGATCGTCCATCACCGGTAAATGATGCACGTTGTTGTGCAACATAGTCAGCATGGCCTCAAAAATGTAGTGGCTGGCCGGTATGGTGATCAGACCTTCGGTCATAATCTCGCTGATCGGTGTTTCTGAGGGCAGGGCTTCCGTAAGTGCCCGAATACGCAAGTCGCGATCGGTGATAATGCCTTTCAGCCGCGCTTCGTCGCCTTCCCCGTCCATAAGAAGCAGCGCCGACACGCTGTTTTCGGTCATGATTCGAGCCGCTTCCTGCAGCCGCACAGTATAAGGTGCAGACACGGTCTTGCGTGAAATCAGTCGGCTTACCCGCGAGGTCATCAGCTGGTTGGATTTTTCACGCCGCGATACCGCGGAGCGTAGGCGACTGCGATCTTCAATTTCCACGTAATCCGCAAACCCCTCGTCCTGTTCGAACAGATAATGGAAGGTTTCTGCCGGAATACGATAAATCAGGCTGTCTTCAAGTACGGTAGCCGGAAAGCGCACGTGTTTGTTCATTAGCAGGCCAAACTGGCCGAAAATTTCACCCTCACCAATCCGGTTGTACAGTTCGCCCGAGCGTCGAAAAATCTCTACCGCGCCGCTGCGCACGTAATACAGCGCCTTGCTGGGGTCGTTGATACGCAAAAGCTCGGTGCCGGCACGGGCATAAACAATCTCGATGGTTTCGGTAACACGGTTAACCAGTTCCTCTGGCATCTCGTTAAACGGCGAATGCTGGAGAAGGTGGTTACGAATGTCGATCAGTTCAGCCTGCATGCAGCCCCCAGAATGGATTGAATAGTGCTCGGCCAAAACTATAGCAGAAAGCACCGGTTGATCGTGGGTGATGGCGCCAAAACCGCTGGCGGCGCCAGAAGCAGCCATAAATCCGCTTACCTTGGCCTGTTTGAAGTGGAAGCGCGTATTTCATAGAACCACACTCCGAAAGCCCGGCATCTTTCAGCGCGCCGTTGTTTCAACATTCGTTGTTAGGGTCTAGGATGAGGGTAGGCACTGATTTTTATCGTCTAACTTAGAGGTAATCAAATTAGCGATATGCTACTTCATCATGCGGCCACAAGAGATTCCATTCGTCAATTATTTGATGCGGTAAAAGCTATTTCTGTTCAGGGATACGATGAAGAACGTAGAGTTGTCTATTGGAATGTAGGCAGCGAATTACTGTATGGCTACACGGAAGCAGAAGCCTTAGGCAGGAAGTTAGAAGAGCTGATCATTCCAGAATGCATGTGTAATGTTGTTGTGACATCTCATAAAAGATGGGTGGACGAAGGCGTGGAAATTCCGGCTTCAGAAATTATTTTGCGCAATAAAAATGGCCAGGATGTAAGCGTTTTTTCGAGCCATGTATTATTTGAGGATGAAAATAATAAAAAAGAGATGTATTGCATCGATATCGATTTGGCTGAGGTTAGGCAGGCCCAAGCCCAGGTGATATTTAAAGAGAATATGCTTAAGGCGGTATTTGAAGCGACTCCCGATTTGTTTTTCTTGATGCAAGAAGATGGAACGATCATTGATTATTATGTCGGTGATAAAAAAAACCTCTACGTTTTACCAAAGGATATTCTTGGTAAAAGTATGTCAGATTTTTTGCCTGAAAAAGTCGTAAAAAATTTCAAATCTCATTTTGTTAAAATTATCGAACAAGGAGGCGTGTCAAGTTTTGAATATGAGTTAAGCATGCCTCATGGATTAACTCAATTCGAAGCGAGAATTATTTATTTGCAGTCGGACAAGAAAATTGTGGTTATTGTTCGAGATATTACTGAGCAACACAAAGCCGCCGAGGTGATACGTAAGCATGCGTATTTTGACAACTTAACCTCACTGCCCAATCGGTTTTTGTCCCTTGATCGTTTGTGGCAAATGCTCAAAAAAGCGAAAAGAAATGCTGATAACGTGGCGGTATTTTTTCTGGATTTAGATGATTTTAAAAAAGTAAATGATTCATTAGGCCATGAGGTAGGCGATAAGTTGCTCGTTGAAGCCGCTAATAGGTTAAAGCTGGTCGTTCGGGAATCAGACACGGTAGGTCGCTTGGGTGGTGACGAGTTTATTGTATTGTCGCAAGCGCTTACCAACGGTCATGACGCGATTGATATTGCTGAAAATTTACTCGGAATATTCAGGGAGCCTTTCAAAATTGATGGTAGAGAATTAAGTCTGACGGTCAGCATTGGCATTGCTATCTATCCTGAAAATGGCGGTTCTGCGTCAGATTTGTTGCGTAATGCTGACACAGCTATGTATCAGGCAAAAACGTTAGGGCGTAACGCATATTCATTTTTCACGAGAGCAATGAATGACATTACGTTACGCCGTCTTGAAATAGAAGGGTATTTGCACTACGCGTTAGAGCGTGACGAATTCGAGGTTTATTATCAACCCAAGGTTAATATAGTAAATGGAAATATAATTGGTGCAGAAGCCCTACTTCGTTGGCATAATCCGGTTTTAGGCAATGTTACTCCAGATGAGTTTATCCCAATTGCCGAGCATACGGGTCTAATCGTCCCTATTGGGGAGTATGTTGTTCAACAAGCGCTTGATTTTTTGGGGGATTGGCAAAGTGCTCATCAAAAAAATTATACAATTGCAGTAAATTTGTCTCCCCGGCAGTTCAGGGATAAAAAGCTGATAGATTTCATAAAGAAATCATTGAATAACGCGAATATTAAGCCTGAAAGTTTAGAGTTTGAAGTTACCGAAGGTGTACTGATGATTGGTAATTCTTACATTGACGGTGCGCTGGCTGAACTCCATAAGTTGGGAGTTAAGTTGTCAATGGATGACTTTGGGACAGGGTATTCGTCATTAAGTTACTTGCGGAAATATTCATTCGATGTCTTAAAGATAGATCGAAGCTTTGTAAGTGGTATAACGCTAAAAAAATCAGATTGTAACCTGGTGAAAGCAACTATAGCGATGGCGCACAGCTTGGGTTTGTTGGTTGTTGCTGAGGGTGTGGAAATGCGTGAACAACTTACTTTATTGGAAGAATTGGGTTGTGACTTGGCTCAGGGATACTATTTTAGCAAACCAATACCGGCTAAAGAGTTGATTGATTTTCAGTACGCTGCAAACCGCCCATAAAACTCTGGCAGACGGAAGCCTTATCCAGAGCGCTGTTGAGCATTGATCAGCATCGTTGCGTTATAACGTCATGCCCACTTCAATACGATAGCCTAAATCTACCACCTTCTGCGTTAGCGACTCACCGCGAATACGCGCTAGCAGCTCTCTCGCTGCCGCTTCGCCGATGGCCTGACGTGGAGTGATTACGCTGGCCAATCGGGGTGTCATAACCTGCCCAACATCGTGGCCGTGAAAGCCCGCCAGTGCCATGCGCCCAGGCACGTCTACGCCGCAGCGCTGGCACTCGAAATAGGCCCCCACCGCGACGTCATCGTTGGTGCAGAAAACACCATCTGCCGCTGGGTAATCGGCAATGACCTGCTGAAGCAGCGCTGCCCCCACGCTGTATGAAGAGCGCTGGGTGCTTTGCAGGGTGACGGGCGTTAACCCGTGCTCCTCCATGGCGCGGCGATAGCCCAGCTCGCGCTGTCGGGTACGCTCATCCAGGCGCACTGCCAGGTAAATCACCTGGCGTCGCCCGCGGCGAATCATCTCGCTAACCATATCGAACGCGGCCTGAACGTTGTCATAGCCCACCGCCTGCTGCAGCGAAGGACGGTGGGTGTCCATGATTTCAACAATCGGTATACCGGCGGTTTCCAGCATGCGCAGGCTGCGCGGGGTATGGTCACGATCGGACAGAATCACCCCGTCTACGTTATAGGAGAGCAGCGAGGCCAAACTACGCTCTTCAAGCTCGGGGCTATAACCGTAGTGAGAAAGCATCAGGTGATAGCCCGCCGGCTCCGTTAGCGTCTCTATGCCAACAATGACATCGGCAAATACCTGGTTGGTGAGAGACGGTACCAGCACTCCTATCGAATGGCTGGTTGCTCTAGAGAGCAAATCAGGCGCACGGTTTGGAATATAACCAATCTGTTCAGCAATCAAGAAAATGCGATCACGAAGACCCTGCGAGACCGTTTCAGGGTCTCGCAGGCAGCGGCTTACCGTCATTTTGGTCGCCCCCACATGGTCGGCAATATCCTGCAGGGTCGGGCGTTTTTTCTTCACAAGGGTAACTCCAATGCCTATGTCTCCGTGTAGCTTGGCGTGGGACCAGATAGCGCCAACGTGGCAGAAAATTGATCAACAATTTCCTTGGGCGACAAAGAAATCGAGGCGTTGAAAGCTTCCTTGCCACTGGGGGGCTCCAGGTCGGCCAGTTGACTGGCCAACATGGTATCGCCTTTGAAAAAGTGGCCTGCACGGGTTTCCAAACGTTGCATCAGCAGCTCCCGGCGGCCCTCTAAATAGAGGATGTGCAGCGCCGGGTCACCTTCGCGCAAACGGTCGCGGTAACGTTTTTTCAATCCCGAACAGGCAATCACCAGCGATAAATCCTGCCTTTGATAGCCTGCCAATAACGCCGCCAGCGTAGCCAGCCACTCGCTCCGGTCATTGTCATTGAGCGGTGTGCCGCTGGCCATTTTAGCCACATTGGCGGGTGAATGGTGATCGTCACCGTCAATAAACGTCGCCCCTACGCTTAGCGCCAACTGACGGCCAATATGCGATTTACCCGAGCCGGACACACCCATCACTAAAACACGATGCGAGAGGGTCTTCACAGAAGCTCTCCTATTAATTGCCGCGCACGGCGGTCAGGTCAGGCAGCCAGGTAACGATGTCCGGGACGGCAATCAGGATCACCAGCACGACGAGAAGTGCCGCGTAATAAGGCAACATGGCTTTGACCAGAGATTCCATAGAGACCTTGCCCACGCCGCAACCTACGTAAAGGCAGGTGCCCACTGGCGGAGTTAATAGCCCAATACCTAAGACAAACGCCATCAGTACGCCAAAGTAGGCCGCATCGACGCCCACTGAGGTCACAATAGGCGCCAGCATGGGCGCCATGATCACCATCGCTGGGGTTAAGTCCATTACAAAGCCAATTAACAGCAGCAAAAAGGCAACAATTAATAGCAGCAGGAATGGGTCTTGAGTGATCGTCTTGACCTGGCCGACCAGGGTTTGCGGCACCATATTGATGGTTAAAAACCAGGCAATCACCGTCGCAAACGCCAGCAGCATCATCACCATGCCGGTCAAACGGGCAGTGCGAATCAGCATGCCGCCCAGCTCTTTGAGCTTAAATTCACGATAAACCACCAGCGAAATAGCCAGGGCATAGAGCAGTGCCGCTACGGCGGCTTCCGTGGCAGTAAAAACGCCGCCGATAATACCGCCAATCACAATGATCGGTAGCACTAACGCAAGCCAGGCCGCTTTAAAGGCCTTCCAGAGACGATCCCAACGGAACTTTTGCACACCACCGCCCTGCTTGCTGGCGAGAATATAGGTGGTCACCATCAGCGCAAAGCCAATCAGTAATCCTGGAATAATACCGGCGATGAATAGGCGACTGATGGATGTTTCGGTGACAATACCGTACAGAATGAGCGGAATTGACGGCGGGATAATGATCCCGATCACCGATGACACGGTATTGATGGCTGTGGCATTGGCTGCGGTGTAACCCTGTTCTTTCATCGAAGGAATCATCATCGCGCCGGTGGCCGCCGTATCAGCCACCGCTGAACCACTGATGCCGCCGAAGAACATTGACCCGGTGATGGCTACCTGCCCCAACCCGCCGCGCATAAAGCCGACCAGCGCGCCAGCCAACTCCATCAAACGGCGAGCGATGCCGCCATGACTCATCACCTCACCCATTAAAATAAAGAACGGGATCGCCAGCAATGGAAAGCTGTTAACACCGCGAATAGACTGCTCGATCATGATCGACAGCGGAATATCAGAGAGTACCGCCATCACCAGTGCCGCCACGCCTAAACCAAAGGCAATGGGTAGCCCAATAACAATAGAGGCCAATAAAATAGTCAGAAAAATCCATAGCATGATTAACGTTCCCGCTCTGTGTGGCGAATAACGTTCAGGCTGACCCACATCCGCCAAATCGATACCGCCGCAATAAAGATGACGCACAGCACCAGCGAAAGGCTGATAAAACTCAGCGGCACGTCCATAATCGCCGAACGTCCACTTGAACGCGTCAGCACTTGGTAGCCACCCCAAATCATCACCACCATCAGGCCGGTGATAATCAGGTGCTGCAGGAGATAAAGCATATGCGCCACGCGCAGCGGCAGGCGCCGCACCAGGGCGTCGACGGCAATGTGCTCATAGCGGGAAAACGCCGCGGCGGCGCCGATAAATACCAGCCATATAAACAGCATACGCGCTAGCTCATCTGCCCACGGCAGCGAGTTATTAAACAGCGCACGACCGACCACGTTGCAGGAAACGGACACAATCAACGCGACTAGAATAGCGCCGATTAGATACTCCATACCTAAGGTGAGCCAGCGAAACGGCGCCGGGCCCTGGTGGGTATCAGTATCGATTTCCAATAGCTTGCGGTTGGGGTCGTCCAGATACACCGATGGATCTTCGACCGGCGAGGGGTCAGTAGGGGGCGTAGAGGAGGATGACATAGGAACTCCAGGGGCACTGACACGTTGGGCAGGCGCAATGGCCTGCCCGATGGCGCGCTAAACATAAGATTTAGTTGCTGCTCTTCTCAGCAATCTTTTGAATGTCGGCGATCAGGTCTTCGCCAATGCGCGGAGCCCATTCTTCATAAACCGGCTGAACGGCGTCTTGGAAGGCGGCTAGCTGCTCATCATTCAGGCTGGTAATTTCCATGCCACGCTCTATTAGCTGGTCGCGCGACCAATCATCGTACTCAGCAGACAGCTGAATCTGGTATTTAGCGGACTGACGTGCTGCTTCCAGCACCAGTTCTTGATACTCGGGCGCCATACGGTCCCAGGTGCGCTCGGAAAGCATCATGATGAACGGTGTATAGACGTGGCGTGTTTCAGTGCCATAATCCTGAACTTCGTTGAAGTTAGAGGACAGAATGGTGCTCCATGGGTTTTCCTGGCCATCAACGACGCCCTGCTCCATAGCGGAAAACAGCTCACCAAAAGCCATCGGCGTTGGGTTAGCGCCCAAGGCTTCCCATATAGCCAGATGTACGGGGTTTTCCATTGTGCGGACGCTTAATCCGCGTACATCCAGCCCTGCAACATCCTCAGGGCTAGCCACCGGGCGAGCGCTGTTAGAAAGCTGACGGTAACCGTTTTCAGAGAAGGTCAGGGCTTTTAAACCGGTGCCTTCGAATGCGTCCAGCATGCCCTGGGCCACGTCGCTGCGCATGACAGCCACAGCGGCTTCACGACTAGGCAGTAGAAACGGCAAGTCGAAGGCAGCAAGCTCCTCAACGTAGCCCGTGGTTGCTGAGCTAGACGGATAGGTCATATCCAGCGTGCCCGTTTGCAGCATTTCCATCATCTGTACGTCGTCGCCTAACTGGCTGTTAGGAAACACGTTAACGGTAATGCGGCCGTCAGTGCGCTGCTTCAGAATTTCACCAAAGTATTGGCTGGAAATGAACTGCGGCGAACTTTCAGAAAGGCCAATACCCATGCGTAGGGTATGCGAACCGTGGTCGCCCACTAGCTCGCCATTAATTTCAGGGGGATCTGAGAGTTCTGGACTCTGGGCATGGGCCATCCCAAAGGTCAGGGTGGTCGCACCGAGCAGGGTAAGCGTGCTGCGCCAAATAGCGGTCATAGCGTTATCTCCAAATACTTGTTGTTGTTAATGGCTAAGTGATTATTGACTGCATCGAAGCTCGGCGATTTGTTACCGGTAACATTCAATAAGCAAAGGCTAGCTACTTACCCAGGGCGTGTCAAAAAAAACTGCCAACTTACGACTAACGCCCAAGGAAACGCTGATCAAAAGCGTGGTTTTTAAAAAATCGTAAAGCTGACTCTGCAGGAACAGAATTTTATCGAGGTGAGAGTTGCTAACCGAATTGTGCGGGCAATGGCCCCTGAGGGCTGGGTTTCAATTCGATATTCGGTAGTAAAAATGTCAAAAAAGAATTTTTAGTTGGTATTTCGCGTTGCAGCTGTCAGTGTTTACCTATAATTACTACAAAATAGCGTAATCAGCGACTTCCCGAGGTCGCCTGATAAACTGAGAGAATAGAATGTCGCAGCTATCCATGCATCATCGTCATCAAATTCAAGCCATGCTTGCAGCCTGCCCGTTGGTGCCTGTTATCACCATCCAGCACCCCGACCATGCGGTACCGCTTGGCAGAGCTTTGGTGGCGGGTGGTATACGCATTCTTGAAGTCACACTGCGCACGGAACATGGTCTCGGCGCGATACGGCAATTGCGCAAGGCGTTGCCGGATGTCTGGGTAGGCGCTGGCACCGTTACACAGGTTGGCCAGTACCGAGAAGCGGAAGCAGCAGGGGCACAGTTTGTAATTACCCCGGGGGTAACGGAGCAGCTTCTTGCTTATGGGCTGAATGCTCAGGCTCCCTTGCTGCCAGGCATTTCAACCATCTCTGAAATGATGATGGGCTACGCCATGGGGTATCGGGAATTTAAGCTCTTTCCGGCGGAGATTGTCGGTGGCATAAAGGCATTGCAGGCATTTTCAGGACCGTTTGCGGATGTGACCTTTTGTCCGACCGGCGGCATTCGCCGTGAAACTGCGAAGGATTATCTGGCTTTGGATAACGTAGTGGCGGTCGGCGGTACCTGGTTAACGCCGAAAGACCGGATCGAGGCCGGAGATTGGCGCGCTATTACCGACCTTGTGTCGGGAAGTCTGAACGATATTGCCTGATTTTTCTGCCAGCAGCGCTATCACACGCTGCTGGCAGCAGATTGTTGGATCCCCCTGCTTTCACGAAACAAATAATGGTTGGAGAAAATCTATGCACGCCACAGTTAATAAGGTTACACGGCGCATCATTGAACGCAGCCGCAGCACGCGAGACGACTATCTCAACCGAATGAACATCCTGAAGGAGTCATCGCCTCAGCGCAGTGTGTTGTCTTGCGGCAACCTCGCTCATGGCTTCGCTGCCTGTGGCAGTGGTGACAAGAACACTCTCAAGTTAATGAACAAGGCCAATGTGGCTATTGTTTCGGCCTACAACGATATGTTGTCAGCCCATCAGCCTTACCAATGCTTTCCGGATCTGATTCGTAAGGCGGCCAACGGTATGGGCTCCGTTGCCCAGTTTGCCGGGGGAACGCCGGCGATGTGCGACGGGGTGACTCAGGGCCAGCCTGGTATGGAACTCAGCCTGTTTTCCCGGGATGTGATTGCCATGAGCACTGCGGTCGCCTTGAGCCACAACATGTTTGATGCCACTGTTTTATTGGGCATCTGTGACAAGATCGTGCCGGGGCTATTGATTGGTTCGCTAAGCTTTGGTTACCTGCCGACCATACTGATGCCGGCGGGGCCCATGCCGTCAGGCTTGCCAAACAAGGAAAAACAGCGCATTCGCCAGTTGTATGCCGAGGGCAAGGTGGGCAAGGATGAGCTGCTTGAAGCAGAGAGCAAGTCCTACCACAGCCCGGGAACCTGCACGTTTTACGGTACCGCGAACAGTAACCAGTTGCTGGTTGAGGTTATGGGGCTGCATCTGCCGGGCGCTGCGTTTATCAATCCCAACACACCTTTGCGGGACGAGCTGACGCGGGCCGCCACCGAGCAGGTCGTGAAGCTGTCGAAGCCAAACGGGGGCACGCTGGGGCTGGCGGACATGGTGGACGAAAAGAGCATCGTAAACGCGCTTGTAGCTCTGCTGGTCACCGGTGGTTCCACTAATCACACGATTCACTGGATCGCTATTGCAAGGGCGGCCGGTATCATTATTGACTGGAATGATTACGCGGAGCTGTCGTCAGTGGTGCCATCGATGACGCGTATTTATCCCAATGGTGAGGAAGACATCAACGCCTTTCATGATGCTGGCGGTACGCCATTTTTGATTCGTGAGTTGTTGTCTGAGGGATATCTCCACGAAGATGTTGAAACGGTAGTCGGTCGGGGGCTTGAGCAATACACCCGCATGCCATCTATAAAGGATGACAAACTGATATGGTCGCCGGCTGCTGCGGAAACCCAGGCCCCGACCGTACTGAGCAGCGCTGCAGAACCTTTCGCTCCCGACGGCGGCATGAAAGTGCTGGATGGCAATCTTGGCAGAGGCGTGATCAAGGTGTCGGCGGTGAAAAAAGAGCACCACAGGGTGGAAGCTCCAGCGGTTATTTTTGATCACCAGAATGACCTGAAGGCAGCCTTTGACGCGGGTGAGCTGGATAAGGATTGCGTGGTTGTGGTGCGATTCCAGGGGCCGAGAGCCAATGGCATGCCGGAGTTGCACAAGTTAACTCCCTATCTGGGCGTGTTGCAGGATCGCGGGTTTCATGTTGCTTTGGTAACGGATGGCCGTATGTCCGGTGCCTCCGGTAAGGTGCCGGCTGCGATTCATGTATACCCGGAAGCCGCCAATGGTGGTCCGCTGTCGAAAATCCGTAACGGGGATATCATCTGTGTCGATGCAGAAGCCGGTAAACTAGCCATCGCGCTCACGGATGAGGAACTGGATCAGCGGGCGCAGGTCACGGTGGATCTGAGTGCATCCCATACCGGTTTGGGGCGTGAAATGTTTGGATGGATGCGCCGTGCTGCCAGCAACCCGGAGGAGGGTGCAAGTTTTTTCTGGAATCACGATGCGTAACCGCAGCGAAGCGGCTTAAAACGGGAAGAGGGGCCAAATGAGCGCAACGAAGCAACGCATCCAGCCCGAATTTGAATGGGTTGAGCAAGGTCTTTGCCGGCAACTACATAGGGAACTTTGTCCCTAACAGTTTGATTCTGGTGGGCCCGAATCTTCCCCTAATGGTCAGTCGCTGATTAAACCGTGCCCGATCAGGCTTTGAAATCGGCCGTGGCTGGAGGTGTTGACCTGGATGCGGCTGCGGCATGCGTAAGGTGTGCTTATGCCGGAAAATGCATGTTCCAGCGGTATGTGCAGCACATCAGCTGCTATCATCCGCACAATCCCGCCGTGGCAAACGATCAACACCCGCTTGCCCGCAAGCTGTTCCTGCCAGTGATACCAACGCGCAATTACCCGGGTCTGAAAGTCGCTGACCGGTTCGCCTGAGGGAGGGGTGTTGGTGACCGGATTGGCCCAGAACTGGCTCAGGCGTTCGCCATCGGTGGCCATGACTTCTTCAGCAGTGCGGCCTTCCCAATCGCCGAAGCTGATTTCCCGCAGGTCGTCATCAAGATGCAGGGGGATTTGATAGCGTTCCGCCAGTTCCCGCGCAAAATGAACGCAGCGCAGCATGGGTGAGCTCACAATAACGTCCCAGTGATCTGCGCTGGTAATGGCATTGCGCATTTGCTGCCACCCGGCAGTGCTAAGAGGGTCGTCTTTACTGCCCCGATACATGGGCCCGCCTTCCGGTTCGCCATGGCGGATTACATCAAAAATCGTGGTGGTGTCAGTCATTGCGGCTGTTCGCTCCAGATTCAGGTGCATCATTCTGACCGTTATCTACGCCCGCGGTGTCAAAACTGGCCATATTATTGTGCAGAGCGCAGGCTGCGCGTATCAACGGAACCGCCAACGCTGCTCCGCTGCCCTCGCCCAGCCGCATGCCCATGTCCAATAGCGGTGTGGCCTTTAATGCGTCCAGAATAGCCTGGTGGCCGGGCTCGGCAGAGCGATGAGAAAACAACAGCCAGGCGCGAATATCGGGCTGTTCACTCACCGCGATCAGCGCGGCTACCGACACAATAAAACCGTCTATCAGTACCGGTATGCCTCGGGCAGCACAGCCTGAAATGGCGCCGGCCAGAGCGGCAATTTCGAAGCCACCAACGGCCTTGAGTACCGCCATGGGGGTTTGGTCATCGTTGTGGCGTTGCAGTGCCCGAATAATCACTTCGGCTTTGTGCCGCACCCCGGCGCTGTCGAGGCCCGTACCCGGGCCAGCCAGGCGCATTGGGTTTTTATTCAACAGTGCGCAGGCGATGGCGGCCGCAGACGTGGTGTTGCCAATACCCATTTCGCCGCCAATAAACAGATGGCAACCAGCGCGGTAAGCGCGCTCTGCAGCTTCATCACCAAAGTGTATGGCCTTGGTGACCTGCTGGCTGGTCATTGCGTCTATCTCTACAAAGTTACGGGTGCTGGGCGCAATGCGGGCGTTAATCACACCCGGCAGATCCGGCGTGTCGGTAACGGTACCCAGGTTGATCACTTCCAGCGTCGCACCTAACAGTTTTGCCAGCACACTGATGGCGGCGCCGCCGTTGGCAAAATTGGCAATCATCTGAGCGGTGACGGCTTGCGGATAGGCAGAAATAGCCTCCGCGCAAACACCATGGTCGCCGGCAAAAATGCTGATATGAATCTTGTCAGCTACTGGCAGCTCGGAGCTTTGCATGCTGGCCAGCTGTGTCGCAATGGCCTCAAGCCGGCCCAATGATCCCACAGGCTTGGTCAGCGTGTTCTGGCGCTGTATGGCAAGCTCCAGAAAATGGGCGGAAGGAAGCGCGGGGGGGTTGGTCCAACTGACGGGAAATAACATGATAATTACCTGTAAACTGCAAGCGCGTAGCGCCACGGCGATGGCAAACAATGTAAAAGCCGATGCCGAGGCGATAGTTAGGGCGATAGGCGCTGGATGATACTCTGAGTAGTCCAGATCCGGTAGAGTTCAAGGCCCGCCAGCTTGCCGGCTACCACTTACTTTTCCACCCTGAGGACTGAAACCAACATGCACACCCTTGTTATTGGTGGCATTCGCTCCGGTAAAACCGCATTGGCGGAACGCCTTGCCCGCAACACCGACGGCGAGGTGGTGTACCTCGCCACCGCAACCGCCGGCGACGATGAAATGCGCAGGCGTATTGACCGCCATCAGCGCCAAAGGCCTGCTAACTGGGGCTTAAGTGAAGAGCCCTTGGCCCTGGCCTCAGTGCTTGCCCTCCATGCCCGCGCAGGCCAAAAAGCGCCGTGCATTCTGGTGGATTGCATGAGCCTGTGGGTGAGTAATCTGCTGCACGCCGGCGAGACCGTTTTTGCGTGGGAGCGGGAAGAGTTTTTAACACAGCTGGTCCAGTACCCGGGTAAGCTGATTATTGTCAGCAACGAAGTGGGGCTGGGCATTATTGGCATGGACCCACTCACCCGACGCTTTGGCGACGAACTGGGCTGGTTGAATCAGGCCTTGGCCGAACACTGCGACACGGTGATGATGAGCGTCGCCGGTTTGCCGATGACCTTAAAATCGTAATGGCTCCTGTTTTCACTCCCTTTCTTGCGCCTTTTTTGGTTTGCCTGCTTGGCCTCATCCTTGATCAATTGTTGGGTGAACCCCGCCGACTGCACCCACTGGCAGGCTTTGGTAATCTGGCCAGCGTTTTGGAACGTCTGCTTAACAGCGCGCCACGAAATGCCTGGCGTAGCCTTATTCTGGGTGCTTTAGCCCTGTGTGCGCTTGTGCTGCCTCTGCTGTTTTTGGCGATCTGGTTGTCTGCTGTGCTCACGGGCTTTTGGTTGCTGCTGGCCCAGGCTGCTGCATTGTACTTCGCGCTTTCCCTCCGGGGCTTGGCAGAGCATGGTCTGGCCGTGGCCCAGCCGCTGCAAAGAGGCGAACTGGATGCGGCAAGGGGACAGGTCAGCCGCATTGTCAGCCGCCAGGCCAGCGCGCTGGATGAGCAAGGCGTGGCGGCCGCGGCCACCGAATCCATGCTGGAAAATGGCGCCGATGCTGTGTTTGCCAGCCTGTTCTGGTTTTTGGTGGGCGGTATACCTGGCGTTATTGTGCATCGTGCTGTGAATACGTTGGACGCCATGTGGGGTTATCGCAACCCGCAGTTTCTATACTTTGGCCGTGCCGCTGCCCGGCTGGACGACGTAATGGGCTGGGTGCCTGCGCGGCTTACGGCATTAACCTACACGCTGTTAGGCAATCGCAAGCTGGCCTGGTACTGCTGGCGCCGGCAGGCGCCCCAATGGGACAGCCCCAATGCTGGCCCGGTGATGGCGGCCGGCGCGGGTGCTTTAAATGTGCAACTCGGTGGCCCGTCGCCCTATGCGCAAGGTGTAAAACAGCGCCCGTATCTTGGCGGCACCAGCCCGGCCAGTGCCAACAGTATCCAGGCGGCTATTGCACTGGTACGCCACGGCACCTGGCTTTGGTTGGCTGTTATATTCGCCATAACCGGCCTTGTTGTCGCGGTGGCGGGGTCGTGATGCTACAGCACGGCGGGCGGCTGAATAACGCGGTAAAGCGCTGGGGCATTCCGCGCGAACAGTGGCTGGATTTATCGACCGGCATCAACCCGTTGGGGTGGCCGGTGCCGGAGTTGCCGGCAGATGTGTGGCAGCGCCTGCCAGAAGACGACGACGGCCTGGAAGAGATTATTCGTCATTGGTCAGGCGCACCCTTGGCTGCTGGTTGTGTGCCGGTTGCCGGCAGCCAAGCGGCCATTATGGCACTGCCCAAATTACGCAAACCCTGCCGTGTAGGTGTTCCGGTACCCGGCTATCAAGAACATGGGCACCACTGGCGTTCTGCTGGTCACAAAATGGTTCCAATAGGACGTGAACAGGTCAAGGGCGGCGCCTCGGGTTGTGACGATCGCTGGCTGGATCAGCTTGACGTGCTGGTGTGGATCAACCCTAACAACCCCACGGGTGCCGTCATTTCTCCCTCTACGCTGTTGCGCTGGCATAAGCGTTTGCAAAAACGCGGTGGCTGGCTGGTGGTGGACGAAGCGTTTATGGACCCCACGCCCGCTTTTAGCCTGGCCTGCCAGAGCGGCCGGCCGGGCTTGGTTGTTCTGCGCTCGCTGGGGAAGTTCTTTGGTTTGGCCGGGATACGCGCCGGCTTCGTGCTTGCCGATAAGAATCTTGTGGACAGGCTGACGGAAAAGCTGGGGCCATGGGCGGTGAATGGTCCTGCGCGCTATGTGATGGCAAAGGCGCTGTTGGATTTAAACTGGCAGCAAAATACCTGTGTCCGCTTGCAGAGTAGCGCTCAAAGGCTAAGAGAAATAGTGCATTCAGCCGGACTGAACCCGATGGGCGGAAGCGCTTTGTTCCATACTGTTCGCACCGATGCCCCAACCGCACTGGCGGACTGCCTCGCCGCGCAAGGCGTGCTGGTAAGAGTATTCGAACAGCCCGGTATGGTGCGCTTCGGCTTGGCGTCAGACGAGAGTCAATGGCGCCGTCTGGAAAAGGCGTTGGCGAGCGCCTCCCGTGATTAATCATTGACCAGAGATTAACGCGTTGTTAGCCTTGCCGTCGTTTTCAGGTGTTGTTTTGGCGTTATCATCATCGCCACAACAGTGAAACGGGAAGCCGGTTAAAGTCCGGCACTGCCCCCGCAACGGTAAGTGAGTGAACGGCTAAGAAAGGTGCCACTGTGCAAACGCATGGGAAGGCTTGTGCCGTTCAGCAATACAGCTCACAAGTCCGGAGACCGGCCTGTCAACACACCGAACGCTGCGGAGGGCAGTTGCGGTGGGTAAACACCGACCCTGTTTCACGGCATTTCCCCACCTTTTGTAAGGCGCCCGCTTCACTTGCGGCCTGCTTTTGCGCCTCTTTGCAGCACCAAAAAACTAACCATGCGGGTGCGCGTGGTGTGTCTACGAGTGCGTTTCATGAAAGCTTTCCGGTTTGTTGCCAGCAGTCTGTTGGTGCCTTTTGCATTAAGTCCTCTTTCTATTGCGGTTGCCCAAGAATCTACCGGCGCGACTCTGGATCCGATTGTGGTTACTGCTACGCTGGGCCCTAAAACTGTGGGTGAGAGCTTGGCGTCGGTGACTGTTATCAGCGAAGAAGAGATTCGCTCGAAAGCGCCTGCTGATTTTTCTGACCTTTTACGCGGCCAGCCGGGGATCAACGTGGTTGGTAACGGCTCCTTTGGCAAATCAACCAGCGTTTTTACCCGCGGTGTACAGAATGCCGGTACCGTTCTTCTGATTGACGGCGTAAAGCTGCACTCTGCAACGGGCGGCGGTGCCTCCTGGCAGTACGTTCCGACAGATCTTATTCAACGCGTGGAAGTTGTACGTGGCCCGCGTAGCTCGCTTTACGGCGCAGACGCTATGGGCGGTGTGGTTCAGGCTTTCTCGTTGGACCCGGAACAGGGTCAGCGGGGCTGGGTTGAGGCTGGTGCAGGTAACTTTGATACCCAAAAAACCAGTGCAGGTGCTTCTGGTTCGATTGGCAACACGCGTTTCAGCTTGAGCGGCTTGCATAAAGAGAGTGACGGCACGGCCATTATCGAGAACGGTGAAGATAAGGGGTTTCGCAATACCGCCGGCCTTGGCCGGGTTGTGCACACGCTCGATAACGGCGGTGAAGCCAGCATCATGTTGTTGCAGTCTGAGGGCAACACCGAGTACGAAGGTGGCAATATTGATTACCTGATCCGCACTGTCGGTTTTGGGTTGATGACGCCACTGACTGACAGTTGGCGAATGGGTATTCAGTTTGCCGAATCACGGGATGAAACTGAGTCGTTCACAGACTTTGGCGACAGCATTTATAACACGCGATTGCGCCAGGCTAGATGGGAAAATACCCTCTCGTTCAATGTCCATGAGCTGGTTGTGGGTGCAGAGCTGCAGCAGGATGAGGTCAGCGGTTCCCAGAATTATTCAGAAACCAGTAGAACCAATACGGCGGTATTCAGCCAGTTGCGCCTGAACTTTGGCCCGGTTGATGCTCAACTCAGTCTTCGCGGCGATGACAACGAAGCCTACGGCACCAACGAAACGGGTGGCTTGGCATTGGGTTACAGTTTTGACCAATCACACCGTGTCCGCGCGAGTTACGGTACGGCGTTCAGAGCGCCTACGTTCAATGACCTCTACTGGCCATTATCGTTTAACTACCAGGGCAATCCTGACCTGGAACCCGAGAAATCAGACAGCTATGAACTGGGCGTTAGCGGAAACTACCAGGTATGGTTTTGGGACCTGGCTGTTTATCAAATGGATATTGATAACCTGATTAGCTCTGGGCAGATTGGCACCGTTGATACTCGTGTTAACGTCGACGAGGCACGAATTCGCGGAGCGGAGTTAGGTGGCGGCTACGAACACGACGGCTGGCGGGCAGCGGTTGCACTAACCTTCATGGACCCTGAAGACCGTAACACCAAAAACCAGTTGGCACGCCGCGCGAAGCAAACGGCTCGATTTGATCTGGATAAAACCATCAATAACTTTGAGTTTGGTGGATCGGTGATTGTCGAAGGAGATCGCTATGACGACGGAGCTAACACTGAACGTTTGGCGGGCTTTGGGACACTGGATATCCGCGCAGGTTGGAGCTTTGCTTCAAACTGGAGCACCCGCCTGACTTTGGTTAACGCGCTTGATAAAGAGTACTCAACAGCAGAGCGTTTTGACGGTGTGAAGTACATCTCTGCAGGCCGCACAGCCATGCTGTCCGTTCGCTATGATATTCAGTAAGTCATAAAGACTGGAGTAAAAACGTGGTTTCTCACTGGTTGAATTTCAGGTTTGCTTTTGGGTTTCTAGTAGCAATCTTGGCGTATCCGACATCAGCCGGTGAGATGCAACGTTGCGCTGTGGATGACACCGGAAAAGAGCTTTGTTTATCAGCCCCCGCCCAGCGCGTCATCACTTTGTCGCCTGGCGCCACAGAGCTGATGTTCGCGGCCGGCGCCGGTGACAAAGTAATGGCCGTAGTCAATTACAGCGACTATCCCCCGGCGGCCCTTGAACGCCCTCTGATTGGCAGCCACACCCGTGTCGACATGGAAGCTTTATTGGCCTTTGATCCTGATCTGGTGGTTACCTGGGTAACAGGTAACCCGCCAGCACAGGTCGAGCTGCTTGATGAGTTGGGCGTGCCCACTTTTGCTATAGAACCCCGCACCTTTGCGGGGGTTTCTAACGTTATTGAACGGCTTTCCACCCTAGCCGGTACCGAGCTGGAAGGTTATGCCGAAGCTGAGCGCTTCCGCGTTGGGGTTGCCGCTTTAACGCAGCAGTATGCCGGCGTTAAACCCATACCGGTGTTTTACCAGGTGTGGGAGAAACCTTTAATGACCGTGAACAACAAGCACCTGATTGGCAAAGTGCTGAAGTTGTGTGGCGGTGTGAATGTGTTTGGCGATATGCAGCGGCTGATTCCCAGAATCAGTGCGGAAGTTGTGTTGCAGGCAGACCCCGATGCCATTCTTACCGGCAGCGTTGATGGCGTCAGCGACGACCAGTTGGATGAATGGAAGAAATATGCGGGGCTGACCGCGGTGGAAAAAAACAATCTGCTTTTCGTGCCGGCTTCGCCTATTTCCCGGCCTACGCCGAGGTTGCTTGATGCCATACAAACAGTCTGTGAAAAACTGGAAAACGCCCGTGAACGATTATAGACAAGGCCCTAACGCCCGGGTTCTGAACCGATGACCCGCGCTTTGGTCAGCTTAGGCCTGTTGGCTCTGGCATCCATGGCTTTTGCGCTGGCGCTGGGAAGCGTGACGGTTTCGCCTGCGGATGTGTGGCAGGTTATTAAGGGCGAAGGCAGTACGCTGCACCGAACCCTGTTGCTGGATTTGCGGTTGCCGCGCACGCTTGCGGCGTTTGGCACCGGCGGGTTGTTGGCAGTGGCAGGCGCCCTGATGCAAGTGTTGCTGCGCAACCCGTTGGCAGATCCTTACGTGCTTGGGCTTTCAGGCGGCGCAGCCGTTGGCGCATTACTGGCCATGCTGATGGGAATGGGCACGTTGATAATATCGGGCTCGGCCTTTGCCGGCGCCATGCTGGCAACCGTGCTGGTGTTTGGCCTTGCCCACGGCACCGGCAGCTGGACACCGTCCCGCCTGTTGCTGACTGGCGTTGTAGTAGCGGCCGGCTGGGGTGCGGTGATTACCTTGATGCTGGCCATTACCCCTTCCTACAAACTGCCCGGCATGCTGTATTGGCTGATGGGCGATGTGTCCTACGCCCGCTCGCCCTGGCCGGCAGTTGCAGTGCTGGCGGTGTCGGTGGTGGTGATTATGCCCCTGGCCCGTAACCTGAATGTGCTGGCGCGGGGGCCCATGCAAGCCGCGGCGCTGGGTGTGTCGGTGCGACCTTTGGAATGGACAATTTACGTTCTGGCCAGCCTGCTGACAGCAACGGCGGTCACCACCGCAGGCAGCATCGGATTTGTGGGTTTGATTGTGCCCCACATGCTGCGACTGATTCTGGGCAACGATCAGCGCATTATCCTTCCTGCCAGCGCACTGGCTGGCGGTACCTTGCTGGTATTGGCAGATACTCTTGCCCGCACTATGATTGCGCCCGAACAGCTGCCCGTTGGGGTGATTACTGCTTTGCTGGGCGTGCCTACGTTCCTGTACCTGCTGCACCGGAGCCGCTGATGAGCACGCTGAGCACCCGTGATCTGATTATCAACGTACCTGGTCGGCCTGACGGCTTCCCTTTGAGCATGAGCATAGAGCCCGGTCAGATATGGGGCGTGCTGGGCCCCAACGGCGCTGGTAAAACCACGTTATTGCACACATTGGCCGGATTACTGCCCGCCCGCAGTGGCCAGGTGCAGCTGAACAGCAGGTCGCTTACCGCACTGAAACGTCGCGACATTGCCCGGCAACTGGGCATGGTGTTTCAGGAGCGCCAGGACAGCTTTCCGGCGACCGTGCTGGAAACCGCTTTGATTGGCCGGCACCCCTGGTTATCGCCCTGGGACAGTGAGCAGGGTGAAGATCTGCGTCGTGCGGAGCAGGCTTTAACCACACTGGACGTGGACCATCTGTCAGATCGCCTGCTCAATACCCTGTCGGGTGGCGAGCGCCAGCGCGTGGCTATTGCCACCCTGATGACCCAGAACCCCGATGTTCTGCTGTTGGACGAACCCACAAACCACCTGGATTTGCACCACCAGGTGAAGGTGATGAATCTGCTGCGTGATCAGGCGGGTGCTGGCAAAGCCGTGTTCATGTGCCTGCACGATCTGAATCTGGCGGCACGCTGGTGCACTCACGCACTTTTGCTCTATACCAACGGCGATGCCTGCTGGGGGCCTGTGAAAAACATGCTGGTACCGGATGCGCTGGAGCGACTTTACGATCAGCGGCTGATAACCCTGCAGGCTGACGGTTTGACGGTCTTCGTACCGGCGCCATAAATTAATTCTGATGTGAGACACTACTATGAAAGATCGCGCTAAAGACCCCGAACGCCACGCCCGCCGTATGGCGGCCAAGCAGAAAATGATGCACGAACGCATTGCCCTCGCCCAGAAAGAGCAAGGCGTCTTGCTGGTGCTGACCGGCCCGGGTAAAGGCAAAAGCAGCTCCGGCTTTGGCATGGTTGCCCGCGCCCTGGGCCACGGCATGAAAGTGGGTGTGGTGCAGTTTATCAAAGGTGCCTTCAGCACCGGCGAAGAAGCCTTTTTCCGCAATCTGCCGGGTGTCGATTACCACGTGATGGGACAGGGCTACACCTGGGAAACCCAAAACCGGGAACAGGATGTGGCCTCTGCTACGGCTGCGTGGGAGATTGTCGCGGCCATGCTGAAAGACGACAGCTACGACATGATTCTGCTGGACGAACTGAACATTGCGCTGAAGTACGAATACATCGATCTGGACCGGGTACTGGACGACCTGCAAGGCCGGCCCGAGATGCAGCACGTAGTGGTCACCGGCCGCAACGCGCCCCAAGAATTGATTGACCTGGCCGACACCGTGACTGAAATGGGCGTGGTGAAGCACGCGTTCAAAGATCAGGGCATCAAAGCCCAAAAAGGCGTTGAGCTTTAGACCATGCCTACACTGATGATTCAGGGCACGACTTCTGACGCCGGCAAGACCACCGTGGTGGCGGCTTTGTGCCGCTGGCTGGCGCGCCAGGGTGTGTCGGTGGCGCCGTTCAAGCCGCAGAATATGGCCCTGAACAGCGCGGTGACCATAGACGGCGGCGAAATTGGCCGATCGACGGCACTGCAAGCGCTGGCGTGTGGCCTTGAACCCCACAGCGATATGAATCCGGTATTGCTAAAGCCACAAAGCGACTGCGGCGCCCAAGTAATTCTGCGCGGCCAGGTGCACGGCAATATGGACGCGCTGGATTATCACGCTTACAAAGCCGAGGCCATGGTGGCGGTGATGGACGCCTGGCGTGCGCTTAGCCAACGCTATGATGTGATCATCGCCGAAGGCGCCGGCAGCCCCGCTGAAATCAACCTGCGCGCCAATGACATCGCCAATATGGGCTTTGCCGAAGCGGCAGATTGCCCGGTGCTGTTGGTGGGCGATATTGACCGTGGCGGTGTGTTTGCCCAGCTGGTAGGCACTCTGGAGTTGATTTCCGCCAGCGAACAAAACCGCACAAAAGGTTTTATCATCAATCGCTTTCGCGGCGATATCGCTCTGCTGGAGCCAGGCTTGGACTGGCTGACTGAGCGCACTGGAAAACCGGTCATTGGCGTACTGCCGTATCTTCAAGGCCTGATTGTAGATTCCGAAGACAGCATTGGCACCAGCGGCTCAAGCGAAGCCGGCGCCCTGAATGTGATTGTGCCGGTGCTGCCGCGCATCAGTAACCACAACGATTTTGACCCGCTACGCCTGCATCCCGGCGTAAACCTGCAGTTTATTGGCCCGGACCAACCCATTCCAGCGGCCGACCTGATTATTCTGCCCGGCAGCAAAAGCACCCGCACCGATATGGCCTTTCTTCACGCTCAGGGCTGGACGCAGGCTATCCAAAAACACCTGCGCTATGGCGGTAAGGTGTTTGGCATTTGCGGTGGCTTTCAAATGCTGGGTGAGCGCGTGGACGATCCGGAAGGGCTGGAAGGCAGCAGCGGTACAACCGAATGCCTGGGTCTGTTGAATATGACGACCACCATGGTGGCCGGCAAGCAGCTCAAAAACGTCTGCGGCACGATATCCCTGCCAGCGCAGAATTCCGGCCAACCCGATGCCAGTTTTAGCGGCTATGAAATGCACAACGGTGTGAGCGAAGGCGCGGCTCTGGCGCGCCCATTAGGCCGGATGAACGGCAAAAACGAAGGAGCTATCAGTGCTGACGGTCAGATAGCGGGCACCTATGTACACGGAATTTTTGATGAGCCTGGGGGTTGTGATGCCGTGCTGCAATGGGCCGGGCTGGATCACTCAGACGCTGCGGTAGACTATCAGCAACATCGCCTGGCTCAGCTTGACCGGCTGGCGGATCAGGTGGAGCAACATCTTGATACCCACTGGCTGCGCGACTTGCTGGGGCTGAAGGCAGCGGCGACCACGCCTGGCCCGACGGGGCAGCCATGAGTGATCCCAACCGGCCTTTCACGGACGAAGAACGCGCCGGGCTGTATCGCGCTATTTTCGAGCGCCGTGACGTGCGCTCCCAGTTTTTGCCAGACCCCATCCCCCGGCCCGTATTGGCCCGGCTGTTGAAAGCCGCGCACCATGCACCGTCGGTGGGGTTTATGCAGCCCTGGGATTTTATCCTGATCGACAGTCTGGACGTGCGCGAGCAGGTGCTGGCCAGCTACCACGAAGAAAACGCCAAAGCCGCGAACAACTACAGCGGCGATCAGCAGGAAACCTACCGCAGCCTGAAACTGCAGGGCATTGTCGAAAGCCCCTTAAATCTCTGCATTACCTGCGATCGCAGCCGTGGTGGCACCCATGTGCTGGGGCGCAGTTCCATTGTGGAGATGGACTTGTTCAGCACTTGCCTGGCGGTACAGAACTTATGGCTGGCGGCGCGGGCGGAAGGCATAGGCGTAGGCTGGGTGAGCATTGTCGATCAAACCACACTGGCATGCATTCTGAACCTGCCGGATAACGTGTATCCGCTGGCCTATTTGTGCCTTGGCTACGTCAGCGAGTTTCTGGACCAGCCCGAGCTTCAGGCCAAAGGCTGGCGTTCGCGCCTGCCCCTGGCCGAGTTGATGCACGGCAATCGCTGGGGGCAGCCGGTGGACGATGAAACGCTCTTGAATGCGTTGAAATCTTAAAACCCGGTTTCCATTAACGTTCACCGTTGCAGCTCTCCATTGCCGCTCTCCATTGCCGTTCTGCACTGCTGCTATTTTGTACTATTGCAAAGCGCCGTGCGCGCCGGCAGCCAAAGGCTGACACAGAGCCCGGTCTGGCCGTCGGGTCGCGTGTTCAGGGTCAGTTGGCCGCCGTGGAGTTCCGCAATTCGCCGCGCAATAGCCAATCCCAGCCCCGCGCCGCCACCCATCCTTTGGTCAAGCCTCACGAAACGGCTAAGCGCCCGTTCCCGGTCCGCAGTCGCAATGCCGGGGCCCTGATCGCAAACAGTAACGTGATAGCCGTCTGCGGAGGGCACCAAGCGGGTTTCCACCACCGTGTGTTGTGGGCTGTATTGGATCGCGTTGGCCAGCAGGGATCGCATCAGGGTGTTGATTAGGGCGTTGTGGCAACACACCAGGGCTTCGCCGGCATCGTCCTGTAATACCGGCTCAATGTTCTTTTTCAGTGCCAGCGGTGCCACATCGGCAATACTCTGCTCGAGTATCTCAGACAGATTATGGTATTGCGGCGAAAAATCGGCGCCCGAGTCGACCCGATTCAGCAACAGCATTTGCTCTACCAGATGTGTCATGCGGTCAACGGACTGGATCAGGGTGTTGAACTGCTGTGGATTGCTATCACAGGCTTTTTCAAGGTTCAGTCGCAAGGCGGCCAGCGGTGTTCGCAATTCATGGGCGGCATCGGCTGAAAAACGCCGTTCCCGTTCCAGAGCCTGGTTCAGCCGCTTGAGCATACTGTTCACGGCCTGCACCAGCCCTGCAACTTCTTTTGGTGCCTGCCGGTCATCAAGGGGATGGATGCGTTCCGGTGCCATATTGCGTATGGGGCGCTCCAGCCTTAGTAGGGGGCGAAGCCCGATTCGAATGGCAGCGCTTGCAGCCAGCAGCAGTAACGGCAAGGCGAGGAGTAAGGGCAGAACGTTACCCAGGGCCAGTTCCTGGCTCAGTTCCTCGCGAATTTCCTCGCGCTGGGCGGTGCGGATCCAAAAGCCCGTGGTCGCGTCTTTAAGTGTGAACACCCGCCAACGATAGCCCTCGGATTCGGCCCATGAATAGCCCGGAGCCAAGCCTTCAGCGTCATCGGCGTTGAGCGTACTCAACAGGGGTATGCGGTCGGGCGTCCAGACTTCAAAGGCCAGTTTCTTCTCGTATTTGTGCCCTGCACCACCGGGCAGAATTTCGTCACCGCCTGCTTCCGGGTCAATGTCTTCAGCAATAGACAGTGTCAGCGTTTCGCGCAGGGTTTGCGGTAACTGCTCCATTGACTGGGTGTCTGCCAAGTGGCGAACCAGCCCTTGCACAATGCGCGTACTCTGCGCCAATTCGGCGTCGAACAGCTCTTCCAGCTCATGATTGCTTTCAACGTAACTCCAGGCAGCGGCGATCAGGGCGATTAAAAGCACGGTGGAGGTAACAAGCAGCGTGAGGGTGCGAGTCAGAGACATTCTGGCACTCCGGAGGCTGCCTGGCTATCCAGTAAATACCCGACGCCGCGGATCGTTCTGATGGTGGCTTTGCCTACCCGACGACGCAGATGGTGAATGTGCACTTCCAGGGCATTACTCTCTGCGCCCGGTTCCCAGCCATAGAGCTGCTCTTCCAGGCGCCTGCGGGTGGCAACCTGATCAGGGTGACGCATCATGTACTGAAGAATCTGAAACTCGCTGCGCGGCAGGGTTGCGGTGTCTGTGCCGGTGGTTAGCTGTGCTGAAGCCGGGTCCAGTGTTAGCTGGCCCACAATCAGTTGGTCCCGGTTTGTGGCTGATCTGCGGCGGGTAACGGCCCGAATTCGGGCCTTGAGCTCGGCCATGGCAAAGGGTTTGGTCAGGTAATCGTCTGCGCCTGCATCCAGGCCCTGCAGTTTTTCCTCAAGTTCAGCCCTGGCGGTCAGAATGATAATGGGCAGTTGATTGCCCTTTTTTCGGGTATGTCGAACGATATCGAGGCCGTCTACCCTGGGCAGGGTCAAATCCAGTATGGCGAGGTCAAAATGCTCATCCACCAGTGCATTCAGCGCCTGCTGGCCATCGTCCAGCCAGTCTACGGTGTGCTGGTCTGCCCTCAGCATGTCCAGCATGGTGCTGCCCAAAAGGTGGTCGTCTTCTACCAGTAATATGCGCATCAAGCGGGACCCGTGTTGGGAAAAATCGTCAAAACCTTAAGGCCGGTTTAAGAATTCTGGCGCCAGAGCTTAAGGCTGGGTTAAGGCTTGCTGTCTAATCTGATGGCTCATGATGTCGGGCGCCCCGCCCAGGAGCTGTTGGAGAATGCATATGAGCGACCCGCTTACAATGTCCATACACTGTCCACCGGATTCGCCGGAGCTGGTTCCGGCCCTTCGTTGTGCCGGGCGCTGGTTGAGCGAGATTACACCCGATACCGCTCTGGCGGCTACGGTTGCACAATTTATTCGGCGGCGGTTTTTGCAGGCCTATGGCGCCGAACCTTCGTTGCGGATACCGTTATTGCTGGCACTGACCTCGGCTCAGGGCACGCTTTTGGCTGCGGTGGGCGTTCGTAGTGCTGCCCGGGAACGCCTGTTTCTTGAAGACTACCTGACTGTTCCGGTCGAATCGGTAATGCCGTCGGCGGGAATTGCGCGCAGCAAAATTGCAGAGATTGCACACTTGGCTGGGGTAGAAGCCGGTGTCAGCAGACACTTGTTTGCCTCATTGACAGTGTGGCTGCAGGGCGCGGGTTATGACTGGGTGGTGTGTACCGGCACCGATCAGCTGCGCAACAGTTTTCACCGAATGGGTATTGCCACCCAGGTGCTGGCTAATGCGAACCCGGCGAGTTTGCCCGATGGTGGCGCTGGCTGGGGGCGCTATTACGACCATCAACCCGTGGTGATGGCGATCAAAGTGGCCGATAGCCTCGGCGCTTTGCAGCAGGTGGGGCTGCTACGGCGGATTCAGCCGGCGTCATTCGACATCGGTTCAGACGGTTCTGACAGTTTACAGCAGGAGGATGCTTATGGCCGCCTTGCCTGAACTGCTCAAACGTCAGGCACTGGCGCACCCGTCACGTATTGCCTTACGTGGGCCGGAAGCGGAGTTCAGCTATCAGCAGATGATGCAGGCGGCAGAAGCGATGGCCGAACAGCTGAGCGTACGGGGCATAAAGCGTGCCGGTGTGTGCGGCGACAACACCATTGGCTGGGTACTGGCCGACCTTGCCTGTTTGTTGGCCGGCGTGGTTTGTGTGCCGGTGCCGGTGTTTTTCTCCGAATCCCAAGTTGCCCACCTTATTGAACATGCGGGCCTGGACAGCTTGCTGTGCAGCGAAGAAGCAGACGGCAGCGAGCCTCTGGGCCAGGGTGTCTGGCTGCGCCCGCTGCCGGTTGTTGCAGCACCGCCGATACCTAAAGGCACAGCGAAAATCACCTTCACCTCCGGCAGTACCGGTACCCCTAAAGGTGTGTGCCTGTCGGTGGCGCAGATGACAGCAACGACTTTGGCCCTGAAAGAACGGCTGGCGGGCGTCGAATTACAAACGCATTTATGCATTTTGCCGCTTGCGACCCTTCTGGAGAATATTGCCGGCGTTTACCTGCCGTTGCTTATGGGAGCTACGGTCATGGTGGAGCCGTTGGCGCAGTTGGGCATGACCGGCAGCAGCGGCTTGAACCTGGGCAAGCTGGTTGCGGGAATCAATCAACATCAACCTCAATCGCTGATTTCGGTGCCGGAGCTGGCGATGGCACTGGTCAGTGCCGCCGAGCAGGGGCAGCTGAACAGCCGCTCATTGCGTTTTATGGCCGTTGGTGGTGGCCGGGTATCTGCCGAGTTGCTGGCCCGTGGCCGCGCTGCTGGCCTGCCATTGTACGAAGGTTATGGCTTGTCGGAGTGCAGCTCTGTGGTGGCGTTGAACGTGCCGGCTGCCGAGTGTGAGGGTAGCGTGGGTAAACCCCTGTCTCATGTCGATATCAAGGTGGATTCTGACGGTCACATTCTGGTTCGCGGTAACACCCATTTGGGCTATCTAGGCGACGAGCCGGGGCAGGGCGAATGGCTGGATACCGGTGACCTGGGCGCGCTCAGCCCGAATGGTTTTCTGACGGTTAATGGCCGTTCGAAGAATCTGCTGATCACCAGCTTTGGCCGCAATATTAGCCCGGAGTGGCTGGAAAGTGAGCTTATTCAGAGCCTGGGCATTCGCCAGGCCGTGGTGTTCGGCGACGGTGAGCCGCAGCCAATGGCACTGATAACGGTGACAGACGGGCGCTCGCCAGGCGACCTCGCCAGCGCATTGCGTCAACTCAATCAACGCTTACCGGATTATGCCCGCCTGGCTACGGTGTATATCCGCCGCCAGCCGCTGAGCCAGTCCGAAGGGTACATCACCGCAAATGGCCGCCCGGTGCGGTTGACCATTCAGGCCCATCTGCCGACCCTGTTGGCAAAAGCCTTTCCTTTATCTATGTCGACATCGTTAGCCAACCCATCAGGAGAATTCCACATGGCATTTTTTGACAGATTGCAGCAAGAAACAGCACAAGCACGGGCCCATGTTAGCGGCGCGCCGGTTGTGAAAGCGATTGGCGAAGGCTGTTTCAGCCTGGAGTCCTATACCTGGTTTCTGACCCAAGCCTTTCACCACGTTAAGCACACGGTGCCGTTAATGATGGCTTGTGGCGCAAAACTGCCCTCGCGGATGGAGTTCGTTCGCAAGGCGCTGGTTGAATACATTGACGAGGAGTACGGCCACGACGAGTGGATACTGAATGATCTGGACGCCTGCAACGCCGACAAGGAAGCGATTCGCACGGGCAAGCCGGATGTGTCCATAGAGCTTATGGTGGCGTACCTGTACGACCAGATTAACCGGGGCAATCCGGCGGCGTTCTTTGGCATGGTTCAAGTGCTTGAAGGCACCTCCATAGAGCTGGCCACGCCGCTGGCCGAGCAGATTCAGAAAATCCTTGGGCTTCCGAATCAGGCGTTCAGTTATCTGTACTCCCATGGCGCTCTCGATCAGGAGCACTTCGAGTTTTTCCGCAACCTGATGGACGGCATTACCGACCCGACCGACCAGCAGGCCATTATTGATTCTGCCCGCGTGGTATACCGGCTCTACGGCGATATGTTGCACAGCATTCCGCTGCCGGTCACGCGTAAGGAGCAGCAGCATGAAGTTGCATGATCGGGTTTTTCTCCTGTTGGGAGGCACCGGGGGTATTGGCAAGGCATTGGTAGAGCCGCTGGTTCGGGCAGGCAGCCGTGTCATCGTAGCCTCGCGCCACCCGGAACGTATCGGTCATTTAGAAGGCGTGTCGCCGGTGTATCTGGACCTGGCAGCTGTTGATCTGGACCAACAGCTGGCGCGCCTGACGGAGGCCTACCCGGAGATCGACGGCGTGATTCATTGCGCCGGTCAGAATCGCTTTGCCGAACTGGCGAGGATGTCGGTTGAAGAGCTCGATGCCCAACTTAACGTGAACCTGCGCTCGGCCATGCTGGTGGCCAGGCACTTTGCCCCCAGATTCGAGAAGGCGGGCAGCGGCGCGCTGGTGTTTGTGGGGTCGACCTTTGGCAGCATAGGCTTCCCCGGCTATACCGCCTATTGCGCCACCAAGTTTGGCCTGCGGGGGTTTACCGAGGCTCTGCGCCGGGAGTTAGCGGATACCGCTGTGCAGGTGGTGTACGTGGCGCCCAGGGCCACCGCCACCGACATGAATGCGGAAGCGGTGAACGAGTTGAATCGTGCGCTTGGCAACCGCGTTGACACGCCCCAGGCGGTGGCAACAGCCATTCTGAAAGCTATGGAAAACGGTGATCGCCGCCGATTTCTCGGCTGGCCCGAAAAATTGTTTGTGGTGATTAACGGGATACTGCCGCGCATTGTTGATAAAGCGATGCTTAAGCAGCTGCCGGTGATTCGGCGTTTTCTTAATGCAAAGGTTGCGTCATGAAGTAATGGGTGGTTGGTTGCGTTTTTTTGGCTTTTTTTTCAGTGCTTCAAACCCAATAATCACATCCATCAGTTCGTTGGTAATTTCGGTCTGGCGCACAGAGCGCAAATCTCCCGTTACAACGTCAATACGCTCATCCACCGACTGCTCGGCCTGCTGCATCAGCGCCAGGCGCGCAGCGTTTTCAGTCACCATGGCTTCGGCCGAGGCGCGAAATACGCTGGCAAAGATGTGGCTGCGAATCAGCGACGACAACAGCGCGTCGGCGGCCATGGTGTAATCTGGCAGCGCCCGGGAGTTCCAGCGCTTGGTGCTTTGTAACAGTGCTGGCTCCAGTGGCAGCAGGCGCCGGGTGACGGGTTCGCGGGTGCCGTGATCACCGCGCTGGGTGAACGCCAGGGTCACGCCGACGCCTAACAGGGACTGGCCACGGCTGAGAGCGTCAATGCGGGTGACAATATCGCCGGCCAAGCGGCCAATGCCGTCGGCGGAGGCGGGCGGTAGTAACGTAGCCTCCGGTTTCAAGTCCTGATCGGTGAGGGCATCCTGCATTTGCGCACCAATGCACAGCAGGCGCGGCTTGCCGGCGCTTTGGGCGTTTTGGTGCTGTTTCACCAACTGCGCCAAGCTTTCGTTGTAGTTGCCGCACAGGCCGTGGTCTGTGCCAAACACCACGATCAGCTGTTCGGCGCTGGCGTCCTGTTTCAGGCTGAGCCCACCGGTACGGTACGCAAACGCCGCAAAGCCCTGCAAAATAGTCTGGTGGTAGGCCTCTATGGAACGCGCTGCGCGCTCGTAGGGCGAGGCGTTAATGGCCGACAGGGTTTTCATGGTGTGCACAATGCCACGGATGCTGGTCAGCGTGTCGCTGTGGCGCTCCAGTGCTTCAAGAGATTGGGCCATTCCTTGCCTCCAAATCAGTCCCCAAATCAGTCTCAAAATCAGTTTCCAGGGCCGAACGAACCATAGCGATCACCCGCTCGCTGTCCTCTGGCCGTAACTCTTTGTCGTCCGCTATGCGTTGTTCAATCTCCTGCAACTGCTTCTTGGCCAGCGCGCGGATGCGCTGCATGGCGTCTACCAGTGGCTGCTCTTCCAGGCCGTCAAGTAAGCCTTCCATGGCCGCAATCAGCACCGCAAGTTGCTCAACCGCCGGCATCGGGTCGCGCTCGGCCTGGCGCAGGGAGTTGCGTACCGCCGCACCGCGCTTCAGGCGGGCGCGGGTCGCGTCATCCAGCCGCGTACCAAAGCGGGCAAAGTCTTCCAGTTCTTCAAATTGCGACAGAGTCACCCGCAGGTTGCCGGCGACCTTGCGCAGGGCCCGGCTCTGGGCCTTGCTACCCACGCGGGACACCGACAGCCCCTGATGCACCGCCGGGAATTGGTTTTTCTGCACCAGCTGTGGCGACAGGTAAATCTGGCCATCGGTGATGGAGATCAGGTTAGTGGGAATATACGCAGACAGATTCTCGGCCTGGGTTTCGACGACCGGAAGAGCGGTAATAGAGCCACCGCCCACCTCTTCGGTAAACTGGCCGGCCCGTTCAAGCAGGCGGGCGTGAACGTAGAAGATGTCGCCTGGAAATGCCTCACGCCCCGGTGGCCGGCGCAGCAATAACGACAATTCGCGATAGGAGCGTGCGTGGTGGGTCAGATCATCAAATATGATCAATACATCGCGGCCCTGATCGCAAAAATACTCCGCCATGGTCATGGCAGCATAGGGGGCGATGTAAGCCAGACCTGGTGTTTCCTCATCGCCTGCCGACATCACGATGCTGCGGGCCATCATGTCGCCTTTTTTTAGCGCGTCTATCACCCGTGACACGGCGTCGCCGCGCTGGCCAATGGCGCAATAGATACACATCACGTCGGACCGTATCTGATTGAGCATGGTGTCCACCGCGATGGAGGTCTTGCCGGTTTGGCGATCACCGATGATCAGTTCGCGCTGGCCCAGGCCCACCGGCACGGCGGCGTCTATGGCTTTGATGCCGGTCGCCAGCGGCTTGAAAATGGCCGAGCGGCTCAACACGCCGGGCGCTTCGGCCTCCACCGGGTGCTCGGCGACTGCCGCGATAGCCCCAAGGCCGTCGCGGGGAAGGCCGATGGCATTCACAACACGGCCCAACAGGGCGGGGCCAACGGGTACGCTGATCACCGTGCGGGTGCGCCGCACGTCTTCGCCAAGGCGGATGTGTTCCGATGGTCCAAGCAGAATAACGCCCAGCCGGCCGGGCTCAAGGTCCAGCACAATGCCGCGTACGCCGGACGCAAATATCAGCAACTCATCCGCCAGGGCGCGAGCCAGACCGGTCACTACGGCTACGCCATCACCCACTTCGATAACGCGACCCACCTCGGTCAGCACGGGTGCGGGTGTTGGTGTGGCCAGCAGGTCTTGCTGCCAGCGCTGGAACTGCTGTTCGAAATCCTGGCTCTGGCTCTGAGGCTGCGCGCTGGCAGGGTTTTGCGCCTGGCTGTTGTTAACGTTGTTGACGTCGCTGCTGCTGTCTCTATCGCTCATAGGGAATCATTCAGCCTCAGCTTTTGCCCGGCCTGAAGCGCCGGTGGTCAGACGCTCGTTTAGCAGGGCACCAAATTCGTCGGTATAACTGTCAACCGTCCACGCGACTTGGGCACCGCCTATTCGCAGAATCAGTCCGGGAGCCTGATCCGCATCGGTCTCGAAGCTCAGCGCCATGGCTGGCAGCAGTTTTTCGAGATCGGTTTTTAGCTGTGATTGTGCGGCCTCTGGCAAGGGCTCGCGGGTGGTTGCGATGGCTTGGGTGCTGCCCGCTGCCGCTTTTTTCAATTCGTCTACTAACGGTTCCAGGCGTTTGCCAACATGGCGCACTATGGCCTGTTCCAGAGTTTCATCGGCCAGGTCACGAAGGGCCTTGCGGGTGAGTTCCAACAGGGTCTCCTGTCCGGCCCGCTGTAGCCTGGCGGTGAATCTTTCGCGTTCCCGTTCCAGGTGTTTATGCCAGTCTTGTTGTTCCTGCTCCAGCCGGGCGCGGGCTTCTGCCAAAAGGCTGTCGCGCTGGCCTTCAGTATCGCGCAGCGCTTTCTGAATCATGGCGTCCTGGTCAGACTGCAGCTGTTTTTTCTGCTGCTGGAAGTCGGCTTGTGCGGCTTGTGCTTTTTGCTGAGCTTCACCGGCGGCGGCCATGCTTTTGGTGATTTCAGCTTCGCGCGCGTCAATACCGTCCAGAATAGGGCGGTACAAGAAGCGTTTCAGCAGCCACACCAGCACCAGAAAGTTGGCGAGTTGTGCCAAAACGGTAATCCAGTCAATGGACATAGTGGTTAACCTGTTGGGTGAATCAGCCAAATGGCAGGCTAGCTGGCGGTTACCGTCGCTGCCTGTACCGCAGCATCCCAAAACGGGTTGGCGAAGATAAGAATCATCGCCACCACAAAACAGTAAATGGCGGTGGATTCAATCATCGCCAGGCTGACGAACAGGGTACGGGACAGAGTAGGCGCAGCGTCTGGCTGCTGGGCAATGGCGGCAATAGCGGCCGCGGCCGCGCGCCCTTCAGCCAGGGACGGCCCTATGCAGCCAATCGCTATGGTGAAACCGGCGGTAAAAATAGAGATTGCCGCGATAATGGCAAGATCGGTCATGATTGTTCCTCGTTGTGGGACGGCGGCTGTGTTTGTTTGGGTAAGACTTTTTGCTCTTTATTCAAAGCTAATGGCTCTTTATTTAAAGCTGATGGCTCTTTTTCCGCGGTAGCAGAAGAAATATAGACGGTGGCCAGAATGGCGAAGATGTAGGCCTGGATCATGCCGGTGAGAAGGCCCAGCATGTCCATCAGCACCGGGAAGAAAAACGGTGCGACGGTCAGTAGAATGGCGGCAATAACGGCCCCGCTCATCACGTTTCCGTAAAGGCGGATAGCCAGCGAGATACCACGGGAAAATTCGCTGATGATATTGAACGGTAGCATGATGACCGAAGGTTCAATAAAGGTTCGCAGGTAGCTTTTTACGCCGCCGCTGGCAATGCTGAATACCGGAACGGCGACCAGCACCGACAGTGCCAGGGCCATGGTGGTCGACAACGACGAGGTGGGCGGCGAAAAGCCGGGAATCACCAGCATCAGATTCGATAGCGCAATAAACAGAAATAGAGTGCCGGCGAAGTACATCACGTGGCGGGCTGAATTCTGAGTGACTTCCTCAATCTGGCCCTGAATCAGTTTTACGATCACTTCCAGCGCAGTACGTAGGCGGTCGGGCGGCACGTCTGCGCGCAGGTTGCGAGTCACAAACCAGGAAATGCCCACCAGCAATACCATCACAATCCAGGTATTCACGATGGTCGCGTTCAAGCCCCAGCCACCGAGGGTGAGCACAATGGTGTTGTCCGGTGAAAACTGCATTACGCGCCCTCTTGTTCCGCTAAAGGTGTGGTTTCACGGTTTCTGGCCCAACGCAGCGCGACCATGCGCACTAACAAAAATGCCAGGGCGAAACCGGCCATGGGCCAGGCTGTGGCACTGCTGGTGGCAAGCCAGAAACCGACGCCCAGCAGCATGGCGATGCGCACGGTCGCGCTGAGCAATAACAGGGCTTCGGGCTGGCGCGAACGCAGAGCGCGTTTCATACCCCAGGCCAGCCCGACAAAAAATACGCTGCTGACGGCCACCCCTACGGCCAATCCCAGCAATACAGCTGACCAGTCAACCGTCATGTTTGTCTCCTTCGCTGGAGTCTGTGTGGTTATTATCGCCGCCGGCTTTTGGGGTTTCTTTGTCAATCCAGTTCCAGGCGATCATGGCGCCCACCACAATACCCCCCAAAATCAGCGCGATAGGCCAGGAAAAATTCTGCGGCGCTACCTTGTTCAGCCATAACCCCAGAAACGCCCCCGCAACGGCGGGTACCGCTACTGACCAGCCAATCATGCCAAAGGCACCGATGCCTCTTAATGGACTGGTTCCGGGCTGTTTGCGGGCGCGCTGAAGTCGTTCAGTGCTGCGGCGGATGTCGTCGGCAGAACGGTCTTTGCGGCTGCTCATAACGCGGGCTTCCGTAAGTCGCCAAAGCGTCGGACAATGTTGGCTTCCAACCGTGATAGCGCTGACCGGGCTACCCGCTCTTCTTCGTCTACCTCCACAAAGGCCGTTTGTATGGTGTCGTTCAGGGTGTCCAGACTGTCGCCCTGAACACCCCGGCGAATGGCGATGTCTACCTGATGGCCGGTTTTCACCAGCAGGCCCTCGTCGATACCAAAAAACAGCTCGTCACCGGTTTCGTCGGTCAGAATCAGCACAGACGGCACCAGTGCGGTGACAAAGTCGGTATGGTTGGGCAGCATGCCAAACGCACCGTTGACGGCGGTGGCAAATAGCCGTTGTGCGCGGCCTTCGAACAGAGTGCGGGTAGGCAGTCTCAAGGTAACCGTCATCACGTTGGCCAGGCTCATGACGAGGGCGCCAGATCTTTCAGCGAGCCGATCATATAATAGTCGCTTTCGTTATCGTTGAACTCGGTCTGGTTGAGGATGGTTTCGCAGTCGTTCAGTGTGTCTTTGATGGGCACGCGCCTGCCGTTGGCGCCGTCGGCCGAACCAATGGTGAAGAACGGCTGGGTCAGATAGCGTTCCAAACGTCGCGCCCGCGCCACAACGGCGCGATCGGCGGCTGACAGTTCTTCCATACCCAGCATGGAAATAATGTCCCGCAGGTCTTCATAATCGGCCAGGGTGCGCCGCACCGCGCGGGCGATGTCGTAGTGGCGCTGGCCGACAACCGCGGGCGTCAGCATCACAGAAGCCGAGGCAAGAGGATCGACCGCTGGGTACAAACCTTCGCTGGCGCGTTTGCGCGACAGCACCACCGAAGCAGACAGGTGCGAAAAAATATGCGCAGCAGCAGGGTCGGTGAAGTCATCCGCCGGCACGTATACCGCCTGAATAGAGGTGATGGAACCGTTGCGGGTGGAGGTTATGCGCT
Organism: Marinobacter sp. M1C; assembly: GCF_023314135.1. Classification (NCBI taxonomy): domain Bacteria; kingdom Pseudomonadati; phylum Pseudomonadota; class Gammaproteobacteria; order Pseudomonadales; family Marinobacteraceae; genus Marinobacter; species Marinobacter sp. M1C. The sequence continues at coordinate 315,250 of NZ_CP092289.1, forward strand.
CCTCCAAGGTGGCCAGTTCGGTGGCCAGTGTGGGCTGGTAGCCCACCCGTGACGGCATGCGGCCCATCAAGCCGGATACTTCCGAGCCTGCTTGAACAAAGCGGAAAATGTTATCGATCAGCAGAAGAACGTCCTGCTTTTTATCGTCACGGAAATATTCGGCCATGGTGAGCGCTGTTTTGCCCACCAGAAAGCGCACGCCGGGAGCCTCATTCATTTGCCCGAACACCATCACGGTTTTGTCGCGCACTCCGGCGTCGCCCATTTCCCGGTAGAGTTCTTCGGCTTCACGGGAGCGTTCGCCAATACCGCAAAACAGGCTGACGCCCTCGTATTCCTGCACGGTGTTGTTAATCAGCTCGGTGATCAGCACGGTTTTGCCCACACCGGCGCCGCCAAACAAACCGGTTTTGCCGCCGCGCTCGATAGGCGACAGCAGGTCAATGGCCTTGATGCCGGTTTCCAGAATATCGCTGTGCACCACTCGGTCTTCCAGCGCCGGTGGTGGTTGGTGAATAGAACGGCGAATGTCGGTAGCAGGGGCGGGTTTGTTATCAATGGGCTCGCCGAAGACGTTCAGCATGCGGCCCAAAACAGCGTCTCCTACCGGAACCTGGATGGGTGCGCCGGTGGCACGCACAGAAACCCCCAGGCCCAGCCCGCGTACCGGTGCCAGCGCCATACAGCGCACGGCGCCGCTTTCCAGCAGTGACGTGACTTCCATCGCCAGATTACCGGCGTAAAGCAAATCGTGAATACGCGGAGAGTCCTGCGGAAAAAGAACGTCAACAACGCCACCGCGAATGCCGACGACCTCTCCATCAAGTTCGTGATTTGCGAGGTGCTCAGTAACAGAAGTAGGCTCCGGGCTACGCTGATCTGAGCCTGGAATAGCTTGATTCAACATGACGAAGCGCCTGAACAGTTAAGAGTTGTGAGTGGCATCACCCTGTGATGAGTGTTCCCGCGCGCGCCTCCAGAATGGCAAGCGCATCTTCTAACCGGCCAATGCCGCTGATGCCCCCGGTATCTGCAAAGTCGCAGGCCGCCGTTACCTTCGGTCCCATGGACCCGGCGGGAACGTCCAGCGTTCTTGCCTGGGCCGGTGTAACGGTGCGAACCGGAGCGGCGGTGGGTTTACCAAAGTCACGATAAACAGCATCCACGTCGGTCAGCAGCAGTAACGCATCGGCGCCCAACTCTCTTGCTAGCAGCGCACTGGCGGCATCTTTGTCGATGACCGCCTCAACACCGGTCATGCTGCCGTCGTTGCGGCGCAGCACAGGAATGCCGCCACCTCCGGTACAGATTATGACCACCTCTTGATCCAGCAGTAGTTTCAGTACGCGCATATCCGGAATTTCTTTTGGCGCAGGGGAAGGCACTACCCTGCGCCACTTGTCGCCATCGGCTGCGATATGCCAGCCGGCGGCCGCGGCGCGGGATTCCGCTTCTGCCTTATCGTACACCGGGCCAATAAATTTGGTCGGATTGGCAAAGGCAGGATCATTCGGATCGACAACAACCTGGGTCAGCAGGGTTGCCACCGGGCGATCATGGCCCAGAGCATTTTCCAGCTCTTGCTCAATCATATAGCCGATCATACCACCGGTCTCGGCACCCAGCACATCCAGCGGGTAGGCTTCTTCAGGCTTATAGGCGGCACCCTGCAACGCCAGCAAGCCCACTTGGGGGCCGTTACCATGGGTAATCACCAGTCGGTGCCCGGCGCGCACCAGTTCCGCCAGGGATGTCGCGGCTTTTCGGACATTGGTGCGCTGGGCTTCGGCGGTCAGTGGTTCGCCACGTTTCAACAGGGCGTTACCGCCCAGTGCTGCAACAATCAGCATAGTGTGTGTCCTTTTTCAGCAATCCGCGCCAGAGTCAGGCCCCAAGGGTGGCTACCAGCACCGCCTTGATGGTGTGCATACGGTTTTCGGCCTGGTCGAAAACAATCGAAGCCGGGCTTTCGAAAACGTCATCGGTTACCTCCATGGCACTGATTCCGAACTCTGCTTGAATTTCTTTACCAACGATGGTGTCGGTATTGTGAAACGCTGGCAGGCAGTGCATGAAGCGGGCACGGGGGTTGCCGGTTTTTTCCATCACCGCCGCGTTCACCTGGTAGGGCGCTAACAGTTTTATCCGCTCGCCCCATTTTTCTTTCGGCTCGCCCATAGACACCCAAACGTCGGTGTAAATAAAGTCGACCCCGGCCACCGCCGTATCGACATCCTCGGTAATGGTAATGCGGGCGCCGGTTTCCTTTGCAATCGCCTGAGCCTCATCCTGAATGGATTGCTGCGGCCAGCAGACTTTGGGTGCACACAGGCGCACATCCATGCCCATTTTGGCACCACCAATCAGCAGGCTGTCGCCCATGTTGTTGGCGGCATCGCCCAGAAACGCGTAGGCCACCTGGTGCAGCGGCTTCTCAACATGCTCCTGCATGGTCAGAAAGTCAGCAAGAATCTGCGTCGGGTGGAACTCGTCGGTCAGGCCGTTGTAGACAGGTACACCAGCATACTCTGCCAACTCCTCGACAATCTTCTGGCCAAAACCGCGGTACTCGATGGCATCGTAAACCCGGCCCAACACCCGAGCCGTGTCTTTTACCGACTCTTTGTGGCTGATGTGGGTGCCAGAAGGCCCAAGATAGGTGACCCGGGCGCCCTGATCGTAAGCGGCCACTTCGAACCCAACTCGTGTGCGGGTGGAATTCTTTTCAAAGATAAGCGCGATTTCTTTGCCGACAAGCTGCGGTACCTCTGTGCCGGCGTATTTCGCCGCTTTTAGATCTGTTGCCAGCTTGAGCAGAAAGCTGATCTCCCGGGGGGAGAAATCTCGCAAGGTCAGGAAGTGCCGATTCTTCAGGTTAAAAGCCATGGTCTTTGTCCTCTTGGCGGGCGGATGAGGTCAGGTGGAGTGATATAGAGTGATATAGGGTCAGATGGGGTCACGAATCGTGGGGCAGCTCATGCAGCGGCCGCCGCCCCGACCACGGCCCAGCTCAGCGCCGGGTATGGCCAACACTTCGATTCCCGCCGCTTTGAGTGCCGCGTTGGTGTCATCATTTCGGTCGTAGCCAATCACCACGCCCGGACTTATGGCCAGTACGTTGTTGCCATCGTTCCACTGCTCACGCTCGCGCTCGGCCGGGTCGTCGCCACCGGTTGGAACCACTTCCAGGGATTTGTAGCCAAGAACTTCTGCCACCACATCAAACAGCGGCCGTGAGTTCTGGCGGAAAGACAGGTGTGTTTTGCCCTCACCGGCGCGCAAGTCATAGCAGATCACTTCGTCCGCTACTTCCTTGAACGCTGTAACCACATTGCCGCCGCAGAAGGTGAATATGGTGTCCAGATGCATGGCGGTACGGGATTTTGGAATCTGGCAGGCAATGACTCGTTCCGCAGTGCCTTTTTCAAACAGAGCGTTGGCTAATTGTCCTACGGCTTGTGGTGATGAACGTTCGCCCATTCCTACAAGCACGGTGCCATTGCCCACGGGCATGATGTCGCCGCCTTCGAGCGTAGCCAGGCCATGATTCTTGGTAGGGTCGCCCCAAAGCACGTCTGCTTTGCCGGCGAACTTCGGGTGGAAACGGTAAATGCCGGCCATCAGCAGGGTTTCGGGTTTCCGCGCGGCCCAGTACATGGGGTTAAGTGTGACACCACCGTAGATCCAGGCACTGTTATCGCGGGTGAAAAGAAAGTTTGGCAATGGCGGCAGCACAAATCCGTAGTGCCCCAGGTGGTTGCCAAAAAGACCGGTTGGGTCAAAGGGTAAGTCGGCCACTTCCAGGCCACCAATCAGGTATTCGGAGAGTTTTGAGCCTGGCAGCTCGTCCATCCAGCTGCGAAGGTCCGAAATCATTCCGACTCCGATATCGTTCCAGGTGATTCGATGATCGAGAATCCATTTGCGGGCTTCAGGTATGTCTAAAGTGTCTGCCAATAAATCGTTGACGTCTAAAACCTCAATATCCCGTGACCGCATAAGCTCGGAAAATACGTCATGATCTTTCTGAGCCTGTTTCACCCAGAACACGTCGTCAAATAGCAGGGCATCACAGTTAGACGGTGTGAGCCTGCGGTGAGCCAGGCCAGGGCGACAGACAATGACCTGCCGCAGTTTTCCGGCTTCAGAGTGCACCCCAAGTGTTGGTTCAGACATGGTTAATCTCCAATGAGTGTGGCTTCGTTATTACTTCGAGCGATGTCAAAGCAATGCCGCAGCACTGATGACCACCGAAATGAAAACTGTAAGAATCAGCAATAAGGGCCAGATGAACACGAGCCAGCGATCGTATGACACCCGCGCAATGGCCAGGCCGCCAACGACAACGGCGAAGGTGGGGTTGATCAGATTGACCAGACCGTTGGCAGACTGAAAAGCAGTCACAACCAAGTCGCGTCCAACATTGGCGAAGTCGGCCAGCGGTGCAAGAATCGGCATAGACAACACGGCCAGGCCTGAAGACGACGGCACAAAGAAACTCATGCCCACTTCAATCCAGAACATCAGGTTGATAAACGCAAGCTCGGGCAGCCCGCCCAACGAGTTTTCGGCGCTGTGCAAAATGGTGTCGGCAATCATGCCCTGGTCCATAATCACCACAATGCCACGGGCCAGCCCGACCACTAGCGCAACGCCCAGCAAGTCACGGGCGCCATCGACAAAGCTGCCGGTCAGTTTTTTCTCGCCAAGGCGGGCAACAATGCCGATCACAATGGCCGAACCAAAAAATAGCGCGCCCATGCGGGCCATCCACCAACCCTGCGAAGACACACCCCAGATCATAAACACAAAGGTTGCAGCAAAAATCAGCAGGGCAACAATCTGGGTTTTGTTGAGTGTGGAATCATCAACTCCCTCACTTTGCTTGCTGAGGAAAAGGCGGCGGTGAGCATCCCATTGTTTGGCCACAACAGAGCGGGATGGATCCGCTTTAACGCGTATTGCGTACCGCATGACATAAGCGGCACAAATAAGCAGCCCACCAATCAGCAGAATAAAGCGCACCACAATGCCATTGGTAAAGGGAATGTCGGCCGCATTGGCGGCGATAACGGTGGCAAACGGATTGATGGTGGAGCCCAGTACGCCGATACCGGACCCCACCAGAATAATGGCTACCCCGGTAACAGCATCGTATCCGGCGGCCATCATCACCGGGATCAGAATGGCGTAAAAAGCCAGGGTTTCTTCGGCCATGCCATAGGTTGTGCCGCCGATGGCAAACAGGGTCATTAGTATCGGAATCATCCAGATTTCATGGCCCTTGAGGTGGCGCATGGCACTGCGTATGCCGGTATCAATGGCGCCGGTGGCATTCATGACACCCAGAAAGCCACCCAGGAAAATGACGAACAAGGCAACATCTATAGCGTTGGCCACATAGCTGTCGGGGTCATAAAACCCGGCTGTAGGTGCGAGCATTATGTCCACGAAACCCTGAGGGTTGGCCTCAACAACCTTATAGGTGCCAGGCACGGCCACCTCGCGGCCGACCTCTTCATTCATCACCCGGTCGTATTGGCCAGCAGGTATAATCCAGGTCAACGCAGCCACAAATATAATCAGCAGAAACAGAATGGTGTAGGCGGTAGGAAACCGCGTTGCCAGATCGTGTTCCGGGTTGTCTGAAGAGTTATTTGGAGAGTTATTTACAGGATCTGACGAATCGTCAGAGGGGGCTTTCAGGGGGTTGTTTTTATTGTTCACAGCATTTCTCCTTTATCCACACCGACAGCTATAAATAGAGCCAATGAAAGATCCTGATCCCGGCTGCGAACGCTTTAGCCTTGCCCAGTCAGGTGGGGCCGCGATTTCCAGATCGTTAGCCTTCAAGGTAGTTGAGAAAGGGCCAAGCGGAGTTGAGTTAGGTCACTATTATGTGAGAGTGCTATTAATTTTCAGTAATCCATCTATATGTCCACCCACTATCCAGCCATCCACACACCAAAAGATAAAATGCTATGCGCTTTTCAGAAATTCATGAGCGCGCGATTGCGCGCAAAGGTGGCGTTGCAGAGTTAAACGCCCGGTTACCCACGCCGCCGCCGGCCAGCGAGCTGGAGCAGCGCAGTGACGACCGTTATTTGGCAGAAATAACCTGCTGTGTGTTCAAGGCGGGTTTTGTATGGCGGGTGATTGACAAAAAATGGCCGGATTTTGAAGCCGCCTTTCACGGCTTTGTGCCGGCCTATTGGCAGCAAGTATCGCCAGACGTGCTAGAAACCCTGGCCTGCGACGAACGCATCGTACGCAACCTGCAAAAAATCCGCACGGTGCCGGAAAACGCCCGCATGATTATGGACACGGTCCACGAGCACGGCAGTTTTGGTGCATTTCTGCGCCAGTGGCCATCGTCTGATCAAGCTGGGTTGCTGCTGTGGTTCAAGCGCCATGGTTCGCGACTGGGTGGTAACAGCGCCCAGTATTTCCTGCGCCGGGTCGGCTGGGACGGCTTTATTATGTCCAACGATGTTATTCAGGTGCTGCGCCATGCCAAGCTTTTGGATGCATCAACGAGCAGTAAAAAAGGCCTGTATCAGGTGCAGGAGGCATTTAATGCCTGGCATCAAGAAACGGGCTTGCCTTACAGTCAATTGTCGCGAATAGCCTCCTATTCAATTGATGGTTAAAGCAAGTCAATCGATGGTTAAAGCAATGTGTCCCAGCTTTAACGGTTAGTTTTCAGCCAACAGATCTATAGTTTGGTGAACACTCAGGAGGACTGTGTCATGAATCGTTTAGGTAAAACCTTTTTTGGATTTGTATTCGCGCTAACGTCCGCCATGGCAATGACCGTTGCGAATCCGGCGCTGGCGGCAAGCGCTGAAGATCTTGACCGCAATGCAATGCAGTCGTTGGATACGCTGTATAAAGTGCATCCGGTGGCTGAAACTTTAGCAAAAAGTGCCAAAGGTATTTTGGTGTTCCCCAATATTGTGAAAGCTGGCTTGGTATTTGGCGGCAGCTATGGCGAAGGCGTGTTATTGAAAGGCTCGGCGGTAACGGATTACTACAATTCCATCACCGGTTCCTGGGGCTTGCAAGCCGGAGCTCAGTCCTACGCTTATGCGGTGTTTCTGATGACGGATGCCGCCGTGTCTTATCTGGAGAAAACCAATGGCTGGGAAATTGGCGTTGGTCCGACCGTCGTTCTGGTTGACGAAGGCGTGGCTAGAAATCTGTCGACCTCGTCGCTGAAAGACGATGCTTATGCGTTTATATACGGCCAGCAGGGCCTAATGGCCGGGCTGAGTATTGAAGGTACTAAAATATCGCGTATCAATCGTTAAGCTACTCAGTATTGACGGTTAAGCTATAGCGCGTAGACAAGGCTGTGGGTGGGCCCATCATTCGCAGCCTTGTTTTTCTATTTTCAGCGGCGAGTTCAGAGGAGATTTTAGTGGAGAGCCTGGCAGAGGGTTAGGCCAAACCCCCGGTAAGCGCTATCATACTGCCCATTATTCGAACCGTTACTACCGCGCCTTAATATCGCGTCCGTAAATAAAGGCAGTTCATGAGCAAGCAGTCTTCCTCCGTTAAAAAGAACACCCGCACCTTCGAACAAACCCTCTGGGACACCGCCGACAAGCTACGCGGCACGGTGGAGTTCTACACCATGAAAAACGTGTTTTACCTGCCGGAGCACGCCCGCTGGAACACACTGCAAAAACAGGCCAAGCAAGACGACATCGCGATAAAAATCGACACTGCGCTCTATGCCATTGAAAAGCTGAACCCGTCATTAAAAGGCGCACTGCCGGATAACTACTTTTCACGCATGGGGCTGGAAGCCAGCAAGCTGGCGGCGTTGATTGATTCCATCAACAACATCGCCACCGTGAGTGACCAAAGCAGTGCCGGGCCAGATGGTAATGAAGAAGACCTGGTTGGTAGGGTGTACGAATACTTCCTTGGCAAGTTCGCGGCCACCGAAGGCAAGGGCGGCGGCGAATTCTACACCCCTAAGTGCATCGTTAATCTGCTGGCGGAAATGATCGAGCCTTATCAGGGCAAAATTTACGACCCCTGTTGCGGTTCCGGCGGCATGTTTGTGCAGTCCGTGAAGTTTTTGCGCAACCACGAGGGCAACCAGAAAGACATCTCCATATACGGCCAGGAATACACCGCACTACCTACAAACTGGCGAAAATGAACCTGGCCATTCGCGGCATTGCCAGCAACCTCGGTGATGTTCCAGCGGACACCTTCTTCAAAGACCAGCACCCGGATTTGAAAGCCGACTTCATCATGGCGAACCCGCCGTTCAACATGAAAGCCTGGCGCGGCGCGGACGAGCTCAGCACCAACCCGCGCTGGGCCAGTTGTTCTACACCACCCAGATTCCGGTGTGCTTGTGGTTCGTTACCAAGAACAAAACAGCGCAGGCCATTGCTGGCCACAGCGACAGCAACCACCGTAACCGCGAAGGCGAGACCCTGTTCATCGACGCCCGTAACATGGGCTCTATGATCAGCCGCACCCACAAAGAACTCATCGCAGACGACATTGCCGCAATCACCCGCACCCACCACGCCTGGCGGGGCGAAGCCAAAGACGGCGGTTATGAAGACCTACCCGGTTTTTGCAAAGCCACCACCCTGGCAGACATCAAAGCCAACGATTACGTGGTCACGCCTGGCCGGTATGTGGGCGCTGCCGCGATAGAAGATGATGGTGTTCCGTTTGAAGTGAGAATGACTGAATTGAGCCAGACCCTTTATCAGCAGATGGCGGAAGCTGAAAAGTTGGATGTGGTGATTCGGGAGAATTTGGAGGGGTTGGGTTATGGGGAGTGATTGGCAAGAGATATCGTTAAATGACGTAGCTACTCTGCGGAACGGGGCAGGCATCAAGCAAGAGTTTTTCGCAGAACAAGGTATACCGTTAGTCCGAGTTTCAGATTTCACCCAAGACTCGATCGATATGGCTGCTTCTCGCTTCGTTGAAAATGAGCATGCAAAAAAGTGGTCTTCATACTTGCTTTGTAAAGACGACGTGATAGTAGCCACTGTTGGGTCGTGGCCGCCAAATTGGTCGTCTGTTGTGGGAAAAGTGATTCGTGTACCTGAGAAGGCTATAGGAGCAATCCAGAATCAAAACACATGCTGCATTTTGCCAAACGCTGATCTGCTGGATATCAAATTCCTCTTTTACCGATTAAGGCTGGAAGACTTCGCATGGCATGCGGCAAACTCGTCTGGCGGAAGCGCAAATCAGGCTCGACTTCCTATTCGGAAGCTCGGAGACTTTAGCTTTTGCTTGCTTGCCTGCTCTGCACTTGCAAAAAACCATCGCTCATATCCTTGGCATTCTCGACGACAAAATCGACCTCAACCGCCAAATGAACACCACCCTGGAAGCCATGGCCCACGCCCTGTTCAAAAGCTGGTTCGTCGATTTCGATCCGGTGATCGACAAGGCTCTGGCCGCCGGCAACCCCATCCCCGAACCTCTCCACGCCCGCGCCGAAGCCCGCAAAGCTCTGGGTGCACTCTGGACTTCCGCTGTACTGGATTTATGAGGCTCTTCAGCTACTTGACATTAAATCTATGGGTGCCGATTCAGCAGTCCCCGGGGTCAATCGGAACGTTATTTATTCAAAAAAATGGTGTTTCCTAAGCTGCAAGCGCTAGAGGAATACACTAAACAGATTTCAGCGATAACAAGCAGAAAAAAGACTGTAGATGCAGCGAACGAGGCCCTTATAACGTTGAGAGACACCCTCCTCCCCAAACTCCTATCCGGCGAACTCCGCATCCCCGAAGGCTAGCAGCAAATCGCCGAGGTGCTCTGATTCATGATCAGGTTCATGGGAGAGCCAACGGGAGAGGCGTGGGAGCGCCTGAAGAGCAGGAAAACCTTAAGGGTATTCCTGCCGTGCGTGCAGAACTCTCAGGATATCGATGAACTCGACGCCCGCCTGATAGATCACAAGGTAATTTGGGTGGACAACCGCCTCGCGAGTGCCGGTTACTCGCCCGCCTCTGAAGATCAGAGGCGCTGCCGGAAGGCCTTCTACGGTGCGCAATATTTCCGAGTGTAAAGACCACGCCGCAATGGGGTTGCGTTCGTCAATGTAATCGATGATTTCAATCAGGTCGCTGGTGGCTTCCTCAGACCAGCGGACGGTTAGCACGGGCTTTCCTGCGTTCTTCAAGCTCAGCCCGCACCTTCGACATGGCTTCGTCATGTGCCAGTTTTGGCTTTGTGCTGCTCATCGCTTCCTGCACTTTGGCGCGGAACCAGCGATCATAGCTGGCCGCTTGTTCCTCGGTCTCGAATTCGGACACGATTGGTGATAATTGAGCGCTCATGTTTTATCTCCTCTGCTCAAAGCAGTATACAGCTTCATTCAGCTATCGCTCAAACGAGGGTGGCCATTTTGCGAAGTCGCCGAATAAAACCATCTGCTGAGCAACCCTGATCCTTTATCGCAAAGCCAGGGCCCACTCTCTCATGGAGAAGCAAGTTGGTTTGTTACGCCGTCTGTGCAATATTGCGTTTGTAAGTGTGTAATGTGTTGAATTTACGGAGTAAGTAATGGGCTTTAATGAGGCACGGCTGGAACAAGCCATCATCGAACTGCTGCAGGCTCAGGGTTATCCCTATTGCCCCGGTTCTTCACTTGTGCGCGAACCCTCCGATGTGCTGATTAAAGCCGATTTAGCGGCGTTTTTGACACAGCGTTATTCAGCCGGTCACATTACCGGGGCGGAGGTCGCTTCTATCATTCGCCGGCTGGAAAGCCTGCCTGCGCTGGACTTATATGAATCCAACAAAACCATTCATAAACTGGTCGCGGACGGCTTCTTGTTGAAACGGGAAGACCGTAGCCGCAAAGATCTATATATCCAGTTGATTGACTACCAAGGTCTGGCCAAGATGCGCCTGCCCCGTGAGGGGGAAGTGCTCACGCTGGCGGCGGAAGTGCCGGAAAACTACGGCGGCCCGCGCAACATTTACAAGCTGGTGAACCAGATGGAAATCACCGGCAGCGAGAAGCGCATTCCCGATGCCGTGCTTTACATCAACGGCCTGCCGCTGGTGGTTTTTGAGTTTAAAAGCGCGGTGCGCGAAGAAGCCACCCTTCACGACGCCTACGTGCAGCTGACCACCCGCTACACCCGGGATATTCCCCAGTTGATGAAATACAACGCCCTGTGCGTGATCAGCGACGGGGTGAACAGCAAGATGGGCTCGCTGTTTGCGCCCTATGAGTTTTTCTATACCTGGCGCAAGGTAACCGGCAACGAAATTATTGGGCAAGACGGCATTAATAGCCTGCACACCATGTTTGAGGGCTGGTCAATCAGGATCGGCTGCGCCAGGTGATTCGACACTTTATCTACTTTCCGGATGTGTCCAAGCAGGAAGTAAAAGTGGTGTGCCGTTACCCGCAGTTTTACGCCGCGAATAAGCTGTATGCCAATATTCTGCAACACCGAAAGCCTGAAGGCGATGGCAAGGGCGGCACATACTTTGGCGCAACCGGCTGCGGCAAGAGCTTCACATTACAACGAGCGCAAGGAAGACGATGTGTTAGTCGGCAATGTTCTGGAAGATTTCACCGATACCATCATTGACCGCTACATGGATTTGATTCAGGCGCTGAAGCAGGAACTCGGTTCTTTTGAGGAGCTGGGCATTGATCTTGAAGAGAAAGCCTTTTACGACATTTTGAAAGACCTGGCCATCAAGTACGACTTCAGCTATGCCGAAGACAAGCTGTTACCCTTGGCGAAAGCGGTGAAGGTCGTGGTGCAGGAAAAGGTGAAGTACACCGATTGGAACCAGCGCGAGGACATCAAGGCGGAATTGAAAGTTGGCCTGATTCTGCTGCTGGCAAAACACGGCTACCCGCCGGTGGATCGTGACGAGGTGTACAAAGAGATTTTTGAGCAGGCGGAAAATTTCAAGCAGCATTCCAAACAAAACCAGGCCAGCAGCGGATCTTGAAGTGGCGCTTAACGACTAATGAGCGGCGAACTCCAGAATTCTGGCTTTTTCATTGTATAGCACCACCTCAATGGCATCGTCCGCCAGAGAATCCCGTGCTTCTTCGAATGCCTGAAACCTGATGTCTGAAGGGGGAACGTCTTCAGGCCCTTTAACCGGGAATAAAACTGGGCCATGAAGCAAGTTACGCTTCCTCAGCTGGTTCACCTTTAGCTTCCAGTGACCGCCGTGCTCGATAATTGCTGTAGAGTCCGCTTGCCCGAGAAATAAGGGTTTTATAACCTTAATCGCTTTATCGTCGTCTTGTTCGACAAAGGGGAATGTGACGCTGTACAGATGATCTTCAACTTTCCGTTTTGAAAAGTGGCGAGCCAGGTTGCTTTGTTCAAGTAGTTTTTTGATACCTTTTTCCAGAATAGTTTCCTGGTATTCCCTAGTTACAAAGTTCCGGCCAACGTAATAATTGAATAACTCTTGCAGGGTTTTTTGTGGATCTTCAGAAAGAATGCTGCGCCGCTCGCTGAATCGCGCGATGGTTTCTCTGGGGCGAATCAGCTCGTCAAATATGCCGTTATGGAAGCCGTATTCCATGCCGTCACCACTAAACTCGGTGGTTTTGTTGTGAAGCAGCATACTTTGAATTCTAAGCAGTTCTGCCTCTATATTAGCCATGGTTTTCAGGTAAACGGCTTTGTCCAACTCTTCAAAAAATTGGGTAATCCGGGCGTATTTTCGACGCAATAACTTGAAGCTCAAGCTGCGTGTTTTTGGTATCCACAACAATACACCGACATTGGCAAACTCGCCGGTTTCAATGTAAGGCATAAATCGCACTATGGCGTATTGACACGCGAACCTAGTCATTTTCTGCTCCAGAAGTCCCCGTTGTTGAAGCGTTGAAGATTTTCAAGCAATAAGTCCAGGTTCAGGTTGGTTTTCATCGTCATTTCCTGGTCGCTATAGAGCCATTCTTCTGGAATACGATTCACAATAGACTGCCAGTTGTGAAGGGCCTGCTCTGCTCTTAAAGTATAGTGGTCTCGTTCTAACAAGTCATCGAAGATACCAGGTGCGCAATCTTTAAATATATGAAGTTTAAAAAAATCATCGTTAGAGAACTCTGAATCAAAAGCTTGGTTATGATCAATGACCACTAAGCGCTGGGTGCCGGGCCCCCAAAACAGGTTCGGATTTCCCCCGCTCTCTGTCAGCATGCGATCTGCATTAAAAATCCACCAGTCAAAAAACAGGACGGCGCGCCTAACCTCCGGGCGGATGCTGCTAACTTGAGAGTACGACAGTTCTGTCACCATTTGCTCAACGGAGCCGAAAGCCGGGCCAGTACCAAGATCATGAGTATGTTCGACTGAAAGTAATTCGATTAACTCTTCTGGCACGTAAACAATGCTAAACGGCGCTATAGGTATACCAAAGCTTAGCGCAAGATTGCCCGCGATCCATTCCTTGATCTGACTGTCTCTGCCTGCACCAACTCCTTTCACGAAATACGTATTATCGTCGTCACCACGACAAATAAATGGGTGAGTTATACCTTGCTCTGAGCGACGGATAACTTCGACTATTTCGACGACGGATTTTTCTGGAGGTGACACAGGTTCGTTGATTCCTTTCTCTTATCCCTGTTAAAAGTCAATCTACTATAAGGGCGTGATATTGGGAGTCAATGCAATGCCTACATCCCCAATAGCAACACCAGCTCACAAAACACCACGCTGGCCCCCAGCGCGTCGCCGGTATAGCCGCCTAGCTGGCGCTTCAGATACCAACCCCACAGCAGAGCAACCCCAATCACCGCCACCGGTGCCAGCAGCCATAAGCCCGGCAGCCAGGCGCTGAACAGCAAAGCCACCAGTAGGGTAAACCCACTGCTGCACCAAAGCCGCCGGCGGGAAAAGCCTTCGGCCACCGGTTTGCTTTTGCTTTTGTCGGGATCGGTCACGTAATTCAGGAATGACATTAACAAAAGTGGTGTTTGCCGGCTGATGGCAGGAGCCAAAAGCAGCGCCAGCATGATGTGATGGCTTTCCACCAGCAGGGCGACTTTAAGCGCTAACGCCAGTACGAGCGCGACTGTGCCATAGGTGCCAATGCGGCTGTCTTTCATGATTTCCAAGCGCTTTTCAACGGTATAGCCGCCGCCAAACGCGTCGACGCTATCGGCCAGCCCGTCTTCGTGAAAAGCGCCGGTAATGAACAGATGAAAACACAGCACCAGCAGAACGCTGACCAGCGGGCTGCAAAACAGCCCGAGTAGCGCAAACAATCCGACGTACAAGGCGCCTAGCAACAAACCGACGAGTGGAAAGTACACGCTGCACTGATTCATCATTTTTTGGGAATAATCAATCGATACCAGCATGGGTATGCGGGTTAAAAATCCGACGGCCAGCCAGAAGGCCTGCCACTCGCGGGCAGCGGCTGTTGTGGTCTTTTTCTGTGTGGGATCTGGGCCAGTCAAAGCGAACTCCGTATGTGAGTCAGACCGGGGATAATACCGGATTGGCTGCGCTGGGTGTGGCGTTATGCTTCAGTGGCCGTAACGCCTCAGTTAAAATGCTTAAGATAGGTATTGTGTCTGATGGCCCTGGACCTTGTGGCCACAACATTCTTCTGTCAGCTGGGCTGCTTAGAAGAAAACAGCACTTCATTATATATTCCATCGTAGTATATGCTTAGAGCCTATTCAGAGGTTCGATATCTGCGAATTCGAAAGGAGTTTAGTAATGACCACGACCAATCCAACCGTTCAGCATTTTTTTGACGAGCCCACCAATACCTTCAGTTATGTGGTGCAAGACCCGGCGTCTAAGGCCTGTGCCATTATCGATTCGGTACTGGATTTTGATTACGCCGCGGGCAGCACTAGCACGGCCAGTGCAGACGCTATTATTGCCTATGTGCGCGAGCACAATTTACAGGTGGCGTGGATTCTGGAAACCCACGTGCACGCAGACCACTTGTCGGCGGCACCTTATCTGCACGCGCACTTGGGCGGGCAAACCGGCATTGGCGCACATATTTGCCAGGTGCAGGAGATTTTCGGCAAGGCGTTTAACGCCGGATCGGAATTCGCCCGTGACGGCAGTCAGTTCGACAGGCTGTTTAAAGACAACGACAGTTTCGCTATTGGTGGGTTGCAGGCTCAGGTTATGCATACGCCCGGCCACACGCCCGCCTGCCTGACGTATGTTGTCGGCAATGCGGCGTTTGTGGGGGATACGCTGTTCATGCCGGACTACGGTACGGCGCGCTGCGATTTTCCCGGTGGCGATGCCCATGTATTGTTCCGCTCAATTCGACGGGTTCTGGCCTTGCCAGACACAACCCGTCTGTTCCTGTGCCATGATTACAAGGCGCCCGGCCGAGAGATCTACGCCCATGAAACTTCCGTTGTGGAGCAGCGCGAGCACAACATTCATGTGCATAACGGAATCAGCGAAGACGACTTCGCAACTATGCGCAATGAACGTGACGCCACCCTGGATATGCCACGGCTGATTCTGCCTTCGGTGCAGATTAATATGCGCGCCGGCGAATTGCCCCCAGCGGAAGAAAACGGACAGGCCTATTTGAAAATTCCTCTAAACCTGTTCTGAGCTGCTGATGAACCTATCCCGTTACCTGCCCGTATTGCGGTGGGGCAAGCAGTATAATCGCCAGCAGGCAGGCAGCGATTTGGTGGCAGCACTGATTGTCACGGTAATGCTGATACCGCAGTCATTGGCCTACGCTTTGCTAGCAGGTTTGCCTGCTCATATTGGCTTGTACGCCAGTATATTGCCGCTGGTGTTATATGCGCTTTTTGGCACCAGCCGTACCTTGTCGGTGGGCCCGGTCGCCGTTGCGTCGCTGATGACCGCGGCGGCGCTTGCGCCTCTGGCGCAGGCCGGTAGTGCTGAATACATCATGGGCGCCGTTGTGCTGGCGTTGATGTCGGGGTTGATGCTGGTTTTAATGGGTGTGTTACGCCTGGGTTTTCTGGCCAACTTTCTTAGCCATCCGGTTATCTCGGGCTTTATCACGGCTTCCGGCATTGTGATCGCAGCGAGCCAGTTCAAGCACGTGTTCGGGATAACCGGGTCAGGCCATAACCTGTTTAATATAGGCCGTTCGCTTTGGGCATCGGCGAGTGACATCAATCTGGTTACGATGGCGGTGGGTGTGAGTACGCTGGTGTTTTTGATGTTGGCGCGTACTCGCCTTAAACCTGTCTTGTTGGCGTTAGGGATGGCACCGCGGCTGGCCGATGTGGCTACCAAAACGGCGCCCATTCTGGCGGTAGTGTTAACCACCCTGGCGGCCTGGTTCTGGCAGTTGCAGCTTCAGGGGGTAAAGCTGGTAGGGCATGTTCCTTCCGGGCTGCCACAGTTAGCCTGGCCACAAGCCGACTGGGTGCTTTGGCAGCAGTTGGCAGTGAGCGCTTTACTGATCAGCGTGGTCGGGTTTGTGGAGTCGGTGTCGGTAGGCCAAACCTTGGCGGCCAAACGCCGCCAACGGATTGACCCCGATCAGGAACTGATCGGGCTGGGCGCGGCCAATCTGGGTTCGGGTATCTCTGGTGGCATGCCGGTAACCGGCGGGTTTTCCCGTTCAGTGGTGAATTTTGACGCTGGTGCCGAAACGCCGGCGGCCGGAATCTACACGGCGGTGGGTATTGCGGTGGCCACCCTGTTCCTGACCCCGGCCATTGCCTGGTTGCCGCAGGCCACGCTGGCGGCGACGATCATAGTGGCGGTGTCTACGTTGATTGATATTCCGGCACTGAGGCGCACTTTCCGCTATTCACGCACCGATTTCGGTGCCATGCTTGCCACCATTGTGTTGACTTTGGGGCACAGTGTAGAGGCTGGTATTATCACCGGGGTGGCCTTGTCTCTGGGGCTATTTTTATATCGTACCAGCCGACCCCACTGCGCCGTGGTTGGTCGGGTGCCAGGCAGCGAGCACTTTCGTAATGTGTTGCGCCATAAAGTAGACGTATGCCCGACGGTGACATTTTTACGGGTAGACGAAAGCCTGTACTTTGCCAACGCCCGATTCCTGGAAGAAACGGTGTTGGATATTGTGAACCGCGAACCACAGCTGACGGATTTGGTGCTGGTGTGCCCGGCAGTGAATCTGGTAGATGCTTCGGCGCTTGAAAGCCTTGAGACGATTAACGAGCGCCTGATAGATGCCGGTGTGCGGTTGCACATGTCAGATGTAAAAGGGCCGGTGATGGACCGGCTTAAACGCACGGAGTTTTGTCAGCACTTGAGTGGTGGCATATTTTTGAGCGCCCATGAGGGCTGGAAAGCGCTGGTAACGGGCGCCAAAAACAATGATTCATAGCCGATAGAGATCAGCACGGCAGGTATCCGGTCGCCGCTGACTACGCAGATGGGCCAGACACATGGGTATGACTGAGAACCTGCTTTCTACCACCCAATGGGTGATTACGGCGTTGCTATTCGCCGTTATTTTGCTGGCGGCTGTGCGCAGTGTCGACTGGCATAAGCTACGGCAAGACACCTCGTTGCAGCACACTTTCTTCGGCGCCGCCGTGGTGCTCGGGTTTGTGTGGCAGTTGCGCGCTGGCATATCACCGGGGCTGTCTATTCACGTATTTGGCATTACCCTGGTTACCTTGATGTTGGGCTGGGGTCTGGCCGTATTGGCGGGTTTGCTGGCACTGATGATTACAGTGATCACTGGCCGTGAACCGCTGGTTATGTTTGCTGCCAATGGACTGATAACAGTGATGGTGCCTGCGCTGGTCAGTTACGCCATCATGCTGTGGGAGCGCCACCGCGACTTCAACAATTTCTTTGCGTATATTTTTGTCTGCGGATTTTTCGGTTCGGCCATTTCGGTGGCAGTGGCCGGCGTGGTGATGTGTCTGATGCTATGGACCAGCGGCGTGTACACCTTTGCCGAGCTGGTGTATGAATACCTTAGCTATCTTCCCTTGTTCATGATTCCGGAGGGCTTTGCCAACGGCGCGTTTGTAACAGGGCTAATGGTGTTCCATCCGGATCGCCTGACCACGCTGGATCAGCGCCGCTATCGTTGAGCCGCGGCTTTGTTGCCAGAGGTCAATGCAAGGGTGGCCAGGCTGCTACGGTGCGGTGTTAATGGCCGCTATGTGCGTGGTCAGGCACTGATTCTTTTGTTGCCAGCGCCGCACCCATGGCAATACCGTATCGCTGGCCATGGGCCGCGCCACGCCGAAACCCTGAATGCTATCGCAGCCTAACGTTTTCAGCATATTTGCCTGTTCCGGTGTTTCCACGCCTTCCGCCAGCACGTTAAGGTCAAAACGTTGGCACAGAAACATAATGCTTTCTACAATCGCTTTGTCGTTCGGGTTGTCCAGCATGCCGCTGACAAAACTGCGGTCAATTTTAATCATATTGACCGGTAAGGTTCGCATGTAGGTCAGCGATGAAAATCCGGTACCAAAATCGTCTAACGCCAGTGTCAAACCGAGTTCACGACAACAATCCAGCATCTGGCGCACCTGATGGATGTCGTCCAAAGCCGAAGATTCCAGCACTTCCAAGGTAATCAGATGCGCTGGTAGATCGGGAAACCGACCTAACTCCGCCGCGATAAATTCAAGAAAATGCCAGTTGCTAAGAAAAGTAGCGCTCATGTTAATACTCACGCCGATATCGTCAAACCCCTGTTTGCGCCAGCCTTGCAGAGTCTCCAGTGCCCGGTGGACGACCCATTTGCCCAGGGGTACGTCCAGATGACTGTTTTCAACATCGGGTAAAAATGCGCTGGGTAATAGTAGACCTCGCTCGGGGTGGTGCCAGCGGATCAGCGCCTCCAGGCCGATTAACGCGCTATCATTTAGCCGGATTTGCGGCTGATAAAACAGCTCGAATTCATTCTGGGCTAAGCCGCGGGAAATATCCGTAAGCTGGTCACGGCGCTTTTGCAGATGCTCGTTCAGCAGTGGATCGAATTGGTGAATCAGGTTGCGACCTTTTTCTTTGGCCAGGTACATGGCTTGATCGGCGTGACGAATCAGGCCTTCCGCGTCGGTGTTGTCTTCGGGATAGCGGGTAACGCCCAAGCTTGCTGACAGCTTTAGGGTGTCGCCATTGATGACCATCGATTCGCGCACAATGTCCAGCAGGTACTGGCAGCTGTTTTCATCGCGCGGCCGCTGAATAACCAGCAGAAACTCGTCGCCACCCACGCGCGCCACAATGTCGCCGGGCGGAAGTTGTGAGGCCAGTCTTTCTGACAAAATGCGCAGTGCGCGATCGCCAATATTAACGCCGTGCTGGTCATTGATGGCTTTGAAGCCGTCCAGATCCATAGACACTATCCACAACTGTCGCTGCTGCATGGCTGCGTGCAGGCAGGCTGCTTCAAGCCGCTGATTGGCCAGCTGGCGGTTGGGCAAGCCGGTCAGGGTATCGTAATGGGTGGCGCGGTCCAGATCTTTGGCGTGATTTTTCAGGGCGGTAATGTCAGAGAAGGATGCGATGTGATAATAACCGTTACCGTCGCTTAATTTTACCCTTTGGATTGACAGCAATTCCAGATATTCTTCTCCGTTTTTGCGCCGATTCCACACTTCGCCTCGCCAATAACCGCGGGTAAGCAGAGAACTCCACAGAGTCTGGTAGTAATCTGCAGATTGGCGGCCCGAACTCAATATGCGCGGATTTTGGCCAATCACTTCGTTGTGGTAGTAACCGGTAATCTGTGAAAACGCCGGGTTGGCGTCCACAATGACGTTGTTTTCATCGGTGATCAGAATGCCCTCGCAGCTTTGTTCGAACATGCTGTCGGCAATGCGCAGGCTACGCTGGGCTGCCTTGGTGGCAGAGATGTCACTCTGAATAATGATAAAGCCGGGCGCAACGCCTTCGATTTTACCCACTGGAATGCACTGGCAATGAACCCAGAATGGGTGTTTTTTGCTGTTGTAGACTTGCAGGTCAATATCGAACTGCGTGCGCTGCAGCATGCGCCGCCGGATAAACCGTATGCTGTTGATGTCGGTGCCTGGCCCGTACAGAAATTCCGCCGGGCGGGCGCCTTTTACGCTGGCCAGGGAGCGCCCGGCTATTTTTTCAAATGCGGTGTTTGCCCACACGATTCGGGCGTTTTCATCCAGCAACAAGGCTGTGTTCTGGCTCAATGCCGCAACCAGAGCGATGCCAGAAAGATGTTGTGAGTTGTCGCTCAGATTCGGGAGCTGCGGATATTTCATAGCCTGACAGGGTTACCTTTTGCAGTCGGTTGCACCATATGCTTTTTGGAAAAACGATTGCTAAGTGTGGTGATAGACGCAAAGCTTGCTCTCAGTTGCGCCAATGGGAGTGCTTCTGCAGCTTGCGCTGAAGCGTCCGGCGATGCATGTGCAACGCTCTTGCTGTGGCGGATATGTTGCCGTCGTGCTCGTCAAGAACGCGCTGTATGTGTTCGCGCTCCATTTCCTCCACCGAAGGCGGTTCCGACCGTACCTCCGGCGCTTTGTTCAGGAATTCAAAACCGGCAATCAGCTGGTTCACGGTTACCGGTTTGCACAAATAATTCACGGCACCGCGACGCATGGCCTCAACCGAAGTTGCAATACTGCCGTAACCGGTTAACACCAGAACGGCCAGGCGCGGCTTGCAGTTTAGCAACTCAGGCAGCAACTGTAACCCACTTTCGCCAGCCAGGTTAAGGTCTAGAACGCAGTGGCTGAAGTGTCGGTCGGCGAGCGCTGCGATTGCTTGTTGGGCCGTTTGTGCGGTTGTGGCTTCGATGTTCTGGCGTAACAGTGAGCGTTGCAGCACCTGCAAAAACGCTTCGTCGTCGTCAATCAATAACCACAGTGGTTGGTTGCTCATAACGGCTTGTTCATCTGCTTGTTCATAGAGAATACTCCGCGGCCGGCAACTCAATGATCATGGTGGTGCCGCGTCCATCGGCGCCGTTTGAGCGCGCCTTCAGCTTGCCACCAAGGCGGCCGATGGTGGCGTTAGACAAAAACAACCCAACGCCCATGCCGGTTTCGGAATTTACGATGCTGGCGCCGGGTGAATCCAGCAGCGCCGATGCCAGGCCGGCACCCTGATCTTCCACAATGATTTCTACCCAGTTTGGGTCGGGGGCTTGTGCGCTGACGGCAACCCATTGCGGGCTGGCAGTAATGGCATTGGCCAGCAGGTTCAGCACGGCTTGGTCCAGAGTGGCATCTACCTGCACGTTACGCGGCGGAAACGGTCGTTGCCAGTGTATGTTCGCCTCTGGCCAGAGCAAGGTTGTGGATTCCTGCAGGCGTTGCAGCCACTGCTCTAGCCGAAGGGTTTCCAACTGCGACAGTTTGGCTTGCATGGCGGAGGCAGACAACTGTTGTAAATGGTGGCTGCAGAGCGCCAGCTGCGACGACATCAGCTCCAGGTCGGCACTGAGATCGGCGTCGGGTGGCAGGGTTTTAAGCTCCTCGACCAGCAGCGTTAGCGTGTTCATCGGAGTACCCAAGCGATGGGCAATAGCGGCGGATGACAGCCCCAACGAAATAATCTGTTCATCCCGCAGGCGGGTTTCCCGGCTTTGGGACAGCCGCAATTGCTGGCGCCGCAGCTGGTGCGCCAGGGTGCCAACCGCCAGTACCAGAATAACCGCCGTCAGCACAAACGTAACCCACATGCCTATTAAATGCAGCTGGGCCAGGTTTGCACCGTGGTCGTGGGCCATGCTGGAAACGGCGCCGGAGCTGATGGGCTGGTGCCATAGCATTAGCAGTGAATATATCAGCACGCTGCCTATGGTCAGGCCAATGGCGTGATTCAAAGGCACCAGCACCAAGGCGATGGCCAGAGGCAACAACAGCAATGACACCAGTGGGTTGGTGTAGCCCCCGGTGTTATAAAGCCAGCAGCCTATTAACAACAGATCGAGCCCAAGCGTCATGGTGACCGGCGGTATGGATTGAGGCGGGCGACGGGTGAACCACAGCCAGGCCAGGGTGGCCAGCACGCCATAGGCGAGGCACACCAAAAGGGCCTGGGCGCGGTGGCTCAAGGTGATAAAAGCATCGGTGACGGCAATGGCCAGTAACATGATGGTTACTATGGCCAGGCGCATTCCCAGCAAATAGCGCGCGGCACCTTGAAAGCCGGTTTGGGAGAGTGTTAGCCATTCCATAGGGCGTTGGTTACCCGTTAGCGCTTTGAGTCATTCTTGGCGGTAGCACACCAGAACCTGGCTGAGCAGGTCGCCCGCCAGTTGCAGCGGCTTGTCGGCACTATCATACCACTGCAGGCATTCGGATAAGGCAACTTCGGCCGGGATGCTCAAAGGCTGGGTGTTGCTGTCAAGCCAGTCGGGCTGGTAGCTGCATTGGTTGTCTTGCGGGAAGAGCGCGACGTAGGCAATGCCGGTTTCCACCAGGTCCTGGAAAAAGTGCGAGCCATAAGATAGGTCCGGCACCATGTCACCGGACATTTCAGCTACTTCCACCAGGACAGCAACCCGTGCGATATCGGCGAAACGGACCGGTACGCCCAGCTCCGGGCTACTGGTACCCCAGCGGCCCGGACCAATCAGCATCACTTTCTGGTTCTCGGGCGTATCCCTTACCAGGGTGCCGACCAGACGCGCCAGATCGTGGCGCTGGCTGATCGTCAACACTGAGTAACGCGCCGCATCTACCCGAATAATGCGATGAATGGGCAGTTTGATGTTGCCGCCCATAAAGTGACCGTGAGTCCGGAACAATGTGTGCTTACGGCCCAGGTTTTCTGGAATGGTAACCGCTCCGGTGTCGCCCAGTGTGGCGAGAGGTCGGCATTGCACCAGGTTGATGGCGGGTTCGCCGTGACTATTGAGATGCAGAGTGAACTCTACATCGACCGGGTGTTGATAGGCAGTTTCCAGAGTATGGAGCAGCTGGGTCAGGCGCGGTACAAATCCGGTGTTGCGTACCAGTGGGCGGAATGTCAGCCGCCATACCGGTTCCGCCAGTTTCAGTTCCCGCGCCCGTTCGCTGGCTTCACGGTCTATCTCCGCCAAGTGCGCCATGGGCAAATCGGCTATTTGTTCTGTCAGCAGGCTCAGGGGACGGGTGACCAGTTCACCGCTGTGTAGGTCCAGGGCGTCTACCAGGTGTTGGGAAAATTGATAACTTTCACCGGGGTTGCGAAACGGCTGGCGGGTAGGGAAGTCCAGCGCCATAACGCAGGCATGGTCGCCTTCAATTCGGTCAACAGCGCGAGTGCCCAGCCCCATCACCAGCCGCACCATCCCGGCTTTCGGGTCCATGTCGGCATCCCAGGCGAAGGTGTTACGCGAAACTCCAACGGCGGCTGCGTCGGGCAGATAATACTGCCCATGGAAACGGCCGTTGACCCTCTGGATCAGCAGCGCCATGGGCTCTTCCTGCTGGTCAAGGCCCCGCTGCTGGCGGTACACCAGCGCGTCATGGCTCATGGACGACGCGTATACCGCGCGAATGGCATTCTCCAGAGCCAATAGCCGCTCTTCCGGTGGCCCCTGATTCACTACAAACACACTTTCGTATTTCCCGGCGAAAGCGTTGCCAAAACTGTCTTCCTGCAGGCTGCTGGAGCGTACCAGGATCGGATATTGGCCGTAGTGATCCAGTAAGCGTTCAAGTTCGCTGAGAACGTCGGGCGGAAATCTCCCGGTCAGAATGCCATCCCGCAGGGCGTCCGCTTCGGCCAGATACCCGGCGGCGGAACGCTGGCGCATGATAGCGGGCCACAAGCCATTGTGTACCAGAAAACCGTAGTAGGCGTCGGTTGCCAGGTAGTTGGAATCGTGGGGTTCCAGGCAGTGGTTGCCCAGAGCCGGTGTGTCTTTTTGCAGGATCGCACGGGCAATCAGCATGCCGGTGGCTTTGCCGCCAATAAAACCGGTGCCCACCATGCGGCTGCGAATGTTCAATAAATCGGCCAGCGTCAGGTACTTTTGGGCCAAGGCGAGCATGCGTTCTTCGGGACTGATAAGCAGCGGCAAAATAAGCTGATGGTAGTGGACAATAGCGCCCTGGTCGTTTTGCGCCAATGCTTCGCTGGCCTGTTGAAACAGTCGATCCCAATGGTCCAGTAACGGCTGTTGGTTGCTGCGGCTTTGCTCCAGACTGGCCTGCAGGCGGGTAGCGTCACTGCTGTCGGTTACCGGTGTAAAGCGACCGTCGTGCTCGCGATGAGGCAAAAACATAGTGGGTGATTGTCGTCGCCAGGCCTTCACCGGATGAATTTGTACGTTATCGCCGTGGCGATACACATCAATCATTACCTGGGTGGTGCGGCGAATTTTGTCTAAGGTAGCGCGGGAGTGGCGCTGGGGATGCAGTGCGAACCAGGCCACGGTGTCTAGCTGGAACAGAAGCGGGCATACCACCCGGAAAAAATTGCCCACCATAGCGTCTGTGGCCCAGGCATTGAGCAGATCGCTGAGGCAGTCACAGATATAAAAGGCGCCGCGGCCGTGGGTTTCAATCAGCTGCCATACGGCGCTGGTGAAGGTTTCAAAGCCGCCCAGCGCGTCAATAACAATGGTGTTAACGGCAGGGTTGTCAGCAACCAAAGGGGAGTGCTGACCGAATCGCATATAAATAACTTGGCGACCGGCGGCCGTAGCCGATTCAATAAACGGGGTAACGAAGCGGCGATAATCGGCCAGGTCGCTGACGCGCCAGACCACATTATCGCCAATGCGCAGGCTGTCCAGCACTTCATCCAAACCGTCAAGACCGGTTGAAACCCGGTCGGTTAAGGATGAGGTGCCAGCAGCCTGGTTAATCATATCAGCGGATCAGATCACGCCCATGGCATTCATTGCCTTGGCTACCCGGATGAAACCGGTGGTGTTGGCGCCTAGCACGTAGTCGCCTTCCGCGCCAAACTCAACCGAAGTCTCATAGCAGCTCTTGTGAATCTCGATCATGATTTCTTCCAGGCGTTTCTGGGTATAGTCAAAGGTCCAGGAATCACGGCTGGCGTTTTGCTGCATTTCCAGCCCGGAGGTGGCAACGCCACCGGCGTTAGCGGCTTTGCCCGGGCCGTACATCAAGCCAGCATCCTGGAAAAGCTGGATGCCTTCTGGCGTAGTCGGCATGTTGGCGCCTTCGGCTACAGCAATACAGCCATTTTCCACCAAGGTCTTGGCGTCATTGCCGTTGAGTTCGTTCTGGGTCGCACAGGGCAGGGCAATATCGCAGGGCACGGTCCAAATATTACCATGTTCAGTGTATTTGGCTTTTGGGTGGTATTCCAGGTAAGCCTTAATGCGGCGGCGCTCCACTTCCTTCAAACGCTTGAGCGTCTCGACGTTGATGCCATCTTCGTCGACGATTATACCGGCAGAGTCGGAACAGGCAATCACCTTTGCACCCAGCTCGTGAGCCTTGGCGATAGCGTAAATGGCGACGTTGCCAGAGCCTGAAACCACCACGCGCTTGCCGTCCAGAGAGTCACCACGGGCTTTCAGCATTTCGTGGGTAAAGAACACGGTGCCGTAGCCGGTGGCTTCTTTGCGCGCAAGGCTGCCGCCCCAGCCTAGTCCTTTACCGGTCAGCACGCCAGACTCATAACGGTTGGTGATGCGCTTGTACTGGCCAAACAAATAGCCGATTTCGCGGCCGCCAACGCCAATGTCGCCTGCGGGTACGTCTGTGTATTCGCCGATGTGGCGGTACAGCTCGGTCATCAAGCTTTGGCAGAAACGCATGACTTCGTCATCAGACTTGCCCTTAGGATCAAAGTCCGAGCCGCCTTTGCCGCCGCCGATGGGTAGTCCAGTCAATGCGTTTTTGAAGATCTGCTCAAAACCCAAGAACTTGATGATGCCCAAGTAAACCGACGGGTGAAAACGCATGCCGCCTTTGTAGGGCCCCAGAGCGCTGTTAAATTCAACGCGAAAGGCTCGATTGATCTGAATCTCGCCGCTGTCGTCTTGCCAGGGCACCCGAAAAATAATTTGGCGTTCCGGCTCACAAATGCGCTGAATGATTTTTTTGTCGGCGAATTCGGGGTATTTCACCAGTACCGGGCCCAGAGTTTCCAAAACTTCGTGAACGGCCTGGTGGTATTCGGTTTCGCCCGGGTTGCGGTGCAAAACGTCCTGGAAAATAGGTTCCAGTTTTTCGTCCAGTCGTGCGTTCATAAGTACCTCCTTGGAAGGCCTGAATAGTGTGAGTATCAAAGGATATGTAAAAAAAGGGGTAGAATTCCACCATATTCCATGGGTTATTACAAGAAAATACGTATAGAGTTTCTCTCAGATATATGCTTGCCACGCGCGCACGAGGTACCTCCTTTGGGCTGCGGCAACGTGCCACAGGCGGGCTGGCGGCTAGCTGGGTAACATTGGCATTAAATTTTGAACATGCGCCGATGGATGGGAACAAAAATGCGGAAAAAACCACTAGGCAGACTGGTTGCGTGCACATTGAGCGGCTTGACTCTGTTACCGCTGCAAGCCCATAGCCAACAGGCAGATGAAACCGAACAGCTGTTAATTCGGGTAACTGAAGGCCAACGCGCTGCCGTTGGTTTGGCCAGCATGGCCAGTGAACCGATACAGCGTTTGACCAGTAACCCGGCTGTTTCCCTGTCGCGTATGGGTGGCCGAGGGCTAGAGCCGATTATACGTGGACAAGGCCGGGAGCGGGTGGATGTGCTACTAGACGGTATTCGTGTGGAAGGCGCCTGCCCCAACCGTATGGACCCGCCCACCAGTCGCCTTAGCTCGGCGCTGGCGCCAAGCTTACAAGTGCTTACCAATAACCAGACATTGCGCTGGGGGCCGGTAGCCGGAGGCCAGATCGTCGCCACCACAGCCGACCCTTCATTCAATGGCCGGACAACCACTGGCCAAGTCACCGTGGGTGGGGCGGATAACGGTAACGGCAAATTGGCCAATGCAGCGGCCGCGGTAGGCAGCGACGATGCCTGGCTGAGGCTGTCTGGCGGTTACGACGAGGCCAACGATTATGAAGACGGTAGTGGTAATGACGTGCGCAGTGCCCATAAAAACGCGGAAGGCAGGGTAGAGGGTGGGTGGCGCAGTGCGAACGATGTTTATGTGAAAGCCATGACCAGTCGCCAGGAGGAACGTGATGTGAAATACGCCGGCTCCGGCATGGATGCGCCGAAAACCGACACCGATCTTTACCGCCTTGAATTGAGTGCGCCTGTGGCCAAGGGCGAATGGTCACTGCTGGCCTGGCAGGCCGATGTTGACCACATCATGGACAATTTCAGCCTGCGCCCGGTGGGTATGATGAAAATGCAGACCAATTCCACCACCCAGACCCGCGGCTTGCGCTTTATTCTGGACCAAAGTCCCACGGGTCGCATCGATTGGGCTGCCGGCGTAGACGTCGAAACCAACGACTGGGACGCCACGCTGTTCAATGTGACCGGGGCCATGCCAATGGCGGCCTCGCTGATGTGGCCAGGTGTGGGGCGTGAGCGGGCGGGCGTGTTTGCAGAAGCCTTCATGCGACTGGGCTCGGCGGCCAAAGTGGGTGCGGGCTTACGTTATGATCGGGTGGAAATGGACGCCACCAAGGCGGACCAGGTTGGGGGCATGGGGCTCACTCCGGCCACGCTGTATCAGAGTGAATACGGCGTAAACTCCATGCCAGCGAATGACGACAGCGTCAGCGGCTTTGCCAGTGCTGAATGGCGACTGCCCCAACAGCAGGCACTGACCCTGACTGGCAGCCGAAGCGTGCGCAGCCCTGGCGTAACGGAACGCTATATTGCTCGCAGCACGGCGAGCGATAGCTGGATAGGCAACCCCCAGCTGGAAACCGAGAAACACTACAAACTGGAACTGGCGCTCAGTGGCCAGAGTGGCAATTGGCGCTGGAAGCCGGTTGTATGGGCAGATCAAGTCGAGGACTTTGTATTGCGTTACAAGCAAGAAAATGGGGTTGAAGGCTGTAATAAGTCAGGTGGCTGTTCGCGCTACGAAAATATCGACGCCCGTTTGCTAGGCGTGGAAGCTAATTTAGGCTGGAGTGACGGCACCTGGAGCAGCAACAGCGCCCTGGCCGCCGTTCGTGGCGAAAATCGCGACGATAACCGGCCCCTGCCGCAAATCCCGCCGCTGCAATTTATACAGACGCTGGGCTGGCAGCAGCATGGCCACAGCATCGAAGCGCAGTGGCAGTTGGCGCGGCGTCAGGACCGTATTGACCTGGCTTCCGGCCTGGACGCAGGAGCCTCGCCCGGTTATGGCGTGTTCAATGTGTCAGGCAGCCATCCTTTGACCGGATATCTGACCTTCAATTGGGCCCTGGACAACCTGTTTGATAACACCTGGGCGCCTCATGTTAGCCGCAGTAACAGTGATCCGTTTAATCCTGAGGCCGTGCGTGTCAATGAGCCAGGCCGTACTGTTCGGGCAGCGTTAACTGCACGCTGGTAGTGCATGAAATTTGGGGGTTGTCCGCTTTAATAGCCAGTGGATGACCATTTTACCCCGTGCCGGTGCGAAACGCTGCGCACGGGGGTTTTTTATGGCGAGCCGTGTGCCGTTGTTGCTGGTGCCATGGGCTATGCTTTTGTCAGCCAACCTTGCCGGGTTGCAGTGTCCCTGCGGGGCGTATTCTGATAACCTACAGTTATTAGGTAATAACTTTTATGATTTGGCGTTTGCGGCTGAACAAGCTGCGAAACAAGGAGTATCCGGTGGTGAACAATCAGCTTATCAGCCGCCCGTTACGGGCTTATGTGGGCGCTGTTGTGGGCGTGCTCTTATGGGGTTTGACTTGTAGCGCGCAAGCGCAGTCTGTGTCTGGCGAGCTTGCCACGGCGGCGGTAGAAAGCCGCTCTTTGGCCGAAACCGTATTGCTGGACGGCGTGATTGAAGCCGTGCAGCAAAGCACGGTGTCAGCCCAGACCAGCGGCAAGGTATTGCAACTGCCGTTCGATGTGGACGACTCTGTTCGCCCTGGCGATCTGATTGTGCAGCTGGAAGACAGCGAACAGCGGGCTCGGGTGAGCCAGGCGCAAGCTGCCGTTAACGAAGCCCGGGCCGCATTGTCGGATGCGAAACAGCGGTTCGCCCGTATTGAAAGCGTGCACAAACGCGGTTTGGTATCGGGCCAGGAGTTTGATCAGGCCCGCAATAATCTGGCCGGCGCCCAGGCCCGCGCTGAGCGTGCCGATGCGGGTATGGTTGAAGCCCGCGAACAGCTCAGTTACACCCGTATTGAAGCGCCTTACGGCGGTATTCTGACCGAACGCCACGTGGAAATCGGTGAGTCGGTCAGTCCCGGTCAGGCCCTGTTAAGCGGTTTATCGCTAGAGCAGCTGCGGGTGGTCGTGGACTTGCCTCAACGCTACGCCGCCAGCGCCCGCGCCGAGCGCCAGGCCACCGTTACCCTGGCTGACGGCCGGGTACTGAAAACCGGCGAAATGACCTTCTACCCCTACGCCAATGCAAAAACCCACACCTTTCGCTTACGCATGGCACTCACCGAACCCAATGGTTCGCTGTTCCCGGGGATGCTGGTAAAAGTGGAGGTGCCGGTCAGCCGTTCGCAAACACTTTTGGTGCCGGCCAGCAGTCTGGTGCAGCACAGTGAGCTGCGCGCTGTGTATGTGATGGATAGTAACGGCAAACCGCGCCTGCGTCAGGTTCGCACGGGTAAAATAGCCGATAACCAGATCGAAATTCTGGCGGGCGTCAGTGCTGGCGAGGAAGTGGTGCTCAATGCCAGCGAATTACTCGGTAGCGCACTCCTTTTAATCCCGCCAGCGCAGGAGCAAGCGCTGTGAGCCAGTCGCTGCCACCGACGTCACCTTCGGGCTCTCCCTCGCAGCCTGCGCCCACTGCGCCATCAACCCCTTCAGCAGGGGTTGGCCTATCTGGCGCCATAGCGCGACTGTTTCAGGACAATCACCTGACCCCCCTGATTATGCTGTTGTCCATCATCCTGGGCGTTCTGGCAGTGGTGGTCACGCCAAAAGAAGAAGAACCGCAGATTGATGTCACCATGGCCGATATCATGGTGGCGTTTCCCGGTGCCAGCGCCCGCGAAGTGGAAAGCGCGATTGCCACGCCTGCCGAACAGGTGATGAGTGAAATTGCCGGTGTTAAACACGTGTATTCGGTATCGCGCCAGGGCCAGGCGGTGATTACCGTGCAATTTGAGGTGGGCATACCGCGCCAGGAGGCGCTGGTGCGGCTTTATAACCAGGTGTATTCCAACCAGGACTGGCTGCCCGCCAATCTGGGTGCCAGTCAACCGTTGGTTAAACCTAAAGGCATCGACGATGTACCGGTGATGACACTCACCCTGTATGACCCACAGCACGGCCATAGCGGCGAGGAGCTCACCCGCCTTGCGCACATGTTAGAAGTGGCCCTGAAGCGGGTGCCGGGTACCCGTGATGTATACACCGTGGGCGGCATACCCGACCGGGTGGATATCCGTTTTGATCCGGCCCTGTTGGCCGGTTTTGGCCTGACCGTTGACGATCTGCAACAGGCCCTGCTGGCCGCGAACAGCAGTTCTCAGGAAGCCCGAATTACCCGCAACAATGTATCGATCCCCATTCAGGCCGGTACGCTGCTAACCCAAATAGACGAAGTGCGCCGTCTGGTTGTGGGTATGGATCAGGGTGCGGCGGTTTATCTGGAGGATGTCGCCAGCGTCAGCCGCGGTAATACGGTTGCTGACCAAAGCGTGATGACCGGTTTTGGGCCGGCCCATCAGGGTTCTTTTCAAAAGGGTACTCATCAGAATAACAACAACTCGGCGTTCATAGGCCAGCCTGGGCAAGTCTTCCCGGCGGTCACCCTGGCCATCGCCAAAAAGCCGGGCGAAAACGCGGTGGAGATCACCCGAGCTATTGAGCAGCGCATAGAGCAATTACGCAATCGCGTTCTGCCGGTCGATGTGCAGGTGCTGGTGACCCGTGATTACGGCGCAACCGCCTCGCAAAAAGCCCGCAAACTGATTTCCGATCTAATATCGGCCACCCTGTGCGTGGTGCTGCTGGTACTGGTCGCCATGGGCTGGCGCCAGGCGTTGATTGTGGGTGTTGCGGTATTGATTACGTTGCTGCTAACCCTGGTATTTTCCTGGGCCTGGGGTTTTACCCTGAACCGGGTGTCGCTGTTTGCGCTGATTTTCTCCATCGGAATATTGGTGGACGATGGCATCGTGATTACCGAAAACATCAACCGCCGCATCCAGAACTCGCGCCGCCCGATCAAAGAGATTATTCCGCTGGCGGTGGACGAAGTGGGTACGCCCACCATCATGGCCAGTCTGACGATTATGGCGGCCTTGCTGCCTATGGCGTTTGTCAGCGGCTTGATGGGGCCCTACATGAGCCCGATTCCCATTAACGCCTCGGCCGGTATGGTGCTGTCGCAGATTGTGGCTTTTATAGTGGCGCCCTGGCTGGCTCTGCGCCTGCTGCGTCACAAAAAAGGCGATCTTGCGCAGCCGGAACACGAATCTGAAAGCTTCTCTGACCGTTCTTCTGACAGCTCTTTTGAAAATTCGGCCGAAGGCGTGAGCCCCCGCATGCTGGGCCTGTTCAGCCGCGTGCTGGTGCCATTTTTAGGGGACCATCGCTTGCGCCGTGGCCTGCTGGCATCGGTGGTTATCCTGCTGACTCTGGCAGCGACCGCACTGCCGGTGTTTCAGGCAGTGATCCTGAAGATGCTGCCGTTTGACGACAAATCTGAACTGCAGGTTGTCGTGGATATGCCCGAAGACACGCCGGTTGAGGTGACTGCCCGGGTGTTGATGGAAATGGGCCACTATCTGGAAACGGTGGAAGACGTCGACAACTGGCAGACATATGCCGGCACCGCGGCACCGATCAACTTCAACGGTCTGATTCGCCAGTACTATCTTCGCTCTGACCCGTACCAGGGCGATATTCAGGTCAACTTCAGTAGCGGTGACCGGCGTGACCAGCCATCTCACAATATCGCCCAGTCGTTGCGCCAGCCGCTGACCACCATTGGCGAGCGTTATGGCGCCAGTGTGAAAATTGTGGAAGTGCCGCCGGGTCCGCCGGTGCTGTCGCCGCTGGTGGCAGAGATTTACGCGGTAGACCCGCAGCAGCGGGCAACATTGGCGCGCTCTGTGGCCGCCGGTATGCAAGATGTGACCGGCCTAGTAGACATCGACACCACGCTTGAAGCACCTATCCGCCAGTGGGAAGTGGTGGTTGATCGTGACCGCGCCGCGCGCCTGGGAGTGTCGCAGAGGCAGGTGGTAATGGCATTGCAAACTGCCCTGGGCGGCAGCGGTGTGAGCTATCTGCACGACGACCACGCCAAATATCCGGTGCCCATCCGGGTGATTCTGTCAGACGCCGACAAAGCCCGCCCCCCGGCTTTGCTGTCGCTGAATCTGCGCAGCCGCGATGGCGGACTGGTGCCGCTGGCCAGTATTGCGGACATCCGTGAGGCAGGCTGGCAGGGTGCGATTTATCACAAGAACCTGTTGCCGGTTACCTACGTGACCGCGGACATGGCAGGCGCTATCGATTCGCCGCTCTACGGCATGTTTGCCATGGTCGACCAGTTGGAACAGCGAACGGACGCGCCCGAGCAGTTTTTCATTCGCCAGCCGGACTTACCCGAAGCTGGCGCCCTGAAATGGGACGGTGAGTGGCAGATTACCTACGAGACTTTCCGCGATATGGGCATGGCCTACAGCGTGGGTATTTTCATGATTTTTTTGCTTTTGGTAGCCCAGTTCCGGTCTTATCTGCTACCGCTGGTGATCATGGCGCCCATACCTCTAACCTTGATGGGCATTATGCCGGGCCACGCTCTTTTGGGGCGGGAATTCACCGCCACCAGCATGATTGGCATGATCGCGCTGGCCGGCATTATCGTACGTAACTCGATATTGCTGGTGGTGTTTATTCGCCAGTTGCTGGACGAAGGCATGAGTTTGGAAGACGCCGTCGTTCAGGCCGGTGCGGTGCGGATCAAGCCGATTGCGCTAACAGCAGTATCGGCGATGGTTGGCGCTTACTTTATATTGAATGATCCGATCTTTAATGGCTTGGCTATATCCCTGGTGTTCGGCCTGGCTGTGTCTACTCTTCTGACAGTGGTTGTGGTGCCCTTGTCATACTATGTCATGGCGCGGCGCCGGTGGATTTGAACAGGAAATTTTACCCGATGATAAAACGATTTTTGCCCTGGCTTGTTCTGCTGCTGGCCATTGCTGTGTTCATGATATTGCGAATGACCCGCCCGGAACCCGTTCAGGCTGAAGCCCAGGAGCGCGCTTGGTTAGTGGCCGTGCAAAGTGCTGAATTGATTAACGCTACGCCGCTGTTGCCGTTGTATGGACAGGTCGTGGCTCCGCAACAGCTGACCGTAACGGCAGCTTTGGCCGGGCAGATCGCGCAACGCCCGGTGTCGGAAGGCCAAGCGGTTGCCGCCGGCACGCTGTTAATAGCCCTGGATGACGCCGATGTGGCGCCAGTCCTGGCCCAGGCGCAAGCCGAAGTGACGGATTTGCAGGCGCAAATCGACGCCGAACAGCTGCGCCACGGCAACGATCAGCGTGCATTGAAAAGTGAGCAGTCCATTCTGGCCAGCGCGCAGCGCCAGTTGGAACGCAATGAGTCTCTGCTTAAACGCAACCTTACCTCCCGCGAAGCCTTAGACGGTGTTACCGACGCCTATGCTCGCGCCGAGCTAACCGTCAGCATGCGCCAGCGTACATTGGCTGAACACCCGGCGCGCTTGGCCAGCCTGCAGGCACGGCTGGCCAAGGCTGACGCCAACCTTCAGAGTGTCGAGCGGGATGCCGGACGGGCGCAGGTTATTGCGCCGTTTGACGGTGTGATCACCGATGTGCAGGTGGCCGCTGGCGACCGCGTTAGCAAAAATCAGGCGTTACTGAGTTTATACCCGCGCCAGGGGCTTGAGTTGCGGGCAAGGGTGCCTGACGTGTTTGTTGGGGAGTTGCAGCAAGCCCTGAACCGCGGTGAGCAGCTCAGGGCGACGACCGAAGACGATCGCTACGAATTTATTCTGGTGCGCTTTGCCGGTATTGGCAGTGCTGCCGGCACCGAAGCGATACTGGTGGCTGAGGGCGTGGTGTACGGCCTGCGCCCGGGCAGTTTGCTGCCAGTGACCTTGCAGCGCCCTGAGCAAAAGCAGGTGCTAAGTGTGCCTTACAGCGCACTTTACGGTGCCGATACCTTGTACGCGGTGGATGATGATTCACGCCTACAGCGCTTGCGGGTCGAGCGGGTAGGCGAGGCCCGTAGCGATGATGCCCAGCGTGACGATGCTCGCAACCTGCTGGTGCGCAGCGCCGAACTGCAAGTGGACATGCGCATCATTACCACTCATCTGCCAAACGCCATGAGCGGGCTGAAAGTGGACATTGCCGGAGCGCAGAGCCGGTGACCGATAGGCTCGCAACGGAACAGCCTGAAAGTAACGGTTCTGGTACTGCACCGCCTCGCCGCGGCGTGATAGGCTTTTTTGTGCATCATCGGCTGGCGGCCAATCTGGTCATGCTGGTGATGTTGCTGGGCGGTACGCTGGCGCTGACCCGCATGAACGTGCAATTTTTCCCCACCTTCGCGCTGGATGTGGTCAGCGTAAGGGTGGTGTGGAGCGGCGCCTCCGCTGAAGACATCGAACAAGGCATTACCAACCCCCTGGAGCAGCGCTTGCGCAGCGTTCAGGGGCTGAAAAAGATGACGTCTACGTCGGCCCAGAGTGTGTCGTCCATCACCCTCGAATTTCAGGAGGGCACCGACCCGATTCAGGCTTTAGACGATACCCGCCAACGGGTAGATGAGTTCAACAATCTGCCAGCAGAAGCCGAAGATCCGCGGGTGAGCCGAATTGAACGCTACGAGCCGGTGGCGCGCCTGCTGCTGTATGGCGACGTAGACGCCGACGAACTGCGCCACATGAGCTACCGTTTTGAAGACGAATTGCTACAGCGCGGTATCGACAGAGTGTCTATTCGCGGCCTGCCAGAACAACAAATCAGCATTGATGTGCCGGTGGAACGCCTGGAAACTCTGGGTCTGACGCTGGAACAGATCGCTGATCGTGTGGCCGCGGTGTCCCGTGACTTGCCCGCCGGTTTGTTGGGCCAGCAGGACGCCACCCGCGAATTGCGTGCGGTGGAACAGGCGCGCAGCCCGGAACAGTTTGGCCAGATTCCGCTGCTCAGCGGTGATCGTATTCAGCTACGGCTGGGAGACATTGCCAGCATCCGCCAGGAATCCCGCGATAGCCCGTTAACCCTGACCCGCAACGATTTTCCAGCCGTGGAGCTGCAATTGCAGCGGTCTGAAAACGGCGATTCGCTGGAAGCCGCCGATGCGCTGCAACAATGGTTAGCCGAAACCCGCGCCACCTTGCCACCCAACCTGCAGCTGGAGGTATACGACGAAACCTGGCAACTGCTGGATGACCGAATTTCGCTGCTGACAAGCAACGGCCTGAGCGGGTTATTGTTGGTAGTCTTGCTGCTGTATCTGTTCTTGCCCGGGCGCGTGGCCTGGTGGGTGGCGGTGGGTATTCCTACGGCTTTTTTGGCGGCTTTGGCCATCCTCTGGCTGCTGGGCGGCAGTATTAATATGATCTCGCTGTTTGCGTTGATCATGGCGCTGGGGATTATCGTGGATGACGCCATCGTGGTAGGCGAAGACGCCGACGCTCACGCCCGGATGGGGCAGCCGTCTATGGCGGCGGCCGAGGGCGCCGCAAAGCGCATGGTGTGGCCGGTGCTGGCGTCATCACTGACCACGGTGGCGGCGTTTACGCCTTTATTAATTGTGGGCGGGGTGATTGGCAATATTCTGGGCGATATTCCGCTGGTGATGATTTGTGTGCTGGTTGCATCATTGCTGGAGTGCTTTGTGGTGCTGCCTGCCCACCTGCGCCACGCTTTTATTATTCCTGAAGTGAAGCCGGTCAGCCGCAATGCGGCCGCTAAATGGCTGCGGGCGCCCGGTGCCGGCATCGGACGCTTTCGTGCCGGCTTCGAACGCCACTTTGAACAGTTTCGCGAAGGTCGTTTTCGCCGCCTCTCGCACTTCAGTTTGCGTCACCGCGGGCTGACTATGACCGGGGCAATGGCGATTGCGATCATGACCGTTGGTCTGTTGAGTGGCGGTCGCATTGGTTTTAACTTCTTTCCCACCCCCGAGCCTTCGGTGCTCTACGCTAACGCCAGCTTTGTGGCCGGCACCGACAGCCGCCGGGTTGACCAGTTTATGGTCGACATGGCGCAGAGCATTAACGCCACTGAGCAGGCTTTGGGCGGCAACCTGATATTGCACTCGGTGGTCACCCGTGGAGGTACCCTGGGCGCGGGAGGCAGTTCCCGCAGTGGTGAAGAGCTCGGTTCAATGATGATCGAGCTGGTACCGTCAGACCAACGTAGCGTGCGCAATCCAGAATTTATCAGTGAGTTGCGGGCGAGCCTGTTGCTGCCGGCAGGGTTAGAGAACCTGAGCATTACCGAGCGTGAAGCCGGTCCGCCGGGTCGCGATATTAATGTGCGCCTGACCGGCCCGGATGCGACCCGTTTGAAGCTTGCTGCTGAAGAAGTGGTGCAGGCACTGGCGGTGTTACCGGGTGTGCTGGACGCAGAAGACGATATGCCGTGGGGTCGCGAACAGTTGATCTATCAGGTTAGCCCCTGGGGCGAAGCTCTGGGCCTTACCACCACCGATCTGGGGCGCCAACTGAGAGCTGCTTTTGATGGTCGGGTTGCGCAGATCTATCAGGACGGTCGCGATGAAATGGAAGTGCGGGTGCAGCTGCCGATATATCAGCGCGAGCGCCTTGCCACCCTGTCGCAAATCACCATCCGCGTGCCTGATGGCCGTTTTGTGCCGCTTACTCAGGTGGTGATGTTGGATCACCGGCAGGGCTTTGAGGTCCTGCGCCACGCCGATGGCGTGCTGGCGGTAGAAGTGTCAGCGTCGCTGAACACAGACGTCAGCACCACCAGCGATGTTATTGCAAGCCTGGAAGCCGAAGCGCTGCCCGCCATCGTCAGCCGCTATAACGTGCGTTACAGCTTCGAAGGCCGCTCCGCCGACCAGCGCGAAACCATTGATGATATGAAAACCGGCTTGATTATCGGCGTCGCCTTGATGTACGTGATCCTGGCCTGGATATTTGCCTCCTGGAGCCTGCCGCTGATCGTAATGGCTATTATTCCCTTTGCATTGGTGGGTGCCATTCTTGGGCACTGGTTAATGGGCTTGCAGTTAACGGTGTTGTCACTGTTTGGATTATTTGGCCTGTCGGGCATTGTGGTGAACAACGCCATCATACTGGTGTCGTTTTACAACCAGCAGCGGGAAGCGGGGCTGGGCGTTGACGCAGCCCTGAACGAAGCCGTGGTGCAGCGGGTGCGTGCGGTATTGCTGACGTCGCTGACCACTATTGGTGGGCTGTTGCCACTACTGTTTGAGACCTCTTTGCAGGCTCAGTTCCTGATTCCCATGGCGACCTCTATTGCCTTTGGCTTGGGATTGTCCACCTTGTTGGTGCTGCTGGTGATTCCGGCGCTGCTGTCTTATCTTGAGCAACTAAGGGCCTGGTGGGCCAGGGAGCCAGCATGACTGAGCCGTTACTGAAAGTACGTGGTCTAGGTAAGCATTTTGCCAGCGCCGGGCAAACGGTGAACGTGCTGTCTGGCTTGGAGCTGACTCTGGCGCAGGGCGAATCCTTGGCGCTGATGGGTCGCTCCGGCTCTGGCAAAAGCACCCTGTTGAACATTCTGTGCGGTTTGGAGCAGCCCGACGCCGGCTTTGTGAGCATCGCGGGTGAACACTTTGCGGCGGATTCGAGCGCAAACGGGGCAGGCCAGCAACGCTGGGCCAGACTGCGGCGCCAGCGTATTGGCGTGGTGTTTCAGGAGGCTAACCTGATGCCGGCGTTGTCGTTGCTGGACAACGTGCGCCTGCGGGCCAGTCTTGCAGGGCAAAGCGATCAGCATTGCGGCGACTGGTTGAAGCGTCTGGGCATTGGCGAGTTGGCGCAGCGCTACCCGGACCAGGTATCCGGCGGCCAGCGCCAGCGCGCGGCTTTGGCCATGGTGTTTGCCATGCGCCCGTCACTGATACTGGCAGACGAGCCTACCGGCAGTCTGGACGCCCGCACCGCTCTTGAAGTGGCAGATGAGCTGTTTTACCAGCAAGCCGCCAGCGGCTGCGCGCTGGTGCTTGCCACCCACGATCCGGCATTGGCCGCGCGCTGTGGCCAGCGCCTGGACCTTGCTCAACTGGGGGCTTAGCGTCGATGTTCCTGCTTCCAGCGTCCCAGTTTTTAAATCTGTTTTCCGCCTTGTTCAGCCATTATCGCCGCCACCCGCTGCAACTGCTGGCGTTGGCGTTGATGATTATGCTGGCCACCATGCTGTGGACCGGCGTGAACCACCTGACGACTCAGGCGCGAGCCAGCTTGGGCCAAAGCGAGCAGGCTGTTGCCGCACGCAGTCAGGTAGAGCGCGTTGATGGCCAGGCGCTGACGGTGGCTGATTTTGTAACTCTACGCCGTGCCGGCCTGTGCGTAATGCCCTGGCTGGAAGTGGAACGCCAGGGGCAGGCCGGCCGGTTGGTAGGGGTAGACCCGCTGGCCGCTGGTTGCTTTGCGCGAGCTACCCCATCGACGGACGATAACAGCCTTGAACCACCTAAAAAACCTGAGCCAGCCTGGGTCCCGACGCTAAACGGTGAGCCCTTTATCGACATCAGCGAAGCCGCCGCGTTGGCGCAAAACGTCGCCTCACGTAACGTAAGGTTTAGCCTGTTAATTGTGCCGCCTAAGCCTGCTTCTGCGTTGCCCGCAGATTACCGGATGACAGGTTTCTCATTAGGTCCGGACACCGGCGAACTGGGCGAAAGCTTTTTGCTGAATCTGGACGCTCTGGGATTTTTGGTGCTGTTGATTACGGCCTTGCTGCTGCGCAGCGTGTACCAATTGGGCATGGCCCAGCGCCGTGACAGCTTTGCCCTGCTGCAGCGGTTTGGCGTTATGCCGTCAGCCATTAACCGGGTATTACTGGTCGAAATTCTACTGCTGGCGCTGCTGAGCGTGGTGCCGGGTGTGTGGCTGGGGCGCTTGCTAGCGGGCAGCGTGGGCGGTGGTTTTGGTCAGGCTTTGGACAGCCTGTTCGATACGCCGCTGTACGCCGGCCAGGCAGAAAACTGGCTGACGCCGATACTGACCATGATGGCCATCGTGCTGGCGGTGTGCCTGGCGCAGAATGTGCGGGCACTGCTGCTGCGCATGGCGGCCGCGTGGCCGTTTGCCCTACCGGCGAAGCTTTTAACTGGGTTTGGATTTGGAGTGAGCCCGTGGCCTTGGTTGGCGATGCCTTTGGCTGTGGCAGGCCTGGCGATGGCGCTGCTCGCGCAGTCGCTGCCGCTGGTGTTTGTCGCGGTCGCGCTGGTGTTTGCCGCTACCGGTATTGCCGCGCCATTTGCCATTGCCGCGCTGTCTGCCACCCTTGCCCGGAAAACGCGGGAGCCATTAGCGCGCTGGCGCCACACCGAGCTTGGAGTTATGGCCCGCAGGCTGGCCTTGCCTTTAGTCGCGCTGCAGTTTGCGCTGGCGATGGTGTTGGCGGTGCAGGCACTGGTAACAGTGTTTGAAGCCACCTTTGACGAGTGGCTGGGCCAACGCCTGGCCGCCGATTATTTTATTGAAGTGCCCTCCGGCGCCAGTGCGAATGCGGCCGCGCAGTGGCTGGCTGCGCAGCCGGAGCTGGCGCAAAGCGGTGACTGGCATCAAGTGGTGCGCGGCGTAGCGAAACTACCTGCAGCGTCGAATAACCCAGCAACGGCGGATCCAAAAATGGCGGATCCAGAAATGACTGCTCCAGAAATGACTGCTCCAGAAATGACTGCTCCAAAAATGAACAGAAAAGCGCAGGCGGTTGACTTGCTTGCATTAGGGCCCGTTAGCCCGCTGCTGACCATGTGGAGCCTGCAGGCCGCCGGTGACCAGCCCTGGCAGGGCTTTGCCGCAGGTGAAGGCGTTATGGTGAACGAGCAACTGGCGCGTCGTTACCCGCTGGCGGTAGGGGATACCTTGGTGCTGACATTGGCGGACACCCGCCTTGAACTGCCGGTGCTGGCGATTTATGCGGATTACGGCCGCCCAGCCGGGGAAGTGTTGATCAATCTTGAACTCTTGCCGAACGAGTTCGTGCCGGCGTTTGAAAGTTTTTCGATCAGCCCAGGTGTAATCGACATTGCGCTGATAACCGATGGCCTTCAACGGCTTTGGCAGGTAGACAGTGTGCGGGTGCGTGATAACAAGCGCGTTCGCGAACTGGCCGATGCGGTGTTTGACCAGACGTTTTTGCTGACCCGCGCCATGACCTTTGTCACTTTGGTGTTGGCGGCGGTTGCCTTGCTGATTATGGGCTGGGTGTTTTTCAGCACCCGGGCTTGGTATTTCCGCTTGCTTCAGGTTTGGGGATTAACACGACGCCAGGTTCTGATGCAGTTGGGCCGATTGGCGCTTACCCTGACCCTATCGATTACCCTTTTGGCATTGCCCCTGGGCGTCTGGTTGACCTGGGTTCTGGTGCACCGAATTAATCCATTGGCCTTTGGCTGGTCTTTACCCATGGCTATCTATCCCGGGTTCTGGCTTCAACTGGGGGTTGTGAGTGTGTTGATCGGGCTCAGCATCACGTTGCTGATGCGCAGCCAGCTTGGCGGTAGCGGCCCAAAACCGGTTTCCGCTGCCAGCCTGCAGGGTGATGAGCGATGATAAAAACACAGAAATGGCCCACAGGCCTTTGGCAAAAAGCCGCGACTTTTCTGCTGTTATTCACCACTGTGCTGGTGGCCGGGTGTTCGCAAGAGCCAGATACGGGTGGTTTCGCCGGCCTGGCTCAGGCCGGCGACGGCAGTCAGAGTGAAGCCTTCTTGCAGCCAGGGCCGGGGGATCGGTTGCATTTTCCCGATGACTGGGGCCAGCATCCGCAACACCGTATTGAATGGTGGTATTTAACGGCCAATTTGAAAACCGCAGACGGCGAGCCGGTGGGCGTGCAGTGGACCCAGTTTCGCCAGGCTATTGAGCGGCGCCCTGCGTCAGAAGAACCGCCGGCAGCAGAACTGTGGCCGTTGCAGGCAGCCTGGATGGCCCACGCGGCGGTCAGTCTTGAAGGTGAACACCGGTTTGCCGAAAAATTCGCCCGCGGCGACATTGGCCAGGCCGGAGCTGTGGCCAGCCCGCTAGACGTCTGGCTTGATGACTGGCAACTGACCCAACAGCCTGACGGTGCTTTGCGCCTGCAGGTGAACACGCCCGAGTGGGGGTACGATCTGTCATTGCGAGTTCAGGGCGAGCCGGTAGCCCATGGCGATCAGGGCTTCAGTGCAAAATCTGCAAGCGGTGAGGGCTCAATGTATTTCAGCCTGGTCGACATCTCCATCAGCGGTGAGCTGACCCTCAATGGCGAAACCCAAACGGTGACTGGCAGGGGATGGTTTGATCGGGAGTGGAGCAGCCAGTTTCTAAAAACCGGGCAGCAGGGCTGGGACTGGTTTGCCCTGCACCTGGATTCGGGCGATAAGGTGATGGCGTTTCAGTTGCGGCAGCAGGACGGTGGGTTTCTTTCGGGTACCTGGATTCCAGAGTCCGGCGAGCCGGTGGCATTGCCGCCTGATGCGCTTAGCCTGACAGCGCTGGGTTTCAGTGGTGCTACGCCCAATCTATGGCGCCTGCAGATACCGCAATATCAGGTGGATATTAATCTGGCGGCACCTGCCGGCCGCTATATCAATAACGGGCTCTTTCCCTATTGGGAAAGCCCGGTGAGCGTGTCTGGCAGCCACAGTGGTGAGGGCTATATGGAACTGACCGGGTACCGCGGTTCACCGTGATAGGCGGTTGTTTACCAGGTGATGCTTTCTACCGGAACCGGCCCGGATTGCATGTCGATCACCGCATCCTGACCCGGTAGCTGGCCGTCGATGATGTCGCGCAGTTGAATTTCTTGTTCTTCCAAGGGGTCAGACAGGTCAATAATGATTTCAACCCGACGGTTTTTCGCCCTGTTCTCGGGTGAATCGTTTTCTACCCGTGCCGCGGTATCCGCCAAGCCTTTTACCGCCAGCCGACTAGGCGCGACGGCTCCGCTTGCCAGTAACGCGTTGGCCACTGAGGCGGCGCGGGCGGCGGACAAGTCCCAGTTGCTGTAAAATCGGTCAGTACGGATGGGTACATCGTCGGTGTGGCCTTCTATCGTCAATTCGCCCGGAATACTGGCCAGTACTTCGGCCATTTCCAGCAGCAGGCTTTCGAACTCCCAGGTGAGCTTCGCCGATCCAGACGGAAACGAGCCTTTTTCTTCCACTCGAATCACAATACGATGCTGTTCTTGGGTCACGTTGATGCGGCCGTCGCTGAGCGCGGGTTTTAGCACCTTGCGCAGCTGTTCCAGCTGCTCCTGTATTTTTTTCTGCTCGGCAGCTGTGGCGGCGCTATCGACGGCGCCCCGCAGGGTATCCACTTTCGGTTTCTGATCGGTGGTAGTCTGCTTTATTTCATTGATTACGGTCGGCTCTGCCGGAGCCGACGAAAAGTTGTCAAATATTATGCTGGTGCCCATAGGCATTTCCACCGCGGGCACATCGCGCTGAACACCGAAGGCTGCGGACAGTTCGCCGGCAATCTGTTTAAATTTCTGCGCGTCGATTTCAGAAAACGACAGTAACAGCACAAAAAAGCACATCAACAGCGACATCAGGTCGGCAAATGTCACAACCCACGCCGGGATGCCAGGTTTCTCTTCTTCCGGGAAGTCTTCCATCGGTTAACTGTCTGCCGTGGCCGCGGTGGCTTCTTCAGATACCTTATCGCGCTCTTTGGGAGACAGATAACTGGATAGCATCTGCTCGATAATTCGCGGGTTAACGCCTTCCTGAATAGCGCCCAGCGCGTCTATATAGAGCGACTGCATGCGGGCCTCCTGGATCATTCGCAATGACAGTTTGTCGGCAATAGGTGAGGCAATCATGGTCGCCAACATGGCACCGTACAGCGTGGTTAGAAGCGCAACCGCCATGGCAGGGCCAATGGATTTCGGGTCTTCCATATTGGACAGCATTTGCACCAGGCCAATCAGCGTGCCGATCATGCCCATGGCGGGACCAACGTCTGCGAAGGCGGTGAATACCTTGGCTCCGGAGCGGTTGTGCTCCAGGGTCATCAGTTGCTCTTTATTGAGCAGTTGTTTGATGGTGGCACTGTCCTGGCCGTCGACCAACATCTGAATGCCGTTACCAAGAAACGGCGAGCTTACCTCGCGCCCTTCCAGGCCCAGCACGCCCTGGCGCCGCGCCACATTAGCAATATCTACCAGCTCGTCGATGGCTGCGCGGGTTTCCGGAAGTTTGAACTTGAAAGCGCGGATCGCTGCTTTAAATGCGCCCAGAAACTGCTGAAAACTGAATTTGGCCAAAACCACCAAAAGACTACCGCCAATAACAATCAGCAGCGCCGGGACGTTAAGAAACACGTCTGGTGACACGCCTAAAATAACCGCCGAGACGATCAACATCATCGCGCCAACCAGGCCAATAAGAGTGGCAAAATCCACAGTAACTCCAGAATACTCAAGTTGTTGTTATCGAAAGAGCCGGTGTTAGCGGCTGTTTTTACGCGGGCCTTTTCAGTTTGTTTCTTGCAGTTCTTTCCACGCTGCATAACGGTGCAGGTCTGACTCCACCAGTTTCAGGCACAAGGCAACCACACCTACATCGTCTACGAAGCCGATGGATAGAATAAGGTCTGGAATCAGGTCCAGTGGGTTTAACACGTAAATCAATGCGCCAACAATGGCGGCGATACTTTTCCACGGTATGCTGCGATAACGACCATTATAGTAGTCTCGCACCAACGAAAACATTAGTTTTATATCTGTTGTGAACCGGTCGAGCTTACCACTGTTTTTGACCTTTTCCTCTACCGCTTGCTGCTTTTCTAACAGGCGTTGAATATCGGCTTGTTTGACTTTGTCAGACTCCGATTCCAGCTGCCTGCGAGCGGTGCGTTCACTGATAAATGCCATAGCGTGTCCCGGTTGAAGGCCGATGGGTCAGGAAAGCGGCCAGTCCGCCGCATCAACGGTGTGCAGCCCCACGGGCTGCTCGGCGTGGCCGTTCCAGCGCTCAACAAAGGTACCGTTCGGGTCGTATTGCTGGGCTTGCTTGTCCAGATTGAATCTCCGCAGGCCGCGAGGATCGGCGCCCACGCCCGCCAGATACTGCCAGTTCCCGTAATTGCTGGCTACATCATAATCGATCAATTGCTGTTCAAACCAGGCCGCGCCATAGCGCCAGTCCAACTCGAGCTCGTTAATAAAGCAGCTAGCGACCAGTTGGCGGCTTCGGTTGCTGATGTAACCGGTCTCCCGCAGCTGATTCATGGCCGCATTCACCAGCGGATAAGAAGTGTTGCCTTCGCACCAGGCTTTGAAACGGTGGCCATAAAAAGTCACAGACCGGCGCTTGCCCTGCACACCGTCACGGCGAAATAACTCAGACCCGTGCCGCAATGCATACCAGTAAAAATATTCACGCCAAAGAACTTCAAACCAAAGCCAGTACGTGGATTCGTTGCTGGTGTGTTGCTGCTCATACAGGCTGATGCTG
Source organism: Marinobacter sp. M1C (assembly GCF_023314135.1). NCBI lineage: Bacteria > Pseudomonadati > Pseudomonadota > Gammaproteobacteria > Pseudomonadales > Marinobacteraceae > Marinobacter > Marinobacter sp. M1C. Next base: position 359,877 of record NZ_CP092289.1, read on the forward strand.
TCTGCAACCTCGCGCGCTGACAGGCAACCATGGGCAAGCCAGGGCGAGAACTTGGAGGATGAATTCCAGTCGTCCAGCGCATTGCGAGTTTCTTTGTAGGTGTCGATCGCGTGAGTGCCCGCTAAAAAATCCCGCAAGCGCGCCAGGCCGGCCTGCTCGCCGCCGCTAAACGCTGACGGCTGAGTGGGTTCCTGAATGGCAGGGCATTCACCGCGGTTATCGTCTGGCAAACCGGGTGCTGGCGGCAGCATTTTTACCGTTGGGATGCGCAATCGCGCAGGCCCTCTGTCGCCTTTTTTCTCGATCAGTTTGCGAAACTGGGAAAAGGTTGCCGGCAAATCCTGCAAGGGCATCGGCAGCAGGCTTTCGGTAAACAGGCCAAGGGTTTCGTATTGCGTGAACGCAATTTTCGAGAGTTTGTCCTGAAGAGTTTGCCACTGCACGGCTTCACGGGTACCGGGCTGGCGCGAACGCACAATTCGGCTGATGGCGTGGCTGTGGGCCAACGCAGGAATCACGGTTTCCGGATCGCCCCAGGCAATGTGCAGGCGCTGGCCCAAGGCGCGCAGGCTGCGTTCTAGCCCAATCAGGCTTTGCCATAAAAAGCGCCAGCGGTGGTGGCCCATGGTTTTGCACTGCAACGGCCCGGGTTTGAACCATCGGGGTTCCACAACGTAAACGCACAGCAACATGTCCGACTTGGACGCTGCCAGCAAGGCGGCGTTGTCGTGTAAGCGAAGATCCCTGGTAAACCAATAAAGCGTGCGCAACGTAAAATCCTCATTAATCCCCATGTGGTTATAACACTACGTTTCCGTGTGTTAAAAGGATTATCCACAACGCTTCTGTGAGGGTTCGTTTAAGTCTGAGGGTGCCATTCTGGATGTAAACCAGAAGGTCTCGGATATGACGGGGGGTATTGCCGGGCGCCAACAGGGTCGGCGCCCGGAACTTCACCAGCTCGAAAGCGGGTTTACAGTTCTTGAGCCGTAGGACGCAAGATGATCTCGTTGATATCTACGTCATGGGGCTGCTCAATGGCGTAGACAATGGCGCGGGCAACCGAATCGGCACTGATCGCGACCTTGTAAAGTTCCTCTGCCGCTTTTGCCGCATCGGGATCGGTAATGGTGCTGGTCAGCTCGGTGGCTACTGCACCCGGTGAAATGTTGGTGCTGCGAATTTCGTCACCGGCTTCTAGGCGCAAGCCTTCAGACAGGGCTCTGACTGCGTATTTAGTTGCGCAGTAAACCGCACCGCCCGGGAATACTTTGTGCCCGGCTACCGAGGACAAGTTGATCACGTGTCCGCTGTGTTGCTCGCGCATGGTGGGCAGCACGGCCGCAATACCATACAAAACGCCCTTGATGTTGACGTCGATCATCTGTTCCCACTCGTCTACCTTCAGGGCGTCCAGCGGCGCCAGGGGCATAAGGCCAGCGTTGTTGATCAAAACATCAATACGGCCAAATTTCTTTTTGGTTGCTGCAGCCAGACTTTCGACCTGTTTGCGATCGGTAACATCGGTGACCTGCCACAAGACTTCTGTACCTTTTGCTTCCAGCTCTTCGGCCAAAGACTTCAGACGGTCTTCCCTGCGGGCTGCCAGTACCAGTTTGGCACCACGGTCGGCCAGGTGGCGGGCGGTAGACTCGCCCAAACCGCTGCTGGCGCCTGTGATGATGACAATCTTGCCATTAATCGGATCGTTAGTGTTGCTCATAACTTTTCTCCTGTTTTGATCAGAAAATTCTGATCAGGCACTGATATCGAGTTCTTGCAGTGTTGGGTAATCGGTATAGCCGTGTTCACCGCCACCGTAGAAAGTGCTGTCATCCCACTCGTTGAGCGGTGCGTTCTGGCGGAACCGCTCGGGCAGGTCCGGGTTGGCAATAAACGGCCGGCCGAAGGTGACCAGGTCGCAACGGCCTTCGCTAATGCGCGTGCGGGCTTCTTCAGCTGTATAGGCGCCGTTGGCGATGTAAGTGCCTTTATATGCAGCTCGAATTGCGTCGATGATGTCTTCCGGGCGACCGCTGGCGTGATTACCCTGGAACGAGTCTTCTACCACCTCAAGATAAGCGATCCCCAAGTCGTTCAGGTGTTTGGCAAAGGCCGTAAAGGTTTCGATGGGGTTGTCATCGTGCATGCCGTTAAAGCTGCCGGTCGGGCCGACACGAACGCCCACTTTGTCTTTGCCCCACACATCAATGACGGCTTCAATCACCATCAGCGGCAGGCGCAGGCGATTTTCCAATGAGCCACCGTATTCGTCGGTGCGGTGGTTACTGCCGCTTTTTATGAATTGCTCCAACAGATAACCATTGGCGGCGTGAACCTCAACGCCGTCAAACCCTGCCTTTTGTGCGTTCAGGGCGCCCTGGCGATACTGTTCGACAATGCCGGCCATCTCGTGGGTTTCCAGCGCCCGGGGCTCAAGCACATCCACCATGCCGGAATCGGCACTGATATAGGTTTTGGCGCCTTCCGGTTTGATGGCAGACGGTGCAACCGGTAACTGGCCATTCGGCTGCAGTTCGGGGCGGGAGATGCGACCTACATGCCACAGCTGCATGTGGATACGGCCACCGGCAAGATGCACCGCGTCGGTAATGTTTTTCCAGCCATCAACTTGTTCCGGGGAATGAATGCCCGGTGTGAAAGCGTAACCCTTGCCCTGTGGTGATATCTGAGTGGCTTCACTCAGAATCAGTCCGGCACTGGCCCGCTGCTTGTAATAATGCACGTTCATGGCATTCGGAACATCGCCCGGTTGGCTTGAGCGTGAACGCGTTAGTGGAGACATCAGAACCCGGTTGGGCAGTGTCAGGTCCCCCATAGTCAAGGGCTGAAATAACGGGTCATTCAGTTTTTGGTTGCTCATAAAATATACTCTTGTCAGGTTAACTAATATTAATTAGACCAGTCTACTAGCGGGTGTCCTAAAAAAATTAGACAATGCCGAGGCACTGGGTGAAAAATACGCGGACAAACCGTTCCATCGGCTTTGTCGATTTCACAACTTTGGATCTCAGGATCGCGCCTTCCCAGCCAGACAGCAATACGCTGGCAGCATCAGAAGGATCAATACCCGCATCAATATCGCCGGCAGATTGCGCTTCGGCAATGCAGCGTTCAAAACGCTTTTCCCAAGCACAGAACACCTTGTCCAGTCGAACACGGAATATCTCGTCTTGCCCGGCAAGCTCCTGTCCCAGATTGCCAATAAGGCAACCACGGGTGCAGTCGCAATTCGTCATGTTGTCAAAGCCGGTATCAAAGTAGGCCCGCAGGCGGTCAACGCAGGGGCGACTACTGTCGTTAAGAATCTGGTTCAGCTTTTCATCGTATTCCTTGGCGAAGGTGTCAATGATTGCAAGGCCGAAGTCATTTTTACTGCTAAAATAGTGATAGAACGAGCCTTTCGGCACGCCAGCAACTGTCAGGATGCCATTAATGCCGGTCGCACCAAAGCCTTTCGTACCGATAAGGTCAGCGCCGGTTTGAATAATAAGATTGCGTGTGTCGTTCGTTGTCATGGCATCCATACTAGACCGGTCGTCTAGAATACGTCAAACTCTCGATATGCGGAATAACCGTAACGCTCTACTTTTAACTCTCTAACATTAACTCTGCCTGCAAGGAGATGTCCTGTGATTAAATCCCGTGCCGCCGTGGCTTTTGCTGCCAATCAGCCGCTGGAAATTGTAGAAGTGGATGTCGCACCGCCCCAGGAAGGCGAAGTTCTGGTGCGTATTGTGGCCACCGGTGTGTGCCATACCGACGCCTACACCCTGTCGGGCGCGGACCCGGAAGGCCTGTTCCCGACCATTCTGGGCCACGAAGGTGGCGGCATCGTTGAAGCCGTGGGCCCGGGCGTGAAAGACCTGGAAGTGGGTGATCACGTTATCCCGTTGTATACCGCCGAGTGCGGCGAATGTAAATTCTGCACCTCTGGCAAGACCAATTTGTGTGGCGCCGTGCGCGCAACCCAGGGTAAAGGCGTGATGCCCGATGGCACTTCGCGTTTCAGCTACAAGGGCGAGCCTATTTACCACTACATGGGCTGCTCAACCTTCTCTGAATACACCGTGCTGCCGGAAATTTCGCTGGCTAAAATCCCCAAAGAAGCGCCTTTGGATAAGGTATGCCTGCTGGGTTGTGGTGTAACGACCGGCATTGGTGCTGTGCTCAATACCGCCAAGGTGAAAGAGGGAGATACGGTCGCAATCTTTGGTTTGGGTGGCATTGGCCTGGCCGCGATTATCGGCGCCAAAATGGCCAAAGCCGGGCGCATTATTGCTGTTGACATTAACCCCGAAAAATTCGACATCGCGAAGCAGTTGGGCGCCACCGATATGGTCAATCCGAAAGATCACGACAAGCCTATTCAGGACGTGATCATCGAAATGACCGACGGCGGCGTGGACTACTCCTTTGAATGCGTGGGGAATGTGCAGCTGATGCGTTCTGCGCTGGAGTGCTGCCATAAGGGCTGGGGTGAATCCATCATCATCGGCGTGGCTGGCGCCGGCCAGGAAATCAGCACTCGCCCATTTCAGCTGGTTACCGGCCGAGTCTGGAAAGGCTCTGCTTTTGGTGGCGTAAAAGGCCGTACGGAACTGCCGGGCTATGTGGCAAAAGCCGAGAGCGGCGACATTCCGCTAGACGTGTTTATTACCCACAACATGCCGCTGGAAGACATCAATAAAGCGTTTGATCTGATGCATGAGGGGAAGAGCATTCGGACGGTGATTCACTTTTAAGCTTCTTCTCAGGACCGGGGACAGATTTTAAATCTGTCCCCGCATCCAAGGAGCAAGATAGGGGACAGACTTTAAGTCTGTCCCCGGTCAAATCTGCCCCCGGTCATCGGTCAGTCAGTTTGATTTCGATGCGCCGGTTTGCCTGTAAGGCGTCGGGCGTGGTGCCATCCGCCACCGGGAAGAACTCACCAAAACCCGCTGCGACCATGCGGTTTTGCGGCACGCTCTGATCGGCTAGGTAGCGCACTACCGCGACAGCGCGTGCGGTTGAAAGCTCCCAGTTGGAAGGGAACTGCGGTGTATTGATGGGAATTCGATCGGTATGGCCATCAATGCGCAGAATCCACTCTAGGTCTGCGGGTATGGTTTCAACCACATCCAGCAGCACTCCGGCGAGCTTGTCGAGTTCGCGTTTGCCTTCTGCGCCGAGAAGGGCCGAACCGGAAGCGAACAGCAACTCGGATGGCAGCAGGAAGCGGTCGCCAACAATGCGGATGTTTTCATTGGCGGCCAAAATGTTCCTCAACCGGGCGAAAAATTCAGACTGGTACTGCTCCAGTTGGTTGATTCGCTCCGCCAATAGGGTGTTAAGGCGCCGGCTGACATTTTCCAGCTCGTTTTCTTTACCGACGGTCATTTCTCTTTGCAGTTTTAAGGCAGTGGTTATTTGTCGTAGCTGGTTTTGCAGCGATGCGATCTGGTTGGATAGCCGCATGATCATATTTTGTTGGCTGTTGGAAAGCTCATCCTTGTTATCCAGATCCTGGTTCATACTCGCCAGGCTTTCAGCTCGGGCTTCGGCGTCGGCGGTTTGCCGCATTAATTGATCGCGGGAGGCTTCCAGCCGTTGCTGCAGGTCTTCATTTTGGGCAAGACTGTCGCTGAAGCTGTTTTGAACCATGAGCATTTGCTGCTCCAGAGCCGCCGTTGTGCCCTGTTCCAGCCCTAACAGCTGAGATATCTCGCTTAGCCGCTGGTTCAGCTGGGCCAGTTCGGAGTTGCGGTCAGAAAGCGTTTGCGACAGAAAAAGCTGGCTTACCACGTAAACCAGCAACATGAATATCACCAACATCAGCAGGGCCGAGAGGGCGTCTACGTACCCTGGCCAGACGTTGGTGGTGCTTCTGCTTCGGCGCCTGGACCCAATCATGGCTGACGTTCATTGCTGGTGAACGGGTCTAACAGGTTGGTAACGCCGGTCAGCCATTCTTCCAGTCCGTCATAGAATCGGTTCTGGGCATGGCCGGCCTGGATATCAAGAAAGCCGAGTATCAGGGAGCCGCCAAGACCGAACAGCGACGAACTGAACGCTGTGCCCATACCCTGCAAGGGCGTTAGCAGCCCGGCTTGGAGGTCCGCAAACACTTTGCTGAAATCACCTTGGCCCATGTCCAGATTGGTAATCACCGCACCCACTGCGTTGATGGTGCCCAGTAAGCCCCAAAAGGTGCCAAGAAGCCCCAGAAAAACCAACAGGTTGATAAAGTAACGGGTGATCTCACGCTGCTCGTCCATGCGGGAGTAAATGCCATCTAGAACCGTGCGTAGCGACATGGTAGAAAGCGTAAAACGATCACGTTTGGAATCTTCGCCCAGCTGCCTGGCCAGTGGCTTAAGCAGGCGGGGTTCTTCAAGCACTGACAGGCCTGACTGGCCGGTGCGGAACTGGGAAATCCAGCGCAGCTCGGGAAACAATACGAACACTTGGCGATAAGTAAGCCCTATGCCAACAAGAAGTACGCAGACAATCAACAGGTTAAAGACCCAGTTGGCCATGAAAGCGGTTATCAGCGGTTGGTGAATCAATACGCCGACGACGGCAACAATCGCCAGAAAGAACGTCATCCAGAAAAGGGTATGTTTTGGATTGCTCATGAAAAAAGTCAGCCTGTTGAGATTTTCGTCAAAACGTTAGCACAGACTAGCGGATGTTGATGCTTAATTGGCGGGAAATTATGGGGGTGAGAGGTCCCCGGCGAAGCAAACGGCCAAGCCAGGGCTAGGCATTACGAGTTTTAGCCTTCGAGCAAAGTCTGTACTACAGCCTTGGCCGCGCCTTCTGAGGAAGCCGGGTTCTGGCCGGTAATCAGTTTGCCGTCAACCACCACATAAGGTGCCCAGTCTTCGCCACAGCTGTAATCGCCGGCGTTTTCCTGAAGCATGTCTTCTACCAGGAAAGGCACCAGTTTGGTCAGCTGAACCGCTTCTTCCTCGGAATTGGAGAAGCCAGTGACTTTACGACCGCCGACGATATTCTGGTTGGGCTTTACGTCCACGTTTTTGAACACGCCAGGTGCATGGCACACCGCGCTGATGACTTTATCCTGCTCGTAGGCGCGTTTGATCAGCGCTATGGAATGCTTGTCGTTGGCCAAGTCCCAAAGTGGGCCGTGGCCGCCGGGGTAAAAGATGGCGTCGTAATCGTTCATGTCCACGTCGGCGAGTTTGCGGGTGCTGGCCAGGGATTCTTTGCCGTGTGCATCTTCTGAAAAGCGTTTTGTGCTGTCAGTCAAAGCGCCTTCGGCTTCACTGGCAGGATCGACTGGCGGCTTGCCGCCTTTAGGCGAGGCAATGGTGATGTGAGCGCCAGCGTCTTTAAATACGTAATAAGGCGCAGTGAACTCTTCCAGCCAGAAACCGGTTTTTTTGCCGGTGTCGCCCAGTTGATCGTGAGACGTCAAAACCATCAGGATATTCATAAACATCCGCCCTTGTTAAGCAATAAGTGAGTTACGGTGTGTTATCCGTACAATGACAGTTTGTGCCATAACGGCGAAAATTCAACCTGAGGGATTTTTAATCATGACGCCGGATTCCAATGACCTGTGGTTTTTACCCCTTGGTGGCACCGGCGAGATTGGCATGAACCTGAATTTGTATGGCCACGATGGCAGTTGGCTAATGGTGGACTGCGGCGTAACCTTTCCAAAACCGGGCCGTTTGACGGCAGACGGCAGCATGCACCATCACGGCGAACCGCCGGTACAAATGGCAGACCCCGCTTTTATTGCTGATCGCCGCGAAATGCTCTGTGGCCTGGTGATTACCCATGCCCACGAAGACCACGTGGGTGCCGTGCCTTACCTGTGGCCATTGTTGCAATGCCCGATTTATACCAACCGTTTTACCGCAGAAATTTTGCGTCGCAAACTGGCCGAGTTCAACATGCTGCACCGGGTTCCCATTGTCGTGATGGAAACCAATGATCGGCGTCAAATCGGCCCGTTCAACGTGCAGTGGTTGGCGCTGACCCATTCCATACCCGATCCCAACGCGCTGATGATTCGCACGCCGGTGGGTAATATTTTCCACAGCGGCGACTGGAAGCTGGACGACCAACCACTGATTGGCCATGGCTATAGTAAACAGACATTCACGGATTTGGCGCTCGAGGGCGTAGCCGCCATGGTGTGTGATTCCACCAACGCGACGGTCAAGGGCCATTCGGTGTCTGAAGGTGCCCTGCATAAAGGCCTGTTAAACGCAGTGAAAGGCGCAGACGGCCGTGTGGTGGTGGCGTGTTTTGGCAGCAACATTGCCCGCCTGCACACCCTGGCGGCCGTTGCCCGTCAAACCGGGCGCTATATGGGGCTGCTGGGCCGCTCGCTGGTGAATATGAGTTCCGCCGCAAAAGCCGCAGGCCTGTGGCACAGTGCCGACGAGTTAATCAATCCTGCCCACCTGGGCTATTTGCCGCCGCACGAGGTATTGGTGGTGGCAACGGGTAGCCAGGGCGAGCCGCGCACGGCCTTGCGCCGTCTCGCTAATGGCAGTCACCCGGATGTTGAGCTGGAAGCCGGTGACACGGTCATTTTCAGCGCCCGCGCCATTCCCGGTAATGAAGAGTTGATCGCCGCGCTGATCGGCCAACTGCAGGGAATGGGGGTAAAGGTGATTACCGCCGAGCAGTGTGACTTGCCGATACACGCGTCTGGCCACCCGGCGCAGGAGGAGCTTGAGGCTATGTATCGCTGGGTTCAGCCTGCCGTTGCCATTCCGGTACACGGCGAAGAAGAACACATGGCCGTGCACGCTCGACTGGCAAAGCAAACCGGGGTGCCCAAAACCCTGGTAGGGCGCAACGGAGATCTGTTTATGATTCGCCCGGTACCGGGTATGCGCCGTCAAATTACCGAAACAGGGCGCCTTGGTTGGCTGAAACAGGCGTTGGTGCGAGTGGTTTAAGCGCGCTGACGGCTTGGTAAAATGGCAGACGTTAGTGCGTCGCAAAAGGAGTAGTCCGATGAAATCCATACGCTTGTGGGATTTACCCACCGGGCTGTTTCACTGGCTGCTGGTGCTGGTGATTGCTCTGTCTGTTGCAGCATTAGCCGTTTGGGTGGCCAATGGCGTGCTATTGCCACCTCCGCCACCACCACCGCCGGATTTGGGGTGGTAGGCAGCGCAGGTACCAAATAAACGCTAGCAGCCTGTCGGAATGGCTGCGCTGAGCGCAGCCGCCAAGAAAAATCCTGATGCACGCATGATGTTCACTCTCTCGTTGGTACCAATGCCAGCTTGCAGGGCACTTGTGGGCGCTCGCAGTCTGGCTGTTCGCTTGCTATCTGGATAGACTAGTGTCAAATCCTACAGGTCACAAAAATACTCACTCACACAAGGCGCGAACCATGGCGATATGGACTCGAATTCCGACCAAAGAAGACATCATCAAAAGCTGTCAGAATACCGCCGTTAGTCACATGGGTATCGAATTTCTGGAAGTGGGTGACAACTTCCTCAAGGGCCGCATGCCCGTTGATGAGCGCACAGTTCAGCCATTTGGCATTCTGCACGGCGGCGCATCGGTGTTACTGGCCGAAACCCTGGGTAGCATGGCCGCTAACTGCTGCCTGCGTGATCCGGGTACCGTGGCGGTAGGACTTGAAATCAATGCGAATCATCTGCGTCCCGCAACCAGCGGCTGGGTTTATGGCACAGCAACCGCCATTCATTTGGGCAGCACGACTCAGGTCTGGGACATCGTGATCGAAGACGAGAACGGCAAAAAAACCTGCATTTCTCGCTTGACCATGGCCGTTACCAAGGCCCGTTAGCCCTTCTTGTTGCGCTTTGCCGTTGTTAACGCCCGGCTGTTAATTGAAGCTGGGCATTTCCGGCTTGGCTTGGGGTTTGCCCGCGGCCTGCCAGGCCTCAAAGCCGCCCGCAATAATTTGAACGTGCATGTAGCCCATATCTTTCAATGCCTTGGCAGCTAACGCTGAGCGCCCGGAGTTCTTGCAGTAAAGCACGATATCCAGGCCTCGATTTTCCAGCGAGGGGTCGTTGCTGAACTTGAACTCTAGCAAACCGCGGGAAATGTTAATCGCTTGAGGTATGTGGCTTTGGCGGTATTCATCGCCGTCACGCACGTCAATCAACAAGTCTGCTTTTTTAATGACTTCATCAGCCTCGGTTAGCGCTGTTTCCGAAACGTGCAATTTAGCCTCTGCCACCAGATCCTGAACGGTTTTCATGGCAACTCCTCGGTTTGAAATAAGGTTATTCTAAAACTGAATAAGCCGGTATTATGCCACTGTTAATCTTCAACTCAAAGTGTATCCGGGTTTGCCGACTATTCCCATTTCCTGATATTGCTTAGTGTTCAAGTAGTCGCGGAAGGATACTCTGGCCGTTTTCATGGCGAAAACCGGATGTTGGCTGCGAAACACTTCGCCATTTTCCAAAACGCTCAGTATCGGGGCAGCGTTTAAAATATACCCGCAATAGCGCAAACAGAGGCGGCCGTCACAAAACGTTCTGGCAGGGCCTGACTATACTAAATGGCAGGCATAAGCCCCACGGCTAACGAGAACAGTACTATGGCCAAACGGATCGTTATTTGTGCAGACGGCACCTGGAACCGGCCTGAAGAAGACCTGCAAAAGGATTTTCCAACCAACGTTTTGCGGCTGGCCAGAGCAATAACACCAGTGGCCGCGGACGGTATTTCGCAACAGGTGTTTTATGATTGGGGCATAGGTTCGTATCACAATGCGTTAATTGGCGGGGTGACGGGCCAGGGCCTGCATAAAAATATTCTTGATGGCTATCGTTATTTGGTTCAGAACTACGCGCCGGGTGACGAAGTTTATCTGTTTGGCTTCAGCCGCGGTGCCTACACGGTGCGGGCGCTGTGTGGCTTGATTAACAACTGCGGCATTGTTGCGCGAGTAGATGCTGCACGTATCCAGCAGGCGTTTGAACACTATAAAAAGCCCGGTAAAGACTATGCCCCTGACGGCATACAGTCGCTTGCGTTCCGCGCAGCCCACAGCCATCCCTCGCGTCAGGTCCGGTTTGTAGGCGTTTGGGATACAGTTGGTGCTCTGGGGGTACCCTTCTCGCTGATGGGCCTGTTTGACAGTAAAGACGAATTTTACGACACCAAGCTGGGTAGCAACGTGAGCTTTGCCCGCCATGCTCTGGCAATCGACGAGCGTCGGGAAGATTTTGAGCCCACGCTTTGGCTGTCGAGACCGGGGCTGGACTTGCAACAGGTGTGGTTTGCCGGCTCCCATAGCGATATTGGCGGAGGTTACGAGCCAGACGATCAGGGTTTGCGTGCCGCCGACTATTCATTGGCATGGATGTTAAAAGAAGCAGAAACCAGCGGCTTGGGGGTAGAAAACCATCTGTTTGAAGCACTCAAGCCCGATGCCCGCGCCAAATTGCACAACTCGCGGCGCCACGTATTCCGTTTCGCCCGCCCGCTGATTAGGCCTTTGCAGGTACCAGACATCGAAACCCGGCTTCACAAGTCGGTTGGCGAACGCTGGCGTCGCGATCCGGATTATCGCCCGCCCAACCTAAAAAGGGTTGGCTTTGCAGGCTAAGCCACTTAATGTGATGGTAAAATTAATAGTCAATTTTAATGAAAGGATGCATTTTAATGGACCTGCTAAGCCGCCTTCGCGTTCGCACACGCCTCTTACTTATCGCTCTGATTCCTGTTTTTCTCACTGCTGCGGCGATTAGTTTCATCAGCTTTGAACAGCTCCGTAGCAACGAACAACGCCAACTTGGCCAACTTGCGCAGCTGGAAGAGAGCCTGCTTGAATCCCGGAAAGACGGGCTAAAAACGCTGGTAGAGGTAGCCAAGATCGTAGCTCTGGAGGCTAAAAACAACCCCTTACTGACCGAGCGTGAGGCTAAGGAGGCGGTCGCAAACCAGCTGCGGGCCATCCGTTTTGACAGCAATAACTATATTTACGCCTACGAGCGCACCGGCCCTGGCCAGTTTAGAAATCTTGCTTATGCCCCTGACCCAAGTAAAGAAGGTGTTGTGTCTAGCCCGACCACCATTAGTGTTGTGCGGTCTTTATTTGATGCGACCAACGGCGATGGCTTTCTTGGCTATGACTGGGCGAATCCGGCCAGTGGTGAGAAGGAGCCAAAGGTTTCTTACACCGTGACCATACCCGACTGGGACTGGATGCTGGGTGCCGGTGTTTACGTGACCGATATCGATCGGCAGCTGGCCGTTATAAGAACCAACCTCGATGCCAAGCTGGCTGAAGCCCTTGCGTTTATTGCCCTGGCCACGGCGGTTATTGTGCTGCTTGCCGTGTTTATTGGTGTGTTTGTGGGGCGCACGGTGACCGGACCATTGAAGACTGTAAGCGACCTGATGGAAGACATCGCCAACGGCGATGGTGACCTGCGCAAGCGTCTGCCCGCCGAGGGCAACGACGAGCTGGCGGAACTGGGACGCCGCTTTAATACCTTTGTGATCAAAATTCAGGAAACCATTCGGCAGGTATCGGCTACCACCGATCAGGTGGCTTCCGCTGCGGAAGAGCTGAGCAGCGTGGCCAATGAAACCCGCGCTTCGGTTCAGCGGCAGGGTTCGGAAACCGATCAGATTGCATCTGCGATCCATGAAATGGTGGCGACTATCCAGCAGATTTCCGGCAACGCCAACGATGTTGAAAGTTCCGCATCCGATGCCGATCGCATGGCTCGGGAAGGCGGTAAGACCATCGCTTCGGCGCAGCAAGCCGTGCATCAGCTTTCCGACGAAATCCAGGCCAGTGCCACCACTATTAACTCACTCGCGGAGCGCTCAGACAATATTCAGAAAGTGCTGGACGTGATTCATGCGGTGACGGAGCAGACCAATCTGTTGGCGTTGAACGCGGCTATTGAAGCAGCTCGGGCCGGCGAACACGGCCGTGGTTTTTCGGTAGTGGCTGACGAAGTGCGCCAGCTGGCTCGGCGCAGTGCCGAATCGGCGGACCAGATTCGCGAGATGATTGACGGATTCGTGACTGAATCTCGTGCCGCCGCCGAGCGTATGAACCAGTCGCGGGAGCGTTCGACTGAAACCATCGAGCGTATCAGCCATGCTGCTCAGGCTTTAGCCACCATTGAAACCTCGGTTGGGCAGATACACGACCAGATCACCCAGATTGCCACCGCGTCCGAGCAACAAAGCCAGGTGGCCGAAGAGATAAATCAAAACGTGGTGCGTATTGTCGATGCGGCACAGCAAAGCGATACTGGGGTTGGCCAGACCCACGAGGCCAGCCATGAACTGGCACGTTTGAGTGAGTCTTTGCGACACTTGATCGGAAACTTCAAAGTTTAAACACAACAATAAGGTGACATAACAATGCGCAAACTGATCGTGGCCACTTTGGCCTTGGCCGCAACCCTGGCGACATCTTCAGCATTGGCTGAGGAAACTTATAACCTGCGACTGGCGGAAACCTGGGGCCCCAACTCGCCCATATTGGGGGACACCACCAAACACATGGCAGAGATGGCAGAAACCATGTCGGGCGGACGGCTGAAGATCCGTATTGACTCGTCCAACAAGCATAAAGCGCCTTTTGGCATTTTTGACCTGGTGCGCAACGGCCAATACGACATGGGCCACACGGCCTCTTATTACTACAAGGGCAGCATTCCTAACGCCATGTACTTCACCACCGTGCCGTTTGGCATGATAGCGCCAGAGCAATACGCCTGGTTCTATCACGGTGGCGGCATGGAGCTGGCACAGAAGGTTTACCAGCCTTTTGGCCTGCTGTCGTTTCCCGGTGGCAACACCGGCAACCAGATGGGCGGCTGGTTTCGTGATGAAATCACCTCATTGGATGACCTGAAGGGCATTAAAATGCGCACCCCGGGGTTCGCGGGTGAAGTGATGTCAGAGCTGGGTGTTGCGGTAACCAACATTCCGCCGGGCGAACTCTATAGCGCTCTTGAAAGGGGCACTATCGACGCCGTTGAGTGGGTAGGCCCGGCTCTGGATTTGCAGATGGGTTTTCACCAGATTGCCAAATACTATTATTCCGGCTGGCAGGAACCCGGCGCTGAAGTCCAATTTCTGATTAACGAGAAAACCTGGAACAAGCTGCCAGAAGACCTGCAGGAAATTCTGCGTGTGGCCATGCGCACTGCGGCCTATGACATGTACATCCAGAGCACCCATGAAAGCGGCGTGGCCTGGAGCCGTATGCAGCAGGATTACCCGGACGTTACCCACAAAGTCTTCCCGCCGGAAGTCATCAGCGCTCTGCGCGATGTCACCGAAAGACTGTTGAAAGAGGCCAGCGCCGCAGATCCGTTGGCAAAAGAAATCATTACTTCCCAGCAGGAGTACCTGAAGCAGGTGCGCCAATGGACTAACATTTCTGACAAGGCGTATCTGAACTCGGTCGTTAACGAATAAACAGGCGGAACACCAGGATTTGGCAGGGTCAAAAACTGGTTAAAAAGAATGCAACTGCGGGCGTTGTGGATTATCCTCACGCCCCTTTTGCTTTTTGCTTTCACCCACGGTGACACCGTTTCGATTTGGGCTGATTTGATGGAAAAAACGTTACTTTCGCTGAGCACAATCAGCAAACAGTTCGACGGTAAAACCGTATTGGATTCGCTCACGCTGGATATTTTTGACGGTGAGTTCATTACCCTGCTAGGCCCTTCCGGATGCGGCAAAACCACATTGTTGAGAATGATGGCAGGTTTTGAGCTTCCCGATAACGGCACCGTTACCCTCGCCGGAGTCGACATTACAGACCAGCCTCCCGAGCAGCGCCCCCTAAATACCGTATTCCAGAGTTACGCCCTTTTTCCCCACATGTCAGTGTATGACAACGTGGCCTATGGCTTGAAAATGGAAAAACGCCCAACAGCAGAAATCCGCGAACGGGTAGACGAAGTCTTGGCGATGGTACAGCTGGAAGATTTCGTCAAGCGTAAGCCGCATCAGTTGTCTGGCGGCCAGCAGCAACGGGTAGCGATCGCTCGCGCGGTGGTGAAGCGGCCAAAACTGCTGTTGCTGGACGAACCCTTGTCCGCACTGGATTACAAGCTGCGCCGCACCATGCAGGTAGAACTTAAGCGTCTGCAGCGTGAACTGGGCATTACCTTTGTGTTCGTAACTCACGATCAGGAGGAAGCGTTGTCTATGTCAGACCGCGTTGTGGTGCTGAAAGACGGCTATATCCAACAGCTGGGCACACCGCGGGAAGTTTACGAGCGCCCGGCCAACTTATTCACCGCGCGTTTTGTGGGGCAGACCAACTTTTTTCCGGGACAGGTCACCAGCATTGGCGATCGCGAGATCAGCGTGGATGTGTTTGGCCTGAAGCGGGTGCTGAGTAAACCCTCTTTCCGTGTAACCATAAACCAGTCACTGCACGTATTGCTGCGCCCGGAAGACATCCGTGTGCTGGCACCAGACGACAGCGAGGGCGTTGCCGGCGAGATTGTGGAGCGCAATTACAAAGGCAGCACTCTGGATTCGGTGATCGAGCTGGAAGACGGCAGCCAGGTGATGGCCAGCGAGTTTTTTGATGAAGACGACCCAACCTTCGATTACAACATTGGCGAGAAAGTTCGGGTTAGCTGGGTAGACGGCTGGGAATGGCTGTTGGCCGAGGAACAAGACCAACCGCTGACCGACGAAGAGGAGCAGGCGGCCGATGATGCTGAGCATTAGGCTACAGCCTTTTAAAACCGCTGTTTTGGTGCTGGTGTGGGGTTGGCTTCTGTTTCTGGTGCTGGCGCCCAACCTGCTGGTGGTGGGCGCCAGCGTGATGACCCGCGACCCATCCACGTTTATCGCCTTGCCGCTGAACCTGGATGCTTACCGCCAGTTGTTCAATCCGCTGTATCTGGATGTATTTTTGCACTCCTTGTGGATGGCGACATTGACCACGGCGATATGCCTGCTGATTGGCTATCCGTTTGCCTGGGCGTTGTCCAAAGTGCAGAAACGCCGGCAGATGCTGCTGATATTTTTATTGATCATACCCTTCTGGACCAATTCGCTGGTGCGGGTTTACGCGCTGAAGCTGATTCTGGCCGCCAACGGCCTGCTGAACAGCGCTCTGCTGTGGCTGGGCTGGATTTCTGAACCCTTGCAAATGTTGTACACCCAAGGCGCGGTGATCATTGGATTGGTGTATCTGCTGCTGCCGTTTATGATTTTGCCTCTGTACGCGGTGTTTGATGATTTACGTCAGGACGTGCTGCTGGCTTCCCACGATCTGGGCGCAGGGCGCTTTGCCACCTTCACAAATGTGATTATTCCGCTCACCTTGCCGGGTGTTTTGGCCGGCGTTATGCTCGTGTTGCTGCCGGCCATGGGGTTGTTTTTTGTGCCTGACATACTCGGTGGATCGCGTAACCTGCTGGTGGGCAACGTGATCAAAAACCAGTTTCTGGACGCCCGCAATTGGCCCTTTGGTGCTGCTGCCAGCATCGTGCTTACCTTGACCATGGCGCTGTTGATGTTTGCCCATCGCCTGAGCAAACAGCGCCTCGGCGAGGAGAGTTCCTGATGCGCTGGCTACCGCGGACTTACCTGGCGCTGGTCTACCTACTGCTGTACATCCCCATCGCTGTGTTGGTGGTGTTCTCGTTTAACGATTCGCGCACAGGCTATAGCTGGGGCGGGCTTAGCCTGCGCTGGTATGAATCGCTGTTTAACAACCACGCCATGATGAAAGCCTTGGGTAACTCGCTGTTCCTGGCGCTCACGGCCGCTACCGTGTCTACCCTGATTGGCGCGTTGACTGCGCTGGCGCTGCACCGCTATCGCTTTCGCGGTAAAAAAGCGCTGAAAGGCATGTTGTTTGTGGTGATGATGTCTCCCGAAATCGTACTGGCAATATCCTTGCTGGGTCTGTTTTTGCTGGCGGGAATCCAGCTGGGCTATGTGTCGTTACTGCTGGCCCACGTCACGTTCTGCTTGCCGTTCGTGGTGATTACCGTCATGGCACGGCTCAGCGGGTTTGACGAACGTTTGCCGGAAGCTGCGCGCGATTTAGGCGCCAGTGATTTCACCATGACTCGTACCGTGCTGATTCCGGTGATTATGCCGGCGCTGCTGGCGGGTTGGCTGCTGGGTTTTACACTGTCTATGGATGACGTGGTCGTCAGCACCTTTGTTAGCGGACCCAGTTACGAAATATTGCCCCTACGCATCTACTCCATGGTGCGTGTGGGCCTGAAACCTGAAGTGAATGCTTTAGGCACTTTGTTACTGGTGTTTTCACTGGTGATGCTGTTGTTGTCGCAATGGATATTGATGAGGAACAAAAAATGAAAAAACTGGCATTGGCGGGAATACTGACGGCTGGCCTTGTGGGCTGCAGCTCGGAAGAGCCCAAGGTACTGAACCTGTACAACTGGTCTGAATACATGCCTCAGGAGGTGATGACCCGCTTCGAGGAAGAAACCGGTATACAGGTGGTATACACCACCTATGACAGCAACGAGGCCATGTACGCCCGTTTGAAATTGCTGGACGACAGCGCCGCCTATGATCTGGCCGTGCCGTCTACGTATTACGTGAGCAAAATGCGCAACGAAGGCCTTTTGATGCCGATTGATCGCAGCAAGATTGAGGGCTTTGACCAGCTCGACCCGGAGCTGATCAATCTGGATATCGATAAGGGCAACGAATACAGCGTGCCTTACATGTGGGGCACCACCGGGCTGGGCGTAGACACCGCCGCCATTAACGGTGAGCCGGTCACCGCCTGGGCTGATTTGTGGGAAGAGCGTTTTAGCGGCCGCGTCATTCTGACCAACGACATGCGCGAGGTGTTTCACGTGGCATTGCGGGTGTTGGGTTACTCTGGTAACAGCACCGATCCGCAGCAGATTGAAGAAGCCTATGAAAAGCTCACCGAACTGATGCCTTCGGTAAGAACCTTCAACTCCGATGCCCCGCGCATGCCGTTTTTGGAAGGCGAAGTGGATATTGGCATGATCTGGAACGGTGAAGCGGTGATGGGCAAAGACGTCCTGGAATCGCTGGAATACGTGTATCCGAAAGAAGGTATTATTGTATGGCTGGACAGCTTCGTCATTCCGAAGAATGCGAAGAACCCAGATGCCGCCCACAAGTTCATCAGCTTTGTGCTGCGCCCGGAAATTGCTGCCCTGATCAGTACAGATATTGGCTACGCCACACCGGTGCTACCTGCGCGTGAACTGCTAGGCGATGCGGTTGCCAACGATCGCGCGAGCTACCCCACGGCGGCCGACATGGTAAACGCGGAGTTCCAGACCGATATCGGTGACGAGGCTCTTCAGGTTTATGCCAAGTATTGGGAAAAGCTGAAGTCAGGTCGTTAATCCGACCTGCTATAAGCGGCCTGCCTGTTGGCAATAGCGGCCAGGCAGGCCGATGAGTGCAAAAGCGAACTCGCAGCCGTTTATGCGTCGTAAAAGTAGGTCTCAGACATGGCAATGATCTACAATCATGTGATCACCACAGCCGGAAGGCCGCTTCTTTCGATGTTATTTGCACCCCTCCGCCTGACACTCCCGTGCCTCATTGTTGCTGTCCTGTTTTGGTTGGCGATAGCTTCTTCAGTTGCCTCTGCTGCCAGTCAACCGGTCACCGAAGGCTGGGAATATCGCTGGGGCGACTCCTCGATAGACGCCAACGGTGTCCCTACATGGACAGAAACGTCCGCCTTGGATCAGTGGTCCGCCATCGATTTCCCCTCAAACCCGCCCGACCGGAATGGTCGTAATAACGTGTGGTACCGAGTAACACTGCCGGCCGGCGACTGGCACGATCCGGTGCTCTATATATTCAGTGTTGATCTGATTGTTCAGGTCTGGCAAGGCGACCGGCAGATTTACCAGTTTGGTGAGTTCGATGCCGAAGGCCGTGGTGAGTTTGCCGGCTGGCCTTGGCATGCCATTGCACTGCCGCCGGATTACCACGACAAGCCCCTGTATTTCAGAATTTATTCCAACTACATCGATATTGGTCTTTGGGGCGAAGTGGCCATTATGGAGCAGCAGGCTCTGGTACCTTATATTCTAAAAAATTCGCTAAAATCACTGATCGTGGCAGGAATGTGCGCGCTTCTGGCCCTACTAGCCGCAATTTTTGCCTTTGTACGCAAAGACGATCGGGGCTTTAATGGCATTGCTTTATTTGCCTCCAGCTCAGCGCTCCTTCTATTCTCCGGTACGGATGCGAGCCAACTGCTATGGCGCCAGCCACTAATGTGGGAGTACCTGGAAGCCGGCTCTTATTACATGGTGCCAGTCGCTTTGGGTGTGATGTTGGCGCAGTGGCTTGGCCCAAAGCCGGCGCCGCTGCTCAAACGTCTGTGGCAGCTACACCTGCTGTACCTGGTGTTGGCGCTGGGGGCATCGCTTTTGGGTCTGGTCACGCTGGCATCTACCTACCCCGTGTTTGACGTGCTGTTTCTGGTGTCCCTGGTCATCATGTCGGCCATGGCGGTGTTCGGCATTCGCCAGATGTCTGGTGATCAGCGGCTGTTGCTGGCGGTATTTGGTGTTTATTGTCTTCTGCTGATGGCCGATATGGCGGTGGCTCACGGTTTTCTGCCTTGGGTAAGAGTGCCCGTCAGCTGGGGTGTTCTGTTATTTCTGCTGGCGGTTATCAGTATTTCGGTGGCGCATTACCGTCATATACAGATTCAGCTTCAGCAAATGAATGCGCGTCTTGAGCAGGAGGTGGCTGAACGCACGGCCAAAGCCGAGGCGCTGACCCTCCGTGAACGCCGGCGAGTAAAACTGTTGACGTTTGAAAACGAGAAAAACCGCCTGTCGGATGACGTTGTCGCGGGTCTGCAGAGCTGCACTTCGTTAGCGCAGGCGATGAAATTGCTGGTGCTCGAACTTCCTGACTTGACCAGTCCACTGCGGGGTGCCCTGTACCAGCCGGATGCGCTATGTACTTACTCACCTGAGGACTGCTGGCGCCAGGTTGTGAGCTGGGGTTACAACTCTAACTCTTCCGGCCCTTTCACCAACGCCAGTCCGCTGCCAGAGGCGTTTGATGGCTTAATAAACCTGCCGCCGCCCACTCGTCTGTTTGCGGACATCCGCGACTTGCCGCCAGACGATACCGATTTACCCGGAGCTCTGCACAACCTGTGTTTGTGGATTAACGTGCAAAAGGCTGAGAGCGGGAGTCACACTATTGGCTTTTTGCAGCTGGAAATACCGGAATACTTTTCTGCCAACACAACTGAATATGGCATCGCTCGCCTGTGTTTCTCAATGGATCAGATTATCCAGAAAATCGGGCTTACGCTGTCTGGCGTGTTGCTGCATCAGGATTTACAACGACTTTCCTATGAGGACGCGCTCACAGGGCTGCACAATCGCCGCTTTTTCGATCGGTTGATGAAGCACGAGATAGCCGTGTGTCGGCGCAGCCAGCGGTCGCTGACGCTACTGA
This sequence comes from Marinobacter sp. M1C, assembly GCF_023314135.1. Taxonomy (NCBI): domain Bacteria; kingdom Pseudomonadati; phylum Pseudomonadota; class Gammaproteobacteria; order Pseudomonadales; family Marinobacteraceae; genus Marinobacter; species Marinobacter sp. M1C. Next base: position 380,337 of record NZ_CP092289.1, read on the forward strand.
TTGCGGATGTGGATCACTTCAAACGCTTCAACGACGATTACGGCCATGAAGCTGGCGATCTGGTGCTGCAACGTATCGCCAGTGAATTGGCGCCAGCGTTACGTGAAAGCGATACGGTGTGCCGTTACGGCGGCGAAGAATTTGTGGTGCTTATGGCCGGTGCCAGCAGTGCCCAGGCGCAGGTAAAAGCGGAGGCGCTGTGCAAGCGGGTGCAGGACATCAAGCTCGAATATGAAGGTGTGGTTTTGCGGCCTTTGACGATTTCAGTAGGGGTGGCCAGTTGGCCGGACGACACCCTCCAGCCAGAAAAGCTGATGGGGCTGGCCGATAAGGCGCTTTATCGAGCGAAACGAAATGGCCGCAACCGCGTGGAGGTGTCTTCCAGCGGTTGAGGCAGGGCCAGTCAGACCACCAGCACCGGGCACTTGGCGTGGCTGGTTACCCGGTGCGATACGCTGCCTAATAATATGCCGTCTTTGTCGCTATGGGTGCCGCGGGTGCCCACCACAATCAAGTCAGCTTCTTTATCTTGGGCGAACTGTACGATGACTTTGGACGGCCGTCCGCTTTTGACAAAACCGCGCACATGAGTGGCGTTCTGCTCCTTGGCATGTTCTTTGGCGTGATTCACAACCTCCTTGGCGTACTCTGAAAGCACCTTGTCGGGGATGTCCATGCTGTCAGGGCGGTTGATGGACAAAGATGCCTCAAACAGGCTGTGGTGCTTGTACACGCACAGCAAAAAGATTTCGACGTCAGGAATCAGCTTTTGCAAACCGATGGCTTTATCCAAAGCGGTCATTGAGTTTTTTGAGCCATCGATGGCGACTAATATGCGTTTGAACATTCCGTTGTCTCCTGATTAGGCCGGAAAGGCCAGGTCGCGCAAGAACAGTGCAATCTGCGGGAACGCGATAATCAATCCAGCCGCAACGATTAACATCGCAATGAACGGCGGTGTGCCACGAATTACATCCATATAGGGCCGTTTGAAAATGGCGATGGCGGTAAATATGTCGCAGCCAAATGGCGGGGTGGCAGAGCCAATGGCCACCTGCAAGGTGATGAGTACACCCACTAACACAGGGTCTAGCCCTGTGGCCTGAATGGCCGGCGCAAATATCGGCGTCAGCACCAGAATCACCACAATCGGGTCCACAAACATGCAGGCAATAAAGAACGCGACACAGATGGTAACCAGCACACCAACCGGGCCGGCCTCATTGATTCCCACCGATTCCAGAATGGCCTGAGGGATCTGTGCAAACGACAAAATCCATGAAAAGCCATTGCCCACCGCCACCAGAATAAACACCACGGCGGTGATCAGACCTGTGGATTTGGCAATGCGGTAAATATCCGGGAGTTTCAGCGAACGGAAAATCAGAAATTCCAGCAAGAAGGCATACAACACGCATACCGCGGCGGCTTCGGTGGGGCTGAAAATACCGCCGTAAATACCACCGACAATAATGACCGGGAAAAACAACGGCCACAGAGCCTCGCGCACTGCGCGCCCGCGCTCGCCCCAGGTTGCTTTCGGTTCTGTGGGTACATTGTTCTTGTAGGCGTAATATAAGCAGTAGAGTGAAAACATGACCAGAATCATCAGGCCCGGGCCAATACCCGCGATGAACAATTCAGCAATGGAGGTTTGCGAGATAACCCCGTAAATGATCATGCCAATACTGGGGGGAATCAAAAACGCGATATCACTGGCGTTAATAATCAGCGCCAGGGTAAATGAATCGGAATAACCCGCTTTCAGCATTTTTGGCCGCAACGGTGAACCCACCGCTACCACGGTGGCCTGAGTAGACCCCGACACCGCTCCGAACAGGGTGCAGGAAGTGGCCGCACTAATAGCCAGTCCACCTTTAATGTGGCCAATAAACGCCATCACCATATTAATCAGGCGATCCGCGGACTGGCCGCGAGTCATAATATCTGCGGCCAGAATGAACATCGGCACCGCAATAAGCGATGCTGGGCGAATGCCGCCCATCATCTGCTGAATAAAAGTGCCCATCTGGCCGAAGCCGTCGAACATCATTACAAAGCCAACAACAGCAGCGGTTGTCAGCGGGATCATCATCGGAAAGCCCATTAGCAGGAGCCCGATCATAATGACCATCAGTATTGTTGCCATGATTCTTGCCTTTTATGGTCTGCTCAGAGTCTGGCCTGATTCAGGCTGCTTTAAACTTCGGTTTCGGTCTCTGCATAGCCGTCCACCACACCGGTGGATAAGTACACGCCTTTACTGGTTAAGTTTTTGACGGCGGTCAACAAATACTGAATGCCGGTAACAGCAAAACCGATGGGTGCCCAAACATAGATCATCCAGATGTCTATGCCCAACGCGGGTAGAATCCGACCGCGATCGTACAAAGTAACGATGTAACCGTAGGAGTGGTAGCACAGAAAGAACATCATCGCTGCGGTAAATAGAGCGATAATAATCATTAGTACTTTTCGGCCCTTAGCGGGAAAGGCGTCGTAAATTGCAGACATGCGAATGTGGCGCCCGTGGCGGGCGGCGTAGCCGATGCCGGCGAAGGTAACCAGAATAATGAGTATGCGGTTGATCTCGCCCGAGAAAAACATACCTTCACCGAATATGAAGCGAGCAATCACGTTCACGCAGGTGTTCATTGCCATCAAAATAATGCCGGCTGCAAGTATTATCGCCTCGGTTTTGGCAATCCACTCATCGATGGTGCCCAGAAAACCGGGCAGTCCCGAGTCATAATGGCCGGTGTCGTCTAAATCCGGGGAGTTTTCGGTCATGGGCTATGCTCCGGAATGGCAAAATCCCGGCCGGTAGGGGAAAAGCCCCGGCTGGGCGGGGTTAGTCTTTAAGCCCCGCAGGCAAATGATCGCGGGGCCATGAATACAAAAAGAATAACGAGCTGTTATTTTTTGATGTTTTTCAAATCCTGCTTGAACTGGTTCAACAGTTGCTGACCACTCTCGCCGGCCATCTCAACAAACTTCGCCTCAACCTGCGGGGCGCGCTTGCGGAACACGTCGATCTGCTCTTCGGTCAGGCGTGTAACGGTGACTTCGTCACTGCTAGCCTGGATTTTTGCCAGGGCTTCATCAGCCAGGCCGTCGATATGAACAAGAATTTCTTCAAAGGCGAAATCAGACGCTTTGTTCACTAACTCTTTGTCTGCGTCTGAGAGGCCGTTGTAGAAGTTCTGGTTGGCCATCATTGCGGTGGTGAACCAGCCGTGACCGGTAAAAACCAGGTTAGGTGACACTTCGTAAAGACCGCCGGACTGAATCCAGAAAATCGGGTTTTCCTGGCCCTGAAGCATATTGGTCTGCAGCGCGCCGTAAACTTCACCCCAAGGCAAGGGCGTAGGCGTGGCGCCAAAAGCGGAGTAGGTTTCCGACAGCAACGGGTTAGTCATCACGCGAATCTTCTTATTTTGCAGCTCTGCCGGGGTCGTAAAGGGTTCGTCGAGCGTGACGACCATTTCACCTTCCGGATACATCTGCAGCAACTTCAAGCCGTTTTCTGCGTAAAGCTTAGGGAAGTCTTCGTTGATAGCCTTACTTTCACGGAAAAAGGTAACCACCGTTCCCATGTCTGTAGGCAACAGATACGGGATAAAGAAAATTTGCGCTTCTGGAATCAGGGCCCCGGTAAAACCGGGCGACTGGTTTACAAAATTCAGAATGCCGGCCTGGGTCTGCTCCATAATGTCATCAGACTCGCCCAGTTCACCGAAGCGATAAACCTGCACCGTATTGTCGGAGTTGTCTTCGATGTACTCTTTAAATTTGTAAGCGAAAACGTCCTGAACATCGCCTTCGTATTCTTCGTGAGCATAACGCCAGTTGGCAGCGTTCACCGAGTTGGCTGCGGTCAGTGCCGCGAACGTCAGTGCAGAAATGCCTGCCAGTTTCTTGAATTTACTCATGCTGCTCATCGCGTAATCTCCGCTTCTTTTTCTGAATTGGTTATTCTTCTGTCTTTAGACTGGCAAAACAACGGGTGAAGCGCAAGTTTACAGATAAAAACTTGAGCTTCGCTTACTATCTTTTTCCTGGTCAATAACATGCTGGAATTAAGGCGTATTACGGTCTTCCAGACATGTTTGCAAAAAACGTTCAAACTCTTGGGTTATTCGCTGTACGCTGTTTTCGAGCCGGTGGCCATCGTTCAGTACAAGGGCGCTGATGCCTTGCTGTTGTGCCAATTCCAGCACAGGCATTACCGGAACAACGTCATCTTCCCAACCATGAATAATCTGGCTGAACGTGGCACAAATCTGCGGCCTGGGTTGTGGATAGCCCACGAGTGCCAGTGCGGGGGCTAATAAAAAGCAGCCCAGTACCGGATTCATGGCGCTTGTTTGCGCACACACCCAGCCGCCCATGCTGGACCCTGCCAAAACGGTACGCTGGGGGGCAGCCCCAACTCGCTCCATAGCTGCCTGCATCTGCTTCAGGCGGGTTGTCGGGTCTTTACTGCTGCGATGGTCCACCGCTTCGGCCACCACGCCCGGGTATTCTTCCGCGACCGCTTTCATAGCTTGAATCTTAGTACTGCGGGGGCCACTTTCCAGTCCGTGGGACAGAAATACGTGAAAAATGGGTAGTGTCATGGTTTGGCTCCTGAGGATTTATTTATTTCCCGGCGGCAAAAAACGGCGACGCAGAAAACCGTTGCGGCCGTGATCGCGTAACTTCATCTACTATTATAAAGAATAACAGGAGACGCATTATGTTCAGATGGCCAGTCAGCGTTGCACTGCTTTTGCTGTGGGGAGTTGCCCCGGTTGTGGCAGAAGAAGCCGTGGGTTGTCCGGCATTTTTGGACCACGATCTGCCGAAACTTCATTCCAAAGATACCGTCAATTTATGCGAACTGGCTGCCGGCAAGCCGATGTTGGTGGTGAATACTGCCAGCTTTTGCGGTTTTACCAACCAGTTCACCGCCCTTGAGCAGCTGCATCAGCGTTACGGTAAAGAGGGCTTGGTGGTGGTTGGTTTTGCCAGCAACGACTTCCGCCAGGAGGCAGACACCGAGGAGGAAGCGGCCACCATCTGTTTCAAAAATTTCGGCGTCACCTTCACTATGATAGCCCCCGGGCCGGTCACCGGTGCAAACGCAACGCCTGTGTTCGCCCACATCAATCAACAGAGCCAGCCGCCGCAGTGGAATTTCACAAAATACCTGTTGAACGATCAGGGCCAGGTAGTGGAATCTTTCTCAAGTAGCGTGCTCCCCAGCGACAAACAGATAACGCAGGCGGTGGAATCTGTACTCTAACGCAGAAAATGTCCGCGTCGAATGAAGCTGTTTCCTGGGCATCAGCGTACATTTCACCCAATCAGTATTTGCTCGCGGGTCGTTTTCCTGAGGGTATTTGAGAGTTTAAGGCTAACCCGCTGAAATAATCAGAATTAGAAAGGAATCAGGAGAGAATTGTGACTGAAAAAACCGCTGAATTGGTTGCCGCGCCGGACCCTGCCACCAAACCGGCTGAGCCGTTTAGCCGCACGGTTAATCTGGCCAAAGGTGACGTGCAGCAAAAGCGCGAGGAAATCGAGCGTTGTTTTTGCGACACTTTTGACACCTACGAATCCCTGTTTACAACATTGGCCGGTGACGACGCTTATTTTAAGAAGTCGATACCTTTGCGCCACCCGCTGATGTTTTATTTGGGCCATACAGCAACTTTTTTTGTCAACAAGTTGGTATTGGCAAAAATTCTGCCCGAGCGCATTGATCCTGCGATGGAGTCGACCTTTGCGGTGGGCGTGGATGAAATGAGCTGGGACGACTTGAACGAAGACCATTACGCCTGGCCTAAAGTGTCGGCAGTTATGGCCTATCGCCAAAAAGTTCGGGCGATGGTGGTGGATCTTATCCGCACCTTGCCCTTGCAGTTGCCGGTGGGCTGGAAGAGCCCGTTCTGGCCGATTTTGATGGGCATCGATCACGAGCGCATTCACCTGGAAACCTCATCGGTGCTGATTCGCCAGCAAAAGCTGGAGTATCTGCAGCCGCAGCCAGAGTGGACGCCCAACACTCAAAGCGGGGAAGCTCCGCAGAACAAGCTGCTGCCGGTGGCGGCGGGCGATGTGGCTTTGGGCCTGCCAGTTGACGGTGAGTATTACGGTTGGGACAACGAATATGGCCGCCATGAAGCCAGCGTAGACGCGTTTGATGCGTCAAAATATTTGGTGAGCAATCAGGAGTTTCTGGAATTCGTTGAAGCCGGCGGCTACAGCGAAGAGGCTTACTGGAGCGAAGAAGGCTTGGGCTGGCGCGCATTTGCTAAGGCCAGCCACCCCACTTTCTGGGTGTGGCGCAATCAATGGTTTCTGCGGTTAATGACCGAAGAAGTGGAAATGCGGTGGGATTGGCCAGCGGAGGTGAACTACCACGAAGCTAAAGCCTTCTGCGAATGGAAAACCGTGGATAGCGGCCGGCCTGTGCGGCTGCCCACTGAAGACGAATGGCACCGCCTGGCCGAAGTGGCTCAGGTAGCGGAAGTAGGCGCCGAGCCGGCTGCGGCCAACCTGCATTTGGATCACGGCGCGTCTTCATGCCCGGTTACGCGCTTCCGCCACGGCCAATGGTTTGATGTTGTCGGTAACGTATGGCAGTGGACTGAAACGCCGATGTACCCGTTTGCAGGGTTTGAGGTGCATCCGTTGTACGATGATTTCACCACACCCACATTTGATAATCGCCACAACCTGATTAAAGGCGGGTCGTGGATTTCTTGCGGTAACGAGGCGCGGCTCAGTGCCCGCTATGCGTTCCGCCGCCATTTCTTCCAGCATGCGGGATTCCGCTATGTGGCTTCGGAGGCTGAATTGAAGAACCCCAGCGCATATTACGAAAACGATGTCATTCTTGCCCAGTACTCGGAATTCAATTTCGGCGAAAACTGGCACGGCGAAGCCAACTTCCCCAAAGAACTGGCGATGGCCGGTATTGCGGCCTTAGACGAGCGCTCAGCGGCTGACCAAAGTGGCGTAAGCTATGGCCGCGCCCTGGATATCGGCTGCGCTTGCGGCCGCACCAGTTTTGAGTTGGCTACCCGCTTTGAGCATGTGGACGGCATCGACTTTTCAGCCAATTTCATTCAGAAAGGAGTGGAGATGGCAGAGCAGAAAGTGATTCGCTATGCCCGCCCGGAAGAGGGTGACCTGGTGAGTTACCACGAGCGCACCCTAGAGGAATTGGGCCTGACCGAGTCTGCCGAGCGTGTAGCCTTCCATCAGGGCGACGCTTGTAACTTGAAGCCGTTGTTTAACAACTACGACCTGATTGTGGCTGGCAACCTGATTGACCGCCTGTACGATCCGGCGAAGTTTCTGACCCGCATTCACGAGCGTCTGAACGACAACGGCGTACTGGTGATTGCATCGCCCTATACCTGGCTGGAGGAATACACTCCGCGAGACAAATGGGTTGGTGGTTACAAGAAAGACGGTGAAAATTACAGCACTCTGGACGGTTTGAAAGACTTGCTAGCACCGCATTTCCGTTTGATGAGCGCGCCGCGCAGCCTGCCATTCGTGATTCGCGAAACCCGTAATAAATATCAGCACAGCCTGTCAGAACTGACAGTGTGGGAAAAGGTCACGCCCTGATACGCATCACATCAGGAGCCAGGGACAGATTTCAAATCTGTCCCCGATTTACCATTCCGACGTGCCGCCTATTGCCGGCCTAAACCGCGCTTTTCCAGAAACTCCTTCAGATGCAGGCGCAGCTTGCTGGTGAACAGGGGTTTAAGCTGCTTCGACCAGTTGCTGGACTTATTACCGCCGAGGCGCTCGCTGTAATAGGTTTCCATAGTGGCGTCAAAGCCATCAATCAGCGCGTTGTCCTGTTCGCTGTTGTAACTGTCCGTTTTCACGATGACGCTAAGTGGCAGGCGTGGCTTCACTTGGGGATCCTGGTCCGGATAGCCCAGACACAGGCCGAATACCGGATACACCTGATCGGGCAGGTCCAGCAGGTCGCTAACAGCGGCCGGGTCATTACGGATACCACCGATGTAGCAAATGCCCAGCCCTTCAGATTCTGCTGCCACCACAAGGTTCTGCGCCATCATTGCTGAGTCTATGCTGGCCACCAGCAACTGCTCGGTGGTGCCGGTAATTATTTCGGCGCCAGCTCTTGCGGCAGCTTCGGTCGGGCGCTTCATATCGGCGCAAAACACGAAAAAGTTCGAGGCGGAAGCGACGTAGCCCTGGCCACCGGTCAGCTCTACCAAGCGCTCCCGCTTGACGGTATCGACGACGTGAATCAGCGTGTAAGCCTGCACGTGGCTGGAGGTAGCGGCGCATTGGCCGGCGTGCAGCAGATTAGACAGCAGCTCGGCCGGAATTTTCTGGTCAGTAAACTTGCGAATGGAACGGTGGCGGCTAAGCAGGTCAAGCACCGGGTTGGCAGATGCATTGAACGCTTTGTTTTGAATAGCAGTCATGGGGCCTCTTAGGCTGAAAAAATACAACAGTACTATGCCAGATGTGCCTATCTGTCGCATCAACTCTCCCAAAACTTGATGACGGTCAAATCAATCCCGGCAGTGAATGTTAGCCTGCTCACCAAACACCTCTGACAGACTTGACGAACCGCTGGAGAGCCCATGGACACCATGCGCCGAGCCCTGTTGGGGCAAATTGCCAAGCTTACTGCGGGCGCTGCTCTGGTGCCGCTGAGCAGCATTGCCTCTGCGGGCATCAACCACCAACCACCAAGGCGTGAAGGCGACCCCTCAAAACGCTATGCCATGCTGATTGACTTGCGCGCCTGTATTGGCTGCCAGGCCTGCACTGTGTCGTGCCACATTGAAAACGAGGCGCCATTGGGTAGTTTTCGTACCATTGTGTCCCAGTACGAAGTAGAGCACGAAGACAGCGGCGACATAGCCACATTCATGTTGCCGCGGCTATGCAACCACTGTGACTCACCCCCCTGTGTGCCGGTGTGCCCGGTGCAAGCCACCTTCCAGCGTGAAGACGGCATTGTGGTAGTGGATAACGACGTTTGCGTGGGTTGCGCCTACTGCGTGCAAGCCTGCCCGTACGACGCCCGGTTTATCAACGAACACACCCAAACCGCCGACAAGTGCACCTTTTGCGCCCACCGCTTGGACGTAGGTTTGTTGCCGGCTTGTGTGGAATCCTGCGTGGGCGGTGCCCGCATTATTGGCGACATTCGTGACCCAAACAGCCAGATCAGCCAGATGATTGCTGAGCACTCAAAAGAACTGATGGTATTGAAACCCGAGCAGGGCACCTCTCCCCATGTGTTCTATCTGGGTATGGATGACCGTTTCATATCACGCCCCGACGCCAAGCCGGCACTCTGGGATGTCCGCGGCCCAAAAGGTGAGGAGATGGGCTATGAATTCCATGGTCATTGAGGTTTTAACACCGCGCTACGCCATGGCCTGGTATCCCTGGGCGGTGCAGTATTTTTTTATGATCGCCATTTCCTACTCGGCGTTGATGCTCACCGTGCCTGGCCTGCTGCTAGGTAAACAGCGGTTTTTACTGTTAGCTAAAATTGCTTTGCTGGTCAGCGTTAGCTGCACTCTGGTGGGTCCGGTAGCCCTGTTGGCAGACTTGCACCAGCCGCTGCGATTCTGGCACTTCTACGCCAACATAACGCCTTGGTCCTGGATGTCTATTGGCAGTTTGCTACTGCCGCTGTACCTGGTCCTGGTGGTGGCTTACGCCTGGTTGGCCTGGCGCCCCGCCATGCAGGAGCAGGCTCAGGAAGAGGGCTGGATGGCTAGATTGTCCGGCTGGATCGCCTTGGGCCAGTGGCACTCACCCCGCTGGATGTTGATTTTGTCGGGTCTGGGCGCGCTGGTGTTTTCGTTCGGAATAATGCTCTACACCGGCGCCGAAGTGGCCGTTCTGCAATCCCGTCCGTTGTGGCATACCGAGTGGCTACCCGTGATGTTTGTGATCACCGGGCTGGTTGCCGCGGCGGGTCTGGTATTGCTGCTGAACCGGTTGATGACCGGCAACGACGAAGACGTGAACCGCCAGGGTCTGACGGTGATCTTTGTCGGCATGATATTGGCGGCAGTGGTTGCGGCCCTGTGGCTGACCGAGGGCATTACCGGCTACAGCCCGTCGGTTCAGGAAGCTTTTGCCTCTGTTAAAAACTCGCCCCAGTGGACCGCCGTTGCGGTGTGGGGCCTGCTGGCCGGTATCGCGCTGGTACTGTCAGCGGCGGTGTTGCTGAAAAAACAAAGCTGGCTGGGTTTTGGCTGGCTGGTAGGTTTACTGGCGCTGCACGTGGGCTGGACCTTCCGCTGGATGGTGCTGATGGAAGTGCAGACCGTGGCCAAGAACACGGCTGGTTACTACCAATACGCCATCGAAGCCGGCTCTTACGGATTTATGGGCATTATCGGCACCTTTGGCCTGTGGCTGGCGGCCCTGTTGATTATCGACATCCTGGTGCCCTGGAAAAAAGGCATGCAGGTGCGCGCACGCTGATTTTCGGCCCAGGCTGCCGCCGCAATAACGTCCGCAGCCGGCGTCTTGAGGAGTTTAGAAATGGACAAGAATCGTCGTAATCTGATCAAAGGTGCTGCCGCCGCTGGCGGTATAGCAGCGTTTGGGGCCGGCTATTACGGTCCGCTGGAAAAAATGGGCAAGGGCCTGATGAACGGTACCGCCGGTAAGAAAACCGCCGACCGCCTGCACGGCAATAGCTTGTCGCCAGAATACAGCGTAGACCCGCAAACCGGCGAGATTACACTCAACCCGGACCAGCGCATTGCCTTTACCGTGTGCTACGGCTGCACCACCCAGTGCGGCGTGCGGGTGCGTATTGATAACAATGAAGAAAAAGTTCTGCGGGTGTCGGGTAACCCTTACCACCCATTGTCTGCGGACGAGCATCTGGACGAAGATATCCCGGTGCTGGACGCCCTCAAGGGCCTGAGTAGTTTTCAGGATCGGGGCCAGCTCAACCGCTCCACCGCCTGCGCCCGCGGCAACGCCGCCATGGCTCAGCTCACCAGCAACAAGCGGGTATTGCAGTGCCTGAAGCGGGTGGGTCCTCGCGGCAGTGGCCAGTGGCAGACCGTTTCATTCGAGCAGCTGCTGGACGAGATTGTGGAAGGCGGTGACCTATTTGCGGAAGGCGCGGTAGACGGCCTGCGCGCCATTCGCGACGTTGAAACCCCGCTGGACGCCAATAACCCCGAATACGGTCCCAAAGCCAACCAGCTGCTGATGATGGAGGCCACCGACTACGGCCGTTCCGCACTGCTCAAGCGCTTTGCCTTTAACGCCTTTGGTACCCGCAACTACGGCCATCATGGCGCTTATTGTGGCCTGGCGTTCCGCATGGGTTCTGGCGCGCTGATGAACGATCTGGCTAAAAACGCCCACGTGAAACCAGACTTCGCCAATACAAAATTTGCCCTGTTTATTGGTACCGCACCCAGCCAGGCCGGTAACCCGTTCAAGCGTCAGGGCCGCTTGCTGGGGCAAGCCCGCAGCACTGGCTCTTTGGAATACGTGGTGGTAGACCCGGCCCTGAACGCGGCCGCATCCCACGCCGCCAGCGATCGCAACCGTTGGATTTCCATTCTGCCGGGCACCGACACCGCGCTGGCCATGGGCCTGATTCGCTGGATGCTGGAAAATAACGGCTACGCGGCGGATTACCTGGCACTGCCGGGCCACACCGCGGCCAGCGCCGCCGGTGAAGCGGGCCACAGCAACGCCACCCACCTGGTGATTGATGACGACAGCCACCCAAGGGCTGGCTACTTTCTGCGTTTGTCTGACCTTGGTCAGGCTGAAGCAGGATCTGAAAACGATCACCCGGTGGTAGTCAATAACGCCGGCGATCTTGAAAGCGCCGAAGCTGCCAGCCGCAGCCAGCTGTTTGTGAAACGCCAGGTAGATACCGCGGGTGGCACCACTACCGTGCGCAGCTCGCTGTTCAAACTGCGCCAACAGGCCCAGGCTTACAGCATTGAAGAGTACGCCGACTACTGTGGCATAGAGGCCGGTACCATAAAGGCCCTGGCTAAGCGCTTTGCCCGTTTTGGCCGCCAGGCCGTAGCAGACGCCCACGGCGGCATGATGTCCGGCTCGGGCTTTTACGCCTCTTGGGGCGTGAATATGCTCAACTTGCTGGCCGGCAGCTACAATCAGAAGGGTGGTATGGCCCACGGCGGTGGCAAGTACAACGGTATGGGTAATGGTCCGCGCTACGACCTGGAAAGCTTTCCTGGCCAGGTTGGCCCCAAGGGTGTGTTTTTGTCGCGTTCGCGTTTTCCCTACGAGAAAACCTCAGAATACAAACGCCATGTGGCCAACGGTGAATCGCCGTATCCGGCCAAAGCCCCCTGGCGCAAGCTGGCACCGCCGATTCTGACCGAGCACCTGTTATCCGGTATTGACGGCTACCCGTATCACATCAAAGCCATGATCGGAGTAATGGCAAACCCGCTCTACGGCCAGGCGGGCCTGACCGAGATGATTGAAAGCAAGCTGAAAGATCCGAAAAACATTGGCCTGTACGTGGCGGTAGACGGTTTTATCAACGAAACCAACCGTTACGCGGATTACATTGTGCCGGATTCGGTAATGTACGAAGTCTGGGGCTTCACCGGCGCCTGGAGTGGCACCGTGACCAAAATGACCACCGCCTGCTGGCCGGTGGTTGAGCCACGCCAGGCAAAAACCGCCGCCGGTGAGCCGGTCAGTATGGACAGCTTTTTTATCGAGTTGGCCAAACGGCTTGATTTGCCGGGCTTTGGCGACAACGCCATCGCCGGTGCCGACGGCAAGAACCATCCGTTGAACCGCGCTGAAGACTACTATTTAAGGGCGGCGGCGAACATTGCGCTGGCAGGTAAACCACTGGCAGATGCCTCCGCAGAGGACATCCACGCATCCGGTATTGAGCCGTTAATGGAGCGCTTGCAAGGCACTCTGGCGGCGGACGAAGTGGGCCCGGTGGCGCACCTGTACTCCCGCGGTGGTCGCTTCGAGAAAATGAAAAAGGCTTATGACAGCCAGAAACTCGGCTACACTTGGACTCGCCCGCTGTGCGTGTACAACGAAGAGGTGGGCACCACCATCGACAGCTACAGCGGTAAACGCCTTGTGGGTACGCCTATGTTTCATCCGCCCAGGTTCTGGGATGGCTCGGCGCTGCGGGATCACTTTACTCAGGAAGATTGGCCACTGTTGGCGTTCTCGTTCAAGTCCAACCTGATGAACTCCTATGCTATTGGTCTGGAACGGCTGCGCATGATCAAACCTTATAACCCGGTACTGCTGCACTACAAAGATGCCGAAAAATACGGTGTGAAACACGGTGACGCCATCGCCATCGAAAGCCCCGGTGGCAGGGTGGTTGCCCTGGCTCTGGTGGGCGAGCACGTACATGAGGGAGCGTTGGGTATCGAGCATGGCTACGGTCACCGCGAACTGGGCGCGGGTACCCATGTGATTGATGGCGAGAAGCGCCCGGGCAACGAATACCTGGGCGCTGGCGTGAACCTGAACGATCTGGGCTTTGCCGACCCCACCCGTAAAAGCGGAACCGCCACTTGGCTGGAAAACGTCAGTGGCGCCTCGGTGCGCCAGGGTTTGCCGGTGCGTATCAGCGTGGTGAACGACCTGATCTGACTCGGTAGACCTAACCCGGTGCTATCAAAAATATCAAAAAAGGCAGAGCCGAAGCTCTGCCTTTTGCATTTTTAAAGCGGGTGAATGCGGTGTTACCGCATGGCTTTCAGGCCTTTGGCCCATTTTTCAAGCTCCACCAGCAGGTCAGTGGCAGACGGGTCAATCAGTTCGTTGGAGTGAAACACCTTGTTATCATCAATCTGGTTCCAGGCCATGGGCACCATCACCCCTTCCACCATGGGCATCATTTTCAGGGTGGTGACCAGTTGCCGCGCCAGCAGGGCTGCGCGTACGCCGCCGCCGGCACCGCCATAGCTGACAAAGCCGCAGGGCTTGTAATTCCACTCGGTGTACACGTAGTTCAGCGCATTCACGAACGACGGCGGTGGGCAAAAATTGTATTCCGGCAAAACGAATACAAAGGCGTCAGCGCTGCTTACGCTGGCGGCCCAGCGGCGGGTATGTTCGTGTTCGTAAATCCCGCTTTTGGGGTGATTGGCCTCGTTGTAAACCGGAAGTTCGAAATCGACCAAGTCCACCAGCCGGCAGTCGAACGCAGAATGTTCACGGGCGTACTCCAAAAACCACTGGGCAATCGACGGCCCTATGCGGCCGGGGCGCGTGCTACAGGTCACAATGTTCAGTGTCAGTGCCATAAAAAATTCCTGTGGGTATACAGCGTGAAGTGACAAATATGTCTACTGGGCTTATCCATTAAACCTGAACTGCTTGCGGATCGGGGCAAACAACGAACCGTATCAAAGCACGGCTCACTGACGATGAAAACACCACTGCGAAACCATCAGGGCTGGGCACTTCCCATCACCGCCCGCATGTCTTCGGGGAGCGGTAAGCCTTGTTGCATTTGGATTTGGCCATTTTCATCTTTGTAATAGGTGCTGGGGGTAGCGCTAAGCCCTAATTCACCCATCAAACGGTTATTGGCAGTGATGCGTTTGCTATTAGCGCTGACCCGTTCGCGATTCACCTCTATGCCGCCGTTGTTGTAACTTTGCTGGTTGTCGCGCAGGGCTGCCTGGGGGTCGTCTGCACCCAGAATGGTGGCGGCTTTAGACAGGCTGTCCTCGCGCAGTATGCCCACCATCACGTGGCGTAGCTGCACTTGGCCGGCGTCAATCCAGGGTTCTGCAGCCTGGCGGAAGCGGTGGCAGTAAGGGCAATTGGGGTCGGTAAAGGTATACACGATGACCGGCGCATCGGCGCTGCCGTCAAGTACCCAGGCGCTATCGCCCATTTGTGCCCAGGCTTTTTGATTCAGCGGCCCTTGTACCAGTTCCTGGATTTTTGGCTCTGTAAGGTTGTCGCCGTTGGCGTTCAGCATCGGGCCCACAATAATATGGTCGCCGTCAGGCGTCAGGTAAAACGCGACTGGCCGGCCCTGCATATCGCCGGCATAGCCGGTCAGGCCGCCGGGTGCTTCGAAACTGTCAGCAATGGACACGCCGCGGTCAATTAACAGCTGCACCGCAGGTGGGTAGCTGTCCTGGGCGAAGGCGATGCCACTGGCGCCCAGAGTAGCTGCGGCCAAAGCCGACACTAACAATGGTTGCCAGCGGCCCGATGTCCGCAGTGCACGTGCGCGAGCCGCATCGGTGGTGCTTGTAGAGCGAACAGATGTAGAGCTAACGGGTGAAGCCATGGCGGTTTCTCCTTAAGTGTCAGATAGATTGGTTACGGCTCAAGGAGCCTTAAACGGCTCGAGCCTGCGGGCCAGCGTGGCATTAGACAACTCGCCCATGTGGGCATTTACCTGGCGGCCTTCGGTGTTATAGAACAGGGTAGTGGGTAGGCCGTGGCTGCCTGTATTGCGGCCCAGACTGCCACCGAAATCGGTTATCAGATTATTCAGGGTTAAGTCCTGCTCTTGCATAAAACGGCGAATCGTTTCCGGCTGCTCACCCTGATTTACAAAAACAAAGGCCACACCGGGATTGTCTTTCTGCGCCTGCTCCAACACGGGCATTTCGCGAATGCAGGGCGGGCACCAGGTGGCCCACAGATTCACCACCATGGGCGTGCCCGGAGCCAGTTCTGATAATTGTACGGGCTTGCCATCAAGAGTGGCGAGGCTGGCTTGGGGTAAGCTGGCGGTTTGTTGCTCCATCACGGCGATTAGCCCAGCAATTGCGCCCCAGCTGATCAGGCCCGCTGTCATGGCAATGGCCAGTGGGCGACGTATTCGCGCGTGCCGGCGCATGCGCCAGGCGATAAAAACCAAGGCCCCGGCAACGCCTGCCAGAACACTGAAACCGCCATCGCGAATATCAATAATGCCCAGCAGGTCATCGCGGTAATATTCGAAGTAAAGCGCAACAAAGCCAATGCGCGCTGTCAGCAGGGCGACCAGAAAAATATCTGCCAGGGTGCCAGCGATGGGGACACCTTCTTTGCGCCCGGCTATAGCACCGGTTATCAGCGCCACCACGAAGGCGAATACCAGCAGTAGATGGCCCATGGGCAAGCTAAGTGGCCCCAGATTCACGGAAAGCATCCTTACTCCTCAAAAATGACAGCAGTTGGCGCAGTGTGACTCGCAACGGTGCGGGGAGTTCCCCCGTTCGGTCCAGCCGTCTTTAATTGAAGCCTTATGACAATAGTGAAAACACTGAGTTGACGATTCACCGCGCCGGCCTCATATTAGTGATTGAACCAGCGAGACACCCCCATGCACCCACGCCCTTGCCATACTTTGCTGCCATCTGCCCGCTTCGGTTACGGGTTGTCATTGCTGCTGGCGGTGTTGGCTCTCGGGTTATTGCTGAGTGGTTTTTCTGCCCCGGCTGCAAACTCTGATTTCGGTTATATCAACCACAGCGATCAGGCTCTGGTGGCCAGCCATCAGGGCAGTCGTTGGCGGTTCGTGGCGCCAACGCCCGCCAACGGTGACAGTTCGCCAACGCCCTTTGCACTGGTGTCAGTGCTTTCTCTGCTATTGCCCCAGTTCAGCAGCCAAGTGGTGGTTTTCCATCCTGTTGCCGCGCATGTTGTTCGCCATCACCCCAGCTTCTGGCCCCTTCTGCGGGCTCCTCCTTTGGCTTAATGCCATAACGACCGTTTTTCGCACTGTCTGAAATTCCCGTTATTACGCCTGCCCTCCGCTGTTAAAGCTGCCGGCAGGCGTCGCCTGTGAGGATATGCCATGAAATCTTTGAAAGCCCGGGCTTTGGTCTATGGCTTGGTTATATTATTAGGGCTGATAGCCGCCCTGCCAAATCTGTTGCCAACGCAAATCGCCGCTAAACTTCCCGCCTGGTACACCAGTACCACAATATCTTTAGGCCTTGACTTGCAAGGTGGCTCGCACCTGTTGCTGGCGGCCGACACCGCCGAGCTGTTTGATGCTGAAATGCGCGCCATTGCTGAGGAGCTTCGGCCAAAGCTGGTAGACGCAGGGGTGACCGGTGTCAGGCCAAAGGCTGAGAGTGGCGCGGTGGTGGTTATGGCCAAGAAGCCCGAGCAACTGCAAGCGGCCGCCACCGTGGCCCGTGCGTTGGCTCGTGACAATAGAGACGGCACTCGACGCTTCGACGTCGCGGTAGAAGACGGCCAATTAAGGCTGACGTTGACTGAAAGCCGCATTGCCGCGTTAACCAATGACGCGCTTGAGCGCAGCCTGGAAGTGGTACGTCAGCGGTTGGACGAAAGCGGGTTGGTAGAACCCAGCATCACCCGCCAGGGCAACGATGGCATTCTAGTACAGATGCCCGGCGTGGCCGACCCCAGCAGTATTCGTAAACTGCTCGGCACCACTGCAAAAATGACCTTTAATTGGGTTGCCAATAGCAAGAATGAACCGGTAATGGATTTGCCGGGCAGCGAAGAAGGCGAACGTTACAGCTTGGAGCGACGGGTGGCGATGGAAGGCCAGCACATTAGCGATGCTCAGCTAGGCTTTAATTCTGACAACGGGCAACCGGTGGTGAACTTCAAGCTGGACAGCAGTGGCGCAAGCCAGTTTGGCGAGATGACTCGCGCTAACATCGGCCGGCCGCTTGCGGTGGTACTAGACGGCAAAGTGATTACCGCGCCGGTGATTCGCAGTGCCATTGCCGGCGGCAGCGGTGAAATCAGTGGTGGCTTTACCAGCGCCGAAGCCAGCAACCTGGCCCTGTTACTGCGCGGTGGCGCCTTGCCAGTGCCATTGAAAGTGCTGGAAGAGCGCACCGTGGGGCCAGACTTGGGCAGTGACGCCATTGCCATGGGCTTAAGTACCGGGCTGCTGGGTGCTGCTTTGGTATTCGCCTTTATGCTGGGCCTGTATGGCCGCTGGGGTGCGATTGCCTGTGTGGGCCTGGCGGTGAACGTAGGCCTGGTGTTCGGTGTGCTGAGCGTGCTTGGTGCCACGCTGACCCTGCCGGGCATCGCCGGTATTATTCTCACCATTGGTATGGCGGTAGATGCCAACATTCTGATTAACGAGCGCATTCGCGAGGAAACCCGTAACGGCCTCTCTGCCCCTATGGCGGTGCGCCAGGGTTTTAGCCGCGCTTACAGCACAATTCTGGATTCCAACGTCACCACGCTGATTGCTATCAGCCTGCTGTTTATGTTCGGCAGCGGCCCGGTGCGCGGTTTTGCCGTCACCATTGGCATTGGTTTGTTGACGTCGATGTTCACGGCCATTGCGGTCACCCGCTTGTTGATGGAATGGCGGGTGCGGGCCATGGGCCGCCAGCCTTTAACTATTCAGGGCATAAAAGCGCTGGACCGGCTGGCGGAGCGCGGTGTTGATTTTCTGCGCGGCCGTTTCATAGGTTTGGGGTTATCGGCCTTGCTGTCGATTGGCTCCATCGTTTTGTTTTTTGGTCCTGGACTGCAATACGGCGTGGACTTTACCGGGGGTACCCTGGTGGAAGTGCGGGCCGAAAACACCAGCGTAGAGCAGCTGCGCCAGGCTCTGGCTACTGCAGGCTTGGGCAGTGCGGCGATTCAGGAGTCAGGCCCGGCGGATGCAGGCCAGTATCTGGTGCGCTTGCCGGTGCTGAATCCTTCAGCGAGTGATTCCGATAGCAAGGCAGAAGGCGTGGTGGACTCCCTGAAAACCGCGGTGCGCACTCTTTCGCCAACGGCCGAATTCCCGAAAGTAGACATGGTCGGGCCGAAAGTCAGCGGCGGTTTTTCCGATGCTACGATTCTGGCGATTCTGCTGGCGGGTGCTGGCATGCTGGGCTACCTCTGGATTCGCTTTGAATCCCATTTTGCCGCCGCCGCAACCTTGACCATTGCGCTGGACCTGACAAAAACCATCGGCTTTTTTGCGCTGACCGGTCTTGAATTTAACTTAACGGCGGTTGCGGCTTTGCTGGCGCTGATCGGCTATTCGGTGAACGACAAAGTGGTGGTGTTTGACCGGGTTCGGGAAAATCTGCGGCTCACGCCCGACAAGCCCATGCTGCAACTGCTGAACGAGAGCATATCGTCTACCCTGACGCGCACCGTGTTTACCTCGCTTACCACCCTGCTGGCCCTGTTGCCCATGGGCATTGCCGGCGGCAGCGCGGTGGCCAGTTTTGCGCTGCCGATGTTGTTTGGCATTGTGGTGGGTACTAGCTCATCGATCTTCATTGCGGCGCCTTTGTTGTACTGGTTGGGCCAGCGCCGCCAACAAAAAGGCCTGCCGCAACTGCGCCCAAGCCGCGAAGAGCGTGATGCCGAGCTGGCGTTAATTCCTTAGTAAGGCGGGAAATCCAGGCCGAAGCAAACCCCGTGGGCGCTGTTTTCGGCGCTCGCCTGGCCATCGTGCAGTGCCATTATGGACTGCACGATGGCCAGCCCCAAACCGCCGGTTTCGCTGCTGTGTGAGCGTGCCTGATCACCACGGTAAAAGCGTTCAAATAACCGTGGCAGGTGTTCGGCTGCAATGGCGTCACCGCTGTTGGTCACGCTCAGGCGAATCGAGGTTGCGCTGCTGCTGGCGCTGACGGCAATGGTGCCGTTAGCGGGGCAGTGCAGCAGGGCGTTGTCTAAAAGATTGGCCAGCGCCCGCTGCAGTAAATCTGGCAATGCCAGCCTTATTAGATTCATTGCAACCTCTGCCTTAACCGGTGCTTAAGCTAGAACTATAAGTTTTAGCTCGGCATTTCTTTGATGGGCGTCAGAAGTTTGGGCGGATTGGGTTGCAATCACCAGTAGTTACGGTGTCCAATTCCAAGGTACTTAAGGCGCAGTCCGTGCGCCCAAACCAGTGATAAGGACATGTTGAATGCCGACCGCCATGAATTCTCTGACCGCTCGTGCTGTGAAAGGTATTAGCTACGGTTTATTGTCGCTGCTGTTATTCAGCGCGGCGGCGACCGCTGTAGGTGCGGAGAAACTGTACATTTTTACTGAAAAATACCCGCCCTATAACGACACCTTTTCTGGCAAAGCGGTTGCCCACAATGAAGAAGACATCACTGGTATTTGCACTGACATGGTTAAAGCCGCACTGGCTCGGGTTGATTATGATTACATGATGAAAATGCGGGCCTGGAATTACGCGTACAACTGGGTTCAGGGCCGAAAAAATCACGCTTTGTTTTGTACCGCAAAAACCGAAGAGCGCGCCAATCAGTTCCAGTGGGTGGGCCCGCTGGCGTCCATTCAGTGGACCTTGTTCGCTGCTCCAGATTCTGACATTACCTTGAATTCGCTGAACGACGCCAAAGACCTTCAAATCGCCGGCTACAAAGGCGATGTTATGTCGGATTATTTAACCGATCAGGGCTTTAACGTGATTATGGCGGCCTCGGGTGAGGTTAATACCCGCCGCTTGGTGCTGGGCCAGGCTGACCTTTGGGTAACAGACGGCTTGGTTGGCCCACTGGTGGCCAAGAAAGAATTTGGTGTTAGCGGCCTGAAGCCGGTTCTTACGTTCCGTGAAACGCCCATGTACCTGGCGTTCAGCAATGAAACCGACCCCGCCATTGTGGCAGACCTGCAGCAAGCGCTGGACGAAGCCCGCGCCGCGGGTGAGCTGGAGCGGATATTACAGCGTTACCAGTAGATTTAGCGTCGTGTTTCTGTACATGGTGACGCAATTAATGTCGAGGGCGCTATGCTTAAACAGCTGTAAAAAATCTCGTCTATCGTCATTGTTACTACTCGGCACTTTAGCTGTACTGGGCGTTTTGCCATTCGCCGTTATACGCTTTGTTCAAGGAAACGTCGTCGCGGCGATGGTTGATATGACCTTGGTACTGGGTATTGCCGGGCTGGTGGCTTATGCTTTCCGCACCGAAAAAACCCGAATTGCGAGCTTTGTAGCCGCGATATTTATCTCTATTGGCGTCGTGGTGATAGCCATCGTGAACGGGGTTGGCAGTTTTTTGTGGGTTTACCCGGTCTTTGCGGCCATGTTTTTTTGGTGAAACCGGTCGAGGCTTGTCTGATTAATTTTGTCGCCGGAATAGCTCTGGTGGCCCTGTCCGATATTTTTGATGTAATCCCGTTAGATTCCTTTGTCGCAACAATCATTATGTTATCAATGAGCGCCTTTGTGTTCGCAAACCAGGGTGTGAAGCAGCTTCGATTGCTAGAAATTCTGAATACCATCGATTGTCACCAACAATATCCGCAAAGGTGATCGTCTTTACCGTTAAGGAGGAGAAGAGTTTGCGCTGTTGGTGTACGGCGTTGATTCACAGCAGCAGCGTGCGTTTATCAGCAACCTTCAAGAAGCCATTAAAAACCAACTGAAAACGCCAGATGCAGCAGAAGTGACGGCGTCATTTGGTGTTGCGGCCTGGGTGCCGGGTACAACCAGCTGATAGCTGGCTAAAACGTGCAGATACGGCGCTTTATTTGGCCAAGGAACGCGGTCGTGACTGTGCCGTCTTCAGCGACGAATAATCAGCCCTGCCGAGTTTTTTGATGACTTTCCCCCGGAAAACGAAAGCCTGTTAATAACGGCTATCCTCTGTTATAGCGCATATCTTGATAACAGTCTGATTCAATAGTGTTGAAAGGTACCGGTTGTTCTGTCTGTAAATCTATAGCAAGCTTTGCATTGGTTTTTTCATTTTTCAGGGCTGGGCAATGAACGTTTTTTTCAATGCATTGGTGCCGGTTGTTCTGCTGATCACCCTGGGGCACCTTTTTCGCCGCTGGAATTTCCCCGGGCCGGAATTCTGGCCCCAGGCAGAACGCTTTACCTATTACGTTTTGTTTCCCGCCATGCTGGTGTACAAGTTGGGGCAGGCGCACATGGCGCCGTCGGTTTACGCAGATGTTGCCGTGCTGGTAGGCGCAACACTGGCATCGATGACTCTGATACTGGCCGTTATCCAGCGCTTCTGGCGCTGGAGTGGCCCGGTGTTCTCGTCGGTGTTTCAGGGCGCTATTCGCTTCAATTCTTACGTCGCACTGGCGGCAGGCGGCATGCTGCTGGGCGATGAGGGCCTGGCACTGACCGCCATCGTGGTGGCTATTATGGTGCCCATGCTGAATCTGCTGTGCATCGTTATGTTTTCGCTGACGACTGCTGGCCAGCGGATACAGCTTCTGCCCGTGCTGCGGATGATCATTACCAACCCATTGATTGTCGGATCGCTGCTGGGCATTACCTGGAGTTACTTCGAGCTGGGCTTTCACCCGCTGTTGGCAGGCACTCTGGGGCCATTGAGCAGCCTGGCTTTGCCTATGGGTTTGATGACGGTGGGTGCTGGCCTGCAACTGAGCGTGTTACGCGGCGCTTCGATGCCATTTGTGATGTCGTCAATTCTTAAGTTACTGGTGATGCCTGTGATTGCTGCGGGCATCGGCTATGTTCTAGGCTTTGAGCTCTTGCTGGTGCAGGTCATGATTCTGCTGGCGGCCTTGCCCACAGCCACCTCAGCTTACATTCTTGCGCGCCAGCTAGGCGGTGATGCACCGCTGATGGCAGGTATCATTAGCGGGCAAACCCTGTTGGCTGTGGTGTCTATTCCGCTGGTTCTAAGCTTCCTCTGGTAGGATAACTTCGTGCTTCTTAGCTTATCCAATGCGCTCCCGGACTCGGGATTCAGCGTTATTTTGCTTTTAGTGGTGTGTTTTGTCGCCGGTATGGTGCGCGGGTTTTCCGGATTCGGTTCGGTCATGATCATGGCACCGGTGTTCAGTGCGTTGTATGGTCCGGTAATCGCCGTGCCCGTCGTGTTGCTGGCGGATCTTATGATCGCGCTGCCGCTGGTTCGCAGCGTTTATAAAGACGCTCTTGGCGTAATGGTGCGGCAGATGCTGTTGGCCGCGATTATTGGCAGCTTGGCTGGTTTTGTTCTGATGCGACTGTTGCCCAGTGACACGCTGGCGACACTGGTAGCCATCACAGTGCTGGTGTTCGTGGGGCTAATGGCCCTGCAGAGCCGGCTAAAAGCGGAACCGATAGCAGCCTCGGTCCGACACAACTATCTGGCGGGCAGTTTGTCTGGCTTGTTTGGTAGTATCAGCGGTATGAGCGGGCCACCTGCGGTGTTGTTGATGATGCGTACGTCTGCGCCGGCGTTTACGGTGCGGGCCACCCTGATCGTGTATTTCATGCTAATTGATAGCGTGCTGGTAGTCTTCTATACGGTGCAACAGGGCCGGGTTGAAATGGCGTGGTTGTCGCTTTGTGCTATCGCGTTGATACCGATGATGTTCGGAGCATGGTTGGGTAGCCGTTTGTTTCATCTGGCTTCCGAGCAGTTGTTTCGCAAGCTGACGCTGGGCTTGATTGCCTGTTCAGCGCTTACTGCTCTTTTTCTGTGACTCTGACTAATTATGGATGTACGTTTTGCGTCTTAGTGATCTTTTTAAAGGAGCACAAACCAGTGAATACAAAAGCGAATAGTGGTTACACCTTGGTGGATTTTTCTGCGACCTCGCCCGCGCCTGAGTGGTACGCGGTTAACGACGGCGTCATGGGTGGCGAATCCCGCGGGGGACCAGCAATTGTGGACGGCCAGCTGATTTTTTCCGGACAGATATCGCTGGAGAACAACGGTGGTTTTTCGTCGGTGAAAAGCAGTGGCCACCAGTTTAACGTGAGTGCCTTTCATTCGCTGCGACTGCGGGTGAAAGGCGATGGTCGCAATTACCAGCTCAGGCTATACACCGACGCCCGTTATGGCCAATCACCCATTGCTTATACCGCCGAGTTCCCGACACTCGCAGGCGAGTGGACAGAGCCGGTTATCCTGATTTCCCAGCTCAGTCCGCATTTTCGTGGCCGCGCGCTTTCCGGCCCACCTCTGGATGTTGAACATGTAGAAGCCATTGGCTTGCTACTGGGCGACAAGCGCGCGGGTGCGTTCGAGTTGCGGGTTGAATGGATCAGGGCGGAATAAGCCCACCCGCACTATTGTGCGGGTGCCATACGGTAAAGTTTGCCCTTACGGGCATCGCTCAGCAGCCACAAAGCGCCGTCAGGGCCAAACCGGACATAGCCGCCGCGGGGCCGTGTTCGTGGGTCCAGATTTCGCCGGTCTGTGGGTGAACGGGCCCAGGCCAATAAGACAAAACTGATAACAGCTTGCTCTAAAACTCGCATAGGAGTCTCCCGGTTCCGTTTTCGACAAAAAACTATCGATTGCGTTGCAGCCAGCGGTCCAGTTTGTCCGCAAATTCTTTGCGGTCGCTCTGGCCGAAGGGCGCAGGGCCGCCGGTAACCTGGCCGGCGTTGCGCATCTCTTCCATAAAATTGCGCATGGCCAGGCGTTGGCGAATATTCTCTTTGGTGAATGCCTGGCCTCTGGGGTTGAATACATCTGCCCCCTTTTCAATGGCTTCTGCGGCCAGCGGGATATCTTGTGTGATTACCAGATCCCCTGCTTTAAGTTGATCCATAATTTCATTGTCTGCCACGTCAAACCCCTGCATCACTTGGCGGGTGTGAATAAACGGACCCGGTGGCAATGGAACAACGTGGTTGGCAATGAACGTGATGTCTACCTTCCAGCGCGCTGCCGCGCGGCAGATAATTTCGCGAATGGGCACCGGGCAGGCGTCGGCGTCAACCCATATGGCCATGACGAATTCCTTGGTGTGGGTGTTTAGTCGTTAATTTAGCAGATGCCTTAGACGGATGGGCGCCGAATGACCGTTGTTAGGTGATTTTTTTGCACATTTGTAATCTCGAAGAAAAACGGTTGGACGTTGATGTAGGGAATGGTCAGATTTCTTACAACAAATCTTCCATAAACCACGCGATAAAACTGACATTACTTGTGGTGGCGGATTTTTTGTAAATGCTGGTTAACTGATTTCGAACGGTCTTTTCAGAAACGTTTCTGAAGTCAGCAATTTCCTTGGCACTAAAGCCCTTTAAGGTAAACAAGGCGATGTCTGACTCACTGTTTGTCAGGCCCCAGCTTGAGAACTGATTTGATATTTCCTCACCAAAAATTCGTTTGGCAGAAATTAGCTCTTTAGATGCCTGCGCTGAATAAATTTTGGCTTCATCCAGTTCTTTCCGTAACTGCCTATTTCGCGTTGCATGGGCTCGACTATTTAAAAACAACATTAGCAACAACGATAGTGTTAATACACAAACAACAGACTCTTGCACAATGTGTAAGGAGTCTATCTCCAGCCACAAACTGGTCACTATGTCCGTTATGCTAGTGATCAATATTAGTACAAAAAATAGCCGGGTAATCAAGTCCCATTTCCCTGCGTCGATCATTACGCCTTCAATATTGAGTCTCATTAGTAGTTTACCTTGCATCTCCGGGGGCTTGATTGCGCATACTCTAATGTCCATTTCAGGTATGTGATATATATCCCATGCGTAAAAAACAATCGCTTAGAGCTACATAAGGATACAGCTCCCATAGAGCCACAGGCAGTTATTACGTAAGATCAAATCTGGTTTCAGGCCTGAGTTGTACTCACCAAAACGAACTCCAGGTATCCTTTCCTAATAACATTTAAATGGAAATAAAGATGAAAACTTTTAGATCCCTACCGGTGATCCTCCTGACATCAATTACTTTATCAATGTCCTTCAACGGATTCGCCGCAGCAGAAGAACCTGATTTCGGACCACTACAACCCCTCATCGGCTCATGGAAGACGGTTAGCCCTGGCGTTGACCTAGCACCCGGAAGAACAGATTCCGCTGCAGGGCAAGGTGGTCAAGCTGTAGAGCCGTTCTACGAAGTAAGAACATTTGAAGCCGCCGCAGATGCCGTCAATGCTAGCGACCAGTCTCTCGTTGCAATCTACTACAAGCAAGAAGTGTTTAGACAACGCGATGATGCTAAGTTTCATGATCAACGTGGTTATCTGATTTACGATAAAGAAAATCAGATGGTGTACAACTCCTACTGCGTACCGAGAGCGGTTTGCGTTGTAGCAGAGGGTAAGGCCGGAAAAAAAATGACGCTGACCGCGCCTGATCGAGGTATTTCAGAATCCTCATATATGAATGAAAATGCCACGACTCAAGCGTTCTCCATGACTATGGACATCGGTGCCAATACCCTATCTTACGCACAAACAACAAAACTCAATATCTATGGCAAAGACTTTATTCATACCGATGCCGCAAAACTAAAGAGAGTACGTTAATAACGTTGTAAGTATTTTTTCAGAAAGCCCCGCCTTGGTTGGTAATGGGTACCAAGGCGGGGCTTTTTTATAGCTTAAAAGTCATAATTGCGATAACAATAAATCTCTTCCTATACGAAAAAATTTTCTGCATTTGATATCGAATGGAAAGCCAGGTTAGTGCAATTTATCTTATACTGTTAATGGTTTTCCGGGATCTTTCTTCGATTGGCTGACGCTTAACCAGTTAATTGTTTCGAGGACAACTGTTGCAAAATAAAATGCACCAAGTAGAACGCCTATCAGAGTAACTGATATATGCATAGTTTGATTGGGCGCTATTGAGCCGCTCAGATTAATAGCTACCAAAACAGCAGTAATAAACCACAGTGCCAGGCTGGAAAGAGTCGCCTGGTTAGATCTAAGTTGAGTGGCAAACAAAAGCCCTAGAGCCATCCAGCCCAGTTCAGAATGTCCGTACTCACCATGCTGAGTAAGGCTTACCCCGCCAAGCAGAGACAGCGCGATTAGCCAGTGGGTTAAGCGCAGCTTGGCCGGCCAGATTAATGCTACAGGTCTAGTAAAAGATGAATTTGAGATCAAATTTTCCATTATTAATTTTCCTTCTGATATTCGATGCAGGCTCTACAATATCAGGCGTAACTGACAGGAAGCTGAAAGCAGAGCGCCACTGAACCGGAGCCAGACCTTCCTCCTGCTCAGTCATAGTGACCCGCCAGGTACGGCTTGGTTCAAGGTGCAGCTCGGCTGGGCCTCAAGATCGCCGTACCGGAAGGGCCTGGTACGTTTCCAGTGTATCCTTGCGGAACGGAATATCCCGACGAACCTGTTTGATCCGTTCGAGATCGATGTTGATCACGCGACACTCCTTGGACTGGCCAAATACGGTAGGTTTTATTCTGTCGTCTACCCAGGGAGAGCAGATGATTGACTGACCAAAATGTGGTTCACCACGATTTAAACTCATAAAATAAACTTGGTTTTCCGGAGCTCGGGTAACGACGAACGGGTGCCAGGAATGAAACGAACAGTCTTGAGCAAAGGCAACAGGATGAATAATGAGATCTGTCCCGGTTTTCCTTTCAACTTCTTCCCTTCAAGGCATCTACCGGCAAAAGATCAGGCAGTTTCTTCAATTCAGCCAAAGGCATTGGTCGGGCAAATAGGTACCCTTGCAAAATATCGCAGTGCCTGCGGGCCAGGTCTTCCTGCTGCTCCCGTGTTTCTATTCCTTCTGCAACCACGATCATATCCATGTGGTGGGCCATCGTGATGACGCCCTGGACGATGGCCGCAAACCGGTGATCGGTTGCAGCTTTCTCCACAAAACTGCGGTCAAGTTTCACTTTGTGAACGGGCAGGTCCCGAAGATAGCTCAGGCTGGAATAGCCCGTTCCAAAATCATCCAGAGCGACGCGCACGCCCAGGGCTTTCAAAGTTTCCATCAGTTCAATGACGGGTGCCGTGCCGTCCAGCAAGACGCTTTCGGTCACTTCCAGTTCCAGTAGTTGGGGTGGGATGCCGGTTTCGTTGAGCACCCGGCGGACGTCGTCAAGAAAGCCGTCACGAATAAATTGTAGAGATGAGATGTTGACGGCAACTCGCAATGCCCGTTCCCGGTTGGCATTGAAATCCGCCATTTCTGCGCAGGCCTGCCTGAGAATCCAAAGGCCCAGAGGCACGATCTGTCCGGTCTGCTCGGCCAGTGAAATGAATTCACCGGGGGCGATCATCCCCCGAGTAGGGTGATGCCAGCGCACCAATGCTTCTACGCTGCGCATGCGCCCGGTAACGGCGTCCACCAGCGGCTGATAATAGATTTCAAACTGATTTTCATTCAATGCGGCGTGAAGGTCATGCCGCAGATTTACGCTGTTCCGGCTGCGCTCGATTTTATGACTGCTGTACCACTGCCAGGTATTTCGTCCCTGCCGTTTGGCTCGTTCCAGAGCTAGGCCGGCAAACTGAAGCAGTTCTTGGGGTGCGCCCGGATGCGCACCGTTACAGGCAATTCCGATACTGACGCTGATGTGAACCATTTGGCCATCCACATCGATCGGCTGTGCAAGGTGTTCGAGGATGCGCTCGGCCAGATAAATGACGTCGTTCCGGTAGGTGTAGCCCAGTACCAAAAGGCCAAATTCATCTCCGTCCAGCCGGGCGACGGTCACCTCTGGCATGATCAGAGCGGTCAGGCGCTGGCCAATGGTCCTGAGTATCTGGTCGCCAACAGGATGCCCCAGTTCTTTATTGATGGGCTTGAACCCATCTAGCCCTAGACACATGGCAACTAACGACCCACGCTCACCATCGGCCGCAAGAGCATCACGCAGTGTCTCTTTAAACGAGGCCTCGTTAGGCAAGCCGGTGAGCAGATCATGGGTTGCCTGGAAGGTAATCTTCGCTTCCTGCTGTTTGTGATGGGTAATATCCTGTTGGTGACCAATGAAGTGAGTGCAAAGGCCATCCGTGTCAAATACGGGGCTGACCCGCAGATGGTTCCAAAAAGGCGTGCCGTCTTTTCGATAGTTAATCAGCTCGACGTTAATCTCGGTTTGATGGCGCAAACCGCGCTCTATGGCTTCGACGGCTTCCGGTGACGTGTTTTCGCCATGAAGAACGTGCCAGCTATGCCCAACGATTTCGCTGTGGGTATAGCCGGTTATTTCGGAAAACGCCGGGCTGGCATAGACCACCGGCAGGCCTGGGCTGCGTGCGTCTGCCATAACGATACCGTTGGGGCTTGCCTCAATGCCGCGTTTGAGTAAGTGCAGTTCGGCATCCTGATTTTTGCGTTCGGTAATGTCCCGACAGATACCGTAAACGCCAACGATCTCACCCCGAATGGTGACCGGGAAGTTGGTGATCTCCATGGGGTAGGGGTGGCCGGATGCGTGGCTGGCCACGGTTTCGTAGGTGAGGGCCTCACCGTTTCGGGCTCTGTCGAACGCCACCTGGGTCAGTGCGCGGTAGTCGGGTTCAACGAAGAATTCGAAGTGCCGCCCTGGCACGCTATCGGCGGTATAACCGGTAACGCGCTCCACCGCCGTGCTACAACTTAAAACGTAGCCGTCCAGATCAAAGGTGTACACGCAATCAGGGTGGTTATCGACCAGAGACTGGTGCCACTCGGAGAGAACCAAATGGTCTTCAGCATCTCGGTGGCGAAGAATGGCCAGTGCTGCGAGAGCAGCGCCCCGGGCTAGATTGCACCGAGCTTCTGCGGTCGGGCTAGCGGGTGCAGGATGGTAGATGGCAAAGGTGCCCAAGAGTTCATTGTCAGAGGTTAAAATTGGCATAGACCAGCAGGCTTGTACGCCCTCTGCCTTGGCGATGTCGTGGAAACCGTCCCAGCGGCTGTCCTGCTGAATGTTGTCGGTAACAACCAGTTGTTTGGTGAATGCAGCCGTGCCGCAGGTGCCCACGTTCTCAGATACCGGAATATCCTGCATGGCCCGAAAATAATCGTCAGAAAACCGGCCGCTGGGCATCAGGCTCAAGCTGTTGGTGTCTGGATGAAAGCGCATGATCGACACCCGTGCGCCGGGCATCATGCTACTGACCCATTCGGCTATTGCATCCAGGGTCTGTTCTAGCGGGTGATGCTGTGCAATCAGTTCATGGATTTTCTGCTGCGCTTCCAGCACAGAAAATTCAATGTCGCTCACAACGAAGTACCCCGTTCAGAGTTGGAACTCTGAACGGGAAGCGCTTAACGCACAATCTTCAGAGCAATTTCGAGCCTTTCGGCAGACAGCATAACGGTACCACTTTTTAAGTTAGGCAGATTGGATTAATTTTTGTAAAATTCGTCTTTCAGGTTTGAAGTGCCCGACAGAATTACTGCGCGGTGATGGTAGACATCACCAGCTTGCCATCTTTCTTGATGGGGCCATCTTCTTTGGCGCCCAAGGTATATTCAAACGCTCCGGTTTTCATACCGTCGTCTTTGGCGCACTCCTAACGGTTGGTTGTGCCCACCGAGTTGGAACCTTTTGAGGATGTGCTACTGACAGCTACGGGCGGGCAATGGCGAAGTTTCAGGAGGCGCTGATTTTTTTCAGGTCGTGTGGGTTACTATGGCTAACAATGGCCCCACAGGTTCAACGGCGGAATATCGCCAATTGTGGCTGAATACAACCGTAGATTATTATCTGAAATGAGTTAACGACAGGACTGTTGTTTGTGATCGATGGGGAACGTCATGTGTTTTCGTAAGGCTAAAGTGATCACATTTTTTTTGCTCTTTACCGCTGTTTTTGCGCAAGCGGCAGAATCGAAGGAACTGGTGTTCCTGAACTGGCCAAATTATATGGATCCGGAAATTATCGCGGAATTCGAACAGCTCACAGGTATCACGGTAAAGCAAAGCTATTTCGATTCTGACACTGTCAGGGACGAACTTCTGCTCGACACCGAAGGTAAAGGCTTCGATGTGGCGCTCATCAATGGCGCTTCCATCAGAATTCTGGCGAAACGCGGTTGGCTCGAGCGCCTTGATGAGTCGAGTGTCCCTAATCTGAAGCACATTGATCCACGTCGGCGCATCGAATTTGAAAAAGCCGAAGATTTTGGCGTGCCCTATTTCTGGGGTACGATTGGTATTGTTTATCGTCAGGATCTGGTTCCCTTCGCCGTTTCAAGCTGGATGGACCTGTTACAGCCGGTAGAGGAACTGCACGGTAAAATCAGCATGATTGGCGACAGCGCGGATATGATCGGTGCCGCTCTCAAGGCTTTGGGTTACTCGCTCAACAGCACCAACGAGGATGAGATGAAAGAGGCCGAGGCGCTGTTGGAAGCACAGGCTCCGGCGGTTAACACCTACCGCTATCTTTCCCTGAACGAAGATTCCGCGTTGTTAACCGGCGAGGTTGTCATGAGCATGATGTACAACGGCGATACCCGGATGTTGCAGGAATATAACGACAATATTGCTTTTGTACTTCCCAAAGAGGGCGGCAATATCTGGACCGATTATCTGAGCGTTCTTAGCGCCTCCCCCCGAAAGGCTGAAGCCAAACGGTTCATCAATTTTCTTAATGAGCCGGAGATAGCCGCGCGGCTTGCGCAGTACGTCTACTATGCGACGCCTAACCTAGCCGCTGAAGCATTGCTGCCGGTGGATTTCAGGAATGATCCTGTTATCTACCCGAGTGGCGAGGCGCTGGAAAATTCGGAAGCCTATCGTCGCCTGCCACCTCGGGCTCATAAGAATCGCGCGGCCATTTTCTCGCGGATTGTCTACTGATCGCCGAACCCTTATCTTATTGGCCTGTTATTATGAATAAAAAAAAAGCCTGCATAAGCAAATACAAGGCCTTGTGCTTGGCGCTTACCTTGATTGTGCTCAGCTGTCCGCTGCAGGCGTCAGAGCCAACGGAACTGCTATTCCTTAATTGGTCGGATTATATGGATCCGCAGATTCTGGAGGAGTTCAAACAACGCACCGGCGTTACGGTGAAACAAACCTATTTCGAGTCTGATGCCGCCCGGGATGAACTTCTGCTTGGAACGGGGGGTAGAGGCTTTGATCTGGCGATTATCGATGGTCCCTCGATTCGGATTCTGGCAAAACGTGGCTGGCTTGAACCTATTGATGAAACGGATATTCCCAACCTGGCATGTATCGATCCGCGCTGGCGCACTGTCCACGAGGAGGCCGGAGTGTACAGCGTGCCTTACTTCTGGGGAACGCTGGGTATAGCCTACCGCCAGGACCTGGTAGCTTTTCCGGTTACAAGCTGGATGGATTTGTTGCAGCCCGCCGAGGAACTGCTTGGCAGGGTGGCGATGATCAGCGGCACCAGAGACCTGATTGGCGTGGCACTGAAGGCATTGGGTTATTCGCTCAACAGCACCGACATACAAGAGCTCAAGGAAGCCGAGGCGCTACTCCAGGCGCAGGCGCCGGCCGTTAAAACCTACAAAGCCGTTTCCCGGGATGCAAATTCCGCTTTGGTGAATGGTCAGGTGGCCATGAGCATGATGTATAACTCCTATGCCTCGATGGTCCAGGAACACCATGACGAGATTGCGTTTGTCCTCCCGAAGGAGGGCAGTAATATCTGGGTCGATTATATAAGTGTTCTCAGTGCCTCTGCCAATAAGGCCGCCGCCAAACAGTTCATCAATTTTCTCAACGAGCCGGAGATCGCGGCGCGGCTGGCGCAGTTTGTCTATTCTGCCACGCCGAATCGGGCCGCCGAAGCATTGCTTCCGGCTGAGTTCAAGAACGATCCAGTTATCTACCCAAACGATAAGGCGCTGGAAAAGTCGGAAACCTACCACCGCCTGCCCGTCCGGACGCAAAAAACCCGTGCAGCGATTTTTTCGCGCCTCGTAAACTGAATCGGGTATTACTACATGCGTCTTCACGCCAAGGTACTGTTGGTTGTTGTACCCCTAGCGGTGATTCCGCTGCTGATAACAGGGTGGCTTGCCTATGAACAGCTACGTTCAACCGCGGTAGAGCGCAGTTCGATCCAGATGACAACGTTAATGGATCAAATGGCGCGCAATTTCCAGATGCATCAGGACGTTGCCAAGGCGAACGCCAAACTGTTTGCCGATGCCTCGTTGATGCGTGCGTACGCGCTGACGGAAGACGAGGAAGAACGGTATGTATTGATGCTGCCTTCGTTGTTGAAGTTGTTTTCCAGCTATTTGCGCGCCTATCCCGATTACACCGAGATCCGCTTCCTGCTACCAGATGGTTATGAAGACGCTCGTACCACCCTGATACCGATACCCAATATCACCGAAGAAGAAGGCGATACACCGTTCTTTCAAGAACTCAGCCGGTTCAAGGGCGATGCATTTGTCCAGGTTTCCACTCCCCCTGACAGCCATACGGTATCGCTACAGGTCGCGCGGCCCGTGCGTTTGATCGATCTGACTACTCAAGACCCGCTAAACGGCAAGCCGGCGGTGCGAGGTTATCTGGTCGTCACCATGGGGCTGGGTTTCATGGCGGAGCAGATGGCCAACAGCCGGATTGGCGAAAAAGGTCATACACTTATTATTAATGAAAACGGCGAGATTCTTTTCCATCAGGACCCCTCCCAGCTGGGCCGGACCATATCAGCGCCGCTGTTGAAGGCGGTTTTAAAAACCGGGAAAAGCGATCAGTTGGTGCCTGCGCTTTATCAAGAGGCGGACAGTCTGTTAGCGACCCGGCGTTTGCACGAGGGCCTGCTGCTGATCGGCATACTGCCGAAGGAAGAGCTGCTTAAAGAAAGTCAGCGGTTGGGGAGTATTGTTGGCTGGATTGTACTTGGCACGATAATGCTGCTGATTTTTGCGCTGTTAATTTCCATGAATGTTCTTATGGTTCGTCCATTGAAGCAGCTGATGGGCGCCGTTCGCGAGATTGGGCGCGGAAACCTGGCGCCGAAGATCGCGTTATCTACCAACGACGAGCTGGGCAAGCTGGCGTTGAGCTTTCAGGAGATGGCAGGCAACCTGGAAAAGTCACGGGTCAAGGTTGAACGCTTAGCCTATCACGACAGCTTGACGGGTTTGCCTAATCGATTTCAGGCTCATCAGACTCTTCGCCGAATGATCTCTTTTGCCCGCCGTGAGAGCCGTAGAATGGCCGTATTGTTCCTTGACCTGGACAACTTCAAGCGAGTGAACGACACATTAGGGCATCAGGTGGGCGATCAACTCCTCATGGAAATGGCTACTCGCCTTCAAGTCGTCCTGCGGGCGGAAGACGTTATCCACCAGGAAGTCTCTCACAGTGCGCCGGATGTGCTCGCTCGCCTGGGTGGCGACGAGTTTATCGTTCTGCTATCGAGCGTCGGCAGCTCCCGGGATGCGGCCAAGGTTGCCTCGCGTATTCTGGATATAATGAGGCTGCCGTTTTATTTTAATGATAACGAAATATACAGCGGTTGCAGTATCGGGATTTCACTGTTCCCCGGGGACGGTAGCGATGTGGATGACCTGATAAAACGCGCCGATGCCGCCATGTATCAGGCCAAAGAGCAGGGGCGCAACAATTACCAGTTTTATTCCGCTTCCTACAATCTTGCGGCGCTCGAACACATATCGCTGGAAGGCCGGCTAAGGCGCGCATTAAAAAACAACGAGCTGGTGCTTTATTATCAGCCGCTGGTACAGGCCAGAACAGGCAAAATTGTTGGGCTTGAA
This sequence comes from Marinobacter sp. M1C, assembly GCF_023314135.1. Taxonomy (NCBI): domain Bacteria; kingdom Pseudomonadati; phylum Pseudomonadota; class Gammaproteobacteria; order Pseudomonadales; family Marinobacteraceae; genus Marinobacter; species Marinobacter sp. M1C. The sequence goes on from NZ_CP092289.1 coordinate 414,684, forward strand.
GCGCTGCTGCGCTGGCATGATCCGCTTGAGGGCATTATTCCGCCCGACAGGTTTATTCCTGTCGCCGAGGAGAGCGGCTTAATCCTGCCGCTGGGTGAGTGGGTTCTGCGTGAGGCGGGGCGTCAATTGAGCGCGTGGCATGCCGCGGGGTTCACCGATGCCAGTGTTTCCGTCAATGTCTCTGCCATACAGTTACAGCGCCAAGACCTTGTCACGATTGTCGAGCAGGTGTTGAAGGATAACGGGCTTCGCGCTGGGCAGTTGGAGCTCGAAATTACAGAAACCGCTCTGATGAGAATTCGGCCGGAAGTCATCGGCGATTTGAACGCAATGCGTCAAAAAGGGATCACTATTTCACTGGACGATTTTGGTACCGGTTACTCTTCTTTGAGCCTTTTGCAAGAGTTGCCTATAGGCAAACTCAAAATCGATAAAAGCTTCGTGCGAGATATGCTGGTAGACCCGAAAGATGCAGCGATCGTTTCGGCTGTTCTGTTTATTGCTAAAAGTCTGGGGCTACAGTCAACCGCTGAGGGTGTCGAAACGCCCGAGCAAGCGGCTCGTCTGGCGGAGGAAGGGTGTGATCAACTTCAGGGCTACCTGCTGTGCCGGCCGTTGCCAGTAGCGGAGATGACGGAGTTTTTGAAGAGTAGAAAAAACATTGAACTCCCCAAGCCATACTGAAGACGCGTTGTTATTCGTTTGCACATAAAAAATTGGAGGACACTATTTCAAAAATAGTAACCTCGTCTTCAAGGCAGGTTCAACGGCTTGAACAGGAGTCCGGCGAAATCGCCGGCGTGCTCGAGGTAATTCAGTAAACTGCAGGTTAGCGCAATGAGCGCGTTTCGCTTGGCGTTCGATGAGCTGATGCGTAGCTAATACGTTTAGGCTTCGCTTTTCCCCAATTCGCGCCTGTTGTCCCTGGCGGTAAAGGCCCAGCCAACAGCGGCTAGTAACATCAAACCTGTGATAATTGGCGAGACATCGCCGAAGCTGACCACTGCGCCAATGATAGAGGCGACGGACAGCACCGCCGACATCTTCCAAGAGTAAACACTGGTGCCACTCCCTCTTTCAGACATGCTCATGTTTTGCCTCCGGGAAATGTCTCTACTATAGCCGGATAGTTAACGCTGGAATAGCTTGTATAGGTGCTATAGGTGCTATAGGTGCTATAGGTGCGAGAGCTTAAGCTGCAAGCTCCGCAAGACATGCTTCAACGATTGCCAGGCCTTCGTCTAGTACCTCTTCTTCAATGGTGACTGGCATCAGGAAACGAAGTGTGTTGCCGTAGAAGCCACAGGCAATAAGGATCAATCCCTTCTCGCGCGCTAGCTTGCACATGGCCGCCGTCAGTTCCGCGTTTGGCTTATGGTCTGCTGTGACCAGATCGAAGGCCGCCATGGAACCCAGATGACGCACATTCTCAACGCTGGCAAATTGCTCCTGCCATTGTGTGAAGCGCTGCCCAAGTTTCTCGCCCAGGGCCATGCTTCGCGCCAGAATGTTTTCTTCTTCAAACACCTCAAGCACGGCCAATACGGCCGCGCAGGATGCGGGGCTTCCAGAGTAGGTTCCGCCCAGCGAGTTCGGGCCAGAGGCGTCCATATACTTGTCGGTGCCCACAATCGCAGAGATAGGCATGCCAGCCGCCATGCTCTTGGCCATGGTTATCAGGTCGGGCTGTACGCCACTGTGTTCAATGGCGAACATTTTTCCGGTACGGCCAAAGCCAGACTGAACTTCATCAACGATCATCAGCATGCCGTGCTCATCGCAGATGTCGCGAATCGCTTTGAGGAAACTCGCCGGTGCGGGATGAAAACCACCTTCGCCCAGAACCGGTTCAATAACGATCGCGGCTGTGTCGCGCGGGTTAGCATCGGTCTTAAGCGTTGTGTGCAATCTGCGAATCGCTTCTTCCTCGCTGACGCCAAGAGACGGCACCGGGTAGGGCGCACGGAACACGTTGCCCGGCATGGTGCCAAAATCGCCGGCATAGGGGGCTACTTTACCGTTCATTGCCATCGTAAAAAGCGTACGGCCGTGGTAGCCGCCGTCAAAGCAGATAACGTTGTTTTTGCCTGTTGCTGCCCGCGCAATCTTAACCGCATTTTCCAGAGCTTCCGCACCGGAGTTCACCAGCATAACTTTGCCGTGGCCGCGCACCGGAGCCAACTGGCTCAGTTTCTCGGCAACTTTGACATACCCTGCATAGGGAATCACGATCTGACACGTGTGCATCAGGTTTGCTACCTGGGCCTGTACCGCCGCCACAACTTTCGGGTGGCAATGGCCAATGTTTAATACCCCGATACCACCGGCGAAGTCGATAATACGATTGCCATCCGCGTCCCAAATCACGGCATTCTCTGCACGATCCGCAAACTGTGTGGCGGGGCTGGCGGCGCCGTTGGCGACATATTTGTTTTTCAGTTCGTTCAATTGCGCGTTGTTCATCAACTTTTCCTTATTAATCGGCAGCGGTGCTTAAAGACCGCCCACACACACGTATTTCAGCTCGGTAAACTCGTCTAGCCCGTGACGGGAACCTTCACGCCCAAGCCCAGACTCTTTTACTCCGCCAAAAGGCGCCAGCTCCGTTGAAAGAATACCTTCGTTCACGGCTACCATGCCGTACTCCAGCCCTTCCATAACGTGCCAGATACGCCGGTAATCTTTTGCGTAAAAGTAAGCGGCCAGGCCAGAGTTCGTGGCATTCGCCATAGCGATGGCCTGTTCGTCGGTGTCAAAGCGGAATACCGGTGCTAACGGACCGAAGGTCTCTTCCTGGGCCACACGCATGTCACTGGTGGCATCTGCAATGATGCTCGGCTCAAAGAAGGTGCCGCCCAGGGCATGGGCTTTGCCGCCGCATATCAAACGCGCGCCCTTTTCCAGTGCATCAGCAATATGTGCTTCGACTTTCTCTACCGCGGCCTGGTTGATCAGCGGCCCTTGCAACACACCTGCGCCTAATCCATTGCCAACTTTTAGCTGCTGGACGCGTGCTGCAAGCTTTTCGATGAAGGCGTCATAAACGCCGGACTGAACCAGAAAACGGTTGGTACAGACGCAAGTCTGCCCGGAATTTCTGTACTTTGAAGCAATGGCACCTTCTACCGCAGCATCAAGATCGGCATCATCAAACACGATAAAAGGTGCGTTGCCACCCAATTCCATTGACGCTTTTTTAACGGTACCTGCGCACTGGGCGAGTAACTTTTTGCCGACCGCCGTAGAACCTGTGAACGAAAATTTGCGTACGCGGGGATCGGTGGTCAACACATCGCCCACGGCGGCCGGCTGGCTGGCCGTGATCACGTTAATGACGCCGGCAGGAAGCCCGGCAAGTTCCGCTAAACGAACAAGTGCCAAAGCTGTCAGGGGTGTCGCTTCTGCGGGTTTGATCACGACTGTGCAGCCTGCGGCTAACGCCGGGGCGCATTTGCGGGTAATCATCGCCAGCGGGAAGTTCCAGGGCGTTACCGCCGCGACAACGCCGATTGATTCCCGAAACACCAGAATACGCTTATCAACACCGTGGCTTTGCAAGGTTTCGCCGGCCATACGCTTTGCTTCTTCAGCGTAGAACTCCACGAAGGAAGCCCCGTAGGCAACCTCACCCCGTGACTCCGCAATTGGCTTGCCTTGCTCCAAGGTCATCAGCCGGGCGAGGTCTTCCTGGTGAGCCATGATGGCTTCAAACCAGGCGCGCAAGAGGTTCGCTCGTTCTTTGGCGGTTCGCCGCTTCCAGTTCGGCCAGGCGGCTTCTGCCGCTGCTACGGCTTCCAGCGTTTCTTCACGGCCTAAATCGGGTATTTCCGCCAATACCTTGCCATTGGCTGGGTCTGTGACAGAAAAATACGTCTTCGCATCGCGCCACTCACCGCCAATAAAGGCTTTTGGTATTAAAATATCGGGCAATGTTTCCATGGTCTTTTCCTTTGTTTTTATTTAAGCCGGCAAACGCTTCAGGCGCTAAACCACGCCTTTCGTTTTTAGCGCTGCTATCTCACTGGCGGATTTTTGCAACACACGCTCAAGCACGGCGTCTGTATCTTCGCCCAGCGCTGGCGGCGCTTTGTGGTATTCAATCGTCGTTTTCGAGTATTTGATCGGATTGGCCACCCCTTTCACCGGGCCATAAGCGGAATCGAGTGTTATCTGCATTCCGCGCGCCTTAACCTGCGGATCATCGAATACCTGGGCGATGTCCTGAATCGGACCGCAGGGCACGCCAATCTCGTTGAGAAGCACCGTCCACTGTTTGAGCGTGCGTGTTTTGGTCACGCTTACTAAAATCTCGATGAGCTCAACGCGGTGTTTCACTCGCTCAGCATTGGTCGCAAAACGCACGTCTTGGGCAATCTCGCCGAGGCCAATGGTCTCGCACCAGCGCTGAAACTGTCCATTATTCCCGATGGCAATAATGATCTGCTGGCCGTCAGACGTAGGAAACGGCTGATAGGGGACAAGGTTGGGGTGGTAATCACCGGTACGTACCGGGGGCTTGCCACTGCAGAAGTAGTTTTGCGCCTGATTGGCGAGCCAGCTCACCTGTACGTCCAGCAGCGCTATATCGATATGCTGCCCTTCGCCTGTTTGTGTCCGGTGGTATAACGCGCCCAGTATGGCGATGGTGGCGTTCATGCCGGTGGTTAAATCCGCCACCGCTACACCAACGCGTTTGGGGCCGGCGCCAGGCTGGCCGTCTGCCGCCCCGGTAATGCTCATCAATCCGCCCTGGGCCTGAATCAGGTAGTCGTAGCCCGGCATTTCTGACATAGGCCCGGTGTGCCCGAAGCCCGTGATTGAGCAATAAATCAAGCCCGGGTTGAGCGCCGAGAGCGTGGCGTAGTCCAACCCCTTCTTCGCAAGACCACCGCTTTTGAAGTTTTCGACCAGAATGTCGCTTTGGCAAGCGAGTTCGCGAATCAGCGCCTGACCTTCAGGTTGACTGATATCCACTGTTAGTGAATGTTTACCGCGATTGGCCGCGAGGTAATAAGCAGACTCGCGGGTTTCCTGGCCATCCGCGGCCTGGAGCCAGGGCGGCCCCCAGTGACGCGTATCATCGCCGCTATCGGGCTTCTCGATCTTGATAACCTCGGCCCCCATGTCCGCCAGAATCTGGGTCGTCCAGGGGCCAGCCAACACGCGGCTAAGATCAAGTACGCGCAACTCTTTTAAGGGACCTGCCATGGTGCACACCTGCCGTTAGAAAAATCAGAAAAAGGCTTGGATGCCGGTTTGAGCCCGGCCCAGAATCAGCGCATGTATGTCGTGCGTGCCTTCATAGGTGTTAACCGATTCCAGATTCACCATGTGGCGAATCACGCCGTACTCGTCGGAAACGCCGTTGCCGCCGTGCATGTCACGCGACTGACGAGCGATGTCCAGTGCCTTGCCACAGTTATTGCGCTTGATCAGCGAAACCATCTCTGGGGCCCAGTTGCCGCTATCCATCAAGCGACCCACCTGCAACGCTGCCTGCAAACCCAAGGTGATCTCGGTCTGCATGTCGGCGAGTTTTTTCTGAACCAATTGGTTAGCAGCCAATGGACGGCCAAACTGCTTGCGGTCCAGGGTGTACTGACGTGCTGCGTGCCAGCAGAATTCAGCCGTGCCCATTACGCCCCAAGCGATACCGAAGCGGGCTTTGTTCAGGCAACCAAACGGGCCTTTCAAGCCGCTGACGTTCGGTAGCAAATTCTCTTCTGGTACAAACGCATCGTCCAACACGATTTCGCCAGTAACAGACGCACGAAGAGACACTTTGCCTTCGATTTTCGGCGTGCTGAATCCTTTGGTGCCGCGTTCAACAATAAAGCCTTTGATCTGGTTATCGTGGGCAGCGGATTTTGCCCATACCACTGCGATATCGGCAATCGGACTGTTGGTAATCCAGATTTTGGCGCCGGTGAGAGAATAGCCACCGTCGACTTTCACCGCACGGGTAATCATCGAGCCTGGGTCGGAGCCGTGGTCTGGCTCTGTCAGACCGAAACAACCAACGAGTTCGCCGCTGGCAAGTTTGGGTAAGTACTTGTGCTTCTGCTCTTCCGAGCCATAAGCTTCGATGGGGTACATCACCAGCGATGACTGCACGCTCATGGCCGAGCGGTAACCGGAGTCAACGCGCTCAACTTCGCGCGCAATCAATCCATAAGAAACGTGATTAACGCCCGAGCCACCGTATTCCGGTGAGACCGTTGCACCCAACAAGCCGAGTTCGCCCATCTCGCTCATGATTTCGCGGTCAAAACGTTCCTCGCGAAACGCTGACAAAACCCGCGGTTGGAGTTTTTCCTGGCAGTAGTCATGGGCAGCGTCGCGAATCTGGCGCTCTTCATCAGTCAACTGCTGTTCCAGCAGTAGTGGATCGTCCCAATTAAAATGGCTCATCGTCAAAACTCCTAAACAGATAATGGCGGTTGGTGGTGCAAGAAGCATTTAGACAAAATATCTACATTTTAACAAAACGTCAAAATAATTTTAAGTGCGCGAAACCCGGGTGGGCTCTTTGACACCGAATGGACATGATGCCGCTTGGTGCAAGACCACCAAAAGCAGGAATAGACTGTATATAAAAGCGACTTATTCGAATGTCTGAATAATGTGGATATTTTTCAAATTCGTCGAAATTTTATGGCATGTTTAGTTTACATGGGACTACACTAGATTTATGCAATGTGTTCTGGATACCCCCGTGCATCGACAACAAACAACAACATTCTTTATAAAAAGGTTCCTGTTATGAAGCTCTCAGCATTCGTGAAAAGCGTTCTTGCCACCTCCCTTGCGGTTTCCGTACTTGCCAGCCAGGCGGCTTACGCTGAAACGATGCGTCTGCGCATGCATACGTTTTACGGCACAGAAGTTGACCAAATCGCCGCTGATTTGAGCGACCGCGTCAAGGAAGCCAGTGATGGGTCTCTGCAGATCCAGTTTTTCCGGGGCGGTGAACTGGTCGATAGTGATCAGTTTGTGGAAGCCGTTGCGCAGGGCAGCATCAGTATTGCCCACGGTGTAGGCAGCTACTGGCCGGGTACCGTTGGTATCGGCACCATTGAAGCGGGCTTGCCAGGCGCCTGGGTGAGTGTGGAAGAAGCCCGCGATATTTTCACCAACCAGGGGTTGGATAAAATAATTGCAGAAGCCTACGAAGAAAAAGGCGTCAAGCTGATCGGACGCGGCTTCGGCAGTGATTACGGCCTGGTGACGACTAAGCCGGTCACCAGCCTGAAAGATCTTGGCGATATGCGTATCCGGGCCACCAGCTCTATTGCCACGGTGCTGCAGAAGTTTGATATTCCGACCGCCTTCATTCCAGGTGAAGAGCTTTACATCGCTCTTTCAACCGGCGTTATCGACGGCGCTGTCTATGGTGGCCCGGTAGAATACGAACAGCTGCGTATCAACGAGGTGGCCGGTTACTACACTGACCTGAACCTTCTTAATCCGGGCTGGACAGAAAACATGCTTATTAACCCGGATACCTGGGACAAGATGAGCGGCGAGCAGCAGCAGATTCTTCAGGCAGAGCTTGATCAATACCTGCTTGACGTTCACAACTGGCTTGAAGAAGGCAATCAGCGCCTGATCGACGAAGGCACGATGTTTAAATTCTCCAAGTTGCCAGAGGCGGATTCTCGAGCCTTGGCAGAAGCTTCCCTCCCCATCTGGAAAGAAGAAGCTGCCCGTTCTGAGCGCAACGCACGCGCGGTGGAAATCCTGATTAAAAACGCCAAAGCGAAAGGCCGCCTCAGTGAGTAAGATTACCCGCTATCTTCGTTTCCAGGATGGGCTTTCCGAATGGGTCGGCCGGGCCACCTCCTGGCTGACGTTAGGTATCATCGGTGTACTGCTGTATGAAGTCGCTGCCCGCTATATTTTCAACGCCCCCACCGTGTGGGGGCACGAGCTGGCAACGATGTTTTTCGGCGCGCTGAGCATTATGGCCGGAAGCTATACGCTGCTCCACCGGCAGCATGTTTGCAGCGACGTTATCTATCGTTTATTTCCGTTGCGTGGGCAGGCCTTCTGCGACGTGATTGTGTACGCATTAGGCATTCTCATTCTGGCTGTGTTTTTCAAAATGGCTTTGGAGTTCGCGTACCGCTCATGGCAGATAGGCGAGTACTCCAACAGCAGCATCTGGCGCCCACTGGTATGGCCCATCAAAGCCACAATCCCTGTTGCTGTCGGACTTCTGATCCTGCAGTCCATAGCCGAGCTTGTTCGTGCTTTAGTCCGCCTTTCGGGCGTTCCTTTTGACGACCCGAGAATTGACACGGACGAATAGTGAAGGCTCCCCCGGTAAGACAGGCAGCGCGATGATGTTAAATTGTGACGCAATAAGAAACACATTCAGGTATACCCTGAAAGGGCTTTTTCGATGACAAATTTAGACCCCATTACCATCACTGCGATCATGTTTTGCTCCATGATCGTGCTGATGGTAATTGGTGCTCCGTTGGCCTGGGCACTCATGATATCAGGCATGGGCAGTGCCTATCTGATGTTCGGCCCTGGCGGGCTGCAATTTCTGCTCTCGTCAGCCTTCAGCACCATGGACAACTTTCTGCTGGTTGCACTCCCTTTGTTCATATTTATGGGGCTGGTGCTGGAGCGCTCAGGGATCACTGACGATCTTTTTGAGATGATACACAAGCTGATGGGCCGGCTTCCTGGCGGTCTTGGTGTTGGCACCGTTTTGATTTGTGCCCTTATAGCCGCTATGGCTGGCGTCTCGGGTGCGGCGACCGTAAGCCTGGGTATTATTGCCCTGCCTGCAATGCTTAAACGCGGTTACGATAAAAAGCTGGCTACCGGTACCATTATGGCCGGCGGGGCACTCGGCTTTTTGATCCCGCCGAGCGTCGTGATGATCGTCTATGCGTTTCTTGCACGCGAATCTGTGGGCAAGCTGTTTGCTGCGGGTTTGATGCCGGGTTTGATGCTGGCGGGCATTTACATGGCATATATACTTATACGCTGCCGCTTGAACCCGGCACTGGGCCCCGCAGCGCCGGTGGAAGAGCGCTTTACCGCTAAAGAGAAATTTATCTCTCTGCGCCACCTTATCTCTCCGGGCATTCTGGTCACAACGGTACTGGGCTGCATTATTGGTGGCGTAACGTCTCCTTCTGAGGCGTCTGCGGTAGGCGCTGCCGGAGCGCTCCTGATCGCAGCCATGCACGGGCGACTGAGCTGGAGTTTGCTGCGTTACGTTATGCTGACCACCACAAAAATCACCGGCATGCTGTTGTGGATTGCGATAGCAGCGGTGTTTTTCAGTCGGATTTACATGGGGTTAGGTGCTGACATGATTGTCAGTGACTTAATCGATGCGTTCTCGCTGTCGCCCTATGCTGTCATCATTATAATGCTGGCCACCTTCTTCGTGCTGGGGATGTTTCTGGATGACTTTGCCATCCTGTTCATCACCATCCCGATTTACGTGCCAATCGTGCGCGATCTTGGTTTCGATACCACCTGGTTTGCGGTGTTGTTTGTTCTCAGTATGCAATCAGCGTATTTAACGCCCCCCTTTGGCTACAACCTGTTCTACATGCGATCGGTGGCGCCTAAGTCCATCACCATTGTGGATATTTATTACTCGGCGATGCCCTACGTTGGCTTGCAGCTTTTCGGTCTTGCATTGGTTGTCGCTTTTCCGAGCATTGCGCTGTGGCTGCCCGGCTTGTTGTTTTAAAAAACGCACCGCCTGCTTTACAGGTAGTAAAAATAAAAAAGGGGAGAACGATAACGTTCTCCCCTTTTTTATTTTTAACGGGCCTTTTTGCAGAATACTGGTTTCAGGCAGTTCCTTGCTGTTGCATGACTGCAGTGATGATCGGCACAGGCGTCATCAGGTGTTCGCGCATCATCTTCTCGGCCTCTTCTTTGCGGCGTGCAAGAGTAACCTCCACAAGCGCAGCGTGCTCCTGGCGCTTTTTTTCTAAGGCCTCGCTGGAAAAAACGGTTTCTTTCAGCCAGACATGGCGATAGCGCTGAACTTTATCAAAAAGCCCGTCCCGCACCTTCATTAGCTGAGGAGAACGGCAACCACAAACCAGAGCGATATGGAATTGGCTATGGCGGGCATCCCATACTTCCAGCAGTGAGCCGGGGGTATGGGTTTCACTCACTTTAGCGAGCTGATAGTTTCGGGCCAATATGTCCGCTTCCCAGTTGTCATCACCCCGTTCAATCGCCAGGCCAAGCATCATGGCTTCCAGCTCTGCGCGCGCATCGTAAATATCATGCAATTCTGCAAGCGACATTGGAGAAACGCGATAGCCTCTCTGGCTGATGGCCACGACTAATTGCTCGGCTACCAATTGCGACAAGGCTTCGCGTAGCGGCCCGATACCGAGGTCGTAGCGCTCCTTCAAGATGCTCATACGTAGCTTCTCGTCGGGGTGGAACTGACCCTTGATAATGTCATTCTTTAGCAGCTTGTATGCGCGGACACCGAGGTTCTCTCTGATATCCGCCTGCTCTTCTTGGCGTGTGTTCAGATTCATGGTTAACAGGTTCGAAAAATTGACCTCAAATCATAGCATAAATCGATTGAAAGCAGTGGAGTGGACTCATCGGTCCAGCAGTTCCACCCAATGCTGTACCGGCACCTTTGCCTTGGTTTCCAGATGCAGCTGGCAGCCAATATTGGCGGTGACGATGCGGTCAGGTTGGTCCAGGGCCAGCGCCTCGAGTTTGTTCTTCAACAGCTTCTGGCTCATTTCCGGCTGCATGATCGAGTAGGTGCCCGCGGAACCGCAGCACAGGTGTTTGTCTTTGGTTTTGGCCAGGTTAAAACCGACTTTGGTCAGCACCTGTTCCACCAGGCCATTTTTCTGCATGGCGTGCTGCAGGGTGCAGGGGCAGTGGAAGGCTATTTTGTCGGCGGATGCCTGCAGATCGAGCTTTTCCAGATCTTCGGCCAGCAACACTTCACTGATGTCTTTCATCAGTTCACTGACGCGCTTGGCTTTTTGGGCGTACACCGGGTCGTCGCGAAGCAGGTGGCCATAGTCTTGCACCATGGCGCCACAGCCAGAGGCGGTCATCACTATGGCCTCGGCTCCGGCTTCAATGGCGGGCCACCAGGCGTCGATGTTGTTGCGCATGAAGTTTAAACCTTCCTCATGGGCCGACAGGTGATAACTGACGGCGCCGCAACATCCAGCTTTCGGAGCCTCTACCAGAGTAATTCCAAGCTTGTCCAGCACTCGCGCCGTTGACGCATTGGTCGTGGGGGCAGCGGAGGATTGTGCGCAACCGGCCAGCCCCATCATCACCCGGGGGTGTCTGGCAGTGGGCCAGGGTGAGGCTTTGCGTCGCGGCGGCACCTTGGATTTCAGGGCCTCTGGAAGTAGGGGCCTGAACGTTTGCCCAAGCGCCAGCAGCGGCCCGAATCGGCTGCTGTACGGCAATATTTTTCGCAATGCCAGCCGCATTAACCGCTCGTTACGCGGGCGTTCCAGCTTTTCCTCAATCACGCCACGGCCAATATCTATCAGACGACCGTATTGGACACCGGAGGGGCAGGTGGTTTCGCAGGCGCGGCAGGTCAAGCAGCCGTCCAGATGGTCGCGGGTTTTGCTGGTGACTTCAGCGCCTTCCAACAGCTCCTTAATCAGGTAGATGCGACCCCGAGGGCCGTCACGTTCGTCATTGAGTTCCTGATAGGTCGGGCAGGTTGCGGTGCAAAAACCGCAATGGACGCAGGCCTGCAATATGGATTCGGCTTCCAGGCCCTCCGCAGTGTTCTGAAATTCAGCAACAAGGTTGGTCTTCATTGAGCACCTGCTAGGTTACAACCAGCTGTAGAGCCGCCCGGGATTGAAAAGGGCGTCTGGATCAAAGGAATGTTTCAGTCGTTTCTGGATGGTTTGGAGAGCGGGCTGCTGATGGTGCATGACTTCGCCGGTGCGGTCACCGCCGCGATACAGGCTGACCTGTCCGCCGGCTTTCTCGGCATGGGCTTCCATGGTGGCCATTTCGCCATCGCCACGGTACCAGCGTTGGGAGCCAGCCCAGTCCAGCAGCCAGGGGCCTGTTAGCGGTGGCGTTGCCGCGGTGGAGTTTATGGAGAAACGCCAAAGCGGTTGCTCGCCCGCAAAGAATTCTAATTGCTGATTGCGCAATTGTTGCCAGAAGGTGTTGCCGTCTGCCATTACCGGTATATCCCACTGCTTGGCCGTGGCTTCCACCGCAGAGTGGGCGCCGGACAGTCGTAAATACAGCGTACCATCCAGCCAACAGGCGCCGGACAAAGGCTTGGGCTCGGCGGCCCGGGCGCTCATAAAACGTATGGCTTCGGAATGCTCCATTTCCCGTGACAGGGTCAGGGTGATTGCCGGTCTGGGTAAAACCTTCAAGCTGATTTCTGTCATGACGCCAAGCGTGCCCATGGCGCCTGCCTGGGTGCGTGAGACGTCGTAGCCCGCAACGTTTTTCATCACCTGACCGCCAAAACGCAGCCTCTCGCCTTTGCCGTTAATCAGATTCACGCCCAGTACCTGGTCACGCACCGAGTTCCACCAGGGTCGGCCCGGGCCGGACTGGTTGCAGGCCAGGGTGCCACCGATGGTGGAGCGGTCGCTAAAGTACGGTGGCTCGAACGACAGCATCTGGTTTTTCTCGGCCAGTGCGGTTTCGATTTCGCTCAGCGGCGTGCCAGCGCGAACGGTTAAAACCAACTCCAGCGGCTGGTAGTCAACAATACCGCTATGGCCGCCAACGTCCAGTTGCTCGGCGTTGATCTTGCGGCCCATGAACTGCTTGCTGCCACCGCCCACAATGGCCAGTTTGTGGCCCTGGCTACGGGCTTCGTTGATCTGTTGCTGAAGGTGCTTGGTGATGTCAGGCATGCTGCATTTCCGGGGCCTGTGGTTTGGCGTTAATGGCTCGGTATTCCTGGCAATTGCGCAGGGTGGGTACGCCCTTGCCCGGGTTCAAGGTTCCCTGAGGGTCGAAGGCGCTTTTGACGGCATTTAGCTGTTCAATTTCGGGGTCCGTAAACTGCATGGGCATCTGGCGGATTTTCTCTACGCCAACACCGTGTTCGCCGGTAATGCAGCCGCCCACTTTAACGCAAAGCTCTAGGATGTCGCTGCCAAAGGCTTCTGCGCGCTCCAGTTCGCCCTCTTTGTTGGCATCAAACAGGATCAGCGGGTGCAGGTTGCCGTCACCGGCGTGAAATACGTTGGCGACGCGCAGGCCAAATCGCTTTGACATGTCTTGCATCTCGTTCAGTACTTGACCGAGGTGCGCCCTGGGAATAGTGCCGTCCATGCAGTAGTAGTCCGGAGAAATTCGGCCCATGGCAGGAAAGGCGTTCTTGCGGCCTTTCCAGAGCAGGGCTCGCTCAGCATCGTCTTTTGAGGTACGAATGGAGGTGGCGCCAAAATCCCGGAACAGGGCTTCGGCTTTTTCGATGTGTTCCTGTACTTCTTCCTTGGTACCGTCTACCTCGCACAGCAGTAGGGCGGCGGCTTCCACCGGGTAGCCCGCGCCGGTAAAGGCTTCTACGGCTATGATGGCATGGCTGTCCATCATTTCCAGCCCGGCGGGGATGATGCCCTGGGCAATAATGCCGCCGACAGCCGCGCCTGCTTCATCAACCGTGCCGAACCCAGCCATAATGACCCGCGCAATTTCCGGGGTTGGCAACAGCTTTACCTGTACTTCGGTAATGATTCCCAGCAGGCCTTCAGAGCCGGTAATCAGCGCCAGCAGGTCCATGCCACAGCTGTCCAGGCCATCGCTGCCGATCACCACACGCTCACCGTCTACGGTAACCATCTCGACGCTGAGAATGTTGTGGGTGGTTAGCCCGTATTTAAGGCAATGCACACCGCCGGAGTTTTCACCCACATTGCCGCCGATGGTGCAGGCGATCTGGGAGGATGGGTCTGGACCGTAGTAGAGATCATAGTCGGCGGCGGCTTCACTGATGGCCAGGTTACGCACGCCGGATTGCAGACGCGCCGAACGCGCAAGCGGATCGATGTGCAGAATGCGGTTGAACTTGGCGAGCGACAACACCACACCGCCAGCGTCGGGCATGGCGCCCGCACTCAGGCCGGTGCCAGCGCCGCGGGCGACCACCGGAATTCCGTACTGGTGGCACAGGCGCATTACCTGCTGCACCTGTTCTACGGTCTCTGGCAGCACCACCAGCAGCGGCATAACGCAATACATTGACAGGCCGTCACACTCGTAGGGCTTGAGCGTTTCTTCGTCGGTAATGACGAATTGTGGATCAATGAATTCCCGAAACATCTTTGCCAACTCGGCTTTGCCAGGCTTGCTGGCGGCAGTGTTTAACGGTTTTCTGTCAATGTTCATTACGCAACTCCGGCCCTGTGTGGGGCAGTCCTGTTTACGGGGCAGTTCTATTTATAACTACGTTATGTTCACCGTAAAGTGCTGTTACCAGTACAGTGCTGTTCACAATGAAGCGCTATGCACGACCAGAATTGAGGTGATCAATACCGGCCTGGGCACAATCCATATCCTGTTGCGGTGAACCGGAGCTTAGGCCAATGCCGCCAACCACTTCGCCGTCTACAACAACAGGCAGACCGCCACCGACCACGCACAAACGCCCGCCCTGCGAGGTATGAATACCGAATACCAGATTACCGGGTACGCAGGCGGCGTTGTATTCGTGGGTAGCCTTGCGGGCGGCGGCGGCGGTGTAAGCCTTGTCTTGAGCGACGATCACACTGCTGATTTTGCCGCCATCCATACGCTCAAAAGCGATCAGGTTACCGGACTCGTCGGTAATGGCAATACACATCGGGATGCCGATTTCCCGAGCCTTGGCGGCGGCGCCTTCGATCAACAGGCGGGCGTCTTGCTGGTCCAGTCTTTTCAGTGTGATCATTTTATATTTTCCTTAAATGGTTGAGTTGGCCGCTAGTTAGCGGCCTCGATTTTCTTAGGTGCCAGCCGTCAGCCGTATACCAGATTCGGCAGATAGGTGACGATGGCCGGGAAGACTATACACAGAAACAGACCGAGTGCCTGCAGCCCCAGGAACACCAGTGCTGACCGGAAGATGGTTGCCATCGAGATTTCCGGGGGGCACACCCCGCGGATATAGAAGAGCGCATACCCGAAGGGCGGACTCAGGAACGACATCTGCATATTCACCAGATACAACACCCCGAACCAGAGCACCACGTCTGAGCTATCAATGCCTGGCAAGCCGAACAGACCGTCGAAGGTCAGTGCTTCAACAATAGGAATGAAGATCGGCACGGCCAGCAAGAGGATGCCCACCCAGTCCAGGAACATGCCCAGAACCACCAACAGCAGCATCAGGAGGAACAACACGGCGTACGGAGACAGGCCAATGCCCAGGATGGTTTCAGTGATGAACACCTGGCCACCTTGCAGGATGTAGAAGCCTACAAACACCGAGGCGCCGAACATGATCCACAGCACCATGGCAGAGGCTTTGGTGGTGGTAACAGACGCATCCCGCAGCGCAGCAATAGACAGTGCGCCGTGTTTCCAGGCCACAATCATGGCGCCGAATGAGCCAATACCCGCAGCTTCCACCGGTGTTGCCACGCCGCCAAACAATAGGCCCAGCACCAGAAATACCAGAATCAGAGGCGCGATCAGGCTTTTCAGCAGACGCAGTTTTTCACCCATGGAAATGCGTTCTTCCAGTGGCACCGGCGGCCCGAGTTTTGGGTTAAGCCAGCTACGAATCAGCACGTAACCGATATAGGTGGATGACAACATGATGCCTGGAACGATTGAACCGAGGTACAGCTCGCCTACGGATTGCTGGGCAACCACGGCGTAAAGAATGGCCAGAATTGAGGGTGGGATCAGAATGCCCAGCGTGCCGCCAGCCATGATCGAACCCAGTGCGATCTTGTGATCGTAACCGCGTTTTAGCATGGCAGGCAAAGCAATGATGCCCATGGTAACCACCGCGGCACCGATAACACCGACCATCGCAGCCAGAATGGTAGAGGCCAAAATAGTGGCTACCGCAAGGCCGCCACTCAGGCCGCCCATCCATTTATAGACCACACTGAACATTTCCTCGATCAGCCCCGCTCGTTCCAGCATAGAGGCCATGAAGATGAACAGAGGAATGGCCGCTAGGTCAGAGTTGGTCATCATCGGGAAAATACGACTTGGCACAATGTTGAGCATCGCCGCGTCGCCGACCAGGTAAACAAACATCACACCCAGACCACCGGTCACGAACGCCAGCGGCAAGCCCATCATCAGGGCAACCATTAACGAGCCGAACATCAGGTAGGTCAGTGGCCCGATTTCAATATTGGACAGGCTTCCAGCAAAGCGGAACAGGAAAAAATCGTCACTGTAAGGGTCGAAAAACAGAATGTTGATCATTTCGATACAAATAATAAAACCGATCCCGAGAGTTGCCAGGATCATCAGCCAGGTGCCCAATTTACCGATAAGAGGGTTCTTCGGCGCAGGGTTGGCGTTGGCTGTTTGAGTGGTCATTCAGATGCCTCCCGGCCAAGACGAATAAAGACTGAAATGTCTTTCAGCAGTTTTGAGATACCGGCCAGTAGAATTAGCACCGAACCCAGCAACATAACGCCTTTGACCGGCCAGTACTGAATTCCCCAGGTTTCAACGGTGGTTTCGCCCATAGAGTACGCATTAGTGAAGTAGGTCCAGGAGGTTAGTATCAGTACCAGCGCAAACATGAAGAAGAACATAGATGTAAAAATATCCATGCCCACCCGTCCGCGCACAGGCAAATAGTTGTAGACCACGTCTACCCGCACGTGGGAGCCGTTTAACAGGGCGAAACCGCCCGCAAGCAAGTACTGCATGCCCAGTAGCAGGAAGCTGGCCTCATGCACCCAGATGGTCGGCATATTGAAGACGTAACGCATGATGACTTCGAAGAAATAGAAGCACACCGCATTAACGGTCCAGAATGAAATGAACAGGCCTGTTTTGTCGCTCATCCAGTCTACTGAACGGGTAAACAGGTTTTCGTCTGAGGGCCGGTAGGCAAGTGCGGAGGGCTCTTCCTGAAGTTCCCCGCCAACCGGAATGTCGGTTTTTGTATCGAGTTTCGGGTTGGCACGGCGCGGGCGATCCAGTGCAATCATGATAAGCGGCATTACCGCAAGCCAGCCCCAATACAGCCAATGCGGCATTACAAAGCCAAAGCCTTCCAGATCAGACATGATGAACTACCTCTGGTTATACCCAGATGTTGTAATGAAAAAAATAGGGGAGAGCGAGCGCTCTCCCCTGAGTTGTGCGGGCGTGTTACTTCAGGCCCTTGATGTCGTCTTCGCTAACGTAACCAACGATGTCATTCATCATGTATGCGAGCTGAATATCGAAGATGGCTCGGGCGTCTTCGTCTTTGTTGGCCCAACGGAACCAAGCCGGAATCGCCGCGCGACGGAATTTTTGCAGGTCTTCCTGGCTCAGGCGGGATACGGTGGTGCCCGCTTCCTTGAACTTTTTCATAGCTTCGATGTTACGGGCCTGAATGGCGAGATAGTGCTTCTGGGAATAAATACGGACTTCGTCTTCAACCAGTTGCTGAAGTTTCGGGTCGAGGGCGTTCCAGGCTCGCAGGTTGATGGTCAGGTCCATTAGGTCTACTGGTTGGTAAACCGACATGACGCCCGGAGGGCCCATCAAGATGTTGTCGGTGACCTGAGCAAAGCCCAGTTCCCAATTAACGGCGGGCCCCACATAGTCGGCCGCATCGATAGTACCTTTTTCCAATGCAGGGAAAATATCTGAGCCGGGCAGGCTGACCGACGACACGCCGAATTCGGCAAACACTTCCGCCACCATGCCACCGGGAAGGCGCATTTTTAGACCTTTGAGGTCTTCAAGGCTGTTAACTGGCTCTTTGGAGTGAATGATGTTGGCGTCGTGCTGGATAGGGCCGACATAGAACAGGCCGAATTTTTCATAGATTTCGCGGGTTTTTTCCAGCATGCCCAAGGCGTAGAACATGGTGTCCCACTGGTGTGGTTGATCAGGACCTCCAGGGTACGACGTCATAAATACCGAGGCCGGGATTTTGCCAGACCAGTATATAGTAAACGGGTTCATGCCTTGCAGTACGCCATTACGCACGGCATCGAACAGGCCATTGTTGTCGGCCGCAACCGCTTTGGCAGGAAAGCAGGTGAACTTGAGCTCGCCGCCACTTTTTTCTTCCATGCCGTCACACCAGCCTTTGAACAGGTCATAACCGACAGTGCCAGCGTCCCAAACGGACTGAATTTTCCAGGTGGTCGCTGCCTGAACGCTGCTGGCCAGCAATGTTGCACTGATGGCGGCGGACACCGCGAGGGTTTTTAGGAAGCCGCGACGATGTACCGCGCCTTCGTTCTCGATCTTGTGGTTGTTGTCAGTCATCGAAGAAACTCCAGATGCAGGGCTTTGTTGTTGGAACCACTCTGTAGGATGAGCGCCAAACGAATTATTCGTGAGCACTTCACATTACAAGGTGACTTTCACATAGTTTATGGTTCGAAACGGTATTCAAGTCTAGTTTTTTGCTAACTGGTCAGACCAGTTTTTGTGGACAGGCACGCAGGCATCAGCCATATTCTTTGTCAGGCGCGCTATCCGCTAACCTAAACTTTTTTTCATGGGAGGCTGGTCTGACCAGTTGATTTCAGTGATGCAGGAAAAACCCATTCCCATGTCCCGGGCGGTCGCGTACCGCCTTGAACAACTGATTCTCGACGGCAGTCTTGCGCCAGAGCAGATGATTCCCTCCGAACGGCAGTTGGCAAGCCGTTTTGGGGTTTCTCGCGCCATCGTTCGGGAAGCCCTTCATGAGCTTCAGGGCAGGGGCATCATCCGAACACAGCATGGCAAAGGTTCCTTCGTGTCGCATATGGTGCCGGAGCCCGAGGGCAACGGCCCCTTGATGCAGATGTTCATGGAGCACTCCCGCACCCTTTATGATCTGTTCGATGTGCGACAGGAATTGGAGGGAAAGGCCGCGTATCTGGCGGCAGAACGCGCCACAGAAAAAGACCAGTACCAGATTACCAAAGCCTTCGAAGCAATGGAGAAAGCCGATCCGCTCACCAATGCGGACCTCGACCATGCTTTTCATCGGGCCATAGTGAACGCTTGCCATAACCCGGTGCTGATTCACGTGCTCAACAGCTTGAAAGACCTCATGTTGAACTCGGTGCAGGCGTCGGTGGCCAATCTTAGCCACCGGGATGCATTCAAGCAGCAGATCGACAAACATCACCGCCAGATCTACCATTCAGTCATCAGCCGGCAATCCAAGTGGGCCCAAAAGGCGGCTATGGCGCATGTGGCTCATGTTGCTGAAGCGCTCAGAGCCATCGAAACGCAGGAGCATGGGCTGATCCGTGCTTCCATTACGCCGTCTGCTTTTCGCCAAACCTGATATTTCTGGATGACATTCAATGCAGTTAATTAATGGAATCACTCTGCTTCTGATTTACCAGCTGGCAGGTGAAGTTAGCGTTCGGTTGCTGGGGTTGCCGGTGCCAGGTCCGGTCATGGGCATGGTCATGCTCTTTATAACGTTGATGATACGGGGCCGGATGGCCAAAGCCGTTGAGCCCGCGTCTACTGCTCTTCTGGGTCACCTTTCGCTGTTGTTCGTGCCAGCGGGTGTGGGGCTTATTGTGCATTTTAGCCGCCTTGGCAACGAGTGGTTGCCCATCAGTGTCACCCTTTTGCTCAGTACCATTATTACCATGGCGGTCACCGCTTTGGTGATGCAGTGGGTAACCCGGCTGACTGCCAGGCGGGGGCCGAGCCATGATTGAACCGGATCTGACACGAATATGGGTTTATCTGTCGGCGTCACCCCTTCTGGGTTTGACCATGACCCTGGTGGCCTACAGCCTGGCGCACCGCCTTTACCTGCGCTCGGGTTCCAATCCTTTGCTCAACCCGGTGGTTACATCGGTCACGGCGCTCATACTGTTTCTGCTGGCGACGGATACGTCCTACGATGATTACTTTGATGGCGCCCAGTTCGTGCACTTTCTGCTGGGCCCCGCCACCGTAGCGCTGGCGATTCCTCTGTACCAGCAATTCAACAAGCTGAAACAGGTGTGGCTGCCGGTCACCGTGGCGTTGGTAACCGGGGTGGTCGTTGGCGCGTTCAGCTCGGTGGCCATTGCCCGGCTGCTGGGCGCGAGCCTTGAAACCCAGTTGTCGCTGGCCCCCAAATCAGTAACGGCCCCGGTGGGTATGGCGATATCGGAACAGATCGGAGGCCTGCCTTCGCTCACGGCAGCTTTGGTGGTGGTGACCGGCATTATTGGCGCCGTTATTGGCTCGAAATTGTTCGATTTAATGGGTATTCGAGACGACAGCGTGAAAGGTATTGCCATGGGTATGACATCCCACGGTATTGGCACCGCCCGGGCGTTTCAGGTCAGCGCCCAGATGGGCGCGTTCTCCGGTCTTGCAATGGCGCTATCGGCTTTCCTCTACTCGGTTTTTCTGCCATGGATGTTGAGTATTACCGGTGTGCTTGGCTGAACGCACCCACTTCGATTAGATATCGGTTGGCCTTAATAATGCTGGTGGTTACGCCCGAATTTACCGAAGAGTTACGGGCAATGGGCGGGTCGTCCGCATTACGGTAAGCTTCGGAGTTGTGGAAGTGAGTATCGCCATCGAATTGTCGAAGAACCCTGTCAACTGAGCAGATGAAACCGGGGACAGATTTCAAATCTGTCCCCTATTGAAGTTCCCCGATCCCCATACTTATGTTTCCTGGCCGTGAGTTCGCCGTGACGGCTCCGGCTGCCACTCAATAAACCCCAAGACCCCTTGGCTGCGTTAACTTTTCGGTTTCCATGCTGTTATTGATGAGCCGTTGCTCTGACTGCGACGGCCGAGCCCCTCAGACATTCCGCTTGGCTATTTAAGGTCATCCTTTCCATCGTTCGATTATCGTCAATATTTTCTAAAAGTTCATTTTTTAAAAAACTAAATTACTAATTTTAAAGATTAATTAAAAAAATAGTATTTTGTATTTTGAAATTTAAGAAAACTGGCTTATGGTTTTTCAACGCATCGTTTTTCTTGCCCGTATAGCAAGATCGTTTCAAAAAACCGCAGCGAAGGAAATCTCACTATGATAAAAACAACACGTCTAACTCGTCACTGCTGTACTTGGTTAATGGCTCTAGGGCTCAGCACACCGCTATTGGCCAGCGCCGAAAACCTGCGCTTTGGAGGAAACTTCCCGAGCGATCACTCCAGCAGTCAGGCCATGGAGATTTTCAAGAAAGAGCTGGCCAGCCGCACCGATGGCGACGTTACCGCCCAGCTCTTTCCCAACATGCAACTGG
This sequence comes from Marinobacter sp. M1C, assembly GCF_023314135.1. Classification (NCBI taxonomy): domain Bacteria; kingdom Pseudomonadati; phylum Pseudomonadota; class Gammaproteobacteria; order Pseudomonadales; family Marinobacteraceae; genus Marinobacter; species Marinobacter sp. M1C. The sequence continues at coordinate 436,055 of NZ_CP092289.1, forward strand.
GCGGCGCAAGCGAGAACATCGATCAGGTGAGTTCCGGAGCAGTCATGGGCACTTGGGTGGGCATCGCTTACCTGTCGCGAATAGTGCCAGAATTTGAGGCACTAAGCCTGCCGTTCGCCTTCGACAATCGCGAAGATGCCTTTCGCGTCATCGACGGCGAAGTGGGCAATATGCTCGATAAGAAATTGGCCGAAAAGGGCTTTACCGCCCTTGGCTATATGGAACTTGGCTTTCGCAATATCACCAACAATGTGCGACCGATTGCATCTAAAGCAGATTTTGAAGGGCTCAAGATTCGCCTGCAACCCAACCAGACCCACCTCGATACTTTCCGCGCCCTGGGTGCCAACCCCGTGTCCATGGGCATAAAGGAAGTTTACGGCGCGCTCCAGCAGGGCGTAATCGACGGTCAGGAAAATCCTTATAGCGTCATCGCCACACGGCGTCTCGACGAGGTGCAAAAGTATCTTTCTGATAGCCGCCACTTCTACGACTACATCGTTATCATTGCCAACCTGAAAAAATTCAAATCTCTCAGCGAAGACCAACAGCAAGCTGTTAAGCAAGCCATGGATGTCGCTGTTGAGTGGCAGCGCAGCAAAGCTGCCGAGGAAGCCGACACCGCACGTCAGCAGCTGATCGATCGTGGCATGGAATTCACCTCCCTTTCGTTGAAGACTCGCGAAGAGCTGAGAAAAGCAACCCAAGGTGTGGTCGATGAATTGAAAGAAAAAATCGACGCGGAAATAGTCGAAAGCGTGCAAGCAGCGTTGAACAAATGAAACCTAAAACGCCCTGGCTGGAAGCGCATTCTTCCAGCCCGGCGCAACGTCGCTTTCTTGTGGCGATACTGGCGATCGATCGCACATCCTATTATGCAATCATTCTGGCCATGGGCCTGATGACGCTACTGGTATCGGCCCAGGTGTTTGCTCGTTTCGTGCTATCCACCTCAATCGACTCAGCGGATGAGCTATCGCGCTTGTTCTTCGTCTGGGCGATCTTTCTGGCCATTCCACACGGCATTAAGATCGGCATACACGTAGGTATTGACGCGGTAGCCAGCTTATTTTCCGAGACGTTTCAGCAGTATTTGTCTCGTTTAATGGCGTTGGCCAGCGCCGCTTTGATGTTGATCTTGGTATGGCTGTCGCTGGGAGCGGTGGGGGACAAATGGCAACAACTGATGCCCACCATTCCGGTGACCGCGGCCGTTTTTTATATCGCCGTGTTGATTAGTGCCGGGCACAGTCTGCTGCACCTGATCGTGCAAATTTTTCAAATCGAACCGTTGCCCAGCGCTCCCGCCGCGAGTGAGGAAGGAGAGACCTCATGACTTTAGCCATTATCATCACTTTCTTAGTTCTCGCCTTGCTGCGCATGCCGCTTGCCTTTGCCCTCGGCCTGGCCTCGCTGGTCGGGCTTTTCATCGGTGATATGGATTTTTCGGTCATGCCCCAGCGCATGATGCACTCCATCGACAACTTTCCATTAATGGCGATCCCGCTCTTTATGCTGGCCGGTGAATTGATGGTCGCCGCAGGCATTCTGCAACGCCTGGTTGACTTTGCTAACTCGCTGGTCGGCCGTGTGCACGGCGGTCTGGCCCACGTGGCGATTGTTGCGGGTATGGTGCTTGCTGCCGTCAGCGGCGCCGCCGTGGCCAGTGCCAGTGCCTTGGGCAGCGCCCTGATACCTTCTATGCGCGAGAAATATGGCACAGGATACAGCAGCGCGGTGGTGGCCTCTGCCGCCAACCTCGGGGCCATCATTCCACCCAGCAACGCCATGATCGTCTATGCGCTGATGGCAGGCTCGAGTGTCTCGGTCGGCGGACTGTTCATGGCCGGTGTGGTGCCGGGCATCATTCTGGCGGTCGGTTTCATGGGGCTTGCCTCGTTCATTTCAGCACGTCGGCGCTATCCCCTGAGCGAAGGCAGCATGGGGCTGAAGCATGTCCTCATCCAGACTTGGCGCGCTTTGCCAATCCTTTTGATGCCCGTTGTGATCGTCGGCGGCATCGTTGCCGGCGCTTTCACCGCTACCGAAGGCGCAGCGATTGCCGTGGTCTATTCGCTAATAATGGGTTTTTTCGTCACACGCCAATTACGGCTTTCCGATCTGCCCAAGGCCATGTTCAAAGCTGCGGTAACGGCTGCCATGGTCGGTGCTTTGATCGCTTTCGCTTCGACCATAACCTTCGCCTTCACCATTGACTTAATACCCATGCAGTTGGCCAATTGGCTGCAGGACTTCACCTCTGATCCGATGACTTTTTTGTTGTTGGTCATGGGTATATTGATCCTGGTAGGCATGTTCATAGAATCGAATGCCGCATTTATCATGCTGGTACCGCTGCTGGCGCCGATTGCCCTGTCCTACGGGATTGACCCTTTGCTGTTCGGCTTCTTGTTCGTGATGAATCTGGTCGTCGGCATGATGACACCACCCGTGGGCGTACTGCTGTTCGTGATGTGTGGTATTTCGAAGATCAGCCTTAATGAATTGATGAAAAGCGCTTGGCCTTTCATTGTTTTCCAGTACCTGGTGCTGGCCGCATGCATGCTTTTCCCCGACATCGTGACCTGGTTGCCCAGAACACTTGGTTATTGAAACAAACCAGACACCTTCGTATATACGAACCAAAGAGCCTGCCATGAAACTGCTAGTCATCAATCCCAATATTTCCCCAGACGTGACTCGCCTGATAGAGAATGAAGCCTCTCGCAGCATTCGCTCAGCAACCGAATTGACCATGGCCACCGCCCGTTTCGGCGTGGCTTATATCGAAACCCGGGCAGAAGCATTGATCGGCGGCTACGCTGCCATGCAAATCGCCGCGGAACTTTACCAGCAGCACGATGCCATCGTAGTCGCCGCTTTCGGCGACCCTGGCCTTGAAGCCTTGCGCGAGATCATGCCGATTCCTGTGGTGGGCATGACCGAGGCAGCGTTGATGAGTGCTTGCCAGCACGGTGGACGCTTCTCGGTCATCGCCATTTCGCAGCGTATACAGGCCTGGTACCGCGAATGCATCGCTTCCTACGGTCTAGAAGGGCGTCTGGCGAGCATTCGCGCCCTGGACGAGCCGTTGCAGCATATCGGCCGGGTACAGGAAAACCAGGGCGAGCGCCTGATCGAACTCGGCCGCCGCGCGGTAGAAGAAGATGGCGCCGACGTGCTGATTCTCGCCGGTGCCCCTCTTGCCGGTCTGGCCCGCTCAGTGGCCGACCGAATTTCGGTACCGGTCCTCGACGGTGTGACCTGTGCCGTGATTCAGGCTCAGGCCATGGTAGACATGGCAGTCAAGACGCCCTCCGCTGGTAGCTACACCCAACCCCCGGCCAAACCATGCAAAGGCCTTGGTTCCTCGCTTGCCGCATTGGTGGGCCGCCAACCTATGGATGAACCATTCACTTGATCACCAAGCGTTTATGCAAAGTGCTTATTCGCACTGCGAGCTATATTCCGTGATCCAGACCGTGGTTTCGCCGCTGGCTGGTATGCTGATCGAGGCAAGCCGTATCGATCTCAATGACGATACCGCATCGGTCATTTTTGCGTATCGGCCGGATCGCCTGAAGCTGATCTGCGACACAGATACGAACTTTACGTTGGGCCGCGATTTCAAATACACCGATGCCAACTCGATCTTCGCGGCCGCCATGCTGAGTGCTGCCGCAGCAAGCCTCTTCAGGGATCTCATTTAACTATTTATCAGGAGGTTCTGCGAATGAGCACAACCAACAACACTCCCCTAACATCTGACACCGCTGAAACGGTGCTTCATCCGCGCCGCATTCAATTTACTTCTCTGGCGCAGGAAGCTTATCAGATACTGCAGCAGATGATCGTTCATGGTGAGCTGGCTCCCGGTGCACGCATCGTTGAGCCGGCGCTGTGCGAACAACTTCAGATTTCCCGAACCCCGCTCCGCGAAGCGATCCGCATGCTGGCCAGCGACGGTCTGGTCGCAAGGCGGCCCAACCGAAACGCTGTGGTGACACTCATCGATTCCCAAGAGCTCGAATATCTGTTCGAGACTGAAGCCGGTATCGAAGGCCTTGCCGCGGAGCTAGCCGCGAGCCGAATGACCAACACCGACCTCAAGCAGCTGGAAACAATGCAGGAGCGGCTAGAGAAACTTCAAGCGAAAGGCGATCGCGCCGCTTATTTTACGCTCAACCAACGTATCCATGCCCTGCTAGTGGCCGGGGCCAAGAACCCGGTGTTGGAAGAAACTCACCGGCACTTGCTTGGTCGCCTTGAGCGGGCCCGTTATCTGGCTTTGAATAGTATCGACCGCTGGCAGGAGTCTACCGACGAACACCGTTCCATTCTGGAGGCGCTCAAGAATCGCAACGGCGAACTCGCTCGACGCCTGTTATCTGATCACGTTCGGCATACCGGCGAAGCGATTACTAGTAGCAACCGCTAGCGTGAGGATTTCCCATAGAGCCTTGGGTGATCGGGCCGCGCATCACCGCTGCTATTTTTCAAATCTAAAGGGAGGCTTTCATGCAGAAACACAACGATTTTAAAGTGCGTATGTTTGTTAATGGTCAGGCGCTGGCTGGCGGTTCCATAAATTTCGCGCTGGAAGACGGATCGGGGTCATTGAGCATGTGCCTAAGAGCGTCGGCGATGAGCCTGCCGGCCGTAGTCGATATCACGGCAAGCGGCGGTTGGCTTGTCTATTTGAAAAATCGACAGTCGAAGCTCTGAAACAAAGGCTGAATCTGTATCGAACGTATTTTTTGGCGGGATAAGACGTGCCGCCAGGACAGTATTCACAACGAAAATAAAGGCAGCAACATCATGCAGAACTTCGACACATTGATTATAAACGGCCGAATTATTACCGCTGTAGACTGCTACTACGCCGATATCGGCATCAGGGCGGGGCGCATCATGGCACTCGGTCATCAGCTGGGCACGGCCGCTGAAGTCATCGATGCTGAAGGGTTATGGGTGTTGCCCGGCGGCATCGACGCGCACTGCCATCTGGATCAACCGCTCAGCGATGGCGCGGTAATGGCTGACGGCTTTTACACCGGTACGCGTTCGGCGGCTTGCGGTGGCACCACCACTGTGATGCCATTTGCAGCCCAGCAGAAGGGACAGAGCCTACGTGCAGCGGTAGAAGATTATCATCGGCGCAGCGATGGCCAAGCTTTCATCGACTACGCTTTTCACATGATCGTCAGCGATCCTACCGAAACGGTGTTGAAAGACGAGCTACCGGCGCTGATCAAGGAGGGCTACAGCTCTTTCAAAATCTACATGACCTACGATGACCTCAAGCTCAACGATCGCGAGATTCTCAAAGTTCTGGCGCTGGCGCGTCGCGAAGGCGCCATGGTGATGATCCATGCGGAAAACGCCGACTGCATCGCCTATTTGACCGAGATTCTCACTGAGAGCGGTAACACCGGGCCTTATTATCATAGCGTGGCACATTCGAGCATTGGCGAGCGTGAGGCATCCCACCGCGCGATCTCACTGGCAGAGCTGGTTGATGTGCCGGTACTGATCGTGCACGTTTCCGGCACCGAGACCATTGAGCAGATTCGCTGGGCACAGAACCGGGGGTTACGCGTCTATGGTGAGACGTGCCCGCAGTATTTGATGCTTACGGCTAAGGATCTGGATCGCGACGGGTTCGAAGGTGCCAAGTATGTATGCAGCCCGCCACCCCGAGACCCGGCAGCCCAAGAAGCGGTCTGGCAAGGGCTCGAATCTGGAGTTTTCCAGGTGTTTTCATCGGACCATGCGCCGTTCCGCTTCGAGGACCCCAAGGGTAAGAAGCTAAACGGTGAACATGCTCATTTTGAACACATCCCAAACGGCATTCCCGGTCTCGAGACACGCCTGTCGATCCTGTTTTCTGAAGGGGTGGTGAAAGAGCGTATCGACGTTACCCGCTTCGTGGCGCTGACCGCGACCAACCCCGCCAAAATCTACGGGCTTTATCCACGCAAGGGCACCATTGCGATCGGCAGCGACGCCGATCTGACATTGTGGGACGCGACGGCGAAAAGCACCATACGCAACGCCGATCTGCATCATGCCGTGGACTATACCCCTTACGAGGGGCTTGAGCTGACCGGCCGCCCAATGCTTACACTTTGCCGTGGCCAAGTCGTATCCCGGGCCGGCAAGCCCGAGGGCGAGGCCGGTTACGGTGAGTTTCTCAAGTGCGACACACCACAGCCGGCGCGTCCACGGGGCAACGCCAAGGGGTTCTGAATATGACGCATGACGAGATCATAACCGCCGGCGCCCAACGTCTGATCGAGGCCTACGAGCGACACACTCAGATCCCGCTGCCCGAGGATATTCCGCTGACCGAAGTGCAGGACGCCTATGGCATTCAGGAGCGGGTGTCGGCGTATTTAGGTACGCCCTCAGGCTGGAAACTCGGTGGCATTATCAAAGGCGAAGCGCCACGATTCTCGCGGTTGTTTAGTGAACACAGCCGCCACTCGCCGGCGCGCCTTGCGCGGAAAGACTATCATAGGGTGTTTCTCGAACCGGAGCTGGCCGTCGTGCTGGGGGGCGACTTACCGGCGCGGGGCGCACCCTACACATTGGAGGAGATAGCCGCCCAAGTTGCCACCCTGCACGCTGCGATCGAGGTGGTCGATAGCCGTTTTGAACGCTGGCCCGATGTGCCGCCATTATGGCAACTCGCCGATGGACTGAGTCATGGCGGCTTCGTGCTGGGCAGCGGCGTTGATGGTGGAAACTTGCGGCAGATGAAGGACGCCGCCTATCGCTTGTCGCTAGATGGCGACATCGCCTTGTCGGGCCGTGGTGAACACCCCGGCGGCGATCCCGCACTATTGTTGATGCAGATGATCAACACCCGTATTGCCGCCAGTGGTGTGGGGTTTCAGGCAGGTGAAGTGATCACTACCGGCACCTTTAATGGCGTGCTGGAAATGCAGCGCGGCCAAAGTGCTCGATTAGTGTTCGAGGCAATAGGCGAGGTGGAGTTGACTCTTGACTGAAAACGGGATGGGTTGAAACACGCTATTTTCAGGTGTGCGCCCTTGTTTTAAAGAGCTACCTAAATTATTTTAGGGCGAGTGATCAAAAACTCAAACCAATAATAGCCTCTGGTCGCGAAAAAATCAGCCAGCCAGAGATGGAGCCTTCTTATATGATCCGTTTCTATTTCCATCCGACCCCCAATCCGGCCAAGATCGCGCTCTTCCTGGAAGAAGCCGGTCTGGATTACGAGGTAATACCGACCGACACCAGTAAAGGCGAGCAACACACCCCCGAGTTCCGAGCCATCAACCCCAATGGCAAGGTGCCCGCGATTGTGGATACCGACGGCCCGGGTGGAAACGCCGTGCGGGTTTTCGATTCCACCGCCATTTTACTGTATCTCGCCGAGAAAACCGGGCGCTTTAATGGCGCGCCAGAAGATCGCGGGGAACTGCTGTCTTGGCTTTCTTTCATCGGCACGGGCCTTGGTCCCTTCTCCGGTCAGGCGGTGCACTTTCAACTCGCGGCTCCGGAAAAACTACCCTACGTTATCAACCGCTATCGTCGGGAAGCCGAACGTCACTACCAGGTACTGGAAGATCACTTGAACGGCCGGGAATACATCGTTGGCAATGACTATTCTATCGCTGACATGTCCGCCTGGGGCTGGATCAACATGGCGGAGCGTGTGTTTTCAGGCGACGATAACCCACTGGCGGCATTTCCCAATATCAAGCGTTGGTTCGAGCTTATCGAAGACAGGCCAGCGGCGAGTCGCGCACGTCTGGTCGGCACTGACCACCCGTTCAAGAAAGAGCGGGACGAAGAGACGCTGCGTGCACTCTTTCCGTCGAACTATTAATCTACCGTCCGGTCGGTAGGTTTTTATCTTGAGCTGAGACGGATACAACAGCATCTCAATGCGTCGCTTTTTCCGACGACTGACGGCTGCGATTTCCTTAACCGGCGGTCGGCTATTTTGTCCCAGAATACTTCGGCGTCGCCGGTAACTTTGTCCCACTCTTCTTTGGGCAGTGACGTGAGCTCAAGCTTCCCGCCTTCTACACGGAGTTTTGCTTCTCCCGCCCAGTACCATACGTTGCGGTAATAGTGTGACTGGTCGATTGTGGACCGGAAGAGCGCCTGCAGATGTGGCGGCACCTTGTTCCAGCTTTCAGTGTTGGCAAAGTAAAAGCCACACCATGCACCGGTTATCGAATTGGTGAGTGCGTAGTTGCAAACGTCTGCCCAGCCAACTTCATAGGCCTCTGTGAAACCGCACCAGGCCACGCCATCAAGCTCGCCGGTCTGCAGTGCTACTTCAACGTCATCCCAGGGCACAGTCACTGGAATCAATCCGTACTGTGACAGGAACTTACCCGCTGTTGGTACACCGAAAACGCGTTTGCCTTTCATGTCGACGGGCGAGGCCATGGTAGCGTCGTCAGACTGAAAAGCATCGATCGTGCCGCGTTGCATGGCTCGAAAAAGCTCCACTTTATGGGCTTCGTCCGAGCGACCTCGAAATGACCTTTGGCACAGGTGCTTTTCTGCTCGGAATTAACCACTTTGACGGTAGCAAGCTGAGCAACGCAGACCGTTGGCTGGCAGAAATCCGGAGAGCCGCCAGTTTTTGCGTTGGAGGGTGGTGTGTATTCGGCAGCCTCCAAAGGGCTGATTTTCGTGCCTGCTCTTTCTGGTCTCGCCTGTCCACATTGGGATAGAAGCGCGAGAGGGAGCTGGATGGGACTGTCGCTGCACACAACGGCGACCGATATGGTGCAGGCCGTTCTGGAGGGTGTTGCTTTTCGCACTGCGGAAGTGTTTCTGGCCCTTGAGCGTAACCAACCCGTCACCGGAAGAATTTCACTGGATGGCCGGATGACCGAGAATGCTTTTTTCGTGCAGTTTTTATCGAATGTGCTGCAGCAGAATAGATTCAGGCTATGTGGCTCGTCAGCGAGTTATCACCTCGGGCGAGTCTTGCGCTTCGCTTCAGGAGTTATTCACTGCGGCTCGCACTGCTACTGCAGCCTTCGCAGGGTCGGCCCGGAAACCCACCTCGACCATTTCGAAATGACCTACTCTTGCCTCCGGGATCGGTTCATGGGAAAGTCGAAAGGGTCATGGAATTGCTCACCGGTTTGTCGGATAAGCGTGCCCAGGGGCAAGGTCTTGAGATCGGCAACCGTCTGGAAAATCTGTTAAAGAAGGTGGCATTCTGATGCGCAACCACCAATCAGTAGCACTCCTTCCTATTTACAACGGAGGCTGATATGGCAAGTTTTTCCCATACTGTCGGTGCCATCACCTACCGCTTCGACGACCTGAAAGACGTTATGGCCAAGGCCAGTCCAGCTCGCTCCGGGGACTTTCTGGCGGGTGTCGCGGCGTTAAACGATGGCGAACGAGTTGCGGCACAAATGGCCCTGGCAGACATTGAGCTGAAGCGCTTTTTGCACGAAGCATTAATTCCCTATGAAACCGATGAAGTCACCCGACTGATCATCGATACTCACGACAAAGCCGCGTTTTCCGCTGTTAGCCACATGACAGTGGGTGGCTTTCGCGACTGGCTACTGAGCGACGCCGCTGATGAGCAAAGTCTGCGCGCTCTGGCACCGGGCCTGACGCCGGAGATGGCCGCCGCCGTATCGAAGATCATGCGCGTGCAAGACCTGATCCTGGTAGCACAGAAAATCCGCGTAGTGACCCGGTTTCGCAGCACTGTTGGCCTGCGTGGTCGGCTCTCGACACGCTTGCAGCCCAACCACCCCACCGATGATCCGGCAGGAATTGCGGCGAGCATTCTTGACGGTCTGCTTTATGGTAATGGCGATGCGATGATAGGGGTCAATCCGGCCACTGACAGCACCTCTTCAATTTGCGCCATGCTGGAGATGCTCAATGCGGTGATTCAGCGCTTCGAAATTCCGACCCAGGCCTGCGTGCTGGCTCACGTTACCACCTCCATCGAAGTGATCAACCGTGGTGTGCCATTGGATCTTGTGTTTCAGTCGATTGCTGGCACCGAGGCGGCAAACGCAAGCTTTGGCGTGAGCCTGAACATTTTGCAGGAAGGTTACGAGGCGGGGCTGTCATTAAACCGCGGCACGCTTGGGCAAAACCTCATGTACTTCGAAACAGGCCAGGGCAGTGCATTATCAGCCAACGCCCACCACGGTCTGGACCAGCAGACCTGCGAAGCCCGAGCCTATGCTGTTGCCAGACACTTCAACCCGTTTTTAGTCAACACCGTGGTCGGCTTCATCGGCCCAGAATACCTTTACAACGGTAAGCAGATCATCCGTGCAGGCCTTGAAGACCACTTCTGCGGTAAATTGCTGGGCGTACCTATGGGTTGTGATATTTGCTACACCAACCACGCCGAGGCCGATCAGGATGACATGGACACCCTGCTGACTCTGTTAGGCGTAGCAGGAATCAACTTCATCATGGGCATTCCCGGCTCTGATGACATCATGCTCAACTACCAGACCACTTCCTTCCACGACGCCCTTTACGCCCGCCAGACCCTGGGGCTGAAGCCGACACCGGAATTCGAAACATGGCTGGCGAAAATGGGTATTTTTACCCAAGCTGATGGCAAAGTGCACTTTGGCAACAGCCTGCCACCGGCTTTCCGCCAGGCTCTAGCGCAATTGAAATGAGTGAGCACGTCATGGACAAACCGACCACTGATAACCAGAACAGGAACCAGAGTCCCTGGCGGCAACTGCGCAACCTCACGTCGGCACGGATTGCCTTGGGTCGCGCCGGCACCAGCATGCCCACAGCCGCGCAACTGGAGTTCCAGTACGCCCATGCTCAGGCCCGTGATGCTGTGCACCTGCCCTTCGATCACGTTGGGCTTAGCGCTCAACTTGCCGAGCATGGGCGTAACAGTCTGTTGCTACACAGCGCCGCCAGTGACCGCCACAGCTACCTACAGCGTCCAGACCTGGGGCGCCGTTTAGATGATGAATCTGCTCAGTTACTGAATCAGCATCGTACGGACAACCCAGCGGGTTACGACCTGGCTATTGTGGTGGCAGATGGCCTCTCCGCCCTGGCAGTGCATCGCAATGCCATGCCGATGCTGAAGCATATTGAAGAACAGGCCCTGGCTGAGGGCTGGAGCTTATCGCCCGTCGTACTTGTCAGCCAGGGCCGGGTAGCCGTGGCCGACGAAGTGGCTGAACGGCTCGGCGCGCGTATGGTGGTTATCCTGATTGGTGAGCGACCTGGCCTGAGCTCACCAGACAGCCTGGGTTTGTACTTCACCTACGCACCCAAGGTCGGCCTGACCGACGCTTACCGCAACTGCATCTCTAATATCCGCTTGGAAGGTTTGAGCTACCCGATGGCCTGCCATCGTCTGTTTTATTTGATGCGCGAGGCCTGTCGCCGTCAGCTGTCGGGGGTTAATCTAAAGGACGACGCTGAAGAACCACTATTGGCAGGTGCCGGCAAGAGCGGGAACTTTTTACTCGGTTGAGTGTTAGTGAACGTCTGATTATTGACCAGGCAAAATCATTGCAAGTTCTGAAAGGCACTTTTCACGTGGGCAGCCAAAGCGTTATTGAGGGGATTGGAGCCTCTGCGCACGAGTGCCAGCTGATAACGGCCTATCTCTGGCAGGTCGTCGCTGACAATCTGTTTGAGCGGTAACCGCACAAGGCTCAGGGGGAAAGGCGCAACGGCAAGGTCTGCAATCATCGCAGCTTCCTGGCCGGAGCAGTGCTCGCAGGTGTAGGCGATCCGGTATGGCGTGCCAGCGTTTTCCAGGGCGAGTAATGTCATCTGGCGCCATGCGCATCCCTCGTGAGCCACCGCAATCGGCAGGGGCCTGTCCAGATGCGCAGACGAACCCTCTTTGCCTGCCCAAACCAGTGGTTCTTCATGCACAACCTCGCCACGAATGCCCCTGACGCGTTCTGACACAGTCACCAGCACCATATCGAGTTCTCCCGCATCCAGCTTTGTCAGATTTTGCTTGCTTGAACCGACAACAACATCCACCAACACAGCCGGATAGGAACGCGCAAACTGGGCGAGTACCTCGGGTAGAATTCGAGTACCCACATCATCTGAGGTACCAAAACCCACCTTGCCCTCCAGCGCGGGTGCGATGAAATGCTCTACCGCTTCCTGGTTGAGTCGCAATAGCCGACGGCTGTATGCCAGTAACACCTCACCGTCATTGGTTAACCGCACCTGACGCGGCTCGCGAATAAACAGACGTTTGCCCAGGATTTTTTCAAGTTGCTTGATTTGCATGCTCAACGCCGACGGCGTTCGGTGGACGACTTTTGCCGCAGCGGTAAACGTGCCACATTCTGCAATCGCGACAAACGTTCTGAGCACCTCATTATCGAGCAGCGGCATCGTCACCTGATTACATCTCCTAAAAAAAGCATTGGCATTTGACTTAAGTATATCTGAAGGCAGAGTTAAATTCTTTTCGTTTGATTGAATGCAGAGAAGCCGCCATCATGCTGGCATAAACCAATGAGGTAGGCACGTTTGCAGACCTCAACCATTCATTTGGGTTAAAAACTCATACAAGGAGGAACAGCGATGCTAGGCTCCCATAAGAATGATCAGACAATCAGAATGCACGCCGCTACCTTGGTGGGTAGCTATTCCCGGCGCCAACAGTTTCGGCGCATGGCGCTGACGCTGTTGGCCGAGAAAGACAACACGCTGGCGGACCTGGGTTATAAGCGCTGGGAAATAAACGTGGCACTCAAGCTGCCGCTTCGGACCGATGCCATGGCTTTTCTGGAGCAGCACCGGCGAGCCTCAGGACTCGAAAACGACAACGAGAGCCTACGCTTTATGAAGGCTGGCAAACGTCCTAGCGGAGTTTATCAGTATGCTTGAAGCAGGCTCAATCTAAAGCGTGACTCGCTGAGCAAGCCCATGCGCTTCGGCAAGACTCGCGGCTGCTGAGGCAACCGCCAGGTCTTGAAGTCCGACACCGGTGCCATCGAATAAAGTGATTTCCTGCTCTGATTTCCGGCCCGGATGGGAACCGTTGATAACCTCTCCTATGGGCGTGATTTGCTCGACGAACAAGATCGCTGCCGCCACAGCATGCTGGGCTTCACCGATACTGATCGACTGGGCAATTTCGTCGGTGAAGACCGTTGCTTGCGCCAAAAGCCGTTGATCGACTTCTTGCTTTCCCTTGGTATCCGTACCCATGCAAGCGAGGTGTGTGCCGGGTTTTATCCAGTCGGCTTGCAGCAGAGCTTCGGAGGCTGACGTGATGGTAATAATAACATCCGACTGAGACCCCAGTGCCTGCGGGGAAACGGCCTCGAAGGGTAGGCCGTGTTCCCTGCACACGTCCGCCAGCCGAGCCAAGTGCTCAGGGTGGACATTCCAAGCCACTACTTTCTCGAAGTCGCGCTGCTCCAGCGCGGCGCGTAGCTGAAAGGTCGACTGAAAGCCTGCACCGATCATGCCCAGCACTTTGGCATTCTTTCGGGCTAGATGGGCAATCGACACAGCGGACGACGCGGCGGTGCGAACGGCGGTCAGATAATTGCCACCGACCAGGGCCTTGAGTTGTCCGGTATCCGGGTCGAACAGCGCCACGGTTGATTGATGATTGGTTAGCCCCTGAGCGGCGTTGCCGGGCCAGTAGCCGCCCGCTTTTACACCTAGGACCAATCCTTCGCGGTCAAAACCGGATTTGAAGCCGTAGAGGGCGCCGGCATGTCCGATCGCCTCCCGCACTACGGGGAAATTGTAGGCGCTCCCTTTGGCCATAGATGAGAATACCGACTCAACTGCCTGAAAGGCTTCACGACGGCCAATCACTTTCTGGCAGGCGTCTTCGCTTACGATCAGAATCTGATGCGGTTGAGTTAATGCTTTGGGCGAGGTTTCCATCGTTAGTCTCCTTTGTCATTTTAGCCAGCCCTCCGAATCGCGTCCGGAGGGCTGGCGCAGGCTGAATCAGAACATCTTGCCGCGGGCGCTGACGGGCCAGAGCGTTTCGACCTTGCCGTTGCGAACGCCGACGTACCAATCGTGGACGTTGCAAGTCGGGTCGCAGTGCCCCGGTACCAGTTTGAGTTTTTCGTTTATCTTGAGTACACCTTGGGGGTCACTGATGACGCCGTGCTCGTCTGAGCACTTGACGTATTCAACGTCGTCGCGGCCAAAGATAAACGGTAAGCCACTGTCCACAGATTGAGCTTTGAGACCCGCATCGCAGATAGCTTTATCGGCCTTGGTGTGGCTCATAACGCTGGTCAGAATGAAAAGTGCGTTCTGCCATTCGCCTTGATCGATGCGCTTGCCGTCTTTGTCCAGAATACGGCCATAATCGGCGTCCATGAAGGCGTAGGAGCCACATTGCAGTTCGTTGTAAACGTCCGAGTTGCTCTCGAAATAGTAAGAGCCGGTGCCACCGCCAGAGACAAGTTCCGGCTTCAGGCCTACCGCCGTCAAACCATCCACTGCGTCTTGCACCATGGCAATGGCTGCATCCAGTTTTGCCTGGCGCTCGTTGTAAGACTCCATGTGCTGCATGGCGCCCTGATACGCCTGGATTCCGGTGAACGTTAGGTTGGGCGCCGAGTCGATGGCCTGAGCAATGGTGACCACATCTTCAGTGGAGTTCACCCCGCACCGGCCCGCACCGCAGTCAATTTCGACGAAGCAGTGCAGTTCGGTACCATGCTTTTGGCACGCCATTGATAAATCCGAAACGTTAGCAACGTCGTCGACGCAGATAATAATGCGTCCGCCATATTTTGGCAGTTGGGCAAGGCGATCAATTTTCAGTGGGTCACATACCTGGTTGGACACCAGTATGTCCTTGAAACCCGCGCGGGCGAACACTTCGGCTTCAGAGGGTTTCTGGCAGCAGACCCCAATGGCGCCCCCCAGGTCTTCCTGTAGTCGTGCCACATCAACGGACTTGTGCATCTTGCCGTGTAATCGGTGGCGCATGCCGTGTGCTTTGGCGTAATCGCCCATTTTCTTGATGTTGTGCTCGAGTGCGTCCAGATCGAGGATCAGGCACGGGGTCTGAATCTCGCTTTCGTCCATGCCAATGGCGGCGGGGATGTTGTAACCAACTTCCAGTTCTTCAGGGCGTATAAATGTTGTCATGGTATGCCTCCTAATCGATGTTTTTTTTAGGTCCAGGGAAGTGTGTCCAGATCCACATTGCCGCCGGTGATGATCACGCCCACCCGTTTGCCCCGGAAGATCTCAGGGTTTTTCAGGATGGTCGCCAGGGGTACTGCGCAACTGGGCTCGATAACAATCTTCATTCGTTTCCAGGTCAGCTTCATGGCGTCGATGATTTCCTCCTCGGTCGCCGTGAAAATGTCTGAGACGAAATGGCTTACGAAATGCCAGGTCAGTTCCTTCAACGGCACTTTCAAACCGTCTGCTACGGTATTGGGTGCATCATCGGCAATGATGTAACCGGCCTTGAGAGAGCGGGCGGCGTCGTCGGCATTGAGTGGCTCAGCCGCGTAAATAGCAACCTCCGGTGCCAGGTTCGACAGAGTCAGGCACGTACCGGAAATCATCCCGCCGCCACCGATCGGCGCAATTACCGCGTCCAGATCCGGCACCTGACTCAGCAGTTCCAGTGAGCAGGTTGCCTGCCCTGCGATGACCCTGGGGTCGTTATAAGGGTGGACAAAATCAGCACCAGACGCGGCCACCACCTTGGCAAAGACCGCTTCGCGGGAGCTGGTGGAGGGCTCGCACTCGATGATTTTGCCGCCGTAGCCGCGTACCGCGTCTTTTTTGGCTTGGGGTGCGGTATGAGGCATGACGACCGTGACCGGGATACCTCGCCGGCCAGCCGCATAAGACAGTGACAGGGCATGATTGCCGGAAGAGTGGGTGGCGACGCCAAGGGCCGCTTTGTCTTCACTCAACCCAAAGACGGCGTTGCAGGCGCCGCGCACTTTGAAAGCACCAGCCTTTTGAAAGTTCTCACACTTAAAAAAAAGTTCGGCCCCGGTCAGCTCGTTCAGATAACGGGACGTCAGGACGGGCGTTTTGTGGATGTAGGGTTTGATCCGTTCGTGGGCCGACAAAACATCGTCAAACGTCGGTATCCGGTTCCTGTGATCACTCATGGTTCACCTCGTCAGTCTGCGTCTGCCGGTTACGCGATGGTGGCGCGAAAATGGTTTTGGGCGGCGCGGACGCCCGTGCCCAGTTCAATGGGGTAGTCAAGATCGGCCATGGCCATTTCAATGGTTGCCAACCCTGACAGCACCATGCTGCCTGTCAGCGAACCCAAGTGGCCGATACGGAAGGCTTTGCCGTGCATTTCGCCAAGGCCAATGCCGAAGGACACGCCGTATTTTGCATACGTGTGGTCGGTCAGCTCGTTGCTGTCGAATCCTTCGGGCACATAAATGGCGGTAACGGTATTGGAATACAGGTCAGGAGACTGCGCACACAGGGCCATGCCCCAAGCACGTGCCGCCTGCCGCACACCTTCGGCGAGCCGGAAGTGACGGGCGTAGACATTGTCTAACCCTTCTTCAAACAGCATTTTCAGGCTTTCTTTCAGGCCGTAGATCAGCTGCAAGGGCGGAGTGTAGGGGAAGCCGCCTTGGGCGTTGGCCGTCATCATGGCGCGAAAATCGAAGAACGCACATGGAAGCGTGGCGGTTTCCATTGCGGCCAGTGCTTTTTGGCTGACCGCGAGTATGGCCATGCCGGTTATCAGCATGAAGCCTTTTTGAGAGCCCGACACGGCGATATCAACACCCCAGCTGTCCATCTCGAACGGCATAGAAGCCAGGGAGCTGACGCAATCAACCAATAGCAGGGCAGGGTGAGAGCAGCTGTCCATGGCTTGACGAACAGCATCGATATCGCTTTTTACGCCGGTTGCAGTCTCGTTGTGGACAACCAGAACCGCTTTGATCTTGTGTTGAGTGTCGGCGCTTAAAGCCCGCTCAAACTCATTCGCCGGAGCGCCGCTGCCCCAAGGGCAATCTATAATTTGAACGTCTAGCCCGTGACGCTGACACATGTCAATCCAGCGACGGGAGAACATTCCGTAGCGGGCGATTAATACCTTATCTCCGGGTGACAGGGTGTTGCAGATGGCCGCTTCCCAGCCACCGGTCCCGCTGGCGGGGAATAGGATGACTTCGCCAGACTGGGTGTTGAAGATCTTTTTGCAATCCTGCAGCAGCGGGCGGAGTGTTTCCACGAAGCCCGGCGAGCGGTGGTCACTGCTCTGCACGTTCATCGCGAATCGCAACCGGTCAGGGATATTCGTGGGGCCCGGAATAAAGATTGGGTTTTGGTCAGACATAAGGAGTTCTCTCTCCGTGATTGCGATTACCAGAAGCCCCGTCGCCGGACTGCCTCTTCCGCTTCATGTCTTCACTCTAGATTCCTAAGTTTAATTTGCGCAATATGAAATTGTTCCACAATGTGGAAAATAAATAATATACACCGCCTTAGATTCCAAGTATTTGGTCTATAATAGAAAAATAGTGAGAATTGGCATTATTATAATTTCCACATTGTGGGATCTTAAATTCGCATAGTAGAATATTTAGCAATTATGCCTCTAATCTCACCTTACCGTTACATTCGGAGCTCCTGATGACTGACGCCAAAACTGAATCCCGAATTCAGGTCATTGACCGGGCCTCGCTGCTAATGGATGCGATTGGGCGCTATTCAAAGCCGGTCAAACTGAAAACGCTGGGCGCCGAGACTGGGCTTGCGCCTTCCACGGCCTATCGAATTCTTCAATCATTGATCAGCAATCGTTTTGTTGAGCGAGATTCCACCGGGGGTTACCGTCTGGGCCAGAAATTGCTGCAGTTGAGCAATTGTCTGCATTCGGATATTGACCTGCGAGGGGTCTCGCTGCCTTACATGCGGGAATTGTGTGACCGACTGGGTGAAACCATCAATCTCACGATTAGGGAAGGTGATGTAGTGATTTATTTTGAAAAGGTGACGCCGAATCGCATGATGCATGTAAACCAGATCGTAGGTAGCCGTGCACCTTTGCATGTCACCGCTGTGGGCAAACTTATGCTGGGCCTTGCGGGAGAGGATGAGATTGAGAGTTACGCCCGGCGAACCAATCTGCCTGCCTATACACGCAATACGCTGTCCTCATTGAACACGCTAGCGGACGCCTGTATGACCGACATTCGTCAGGGCTATTCACTGGATAACGAAGAAGCTGAGATTGGCGTGGGTTGTATTGGCGTCCTGCTTTTCGAAAAGTCCGGAAATGTGAGCGCGGGGCTGTCCATTTCCGCGCCGATCGAGCGGAGAAAAAATGAATGGATCGGTGAATTGAAGAAAGCCGGTGAGGAGATTTCCCGGCATCTAGGGTATCGGCCCGGTTAACGCCCTGGTGTGCCAGCGACGGTTCAGAGGCGAGGTGGCTGGGAGAGTTGCTCTGGATTAGTCGGTTATCATCCCCGTCAGATTGGCGGCCTCCAGCTTATGACCTAAGTGACTCCGGAGAATGTTGCCAAGACGTTCCCCATCGCGATTCTGAAGAGCCTCAATCATGTGTTCATGGTCGTTCACTGCTTTATGCCAGTAAGCGTCGGTCATCTGCGCGGAGTAGCGGATTCGTTTAATACGCTGACTAAGGTTGTTATACATTTCCAGAAGCACATCATTCTTTGACGCCAGCATGATGCATTCATGTATTTGCTGGTTGGCGCGGAAATATTCCTTGAGTTCACCACGATGAAAATGCTCGACCATTTTATTGTGAAGCGTCTGAATATGAGCAACTTCAGCATCACTGATGTATTGGCAGGCCGTTTCACCGGACAACCCTTCCAGGGCGCCCATGATGTTGTAGGTGTGCTCGACGTCCTTAGCGGTTAAGCGGGTTACCCGGGCACCGCGATTCGGCAGCATTTCAATCAGACCTTCGGATTTCAGAACTTTCAACGCTTCGCGGAGGGGCGTTCTGGAGATGCCGAACTTTTCGCAGAGCCCTTTTTCGGAAATTTTCTCTCCAGGCGCCAGTGTACCGAGTTCGATCAACTCCCTTATTCTATCTGCAGCTTCTTGATAAAGAACTCTATGTTGTATCTTTTCCATATGACCTTTTCTTAAGACAAGTAGTGAGTTGCCGGCAATTTTCGTGCGGTAGTTGTATCTCAGGATGGAATTCTGTAACTAAACTGTGCGCTGCATTCAAAATTCAAAATAAGGTACAGCGCGGCGATTTGCAAGGCACAGAGGCCTTAAATGCCCTTTTGCGGTGATGGTACTCCATTCGTTCTGTATGTTCTGGGAACGTGAGTGTTGCGCCATCTCCCGCGACCGGGAACTTCTATGTGGATTTGCTCACCTTGAATGATCCAGGGAAATTATATGGCAGGTAAAGTTTTTCGATCCAGCGTAAAAATTACACGGGCGCAGGCGCGCCAAATCGTAGACGGTGCATTTGCTGTGGCGCGAGCCCGGGATATGGATCCGCTGACGGCATTTGTTATGGATGGGGGCGGCAATATGATTGCCGCCGAACGGGAAGATGGCTGTGCACCGCTGCGTCTTCCTGTCTCAAGAGGCAAGGCGTTTGCTGCTTTGGGGAATGGTGCTTCCAGCCGAACGGTGGGGGAGCGCAACGAGCAACGGCCAGCCTTTTTAGCGTCAGTTGCGGCGGCTGCGGACGGCCAGTTCGTACCGGTAGCGGGCGGTGTATTGATTCTTGATCCAAACGACGAGGTTATCGGAGCAGTGGGGATTAGCGGTGCTTCTTCAGATGAGGATGAGCAAGTAGCGATTGCCGGCATTGAAGCTGCAGGTTTTAAGGCAGGAACCGCTCCCGACTGAGACTGAGAGCGGTCATGGCTCGTTTTTAAAGCGAAAAATGACCGCGTTCATTTTGTTCAGGTTCAGAAAGAGGATTGCGGCTTAAGTGTGCCCATTATTTGGCGGAATTATCTAATCTCTCCTATGCACCAAAGCGTGTTGGCACTGGCCCCGCGTCGTAATTAGACTAAAGTATAATATAGAATTATGAATTATGAATTCATATTTGGAGTGTGGTTGGTCCAAACGTCTTACCGGAACAATGGATTTTGGTGCAGAAATTGATGGGTCAGGCTCGCCGATCATCTTTAAAGGTGGTATGAGACGGCAACACGGTCATTTTGGAGAGATTTAACGATCGACGGTTTTGCTTGCAAATAAAAACAATGAAATATCGGAGACCAGTATGAAAATTTTGAAGACAGCATTGCTCGCTTCGGTGTTTGCGCTAGGTGTACAAGCCGCGCAGGCAGCAGAGACCCAGATCAAGTTTGGTCATGTAGGGGGTCCGGGATCTTTATTCGAAAAATCAGTCAACGAATTCGCAAGAATTGCCAATGAAAAGCTGGAAGGTAAGGCCGAGGTCATACCTTTTGGTTCCAGTCAGTTAGGCAGTGACTCCCAGATGCTGAATAAACTGAAATTGGGTACGTTGGACCTCGCTTTGCCCTCGTCCGTCATGAGCAGTGTCGCACCCGAATTTTCGGTGTTTGAAATGCCCTACCTGATTGAAGACAGGGAGCACATGAAGCGCGTACGGGATGAACTCGTGCGGGACGTGCTTTACCAGGCTGCAGAAGACAAAGGCTACCGAGTTATTGGCGTTTGGGAGAACGGCTTCCGGCAAATAACCAACAATGTTCGGCCTATCGTTGTGCCTGCGGATCTGGATGGCATCAAGCTAAGGACCCCCAACGGGGTGTGGCGCGTTGAGATGTTTCAAAGCTATGGTGCGAGTCCTGCCCCAATGGCACTTTCCGAAGCCTTCGTTGCGTTGCAGACAGGCGCGATGGACGGCCAAGAGAATCCTCTGGTCCAAATCTACTCCCAACGATTCCACGAGGTTCAGGATTACCTGTCAATAACCAATCACGTTTACACACCCGCCTATGTATTGGCTGGCGCCCGCTGGAGCCGACTGCCTGAGGATGTCAGAAATGTGCTGATTGAGACAGCTCAAGAAGTGGAAGCCTTTGCACTTGAACAAGGCGAAATGCTTGATAACAGTCTGGTCGAAAAAATGAAAGCTGAAGGGATGCAGGTAAACAAAGCAGATCAGAAAGCATTTGTTGCCGGCTCAGACGCGATCTACAAAAAGTTCGCTGATGAAGTAGAAGGCGGTCAGGAAATGCTGGATAAGGTTAGTCAGCTCCGCAAGTAATAAAGGACGATTCCTGTCTGTTGTGCATGGTTCGCGATCACTGCGCGGATCATGTGTTGCACGTAGGTACTAGCCGGCTCTCGTGTTTCAGGGGATATAAATGAATTCACTTACAAATTTTAAAAACGCTTATTTCAAGTTTCTTGAAGTTATTGTCGTTGCCATAATGATTGCTCTGGCATCGGTTGTTACCGTAGGTTTTCTCTCGAGACTTGTTGGTTCACCGTTTAGTTGGTATGACGAAGTCGCCTCTGTGGGTTTGGCCTGGCTGACTTATTATGGTGCCGCACTCGCTGCAGCCAAGGGTGCTCACATTGGTTGCCCGACCGTTGTTAACTATTTCCCCCCCGCAATCCGGTTGCCCATTGCGTTAGTCGCTGAGGCAATCACCATCGGTTTCTTTGTTTTACTCGCCTATACCGGCACGCAAGTCGTCCTGATCCTTGAGGGGTCAACGCTTATCAGTTTAACCAGTGTGTCCGTGCAGCTAACACAATCTGCAATTCCTATTGGGGCTGTCCTCTTTATTATCGCCGAGCTCTTACATCTGCCAGAAGTGATCGCCAGCGCCAAAGGTGATGGGTTCATAGACCATGAACTGGAAGAAGCGGGCCTAACCTACGACAAGGCTTCAATAACTACTAAATAGTAGCCTTGAGCGAGCCCAGGAGAATAATAAAATGATCATTTTTTTCATGTTTGTTGGTCTGATATGCCTGATTCTGATCAACGTGCCTGTAGCGATAGCGCTAGGTATCGTTGGTGCTGTTGCAACTGTCAGTAGTTACGGCGTCGCGGCATTACCCAATGTCGCGATGGTAATGTTTGATGGTGCGACGAAGTTCCCGCTCATTGCGATTCCGCTCTTTATATTAGCGGGTGCCATTATGAACGCCTCTAGTATCTCGCGGCGGTTGATTGATCTTGCATCGGCAATGCTTGGTTTTATAAAGGGCGGGCTGTCTATGGTTACCATAGGCGCTTCGATATTTTTTGCAGAAATTTCGGGGTCAGCTGTCGCGGGAGTCTCTGCTATCGGCAGTATTATGATTCCGGCGATGAAAAAGAAAGGCTACTCGAAGGAGTTCTCGGCGGCTATTTCATCCTCGGCGGCGAGCCTGGCGATTATACTGCCGCCATCCATCCCCATGATTCTTTATGCCGTAATGTCCGGCGTTTCTGTGGTTAAAATGTTTGTCGCCGGCATTTTGCCCGGGATATTGGGAGCTCTGGGCTTAGCCGCCATGTGTTACTACCTGGCGAAAAAGAATAACTTTCCGTCGGAAGGTGAGTTCCGGGCCAAAAAGCTCTGGGAAGCGTTCAAGGGTGCGATTTGGGCATTATCGATTCCGGTTATTATTCTGGGTGGTATATTTGGCGGGATCGTAACTGCGACCGAAGGTGCTGCACTGGCCGTTGTTGTTGCCATCTTCATCAGTACCGTTGTCTACCGTGAATTCAACCTGCGTATCTTCTACAAATCCTGTCTCGATGCGGGCGTTCAAACGGCTGTGGTTATGCTTCTGGTGGCGAGCTCCGCTGTCGTGGGGCTTTATCTCACCGAGACTCAGCTTCCACAGCAGCTCGCCAATTCCATCAGTGACATGACCGACAACAAGTACATCATCTTGGCGTTGCTCAATGTCGTCTTCCTGATTCTGGGCATATTCCTGCATTCTGCCGCCGCCATCATCCTGGTGGTTCCAATCGTTCTTCCGCTAATTCTCGCGGTGGGTATTGACCCGGTCCACTTCGGTTTGATCGTTACATTGAATCTGGCCATAGGCCAACAAACACCCCCTGTGGCGAGCGTATTGATTGCTTCGTGCTCCATTGCGAAATCTGATATCTGGGCGACTTCGCGCACCAACCTCTGGTTTCTGGGTGTGCTGTTCGCGATTCTCATCATAAATACCTATGTTCCAGCCTTTGCATTGTCATTGGTGAACCTGGTTTATGGCACCTAATAGCTGAAGGGGATATGAAATGAATAAACCTGACCAAGGCAGTGTCGACTGCAAGGTAAGCCAAGGGGTGGCCTGGGTTGGCTTCAATCGCCCAGCAAACCGCAATGCAATGACGTGGAGTATGTACGATTCACTGGAGCGGATTTGTGAAGAGATGGACGGGAAAGCTGAGGTAAGCGCTGTCGTTTTCTATGGCTACGGTGGGGAAGCATTCGTAGCCGGAACGGACATCAAGCAATTTGCTGATTTTGACCACGGTGATCAGGGCATTGCTTATGAACGCCGTATTGACAGTGTGCTCCATAGCCTGGAAACCATGAAAACGCCGACCATCGCGCTGCTTGAAGGTTTTTGTGTCGGCGGTGGAGCAGCTATTGCGCTTGCTTGCGATTTTCGTTATTGCACGCCCTCGCTGAAGTTCGGGGTACCGATTGCTAAAACCCTGGGCAATTGCCTGTCGGTCACCAACGTTTCACGCCTGATGGATCTCGTGGGTATCCCCCGAACCAAGGAGATTCTGATGGCGGCAAAACTGATCGAGGCACCGGAGGCCGCGTCCTTTGGGTTAGTCAGCGAGGTTTTTGAAGCCGATGTCATCAGGGATGAGGTCGACAAAAAAGCGCAGGCTTTCAGTCAGCGAGCGCCTTTGACGGTGCAGGCCGCCAAAGAAATTATCAACCGCGTGCTCGCACACAGACGGACGGCTGCGGATGTCAGTGATGACTGGGTGAGAACCTGCTATGCCAGTGCCGACTTCAAAGCAGCGGTCAATAAGTTCGTCACCAAGACGCCGTTTGAATGGACCGGCAAATAGGTTACTTACTGAACAGCTTTTCCAACATGGAGAAAACACATGCTTCCCTTGAAAAACATAAAAGTTCTGGATGTCTCGCAAATCATGGCCGGGCCTTATTGCACCATGGTGCTTGGTGACATGGGGGCAGAAGTCATTAAGGTGGAAAAGGCCAATGGTGGCGATGACAGCCGACAAATGGGGCCCTACGTTAACGACGAATCCACTTGTTTCTCCCAAATCAACCGAAACAAGAAAAGCATCTCTTTAAACCTGAAAGATGAACGGGCGAGGGCGATATTCTATCGGCTCGCCAACGACGCAGATGTCATTGTCGAGAACTATCGGCCCGGAGTGACGAAATCTCTGGGGATCGATTATGAGGCCATTAAAATGATCAACCCCGGCATAATTTACTGCTCTATTTCAGGCTATGGTCAAACGGGTCCTTACAGTAATAAAGGCGGTTTTGATCTGGTGGCCCAAGGCATGAGCGGTTTGATGTCGATGACGGGCGAGCCAGGTCGGCGGCCGGTAAAAACCGGCATTGCCGTTTACGATATCGGTGCTGGCATTACGGCGGTCTATTCGATTTTGGCGGCGTGCATACACAAAATGAACACCGGTGAAGGTCAACAGATTGATATAGCCATCACTGAATGTGGCCTGCCCTGGTTCAGTTGGGAGGCGGCGGCGTACTTCTCCGAAGGCACCGTGCCGGAAGCCACCGGCTGGCGTCATCGCGTATCCGCCCCTTATCAAGCCGTCAAAACTCAGGATGGCTACATGATGCTGGGCTGCGCTAACCAGCGAACCTGGGAGCGCTTCTGCCAGGATGTCATCGCGCGGGACGATTTAATTGCCGATGAGCGGTTTTTGACCAATAGCGACCGTGGACGCAATGTCGAGCAACTCGAACGTGTTCTGGAAGAAATCCTGTCCCTTCGTGAAACGGCGCACTGGCTGGATCGATGCGACATTGCAGGCGTGCCCGCCGGACCGATCAACAATTTCGCCCAGGCCGTGCAGGATGAGCATTTTCTCGCCAGAGGCATGGTCGAGGAAATCGACCACCCGGTGATCGGCAAGATGAAAACGATCGGTTTTCCCAGCAAATTTTCCCGTACACCCTCACAGATTCGTTACCCGGCGCCCCTCTTTGCGCAACACACCGATGAAATCTTGTATGGCGCTGGTTTGAGCGCAGAGGAGGTTAGTAATCTCCGCCAGGAGGGTTGTATCAAGTAGTTCATTACTTCGATATTTACCCATAATGCGCTTCATATGTGAATTCAAAATTCAGAATTTATAGACACCATAAACGTGCGGAGTATTTCCTATGTTGAAACTTGATTTTCATCCATCAGGCCGGCACTTCCTTCAAATACCCGGGCCGTCTCCGGTACCGGACCGTATTCTGCGCGCCATGAGCCTCCCGACTATTGATCATCGCGGGCCGGAATTTGGCGCTCTGGGGCTGGAGTTGCTGGCGAAGGTTAAGGTCATCTTTAAAACGACCCAGCCCGTTATTATCTACCCGGCATCCGGAACCGGTGCCTGGGAAGCCGCTCTCATTAACACGATGTCTAGCGGTGACCGGGTGCTGATGTTTGAAACGGGTCACTTCGCAACACTGTGGGAAAAAATGGCACGTCGGCTTGGCTTGGAACCAGAATTTCTGGGGCTTCCCGGTTATGAGGGCTGGCGTGCGGGTGTGCAGGCCAACATGATTGAAGATCGCCTGAGACAGGATACAGAACATACCATTAAGGCGGTCTGTGTCGTTCACAACGAGACCTCAACAGGTGTCACAAGCGATATCCCGGCAGTGCGTCGAGCCATGAATGCCGCTGGCCACCCAGCACTGTTGATGGTTGACACCATCTCCGGCCTGGCCTGTGCAGACTATCAACACGATGCGTGGGGCGTCGACGTAACGATTTCTGGTTCCCAGAAAGGTTTAATGCTGCCGCCGGGTATCAGTTTTAATGCCTTGTCGGATAACGCCATCGCTGCCAGTAAAACCTCAAATTTGCCAAAAAGCTTCTGGGCATGGGACGAGATTCTTGAGGCCAATAAAAACGGTTATTGGCCTTACACGCCCAACACGAACTTGCTTTACGGCCTGAATGAAGCGTTGGATATGTTGCTTGACGAAGGTCTGGAACAGGTGTTCGCGCGTCACCAGCGTTGGGCTGCCGGTGTGCGTGCGGCCGTTGAAGCCTGGGGGCTGGAAGTTCAGTGCCAAGAGCCAGATGTTTACTCACCGGTTCTGACGGGGGTCGTCATGCCTGAGGGCGTGGATGCGGATGCGGTTCGGCGCCTGATCTACGAGCGTTTCGATCTGTCGCTGGGCATGGGGCTGGGCAAGTCGAAAGGCAAGATGTTCCGAATAGGACACCTCGGCGACTGCAATGATCTGACTTTGATTGCCGCGTTAGGCGGCTGCGAGGCTGGTCTGAAGTTGTCTGGAGTGAACCTCAAAGGCAGTGGCGTTTTGGCAGCGCTGGAGTACTTCTCCCAGAACCGGCCGCACCACGTCAATTAATAGCGGTGTTTATAACGGCATAGATCAGGAGTAAACGATGAACTCGTTTTCAGAGCCTAAGATACAATCGCAAAATGCGCGAGTAAAACCGATGTCTGATGTTGCCGCTCGTTTGGCACATGAACTTGCGGGCGATGTGCTTTTTGACGACGCCTCACGCGGACGATACTCCACGGACGCGTCTATCTACCAGATTATGCCGGTCGGTGTCGTGATACCCCGCAATCAGGCGGACTTGCAACTAGCTGTTGATATAGCACGGGATGCAAAAGTTCCGGTACTTGCGCGCGGGGCGGGCACCAGCCAGTGCGGCCAGACTGTTGGCGAGGCGATCATTCTGGATACCAGCCGCTGGTTAAATCAGATTGTCGAGTTTGACGAAGAGAAACAGACAGTGGTCGTTGAACCCGGTCTGGTTCTTGACGACCTAAACCGCTGGCTCAAGCCCCATGGGCTTTGGTTCCCGGTTGATGTATCAACGGCCGCCCAATGCACCATTGGTGGTATGGCGGGCAATAACTCCTGTGGCTCAAGGTCCATCAAGTACGGCAACATGGTCCACAATGTTCTGGGTATCGACGCCTTACTTGCGGACGGTTCGCAAGGGCATTTTGGTTTGACCAGCAACCTACCTGTCAATGAAAGAATTCGCGCAATAGCCCAGCAGGTGCAGCACATCGCAGAGCGGGAAAACGCCAACATAATGGAGAGTTTTCCCAAGGTTCTGCGTCGCGTGGGTGGTTATAATCTTGATATCTTCAACTGCCAGAATTCGCGTCCTTATAACCTGGACGGCCAGGTTAATCTCGCACACCTGTTAGTCGGTTCTGAAGGAACTCTGGGGCTTACACAGAGAATCAAGCTTCAGCTTGCACCGCTACCGGTTCACAAAGTGCTGGCCGTAGTTAACTTCGTTCAGTTCTATCAGGCCATGGACCTGACCCAGCACATCGTTACTCTCAATCCATCAGCGGTAGAGCTGGTGGATCGCACCATGATAGACCTTGCGATTGAAAATGCAGCGTTCCGGCCCGTGATCGAGAAAGCGCTAATTGGCAAACCCAAAGCCATTCTGCTGGTTGAATTCTCCGGGGAAGACGCGCAGAAACTGCGAGGCGATCTGGCAAAGCTCAATGAGCTGATGGGGGATCTGGGTTTACCCGATTGTGTCGTTAGCATGACCGGCGCCGCTGAACAGGCCGCTTTGTGGAATGTGCGCAAGGCAGGCCTTAACATCATGATGAGTATGAAAGGTGACGGCAAGCCTGTTTCCTTTATTGAAGACTGCGCAGTACCGCTTGAAAGCCTTGCAGAATATACCAGTAAGCTCACCGAAGTATTTCATAGACATGGCACGGAAGGGACCTGGTATGCCCACGCCAGTGTTGGCACTTTGCATGTTCGGCCGATCCTGGATATGCGTCGTGACGGAGCGCAAAAAATGCGTGCAATCGCCGAAGAAGCGTCAGCGCTGGTGCGCGAATACAAAGGTGCTTTTTCCGGCGAGCATGGCGATGGGATCTGTCGCGGAGAGTGGGTGGCCTGGCAGTTTGGGCCACAGCTCAATGCGGCATTCAAGGAGATTAAACAGCTTTTCGATCCTGAGAATTTGCTGAACCCCGGCAAAATAGTCGATACCCCGCGAATGGATGATCCAGACTACTTCCGGTTTAATAAAGGGTATAAGGGCATACCAATAACGCCAGCGCTCGACTGGTCAGGCTGGGATGTACTTCGCGATCCGTTAACCGGCGAACAAAGTGCGCCGGGCAGTGCGGGCGATCCGACATCCGGGCTGATCAAAGCCGTTGAAATGTGCAACAACAACGGCCATTGCCGTAAATTCGACGCCGGCACCATGTGTCCCAGCTTTCGCATTACCCGGGAAGAACAACACCTGACACGAGGGCGCGCCAATACATTACGGCTGGCGTTGTCCGGACAGTTGGGGTCAGAAGGCCTGGCCGGCAACGATGTCAAAGAGGCACTGGATCTGTGTGTGTCCTGCAAGGGCTGCAAACGTGATTGCCCAACCGGTGTGGACATGGCCAAGATGAAAATTGAGGCACGTTCGGCCTGGTCAAAAAAACACGGAATTTCACTTCGAGATCGATTTGTGGCTGAAATGCCTCGTTACGCTGCATATGCTAGGCATTTTTCAAGCGTCATCGCTGCAGTTGAACGGGTGCCTTTTTTGTCAGACTGGATTAAGCGCACCTTAGGCTTGGCAGAACAGCGCGCTTTGCCGAACTTTTGCGGTAACTATCTGGCTGGCGCTGCTGCGAAGCCTGGTAGCGCAGTCTATGAAAAAGAAGTTTTGCTGTTTGTCGACACCTTCAATAACTACCTTGAGCCTTCTAACGCGGAAGCGGCACAACGGGTTCTTACTGCCGCCGGCTACCATGTGCACGTCAACAAAGCTCCGAGCGAGAGACCGTTATGCTGTGGCCGAACCTATCTTGCCTCCGGCCAGGTGGACAAGGCCAAAGCCGAAGCAAAGCGCACACTCGAGTACCTGATGCCGTTTGTTGAACGGGGCATCAGTATTGTCGGGCTGGAGCCATCCTGCCTGCTAACCCTACGCGATGAGTTTTTGCAGTATGGCTACGGTGAGCAGGCCGTGGCTTTGTCGAAGGCGTCCTTCCTGTTTGAGGAGTTTTTGGTCAAAGAACATGATGCTGGTCGTCTAAAGCTCGATTTAAAAGCCCTCGAAACATCCAGAATCCTTCTACACGGCCACTGTCATCAGAAAGCATTTGATGCTCTCCGGCCAGTCGAGCAGGTGCTTCGCTGGATACCGGAACTAGAGGTAAAAAACATCGAAACCTCATGCTGCGGAATGGCCGGCAGCTTTGGATACGAACGTGAACACTACGAGGCTTCGATGCAGATGGCCGAGCTTTCTCTTCTGCCCGCGGTTCGTAAGGCGGAGGCCGATGATCTTGTGGTTGCCGATGGCACCAGCTGTCGACATCAAATTCACGATGGCGCCAATAAAACCGCCTTGCATGTCGCAAAGGTGTTGGAAAGTGCATTAGCTTGACCGTGAAGTGGTTGATTGGATGTGACCAGCTCAGTAAAGGAATAATACCCTGAGACTGGAGAACGTGTATGACCAAAAGAACGTGTTTCCTCAGTCAACATCGGCCGTCGCCCTGAGTATTGCGCGAGGCGGCTGTGTTGTCTCAGGTCGGTCAATTTTGAGTCGACGTTAATGGGCTAATACTGTTCCGGCGCTATGCTTAACCACGAAGTTTTGAAACTGAAAATAGCGATACCATTCATTTAACATTACATGCCTCTTCTAAAGCTGTTACTCCCAATGTATTAGCTGTACTTATATTCGATATAATTTTATATCGTTTGACTCCCGATATTCAGTGCCATATATTTAGTGGATAATACTTATGCAAAATTTCAATATATTTTATAGTTAAAATTTTTCTAATGAATCTAATAATATAGACCTAAGACCGTTATTAGAGTTTTTTAAGTAAGAAAAATTTGCAATAAAAATTATAAAATAGATTTTGACAGAAATAATGGAATGAAGAAAATGAAAATATACAGTCACGAAAAACAAAAGC
Organism: Marinobacter sp. M1C; assembly: GCF_023314135.1. Classification (NCBI taxonomy): domain Bacteria; kingdom Pseudomonadati; phylum Pseudomonadota; class Gammaproteobacteria; order Pseudomonadales; family Marinobacteraceae; genus Marinobacter; species Marinobacter sp. M1C. Next base: position 466,140 of record NZ_CP092289.1, read on the forward strand.
TTCATCATCCTAAAAGCTACTTTTCTCGAGGGCAAATGCGCCAGCCCCAAGAAACACCTGAGAGGTTGACTGAGTTATTAAAAGCTCCACAGATAATGGGGTTAGAAGTAACGACTGCGAAAGAAATAGGGATCGAGCCGATTTTAGTAGTACATGACTTCGACTATGTTGAGTTTTTAAAGCATGGTTATGAAGAATGGATGGCTTCGGGTGAGGATATGGGAGAGGAGGTTCAAACCACAGTCTATGTTCCAAACAACAATTCCGGGCTTGGTATTTTGGCAAAAGCGGCCAAGTATCAAGCTGATGGTAGCGCCCCAATTGGCAAGCATTCATGGACCTCTATTTATTGGTCCGCTCAAACGGCACTTAATGCTGCTGATTCATTATTAAATGATGAGATGCATCAAAATGATATTCAAATATGCCTGACGAGGCCCGCAGGGCATCACGCTAGAAAAAGCGCAGCAGGTGGTTTTTGTTATCTAAATAACGCAGCAATTATCGCTGAGCACTTACGCCAGAAATTTCAAAAAATCGCCATTTTAGATACCGACATGCATCATGGTCAGGGTATTCAAGAAATATTTTATGACCGTAAAGATGTTCTATATACTTCGGTGCATGGCAGTCCTATTAATTTTTATCCCGTAGTTGCAGGTCACGAGCACGAAAGAGGGCATGGGAATGGCTACGGTTATAATGTCAACTTCCCGATGCCGCACGGTACCGATGAAGTTGGATTTTTTCATTATGTAGATAAATCTATCGAAATTGTAAAGCTGTTTAATCCAGACGTTGTCGTTCATGTGTTAGGATTCGATGTCTATAAAGACGATCCACAAGCTAAATGTCATGTCAGTACGCAGGGTTTTAAAACGCTAGCAAAAAAGCTGAAGGCACTGAATAAGCCAGTGATTGTTTTAGTAGAAGGCGGTTACTGTATAGAAAAGCTCAATGAAAACCTACAGGCTTTTTTATCTGGACTTATTTCAAAGGATTAAAACTAATAGTTAGTTAGAAACGGAAAGTAAAATTTTTCTAAGCAAACCATTAATTTAGATAATTTTTCTGTTTAAGGTGCCTTCACTAAATTACCGATCGGCGAAAAATCGGGTGTTAATCAGATATTTATAATTTTGAGAGGCACATAGTATTTTATATACCGATCGTGAAGAGGAGATGATATGCGATATAAGGTCATCGTAATTGGTGCTGGTATGGTCGGAACGTCTATCGCCTGGCATCTACAAAAGAACAATTCTCAGGTTCTTCTGCTAGACAAGAAGTCACCGGGATTAGAAACGTCGTATGGCAATGCAGGATTGATTCAGCGAGAAGCGATTCATGTTCATCCTTTTCCTCGGCGGCTGATTGAACTGATAAAAATACTGCCGAATAAAAATACCGATATTCGTTATCGCTTACCTGCTGTTTTCCGTTATCGACACGCACTACTGCAGTACTGGCGGTTTTCTGCACCCTTGTCAGTCCAAAAAATAGAAAAAGAGTGGCAGACTTTAATTGAGCACTGTACAAGTGAGCATCAGAAAATGATCACGGCTGCTGACGTTGAGGATTTGATCAGACGTGACGGTTGGATCGAAATGCACCGAACGGAAGATAAGTTTAAGGCTGCCGTTACAGCAGCTAAAAATTCGCGTGAACAGGCGGTTGAGCATAAAGTTCTTTCCCTTGCAGAGTTGAAAAAACTAGAACCTAACGGAAATTTTGAAGGGTTTATTGGTGCAATTCATTGGTTAAATTCTTGGCAAGTCTCAAACCCAGGTGCGTTAGTGAATGCGTATGCCAAGAGCTACCAAGATATGCACGGTACGATAGGTAAATGTAGCGTCAAAAAAATTCTGCCGGACGGCAATGGTTGGCAAGTGGTAACCGATGATAAGGTTTTTTATAGTGATCATTTAGTTGTTGCTGCAGGCCCTTGGTCTAGCCAACTGATAAAGCCCTTGGGATATAATCTACCCTTATTTCCGATGCGTGGTTATCATCAGCACTTTGAAACTACCGATAAAAATACTACCAATCACAGTTTGGTAGATATGGATAAAGGGTTCGTGATGGGGCCAATGCAGCAAGGCGTTCGTGTTACCACTGGCGCAGAAATCACCTTATTGGATGCGAAAAAAGACTTTGGACAACTTCAAGCTGCATTGGAGTTCGCCAAAAATATTTTGCCGTTAAATGATGAAGTAGAAAGCGATCCATGGTGTGGGTCTAGACCTTGTATGCCTGATATGAAACCGGTTATTGGAGCTTCCGGGGAACACGATAATTTGTGGTTCGCATTCGGGCATGGCCATCAAGGATTTACGTTAGGACCGATTACAGGTCGTATCATTGAAGAGTTAATAAATAATAAACTCTTAACTGTTGATGTTGAGCCTTTTAATGCTCAACGATTTTCTAATTAGTAATAACAATATTTAAACAAACTGGGAACATGACTATGTTGAAATTAAAAAGCAATGAACGTATGAGCCAAATTGTTGTTCATAACCAGACAGTTTATTTGTCAGGTCAAGTCGGGGCTGTCGATGAGGATGTATCTGCTCAAACATTAACGTGTTTGAATAAAGCCAAAAAACTGCTGGAAGAAGTGGGCAGTGATAAATCAAAAATGCTATCAGCAACGATTTGGCTTAAAAGTATGAATGATTTTACGGCGATGAATAAGGTGTGGGATCAGTGGTTTGAAGGCACGTTGCCCCCAGCTCGAGCGTGCGGAGAGTCTGTTTTAGCGCACCCCGATTTATTGGTGGAAATCACCATAATCGCCGCTGAGTAAAGTGCGGAAGCATACTGGCAAACAGCCATCGCTCGTATTTAGAGAAGGTAACAATAATGAATAATACCATTCATGGTGGTCAAGCGATCGTAGACAGCCTTCAATTACATGGAGTTAGTCGCGCGTTTGTGGTCCCAGGCGAGAGCTACTTATCGGTATTGGATGGTCTATACAATACGGAAATTCAGACAGTAGTGTGCCGTCATGAAGCGGCCTGTACGTACATGGCAGACGCACACGGTAAGTTTACAGGTACTCCCGGTATTGCCATGGTTACGCGTGGGCCGGGCGCTGCGCAAGCTTATACCGGTATTCATACCGCATGGCAAGACGGTGTTCCTCTGATATTATTTGTTGGTCTGATTCCCGTTTCCGATAGAAATCGAGAGTCTTTTCAAGAGTTTGACCTCAATCAATGGTTCTCTAGTCAATGTAAGCGTGTATTGATATTGGATGAGGTCTCAAGAGCGTCCGAGATTGTGGCTAAAGCCTTTCACGCTGCCTTGGAAGGTAGGCCTGGTCCTGTTGTCGTCGGATTGCCTGAAGATATTATCCGGCAGGAGTTCCATGGACAACTGCATCCCGTGATACCCGTTGCCGAAGGAGGTGTCTCCGACGACAAGCTCGATATTATACTTGAAGCGTTATCAAACGCTGCCAAGCCGTTAATTTTTGCTGGCGGCCAAAACTGGACGTCGGAAGTTTCTGACCAATTAACGCAGTTCGCAGAAGCTAACCACATACCAGTGATTCATGATTGGCGTGCCTCGGATCGAGTTACTTTTGATTCTCCTGCGCATGCTGGATATCTGGGGTATGGGCGTTCAGACGATTGTGCTGCATTAATTGAAGATGCTGACGTTCTGCTGACGATAGGAACGGTTTTGGGTGACGTTGCTAGCGATGGTTATCGTTTACGGCAGTCCTTTGAAAAGCCGAATTATATCGTTAATTTAGATACTAGTTTGCGGGGGCACAGCGGCTCAGTCACTGAACATGTTGTCGCCAGTCCCATTAGCTTTATCAAAGTGATAGGCAGAGCATCGTTGCCAAGTTCGGTGTCTCGTGACGATTGGTTTAAACATTGCCATCAACAGCAAAGAAAAGATTGTGATCTATCAGAGAAAGAAAGTGAAAGTGTTAGCGCTGAGCAATCATACGCGAGTATGACGCAAGTCATCAGGGCGTTGACAGCGCTATTGCCTGCAGACGCCGTGTATAGTTTTGGTGCTGGTAATCACTGTTTGTGGGCGCAGCGTTATCTACCTACTCACACTTTTCCAAGCCAGTTAAGCACCAGAAATGGCGCTATGGGTTATAGTTTGCCGGCAGGTATCGTTGCAGCATTAGAGTCGCCAGAACGCCTATCTGTAGTAGTCACCGGTGATGGCGAATTTATGATGAATGAAGCGGAGTTATCCACATCAATCCGTTATCAGGCGCCTGTGTTAATAATTTTGATGGATAATCAACAGTTTGGCACTATACGTCAACATCAAGAAGCAAATTATCCTGATCGGGTGTCCGGTACGCAGTTGCATAATCCCGATTTTGCTGCGCTAGCCAATGCTTTTGGTGCACATGGCATACGAGTTGATAATGATAAAGATATCAAGATGAGTGTGGCCGAAGCGATGCAGGTTGTCATAAAAGAGCGAAGGGCTGTATTACTACATGTGATTACCGATCCTCGCAAGTTAGTGCCATAAAATCATGGAGCTATCAGTCACTTATAAAAAAGAGGCATCATGACAAGCTATCAAGTAACGAATCCTGCTAAAGGCGAGGCAGATGAGAAGTATCAAGGCCATTCCAGTCAGCAGATTTAAGATGTCGGCGGTGTTAAACAATCCGGTTTTGGCCGTGAGTTTGGACCTTATGGTATGAGCGAGTTTGTAACTTTTTCGCACGGGGGGAGCTGCCGTGCAAAGAACGAATTTTGCCAAAGCACAGTACGCCGCTAAGAAAAACCGGCGCTTTCTGTGTTTGGCCTGGCTAGCTTCTTACTGGCGTGCAGCCATAGGCTGCTTTCATGCTCCTAGAGTCCGCCAAAAGGGTGGGAAAAGCTCCATAGTGTGCTTATTGCTCATATAATTGGACTGCAAACTTGAAAACCGATAAAATTCTAATTTCACGGAGTCAGTCTTACGGTTTTTGAGTGACACGCTTTTGACCAGCGTCTCTCTAAAGACAGTGACGGAAAGCAAGCTGAGCCCCTGTGGGGTTGGGTCACATAAATATTAAGCTCTAGCGAATCCTGGTAAGCTTTTGCATTTTTAGTTATCAATATATTTAGAGCATAAATGCTAAAAATACTATGATACAAAAAAAACTAGCAGATAGTTTGAATTGGACATTGCTTCATGTGCTAATCGTTATATATGAAGAGGGAAGTATTAGTGTTGCCGCTAATCGCTTAAAAATTACCCAGTCCGCTGTCAGTCAAAACCTTAAAAAGCTTGAAGAGCAAATTGGAAGCCAGCTTGTTATACGTAATACAAAGCCTCTAAAACTTACTCCTATTGGCCATTACTGCTTGCAAGTTGCCCAAACAATATTTACAGAAATTACCTCTATCGAGGCTGTGAAGGGTTTTAATTCTCATCTTTTAGAAGGCGAAATTAAGCTCTTGGTAGCTAGCCGAATTCACAATCCAAAATATAATGATTTTTTGGTATATTTCAAAAAAAAATATCCGAACATCACTTTAGATTTGACAGTGAAATTAAGTAGAGATATTTTAAATGATATCGAACAAAAGAATCCTGCTGTTGGTATTTGTTTAGCTAGCCACACCCCAGAAACCCTTAATCAAAAGTTATTATTTAAGCAGCGCTATTATCTATACTGCGGATATCATCATCCTTTGTTTGTAGAAAAAGATTTGAGTTTTGACAGTCTACTAAAAGAAGATTTTATCGCTTTCAGGAGTGAAGATGTTGGCGAGGTCCTCTTTCCAATTACTGTATTTAAAGAAACCCATGGCTTAACAGGTCGTATTAGCGCCTACACCAATAATTTAGATGAGGCGGTGCGTTTAATTTACACCGGATATGGCATAGGTGCTTTACCTGATCAATTTGTTGCGTCGACCTACCTAGAGTCGAAGCTTAGACGTTTGCCGCCAAAAGAGGGTGTTGCCGACATACCTGTCCATATCTTTTGGCATAAACAACGAGCTTTATCAATTATTGAGACTAAGTTTATTGAAGAGATTGTAGATTTTGATATCTCTGTAAGTGCTCCTTCTGCTGAGAAAGGTGCGGCCGTATAAATATCCTATCTCGGTGGATTGTCTTAAAATATTGTATAAACAGAATTCAACCACCAACGAGAGAATGCCACACCAAAAAGCGCAAGACTCGCTGGAAAATTGTTTTGGAGCGGAGTGATAAGCTGATCTTTTGGATGCAATTGAAGATGTAGGTAGTCTAGGTTTGTCAAAACCAATGGGCTACTTTTTCTGGCCGCGTTCAGCAATTTGCTGGTGGGTAAAAATACTTGTCGGTGTAGGATGAGTGTGCATGAACTCTACCAAAACGGCGGAAAATTTGGAGTTACTCAAACCTTGACCAAAATGATCACTTCCAATTTATTAGCTGCACTTATATCCGATATTATTTTATATCGTTTGACTCCCGATATTCAGTGCCATACATTTAGTGGATAATACTTATTTAAACTTTCAGAAGATGTCTTCCGAATAAAATAAGGCTTTATTGAAATCATTAGTTTTTAATATAAAATATGGCTTTTAAGCTATTCGAGAATTTTGGTAAGTCAGAATCACTTGAATTAAAGAAGAGTGTATGGGTTTACAGTTTTAACGACCAGTTTTGCTGGCGTTGGATAATAAGCACAAAAACATCAACGAGAGATTCTACGCATATGAAATTAAAGACGTTTTCACGTATCGCCTTGGTTGCTGCTTTGCCGCTCGCCATGGCTGCCGTACAGGCTCAGGCTAAAGAAATGGCAATTGCCACTATTTTGCCCGAAAACATGAGCAACAACTCTGTCTATCCCGCGTTGGTGCGCTTCAAGGATCTGGTCGAGACGCGCACGGACGGTGAGATAACAGTTAGGATCTTCGGCAATAGCCAGCTGGGCTCGGAGGTCGACACCGCTAAGGAAGTTCAAGGCGGGCGCACTCTGCAGTCAACCATTATCACTACCGGCGCTATGTCGTCTTATTTTAGTGATTATCAGCTAATGACAGCACCCTTCGTGTTTGACAACTGGCGTCAGGCCTGGGCTTTTCTCGACGGTGACTGGTTTGCGGATTTTATGTCCAACACTGTTGAAGAAACCAATATGCGGTATTTGGGCACCTTCGATGACGGCGGCGGTTTTGTGGCCTTTACAAACAACGAACGTCTCATTAAGACGGTGGAAGACCTTAAAGGGCTTAATATCCGCACCGAGGAGAATCCCGGCCACGTTGCGATCATAAAGTCGCTGGGTGCGTCTGCCACGCCGTTGCCTTGGGGTGAAGTCATCACCGCACTTGAAACCGGTCTGGCTGATGGTCAGTTCAACGCGCCGGTGCTCAACACGACCTATAACTTCCACGAGGTGACCGATTACACCACCCTGACTGGCCACGTATACAACAGCGCTGCTTGGTTGATTAGTGAGGACTGGTACCAGGGGCTGACTGAGGAGCAAAAAGAAGCGATTGTTACCTCGGCGCGCGAAGCCATTGCGATAGGGCATGGCATGTCTGCAGCCTTGGCAACAGCAGGCTGGCAGGAGTCCTGCAAGACCTTCAAGGATTGCTACATCATGCCTACTAAGGAACGCGAGCGCATGGCTGATATTGCGCGTCCTGCCTGGAAGAGCTGGATCGTCGACGATTTTGGTATCGATGCTAAAAAGGTTGATGCTTTTTTGGCAGAGGTGAAGCGTGTTGGTGAAGAAGTGAAGTCGTCAGACATGGACAACTATGGTTCAGTTAAAACGGGTCAGTAGGGCTGGAGCATAAGCCTGGCCAGCAACGACTGACATTGCCCGCTCATCGATCGGCCGCCCGAATATTTCGGGTCGGTCGATGTTGTTTTTAAGGTGCATTAATGAAAATCCTTCTGCCTCTTCGCCGCCTGAGTGATTGGGTTAATCAGGCGGCGATTGTAGCCTGTGTAGCCTGCGTGCTTATCATGTTAGGCATCTCTTTCACGGCTTTTATTTATAAGCTAGCCACTGGCAGCAGCCTGAGCTGGACCTATTCATTAGCGAGACTTTTTCTACCCTGGATCGGCTTTCTTTCTATGACCATCTCATTGCGCTACGGCGAGCATGTGGCCATGACATTACTGGTTCGCAGTCTGCCCCGGGCGCTACTGACCCTTGCGGCTTCCACATGTCTGGTCATTATCGCCCTGTTTGGGATGCTGCTGCTTTGGTATGGCTGGTCCTACTTTGCGAGCGCAAACCAGGTTTACATGGTCTCTGACCAAATACAGATTTCTGCCAAGTTTACCACCGTCGTAGTGCCGATCAGTGGCGCCATCATTTTGCTGCACCTGGCACAGGGCTTTGCTCTACTCGAGCACTTCATCGATGACGACGAGCTGATCGATGAGCTTATCGGAACCCAAGATACGGAGATTCGCTCATGATATTCGCTATTGTTGCGTTTGTGGTGCTTTTGCTTATCGGCATGCCGGTGGCCGTGGTGATGGCTCTTTCCGGTTTGGCTGGCGGTTTTTCCATGGGTGGAGAACAGATGCTCAGCATCATTGCTGACCGCATGTTTGCCGGCGTTTCGGGCTTTATGCTTATTGCAGTGCCTTATTTCATCTTTACCGCTGAGCTGATGAATCAGGGCGGCTTGACCCAGAAGTTGATCGATTTCAACAATGCGCTTTTTGGCCGGGTGCGCGGAGCGCTGTCGCACGTCAATATTTCGGTGTCGGTATTCTTCGCAGGGCTAACCGGGGCGGCGATCACGGATACCGTGGCGATTGGTAAGATAATGATCCCCGAAATGAAAAGGCAGGGCTATGACGCCGAATATGCTGCGGCGATCACTGCCTGCTCCTCGATTATCGGGCCGATTATTCCGCCCAGCATAGTCATGGTGATCTATGCCACACTGCTGCGCGATATCTCGGTTATTGACCTATTTGCCGGCGGTATCATTCCCGGTCTTCTGATGGCTGTAGCGCTGCTTGCGGTGAGCTTTTTTCTGGCTTGGAAGCGCGGCTACCCCAAACAGGCGCCTACGCCGCTCAAGGCGGCAGGGCTGGCTTTTCTGGTGGCCTTGCCGGCTATGTTCGTGCCGGTGATCATTCTTGGCGGGATTCTGTCTGGGTTGACCACTATCACCGAGGCTTCGGGCTTTGCCGCTGTTTATGCCATCGTTATTGGCGTGGTGTTTTACCGCAACCTAACCTGGAAGAAAATCTGGGATGCACTGATAGTGACCGTGCGCTTCTCTGGCGTGGTGTTCTTCCTGTTGGCGACCTCGGCAGTGCTTGGCTGGTTTGTGACCCGCTCGGGCATAGCCCAGGATGCGGCGGGGCTCATCATCGGCTTCAGTGACTCGATGTTCATCCAGCTACTTCTGGTTTGCCTGCTGCTACTGCTGGTCGGTACCGTGATGGATGTGCTGCCGGCGCTTGTCGTTGTGGCGCCTGTGCTGGTGCCAGCAATGATTCAGCTGGGCGTGGATCCGTTGCACTTTGCGATTCTGATGATTGTGGTGCTCAATATTGCCAACGTTACGCCACCCGTGGGGATGACGCTAATGACGGCGGCCCGAATTGCCAACGTGCCCTTTGAGAGGGCGATCGTAGCCTCACTGCCGTTTTACTTCGCCTTCGCGGCGGTGATTCTGCTGCTGGTAGCATTTCCGGCACTTTCCACCTGGGTACCCTCGCTGCTCAAATAAAAGTTTGGCCTGAGGCTTCCTGGGGCTTAGCCATTGCTGTTAGCTGTGATTATGACGCTCTATTGTGACCAACGTCCGTGATCAATAGAGCGTTATTTAAAGGGCAATCGGTTGCTCGATGAAAAAGTTCGTAACGATTGTGCAGTGTTTGCTTTAGTGACATTAGCCCCAGATTAAGCGCCTGGCTATTCGGCTCGCCCTAACGGTATTGTCTGGGTGTTTTTGATCTCTCGCAGTGCAAAGTTGGAGTTAACCTGTGCAATACCCTGCAAGGTGAATATTTTTTCGTTCAGGAAGCGGTCATAGCTGGCCATATCCGGCACGATCACCCGCAACACGAAATCCGCATTACCGGTCACCGCGAAACACTGAAGCACTTCCGGATAGCTGCTCACCTGCCGCTCGATATCCGCCGTGCTGTCTATGGTGTGTCGTTGAAGTGACAGGTTGACCAGTACACACAATCCCTGGCCGATGCGCTCGGGTGCGAGCTGCGCGCTGTATCCCGTTATGATGCCTGTTTCCTCAAGCGATCGTACCCGCCGCCAGCAGGCTGCCGGTGATAGCCCGATCTGTTCTGCCAGTTGCTGGTTACTGATTCGTCCATCCTGTTGCAATATCGCAAGGATGCGCTGGTCGAGTTTGTCCAGTTCCACCTGTTTCATTTAGTAACACCTGGTTTTTATCAAAGAATCTTCGGTTCTATTTTCTTTTATCAAATAATGTTTCGCAAACCAAGATAATTCCTGCCCAATACGCAAGCACCTTTTGCGAACTTCCCTCTAGAATTCTGATCATAAAATCAACAAGAGGAGGGCTCCATGTCCACTGACATCTCTCAACCTGATATCGCTCAAGACCGTAACGCCGAGACGGGCAGCCCGCAGCTGGACAACTACACGCTTGAAGACCGCTACCTGCGTGACTCTGGCCGGGTATTCCTCACCGGAACCCAAGCGCTGGTTCGCATCCCTTTGATGCAGGCCGCGCTGGATCGCAAACTGGGGCTCAACACGGCCGGCATGGTAAGTGGCTACCGGGGTTCACCTTTGGGTGCTTATGATATGGCTCTTTGGCAAGCTCAAAAACATCTTGATGAAAACCGCATCGATTTCGTACCTGCAATTAATGAGGACCTTGCGGCGACCATCATGCTGGGTACCCAGCAGGTAGAGACCGATGATGACCGCACGGTGGATGGCGTGTTCGGGATCTGGTACGGGAAAGGGCCCGGAGTTGACCGCGCCGGGGATGCGCTAAAGCACGGCACCACCTACGGCAGCTCCCCCCACGGCGGCGTGCTGGTGATTGCAGGCGATGACCACGGCTGTGTGTCGTCCTCCATGCCACATCAGTCTGATGTAGCGTTCATGAGTTTCTTCATGCCCACGATCAACCCGGCCAACATTGCCGAGTATCTGGAGTTTGGCCTTTGGGGCATTGCGTTGTCGCGGTACAGCGGCTGCTGGGTTGGCTTCAAGGCAGTTTCGGAAACCGTTGAAAGTGCTGCGTCGGTGGAGCTGCCGCCGTTGCCGGAGTTTGTAACCCCGGACGATTTCACCCCGCCTGAAACCGGCCTGCATTACCGCTGGCCAGATCTGCCGGGGCCCCAACTGGAAACCCGCATTGAGCACAAGTTGGCGGCGGTGCAGGCGTTTGCCCGGGCCAACCCCATTGACCGTTGCCTGTTTGATAACGCTCAGGCGCGCTTTGGTATTGTTACCACCGGTAAAGGCCACCTGGATCTGCTGGAAGCGCTGGATCTGCTGGGTATTGACGAAGACAGGGCCCGTGAGATGGGGCTGGATATCTACAAAGTGGGTCTGGTCTGGCCGATCGAGCGCCGCGGCATTCTCAACTTTGTGCACAGCAAGGAAGAAGTGCTGGTTATCGAGGAAAAGCGGGGCATTATCGAAAGCCAGATCAAAGAGGCTATGTCGGAACCGGACCGCCCCGGCGAGGTGCTGATTACCGGTAAACAGGATGAACTGGGCCGCCCACTGATTCCTTATGTCGGTGAGTTAAGCCCCAAATTAGTCGCCGGTTTTCTGGCCGCCCGCCTTGGCCGCTTCTTCGGCAAGGATTACAGCGAGCGTCTGGCGGCTATAAACAGCATGAGCAACGCTCAGGATCCGGGTGGTGTAAAGCGCCTACCGTATTTCTGCTCGGGTTGCCCCCACAACACGTCTACCAAAGTGCCGGAGGGCAGCAAAGCGCTGGCTGGGATTGGCTGTCACTTTATGGCGTCCTGGATGGGCCGTAACACGGAATCGCTGATCCAGATGGGCGGCGAAGGGGTTAACTGGGTTGGTAAGAGCCGTTATATCGGCAATCCCCATATATTCCAGAACCTGGGTGAGGGCACCTATTTTCATTCCGGGTCTATGGCTATTCGCCAGGCGGTTGCGGCCGGCATCAATATTACCTACAAGATTCTGTTTAACGATGCGGTGGCCATGACCGGCGGCCAGCCTGTAGACGGTCAGATTACTGTGCCGATGATTGCGCAGCAGGTTACCGCCGAGGGCGTGCGGCGGGTTGTGGTGCTCAGTGATGAGCCGGAAAAGTACGACGGTAAAAAACACCTTTTTCCGGACGCCGTAACCTTTCACGACCGCACAGAGCTGGACAAGGTGCAAAGAGAGCTGCGAGATATTTCCGGTTGTACTGTGCTTATTTACGACCAAACCTGTGCGGCTGAGAAGCGCCGTCGACGCAAACGTAACCTGTATCCGGACCCCGCCAAACGGGCGTTTATCAACCATCACGTGTGTGAAGGTTGCGGCGACTGTTCGGTGCAGTCGAATTGTCTTTCCGTGGTGCCGCGCCAGACCGAGCTGGGCCGCAAGCGCAAGATTGACCAGTCGTCCTGCAATAAGGACTTTTCCTGCGTGAATGGTTTTTGCCCGAGTTTTGTGACCATCGAGGGTGGTCAGCTGCGCAAATCCCGCGGTATGGACACCGGCTCTGTGCTTATCGGCAAACTGACAAATATCCCTGAGCCGGTTTTGCCGGAGCTTACGGGCTCGTACGATTTGTTGGTGGGTGGTGTGGGTGGCACGGGCGTTGTGACCGTGGGCCAGCTCATCACTATGGCCGCGCATCTTGAAGGCCGAGGCACCTCGGTGCTGGACTTCACCGGCTTCGCGCAGAAGGGTGGCACGGTACTGAGTTATGTCCGCATGGCGCCGTCTCCGGACAAACTGCACCAGGTGCGTATCAGTAACGGCCAGGCCGATGCGGTGATTGCCTGTGATCTGGTGGTTGCCTCCTCCCAGAAAGCGCTGAGCGTTCTCAGGTCCAATCACACCCGTGTGGTGGCCAACGAAGCCGAGCTGCCTACTGCGGATTACGTGCTTTTCCGGGATGCGGACATGCAGGCAGACAAACGCCTGGATCTGATCCGTAACGCGGTAGGTGATGACAATTTCGCACAGCTGGATGCCAATGGCATTGCAGAGAAACTGCTGGGCGACACGGTGTTTTCCAATGTGATGATGCTGGGCTTCGCCTGGCAGCGCGGCTTGTTGCCGCTGTCACAAGCCGCGCTGATGAAAGCCATTGAGCTGAATGGCGTTGCCATTGAACGTAACAAGGAAGCCTTTGGCTGGGGTCGTGTGGCCGCGACGGACGTGAACGTTATCACAGATCTGCTGAACACCGGCGAGTCACGGGTAGATGAGGTAAAACCGGAGCAGGGACTGGATGAGCTGATCAACATTCGCCACAAACACTTGGTGAACTATCAGAACCGTCGTTGGGCCGATCGTTATACGGACATGGTAAAGCAGGTGCGCGAAGCTGAAGAACGTTTGGGCGAGACTAACCAGTTACTGACCCGTGCCGTAGCCCAGCAGTTGTACCGGTTTATGGCGTTCAAGGATGAATACGAAGTGGCCCGTTTGTTTGCGGAAACCGACTTCATGAAGGAAGTGAATAACACCTTTGAGGGCGACTTCAAGGTTCACTTCCATCTGGCTCCGCCGATCATGAACCGCGGCACAGATGCCCAGGGCCGGCCGAAGAAACGCCAGTTCGGACCCTGGATGTTCCAGGCGTTCAAGTTGCTGGCGAAGTTCCGGATACTGCGCGGCACGGCTATCGATCCGTTCAGCTATTCCGCCGACCGAAAGATGGATCGGGCGCAGCTGAAAGATTACCAGCAACTTGTGGTACGGATTGTCAGTGAGCTGGGGGCCAGCAATTACGATACCTTCCTGCAACTGGCGGAGCTGGCCGGTGAAGTACGGGGCTACGGCCCGGTGCGCGAACAGGCTGCAGAAGCCGTGCAAGAAAAACAGACGCAGCTGATCAAAGCTCTGGATACCGGCCGCCCGACACTGATTCGAACCAGTCAGGCCGACAGTAAGGAGGCAGACCATGTTTGAGTCGCTGAAGCAGTTACCTCAGGATCCGATTTTGCAGCTGATGCAGATGTTTCGCGATGATATCCGGCCCGACAAGGTCGATCTGGGTGTCGGAGTTTACAAGGATGACGCAGGCTGCGTGCGTTATCTGGCGGGCCAGGTACCGGAAATGGTGATTGCTGCTTCCTGTTCCAAGAACGTCGGCTTGTATCGGGAACGCACACACCGGAACAGGTTTGCCAGTTACGGGAAGAGCACGGCATCTACATGCTGGAAAGCAGCCGAGTAAACGTAGCAGGCCTGAATAATCAGGTGTTGCCAAGAGTTATCAACTCGATTCGCAGAGTTATGCAGTAACTTATTAACCCAATAACAACAAGTAATCAGAACCTCTTTCCCAGAGGCTTTAAATAATGACGATCTGACAAATTTTTGTGACCCGGTCACTGGCCTTTGGTCGGATGGGCGGAGGGATCTTATTTGGTGCCCTGTTCTTTGCATTGCTGCTGCTGGCGGCGGCGGTGATTTGCAACCCAGTTGTCCAAATACCTGCTGCTAAAGCGATTTTTGAGTTATTCAACTTGCCTTAAGGACAGCTCATCCGCTTTAGGCTGGAGCGTTTCGCGCAAGAGGTCGATGAACAGGCGCACCTTGGCGGACAGGTTCAACCGCTCTGGATAGACCGCATAGATGCCCGCCTCATGAGTCTTTTCGGGCAATACCACCTGCAATCGTCCTGTACGCACATGGCGCGCGATATCCCACTCCGAACGCAGCATGATACCGTGGCCTTCCAGTACCCAACTCACGGCGATTTCCCCGTCATTCGTGGATAGCTGGCCGGTGGCACGGACGTGCTCACCGTCATCGAAGCGCCAGATGTCATAGGCCTTGCGTTCCTGGCGCAGGATGATGCATTGGTGTTGGGTAAGGTCCTCAAGCCGCGTCGGCGTCCCGTGCTTTCGCAAGTAGGAAGGCGCGGCGACCAGTACCCGTTGGTTGGGCAGGAGCCGTGTCACAATCAGGCGGGAAGACGATGGCATGCCAAAACGTATGTTCAGGTCGTAGCCTTCCTCGACCATGTTCGCCGGCGCATCCGATAGCTCCAGTTGTACCTGAACTTCCGGATTCGTGCGGGCAAAACGGGATATGGCCGGAGCAATATATTCGCGGCCAAACTGGAAGGTAGCATTCACCCTTAACAGTCCCTGCGGCTCGGCGCTGGCTCGCGATAGCGACTGTTCCGTTTCCTTGATCCGGCCAATGATGTCGTGTGAGGCCAAAAGAAAGACTTCGCCATCGCTGGTGAGGCTCAACCGCCGCGTTGTGCGGTTCAGCAGGCGCACGCCGAGACGATTTTCGAGGCGGGTGAGTCGTCGGCTGACGGCTGAGGCGGTGAGGCCCAACTCCAGGGCCGCATGGGACAGATTGAGGCGGCGAGCAACACAGACAAAGAACTGCATATCACCGTCGCTGCTCATTGGCGTCATCTCTCTTATAAACTGTTCCCAAAAATCAATAATGTTTTGTTATTTGTGAAATTACAATCATAAAAAAAATGAATTACTGTGTTAGTGCTTCGGGATTTTGACCCGTGGCGCTGGCGCACCGTGTCAAATGCGGTGCGATCAGGGGGGCGAGAGATTGCGGCACTCGTGAACTGGCGAGCGGCCTCCACTGGCAAATCTCCTCTCTTCATAAAGGCCTAAATGGCATGACCCATGCCAGGCAAAATAAAATCTGGGAGGAACAGATGTCTATCAAAAAAAACCTAATAGCTACAAGTCTCGCGCTCATGGTGGCTGTGCCCGCTTTGGCACAATCCGATTTCCCAACCAAACCGATCACCTACATTATTCCCTTCAACGCCGGGGGGGAGTCTGATCTCTCCGCGCGATTCCAGCAGGCAGAGTGGAGGGAGCACACTGGAGAGGACGTGATCATCCAGTATCAGTCCGGCGCGGGTGGTGCGCAGGCTTGGTCGCAGTTGAACTCGATCCCGGGTGATGGCTATACCATTATGGGCATTAACCTGCCCCACACGGTTCTGCAACCCATGGAAGGTTCTGTAGGCTACAAGACTGATGAGCTGACCCCGGTCAACTACTTCCACTACACGCCAAACGCGATCTTCGTCACCAAGGACAGCGAGTACAAGACCCTCCAGGATCTGATCGACTACGCCAAAAAGAACCCGGGGGCTGTGACCCTTGCGGGGTCCGGTGCCAAGTCGGCAAATAATCTGGGGCAGTTGCAGTTTGATGAGCTTGCGGGGGTGAAGACGACCTACATACCGTTCTCCGGTACTGGGCCTTCAGTCACGGCCGTACTGGGCAGCCAGACCACTGCCGGCTTCAATTATGCTACCTCGGGAGCTAACCAAGGTGATGCTATGCGCATGCTGGCGGTTGCATCCGAAAAGCGTTTGCCTGCCTTCCCGGACGTTCCGACGTTCAAGGAGCTCGGTTTGGACATCGTGGGCGGTGCCTATCGTGGGGTGGCGGTGCCGGATTCAGCTTCCGAAGAAATGCGTCAGAAAATTTCGGATATTGTGACCGAGATTAATCAGGACCCTGACTTTATCAAGAAAATGGAGGACGGCGGTTTTGTACTGACCGACATTGGCTATGAGCAGATGCCGGAATTCATGAAAAAGATGAAGGCTGAATACGCCAAGAGCGCTGCAGCGCTTGGTATCGGCAACTAAGGAGCAGTCGTATGGAACTGCTTGGCTACTTTCTCGATGCATTGACGCCGTTTAATCTCATGCTCGCACTGATTGGTGTGATTCTCGGCACGGTGATTGGGGCGCTACCGGGGCTCTCGGCCACGATGGCGGTAGCCGTGCTGGTTCCGTTCACATTTACCATGGATCCCGCCTCCGGTTTGATCGCGCTTGGCGCGATTTATACCGGGGCAATCTACGGCGGGGCCTTCGCGGCTATTCTTGTTAATACGCCCGGAACTCCCTCGGCTATTGCGACGACATTTGACGGCTATCCTATGGCCCGTAAGGGTGATGGAGGGCTGGCGATAACATTGGCGAACCTGGCATCGGTCTTCGGTGGTCTGGTCGGCGCAATCGCGCTATTGCTACTTGCGCCGCCGCTGGCCAAGGTCGCATTGGTTTTCGGCCCGCCCGAATATTTCTGGCTGGCTGTTTTCGGGCTTACTCTGATTTCCGCGCTCTCTGTCGGCAACACACTCAAGGGGCTCATAGGGGCCTGTCTCGGGCTGATGTTGTCGATGGTGGGTGTTGCCGTCGTCGGTGGCGATGTGCGCTATACCTTCGACGTTCAAGCGTTTCTGGGCGGGATCGACATCACCTCGGCACTGATTGGTCTCTACTGCGTACCGGTTATCCTCGACCTGGTTTCAACTCGTGCCGCTCACCTGAAAGTCAACGCCGACGTCGCTAAAGGCGGCCTGCGGTTGCGCGAAGCGATGGGTATCGCCTGGCGTTCAAAATTCAACGTTGTCCGGTCGTCAGTTATCGGCACGGTCGTTGGCATCCTCCCTGGCGCCGGTGGCTCGATTGCCGGGTTGGTGTCCTATACCGAGGCGAGGCGTTCATCCAAAAACAGCGCGAATTTCGGCAAGGGTGAGCCGGATGGCGTGATTGCCACCGAGGCGGCGAACAATGCCACCGTGGGTGGCGGCTTTATTCCGACGCTGGTTCTGGGTATTCCTGGCACACCGCCGGATGCCATTATCCTGGGTGCCTTATTAGTTCAGGGCATCAAGATCGGGCCGAGGCTTTTCAATGACGAAGCCCAGGTTGTGTATACCTTCATCTTCGGGCTGTTGATCGCCACCGTATTGATGTTGCCCACAGGGTTGCTGATTGGGCGGTATGCGTACAAATCAGTGGTGTCGTTTCCGAAATCGCTGCTGGTACCCACCGTTGCTTTCATGACGGTCGTGGGTTCTTTCGCCATTCATTCCAACATCCAGGATACCCAAATGATGTTTGGTCTTGGTGTGATGGCTTGGGTGCTCAACCGCTACGGGTTCGCCCCGTCTCCGATCGTTCTTGGGCTGGTGTTGGGTCAGATCGCCGAACAGGGCTTCGTGCAGAGTTACCTGATTGGCAATGCCACCGGTAATATCAGCGGCATGTTCTTCGGTCGGCCAATCAGTATAGGCATTATCTTTGCTGCCATCCTGACACTGGGCTATCCGTTCTTTACCGAATGGCGTGCCCGCAAACGCGAGGTGCAGCCTTTGACCGAGCGAGCGATGGATGCGGAGGCACACCCGGCGAATCTCCAGCCGAAGTCAGCCACCCCAGACGCACCCAGAGGCCCCGATGCGGGCACGATCCTGCTTGCCGTCGTGTTTGCTGCGCTCGGTATCATGTCCTACGTGGCTACCGACGCCATGTCACCCATGGGCGCCGTATTTCCCGCCACCATCTCAGTTTTGCTGGTGGTGTTCTCCATCGGCCTGGTTATTTTCGCACTCCTGCGAAAGGGGAGCCCGTCGGATAAGGGCGACCCTGCAGCATCGACCACGCGCCGGATACTGCTCACCATTATTTTCGGTTTGTGGGTATTCCTCATTCCTGTGCTTGGATTTTTTGTCGCGGGGCTGGCTGCATTCGGCTCGATGATGGTGCTTGCCGAACACGAGCGTCGCCCGGCAAAGACTTGGTTGATACGCGCGATCACCGCCGTTGCGGTGGTGGCTGGCTTCTGGTGGATGATGGCTGACGTGCTGTTGTTACGGATGCCGATGGGACTATTTTTCTAAGGAAACTGATGATGAAAACTTACAAGATTGCGGCCATCCCGGGTGATGGTATTGGCATTGAAGTGATTGATGCTGGCCTGCGTGCACTAACAGCGCTGGCCGAAAGCGATGGCGGATTCAAGCTGGATGTGACGAACTTCGACTGGGGTAGCGATCGCTACAAACGGGAAGGCACGTTCATGCCCGCAGACGGTGCTGACCAACTCAAGGCCTTTGATGCCATTCTGTTTGGCGCGGTGGGCGCGCCGGACGTGCCCGATCACCTCACACTATGGGGGCTGAGGCTGGCAATCTGCCAGCCGCTCGATCAGTACGCCAACGTTCGGCCTACGCGGATACTGCCTGGCATAAAGAGCCCACTTGAAGGCGTGGGCCCCGGCGATCTGGACTGGGTCATTGTCCGCGAGAACTCTGAAGGTGAATACGCCGGCCAGGGCGGGCGCAGTCATCGGGGGCAATCCCATGAGACGGCTACCGAGGTGTCAATATTCACAAGAGTTGGGGTCGAGCGAATCATGCGCTATGCCTTCAAACTGGCTCAGTCCCGGCCGCGCAAGTTGCTGACGGTCGTCACTAAATCCAACGCGCAGCGCTACGGCATGGTGCTTTGGGATGAAGTGGCCGCGGAAGTCGCCGGCGACTATCCGGACGTGAAATGGGACAAGATGCTGGTAGATGCCATGACAGTGCGGATGACGATGAAGCCAAAATCCATCGACACGGTGGTCGCCACCAACTTGCATGCTGACATCCTTTCGGATTTGGCTGCGGCGTTGGCGGGCTCGATTGGTATTGCCCCAACCGCGAACTTCAATCCTGAAGGCGTGACGCCGTCCATGTTCGAACCCATTCATGGGTCTGCCTTCGACATTACCGGGCAGGGCATCGCCAATCCGGTGGGCACTTTTTGGAGCGCATCAATGATGCTCGAGCATCTGGGTGAGACTGCCGCGGCCAGGCGCATGATGAATGCTGTTGAAATGGTGACGGCCGATCGGGACCTGCATACACCCGACCTGGGTGGCAGCGCCACAACCGATCAGATAACCGAGGCGGTGATTGCCGCGATCCGCAACAACTAAGGAGACTAAGATGTCAGGCAGTACGATGAAAATTGCGGTGATTCCCGGCGACGGAATCGGCAAAGAAGTCATGCCCGAAGGAGTGCGGGTGCTGAAAGCCGCCGCCTTGAAATACGGATTTGACATGGTGTTTACCGACTTCGAATTCTCATCCTGTGAATACTACCAAACCCACGGCAAGATGCTTCCGGATGACTGGAAGCATCAGATTGCAGGGCACGATGCGATTTTTTTTGGCGCGGTAGGGTGGCCCGATACGGTACCGGACCACGTTTCGCTGTGGGGTTCGTTGATCCAGTTCCGGCGTGAATTTGACCAATACGTGAGTTTGCGCCCTGCGCGTCTCATGCCCGGGGTGCCATCGCCACTGGCTGGCCGCAAACCCGGCGACATCGACATGATGATCGTGCGCGAGAATACCGAGGGAGAATATTCTTCGATAGGCGGCAAAATGTTTCCCGGTACTGATCGCGAAATCGTGATGCAGGAAACGGTGATGACCCGTACGGGTGTAGACCGGATTCTGCGATATGCGTTCGACCTTGCAGAACGGCGCAGCGGTCGGTTGACGTCAGCCACCAAATCGAACGGAATATCCATCACGATGCCCTATTGGGACGAGCGAGTGGCCGAAATGGCAAAGGCCTATCCCGCTGTCAGTGTTGATAAATACCACATCGATATTCTTACGGCGTTATTTGTTTTGCACCCCGATCGCTTCGATGTTGTGGTCGCCTCGAACCTGTTCGGTGACATTCTGTCGGATCTTGGCCCTGCTTGCACCGGTACGATTGGCATCGCACCCTCTGGAAACATCAACCCCGAGCGCAAGTTCCCGTCCTTGTTCGAACCGGTCCACGGATCAGCACCGGACATTGCTGGGCAAGGAATCGCCAATCCGGTCGGGCAGATCTGGGCAGGGGCGATGATGCTAGACCACCTTGGTCATCCCGAGGCTGCAGCTGACATCGTCCGTGCGATTGAGAAAGTACTGGCCGAGCCGGGAATGCGTACTCGCGATTTGGGTGGCACCGCCGGGACGACAGACTGCGGTAAGTCAATTGCTAACGCGCTGAACTGAGGAAGAAAGCGATGCGGATTACAGATATACGCGAAAAAACGGTCTCAATTGCGTCACCAATGGCCAATGCTTATATCGACTTCTCCAAGATGACCTGTTCCGTTGTAGCGGTCGTCACGGATGTGGTTCGGGACGGTAAGCCGGTCATCGGATACGGGTTTAATTCCAATGGTCGCTATGGTCAGGGTGCACTGATGCGAGACCGCTTCATTGCTCGTGTGCTGGAGGCGGATCCCGCGACTCTGGTTGACGAGGCCAACGACAACCTCGATCCTTTCGCCATCTGGCAAGCGCTCATGACGAATGAAAAACCAGGCGGGCATGGCGAACGTTCCGTCGCGGTGGGCACCATCGACATGGCGGTCTGGGACGCGGTTGCCAAGATTGCAGGGGTACCGCTGTATAAACTGTTGGCGGATCGGTATCGCGGCGGTGTGCACGATGAGAAAGTCTGGGTGTATGCAGCGGGTGGCTATTATTATCCTGGTAAAGACCACGCTAAACTCCAGGACGAGGTACGTAGCTATCTGGATCGGGGCTACAACGTCGTCAAGATGAAAATCGGCGGTGCCTCGCTGCAGGAGGATCTTGCCAGGATCGAGGCCGTGATCGACGTGGTCGGTGATGGCAGCAGATTAGCGGTTGATGCCAATGGGCGCTTCGATCTCGAGACTTCCATCGCTTATGCAGAGGCACTGAGGCCCTACAAGCTATTCTGGTATGAAGAAGCGGGTGATCCACTCGACTATGCACTGCAGGCCGAACTGGCAGCGCATTACGACCTTCCAATGGCCACCGGCGAAAATCTGTTCTCCCACCAGGATGCGCGCAATCTATTACGTTACGGCGGAATGAGGCCCGACAGAGACTGGCTGCAATTCGATTGCGCCTTGTCGTATGGGCTTGTGGAATACCTGCGTACGCTGGACGTTATGAAATCCATGGGCTGGTCATCACGCAGGGTGGTGCCGCATGGTGGTCATCAGATGTCGCTGAATATCGCCGCCGGGTTACACTTGGGCGGCAATGAGAGCTACCCTGATGTGTTCCAGCCTTTTGGCGGTTTTGCGGATGAAATTGACGTGATCGATGGTTACGTTGGGCTGCCGGATATCCCCGGTGTGGGCTACGAGGCAAAGTCGTCGCTCTATGAGCTGATGAAAACGCTCACCGACTGATCGGACATTGTTCGCCGTTTGCCGACGATCTTTTATTGTAGCAGGCGCAGATTCTGATGGCGCTCGCACTTTAGCGATCGTGAGCAGATTCAGGGCAAAGCAGCCCCAAAAGTTGTGGCTGCTTCTCCAGGTATTATGGCGACTCAGTTCGTTCGGAACAGCTGTGTTTCGCGATCTTTGAAGGCCTTGAACTCCAGGGCATTGCCGGAAGGATCGTAGAAAAACATGGTGGCCTGCTCACCCGGCTCACCTTTGAACCGTATGTAAGGTTCAATTTCGAAAGCGACCCCATGGTCGCGAAGTTTTGCGGCCAGCTTATTCCATGCATCCATTTCCAGCACCACCCCAAAATGTGGAACTGGCACACCGTGACCGTCTACCGGATTTTTATGGTTGTCTGCGGGCCTCTCTTTCAACGCAGAGTTGAGATGGCAGACAAACTGATGACCATACAGGTTGAAGTCGACCCAGCTGTCGGAGGATCGGCCTTCAGGGCAGCTCAGAAACTCGCCATAGAATTGTCTGGCTTCATCGATATCGCGAACCTGAATGGCGAGATGGAATGGATCTTGTACGGCCATAATGCGTGCCTCTTTAAATAGTTATGAAACGAACAACTGAACCTGGCAGCACCGGCTTCTACGATGCAACCTGAGTTGTGAATTCGAAAGCACCGTCCAGGCTAAAATGCAGCGTCGCACCACGGGGCAGAATGCCAACGCCTGCCGGCGTCCCGGTCAGGATAACGTCGCCTGGCTCCAGCGTGAAGTGGCGGCTCATTTCTACCAGCAGCTGCGGTACCGAAAACAGCATGTCTGAAGCTTTGCCGATCTGGCGCAGTTCTTCGTTGATCGACAGGCTAAAACTCAATGAGTCCCAGTTTGGTACGTCTCTCACTTTTACAAAGGAAGAGAGAGGGCAGGCCCCATCAAAACCTTTGGCAATCTCCCACGGATGCCCTTTTCCTTTTAGCTTTGCCTGAACATCGCGCAGGGTCAGATCAAGCGCCAGTCCAAGCCCGACCACAGCACCCTCCGCCTGCTCTGTTGTAGCATTACTCAGCGGCTCACCAATCAACAGTGCAAGTTCCGTTTCATAGTGCACTTCACCGCGAATAGCCGGCGCGGTAATTGTATCTTCCAGGCGCACAGCGGCTGTTGCTGGTTTGATGAACAGAATGGGTTCAGTGGGCACCGGATTGTTTAGCTCTTTGGCATGCTCAGCGTAGTTTCGTCCGACGCAAACAATTTTGCCGAGCGACTGTCCAAAGTGTGAGTTATCGAGAAAGCGAGGGGTAAAAGTCATAGCGATAAAATACCGATTCAAGTGGAACGATGCACCAGACGTCTCTGTAATATGAGAACAAGGCGAGCACACTTCCGTGCTTAAGGATTGTCAGGGTAGATGCGTCAGCTTCTTAACCAGCTGGCTGGCTATCAGTTAAACCGTTTTCGATACAAATCAATGTAAATCTTTTTTGAGGGCAGAATGTGATCGCGACAAAGTGCGCAAAGCCTGGGGCGATCCTGCTGCTTGATGGCATCGATCATCGCCTGGTGATCGTCTCTGGCCCGCATGCGACTTTTGGTGTCCGTAATGGCGATAAAGCGAATGCCATGAGCCTTTTGGGCGAATTCGTTAATAGTCTCGGACAGTAAAGCGTTCCCGGTAAGGGAAAACAAGGCGTGGTGAAAGGCAATATTTAAACGAAATACACCACGCAGATCCTGATGTTCGACCGCGTCAGTGTAGCGGCGGTGTATGTCCTCAAGTTCTTCGATCATTTTGGGCGGAGCCGGCAACGGAATGGCTGATGCGCCTGCCAGTTCGAGAATTTCACGCATGGCGTACAGATCCTCGACTTCTTTGGGGGAATAGGCTCTGACGAACGCCCCCCGGTTTTTGATGCGCTCTATCAGGCCGATACCTTCGAGCTGGAACAATGCTTGACGGACAATGTGGCGTTTGCAGTCAAAACGCTCGGTCAGATCTTCCTCGACCAATCGTTCTTTGGGATGAAGGCGCCCCAATACAATGTCTTCTTCTACAGCAGCGACGATGTCATCAACACCGAGCGGTAATTTTTGTAGTTCATGTTCGTGTGTCTGCAGTGCTGTCATGGCTACGTATCCGCTCAGCGTTCTGGTGACTATTGACGCTATGGTTGGAAATTGGCGTAAAAATTTACAGATCTGACGCTTGTGAGTGTAACAATTTTTGCCAATATCATGCATCCCGACTCATCGTGGGACTTTGGACGTTTGAGGTGGGCGGCTGAAACGGAAATCACACCCTTCTTCGGCTTGCAGTATCTGCTCCAGAAACATCTTTCTGTAACCAAGTACGTTCTCTTCAGGCGTTTCACAGGGTGTTTCCTGGCGGCGCTTGTCGAGTTCTTGATCACTAACCTTTAAAGCGATAACCCGGTTTTCGACATCCAGCTCAATCAGGTCGCCATCACGGACCAACGCAAGAGGCCCGTTGTGGGCAGCTTCTGGTGAAACATGCAGCACGATAGTGCCAGAGGCGGTGCCACTCATGCGGCCATCAGATATACGCACCATGTCCTTGACTCCCTGTGTTGCGAGCTTCTTCGGGATTGGAATCAGTCCCGCTTCAGGCATGCCCGGTGCGCCCTTGGGGCCTATGTTCTGCAACACCAGAACGTCATTGGCATGAACGTCAAGATCCGGATCGTCAATCCGGTTGACCAAGTCCTCCATCGATGTAAACACCACAGCGCGCCCGGTGTGTTTCATCAGCCGAACTGAAGCCGCTGACTGCTTGATGATAGCGCCATTGGGTGCCAGGTTGCCTTTCAGCACCGCTATGCCGCCCTGACCAAAGATCGGATTTTCACGCGGGCGGACAACGTTCTGATTCAAAATGACAGGCACCGAATCGATATTTTCACCCAGAGTGCGCTTGTTGATGGTTATGACATCAGTATGCAGCAGCGGGCGGATTTCACGCAGCAGTGCGGCCAAGCCCCCTGCATGGTGAAGATCTTCCATGTAATAGTCACCAGACGGCTTGAGATCAATCAACACCGGTGTCTCACGACTCATCCGGTCAAACGCCGCGAGATCGATGTCGATCCCTAAACGACCCGCTATTGCGGTCAGGTGAATCAGGGCATTGGTCGAGCCGCCCAGTGCGAGCAGGACCCGCAAGGCATTCTCGAAGGCTGCCTCGGTCATGATGGATTCTGGCGTTATCTTCTCCAGAGCGATGCGAACCGCTTCGGTGCCGGTTTGTTCGGCAAATCTCAGGCGGTCAGCAAACACGGCTGGCGCAGTGGCGCTGCCAGGCAGCATCATGCCGAGCGCTTCTGCCAGACAGGCCATGGTGCTGGCGGTGCCCATTACAGAGCAAGTGCCTACGGTGGGCACAAGCTTGTCGTTCACTTCGGCAATTTCCTGGTCGTCAATTTCCTGACCCCGATACGAGGCCCAGAAACGCCGACAATCGGTACAGGCCCCTACGCGTGTGCCACGGTGCGAGCCGGCCAGCATCGGGCCGGTGACTAACTGAATGGCCGGGGTGCCAGCACTGGCTGCAGCCATAAGCTGGGCAGGTACTGTCTTGTCACAGCCCCCTATCAGTACGACTGCATCCATAGGCTGAGCCCGAATCATCTCTTCGGTATCCATGGCCATGAGATTGCGCAGATACATGCTTGTAGGATGCGAGAAGGACTCGTGAAGCGAGATGGTCGGGAACTCGATTGGTAAGCCACCGGCAAGCATGACACCGCGCTTCACACTTTCTATCAGTCCGGGAACATTGCCATGGCAGGCGTTGTAGCCACTGTAGGTATTGGCAATGCCAATGATCGGTCGCGACAGTGCGTCGTCGCTATACCCCATACCCTTGATAAAGGCCTTGCGCAGAAAAAGGGAAAACCCCTCATCACCATAATTCGTCAAACGGGTGGACATGCCTTGTTTGGAACCGTCGCGGCTCATGAGATTCTCCTGACTGAGCGTCCTGTTGGAGCGCCTAGTAATTGCTTGTTGTTTGTAGTTTCAGGCCGCAGTATGACTGTTAACAATATTATTGACAATCTTGTTGGAAAAGAAATACTCTCCATGGGTACACAACAAATACAACAATGAAGAAGGGTATCAAGATGAAACTTCTCAGCGCATCTATCCTGGCTTTGGCAGTTGCCACCGCCCCAATTGCCGCTAATGCCGAGTATTCCGCAGGCGATGAAATTACAGTCTTGCAGGGCTTTAAAGCGGGCGGGGGTAGCGACGCTCTTGCCCAGCTGACCCAACCCTTTCTGACCAAGTTGCTCGGTGTCGACATGGTCAACCAGTATATTCCCGGCGCAACCGGTGCTATTGCCTGGACACGCCTGGCGAAGCAATCAAAGCAAGATGGCGGCACGATCAGCATCACCAATACCCCTATGCTGATGACCAACTACATCATGAACGACGCGATTACCTACTCGATTGATGAGCTCACGCCGATAGCCAATGTCGTCACTGACCCAGGCATTATCGTCGTGCCCGGCGACAGCCCTTTCAAAACCGTTGAAGATTTGTTCGCGGCTGCCAAGAAAAGCCCTGGCAGGGTAACCGTCGGCAACTCTGGTGTTGGAGGTGACGATTTCTTTTCCGCCATCCTTGTTGAACAGGCTGCTGATGTGAAATTTCAGAGTGTGCCTTTCCAGGGCGATGGTCCCTCAGCTACCGCAGCTATGGGTGGCAAGATCGACGCCAGTTTCAATAATTTAGGCAACGTTTATGGCCACATTGTGGCCGGAAACTTGAGAGCTCTTGCGATATTCACCAAAGAGCGTGTTGATTTTTTGCCTGACGTACCGACGCTCGTGGAAAAAGACATCAACGTGGTAGCTGGTTCCTCGCGCGGCTACAGCGCGCCTGCTGGTATCCCTGAAAAAGCCCGCGAAGAACTGATAGCTGCATTTGAATCTCTCAAAGAGAATGAAGAGTTCAAGGCCATCGCAAAGGAGCGGGCGCTTGTTCTCGATATCGTCACTGGTGATGACTATCTTCAGATGATGAAAAGCATGGAAACTGATTACAAGAAAATCTGGAAAGAGATCAAAAGCGACACTGCCAAATAGGTCTGATGTCCAGCTCTTTCTCAGAAATTGGACGAGGTAACGTAATGAACACGAGCCGTTTGGTTTTGGGGATTTTTGGCGTAGGCATCGCGGTGGTTTTTGCTATCGACTCCACGGGATATCCTGATCAGGCGGCTCAGATGCCTCTCATATACTCGATGGCGGTAGCGTTGCTGTCATTGGGTATAGTGGTTCAGGAGCTGGTCAGTTTACGCCGCCATCGTACTGTGGCTGTAGAGTCCAATGACGCCCATTTAAATGATGATGCCAGTGATGATAAGAGCGATGCACCGAGTCGCTTTGGGGCCGTCTTCATCACATTTGTGCTGGCCATCATCTATGCCGTAATCATCAATTCCGCTGGCTATTTACTCTCTACGGTAGCTTTTATGCTGGCTGCGCTGTGGGTAACCCGTACGGTTTCGATCGTATTTTCGCTCATAGGTATCGCCGCGGTGGTGGCCGTCATCTGCATCGTTTTTATTGCCTTTCTTGGGCTCCCCATACCTCTTCTCCCGACGTTTTTCTGACAACTACTTTTGATGCCTGAATGGGGTTGATTGATCATGGATACTTCTCTGATCCTTGTGGGACTGGTTAATGTCATCACATTGACGAATATCTCGCTGATTCTTGGCGGGACATTACTGGGCCTTTTCGTTGGTGCTATGCCTGGCCTGTCTGCAACCATGGCATTGGCATTGTTGCTACCGCTCACTTACAACATGGACCCGGCGTCGGGCCTTAGCATGCTTGCGGCGCTCTACGTTGGCGCATCCTATGGTGGCTCGATCTCGGCTATTTTGCTGCGAACTCCGGGCACCCCGTCAGCAGCCGCGACAGTGCTGGATGGCTATCCGCTGTCGCAGCAGGGTCAAGCAGGCAGGGCGTTGGGGGTTTCGCTGTTTGCGTCCTTCGTCGGGGGCCTTATGAGCGGATTGGCGCTGTTGACGGCGGCGCCGCTGCTAGGCGTTGTCGTGCTTGAGTTCGGTCCGGTGGAAATGTTCGCAATTGCGGTGCTGGGTATCACCATTATCGGCTCGCTTGCCCAGGGTTCGATGATCACTGGGCTACTGTCTGGTGCTTTGGGTTTACTGGTGAGCACCGTGGGAATGGATTTTCTCACCGGGACACCACGCATGACCTTTGGTCAGATCAACCTGTTTTCCGGGATTGAATTCGTGGTGGCGTTGATTGGACTGTTCTCCATTCCACAAGCGCTGAGGTTGATCGAGAAATCCAATGGGGCCGCGAAGATCGCCAGCAAAATAACCGATCGCTTGATCCCGAGTTTTCGTGAACTCAAGCAATTGATGCCCAATATTTTACGGTCCGGATGTATCGGCATCATTGTGGGTGTGATTCCCGGAACTGGCGGCGATACAGCGAGCTGGTTTGCCTACAACGAGGCCAAACGGTTTGCCAAAGATAAGAGCCGTTTTGGCAAGGGCGACATTGCTGGGGTTGCGGCGCCGGAGTCCGCCAATAACGCGGTAGTCGGCGGCGCGCTGATTCCCACTATTGCGCTGGGTATTCCCGGTAGTTCTTCCACGGCTATTCTGCTCGGGGCATTGATGGTGCAGGGCATTCTGCCGGGCCCCAATCTGCTGACCGACTACGGTGATGTGACCTATACACTGATCTGGGCGGTCATCTTCGCCAATGTTGGCTTGTTACTGGTTGGATTGATGTTCACCAAGGCATGCGTCAGCGTGACCAAAGTACCTGATGCATTCGTCGCTTGTACC
Source organism: Marinobacter sp. M1C (assembly GCF_023314135.1). NCBI lineage: Bacteria > Pseudomonadati > Pseudomonadota > Gammaproteobacteria > Pseudomonadales > Marinobacteraceae > Marinobacter > Marinobacter sp. M1C. The sequence continues at coordinate 495,150 of NZ_CP092289.1, forward strand.
ATCATCACGCTGTGCATTATTGGCTCCTTCGCCATCAACAACAGCATCTTTGATGTTGGTCTGATGCTCGGTTTTGGACTCTTCGGTTACTGGCTTAGTAAAGCCGGCGTTTCGCCAGCACCGATGGTGATTGGTTTGATCCTGGGACCGGTGATGGAAAACAGTTTCCATCAGTCGATGTTGATCGGCAATCACAGCTTTGCGGTCTTCCTGGATAGCCCAATTGCCATCGTGCTTTTGTGCATCGCTGTCCTGTCGGTTTTTCAGGCTACCCCCTTGTTCGGTTGGCTCAAAACGTTACGCCGTCAGCGACCTGCAAAAAACTGAGCACCAAAAACAACTTTAAGGAGAAACGTCATGACACGTATTACTGAGATTCGGGCGATAACTGTGAATGTTCCGCTTATTAATCCAACCAGCTTCTCGAATCGCCAAGTGCTCAAACGCGATTATGCGTTGGTCGAGGTGACGGGTGACGACGGAGTGAAAGGCATTGGCTTTTGCTACGGCGGAAACAACGCAGGTGCGTTAGTCACTCAAGCCGTGAGGGATCTGTTGCGCCCGATTTTGATCGGAGAGGATACCCACAGGGTCGAAGGACTCTGGCAGGAGATGTATCAGGAGTCGCTTCTGCACGGGCGCACTGGTTCTGTCATGCGGGCAATTAGCATCATCGACATGGCTCTATGGGACCGCAATGCGCGGGCTGCCAATCTGCCACTCTATAAGTTTCTCGGTGCTACCGAAACCGACAGCGTGCCGGCCTACGCCAGCGGCGGTTACTACCTTGAGGGCAAAACGCCGGAAAAACTGGCGGATGAAATGAAAGGCTATGTGGCGAAGGGCTTCAAGGCCGTCAAAATAAAGGTCGGCCGTGAAGACTTGGCCGGAGAAGAAGCACGTCTGGCAGCGGTTCGTGAGGCCGTGGGCTCGGATGTGTTGGTTATGCTGGATGCCAACAACGCATGGTCTGACCTGCCATCGGCGCTCCGATTTATGCGTATGGCTGAACAGTATTCACCGTACTGGATCGAGGAGCCGTTCAGCCCGGATGATATCGATAACCATCGTCGTCTTGCTGCGCGCACGCCGGTACCCGTTGCAACCGGCGAAATAGAGGCTGGGCGCTGGCGTTTCAAGGAACTGCTCGATAAAGAGGCAGCCATGATTTTGCAGACCGATGCAGCCGTGTGTGGCGGCATTACCGAGTTCCGACGCATCGCGGCGACCGCAGCCAGTTACGGTGTCGAAATCTTTCCCCATTGGTTTCACGACCTGCATATTCATCTGGTGGCATCTACGCCAAACGCCTCGATGGTGGAGTTTTTCGCCGATGACGAAGTGCTGAATTTCCGCAAACTCATCGACACCCAACTCGAATTCGTTGGTGGGCGCCTCAAGCTGCCCCAGACGCCGGGTCTGGGCTTCGGGTTCGATGAAGATGTCTTGGCACGTTATGCAATTGATTCATGGAGATGAGTATGTCCATGTCACAAGGAAACGTATGGTCACCCGTGATTACCCCTTTCGGCAGTGATCTCAGCCCGGATGTCGAGCGCCTGGTGAGTCATTGTCGCTGGTTAATATCTCAGGGGGTCGGTCTGGCGGTGTTTGGTACCAATTCGGAGGCAAATTCGCTGACCGTAGTCGAGAAGGTGGAGTTGCTGGAGGCGCTGGTGGCCGCCGGCATCCCTGCCGATCGGCTCATGCCGGGCACCGGAAGTTGCTCAATAGGTGATACGGTGACACTGTCCCGTCGTGCTGTGGAGCTAGGCTGTGCTGGCGTGTTGATGCTGCCGCCCTTCTACTACAAGGGCGTCTCGGACGAAGGCCTGTTTCGCTACTATTCTGAGGTGATTGAACGCATCGACGATGCTCGATTGCGCGTTTACCTCTATCACATTCCGCCTGTTGCTCAGGTTTCAATTAGTCTGCCGCTGGTAGAGCGCCTCATCAAGGCCTACCCGAGCACCGTTGTTGGCATCAAAGACAGTTCCGGTGACTGGTCGAATACTCAGGCATTAATTGATAAATTTTCTGAACAAGGCTTTCATGTCTACGCAGGGAGTGAACGTTTTTTACTCGCGACATTAAGAGCGGGCGGCGCTGGCTGCATCAGTGCTACGGCTAACGTCAATCCTGAGGCAATAGCCAGGTTGGGAAAAACGTGGCAGCAGCCTGATGCGGATGAACAACAAGCCAGTCTTAACCGTGTTCGCGCTGTGTTCGAACAGTTCCAGATGATTCCCGCCCTTAAGGCGGCAACGGGTCATTATAGCGGCGAAAAAGATTGGCTTAGAACCCGGCCGCCTTTAGTCGAGCTTCGTGCCGATAAGAGTAGAGAACTCTTTTCTCTATTGGACGCGGAGCATTTTGCGATGCCCGATCTGCGGTCCACAGGGGTTTAGTATATGAAACAACGCGTTGTTGTAGTGCGTCGTATGGACGAAGATCACTTGGCGCGTTTACGCCAACTGTTCCATGTGAATTATTTCGACACTCTGGGGCCAGACAATCAGCAGGACTATATCCGGGCTATGCGCAGCGCCCATGGCCTGATAGGTGGAAAACTCGTCATCAATAAAGAGATTCTGGATGAGGCGCCTCATCTGAAAGTAATTTCAACCATTTCCGTAGGCTATGACAATCTTCCGCTGGATGAACTTACGCGACGCGGAATACTGCTGTGCAATACTCCCGATGTGCTGACGGAAACAACGGCCGACACCGGATTTGCGCTGATCATGTCGACCGCTCGTCGTGTGGTGGAGTTGGCCGAGCTCGTTAAGCTGGGCAACTGGGTGGAGCATATCGACAAACCGCTGTATGGTCTTGATGTGCACAGTAAAGTGCTGGGCATTATTGGTATGGGGCGCATAGGTGCCGCCGTTGCCAGGCGTGGTGCACTCGGTTTTGGTATGCGCGTGCTTTATTCCAATTCATCGCCTAAACCAGCCCTTGAAAAAGAGCTCGGCGCCCTGCGTTGCGACATGGACGAACTCTTGGCCCAGTCGGATTTCGTTTGTATCACCGTGCCGTTGACGGCTGAAACTCATCACATGATTGGCGCCGACGCGTTTTTGAGGATGAAGTCCTCGTCGATCCTGATCAATATTGCTCGAGGTAAGGTGGTTGATGAGGCTGCTTTGATCGCTGCGCTCAACGAAGGCCAGATTGGTGGCGCTGGTCTCGATGTATTTGAAGAAGAGCCGGTGTCCGCTGACTCTCCGCTCCTGCAGATGCCGAATGTTGTTGCCTTGCCTCATATTGGCTCAGCTACTCACGAAACCCGTGCGGCGATGGCCAAACTCGCCGTTGAGAACCTGATTCTGGCGTTACAAGGTAAATCACCGAGGAATGCGGTCAATGAGCAGGTTCTGTTGGCCAAGTAACATCACAAGGAACTTTGGATGAAGGATCAGCACAGGCGATTGGCCTCAATTCTGAATTTGCATGATTTTGAAAAAGCCGCACGAGGACATCTTCCACGTCCCATCTTCGGTTACATCTCCAACGCAGCAGAAGATGGCAAGACGCTGCGCGCCAACCGGAGCGCTTTTGATAATTACTGTTTCCTGCCACGTGCGCTCGTTGATGTCTCGAAGGTCTCATTGCAAACGGAGCTTTTCGGCAAGCAGTATGCCGCGCCCTTTGGTATTGCTCCCATGGGAATCAGTGCCCTTTCGGCCTATCGTGGCGACAAGGTATTGGCTGAGGGGGCGGTTAAAGCCAACATTCCTATGATCATGAGTGGCTCCTCGCTGATTCCCATGGAAGATATCAGTGGGCCAAATGGCACAGATTGGTTCCAAGCGTATCTACCCGGTGATGAGGAAGGCATCGAAGCACTGCTTGCACGGGTTGAAAAGTCGGGATTCAAGAATCTGGTGATCACGGTTGATTACCCGGTTCCGCCCAATAGTGAAAATCATGTTCGTAGCGGTTTCTCATCACCATTGCGACCCAGTGTAAGGCTGCTTATAGACGGTTTGCTGCGGCCACGATGGTTATTTGGTACCTTTATTAGAACCCTGATAAATTTCGGCGTGCCTCATTTTGAGAACAACCATGCCACGCGTGGCATCTCGGTTATTTCAAAAAACGTCAATCGGGACTTTTCTGGTAGAAGCCACTTGAACTGGGCATCGCTTGCGCTGGTTCGCAAGCTCTGGTCCGGGAATCTGATTGTCAAAGGCATACTGCACCCTCAGGATGCCCTCAAGGCGGAAGCTGCAGGTGCCGATGGAATTATTGTCTCGAATCATGGTGGGCGTCAGCTCGACGGCACCATTGCACCGATGAATGTATTAAGCGCAATTGTAAAAGCGGTGAGCCTGCCGGTCATGATTGACAGCGGGTTCCGGCGTGGGAGCGACGTGCTCAAGGCGCTGGGTCTGGGTGCTAAATTTGTGTTTGTCGGCCGATCCTTCAATTATGCGGCAGCTTACGCCGGCGAGGAAGGGGTTAGTCACACCGTGAAATTGCTCTCAGCAGAGATCCAGCGAAATATGGCGTTGCTGGGAATAAACAGGGTAGAGGACATGAATTCTGAGCGAATGTGTCTGAAAGACGGACAGCCTCTTATCGTTTCATCATGAGTTAGTTACGTATTTTCACAATCACTGGAGATGAAGAAGCGGCCTGAATGACACTATTAAAACCCTCGCGTTATTTTGCCTTGGCCGGTTTTCTGCCGGCCGGGGTCGTCTTCTTGATGGTCTCATTCGAATACACGGGTTATTCCGCATTCGCAGTGGCGGCTTCGGTGCTGGCTGTGATCGCAGTGGCTATCTTCAGTTTTGGCGTCCGCGCCTCTCGGGTCGTGTTTGTGCTGATCGCGATCGCATTGGTGCTTTGGGCCGCGCTGACGAATACGGGGTGGATGGCAGCGACCGCATTAGCGGCGCAGCGTGGTGCGATGGTGATGGCGTTGTTCACCGCCCTGACGGCTATCCGCAATGCCGCCATAAGCGCGCCGGCAATCGTCGAATGCGGGCGTTTCCTTGCACGGCAGCGTTCGGGGTTGCGCTACACCGCACTGACCATCGGCGGGCATCTGTTCGCGCTGGTTCTGCTTTATGGCTCAATATCGTTGCTGGGGACCTTGGCGACCGAAAGTGCGGCGCGCGAGCCAGACCCTGAGATCCGCAGGCAGCGCACCCGCCGCATGATGATTGCGATCCAGCGGGGCTTTGCGTCCACCCTGTGTTGGTCGCCCCTGGGGTTTTCGATGATCATCAGCGTGTCCGTCGTGCCGGGTGCAAGCTGGAGTGCTGCTGCTCTGCCGGGGCTGGTCAGTGCGCTGATGATGCTGGTGATCGGATGGGGTCTGGACGCACTTTACAAGCCGCAAGTGAAATCGAATACACGCCCGCTGGAGACAGAGCGATGGGTGACTCAGTTGAGTCCACTGCTGGTGCTGCTGGGTCTTGTACTGGTCGGCGTCGCGTTGTTGCATACCGTCACGGGAGTCGAGGTGATCGGTGCGGTCATGTCGCTGATTCCAGTCATTGCCATTCTGTGGATCGCAATGCAACAACCCCCGGTTGGTTTGACGCGCAGCGTCAACGTCTGGCAGCGCGCTCGGCTGTTCGTCACGCGCGAGCTGCCCAGTTATCGCGGTGAGATCGTTTTGCTGTTCATGGCCGGCTTTATCGGCAGTTTGGGGGCATTCCTGTTGGTGCCGCTGGTGCAGGCACAAGGGCTTGATCTGACAACGATCCCACCCTGGATTATTGTCGCCGCGATGGTTTGGATCATCCCCGTTACCGGGCAGCTGGGCATGAACCCAATCCTTGCCGTTTCGCTGCTGGTGCCCATTCTGCCTTCGCCGGAGATTATGGGAATTCCACCTACGGCGATGGTCGTGGCGATCACAGCCGGATGGGCGCTGAGCGGGGCGACCTCACCATTCACCGCTTCCGTCATGCTGGCTGCGTCCTTGGGCGGAGTGTCACCCCTGAGGGCCGGGTTGGGCTGGAACGGGGTGTATGTTCTTGCGGCCGGCGCTGCGCTGACCCTGTGGGCGCTATTGCTTTTCTACATCCTTTGACCCGAGCGCATCACACTATATGCTGCGACAGCGCTCGACCGCATCAAGCACGGATATAAGCCCAGCCTTCGACTTGTCGCTCGGCCAGGGTGACCACGGCCGCCTCGACCTCAACGAGCCCTCGGGTATTATCAAGCCCTTGGGCAACGAGCGAATTGCGGCACAGTTGCAGCAGCGAGTCGGTCGCGTCAGGGGTGGCCAGGGCGGTTGCGACGGCGGCGCCGTTAGCGATAATCAGCACCTCGGCATCGGGCCGAGCGTTGCGAAGGTTAGCGGCGTTACGCCGGGCGCGAGCCAGTGCCTCGGCCGTCGGCGCATGAAGCAGCACGCGAAGGGGTGTCATGATGATCTCCAGGAGTAATGTTGTGGTCAGTGGTTGCCGATGATTGCTTCGACACGCTGCACCAGCGGCGCGAAGTCGGGGAGGTCACGACGCTCGTCGAGCGGAAGATTAACGCTGAGGGTCTCAACAACCCGAGCGGGCTGACCCTCCTCCTGGTTGCCTAGTATCATCACCCGGTCGGCGAGCAGTACCGCCTCTTCTATGTCGTGGGTGACGAAAACGATGGCGGCCTCGGTGCGTTGGCGCAGGGCGATCAGCTCCTGTTGCAATCGCCGGCGAGTGATGGCATCCAGCGATGCGAAAGGCTCGTCCATAAACAGTACTCTGGGCCGCACGGCAAGTGCCCGCGCAATGCCAACCCGCTGCTGCTGGCCACCCGACAGCGTATGTGGCCACCGATCGGCGTAGGCATCCAGGCCGACCAACGTCAGCGGCTGCATGGCCCGCTCGCGCCGCTCAGCACGCGACAGCCCCAGGCCTTCAAGTCCCAGCTCTACATTGGCGCGCACCCGTCGCCACGGGAACAATCGCGAGGCCTGGAAAACCATCGACCAGGCGCGAGTGCCATCGTCCTTGCCGGCAGGAATGTCTACCTCGCCGGTCTGCGGGGCGAGTAAGCCGGCTAGCGCTCGAAGCAGGGTTGACTTACCTACTCCTGAGGCGCCTACGACCGCCACGAACTCGCGCGGGTACAGCGCCAGCTCAACACCGGCCAGCACGGTGGTGTGACCAAAACCGAGGCTGAGGTCTCGAGCGTTGAGTACCGGTCCCGCGAAGCTGGCACGTGTAGTTGTCACATTGGGCGGCATTATAGATGTTGTTACAGATGTCGTCATAGCTATCGTCACGGCTGCCACCTTAACAATCGGCGCTGAATCAGCATGAATAGGAAATCGAACAGCGCATACAGCCCAGCGATGGTCAGCATGTAAACCACCACGATATCGGTGGCCAGAAGACTAGAGGCCTCCATCATGCGCTGGCCGATGCCGGGAATACCAAATAACTCGGCGGCGACCACGGTCATCCAGCCTTGGCCGAGGCCAGCGCGCAGGCCGCCCAATATGCCGGGGGCGGCCGCCGGCAAGTTGACCTTGGTGAGGCGGGAAAGGAAGCGCCGCTGGCCGAAGGCCTGGGCCACCTCGTCAAAACTGGGATCAATCGAATGCACCGCACTGTAGCTGGCGAAGTAGTTGATCCAGAACACCCCAATACTGATGATGAACGCAGCCGCCGAAGGGTTGATGCCAAACCAGATGATCGCGAAGGGTATCCACGCCAGCGGCGGGATCGGCCGCAGCAGGCGGGCCAGCCAGGCATGCAGCGCATCAAAGCGTGGCAGCAGTGCTGCCGCAACGCCAACGGTAATGCCCAAGCTGGAGCCAAGAAGTAACCCCACGCTGTAGTGCACAAGGCTTGAACGGACTACGTCCAGCCAGATACCGTCGATCAGCTCGTACCAGAAAACCTGCGGAATCGAGGATGGTAACGGTACCAGGCTGCCTGGCAGCAGACCACTACGCAGAGCCAGTTCCCACAGCAACACGAAGGCAACAAGGCCCGCGGCGCTCAATACGCTACGCCGGGAACGCGTCATGGTCGGGCTCATTGCGCGGACAGCTCCTTGCTTACCTCGTCGAAGAGTCGCGTGTCGAACAAAGCGTCAAGATCCACTTCTTTGCGCAGGGTGCCCTGGCTCAGTTGGAAGTCGTGCATGCGACGCGTGCCTTCGCGAATGGCGTGAGGGTCGCTGATGTAGTTGGATGACGGCGAACCCAGCGCGGCCTCAACGGTGGCCAGGTCGATCAGCCGGCGGCCGACGAACTCGCGCACATGAGGCGCGGCGCGCTTGGGTTCATTCAGCAGCAGGTCGGTGGCCCGTAAATGAAGTGCCACTAGCTTGCGCATCGCCTCGGGGTGTTCCGCCAGGGTAGCCTCACGGGCGGCCAACACGGCACCCGGCTGGCCCGGCAACATTTCGGCGGCACGCACGACCACGCGTGCGCTAGCATCGCGTTCCTGAACCGTGGTGAGAATAGGTTCCAGAATCGAGGCGGCATCCACCGCACCGGCCAGCAGTACTTGCTGTACGCGGTCGGCGCCCATGCCGATAACTTCCACGGCATCCAGGCCAACGCCCAGCTGTTCAATCAGCCAGTAGCGCAGTACGGTGTTCGGCACCGAACCCTGGGGGAAGGTGGCAATCTTGGGCTTGCGACCCTGCTCTTCGGTGAAGCGGGCGATGGCTTGGGCGGCATCGTTGTTTTCGAAGGCCACAGCGAAGTCGCCACGTGCAACCAGGCCGATCTGCTCTTGAATGCTTGCAGCCAACACTTTGATAGGCACGCCGTTGGCACGCGCAACCATTGCCGGGCCAATCCCGAAATACATGACGTCCAACTCGCCGGAGGCCAACGCTTGAACCATAGCCGAACCGCTTGTGAAACGGGTCAGTTCCAGATTCAAGCCTGCTTCCTTGGTCCAGCCCTCGCCCTCCATAACGAACAGCTGCGCGACGGGCAGGATCGGCATGTATCCCACTTCAAGAGTGGTAATGTGTTCGTCGGCCTGGGTCAGGCCGGAGAAAGTCAGCAGACCGGCGAACAGGGCTGCTAAAGGAAAGCGAGGTGACATGGCAAGATGAACTCTGTTGAGAAACATTAGCGCTTAGTCTAACGTTTTTTCACATATAACTGAATCGAATTTTAGATTTAATTATTATAACTATATTATAAAAATCGAATGCAGTCGTTTCAACAATAACTGCTATCGGCTTCATCACCCGTCATGGCAGCTTATGCGCTTTGAGAAAAGCCGCAGGTGCTCTTTGATAAGGTTTTTCATGTCACAACTCAAACGCCAGCGCAGATAGTAGAGTCACGGCAGGTTGCCACGCAGACTGATCGCCACGTTATGGATGTTCCCGCCCTTGGGCGCCGCACAGCCTGGAAATCAATCCAAACGTTACTTTTGCTGTCGCTATTTTTCGGTGATGCTTACCCGATAGCGTGCAAAAGATAAGCCTATTTAAGGACTCTCAATGGCCATTAAGAAAAACGAACTTTATCAGGAACTGCGCCGTTTCGAGGGGCAATAACGGGCCCGACAAACTGTCTCCAAGGTTAACTACGGCATCGACGCCGCGGCGTTTGATGTCTCGCACAAACGCCTTAAGTGCGGGTAAGTTTCCATGAATGTCTGAAATAACGGCAATACGCATAGAGTGAACTTTCACGATAACTATAAGAAAACATCCTAAAAGACGTAATTTTTGGCCACTTACGCCAACAGTCGCTGCCAAGCCAAGCCAAGCCAAGCCAAGCCAAGCCAAGCCTTATCCTGCCTAGCTGATGCGCACCGATGTATTGTCGTTATTGGCCAATATGCGAGATTCGTGAATGGCTGAAGTCGCCCCGAAGCAGTCAATTCGTGCAGATTAATGTTTAGTTATATTCGCCAAATCGTTCTTGTAAGAGCGGAGCATACGCATGCCATCAAGCGATGGTCTCGACCACACCGCCATCAACCCGAAGTGCCGCGCCAGTGGTGGCCGAAGCTTGGGGAGAAGCGGTGTAGACGACCAGATTCGCCACCTCTTCTACGGTCGCTGCGCGCTGGATGATCGAACTGGGACGATGCTTCATCACAAAGGCGGCCGCCGTCTCTTCCATCGACAGGCCCGATGCCTTCTGCTCTTCTTTCAGCATGGCTTCGAGGCCATCCGACAAGGTTGGACCGGGCAGAATGGCGTTGACAGTCACGCCCGTGCCCGCAACACGCTTGGCCAGCCCGCGTGAGATCGAAAGGAGTGCTGTCTTGGTGAAGCCGTAGTGGATCATGTCGGCGGGAATGTTCAGCGCCGACTCCGAGGATAGAAACAGTACGCGGCCCCAATGACGTTGCGTCATGCCAGGCAGGTAAGCGCGCGACAGCCGCACCCCCGACATGACATTGACCTCAAAAAATCGACTCCATTCGTCATCAGGAATCTCGAAGAAATCCTGCGGCCCGTAGATGCCGACGTTGTTGACCAGAATGTCGGCCGACGGTTGTGCCGCCACCAGTATCCCGCAGCCCTCGGCAGAGCCAACATCGGCCGCAACGCCGCGAATGTTGGCTTGCGCAACTTCCGACATCAGTTTGGCGACGGCACGTTCGACAGCGGCGGTTGTGCGGCCGTTCACTATTACTGCAGCACCCGCTTGGGCCAGTCCTTTGGCGATGGCATAGCCGATACCAGCGGTGGAGCCGGTGACGATGGCAGTTTTTCCGGAGAGGTCAATTTTCATGAGGAGAATCCTTTTGTGATGGAGATAAGAGGTGCGCGTAATTAGCCTGGAAAAGCGTGTCCAGATCGATGGCGTCAGCCATCGCCTTGTTGCCGCGATCACCTGGATGCAGGTGATCGCCCGAGTCGAATTCAGGCTTCAAACGGGCCGGATGCGCCGGGTCTCTGGCCAGCGCGTCGAAGTCAATCACTGCATCGAATTCGCCACTGTTGCGTATCCATGTGTTGATTTGCTGGCGCAGCTGGTCCTTGTCCGCGTGGTAGTAATTGTCCAGCGGCGTGTCCGGCAATGCGCCCTCGAACGGCGTCAGCGTCGCGCCGGCGACCCGCACGCCATGGGTGTGCGCACGCGCGATGAGCTGGCGATAGCCGGCGATCAGCGCGTCGACCGACGGCCTGATGCCTTGAGGATCGAACGCCGTGCCTGGCCAACTGATGTCGTTGATGCCGAGGAGGACCACGACCGTCTTGACCCGCAGCAGACTCAACACGTCCCGGTCAAAGCGCGCCAATGCATTGACGCCCATGCGGTCGCCGAGCAGGCGGGCGCCAGAAATACCGGCATTGAGTACCGCCACGTTTCTCGATACCAAACGTGCGGCAAGAAAATCGGGCCAGCGCGCATTGGCATTGATGGTTGCGCCATTGCCGTCGGTGATCGAGTCGCCGATCACGACCACCGTGCTGGCAGGTGTGGCAGTTTCGACCTGAATTCCGCGCAGGAAGATGCGCGCACCTGTGGTGGTATCTGTCTCGATATGTTTGGCCGCGACCTGATTACCCTTCACCAGATAGGCCGTCTGGCGACCATCCCAATGAAAGGTGGTGGCCTGCGTTTTGTTCGGCAGGAAGACGCTGACCGCCACATTAGCTAAAGGTGCGACTGTCAGATCGACCGGATCGCTCATCAGCGGCGCGCCCGGCGGTACGATGGCAGAGGTTTTGCCGCCGAAAGTGATGGGCCGATCCGTGCCGGCAACAATCGCCGACCCGGCATCGGCCAACGCGACATGCGCGGCGCCGATAACCAGCGGCTGGCTGCCATACTCGTTGGACAGCACGATGCGGATACGCTTGCCGCCGAGACTGATACGGGTCACCTGCCGAATGGTCTGATCCTGCAGCGTGGCTGGAATGTTGGTGGGGAAAGCGAAGTCCGGTCCCCAAATCGGTTGCGGGCTGGCCATCCAGGTGCCAATCCAGGCGCTGGGTTCGGCCGCGCTCACGGCAGAGGGCACGGCCAGCGAGGTCGCCAGCGTGACTGCCATGAATCGACGGAGCCAGGCCAGGCGGCGGGCATAGGGGCGAGTATTAAGGTTCGTTGTCATGGTGAGTCCTTGTCTTCAGTCAATTGGGTTCATAGAGAGGCTTGCCATCGGCACCCAGACGTTGCCCACGTTCCAGCCGGATGGCAGTCAGAGCCACGCCAAATGCGCACAACGGCACCAGCGCCGCCACCCAAGTAATACGCTGAGTCCGGGGCCGTACGCGATGACGACTCCGTCCAGCCAGGCACCGATGGCACGCCCAGAATATTGGCCAGCGTCAGGCCAGTAAACATGAAGGCGATTGCGGAGGCGCGTTTATCCGGCGCCACCAAACCGGTGGCAACCACAGAACCGACGCCGAAGAAAGTACCGTGGGCGAACGCAGTCAACACGCGGGCGGCCATCAAAAAGCCATAACTTGGCGCCAGCGCACACGCAGCGTTACCCAGAGTGAAAATCACCATCAGGCCCAACAGCAAGGTCTTGCGCGGCCAGCGCCCAGTCATCGCCGTAAGCAGCGGCGCTCCGACAACGACGCCCAGTGCGTAGCCGGAAATTAACCAGCCAGCCGCCTGGATTGAGACGCCAAACTCGGCACCGACTTCCAGTAGCAAACCCATGATGACGAATTCGGTGACACCGATGCCGAAGGCACCGGCGGTTAGTGCATAAAGAGCAATTGGCATCAGTCGAAGTCCTGTGAATTGATCTGCTATCAGAGGATAAATTATGAATTCAAATCAACTTGTGGAGTAGACTGCCTCCAGGAAAAACACTTGTGAGTTCATTTCAATATGGCGCGTCTGGATGTCAATCGATCAGGAGAAATGGATGTCTTCGTCCGCGTAGTCGAACTGGGCGGTTTCTCTGCCGCTGCGCGTGCGTTTCGCATGACGCCATCTGCGGTCAGCAAGCTGGTAGGACGGCTCGAAAGTCGATTAGCGGTACGCTTGCTCAATCGTTCGACCCGACAAGTGCAATTAACCCCCGAGGGCTGTGTGTTTTACGAGCGTAGCGTGCGGGTACTGGCCGATCTGGAAGAAGCGGAGCGCGGCGCTGCGACCAACGATGCGCCGCGCGGGCGGCTATGCGTGAACGCCAATGTGGCGTTTGGCGATCGCTTTTTGCTGCCGCTAGTGCCCGAGTTTTTGAATAAATATCCCGACATCACCCTCGACATTGTGCTGACCGATGAAGTGATCGATATCATCGGGAAGCGCGCGGACGTGGCGGTGCGCGCTGGTCCGCTGAAGAGTTCGAGTTTGCTGGCGCGCAAGTTGGGCGAAACGCGGATGGTCATTGTCGGCGCGCCTGCCTACTTTGAGCGCCATGGCGTCCCAACTCAAGTGGCTGACCTTGAGCAGCACAACCGACTGGGCTTCAACTATGCGCGAGCCATGGACGGATGGCCGCTGCTTGACCAAGGCCAAATCATCAATATGACGACGAACGGCAATGCCCAAGTCAGCGATGGCGAAGCACTGCTGCGCCTGGTCCTTGCCGGACTCGGTCTGGCACGGCTCGCAGCATTCCAGGTCAAGGACGACATTGCAGCCGGACGGTTGCTGTCGGTGCTGGAAGCATGTAATCCGGGGGATGTGGAGGAAGTCCATGCGGTCTTCCTCGGGCAAGGCGGTTATCTGCCTTCGCGGGTGCGTGCCCTGCTCGATTTTCTGGTGGAGAAAGTCCACTTCGATTGAAAGTGGATTTACGCTATAAGTAACGCAGGCATCCGTGCCTGCGCCCAGAGCCGTGATGTCGTAGTTGCGGCGCTTTGTAGCTTGCAACCGGCGATGACGGCAACGGCAATGGATGCGGGTGGGAGCTAGTCGAAGTTTCGAGAAATTTCGTCGGAAGTTTTGCCCGACACGTCAGGAAAACTGCGTGAAATCCGGTTTGCGTTTCTCCAAAAATGCGCTGATAGCTTCTTTCGCTTCCGGCGCTGGCAGCATTGCGCGAAAATATTTCCCCTCTTCTGCCATTTTTGCTTCGATCGCTGCTTGCTGACTGCTCTTCATCAAACGCTTGGCGGTGCGTATCGAAGAAGCCGGCAAAGCCACCAATTTAGCGGCCTGTTGACGGGCAAACTTCAGCAGTTGATTGAACTGGGGCGATGCTTCATCACAAAGGCGGCCGCCGTCTCCTCCACCGACAGGCATGATGCCTTCTGCGCTTCTGAAAGAAAAACGCACCGCTTAGAGCGATGCGTTTGAAATGAGTGACTGAAGGAAAAATCCTTTTTGATTACAAACCTAAGCGCTCGGTTGCTTCATCCATTGCGGCAGCATTCCAAGGCACGAAGCCAGTCATGCCGATTTTCGAAAGTGCATTTCTGCCAGCTTCGTTTTCCGACAAACCTAACAACAGACTTTTGACTTTTTCTCTATCTGTTTCGCTCAGTTTTTTCGAAGCGAGGAATTGCTTGATTGGAATCGGTTTGGTTTCCGCCGGTTATTGTCGACGGACACCGCGCCATCATCCAGATAGCGCGTCAGCGCTTTCCAGCGTTTAAGACTGTAATCCAGAGCTCTGGCCGTGCCTAAGCCACCCGGCACTTTTTGCCGGTGAGCCAACACTCATTGGTGTAAAGCATCGGAAGTGGGCCGGGCTTTTCATTTCTTATGAGCTGTCGTTTATCCAGTGATAGATCTTTGATTTCTCGCTCGACCTGGTACAACTGGCCAATGTATTCCAAGGCATGTACCTCCAGTTCACTCTGATAGGTCTGGTGCAGGTCATAGAACTTGTGCGGAGCATGGGTCATACAGCCGATTTCGGTGATGCCGTTGCCGAAGCCAACCTTGTAACCCGAGCAATCGTCGCAGACCAGTCTTCCAGGAAGGTGCAAGGAGACACGCCGGCGCCGCCGGGGCTCTGCCAGGGAAGCCCCTGAGCCAGCGCGGCCAACTGCTCATCGGTCAAACGCAGTTGATCGCCGCGTCAGGATTCGCCCCAGTAGAATTTGTCACGATTCACTCGGCGAGCGCAGGGCCAAACACCCAGGCCATCATTAATCGACACTTTCATTCGATTGCCCCGCTTGTTTGCGAACAGCTAAACACAATGAGACCTGGTTGAGTCGAACACCTAAAATGCACTCAATTTTAAAAGGTTTTGTTGAGGCGCAACGCACTTATGAAACTGATCGACCGGCCACTCCTCAACTACTTGCCCGCCGGCTCGGGGGATTTCGGTGCGAATGCTGCTACGCTTTTCTACGAATGGGGTTGTCACCGTCGGTAAATTGATGGGCACAAACGCGTGAGACAGGCTTTTATCTGCTTGCTTCGACTCGTTGACCCAGCGCCGAAGCAAGTTGGCGTTGAGGTCATTATCCAACGCAACACGGAAAACATAAGTTTCAAGACTCTGGCTTTCAGTCACCAGCTAGCTTTTTACCTGTAAGTCTTTTTAGACGGCAAGAACGATTTCAGAGACTAACTCGGCGACATTCTTTACACCAAATTTGTGCATCAGGCTGGCGCGATGCGCCTCTACGGTGCGGTGCGAAATAGATAGTGTGGCGCCAATCTCGCGCGAAGTGAGGCCATTGACAAGATGGTGTGCTACCTCGCGCTCCCGTGAGCTTATACTCACGGAGCGATAGGATCTGTTAGTGATTTTTTCAAAACTCCAGATCATCAAGGAGAAGGGATCTTTAGGTGTGAGTGTCATCCCTTTTGCTCGTGCCCAGAAAATCTCGCAACCCTTAGTCTGCATAAAGCGTTCGTCTTCGTAATAATTGTCGCCGGTTGCAAGCATTCGGTTTTCGCACTTTTCCCCTATTTGCTTGAAATCTGCGGTCGTTGGATAAAGCCGCCGCACTGAATGGTTCAAGACTTCGTCTCGGCTGTAGCCGAACAAGCGTTCAATGGCTTTGTTCGCCTCGACAATATGCCGGTGGCGTACGACGATTTGTGCTACTGGTGATTCCTGAAATCCCAGTGCCGCCGCCTTTTGCGCTACAGATGCATTCATAAACATGAAGTCCTTTACGCAGAGAATTAAGTAAATATACGTATTAAATTAAGTATTTTGACCAATATCATCAAATTTCTCGTGTGGCATTCTTAAGTATAGATTAATGAGGAGAATAGCATGACTACGGGAATATCCATCGTCGGCAGTGGCCACACAAAATTCGGACGTCTTCAAGAGAACCTCGAAGAGCTAATCGTCGCGGCGACGCGTGAGGCTGTTGAAGAGTCCGGCATCAATCCGGCCGATATCGACGCAGTGTTCTTGGGTCATTACAACTCGGGCTTGGTATCAGACGGATTTCCGTCTTCATTGATTCATCAGGCTTATCCTCAGTTACGATTTAAGCCTGCGATGCGGGCGGAAAACGCCTGTGCATCTGGTTCAGCAGCAATCCATGCCGGAATAAACGCAATTCAGGCAGGAAAGGCTCGTACTGTTTTGGTCGTTGGAGCCGAGAAGATGACCCACCGCTCGACCTCTGAGGTGACTGCAGCGTTGGCTGGTGCTGGTTATCAAAACAATTCTGACGAGGCAGCACTGAGTTTTCCGCAAGTGTTTGGCGTAGCAGCGCGCGAATACGAGGCGCGCTATACCAGCCCATTGGACGCGATGGCACGGATCGCGGTCAAGAATCACAAAAATGCGATGGCCAATCCACTGGCTCAGATGCACAAGGAATTTACCTTCGAGCATTGCAGCACGGTGTCCGATTCCAATCCCGCGATTGCGCCGCCGCTGCGGTTGGCTGACTGCTCTCTGATCACCGATGGCGCCGCTGCGATAGTATTGACGACCAACGAGAACTCAAGGAATTTCCCGAGATCAGTGTGTATTCGCGCAGCTACTCACGTCAGTGACTTCTTGCCGATATCGAGTCGTGATTTTCTAGCCTTTGAGGGGCCAGAGCAGGCATTTGCCCAGGCGTTTGAGTCTGCAGGCGTGACACTGGAAAACATCGACTTCGCCGAAGTGCATGACTGTTTCACTATCGCTGAGCTATTGATCTACGAGGCGATGGGGTTGACGCCAAAAGGGCAAGGTGCGAGTGCGCTCGAAGATGGCACAGTTTATCGAGAAGGTGCCTTACCCGTGAACTTGTCTGGGGGGCTTAAGGCTAAAGGTCATCCGGTGGGGGCTACAGGCATTTCGATGTATGTGATGGCTTATCGGCAGCTGACCGACCAGGCCGGAGACATGCAGAAGCCAAGCGCTAGTATGGGATTGGTCTTCAATATGGGGGGGGCAGCAGTGGCCAACTATGCTTCAATTCTAGAAGCGCGGAAGAGTTGATCCGAAATGAATATTTCACATTGGCTCTATCAAACTGCGTTGTCTCGCCCGCTTGCCCCAGCGATTAGGTTCGGTGCCAATCTACACGCAACTTATGGTGATTTTGCACAGCGCAGTTCAGCTATCGGGCATTATCTGGTTGACACATTGAAGATAGGTCGGGGTGATCGGGTTGCTTTGTTTGTGGGCAACTGCCCAGAATATTTAGAAGTTTTGCACGCAGTTTTTTGGATCGGTGCCATCGCCGTGCCCATTAACTATAAATTACACCCACGCGAGGCCGCATGGATAATTAGCAATGCTGAAGCCAAGGTGGCGATAACCGAAAGTGGTGACGTTTATCCTGGCGTAGATGATCTGGAAAGAGAGTGCGTCGAGCTGGGCATTCGAGGCGTTGAGCTCATAGATGTCGCGCGGAATGCACCCCCGGTGACTCCACCGGTCGACACAGCCTCTGACGAGGTCGCTTGGTTGTTTTATACGTCCGGTACGACGGGCCGCCCCAAGGGCGTCATGTTGACTCACCGTAATCTCATTGCGATGTCAATGTCCTATGCGCTGGACGTAGATACCGCATTACCGCAGGACAATTCACTTTATGCAGCTCCTATGTCCCATGGCGCGGGACTTTATCATTTTCCAATCATTCGCGCAGGGGGCTGCCATATCGTGCCACAGTCCTGCAGTTTCGATCCTGCAGAAATAGCCGGGCTAGCGCGAGAGCTCGGTAATCTGGTGTTCTTTGCAGCACCTACCATGGTCAAACGCCTGATTACCTATTCGATCGAAACCGGGTATGACGGAACGGGCATCAAGACGATCATTTATGGCGGTGGTCCAATGTACCGAGCCGATATCGAAGAGGCGCTGAGACGGTTCGGTAAGTGTTTTGTCCATATCTACGGTCAGGGCGAAAGTCCGATGACAATCACCGCGCTGCCCCGCGACCTCGTGGCTGACACCTCAAATCCCAATGCCAGCGCCCGGCTCGCCTCGGTTGGATTTGCGCAGGCCTGCGTACAGGTGCGGGTGGTGGACAAGGCTGGGCAGAACATGGTCGCCGGCGAGGTAGGCGAAGTCGTGGTCGCGGGAGATACGGTGATGAAAGGCTATTGGCGTGACCACGGTGCAACCGCCAAGGCGATTGTGGGCGGTTGGCTGTTTACCGGCGATCTTGGATCGATGGATCGGGATGGTTTCCTGACTCTGACGGACCGCTCGAAGGACGTCATTATTTCGGGTGGCACCAACATTTATCCTCGCGAGGTGGAAGAAACGCTGCTGGCGCATGACGCGATTTTTGAGGTTTCCGTGATTGGGATGCCGTGCACGGAGTGGGGTGAGGAAGTTGTTGCCTTCGTGGTTCTGGAGGCAGGTGAGGCTTGCGAGACCACCGAGCTTGACACCTGGTGCAAGAGCCGGATGGCTTCGTTTAAGAAGCCGAAACAGTATCATTTTTTGCAAGATCTGCCTAAAAACAGCTATGGAAAAGTCCTAAAAACTAAACTACGAAAACGTGCAGAACTACTGGGTAAAAAGGCAACGTCAGAGTGAGTTAGTAGAAAGAACCGAGTTTAAACAATAACAAATAATCTCAAATGATAGGTATCTATATGAAACGCAGAACATTTATGCAGTCAGGAGCGCTTGTTGCGGGTGCCGTTGCCATTGGAAATCCATCTCTTTTGTGGGCGGCAAAATCTATGAAGTACGATAGTTATGTGTCCGAAACAGCAGGGCCGTCGTGGATTGACCGCTGGTACTTAGACGAACTTGAAAAGCGCACAAAGGGCGAGCTGAAAATTCGCCGTTACTGGTCGGGATCGCTCAATAAAGTGGGTGAGCATCTCTCTGCCGTACGTGCCGGGATATCAGAAATCAGTCTGATTTCTCCAGGCTATTATCAGGCTGAGCTGCCGGTGACGCGCGGTCTGGAGTGGTATTTCCGAATGAATAGAGCTGACGCCTTGCAAAAGGTTTGTCGGGACGTTTATGAACAGTTCGATCCGCTGCGTGCCGAATGGGAAGAGCGGCATAATTCGAAAGTTCTTTATTGGACGAACTGGAACTATGCGCCGCTGATCCTGAGTAAGCCGATCAATTCCATCGAAGAAATCAAAGGAAAACGAATCCGGGCCTATGGCATTTCAGCCGACGTGATCGAGGCATTCGGCGGTACGCCGATTGCCATGGCTGCGCCCGAGGTTTATCAGGCGCTTGAACGCGGGATCATCGATGGAGTCTCTGGGTTCGATTTCGTGACGGCCGTTGCCTATAAGCTGCACGAAGCTGCGCCGTATTTCTACGATATCGGGGCCGGCCCGCACGCGCCGGCGGCAGTGATTATGAACAAGCAAACCTATGACCGACTTCCTGATGACGTTCGCAAAGTATCGGATGAAATTGTGGAGGAAATTTATGATGGTAAGTTCAGTGCTATCTATGAGGATGTATTGGCAAAATACGTCAAAATCGCTGAGTCCGAGGGCGCGATTCTGGGCACCATCCCCGATGATCAGAAAGCGCTGGCACGGGATCGCGTGCAGCCCGCGCAGGTCAATCGATGGCTAGAAGGTCCGGCGGAAGAGGCGGGTATAGACGGTAAAAAAATGCAATCTCTGATTGACGAGGCGATTGCCAAACACGATCCCAAGGGCACGCTTCTGCGCCCATACGAGATTAGCCAGGCGTCCTAACGGATAGCGGAGGCCACACCAAAAAGAGAACTGGATGATGCAGATTCTGAATAGAATCCTTAACCTTTTTTCCGACGTGCTTGGTGCGGTCTCCATGCTATTCCTGGCTTTTTTGATGCTCGGAACTACGCTGGATGTGATCGTACGCGCAGTGACCGGCAGTTCGATTTCCGGTGTGTTTGAGTTCACTGAAATCGCCTTGGTGATGATGGTGTTCTTAGGTGCTGGTTGGGCACAGCGCGGAAATTCACATATTCGCGTGACCTTCCTGATTGACAAGCTGTCCGATCCTGCCCGTACCCGGGTTGTCGGCATCGCTTGGGCGATTGGTGCGTTGGCACTACTTCTACTCGCAATTCCGTCCACGAGCGAGGCGATCTATTCCATCTCTATCTGGGAATTCCGCTGGGGTAATGTAAAGATTCCGATTTGGTGGACCAAGGCGAGTCTAGCGGCCGGTCTGTGGTTCGCCTTCATCCAGATGGCTGTCCAGTCCATTCAGTGCTTTGTCTTCGGCGAGCCGGACCAGCAAACTTCCGCTAAGACCGGCACTACCTAACTCAAGGAAAAACGATGGACTTCAGCCTTGCTCCATTTATCGCCCTGGCGCTGATTTTCGTATTAATGGCGCTTGGTGTGCCGGTTTTTGCCGCTCTGGCCTTATCAGGGGCGGCGGGGATCATCATGGTCGAAGACTTGTCGTTTTTGATGGCCCGGCTTCAATCGATATCCTACTCAACGACTGCTGTTTACGCTTTAACGATTATTCCGCTGTTCATTCTTATGGGCAGTTTTGCGCAACAAGCTGGAGTGGGAAAGAAACTGTTTGACGTCGCCCGCCAATGGGTTGGTCACCTGCCGGGCGGTCTGGCCATGGCATCAGTTTTGACCAGTGCAGGCTTTGCCGCGACATCGGGATCCAGCGTAGCGACGGCGGCGACTGTTGGCTCGGTCGCTATTCCGGAAATGAAAAAAGCCGGATATGAGGGCAGTCTATCGGCCGGTGCAGTGGCCGCTGGCGGAGTTCTCGGAGTTCTTATTCCGCCCAGCGTTCTGCTGATTTTTTATGCAGCGCTGACGGAAACTTCAGCGGGCCAAATGCTGGTTGCGGGATTCCTACCTGGCCTGCTGACAGCGGTCATGTTCATGATCGGAATCTATTTCATTGCTCGAAATACTGCGTCGGGCAAAGCAGTGACACAACGTGTGGCATTGGGAGCTGCTATATACGAAACCCGAAAAGCATGGCAGGTGGCTGTACTGTTTTTGGTTGTTATGGGCGGGATTTATATTGGCTTTGTCACCCCGACTGAAGCAGGCGCGCTGGGGGCTTTTGTTGCGTTCATCATGTTGTTGGCGCGCAGGGCCTGCTGGCCTGGCATGACGGGTAGAGTCATCGATAGTTTCCGCTCAACCATCAACACGACCGTGATGATCCTGTTCACGATGCTTGGAGCGGCTATTTTTAGCTATTTTTTGACTCTGATCCAAGTGCCCAACCAACTGGCCGAGTTGGTAGTGCAATCTGGTCTGCCGCCCTATCTGATCGTTGCAGCGCTACTGCTGGTTCTAGTGCCGATGGGTATGTTCCTAGATGCGTTCTCAATGCTGGTGATCACCATCCCGATCATGTTTCCCACCGTGCAGACGCTGGGGTTCGATCCAATTTGGTTCGGCATCTTAGTTGTTAAAATGTGCGAGATCGGTCTGATAACACCACCGGTGGGACTGAATGTCTATGTCATCGCCGGGATCGATCGTGAAACGCCGTTGCATGAGATATTCAAGGGAGCGTCCTGGTTTGTTTTGATGGAGTTTATTACGATCGCGATTCTCTTTATATTTCCTGCAATATCTACATGGTTACCCCAGATAATGTCTTCTTAACACGAACAAAAAAGGAAATCCTATGCTTTCCCTTGAGAAAGGCACTGCTGTAATTACCGGAGGTGGATCCGGGATAGGACGCGCCACAGCAATAATGTTAGCTGCAATGGGTGCGCCGGTGGCTGTGGCCGATATCGACGTTGAAGCCATTGAGGAAACGGTTGCTGAAATACGTAAATCCGGCGGCGAGGCTTTGGCCGTGCCAATCGATGTGCAGGATAAAGTATCCATAGATACCGCTTTCTCTAAGGTCGAAGCTTGGCGTGGTCCCGTTACAATTCTGGTCAACAGTGCCGGTATTTTACAAATTGACACATTCGTAGATTTTAATATTGAAAGCTGGAACCGAGTGCTTTCGGTCAATGTTACTGGGAGTTTCCTGTGTGGCCAGCGAGCTGCGCCAGGCATGAAAACTGCAGGCTATGGTCGGATCATAAACCTATCCTCGATTAGTGGATTTCGGGCCGGGGTAGGCCGCACAGCTTATGGCACTTCTAAGGCCGCGATAGCCGGTTTGACCCGGCAAATGGCTTTGGAGCTAGGCCGGGATGGGATTACTGTTAACTCAATCGCTCCTGGCGCCACATTTACTGCAATGACCGATGATATATATACGGATGAAACGTTGGCCTCGTTGCTGCCGATGATCCCTGCCGGATTTCTCGCCGATCCCGAAGATATTGCGATCGCTATCGTCTTTTTGGCTTCTTGTCAGGCGCGTTACGTCAATGGCCATACCTTACCAGTCGATGGTGGTTATCTGGCTTCGGGGATGCAACAAACCGGTTCGCTGTCGGTCTGACTATAGTTTAGACAGATGTTTGGATAGACCAATTCATCAAGGCGGTGAGGAGTTGGTTCGACAATTTCTTTTGGATTCAACGTCAGGATCTAACTCACTATCGGAAGTAGATCATCTGAGCTTTATTTTGGTAGCGGCCAGAGAGAGCCACCTGCGAATAAGCAGGCCGCAAAGGTAGATGCAAGAACAGAAGCGGGCGGGTTATCGTAAAGGCGATTTCTCACTCTCCGATACCATTTCTATGCTGTTTAACCTAGGGATCCGTAAGGCGCTCAAAGGTAACATTCGCTCCGGGCTAATCGAGATAAAAAACTCTCTCTATAAGCGAGGGTGCCTAAACGAGGTTCGTAAGTATTGTCCGAGTTTGACTCTTGATGACCTGCAGCCTCATCCAGCCGTCGTTCGATCGCAGGTAATTTCGAAAGATGGGGAGTTGATTGATGATTTTCTATTTGTTAACACCAAGCGCACTTTTAACGTATGTAACGCACCTTCCCCGGTCGCGACGTCAGCAATTCCAATTGGTCAGCATATTGTACAAGAGGTTTTGGCCCGTGTTCGGAGTTGAAGGGGAATGGGTTATTCCCCTTGGCTTCAACGTAGATTAGCCGGGAAGCTAATGGAAAATAGGTCTGTCCGGTTTTCATTATTTCATTCACTGGAATCTAGAGCCGATAAAACCACGTCATGATTGCTTTGCAGGCATCGTGGCGCGGGTTTCGCGATACCAGACGTAGAGCCCGCTGGCGACGACGACACCAGCACCGCTGATCGTCCACAGGCTCGGGACATCCCCAAACACCAGGAAGCCCCAGGCGATGGCAGCCACTACCTGCGCGTAGGTGAATGGTGCCAGCATAGAGGCCTCGGCCATGTGGAAGGCCTTTACCAGCATGAAGTGTCCGCCTGCGCCTGCTGCGCCCATCGCGATCATCAGGCCCCACTGAAACTCTGTTAGTGCTTGCCAATTGAAGATCACTATGCCGCTCAGGATCAGCGCGCCAAGCGCGGTCGAATAGAAAGTCGTCGCTGCGGGATCGTCCTGGTTGCGGATGATGCGAGTCATCATCATGTAGACTGCGAGCAGAACCGCCGTCGCTAACGGAAGTAATGCATTCCAACCGAGCACGCCTGACCCCGGTCGGGCCACCAGCAACACGCCGACAAAACCGAAAGCAACCGCCATCCAGCGGCGCGGCCCGACATGCTCTCCGAGCAGAAACCCGGACAGGACCGTGACTAGTACCGGTGCCAGAAACTGAATTGCCGCTGCATCGCCCAAAGGCATGCGGGTAATTGCTTCATACATAAAGAAGGTGGCACCGAACAGGGCAAAAGCGCGAATGAACTGCAGCCCGGGTCGCCGTGCGCGCAAAAACTGTAACGATCGGGTTTTCAGGCTGTAGGCGCTAAAGGTAATGACGGTGTGAAAGAAATATCGCCCCCACAGTACCATGATAATGGGGACTTCCAGCGCGAGGAATTTAGCCAACGCATCCATGCCAGCGAGGACAGCGCCGGTGGCGATGATGAGCGTAACGGCAACCGCCGGAAAACTGTTATGGTCGTTGAAATCTGACATATGGAGCGCCTGAGAGCAGAGGAACGGGAGGCTCGAATTGTCCCTCACCGAAACGCGAAGTCATAACGTAGCAGTTCAATGATTCCGGACACCAACGTAGATGGTAATATTGCCGTCATAAGCAAGGTGTCTGATGACCAGAAAACGACCGTTTGTTAGGTGGAAGTGAAGGAGGCAACCGCTGCTAAAGCGATTTGGCCTTTATTGAAACGATAGTGATCTTATCATTTCGTTTTCGATTTTAAGATGAATTCAGTGTGATTCGTTGTTTTACTGAGTCTCGGCCAATCGTTGGATTAACCGGTGTTGTCTGTCGATTTCGGGCAGTAGCAACAAACCGGCATCGGAGGTGATGTGGCCTCCGGAGAAATCGGCTTCAATCTGGCGACGGGAGAGTGCCGAGAAGGTCAGTTTTTGAGGTACCATTTCGGATGCGGCTACTGGTGTTTGGTGGATTGGTTAGGTTATTGAAACCATCGCACTTTTAGCCGCTTCTTTTTATCCCCTCATGAGAAATCCGGGCTAAGGGCACGAACGTCACGAAAGACAGCCAACGCGAGTCGAACCGAGCCGTAGATGAGATAAACAACTGCCCCAGAAAACGGCTGAGGTATCTAACACCGGCAGAGATCTTTTAGGCCTAAATTCAAGTAATAAGTGAAGCGCCACCTGTTTCCCTGAATTCAGATAATGACTGCAGCACTTTGGCGTAACCGAGTAGAGGAATGACAGTCGTTGCCGGTACCCCTCATTCGCTTTACCAATGGGCAAATGGGTAGGAGTCGGAGTCCTCCCCACCCTAGTCCGGCGTCATTGCGCCATACTGGAGTGTAGTGATCAACTAATCCCGGGCAGTATTTTAAGGTTTTCCCAGCTGTGGCCGGAGCAGTGCCGCCGTTGAATGCATGAGTTCGTTGGCGGTTTTACTGGTTAAGGTGGCTCCGCTATAAAAAGTAATTTTCCTGCAAGCTGAACGTTGATCGTGGGTCTGGAGTAGGCGTCCGTACATCCAGTGCCCAAATAACGTATGTACTGAGAACTTTGCCTCTGCTTTTGTTGCATACTAGGGACCGGTTTCCAAACGGGGATAAGACAGCTTTAGTTGATCAAGGCATCCCTCCGGCGCAAACGACTGCGTCTGCAGTGTGCGCGGGAGGGAGTCTTTATTGGGATGAGTTAATGCACCGTCTCGTCATTCGGCAAAAGTTCCGCTGGTTCATCCAGTAATTTATACATGGTGAGAACAAACTCGACTGGCTTAGACATTGGAAGATGATCGTCAGCATCCGGCGATGCCCTCCAGAACCGCCCATTTTGCCACTTCATGGATGAGCTGTTCTTGATGCGCTGTAACCTCAGCATGTTTCTTCTCAGCTTGGGCCAGGGCCTCATCAAGCCACTCGATTCTTACCCAAGCTGAGTCGATCATGGAGCATAATGACATGATTTCTTTGAGTTTATCGTTTTGGTTCATCGTTTACCTCGGTTAGTTGTTGGATAACACCAACAGAATAACGAGTATTTTGTAGGAGAAAGTTCGTCTAATTGAGCAAAAAGCGATTTGCGCGCATTTGTCCAAAAAAAGTGCGTTCTGATGCACTCTCAGGGGCGTTCTGGCGAGCCCGAGATAGCCCGATAGCCGCTTACGGTGTTTCCCGATTATTGGCAAAACCTTCCACCCTTGAATTCAGAGCAGGTCTTTGAGCCTTGCCCCTTTGTCTTTTAGCTGAGAGGTCGCGTCATCGGACCCGTCTAATGTTGCAAGTTCATTTGAGCTTTTTCTCAAAGGTTTGAAGATCCTCTTCCCTTCAGCAAGTAGTGCCCAAAGTGAATGAGAAAGGCAAAACCCCAGCCACGCTTCTGGGGCTGGCAAAAGGGCCGGTGGAGCTGGAAAAGATCATCTACCTAGATAAATACATTAAAGCAAAATCATAAAAAAAGGCCGGTGAAAATTCACCGACCCTTTCCGCTGCCCGACAGAACCAAGCCAGATCCACTTTAGCTGAACGGCTTGGGCGCGCGGGGCTTTAAAGTTCTTTGAGTTCCGGTGTCTTAGGAGTTGGTGGAAACTCAGCTTTTTTGGAAGAGCTGGGCTTCGCGGTCCTTGAAAGCTTTAAATCCTAAAGCGTTTCCCGAAGGGTCGTAAAAAACATGGTTGCTTGCTCCCCCGGCTCACCTTTAAAACGTATGTAAGGCTCAATCTCGAAAGTCACCCCGTGCTCACGCAGTTTTATAGACAGATTGTTCCATGCGTCCATTTCCAGAACGACCCCGAAGTGCGGAACGGGCACTCCGTGGCCGTCTACAGGGTTTGTATGACTACTTGCGGATTTCTCTTTTAATGCAGGGTTGAGATGACAAACAAACTGATGACCGTACATGTCGAAGTCGACCCAGCTGTCGGATGAGCGGCCTTCAGGACAGCCTAGAAAATCACCATAGAATTGGCGAGCTTCGTCTATATCTCGAACTTGTATCGCGAGATGAAATGGATCTTTCACGGCCATAGCGCGTGTCCATTTGTGATATGTATGAAACTAACAATTGAGTGGAGGCATACTAAGCGTTTTAGATAAAGCCTTACAAGGCAGCTTCTTCTTCGGGCCTACTCATATACCTAATTTTGTTCCTGATCCCGTTACCGATACGTTACCGAAACAGCTTAAAGCACTGATTTCACCTTCCTCATCACTGTCCGCCAGGCTTAGTTATTACAGGCCATCTCGGGCGGCCTATTGGCGGTATATGACGTTGGAATTGAAGCTATGAGGAAAAAGCATCACGCAAAGCCGCTGCGCGCCAATCTATACGTTGATTTGGTCATCAAGGAAGGGGTGACGTTGCCGGAGGCCGACAAACAGCGGCAGGAATGGATTGTAGGTTAGGACGTTTGCCGCGCCAGTCTGTATAACCGAAGCAATATCTGGCGCTACGCGCTTAAGTGCCTTGCATGGAACCGCAGGTGATCCTCGATGAAGCTGGCAATGAAGTAATAGCTGTGGTCATAGCCTACGCGGCGGTTCAACTCTAAAGGAAAGCCGCTCACCTTTGCCGCAGCCTCCAGCGTTTCCGGCTTTAATTGCTCCTCAAGAAAATTATCAGCGTCGCCCTGATCCACAAGCGCCGGAACAAATTCTGCGGCGCGGCGCATCAGCAGGCTTGCATCGTAATTCTCCCATGTGGCGGTGTCTTTACCCAGATAAGCGGTAAAAGCTTTCTGACCCCAAGGGCAGTTCACCGGGTTGCCAATCGGGCTGAAGGCCGAGACGGACTTGAAGCGGTCGGGATTATGCAGCGCCAGGACGAGCGCACCGTGACCACCCATCGAATGGCCAGAGATAGACCGCTTGTTGCTAACCGGAAAGGCGTCTTCAATCAGCTGCGGAAGCTCGTTCAGCACGTAATCATACATGCGATAGTGGCGGTTCCAGGGCGCCTGAGTGGCGTTAACGTAAAATCCTGCACCCTGACCCAGGTCATACCCGTCATCATCCGCTACATCCGCGCCACGCGGACTGGTATCGGGGGCGACAATGGCAACGCCAAGTTCAGCGGCCATGCGCTGGGCACCGGCCTTTTGTATGAAGTTCTCATCGGTGCAGGTGAGTCCGGACAGCCAATAAAGCACCGGCACTTTCTGTCCATTTTCGGTCTGCGGCGGCAAGTAGATTGCAAACCGCATGTCGCAGTTCAGCGTGGTTGAATGATGGGTATAGTGCTTGGTCCAACCACCAAAGCTTTTGTTAACGCTGGAGATTTCAAGTGACATACTGCACTTCTCATTAAGATGAGACGGTCGCGCCCAGTGGGGCGAGACCGTCGTAGTGATTTACTTGTCGAAGTGAATCACGGTGCGAATACTCTTGCCCTCGTGCATCAGCTCAAACGCCTTATTGATGTCTTCAAGGCCCATCGTGTGGGTAATGAAATCATTCAGTTTGAACTCGCCTTGCAGGTAGCGCTCGACGTATTCCGGCAGTTCGGAGCGGCCCTTGACGCCACCGAAAGCCGACCCGCGCCAGACTCGGCCGGTCACTAGCTGGAACGGCCGGGTCGATATTTCCTGGCCGGCTCCAGCGACGCCAATGACCACGGATTCACCCCAGCCTTTGTGGCAGCACTCCAGCGCAGAGCGCATGACATTCACGTTGCCAATGCACTCGAACGAGTAATCCACGCCGCCGTCGGTGAGTTCAACAATCACATCCTGAATCGGCCTGTTGTGGTCTTTGGGATTGATGAAGTCCGTCGCGCCCAATTTACGAGCCAGATCAAATTTGCTTTCGTTGATATCTATTACGATGATTCGACTGGCCTTGGCCATCGTCGCTCCGATCACCGCCGAAAGGCCGATGCCACCCATGCCGAAGATCGCGACGGTCGCACCTTCCTCAACTTTGGCGGTGTTCATCACTGCGCCCATACCGGTTGTGACGCCGCAGCCGAGCAGACAAACCTCTTCCAATGGCGCGTCCGGATTGACCTTGGCCAGCGAGATCTCTGGCAACACGGTGTATTCCGAGAAGGTTGAGCAGCCCATGTAGTGGTAAATCGGCTGGCCGTCTTTATAGAACCGGCTAGTGCCGTCGGGCATCAGGCCCCGGCCCTGAGTTTCACGGATCTTCTGGCACAGATTGGTTTTGCCGGATTTGCAAAATTTACACTCGCCACATTCAGGTGTGTAGAGCGGAATGACATGGTCGCCCACCTGAACACTGGTTACGCCTTCGCCAATGGATTCAACAATGCCGCCGCCTTCATGGCCGAGCACAACGGGAAAGATGCCTTCTGGGTCATCGCCAGACAGAGTAAAGGCGTCGGTATGGCAAACGCCGGAGGCGATGATACGGACGCGCACTTCGCCTTTCTGCGGTGGCATCACGTCAATCTCTTCAATCGAGAGCGGCTGGTTAACGGCCCAGGCGACGGCAGCCTTGGATTTGATCATTTCAGTCATGTAGGGCTTGCCTTGCTTTTGATGGATGAATTTTTTGTTCGTACAGTGATTGTTGTTGAGAATTTACACTATTTCCGCGTCGGGATAATCGCCCCATTCAGCAATTCATTTTTACCAGCCAACAACAATATAGAATCGGCAAGCGCTACGGGAGCAAGAAGGGGGCTGTTCGGCTGTTCTTCGATCTTGCCACACTCGCAGGCGAACCTTGGGCGACAACGGTGCCGCCTGCATCGCCAGCGCCGGGGCCGATGTCGATGATCCAGTCACTGCCCCTGGCAACCAGCATATTGTGTGCGACCATGATGACGGTGTTACCTGCGTCGACCAATCCATTCAACTGTGTCGTCAACATCGTCACGTCAGCCGGGTGGAGGCCTGTGGTGGGTTCATCCAGCACATAAAGTGTGTCACTTCGCTGCGCGCGTTGCAGTTCGGTCGCGAGCTTTATTCGTTGCGCTTCGCCGCCCGAAAGTTCGGTTGCGGGTTGGCCCAATCGCAGATAGCCAAGACCGACTTGCCGCAAAGCTTCAAGAGCACGCACAACCGGCGGTTCATCAACAAAAAATCCGTGGGCCATGTCGACGGTAAAATCGAGCACTTCGGCAATATTCTTGTCGCGATAGGTCACCTCCAACGTCTTGGCGTTATAACGCTGGCCCCGACATACCGGGCAGGGGGTGTAAACACTAGGCAGGAACAGTAACTCGACGCTGACAAATCCGGCACCTTCGCAGTTCGGGCAACGTCCTTTTGCAACATTGAATGAAAAGCGGCCGGCATCGTAGCGGCGCGTCTTCGCTTTGCGCGTCGACGCGAACAACTTACGAACGTGATCAAACAAACCGGTGTACGTGGCAAGATTAGATCGCGGGGTGCGACCAATCGCTTTTTGGTCAACGGTGACCAAGCGCCGAATGTGCTCCATGCCATAAGCAACTCGCCCGGCGGTGTGCGTTTCCAGTTCTTGTTCCAGCAGGTCGATTTCACCATTGGCGGTTTCAGTGGTTTTCTTTTGCCCCAACGATTCGCCAACCAGTTCGACGAGGGCCTGACTGACAAGGCTCGATTTGCCCGAGCCCGACACACCAGTAACCGTTGTCAAAACGCCTAAAGGAAACTCAACGTCCAGACCTTGGAGGTTGTTTCGCTTGACCCCCTCCAGCTTCAACCAGCGTGTCGTTTGCCGCGGCGTGTGCTCCATAACGATGTCCGGTGAGAACAGATATCGCCCGGTATGGGATTCACTAACCTCGCGCAGACCGTCTATCGGGCCATTGTAGACAACTTCGCCGCCGTGCACTCCCGCGTCTGGCCCAATGTCCACAATCCAGTCGGCGTGCCGAATAACGCTGTCATCATGCTCGACAACAAACAATGAGTTGCCAGCACGTTTGAGCTCATCCAGCGCACCCAGCAGTGCCAATGTGTCAGACGGGTGCAACCCTGCCGACGGCTCGTCAAGAACATAGACCACACCAAACAACTGCGACCGAATTTGCGTTGCAAGCCGCAGACGTTGCAGTTCGCCCGGCGACAAGGTTGGTGTGCTGCGTTCCAGCGATAGGTAACCCAAACCAAGAGTTGTAAGCGCTTCGACACGGGCCAAAATGTCGCGGGCGATTCGCTGTGCCACGATCACCTTTTCCGGGTGCAAGTCTTGCGCTACGGGTTTTGCGATGGAAGCATCGCGTAGCCGCTGGGCGAGTTCGCTCAACGTGAGTTGCGACAACTCACCAATATCCAGCCCTGCAAATTTCACCGACAGCGACTTGTGTTTCAATTTTTTGCCGTTGCAGTCCGGACACACGGAAATCTGCATGAACTGAGAGACGCGTTTCTTAGTACGATGGCTTTGCGTTGTCGCAAACGAATGCAATATATAGCGTCGCGCACTGGTAAATGTCCCGGTGTAACTGGACGGCAGGTCTTGCTCTTTCGCCATGCGCGTTTCATCGGGACTGAACCCTGCATAAACCGGCACAACGGGTGTCTCATCAGTAAACAGAACCCAGTCTCGGGTTTTTTGTGGCAGGTCTTTCCACGGCTTATCGATGTCGTAGCCGAGTGAAACAAGTATGTCGCGCAGGTTCTGACCTTGCCACGCTGGTGGCCACGCTGCGATAGCGCGATTTCGAATGGTTTTCGTGTCATCAGGAACGAGCAACTTTTCAGTCACTTCAAACACCCGCCCGATGCCATGGCACCGAGGGCAGGCACCTTCCGGTGTATTTGGCGAAAACGAGTCGGCATACAATATTTGCTGGCCACGGGGATACTGCCCGGCCCGCGAATACAGCATGCGAAGGCCGTTGGAAATCGTCGTAACGCTACCGACCGATGAACGGGCCGACGGCGCTCCTCGCTGTTGTTGAAGCGCGACTGCGGGCGGAAGTCCGTCAATGGCATCAACGTCTGGTTCGTCAACCTGGTCAATCAGCCGGCGCGCGTAGGGCGACACAGAATCAAGATAACGGCGTTGGGATTCCGCAAACAATGTTCCAAACGCAAGCGAAGACTTTCCAGATCCGGAGATGCCAGTAAAAACAACGAGCGCGTTGCGAGGCAAATCGACATCGATGTTCTTGAGATTGTGGACGCGCGCACCCCGCACCTGAATGCAATGGTCAGGATCGCATGGGACGCTCTTCGATTTATTTTGCGCCATTGGTCAGGTCTCCTTTGGCGATAGCAAAAATACGATTGAACTATATCTGTTTAGTACTATTTACAGCCAGTCAATGCGCAAGAGCAGAATGGCCGGATAATTCTTCGTCAAGATAATCGATCAGCATGCGTACTTTGGGTAACAGATGCCTGTTATGAGGGTAAATCGCCCAAACTCCTTCGTCGGGTGCGCAATACTTCTCCAGCAACGGCATCAATTGCCCGCTACGGATATAGCTCAACGCGTAATCCCCAGGAAGTTGCACAATGCCAAGCCCTTTTAACGCGGCATCCACCAGGGCGCGGCCGGAGTTGCAGCGCAGATTGCCACTAATATTTATATTGCGCGTTTTACCTTCGTCCTGAAAGTGCCAATGGTCAGCTGATCCCTGCAAACAATTATGATGGTTCAGGTCTGATAATTTATGAGGCTCACCGAATTCGGCAAGGTACGCTGGAGCGGCACACACATAGAGTGTTCGCGAGGCCAGGCGTTTAGCCATCATCGTAGAATCCTCCAGTTGACCCTGGCGAATGCCAAGATCATAGCCCTCGTCAATCAGATCCATTTTGCGGTTGCTCAACTGCAGCTCTAATTTCAGCTCAGGGTAACGGGCGAGGAAATTATTTATCAGCGGCGCAATGGTAATTTCACCATAGGTGACCGGCGCGGTGATCCTGAGTCTGCCCGTCGGTTTGGTTTGCAGGTCACTAATCGCATGCTCTGCATTTTCCAAACCATCCAGTAACTGTCGGCAGCGCTGATAGTAGATTGTCCCGGCCTCAGTTACGGAAACTTTGCGGGTGGTGCGGTGTAACAGTTTGGTAGCCAGGCGCGATTCCAGCGCACTGACTTGCCGGCTTACGTGGGCCGTTGAAATACTTAATTTTTTTGCTGCGGCCGTAAAACTTTCTGTCTCAGCAACGGTAACGAACTCTGCAACCCCTTCCCAGTTATACAAAATGCTCACTCCTGAAAATTACTTTGCTCAGTAACGACCCTTGCCGGTCCAGCCTATCTGCAAAAAACCTTAACAGGTAGCAATTCGTGCCACTCGCTTTCAGCCGGCCTCTAAACAACCATTATTTTAAATCTCACTGTTACCTGTGTGCAAAAGTAATTTTATGACTGGTGGGATTATCATTTATTTATACAAGCCTACAATCTCCTCATCGAATCAAACAGCGGCTAAACAACTGCGAGTCGATATCTTATTGATTTATCATTTGTCGGAGAATTATTAATGAGCATTTTTACCCATGTAACTGTTGGCACCAACGATCTGTAAAAGGCCCGCACTTTTTATGACAACGTTTTAGCGACGAAGGCGCTCCGGACACCCGCGGCTGGGCACCTAATGCCTACGCTGCTTATGCCCGTGACCCAGACGGTAACAAGCTCACCACCACCTACTGCTTCAAGCCAGCTTAAACCTTAGTTATCAGGATGAGGCTTGTAGATTCTGGCCTCGTCCTGGCTGAGCAAGTAGATTCGTTTCAATCATCAAATTTAGAGCAAGAAATTAAATATGAAAAAAGTAATTATCGCTGCAACCCTCACCGCTGTTTTTAGCACTATGGAAAATGCCCATTCCGGTTTAGCAGATCGTATTAATGAAGAACGGAGCTATCCCAACAAAACGATCGAGAAAGCAAGCCCGATTGAAGCTGTAAAAAAACCGTTGTTCAAGCATCCTGAATACTAAATAAATTTAGAGTGCCACGTTATGTTTAGTTGAACATCACTGGGCGCTTTAAATGAAAAAAAATGTCCGTTCTGATCGAGTATCTATTGCACCGAAATAGATACATCGCTCTTTTCTGCTTCTTCGCCCGAAAGAACGGCTATGCCGTGTTCTTTAAAGCCGGCATGGCCCTGCTGGGCAGTGTGATTGGAAAAATCTTCCTGATCGATATGGCAGGCTTGGAAAGCTTGTGGCGAGTTGCGGCCTTTTATGGGGCTGTGCCTGGCGCTGATGGAACTGGTCTGGGTGTATCAGAAAGTGCGGTCTTTCCCGACAAGGACTGCCTTGTCCCGGCCCTAGAGGACATACCCCACCCGACCGTGATGTCGATTGAAGCGTTGCGTATACACCCATTTAAGCTGGCGCACACGTTATCGAAGACTGATAGAAAGGCACGGACAAAACACAAGACCCCGTCGCTCCGGTGATTTAGCACAGACGCGGGTGGCGGAAGTCTCGGTCAGCCAAATTGCTCGGCGCTATGATGGCAACGGGAGAACGAAATTTTGGTAACCCGTTGCCCAAAGCTTGTGGCCTACGATCCTTCAGGCCAGACAAAATCGGGCCTCAGCCCTTCAAACACCGGTCGACCATCCTCAGGTTTGGCAACTCCGGCTGCAGGATCGAAAAACGCGTGATAGCTCGCCGCAGGGAAAGCAGCGTCAAAGCCCATCAAATTGGGCACGATCGCTCTTATCCGGTTTTGTTTGTCGTTCAGCATGATAGGCGTCCCGCATTCCCCACAGGTGCACAATTCCAGTGGACCATCGGGATTGTTCGCATTGAACGGCTGCCGGTTCAGCCCAGCTTCATTGTCTACCGCCACATCTTCGTGGTTGAAAAATACAACATGGGTCATGGGTTGCCCGGTTACACTCTTGCACACAGAACAATGACAGGTGTGATTGTCAATCGGGTCCTGTTCGGAATGGGTATGAATGTGATCACAACCACCTGAATATTTATGAGTCATTTTTCTCTCCCTTCCATCGAAAAAGTGTTGAAAAAACTGGTAATCATATCTCAGTCCGTGCCAAGCAGAACTCCTTAGTTCAGGGTAGTGCATACCTTAATAAAAATCGAGGTGCTCTAAGCAGAGCAGCCGCCGGTCGACTAAGCGCGAAGCCTGAATCGCGTCTTCCTGTCCATGGAGCTGTCCAGGTTTCCCCGCGTTGGCTTTTTTGACCAAGGCATCGATTTCGTTCAGATGCTGCTCTTTCAACTCGGCTTGAAGGAAAACACTTATGATCGTCCAGTCATTGTTTAACGAGTGGGGCCCATCTTCTAACAAAACAGTTGATTGGTCTTAAACAAAAGCTTAATTTGTGTTTATAGTTTCATTGTTAATTAGGGTATTTTATTATGATTATAAAATATATTGCCATTGCAGCATTAACATTAGTAGCTTTCAACCTGCACGCTTCAACTTTACCCAAACAAAGCTATCTGCCTCTAGATTTGGCGCAGAAAGCCGTCAATACTGCGCTTAAGCAATCGGTGATTTGCAACCCAGTTGTCCAAATAGCTGCGTTTAAGCAGCCTGTTTATTGCGCTCAATTTCCTGCAATTTTCCAGGGTTGAGCGATACGGCTCCGGCGACTGTCCAGTTTCGAATGTCACCAGACCAACGCCTGGAGTTCAGGCTCTTTGCTCGTTCATAAACTGCTTCACGTTTGGCTAACAACTCTGCATCAACACCTTGGTGTCGTTGTGCGGGCGTCACGAAGTTGATGCCGCTGTGCAGGTGCTCTTCGTTATAGGCCTGTCGAACAACAGCATCCATTCACGCACCGCTATCAGTGATCTAAAGCCTTTGGCGGGCCACTTCGGGCAGTACTTCAACGTTTTGAACAACGACTCTGAGTACGGGTTATCGTTGCTCACTCTGGGTCGGCTGTGAGACATCAACATACCCAATTCTGCCAGCCGCGCTTTCAGTGTGTAGGACGTCATCGGCGCGCCATTATCGGAGTGCAGCACCGGTGGGTTTTGCCAACATCTCTCGCGCAACAGAGCTCGATCTATGAGCTTTTTGGCAAGCTCGCCGGACTCTGCTTCGTGGATTTCCCACGCCACGATTTTGCGGCTGTAGATGTCCATGATCAGGTACAGATACCCGTGCTGACCGCGCACCTCTGAAGGACAATAACTGATGTCCCAGCTCCACACCTGGTTCGGGCCAGTGGCCGTAAAGCTGGTGGGCTCAGGGACTTTGCGCGGCGGTTTCATACGGCCCCGATGATTCAATTGCGGGTGCTTTTTGAGCACTCGGTAGAACGAGGACTCAGACGCCAGGTAAAGTCCTTTGTCAGCCAGTCGAGGCACGATCTGGGACGGTAGCAAGCTCTGATACTCCCGTTCATTGCAGGTATCCAGAATGGCCGCTTCTTCAGCGTGAGTGAGCTGGTGTGGCTGCACAACGCGCTCCGCTTGCGGGCGCTGGTCCTCTGCCACAGTGCCGTTAGCGCGTCGCCAGCGTTTCAACGTGCGCTGGCTCAGCTCCATCAAATCGGCCGCCTTGTAGCGGGCCGCGCCACTGGCAACAGCTTCGTCATAGTCGTTTAAAAGCCTTGTACGTTCGGTCAGCGGTGTCAGTTGTCCTCGCTGTCCGGGTCCTCGCCGTACAAGGCTTCGAGCTTTTTTGACAGCACCAACAAAGAAGTTGTTTCCGCCAGAACCCGGTCTTTACGGCGAACTTCCGCCTTCAGCTTTTTGATGGTTTTACGGGCGTCTCGCTGCTGTTTCTGAGCGGCTTTCTCTTGCCCTTCTTGCAGACCCGTACCGTGTAGGCAGGCCTCTTTCCAGCGCTGCACCTGCTCAGGATACAGGCCTTTCTGGCGGCAATACGCACCCAGTTCCGCTTCGGACATAGACGCCGTTTCGATCACGACGGCCAACTTGGCTTCAGGAGACCCATCGTCTCCTGCATTACGATAACCCGGCACAGGCACTCCTTGTTGTCGACACTGTTTTAACCAACTATACAGAGTCACATCCGATATGCCTTCCTCTGCCGCCACCTGCACCACACTGCGGTTCTGCGGAGGTAATAACTTCTTCAACACGGCCGCTTTACGTTCCTCGGAATAACGTGGCATGACTGCTCTCATACCGCCCAATCTGACATGAATTTAGGCAAAATCGCCAACTGGACAACTAGGCTGGCAGAGGGGGGCCACTATGGCCTGACATATTCGGCGCCAGAGTTGATGCCGGGCTGGGCTGCCTTGGAAGAGCTGACAATGGGTGCGCTATCGCACTTGTATGCAGGCCTGGCAAAGGACGCAGACAGAAAAGCGATTGCGAGACGCATGGATCTCCCTTGCCATTGCTGCAGTCGTGGCTCCACACATTGATGATAGTCCGCAATATTTGTGCTCATCACGCCAGGCTCTGGAACCGTGAGCTCGGGATCAAGCCGGAATTACCCAAAAAGGCTTCGTTTCTATGGCCTGAATCTCTGACTCGCCCTAGGGATAATGTTCGGGTGTTCGGGTTTATGTCGTGATGTGTATGCTCAATCACTTGATGTGCAAGGTCAGTCCAGATACGAACTGGCATCAACGAGTGAAAGGGGTGTTTGATGAGTTTCCTTCCGTGTCAGAAGAGGCTATGGGGTTTCCGGCTAGTTGGCGGAGCGACGTTTTTTGGAGTTGAGTGCTGGCAACCGAATTCCTGGAACTGATGAATATTGAAGTCAGCGAACTCGCCGAAGCTATGGGGGGGTGCGCAGAAATACTCTTAGCAGGATCGTGCATGACAAGAGGGCATTGCCTACTCCCATGGCGGCCAAGCTCGCAGCGGCTCAAGATTTGCTCCGCTCTACAGCAATCTGGTTTGCCCGGAAGAGCCAAACTGATACCCCATTGCCTTGTAGCCTTTCTCGCGTTTTCGGAACATTCGCTCTAGCATTGGCAGGCCAGCATCCAAGTAGTCATACACGGTAACCTCCTGCTTGCCATCGGCTTCGCGGTGTATCCTGCCGGCATATTGCGCCAGCGTTCCTTTCCAGGCGATTGGCAGAGCTAAAAACAGAGTGTCTAGCCGAGGCAAGTCAAAACCTTCTCCGATGTATTTCCCTGTTGCAACGATAACTTGAGTTTCATGTAACCGCGCCTCTGCATCCCGGCGCTCTCTGACGCGCATTCCCCCACGCAGCACAACCGACGGTATGGATTCAGCGTCCAGCATTATCGCCAGCGTCTCCGCGTGCTCTCGTCGCTCGGTCAGCAGAAGACAGTTTGCCTGGTTGCGCACACAGTTTGCGACATCCTGAACAATATCCTGATTCCGGGCGGGGCTCTGGGAGAGCCAACGGTAAACCGATGCTAT
This sequence comes from Marinobacter sp. M1C, assembly GCF_023314135.1. Taxonomy (NCBI): domain Bacteria; kingdom Pseudomonadati; phylum Pseudomonadota; class Gammaproteobacteria; order Pseudomonadales; family Marinobacteraceae; genus Marinobacter; species Marinobacter sp. M1C. The sequence continues at coordinate 533,040 of NZ_CP092289.1, forward strand.
ATGGGGCCGCCCACCCGACTGATAAATGTCGGTGGGCGGACTTTCATGACGCTCCCGAATGATGAGGCGTTGGACAAACCTGGAACTGTGGTCCGCCCGAACTTTGTGACGAACGGGTCCCGCAACCATGAACATGATTTTTTGGTGCCCATCCTGACGGTCAGGTGTTGCCGTCAGGCCAACTACGTAACGGGCGCTGACTTCATTAAGAAGCATCTCGTAACGGGGAGCGGAGATGTGGTGGCATTCGTCTATGATGACCTGTCCATAATCTCTGACTAGGCTTGAGACGGTGTTGTCTTTTTTGTTGATCAGGCTCTGGTAGGTGGCAACATCGATCTGACCGGTAGGTTTCTTTTTGCCACCACCAATCACACCCACGGCTGCACCTTCAATGAAGGTTTCCAGGCGCTCCTTCCATTGGTCCAGTAACTGACGATTGTGAGTCAGGATCAATGTGTTGACCCCACGCTTGGCTACAATGGCAACTGCCGTTACGGTTTTCCCAAAAGCGGTCGGGGCGTGGAGTATTCCAGTATCGTGATCGGCAAGCGCCTTCACAGCCTTTTTTTGATCATCACGCAGGGTTGCTTTTAGACTGACGGCGACCAGCGGCTGACCCGAACTCCTGTGGTCATCGACCTCTATCGTTATCCGCTGATCCAGCAACAATGCTTGTAACTCATCAAAACAGCCTCTCGGTACCGATAGATAACCTTGCTCAATCCGGGCACAGGAGATGTAACGAGGAATACCACGAGTAGAGAAGACAGGATTCGAACCTGTGACCACTGCCTTCGGAGGGCGGTAATTTTACACGGTGAGATGAGATGTTAGTCGGCATAAAGTGTGCTTTTCAACAGCTTATGACCACTGTGCTAAAAATATTAAAACCCTTTTAAAACCGATATTTACACGTTTTACGCCACTTGTGGGCACACGATTGTCCGGTTTCTGGTGTCGAACTTTGCCCAATTTGAGTTCTGCCTAAATCGCTACTTCTCGATGAATTTGCCGAAATGCAGGCCTAAGCGACTCTAAAAATTGTCTGGTCTCATGTGTCGCATTTTCGCCAAGGGTCTTGGCCGCTGAAGCAGCAGTTCAGCTTCACCAGATCAACTTGTACTATATATGCGAAGTTGTAAAGTAAAGTAATGAGAACCGGCAAGAAAGGTTACTGGCTTTTTACTCTACATTTGAAGGTGCCTGGCTATTTCCTGCCGTGAGAACCGGCAGGGACACTAAAAACATCTAGTCGCGCGTATACAGCGCCACCGTTACCCGGGCTGCAGTGGTCAACTGAAGTTGGTCACCACTACATAATCAAAACAAAATATCACGGAGTTTCAACTGTGAAGTCAGGAAAAGTGGTCTCTTTCTCTGCGGAGAAGCGGTATGGATTCATCACAGCGAGTGACGATGAAAGTTATTTCTTCCACCAGAGCGATGTCTTTTCAGAACACCTCAAAGACATAAAGCGAGGAACCGCCGTTCAGTTTGATGATGTGCCGTCGCCTAAGGGTATGACCGCCAAGAATATAACGTCGGTGCAAACCTACGATATCTATCTATACACCGGTACTGATATTTTTGTCAGCAAAACGAATGCATGCGGACGTGACAACAAGTCTGTTCTCTCAATTGGGGCCGTCACGGTAGAGCACCAAGATCCCGACGCCGCAGTGACGTTACTGAAACAAAAGGCCGTTGCAGTGGGGTGCAACGCTGTTATCAATCTCCAGCGTGGCAAGCGCACTGGCTCCTCTTGGACAAACTCTAATTACAAATACACCATTCACAAGTTCACGGGTGAGATTGCTCTGGTTAAGGAGATGGCCAGCACAACAGATTGGGATAAAGCAGAAAAGAATCGCGTATCTTTAGAGAATGAGATCGATTCGATTAAGCAAAAGGGGAAGCCAAGGAATAAGTTAGTGTCTGATTCTGGTGGGCTGCTTGGCTTCTGCGTTGCCGTGATCGGCTTCTCAGTAATAGTGACAGTGATGATGATGATGTTTCGCAATTAACCACGAAGGGACAGAAAGGTATCTTCGCGAGCGCCCCAGTGGGTGGTTCTCCCGTCTGTTTTCATTTGTTGCAGATATGCCTTTCTTATCAATTGACCCCCAGGGGTTGTTGGGAGGGATTACCATCCCATCTGTCGGAGCACAAAAGGGGGATAGGCTGCCGTGCTTGAGTAGCGAGAACTGCCACGTAATTTAGCCTCAATGAATGTGCGGTAGCATTATTTTTGTAATATTTTCATTGCTTTATGTGTATTAATGTAATTTTAAGCGGCATAAGTTAGTGCGGCAAAGGATTGAACGCTAGAATGGACAACATTGGCTTTAGGACCGTTGGTATGGTTTTTGTTGCCAGTGAGTTTGCTCAGTGGTTGTGTATCTAATGGTGTTACGGAATATCACGATGACCATAGTCGTGCCTGAAACCTGGGTATTAGTCAGTTGCGAGATAGCAAGGTTCCGGCGGATCAGCTTTCCAGTAGTCTCATGTTAGCAACGGCAATGGCCATTAACTTTAGCTGGCTTATGAGCAAAGCGTCGCAGAGCATGAATTTTGCGCGCACTCTCGGTATTGGTCTGAATTGTGTCTTGATAAAGCCGAAAGATCGTAGTTTGTGCAGCATCATTATCGCCTAGATACTGGAAAATCAGGTGCGGAGTCCAGATAAACGCAAGCGCCTGACACACACCGTGCTAATGATCGCCGGACACTTATACAGAAACGGGCTGCATTTAATAATAAAGCGGTTCTTGCTGAATACGAAAACTAAGCTGACATATAGACGGCTCGCAACACTGCTTGAAAAGAGAACAATTGAAGCATTTAGAAGTGAAATTTTGTTTCGAACGAACGAAGTAAGCCCACTTATTTTGGAAACCGTTATGCGATCTAGAAAATCTGCTTTAGTAGCCGGGTCACTCTTGTCAGTGAGTTTACTCAGTGGTTGTGCGTCTACCGGTATCACGGAATACCACGATGATCACAGTCGTGCCTGGAACCTAACTCACTCGGTAGGCATGACCAAGCTAAAAGATTCCGCAGTTCCTCGCGGCCAAATTCCAAGTGCCGTTCTGGACACTTTAGACATGGGCATTGACGTCTGGTACTTCATGGACAGCCAGATGCTCAACATGGACTTCGGTAACGCTTTCGGGCTTGGCTTAATTGGCATGCTCACCCGACCTGATGCACAAGACAACCGCAGCACAATTGTTGCTTGGGTCCCAAAAGACGATGTAGAGAGTCAAGACGTTGCCCATCTGTGGCTAAATGCCCAACTCAGAGATGCAACACTGGAGGCAATGGAGACTCTTGGGCTGGAAGGTGGCGTAGAATTTCATAACGAGCAAAAGGGGATACCTTTTTTTGCCGAAACGTTCGCAACCAAGCTCAGCGGCATAAAGAAGGATGGCACTAGATGCGAAGCTCGCTTCGAGATTTTCCCTAGCACCGTTTCTGACCTGCAGCCTATTCCAGACTTTGTGGCAAAAAACATTCAAGGATATCGAGTGAATGCAGGTCACGATGTAGAATATCCAAGAGTCCAAGTCGGCTGTCTCGGAAAAGACGGCTTGATGCAATATGTTGAGTTCATGACGGAAATCAGTAAGAACTTACCTGAGAGTGTATTTTTCTACGCTCGTAGGGCAAAAGTCGAGGATCATACAGTTCCCCCCATGGTTTATGACCACGGAAAGGCGCTGTTCTTTCTCGTAGAGAAAAATTAATGTAACCGACCGCTAATCCCGCCCAGAGGGGGAGGCTGGCGACAGGCCTTTACCTGTTTTATGCACTTGCTGACCCAGCGCCTAAGCAGGTTGAGGTCATTATCCAGAGCAACGCGGGAAACAGATGCGCCAGGGATTTGGCTTTCAGCCACCAGCTGGGTTTTGAATTCTGGGGTGTATTGACGGCGTTTTCGATACGGGCGGGCTACGCTTACGTTGTTCATGATAAGTGTCCACTAAGGAATAAGTGGACACTATTTTGATCATTACAGCACAAGGGGGCGGAGCTGCGGCAAGTGGTCATTCTTTACTGCAAGCTGCCGAGGAACAGGGCCAGCTTTAACGGCGACAATTCATTGAATTTTGGTGGCTGGAACTCTGCCCGCCACCAAAATGAGTCGGCTCCAGTACCTGGTACCGGTGACATCCATCAGCCAAGAGTTTGTGCGGTTCGACACGCAGAAAATGGCCAATCCGGAGATCAGCGGTGCGGAATACCAGCAAGGCACTCTGGTTGAAGGGGGCCCCGCCCCGAGGTAACTGTCATGCCAAAATTCATGCAACCGGTAAGTAGTGATGAGCGAATCCGAGCACGCGCAGAAATAATTGCCGCGCTTGACCGCGGTGACATCGAACTGGGTGACGCGATCCGGCGTATGCGTCGTGAATGGACAGGCCTGAGCCAAGGACGGTTCGGAAAGATCGCAGGACTATCCGCCAATACGATGTCAGCCGTGGAACGGAATGCCAAAAGCGCGACAGTCAAAACGCTCAACCAGATTCTTAAACGCTTTGGGATGCGCCTGACACTGCGACAAATATCAGCGCATAATAAATTGACCGAGCAAGACCTCTTAAAAGGCTTAGACGCTCACACAGCTCATGCGGACGAGCTAGCCGATCCGCTGCCCCAGGAGCTTACGCCTTTGGAGCGCCTCAAGGGCTCGGTTAAGCACTATGACCGGCCATTCGATCCTGTCTGGGATGAGTGTCTTGGTTCCAGTGAGGGTGTTAGTGACGATTTAAGAGAGGACTCAGGCCAGGTTCTAGGTGAAGCCCTATGCAATGTCGCAGATGAGCCCGCTCCCCCCGGCCTAAGAGTGGCTATAAAAATACTTGATCGTTGGGGGTGCTCTCCCCACGAGCAGGCCCAGATTCTGGCATTATCGGGTTCCGGTTCAGCTAGCGGTCTGTCGAACGAGCAGCTACATCGAGTCAGCGGCGTTCTGAACCTACATGCAGCGTTGCGGGGGCGATTTACAAACCCGGAAAACGTTTACGGGTTCATGGCGAAACCAAACGCGCACCCTGTTTTTTCCGGACACCGCCCGATTGATAGATTGCTCAACGGCGATTTGGAGGATTTCAAGATGATTAGCCGCCACATTGACAGAATGGGCAGCTGGTCATAACGCGTTATTATCGAGCTAGTTGCAGAAACACTGAGTGCGTTGGTTGAACAACGCATCATAGTTTTTTTAGTGTGGCTGGGCTCGATAATCAAAGTATCGCCGAACCTGTTCCAGGTCTTTTTTCGAACGCTGCATCAGAATTAGTTACCAACTTTATTATCACGCCACAATTACTCCGCGTTTTGTTATCTTATTCATAACAAACCGCGGAGCTATGGTATGCAACCTATTCAGCACATGGAACATGTGGCTGCGGAATTCTCAGTCAAGTGGCCACGGCTATCTTTACACTGCAGCATCGTTTCGCTCGCTGTTTCCAGGGCTTAATCCTGGTGCCTACCGAGCGGTAAAGCAGCGTATACTGGCGAGGAGATAAAAAATGAGCGCTCAATTATCCCCCATCGTTTCCGAGTTCGAGACCAAAAAACAAGCAGACAGCCATGACCGTTGGTTCTGCGCCAAGGTCGCTGCTTCGCTGGCCAGCCCTGGCCCTGGCACTCCCCATGACGAAGTGATGGCTCGAATGGCTGCAATTATTGAAGATGCTGAGCGCGCTCGTTAAAGGGGCTGCGCGTGCCGGGGTCAAGCTGCGTTGCAAGGATGTTAATGAAGTTGGTAACTAAGCATCGCTCTCGCCTTTGTAAACATCCCTGTTTTAGTTGCACCGCTGATTAGAGTTTTCCGCCCGTTGGTCTTTCGCCAGCCCTGTCTGTCAACCTGACTCCATACACTCACTTAGTGAGTTAACATAGATCCAGGGCCATGGATTCAGGAGTCGTAGTCATGCCAAAGCCATCATTGCCAGAAACTCAGGTGTCGCCAGCACCGGAACTGGAGAAACGCACAAGGCGCCGATTCAGCACCGAGTACAAGCTTCGAATCATCGCTAAGGCGGATGCCTGCCAATATGGGGAGCTGGGTGCCATATTGCGGCGAGAAGGCCTTTACAGCAATCAGTTACAACAGTGGCGCCGTGAGCTTGAGCAAGGCGGGGCTGAGAGTCTGAGTAAAACCAACCCTGGTCCCAAGGCATCCAAGACTCCGGAACAACGCCGGATTGAGCAGCTGGAAAAAGAGAAAGCCCAGCTAAAACGCAAACTGCAAATGACGCAGGATTGTGTCGATCTCCAAAAAAAAGCCTTATCGATGCTGGACCAGGCCACCAGTGGGAACAACGAATGACAACGGTACTGCGCCAGCGCCCGGCGTCTCTACCTTTATCATTAGCGTGCCGGGCTTTGGGACTGAACCGAAGCACGGTTTATGCGCGGCACAAGGCGACGCAAAGCAACCAGCAGCCTCGGACATCGCGCAAACACTGCCGGCAGCCCAGAGCCCTGTCGGAGAAAGAGCGTGGGGAAGTCCGCCAGACGCTATACAGCGAAGAATTCCGCGACCAGCCGCCGTTTGAAGTCTTCTCAGAGCTGCTTGAGCAAGGGCGCTACCTGTGCTCGGAAAGCACCATGTATCGCTTGTTACGGGCTGACGGCAGCCAGGGTGACCGCCGCAAGCAGCGGCCCGCCCAAAGCCATGCTATACCCCGGTTGGTGGCCACACGGCCAAACGAAGTTTGGTCGTGGGATATCACCAAACTCCCGCTCCAGAAGCGCGGCGTTTACCTCTCGGCCTACGTGGTAATCGATCTGTTCAGCCGCTTTATCCTGGCCTGGATGATCTCGCGCAAGGAGAACAGTGCGCTGGCGCAACAACTGATGGATGAAGCCCTGAGCCGCTACCAGGTGGCATCAGGCCAACTCACGATCCATCAGGATCAGGGCTCACCCATGATCGCCCACAGCTACCTGGACTTGCTCGGGGAGCGCGGAGTGACCGGCAGCCATAGCCGCCCCCGGGTCAGTAACGACAACCCATTCAGCGAAAGTCAGTTCAAAACGACCAAGTATCAGCCGGACTATCCGGGCCGCTTTGAAAGTGTCAGTCATGCCCGTCAATGGTTCGAGAGCTATGTCGACTGGTACAACTTCGAGCACCATCACAGCGGTCTGGCCGGGTTCACGCCGGAACAGGTGTTTACCGGTCGATATCAGGAACTGGCTGTTACACGGCAGCAAGCGCTGGACCGCTGGTATCAGGCAAACCCTGAACGTTTTGTGTGCGGCCGGCCAGTTGCCCACATGCCGCCGACATCCGTGGCCATCAATCCGATTTCATCGGAAGAGGCTAAACTGGGAGTGCCATCTGCCGTGAACTTTCCCACACTCGCAAGAGCAAAACACACAGCACGAGAAACTACATTAATTCTGGAGTAGCTGTCCGAAACAGGTTGACAGGTTCCGCCAGATATTCCCATGGCGTCAGATCTTCCAGCGAATCGTGGGGACGCTCATCGTTGTATTCGGTCATCCAGAATTCAGTTAGCTGTCGGACTTCAGTCAGATTCCGGAACACATACATGTTCAGAATTTCGTCCCGGTACGTTCGATCGAAGCGCTCAACATAGGAGTTTTGAGTTGGTGTTCCCGGTTTGATGAACTCCAGCGTTATGCTGTTGGAGGACTTCAAGATGATTAGCCGCCACATTGACAGAATGGGCAGCTGGTCATTGCGCGTTATTATCGAGCTAGTTGCAGAAACACTGAGTGCGTTGGTTGAACAAAGCATCATAGTTTTTTTAGTGTGGCTGGGCTCGATAATCAAAGTATCGCCGAACCTGTTGCAGGTCTTTTTCCGAACGCTGCATCAGATCCATTGGTGAATCGCCGTTAAAGGGTTCATCTGAGGAGGGCCGCCGCAAACGCTGAGCGCCGCGCTGGGGATCTTTGTATAAGATATTCAGAGCTTTCGCGATACCCAGTAAGAGCGAACATTTGCGCGTTTCGAACACTGGCCTGTCGTTCTCTATCTCAGTCTGATATCCGCAAATAGAAAATAGCTCCAGACTGCTCAGGCGAAGCTCTTTTGCGACAGGTAACATTAACCGGTGCAGTGTTTCTGCATCATATTTTTGGTGTGAGAGCATCGTCAGGCCTATTTTTTTATTCCCAAAGACAGTCTGGCTAAAAACATTCGTCAGGATTTGAGAGCTTACGAATGCCCACAATCAGGTTTGCCCTGGCTGTAGAATCATAATAAAGTCGGTAACAACATAATAGAGTTGGTAACTTTAGAGTGAGTTTAAGTAGCGGAGCTGGCGTTGCCTGATAATAAAGTTGGTCACTATTAAGCTCTGGCTTTTGCGTCGGATTCCAATGTAGCTATACACCATCAGTTAATTTCGCATTAAACCCAGTCTTCGTAAACGAGACTAGGAACACGAGAAAATTCACGAACATTGTTCGTTACTAGAGTGCAACCCGTGGCGATTGCATGTCCCGCGATGGCCGTGTCGTTAGGGCCAATGGGAGTGCCTGCTTTGCGAAGCTGGCTCATCGCAGTGACTGTCGCGTCTACCGCCCTCTGATCCCATGACAGAACGGCGTCAACTCGCTCTACGAATTCATCAATCAACACCTTGTGCTTGGCCGAAGCTTTCTTGCCGATTTGTCCGTATCGCATTTCTGCATACGTAATGGCTGAAATGACAATTCGGTCGCCCTGCTCAACCTCGTAGGTCAATCGCTGTAACACTGACGCCGGATGCTCTCGCATGATGTATGAGCAGATACAGGTGTCGAGCATGTACGTAGTCACAGATTAAACCTGCTTTCATCACTCGCGACCACGGGGCGCTCATTAAGGAAATCGGCGTCCGCTTTTGGGAGATCGGCAAAAGAAGCCCAAGATGCCCTGACAGGGCGAAGAGTGATTACGTCCCCGTCTCGCGAAATTTCAAGCTCTCCAACGCCGGTATAGGCCATGTCAGCAGGTAATCGCACGGCCTGATTTTTGCCGTTTTTGAAAATAGAAACAGTCCGCATCTTTTTGTCTCCAATATGTGGCTAACAGAGGCAATATAGCACTTAACCGAAAGCATATGCAAGACATATGCTTGCCAATAATTAGGGCGCTTTCCCATTTGTTACTTTATCGGCACTGAGCTCAAATTACGGCGCTTATTTGCACTCCAGCCACATAGGCAACGCCAGCTCCGCTACTTAAACTCACTCTAAAGTTACCAACTTTATTATGTTGTTACCGACTTTATTACGATTCCACACTGGCGCACGGACAAACCAATACTGAACTCCTTAGACTCCTCCGCGAAGCGTATCGATTCGCTTGTAGGTTTCATAAAGCGCCCCAAAACGCGCACCCTGTTTTTCCGGACACCGCGACAGGATGAGCCGCTGGCAATAACACTATCTTCTGGATCACTTTACCTTCAGGGCTTTCTCTATATCACCATGGTCGAACGCGGACTCCATGTGGCGCCGATCACTCGCATTCAGGCCCACACGGTGGGCCAGCGCCTGCCACTGACCTACAGCCTCCGCGACCTCTGCCGCCACAATCTCCGCTTTATCCTGCTCCAGCCCGAAGTATTCAGAACACGCTATAACCGCATCCAGACTCCCGGTTCGATCCCCGTGTTCGTCCAGCGCTAACGCCATTACCCGTGGACCCACTTCTGCAGGCACTGGATTCATATCGTAGGCCGGAGATAATCGCCAGCCCAGGCCGGGCTCATGAAGAAAACCGTGATTGCGCAAATGGTCATCGGTGTTGGAGGTAAGCACATTGAACACCATGCGGCGCCAAAGCTGTCGTAAATCGGCGTTAGGGGAAGACGAAAATTGCAGGATTGCCTCAGCCAAATCCAGATAGCTTTTCGACTCACCATCGGATGCGCCCACCATTGTCAGAGCGCTGGCAAAAGGCAGGCGCTCCCCTTTCCGCCGATCAAAACGCTCCATCAACAGCACCGGTTTTTCATCCACTAGCTCCAGGTGATGGCGGGGCACATCAATGCCGGCGTTTTCGGCCATCATTAACATCAAAGTTTCCCAGCGAATCACCGGCCAGTCATCCTGCGCACGGTGAAACTTGGCGATCATCAGCTCACCAGTCTCACCCCGGACGGTAGCCTTGGGCCGCGCACCACCCAAGGAAGATCCTGGCGCCATCAACATCGCCAGATCTTCTTCAGTTTCCCGGCGCGCCTCCACCTTCGCCACCGAATGCTGAAGGTTCCGTAGGCGCACCAAGGGCGGAACGCCATCCTCTGTCAATGATAAGAAAGGGCTCTCGATACCCTCTACAGACACCACCGTGTAACGAAGCGCACCCATACGCCCCTCATCCTCCACTCCCAGCAAGAAGTCCACATCAAGCAGGGTTCGGCGTGAGCGCTTTTCGGCCGCCGCCTTATACTTCTCATGTCGGGCTACCAGGTATCGCCCCCACCGGTCAGGTGAAGAATCGCTAAAACAGTTGAACATGGTCCGCCCGGGGGCGGGGTACTGAACCCCTTTCACGAAAATGAGCTCCGGGTCCAGTGGGTACCGCAATGGATGACCAAGCCAGCTTTCCGCATACTCAAACCCGGACCTTTCCTGACCGCGCTGAAACACCACCCGGAGGACACCCACCATGACCGGCTTGCCGTGCAGATCCGCGTACACGTTAACAACTCTGAGGCTGCTCATTGCGCATCACCCTTTTTACCACCCTCTTTACCACCCTTGCTCATCGGCAGGCGCACCCGCTTTGGTAATTGCTCAACCTCTGCAAACAGACCCACTTCATCCGCCTGGCTATCCGCAAGACCTCTAAGTCGATCCGTCATCTGAAGCGCAAACAACGCCATTGCCACAGCTCCCCAGCTCACGGTGGGGTCGCCTTTCTCGATTTTCGCATAGGTTTTCCTGGTCACACCGATGCGCTCGGCCATAGAGTCTTCCGTCCATCGCCTTCGCTTTCGGCCCACCTCAATGTCTTGGCCAACTTTGCGCAGTGCCAGGTTCACACTTGGTGGTAACTTGCGTTTCATAAGCTGCAACTTTAAGAGTAGATAAATACCCACTATATGATATACCGGATATTATGCCACACTTAAAAGAAAACAAACCCTGACAGCCGGCTAATTTTCTGGCACCGATACCCGGTTTCCAATTAGAGGTTAAGGCCGGTTTGGTTCGCAAAATCCTCAGCCGTCATCAACCTGCTTCCAGTTGAGGCCAGCCTTAACTTAACAGCAGCAAGCAGCACCGGGGCCGGATAAGTGGTTACCACCCGCCGGTCAGTGCGGTTATGTGGCTCGCTTTTATCGAATAGTGAAGATCTATAAGCTTGAGCTGCGGCCGACTGAAAATAAGTGGATGAGAGAATTCCTGAATGACTGCCGAAACTGAATGCCTGCTATATTGTGATTCTTTGCGCATATAAAGGGGGAGGGTAAGCGATGTCTTTCAAACGAATGACAGAGCAGGAACTACTAGAAGGCCTCAATGCGAAAGGTGCTCATGCCGACGAACTGGCTGAACTATTGCCGCAGGAGCTTACCCCTCTGGAACGGCTCAAGGGTTTGGTTAAACGCTACGACCGGCCAACCGAGTCGGTCTGGGATGAGTTTTTTGATGCCGATGAGGGTGTCAGTGACGATTTTATGGAAGATCGCGACCAACCGCCGAAAGATAGGGAGTAACGACTAGGCCTCGCTTCATGGGCGTGACAAGTGCTGTGTATTCGGACTCGGTGTATAAGGGCAAAAGGATAGGCCCGTTAAAACGTGGCCACCCATGTTTACTTTGCTGAAATCTGATAGTTTTGGATAGGCGTTTAGCGATGAGCGATCACTTAAGCATCAGGGAATACGTTATCGAATTGGCTACTGAGTTTAGCATTCGGTATCACCCGACCCCTGACGATACGTTGGCAGAAATCGCTACACGTCTTGCGGGTGATGAAGTCGTGACTGATGAGATTGAAGATTTGATTGTGACGCTAAAGCGCGCCGGCGCGATTAGCGGCAATGAGATGGTGACTTTGTTGAGTCGGTATTTGTCGGAGAAGACCCAAATCTAAATCAGGCCTGCCAGACGATAATGCCCTCACTGGTAATCCTCTTCAAAACATCCAGATCGACAGGCCGCGATCGCTCAGGGTTTGACCATTCGGCCTCCCAAACCGGATATGGCCGGATGCGAACACCCGTTACCAACAAAATTTCATAAGCCACACAGGCAAGATGCGTAAACCGCTGAAGGTTGCCACCCATTCCACCTGAAGCCTGCCACCCGGACCGGAGCAAAGCTGCCACCCATCGGAGCGTAGCGACGCGGGGATTTCATTGTTACTCCAAAGCGGTGGTGCCCGTCAACTTTGCTTGTCGTTTTCGCATGGACTCACCCCTGAGATTGATCTTGTAGGCGTTGTGAACCAGCCGATCCAGAATGGCATCCGCCAGAGTGGCGTCACCGATGACGTCATGCCATTCGTCGATAGGGAGTTGGCTGGTGGCGATGGTGGAGCGACGGCCGTAACGGTCTTCCAGCACTTCCAGCAAGTCTCTTCGGTTCTCTGCGCTCAGTTTCATGAGCCCCCAATCGTCCAGGATCAGTACATCGACTTTGGCGAGATTTGCTAGCAGTTTGGGGTACTGACCGTCTCCTTTGGCGATGGTCAGTTCTCGTAGCAGCCGAGTCAGACGAACGTACTGCGCGGTGTAGCCTTCCCGACAGGCTTTGTGCGCCAGGGCACAGGCTAACCAGGTTTTGCCAACACCGGTGGGGCCGGTGACGAGCACATTCAGGTGTTCCTTCACCCATTGGCAGCTTGCCAGGGATTGGATTAATCCCTTATCCAGGCCGCGTGAGTTCCGGTAATCCAGGTCTTCGAGAACGGCGGTGTGTCGCAGTCCAGCCCGGCGCAGCCGGCTGGTCAAGCGTCGGTTGTCTCTTTCGGTCATCTCCCGGTCAACCAGCAGTCCAAGGCGTTCCTCGAAGCTCAGTTCTGTGATGTCGGGCGTGGCTGACTGATCAGCCAGTGCAGCGGCCATGCCGGTCAATTTGAGGGCATGGAGTTTGTCCAGAGTCGGATGTTTCAGCATGTCAGGTTCCCTCAGTGGTAGTAGGCCGGGCCGCGGATGTTGTCGTGGGTATCGGGTAAGGCCAGCTCTTGCTGCTCTTCCAGGGGCTTCTGGTCCAGGCGGTGTTTGAGAATGGATTCAATGCTTTTGTAGCGGCAGCTACCCAGCATCAGGGCTCGACGGCAGGCGGCTTCCAATCGTGCCTCGCCGTAGCTCTTTCCCAGCCGGAGAATGCCCAGGCAGGAGCGGTAGGCCTGCTGCGGGTGTTTTCGGGCACCCAGGGCGGTGCGGATGAGCTTTTCCGTCGCGGGCCCGGTCTTGGCCGCCCAGGCAATCAACCGTTCCGGCGACCACTCACCGGCCTGCCGATGGGATTCGGGCATATGGGCGGCGATGGTGGTATGCCGTCCCTTCTGGTCAGAGCGGCGATGGCTAGCAATCCGGTTGCCCCGGTAAAAACACTCAATGATGTTGTGGGTGATCCGGACCTCCACTTCCTTTTTGATCAGGGTGTAGGGCACCGAGTAATAATGCCCGTCAACGGCTATGTGGTAGTCGATGTTCACCCGGGCCTTCTTCCACTCCGCGTAGACATAACGCTCTGCTGGCAGGGGCTGTAGGGCGGGTTTGTCCAGCTGTTCGAAGTGGTCGCACCGGCATCCGGGCAGCTTTCGGAAGGGGCGGCGATTGAGCTTCTCCAGCAGCTCACGGAGGGTTGCATTGAGCTGCCCCAGGGAGAAGTGCTGACGGTGGCGCAGCGCCGCCAGGATCCAGCGTTCGACGATCAGCACACCGCCTTCCACCTTGGCTTTGTCTCGGGGCTTTCGGACCCTTGTGGGGACCACGGCTACGCCGTAATGGGCGGCCATGTCCTGGTAGGTCGGGTTGAGGTCTGGCTCGTAGCGGTGGGCCTTGGTAACACCGGATTTAAGGTTGTCCGGAACCACCAGTTCCGGCACACCCCCGAGGAATTCGAAGGCCCGGATGTGGGAGCCGATCCAGTCCGGCAGCTTCTGGCTCCAGGTGGCTTCGGCGTAGGTGTAGTTGGAGGCCCCAAGCACCGCCACAAAGACCTGCGCCTCGTGGATCTCTCCGGTGGTGCGGTCAATGACGGGCACGGTCTGGCCGGCGTAGTCCACAAACAGCTTCTCACCCGCTCGATGGTCCTGGCGCATCACCAGGTCCAGCTTGCCCTGCCAGGCCCGGTAGTGCTCACAGAACCAGCTGTACTGATACCCTTCCGGGTTCGCTTGCCGGTACTCCTGCCAGAGCAGGAACAGAGTGACGTATTGACCCTTCAGTTCGTCGTGGATCTGATGCCAGTCCGGTATGCCCCGGACCTGAGCCGGCAAGTCTGGAGGGGGTGGGAACAACAGCTGCTCAAGGCGAGCCTCACCCAGATCCTCCGGCAATGGCCAGCTCAGACCGGCCTCGGCTAAACGCCGAAGATACTCGCTTACCGTGGGGCGGCTGACGCCGCAGGCCGCCGCAATCTGTCGATTACTCAGCCCTCGCTCCCATTTGAGGCGAAGGACTTCTTTGATCTTACGCATGGATAACCTCTTCGCAGGCATCGGGTCTTCTCCGGATGAAAAGACTCAGAGTACCGTTAAGTTATCCCGCGCCGGACGGTTTCGATGGGGTGAGTCAGGCAGCCTGCCGGGGTGGCAGCTTTGCCGTGGAATCAGTGGCAGCTTTCGCGTGGAATGGGTGGCAGGCTTCGACTGGAATCAGTGGCAACCTTGGTCTGGAATACGCAGGCAAGAGCGAGCTTCACATCAACAAACTCTCTGAGCTCCTCATTTTCTCCGCGCAATAGGACAGCCATATTGATATCGCTTTCTGCGCTGTAGTCACCGCGAGCCCGGCTACCGTGCATAACCAACTGGACGACATCGAATTCTTTTGAAAGGGCTTCAGCGAACTTCAGAATGGGTTCGCGAATATCAACCTGGTTGGCGAGAACCGCCTGTTCATAGCCAACGGGTGCCGCCTGTTCCCAGGCCTGAAGCTCTGCGGGCACAGGCGCACTGAGATCGCACTGAGCGACTAACTCTTGCAAGCTATAGGGTTTTCGTTCCGGCATGGCTTTATCTCCTGGTTCCTCTACGCCCCAGAATCACAGCGGCCTGGAGGGTTGCTGCTTCTGGATCCGAAAAATGTTCCGGCGTTTGGTATTCGCCATCCCATTCCTGAGCATTTCGGTACCGAACAGCCGGCCGGGGCACTAGCTCGATAATATCGTCAAACCCGGTTTCATAACCCTCGACCAGAACCGGTGTATCCGGTGGCAAGGTTTTCAGCTGTGTGATCAATTCTTCGACCGTCATAGTTAACCTCTCTTGCCAACGACTGATAGCAGCGCGAGAAAACCAGAAACACACAAACCCTCAGTTGAACTATGGCGATCGATGGATCCCGTCACAGATCATCCAGATCGACACGCAGGCTGGGTTCGCTGAGGCGCTCCCTTACCAAATCAACGAGCGCTTGATCACGCGGTAACGGCTCGTTGGCAGAAATTTCCAACACCACGGGCGCATTGCAAGGTTGGTACCGGAGGGTGCACGTGCTGGCGTTAACCAGTCGGGTGTTGCCCAGGCGATACTCTCCGTACCCCTCATGAATATGTCCGAAGATGTGCGCTTTCAAAGCCAGTTGTTGAATGCGATCCAGCAGCTGCTCACATCCTGCGCTCTGGCATTTGAATCCCAGGTTTGCCTCGTCGCCAAAGCCTTTGGGCGGGCCATGGGTGATCAGAACATCGGTGTTGTCAGGAATCAGCGCCCATTTGTCACACAGAGCCTTTCCTCGCTCGAGCATAAACGCCCAGTCCATGAAGGTGGGTGTCCACGGTGAGCCCCAAAACCGAACGCCTTCGATTTCAATGCCACTGTCTTCCAGATACACCGCGTTCGTCAGTGCCTCCCGAGCCAGCGCCGGCGTTTCTTGAAACGCCCAGTCGTGGTTACCGGCAATCACAATTTTGTGCCGATGGGGCAGGGCGCCGAGCCACTCGTTCAGGTCTTCCACGTTGTCTAGTGTGCCTTGCCCCAGGCTGTCACCGGCGTGAACCAAAACATCGCCGTCCGGAATTTCCGGTATTTGCCTGTGCAGACTGTGGGTGTCAGAAATACAAACGATCCTCACAGGCCTTCTCTTCTCCCTGTGGGGTTAACAATTCCGCTTCTAACGTCCAATCCATAAAGGGCAATAAGCGCACCATGTTACGCGCGTCGTCTACGCCGCGGTGATGATGCCCTTCCAGCGCCAGTCCATGGAACTCAAGAGCATGGGCCATCCCGTTTTTACGTTTCTGCCCCGTGGTCCGGCGCCACAGTCGTTTCAGGTTTAAGTGCGGGTAGTTCATCAGCGATGGGAATACCCTGTGCTTCTCGCCGTCTGCTTGAATGTGTAGGCGATCATAGTTGCCCCAGCTGCACCAGAGAAAATCCTCGTGAGGTTGACCTAACCATACATTTATTAAGTGGCACGCTTCCGAAAAAACGGGGGCAGCATCGACCATCGACTGTTGGATGCTCGTTAGCGACTTGCAGAACTCACTGAACACAGGGTTTTGTGTCGGCCGCACCAGAAATGACTGACTATCCAACAACTCGCCGTCCCGAGTCGCCAGGGCACACCCAAACTCGATAATCTCCATATTATGCGTGCTTTGGCGCTCGCCAAAAGGTGCTAATCGACGCTCCCAACAGGTCGCTTCCAGATCAACAACTAATACCGGAGTTTCATAGGCGAAAGTCATTTTTGATAACTCTGGATCATAACCGACTCGTTTTATTTTGCGGCTCCATCAGACTGCCTGCTTTTTAGCTCCCGCACCATACCTAGTTCTGTGCGGGAGTTGGCGCTGTAGAACCAGTTCAGAGCATGAACTCTGTTGCCTGAGGCACAGATTTTGTTGCCGCTGGAGAGAAACAGTGCGGATTTTTTGTATAGAACCGGTTCCAAACCCCGCAAAAGCTCCATCAAACTGCCTGCTTTTTAGCTCCCGCACCATACCTAGTTCTGTGCGGGAGTTAGAATTACGAAACCAGATTAGAGCATAGAAAATGTTGCTGCTGAGCAAAGCACGAACCGGATTCAGATAACAGGTGCTGAAAGGTTTAAGTATGGTTCAGGTGCCGCCGTATAAACGTACTTTGCTTCCAGTTTGGTTCGTGACGGATGCTACAGGCAACACTTGGTTGGCCACAGGCAATGTAGACTGCACATTGCTAAAGCGAGAATCAAAAATATAACGTAACTCTATGTTTTATCGAGGAAAAACCATAATTAGTGGGCTAGACGAGAGACGGAGTTGAGAGACCTGGACGGGAGAAGACATATCCACAGGGAGCGAAATTTTTACTGATTGAGTTCTTTTTTTATTGAAAAATTACGTACTTATAGCGTTTTAAAATCTTGTTTTAAATGGTTTTTTTATCGATTCAGCAATGGTTAAACCGTCAGAGCCAAAGAGCGAACCATAGACGTCAATGGTCGAACCATGAGAGCGAAAACGGTTAGAATTACGGAACCAGGTCAGAGCATAGAAAATGTTGCCCTAGCATGAACTCTGTTGCCTGAGGCACAGATTTTGTTGCCGCTGGAGAGAAACAGTGAAGCGTAATTCGGCTTAAAGTTATCCCCAAAATTTGGGGAAAAGCCTGTGGTTAAAGCTGTTTTTCGTAGGTCTTTCCCCTCCGCTCCGGCAGACACGCTGAGTCGGTCAAAAAACAAACAAAGTGGCTTTACCCGCCCCGCGTCTACTGCTGACAACAGGTGTTATGGTAAACAGGCTATCTCCCAATGAACATAAGATCCGTTACCCGCAGTGAAGGATACCCTTAAAACACTGCGGGGGATTAGTTGACCATTACCGTAAGAGCGAACAGTTATAAAGGTTTATTAAAGGCTCTTGGGCCATCCGGTGTTTCCGCCCTTCTGGGAAGCGAAAGCACCCTCAGCCGGAAGGTGGTGCAAAGCAAAGGCTTCGCCTATCGAATGAACGCGTCGGAACTCAAGGCTGAATTCAACAACAATGCCCAGATCTCCATTTCTCTCCGATTTTCTTTTTGGGAGTGCCTGTTCAGCTTCGGTTAATCGGTTCGCGATCGGTTCGCCGGGACATTCAGTTCGCTGTCCGGGGTTCGGGGCCCAGCTCAATGCAGGTGCATCATTAAAAACGTCAGAATCGTTTACACGTTATTAATTTTAAGTAAGGTCGTAAGTTTCTTATCTTTTGACTCTTAAATGTTTTTTACTAGTTGGCCAAAATATTGCCTATTATCCCATGCTTGGGAAGTATGGATGACTATCAAATGGAGTTATGTATGAAAAAAATCATATCCGGTCTTTTTCTGACGGGATTTATGGCGGGAGCTCAAGCTGGTCCGATTGTTACCGCAGACTATACGGAGCTAGGCGGTAATCGCTGGCAAGCCGACTACATTCTCAGCAATCCGGTCGGCTCTCCGTTTGATATCAATTATTTTACGATCGATTACGTAGCCGAAGCCTATACTAACTTTACGCTGATTAATTCTGTGCAGGGATGGGACAGCTTTGTAGCTGAAGCCATTCCAGCATTTGGCTTTGGCGGGCTCTTTGACGCTTTCGCGTTGGATAACGCTGCCATACTGGCACCAGGCCAGAGCACAGGTTTTTTCTCTGTCGAGTTTGACTATTTCGGCAATGACAATCTCTCGGGCCAGCAGTATTCCGTGCTGGATCCCTCATCTTTTGAGTCCCTCGCCTCAGGCGCGATCAATCAACATAGCATTTCCGTTCCTGAGCCTAGTTCCCTGACCTTGCTAGTTGTCGGTATGGGGCTGGTTTGCTGGCGAAGAAGACTTGCTCAATTTGCTTGCGCCAAGGGGGTAAGACGGTGAAAAGCGCCCGGTTTCGTTTCTTAGTCGCAATAGCAACTCTGGCTTCGGGGGGATTAGCTCAAGCTGCCCCACTATCGGAAATAGAAGTCACCCAAATCCTCAACGTAGATACTCAGCAAATCTCACGCACCGTCTATGAGATCAGCTATCGTGTCTCGGTCGCAAGCAGCTACGACCATACCGTGACCGGACTCACCGGTACCATCACATCCGTCAGCACCGGTGTTGAGGTCCTAGATAGAACGGTGCACTTTGATGACATTGCAGCTGTCGGCAGCCAGCAGAGCCGGGACGCGATCCTTATTCGGCTGAACCGGCGAACACCTTTTAGTATGGACATGCTTCAGTGGTCGTTTGACGGCGAACTGGTACAGAACGGACTGCCGCCCGACCCAGGCAGCGCCGGCCGAGAGACTCTGGGAGGCATCGATAGCGACAAAGACGGCGTGAGAGATGACCTTCAGCGGAAAATCCTTGAGCAGAACCTTGACGAAGAGAAGACAAAAGCACTGATCCAGTACGCGATAGCACTCCAAGAAGCGATGCGCATTGGTGCTGCCGATCCCGCTAACGAATTACAACCGGTTGCTAAGTCGATCGTCGACTCGGTCGACTGTCTATACGCCCGGTTCGATGATGACGCCCGCGAGCAGGTGAAAGCCGTTGAGCGTCTCGCCATCAATACCGACGAGCGCTACCACGCTTACAACATCTTCAATGACCGTCTCTCCGGCCAGTTTTTTGGCGGAAACAGAGAGAATCAAGACGGCTGCCAACCTTAAAAGGAGAAAGGTTGTGTTAAGAAACAGCAAGGTAGAAGTGTTACTGGCATTGGTTATCGGACTGTGCTCCTTCGGCGCATCAGCCGAGCAAGATCTTTCCTGCGGTCAGACGACCACCAAGATTTACTTTGGCAATGGCGTGGATAACTCTCTGGCTGACGCGACAAGCTCAAAACAGGAACTAAAACGAGCGTACCTGAGTCAGTTGGAAAACACTTATCCCGAAGAGACTTTCGAATTCCAGTTGGCTTATAACCGCTCTGAGGGCGTGATGAATGACGTTTTGGAGGTTTTTCAGCAGAAGCTTTCCGAGAATGGCGACTGGCTCGACTGGTCTGCTGCAGAGTACCTCTCAGCCCTGAACATGCTGAGAAAGGTGCAACTCCCATATGAACATCCCTCGATCGAGATCTTTGCCGGCATTCTAGAAGAAATGTATGCGGTGGCGGTCGTCCGGGAGGCGAGTCTGTCAGAGCACGTCCAGAAGTACCAGGGGGACCTCCAAGCCGGGCACCGAGTCATCATCTTCGCCCACAGCCAAGGCAACTTGTTTGCGAACTCCGCTGTGCAAACAGTGGCGGGAATTGAGCCAGATAAAAAGAACAGTATCAGAGTCATCGGCGTTGCCAGTCCTGCCGCCTCAACGGTTAGCCCTAACAACTACTGGACGGCTTATGACGACCGGGTCATTAATCTTGCCCGATCTTTTTCTCTGGTCGGCGTCCTACCCGGCAATGTCGACAATGATCCTGGGATCTTCAACGATCGGCGCGACATCCTGAATCATAGCTTCTATGAGTCCTACTTTGACTCCACTTTAGTCAGCCGTGGGTACTTTAATCAAGAGTTTGCCGGCTTAGTTGCGACCATGCCGTTTCCTGAAGTTGAAGCGGGCGATGGCGCTATACGGGTAACTCTGAAGTGGGGCGGTCAGCCGGATGTCGATCTTCACGTTTACGAACCAAACGGCACTCACGTCTATTACTCAAATCGCAGAGGCCTAAGCGGATTCCTAGATGTGGACGATACGAACGGCTATGGCCCCGAAAACTATTTTGTGAGCTGCGAATCCCTGGAGACAGGGACATACCGTATCGGCGTCAACTACTATTACGGGCAAGCTCCAGAAGTTGCACAGGTACAGATTTCACTGAGTGATGGCCGCGCACTCAGCTTCAGCCAATCCCTATCCACAAGCCGAGGTAGCAGTGGCAATAACAGCCCACTTATTATGGCAACCGTGCATGTCGCTCGAGATGAAGAGACGGGCGCTTACTCGTATACTCTGAATTGAGTCAAGTCTTCTCTGTGGGCTTCGGTTATTCTGAAGCCCACGGAGCTTGAGTTTTCGCAGACAGCAGGATACCTGTAAAATAAAGCATTTCCAGCAGGGAGTCCTCGGAGAATCAACCTTCCCTATCCTTTTTTGATCCACGGATTAGGGTTTACAAACGAATCAACAAACGCCTGTCCCCTTATCAATTGCAATATTTTGTCCAGTAGTATGCCGCCCAACCTCAGTAGCCATCAGCGCAATAAAGCCCTTCGTACCCTCCTCACCACCAAGGCGGGTTGAACGGAACGCGCTCCATCTGCAAACACTCATTTTTAAGTTGCATTACTGAGTCGAATTTTTCGCCCGTTGTGTAAGCGCCCTTAAATCGACCCACTTGCCCTCAGTCGATCTGCGGCACTTTTTTTGAAGCCCGCTCCAGATTCACATTCCACGGCAGCAGTGCTTCCAGCTTTTCCAGCGTGTCTGCCTCGGCAATGCGGTCCAGCACATATTGGATATACGCCGAGGGCTCCAGACTGTTTGCCTTAGCGGTCTCGACCAGGGAATAGCACGTTGCACTGGCACGTGCGCCCCGTGAGGTATCTGCGAACAGCCAAGCCTTTCGACCTAGAGCGAACGGACGGATAGCGTTTTCGGCCAGCACGTTGCTGATCTGTAGGTCGCC
This sequence comes from Marinobacter sp. M1C, assembly GCF_023314135.1. NCBI lineage: Bacteria > Pseudomonadati > Pseudomonadota > Gammaproteobacteria > Pseudomonadales > Marinobacteraceae > Marinobacter > Marinobacter sp. M1C. The sequence continues at coordinate 554,768 of NZ_CP092289.1, forward strand.
TCGTTCGCAGTAGCCGACCAGGGTGGGCCACTGGTTCAACGTATAATCCATGGCCTTGCGAGTCATAGTGCCCTTGGCGACCTTGCCGGCGTTGGCCTCCAGCCAGATTTTAAGGGCGTCCAGTCTGGGCACACTCAGCTCTTGACGGATGCGATAACGCTCACTGTCACTCAGCTCTTTGATCTGACGCTCGATGGCGTAGAGTTTGTTGATATGGCTTAGAGCTACATCGGCCTTGGAGACCTTTGTGGCTTTGCCTTTACCTTGAGGCTTGGACCCTTTGATAGCTTCCACGAACTTACGTCTCGCGTGGTCCTTATGTGGAGCTCCACATAAGGACCATTATCCCGAGTCGGTTTTTATCTGGATTAAAACGCCAGACTGTAGGACCAGTGGGCACTGCTTGGCAGCGTGTGTTGGGATAAAATTCCGATTACCATTCCATAGTACAGACATCAGATGCAGCTCCGATCCGGGAAATCCCTCTCGGGCGAAGCCTGCGTGGCCGCTCAAGAGTGGCGCATGGCGAGATTGCCAAACTGCCCACTGCATCCGAAAGGCGGCTGCTCGTTCTCCCGACACGGCACCTATCCCCGTGTAACACCTGCCGGTACACGAATACCCCGCTGATACTATCCCGGAAGGTCATCGCACTTTCAGCCTGTTGCCGGAGTTCCTGACCTCTCAGAACGCAAAACCGTGGCAGCCCATCCCCGACTTGCTCTTCTTCCTGGCGTCGCTATAGCGGGCGGTAATTTTATCCTGTGTGAAGACAGCCCCATTACCGCATGAGTACTGGAATCTTCAGAGTCCACTCCAGATAAAAATCGACTCGGGATAATGGTCCCAGCAACCCATTCGAGTGATGTTGTTGTCTCGGCACACTTTGCCATAGCCAGAGTAACCATCGGCTATGTTCGGCTTAGCTGTTGATCCTGTACTAAACTATAGGAACCCCCAGCGATTGTCGGAGGTTTATAATGAAACAGGTCGAATTCAATCAACTCGCTATAGCCATCAACTCGCTCAGTCCCGGTCAACGACACCTGCTCCTGGAACGATTGCAGCATCCCGATGCTATACCTGAAATCATCGAGCACCTGGAACAGCAGCTTCAGTCCGATCTTAAATGCCCTAAGTGCAACCATGATCAAATTCATCGTTGGGGCACTCTCAAAGAGCTACAGCGTTATCGCTGCCGAGCTTGTCACAAAACTTTTACGGCCTTGACGGGTACGCCCCTGGCTCGACTACGGAAACGCGAGCTTTGGATGGAATACGCAGACTCCATGCTTAGCTCGGAAGCACTGCGTAAGGCAGCGGCGCGGTGCCACGTGCATCTATCCACCTCTTTCCGCTGGCGCCACCGCTTCCTTAAACTGGCGGATTACCTTAATACTCCTGTACTTACGGGTATCGTAGAAGCGGATCAAACAATGTTCCGCGAATCATTCAAAGGCCAGCGTAAAATTGCTAAACGGCCTGTTCGCAAACGCGGCAACGACAACAAAAAAAGCGCCAAGTGGGTGCCTGTTCTGGTGGCTCGCGACCGCAGCGCAGGTGAGGCCGACTTTGTTCTCAAGCACTTCACCCTGAAAAATGTCGAGCAGCACCTGCTACCCCTATTAAGCCGAGATATCGTTCTCTGTACAGACGCTCATCTGACTTTTGAAACGTTGACCCGAAAGCACCATCTCGAGCACAAGGTGCTCAATGCCAGCGCTGGCGAAAGAGTCAAAGCGTCAGTCTTCCACATTCAAGGAGTGAACAACTACCATCAGCGGCTCAAGGGCTGGATTCAACGTTTCCACGGTGTCGCCACCGAATATCTACCTCACTATCTTGGCTGGTTCCGATGGTTCGATAAGCATTCATCAAAAATAAATCAACCTTCTGATTTTATGGCGGATTTTGTGAAGGCAGACAGTTTTCAACATTTAATACAAACATAGCCGTAACCATCGGCTTGCAGGATACCGTTAAAATCATCGAGCAGACGCACCGGTACTTTGCCCGCCCGTGAAGGGTCGTATTCAAATAGAACCGACGGTTGCCCTGGCGGGCCACCGCGGGTGACCCACATCCACTTGTCCGACTGCGCCGTTTTGCCGTCTTCTTTCAGAACGTACATTCGGGATTCATCGGCTTGCAGGTAATCACTGCTGTTCTGCACTTCTCGCATCAGGTTGATCAGCGGTTTGAACACGTCATCCAGGCGGATCACCCAATGGGCCATGCTGGTACGGCTGATCTCATGACCCAAGCGCTTAAGCATGTGCTCTAAACGATACAGTGGCAGGCCATCGGCGTATTTTGAGGTAATGACGTAAGCCAGCAAAGAAGTGGTGGCCGTGCATTTGCCCAGTGGATGAACCGGGCGGGTGGCTGCCAGGATGCGCTCTTCACCATCCTGCTCGAACACGGCTTTTTCCTGCCAGTATTCCAGAACTTTGAGTTGGGCCGGGATGAACTGAAGCTCTTCTTTAACCTTGGTAAAAAAGGTTTTACTGGCGCCGACCTTCTCTTCGTCGCTGAGGGTCAGTTCGATGCGCTCGCGCAGCAGTGTATCCGAGAAGCCACGCTGACGACGTTTACGGGAGGCCGGCGGTGCTTTTTCCTCTGCAACATCGTCTGGCAACTGATCGCGCAGGGCATCAATCTCAACTTCCAGCTCGGCTTCGTCAAACAGATGAATCTGGTGTGCGGACTTCTCACTGCTGGCGCCAAATTGCTGAATCCGTTTCCAGTGCAGCAGTTCTTCGAGAATCTGGATGGTGTGATCGCGTTGTTTGACCGCTTGGGCGCCTTGTGCAACAGCGTGATCGCGCTGTTGGATTTCAGCGCTCTTGGCCATCAGTTCCTGCTGAAGACCTTCGACAACCGACCGTAATTCAGCGGCCGAAAGGCCGCTGATATCGGGTGTTTTTGAAGGTGCTTCAGGCTTTAATTTCATGAACAAAGTATAGCAAAAACAACACTCTGAAGCACCAAAAAAGAGCTAATTAACGGCCTCATAATGCAGGGTTTTGTGCCCTTTTAACAAGGCAATATCGTAGCCGTCCAGCAACCAGTTGATCTGCTCCCCCGTCAGTGACATCAGCTCATCCGAGGCCGTAGGCCACTTGAATTTCTCCTCCGCCAACGATTTGTAATAGAGCACAAACCCGTTGTCTTCCCACATCAGGCACTTGATCTTGTTTCGATGCCGGTTGGTGAAGACGTAAAGCGCTCCAGTAAACGGATTATGACCCAGTTCCTGTTCAACCAATACCGCCAGGCCCTGGGCCTGCTTGCGGAAATCAACGGGTGCCCGGTACAGATAAATCTCTGGCAATGACAAGGACGGGCGCAAATACCGGCGGCGCATTACAGCTGCCTCAGAACCACAGCCAACAACTCGATGTTGCCTGCGTGCAAACCGGTGATGGAGACACCACCGGGCAGCGATACGGTCAGGCCATCGGCTCCGCCGATGCCAACGCCAGGAGCAGAAACGACCCGCGTGAACCCGGTGACCGCTTGTTCTTGCTCCAGAGAGTCTTCAGTCGGGGCCAGCTTCCGGCGCCAATAAACAAATTGATGATAAACCAGTGACTGTTGCTTGCAGTAAGCGCTGCCGGACACGCCGGAGGCTTGCCAGTCAGCAATATGCTGCTGCCAGACCTGTGCTCGTTCGGTTGGGGTCATGCTGATTCCTCGTGGAATGAGTGAGAAGGTCAGTGTGTGCAATCGGCGAGCCGGAATGTAGGTGCTGATTTATTGGCGCTTACAGACAAACGACCATTGGTGTGGAAGTCGCGAATGTCCGTGAAGAGCCAGATACATCGGCGCAAGTCGCATGTCAGTTGAAGAGCGGAGATTCAGTACACTCACTGAAAAAGGATGGGGCCTGGCACCGGGTTTATGTCGCGGACACGGGCAAATTTGGTTGGATCCATCAATCCACTCTCGCCTCTCCAACATCAACCGATTCATCCGGTCATGTTGAACTTTTTGGCACCCCGCTTAAAACCGCCACCCGACAAGTGATGCGACAAACCCTGGCAAAGACCAACGTTATAATCATCCGGGAAGACAACGATTACTGGGTCGACACTTACAACTCTGCCTCTGAACTCAACGGCACAAATCAACTTAGTACTGGCTACACCAATGCAGGTGACCTTGCCTTTGCGCAGTATAGGTTTCCCTCCCGCATGGACAAACATCAGGTGACGCAAATCGCCGAGATGGTTGCCACAAAGTACGACAACTGGGACACAGTTGACGGCAATCCCGGCTTGGGAGATGTCGAATACCAGTGGAATGTGGACGGTATGATCATCCGAGTTTTTCGTGGCTGGCCGAATACCACAACCTTCCTGAAATATGAGATTCCCGGTAACCTAAGATCCATGCAGGCAGAGATTGAAGCGTCCAAAAAACGGACAACTGAACGCGAAGCACAAGGTCAGACAAAAGCTTTCTGACTTCATAAACGGAATTCGTGTTCGGGCGGGAGCGGTTAAAAAATCAATTTGCTCCCTCCAATCGTCGCTCTGCAATGGGCCCGTCTGAAGATCGTTTAGTTGTGCTCGTACTTTTCACTGCGCCTAACGGTGATTATGTTCAACGGAAGGCGACTAGCGAAAAGAAAACACCGTTTGTTGGGTAAAAGGGGCAATCGCTGCTAAAGCGATTTGGCCTCTATTGAAACGATAGTGATCTTATCACTTCGTTTCCAATTTCAGGCCGAACTCTGTGTTGTTGGTTTCTTTACGGTGAAGTGGTGGCAATGCCTCTTTAGCGTAGTTTTTGTTTTTAGCCTATCGGTAGAGATTTCGACTGGTTAGGCTGGCGTTTACTGTGCCCGACACGGAACATGTCAACCTCATATGGACAGCTCTTTAAAACGTTAACATCTATTTGCCCGCTCCAGCGCCTTTCGTGCTGCTGGTAACGTTGGGAAGTTCACAGCGCTACTTGTCTCACCCCCTATCGCCTCCGAAGTGATGGGGTTGATGTGGACAACTTCCGGCGGTAACGCGGCTTTTGGTTTCCCTTGGCAGAAGCGTTCCGGATGGTCTCTATAATACCGGTCCAGCGTTGCTTGCCGCACTTGGCCCACGGTTTGATAGTTGCCGGTGTAGACCTGAGTCGGCGTAAAGCCGGCCAGCCCGCTGTGGTGGTGTTCATGGTTGTACCAGCAAAAATAATCCGCTGCCCATAACCGTGCATATTCCAGGCTGTCAAAGCGTCCGGGAAAGTCAGGTTGCGTTTTGAGTGTTTTAAACTGGCTTTCACTGAATGGATTGTCATTACTGACTCTGGGGCGGCTGTGGCTGCAGACCACGCCCACATCGGCCATCAGGTCGAGAAAGCTCTGGGCGATCATAGGCGATCCACGGTCCTGGTGCAGGGTGACCCCGCGGTTGGTCAGCCCATATCGTGTCAGTGTTTGTTCCATGAGCTGCTGCGCCAGTTGACTGTTCTCTTTGCGGGAGATCATCCAAGCCACGACATAGCGGCTGAACAGGTCCATAACCACATACAGGTTCAGGTAGTTACCCCGGCGTGTAGTCGCCAATTTCGTAATATCCCACGTCCAAACTTCGTTTGGCCGTGTCGCGGTCAGGCGCGGTATAGCATGCGACTGAGGCGCACGTTGATTCCGGCGATCACCGGTCTGATTGGCTTGTCGCAGCACGCGATACAGTGTGCTGAGCGAGGCCAGGCACTCACCACGTTCCAGCAGCGTGTGATAGACCTGATACGGCGTTTGATCACAGAACTCGGGTTCGTTCATCCGCTCAAGTATCTGCACACGCTCCGAGGTTAAGAGCGCTCTGGGCTGCGGCGTCGTTTTACGAGAGCGCCTGACTGGGTCTGGTGCTGTGCTCTGACGTCGTCGCCACGCGTAAACGGTGCTCCGGTTCAGTCCCAAAGCATCACAGGCAGAGCGGAACGGAATGTGCGCCGGGCGCGCCTCAAGGACGGTCATGATGGATCGCTCCCATTGTTCGACAGATCGAGCATCGACAAGGCTTTTTTTTGGAGATCCACACAGTCTTCAGTCACCCGCAACCGGTGCTGCGTTTTGGTCAGCTCTTTCTCTAGCTGCTCAATGCGCTTCTGGTCCGGTGTTTTTGACGCTTTAGGCCCCGGCGCAGACTTGGATAAAGCAGCCTCGCCACCGACTTCCAACTGCTTACGCCAATCACGCAACTGGTTGCTATAGAGGTTTTCACGGCGTAATAAAGGGCCGAGTTCACCGTAGGCGCATTGATCCGCTTCGGCCAGTATTCTCAGCTTGTACTTTGTGGAAAATCGGCGACGGGTCCGCTTCTCCAACTGACTGTCTGGCAAGATGTGATTATCGGGTATCTGTGACTCAGGTTTTGGCATTGCTTACACTCCTCAATCCGCGCCCTGAAATCTATGTTAACTCATAGACCGGGTGTATGGACTGAGGTTGACACACAGGGGACAGGGGAGTTTCCGAATTCAGGGCAGGGTTCGTAACTTCAGGGGTAAGAAAAAGCAGTTTAAAATTTTGGGCACACCACGGGCACCGTTTGGGCACAGCCAAATAAAAAGGCCCTACGCTTTCACGTAAGGCCTTGAAAAATATGGCGCGCCCGACAGGATTCGAACCTGTGACCACTGCCTTCGGAGGGCAGTACTCTATCCAGCTGAGCTACGGGCGCTTACGAGCTTAACGGCTGTGCGCTAATTTCGAGTGCGTAATCTTACGTTTGCCGCGAGCGACTGTCCAGCCTTTGCCGGGAAGCGACGCTTAATTTGCTGGTTTGGTTCTATACAAGAGGCCAAATCAGCTTAGCTAAGCGAACGGCTCGGGCGTTAGAGCCACAAGCCCATGCTCATTACTGAAGGTCACTTCGCCGTCTTGAATGGTTACCTGAAAGCTCATTGCGCGATGGGCCAGGCCGGCCAGCTGTTCGGTGGCTTCCGGGTCCAGATTCACGCAGCTCAGGTTGTTGAAACGGGCCAGTTTTGCCTTGTTCTTGTCCCACCATATAGGCACGCCGCGGCCGCCGTAGGTGTAAAGAATGACCTGTTTTGAGCGGTTGCAGGCTTTGCGCAGGCGGCTTTCGTCTGGCAGGCCCAGTTCAATCCAAAGTTCAATTTCGTTGCTCAGGCTTTTTTGCCACAGTTCCGGCTCGTCGTCGGTGCTCAGGCCTTTTGTGAACTCCAGTTGGTCACTGGCGTTCAGTGCAAACGCTAGCAGCCGCACCATCATGCGCTCGTCGTTCTCAGACGGGTGGCGGGCCAGGGTTAGCTGGTGGTCGGCATAGTAATGGCGATCCATATCGGCAATATTCAGCGTGGCTTTGAAAATGGTAGCTTTAAGCGCCATGGGATTCCTATGGTAATCGCGGGGCTATTTGCGCCCTTTCGGTGCGTGGGGGACAATGCGCGCGACGAGTGTAATTCATTTAAGGGATAGCTGGGCGCCGCCTATGTCGATATTACGGGGTTTTCTGATTCTGGTGCTGTTTTTCCTGCTCGGCGAATCACTGCGGCTAGTTTTTTTAGTGCCGATTAGCGGCGGCATTCTGGGGTTGATGCTGCTCACGCTGTATTTGATGGCGACCGGTGGCGTGGGCAATGCGGTGGCCGGTGCCAGCCAGGCTCTGATCTCGGTGCTTATTTTGCTGATTATGCCCGGCCTAACAGAGATATTTTTCATCTCCGGCAAGTTCACCGGGCAGTGGCTGGCGGTGATTGTGTCTTTGCTGGTGGGCACCTTTTTGAGTGTGGTCACCACCTTGGTTCTATTAAATGTGCTGGCGCGCAAACTGCCCTCTGGATCAAACAACCATGAATAGTCCGTTGACGGTTTGGGAGCGTTTACTGACGCTGTCTCAAGTGCTGGCAGACACGCCGATGCTTGCCATCGCGATGACTATATTGGCGTTTTTTGCAGCGAACAGTGTGTACATCGCTATTGGCCGCCCGGTGTGGCTGCCACCGGTTGTGCCCGCAGCCGCCATTCTGGCCGGCATGATTGCGTTGCTAGGCTTAGATCCAGACAGTTATCGCGAAGGTGCGAACTGGCTAATGCTACTGTTGGGCCCGGCTACAGTGGCGCTGGGCGTGCCGCTGTATCAAAACATTCACCATATTCGTGCCATGCTCTGGCCTATCGTTCTTACCTTGCCCATAGCCGCCTCGTTGGCGGTCGGGTATACGCTGGTCATTGCCTGGGCGCTGGGTGCGTCGCCAACGGTTATGGCGTCGCTAGCACCAAAATCGGTTACGGCAGCCATCGCTCTGGGTATTGGTGACATCATTGGCAGTTCGGTTCCGATGTTGATGGCGGCCCTGTTGATTACGGGCGTATTTACCACCTTGTGTGTCGAGGTAGCCACCCGCGTGCTGAAAATTACGGATGAGCGGGTGATCGGTTTTGCGCTCGGCTTGAATGGCCACGCCATTGGCACCGTGCGGGCGTTTGAAATCAGCAGTACTGCAGGTGCTTTTTCTTCATTGGGCATGAGCCTGACAGGGCTGTTTACCGCGCTGCTGCTGCCGGTTCTTTTTAACCTGTGACAGGCTATTCACTCCAGCCCGTGTGTTCATTCAAACGCCTGTATGCATCTTGCGCATAGGGGTATGTCGCAATTTCAATTGCCGTTTTGCTGTGGGTTGACTAGGTTGCTAGTAGGTATCTGGCGCCCTTGGACGCCGATTCGTCCGTAAAATTCTTAAAACAGCAACGGAAAACGCGATGAGAAAGCTACTAACCGCATTTGTGGGCTCTATGGCTTTGGCCGCGGCGCCCTTGGCGCTATCTGCTGAAGCGACCAAAGAACTGAAAATGGCCTACGACGCCGATCCCGTCACCCTGGACATCCACGAGCAGTTGTCTGGCGGTATGTTGCAGCTGTCCCACATGACCTTTGACCCCCTGATACGCTGGAACAAAGACCTGGGTTTTGACGCCCGCCTGGCAGAAAGCTGGGAGCGTGTGGATGACAAAACCATGCGTTTCAAACTGCGCGAAGGTGTTAAGTTCCATTCCGGTAATGAGCTGACCACCAAAGACGTAAAGTTTACCTACGACCGTTTGAAGCAAAGCTCTGATTATAAGGCGATCTTTGCGCCGTTCATCGGCATCAACGTGATTGATGACTACACCTTTGAGCTGGTTACCGCCGAGCCTTACCCGCTGCTGCTGAACACCGCGACCTATATTTTTCCGATGGACAGCGAGTTCTACTCCGGTGAAACCGAAAATGGCCAAAGCAAAGCGGCCATTACCAAGCACGGCAGTTCCTTTGCATCTGGCAATCTGTCCGGCACTGGCCCCTACGTTGTTACGTCGCGCCAGCAGGGCGTGCGCATGGAGTTTGAACGCTTCGCCGATTACTGGGATGAAGCATCGCCCGGCAATGTGAAGAAAATCGTGCTGACCCCCATCAAGGAAAACAACACTCGCGTATCCGCGTTGCTGTCGGGCGGTGTGGATTTTATTGCTCCGGTACCGCCAACCGATCTGGACCGCATTAAACGCGATAAAGACACGGATCTGGTGACCATGAGCGGCACCCGCATCATCTTGTTCCACTTGAACCAGGATCGGGTGGAAGCCTTCAAAAACCCCAAAGTGCGCCAGGCGGTGGCTTACGCCATTAACCAGGAAGGCATTGCGGCAAAAATCATGAAAGGCTTTGCAACCCCTGCGGCGCAGATGTCACCGGCCGGCTATTCTGGCCATAACGCATCTTTAAAACCTCGTTATGATGTGGAAAAGGCGCAACAACTGATGAAGGAGGCCGGCTACGAAGACGGCTTTACCATCACCATGATATCGCCTAACAACCGTTACGTTAATGACGACAAGATTGCCCAGGCGGCTGCGGCCATGCTGGCGCGCATTAACATCACGGTTGATTTGAAAACCCTGCCCAAGGCGCAGTACTGGCCGGAATTTGATGCCCGCTCAGGCGACATGATGCTGATTGGCTGGCTCGCCGATACCCTTGACTCTGCGAACTTTTTCGAGTTCCTGACCTTCTGCCCGAACGCCGACACCGGCGCTGGCCAGTACAACGCGGGTAACTACTGCAATCCGGAAGTAGACGCGCTGGTGGCAAAAGCCAACGTGGAAACCGATCGTGAAAAACGCGCTGCCATGCTGCAAGACGCAGAACAGCAACTGTATGACGATGCCGCGTTCATTCCGCTGCACTGGCAGGACCTGGCCTGGGCCTCAAAAAAGAATGTGAAACTTGACCCCATTCTGAACGTGATGAACTTCCCTTACCTGGGCGACCTGGTGGTCGAGTAATCGCCTCTGACCACCCTAAATCGTACCTGATCAACCCGTAAAACCCGGCCGGTTGCGGGCACCCACTCTCTCTAGGGCGCCCGCAACCGGCTTTTTTATTGACGCCTAATCCGGACATTTTTCATGCTAGCGTTTTTGGTTCAACGGATTTCTCAGGCATTTCTGGTCATGTTCGTGATCAGCATGATCGCGTTTGCCATTCAGGACGGCCTGGGTGACCCGCTGCAGGAACTGGTGGGCATGTCGGTGTCGCTGGAAGAGCGTGATGCGATACGTGAAGACATGGGTTTGAATGACCCGATTTACGTGCAGTATGCGCGCTTTGCCGGTAATGCTCTGCAGGGAGATCTGGGCATTTCGTACTTCTACGGCAAGCCTACGTTACAGGTGATTGCCGAACACCTTCCGGCCACCTTGGAATTGGTGATTGGTGCCACCCTGATCATTATGGTTTTCTCGGTGCCCATCGGCGTGTACGCGGCCATTCGCCCGCAAGCATTTCTGTCGAAATTCTTTATGGGCATCAGCACCGTGGGTATTTCAATTCCGGTGTTCTTGACCGCCATTGTGCTGATTCAGCTGTTTTCGATTGGGGTTGCGATTGAAGTGTTTCCAACGGATACCGGTTGGGGCGCCTGGCTAAACGGCGCGCTGTCTACCGATGGCGGTTTGCCGTCTTACGGACGTGGTGACGAGCTTACCCATTTGTTCGGTACCTGGAATTCAGGGTTTTTCTCTTCGAATGGCCTTTGGCACCTAGTACTGCCCTGTGTGTCTTTGGCGTCTATCATGCTGCCGCTGTTTATCCGGCTGATTCGTGCGGAAATGTTGGAAGTGCTGCAAAGCGACTACATTCGTTACGCCCGCGCCAAGGGCTTGTCTTCCGGCCGTATCAACTTTCTGCACGCCCTGAAAAACACCATGCTGCCGGTGATTACGGTGGGCGGTGTACAACTTGGCATCATGGTCGCTTACACCATTCTTACCGAAACCGTATTCCAGTGGCCGGGCATGGGCTTGATGTTTCTGGAAGCCATTACCCGCAGCGACATTCCGCTAATTGTGGCCTACCTGATGGTGGTGGGGCTGGTGTTTGTAATTACCAACACGATTGTGGATCTGATCTACGGCCTGGTGAACCCCACTGTAAAACTGACCGGTAAAAAAGCATGATGACCGCGACTGTCTCCCGTTGGGCTCGCGTCCGCGACTCTTTCATCTGGTACAGCTTCAAGCGCGACAAGGTCGCCATTATTAGCTTCATCGTATTGTTGGCGATGGTTCTGTCGGCGATTTTCGCACCCTTGCTGGCGCCAACCGATCCGTACGATCTGGCGCAAATCGACATTATGAACTCGGAGTTGCCGCCGCTTGGTATGAGCGGCGCCGACGAGGCCTTCCCGTTGGGCACCGATGCCCAGGGCCGGGATATGCTGTCGACCATTTTGTACGGCACCCAAGTGTCGCTGATGATCGGTTTTGGTGCGGTTATTCTGCAAGCCGTACTGGGCATTTTGTTTGGTCTGTTGGCCGGTTACATGGGCGGTCGGGTAGACGCCATTCTGATGCGCATCGCTGACGTGCAGCTGTCGTTCTCTACCTTGATGGTGGCGATTATTGTGGGCGCGGTGTTCAAGGCCAGCTTTGGCAGCCTGATGTTTGGTGAAATCGCCATTTACATGCTGATTTTGATCATCGGGTTGGCCGAATGGCCGCAAATTGCCCGCACCGTGCGAGCCTCGGTGCTAGCAGAGAAGAAAAAGGAATACGTGGATGCGGCCAAGGTGATGGGTTTTCGTACCAATCGCATTATGTTTCGCCACATTCTGCCCAATACTCTGTCGCCCATTTTCGTCATTGGTACGGTGCAAATTGCCAACGCCATTATTTCCGAAGCGGCGTTGTCTTTTCTTGGCCTGGGTATGCCTGAAACCCAGCCGTCGCTGGGCTCGCTGATCAAATCCGGCTTCGACTATATTCAGAGCGGTTCCTGGTGGATCACCCTGCTGCCCGGCCTGGTGCTGGTGGTGTTGGTGCTGGTGATCAACCTGCTGGGCGACTGGCTGCGCGATGTAATGAACCCACGGCTGTACAAGGGATAATCCGATGGCATTGCTGGAAGTAAAAAACCTGGATGTTCGCTTTGCCGTGCGCGGTGGCGATTTGACAGCCCTGCGGGGCATCAGTTTCTCGCTGGACAAAGGTGAACGGCTGGGCCTGGTTGGGGAATCCGGTGCGGGTAAATCCGTGGCGGCCTTTTCCATTCTCAATCTGATTGCGCAGCCGGGCTACATTGCCGGCGGGCAGATTCTGTTCGAAGGCAAAGACCTGGCGGCCATGAGCGAGCGTGAACTGCGGAAAATCCGCGGCAATCGCATCGCCATGATTTTTCAGGACCCGATGATGACCCTGAACCCGGTGCTGACCATTGGCACCCAGATGGTGGAAGCCATCAAGGCCCACCGCCGGATCAGCACCAAAGATGCGCGGGCCATTGCGATAGACAAGCTGCGCAAGGTGCAGATTCCGTCCCCGGAGAAACGCCTGGACCAATACCCCCATGAGCTGTCTGGTGGTATGCGCCAGCGGGTGATTATTGCCATCGCCTTGCTGCTAGACCCGGAAATTATTATTGCCGACGAACCCACTACAGCTCTGGATGTGACCATTCAAGCGGAAATTATGGCTCTGCTGCTGGATTTGTGCGAACAGGAAAACGTCGCGCTAATGCTGATTACCCATGACTTGGGCGTGGTGTCCCAGGTGTCCCAGCGCATGCTGGTGATGTACTCCGGCCGTATCATCGAGCAGGGGCCTACCCGCGAAATCATCAACGATGCTCAGCATCCCTACACCCAGGGGCTGATAAACGCACTGCCGCAAATGGGCGAGCCCGGTGCGCGGCTGTTTCAGATTCCCGGTGCCATGCCGTCGTTGAAGAATGTACCCAGCGGGTGCCCGTTCAACCCGCGCTGCTCATTCGCGACCGATGAGTGCCGCAGCAGCATGCCCGAGTATGTGCGGGCCGGTAATGTAGATGTTGCCTGCTATGAGGTGGAACGTTTGATTGCACAAGAACAGCAAGCCCGGGAGGTGGCCCCATGAGCGCCTCGCCGTTGGTTGATATTCGCGGTCTGGAAAAGAAATTTGATCTGTCTGGTAGCCTGCTGGAGCAGGTCAGCTTCAAAAACGGACGTTTTCAACGCAAACAGGAAGCGGTACACGCCATCAACGGCGTGAATCTGCAGGTGTTCAAAGGCGAAGCCCTGTGCGTCGTAGGCGAGTCTGGCTGCGGCAAGTCTACGGTTGCCCGCACTATTATGGGCTTGCTGTCGCCCACCGCTGGTGAAGTGCACTATGAAGGCAAGCGCATCGACACGCTGGAAGGCAAAGCGCTGCTGCCGTACCGCCGCAAAATGCAGATGATTTTCCAGAACCCTTACGCCTCGCTGAACCCGCGGATGACCATTCAGCAAACTCTGGAAGAACCCATTCACTTTCACCACCCCGAGTGGAGCAAAGCCGACGTGCTTAATAAAGTACAGGAGGTAATGCAATCGGTGGGTATTGATCCGGATTGGGGCAGCCGCTTTGGCCACGAGTTCTCCGGCGGCCAGCGCCAGCGTATTGCCATAGCTCGCGCCTTGGCGGTCGACCCGGAGTTTATTGTGGCGGACGAACCCATTTCGGCACTGGATGTGTCTATTCAGGCGCAAGTGCTGAATCTGATGATGGACGCCCAGGAATCGCGCAATCTGACCTATCTGTTTATCACCCACGATTTGGCGGTGGTGGAGCACTTTGGCACCCGCGTGGCGGTGATGTATCTGGGCCGGGTCTGCGAACTGGCGCCTACCAAGGCGTTGTTTGCCACCCCGCGGCATCCTTACACCCAGGCATTGTTGTCCGCGATACCGCGGCTGGAAGACGGCCGGCCCAATTACATTCGCCTACAGGGCGAGGTGCCTACGCCGGTCAATTTGCCCCCTGGCTGTGTATTCCATGGCCGTTGCCCCTACGCTAATGATCGCTGCCGCCAGGAAATCCCGGAATTGTTCGCCACAGGTGACGGTGGCCAAGTGGCCTGCCACGGGGTTGAAGAAGGCCGTTTGTGAAGACTCATTAGCCGATGCGTTATTATGGCGCCTTTGATGTAAGTCCAATGGTCCGCAAGGTCGTGGGGGAAAATGGAAGTACGCTGGATGGAAGATTTTATGGCGCTGGCCCGTACCCGCCATTTTTCCCGTGCGGCTGAGCTTCAACACGTCAGCCAGCCTACCTTCAGCCGGCGTATTCGTCTGCTGGAAGACGCCATGGGTGCAACCTTGGTTAACCGCCAGACCCTGCCACTGTCGCTGACGCCCGCGGGTGAGGTTTTCGCCGAATTGTGCGCGCGGGTCACCCGCGATGTTCGCGACACCCGCGAGCGGGTAAAACACCTTGAATCCGAAGCCAATGCCCGCATCAGTGTGGGTTCAACCCAGGGTCTGTTCTCCCATTTTTACCAGACCTGGGCTCAACAGGCTGGGGTAGCCGAGCGGCTGCAACTGAATCTGAAGGCCACTAACTGGGTAGGCGAGCAGTTTCTGGACGCGCTCGACAACGGCGATTGTGACCTGGTGCTGTGCTACTGGCATGAAGACCTGCCCTGGCGTGAGCGGCTGAACAGCAGTGCCTACCGCTCTATGACACTGTCAAAGGAGGCACTGATACCGCTGAGCGTCGGTGACGAACAGGGCGCCCCACGTTTTGTTCTGCCGGGCAGTGCGGCGCAGCCGGTGCCGCTGATTGCTTACCATCCGCGGGGTTTTTTACAGCCCGCCATTACCACCCATCTGGCGCGGCAGAAGATCACCGCCAATCTGTTACCGCTGAATGAAAACGCCCAATCGTCTAGCGTGAAAGCCCTGGTAAAGCAGGGTTTTGGTATGGGCTGGTTACCCCAGCGCATGGCACAAAAAAGCGAAGAATCTGGCAGCCTGGTTCGCGCCGGTGATGAGCGCTGGGACGTAACACTGGAAATTCGATTGCTGCGCCTGAGCCAGCCCCGCACCCAAGATTTCAATACACTCTGGAACACATTGGAAACGCAATATGACCGATAACCAAATTCTGGCCCTGCAACCTGCCCACATTGCCGAGTTGCAGCAGCGCTACCAGCGTGCGCTGGCGGACCAAGGCTACAGCGCGCTGTTGATCAGCGCTGGTGCTGCGCCCATGCGCTATGGCGACGACCAGGGCGCGTCTTTCCAGGGCTTTGGTCCGTTCCTGCACTGGACCGGCCTGACCGGCTACGAACACGCCTGGCTGCTGATTCAGGCAGATGCAACGCCGGTGCTGTGGCTGTATCAGCCGGTGGATTTCTGGCACGCGACTTTGCAGCTGCCAAGCGAGCCCTGGCAGCAGGCGCTGGATATTCGCTACATTGCCAAACGCGGCCTGCCGCCATTGCCGGCCGAGACTGGTCAGGGTAAAGGGCTGGCCGTTGTGGGTGATCCGGCCCTGCTTACGGGCGTGCCAGGTGACCATAATCCGGCGGCGCTGACGGCGGCGCTGGATGAAACCCGCATGCACAAAACCGACTATGAAGTGGCCTGCCTGACCCGTGCCAATAATATTGCTCTGGCAGGCCACCAGGCTGCAGCCGCGGCGTTCACCTATGGCGCCAGTGAGTTTGCGATTAATTTGGCGTATCAGCAGGCTACCTTTCAGCGTGAAACCGAGGCGCCTTACCACAGCATTATCGGCCTGAACGAGCACGCCGGTACCTTGCATTACCAATATTACGACACCACGGCACCGGCGCAGTCCCGCAGCCTGTTGATGGATGCGGGTGTGCGTTACCGCGGTTACTGCTCGGACATTACCCGTACCTATGCGGCTGCGGGCGAAGGCCGATTCGCAGCACTGGTAAAAGGCATGGATTTGTTGCGCGAACGCCTGTGCCAGATGGTTGCACCCGGTGTTGAGTACCTGGCGATCCACCGCAAGGCTCACTCCGGTGTCGCTGCGCTGCTCAGTGCCAGTGGGCTGGTAAGCGGTATCAGCGATGAAGCCATGGTAGAGCAGGGCATTACCCGGGTGTTTTTCCCCCACGGCATTGGCCATTTTCTGGGTATACAGGTGCATGATGTAGCCGGTAAGCCTGTGCCCTCGCCGGCGGAAGCGCCGTTTTTGCGCCTAACCCGCACCCTGGAAGCCGGCATGGTGGTCACCATTGAACCGGGTCTGTATTTTATTCCTTCGCTGCTAGAACCGTTGCTAGCAGGACCATTGGCGCAGCATATCAACACCAAGATACTGATCGAATTGAAGGGCTGCGGCGGTGTGCGGCTGGAAGACAACGTGCTGGTTACCGATACGGGTGCACGAAATCTGAGCAGATTGAACGAAAATTAATACGCAAAGGGCTTGAACTTTAAGATCGCAATGGCAATAATTATCACTAACATTCCATTGCGTAAGTGAGAGTCCTATGTATGTGTGCCTTTGCCACGGCGTAACCGATCGCGATATCCGTGCCGCAGCAGACAACGGTGTAACGTCTATGCGCCAGTTAGGTAAAGAGCTGGGTGTGGGAACCCAGTGCGGCTGCTGCGCACGAACCGCTCGTGAAATCCTCCGCGATTACAACGCTCCAGATTATATGGCATTGGCCGGCATGCTGGCCCACCCGGCCTGAGTGCCCGTCCAGGTTTATCATTCCAGCGATTCTAACCATCGCCATAACGCGCTATTGTTACCCGAACTGATCAAAATCTTTGGGGAGAGGCGCTATGAAAGGTGATAAACAAGTTATTCAGTTCTTGAACAAGGTTTTGGGCAACGAGCTGACGGCCATCAACCAGTATTTTTTGCACTCACGCATGTACAAAGACTGGGGCATAGCCAAGCTTGCGGCTAAAGAATACGAAGAATCCATCGACGAAATGAAACACGCCGATCAACTGATCGAGCGCATCCTGTTTCTGGACGGCCTGCCTAACCTGCAAGATCTGAACAAACTGATGATCGGTGAGCACGTTCAGGAAATGATCGAATGCGATCTGAAAATCGAACACCTTGCTCATAAAGATCTGAAAGATGCCATCGTTCACTGCGAATCTGTTCAGGACTACACCAGCCGCGAGTTGTTCCGCAGCATTCTGGACAGTGAAGAAGAGCACATCGACTGGCTGGAAACCCAGCTGGAAATGATCAGCCAGATGGGTATTCAAAACTACATCCAGTTACAGTCTGGTGCAGCGGAGTAAATGTCGACAATGGATCTGTCCTGCTTTAAAGCGTATGACCTTCGTGGCCGTGTTCCAGACCAGCTGAACCCTAAGCTGGCGGAGCTTATTGGCCGTGCTTATGTGGAAGTAACCGGCGCGAAAAAAATCATTGTCGGCTATGACATTCGCTTGTCCAGCCGCGAGATCAGCCAGGCATTGTGCTCAGGTTTGATGGCTGCAGGTGCCGACGTCTACGACATCGGCCTGTGCGGTACCGAAATGGTGTACTTTGCCACCAGCCATTACGACATGGATGGCGGTATTATGGTCACCGCCAGCCACAACCCCCGTGACCACAACGGCATGAAAATGGTGGGGCCAGAATCGCGGCCGATCAGTTCAGATAATGGGCTGAACGACATCCGTGACCGCGTTTTGGAACCGTTTGCGGACGCCCAGGTTCAGGGCCGTTACGAAACCCTGGACACCATGAGCGCATACATTGATCACCTTCTGGGCTATATCAACGGTGCAGATCTGAAGCCGCTGAAATTGGTGGTCAATGCGGGTAACGGCGGTGCCGGGCTGGTGATTGATGAGCTTGAGGCGCACCTGCCGTTCGAATTTGTGAAAGTGCACCACAACGCAGACGGACATTTCCCCAACGGTGTTCCCAATCCCATACTGGAAGAAAATCGTGCAGCCACCGCAGACGCGGTAAAAACCAGTGGCGCTGCCATGGGTATCGCCTGGGACGGAGATTACGATCGCTGTTTTTTCTTCGATGAAAATGGCCGCTTTATTGAAGGCTATTACATTGTTGGCCTGTTGGCCGATCAGTTTCTGCGCAAGACCGGCCCGGGTAAGGTGATTCACGACCCGCGCCTGATCTGGAACACGTTGGACCTGGTTGCCGCTGCTGGCGGAGTTGCCGTTGAAAGCAAAACCGGCCATGCGTTCATCAAGCAGCGTATGCGCGATGAAGATGCGGTGTACGGCGGTGAAATGAGTGCCCACCATTATTTCCGGGATTTTGCCTATTGCGACAGCGGCATGATTCCATGGCTGCTAGTGGCCGAGCGCTTGTGCCAGGCGGGTTGCACGCTGTCATCGTTGATTGATGCCCGTATTGACGCCTACCCGGCCAGCGGCGAGATTAACCGCACGATCGCAGACCCCGCTGCTGTCATTGCCGCCATCGAAGCAAAATACGGCGCCGAGGCGAAGAGTGTGAGCCACATAGACGGCGTGAGTGTGGAATACGATCACTGGCGCTTTAATCTGCGTATGTCCAACACCGAACCGGTGGTAAGGCTGAACGTGGAGTCCCGTGGTGATATACCGTTGATGCGAGAGAAAACCGACGAACTGCTGGCGGAAATGGAGCGTTTGAACGCCCTGTAAGCGTGATTGTAATTTGCTCTGTGCAATCTGTGCAAAGGCCCTACCGGACAATCAAACCCGGCAGGGCCTTTTTGCTTCTTTATACTTCTGGCCCTGGCGCTGCGCTAAGGATTACAGCCAGTCGTTCAGCATAATTCCCACGCCGACTCTCTGAATGCGCTCGTTGTAGTCAATCAGGCTCTCACCGTAACCGTTGTAATAATGCACGAAGCCTTTGATGGTATCGCCCATGGGGAAGCTGTAGCCAAACTCCACCGAGGTTTTGTTGTCTGAGGCGCGCAGGTTGTTCAGCAGCTTCAGTGAGAAGGTGCGGTCTTCCGTCAGTTTGTACACGGCGTGGTAACTGGCATGGCCCAGATAGCGTTCAATATCGTCGTTGTCGTCGGTGTTGCCGTCTGGCAAGCGTATCCAGGGTTTAACCATGAACAGCCAGCGGTTGTAAGTGTAAGTTCCCATGCCAACAATGCGGTTCCAGCTGCGCGAGCGCGGCTCGGCCTGACCGTTTGACTGGTGGTTAATGCCCAGGTTCAACGTGTTCAGGCGGCCCGGCCCAATGTTCCAGTCGGATTGGTAGCGCAGAAACAGTTCAGGCTCGTAGTTGGTTTCACGAAACGGCGCGGACTCATCCTGATTGTAAAGCTGCCAGAAAGACTTCTGGGTGTAGCCGAACCAAAGCGTAGTGCGTTTATCCATAAAGCCGGTGAGCAGCGGAACTTTGAAGCTGATCTGGTACTTGGCTTCTTCCCGCTTGAGGCCGTAGTCGTAGCCGGTCACGCCCAGGCGCGGGCTTGTGGGTGTCTGGTTTGGGTGGTCTGACCAGGTGATTGGCAGAATGTAGTTCGGGCGGTGGCGAATAAAACTGCCAGAGAATGAAAACAGGGATTCTTCCGCTTCCAGGTAGCGGTCCAGAATCGATGACATCACCGCAGTTTCGTCGTTTGCTTCTGGGTTATCCAGCGCTTCTTCCATCGCCCGTTTGCTTGGCGGTAGTGCCTCGGTGGCGATTTCGACCCGTTGCCGTTGTTCGGTGCTGGCGTTGTCGCGGGCCTGATCAGGCTGGTAAATCTCATCGAAACAGGCCAGGCGTTGCAATCCATCGCGAATCAGTGCGCAGTCCTGGGCGGACAGCGGTTGATCTGCCATAGGCTCAGCGCCGGTTTGGGCACTGGTCGCAGGCGCCCAGGCCAAGGTGCACAATGCGGCGGCTAGTGCTGTGGATAGTGCCGGTGCCAACACGTGGCGGCGCTGCCGGATAATTGTTAACACAGGTGTGAATAGCATGTTGGTAGTGTCTCTGTGACCTTTAGCGGAAGAAAAACGGCGTGCAAATGGTGGCGTTTTACTGGGCGTTCAGGCTGATCCAGGTATTTGCTACGCCGTATAACCACACACTGGACATCGTCAACGCCAGCAATGCGAAAATTAGTTTATGGTGATTTTGACGCTCTGCGCCTGCGGTAACCACCCAGCGCAGGTACATCAGGCCAATAAAACTGGTAAAAACCAGCAGGCTGGCCATAGCGGGTATCAACAGCCAGGCGGGCGCCAGAACTTCGCCCGGCGGCGTACTGTAACCAAACCAGGTCATAGAGCCCAGTAGTATAGCTAGCGCGGTAAACTCTATAATTAATAGCGGCTTGCGCAAGCGATGGGAAGAGTGACTGGGTTGTGTCATGGTGAATTCCTGAGCGATAAACGGGCCTAGAACGTATGGTAACCATAACGGCGCGACAGGTCTTGTGATTTACCAAATACCAACAAACGGTGCTGAAATTGCTGTATCAATCTGCGTGTTGGTTTTTTTGCCGACGCACAGCCGCTATAATGCGGCAACTTATTATTATAACGCTTGAATGCGAGGTGCATTGTGAAGATGAAGAGAATTCTGGCCGCTGTTCTGCTTGGTTTTGGTCTGACAGCCGGCGCCGTTATGGCAAATGTTGATGACGAAATTCTGTCCCGTATCCAGCCGGTAGGCAGTCTCTGCTTGCAGGGTGAAGACTGTGGCGCAGCGGCAGCTCCAACGGTCGCAGCCAACGCTGGCCCTCGCTCTGGCTCGGAAGTTTATGGTGCGGTGTGCATGGCATGTCACACCACGGGAGCGGCTGGTGCGCCGGTTATTGGTAACGCCAGTGCCTGGGCGCCGCGTGTCGAGCAAGGCATAGACACGTTGATCTCCCACGCAATCAATGGTTACAACGCCATGCCAGCCAAAGGTGGCTGTGTTAGCTGCCCGGATGAAGAGATTGCTGCGGCCGTTGAGCACCTGGTGGCTCAAAGCAAGTAACACTGCGTAAAACCGGGCGGTTCGCCAATGCGGACTGCCCGGTGTCAGGCGCCCAGGTCCCCCAGCAGAGCGCTAAGCGTCGCTTTTCCCTTCTTTTGGTTCACTTCGACATCTGCGTCCCCTAAACCCAGCCAGCGCACATCACCTTCCGGCAGTTCGTCCAGGAAGCGGCTCGGAATGGTTTCTATTTTTTCGCCGTATTGCCGGCGAGACGCGGCATAGGTCAGGGTCAGGGTTTCCCGTGCCCGGGTAATACCCACGTACATCAGCCGCCGTTCTTCCTCGATGTTTTCTTCTTCAATGCTCATCCGGTGCGGCAGAATCTCTTCTTCCAGCCCGATGATAAACACGTGGGGAAATTCCAGGCCTTTGGAGGCGTGCAGGGTCAGCAGTTGCACTTTGTCGCTGTCGTCTTCTTCCTCGCGCTGCTCCATCATGTCCCGCAGGATCAGTTTGGTAATGGCGTCTTCCACGCCTATTTCGTCGGCGGTGCCTTTGCCATCGTCGAGCATGCGCTGGATGGAATCCACTAGATACCAGATATTCTCCATGCGCCGCTGCGCCTGTTTGGGAGAACCAGAATGCTGGTGCAGCCATTCCTCATACTCTATGTCCGTAAACAGCTGCTTGATTACCTGCACAGGGTCATCGTTGTGTAGCCTCTCACAGGTAGCGTCTGCCCAGTGGGCGAAGCGACGCAGGCGCTCCAGGCCCTTGTCGGTCACGTGGCTTTGCGCGCCCATATCGCCCAGTGCTTTGAACAGGCTGACGTTGCGAGCGCGGGCGTAGTGGCTTAATTGCTCGAGTG
Source organism: Marinobacter sp. M1C (assembly GCF_023314135.1). Lineage (NCBI taxonomy): Bacteria > Pseudomonadati > Pseudomonadota > Gammaproteobacteria > Pseudomonadales > Marinobacteraceae > Marinobacter > Marinobacter sp. M1C. The sequence continues at coordinate 576,775 of NZ_CP092289.1, forward strand.
TGCGTGGGCCAATCTCACGGCGGGGCACGTTAACCACCCGTAAAAACGCGGCGTCGTCAGTGGGATTGATCAGCAAGCGCAAATACGCCATGGCGTCTTTGATTTCACTTTTGGCAAAAAACGATTGGCCGCCGGAGATGCGATAGGGAATTTGATAGGCCTGTAGCTTCACTTCCAGCAGTCGGGCCTGATGGTTACCCCGGTACAGCACCGCAAAATCTTTGAATCCCAAGCCCTGCTTCAGCTTCTGATCCAGTATTTCGGTGGCTACACGCTCGGTTTCTGCTTCTTCATTGCGGCAGCGGATAATGCGGATTTCTTCGCCAATGGCGTGATCGCTCCACAGCACTTTTTCAAAGGCGTGTGGGTTGTTGGCAATCACTGTGTTGGCGGCACGCAGTATGCGGCTTGTTGAACGGTAATTCTGCTCGAGCTTAACCACTTTCAGGCTGGGGAAATCCTGTTCCAGCTGTGCCAGGTTCTCTGGCCGCGCTCCGCGCCAGGCGTAAATCGACTGGTCATCATCACCCACTACGGTAAAAGCGGCGCGCCCTGCCACCAAGAGTTTTACCAGCTCGTATTGGCACATATTGGTGTCTTGGTACTCATCCACCAGCATGTAACGAATTTTACGCTGCCATTTCGCCAGCACGTCCGGGTGCTGGCGAAACAGCATCACCGGCAGTAGAATCAGGTCATCGAAGTCAACGGCGTTGTACGCTTTCAGGTACTCGTTGTAGTATCCATAAATGATGGCGATTCTCTGTTCACGCTCGTCTGCAGCCTTGCTCAGTGCTTCGGCAGGCGTACGCATGGCGTTTTTCCACGAAGAGATGGTCATCTGTACCGGGTTCAGTTCATCACCAGCGTCGGTGCTGCCATGAGTTAACATTAAGTCCTGCAGCAGGGCTTTGGCGTCTTCGGCATCAAAAATGGAAAATCCGGGGTGATAGCCCAGGTGGTCATGTTCCTCGCGGATTATGTTCAGGCCCAGATTATGAAAGGTGGACACGGTTAATCCACGGGTTAGCTTTCGATCGATGATGCGGCCAACACGCTCTTTCATCTCTCGTGCGGCTTTGTTGGTGAAGGTCACGGCCGCAATGTGCCGGCCAGGAATACCCAGTTGTTCGATTAGAAACGCAATTTTGCGGGTAATTACGCTGGTTTTGCCGCTGCCGGCCCCCGCTAGTACCAGCATGGGGCCATCGGCATAGCGCACGGCTTCGCGTTGTCTGGGATTGAGTTTTGTCACGGCGTCACAGCAGCCTGGTTGCAAAGTGCATTAATATCATGATTATTCTACAGCACCTGGGCAATCGGCACCCTACCGGAAAGTAAGCTATTGTTAATGAATTGTATGGCTTGAATTACAGCGCATTGGTGCAGAAAATCTTACAAACTCATGGATTCGCAGATGGTATCGCCTTTAGCTTTTTTTGATCAGCCTGGCATCCGCCTGTTGGTGCTGACTCCGGATTATCGCGATTTCCTATGGTTAAACAGCTGGGCAGCGGCCAGCGATGACCTGGTCATGAGTGCTGCCTGGTGTGCAGGCACCGCAAGTTTCGAGCGTGCTATGGCCAAGAAGCCGTTTGACGTAATGTTGTGGGACTGCCAGCTGGACAACGGTGACATGAATGCCTGGTTAGCCCATCTTGTTCAAGCCTGCGGAGATAAGCCCGTAGTTGTTATGGGCGCTGACCTGCCGGCAAGCCAGAGTATCACTACGACTGCGGCGGGAGCCGCAGATTATTTATGCCGCCAACAGTTGGACGGCTGGCAATACTAGCCTGGCCCATAGCCTTGATATGAGCGTAGCAGCAGAGGGCGTGGAAACATACGCGCAGATGGAGTTTTTACGGCAACCGAATTGCGACCACGTACAGGGTTACTATTTTGCCCGGCCGATGCCTTGGGGCCAGCTGGTGCAGTTCTTCCGTAATCAGAGGCAGTCTGCTTGCCTGTAATCCTGTGCCGCTGTACCTTTGCCACTTTGTTTGTCAGCGAACGTGATTAGCAGAGGTAGCATGAACAGTATTTCCCGACGCATTGCGAATGAGCTTGGTGTACGTGAAGAGCAGGTTAACGCCACCGTTGAACTGTTAAACGGCGGTGCGACTGTGCCCTTTATTGCCCGCTATCGCAAAGAGCTGACCGGCGCGCTTGACGACATCCAGTTGCGAGCCCTAGAGGAGCGCTTGCGCTATCTGCGCGATTTGGAAGACCGCCGCGCCACCATCCTCGCCAGTATTGACGAGCAGGGCAAATTGACCGATGTGCTGAAATCCAGCATTAATGGGGCAGACACCAAAAATCGTCTGGAAGATCTTTACCTGCCTTACAAGCCCAAGCGCCGTACCAAAGCCCAGATTGCCCGTGAGGCCGGCCTTGAACCACTGGCAAATAGCCTTTATAACGACCCAACACAAGCGCCAGAGGCTCTGGCAGAGCAGTTCGTTAACGCCGATGTGGCTGACAGCAAGGCGGCCTTGGAAGGCGCCCGTGCCATCCTGATGGAGCGTTTCGCAGAAGACGCCGAACTTCTGGGCCAGTTGCGCGGTTTCATCTGGCAGCAAGGCCAGCTGAAAGTCACCGTTATTGCCGGCAAAGAGGCCGAAGGCGCCAAGTTTCGTGATTACTTTGATCACAGCGAAGCGTTAAAAAAAGTGCCGTCACACCGCGCTTTGGCTATTCTACGTGGCCGCAACGAGGGTATTCTGAGCTACACCATTGCCGTTGGAGAAAACAGCGATGATCGTCGCCAGCCGCACCCGGCGGAATCTTACATTGCCGCCCACTGGAATGTCCGCGACCAGGGCCGGGCGGCCGACAAGTGGCTGGCCGAAGTGGTGCGCTGGACCTGGCGGGTAAAGTTGTCTGGCCAGCTCGAAACCGATCTGATTGGCCAGGTCCGAGAGGCCGCTGAAACCGAGGCTATCCAAGTATTTGCTGATAACCTCAAAGATTTGTTGTTGCTGGCTCCGGCCGGGCCCCGGGCCACTCTGGGCCTGGACCCAGGCCTGCGTACTGGCGTGAAAGTGGCCGTAATTGACGGCATAGGGCAGGTGGTAGACCACGGGGCTATATTTCCCCACGCCCCACGAAACCAGTGGGAAGCGTCGATAGAGCAATTGCGCAAATGGTGTCGCCAGTACAACATCGAACTGGTGGCTATTGGTAATGGCACTGCCTCGCGGGAAACCGATAAACTGGTGGCCGATCTGTGCAAGCGCTACCCGGAACTGAAATTGGCGCGCATTGTGGTCAGCGAATCGGGTGCGTCTATTTATTCAGCATCGGAATTCGCCTCGCGGGAATTGCCGGACTTGGATGTCACCATTCGCGGCGCGGTATCCATTGCCCGGCGCTTGCAGGACCCGTTGGCGGAACTGGTTAAAATTGAGCCAAAATCTATTGGTGTGGGCCAATATCAGCACGATGTATCGCAGGTACAGCTATCGCGCAGTCTGTATGCAGTGGTAGAAGACTGTGTAAACGGCGTAGGAGTCGATCTGAACACCGCGTCGGTGCCGCTGTTAACCCGTGTGTCTGGGTTAAACCCCACCATCGCCCAGAACATCGTGGATTATCGCAGCCAGAACGGTCAATTCCGTAACCGCAAGCAGCTGATGAAAGTGCCGCGTCTGGGCGCTCGCAGCTTCGAACAGGCGGCGGGCTTTTTGCGCATCAGCGATGGGGATAATCCGTTAGATCGGTCTTCGGTGCACCCGGAAGCTTATCGCGTGGTGGAAACCATCGCCGCTAAAAATCATCGGGATATGAACAACCTGGTGGGTGATGTAGCATTTTTGCGCAGCCTGAACCCGCAGGATTATGTGACCGAGCAGTTTGGCTTGCCTACGGTTAAAGACATCTTCGCCGAGTTGGAAAAGCCGGGGCGGGACCCGCGGCCGGAATTCCGCTTCGCCAGCTTTGAAGAAGGCGTAGAAACCTTGAAAGATCTGGAGCCGGGAATGGTGCTGGAGGGGTCGGTCACCAACGTCACCAATTTTGGCGCCTTCGTGGATATTGGCGTGCACCAGGACGGCCTGGTTCATATATCGGCGTTGGCAGACCGTTTTATAAAAGACCCACGGGAAGTGGTGAAAGCGGGCGATATCGTAAAAGTGAAGGTGATGGAGGTGGATATTCCGCGTAAGCGCATCGCTTTGACCATGCGCATGGGTGATCAGCCTGGCCAGCAGCCGGCTGAACGGCCCCGTGGTGACAAAACCTCAAGCCCAAATCGCAACAATGCGGCTGGCGCGCGTGAACCGGCGCCGGCTGCAAATCAGAATCCGGGTCAGGGTCAAGGTCAAGGCGCCATGGCAGGAGCTCTGGCTCAGGCCATGGCGTCGGCCAACAAGCGCGACCGTTAATTTACTTGGCAACTTTACTTGGCAACCATAGCGGTTGCAGCAGGAGTTTTTCATGGCTCAATCACGCCATCACATATTTGAGCAGTTTGCCGCCAGCGAGTGGCAGGGCTTTCGTAAAGGTGTTGAAAAAGAAGGTCTGCGTGCCGATGCCAGCGGCTTCATCGCACAAACCCCGCACCCGCACGCTCTGGGCTCGGCGTTAACCCACCCCCGCATTACCACCGATTATTCGGAATCTCTTCTGGAACTGATTACGCCGGTGTATAACACCACCGCCGGCATGCTCGAAGCGCTGGGCCACGCCCATCAATTTGTACAGCAGAACTTGGGCGACGAAGTATTCTGGGCCGCCAGTATGCCCTGTGGCCTGGATGGCGACAGCAGTATTCCCATCGCCAATTACGGCAGCTCCAATGTGGGTAAAATGAAACACGTGTATCGCCAGGGCTTGGCGGTGCGCTACGGGCGAATGATGCAAAGTATCGCCGGCACTCATTACAACGTGTCGTTACCCGAAGGGTTTTGGCAGCAGTGGCAGCAGGCTGTGGGCGGCAGCGAGCTGAGCCTGCAAGATTTCAAATCCGAGCAGTACTTCTGGTTGATTCGTAATTTTCGCCGCCGTAGCTGGCTGTTAATGCTGCTGTTTGGCGCTTCACCGGCGCTGGATCAGAGTTTTGTTGCCAACGTCAGGCACAACCTCAGCAGTTTTAATGCAAATACTTTTTATGGTGAGCAGGCCAGCTCGTTGCGGATGGGCGATTTGGGTTACCACAACAATGCCCAGGCATCTCTGAACATCTGTTTTAACGAGCTGAAAACCTATACCCGGACTCTGGAGCGAGCCATTCACACGCCCTGGCCGCCCTACGAAAAACTGGGCATAAACCGCGACGGTGAATACATTCAGCTCAATACCAACGTGTTGCAGATTGAAAACGAGTATTACAGTGCCTTACGGCCGAAGCGCACCGCCGCCAGTGGCGAAAAACCCATCCACGCGTTGATGAGCCGCGGAGTGGAGTACATCGAGGTGCGTTGTTTGGATCTGGACCCGTTTGCAGCCGTGGGTATTACCGCGCCGCAAGTGGATTTTCTTGACCTGTTCTTGTTGGATTGCCTGTTACAGGACAGCCCGTGGATTGGTGACGACGAGTGTGCCCGGCTGGATAACAATTTCAAGGATGTTGTCGCGCGCGGGCGCGGGCGCGACTTGGCGCTGCAAGTGGGCAATCGCAGTGTTAACGCTGGAGAGACGGCGCTTGAACTTCTGGACTCGCTGCAGCCACTGGCGGAACAGCTCGACGGTTGGAATGGCGACGCCACCTATGTGCGGGCTCTGGCGGAGCAGCGGCACAAGCTGGAAGGCAGTTGGTTTTTGCCATCGCAGCAGGTCCTGGATGCAATGACCAGCAGTGGCCTAGGTCACCGGGACTGGACGCTGGAAATGTCTCACCAGCACAAGCACAGCTTGCTCGCGCAGCCGCTGCCAGACGCTGTGCAGCAACAATATAAAGGGTTTAGCCTTGAGTCCTTGCAACAGCAGCAACAGATTGAAGCCGCGGATACGCTAAGCTTTGCCGATTACCTGCGCCAGTATCAGCAAAGCTGAACATCGGAGTATGGATTACTTCTGCACGACAAACTCGGTAAACAGCACACCGCTGACAACTTCACCGGTGTGCTGGTTTTCCAGTACCTGATTAACGCGGGCAGTGGCTTCTGTTGCCAGTGTCTGCTGAGTGTCTGGCCGGGTAAGGGCATCAACATCGCTTTGTTCGCCAAACAGCAGCACCAGCTCATGGCGTATGCGTGGCATGTGTGCTTCTACGGCGGGGCGAGTGGTGCTGGCGTCGGCGCGCAAGCTAACACTGGCTTTCAGATAGGAAAGCTTGCCGCCTGGTGGCCCTATGTGGGTCACAAACGCGGGCTCCAACGATATATAATCGGTAATGGTCAGTTCTGCTGGTTTTGCTGGTTCAGCCGATTCGTCGGGCTCTTCACTGTAGGCGAGAGCTGCGAGCGACATCGTAAACAGGGCGATGAAGATTTTTGGCAACATTTTTGGCGTCATTTTTGTCAATGCAGTCATAATCCTGATAATTACAGTAGTTGAACAACGAATATCACAATAACAGGCTGGCAGCCTGGATGCAGTCCCATTCCTATTTTCGAGGTGATCTTTTGACCAGCAGAATTATGTTTGCTGTTATTTTTCTGGTGTGTGCCGCACTGCTTGCGGTGGCATTTTATATGGAACATGTGATGGGGCTGGAGCCTTGTCCTTTGTGCTGGTTGCAGCGGTTTGCCTTCATGGCAGCCGGGCTGGTCAGCCTGTTGGCGTGGCTGCACGGCCCGGGGCCGATTGCCGCACGGGTATACGGTCTGTTTTTGGCGCTGGCTGCAGGTACCGGATTGGGCTTGGCCAGTCGCCAGCTCTGGCTGCAAAGCTTGCCTGCGGACCAGGTCCCGGCTTGCGGCCCATCGGTGGATTACATGCTGGATGTGTTGCCGTGGCTGGACGTGCTGGCAACCGCGGTTCGCGGGACCGGTGACTGTGCGACGGTGGTCTGGCGCTTTCTGGGACTGAGCATTCCGGGTTGGAGCGCGCTATTTTTCGTTTGTGTGGCGTTGATCGGTCTTTATCTGTGTTTGCGCCCCGCGTCTAAGCGGTCCTGGTAAGGCCGCAGCCACAAACGGTTGCGGCGGGTTACCGCCATAGGGTAACTTGCATTGACGTATGTTGAAGTTCAGCAGGCATTAGCCAGATAGAACACCCAGTGGAGTACAGCCGTTATGTTGGATCATTGTCGAAATGCCCGTGAGCGGTGGGGTGGGGTCAGTGATCTGATCGACCGTTGGCTTAAGGAGCGTCAGGATGTACTGGTGCGCTACTGTGAGCTGTCTGCCGAAAACGACTATTCCCAGACCGAAAGCCTGAGACCCAAACTGGTTCTGCTGTGCGAAATGTTGATGGATTACGTTTCCGCCGGGCACTTTGAAATCTACGAGCAATTGGTGCGTGAGGCGCGGGAATTTAACGACGATGAGGGCCTGGAATTGGCCGCGAAAGTGTATCCGCGTATTACCGAAACCACCCAAGTGATTCTTGATTTTAATGACAAGGTAGATGGCCGCGAACTTTCCGAGTCGGAAATGCAGGCGCTGTTTACGGAGTTATCGCGAGTGGGTGAAACCTTGGCCAGCCGTTATGAGTTGGAAGACCTTCTGATTGCTCACTTACACACCGCTAACGCAGACAAAGCAGAGCCCGCCTGAGAGGTTTGTGGGTAAGCCTGGGCGGCGAGCTCTTGTAGAACCGTCGCCCAGGTACCAACTACAATATACAGTTACTGGGCGCTGTCCGGGTTAATCGCCAACAGTTCCACATCAAAAACCAATGTTTCATTGGGGCCAATCGCACGATTGCCGCCCGGGCCATACGCCAGGTCTGACGGAATATAGAGTTTGTAACGCGCGCCTTCGTTCATCAGTTGCAGGCCTTCTGTCCAGCCGGGAATAACCTGGTCCAGGCGGAATGAAACCGGTTCACCGCGCTCGCGGGAGCTGTCAAACACCTCGCCACTCAGCAGTTCGCCCGTGTAATGGACTCTTACCGTGTCGCCGGTGCCGGGTTGCGGGCCATTGCCGGCTTCAAGCACTTCGTACTGCAAGCCGGAATCCGTGGTTGTTACGCCTTCGCGCTCGGCATTTTTAGCCAGAAAGGCGTTTCCCGCATCCACATTTTTCTGTGTCATTTCTTCAATCTGTTTGGCTTGATCTTCCTGCAGCTGCTGTTGGTAAGACATCAGCGCTTGCTGGATTTCTTCCTGAGTCATCCGGCGTTGTGCCTGGTCGCCGTTGTTGCCGTGCTGGATGCCCTGCAGAAACTGCTCCATCTGCAGGTCTGGCAGGTCGTTACCCATACGCTCACCCATAACCAGGCCCATGCCGTAGCTGACCTTTTCGCTGTTGGATTCTAACGCGGGGTCTTTCGGTGCTTCCTGAGCGGAAGAGCAGCCTGCAATAAGGCCGGCAATCGTCAGTGCAAACAGCGTTTTCTTCATGAATCCATCCTTCATATTAGTTAATGAGTCGCAACGTCGGGGCTTGGCCGGCGCTGGCTGACTGAGGGTATTCGATATAATGCTGGCGAAAAGGTACCTATAACACCGGCTTTACGCCACTGAACATCTGTTAATGGCCCGGTAGCCACTCACTTAACTGTCTGAAGCACCTACTAACTTCCTGAAGCGCCTACGCCCATGTTGAATGGCGCGCTATACGGCGCCTGCCAGTCGACTTTAGACTCTGCGCTACCAGCCGTGCCACGGGGAGGGTTCGGCCGTTCTATGGCCAAGGTGTTCCAGGGCCCCTTGGGCGGTGGCTGGTCAGCATAATGCCAGTTGCCATTGGTATCTTTCCACTTGAAAATGATGTCGGGTGAATCTATCACCACTGACTCTGGTACCAGAGTTTCGAAGGCGGGAATTTCTGCCGGTTTTGTTTCTTTAGCCAACGGTTGTGTCACTTGCTCGGGCGTTCCTAAACCAAACACGATCAGTAATAACAATACGCCCAAGGCAGGAAAAGCTAGCCGTACCAGCCATTTAATCATCATGTTGATTGCGCTCCGGGGGGCGCGAAAAAGTCAAAGCAGACGCCAGTTGATGAATATCCGAGGCAGCTGCTCGTGCGCTGTCTGCACAAGGCGCCGCTGCTGTCAGGTTGCCGATGATCAAAATGTTGCGATCTTGCATTGCCGGTTCTTCTATTTCAGTGTTCAGTGTTTGCCACGCCAGAGCGAGTTCGACACGCTCTGCTTCAAGTTCCAGGCGAGCCACGTCTACGCGCAGGTCATAACAACTTTCCGACTCTTTCGGCAGCGCCCTTTTTACGTCACGCAGTGCCACGGTTACACGGTTGCGCCACTCTGTTACCGTAACAGCTTCTAGCCCGGTGTAAGTTCTGCGCTGATTCGCCAGCCAGGCAGCACATAGAATGCGGGTCACACTCCAGCCTTGTTGTTGCAATAACAGACAGGCAGACGCTACGCCCGGTTTTTGCCAGCATGATAAGGCAAAAGACCAAAGCTCTGTGTCAGTCTGCAAATCTGCCGGCAGTGTCAGGCTGGCCGCGGTTTGCGGTATGATCGCGATATCGTCCGGTGCAGTGTCCAAGGCTTCCCTGAAATTATTAAAGTGCCAGAATTAAAACATGTTAACAATTAGTGATCTTAGTTTACAACGAGGTGGTGCGTGGTTGCTAGAAGGCGTCAGCCTGACCGTGCAACCGGGCCAGCGCATGGCCATTGTGGGTGCCAATGGTGCCGGAAAGTCCAGTCTGTTTCAGCTTATATTGGGTGATTTGGCGCCAGAGCAGGGCCATTTTTCTCTGCCCGGAGGTTGTCGCATTGCTCACATGGCTCAGGAAGTGGAAGCGACCGGGCGTAGCGCTCGAGACTTTGTATTGGATGGCGATTTCGACTTGCGTCGCTTGGAACACGAACTGGCACGAGCGGAAGCTGCGCAAGACGACCTGGCCCAAGCCCGTGTCCATGGCGAGCTAGACCTGCACGAGGCGTGGTCTGCATCGCGCCGAGCCGAGTCGCTGCTACGCGGGCTGGGCTTCGGTGATGGCGATGCTGATCACCCGGTTTCGAGTTTTTCGGGGGGCTGGCGGATTCGTCTGAATCTGGCTCAGGCGCTGATGCGCCCGTCCGACTTGATGCTGCTGGACGAGCCGACCAACCACCTGGATCTGGACGCCTGTCTTTGGTTGGAAAACTGGCTGAGGCGCTACTCCGGAACCCTGCTGTTTATCTCCCACGACCGGGATTTTATGGATCGAGTCGCGACACATGTCGTGCATTTTGATCGGCGCGATCTAGCGCTGTATAGCGGTAATTACTCAGCTTTTGAAGTCCAGCGCAGTGAACGGCTGGCTCAGCAGCAGGCCGGATTTGAGCGTCAGCAAGCTCGCATTGCTGAAATTCAGCGCTTTATTGACCGATTCAAGGCTCAAGCCACTAAGGCTCGCCAGGCTCAAAGCCGGGTAAAATCTTTGGAGCGCATGGAGAAAATTGCGCCTGCACACATTGATTCACCGTTCAACTTCCAATTTCCGTTGGCCGAAAAGGTGTCAAACCCGCTGCTGAGTATTCGCCAGGGCCAGGCTGGTCACGGCGACGTGACTATTTTGCGCAACCTGAACCTGAGCCTGTTACCGGGCAGCCGCATTGGTCTGCTTGGCCCTAATGGTGCGGGTAAATCTACCCTTATGGACAGTCTGCGGGGTGAGGCCACGCTGATTAACGGTGAGCGCACTTGCGGCGAGCATCTGGCCATTGGCTATTTTGCCCAGCATCAGCTCGAATCCCTGGATCTGGACGCCAGCCCCTTTTTGCATCTGCAGCGCTTGAGCCCGCGGGCGTCGGATCAGAGTATTCGCAATTTTCTCGGCGGTTTTGACTTTCATGGTAACGCGGCCCTGTCACCGATACGTTCCTTTTCCGGCGGCGAAAAAGCTCGGGTGGCGCTGGCGGTGATCGCCTGGCAGCGGCCCAATCTTCTGCTTTTGGATGAGCCTACCAACCACCTTGATCTGGAAATGCGCCAAGCGCTGACCATGGCGCTGCAAAACTTTGATGGTGCCATTGTGGTGGTGTCGCATGATCGCCACTTGCTGCGCAACACCGTTGACGAGTTCTGGCTGGTGAACGATGGTCGTGTCGTTGAGTACGAGGGTGATCTTGAGGATTACGAGCGCTGGTTGGCTGATCGCCGCAAAGACGATACCGAGGCGCCTAAGCGACAGTCTGCCGCTGCAGAGGGTGGTCAAGACGCGGCCGTCAATGGTGAAAGTGCCGATGATCGCAAGGCCCGCAAGCGTGCCGAGGCGGCTGTGCGCCAGAAAATCAGTCCGTTCCGCAAACAACAGGCCACACTGGAAAAACAGATGGACAGCATGCAGGCTGCGCTGGCGGAGATGGACGCCGAGTTGACCAATCCGACGCTGTACGGTGACAGCGGCAAACAGCAGTTGAAAACGCTGTTGGGGCGGCAGGCGGAGGCACGCCAAAAAATGGCAGTGGTAGAATCCCAGTGGTTAGACGTCAGTGAAACGGTCGAAGTTCTGGAAGCGGAGCTGGAAAGTTAAGGTTGCTTTACCGCTTTGCAGCAGAAACCGGCGCTTGCGGCGCCAGTTTCTTATTCAGTGCTTTTTATTCAGTGCTTTTTATTCAGTAACAATGTCCAGACTAAAGTCCTGGCGTAGCAGATAGTCCCGTTCATTTTCCAGGTCTGCCAAGGTGAGTGGGCGCTGTTCCAACCAGCCTTCGGGGAAGCGAATGCTGAGCTTGTTCGCAGACGCTTCCAGCGTCAGCTCTGGTGGTTCTTCCAGATTGCGGGCGTGCTGCAGCAACACGCCCAGGCGCACCAGTATGCATAGATAGCGCAAGCGCGGGATGTCTTCCGCTAAGGCTCCAGCCCAAATGGCTGCGGTAAACTTTCGCCGGTGCCCGCGCACCAAGGCCGCCAGATCCCACTGGAACTGTTGGGTAAAACCGGGCAAGTCTGAATATTGTAAAAGATAAGCGCCGTGCTTGTGGTACTGGCTGTGTGAGATGGTCAAGCCGATTTCATGCAGCTTGCAGGCCCAGCGCAAGGTGTCTTCGTCGCTGAAGCTGTTCACCTTCCAGGTTTCCGCAACCTGCGCCCAGGCAGCCACCGCGCTGGCTTCTACGGCGGCGCCGTGCAGCTGATCAACGTGGTAGCGTTCTTGCAGTGCAGAAATGGTTCGCTCCCGCACGTCTTCATGGCGTATTCGCCCAATAATTCCGTACAACAGACCTTCGCGCAGCGCGCCATCGGCAAAGCTCATAGTTTCAATGCCCAGTGATTGAAACGCGCCCATTAGAATAGCGAAACCACCAGGAAAAATATTTTGCCGGTCTGGGCGTACACCCAATTCGCCTAACCGCTCAACATGGCCCATGCTGACCAGCCGTTTACGCAGTTCCTGCATGGCTTCCAGGGTGATGGTGCCGTCGGTGATCTTGAGCGTGGTCAGAACCTGGCCAATGGCTTTTACCGACCCTGAAGAGCCCACAACGCTTTGCCAGCCCATCGCCCGATACTGGCGGCGAATACTCTGCAACTCTTGCTCGGCGTGGGTGATGGCATTGTCTAAACTGCGACGGTTGATTTTTCCGTCCTGGAAGTAGCGATTACTAAACGACACGCAGCCCATGTGCATGCTTTCCAGGGCTTCCGGCTCAAAGCGCTGACCAATCACAAATTCGGTGCTGCCACCGCCTATGTCAATTACCAACCGGCGGCCTGTGTCGTCAGAAAGGGTGTGGGAAACGCCCAGATAAATCAGTCGCGCTTCCTCGCGCCCGGCAATCACTTCTACCGGATAGCCCAGCACTTCCTCGGCGCGACTGAGAAACTCGTTGGCGTTGCGAGCAATGCGCAGGGCGTTAGTGCCAACAATTTGCACGGCTTCCGGCGGCATGCCCTGCAGGCGCTGGGCAAAGCGGCTCAGGCAGGCCAGAGCCCGCTCCTGAACTTCGTCGGTCAGGCGGTTCTGGGCGTCAAGCCCGGCACCGAGCTGAACTTTTTCGCCCATTTTTTCCATGGTGCGAATTTCGCCGTGCACCAGGCGCGCAACCACCATGTGAAAGCTGTTTGAGCCCATATCGATAGCGGCCAGCATATCAGGAGGCGCGGAAACGTTTTCGGCGTTGGGTTCTGCCGTCACGGGGTTAGGAATCCTTGTGGGATGAACGTAGGGCGTACTATAGCGATAACCCAAGGGCCTGTCAGCCAGCCTGACTGACTGTGGTTTAATGAGCAGGGAATTCCCCTCCTGTCAGCGAAGGCTTCACAACAGACGGAGCAATGGCGTAAAGTATTGGCCATTGAAAGCATGGTCCACGAAGAGAGCGTGAGTTATCGTGCGGTTTTCAAAACGACAGCGATAGTCAATACAGCTAACTGCATCTGTTACCGGGCAGATGCCAGAAACAGGAAATGAGAATGAGCGCAAATATTGTTAACGTAACCGATGCCTCCTTTGAACAGGACGTACTGCAGTCTGATGTGCCGGTACTGGTGGATTACTGGGCTGAGTGGTGTGGCCCGTGTAAAATGATCGCGCCGGTGCTGGAAGAAATTGCCGAGGAATACGCTGGCAAGCTGAAAGTCTGCAAGCTCAACATTGACGAGAACGAACAAACGCCGCCCAAGTTTAACATCCGTGGTATTCCTACGCTGATGCTGTTCAAAAATGGCAATGTGGACGCGACCAAAGTGGGTGCTTTGTCTAAGTCCCAGCTGGCAGCGTTTCTGGACAGCAATCTCTGATTGCATAGCCCGACTGAAAAGCCCGACTGAAAAGCCAGGTTGAAAAACCGCCCCGGAGCGCTGCTCTAGGGCGGTTTTTTTATGGTGCCAGCCTCGCCCCTGACGCCTGTAATAACAGTAGCGGAAATGCTGATTACGGTAATAATGCGGAAACCGGCGACAATGAACGCGACGGCAACAGGCAAAACGGCCATAAGAGAGCGTGATGAACACTGACACCAGCAGTTCCCAAGCCCCGTTGCCGGTTATTGGCCTGCTGCTGGCAGGAGGCGCGGGCACGCGTATGGATGGCAAAGACAAAGGCATGTTGCACTGGCGCGGCAGGCCTATGGCAGCATGGGTTGCAGAAGCTTTACGAGCCGCAACCGGCTCGGCGCTGATCAGCGCCAACCGTTCCCTCGAGGAATACAGCCGCTTGGGGGACGTGTTTACTGACGCTCCTGAGTTTGCCGGACAAGGGCCACTGGCGGGCCTGTTAGCAGGTTTGCAGGAGGCCGATTCCCGCGGATACGAGGCGGTTCTGGTGTGCCCTTGCGACACGCCGGGCGTTACCCCGGCGCTGCTGCGGCAGCTGTTACAGGCCTGGCGCAGCGCTCCCGGTCGGCCGGTGATAGCCCGGTGCGACGGGCGCGATCATCCGTTACACGGGGTTTATCCGGTGGCTATGGCGGCTGCGCTTAAGCAGCAGCTGTGTAACGACAACCGTCGGGTCATGATGTTTGCCCACAGCCAGCAGGCTCAATCGGTAGATTGTCCTGGGCTATCTGAGCTGTTCACCAACCGCAATCGGCCGCAAGACCTAGATAATTGACGGTTCTGCTACCAACCTTCTGTGCGCGCAACGTCTGATGCCTTCTGCTCGACCCAATGCTCACCTGCGTCGGTCAGCTCTTTCTTCCAGAACGGCGCCGATGTTTTCAGTGCGTCCATAATAAACTCGCAGGCGGCAAAGGCATCTCCCCTGTGGGTACTGCATACGCCGACAAATACAATCTGTGACTGTAAGGGCAGGCGGCCTATGCGATGTATCACTCGTGCTTTGCGCACATCCCAGCGCTGGCCAGCCTGTGTAATTAAATCGCTAATGATCTGTTCAGTCATGCCCGGGTAGTGTTCCAGAAACAGCCCGGTTACGCCTTGGCGATCACCGCTGTCGCGCACCAGCCCGGTGAATGTAGCAATAGCGCCTGTGCCCACGCCGCTGTCGCGCAGTTGCGCGTACTCCTGCGCTGCATCAAAATCCGCGTTTTGGATACTGACGCTGGGCACAGCCTGTGAACTGGCAGAGGAATTTTGTGGCATTCGCTAACCTCCTGTCACGGGTGGGAAAAACGCTACTTCATCCCCTGGTTTAACGGGCGATTGCGGTTTTGCCATGGCCTGGTTAATGGCGATCATCACCGGTTGGCCGGTGTTCAGCTGAGCCCAGGGCCCACCGCGGTTGGCCAAGGTAGCCAGCAGGTCTGCGGCGGTCTGGCCTGCATGTGCTGGCATGGTTAAGTGTTCAGTGCCCAGCTCTTCGCGCAAGCGGGCAAAAAAACGAACGCTAAGGGTCTGCTCAAGCATGGTCAGCTCACCAATTCAGAAAACGGAAAGTAAGTGATGATGTCGCCAGGGCTTAGAGTGCTGTGTTCCGGCACGGCTGCCAGGCCGTCAGCCCAGCAGGCTGAACTGAGAACACCGGAACTCTGGTTGGGGAACGCTTTAATGACTGTGTTGCCCCGGTTCTGTTCCAGCCGCGCGCGCACATATTCCCGTCGTACGGAGGCAGAACCAACGCTGAACCCGGCCGCGACTTGCTGGCCTGACGGATGGATGTGCAAGCGCCCCTGGCGTTGGCGAATATACGGCATGCCCACCACTAAAAATGTGACCAGCACCGCTGCAGGGTTGCCGGGTAAGCCCAGTACCGGGGTGCCGTTGATATCGCCAAACGCCAGCGGCTTGCCAGGCTTAATGGCCATACGCCACAACGAGAGCTGGCCAGATTCTTCCAGCACCGCGCGAACGTGGTCTTCTTCACCCACAGACACGCCGCCACTGGTGATCACTAGATCGGCGGCCTTTGCTGCCCGCTGCAGAGTTGATCGGGTACCCTCGCGGGTGTCCGCCAAACTCTCACACAGCACCACTTCACAGCCCGCTTGATCCAGCAGGCCCAACAACGTGTAGCGGTTGGTGTTGTAGATCTGACCGGCTTCAAGCGGTGTGCCTGGGTCAACCAGTTCATCTCCGGTGGTGAGTATCGCCACTTTAAGCTTTTCGAACACTTCAACCTCGGCAATGCCCATGCTGGCCAGCAGACCCATTTCCTGCGGACGAATCAAAGTGCCTTGGGCCAGAGCCAAGTCGCCCGCGGCCAGGTCCTGGCCGCGACGACGGATATTCTGATCGAGCTTCACATTGCCGTCGATCAGCATGCCATCGGCATCCACCTTTGTACGTTCCTGCATCACAACGGTATCGGCACCTAATGGAATTTCGGAGCCAGTAAAAATCCGCGCGGCGGTGCCGGCAACCAGTGCCCCTGGTGCCTGGCCTGCAGGAATGCGCGCCGAAATCAAAAGCGGCTTTCCAGGCCGAAAATCCTCTGCGCGCAAAGCATAGCCGTCTACCGCGCTGTTATCCGCTGGCGGCACATCGGCGGGCACGGTGTAATCTCGAGCCAACACCCGGCCCAGAGTGCAGTGAACCGGGGCAAGCTCAACCGCCGCTGGCGGTGCGGCAAGGGTTAGCAAATGCTGTATAGCATCTTCAACGGGGGTCAGATCGACGGCGGCCATGGTACCTGCTTACTTTGTTAGGGGTGGTTAGGCATGAAAATTGGATAACTGATTAGCGGTTAGCGCACTTTCTATCGTATTCGCTAACGCACGGCGCGTTTACCAATCACTTGCCCCAGTCGTGCCATTGCCCGATCTGGCTTGCGCCCGACCAGTGCCGAAAAGTTGCAAGGGCCGTGGCGGCTGTCCAGCTGGGTGGCCAGAATACCGTTCCAGCCGGTGCGACAGGCTCCGGTAGAGCCAGGCAGGCAGAATATGACCGTATGATTGGCCAGTCCGCCAAATGCCCGGGACTGGATAGTCGAGGTGCCAATTTCTGCGGCTGACAGCCGGCGGAATTCCTCACCAAAACCTTCAATGGTTTTGTCCAGCAAGGGCCCAAGGGCCTCTGGCGTGCTGTCGCGCTCATGAAAGCCGGTGCCACCGGTAATAACAACGGCATGAACCTGTGGGTCGGCTATCCAGCCGCTGATTAACGCACGCATCAAATAAACATCGTCTGGCAAAATGCGCCGCGCAATCAGATTGTGGCCGGCCTCGACCACGCTGTCTTCCAGAAACTGACCGGAACTGTCCTGATCTTCGCCGCGGGTGTCTGACACTGTCAATATCGCAATATTCATAGGAATCAGTTCGTGGCTTGGCTTGCTGCTCATGGGCGGCTCCTGTTTTCGGCGATAAAAATGTGAAAGAATCTGGCCTTTAGTATCCGCATCGTGGGGCATTAATGGAAGGGGAGTAACTCTTTGTGGGGAGCAGCCGAGAACCCGGGGCGCCGCACAACGCTCGGCGGAACCGTCGAAATCAAGTCTCTTAACGTAAGCTGAATCAGGATAAAACGGCCTGAACGTGCAATCTCTTGCGAAATTGGTGGTTTTTTTCGGCTCTGGCCTTGACATTCGGCGCCGAGGTAGCCGATTATCGATCCTGCCCGGCGAACGAATGTTCCCACTCTCTGGCTTCTGTTCTCATATTCCGGACTTTATTATCTCCCGGTTGCTTCATCTGGCCAGCATCCCGTTCTTTAGACTGTACTTATCAATCCGTTCCGGGGCACCCCTTCACCCTAACGTTCGCTTTCTTCCATTCCTGAAAAATCAATAAACTATGAATCTTACTGAACTCAAACAGAATTCCATGCCCGAATTGCTCGAAATTGCGCAAGAAATGGGCCTCGATAATCTTGCACGCTCACGCAAGCAAGACGTTATCTTCACCATACTCAAGCGCCACGCCAAAGGCGGAGAAGACATCTACGGCGATGGCGTACTGGAAATTCTACAGGACGGTTTTGGTTTCCTCCGTTCTGCCGATGCTTCCTACCTGGCGGGTCCTGACGACATTTACGTGTCACCCAGCCAGATTCGCCGCTTTAACCTCCGCACTGGCGACACCGTTTCCGGGAAAATTCGCCCGCCGAAGGACGGCGAGCGCTATTTTGCGCTGTTGAAGGTCAGCGAAATCAACTTCGACAAACCCGATAACGCCCGTAACAAGATCCTGTTTGAAAACCTGACTCCGTTGTTCCCAGACGAGCGCATGCATCTGGAAGCCGGTAACGGCAGCACGGAGGACTTGTCTTCCCGCGTATTGGATCTGGTTGCGCCTATTGGTAAGGGCCAGCGTGGTTTGATTGTGTCGCCGCCCAAGGCCGGTAAAACCCTGCTAATGCAGAGTATTGCCCAGTCAATCACCCGTAACCATCCGGAATGCCACATTATTGTGCTGCTGATTGACGAGCGCCCGGAAGAAGTAACGGAAATGCAGCGCACCGTGCGCGGCGAAGTGATTGCGTCAACCTTTGACGAGCCACCAGCCCGCCACGTACAAGTGGCAGAAATGGTTATTGAAAAAGCCAAGCGCCTGGTTGAGCACAAAAAAGACGTGGTTATCCTGCTGGATTCAATCACCCGTCTGGCCCGTGCCTATAACACCGTGATCCCGTCCTCCGGCAAAGTACTGACCGGTGGTGTTGACGCCCACGCCCTGGAAAAGCCCAAGCGTTTCTTCGGCGCCGCGCGTAATGTTGAAGAAGGCGGTAGCCTGACCATTCTGGCCACCGCTCTGGTGAACACCGGTTCCAAAATGGACGAAGTGATTTACGAAGAATTCAAAGGCACCGGCAATATGGAGATCCACCTGGATCGCAAGATTGCCGAGAAGCGTACCTATCCGGCCATCAACATCCGCAGCTCCGGCACCCGCCGCGAAGACCTGCTGATGAGCGAAGCCGATATCCAGAAAGTATGGATACTGCGCAAGCTACTGCACTCTATGGACGACGACACCGCAGCAATCGAGTTTTTGTTGGATAAGTTGAAAGACACCAAGACGAACGACGAGTTCTTCCAGTCTATGAAGCGCCGCTAAGATTTCTTGCGCATTTGTTTGGGGTGTTGCGCCGTGCCGGAGGAAAGTTTTCCCCGGCACGGCTCCCAGAATTCGTTCCCTCATCCTGTTCGGGCTTAGTGTTAAATTGTCTGAACGCTTAACCAGAACCAATCTCCCAGAACCCACGTACATGACCGGAACTAACCGGAGCAAAGCATGAAATACAACGACCTGCGGGATTTTATCAACCAGCTGGAAAAACTGGGTGAACTCAAACGCATTTCAGTCGAAGTAGACCCTCACCTGGAAATGACCGAAATCTGCGACCGCACACTGCGTGCTGGCGGACCGGCCTTGCTGTTTGAAAATCCTAAAGGGTATTCCATGCCGGTGCTGGCCAACCTGTTTGGCACCACTAGGCGGGTTGCTTTGGGTATGGGACAAGAGAACGTTACCGCGCTGCGCGACATTGGCAAACTACTGGCATTTTTGAAAGAGCCTGATCCCCCCAAGGGTTTCAGAGACGCCATCGAAAAACTGCCGCTGTTCCGCCAGGTTATGCGCATGAGCCCTAAAGTTTTGCGCTCTGCACCCTGCCAGGACGTGGTGATTGAGAAAGACAAAGTCGACCTTTACCAGATACCCGTGCAGCACTGCTGGCCGGGGGATGTTGGCCCGCTAATTACCTGGCCGCTGGTCATTACCCGTGGTCCCCTTAAAGAACGCCAGAATCTGGGTATTTATCGCCAGCAGGTGATCGGGCGCAATCGCTTGATTATGCGCTGGCTTAGCCACCGTGGTGGTGCGCTGGATTTTCGTGACTGGCAGAAAGCCAATCCCGGCCAGCCGTATCCGGTGGCGGTCGCTCTTGGTGCGGACCCCGCAACGATTCTGGGCGCAGTGACGCCGGTGCCGGACTCGCTGTCAGAATACGCCTTTGCAGGTTTGCTTCGTGGCAGCCGTACCGAGTTAGTGAAGGCCGGATTGAGTGATCTGCAGGTGCCAGCAAGTGCCGAGATTGTGCTGGAAGGGTTTATTTACCCCGACGATATGGCACCGGAAGGCCCGTTTGGTGACCATACCGGTTATTACAACGAGGTTGGCCAGTTTCCGGTGTTCACGGTCGAGCGTATCACCCATCGTAAAGACCCGATTTACCACAGTACCTACACCGGTCGTCCGCCCGATGAGCCGGCAATTCTGGGTGTGGCGCTGAACGAAGTGTTCATCCCCATTCTGCAAAAGCAGTTTCCCGAGATTGTTGATTTCTATCTACCGCCAGAGGGCTGTTCATACCGCCTGGCGATCGTGACTATGAAAAAGCAATACCCGGGACACGCTAAACGGGTGATGATGGGTGTGTGGTCATTTCTACGCCAGTTTATGTATACAAAGTTTGTTATCGTGACTGATGACGACATCAATGCCCGCAACTGGGAAGACGTTATCTGGGCCATGACTACCCGTATGGACCCGGCACGTGACACCATGATGGTGGAAAACACCCCCATCGACTATCTGGATTTTGCCTCACCGGTATCGGGCCTGGGCTCGAAAATGGGCATGGACGCGACGAATAAATGGCCTGGTGAAACCGACCGCGAGTGGGGTGAGCCCATCACCATGACTTCTGAGGTAAAACAGCGGGTGGATGAACTGTGGGATAGCCTGGGAATTACCTTGCCGGCGAATTCCGGGGTTGAAACTGTGTCCGGCCGCCCCGTCTAATATGGCGGACAGTTACCGGGTCCGGTTACAGCCTTGTGGGTTGGAGTACCGGGCCAATGCCGGTGACGATCTGCTTAGCGCCGCAGTAGCTGCAGGTATCGCAGTGCCCATGGCGTGCCGCAACGGTGTGTGCGAGATCTGTGAAGCCCGCATGCTTGCCGGCACGGCTGTAAACACGAGAAATCAAAATACACTAGCTGTTGCCAGCCGCCTGATGCTGTGTCGTACTCGGGCCCTGGCTGATGTGGAACTGGAGATAACGTCTGTGATCGCTGCTGGAAGTAATCCGCCGCGGAAAGTCCTTGCCAAAGTGCTGGACGTCCGCAAACTCAATCACGATATTTTTCGGATTGAACTGCAATTACCGCGGCGCCGCGAGCTGTTGTTCCATGCTGGCCAGTATTTGGCAATTCATCTGGATAACGCCGGCCCTGCCTATTTTTCCATTGCCAGCAGTCCGCAGCAGGCCAATATAGAATTGAACATTCAGGCTTCGCCGGGCTGGGCGTCGGGGCAGATTATTGTAAACGCGCTGCAAGTCGGCGCCGAAGTGATGGTGGAATTGCCTCATGGCAAAGCTTGTTTGGCGGCGATACCCAAAAAGCCGCTGCTATTAATCGCAGCAGGCACCGGATTCGCGCAAATGAAAAGCCTGATAGAGTACTTGCGCAGCACTGATTACAACCAACCGGTGGTGTTGTTCTGGGGCGTGCGCCAGCGACAGGACTTGTATTTGCAAGGCCTGGCCGAGCAATGGGCGATAGACTGGCCGCCATTCCGCTTTGTGCCGGTGGTGGGTGATAATGAAGACAACGAATGGTCGGGCCACCACGGCCAGTTGGTGCACGCGGTGCTCGGTGCAAACGTTGATTTGAATAATGTGGAAGTACACGCCAGTGGCTCGCCCACCATGGTATATACCTTGATGGACGCCCTAAAAGCCGCCGGAATGCCGGCTAACGTGTTCTTTTCAGATGTGTTGGAATATGCTCCGCGGCCATAGCGGCGGAGCACACTCAGCCCCAACCCCAACCGTCAGGCTTTTGGCATAGGCAGGCGGGGCAGGCCGTTATCCTTTTCCAAACTCTGCATCAGCAGATTTATGCTGGCGGTGTCGTGCCCCATGTGAGCGTTCAAGCGGCTCAGCTCGGCTAGGGTCTCACGCTTGCGCTGCAGTTTCAGGCTGGTTTCAAAGTATTCTCGTGCTTTCCCCCACAGCTCATTGCGCAAGCTTAACCGACCCAGCGCCAACAGCAGTTCGGCGTTATTTGGGCGGTCTTTTAGCCACTGCTCGGCCAGTAGCAGTTGCTCGTCAGGCGCCTGACTTTCTACTCGGCCGTAAAGATTAATCAGCTCGTCGCTCCAGTGATTACGCAGCACCTTGCGCAGCAGTATTTCAGCCTGCGCCTCATCCCCCAGGCCAGCCAGAAGGCTGGTGTAACTGAAGATTGTGCGTTCGTCACGGCGCATAGAGCTGGGTAACTGATCCCACAGACCGGTGAATGAGTCCAGGCTGGCGGCGGAGTTATTGGCTTGTTCCTTACGGCAGTTGCTGGCAGCCTTTTCCAAAAGATTGTGCCAGGTCTGGCGCTCAAGATCGTTCAGTTCGGCCGGAACAAGAATGTTGTGCTTGCGCAATTCCGGTAACAATTTCGACAGCTCGCGCCAGTCTTCCAAGCGTAAGTAGGCGTTTTTCAATAGCTTGAGTACAAACGGATGATGGGGCGACTGCTTGCGCAGGCGCAGCAACGTAGCCAGGGCCTGTTCCACCCGGTTGCCCGCCAGCTGCAGCTGGGCCTGGGTAATGCCGACGGCCATATCAGACCCCGGCGTGCTCTCAAACGCTTTGCGCAGCAGTTCGTCTACCGCTTCGTGGTCACCGCATTCAAACGAGGCCTGTGCGGCTGCCAGATAGTTGATCAGCGGCGTATCAGCGTTGCTTGCCGATGATGTCAGCATCTTTTTTGCTCGCGGCCAGTTGCCTTCGGCTAGCGCTAAAAGTCCTTGAGTGGTGCGGCGGCGCGCACGGCGCTCTTTGCCGCGGGCTATCCAACCCGACATCAGGCTGGTGCCGTTGCGTAAACGCCGCACCAGGCCAATCAGCATGACTGTCAGTACAACCAATACCACCAGCAGTGCCAGGCCTACCCAAAAGTTGGTTTCGACCAGATAATTGCCAAAGCTGACTCGAATGTAGCCTAAGTCATACTGCAGGCCGAACGCCAGCCCGGTTCCCAGCAGCAGTGCCAGTACAATAATGACCAGCAAACCTATCATAAATTGCCTCCGTTACCGGTGGCCCCATTGACTGGCACATTGCCATTCTGTCCATCGCTGTTTGCGGAGGCATCCTGATCGCCATTAGTGTTCGCGCCGCGGCCGGCAACACGCTGTTTTAGCAGTCCCAAAGAGCGGCTGATGTCTGGTAGTTCAGGGTCTACATTGCGGCTGGCGAGCTCGCCCAAAGTGTCTGCCAGAGCGCCAATACGGGCGTTATCGGCGTTATACCACTCCTGCACCGTGGTACGGGCTTTTTCCAGGGACTTCTGATAAAGCGCCTGGTTGCCGCGCAGGACCGCCAGTTCGGCTTCTTCCAGCATCAGCTGAAGATTCAGACGGGCGTAGGCGGATTGATCCGGCGACAACAAGGGTTTTACCTGTTCGTCCAGCCGTCTCACAACAACAACCTCTTTGAGCGTGCGGGTGAATGATTGCCAGGCGCGAACTGCCATGCTTGGCTCGCCCGCGTTGACGTCGGAGGTATCGGCTGTGAGCATGAAGCCGGGCGCGTTTTCATGAATCAGCGCCTGGTCGGTCAGTAGGTGAACACTGTCTATAACAGCTTCCAGTTGTAGGTACAGGCCTGTTCTATCCACCGCAACAATGCTCTTTAGTGCCAACATTTCCCGTGCTAATTGTTGGCGCACCGGATACACGCCGATATCATCCGATTCGGCCAATACGTCATCTGCGGCCTGCAGCGCAGAAGCCGCACCTTTAATGTCTTTCTCGATCAGCAGGCGTTGGTTGGCTACCCGCAACAGATACTCGGCTTCGGCCAACAGCCAGTCGGTGCGGGTTCGATTACCGGCTTCCAGCAGGGTGGTGGCATTGTGGTCTATCTGCCGCTGTTGGGTGGCAATCAGTTCTCGCTGTGCGGCCACCGCGTCGGTCAGCGACTGCAAGCGCTGAGCCTGCTGACTGCCGCGTTCACCGTAGCGTGAATCAAGCTGGGCGGTTTCCTGTTGCAGGTCTTTAAGAACTTGCTGGCTGGCCTGATTGTTATTCCACTGCTGCCAGTTCCAGAGCACGAGTAACAGCACCAGAACCAAAGCAATTATGCTGATCAGCCACAGCGGCCAGGTACGCGTTCGCTCCGGCTGCTGTTGCTGGGTTATGGGGGCGGGGAGTTGTTTCTGTGTGTTGGTCACGGGCATCCTTACTTCGCTTTTACAGGGCCACCGTCCGGCCAGTGAGTTGTGCTGTGACACTGGCCACTATGTTGTTGTCTGTCAGGCCTGCTGGAACGTGTGGGTTAATGAAGCCGGCTGCCTGAGCCTGCTCGGCCACCCGCTCTACGGGCACAATCAATAGTTTTCGATACAGATTATGGTCGTTCTTCGCACACAGCGCGACGAGATTCTTCAGGGTTTCACCCGATAAGGTAATCACAGCGTCCGGGTTAAAGCCCTCTAGAGCATGCGCCAATTGTGCCGCGGAATACTGCGGACAAAAGCGCTGATATAAGGGTAGCACAGTTATTTGAGCGCCCCGCTGGCGCAGGGTGTTCTGCAATAAGTCGCGACCTTCGCCGCCGCGGGCGAGCAGAACTCGCTGGTCTTCCAGGTTTTGTAGTGGCGGCAACGCCAGCAAGGCTTCGCTGGTCCAGCCTTGTACGGGCCTGCGAGCCGTAATTCCGTAACGTGACAGTTCAGCAACGGTGCCGGCGCCCACGCCATACCAGTGAATGCCTACGGGCAGTTGCGGCCACCAGGCATCAATCTGCTCCAGCAGTTGGCGCGCAGCGTAAGGGCTTGCCGCCACAATATGCTGGAACAGGTCCAGGTTTTGGATGTGGGCCTGGTGTTCTGCGCTCAGTGCCAGCGGTGCGCGGTCAATCAGCGGTAAGCACTCGGCCTGTGCCCCGGCTGCCTGAAAGGCCATCGCCAGGCGATCAGCCTCTGGCTGCGGGCGGCAGATAAGAATGCGCCGCCCGGCAAGGGGCAGTAGCGCAGGCTCAGGTCGGAGTGTAGCCATAGACTTCAGCCAGTACTTTGTCAGCGCCCTGTGCTAGCAGGTCTTCGGCTAATTCGCGGCCCAGGCGTTCCCCTTCGCTGCGGTGTACGCGGCCTTCGGCGCGGAAAATAACGCTGCCGTCCACCGCGCCCACCAGGCCGCGCAACCACAACATATCGTTGTCTTCCAGCAGCGCATAGGCCGCAATAGGTACCTGGCAGCCACCGTTAAGACGAGTATTCAGCGCACGCTCAGCTTTGACCCTATCCGCACTGTCGGTGTGATTCAACGGCTCCAGCATGGCCCGCAGTTCCTGATCGTCAAGCCGGCATTCAATGCCTAAAGCCCCTTGGCCCACAGCCGGTAGACTGAGCGTGTCTGGCATGCAGTTGCGAATGCGCGCTTCAAAACCCAGGCGCTTCAGGCCAGCGCTGGCCAATATGATGGCGTCGTAATTACCGGCGTCGAGCTTGGCCAAGCGAGTGTTTACATTGCCCCGCAGCATGCGAATTTGCAGGTCCGGGCGGTTGGCCCGCAGCTGAGATTCGCGGCGCAGGCTGGATGTGCCCACTACCGCGTTCTGCGGCAGGTCATCCAGGCTGTTGAAATGATTGCTGACAAAGGCGTCAGTGGGGTCGTCACGCTCGCAGATGGCTACCAGTCCCAATCCTTCGGGAAAGGCCATGGGCACGTCTTTCATGGAATGCACGGCCAAGTCGGCGCGGCCGTCTAGCATGGCTTCTTCCAGCTCTTTGACGAACAGGCCTTTGCCACCCACCTTGGCCAGCGGCACGTCCAGAATCTTGTCACCCAGGGTTTTAATCTTGACCAGTTCCACTGTGACGTTGCTGTGCAATCGTTCCAGCTCGGCTTTGATAAATTCTGCCTGCCACAACGCCAGTGCGCTGCTGCGGGTTGCAATGCGAAGATTTCTTGCGGACATGACACTCACTGTCGGTTCGTTAAATGTGGATCAAGGGTACCTTGTCGCCCAAAAAAAGTCTCGCTAGGGTCGGTCAGGTTGCTTGCTAACGTGGGCCAGCTCGCTCACTAGTGCCGATCAGGTTTTTCGCTAGTGTCTACCAGGTCGATAATCCTGCAGCCACTGGCGCAGCTCGCTGGCGTGGCGGCGGCTAACCGGTAGTTCGCCAAGCCCACCACGCAGAACCAGAATCGCCTGGCCGCTGGCGTTGCGGTGCAGTGCCTGAATAAATCGTGTGCCAACCAGGGTATTGCGGTGCACTCTTAACAGGTGGTCGCCATAATGCTGCTCAAGTTCTTTGAGAGTGTAATCGCACAATACGTCACCTTGTAAGTGGTGGAGGGTGACGTATTTTTGGTCAGCCTGGCAGTAGATCAAGGAGGTTAAGTCGATCAGTTCGGTGCCGCGATATGTGCGCACCGCCAGTTCGACTGCGGTCGGAGCAGTGCTGGTTGGGGGCTGCTGCCGGCGGTTGGTTTTTGCGGCCCGTTGCAGCGCCGTGGCCAGGGCGTCTTTGCGTACGGGCTTCATCAGGTAGGCAGATGCGTTTACCTCAAAAGCCTGTAGCGCGTAGTGATCATAAGCGGTGCAGAAAATGACCGCGGGTGGGCGCTCAAGCTGGCCCAGGTGGGCGGCAACGTCCATGCCGTCGGCGCCGGGCATGCGAATGTCCAGCAATACAATGTCCGGCTCCAGTTCGGCAACGGCGTGCAGTGTACTGCCGCCGTCGGCCGCTTCACCGCAAACGCAGTACCCGGGAAGTCCTTCGACTAGTCTCCTCAGGCGGTCGCGGGCCAGGGGTTCGTCGTCGGCAATCAGAATTCTCTGGTGGATCATAGGTTTTTTGTGGCGCTTCTTTTCATAATGTTTGTCGCTGCGCTTCTATTAACGATGTGCGTCGCTGCGCTCCCTGAGGGTCTACTTGCTGCGTGGGGAGGCGTAGGGTCACGGTGTAAATGTCGCCCTGATGGCTGTGTTTGAGCACCGCGCGGTCGCCGAATAACGCCTGGATACGGGCCTGAATGTTGTCCAACGCCATGCGGTTGCCGTCGTGGCCGCCGTGGCCGGGTTCGGGTTTTGGGTTCTGCACGAGCAAGTATACAAAATCGCCGCTGGTCTGCGCTTCTACGCGCACAATGCCGCCTTGGGCACGGGGTTGAATTCCGTGGTAAATGGCGTTCTCAATCAGTGGTTGCAGGGTTAGGGGCGGAATGGCCTGGTTTTGCAAGCCGTCAGCGATATGCCACTGCAGTTGAAGGCGGTCCCCCAGGCGCAGGACCTCAATATCCAGATAGCGTTGGCAAAGTTCCAGTTCGCGCTGCAGTGGAATCAGCTGTTCGCTGGTGCGCAGGCTGGCGCGGAAAAGCTCTGACAGGTCCAGCACCGCGTCTTCCGCCCGCTGGGGGTCGCTGGCGATAAGGCTGGCGATGGTGTTCATGCTGTTGAATAAAAAGTGGGGTTGAATCCGGCTCTGCAGCGAGCTTAAACGTGCTTGCAGTTCGGCTTCCTGTTGTTGTTGCCATTGGTGCTGAAGATAAAAGTAGCGAAGCACCATTAAGGTAATCAGCAACGCCAGCAGCATTTTTTTAGCAATGTTATGCCATTGAGGTGCGCCGGGCCCGGGATGCAACACCCGGTCAGCAAACAGGCTGAAAACGAAGACATCCGCCAGCACCAGAACAACAATGGCCAGCGTTGCGCTGGCCACCGACAGTTGCGCCAGGCGCGGACGCAGCGGGCAAATCATGGCAATGCTGGTGAGCACGGTCCACTGTACAAACAATGACAGCAAGCCAAAATACCCCCAGTCAATCCAGCCTTGCTGCACTTGCACCATCGCCAGTGCCAGCACCAGCAGTTCGCTGGTAACGAGTAGCATGAACAAGGCCCGCACCCTGCACAGGTCTGGCACAAAAAACCGCGAATCCGCGGCAGTCGCGCTGTTACCGGGTGTCTGCTTTAACCGGGTCAGAATGTTATGCTCCTGCTACGTTTTATTTATCCATTTTGGCCCTGTGACCTCGGGCTGCCAGTAGGAACTATAGATCATGTTTTGTACGCACTGAAGTGTTCGCTGTAACTGAGAATTAACCCCGGTCTTTGTCTGGGAAATGATCGGACTGCACGGCAAGTAAAAGCATATTTCGGAAAAGGCTAAGAACTGGCGTATGAGTCCATATAAGCCCATACCCATCACGAATAATTCTGCACCGGTTTTAGCTGGCGCAGGTGATCAATTTACATCAAGATAGTTTACGTACCCAAGCGGAACTCGTAATGCAGCTGACCAGGAATGACCGTGAACCTGCAATATTTTGCATGCCGTGGGGTGTTTCTTGTGCGGGGTTTTGCAAAGCTACTGTATTAATTGTTTCTTCATACGGCTTGGTTGTCCCAGGCTTTGCTGAGTGCAATATAACGTTGCGCTGGGACGATGATCCACCTTACTTCGTCGCTTACGGTAATAACGTTGCAGGCATCGATGCCGATGTCAGTCGTGAGGTCATGCGGCGACTGGACTGCAATCTTTCTCTGATTAAGCTTCCCTGGGCGAGGGCGCTCGCAGAATTGAGTCAGGGGCGTGTGGATATGGTCTCAGGTGCCTATCACACTCCCGAGCGGGAGCATTACGCGTATTACGCAAATACAGTGCCGACGGTCTCTCCCAATCTGTTGTTTATTCGCCGTTCTGACAAGGCTGACTTCGGTTTTTCCGGGTTAAAAGAGGTACTGGGTTCAGATTTCAGGTTAGGGGTGCAAATAAACGTATCTTATAGCGAAGAATACGACACCCTCGTCAAAGATCCTGACTACGAAAAAAACATTGAGTACACGTCACAACGACAAGCGCTCTGGCGAATGTTGGCACTTAATCGCGTCGATGGGGTAATTGCAGATAAGTTAACGGCTTTATACGAAATAAGGGCGTTGGGACTTGCCGACCAGATCACCGACAGTTCGATAGTTGTCTCTGACAAAAACGCTCATTATATTTTTTCAAAAAATTCTGTCAGCTCAGAATTTGTCGCAAATTTTGATCGTGCTCTGGAAGCGATGCAGAATGACGGCACGTATTCCGCCATCGTACATCGTTACGTTTGCCCTCCTGTCGTTATATTCCAGGGAGTTCGGGATATCTACCATTTCTGTCGTGATTTTTCAGCGCCATAGGATGTTCCCGGTGGCCGCAAGGTAAGGTACCTTCGAGGCCGCTTCCGGTCGCAACGACATGACGTTTTTCAGGTTGCTATTTAACGCTCTGCAAGACCAGGCAGAAGCACCAAACTCTGCAGTTTCGGAACCGCAGTCAGGGCTCGGGTAACTCCCGGCGTCAGGCTATTTTTAACGCCGGGTTCAGGGCATTGATTATCCTTTACCCGTCAACGTACGGATAGTGTCCGACGTGATGTTTGGCAAGGCCCGGTCACGCGCCGACATTTAGAGCGATTCTGGGATCTTGAGACGTTACAATGTAGGAAAGTTCACGCTAAAAATCGCGAAAACTGCCACTTTCATGATTTCTCATGAGGTTAGATGCTCGCCGGTCAATTACATGTAACAGGAGTACTGAAACGATGACGGATAACAAATCGCCGGAGCAGGCCTTAAGCTCGGAAAAACCTTGGGGTGGACGTTTTACCGAGCCTACTGACGCCTTTGTAGAGCGCTTTACCGCCTCTGTCGGTTTTGACCAGCGCCTTTATCATCACGACATTACCGGCTCTATTGCCCATGCCACCATGCTGGCAGCGGTGGGTGTTCTGACCGACGAAGAGCGCGACACCATTCTGGAAGGGCTGAAGGCGGTGAAGGCCGACATTGAAGCTGGGACTTTTCAGTGGTCGGTCAGTCTGGAAGACGTGCACATGAACATCGAGGCGCGGCTGACCGACCGCATCGGCGTTACCGGTAAAAAGTTACACACCGGCCGCAGCCGTAACGACCAGGTGGCCACCGACATCCGGCTTTATTTGCGTGACGAGATTGACGTGATTGCCGAGGAGATAAAACGACTGCAGGCCGGGCTGCTGAACTTGGCTGAACGCGAAGCCGATACCATTATGCCGGGCTTTACCCACCTGCAAACCGCGCAGCCGGTGACCTTTGGCCATCATTTGTTGGCTTGGTACGAAATGCTGGTGCGCGATGGTGAACGCCTGCAGGATTGCCGTAAGCGGGTGAATATCATGCCTCTGGGCGCCGCGGCACTGGCGGGCACCACGTATCCGATTGACCGTGCGATGACAGCCCGGCTGCTGGGCTTTGACCGCGCTTCGGAAAACTCCCTGGATTCGGTCAGTGATCGCGATTTCGCCATTGAGTTCTGCAGTTTTGCCGCGCTGTTGATGACTCATCTGTCGCGCTTCAGCGAGGAACTGGTGCTGTGGACCTCCGCGCAGTTTGATTTCATCGATTTGCCAGACCGCTTTTGTACCGGCTCCTCGATTATGCCGCAGAAGAAAAATCCGGACGTGCCAGAACTGGTCCGGGGCAAGACAGGCCGGGTGAATGGCCATTTGATCAGTCTGCTTACGTTAATGAAAGGCCAGCCGCTAGCCTATAACAAAGACAACCAGGAAGACAAAGAGCCGCTGTTTGACACCGTAGACACGGTGAAAGGCTGCCTGAGAGCCTACGCTGATATGATGCCGGCTATCACGGCCAAGGCCGACAATATGCGGGTAGCAGCCAAGCGTGGCTTTTCCACCGCGACGGATCTGGCCGATTATCTGGTCAAAAAAGGCATGCCGTTCCGCGACGCCCACGAAGTGGTGGGCAAGTCTGTTGCCTTTGGCGTAGAGCAGAAGCGCGATTTGTCAGATATGACACTGGCGGAGCTACAGTCTTTTTCGGGTACTATCAGCGAAGACGTATTTGACGTGCTGACTCTTGAAGGCTCGGTGCAGGCACGTGACCATCTGGGTGGCACCGCGCCGGCGCAAGTTCGGGCAGCCGTTAAGCGCGCCCGTAACGCACTTAAGCAGGGTTGAGATAATGGGTCTGAAATTCCCCGCGGTTGTTAAAGTCGTAGCGCTGTTAAGCCTTTTGTTGGTGGTCGGGCTTTCAGGCTGCGGCCAGAAAGGCGATCTCTACCGCGAAGCGCCTAGCCAGGAACCCTTAGCACAAAACGCGGAGCCGACGCCTGTGCCCATATCAGAAACATCGGGTCAGGCCCGTTAATTCAGGAATTTTTATGGATTATTTCATTTATAAGAATGATGAGCTCTGGGCCGAAGATGTGCCGCTGGCGCGCATTGCAGAGCAACACGGCACGCCGGCCTATGTATATTCCCGAGCGACTCTGGAACGCCATTACCGGGCTTACGACAACGCTCTGCAGAATCACCCGCATCTGGTGTGTTATGCGGTAAAAGCGAATAGCAATCTGGCGGTATTGGACGTGCTGGCCCGCCTGGGCGCGGGTTTTGATATCGTATCCGCCGGTGAGCTGGAACGGGTGATCCGGGCCGGTGGCAACCCGGCCAAAGTGGTTTTTTCCGGCGTTGGCAAGCAGCCCTGGGAAATGCGGCGCGCGCTGGAAGCGGGTGTGCGTTGTTTTAACGTAGAGTCTGACACCGAGCTGGACCGGTTGAACGCCATTGCCGGTGAGCTGGGCGTGAAAGCGCCAGTATCGCTGCGGGTAAACCCCGACGTAGACGCTGGCACTCATCCTTATATCTCTACCGGTCTGAAAGAAAACAAATTCGGTATCGATATTGACGTCGCGCCGGCGGTCTATGCCCGTGCAGCCAGTTTGCCCCACCTGGATGTGCGCGGTGTGGATTGCCACATTGGCTCACAGCTAACCACGGTGGCGCCATTTCTGGACGCTCTGGATCGGGTTCTGGCACTGGTGGACAGTCTGGCAAAGCAGGGGGTCGAGATAAAACACCTGGATTTGGGCGGTGGCCTGGGCGTTACCTATAACGATGAAACACCGCCGCAGCCCGGCGAATACGTGGAAGCGATTCTTGAGCGTCTGGGCGATCGCAAATTGGAACTGATTCTGGAGCCGGGGCGCTCAATCGCCGCCAACGCCGGCGTGTTGCTGACCCGTGTTGAATTTCTGAAGTGTACAGAGCACCGTAACTTCGCGATTATTGACGCCGCCATGAACGATCTGATTCGTCCTGCGCTCTACGGCGCCTGGCAGGCTATTGTGCCGGTGGCCCCCCATAGCAAGGGCGACGAAAAAGTCTGGGATTTGGTGGGCCCAGTGTGCGAAACCGGTGATTTTCTGGGTAAAGATCGCCAGCTTAGCCTGAGCGCCGGCGACCTGCTGGCGGTGCGTTCGGCCGGGGCTTATGGCTTTGTGATGAGTTCCAACTACAACACCCGTAATCGCCCGCCTGAACTGATGGTCGATGGCGATAAGGTACATGTGGTGCGCCGCCGCGAAACTTTGGAAGAACAATTGGCTCCCGAGAGTTGCCTGCCATTATGAGTGACGACGGGGAGCTGTTGGTCAGCGTTGACGGGCCGGTCTCCCGGCGCGGCGCTGGCGGCGCCTTTGTTGGTAGTCCGAGCGCCGCTTCTGGTGGCAATGCGGGCGGCACTCTGCGTTTTACAAAAATGCACGGCCTAGGTAATGATTTTATGGTGGTTGACGCCATCAGCCAGATGTTTCGCCTGCGCCCGGAGATGATTCGCGAGCTGGCCGATCGCCATTTTGGCATCGGTTTTGATCAGCTGCTGGTGGTGGAGCCGCCAGGGCTGCCGGATGTGGATTTTCGCTATCGGATTTTCAATGCCGACGGCTCGGAAGCGGAGCAATGTGGTAATGGAGCCCGTTGTTTTGCCCGTTTTGTGCGCGATCAGCGCCTGACTAACAAAAAAGTGATGCGGGTGCAAACAGCGGGTGGCATTATTGAGCTGCGGGTGGGGAAAGACGGGTTGGTGAAAGTCGATATGGGCGTGCCAAGGCTTGAACCCGCCATGGTGCCGTTCAGCGCTGAAGAATTTGCACCGGTTTACAACGTAGACGTAGATGGCCAGAACATAGAGTTGTCGGCGGTGTCTATGGGCAACCCCCACGGCGTTCTGGTGATTGACGACGTCGACAACGCTCCGGTGGCAACGCTGGGGCCGCTGTTAGAGAAGCATTGGCGCTTTCCTGCCAAAGCCAATATTGGGTTTATGCAGATTGTGGATCGCAGCCATATTCGCTTGCGGGTGTTTGAACGTGGTTGTGGTGAAACTCTGGCTTGCGGCACTGGCGCATGCGCTGCGGTTGTTGCAGGATGTTTGCGGGGTTTGCTCGATCCGCAGGTAGAAGTAGAACTGCCCGGAGGCCAGTTGATTATCGAATGGCAGGGGCCCGGAGCCGCTGTTATGATGGATGGCCCCGTTGCCAACGTTTTTGAGGGCCAGCTGCGACTGCCCGCAGAGCCTGGCATTCGCCGCCGTAAACCCGCCAGAACCGGCAGGCAACGATCCTGACACCAGGAGCACACGATGACAGATTCAGCGGCCCGCCAAGAGGCCGGCGTTCCAAATGCAGAGCAAGTGGCGCAATACCTGCGTGACAACCCTGATTTTTTTGTTGGACAGAGCGACCTGCTGCGCGACCTGACTTTACCCCACGATAGCGGGCGGGCCATTTCGTTGGTTGAGCGCCAGGTTCATCTTTTTCGCGAGCAGCGAGACACTCTGCGTCATGAGCTGGTTGAATTAGTGGGCATCGCGCGCCAGAATGACCAGCTGTTCCAGAAGAGCAAACGCTTGCTGATGCAGATTATCGAAGCCAAAAATCTGAACGACATGGCGGCGGTGATTGACGACAGTATCCGCGGTGACTTTGGTCTGGACGCGGTCAGTATAATTCTATTTACCGATGGCCCCCTACCGCAGGCGGCTCAAGGCGCCCTGCATGTGGTGTCGCCGGCGGAAGCGCACAAACGGCTGGGTAATTTGCTGGATGGCGGTCGCGCAGTGTGCGGCCAGTTCCGCGAAAGCGAGCGCGCTTTTTTGTTCCCTGATCGCGACGAGCCGGTTGCCTCGGTGGCTCTGGTGCCACTGCGCAACCATGAACTTGTCGGTGTGTTTGCCATTGGCAGCTGTGTACCGGGTTATTTTGACCAGAGCATGGGTTCGCTGTTTTTAAGTTATATCAGCGACACTTTAAGCCGGTTACTACCGCCAATGGTACAGCGCCACTTGGTAGCATTGCCGCTAACCGACATTGCCGAGTCTCGTTGACCGATGCTCTGGGCCGGTGACAAACCTCGACACACTGGCCTGTTTCAGGGTGTTGACGGCTTCATTCGCCACCTGGCCTCTGAAAAACGCCTGTCACCGCTCACCTGCGAGCATTATCAGCGAGATCTGCTGCGCCTGCAGCGCTGGCTTCAAGAGTGCTATTTAAAGCACTCGCTTAATCAATCTCAAGACGACTCTCAAAAACACTCTCAAGAGCACTCGGAAGCCAGCTGGCAAAACCTCAGCAGTCACGACATCCGCCGTTACGTTGCACACTTGAGCCGTGCGGGCCTGAACGGCCGCAGCATAGCCCGCCACCTTTCAGCCATACGCCGTTTTTACCATTACTTGTTGCGTGAAGGTCTGGCAGAAAATAGCCCGGCGGAAGGTATTAGAGCGCCAAAAAGCGGGCGGCGGTTACCTGTCGTTGCCGATGTAGACCAGCTAACGCACCTGTTGGATGCCCAGGCGGACGATCCGTTGGAATTGCGGGATGTGTGCATTTTTGAATTACTGTATTCTTCCGGTTTACGGTTGGCAGAAGTCGCCGCTTTGGATTTGGCCACGGTAGACCTGGCAGCCGCTCAGGTAAAAGTGACTGGTAAGGCCAATAAGCAGCGCGTTTTGCCCGTTGGGCGACCTGCCCTGGCGGCGCTTCAGGCTTGGTTAGCGGTGCGGCCAGGGCTTGCGGGTGCCGGGCAGCAGGCATTATTTGTCAGCCGCCGCGGCGACCGCCTTAGCCACCGAAGTATTCAGGTGCGACTGGCGCGGTGGGGCGTGGTAAAAGGCGCCGATCAGAAACTGCACCCGCACATGCTGAGGCACTCATTTGCCAGCCACTTGTTGGAATCCAGTGGCGATCTGCGGGCGGTTCAGGAGTTGTTGGGCCATGCGGACATTGCGACCACTCAGGTCTATACTCACCTAGACTTTCAACACCTTGCCAGTGTGTATGACCAAAGTCATCCAAGAGCAAAACGGCGACGAATCAATCATGAATAAGCCGATCAGCACACGGCCTTGTGACGCGCAGGAGGTCCCATGAGCGCAGAGTTGTCTTGGAAAGACCAATATCTACGGGAGTTGGATGCGGCCGAACACCGTGAGCAACAGTGGCAACAGCACCGCATGTTGCTTGAGCGAATGCTGGTGCGGACCAGCTTGGGTCTGAAGGGGCAGTCTGGCGAGCTTGACCAGCTATTAGATAGCGTTCGTGACCAAGTACGTAGTCCCTCTATTGACGTTGAGCGCTGGGAGGCGTTGCAAACAAAGATTGATTGCCAAATGGTGCTTCTGGAACAAGCGGAATTTGCTTCACAAGGTTCTGATGCTTGCCCTACCGCAGATTCTATGGACTTGGGCCAGGACGGCGAGCGCCTGCGTATTGCACGCCGTGTTGGCCAGTTAGTGGAACAAATCGTCAGCGAGATACCGATAAGTGCAGAAGCGGAAAAAAAAGCCCGCGCTCTGCAGCAGATTCTGCTTTATAGCGAAGATTGGAGCGCGTTGCGTAAAGGTCTGCGCGATGTGGCTGAATTGGTGATGATGGCTATTAAGCAATGCCGCGCCCAGTTTGACGAATTTATTCAACAGCTTGACCATCGCCTGGCCGTGCTGCGCCAGAGCTTTGTAGCGCATACGTCCGCACAAAGTGGCCGGCTGAGTGCATCAGAGGCGTTGGGCCGGGATTTGCAGGGCGGGATAACGCGCCTGAGCCAGCACATTCAAAGCAGTAACAACCTCGATCAGCTGAAACATTCTGTGGCTGCTCATCTGGACGACATAGCCCAGTCAGTCGTCCACTTTCGCGAGCGCGAAAGTGAACGTGAAAAAACCCTGGCGACTCAGCTGGAAACCATGCAGCAGAAAATCGTCACCATGGAAACCGAGTCTGAGCTGATGCGCGAACAGGTTCTTAAAGAGCGCCGGCGCGCCAATACCGATATGCTCACCCAGCTACCCAACCGTGACTCCTGGCACGACCGCCTGCAACTCGAGGTCGAGCGGTGGCAGCGTTATAAAGGTGAAATGACAATTGCCATTGTCGATATCGACCTCTTCAAGCGCATTAACGATTCTTACGGCCATAAAGCGGGCGACAGGGTGCTGCAACTGCTGGCGCGGGAGTTGAAAAAAGGACTGCGGTCGACAGATTTTATCGCCCGTATTGGCGGTGAGGAATTTGTGGTGTTGCTACCGGAAACCACAGGTATCCAGGCCAAACAAGTCATTGACGGCTTACGCGCCAATGTCGCAAAGTTGCCGTTCCACTTTAGTAATCAGCCGGTTACCATTACCTTTTCGGCAGGGATTGCGAGCATCAGAAGTGGCGATGACGAAGACACCCTTTTCGAACGCGCCGACCGCACGCTTTATATAGCCAAGAATGCCGGCCGCAACCAGGTTAAGATCAGCACGGACTAAACGGGCCAAGTCCGCTGTTATTTCGTTCAGCTCAACCAAACCTTTGAGGAACCTCAGTGAAGGCTGCGCATGTTCTAATTTTGTGCTGGCTGTTAAGCGGGCTTCATACTCAGCTGCGCGCCGAGCCGGCGAACATGCTGGGTGCTCCGGTTGTAGTCGGAGCCCCGGCTGCCAGCGCCAGCCCGTTTAACGACCCTCAGCTTGCCGCTCAGCCGCCCCTGGGCCTGGCGCCGGAAAGCGCCGACCGGCTTTGGTTGGCCGAACACGAGCGGGTGACCGTGTCGGTTAAGGCGGAGCAGGTGCCGCTGGCGTTTAATACCGGGAGCGGTTCCCTGGCTGGCATCTATATCGATTACCTGGCCAAGCTGTCGATAAAATTGGGCGTGCCGGTAGAGCCACGGCCGCCGGGTAGTGACGTGGATGCCTCACTGGTGACCCGTTTCAGCGATGCGCCGCCAGCCACCGATTTTGTGT
Organism: Marinobacter sp. M1C; assembly: GCF_023314135.1. Taxonomy (NCBI): domain Bacteria; kingdom Pseudomonadati; phylum Pseudomonadota; class Gammaproteobacteria; order Pseudomonadales; family Marinobacteraceae; genus Marinobacter; species Marinobacter sp. M1C. The sequence goes on from NZ_CP092289.1 coordinate 613,679, forward strand.
ATACCCAGCCTTTGATGTCGTTAACTTACGGCTTGTTCGCCCGCGCCGGTGACGGCATTATTCGCAACCTGGCAGACTTGGAAAACAGCCGGGTGGCGGTGATTAGCAACGATGTGAATCAATACCCGCTGCTTGATCCCGTGGAGAACTTTGAACCAGTTATGGTGGCCGACGTTGCCGATGCGGTGAACGTGGTGCTGTCAGGGCAGGCGGTTGGGTTTTTGGGGCCGGTGCCGGTTGTATCGGATTATCTGCAATCGGCGCGCGTGAATGGCATTAGCCTGGCTGTACTGCCCGACCAGAAAACCATTGATGTTGTGTTGCGGCTACCTGCGAGCGAAGCCGAATCGCCCCTGTTGCGACTGCTCAACGACGCCATAGCCCGCATCGACCGCAACGAGCACCGCCAAGTGCTGGAAGCCTGGCTGACCACGGAAGTGCCGCCCCAGGAAAAACCCGGCAACGACCTGTCAGCGCGGGATTTGGCCTGGCTCAAGAGCAACGCCAATTTGGTTGTGGCCTACCGCACAGATTGGCCGCCATTCGAGTTTCAGCAGGATGGAAAGCCCGCGGGCCTAGTACCGGATTTGATGTCGCGGCTGGAAGCCAAGCTGGGCGTGCGCTTTCAGAACACCGCGCCGGTTGACCGGTTGCAGGCTGAAGAACAGCTCAAAACCGGCGAAGTGGATATTTTGCCGGGCATTTCACGCACTCCCCGCACAGAACAGGATTTTCTGTTTACCCGGCCCTACCTGACCGTACCTATTGCTCTGGCGATCCGCGACGACGGCCGTTTCATCGGCGATTTGCGTGAACTACGCCAGGAAAAAGTGGGGGTGGTGAATCGCCATGCCGCTCACGATTACCTGTTGATCAATCATCCGAATCTGAATATCTATCCGGTGACCAGCGTGGAAGAAGGCTTGCTGGCGCTGTCGAACGGCGATCTGGACGTAATGGTAACGCACATTCCGGCGGTCAGTTACACCGTGACCCGCCTGGGATTAACCAACCTGCGCATTACCAGCGTGACGCCCTATGAGTATGAATTGCGATTGGCGGTGCGCAAAAACAATCCAGATTTGCAACGCATCCTCAACAAAGCGTTGAGCAGCATGGAAAGCGTGGAAACCGAATCCATTTATAACCGCTGGATTCACCTGGATATAGAACAGGCGACCGATTACACCGTGGTGCGCCGGGTGATTCTGCTGGCGGTGGTGGTGGTGCTGATATTCTTGTACTGGAATCGCAAACTGTCGCGGGAAGTGGACGAGCGAATCCGCTCGGAAAACGCGCTGCGGCGCAGTGAAGATGAACTGCGGGCGGCTAAGCTTGAGGCCGAGCGGTTGGCGCGGGAAGCGGAAGCCGCTAGTCTGACAAAAAGTGAGTTTCTGGCCAACATGTCCCACGAGATTCGGACCCCGATGAACGCGGTGATCGGCTACAGCGATTTGTTGAGCAATACGGTAACAGACCCACAGCAGCGTAATTATCTGGACGCCATTCGCGCCGGTAGCCGCGCATTGCTGATGCTGATTAACGACATTCTGGACTTGTCACGAATTGAAGCGGGCAAAATGCGGCTGGATTATGCGCCGGTGTCTATACGCAGGATGCTCGGCGATGTGTTGCACATTTTCGACCTGCGTGCCCGCGACCAAGGCGTTACCCTGGAGGTCAGCGTGGGTAAGAAGATGCCGGCAGCGCTGATGCTGGACGAAACACGCCTGCGCCAGGTGCTTTTCAACCTGGCGGGTAACGCTATAAAATTTACCCACGAGGGTGGGGTGACGGTACGCGCCAAGGCCAGCCCCTTACCAAAGCAGAGCTATCCGCCGGGCACCAAACCCGGAGAACCCGAGCACCCGCGCTACCGGCTGGAAATTACTGTCACTGACACCGGAATCGGTATTGCGACTGACCAGCAAGAGCGAATTTTTGATGCCTTCGAGCAGCAGGAAGGCCAGAACTCGCGGCGCTACGGCGGCACTGGCCTGGGGTTGGCCATCAGCCGTAAACTGGCGCTAATGATGGGCGGAGAACTGACCCTGAAAAGCACCCTGGACGAAGGTTCAGTGTTCAAGCTGATTCTTCCTGACGTGGCCTCAACCGGCGAAGAAGTCGAGGAAGAAGGCAAGCCGGAAGAAGGTGAGCGCCTACTGGCGCAGACTTTGAGTATGCAGGAGCGGGGTTGGTTGCGGCAGCAGTTGGCGGAAGATTTTGGTGACGAGTGGGAAAGCGTGCGCAAAAGCGGTGATCCGGAGAAAATGCGCGATTTCGCCGAACGCCTGGTGGCCTGGGGCCAGCGCTACCGTTCGCACTCGGTATCCAGCTATAGCGAAAAGCTGTTGGCAGACGTGTTGGCATTCAACCTTGATGCGGTGAATAGTTCATTAGAGTCGTTCCCGCGTCTGCTGGGCCAGGATTAAGGGCAGGGTAACTCGTCATTCTGATTCGATAGCAGAGGTAGCAGCATATGTTCCAGCTCATGTTTAAAGGCGAGTGTGTTGCAGACACTGACCCTGCTGCAGCTCGCAGTAATGCGCGGCAATTATTTAAGGCCAATGATACCCAGCTTGACCGCATGTTCAGCGGCAAGCCGGTGGTTATTCGCAACCAGCTCGACCAGGCCGAGGCCGAAAAATACCGCGCCTTACTGCAAAAGCACGGCATGCGGTCTTACGTTCAGGCTATGGTACCTGTGCAAGCCGGCGCGCAAGCGCAACCAGCGCGTTCAAACCTTGCACCGCAGTCCGCCGCTGCTCCCCAGCCACCGCAGCGCAACGCCCGTAGCCCCTTCGCGATAACTCAGGCGAGCGCCAGTGGCCTACCTATCGCTGGCGAGCGCACCGATGCGGTGCTGGCGGGGTCCGCGTTGACTCTGGACCCACCGGGCGTAACCCTAGCTGAGTCCGTGCCGGTAGAGGTCCCGAGTTTTGATCATCTTGATGCCTGGACCCTGGCACCGGCCGGCAGCGATATCGGCAGCAAAGACGAATTGCCACCGCCGATCGTGCCCGATACGTCGCACTTGGCCGTAGAGCCGCTGCCGTCTGGTGACGATAACCAGCGCTGAAATCGCTATCGGCTAGCGGCTTCACAGCAGCGGCGCGGCCAGGCGTATGGCACGGCAGGTAATTCGAAACGCCAGGGAACGGTCGCGATAATCGCGCTCGTCCATCAAGTGGGACTGTTTGAAGTCCTCGGTCAGCATCGCGTCCACTTCTTCTACAAACGTGCCTGATGTGTTGATTGCGGTAATTTCAAAATTCAGGCGCATTGAGCGGTTGTCCAGGTTTGCCGTGCCGACAGCGGTGTAGCGGTCGTCCACCAGAATCACTTTTTGATGCATGAACCCGGGCTGATAGCGATAAATCTGAATGCCGGCCTGGCAGGCCTGTACCAGATAGGAATAGGCCGCTAGGCCAATGATGCGGCTGTCGGATTTTTCCGGAATCAAAATTCTGACGTCTATCCCTCTCAGCGCCGCCAGCTGCAACGCGTTCATCACCTGAACATCGGGCACAAAATAGGGTGATGCAATCCACACCCGCTCGCGGGCGTTGTTGATGCAGTTGAGAAAAAACAGAGTACAGCTTTCCCAGCTGTCGGCGGGTCCGGTGGGCAGAATCAGAATTCGCTCGTCACCCGGGGTTTTGTGATGGGGTGCCCAGTTCAGCTCTGGAAAGGTGTCGCTGGCCCAGTTCCAGTCTTCTAGCCAGGCCAGTTGTAGCCCGGTTACCGCGGGGCCTTCAATACGGCAGTGGGTGTCGCGCCAGGGTTCTTGGTCCATAGCTGCGCCCAGATACTCGTCTGCCAGATTGATACCGCCAACAAAGCCTACTTTGCCATCACACACCAAAATTTTGCGGTGATTGCGAAAATTCATTTGAAAGCGCCAGCGGCGTACGTTGCCATCGCCAAAGGCGGCGGTGTGGGCGCCCGCTTGCGTCAGCTCCCTGATGTATTTGCGAGGCAAGCCAAAGCTGCCGATATTGTCGTGCAAAAACCACACTTCCACCCCTTCTGCCAGCTTGCGTTCCAGAATGGACTTTATGCGCTGCCCAACACGGTCAGAACGCACAATGTAGAACTCCAGCAGGATGTAGTGCTGGGCGTTTTCCATGCAGTCAAACAGGGCGTCGAAAGTCGCTTCGCCGTCGCGCAATAAAGTGCTGTAATTGCCTTCGGTAAACGGCTGGCGAGCCAGCTTGCTGAGTACCTGAAGTTCGTCGCTGAAATGTTCGTGCGCTGGTGAGCATAACGAGGTTTCTTGCTGTTCAAACCGGTTCAGCAGATTGGTCAGCGCCTCGTCGCCCATGCGTCGCGCTTTAATGTACCCACCAAAGCGCGAACGCCCAATAAGCAAAAACAATGGCAGGGTAATCCACGGCAGTGCCAGCAAGGCGATAACCCAGGCTAAAGCCCCCTGTGCCGTGCGATAAGTCATCAGAATCCGGTAGATGCACACCAGAGATGCCAGATACACCAGAGTAACAATAACGGCAATCAGTGAGAATTCGGGCATCTGGATTCCTGTATCAGTGTGCACCGCAAGCGCAGCGTTGTAATGGGCCAAGATAGCATGGCGCCTGTCATCAACCACATTTGTGGTTCTGCGTAGACAGTGCAGCCGATCTAAGAAGTGCAGGATCTTTGTCGATGCGGCTGTTCCAGTGCTAATCTAACGGCCAAAAGCGCCGTAAGGAAATCTCTGATGACTGTTGAACTCAACGCCCGCCAAGCCGGACCGGATGAATCCGGGCGCTTGCCATTAATCGTATTGCACGGGTTGTTCGGTTCGCTGGACAACTTGGGCGGAATAATCCGTCGTTTGGAAGACCGTTGGCAGATTCACGCCCTGGATCAGCGCAATCACGGCCAGTCGCCCCACACCGACACCATGGACTATCCATCCATGGCGGCGGACGTACTGGCCTATATGGATAAGCAGGGCCTTGAACGGGCTTGCGTGCTGGGCCATTCCATGGGTGGCAAAGTGGCGATGCAGTTGGCATTACTGGCGCCAGATCGAGTTGACCGGGTGATTGTTGCCGATATTTCGCCGGTGGCTTACAAACCGCGCCACGATGCCATTCTTGAAGGGCTTAAAGCCATGGACTTGAGCGCGGTAAGCTCGCGCACCGAGGCGGACCGACAGATGGCAAACTTTGTGGACGACGCCGGCGTTCGCCAATTTTTGCTGAAAAACCTGGAACGGATTCCGAAGGATCAAGCGATTGAAGGCGGGCCGGTTTTTCGCTGGTTGCTGAACCTGGCGACAATCGAGCGTTGCTATTCGCAGCTCTCCGATGCTCCGCAAGGTGAAGGCCCGTTTGAAGGGCCGGTGCTGTTTATTAAAGGCGCCGATTCGGCGTATCTGCAAAGCAAGCACAAAGACATCATTTTGCAGCTGTTTCCCAACGCCAGCGTAAAGGTGATTGAGGGCACAGGCCATTGGCTTCACGCCGAAAAACCGGACACCTTTGCCACCTTGTGTGTGGACTTTCTTGCCGCCGACGATTGAGTCAATATAAGGCTAAGCGTGATGTCTTGAATCAAGGGACACGCTGCCTTATCTGATACACTCGAAATGTGCAGAGTTCACTATTATCTCTGCCAAACGATGACTGACCCCTTTGCCGGAGCACCCCATGGAAGACACCGTTAACACCAGCATGCGAAAAGTAGTTTACGAAGAGTTTGGTGACCGTGATGTTTTGCAGCTTGTTGATGCTCCAGTGCCTGAGCCTCAGGCGGGCCAGGTGCTGATCAAGGTCCACGGCGCCGGGCTTAACCCGATTGACTGGAAAACCCGCAAAGGCTTGGGTTTTGTGGCCAAGCAGCTGAGTGAACAAGAGCTGCTGCCATGGACACCGGGTTACGATCTGGCCGGTGAAGTTGTAAGCGTCGGCGATAGTGTGACCACTTTGGCACCGGGGGACCGGGTGATGGGGTTGGTAGGTTTCGCCCTGACGGGCGGCGGCTACGCCAGCTATGTGCTGGCCCAGGCGGATGAATTGGCCATTGTGCCGGAAAATCTGGATTTGGTGACTGCCGGGGCGTTGCCGTTGGCGGCGCTGACTGCCTGGCAGGCGTTATTCGAGGTGGCTGACCTGCAGGCCGGTCAAAAAATTCTGATTCACGCCGGTGCCGGAGGCGTCGGGCACTTAGCGGTGCAATTTGCCCTGACCCAAGGCGCCCACGTTATTGCGACCGCCTCAAAGGCTAATCACGATTTTCTTGACGGTCTGGGTGTGCACGAAATCATCGATTACACGACCACCGACGCGGCTCAGGAATGTTTTGGCCTGGATGTGGTGTTGGATCTGGTAGGCAGCGACGCCGGCCGGCGCTCGTTAAACTGTCTGGGTGAAAAAGGTGTGTTGGTAACGGTGCCCACTGTGACTGCAGATGTGATTATTTGTGCCGCCGAAGCCATGGGCCTGAGAGCCCACGGCATGACGGTGCGCCCGGATGTGTTTCATCTTGAGGAAATCGCCGAGCTGATTGAAGATGGCGATGTCACCGTTCATATCGAAAAGGTGTTTTCACTGGCAGAGGTAGCGGCCGCCCATGAGTTGCTCGAAGGCGGCCACGTTCGCGGCAAGCTGGTACTGGACTGCCGCGACTGATTGGTTATTTTGCGCCGTTAACTTCGGCGTTATCACGGTCTTTGCGTTCCTTGCGCTCTTTCGGTGCGCGGGCCGGAACCAGGCTGATCAGCGTGGAATCTTCATCGGGCTTGAGTTTGTCCATGGATTTCACCGGCGTAATGCGGCCTTTGCCATCAAACATAAACAGTACCAGGGCCTGGCTCTGGTGCTTGTCCAAAAATTTTTGATAGCTGAATTCATCGCTTAGCTCGGTGGTTTTTACCGAGTAGCCTTGGCTTGCCAAGCTGGCCAGCTTGGCGTAGCTGACGCCGTTGAAAAGGCCGCGTGTCTGTTGGATTTTTTCGGCTGTTTGATGACGCGCTTTCTGGTCCTGATCGCCTTCTGCCAGGCTGTACACGCTGTTGTCACCAAACCAGTCCAGAAAGTGATAGGTGGCCAGGGAATTCATGTGTTTGTAGGGTGAAATGACCAGCAGGTTGCCGACTCCGGTCAAATCCAGCTGATTAGAGGCGTGCTCAGACACCGGGTTACCAAAGTACACCTGCAGATTTTCCATTCGCGCCTGGCGCACGTTCTCCCAGTTGGTGTCCGCAAGAACCACCGGCACCTCGTGTTTCTTTAAAGCGAGGCCAATCATTCGCGCCACCGGGTTAGCCCCCAGAATCAGAAATCCGAACTCCGCCGGCTCCGTTACATTCAGCAGGTTTGCCAGCGGCCGAGCGGTCAGGCTCTGAATGGTTACGGTGGCAATAATTAACATGAAAACCAACGGTACCAGAGCGCCCGCGCCTTCATAGCCCACTTTTTGCAGTTGGAAGGCGAACAGTGCAGACACCGCCGCGGCAACAATGCCCCGCGGTGCTATCCAGCTTAAGAACAGTTTTTCGCGCCAGTTCAGACTGGTACCAATAGCCGATAGAAAAATGCTCAGAGGCCGCGCTATCAGCATCAATATGGCCAATACCCAAGCCAGGCCCCAGCCCAAATCGGCGATGGCAGAAAATTCGATGCGCGCCGCCAGAATGATAAACAGCGCGGAAATCAGCAGTACGCTTAGGGATTCCTTGAACTCCAGAATACTGTCGACCGGCACCTGCTTCATGTTGGCCATCCACAAACCCATGATGGTTACCGTCAGCAGGCCGGATTCATGGGCCAGTTCGTTAGACAGCGCATACACGCCCAGCATGAAGGTCAGCGTGCCGGCATTGTGAAGGTATTGGGGTATCCAGTGTTTACGCAACACCTGACCGTTCAGGTAGCCCGCTGCGGCGCCAATCAAGGCACCTACTGCAATGGTTTTGGCGAAAATATACAGGGAGTGACCAAACACGTTGCCCTGGCCCCAGGACACAATGCCTTCGAACACCAGTACTGCCAGCAGGGCGCCAATGGGGTCAATAATAATGCCTTCCCATTGAAGAATGTTGGCCAGTTTTGAACTTGGCCTTACCGAACGCAGCAGAGGGGCTATCACCGTGGGGCCGGTGACAATGGATATGGCTCCAAACAGCAGAGCGATTTCCCAGGAAATGCCCAGAATATAGTGCGCCGACAAGGCGCCGATGGTGCCGGTAACAATCGCGCCAATTGGGAGCAAATTGCGAACCATTTTGCCGTGGCCACGAATTTCGGCAAAGCGCAGCGTCAGGCTACCTTCAAACAAGATAATGGCCACAGCCAGTGACACCATCGGAAAGAGTAGGTCGCCAAACACATCTTCGGGGTTCAAGTAGCCCAGCACCGGGCCCGACGCAATACCGCCGGCCAGTAAAAACAGTATGGCCGGCATGCGTACGCGCCAGGCCAGCCATTGGCAAAACAGTGATAGCACACCGATAGAAGCGAGCAGCAAAACAGTGCTTACGGGCATAGAAATCGGTTCCGTGAATTAGGGTTGGGCGCGTTGTGCAATTTTGTTAAGTAGCCGCGAGGCCGCAAAAAACCCGAAGCTAGCAGTCACCGGGCTGGCGGCGCCAAAGCCGGTGGCGCAATCCAGCCGAACCGGGCCTGCGTTAACCGGTTTTTGTAGGCAGGTTGTACCGTCGGCGGCGGGATACGTCAGCTGTTCCAGCGAATATACGGCTTCAATGCCGAAACGCCGCTGCGGATTGCGGGAAAAACCGTACTGTCGGCGCAGCAAGTTACGCACTTTGGCCAGTAGCGGGTCCTGGGTCGTTTTGCTTAAATCGGCCACGCGAATCTGGGTTGGGTCCATCTGCCCTCCGGCGCCCCCTGCACATACAATCGGCAACTTGTTGCGCTGGCAGTAAGCTAATAAAGCGGCTTTTGGCTTCACACTGTCTATCGCATCGATTACACCGGTGATGTCGGCGGTTATCCGTTGCGGGATGTTATCGATAGTAATAAACGCAAACTGGGTGCGGACATCTGCGGCAGGATTGATGGCCCGCAAACGCTCGGCCATGGCATCGGTTTTGGTTTTACCGTATTGGCCATTGAGCGCGTGCAGCTGGCGGTTGGTGTTGGATACACAGATATCGTCCATATCAATCAGCGTTAGCGTGCCTATACCGCTGCGAGCCAAAGCTTCTGCCGCCCAAGACCCCACACCGCCAAGGCCGACAATGGCAATGTGGGCCTTGCGAAAGGCCTCAAGCGCACTACGTCCATACAGGCGCTCAATGCCGCCAAAGCGGAAGGCGTAATCGTCGGCGTTCATAATCTCTCCAATGGGCTCGTGCCTGCTATTGTAACCCAGCGCTGGCAGATACAAAAAAGCTGAAATAATGAAGCAATGGCGCGGAATGTTGACCCTTTGAGTTTCGGTAGGCGTAACGTTTATTACGTAAAGCACGGCTTAGCTCTGCATGGCAACGAACCGCCGTGCACAATTCTTTTAAACTGACCTTGGTGAACACTATGCGGATTTTGATTGCGGGTGTGTCTGGCGCCATTGGCGCAGCACTGGCCGAAAAACTCGGGGCTCGAGCCGATGTTGAAATTATTGGCATTTGTCGTCAGCCGGAAAAAGCGCCAGCGTTTCTGCGCGAGTCACATCAGGTACTGGCCTGGGATGCAGAAAAACCCGAGGCCCTGGGTCAAGTTGCCGCGGAACTGGCCGCTATCGTGCCAAAAGCAGAAGGGCTGGATATGATCATCTACGCTGCGGGCATATTACACGGAGCGAATATGAAGCCAGAGAAGCGGCTAGAAGATTTGCAGGCCAGTTCTCTGGCGCGCGCTATGGCGGTAAACGCCAGTGGTTTCGGGTTGCTGGTGCAGGCGTTATTGCCTTGGCTACGGCACAAACGCGCAAAGCGCATTGTGGCGATTTCCGCCAAGGTAGGGGGCATCGGCGACAACCGCTTGGGGGGCTGGTATGCCTATCGTAGCTCCAAAGCAGCACTAAATATGCTGGTAAAAACGCTGTCTGTGGAATTGCCCAGGCGCATGTCGCCGGTGGCTTGTATTGCGTTGCATCCGGGCACAACTCGTTCGGCATTGAGTGAGCCGTTTTCGCAATCGCTGGCTAACCTGGAGGTTCACGATGCCTTAGAAACCGCGGCCAACCTGTTGGCAGTGATTGACCAGATTGACGAATCGGCGAATGGCAGCTTTTTATCGTGGGACGGCAGCACACTGCCTTGGTAAAAACAGTGTGCTGATAGTGATTTTCTTGGTTAATCCATAAACTTGCTCAGCTCATGAACGGATTGAGCAGCCGGGTAAAGGTACCCGTTAGTTTCAGCGGTGCACTAAGCACCGACAACGTAATGCAATCTTCGTGGCCAACAGCGACCGGGCGGTGATTGTCATTCTGGTCAAGCACTGCAAAATCCCACTGATTAAAAATACCGTTTTGGTCAGAGAATGCACCCTGCAAAACAATGGTGGTCTCGGTTCCACGGTGGGTGTGGGCAAGCGCTTTGCCTCCAGAGGACAATTTTTGCAATACCACCCTCTCTGTCTGCCCGGGGAAACGATCTGTTACGTCAAGCATGCTGACATCGCCCAGTTGGCGCTTCCAGGGCAGATCGTTGATATCGCAACCCAGCAATTTCTTTACAAGGTCTTGGCGTTTCTGAGGGGCACTTACAGGCGCTGTATCGCTGTCAATACGCGCAAGAATTGCGTCGAAGGTCGAGGCAGCCGGTTCGGAACTTTCAGTACGGGGTTGTTGTTCCAACATCACTGCACCCAAGCTTTCCAGGGTGTCTACCCGGCTGCGGCAAAGCGCACACTTTTCAAGGTGCAGCCGTATACAAAAGGCGTGAGGGTCAGACAATGTACCCGCGCTGAATTCCATCAGGCTTGTACTTTCGGGGTGATGCCGTGTCATTGGTTTTGATCCTGCAAAATCACTTTCAGTTTGTTGAGCGCTAGACGAACTCGGCTTTTTACTGTTCCCAGGGGTATTTGCAGTTCGTCAGCTACCATCTGATGAGACTTGCTTTCCATATACACTTTGGCAATAACAGTCGTTTGTTCTTCCGGTAACAGGCTGAGAGATTCACGTACTCGACGCTCCGACATTAAACGATGCAGCGACGTAACGGGCTCGTTTTCGTTATCACCGGGAATTTGCCACAGATCTTCGGTTTCTACCGAAATTTCGGCGCTAATGCGTTTCATTTTGCGCAGCATATCAATACGCTGATTTCTCGCAATGGTAAAAATCCAAGTCGATGCCGCTGCTTTGCGCCAGTCATAAAGACATGAACGCCTCCAGATCGACACAAACACTTCTTGCACCAATTCCTCAGCGTGATTCGCCATGCCATTTGCCATAGCGTAGTACTTAATCTGCGGGCCAAAGTGTTCGAACAGCTGATGGTAAGCCTGTCGGTCTTGGTTTTTTCCTACTTTTATTAGCAGGTTGCTCCAAGGGTCGTTACGCCCTTCGGATTTAACCGGCTTCTGCTCCAGTGTCGTCACCGGACGCTCCTTGACTGTTGCATGATTTGAGCTTTGTATTGTCATCATTCTATGCACTCGCCCCAGATTTGTCAGTCATTGATTTACGCCCAGTTGATGCGCCCAGATCACCATTCGCCGTGGTTTACCCCTTAGAACCCGGAGAAATCGTTGGTTATGGTCGGCGGTGACGGCTGCAGTTTCGAGCTATTTCACCACCCAAGCCCGCTCCAACGTCAGCTCTTCTGGGTCAAACTGATACACGCTGATGCCGCCGGTCGATTGATGCCCCATCACCAGGGTGCCCGATTCGGGTGAGGTGGCGATGGCGGTGTTGCGGTCGTACTGACTGCCGTAGGTGACCAATTTGGGTGACTCGCCGAGATCAAGATACTTCACGGGCCAGGGGCTGCCGGTTTTGAACAGGGCGGTGAAGTGGCTGTTGTTGCCGAAACGAAGGTAGTATTCGCTGTTGTGGATGAAGGCGACGGCGATGGTGAAGTTGTTGAGGCCGGGGGGTGCATCGATGAGCCCACTGTCATCCCAGTTTCGGAGGTCGCCCGTTTCAAAAGGCGAGTTGTCAAGGTAGACACCGCCGTAGTATGACGCTGACCGGTGTCGGGCTGCTGGCCGGCCTGTGTTCCAGAATAGCCCGATTCCAGCTTCGTCCGCACTGACGACCCACTGCCCATCTGGGCTAATGGTGGCGTGAGTTTTAGAAGAATTGCCATCCAGTTTGGCAGTTGGCTGTCCGGTTTCGAGGTTCCATAAAGCAACGCTGTACAGGTGCTGGTAGTCCGCACCCTGATCCAGAACTTCTTGTAGCGACCGATAATAAGGTGGTTCAAATCCTTTGGGCTCCCCACTTCCTGCAGAAACTATCCATTGCTCAGACTCGTCCATCGAGAGATTGAAGAGCTTGTGATAGCCAAGAAAAGCCCTGCGATCGGTTGCTTTCAGAGTCTCTGTAGAACCGTCTTCTGTTCTCCGAAATATGCCCCAGCCAATGCCGGAGTAATAATAGGTGCTGAGATCGTGAGTCATGAGGTGACCATAGGTGGGCTTGTTTAGCTCAAAAGCTGTTTTAACCTCGCCGTTTACCGATTGAGCGGTTACCGTATTGTCGAGATCCTGCCAGAGGAAAATGGGCTGGCGTTTGATGAAATATGCGCTGTAGATATTGGCGTTGCGACTGATAATTTTTCGTCTATGCCCTTCCAAATCCCACAGAATCAGCTTCTGATCCTTGTGAGCAGTAATGGCGAATGTCCCGTTTGAGGAAATTGAGGCGCTCATGATCGGCCCGGAGGAATGATATGCTTGCCACAAGCCGTATCCTGCAGCCAACGTGAGTCCCAGCAGCAAAAGCGCCCGTAGATTGAATTTGCTCATCAGTAACGTCCAAACTTTGAATTTGCCAGCAATCGGTTCTTCATGATTTGTCGCTGATAGACTTCTTCGAACAACTCTTGAGTGGGAATCCGCATCCCAGAGTGGCTAAAAAGCCAACGACTTTGATCTACCACTAGCCAGGACTCATTCAATAACCTATCTTCGAGGAATTTATCTCGAAAGGGTCCGGCAGTCTCGCCTGTCACTTCCTCAAACCCCACATACCCCAACGCAGGCCGTGGCCGTTGTTCCGGTGCCCAGTTGTTCGCAGCAAGCTTTTTTAAACGCAGAACATAATCTTTCGCCATTTGCGGGCTTACGCTGGCGTTATGGTTCAATGGCGCGAGCAGGGTGTAGTCAGGCGGCCGCTCGCCGTTGCGCAGGCAATCTATACAGGGTTGCCATAAAGCGTTTGCTTCGGTAAGAATGTCTTTCTCAAGTCGCGCCCAGTTCTCTTCAATGTCGGTTTTTATTCTGTTAAAAGTCGCTTCAAGACCATCGAGTCCTTTAGGCGTTGGGACATAGGCTGCAGACGGTCTGTCGGGATGGTCAGGAGCCCTCAGTGGAAAATAATCCTCGTAGAGCTTTGTAATGGCAGGCTCGAAGCCGTTCTCCAGAAAGCCCGGAAAAGTCCACCATTTTTTATCGTAGGCTCCCTTAAAGTAGCCGGCTATGTCATCCACGGGGTTATCTGAGGTTGCGGCGGTCCATGCGATAGTGGCTATGGGATGCTTGAATGACAGCGCCTTTCGCCATAAAACCGCGTCGTCACTATTATCCGGCCCAAGAATGCCGTCGCTACCGGAATGCAGCACCACAATCTTGCGAGCTGCGCTATGGGCGGCAGGAAACACGCCCAGCCCCAAAGGATGCACGTCTCGGCTGCTGTCGTTGGTGAGGGCATTGTCGGCAACGGCGGGTTGCCAGAGAAACAGGTGGTCAACCAGATCGCGTTTTCCGATGATGCCCATAATGTTCAGGGCGGTGAGCGCTACCCGTGCACCAAGAGAGTGAGAGAGCAGGTTGATGGCAATGCCGGCATTTGCCAACTGCAACAATAGCGGAGCCAGGCGCCGCCCGGATGCCATGGCGTTCAGCTCCGCCTGCATGAAATCGGTGGAACCGGTATCCCCCGGCCAGGAAATGTTAATGATGCGGCTATAGGGCATCCAGTCTTCGCCGTCGAAGCCTGCGGCGCGGTTCAACTGGTACTCCATATGAACAGCCCAATTATGAGCGCCGCCACCATTCAGCTTTTCGTCTTCCAGCGACACGAAGCTATTCGCCGACAGTGCTGCCGTATCCTGCCAGACCGTGGCTTTATTGGGATGCCAGGTATTGGCTTTCGCGAATGACGGCGCATTACCGTGGTAGGCCTCCCGGCTGCCGTCGTACTTCAAGAATCGCCCCCATTCACCATGAGGAACGTTGTAACCGTGCATAAAGATAAGCGCGTTGTTGCCGTTTGCCCGAAAGTAATCCAGTTGGTCGTCCGTCAGCAAATCTTCAGATGGGGAGGCCTCTTCACGCAGATTAATAAATACCGGTGGCGGTAGGTGTATCGCTCTGGCTTTGCGCTCGCCCTGGATGACGGTTAGCTCTACGCCTTCGCTAAGGGTATGGCCCGGGGCGAAGCGAAGCTGCTCGCTTACAGTATCAAACCCGATCAAATGCTCGCCCTTCGGTTCCTCAGGCCCGTACCACTGTGCGTTGCCCGTAAGGAGTTTGGTGAAGCGAGCCTCTGCATTGTCTGGCGTATGTTCTGTGCCATTTTGCAGCGTGGCGGTGAATGATCTACCGCTCTCATCCTCGATTTTGCCGGCATCAATAAAAGCCCTTGGTCGCCCCAAGGTGTCAGAGCGGCTCAACAGTACGTTTGCGGTTTCGCGCTTGCAAACGGGCGCGCCGTGGGCGCCGAGAGGCGTTGTGCTGGGAGAGAAGGGCAGGTTGCCAGTGAGTGTCATTCAGGTTCCGTCCTGTGAATGCGTTAATGTTGCGAGTGCGTCCAGCGTGTCGGACCAGTAGGCTCTTTGCCTCGTTCTACTTACGGTCGCAAGTTCCGCTTCGCTCAGCGCGCGGGTAAAACCCTGTGCTATTAATAGACCGGCGCCTTCCACCAAACCCTGCTCACTCGACGCGCCGAGTGTTGTCAGTTGTTGGAACCAGCAGGAAACAGTTTGCGCCGCTAATTTATTGTTGTCCGCCAGGCCTTTCGCCAATAGATCGCGACGATACACTTCGACGAAGGCGAGATTCTCCTGGGTTACTTCAAGAGGCAGAGGGTTCTGCTCTTTCGCTTCGGTCGGATGTGCCGGGGAATGGTCTTTTTTCAGCGACCAGTTGGTGCCGGCATAGCAGCCGTGTATTGCGGTTAGCGGGCCGAGAACCCGCAGGCGTTGGTGGTGTGACAGTGAGGCACCAAGGCTGCCAAACGTTGCCGTGTCTGCGTAGCGAAAAAGGCTGTCGCCATAAGGGGTACGAACAGTGTTCAGGCTTATAAGATGATCGCGTATTTCTTCTAATGTCAGCAACGGGCCCTGCAGAGCCAGAGCTTTGGCCTCTGCCAGCCATTTATGCAGCCATTTTTCACTTTGGTTTGTGGTGGGCTTGATAATTAATGGCCCGTCAAACGCCTGTTCATGATATTGCGTATGAATATAAGGCAAGTCGTAGATGGGTGAGGCGTCGTGCTCAAACAGTAAGCGCAAAACATCTGGGTGCTTGGCCTGGTCAACGAGATACCAACAGGCACCTGCATTAATGGGGTCTGCGTGAGGGTAAAACGACGTGGTTGTTTGAGCCTCATGGCTCAAGGCTGTGGCGTCCTTCATGGCTGCTTTCATCTATCCTTAGATGGCCGAATCTGTGCCATATGTTAGCTCAAGTGGCAGTTTCGATCAGCTTAAACCCGGGAAACGTGTCAGGTTTCTAAAATGGATGCCTCAAAATGCGAAGGGGCGCCCAAATGGGCGCCCCTTGTCACTGCTGTTCACAGCTTTGCTACTTGCTGCTAACAAACTCCGGGTAGGCTTCCATGCCGCACTCGGCAATATCCACGCCCTCGTACTCTTCCTCTTCACTAACACGTAAGCCCATGACCGCCTTGATAATGCCCCAGGTTACCAAGCTAGCCATGAACACCCAGCCAAAAATGGTTGCAGCGCCTATGAGCTGGCCGCTGAAACTGGCACCATCGTTGGTCACCGGTACCAGCAGCAGACCTAGCAGACCACAAACTCCGTGGGCTGAAATGGCGCCGACCGGGTCATCAATGCGCAGCTTGTCCAGACCGATAATGCTAAACACTACCAGGATACCGCCAAGCGCGCCCCAAAGGGTTGCCTGTAAGGCCGTGGGTGTGGATGGCTCGGCGGTAATAACCACCAGGCCAGCGATAGCACCGTTCAACAGCATGGTCAGGTCGGCTTTGCCAAACAGTATGCGAGCGGTAATCAGGGCGGCAATGGCACCGCCCGCGGCAGCTGCGTTGGTGTTCAAAAACACCACGGCGACCGAGTTGGCGCTGGCGATATCGCCCAGTTTGAGTACAGAGCCGCCGTTGAAACCGAACCAGCCCATCCACAAAATGAGGGTGCCCAAAGCCGCCAGGGGCAGGTTGGCGCCGGGAATCGCGCGGATTTCTCCGTTCGAGCCGTACTTGCCTTTGCGGGCACCTAAAAGCAACACACCTGCCAGTGCCGCCGCGGCGCCTGCCAAATGCACAATGCCAGAGCCGGCAAAGTCACTGAAGCCCAAATCACCGAGGTTATAAAGACCGAACACGTCTTTGCTACCCCAGGTCCAAGAACCCTCCAGCGGATAAATCACGCTGGTCATCACCACCGCAAAAGCCAGGAAAGCCCAAAGTTTCATTCGCTCGGCAACTGCGCCGGAGACAATGGACATGGCTGTTGCCACAAACACCACCTGGAAGAAAAAATCTGCGGCTGTGGAGTAAATGGCCGCGCCCTCGAAACCGTCTTCGCGGCCGGCGAAATCGGTCAAAACCGAAGCTGTATCGGTTTGGCCAATGCCCGAAAGCAAGATTGCGCCGTCGTACATGATGGCGTAGCCGCACACCATGTACATGGTGCAGGCGACGGCGTACAAGGCGATGTTTTTGGTCAGGATTTCGGTGGTGTTCTTGGCGCGTACCAGACCGGATTCGAGCATGGCAAACCCGGCGGCCATCCACATCACCAAGGCACCGCACATCAGAAAATAAAAGGTATCAATTGCGTACTGTAACTGAAAGACATTGCTGTCCATAAAAGACCCTCCGCACAAGGCTCTATTAAATGAAAAAGTTTTTTGCGTTGGTAGCTAAAGCATCAGAACGGATTCAGACCGCTTCCTCGCCCGTTTCGCCGGTACGAATCCGGATGGCCTGCTGTAACTCGGTCACAAAGATTTTGCCATCACCAATTTTTCCGGTGTTGGCGGCCTTGGTTATGGACTCGATTACCTGATCCATCAGATCATCGCCAATGGCGACCTCTACTTTTACTTTGGGCAAGAAATCCACCACGTATTCGGCGCCACGATACAGTTCGGTATGGCCCTTCTGGCGTCCGAAGCCTTTAACTTCGGTAACGGTGACACCTTGAACACCAATCTCGGACAAGGCTTCACGCACGTCGTCCAATTTGAATGGTTTGATGATTGCTGTAATCAGTTTCATTGATTTCTCCTTGGTAAAACTGTGCCAACCGGCAGCGCCATAAGGCTGCTGATTGGGACCGGGATGCGGCCAGCCCGCACGACAATTGTGCGGATTGTGTACGGGGCTTTAGCATCGGATGTGCCAACGCAAAAAAAATATTTTAAAAACAAATGGATAGAATTAAATCAGTGGTTTCAGGCTGGTTTTTCCTGCACCAAAATGGCGCGTTTTGAGCGCCATGGAATCATAATAGCGCGTTCCACTACACTCTTTGCATCCTTATTACTCTGTGGATTCGCTTCCGCCGTCACAGTATGGCAGGGCCGGCGGTGTGATACACTGCCGAGCAGCGATTCCACGGTGGATAGGATCTTTGAAGCCGCTGCCGCAAAGCGTGTTTCTGCGTGTTTACACAGATAAGGGGTGTTCATGAAAGGTCCACAGGACATTTTTTCCCAACTGCAGGGTCAGTTTGGTCAATTCGTACCGGATATGGCTCGTGCTGCCAAAGACGACTTTGAAGCACAGGCGCGGGCCAGTGTGGCTTCGGTGCTGTCGCGTCTTGAGTTGGTTACTCGCGAAGAGTTTGACGCCCAGCAAGCGGTATTGTTGAAAACCCGCGCCATGGTGGAAGCCCTGGAAGCCCGCGTAACTGAACTGGAGCAGTCAACCAAAGGCTGACGGAAAATAATAACCATGGAAGGTTACTATGCTTGCTATTGTTCAAACCCGTGCCTGTGTTGGTGTGTCTGCGCCGCCGGTCAGCGTTGAGGTACACCTGTCCGGCGGCTTGCCAGCGCTGTCGATTGTAGGCCTGCCAGAAACCGGTGTGCGTGAGAGTAAAGAACGGGTGCGCAGCGCCCTGATCAACGCCGGTTTTGATTTTCCCGCACGTCGTATCACCATCAATCTTGCCCCTGCGGATCTGCCCAAAGAGGGCGGTCGTTTTGACCTGCCTATTGCCCTTGGCATTTTGGCGGCTTCTGGCCAAATTCCGGCCGCGGCTCTGAGTACCTACGAATTTGTTGGTGAGCTGTCGCTAGATGGCGCGCTGCGCCCCTTGAAAGGCGTATTACCGGCGGTTCTGGCGGCCCGAGCAGAAGGTCGCCAATTGTTGGTGCCCCAGGCTAACGCCGCTGAGGCGTCACTGGCCAGCGAACACGACGTACTGGCCGCCAGCCATTTGCTGGCTGTGTGCGAACACTTGCACGGCCGTGCCCGGCTTGTGCCGCTGGCGCCTGCTGACTTAAGCGGTGGCGACAGTGGGCAGGCAACAACCGGGCCTGACCTGGCCGATGTTCGGGGCCAACAGGTGCCGCGCAGGGCGTTGGAAGTGGCCGCGGCTGGAGGTCATAACCTCCTGTTTTTTGGGCCGCCCGGAACCGGTAAAAGCATGCTCGCTAGCCGTCTGCCGGGCATTATGCCGGCGCTTGCCGACACTGCTGCGATGGAAGTGGCGAGCGTGCATTCTGTAGCGGGTATGGCAGTGGCCGAGGGCGGTTGGCGCCAGCCGCCTTTTAGGGCACCACACCACACGGCTTCGGCGGTGGCCATGGTAGGTGGCGGCAGCAGTCCGCGGCCCGGAGAGATTTCTTTGGCCCATCGCGGCGTGCTGTTTTTGGATGAACTTCCGGAATTTGAACGGCGGGTGCTGGAAGTGCTGCGTGAACCTATGGAAACCGGCGAAATTCACATCAGCCGCGCTGCGCGGCAGGTCACATTTCCCGCCCGTTTTCAGGTTGTGGGTGCTATGAACCCGTGCCCCTGTGGTTACAGCGGCCACCCCACCATCGAATGCCAGTGCAGTCCCGCCCAGATTATCCGCTATCGCTCGAAAATTTCTGGCCCGCTGCTGGATCGTTTCGATTTGCACGTAGAAGTGCCGGTGCAAGGTGGTGATGTGTTTATGCAGCACGGTGAGCCCGGCGAAAGCAGCGCCCAGGTGCGGGCACGAGTTGTAGCTGCTCGCAGCTTGCAGAACGCCAGAGGCACGTTAAACGCCGAGTTGTCGGGCAAGGCGCTGCAAACGGCGTGTCAGCTTGACAGTGACAGTGAGCAACTGTTGCTACGGGCAATGGAAAAACTCGGGCTGTCTGCCCGTGCCTTGCATCGGATACTGCGTGTGGCGCGCACGCTGGCGGACCTTGATGCCAGTGCCAATGTAGCCCGCGCCCACCTGGTAGAAGCCTTGGGTTATCGCCAGTTAGACCGCCGTAACGGCCAAAGTTCTCTGGTTTCGTCTTGAGCCGCTGTCGTGAGCTCACCTTGTACTCTGGTGAACGGGTGTCTGGTAAACTGACCACATCGATACGCCAGAGTCCGCGAGCAGCGGTTTGAGGATGCATAATGACTGAAGCAAATGTCCCACAGGATCACGCCAAAAACGGCCGCTCCGATGAGTCCCCGGTAACCACTCGCCGCGGTGTGCGCAGTTTTGTGTTGCGCCAGGGCCGGATGACCGAGGGTCAGCGTAAGGCCTACGAACGCAGCTGGCCCACATTCGGCCTGACGCGAGAACACGGTATGGTTGATCCGCGCCAAGTGTTTGGCCGCGATGCCATGCTCAATCTTGAAATCGGTTTTGGCATGGGGCGCTCGCTGGCGGATATGGCTGAGGCTGCGCCAGAGCAGGATTTTATTGGTGTGGAAGTGCATCTGCCTGGCGTAGGTGCCTTGCTGAAAGATATTGAAGACCGTGGTCTGGAGAACATCCGCATTTACAGCATTGATGCCAACGATGTGATTGACCTGTGCCTGGCGGATGCCTGCCTTGATCGGGTAATGGTGTTTTTCCCGGACCCCTGGCACAAAAAGCGCCACCACAAGCGCCGCCTGATACAGCAGGAATTTGTTCAACGCCTTCGCCACAAGCTAAGAGTTGGGGGCATTCTGCACTTGGCCACAGACTGGGAAAACTACGCTGAACACATGATGGAAGTGATGGCTGATTCCGAAGGCTTTGCCAATACCCGGGGTGAGGGTGGTTTCTCGCCAAAGCCGGAGGGCCGCCCGGTGACCAAATTCGAACAGCGCGGTGAACGCCTGGGCCACGGTGTCTGGGATTTGTTGTTTTACCGAACCAACTGATGAACAGTCAGCACAACACCCGTTAACGGTTTTCTGGTCGCCGTTTTTGGTTCCGTTTTACAACGTGCCTGCCAGCTCACGCGTGAGTAAGCGGGTGCCGCCGGGCGGCGCGAATAATCACTAGCCCTGCGCTGCCCAGCAGTAAACCGGTAAATTTCACCAGTGCAGAAAATGCGACAACCAAGCTGGCGAGGTCGTCTGGCTCTTTCAAATTGTTCAGTAGCAATAGGTTTTCAACGCAATCGCTGACGGCCGCCAACGCAAAGAGAGTAAGCACCCAGCGGCCCGCCGTGCGTTCGCGCACACCGGGGCGGTCTTTTAGAAGATGGTGGGTTAGCAGGAACAGCGTAGCGGAATAGAGCGCAACCAGTAAAAAATCCAAAAGCAACGAGATTCTGGCCCACGCCTGTTGTTGCGGGCTCCAGCTTTGCAATATATCGCGGGTATGTGCGGCGTTGCCCGCCAGTTGTAGGTTAACGATGCCTTGAGGCGCCTGGGGCGTATGTAGCAACTGGTTGATCAGCAGCAGGGCGATAGCGAGGAGTGCGGACAGCGCAAAGCCGACTTTTAGTTGCGCAGAGAGGCGCCGCCTGTCTGGCGGGCGTTGAATTGGGGCAAATTCCATTGGGTGTGCTCCTTTGCCGCTGGCGCTGTGATTACTGCCGCCATTATCACCGCTGCCATCACGTTGCCGTCACTACAGCCGTCTATAAAAACCGCTGTAATAGGCTGTTCAAATAGCGTTGGCCGAGTTCGGTGGCTTGAATGCGTTGAGGATGCATCAAACCCTCCTGCCTTAATGTTTCAAGTTGTACCGCAATCGTGCTTAAGGGTAAACCCGTGCGCTGTTGAAACAGGTTTTCGGGCACGCCCGCGCCAAGGCGCAGCGCGTTCATTAGAAACTCCAGCGGCCGCTCTGCCACTGATATCGCCTCGCTGCCGGCGGTACGGCTGCCTATTCGATTCAAATAGGCTTGCGGTTGGCGGGTTTTCCAGTAGCGCAAAATCTGGCCATCCGGTTGACTGATTTTACCATGGCCCCCGGCGCCCAGGGCCAAATAGTCGCCAAACGTCCAGTAATTCAGATTATGGCGCGATGCCATATTCTGCTGGCTCCAGGCGGATACCTCGTAATCGGTAAAACCGTGGCTGCGCAGGTAGTCGCCGCCCTGGCTGTAAATATCCCACAGCCGATCCTCGTCTGGCAGCTCTGGTGGCTGGCTATAAAATTCTGTGTTGGGCTCAACCGTAAGTTGATACCAAGACAAGTGCGGTGGTTGATACGATAGGGCCTGAGCCAGGTCGTCCAGTGCCTGTTCAGGCGTTTGACCTGGCAAACCGTGCATGAGGTCGATATTGAAGTTGTCAAAACCGGCCTGGCGCGCCGCGGTTATGGCGTTGTGAGCTGCTTGGCTGTCGTGAATGCGCCCAAGCACCTTTAAGTGCTCTGGGTTAAAGCTTTGCACGCCTATCGACAGCCGGTTGATGCCGGCCTCACGGAACGCTTCAAAGCGGCCCTGCTCGAGAGTGCCGGGATTTGCTTCCAGGGTAATTTCAGCATCTGCTGCAAATTTCAGCCGTAATTTAAGCTCGCGAAACAGATCCCTGTAAAAACCACCGCTCATCAGCGATGGCGTGCCACCGCCAATAAATACCGTTTGTATGACGCGGCCTGCGACCAGGCGTAAATCCTGATCGAGGTCGTCCAGCAGTGCCTTTAAATACGCGCGTTCAGGAATATCCCCGCTAATGGCATGGGAATTGAAATCGCAGTAGGGGCATTTGCGCACGCACCACGGTACGTGCAGATACAAGCTTAGAGCAGGCTCAACGGCTGCAGGTGTCGGGCTTAAGCTCAAGAGGCGTCCTGTAACTCGCGTTTCAGCTGATCGGTCATCATCGCCAGCGCCTGGCCGCGGTGGCTAAGCTGGCCTTTTTCTGCACGGCTTAGCTCGGCGGCGCTGCAGTTGCGTTCGGGCACAAAGAATATCGGGTCGTAACCAAAACCGCCGGCGCCTGAAGCCTGGCGCAGTATACTGCCGTGCCATTGGCCGTGGCACACCAGCGGGGTAGGGTCATCAGCGTGGCGCAAGTAAACCAGTACGCTGTGAAATTGGGCGTTGCGTTGGCCGTCAGGTACGTTTTCCATATTGGCCAACAAAGCATTCAGATTGTCGGTATCGCTAGCGGTGTCGCCGGCATAACGCGCGGAGCGCACGCCTGGTTGGCCGCCTAGGGCGTCTACAGCCAAACCGCTGTCGTCGGCCAATGCTGGCAGGCCGGTAATGCGGGCTGCATGGCGGGCTTTAAGAATGGCATTTTCAATAAAGGTGACCGCCGGTTCTTCAGCTTCACCCACGCCCAGTTTGCCTTGAGCAACGGGCGCCAGCCCCAAGGGGGCCAGAAGATCATTGAATTCTGCAATTTTGCCAGGGTTGTTGCTGGCAATAACCAATGTCTGGGGCATTGAAGGCTCAATTGTTAAAGGCTTAGTCGTTAAACAGGGCGTGGGAAAATCGTACCGGCAGTTCTTGATCGTGACCGTTTGGACGCGCGGTGAGATTGAACGTCAGCAATTCAGCCGTGCCGTACTGGTACGCGGCAATAAAGTATACCGCGTTGCCTTCCTGAATGCGGCGAAACGCCAGAAAGCGAACTTGTTGAATGTCGTTGGTAACTTGGCCTTCTACCTGGCCCGCTACCGGCGACAAGGTACCGTCGGCGTTGGTTTGCATAATGGCAACGTTCACAATGCCGATGCTTTTACTGCGCTGAAGATTGTTTTCTTTCGCAATTTCCGGCGTCAGAAATGTGCTGGGCAGCACGCTCCAGGAAACGGTGTATTCACCGAAATTCTTACTGTCGGCCTGGGCCAAGCCAGCAAAGCACAGCAGCACCAGCGCAAACGCCGAGTGCATAAAAACCGAGTGTTTGGCAATCATCATTGTAAATTCTCCCTGGTGATGCGGTAAATCGCGATTTCGCCCAGCAGGTTTGGCCACAAACGGGCCACCCAGCTGTTCTGATGCTGGCCGTCTACAACCTTGCGACTGGTGATGCGTATGCTTTTCTGGCGGCATAGAGCTTCAAAGTCCTGGAACGTACACAGCCGTATGTTGGGGGTGTTATACCACTTATACGGAAGCGCTTCGGATTCGGGCATGCGCCCGCTCAACGCCAATCCCCAACGCAAGCGCCAATGGGCAAAGTTGGGAAAGGTAACAATGCCTTCGTTGCCCAGACGCAGCATTTCGTCCAGCACTTTGTCGGGTCGGCGTACCGCTTGCAGGGCCTGGGTCATCAGCACGACATCGAAACTGTTGTTTTCAAAGTTGGCCAGCCCCTGGGTGTCGAGGTTTTGTTCTATTACTGATACGCCGCGGCTCATACAGTGTGTGATGTGCGCCGGATTAATCTCCAGGCCATAGCCGCTTGCGCCGCGTTCGCGCTGCAGAAAATCGAGCAGCGTGCCGTCACCGCAACCCAGATCCAATACGTGATGGCCCGGTTTTATCCACTGCTGGATAATTTCAAGATCGGCTCTCATGCTCCAACCTCCCGCGCAACACGGTCTATATAGGCGGTGAATACATCGGTATAACGTGGCGTGGGAATCAGAAACCCATCGTGACCCCAAGGGGCGTCAATTTCAGCGTAGCTGACTTTGCAGCGAGCGGCGATCATGGCTTTAACCAATTCTTCAGAGCGCTCTGGCGCAAAGCGCCAGTCGGTACTGAACGACAACACCAGAAATTCGCAGCGTGCGCCCTGCAGGGCTTTTGCCAGGTCACCGTCGAATTCGTAGGCGGGGTCGAAGTAGTCCAGGGCCTTGGTCATCAGCAGGTAGGTGTTGGCATCGAAGGATTCGGAAAAGCGTTCGCCCTGATAGCGCAGATAGCTTTCTACCTGAAATTCGGCGTCGTAGCCGAATTTGTAGGCTTCTTCGCGCAGCTCACGGCCAAACTTTTCGCCCATGGAAGCGTCAGATAAATAGGTAATGTGGCCCACCATGCGCGCCAGCATCAAACCGCGCCGGGGTAGTGTGAGATTGTCGCTGTAGCGCCCGGCGTGAAATTCTGGATCACTGGTAATGGCCTGTCGCGCTACCTCGTTAAAGGCGATGTTCTGAGCGCTCAGGCGCGGCGTTGACGCGATAACCGCCGCGTGGCGTATGCGCTCGGGGTAGGTAAGGCTCCATTGCAGTGCTTGCATGCCGCCCAGCGATCCGCCCACCACCGCCGCCCAGCATTCTATGCCGAGCTTGTCAGCCAGGCGCGCCTGGCTGTTGACCCAGTCAGTTACCGTGACAACTGGAAAGTCCGGGCCATACAGTGAGCCCGTGTCCGGGTTGATGCTGCTGGGGCCGGTGCTGCCGTGGCACCCTCCCAAATTGTTAAGGCTCACCACAAAAAAACGGCGGGTATCTATGGGCTTTCCGGGGCCAATACAACTGTCCCACCAGCCTGCTTTGCGTTCATCGGCGCTGTGATAACCGGCGGCGTGATGGTGGCCGCTGAGGGCATGACAAACCAAAATCGCATTGCTGGCGCTGGCATTCAGTTCGCCATAGGTTTCCACTACCAGCTCATAGCGGTTCAGCACCTTGCCGCAAGCAAGCTCCAGCGGTGTATCAAAATGGTAGGTCTGCGGGGTAACAATCCCAACAGAATCTGCGGGCAATGGATCAGGCATTGGCGCGACGACTTCCTGGCTAGAATCGAGAAATACGGATGCGCCAAAGAGGAGCGGCGCTCAAGCGTTTTAGTGTAAAGGCGGCAGCAGCGAGCTGCAACTGCCGCCGGGAAATCACATGGCGCTGGAGAGCTTAACCGCTTTTTGCTGAGAGAAGGTGGGTGCGGGCTTGCGAATTTGCCGGTGTATGGCCTCAGCCAGTTCAAGTTGGCGCTGCAGATCGCTGATGGCATCCTCGAGGCGCTTTGTTTCGGCACGGCCGTGGCGATCATTGTGCGCCAACTCCTTTAACCGTCCGATTTGATGTTGCAGCAGTTGTTTTTGCTCAAGTGTGTACTGCATCACCGGCAGCAGCGCTTGTCGCGGCCAGCGTTCCGCGTCTTGTTGTGCCATTAGGTACAGATTACGCACTTCGTTAATCATCAGGTTGGAAAACCGCCGCACCAGCACTGACTGTTCGGTGAGCAAATTGCGGGGATTGTTGCGAAAGCGCTCCGATTTCTGTCGCAGCTTGCGGATGGCGATTACATGACGGCCAGCCGGAAAGGGTGCTGGCTCTATGTGGCGAGCGCCAGGGTCATCGCTGTAGCGCTTGTAAATGGCAGTCACCATGCGCTCTGCCAGCCTGCTTTCGGTCAGCAGGTGGGAGAGGTCGCCTTCCAAACCGTCAAAAAACTGATCTATTGCCCGGTTCATACCCACTGTGGTCCAGCTTTTGGACATGTTTTCGCGTACCCGGGTCACTTGGGTTTCAAAGTGTGTCGCGGCCACCAACTCTTGCAGGGTCACGCCCTGGGCCTCTACCAGGCGGCGACTTGAACGCAGAATGATCAGTTTTTTATAATAGTACTCGTATTCAGTCTGGGTTTTTTCAGCCAGCCGCTTCAGGTGGGCTTTGTCGGGCGTGGGCCCGCTGTAAGCCTGCTGTTCCTCACGCAGCGTGCCCAGCTGGCTATGAAGTGCGGCCTGGCTGTTTTGAAGCATGCCGAGTAGATCATTGATAAGGCTGCCGGTAATCAGCTTTTCCTTATGCGCCAGAATGCGCTGAATGATCAGTTCTTCAAGTTGCTCAATTCCCGAGCGTTGGAACAATTCAAAATCGTTTTTTACGCGCCCGACCAAGCCCTGTTTGGCTGATACAGGTATTACATCCTGTGGTTGAATGCCTAAATGGTCGGCGCTGTAATTGCGAACCCTTTCGATGGCTTGTAGGGTGCTTGCTTCACCTTGAAGCTCGTCCCACAGCACATCTATCTTATTCATCACCGCAAAGCGACCGGCGCGGTGATCGGCTTGGTCGGTGGCAATAAAGTCACGCCAGATGGCCAGATCGCTAGCGGTTACGCCGGTGTCGGCGCTGAGAACGAATATTATGGCGTGGGCTTTTGGCAACAGGCTGATGGTCAGTTCCGGTTCGGAGCCCAAGGCGTTCAGGCCAGGAGTGTCCAGAATGCGCAGGCCGCGTTCAAACAGCGGGTGGCGAATGCTGATCTGCGCGTTCCGCCATGCCGGTATCAGAACCTGACCGGGATTGGCACGGTCGAGTTCTAGCATTTGCTCGTCGAAGCCCAACATGCGTGCTGAAGTCGGCGTTACGCTTTTTACTCGGGCCACTTCTTCTAATATCTGACGCATTTGGTCCGGGTTTTCCGGATCCAGCTGATGCTTTAACCAGCGCTCGGGCTGGGCGCGCAGCTGCTGCAATGAAAGTTCACCCACGCGGGTTTCTATGGGCAGCAGCAGTAAATAGTTTTCCTGGTGGTTGCGGTCAAAAAAAAGCTCGGTAGGGCACATCGTGGTGCGCCCAGCCTGGGAGGGCAGCATGCGCTGACCGAAATCGGAAAAGAACAGAGCGTTGATGAGCTCGGTTTTACCACGGGAATATTCGCCAACAAAGGCGATGGTCAGCTCGTCTTCCACCAGAAGCCGCAGGCCTTCATGAATACGCTCACTGATGTCGTCAGAATAAAGCCGGTTATCCTGCAGCCACAAACGATAGCGGCCAATCTGTCGAATCAGCTCTTTTTTCCAGCTGTGGTAAATCTCTACCTGGTGAGACAGCGCCCCGTGAGGTGTCATCGCAGAGTCCTTGAGCATGTTCGAGCCGCACCGGAACGAAAGGCGAAGAGCCATGGCGCATGAGCTTTAATGGTACTACTGACACGGGCAAAATATGTAGCCCAACAAGCGACATTTTATTTTGCAAAAATGATTAAGTCGGTAGGAATAGAGCGTTAAAAATAAAAAAGCCCGCAAAATCAGCAGATTGATTCAACGGGCCGGTGTGACGTTGCGGGTTTTTTGATTGTTATGAAATGTAATTATGAGACTTGGGTTACATTCCTGCCAACAGCGCCGGCATGCCGGTGGCGACCTTCATGTGATCAATCATCACAGTAATCACCTGCAGTATCAGAAATACAATAATGGGTGACAGGTCCAGGCCGCCCAGTGATGGCACCACTTTTCGCACCGGACGCATGACCGGTTCGGTAATCTGAGCCACCAACTGTATCGCCGGGTGGCTACTGCCGGGTGCGATCCAGCTGATAACCACCACGGCAATCACCGCCCAGAAATACAGAGATGCTACCAGACCCGCCACGTTCAACACGGACCAGGACAACAGCCACGCCGGATTGAACAGCGCTGCGCCGGCATCATACAGCAGTAATACCAAGGTAAAGGTGATGGCCTGAATCAGTATGGTCAGCACGATAGCTGCACCGTCAATACCGCCCCAGCCGGGAATTACCTTGCGCACAACACGCAGCGGCGGATTGGTGACCTTCACCACGAACTGCGAAATGGGATTGTAAAAATCGGCTCGCGCCAGCTGCAGCAAAAACCTCAGCAGTACTAAGGTCATGTAAAACGACGACGCGATCGACAAAATTGTGAGCAGAATCTTCGGCAGCATCAGCGGGTGTCTCCGTTTGCTATGGTTATTTACCGGCCAGTTCTTTGGCCATTTCCTGAGAGCGGGTATAGGCCGCTGAGTAGGCTTTTTGCACCAGTTCGCGCAAACCACCTTGCTCGAACCTATTCACTGCCTGCTCGGTAGTGCCACCGGGTGACATCACATTACGCTTCAGTTGCGCCGGTTCCAGGTCACTGCGAGCCGCCATTTCTGCGGCACCTGCCATGGTTTGGATGGCCAGTTCGCGAGCTGTTTCTGCCGCCATGCCAGCGTTAGTGGCGGCTTCTTCCAGAGCTTCCAGCATCAAGAAAAAATAGGCAGGGCCGCTGCCAGACAATGCGGTTACCGCGTGCAGTTGTTCTTCCTGCTGCACCCAGGTGGCAGAACCTACGCTGTCAAAAATGGCCGTAACGTCGTTTTTTTGCTGTTCGCTGACCCGCGAGTTGGCAAACAGGCCCGCGGCACCTTTGCCCACCAGCGACGGCGTATTGGGCATTACCCGTACCATGGGTACGCCACCGCCAAGCCATCCGTCAATCGTGTCGGCGGTCAGGCCAGCTGCGATTGAAACTATTAATGGCCGGGTATTACGCACCACCGCGGCAATATCTTCACACACGCTGGCCATTACCTGCGGCTTTACCGCCAATACGACAATGTCAGATTGTTGGGCGCAGTAGCGGTTGTCGGTGGTTACGCTGATGCCGAAACGTTTGCGCAAGCCTTGCAAATGCTCGTCGTCTGGGGCGCTGACCCAAATTCCGCCGGCTTTGTAACCGTTATCCAGCATGCCGCCAATAATGGCGCTGGCCATATTACCGGCACCGATAAATGAAATGGTCGGTGATTTGCTCAATATTCACTCCAGGGTTTGACCCAATCGAAAAAATGGTTGTGCCTGTTGCGGATCATAACAGGAACCGATGTTTTCAGCTCATTTGCTGGCGTGGACCAAACACGGCGGTGCCTACTCTTACCCAAGTTGAGCCTTCGCCAATCGCCAGCTCCAGATCGTCAGACATACCCATAGACAAGGTGTCCAGCGGCCCGGCACCGGGCTGGTCCTGGCGTAACTGGGTCAAGGCATTGTTCATGGCCCGAAAGCTCTCGCGCAAAGCAGCTTCTCCGCGCTCGGGGTCTGGAATCGCCATAAGCCCACGCAATGTCAGTTGCGGTAGTTCGGCAATCGCCGCTGCCAGCGCCGGCAGTTCGTTCAGCGAGCAGCCGGATTTGCTGGGTTCATTATCAATATTAACCTGTAGGCAAATATTCAAGGGGGGCAAGGCAGTGTCGCGCTGGTCGTTAAGGCGGTGGGCTATTTTCAGGCGTTCAACACTGTGTACCCAGCAAAACGCAGAAGCTATTTGTGCGGTTTTGTTGGATTGAATCGGCCCTATGAAATGCCAGCGTAACTCCGGTACATCCTGTAGGTTCGCTATTTTATCCAGAGCTTCTTGCAGATAGTTTTCACCGAAATCCTGCTGGCCTGCCGCCACGGCTTCGCGCAACTCGTCTGCCTGGCGGGTTTTACTAACCGCCAACAAGCGCACAGAACTGGGCTTTCGCCCCGCTTGTAGTGTTGCTTTTTCGATGCGCTGGGTTACGCTCTTGATGTTGTCTGCTATGCTGCTCATGGTGTGAAATCGCTCTGCTTGTACAGCTTCAGGTAGCGTTACACGTTACCCGCAGGTCACTGAAATGCCAAGTGATCACCGGTCTTGGTGTGCCGGTTACGGCAGCCGGCGAAAAAGAAAACTCCCGGGGAATTCTATGGATATTACCGAACTGCTTGCCTTTTCGGCGAAACAGGGCGCTTCAGACTTGCACCTTTCTGCTGGCTTGCCGCCGATGATTCGTGTGGACGGTGATGTACGCCGTATTAACCTGCCTCCTTTGCCACATAAGGAAGTGCACGGTCTGATTTACGACATCATGAATGACAAGCAGCGTAAAGACTACGAAGAGTTTTTGGAAACCGATTTCTCGTTCGAAGTGGCCGGGGTTGCCCGTTTCCGGGTTAACGCCTTTAACCAGAATCGCGGTTCCGGTGCGGTGTTCCGGACGATCCCCTCGAAAGTGCTGTCCATGGAAGACCTAGGCATGGGACAGGTGTTCAAAGACATTTGCGCGGTGCCACGGGGGTTGGTTCTGGTAACCGGGCCCACCGGTTCTGGCAAGTCCACCACGCTGGCGGCCATGGTAGACCACATCAACGACCACCGTTACGAACACATATTGACCATTGAAGATCCCATTGAGTTCGTGCACGAGTCCAAAAAGTGCCTGGTTAACCAGCGCGAAGTGCACCGCGACACCTTGGGCTTCAATGAAGCGCTGCGCTCGGCGCTGCGGGAAGACCCGGACATTATTCTGGTGGGCGAGTTGCGTGACCTTGAAACGATTCGTTTGGCGCTGACCGCCGCTGAAACCGGCCATTTAGTATTCGGCACCCTGCACACCACGTCGGCGGCAAAAACCATTGACCGGGTGGTTGACGTGTTTCCGGCCCAGGAAAAATCCATGGTACGGTCGATGCTGTCTGAATCTTTACAGGCGGTTATCTCGCAAACCCTGATGAAGAAGATGGGCGGCGGGCGTATTGCTGCTCACGAAATCATGATTGGCACCTCGGCTATTCGCAACTTGATCCGTGAAGACAAAATCGCGCAGATGTATTCGTCGATACAGACCGGTGGCTCGCTGGGCATGCAGACCCTGGACCAGTGTCTGGAACGCCTGTTGCAAAAGGGCCTTATTTCTCGCGATCAGGCGCGCTTGAAAGCAAAAATGCCCGATGCCTTTTAATCCTGACAGGATCTTCGCTGGCTGATACAAAACGACTCGGGTGCTTGGGCGCGCCCAACAAAAGGTGATGAAGATGGAATTTGAAAAGCTACTGCGGCTGATGGTTGAGAAAGGCGGCTCGGACTTGTTCATTACCGCCGGCGTTGCGCCCAGTATGAAAGTGAACGGTAAAGTGTGGCCTGTCACAAAGACCGCCCTAACACCCGATATGACCCGTGAGATGGTTTACGGTGCCATGAGCGACAAGCAACGCGCCGAGTTTGATGAAAGCCACGAGTGTAACTTCGCCATCAGCGCCCGTGGCATTGGTCGCTTTCGGGTTAGCGCGTTTTTTCAGCGCAATCAGTGCGGTATGGTGCTGCGTCGTATTGAAGTAAAGATACCGGAAATCGACGATCTTTCACTGCCCGACATCGTTAAAGAGCTGGCTATGACCAAGCGCGGGCTGATCATGTTTGTCGGCGCCACCGGCACGGGCAAATCCACCTCGTTGGCTGCGATGATTGGCTTCCGCAACCACAACAGCCGCGGCCATATCATTTCTATTGAAGACCCGATTGAGTTTATACACCAACATCAGGGTTGCATTGTGACCCAGCGCGAAGTGGGCATAGATACTGCCAGCTTTGAAGTGGCGTTGAAAAACACGCTGCGCCAGGCGCCAGATGTGATTTTGATTGGTGAGGTGCGAACCCGCCAGACCATGGAATATTCAGTACAGTTCGCCGAAACCGGGCACTTGTGCCTGGCGACTCTGCACGCCAACAACGCCAACCAGGCGCTGGACCGGATTATCCAGTTTTTTCCACCCGAACAGCACGGCCAAATCTGGATGGACCTGTCGCTGAACCTTCGCGCTATTGTTGCGCAGCAACTGGTGCCCACGCCAGACGGCAAGGGCCGGAAAGCGGTTATTGAAGTGCTGATCAATACGCCGCTGGCGGCTGACCTGATTCGCAAAGGCGAAGTGCACAAGCTCAAAGACCTGATGGCCAAATCCAACGAAATTGGTATGCGCACTTTTGATCAGGCGCTGTATGAGCTGTATTCCGAAGGTTCCGTGACTTATGAAGATGCCTTGGCACATGCTGACTCACCCAACGATTTGCGTTTGATGATAAAGCTTGGAACCGACGCCAAAGGGGTGGACAAGTTGTCGTCTTCGGTGGATAAGCTGACCATTCAGCAGGACTGAAGCACTAAGACAAACGTCTTGGTGCAGGTGTTATAAGCAATTGATGGTAATTGCAATTGTGACGGCCGTAACCACCTGAGTATACTTCGGCCGTTCATAATCAGGAGACGTCAAAAAATGAAATCAACCCGTCTTGTCCTTGCTATCCGCCTGACCACTCTGGCTGCCATTGCTGCGCCCGCGACTGTTTTTGCCGGTGGTTTTTCCCTGAACGAGCAAAGCGCCAGTGCTATGGGTGTGGCGAATGCGGGTGCCGCAGCAAATCCCGAGAATGCATCCACGGTGTTCTTTAACCCGGCGGGTATGAGCCAGTTGAAAGGGACCAATCTTTCATTTGGTGTGGCCGTTCTAGACATCGATGCTGAAGCTAAGGGCGGCAGCACCAGTGCAACCGACGCATTAGGCGATCCCGTTAAGGGCTCGGGCGGTGGCGATATTGCTGACCCGGCGGTGCTGCCCAATTTTTTTATAACTCACGAAGTGAACGATTCTATCGATGTGGGTTTCGGTATCCATGCGCCTTACGGGTTGGCGGCGGACTACGATGACGATTTTGTTGGCCGCTACTTTGCTGACAAAACCGAGCTGACAGCGATTTCGTTTACCCCTTCTATCGCTGTCAATAATGGCAAAGGTCTTTCAATGGGCCTGGGCATCAACATCATGTATGCGGAAGCTCGTTTGACAAAGTTCCAAGACATTAGGGCAGGGCTTGCAGCGCAATCTAATGACGCTACGGCTCGCGTACTGGCAAAAAACTACGAAGCAGCTTACGGGGCACCTTATTCTGATATTAACGGTGATGATATCGCCGTTAACTTTCGCGTTGGCTTTTTGTATGAACTATCTGACCGCACTCAATTTGGCCTGACGGCACAAACCGGAACCGAGTTTGAGTTGAAAGGCGATGCCGAAATAAGTAGGTTTCCTAAGCAGCAAACACCAGGCGTATTTGTGCCGATCACTTTGAAAGAAGCGGCCAGTGTACCGCTGGCCATTCCAGAGAGCATTACCGTAGGTGCTCGCCATCAGCTGAATGAGTCAGTGACCGTGCTTGCCGGCGCTACTTACGCGCGCTGGAGCCGGTTCGAGGGCCTTGACGTGTTCAGCACGGAAGGCGACGGTGGCCAGATATCTCAGGCTCTTGGGCGCACCGGTGATAAACCGCTCAGCCACGTTACTGAAAAATGGCAGAATACCTGGCAGTTCAACGTGGGCGGAATCTGGCAAGCTACGCCTGCATGGGCGTTCAAGGCGGGCTATGCGTGGGATGAATCGCCGGTTGGCGAATTTGTAACCGCGCGCGTTCCTTCATCAGACCGTCATTGGCTGACTCTGGGTACTCAGTGGAAAGACGCGCAAAGCGGCTGGACCGTGGATGCGGCCGTGGGCACTCTGTTGTTCACAGACGATCCGAAGATTAACGAATTCGTTTATCAGTATGATGCTCCTAGCCAGAAAGATCCGGCTGCGGGTAAGTCTAACTACAAAGGCGAATACGAGCTCGACGCCTGGAGTGCTTCACTACAAATCAGTAAAGCCTTCTAACGTCTGATTTGAAAGAAAGAACGGCAAACCGATTTAATCCGCCTGCCGCAGTGACAAAAATGCCCGCTTGAGCTCGCACTCAGCGGGCGTTTTTCGTTAGTGGGCCTGATCCCAGTTATCACCCACGCCGGCCTCCACCAGCAAGGGTACAGCGAGTTTCGCAGCGCCCGACATGCGCCTGATCAGTCCTTCGCGCACCGCTTCTACCGCGTCTTCTTTTACTTCGATGATCAGTTCATCGTGTACCTGCATGGTCATGCGAGCGCTGTCCCGGTATTCGGCCAGTAGCCAGCGTTCCACCTCAATCATCGCGAACTTGATAATGTCGGCAGCAGTACCTTGCATGGGCGCATTAATCGCGGTGCGCTCGGCTGCCTGCTGCAGTTGCTTGTTGCGTGCGTTGATCTCGGGCAGGTACAAGCGCCGGCCAAACAGAGTTTCCACGTAGCCGTCTTCGTGGGCCTGTTTGCGAATGTTGTCCATGTATGTCAGTACGCCGGGGTAGCGTTCGAAATAGCGGTCGATGTACTGCTGTGCCACTTTGCGCTCGACGTCCAGCTGCCGCGCCAGGCCAAACGCCGACATGCCGTAAATCAGTCCAAAGTTGATGGCTTTGGCGCTACGCCGCTGGTCGGTGTTCACTTCTTCTAGCGTGACCCCAAACACTTCTGCTGCGGTGGCTTTGTGAATGTCTTCGCCCTTGGCAAACGCGGTTAGCAAGCCTTTGTCTTTGGACAGGTGCGCCATAATGCGCAGTTCAATTTGGGAATAGTCCGCGGCCAGCAGCTTGTAGCCTTTCTCGGCGATAAACGCCTGGCGAATGCGCCGGCCCTGCTCGCTGCGAATGGGTATGTTCTGCAGGTTGGGTTCTGACGATGATAGGCGCCCGGTGGCCGTGACTGCTTGATGGTAAGACGTGTGCACGCGTCCGGTGCGATGGTGGATCAGCTCTGGCAGGGTGTCTGTGTAGGTGGATTTGAGCTTGCTCAGGCTGCGGTGTTCCAACAGCAGCCTTGGCAGTTCGTGGCTGTGGGCCAGTTCCTGCAGCACCGGTTCGGCCGTTGAGGGCGTACCCTTGGGCGTTTTTTTGAGAACGGGCAAACCCAGCTTTTCATAAAAAATAACCTGCAGCTGTTTTGGCGAGCCCAGGTTGAAGGTCTCCCCGGCGGCTTCATACGCGGCTGTTTCCAGTTCGGCCATGCGTTCAGCCAGTTCCTGGCTGTGCTGGCGCAGTGTGCTGGCGCTGATCAGCGTGCCCCTTTGCTCCATGCGCGACAGCACCGGTACCAAGGGCAAATCAATGTCTTCATACACCGACTGCAGCTTACCGGTGGCGGCTAGTTGCGGGCGCAGTGCCTGATGTAAGCGAAGGGTGATGTCGGCGTCTTCGGCGGCGTAGGGGCCGGCTTTATCAAGCTCCAGCTGGTTGAACGTCAGCTGTTTGGCACCTTTGCCTGCCAGGGATTCAAAGGTTGTGGTTTCCTCGCCCAGATAATGCAGGGCCAGGGCGTCCATATTGTGGCGTGAAGACACCGAGTTCAGCACGTAGGATTGCACCATGGTGTCTTCGGCAATGCCTTCCAGGCAGATGTCGTGGTTGGCCAGCACGTTTTTGTCGTACTTCAGATTTTGCCCGACTTTTTTATGGTCGGGGCTTTCCAGTAGAGGTTTGAGCTGGGCCAGCACCGTGTCGCGGTCCAGCTGTTCGGGCGCGCCCATGTAGTCGTGGCAAAAGGGCACGTAGGCTGCTTCAAACGGTTGTACCGCAAACGATACGCCCACAACCTCTGCAGCCATGTATTTCAGGCTGGTGGTTTCGGTGTCAAAGGCAAACAGTTCTGCGGCTTTTAAGCGCTCTATCCATTCATCCAGTTCTGCCTGGTCGGTAATAATGCTGTAGTGCTTGTCACGGGGCTGAGTGGGTTCACCAGGGCTGCTTTGATGTGCAGTGCTATTATCTGACGTGCTCTGATCAGACGTGCTTTGATCAACACCGGACTGCGCAGCAGCAGGCCCGGCGGTTTGGGGGCCTGAGTTTTCGAGTTCGTTGATCCAGCTGCGCAACTCGTATTCGCGGAACAGCTCCAGCAGTGCGCTGTTGTTCTGCTCGCGTTCCTGCAGATCTTCCAGTCCGAACGCCAGCTCTACGTCCAGTTTGATGGTGGCCAGTATCCGGCTCAAGGGCAGGGTTTCCCTGGCATCCCGCAGGTATTCCCCAACCTTGCCTTTGATGTCATCGGCATTGGCCATCAAGTTGTCGATATTCTGGTATTCCTGCAGCCATTTTACCGCGGTTTTCGGGCCGCACTTGTTCACGCCCGGTATGTTATCCACCTTGTCGCCCATCAGCGCCAGATAATCGATGATCTGCGCCGGTGTTACGCCAAACTTTTCTTCAACGCCCGCTGCGTCCATGTGGGTGTTGGTCATGGTGTTGATCAGCGTTACGTGCGCGCTTACCAGCTGTGCCATGTCTTTGTCGCCCGTTGACACCACCACATCGATGCCCTTGCTGGTGGCCTCGTGGGCCAGGGTGCCAATCACGTCATCGGCTTCCACGCCATCCACAATCAGCAACGGCAGGCCCATGTGCCTGACAATCTGGTGAATGGGTTCAATCTGTACGGCCAGGTCTTCAGGCATGGGTGGGCGGTTTGCTTTGTAATCCGCATACAGGTCGTTGCGAAAGGTTTTGCCCTTGGCATCGAACACCACCACAATTTTGGAGCCGGGGAAGTCCAGGTCTATCCGGCGTATCATGGCAATAACGCCCTTGATGGCCCCGGTTGGGTGGTTTTTGCTGGTCATCAGTGGTGGAAGTGCGTGGTAAGCGCGGAAAAGATAAGAGGAACCGTCTACAAGAACCACGGGTGGAGTGTGTTGTTCAGTCATAGCTGCCTGTGCCTGCAATCGTATTGAAGCGTGGGTTGCCTTGTGTAACTCTTATGGTAACAAGTAAGGCAATGGTAAAAAGTTCGGCAATGATAAAAAATACTGCGATTATTTCGGGTGCAAAACCAGCTTGAAAAAGCCAGCAAATCGGCAATAAGCGCATCATAAACAGATCGTCAAAAGGGTATCACGAAAATGAAAAGAATCATTTTACCACTTGTGTTGTTGGCCTGGCCGTTAGCGACCGTTGTTGCCCAGGAAACCGGTAATCTGGACGACACCATTGTAGAAACACCAAAACAGCCTGTGATCATATCGGACTATCAGCCGTCTAACGCCGGCACCCAGATTGTTATCCGCAGCGGCGAAAAAGAGGTGTATTACGAGTACCGGGTGAATGGTCAGGTGATGGAAATAAAAGTTGTGCCTCAAGTAGGGCCGGAGTACTACCTGGTGCCTGCCGACGGTGGCTGGGCCCGTGAAAGTGAATCCGGCATGCTCGTGCCAAGCTGGGTGCTGTTCCGCTGGTAGTGATGAATGCGTCGTCAACCCGGCTGGCAGAATAATTTTTGAACGATTTTTAGTTTTAGTGTGAACACTCTAACTTTTCTCCCTAATCTACACCCATAGATCGAAAACACTTTTGATCAACAAGCGCAGCACAGGAGAACTACCATGGGTGTACTTACCACTTATCAGCAACAGCTTCAGGATATGGTTAACAAGGGTATCGACGCCGCTGAAAAGCAGCAGAAGCGTTTATCTGCCAAGCCTTTTGACATGGCTGAAAAGCTGGAAGAAAGCGCTCGCACTCACAGCGTAAAATCCCTTCGTAAGAGCTATTACGGCTACAGTGAAAATGTATTTGACCAATTGCGCGAACTGAACGGCATGGTTGGTGAATTCACCTCCCAGCTGATCTCGCGCGTTGAAAAGCAAGTAACTGAAGGCGCTGATGTCGTAGAAGAAGGCGCAGTCGATGTTGTTGCCGCAGCAGAAGATGTAAAAGCAGCTGTTGAGCCCACCAAGTCGGCACGCAAGAGCACCCCGAACAAAGCCAAAGCCGCTCCTGTAGCCGCTGCCAAGGTGGATAAAGCTGAAGACAGCAAAGAAGTAAAAGCGAAAGAAGTTGAGCCGGCCAAAGCCAGCGATGCGAAAACCGAAGAAACGGCTTCTGCCTGATTACGTTCAGCGGCTCATGCTCACCAAGAGCGTGGGCCGGTTGAAATCGGCGAATGCCAATAAAGAAGGAAGGCTATTTTAGTCTTCCTTCTTTTTGTCGGTTAATTGTTGCAGCCGGCGAATATCTATTTCGTAAATTTCCTGTTGGGTCTGAATGTCTTGGGTCTGGCTTTCAATTTCCTGTTCAATATCCAGAATCTGAGCTTCCAGTCGACGAATTTTCTCCAAGGCTGCCTCGGGAATTTTTCGCCCAGAGCGTTCCAGATCGGCGGCGCGACTTTGTTCGGCGTTTAACTGCCCGGAGATGACCGTAATATTGCCTTTTTTCAGGCTGATCAGCCCTTTCAGCTCACGAGTTTTCCGATTCATAGCGCTGCGCGCCTGATCTGGATGGCTGAAGCGCTTTAGCAGTTTTAGGTCCTGTTCGCGTTGCAGCTTCAGGGCGTCTTGGCGCTGTTGCTCGGCACTGCGTTCGGCCAGCTCCTGTTCTGTAGGGGCGGGCGCAATAATGGTAACGACACGCCCATTGCTGTTGAGAATGTCATAGCCGCGTTGCGTTGCTTTCTGCGGAATGCTGCTGCCAATGACCACCTGGCCGTTTTCATCCGTATATCGGTACATGCCGGCGTGGGCCGACGTAGCACTGATGCCACAGGTGCCAATCAAGCTGAGCATGAGGAGTGAAGCGGTCAGGTGTTTTGCCATTCGTCAAACTCCGTAAGATTCCCGGTAGCGCGTTACCGCATCAGCGTGTTGGCCGAAGGCGGGGTTGAGACTGATGTAGTCTAGTACCTGGTCGAGCCCGATAATGCTGACCACGGGTATAGCGAACTGCTGTTCTACTTCCTGGATGGCAGACAAATTGCCTTTGCCTTTTTCCTGGCGGTCCAGAGCGATCAGTACACCGGCGGGTTCAGCCCCCGCCTGATGGATAATCTCAATTGCTTCGCGAATAGCGGTGCCAGCGGTAATGACATCATCTATAATCAGTACCCTACCATTTAGGGGCGCACCGACGATGCTTCCGCCTTCACCGTGATCTTTCTTTTCCTTACGGTTAAAGGCAAATGGTTTATTGTTACCAGCTTCTGCTAACGCCATAGCCGTTACGGTAGCCAACGGGATGCCCTTATAGGCGGGCCCGAAAATAATGTCATAATTCAGAGCGCTGCGGTTAATGGCTGCAGCGTAGGCTTGGCTTAACTGTAGAAGATCATTACCGGTATTGAACAGGCCCGCGTTAAAAAAGTAGGGGCTGATGCGACCGGATTTGAGTGTAAATTTGCCAAAACGCAGCACATTTCGCTGTATGGCAAACTCGATGAAATTTTTCTGATAATCATGCATGGCGCGGCTTCTAGGGCTGTTGGTCTTTAAAATCTGCTTAAAATCGGTATCATACACACAAACCGAATCAGGGAATACGTATGCGGGTAGTATCAATCAGCGTCAACGGTCTTGAACAGGCTGTTGAAAAAGGGTTTTTTGACTGGATAGCAGGGCAAGATGCCGACGTTATCTGCGTTCAGGACCACCGCATGCGCGCCTACGAGGTTGAAGACCGCCAGCTGGTGCCAGAAGGCTACCAGGCCTATTTTATTGACGGCGAAAACAATGAAGATGGCGGTGTTGGAATTTACACCCGTCACTTCCCTAAAGCCATCATGTATGGCTTTGCCAATGAGCAGGCCGACCGCGAAGGTCGGTTTATTCAGGCTGACTTCGACAAGGTGTCCGTCGCCAGCGTGCTGGCGCCATGCGCCCTTGGCTTGGAAGACGACCCGATTGGTGATGATGATCTGACCGTTCTGGATCACAAAGACGATTTCATGGACGCGTTTGCCGTACACATGCAAAAAACCCTGCGTAAACGCCGACAGTTTATTGTGTGTGCCAATTTGCAAAGTGCTCATCACGTTACCGACGCCAGTTCGCGCTATCACAAATTGGACGTATCCGGCTTTCTGCCTCACGAGCGTGCGTGGCTAGACCGCCTGTTCGACGAAATGGGCAGCATTGATGCGTTCCGTGATATTAACAAACAAAGCAATCAGTTTACCTGGTGGCCAGAGTGGGCTTCAGGTTGGCGCAAGCAGTCGGGTATTCGGGTGGATTATCAGATCGCTACGCCGGGTATTCGCAAGACCATTCAAGACGGCTGGATTGATGATGACACCCGTTTTTCTGACCATGCGCCGGTGGTGATGGATTACGACATCGAAATTGGATTTTAGGTTGACCTTGAACATCGGGGACGAATTTAAAATCCGTCCCCGATTTGGATCAAATCTCTGGCCCTCGACACCCAGGGTTTTGAGTTAGCCGTTAAGCGCTTCGTTCTGCAGCGCAAATAACGTTTCAATACCCTGTTTTGCCAGCACCAGCATGCTGTCCAGTTCTTCCTGAACGAAAGGCGCGCCTTCTGCCGTGCCCTGAATTTCGATAAAGCCGCCTTTATCCGTCATCACCACGTTCATGTCAGTTTCCGCAACCGAATCTTCCGGGTAGTCCAGATCCACAACCGGTTTGCCTTTGAAAATGCCGACGGATACCGCGGCAACCATCTGTTTCAACGGTGATTTCTTCAGGCGTTTTTGCGCCACTAGGAAATTCAGCGCGTCTACTAGCGCTACGCAGCCACCAGTTATGGCGGCAGTGCGGGTGCCTCCGTCGGCTTGAATAACATCGCAATCGATGGTGATGGTGTGCTCGCCCAGAGCTTTCAGGTCAACCGCAGCGCGTAGAGAGCGGCCAATCAGGCGCTGGATTTCAACCGTGCGGCCACCCTGTTTGCCGCGGGCTGCTTCGCGGCCCATGCGGCTGTTGGTTGAGCGGGGCAGCATGCCGTATTCCGCGGTAATCCAGCCCTGGCCTTCGCCGCGCAAAAACGGCGGCACCTTGTTTTCCACCGATGCCGTACAAATCACCTTGGTGTCGCCGAACTCGATCAGCACCGAGCCTTCGGCGTGACGGGTGTAGTTACGGGTAATGCGAATGTCTCTGGGTTGTTCGGGGGTTCTGCCACTGGGTCGCATATAAAAAATTCCTGATGGGTTAATGAGCAGCGTGCCTGGGTTGCAGGCCTGCTTGTGCAAATGAATGGGCGCGCAGTATAGCACGGCCGTGCCGGCTTCCGACCCGCCAGGCCCAAGCGGTGTGGTGCCGCCACAGAATACGCTTGCTGCGGTTCGCCGCTCGGCGCTCTAGCCTGATAGACTCTATAAAAGCTTGGCTGAACAGGCCGATAAACTTATGCCGGAGCGACCATGATTCGAAGTATGACTGCCTTTGCGCGCCAGGAAACTCGTGGAGCCTGGGGTGTACTGACCTGCGAAATTCGTACCGTTAACCATCGCTACCTGGAGCCGTCATTCCGCTTGCCGGAGTGCCTGCGAGAGCTGGAAAACGATTTTCGCGAACAGCTGCGCAAACAACTGAAGCGCGGCAAGGTAGACGTGAGCCTTCGCCTGCACGCCAGCGACCAGGCCCAACACAGCTTCGCCATTAATGAGCCGCTCACCCAGGCGTTGAACGACGCGGCCAAGCGCATTAGCCGGATTCTGGACAACCCTGCCCACATCAGTGCGCTGGATATATTGCGCTGGCCAGGTGTTATGGCAACGCCCGAGCAGGATTACACCGAGGCCAAAGCCGCCGCGGCCAGTCTGTTTGAGCAAACCATAAACGAACTGATAGCCGCAAGAACACGCGAAGGCGAGCGCTTGCTGGCTATATTGGAACAGCGTCTGGTCGCCATACACGTCCAAGTGGCTGACGTGCGTAAGCGCATGCCGCAGCTGCTTCAGGCTCAGGAGCAACAGCTGCGCGAACGCTTTGAAAAAGCCAAAATAGAGCTCGACCCGGAACGTATAGCTCAGGAAATGGTGATGCTGGCGCAAAAAAGCGATGTCGCCGAAGAACTGGATCGGCTGGACGCCCACGTGGCCGAAGTTCGCGATACCCTGGCCAGTGAAGACGCCGTCGGCCGACGCCTGGATTTTTTGATGCAAGAGCTGAACCGCGAAGCCAATACCTTGAGCAGCAAAAGCATTGACGCCGGCCTGACCCGCGCCGCGGTGGACCTGAAAGTGTGGATTGAGCAGTTGCGGGAGCAGGTGCAGAACATAGAGTGATATCCCTGGGGTTTTCGCTTATCAATAAAGCGTGAAGTAAGCCCGGTGTATGACAGTGGGGAGTGAACGCATGAGTGCACCGGTTCAATTTGATGATAACTGTGGCGCAGGTGATAGCCGGCACGTTTTTGAGGCGATTGCGGCAGACTTACTGGAGAAAGGCTACAGCATTAAACCCAATGCCGTTCCAACTCCTCTATTAGGCGGGCTTTGGCAACAGCTGCGTGGCATGCCACGCCACCAGTTTGATCCCGCCGGTGTAGGGCGCCAGCAAGCTCACACAGTCAACAGCTTTATCCGCAGCGACGCCATAAGCTGGATAGAGCGCGACACGGCTGCGGGCGAGGATTGGCTGAACTGGGCCGCCGAGTTGCAGCAGTATCTTAATCGCCGCTTATTTCTCGGCTTATTTTCCTTTGAAAGTCATTTTTCGCACTACGCGCCGGGTGATTTCTATAAAAAGCATCTGGATGCTTTCAGCGGGCAATCAAACCGGGTGTTGTCGGTGGTGCTGTATCTGAACCCGGACTGGGTGCCGGGCGATGGCGGCGAGTTGGCCCTTTATCACAGCGATCAGAGCCATGATGGTGAACGGAGCCAGAGCATGCTCAAAGTGACCCCCTGCATGGGCACTCTGGTGGCCTTCCTTAGCGAAGAATTTCCCCACGAAGTCCTCCCTACCAAGCGCGACCGCTACGCCATAGCCGGCTGGTTTCGGGTGAACACCACCAGCACGAAGTGGGCAGCCCCGCCGGATTAGAACTTCATTGGTTTGCTCTTTAACCGGTTTTTCCCCGATTACGATTACGCCGGCAGCGTTCCGAGCAATGCACTACCTGTTCCCAGCAGTTTTGCCACTTTTTACGCCAGTCGAAGGGGCGCCCGCAGGTGGGGCAGGTTTTTTGCGGCAAAGGTTGTTTTGCGGCCATTAGCGTCTTCTTTGATGGAAGTTGTTACTGCCGGGGGCATTCACGTGGCGTTGTAATACGCGCTCGGCTTCCTGTTTTACGTCCGGCCGGCTGCGCCAAGCCCACAAACGATCCCTGGCAGCAGCAGCTGCCGGCGCGAGTTCGAACAGCGGTGCTGGGTAGTGGTCACCAATGTGTAGGTCAAACATCTGTTCTTCCATCGGCGTCAGTAACCAAGGCTTATGCAATAGAGTGTCTGGTAGCTCTGCTAGCTCCGGTATCCATTGGCGAATAAACGCGCCCTTTGGGTCTTGCTCTTGCGACTGCAGTACCGGGTTATAAATCCGAATGGTGTTGATGCCCGTGACCCCGGCCTGCATTTGAAATTGCGAATAATGAATACCCGGTTCGTAATCCAGAAACAGCCGTGCCAAGTGATGTACGCCCCGCTGCCAGTCGATATTCAGTAAATGGCACAGAAAACTCACCAGCATGGCGCGCATGCGAAAGTTGATGTAGCCGGTAGCGTGCAGGCAGCGCATACAGGCGTCTACCAGCGGGTAGCCGGTGCGGCCTTCTTGCCAAGCTGCCAGGTCGGCGTTTACGCCATCATCTGTGCGATAGGGGTAAGCCAGATAGCCGCGATTCACTGGCCGCTGCTCCATGGCACATTCGCTTTCAAATTTCTGAATGAAATGGCAGTGCCAGTGCAGGCGCGAAGCAAAAGCTCGCAGTGACCGGTCCCAGCCCGGGTTTTGTCGGTTGGCGCGGTATTTCTGATAGGCCTGGCGTAGGCTGAGATTGCCAAAGGCCAAATAAGGTGAAAGCCGCGAACAATGGGTGCGGCTTGCGATGGGGCTAGATACAGAGCCACTGTAAAACCGGCCCCGAGCGTTGAAAAAGCTATCCATCCACTGGTTTGCGGCGAGCTCTCCGCCCGTTTGGAACTGCGAATCGGGG
Source organism: Marinobacter sp. M1C (assembly GCF_023314135.1). Taxonomy (NCBI): domain Bacteria; kingdom Pseudomonadati; phylum Pseudomonadota; class Gammaproteobacteria; order Pseudomonadales; family Marinobacteraceae; genus Marinobacter; species Marinobacter sp. M1C. The sequence continues at coordinate 657,554 of NZ_CP092289.1, forward strand.
TGCTGCCATTCGTTGGGCGGTTGCCAGTCGGGCAAAGCTGTTGGGCGTATAACGCGAAGTTGCTGCAGATCAACGTTTTGCTGCGGTGCGCCTATTACCTGCTGCCAGTGACGGTCCCAGCCATCGCGATTAAACGACCCCCGGATCACCGCGTTGGTGGCAAATTCCTGCCAGTGTACGTCCTGCTGCTGGCACCAGTGTGTTACTTTTTGGTCGCGTTCAAAGGTGCTGGCATCGCCGGTTTCTTCATGGCTGAACAGCGTGTAAATGCGGTGGTGCTGTTGCAGTTGCTCCAAGGTTTCAATGCATTCGCCGTGCACCAGCGTAACGCTAGCCTCACAACCAGCACGTGTGAGCTGGTTGTTCATAGCGCTGATCGACTCAATGATAAAGCGCCAATGGCGCTTGCTAAAGTGGGGGTTCTGCCTCTGTGAGGGCTCCACCATATACAGCAGAATAATAGGTAATCGGGCCTTGCAGGCAGCAGACAGGGGAGCGTGATCCGTCAGCCTGAGATCGCGTTTAAACCACACTACATTAACGAACGATTGCTCTGGGTGCATGGCGCCTTGCCACTATTGTGAGTCTGTTTCGGTTCTTGTGTGCGATACGAATCGAATCGGGCTCCCGATCTGTTTCTGCATAACGCCGTCTCCACGGTCAACATCGCGCACCAGGCCACGAGCCTTTATCTGTGGGTGATTTGCTGCTTCTGCAATGCTGAGTACCGGCTCCACGCACGCGTCCTGATGCTCGAAAAGTGTTTGCCAATGGTCTAGGGTGCATTCGAAAATTTTGGCTGTGAGCGCTTCTTTCAGACATTGCTGATCTTCGGTTTTTGAACTTTGTGCCAAAGCTGCCAGTTCGGGCAGTTCCAGAGTGTCGAACAAACGTTTTGAAAACTGCGGCTCTAAACTGCCAATCGACAGCCACCGGTTGTCACTGGTTTGGTAGTAGTCATAGAAGCTGCCACCGTTTAGCAACGTCTGTTCTGGCCCCTGATCTGTACCGCCAGCAATGGCTGCGGCGCCGGCCATTGCGTTCAGCGCAAACGCGGCATCGGTCATGCTGATGTCAATAAAAACGCCTTGTCCGGTTTGCTGACGTTGAATGACGGCCGCCAGTATGCCCACCACAGCGTGGTGGGAGCCTCCAGCAATGTCGGCGATTTGAATACCCATCGGCGGCGGCCCGCCGGCTTTGCGGCCGCAATGGCTGGCAATCCCCGACAGCGAAAGGTAATTGATGTCGTGGCCCGCGCGATTCCTGTAAGGCCCTGTTTGGCCGTAGCCGGTAATGGCGCAATAAATAAGACCGGGGTTAATGGCACGCAAGGTTTCATAATCGAGCCCGAGGCGGTTCATTACTCCGGGCCGGAACTGTTCCACCACAATGTCGTAATCCGCCACCAGTGTTTTTACCAAAGCCTGTGCAGACGGATCTTTCAGGTTGAGTACTAATGATTTTTTGCCGCGGTTTAGCAGGGAATACCCGGTGGCCAGATCGCCGTCGAAGGGCGGCATGGTGCGAACCAAGTCAACGCGATCAGGGGCTTGAATCGTTAGTACCTCTGCGCCGAGATCAGCAAGCACCATGGTGGCGAAGGGCCCGGGTAGCAGTGTACTGAAGTCCAGAACTTTCAGAGAGTTGAGTAGCTTTGTCATCGTGTGCCTATCCTGTGCAGATTTTTTTATGGCAGGAAAAACGCCAGTTCAGGTCTTTGCTCCAGCGGGCTTCAGCGACCGCAGGCCGTGTATATCATATCCAGTTCGGGCAGCAGGGTTTCCTCAAAGTGACGGCAAGGTGAGTCAATTGCGCCAATAGTAGCAGTTGGCAAGCGCTGGGGTGCGGTGCCAGGCCAAACGCCGTATAATTTCTTGTTTAACGGTTCTGCCTACAGGCCGCCATTACAGATTGGGGAGTTATTTGCATGAGTCATGCCGGAGAGCAGGGCACCCTGTTTATTATTTCTGCCCCCTCCGGGGCCGGTAAAACCAGCCTTGTGGCGCAAATGCTGAAGCACGATGAGAAGCTTGGGGTGTCGGTATCACACGCTACCCGAGCGATGCGCAGCGGTGAGCAGGATGGCGTGAACTATCATTTTGTCAGCCGCAGCGAATTCGAGCTTATGATTGGCTGCGGCGATTTCCTGGAACACGCAAACGTGTTCGGCAACTACTACGGTACGTCGCAGGTATGGGTGCGCCAGACTCTAGCGGCGGGCCGTGACGTCGTGCTGGAAATTGACTGGCAGGGAGCCCAACAGGTTCGGCGTTTGCAACCCGATTGTGTGAGTGTGTTTATTGTGCCGCCGTCTGCCGAAACACTGCGGGAGCGCCTGATTGGCCGTGGTACCGACAGCGCAGACGTGGTTGAGCGGCGTTTGGCGGAGGCTGAAGATGAGTGTAGCCACGCCGTCGAGTTTGATTATCTGGTTGTTAATGACGATTTCGACCATGCCCTGGCGGATTTGCTGGCCATTGTTCGCGGCCAGCGTTTGCGTATGAACGTGCAACAGCAGCGCCATGCTGCGCTTTTGGTTGGGCTTTGCAATCATCGCGGGCTGCACGAGTAAGGGCTTTTACGGTATACAAATTGGTTGCCTGGCAGTACACTGGCTGGTCTGCAAAATCAGTCATTTTATTTGTCGGGGAAATCATGGCACGAGTTACCGTTGAAGATTGTCTTGAACACGTTGATAACCGCTTTCAGCTGGTGATGCTGGCTACCAAGCGCGCGCGCCAGATTGCCACCAAAGGTGCGGAGCCCATGGTACCGCCAGAAAACGACAAGCCGACTGTTATCGCGCTGCGTGAAATCGCTGCGGGTTTGGTCAGCCGTTCGTTGCTGACTGAAGACTTGGACGATTAGTAATAAGGCATTGAAATCTGTCCACACGGTTTTATAGTGTCACTATAGCAGCGTGCTTTAAGGACTATGGAAGGACCCGAATGCATGCATTCGGGTTTTTTTGTTTCCGGGGTTAATAAATAGGTGAGGGCGCGGTGTCATCAGAAGCAGCGGTAGACATGTTAACCAGAGAGCTAAGCAGCTATCTGGACACCAATCGCATCAATCAGGTGCGCCGAGCGTATTATTTTGCGGAACAGGCCCACGAAGGGCAAATGCGCAAGAGTGGTGACCGCTACATAACCCATCCCTTGGCCGTCGCCCGCATTCTTGCTGAAATGCGGCTGGACCATCAAAGCCTGATGGCCGCCATGCTGCACGATGTGATTGAAGACACCGGCATACCCAAAGATGCGCTCGCTGACCAGTTCGGTGAGGATGTCGCCGAGCTGGTAGATGGCGTCAGTAAGCTGACCCAGATTGAATTTCGCACCCGCGCCGAGGCCCAAGCCGAAAATTTCCAGAAAATGACGCTTGCCATGGCCCGCGATATTCGCGTGATTCTGGTAAAGCTGGCGGACCGCCTGCACAACATGCGCACCTTGGGCCCTATGCCCTATGAAAAGCGTAAACGCATCGCGACTGAAACACTGGACATTTACGCACCCATCGCTAATCGTTTGGGCATGCATAGCATTTCGACGGAGCTGGAAGACCTCGGGTTCTCGACGATGTATCCCATGCGTTCGAAATTCATTTCCAAAGCGGTGACCAAGCTGCGCGGCAGCCATCGGGAAATCATTGATGAAATTCGTGGCCGTCTGCACGAAAAGCTGGAAGAGCGGGGCATGCCCGGCCGGATTTTAGGGCGCGAAAAACACTTGAACAGCATTTATAACAAGATGAAGTTCAAGCAGAAATCATTTCATGAAATCATGGATGTATACGCGTTCCGCATCATTACCGACAATGAAGACGATTGTTATCGAATCTTGGGTGCCGTGCACAGTTTGTACAAGCCCATGCCCGGGCGTTTCAAAGACTATATTGCCATGCCCAAGGTGAACGGCTATCAGTCGCTGCACACCACTTTGTTTGGTATGCACGTGAATATCGAAGTTCAGATTCGCACGGAAGAAATGGAGCACATTGCCAACAACGGTATTGCCGCCCATTGGCTGTACAAGAATGAGCCGTCTAACGGCACCAGCGTGAACCAGACCCGGGTAGACCGCTGGGTGAAGGGTCTGATGGAAATGCGCGAGCGCGCTGATGATTCGCTGGAGTTTATTGAAAGCGTTAAAGAAGACCTGTTCCCTGACGAAATTTACGTGTTTACGCCCCGCGGTAAAATCATGGAACTGCCGGGCGGTGCTACGCCGGTGGATTTTGCTTATGCCATCCATACCGATATTGGCAACGCTACCGTGGCCTGCCGTATCAACCGCAATCTGGGCTCACTAAGCCAACCTTTGCAAAGTGGCCAGACGGTGGAAATTATCACCGCGCCCGGCGCCAGACCGAACCCCGCCTGGCTCAACTTTGTGGTAACCGGCAAGGCCCGAGGCAGTATTCGCCATGTGGTGAAAAGTGATAAGCATGCGGAATCTATTGAACTGGGCCATACGTTACTTAAGCGTTCCCTAAAAGGTTTCAGTACGCGTCTTGGTGATATCACTGACGCGCAGAAGCAGCGGGTTGTGGCTCACAATCAGGTCAACAGCTTTGAGGATCTGGTGAGCGAAATTGGCCTGGGCAACCGTATGGCGTTTCTGGTGGCACGCCAGTTGGTGGTGGGCGCGCCGGAGACAGAAGGTGATGCCCCGGCGGCTGCAGCGCTTCAGGAAAGCGGGCGCCAGGGCCCGGTGACCATTTGCGGCTCAGACGGCCTGCTGCTGAAATTTGCCAGTTGCTGCAAACCCATTCCTGGTGACCCGATTGTGGGCATCATGGATTCGGGTAACGGCATGGTGATTCACTCAGATACCTGCTCACACTTGCCAGATGACCAGCAGGGCCGCGCCATGCTGACCGATCTGAAATGGGCCAAGGACATTACCGATCAATTTTCGGTGGAATTGCGGGTGGAAATGGAGCGTCAGCGTGGCATTATTGCGGAAATGGCCAGCGCAGTAGCAATGGCCGACGGCAATATTGAACGCATTAACGTGGAAGATCAAAATGCTCGTTTTGGCGTTGTCAGCCTGGTGGTACACGTGACCGGCCGCCACCACCTGGCGCGGGTAATGCGACGGGTACGCAATATTCGGGCGGTTACCCACATCAGCCGGGTTCGCTACTAAAGGCCCATGGGTCTCTGCTATCGTAGGTTTGTCAGATTTAACACCTGGCGTTATGGCGGGTGAGGATTTTTATTTATTAACAACAGGGATATAAATAACCATGACCAACAAATCGATTATTGAAACCGAAAATGCACCGCAAGCAATCGGGCCTTATTCCCAGGCCGTAAAGGCCGGTGACACCGTGTACATTTCTGGTCAGATTCCGCTGGTGCCAGAAACCATGGAGCTGGTACAGGGCGATTTTGCGGCAAACACCCGTCAGGTATTCGAGAACCTGAAAGCAGTTTGTGTGGCATCCGGCGGCTCATTGCAGGATATCGTCAAGCTGAACATTTATATGATCGATCTGGCCAATTTCGCGGTTGTGAACGAAATTATGGCCACTTACTTCCAAAAGCCTTACCCGGCCCGCGCAGCGATGGCCGTTGCTGCGCTGCCAAAAGACGTACCCATCGAAATGGAAGCGGTGATGGTGCTGACCTAAGCGCCTTTGCGCTGATTAATCAGCTCACGGTATCCGGCGCGAAAGTCCGGATACCGAAATTCAAAGCCGGTTTTCAACAGACGCCGGTTACTGCACAGTTTGCTTCCTACCCGGCCACCACCGCGAGCGTCCTCGGCCGGCTTTTCGCAATCGGTATGTTGGCGAACCCATTGCACCACTTGATCCAGCCGAACCGGCTCGCAGTCGCTGGCCAGATAGCAGGATTGCAGAGTGTCACCTTCCGCCGCCATGTTGCTTAAATGCACGATAGCCCGAACAGCGTCTTGTTCGTGAATTCGGTTACTGTAATGTGAGTGGGTCGGCGGATTCAGTCGCCCATCGATCACCGCTTGAAGAAAACTCTGGCGCGACGGGCCATAAATGCCGCTGAACCGGACCACTGTGGCGGGAATACGGCTAGCCAAAGCCGTTTGCTCTCCCAGCAACACCTGCTGGCCGCTGAACCCGCTCGGCTGCGTAGGGCTTTCCTCATCCACCCAGCCGTTATCGTCTTGCCCGTAAACCCCGGTGCTGCTAATAAAGAACAACCGGCTTGGCGCCTGCCCCTGTAATTCAACCAGCAGGTTCTCCAGGGCGGTCACATAAGCCGCGTGGTAGCCCTGTTCGTTATAATCGGAGGGCGTCAGGCAATAAATAACCTGGTCCAGCCGTGATGGAAGTGTGTTTTTCAGGGTCGCGGGCTGGGTCAAATCCGCGGCTACCGGCGTGATACCTTGGGGTAGTTGAGCCGTTCTGCGGCGAAGACCAAACACTTCGGCCCCGGATTGCAGCAGCAGGGTGGCAATGGCGCCCCCCAGGTTGCCGCACCCGGCCAGCAAAATTCGTTGGTTTTTCAGGCTTTCAGCGATTGCCATAGACAATATCAATCCTTATGCTTTGAACCATAGATAAAGTCGACACTGAACGCTGTTCAGCACCGGAGCCCGCCATGACTCTTACCGAGTTACGATACGTTGTTACGCTCGCCCGTGAAAGGCATTTTGGCCGCGCCGCGGAGCGCTGTCACGTTAGTCAGCCGACCCTCAGTGTGGCGGTACGAAAACTTGAAGAAGAGTTGGGTATCCCATTGTTTGAACGCAGTAAAAGCAACATTCGGGTCACCGAAAGCGGGCTGCGCATTGTTGAGCAGGCGCAGCGAGTGCTGGACCAGGTGGGTGTGATTAAAGATATGGCCCAGGATGGCAAGAACCAGCTTAGCTCTCCGCTAAAGGTCGGTGCCATTTACACCATAGGCCCCTACCTTTTTCCGCATTTACTGCCGGAGCTGCGGCGCGCTGCGCCAGACATGTCGTTGTATATTGAAGAAAATTACACCGCGAGTCTGCGCCAGAAACTGCGCCATTCAGAACTGGACGCCATCATTGTGGCGTTGCCGTTTGAGGAAGCCGAAGTGGTTACCCTGCCGCTTTATGACGAACCCTTTGTGGTACTGCTGCCGGCAGATCATCCGCTGACCGCCTGCGATGAAATTACCGCGGAACAGCTGGCGCAAGAGCAGCTCCTGCTGTTGGGGCCGGGGCACTGCTTCCGCGACCAGGTACTGGAGTCCTTCCCGCCTTTGGTTGCGACCGTTACCCGGCGCAGCGAAGGCAATGGCCCCACGCTGGTGACCGAGGGCAGCTCGTTGGAAACTATTCGCCACATGGTAGCCTCGGGCTTGGGTGTGACCGTTGTGCCGCTGTCAGCGGCCACCGGCATGCACTATCACGAAGGTGTGCTGGCGGTACGGCCATTTGCTGCGCCCGTGCCCTTTCGGACGGTAGCTTTGGCTTGGCGGGTCACTTTCCCGCGGCCCAAAGCCATTGACGTGCTGTCGCTGGCGGCGAGCCAGTGCCGGGTTGTGGCAAAGGCCAGTGCCGCCAAGCCAGCAGCGGCTAAGGGCTAGGCCGGCCATGATGGCACTGGACGATATACCGGTCACTCAGCTTAAGGGCGTGGGCAACGCGCTCGCAGAAAAGTTGGGCAAGCTGGGTATCGCTTCGCTTCAGGATTTGCTGTTTCACCTGCCCCACCGTTATGAAGATCGCACCCGCATCACCGCCATGGGCAGCCTGCGCATTGGCGACGTGGCGGTGGTGGAAGGTGAGGTCATGAAAACCGACATTGTGATGGGCAGGCGTCGTAGCTTGCAGATCACCCTCAAAGACCACAGCGGCTTTGTCAGCCTGCGCTTTTTCCATTTTAACGCGGCCCAGAAAAACCAGCTTGCCGAAGGCACCCTGGTGCGCTGTTTTGGTGAAGTGCGGGCGGGCCGTTCCGGCTACGAGCTGTATCACCCCGAATACCAGACCAATCCGACGCCTATGGCGGATGAAGGCAGCGCCACATTAACGCCGGTATACCCACTTACCGAGGGTATTCAGCAGCCCCGGGTGCGGGCTTTGTGCCAGCAGGCGGTAGCGTATTTGAAGCGTTACCCCATTTACGATTGGCTGCCGCCCTGGGTATTGGTGGACTATCAGTTACCGGCCATCACCGCCGCGGTAGAACTGGTGCATTCACCACCCGCTAGCGCTTCGGTGGCGCAATTGCTGGAAGGGCGCCATCCAGCCCAACAGCGGTTGGTAATGGAAGAACTGCTGGCGCACCAGCTAAGTCTGTTACAAGTGCGCGAACAGATTCAGACGCGCCAGGCGTTGCCGTTGCTGCCGCAGGGCGATTTAAGTGAGCGCTTTTTAGAGTCTTTGCCATTTCGCCTAACCGGCGCTCAACGCCAGGTGCTTCAGGAAATCCGCCAGGACCTTACCCAGCCCCTACCCATGCTGCGTTTGGTGCAAGGCGATGTAGGTTCTGGCAAAACCGTGGTCGCAGCACTGGCGGCCTTGCAGGCCGTTTCGGCGGGCACTCAAGTGGCCTTGATGGCGCCCACTGAAATTCTGGCGGAGCAGCACTATCAGAATTTTTGCGCTTGGTTTGCGCCCTTGGGTATCCAACTCACCTGGCTGTCGGGCAAAGTGAAAGGCAAGGCGCGCCAGCAAGCCCTGGAGGCGGTTTCAAGCGGTGCCGCCAGTATTGCTATTGGCACCCATGCGCTGTTTCAGAACGATGTGGCATTCGATCGTCTGGCGTTGGTGATTATTGACGAGCAGCACCGCTTTGGCGTTCATCAGCGTCTGGCATTGCGGGAAAAAGGCGCCGCCGGCACGCTGGCGCCCCACCAGCTGATTATGACTGCCACGCCGATTCCGCGTACATTGGCTATGAGTGCCTACGCCGACCTGGACACATCAGTCATCGACGAGCTGCCTCCGGGGCGCAAACCCATCGAAACCATTGTTGTGCCCGACGGTCGCCGTGATGATGTGGTAGAGCGGGTACGCAATGCCTGTCAGGCCGGGCGGCAGGCGTACTGGGTGTGCACACTGATCGAAGAATCCGAGGTGTTACAGTGTCAGGCGGCAGAAGTAAGTGCGACCGAGCTCGCCGAGCGCCTGCCAAACCTGCGCATTGGATTGGTTCACGGGCGATTGAAAAGTAAGGAAAAAGCCGAGGTTATGGCGGAATTTAAGGGCGGTGCGTTAGACCTTCTAGTGGCCACCACCGTAATAGAGGTGGGGGTGGATGTGCCCAACGCGTCGCTGATCATTATTGAAAATCCTGAACGTCTGGGTCTGGCCCAGTTGCACCAGTTGCGGGGCCGTGTAGGGCGTGGCGAACAGGCCAGTTACTGCGTGCTGATGTACCACCCACCGCTATCGCTGAACGGTAAAACGCGGCTGCAGGCCTTGCGCGACAGTCAGGACGGTTTTGTGATTGCGGAAAAAGACCTTGAAATCCGGGGTCCCGGTGAGGTTTTGGGTACTCGCCAGACTGGCATGATGCAGTTCAGGCTGGCTGATTTCGAGCGCGACCAGCACTGGATTGAAGTGGTTCGTGAAATAGCGCCGCGACTTATGGGCAATAAAGCCGCGGTGCAGGGCCTGTTGCGGCGCTGGTTGGGTGAAAAAACCCGCTACGGTGAAGTTTAAATCTCATCTGCATTTGATGAAGGGCAACGATGTTATCCCCAGGTGGGCTGCTGTGATAACGGAAGAATGATCAACACGAGGTTATGTCCAATGGAAGTTCCGGCCACGGTTCGCCAGGCTCTTGGCGAATGCGCAACCAGCGTTGCATTGCGGGATGTCGATAAAGCCGACCCGGATCAACTGCTGCGAATGGTGTTGCTTAGCGACGGCTGCCACAAGCTTCAGGTAATTTACCGCAGCTGTGACTTGCTGGACCTTGAAACGCTGAACACACAGCTGGGCCACAGTTACGCACTGCTGCCGGCTGCCGAACAGCAAAGGCTGTGCGACCGGCTGGGATTGGCTGAGCTGCCTGCGCTGCCGGCTCTGACTGGCTGGCGTACGGTTATCGATTCGGCGGTAGATGCGGGCTCTGCAGTGGCCCTGGTACTGAAAGATCCTCACTTGGCCATGGTTATGCCCGTAAATGATTTTATGAATCTGTGCGGTGAGGTCGATCGCCTGGGCTGCGCAGTTGCTGTAGCGCCCCTGGCCGAGGCTGTAGCAGACCACGGAAATGATCGCGATCAGGTTCATTTTTCCATCAAGCGCTTTACCAGTTTGCGGATACGTCAACGCCTGGAAGACACGCTGGAACTACCGCCGCTTCCGGAAACGGCTCGCCGAATCATTCGCCTGCGCACAGATCCCAATTCTGTAATGGCTGATCTGGTCGACATTGTGGAGAGCGACCCCAGCCTTGCAGCGCAAGTCATCAGTTGGGCATCGTCGTCGTTTTACGCGGCTCCCGGCCGGGTAAACTCGGTGCACGATGCCATATCCCGTGTGTTGGGGTTTGATATGGTGATGAACCTGGCAATGGGGCTATCGCTAGGCCGGGTGCTGCGCCCACCGGCACACGGCATTCGCGGCTATCTGGATTACTGGCAGCAGGCCGCTTGGCTGGCTCACGGTGCCGGGCTGCTTGCCAGCCTGATAACCGGCGCTGAGCGCCCGGTTTTCGGTTTGGCTTATCTGGCTGGCTTGCTGCACAATTTTGGCACTCTGGTGCTAGCTCATTTATTCCCGCCCCATTTCAGCCTGCTTTGCCGCTCGCAGGAGGTCAATCCGGGCCTGGACTCGTCCATCGTCGAGCGCCACTTGCTGGGTATTACCAGCGGGCAGATTGCAGCGCAACTGATGGAAAACTGGAGCATGCCGGCGGAGGTAACCAGTGCCATTCGTCAGCACAAAAATTTTGCCGCTGCGGGCAAGCATCAAGTTTATAGCCAAGTGCTCTGGCTGGCACGGCAACTGCTGATTGAACGCGGTGTGGAACTGGGAGTAGGTGAGCCGATCTCCCCCGGAATATACCGACAGTTAGGACTGGACGCGAAGCGGGTGAACGAGCGTTTCGATCAGCTGGTTGCCAATCGCGATAGCGTGCTGGAGATGGTCAGCATGTTAACGCCTTGACGCCCTACTAGTTCACAACCTCGCTGAAGACATGCACCCGAATGGCAGTGGCTGCGCGGCGAATTTCGTCGGCGTGACCCTGTTCAATGGCATAACGTTCTTTGTCCATCTTATTGACAAACTTCGGCTCAGTTGCCAGCCGGGCCTGATGCGTAGGCATGTGTTGTAGCTTGTCGTGCACCTGCTGAAAAACGGCAAACGGCGATTTTTGCAGCAGCGTTGGCTCCACATGATCCAGCAGGCCTTTGATGCGCAAGCAGGCCTCAGAATACTCAACCTGATTCGCCTCTACCGCCTGAGCCAAGATACGGATACTTTCAATCATCGATTCCCGCCGCTTGCGCGAGAACTCGCTCGCCTTTTCGCTACGTCGCTGATCAGCGCTTAATGCATCGCGTTGGCGGTATATAAACAGCGCCAGAAGGACAATAGCGCCCAAGCCAAATGTAATTAACAGCCATTCTTGCCAGCTTTCCATGGAATGCTCCGTGTTGACGATACGTTTTCGCGCTTTGGAGATGCTTCGAGCTTTGACGAGTATACGGGTGGTGGGCCTTGCTTCTCTTGAACTAAGCCCGTAACAGCATGTTTAAAAAAGGTTTTATTTTTTCTATTTTCAAAAATACCCCCATAAATACCCCCAACTTTGCCCCGCTACCCTCGGTATTAATTGGTATGTAACAGCATACGCAAGGGCTCTGCTTTTTTCTCTTACTTCGCACACAAAAATATTCCTAATGCTGGCAGGCGTGACGGGTCACGGGAGCAGAATTGTTCGAGTGAATGCGAATCTGCTTTGCTGGAAGCCCGCACGCACGCTAACAGGGCGAACGATTGGCGAACGATTGGCGAACGATTGGCGAACGGGTCAGCCTGTGGTGGTTAGTGGGTTGTCTCGTCAGCCTTGGCAGCCTGGTATACGTTCACCTGCTCCAGCCATTCATCCAGTGAAGCGGCGGGCGCTGGTACGACAAACACGCCATGGGCAACGCCTTCAGCTTCAAGGCTGGCGGGGTAAATCTTGCTAGACGCATCAATGCCCAGGATCTTACAACGGCGCTCCATGGCTGCCATTAGGGTGTTCAGGTATCTGGGGTCGCCTGAAGTGCTGGCGGTTTTGGTGGTCGTGCGGCTGCCCCGACCGCCTTCCTCGGTGGTTTCGGTGGTCTGCTTTACCAGGGACAACTCCCAGCCCTTCCACGCCTCCCGTGTGATGAAATCCAAGCGGCGTAACTCCATGGCCTTGGCTGCCATGGTGTCTGCCATGGCTTCCGCCTGCCACTCCCTCTCAAGGCTCCGCAGCTCCCGCTTAATGGTGCTCAGGCTCAGGTTTAGCGTGTTGGCTATCTCAATTTGGGTGTATTCGCGTAAGCGCAGGCGGGCGATTTCGTGGCGGTCGTGCTCCCGGTGGTTTCTATTGCGTTTCTGCCCGGGTGCTCGGGTTGTCATGGGTTCACTCCTGTGGGGTCAATCAGCGGCGTTTACGGCCACGAGGTGCCGTTGTTGGCATGGCTGCGTTGTGTTGCGTGGGCGCTCTCTGGCGCTGCTCTGTGCTCGGTGTTGGGGGGTGCTTCCGCTATGGTAGCAGGTCAGCGGTCCCCGCTTTCTGCTTGCTGGCGGGCGGCTCTGGCGACGCTGGTGTCGGGTGAGTGTCCGCATAACCTATTCTCATGCGTGGTTTTGAAACCGATTAGCTATCGCAGCTCTACGGTATCTCCGTTCACTTCTTTGATATCAATGTCGAGGCAGTCCTGCGCCATTCGCCGTGCGTCCTCTCGGGTGGTGCCTTCCTGGTCCCGGCGCTTGAGCCACTTTGCCCACTGTTCCTTCAGGGCGGGGTCGGCGTCTTCCGGCATGGCGTAGATCAGCCAGGGTGCGCCCTCGTTGCCTTCCTGCTCAATCCTGGCCGGGTCGACCATTGTTGCTGCGGGCGGGCTGTCTGCCTCCGGCCAAAAGGCGCGCATGACAACCAGTTGCCCTTCCGCCTCGAATAGCTCCGCGACCAATCGGCTCTCGCCTGGCCCGGTCCATAGAACGACGGGGCCGCGCTTCGGTAGTTGTTTCATAGACAAATCACCTCGTCGTTTTAGCTTCTGTTTGGGGTGCGGTCTGGTCGTTTCGCCGCCGGGCTTGCGGTGACTACTGCGGAGATTAACGACAAAGAAAGACTACCACCCCTTGGTAAATTATAAAGCTCCCCGTATTTGGGGCAGTGAGTGCGGCAAAACTGGCCAGACTGCCCCGTATTTGGGGTAATGGCTGGCGATTTGTCGGGCCCGGCTGCATGACTACCCCATATTTGGGGTAAGTTGCCCCGTATTTGGGGCAGCGTATCTAATGTGTTTTGAGCATAGCCGCCAGATTTAGATAGCGAGCGCTTGGCGCTTTGGTAGGGCGAACGTCCAGCTTGCCGCCACAATCGTCTATAGAGTGCCAGGTGACTGCGTAAAGCGAACAACGGTTGCGGCCTCCCTGACGGGTCTGCTCGATGAGCCCAGCAGCCAGGAGCGCACTCAGGGCGGTACCCAGTGAGCTGTTCGACTTCCAGCCCCTGGGCTCCATGACGGTCATTGCTGCGCATAAATCGCCGTTGTTCTTGCCGTTGTACTGCCCGGCAATATCCACAAGCAAGCGCACGCCCCAGCCTTTCAGGCCCCTGTATGCATCGCTGTTTAGTACGCTGTGTGGTATCGCCAGAAATCGCCCATTGCCCGCTTTTCCGGTGGCCCTGGCGCGGGGGTCTTGGGCCATGGTTATTCCCCTGCATGGCCGGTACGCTCCCGGCGTTTGTAGTCTTGCAGCAGCCTCTCAGCCGCCAGCCGTGAGGCAGGGCATAGGCAGTACTCTCCGAAACGACAACGGCGGTTGTCCCGGTCTGTGCCTGTCTGCGGGGTTGTGATGATTGTCAGGCCTTTGTCGCGTAGGGCGTCAATCAATTGCGGCATACCATTTCCCCCAACGATGTCCAGTAGCTGGCGGACGGTTCGGGGTGCTTCCATCAGCGCGGCTAGGGCTCTAAGCTGGCGGGGTGAGTTAAGGCGCTTTGCTGTCGGGGCGGGCGCTTCCTTTTTCATGCTCGGCTTCCCCCCATGCGTTCAGCAATCCACTGTCGAATAACTGATTCAGGCCATGCTACGGCGCGGGCTCCGATTTTTACCGGCTTCGGGAATGTGCCGTTGGCCATGCCGTCATAAATCGTCGTGCGGGCCATGCCGGTGACTTGCTCGACCTCTGGGCGGCGTAGCATTCTTTCGAGTGGTGCGTACTGGTTTTGCGTTGTCATTCGATAACTCCCGTTTATGTCCGATGCGGAACGTAGAGCAATCCTGACTTTTACACTGTGCGGTTTGTAGTGGGGTAGGTGCCCCCCCTGGGTAGGGGGTATATAGCGTGGAAGCCGCGCCGTTACTGGCGGGTGCGGGGGGCGGTGAATACGTTGCAGGGTTGTTTGCTGGCGGCCTTTATCCCCACTTGGGTCGGATTAGCGGCGGTATGCTTTCGGCCTTGTTCCTCGATAAGCCCCGGCTTTCAAGCCACGCCTGAATGTCTGGGTTCTTCGGGTAGGTGTCGCGTTCCCCACGGGCTGCCCGCTGGTTCCAGTGTGAATGCCAGGCATTAATGGCCTCCTCAAGGTCTGGCAACTCTCCGCCAGCAATTGCGCCGTATAGCTGTTGGAACTTTTTAGGTAGGTCTTGCGGGGTATCGCTGGCGGTGTTGCGGCGCTGAATGCGGCCCGCTTTCGCCAGTTCCTCAAGGTCACGCGCCCATAAAATCAGGTCTGGCAAACAAGCAATGAAGGGGTCTCCGCTGGGGGCGTGCAACAAAACCAAGCGGCCAATTTCCGGCGCGTCGGCGCTTTGAGTCGCATGGTTCCTCAATCGCCTGTGGTCTATGAAAGCCTCGCGGACACTATAGCATTGCAATTGGCGCGGCCTTTCGCTCACGTACCCCAGCGGTGGCTGGTGCTCCGCTTTTGAGGTTTCTTTTTCTATTTGTTGAAGCGTTGAAGCGCATAGTTTCAAGTAAAAACCTTTGCCCGACTCCTCCGCCCCTGTGTCGGGATTTCTTAAGGTGATTTCATACTCGGCTAACGCGTAAATACCAAGGCGTTCGGTCACTCCAAAGTGAAGCGCATCCAATAGCGTCAACTGGTACGGGCTTTCGTCGAGCCTCGTCAAATAATAATACTTGTGCATATCGCGCCCCCTTTCAGCGCCCCTATGGTGTGGGTAGGCCATGCCGGGCGGGTAGGGTGCCCGCTTTTCGCCCCGTCAGGCTAGGCATGGCCAAAGCGGGTCAATGCTTTGTGGTGGCGGCGTCCTGTGACTCGCGGGTGGCAACAATTAAGGCATAGTGTCCTTTCAGGGAAGCGGCGGCGGCTTCCGGCGTGTCGGCGTAATGCCCTGGTGCTACTGAAAACACGCTGTTCTGGTTGCTACCTGCCATAAAACGCCCGTCAGCAGTCGCCAGGATGGTGAAATGTTCGCCGGGTGTTGCGTTCAATGCCGCCTCCCAGGTGGGCGCGTAGACGGTCTGGCGGCGCCCTGTGGCGAAGGACTCAAGGTGGAAGGGTTTCATGGTCGGCGCTCCGTTGCTCGGGGTTGGGATATCGGGGTGGCGCTGTGCTGCCATGGGGTGCGCTCCTATCGGTTACTTGCTGGCGGTCTGGCCTATGGCCACCACGTTGCCGCCGGTTCTCAGGTTGTCCAGGTAGTCGGCCCATTGCTGCATCATCTCCCGGCGCTCTGGCAGCCATGTTGTGCGGTTGTACGCCCTGCCGTGAACATCGCGGACGCGGTGGGCCATCTGCATTTCAATGATTTCAGTTCGAAAGCTCAGGCGCTCGGTGAGTACGGTTTTTGCCATGGCGCGGAAGCCGTGGCCCGTCATGATTCCTTTAAAGCCCATCCGGTTCAGGGCGGCGGTCATGGCGTTCTCGCTCATAGGGCGGCCCTTGCCGTGCCCGCTGGTGAATACCCATTCACTGCGTCCGTTCAGGGCTTCCATTTCACGCAGTATGGTTACTACCTGGCTGGCCAGCGGAACTACCAGGGGCTCCCCGTTTTTGGTGGTTTCGGTTGTCCATGTTGGCCCCTCCCAATCTATCTCAGCCCATCGCATCTGGCGCAGGTTGCCGGGGCGCAGGAAAACGTATGGCGCAATTTTCAGGGCAGCGCACACGGTCGGGTTGCCCCAATAGGCGTGTAACTCTTGCAGCAGGTGGGCGATTTCATCCGGTGTTATTACGGCGGGGTGGTGCCGAACGTCTGGCGCAGATAGCAGCCCGCGTAGGTCTGCGGTCACATCGCGCTTGGTGCGGCCTGTGCTGACACCATAGCGGAATACCTGGCCAATAATGGTTTTCAGCCGGTGGGCGTTGTCAGCGTGACCCTTGCTCTCGATGGTGCGTAGAACGTCCAGAACATCAGGGGGCTCAATGTCTGACAGCGGGCGGGTGCCCAGCTTGGGGTACACGTGCATTTCCAGGCGGCGGGCGTTCTTCTGGTAGGTGGTGGCCCCTACCGATTTATGGTGAACCTTTTCCAGCCATTCCAGGGCCACCGCGCGGAAGGTATTAGCGGCGGCCTCCCGGCGCTGGTTCTCAGATAGCCGGCGATATGCTGCGGGGTCGGTGTCGTTGGCCAGCATCTGGCGGGCTTCATCGCGGTAAGCGCGGGCCTGTTTCAGCGTGGTTTCTGGATATACCCCCAGCGCCAGCAATTTCTCTTTGCCGGCATAGCGGTATTTCAGCCGCCAGTAACGGCCCGCTGGTTGAATGTCCAGGTACAGCCCGTTACCGTCCGCCAGCTTGGTGCGCTTGCCGTACTTCTCGAACGTGGCAGCTTTAACTTCGGGGCCTGTCAGCTTATTAGTGGCGCGGGCCATAGCGGGCGCTCCGGGTTGGGGGTATGAGGTCGGGCGAAAGCCCATCTACCCCCGAATGTACCCCCATTCTTTAACGGTTACTAGGGGTATGTGTCGGTACGCTGTGGAACTAATTGTTGCTAGAAGTGAGTGTTTAAAGGGTCTGGCGGGGTGTTTTGGACGTTCTGGGAAGTCTTAATGGTGGGCCTTGCTGGACTTGAACCAGCGACCAATCGATTATGAGTCGATTGCTCTAACCAACTGAGCTAAAGGCCCGTAACGCGGGGTATTCCAATGCTTTTGCTTACGCAGTCCAAACAAAAGCGAGCGCCATTATAACGATGAGAGCAGGCGCTCGCCAGTGCTGTGACGCTTAAGTGTTGCCTTGATCGTCAATAAAGCCGCGCAAATGGTCTGAACGCGATGGATGACGCAGTTTGCGCAGGGCTTTGGCCTCAATTTGGCGGATCCGCTCGCGGGTTACGTCAAATTGTTTGCCGACTTCTTCCAATGTATGGTCGGTGTTCATTTCGATACCAAAGCGCATGCGCAATACTTTTGATTCGCGGGCGGTTAAGCCGGCCAACACCGAGCGGGTGGCTTCGCGGAGGCCTTCGGCTGTGGCAGAATCTACCGGCGACAAGGCTTGAATGTCTTCAATGAAATCGCCCAGATGGCTGTCTTCGTCGTCGCCAATCGGGGTTTCCATGGAGATCGGCTCTTTGGCGATTTTCAGCACTTTGCGAATCTTGTCTTCCGGCATTTCCATGCGCTCGCCCAGCTCTTCCGGCGTGGGCTCGCGGCCCATTTCCTGCAACATCTGGCGCGAAATTCGGTTCAGCTTGTTAATGGTTTCAATCATGTGCACCGGAATACGGATGGTGCGGGCCTGATCCGCGATGGAGCGGGTAATGGCCTGACGAATCCACCAGGTAGCGTAGGTTGAGAACTTGTAGCCACGGCGATATTCAAATTTGTCGACCGCTTTCATAAGGCCGATGTTGCCTTCCTGAATCAGATCGAGAAATTGAAGACCGCGGTTGGTGTATTTTTTGGCAATGGAAATCACCAGACGCAGGTTCGCCTCTACCATTTCTTTCTTGGCGCGGCGGGCCTTGGCTTCGCCAATGGACACCCGGCGGTTGATTTCTTTGATGTCGACAACGTCTAAATTTACATCCAGCTGTACGTTTTTGATGCGCTTTTGTAAGCGCACGATTTCGTCCAGGCGCTCGGAAATCGCAGAAGCATAGGGCTTCTTGCTGCGAGCAATTTTTTCAGCCCAGTCTAAGTTGATCTCGTTGCCGGGGAACGATTTGATAAATTCTTTACGATCCATCTTACTTTCGCGAATGCAGATGCGCATGATGGTGCGCTCATTCTGACGGATCATGTCGTTGGTGGAACGAACAACGTTCACCAGCCCATCAAACGCTTTGTTGCCTAACTTGAAAGGGGCAAACACCGCGCCCAACTCGTTCAGGGCTTTTTGGGTGCGCTTGTCGCTGCGGCCGTGCTGTTCCAAGAGCTCATTGGCGACTGCCAGTTTTTCTTTTAGCAGGTCAAAGCGCAGGCGGGTCTCTTCGGGATCTGGACCGCTCTCGGTTTCTTCTTCTTCGGCATCATCCGCATCGTCTTCGCTGTCTGCTTCTTCGGTGCTGGCAGAGGGTGCCGGGGCAGGCTCTTCCGGCATGAACGGTTCGGCGTCGTCAGGATCAAGGAATCCAGCAACAATATCGCTCAACCGGCCTTCATTCTCGACAATGCGATCGTAGCCTTGGATTACGGTACCGGTGGTGCCGGGGAAGTGGGCAACCGCAGCCATCACGTCGCGAATGCCTTCTTCGATACGCTTGGCGATAACAATTTCGCCTTCGCGGGTCAGTAGTTCAACGGTGCCCATCTCGCGCATGTACATTCGCACCGGGTCGGTGGTGCGCCCGGCGTCGGATTCTACTGCGGCCAGAGCCGCTGCAGCTTCGGCAGTCGCTGCTTCATCGGCGGTTGAATCACCATCAGTCATAATCAACGTATCAGCGTCTGGTGCAACTTCAGATACCTGAATGCCCATATCGTTGATCATGCGAATGATGTCTTCGACTTGGTCCGGGTCAGCGATGTCTTCCGGAAGGTGATCGTTCACCTCGGCGTAAGTCAGGTAACCTTGTTCCTTGCCTCGCGCGATGAGGTCTTTTAAACGTGATTTTTGCGAATTGCCCGACATAGACACCCTGTAAGCCCGCTAAAGTAAATAAATATTAAGCAACCAGTATAGCTGCCGACCTAATGCTCTGCCACCGAATGGTTAGATGGTGACCAGTGCTCAAATTTTCAAGTCCCGTTGTTCTTTGTGCCATTGCCTAATGTACGTAATTCAATGCGCTCTTCAGGACTCAGATTGGGCAAGTTGCGCACCAATTCGACAAACCTTTGTTGCCGCGATGCCTCCTCGGTTGGGCTGAGAAGTTCCCGTGCCGCTTCCAGTGTGTGCTCGCGTGCGGGTATATGCTCAATGCCGTCAAACAAATGAAAAAAACGGTCTCTGGCTTGAACGTCTGTCGCTAAAGCGCTAATTAGTGCCGGTTGATTGGCAAGTTTGCTTCCTAGGATCCAGTTGGCGAAGGCCGCTGCCTGAATAAATTGCCGTGAGCCACGAGCGGCTTCGGCCACTTCTGCGGCCAGATCTGGCGCTTCTGTCAAGGCCAGACACAGCAAGCTGTCTTTGCTCAGTTTTACGTCAATCCGCTGTTCTTGTATTCGTTCCCGCTGCCAGCCTTTGTTGCCGCCCCGTTCCTGCCAAGGTTTTTTCTGCCATTGGTCGCGGCCGCTGCAGAGGCGCAGCATTTCATGCCACATGGCGTCGCGCAGCGTGCACTTGGGCATTTTGTTGAGCATGGGCTCGGCCCGAGCGCGCAACTCTCCGCGGTGTTCGGGCAACTTTAAGTCCAAGCCATCGCTCTGGCGATCGAACAGATAGCGTGACAGCGGTATAGCCGCTTCAATCCGTTTACTAAAGGCTTCGGCACCTTCTTTGCGAATCAGGGTGTCCGGGTCTTCGCCTTGGGGTAGCATCAGAAATTGCAGATGCAGACCGTCGGCCATTAGTTCCAGTGCGTTTTCCAGTGCGCGATCTGCCGCGCGAAAACCCGCTGTGTCGCCATCAAAACAAAACACAATGTGGCGTACCTGGCGCATTAAGGCGCTCAGATTGTCATGATTGGTGGCGGTGCCCAACGTTGCCACGGCAAACTGAATGCCGTGCTGGGCCAAAGCGATGACGTCCATGTAGCCTTCTACAACCAGCAACTTGTCCAGCTGCTTCAAGTTCTGCCGCGCTTCATACAAGCCGTATATTTCACGGCTCTTATGAAAGACATCAGACTCCGGCGAGTTGATGTATTTGGCTTTGTCGTCACCCAGAGTACGCCCGCCAAAGGCGATGGTTTTGCCGCGGGTGTTGCGGATTGGAAACATCACCCGGTTGCGAAACAGATCTCTGGGCCGGCCATATTGGTCGGATACCGTTTTGGTTTCCAGCAGCGGTTCTTTAAAGCTGGTGCCCGCAGCGTCGCATAATGCTGTGCCGCCGGCGGGGGCAAATCCTAGCTGATATTGCTGGATAATGGCCTGATCCAGCCCGCGCTGCTGCAGGTAGTCGCGGGCAAAAGCACCGGCTTCGCTGCTTAGCGTCTGCTGATAAAAACGGCTGGCGAAATCCAGAGCCTCTGTCAGCGTGCGAGTTTGCTGCATTTCCTGCTTGGCCGCCTGATCGTAGGGCACTTCCATGCCGGCTCTGCGCGCCAGATCTTCAACTGCTTCGGTAAAACCCAGGCCTTCGAATTCCTTTAAAAAACTGATCGCGTCGCCGTGTGCGCCGCATCCGAAGCAGTGGTAAAAACCTTTGTCTGGCCGCACATTGAACGACGGTGTTTTTTCATCGTGAAACGGGCAGCAAGCTTTGTAATTCGCACCGGCTTTCTTCAAGGTAACGCGAGAGCCAATCAGCTCGGCCAGATCGATCCGGTCTAGCAGATCTTCAACAAACCGTTGCGGGATCAGTCCGCTCATTCGGGCTCCGAGTGTGGCCTTAGACGGGGCCGTAATAGCAGGATGGCCAATAGCCAAAAATGCCGCCGAAGCCAGGCCTCGGCGGCATTTTTAAATCGCTTTGAGCGGCCTGTAGCCGTTCAGGCGATTAATTTTGCAGTCAAGCAGCGTTGCTAAAACCTAGTACAAACGCTCAAACTTGCGCTGTTCACGCTGAAGCTTCTTGAGGTGACGCTTAACGGCAGCAGCAGCTTTACGCTTACGAACAGAAGTCGGCTTCTCGTAGTGCTCACGACGACGCACTTCGGAAAGGACGCCTGCTTTTTCGCAGGAACGCTTGAAGCGACGTAGGGCTACGTCAAACGGCTCATTCTCTTTCAGTTTAACAGCTGGCATTCGAAAATCACCTACCTGGGTATATTCGGTTCTATGGGTTCCGCTGGGCTTGCCCTGAGCGGTTCTAACACTGGCAGGAATGATTAAAACTCGACCAGTGCGTAATTTAGGGCGGCAACTATATCCCCTGGGTTGGGTTGCGGTCAATGTTTGTTCTGTGAAACTGCAGGTGGGCCTCGAGTTTCTGCTAAAATGCGTCGCCTCTGCATTTTGCTTCTTTTATTTTAATGGCTAATAACTATGCTGATTTTAGGTATTGAAACGTCTTGTGACGAAACCGGCGTGGCACTCTACCACACCGAGCGTGGTTTGTTGGCCCATGCGTTGTTCAGTCAGGTAGCGATACACGCTGACTACGGCGGGGTGGTGCCCGAGCTGGCCTCCCGCGATCACGTTCGCAAGCTGTTGCCATTGATCGAGCAAATTTTGGCCGAGGGAGGGCTTGCACGTGCAGACATCGAAGGTATTGCCTACACCGCAGGTCCCGGCCTTGTGGGCGCGTTAATGGTGGGCGGCGCCGTGGCTCACGCTTTGGGTTTCAGTATGGGAATTCCAGTTTTGGGCGTGCACCATATGGAAGGGCATTTGCTGGCGCCAATGCTCGAGCAGAATCCACCGGCTTTTCCTTTCGTTGCGTTGTTAGTGTCTGGTGGCCACACCCAGCTGGTGCAGGTCAGCGGTATCGGCGAGTACATTCTTTTGGGTGAGTCGGTTGACGACGCCGCCGGAGAAGCGTTTGACAAAACCGCCAAAATGCTGGGGCTGGATTACCCGGGGGGCCCCAGAGTCGCAGCATTGGCTGAGAAAGGGCAGGCCGGACGTTATCGCTTTCCGCGGCCGATGACAGACCGGCCGGGGTTTGATTTCAGCTTCAGCGGGTTGAAGACCTTTACTCTGAATACCGTTAATGCCGCGCGTGAAGCCGGTGATCTGGGCGATCAGACCCGTGCTGATATTGCCCTGGCCTTCGAATCTGCGGTGGTGGACACTCTGGCGATCAAATGTAAGCGCGCGTTAAAGCTCACCGGGTGCAAACGTCTGGTGATCGCCGGTGGCGTCAGCGCCAACACGCGGCTTCGGGCAGGGCTTGAGGTGATGACGGCGAAACTTGGCGCATCGGTGTTTTACGCGCGGCCGGAGTTCTGTACCGATAACGGCGCAATGATTGCTTACGCCGGCGCCCAGCGCTTGCGGGCAGGGCAGCAAGACGGTGATCGCATTGCGGCGGTGCCGCGCTGGCCGCTGGATACCTTGCCGCCCTTGACTCAGCGTTGCGATGACGGCCTGGCGGGTGCCTGATGGTTAGGGTTTAGAGTGCAGGCATTGCTAATAAGTTGAAGGCAGTGCTGGCTAGAAGCGGGTTTCGCGCCCCTGCGCCATTCGAATCAGGTTATTGCGGTGGCGAACTAACACCAGTAACGCCAGTAGGCTGAAGACGGGCAGAGTGTGGGGTTGAAACAGCGCGCTGAGCAAAGGCCCGCTGAGCACTGCTACCAAGGACGCCATCGCCGAGATGCGCCAGCGCCACATGACCAAAAGCCATATTGCGGCCATCAACCATGTGGTTGTGTATGCCAGTGCCAGGCCGGCCCCGAGAGCCGTAGCGACGCCTTTTCCGCCCTTGAAGCGATAGAACACCGGGATCATATGGCCGGTGACTGCGCACAGGGCCACTGCCGCCTGAACGGTTGTTGATAGCCCCCATTGTTGCGCCGCCCATACCGGCAGCCAGCCCTTGCCGGCATCCAGCATCAGCGTTAGCGCTGCTGGCGCCCAGCCACCGCTGCGAAATACGTTGGTGGTGCCCGGATTGGTAGAGCCCTGAGCGCGCGGATCAGGCAGTTGCCAGGCACGGCTGATGGGTATGGCGAACAGCACCGAGCCGCCAACATATGCAGCGGCACACAGCATTACCGTTAAAACGGGGGCGCTGGCAAATGTCATAGTGATGTGTCCTGGCTGGCGCAGACGACTTGAACCAAAATGTGCGAAAATAGCTAAATTTGTCGAGTCTGATAACTAACCTTAGCTGCGCTGTCGGGCCGATTCAATCCGAAAAAAGTGCAGCATCATCTGGAGTGTCTGTGGCAGATCGTGTGTTTATTGAGGGCCTGGAGGTCGAAACCGTTGTAGGAGTATACGACTGGGAGCGGGACATTACCCAGCGCCTGGTGGTAGATCTGGACATGGACTGGGACAACCGCGTGCCTGGCGCGTCTGATGACGTCAAGGACGCGCTGGACTACGCGGCGGTTAGCGACTGCGTTATTCGCTGTCTGCAGGCGTTGCAACCGAAGTTGCTGGAGCACGCCGCAGAGGTACTAGCGGCCGAGTTGCAACGGACGTTTGGTATCGAGTTTTTGCGGCTGAGCATTCGCAAGCCCGGCGCCGTACCGGCAGCCTCTGCGGTAGGCGTCAGCATCGAGCGTGGGCGCCGCCTGTGAGCACTCCGGTGCTGGTGGGTATCGGTAGCAACCAAAATCGCGAAGCCTGTTTGCAGGCCGCGTTAGATGCCTTGGCCGACTGGTTTGGTGAGCTGGCTTTGTCGCCGGTGTATGAAAGCCCGGCGGTGGGTTTTGACGGTTCCCCGTTTTTGAATATGGTTGCGGGATTCAATACCGCCATGCCGCTGGCCGAGTTGTCGCGCCGCTTTAAGAAGTTAGAGGCCGACCATGGCCGGGTTCGGGGCAGCGCCCGCTTCGCCGCGCGAACGCTGGATATCGACATTCTGACTTACGGTGAAAAGGTTGGCGTGTTTTGCGGTGTGGAATTACCACGTGCCGAAATATTGGTGAACGCGTTTGTGCTTAAGCCTTTAGCGGATGTGGCCGGGTCGCGTTTGCACCCCCAGTGCGGACAAAGCTATCAGGATTTATGGCAGTTACACCGCGCTGGCCCACCTTTGCATAAGGTCAACTTCAGCTGGCGCGGCGGTATAATTTCAAGCGCCGTTGGCGGCGCGGAAACGAGCGATCAAGGCATCGGTTGAGCTGTCGCTGTTACCCGCGTTTGCCGGTGCCGGCTGGCCCATCAGGCGCGGCAGAATGTTTTTTCCCAGCTGCTTGCCCAGCTCTACCCCCCACTGATCGAACGAGTCCAGATCCCAGATAACACCCTGTACAAAGGTACGATGTTCGTACAAAGCGATCATCGCGCCCAGTGTATAAGGCGTAAGCTGCTGCATCACCAGAGTGTTGCTGGGTTGGTTTCCAGGTACCACTTTGTGCGAGGCCAGGCGGTTGACGTCTTGCGCTGACAGGCCTTCGGCAATCAATTCGCGCCGGGCTTGTTCCAGAGTTTTTCCGGCCATCATGGCCTGGGACTGGCTCAGGCAGTTGGCGAACAGATCGGCGTGATGATTCGCAATGGGGTTGTGGCTGACCAGCGGAATAATGAAGTCTGCCGGAATCAGCCGGGTACCCTGGTGAATCAGCTGGTGGTAGGCGTGCTGTCCGTTGGCGCCGAGCCCGCCCCAGATGATCGGGCCGGTATGGTAGGTGACCGCAACGCCCGCGCGAGTCACGCGTTTGCCGTTGCTTTCCATATCCAACTGCTGAAGGTGATCTGGCAGGCTGCGTAAATATTGGTCATAGGGCAAAATGGCGTGGCTGCAGGCGCCCCAGAGATTGCTGTACCAGATACCCAGCATGGCCATCACCACAGGCATATTCTGCGCTAATGGCGCTTGCATGAAGTGTTCGTCCATGGTTTGGGCACCCGCCAGCAATTGGCGAAAATTGTCCATGCCTATGCTCAGGGCAACCGGTAAACCAATGGCCGACCAGAGCGAATAGCGCCCGCCAACCCAGTCCCACATCGGGAACAGGCTGTCTGCGTCGATACCGAAGGCTTGAGCGGCGTCGACGTTAGCAGATACTGCCGCAAAGTGGCACGCAACGGCGTCTGTTTGCGGGCAATGCTGAACCAGCCAGTCGCGGGCTACTTTGGCATTTTCCAGGGTTTCGGGGGTTTTGAAGGATTTTGACTGCACCAGAAACAGCGTGGTGTGCGGGCGTACCTGGCGCAAAATCTCGCAGATTTCAGTGCCGTCGATATTGGCTGCGTAGTGGCACCGCATCCCGCCGTGGTGATAAGGCGTTAGCGCCTCTGTCGCCAACTTTGGTCCCAGAAAAGAGCCACCAATGCCAATGCTGACCACGTCGGTAAAACGCTCGCCCGTGCAACCGCGGCGTTCACCGCCGGTAACAGCGTTAACAAACTGCTGCATTTGTTCCAGCGTGGCGTGAACTTCCTCCATCACGTTCTTGCCGTTCACTTGAATAGTCTGATCTGCACTTGCTCGCAGGGCGGTATGAAGCGCGGGCCTATTTTCAGTGTTGTTCACCGGCTCGCCGGCAAACAGCGCCTGGCGGCGGGCGGCCAGTTGGCACTCTTCGGCCAGGGCCATCAGATCGGCGAGGACGCCATCATCAAGCCGGTTTTTGGAGAAATCCAGGGTCAGGCCAGCCGCTTCAAGCAAATAGCGTGATGCCCGCTGGCTGTCCTCGGCGAACAGCTGTGCCATGGGCTTCGTGGTTAGCCGCTGTTGATGGTGCAACAGTGCTTGCCAGGCTTTTGTGGCGGCTGGTGTTGATGCATGGCCTTGCATGATGGCGTCCTTCGCAAAATGGCCGGCGCTTGGGTCGCCGGGCACAGAGTCTTCCGTAACAGGGCGGAGCCGGTCAGCGGACCAGTGAAATATTGTCAATGAGCCGGGTAGTGCCCAGAAACACTGCGGCCAGAATGGCGAGCTCGCGATCATCGACGGTTGCTGGCTTCAGGGTCTGGCTGTTAACAATATTAACGTAGTCGGGTCGTAAACCCGCATTCAGCAGTTCTGTTTTCGCGTGTTCAGACAGGCGTGCAAAGTGGGTGTCACCCGTTTGCAGGTCTTTCGCAATGGTCTGAAGAATCTTGTGTAGAGCCGGCGCAAGTGCCCGGTCTTCAATGCTGAGATAGCCATTGCGGGAACTTTTTGCCAGGCCATCGCCGTCGCGCACGATGGCGCCGCCAATAATTTCGACCGGCAGCATCAGGTCGCGCACCAGCTTGCGAATAATCGTTAACTGCTGCAGGTCTTTTTCGCCAAACAGAGCAAAATCCGGTTGCACCATATTTAGCAGCATAGTGACAACGGTGGCCACGCCGTCAAAGTGGCCAGGCCGGCTGGCACCGCAGTGGCCGTCGCTGACATCAGGCACCACCACTTTGGTCTGATGAGCCAGGCCCGCCGGATAAATGTCCGCAGCGG
This sequence comes from Marinobacter sp. M1C, assembly GCF_023314135.1. NCBI lineage: Bacteria > Pseudomonadati > Pseudomonadota > Gammaproteobacteria > Pseudomonadales > Marinobacteraceae > Marinobacter > Marinobacter sp. M1C. Next base: position 684,197 of record NZ_CP092289.1, read on the forward strand.
AAGGCGTAAACAGCAATGTGTTACCGGCTTCCATCAGCAGGTTCTGGTCTTCCATCAGGGTACGAGGGTAACTGTCGAGATCCTCGCTGGCACTAAACTGCATGGGGTTCACAAAGATGCTGGTTATCACGATGTCTGCGGCTTCTGCGGCTTTGCGAACCAGCGACAGGTGGCCTTCGTGCAAGTTGCCCATGGTGGGCACCAGCGCGATGGTTTTGCCCTGCTGACGCCAGCCGCGAACCATAGCGCGCAGCTCTTTAATGGTGTTGACAGTTCTCATGCTTTGAACGTGTGCTCTTCGGCGGGGAATGTGCGCTCGCTAACGGCTTTGGCGTAGGCTGCCAGGGCTTTGGCAACGGAGCCGTTTTCAACCAGAAAGTCTTTCACAAAGCGCGGTTTGCGGCCAGGGGTCATGCCCAGCATGTCGTGTACCACCAGCACCTGGCCGTCGGTGTCGGCGCCTGCGCCAATACCGATCACCGGTGCCTTGACGGCTTTTGCAATGCGTGCAGCCAGGGCGGCGGGCACGCATTCCAACAGAATAACATCGGCGCCGGCGGCTTCCAGTTCGCAGGCGTGTTCAACCATGAGGTCTGCGGCCTTTTCATCTCGCCCTTGCACTTTATAGCCGCCGAACTTGTTGACGAACTGTGGTGTCAGGCCAAGGTGTGCGCATACTGGAACACCGCGTTCGCTGAGCGCCTGAATGGTATCGCGCATCCAGTCAGTGCCTTCCAGTTTGACCATGTGGGCGCCGGCACGCATCAGCTCTGCCGCGTTTTCCAGTGCGGCTTCGGTGGTGCCGTAGCTCATGAATGGCATGTCGGCCATCACCAGCGAGCCGCGATTGCCTTTGGCGACGCAGCTGACGTGGTACACCATTTGATCCATGGTGACGGGCAATGTGCTGTCGTTGCCTTGCAGTACCATGCCGAGCGAGTCGCCAATCAGAATGACGTCTACGCCGGCTTCGCTGACCAGTTGGGCAAAGGTGGCATCGTAGGAGGTCAGCGCGGAAAATGCTTCGCCGCGCTGTTTGTATTCCCGCAGTGTGTTGATGGTAACGGCCATAAATTCCTCGCCTTTGCGATAGTTGGTCTAAATACCGGCTATGCCGGATCTCCACAATTGAATCTGCTGCTGAAACAGTATCGTTCCAACCCTAACACTAGCAAATTTCGGGTGGTTAGGAGTGCCCGTTTGTAGCGACTGGGGGCAGTTTACGTATTTGGTTGTCAGGGCACTGCTGGCGCAGCAAGGCTACTGGGGTGCCGTCGGGCAGGGTCAGCTTCGCGTTTAAGTCCAGCAGGGGTTGCAGGGCAAAGTCTCGTTGCGACAATTGTGCGTGGGGTACCGTCAGACGGTCATCGTTTAGCGTTTGCTGGCCGAACAGCAAGACGTCAAGGTCCAGCGTGCGTGGCCCCCAGTGCTGCAAGCGCTCGCGGCCGTGGGCCTGTTCAATATTCTGCAAATGGTCTAGCAAAACGTGAGGCGCCAGGCCGGTATTCAGCCATGCTGCACCGTTAACATAATCTGGCTGGTCCTGAGGGCCCACCGGTTTGCTGGCATAAAATGGGGATTGCGCAACCAGCGTGGTATTTGGCAAGGCTGCCAGTTCTGCAATGGCGCAACCCAGCTGCGCAGCTGGGTCTGCCAGGTTGCTACCCAGGCCAACAAATACGTCGGTCATCATGAATCCTGAGTTGGCCGCTTAACCGGTTTACGCCGACGCTTGCGAGGTTTGACTTCACCGCTGTCAAGATCTGTAATCATGCGCTCCTGGGCGCGTTCGTCCAGGCGCTGAAACTGTGTCCACCATTGGCCAAGACCGGGTTCAAGCTCGCCGGCGCTCTCACGCACCAATAAAAAATCATAGGCTGCGCGAAAGCGAGGGTGCCCAAGGGTAATCAGAGCACGTTTTCCCTGGCGCCGAGGCAGGCGTATCTGCAGTTCCCAGATTTCCTTCATGGGCCCGGAGAATCGCTTGGGGATAGACGTTGCCTGTACCTGGCGGCCAATCACCTTGGAGATCGCACCGTGCAGAGCCGGTTGTACCGGATCGCCATTGTCTTGGCGTCGGCGCCATTCGGCTTGCAGCGCAGGCCACAACATGGCGGCGAACAGGAAATACGGGGTAACGGATTTGCCTTGCGCTATGCGTGCGTCGGTGTTGCGCAGGGCTTGGCGAATTAATTCGTCGGGCTCGCCGGCTGCTAGCGCGCTGGCGGTGTCGGGAAATAGCGGTGCCAGCAAGTCGTAGTGGCGCAGTTTGTCAAAGGTTGCTTCGCCATAACCGGCGGAAAACAGCTTTAGCACCTCGTCAAACAGCCGCGCCGCGGGAATGTGAGTGAGTAGTTGTGCTAGCTCGGGAATGGGGGCCTCGGTGGCCGGCTCGATGGCAAAATCGAGTTTGGCGGCGAAGCGAATGGCACGCAGCATGCGTACAGGGTCTTCCCGGTAACGGGTTTCCGGGTCACCAATCAACCGCATCTGACGGTTGTTCAGGTCATCAATGCCGTTAGCGAAGTCAATCACGCTGAAATCGCGGATGCAGTAGTAAAGGGCATTGATAGTGAAATCCCGGCGCAGCGCATCTTCTTCGAGATTGCCGTAGACGTTGTCGCGCAGCAGCTGCCCGTGTTCGCTGGTTTTGCGATCGTCATCGTCGTCGTCGGCGGGGTTGGCATTGCCGCGGAAGGTTGTTACTTCAATGACTTCACGGCCGAAGACCACGTGCACAATGCGAAACCGGCGCCCTATCAGGCGCGAGTTGCGAAACAGTTCGTGCACTTCTTCCGGCGTTGCATCGGTCGCAATGTCGAAATCTTTGGGTTGGCCACTGAGCAGTATGTCGCGCACGCCACCACCTACAAGGTAGGCTTCATAGCCAGCTTTGTTGAGGCGATGCAAAACTTTTTTGGCGGGCTCACTGATGGCCGTGCGGGAAACACTGTGCTGGTCCCGTGAAATATCCCTTCGCTGATAGCCGAGAGGTTTTTTCCGGGAGCTGCCGGGTATGAACGAGCGCAGTTTGTCGACGAGTCTTTTAGGCATTGAAATCCGTTGCGGCCATAGCGGCGATGAGCAAAAACCATGAGTTTAACGGTTTGCGCCGCTTTTGCACATGTTTGCTGCGGATTGCTATGGTTTGCCTGTACCCAGGCATTCACCTGGGCCCATAAATTAAAGGGCGGATCCGCTTACACGAACCCGCCCACTAAAAATCTGACGATCTAAATTATTTTTATTATTGCCGGGATTTTTCTTACTTTTTGTGTCCCACCGTAAGCCCCAATATCAGGGTATTTCAAACAAACAGAAAGCTTTGAATACTTAGAGCGATCAAAAGCATTGTTCAAGCCTTGCGTATTGGCAGCGCCGCCTTGTTGACGATTCTTATCTGCCTCAACAACCTTCACAAGCTAAGGGACCGCTAAAAAGCCAGGCATCCAAAACACTCGATTCGCTCGCGCTCTATTTTTATTTTTGTTACTGAGCGCTTCTCGCAGCTATTTTTTTATTCTTGTTGGCACGCTGCGCTGTCACATCTTGTTTTTGTTGTTGTGCCCTAGATACATAGCAGTCACCGTGCCAGTTTTATAAAAGTTATCATAAACAATCGCTTGGCGTTTTCGTGAAGGTAGGTGTTACCCCGTATTTGGGGAAAGTGTTACCGGCAGGTCATAAATGGCGGGGAAAGTGTTACCAAGGGAAACAGTTGGTAACACAAGTAAGAGCAGTCGGCAGCGACTAATGCGAGTTGCCGGACGTTTTTTTGCGCGGGATGCCAAGGCGCTGGCGCCTTTCCCATAAAGACTTACGACTGATACCCAGCTTTTGGGCCAATTCGGTTTCACTCATTCGGTCCTGATTCTCCAGTACGAAGTGCTGAAAGTAGTCTTCCAGCGATAAATCGCCCTGGATGTCTGCACCTTGGGCTTGCTCGTTATCACCAGCCACCAGGGTTTCAGGGATGTACTCACTGTCGCCGTCGCCGTTCAGATCCAGCAGTGCGGGGGTAATCAGTTCCGAGTCACATAAAATAGTGGCCCGTTCAATGGCATTTTCCAGTTCCCTCACGTTCCCCGGCCAGCGATGCCGCTCTATAGTGTGCACGGCGTCAGCGCTGAACTGCAAATCGGGTTTGCCCATTTTGGCACCTTGGCGCTTTAAAAAGCGCCGCGCCAGTATCAGAATATCTCCCTGGCGATCGCGCAGAGGGGGGATGCGCACCTGCATTACGTTCAGGCGATAGAACAAATCCTCACGGAATTCGCCGGTGCGGGTCATCGCTTTCAAATTGCGGTGGGTGGCTGCCAGCATGCGCACGCTTACTTTGATGCTTTGGGTAGACCCCACCTTACGGATTTCACCTTCTTGCAGAACCCGCAGTAGTCGGGCCTGAGCTTCGGCAGGCAATTCGCCTATTTCGTCCAGAAACAGACTGCCGCCGTTGGCTGCCTCAATCAGCCCGGTACGGGCGCTGACTGCACCGGTGAACGCGCCTTTTTCGTGGCCGAACAGTTCTGATTCAATCAGGCTTTCGGGAATGGCGGCGCAGTTAACGGAAATCAGTGGGGCCGTCGCCCGTGGGCTCAGCAAGTGCAGGGCGCGGGCCGCCAGTTCTTTGCCGGTGCCGGACTCGCCCTGGATAAGCACCGTGGTTTCAGTGGGAGCCACTTTACGAATCAGAGTGAACACCCGCTGCATCGGTTCGCACTGACCAAACATGATGCTGGCCGGGTCTGAGTCGGTTGCTTGAGGTGTTGTTCTAGCAGTCACGGCGCTGCTGTCATCAGCTGCCTTGATCGTGGACTTGCGCGCCAGAATGGCGGCTACCGACGCCAGCATTTCGTCGTGATCAAAAGGCTTGGCGATGTACTCCACGGCACCCAGCTTCATCGAATCAACGGCGGAGCGCAGGCTGGCGTAACTGGTCATAATTAGCACCGGCGTTGCCGGCGCGCGCCGGATCATTTCGGTGCCCGGAGCCCCGGGTAATCGCAGATCGGATATGATCAGATCGAAACTGCCCAAGTCATGTTGTTCGGCTTCCTCCACCGAGCCTGCGTCGGTGACGTCGTAGCCGGCGTGGGTCAGCATCTTGCGGACTGCGGAGCGAATGATGTCTTCATCTTCAACAATCAGGATACGCGGCATATCTGTGCTAGGACCTTTGATTCTGGCTGTAGGCAGCGGGTGTGTCTTCGGGCTCGTATGCAGGCAGCTTCAGACGAATGCAGGTGCCCGGGTTGCGGCTGTCTGCGGCGTTGAGCTGCGCCGGACCCTTCGCCGGACTCTCCGCCTGAATGTTGCCATAGTGCTCTTCAACAATGCTGTAAACCAGTGCAAGACCAAGACCTGTACCTTTATTGGTGGGTTTGGTGGTGTAAAACGGCTCGAAAATGTGATCAAGCTTGTCGGCGGCGATACCGCTTCCCTGATCGATGATTTCGATGATAGCTGAGTAGCCGTCAGCCTTGCCAGTCACCCATACTTCGCCGCCATCTGGCGAGGCGTCACGGGCGTTGGTCAACAGGTTGACAAACACCTGCACCAGCCGCTGCTCATCCCCCAGAATGAGCAGCTCCGGCGGACACGCGTTGAGGTACGAAATGCCCAAGCCTTTGTCGCTCAACGACAATAAATTAATGGACTCCTGCACGCAGCGGCGTATTTGTACCGGTTCGTAACGGTTGGCGGGGGCGTGATTGCCGGTGCGGGCGAAATTCATCAACGACTGCAAAATATTTGAGATGCGCCGGGTTTGCTGCTGAATCTGGTCGGCGGTGTCGAGAACGTCCGGGTTATCGGTTTCCAGTCGCAGATTCTGCGCCAGCGAAGAAATGCCGGTAACCGGGTTGCCGATCTCGTGGGCGACACCGGCAGCCAGCCGGCCCACTGAGGCTAGCCGTTCGCTGTGCATCAGTTCGTCTTCCAGCAAGCGAATCTCGGTTTGGTCTTCCACCATAATAATGCTGCCGCTTTCGGCATGGTCGGGTCCGCTGAGGGCGGCTTTGTGCAAGTTCAGCCAGTGTGGCCGGCCACGCAAGTCCAATCGGTGTTTGTAGCGGTGCACGTCTTCGCCCTGGTTAAAGTCGTTCAGAAGCTGGTGCCAGTGTGGCGGCAAGGTGGCCAGGCGCGCGCCAACCACTTCGTCGGCACTGATGCCGGTCAGGCGTTCCATGGTTTGGTTCCACATCAGGATTTCGCCGTCTTCACCCACTGAACAGGCAGGTATGGGCAGATTTAACAGGGTCTGACGATAATGCCGGCGCAGGTTGTCTAGCTCACCGGCTAACCCGGTGAGCCGGTTCTGATAGTCGCCCAAGGCGCCTTCCACATAGCGAATATCCTGGGCTGCGCGCTGCATGGGTTTGAACCCCAAATGGCGCTTGACCATATCACGGGCGATTTCCGGCCCCATCAGGCCCGACAGATTGGCTTCCACCTGGTCTCGCAGGCGCCTTAGCTGATAAGGACGGTACTCAACTTCGGGTAGTGTCAGTTGTAACAGTGCGCGTTCCACCTCGCGCTGGGCGCCATCTTGTCCCAGAGGTTCGCTGAGCTGGCGTACAAAGTCTGCAGACGATGTGGCCAGCAATTCGCGCCGCTGCGGCCGCGACAAGGCTCCGAGCGAACAGGCCTGAGCGGCGCTGCGTTCTTCACTGTTGCTGGAACTAAGCACAGACACCGCTACGAACATCGCGACGTTGGCGCCCAGGCTGAGGAACATAAACAGGTGCCAGTTACCGGCGTTTGGCACTATCGGGCTGTCCAGCCACAACAGCAGGTTTGCAGCGCCGGAAAAGGGGAGTATCAGGGTGGTCACCCAGATTGCGAGCCCGGTCAGCAGGCCGGCGATCAGGCCGCGGCGATTGCCTTCGGGCCAGAAGATGACTCCCAGGGCGCCGGGTAACAGTTGCAGGGTACCGGTCAGAGAGATTGCACCAAGAATCGACAGCTGCAGATTTTTACCCAGGGTTTCATGAAACATCAGAGCCAGAAACAGGATCAGAGCAATCAGCAGCCGCTTGACCCATTGCAGCCAGCGGTAGATGTCGGCCTGATCTTTGGGCGTTTTCAACGGCAGTACAATGTGGTTCAGGGCCATGCCCGCAAGCGCCAGGGTGCTTACAATCATTAAACCACTGGCGGCAGAGAGGCCTGCAATGTACATCATCAGTGTTAACGCGGGGCTGCCCAAGGCCTGGCCAATACCAATGCTGTAGTAATTGGCCGCGGTGGTTACCCCAAGCTCCTGGCCGCCCCAAAGAATCAGCGGTATCGGCAGGCCCAGTAGCAACAAGTACAAGGGAAGGCCCCAACTGGCTTTGGCCAGCGACGCCGGAGACGGATTCTCGCTAAAAATCATGTGGTACATGTGTGGCAGTACCAGTACCGACGCGAAAGACGTCAGCATAACCGCCCGCCAATTGGCGTCGTCGATAGTCATAGCCATGTCAACGACGGGTGCTTCGTTTTGATCCAGCCAGAGCTGAAGGGTATCGGGGCCGCCGAACACACCAAACAGAACGATGCCGCCTAATAGAAGTAGGGCTAACAGCTTAACCAGTGAGTCAAAGGCGATGGCAACCACTAGCCCGCGGTGGTTGCTGGTGTGGGCGTTGCGGCGGGTGCCAAACAAAATGGCGAATAGCACCACGGTTACGCTGAACAGAGCGCTAATTACGTTAGGCGACACATCGGGGGCAAGAATGCTGGCAGAGCTGGTGACGGCCTGAATTTGCATGCTCAACAGAGCCAGAATGGCTGCGCCAGAACACAGTGTGACCAAAGTGCCCGCCCACTGACTGCGGTAACGATAGGCAAAAAGGTCAGCCAACGAGGTTAACTGATACGCCCGCCCGATACGCATGTAAGGATTCAGCAACACCGGCGCCAACAAAAACGCACCGCTGATTCCCACATAGTAGGCCAGAAAGCCATAACCGGTTTCCGCCGCCGCACCCACCGATGCATACACCGACCAAATGCCGGCGTACACGCCCAGGCTAAGCACGTAAATGAGCGGGTGGCGCACCAGCTTGCGTGGCAGCAAGCCACTCTCTGATACCCAGGCAATGCCGAACAGCAGGCTCAGATACGCAACGCTGACCAGCAGCAGGCCGGCAGCACTAAAATTCATTGGGATCACGCCGCCATTCCAACCATATGCCAATGACAATCAATCCGGCCCAGATCAGATACGGGCTGTACCAGGCATTGCCGGACGACATCCACCAGTCGAGAATATTGGGAGAGAAGACGTAAATCGCCAGGACCAGCAAAAAAACCAGACGATAAATGTACATCTAGAGTAACCGTGCCGCAGTGGATTCATGGCTTTATAACATGATCGCGGCGTTGCTGTCAGAAATGGCGGGCTACCAGTGCTGGGCGGTGGGCACAGGAATCGCGCTGCGCTGCCAATGGGCATGGGCCCAGGCAAGAACGGTGGCGGGTGGTTGCTGGGCCAGCTGCGCTGGCGGTTTTTGGCCTAAAGCGTTCAGCGCGGCCAGTAGATTTGCGCTGGCATTGGCGTCGTCCAGCGCCGGGGCGTGGTTCTGTTTGCTCAGCTTCTGGCCTTGCTGGTTACGTATCACAGGAATGTGCAAAAACTGCGGCACGACGGCACCCAGCGCCTGAAACATCTGATGCTGAGCTGCGGTCATGGTGCGCAGGTCTGAACCGCGCACTACGTGGCTGATGGCTTGATCGATATCATCGACCACTACTGCCAATTGATAAGCGTAGAAGCCTTCTTTACGCAGTATCACCGGGTCATCTGTTTCTGCCTTCAGGCTCTGTTGCTGTTCACCCAGCAGCTGGTCAGTCCAGCGGAAGCGTTGGCTGCGCAAAGCAAAGCGCAGGGCGAAGTCGCCGGGCGGCCAAGGGTGTTCGTTGGGTACGCTTGGGTTGAAGGAATGGTTACGGCAATGGTTGGGGTGTTGACCCTGGTTCGCCTTCAGCTGTTTGCGAGAGCAGCGGCAAAAATAGGCGTACCCGGTTTTCATCAGGGTTTCAGCAACGGCGCGGTAAGCGCTATGGCGTTGGGATTGGTAGCGCACAGGTTCATCGCCAATCAGGCCGTGGGCGCTCAGGCTGTGGAGTATTCGGGGTGTCGCATCTACCGGTTGGCGTAATGGGTCCAGATCTTCAATGCGCACCAGCCATTGGCCCTGGTGGTGCTTTGCCTCCAGATAGCTGGCCAACGCGCTCACCAGTGAGCCGAAGTGCAGAGGGCCGGTGGGCGACGGAGCAAAGCGGCCGCGGTAGGAAACGTTAGGCGTCATGGCAAATTACGCCGGTGCACTAGCAGTCGGCGCGGTTTTGACAGGTTGATAGACAGGTCAGATGCCGGTCTGGCGCTCGCGGATTTCCGCCAGGGTTTTGCAATCAATGCACAGTGTGGCCGTGGGCCGGGCTTCAAGCCGGCGGGCGCCTATTTCTACACCGCACTGGTCGCAGAAGCCGTAATCGTCTTTGTCGATGCGACCAACGGTTTTGTCGATCTTCTTGATCAGTTTGCGCTCGCGGTCACGGGTGCGCAGTTCCAGGCTGAACTCTTCCTCTTGGGTAGCTCTGTCGCTGGGGTCTGCGTAGTTGGCAGCATCTTCCTGCATGTGATGCATGGTGCGATCCACTTCTTCCATCAGCTCTTGCTTCCACTTCAGTAGCAGGCCTTTGAAGTGTTCAAGCATGTCCGCGCTCATGTATTCTTCACCCTTTTTCGTTTCGTAAGGAGTGAAGTTGGTGAAGTTTTCGCTTGAATTGGCTGTTTTATTGGTCATTGAAACCGGCCTCTTGTGAGTACTGCTACAAGAACGCTTTGCTTCCTTTCCCGTCAGCCCCCGTGGCTGTACGGTATAAAACCTGGATTATAAAGCATTCGCCCTGAAACGGGATTTGGCGGAAAATAGCAGATAAGTTGCGGAGGTGCCAGCTTTGCTGCAATACATACGACTAAGAGGTATGCATGAAGTTCGAACAACCGTTACTGGAGGGGCGGCTTATTCGCCGCTACAAACGCTTTTTGGCCGATGTGCGACTGGCCGATGGCAGCGAGGTGACCGCCCATTGCCCGAACACCGGCAGCATGCTGGGCTGTCAACCGGCGGATGGAAGGGTGTGGCTGAGCCGCAGCAATAACCCGGCGCGCAAACTGCCATATACCTGGGAGCTTGTTGAAACGGTTCCTGGCACCCTTGCCTGTATAAATACGGCAAGACCGAACTCCCAGGCCCGCGAGGCGATTGAAGCGGGCTGTATCAGTGAGCTGACTGGATATAGCCATTGCCGCCCGGAAGTAAAATATGGCGAAGAAAAAAGCCGGATTGATCTGTTACTTTCCGGGCATGACTCGAAGCCGAATGCTTGGGTAGAGGTGAAAAACGTAACGCTTGAGGAGAACGGCCAGGGCTTTTTTCCAGACGCCGTGACAATCCGTGGGCAAAAGCACTTGCGAGAGCTTACGGCTCAGGTTGCGCTGGGTGATCGTGCGGTGCTGTTTTTTGTGGTGAATCACACGGCTATCGAAACGGTGCGGCCGGCAGATCACATAGACCGGCATTACGGCCAGCTGCTGCGACAAGCCTGTGATGCAGGTGTAGAGATTATGGCCTACCGGGCAAACCTGGCCAACGATGATGGCAGCCCGTCCGGCGAGATGACTTTAACCGAACCGGTGCCGGTTATTCTTGAAGTCTGACGCCCGGTTCAGCTCTGCAGTCCAGCTTTACTTGCCTGCTTGTCACGTGCCTGTGCTGTATCGCATGCGTGTGCCGTTGTTCAGGGACATCAAAATCTCATTGGCTTGAAGCCGGTCAGGAAAGAAGCTGCCGGAAATCTTGGCACCCGCAATACTGGCGCCTTCCAGGTTTGAGTGACTGAAATCTATACCCCTCAGGTCCGCGCCTCGAAAATAGGCGTGGCTCATGTCGAGCCCTTTGGCATCCATGCCACGCAAGTCCAGCCCTCTGAAATCCCCATGAGAAAAACTGGGTAGGTCGCTCCGGACTGATTTTTTGGCATTGAAGGCGCTAATATCCTCCGTGCGAAGCGTTTCGTAGAGCGGGTCTTTAATATGATGCACGGCGTCGGTTTGCATGATGTTTCCTTGTAGCGTTCTGTTCCGGTTCTATAACGAGCATCGTTCATCCAATCCGTTTTGGCTCTGGTAGCTCCAGGAACTTACCTGGGGGGAAGGCCGAAATGCTGTCGAATTCGGTCTGCAACGGCTTCTGCCACATGTTCCTGATCGGTACGAAGATGGGCAGTATAGATTTTTTCTTCAGCTGTCAGGGGTTCAAACCAGTCTTTCTGGGCATCCAGCAATTCTTCTGTGGCTTCCGATGCGTCGCCTTTGCGCTTGCGTACCCATTCTTTTCGCAGCTCCTCTGGTGCTTCGCAGTGAATCAGCGCAAAGGGCACTCCCTGGTTTTCCGCAACAGCGGCAAACAGCGCGCGTTCCTGTTCTTTCAGACAGGCCGTGTCGGCTATAACCGGGAAGCCCGCAGCAAGCAGGTTACTGGCAAGTTTCGCCAAGCGGTCATAGGTTTTTGTGTTGGCGTCGGCGGAGTACAGGTTGCCCCCGGTAGGCGACTGACTGCCGTCCAGCGGCGCCAATCCATGTAGACGTTTACGTTCAACGTCCGATCGCAGCCGAATAAGGCCCAGTTCGCCCGCCAAAGCGGCGCTGACACGGGTTTTGCCGCTTGCGGATAAGCCAACTGTGGCAATAAAGTAGCGGTTTGGGATGCTGCTGTAATCTTCTGCAAGCTGAGCGTAGGCGTTATAACGCTGCATCAGCTCTTCTTTTTCACTGTCGCCCAAGGATGGATTGCCCATGGTGAACAGCGCAATCTTCGCTCGCACTACTGCCCGGTAAGCTTTGTAAAGCGGCAGCAGAGGCAGCGCATCAAAATCGTCGCGATATTCCAGGTAGGTGTTCAGCACCAAGTTGGCTTTGGCGGTTTCGCCCCGGGATTCCAGATCCATCAGCAAGAATGCCAGATCGTTAATAACATCAATCCAGCGGAACGGCTCGTTGAATTCGATGCAGTCAAACACCGTTACCTGATCGTTATATAGAGTGATGTTCGCCAGATGCAGATCGCCATGGCATTCACGCACCAGGCCTTGTTGGTGGCGTGCAGCAATCAGTGGCTGATGGCATTCGAATGTGGTGCGGGTCCAGATTTCCAAATTGTCCAGCTGTGCAAGTTGGCCGGCATCGCTCAGCAGCGGTCGAATCTGGTCGAAATTCTCCTGCATGGCGGCGTAGACCGCGTCGGGCGAACCCAGCGGGCTTGCGGGGTCAACCGGCGGCAGGCTGTGGTGAAACTCGGCTGCTTGTCGCGCCAGTGTTACCAGACGGCCCGGCTCCAGTTCGCCCCGTTCCTGCTGGCGATCGAACAAATCATCCTGGCGGAACTGGCGCATTTTCAGAACGTACTCAAAGGCTTCCCCGCTGCCACCCAGCACCGGATTCTGTGGCGTGCCGGTAATAGGGAGAACTTGCAGATACAAAGGCGCTGCCAGGCGCCGGTTCAGCCGCAGTTCTTCTTCACAGAAATGCTTGCGCCGCGGCAAGGTCGAAAAGTCGAGGAAGCCAAAATCCATCGGTTTTTTGATTTTGTAGGCAAACTCACCGGTCAGAAGAACCTGGGAAATGTGAGTTTCGATAACCTGAAACTGGTGAACCGGATGGTCGTACAAAGCCGGATTTTGTAAAGCTTGAACCAGTGTGTTCGGAGGCGAGTCGCTCAAAGTGTTTTCCTCGTGTTGCTTGAACCCATTAATTGTCAATGTGACATCATAATGGCTAGATTACGGAAATAACACACAACTGACCTGCTCGGAAGCTTTGAGCTTTCGTTATACTGCCGCCATGAAAAATACCGATAAGACCCGCAAGCCCGGTCGCAAAAAACCGGCTCCCCGTAAAAAGCCCGCCGCCGCACAGTCTCGCAGCAAGGGTTTCTGGCGTATTTTACTGCGTCTGGCACTTCTTGGCCTGGTATTGCTGGCGGGCTGGATGGTGTATCTGGATGCGTTGGTCACATCGCGCTTTGAGGGCCGTCGCTTCGAGGTGCCATCGCGGGTTTACGCCCGGCCGCTGGAACTTTACAGCGGTGCGCCGGTAAGTGCCGCTGCGCTGGAGCAGGAATTGGCATTGGCGGGTTTTCACAAAGGCGATGGTTCGCGCTCGGGCAGTTATCAGCGCAGCGGTGGGCGCTTTCTGATCAGCAGTCGCGGCTTTGATTTCCCCGATGGCAAGGAGCCGCGGCGGCATCTGGCGCTGAGTATAGCGGGTGATCAGGTGCAGAACTTAAAGGTTGTCAAAGGTCCGGATAGCGCGATTGTGCGCCTGGAACCGGCGCAGATTGGTGGTATTTATCCGGCGCATCAGGAAGACCGAATTTTAGTGCAGCTGGATAAATTGCCAGAGTTGCTGCCGGCTGCGCTGATGGCGGTTGAAGACCGTCGTTTTTATGACCACCACGGTATTGCGCCGCTGTCGATTGCCCGCGCCATGCTGGCGAACATTCGCGCTGGTGGCATTGTTCAGGGTGGCAGCACGCTCACCCAGCAGCTGGTGAAAAACTTTTTCCTGACCCGTGAGCAAACCCTGCTGCGCAAGGGTAACGAGGCGTTGATGTCGATTCTGCTGGAACTGCATTACAGCAAGAGCGACATTCTGGAGACCTATCTTAACGAAGTGTATCTGGGCCAGGCGGGCACACGCAGCATTCACGGTTTTGGTCTGGCCAGCCGGTTCTATTTTGCCGAGGCATTAGAGGACTTGCTGCCCCACCAATTGGCGCTGCTGGTTGGCATGGTCAAGGGCCCCAGTTATTACAACCCTCGTCGCCATCCGCAACGTGCCACAGCAAGGCGCAACCTGGTGCTGGACCAAATGCAGCAAGCAGGCCTTTTGGGTGAATCTGACGCGCAGCGCGCCCGGTCTTTGCCTTTGGGCGTAAGTGACAAGGCTTCTTTTTCGCAGAATCGCTACCCGGCCTATATCGATCTGGTTCGCCGCCACCTGGCACGGGATTACAAAGAGGAAGACCTGCGCAGCGAAGGCCTGCGAATTTTTACCACTCTTAACCCCGCTATGCAGATGGCTGCGGAGAAAGCGGTAACGGAGACGCTGCCGCGGCTGGGCGACGAAGCGCTGGAGTCGGCGTTGGTGGTGACCGCGAAAGACAGCGGCGAAGTGCTGGCCCTGGTCGGCGGGCGCGACCCGCGTTACGCCGGTTTCAACCGGGCACTGGATGCCAGCCGCCAGATTGGTTCATTGGTGAAACCCTTTGTGTACCTGGCCGCCTTGTCGCAGCCCCAGCGTTACACGCTGATTACTCCTCTGCAGGACACACGCTTCACCCTGAAATTTGAGAACGGCACGGTATGGCAACCAAAAAACTACGACGGTCTGGAGCGGGGCGAAGTGCCCTTGCATCAGGCGTTGTCTAAATCCTATAACTTGCCGGTGGTTCGGGTGGGACTGGACATTGGGTTGGCCGAGGTGAAATCCACGCTGCAGGCGTTTGGCACCGACTCGGCTATTTCCGACTATCCGTCTATGCTGTTGGGCGCCGTCGCGATGACGCCGGTGAATGTGGCGCAGATATACCAGGGCCTTGCGACATCAGGGTTTAACACCCCGCTGCGCACCATTCGGGAAGTGACCGACGCGGGTGGTAAACCGCTTAGCCGCTATAGCTTGCAGGTGAACCAGGTGGCGGACCCGGCCGCAGTGCACCTGCTGCAATACGCCATGCAGGAAACCATGCAAGAGGGCACGGGCCGTTCGGCTTATAACACGGTTCCCCGAGCTTTGGCGCTGGCGGGAAAGACAGGCACCACCGATGACGGCCGCGATGCCTGGTTTGCCGGTTTTAGCGGCGACTTGCTAGCGGTCGTCTGGGTAGGGCGGGACGACAACGGCGCTACCCGGCTAACGGGTGCCAGCGGAGCCTTGCCGGTGTGGTCGAATTTTATGGCTCAGGTGCCACAAAACAGTTTCACGCCGGTGGTACCCGATGGAGTGCAATACCATTGGGTAAATGTACAACAACAGGCGTTAACCGATGAACAATGCGAAAATGCGCGCCTGATGCCGTTTATCACCGGCAGTGAGCCACAGCAGAAAATTACGTGTGCTGGCTCTCTGCCACAAAAAATTCGTGGTTGGTTTGAAGGATTGTTTCAATAATGAGAGTACAAAAGAACATGCAGGATAAAGTACAGATGTTTGGCCGCGCAGTTGTCTGTGCCGTGTTGCTTCTGGCGGGCTGTGCCAGTGGGCCTGGTGGCGGTATTTACGTGCCTGCCGGAGAGCGTCCGCAGGCGCCTAAACCGCCGCTGACCGACGGCGCCGCCAAACCAGCCGATGAACCGCAGGTATGGCGCAAAAGCGAACAGCCGCCTGAACAGAAATCGCAACAGCAAACAGGCGTGCCTGGGTACCGCGAATCCGGTGATCAGATGCCAGATGCGGCAGCGAGCTTGGTAAAAGAGGCCGATACCCTGATGGCGCAGGGTAATGGGCCTGCGGCGATTGTCCGCCTGGAACGGGCGCAGCGCATTGCACCGCGGTCTGCGGCGGTGTATTTCAAGCTGTCTGAAGCCTACGTGATGACCGGCCAGCTTGGCAGCGCTGAGCAGTTTACTCTTAAGGGGTTGTCGCTGGCGGGGCGTGACGAGCGTCTGCAGCGTTCAGGCTGGTTACTGTTGGCCGATATTCGTAGAGCCCGGGGCAATGTGGCCGGTGCGCAACAGGCCGAAAGCCGCGCTGCTAGCCTGTAATTCAGGCAAAATGGTAGCTCGAAAAAAGCGGTTAGAAAAAAAAGGCCACTGCGTTTGGCAGTGGCCTTTTTGCTTGGGGCAACGTCGTTACAACATTTTAAAGCGTTG
Source organism: Marinobacter sp. M1C (assembly GCF_023314135.1). Classification (NCBI taxonomy): domain Bacteria; kingdom Pseudomonadati; phylum Pseudomonadota; class Gammaproteobacteria; order Pseudomonadales; family Marinobacteraceae; genus Marinobacter; species Marinobacter sp. M1C. Next base: position 700,121 of record NZ_CP092289.1, read on the forward strand.
CAAATACCTTGCGCGCCGCGTTCAGAGTGAACTCGATGTCTTCATCGGAAATGGCGGCGCTGGTGAAGCCGGCTTCAAAAGCCGACGGCGCCAGGTAAATGCCCTCGGCCAGCATGCCCTGGAAGAACTTCTTGAAGCGTTCGATATCGCATTCCATCACTTGGTCAAAGCGGGTGACGGACGATTCCTTGCTGAAGAAAAAGCCAAACATCGCGCCGGCCCCTTGAACCGCCAGCGGAATACCCGCCTCATCCGCTGCTGCTTTCAGGCCAGCGCAGATTTTTTCAGTTTTACGGGTCAGGGCGTCGTGAAATCCGGGTTCGGAAATCGCGTTCAGGGTGGCCAGGCCAGCGGTCATCGCCAGCGGATTACCGCTCAAAGTGCCCGCCTGGTAAACCGGCCCCAAAGGCGCAATGTGTTCCATGATTTCGCGTTTGCCGCCGAAAGCACCTACCGGTAAGCCGCCACCGATCACTTTGCCTAGCGCCGTCAGGTCTGGGGTTACGCCGAACAAACCTTGGGCTCCGCCCAGTGACACCCGGAAACCGGTCATCACTTCGTCAAAGATCAGCACCGTGCCGTACTCGTCGCAAATCTCGCGCAGGCCTTCCAGAAACCCCGGAACCGGTGGAATGCAATTCATGTTGCCGGCTACCGGCTCTACAATGATGGCCGCGATCTCGTTGCCCATGGTGCGGAAGGTTTCGCGCACGTCATCAATATCGTTGAAGTTCAGGGTCAGGGTAAGTTCGGCCAAGCAAGCGGGTACACCCGGAGAATTTGGTAAGCCCAAGGTCAACGCTCCGGAACCGGCTTTCACCAGCAGTGAATCAACGTGGCCGTGGTAGCAACCTTCAAACTTGACCACTTTGTCGCGGCCGGTGTAACCACGGGCGAGGCGCAGTGCGCTCATGGTGGCTTCGGTGCCGGAGTTCACCATGCGCACCAGTTCGATGGAGGGCACCAGTTCACACACTTTCATGGCCATCTCGGTTTCGATGGCGGTTGGTGCGCCGTAGCCTATGCCTTTTTCAATCTGCGCGTGCAAAGCTTCTTTTATAAGCGGGTTGGAGTGGCCAATAATCATGGGTCCCCAAGAGCCGATGTAATCGATGTAACGGCGATCGTCTTCATCGTAAAGATACGCGCCTTGAGCACTTTTGAAAAAGATGGGCGTGCCGCCAACACCGCGAAAAGCCCGTACCGGGGAGTTAACGCCACCAGGAATGTATTTCTGGGCCTGTTCGAACAGGGTTTCGGAGTGCGTCATGTCTTGGCTCCTGTTAAATGCGTTGAGAAAATTGAGAACGATGTTCGGCAAACAGCCGGCTAAATTCGCGGGCGCGTTTTGCGGTGGCATTAATGTCGGTGCTGAAAAGCCCACCGGCCACCGCCAGCAAATCGGCACCAGCCCGAATCAGAGGTTCGGCGTTGCTCAGGGTAATGCCGCCAATGGCGGTCACCGGGAGTTTGAACTTTTTGGCCAGCCCCAGCACTTGCGTGTCGGCCGCGGAAGCGTCGGGTTTTGTGGTCGATGGATAAAACCGGCCAAATGCCAGATAACTTGCACCTTGCTCGCAGGCGGCTTGCGCCAGCGCTAAGTCGGCGTGGCAGGTAATGCCAATAATGGCCTGGTCGCCGAGCAGGCGCCGAGCGTCGATCAGGGCGGTATCACCTTGGCCCAGATGCACGCCGGCTGCTTGCACCCGCAAGGCCAGCTCGATGTTGTCATTAATTAGTAGCGGCACACCGGCATTGCTGCAGACGGATTGCAGAGCGCTGGCCTGGCGCAGCTGTTCTGCCGCCGGCAAGTGTTTTTCACGGTATTGCACCAGTACTGCGCCACCTTCCAGGACGGCTTCTACCGCCGTTATCAGTGTATCACTAGGGGTTAAGTAGCCGTCGGTAATGGCATACAGACCGGGTTTTAGCGTTAATGTTCCCATAGAACCCCCCGGTCGGGCACCGGTTGCCCCTCACCCACTTTCAGCGCCTGAACGATGGCACGATGCACGTAGTTTTGCGCCTGCGCGATAGCGGCACGCTGCGACAGGCCGCAGGCACGGCCTGCGGCAATAGAGGATGCCAGCGTGCAACCGGTGCCGTGATATTCGCCACCAATACGTTCGATATGCCAACGCTGGGGTTTGGCATCACGGCGGTACAGCACATTAATGATGGCTTCGCCGGTGCCGTGGCCACCTGTGGCCAGCACGTCACCGCAGCCAGCCAGCTGGAGTTTCGCGGCGGCTTTTTGCGGATCAGGTTCGCCGGTCAACAATTCCAGTTCCACACCGTTGGGCGTGATCATTTCCGCTAGGGGGAAGAGCCGCGTCAGCATGGCGTTAATGAGTTCCGAGTCTGCCAGATCACCGCCGCCGGCGGCTTTAATCACCGGGTCTACAATCAGCGGTATGTGCGGGCGTTTGCGGACAAATTCTACCAGCACGTCCACTACGTCGGCATTGCCCAGGGCGCCGGTTTTTATGGCGTGAATAGGCGTGTCGCCAGCCAGGCATTCGAGTTGTCGACGAATCAGATCGGCGTCAATCGGCTCCGCAGCATAAACGTTGTGGGTGTTTTGCACGGTCAGGCAGGTTAGCACTGGCAGCGGGTGACAGCCCATAGAGGTAACAGATTGAATGTCGGCTTGCACACCGGCACCACCGGAGGGGTCCAGTCCGGACAAAATCAATACTTGAGGACGGCTGCGGAGTTTGATGTCTCTCTCCTTGCGCTGAGATTGTTGTTGGGAGTGCTCGTGTAGTAACGGTTTAGAATGGCTGTACAACCGCAAGAATAACCACCGCCAGCAGCACAAATACGGGCAATTCGTTAAACCAGCGGTAAAACACGTGGCCGCGCGTGTTGCGATCGTCGCGGAACACTTTGACCAAGTGGCCACAGTAAAAGTGATAAACGATCAACAGCGCCACTAATACGAGTTTGACGTGCAACCAGCCCTGGCTGAAGTAGCCAGACACGTTATAGCTGATCAGCCACACGCCAAAAAATACGGTGGCAATCATAGACGGCGTGGTAATCCCGCGATACAGCTTGCGCTCCATAATCTTGAAGCGCTCGCGGCCCGGCTCGTCTTCGCAGGCCGCGTGGTAAACAAATAGCCGTGGCAAGTAAAAAATGCCGGCAAACCAGCACACCATCGAAATTATGTGAAAAGCCTTAACCCAAAGCATGCCTAACTCCGCCGATATTGATAGTAACTTTCGATATCCGATTTCAGCACAACGCCATGGATTCTCTGAATCATCGGCGCCACGTGGCGCTGAACATATAAAGCTTCTGCGCTGCTGTTATCAAATTCATACAAGGCTTCTTCCAGCGTGGCCTGATATTGCACCGGCGCCAGATCGCGACGGTTTGCCGGTATGTTCATCAGGTCAATCTGCTCGGGCAGAGGCTGGTCTTCGGTTTTTAGCAGTTTTTCGCTGTCCTCCAGAAAACGTGCCAGATCTACCGCCGGCATCAGCGACGTTGGTCCGCTGCTGCCGTCAATTACCAGCCACTTAGGCTCAGATTTCAGGATTTGACGGGCTTCTTCCGGCGTCAGCCGGCGTTGGATACGCAGGATACTCTTATCCATGATGGCGGCTACCGATACCCGCCGCAATGCTTGAATTACCGGAGAGTTCTGATAGCTCAGGCCCTGGGACTTGAGCATGGTCAAGAATAGCGATTTACGGCCAAACGCTTCGCTGGTCACCAGGCTTGAGGTGGTGATAATCAGCATGCCCGGCAAAATAATATTGGGGTTGCGGGTCAGTTCCATCAATGCCATCAGCGCCGCTAAAGGCGCTTGCAATACCGCGCCCATCATCGCGCCCATGCCCAGCATGGCGTAAAAACCGACAGACGAGGCGTGGCCCGGCATAATTTCTGCACCGATCAATCCCATGGCTCCGCCGAGCGTCGCGCCCATGAAAAGCGTAGGCCCTATGATGCTGCTGGGCATACCCAGACCAACCGTTAGAGCAGTGATCAAGAGCTTTGCGACGCCCACGCTCAAGAGCAGCCAGAAGCCGAGTCCGCCGTTTATGGCGTCATTGACCGTGTCGTAGCCGATCCCCATGGTTTGGGGAATGAAAATAGCGAAGGGAACCATTAGAGCGCCGGCAATAATGACGCGTAATAAGATGGGGCGGTGGCTGAAGCGCCCCATGTATTCCACCAGGTAAATAAAAAGCGCCGCTGCAACACCAATAATGACTGCAATGGCCAGAATCCAGGGTATCTCCAGCAGTGAGTTCGTCATCAGTGCGGGAACATTAAACGCGGGATCTGGGCCGTACACGATCTGGGTGACTATCGCGGCGCTAACGGCTGCAAGAATGATGGGTGTGAAGCCGGCGATGGTGTATTCCATCATCACCACTTCCATCGCGAAAATCACCCCTGCAATCGGCGTGTTGAACGATGCTGATATGGCCGCAGCGCAGCCGCAGGCCACCAGGGTGCGAATGCTGTTGTTGGGCAGCCGCATCCACTGCCCCATCAAACTTGAAAAAGCCGCCCCCAAATGAACGGCGGGCCCTTCCCGGCCTGCAGATTGCCCGGTAACCACGGTTGCAACGCCTACAATGAACTGAATAAAGGCGCTTTTGGCAGTGATATAGCCCTGGTGGTAGTTCAGGCGTTCCATAACATGAACAACCCCGACTTTACGGTCATGAGTTGCCAGACGATGCAACAACAAGCCAAGGCCAAACGCGCCGACCAGAGGTAAAACCCCTCGTGTGACAACATCCAGACCCTCGAAAGCCTCGGAGGGAAAAGCCCCGGTTCCATCCCCGGGTAGAAAATATTTCAAGGGCCACTCAATGGCGAGGCGGAAGATCAGAATAACGCCGCCGGTGACCAAGCCGGAAAGCAGACCCAGCACGGCCAGTTGCGGCAGCGCATCTGCCCCGGATACCCGGCGCTGGAAGCTGGCTTTCATCGTCGCCGTTAGCTGGCGTGTGGAACGGATCATAATGGGTACATGCAGGGCCTGGGCCGGTTGATGATTTTCATACCGGGTCTAATCCGGCGCAGACTGTCTTTGGTATTGTAGCCGCCCCGGTCAGGGCTGCAATAAGCGGTTGGCTTATCATGATAGAATGACTGTTAAAAATGCAATTTCAGGAAACAGACAAGCAGGAGCTTAAACGTGATTAAAGTAGGTATTGTTGGTGGCACCGGGTACACCGGCGTGGAATTGTTGAGGATTCTGGCGGTGCATCCCCAGGCACAAGTGCATTGCATTACCTCACGTTCGGAAGCAGGTATGCCGGTTTCTGACCTTTATCCCAATCTGCGCGGCCACTTTGATCTGGCGTTTTCAGAACCCGATGTGGCTGTACTCTGCCAATGTGATCTGGTGTTTTTCGCCACGCCACACGGTGTAGCCATGCGAATGGTGCCGGAGTTGATGGCAGCGGGTGCGCGCGTCGTGGATTTGTCGGCCGATTTCCGCCTGAAAGATCTGGACGTGTGGGCCAAATGGTATGGAATGCCACATGAGTGTCCGGAGTGGGCGGAAAAGGCCGTTTATGGGCTGCCAGAAGTAGTACGCAATCAACTCCGTGATGCCCAACTGGTGGCTAACCCCGGTTGTTATCCTACCGCGGTGCAACTCGGTTTTCTGCCTTTGCTGGAAAACAGGTTGGTAGACAGCTGCCGCTTAATTGCCGACGCCAAATCGGGCTCCAGCGGTGCGGGTCGTCAGGCCAGCGTGGGTATGTTGCACGGCGAGGTTGGTGAAAGTTTCAAAGCCTATGGCGCCTCTGGCCATCGCCACCTGCCGGAAATTCGCCAAGGCTTGAGTCAGGCTGCAGGAACTGCGGTGGGTGTTACATTTGTGCCACACTTGGTGCCAATGATTCGCGGCATAGAAGCAACACTTTACGCTGAATTACATAACCCGGGCGATTTTGACCGGTTGCAGGAATTGTATGAAGAACGTTATCGGGACGAGCCCTTTGTGGATGTCATGCCGTTTGGCAGTCACCCGGAAACCCGCAGTGTGCGCGGTGCGAATCATTGCCGCATGGCGCTGCACCGGCAGGAAAGCAGCAACGTGGTTATTGTTACCTCGGTGATTGATAACCTGGTGAAGGGTGCTGCCGGCCAGGCTGTACAGAATATGAACGTCATGTTTGGCATCCCTGAAACCATGGGCCTCGAAGCGCCGGCCATGCTGCCATGAGAGCCGCAACAGCTGTAAAAAGAGCTGCTGGCCTGGCGTTTTAAGGGTGGTTGGCGCCGCCCCCCAGGCAAGCAAACGTGGAAGTGTGGGCCGGCGCTGGCTGACGTTGGCGCTGGCCTGCGGGACGTTTTTGGCTGGCGGTTACTGGGCTGGAGTGCAGCACGGAACTGATAGTGAAATTGCACGCTTGGGCCAGGTTGAAGTTGAACGTGACCAGTTAGAGGCGTCTGCGACAAAGCTACGCAAACAGTATCAGGCAGCCCGCCAGCAACAGATAAGTTTGGAGCGGGGACGGGCGATTGATGAGCAAGCATTGAATCAAACCCGGCAGAGTATTGTGGCGCTGGAAACCCGCAATGCCCAGTTACGCTCGGACCTGGGTTTTTATAAAAAAATTATGGCTCCGGCAAGCGTGGCAAAAGGCTTGCAGATTGACCGCCTGAGTATTGATAGAAACCCCGAAGGCGGTTTTGATTTTCGGCTGGTGTTGACCCAGGTTGGTAATAATAAGCGCTATCAGTCGGGTGTGGTAGCGGTGAATCTGGTGGGCCGGTCCGGTGGTAGCGCAGAGGGCATACCGCTACGTGATGTATCACCAAAGACTGATGATTTGGGCATAAAGTTTCGTTTTCGCTATTTTCAGGACATTAATGGCTCACTCACGTTACCCGACGGGTTTGAGCCTCTGGAAGTGCAGGTAGTCGCGCAGCTAGGAGGCAAAGAAATAGTGCAGGCCGAACGCACCTTTTTGTGGAGCAAACTGGTGGCGAACTAGCCTGCAGTCTAAGGCGCCTTAATGCGTAATGTTTGCGCTCTGGTAATAGTTGATTGTTTTAGTCAAGAATACGATAATCATTGAAATTCAGCCAACATTCCGGAGGGGAACTTGAGCGCAGTTCAGCAACAGGTATCAGCCCCGCTGTTTTTCAGTGACAGTGCGGCGGCCAAAGCCAAAGAGCTTATTGATGAAGAAGGCAACGCCGATCTTAATTTGCGGGTGTATGTAACCGGCGGGGGGTGTTCTGGCTTTCAGTACGGGTTTTCATTCGATGACGCCCAAGACGACGAAGATACAATCATCGAGCGTGACGGCGTTAAATTACTGGTAGACCCGATGAGTTATCAGTACTTGGTAGGCTCGACGGTGGATTATCTCGAGGGCCTTCAGGGATCTCAGTTTGTGGTGAACAACCCTAATGCCAGCGCCACTTGCGGTTGCGGCAGTTCCTTTTCTATCTAAATCTAACGGGCTGTTGGCGTTGTCTAACTGGCTGCCGACACTGCATGATGAGCTGTTGAAACTCTGTATTCATCAGGCTGGGTAGATGGCGCCTAATACTCTCGGCCCGCTGGCGCCGGTTACTTCTGGCAGGTTTCCACTCAGTCCCAGAACGGTGCGACGGGCCAGCCAAGCAAACCCGACCGGTTCCACCCATTGCGGGTCGAGTCCAAGCTCCTCCGTACTGCACACGGCAGCCGGGCTAAGCGCCCGAGCCAGCTCGCGCATTAACACAGGGTTCAGCGCCCCTCCGCCACACACATACACTTTAAACGCCGTCGATTGCGGCATCTGCCGGGCAATACTGAGCACCGTTAGCTGCAGCAGTGTGCGCTGCACATCGGGGGCAAGTAAGTTCGGGTAACGCTGCAGCCGGGTTTTTATCCAGCCCAGATTAAAACGTTCTTTGCCGGTACTTTTCGGTGCCGGGCTTGCAAAGTAGGCGTCAGTAAACAGATCACTGAGCAGCGCCTCGTTGACAGTGCCTTCTTCGGCCAAGCGGCCGTCACAGTCAAAATGACGCCCAGTCTGGTCGGCGCACCAGGCATCTAAAAGAGCATTGGCCGGGCCTGTATCAAACCCGTAAACGCTTCCTGTTCCGGCCCTCGGTAGCCAGGTAATATTGGCAATGCCACCCAGATTAATAATGCAGCGATCTTCCTCTGCGCTGCTGAAGAATGACTGGTGAAACAGCGGCATCAGAGGCGCGCCTTGCCCCCCCGCGGCCATGTCGCGGCGACGAAAATCGGCAACGGTCGCCACGCCGGTGTGCTCGGCGATAATGCTTGGGTTGGCAATTTGCAGGGAAAATGGCGCGCTGCCGCTAGGCTGATGGCGTATCGTTTGGCCATGGCTGCCCACCGCGCCAATATCCGCTACTGGTATTCCAGATTGCTGAATAACAGTGTTGGCGGCCTTGGCAAACAGCTGGCCCGTCAGTGTGTCCAGTTCACCCAGCTCGTCGGGTGTTGCGTGATTCTGGGCGGCCAGTTCTAGTCTGGCTCGAAGTTCGGCGGGGTAGGCCAGGGTGTGGCGGGCGTGAAATTCTATGGCACTGGTTCCAAATGACACCAGCACGGCGTCTATGCCGTCCATGCTGGTTCCAGACATCAGCCCTATCCAGGCGGTCATGTTTACTTCCCTGAAGCCAGAGTCAGAGGCAGTTTTTCGTTACCGCGCAAATCGTCGAGCTGCGCCAGCTGTTGCTGAGTGAACTTTTTGAAGCGGGCCAGTTCGGTTTTTGGAATGGGCTTGGCATCTGGCAGCGTGACCGTCCGTGAGTTACGCGGCGCACCGTTAACCCGGAATTCATAGTGCAAGTGCGGGCCTGTGACCATGCCGGAAGAGCCGACGTAACCGATGGTTTCACCTTGCTTAACCCGTCCACCATTTTTTATACCTTTGCCCAGCCTGCTCATGTGGGCATAAAGCGTTGTAATGTTATCTCCGTGTGACAACACAACCGTACGACCGTAACCGCCTTTCCAGCCGGCAAATTTGATCCGCCCGTTGCCTACCGCCTTAATGGGCGTTCCGGGGGGAGCTGCATAGTCGGTGCCTTCGTGTGGCCTGACAACATCCAGTACCGGATGCCGACGCTGCAAGTTAAAGGATGACGAAACCCGCGCGTTCAGTGGTACACGCAAAAAGGCCTTGCGCATACTTCTGCCGGTAGGACTGTAGTAATCGGTTTCACCTTGAGCGTCTGTGTACAGCATGGCAATGTTGTCTTCGCCGCGATTAACAAAGTTAGCCGACAGGATGCGTCCGCTGCCAAATTTCTCGCCGTCAAGATAAAGCTCTTCATAAATCACTTCAAAGCGGTCGCCTTTGCGCACGTCGTATACAAAATCGATGTCCCAGCCAAAAATGCCAGACATTTCCATCGTTAGCCGGTCGTTCATACCGGCGGCGCGAGCGGCCAGATAAAGGGAACCATCGATGGTGCCTTTGGCAAACGCTGTTCGTACCTCTGGCTCTCGAACCACTTTTTTGCCAGTGAAACCGTCTGCACCAAGGGTTATGCTTAAACGTTCCAGTTTGCTACGTTGAAGCTCAACCCCTGTAAGGGCACCTTCAGAGCTCGTGGCGAAGCGGATGGTTTCACCAGCGTAGAGGCGCTGCAGTTTCTTCGCTTCGCCTGCTCCGTGAATAACCGACAGCATAATGCCATCGTTAAAGCCGGCTTTTTTGAACAGAGTGGATAGAGTATCACCTGAGCGAATATCAAGCGCTTGCCAGTCTATAGCCGGCTTGCCAAGGCTTGGGAGAAGGGTTTTCTCTGCTTTAGCTGTAAGCGCGGTTGAAGGCGTGACGGCCGTTGTCAGGTTCGAATTTACGTTGGTTGAGATCCTCGATGCCTGGGTTGCTTTTGCTTGTGTCCCAGGTACTGGCGATGCTGGCACCGCAGAAGGAGTAGCAACAACGGTGGCGGCTGTGCCCGATTCAAGATCAAGCGCGATAGACATGCGCTTGGCTTCTACATCTGCACTCGGGCTCATCAGCACGGCAGTGACAACAACAACGGTGGCCGCTGCTGCGATCGTGATGTGGGTCTTGGGGAATGTTTTGAACACGTATTTCACCCGTTTAAGTCGACATTTCGGCAGCTTGTGCCGCTGTATTAAATCTGGTTTTAATAGTCTAGCTGATAGATTACCGCATAAGAATCATCGGCAACAGACGTCAACATTACAGTTGCGGTGTTTGTTACACGGATTTATCGGAGCGCGATTGTTATAATACTGCGCCGCGACCATTCAGTGATGGTTAAAAACTGAACAGCTGTATCTTAGCAAAGTTTCGGCGAATAGGCAGAGTTGTTATCCAACTCTGTGAACTGGAACTGTTTCAAATCAAATTATGAGGTGGGGTGTTCATGGCATTGATTGATGAATCGCTGGCGCTGATCAAGCGTGGTATCGACGAGCTAATTCCCGAGGAGGAGTTAGTCGCCAAACTAAAAGAGGGGCGCCCGCTGCGTATTAAGGCGGGTTTTGACCCTACTGCGCCTGATCTCCATCTTGGCCACACGGTGCTTATTAACAAGCTGCGCCAGTTCCAGGATTTGGGTCATGAGGTCATTTTCCTGATTGGCGACTTCACCGGTATGATTGGCGACCCGTCGGGCAAGAGTGCTACCCGGCCGCCGCTGACCAGTGAGCAGGTAGCGGCTAATGCGGTTACCTATAAAGAGCAGGTGTTCAAAATTCTGGACCCTGCCAAAACTCGCGTTGCTTTCAATTCCGAGTGGATGAGTAAAATGAGCGCCGCGGACATGATTGCTTTGGCGGGGCAGTACACAGTTGCTCGCATGCTCGAACGCGACGATTTTGACAAGCGTTACACCGGTGGGCAGCCGATTGCGATACACGAATTTCTATACCCTCTCATTCAGGGATACGATTCGGTCGCCCTGGAGGCGGACGTCGAGCTGGGCGGCACCGATCAGAAGTTTAACCTGCTGATGGGGCGGGCACTGCAGAAGAACTACGGCCAAAAGCCGCAAGTCATATTGACGGTGCCCATTCTTGAGGGTCTGGATGGGGTGCAGAAGATGTCCAAGTCGTTGGGCAACTATGTAGGTGTGAATGACGCGCCTGGTGAAATGTACACCAAGCTGTTATCGGTACCCGATGAGCTGTTATGGCGTTACTTTGAATTGCTGAGCTTCCGGCCCCTGGCTGAAATAGAAGAATTTCAGGCCCAGGTAAGTTCCGGAGCTAACCCGCAGGACTATAAGAAACTGCTGGCAGAAGAGCTGATTACCCGCTTCCATAATGAAGAGTCTGCGAGAACTGCTCACAAGTCCGCAGGCAACCGTGTGACGCTAGGCGAAATACCCGACAACGTGCCAGAGGTAAGCGTTGCGCTGGAGGGGCAGGAGCAGTTGGCAATTGGCACGGTGTTGCGTATGGCCGGATTGGTTAAGAACGGTGCGGCAGCGCGGGATGTGCTGAGCCGTGGTGCCGTCTTTATAGATGGCGTAAAGCTTGAGGGCGACAGAATGTTTGCTGAGGGCGACACCTGTGTTATCCAGGCCGGCAAGAAGAAGGTTGCGCGTATTACTATGGTGAAATAGGTCGATGACGGGGATTTGAACTTTTTTCACTTTCCCCGTTGACCTGTTCCGAGAAGTCTGTAGAATGCGCATCTCGCTTGAGGGACAGCCCGGAATAGAGGGGCAGGAATTGAGCGGAAACTGTTTGGTAAGACGTTGAAAAGTTTAGGGAATGTGATTTAAACTTTGAACGCGAAAACGGTTGACACGGTTCGGATACGCTGTAGAATGCGCCTCTCGAATCAAGCAGTACCAGCCGGTTAGGTTGGGGGGTTTGGAAGGAAATGCTTCTAACGCTTCTCGAAATAAACGGTTGACAGGGCAGCGAAACGATGTATAATTCGCCTCCTGATTGAGCCACGGCTCAAACGCTCTTTAAAAAATTAACCAAGTAATTCGTGTGGGCGCTGACTGGAGTATTTCGGTAAGAAATACCAAGTCAACGACTCGTCAAGAATTGAGTTTTTGTACTTGAGCAGATTGAAGATCTTCGGATCTTGTATGATTTAAACTGAAGAGTTTGATCATGGCTCAGATTGAACGCTGGCGGCAGGCTTAACACATGCAAGTCGAGCGGAAACGATGGTAGCTTGCTACCAGGCGTCGAGCGGCGGACGGGTGAGTAATGCTTAGGAATCTGCCTAGTAGTGGGGGATAGCCCGGGGAAACTCGGATTAATACCGCATACGCCCTACGGGGGAAAGCAGGGGATCCGCTCTTCGGAGAGGACCTTGCGCTATTAGATGAGCCTAAGTCGGATTAGCTTGTTGGTGGGGTAATGGCCTACCAAGGCAACGATCCGTAGCTGGTCTGAGAGGATGATCAGCCACATCGGGACTGAGACACGGCCCGAACTCCTACGGGAGGCAGCAGTGGGGAATATTGGACAATGGGCGCAAGCCTGATCCAGCCATGCCGCGTGTGTGAAGAAGGCTTTCGGGTTGTAAAGCACTTTCAGCGAGGAGGAAGGCCTTAAGATTAATACTCTTGAGGATTGACGTCACTCGCAGAAGAAGCACCGGCTAACTCCGTGCCAGCAGCCGCGGTAATACGGAGGGTGCAAGCGTTAATCGGAATTACTGGGCGTAAAGCGCGCGTAGGTGGTTATGTAAGCGAGATGTGAAAGCCCCGGGCTCAACCTGGGAACGGCACTTCGAACTGCATGGCTAGAGTGTGGTAGAGGGTAGTGGAATTTCCTGTGTAGCGGTGAAATGCGTAGATATAGGAAGGAACACCAGTGGCGAAGGCGGCTACCTGGACCAACACTGACACTGAGGTGCGAAAGCGTGGGGAGCAAACAGGATTAGATACCCTGGTAGTCCACGCCGTAAACGATGTCAACTAGCCGTTGGGGATCTTGAATCCTTAGTGGCGCAGCTAACGCACTAAGTTGACCGCCTGGGGAGTACGGCCGCAAGGTTAAAACTCAAATGAATTGACGGGGGCCCGCACAAGCGGTGGAGCATGTGGTTTAATTCGACGCAACGCGAAGAACCTTACCTGGCCTTGACATGCAGAGAACGTTCCAGAGATGGATCGGTGCCTTCGGGAACTCTGACACAGGTGCTGCATGGCCGTCGTCAGCTCGTGTCGTGAGATGTTGGGTTAAGTCCCGTAACGAGCGCAACCCCTATCCCTAGTTGCTAGCAGGTAATGCTGAGAACTCTAGGGAGACTGCCGGTGACAAACCGGAGGAAGGTGGGGATGACGTCAGGTCATCATGGCCCTTACGGCCAGGGCTACACACGTGCTACAATGGCGCGCACAGAGGGCTGCAAACCCGCGAGGGGGAGCCAATCTCACAAAACGCGTCGTAGTCCGGATCGGAGTCTGCAACTCGACTCCGTGAAGTCGGAATCGCTAGTAATCGTGAATCAGAATGTCACGGTGAATACGTTCCCGGGCCTTGTACACACCGCCCGTCACACCATGGGAGTGGATTGCACCAGAAGTAGTTAGTCTAACCTTCGGGAGGACGATTACCACGGTGTGGTTCATGACTGGGGTGAAGTCGTAACAAGGTAGCCCTAGGGGAACCTGGGGCTGGATCACCTCCTTAAACGATGCCGAACGCTTCGGTCAGAGTCCACACGAATTACTTGGTTGATTGATTAAAGAGAGCAAAGGGTCTTTCAGGCCCGACGGTTTTAACCCTCAGGGGTTTGGCGCCGGATTCGAATCGATTGGCAAGGCGCAAGCTGAGCGAAGGCGGAAGCGTACTGTAGTACGTGACCAACTGAACGAGGATTGCAACGCAGACCAGGCGCTTCGAAGACAAGCAAAACCGGGTCTGTAGCTCAGTTGGTTAGAGCGCACCCCTGATAAGGGTGAGGTCGGTGGTTCAACTCCACCCAGACCCACCAAAATTGTGTTACCCGTCGTTATCGCCGGACTCACGTGCCACTCGCACGCCACGCCCGACGATGCCTAGGTTAACCCAATTTTCCGAGTAAGCCTCAGCTGATGAGGTCCATCGGAATAGCACCAAAATGGGGCTATAGCTCAGCTGGGAGAGCGCCTGCCTTGCACGCAGGAGGTCAGCAGTTCGATCCTGCTTAGCTCCACCATTATACAGACATGACGAGTTACTTGGTTACCCTGAATGCCTGACTTCGGTCAGTGTACAGAAAAAAGTGTTTCAGTTTAGCGTCCGCTAAGTCTGAAGGCCTTCTTTCTGATCACTGGGTCAGATTTGCTCTTTAACAAATTGGATGAGATAGAACACGAATGCTTTCCTCTACGGTCTTTGAGGGAAGTGTTCAAGTGATAACGATTTTTTCAAGCGTTATCCGGTGTTGTCGTTGAAGTGGTTGTGTATGACTTCGAGTGACTATCTCTAGTGTTCCTGGAACACGCTGTCTAACTTCGGTTAGCTGGCCGTGATCTGTGGGCGTTAGAGTCAGTTGTCTTGGGGTTATATAGTCAAGCAACTAAGCGCATACGGTGGATGCCTAGGCAGTCAGAGGCGATGAAAGACGTGGAAGCCTGCGATAAGGTTCGGGGAGCTGGCAAACGAGCTGTGATCCGGACATTTCTGAATGGGGAAACCCACCCGATCTAGGTCGGGTATCTTACACTGAATACATAGGTGTAAGAGGCGAACCGGGAGAACTGAAACATCTAAGTACCCCGAGGAAAAGAAATCAACCGAGATTCCCTAAGTAGCGGCGAGCGAACGGGGACTAGCCCTTAAGCTAGACAACTGGTAGGAGAAGGCTCTGGAAAGTGCCGCCATAGTGGGTGATAGCCCTGTATCCGAAACCTGAGTCTAGTGAAATCGAGTAGGACGGGGCACGAGAAACCTTGTCTGAACATGGGGGGACCATCCTCCAAGGCTAAATACTCCTGACTGACCGATAGTGAACCAGTACCGTGAGGGAAAGGCGAAAAGAACCCCTGTGAGGGGAGTGAAATAGATCCTGAAACCGTATGCGTACAAGCAGTCGGAGCAGACTTGTTCTGTGACGGCGTACCTTTTGTATAATGGGTCAGCGACTTATGTTCAGTGGCGAGGTTAACCGTTTAGGGGAGCCGTAGGGAAACCGAGTCTGAATAGGGCGAATTAGTCGCTGGGCATAGACCCGAAACCGGGCGATCTATCCATGAGCAGGTTGAAGGTTGAGTAACATCAACTGGAGGACCGAACCCACTGTCGTTGAAAAGCCAGGGGATGACTTGTGGATCGGAGTGAAAGGCTAATCAAGCCCGGAGATAGCTGGTTCTCCCCGAAAGCTATTTAGGTAGCGCCTCGGACGAATACCACAGGGGGTAGAGCACTGTCTCGGCTAGGGGGTCATCCCGACTTACCAACCCGATGCAAACTCCGAATACCTGTGAGTACTATCCGGGAGACACACGGCGGGTGCTAACGTCCGTCGTGAAGAGGGAAACAACCCAGACCGCCAGCTAAGGTCCCAAAATTCCAGTTAAGTGGGAAACGATGTGGGAAGGCTCAGACAGCTAGGAGGTTGGCTTAGAAGCAGCCATCCTTTAAAGAAAGCGTAATAGCTCACTAGTCGAGTCGGCCTGCGCGGAAGATGTAACGGGGCTCAAACTGGATACCGAAGCTGCGGCTGCATACTGTGTATGCGGGGTAGGGGAGCGTTCTGTAAGCCTGCGAAGGTGAGTTGAGAAGCTTGCTGGAGGTATCAGAAGTGCGAATGCTGACATGAGTAACGACAATGCGAGTGAAAAACTCGCACGCCGGAAGACCAAGGGTTCCTGCGCAACGCTAATCGGCGCAGGGTGAGTCGGCCCCTAAGGTGAGACCGAAAGGTGTAATCGATGGGAGACGGGTTAATATTCCCGTACCTTGAATCACTGCGATGGAGAGACGGAGAAGGCTAGGTAAGCCGGGCGACGGTCGTCCCGGTTTAAGCGTGTAGGGAGGGGACTTAGGCAAATCCGGGTCCTCAATTCTGAGACGTGATGACGACTGCCCATGTGGCGGGAAGTTATTGATGCCATGCTTCCAGGAAAATCTTCTAAGCTTCAGGTGATTTGAGACCGTACCCCAAACCGACACAGGTGGTCAGGTAGAGAATACCAAGGCGCTTGAGAGAACTCGGGTAAAGGAACTAGGCAAAATGGTGCCGTAACTTCGGGAGAAGGCACGCTGGTGGTATGTGACACCCCTCGCGGGTTGAGCAGAAGCCAGTCGAAGATACCAGGCCCCTGCGACTGTTTATTAAAAACACAGCACTGTGCAAACACGAAAGTGGACGTATACGGTGTGACGCCTGCCCGGTGCCGGAAGGTTAATTGATGGGGTTATCCTTAGGGAGAAGCTCTTGATCGAAGCCCCGGTAAACGGCGGCCGTAACTATAACGGTCCTAAGGTAGCGAAATTCCTTGTCGGGTAAGTTCCGACCTGCACGAATGGCGTAACGATGGGGGCGCTGTCTCTACCCGAGACTCAGTGAAATTGAAATCGCCGTGAAGATGCGGTGTATCCGCGGCTAGACGGAAAGACCCCGTGAACCTTTACTATAGCTTCACAGTGAACTTTGAACATGTTTGTGTAGGATAGCTGGGAGGCATTGAAGCGTGAACGCCAGTTTGCGTGGAGCCAACCTTGAAATACCAGCCTGGCATGTTTGAGGTTCTAACTCTGTCCCCTTATCGGGGATGAGGACACTGTGTGGTGGGTAGTTTGACTGGGGCGGTCTCCTCCTAAAGCGTAACGGAGGAGCACAAAGGTGGGCTAAGTACGGTCGGACATCGTACGGTTAGTGTAATGGCACAAGCCCGCTTGACTGCGAGACAGACACGTCGAGCAGGTACGAAAGTAGGTCATAGTGATCCGGTGGTTCTGTATGGAAGGGCCATCGCTCAACGGATAAAAGGTACTCCGGGGATAACAGGCTGATACCGCCCAAGAGTTCACATCGACGGCGGTGTTTGGCACCTCGATGTCGGCTCATCACATCCTGGGGCTGAAGCCGGTCCCAAGGGTATGGCTGTTCGCCATTTAAAGTGGTACGCGAGCTGGGTTTAGAACGTCGTGAGACAGTTCGGTCCCTATCTGCCGTGGACGTTGGAGATTTGAGGAAAGCTGCTCCTAGTACGAGAGGACCGGAGTGGACGAACCTCTGGTGTTCGGGTTGTCACGCCAGTGGCATTGCCCGGTAGCTATGTTCGGATAGGATAACCGCTGAAAGCATCTAAGCGGGAAGCCCCTTCCAAGATGAGATCTCCCTGGGCCCTAGAGGCCCCTGAAGAGCCGTTCAAGACCAGGACGTTGATAGGTCGGGTGTGTAAGCGCTGCGAGGCGTTGAGCTAACCGATACTAATTGCTCGTGCGGCTTGACTATATAACACCCAAGACAATTGCGGATATCGCAACGAAAAAATCGTATCACGGCCCTAAAAAGCCAGCGTTCTATCTCATCCCCCAGTGATCAACCGTTTTGTCTGACGACTATAGCGGCTTGGTACCACCTGATCCCATCCCGAACTCAGAAGTGAAACAAGCCTGCGCCGATGGTAGTGTGGTTCGTCCATGTGAGAGTAGGTCATCGTCAGACTCTTATTGCTAAATGCCCCGACAGCTCACGCTGCCGGGGCTTTTTTTTGGCTGAATAAAACGAAACCAGCCCAAAACAGGGACGGATTTCAAAGCCGTCCCTCAGTGAAACCGGTCCCCACCTGGTGATTCGCCAATTCCAACGTCATGCATAGGCTTTGAATTCGTGCGGATTTAGTGTTTAATCCAGCGCTTAGTCATTGACACGGGCATCCCTGAATGAAAGCCAAGGTATTGATAACCCGTTTGAATGACGGCAAGATCCATTCCGGACAGTCACTCGCCATGGAGTTTGGCGTTAGCCGCACCGCAATATGGAAGATCGTACGGCGGGCGTTGAAGGAGGGTTTTGATATACGCACCGTGCGTGGCCGGGGCTATCAGTTAGCACACCCTGTGGATTTCCTGAACCAGGAAATTATCGCGAAAAACGTCGGGTCGGCTAGCTCGCGGCCGCTGGCGTTAAGCGTGATCGATGAAATTGACTCAACAAACGCAGAAGTGATGCGCATGCTGGCCAGAGGCGAGAGTGCAATGCCTGTTGTCACCGCCGAAACCCAGACAGCCGGCCGTGGACGGCGCGGCCAGCCCTGGTGTAGTCCGGCGGGCGAGAATATCTATCTGAGTATGGGGTTGTCGTTGTCCGGCGGGTTTTCTGCGGTCGATGGTCTCAGTCTGGTGCTGGGCGTGGCGGTGGCAGAGGCACTGGAGTGCCTTGGAGCTGCGCCGGTAGGGCTAAAGTGGCCGAACGACATTTTCATTGACGGAGCCAAGGTTGGCGGCATTCTTGTTGAGCTGCAGGGTGAGCTTCAGGACGGCGTTGTACACGCCATTGTGGGTCTCGGCCTGAATGTGCACATGACCGCGGCACCAGCCATTGATCAGGCCTGGACCAGTCTCGTGCTTGCGCGGCCGCAAATGACTTGGAGCCGTAATGCACTAGTAAGTGCGCTGATTACTAGTATTGCGGATGCTAGTGACAAATTTCAGAGTGTTGGCTTTGCTGGGTTTCGCAGTTCCTGGCAATCGCGAGATGTGTTTTTTAGTCGTCAACTTATGGCTCGTGACGGCGAGCTACAAGGCGTTGGGCAAGGTATCGATCACAGTGGTAATTATATAGTGCGCACAAATGAGGGCGAGTTCGCTGTACGGTCCGGTGAAATCAGCTTGCGAGTCGCCTCGTGATACTGTTGGTTGACTCCGGAAACACGCGTCTGAAATGGCGGCTTGACCGTCAGAAAAGTGCCGAGGTGCTAGTGCAGGGCGTTGGTCTTTTGAGCGACGCAGATCCACTGCAGGCTCTGTGCTTGCCCAAAGGTGAGCGGGTAATGTCCGTGGCAGTCTCAACTGTCGCCTCTGAGCAGCGCCAGCACAACCTTGTGGCGGCTTTGGAATCGCGGTTTGCTGTCCCGGTGACCTGTTATTGGTCCGAACGTGAGCGCGGTGGGTTGATTAATGGTTATCAGCAACCGGCAAAGATGGGTGCTGACCGTTGGCATGGCATGTACGCCGCTTGGCAGAGGCGTCGGCAGGGTTTTGCTGTCATAGACGCGGGCAGCGCGGTAACCGTCGATTACGTGGCTGCAGACGGCCATCACCTAGGGGGTTACATACTGCCTGGCTTGCAAATGATGTTGCGCAGCTTGAGCAGCGATGCTGCACGTATTGGTTTTGAACCAAAGCCCAACTTAAAGACTCTGCCGGGGCTGTCGACCAACGAATGCGTCAATCACGGGTTGGCCTGGCTAAGCGCTGCCTTTTTAGATCGGGTGTTGGCAGACATACAGAGTTATGGACTACGCGATCTGGTGCTGACTGGCGGCGATGCCTTAAGGCTCCAGCACATAGGTTTGCAAGGGGAGATAGAGCCGGAACTGGTGCTTGATGGCCTGGCAAAAGTTCATCGCGAGCGGTTCTGCGATTAGTTGAGGAGCGCAAATGCACATAGAGTTTAAAAATAATTGGTGGAAACACTTGTCAAGGGTGGCAAAAGCACGGTGATTTCGGCTAAGCTACGCGCTCGTTTTTGAGTGAGGCTGCACTTGGTTGTTGAGTGGCCTGTCCGGTCATAGCAGGTTGCTCTTGGTGAGTCCATTTTGTTGCCTTCAATAAGCGCCAAGGTGTTGCAAAGCCGAAAGATAATCCGTAGTATACCGGCCTCGTTGTTAAGGCGAGTGTGGGCTGGCGTAGCTCAGTTGGTAGAGCAGCTGACTTGTAATCAGCAGGTCGGGGGTTCGATTCCGTCCGCCAGCTCCAATTTAAAGTTTTTGCAGGTCCGCGTAGCGGATTTAGCTCGGAGGGGTTCCCGAGTGGCCAAAGGGATCAGACTGTAAATCTGACGCGAAAGCTTCGCAGGTTCGAATCCTGCCCCCTCCACCATTATTGCTCGCGGGCATCGTATAATGGCTATTACCTCAGCCTTCCAAGCTGATGATGTGGGTTCGATTCCCACTGCCCGCTCCAATTTAGTTCTTGTGCTCATGTAGCTCAGTCGGTAGAGCACATCCTTGGTAAGGATGAGGTCAGCGGTTCGACTCCGCTCATGAGCTCCATTATTTACCGGTCAACGTTACGGTCCTGGTTGATTAGGGAGTTTGTCAGATGTCTAAATCTAAATTCGAACGTAAGAAGCCACACTTGAACGTGGGCACCATTGGTCACGTTGACCATGGTAAGACCACTCTGACAGCTGCTCTGACGCGTGTATGTCATGACGTATGGGGAACAGGTACTGCAAGTGCTTTTGACCAGATCGACAATGCTCCGGAAGAACGTGCGCGCGGTATTACCATCGCCACGTCTCACGTTGAGTACGATTCCCCGAACCGTCACTACGCACACGTAGATTGCCCGGGCCACGCTGATTATGTGAAAAACATGATCACCGGTGCGGCGCAGATGGACGGCGCTATCCTGGTTTGCTCCGCTGCTGACGGCCCTATGCCGCAGACTCGCGAGCACATCCTGCTGTCACGTCAGGTAGGTGTTCCTTACATCGTTGTGTTCCTGAACAAAGCGGACATGGTTGACGATGAAGAGCTGCTTGAATTGGTAGAAATGGAAGTACGCGATCTGCTGGAAATGTACGACTTCCCAGCTGACGACACTCCGATCATCACCGGTTCTGCGTTGATGGCTCTGGAAGGTCGTGATGACAACGAAATGGGCACGACTGCTGTTCGTAAGCTGGTAGAAGCTCTGGATTCTTATATCCCTGAGCCTGAGCGTGCGATTAATCTGCCGTTCCTGATGCCTATCGAAGACGTATTCTCTATCTCTGGCCGTGGTACCGTTGTAACCGGTCGTATAGAGCGTGGTATTGTCAAGATTGGTGAAGAAGTGGAAATCGTGGGTCTCAAAGACACGGTCAAAACGGTTTGCACCGGCGTTGAAATGTTCCGCAAACTGCTCGACGAAGGTCGTGCAGGCGAGAACGTTGGCGTACTGTTGCGCGGCACCAAGCGTGACGACGTTGAGCGTGGTCAGGTTCTGTGTAAGCCAGGCAGCATGAAGCCGCACACCAAGTTTGAGTGCGAAGTGTA
Source organism: Marinobacter sp. M1C (assembly GCF_023314135.1). Lineage (NCBI taxonomy): Bacteria > Pseudomonadati > Pseudomonadota > Gammaproteobacteria > Pseudomonadales > Marinobacteraceae > Marinobacter > Marinobacter sp. M1C. The sequence continues at coordinate 721,232 of NZ_CP092289.1, forward strand.
CGTGCTGAGCAAGAACGAAGGCGGCCGTCATACTCCGTTCTTCAAGGGCTATCGCCCGCAGTTCTACTTCCGTACCACCGACGTCACCGGTGCTTGCGAATTGCCAGAAGGCGTAGAAATGGTTATGCCAGGTGATAACGTGAAGATGGAAGTGACTTTGATTGCTCCGATCGCCATGGAAGATGGCCTGCGCTTCGCAATTCGCGAAGGCGGCCGTACTGTAGGCGCCGGTGTTGTCGCCAGGATTCTCGAGTAATACCCAAGTTAGGGTGTTACTGGAGTGAAAGTGCACTGAGTTGTTTCGGTGCAGGCCAGTAGCTCAATTGGCAGAGCAGCGGTCTCCAAAACCGCAGGTTGGGGGTTCGATTCCCTCCTGGCCTGCCATTTTTTAACATCTAGATACATAAGTTGATTCCTATGGAGTCAAGATCTGTTCAATCAAGCAGCCGCTTAGATGTTGTAAAGTGGCTTGTAGTATTTTTACTGGTCACGGTTGGCGTGGTTGGTAATCAGTATTTTGCTGCTGAGTCTTTGCTTTATCGTGTGATTGCATTAGTAGTATTAGCTGCTATCGCGGCTTTTATTGCAGTGCAAACGTCACGAGGTGGCCGCTTTGCCGCGCTTCTAAAAGAGGCGCGTGTCGAAATTCGCAAAGTGGTTTGGCCCACAAGGCCGGAACTCATACAGACAACAGCTATTGTGATTGTGTTTGTTTTAGTTGTGGCTTTGCTGTTGTGGGTTATGGACTCGCTAATCAGTTTGTTGGTCGCCGGATTTATCGGTTAACGGGAGTGGGCAATGGCTAAGCGCTGGTACGTGGTACATGCGTATTCTGGCTTCGAAAAGCATGTAATGCGCACCCTGAAGGAGCGCGTTGCTCTTAACGGACTGGAAGAGCAGTTTGGCGAGATCCTGGTTCCGACCGAGGAAGTCGTCGAGATGCGCGACGGCAAGAAGCGCAAAAGCGAACGTAAGTTTTATCCAGGATACGTATTGGTCCAGATGGAACTTGAAGACGCAACATGGCATCTTGTAAAGAATACACCGCGTGTTCTCGGATTTATTGGCGGTACGAAAGAGAAGCCTGCGCCTATAACGGAAAAGGAAGCGGACGCGATTTTACGCCGCCTTGAAAGCGGCGCTGACAAGCCTAAGCCGAAGACGTTGTTTGAGCCGGGCGAAGTTGTTCGCGTCGTTGAAGGACCCTTTGCGGACTTTAATGGCGTTGTTGAGGAAGTTGATTACGACAAGAGTCGTGTCAAGGTTGCTGTGTTGATCTTTGGCCGATCCACTCCGGTTGAATTGGAGTTTGGTCAGGTAGAAAAAGACTGATTTAGCAGCAATAAAGTAAAAGCTCGCGCGCCATGGCGTCGCGGGCTTTTTGTGTCTGCAAACGGGGAGCTGAAAAGCGTTTGAACCCATAGGAGAGTTATCATGGCGAAGAAAATTGATGCCTACATTAAGCTACAGGTTGCTGCCGGTAAGGCCAACCCAAGCCCCCCTGTTGGCCCAGCTTTGGGTCAGCGCGGCGTAAATATCATGGAATTCTGCAAGGCGTTCAACGCTAGAACGCAGGATATGGAGCAGGGCCTTCCTATTCCTACCGTGATCACCGTATACAGCGATCGCAGCTTTACGTTTATCACCAAAACCCCGCCCGCGCCGGTACTGCTGCTGAAAGCGGCAGGCGTGAAAAGTGGTTCAGGTAAGCCAAACACTGATAAAGTTGGCAAGGTAACTCGCGAGCAGCTTGAAGAAATCGCGAAAATGAAAGAGCCGGATCTCACCGCCGCCAGTATGGATGCCGCGGTTCGGACCATTGCAGGTACAGCCCGTAGTATGGGTCTGACCGTGGAGGGCCTGTAACATGTCAAAGCCAAGCAAGCGTCAAACGTTGATTCGTGAAAAAGTAGAAGCTGGCCGTGCATACTCAATGGAGGATGCGGTTGCCCTTTTGGTTGAGCTGGGTCAACAGGTCAAGTTCAAAGAGTCTATAGATGTTGCCGTAAATCTGGGTGTGGATGCGCGCAAATCCGACCAAGTTGTACGTAGCAGTACGGTTCTGCCGCACGGTACCGGTAAAACGGTTCGCGTTGCCGTATTTACACAAGGCGCTAACGTCGAGAAAGCCAAAGAAGCCGGTGCTGACATTGTTGGTATGGATGACTTGGCCGATGAAATCAAAAAAGGCATCATGGATTTTGACGTGGTTATTGCCAGTCCCGATGCCATGCGCGTTGTGGGCCAGTTGGGTCAGATCTTGGGCCCCCGTGGCCTTATGCCAAACCCGAAAGTAGGTACCGTAACCCCAGACGTAGCCACAGCGGTGAAAAACGCTAAAGCAGGTCAGGTTCGCTACCGCACCGACAAAAACGGCATTATCCATTCTCCACTGGGTAATGTTGAATTCTCTGCGAAGAACATTCAGGAAAACCTGGAAGCTCTGATTGCAGATTTGAAAAAGGCTAAGCCTTCATCGTCCAAAGGCGTGTATCTGAAGAAGATCACACTGTCTTCGACCATGGGGCCTGGCCTGACTATCGATCAGAGCGCTTTGGAAATCTAAGCGTCTGATCGGTAGTTGCTTTGTAGTCTGGGCGGAAGCCAAGGCTGTCAAAGACCGCAGGCCCCCGAAACTGCTTTGTTGAAAGCGCTACAGGGGTTAAAGCAATACCTGCGCAGACGGTGTGAAGACGTTCTCTGAACCCAAACACCGTTAGGAGCCCGTAGAAAGTTAATCGCAACTGCTGCAGAAAGTGGCAGGTTTTTGAGAAGCTTTCGAGGGCATAGATGGGTTTGCCGGGATTTTCCCGGCGAAATCGAGGAGAAATCCAGTGGCAATTAGACTCGAAGACAAGAAAGCGATCGTCGCTGAAGTCAACGAGACTGCCGGTGGTGCTCTGTCTGTTGTTCTGGCTGACTACCGTGGTGTCACCTCTGGTGATATGACGGCTCTGCGTGCAAGAGCTCGTGCTGAAAATGTGCATCTCCAGGTCGTTCGTAACAACCTGGCTAAGATCGCCATTCGCGGCACAGAGTTCGAGTGCATCGGCGAGGCCCTGGTCGGCCCGACTATTCTGGCTTTTTCGATGGAAGATCCAGGCGCCGCTGCGCGTCTGTTGAAAGATTTTGCCAAAGAGAAAGAAGCGTTCGAAATCAAAGGTCTTGCCGTTGGCGGAGTTTTGATGGGCGCAGACCAGATCGATCGCCTTGCCAAGCTACCAACGCGTCACGAAGCGTTGACTATGCTGGCAGCGGTTACACAGGCACCAATCACCAAGCTCGCACGTACTTTGATCGAAGTTCCAACCAAAGTAACCCGTGCAGTAGCGGCAGTCCGCGACCAGAAGCAAGAAGCTGCTTGATTCTGTTGAACACCATTTTATTATTTTTCGGAGAAAGTCATGGCTCTGTCCCACGAAGAGATTTTGAACGCAATTGCTGAAATGAGCGTAATGGATGTTGTTGCTCTGGTTGAAGCAATGGAAGAAAAGTTCGGCGTTTCTGCTGCCGCTGCTGTTGCCGCTGCACCTGCTGCCGCTGCCGCTGAAGTTGTTGAAGAGCAGACCGAGTTTGACGTAGTATTGACCGGAATCGGCGAAAAGAAAGTTAACGTCATCAAAGCCGTTCGCGAACTGACAGGCTTGGGCCTGAAAGAAGCGAAGGAAATGGTTGACGGCGCTCCTTCTACTATTAAGGAAGGCGCTAGTAAAGCCGAAGCTGAAGAAGCCAAGAAGAAGCTTGAGGAAGCAGGCGCTTCTGTTGAGCTTAAGTAATAGTCGGTTTCTGATCGGCGCCATGCACTAGCATGGTCAGGCTGGTGGCTTATGAGCCATCGGCCTTTTTCTGTTGTATATGCTATAGAGTCTGATCGCGGGTTTTGGTTGATTTTGAGCCACCTGGCCGTAATCAGATTCACGTTCAAGACGGCGCGATATGCCGAGCAATTCGGCCCCGAAGCAGAACAATGGTTGCTTCTTGATACCAGGTATCAGATTTAACGCTGGGGAATGCAGATGAGTTACTCCTACACTGAAAAAAAGCGGATCCGCAAAGATTTTAGTAAATTGCCGTCCGTGATGGATGTCCCCTATTTGCTGTCTATTCAGCTGGACTCGTTCCGGGACTTTCTTCAAAGCGAATCCGCTGCTGAAGATCGCCGGGAAACCGGTCTTCATGCGGCCTTCAAATCCGTATTCCCGATTGCCAGTTACTCTGGTAATGCCGCGCTTGAATACGTGAGTTACCGTATAGGTGAGCCGGTTTTTGACGTCAAAGAATGTCAGCTTCGGGGCGTCACCTATGCCGCGCCTTTGCGCGTAAAAGTTCGCCTGATTATTTATGACCGTGAATCGTCCAACAAGGCGATCAAGGACATTAAAGAACAGGAAGTCTACATGGGCGAAATGCCCCTGATGACTGAAAACGGTACCTTCGTTATCAATGGTACCGAGCGTGTTATCGTTTCCCAGCTGCATCGTTCACCTGGTGTATTCTTTGATCACGACAAGGGTAAGACCCACTCCTCCGGCAAGCTGTTGTACTCAGCCCGGGTGATTCCTTATCGTGGCTCCTGGTTAGACTTCGAGTTTGACCCGAAAGATGCCGTATTTGTGCGCATCGATCGTCGCCGCAAACTGCCGGCGACCATCCTGCTGCGCTCGCTGGGTTACACCTCCGAGCAAATGCTGGCAATGTTCTTCGAAACCTCGAAGTTCCACATTGGTGCTGAAACGTGCAAGCTCGAGCTGGTTCCAAGCCGTCTTCGAGGCGATATCGCAACGTTCGATATTAAAGACAACGACGGTAACGTGATTGCTGAAGAAGGCCGTCGTATTACCGCGCGCCATATCAAGCAGCTTGAAAAAGCCAACATCTCCGAGCTGGTAGTGCCGACCGAGTATCTGTATGGCCGCGTTTTGGCCAAAGACATGATCGACACCAAAACCGGGGAAATGCTGGTTGAGTGTAACGCGGAGCTGACCGCAGAGCTGATCACCACCATCCTGGACGCCGGCGTTACGGACATTGAAACGCTGTACACCAACGATCTGGATTGTGGTCCGTTCATGTCGGACACGTTGCGCAACGATCCTAGCCGTACACCGCTGGAAGCGCTGGTAGAAATTTACCGGATGATGCGCCCCGGAGAGCCGCCCACGAAAGAGTCGGCGGAAAATCTGTTCAACAATTTGTTCTTCTCTGAAGAGCGCTACGACCTGTCTGCCGTCGGCCGTATGAAGCTGAACCGCCGTTTACGCCGCGATGAAAGCACCGGTGAAAGCATTCTGACCCACGCCGATATTATCGACGTGCTTAAGACGCTGATCGACATCCGTAACGGCCAAGGCCAGGTAGACGACATCGATAACCTGGGCAACCGACGTGTGCGTTGTGTCGGCGAGATGGCCGAAAATCAGTTCCGCGTTGGTTTGGTGCGCGTAGAACGTGCCGTGCGTGAGCGTCTGAGCCTGGCAGAAAGTGAAGGCTTGATGCCTCAGGACCTTATCAACGCCAAGCCAGTTGCGGCGGCGGTGAAGGAGTTCTTTGGCTCTAGCCAGCTGTCCCAGTTTATGGATCAGAACAACCCGCTGTCAGAAGTGACTCACAAGCGGCGCATTTCTGCGCTTGGGCCAGGCGGTCTGACCCGTGAGCGAGCCGGCTTTGAGGTTCGCGACGTACACCCGACCCATTACGGCCGCGTGTGCCCGATCGAAACACCGGAAGGCCCGAACATCGGCCTGATCAACTCTCTGGCGACTTTTGCCCGTGCCAACTCCTACGGCTTTTTAGAAAGCCCGTACCGGAAAGTAGCTGATGGCCTGGTTACCGACGAGTTGGTGTATCTGTCTGCTATTGAAGAAAGCAACTACGTTATCGCCCAGGCCAGCGCAGAAATGGACGACGGTAATCGTCTGGTTGAGGAGCTGGTGACGGTTCGTCACCAAAACGAAACCACGGTTATGCCACCGGAAGCGGTTAACTTCATGGACGTGTCACCGCGTCAGGTTGTTTCCGTAGCCGCATCGCTGATTCCGTTCCTCGAGCACGATGATGCTAACCGCGCTCTGATGGGTGCGAACATGCAGCGCCAAGCCGTACCTACGCTGCGCGCACAAGTGCCTTTGGTGGGTACTGGTGTTGAGCGTATCGTGGCCCAGGATTCTGGCGTGTGCGTAACCGCTCGTCGTGGCGGTGAAATTGAAAGTGTTGACGCAGCACGTATTGTAGTGCGCGTGAACAACGAAGAGACTGAAGCTGGTGACGCTGGTGTGGATATCTATAACCTCACCAAATACACCCGCTCGAACCAGAACACCTGTATTAACCAGCGCTCGATCGTGCGCCGGGGCGACGTCATTGCTCGTGGTGACATACTGGCCGACGGTCCATCAGTAGATCTTGGTGAGTTGGCGCTGGGCCAGAACATGCGTATCGCATTCATGCCCTGGAACGGTTACAACTTTGAGGATTCCATCCTTATCTCTGAAAAAGTGGTGCAGGAAGATCGCCTGACCACGATCCATATTCAGGAACTGACCTGTGTGGCGCGGGATACCAAGCTGGGTAGCGAGGAAATTACCGCCGACATCCCGAACGTGGGTGAGAGCGCGCTGTCCAAGCTGGATGAGTCCGGTATTGTTTATATTGGTGCGGAAGTCAGCGCCGGAGATATTCTGGTCGGCAAGGTAACACCGAAAGGTGAAACCCAGTTGACGCCGGAGGAAAAGCTGCTAAGGGCTATCTTCGGTGAGAAGGCGTCTGATGTAAAAGACACCTCCTCCCGTGTGCCGACAGGCACCCGTGGTACGATTATCGATGTTCAGGTATTTACCCGTGACGGCATCGAAAAGGACCAGCGTGCGCAAGTGATTGAAAAGCAGCAGCTGGACAAGTACCGCAAAGATTTGAAGGACGAGTATCGCATTGTTGAAGGTGCCACCTACGAGCGTTTGCTGAACGCCCTTGAGGGCCAGGAAGTGATCAGTAGCCCAGGCCTGAAAAAAGGCAGCAAGCTGGAAGCGGATTATCTGTTGAATTTGCCGCGTCCGGAATGGTTTAAATTGCGCATGAAAGGCGACGATTTGAATGAGCTGCTGGAGAAATCTGAGCAGGGTCTGGAAGAGCGCAAGAAAGATCACGAAGCGCGTTTTGACGACAAGAAAGGTAAGTTGCAGCAGGGTGATGATCTGGCGCCGGGCGTTCAGAAAATCGTCAAGGTGTACTTGGCTATCAAACGCAGCATCCAGCCAGGTGACAAGATGGCGGGTCGTCACGGTAACAAGGGTGTAATTTCGGCGGTTAAGCCGATTGAAGATATGCCGTATGACGAGTTCGGCAACACCGTTGATATCGTTTTGAACCCTCTGGGTGTGCCTTCGCGCATGAACGTCGGCCAGGTTCTGGAAACCCATTTGGGTGCCGCAGCTAAAGGCTTGGGCGAACGTATCAGTCGTATGCTGGACGAACAGCGCAAGGTTGCTGAGCTTCGTAAGTTGCTGGATGAGATTTACAACCATTCGGCCGAAGTGACACAGGCAGATTTGGATTCCCTGAACGATCGGGAGATTCTCGACCTGTGTAACAATCTTCGCGGTGGTGTGCCCATGGCTACGCCGGTGTTCGACGGCGCTCAAGAAGCTGAAGTCAAACACATGCTCGAGCTGGCAGGCCTTAGCACAACCGGTCAGACCCAACTGTTCGATGGTCGTACCGGTGATGCCTTCGATCGTCCGATCACAGTAGGGTATATGTATATCCTCAAGCTGAACCACTTGATCGACGACAAGATGCACGCTCGTTCCACTGGCTCGTACAGCCTGGTGACCCAGCAGCCGCTGGGTGGTAAGGCGCAGTTCGGTGGTCAGCGCTTCGGCGAGATGGAAGTGTGGGCTCTGGAAGCCTACGGTGCAGCGTATACACTGCAGGAAATGCTTACCGTCAAGTCTGATGATGTAAACGGTCGGACCAGAATGTACAAGAACATTGTTGATGGCGATCATCGTATGGAGCCGGGCATGCCCGAATCCTTCAACGTTCTTGTCAAAGAAATTCGCTCGTTGGGTATCGACATCGAGCTAGAATCCGATTGAGCCGAATTGTTTTTGGCAGCGTGAGCGGGCACCAACGGTGCCCGCCCGAGATTAACGCCATCCGGAGCTTTTACTGATGAAAGATTTATTGAATCTTCTCAAGAGCCAGAATCAGAGCAAAGAATTTGACGCCATCCGTATTGGTTTGGCATCACCTGACATGATCCGTTCCTGGTCCTTCGGTGAAGTGAAAAAGCCTGAAACGATCAACTACCGCACGTTCAAACCAGAGCGTGACGGTTTGTTCTGCGCCAAAATTTTTGGTCCAATCAAAGACTATGAGTGCCTGTGCGGAAAGTACAAGCGCTTGAAGCACCGCGGTGTCATTTGCGAAAAGTGCGGCGTGGAAGTGGCTTTGGCCAGCGTCCGCCGTGATCGCATGGGTCACATCGAGCTGGCCAGCCCGGTAGCTCACATCTGGTTTCTTAAGTCGCTGCCGTCACGCATTGGTCTGATGCTGGACATGACTCTGCGCGACATAGAGCGGGTGTTGTATTTCGAATCCTTCATCGTGATCGAACCAGGCATGACCACGCTGGAGCGCGGTCAGCTGTTGAACGACGAGCAGTATTTCGAAGCTCTGGAAGAATTCGGTGATGAGTTCGACGCTCGCATGGGCGCCGAGGCCATCAAAGAACTTCTGCAAGCTATCGACCTGCAGGAAGAAGTTGATCGTTTGCGTGAAGAAATTCCGCAGACCAACTCGGAAACCAAGATCAAGAAATTCAGCAAGCGTCTGAAAATTCTTGAGGCGTTCCTGTATTCCGGTAACAAGCCGGGCGACATGGTGATGACTGTTCTGCCGGTTCTGCCGCCAGACCTGCGCCCCTTGGTACCGTTGGACGGTGGTCGCTTTGCGACCTCTGACCTGAACGATCTGTACCGTCGGGTGATCAACCGTAACAACCGCCTGAAGCGCCTGTTGGAGCTGAACGCTCCCGACATTATCGTGCGTAACGAAAAGCGCATGTTGCAGGAAGCAGTTGACGCGTTGCTGGATAACGGACGCCGTGGGCGTGCCATTACTGGCACTAACAAGCGTCCGCTGAAATCTCTTGCCGATATGATTAAAGGCAAGCAAGGTCGTTTCCGTCAGAACTTGCTGGGTAAGCGAGTCGACTACTCGGGCCGTTCGGTCATCGTAGTAGGCCCGTACTTGCGCCTGCACCAGTGTGGTCTACCCAAGAAGATGGCGCTGGAATTGTTCAAGCCGTTTATTTTTTCCAAACTTGAGCATCGCGGCCTGGCCACCACCATCAAAGCGGCCAAGAAAATGGTCGAGCGCGAAGAGGGTGTGGTCTGGGACATTCTGGACGAAGTCATCCGTGAACACCCGATCATGCTGAACCGTGCGCCTACGCTGCACCGTTTGGGCATACAGGCGTTCGAGCCGGTACTGATTGAAGGCAAGGCTATCCAGCTGCACCCGCTGGTGTGTGCTGCTTACAACGCCGACTTCGACGGGGACCAGATGGCGGTACACGTACCGTTGACTATTGAAGCCCAGCTGGAAGCGCGGGCGTTGATGATGTCCACCAACAACGTGCTGTCACCGGCAAACGGCGAACCTATCATTGTGCCGTCGCAAGACGTAGTGCTGGGTTTGTATTACATGACCCGCGAGCGTAAAAACGCGCTGGGCCAAGGCATGGTGTTTGCCGATGTTAAAGAAGTACATCGCGCTTACGGCGCGGGCAAAGTACACCTGCAAGCCACCGTTAAAGTCCGGGTAAGGGAAGTGGCGATCGCCGAAGACGGCAGCCGCAGCGAGAGTTATAACATCGTGGAAACCACGGTGGGTCGTGCGCTGTTGTTTGACATTGTGCCCGATGGTCTGTCTTACAGCCTGATCAACAAGCCGATGGTCAAGAAAGCGATCTCTAACCTGATCAACATCTGTTACCGCGATGCGGGTCTGAAAGAAACGGTTATTTTCGCTGACCAGTTGATGTACACCGGTTATCAGTACGCCACCGTATCCGGCATTTCGATTGGCTTTAATGACTTCGAAATCCCGCCAGAGAAGTACCAGTTGGTGGATGCTGCGACACAAGAAGTAAAAGATATTGAGAACCAGTACGCGTCCGGTCTGCTGACTCAGGGCGAAAAGTACAACAAGGTTATCGACATCTGGTCACGCGCCAACGACAAGGTCTCTAAGGCCATGATGGAGCGTCTGTCCAAAGAAGCGGTTATGGGGCCTGATGGCAAGCCGTTGATGGATGAGAACGGTGAGCCGGTCATGCAGGAGTCTTTCAACTCCGTGTACATGATGGCCGATTCCGGCGCCCGGGGTTCCGCGGCGCAGATTCGTCAGCTGGCTGGTATGCGTGGTTTGATGGCCAAGCCAGATGGCTCGATCATCGAAACGCCGATTACCGCCAACTTCCGTGAAGGTCTTAACGTACTGCAGTACTTTATTTCCACCCACGGTGCTCGTAAAGGCTTGGCAGACACCGCTCTGAAGACCGCGAACTCCGGTTATCTGACCCGTCGCCTGGTGGATGTGTCTCAAGATTTGGTGGTGACCGAAGTCGATTGCGGAACCACCGAAGGTCTGCTGATGATACCGCACATCGAAGGCGGCGACGTTGTTGTGCCTTTGGGTGCGCGGGTACTGGGCCGGGTAACGGCACGTGATGCGTTTACTCCGACCGACAAAGACAACGCTATTATTATGGCCGGCACTTTGTTGGACGAAAAAGCCATCGAAGCGATTGAAGGCGCTGGTGTCGACGAAGTATGGGTGCGCTCTGCGATTACCTGTAATACCCGACACGGCATCTGCTCCAAGTGCTACGGACGTGATCTGGCGCGTGGTCATCAGGTTAACGTGGGCGAAGCTGTCGGCGTTATTGCAGCCCAGTCTATTGGTGAGCCAGGTACCCAGCTGACCATGCGTACCTTCCACATTGGTGGTGCGGCAAGTCGGGCGTCTGCGGTAGACAATATTCAGGTCAAGCACGGTGGTATTGTTCGCTTGCACAACTTGAAGTCGTTGGAAAAGAGCAACGGTTCGCTAGTTGTTATCTCTCGCTCTTCAGCGTTGGCGATCGCCGATGAACAGGGTCGTGAACGCGAGTGGTACAAGCTGCCTTACGGCGCCGTACTGTCGGTGAAAACCGGCGACGTGATTGAAGCTGGCGTAGTTGTGGCAAAATGGGATCCGCACACTCACCCGATCATTGCCGAAGCCGAAGGTACAGCCAAGTTCGTCAACATGGATCAGGGCATTACCGTGCGCACCCAGACCGACGATCTTACCGGCCTGTCGACGATGGAAGTTATCGATCCGAAAGAGCGCCCGGCCGCTGGTAAGGACATTCGTCCTGCTATCCAGATGTTGGATGAGGCCGGCAACGATGTTGATTTGCCGACGGGAGGCGCGGCGATCTTCTTCCTGCCCGCCAACGCTTTGGTGACTATGGCGAACAGCGCTCGCATCGAGCTGGGTGACGTGGTTGCACGTATTCCCCAGGAAAGTTCGAAGACCCGTGACATCACCGGTGGTCTGCCGCGGGTTGCCGATCTGTTTGAGGCTCGTCGCCCGAAAGAGTCGTCGATTCTTGCGGAAGTCAGCGGTACCGTGTCTTTTGGCAAGGAAACCAAAGGCAAGAAGCGCCTGGTGATCACTCCGCGTGACGCCGATGTTTATGAAGTGCTGATTCCCAAGCACCGTCAGATGAACGTGTTTGAAGGCGAAACGGTTGAAAAGGGTGAGGTAATTTCGGACGGCCCGTCGAACCCGCACGATATTTTGCGTCTGTTGGGTGTTGTTGAGTTGGCAAGGTACATTACCAACGAAATCCAGGACGTCTACCGTCTGCAGGGCGTGGTTATCAACGACAAGCACATCGAAGTTATTGTGCGTCAGATGCTGCGCAAAGTTGAAATCACCGATCCGGGCGATACCCAGATGATTTCCGGCGATTCTGTCGAAATCAACCGGGTACTGGAAGCCAACGAAGCGGCCAATGTCGCCGACAAAGAGCCGGCAAGGTTCGAACGTCTGTTGTTGGGTATTACCAAAGCGTCGCTGGCAACCGAATCGTTTATTTCCGCGGCTTCGTTCCAGGAAACCACGCGGGTACTCACCGAAGGTGCAGTAACCGGCAAACGTGACTACCTGCGCGGCCTGAAAGAAAACGTGGTAGTTGGTCGACTGATACCTGCGGGTACCGGTCTGGCGTATCACGCTGCACGTCGTCGCAAGCGCGAACTGGAACAGCAGGGCGTGACTGCGGCCGATGTTGAAGAAGCACTGAGCGCCGAACTCAACCGCGAAGGCTGAGTTAAACGGCGGCCACCTAGGGGTAGTTACTCACACCTGGGTGGTTAAAAAGAGAACAGTCATCTTGACTGTCCGGGGGCGTAGGCTTAAACTTGCGTCCCCTAAATTTTACCCCCTTCATTGGGGGTAGATTTCATTTATACGGTTTTTTGGAGTTTGCTTACATGGCAACGATTAATCAGTTGGTGCGTAAGCCTCGTAAGCGCAAGGTAGCCAAGAGCGATGTTCCTGCTCTTCAGGCATGTCCTCAGCGCCGTGGTGTGTGCACTCGTGTGTATACCACAACGCCAAAGAAGCCGAACTCAGCACTGCGTAAAGTGTGTCGTGTTCGTCTTACTAACGGCTTCGAGGTTTCCTCTTACATTGGTGGTGAAGGTCACAACCTTCAGGAGCACAGTGTTGTGCTAATCCGGGGTGGTCGAGTAAAAGACCTTCCGGGTGTGCGCTATCACACTGTTCGCGGAACACTGGACACCCAAGGTGTACAGAACCGTAAGCAGGGCCGCTCCAAGTACGGTACAAAACGACCCAAATCCTGATTTTAGATCGGGTGTCTTTTGTCGTTGCTTGTTAGAACGATGAGAGTAAGGCTGAGTAGCTAATGCTATCTCAGGGGTTCCTGAAGACCTTTTGACATTAAGGGCTTATCGATGCCTAGAAGAAGAATTGCAGCAAAGCGGGAAATCATCCCAGATCCTAAGTTCGGCAGTGCACGTCTTGCCAAATTCATCAACCACGTGATGGAAAGCGGTAAAAAAGGCGTAGCAGAGCGCATTGTTTATGGCGCGCTCACTATTGTTGCCGAAAAATCCAAAGAAGAGCCGATCGACATGTTCGAAAAGGCACTGGAGAACATTCAGCCGATGGTAGAGGTTAAGTCTCGTCGTGTGGGTGGTGCTACCTACCAGGTGCCGGTCGAAGTACGGCCTTCCCGTCAGCACGCGCTGGCTATGCGTTGGCTCGTTGACTTTTCACGAAAGCGCGGTGAGAAATCCATGGCGCAGCGCCTGGCCGGGGAAATCCTCGATGCTGTAGAGAGTAAGGGTGCCGCCGTCAAGAAGCGGGAAGATGTTCACCGCATGGCAGAAGCCAACAAGGCGTTCTCTCACTTCCGTTTCTAAACAGCCGAGGTTTATACAGTGGCACGTAAGACTCCGATTAAGCGATATCGAAACATTGGTATTGTTGCGCACGTTGATGCGGGCAAAACCACAACCACCGAGCGGGTCCTGTTCTACACAGGTGTCTCGCACAAAATCGGTGAAGTCCATGATGGTGCGGCGACCATGGACTGGATGGAGCAGGAGCAGGAGCGTGGTATTACTATTACGTCTGCTGCAACGACCTGTTTTTGGCAGGGTATGGACAAGCAGTATCCTGAGCATCGCATCAATATTATCGACACTCCGGGACACGTTGACTTTACCATCGAGGTAGAGCGTTCATTGCGTGTGCTTGACGGCGCTGTTGTTGTGTTCTGTGGTTCTTCCGGTGTTGAGCCGCAGTCCGAGACTGTGTGGCGCCAGGCCAATAAGTACGAAGTGCCGCGCATGGTGTTCGTCAACAAGATGGATCGGGCTGGTGCTAACTTCCTGCGCGTAGTTGGTCAGATCGAAAAGCGCCTGGGTGCAAAATGTATTCCGGTTCAGTTGCCGATTGGCGCGGAAGAGGATTTTGCCGGTGTAATCGACCTGATTCGTAATAAGGCGATCTACTGGAATCCGGACGATTCTGGCGTAACTTATGAGCAGCGTGATGTTCCTGCCGAGATGGCGGACGAAGTGGCCCAGTATCGCGAAAAGATGATGGAAGCGGCTGCAGAAGCGAACGATGAACTAACCATGCGCTATCTCGACGAAGGCGAGCTCAACGTCGAAGATATCAAGAAAGGTCTTCGGATGCGCACCCTGGCAAACGAGATCGTTGTCGCGACCTGTGGTTCTGCGTTCAAGAATAAGGGCGTCCAGGCAGTGCTGGATGCGGTCGTTGAGTTCTTGCCGGCACCGGATGAAGTTAAGGCGATTCGTGGTGAAGTTGACGAAAACGGGGCTGAAGAGACCCGTAAAGCTGACGACGCTGCGCCGTTTGCCGCTTTGGCATTTAAGATTGCGACAGATCCCTTTGTTGGCACTCTGACGTTCTTTCGGGTTTATTCTGGCACACTTCAGTCTGGTAACGCCGTCTACAACTCCGTAAAGGGGAAAAGAGAGCGTGTTGGCCGTATGGTCCAGATGCATGCTAAGGACCGTCAAGAGATCAAGGAAGTTCTTGCAGGCGATATTGCTGCTGCAATTGGTCTGAAGAACGTCACCACCGGCGATACTCTATGCGACGAGAACCACAAGATTGTTCTTGAGCGTATGGAGTTTCCGGATCCGGTTATTTCTGTAGCGGTTGAGCCAAAGACAAAAGCCGATCAGGAGAAGATGGGCGTTGCACTTGGTAAGCTGGCTCAGGAGGATCCGTCCTTCCAGGTCCGTACTGACGAAGAGTCTGGTCAGACGATCATCTCCGGTATGGGTGAGTTGCACTTGGATATCATCGTTGATCGCATGCGTCGTGAGTTCAACGTTGAGGCCAACATCGGTAAGCCCCAGGTGGCCTATCGTGAGTGCATCCGCAAGTCGGTGGATGTTGAAGGCAAGTTTGTGCGTCAGTCGGGCGGTCGTGGTCAGTACGGTCACGTTAAAGTCAGGATTGACCCGCTGCCCCTGGACAAAGAAGACGCCGAAAACTTCATCTTCGTCAACGAAATCGTTGGTGGTACTGTGCCCAAGGAATATATCCCGGCGGTTCAGCAGGGTATCATTGAGCAGATGCAGAACGGCTGTCTGGCTGGTTACCCGTTGCTGGGTATCAAAGCAACCTTGTACGACGGCTCCTTCCACGATGTGGACTCCAACGAAATGGCGTTCAAAATCGCGGGTTCCATGGCGATGAAGAAGGGCGCGCTAGAGGCGAGTCCGGCTTTGCTGGAGCCGATGATGAAGGTTGAGGTGGTGACACCTGAAGATTACATGGGTGATGTGGTAGGTGACCTGAACCGTCGTCGTGGCCTGATTCAGGGCATGGAAGACGGTGTTAGTGGAAAGATCGTGCGTTGCGAAGTTCCGTTGTCGGAAATGTTCGGTTACGCCACAGATCTGCGCTCCGCTACTCAGGGCCGTGCGTCCTATGCGATGGAGTTTTCGCGGTACGCCGAAGCGCCGAATAACATTGCCGAAGCAATTATCAAAAAGGGTTGATACCCAAGACTTGAGTAACAGGAAGAGGTGTAACTGTGTCTAAATCTAAATTCGAACGTAAGAAACCACACTTGAACGTGGGCACCATTGGTCACGTTGACCATGGTAAGACCACTCTGACAGCTGCTCTGACGCGTGTATGTCATGACGTATGGGGAACAGGTACTGCAAGTGCTTTTGACCAGATCGACAATGCTCCGGAAGAACGTGCGCGCGGTATTACCATCGCCACGTCTCACGTTGAGTACGATTCCCCGAACCGTCACTACGCACACGTAGATTGCCCGGGCCACGCTGATTATGTGAAAAACATGATCACCGGTGCGGCGCAGATGGACGGCGCTATCCTGGTTTGCTCCGCTGCTGACGGCCCTATGCCGCAGACTCGCGAGCACATCCTGCTGTCACGTCAGGTAGGTGTTCCTTACATCGTTGTGTTCCTGAACAAAGCGGACATGGTTGACGATGAAGAGCTGCTTGAATTGGTAGAAATGGAAGTACGCGATCTGCTGGAAATGTACGACTTCCCAGCTGACGACACTCCGATCATCACCGGTTCTGCGTTGATGGCTCTGGAAGGTCGTGATGACAACGAAATGGGCACGACTGCTGTTCGTAAGCTGGTAGAAGCTCTGGATTCTTATATCCCTGAGCCTGAGCGTGCGATTAATCTGCCGTTCCTGATGCCTATCGAAGACGTATTCTCTATCTCTGGCCGTGGTACCGTTGTAACCGGTCGTATAGAGCGTGGTATTGTCAAGATTGGTGAAGAAGTGGAAATCGTGGGTCTCAAAGACACGGTCAAAACGGTTTGCACCGGCGTTGAAATGTTCCGCAAACTGCTCGACGAAGGTCGTGCAGGCGAGAACGTTGGCGTACTGTTGCGCGGCACCAAGCGTGACGACGTTGAGCGTGGTCAGGTTCTGTGTAAGCCAGGCAGCATGAAGCCGCACACCAAGTTTGAGTGCGAAGTGTACGTGCTGAGCAAGAACGAAGGCGGCCGTCATACTCCGTTCTTCAAGGGCTATCGCCCGCAGTTCTACTTCCGTACCACCGACGTCACCGGTGCTTGCGAATTGCCAGAAGGCGTAGAAATGGTTATGCCAGGTGATAACGTGAAGATGGAAGTGACTTTGATTGCTCCGATCGCCATGGAAGATGGCCTGCGCTTCGCAATTCGCGAAGGCGGCCGTACTGTAGGCGCCGGTGTTGTCGCCAAGATTCTCGAGTAATCTACTCGTAGGATCTGGAAAAGGGGCTGACTTGATCAGCCCCTTTTTCTATTTCAGTTGCAATGTATGCGTCGGTCGAGCCAGTCAGAGTAGCTGTTGACAAGGCTGTCTATTATGCATACAATGCGGCTCCTTTTTTGAAGGTCAGCGACGGGTTCGCTGCTACGAGTGGAGTTTGGTGCAAAATGCAAAGCCAAAAGATTCGGATTCGGTTGAAGGCGTTCG
This sequence comes from Marinobacter sp. M1C, assembly GCF_023314135.1. NCBI lineage: Bacteria > Pseudomonadati > Pseudomonadota > Gammaproteobacteria > Pseudomonadales > Marinobacteraceae > Marinobacter > Marinobacter sp. M1C. The sequence goes on from NZ_CP092289.1 coordinate 738,318, forward strand.
ATTACCGCCTGATCGACCAGTCTACGCAAGAGATTGTCGACACCGCTAAGCGGACCGGCGCTCAGGTGCGCGGACCTATTCCTTTGCCTACGCGCAAAGAAAAGTTCACGATTCTGGTTTCACCGCACGTCAACAAAGACGCGCGCGACCAGTATGAAATTCGCACCCACAAGCGTTTGCTCGACATTGTTGAGCCAACGGAAAAGACAGTAGATGCTTTGATGAAACTAGACCTGGCAGCAGGTGTAGACGTTCAGATCAGCCTCGGTTAATACCGCCCGGTATTAACCTGTGTAACTGTCATAAGGCCATAGAGGGTGCAAGCCCCGTACACTTAGAGGTGAAACATGGCAATTGGTATTGTCGGTCGTAAGGCCGGTATGACCCGTATATTTACGGAAGACGGGCAAGCGTTGCCCGTAACGGTGATCGAGGTTGATTCTAACCGCATCACTCAACTTAAGACTCTTGAAAACGACGGCTACCGTGCAGTTCAGATAACGGTGGGATCGCGTCGTTCCTCTCGTGTTAACAAGAGTGCAGCAGGCCATTTCGCAAAAGCCGGTGTTGAAGCGGGCCGTAGCGTATGGGAATTTCGTTTGGCAGACGGCGAAGGTGAAGACCTGGTTGCCGGCGGCGAAATTACTGCGTCAGTCTTTGAAGACGGTCAGGCCGTTGATGCCACAGGTACATCTAAAGGTAAAGGTTTCCAGGGCGGCGTGAAGCGCTGGAACTTTGCCATGCAGGATGCTACCCACGGTAACTCCCTGTCTCACCGTGCTCCGGGTTCCATTGGTCAAAACCAGACTCCGGGCAAGGTATTCAAAGGCAAAAAGATGGCGGGCCAGATGGGTAATGCGCAGGTTACTGTGCAGAACCTGAAAATTGTCCGTGTCGACGCTGAGCGCAATCTTCTGCTGGTTAGTGGTGCCGTCCCCGGCGCTACTGGTGGCGATGTTGTCATCAAGCCTGCTGTTAAAGCCTGAGGAGCGGTTCGATGGAATTGACAATTACAGGTAGCGGTCAGGGAATTACGGTTTCCGAGGCTACTTTCGCAAAAGATTTTAACGAAGCACTGGTTCACCAGGTGGTTGTAGCCTATATGGCTGCTGGCCGTCAGGGTACCAAAGCTCAGAAGACCCGTTCAGAAGTCAGGGGTGGTGGTAAGAAGCCTTGGCGTCAGAAGGGTACTGGTCGTGCCCGTGCTGGTACTATTCGGAGCCCGATTTGGCGTTCCGGTGGTGTTACCTTTGCAGCGAAGCCTCGTAGCTACGAGCAAAAGGTAAACCGTAAAATGTACCGCGCTGCAATGCGCTCCATTTTGTCCGAGCTGGTCCGTCAGGAACGTCTGATTGTGGTTGACGATTTTTCAATCGACACCCCCAAGACCAAGGCCTTTACTGCCAAGTTGGCTGACATGGGTTTAAGCAACGTGTTGATCTTGTCGGAAAATCTTGATCAGAACCTGCACCTGGCCTCGCGCAACGTGCCTCACGTCGATGTGCGTGATGTTGCTGGTCTGGATCCGGTTAGCCTGGTTGCTCACGAGAAAATCGTAGTGACTGTTCCCGCTCTGAAGAAAATCGAGGAGATGCTGGGATGAATCAGGAACGTATCTATAAGGTTCTTTTAGGGCCTCACGTATCGGAGAAAGCATCTCGCGTGGCCGAACATGGTCAGGTAGTGTTTCGGGTCGCCCCGGACGCCACCAAGCCCGAGATTAAAAAAGCCGTTGAACAATTGTTCAACGTCACCGTCGAAGGTGTTCAGGTTCTGAATCGTAAGGGCAAGCTTAAACGCACAGCTCGCGGGTTCGGCAAGCGTAATGACATTCGTAAGGCTTATGTAAAGCTGGCTGAAGGTCAGGACATCGATTTTCTGGATGTGGAATAAGGTAAAGGGGTCGTAATATGCCGATCGTCAAAACCAAGCCAACATCTCCCGGACGCCGTCACGTTGTAAAGCTGTACAACCCGGATTTACACAAAGGGCGCCCTTACGAACCGTTGGTCGAATCGCAAAGCAAATCGGGTGGCCGTAATAATAATGGCCGTATCACTACCCGTCACATTGGTGGTGGCCATAAACAGCACTACCGCATAATAGACTTCAAGCGGATTAAAGATGGTATTCCTGCGACAATCGAGCGCATTGAATACGATCCTAACCGCTCGGCGCACATCGCGCTGATCAAGTACGCCGATGGCGAGCGCCGTTATATTATCGCTCCCAAGGGTATGCAGATCGGTGAACCTGTGCGCTCAGGAATCGACGCGCCTATCAAGGTGGGAAGTACATTGCCGCTGCGGAATATCCCGGTTGGTTCTGTGATCCATTGCGTTGAGCTCAAGCCTGGTAAAGGTGCACAGTTGGCTCGCTCTGCGGGCGCATCAATACAGCTGGTTGCTCGGGAAGGCGCTTACGCGACTATCCGCCTGCGCTCAGGTGAAATGCGAAAGGTGCTTGTTGATTGCCGTGCTACGTTGGGTGAAGTGTCCAACAGTGAACACAGTCTCAAGCGGCTTGGTAAAGCGGGTGCATCACGTTGGCGCGGAAAGCGTCCAACGGTACGTGGTGTGGCTATGAACCCAGTTGACCACCCACACGGTGGTGGTGAAGGGCGTACCTCTGGCGGGCGTCACCCAGTTACTCCATGGGGTGTTCCGACCAAAGGGCATAAGACTCGTAAGAACAAGCGTACTGATAAGATGATAGTACGTCGTCGTTCAGCCAAGTAAACGACTAAATAGAGGTAAATGCTGTGCCACGTTCTTTAAAGAAAGGTCCCTTCATAGACCTGCATCTGTTGAAGAAGGTCGAGGCAGCTCTGGAAGTGAACGACAAGCGACCAATTAAGACCTGGTCGCGCCGTTCCACGATTTTCCCAGAGTTCGTAGGCTTGACCATCGCAGTCCACAACGGCAAGCAACACGTGCCGGTTTATGTTACCGAAGATATGGTCGGTCATAAACTAGGTGAGTTCGCAGCAACGCGCACTTATCGTGGCCATTCGGCCGACAAGAAAGCTAAACGCTGATTGTGAGGGGAAATGAAATGGAAGTAGCAGCCAAGTATAAGGGCGCTCGCCTCTCAGCTCAGAAAGCTCGTCTTGTTGCCGATCAGGTTCGCGGCAAGGCTGTTGAGGACGCTCTGAATATTTTGACTTTCAGCCCTAAGAAAGCAGCTGGGATTATCAAGAAAGCTCTTGAGTCCGCAATTGCTAACGCTGAGCATAACGAAGGTCTGGACGTAGATGATTTGCGGGTCTCCACTGTTATGGTGGATGAGGGCCCAACGCTCAAGCGAATTAAAGCTCGAGCCAAGGGGCGCGCTGACAGAATCATGAAGCGCACCTGTCATATCACCGTCAAGGTCGCCGACAAGTAGGAGATGCTCAGATGGGTCATAAAGTAAATCCGATCGGCTTTCGCCTGGGTGTGATCAAAGAGCACAACTCAGTATGGTATGCCGATAAAAAGGACTACGCGAAAAACCTGTTGAACGACATTCAGGTTCGTGAATTCCTCGACAAGCGTCTGGTAAAGGCGTCTGTCAGCAAGATTGTGATCGAGCGCCCTGCTCAGAACGCCCGCATCACGATCCATACCGCCCGCCCGGGTATTGTTATCGGGAAGAAGGGTGAAGATGTTGACCGTCTTCGTCGTGAAGTTAGCGACATGATGGGTGTGCCTGTGCACATCAACATCGAAGAAGTCCGCAAGCCGGACCTGGATGCCCGTTTGGTAGCGCAAAACGTTGCCGGTCAGTTGGAGCGTCGTGTGATGTTCCGTCGTGCTATGAAGCGCGCGGTACAGAACGCCATGCGCCAAGGCGCCAAGGGCATCAAGATTCAGGTTGGCGGTCGTCTCGGGGGAGCTGAAATTGCCCGTTCCGAGTGGTATCGCGAAGGTCGTGTTCCGCTGCACACATTACGTGCAGATATTGATTACGGGACCTACGAAGCGCATACCACTTACGGCGTAATCGGCGTCAAGGTATGGATCTTCAAAGGTGAGATTCTTGGTGGTATGGAACAAGTCCGTGCTGACAAGAAAGCCTCTGGGAAGAAAGGTTCTAAGTAAAGGGGCACTCTTATGCTGCAACCAAAACGCACCAAATTTCGCAAGGTAATGAAAGGCCGTAACACCGGCCTTGCTCACCGCGCTAACAAGGTGAGCTTCGGTGAATACGGATTGAAGGCGGTTACTCGCGGGCGTATAACTGCTCGCCAGATTGAAGCCGCACGTCGTACCATGACCCGTAAAATCAAGCGGGGCGGTAAGATTTGGATTCGCGTCTTCCCGGACAAGCCGATTACTGGCAAGCCGCTGGAAGTTCGTATGGGTAAAGGTAAAGGTTCTGTCGAGTACTGGGTGGCTGAAGTTCAGCCGGGCCGTATGCTCTATGAGATGGAAGGTGTGACTGAAGAAATCGCACGCGAAGCTTTCACTCTGGCGGCTGCGAAGCTGCCGGTACAGACCACCTTCGTAACGAGGACGGTGATGTGATGAAAGCAACAGAGCTGCGTGCAAAGTCAGCCGAGGAGCTGAACAAAGATCTGATCGGTCTCCTGAAAGAGCAGTTTAATCTGCGCATGCGTAAGGCAACAGGTCAGCTGAATCAGTCTCATCTTCTCCCTGGGGTGAAGCGTGATATTGCTCGCGTGAAAACAGTATTGAACGAAAAGGCAGGACAGTGACATGACCGAAACTACCCAAACTGCCAGAACTCTGAGCGGCAAGGTCGTGAGCAACAAGATGGAGAAGTCCATCGTGGTGTTGGTCGAGCGTCAGGTAAAGCACCCTCTGTACGGTAAGTACATGAAGCGTTCAACCAAGATCCATGCTCATGATGAGAGCAACCAGTGCAATATTGGTGACAGTGTGATCATTAAGGAAACCCGCCCGGTCTCCAAGACCAAAAGCTGGGCCTTAGTGGAAGTCACTGAACATGCATCCAAGGTGTAAATCGCCCGGAGAACAACCATGATTCAGACTCAAACAATGCTTGAAGTCGCGGATAACAGCGGTGCGCGTCAGGTGATGTGCATCAAGGTCCTGGGCGGTTCACACAGGCGTTATGCTGCAATCGGGGACATTATCAAGGTAACCGTTAAGGAAGCCATTCCCCGCGGTAAAGTGAAAAAAGGCCAGGTACTGAAGGCTGTCGTAGTGCGCACCCGTAAAGGTGTGCGTCGTCCAGATGGATCTCTGATCCGTTTTGATGGCAACGCGGCCGTACTTCTGAACGCCCAGGACGCACCCATTGGTACCCGTATCTTCGGACCGGTTACCCGTGAATTGCGAAATGAGAAGTTCATGAAGATTATCTCACTGGCACCCGAAGTACTTTAAAGGACCAGAGGCCGGACATGAAAAAGATCAAACGAGATGACGAAGTAATCGTCACTACGGGGAAAGACAAAGGCAAACGTGGTAAAGTCCTGAAAGTTCAGGACGATGGTAAGGTAATTGTTTCTGGCATCAACATGATGAAGAAGCACACCAAACCAAACCCGGCGCTGAGCACCCCTGGTGGCATCGTCGAAAAAGAAGCGCCTATCCAGGCTTCTAACGTGGCTATTTTTAATCCGCAGACCGGCAAAGCCGATCGTGTCGGCTTCCAGATTAAGGAAGACGGCGCAAAACAGCGGATCTTCAAAGCGACGCAAGAAGCTGTCGATAACCAGTAAGCGGTGGTGGTTACGATGCTGAACATGAAAGAGCAGTACAGTAAGGAAGTGATACCCGCCCTGCAGCAGGTGTTCGGTTACAAGAACATCATGCAGGTGCCGCGTATTCAGAAAATCACCCTGAACATGGGTGTTGGTGAAGCGATCGGTGACAAAAAGCTGATTGATAACGCAGTCGCTGATCTTGAACGCCTGGCGGGTCAGAAAGTGGTTGTGACCAAGGCACGCAAATCGGTTGCGGGTTTTAAAGTCCGTGAAGGTTGGCCAATTGGTTGCAAGGTTACTCTGCGTGGCGAGCGTATGTGGGAATTCTTTGATCGTCTGGTGCACATTGCGGTTCCCCGCATTCGTGACTTCCGCGGTCTGAACCCAAAGTCGTTCGACGGCCGTGGTAACTACAGCATGGGTGTGCGTGAGCAGATCATCTTCCCTGAGATTGAATACGACAGGGTTGATAAGATTCGTGGTCTGGATATTACCATTACCACCTCTGCCGGTACTGACGATGAAGGTCGTGAACTGTTGAAAGCGTTTGGCTTTCCGTTCAAGAAATAAGGAACGAGAGTAATGGCAAAGGTTTCCATGAAAAACCGTGAGCTCAAGCGCGAGCTGACCGTTGCGAAATATGCAGCGAAGCGTGCTGAGATCAAGGCAACTATCAAGAACCCCAATACCAGCGATGATGACCGCTGGAATGCACAGATGAAGCTGCAACAGCTTCCTCGCGATGCATCTCCTTCGCGTCTTCGTAATCGTTGCCAGATAACGGGTCGCCCACACGGCGTCTTGCGTAAGTTCGAACTTTCACGGATTAAACTCCGCGAGTACGGCATGCGCGGTGACGTTCCGGGTCTGACCAAAGCAAGCTGGTAAGATAGGCTTCCTGGCTTTGGTCAGGAGCCTGTTGGTAAGCGGTGCGGCGCGCCGCTGCACAACTAAAAAGATCAGGAGCCTCATACCAATGAGCATGCAAGACACGCTTGCGGATATGTTTACACGTATCCGTAATGCCCAGATGGCATCGAAAGCAGACGTTAAGATGCCGTCTTCGAAGATGAAAATCTCCGTGGCACAAGTCCTGATGGACGAAGGTTACGTTGCAGATTTTGTTGTTTCGGCTGACACCAAGCCTGAGCTGACGATTACTCTGAAGTACTTTGGTGGCAAGCCGGTTATTGAATCTATCGACCGTGTAAGCCGTCCGAGTCTGCGCCAGTATAAAGGCGCTGCGAAGCTACCGAAAGTATCCGGTGGTTTGGGAGTCGCGATTGTCTCTACGTCCCAGGGCGTAATGACAGACCGCGCCGCACGTGCTGCCGGCGTGGGTGGCGAAGTCATCTGCACCGTATTCTAGGAGAATCACATGTCCAGGGTTGCCAATAATCCTGTCGTGCTGCCTTCCGGTGTTGAAGTGAAGCTGAACGGTCAGGAAATCAACGTAAAGGGCTCCAAAGGAGCGCTTCAGTTTTTAATTCACCAAGCGGTTGAAGTAAAGCAGGAAGAAAATCTTCTACGCTTTGCTGCCCGTGATGGTGCTAAACAGTCCCGCGCTCTTGCTGGTACAACCCGCGCTTTGGTCAGTAATATGGTGACCGGCGTGACCACAGGCTTCGAGCGTAAGCTCCAGCTGATCGGTGTAGGTTACCGGGCTCAGGCGCAAGGTACGAAGCTCAATCTAACACTGGGGTTTTCTCACCCCGTTGCGTACGAGCTGCCCGAGGGGATTACCGTTGAAACTCCGTCAAACACGGAAGTGATTATTCGCGGTATCGACAAGCAACAGGTTGGCCACGTCGCCGCTGAAATCCGCGCTTTCCGTCCACCCGAGCCTTATAAAGGTAAAGGTGTACGTTATGCGGATGAGCAGGTAAGACGCAAAGAAGCCAAGAAGAAATAGGGCGGGACTATGAGCGCGAATAACGAAAGATTGCGTCGCGCACGTAAAGTGCGCATGAAAATTCGTGAGCTGGGTACAAACCGTCTGTGCGTTCACCGCACACCGCGTCATATGTATGCTCAGGTTACGACAGCAGATGGCAGCCAAGTGCTAGCCACTGCCTCCACGTTGGATAAGGAGCTGCGCCAGGGTGCGACCGGTAACGTGGATGCCGCCAAAAAAGTCGGTCAGCTGATTGCTGAACGCGCTAAGGCGGCGGGTGTTGAGCAGGTTGCTTTTGACCGCTCCGGTTACCGTTATCACGGCCGTGTGCAGGCTCTGGCCGACGCAGCCCGCGAAGCTGGCTTGCAATTCTAAGAGGTGGAGAAGATGAGCGTTAACGAACAGAAGGCGCCTGAGCTCCAGGAAAAGCTGGTTCAGGTAAACCGCGTTGCCAAGGTAGTAAAAGGCGGGCGTGTGTTTGCTTTTACCGCATTGACTGTAGTGGGTGATGGTAAAGGTCGTGTTGGTTTTGGTCGTGGCAAGGCGCGTGAAGTGCCGGTTGCTATACAGAAAGCCATGGAAGCTGCGCGCAGAAATATGGTCGACGTGCCGCTGGACGGTACTACCCTGCAGTATCCGGTTCGGGCACAGCACGGTGGTTCACGGGTGTTTATGATGCCTGCGTCCGATGGTACCGGCATTATTGCCGGTGGCGCCATGCGCGCTGTGTTGGAAGTGGCTGGTGTCCATAACGTACTGTCCAAGTGCTATGGCTCTACCAACCCGGTGAACGTGGTACGTTCCACCATCAAGGGTCTTCAGGCAATGCAAGCGCCAGAAGATATTGCAGCCAAGCGCGGTAAATCCGTCGAAGACATTCTGGGTTGAAGTCATGGCGAACGCAAAAACGATCACAGTTACACTGATCCGCAGCCCAATCGGCTGCCAGCCTAAGCACAAGCTTTGTGTGAAGGGCTTGGGTCTTCGTAAAATTGGCCAGTCCGTTGTTTTGGAAGATACTCCTTCCATTCGCGGTATGGCTAACCGGGTAGACTACCTGGTTCGGGTTGAGGAGAACTAAGATGCGTCTTAACGAACTAGCTCCAGAACCCGGTTCACGCCCCAACGCAAGGCGCGTTGGTCGTGGAATCGGTTGTGGTTTCGGCAAAACTTGCGGCCGCGGCCACAAGGGTCTGAAAGCCCGCTCCGGCGGCAGCGTTGCCCCCGGTTTTGAGGGCGGTCAGCAGCCGTTGGCACGGCGTTTGCCAAAGTTCGGCTTCACGTCCCGTCAGCAGCGTTACGTTGCTGAAATTCGCCTGAATGAACTGGCGAAGGTAGAAGGCGATGTTGTCGACCTCGACGCTCTAAAAAAAGCAGACATTATTCGCGACGAAATTCGCGAAGCAAAGGTCATGTTGTCCGGTGAAATTGACCGCGCAATGACCGTGCAGGGTTTGCGGGTGACCAAAGGCGCACGCGAGGCGATTATCGCCGCGGGCGGCAAAGTAGAAGACTAACGCGAGTCGAGGACTAAATGGCCAAGACAGCATCATTGCCTGCGGGCGCGGGTAAAGGACTAGCAGAGCTGCGTTCGCGGCTCTGGTTCGTTTTCCTGGCATTGCTGGTGTACCGAGTCGGTGCCCACATTCCGGTGCCTGGTATAAACCCCGACCGCTTGGCGGCACTGTTTGAGCAGAATCAGGGCACAATCCTGAGCATGTTCAACATGTTTTCCGGTGGTGCACTTGAGCGCATGAGTATCTTCGCGCTGGGTATCATGCCGTATATTTCGGCTTCTATTATCATGCAGCTCATGACAGCGGTCAGTCCGACGCTGGAGCAGTTGAAAAAAGAAGGCGAGGCAGGTCGTCGTAAGATCAGCCAATATACGCGGTACGGTACCGTAATCCTGGCCCTGCTTCAGGGTGCTGGTATTTCTGTCGGTTTGGCGTCGCAGGGCGTTACCTTCAATGACACTCTCAGCTTCCACTTTGTGGCGGTTGTATCGTTTGTTAGTGGTGCAGTCTTCATGATGTGGCTGGGCGAGCAGATCACCGAGCGGGGTGTCGGTAACGGCATTTCACTGTTGATTTTCGCCGGTATTGTCGCCGGGTTACCCGGCGCGATCGGTCAGACTCTGGAGCAGGCCCGTAACGGTGAAATGAGCTTGTTGTTGGTACTTGGTATCGGTGTGCTGGCAATTGCCGTCATCGGTTTTGTGGTGTTCATGGAGCGCGGTCAGCGCCGATTGACCATTAACTACGCCAAGCGACAGCAGGGTGGCCGGGTATTTGCCCAGCAATCCAGTCATTTGCCCTTGAAAGTGAATATGGCCGGTGTTATTCCGCCCATCTTTGCATCTTCCATTCTGTTGTTCCCGGCATCGCTGGGGCAGTGGTTTGGCCAGGGTGAAGGCATGGAGTGGCTGAGCGATATTTCACAAGCACTTGCGCCCAGTCAGCCTTTGTATATTATTCTGTTCGCTGCAGCAGTGGTATTTTTCTGCTTCTTCTATACGGCTCTGATGTACAATCCACGGGAAGTCGCGGATAACCTCAAGCGCTCAGGCGCTTTTATTCCGGGCATTCGTCCGGGTGAGCAAACAGCCAAGTATATTGATGGCGTCCTTACCCGTTTGACATTGTTTGGAGCAATGTACATTGCAGCAGTTTCCCTGTTCCCTCAGTTTCTGATGGTAGCCGGGAACGTACCCTTCTATTTGGGCGGTACGTCTCTGCTGATTGTTGTAGTCGTCGTGATGGATTTCATGGCTCAGGTTCAATCGCACCTGATGTCTCACCAGTATGAATCGCTGATGAAGAAGTCCAATCTCAAGGGCTATGGTCGGAACGGGTAAACCTGTTCCCCTTGAAAACTGGAGTCGACAATGAAAGTACGCGCTTCGGTAAAGAAAATTTGCCGTAACTGCAAAGTAATTCGTCGCAATGGCGCCGTAAGGGTCATTTGCTCGGAGCCTCGCCACAAGCAACGTCAGGGCTGATTCCTTCGGGAAACCCCTTGCTTGTAAAAGGCGTACAATGATGGCGCTTGACTCGATACCGGGTCAGGCGTTATTATTTCGCGCCCTTTTAGTGGCGGACAATTCACACAGCATAGCTTTGAACGCGGAGTAATTTGGATGGCACGTATAGCCGGTGTCAATATACCCGATCACAAACATGTTGTTGTATCGCTCACCTATATTTTTGGTGTGGGCAAAACAACAGCTCAAAAGCTTTGCGATGCAACCGGCGTTAAGCCGGACGTCAAAGTCAAAGACTTGACTGACGAACAGCTGGAGTCACTTCGTACCGATGTGACTAAAGGCACCGTCGAAGGCGATCTGCGTCGTGAAGTACAGATGAACATCAAGCGTTTGAAGGATCTCGGATGTCATCGTGGTCTGCGTCACCGTCACGGGCTTCCAGTCCGCGGCCAGCGCACAAAGACCAACGCTCGCACCCGTAAAGGTCCGCGCAAACCTATTCGTAAGTAACAGGTAGGCAAACATGGCAAAGCCAGGTACACGTACCCGTAAAAAGGTGAAAAAAACGGTTGTTGATGGCGTCGCGCACATTCACGCTTCCTTCAATAACACTATCGTGACCATTTCGGACCGCCAGGGCAACGTATTGTCCTGGGCCACTGCTGGTGGTTCTGGTTTCCGCGGTTCACGTAAGAGTACACCTTTTGCTGCGCAGGTAGCAGCTGAAAGAGCCGGTAATGCGGCTGCTGAATACGGCCTTAAAAACCTGGATGTTGAAGTCAAGGGCCCCGGCCCTGGTCGTGAATCTGCAGTTCGTGCGCTTAACTCGTGCGGCTACAAGATCAACAACATCACAGATGTGACGCCGATTCCCCATAACGGATGTCGCCCGCCTAAAAAGCGCCGCGTCTAACACAGGAGACAGTAATTATGGCTCGTTACATAGGCCCGAAGTGCAAACTGTCTCGTCGTGAAGGGACAGATCTTTTTCTGAAAAGCGGTGTTCGCGCTCTCGACACTAAGTGTAACCTTGAAACCCCCCCGGGTATGCACGGTGCGCGTCGCAGTCGTTTGTCGGAATACGGCGTCCAGCTGCGGGAAAAACAGAAAGTTCGTCGTATCTACGGCGTACTGGAAAAGCAGTTCCGCAACTATTATAAAGAGGCAGCTCGTCTGAGAGGCGCAACGGGTGAAAACCTGCTGCAACTTTTGGAAGCGCGTCTTGATAACGTTGCTTACCGCATGGGTTTTGGTTCAACCCGCGCGGAGTGCCGCCAGCTCGTTTCTCACAAGGCAATTCTGGTCAATGACAAGGTTGTGAATATTCCTTCCTACCAGGTTAAGCCAGGTGATGTTGTGAGCGTGCGTGAAAAAGCCAAAAACCAGTTGCGCGTTAAAGGCGCTCTGGACTTGGCCTCCGGTCGCGCAGCGGTGAGCTGGGTAGATGTTGACGCCACTAAGATGTCCGGCGTTTACAGTTCAGTGCCAACACGGACTGAATTGCCGGCCGACATCAACGAGAACCTCATCGTCGAGCTTTACTCTAAGTAAAGCCCAGTTAGCAACGATAGCAGATAGGGGCGTCTATGCAGCGTTCAGTACATGAGTTATTGACACCTCGTACCATTGACGTGAAGGAATCCGGTTCCACGCGTGCCAAGGTCACTCTGGAGCCTCTTGAAAGAGGGTTCGGGCACACTCTGGGCAGTGCGTTACGCCGTATTCTCTTGTCCTCAATGCCGGGCTGCGCTGTAACTGAAGCGCAGATTGACGGTGTGTTGCACGAGTACAGCGCCATTGAAGGTGTCCAGGAAGACGTTATAGAGATTCTTTTGAATCTTAAGGGCGTTGCTGTAAAAATGCACGGCCGTGACGATGCAGAGCTTATGCTCAGCAAGAAGGGTCCGGGTGTTGTTACAGCCGGAGATATTAAGCTGGATCATGATGTCGAGATCGCCAATCCAGAACACGTTATCTGTCACCTGAGTGAAAATGGTGAAGTTAATATGCGTCTGAGCATTGCTCGCGGTCGTGGCTATGAGCCCGCTGATCAGCGCGGTCTGGATGAGGACGAAACTCGTGCCATCGGACGCTTGCAGCTGGATGCTACTTTCAGTCCGGTTCGCCGCGTTGCCTACTCCGTGGAAAGTGCACGGGTAGAGCAGCGTACCGACCTCGACAAGCTGGTTATTGATCTGGAGACAAACGGTACTATCGATCCGGAAGAAGCTATTCGCCGGGCCGCTACTATTCTCCAGCAGCAATTGGCCGTGTTTGTTGATTTTGATCATGAAAAAGAACCGGAGCGTGTTGAGGAAGAGGAAGAAATTGATCCGATTCTGCTGCGCCCGGTTGATGATCTGGAGCTGACAGTACGTTCCGCCAACTGCTTGAAGGCTGAGAACATTTACTACATCGGCGATTTGATTCAGCGCACAGAAGTTGAGCTGTTGAAGACGCCTAACCTGGGTAAAAAGTCGCTGACAGAGATCAAGGACGTATTAGCGTCCCGTGGTTTGTCTCTGGGAATGCGTCTTGATAACTGGCCGCCGGCAAGCCTTCGTGGTGATGACCGGGTTCTGGGCGGTTAATCGCCGATTAGTTAAGCTAAGGGATCAGAGCAATGCGTCATCGTAAGAGTGGTCGTAAGTTCAACAGGACCAGTGCGCATCGCAAGGCCATGTTTCGTAACATGTCTGCGTCACTGGTTGAGCACGAGTTGATCAAAACAACGTTGCCGAAGGCTAAAGAGCTTCGTCGGGTAGCGGAACCTTTGATTACTCTGGCTAAAATCGATTCGGTCGCGAATCGTCGTCTGGCGTTTGCGCGCCTGCGTGACGATGCAGCGGTTGCCAAGTTGTTTACTCAGCTGGGCCCCCGTTACAACGAGCGTCCGGGTGGATATCTTCGTATTCTGAAGTGCGGTTTCCGCGCAGGCGACAATGCCCCTATGGCATATGTCGAGCTGATCGGTCGTCCGTTGGACATCGAAGCTGAAGAAGTTGACGGGTAGTAGGGTTTTATAGCTCTTTATTTGTCTGAAGAAAGCCGGATACCTTTGGGTAGCCGGTTTTTTTTCGTCTGCGGGAAAGCTTGAAGTAATGGGGACGGATTTCAAATCCGTCCCCGATCTGGTTTCACCTCAAGGGACAGATTTCAAATCTGTCCCTATCTGCTATCTAAGATTTTTGGGCTGCTTTTTGCTTTTCCAGCAGGGGCTTCAGGTAGCGGCCAGTGTGACTGGCTTTGTTTTCTGCTACTTGTTCTGGCGTTCCCTCGGCAATAATCAAACCGCCGCCGGACCCGCCTTCGGGGCCCAGGTCTACAATCCAGTCTGCGGTTTTTATTACGTCCAGATTGTGCTCTATGACCACAATGGTGTTGCCGTGATCGCGTAGGCGCTGCAATACGGTTAACAACTGCTGAATGTCATAGAAGTGTAGGCCGGTGGTGGGTTCGTCCAGGATATACAGAGTTTGGCCGGTGTCGCGCTTGGACAACTCTTTGGCAAGCTTCACCCGTTGGGCTTCACCGCCGGATAGCGTAACAGCACTTTGGCCAAGGCGGATGTACGATAAGCCCACGTCCACTAAGGTCTGAAGCTTTCTAGCCAGGAAAGGTACGGCGTCGAAGAATTCGCGGCCTTCTTCTACTGTCATAGACAGCACTTCATGGATGTTTTTGCCCTTATAGCGCACTTCCAGAGTTTCGCGGTTATAGCGTTTGCTTTTGCAGACGTCGCAGGGCACGTAGATGTCTGGCAGGAAGTGCATTTCTACTTTGATGACGCCGTCGCCCTGGCAGGCTTCGCAGCGTCCACCTTTGACGTTGAAGGAAAAGCGGCCGGGCTTGTAACCTCTTGAGCGTGCTTCCTGGGTGCCGGAAAACAGTTCGCGGATGGGGGTGAACAGCCCTGTGTAAGTGGCCGGGTTGGATCTTGGTGTACGGCCGATCGGGCTCTGGTCGATGTCGATGACTTTGTCGAGCAGGTCTAACCCTTCAATGCTGGTGTAAGGGCCGTGGCTTAGGGTTGTGGCCTTGTTCAACGCCGTGGCCGCTATCGGGTACAGGGTGCCGTTAATCAAAGTGGATTTGCCGGAACCGGACACGCCGGTAATACAGGTCATTACGCCCAGGGGTATCGCCAGGTCAACGTTGGTTAGGTTGTTGCCGCTGGCGCCGGTCAGTCTTAGGTACTCGCCGGACCCGGGATTGCGTTTTTCGGGTATGGCGATGCACTTCGTGCCGTTAAGATATTGGCCCGTCAGCGAATTGGGGTTTGCGAGTATATCTGCCGGTTTGCCTTGGGCGATTATTTGGCCGCCGTGTACGCCGGCGCCCGGGCCTATATCGATAACGTGGTCTGCCGCCAGTATGGCATCTTCGTCATGCTCTACCACAATCACTGTATTGCCCAAATCGCGCAGGTGGTAAAGAGTTTCCAGCAAGCGGTCGTTATCGCGCTGGTGCAGACCAATAGACGGTTCGTCAAGGATGTACATGACGCCCACCAGGCCGGCACCAATTTGGCTTGCCAGGCGTATACGCTGGGCTTCGCCGCCGGAGAGTGTATCAGCGCTGCGCTCAAGGGACAGGTATTCCAGCCCCACGTTGACCAGAAATTGCAGGCGTTGGCGGACTTCTTTCAGAATTTTTTCGGCAATTTCGCCTCTGGCACCTGGCAGTGTCAGTTGGCTAACGTAGCGGTGCGCTTCGCCAACCGGCAGGTGGGCAATGGCTGGCAGGTTTCGATTGTCAATAAACACGCTGCGCGCTGAGCGGCGTAAGCGTGTGCCGCCGCAGTCTCTACACGGCTGGGTGCTAAGGTTGCGGGCCAGTTCTTCCCGTACACTTTGGGAATCGGTTTCGCGGTAACGCCGTTCCAGGTTGGGTAATATGCCCTCGAACGAATGCAGCCGTTCCATGATGTGGCCGCGGCTGTTTACGTAGCGGAAGCTTATGTCCTCGCCACCGGAACCATGCAGCATCACCTGTTGCACCGGATCGGGCAGGTCGCACCAGGGAGTGTCCAGATCAATGTTGTAGTGTTCGGCCACGCTGCTAAGAAGCTGGAAGTAATACACCGCGCGGCGGTCCCAGCCCTTGATGGCGCCGGAGGCAAGATTGGCTTCTGGATGCTGGATAATTTTGTCGGAGTCGAAAAATTGCTTTACGCCAAGCCCGTCGCAGGTAGGGCAGGCACCTGCCGGGTTGTTGAACGAGAACAGCCGCGGCTCTAGCTCGCTGATGGCATAACCACACTGGTTACAGGCGTAGCGCGCAGACAGCGTGGTGTCTTCGCCGCTGCCGTCCATGGCGGCTACTAGCGCTATGCCGTCTGCCAAGGCCAGAGCGGTTTCAAAACTCTCGGCCAGGCGTTGTTCCAGGCCGGGTTTGACCTTGAAGCGGTCAACCACCACATCAATGTGGTGTTTACGTTTTTTGTCCAGAGCCGGAACGTCATCAATGTCGAAAACAGTGCCATCTACCCTTAGGCGGATAAAACCTTGGCTGCGCATGGTTTCAACCACTTGCAGATGCTCGCCTTTGCGGTCACGAATCACCGGGGCCAGAATCATCAGCCGCGAATCTTCTTCCATCGCTAAAACCTGATCCACCATTTGGCTCACGGTTTGGGCTTCCAGTGGCTGGCCGTGGTCGGGGCAGCGAGGTTCCCCGGCGCGGGCAAACAACAGGCGCAGGTAATCGTATATCTCGGTAATTGTACCGACGGTAGAGCGCGGATTATGGGACGTGGACTTTTGCTCGATGGAAATGGCCGGCGACAGGCCTTCAATATGGTCCACGTCGGGCTTTTCCATCATCGACAGAAACTGGCGGGCATAGGTCGACAGCGATTCCACATAACGCCGCTGGCCTTCGGCATAAAGAGTGTCGAACGCCAGTGACGACTTGCCAGAACCTGACAAACCGGTAATCACAATCAGTTTGTCCCGGGGTATATCCAGGTCGATGTTCTTCAAATTGTGGGTGCGGGCACCCTTGATCTGGATCTGGTCCATATAACCTCGCGAGGAAAAAGTGATGAGTATACCGCGTTCTGCCGCCGCCTTGTGAACGCTGCAGCTGTGTAATACGGCTTCGCGCCGGCCGTGGCGGTTCTGGTACACTACGGCGCTTGATTTTAGTCTCTGCTAACGTCTGAGGAACTGTTCCATGAACGCCCTTGAAAAACGCTCGGTTTCCGCTTTGGCGTCGGTGTACGCCATTCGTATGCTTGGGCTGTTCATGGTTATGCCGGTGTTTGTGCTGTTGGGCGGCGAGCTTGAAGGCGCAACGCCCGCGCTGCTGGGCCTGGCCATTGGTGCTTATGGGCTAAGCCAGGCGCTGCTGCAAATTCCGTTCGGTTTGTTGTCTGACCGGATCGGGCGCAAACGCATGATCTACCTTGGCTTGATTCTATTTGCGGCGGGCAGCCTGCTCGCTGGCTCAGCCGACTCCATATACGTTGTGATTCTGGGACGGATTCTTCAAGGTGCCGGCGCCATTGCCAGCGTATTGATGGCTTTGCTCAGTGACCTGACCCGCGAAGAAGAGCGCACCAAGGCCATGGCCACGGTGGGTATCTCTATCGGTATTTCGTTTTCCGTGTCTTTGGTGCTTGGGCCGCTCCTGGGTGCGCGATGGGGCCTGTCTGGCATTTTTTACCTGACTGCCGCGCTGGCATTGATTGCGCTCTTGGTTGTGTGGCGCCTGGTGCCTACGCCCCACCAACGAAAAATCAGTGCAGAGCAGCAGCCGGCCCGAGCCATGGTGGGTCGGGTGTTGAAAGACCAACGCCTGCTGCGGCTGGACTTTGGTATTTTTGCCCTGCACCTGGTGCTTACCGCGCTGTTTCTGGTTTTTCCCTCATTGCTGCAAGATCGCCTGGGTCTGCCCAGCAGCTCACACTGGTGGTTTTACCTGAGTGTGATGCTCACATCGTTTGTTGCCATGGTGCCGTTTATCATTATTGGCGAAAAAAAGCGAAAAATGAAGCCAGTGTTGTGCGGTGCAGTGGCCTTGCTGGCGTTGTCTTGCGCGGCCCTGTCGGGTGTGGGTGAAAGCCTGCTGGCTGGCTGGTTTATGCTGTTTTTCTTTTTCATGGCGTTCAATTTGCTGGAAGCCAGCTTGCCGTCTCTGCTTAGTAAAGAGGCGCCGGCAGCTAGCAAAGGCACGGCGATGGGGGTGTATTCTACCTCCCAGTTTATGGGCGCCTTTCTGGGCGGTGCGTTGGGCGGCTACCTGCTGCAACAAATCGGCGTAACCGGCGTGCTGGGTTTGATGGTGGCTGTACTGGTCGTGTGGCTGTTAGTGGCACTGACCATGCCAGCTCCAGGGTACACCAGTGGCTTTGTGGTAAAGTTAGAGCCAGATGTAGCGCGAAGCTTTAGCGATGTAGACAGTTTTTTGCGGGCCCTGCCAGGCGTGCAAGACGTGGTTATAATGGAAGAAGCAGCGACTGCCTATTTAAAAATAGATCGCCAGTTTTTTGATGAGGCTTTGCTTGCCGACACCGGATTTGTGCAGCAGACTAACAATCCTTAAAATTTTGGCGGCGCGCAAGGAATGCGGGCCGCCGCGACACTTTATCTAGGAGCAGAACATGGCACGAGGTATAAACAAAGTCATTCTTATCGGCAACCTGGGACAAGACCCGGATACCCGTTATACCCCCAACGGCAACGCCGTGGTAAATCTAAGTATAGCCACCGACGAAAGCTATAAAGATCGCCAAACCGGTCAAATGGTGCCAAAAACCGAATGGCATAAAATTGTCATGTTCGGAAAAGTGGCGGAAGTAGCGGGCCAGTACCTGCGCAAAGGCTCGAAGATTTATGTTGAGGGCAAGCTGCAAACCCGAAAATGGCAGAACAAGGACGGCCAAGACGTTTACACCACCGAAGTGGTGGTGGATATCAGCGGCCAGATGCAGATGCTGGACAGCCGCAATAGCGACGGCGGTGGTATGAGTCAGGGGCAAGGGCAGGGTCAACAAGGCCAGGGCCAGCCGCAAAATCGCCAGCAGCAGGCGCCTGCGCGTCCGCAGAATGCCAATCAGTCTGCGCAAGACGATGGCGGCTATAATCAGGGCTACCAGAACGACAATTACAATCAGCAACCGGCCAACGCGCCGTCATCGCCGCAGAAAAACACTATGCCGGATCCGGTGGATGATTTTGATGATGATATTCCTTTTTAGAGTTGACCTGAGATCATAAAGGTTAATATTTTAATGTGTCAGCCCCGCTAAATGCGGGGTTTTTTGCAGTCCATGACGGGCTGCTCGCGCTACAAAAAGAATCAGCGTTACGTGCTGAGGCTTTTAGTGCCCTGTTAAGCGGATTTAGGAGCGAATAAGTGAGTGCAAATCCTCGGTCTGCAGTCATTCCCGGCGGGCGTGCCATCACTGAATACACACTTGATGCGTTACAGCGCAGTGTTTTGTTTTGCGATGTGTTGCGCCAACGCAGTCAAGACTATTACCGACACAAAGCGATGACGATACCGCACGTGCTGGGGTTTGATCTTGAAATAATTCTGGATGCGCGAAACTTCGAACGCCCCGTCAATTTCTGGCTTGCCCGCATTGAGCCTCCTGCTGGAGTGGTGATTGATCCGTTCAAGCGGCCGTTCGTGGTGTTTGATCCCCGCGCAGGCCAGGGGCCCGGTATCGGCGGATTCAAAGCTGATAGCGAGCTGGGTGTAGCCATGCAGGCCGGCCATACCTGTTATTTCGTAGGCTTCACGCCAGACCCGCTACCGCACCAGACCATCGACGACGTTATGCGCGCCCATGGGCATTTTCTGGAGACGGTTATTGCCCGTCACGCCGAAGCAGAGGGTAAACCCTGCATTATTGGTAACTGCCAGGCGGGCTGGGCGGTGATGATGCTGGCGGCTGTGCAGCCAGAGTTGTTTGGGCCGATTATTATCGCCGGAACGCCGCTGTCGTTCTGGGCTGGCTTGAAAGGGCAAAACCCGTCCCGCTACTCCGGCGGAATGGTGGGCGGCAGTTGGCTGACCGCACTCATCAGTGACATTGGCGGGGGGAAATTCGATGGCGGCCATCTGGTCAGTGGTTTTGATAATCTTGATCCTGCCAACAGTCTTTGGAACAAGTATTATTACCTCTGGAACAATATCGACACCGAGGCGCCAAGGTTCCTCGAATTCGAAAAATGGTGGGGCGGCCATGCTGATTTATCCGCTGAGGAAATGCAGTGGATTGTTGATGAGCTGTTTATCGGTAACCGGATGGCAACCGCAAAGCTGGTCAGTGGCGATGGCACCCGGATTGACCTGCGCAATATCCGTTCGCCGATTCTGTGCTTCTGCTCTGAAGGCGACAACATCACCCCGCCACCCCAGGCGCTGGGTTGGATTTGCGACTTATACAGCTCGGATGAAGAGATTTTTGCTGCGGACCAGACTATCGTTTACGCGATTCACGAAAGCGTTGGTCACCTTGGCATCTTTGTTTCCGGCAGCGTTGCCCGTAAACAGCATCAGGAGTTTTCCTCGAATATCGACTTGATCGACATTCTGCCTCCCGGGCTCTATGAAGCGGTTATGACGCCAAAAACTGACGACACGGTCAACCCGCAATGGGTTGAGGGCGATTGGCTAGTACGCTTCGAACCGCGCTCTCTGGCAGACGTGGCGGCGGTTGTTCAGCCAAACCTTTATGATGAGCGACGTTTCGCAACGGTCAAGCGGATTTCGGATATAAATCTTGGGCTCTACCGCACACTGCTGCAACCCTTGGTGCGCGCCCAGGTCAAAGCAGTCGCTGCGGTGACCGCTCAAGCCAATGCAGATGTGACGGAGTGGTTGCATAGATTAACGCCGGCCGAGCTCCCTTACTATCTGTTTTCTGAACGTAATCCGCTAATGGCACCGCTTGCCAGCCTGGCCGGGCGGGTGAAAAAGGCGCGCAAGCCGGTCTCTGACGATAACTGGCTGCTCAAGCAGCAGGAAAACTATTCCCGTTCCGTGGTTGCGGCGCTGGACGGCTTTCGCGACTTTCGTGATGGCGCCATTGAAAGCTGTTTTATGGCGTTCTACGGTTCCCCTGTCACCCAGGCGATGGCAGGCCTGAGAACCGCAGACGGCGCGCCTCGCCCACAACCGGGGCAGAGCCCGGAAGGCATCGTCCGTATTGAACAGCGCCTGGCCGAAAACTCCGCGCGCATTGGCAAAGGCGGAGTGCACGAAGCCACATTTCGCAGCCTTTTATATATTGCAATGGGTGGGGATGGAATCGATGGGCGATCCTTTAACGCCCTGCATGAGATGCGTGCTGAATACAGCAAACCTTACCGGCCAATCCATTTAAAACAAACCGTGCGCGAGGAGTTTTTTGCTTTGAAGCTCGATCAACAGGCGGCGCTCGATGCTATTCCGGCGATGCTGTCCGTTGAACCCCAGTTCGCAAGCAAGGCGCTGAGCGTGATATGCCGGGTTGTATCCGCCACCGGCAAGCTGAGTGCCGAGGAGAACAGGCGGCTTGCGGTGGTTGAGGGGCTGTTTGCGGATTGAATAAAACAGGGGATAGAGAACAGGACGGGGACAAATTTGAAATCTGTCCCCAACACCACATTCACTATGCCACTACAGCCTAGCTGCCGCCTATGTTGACGGTAACCCCAAGTCGACGCAGCAAGCCTGCACGAACCCGAGCACAGTCGCAGCGTCAAAATGCGTAGCGGGTAGGCCTGGGAGGTAGTCGATCTCTTCGAATCGCCGGCTGTCGATACTGCTTTTCAGGCGCAATGCCATCCACTGGTCGGTAAACATCCGAGTGTTTACCCGAGAGGTTTGACGCAACTGCACGTCCTCGTGCCGTGGGTCGGCGGCAATGATCGCAAAGCGCTCCTGCACACGAAACGGCTCGCCTTCGAGTACCTGCACGAAATAGCCGTCCAGGAACAGTAGCGCACCGGTCAGGTTATATTCGCTATTGCGGTTGTGGGCAACACGAATGATGTCGTAGACGCCGCGCGCGTCAACCGTTGGCTGCGCACGGCTGATGTAGAGCAGGCGATCAAACATGGTTCAGGGCTCCTCTGCAGCAGTCAGTGATAGCTTTCGAATGACCTCCACGATCTCGGCAGCCGTGCACGGGCGGCCAACTAGGTATCCCTGCACTTCGGTGCAACCTAGCTGTTGCACTATTTGCAGTTGTTGCGGCGTTTCGATGCCTTCCACCGTCGTGCTCATGCCCAAGCTGTGGCTTAGCTCGACCACGGCGCGAATGATGGCCTGTGTGACTGAACTCGTATCAACATCGCGCACGAACGAACGATCGATTTTGATGCGGTCGAAAGGAAAGTCGCGCAGGTAGCTCACCGACGAGTAGCCGGTGCCGAAATCGTCTAGGGCCACCTGAACGCCAAGACTGTGTACCTCGCGCAGCGTCGACAGCGCCTGTTGCGCGTCGGCTAGAATAACACTTTCAGTGATTTCGAGCTCCAGCCGGCTGGCTGGTAGACCGCTAAGCTGAAGTGCCCCGAGCACGTCGCGCAGTAGGCTGCCGTGTCGGAATTGCACCGCTGATACGTTGATGGCAACGCGGACCGATGCCGGCCACATCATCGCGTCGCGGCACGCTTGCTCAAGCACCCAGCGGCCGATAGGTATGATCAGTCGCGTGTCTTCGGCCAGACCGATAAAATCGAGCGGACTCACAACGCCTAGCTGCGGGTGGCGCCAACGCAGCAGTGCCTCGACGCCACAGACAACATGGCTCGCGGCGTTGACCTGCGGCTGATAGGCCAGCTCGAACTCTCCACGTTCCAGCGCCAGGCGCAGATCTGCCTCAAGATTGCGGCGCGGGCGCATGTCGGCGTCCATCTTTGGCTCGAAGAAGCGCAGGGTACCGCGACCGTCGCTTTTGGCGCGGTACATCGCCAGATCCGCGCTTCGCAGCAGGCTCATGGCGTCGGCCCCATCGAAGGGCGCGACGGCCACGCCCACGCTCGTGCTGATGTGCACCGGCTGGCCGTCGAGATCGAACACTGACGACAGTGAATCGATGATCCTCCCCGCCAGCACGGTCGCACTGGTGGGCTGCTGCGCGCCCGCCTGGACGATGGCGAACTCGTCACCGGCCAAGCACACAACCAAATCGCTGCTGCGCGCACACGCCCGCAGCCGGGCAGCGACCTGTCGAAGCAGCTCGTCGCCTACCGCGTGCCCAAAGCTGTCGTTGACCGGCTTGAAACGATCCAGGTTCAGGCACAGCAACGCCAGCTCACCGCCGCGTGCGACGTGCAT
Source organism: Marinobacter sp. M1C (assembly GCF_023314135.1). NCBI lineage: Bacteria > Pseudomonadati > Pseudomonadota > Gammaproteobacteria > Pseudomonadales > Marinobacteraceae > Marinobacter > Marinobacter sp. M1C. The sequence goes on from NZ_CP092289.1 coordinate 761,154, forward strand.
GAACGCCCGGTCGAGCTCTTCGTGCAGTACGGCTCGATTGGGAAGTTGGGTGAGTAGGTCATGGCGTGCCAGAAAGGCGATTCGCAGATGCGCATCGCGCAATTCGGTCACATCCTCACAGAGGGCTATGCAGCTGCCATCAGCGCGGCGCGAGACCACGACTTCCACCACGCGACCGTCGTCTAGCGTCCATTCACGCTTGCGCGTACCTTCACTGCCGGGCTCCAACCTCGGCTGTGAGCGGCTGTGCTCGGTTTCGCAGCCGAGGGTGTGTTCCATGATCTCGGCGAGCGTCGTACCCGGCCGGACGGCGTACTCAGGGAGTGACCAAATCTCGCGATAGCGCGCGTTGGCCAGTAGCAAGCGGTCTTGTCCGTCGAAGGCGCACAAACCCTGCGGCAGACGCCCGAAGGCATCGCGCAGCAGCGCGTTCTCTGCCTTCAGCCGCTCGAGATCCGAGGGGGCAGGTAACTCTAAACGGTCTTTTTTCATCGAGAGTTGCCAGGGATGGCGTCGGCGGCCGGGCATTAAAGCGTCGGCAGAGTGGGGCGTTGACAGTTAGCAAGATCAGCCCTCGTAATATAAGGACTTTTTGTCTGGTGCTTGTCAATACATGAAGCAATATTAGGTACATAATTAAAATCTGTCCCTAAGGACAGGGAGCAAAATAGGGGACGGATTTCAAATCCGTCCCCACGGATAGGGACAATAAGCTGGCGGGGACAGATTTAAAATCTGTTCCCGCCAGTGTCCGGTGAGTCCGCCGAACTCAGCTCTAGTTCATTGATTTTGCGGGTTAGAGTGTTGCGGCCCCAGCCCAGTAATAAGGAGGCGTCACGGCGGCGGCCTGCGGTGTGGTGCAGGGCTGCGTTGATCATGATTTTTTCAAACTCCGGCAGCGCGCCGGTCAACAGATCACTGCGGCCGCGCTTGAACTCCTGTTCCGCCCAAAGGCCAAGGGCTTCCTGCCAGGTTTTACCGGTGGCGCTGCTGGCAGCTTGTTGGCGCAGCTCTGGCGGCAGGTCGTCCACGTGAACTTCGCGGCCGCTGGCCATTACCGTTAACCAACGGCAGGTGTTTTCCAGCTGGCGCACATTGCCGGGCCAGGGCAGGGTAGACAAGTAAGCCTCGGCGTCTGGGCGCAGCAGCTTGGCGTCCACATTCAGCTCTTTTGCCGCACGTTTGAGAAAATAGCTCAGCAGTTGCGGTATGTCTTCGCGGCGCTCGGTCAGCCGCGGCAAGTGTATGCGTATCACGTTCAGGCGGTGGAACAGGTCTTCCCGAAAGCTGCCGGCCTGTACCAGGGTTTCCAGGTTTTGATGAGTGGCGGCAATAATGCGCACATCCACCTTGACCGATGTGGTGCCACCCACTCGGTAGAATTCACCGTCTGCCAATACTCGCAGCAGGCGGGTCTGGCTGTCTGCGGGCATGTCACCAATTTCGTCCAGAAACAGGGTGCCGCCGTCGGCTTGTTCGAAGCGCCCCTGGCGCGTAGATGCAGCGCCGGTGAACGCGCCTTTCTCGTGGCCGAACAGTTCTGACTCCACCAGGTCTTTTGGAATCGCGGCCATATTCAGCGCGATAAACGGCTGTCCGGTGCGGGGGCTGTGGTTGTGCAGGGCCTGTGCCACCAGCTCTTTGCCTGTGCCGCTTTCGCCGTTAATCAGCACGGTAATGTTAGAGTGCGACAGTCGGCCTATGGCGCGAAACACCTCTTGCATGGCCGGTGCTTCGCCAATAATTTCGGCGCCGTCAGCGGCCTTTTCATGAACGCTGTCGGTTTTTGCGCGACGTTCGCGGCTGTGGCCGGCGGCGCGCCGAACCAGAGCCACGGCGTCGTCCAGATCAAACGGTTTTGGCAGGTAATCAAACGCGCCTGTCTGGTAGCTGCTCACTGCGCTTTCCAGGTCAGAATGGGCGGTCATGATAATCACCGGCAGGCCGGGGTGGCTCTCGGTAATGCGCGCCAACAGGCTCAGGCCGTCTATGCCCGGCATGCGAATGTCGCTGATGATGACGTCCGGCTGCTCGTGCTCGAGCTGGCGCATGATGTTGTCACCGTTGTCGAAGCTGCGGGTGCGCAGTCCGGCCTGGGTCAGCGCTCGGTCCAGTACCCAGCGGATGCTGCGATCGTCATCAATAATCCAGGCCACTGTAGACGTACTCATGTGCACTCCTCGAGGGGCAGATAAATAACAAAGTTGGTGTGTCCGGGTTCGCTGTTGCATTCCACCAGTCCATGGTGGCGGCCAATAATGCTCTGGGTAATGGCCAGCCCCAAGCCATTACCGCTGGCGCGCCCGCTGATCATCGGGTAAAAAATATTCTGTTGCAGTTGTGGGCTGATGCCCGGGCCGTTGTCGATAACGTCTACCCTGCATACCAAACGGTGACGAACCGGGCCTATGGTGAACTGGCGCAGGGCACGGGTGCGGAAGGTTATAGTGGCCGGTTCGCTGGTGTTGCTCGAAGAGTTGCCATTGCTTTGAGGGCTGTTAAGGCTATCAGAGTTGCCAGGGCCGTCAGGGCTCTCTAGGCAAGCTTCCATCGCGTTGCGGGCAATGTTCAAAAATGCCTGAATCAGCTGTTCGCGGTCAGCGCAGAACTCCGGCAGGCTGGGGTCGTAATCCCGCTTGAACGTCAGTTTGCCGTGGCTTTCGGCTTCTAACAGCGCACGCACCCGTTCCAGAACCTCGTGGATATTGGTACGGATAAGCCTGGGTGCTTTGTTGGGCCCCAGCATACGGTCAACCAGGCTACGCAGCCTATCGGCTTCGTCGATGATCACCTGGGTGTATTCGCGCAGTTCGGCGCTCTGCAACTCGCGATCCAGCAGTTGCGCCGCGCCGCGTATACCGCCCAGGGGATTTTTGATTTCGTGCGCCATGCCGCGTACCAGCACCCGATTGGTTTCCTGCTGCGACAGAATGTCTTCTTCACGATTAATGCGCAGCAGCTGGTCGCGGCGCCAGATTTCCAGCAGCAAATCACCCTCTGAGTTAATCGGCGTTACTGTGTAATCCACGATCATGCGCGCACCGTTCAACAACATGTACTCGGCTTCATGCTGGCTGAAAGACCGCCCGTGGTCGGCTGCTGCTTTCAGCCGACGTTCGGTATCGCCGGCAACCAGCACAATGGAGCTGAAGGCCATTCCATGGCTGCGGGTTGCGCTCACTGCCAGCAGATTTTCGGCGGCTGGGTTCATATAGTGAATAAGTAGATTGCGGTCCATCACCAACAGCGCGGTGCTCAGGCTGTCAACAATGTGCGGGTAACCGGTCACCGGATTTGAAGCGTTAGCCATAACAAGCGGGTTCGCTGTATTTGAGTGGGTCTGGCTTTGGCAGACGGCCTGGGTCTAAAAAAAGCAAGAACCGGGCCAGGCTAAGAGCCATCAGCGTTAATTACACCCGAGGGAACGCTCAGTTTAGGCGGGAAGGGCGGTGAATGGTGAAGGTAATGCCAGTGCCCGAACCAACCTGAACACCACTGCGGTTGACGATGTTGACTCCGGCTTGATGGGTACCACGGGCAATTTGCTGCACCAAAATGGCGCCTGACGTGCTTTGGCCCACGGGCTGGCCGTCCAGGGTTACTTCGTACTTGTGCCCGTCGCGCAGTTGCGGGCTGCTGATTACGCTGAATTCTACGTCGCCATTGCCGCTGTGGAACGCCTCGTTATTTCGCGGATAAACAATCCTCACCAGCTCATAAAGAGGGCTTGGCGGCTGTTCCTGCTGCGGTTGCTCAAGCTGTTCCAAATCCTGCATTTTCGGCAGCGTAATGGTGGTTGCCGGCCTTACCTGTATGGCTTCGGCACCCGAAGAGGGCTGGTCAGAAAAGGTCACATTGCCTTGGGCGTCTACCTGGCGATACACCTCGGCCTGCGCCACTCCGTTGATCAGCAACAGGGTCGCAGCAGCAATCACAATAGCCGGTTTCATACGCTTTCCTCGGGACTGTATATGAGCTTGATTATCAGCGCCCGGGCGCTTTATTTCAACGCCGCTCGATTGCCATACAGACATAAAAAATGGGAGACATAAAAAAACCGGAGAGGCTGATGGGCAGCCGCTCCGGTTTCAATGAGCCATTGCCTAGGCTCTGGGTTAGCCCGGGCAATGGCGATGCGTCACTTGTTTAGCAAGAATAGTAGAGTTCGAATTCAACCGGGTGAGTGGTCATGTTCATACGCTCTACGTCAGCACGCTTTAGATCAATATAAGCGCGAATCATGTCTTCGGTGAACACACCGCCACGGGTCAAAAACTCGTGATCAGCTTCCAGGCACTGCAGTGCTTCTTGCAGGGTCTCGGCCACTTTTGGGATGTTCAACGCTTCTTCTTTTGGCAGATCGTAAAGATCTTTGTCCATGGCGTCGCCAGGATGAATCTTATTCTGGATGCCGTCCAGGCCAGCCATCATCAGCGCTGAAAATGCCAAGTAAGGGTTAGCAGCCGGGTCTGGGAAACGCACTTCAACACGGCGGGCCTTCGGGCTGTTCACGTAGGGAATCCGGATAGAAGCCGAGCGGTTGCGAGCAGAATAGGCCAGCATCACCGGAGCTTCATAATGCGGCACCAAACGCTTATAGCTGTTGGTGGCAGGATTGGTGAACGCATTAATCGCTTTGGCGTGCTTGATGATGCCGCCAACATAATACAATGCCATCTCACTCAGGCCCGCATAGCTGTCGCCGGCAAACAGGTTCTTGCCATCTTTGCTCAACGACATGTGTACGTGCATGCCTGAACCGTTATCACCCACAACGGGCTTGGGCATAAAGGTCGCGGTTTTGCCGTAGGCATGAGCCACGTTGTGCACGCAGTATTTCAGAATCTGCACTTCATCGGCTTTTCGGGTCAAGGTAGCTGCGCCCACGCCAATTTCGCACTGACCAGCGGTGCCCACTTCGTGGTGATGCACTTCAATGACCAGGCCCATAGACGCCATAGCACCGCACATTGCGCCGCGCAGATCGTGCAGGCTGTCTACCGGAGGCACCGGGAAGTAGCCGCCTTTTACCCGCGGGCGGTGGCCGGTATTGTTGCGACCAAAATCCTCGCCTGAAGACCATGCGGCCTCTTCGGAGTGAATTTCGTACATGGAGCCCTGCATATCGGTCTTCCATTTGACCGAATCAAACACAAAGAATTCGGGCTCAGGGCCAAACAAAGCGCTGTCGGCAATGCCGGTAGACTTCAAGTATTCCTCGGTCCGGCGTGCTACTGAACGAGGGTCGCGCTCGTAGCCTTGCATGGTGGTGGGTTCCACAATGTCGCAGCTGATGTTAACGGTGGATTCTTCGGTGAAGGGATCAACCACTGCGCTGCTGTCATCCGGCATCAGAATCATGTCGGATTCGTTAATGCCTTTCCAGCCAGCAATTGAAGAGCCATCGAACATTTTGCCGTCGATGAAAAAGTCTTCAGACGCTTCGGTGGCCGGCATGGTGACGTGGTGTTCTTTGCCATGAGTATCGGTAAAGCGTAGGTCGATCCACTTCGCATCGTGCTGAGTGATCAAATCAATGGTTTTGGACATCTGCATGCTCCGTTGGGGGGGTGAAAGCCAATCTGTTTCAGGATGTTTGTTTCAGGATTTGCAAAGCTTAGCAAATGTCTGTGTGAGTTACCTGCCTTTTGAGCCGCCGCAAGTCGCCTTGTCACGGGCTCTGATTCGGCCTTTGCACAATGCCAAGCAAACAGCTTGCCAGTTTTAATGTGGCCAAGCCTATGGGCCTGAACTCTACAGAATGGCGGGCTAGCGCGCAGGGTGTAAGCGCTGCCTAAGGTCTGTGAACAGTCACCCTCGCACCACATTTGTGCGGCTTTCGCTTTTTCGCCCAATACTGGTGCGTAAATTGTTTAAGAAATAAACATTCACGCGCATATTATCGAAACCGACTTTTCGCTATAATGCGCGACCCTCATTGCTCTGGCGATTACCTTGTGCCGGAGTCTGGCCACGCCCAGTGCCAGCGAATGGGTTCATTTTATAGATTTGAGACGGTCCAGGTGAGGCCCAGCCTTCTTAACGCCCTCTCAGGTCATTGTAAGCACGCCGCAGGACTAAAGTTGTGATTGAGAAGCTTCGTAATATCGCCATTATTGCCCACGTTGACCATGGTAAAACCACGCTGGTCGACAAACTGCTGCGCCTCTCTGGCACCCTGGACCGTAAAGAGCTCGAAAGCGAGCGCGTTATGGATTCCAACGATCAGGAAAAAGAGCGTGGCATCACCATTCTGGCCAAAAACACCGCGCTGAAATGGAACGGCTACGACATCAACATCGTAGACACTCCGGGGCACGCCGATTTTGGCGGCGAAGTGGAACGTGTAATGAGCATGGTGGATTGTGTGCTGCTGGTGGTTGATTCCATCGACGGCCCTATGCCACAAACTCGCTTTGTAACCCAGAAAGCTTTTGCTGCGGGTTTGCGTCCGATTGTTATCGTTAACAAAATTGATCGCCCGGGCGCCCGCCCGGACTGGGTTGTAGAGCAGGTATTTGACCTGTTTGACAGCCTTGGCGCTACCGACGAGCAGCTGGACTTCCCGATTGTTTATGCCAGTGCGCTGAACGGCATTTCCGGCTTGGAGCACGAGCATCTGGTCGACAACATGGACCCGGTATTTCAGGCCATCGTTGACCACGTGCCAGCGCCTAATGTTGACCGTGAAGGCCCCTTCCAGATGCAGATCTCGCAGCTGGACTACAGCAGCTTTCTGGGCGTTATTGGTATTGGTCGTATTGCCCGCGGCAAGATAAAAACCAACACACAGGTGATTGCCATCGGCGCCGACGGTAAAAAGCGCCAGGGCCGTATTTTGAAAATCATGGGCCACTCCGGCCTGCATCGGGTTGAAGTAGACGAAGCCCAGGCCGGCGATATTATTTGTATCAGCGGTTTGGACCAGATTCACATCTCCGACACTCTGTGCGACATCAATAATGTAGAGGCTTTGCCGCCGCTGACGGTTGACGAGCCCACCGTATCCATGACGTTCCAGGTCAACGATTCGCCCTTCTGCGGTAGAGAAGGCAAGTTCGTGACCAGCCGTAACATCAAAGACCGCCTTGAAAAAGAGCTGCTGCACAACGTAGCCCTGCGGGTTGAAGACGGCGACACCATGGACAAGTTCAAGGTGTCTGGCCGTGGCGAGCTGCACCTGTCGGTGTTGATTGAAAACATGCGTCGTGAAAACTTCGAGCTGGCCGTAGGCCGCCCGGAAGTGGTCATCAAGGTAGTGGATGGCGTAAAGCAAGAGCCCTATGAAAATGTCATCGTCGACATTGAAGAGCAGCACCAGGGCCCGTTGATGGAGCAGTTTGGATTGCGCAGGGGCGAGCTCACCAACATGGTTCCCGATGGTAAAGGCCGCATGCGCCTGGAGTACACCATTCCGGCCCGTGGCTTGATTGGCTTCCGGAACTCGTTCCTGACCATGACATCGGGTACTGGTATTCTGACCTCGACCTTCAGCCATTACGGCCCGATCAAGGCCGGTGATGTCACCAGTCGCCAGAACGGCGTATTGGTTTCCATGGCCACAGGTACAGCGCTGACTTACTCGCTGGAAACCCTGCAAAGCCGTGGCAAGCTTTTCCTTGACCCGGGTCAGGCCATTTACGAAGGCCAGTTGTGTGGTATTCACAGCCGCGACAACGATCTGGTGATCAACCCGACCAAGGGCAAGAAGCTGGATAACATGCGCGCGTCTGGCAAAGACGAAGTGATTCCTTTGGTTCCGCCCATCAAGCATACCTTGGAGCAGGCGCTGGAGTTTATTGACGACGACGAGCTGGTGGAAGTGACGCCCAAGTCGATCCGTTTGCGCAAGAAGCACCTGACCGAAAACGATCGTAAGCGCGCCGGCAAGAAGTAACGCTGGCAGCGTAGAAAAAAACCGGCCGCTGGAAACAGCGGCCGGTTTTTTTTGGCGTGCTGTATATCAATCGTGTCCCCGCTGCGCGGTAACTTCGCTACACTAACGTCATCATTCCTATGACTGTGGAGCTGCTATGCGCACCTTGTTCCCCGATATAAAGCCCTACGCCACACACCGGCTCGCGGTTGAAGAGCCCCATCAACTTTACGTTGAAGAAAGTGGTAACCCTGATGGCATACCGGTGCTGTTTATACACGGCGGCCCCGGTGCAGGTTGCGAGGATTATCACCGGCGTTTTTTTGATGCCGAACGGTTCCGTATTATTTTGATGGACCAACGGGGCGCAGGGCGCTCAACGCCGCTGGCGGAGCTTGCCAACAACAGTACCGACCGTTTGATAGCGGATATAGAAACCCTGCGTGAGTTTTTGGGTATTGATCGGTGGCTGCTGTTCGGTGGCAGCTGGGGCTCCACCTTAAGCCTGGTGTACGCGCAGGCCCATCCGCAGCGGGTAACGGGCATGGTGTTGCGCGGCATTTTTCTGTGCCGGCCCGAGGATATTCACTGGTTCTACCAGAGCGGCGCCAGCCGGGTGTTCCCTGACTACTGGGAAGATTACCTGGCGCAGATTCCAGAACACGAGCGTGGCGAGATGGTGCCGGCCTACTACAAGCGCCTGACCAGTCGCAATGAACTGGAGCAGATTCAGGCGGCAAAGGCCTGGTCTATTTGGGAGGGGCGCTGCGCCACTTTGCACCCCAATCCAGGCGTGGTCGAACATTTTGGCCACCCCCACGTGGCGATCGCCTTGGCACGTATCGAATGCCACTACTTTATGAATCAGTCGTTTCTTGAACCTGACCAAATCGTGCGCGATGCCCACAAGCTGGCAAACATTCCTGCGGTAATCGTGCATGGCCGCTACGATATGGTGTGCCCACTGGACAACGCCCTGGCTCTTAGCCGCGCCTGGCCGCAAGCGGATTTGCAAATTATTCGCGATGCAGGCCATAGCGCGTCAGAGCCCGCCATTGTGGACGCCCTGATACGTGCGGTGGAAAACCTGGCTTCAAAAGCCGAACGGGCGAGCTGACAAAAAATTCGACAAAAAAGAGGACAAAGTCAGATGCTGATCGTAGTGGGGTTGCCATACTGAGCCAGCATGGATAAACTCTTACCGGTTCGTAATAAACGGTCGACTCCCACCCACGGGGATTTCGAATGAAAGCACTGCTCCAGCGAGTGACACACGCTAAGGTCACCGTCAACGGCAATACCATCGCGAGTATTGGTCGTGGTGTTCTGTTATTGCTGGGAATCGAGCAGTCCGACACGCCGCAGCAGGCAAAAGACCTGTGCCGACGAACTATTAATTACCGTATTTTCCCTGATCAGCAAGGCCGCATGAATCTGAGTCTGAAAAGTCTCGGCGGCGGTCTGCTGGTCGTTCCCCAATTTACGTTAGCCGCCGACACCAGCAATGGCGCGCGCGCCAGCTTCTCCAAAGCAGCTGCACCAGACGGCGCCCGTAAGCTTTACACCCAATTTGTGGAGGAAGCTTTCAGCGCCTTGGGCGAAGACAAAGTGGGACAAGGTAAATTTGGCGTGGATATGCAGGTGGGGCTTATAAACGATGGCCCTGTCACATTTTTACTGCAGTCGAAGGCTGTATGAATAGCCGAAAAATTGTGAAGATAGATTTTTTGATTATTAAATATGCAAAGAAATCGCCAAAAAGCCAATAAATAGACATTAAGAATTTGCAAAAGTTCCGTCGGTGTATTAAAAAGGGCATGTAATGCGAAGCATGAAAAACGCTCGCTAACTCATTGAGAGTCAAGCTAGACAATAAGAAATAAGTAGAGAGTTACAGCGTCAGTCAGTGTGTGTCACGAAAGTGACACAGAGTTTATGGATGATTTAGTTCGCTCAAGCTGGCAAGCGGTATCGAAAATCGGGATTCATCTCGACGTTAAAACCTGAACAAAACCCCAAAAGGAAGACGTAAAATGAAAAAGACACTTATCGCATCGGCTATCGCCGCTATCTCCTTCTCTGGCGCTGTTGCTGCTCAAGCTACTTTGAACGCTTCTGAAATGGCAGAAAAAATGGATGCCATGCCGCAGGTATACGGCAACATTCAGCTCGTTACTACTTACGACGATGTTAAAGACGGCGCCAACTCAACTGATTTCGCTGATAATGGTTCCACTATTGGTGTGAAGCACGATCACCTGATCGCTCCTGGTATCACCGGTTTCTTCAAAGCCGAGCTGGAATTCAATGCTGACGACAAAGCCGGCAACAAAGGCCTTGATTCGTTTGACGAAGCTTACATCGGCGTGAAAGGCGATAGTTTTGGCCAAGTCTGGATTGGTTCGGACGACTCCACCTTTGAGCGCGCTGTTGAAGAAATTTCCAACTTCTGGGAAGTTGCTACTCTGAGCTTGTCTGGCAGCTATGACACCGGTGAAGGCGATCTAGTTCAGTACATGACCCCCTCATTTGGTGGAATGACTTTGGGTGCAGCGGTTCAGATAAACGGCAATGACAAGGCTGGCGGTAAATCTTACCCGTACCAGTTGTCTGCGGTGTACGCTGTTGACGCTTTGGAGCTGGCCATCGCTATGGATTCAAACGATGGCGCTAGCGCCTATTCGAAGAGATTCGATCCAGCAGTTGCTAGCACCCAATCCGTCAACAACGAAAACACCTACGGTCTGCGTGCCAGCTACACCCTGGACAACCTGCGTCTGACTGGCCAGTTCCAGACCCGCAAGAACGTTCGCGATTCTTATGGTTTGATGGGCGTTTACACCCTGGGCCAAAATCAGTTCGCGCTGTCTTATGAAGTTCGCGAAAAGGATGGCACGGCTAAGACTGGTAATAACACCACAGACACCATTGCAATTCAGGCGCTGCGTAACCTGTCTGACAACCTATATGTGTACGCTGAAGGCTACTTAGGTGGTGGCGATGACGTTTACGACACGGGCCGAGTAGATGGTACTACTGGCAGCAAGATCTTCTCCGACGAGCGCACAGTTGCAGCCGTTGGCGCAACCTACTACTTCTAATTCAGCTAAGTTAATTAGCTAATTCGGTAGTAATAAAAACCGGTGATCTTCGGATCACCGGTTTTTTTATGACTGAAATCTGTACAGCAGGAGCATTTATGGCTGTTGAATTGGAAATCAAGCTGACCTTGTGTCCGCAACAGATCCCGCAAGCTGTGGCTTGGCTGCTGCAACAGCCGCAAGCCAGCGATGGCGGGCACAAACGCCTGGTGAATACTTACTACGACACCCCCAGCAACGAACTGAACGGTCAACGCATCGCCCTGCGCCTGCGTGAAGTAGGTGGCCGCATCATACAAACCCTGAAAACCCAGGGCGAATTTGTCAACGGCGCCCACAAACGCAATGAATGGGAATGGGAGATCCCCGGCCCTAATCTGCAGCTGGGCTTGCTGGCAGACACGCCGCTGGCGGGTAACGTGAATCTGGCAAGGCTAGCACCGGTGTTCGAAACCAACTTCGAGCGTCAGGTGATTATGCTGGAGGACGACATCGCCGTTATCGAAGTGGCAGTGGATACCGGCGAAATTATTGCCAACGGTCAAAGTCGCGCGCTCTGCGAAATCGAATTTGAACTAAAATCCGGCAACCCAGACAGCCTGTTGATCTGGGCGCAGAAGCTGGCGCAACAATGCCCCGTGTTTTTGAATCTGGTGAGCAAAGCCGAACAGGGTTATTTTCTGGCGGATGAATCAATGGCTACTGCACGTGCTATTGAGAGTGCCATTGAGAGTGATGGGAAGAATTCTGAAGAGAATGCGGTGGCTTCTGAAGAGTCCGGGCGTTCTGGTGAGGCAACAGCCTATTTGAACAGGCTGCTTCAGTGTTTGAGTCAGAGTTGGTTAAAGCAGCAATCCGTAAGCATGAAACGTTTGAATCTTGATGCCCTGGTGCAGTTGGCGGCGCGCAGCGACATGGCTCAGCCCTGGTCAGAGCTTGCGGAACAACTGCAAAACGGTACTAAGGTCAGCGATCTGTTACAACAGCCATTACTGGGTCAGCTCCAGTTGGCAATGCTGCGGCAAGTGGCGGACGAGCAGGGCGTTTGAGGCATCAAGCATTACTTACGGGCTAAGTATGGCCGTGGCTATGGTGAAGTAAATCATTACTCCGCTAACGTCCGCGATGGTGGTTATCAGCGGAATGCTGGCGGCGGCGGGGTCTATTCCCAGGCGGTTCAGCAGCAGCGGTAGCAGAATGCCAATCAGGCCCCCGGCCAATACAACGGCCACCATGGTAATCGCAACGATGGTGGCAATGGCCAGTTCAGTGCGGAATATACCCACCGTCCATACGGTTATGGCCATGGTCAGCCCCAGGGCCGAGGCTACAAGCAGTTCTTTCTTGAACAGTTTCAGCCAGTCGCGGTTAACCACATCGCCGGTGGCAATGCCGCGCACCACCAGTGTGGCCGACTGCGCACCGGCGTTACCGGCGCTGGCCACCAACAACGGCATGAAAAATAACAGCGCCAGGTGCGCGCCAATAAGTTCTTCAAAATGAGCAAGACCGGCGCCGGTAAAAATATTGGCAAACACCAGAATCACCAACCACTGAATGCGCGAGCGGTACAGGGAAAACGGCGATGCCGCATTAATGCCGCTGTCCAGATTGCTCACCGAGCCGCCTTTGTGGATATCTTCGGTGGCTTCTTCTTCAATGACGTCCATGGCGTCGTCGTAAGTAATAATGCCTAGTAACCGGTTTTCGGCGTTTAGCACCGGCAGCGCCAGCAGGTCGTATTTTGTGATCAGTCGCGCCACTTCGTCTTGCGAGGTGTCGGTGTATGCAAACACCAGCCCATTGGCAATTAGCGAATTAATAATGGTATCTTGCGGCGCAATAATCAGCCGGCGCAGCGATACAACGCCAATTAAGGTGTGGTGTTCGTCTACCACATAGGTCTGGTAAATGGTTTCTTTGTCGGTGGCGGTGGCGCGCAGAATATCGATGGCGCGGCCCGCGCTGATGCCAGATTCGAACGCGGCGTAGTCGGTGTTCATCAAGGCGCCGGCGGTGCCCTCTTCGAACGCCAGAAGGCTGGTCAGGTCTTCCCGGTCTTGGTGGCCCAAGAGTTTAATCAGCAGTTGTTGGCGCGATTCATCCAGCAGGTTAAAAAAGTCGGCGCGCTCATCCGAAGGCATTTTGGTAGCCAGCTCAGCCAGTTCAGCCAGCGGCGTGGCCTGGGTCAGAGTTACCTGATCGTCGGAGTTAATATAACCCAACACCTTGGCCCGCAGCTCCATCGGCAGCTTCTGAAACAGGCCGTTGCCGGCGCTGTTTTTGATATTTTGCTCAACAAACTCGGCAAGGTCGGCTGCGTTGAATCGCTGGGCAGCGTCAACCACCGGCTGGTGCTGGCCGGTGCCCAAAGCGTCAATCAGAAGCTGGAAGGACAAAGGTGTCATGGCTCAGGAACCGGTGCTGCTGTTTGGGGCTGTGTCACTGTGGTTGCCATTGTCACTGTTCTGACTGTTTCGCCACTTTTCGAGAAACTTCCGGTAGCGTTCCAGGGCTTCTTTGACTACGTCCAGCCCTGGGGTGTCATTGGAGCGTACCAGCACAATCAGGCCTTTGCCTTTTATCGGTTCTTTGATGGGTGGCTGGCAAATCACCTCGCCATCGTCGTCTATGTAGGCCAGGGCGGTGCCTATGCCGTGGCGAATCAATGCGCTGACAATGTCGGCCCAATTCAGGTCTTCCAATAGCAAATCGTAGCGGTGGGGGTGGTCATGTTCATAGTTGAACATGTCTTCCAGTACTTTTTCTGATCCGGGTGCCACCACCGCGCGCACCATAATTTCCGGGTAGGTGCGTACTGGCCGAATCACTGCGCGAATGCCCAGCGCTTTCAATCGGCTGCGATTTGCATCGGTCACACACTCGGCGGTGGTCTGGTAGCCCAGGTTGAGCTCACTCAAACGATGGGCAATGTCGAAGATTATGCTGTCGGAACTGGCGTCGGTTTCATCGGTTGCCAGTATCACAATGTGCCGGGCGCTGCCGGCGTGAACCGCCTGCAAGGCAGACGGGTCAGACCCGGTGCCGTGAAAGTGCACCAGCCCCATGTCCGTCAATTCGGGTGGTAAACCGTTTGGAAACTGGCGGGTGAGCAGCATAATAGGAACAGTTTCATACCCGGGGTTAGAGCGTATTTGCGACGCAAAGCGCAAGAAATACTGCTCGCCGCCGTGCTGGGGTGTGTTGATGATAACGATGTGCTCTTTCATTTTGTAAACCCAAAGTCCGCGTAGAATACGTTCCCGGCGATAAAACCGGTATTCGATGAAGTCGCTGATAATCAGCGTGAGCACCGTAATGGCGCCTACAAACAGCACTATAATAGTGCTTAAGCGGCCAATCAGGGTTTGCGGCGCGTAATCGCCGTAGCCTACGGTCGACACGGTGGTCATGGTAATCCATATCGATTCGAACAAGGTCAGGTCTTCCACTGTCCAAATCACCAACACCTGGAAGATTAGCAGCCCAATCAACATCGCAAAAAGTGTTTTCATGCGCTTGCGGATCAACCCGCCCATAGGCAAATGCGATTGAGAGTGTTCGGCGTTCAGTGGGCGACGATTGCGTAGCATCCGGGCGCTGGTGTCCTGTGGGTCTGATTCGTTATACAGTACCTTTAATAAGGTGCTAAACCAAAAATATAACAGAGAAACAGAGGTTTGCTTTATGTCTCAGCCTTGGAGCGCACTGCCGCAGGTTTTGGCCGACGACGTTGCCGGGCGCTGGCCTGGTATTTTCGCGGACGGCGTGCCTGCCTGGCTCATAGAATCTGGCGCTATTACCACCGAGTTACTCGCAGCGGCCATTGGCAGTAGTCCTTTTTTAGGCCAAACCCTGGAGCGGCAACTCGATGCGGTGCGCGAACTGCTGGCCTCGCGCTGCCTCAGCAAACCCACCACCGTCGCCTATCTGCAACAGCGCTGGCTGGAATATCTGGCGCACATCAGTGACGAGCCGGGCTTGCATCAGGCTTTGCGATGCTTCCGCCGGGAAATCCAGTTTCGCATCATTTGGCGCGATCTTTTGCGCCAGGCCGACCTGGCCGAAACCATGGCCGCCACCAGCGGTTTCGCCGATATCTGCATCGATGGCGCACTTAGCTGGCTTTATAACAGCGCTTGCGAACAGTTCGGCACACCTTGGGGTATCAGCCCGGTCAACGGCGAAGACGCACCGCAAAAAATGGTGGTGCTGGGTATGGGCAAACTGGGCGGGCGCGAACTGAACGTGTCTTCTGATATTGACTTGATATTTGCTTTTCCTAGCAAGGGTGAAACCCGCGGCGGGCGGCGGGCCTTAGACAACCAGCAGTTTTTTGTGCGCCTTGGCCAGCGGTTGATTCAGGCGTTAGACCAGATAACCGCTGATGGTTTTGTTTTCCGTGTAGACATGCGCTTGCGGCCCTACGGCCAGAGTGGCGCCCTGGCCCTGAGCTTTGCCGCGCTGGAAACCTATTATCAAGACCAGGGTCGCGACTGGGAACGCTATGCCATGGTTAAGGCTCGGGTAGTCGCCGGTGACCAAGAAGCCGGTGTGGTGCTGATGGAAAGCTTGCGGCCGTTTGTGTATCGCCGCTATGTGGATTTCGGTGCTTTTGAATCCTTGCGCAGTATGAAAGCTATGATTGGCCGCGAAGTGCGCCGCAAAGGCCTGGAAAACAACATCAAGCTGGGCAGCGGTGGCATCCGCGAAATCGAGTTTGTGGTACAGGCGTTCCAGCTGATTCGTGGTGGCCGGGACCGGGAACTGCAGCAGCGCGAATTACTGCGGGTGCTGAACGAATTTCTGGAGCTGGAACTGCTGCCACCGCAGGTGATTAGCGAGCTGCGCGCGGCCTACGTCTTTCTGCGCAATCTGGAACACGCACTACAGGGCATGGAAGACCAGCAAACCCAGCTATTACCGGACACCGATCTGGCCCGCGCCCGAGTGGCGCATATTATGGGTTACAACAGCTGGCCGCTGTGCCAGCAGCAGCTGGATGAACACCGGGCGCAAGTGGCTACGCACTTCAGCAATATTATTACCAGTGATGACGACGACAGCCCGCAGAACAACCTTGATGAGGGCTGGCAAGAGCTGTGGTTTTGCGAAATGGACGAACCAACCGCGTTGGCCTGGCTGGTTGAAAAGGGTTTTGAAGCGCCTGAAGAAACCCTGACCGCATTAACCAACCTGCGCACCAGCCGCACCATAAAATCGCTGCAGACCCAGGGCCGAAAACGCCTGCATCAGTTTATGCCCATGCTGCTGGCCACCCTGACCGAAGTCGAAAACCCATCCCATACCTTCGGCCGGGTGCAGCCTTTAATAGAAGCCATATTGCGCCGTACCGCTTACATGGTGCTGTTACTGGAAAACCCGGGGGCCTGTTCCCAACTGGTGTCCCTGTGCAGTGAAAGCCCGTGGATAGCGCGCGAACTGGCCGACACGCCGCTGCTGCTGGATGAGCTTTTAAACGCCGAAAGCCTGTATTACCCACCTGCCAAAGCCGAATTACAGGACGACTTGCACCAGCAGATGCTGCGCATTTCCTATGACGATCTGGAAGACCAGATGGAGTCTTTGCGGCATTTCCGCAAAGCCCACACCTTGCGGGTGGCTGCCGCTGAAATGAAAGGTACCTTGGCGCTGATGAACGTCAGTGATTATTTGACCTGGATTGCCGAGGTGGTACTGGAACACGTGGTGGATGTCGCTTTTGCCAATCTGGTCAGCCGCCACGGCTATCCGCGGCGAGCCGATGGTTCGGTATGCGATTCGGATTTTGCGGTGATTGGGTACGGCAAGCTAGGCGGTATTGAGCTGGGCTACAGTTCCGATCTAGATTTGGTGTTTGTTCACAGCGCCGACCCCCAGCAAAGTACCGATGGCGAAAAGTCCATCGACAACGCGGTGTTCTACACCCGACTGGGCCAGCGCATTGTGCATATTCTGAGCACCCAGACACCCTCCGGCCAGCTTTACGATGTAGACATGCGGTTGCGTCCGTCTGGCAGCTCAGGCCTGTTGGTAACCACTTTGCAGGCCTTTGAAAAATATCAGCACACTGACGCCTGGACCTGGGAACATCAGGCTCTGGCTCGCGCCCGCGGCATAGCCGGGTGCCCGCGCACTCTGGAGGGCTTTGAACAGATCCGCAAGAGTACCCTGTGCCAGCACCGCGACCGTCTGGCGCTGCGCAGCGAAGTAGTGGCCATGCGTGAAAAAATGCGCACCAGCCTGGCTACTCCTGCCAGCCGCCGAGCCGAGATATTCCACGCCAAACAGGATCCGGGTGGCATTGTGGATATCGAGTTTCTGGTGCAATACCTGATGCTGGCCTGGAGTGAGGAATACCCCACATTAACCCGCTGGCCAGACAACATTCGCCAAATGGAAGAGTTGGGTCAGGCCGGCGTATTGCCCACAATCGACGTTAAAACACTGCGCGCGGCCTACATTGCGCTGCGCTCCGCCATTCATCGCCGCACCCTGCAAGATATGAACAGCCATTTGTCGGGCGATGCGTTCATTGCAGAGCGGGATTTTATCCGTTCCATCTGGCAACGAGTCATGATTGAATAACGGCTAAAACTTTTCTCGGTGATCCTGATAGAATACCGATCCCACAAGAACTGCTTTTTTGGAGCAACCTAGTATGTCGATGGCTGATCGTGACGGTGTTATTTGGCTGGATGGAGAAATGGTGCCCTGGCGTGAAGCCAAAGTGCATGTACTGACCCACACCCTGCATTATGGTCTGGGCTGTTTTGAAGGCGTGCGAGCTTACAACACCGCTGAAGGCGCCGCTATTTTCCGCATGAAAGATCACACCGACCGGCTATTCCGTTCAGCCCACATTTTGAATATGAAAATGCCGTTCAGCAAAGACGAAATCAACGCCGCCCAGTTGTCTGCGGTACGGGACAACAATCTGGACGAAGCCTACCTGCGCCCGATGGTATTTTATGGCTCCGAAGGCATGGGCTTGCGCGCCGACAACCTGAAAACGCACGTCATGGTTGCGGCCTGGAATTGGCCATCGTATATGTCGCCAGAAGCCAAAGAGCAAGGCATTAAGGTGCGTACGTCTTCCTACACCCGCCACCATGTGAACATCACCATGTGTAAGGCCAAGGCTAACGGCAACTACATTAACTCCATGCTGGCACTGCAAGAAGCCGTCTCCAGCGGATGTGAAGAAGCCCTGCTGCTAGACAACGAAGGCTACGTGGCTGAAGGCTCTGGCGAGAATGTGTTTATTCTGCGCAACGGCGTGCTGCACACCCCGGAACTGACGTCCTGCCTGGAAGGCATTACCCGCCAGACCATCCTGGACTTTGCCAAAGAACTGAACATTGAAGTGAAAGAACGCCGCATTACCCGTGACGAAGTCTACGTGGCTGAAGAAGCCTTCTTCACCGGCACCGCCGCCGAAGTTCTGCCCATCCGCGAGCTAGACGGCCGCGCCATTGGTACGGGTAAACGTGGTCCGTTGACTGAAAAATTTCAGGCCATGTACTTTGATGCGGTGAAGGGCAAGTCACCCCGGCACCGGGATTGGTTGTCGGTGGTTAACGGCTGATAGCTTAAGAGTTGATAACTCAAGGTGCAAAAGCTGCTGTTCGTTGCGCGCAATCGCGCAGCAGCTTGCTGTTTTAATGATTGATCGTGTAGGTGTAATAAATGGCAGATGTCATAAAAGTTCCGGTTTCCTTCGGTGAAGTTCTCGACAAAATCACGATTCTTGAAATCAAATCGGAGCGCATCAAAGATGACACGAAGCTCAAAAACGTCAAGCTGGAACTGAACGAGCTAAACGCAACATGGACCGATGCGGTCAGTGACCAAAGCGCCATCGCGCAACTACGACAGCAACTCAAGGCGGTCAATGAAGAGCTTTGGGTGATTGAAGACGACATTCGTGATCAGGAGGCCGGCCAGAATTTTGGTGCCCGCTTTATTGAATTGGCACGGGCGGTTTATGTCACCAACGATAAACGTGCCTCTTTGAAAAAAGACATCAACCTGGCGCTGGGTTCGCGCTTTGTTGAAGAAAAGTCTTATCAGGATTACACCGCTCGTAAGTAACTGCTTCTCTTTAACATTAAGTCCGGAGTCAGGCCCCGCGTTCTGGCTCCGGCAGCTTTGTCCGTATCCACTTATCCAACATGTCAGTGGCGTCTGCCACTTCAACCAACTCCATTGCGCCTTCAAACTCTGCCTTTGTGCCCCAGCGAGCCTTGCTCGCAGTTGTATGTGCAAACGTTTGCAGCGCCTGGTCGTAACGATTAACGCACCAGGACAACGAATTATACGGCCCTGAACGCAGCGGGTTACTGGCGGCATACAGGCCTAATACATCAGTGCCCATTGCGCTGGCGATATGCGCCGGGCCGGTATCCGGTGCGATAACAATATCGGCGCGGCTCAGCATTGCGGTAAGTTGCTTCAGGGTGTCTTTGCCACAAATATTAACCGGCGCTTCCTGCATGGTTTGCACAATCGCCGCACAATAAGCCATCTCGAAAGGTGCGGGGCTGCCCACCAGTGTTACCTGCATGCCGTGCTGGCGGATCGCATAATCTGCGAACTGTGCGTAGCGCTCGGCCGGCCAGTTTCTCAGTTTGTGACTGGCGCAGGGGCTGATAACCATATTGGCGCGATCATTCGCAAGGTGGGCATCGGCAAAGGCGTAATCGCTTTCAGTCAGTGGAATCTTCCAGTGCGGCGGGGCTGGTTTTAACCCTAAGGGTTCCAAAAAACTGGCCAGGCAGTCGCGTACGTGTTGGCGCTGTGCCGGCGCGATACGGCGGTTGATGATCAAGCCGTGCAGGTCTTTGCTGCGGGCCTTGTCATACCCCACCCGGATCGGTGCAGAAATGCACGCTGCGGCAAGATTGGCGCGCAGGGCAACTTGCATGTGTAACAAGGCATCAAACTTGCGGCCCTTCAGTTGTTTATATAGGCCTGCATAAGCGCTGCGTCCGGTTTTTTTGTCAAAAACAATGAATTCTACGCAGGGCAAATCGCCAATTAATTTGGCTTCAATTTTGCCAATGATCCAGGTGATGCTAACGCCTGGAATCTGTTCCTGCAGGCTGAGCACAACCGGGATCACATGAGTGACATCGCCAATGGCGGAAAGCCGGAGAATGCAGATCGATTTCATCGAATGAATATCCGTTGATGCCCGACAAAACAGTGGCTGGAGCTTTGCGGCGGTTCGTTGATAAACTAGACGTTATTCTATCTTACTTGCCAGCCAAGGTCGCGACGGCCTCAAGGCTGGGTAAAGAGCTGTTGGCAGCTGCGGGGTTTCATGGCTGAAGTTGAAGTGTTCAAGCGGGAAATGCAGTGTGTGTTACTGATTCATCCCAAACTGGCTCACGGCGTGACATTTGACTGGTTTGACCCTGCACACTGGGGCAATTGTGCCCGGCTTGTGGACAGCGGAGGACGAGGCGGAGCCTGGTTTCTTAACGCCGATAGCGGCGACTGTGTTTTGCGAGAATACCGGCGTGGTGGTCTGGCATCACGGCTATCCCGCTGTACTTATACCTTTGCCGGCGAGGATCGGGTGCGCTCCATAATGGAGTTTCGCATGCTGATGCGGTTATCAGCACTGGGCTTTCCAGTGCCAAGACCGGTCGCCGCCTATTATAGGAAATTGCCGGTTCTACGTTATCAGGCGGCGATCATCGTCGAGCGTATCTCCGACACAGCACCACTGGCGGACCTGATTGATACCCGCTTGGATGCCGACTGGCACCGGTTGGGGCAGCTAGTACGGCGCTTCCATGATGCCGGTGTGCGCCACGCAGACCTGAATTGCTTTAACGTACTGGTGCGTGGTGACGAGTTCTACCTGATTGATTTTGACAAGGGGTGTATCATGCCGCCCAACAGCTCGCACGGCTGGAAAAATAGCAATCTCAAACGCTTTGCCCGCTCTGTTAAAAAAATCGCCGGTGAGCAGGTATTGAATAAGGTCTGGAGAGCATTTGAACATGGTTATAAAGGGAGTGTTGCCGCGTGACTGACAAACAAAAACAACAACCGAAAGCGCTGCCGGCCGTTTTGTGTTTGACCGATGCCTGTGACCGCCCGGAAACAGAGTTGTTTATAGGTCTCAAGCGCGCTGGTTTCGATGTGGATGTGATGTGTAACCCGCAAGGCCGAAATTATCAGCGCCTGGTTGATGAGAACATGGTCGTTCAGCCGATGGCTGTAAAAAGTCGCTTCGACAAAGACGGTATAGCGGCTATTCGGAAGCAGTTAAACACAAAGAAATACGACATTATTCACGCCTATAACCCCCGTGCTTTAGCTTGCGGTTTACAAGCATCAAAGGGCACTGAGATCAAAGTGGTCGCCTATCGGGGCGTTATTGGCAACGTCAGCTTTTTGAATCCTGAATCATGGATTACATTCCTGCACCCCCGGGTCAGCAAAATTGTGTGTGTGGCTGATGCCATCAAAGACTTTTTCTCCAGCCTGAAATTTCTGTGGCTACGAGTGCCTGCCAGCAAGCTGATCCGTATTTACAAAGGGCATGACCTGAGCTGGTACCAGGCCGAGCCGGCGGACCTGACGCAGTTTGGCGTTCCTGCCGGAGCTTTCGTGGTGTGCAGCACCGGGCGAAACAACCCGCGAAAAGGTTACGATATTCTGATCGACGCCGTCAGTAAGCTGCCGGCGGATGTACAGGTGCACCTCGTACTGGTGGGTGACGCCATCGACAACGCCGAGTTGCAGGCCCAAGTCAGCCAGTCAGCGCACCCGGACCGTGTTCATTTTACGGGCTATCGTAATGATGCCCCGGCCATTGCCGCTGCCAGCGATGTGTTTGTGTTGCCATCCACCGAGCGTGAAGGGCTGCCAAGAGCGGTAATTGAAGCCATGGCCTACGGTGTCGCGCCCATTGTTAGCCATGTTGGCGGCATGCCTGAACTTGTGGAAAAGGGCGTTAGCGGGCTTGTGGTCCCGCCAAAAGATGCTGCTGCCCTTGGCGCAGCCATAGAGCAGCTCTACCGCAACCCGGAGTTAACAAAACAATTTGGGCAAGCTGCTCAGGCGCGTATCGAAAACCACTTTCATACCTCGCAAACCGTTCGTGAAACCTCGGAGCTATACCGCTCCCTGTTAGGCAGCCACTGAATGCGCCGGTATCTTTTTTTTGTTAATCAGCCTTATTCCTACTCTATTTTGCGACCCTTGCAGGATGAAATACGAAGCCGTGGTGACGAAGCCGCCTGGTTTGTAGCGGGCTGCTCTGCTGAGCCATTGCGCCCCGATGAACAGCGTTTAAAAACCGTTGCAGATGTGATGGCCTACCAGGCCACCGCAATGTTTGTTCCTGGTGACTGGGTTCCCTATTTTTTCCCTGGCATCAAGGTTGAAGTGTTCCACGGCATGGCGCGCAACAAACGTGGTCATAGCAGCGAAAATGAAAGCGACCATTACCGCATCCGCGGCTGGTTTGATCTCTACTGCACTCATGCCGTCAGCGACACCGCAAAATTTCAGACACTGGCGCAGCAGCACCAGCATTTTGCCGTAGCTCATACTGGCTGGCCAAAACTAGACCCTTTGATGTCAAAGCCTGTCGCAGGCCGGCGTAAACGCGCTGATGGCGAGCTACCAGTGGTGTTTTTCGCCTCTACGTTCAGTCGTTCGGTAACCGCGGCGCCGGCGTTGGTGGATAAAATTGCCGAGCTGGCTGCAAGTGGTCGCTGGCAGTTCATAGTGACGCTGCATCCGAAAATGGACCCGGCAGTGGTACAGCAATACCGCAGTCTGGCCGGTGAAAATTTGAGATTTGTAGAAAGCGATGAAGATCTTCTGCCCATTCTTCCGCAGGCGGATGTGATGCTGTGCGACACGTCGTCAATCATGTTCGAGTTTATGTTTCTGGATCGCCCGGTTGTTACTTTCAGAACCAAAATGCCGGGGCCTTACCTGATCGACGTCGATGCCGTTGAAGAGCTGGAACCTGCGCTGGTCAAAGCCATGGATTACCCGGATGGGCTGATGAGCGCGGCGCGCAGTTTGTGTGATGATTTGCACAGCTTTCGTGATGGGGCATCAAGCGCGCGCGTTCTGAATGCTATAGACAACTTCTTGGCCAAAGAGAAGGCTGATTTACGTAGCAAGCCATTGAATTTATTGAGAAAAATTAAGGTGAGACGTCGCCTGCGCCGAGAGCTCAGATTATTCGACGATGGACGCTGATGGATAATTTTTCGAATAAATCCGATGTGAACGTGTTTGTGCTGACGCTAAAAGGTTCAGTGGATCGTCAGTTGCGTATTAAACAGGCTCTTGATAAAGCTGACATTGATTTCGAGTTTTTCTGGGGTGTAGATGGTCGTAAAGGCCCGCATCCGTTGCTGGCTCTCTACGACGAGCCAAGGCGAATGCGGACGAAGGGCCAACCGATGACGCCCGGTCAACTCGGTTGTTTTGCGAGCCATTTCAATATTTGGACGCGTTGTGACAAGGAAGACAAAAACTGTATCGTTCTTGAAGATGACGTGGTGTTTGACGCTGTCATGTTGAAGTCATTTATCGAGGAGATTCATCAGCTGCCCGCACACTTCGAATGCCTGCGATTGTTTGACAACAAAACCCGTAATCACAAGAGCTATGTGCTAGCCGAGTTTGAGCAAGTCCGTGTTTTGAGATACACCAAAGGGCCTATGAGTACGATGGGCTATTTTCTTACGCCGCGTGCTGCTCGCAAATTTTTGGCTTCTAGCAGCCCAGTGTTCCTACCAGTTGACATCTATATGGACAGATACTGGGTGAACGGTGTTGTGTGCCTAGGAATTCAACCAGCCTTTGTATTTCATGATTACGGCTTTGAGTCGTTGATCGGCTACAACAAGAAAAATGGGAGGCGTTCCTTGTTTACGCGTTTGAACAGGGAGCTTTTTACCTTAAGCGAACGGTTGCGGCGTTTTTTTTACAATCTGAGATTGAACAAAAGGTTTCTTGGAAATAGGGGTGAGTGAATGATCTGTAAGATTCATGCGATTTGGCTTGGCTATAAAATGCCACCTCTGTCACACGCCTGTCTGGATGATTGGGCAAAAATGGGATTTGAGTACAGGTTGTGGACGGAATCCGATGACCTGGTCATGGATTGGATAGAGTCATGTTCCTTTGCTAAGGCCTGCTATGAGCGCGGTCTTTACGCGTTCGTTTCGGATTATCTCAGATTGAAAATTCTTCAAGAGGAAGGTGGGCTATATCTTGATACGGATGTGACTATCCGAAGGGATCCTTTTCCTCTTTTTTTGGAGAAAAAATTCGTCATAGGATATGAAACCACTGAATACTTGGGTACGGCCGCGATATACGCAAATAGAGATTCGATAATATTGGCTGAACTGATCACGTTTTATGAGTGCGGAATATGGGAATCTCCTCTTTATATCGGGCCCCAGATCGCTACGCATTTTATTTTGGGACAGGGGCTTTTTGAAAAAGAAAAGTGCGACTTGCTACCTACCACTTTTTTTTACCCATACCAGCAGGAGCCGTTGGGTTTTAAGTGCCCCGAAGAGAGTTATCTGGTGCACTGGTTCCAGCACAGTTGGAAGCGTTCACCAAGAATGATCTTTCTGAAGTCAAAACACTTGGGCGTGTTGGGTAAGCTCTATGTGCGACAGAAGTATTTTTTTCGGGGTTTTTCTTGAACTGGGTTGGGGGTGGTTTCAAGTGAGATAAACCGGAAGCTGTAGATAATTCCGAAGAAAACAGAGAACATGTATATTCCATTGGCAGAATAAAAATAGGACTCAAAACAATTAACGGCTATCCAAAAAAGCGTAACAATGAGCGAAAACGTCTTCCATGTTTTTCGCACTGATGGCTCTGTTGCCACAAAAGTGAAAATAGGGGGCCATAATATTAAAAAATAAACGAGACAAGCTCCTACTAAGCCAAAGCTCAAAATGGTTTCTATGTGCGAGTTATGCAGGTGTGTGAAGTTGGATTTCACCGACTCGGGAAGGCGTTCTGATTCACTAATAACCAGTTCTCTTGAGTCTTCGCCGCTACCCAGTATCGGCCGTTCTTTGATCCACTCCCATCCCTCCAGCCAGAGATGAATTCGCACTCCAATGCTTGTGTTATCGGGAATAGCTTCAAACTCCATGTTTACGATCTTTGACAGAGTGTATCCCTCGGTAGACACGCGGTTTTTAATTATATCGAGGCTTGAAGCAGCGCTTATTATGAGTGTAAATACGAGATAACTGATGAGCATTGTTCTTTTTGATGTTCGCGAATGTGAAATTGCGGTATAGGCCAGAGGTGTTAGAAAAAGACATGCGACCAAGGCAAGCCAGACTTGCCTTGATTGGGTAATAATTACAATAAGGGTAAAGAAAGCAATAAAGACCGTAGCGATTGTCTTCTTCAGAATTTCCGGTGTAAAACTGAGATTAATCTTTACAAGAAATAGGAATGCGGCGGCAATCACTCCAAAACCTGCAAAAAGTGAAGTGTATTGTGCATTTACTACACTGAAGTCGATGCGCGCTCCGCCGAGGCCGCGAAAAAGCTCGCCGAAGAAATCTGCTGAATGGCTGATATATATCCCGAGAATGCTGAGGCAATATGTAAAAAGGATCGCTGCAATTCTCTTGTTCTTCCCTTGCGTCCAATAAGCAATAAACCAGAAGAAGAAAAAGCTATAGAAAAAAAATGGAGAGGGTGATGCCTTGGCAAGTTCGGGGATTTGAAGTCTGCTGTTGGCCCAGCTCAAAATCGGAACGATTAGAGATATGAAGAAAGCAATAACAACCGGGTCTTTTCTCACTGTGCGGGCATTATAATAGGCGGATAAAAGCGTACCGATCACAACGAAAGAAAAGAAAACGTCACCCAGATCTCGGTAAAATCTCTTGAACAGGACAAATCCTAATACGCAGGTAAACATTGCGAGCGAAAAATTCCGTCCTTTTACAGCAGACTCCATATTCTTAATCAAGATGTCACCAAAGTTTGACCAGTTTGAATGTGCCCCGTGGGCAGATTCTCTGCTGTAAGTTAAGTCGGGGCTATTCTCGATCAGAGCAAGAAGGGCGGCGGTCGAGAGTCCAAAGCCCCACGTATTTATTAAAAGTAACCTGGGCATAAGTCACCGCGGTCAGATAGCCCACTGCGCCGTCGAGAAAGCCAAAGCGGATGAAATACACCTGAACAAATGTCATCAGCCCTCTGAGAGTAGGGTAAAGCATGGTTCGGGTTTTCTTACCTCTGCGATGTTTCTCCAGCGACCCCAGCCACGCATATTTCGCACTTTTTTCCAGTGAGTGGCCAAAATCCCGATGGGTATAGTGGGTCAGTCGGCCGCGAAGTGTTTTCGTTTTTCGGCCTTTGGGTATCAGGATGCGTTCGTGCACCAGTGCATCGGAAAAGCTTACGCCCTCACGGCGGAATAACCTTAATGGTGCGCGTCCGCTGCGGCCGAAGTCCAGGCGGGCACCGTAAATAGTCACTGCCCAGGGCAGTTTGTAGGCGTCTGCGTCAGGCGCCGCGAGCCGGTGATTGATTTCACGGCCCAGCTCAGGGCTGATGCGTTCGTCGGCGTCTAGCGACAGCACCCATTCCCCGGTTGCTTTTTCCAGAGCTCGCTGTTTTTGAACACCAAAACCGGGCCAGTCTGTCACCTCAACACTATCTGCGTACCGCTTCGCGATTTCGACGGTTCTGTCAGTACTTCCGCTATCAAGAACGATAATTTCATCTGCTACCAGCCTCGCCGATTGCAGACATTCGGCAATATGATGCTCTTCGTTTTTGGTGATGATGGTGGCCGATACTTTTACCGATCGCCGCCCGGTATACGATGCGCTGAGCTCGTGGAACAGTGCCGCAGCAACACCCGAAATCGACAGCAGGTAAAAGGTCAGGAAAAGTGTGCGGTTGAACGTGGCTTCGGTCAGTCCGAACAGGAAATAGCCGGCGCTGATCATGGTGCCGGTTGCCGCTAGGTGAGCGCTCGGCTTGTGCGTGCTAAAAAGATGCCGGCCGAACAGTGCCAGCGGTATCAGCAGCAGCAGCGCCCAGCTCAGAATTCCTGGAACGCCGCTGGTTGCAGCGACGTTGAAAAAGTCACTGTGGGCATGGCCGGTGCAGCATTGAAGCAGAACTTCCGGCGACTCTCCCGATGCTACGGCAGCCTCTATGCCGCGGCCGTAACCGCCAAGCCCTTTACCGGTCAGCGGGTTTTCGCTAAACATCTGCCAGGCCTGATCCCAGACTTTAAACCTGATGGCTATACCTGGGTCAGGATTGTTGTTCTGCATCAGATTGCGTAAGGAGCCCGCCATGCGATCATTACTGATAAGCGCGCCGGCCAGAATGACGGGAGTAACAAAGGCTAGGGCAATCCGCAGCCGCTTCCCAAACAGCGGCATCAACAGAAGCAAAAGCACAGGCAGAGCAATCAGATTGCTGCGGGTTTGCGAAAGCGTGGCGACAACAACGGCAGCAGCTCCCAGGAATAGCAGTAAAAAACCTGCGGACTGGCGCCGTGTGTATAGGAAGTAAATACCGCCGGTCAGGGTGGTCATGCCGCCCAGGAGCGCAATGTTGCCAAAGACGATGGGATTGATGCCACCTCCGAAGCGGCCGTTTAATAGCTGCTCGACCGAACCATGACCGGAGATCAAGGCAGCTGAAAGCAAAGCCAGGGTCGACACCGACAGTAGCGCGGTGCCTGCAAAAACGATGGTTGCGCCAATACGTGCGTAAGTGAGCGCCAAAAGCAGTGGCCAAAGCAGAATAAAGCGGGCGTGAGTGCCCAATGTTTTGCCACCTTCGTAGCTGAAGCCTTCCAGAGCCCAGGAGGCTGTGCTTACAAGAACAAAAAACCAAAAGGCAAAATGCAGCAGTCGCAATTCCTTTGGTTTGTCCCAGCCGTTGTTGTATAGAATTTTGCGATAGCCGATCACCATTCCCGCAATCGCAATAAGCAGCGTTGTGGCCGCTAATATTGTTGACGACAGAAGCGCTCCACCGATGCCAAAGCAAAAAAGCAGGGCGATGAGCCAGCGGCCAGGTGTCGTCATAAATTTATCCGTGCAATATTTGGGATTGGCATAAGGCGTTGTGTGCGCGGCGATCAGCGTTTTCCGTTGGTCGTTTTCAGCACACCCTATCGGGATTATAAGGATTGATTTCCCCAGGCGGCCGATGTCTTAAGCGTTTGTATTCCCATTGATACTGCGCCGGTATTTTGCGGATGCAATGCTCTATGGACTGGTTCATTGCAGTGCTAGCCTGAACCAGATCTTTGCTATTCAGGTTCGGTTCGGCTTCGCGCACAACAAGGCGGAAGCCCTCAGCATTATTGAGCCGTTCGGTGTAAGTCATTAGCACCTTGGCGCCGGTGCGTTGCATCAGCTTGGCCACTAATGTCATCGTTTTCACTTCCATGCCAAAAAAGGGCGCAAAGGCGTTGCCTGCGCCGCGCGGCGATTGGTCGGGAAGTATACCGGCAACGCCGCCTTCACGCAGAAGTGCAGCAAGCCTTGCAAGCCCGCGGCGGTCACCGCGGACCAGTTCCGACCCTAACCGGCCGCGTACCCTGATCATGTAGTCTTCAAGTTCGGGAACGTTTGGCGGGCTGTAAAGCGCGGCCATTTTGTAGCGTGAGGAAAAAAACAGCCCCGTCAATTCCCAGTTGCCAAGGTGAGGTGCTAGCAAAATCAATCCGCTGCCATCGGCCATGGCCTCGTCAAGCAGCTCCAGACCTTGGGTGTCTTTTACCAGGTCAAGGCATTTGTCGACCGGCCACTCCCACATTAACGGCACTTCAAACATGGTCATTCCGGTGTTGGCCAATGACGCCTTTGAGAGGTCTGCGCGCTCTGTCGGTGTTAATTCAGGTAGGCAGATCGACAAATTGGTCGCGGTGACGTCACGGGGCTGTGTCGGCCATTTCCACAACAGCCATCCCACCATGCGCCCCAGGCGCTGGGCAGTGGCAAGTGACAGTGAACCCGCAATTCGCAGCAGTCCCGCGATAAGAAAATATTTTAGCTTATTCATTTGCGCCCGTATCGGTCTTCGTATCTGACAATGTCGTCTTCCCCGAGATAGGAGCCAGATTGCACTTCAATGAGTTCCAGATTTATCACGCCGGGGTTTTCTAGAGAGTGCACCTGTCCCACAGGGATGTAGGTAGACTGGTTTTCGGTCACCAGATAGGTTTTCTCGCCATTGGTGACTTTGGCGGTGCCGCTGACCACAATCCAGTGTTCCGCGCGATGGTGATGCATCTGCACCGACAGCTTGGCCCCAGGCTTCACGGTAATCCGTTTAACCTGATAGCGTTCGCCGCTGTCGATGGAGTCGTACACGCCCCAGGGCCGATAAACTTCCCGATGGTTCAGGTGCTCGTGGCGTCCGTCTGCTTGCAGCTGCGCCACCAGTTTTTTTACATCCTGCACTTTGTCTTTGTGTGCCACCAGCACCGCGTCTTTGGTTTCTATGATCACCAGATCGTCAACGCCAAGTGTCGCCAGTAAGCGGCTGTCGGCGCGCACCAGGGTATTATTGGTGTCCAGAGTCATCACGTCGCCACTGGTACTGTTACCGTGGGAATCCTTCGGGCTGACTTCCCACAACGCAGACCAGGAGCCGATATCACTCCAGCCAGCGTCCAGTGCGACAACTGCCGCAGCGTCGGTTTTTTCCATTACCGCGTAGTCTACCGATTCATTCGGGCACTCCGCGAAACGGGCCTCGTCGATACGGGTAAAATCAAAATCCTGACTTACGTTTTCCATGGCTGCCTCGCAGGCGGCCAGAATATCCGGGCGATGTTTGCCCAACTCCTCCAGATAACGGCCGGCGCGAAACATGAACATGCCGCTGTTCCACAGGTAGTTGCCAGATTCCAGGTAGAATTTTGCGGTTTCTACATCGGGCTTTTCAACAAAGGCTTTAACAGTGTGGCCGTGCTCGTTAATGGCCTCGCCGTGGCAGATATAACCGTAGCCGGTTTCCGGATGTGTTGGCGTAATACCAAACGTAACCAGTTTGTTGGCTTGTGCCAGGGTGCTGGCCTGTTGAACACACCTTTGAAAGGCCGGCACATTCTGAATAAGATGGTCTGCGGCAAGAACCAGCATTACCGGGTCTTCTTCGCCTTGCTGGCGGGCCTTTTGCAATTGCAGTGCGGCGAGCGCGATGGCCGGCGCTGTGTTACGGCCGCAGGGCTCGAGTATAATATGAGCACTCTGAAAGCCCGCCTGGCGCATTTGCTCAGCGGCAATGAAGCGGTGCTCTTCGTTACAGATGATCAGCGGCGGCTGCACCGGCAGGCCATTGAGCCTGGCGACGGTGGATTGCAGCATGGACCACTTCGGGTCTGTCAGTTTCAGAAACTGTTTGGGATTGAGCTGGCGAGAAAGTGGCCAAAGTCGTGAACCAGTGCCACCGGCCATAATTACCGGATAAATCATGAGCCTACTCCGGGCTTGATTGAGCGCAAAAGCGCCGTGATGAACTAAAGTGCTGATCCGCCTAATGTTACCACAGAGAGGTGATTATATTGCTTTTGCCCGAGTCACAATTAAAGCCCCAGCAGGAATTCGCCGGCAAGCTTCCGGTTTCTGTGTATTACATCACCCAAAATGAAGAAACGCGCCTGCCCGAATCGCTGGCAAAGGTAACAGGCTGGGCGGATGAAATTATTGTGGTCGATTCCGGCAGCACCGATAAAACACAAGCCATTGTGGAAAGCGCTGGTGCGCGTTTTGTGCACAACCACTGGCAGGGCTTTGCCTCACAAAAAGCGTTTGCGGCCAGTCTGTGTCGCAATGACTGGGTGTTGGACCTAGACGCAGACGAAGTACTGTCTGATGCCTTGGTCGACAATATTAAGGAGCGTTTTTCCGCGCCGATTGAGGATGATATAGCGGGATTTCGGATGCGTTGGGTGTTGTCTCAGCCTTATCCGGAACATCCTTTTCGTTATGATCGTCCCAAGAAGATTCTGCGCCTTTACCGCCGTTCAAAAGCCGCGATCAAGCCGGAAAAAGACAGCAACAACGATCGTCCACAAGTTCGCGAAGGGCGCGTTGAGTATATTAGAGGGGATGTACTGCACCGGACGCTCATCACGCTTGGGCAGATGGAAGAAAAGTATCGTCAGCTATCGTCAGAGCAGGCGAGGTTTCTGGCAGCGAAAGGTCGCCGTATTTCTTCGTTGAGACTGTTTGGAGAATTCCCGCTGAAATTTCTGAAGTACTATTTGCTACGCCGTCAGTTCATGAACGGCTGGTTCGGCCTCAGTTTGTCTATCATCGCGGCAAATCGAAATTTTATGCGATTGGCAAAAGCGAAAGAACTTCAGGTATTGGCGCAGATTGAGCGCAGAAAAAGCGCAGAAGCCGGTGCCAACAAAGAATAAGGGCAGGGCCACTTTAAGATCGCACGAGGGCCTTATGATAAACCGCTACAGTGCTGTTGATCATGGCCTCTATCGTCAATTCTTTGTAAGCGCGTTTCCGAGAACAGGCCTGGTCGTGGTGAACGGTGGGTAGGTCACTATTCAACAGCTTGGCGAAACCATCGGAGCTGTTGCCGCGGTAAATATGGTGTTCCGGCAGAAACTCATTGGCAATAGGCACGTTGGTCGAAATGACCGGTTTTGATGCCAGCATGGCCTCGGCGAACACATAGGAAAATCCCTCCCGCTGTGACGAGATGACCACGCCATCGGAGGCGGCCATTAACGCTGGAATGTCATCGCGATGGCCGAGCAGGGTAACCCTGTGTTGCAGTTCGTTATCGAGAATTTTCTGTTGTAACAGCGTTTTGTCAGGGCCATCGCCGGCAATATACAGGCAACCTTTCACGCTTTTGAAGCTGTCGATCAGGAAGTCGAAACCTTTCACGCTTACCAGGCGCCCAACGGCAAGCCATACCGGTTTTGGCGCGGATGTTATCAGCGTTTCTGAAGGGGTTGCCTCGCCGTATTCGGCTGGCAGACCGTTGTACACAACCTGAACCTTGGCGCACGGTAAGTGCTCAGCAAGCGCGTTGCTGACGGCAATCACCGCGGTGAAGCGGTGCAAGGCAGGGTAGCGGGATTTGAAACCGTGAAAGCTGGCCACCAGGGCTGGCGCAAGTGAGTGCGAAAAACGCGCTAGTGTTGCTATTAGCGCAGCGGCTTTGGTGCCCTGAGCATGTACCACGTCGTACTTCCCGTCGCGAATGTGCTTATAAAGCCTCGCTAATAACAGAGGGTTGTAGCGTGACTGTTTTGGGTTCAGCGCAATGCGCCCAATTCCTTGATCGAGTACATGCTGGTGCGCAGTGGCGCAGATGACGGTCACGCGGTGGCCGGCTTTTGCCAGGCCGTTCGCCAACTCACGGGTGTGTTTCTCCAATCCGCCAACACCGGGGTTTGCCGATACCATTACCAACAGAGTTTTCAAAGTGTTCGAATCGGCCATCGCTATCGCTCCCGTGCCGCCAGAACGCGTTCATAGACGCCCAGGGTCGTGTCTGTTTGCGCCTGTAGTTTGAAGCGGTAGGGGATTTCGATGGTGTGTTGGTCGTGGCTGAGCAAGTGCTGAGCTGTTTTTGCAAAGCCGGACACATCGTCTGGTGTGACCAGTCCTTCGCGAAAGCAAGCTTGCAGGGTTTCGGCGGCACCGCCGCGGTTAAACGCAGCAACCGGCGTACCGGATGCCAGGGCCTCAGTGACAGTGCGACCAAAGGGTTCGGGTTTGGTGGACAGGTGACACACCAGGTCGGCTAGCTGGTACAGCTCTGCCATATCGCTGCGCTGGCCCAGAAAACTGACGTGCTGCTGCAGGCCTAGTTGGTCGCGGCGCTGGGTCAGCTCTGCCATAAAGTGTTCTTTGCCGGGTTCGGCCCCACCTACCACAATACCGTGGTAAGGCCGTTCGTTTGCTCCAACAGGGGTGTTATGAACCAGCTCAGCCATCACCTCCAAAAACTGTAGCTGTCCCTTCCAGCGGGTAATTCGCCCGGGCATCATCAGAATGCGCTTATCACGCAGTTGGGGATAGCTTAGCAATAAATCCTGGCGCCACTGCTCAGATGGCGGGCGCTTGCGGAAGTAGTTCACGTCAACACCGCGCTGAATCACGGTAATCTTTTGCTCCGGTACAGAAAACTTGTTGATCACGTAGTCTTTTACACAGTTCGACACCGCAATAATATGATCCGCTTTGGTCATTACCGCGCTGTAGGGGCTTACCGAATACATACCGTGGAAGCTACTGACAATGGCCGGTCTCTGTTGTTTATTAAGGGTTTTGAGGGCTAGGTGGATAATCCAGGCGGGCATGCGTGACCGCACATGTACAATGTCTGGTTGCACCTCTTTCAGCAGCCGCGCCATTGGCAGTATCTGGCCAAATGAGGCCAGTGATTTGCGGTGTATAGGCATGGTGATGTGGGTGCTGCCCTCTTGCTCCAGCATTTCCGCCAGTGGCCCACCGCTAGACACAACATAGGAACAATGGCCCAGATGCGCTAGCTGTCTGGCGAATTCGACGGTGCCCCGCTCTACACCACCACTGTGCAGCGCTGGCAGCGCCTGAAGAATTTTCATCGTTAAAGTCCAGTTGATAAAAAGTGTTTCATAACCCAGCGTGCCGCAGCGTCTGCTTGCCAGAATAGAATACGTGATCCGGGGCTAGCGGTCATAACCTTGTAGTGATCATCCCAGGTGGCCACCAAATGTTGATCTTGCATTGCGGCCAGGCCCAACGCAACGCGGCTGCGGCGCTTGGCCGGCAATTGGAACACCCCGGTGGGTACGCCAGACGTTGCCGCTTCGCACACCATTGAACTGCTATCTGGGGTCACCCAGGCGCAGCGGCTGTGCGCCAAGGCGTTGCTCAACCAGTGTTCACCGGTGTCCTGCGGTGTTAACACCTGAATGCGGTTGGTTTCCAGCGCAGCCAGGGCTTGCTGACAGCTGGCGGGCGTGCGTCGGGAACTGCTGATAACCCAGCTCCATTTTGGGTACTTGTGTAGCAGCTCGTGAATCTGGGCCATTATCGCGTCATCGCTCCAGAAAAAATGCGCTGATGGACCGCCTACTAATATCAATCCACGGGGCTGCGTGCACATTTCTTTTATTGGGGTGATGGCATTGATGGCGCCCTGGCTCAGAAACAGGTTCGGGCCGGGTTTCACGCTGTCGTGTTGGGGGATAATGGCGCCGTCTACCCAGCGCAGGGGGAAGCCCGGCTTCATCAGCACCAATGTGCGCGCGCCTTTGAGCTTGCGCATGGCCAGCAGCATTTTGTGGGTTCCGGAGCCGGCAGCAATAATCAGGTCTGGTTGCGGCAGGGCAGGCATCAGAACAGGTGGCCGTCCCAGCAGTACTCGCCATAGTGGCGTCTTGACGGTGCTCACGTCTACCCAGTGCAGCGAGGCGCCAGCCAGCACCCGCAGGCGGTTGCCCAGGCCTTTGAGTTGGTTGCGGTGGCCCGGTTTGTTGTCGGTTAGCAGCCAGATAACCGGACAGGATGTGTTAGCGTTTGCGGCCATAGAAGCCTGGGTCATCTGGATCGGGTCGGGTTTTGAAACGACGGTGCATCCATAGGTACTGGTCCGGTGAACGTTTTATTTCCTGCTCTATGGTCTGGTTGATCGCGGTTGCGTCAACAAGGTCGTCGCCACTTGGAAAGTTCTCCAGAGCCGGGTGAAAGTAAATGTCGTAGCCCGGTTTGCCGCTGCGGCGAAAGTGGCTAAATGGTACCACCTTGCAGCCACTGCGTTCGGCAATGCGGGAGGTGGCGGTAATGGTGCCGGTTGGTATCCCGAAAAAAGGCGCAAACACGATGTCTTTGCGGCCGTAATCCTGGTCGGTAGCGTACCAAACGGCGTGGTTCTGTTTCAGACTGCGAAACAGTCCACGCAAGTCGCGCGCGCCATGCACCATGCCGTAGCGGCGCTCGCGGGCCCGAGTCATTGTCGCGTTCACCAACGGGTTGTTATGGTCCCGCTGCATGACGCTTGATTCTATAAAATGGGTGGCAAGGCTGCCCCCCATTTCCAGGGTGCTGTAGTGCCCGCCGACCAACAGCACGCCTTTGCCGCCTTCCAGCGCGCGTTCGAAGTGCTCCAGCCCATGTAAGGTGGTAATGGCTTTGAGTTTGGCGGTATCGCAAAACCAACACACACCAATTTCCATCAAGCCAATGCCATTGGCGATAAAAGATTTTTTGACCAATTCGCGTTGCTGCTGCTCAGTGAGTTGCGGAAAACACAGGCCAATGTTGGTTTCGGTAATGCGCCGCCGGCTGCTACTTAGGCGTAAAACCAGACGACCCAGGCCGGAGCCGAGCCACCACTGCGCGCGTAAGGGTAGCTGTGCGACCAGCCACATAAAAGACATGACAGCCCAAGTAGGCCACCAGCGTGGGTGACGATACGCGCTCAAATCAGTATTTCGCGGTTGTTTACGGTATTTCTTCTTCACTAAGGTCAAACTCGCAAGTCTTTGAAGTTTTGGGTAAGCCAGAGCACCGGCAAGCCCGGTCGCTAGCAATAGCGGGTGCCGCTGTTAAAGGCAAATCGCTGGTGTTTGGTCTATGATAGCGCACTGCCTTATTCGGAGCCCGCTGTGCTGCAATTTATCTATTCCCAACTGATCCGCCTGCTGCTGCCTTACATTTTTCTGCGCCTGTGGTGGGGCGGTCGCCATTCTCCGCGCTTGCGCCGTAACTGGGCTCAGCGTCTTGGCTTTGCGCCGGCGGTCAGCTCACCTGTTATCTGGGTACACGCGGTGTCGGTAGGGGAGACGATTGCCGCGGCACCCATGGTACGGCGACTTTTGGAGCGTAATCCGGATGTTACCATTTTGATGACGGCGATGACCGATACCGGGCTAGCCCAGGCTCAGAAAATGTTTGGCAATAAGGTGCAATACGCTTACGTGCCTTACGATACACCAGGCGCGGTAAAGCGTTTTCTGGCGCGGGTTCAGCCAAGTATTCTGGTTATCATGGAAACGGAGATCTGGCCTAATCTAATCAGTCAGAGCCGTAAAGCGCACGTGCCTGTGTTTTTGATCAACGCGCGCCTGTCGGAGCGTTCGGCGCGGGGTTATGAGCGCGTTCGAAGTTTGGCGAGACCCGTCATGCAGAGTATTAGCTGGGTGGCGGCGCAAGCTGAGCAAGATGCAGCGCGGTTTCGTCGAATTGGCGTGGCGGCTGACAAGATTGCCGTTACTGGCAGTGTGAAGTTTGACGTGGACATTGAACCGCGGGTGCGTGAGCAGGCTCAGCAGTTGAAGGCGCAGTTTGGCGGTCGCCCTGTCTGGATCGCCGGTAGCACCCACGATGGTGAAAGTAGGCAGCTGCTTAAAGCCCACCGAAAACTACTGGCGGCTGTACCCGATGCCCTGATGATTATTGTGCCGCGCCACCCCGAGCGTTTCGAACTGGTTGCCAGCGCTGTTACAAAGGCAGGTCTCAGCCTCGCTCGTCGATCGTTGAACGATAGCCCCGCTGCTGCTCAGGTGTATTTAGGCGATACAATGGGCGAATTGATGATGCTGTATGGCGCCAGTGATCTTGCTTTTATTGGCGGCTCGTTGATTGAGCGCGGCGGCCACAATCCTTTGGAACCGGCGGCCTGGGGGATAGGGGTGATCTCTGGCCCCCACGTATTCAACTTCGAGTCGATTTATAAGTGCCTGCAGGAGCACGACGGAGTAACCATCGTAGAGTCTGCTGGGGAGTTGTTAGTGTGTTTGACTCGGCTCTTAAATAATCAACAGGCGTTGCACGAAAGCGGTCAGCGCGCTTTGGCAGTAGTAGAAAGTAACCGAGGCGCGTTGGACCGCGTGGTGGCAGGCATCAGCCAGCGGGTTTAGGCCCGCCGGCTGAAAAATGCGGTTACCGGCTTACTGGCTCATTGTTTGGCTATTTAACGTTGTGTCGTCGTTGGCCAGGGCTTCGATGCCCGGCGCGTTTGCGCTCAGCCAATTGTTCAGCTCTACCAAGTCCTGCGGGCTTAGGGTGCCAGCCGACTGTTTAAGCCGCAACGAGTTCACCACGTAGTCGTAGCGGGCGTTGGCGAAGTCTCGCAGCGCTACATAGTAAGCGCGCTCGGCGTCCAGCACTTCTACAATGTTACGTGTGCCTACGTCATAACCGGCACGGGTGGCGTCCAGCGCGCTGCGCCGCGATATAATAGTCTGATCCAGCGCCGCTGCGGTTTGAATGTTGTTATTGATGGTCAAAAAGCGACTGCGGGTGTTCACGCGAACGTCACGGCGCACCGTGTTCAGCGACTCTTCGGCCACCGTCAGCAACGAACGCTGCTGGCGCACACCGGCTTGAATGCCACCGCCGGAGTAAAGTGGAACGTTTAGCTGGAAGCCAATAACGCCCTGGGTGGTGGTGCCGTTGCGCTGCTGGGTTAACGGGCCGCTGCTATCAAGGCCGCCGATTTTGGACGTGCCGTAAGACGCCTGAAAATCCACCGTTGGATAATGCCCGGCCTTGGCCGCTTTCAGAGTTTTTTCGCTGGCTTTCAGGTCAAAAATGGCCGCCTGAATGGTCCAGTTCTGCTCCAGCGCGGTGGTTTCCCACAAATCCGGATTCATCGGCTCGGGCGGGTTCAGGGGAAAGTTCTGGCGCAGATTTTCAAGCTGCTCTGTGTATTCGCCGGTTAAACGAGCCAGCTGCTCGCGGGCGATGTTAAGACTGTTTTCCGCAGCAATTCTCTGGCTGCGGCTGTCATCAAACGTGGCGCGGGCTTCAAGCACTTCGGTAATCGCAATCAAACCCACATCGAAGCGTTCCTGGGCCTGGTCGTATTGGCGCTGTATAGCGGTTTCGGTGGCTCGCAGGGTGGTCACTGTGTCTTGCGCCCGCAGTACGTCAAAATAGGCTGAGGCCACATCCAGAATCAGCTGCTGTTGGGCAAGATGGTACTGGGCGCGAGCCGAGTCGGTCTGGAATTTGCTGGCATCGTAGTTGAACCAGGCATCTGCGCGAAACACTGGCTGGGTCAACTGCAGGCCAAGGCCCAGGGTTGTGTAATCCACATTCTGTGACGGGCCGTCGCTATCCGTATAATTAGCATCGGCGGAGGCGCCAAGCTGCGGCAGCAATTTGCTGCGGCTGATATCGCTGGCTGCCTGCCGGGCTTCAAAACTGGCGCGGGCAGACGCAATTCCGGAGTCGTAGGAAAGTGCTTTTTCGTAGGTTTCAATCAGGTTCATGGCAAGCACGGGCGTAGCCGCAAAAAGGCCGATAAGCCCGGATAGCAATTGTTTCTTCATTCTGTCTCCT
This sequence comes from Marinobacter sp. M1C, assembly GCF_023314135.1. Taxonomy (NCBI): domain Bacteria; kingdom Pseudomonadati; phylum Pseudomonadota; class Gammaproteobacteria; order Pseudomonadales; family Marinobacteraceae; genus Marinobacter; species Marinobacter sp. M1C. Next base: position 799,454 of record NZ_CP092289.1, read on the forward strand.
GAGAACCTGTGCGCTTGGGCGAGTGCCCGCTTGATGGCAAGCAAATCTGTACCACCTATTATGGCCAATTATCGCCGGCAGCTCTACCATTGTAGAATACATGTATTTTAAAATTGTACTCAAACTCAATACTCGCCCTAAACCTACGCATAACTTGCAATCAGCGCTGGCCAGCGATTATCTTTCATAATTGTTTTTAGCTTAGGGCAACCCATGACCAAACCGTTCCAGTTTCAAGCCAACAACGTCAGCGTCGAAAAGCGTGAAACCGTGTTTCAGGGTTTTTTCCGCATGGACAAACTGTGGCTAAGCCACCCGCGTTTTGACGGCCGCACCATGCCCACTTTCACCCGCGAGCTGTTTGTCCGCGGCGACGCCACCTGCGTGCTGCCTTATGATCCGCAGCGCGATCAAGTCGTATTACTGGAGCAGTTTCGCCTGGGGGCGATCGGGCGCAACCAGTCGCCCTGGCTGCTGGAGCTGGTGGCGGGCATGAACGAAGAGGGCGAAAACCCGGAAGACGTGGCCCACCGCGAAGCCGACGAAGAAGCCGGGCTGAGTTTTAAGCGTCTGGACCCTATTTGCAGTTACTTGGTGTCGCCCGGAGGCACCACCGAAATGATTTACCTGTATTATGGTGAAATCAGCAGTGCTAACGCCGGCGGTCTGTTTGGCCTTGAACACGAACACGAGGACATTCGCGCGCACGTGCTGGCTGCTGAAGACGCCATAGCGATGATCAAGGACGGTCGTATCAACAACGCCGCCGCCATTATTGCTTTGCAATGGCTGGAGCTGAATCGCCCGCGCCTGCGGGAAGGTATGAATCGATGAATCAGTGGACCATGAAACCCAAACGCTATGTGCCAGACCTGCGGCAGTTGGGCGCTTTGGGTGATGGTAATTATCAAAGGCTGCGTAAGCTGCGCCAGTTGGAAGCCAACGGTCAGCCCGTTGCAGAGTTCGAGCTTCACCGAGAACACCAGTATTTAGGCCGGGTGCGTATCGAAATTCTGCAAACCGCGCGCTTTACCGAAACCCTGCTACTTGAGCAGGTGCACAACGCCGGGCGCTGGCTGAACAATCCGCAAATGACCGTGCGGGTTTATCATGATGCCAGTATGGCGGAAGTGATCAGCTGTTACCGTGATCGCCAAATTGCGCCGGTGAACGATTACCCTAATCGCTATATGCACCATCCCGATGAAAAAATGCAGGTGAACAGTTTTTTGACTGACTGGCTGGATTACTGCCTGCGTTTTGGCCACCTGCCAATGGAGCATGCGGTCTGGACATCGGGTGACTGCCAGAATTAATTCCGCCCAACCGTTTTGATAACCTGCTGAACCGCACAAAAACACGGCCTGAATTGGCCAGAATGTGACTTCTTTAGCATTCAGCAAAGGGTCCGTAAGCTCCGGGGAGCGTAAACTGGGGGTCACCCTTAAACGCGATGTTTGCCGGATCTGCTCCATGATGACTCAATCCCTGTTGCAAGAGTTGCAAGAGCTGCGACCGCTTAGAGTTCTGCAGCTGACAGACCCCCACCTGAGTGCCGACCGCGATGCCAGGTTGCTTGGCATTAACACTCGCGACAGCTTGGCGGCGGTGATTGATGATGTGCTGAAACACGGCGGTCAGCCGGATTTGGTGCTGGCCACCGGTGATTTGGCACAGGATGGCAGCGTTGATGCCTACGAGGCGCTGGCGCGGGCGTTGGCGAGATTCGATTGCGACAGCCTGTGGATTCCGGGTAACCACGACAATACCGAGCGGCTGTGGCCGGTTGCCCGCCGCTACCGTGCCGAGCGCAAACACCTGAAGCAGGGCGGCTGGCAGATTCTGATGCTGGACTCATCGGTACCGCACAAGGTGCACGGCGAGTTAACCCAGCGAGAGTTGGAATGGCTAGACGCAACCCTGGAAGCCAACCCCCGGTTGCCCGCGCTCATAGCTCTGCATCATCACCCGGTGGATATAACCGCCAACTGGATGGCAGACATTGGCCTGCACAATCGTGACGCTTTCTGGGCAATTATTAATCGCCACCCACAGGTTAGGGTTGTTACCTGGGGCCATATTCATCAGGAAGTGGACCGGCAGGAAAACAGCGTGCGCCTGTTGGGCACGCCCTCAACCTGTATTCAGTTTACCGCCGGCGCCCGTGAGTTCTCGGTTGAAGAGCGGGCACCCGGGTACCGTTGGTTCGAGCTGGGCAGCGCCGGTGGGTTCACTACTGAGGTGCACCGGGCGCTGGATTTCAAGGTGGTGCTGGATCGCGACAGCGGGGGTTACTAAGCGCTGCTCAAGCGGCTTGCTCTGCCAGTTTCTGGCGCAGCTCTTTGGCAGCGCTCACCATGGCCCGCAGCGCTGGCTGCACTTCCTCCCAACGGCGGGTTTTCAGGCCGCAATCCGGATTTACCCACAACCGCTGCGCCGGAATCCGTTCTGCTGCCTTGTTCATCAAGCCGGTAATCTGATCGACCTGCGGAATGTTCGGGGAGTGAATGTCGTAAACACCGGGGCCAATGTCGTTAGGGTAGTCAAAGTTCTTGAAGGCGTTCAGCAGTTCCATGTCGGAACGCGACGTTTCAATGGTAATCACGTCGGCATCCATGCGGGCGATGGCAGCGATAATGTCGTTGAACTCCGAATAGCACATGTGGGTGTGAATCTGGGTTTGATCACTCACGCCATTGGCGGTTATACGGAAAGCGTCTACCGCCCACTGAAGATAGCTGTCCCAATCGGTCTGGCGTAATGGCAGACCTTCGCGCAGCGCCGCTTCGTCAATCTGGATGATTTTTACGCCAGCTGCCTCCAAATCCTGCACTTCCTCGCGAATAGCCAGCGCCAACTGTAAACAGGTGTCACGGCGGGGTTGATCGTCGCGCACAAAGGACCAATTCAGAATGGTGACCGGGCCAGTCAGCATGCCTTTAAGCGGTTTGCTGGTGAGCGACTGAGCGTAGTTTATCCAGTCCACCGTCATCGCTTTTGGCCGCGAGATATCACCGAATAGAATCGGTGGCTTCACACAGCGGGAGCCGTAAGACTGCACCCAGCCAAAGCGACTGAACACATAGCCGTCTAGCTGTTCGCCGAAATACTCCACCATGTCGTTACGTTCGGCTTCACCGTGCACCAGTACATCCAGTCCCAATTCTTCCTGCTGGCGGACACAGTGGGCGATTTCCTCGCGAATGCGCTCTTGGTAAGCGGCGGCATCCAGCTCACCCTTGCGAAATTGCAGTCGGGTTTGGCGAATCTCAGCGGTTTGCGGAAAAGATCCGATGGTGGTGGTTGGAAAGGCCGGCAGATTCAAGTGCTGCTGTTGCAGAGCAATGCGTTTGCCAAACAGGCTCTTACGCTGGCCCAGTTCGGGCGTGATCGCCGCCACCGATGCGGCTACTTTTGGATTGTGCACCCGCGGTGAATGGCGACGGCTGGCCAGCGCTTGCGCGTTGGCGGTAAGTTCTGCGGCAACAGTGTTGCGGCCGTGAGTTAAGGCGCGGGCCAGCAGGTTCAGTTCTTCCAGTTTCTGTTGGGCGAAGGCCAGCCAGTTGCTTACCTCGGCATCCAGCTCGGTTTCCTGGGTCAGATCCACCGGCACGTGCAGCAGTGAACAAGACGGCGCGAGCCATAGCCGATCACCCAGTTTCTGCTGTATTGGCTCCAGCCAGTCCAGCGTTGCCGTCAGGTCGGTTTTCCAGATGTTGCGACCGCTGATGATTCCTAACGACAACACTTTGTGGCTTGGCAACCAGTCAACCAAGCGTTGAACTTCCGCTGGTGCGCTAACGGCGTCCAGATGCAGGCCCGCCACTGGCAGCTCGCAGGCCAGCTGAAGGTTCTCGCGCAGCTCGCCAAAATAGGTGGTCAACAGCAGCTTTACCGGTGCGGATTTGAACTGGTGGTAGGCCAGCGTAATGGCATGGCGCCAGTCGCTGTTCAGTTCGGTGACCAGCGCCGGCTCATCAATCTGTACCCAGCTGGCGCCATTGTCCGCCAGGGTTTGTAGCAGTTGGCCGTACACTGGCAGCAGTTTGTCCAGCAGGGCCAGGCGGTCGCTGTCGTCTTTGCTTTTGCCAAGCAACAGATACGATACCGGGCCAAGAATCACCGGTTTTGCGGCGACGCCTTGCGCGCGGGCTTCAGCCAGTTGGGCAACCAGGCGATTGGCGTTCAGACTGAACTCGGTGCCGGCATGAAACTCCGGCACGATGTAGTGGTAGTTGGTGTCGAACCACTTGGTCATTTCGCCTGCGTGGCACTCGTTCATCTCAACCGCACGGGCGGGACTACAGGCACTGTCGCTGGCGGAGCGGCCGCGGGCCACGCGGAAATAACGGTCCAGCTCGGTGCCGCTGGCGCGCTCTGGCAGGTTGCCCAGGGTAGAGCTCATGTCCAACACTTGGTCGTATAGAGAAAAGTCCCCCACCGGCACCCAGTCCAGCCCCTGCGCCTGTTGCTGCTGCCAGTGTTTGGCGCGTAAGGTGGCTGCGGTAGACTGCAGTTCGTCAGCGTTAATTCTGCCCTGCCAGAAAGCTTCCTGAGCGAATTTTAGTTCGCGCTGAGCGCCAATGCGAGGAAATCCCAGGTTGTGGGTAATGGCCATGTTCATCTCCGGAATAAAGCGTGTGTTTTGATTGCTATTGGTTATGAGTAACCACATTACCCCCGAGTAGTTATGAAAAATAATGGTATTATTTCACATATCCATGAATTCTATTCACGTTAGGCTGAGCTATGAGTAGGCATATCTGTGATTGAACGTAACCATCTGGAAGTTCTGCGGGCCGTAAACGCGGGCGGCTCCTTGACCGCTGCTGCCGAACGCCTGCACCTGACCCAGTCGGCGCTGAGCCATTCCATCCGTAAACTGGAGCAGCAGCTCGGCACGCCTTTATGGTCGCGCGAAGGCCGGCAACTGCAGCTGACCCAGGCGGGCAAATACCTTCTTGCTCTGGCGAACCGTTTGCTGCCGCAATTCGAGCATGCAGAACTGCAAATCGACCAGTTCGCCCGTGGCCAGGCGGGCACTCTGCGCATTGGTATGGAATGCCACCCCTGTTATCAGTGGCTGTTAAAAGTGGTGGGGCCGTATCTTGGGCACTGGCCCACGGTAGACGTAGACGTAAAACAGAAATTCCAGTTTGGGGGTATAGGCGCGCTGTTTGGCCATGATATTGACTTGTTGGTAACGCCAGACCCGTTGCATCGGCCAGGCCTTGTGTTTGAACCGGTGTTTGATTACGAGCAAGTGCTGGTGGTGCACAATGGCCATCGATTGGCACACAACGATTGGATCAGCGCGCAGGATCTGGAGCCAGAAATTCTGATTACCTACCCGGTGGCGGTGGAACGTCTGGACGTATACACACATCTCTTACTTCCGGCCAATATTCGCCCGTCGCGGCACAAAACCATCGAAACCACCGACATTATGTTGCAGATGGTCGCTGCCGGCCGCGGTGTAGCGGCTCTGCCACGTTGGCTGGTGCAGGAATACCAGCAGCGTATGGCCATTGTGCCAGTGCAGCTGGGCGAAACGGGCATTGGTAAACAGATCTTTCTGGGCTGTCGCGAGCGCGACCGCAATGTGGATTACCTCAGCGCGTTTATGAAGCTGGCCACAGAGGTTCGCCGAGACGACATCGCGCTAAACGCTGGATTGACGAATTAGCCAGACGAGACGTCGGTTATTCAGCTAAAATGCGGCCAATCTGGTACTACAAACCCATTTTAATCTATCAGGATTCGACCGATGAGCGATGTTCCTTCTGATTTGAAATACCTTGAAACCCACCAGTGGGTGCGGGTAGATGAAAACGGCCTGGCCACCGTGGGTATTACCGATTTTGCCCAACAGCAGTTGGGTGATGTGGTCTATATTGGCGTTCCGGAGCTGGGCGCCACGGTGACCGGCGGCGAAGAAGCCGGCGTGGCGGAGTCGGTCAAATCTGCCTCAGACGTATTCAGCCCGGTGACCGGCGAAGTGGTCGAAATTAACGAGTTGTTAGAAGATGAGCCGGAAAAAGTGAACGAAGACCCTTACGGCGAAGGCTGGCTGTTTCGGGTGAAGATGACCGACGACGGCGAACTTGATGGGCTGATGGATGCAGACACTTACAGCGACCTGGTCGCAGCGGAGTAACAATCCTTTATGAATTTCCCGGTGTTATACCTCCGCAAAGGCGCCGAGCGCCGTCTGCGGGCAGGCCACTTGTGGGTCTACAGTAATGAAGTGGATATGAAACGCTCGCCGCTGACCGGCTTCGAAGCCGGTATTCAGGCAGAGCTGCGCGCATCGAACGACAAGCCACTGGGCACCGTGTTTGTGAATCCCCATGCGCTGATTTGTGGCCGGCTGATTAGCCGTGACCCAACCCATGGCATGACCCCACAACGGCTTACCCAGCGCATGGAAGTGGCGCTGGAACTGCGCCAGCGGCTGTTTAACAAACCGTTTTACCGCTGGGTGTTTGGTGACAGCGATGGTCTGTCCGGGCTGGTGATTGACCGCTTCGGGGACACCGTGGTGGTGCAAATTTCCAGCGCCGGCATGGAACAGATGAAGGAAGCCATTGTACGGGCAATACAAAGGCTGACCCAAGCCAGCTCTATTGTGCTGAAGAACGACGGTAAAATGCGCAAAGTGGAAGGTCTGGAAAGCTATGTGGAGCAGGCCCACGGCAGCGCTCCTGACATGCTTGAGCTGGAAGAAAACGGCGTCAAATTTGAAGTGCCGCTGGCGGGTGGGCAGAAAACCGGCTGGTTTTACGACCACCGCATGAACCGTGCGCGTTTGCAGGCCTACGCGCCGGGCAAGCGGGTGCTGGATGTATTCAGTTACGTGGGTGGTTGGGGCATACAGGCCGCCAGTGCCGGCGCCACCAGCGTGACCTGCATAGACAGCTCGGCGTCAGCCATTGAGTCGGTGCACCACAACGCTCGCCTGAACGGACTGACGAACGTTGACACCATTGAAGGCGACGCCTTTGACGCGTTAAAAGCATTGGCGGATGAAAAACAGAAGTTCGACATTGTGGTGCTAGACCCGCCTGCACTGATACCCCGCCGCCGCGACCAGAAAGCCGGTGAGCAAGCCTATGCCCGCTTGAATCAGCTGGGACTGCGCCTGCTGGAGCGGGATGGCTTACTGGTATCGGCGTCTTGCTCTATGCACTTGTCCCAGGAAAAGCTGGTAGACATTATCCGCGGCAGCGGCCGTAAAATTGACCGCTTTGTGCAGCTGCTGGAGCAGGGTCATCAGGCGCCAGACCACCCGGTTATTCCGGGCATTGCGGAAACTGATTACATCAAATCCTGCTTTGTGCGTTCGCTGACCGGGTTTTTATAAGCTCGGCTATCCCGCGCCTGAAAAGTCGCTGGGGGAATCAATCCCGTAGCGACATAACGGGCCAACCGCGCTCGCCGGCCATGGCTTCCAGGCGCGAATCCGGATCAACGACTACCGGGTTCGCAACCTGTTCCAGCAGCGGTGCATCGTTGATGGAATCGCTGTAGAACCAGGCGCCGTCCAATGATTCATCGTTTTCATTCAGCCACTGCTTCAGACGCGTTACCTTCCCGCCCTGAAAACTGGGCGTGCCCGACACCTCTCCAGTAAAGCGGCCATTCACCACTTCCGGGTTGGTGGCAATCAGGTGCTCAATGCCCAAAAGGTCGGCGATTGGCTTGGTAATAAAATGATTGGTGGCCGTAATAATCATCAGTGTGTGGCCTTGGCTGCGATGCTGTTGCAGCAGCACGGCGGCTTTGGTTTGCAGCATCGGTTGCACGTGGCTAGCCATAAAACGCTCGCGCATGGCGTGCAGTTCGTCCATTGAAAACTGCGCCAGGGGTTCCAACACAAAACGCTGATAGCGAAACACGTCCAGCTCGCCGTTCAGGTAATCCTGATAAAACCGGTCATTGGCTTTACGGTGCGCATCGGCGTTTACAATGCCTTGCGCCGCCAGAAAAACGCCCCAGGCGTGGTCGCTGTCGCCGTTCAGTAAGGTGTTGTCCAGATCGAATATGGCCAGAGTCATGGTGCTGCCTCAGTGATTAAGGTGGCTCAAAGCCGGCACTTACCGGCGTCTTGAAGTGTGCAGCAGCTTATCATGGCCGCACGCAAACAGCCGTGATTGCCGATTTCTTGGGATTCTGCAAGAATGAGAGCATCTTGGAAAAATCTGGCCGTCGCATTTTGCCGCGGTTAACCGACTCTTAAAGAGGTACTGTACCGTGATCGACTCCGACGGTTTCAGACCCAACGTCGGAATCATTCTGGCCAACCACAAAGGGCAAGTGTTGTGGGCGAGGCGCATAGGCCAAAACTCCTGGCAGTTTCCGCAAGGCGGAATTCATCAGGATGAAACACCGGAACAGGCATTGTACCGGGAGCTTGGGGAGGAAGTTGGGCTGTGCGCCCGCGATGTGGAAATTATCAGTTGTACGCGGGGCTGGTTGCGATACCGCTTGCCGCGACGGATGGTTCGCCACAATTCGCACCCGTTGTGTGTAGGGCAAAAACAAAAATGGTTCCTGCTGAGGATGCTTTCGCCAGACGCGCAGGTATGCGTAGATGGTACCGATTCACCGGAATTCGACGGCTGGCAGTGGGTAAGCTACTGGTATCCGTTGGGGCAGGTGATCTCATTCAAAAAAGAAGTCTACCGACGTGCGCTGCGCGAGCTGGCGCCGCGGCTGTTCCATAACATGGAGCAGGCGCGGCGTGCCGAGCACAACCGGCGCTTGAAGGAACAATCATGACGACGGGCTAATCCCAACATGCTGAGTACATTGCGAACGATCGTCCAGGAAGTAAACAGCGCCCGCGACCTGCAGGAGGCGCTGAGCATTATTGTTTCGCGTGTGCAAAAAGCCATGAACACCGAAGTGTGTTCGGTGTATCTGCTAGACCCTGCTACCAACCGCTACGTACTGATGGCCACTGAAGGGCTGTACCGCAAAGCCGTGGGCAAGGTTAGCCTGGGTTATTCCGAGGGCCTTGTGGGTCTTGTGGGCTCGCGGGAAGAGCTGATTAATCTGGAAGATGCGCCTTCCCATCCCCGTTACCGTTACTTTCCTGAAACCGGCGAAGAACGCTTCCGCTCGTTTCTGGGTGTGCCCATTATTCACCATCGCCGCCTGATGGGTGTATTGGTCGTGCAGCAGCGTGAGAGTTCCCGCAGTTTTAATGAAGGTGAAGAAGCCTTTATGGTGACTATTTCGGCTCAGCTCAGCGGGGTGATCGCCCACAGCGAGGCCACGGGCGCCATTGGTGGTTTGTCGCTCACCGGCGAGGAGGCTCATGACATCGGTTTTGACGGCGTGCCCGGCGCCCCCGGCGTGGCCATTGGCACCGGCGTAGCCGTTTACCCGGCGGCAGACCTTGACCTTGTGCCGGAAAAAACCACGGATGATATTGAGCACGAACTGGACCTGTTCCAGTGCGCGGTAAGCGCCGTGCGCGAAGACATTGAACGGGTAGCAGCACGACTGGCTTCGCAGCTGAGGCCGCAGGAACAGGCGTTGTTTGATGTGTACCTGCGCATGCTCAGCGATGAAGCCCTGCCGGATGAAGTGAACGGTAAAATTCGCGAAGGTAACTGGGCCCAGGGATCGCTAAAACAGGTTGTGCAACAGTACGTGCGCAATTTCGAGATGATGGATGATCATTATCTGCAGGAGCGGGCGGTAGACGTGCGCGACCTGGGTCGGCGTTTGTTGTCACACCTGCAGGAAGGCGAGCAAGCCGGCCTGGAATACCCCGAACGCACCGTATTGGTGAGTGAAGAGATCACCCCCGCTATGCTGGGCGAAGTGCCCAAGGGCCAGTTGGTGGGATTGGTTTCGGTGAAAGGCTCCAGCCACTCTCACGTGGCCATTCTGGCTCGCGCCATGGGCATACCCACGGTGATGGGGCTGGTTGACATACCGGTGAATCAGCTCGACGGCAAGGAACTGGTGGTCGACGGCTTCGAAGGCCAGATCTTCGCGTCGCCATCGGCGGAATTGCGCGCTTATTTTCAGGTTATCTGCGACGAAGAAAACGAGCTGATTCGCGGCCTCGAAGCCCTGCGCGATTTGCCTTGTGAAACCACCGACCATCACCGGGTATCCATGCTGGTAAACACCGGATTGATGACTGACGTGGTGCGGTCGCTGAATCACGGCGCCGAAGGCATTGGCCTGTACCGCACGGAAGTGCCGTTCATGATTAAAGATCGCTTTCCTTCGGAACAGGAACAGCGTGAATACTACCGCGAGCAGTTGGAAGCCTTTGCGCCTAACCCGGTGACCATGCGCACCCTGGATATCGGCGGCGACAAGTGCCTGACGTATTTCCCCATCCACGAGGAAAATCCGTTTCTGGGCTGGCGTGGCATACGGGTCACCCTGGACCACCCGGAGATTTTCCAACTACAGGTGCGGGCGATGATGAAGGCCAGCGAAGGCCTGAACAATTTGCAGATTATGCTGCCAATGATCAGCAATATTTCCGAAGTGGAAGAGTCTCTTCATCTGATTTACCGCGTATATCACGAAGTGCGCGAAGACGGTTACAACATCCACATGCCAAAAGTGGGCGTAATGATCGAAGTGCCGGCAGCGGTCTATCAGATACGCGAACTGGCCGACCGGGTGGATTTCCTGTCGGTGGGTACTAACGATCTGACCCAGTATTTGCTGGCGGTAGATCGTAATAATCCCCGTGTGGCCCAGCTGTACCATTCTTACCATCCTGCTGTGCTGCAGGCGCTGGTGCGTATTGCCCAGGACGCCCATGCTGTGGGCAAACCGGTGGGGGTGTGTGGCGAATTGGCGGGCGACCCGGGCGGCGCCGTATTGCTGATGGCCATGGGCTACGATTCACTGTCGATGAACGCAGCCAGCCTGCCAAAAGTGAAATCGGTGATTCGCAGTGTCAGCCTTGAGTGGGCGAACAATCTGTTGCAAGACATCCTGCTGCTGGATTCGCCCCATGTGATCAAAAGCTGTGTTGACCTGGCGTTGCGCAATGCCGGATTTGGACGCTATATGCGGCCCGGAAAATCCACGGGCAAAACCTTGGCAGAGGTAGCTTCGGCATCCGCCTGAATAACTCGATAAGGCCAAATCATGAGTAACGGCAAACTGACAAAAAAACCGAAGCCGGCGAATGCAAACGGCAGCAAAAAGCCCCGAATCGGTCTGGCGTTAGGCGGTGGCGGCCCGATTGGCGGCATTTATGAAATAGGTGCACTGAGGGCGCTTGACGAAGCTCTGGAAGGGCTGGACTTCAACGATCTGGATGTTTACGTAGGGGTGAACTCGGGGTCGTTTGTGGCGGCTCATCTGGTGAACCAGGTAACCACTGCCCAGCTGTGTCGAATTTTTGTGCGCAACGAATCCGAATTGCACCCGTTTCATCCCGGTGTTTTTTACCGCCCGGCCTTCGCTGAAATGGGCCGCCGTTTACTGGCCATACCCGGGCTGATTACCACCGCGTTCACCCGCTTCTTTCACAATCCCTACGATCAGAGCCTGCTGGAAGCCTTGACCATTTTGGCCCAGGCCGCACCCGCCGGGCTGTTCAATAATGAAGGCTTGCACCATTACTTAAGGCGCGCATTCACCATGCTGGGCCGCACCAACGATTTCCGCCAACTCAAGCGCCAGCTGTTCATTGTGGCCGCCGATGTGGAAAGTTCGAAGTCGGTTTGTTTTGGTGCGCCGGGGTTTGATGCAGTGCCCATCTCCAAAGCTATTCAGGCCAGTACGGCTTCCGCTGGAATTTACGTACCGGTGGAAATAGACGGCCATTACTACGTCGATGGAACCTTACGCAAAGGCCTTCACGCCTCGGTAGCGTTTGATCATCAGGCTGACTTGGTGCTGGCAATCAATCCCCAGGTACCGCTAGACGCCACTGCCGCCATGAAAACCGGTACCTTGGCAGCCGGCGAGATGACCCGCTCTGGTATGCCCAATGTGTTGGCGCAAACGTACCGCACCATGGTGCATTCGCGCATGCAGTCCGGGATAGACCGTTACGCTCAGGACTATCCAGATAAAGACATTGTGCTGTTTGAACCCAGCAGTGACGACGCCCTTCTGTTTGGCGCCCATGTGTTCAGTTTTGAATCGCGGCGTTTGCTGTGCGAACACGCCTATCAGGCTACTCGACGCGATTTGCGCCTTCGCGCCGCAGAACTGGAACCCAAATTGGCGAAATACGGCATTGCCCTGCGCCACGACTATCTGAATGACGCAGATCGCACGGTCAGCACCAGTCTGTTTGGCGAGCCACCACAGGCCACGTTAAAGGCAAAAACGCAGACACAAAAAAGCCGGCTGGCGGCCGGCTTGCAAAGCGTTAACGGGCAAGCAGAAAAGGCTCGGTCCTGATAGTGCGCGACCAGAACGCATTCTTGCCCTGGTCGCGGCTTTCGCTATCGCCTGCTACAGAATGTAGCGGCTTAAATCTTCGTCTTCCGCCAATTTACCCAGTTTCTCCTCGACGTACTCGGCAGTGACTTCGAACTCTTCCGTGATCTTGTCGCCGGCATCGAATGACAGGCTTTCCAACAGTCTTTCCAACATGGTGTGTAAACGCCGTGCGCCGATATTTTCGGTGTTCTCGTTCACTTTCCACGCCACTTCTGCCAAGCGGGTGATGGCGTCGTCGGTAAAGCTGAGCTTCAGGCCTTCGGCGCCCATCAATGCCTCGTACTGCTGCACCAACGAGGCATCCGGCTCTGTCAGAATGCGCTTGAAATCGTTTGGCGTTAGCGCATGCAGTTCCACGCGAATTGGCAGGCGGCCCTGCAGCTCTGGAATCAGGTCTGACGGTTTGGTTAGGTGGAAAGCGCCAGAGGCGATAAAAAGGATGTGATCGGTGCGAATAGCGCCGTACTTGGTGGTGACTGTGCTGCCTTCAATCAGCGGCAAAAGGTCACGCTGTACGCCCTCGCGGGATACATCCGAGGAGGCGTTTTCAGAGCGCTTGGCCACTTTGTCGATTTCATCCAGAAACACGATGCCGTTTTGCTCAACAGCCTGTACCGCTTTCTGTTTGATTTCTTCTTCGTTCACCAGCTTGGCGGCTTCTTCGTCTTTCACCCGGCGCAGGGCATCCGCCACCCGCATCTTGCGGGTTTTGCGCTTGTCCTGGGACATGTTGGCAAACATGCTTTGCAGCTGATTGGTCATTTCTTCCATGCCCGGCGGCGCCATGATTTCAACGTTGGCGCTGCTGTTGCGCAGATCAATCTCAATTTCTTTGTCGTCTAGCTCGCCTTCCCGCAGTTTCTTACGGAACATCTGGCGGGTGGCAGATTCTTCCTGCGGCTTGCTGTCTTCTTTGAAATCCCGTGCCGGTGGCAACAGGGCGTCTAGAATGCGATCTTCCGCGGCGTCTAGAGCGCTGTTTTCGTGGCGCTTCATTTCCTGTTCACGCAGCATTTTCACGGCCATGTCAGCCAGGTCGCGAATGATGGAGTCAACATCGCGACCGACGTAACCCACCTCGGTGAACTTGGTGGCTTCCACTTTCAAAAAGGGGGCGTCTGCCAGTTTGGCCAGGCGCCGGGCAATTTCGGTTTTACCAACACCGGTGGGGCCAATCATTAGAATGTTTTTGGGGCTGATTTCTTCACGCAGTTCGTCGCTAAGTTGCATACGGCGCCAGCGATTGCGCAGGGCTATGGCCACCGCACGTTTAGCTTCCTGCTGGCCAACGATGTGTTTGTCCAGTTCGAGGACAATTTCTCTGGGAGTCAGTGCAGACATGATCGCTCCGGATTAATCGTTGGCAGAAAGCACTTCAATGGTGCGGTTCTGGTTGGTGTAAATGCAGATGTCAGCCGCTATGATCAGGCCTTTTTCGGTAATCTCGCGGGCACTCATGTTGGTGTTCTCTAACAGCGCGCGGGCAGATGCCTGGGCGAAAGGGCCGCCGGAACCAATGGCAATCAGGCCCATTTCAGGCTCTATAACATCGCCGTTACCGGTGATGATGAGTGAGGCGGTTTTGTCGGCCACCGCCAGCAGGGCCTCCAGTTTTCGTAACGCGCGGTCTGATCGCCAGTCTTTGGCCAACTCCACCGCGGCGCGGGTTAGGTTGCCCTGGTGTTTTTCCAGCTGCGCTTCGAAGCGCTCGAACAGGGTGAACGCATCGGCGGTACCCCCGGCAAAGCCCGCTAAGACCTGGCCGTTGTACAAACGGCGCACTTTGCGGGCGTTGCCCTTCATGACGGTATTGCCAAGGGACACCTGGCCGTCACCGCCCATGGTGACTTCGTCGTCGCGGCGTACGGAAAGTATGGTGGTCATGTGGGCTCCAGTTGCCTGATCGAATGTGTTAGCGCAGTTATGGAGGCAGCGCCGCGATTTTCAAGGCAGAGAGTTCAGCGCTCAGTGTTAGATTTACGCATCAGGAGCAAACGAGACTAGCCCTTTTTGGGGATTTTCCGCACCAGCGGCTGAATTCTGATAGACACCAACTTGTCTATAGCAGCGTTCATGTGACTGCGGGAGGTAAATGGGCCTACATTCACCCGATACCAGACATTACCTTCCTCCATATCGACTTTTTGCACCGCTGCGCGCAAACCCTGGAAAGCGATTTCGGCGCGCTGTCGTTCGGCGTCCTCGGCCTTGCGAAACGAACCGGACTGCAGCAGGTAATCGACTTGCGGGCGGCCTGGGCCAGGCGTGTATTCGTCCACCGTGGACGGCATTATCTCGGTTTCTGGCAGCATTTCGTAAAAACGGAATTGGGGTTTGGCGATTTCCGGTTGTATCGGCGCAGGCGTTTTGGCCGGTGCCTTCTGTACAGTGGGCGCCGCGTCTTTGGCGGGTGCCTCGCTGCCAGACAAGCTGTTCAGGTAAACAATAAAGCCGATGAAACCGCCCACAGCCGCCAGTGCCAATACCGATTTCATCGACAGGCTACCGTGTTGAGCTCGCGCCGGAGCCGCGGCTTTCGGCGCCCGGGTGCGGGCAGGTCGGCCAGGCTTGCCCGGCTTTTGACGAGGCGTAGTAGCCTGGTTAGGTGACGATTTGCGGGCGTAGTCTCGCGGCATTTTTTTGATTACATCTCTTCCGGAGCGCGAACGCCCAGCAGGCCTAAGCCATTTTCGATGACCTGGCGTACGGCCAGGTACAGGCTGATGCGGGCATCGCGCAGGGCGGTGTCTTCAATCAGCACCTTGTGGGCGTTGTAATAGCTGTGGAATAGGCCGGCCAATTCCCGCAGGTACTGGCTCAGGGTGTGGGGCTCGCGCTGGGCAGCGGCGCTGGCAACCAGCTCTGGATATTTTGCCAGCTGGTTGGCCAGTTCTTTTTCTTCATCCAGCGTCAGCAGAGTCAGGTCGCCTGCGCATTCGTGACGGCCACGCTGCACGCCTTCGACAGTCAGCTTGCGCAACACGCTGCAAATGCGGGCGTGAGCATACTGGATGTAATACACCGGGTTCTCGTTGGTTTGCGAGCGTGCAAGATCAATGTCAAAGGTCAGCTGGGAATCCACTCGCCGTGCGGCCAGGAAGAAACGGGTAGCGTCGCGACCTACTTCTTCAATCAGGTCGCTAAGGGTGACATAGCTGCCTGCGCGCTTGGAGATTTTCACCTCTTCACCGCCACGGGTTACCATCACCATCTGGTGCAGCACATAGTCTGGCCAATCTTCTGGAATACCGATATTTAACGCCTGCAAACCGGCGCGAACGCGGGTAACGGTTGAATGGTGGTCGGCACCCTGTTCGTTAATAACCGTGCTAAAACCGCGCTGCCACTTGTCCAGATGATAAGCAACATCTGGCACAAAGTAGGTGTAGCCACCGTCGGTTTTGCGCATAACCCGGTCTTTGTCGTCGCCAAATTCGGTGGTTTTCAGCCACAGGGCGCCGCCGTCTTCGTAGGTGTAGCCATTTTCCTGCAGGCGCTTTACGGTAGCCTCAACTTTGCCGTCGTTGTACAGCGAGGATTCCAGGAAATACACGTCGAACTCGACGCCAAAGGCTTTCAGGTCAAGGTCTTGCTCGCGGCGCAGATAAGCCACGGCAAAATCCGTGATGGCTTCAAGGTTGTCCGGCTCGGCCTGGCCGGTCACCGAGCGGTCGTCCGCTGTAATCGTCTTTCCGGCCAGATAGGCCTCGGCCACATCGGCAATATAGTCGCCGCGGTAACCATTTTCAGGCCAGCTTTCGTGATCCGGTGTCAGGCCTTTTACCCGGGCTTGAACGGATAACCCCAGGTTGTTGATTTGGGCGCCCGCGTCGTTGTAATAAAACTCGCGGGTAACCTGGTAGCCGTTAGCATCCAACAGCCGACTAATGCAGTCACCTATTGCAGCGCCACGGCCGTGGCCCACATGCAAAGGGCCGGTGGGGTTGGCGGAAACAAATTCCACCTGTACTTTTTCGCCCTTACCGCTGTGGTTGCGGCCAAAGTTTTCAGCCTGTTCCAGTGCCGTATTCACAACGCCAAAGGCACTGGCCGTACTCATGAAAAAGTTGATAAAACCGGGCCCGGCAATCTCCACTTTGTCGACCGCTGCACTGGCCGGCAAGTTGGCCACCAGCGCTTCCGCCAGTTTGCGCGGCGCACAGCCGGCAGACTTGGCCGCCACCAGCGCAATGTTACACGCGTAATCGCCGTGGGATTTGTCTTTGGTGTTGCCAATCTGTGGCGCAAAGCTTTGATCTGCTGGCAAAACGCCTTCAGATTGCAGCGCCGCCAGGGCAGACTGAAGCAGGTCGGAAACGGTCTCTTTCATGCTGTAGAATAACTCGGCTGAACGGAAGTGGAAATGGGGCAGGGCGCCCACCAGAGTAGAAACGCGATATTATCGCGGAAACGGATTTTGTAAGCAAAAAGCCCGGCGTCAAGGCCGGGCTTTTTGCTTGATGGATTAATCAAATGGTGAGTACTTTCTCATCAACTTCGTCAGTTGGTGTTGTAACTGTAACGATTAGAGAGCCGCTGTCCGTTGGCGTTGTGCGCTCGGCAAAAACGCAAACCTCGTAGTCAGATTGACTGCTAGGAAATGCGGTTCCCCCAACGTCGTACGATGTTTTGGACGATAGTAGAGTAATTCCGTTACCGTTAAATTCTACTGTTGTTCCGGTTGGAGGATGCACGCGGGTGCCATTACTCCTAGCGGTCGACACTGTCGCACAATATTGTTTAGCTTCACTACCTGCTGCCAAGGTAACTCTCGGATCTCTTGAACTTGAGATTAGAAGCGTTACTTGCTGAAATATTGTGCCGACCTCTCCATTTATTTTTTCGCCAATAGTAGATGCAACAATTTTTGGTGTGTCGACAAATGGTGATTGACTACGCCACTTGACCACACATGTCCCTTCGTTATTTAAATTGCATTCTGGTTGCACAGACCCGCCATCTGTTGTGAAGTTAACGGTTGTGTTGCCGCGAATATTTTGTCCATTTTTGTCTGTCGCAAACAATGAAAGAGACACCTCTACACCCGCCGTGAATTGGGCGTCAGGGATGAAGTTATCGGCTGCCAGAGTGAGGCCGGATTCGTAGGGTATGAGAGAGTTGATCGCAATTGGGTCGGATTGTGTACTTTTAGAATTACTTCCAACTTCTATGGTTGCTATTACGCGAACAACTGTCGAAGCTGACCCAGCGATAACCTTGGTCGTTACAATCCCTCCGCTCCCGGAGGATGCTTCTTGCTGACTAAGGGTTACGGGAATTTTCGCGCTCGAATCATCCCCAGTTAATGAAAATTTGACATTGACTCCCCTTAAGCCACCGCCATTTTTGTCAACAATTTGAAATGAGACAGAGGCTTCTGAAGGTCGTGCCGTTGATCCGGCACCGGTTGGAGCTATTGATGTTTCGGTAAGCGGTATAGACACAACTCTGTCTGCTTCTGCCGTTGCAATGTTTAGCGTGAAGCTCGCTTCTGCACCATTAACTTTTGCTAAAATAGTGTCGGTAGGTGAGCAGCCTTTTGCGGTGTATGTTGTTTCAGCTACACCGGTTGAGGTGACAATGGGAGAAATCAATTCTGCATCGTTGGTAGATACACAGTTTGATGAGAATCGGACTTCTGTTTCTTCGCCAGTTAGAAGCCTGTTAGAGTTATTTCTATCAACAATAAAGACGCGGAGTCTCGTCGTTCCGCCTGCAGACAGCGCTTTTATGTCGGACTCTATCTGACCTTCTATGAATGTATCTCCAGAATTAATGCCCAAACCTAAAAATACCTCCTGAGGTGAGTCCCCTCCTGAGCTACCATTTCCTCCAGACTCTCCAGTGTCCACTAACGGCGTAGAGTCACCTCCACCTCCACAAGCTGCCAACAGCAATGCAAGCGACAATGCTGGCACACGTGCAAGAATTTTCCCTGACATTATTCTCTCCAGTTCGCTACAGCAAAGCTGCTGTTCCGGCGTCACCTTGGCCTCTGTTGAGCGCTACAGGATGTGGCTCGGATATTTTTAAGTTTTTGATATACCGTCTGTAAAATTCTAGCATAGCTTTTGTCGCTAAAATTGCGATCGCAGTTTCTTTTTCTATTTCTTTTCAAATGTGTGAGTCACGGCTAAATTCGGTACATTTAACCGGTCTCCTGCGGGTCTACGTCGATCATCCAGCGGCTGCCGGAGGGTTGTTTTTGTTGATCCAGATGCAGGCAAACGTCGGCGAGGGTTTTGTTCAGGCGCTTGCGGTTATCAGCGTTTATGACCAATTGGGCGCGGTAGCGGTCGGCGCGACGGGCAATTAACGCTGGCAGTGGGCCCCAGATTTCCAGGCCCGGAGCCTGTGCCAGGGGTTTTACGGTATCCAGTATCTGCAGGCTTTTTTCCATGGTGTCGGCTTCGGCGCGGAATATGGCCATAGCGCGGTAAGGCGGCAGCTGACCGTCTTCGCGCTCGGCTAAAAGCTGTTCGGCCATATCCCCGTAGCGGCCCGTACAAAGTGTTCTTAACAGTGGATGGTCGCTATGGCAGGTCTGCACCAGCACGGTGCCGGGCTTGTCGCCGCGACCCGCACGGCCGCTGACTTGCAGCAGGGTTTGTAGAAGTTGTTCAGGGGCGCGGAAGTCCACGCTGAACAGGCCACCGTCGGCGTTTATAACCACCACCAGCGTTACGTTGGCAAAATCGTGGCCTTTGGCCAGCATTTGAGTACCCACCAGAATGCAGGGCTCGCCGGTGTTTACGGTTTTCAGAATGGCTTGGATGCTGCCTTTACGTTGGGTGCTGTCGCGGTCAACCCGCACCACCGGGGTGTCAGGGAAGGCGGTGGTCAGTATCTCTTCGCTGCGTTCGGTGCCTTGGCCGACAGGCTTGAACGCATCACTTTGGCACTTCGGGCACTGGGTCGTTGCGGCGGCTTGAAAGTCGCAGTGGTGGCAACGCATGGCGTTGTCGCGGCGGTGGTAGGTCAGGCGGGTGTCGCAGCGCGGGCACTCCACCATGTGGCCGCAGTCAAAGCACATCATGACCGGCGCGAAGCCGCGGCGGTTCACATACACTAGCACCTGTTCGCCGTTGTCCAGAACCTGCTTGATGGTGTTAAGGGCGGGGCGCGACAGGCCGCCTTCTAAAGGCCGGCTGCGAATGTCCAGCAGTTTTATTTGCGGTGGTCTGGCGTTGCCAGCCCGCTCCTCCAATGTGGCCAAGGTGTATTTGCCCTGCCGTGCGTTGTGCCAGGATTCCAACGAGGGCGTGGCCGAGCCGAGTATCACCGGGCATTTGTTCAGGTGGGCACGGTATACCGCAAGGTCGCGCGCTGAATAGCGAAAGCCATCGCCCTGTTTGTAGGAGCTATCGTGCTCTTCGTCCACAATCAGCGTGCGCAAACCGGTAAAGGGCAACAAAACCGCCGAACGGGTGCCAATGAGTATGACGGGTTCGCCGTGGCGTATTTTCAACCAGGTGTCGAGGCGCTCGCTGTCGTTCAGTGCCGAGTGCCACACCACAATCCGCTGGCCAAAATAGCGCTGGAAGCGGGCCACGGTTTGCGGTGTCAGGTTTATTTCTGGCACTAGCACCAGGGCCTGATCCTGTTCACTCAAATGTTGCTTTAAATAGTGCAGGTAGATTTCTGTTTTACCGCTACCAGTGATGCCGTACAAAAGGCAGGCGCTAAAGCCCTGGGCCGGTTCTGGAAGCTGTGCTGCGGTATCTGTTTGCGCCGGTGATAACGTAGGTGCTGCAAAGCTCTCTGTGGGTGTTGTTGCCAGCACGGGCTCGGTGGCTTCAATCAGCTGCTTTTGTTCCAGGGTCTTCAGCTGGCTGCGATTAAAGCCGGCGCTTAAGATGGCGCTTGTGGCAGCGCCTTGGGAATACTGCAAAAGCCAGGCTAGCAAGGCTTTTTGACGGTGGGCTTGGGGTGGCAGCTCCGCACCGCTGCTGCGGGCTCGCCACCAGGCCTCGGTTTTGCGCAATGCTGGCCGGCCGCGCCTGAGCGCTGGCGGTAAGGCCGTAAACAGGCATTCACCCAGCGGGTGTTGGTAATAGTCGCTGGCCCAGCTCAGCAGTCGCAGTGTTTCCTTTGGCAGCGCAGGCCAGTCTTCCATAGCACTTCGAACCGGCTTCAGTGATACCCCGGGCGGCGGGGTTACGCCAACCGCAGTGACCAGTCCGGTTATCTGTTGGCGGCCAAAGGGAACCTGCACCCGCTGGCCGGGCTGAAGGCTGAGGCCGGAGCCAAGGGTGTAGTCAAACAGCCGCCGCAGCGGGCGGTTCATGGCGATGCGTACAACCTTGGTCACGGGTTTTGCGCATTTAGATGGAAGCTATGTCTGGCAGGCGCTGCAGTGGCTATTGGTGTCACGGTATGTTCGTATCCTTGTGCAAGCGCCAGTTGCGGCGGCCTGCGCCGGTGGGCATGGGAATTCAGCAGTGTGGCGCTTGCCTGGGTGGCAGTTTGCAAGTAATATTCGCGCTCTGTTGGACAGGGTCGATTGTGCCCCGTCTTTCTTATTGATTCAAATATGCGGTGCCTGGCATACGGAACATTCTTCGGAACAGCCGTAATCGTGACCAGGTGGCGGCATAACCTGACGAGGTTCGCCATGAAAGAAGGTATCCACCCTAAGTACGACAACATCACCGCTACCTGTTCTTGCGGTAATGTGATCCATACCCGTTCTACCGTTGGTAAGGATCTGCAGTTAGACGTGTGTTCACAGTGCCACCCGTTCTATACCGGCAAGCAGAAAGTTATGGATGCCGGCGGCCGTATTGACCGTTTCCAGAAGCGTTTTGGCAGCCGTATTGTTGGCAAGAAAGAAGATTAATGCCAGCGAATTGCAAAAAAGCGCCTTCGGGCGCTTTTTTTTGTTCTAAAAAATGACAGAGCTCGCTTGTGTGGCCGAACATACGCAATAAGACGTATTGACGATTTAACGGATGGTGGGATTGCCCTTGTCGTTTTCTACGGCGCGGGCCATAATGCTGCCCCGCTATAAGTATATTTGTAACTGAGTATGGCGGCTTTACACCCTTAAACGTGACAAACGGAATAGTGGCAATGTCTCAAGATCTGAAAGAAGCAGCCCTTGAATATCACGCCAAGCCGCGGCCTGGCAAGCTGAGTGTAGAAATCAGCAAGCCCACAAAAACAGCCCGCGATCTTGCACTGGCCTACAGTCCCGGGGTTGCCGAACCGGTTCGCGAAATCGCTCGTGACCCCGAAAACGCCTACAAATACACCATGAAAGGCAATCTGGTGGCGGTTATTACGGACGGCACCGCGATTTTGGGCCTGGGTAATCTTGGCCCATTGGCCAGCAAGCCGGTAATGGAAGGTAAAGGCCTTCTTTTCAAGCGCTTTGCCGGTATTGATGTATTTGATATTGAAGTCAATTCTGAAAGCCCTCAGGCTTTTATTGAAACTGTTGAGCGCATTGCCGATACCTTTGGCGGCATTAACCTTGAAGACATCAAAGCGCCTGAGTGTTTTGAAATCGAGCGCGCGTTGATTGAAAAGTGCAGCATACCTGTATTCCACGACGACCAGCACGGTACCGCCATTGTAACGGCCGCCGGCATGCTCAACGCGTTAGAACTTCAGGGCAAGAAAATCGAAGAAGCCACCATTGTGTGTCTGGGTGCCGGCGCTGCCGCCATTGCCTGCATGAAGTTGTTGATCAGCTGTGGTGTGCGTTCCGAGAATATCTTTATGCTGGACCGCAAGGGTGTGATCCACTCTGGCCGCGACGATCTGAACCAGTACAAGGCAATGTTCGCCAACGACACTGACAAGCGTACTCTGGACGATGCCATCGACGGCGCCGATGTGTTTGTGGGTTTGTCGGGCCCGGACTTGCTGAGCGGTGAACAGCTCAAGAAAATGGCACCTAACCCGGTTGTGTTCGCCTGTTCAAATCCGGATCCGGAAATTGACCCGGCGATTGCTAACGCAGTGCGCGATGACCTGATCATGGCCACGGGCCGCTCAGATTACCCTAACCAGGTGAACAACGTGCTGGGCTTCCCCTTCATTTTCCGTGGCGCTCTGGATGTTCGTGCCACCGTGATTAACGAAGAGATGAAGATTGCTGCGGTAAACGCGATCCGCGAACTGGCCAAAGAGCCGGTGCCTCAGGAAATCTGCGAAGCCTACGGCGCTGACAGCTTCGAATTTGGTAGAAACTACATCATTCCAAAGCCGATGGACGTGCGTTTGCTGGAAGTAGTTCCAGCGGCTGTTGCTCGTGCGGCGGTTGACAGCGGTGTAGCTCGTAACCCGTACCCGGCGCATTACCCGCTTAAATCCATGGACGATATTATTTAATCGACCAAACGGTTAGTGAATAGAAAACCGGCGGTGCCTGTTAAATGCAGGCTCCGCCGGTTTTTTTGTGGGCGCTCGGTTCGCTATTTTGATTGGCGGCAATTAGGCCAATCGCAACCCGTTGCCTAGAACAGCTGCCGCGAAATATCGTCGGTGTCGCCCGTTCCCAATCCGCCGCGTTCTTCTGCGCTGATGGCCTCGGGTTCGTCCTCTTCACGGAACAGCTCAAATAGGCCTTCTTCGCCGGGGCGGGCGCGCCTGCCGGTTTCTGCATTAATGCGCACATTCACAATGCCATTGGGGCGCGGCATATTCGCAGAGGGCGTCTGGTCCAGAGCGACTTTCATGTAGTCGATCCAGATGGGTAGGGCGGTGCTGGCGCCAAATTCGTTCCGGCCCAAGGGTGCTGGCTGGTCAAAGCCCACCCAGGCAATAACCGCCTGCTGATAGTTGAAGCCGGCAAACCAGGTGTCTATCTGTTCGTTGGTGGTGCCGGTTTTGCCGGCAAGATCGTCCCTGTTCAGGGCGCTGGCACGGCGGCCGGTGCCCAGTTTGATTACATCGCGCATCATAGAATGCAAAATGTACACTGAGCGCTCGTCGGCCAGTCTTGGCATCAGTCGGGCCGGCGCTTGTACGACGCTTCCCAAAGGCTCGTCGCTCAGTTCGGTTACGATGAAGTCGTCGTTTGTGTCACCGCTGTTGTCCGTGTCCTGCAAGCCAATTTCTTCTATTTCGACGGCGTTACCGCAGTTGCTGTCGCAAAGAATCACGTCGGGTGCTTTGTAGACGACGGTGCCGCGCGCGTCTTCAATTCGGCGGATCAGGAAAGGCTCTACGTCATAACCACCATTAGCAATAACGGCCATGCCTCGTGCCAGTTCCATCGGCGAAAGCAAGCCACTGCCCAGTGCCAGCGATAAATTAGCGGGCATGTCTGCAGTGGGCACTTTTAACTTTTCGAGGTAAGCCAGCATTGGTTGAATGCCCAGGTCGCGTAGCAAGCGAACAGACACCAGGTTGCGTGAGCGGTAGAGGGCTTCGCGTAGGCGTGTGGGGCCGTAGAACTGGCCGGATGAATTTTGCGGGCGCCAGGCTGTTTCTTGGCCGTTCTCTTCCAGTACGATGGGCGAGTCGTTAATCAGCGTCGCCGGGGTAAATCCAGATTCCAGAGCGTTCAGGTAGAGAAACGGCTTAAACGTGGAGCCGGGTTGACGCTTTGCTTGGATGGCTCGGTTGTATTTGCTTTGCCCGAAGCTATAGCCGCCGCTCAGCGCTTCAATGGCACCGGTTTCTGCGGTTAAGGCTATTAGTGCGCCTTCAACTCGCGGCACCTGATATAGCGCTACGTTTTGCACGACGTCAGTGAGGGGTTGTTTTTGGCCGTCGTCGGTGGGTCGGGGGGCGGCTTTATTCAGCGCCTTCACATAAATCACATCGCCAGGGCTGAGTACGTCTGACGGTTTTTTTGGCGCTGGGCCGGTCAGGTTTTCAGTGCGGTAACGCTGAGCCCACGTCATGGTGTTTAACGTCATGGTCACGGGGCCAAGAAAACGGGCGTGCAGCGCGGCCGTGCCGTTATTATCGTCAATTTTCAACACCACGGCAGGAATCAGCGGCCCGGTTTTAGGGTAAGGGCGCAGGGCTGTGGCGAGCTCGTTGGCGTCCAACGATTGGGTGTCAATGGTCCCTACCGCACCGCGAAACCCGTGACGGCGATCATAGGCTTCCAGCCCCTGGCGCAGGGCGTCAGTGGCAGTTTGCTGTTTTACGCTGTCAACGGTCAGGGTCACCGAGTAACCATCGGTGTAGGCGTTATCGCCAAAGCGCCGAACCATCTCAGAGCGGGCCATTTCGGCGACGTAACCGGCGTCTACTTCGGTTTCGGTGGCGTTGTAGGTGGCTGTCAATTCGGCATTAACGGCTTGTTCATAGTCGTCCTGAGAAATCATCTCAAGCTCTTTCATGCGCCCCAATATCCAGTTTCGCCTTGCTAGAGCGCCGCTTGGATTTGCCAGGGGATTAAACGCTGACGGTGCCTTTGGCAGGCCGGCGAGCATAGCCATCTGGGCCAGCGTTAATTCGCTCACGGGTTTGTTGTAGTAAACCTGGCTGGCGGCAGCAATACCGTAGGCGCGGTTGCCTAAATAGATCTTGTTGAGGTACAGCTCAAGTATCGTGTTTTTGTCTAGCTCACGTTCAATTTGTAGGGCCAGTAAAATCTCGTTGAATTTACGAATGAACGTGCGATCCCGCGACAAAAAGTAGTTTTTTGCCACCTGCATGGTGATAGTGCTGCCTCCGGACTGTATGTGGCCGGTAGAGGCCAGTTCCAGTGCGGCTCGCGCCAGGCCTCTTATGTCCACGCCGAAGTGCTCATAAAAACGGGCGTCCTCTGCAGCAAGAAATGCCTGCAGTTGGAGCTCGGGAACTTGCTTGATTGTGACGGGTGTCCTTCTCTTTTCGCCAAATTCTGCTATTAATTTGCCGTCCTGACTGAATATCCGCAGCGGTGTTTGAAGCTTTATATCAAACAACTGCTCGGCGGCGGGCAGGCCCGGCCGAAGATACAAATAGAAGCCGGAACCGAGGACGAGGGCAACACTCAGTCCGGTTAGAAAAAGCCAGATGAAAAGGCGAGAAGTACGCATCAAATAGGACATTTTTTTCTGACAACAGTTGGATATAGGTCTATGATTTGAACCATTGCATGAGGAAGGGAGACTACTTCGCTGATACAAAAGCCCTGCGTTAAGAAGAATAGGGATTGTAATCGGAAAACAGAAGAATTTCTCTTAAATAAAAAACATACAAAGTACATAACCGGCTGCAATTAACCAGTTATAGGGTGAGCGCGTGTTTGGATCTTTCGGGAAGAAATCCAGTGCTGTGCTGGGCTTGGACATAAGCTCAAGCTCGGTCAAGCTTTTGGAATTGTCAAAACAGGGCGACCGCTTTCGGGTTGAAAGTTATGCCGTCGAACCTTTACCTGCAAATGCTGTGGTGGAAAAAAACATCACGGATGTTGAAGCCGTAGGTGACGTGATCAAGCGTGTGGTATCGAAATCCCGCTCCGGCGTCAAGCAAGTGGCCGTTGCCGTGTCCGGTTCCGCGGTGATCACCAAGGTGATCCAGATGGATGGCGGCATCAACGAATTCGAAATGGAAGACCAGATTGCCCTGGAGGCAGACCAATACATTCCTTATCCGCTGGATGAAGTCGCGATTGATTTCGAAGTACAGGGCCCCTCTGAATCGAACCCGGACAAGGTTGATGTGTTGATTGCGGCTTGCCGCAAAGATAACGTTGATGTGCGCCAAGACGCACTGGATATTGCCGGCCTGACCACCAAGGTGGTTGACGTAGAGGCTTATGCCCTCGAGCGTGCCTATCAACTGATTGAATCGCAATTGAACTCCCACGGCGACGATCTGGTTGTGGCGATCATGGATGTGGGCGCTACCATGGCCACGTTGAGCGTGATTGCCGAAGGCAAAACTGTGTATACCCGCGAACAGGTCTTTGGTGGCAAACAATTAACCGAAGAAATCCAGCGTCGCTACGGTTTGTCGCTGGAGGAAGCCGGCCTGGCCAAAAAGCAGGGTGGTTTGCCCGATGACTATGAGGCTGAAGTGCTGAACCCGTTCCGCGAGGCCGTGGTGCAGCAGGTCGCTCGGGCGATGCAGTTCTTTTTTGGCGCCAGCCAGTACAACGCGGTGGATTATGTGGTTTTGGCCGGCGGCACCTCGGCAATTCCCGGGCTTGTTGACATGGTAGAGGAAAAAACAGGCACGCCCACGCTGGTAGCCAATCCGTTCGCGGATATGGCTGTTAGCTCGCGGGTTAATGCGTCGGCGTTGAGTAACGATGCTCCCTCGTTGATGATCGCGTGTGGTCTGGCAATGAGGAGCTTCGACTGATGGCAAGAATCAATCTTCGGCCCTGGCGTGAAGAGCTGCGGGCAGAAAAACAGAAACAGTTTGTGGTGATGCTGCTGGGCGCTGCCATTATTGCTAGCGGCTTGGTGTTTTTGTGGAAAAACAACGTAGACAGCCGCATTGCCTATCAACAATCCCGCAATGCTTATATTCAAACAGCGGCCAGTAAGCTGGATGAGCAGATCAAAGAAATTGAAAGCCTGAAGCGTAAGCGCAACGAGCTGCTGGCACGAATGAAAGTCATTCAGGACTTGCAAGGCAAGCGTCCGGTTATTGTGCGAGTATTCGACGAGCTGGTGCGCACTGTGCCAGATGGCCTGTATTTCAGCGATTTGAAGAAGGTCGGTGATCGCCTGGACTTGGTGGGTATGGCAGAGTCTAACAGTCGGATTTCATCGCTGATGCGGCAGTTTGAAGACTCCGACTGGTTTACCAATCCCAATCTGTCCAACGTGTCGACTGCTGATGCCCGCCGTGCAGGTTACAGCCAGTTCAATCTGTCCGTCAGTCAGCAAACCCCTGGCGTTGAAGGGGAGGAGAAACAATGAGCCTTGCGGACTCGCTGAAAAGCCTGAACGAATTCGATATCAATGATCTGGACATAAACAACGCCGGTATCTGGCCGGCACCGGTCAAAGCCATTGTGCTACTGCTGGTGTTTGGTCTGATTATGGGTGGCGGGTACTGGTTCTTTATAAAAGACCAGTTTGCGCAACTGGACGGGGTAAAAAGTACAGAGCTGGAACTGCGCAAGAATTATGAGAGTAAGGCTTATCAGGTGGCTAACCTCAGCGTGTTCAAAGCGCAGATGGTAGAAATGGAAGAAACCTTCGGTGCGTTGGTGCGTCAATTGCCGAGTGAAACCGAAGTACCAGGCCTGTTGGAAGACATTACCAATACCGCGCTCGGTAGTGGTCTGGCTCTGCAGGAAGTGAAACTGCAGCCGGAGCAGAAACGGGATTTCTATTCCGAACTGCCTATTAATATCAGGGTTTCGGGCTCTTACCATGAACTGGCAGCGTTTGTTAGCAGCGTGGCGAGCTTGCCGCGTATCGTGACTCTGCATGATTTGACGATTAAACCCATCGGAGCGGACAGCGATCAGCTGGACATGCAGGTTGTTGCCCGTACCTATCGCTACCGGGCCGGAGAATGAGCATGACGGTAAACCATGCCGGAAAAGCCTGTCTGGGCCTGTGCCTGGTATTGTCGCTGACAGCCTGCTCGCAGAGCAGCGGCTTTTCCGATCTCGACGTGTTTATGGAAGAGACCCGCGCAAAACCCCGGGGTTTTGTCGAACCATTGCCGGAGTTCAGCGCTTACGAGGCGTTTAGCTATTCGGCATCAGATCAGCGCTCGCCGTTTGAGCCGCCCATCGACGTGCAGCTGACGATGATCAGCGAGCAGGAACAGCAAGCGATGAGTGACGTAAAACCGGATCTGGACCGGCCGCGAGAAGTGCTGGAAAACTTCGATCTGAAAGAACTGGGTATGGTGGGCACCCTGCGTAACAGCGCAGGCACGCTGTTTGCTTTGTTAAAAGACAGCAGTGGCGGCATTCACCGTATTAACAGCGGCAATTTTGTCGGTAAAAACTACGGTCGAATTGTGGGTGTTGGCGAGACCCGCGTCGAACTGATGGAAATCGTGCCCGATGGCCGTGGGGGATGGGTAGAACGCCCGCGCCAACTGTCGCTGGACGAAGGTGATAGCGATGGAGCGGCACAATAATGAATAACAGCAACATGAATGCACAAAAATGCTTGAAGCCGAGGCTAGCGATGTTCAAAAAACTCAACGTAATTGTCTGTGCGGTAACCGTTGGGTTGTTGTCCAGCCTGGCCAGCGCTGCCACTTTGCAGGATGTGTCGTTTTCATCTTTACCTGGGGATCGGCTGGAAGTGACTTTGCAGTTTGACGGTCCACCGCCTGAACCTACGGGTTACACCATTGAGCGCCCCGCTCGTATTGCGGTAGACCTGAAAGACACCACCAGTGCCCTGGGTGCCCGCAGCTTGCCGTTGGGCAGCGGGAATGCGCAAAGCATGACCGTTGTTGAAACCAACGACCGTACCCGCCTTATTTTCAACCTGATTGAGCTGGTTCCTTACACCACTCAGCGCAATAATAACGCGTTGGTGATGATTATTGGCGGCGATTCCGCAGATTTAGCCAGTGGCGTTTCGGGATCTGACGGTGCCAGCCCTGTTGCTTCGGCAGCGGACGCGGCGCCGGCGTTGGTAGACGTCGATTTTCGTCGCGGTGCACAAGGCGAAGGCCGTGTGGTTGTGCGGCTGGCCAGTGCGACGACTCAGGTTGACCTGAGCGAACTGGGCGGAAAAATCAGACTGACCATGCCGGATCTGACTGTGCCCGAGCGCCTGCGTCGCCGTTTAGACGTGACAGATTTTGCCACGCCGGTACAACGGATCGACACCTTTATTGAGGGTGGCGGTGCGGTTATAGAAATTCGTCCGGAAGGCGACTATGACTACATTGCGTACCAGTCTGGCAGCGAATTTACCGTGAGCGTTGAACGGCTCAGCGAGGAAGAAGCAGTAACCCGCCGTGAAGAGAAGTTCCCATATTCCGGCGACAAGCTCTCGCTAAACTTTCAGGACATTGAAGTTCGCTCGGTGCTTCAGCTGATTGCTGACTTTACCGGTTTGAATCTGGTGGCCAGCGATACCGTTGGTGGAAGCATCACGCTGCGCTTGCAGAATGTGCCTTGGGATCAGGCGCTGGATCTCATTTTGAAAACCAAAGGCTTGGATAAGCGCCAGATTGGCAATGTATTACTGGTAGCGCCCGCCGATGAAATCGCCGCTCGTGAACGGCTGGAACTGGAAACAACCAAGCAGATCGCCGAGCTTGCCCCAGTGCGTTTGGACATCATTCAGGTCAATTACGCAAAAGCGGCCGAAGTAGTAGCGTTGGTGCAGGCCGACCAAGAGCTGATTTCAAGCCGCGGTTTCATTTCCTCAGACGACCGAACCAACACCATCAGCGTGCGCGAAACCATTGAAAAACTGGACGAGATCCGTCGCCTGGTGTCCACCTGGGACGTCCCCGTGCGTCAGGTTTCCATTGAAGCCCGGATTGTGCGCGCACAAACCAACGTGGCCGAGAGCCTGGGTGTGAGCTGGGGCGGAGCAGCTTACAGCGTGAGCGGCAACAACGTAATTTCCGTAGGTGGCTCACAATCTGCAGTTGAGGAGGCACGCAACGCTGCGACCGGCGGATCTGGAACGATTACTTTCCCTGGGGCGTTAGCGGTAGATCTGGGCGTTAGCGGCGACGGGGCCTCTTCTTTTGCGATTGGTTTTGGCAGCGATGACTTCCTGGTAGACCTTGAACTGTCTGCGTTGGAAAGTGATGGTAAAGCGGAAATCGTGTCTCAGCCCAGAGTTGTTACAGCGGACCGCCAGACGGCGTCTATCAAATCGGGTCAGGAAATCCCGTATCAGGAAGCCAGCAGCAGCGGCGCCACCAGCACTTCCTTTAAAGAAGCGGTGTTGTCATTGGAGGTAACGCCGCAGATTACACCGGATGACAAAATCATCATGGACCTTGAGGTGACTCAGGACTCCCGTGGCGAAGACACCCCCAGCGGTCCGGCCATCAACACCAACTCGGTGACAACTCAGGTACTGGTCGCCAACGGTGAAACCATTGTTTTGGGCGGTATTTTCGAATCGACCAACACCGAAACCACCACCAAGACACCGTTCTTGGGCGATATTCCCTACCTGGGCAGGTTGTTCAAGCGCACTCAGACTACCGAGCTGCGTAGCGAACTGCTGATTTTCATCACCCCGAAAATCATCAAAAACGACCTGGTTCGTTAAGTTATCCGCAACAAAAAAACCGCCGCCTAAAAACGGCGGTTTTTTTGTGCCTTTGCAACCCCGGCAGAACCGGACATTCATTATAGAATGACGGCCCCTATGCTATTCTGACCGGCTTGAACCTTATTGAGCGGACGTTATGTTGTTGCCCAAGCGAGTTATTCTGGTGGGTCCCATGGGGGCCGGTAAAAGTACCATCGGCCGTATGCTAGCGCGTGAGCTGGGCTACCGCTTTTTGGATACCGACCGAATTATTGAAGAGCGCTGCGGTGCCAATATTCCCTGGATTTTCGATGTAGAGGGTGAAGACGGGTTCCGTCAGCGCGAAACCGCCATGCTGAGCGAGCTGTCTACCGAGGCAGGTATCATTCTTGCGACCGGTGGAGGCGCGGTTATGCGCGACGTAAATCATGAACTGCTGCGCCGTAATTCGGTGATTGTTTATTTGCGCACGTCGGTTGAGCACCAGGTAGAACGCACCCGTAAAGACCGAAATCGTCCGCTGTTGCAAACAGCGGATCCGGAGGCGGTGTTACGCCACCTTTTTGCGATCCGTGATCCTATTTACACCGAATTGGCCACCTTCATCATGTACACGGATCGTAAGAGCCCGCGTTTGGTGGTGCGCCAACTGGTTAATCTGCTGAACCCAAAAACACCCCGTCACATACGCCAGATTCGAAAGGAAGGTCGTCATCATGCCTAAATTACTCCGTGAACTTGAGGTAGACCTGGGCGAACGCAGCTATCCGATACTGATTGGCCAGCAGCTGTTGGGGCAATATGACTTGACGCCTTATGTTGGCGGTTCTCAGGTTATGATTGTGTCTAACCACACCGTGGCGCCGCTTTATCTGGAGCAGGCAAAAGCCTGTTTTGAAGGCAAGCAGGTAGATTCGGTGATTTTGCCGGATGGCGAAAAACACAAAGACTGGCAAACCCTGAACCTGATTTTTGATGCCCTTCTGCAGCACAGGCACAATCGCACGACCACCCTGGTAGCTCTGGGCGGAGGCGTAGTGGGGGACATGACCGGGTTTGCGGCGGCAAGCTACCAGCGCGGCGTAGCGTTCATCCAGGTTCCAACAACGCTGCTGTCGCAGGTGGATTCCTCCGTTGGTGGCAAAACCGGCATCAATCACCCCTTGGGTAAAAACATGATAGGGGCCTTTCATCAGCCCCAAGTCGTGCTGATTGACACCGATACCCTGGTGACGCTGCCAGACCGGGAAGTGTGTGCCGGGATGGCGGAAGTCATCAAATACGGTCTGATTCGCGATCTGCCTTTTCTGCACTGGCTGGATCAGAATCTTGAATCTTTGCTTGAAAAGGATCCGCTGCATGTGGCGGAGGCCATCTACCGTTCTTGCGTCTGCAAAGCGGAAGTGGTGGCCATTGATGAACGCGAAGGCGGCCTGAGGGCAATACTCAATCTTGGCCACACCTTCGGCCACGCTATCGAGACGTTCGCCGGCTATGGCAATTGGTTACACGGAGAAGCCGTTGGCACCGGCATGTTGATGGCAGCGGATCTTTCCGCCCGCGAAGGTTTTATCAGTGCTGCCGAATGTCAGCAGATTTACAACCTGATCAGCCGTGCCGGATTGCCGCCGCTGGCGCCTGTAGCCATGCGCCCGGACGACTTCATAGAGCGGATGGCAGTGGATAAAAAGAACGTAGATGGGCAGCTCAGGCTGGTTCTGCTGCAGGCGGTGGGCGAAGCGGTTGTGACCGCCAAAACTGCGCGCAAAAACCTTGAAGCAACCCTGAACGCTTTTTGCCAGCGTTGAACCCAGAGCCCGAGACGATATCGCCATGGTCAACGACGACAATCTGAACAGTCAGGAAGCCGGGGGTCTTTTCCCCCGCCTACAGGAGCGCTTTGGTCTGCGGGCAGACCCTTCCGCGATGGAAGCTCCGTTTTTTACCGGCGCCCAGCGCCAATCTGCCCTTGAATCCTTGCGCCAGATGAGTGGTTTCGGCGATATGGCGGTGTTGGTCAGTGCCCCATCCGGGTTAGGCAAAACCCGGCTGCTGGCAGAACTGGTGCGCAGCGAATCGTCGCGGCTGGAGTTTCATCGCCTGGGTAGTGCCGCATTGGGTAGCCCTCAGGCACTGGTGCGGGATTTGTCTATAGTGGCCCGCGGCCTGGATTTAGAGGCCGGTCCAAAGGCTGCCTTGTCGCAGTTTTTTAAGTGGTCTGAGCAGCGCGCCGGCAAAGGCCAGCGCATGGTACTGCTGATCGATAACGCTGAGCAGGCGCCGGCAGAAGTGCTGAATCTTTTGCTGAATGGTTTTTTGGGCGCCAATCGTAGTTTGGCCGCTTTACCGGTGTTCGCCGGCACGGAAGCGCTGCATGGCTTGATGGAGCTTGCACAACAGGCTTCCGGAAACGTGCACCAGATAACACTGGCACCCCTAAGCCGAGATGAACTGGCGGAATATCTGCAGCCTAGGGTGAAGCTTGCTGGCGGTAATGCCGGTGAGCTGTTAAGCCCGGATCGCTTAAAACAGATTTATACCCGCAGTTTGGGTAACTTTTGCGCGATTCAACGTATAACGCCTACGGTATGGCTGAATATGGCGGGCCGTGTGGCTCCTGAGCGGCACCGTGCCAAGATGCCCTGGCGTACGTTGGTATGGCCGTTACTGGCGCTCGTTTTGCTGGTTGCTTCCTGGTGGTTTGTTTCCCGCCAGTACGACACGGTGAAAAGCGAAGAAGACGCCAACGCTGAGGCACACACGACAGAGCGCGTGCGCAAGAGCATAACCATTGGCCCGGAGGCAGCACCAGAGCAACGCACGGCAGCGCAGCCAACGCCGTCAATGGGTTCGGGCGCACCAGAGCCGGTCATTCCTGTGGATGACTCAAAGCCCAAATTAGAGCGAGAGTCGATGATACAGCCCGAATCCGTCGCGCAGCCAACATCGCGCTCAGGCAGCCAGCTTGCGACAGGCGAAGGCCCCATTGCAGGCACTGACCCCACTGGAAAACAGGTCATTGATAATCCAGAGCCCGAGCCCGAGCCCGAGCCCGAGCCCGAGCCGGCAACGGTAGCTAAAGCTCAACCTGTACCCTCGCCGCGAACCACAGTGGAGGCAGTGCCTGCTCAAGCTGCGTTTACGCCGGCCATGCCGGATCGCTTCGTGCCCTTGCCGCAACGCCGCAGCAGTGGCGGCTGGACCATTCAGCTGGTTGGCGGCAACTTGGAGCAAACCGCATTGAATGTTCTGCGTCGTTATCCGCAAGTAGATGCGATGGTGTATACCCGCGGTGAGCGTAGCGGCAAACAGTGGTTTATGGTGTTTCAGGGCAATTATCCCACTCAGAATGCCGCACAGCAGGCGGCACAAACTCTTCCCCCCGATCTGGTTTCGGGTGTGCCCTGGGTGCGTGAGAACCGGAGTTTGTAGTCCCGAATGGCCAAAAACGACTCGTTTTGGTGCGCCGATGGAATTCTTGGGTTTTCCTGACCCGTGCTGGTGCATAACGTTTAAAATGTAAAAATGCCGTTTGAGCGGCGAATTTTCATCTGCGTAAACTGTCCGACCTATGTTAGAAATATCAGAGAACTATTTGTATGATTTTTAATAGCTCTTTGATAAAAAAGCTTTTACAGAGAGATTGCGCTTATGACGACTGGCTTGTACCAACTCGGTGAATTCAAAGATAACTGTGGCTTTGGCCTGATTGCTCACACCAAGGGCGAAGCCAGCCATCAATTGCTACAAACCGCCATTGAGTCGCTAACGTGTATGACTCACCGCGGCGGTATTGCCGCCGATGGTAAAACCGGCGATGGGTGCGGCCTGTTGCTGCAAAGCCCGGACAGTTTTCTCCGCAAGGTTGCCCGTGCACAGTTTGGCAAAGAGCCTGGTGATCTGTTCGCTGTGGGCCAAGTGTTTTTGAGCTCTGAAGAAGACCAGGCGGCGGCCGCCAAGGCGGTTCTGGAAAGGCGTCTGTGTGAGCAGGGGCTGGAGGTGATGGGATGGCGCGATGTGCCGGTCGATACTTCTTGCCTGGGCCCCATGGCGCTGGATTGTATGCCACGCATTGAGCAAGTGTTTGTATTGCCTGCGGGCAAACCAGAAAGTGACTTTGCCATCAGCTTGTTTGTTGGTCGCCGCTTTGCCGAGCGTGATCTGGCTGACGACAGCGAATTCTATATTTGCAGTCTGTCGCACCGCACGCTGGCCTATAAAGGCTTGATGATGCCGGCAGACCTGGCGAATTTCTATCGCGATCTGGACGACCCGGATCTGCAGACCGCCATTTGCGTATTCCACCAGCGTTTTTCCACCAACACCATGCCGCGCTGGCCGCTGGCGCAGCCATTCCGTTATCTTGCCCACAACGGCGAGATCAACACCATTGATGGCAACCGTAATTGGGCGATTGCCCGTGCAGCCAAATTCAGCTCGCCGCGCCTGCCGGACCTGAAAACGCTGCAACCTCTGGTTAACCTGACAGGCTCCGATTCATCGAGCATGGACAACATGTTGGAATTGCTGCTGGCAGGCGGTGTCGATCTTTTCCGCGCTGCGCGGATGATGGTGCCGCCAGCTTGGCAAAACGTAGACACCATGGACGCAGACTTACGCGCCTTCTACGAATACAACTCCATGCACATGGAACCCTGGGACGGCCCTGCCGGCCTGGTATTGACCGACGGCCGCTACGCCCTGTGTATGCTTGACCGCAACGGCCTGCGCCCGGCGCGTTGGGTACATACCAAAAACGATTTTCTCACCGTCGCCTCGGAAATCGGCACCTACGGTTATAAGCCTGATGACGTGCTGGCCAAGGGTCGCGTTGGTCCCGGGCAGATGCTGGCCATTGATACAGAAACCGGCGAGATTCTGCACACCCGCGATATCGATCAGCGTCTGAAAACGGCTCAGCCTTATAAACGCTGGCTGCGGGAAAACGCTCTGCGGGTCGAGTCGACGCTGCATCAGGACGCCCCGGATTTTGAGCTGCTGGGCGCCGACGAGCTTCTGGTGCATCAGAAGATGTTCAACGTGTCATTTGAAGAACGCGACCAGATACTGCGCCCTCTGGGCGAAAATGGCCAGGAAGCAGTGGGTTCCATGGGCGACGACACTCCAATGGCTGTGTTGTCGAGCAAAGTGCGTCACCTGGCGGACTATTTTCGCCAAAAGTTCGCCCAAGTCACCAACCCGCCCATTGATCCGCTGCGCGAAGCCATCGTGATGTCGCTGGAAACCTGCCTGGGTGCCGAGCGCAATGTGTTCGAAGAAGCGGCTGAGCATGCCGATCGGGTGATTTTGACGACACCGGTTTTGTCACCGGCAAAATTCCAGCGCATGTTGGCGAGTGAACGCCCCGGCTTTGCAGTAGCAACAATTCCATTGAGTTATGCCCCGGAAGAGGGTCTTCAACAGGCCGTTAGACGCGTTTGCGCCACTGCAGAACAGGCGGTGCGCGATGGAAAATCGCAAATTCTTCTGAGTGATAGTAACTTGCAACAGGGCCAGTTGCCCGTGAACGCGCTCATGGCTACCGGCGCCGTGCACCATCATCTGGTGGCTCAGGGCTTACGCTGCGACTCTAACATTGTGGTAGAAACCGGTTGGGCGCGAGACCCTCACCATTTTGCCGTGCTGTTCGGTTTTGGCGCCACGGCGGTGTACCCGTACTTAGCGTATCAAGTGCTTAATGACCTGATTCGCACCGGCGAAATGCTGGTGGATCCCATCGACGCCAAGAATAATTACCGCAAGGGTATTAACAAAGGGTTGCTCAAAATCCTGTCCAAAATGGGCATCTCTACCATTGCCTCTTACCGTGGAGCGCAGCTGTTTGAGGCCATCGGGCTGGCCGATGAAGTAGCCGATCTGTGCTTCAAGGGCGTGCCCTGCCGGATTCAGGGCGCCGATTTCTACGACTTTCAGCACGACCAGGAACAACTGGCCAAGCTGGCTTGGAAGCCGCGGAAGCCCCTGTCACCGGGTGGCATTCTGAAGTACGTGCACGGCCAGGAATACCACGCTTTCAATCCGGATATTGTGGCCAAGTTGCAAGATGCTGTTACCAGCGGCGACTATCGTCAATATCAGGAATACGCCGGGTTGGTCAATCATCGGCCGGTGGCCACGCTGCGGGATCTGCTTGGGCTCCGCGAAGGCATTCAGCCAGTGGACCTGGCCGACGTTGAGTCGGTAGAGAAAATTTTCACCCGCTTTGATTCGGCGGGGATGTCCTTGGGTGCACTGTCGCCAGAGGCCCATGAGGCCCTGGCGGTGGCTATGAACACCTTGGGTGGACGCTCCAATTCCGGTGAGGGCGGCGAAGACCCTGCTCGCTATGGCAACGAGAAACGCTCCAAAATTAAACAGGTAGCCTCGGGCCGTTTTGGTGTTACTGCTGAGTATCTGCGTAGCGCTGACGTTATGCAGATAAAAATTGCCCAGGGCGCGAAGCCGGGCGAAGGGGGCCAACTGCCAGGTGGCAAAGTGAATGAGCTGATTGCTCGTTTGCGTTATTCGGTGCCGGGCGTAACGCTGATTTCGCCGCCACCACACCACGATATTTACTCTATCGAGGATTTAGCCCAGCTGATTTTTGATTTGAAGCAGGTTAACCCGCAAGCGTTGGTGTCGGTGAAGCTGGTGTCTGAGCCGGGCGTGGGCACAATCGCAGCGGGCGTCGTAAAAGCCTATGCGGATTTGATTACGGTGTCGGGTTACGACGGTGGTACGGCGGCCAGCCCGCTAAGTTCGATCCGCTACGCCGGCTCGCCCTGGGAGCTCGGGTTGGCGGAAACCCAGCAGGCCCTACGAGCCAACGATTTGCGCGGCAGAGTTCGCCTGCAAACCGATGGTGGCATAAAAACCGGCCTGGATGTGGTGAAGGCCGCCATTTTGGGTGCTGAGAGCTTTGCGTTCGGCACCACGCCGATGGTAGCGCTGGGATGTAAGTTCCTGCGAATTTGCCACCTGAACAACTGCGCCACCGGTGTGGCAACCCAGAATGAGCAGCTGCGCGAAGAACACTTCAAAGGCACGGTTGAAATGGCGATGAACTTCTTCCGCTTTTTAGCGGAAGAAACCCGTGAATGGATGGCACAGCTGGGAGTGCGTTCCTTGCAGGAACTGGTAGGCCGCACAGACCTTCTGGTGCGTCTGCCGGGTGATACCGAACGCCAGCGTAAACTGGACCTGAATCGCTTGCTAAACAACGATCAAATTCCAGCGGACAAACCGCAAACCTGCCAGGTCCCACGCAACGAACCCTTTGATAAGGGCACGCTTGCGGAAAAAATGCTCAGTGACGTCCGCAGTGCCATCGACAACAAGAGCGGTGGTGCCTGGAGTTATCGAGTAACGAATTGTGACCGTTCCATTGGTGCACGGCTGTCTGGTGAAATAGCCGCTCTGCATGGCAACCAAAGTATGGCAGACGCCCCCATTACGCTGGATTTGACCGGTACGGCTGGCCAGAGCTTTGGTGTGTGGAGCGTCGCCGGCCTGAATCTGATATTAGAAGGCGACGCCAACGATTATGTGGGTAAAGGCATGACCGGCGGCAAGCTGGTGCTTTACCCCCCCCGCGGCAGTGTTTTCAAGGCTCGGGAAACTGCGATTATCGGTAATACCTGTTTGTATGGTGCTACTGGTGGCAATTTGTTTGCGGCAGGTACGGCCGGCGAACGCTTTGCCGTGCGCAATTCCGGCGCCCATGCGGTGGTAGAAGGCGCAGGTGACCATTGTTGCGAGTACATGACAGGCGGCCTGGTGACCGTGCTGGGCAGCACCGGACACAACTTCGGAGCGGGTATGACCGGTGGTTTTGCTTATGTGCTGGACCTGAACAATACCTTCGTTGACAAATACAACCACGAACTTGTGGAGATACAGCGAATCTCCAGTGAAGATATGGAAGCCTATCGCAACCACCTGCGCAGCATCATTCGTGGGCACATTGCGGAAACTGCCAGTGAGTGGGGTCAGCAGCTGTTGGCGAATTTCGACGATTACATTGGCCGATTCTGGCTGGTAAAGCCCAAGGCCGCAAACTTGCGCAGCCTGCTGGCCAACACCCGGGCACGCCCGGAGTAAAGCCAGCGCGGGCCTGCCCGTCGACACCCAACGGATTCGCCTCGCGGCGGATCAGTGCGAACAGACGAATGTAGAGAACAAACCATGAAAGAGCGACTGAATAACGATTTCCAGTTTGTAGAAGTAGGGCGCGTAGACCCGAAAAAGGTCCCGGCCCGTAAGCGCAAAAAGGAATTCAAGGAAATATACACACCTTTCACCCAGGGCCAGGCGGCGTCCCAGTCTCACCGTTGTCTGGAGTGCGGTAACCCCTACTGCGAGTGGAAGTGCCCGGTACACAACTACATTCCCAACTGGCTGAAGCTGGTGGCCGAAGGCAATATTATGAAGGCCGTGGAGCTTTGCCATCAGACCAATTCACTGCCCGAGGTGTGTGGGCGGGTGTGCCCGCAAGATCGTCTGTGTGAGGGTGATTGCACCTTGAATGACGGTTACGGCGCGGTGACCATCGGCTCGGTAGAAAAATACATTACCGATACTGCCTTTGCTCTAGGTTGGAAGCCGGACATGTCTAAGGTGGTGCGCACCGACAAGCGCGTGGCGGTGATTGGGGCAGGGCCCGCGGGTCTCGCATGCGCCGACGTGCTGGTGCGTAGCGGTGTAACGCCGGTGGTGTTCGACATTTACCCGGAAATTGGCGGACTGCTGACCTTTGGCATCCCCGAGTTCAAATTGGAAAAGTCGGTAATGGCACGCCGCCGCAAAGTGTTTGAAGAAATGGGCGTTGAATTCCGCCTATCCACCGAGGTGGGTAAACACATCCAGATGAGCGATTTGCTCAGCGACTTCGATGCGGTATTTATGGGCATGGGCACCTACACGTCTATGCAAGGTGATTTCCCCGGCGAAGATCTGGCCGGTGTTCATAAGGCTCTGCCATTTCTGATTTCTAACGTAAATCGCCGTCTGGGCTTTGAAGCCAACGCCGAAGATTTTATCGATATGCAAGGTAAGCGAGTGGTGGTGCTTGGTGGCGGAGACACGGCTATGGATTGCAACCGCACCTCTATTCGCCAGCAAGCCGCCAGCGTGACCTGTGCTTACCGTCGCGATGAAGCCAATATGCCCGGCTCACGGCGGGAAGTATCGAATGCCCGCGAAGAAGGCGTGAACTTCATGTTTAATCGCCAACCGGTGGCTATCGTTGGTGACGGTCAGGTGGAAGGCGTGAAAGTGGTGTCTACCGAGCTTGGTGAGCCTGACGAAAACGGTCGCCGTCGGCCGGAAGTGATTCCGGGCACTGAGGAAATCATCCCTGCAGACGCGGTGCTGGTGGCCTTTGGTTTTCGCCCCAGCCCGGCAGAATGGTTTGGCCAGCACCAGGTGAGTACCAGCGATTCCGGCCTGGTAACGGCGCCAGAGCAAGCGGATTTTGCCTTCCAGACCAGCAACCCCAAGGTATTTGCCGGCGGTGACATGGTGCGCGGCTCCGACCTGGTAGTCACGGCTATCTGGGAAGGTCGCCAGGCCGCCGAAGGCATTATGGATTATCTGGATATCTGAAATCGGCGTTGATGTGAATCGGAGGGCGGTCTGTCAAAAACAGGTCGCCCTTTTTTATTGATACAAACGGGGTATCATTGCCTGCCGAATGTTATGACCTTTTAATGATTGAGAACGCTGGACATTTTTATGACTGAACTGAAGAACGATCGTTTCCTTCGCGCCCTGATGGGCCAGCCTGTAGACCGCACGCCGGTCTGGATGATGCGCCAGGCCGGTCGCTATCTGCCGGAATATCGCGCTACCCGCGCCAAGGCCGGTGACTTTCTCAGTTTGTGCAAAAACACGCCGCTGGCCTGTGAAGTGACTCTGCAACCGCTAGAGCGTTTCCCGCTAGACGCAGCCATTCTGTTTTCTGACATTCTGACCATTCCTGACGCGCTGGGTCTGGGCCTGTATTTTGAAACCGGTGAAGGCCCGAAGTTCAAGCACACCATCCGTTCCGCTGCCGATGTAGACGCGCTGCCAAAAAT
This sequence comes from Marinobacter sp. M1C, assembly GCF_023314135.1. Lineage (NCBI taxonomy): Bacteria > Pseudomonadati > Pseudomonadota > Gammaproteobacteria > Pseudomonadales > Marinobacteraceae > Marinobacter > Marinobacter sp. M1C. Next base: position 840,081 of record NZ_CP092289.1, read on the forward strand.
CAACGCCGAGGTCGACCTGGATTACGTGATGAACGCAGTGTCGACGATCCGCAGTGCGCTGAACGGACGGGTGCCGCTGATTGGTTTCTCCGGCAGCCCCTGGACCTTGGCCACTTATATGGTGGAAGGCGGTTCGTCGAAAGATTTCCGCGAAGCCAAAAAACTGATGTACGGCCAGCCCGAAGTCATGCACAAGTTGCTGGATCATCTGGCAGATGCGGTTACCGATTACCTGAACGGGCAGATTCGCGCCGGCGCCCAAGTGGTGCAAATTTTTGACACTTGGGGCGGCGTACTCACCACCTGGGCCTATGAAGAGTTCTCCCTGAAGTACATGCGCAAAATCATCGCTGGCCTGAATCTGGAAAGCGAAGGCCGTAAGGTGCCGGTGATTGTATTCACCAAGAACGGCGGCCAGTGGCTTGAATCGATCGCCGATTGCGGCGCGGATGCCGTGGGCCTGGACTGGACGACTGACATTGGCAACGCCCGCGCTCGAGTTGGCGACAAGGTCGCGCTGCAGGGCAATATGGACCCGACCATGCTGTACGCGCCGCCCGCGCGTATCCGTGAAGAAGTGGGCGATATCTTGCGCCGCTTTGGCCATGGCACGGGCCACATTTTCAATCTGGGCCACGGCATTACGCCGGATGTAGACCCTGCGCACGCCGGCGCGTTCATAGAAGCGGTGGTAGAGCTTAGCCCTCAGTACCACCAAGATTAAGAGCACCATCAAAACGAACCGTACCAGAGCTGATTTATGGCCAAAGTAAAAACCTCGTATGTTTGCACCGATTGTGGTGCCGACTATTCCAAATGGCAGGGCCAGTGCACGGCGTGTAAAGAATGGAATACCATTAGCGAGATGCGTGGCCTTTCTGCCCCGGCCCATAAAAGCGCCCGCGGTTCGCGCTTCGAAGGCTTTGCTGGCAGTTTGTCGGCGGTGCAGAGCCTGAATGATGTCAGTTTGGCGGAACAGGTTCGCCTGAGCACCGGCATGGCCGAATTTGACAGGGTTCTGGGCGGGGGCCTGGTAGAAGGTTCGGCGGTGTTGATGGGCGGACACCCGGGCGCCGGTAAGAGCACCCTGCTGCTACAGGCTGTGTGCAACTTGGCAAGCTCGGTATCGGCGCTTTACGTAACCGGCGAGGAATCTCTGCAACAGGTGGCCATGCGCGCCAAGCGGCTTGGCCTGCCCACCTCAGATTTAAAAATGCTGTCAGAGACCAGCGTCGAGCGGCTGTTACAGATCGTTGAAGTGGAAAAGCCACGAATTCTAGTGATCGACAGTATTCAGGTGATGCACGTGGCCGATTCCGAATCGGCGCCCGGCAGTGTGTCACAGGTACGTGAAAGCGCGGCGTTTCTGACCCGCTTTGCAAAACAGACCGGCACCATTTTGCTATTGGTGGGGCACGTCACCAAAGACGGTAGCCTGGCCGGGCCAAAAGTGCTGGAGCACATGATTGATTGCTCCATTTTGCTGGAAGGCTCAAGCGACAGCCGCTATCGCACTCTGCGTGGTATTAAAAACCGCTTTGGTGCAGTGAACGAACTGGGCGTATTCGCCATGCTTGAGCAGGGCCTGAAAGAAGTGAAAAACCCGTCCGCTATCTTTTTGAATCGTGGCGAAGAGGCTGCGCCCGGTAGTGTGGTGATGGTGGTGTGGGAAGGCACCCGGCCCATGCTGGTGGAAATTCAGGCGCTGGTGGATACGGCTCAGGGTAGTTATCCCCGGCGAGTGGCAGTGGGGCTAGATCAAAATCGGCTGGCCATGTTGTTGGCGGTTCTGCATCGTCATGGTGGCATGCACGTAGCGGATCAGGATGTGTTTGTGAACGTGGTGGGCGGCGTGAAAGTCGCTGAAACCAGTGCCGATCTGGCACTTTTGGCGGCTGTTGTGTCGTCATTCCGCGACCGTGCGCTACCGCAAGATCTGATGATTTTTGGCGAAGTAGGTTTGTCCGGCGAGATTCGCCCGGTGCCCAACGGTCAGGAACGGATCAATGAGGCAGCCAAGCACGGCTTTACCCGCGCGCTGGTGCCAAAAGGCAACGCCCCGCGTAAAGCCATTAACGGCATGAAGGTTATTCCGGTGACAAAGCTGAGTGACGCGCTGACGGCTCTTGATGAGCTTTAAGCTGCCAGCTATTGGTGCTTTCGGTTTGTCTTGGGCCGGTCTATAGTCATTAGATAGTCCGTCTTCAGGAGTTCTTTGTGACAACCCCCGCTACCGAGCAACGCCGCTTTCACCGCATTGAGTTTGATGCCGCCTGCGAAGTGCAGTGGCAAGAGCAGATCTGGCAGGCTCAGGTGCTGGATATTTCGCTGAAAGGCGTGCTTTTGCGATGTCCGTCGCAATGGGCTGTGGCAGTGGATGAACCCTGTGAGATAACCGTATTTCTGAACGGTACCGAGGCCGGTATTGTGATGGCGGTGGTGTTGCGCCACGTCGAAGACCAGCGTTTGGGGTTTCAGGTTCAGTACATAGATATGGACAGCGCCACGCATTTGCGCCGGCTGGTGGAGCTGAATCTTGGCGATCCTGCTCTGTTGGAGCGGGAATTAGGGAATCTGCTGACGCCCGTGGGCGGGCAGACTCCCCAAGCTGACTAGATCACGCTAGTTTCTTGTACTTCATGCGCTGTGGCACCATCGCAGAATCGCCTTTGCGTTTCTTGTGGTCTTCGTCGTAGTCGCTGAAGTTGCCTTCGTAATAAATCACTTCGCCGTCGTCTTCAAACGCCAAAATGTGAGTGGCTACCCGGTCTAGAAACCAGCGGTCGTGAGAGATCACTAAAGCGGAACCTGGGAAGTTCAACAGGGCTTCTTCCAGAGCACGCAAGGTTTCTACGTCCAGATCGTTAGTAGGTTCGTCCAGCAGCAGCACGTTGCCGCCTTCTTTTAACAGGCTGGCCAAGTGCAGGCGATTGCGCTCGCCACCGGACAAGTCACCCACCCGCTTTTGCTGGTCGGAGCCTTTGAAGTTAAAACGGCCGGCATAGGCTCGCGATGGCGTTTCGTAGTTGCCTATCTTGATAATGTCCTGGCCTTCGCTGAGCAGCTCCCAAACGGTTTTGCTGCCGTCCAGATCTCGGTTCTGGTCCACATAAGCCAGCTTTACGGTCTCGCCGACGGTAATGCTGCCGGCATCGGGTTGGTCTGCGCCGATGATCATGCGGAACAGTGTGGATTTACCTGCGCCGTTTCCGCCGATGATGCCCACTATGGCACCCTGTGGTACTCGTAACGACACGTTTTCATACAGCAGGTGATCGCCAAAAGCTTTACTAATGCCGTTCACTTCAATCACCTCGTCACCTAAACGAGGCCCGGGCGGAATATATAGCTCATTGGTTTCGTTGCGTTTTTGGAATTCCTGCGAGCTCATTTCTTCGAAGCGCGCCAGGCGGGCCTTACTCTTGGACTGGCGGCCTTTGGCGTTACTGCGCACCCATTCCAGCTCATGTTTTACAGCTTTTTGATGTGAGGCTTCTTGCTTGGATTCCATCTCCAGGCGATTCTGTTTGTTTTCCAGCCATTGGCTGTAGTTGCCTTCAAACGGAATACCGTGGCCGCGATCCAGCTCCAGAATCCAGCCGGCAACGTTATCCAGGAAGTAACGGTCGTGGGTGATGGCCACAACAGTCCCTTCGTAGTCGTGCAGAAAACGCTCCAACCAGGCAACCGATTCGGCATCCAGATGGTTAGTGGGTTCGTCCAGCAGTAGCATGTCCGGGCCCGACAGCAGCAAGCGGCACAGGGCAACGCGGCGGCGTTCGCCACCGGACAGGTTTTTCACCATCTGGTCCCAGGCCGGCAGGCGAAGGGCGTCGGCGGCGACTTCCATTTTGCGTTCAATGTCGTGGCCGTCGGTGGCCTGAATCACAGCCTCCAGTTTTTCCTGCTTTTTGGCTAGGGCGTCAAAGTCGGCATCCGGTTCGGCATAAGCGGCGTACACTTGGTCGAGTTCTGCTAGCGCGTTGTGAACTTCGGCTACGGCTTCGTCGACAATCTCCTTAACGGTCTTGCTGTCGTCCAGTTCTGGTTCTTGAGGCAGGTAGCCCACATTAATGCCAGGCTGGGGGCGGGCTTCGCCGGAATAATCCTGATCAATGCCGGCCATAATGCGCAGCAGAGTGGATTTACCAGACCCGTTCAAACCGAGCACGCCAATTTTGGCGCCCGGGAAAAAACTCAGGGAAATGTCCTTGAGTATCTCGCGTTTGGGCGGAACCACTTTGCCAACGTGGTTCATTGTGTATACGTACTGGGCCATAAGAGTGGAATCCTCCGGGGTTTCAAATGTGTGGAATTAACCGCAGTAAGGTAGCGAAATGGCCCAGTTATAGCAATTGAAGCAGATTTCACTTTGCCTGGGAACAGATTTGAAATCTGTCTTCCGCTTCAAATCTGTCCCCGATTTGAGCAGTACGGAATTATGTGTTGGCCTGCGTCAACAGTCGTTGGCGGTTTAGAGGGTGATTTTACCCCCGACAATGAGCTAGAATAGCGGGCTAAAATTTACGGTCAGCCAAGCACACAGAGGCAGCGCATCCATGTTTAATCGTGATATGAAAATCGCCGGTTTTGACGACGAGCTCTGGAACGCCATGCAGGCGGAGAGCCATCGCCAGGAAGCTCATATCGAGCTGATTGCGTCGGAAAACTACACCAGCCCGCGGGTGATGGAAGCGCAGGGCAGCGATTTGACCAACAAGTACGCCGAAGGTTATCCCGGCAAGCGTTACTACGGCGGTTGTGAGTTTGTAGACATTGCCGAGCAGCTGGCTATTGATCGCGCCAAAGAATTGTTCGGAGCGGCTTACGCCAACGTGCAGCCGCACTCTGGTTCACAGGCCAACTCGGCGGTATTTTTAGCGCTGCTGAATCCGGGTGATACGGTACTGGGCATGAGCCTGGCCCACGGTGGCCACCTGACCCACGGTGCCAGCGTGAATTTCTCCGGTAAAATCTACAACGCCGTTCAATATGGTATCGACACCGACACAGGTCTGATCAATTACGACGACGTGGAAGCGTTGGCGGTGGAGCACAAGCCGAAGATGATCATTGCCGGCTTCTCCGCTTATTCGCAGTATCTTGATTTCGCCCGTTTCCGCGAAATTGCCGATAAAGTGGGTGCCTACCTGTTTGTCGACATGGCTCACGTAGCTGGCCTGGTGGCAGCGGGTGTTTATCCTGACCCGGTCCCCCACGCCCACGTGCTGACCACAACTACCCACAAAACCCTGCGCGGCCCCCGCGGCGGGCTGATTCTGGCCTGCGACGACGAAGCTCTGCACAAGAAGCTGAACTCCGCGGTATTCCCCGGTGGCCAGGGTGGCCCGCTGATGCACGTGATCGCGGCTAAGGCAATCTGCTTCAAAGAAGCCATGAGCCCCGAGTTCAAGACGTATCAGCAGCAAGTGGTTAAAAACGCCGCGGCCATGGCCGAAGTGTTTGTTGATCGCGGTTTTGACGTGGTGTCCGGCGGTACCAAAAATCACCTGTTCCTGTTGAGCCTGATCAAACAGGAGATCACCGGTAAAGACGCCGATGCAGCACTGGGCCGGGCTCATATCACCGTGAACAAAAACGCGGTACCGAACGACCCGCGCTCGCCGTTTGTTACGTCGGGTCTGCGCATCGGTACGCCGGCCATTACCACTCGTGGTTTTGCCGAAGCGGAATGTCGCGAACTTTCCGGCTGGATTTGTGACATTCTTGCCGACCTGAACGACGAAGCCGTGATTGACCGTGTGCGCGGGCAAGTTGAAGCCATGTGCGCCCGCTTCCCGGTATACGCGTAAGTTGCCCGTTGTTACCCCGGGTCAGGCCTGTTTAGGTCGGGCTTGGGGTTCTCTTTAGAGTTTCTGATTATGCATTGTCCATTCTGTGCCGAAGACGATACCAAAGTGATTGACTCGCGCCTGGTGGCAGAGGGCAATCAGGTGCGTCGCCGCAGGGAATGTTTTTCGTGCCGCGAACGGTTTACTACCTTTGAAACCGCCGAGCTGGTTATGCCGCGGGTCGTGAAACAGGATGGCACTCGCCAGCCTTTTGACGAAGAAAAGCTGCGTTTCGGGTTGATGAAAGCGCTGGAAAAACGCCCGGTCAGTATCGAGCAAATAGATACCGCACTGAGCCACATCAAGGCGCAGTTGCGTGCCACCGGCGAGCGCGAAGTAAAGTCTATGCGTTTGGGTGAAGAGGTGATGACTGAGTTGCGCCAGCTAGACAAAGTAGCCTATGTACGGTTTGCGTCGGTGTATCGCAGCTTTCAGGATGTGAACGAATTCAAGGAAGAAATCGAGCGTCTTACCGCCGGCAATGGAGATTCGGTGGCAGATGTAGCTAAGGCGCTGGCGGATTCGGGCGCGGAAAAAAAGTCATGATCACCACTCGCGACCGGGCCTTTATGGCCCGTGCTGTCCAGTTGGCCTGGCGTGGCCGTTATTCCACTCACCCGAACCCCCGCGTGGGCTGCGTGATTGCGCGCGGGGATCGCATTCTGGGTGAAAGTTGGCATGAACGCGCCGGAGAAGCCCACGCCGAAGTGCGTGCTTTAAGCCAGGCCGGTACTGCCGCCCGCGGCTCTACGGCGTATGTCACTCTGGAACCCTGCAGTCATTTCGGGCGCACACCGCCCTGCGCCAAAGCGCTGATAGAAGCCGGGGTTGCACAGGTTTTTTTTGCCACGCTGGACCCAAATCCGAATGTTTCCGGGCGCGGGCTGGAAATGCTCAGGGCTGCTGGTATTCGCGTTCACGTGGGTTTACTGGCAGGCGAAGCCGCCAAGCTGAACCCGGGTTTTATGAAACGCATGACCAGCGGGCGCCCTTGGGTACGGCTGAAAATGGCCGCTAGCCTGGACGGCCGCACTGCCATGGCGTCGGGCGAAAGCCAATGGATCACCGGGCCAGAGTCGCGCAGCGATGTTCAGCGCCTGCGTGCCATGAGCGACGCCATTTTGACCGGAGTGGGTACGGTGCTGGCGGACGACCCGTCGTTAACCGTGCGGCGCGCAGAAATGGGCGATATTGGCAGCGCTACCGAGCCTGCGCGGCAACCGCTACGGGTAATTGCCGACCGCGATACCCGCACGCCGGCATCCGCTAAAATCTTCCGCGGCGGTAAAGTACAGGTCTTTTGTGCCACCTCCTCGCTGGCGACCAGCGCGGCTCAAGATTTGGCTGCGTTAGGTATACGCCTGCGCGGCGTGGCTTGGCACGACAAGGGCGTAAACGTGGCTGAAATGTTGGACACGCTGGGCGATATAGGCATCAATGAAGTACTGGTAGAGGCCGGGCCAACTCTGGCGGGCAGCTTTATCAGTGAGGATCTGGTGGATGAACTTTGGCTCTATCAGGCCCCGGTATTCCTTGGCAGTACCGGGCGGCCAACGGCCAGTTTGGCGCTGGAATCCATGGCAGACAAAATACAATGGCAGGTGCTTGACCGGCGTCAGCTAGGCGTCGACCAGAGGCTGATTCTGGCGCGTCGCTAACTATCAATTCACGGAGGCTCCGGGCAGGAGCGCTGCAAGGGTGCAACCGCGTTATGGCACTGAATACGATCGAAGACTTAGTTGAAGATATTCGTCAGGGCAAAATGGTTATTTTGATGGACGATGAGGATCGCGAGAACGAGGGCGACCTGGTCATGGCGGCTGAGCATTGTGAAGCCGAGCACATCAACTTTATGGCCCGTTTTGGTCGTGGGCTGATCTGTATGCCGATGACCCGCGATCGCTGCAAGCAGTTGGGGCTGTCGTTAATGGTTAACCAGAATGCATCTGGTTTTGGCACTAAGTTCACCGCGTCTATTGAGGCAGCGGAGGGTGTTACCACCGGGATTTCAGCTGCGGACCGCGCTCGTACGGTGCAGGCCGCTGTAGGCCGCGATGCCCAAGCATCAGACCTGGTGCAGCCAGGCCATATTTTTCCGCTGATGTCAGACGCTGGCGGCGTGCTCAGCCGCGCTGGCCACACCGAAGCGTCTTGCGATCTGGCTGCGTTGGCGGGTTGTGAGCCTGCGGGCGTGATCTGTGAAATTATGAAAGATGATGGCTCTATGGCGCGGCGCGAAGATCTCGAAGCCTTTGCCGCCGAGCACAACCTGAAAATAGGCACCATCGCAGACCTGATACACTACCGCACCACCAACGAACGCACGGTTGAATGCATAGAGCAAAACGAACTGGACACCGAATACGGCCTGTTTAAGCTGCACACTTACCGTGACAGCATTCATGGCACCATTCATCTGGCCTTAACCATGGGGGATATTTCCCCGGAGCAGCCGGTGCATGTGCGTGTACACATTACCGATACCCTGCGCGACTTGTTGGGAGCCCGCCGGCGCGATTCCCGCAGTTGGCCGTTGCATCGGGCACTGCAAAAGGTGGCTGCTGAGGGGCTCGGTGTTGTGGTTTTGCTCAACGGTGCTGAAGACAGTTACAACCTGGAAAACCGTATTCAGGAATTCTATGAACATGGCCGTAGCGGTGCCGGCAAAGACAGCTCTGGCGTGTACTTTACGGTAGGCACTGGTTCGCAAATTCTGCGTGATATTGGTGTGGGCAAAATGCGCCTGTTAAGCCCGCCGATGAAATTCTCCGCCATTTCCGGCTTTGATTTGGAAGTGGTTGAGTACGTGCCTTATATTCCCGAATGATCAATCCGCTGCCGTATGCTGCGGCAGCCTGACAGGAGCCACCGATGGCGGAAATTCAAGTAATTGAAGGCGACTTTATCCACTGCAGCGGCCGTTATGCTCTGGTTGTGGGGCGGTTTAACGGTTTTGTGGTAGAGAGCCTGGTGGACGGTGCCCTGGATACCCTGACCCGCCACGGTATCGCGGATGAAGACATTGTTGTGATTCGTGTACCAGGTGCTTACGAAATGCCGTTGGCGGTCAAGCGCGTGGCAGAAACGGGTAATTACGACGCCATTATCGCCCTGGGTGCTGTTATTCGTGGTGGCACGCCGCACTTTGAGTACGTTGCTGGCGAAGCTGCCAGTGGTTTGGGTGCTGTCAGCCTGGAAACCGATATTCCGGTAGCCTTTGGTGTTTTGACGGTGGATTCCATCGAACAGGCTATTGAACGTTCAGGCACCAAGGCCGGTAATAAGGGCGCAGAAGCGGCCATTACAGCGCTCGAAATGGTCAGCCTGTTCAAGAAGCTGGGTGAGTAATGAGCCTACCTGAAGACACTATTCCTGGTTCATCTCCCGAACCAACCTCAAACCCGGGAAAACCTGCCCAGCCCAAAGCCGGTGATCGCCGCCGCGCTCGCGGAATGGCGATGCAGGGGTTATACCAGCGCCATTTCAGCAAAAGCGCAATTTCCAACATTGAAGCCGAGTTCATGGTCGATAACGACATGAGCAAAGTGGACCTGTTGTATTTTCGTGACCTGCTGCACGGCACCAGCCGAGAACAGGCTGAACTGGACCGCTTGATCGAGCCGTTTCTGGACCGCCCGCTGCAAGAAGTCGATCCGGTAGAGCTAGCCATTGTGCGCTTGGGCGCCTATGAGTTGAAATTTCGCCTGGATGTGCCCTACAAAGTCGTCATTAACGAAGGCATTGAGATGGCGAAACGCTTTGGCGGGACTGAGGGCCACCGGTTTGTAAACAGCATCCTCGACAAACTAAGCCGCCGGCTGCGGCTGGCTGAAATTCGCCCGCGTTAGTGGCAGCGATGGGTGAGTTTGAGCTGATTCGCCGCTACTTTGCGCCAATGGCGAAGGCCGCCAAGCCTGCCTTAGACGGCTCCGGTTTGTTGCTTGGAGTGGGTGACGATTGCGCTATTCAGCGTGTGCCTGCCAATCAAGACCTGGTGTTTTCAGTGGACACGCTGGTTGAAGGCGTGCATTTTCCAGTTAGCTATTGTCCGCGTTTTTTGGGTTGGCGCGCGCTCGCTGTTGCGGTGAGTGATCTGGCCGCTATGGGCGCACAGCCGGTGTGCTTTACACTGGCTCTGACCTTGCCTGCGGCCGATGAAGCCTGGTTGGAAGGCTTTGCCGCCGGGCTGGCTGAAGCCAGCCAACAGTTTGGCATTGTGCTGGCCGGTGGTGATACGACTCGGGGCCCCCTAACGCTGAGCCTGCAAGTGCATGGCACCGTTCCCCAGGGCCAGGCTCTGCGTCGCGACGGCGCACGTGAAGGAGACCTGGTGTGCGTTAGCGGTCAGCTGGGTGATGCCGGTGCGGCGCTGGATTTTTTGTACGACACGGCTCCCGCAACAGACGCCGCCAGCGTACTGCAGCGCTACCATTACCCGCAGCCACGGCTGGAACTGGGTATTGCGCTGCGTTCGGTGGCTTCAGCAGCGGTTGATATCTCTGATGGGCTGCATGCCGATTTGCTGCATATTTTGCGAGCATCTGGCGTGGGTGCAACCATCGATCTTGCAGCACTACCTCTGTCGGCAGCCCTGCGGCGGATCAAGGGCGACGCAGCGGCAGGGTTTGCATTGCAGTCTGGTGACGATTACGAACTCTGCGTAACCGTTCCAGAACAGCTCTGGGCCGCCGCCAGCCGCGGGTTGCAACAGCAGCTGACGGTGATCGGGCAGGTGCAGCAGGAGCCAGGCTTGCGGCTAAATGCAGACGCAGGTATGGTCTGTTCACGGCGTCCAGGCTTCGACCACTTTTCGATCACTTAGCAACGGGTTGCTGACATTCTTCATACTTCATCAGGGTCCCGATGAGCCAGAACGACTTTCTAACAGAACCGGATTTGCCAGAAGGCTTATTGCCGCCCGGATTTCTGCGTGATCCTGTTCACCTTCTTGCGTTTGGCTTCGGCAGCGGCGCAATGCCCCGTGCACCCGGAACCTGGGGCAGCCTGGCGGCCATTCCTATCTGGTACACGTTTGCCTGGCTACCCCAGCCAATATACTGGGCGATTGTGGCTCTGGCGTTCATTGTGGGTGTGTGGCTGTGCGGGAAAACTTCCCGCGATCTGAAAGTGCACGATCATGGCGGTATTGTCTGGGACGAGTTTGTGGGCATGTGGATTGCCCTGGGGCTGTTTCCGGACCACATCGTTGGTGTATTGCTTGCGTTCGTCATGTTCCGTTTGTTTGATATTATAAAACCCTGGCCCATCAACTGGCTGGACGAGCGCCTACCTGGGGGCTTCGGTATTATGGTGGACGACGTAGTGGCCGCCATAATGGCCCTGGTTTGCCTTTACCTGATTGATTTATGGATTATGCCGCAGGTTTTTTCCTGACAACGGCATAGTTTTTGTAAAACAGGGCCTGCGGCGCTTGCCCTGTTCACGGCCGCTGGTCAGAATGCGTATAACAAAAGCTGGCTGTAGCCGATACAGTTGATTTTGCACCTTTTCTTTATTGTTGCATCAAGGAGATTCAATGAATCATTGCCGTCTGTCTGGCTCGTTTTCAGTTTTCCGGTTGCTGCTGCCTGCCGTTATGCTGGTAGTTCTTGCTGGCTGCTCCAGTTCCATGACCCGTATAGAAACTTGGCAAGGTAATCCTGCCCAGGCCGTGAATGCGGCGACGTTGAAAGCGCCGGGAGAAATTCGGGTAACCCAGGTTAACGGGCGTTCCGTGGGTAACTTCCTGATGAACGATCTGGCGCTGGACTACGCTTTGTTGCCCGGTAAAAACGATGTGGTGTTTGTTTACAAAACCATCTGGGCAAAGACCACTGTCGTGGATAACGGCGAATCCAAGGTTGACGTAGTTGAAAGCAAGCCGCAACTGGCCAGCTTTGACGCTAAAGCCGGCACCGTTTACGAGTTTCGCTTTGACAAGCCGGCGACGCGTAGAGAAGCCGAGCGTGAGATGAAAGATTTTTCAGCAGAGATTGTAAGCAGTGCTGGCCAGGTAGCGACCGCATCGGCGAATTACGTGCCAAGCCAGGCGCCGGCCAGAACACCTATTCCGGGAATAGCAGGTGTTCAAGCGACATCAGCCGCAGCGCAAGGCAATGCTCTGGACACTCTGAAGGCCGTGTGGGCAACCGCCTCAGACGAAGAAAAGAAAAACTTTCTGCGCTGGGCGTTCGAGTAACGCTCACGTTCTAGAAACTCTTTACCCACAAAAAAACCTGCATCGCTACGATGCAGGTTTTTTTGTGGGTAAAGAGTTTCGATTGCCGGGGGCTGCTGTTTAGTTGATGCGGGCAACCGCAATGTCGGTCAGCAGGTGGAGCGCGTCCAGGTGATCGCTAGCGGGTAGACTTTGCAAGCAGTCCTTGGCCTGCTGCGCCTGATCTTTGGCTTTAGCCATGGCGTAATCCAGCGCGCCGGTGGTGTTTATAATCGCCAGCACTCGTTGCAGATCGTCTAGCCCGCCCTTGCGGATCGCGCGGCGAATCAGCTGTTTTTCGTCATCGTTACTGTTGGCTATTGCATAAATCAGCGGCAATGTGGTTTTGCCTTCGGCCAGATCATCACCCACGTTTTTACCCATGGTTTCGGCGTCACCGCGATAGTCCAGTACGTCGTCCACCAGTTGAAACGCCAGTCCCAGGTGCTTGCCATAATTTTTCAGTGCTTCTTCATGGGCGTGGCTTGCGCCGGCCAGCAAGGCGCCGGAGTGCGATGAGGCCTCGAACAGCATCGCCGTTTTGTTATGAATCACCTGCATGTACTGGTTTTCGGTCAAGTCTGGATTCTTCACATTCATCAACTGCATCACTTCGCCTTCGGCTATCACCGCGGTGGCGTGTGATAGCACCTTCATGATTGGCAGGCTTTCCAGCTCGACCATCATTCCAAAGGCGCGGGCGTATAGAAAGTCGCCCACCAGCACACTGGGTGCGTTGCCCCACTTGGCGTTGGCAGTGCTGCGCCCCCGACGCATGTCGGAGGTGTCCACCACGTCGTCATGGAGAAGGGTGGCGGTGTGCAAAAATTCGATAACAGCGGCCAGTTTCAGGTGATTGTCTTCGTTGTAGCCGGCAGCGCGGCTTGCAAGCAGGACCAGCAGCGGCCGCAAGCGTTTGCCGCCGCTTTCAATAATATACTGCGCAATTTTTTCGACCATCGGAACATCGGATGACAAGCGCTGAATAATCAGTTCGTTAACGCGGCTGAAGTCGTCTGCTACGGTGTCGTAGATGCGTTGGGTTGTCATGAAGGGTTCCGGTGTTTGGCGGTGTTGTTGCTGTCGATAAAACAGGCGGGTCGCAGCAATGCTAGGTAACAAGGCGAAGGGTGTCAACGTAACAAGGTCAAGAGTGTCAACATAGCTTGTATTGCGTGTCGGCTTTTCGTACAATCACGCGCCCAACTCATCCCAACCTGCGCTCCCTGCTATAGGGTCGCCAAAGCGCTTCCCTTAGAACCAGGTGGATAAGAGCAGGGATGGGTCAATCGCGGAGAGCAGACATGTACGCAGTTATTGTTAGCGGTGGCAAACAGCACCGTGTAAAGGAAGGCGAAACTCTGAAGCTGGAGAAGCTGGAAGTAGAAACCGGTAGTAACATTGAATTCGACCGTGTTTTGCTGATCGCCAACGGCGACGATGTTAACGTAGGCGCGCCGGTTGTTGAAGGCGCCAAAGTGACTGCGGAAGTCGTCAGCCACGGTCGTCACGACAAGATCCAGATCATCAAGTTCCGTCGCCGGAAGCATTCTATGAAGCGTCAGGGCCACCGTCAGTGGTTTACTGAAGTAAAGATCACGGGTATCCAGGGCTAACCCCGGGAATCACCCCTTAATTAGGAGGCTTATCATGGCTCATAAAAAAGCAGCAGGTAGTACCCGTAACGGTCGCGATTCCGAGTCGAAACGACTTGGTGTGAAGCGCTACGGCGGCGAAAGCGTATCCGCAGGCAGCATTATTGTTCGTCAGCGTGGCACGCGTTTTCACCCAGGCACCAACGTTGGGCTGGGCAAGGATCACACCTTGTTCGCCAAAGCCGAAGGCCAGGTGAAGTTTGAAGTAAAAGGCCCTAAGAACCGTAAATATGTAAGCATCGTTTCAGCTGCATAAGTAGTGGTCTCTGAAAGCCCCGCACCGCTTTATTGAGGCTGCGGGGTTTTTTGGTTTGTAGGGTTTCGCTTTTAGTGCACCGTTATCAGCAAGAGCTTCAGCCGACACCGTAAAGATCAGCCAGCACCGTAAAGAACAGCAGCCAATACCATAAAGAGCATCAGCCAATATGAAATTTGTAGACGAAGCCACCATCATTGTGGAAGCAGGTACAGGCGGCCACGGTTGCCTGAGTTTCCGCCGTGAAAAATACGTGCCTCGGGGCGGGCCTGACGGTGGCGATGGTGGCGATGGCGGTTCTGTGTATCTGGAAGCCAACGATGCCCTGAATACTCTGATTGATTACCGCTTTCAACGCCAGCACAGAGCCCATAACGGCGAACAGGGTTCCGGCCGCAATTGCACCGGTATTAAAGGCGAAGATCTGGTGCTTCCGGTGCCGGTAGGTACCACCATAGTGGACATGGACACCCACGAAGTGCTGGGTGACTTGACCCGCATAGGTCAGCGCCAGAAAGTCGCTCAGGGTGGTTTTCACGGCCTGGGCAACACCCGCTTCAAGTCCTCTATTAACCGTGCGCCACGGCAGACTTCGAAAGGCTCCGAGGGTGAAACCCGGAATCTGCGGCTAGAGCTGAAAGTACTGGCTGATGTGGGTCTGTTGGGTATGCCCAATGCCGGTAAGTCGACCTTTATTCGTTCTGTATCTGCGGCGACGCCAAAAGTGGCGGACTATCCGTTTACCACCCTGGTGCCAAACCTGGGCGTGGTCAGAGTGCAGAATCACCAGAGCTTTGTGATTGCCGATATTCCCGGCCTGATTGAAGGCGCAGCCGAAGGTGCCGGTCTGGGCATCCGCTTTCTGAAGCATTTGGTGCGTACCCGCCTGCTGCTTCACCTGGTAGACGTGGCCCCCTACGACGGTTCATCGCCGGCTTATGCGGTAAAGGCCATCGCCCACGAGCTTGAAAAATTCAGCGAAACACTGGCTAATCGTGATCGCTGGCTGGTGCTGAATAAAGTCGACATGGTGCCGGAAGATGAGCGCGAGGCGCTCTGCCAGGCCATCGTTGATGAGCTGGAATGGAAAGGTCCGGTATTCAGTATCTCTGCTCTGAGCGGCGAAGGTACCAAGCCCCTGACTCAAGCCGTTATGCGCTGGATTGAGGAGCGTGCGGCAGAAGAGGCTGAAAACCCCGAAGCTGCCGAGCAGGAAGCAGCCCGCCGCCGCCAGATGGATGAAGAGGCCCGCGCCCGCATCACCGAAGAAAAGGTGGCTCGCCGCGCGGCCCGTGAAGAAGACAGCGATGACGACTTCGACGACGATGATGGTGACGTAGAAGTCGTTTACGCGCCGGAGTAAGTGGCACCTGTAAGAGACCGTATTCAAATCATGACTGAACGCGCCCAGCTGCAACAGGCCCGCCGCCTGGTGGTGAAAATCGGAAGTGCTCTGCTAACTAACGACGGAGAAGGCCTGGACGTGCCTGCTCTGGGCCGCTGGGTAGACCAGATGGCGGCGCTGATGCAGGCCGGTGTCGAGCTGGTGGTGGTGTCATCCGGCGCTGTTGCCGAGGGCATGAGCCGTTTAGGCTGGGCTCGCCGGCCGCAGCAGGCGCATGAATTGCAGGCAGCCGCGGCCGTAGGGCAGATGGGGTTGGTACAAACCTGGGAGGCCCAGTTCAAGCGCCACGGCATACACACCGCCCAGATTCTTCTGACCCACGACGACCTGTCTGATCGCAAGCGTTATCTGAATGGCCGCAGCACCCTGCGGGCGTTATTGGAGCTGGGCGTTGTGCCGATCGTGAACGAGAACGACACGGTGGTGACCGATGAAATCCGCTTTGGTGACAACGACACCCTGGGTGCGTTGGTGGCCAATGTGGTTGAGGCTGACGGCCTGATTATCCTCACCGATCAGCTGGGTCTGTTTGATAAAGACCCGCGCAAACACAGCGACGCAACATTGGTGAACGAGTGCTTCGCCAGTAACCGCGACTTGGATTCCATGGCTGGCAGTAGCGCCGGCGCGGTGGGCCGTGGGGGTATGCAGACCAAGCTTCGCGCGGCGCGGTTAGCGGCACGCTCAGGGGCCTTCACGGTGATTGTGGGCGGGCGCATCGACAATGTTCTGGGGCGTCTGCGCGAACGCGAAGCGCTAGGAACGCTTTTATTGCCGGAGCAGGGCCGTGTAGCGGCTCGCAAGCAGTGGCTGGCCAGCCATCTGCAAACCCGGGGTACTTTAGTGATTGATGATGGCGCGGCGCGGGTGTTGCGACAGGGTGGTCGCAGCTTGCTACCGGTTGGCGTTACCCGTATCACCGGTGAATTCCGCCGCGGCGAAATGGTGGCGTGTCTGGATGAGCAGGGTAAAGAAGTGGCTCGCGGCCTGGTAAATTACGACGCCGCTGCTGCACGTTTGATTGCTGGCCAGTCCAGTGATCGCATCATGGAATTATTGGGCTTTATGACCGGCGAAGAGCTGATTCACCGCGATAACATGGTGATTGCCTCTTAGCGTTATTCCTTGCCGTTTCTGCAGACATAAAAAAACCGGCCAGCTGGCCGGTTTTTTGTGCACCCAAATGGCTTACGCCGCTTGCAGTGCCTTCACCTTGATATTCAGGCGGCTCTTAATGCGAGCAACCTTGTTCTTGGGGAAGATACCTTTGTTAACCATGCTGTCCAGAATCGGCTGGGCTTGCAGAAAAGCAGCTTTCGCGCCTTCATAATTGCCTTCGGCGATTTGAACGTGAATCTTTTTCATGTACGTACGAGCCATAGAACGCAGGCTGGTGTTGTGCTTGCGACTGTTCTCGTTTTGACGTGCACGCTTTTTGGCTTGCGGGGAATTTGCCACCGTAAAACTCCTGAAAGTACTTGAATTCGTTGCTGAATATTTGGTTTGAGAGCGCAAGATGCAGTTGCAGTAACCCTTCAGTCACCCGTATCGCAACTCTCTTTCATCGCGGGCGCGCCAGATCCAGCGCGTCGAAATAAATGACGCAGAATTGTGCCGCCAACGGCGAGACTTGTCAAGTCAAAAAGTGATCTATGCCAGCGGAGGCAGGGCTTGTGATAAACTCCCGCTTCTCTATTTTTGTCGGCTAAAACACCATGTCTGAACAGTCTCCCGGGCCTCAAGGCCCGACACCCGAATCGCCGCGCCCATCAGAGCCGTCGGTGCCCGCCGTGAGCGCGATTAAACCTGCGCCGGGCCTGCTGCGTTCGTCTGGTGTCGTAGGGGTGATGACCATGACGTCGCGGGTGCTAGGGCTGGTGCGGGATATGGTGATCGCTCGTTATTTTGGCGCCGGTGCGGGCGCAGACGCGTTTTTCGTGGCCTTCAAAATTCCTAATTTTTTGCGTCGGCTGTTCGCTGAAGGCGCGTTTTCGCAAGCGTTTGTGCCCGTGCTGTCGTCTTATCGCGAAAACCAGCCGATAACGGAAGTAAAGCGTTTGGTGGATGCAGTCGCCGGTTCACTCGGTCTGGTGCTGCTGGCGGTCACTCTGGTGGCAATGCTGGGCGCACCGGTGTTGACGGCGGTGTTTGCCCCGGGCTTTCTGGGCGACGACATAAAATTCGCACTGGCCAGCGACATGTTACGGATCACCTTTCCATATTTGTTATTGATTTCGTTGACGGCGTTTGCCGGAGGCATTCTTAACAGTTACGACCGCTTTGCCATTCCCGCGTTTACACCGGTGTTGTTGAATCTGGCGATGATTGCTGCCGCCGTGTGGCTGGCGCCGCTCATGAACGAACCGATAATGGCGCTGGCCTGGGGTGTGCTGATTGCGGGTGCTTTACAGTTGTTTTTTCAGCTACCGTTTTTGATGCGTCTGGGCTTGCTGCCGCGGCCACGAGTGGATTACCGCCACGAGGGTGTTAGCCGAATTCTGAAGCTGATGGTGCCGGCGCTGTTTGGCGTATCGGTAAGCCAGATAAATCTATTGCTGGATACCGTTCTGGCCTCGTTTCTGCAAACTGGCAGTGTGTCTTGGCTGTACTATTCCGATCGCCTTACGGAGTTGCCTTTAGGAGTGTTCGGCATAGCCATTGCCACGGTGATTTTGCCCAGTTTGTCGCGTAAGCACACGGCGGACTCGGCGGCTCAGTTCTCCGCCACTCTGGACTGGGCGTTGCGGGCGGTGTTAATCATTGGCGTACCGTCTGCGCTGGCCCTGGGATTGCTGGCCGAGCCGCTCATTGCCACTTTGTTTCACTATGGCGAAGTGACTGATTTCGATGTGGCCATGTCGGCTCAGAGCCTGCGTGCTTATTCCGCGGGCCTGCTGGCATTCATGGTCATCAAGGTGCTGGCGCCGGGCTTTTTTGCCCGTCAGGACATTCGCACCCCGGTGAAAATTGGCATCATTGCCATGGTCGCTAACATGGCGTTCAACCTGATACTGATCTTCCCCTTGGCACACGCAGGCCTGGCGCTGGCTACATCGGTTTCAGCGTGGCTCAACGCCTTTTTGCTGTGGCGCGGTTTGAAGGCCATCGGCGCCTGGCGCAGCCAGCCCGGCTGGGGCAAGTTCGGGCTGCAGCTCGCGCTGGCGAACGGCGCGCTGGTGGCGGTGATTTTGTGGCTGAACGCGCCGGTGAATCAGTGGCTGGCGGCCGGCGGCTTTCAGCGCTCCCAGGATATGGCAATACTGGTGATTGCAGGCGCACTTGCGTACTTTGGTACACTGGCACTGGCCGGGGTGCGTATAAAACATTTTCGCCACAGGTGAGGTATAATCCCGCGCCCTATCATGATGTGCCAAACGCTTACTGACTCTAATTTTTGGCACGATTTTATTGCCGTTATTGATCGGCAATATTCACTAGCAAAGAGGTTTGCTTTGCATGCGCTTTATTCGCGGCCTGACCAACCTGAAAACGCTGTCGCAATCGGGCGAAGGCCCACTGGCGCGTGGCTGTGTGGCCACCGTGGGCAACTTTGACGGCGTTCACCGCGGCCATCAAGCGATTCTGGAACAGGTAAAAACGCAAGCCGCAAAGCACAACTTGCCCTCGGTGGTGGTGATTTTTGAGCCCCAGCCCCAGGAGTTCTTTCGCGGTGTGGATGCGCCGCCGCGGCTGACCGGTTTCCGCCAAAAAGTGGAAGCTTTGCGAGGGCAGGGTATTGATGCGGTGCTGTGCTTGCGTTTTGACGAGCAGTTCCGCCAATTTTCGGCCTGGGGCTTTGTGGATAGCCTGCTGATTCAAGGCCTGGCGGTGAAACACCTGGTGGTGGGCGACGACTTCCGTTTTGGTTGTGACCGCTCCGGCGATTTTAATTTTTTGGAGAAAGTGGGCGCCGACGCCGGCTTTACGGTTGAAAACACCCGCACCGTGGTGGTCGAAGGCGACCGCGTTAGCAGCACTCGCATCCGTAAACTGCTGGCTGATAACCAGTTGGATAGCGCCGAACATTTGCTGGGGTGGAAATATCACATTGCTGGCCGCATTGTTTATGGGCGCCAGCTGGGGCGTGAGATTGGCGCGCCAACGGCGAACATCCGCCTGGCCCAAATGCCCGCCTTGCAGGGTGTTTACGTGGTAAAGGTAAGGTTGGCCGATGGCACCGAGCACGACGGCATTGCCAATATTGGCTTGCGGCCGACCGTCGACGGCAAACACCCGGCACTGGAAGTGCACCTGTTTGATTACGCCGGCACGCTTTACGGCCAGAGGCTAGATGTCACCTTTCGCCACGGCCTGCGCGATGAAGTTCGCTTTGAATCGGTGGACGCCCTGAAAACCCAGATAGCCAAAGATTTTAGTAGCGCCCGGCTTTGGCTAGCCCAGAACCTTGCTGCGAATCACACTACGAATACCGACTGACCTAAACTGACCCAATAGAGCACGCACAGCCATCATGAGCGACTACAAGCACACTCTGAATCTGCCGGAAACCGCTTTTCCCATGCGCGGTAACCTGGCCAACCGCGAGCCCGAAATGCTCAAGCGCTGGCAGGACCTGAACGTATACGCCAATCTGCGCGAACAGCGCGCCGGGCGTAACAAGTTCATTCTTCACGATGGCCCTCCTTACGCCAACGGCAGCATTCATATTGGGCACGCGGTTAACAAAATCCTGAAGGATATGATTGTTAAGTCCCGCGGATTCATGGGCTTTGATGCGCCTTACGTGCCCGGTTGGGACTGCCATGGCCTGCCTATCGAGCACAAAGTAGAGCAGAAAATCGGCAAAGCTGGTGTGAAGGTCGATTTCAAAACCTTCCGCCAGGCCTGCCGCGATTACGCGACCAAGCAGATTGCCGGGCAGAAAGCCGACTTTATTCGCTTGGGCGTGATGGGTGAGTGGGACAAGCCTTACCTGACCATGGACCCGAAAGTAGAAGCGGGCATTGTGCGTGCGCTCGGTAAAATTGTTAAAAAGGGCCACCTGGTGCGCGGCTACAAGCCAGTGTACTGGAGCGTAGTAGGGCAGTCGGCTCTGGCCGAAGCGGAAGTAGAGTACCAAGACAAGACATCTACCCAGATCGACGTGCGTTTTACCGCAGTGGATCAAGCCAAAGCCCTGTCGCTGTTCAATACCAGCGCCGGTGAGGGCGATGTGTCCGTCGTCATCTGGACAACCACGCCCTGGACCATTCCCGCCAATCAGGCGGTGTCATTGGGCGCCGAGCTGGATTACTCGCTGGTGCAAGCCGATGTCGGCGCCGGTCCCGAGCGAATGATCATGGCCAGCGCTATGGTAGAGGGCGTTATGGCACGCTGGGATGTGACCGGTTACCAGGTGCTGGCACAATGCACCGGTGCCCAGCTGGAGCATCTGGCGCTGCAACACCCGGTTTATGACAAACAGGTACCGGTGATTCTGGGCGATCACGTGTCTACCGACGCAGGTACTGGCGCCGTTCACACCGCGCCAGACCACGGTGTGGAAGACTTTGTGGTAGGTAAAATCTACGGCATTGGCACCCTGAATATGGTTCAGGCCGATGGCACCTACACCAGCGCTACCGGCGAGTTCGCCGGTGTTCACGTATATAAGGCTGATGACCCGGTCTGCGACGCGCTGACCCGGGAAGGCAAACTGGTACGCAAAGAAAAGTTCCGCCACAGCTTTCCCCATTGCTGGCGCACCAAAACACCGCTGATTTACCGCGCCACACCGCAGTGGTTTATCAGCATGGAAAAAGAAAACCTGCGCGCCGACGCTCTGGAAGCGATTAAGGGCGTGCGCTGGGTGCCTACCTGGGGCCAGAACCGCATCGAAGCCATGGTGCGCCAGTCGCCAGATTGGTGCGTATCGCGCCAGCGCACCTGGGGTGTGCCGATTACCCTGTTTATCCACAAAGAAACCCAGGATCTGCACCCGAACACCCAGAGCCTGATCGAAAAAGTGGCTCAGGCTATCGAGATCGATGGCATTGATGCCTGGTATGACCTGGATGCCCGCGAGCTGTTAGGCGACGACGCCGATCACTACGAAAAAGTGCTGGACACCCTGGACGTATGGTTTGATTCCGGTGTGACCCACGATTCGGTATTGCGAGTGCGCGAAGAGCTGGGCCAATTCCCGGCCGATTTGTACCTGGAAGGTTCTGACCAGCATCGCGGCTGGTTTCAGTCGTCCCTGAAAACCTCCATCGCCATCAACGGCGTGGCACCGTACAAGCAGGTGCTAACCCACGGCTTTACCGTGGATGGCAAGGGTTACAAAATGTCCAAATCCTTGGGCAACGTGATCGCGCCACAAGAGGTTACTAACGACCTGGGCGCCGACATCCTGCGCCTGTGGGTTGCGGCCACCGATTACAGCGGTGAAATGACCGTCTCTAAAGACATTCTGCGTCAGAGCGCCGACGGCTATCGCCGCATCCGCAACACCGCGCGCTTCCTGATGAGCAACCTGACCGGCTTCGAGCCGACCGAGCACACCGTGGCTCCGGCCGATATGCTGGCGCTCGACCGCTGGATGGTAGATCGAGCACTGCAATTGCAGAACGAAATCCACGAAGACTATGAAAACTACGCCTTCCTGAAGATTTACCAAAAGGTATACAACTTCTGTGAATCCACTCTGGGCGGCTTTTACCTCGACATCATCAAAGATCGCCAGTACACCACCCAGGCCGACAGTCTGACGCGGCGTTCGTGCCAGACCGCGCTCTACCATGTAGCCGAAGCGCTGGTGCGTTGGATTGCACCGATTCTCAGCTTTACCGCCGATGAAATCTGGCAGCACCTGCCGGGCGAGCGCGGTGACACCGTATTCTACGAAATCTGGTACCAAGGCCTGAGCGAAATGCCCCAGAGCGTGGAGCTGGGCCGTGATTACTGGCGTGACATTTCCGCTGTAAAAGAAGCGGTGAACAAACGCTTGGAAGACGCCCGCAAACAGGGGATTATCAAAGGCTCCCTGAGCGCCGAAGTAACGCTGTTCTGCGACGGCGAGTTGGCTGAAAAACTAAAACACCTGGGCGAAGAATTGCGCTTTGTGCTGATTACCTCGGAGGCTGATGTGAAGCCGCTAAGCGAGGCAGTTGACGCCGAACCAACCAGCTATGAAGGCTTGTTGGTGCAGGTGCGCCCCTCCGGTAACACCAAGTGCGAGCGTTGCTGGCACCACCGCGCCGACGTGGGCAGCCATGTCGATCACCCCGATTTGTGCGGTCGCTGTATCACCAACGTTGATGGCTCGGGTGAAACCCGCGCCTTCGCCTGATGGGCTCTGCCATGGCAAAATCCGGCGATAGCGCTAAGCCCCGCGCGGGCAAACTGAGGTGGTTGTGGCTGACGGCGCTGGTGATCGCGATTGATCTGGGCACCAAAGCCCTGGCTACCGCCATGCTCAGTTACGGCAACCCGGTACCGGTGATGCCGCTGTTTAACTTTACGCTGCTGCACAACACCGGCGCCGCCTTTAGTTTTTTAGCCGGTGCCGCCGGCTGGCAGCGCTGGTTCTTTGTGATCCTGGCGTTGGTGGTCAGCGTAGTGCTGGTGCTATGGCTGAGAAAACTGGAGCGCCATGAAACCTGGTCTGCCATTGCCTTCGCGCTGATTCTTGGTGGCGCTCTGGGTAATGTGTACGACCGGGTGGTACACGGTTACGTAGTGGATTTTCTCCATTTTTATTGGCAGAACTGGCATTTCCCGGCCTTTAATCTGGCCGACACCGCCATCACCATTGGCGCCGCCATGATCATACTCGACACGTTTCGCAAGCCCGCCGATGCGGACAAAAAAGGCGACTGACCATCATGAAAGAACTTCCTGTAGACAAAGGCACTCGGGTTACCCTGCATTTTGCGCTGAAATTTGACAGCGGCGAAGTGGTTGATACCACCTTCGACAAAAACCCGGCCACCCTGGATATTGGCGATGAAAGTCTGCCAGCGAATTTTGAAGCCTATTTGATGGGCATGATAGCCGGTGACAAAGCCAGCTATCAGGTGCCACCGGAAAAAGCCTTTGGCCAGCGCAATCCCAACAACTTACAGTTGATGAAGCGCCATGTGTTCGGTGCCGACATGGTGCTGGAGCCAGGCGTGGTGGTTTCCTTTGCCGACGCGCGCAAGCAAGAGCTGCCGGGTACCATCAGCCGGGTAGAGGGCGACGAAGTAGAAGTGGACTTCAACCACCCGCTGTCTGGGCGTACACTGACCTTTGACGTAGAAATTATAGACGTAGAGCCGGTAGGCGCTGCGCACTGAACTCCTGTGGGCTGAGATAGGAACACTATGCAAATTCGTCTGGCAAACCCCCGTGGATTCTGCGCCGGTGTTGACCGCGCTATCGATATTGTTAACCGTGCTTTGGACGTGTTCGGCGCGCCTATTTATGTGCGTCACGAAGTGGTACATAACAAATTCGTGGTCGACAACCTGCGCAAGCGCGGCGCCATCTTTGTGGAAGAGCTGAGCGAAGTGCCAGACGACAAACTGGTAATTTTCAGCGCCCACGGCGTGTCCCAGGCGGTGCAAAAAGAAGCCGCCAACCGCGGCTTGAAAGTCTTCGACGCTACCTGCCCGCTGGTCACCAAAGTGCACATAGAAGTCATGCGTTACAGCCGTGACGGCAGCGAATGCGTGCTGATTGGCCACCATGGCCATCCGGAAGTGGAAGGCACCATGGGCCAGTACAATTTCGCCAACGGCGGCGATATTTACCTGGTGGAAAACGAAGCCGACGTTGCCACGCTGAACGTCAAAAACCCCGAAAAGTTGGCCTACGTCACCCAGACCACCTTGTCGATGGACGACACCGCCCGGGTAATCGACGCCCTGCGGGCCAAGTTCCCGAAAATTGAAGGGCCGCGCAAAGACGACATTTGCTACGCCACCCAGAACCGACAGGATGCCGTCAAACAACTGGCCGGCGACTGCGACTTGATGCTGGTGGTGGGCTCCCCCAACAGTTCCAACTCTAACCGCCTGCGCGAACTGGCCGAGCGCATGGGTACGCCGGCCTACCTGATCGACGAAGCCACACAAATTGACGCTGCCTGGCTAGACGGTAAAAAATCCATCGGCGTAACCGCCGGCGCTTCCGCCCCGGAAGTACTGGTAAGCGCCGTGATCGCCCGCCTGCGTGAACTCGGTGGTGATGTTCCGGAAGAGATTGCCGGGCGTGAGGAAAATATTGTGTTTTCTATGCCGAAGGAATTGCGGATTGATGCTATGAATGTGTGATGGGTATCACGCACTAACACCTTGAAGGCCGCTTGTCCTCTGTAAACCGCCATTTGTCTGGAACAACTGGCGGTTTTTTAGTGCTGTTGTATCTTACGATTATGAAAATTTATTCAGGAACGGAATTCATTGGCTTAGTTTCCTATAGCGTCATCACGTAATGAAGGGGTGTTTTGATGAAAGGTGTGAAAGGTTTCACGCTGATTGAATTGATGGTGACTATTGTTGTAATGGCGATCCTGGCCAGCATTGCGCTGCCGTCATTTCGCAACCTGATTGTGAGTAATCGATTGAATGCACTCGCTACTGAAATGGTAGATGCCGTCAGTTTTGCTCGCTCCGAATCGGTCAAGCGTAATAGTTCGGTCGTTTTTTGCCGCGCCGCAAGCGATACCGCAACAGTTTGTGATCCGGGGACGTCCTTCTGGGAGCATTGGGTCATTCTTGCAGGTACGGATGTAATCCGCAGGGGTGAGGTGAACAGCCATAACTCGACGATAGAAGTGTCTTCTGATCTGACGGATGACGAAGTCGTTTTTGGCGGCGATGGCCTGGCACGCACCAACGGGGATATCATCAGCGAATCCGAAATTTCCATCTGCAGTTCGTCTGGCGCTGGTGAGTCAATTCGAAATGTCACTTTTGGGGCTGCAAGCCGGTTGTCTACGAACAGGGTCGCGGGTACGTGCCCATGAATACACCAAAGGCAATAACAAGCTTTAACACCCAACGCGGGCTCGGTCTCATCGAGGTGCTGATTACGGTTCTTGTACTGGCCATTGGTTTGCTCGGCTTGGCGTCACTACAGCAGGCGTCCATACGCAACAATCAAAGTGCGATGGAACGGTCGATGGGGGTGGTGCAATCCTATTCCATCATCGAAGCAATACGCGCCGACCCGGACTCTGCCAAGAGCGGACGTTTCAACGTCGCGATAGGTGCGACACCCACAGGCAGTACCTTTCCAGCCAATACTCTGGCGATGTGGCGTAGCCAATTGACACAGAACCTGGGCGCCGCCGCGACGGGATCGGTTAACTGTGATGCTGCCAGTTGCACCGTGATTATCCAGTGGAACGACAGCCGTGGGCTGGCTGGCAATAACACACAGCAGATTATGACAGAGGTGCATTTATGAGGCGCACGTTTTCCCGACCTATAATTGCATTCTATTTCCATAGCAGAGGTCTGGCGCTAGTAGAGCTGATGATCTCCCTCGTGTTGGGCCTGCTTATTATTAGTGCAGTGACCGGCATCATGCTTTCCAATATGCAGGGGTTTCGCACCACGCGTGGTTTGTCGCAAGTGCAGGACGCTGCACGGGTCGGTTTTGAGCTGCTTGCGCGAGATATTCGTCAGGCGGGGAACGTCCCATGTGGGAACGACATCACCATCGTTAATATCCTCAACCCCGCTAACGATGGTGGCACAACGCCCTGGCAGTATGATTGGGACAATGCGGTAAAAGGATTTGATGGCGACACGGCACTATCTAGCGTCACCAGTGATATAGATGGCATGACTAGCGTCGACAACCAGATCCTCGGCACAGAATCCCTGGTTATGCTTTCTGGCCAAGCGTCCAGCACCTACATGACGGAATATGACTCAGCCACCAATTCGGCAGACTTCCTCGCCGGCCCTGCTGGAAACAGCCTCGGAGATGGCGACATCCTTTTTGTATGTAATGAGAGGCTGGGGACGATCTTCCAGATGAAATACAAGACGGGTGCCGCTGGCGAAATCGTGTCCAACATTGATGCCAGCCCTGAACCAGGTAATTGCAGCAGTAATTTGGGGGAATTTACTTGTGGGGGTTCTGGCGAAGTGCAGGCAGCCTATACCCCTAATACGGTCATTGCACAGCTGAGCTCAACTGCGTGGTACTTGGGCAACAACGGCCGTCCTGAAGAAGGTGGCCGATCTCTTTATATGGTGCGTTTGAGTAATAGGGCGGGTAACGCAACGCTGAATCGTATTGAAATTGCCTCTGGTGTGACCGAACTGGGCTTCCGTTACCGACTGGTTGATACTGCAGATTTTGTTGATTCTGACACCATTACTGCGGCCGATCGGTGGGCTGATGTGAATGCAATCGAAGTCTCTATGACTCTTTTTAGTCAGGATCAGAACATATCCACATCAGCCGCTGATGATGGCCGTCTTGGGCGCAGCTTTACCAGTGTGGTGGCCATCAGGAGTCGTTCGTTATGAAAACAAATCAATTGCGACGCGGACAATCCGGTGCGGCACTCTTGGTTGCCCTTATCATGCTTCTGATATCGACAATGGTCGGGCTGGCTTCGATCCGCGGTACCACAATGAATGAAAAGATGAGCTCGAATATGTACGACCGCTCGCTTTCCTATCAAGGAGCGGAAGCCGCACTCCTTGCCGGCGAGGCTGCGGTACTGGCTAATCCTGCACACCCGAAAATTATAGACTGTACCGCTATGAATGCTGAATGCCCCCCTTCACCCGCCACCACTTTCACCGGCGACACGCCCGATTGGACTACGGTAGACGCTGATTTTGAGGTGAATGACGCTCTGCTGGGTTCAAAGCCACAGTTTTACATTGAAAAGATGGGTGTCGTGGGTGGTACTGACGAGCTTGGGTTAGGTGAAAGCGCTAATTGTTCCAATTACGCGGGGTGCGACGAGGCACCGCCAAATGCAGCCTCATTTCGTATTACGGGCCGAAGCGGAATACCAGCAACGGACGGGCGTTCGGTTGTGGCGCTTCAAATTACTGTCAAACAGAATCTGTGATGCACCAGAGAGGAGAGTTACCCATGAGAATTTCAATGCGTGAGCGCGTACAGTCAGGTAGCGCTGCCTTTCTGGTTTTATTGCTACTTTTTGGCACCGGCAGCAGCTATGCCAGCGTAAAGATCGACCAGCAGCCTTTGTTGGTGGCCAAGCCTGTGCCGGGCAATATGGCGATTGTTGGATCGCTCGAATTCCCGACGATGGTCTCGAAAGCAAACAATGGAGTAACGGGGGATCGCGACAACACATACGATCTTAATAAATCTTATGTGGGCTATTTCGACAGCCAGAAGTGCTACAGCTACGTTTATGGGATTGGTGCTACCCAAGTTGAGCGCTACAGCAATAGCTACTTCAAGCCGGAAAATTTAGACGGTCCAAGTTGTGCTGACAATTTTTGGAGTGGCCACTTTCTGAATTGGTCGACAACGCAGGCAATCGATGTTTTCAGGAGTGTACTTACTGGTGGTTATCGTTGGGTTGACACTGAAGCGATTACGATCCTCGAGAAGGGAGTTCAAACCGGTCAAGGCGGTAACTCCAACTTCCCCGACGGATATGTAGAAGATGATAGCGATATAAAAAATGCTACTCCCACCCAGTGGGGTGAATTCAATACCCGTATTTTGCATCTGGGTAATCGCATGCGATTCACCGATCAGACTAGTAGAAGCCGCAGTTGGTCTGGTACAAACAGCATAGTTGAATATGATCCCTCAAAGCATAAGCTTGGTGGGACTCCGGGGTTCGAGAGCGGAAAAGTATACGAGCTTGTCGTGAGGGTTCAGGTGTGCTTACCTACTATGCCGGAATCGAATTGCGTGAAATATGGCAGCAATTATAAGCCTGAGGGTCTTATCCAGAGTAATGCCGATAATATGAGATATAGCGCTTTTGGTTATCTAAATGATAACTCTTCACCGAACCCAAACAGGGATGGTGGGGTTATGTACGCGCGCATGAAGTACGTTGGGCCTGAAAAGACTACTGACAACAACACCGTGGTCGATAACCCGAACAAGGAATGGAGTGAAGCTACTGGTGAGTTCATCGCAAACCCGGATGAAACAGATGCGAGTGCTACCACTACGCGATATGGTATAGACCCGATAGTCCATAGTGGCGTAATAAGTTACATCAATAATAGCGGACAGATTGTGCCAGGGACTTTATTTAAACGTTACGATAATGTGAGCGAGCTATTTTACGCAGCATATCGATACCTCAAAGGACTACCAAATCGGTCAGAGTACATCGTTATCAGCCAAACAGGTGACGCGGCAAAAAAACTCGTAGGGGGCTTACCTGTTATTGACTGGGCTGCTAATAATACAGACGATCCACTTAGTGATTTAAACGATCCAATGCAGTTCTCCTGCCAAAAGAATTTTTTCCTTGGAATTGGTGACACTAATACTGCTCCAGACTCCAGAGTACCAAAAGCTGATGATGAAGTTGATATCGCTGCAAGGGTCGCCAGAATATCTGCATTAGAAGGTGGTTTTACTAGCGCATCGCGGGGGATCGCGGGTCTTGCTTTCGATGCGAATACTGTTGACTTAAGGCCTAATATGCCGGGAAAGCAAACTGCCTCGACTTATTGGATCGATATTTTGGAGTTTGGCGATCTGAAGGGGCGGAAGAACAACCAGTATTGGCAAGCCGCCAAATACGGTGGTATGAAAGTGCCTGATGATTTTGATCCTGCTTCAAACGCAATAGAAGAGAGTTGGTGGTACACCAATGGGGAGCTTTTAAAATCAACTGACAAGCGGCCTGATAACTTTTATGTGGTGGATAAAGCCGAAGATCTTGTTAACGGACTAATTAAAGCCTTTGCCGATATCCAGAAAGAGCAAACGGGCAACCGCTCTTCATTGGCCCTGAACTCGACCACGCTCGAAGCAGGCTCGGCGACATTTCAGGCTGAGTACACCAGTGGTACTTGGACAGGTGACCTGAATGCGTTCACTTTGGATGAAAATACCGGTGCGTTGAGTTTGAGCCCTGCCTGGACGGCGTCGTCGAAACTTCCGTCGCCAGCAAGTCGTAACATTAAGACTTGGAATGGGAGTGCTTTTGTCAATTTCACTACCATCACTGATATTGGCAATGTAACACTGACTAATTTGTTGAAAGCTCACTCCGGCACAAGTGCCAGCTATACGGCTATAGATGTTGTTAACTATCTGCGAGGCGATCGGGCCAACGAAGATAATTCAACCGGATTACGGGGGCGACAGGGTGTACTCGGCGATATCGTCAACTCCCAACCGGTGTTCATTGGAAGCCCAAAGCCTGGTTTATTTCGTGGCCAAGCCTTTGATGGTTCGGATGAGTATGATGCCTGGGCAAGAAGCTTGAGCCGGACGTCGACGGTTTATGTTGGCAGTAACGATGGTATGTTGCATGGCTTCAACGCGACGACTGGAGGAGCTAACAGCGGCGTCGAAACCTTCGCTTACGTCCCCAAGACTGTCATCGAGAACGGGCTGGGTGAACTGGCAAATCCCGCATACAACCACAGATACTTCGTGGACGGCGAGCTTACGGTGGCTGACGCTTATAACGGATCGGTTTGGCGCACCATTCTTGTGGGTACCCTGGGTGCTGGCAGTGTGGCGAAAGATCGCTCTACCACCAGTAATGCTATCTTTGCATTGGATGTAACCGATCCGAGCAACGTGACATTCCTATGGGAGAAAAACTCAACAGACATTCCCGAGCTTGGTAACAACCTGGGCAAGCCTGTTATAGCGCAGATTGCCGATGGAAACTGGTCTGTATTGCTGGGGAATGGGCCTAATAGCACCGGCGGTAAAGCTCAGTTGGTCTCGATTAATCTCTTCACTGGGACTGGAGCCATCAAAGCTACGGAAATGTCCGCTGATACCAATAATGGGCTTTCAGCAGTCAGGACTTGGGATACTGATGGCGATGGCTTGACCGACACCGTATATGCCGGCGACTTGCAAGGCAACCTCTGGAAAATATCGGGTTTGGCCAGCGCCTCCCCGACAGTACAGAAGCTGTTTCAGGCGAGGGACGCCTCTGATAATCCTCAGCCAATCACGTCCTCGCCCTTGGCAGGAAGATCTCCATTCAGTCAAGAAGTATGGTTGTTTTTCGGTACTGGCCAGTATCTTAATACCAGCGACCTGTCCGATATTTCGGTACAGACCTGGTACGGTATAAATGATGATGAATCAACAACTACCGTCAGCCGTAGTGACTTGCTGGAACGCAAGATTCTGCTGGATGTTCCAGTGACGACAGAGGTTTCGGCGCGGGTCATCGAGGCCGGTGCGCGGGAAGATCTTTTGGGTAAACGTGGATGGTATATCGAACTCTTGCCCAACGGGACTCGTCCGGGTGTGGGTGAGCGTATGGTGACGCCTAACCAGTTCCAGGGTAGCGCCTTGATCGGTAATACTCGGATTCCGGATGCAAGCGACCCCTGCGCGCCTACCGGTCGCGGCGTTATAATGTCGATCGATCCTTTTACCGGGGCGCGGCTCGTCGAAACGTTTTTCGACCTCAATGGTGATGGTGTCTTCAATGCTGACGACATGGTTGAGATCGACGGGGTGAACACTGTGGTCTCCGGTGTTGGACTGAATACAGGGTTCAGTAATCCGTCTTTTCTTGGTCAGAAGATGTATATTCCGACCGACGACGGCGAGATTTTAACTCTGGACATCCAGCCGTTTACCACCGGCGCCAGCAGAACGTCCTGGCGTGAACTGATCAATATGGGAAATTGAAATGAAGCCTATAAGCGAGTGCTGCAGAGTGGCAAGCAAGGTTAAACGCCAAGCAGGTTTTACCTTGATTGAAATCATGATCGTGGTGGCCATTATCGGTATCGTGGCGGTGATTGCCTTGCCAGCGTACCAGCAGCATGTCGTTCGTACCTACCGCGATAGCGCCAAAGCCTGTCTGGCTCAGCATGCTCAGTTCATGGAACGCTATTACAGTACTAATCTCACCTATGTTGGAGCCGCACCTGTGCTGGGGTGTACGACTGAGTCTAATATGGCCAGTCGCTACACCTTTGCTGTAAGTAACTTGGCTCAGAGCACCTATACGCTAACGGCTGCAGCCGCGGCAGGAACGGCCCAGGCGGCCGATTCCTGCGGCGATCTTGGACTGACACATACCGGTGCAAAAACCGCGTCCGAGACATCCTGCTGGTAGAAAGGTCAGCAGCGTAGTGGGCGTCCTCTTGAGTCTTCGGGGACGCCGTCATTATTCGTATCTCTGGCGAACCTTACCTGGCCACCTCTATTAATTATAATCTGGCCTGCGAGCGAAGCGTCCCGTGATTTTGGGCACCAAGTTACGTTGCCCAAGTCACTGTGGACGAACCCGGTGGGCCTGAACTGAAAAAAGCTGCGGTTTAATGAGCGGACGACAAGGCGCCCGTTGCCACTTGGCGAGATTGTTCTAAGAAGAGCTTTCGGCCCAATCAGTTTTCTGGAGTTGTTAGGATCTAGAAAAGCGTGGATGTCGCCATTCCAATCCCTGCTGCAAGTGTCCGTGGCGTCAAGTGGGCAGACCGTAACGATTGCGCCGGTCATCACCGCGTGTTGCCTTGCAAAGGCAAATACGCCCATCAGGCCATACAAAGCACTTTTTCGTTCCTGATTATTTATGAAAGAAGTAAATGAGGGTAACGCTAGATTCATGAGTATTGCGGCGACAGCCAGCACAATCATTAATTCCAAAAGCGAAAAGCCACAATTTTTGAGTGTAATCATTTTTCAACATCCATGTTTTAACAGTTACATAGCGAACGCATCCTGCGTGTCGCTGCCATTCAGTTTCAAAATACCCTGAAAGTCACTCCAATCCCAACTTCTTCAACTTATACCGCAACGCCCGAAAACTGATCCCCAGCTTTTTCGCCGCCGCCGTTTTATTCCAACGCGTGGCTTCCAGCGCCTGTTCAATAGCCTTGCGCTCTATGCTCTCCAGATACCCCTCAAGGCCCAGGCCCTGCTCCGACAGTTCAATATCTGCCGTTGCCACTACCGAAGCTGTGGGTGCCAGCAAAGACGGATCAGTGTTGTTGTCATAGCTGTAGGAACTGCCAAGCTGAAGGTCGCCGGTGTCAATAACGTCTCCGTCGCAAAGTGTAAACGCCCGCTCCAGAATGTTTTCCAGCTCGCGCACATTACCCGGGAAATGGTAGCCCTTTAAATAGTCGACGGCGGCATCGGTAAGGGCGATGGGTGTGCACTCGTATTCGCGGGCGATGCGCAGCAATATGTGTCTGGCAAGCAGCGCTATATCACCGCTGCGTTCGCGCAGAGGCGGCACGCGGATTTCAATCACGTTGATGCGATAGAACAGGTCCTGGCGGAAAAGGCCATCTTGTACCAGCCCCGGAAGATCTTTATGGGTTGCACTAAGCACACGGATATCGACCGGCACTTCGTGGCTGTCACCGACAGGGCGTACGGCTTTTTCCTGAATGGCGCGCAGCAGCTTTACTTGCATGGGCAGTGGTAAGTCGGCGATTTCATCCAGAAAAAGCGTGCCGCCGTTGGCGCTTTGAAACAGGCCTGGCTTGTTGTCCACCGCTCCGGTGAAGCTGCCTTTTTTGTGGCCGAAAAACTCACTTTCCATTAACTCAGACGGAATAGCGCCACAGTTCACGGCTATGAACGGCCCATCACATCTAGGGCCCTGCTGATGAATGGTGCGCGCGACCAGCTCTTTACCGCTGCCGGATTCGCCTTGAATAAAGACCGGCGCTTGGCTGCGAGCCAGTTTGCGGGCCTGATTGCGTAAGGTTTGAATTTGGGCGGAATTGCCCAGCAGCAAGCCCGGGTCGTTATTGTCTTCTGGCCCAGGCTCCGGGCTTTGGGCAAGTTTCAGGGCAGTGTTGACCAGCTCCCGCAGCCGCGGCAATTCGACGGGCTTTGACACAAAATCAAAGGCACCTGCCTTCAGGGACTCAATGGCGATGTCCATACTGCCGTAGGCTGTTATAACGGCGACCGGCGTATTGGGGGAATGCTGTTGAATCCATTGCACCAGCTCGATGCCTTTGCCATCTGGCAGGTTCATGTCGGTCAGGCACAAATTTGGCGTGTGCTTTTGCATGCCTGCGATCCCCCCTGCCAGAGTGCCCGCGGTGACCGTATTCAGGCCCATGCGGCTGAGGGTTATCTCTAGTAGGTCACGGATGTCGGGTTCGTCGTCTACGATCAGCGCGGTCAGTTTGGTCATAGTACCCTTTAGATTATACGCCCGGGATGGGCAAACATAATGCGAAAGCAGCACCCTGGCTGTTCGGTGTTAATCAGCGACAGGTGAGCCTGATTCGCCTCACACAATTCTTTTGCCAGATAGAGGCCCAGTCCGGTGCCACTTTTGTCGGTTGTAAAAAACGGTTCGAATACAGACGACGTGTTTTCTTTGGCAATGCCCGGGCCGTAATCCTTGATATCAATGTAGGCGCGGGCGCCGTCGGCGGCGATTCCGGTGACTATTTCTATTTTAGCCTCGCCACAATGCAATTCACTGTAGCGTAAGCCATTGTCGCATAGGTTGATCAGAATTTGTTCCAGCTGGCTGGTGTCGAAACGCGCAGTGGGCTGAACGCCTGGCTGAACCTGAAGGCGGATTAGCACGGGTTCATGTTGACTGTGGGTTTGCAGAAAATCGTCACGAAACTGTTCTAGCCAGGGCTGCAGGTTAATCGGCTCGGCGGCTGAGGTTTCACGGCGGGACACACCCAGCACATTCTCTATAATGGCGTTCACACGTTTTGAGTGGCGATGAATAATCGCCAGCATCTTTTGGTCGGCCGTATCCATATTCGGCGACTCGTCCAAAAGTTGTGCGGCGTGGCTGATGGCCCCCAGCGGGTTGCGAATTTCATGGGCGATGCTGGCCGTTAACTGGCCCAGTGAGGCGAGCTTCATTTGTTGCGCCTGCTGGGTTACGCGGCTGATGTCTTCCAGAAACACCAACACTAGCTCGCCGCTGTTTTGGTCCAGGTGCGCAAACGTGGCTTGTATGGGGGGCGACGTGCTTGCGGGCTGAAAGGGTGCGATGCTTAGTTGCGGATGCAGCAGCCAGCTTTTGAATCCGGCTAGCAGGTTTGCGGGCAGAAGGTGCGCGCCAGTTGTTTGTCCGGCCTCTGCTCGCTGCGCAGAAACTGTATACCCCGCCAGCATTTCGCTGGCAGCGGCGTTCATCAGGCGAACCTGGCCTTCACGGTCTAGCACCAGTATACCGGTGCGCATGCGCTGAATGATTTGTTGGTTAATCTGTTCCAGCTCGGCGAGGCTTCGGGCACGACTGTTGGCAAGAGTCTCGCTGCGGCGCAGGCGGATGGCAATGTATTGCAAAGCGGCGGCGGTCACAAAATAAACAATACCCAATGACCCGGCCCGCACCACGTCATCGGCGCTTTTGCCCTGTTCCAGCATCGCCCAAAGTGCAATGGCCAGTGAACTGAGAGTGGCTAAAGCAGCGTAAAATGTACCCATGCGCCCCGGTGTCATGATGTTGCCGGCGGCGACTGATACGATCACGAGGTTTGCCATGCCATTGGTGATGCCGGAACTGCTGACCAGCAGGCCATGAATGATCAGTATATCCAGCAAAATGGAGACGCTGATGTTGCGCTCACTGGGCTGGAAACCGGTAATCATTAACACCGCTATAAACGCGTTTACGGCCAGATAGGCGATTACGCCCGCCTGAAAGTAGTCCAGTTGGCGGAATCGACCGTCAAAACTGGTGGTATCCACCAGCAGTAGCCCGATAAGCAATATACCCAGCACCAGACGATAGTAGTTATAGACCCGAAACAGTTCGCCGCGCTGGCGTGTGCTCAGCAAGTCGCCAGCGCTGGCTGCGAGCGCCGTCGTTGTGGAAAGTGTTGACGGATTGGAGAGCGTGGGCGGCGTGGAAGACGCTGTCATAAGTAGTGCCATATACCCGGTGAAAGCAACCTTTAGCTGCCGGTAGTGGTGGTGCTATAAGGGCGCTGCCGCAGACTTGGCGCGGCAGCGCGTTTATAATAGCCCTTTTTAAGGCATCAGTAACAGGAGCCGACCTATGTCGTTAACAGCGGATCAGCCCCGATCCCCACAAACACCGGGCCCTTTGCGCGTGGTGATGGTTCAACAGGATTTTTTGGTCGGTGACATACCCGGCAACGCCCAACGGATTATTGCAGCGGTAAGGCAGGCCGATGACCATCACCAGGCTGACATTGTGGTATTCCCCGAGTTGGCGCTAACAGGCTATCCGCCGGAGGATTTGCTGCTTCGGCCAAGCCTGGACATCCGCGTACAAGCGGCAATCGATGAAATCTGCGGCGCAGGGTTGGCGCCGGTTGTGGTGTTTGGTGCGCCGGTGCGTGAAAACGGCAAACTCTATAATGCTGCGCTGGTGATGGAAAATGGCAAGATTGGCCATCGTTATTTCAAACAGTGCCCGCCCAACTACCAGGTTTTTGATGAGAAACGCTATTTCGCCAGTGGGTTTGAACCATTGGTGGTCAGTTTGCGGGGCGTCGATGTCGGCATTACGGTGTGTGAAGACTTGTGGGCCGAGGGTCCGGTTGAGACGGCCGCCGCAGCCGGCGCAAAACTGGTACTGAATTTGAACGCGTCGCCTTACTCCCAAGGCAAACAGCTGCGGCGTAAAGCATTGGTTCAACGCAAAGCAAAAGCCGCTGGCGTTGCCATTGTGTACGTCAACCTGGTTGGCGCTCAGGACGAGCTGGTGTTTGATGGTGGCTCGCTGGTAGCCGACGGCAAAGGCGAGATTGCCGCAGAAGCGCCGCAATTTGAACAGGGCCTGTTCGTTGTAGACTTTGAGTGTGGAGAAACCTGCCAGCCGGTTACTCAACCATTACCACAGCCGCTGCCCGCAGGTGCGGCGGTTTATCAAGCGTTGGTGATGGGTGTTCGGGATTATGTGGGGAAAAATGGCTTTAAGTCTGTGGTACTGGGTTTGTCAGGAGGTATCGATTCTGCGCTGACGTTGGCCATAGCGGTAGACGCGCTGGGCAAGGAGCAGGTGCGTGCGGTGATGATGCCGTTTCGCTATACTGCGGATATCAGCCTGCAAGACGCAGAGGCCCAAGCCAGCACGATGGGCGTGCACTACGATGTGTTCTCAATCGAGCCCATGTACGATGCTTTTATGGCAACCTTGGCCGAGCCCTTTATCGGCACCACTGTGGACACCACAGAGCAGAATCTTCAGGCTCGCCTGCGGGGTGTTTTGCTGATGTCGCTGTCGAACAAATTCGGCTCTTTGGTGCTGACTACGGGCAACAAAAGCGAGATGGCGGTCGGCTACTCGACTCTTTATGGCGATATGGCTGGCGGCTTTGATGTGCTCAAAGATGTTGCCAAAACCCAGGTGGTCGAGCTGTCGCGTTACCGCAATACGGTGGCACCGGTTATACCCGAGCGGGTGATTACGCGGCCGCCGTCGGCTGAGCTGGCGCCAGACCAGAAAGATGAAGACAACCTGCCGGGTTATGACGTTCTGGACGCGATTCTGCAACGCTATGTCGAACAGGATGAAAGCGCCGAGGTGATTATCGCTGCAGGCTTTGACCGCGCGGATGTAGAGCGGGTGATCCGTTTGGTGGATATCAATGAATACAAGCGCCGGCAGGCGCCAATCGGTGTGCGGGTTTCAGAGCGGGGCTTCGGTAAAGATCGCCGTTATCCCATCACCAACGGTTGGAAAAGCGGCGTTTGACATCCTCCCCGCCCTGAAGGACGGGGATTCCTACTGCGCTCAGGCGTGGCATTGAGCCATCCTTGAGTCGCTTCGGTGGGTTCCTGTTGCTGACGGCATTACCGCACCGTTCACTTCACAGGTTAACCGGGCATGACCTGCCCTTAAAATATTGATGGCGGCGTTGAGGTCTGCATTTTCAGCATACCCACATTCGACACATTCGAATTGCGATTGAGTCTTGCGATTCTCTGCGGAAATATGACCGCAGGCCGGACACGTCCGGCTGGTGTTACGAGGGTTGACGGCAAACACTTCACCGCCCAGCCACGCCTGTTTGTATTCCAACTGGCGGCGGAACTCGCCCCAGCCCTGATCGAGAATCGACTTATTAAGGCCGGATTTGGCGTTTACGTTTCGTCCTGGTGCCTCAAGTGTGCCGCTTGCTGACTTGCTCATATTCGTGACTTTCAGATCTTCGATGACGACCATCGCGTGGTTTTTGCTGATGATGTTCGAGGTCTTGTGGAGAAAGTCATTGCGGGTATGAGCAACCCGTTGATGCAACTTGGTGATACGGGCCTTCGCCTTTTTCCAATTGCTGCTGAATTTGACCTTGCGGCTCATGCGTCGCTGATACTTTGCCATCTTAGCAGCGCTGGTACGCAGCGCATTGACCGGCTCGAACATCGTGCCGTCAGAGAGCGTCGCGAATAGCGTGATACCCGCATCGAGGCCGACTATCGACGTTGATGGATGTAGTGGCTGCCCAACTTCGCGCTCGGTCTGAATGCTGGCGTACCACTTGCCAGCCACACAGGAAACGGTGATGTTCTTTGCCAGTCCGATGATGCCACGGCTCTTGCGGTAGCGAATCCAGCCTAGCTTTGGGAGTCGAATACGTCGATTGGCTTCGTCAATCTCGAAACCTTGCGGAAAGCGAAAGCTGTCTGACGACCTACCTTTTTTCTTGAATTGTGGAAAATCGGCACGCTTCTCAAAGAAGTTCTTGTACGCAGCGGCCAGGTCTTTTGTGACTTGTTGTAGTGTTTGTGAGGGAGAGTCGCACAAGTACGAGAATTCCTGCTTCCACGCTGGCAGCCAATTATTCATGCCAAAGCTATTGGTGAATTTTTCACCGGCAGTCTGTAGCTCTTGCTGACGATTCAAAGCCAAATTCCAAATCTTGCGAGCATTACCAGCGTACTGACGCATGGCGCGGATTTGCTCACCGTTTGGCTCAATCTGAAATTTGAATGCTTGAAGGCGTTTCATAGCTCAACCATAGTTAGTCTATGGAAAAAAACAATGATATTAGGCACGGGCGGCATTGCGTTTTTAGGATGCACGTTCACTTGGTATTTGTGACGAAATATCGTCGCGGCGCAGCAGCAAACGCCGGAATGAGAATGTTGCTAACGAGAGGGACACCTGCGGTGTCCGCGCTATTCATCCCCGGCCTGAAAGCCGAGGTTTTTCGCGCATTCCGATAAAAAATCGGGGGCCGTTTATGGCCCCCGATTCAGCAGCTTGCGGACAGCGACGTTATTCGTCGCCCATCAGGCCAAAGGTGATCACATTTGCAAGGGAGCGGTTCTGCTTGCGCAGAATATCGGGCTCAAATTCCCCGCTCTGGTTAAACGCTTTGCTGTCCGGGAAGTTTGTCCGCAGCAGCGCAACGGCGTCTTGGCTGCCTTTTTTTATGTCCATAAAGCGAAATGTTTCCGCCAGAATAATGATGGCTTCTTCCACCACCGGTGAGCTGGGGTAATTCTCCACCACATAGCGGGCGCGGTTATTGGCTGCAATGTAGGCTTCCCGCGTGATGTAATAGCGGGCCGCGTGAAGTTCCAGCTCGGCCATACGGTTGCGCACCGCAATCATCCGCTGGCGGGCATCGGCGGCGTACAGGCTGTTAGGATAACGGTTGAGCAACTCGGAAAAGTCGCGGAACGCCTGCAACTGTTCGCCTGGGGCACGGGCGTTGGCTTCTATCGGGAAGTAGCGCGCGGCCAATCCAATGTCCAGGTTGTAAGAGGCCAGACCACGCATATACAGAGCGTAGTCGCCGTGTTCGCTTTGCGGATTCAGTCGCAGAAAGCGATCCGCCGCGGCGCGGGCGCCTTCCAGATCAAGATTTTGGTAACGTGCAAAAATCAGGTCAAGCTGGGCTTGCTCGGCGTAGCGGCCAAACGGATAGTAGGTTTCCAGAGCGTCCAGATTGGTTTCCGCTTCGTTGAAATTGCCCGAATTCATGGCGCTGCGGGCGTTCTCGTAATAGGTTTGCTCGGGTAATACCTGCTCTTGCTTATTTGTGGCGCAGGCGCTGAGTAGCACAACCACTACGGACACTACCCATAAACGGACAACTGATCTCATGCCGGAATCCCGTATAATGTCGAAAAGTTCAAAGAGCCGCCATTGTAACGGGGAAGGCACTGGATGTGCAGTAGAAGCACAACAGAAGCCCGGCTGTTTGTCGTAATATAAGCCAAACGTAACACAACCAGGCCCTGGGGGCTTAATGTCAGCTGAAAACCGAATTATCGCCAGTTTTGTAATACCACCCAAACTGAGCGACAAACGCCTGGACCAGGCCGCCGCAGAGCTAATGCCCGAGCACTCGCGCTCGCGCCTGCAATCCTGGGTAAAAAGCGGCGCCCTGACTGTGAACGGCGGTCAGTGCAGACCCCGCGATAAAGTGATGCTGGGTGACAAAATCGAGTTAGACGCCGAACCGGAAGCGCAGGTGACCTGGCAGGCAGAAGCCATCACCCTGGATATTGTTTATGAAGACGAGCACATACTGATCATCAACAAGCCAGCCGGTTTGGTGGTGCACCCGGCGGCTGGCCATGCCGACGGTACCCTGGTGAACGCGATACTGAATATAGCTCCAGAAGTAGAAAATTTGCCACGGGCTGGCATTGTGCACCGCCTGGATAAAGACACCTCCGGCGTTATGGTGGTGGCTCGTAGCCTGATTGCCCACACCTCGCTGGTAAGCCAGCTGCAAACCCGCACCATGGGCCGTGAATACGAAGCTGTTGTGGTAGGCACCCTGACCGGCGGCGCGACTGTGGATGCCCCAATCGGGCGCCACCCTACCGAACGCAAAAGGATGGCGGTGGTGAAGTCCGGCAAGCCAGCCGTTACGCATTACCGCGTGATTGAGCGTTTTGCGGCCCACACTCATGTGCGCTGTAAACTGGAAAGCGGACGTACCCACCAGATTCGTGTGCACCTGACCCACGTAAAGCACCCGTTGGTGGGCGACCCTGTCTACGGCGGGCGCCTGCGTTTGCCTAAAGGCACCACCGAAGAATTGCGCGAAGTGTTGTCTGGCTTCCACCGCCAGGCTCTGCACGCACGTCAGCTGACTCTGGAGCACCCGCAAACTGGCGAAACAATGAGTTGGGATGTGCCCTTGCCAGAGGATTTTCAGTTGCTGCTGGCAGCGCTGCGCAAGCACGTAAAAGATATGGAAAGCGATGAATTCTGATCTGCAGTTAATAACGCCTGTCTGGTCAGCTCCGGCCAGCGTGCAGGCGTTTAGCAGCACCCGCCAGGGCGGCGTTAGCGCGGCGCCTTGGGATCAACTGAATGTGGGCGGTCACGTTAACGACCGCCCTCAGCACGTGGCCGCGAACCGTCAACGATTGGCGGATCATCTTGGCTTGTCAGCGCAACGTTTCGCCTGGTTAAATCAGGTGCACGGAACCGTTGTTGTCGAAGTAACGGCCCAGAACCTAAGCCAACTTCCGCCCGCCGACGCCAGTTACACCCGCGAACCCGGCGTGGTATGCGCCATTCTTACCGCCGACTGTCTGCCGGTCATACTCTGCAACCGCCAAGGAACGATAGTCGGTGCTGCCCACGCCGGCTGGCGCAGCCTGTGCGGTGGCGTGTTAGAAAACTTGATCGCAGCAATGGCCGAACCCGCCGAAAATCTGATGGCCTGGCTCGGCCCCGCCATCGGCGCCGATCAGTTTGAAGTAGGGCCAGAAGTACGCCAGGCGTTTATCAACCACAGCCCGCAAGCATCCAGCGCGTTCGCAAGCCAAGGCGCCCGCCCCGGTCACTACATGGCCGACATTTATCAACTGGCAAATCAGCGTTTGCAACAAGCCGGTGTTAGCTCGATAGATGGCGGCGGCTTATGCACCGTCAGCGACAGCCTGCGTTTCTACTCCTACCGCCGCGACGGCCACACTGGCCGGATGGCTACCTTGATAGCTTTTCATTAAAGCATCAGCTGTTTTAAATGCCAGTCGTAACTGATCCCCGTCAATTTTCTGACACTCCAATCGGTTACTAACTTGAAGTCTGCCTATTAGCCCCTACATTAAGTAACAAAGCAGATTCAATAGGCCGACACCGGCCCATCGCACAAAGAACCGGAGAGCCCCTCATGAGAATCGACAAGCTAACCAGTCGCCTGCAAAGCGCTCTGGCCGATGCCCAATCCCTCGCTGTTGGCAAAGACCACAATTTTATAGAGCCGTTGCACTTGATGCAGGCCTTGTTAGACCAAGATGCCAGTTCCATTAAACCGCTGCTGAAACAGGCTGGCGGCGAGCCCACTCGCATCCGCCAAGCAATCATTAAAGAAATCGAGAGCCTGCCCGAAGTGAAAGGCAGCGCCGGCGACGTTGCCATGTCCAACGACATGGGCCGCCTATTTAACATCGCCGACAAACTTGCGCAAAAGCGTAAAGACCAGTTTGTCTCTAGCGAACTGATGTTGCTGGCGGCGCTGGAAGATCGCGGTAGCTTGGGGCGGGTGCTGCGTGAACAAGGCGTAGACAAGGTTGCGCTGGAAAAAGCCATCGAAAACGCTCGCGGTGGCGAATCCGTTGACGACGCCGGCGCTGAAGAAAATCGCCAGGCATTGGATAAATACACCATCGACCTGACCGAAATGGCTGAGTCTGGCAAGCTTGACCCGGTGATTGGCCGTGACGACGAGATCCGCCGCACCATTCAGGTACTGCAGCGCCGTCGCAAGAACAATCCGGTATTGATTGGTGATCCTGGCGTGGGTAAAACCGCCATTGTAGAAGGCCTTGCCCAGCGTATTGTAAATGGCGAAGTGCCTGAGGGCCTGAAAAACAAGCGCGTATTGTCTCTGGATATGGGTTCGCTGATTGCCGGTGCCAAATTTCGCGGTGAGTTCGAAGAACGCCTGAAAGCTGTGTTGAAAGAACTGACAAAACAGGAAGGTCAGATTATCCTGTTTATTGACGAAATTCACACCATGGTGGGTGCTGGTAAGGCCGAAGGTTCGATGGATGCCGGCAATATGTTGAAACCGGCGCTGGCCCGCGGTGAACTTCACTGCGTGGGCGCGACCACTCTGGATGAGTACCGGGAACACATTGAAAAAGACGCTGCCCTTGAGCGCCGGTTTCAAAAGATTCTGGTAGACGAACCCAGTGAGGAAGACACCATTGCGATACTGCGCGGCCTGAAAGAACGCTACGAAGTTCACCACGGTGTTGAAATAACCGACAGTGCCATTATCGCCGCAGCCAAACTGTCGAGTCGTTACATTGCCGACCGTAAACTGCCGGACAAAGCCATTGATCTGGTGGACGAGGCTGGAAGCCAGATTCGTATGGAAATGGACTCCAAGCCTGAACCGCTGGACCGCCTGGAACGCCGCCTGATTCAGCTGAAAATCGAGCGCGAAGCGCTGAAAAAGGAGACTGACCCGGCATCGAAGAAACGCCTGGAAGAACTCTCCAGCGTGATTGACGGGCTGGAACGCGAATACGCCGATTTGGAAGAAGTTTGGAGCGCCGAAAAGGCCGCTTTACACGGCTCGCAGAAGATCAAAAGCGAGCTTGAACAAGCGCGAACCGAATTGGAGAGTGCCCGGCGGACCAGTGACCTTGGACGAATGTCCGAATTGCAGTATGGCCGCATTCCTGAGCTTGAGCGCCAGCTGGATATGGCAAGCCAAGCCGAGATGATGGAAATGACCCTGCTGCGCAACCGGGTGACCGAGGAAGAAATTGCTGAAATCGTCTCCAAGTGGACCGGCATTCCGGTGTCGAAAATGCTCGAGGGCGAGCGCGACAAATTGATGCGGATGGAAGAGGCCTTGCACAAGCGGGTAATCGGACAAAACGAGGCCGTAGAAGCGGTGGCTAACGCCGTGCGTCGTTCCCGTGCTGGGCTGTCGGACCCCAATCGTCCTAACGGCTCCTTCTTATTCCTCGGCCCCACCGGTGTAGGCAAAACCGAATTGTGCAAGGCGCTGGCATCCTTCCTGTTTGACACCGACGACGCCATGGTGCGCATAGACATGTCGGAGTTTATGGAGAAGCATTCCGTCGCGAGGCTGATCGGTGCGCCCCCGGGCTATGTGGGTTATGAAGAGGGCGGTTACCTGACTGAAGCCGTGCGCCGGCGTCCTTATTCGGTGCTGTTGCTGGACGAAGTAGAAAAAGCGCACCCGGATGTGTTCAACATTCTGCTGCAGGTTCTTGACGATGGACGTCTGACCGACGGCCAGGGCCGCACCGTCGATTTTCGCAACACCGTTATAGTGATGACGTCTAACCTGGGCTCTGGAATCATCCAGCGGCATGCTGGCGAAGAAAACTACGACGCTATGAAAGCCCTGGTGATGGACGAAGTCGGCACTCATTTTCGCCCCGAGTTTATCAACCGGGTAGACGAAGTGGTGGTGTTTCATCCCCTGGCAGCGAACCAGATCCGTGGCATCGCCAAAGTGCAGATCGAGCTTCTCGACAAGCGCTTGCAGCAGCAGGATATTGCTCTGGAGCTGGACGAAAGCGCGATGGAGTTGCTTGCCAATATCGGTTACGACCCGGTTTACGGCGCAAGGCCGCTGAAGCGGGCGATTCAGCGGATGATCGAAAACCCCTTGGCGCAACAGTTGCTGCAAGGCAACTTTGGCCCCGGGGACACCATTCGCACCCGTGTTGAAGAGGGCGCGCTGGTGTTCAGCAAGGCCTGACAGGCCCCGAATATGTGATGGTCAGGCTGTAGTGAATTGAGTGGGCATTGAATGTACCCTGAACCCGCCCGTAACGGGTGGGTTCAGGGTGCTTTTTCAGCACCGCAGTTTTGTTCAACGATGTCTTCGTACGTCTGTTTTTGCTGCGAGACCTCGTCTGGGGTCAGGAATCGTTGCTCGCCATCCTCGGTGATTCGGATACGGGCGTTGTTGCTGATTATCTCAAGATTTTGTTGCGCCGCGTCGCAGTTTGTTTTGCGTTGTGCCTGGCGGGTAGCCGCAGCATCGATTTCGCTAGATTCTTCGCTGGCAGCTTGCTGGCGTTTTTCCATCTCTTTCAGCTGTTGCTGGGCCGATGAGTGGGTGTTCGCAGAACTGGGCTGGCCAGACTTTACCCGAATCTGTTCGGCCTGAGCGCCCGTGGGCTGGCGATCGCCAAAGTGGGTTACGCCGTCTGCGTCGGTCCACTTATACACCGTTGCTGCGTTTACCATGGCTGGCGCCATTGCCAGAATCAGAGCCATCGTTTTCAGTTGCATCTTCATCGTTTATCGTCCGCTGTAGTTAACCTGTCGCAGGAAACCGGTGAATGGCCAATTATGCTTTAGTCATAGCGTATTGAGACAATCATGCCAGCTCATTTGGTTTTTTTCTTTTGCCTGGTTCAAATAAGTAACAGTCTATTTAGCCAAAGCGGCTATTGACAGGGAGTTTCCCGCTGTCAGAATTACTGATTGCCTGAGGGCGGGAGGGGATGTAGCCGGCAATCCCGTTCATATTTCCCCCGTTTATTACCGCGCCTGACACACCGCCCATCGTTGCGGTTT
This sequence comes from Marinobacter sp. M1C, assembly GCF_023314135.1. Classification (NCBI taxonomy): domain Bacteria; kingdom Pseudomonadati; phylum Pseudomonadota; class Gammaproteobacteria; order Pseudomonadales; family Marinobacteraceae; genus Marinobacter; species Marinobacter sp. M1C. The sequence continues at coordinate 885,032 of NZ_CP092289.1, forward strand.
TGGTTGTTGCTTACGTGCAATCTGTTGACTGGCTGTTCTCCGCAACCCTCAGGAGGGCGGCTGGCCGGGAGACAACCTTTGTTGATTGGGGCGTGATGGAGTATCGGTTCAGCTTTCACAAAAAGTCACACAACCGTATATCCAGGTAGCCGGGGTGGTACCCCGATTAACTCATTTGCAGAAGAGGGTCGAAAACGTGGAGTTATTGTCTGGCGCCGATATGCTCATCCGGTCGTTACAGGATGAAGGCATAGAGAACATTTATGGCTATCCGGGTGGAGCAGCCCTGCACATATACGATGCTCTGTTCAGGCAGGATGCCGTCAAGCACATTCTGGTCAGGCACGAACAGGCGGCTGTGCACATGGCTGATGGCTATGCTCGTGCTACTGGCAAAGCGGGTACAGTACTGGTTACCTCGGGGCCCGGTGCGACGAACACCATCACCGGTATTGCGACTGCTTTTATGGACTCCATTCCGATGGTGGTTCTGTGTGGGCAGGTAGCATCAACGCTGATTGGCGAAGATGCCTTCCAGGAAACCGACATGATCGGTGTTTCCCGCCCGGTGGTGAAGCACAACCTCAGCGTGCGCCACCCGTCCGAAATTCCAGAAATTATTCGCAAGGCCTACTACATTGCGACAACCGGCCGACCTGGCCCGGTGGTTGTGGACATTCCAAAGGACATGACCGCGCCTAACGATCGCTACGAGTATGTGTTTCCGAAAAAACCGAAATTGCGGTCTTATAATCCCGCCATTCGTGGCCACGCCGGCCAGATCAAAAAAGCAGTGGACATGCTGCTGGCGGCCAAGCGACCGATTGTTTACGCCGGCGGTGGTGTCATTCTGGGCAAGGCTTCTGGCCAACTGACTGAAATGGTGCGCGGCCTGGGTTATCCCATCACGAATACCTTGATGGGTATCGGTTGTTATCCGGCGAGCGACAAGCAGCACATTGGTTGGTTGGGCATGCACGGCACCTACGAAGCCAACATGGTTATGCATCACGCGGACCTAATTCTGGCTATCGGTGCGCGCTTTGACGACCGCGTTACCAACGCGACCGAGAAGTTCTGCCCTGGCGCCCGCATTATCCACATTGACATCGATCCGGCATCGATTTCCAAAACCATCAGCGCCGATGTGCCCATTGTTGGGCCGGTGGATGCTGTGCTGAAAGAAATGCAGTCGCTGATCAAGGAAAGCAAGGTCAGGCCCGACGCCGATGCGCTGGCATCCTGGTGGAAGCAGATCGACGAATGGCGTGCTTTTCACGGTATGCGCTATGAAACAAGTGATGACGTTATCAAGCCGCAGGAGGTGGTGGAAATGCTGCACCGCCTGACCAATGGCGATGCCTATGTCACCACCGATGTGGGGCAGCACCAGATGTTTGCCGCTCAGTACTACAAGTTTGACAAGCCCAACCGCTGGATCAGCTCCGGTGGTCTGGGCACCATGGGCTTTGGCTTGCCGGCAGCGATGGGCATAAAGCTGAACTTCCCCGATGAAGAAGTGCTCTGTATCACCGGCGAAGGCAGTATCCAGATGAACATTCAGGAGCTGTCGACCTGCAAGCAATACAACTTGCCGGTGAAGATCATCAACCTGAATAATCAGGCTCTGGGTATGGTCAAACAGTGGCAGGATATGAATTACGGGGCTCGCCACTCGCATTCTTACATGGACTCCTTGCCGGACTTCGTCAAACTTGCGGAGGCCTATGGCCACGAGGGTATGAAGATTACGCGCAAGGAAGACCTGGAACCCATGCTCAAAAAAGCACTGGCCATGAAAGACAAGCTGGTGTTCGTGGACATTTACGTAGACCCTTCTGAGCACGTCTACCCGATGCATGTGGCCCGTGGCTCAATGAAAGATATGTGGCTCAGCAAAACGGAGAAGGTGTAATCATGCGTCGAATCATTTCTGTTTTGTTGGAAAACGAGCCGGGTGCGCTGTCGCGGGTAGTGGGTCTGTTTTCACAGCGCAACTACAACATTGAAACCCTGACGGTTGCGCCCACCGAAGACCCGACAATGTCGCGTTTGACGGTAACGACTACGGGTTCCGAGCGGGTGATTGAGCAGATTACCAAGCAGTTGAACAAGTTGATTGAAGTGATCAAGCTGGTTGACCTCACCGAGGGTGCTCATATCGAGCGTGAACTCATGCTGGTGAAGCTGAAAGCAACGGGCTCCCAGCGCGCCGAAATCAAACGCACCGTAGACATCTTCCGTGGTCAGATCGTTGACGTCACCAGCTCGGTGTATACCGTGCAACTGGCGGGTGACAGTGCCAAGCTGGATGGCTTTATTCAGGCCATCGGTGCAACCGGTGTTCTGGAAGTAGTTCGTAGCGGTGTATCCGGTATTGCTCGCGGTGAAAAAGTGCTCAGCCTTTAAGGTTATCGGTTTTCACGGCTATTGATTTTAAAGAATTCATAACGAAGAACGCAGGCCTTCAGGGCCGCTCAAACAATAGAGGTTAGTCATGCAGGTTTATTACGATAAGGATTGCGATCTTTCGATCATTCAGGGTAAAAAAGTAGCCATTATTGGTTTTGGTTCTCAAGGGCATGCCCATGCCTGCAACCTGAAAGATTCCGGTGTCGACGTAACGGTTGGTTTGCGCGCCGGTTCGTCGTCTATTGCCAAAGCAGAAGCCTATGGTCTGAAAACGGCTGATGTACCCTCAGCCGTTGCAGCCGCCGATGTGGTGATGGTTTTGACCCCGGACGAGTTCCAGTCACAGCTTTACCGCGACGAAGTTGAGCCGAATCTGAAGCAGGGTGCCACTCTGGCCTTTGCCCATGGTTTCGCCATTCACTACAACCAGGTCGTTCCCCGTAAAGATCTGGACGTGATCATGATCGCTCCTAAGGCGCCAGGCCACACAGTACGTACCGAGTTTGTCAAAGGCGGTGGTATTCCCGACTTGATCGCTATTTACCAAGACGCATCCGGTAACGCTAAAAACCTGGCGCTGTCTTACGCCAGCGGCATAGGCGGCGGCCGTACCGGGATTATCGAAACTACGTTCAAAGACGAAACTGAAACCGATCTGTTCGGTGAACAGGCGGTTCTGTGTGGTGGTGCGGTTGAGCTGGTAAAAGCCGGTTTTGAGACCCTGACCGAAGCGGGTTATGCGCCTGAAATGGCCTATTTCGAGTGTCTGCACGAGCTCAAGCTGATTGTCGACCTGATGTACGAAGGCGGCATTGCCAACATGAACTACTCCATCTCTAACAATGCAGAGTATGGCGAGTATGTGACAGGACCGGAAATCATCAACGCGGAATCGCGTGCGGCCATGCGCAACGCATTGAAGCGCATCCAGAGCGGCGAATATGCCAAGATGTTCATCTCGGAAGGTGCTCTCAACTACCCGTCCATGACTGCTGCACGTCGTACTAACGCTGCCCATCCTATTGAGCAGACTGGCGAAAAGCTGCGCGGTATGATGCCGTGGATCTCTGCCAACAAGATCGTAGATAAAGACAAAAACTAAAAGTCCAGGCTTTTGGTTTTGTAAGACGCGGCCCGTGTGGCCGCGTTTTTCGTATATACTGCGGCCAAATACTTTCCGGAGTAATTGGAATGACTGACGAAAAGAAATCTGCCGAATCCAATCCGGCCAACAAGCCAGATGTGCGCGCTTCTGCCGGTCAAGGTTCGGAAGACGTTCACGAGCTCCCGCCGGGAGAGGTTATTGAAGAAGAGTTGATTGGAGGGGCGCCTGTTCGCCATAAAGGTATTTTTCTGCTGCCTAATGCGCTCACTACAGCCTCTTTATTTTCGGGCTTTTACGCGATTGTCTCTGCTGCCAACGGTATTTTTGACAACGCAGCGATCGCCATCTTTGTGTCTATGATTCTGGATGGGCTAGATGGGCGTGTAGCGCGCATGACCAACACCCAAAGCAAATTTGGCGAAGAGTATGATTCCCTGGCCGATATGGTGGCCTTTGGTGTGGCGCCTGGGTTGGTGGCGTTCTTCTGGTCGCTGAATGGCCTGGGTAAGCTGGGTTGGGCGGTCACCTTTATCTATGTGGCCGGAACGGCTCTGCGCTTGGCTCGCTTTAACACGCAGATCGGGTCGGTCGACAAGAAGTACTTTGTAGGTTTGCCAAGCCCTGCGGCAGCAGCTGCGGTGGCAGGAATGGTCTGGTGCTTTCATGCGTTCGAGCCATCGGCCTGGTTAACGGCTCTGACGCTGTTCGTGGTTGCCGGTGCTGGCGTGTTGATGGTCAGTAACGTGCTTTACCAGAGCTTTAAAGATCTCGACATGCGGGGCCGGGTGCCATTCGCTGCGATTTTGCTGGTGGTGCTGATTTTTGTGGTGATTGCGCTAGATCCCGCCACGGTTTTGTTCTCTGCATTTTTGGTATACGCGATGACAGGGCCAGTGCGGGCCTTATTTCGTAAAAAACCCCGTCGCCCAGCGTAATGTGGGGTGTAAGTAAGTTGCGGGTAGAGTACAAAGAAGGGGCTTCGGCCCCTTTTCTGATTGTGTGGGGGTTGCGGTTTTGGAGTGAAGTAAGGGCAAACCGAGATATAGGGAATCTTTTTCACTTTCCCCGTTGACCTGTTCCGAGAAGTCTGTAGAATGCGCATCTCGCTTGAGGGACAGCCCAGAATAGAGGGGCAGGAATTGAGCGGAAACTGTTGGGTAAGACGTTGAAAAGTTTAGGAAATGTGATTTAAACTTTGAACGCGAAAACGGTTGACACGGTTCGGATACGCTGTAGAATGCGCCTCTCGAATCAAGCAGTACCAGCCGGTTAGGTTGGGGGGTTTGGAAGGAAATGCTTCTAACGCTTCTCGAAATAAACGGTTGACAGGGCAGCGAAACGATGTATAATTCGCCTCCTGATTGAGCCACGGCTCAAACGCTCTTTAAAAAATTAACCAAGTAATTCGTGTGGGCGCTGACTGGAGTATTTCGGTAAGAAATACCAAGTCAACGACTCGTCAAGAATTGAGTTTTTGTACTTGAGCAGATTGAAGATCTTCGGATCTTGTATGATTTAAACTGAAGAGTTTGATCATGGCTCAGATTGAACGCTGGCGGCAGGCTTAACACATGCAAGTCGAGCGGAAACGATGGTAGCTTGCTACCAGGCGTCGAGCGGCGGACGGGTGAGTAATGCTTAGGAATCTGCCTAGTAGTGGGGGATAGCCCGGGGAAACTCGGATTAATACCGCATACGCCCTACGGGGGAAAGCAGGGGATCCGCTCTTCGGAGAGGACCTTGCGCTATTAGATGAGCCTAAGTCGGATTAGCTTGTTGGTGGGGTAATGGCCTACCAAGGCAACGATCCGTAGCTGGTCTGAGAGGATGATCAGCCACATCGGGACTGAGACACGGCCCGAACTCCTACGGGAGGCAGCAGTGGGGAATATTGGACAATGGGCGCAAGCCTGATCCAGCCATGCCGCGTGTGTGAAGAAGGCTTTCGGGTTGTAAAGCACTTTCAGCGAGGAGGAAGGCCTTAAGATTAATACTCTTGAGGATTGACGTCACTCGCAGAAGAAGCACCGGCTAACTCCGTGCCAGCAGCCGCGGTAATACGGAGGGTGCAAGCGTTAATCGGAATTACTGGGCGTAAAGCGCGCGTAGGTGGTTATGTAAGCGAGATGTGAAAGCCCCGGGCTCAACCTGGGAACGGCACTTCGAACTGCATGGCTAGAGTGTGGTAGAGGGTAGTGGAATTTCCTGTGTAGCGGTGAAATGCGTAGATATAGGAAGGAACACCAGTGGCGAAGGCGGCTACCTGGACCAACACTGACACTGAGGTGCGAAAGCGTGGGGAGCAAACAGGATTAGATACCCTGGTAGTCCACGCCGTAAACGATGTCAACTAGCCGTTGGGGATCTTGAATCCTTAGTGGCGCAGCTAACGCACTAAGTTGACCGCCTGGGGAGTACGGCCGCAAGGTTAAAACTCAAATGAATTGACGGGGGCCCGCACAAGCGGTGGAGCATGTGGTTTAATTCGACGCAACGCGAAGAACCTTACCTGGCCTTGACATGCAGAGAACGTTCCAGAGATGGATCGGTGCCTTCGGGAACTCTGACACAGGTGCTGCATGGCCGTCGTCAGCTCGTGTCGTGAGATGTTGGGTTAAGTCCCGTAACGAGCGCAACCCCTATCCCTAGTTGCTAGCAGGTAATGCTGAGAACTCTAGGGAGACTGCCGGTGACAAACCGGAGGAAGGTGGGGATGACGTCAGGTCATCATGGCCCTTACGGCCAGGGCTACACACGTGCTACAATGGCGCGCACAGAGGGCTGCAAACCCGCGAGGGGGAGCCAATCTCACAAAACGCGTCGTAGTCCGGATCGGAGTCTGCAACTCGACTCCGTGAAGTCGGAATCGCTAGTAATCGTGAATCAGAATGTCACGGTGAATACGTTCCCGGGCCTTGTACACACCGCCCGTCACACCATGGGAGTGGATTGCACCAGAAGTAGTTAGTCTAACCTTCGGGAGGACGATTACCACGGTGTGGTTCATGACTGGGGTGAAGTCGTAACAAGGTAGCCCTAGGGGAACCTGGGGCTGGATCACCTCCTTAAACGATGCCGAACGCTTCGGTCAGAGTCCACACGAATTACTTGGTTGATTGATTAAAGAGAGCAAAGGGTCTTTCAGGCCCGACGGTTTTAACCCTCAGGGGTTTGGCGCCGGATTCGAATCGATTGGCAAGGCGCAAGCTGAGCGAAGGCGGAAGCGTACTGTAGTACGTGACCAACTGAACGAGGATTGCAACGCAGACCAGGCGCTTCGAAGACAAGCAAAACCGGGTCTGTAGCTCAGTTGGTTAGAGCGCACCCCTGATAAGGGTGAGGTCGGTGGTTCAACTCCACCCAGACCCACCAAAATTGCTCAGCTCGTCGTTATCGAGTGACTTGCATAGAAACGCTATGCGGCGCCCCTCGATGCCTAGATCTGAGCAATTTGTAGAGTAGCTTCTGGGGCTATAGCTCAGCTGGGAGAGCGCCTGCCTTGCACGCAGGAGGTCAGCAGTTCGATCCTGCTTAGCTCCACCATTATACAGACATGACGAGTTACTTGGTTACCCTGAATGCCTGACTTCGGTCAGTGTACAGAAAAAAGTGTTTCAGTTTAGCGTCCGCTAAGTCTGAAGGCCTTCTTTCTGATCACTGGGTCAGATTTGCTCTTTAACAAATTGGATGAGATAGAACACGAATGCTTTCCTCTACGGTCTTTGAGGGAAGTGTTCAAGTGATAACGATTTTTTCAAGCGTTATCCGGTGTTGTCGTTGAAGTGGTTGTGTATGACTTCGAGTGACTATCTCTAGTGTTCCTGGAACACGCTGTCTAACTTCGGTTAGCTGGCCGTGATCTGTGGGCGTTAGAGTCAGTTGTCTTGGGGTTATATAGTCAAGCAACTAAGCGCATACGGTGGATGCCTAGGCAGTCAGAGGCGATGAAAGACGTGGAAGCCTGCGATAAGGTTCGGGGAGCTGGCAAACGAGCTGTGATCCGGACATTTCTGAATGGGGAAACCCACCCGATCTAGGTCGGGTATCTTACACTGAATACATAGGTGTAAGAGGCGAACCGGGAGAACTGAAACATCTAAGTACCCCGAGGAAAAGAAATCAACCGAGATTCCCTAAGTAGCGGCGAGCGAACGGGGACTAGCCCTTAAGCTAGACAACTGGTAGGAGAAGGCTCTGGAAAGTGCCGCCATAGTGGGTGATAGCCCTGTATCCGAAACCTGAGTCTAGTGAAATCGAGTAGGACGGGGCACGAGAAACCTTGTCTGAACATGGGGGGACCATCCTCCAAGGCTAAATACTCCTGACTGACCGATAGTGAACCAGTACCGTGAGGGAAAGGCGAAAAGAACCCCTGTGAGGGGAGTGAAATAGATCCTGAAACCGTATGCGTACAAGCAGTCGGAGCAGACTTGTTCTGTGACGGCGTACCTTTTGTATAATGGGTCAGCGACTTATGTTCAGTGGCGAGGTTAACCGTTTAGGGGAGCCGTAGGGAAACCGAGTCTGAATAGGGCGAATTAGTCGCTGGGCATAGACCCGAAACCGGGCGATCTATCCATGAGCAGGTTGAAGGTTGAGTAACATCAACTGGAGGACCGAACCCACTGTCGTTGAAAAGCCAGGGGATGACTTGTGGATCGGAGTGAAAGGCTAATCAAGCCCGGAGATAGCTGGTTCTCCCCGAAAGCTATTTAGGTAGCGCCTCGGACGAATACCACAGGGGGTAGAGCACTGTCTCGGCTAGGGGGTCATCCCGACTTACCAACCCGATGCAAACTCCGAATACCTGTGAGTACTATCCGGGAGACACACGGCGGGTGCTAACGTCCGTCGTGAAGAGGGAAACAACCCAGACCGCCAGCTAAGGTCCCAAAATTCCAGTTAAGTGGGAAACGATGTGGGAAGGCTCAGACAGCTAGGAGGTTGGCTTAGAAGCAGCCATCCTTTAAAGAAAGCGTAATAGCTCACTAGTCGAGTCGGCCTGCGCGGAAGATGTAACGGGGCTCAAACTGGATACCGAAGCTGCGGCTGCATACTGTGTATGCGGGGTAGGGGAGCGTTCTGTAAGCCTGCGAAGGTGAGTTGAGAAGCTTGCTGGAGGTATCAGAAGTGCGAATGCTGACATGAGTAACGACAATGCGAGTGAAAAACTCGCACGCCGGAAGACCAAGGGTTCCTGCGCAACGCTAATCGGCGCAGGGTGAGTCGGCCCCTAAGGTGAGACCGAAAGGTGTAATCGATGGGAGACGGGTTAATATTCCCGTACCTTGAATCACTGCGATGGAGAGACGGAGAAGGCTAGGTAAGCCGGGCGACGGTCGTCCCGGTTTAAGCGTGTAGGGAGGGGACTTAGGCAAATCCGGGTCCTCAATTCTGAGACGTGATGACGACTGCCCATGTGGCGGGAAGTTATTGATGCCATGCTTCCAGGAAAATCTTCTAAGCTTCAGGTGATTTGAGACCGTACCCCAAACCGACACAGGTGGTCAGGTAGAGAATACCAAGGCGCTTGAGAGAACTCGGGTAAAGGAACTAGGCAAAATGGTGCCGTAACTTCGGGAGAAGGCACGCTGGTGGTATGTGACACCCCTCGCGGGTTGAGCAGAAGCCAGTCGAAGATACCAGGCCCCTGCGACTGTTTATTAAAAACACAGCACTGTGCAAACACGAAAGTGGACGTATACGGTGTGACGCCTGCCCGGTGCCGGAAGGTTAATTGATGGGGTTATCCTTAGGGAGAAGCTCTTGATCGAAGCCCCGGTAAACGGCGGCCGTAACTATAACGGTCCTAAGGTAGCGAAATTCCTTGTCGGGTAAGTTCCGACCTGCACGAATGGCGTAACGATGGGGGCGCTGTCTCTACCCGAGACTCAGTGAAATTGAAATCGCCGTGAAGATGCGGTGTATCCGCGGCTAGACGGAAAGACCCCGTGAACCTTTACTATAGCTTCACAGTGAACTTTGAACATGTTTGTGTAGGATAGCTGGGAGGCATTGAAGCGTGAACGCCAGTTTGCGTGGAGCCAACCTTGAAATACCAGCCTGGCATGTTTGAGGTTCTAACTCTGTCCCCTTATCGGGGATGAGGACACTGTGTGGTGGGTAGTTTGACTGGGGCGGTCTCCTCCTAAAGCGTAACGGAGGAGCACAAAGGTGGGCTAAGTACGGTCGGACATCGTACGGTTAGTGTAATGGCACAAGCCCGCTTGACTGCGAGACAGACACGTCGAGCAGGTACGAAAGTAGGTCATAGTGATCCGGTGGTTCTGTATGGAAGGGCCATCGCTCAACGGATAAAAGGTACTCCGGGGATAACAGGCTGATACCGCCCAAGAGTTCACATCGACGGCGGTGTTTGGCACCTCGATGTCGGCTCATCACATCCTGGGGCTGAAGCCGGTCCCAAGGGTATGGCTGTTCGCCATTTAAAGTGGTACGCGAGCTGGGTTTAGAACGTCGTGAGACAGTTCGGTCCCTATCTGCCGTGGACGTTGGAGATTTGAGGAAAGCTGCTCCTAGTACGAGAGGACCGGAGTGGACGAACCTCTGGTGTTCGGGTTGTCACGCCAGTGGCATTGCCCGGTAGCTATGTTCGGATAGGATAACCGCTGAAAGCATCTAAGCGGGAAGCCCCTTCCAAGATGAGATCTCCCTGGGCCCTAGAGGCCCCTGAAGAGCCGTTCAAGACCAGGACGTTGATAGGTCGGGTGTGTAAGCGCTGCGAGGCGTTGAGCTAACCGATACTAATTGCTCGTGCGGCTTGACTATATAACACCCAAGACAATTGCGGATATCGCAACGAAAAAATCGTATCACGGCCCTAAAAAGCCAGCGTTCTATCTCATCCCCCAGTGATCAACCGTTTTGTCTGACGACTATAGCGGCTTGGTACCACCTGATCCCATCCCGAACTCAGAAGTGAAACAAGCCTGCGCCGATGGTAGTGTGGTTCGTCCATGTGAGAGTAGGTCATCGTCAGACTCTTATTGCTAAATGCCCCGACAGCTCACGCTGCCGGGGCTTTTTTTTGGCTGAATAAAACGAAACCAGCCCAAAACAGGGACGGATTTCAAATCCGTCCCTAGTCTGTCCCCTATTCGTGAAATCTGTCCCGGTGGTATACTGCCAGACCAAAGCCCAATAAGCCTGATGGAGTTGCTGCATGCCTGCCAACGATCACCTCGTCATATTTGACACCACTCTGCGCGATGGCGAGCAAAGCCCCGGCGCCACCATGAACAAGGCCGAAAAGCTGCGTATTGCCAAAGCATTGGAAAAACTGCGTGTTGACGTCATTGAAGCCGGCTTTGCCATAGCCAGCCAGGGCGATTTTGAGGCAATCAAAGGAATCGCGGAAACCATCAAAGACTCCATAATATGCAGCCTGGCTCGTGCCATTGATGGTGACATTGATCGGGCTGCCGAGGCTGTGCGCCCGGCAAATTGCAGTCGCATTCACACATTTATAGCTACGTCCCCTATCCATATGAAGCACAAGCTGAATATGTCGCCTGACGAGGTGGTGGAGCAGGCCGTCCGTGCGGTTAAACGCGCGCGCAATCACGTTGCTGATGTGGAGTTTTCTTGTGAAGACGCGGGTCGTTCCGAGTTGGATTTTCTATGCCGCATTATTGAAGCGGCGATTGACGCAGGCGCTACAACCATCAATATTCCGGACACCGTGGGTTACGCTATACCCCATCAATTCGGCAATACCATGGCCCAGTTGTTGAATCGCATCCCCAACGCCGACAAGGCTATTTTCTCGGTTCATTGCCACAATGACTTGGGGCTTGCCGTCGCCAACTCTTTGGCAGCTGTATCTCAGGGCGCACGCCAGGTTGAATGCACCATTAACGGTCTAGGTGAGCGCGCCGGTAACGCCTCCTTGGAAGAGATTGTGATGGCGGTGCGTACTCGTCAGGACTACTTCAATCTTGATACCCGCATAGACGCTACTCACATAGTGCCGGCTTCCCGCTTAGTGTCGACCATTACCGGTTTCCCGGTACAGCCTAACAAAGCGATCGTAGGCGCCAACGCCTTTGCCCACGAGTCCGGTATTCACCAGGACGGCGTACTCAAGCACCGCGAAACCTATGAAATTATGAGGGCTGAAGACGTTGGCTGGCACACCAACAGCTTGGTGATGGGCAAGCACTCCGGCCGTAATGCATTCCGTACGCGGTTGTTAGAGCTCGGCATCCAGTTTGGCACCGAAACCGAGTTGAATGAGGCGTTTGCCCGCTTCAAAGCTCTCGCGGATCTGAAGCACGAAATTTTTGACGAAGACTTGCAGGCGATTGCCAGCAACACCCGTCAAAAAGATCAGTTAGGGCGCTTCGGATTGGTGTGCATGAAAGTGTGCTCGGAAACGGGTGTGATTCCGAAAGCCGATCTGACGATCACCATGGATGACAAAGAGCACAGTGTGCAGGCCGAAGGCAGTGGGCCGGTAGATGCGACATTCAAAGCCATTGAGTCATTGGTGGATTCCGGTTGCAAGCTTCAGCTCTACTCGGTGAACAACATTACCAGCGGTACCGATTCACAGGGCGAGGTTACGGTACGTCTTGAGCGCGGTGGTCGCATCGTTAACGGCGTAGGTGCAGACACTGACATCATTATTGCTTCGGCCAAAGCTTACATAGCAGCGTTGAATTTGATCAGTGCGGGCGGTATACGGCACCATCCGCAAGAAGCTGATGTATAAAAGTTATTAAGACACGTTTGAATAATTTGGCAGGATGTTAATGCGGACCCACGAAGCGGAACGGCAATTTTATTTGGCGATGGCCGGTGTGCAGCTCTGGTATGCTCGCGAGCCGCTGCCGGGTGCTGCGCCTAGCCCTGAATTCGTGTTTCCGTTAGAGCGCGCTCCAACGACTCCAGTGTTGCCAATGCCTGCCGGGAACCCTTCTGCGCCCATTCACGCGCCTTCTTCGGCCCACTTACCTAAAGCCAAACCGTTGCGCCGGGCAGATCCTGCGGCGGCTGCCCGCATTGCTGATCTGCAGTCGCTGATGAAAGCGGGAAAAACCGAGGCATCCCAGCCTGATCGCCGCCCCAAGCCGGTAGAAGATGTTCTTGCCAGCACCCGTTTGACTCCTGATCAGACGTCTGCCCCAGTGACGGATGCGTCGCCGGCGGTGGAAATCGCGCCTTTGCCAGCGGCGCTCTCGCCAACAACCCGCAATTCCGACCAGGTTGTGCCAACAGCTGATCCGCTAAAGGTTACCCTGGCGTTGTGGCAGGGCCGTAATGTCAGCCTGATAGCGGCACTCTCGAACGACGCCAGTGTCAAGTTGCAACAAGCGCTTGCGCACAATATTTTGCGAAGCCTCGGCGAAAAAGAGTCGAGTGAGAGCGTAACCGTAAACTGGCCGGTGTTTAACAACCTTCTGGTGCCTGGCAACCAGCCGCAGGATCTGGTTGGCGTTCTGAAACCGATTTTATCCGGCTTGAACGCTCAACATCTGATCGTACTGGGTGCGAATGCTGACGACCGTTTAAGCGCTGATCATGCCGGGGGCCCCGTGCCGTCCTGGCTAGCAGAAGCATTGCCGACAGTAAAACAGCCGCTGATGGCGTTCAGGTTCAGTCTTGCCGAACTTGCAGCGCAGTCTCAGTACAAGAGGGACCTGTGGAGTGCCATCAGGGAATGGGTGAGCTGAGTCATGGGAGACCGAACTAAGGCGTATCAGCAGGTGGCTCAGGGCGACCTCGTCATAGACACCTTGACTCCGGAAGAGCTGCCGGCAATCCTTGAAATAGAGCGCGGCTGCCATTCCAATCCCTGGTCCGCAGGTATCTTTGAAGATTGCTTTAAGTCCACTTATAAACTGTGGGCGGCGCGCCGTAATGGTGAGCTTGCCGGCTACGCGGTGGTGACCTATCAGTACGATGAAGCTCACCTACTGAATCTTTGCGTAGCACCCGCGGCACGCAGCCTGGGTGTCGCACGGCGGCTGTTACAGTATCTGATTGCGCAGTCCGGCCACGACGGTATGCAGCTGTTGCTGCTGGAGGTTCGCCATAGCAATCGGCACGCCTATCGCTTGTATTGCTCTGAGGGTTTTGATCAGGTTGGTGTGCGCCCGGATTATTACCCTGCGACCAATGGCCGTGAAAACGCTCGGGTGATGACGCGCCCCTGTTTGCTCTAAGCCACTGCACCGGGGTTCGCGTATAAACGCCTTAAGCCCTATAATGATGCCCTTCTCAGCACTTTCTATTCAGGTTGTCTTGTTACTATCTATTCAGGTCGTTTTGATACTATGTCGAATCCTTCCCAGCTCTCAACGGAAGTGGCTAACCGTCGCACTTTCGCGATTATTTCCCACCCGGACGCCGGTAAAACCACTATTACTGAAAAGGTGTTGCTGTTCGGTAAGGCTATTCAAAGGGCAGGCACTGTAAAAGGCAAAAAATCGGGCCAGCATGCCAAATCAGACTGGATGGAAATGGAAAAGGAGCGGGGCATTTCCGTCACCACCTCGGTGATGCAATTTCCCTACCACGGCAGTTTGATCAACCTGCTGGATACACCGGGACACGAAGACTTTTCCGAAGACACCTACCGTACCCTGACAGCCGTAGACTCCTGCCTGATGGTCATAGACAGCGCCAAAGGTGTTGAGGCGCGCACCATCAAGTTGATGGAAGTGACGCGCCTGCGAGATACGCCCATCATTACGTTCATGAACAAACTGGATCGAGAGACCCGTGATCCGGTAGATCTGATGGACGAAGTCGAAAGGGTTCTCAATATCGCCTGTGCGCCCATTACCTGGCCTATCGGCATGGGAAAGAGCTTTAAAGGGGTGTACCACCTGCTGCGGGATGAAGTGATTTTGTATCACACTGGGCAAGGCCATATGATTCAGGATGAGCGAATTATAAAAGGTCTCGACAATCCCGAGCTTGAGGCCGCCCTGGGTGGCTATGCCGCAGAACTGCGTGACGAGGTAGAGTTGGTGAAGGGCGCGTCTCACCAATTCGACCAGCAGGCTTTTCTGGCCGGAGAGTTAACGCCGGTATTTTTTGGCACCGCACTGGGAAATTTCGGAGTTGATCACATGCTGGATGGGCTTGTGGAATGGGCGCCTGCGCCACAGCCGAGGCAAACCGACCAGTGCCTGGTGCAGCCGGTGGATGAAAGTTTTTCTGGTTTCGTATTTAAAATACAGGCCAACATGGACCCACAGCACCGCGACCGCGTTGCCTTTTTACGGATAGTTTCAGGCCAGTATGCGCCAGGAATGAAAGCGCGCCACGTGCGGCTAGGCAAAGATGTGCGCTTTTCTGATGCGCTTACCTTTATGGCCGGAGACCGGGAGCGCGCAGAGGAGGCGTTTGCGGGTGATATTATCGGTTTGCACAACCACGGTACTATTCAGCTGGGGGACACCTTTACCTCCGGTGCCGACATGAAATTTACCGGCATCCCAAACTTTGCGCCTGAACTGTTCCGCCGCATCCGCTTGAAAGATCCGCTAAAAGCCAAACAGCTGCAAAAAGGGCTGATTCAACTGTCAGAAGAGGGCGCTGTTCAGCTATTCCGCCCGCTGCGCAACAACGATTTGATAGTTGGTGCTGTTGGGGTGCTGCAGTTTGACGTAGTGGTTAGTCGTCTGAAAACCGAATATAAGGTAGAGGCCATTTACGAGCCGATTAATGTATCCACGGCGCGCTGGGTAACCTGCACTGACGAGCGCAAGCTGGACGAGTTTAAACGCAAGAATAACGACAACCTGGCCCTCGATGGCGCTAATCAGCTAGCGTACATTGCGCCTACCATGGTGAATTTGAGCTTGGCTCAAGAGCGGTATCCCGACGTGGAGTTCCATAAAACCCGGGAGCATTGATTTTACCCGTTGCTATTCGGTTCAGAGGCCGACGTGATGCTGGTTGACGTCCATTGTCATTTCGATTTCCCCCAGTTTGACGGGCGGCGCGAGCAATTGATGGGCGAATTGCGTGGGCAGGGCATTGGCGGGCTGGTGATACCTGGCGTTCGCTGCGCCGATTGGCCGAAAGTACAGCAAGTCGCTATGGCTCATTCTGGTGTTTTTTACTGTTTGGGTATTCACCCTTGGTATATTGACGAACATGGCCCTGAGGATCTGCAGCGGTTGCGGGGCCGCTTGGCTAACGCGAGCGAGCTATGTGTGGGTGTTGGTGAGTGCGGGCTAGATCGGCTTCGGGGTAGCCTGAGCGAACAGATGCCATGGTTTGAAGCTCAGGTGAGAATTGCCGCCGAGTATCGGAGAGCGCTGGTGATCCATTCCGTTAAAGCTCATGATGAGGTTGTCGAGGTATTAAAAGCGGCGAATTGGACGGGTAATGCGTTGGTTCACGGCTTTTCCGGTAGCTATCAGCAAGCTGTAAAATTGATAGATTTGGGCTGTATGTTAGGGGTGGGTGGTGTGATTACTCACGCCAAAGGCGGTAAAACACGCGACACGTTAACGCGTGTCCCGGCCTCTGCGTTGGTTCTAGAGACAGACGCACCTGATATGGCACCGGCCGGTGTTCGGCACGGCCAGAACTCTCCGCAGTATCTGCCGGATATACTGCGAGAACTGGCCCTACTGCGTGGCGTAGCCGAGCCCGAATTAGCAGCTGTCCTGCTCGAAAATAGCTGTCGACTCTATGGTTCTGCGCTACAAGCGGAGCTTTTTCGGTCGCAACTGGGTGATTACCGAAACTGACGATATCGGGGTTGGATTTTTTTGCGACCTAAAGTATACTTCGCGACCTGGCTTTTCAAGGCGTTGATACTGTCTCAGCCCCGAACAGTTCAGCGCAACCAACAGGTAGAGAAATCTGCTGCTGTTATTTTCAGCGTAAAGCAGATTTTAACGATTATTTTATAGCGTTCAAGGCGGAATCAATGAAGACTCTGAGTGCGAAACCAGAAACTGTAAAACGTGACTGGTACGTTGTAGACGCAGCCGGCAAGACGCTGGGTCGTCTTTCAACCGAAATCGCCCTTCGTCTGCGGGGCAAGCATAAGCCTGAGTACACCCCCCATGTAGACACTGGCGATTATATTATTGTTATCAACGCCAGCCAGGTGCGGGTTACCGGCAAAAAGGCATCTGACAAGATGTACTACAGCCATACCGGCTTTCCGGGTGGAATCAAGTCCATCAGCTTTGAGAAGTTGATCGAAAAGGCCCCTGAGCAAATCATCCAGAAGTCTGTCAAAGGCATGCTTCCGAAGGGTCCGCTTGGTCGCGCCATGTTCCTGAAGCTGAAAACCTATGCCGGCGCTGAGCATCCTCACGCAGCCCAGCAGCCCAAAGAACTCGACATTTAACGGAAGGCGGATATGTCTGTAGCACAAAATTACGGTACCGGTCGCCGCAAAACCTCAACGGCTCGTGTTTTTATCAAGCCTGGAAGCGGTAGTATTTCCATCAACGGTCGCACCATCGAAGAATTCTTCGGTCGCGAAACCTTGCGTATGATCGTGCGTCAGCCTTTGGTTGTTGCCGAGTCTGTGGATCGTTTTGATATCAACGTCACGGTAAAAGGCGGTGGTATCAGTGGTCAGGCCGGCGCTATTCGCCACGGTCTGACACGCGCTCTGATGGAATACGACGAAACATTGCGTCCAGCCATGCGCAAAGCGGGTTATGTAACCCGTGATGCCCGTGAAGTTGAGCGTAAGAAAGTGGGTCTGCGTAAGGCGCGTAAGCGTCCTCAGTTCTCCAAGCGTTAATTTTTTGCTGGAGCAGACACAAAAACCCGGCTTATTGTCGGGTTTTTTTTCGCCTGTGTAACTCGCAACCAAATTGACTTGGCGCATGGTAAGAAGCCGCTGTAGCGGCTTTCCGACTTGTAAGGAAGTGGTAATTTCATTACTATTTGTGCGCTTATAATCTTGGGTTGTGAAGTCCTTTTAGATGCGCATTGCCGCAATGTTTGCGGTGTGTCATCGCCTGATGGGAGAAAACCATAATGAAAAATGGCGACGTGAGCCATGGTCGGCGTCGGTTTTTAGTCGGTGCTACGGCTGCGGTCGGCGGGGTTGGGATTGTTGGTGCTGCAGTGCCCTTCGTGGCGTCCTGGAATCCCAGTGCCAAAGCGGAAGCTGCGGGCGCACCGGTAACTGTCAATATTGAAAAAGTTGAGCCGGGTCAGCAGATCACTGTGGCGTGGCGGGGTAAACCGGTGTGGATTATCCGTCGTACACAAGAGATGCTGGATAATATTGAAAAGCTCAGCGACCAGGTGAAAGATCCCCAGTCGGAGTCTGAACAGCAACCGGCATACGCCCAGGACGTTTTTCGTTCAATAAAACCAGAGATCGCTGTTCTGGTGGGCTTGTGTACCCATTTGGGTTGTGTACCGACGTATCGGCCCGAGTTAGCTCCGTCCGATCTGGGTAAAGAGTGGTTGGGCGGTTTGTTTTGCCCCTGTCACGGCTCCCGCTACGACTTGGCCGGCCGCGTTTACGATGCGCAGCCTGCACCCCTGAACCTTGAGGTTCCGCCTTATCGGTACGATGACGACACGACCATTACCCTTGGTCTTGATCCGGAGGTTGCGTAATGTCAAAGCTAGTGCAGTGGGTAGATGAACGTCTCCCAATTGTTGAAGCCTGGAACAAACACCTGGCGAAATATTACGCGCCGAAGAACTTCAACTTTTGGTACTTCTTCGGTTTTTTGGCCATGGTGGTGTTGGTTAATCAGCTCGTTACCGGTATTTGGCTGACCATGAGTTACAATCCCTCCGGCGAAGGCGCTTTTGCCTCGGTGGAATACATCATGCGTGATGTACAGTGGGGCTGGCTGTTGCGTTATCTGCACTCTACCGGCGCTTCCGCGTTTTTCATTGTTGTCTACCTGCACATGTTCCGCGGTCTTTTGTATGGCTCGTACCAGAAGCCCCGTGAGCTGATCTGGCTGTTTGGCATGCTGATTTACTTGGTGCTGATGGCTGAAGCCTTCATGGGATACTTGCTTCCTTGGGGACAGATGTCCTATTGGGGCGCGCAGGTTATCGTGAACCTGTTTGGTGCTATTCCGGTGATTGGTGAAGACTTGTCGCTGTGGATTCGTGGTGATTACCTGATCTCTGGTATTACCTTGAACCGCTTCTTCGCTCTGCACGTTGTGGCCCTGCCTATCGTTTTGCTTGGACTAGTAGTGCTGCACATCCTGGCACTGCACGAAGTGGGTTCGAACAACCCTGATGGCATCGACATCAAGAAGAACAAAGACGAAAATGGCATTCCGAAAGACGGTATTCCGTTCCACCCGTACTACACCGTGCATGATTTGATGGGTGTAGGCGTATTTCTGTTCATTTTCTTTATTGTGGTGTTCTTCTTCCCTGAAATGGGCGGTCTATTCCTCGAAGCGCCGAACTTTGAGCCTGCCAATCCGTTGAAAACGCCTGCGCACATTGCTCCGGTATGGTACTTCACGCCATTTTACGCGATGTTGCGTGCGGTAACCGTTGACTTACTGGGGCTGTCTGCAAAGTTTTGGGGCGTAGTGGTGATGGGTGGTGCAATCGCCATACTGTTTGTTGTGCCTTGGCTGGACCGTAGCCCGGTTCGTTCCATGCGTTATAAAGGCTGGATGAGCCGTGTGGCGTTGGCTGTTTTTGTCATCAGCTTCGTTATTCTGGGTTATCTTGGCCTGGTACCGACGACTGAAGGCCGTACCATAGCCGCTCAGATTCTGACCGTGTGTTACTTCCTTTTCTTCATTCTTATGCCGTTCTATACGCGCATGGAGAAAACCAAGCCAGTTCCAGAGAGGGTGACAGGATAATGAAAAAGCTGATTCTTGGTCTTTTCATGGTCATCCTGCCGGCACTTGGGCTGGCAGCGGGTGGCGCCGTGCCACTGGACCACATCAAAACCGATCACACCGATAAAGCGTCATTGCAGCGCGGTGTGGCAATGTTCACTAACTATTGCATGGGCTGTCATTCCATGGAATACGCCCGCTACAAACGCGTGGCGGACGATCTGGAAATTCCGGTTGATCTGTACACGGAAAATCTAATTTTCACCGGTGCAAATATCGGTGAACTGATGAAAAACGCTATGAACAAGGATATGGCCGCTGGCTGGTTTGGTGCGCCGCCTCCGGATCTGACGTTGGAAACTCGCCTGCGTGGTGAGAGCTGGGTATATTCTTATCTGCGTGGGTTTTACAAAGACGACAGCCGCCCGCTAGGCGTAAACAACGTGGTATTCGCCAACGTGGGTATGCCCCACGTATTGGTTGAGCTACAGGGTTTGTGCGCGGTCAAGCCAAATATTGGCGTGGAAGCGTCGGTTGAGCCGCTCAGTGGTAATGTCAATAACGCAGACATCTGTCCCAGCTATGCCACCAAGGGCAGTATGTCGTCGGCAGAGTTTGACAGCGCCATATATGACCTGACCAATTTCATGTCTTACATGGCAGATCCGGTTAAGGTTGAGCGTGAACGCCTTGGTGTTTTTGTGCTGATTTTCGTCGCGATTTTCTTTGTGTTCGCCTACCTGCTCAACCGCGAGTACTGGAAGGATATACACTGAGAAATAGGGTATAATTAACAGCCCTGAGCTTTAGCGAGTCATGATTGGCTCGCTGGGCTTTTTTTGTTTTTCAGGGCCAATTTTTTTGATCAATCATGAGGTAGTGCTATGGGCGTTGTGACCAAGCGGTCGTCGATGACGTTTTTTTCAGACCCCGCGAGCCAGTATAGCCACAGGGTTCGTATCGTATTGGCTGAGAAGGGCGTTACCGTTGATATCGTAGATGTAGATCCGGATAACCCTCCGGCCGAGCTTGCTGACCTCAACCCGTACAACGCGTTGCCGACTCTGGTGGATAGGGATCTTGTGCTTTACGAGCCCAATATCATGATGGAATATCTGGATGAGCGTTTTCCTCATCCGCCGTTGCTGCCGGTTTACCCGGTCGCCCGTGCTAACAGCCGCCTGATGATTCATCGAATTCAGCGCGACTGGTGTGTCAAGGTCGATCAGATTGTGGCCCAGCCCAATGCCAAGGCTTCGGAAGTCGCTCGTAAGGAATTGCGCGAAAGCCTGCTGGCCACTGCGCCGGTATTCGGTGAAATGCCGTTTTTTCTGTCGGAAGAATTTACCATCGTGGATTGCTGTATTGCGCCGATTCTGTGGCGTTTGCCGGCTCTGGGTATTGAGCTGGACGACAAGCAGGCTAAGCCGCTGGATAAGTATATGAAGAGTATTTTTAGTCGCGAAGGTTTTAAGGCCAGTCTGTCTGACCTTGAAGAAGACATTCGTAGCTAAGCAGTGATTAATACGCCAGTCGTCGCAGCAGGAGAGTCGCAGTGGCCGATGTAAAAACTACCATGAGCTCCAGTCGCCCATATCTGGTGCGAGCGTTGAACGAGTGGGTTCTGGACAACGATTGCACGCCTTACATCGTGGTTGACGCCGGGATCCAAGGTGTGCAAGTTCCGAATGAGCACGTGGCGAATGGCCAGATCGTGCTCAATATCAGCCCTGGTGCTGTCAAGTCTCTGGTTATTGGCAATAGTGCTTTGGAATTCAACGCCCGTTTTGGTGGTGTGCCCATGCAAGTATTTGTGCCATTGCAGGCGGTGATCGCTATTTACGCCAAAGAAAATGGTGAAGGTATGGTGTTTGGTTCCGAACCTGGCATGCCAGATCCGAATGGCGCAGGTGAGCCCCGTAACGCCGATGGCTCCAAGTCCAAGGAGGATCGCCCGAGTGGTCGTCCGACTCTGAAGGTTGTTAGATAGAGTTATCCGCTCGTAAAAGCTGATGTTCTGGCAAGTAAAAACCGCTTTATTCAACCTGTCTTCTGACAGTGAGGGTGCAGCGGTTTTTTTTGGCTAAAATTCGTTAGCGCCCCGTCTGGCTAATTTTTGAGCACTCAGGCGCTCAGTCGGTCTACAAATTAGTCAGACGGGACATTGGCCGTTATTAACCACCGAACAGCTTACTGTCAACTCTGGCACACAGAACGTTGATGAGCAGCATTAGTATCGGCATGGCATCGCTTGGGCTGAGATTATTCAGTGCGATTTCATGATCTTGCGGATCCAACAAAGACGTAATATCGGATTTTTCATGGGCGCTCAATACGGCAACACTCATGTCACGATCGTGTGCGGCCTGAATGGCTTGAATAAGATTCGCCTTGTGGCCGTCGTCTACAATTAGAAATAGAAGGTCGCCGGGCTTGCCCACGGCGCGGATCTGGCGCGAGAAAGTGTCGTTAAAGCGGTTGTCCCGACAGATTGCCGAGTAGGTAGTGGCGTCTGAGCCCAGATTGATAGCCGGCAAGGCGGGGCGGTCTTGTTCGAAGCGGTTCAGAAATGCGGTGCAAAAATACTGCGCTACCACGTTGGCGCTGCCGTTGGCGCAGGTCACGATTTTTCCGTCTTGTAATAATACATTTACAAAAGCGTCAGCCATGGCTTCAATATTTTCGGTGGCCATACTTGCTGCCATAGCGGTATGTTCCATATGGCTGGCAAACCGCTGGTTGATCTCTTGTGCAGAATCGGTCATGGGTTGAAATCATCCTGCCTGTAGTGCGTTTTTAAGCCATTGTACCCGGTATTTTTTTAAGCTACCGGGACCAATAGCGATAACGTCAATACGGCTGTCGGTATTGCTCAGTTGGTGGCGGTGCAAATAAAAGCGCGCCGCTTGAATCAGGCGTTGCTGTTTACGCCAGGTAATAGATTCAGCCGCTCCGACCAAGCTGCCGGCGCGGCGATAACGGACCTCAAAAAAGACCAATGTTGTTCCATCCTGGCCGATCAGGTCGATTTCTCCACCGCGATTGTAAACATTTCGCGCCAGAATTTTTACGCCATAACTGGCCAGGTAGCGTGCAGCTACCCCTTCGTAGTAATCGCCGATTTTACGTTTGCCATCCATGGCTTTGGCTGTCCTTTGTCAGGTGATCAGAGTGCGCCCCCGGCAATCGCCGGCTTGGCCTGGGGCTGGTTGGCGTCGGTTTCTGCCTTGGGTAAGCTGGCAGGTATTGCTGGCAGCAGTTCGACGTTGCCGGAACTAAAGCGGGCCCAGCGCTGATAACGGCGAATACTGCCGGACGGCGTCATTGTCAGTACACCGGTTTGACCGTCAATAGTGGCTTCTGGAACCTGCTTAAGCAGGGGCAGGCGTTTGCTTAGGTGCCAAGCGTCTGCGCCCATGGCAAACAGGCGGCCGAGCTGTCCGCGCGTGGCGCCTGGAAGCTGGCTGCCGGCTTCATCCCGGAGAGGATTTTTTTCATCCAGCACCCAGGGTATGTCGGTAAATGTCACTCCGTTCAGGTCGCGGTCGCGGCCAGGCGCAGAGGTGCCCGCATAAACAATAGAGGGTGCGTAAACAGGCAGATCGCCGGCGAAATAAAACGCAAACAGGGGGTTCAGTTGACGTGCGGTATCAGGCTCGGCCACCATCACAATGGCTTGGGCATCTTGGCGACGCCGCGCTTCAAACTCAATATTGAGGCCTATGGTACGTTCCACATCAATAGCGCGGTCGCGGGAAGTGTTGATGCCCAGCAGGTCGGCAGTAACCGCGCGCAGGTTGTCCTCTCGCAAAAACCTCTGGCTGCCAATAACGCGCCCGCTATGTTTGGCCATCTGTTCGATTAAGGCGGCTTCTACGCGGTTGCCCCATTCGCCACTGGGAATGATCACCAGTATGCGTTTAAGCCCTTCGGCGCCCAGCCGATCCGCAATTTGCCGGGCTTCATCTTCAGCGGACAAGCCAAACTGGTACAGTCCTGCGGGGGCACTGACGCCCGGGGGCAGATAGTTAAGGGCCAGTGTTTGCAGGGGCAGACTGGGCAATTTGCCCAGTTCGGCCAGAGCGTCTTTATCCAGCGGGCCTACCAACAGGTCTACTGGTTGCTTCGCCAGTTCTTGATACAATTCCCCAAAAGTCTTCTGTTTGCTGTCGACAACCCGTATTCGCGTGGCTTCGCGGTCAACGGATGTATCGCTGAAGTAAGCAGCCAGAAAACCGTCTCGTATGGCTTTACCGGCGGTAGTCAGTGGGCCATTCAAGGGCAGTGCCAGAACAATCTGCTCAGGCCGGCTGGCCGCAAGGCCGGCAATCAGCTTCAGCTCAGAGGGCAGAAGCTGGGCCGCAGGATGACCT
Organism: Marinobacter sp. M1C; assembly: GCF_023314135.1. Taxonomy (NCBI): domain Bacteria; kingdom Pseudomonadati; phylum Pseudomonadota; class Gammaproteobacteria; order Pseudomonadales; family Marinobacteraceae; genus Marinobacter; species Marinobacter sp. M1C. The sequence goes on from NZ_CP092289.1 coordinate 908,716, forward strand.
GGCCAGTTTGACTGCCAGCGCCGGATAGTCCGGCCCTGCTCGTCGAAGCCCATACCTGGTAATCTCACCTGTGTTGTCAGTTCCAGCCAGCCCTGGGTCTCGTAGCCTATTTCGCGACTGTCGGCGCTACTAAGTTGTGTGTCGCTGACAGTTTTTAACAATTGCCAGATGCGATCGTGCAGCGGTTGTGCGTTGGCGCTGCTGTCAGCTTGGGCCAGGGCGATCAAGGTTTTGGCGGCTTTTAGCGGATCGCCCGCCAGCGCGAGCGTCTGCGCCTGCAGGCTGCCGGCGCGATTAAGCAGCTCTGGCGTTACCTCCATAAAGCTGTTGATGCTCAGGTTTGCGATAATCTGCTGCGCCCACGTTTGGTCTTTAAGCGTCACCGCGCCGTTCATGGCCAATAATCGTTTCTGGCTGGCCAGCTTGGGTAGGGGTTGCGCCAATTGCCCGCTTTGCAGTAGCTTGCGCGCTCCCTGATGATCACCCTGCTGCTGAAAGCGGCTGGCGATGCGCAGCAGGTAGCGTTGTGCTGTATCTTGATTGCGCTCCTGGCTGGCCAGTTCCAGAGCTTGCGCTGGTGTGTCAACGACCTGGGACTGCAGATCAATCCCTGCGCAGCCGGCGGTTAGCAGAATAGCGGCCAATAGGCCGGCAATGGCGGGGTGGGCAAGGCGCTTGTTAGTCATAGCTGGCTCAGCGTGCTCCGAGTGGTTAAGCTTGGGAGAAAAACCCGCAAAGCTTAGCAGTTCCGGCATTAATTCACATGAAGTAAGTGTCATGCCGCGCTTCTATAAGCGCGCGGGTTCATACACACAGTCTCGCTTTTGCGGGCAAGGCGGTTAACACGATGGTTACAAAGCACGCAGACAAAGCTCAAGCCACTAGCGCCGGGGTGCTTTATATTGTCGCAACGCCCATTGGTAATCTGGACGACTTATCGACGCGTGCGGTAAAAACCCTGGCAACGGTAGACCTGATTGCCGCTGAAGATACGCGCCACAGCGGGCGCTTGCTGCAGCACTTGGGCTTGCACAAGCCAATGATGGCGCTACACGATCACAACGAGCGCGGCCAACACAGTCGGATACTCGCTGAGCTAGGGGCCGGCCGTAGTGTGGCTTTGATTTCCGATGCCGGAACGCCATTGATTTCAGATCCCGGTTTTATTTTGGTGCGCGAAGCCCGAGTCCAAGGCTTTCAGGTTAGCCCCATACCCGGTGCTTGTGCTCTGGTCGCAGCCTTGAGCGCCAGTGGCCTGCCCACCGATCGTTTTCAGTTTATTGGCTTTTTGCCGGCCAAAGGTTCCGGCCGTCGTTCGGTGCTGGAATCGCTGCAGGCCGAAACGTCAACTCTGGTTCTATATGAGTCACCCCATCGCATCACAGATACAATTGCTGATGTCATTACGGTAATGGGCGCAGGCCGGGAGCTGGTGCTGGGGCGGGAGCTGACCAAGGCGTTTGAAACCTTTTATAACGGCACAGCCGAGCAGGTGCTGGCCGAATTGCAGCAGGACCCCCACGGCAGTCGCGGTGAGTTTGTGGTGATGATTCACGGCGCAGCTCCAGAGCCGGATAGTGAGCAGACAACGCTGGACACCGATCGCCTATTAACGATTTTGTTGACCGAATTGCCAGTTAAGACTGCGGCGAAAATGGTGGCGGAGATTACCGGCCGCAAGAAGAACGAGCTTTACCAGCGCGCCTTGCATCTTAAAAGTGGTGGCTGAGCGCTGCGCTTTTGCTTGCATGGGCTGCGGCGCCGCGCTATTGTCAGCGCCGAGCTCGCCAGACAGTCGCCGCCGTTTTATCGGGGGAGGAAAGTCCGGGCTCCATAGGGCAAGGTGCCAGGTAACGCCTGGGCGGCGTGAGCCGACGGAAAGTGCAGCAGAGAGTAGACCGCCTAAGCCAGCGGATTCGTCCGATGGCCGGTAAGGGTGAAAGGGTGCGGTAAGAGCGCACCGCGTGGCTGGCAACAGTTCACGGCATGGTAAACCCCACCTGGAGCAAGACCAAATAGGAGTCCGTTGGCGTGGCCCGCGCTGGACTCGGGTAGGTTGCTTGAGGCCTGTGGTGACGCAGGCCCTAGATGAATGACTGTCCACGACAGAACCCGGCTTACCGGCGAGCTCGATTTTTTCACCCCTCTTTTAATCCCCGTTTAATCGCCTCTCGGCGAGTAATAGCCAAAAGATCTCACACCTCAACGACAGTCTGCGGTGTTCATTGCAGGTATTTGATTTTGTTTATTTTCTTAAGTTTAATCTAGCAGTTCCCCTTCAGCTCTGTTTGTAACTCATTGTCTTAAAAGCAAATTTTTTATATTAGCTCTCATAGTCGATGCTTGCATTGTCGAGTGCGTGTTTCTATAGTATGCACAAGTGGGAAAAAGTGGTTTTTAGTGGTTTATAGTGGATTCAAACCCCAGAGACAGGGCTAATGAGTAACTTTTTTGGCAGTCATGCGATCAATATGGACGTTAAGGGTCGCTTGGCGATCCCTGCCAAAGTGCGCGAGGAGCTCATTCAGGTCTGTGGCGGCCGTTTTATATTAACGGTTGCAGACGCCGACCGTTGTTTGCGGCTGTATCCGCAATCTGCGTGGGATGAATTGCGTCCCGCGATTGAAGCCCTTCCCAACATGAGTAGAGCAGCATTACGCCTGCAACGCCTGGTACTGGGTAATGCCGCTCAGATGGAACTGGATTCGGCAGGTAGGATTTTGATTCCACCCACGCTCAGACAATACGCCCGGCTGGAGAAAAAACTGATGTTAATAGGCCAGGGTAAAAAGCTGGAACTGTGGAGCGAGGAAAGCTGGAACCATTTGCTGGACACACCTCCTGACGCCGAAGAGATGACCGATGCTATGAAGGGCTTATCGCTGTGACGCTGACGTCGACGAATGGCGCTGCGGGTTCGTTCTCGCATCGCTCGGTATTGCTGGACTCAGCGGTAGATTTATTGCTGACCGATAGCGGCGGCCGCTACGTTGACGCTACGTTTGGCCGTGGCGGCCACAGCCGCATGATTCTTGAACGCCTGGCTGAAAATGGCGCGCTACTGGGTATCGATAAAGACCCGCAGGCCATCGATGAAGCTCGTGCTCTGGCGGCGGCAGATTCACGTTTTAATGCTTTTCATGGCTCGTTTGCTGACCTGAGTCAGGCGCTGGAACAGACGCATTGGCCTCAGGTTGAAGGTGTTCTGATGGATTTAGGTGTGTCTTCGCCACAGCTGGACGACGCCTCTCGTGGTTTTAGTTTTATGCGCCAGGGCCCACTGGACATGCGAATGAATCCTCAGCAATCGCCCAGTGCCGCAGAGTGGCTGGCCAGCGCTGATGAAAAAGTGATTGCTGACGTTATTTTTAAATACGGTGAAGAACGATTCTCCCGCCGTATTGCCCGGCTGATCGTGGAACGTCGAGCGGAAGCGCCGATCACCACTACTCTGGAGTTAGCAGAACTGGCAGCTAAGGCGGTGCCAAAAAAGGAAAAACACAAACACCCGGCAACCCGGACATTCCAGGCTATTCGCATTTTTATCAACCGCGAACTGGAGGATCTGGAGCTGGGATTGAAGGCCGCTGCCGAAAAACTGGCCCCTGGTGGCCGTTTGGTAGTGATCAGTTTTCACTCGTTGGAAGACCGGTTGGTGAAGCGTTTTATGCGTGATCTGGCGCGCGGTCCGCAGATGCCAAAGGGTATTCCGGTCACCGCAGCGGAAGAGTCATCGGCGTATCGCCTTATTGGTAAAGCCAGCAAGGCGGCGCCTGATGAGGTGAGCGATAACGTAAGAGCCCGCAGCGCGGTAATGCGGGTGTTGGAACGTCGCGCAGACATTGCACAGGAGAATATCTGATGGGCGCTGTGGCTATTGAAGAGCGGGTGCAAACCCGCCGCTTGAACACCAAGGTGGTAAGGAGTGGCGTAGCATCTGCGCTGCGCATTTCCGGCCAAGTGTTCGTTGCAACACGGCAAAGCAACGTTTTGGTCTCGCTGGTGCTGGTGACTATGTTGCTGGCTTCTGCCATTGGTGTGGTGGTGAGTGCCCATAAAAATCGTGTTCTGTTCAATGGGCTGTCACAACTGCATGAAGAACGTGACGGTTTCCAGAGAGAGTGGAGTCAGTTACTGGTAGAGCAAAGTGCGTTGAGCGCTTACGGGCGTGTTGAAAGCTTGGCGTCCACGCGTTTCGGTATGGTTGTGCCCGGGCGCCAGGACATTGTGTTGGTGCCACTTCTGGTGCCAGCAAAACAATCCTATTGAATTTCACGCATCTGCCAAAGCGTGTCATTAGGCCACTTGATAATGAAAAAAATCTCGAGCAGGAATCGCTAACGTGTCCGATCCGCAAGCCACAGCTACATGGAGTCAGCGCATCGCCGCTAACTGGCGCTATGGCTTTGTGTTGGGCGTATTTATATTTGTGATCGGTGCTATTTCCGTGCGCTTGGTGGATTTGCACGTTATCGACAACGAATTTTTGCGCCAGCAGGGCGATGCTCGGACCATTCGCGTAGAAAGTATAGACGCCCATCGCGGCGTTATTACCGATCGTTACGGCGAGCCACTGGCAGTTAGTACGCCGGTACAGACGCTTTGGATGAATCCATCGGAGATGGACGCAAAAGATCCGCGCATCGCCACTCTTGCTCGCTTGCTTCAGCTTGACGAAGCGACTCTGCGTCAGCGATTGACTGACTATGCCGCTCGGGAATTTATTTACCTTCGCCGAAAAATCCAGCCTGAACTGGCGCGTAACGCCATGGCTCTGGGTATCGGCGGAGTTTACTCCCGCCAGGAATATCGGCGCTACTACCCTGCTGGAGAAGTCACTGCGCACGTTGTTGGCTTTACCAACATAGACGAGAAGGGTCAGGAAGGTATTGAGCTGGCTTACAACCGGGTTTTGTCCGGAGAGTCCGGGCGTAAGCGGGTGTTGAAAGACAACCGTGGTCGGCTGATTAAAGATTTGACGCTGATTCGTGATGCCCGTCCGGGTGGCGAACTGACATTAAGCCTCGATCTGCGACTGCAGTATTTGGCTTACCGCGAATTGAAAGCGGTCGTTAGCGCACACAATGCCCGCGGTGGCACCCTGGTGATGCTGGATGCGAACAGTGGCGAAGTGCTGGCGATGGTGAACCAGGGTTCCTATAACCCTAATGACCGCAGCCAACTGGCGGCGGAAAATCTTCGCAACAAAGCCATTACCGATCTGTTTGAACCGGGTTCTGCGATGAAGCCCCTGGCTATGGCCGCGGCGCTGGAAACTGGTCTATACACGATCGGCAGCCAGATTGATACGTCCCCGGGTTTTCGCCGTTTTGGCCGTTTTACCATTCGTGACAGTGGCAACTATGGGGTTTTGAGTCTGACGGATATCGTTGTGAAGTCCAGCAACGTAGGCATGAGCAAGATTGCCACCGAGATTGGCGGCCAAGTGATTCGCGATTTTTACGCCCGGGTCGGCCTGGGTCAGCCGACGGGCATTGGCTTTCCGGGTGAAGCTATCGGGGTTCTACCATCGCCCGTTAAATGGCGCCCGGCGGCAGAGGCCACGCTGTCTTACGGTTACGGGCTTAGCGTAAATGCGCTGCAGTTGGCCCAAGCTTATATGGTCATTGCCAACGGTGGCGTGCGCTATCCGTTGAGCTTGTTGAAGCTGAATCATGCGCCGACCGGCGAGCGTGTGGTGTCAGAGCAGGTAACAGCACAGATTCGCAGCATGCTCAGTGACGTTGTCACTCGCGGTACCGGCAAGCGCGCGCAACCGGGGTTCTATTCTGCCGGAGGTAAAACCGGCACCGTTCACCTGGTGGGTGCCCAAGGTTACGAAGAGGGCCAGTACAAAGCCATATTTGCTGGCATGGCGCCCATTGATAACCCGCAAATTGTCACTATCGTGGGGGTGGATGCGCCCCAGTCTGGCGGGTATTACGGTGGTGAGGTGGCCGCGCCGGTGTTTGCGCGGGTGATGAGCGACGCCTTGCGGTTGCTCAATGTCAAACCGGAGTTGGACATAGTGCACAGCGGTGCGCCGCGGCCGTCAGCACCTTCATCCGCCAGCGGGGAGAGGGGCTGACCATGCAGATAACGTCGTTAAATACACTGTTGCAAGGCGTAGTTGTGGTGCCGTCGGTATTCGATGTGACCATCCATGGCTTGCAAACTGACAGCCGTAAAGTGCGGACCGGTGATGCGTTTGTAGCGCTGGCGGGCGCCCATACAGGGCCCGAACAGTATATAGACGACGCTATTCGCGCTGGCGCATCGGTGGTTTTGCTGGAATCTGAACAGGCTGGTGAGTGCAGCGAGCGTAGTGGCGCCTTGATCGTGCTGGTGCCCGAATTAAAAGCCCGGCTGGGTAAGCTTGCAGACCGTTTCTTTGAATACCCGTCACAGCGCCTGCAGCTGATTGGCGTAACGGGTACCAACGGTAAAACCTCGGTAACCCAGTATATTGCACAGCTACTTCAAGCGGCGGGTACGCCCTGTGGCTTAATGGGCACGTTAGGTAACGGCATGCCCGAGGCTTTGCAGCCGGCGACGCACACAACCCCCGACGTGGTGCAAGCCAATCGGGTACTGGCAGGTATTTTAGCCAGCGGCGGCCGTGCTGCGGCGATGGAGGTGTCTTCCCATGCGTTGGATCAGGGCCGTATTGATCGTCTTACTCTAACGGCCGCGGTGTTTACCAATTTGACCCGGGATCATCTTGATTACCACGGTTCCATGGCCGCCTATGGTGAAGCCAAGGCCAAGCTTTTCACCCGTGAAGAGTTGCGCTTTGTGGTGATTAATGTCGACGACCCATTTGGTCGTACGCTATACCACCAGCTTGAAGGCAAGTGTGACCGCCTCCGCTTCAGCCTGCATGAGCCGCAAGTGGAGTTATCGCTAAAAGAATTCTGCGTTTTGGACAACGGCTTTCGCGCCGTGCTGGATGGCCGGTGGGGCGAATTCACCATCGAGGCGCCACTGATGGGCCGCTTTAACGCCAGCAATGTACTGGCTGCGGTTGCCACAGTGATGGCGTTGGGGGTTGATGTAACCCAAGTGCAGCAAGGCGTTCGCCGGCTAGTGCCACCCGCCGGACGCTTGCAGGTGTTTACCGCCGGCGACGGTGCCCGGGCGGTGGTGGACTATGCCCACACCCCTGATGCTTTGCACAACGCGTTGGCGGCGTTGCGCCCTCACGTAAGCGGGCGGCTGATTTGCGTTTTCGGCTGTGGCGGCGACCGTGACAGTGGCAAACGGCCCGAAATGGCGCAACAGGCTGAAAACGGCGCTGATCTGGTGATTGTCACTGACGATAACCCGCGTACCGAAAATCCATCCGCTATCACAGCCGATATCATGGCCGGATTTATAGCTCCAGAAAAGATTCAACTGATTCACAGTCGTGCCCAGGCCATCGCCACCGCCCTTGCTCTGGCCGGCCCGAACGATCTGGTACTGGTGGCTGGCAAAGGCCACGAAGACTATCAGGATATCGCCGGTTGCAAGCATCCCTTCAGTGACAGCGAGCAGGTAACCCATGCACTAAAGCAGCGGGAGGAAGTGGCATGATGCGCGCCTTTTCGCTAGCGGAAGCCGTGCAGTGGTTGCAGCCTGACTGTCATTTTGACGGGCCGGACAATTTAACGTTTAACGCGGTCAACACCGACACCCGCAGCTTGCTGCCAGGGCAGTTGTTCGTGGCGCTGCGCGGTGAGAATTTTGACGGCCACCGGTTTTTGCAGCAAGCACAGGAGCAGGGCGCAAGCGCCGCCGTTGTGGATCGTATTGATGCCACTGTGGGCCTGCCCCAGTTGCTGGTCAGCGACACCTTGATCGCGCTGGGCCAACTGGCAACGGCGCACCGTGAAACCAGCAACGCGGTTCTGGTTGCCATTACCGGCAGCAGCGGCAAAACCACGGTTCGCGAAATGACCGGGGCCATTTTGCAGCAGATGGGCCCGGCTTTGATTACCCAAGGCAATCTGAACAATCACATTGGTGTGCCGCTGACCCTGTTTGGCCTGGCTTCTCAGCACCGCTTTGGTGCGATCGAGCTGGGCGCCAGTGGCCTTGATGAAATTGCTTATACGGTGGCCATGGTGAAACCGCAGGTGGTGATTCTGACCAACGCGGGCCAAGCCCATCTTGAAGGTTTTGGCAGCTACCAAAACATCGTGCTTGCCAAGGGCGAAATTATCGACGGCGTGGCCGATGACGGCCTGGTTGTGCTTAATCGGGACGATCCGGCGTTTGATCAGTGGCTGGCGCGTGCCGGCCGTCGCCGTGTGGCAAGCGTAAGTCGCGTAGGCCATGCCGGAGCTGATTATAGGGCGACAGCCGGGGCTGGCGGCCAGCTGCAGATCAGCGGGCCAGATGGTTGGCTTTGCGACCTACGGCTTGGTCTTGAAGGTGAGCACAATCTCAGTAACGCCGCTATGGCGGCAGCTGCAGCGCGGGAGTTGGGCGCCACCAATGAACATATTAAAGCCGGGCTGGAGCAGGTGTTAGCGGTGAAAGGTCGCTTGCACATACGACCACTGGCGCAGGGTTGGACCCTCATTGATGACAGTTACAACGCCAATCCGGAGTCGATCAAAGCCGCGCTGGCGGTGCTGGCAAAACGCCCGTCACCGCGCATTGCGGTGCTGGGCGCCATGGCTGAACTGGGCGAGCAGGCTGCCCAGCTGCACCAGGAAGTCGCGCAATACGCCCGTGATCTTGGCATTGAGCGGTTGCTGGCGGTAGGCCCGGGCTGTGAGGGCTACGCCCGGGGGTTTGGTGCCACGGTGGAAATCTGCACCAGTCACGACCAGGCGATTAATGCCGTTTTAAAAAACACACAGGTACCGGCCACCGTGCTGGTGAAAGGTTCTCGCAGTTCCGCCATGGAGATTGTGGCGGAGGGAATAAAAAATAAGGTGAATAACACATGCTGCTCTGGTTAACAGAGATACTCTCACAGTACTTCACATCGCTGACGGTGTTTCAGTACCTTACTTTGCGCGGCATTCTGGGCACGCTCACGGCGCTGTTGATTTCATTGCTGGTGGGCCCGGTGATGATTCGCAAGCTGGCGCAATACCAAATTGGCCAGGCGGTGCGCGACGACGGCCCGCAAACCCATCTGAGCAAAGCCGGTACGCCCACGATGGGTGGCGCGCTCATTCTGGTGGCCATCGCCGTCAGTACCTTGTTGTGGGCAGACTTAAGCAACCGCTACGTGTGGATTACCCTTCTGGTCACTCTGTTATTTGGCGCTATCGGCTGGGTAGATGATTACCGCAAGGTGGTTGAGCGCAACCCTCGTGGCCTGCCGGCCCGGTGGAAGTATTTCTGGCAGTCGGTGGTGGGTGCCGGTGCCGCTATCACGTTGTTTATGACAGCGTCTTTGCCCCAGGAAACCTCGCTGTATCTGCCGTTTTTCAAACAGGTGTCGCTCACCATGGGGCCAGTGCTGTTTATTCTGCTGACCTATTTCGTGATTGTTGGCACCAGTAACGCAGTCAACCTCACCGACGGTCTAGACGGCCTGGCGATTATGCCCACGGTGATGGTAGCTGCTGCGCTTGGCATATTTGCCTACCTGTCGGGCCACGTCCAGTTTGCCAATTACCTGCTAATTCCTCGCTTACCTGGCAGCGGCGAACTGATTGTGTTTTGCGGCGCCATTGTCGGCGCCGGTCTGGGATTTTTGTGGTTCAACACCTATCCCGCTCAGGTGTTTATGGGCGATGTCGGTGCTCTTGCTCTGGGCGCAGCTCTTGGCATAGTGGCGGTGATTGTGCGCCAGGAAATTGTGCTGTTCATCATGGGCGGCGTGTTTGTGATGGAAACCGTATCAGTGATTTTGCAGGTGGCGTCGTTCCGCCTGACCGGGCGGCGAATTTTCCGCATGGCGCCGCTGCATCACCATTTCGAATTGAAGGGCTGGCCCGAACCGCGGGTTATCGTGCGTTTTTGGGTTATTACCGTGGTTCTGGTGTTGATTGGTTTGGCCAGCTTGAAGCTGAGATAAGGAGTGTTGCCGAATATGGGTGTCATTGTATCGGATCGTCGCACGTTAATCGTAGGGCTGGGTAAAACCGGGCTTTCCTGCGTGCGCTATCTGGCAGCACAAGGCCGCAAGCTGGCCGTGGCTGACACCCGTAAGGCGCCACTGGGCCTTGCTGAGCTGCAAACCGGTTGGCCTGACGTCGAAGTGCATCTGGGTGCGTTTGACAGCGACTTTTTCAGCGCTTTCAGTGAACTGATTGTAAGCCCGGGTGTCAGTGTGGCCGAGCCCGCTATCGCTGCTGCAGCCGCCAGTGGCGCGCGTATTCGCGGTGATATTGACCTGTTTGCAGAAGCCGCCGATGCGCCGATTATCGCTATCACCGGCTCCAATGGCAAAACCACGGTGACCACGCTGGTCGCTGACATGGCTCGTGATGCCGGCTACCAGGTTGCAGTGGGTGGCAATATTGGCACTCCGGCGCTGGATTTGTTGAATACCGGTGCACGTTTATACGTGTTGGAGCTGTCCAGTTTTCAACTGGAGACCACGGACGAACTGAATGCGCTGGCGGCCACGGTGCTCAATGTCAGCGACGACCATATGGACCGTTACCCAGACAAAATGGCCTATTACCAAGCCAAACAGCGGATATTCCGCGGCTGCCAGTACGCCATTGTGAATCTGGATGACGCCCTTAGTACACCTATGGCGCGGAATACGCTGCGCTTTATCTGCTTTGGCATGAACCGTGTCAATCCGGAGACCTTTAGCACCCGTGACGACAGTGTCAGTGGCCACCCCTGGGTAACCTGGGGGCTGGATAACCTGATTCGCGCCGACGAACTTGGACTGATCGGCCGCCATAACCTCAGCAACGTGATGGCGGCGCTTGGTCTGGGCAAAGCGGCCGGTTTGCCGATGGATAGCATGCTGACGACCGCGCGCGCATTTCACGGTTTGCCCCACCGTTGCGAATCACTTCGCGTGGTCAACGGCGTTGAGTACATCAACGACTCAAAAGGCACCAACGTGGGCGCTACAGTTGCCGCGCTCGACAGTCTGGCACCGGCGGCGGGCAAGATTGTGCTAATTGCTGGCGGCGATGGAAAAGGCGCCGATTTCAGCCCACTGGCAGAACCTGCGCGTCTACACTGCCGTGCGGTGGTGCTGATTGGCCGGGATGCGGCGCAGCTGCAAAACGTTCTGGCGCAGGGCACTGCAACCCACATTGAAGACAGCTTGGCCGACGCGGTGGCGAGCGCCGCGCGGCTGGCGCAACCGGGTGACAGGGTGTTGTTGTCGCCGGCCTGCGCCAGTCTGGATATGTTCCGTGATTATATCGATCGCGGTGAGTGCTTCCGCACGCTGGTGGAGGCGCTATGATTCAGGCCCAATCGGTATTGCCCGTATACGGCAATCGTCATTCAGCGCTGCAGCCCTTGCCATTGCTGATTGTTAGCGCCGCGGCGTTGATGGTGTTGGGGCTGGTGATGATTTCGTCTGCGTCTATGGACATTGCTAGTGCGACCTTTGGTAATAGTTACCACTTTATATTTCGCCAGCTTGTGTTTGTGGCGCTCGGCTGCGTGCTGGCTCTGATCGCGGTTAATGTGCCGGTTTCTTGGTGGCAGACTAGCGGCTGGCTGCTGCTGGGCGTGGGGTTGTTGGTTTTGGTGTTGGTGCTAACGCCGCTAGGGCGCACGGTAAACGGCTCTACTCGCTGGATTCCGTTTGGCATTTTCAACGTTCAGGTGTCCGAAATCGCCAAGCTTTGCCTGGTGGGCTATCTGGCCAGCTACGTGGTGCGTCGCCGCGACGAGTTGTTGAATACCTGGCCCGGTTTTATCAAGCCGCTGGCGGTAATGGGCGTGGCCTCTGGTTTGCTGATGGTGCAGCCGGACTTTGGCGCCACCGTGGTGCTGGTGGGCGCAGCCGCCGGCATGATTTTCCTTAGCGGTGTCAGCCTTATGCGCTTTGCACCCCTGGTAGTGGCGCTGGCTGCACTGGGTGCCCTGGCAATAGTTGCCGAGCCTTATCGAATGAAACGCGTGGTGAGCTATCTGGACCCTTGGCAAGACCAGTTTAACAGCGGCTATCAGCTGACCCAGTCGCTGATTGCGTTCGGCCGTGGCGAATGGGCCGGCGTCGGTCTGGGCAATTCTATTCAAAAGCTGTTCTTTCTGCCCGAGGCCCATACCGACTTTATTTTCGCCATTATTGCCGAAGAATTCGGCCTGATTGGGGCTTTGTTAGTGGTGGCGCTGTTTACCATTCTGGTGATCAGCGGTTTTGTGATTGCCCGCCGCGCAGAGCTGGCCAAGCAGCCATTTGCCGCCTGTTTCGCCTATGGCATCAGCCTGCTGATTGGCCTGCAGGCGGCCATTAATATGGCAGTAGCCACCGGTTTGCTGCCTACCAAGGGGCTAACGTTGCCGTTGGTCAGTTACGGCGGTTCCAGTTTGATGATGACCTGCGTGTGCCTGGGCATATTGGCACGCATAGAGATGGAGCGCTTGGATGCAGCAACGGCGGCCGCCGAGCCTGCCGGCAAAAAACACCGGGGAGGGGCTGCTTATGACTGAACCCAGGCGTTTTTTGATGATGGCCGGTGGCACTGGTGGTCATGTGTTCCCGGCGCTGGCTACCGCCCGCGCCTTGCAGGCCCGTGGCCATCAGGTGTTTTGGCTGGGTGCCGTTGGCGGCATGGAACAGCGGCTGGTTGCCGATACCGATATTGAAATGTCGTTGATCCATATTTCTGGTTTACGCGGCAAGGGCAAGCTGGCACTGATAAAAGCACCGTTCAAACTGATGCGTGCCCTGGGCGAAGCGTACACCATTATGCGGCGTATTCGCCCGCACTGCGTGGTTGGCATGGGGGGTTTTGTGACCGGCCCCGGTGGATTAGCGGCCAGATTGACCGGCACACCCTTGGTTATTCACGAACAGAACGCCGTTGCCGGTATGACCAATAGACTGCTGGTGCGCTTTGCCGACACCGTATTGGAAGCATTCCCCGGTAGTTTTGATACAAAAACGGTCACCCGCTGCACCGGCAATCCCGTGCGCACGGATTTTGCCGCGCTGGCAGCGCCAAAAGAACGTCTGGTGGGGCGCACAGGCCCACTGCGGTTACTTGTCGTTGGTGGCAGTCTGGGCGCACAGGTGTTCAACCAGCAGGTGCCCCAGGCGCTGGCACAAATGGCGGGCGAGTGCCGCCCACAAGTGCGCCACCAGTGTGGTGAAAACCACGCCGAGGCCGCTCGCGATGCCTATCAGGCAGCAGGCGTTGAAGCCAGCGTGGAGCCATTCATTACCGATATGGCTGCGGCTTTTGCCTGGGCCGATCTGGTGTTATGCCGCGCGGGTGCGTTAACCGTGTCGGAACTTTGTGCCGCCGGTTGCGCCGCCATTCTGGTGCCTTTCCCCCACGCGGTGGATGATCATCAAACACGCAACGGCGAACAGATGGTTAGCGCCGGTGCGGCCTTGCTTATACCCCAGCCGCGCCTGACCCCCGCGCTGCTGGCAGACACTCTGGGCGATCTGGCAAATGATCGCGAGCGGGTATTAATAATGTCGCAGGCAGCTCGCAAGCTAGCCCGCATCGATGCAACGGAGAGAGTCGTGAACTATTGTCTGGAGGCCGCCAATGGCTGATGCCAACACACTGCCACTGGTATATCAGGTACCGGAAATGCGCCGCATCCGCCATATTCACTTTGTCGGTATTGGCGGCGCCGGCATGAGCGGTATTGCCGAGGTACTAAAGAATCAGGGCTATAACGTGTCCGGCTCTGACTTGCGCCACGGAGCCGTCACCCAGCGCCTGACGGCCATGGGTATTGATGTACAGATTGGCCATCGTGCTGAAAATACTGAAAAAGCCGATGTGGTCGTGGTGTCTTCAGCGGTGGCCGCCAACAACCCGGAAGTGGTTGCTGCGCGCAGCAATCGCATTCCTATAGTGCCGCGAGCGGAAATGCTGGCGGAAATCATGCGTTATCGCCACGGCATTGCGGTTGCCGGAACCCACGGCAAAACCACCACCACCAGCTTGATTGCTTCGGTGTTTGCTGAGGCGGGCCTGGACCCGACCTTTGTGATTGGTGGCAAGCTGAACAGCGCCGGCACTAATGCCAAGCTGGGCGGGTCGCGCTACTTGATCGCGGAAGCCGACGAGAGCGACGCGTCGTTTCTGCACCTGACACCGCTGATTTCCGTGGTCACCAACATTGAAGCCGACCACATGGACACCTACGGTGGCGATGTGGAAAAGCTGAAGCAGACTTTTGTTGATTTCCTTCACAACTTACCGTTTTACGGCGTGGCCGTGATGTGCATAGACGATCCCTACGTGCGTGAAATATTGCCGCGTATCTCGCGCACCATTATTACTTACGGTATTGATAATCCGGAGGCCGACTACCGCGCCGAGAATATTGTGTCTGACGGCCTGCGCACGCGCTTTCTGGTAAAGCGCCCGGGGCCGCGGGCCGATTTGCCGGTAGAGCTGAAAATGCCGGGCCGCCACAACGTGCTCAACGCTCTGGCGGTGATTGCCGTGGCCACCGATGACGGTGTTGATGACGCCTCAATCGGCCGTGGTTTGGCGGGTTTCGCCGGTGTTGGCCGGCGCTTTCAGGTGTACGGCGACTATCCGATCGCCAAGGGTTCCATAACCCTGGTTGACGATTATGGCCACCACCCCACCGAAGTCGCCGCGGTCATTCGCGCCGCTCGTGATGCTTGGCCCGGCCGACGCGTGGTTATGCTGTACCAGCCGCACCGGTTCAGCCGCACCCGCGACCTTTACGAGGATTTTGTCAAAGTGCTGTCTACGGTGGATGGTTTGCTGCTGATGGACGTTTACTCCGCCGGCGAAGCAGCAATCCCCGGATGTGACGGCCGTGCCCTGTGCCGCAGCCTGCGCCAGCGAGGCAAAGTAGAACCGGTGTTTGTCGAGCACAATAAAGACATCGAAAGCCTGTTGGCCAGCGTGTTGCGCGATGGTGACTTGTTGATAACTCAAGGCGCCGGTGATATCGGGGCGGTGGCAGCCCGCCTGGCAACAACGGGCGTGGTAGAAACAGGCGCGGTGCAAACAGGCGCAGTGCCAACAGGAGATAAGCGGTGAGTGACCAGCAGCACTATCCATTGCAGCACTATCCAATACTGCACCAAATACAGCCGTTTCTGGCCGAGCCCGCCATGCTGCAGGCCTTTGGCCGGGTGGCCGTGTTTATGGGTGGTGATTCCGCGGAGCGCGATGTGTCGCTGAAAAGCGGACAGGCAGTGCTTTCGGCGCTGCTGTCAGCGGGTGTAAATGCCTTTGGCGTAGACGTGCAGGGTTGTCTGTTGAAAACCGTGGAACAGCCAGAGTTTGACCGGGTATTTATTGCGCTGCACGGTCGCGGCGGTGAAGACGGGACGCTGCAGGCGATTCTGTCCCAAGCCGGTATTCCGTTTACTGGCAGTGACGTGATGGCGTCGGCCCTGGCCATGGACAAGCTGCGCACCAAATACGTGTTTGCCGGTTGCAGTTTGGCCACGCCCAAGTTCCGCACCATGGCGTCTGCGGAAGACGCCACCCGCATCGCAGCTGAGTTGCGCATGCCGCTGAGCGTGAAGCCGTCGCGTGAAGGATCCAGTATTGGCATCTGTAAAGTCACCAGTGCCGGCGAGTTAGTGCAGGCATGGCAGGCGGCCGCGGCGCTAGATACCTCGGTGTTGGTGGAAGAGTGGATTGAAGGCCCGGAATTTACCGTCAGTGTGTTGCAAGACCGCGCGCTACCGGCCATCGGCCTGAGCACCGATCACGTGTTTTACGATTACGACGCCAAGTATCTGGCCGACGACACCCGCTACTGCATTCCCTGTGGGCTATCAGCAGACGAAGAACTGCGTCTTCAGCAGTTAGCGCTGGAAGCCTTCCGGGTTGTGGGCTGCCGCACCTGGGGCCGGGTCGACATTATGCAAGATGCTGACGGTAAGTTCTGGTTGCTGGAGGTGAATACCGTGCCGGGAATGACCGACCACAGCTTGGTGCCAATGTCTGCACGGGCAGCGGGCATTAGTTTTGAGGAACTTGTGGTGCGCATTCTCGCCGACACTCTGGAGCAAAACGGCGCAGAACAAGAAGGAGCGCCAAGCCATGCTTGATAACCTGCTGATCCGGACTCGGACACTGCCGTCCGAACCGCCGCAACGCCGGGGGGCAACAACCCTTGGCCCGCAGCATGACCGGTTCGCAGTGTTAAAAGCGGTATTTGGTGTCGTGCCTTGGTTGCAGTTTGGTTTGGGTATTGTGGTGATCCTGACGGCAGCATTGGTGCCCTGGGGCGCCAGTAAAGTACTGGCGGCGATGGATCAGCAGATTCTGGCCATTGACGTGAATGGCACGCTGGTCGGCGAAAACCAGGTGGGCCTCGAACGCCACCTTGGGGCCTGGATTGGAGGCAGCTATTTCGCCACCGACCTGGAAGAGATCAAGGCCAGCCTGGAGCAGCGCCCGTGGGTTGAATCGGCGGCCGTGAAACGCGAATGGCCAGACCGTCTAACGGTCAACATCCGCGAGAAAAAGCCGCTGGCCTACTGGAGTGACGGTCGTTTGGTTAGCCGCACGGGCGAGCTGTTCAGCCCACCTAACCCGCAAGTGGCCGGCGCGCTGCCGCTGCTGTCCGGCCCTGACGAGCGGGTGCGGGATGTGATCGCTATGGCACGCGCGTTAAGTGATCAGCTGGTTGCCCATGGCCTTGGCTTCAGTGGCCTGAATCTGGAGCAGCGCGGGGCGTGGACCTTGCGCCTGAGTAACGGCATAGATGTTGTGCTGGGCCGTGATCAGGTCGAGCAGCGTTTTGAGCGGTTTATGACCGTGTATCAGGCCCGGCTGGCATCCCGGGCAGATGAAGTCAGTCGGGTGGATGCGCGCTACACCAATGGTGTTGCGGTGCAGTGGAAGGCGGTTACGGCTGCCTCAACTCCGAAAACATAACAACGGTTTATTCAGACCTAGGGTTTGGTGGAACACATGTCATCGGTTGAAACGGAAAACATGATTGTCGGCCTGGATATTGGCACCTCAAAAGTGGTGGCCATTGTCGGCAAGCGCAAAATGGACGGATCTATTGAGGTGGTGGGCGTCGGCTCTAACCCCTCAAAAGGGCTGAAGCGCGGTGTCGTCGTCAATATTGAAGTTACGGTTCAGGCTATTCAGCGCGCGGTGGAAGAAGCCGAACTGATGGCCGGTTGTCGCATTCATTCTGTGTACGCAGGCATTGCCGGTAGCCACATCAAGAGCCTGAACTCTCACGGTATTGTGGCCATTCGTGATCGCGAGGTGACCCAGGCGGATATCGATCGGGTCATTGACGCAGCCCAGGCCGTGGCCATTCCGGCCGATCAGAAAATTCTGCACATACTGCCGCAGGAATTCGTGATTGATAACCAGGAAGGTATTAAAGAGCCGTTGGGCATGTCGGGCGTGCGCCTGGAAGCCAAGGTGCACTTGGTGACCTGCGCGGTGAACGCTGCCCAGAATATTGAAAAATGCATTCGTCGCTGTGGCCTTGAAGTCGACGACATCATTCTTGAGCAGCTGGCTTCCAGTCACGCCATTCTCACTGAAGATGAAAAAGAGTTGGGCGTATGCGTGGTGGATATGGGCGGCGGTACCACCGACATCGCCGTGTTTACCGGTGGCGCTATTCGCCACACCGCTGTGATTCCGATCGCCGGTGATCAGGTCACCAACGACATCGCCATGGCATTGCGTACGCCAACCCAGAACGCCGAAGAAATCAAAATCAAATACGCTTGCGCGCTGACCCAGCTGGCGGGTGCGGATGAAACCATCAAAGTGCCCAGCGTTGGCGACCGTGCTCCGCGGGATTTGTCACGTCAGGCTTTGGCCGAAGTGGTTGAACCCCGCTACGAAGAACTGTTCATGCTGGTGCAGTCGGAGCTGCGACGCTCAGGATTTGAAGACATGATTCCGGCCGGCATTGTGATTACAGGAGGCGCGTCCACCATGGAGGGTGTGGTTGAGCTGGCAGAGGAGATTTTTCACATGCCGATCAGGCTGGCCTGTCCGCAGGCCGTGTCGGGTATGACGGAAGTGGTCAACAACCCGATTTACGCCACCGGCGTTGGCTTGTTGATACACGGTTTCCGCCAGATTGACCTGGGGCGGGCACCGGTAATTAAGGGAGGGAGTGCTCCCACAATGTTTGAGCGAATGAAAGCCTGGTTTACCGGCCATTTTTGAGCCATCAGGTGAGCACAACAGCAACTGTTTTGAACCATCAAATTTCAAAAAAGAACAGCCGTAAAACAGGCTGACTAAAGCACGAAGGAGTGGGGATATGTTTGAACTTGTCGATAGTGTGCAGCAAAACGCAGTTATAAAAGTGATCGGTGTCGGTGGTGGTGGCGGTAACGCGGTGCGCCATATGCTTAACAGCGACATTGAAGGTGTTGATTTTATCTGTGCCAACACGGACGCCCAGGCTTTGAAAGACCTGGACGCACGCCAAATCATCCAGCTCGGTGGCGCTATCACCAAAGGCCTGGGTGCCGGTGCTAACCCGGAAATAGGACGCCAGGCGGCGCTGGAAGATCGCGACCGTATTTCGGATGCCATCAGTGGCGCCGATATGGTGTTTATCACCGCAGGTATGGGCGGCGGCACCGGAACCGGTGCCGCACCCGTTGTTGCCCAGGTGGCACGGGAGCTGGGTATTCTGACGGTTGCCGTAGTGACCAAGCCATTCCTGTTTGAAGGTGGCAAGCGCATGAGCATGGCGGAAGCCGGTTTGCGCGAGCTGGAAGAATGCGTTGACTCGCTGATTACCATTCCTAATGAGAAACTTTTGTCGGTGATGGGCAAAAACACCAGCCTGCTGGATGCTTTTGCTGCTGCCAACGACGTACTGTTAGGTGCTGTTCAGGGTATTGCCGATCTGATTACCCGCAATGGCATGATCAACGTCGACTTCGCCGACGTGAAAACAGTGATGTCTGAAATGGGCATGGCGATGATGGGTACTGCACGCGCAACCGGTGAAAACCGTGCCCGTGAAGCCGCCGAAGCCGCTATTCGCAGCCCGCTGTTGGAAGACGTTAACCTGCACGGTGCGAAGGGTATTCTGGTGAACATTACCGCCGGTATTAACCTGAACCTGGGCGAGTTTGCCGAGGTAGGCGACATCATTCGCGAATTTGCCTCAGATACGGCCACCGTGGTTGTGGGTACCGTGATTGACCAAGACCTGACCGACGAACTGAAGGTAACGGTAGTGGCTACCGGCCTGGGTGGCAGTCGCGAAAAACCGACCAAGGTGGTCGATAATAGCCGTACCCTGGATGGTAAAACCGACTACAACCAACTAGATCGGCCGGCCATTCTGCGCCGTCGCGCAGTGGCTTCCGGTAATGCTGCGCTTGATCAAGGTCGCGACAGCGCGGAAACGAATGTGGACTATCTCGATATTCCCGCATTCCTTCGCCGCCAGGCCGATTGATATACTGGTGTAAATATGACTCGGAGCCGGCTGGGGCAGGTGTTTGAAACCTTCAGTCGGGAAAGTGTGCACTGGTTACCTATGGTCCGTTTTGGCTGTTTTTTGAGCAGAAAAGGGCGTTTTCATGGTGGCCAGTTGTATTTTCTGATACTATGCGAGCAGGTTTTTGCTTAGCGTATCGCCTTTTCGACGGAACTATGTACCGATGATCAAACAACGGACTCTGAAAAACACCATTCGTGCCACCGGCATTGGGTTGCATTCGGGTGAAAAGGTGTATCTGACCCTGAAGCCCGCACCCATTGACGCTGGCATTATTTTTTGCCGTACCGATTTGAACCCTGTGGTCGAAATTCGTGCTCGTGCAGAAAATGTCGGCGAGACCATGCTGTCAACCACGTTGATGAAAGACGGCGTACGGGTGTCAACGGTGGAGCACTTACTGTCGGCCATGGCCGGCCTTGGCATCGATAACTGCTTTGTTGAACTGAGCGCGTCTGAAGTGCCGATCATGGATGGCTCGGCAGGGCCTTTCGTGTTTCTGCTGCAGTCTGCCGGCATTGCCGAGCAAGACGCAGCCAAGAAGTTTATCCGCATCAAGCGTGAAGTATCGATCACAGACGGCGATAAAAGCGCCACCTTTTTGCCATTTGAAGGCTTCAAGGTCAGCTTTGGCATCGACTTTGATCACCCTGCTTTCAAGGGCCGTGCCCAGAGCGCCACTGTTGATTTCTCCAGCACTTCGTTTGTGAAAGAAGTCAGTCGGGCCCGCACCTTCGGTTTCATGCGCGATATTGAAAAACTTCGCTCCATGAACCTGGCTCTTGGTGGCAGCGTTGACAACGCCATCGTTGTTGACGATTACAAAATTCTTAACGAAGACGGTTTGCGCTATGACGACGAGTTCGTCAAACACAAGGTTCTGGACGCTATCGGCGACCTGTATCTGTTGGGCAAGAGCCTGATTGGTGAGTTCCGTGGCGTGAAATCCGGCCACGACTTGAACAATCGCTTGCTGCGTCTTCTTATTTCAGAGCAGGACGCGTGGGAAGTAGTCACCTTTGATGACGAAGCCAATGCTCCGATTTCTTACGTCAAACCTGTATTAGCCAGCGCCTGAAGATCCATCGTCAGTCGCGAACGTGACTGGCGAGCTTTTCCAGAATCTCGCGCAACGCTTTGTCTTTTGTGTGCCCGGCTTCTTCTTTGAGGAGTTGGGCGTTTTCTTTACTCAGTGGCAGTTTTTTGGCCATCGCCTTGTCCTGAAAGCGCGGCGGTACCACCTTTACTTTCAGCTTCCAGACAAAGCGAAATAACTCCAGATTACGCGCGGCAGCCATGATGTCATGCTGGCGAAAGCGAATCTGGCTGGCTTTGGGCCCGCTGTTTGCTGCAAGAACAAGTTCGCCCTCATGACAGCTCACAAAACGCGTACCTGACTGCAACGACGGCGGTAATTCAGCCAGCAGAGCCCCTTCAGCAAGCCGGTGCTGCTCGGCCCGCGCCACCAGTTTGCGTAAGCCGGCCGGCCCGGAGAATGGGTCGAAGGTCATTTTCTGTTCATTTTTTGGCGTCATTGCGGCCTGGGTACTCGACTGAGCTGTAAACCATTGGGTACACTTCTGTTTCTTTTTCAGGTGAGCACCCCGACTGTTCATAGACAGTGTAACCGCTGGTGGGTGCTTTAAACATCGGTTTGCGATCCACTGCAACAGCCACACATTATGATGACAACAAACAGAGTTTCTGATCCGCTCCCGCCTCCGGCCATCATACTGAATCGCCGTTTTTTACTTGCCTTGCTGCTTTTTGCTCTGGTGCTGACAGCCGTTGCTAGTTGGGTTGGCTACACGCTGGCGGTGGCGAAAATTGAAGCTGAAACCCCCGCTAGTGCCGAGTTGGTTGTACGCTGGCAGGCTCGCTTGCAAGAGCAGAAGGCCGCACTGGCCCAGGTTGAAACAGACGTGCAGCATCAGGTCGATGCCATGACGCTACGCTTGGGTGCGATGCAGGGCCGCCTGTTGCGGCTGGACGCTTTGGGGCAACGATTTGTCGAAAGTGGACTGGTAAACAACGAAGAGTTTGATTTTAGCGCTCCGGCGCCCGTGGGCGGCCCCGAAGTGCTATTGCCGCCAGAGTCTTACAGCGTGCCGGGTCTAAGCGAGATGATTGAGCGCTTGGAACACCGTTTAGACAACCGCGAGCAGCAGTTGCGTTTGCTGGACAAGCTGGCCTCGCGGCAAAAATTGGATGATGAACGTTTTGTTGAGGGCCGCCCTATCTCCTGGGGTTGGCTGTCATCTGAGTATGGCTACCGCACGGATCCGTTCAGTGGCAAACGCACCTGGCATGGCGGCGTCGATCTGGCAGGCAAAGACGGCAGTGACATTGTTGCGGTGGCCGCGGGCGTTGTTACTTGGGCCGGCAAACGTCGTGGCTATGGCAATCTGGTGGAAATCGCCCATGGCGATGATCTGGTTACCCGCTACGCCCATGCTAAAACCGTGAGTGTAAAAGTCGGTGACTTGGTTCAGAAAGCCCAAGTAGTGGCGCTGATGGGCAGTACGGGCCGGTCCACCGGTCCCCACGTGCATTTTGAAGTACTGAAACATGGCCGCACGACGGATCCAGTGAAGTACATGGCGCGGGCCAGCCATTAGAAAATCCTGTAACACACATGTGATTGGCAGCGCCGAATTGTCGGCTGACGTTGTTGTCACAGGCTGTGGCTTTTGCCCCGCCGCCAAATAAAGGTAGAATGCCGGCTTCCTCCGTTTAATCAAAGAAGCATTGGTCTATGTTCACAAAGCTTGCAACGAAAGTATTCGGTAGTAAGAACGCCAGGGAAATCAAGCGAATGCGCAAGATTGCCGTGCGTATTAATGAACTTGAAGAGCAATTTGGCAGCCTGACCGACAGCGAGTTGCAGGGAAAGACCTCAGAATTCCGTGAGCGCCTGCAAAAAGGCGAAAGTCTAGACGAGCTGATGCCCGAGGTGTTTGCCTGCGTGCGCGAAGCCAGTGGCAGAGTCATGGGCATGCGCCATTACGACGTGCAGTTTGTAGGTGCTGTTACCCTGCATGAAGGCCGCATAGCCGAAATGAAAACCGGTGAGGGTAAAACCCTGATGTCCACCGCGTCGGCCTATCTGAACGCTTTGTCTGGCAGGGGCGTTCACGTGATCACCGTGAACGATTATCTGGCTCGCCGCGATGCGGACTGGATGGGTAAGCTGTATAGCTTTATGGGCCTGCAAGTGGGCGTTGTGCACGCCGGCCAGCCGGGCGAAGAAAAGCGTGCCGCTTATCAGGCTGATATCACCTACGGCACCAACAACGAATTCGGTTTTGACTACCTGCGCGACAACATGGCGTTCAGTACCGCCGACAAAGTTCAGCGCGGTCTGCATTTCGCCATCGTTGACGAAGTTGACTCCATTCTGATTGACGAAGCCCGTACGCCGCTGATTATTTCTGGCGCCGCCGAAGACAGCTCGGAGATGTATCAGGCGATTAACATTCTGATCCCGATTCTGGAAAAAGGTGAAGTGCCAGAGGAGGGCGATCCTACCGGCGATTTTACTATTGACGAAAAAACCCGTCAGGTAGAGCTAACCGAACGCGGTCACGAAAAAGTGGAGCAGTTGCTGCTGGAGCGGGAACTGCTTAAAGCCGGTGAAAACTTGTATTCCGCCGCCAACCTCAGCCTTCTGCACCACGTGCATTCAGGTTTGCGGGCCCATAACCTGTTCCAGAAAAACGTGGATTACATCGTTCAAGGCGACCAAGTGGTCATTGTTGACGAGCACACCGGTCGTACAATGCCGGGCCGGCGCTGGAGCGAAGGTCTGCATCAGGCGATTGAAGCCAAAGAAGGTGTGAAGATTCACGCAGAAAGCCAGACCCTGGCGTCCACCACTTTCCAGAACTACTTCCGGCTGTATGAAAAGTTGTCGGGCATGACCGGTACCGCAGACACCGAAGCGTTCGAATTTCGCCAGATTTACGGCCTGGATGTGGTGGTCATTCCGCCTAACAAACCGATCCACCGGACCGATTACAACGATTTGGTGTACCTGACGGAAGAAGAAAAATTCCACGCCATTATCGACGAAATCAAAGACGTTACCGCCGAAGGTCGGCCTATTCTGGTGGGCACTGCGTCCATCGAGGCGTCTGAGCGCCTGGCCGGCCTGCTGAAGAAAACCCAGATCGAGCACAAAATCCTGAACGCCAAGCAGCACGAATCTGAAGCCCAGATTATTGCCCAGGCGGGCCGCCCCGGCGCCGTTACTATTGCCACCAACATGGCTGGCCGGGGTACCGATATCGTGCTCGGTGGTAACTGGGAATATGAGCTGGCAGGACACGATAGCCCGACCGAGGAACAGAGCGCGGTACTGAGAGATGCGTGGACTGAGCGCCACAACAGCGTGTTGGAAGCCGGCGGTTTGCACATCATTGGCACCGAGCGTCATGAAAGTCGCCGCATTGATAACCAGCTGCGGGGCCGAGCCGGCCGCCAGGGCGACCCGGGTTCATCTCGCTTCTTCTTGTCTCTGGAAGACAACCTTATGCGGATATTTGCGCCGGATAAGGTCAAGAGTCTGATGCAGGCCATGGGGATGAAAAACGGCGAGGCGATTGAGCACCGCATGGTTACCAATGCCATTGAGAAATCCCAACGCAAGGTCGAAGGCCGAAACTTCGACATGCGCAAAACGCTGCTGGAATACGACGACGTTGCCAACGACCAGCGCTCGGTTATTTACGACCAGCGCAACGAGGTAATGGGTTCAGACGACGTGTCGGAAATAGTGAAAACCATTCGCGCTGACGTGGTAGACACCCTGGTGAGTGCTCACATTCCACCGCAAAGCATGCCGGAGCAGTGGGATGTTGCGGGCTTGGAAGCTCAGCTGCAGTCGGAAATGGGCATTGACCTGCCGGTTCAGCAGTGGCTGGATGAAGACAGCAAACTTTACGAGGACAATCTGCGCCAGAAAATTCTGGAGCTGATTGTGATTGCCTACGACGCCAAAGAGGCGGTCGTCGGCGCAGAACCCATGCGTAAGTTTGAAAAACAAGTGTTTTTGCAGGTACTGGATACCCTGTGGAAAGAGCATCTGTCGAATATGGATCATCTGCGCCGCGGTATTCACCTGCGTGGTTACGCCCAGAAAAACCCGAAGCAGGAGTTCAAGCGCGAAGCCTTCAATTTGTTTGAAAGCATGCTGGAAGCCATGAAGGGCGATGTTATTCGGGTACTGTGCCACGTTAAAGTGCAAAGCCAGGAAGAGCTGGAAGAAATTGAGCGCCAGCGTAAAGATGCGTTGGCCAGTGAGTTGGCACGTGCGCGCCTGCGCCACGACGAAACCAGCGCAACAGCTCAGGCGGGCGCCGGTGGCGACGACAGTTCACGCCAGGCCATGCCGGAGACTTTTGTGCGTAACGAGCGAAAAGTGGGCCGTAATGAGCCTTGTCCTTGCGGGTCTGGTAAGAAGTTCAAGCAGTGCTGTGGCAAAATTAGTTAAACAGCACTGCTATTGAAAGCAATTTTCAACCCGCAATCTGGTTCATTCAGGCTGCGGGTTTTTACGTTTTGAATGCCCACGGGCAGTCTTCATTCATTATTTGTCAGGAGAATTACCATGGCGGTAGGCCCCGGAACCTTACCCGAATTTTTTCCCATTACCGGCGTAGAGCTGGGCATTGCCAGTGCCGGTATTAAAAAGCCTGGCCGTAAAGACATCGTATTATTTTCGTTGGCTGAGGGCACTCAGGTAGCCGGGATTTTCACCCGCAACCAGTTCTGTGCGGCACCGGTTACGCTTAGCCGCAAGCATCTTGCTGCAGGCGCGCCGCGCTATCTGCTGATTAACACCGGTAACGCCAACGCGGGCACTGGCGAACGCGGCCTGGCCGACGCAGCTGCCTGCTGCGAGGCTCTTGCAGCCGCCGCCGGCGTTGTTGAGCATCAGGTGTTGCCATTCTCCACGGGCGTGATCGGTGAGCCTCTGCCGGTGGCCAAAATTGTCGCAGCGCTGCCCGATGCACTGGCGGATACTCGCGTAGATCACTGGGTCGAAGCGGCAAACGGCATTATGACCACCGACACCCGCCCCAAAGGGGCATCGGTGCAAGTGGATTTGGGCGGCCATACGGTGAGTATTTCCGGCATCAGCAAAGGTGCGGGCATGATTCGCCCTAACATGGCGACCATGCTGGGGTTCATTGCCACCGACGCTCGCATCGCGCCAGATGTTTTGCAAGCCCTGGCCTCGGAGCTGGGTGAGCAATCCTTCAATCGCATTACCATCGACGGCGACACCTCCACCAACGATGCCTGCATACTGATCGCCAGCGGATGTTACGGCGGTCCGCAAATAACCGCTGACAGCCCGCTATTGGCGCCGCTAAAAGACGCTTTGCGTCAGGTGTATATGGACCTGGCCCACGCCATTGTGCGCGACGGTGAGGGGGCAACCAAGTTTGTAACCATTGAGGTTAACCACGCAACGACAGTCAATGAAGCTCTGGACGTAGCCTATACGGTCGCCCATTCGCCGCTGGTTAAAACTGCACTGTTTGCGTCAGACCCGAACTGGGGTCGCATTCTGGCCGCCGTTGGCCGGGCCGGCGTCGAAGGCCTGGATTTGAACGCCTTGGAAATTTACCTGGGAGACGTGTGCCTGGTCCGCAATGGCGGTCGGGCAGACGATTACTCGGAGGAACGCGGCCAGGCGGTAATGAACCAGGAAGAAATCACCATTCGCATCGACCTCAAACGAGGCGCAGTGCACGAGACGGTTTGGACCTGCGACTTCTCCCATGACTACGTCACCATCAACGCCGACTACCGCAGCTGATGCCGGAGAAAGTGCCAAGCGTCTTACCAGAAGTGCACGTGGCCGTTGGCGTGATCATTCGCGATGGGCGGGTACTGATTGCCCGCAGGCCCGAACACGCCCATCAGGGCGGACTACTGGAGTTTCCGGGCGGTAAAGTGGAGCCGGGTGAAACCGTGCAGCAGGCGTTGGTGCGTGAGATTGCCGAAGAAACCGGATTAAAGTTGATCGAATCCGCTTTACAGCCCGTAATTGGTATCCGACACAACTATGGCGACAAGCGTGTTTTTCTGGACGTTTGGTCGACCGACGCCGCAGCGGGCGAGGCTCATGGCCGCGAAGGTCAGCCGATTCGGTGGCTACTGCCGCAGGAGTTACGCGACGCGGATTTCCCCGCAGCGAATCGCTCGATTATCCGTGCTCTTCAACTGCCTTCGCAGTTGGCGCTAACGGGCAGCGACGTGGCAGAGGGTGAAAGTGGCCTGAAACGCTTAAAAACAGCGCTACAGGTTCGCCGGCCGCCGCTGATCGTGTTGCGGGCCCCGGCTTTGACTGAACAGGCGGTAGCTTACAATCGCTTGGCGCAGAGTGCTTTGGTGCTATGTCAGAGTAATGGCAGCAAGCTTATGTTACACGGCGTGCCCGAGTTGATGGACCGCCATCCCCAAGCTGCTGGCGTGCATTTGCCCTGGCGCCACGCCAGGCAGTGTCAGCAGCGTCCGGTGGCTGAATGCTTCAGGCTGGGAGTTTCCTGCCATAACGCAGAGCAACTGGCGCACGCTGCGGCCATCGGTGCCGACTATGCAACCCTGGGGCATGTGTTGGATACGCCTAGTCACCCCAATGAGGCGCCTCTGGGCTGGTGTGCGTTCAGCCAACTGGTATCAGCGGCACGACTACCGGTGTATGGCATTGGTGGATTATCGCCAACCGATCTGCCGCAGGCTCGCCAGTGCGGTGCACAAGGCATCGCTGGCATTGGCTTCTGGTGGTCATAAGTCGGCGTTTAACAGCGCAGCGCAGCGCCACATTTGTTATGATGTAACATGTTTTACAGCGTGGATGTGTATTGAACCAATACCGTCGAGGGTGTTTATTCGGCGATTATGCCAACGGGAGAGGCTGTGAGCAAACTGACGCACCTGAATGACAAAGGCGAAGCACGCATGGTCGACGTTACCGCCAAAGCGGTAACCGAGCGCGAAGCCCGCGCCGAGGCCACGATCAGTATGTCGGCCCAAACTCTGGCTATGATCGTGGATGGCCAACACCCGAAGGGTGACGTTTTGGCGGTGGCACGTATTGCCGGCATTATGGCGGCCAAGCGCACTCACGATCTGATCCCCCTGTGCCACGCCTTAAACCTGACCTCGGTGAAGGTAGAGCTAGAACCCGGTGCAGACGGTATGTCGGTTCACATTCGCACCTTGTGCAAATTGTCTGGTCAGACCGGCGTAGAAATGGAAGCGCTAACGGCGGCCAGTATCGCCGCGTTGACCGTTTACGACATGTGTAAAGCCGTCGACAAGGCCATGGCTGTAAGCAATTTGCGCTTGGTGGAAAAGAAAGGCGGCCGCAGTGGCCACTGGCAGGCCAGCACCTGATCCGTAGAAACCCAGCACCTGATCTATTAGAAACAACGTACCTGCCGCAGGCAGGCTGCTCCATCTAAGATCATAAGATCGAACCACGAGGAATTATAGTGGCTGTTCGTTACATTGAGACTTGCCGGCTGCCGACCCCGTTTGGGGTTTTTGACATGCACGGTTTTGAAGAGCCGGACACCGGCAAAGAGCACGTTGCGCTGACGCTGGGTGATCTGGCTGGCGACGAGCCTATGTTAGCCCGCGCCCACTCCGAGTGCCTGACCGGTGACGCTCTTTACAGCATGCGCTGTGACTGTGGTTATCAATTGGAAGAAGCCTTGCGCAGCATCGCTCGTGAAGGTCGCGGTATTTTGATGTATCTGCGCCAGGAAGGCCGCGGTATCGGTCTGCTCAACAAGATTCGTGCCTACAACCTTCAGGACCAGGGTGCCGACACAGTCGAAGCCAACGAACGTCTGGGTTTTGCAGCGGATCTTCGTGACTACAGCATGTGCAAAGATATGTTGGAGCACTTGGGTATAAAGCGCTTGCGGTTGATGACGAACAACCCGCGCAAAGTAAAGGCGTTGTTGTCATACGGCATTGATGTTGTGGAAAGAGTCGAGCTGCATGTAGGAAGAAACCCCCATAACGAGCACTATCTGGACACTAAACAGAGCAAACTCGGCCATTTTCTGGCGATTCATCAGGATGATGACCCACAGCTATGAGCCTTTGAGCGCAGCAGGCGGCTTTCATACCCCGCCTGCTGAGTCTCCAACTTTTGTCAGAGCCAGGCAATTATCAGTAAGACTGCGCGGCTTTGCCCGATTGGCTGGCCAAACGTTGCACGCGGTCAGTTATACTGCGCTCGATAGTTGCGGCATCCAGACCGCATTCCTCCAATAGCTGATTGCGGCTGCCGTGGTCAACGAATTTGTCGGGCAGCCCCAGCTGCAGCACCGGCATGGTAATTTCTTCCTGATTCAACCATTCGCAAACCGCACTGCCGGCGCCCCCGGCGATGGCATTTTCTTCCAGAGTCACCAGCAAATCGTGCTGCTCTGCCAACTGGCGTATCAAAGCTTCATCCAACGGTTTTACAAAGCGCATATCGGCCACTGTGGCGTCCAGCGCCTGTGCGGCTTTCAGGGCTCGCGGCAAAAGGGTGCCAAAATTCAGAATGGCGATACGGCCGCTTGCGCTCTTGCGCTCGCGTTCGCGAACAATTCTGCCTTTACCCAAGGGCAGTGTGTGCAACAACGGGTCAATCTCGACTCCACTGCCGCTACCGCGGGGATAGCGCACCGCCGCCGGGCCTTCATGCACCAGCCCGGTGTGCAGTAACTGCCGGGTTTCGTTTTCGTCAGACGGTGTCATCAACACCATATTGGGGATGCAACGCAGATAACTTATGTCGAAGGCCCCGGCATGAGTTGGGCCGTCTTCGCCCACCAGGCCGGCGCGGTCAATGGCAAACAATACGTCCAGATTCTGAATGGCTACATCGTGGATAAGCTGATCGTAACCACGCTGTAAGAAGGTGGAGTAGATGGCCACCACCGGTTTAGCGCCATCACAGGCCATGCCAGCAGCCAAAGTAACGGCGTGCTGCTCGGCAATGGCAACGTCAAAATAACGCGCGGGAAAACGCTCGGCAAAGGCCAAAAGATCAGAGCCCTCGCACATGGCGGGGGTTATGCCCATCACTCGCTCATCCGCGGCTGCGGCATCACACAGCCATTGGCCAAACACGTTGGCGTATTTGGGCGCGGCCGGGCCAGACTTCACCGGCGCCGGTATGCCGCTGGCAGCCGTGGCTGCTACTAGGGGTTCTATCTTGTTGATGGCGTGGTAGCCAATCGGGTCGGCTTCTGCGGGAGCAAAACCTTTGCCTTTGGTAGTGACAATGTGCAAAAACTGCGGGCCGCTGAGCTCGCGGATGTTCTCCAGAGTTTCTACCAGTAATGGTAGGTCGTGGCCGTCAATGGGGCCGATGTAATTGAACCCCAATTCTTCAAATAGGGTGCCTGGCGCAATCATTCCTTTGAAGTGTTCTTCGGTTTTTTTCGCCAGTTCGCGCAAGCCCGGGGCTATCTCAAGCACTTTTTTGCTGCTGTCGCGCATTTGATGATAGGTGCGGCTGGACAACAGCTTGGCAAAATAATTGGACAGGCCACCTACGTTGCGGGAAATCGACATGTCGTTGTCGTTCAGAATCACCAATATATCGGCCTTCAAATGGCCGGCGTGATTCAGTGCCTCAAATGCCATGCCGGCGGTCATGGCGCCATCACCAATCACCGCGATGCTCTTGCGCGCCAGCCCTTGATGATTGGCGGCAATGGCCATGCCCAGGGCGGCGCTGATAGAGGTGCTGGAATGGCCCACACCAAAGGTGTCGTAAGGGCTTTCAGTGCGTTTGGGAAACCCTGCCAAGCCGTTTTTGCGGCGAATGCTGCCCATCTGTTCGCGGCGCCCTGTCAGGATTTTATGAGGGTAGGCCTGATGGCCCACGTCCCAAACCAGGCGGTCTTCCGGCGTATTGAACACATAGTGCAGGGCAACCGTTAGTTCCAGTACGCCCAGGCCGGCGCCAAAGTGGCCGCCTGTCGTGCCCACCGACCACAATAGAAACGACCGCAGCTCTCGTGCCAGCTGGGTTAACTGATCGGCGGGTAACTGGCGCAAGTCTGCCGGCGAGCCAATACGGTCCAGCATAGGGGTGTTGGGTCGCTGTAATGGGATTTCCCTGAAAATCATTGTGTCCTGCATCTGCTTGGTTCTTTTTTGCATAATCGGCAAGGGTCGTAGTTGTATACGCTGTATCGTCGGGTTGTATCAGCGCCGCGCCTTGTCGTTTGCCACGTGTTTATCCCGCAGTGTGCGCCTCGTAGCGGGAGCGACTCAATGCCCGGAATGTTACGCGGGTGTTTGCTTCGTGGCTATTAGTGGCTTCGAGCCACTACGTAATCTGCCATGGCGTGCAGGGCGTCGGCCTGAATACCAAGCCCTTCGAGGCTGTCGTGAGCCTCGGCTAGCAGCCTTGCCAAGTGTTCGCGCGCGCCTTTCGGCCCCAATAGTGAGGGGTAAGTGGGTTTGCCGCGGGCGATATCAGCGCCTTGGGTTTTGCCAATCACCTGGGTATCGCCTTCTATGTCCAGCAAATCGTCCTGCACCTGAAACGCCAGTCCCAGCGCGCGGGCGTAACGAGCCAGGGCGTCTAGCAACGCGGCGTCTGTTACGCCACCGGCCAGGGCGCCAAGGTGTACGCTGGCTTCAATCAGAGCGCCGGTCTTATGGCGGTGCATATTCTCTAGCTGTTCCAGAGTCAGGGTTCTTGCCACAGACTCCAGATCAATAGCCTGCCCGCCCACCATACCGCTTGCCCCGCAGGCGTTCGCCAAAGCTTTCACCATAGCCAGTTTGACTTCAGCGCTTAACCGCGGCGCCGTGGCCAGTACCCGAAACGCCTCTGCCTGCAGAGCGTCGCCAGCAAGTATGGCCGAAGATTCGTCGAATGCGATGTGTGCGGTGGCGCGGCCGCGGCGCAGATCATCGTCGTCCATGGCCGGTAAGTCGTCGTGCATCAGCGAGTACGCGTGAATCATCTCCAGAGCACAGGCCGGTGCCAGAGCGATTTGGCGCTGACCGCCAACGGCTTCGGCAGCGGCCAGGCAAAGCGCCGGGCGAATGCGCTTGCCACCGCCCAACAGTCCATAGCGCATGGTGTCCTGCAGGCGCTGGGATGCGCTGGCTTGATTCATGTAATCGGCTAGCTGCTGGTCAATCTCGGCGCGGCAGTGTTGCAAAAACTCACTGGCTGGCAAGCGCGTGGCGGTGTTCACGAATCGCTACTCTGTCCACTTTTTTCATTACTCTGATCAAGGAACGGTCGGGTTTCCAGGCTGCCATCGCTGTTTTGTATCAGCATTTCTACCCGCTGCTCGGCACTTTTCAGAGCTTGTTGGCAATCACGGGTAAGGCCGACGCCACGTTCGAAGGTAGCCAGCGATTGCTCCAGTGTTAACTCGCCGTGCTCCAGATCACGCACCAGCTGTTCCAGCTCTTCCAGGGACTTTTCAAAGCCACCCAACGAGGGTGCTTTTGTCGCGGCAGCCGCGGTATCTTTTTTGCCAGCCATAAAAGCCTCCGCTGTGATCGAATCGAATAATGCCGCCAGACGGGGCACTAGATGCATTTTCCGGCGGATTATAACAGAGCTTACGGGCTACTGCTGCCAGCACATTTGCCGACATTCACCGAGTTTTCCGCCGGGTTGCCAGGTTTGCTCGGTAACCCGTATTTCGCCACTGGCGGCCACGGTCACCACCGTAGTCACGCGGGTGCCGTAATGCTCGCCCACAATGAACGCCGGTGACAACACTCGCTCGGTATCAAGCCCCACACCGGTGCGGGGCAACAAATGATCCGGGGCCGGTGTGGAGTCAACCAGGTGATTGATAAGAGCCTGATGCAAAGGTTCGCTGTCTTCACCGGCTGCGATTACGGTGTTGGTGACATGTTGGCGCAGACGCAACAGTTTGGGCCAGGGCGTTTGCAGCAGATGATTGCTAACGCCGTAGCTGCCGCGGTGCAGGCTGCGCCCCGGGTGAGCGTCGCGGTTGCTGAAATACCAGCCGCCGGGGCCGGCCGCGCGGCCCTGGCCGGCATCGAGTGTCACCAGATTAAAACCGGAATAGCGGCTGGCGTTATCGGCCAAGTGCTTGCGCAAGGCCTGGGGCGATTGTTGTAAGGCGCGCAGAGGCAAATCACCGCGGCTGATAACGCCGGGCTCCGGGCTGCCTTCGCGCACATTGGTGACCGCGCTGACGACACCGCTGGCGCTGATAGCCAGCCAGGTACCGCCGGCCTGTAAATCCCGGCCTGCCAGAATCTGCTCTGAAGCCAGCGCATGACTTGTACCCGTCCACCAGTCGATAGCGGCCGTAGGCCGGTTGAAGAATTCATCCCGGTTAGCAGCAACCACCAGCGGATAGTGCCGGTTCTGGCCCAGAGTAAACGCAATCAAACACATATCCGCGCTATTTCCTTAATGTTGTATATACAAAAGGTTGGTGCAATGGAGCCTTGTTTTCACAAGGTGTATCATACCCATCCATAAATGTAACGGCGGTGTGCGCTGCAATGTCTTTCATCATGCTTTTTTCGCTGTACCTCGCCTTGGGGGCGCTGGCGGGCAGTCTAGCCGGCCTGTTTGGCATTGGTGGCGGACTGGTTATTGTGCCGGTACTGATCTTCAGCTTTGGTGCCCAGGGCTTTAGCCCCGATATCGCCGCCCACATGGCAGTGGGAACCTCGCTGGCCACTATCGTGTTCACCTCGTTAAGTTCGATACGCTCACATCATGTTCACGGCGCAATTCGCTGGGACATTTTTCGGTCAATGACCTTGGGCATCGTATTTGGTGCTTTAATTGGTGCCTGGACCGCATCGCTGCTCAGCGGGCCAGCACTCGAACTGATCATTGGTGTATTTGTGATTGTGGTTGCGGTAAAAATGTTGTTTGGCTTTGATCCCAAACCCAGTCGATCGGTGCCTGGCAATACAGGGTTGAGGGTAGCGGGCGTCGTAATTGGCTGGGTGTCGGCCATCTTTGGAATTGGTGGCGGTACATTAACCGTGCCCTACCTAAGTCGTTGCAACATTAAAATGCAGCACGCTATCGGTATTTCCGCAGCCTGCGGCCTGCCCATTGCGCTAGCCGGAGCTCTGGGCAACTTTTGGACCGGCTGGGGTAACCCGGAACTACCGACACACAGCCTTGGTTTCATCTATTTACCGGCGCTGATCGGGGTCATACTCACCAGCGTGCTATTCGCCCGTGTGGGCGCCAATCTGGCGCACCGCCTCAATGCGCCCCTATTGAGGCGCATCTTTGCCATTATGCTGGTGCTGATTGGCCTCCGCTTTCTACTAAGTTAAGGGATTACAATGTTGCAACATCCGCAGATCGATCCGGTGGCCATTGCTATCGGGCCACTGAAAATACACTGGTATGGCCTGACCTACCTGGTCGGCTTTGCGGCTGGCTGGTGGCTGGGGCGCTTACGCAGCCGCAAACCCTGGTCGCCGGTTAACGAAGAGCAAGTGGGCGACCTGCTGTTCTACTTGGCGCTGGGAGTTATTCTGGGTGGCCGCTTTGGCTATGTCATCTTCTACAACTTTGACGTGTTCCTGGCGGACCCTTTGTGGCTGCTGCGAGTGTGGGAAGGCGGCATGTCGTTCCACGGCGGCTTGCTCGGTGTGATGCTGGGCATGTGGTGGTACGGCCGTAAAATAGGTGCAGGCTTCTGGCGCATGACCGATTTTGTTGCGCCACTGGTGCCTGTCGGCCTAGGGGCAGGGCGCATTGGCAACTTCATCAACGGCGAACTCTGGGGCAAACCCACGGATGTGCCCTGGGGCATGGTATTTCGGCAAGCGCCAGACGCCTTGGCCCGACACCCCTCTCAGCTCTATCAGTTCGCCCTCGAAGGCGTGCTGTTCTTCATCATATTGTGGTGGTTCTCGGCTAAACCCCGGCCGCGTATGGCCGTATCTGGCCTGTTTCTGATCTGCTACGGCGTGTTCCGCTTCGCGGTGGAATTCGTGCGTGAGCCTGACGCTCAACTGGGCTACCTGGCTTTTGACTGGCTTACTATGGGGCAAGTGCTGTCATTACCCATGGTGATAGCTGGCCTGATTCTGATGACCATAGCCTACCGGAGAAACGCCGTATGAAAGCCTATCTGGACCTGATGCAAGACATAGCCGACAACGGCAGCGACCGCGATGACCGCACTGGTGTAGGCACCCGCTCGGTATTCGGCCGCCAGGTTCGCTTCAATCTGCAGCAGGGTTTTCCCTTGGTCACCACCAAAAAGATCCACCTGCGCAGCATCATCCAGGAACTGTTGTGGTTCCTGCAGGGCTCCACCGACAACAACTGGCTGACCGAACGCAAAGTCAACATCTGGAATGAGTGGGCTCTGGATAACGGCGATTTAGGCCCAATTTACGGCAAACAATGGCGCAGCTGGCAGTGCCACGACGGCCGCGTGATTGACCAGATCAGCGACCTGATCGACCAGATTCGCCAAAAACCCAATTCCCGCCGCCTGATTGTCTCCGCCTGGAATCCGGCCGAACTGCCCGACGAATCCATCGGCCCGCAAGACAACGTGCGCCATGGCCGTATGGCACTGGCCCCATGCCATTGCCTGTTTCAGTTCTACATCAACGACGGCAAACTCTCCTGCCAGCTTTACCAGCGCAGCGCCGATCTGTTTTTGGGCGTACCCTTCAATATTGCCTCCTACGCCTTGCTTACTCACATGATCGCCCAGCAATGCGATCTCGACGTTGGCGAATTTGTACACACCTTTGGCGATTGCCACCTGTACAGCAATCACTTGACTGACGATATCGTATTCGAACAACTAAAGCGTAAACCACGGGCGCTGCCAAAGCTGGTGATCAAGCGCAAGCCTAACTCCATCTTCGGTTACGATCTGGACGACTTTGAGTTTGAAGGCTACGAGCCATATCCCGGAATAAAAGCACCGATTGCTATTTAATAGTTGAGCTAGCTTTCCGTGTTAAAAAAGGAAACCATCATGCAAAAAGCACTCATTGTTGCGATGGCTCAAAATCGCGTCATCGGCCGTAACAACAACTTGCCATGGTACCTGCCTGGCGACCTAAAATACTTCAAACAGGCCACCATGGGCAAACCCATCATCATGGGCCGCAAAACATGGGACTCTATTGGTCGCCCCTTACCAGGACGCATGAACGTGGTTATCACACGTAATGAAGAATGGCAGGCACCGGCAGGCACCACCGCAGCCACAAGTTTGCAGGCAGCACTAAAAAAAGCCGAAGCGCAGGCTGAGTTGGACGGTATTGAGGAAGTGATGGTGATTGGCGGCGGGCAAATTTACGCTGAGGCGTTACCGCTGGTGGACCGTATCTACATTACCCTGGTGCACGCGAACGTGGAGGGCGATGCTTACTTTCCGGAAGTGAACTGGGAAGAGTGGAACGAAATCGGACGCGAAAATTTCTTCGCGTCCGACAACAATCCTTATGACTACAGCTTCGTAGTGTATCAGCGCTTGGCGTCAGACTGACGCGGCGGGCGCTTGCCAGCGGGTTTGCCGGCAAACTTGCCTTTGCCGCCTGGCGCGCCGCCACTTGGACGCTTATTGTAGCTACCAGGCTTAGGACCCTTGCGGAATTCGCCAGGGCGACCGGCTTTACGGTCACGATTTGGCTGCGTGGTTGATACCGTTGGCAGAGCTTCCGGCTGTTCCAGCGGTAACGAGCCCGGCTGCGTGGCTTCCAGCATGCACGCCAGAGCGCCTGCAATCATGGAGACGTCCATCTCGTTGCGCTCAGCGATATCGTCCAGCATCGCCATTGCTTTGCTCAGCTTGCGATCTTCCGAAAAACCGATCAGTTGGCTTTCGAACTGATCTACGCGCATTTTCTGCAGCGCCGCCGGCGAGGGCAACTCATAGGCTTCCATCGTCGAATTGGTAGCGCGTTCCAGAGTGCGCAGCCAACTGCGCTCGCGCGGCGTGACCAGCAAAATGGCTTTGCCATCACGACCGGCACGGCCAGTACGACCAATGCGGTGAATATACGCTTCGGTGTCGTAGGGTACGTCGTAGTTGATCACGTGTGTGATGCGCGGCACGTCCAGACCACGGGCAGCAACGTCGGTAGCTACAACGATGTCTTTCTTGCCACGCTTCAGATCTTCAACCGTCTGCTCGCGCTGACGTTGGTTCAGGTCGCCGTTCAAGGGCGCCACAGCGTGGCCGCGAGCAGCCAGCTTTTCCGCCAACACGATGGTTTCGGCTTTGGTACGCACAAAGATGATCGACGCATCAAACGGTTCCACTTCCAGAATGCGGGTCAGGGCATCAAGCTTGCGCTCAGCGTACACCGGCAGAACGTACTGGGAGATAGCATCAACCGTGCGGCTTGCGCTTTCGATACGCACTTCAACCGCATCTTTCAAATAGGTCTGAGCAACCTTCTTGATTTGCGGAGGCATGGTGGCCGAGAACAGGGCGCGCTGGCAGTTTTCCGGGGTTTTCGACAGAATCGCTTCAACGTCGTCAATAAACCCCATGCGCAGCATTTCATCGGCTTCGTCCAGCACCAGAGCTTTCAGGTTGTCCAGCTTCAGGGTGCCTTTGCGCAGGTGGTCCAGCATGCGGCCAGGGGTGCCAACGATAACGTGGGCTCCGCGGCGCAGGCCTTTAATCTGCGGGAAAAAATCTTGACCGCCATAAATAGGCAGTACGTGAAAATTAGGGATCTTGCTGGCGTAAGTAGAAAACGCCTCAGCCACTTGAATGGCTAACTCGCGGGTAGGCGCCAAAACCAAAATCTGCGGCGCGTTGATGCTTGGGTCAACCCGGCTTAGCAGTGGTAAAGCAAAGGCGGCGGTTTTACCGGTGCCTGTCTGGGCTACGCCCAATAAATGACGGCCGGATAAGAGCGCAGGAATAGATTGCGCTTGTATGGGTGTGGGGGTTTCGTAGCCAACGGCGGTCACCGCTTCAAGAACAGCAGGATCAAGCCCCAGTTCGGCAAAAGACAATTCAGACATTGATGTACTCGGAATTCGAAAGGTAAAGCATTGACGTGCAATGCGTGATGTGAACGGATTATACCGGTTTTGTTGCTGCTTTAATACGCAAAAATGAGGGCTGGCCCGTAGGTAGTTGTCCGCGGATGTCAAAAAAGGGTGTCAGGCGCTCTTATCAGGCCCAGGGAGGCGATTTGAACGTTTGTCGTCCCAGCTCAACTCCTGTGGTTTATACCAGCCGATGGCCCGTAATACTTTCTCGCGTGTTTGCATCGACAGGGTAACCCAGAGTTGTTGGAAATCGTCCAGGCCCTGCTCACGCAGGCGGGCCTGCCTACTTTGCAGTCGGCTAACGGTGCGAGGCAGGTTCAGCGCGGCACCCAGTTGGCCGGGCACTGTCACTTCATGCCCCAGCACTGTGCGGCGATGGGTGCGCGCTGCCAGCACTCGCTGCAATTCAACGGCGGCATCTAGCGCTGTGTCTTCGGTAAATGTGTCCATTTGCAATGATTTTGCTCGCAATAATGACAATTTTTTAATAAACCACGACATGCTGCTAGCTATCCCCGCTCCTATGGTGCCGTGGTAGGCTTAGGTCCGCAACAAGGAGAGTTTGGATCACTATGTACGCAAAACTTGAAACACGCGCGTTCTTGGCCATGCTGGTCGGGGTGTCAGTCGCCTTTATATTCTTGATGAAGCCTTTTTTCGGGCCGATATTCTGGGCGGTGGCCATTGCTCTGATTTTTCATCCGGTTCAGTTAAAACTGGCCCGGCGCTTTGGTGACCGGCCCAACACCAACGCATTGATCACCCTCTTTCTGTGCATGGTGATTGTGGTCATTCCCGTGCTGCTGTTGGTAACTTCCCTCGTAGCAGAGGGCGTTGGCCTGTATCAGAAAATTCAAGACGGCGACGTGCGGCCCGGCGAATATATCGACCAGGTGAATCAGTCGTTCCCGGCCATTCAGTCTTTTCTGGGGCAGTTTGACGTTAGTTTTGCTGAACTGCGTGATCGCGCTGTCAATCTGGTGGTAAGCGGCAGTCAGTTTCTGGGTAAGCAGGCGTTAGGTCTGGGTCAGAATACCTTCCAGTTTTTTCTTGGCCTGGCACTGATGGTGTATCTGGCGTTCTTTTTGCTGCGTGATGGGGTAAGCCTGGTAGAACTTCTGATCCGCGCTTTGCCGCTGGGAGACGAGCGTGAACGCTTGCTGTTTGCCAAGTTTGCTGAGGTTACCCGGGCGACGGTTAAAGGCAATTTGCTGATTGCTATTATCCAGGGTGCTATGGGTGGTCTGATTTTCTGGGTTCTGGGTATTCAGGGCGCACTTCTTTGGGGTGTGGTGATGGCCATTGTGTCGCTATTACCGGCGGTGGGTGCGGCATTGGTGTGGGTGCCTGCCGCTATTTACTTGGCTGCCATAGGCGATGTGGTTCAAGCGTTGATATTGACAGCCTTCGGAGTTGTGGTGATTGGTCTTGCCGATAACGTATTACGTCCGATTCTGGTTGGGCGCGACACCAAACTGCCAGATTACATTGTGTTGCTGTCTACCTTGGGCGGCCTCGCAATGTTTGGTATCAACGGCTTTGTTATGGGTCCTCTCGTGGCGGCGCTGTTTAACGCTTTTTGGGGTATCTTTATTCGCGAGTTCAGCCAGGAGTCGCCCATTACCCAGGCGTGGTTACGCGACGGCGAGGTTAAAAATTCAGGCAAAGCTGATACGTCCGTAGAAACGGATAATACCAAACCCGGCTAACCATTAAGGCAATGGTTAAGCTTTCAGGATTGATCGAAACAACCGATTTTCGCGGTTAATGAATGCGGGTTTCCGCCGTTTGTGCATGGTTGTTTTGCGCACCGCTGGTTACACTTTGTATTTAGACTGCCTTTATTTATAAATTACGCGCCAGAGGAGTAACTTCATGGGAGGTCATGAAAGCCTGTCACTTCGTCAGCTGAAAGCTTTCCAGCCTTTAAACAGGCTAACCGATGATCAGCTGGTGCTGCTGGCTAGCCGCGCCGAACGTTGTCTGTTTAAAGCCGGTAAGAGCATCATGAAACGTGGCGCCCGTGACGGCCAAGAGTTTTTTCTGTTGGCCGGCGAAGTAGAGCTGACGTCCGAAGACGGTCGCCATGGCCGCATTGCTGCCGGCAGCGAACGCGCGCAGAATCCCATCGCCCGCTTGCAGCCGCGCATGTACGACGTGAAAGCGGTAAAGCCCTGCGAGTTTTTGGTGATTGCTCAGGATGTTCTGGCGCAGATGCTGGGCCGTGCGCCCATGAGTCAGGTGGAAATGCACGCCAGTGATGGCGACCAGGCCGGCACCGAACAGCAACAGCTGTTGATGGAATTCCATGCCGAGCTGCGCTCGAATCAGGTGCAGCTGCCCAGCGTGCCGGATGTAGCCTGGAAAGTGCGGCGTCTGGTAGACCGAGCGGATACTGGGGTAGATCAGGTTGCTATGGCTATATCGGCAGATCCGGCGATGTCTGCAAAGCTGGTGCGAGCCTGCAATAGCCCTCTTTATCGCGGTTTTAACGATGTCCGCAATGTACGCGAGACAGTGGTGCGTCTGGGTATGAAGACAACCCGCCAACTGGTGACCGTATTTGCCATGCGTGACGTGTTTAGGAGTCGTCAGCCGTTGCTGCAGAAACACATGGAGCGTTTATGGCAGCACTCTCGCGAAATGGCAGCGCTTTGCTGGGTGCTGGCTGATGAGGCGACCAGAATCAACCCGGAAGAGGCCATGCTAGCCGGGTTACTGCACGACATTGGCGTGGTGCCAATATTAGTGCACGCCGAGCATTATTCCCATTTGTTTAACGACGAAGATCGCTTATTGGCCGTCATCGCAGAGCTGCGCGCAGATACTGGCACCGGGGTGCTGGAAAACTGGGCGTTTCCTGCGCCGTTTTTAGAAGCGACCCGCCACGCTCAAGACTGGGGGTATGTCAGCGATCAGCCGCAACCACAGCTGGTAGACGTAGTGATTGTGGCGCAAATGCACGCCATGATTGGTTCTGGCCAGAGCGAGGGGCTGCCACGTTTTGATCAGTTGCCTGCTTACAGTCGTCTGGGCGGGCTTGAGTTGAATGCGTCGCGCAGCCTGGATTTGTTAACCCGCGCCCGCAGTCGTGTGGATGAAGTAAAACAGCTGCTGGCAATTCGTTAGGCTCACTCAGCTGATGGCCGGCGCGTAGTCGGCCAGCGCCTGGGGCCAGCGCAAATAAAGATAGCCTCCGCAAAATACTAACCAGGCCGTGAAAGCTGCAACGGTTGTGCTGTCTGGATAGAGCGCAACTCGGTCATAACGACTGTAGCTTGCGCGCACCAGACCCGTAATCGCCAGTCCAAGCAACAAACCACCCACAATATCGCTGAACCAGTGCACACCCAGATAAAGCCGGCTTAAGGCCACCGGAAACAGCGGCAGCGATGCCAGCATATATATCTGCCAGCGTTTGCGGGCGCTGGCTTCGGCTGCAATAAAACCAGCCGCAAGAGTCACCAGCACCGTAATGCCGGCGGTATGGCCGCTGGGAAACGAACCGGATTGCGGCGGTGCAAACACCGTTTCCGGTCGTGCTGCAGCAAAACCGTTTTTCAGTGCCCACACCAGAACAGTGGTCAGCACGCCAGCGGCCAGGCAATGCAGTGCGCCGGCGTAAAAACCGCGAAACGTTAAGGCCAGACAGGCAAGCGCGCTGGCTATCAGTAAAACCGCCGGGTCGCCTAGCGAGGTAATCGCAACAGCGGGTATGTCCAACAGCGGTTGGCGCCAGGCCGTAAACCATTCCAGTACCGCTTGATCAAAAGGCCGCAAAACATCGGTAAATACCGCCAGCTGGCCCCACAACACAAACAGACTGGCGCTGCCCAGACCCAGCATAAGAGATGCCAGAGGAAACTCCCCCTCGTTAGTAGGGCGTTGCTTGCTGTACAGATGCCAGAATCGATGGCTGGCGCGGTAGTTTTGCACAACCTGCTCTAAATACTGGTACACACGGCCGCGGCCCGTCAGGCCCAGGTGGGCGCGAAATAACACCAGATACACCAACAACAGAACGCCCACGCTGACTAGGCTAACGGCATAGACGTGGGGCGGTGGCCGTAACTCTGACGTAAGCGCGCTGCCTACTAGAAATCCCGGCAATACATAAACGGGTGCCCATGCAACAGCCGAGCTGATATTGAAGACAACAAAGCGGTGCCAAGGCATCCAAAGCGCACCAGCAACCAGGGGAATGATGGGCCTGATCGGGCCAATAAAGCGCCCCGCCACAATACTAAAGGCGCCGTGCCGGTAAAAAAAGGCCTCTCCCCGGGCCACGATGGCCGGGTAGCGGCTCATGGGCCAAACGTCATTAAGCCTTCCGGCCAGCAAGCGCCCCAGGGCAAAACTCAGGGTATCGCCGACAATGGCGCCAAAAAATACCCAGAACAGAGCCTCGCCCAGTGCCATACCGGTTTGTCCGGCCAAGACAGTCAGCGCAAACAGAATGGCCACGCCGGGCACCAGTAGACCGGCAACCGCCAGCGACTCCACCAGGGCAGTGGCAAACAGCGCGGCGCTCAGCCAGCCCGGATTTGCAGCCACTAAAGCGCTAAGCTCACCTAGCCAGCCCGGCATTATAAAGCTTCGAATCCGGGCGCAAACCGTACACTGTTGCCGCCGGTCTTACGGGCTTGGCTGGCACCGTTATGAGCCCGTTCTATCAAAGCGTTGCTTTCGCAATCAGCGGACATGCGTGTGGCGCAGCCTATACTGACGCTGCTGCTTTCGACCGGCAGCCATTGCCGTTCGGCGATCGTGCGACGAATGCGCTCGGCGATTACTCGCGCGCCCTCCTCTGGGGTGAATGGCAATATCAGGAATAGAGTCGATTCGCTAAGGGTATAAAGAATATCGCCGGCGCGAATGATTTCGAACAGCTGCTGAATAATTTGTCGCTGTAAAGCAGTCAGAGTGTCGTTGCCATGCAGGGTCGCCACTTCATCAGCGTGATCCATATCCAGAGCA
This sequence comes from Marinobacter sp. M1C, assembly GCF_023314135.1. Lineage (NCBI taxonomy): Bacteria > Pseudomonadati > Pseudomonadota > Gammaproteobacteria > Pseudomonadales > Marinobacteraceae > Marinobacter > Marinobacter sp. M1C. The sequence goes on from NZ_CP092289.1 coordinate 951,305, forward strand.
ATCACCGACAATGGATGTCCGGTTACCTTGGCTCGGCTGATTTCCTGTTGCAGGTTTTCGTCCAGAAACCGGACGTGGTGGGCTCCCGTCAACGGATCGATAATGGTCAGATCATCCGCAGATTGCGCCATGGTATTGTAGCGCCGCACTGCCAACGCGACGGTTCCCAATAGCATGGCCATGCCACCGAAAGCCGCCAGAGCTTCTGTGGTGCCGACTTTTAGCATTAACAGCAGTGTCATCAGTACCAGCAATAGCAGCGACAGGCCCAGGCCTTCGCGCGCCGGCAGAATGAGTAAGTTCAGCGCTAGCAAAGGCATTGCCCAGTGGCTGATAATCGGGCTCTGACTGGCAGCGCTGGTCGCCAGCACGGCGCCATTGAGGGTGCACAGTACAATGAAATGACCTTGTGCGGTCAATTGCTGGCGCCTGTTCATAATGGTGTAGGCCAGGCCGGATCCGGCCAACACAGCCATGGCCAGAGCGACAAAAAACAGCCCGTAAAAACCGTAACGCAGATTTAGCAGGCCCAGCATCAGCAAGAATAGGGCGGTGAGCAGATACGCTATGCCATAGGTGCGGGTGCGCAGCCGGGTTTCGGTCATGCCTTTGGCTCCTGGTTCTGCCGGTTGAAGGTCTGGCTGTTATTGCTGGCGTGTTGCTGGGCCCTGCGCAATACGCCTGTGGCGCTGCGTTGCAGGCTGTTGGCGTCATCGCCAATGTTGAGTCCGGCGGCGCCGATACTGATTGTCATGGTCAGTTGGTGACTGGTTAACAGTTGTTGCACGCCGCGCCGCAGAGTCTCGGCCTGCCGCGAGGCTTCGGAACTGGTAATACCGGGAAGAATAATCAGGAACTGAAGATCTGCAACGCGATAATAAGCGTCAAAGTCGCGGATGTGGCTGTGCAAATAGCGCCCGATTTGCGGCAGAATCGAACGCAAATCGGCATCTGCCGGCTCTGTATCGTTGCCGGTTTTTAATGCAAGCATGATGACTGACAGGGTTGTGCCTTCACGCTCGCTGCGTTGTATTTCTTTATTCAAGTCGGCGGTCAGATGCTGCTGGCTGGCGGCGTTGGTCAGCTCGTCGGTGCGTCGCAGGGGCGCTAGTTGACGGCGTTTGAGCTCCAGTAGAAAGATCAGCATCAGGCTGAGGAGCAGGGTCAGAAAAAATGCGCCGATCATCTGATGGCGCTGGGCAATGCCGCTGGCCTGATACACCATAAACATGGCGATGGCGACGACCGCAATAATGGCAATCCATGCCCCGCGCCGCGGCACTGCAACATAGGCTAGCAGTGGCAGGCCGTAGAGCCAGTAACTCATAAACCACCGGTCTGCTAATGCGGCAGTGGCGACCAATAGCACCAGAATAACAAAAAATCCGCCGCGCAGGGCAGGCCAAGGTGCGGAGCCATGGCGTTTGCGGAACGTTGGGCTGCACACCACAATGCCGCCAACCGTTGCAGCGCAGGCGGCTAACAGTGGCTCACTTGCCAGCACACAAATCGCAACCAAAACTGAAGCACCAATGAAGGCGGTGTGTGCAAGGGGTTTTAACAGCACGGAGCCGGCCATCGTGGCCATGTTCGTGTTCCTTTTAGTGACAGCTGGTTTTCGAAGTTTAAGGCACGAGTATACTAGTTGTTTGGGGTGCGTACTTGAATGCAGACAGGTAAAGTTATGGCTCTTGCGACATCAGAATTCAAAGGTAACAAGCGCATGGACATTGCAGCATACATGAATGAAGTGGGTGCCGAGGCCCGTGCAGCAGCGAAACACGTTGCCCGATCAACCACAGCGGTTCGTAATCAGGCGCTGCTGGCTATGGCTCAGGCCCTGGACGCCGCCCGCGACGAATTGGCAGAAGCCAATCAGCAGGATCTTTCTGCTGCTAGAGCCAGTGGCCTCGATAGCGCTATGCTAGACCGCCTGGAACTGACGCCGGCGCGAGTAGACGCCATGATTGAAGGGCTACTGCAGGTGGCCGGCCTGCCAGACCCGATTGGCGTAATAACCGATATGGCCTATAGGCCTTCGGGCATTCAGGTCGGCAAAATGCGTGTGCCGCTGGGCGTTATCGGGATTATCTATGAGTCACGCCCGAATGTGACTGTTGAAGCGGCCAGCCTTTGTCTGAAGTCTGGTAACGCCGCCATATTGCGCGGCGGCTCTGAATCCATTCATTCCAATCAGGCGATTGCGCGCTGTATTGCCAGTGGGTTGGCTCAAGCCGGTCTGCCGGAAACGGCTGTTCAGATTATTGCCACTGCTGATCGCGCCGCAGTGGGCGAACTGATCACTATGCCGCAGTACGTTGACGTTATCGTGCCGCGCGGTGGCAAAGGCCTGATTGAGCGCGTCAGCCGTGACGCCCGGGTTCCGGTGATCAAGCACCTTGATGGCGTATGTCACGTTTATATCGACAGTCACGCCGATCCTGAAAAGGCGCTGGCGGTGGCTGTGAACGCTAAAACCCAACGTTACGGCACCTGTAATACCATGGAAACTCTGCTGGTGGATGAGGAAATCGCCGCCGACATGCTGCCGCTGCTGAACGCTGCGTTCATAGAAAAAGGTGTAGAACTGCGCGGCTGTGAGCGCAGTCGGGAGATTGTCAGCGAGATGACGCCGGCGACAGACGCCGACTGGGAAGCAGAATACCTGGCCCCTATTCTTGCGGTAAAGGTGGTGGATGGCCTGGACGGCGCTATTGCTCATATCAGTCAGTTCAGCTCCCAGCACACCGACAGTATTGTCACCGAAAATTACACCCGCGCCCGGCGCTTTCTTACCGAAGTGGATTCCAGCTCGGTGATGGTGAATGCCTCCACCCGCTTTGCCGATGGTTTTGAATACGGTCTGGGCGCGGAAATCGGAATTTCCACTGATAAAATCCACGCCCGCGGGCCGGTGGGCCTGGAAGGCCTGACGTCGCAAAAGTACGTGGTGTTCGGTGACGGTCATATTCGGGTTTAGCGCATGCACGTAATTTATGGTGGAACCTTTGACCCCGTGCACCACGGCCACCTGCGACTGGGCCTCGAGCTCAAGGATTATCTGGGAGTGGCTCAGGTGCACCTGGTGCCCAGCTATACTCCCCCGCACCGTGGCGCAACAGGCGCAACCGCAGACCAGCGACTTCGGCTTTTGCAACTGGCGATTAAGGGCGAGCCGGCGTTGGCGATTGACACGCGCGAGTTGGATCGCGGCGGTAAATCCTTTACTGCCGACACCCTGCGCCAACTGCGCGCCGAATTGGGCCCCGATTGCCCACTGGTGATGGCCGTGGGTACCGATGCGTTTGCCGGTTTTGATCGCTGGCGCCAATGGCAGGACATTCTGGCACTGGCGCATATTGTGGTGGTCAGCCGCCCTGGTCCGGCGGTAGATCCACAGGGCGTGCCCGCCTTTTTGCTGTCGAAGCATCACGTCGAACACGGCAATGAGCTTAAAAACTCGCCTTGTGGCCGAATTGTAATGTTTGCGCCGCCCTTGCTGGATATTTCCGCGACCGCCATTCGTCAGCGTCTGGCGGCGGGTCATTCCGCGCGCTACCTGCTGCCTTGGCCAGCGCTGGCAGAAATTCACCGGCAAGGGCTCTATGGTGCCTGCCCTGCGGTGGAACTTTAGTGCTACAATTGTCTTAATAACGATTTTTCGGGCGGCCATTCTGGCCAGAGCCCGGGCAACAGGGTGATTATGCAGGCTGAACAATTGAAAGATCTGGTAATAAACGCGCTGGAAGATGTAAAAGCCCAGGATTTAAGTGTTATTGATGTGCGTGAGCGCACCGATGTCACAGACTTCATGGTTTTGGCGTCTGGCACGTCCAACCGACACTTGAAAGCGTTGGCCAATTCGGTCGTCGTTGACGCTAAAGAGCAGGGTGTTCGGGTTGATCATATAGAAGGCGCAGGCGGTAGCGACTGGATACTGGTGGATTTGGGTGACGTCGTGGTGCATGTAATGATGCCGGCGGCCCGCGAATTTTATGACTTGGAACGATTTTGGCGTGACGCCCCTGCACCTGAGTTTGGTCTCGCGGGCGGCGAATAATCATGCGTTTACGTCTGATCTGCGTGGGGCAAAAAATGCCCGACTGGGTCAGTGCCGGTTATCTGGATTACGCTCGCCGCATGCCTCCGGAGTTATCTCTGGAGTTGGTCGAAATTGCCATGGCACACCGGGGTAAAAACCCGGATATTCCCAGGCTCATGCAGCGCGAAAGCGATGCCATTCTTGTCGCTACCCAACCGAAAGACCGGGTGGTGGCGCTGGAAGTGGGAGGACAGCCTTGGTCTACAGAAAAACTGGCCGCGCAACTGGAAAACTGGCAACAGGATGGCGGCGACGTCAACTTTCTGGTGGGCGGGCCGGACGGGCTTGCTGACGCCTGTCGCCAGCGCGCCGACCAGCAATGGTCTTTGTCGCCGCTGACGTTACCTCACCCGCTGGTACGCATTGTGTTAGCGGAACAGCTTTACCGAGCTTGGTCTATTACCCGCAATCATCCTTACCACAGGGCGTAGGGTGCACGATGGGAGTGCTTCATGCCTTGGGGTGAATTCAAGAACATAGCCGCTGAACGCCGTTTGTTCCAGCGCCGCACTCTGGTCATGCTGATTTTTGTGATGTTGCTAATGGGAGCGTTGATTGCGCGCCTGTACCAGTTGCAAGTAGTAGAACACGAGATCTACACCACACTGTCTGACAATAATCGGGTTCAGGTGCAGTCGGTGCCGCCGCCCCGGGGGTTGGTATACGATCGCAATCGCGTGCTGCTGGCGGAAAATCGCCCGGTATTTAGCGTGACTCTGGTGCCCGAGCGCATTACTGATATGAGCGCTACCCTGGTGCGCCTGCAAACCATTCTGTCCATTTCCGATGAGGACCTTGAACGCTTTCAGCGCCGCTTGAAAGAGCGCCGTCGTCCGTTTCAGGAATTGCCTCTGCGTTATGATCTTAATGAAGAAGAAATCGCCCGGCTAGCGGTGCTGCGCCATGAGTTACCGGGCGTAGAAGTGCAAGCCGAGCTGGTGCGCTACTACCCCTACAGCGAATTTACCGCCCATGCCTTGGGCTTCGTGGGGCGCATTAACCAAAGTGAGTTGCAGCGTATTGATCCGGTTAACTACGCCGGCACTAATTACATCGGAAAATCTGGAATTGAGCGTTTTTACGAGCAGCAGCTGCACGGCAAGGTTGGCTTTCAGCATGTTGAAACAAACGCTCGTGGCCGCACCCTTAGGGTGTTGGAGCGCAAAAATCCGGTGCCCGGTGAAAATATTCAGCTGCATCTGGATTTGCGCTTACAGAAGCTGGCCCACAAGCTGCTTGACGGTCGGCGAGGAGCCATTGTAGCGATTGAACCGGCAACAGGCGGCATTCTGGCGTTGGCCAGTGTGCCGGGGTTTGACGCCAACCAGTTTGTGACCGGCATCAGCGTAGAAGACTATCGCGAACTGAGTGAAAGCCGCGATAAACCTTTATTTAACCGCGCCCTTCGTGGGCAGTACCCCCCTGGCTCTACTCTGAAACCGATGCTGGCGATTGCGGCACTGGATAGCGGTGCAACAAATCGCACACGCCGGGTATGGGATCCGGGTTATTTCCAGTTTAACTCGTCTGGGCGGCGCTATCGGGACTGGAAACGTTCAGGGCATGGGTGGGTCGACCTTAACCTGGCCATAACCCAATCCTGCGATGTGTATTTTTACGAAATCGCGGTGGACATGGGGGTTGATACCATTCACCACTATCTTTCGCGATTTGGATTCGGTGAAGACGCCGCGCTGGACGTGGCGGGGGCGCTGAGTGGCCTGCTGCCGTCGAAGGAATGGAAGCAAGGCGCCCGCCAGGAGCCCTGGTACCCCGGTGACACGGTTAATCTGGGTATCGGCCAAGGTTTTATGTTGGCCACGCCCTTGCAGTTGGCAACAGCCACAGCGCTGATTGCCGACCGTGGTTATTGGGTAGAGCCGCGGCTGCTAAAAAGTATTGACGGCAACAACGATCTCACGAGTTTTTTGCCGGAGCAAAATCACGCGCCGTTAACGCTAAAGAATCCGGATAACTGGGAGTTTGTAGTGGAGGCCATGGCCGATGTGATGCACGGCGCGCGCGGAACCGCCCGGGCCGCTGGTGCAAACGCCAGTTACCGAATGGCCGGTAAAACCGGCACAGCCCAGGTTTTTTCCTTAGCTGAAGATGAAGAGTACGATGCGGAGGAAGTGAGAGAGCGGCTGCGTGATCACGCGCTGTTTGTTGGTTTTGCGCCGGTAGATAATCCGCAGATTGCCGTGTCGGTGATTGTGGAAAACGGCGGTGGCGGCAGCAGTACGGCTGCGCCGGTGGCGCGCGCCCTGTTTGACGCCTGGCTGTTGGAATTCGGCGAGGGCGGAGGTGATAGGGAGGGCAGCGCCGCCGCAGACATCGCCAATGTCGAGGGCCTTCGCTGATGGCCAATCGGGATATATTGCACGGCACCGACAGCAGCTCCTTGGGAAACCCCCGCGGTTTCTGGGCTACGGTGCATCTGGACCCCATTCTGCTGATGTTGCTGCTGATGTTGATGGGTGGCGGCCTTTTTGTGCTTTACAGCGGCGCCGACCGCAATATAGACGTTGTCAAAGCCCAGGGTATTCGTCTGGTAATTGCCTTCGTCGCAATGGTAGTGCTGGCCCAGCTTGACCCCGCCGTGTTTCGCCGCTGGGCACCGCTGTTTTACACCCTCGGCCTGGTGGCTCTGGTGGCTGTGCTGCTGGTGGGCGTTGGTGCCAAGGGCGCCCAGCGCTGGCTGTCGGTTCCCGGTTTGCCCCGGTTCCAACCGTCCGAATACATGAAGCTGGTGGTGCCGATGATGGCCGCTTGGTATCTGTCGCGTCACTATCTGCCGCCACGCTTGCGTCATCTGGCGGTGGGCATGGCCATCGTGCTGTTGCCTATGGTGATGATCGTAAAACAGCCTGATTTGGGCACCTCCCTGCTGGTCGGCATGGCAGGTATTTTCGTGGTGTTTTTTGCCGGTATCAGCTGGAAGCTCATTGCGGCATTCTTTGCGTTGGTATCTGTGTCGGCGCCGGTGATGTGGATGTACGGCATGCGCGATTACCAAAAACAGCGGGTGCTGACCATGCTGGATCCGCAAAGTGACCCGCTGGGAGCAGGCTGGAATATCATCCAGTCTAAAACCGCTATCGGTTCCGGTGGCTACGATGGCAAGGGCTGGCTGCACGGTACCCAGTCGCACCTGGAATTTCTGCCCGAAAGCCACACCGACTTTATTGTGGCGGTGCTGGCTGAAGAGTTTGGCTTTATTGGCATGATGGTTTTGCTAACGGTGTATTTTCTGATTATTTTGCGCTGCCTTTACATTGCAGTTTCTGCTCAGGATTCGTTTAGTCGCTTGCTGGCAGGCGCATTGACCATGACGTTTTTCATTTATATTTTTGTCAATATTGGTATGGTCAGCGGTATGTTGCCTGTGGTCGGCGTGCCGCTGCCCCTGGTCAGTTACGGTGGTACCTCCGGGGTTACTCTTATGGCGGCATTCGGGGTGTTGATGTCGATTCACACCCACCGGCGCATGATCTGTTCGTGAACAGTTCCGTATCGCAACCATGGCTGCCTGGTAATGGCGTATTACCAGCCGCAGCCGTTAGAATGGGGCAGTGCCCGCTTTTTCGGTTTCCAATTATGGGGGATATCCCACTGTGATCATCAAGTCTGCCCTGTGGGTCGTGTTGGCGGGGGCTCTGGCCGTGCTGGTCGGCTGTGCTTCCGCGCCCGCGGAAAAAGACCATTCCGGCCGTTATACGATCCGCCAGGATCGCGCGCCTGACGGCAACTTTGACGCCTCCGGGCTAAAAGACGCGCAACCGCGCTTTGAAGAGCCGCGGCGAGCGGGCAACAAATCGCCTTACACCGTGTGGGGCAAAAAATACAGCGTGATGGACGATAACAACGGTTACGTGGCTGAGGGCATGGCAAGCTGGTACGGTGAAAAGTTTCACGGCCATAAAACATCTAACGGCGAAGTGTTCGATATGTACCAGATGACCGCCGCCCACAAATCACTGCGCATTCCCAGTTACGCGCGGGTGACCAACCTTGCCAACGGCCGCTCAGTGATCGTGCGGGTAAATGACCGCGGGCCCTTTCATGGCGACCGGATGATTGATTTATCCTACGCGGCAGCCAAACGACTGGGTTACCAAGGCCAGGGTGTTGCGAAGGTAGAGGTAGCGGCGATAACAGTGAGCCCGGACGGCACCTTGTTTGTGGCTAATAAACCGTTTGGTGGAGCCGACGGGGCTCAAGTATCAACTGCGCAAAAGCCGACGGGCTATTCAGAATCCAAGCCAGAACCCCAACGCTCAGAACCTCAGCGCGAACCTGTGGTGGAGAAACTGTCCGCGGCAGAACGTTCGGATAGCGCAACATCGGTTGTGCCTGCTGCGCAGGGCGTATTCGTGCAGTTGGCGTCATTTTCGAGCAACGTTGCGGCCGAAAATCTGATCCGAAAAGTTCAAAACCAAGTGCAGACACCCATGCGGGTTAAAGTGGCCGACACCGGTAGCGGGCGTTTTCACCGTGTTCAGGCTGGCCCCTTTAACAATGAACAGAGTGCCCTGCAAGCCCAACAGTTGCTGCAGACCTACGGCTTTCATCAAACCATTTTGCTGACGGATTCTCGTTGACGGACTCTCGCTGACCGATTCGCGCTGGCTGATCCAGGCACAAGAGCCAGGCTGAAGAGTCGCCGGTAAATCCTATCCATACACTGACTGATAAATGAAAAAAACCATGGCTTTTGTATCTTTGTTTCGTTCCGCTTTATTTGTGTACACACTGTTGTTGGTCGTCGCTGGCAACGCTCTGGCCCAGACCGTACTGATACCGGCGCCGCCGCAAATTGCCAGCAGTTCCTACGTGTTGATGGAGCCCAAAAGTGGGCACGTCATTATGGAAAACAACAGCAGTGAGCGCCTGCCGCCCGCCAGCCTGACTAAAATGATGACCGCGTACATTGTTGAGCGCGAGCTTGATGAGGGCCGTATTGCCATGGGCGACATGGTGCCCATCAGTGTCACTGCCTGGCAAACCGGAGGTTCCCGCACCTTTGTGCGTGAAGGCACTAGTGTAACGGTAGAAGATTTGTTACGTGGGGTAGTGATTCAGTCCGGTAACGACGCCTCGGTGGCCCTGGCGGAATTTGTTGCCGGCAGCGAGGGCGCGTTTGTCGACATCATGAACCAGCAGGCTGAACTCCTGGGCATGACCAATACCAATTTTGAGAACGCCACCGGATTGCCGTCATCCAACCACTATTCAACCGCTCACGATTTGGCTCTTTTGGCCCAGGCCACCATCAACGATTACCCCGAAACCTATCCGATTTACGCCGAAAAGCAATTCACCTTCAACAACATTCGCCAGCCAAATCGCAACAGCTTGCTGTGGCGTGACAACAGCGTAGACGGGCTGAAAACCGGCCATACCGAAGAAGCCGGATATTGTCTGGTAGCTTCGGCAAAACGCGATGACACCCGTTTTATAGCGGTGGTAATGGGCGCTCGCAGTGCGGAATCGCGCTCACAAGAAGTGCAGAAAATGCTGAACTATGGCTTCCGTTATTATCAGAGCGAGCGTTTGTTCAGCGCCGGTCAAGAGCTGATTAAGTCGCCGGTTTGGGGTGGTGCTGTCAACGCTTTACCCGTTGGGGTTTTTGAAGATGTTTATGTCACCATTTCCCGCGGTGCCCGCAATCAGCTCGAGTCTGTTATCGACCTGGACTCCGTGGTTAGAGCGCCGGTTAGCGCTGGCGATGAATTGGGCCGCATCAAGGTTTCGTATCAGGGCGAGGTACTGGTAGATCAGCCCGTGCTGGCGCTAGTAGACGTGCCTGACGGCGGGTTTTTCAAGCGTATCTGGGACACAGTAAAGCTGTTTTTCGTGCAGTTGTTCCAATAAGCCTCAACCCTAAAGCCGGACGGTAAGATGAGTGACGTAAAAGCACCAAAAATCGAATTTCCCTGCGATTACGCGATCAAAGTGATTGGTAATGCCGCTCCGGATTTCAGGGAGTTTGTGTTAGCAGTGGTTGAGCGCCATGCACCGAGGCTAGATGTTAGTACAGTGACCGTTAACGACAGCCGCAACGGCCGTTTCTGTTCGGTGCGGCTGACCCTGGCCGCAACCGGAGAGCCGCAACTGCAGGCGCTGTTCAACGAGCTTAAAGCCAGCGGCCGCGTGCACATGGTGTTGTAACCGTGGGCCATCTGATTGTGCGCTCTTTGGGCGAACAGCCCTACCTGGAAACCTGGCATGCTATGCAGGCATTTACCGCCAGCCGCGACAAAAACAGCGCTGACGAGCTCTGGTGTTTACAGCACCCGGCGGTTTACACCCAAGGGCAGGCCGGTAAGGCCGAGCATATTCTGGCGCCTGGTGATATACCCGTGGTTCAGGTAGACCGGGGTGGTCAAGTGACATACCACGGCCCTGGCCAACTGGTCATTTATCTGCTGATTGATCTAACTCGCAGTGCTCTGGGTATTCGCGCGCTTGTCAGCCATATTGAACAGTCCATCGTAAACACTCTTGCACCTTTGGGTATCAGCGCCGCGCCGCGAGCCGATGCGCCGGGGGTTTATGTGGATGGCGCGAAAATCGCGTCGCTGGGTTTGCGTGTACGACGCGGTTGCTCATTCCACGGCCTGGCGCTGAATGTCGCCATGGATATGGAACCCTTCGCGCGAATCAACCCGTGCGGCTATGCCGGTATGGTCATGTGCCAGGTGCAGGACTTTGCGCAGCACGCCACATTTGCACAAATAGAGCAGCAGCTTGCCGAACAACTGGTTGCCGCCTTGGGCCATAGCTCGACAGGCGAGGGCTCGGTAAGCTGGCAGCAGGGCTGGTAAATCTGTGCCGAGATTAGACAGCGGTAGGCTAAAATACATTTGAATCAGTACATAGGTACGTTAGAGAGCACTTGAGTGAGTGCGTATCTAAGTGAAAGTGTATTTAAGCTCGAGAGATTTAGGGCTGAGGATATTTAGGGCTGGAGAGTATTTATGGCAAAAAAGGGATCAGACAACTCTGTCTCACGCATAAAAACCGGCAGCTTCGAACGCAGGCTTAGCCTCACCCGTGCCGGCCTGTTTGCCGGCACCCGCATGGCTTCCCACATGGCGACCAATTGGCTGGGTGGGAAGGAACGCCGCGAACAACGTCACAAGGCCATGTTGTCCTCCCAGGCTCGCTTTCTGGTAGAGGAGCTCGGCCAATTAAAAGGCAGCGTGGTCAAGATTGGCCAGGTGATGGCCTTGTACGGCGAACATTTTCTACCCGATGAAGTGACCGAAGCCCTGCATACTCTGGAAGATCAGACCACGTCTTTGGCGTGGCCAGCTATCGAACGCGTGTTGCAATCGGAATTGGGCAGTGAACGCCTGGCGCAGCTGGATATTGAACCTCAGCCTATTGGCGCCGCTTCACTGGGCCAGGTTCACCGCGCCAGGCGCTTGAGTGATGGCCTTGAACTGGTGCTGAAAGTGCAGTACCCAGGTGTAGGCGATGCGGTCGACAGCGACCTAAACGCCGTTGCCAAGCTGCTAAAAATGGCCCGCTTAGTTAATTTTGGTCCCGAATTCGACGATTGGCTGGAAGAAGTACGGGTAATGATGCACCGCGAGGTGGACTACCGCCTGGAAGCCGACACCACCGAGCGTTTTCGTCAAATGCTGCTAGACGACACGCGTTTCATTGTGCCGCGGGTGCTGCCGGAATACTCCAGTGCCCAAGTAATTGCCTCCACTTATGAGCGTGGGCACTCTGTTAACTCGCCAACGGTTGCCGGAATTTCTTTGGAGCGCCGCAATGAACTGGGTAAGGCCGCCCTTGAACTGTTCTTTCGCGAGTTGTTTGATTGGGGGGAGATTCAAACCGACCCGAACTTTGGAAACTATCGCATTCGCTTGGCCGGGGAGCCGGGCGCAGAGGCAGATCACGATCGTATCGTGTTATTGGATTTCGGCGCGGTGCAGCGCTACACCGATGACTTTTTACAGCCGGTTATTCAAATGATTCGTGCCTCCTATGAAAACGATTTGGGTGCTGTGATCGATGGCGGCGTGCAACTCCGGTTTATGAGCCGTGACTGGCCCATTGAGGTGTTGGAAACCTTTGGCCGAGTATGTATGTCCGTGTTGGAGCCGTTAATTGGCGACCCCAGCGAATGGCCACCCGGGGCTGTGAACAGCGCCGGTCAGTATCGCTGGAAACAAAGCGACTTACCTTCACGGGTAGCACGGCAGGCCGCTCGTTCTGCTATTAGTCGCTACTTTCGCGTGCCACCAAAAGAGTTTGTGTTTCTGAACCGCAAGTTGATCGGAGTTTACACGTTTATTGCCGTTTTGCAGGCTGAGTTCAACGGTGAGCCAATGTTACGGTGTTATCTTTACCCCGAGAACAAAAAACCCGACACCAGCGCCTCGGTTTCGGGGCCGTAGGCACTGAGTACCAGCCACAACACAATGGCGTAACGCAAGCCCTTGCCGATGCCAACCAGAATCACAAAGTTCAGCCAAGGCACACGCATAATACCGCCTACCAGGGTAAGCGCGTCGCCGCCAATCGGTAACCAGCCCAGCAGTAACGACCATTGGCCAAAGCGGTTAAAGCGGTTGCGGGCATTGTGCAATTGCACTTCGGTCATCGGAAACCAGCGCTTGTGCTTGAATCGATCTACTTGGCGTCCGATCATTCCGTTCACCACAGACCCCAGCGTATTTCCGGTTGTGGCCGCAAACCACAACCAGAATGGCCCGTAGCCCTGGGCTAGCAGGGTGCCCAGCAGGATTTCCGAATACGCAGGTAGCAGCGTCGCAGCGGCAAAAGCGGTGGCGAACAGGGTCAGGTATACCACGGGTTCTCCGTTTAGGGATTTCATAGTTGGCCAAACGGAATACTAGACTATCGTGGCTATTCAAACAGTCAATTTTCATTCTCCGGCAGCCGTGCCATCATGATTACATCAATAGAAAAAACATCGATTAAGCCAATAGCCATCAACCTAACAGGTAGGCATTAATAAGGGGAGCAAGTTATGGAAAAAGTCACAATTTTCGGTCGTACCAGTTGCGGTTTTTGCGTAGGGGCCATTCGTTTGTGCGAAGCTCGTGGTTTCGATTTTAAGTGGGTAGATATGATTGAGGAAGACATTACTAAAGCGGATATTGCACAGAAAATAGGCAAGCCGGTACATACCGTGCCGCAGATTTTCGTGGGTGAGCAGCACATTGGAGGCTATGATGAATTTTCCACTTTTGTCCGTCAGCAAGAAACTGCCGAGCATTAATCGCGGCTAATTGCCCATCCCGTCCAGAACCTGATTGGCCCAACCGCGGCTTTCCAAAAAATAGTGGTTAAGTGTAGCAACCACTTCGTCACTGGCATTGGTCAGGCGGCCCTTCTCAAAAGCTTTTACTAGATGAAGGGTCTTGCCAAGTGAGCCCTCGTGAGCAAGCAGTGCTTGCTTGACACTTGGAGCGAGGGGAAGTTGGTCACACAGTAGCTCAAGCTTTTGGCCGAGCAGCACATCAACCATCGACAGCAAGCCCACCATAAATGCGGGTTCTTTGTTTTCCTTGCAGTCTCGCGCAGCCAGCCGCGAGCACATGGCTGCGCGGGTAAGCGCTTGTGGCAACAATAACATGTTGCACGGGTCGTCATTGGCCAGTACCAGCATGGTGACCAGATTACGAAGACGGTCCAGGCCAATCAACACTATGGCCTGACGCATGCTAATGATTTGGTGGGGCAAATTGTAACTTGCAGAATTTACTGTGCGCAGCATTTGCACCCCCAGCTGAGGTTCCTGCACCAGTAACCGTTCCAATTCGTTGTAGTCTGCTTCGGGTTTTTGTAATTCGCCCAGAAGGCGAATTTGTGCCGACTGATTGCGCCCGCGCTTGAAGGAAGTAGATTGCCGGGTTTCCGGGTGGGCGTAAAAGTAACCCTGAAAAAGAGTAAATCCCATGGCCCGGGCTTGATCAAACTCTTTTTTGGTTTCCACCTTTTCGGCCAACAAGGTGATGCCGCGGGCCAGGTAGTGTTCTACCTGCTTTCCGGTTGGGGGCTGCTCCAGCATGTCCAGTTTGATAATGTCGGCCAGATCCAGAAGCGGTCGGGTGGCGTCGGTCAGTACAAAGTCATCCAATGCTACGGTGTAGCCCTGGGATTTTATGCGCCTCAGTGCTGCAAGGATCTCTTCGTCACCCTCTACGCTTTCCAGTACCTCGATAACGACCTGCTTCGGGCTGGGCGGCAGTAATGCCGGGTTCAGCAGCCATTCACGGGGGGCGTTGAAAAACAGCTTCCTACGGCCGCAAAGAGACTCAATACCGGCTTCGTAAAAGGCTGCATTGCAGGCCCGCGCAGTGGCGATAAGGCCATCTTCTATGACAGCGGAACTCGCGCCTGCGGTGGCTCGGTAAAGTAATTCGTCGGCCACGTGGGCCATATTGGCATCGCAAATTGGCTGCAGGGCAATGCAATAGGAGCTGGTGTTGGGTTTTTGTGAGTTCGTCATGAATCATTAGCACCCAAAGAATAACACTGGCGGCAAAAGCCAAGCGAGATTGCAGCATACAATAGAGAGACTACCGCACAAACAAAGGATATTTTATTTGGCTGCGAAGCTAGCATCACGGCAGCCTCAGGGGCTGCCGTAATGATTATGGCGGGGTTGTCTTAGAGCTCAAATGCGGTTTTAAGGCGTTTTTCCACCAATTGGTTTTTCAATTTGGCTACCTTTGGCAAGCCATTTTCAAAAGGTGGAAAACTTTCGCCCTGAATCAGTGGGCTCAAGTAGTCGCGGCAGTCTTGGGTAATGCCGAAGCCATCATCGGTGATGTAGTGAATCGGCATTTTCTTTTCCTGGTTAGCGACTTCGCTCAGCGGTGCCTCTCCCACTCTCCAGCGATAAGGCATGGCCTGCTCGCGAACGATGATGGGCATCAGCGCCTGCTTGCCGGCAATCGCCATTTCAACCGCTGCCTTGCCGACGGTGTAGGCCTGCTCTACGTCGGTGGCCGAGGCGATATGGCGTGCGCTGCGCTGCAGATAATCGGCTACGGCCCAGTGGTACTTGTAGCCCAGAGCCTGCTTCATCAGATTTGCCAGCGCGGGTGCAACGCCGCCTAATTGGGTGTGGCCAAAGGCGTCGCGGGCCCCGGCTTCCGCCAGAAAGCGACCGTCTTCATATTGGGCGCCTTCAGACGCAACGATCACGCAATAACCGTATTCCTTCACGCAAAAGTCCACTCGGGCTAAAAAGGCCTCGCGATCAAACGGAACTTCCGGAAACAGAATAATGTGTGGCGGCTCACCTTCGCCCTGACCGGCAAGCCCGCCTGATGCAGCAATCCAGCCGGCGTGGCGGCCCATCACCTCCAGAATGAACACCTTGGTGGAGGTCTCGCACATGGATTTGATGTCAAGGCTGGCTTCCATCGTGGAGATGGCAATGTACTTGGCCACCGAGCCAAAGCCCGGGCAGCAATCGGTGAAGGGCAGGTCGTTATCAACGGTTTTGGGTATACCGATGCAGGTAATGGGATAGCCCATTTTTTCGCTGATCTGCGATACCTTGTAAGCGGTGTCTTGGGAATCGCCACCGCCGTTATAGAAGAAATACCCGATGTCGTGGGCGCGGAACACTTCAATTAAACGCTCATATTCGCGGCGGTTTTCAGAGATGTTTTTAAGCTTGTGGCGACACGATCCAAAAGCACCACCGGGGGTATGCATCAGCGCGGCAATGGCGCCATCGGACTCCAGACTGGTATCGATCAGTTCTTCTTTCAGTGCACCGAGAATACCGTTGCGACCGGCATATACCTTGCCGATTTTATCCGGGTGCCGGCGGGCGGTTTGAATAACGCCACAGGCGCTGGCGTTTATAACGGCGGTGACACCACCGGATTGTGCATAAAATGCGTTTTTAATGGCCATCTGGCAGGTAAGCCTCTCACGGGTTCGATGATGGCGCGCATGATACGCCAATTACCAACAATTTTCATGACCGGTAAAACCGAAACGACCAGCAGTGCATGCTTGACGGGCCGCAACGTATGGGGGACGCTTGGCAGCGTTTTTATCAGGAGGCGCTCGGTTTCATGCACATTCATATATTGGGTATTTGCGGCACCTTTATGGGTAGCCTGGCGGTATTGGCTCGTGAGCTGGGGCACAAGGTGACTGGTTCTGATCAAGGCGTTTATCCGCCCATGAGTACCCAGCTGCAAGCTCAGGGGATCGAACTGATTGAAGGCTACCACCCTGACAACCTTAAATCGCGGCCCGATCTGGTGCTGATCGGCAACGCCATGTCCCGCGGCAACGCAGAAGTGGAACAGGTGCTTAACCGCAATATTCCTTATATGTCCGGCCCTGAATGGCTGGCGCGGGAAGTGTTACACCAGCGTTGGGTGCTGGCGGTAGCCGGCACCCACGGCAAAACCACCACCACCGCCATGCTGCTGTGGATACTGGAGCAGGCGGGGTTTGACGCCGGTTATCTGGTGGGCGGCGTACCCAAAGATTTGCCGGTGTCTGCACGCCTGGGCAGCAGTGACTTTTTTGTAATTGAGGCTGATGAATACGACAGCGCGTTTTTTGACAAGCGTTCGAAGTTTGTTCACTACCGCCCGCGCACACTGATTTTAAACAACCTGGAATTCGACCACGCCGATATTTTTGACAACGTGGAAGCCATCGAACGCCAGTTCCATCATCTTATCCGTACCGTGCCGTCCCAAGGCTTGATTCTGCGCCCGACATTGGACAACCACCTCGACAACGCCATCGCCATGGGCTGCTGGACTCCGCAGCAAACGCTTTCTATTGGTGGCGAAGCGGACACTCCGAGCCACTGGCGAGCCGAGCTGCTGAGCGACGACGGCAGCCATTTTATGGTATTGCACCACGAGCAACCGGTGGCCGCCGTAAAGTGGGCTCACAGCGGCTTGCACAACGTGCGTAACGCCCTTTCGGCCATTGCCGCAGCGCGCCATGTGGGCGTTACTCCAGATCACGCCATTAGCGCGTTGTGCCGTTTTTCCGGAGTAAAAAGGCGCATGGAGTTGCTGGCGGACATTAATGGCGTAAAGGTGTATGACGACTTCGCCCATCACCCCACGGCCATCGCCACTACCTTGGAGGGCTTGCGTAAACAGGTGGGCGACGAGCCTGTGCTGGCGTTGATCGAGCCCCGTTCCAATACCATGAAACAGGGTGTGCACAGCGACACCCTTTTACCCAGCGCGGCAGCCGCCGATCGCGTGCTCTGGGCCAACCTGAACGATTCCAGCTGGTTGCCGAAATTGGTTGAACGCTGGCAGCAGGCCAACGCCGGCAGCAGCTTGCACAGGGTCGAAGCATCAGTAGACGATTTGATAGCGCGGGTAATGGCAGACTTACCCAGCCCCTGCCACATTGTGATTATGAGCAACGGTGGTTTTGGCGGCATTCATCAACGACTGATTGCTGAAATCGAACGTACCAACGGGTAATCCAAATTACGCCGCCTTAGAATGGGAGTAAGCCGTGCATGAATGAGGTGCCCGCAATGAGTGATACAGCAGCAACAATGGATGCGCCGCGAGTCATCAACCTGGCGTTTACCGGTGCTTCGGGCGCGCCTTACGGCCTGCGCCTGCTGCAATGCCTGGTAGCTGCCGGCTGTCGGGTTCAGGTGATGATCAGCAAAGCCGCGCAGATTGTGATTGCCACCGAAACCGACCTGAAATTGCCCGGTACACCGGCGGCCATGCAGCAGTGCCTGAGCGAATACAGCCAGGCCGCCCCCGGCCAGGTGTTGGTATTTGGCCGCGAAGACTGGTTTTCACCGCCGGCCTCCGGTTCCGGCGAAAAAGCCCCACTGGTGATTTGCCCCTGCAGCACCGGTACCCTGTCGGCCCTGGCCACGGGCGCCAGCAACAACCTGATAGAAAGAGCAGGGGACGTCGCTCTGAAAGAGCGCCGCCAGCTGATATTGGTGCCGCGCGAGGCGCCCTATTCAGAAGTTCATCTGGAAAACATGCTGAAACTGACCCGCATGGGCGCCGTCATCATGCCGGCAAGCCCGGGATTTTATCACAACCCTGAAACCATCAATGACCTAGTGGATTTTGTGGTGGCGCGGCTGCTGGACCATTTGGGTGTTGATCAGAAACTGATGCCCCGCTGGGGTGAAGAAAGGGTGGCGCGCAAGCTGAAGGGGGCGTGAGCTTGGGGGGCCCTAGCGGTCGCTTTAGAAAGAGTGATCACTTCAACCCCATAGAAGCGGCAAGACAAACCGCTGGTTTAGACGGGTTAGGCGCTTAAAAATAGCTTTATCCCAGCTTCTCTATTGAATCAGGCGTCTTTTAAAGTTGCCATATCAATCACGAAACGATACTTCACATCGCCTTTTTTTATGCGCTCGTAAGCTTCGTTGATATTCTTGATATCGAGCATTTCGATATCGCAGCTAATGCCGTGTTCAGCGCAGAAATCCAGCATTTCCTGGGTTTCCGGCATGCCACCGATCAGCGAGCCGCCCAATACCCGACGTTTAAGGACCAGGTTGCCAGCTTCCAGCGGGGGGTCAATCGGATCCAGAAGACCCACCAGAATGTGGGTGCCATCATGGCTGAGGCAGTTCAGGTAGGGATTCAGGTCGTGCTGAACCGGCACTGTATCCAGCATGAAATCAAAAGTTTCAGTGGCGTCCTTCATCTGTTGTTCATCGGTGGAAATTACCACATGGTCGGCGCCCTGTTTCTTGGCCTCTGCAACCTTGCTTTCAGAACGGGTGAAGATGGTCACTTCAGCACCCAGCGCCTTAGCGATCTTCACGCCCATATGGCCGAGGCCGCCCATCCCGATGACACCCACCTTGTCACCCTTTTTGACACCATAGTGGCGCAATGGGGAATAGGTGGTTATGCCGGCACAAAGCAGCGGTGCAGCGGCGGCGGGGTCCAACTTCTCCGGTATCCTGACCACGAAACGCTCGCTGACGACCACGTTGTCTGAGTAGCCACCAAAAGTGACGGATTGATCGTAACGATCTTCGCCGTTGTAGGTGCCGGTCATACCCTCTTTGCAATATTGCTCAAGGCCGGATTCGCAGGCGGAGCAGGTGCGGCAAGAGTCCACCATGCAACCCACGCCAACCATATCCCCAACCTTGTAGGCTGAGACATCGTTGCCTACAGCGGTAACCCGGCCAACAATCTCATGGCCCGGAACTACCGGGTAAACAGTCACTCCCCAGTCATTATGCGCAAAGTGAATATCGGTGTGGCAGACACCGCAGTAATCAATTTCGATGGATACATCGTCGGGGCGAGGTTCTCGGCGGTCGAAACTAAACGGTGCGACGCCTGATTGCGCAGATTGTGCGGCGTATGCTTTGGTGTTAGCCATGTCTGTAGCTGCTCTTCAATGGATGTTGAGTCATGTGGAAAATGACCATAATAATTTTAACAGCTCACGTGCCTTGTACGTGTCAGCGATTGTCCTTAGGCTCTGCTGCTGGGGAGGGAGCAAAAGCTCAGATCCGGTCCAAGGTGGGGCACCCGTTCCATGTCATCAGGAATTTGTTCCGTCACTGGAAATTGCCATCTATGGCGCAAGTTTCTGGATGCCTGACCTGAAGCTGTCAGGGCTAACTGCCATCGTCGGTGTTGGTGTCATCTGGCAAACGCTAGCTGACGCATTGCTGTTCTTTTTGATGATTGTTGCAACCCAATATGATGGCAAAGTTAGGAGGCTTTTTTTGAGGCAGAGTGCGCGAACCTACAGTTACAGGGCAATTTGGCATTCAGTTCGCCTAATTTCCTCAAAGGTCGTCTTCTGAAAACGATAAGGGCGGTAAAATGAGAAGGAAATATCTCTGTTGCTGTCTTTAATGGGAAGCGGTTACTAAATCGATAGAGAATAACCTCAGGCGATCCATGCCACTGACAGAATCGGAGCGAGCAGATATGGCTTGGTTTGATGCGTCGAAAGGGAGAAAGCTGAGTTAAAAGGAAAAACCCATTCGCCCTCGGACGACATAGTGAGCACATTCGTAAACCCACAGAAAAATCGTCTGCGTACCATTTTTTGTACCAGAGAGATTATGAAAATATTGATTGAAGGGTAAATCTTTGATCTGGAAGGCCATTCAAAAAGAATGGTGCCGAGGAGAGGACTTGAACCTCCACGCCCTTGCGAGCACTAGCACCTGAAGCTAGCGTGTCTACCAATTTCACCACCTCGGCAGGTGATTCACAAAATATTCGATGTTAAGAACTCAAAATTTTTTGCCACCGGCCAAGTTTGCACCCGACCAATGGCGCGTACTTTAATGATTCGTCGAAAAGCTGTCAAACACTTTTTTTAAAAGGCTGATATGTTTATTTGCCGTCTCTGGCGCTATAAAGGAAAGGGTTACGGGCGTGTCCAAGTGTAACTACTGATGCGCTTTCTACCTGCTTTATAAAGCCCGTGTATCAGGCAGTTTCGGCGAACCGGCGTTATACTGTTATGCTAACGCCCATTGACTCAATACAGTTGTGCCGCTGAGGCGCAGATAGCAAACAAGGATCCGAATGGTTTCCAGTAAGAAGACATCCAACGACCCCCACGCCAAACGTGAGGCCCAGAATTACGACAACCCGATTCAGAGCCGCGAGTTTATTCTTGCGCATTTGAAAAACCGGGGCGCGCCGGCCACACACGAAACCCTGTGCGAAGAACTGGGGCAGTCGTCCGAAGAGAGCATTGAAGCCCTGCGCCGCCGCCTGATTGCGATGTGCCGTGACGGTCAGCTTATTTGCAACCGCCGCAACGCTTTTTTGCCGATTGAAGAAGCCGACCTGGTGAGCGGCCGGGTGATTGGCCATAAAGATGGCTTCGGTTTTTTAACACCCGATGGTGATGGCACGGACCTGTTTTTGACCGCGCGCCAGATGCGTCAGGTGGTTCACGGCGACCGTGTGGTTGCCCGCGTTGACAAAGTAGACGATCGTGGCCGCCGTGAGGGCGTGATTGTTGAGGTGTTGGAGCACCGCACCACGCAAACTGTCGGCCGCTTCTTTAAAGAAAGCGGCATTATGTTTGTAGTGCCTGAAAACGCCCGCATCAACCACGAAGTATTGATACCGGATGAGATGGCGGGCGCCGCACGTCATGGGCAGTACGTGGTGGTTGACATCATTCGTCAGCCCACTCTGCGCAGTCAGCCCACCGGGCGCGTCACCGAGGTGCTGGGTGAACATATGGCTCCGGGCATGGAAATTGACGTAGCGATTCGTGCCTACGACATTCCCCATTCCTGGCCGGATGCGGTAGGCGAGCAAACCGCGGCTATTTCCGAGCAGGTCACCGATGCTGACAAGCGCAACCGCGTGTGCATTCGTGAGCTGGCACTGGTGACCATTGACGGTGCAGACGCGCGTGATTTCGACGATGCCATTTATTGCGAGCCGCGCCCGCGCGGTGGCTACCGGTTGCTGGTAGCCATTGCCGATGTGTCGCACTATGTGCGCCCGGGCTCACCGCTGGATGACGAAGCGCTGAATCGCGGCACCTCAGTGTATTTTCCAGACCACGTAGTGCCCATGCTGCCAGAAAAGTTGTCCAACGGCCTGTGTTCGCTGAATCCGGAGGTGGATCGCCTGTGCATGGTGGCGGATATGACCATCAGCGCCGCCGGCAACATCAGTAGCTACACCTTCTATCAGGCGGTAATGAACAGCCACGCGCGGCTGACTTATAACAAGGTCAGCGATATTCTGGAGCATCCCGAATCTCCTCGTGGTATCGAGCTGAGCAACCAGTATTCCGCCGTATTGCCCGAGCTGCACAATCTATATGGCTTGTATAAGCTGCTGCGCAAAGCGCGTACTGAGCGTGGTGCCATTGATTTTGAAACCACCGAAACCCGCATCGTGTTTGATGCCGCGCGGAAGATTGAAGAAATCGTGCCGGTGCAGCGCAATGACGCCCACAAAATTGTGGAAGAATGCATGCTGGCGGCCAACGTGGCTACGGCGCGCTTCCTGAAAAAACACAAAATGCCGGCGCTGTATCGAGTGCATGATGGCCCGTCGGAAGAACGCCTTGGTTCCTTGCGGCTGTTTTTGGGCGAGTTAGCGTTGCAGCTTGGCGGTGGCGATAAGCCTACGTCGGCTGATTACCAGCAACTGCTGGGCTCTATCGGTGAGCGGCCTGATGCTCAAGTGATTCAGACTGTCATGCTGCGCTCTCTGAGCCAAGCAGTTTACAGCCCTGAAGAAGCCGGCCACTTCGGCCTGGGGTATTCGGGCTACGCACACTTTACCTCGCCGATTCGGCGATATCCGGACCTGATCGTGCATCGGGCAATCAAAGCCTGTATTCATGCAGACCAGCCAACGAAAGACGTGATTGCGCCAGACCAGGCAGACGCGGAACTGGCAAAATATCCGTACGATTATGCGCGTATGGAGAAGTTCGGTGAGCATGCTTCGATGGCCGAGCGCCGCGCTGACGATGCCACTCGTGACGTAATGGCCTGGCTGAAGTGTGAGTTCCTGAGTGACCACGTAGGTGAGGAATACGACGGCGTCATTGCGGCTGTTGTTGGTTTTGGCTTCTTTGTAGAGCTTGCCGATATCTATATCGAAGGCCTGGTGCACGTGTCGACGTTGAATGGCGACTACTTTCAGCACGATCACGCCAAGCACCGGTTGATTGGCGAACGTACCGCAATCAGCTTCCGCCTTGGTGATGAAGTGCGAGTCAAAGTGATGCGCGTGGGTATGGAAGATCGCAAAATTGACTTGGAGCTGGTAAGCACGCCAAAGCGTCGCCAGGCTGACCGCGATGCGCTTGAAGTGAACGGCCGCGCCGGTCGAGATGTAGGCAAAAACGGTAAAGGTGGCAAAAAAGACGGTAAAGCCAAAGGTGAGCGCACTAAGCGCGGTGGCAAGTCGGATAAGCCAGCTACAGGCCGCGGTTCCAGATCCGCAGGCCCGAAATCTGGCCGTGCCAAGCCGGTCGCCGGCTCTGCGCGTGATCAACTGGCTGCCGATGCGGCTCGTGCTGCTGGTGGCAAGGCCTCGGCAAGCGACGGCGATGCCGGTGGCGGCGAATTGCGTAAGCCGCGCAAGCGCCGACCCAAGAGCTAGTGAGCCCAGCTGACTTTTTATAGTCTTTCGCTGACCACCACCTTGCCGACTTTAATATGCGCGCAAGGCGGTGGTAGATTTATCAAAATTTTCTAGCAGGAAATACCGTCAGTGGCAGAGCAATTTGTATTTGGCTGGCATGCCGTTGAAGCCGTCTTAAAGCGTGAACCCGAGCGGCTGCTGCAAGTTTGGATTCAAACCGGTCGCCAGGATAAGCGGGTAAAAAGCACCACCGAACTGCTGGATACCCTGGGTGTGTCTTGGGAGATTGTGCACCGCAAACTGCTGGACAGCCGCGTTGCCGGTGTCCATCAGGGCGTTGTTGCGTCGGTCAGCGAAAGCCGCGAATGGAGCGAAGATGATTTGCTGGCGTTGCTGGCAAACTCTGAAAAGCCGCCGTTCCTGTTGATTCTGGACGGCGTTACCGACCCCCATAACCTGGGCGCGTGCATGCGCACCGCCGACGCAGTTGGCGTGCAGGCGGTAATTGTGCCGAAAGACAAATCCGCCACCTTAACGCCGGTTGCCCGCAAGGTTGCTTGCGGTGCGGCAGAAACCGTACCTTTTGTGCGTGTTACCAATCTGGCACGCCTGCTGCGCACCTTGCAAGAACAGGGCGTTTGGCTGGTCGGCACGGCGGGTGAAGCCACCACTACCTTGCACCAGGCCGACCTGACTGGCCCGCTGGCGTTGGTGATGGGCGCCGAAGGCAAGGGTATGCGGCGGTTGACCCGTGAACACTGTGACCAATTGATCAACATACCGATGATGGGCGACGTTGAAAGTCTGAACGTATCTGTTGCCAGTGGTGTGTGTCTTTACGAAGCCTTGCGCCAGCGTACTGCCAAGGGCTAACCGCGACACCTTATCAACCCTTGCATACCTGGCGGCACCCGCATAGAATACCTCACCCCTTTCCTGGGGTGGTTCTTTATTGCCTCAACAAAGGCAATGCATTACCTCGCCAGCGCCGGCAAACGTTTTTTCGATAAAGTGTTCCGGGCCTGGCACAAAAACGGCAGTTCTGCTGCCACCTCCTTGCTTTTACGTTGTGCGGCATTGATGGCGTTTACGCCCGCCGCAAATCTAGGGGCTGTTCAATCCGTAGGGAGAATTCATGCGTCACTACGAAGTTGTATTTATGGTACACCCGGATCAAAGCGAGCAAGTGCCCGCTATGATCGAGCGTTATACCAGCCTCATCACTGAAGATGGTGGCCAGGTAGATCGCTTGGAAGATTGGGGCCGTCGTCACCTGGCATACCCGATCAACAAGATTCACAAAGCTCATTACGTGCTGATGAACATTCAATGTTCACAGACCGCGATGGACGAGCTGACTCATAACTTCCGCTTTAACGATGCCATCATGCGTGAGCTGATCCTGCGTCGTGATGAAGCTGTTACCGATATGTCTCCGATGAAAGCTGCCGAGTCTCGCGAAGACCGCCGCCCAAGTGGAGATGATCGTCCGCGCCGCTCAGCCGAATCTGACGAAAGCCAGAAAGCTGACGACACAGACGAAGAAGAGTAATTAACCGGAGTTAAGTTATGGCTCGTTTTTTCAGACGTCGCAAGTTCTGCCGGTTCACGGCAGAAGGTGTTAAAGAGATCGATTACAAGGATCTGGACACCCTGAAAGGTTATGTCACTGAAACAGGCAAAATCGTGCCTAGCCGCATTACCGGCACCAAAGCACGTTATCAGCGTCAGCTGGCCACCGCTATCAAGCGCGCCCGCTTCCTGGCACTGCTGCCGTATTCGGACAGCCACGATAACTAAGAACAGATAAACAGGACTTGGGACCATGCGTGCACTGGCACAATTTGTAATGCGCGGTCCCCTGCAGGCCAGCGGAGTAGCGGCTTTAACGACGGCTATACCACTGCTTTTCTGGGTTGGTGCAGCGGTTGTCGGGCTGGTTATATTACGGCTTGGCATTCGCCAGGGGCTGAACGTTGGCCTTTGGGCATTGCTGCCGGCACTGGGCTGGAGTTGGTTCGGGCAAGACCCTACTGCTCTGGCCGTGTTGCTGGAAGTGATGCTGATGACAGCTCTGTTGCGAGTGACTTCGTCGTGGGACAAAGCTCTGTGTGGCGGTACTTTTCTGGCGATTGTGACCGGATTGGTTCTGCCGCAGCTGTACCCTGGCCTGATGGACATTCTGGTGCAAACCGGAGTTCAGTTTTACCAGCAATACAACGCCGACGTAGCACAGTCGCTGGGTAACAACCTGGAATCTGTGATTCGGCAAACCATGAGCGCCAGTATGGCGGGTACCTATCTGGCTTTGGCCCTAGGTATGACCCTGCTGGCCCGTGGTTGGCAGGCAGCACTGTACAACCCTGGCGGTTTGCGTACAGAGTTTTACGGGCTGCGCCTGTCGCCGGTATTTGCAGTTGTGTTTGCCGTCACCATGGTAATTGGCCCCGTGCTGGGGTTAAACACCGTGCTGCTGGCCTGGGCTGCGGGAACCCCGCTGTTTCTGGCCGGGCTGGCGCTGGTTCATGGTGTTGTAGCGCGTAAAAAACTGAGCCGCCAATGGCTGGTGATGTTTTACGTTGCGCTGGCATTGCTGGGTCCAAGTCTGATGATTCTGTTAGTAGTTCTGGCTTTTGTGGATAGTTGGCTGAATATTCGGGGGCGAATCAACCCTCCCGGACCGGTCGAATAAAGCACGAAGAGGTTAACGAGATGGAAGTTATTCTGCTCGAAAAAGTTGCAAACCTGGGTACCCTGGGTGACAAGGTTAATGTGAAATCCGGTTACGGCCGTAATTTCCTGTTGCCTTATGGTAAAGCGGTTCCGGCCACTGAAGCCAACTTGAACGCGTTTGAAGAGCGTCGTGCCGAGCTTGAAAAAGCCGCAGCTGAAAAACTGGCTGTTGCGCAAGCCCGCGCTGAAAAGCTCGCAGACGCATCTTTCACCATCAGCTCTAAAGCCGGTGATGAAGGCAAGCTGTTTGGTTCTATTGGTGTGCGCGACGTGGCTGATGCCATCACCGCTGCCGGTACCGATGTAGAAAAGAGCGAAGTTCTGCTGCCAGAAGGCCCGCTGCGGGCTGTTGGCGAGTACGAAGTTGAGCTTAAGCTGCACAGCGATGTGCACGTAACCGTTAAGCTGGCGGTTGTTGCCGAGTAACCGGCAGCAGTTCAGCATCAGGCGATAGTGGTCAGTTCTGATCTTTATTGCCGCACAGTAGGCCCGGAACGGTAGCAATACGGTTTCGGGCTTGCTGCTTTCTGGTATGCTTCAAAGTCTTGTTTCCTCTCCCATTGCCACTGAGCATTCGTAATTCTTACGCCAGAGCAGTGGTCAACTGAAGACGTGTTCATGGCAAAGCCGAATCTTAAGCCCGCAAATAGCGACCCAGAAACCAGCCGAATTAAAGTGCCGCCGCATTCCTTGGAAGCGGAGCAGGCCGTGTTGGGTGGGCTGATGCTGGACAACCGCCGCTTTGATGAAATCTCCGAGATGATTTCGGCGGTGGATTTTTATCGCCAGGACCATCGGCTGATTTTTGGCGCGGTGGAACGCCTGGCCAGTGAAAACGAGCCGCTAGACGTTGTTACTCTGGCCGAATTTCTGGAGCGGGCAGGGGACATCGAACACGCCGGTGGCCTGTCGTATCTGGCTGAGCTGGCTGAAAAAACACCCGGTGCAGCAAACATCCGCGCCTACGCCGATATTGTTCGCGAACGTTCTATTTTGCGTCAGTTGGTGGAGGCGTCGGGTAAGATTTCCGATTCAGCGTTCAACCCATTGGGTCGCAACAGCAGTGAAATTTTGGACGAAGCCGAACGCACGGTGTTCCAGATTGCCGAGTCGCGGGTTAAAGAAGGTTCTGGTCCTAAGGGCATTAATCCGATTCTTACGCAAACCTTAAGCCGCATTGAAGAGCTGTTCGAATCTGGCGAACAGACCACCGGCTTGACCACGGGTTTTCGTGATTTGGATGAACGCACCTCCGGAATGCAGCCCTCAGACCTGATCATTGTTGCCGGGCGGCCGTCTATGGGTAAAACCACGCTCGCCATGAACATCGTTGAAAACGCCCTGATTTCTAGCGGTTTGCCGGTATTGGTGTTCAGCATGGAGATGCCAGCGGACGCCTTGGCCATGCGTATGTTGTCTTCGCTTGGGCGCATAGACCAAACCAAAGTGCGCAATGGCAAGCTTGAAGAAGACGACTGGCCCCGGTTAACCTCGGCGGTTAGCCTGCTGAAAGACAAACCGCTGTATATTGACGACACTCCCGGCCTTAGCCCAACCGAGCTGCGCTCGCGGGCACGGCGCATTGCGCGGGAGAATGGCGGCAAAATCGGGCTGATTATGGTGGATTACCTGCAGCTGATGCGGGTGCCTGGAAACACTGAGGGCCGCACCGCGGAAATCTCCGAAATTTCACGCTCACTCAAGGGCATCGCCAAAGAGCTGAGCTGCCCGGTGGTTGCGCTGTCGCAGCTCAACCGCAGCCTGGAACAACGCCCCAACAAGCGGCCCATCAACTCGGATTTGCGTGAATCCGGGGCTATCGAGCAAGATGCAGACGTTATTATGTTTGTCTATCGTGATGAGGTTTATAACGAAGATACTCCAGATAAAGGTGTGGCCGAAATTATCATCGGCAAGCAACGTAATGGCCCTATTGGTACGATACGTTTGGCGTTTATTGGCAAATACACCAAGTTTGAAGATCTTGCCCACGGTAATTATGGCGAGTATGGAGACGACTACTGATGTCAAGGGGGTCCTTTGCGCTGATAGACTCAAAAGCGCTGCAGCATAACTACCAAGTGGCCTGCCAGCGTTCTGGGCAATCCAGTGCCATGGCGGTGATTAAAGCCGATGGCTACGGCCACGGCATTGCGGGAGTTGCGGGTGCCTTGGCTGCGGTGGCGCCCAAATTTGCGGTGGCGTGTATTGAAGAGGCCGTCGCCATTCGTAATGCCGGCGTAAGCCAGCAGCCTGTTGCTTTGCTACAGGGGGTTCACAGTGAACAGGATCTGGCGACTTGCATAGAGCACAACTTTGAACCGGTGCTGCACTGCGACGACCAGTTGCAGTGGCTTGTGCGAGCGCCAGTTGCGCCGCGCATCTGGCTGAAAGTAAATACCGGGATGAATCGCCTGGGTTTTCATCCAGAGGAGCTGGCCCAGGTTATGGCGACGCTTGCGCATCACCAGCTGACGCCAAAGGTGATTGGTTTTGTGACCCACTTTGCCTGTGCCGATGACGAACGCAGCACCATGACGCAGCAGCAGACCGAGCGTTTCGAGAAGGCGACCGCGCCTTGGCCCGGGTTGCAGCGCAGCGTTGCCAACTCGGCGGCGTTGTTCAGGTCAGGCCAAAAGCTGTTTGGCTGGAGCCGCCCCGGCATCATGTTGTATGGCGCGTCGCCCATTGTTGGTACGTCGGCTGCGGAGCTGGGGTTAAAGCCAGTAATGACGTTACAGGCGCCGCTGATCAGTACCCGTCTGTTGCAGCCTGGCGACAGCGTGGGTTACGGCGCAAGTTGGGTTGCGAACAAGCCTACGCGCATGGGCGTTGTCGCCTTGGGCTACGGCGACGGTTACCCTCGCCATGCGGGCACGGGTACCCCTGCTGCTGTCCATGGTCAGCGCATACAGCTTATCGGTCGGGTGTCGATGGATATGCTGGCGGTCGATCTGAGCGCTGCCCCCGCGGCGCGCAATGGCGACCCGGTAGAGCTGTGGGGCACCACGGTGCCGGTGGATGACGTGGCCGGCCACGCCGGTACGATTGGTTACGAGTTGCTGACCGGCGTTACAGCCCGGGTACCTCGGCGCTGGCGTTAGTCTTACTTAACAGGATTGGAGGTAAAGAAGACCCGTGCATGTTCTGGTAGTTCACGATTACGGCCCCTTGGGTAGAGTATTGCTGGAGCAGCTGCGCGCCACTTCTTTGCAGGTCAGTCCTTTGCTGGTGAGTAACACGGCCAGCGTGGATCTGGCGGCCCTGGAAAGCTGGATTCCGGCGGATACGGACTTGATTGTCAATGCGCTTTGGCTGGCCGATCCGGAATCCGCCCAGGAACACCCTGATGACGTCAAACGCGCGGCTTTGTCATTGCCTCTGGCGCTGGGCGAGTTTGCCCGCGATCGCAATATCGCGATGCTGCAATTGTCCACTTGCTATATTTTTGATGGCCGCAAACAGACGGCTTATATTGCTTCTAACCCCGGGCAGCCGGTGAACCAGTTGGGTGTTTGGCAGTGGGAGTGCGAGCAGGGCCTGCGCGGTTTATTAACCCGCCACATTATTTTGCGAACAGGATGGAGTCTGGGGCGCTTTATACGGAAGGTTCAGGCCAGCACAGCTGCTGGCACCCGCTTGTCGTTGCCCGGCCGCTGCGTTGGTCAGCCCTTGGCAGTCACCGATTTGGCGCGGGTCATGCGCGCGATTATTCAACAGCTTGATTGCGGGGCTGAAGTGTGGGGCACCTATCAGTACGCCGGTTCTGAGGATATCAGTCTGTATGAGCTGGGTTTGGCCATCGCCGGCTTGCCGGGTATTCCCGAGGATTTACATCTGGTGGATGAGGTCAGCGGATGGGGTCAGTTGGAGCCGGTAAACACACGCTTGGTGTGCACAAAAATCCGTAACACCTTTGGTATCAAGCAAGTCCCATGGCGTGTGGGGCTGACAGATGAGCTGACTCTGCTAAAAGCGCCAGATCCGGTTAAGCCCGTCAGCTAACTGGAAACGCTTTTTTAGCGACAACCCTGGCGGGCAAAATCGCGGGTAACCACTTGCAGGGCTTTTACGTCTAGCAGTTCAACTTCACGGCCGCGAGCTTTGATAATGCCCTGATTCTGGAAGCGGGTGAACACCCGGCTAACCGTTTCTACCGCCAGGCCCAAAAAGTTCGCGATATCGTTGCGTGCCATCGGCAGGCTGAAATTAGTGGGCGACATGCGCCTGCGCTGAAAGCGGCTGGACAGCGACAACAACAAAGCTGCAATACGCTCCTCCGCGGTGTTCTTGCTCAGCAGCATGGCTAGTTGGTGACTGTTTTGTATCTCCTGGCTCATCAGGTGGTATATGTGGTGCTGAAGCTCAGGCAACTTGCGCGTAAGGTGCTCCAGTTTGTCTACTGGAAATTCGCATACGCTGGTGCGCTCAAGTACCTTGGCGGTGCAGGCGTAGTTGTCGGTTGCCATGCTGTCGAGCCCAATCAGCTCGCCAGGCATGAAAAAACCGGTAACCTGTTCATCTCCGCCTTCGGTAATAATCGAGGTTTTTACCGACCCGCTACGCACCGCAAAGCACGACTTAAAAGGCGTGCTTTGGTCAAAAATATGTTCGCCCCGATTGAAGATTTTGCCTTGCAAAACAATGTCTTCAAGGCGTTCCAAATCATTCTCTTCCACAGCAAGGGGCAGGCAAAGATTGCTCAGACTACACTTGTTACATGTAGCCTTGAGCTGTGACGCAACCTGATGGAGTCGAATTGCTTGGTTCATAGCAGATGGCCCGTCAAATTTGATCCATATCAAACATTAGTTTAGTACGGATCAATCCGTTTGCCAATGGCGTTTCTGGCCGGCCTTCCCTACAGACGCTCAAATATCAGCGATGCATTGGTGCCGCCGAAGCCAAAGCTGTTGGACATCACCGCGTTAAGGGTGGCTTCTTGGCCCGCCGGTCCCACAATGGGCAGATCAGCAATGGCCGCATCCAGCTCGTGCAGATTTGCGGTTCCGGCGATAAAGCTGTTTTGCATCATCAGCAACGAGTAAATGGCTTCCTGTACACCGGCAGCGCCCAGCGAATGCCCAGACAATGACTTGGTAGAAGAAATCGGCGGTACTTTGTCAACGAAAGTGTTGCGAACAGCACCCATCTCCGCAGCGTCGCCAACCGGGGTGCTGGTGCCGTGGGCGTTGATGTAGTCAACTTTGCCATGCATGGTCGCCATGGCCTGCTTCATGCAGCGCTGGGCACCCTCGCCAGACGGTGCAACCATGTCGTAGCCGTCTGAAGTAGCTCCGTAGCCGGTTAGCTCGGCAATAATGTGGGCGCCGCGCTTGCGGGCGTGCTCCAGTTCTTCCATTACCAGCATACCGCCGCCACCGGCAATCACAAAACCGTCACGCTTGCTATCAAACGGCCGCGATGCGGTTTCCGGTGCATCGTTGTATTTGGTCGACAGGGCACCCATGGCATCAAACATCATGGTCAGGCTCCAATCTTCTTCTTCACCGCCGCCGGCAAACACAATGTCCTGCTTGCCCAGCTGGATTTGTTCCATAGCTTGGCCAATACAGTGTGCGCTGGTGGCGCAGGCCGACGATATGGAATAGTTCACGCCGCGAATCTTGAAGGCAGTCGCCAGGCACGCAGAGACAGTGCTGGCCATAATGCGCGGTACCATATAAGGCCCAATGCGCTTCACGCCTTTGGCGCGCAGAATGTCAACGGCTTCCGCCTGGCTTGAGCAAGACGCGCCGCCAGAGCCTGCAATCAGACCGGTGCGGTCGTTTGATACCATGTCGTCGGTCAAGCCGGCCTGGGCAATGGCCTGTTGCATAGACAAGTAGCTGTACATGGCCGAGTCAGCCATAAAACGACGTACTTTTCGGTCAATGACCGAGGTGTCGACATCCGGTGCGCCGCAAATCTGGCTGCGAAACCCCAGTTCTTTATAGGTTTCACTGAAGCGGATGCCAGATTTCCCGGTTTTCAGACTGTTGGTAACTTCGTCCAGGCTGTTGCCCAGGCAGGAAATAATCCCCATTCCGGTGACGACGACACGTCTCATAAATCTCTCCTTACCGGCGCCCGGAACAGGCGCTTGTGTTGCGTTATAAAGGTGTAATGGTAAAGCTTTTCATCAGCGTACGGTATATGACCATGGTTCAGACGCAGATGCGACTTTAACGTTTGCGGTTACGTCGGGTTTTAGCCTTCTTTTTGCTATCCGCAATCGCCTTTTCTGCATCCAGTGCTGCTTGAACTTCGGCTTCAGCCAGAGCAATCTCGGTTTCATGCTGGATCAGACGCGGTGTTTCCAGAGAAATTCGCCCCAGGGTGCCGGCGCGGAATTCGTTCAGTAACACCTCCGACACTTTGTGTAAATCCGGTATGCCGCCGCGCCCAAAAAACCGGCGTCTGGCCGCAATGGCGTCCATTGCGGCCAGACCGTCAACAGGTAGCGGGTCCAGTCCGTAACGGCTGGTCAGGAATTCCGGGTAATGAGCCAGCAAATACTCGGCGGCAAACAGCGCAACGTCTTCAAAATCCAGCACAGCGCTGCGAATAGCGCCGGTGACCGCCAGGCGATAACCACAGGCCGCCGGTGAAAGCTTGGGCCACAAGAAACCGGGGGTATCGTACAGCAAAATGTTATTTGGCAGTTTAATCGCTTGCTGGGCTCGGGTGACGGCCGGCTCGTTACCGGTTTTTGTGGCCGGTCGTCCGGCCAGGGTATTAATCAAGGTCGATTTGCCGACGTTAGGAATGCCCAGAATCATTACCCGCAGCGCGCTTTTCTGGCGATCGTGATTCGGCGTCAGCTGTTCGGCCAGGGTAAGAATGTCCAGTGCTTCGCCGCGCTGGTTGTGGGTCAGGGTAATGGTTTTTACACCACGCTCCCGCTCCAGCCAGCCTTGCCACTGGCCTGTCACATCGGGGTCGGCCAGGTCGCGTTTGTTAAGCACTTTGATCAACGGCGTATCACCGCGCAGTTCAGGCACCAGCGGGTTTTCGCTGCTGAAAGGAATGCGGGCGTCCACCACCTCGATGATCAGGTCCATCTTCGGCATGACTTCTTTGATCTCCTTGCGGGCTTTGTGCATATGCCCTGGAAACCAGTTAATCGCCATCGTGCTACTCCCGCTGCCCGTAAATGCACTGAATTCGAAACGCCGATTTCAAAACGCGCTGGCCAGTGTGTGTGAATAAAAAGAGCCGCCATTATGCAGCAATTTCAGCGCAATACCGAAAGTCGATGACCAAACTTTCATATTTGCCTGAAAATCGCCGTAATGGTGGGCTGGCAGCCGCTTTGGCGGCTATTATTCGAAATCAACAGCCATCGTGGGGTGCGACTTACCCGCATGATGCTTTAGGGTGTGTGACGTTATTCAAACGGAGAGCAGTATGAAATTGGTAAAAGCACTGGGAACAGCACTGATTGCGGTAAGTTTGTCGGCGCCGGCATTGGCGCAACAGGCAAATGGCCAGCCCGACCGTATTGACCAGCTGGCGCAAATGGTTGGCCTGAACGACGAGCAACAAGAACAGGTCCGCGGCGTGTTTGACGAGTTGCAGGGTCAGATTGTAGATCTGCGCCAGCAGGCACAAACTCTGCAACAGCAGTTGCAAGCCGAGGTAAAAGCGGATTTCAACGAAGATGCCATTCGCGAACACGCGGAAGAGCTGGGTGATGTAACCGGCGAGATGGCAGCACTGTCTACTCTGATGCAGGCGAAGGTAGAAAGTATTTTTACCGATGAGCAGCGCAATGAGCTGAAGGTGCAAATGCAAAAAATGCAGCAGATGCAACAACAGCGTCAGCAGGGCGGCCAGTAAGCGCAGCTCCGCCGACAGCGGTAAGATGCCAGTGCAGGTGCTCGGTCAGCTTACGGATGTGACCGGTATCTGCATGGCGTTGACTGGCTCGGATCCTGCCGGTGTTGTTTTTACTGAGGCAGGAACTGCTGGCACCGCCAATCCCAAGTTGTTCTTGTCAAATACTCGATCTGCACGATAGCTCGACCGCACCATGGGGCCTGATGGCACTTCCATAAAGCCCTTGGCCAGGCCAATTTCCCGGTAACGGTTGAATTCTTCCGGTGTGACGTAGCGC
Source organism: Marinobacter sp. M1C (assembly GCF_023314135.1). Taxonomy (NCBI): domain Bacteria; kingdom Pseudomonadati; phylum Pseudomonadota; class Gammaproteobacteria; order Pseudomonadales; family Marinobacteraceae; genus Marinobacter; species Marinobacter sp. M1C. Next base: position 985,353 of record NZ_CP092289.1, read on the forward strand.
ATCACCGGCAAATGGTTCGGAGTAGGTCGCAAGTACTGGCCCAGCGTCAGAATATCCACGCCCACCGCCAGCAGGTCGTCCATGGTTTGCTGAATTTCTTCGTCGGTTTCCCCCAGGCCCAGCATCAGACTGGTTTTCGTTAGGACATCCGGGCGGTATTGCTTGGCGTGCTTGAGTACGCTTAGAGTCTTCTCATAGCCAGCTCGCGGGTCGCGTACCGGATGAGTCAGACGACGAACGGTTTCGACGTTCTGGGCAAACACATCCAGGCCCGAGTCTACTACCTGCTCTACGTGCTTCATGACAGCGTCAAAGTCCGGCGTGAGTGCTTCCACTCTGACGTCCGGCGTGCGGTGTTTGATGGCTGATACACAGGCTGCGTAATGGCCGGCACCGCCGTCAGGCAGGTCGTCGCGGTCAACCGATGTCAGCACAATGTAGCGCAGGCCCATCAGTTCCACCGATTTTGCCGTATTCTCAGGTTCGTCTTTGTCTAGCCAGCCGTTCGGGTTGCCGGTGTCTACCGCGCAGAATTTGCAGGCGCGGGTGCACACCGAACCCATTACCATCAGCGTTGCCGTACCGTTGGCCCAGCACTCACCGATGTTGGGGCAGTGAGATTCCTGGCACACGGTGGCAACTTTGTGGCTGTTCACATTCTTTTTGACAGCCTCATAGCGCTCACCACCGGGCATACGTGCACGCAACCATTTGGGCTTTGGATCGTTGCTGACGCCTTCGCTTGAAACATTGCGGCTTTGCTTAACGCCGTCCTTAATAGCAGCAAAGCCATGTTCACTGCGGAACTTGGTGCCACTGGCCACACGGGGCTTAGTGTTTGCGGTCATGGATGAGGGACTCTCGTTCTGTACAAAAGACTTTGGTTAGACTTGAAAGGTTAAAGCCGGGACGCGTCAGATACAAGGACAGTAAGGATAAACACGGGCATGGAATTGACGTGCAACATCTGCGCTACTGGGCCAGGCTGGCAGTGCAGATGGCTGAAATGCTCAGCGAACGGCGGCGTCCAGGGCCTGGGCAACATCGGCAATTATGTCGTCAATGTGCTCAATGCCAATCGACAGGCGCACCAGATCTTCGCTAACACCCGCAGATTTCAACTCGTCCGGGTTTAGCTGGCGGTGAGTGGTGGTTGCCGGGTGGCAGGCCAGGGATTTGGCGTCGCCAATGTTGACCAGGCGCAGCACCATGTCCAGCGCGTCGATGAAACGCGCGCCGGCGTCTCGGCCGCCTTTAATGCCAAAGCTGAGAATACCAGAGGCTTTGCCACCGCAAATTTTTTCGCAGGTTGCGCGGAACGGGCTGTTAGCCAGACCGGCATAGTTAACCCATTCTACAGACGGGTGATCCTGTAGGAACTGAGCGACTTTTTGGGCGTTCTCGCAGTGGCGTTCCATCCGCAGAGCGGCGGTCTCAATGCCCTGCATAATCAAGAACGCGTTAAACGGCGACAGCGCGGCACCGGTGTTGCGCAGCGGGATTACTCGGCAACGGCCAATAAATGCAGCGGCCCCCAGGGCCTCGGTGTACACCACACCGTGGTACGACGGGTCTGGGTTGTTCAGCATCGGGAACTTGTCGGCGTTGGCTTTCCAGTCAAATTTGCCGGAATCCACCACAACGCCGGCAACGGTGGTGCCATGGCCACCCAGATATTTGGTCAACGAGTGAACTACGATATCTGCGCCATGTTCGATGGGGCGGCACAGGAACGGTGTGCCAACGGTGTTGTCTACGATCAGCGGCAGGCCGTGTTTGTGCGCTATCTCGGCCCAGCGTTGAATGTCCACAACGTTGCCGGCCGGGTTGCCGATGGATTCACAAAACAAGGCACGAGTGTTTTCATCAATGGCGTTTTTTACGCCGTCAAAGTCATCGTGGGTGAGCATTTTGCAGGTAATGCCCTGGTTCGGCAGGCTGTGGGCAAACAAGTTGTAGGTGCCGCCGTAAAGCTGGCTGGTGCTGACAATGTTATTGCCCACGGTACAGATGGTTTGCAGGGCATAGGTGATGGCAGACATGCCCGAAGCAACTGCCAACGCGCCAATGCCGCCTTCCAGTTGCGCCATTCGCTCTTCCAGCACAGCGTTGGTGGGGTTCATGATGCGGGTATAAATATTGCCCTGCACTTTCAGATCAAACAGGTCAGCGCCGTGCTGGGTGTTATCAAAGGTATAAGAGGTGGTTTGATAAATCGGCGTGGTTGCCGCTCTGGTGGTGGGGTCGCTTTTGAACCCGGCGTGCAACGCTATGGTTTCCCGCTTCATAACGGCTCATTCCTTTTGGTTATAGAAAGTGGACATGTGCAATCTTGCAGTATGCCACAGTCACAACCGGTTAAAAGAGCCGCCTTTCGAATTAGAAATTCTAAGCTAATGCGCGATCAGTCGTTCCAGCGTGCGGGGTCGTATGAGAACACCGGAAGTGACCAATGCCAGCGAATAGCTGACATGCGCAGGGCCAGGCCAACGCTGAACGCCGCCAGCAAGCTGATGTCGTCGTGCACCTGTTTGTGTTGCAGATAAAGATAAAGCAGGGCCACAATTAACGACACACTGGCGTAAAGCTCGTGGCGCAAAACCTGAGGCGTTCGGTTGCAAAGAATGTCCCGCAGTATGCCGCCAAAAATCCCGGTGATCAGGCCTGCCATAATCACAACCGGGATCTCGTAATCCAGCTTTAGAGCCACCTGGCAGCCGATAATAGTGAAGGCGATCAGGCCGAGGGAGTCCAGAACCAGAAACAGTTGATGCAGGCGCCGCATATAACGGGCGATCACCATGGTAAACAAGCCGGCGCTGACGGTGATGTAGATGTAGCCGGGGTGCTGGGTCCAGTTAATCGGGTAGTTGCCCAGCAACATGTCTCGCACCGTACCGCCACCCAGTGCTGTAACAAAGGCAATCAACGCCACGCCAAACATATCCATGTTGCGCCGGCCCGCGGCAAGCGCGCCAGACATGGCTTCGGCGGTGATGGCAATCAGATAAATCGAGATGAGCACACACAATTCCTATGCTGCGAGGCGCGCTATTATACAAGCGCTGGCATGGCGACAGGGGACAGATTTCAAATCTGTCCCCTACTTGAACTCGGTCCCCGATTTGTGAAAAGGCTGGCCAATGGGGAAGAGGGTGTCGTAGGCCCAAGTAAAGGCAAAGGCGTACACTAGATAAAACGACATAAAACCCAGGTCTATGACCAGAGCTTCCATCAGGCTTACATTCAATATGCGAGATACAATCGGCAGGAAGACGATCAGCAGGCCCAGCTCAAAACCAAAGGCATGAACAGCTCTCAGCTTAACGGATTTCTTGGGCGTGCCGGTGTACTTCAGCAGGGCGTGATCAAACAGTAGGTTGTAGATGTAGTTCCAAACGGTAGCGATGGTGGCACCAATAGCGCTTAGCAAGCCGAAGTCCTTCATGGAGTAGCACAGTACGAGGGTGCCAAAGCTGATAACAACAATCAGACCAATCACTTCAAAACTGACCGCTTGGCGAATACGGTCTGGTGTGGTGCGCATCAACAAAACTCCGTTGCAGCGGGCCGTCCCGAATGCTGTGTCCCCAAATAGGCGAGGTCGTCCTCGTGATGTTTGCGAAAATACGGTTATACCCGTAAATCTCCCGCAAACAAAAAAAAGACCCACAGCGTTAGCTGTAAGTCTTTGAAATCTGGTAGCAAGGACTGGAATCGAACCAGTGACCCCAGCATTATGAGTGCTGTGCTCTAACCAACTGAGCTACCTTGCCAGCGCGCCATCAACGATGGAAGCGGCGCGTATAATAAGTTTCGCTGTCGAATGTGTCAAGGGTTGGGCGTCAGATATTTCGGGAAAACTCGAGGATATGGCCTTTAAACGGCTTCTCAAGATAGTCGGTGTGAATGGGTTTTGTATGGCTGTTGCTGAAACCGTGCGCGGCCAGTTTCACGCTGACTTTGGTTTTTCGACCGCGGCCCGGATCTACCAGAATTACGTCGCAGCGAGGTTTGGCGTGATTGTTAATAAACTCGGCAAGTAACTGAACGTGCTCGTCTTCGTACAACAGATCACTGCCAATGATCAGGTCAAAAAGTCCCAGTTCACTGCGGTCATCGGCCCAGTCTGCCCGCTCAAACGCAATGCGTTTGCCCTGGTTCAGCAGAGTGTTGCGAATTAGGAAGTGTTCAACTTCGGGGTGATAGTCGGTCGCCGTGATATCGGCTTGGCGCGCGTTCAGCAACAGGCTTGATAGCGCCATGCCGCAGCCTATTTCCAAGATGCGTTTGCCCTCAATCGGCCAGTCCAGCATATGGTTTGCCAGCACTATGCTAGACGGCCATAACACGCCAAAAATCGGCCAGGCCGCAGACGAAATACCAAGGGCATCGGCTGCTCCCTCGGGGTCGTTGAACTGTTGATTGTCGCGCAGGGTGCACAGATGAATATCAGTATTCCCAACTTCGATGGTTTGGTAACGCAGGCGCAAAGGAAGACTGTTCATGATTTCTGCTCAGGTAAAGCCGCGAAGCCAGGCAGAAAATAACTGGCAAGAAGAACTAGAGAATGAGAATAAAGCAATCTGTTGATCGCGCAAAGCTAATGTTCGGATTCAAAAGAACATTAGTTGGTCAGTAGGGCACCCTTTTTTCTTTAAGGAAATCCCGTTGCGACTTTGTCTATACTCCCTATCCACGGCATGCTTGGCGCTGGCTCGGAGGGTAGTGATGATCTTCTGAATGGATTCGGTTGACCCGCGTGTTTTTTGCGCCAGTGAGCGAACTTCGTCTGCTACAACCGCAAACCCGCGGCCTTGCTCACCCGCTCGGGCGGCCTCAATGGCAGCATTGAGAGCCAGTAGGTTGGTTTGGTCTGCAATGGATTGAATTAAGCTGGCTGCTGTATTGATGTGGTCAGTTTCAGTCGCCAGGCTTTCCACGGCAGTGCGCACTTGATAACCCGTAATGGACAGCGCTTCAATCACCTTTAGTGTGGTCTGGGCGACATCACTGCCCCGTGCAACCAGGGAAGTGGCGCTTTGAGCTTCTTCAGCCGTCAGCTGAATGTTGGATGCTACTTCGTTAATTGAAGCCGTCATTTCGGTCATGGCCGTGGCCGCCATATCCGCTTCGGCGCGTTGTTCAACCAAGGCGTGTTTGGTTTTACTGGCAAGAACCTGGGCGTCCGCAGCGCCTTCGCTGGTCTGCTCGGCGTAGTCACCTATTCGTGTCAAAACAGTTCGAATTCGTGCACCTTCGCTTATTAAAACCATTCGTAGTTTTGCGGTTACATCCCGGTCTTCGGTAAACACCCGGGCGGCCATCTCGCTGTCGAAGGCGTCAGGAACCTCTTTCATCGCTGCACTGATGCGGCTCTTGAATTGACGGCCGGCTATAACGCCTGCGATAACGGCGCTGATCAGCGGAATGCTTGCTTCCGCAAAGGATGCTCCAGCTATCAATGCTGCGGCAGCGGCGACGAGGCCAACAGCCGTTGGAATCCAAAGCTCAAAAAACGCTGATTTTACAGCAAGCACCGCAGGCGATGTCAGTTTGCCTGAATTGATGCTGGCGTAAAGCTCTGCAGCCCTGGAAACGCGCTCGAGGCTCGGCCTGGTGCGAACAGACTCGTATCCAGTCAACCTGCCGTTGTCGAAGGTTGGGGTAATGTAGGCGTCCACCCAATAGTGATCACCGTTCTTGCAGCAGTTTTTCACAATACCCATCCAGCTCTTTTCGGCCTTCAAACACTGCCACATGTGTTCGTACACAGAGGGAGGCATGTCAGGGTGCCGGACAATGTTGTGAGGGCTGCCAATCCGCTCTTCCCTGGTGAAACCGCTGACGGCCTCGAACACATCATTGCAGTATAGAATGTTGCCTTGGCATCTGTAGTAGATATGAGTCGCTGAGACGGGTCAAAGCTGCGTTCTTGTTCTGTCAGGGGAAGATTCTTACGCATCAGGGCGGCTCTTTTGATTTGAGATTAAAATGGTATTATCGGTACTTGGCCCGTTCATTGAAAGTTTGCATGAGCTAACGGGCATTTATTAATTTTGGGCAAAAATGCCAAAACCGAAGTATTTGTTCTGTACTTTGCGATCGAACATCCTGACCATTTTTCCTGAAGATATAGATATGAAAAATACTGTAGTACTTATTTCACTGGGCGGCACCATCGCCAGTCTTCCGGGCAGCTCGGGAGGGGCGATTGCGGGTGCTCTTTCAGGTAAAGAATTGATGGACAAGTTGCAGATTAAAAGCGACGGTCCGGTTGAAGTGATCACTCTTTGCCAGAAGCCCAGTAATGCCATTACCACTGAAGACCTGCTGCAGCTCAGAGTGTTGTGTCTTGAGTTGTCCCAGCGCAAAGATGTGGCCGGGTTGGTGGTGTCCCAAGGCACAGACACCCTCGAAGATACCGCTTATTTTCTCGACACAAGCCTGGCGCTTGAAGACACGGCGCTTGTGGTCACCGGCGCTCAACGCGTGCCCTATGCCACGGGCTCAGATGCCGGCCCCAATCTTCGCGATGCGTTGAAGGTAGCGAATGCACCGCAGGCACGGGGCGCCGGCGTATTGGTGGTGTTCAATGAGGAAATTCATGCGGCAAGCTCTGTGCGTAAACTCAGCAGCTATCAGCTTAATGGCTTTGGTTCACCGGGTATCGGGCCCGTGGGGTTTGTCGATGGCGATGAGGTCAGGCTCACCAAGCGGGTGCAGCGCTTGAGTGCCATTGCGCCAGGCGAGCAACTGCCGCGGGTGGATATTCTTCCGGTGGCGATTGGCGCATCGCCCGCCCTGCTTGAAGCAGCGGTGGCCAGCGGTGCCCAAGGGTTGGTGATAGACGCTGTCGGCCGTGGACATGTTCCGCCGAACTGGATGAAACCGCTGGGTGTTTTGAGAGCCGCGGGCGTTCCTGTGGCGGTCGTGTCTTCTACCCAATGGGGCAGGCTTGCAGAAGTTTATGAGTACCGGGGATCACTGGCTGAACAGGTCGCGATAGGCGTGCTCAAGGCCAGTCACCTTAATGCTAGAAAGGCCCGCCTGAGGCTTATGTGCGCCTTGTCGTGCAATATGCCAATCGATCAGTCGCTATTTTCCTGACAACCTGGCTTCCCATTATAATAGCGACCGTTTCAGACTCTTCGAAAAGCGTTGAGTGTTCTTGAGAGGCTAGACCTGACCGATTACCGCTGTGTAGAGTTATTTATAATTGATAGCGGGCTCACCCCGCCGCGACGCATGACTTGGTCAAGGTTCGGCGGGGCCCGTTATTCTAGTCAGACATTAAAGCGGAAGTGCACCACGTCGCCGTTTTTCACGATGTATTCTTTGCCTTCCAGGCGCCATTTTCCGGCGTCTTTAGCGCCCGCTTCACCTTTGAACTGGATGAAGTCTTCGTAGCCAATCACCTCGGCACGAATGAAGCCACGTTCGAAATCGGTGTGAATCACGGCAGCCGCCTGGGGCGCAGTGGCGCCAATTTTTACGGTCCAGGCGCGCACTTCTTTCACTCCAGCGGTGAAGTAGGTCTGCAGGCCAAGCAAGCCGTAGCCGGCGCGAATTACGCGGTCCAGCCCGGGCTCTCCCATGCCCATCTCGTCAAGAAACATGCTTTTTTCGTCGTCTTCCAATTCGGAGATTTCTGCTTCAATTTTGTTGCAAATGGGCACTACCACGGCGTTTTCAGCAGCGGCAATTTTGCGCACGGTGTCCAGGTAAGGGTTGTTCTCGAAGCCGTCTTCCGCCACGTTGGCGATGTACATGGTGGGCTTGATGGTCAGCAGGCACAGCTCGCGAATCAGCAGCAACTCGTCTTTATTCAGGCCCATGCCGCGCACGGGTTTGCCTTCGTTCAGAACCGGCAGCAAGCGTTCAAAAATATCCAACTGGGCCTTGGCTTCTTTGTCGCCGCCTTTGGCGATTCGTTGTACCCGCCTGATGGCTTTTTCCACAGTGTCCATGTCGGCCAACGCCAGCTCGGTGTTGATCACTTCTATGTCGTCTGCTGGGTCTATCTTGTTCGACACGTGAATCACGTTGCTGTCGTCAAAACACCGTACAACATGGGCAATGGCTTCGGTCTGGCGGATGTTGGCCAGAAACTGGTTGCCCAGCCCTTCACCTTTAGAGGCGCCGGCGACCAGCCCGGCAATATCCACAAACTCCATGGTGGTTGGCACAACACGCTGGGGCTTAACAATCTCGGCCAGTTTGGTCAGGCGCGGGTCGGGCATAGCGACTACGCCGGCGTTGGGCTCGATGGTGCAGAACGGAAAGTTTTCTGCGCCAATGCCTGCTTTGGTCAGTGCGTTGAACAGGGTAGATTTGCCGACGTTGGGAAGGCCGACGATGCCGCAGTTAAATCCCATGGAGTGCCTCTGATGATGCTGAAAAATGTGCCTAGGGGACAGATTTAACATCTGTCCCCGCTGTGTGCTGCTTGCTTAGGGACAGATTTAAAATCTGTCCCTGGTTTCCCGGTTCGTGCTGAGGGACAGATTTCAAATCTGTCCCTTGTTTAAGCGTGTGTCAGGCGTTGGCGTCAAAGCCGTGCAGTCGGTTCATGGCCGCAGCCATGTTGCCGTTGGCGGCGTCTGGCAATACGCGCATGGTTTCATCGAAGACCGCATTCAGCGCTTCGGCTTCCTGTTTGCCCAGGCGTCCCAATACATAGCCGGTCACTTGGCGGGCTTCACCAGGGTGGCCAATGCCAAGTCGCAAGCGCTGAAAATCGTTGGTGCCAAGGTGTGCAATGCTGTCGCGCAAACCATTATGACCGCCGTGGCCGCCACCTTTTTTCAGTTTCGCAGTGCCCGGAGGGAAATCAAGTTCGTCGTGGGCGATCAGAATCTGTTCGGGGGGTATCTTAAAAAAGTCTGCCAGGGCTTTTACCGACAAACCGCTGCGATTCATGAACGTTAAGGGGTTCAGTAAATGCAGTTCCAGGCCTTGCCATTGAATACGGGCATACAGGCCGTGGTATTTCTTTTCAAGGCGAAGCGCCTGACCCGCATCGCGGGCCAGTGCCTCAACGAAGAGGGCGCCGGCATTATGGCGGGTATTCTCGTAATCGGCACCAGGGTTACCCAGTCCAACCACCATGACAATATCCTGTGCCATCTGCCGTCGTCCCCGCAGTGATTACTGCTTGTCTTCGCCTTCTTCTTCATCTTCAACGGTGTCAGATTTAACACCTTTAGGCTTGTTGATGGTAACAACAGCCTGGTCGTGTTCTGCGCCGTGCTGCAGTGCAGGAATACGAACGCCTTCTGGAAGCTTCAGGTCGCTCATGTGCACAATGCCATCCATCTCGACGTCAAACAGGTCGATTTCGATGAACTCAGGCAGCTTTTCCGGCAAACAGGCGACTTCTACCTGGGTCATCAAACGGAAAGCAACACCGCCAAAGGTTTTGATGGCTGGAGCACTTTCTTCGTTCACCAGGTGCAGCGGTACGTGAACGAAGATTTCTTCGTCTTTGTTAACGCGCTGGAAGTCAGCGTGGCTCAGCAACGGCTTGTACGGATGACGCTGCAGATCCTTCAGGATAACGCTTTCTTTTTCGCCGTTCAGTTCAATGGTCAAAACGCGGGAGTAAAAGGCTTCGTTTTCAAGCGCTTTTTTCAGCTCGTTGTGCCAGATTGCGATGGGCGTAGCATCTTTATGACCACCGTAGATGATGGCCGGGATTTTACGCTCTTCGCGACGCAGGCGGCGGCTCGCACCTCTCCCCTGGTCGTCACGAGGAAATGCTTCAATTACAAAGTCCTGAGACATGGTAAGTATCCTTATCGTCATCTGCACGGCCCGCGACCAGGCTCTTTACAGATGAGGTTTTAAAAAGCCGGCGGTGCCAGCTATGAAAAGGTACGGGAGCCGTTGTGGCTCCCGTACCGGTATTTGCTTTTGCGGTCTATTTGAAGCTGTTCCGATTATTCGGAACGGTTCAAAAATCAGATCGACTTAGACGTTCTCGAACATGGCACTGATAGATTCTTCGTTGCTAACGCGGCGAATAGATTCCGCAAGCAGACCGGCCATACTGAGGGGGCGGATTCTATCACACTGCCGGGCTTTGTCACCCAGAGGAATGGTATCGCACACCACCAGTTCGTCTAATTCGGAGTTGTTGATGTTTTCGATGGCCTTGCCTGACAGCACCGGGTGGGTAATGTAGGCCACAACCCGCGATGCTCCGTGCTTTTTCAAGGCTTCAGCGGCTTTACACAGCGTGCCGGCGGTATCAACAATGTCGTCAACCAGAATGCAAACTTTGCCACGCACATCACCAATAATGTGCATCACCTGAGACACATTGGCCTTGGGGCGACGCTTGTCGATGATCGCAAGGTCTGCGTCATCCAGGCGCTTGGCCACGGCGCGGGCCCGTACAACACCGCCAACGTCGGGCGACACCACAACAAAGTTTTCAAAACGCTGCTTTTCAATATCTTCAATCAGTACCGGTGTGGCGTAAATATTGTCCACCGGAATGTCGAAGAAGCCTTGAATCTGATCGGCGTGCAAGTCTACGGTCAGTACCCGGTCCACACCGATGCTGGAAATCATGTCAGCAACCACTTTGGCGCTGATGGCAACACGGCTGGAACGAACCCGGCGATCCTGACGGGCGTAGCCGTAGTAGGGGATAACCGCGGTGATACGTGATGCGGAGGCCCGGCGCAAGGCGTCGGCCATCACAATCAGCTCCATCAGATTGTCGTTGGTGGGGTGGCACGTAGGCTGGATGATAAAAACATCGTGGCCACGTACATTTTCGTTAATTTCAACGGTGGTTTCACCATCGCTAAAACATCCAACTGTCGCGTTGCCAACTGGAATATGGAGTTGCTTGGAGATTGCATGGGCAAGGTCAGGATTGGCGTTGCCGGCAAAAATCATTAACTTGGACACGATGGCATCCTTCTCGGTATCGGCGTGTGATTCAGAAGAAGCGGGAGAAAGATGGCTGGGGTGGCAGGATTCGAACCTGCGCATGACGGGATCAAAACCCGTTGCCTTACCACTTGGCGACACCCCAGTGTCGTGCTTATTTGGCATCATTTTAGCTCTGCTAGTTTCAGGTGTAGAGGTGAATGATTCACCCCTCTAGCTACGAAACCCTTGATGCCGGAGGGTCTGCTTTCCCAGATGATCCGGGCTGCGGATTCTGTCGGGAAACGGCCAAAAATGCAAGCCCCTGTTCCGGTTAATCTTGCAGGTCCGAATTGCGAAAGCCAATCCAGACTTTTGGCGACATCAGGATACAGTTCACGAACCGTTGCTTCACAGTCGTTTTTGTACCTCGAGGCGTCTCCCTCAAAAGCGGGCGCTATTGTCATTTTTGGAGTGTTCCTTGTCAACCCTATTGCCGAAAAAATCTTGGCAGTCTGAATGTCGCATTCGGGTTTCAGCACCACAAACCAGTCCTGTGGCGGGTTTGCAGGCGTTAGCTGTTCACCGACGCTTTCGCCGATGGCTGCGCGGCCGCGTACAAAAACCGGCACATCGGCGCCCAATTCCAGGCCCAGTTCTGCCAGAGCGTCTTCGTCATGGCCAAGCTGCCACAGGTAATTCAGCGCCAGCAGAGTGGTTGCGGCGTTCGAACTACCGCCGCCCAAACCACCGCCCATAGGCAGTTTTTTGCAGATACTGATGGTTACACCGGGCAACTGCGCCAGCGCGTTCCCGGCCAATGCGTGAGCAGCCTTGATGATTAGGTTGTTGGCATCGGCTACCCCGGGCATCGATTGCGCCAGGCGCACGCCGGGCTTATCGGGAGTCAGCTCGAAGGTCAGTTCATCGCCGTAGTCCAGAAACTGGAATAGGGTTTGAAGCAGGTGGTACCCGTCAGCGCGGCGGCCATTGATGTGCAAGAACAGGTTGATCTTTGCCGGCGCCGGCAGGGTGATCGTCGTCATAGTGATGGCCGCTATTGTTGCCGTCATAGTTTCTGTCAGAGTTGTTTTGAGAGTTGTTTTGAGAGTTACCTTGAGAGTGATCTTGAGAGCTGCATCGCGAGTTACCGTCAGCGCTGGAGGGGCTGCCAGTCAGTGATTGCCATGCGCACACGTTTCTCGCCCTTGGTGGCAGTGATGCGGGCGGGCAGTGCCGGCAGTTCTGCGCTGGCGCTGTACCAGCGATCGTATTGGATATACCAGCCGCTCTGGCGAATAGCCACCAGTTCCCCGGTGCTGTCGAACAGCAGGCGGTAGTCGCCATCGGGCGCGGTTAGGCCCCGCACCCACCAGGTCAGCTGGTTCAGTGGCAGGCGCCAGCCCGTCGCCGCCAGTACCAGCTCGTCTGGTTCAGTGGACTGGTAACGCTCGCCGTTGGCCAGTGTCAGTTCAATAAAGTCAGGTGAGCCTTTCAGTCGGGTGCGGCCCATGCCCAGAAAAGCAGACGACAGGGTCAGGTCATAGTCTTCGTTGTGCTGTACCCATTGGTTAATCAGCGCGCTGCCGCTGTCAGAAGGTTGCTTGACGGCGAGTTTGCCGGTCAGTTGCCAATGGTCAAGATTCTGCCGCTGGCGCACTGTGTCTGCCCACGATGCCGGCGGTTGGTCGGTCAGGCCCTCCGGCAAGGGTTCCAGAATAATCGTGCTACATGCGCTCAGCGTAGCCAGTACAAGCATTAAAACAGCGTGGCGCAACCGTGCTTTGGTCAATGTTAAAAAAAACACGGTTATTCGCCAGCCGTAGCATCAACAGCGTCGGTATTTGGTACCGGCTGCGAGCCTAACCGCTCAATGGTTTCCAGCAACACTTCGTGCTGGGGGTCTTGTTTTAATCCCTGTTCCCAGATAATGCGCGCCTGCTCGTCGGCGCCGGTCATCCACAAGACTTCGCCGTAATGGGCGGCTACTTCAGGATCTGGGAAGGCGGTCCATGCGCGGGACAGGTAATCCAGAGCCTGTTGCAATTTGCCTTCGCGGTACAGTAGCCAGCCCATGCTGTCGAGAATGGCCGGGTTTTCGGGTTCCAGCTCCAGCGCTCGCCCAATTAACTGCCGGGCCTCAAAAAGACGCTCGGTGCGAATGATCAGAATGTACCCGAGAGCGTTCAAAGCCACTGCGTTGTCGGCGTCGTCGCGCACAATCTGCTCTAAGTCTTGCACCGCTTCGGCGGTATTGCCCTGACTGTCCATCATCATGGCGCGAGCGTAACGAATCTGGATGTTGTCCGGGTGCTGCAGTAGCGCCTGCTCAATGGCCTCGGCGCCTTGCTGTTGCTGCCCCTGCTCCAGCAGCAGGTTGATTTCAATCATCCACAGTGCTTCGGAGCGCCCGGGGTTGGTTTGGCGTAATCGCTGTATGGCATCAACCGCTTGCTCGAGCTCGCCGGTTTCAGCCAACAAGGTGCTGGCTCTGGCTTGGGCGGGCAGGTAGTAGACGCCCTCGCCCACAGCCTGGTAGTAGTTAATCGCCTGTACACGTTGATTCTCATTGTCTGCCAGTTGGCCTAAATAATAGTTGGCTTCAGCGGCTTGCTGGCCGCGGTTCAGCAAAAAGGTCAGCTCTTTGCGGGCTATGTCTCCCTGCTGGTTTTCAATCGCCACCAGCGCGTGGGACAGGCGCAGTTCAGACATGTCCGGGTAGCGCGCAACCAGCCGCTCGAATTCGTCTTGCGCGGCTTGCAATTCGCCCTCATTAACCAGCATGCGGCCGTACAGAGCGCCCATTTGCCGGTTGCCGGGAAAGCGCCGGGTATTGGTCATCAGGTGGTCAAGCGCGGCGCGTTTCCGGTCGCTGCTGTACAATAGGTCGCCTTTTAAAATGATGGCCGGTTGGAACGTGGGGTGTTTTTTCAGCAGCGTTTGCAGTCGCGCCAGTGCCGGCTGCGGCATGTCGCGTATTTTCATCAATAGGGCAATACTGTATTCCAGCTCTGGACTGTCGCTGTGGCGCTCGGCCAAATTCAGATACAGCGACAACAATTGCTGCTGGCGCTCAGCCGGCAGGCTGCCTGCCATGGCTGCCAGGCTGTCAAGGTCGGCGTCTCCGCCGAGCTCCATAATTCGTTCCATGTGCACCAGTGCCAGTGCCAGATCATTACTTTTTACCGCCTGAATGGCGGCAGAACGGTGGGCCTCAATGCTGTCGGGTTCTACTTCCAGCCACAATTTCACCAGCTCCTGCTGGGCGTTGTCGCTGTTCAGGGATTGGGCGATGCGAGTTGCCCGCTCAATAACGCCGACATCACGGGAAACCTGGGCGGCCCGCACGTAGTGGCCCAAAGTGATATCATAGCGACCGCGCTGAGCGGCAATTTCTGCAGAGGTCAACAGGTAGAGGACCTCAGGCTCGAAATTCCCGTACACCGGCGTAGAGTCGGGCGCCACAGAGGCGGGCATAGAATTGGGTGCAGAGGCACTCGATTCGGCGACATCCACGTCTGGATTGACGTTATCAAAGCCCGAAAGGCTGCTGCAGCCCGAAATCGCCAGGCCCAGCAGGCCGGTGGCCAGAACACGATGAAGGTTGTGATGGCGAGTGGAAAGACGATTGCCATCAACTGCGCGGTAAAAGAGCCCGAAAAAGAATGTTTGCATGCAAAATTCCGTATGTTGAGCAGGCGTAAAACCCGATGTGGAGCGCCAAAACCGTATAATGGCATAACCGCCAGATGTTGCCTAACGTGTCCGCACTTGCCGCAGCGCAAGGCTTATGGGTGGCAGCGCGGCCTTCAGACCGTTAAAATACAGGTAATATTAAAATTTCATTAATCGCAAAGCGCGCAGGGTTGTTGAATTACAAAATGGCACTGGTAACGCTTGGTATTAATCATCGCACGGCGCCTGTAGCAATTCGCGAGCGGGTGGCGTTCACCCCTGAGCGCATGGCCGAGGCATTTGCCGAGCTGCGCGTGGCTGCCGGAGCAACCGAGGCGGCCATACTTTCGACCTGTAACCGCACCGAAATTTATCTCGCAGCTGATGAAGATTGTGCCCCGTTGATATTGCGCTGGTTGGCCGGTTTTCACAACGTTGATGCTGGCGATTTGGAAGACGTGATTTACGTGCATCACGATAGTGAGGCGGTGCGCCACCTGATGCGGGTAGCGGCCGGGCTGGATTCCATGGTTTTGGGAGAGCCGCAGATACTGGGTCAGCTTAAAGACGCCTATGCCCTGGCGCGGGAACACAAGTCCTGCGGCTCGTTTCTGGCGCGCCTGTTCGAGCACACTTTCTCGGTAGCCAAACGAGTTCGCACCCAAACCGCTATTGGCGAAAATCCGGTTTCTGTCGCCTACGCGGCGGTCAGCATGGCCAATCGCATTTTTGCCGATATGTCGCGCAACAAAGCGCTGCTGATCGGCGCCGGCAAAACCATCGAACTGGTTGCCCGCCACCTGGCAGACGCCGGCGTGAAAGATTTCCTGGTAGCCAACCGTACCCTGGAGCGGGCGCAAACGTTGGCGCAGGTCCACGGCGGTAAAGGCATATTGTTGTCTGGCATCGCCGAACACCTGCACGAAGTGGACATTATCATCTCGTCCACCGCCAGTCCGCTGCCCGTTCTGGGCAAAGGCACCGTGGAGCGGGCTCTGAAAAAGCGCAAGCACCAGCCCTTTTTCATGGTGGATATTGCCGTTCCGCGGGACATAGAACCGGAAGTGGCCGAACTCGACGACGTGTATCTTTACACCGTTGACGACCTGCGCCAGGTGATTGAAGAGAACATTCGCTCCCGTGAGGGTGCCGCCCGGGAAGCCGAAAACCTGATTGACCAGGGTGTGCAGGAATTTCTGAACCAGCTGCGCGCACTGGACGCCGTATTCACCTTGAAGCAATTCCGCCAGCGAGCCGAAGACCTGCGCGACGCCGAAACTGAAAAAGCGCTGCGTTCCTTACGCAACGGCGCCGACCCAGAAACCGTGATGCGCAGCCTGGCTCGTGGTATTACCAACAAGTTGCTACACCAACCGTCAATTCAGGTACGCAAGGCCACTACGGCCGGGCGCACCGAGGTCACCGAATGGTTGCGGGAATTGCACCAGCTTGATGCAGAAGAAACCGACCATAAGACCCCCGTTGGAAAACTATGAAGCCGTCTATTCAGTCTCGCCTTGAACAGCTTGTTGAACGTTTTGAAGAAGTCAGTGCCTTGCTCAGCGATGCCGGCGTGATTGCCAATCAGAATAAATTTCGCGAGCTGTCCCGCGAATACGCCGAAATAGAGCCAGTGGTGCAGTGCTTCCAGGCCTGGCAGCACTCCCTTGTGGACATCAACGAAGCCCGAGAACTGTGCAAAGACGGCGACGCCGACATGCGTGAAATGGCGGAAGAAGAGCTGCAAACTGCCCAGCAAGCCAGCGCAGAGCTGGACGCAGAGCTGCAGGGCCTGATGCTGCCAAAAGACCCGAACGACGGCAAAAACGTGTTTTTGGAAGTGCGCGCCGGCACCGGCGGCGACGAAGCTGCCATATTTGCCGGCGATCTGTTCCGCATGTACAGCCGTTTTGCTGAACGCCGGCGCTGGCAGGTGGAAATTCTCAGCGCCAGCGAAGGCGAACACGGCGGCTACAAAGAAGTGATTGCCCGGGTGGCAGGCAGCGGCGTATACGGCACGCTAAAATTTGAATCCGGTGTGCATCGCGTGCAAAGGGTGCCGGAAACCGAATCCCAGGGCCGTATTCACACCTCGGCCTGCACGGTGGCTGTTATGCCTGAAGCCGACGAAGCCGAAGCCGTGGAAATCAATAAGGGCGACTTGCGGGTAGACACCTTTCGCGCCTCTGGTGCAGGCGGCCAGCACGTTAACAAGACCGACTCTGCTATCCGTATTACCCATTTGCCAAGCGGATTGGTGGTGGAATGCCAGGAAGAACGCTCGCAGCACAAGAACCGCGCTAAGGCCATGAGCCTGTTAGCGTCGCGGCTGCAAAATATTGAAACCGACCGTGCCCACCAGAGCATGTCGGAAACCCGTAAAAGCCTGGTGGGCAGCGGCGATCGCTCCGAGCGCATTCGCACCTACAATTTCCCCCAAAGCCGGGTGACCGATCATCGCATCAACCTGACGCTGTACAAGCTGGATGAAGTGATTGCGGGCGATCTGGATTCGGTGGTCAAGCCACTAGTGCAAGAACACCAGGCCGAGCTGCTGGCTGCGCTGGCCGATGACCGCTGATTCTGCTGACGACCCGGGCGCTTTTTATCCAGGCGCTTTCGGCCCCGCCACTTTTGAGTCAGCTACTTTACGCTTTGACGAGTTGCTACGCGCCGCCGCGAGCCGCATCGGCGGTGATTCGTCCCAGCTAGACGCCGAGCTGTTACTGGCCCAGGTAACCGGATGGTCCCGAACCCGCTTCCGCGCTTTTCCCGAACAACAGGTCAGCCTTGTGCAAGCGGCCGCGTTTGAGCAGCTTGTGGACAAGCGCGCGGCTGGCGAACCCGTTGCTTATGTGCTGGGACAGCAGGAGTTCTGGTCTCTGCCGTTGCAGGTGAGCGCCGCCACGTTGATTCCACGGCCCGATACCGAATGTGTGGTCGAGCAGGCGCTGACCCTGGATTTGCCAGCCCGGGCTCGTGTCCTGGATTTGGGCACGGGTACCGGCGCCATTGCCCTGGCGCTGGCCAGCGAGCGGCCTGATTGGCATATAACCGCCAGTGACTTTGTAGATGCCGCCGTCGCCTTGGCGCAGAGCAACGCAGAGGCGCTGAACCTGCCAATTCATTTGGTGAAAAGCCATTGGTTTGACCAGCTCGCAGCTGTCTGCTTTGATCAGGGCTTTGATTTGATCGTGTCTAACCCGCCTTATATTGCCAGCACCGACCATCACCTGAGTGAAGGCGATGTTCGTTTCGAACCGGCCTCTGCGCTGGTATCGGGTGCCGATGGCCTGGATGACATCCGCCATATTGTGGCCGCCGCGCCCGGTTGGCTGAACGCTGGCGGTTGGCTGCTGCTAGAGCATGGTTATGATCAAGCGCAGGCAGTGCAGGCATTGCTTCAGCAACAGGGCTTTGACCAGGTACACAGCCGCCAGGATTACGGCCGCAACGACCGAATGACTCTCGGCCAGGCGAGGTAGGGGACGGATTTTAAATCCGTCCCCGCTTTCCGTCCCCTCTTTCTCCCAAGACAGGGGGCAGATTTAAAATCTGTCCCCTGTATGCCCGGACATCCCACCCAAGGGGACAGATTTCAAATCTGTCCCTGATCTGTCAACGGAGCCCATCATGCTAACTGACGACGAGCTGTTACGTTACAGCCGCCAGATTCTAATGCCGAATTTTGACATTGCCGGCCAGCAGGCGCTGAAATCCGCGCGCGTATTAATAGTTGGCTCCGGCGGCCTGGGTTGCCCCGTGGCGCTTTATCTTGGCGCAGCCGGAGTAGGGCACCTGACCCTGGTAGACGACGACCATATTGAAGTAGCCAACTTGCAGCGCCAAATCGCCTTTGAAACTGCCCAGCTGGGTGAGTCCAAAGCCGAGCGGCTGGCCGATCGCATTCGCGGTATAAACCCATTAATAACGGTAGACGTGATTCGCCAGCGGCTGGAGGGCGAAGATTTTGACGCGCCCGTGACACAAGCAAGCCTGGTGCTGGATTGCTGTGACAACTTCAACACCCGCTTTGCCCTGAACCGAGCCTGCGTGAAAGCCGGCGTACCGCTGGTGTCTGGTGCGGCCATTCGTGGCGAAGGTCAGATCAGCGTGTACGACAGCCGTCAGCCACAATCCCCTTGCTACCACTGCCTGTATTCTGAACAAGGTAATGAAGACCTGACTTGCTCCGAAGCCGGTGTAATCGCCCCGCTGGTTGGCATGGTCGGCGCTGCCCAAGCGATGGAAGCGATAAAAGTTATCAGCGGCGTGGGCAAAACCCTGGTCGGCCGCCTGTTGATTGTTGACGCCTGGCGCATGGAATGGCGCGAAATGAAGCTGGCCAAAGATCCCGCTTGCCCGGTGTGCAGTAACAAATAGGGGACAGACTTCAAGTCTGTCCCCGGTTCTACAGTCTACCGCCGGGGACGGATTTCAAATCCGTCCCCACTTTCTTGTCCCCGGCCGCTCCCGGCCATTCAGTCCCTCAGCGCCTGAAACCGCGCTATCGCCTCTTTCCGGCTTTCTTTCAAATCCACAATCGGCCTGGGATACCCCCCAGGTATTACCCCGCCTTTACCGGGGTTATGAACCCGCTTGCTGTCCAGCTTCGCCAATTCTGGCACCCAGTGGCGGATAAACTCGCCGTCTGAGTCAAATCGCTCACCTTGAGTCATCGGGTTGAATACCCGGAAGTAGGGTGATGCATCGGTGCCGGTAGACGCGCTCCACTGCCAGCCACCGTTGTTCGACGCCAGATAGCCATCCGCTAGTTTTGACATGAAATAGGCCTCGCCCCTACGCCAGTCAATAAAAAGATTCTTGGTCAAAAA
The DNA here is from genome assembly GCF_023314135.1 of Marinobacter sp. M1C. Taxonomy (NCBI): domain Bacteria; kingdom Pseudomonadati; phylum Pseudomonadota; class Gammaproteobacteria; order Pseudomonadales; family Marinobacteraceae; genus Marinobacter; species Marinobacter sp. M1C. Next base: position 1,004,747 of record NZ_CP092289.1, read on the forward strand.
CATCGCGGCCACCATCCGCAGCCGGTTGTGCATCCAGCCGGTGGCGTTAAGCTGGCGCATGGCGGCGTCTACCATCGGTATGCCTGTTCTACCATTTTTCCAAGCCTCAAAATGCTCGTCGGCCGTATTCCAGTGTAGAGCCTCGGTTTCGGGCTTGAACGCCCGGTGCATGCTCACCCGCGGGCAGTGGTAAAGAATGTGAATATAAAAGTCGCGCCAGGCCAGTTCGGTCACCCAGGTAAAAAAACCTTCCTCGGCGTTGGCCGCCTTGCCAAAAGAGCCGCCCATGGACTGTTTTAGTTGCCATGCTGCCTGCACACACTGGCGTCCAGACAGCGCGCCTATGGCCAGGTAAGGCGACAACTTGCTGGTGCCATCAATTGCAGGAAAGTCGCGGTCTTTTTTGTAATCACCCGCCCGCTCTTGCAAAAAATCCTGCAACGCATCGTGAGCGGCGTTTTCGCCCGTGGCTACCAGCGCCGGCGGCGCCTCGCCAAACAGCTTGTCTACTTCTTTTTTTAGAATCACGCTGCTGCTGTTTTTAACGTCGGCGCCTGTTATCGCTTCGCCCACTTTCTTCGGCACTGCTAACAAAGCCGGTTGCTGCTCTTCCTGCCAGCTGCGCCAGCGCCGGGAAAACGGCGTGAACACCGAATAGGGCTCGCTTTGCTGGGTCAGTACTTCGCCCACCGGCACGGCGGCCTGGTCACGGTACTTGCTGGCTTTAACGCCAAGCGCGTCCAGCCGCGGCTTCAGAGCCTTGTCGCGGCGGCGCTCGTTCACGCCGTATTCTTCGTTAAAATGAACCTGGCTAATCTTGTGCTCGCGGCAAAAAATTTCCAGCGCGCCCAGTGATTGCTCAAAGTCTGCGGCGCGCAAAAAACTCAGGGCAATGCCCAGTTTGGCCAGTTCCTGCGCCAGCGCATTGGCGTGGTCTAGCATCAGGCTCACCTTGGCCGCCGACCAGTCGTGGCTGAGCCACTGCTCCGTTGTGATTATAAAGCAGGCTGCAACCGGCTCGCCGGATGATTGCGCAGCGCTCTGGCAGGCGGCGGCCAGGGCCGGATTGTCGGCGGCTCTAAGGTCGTTACGGAACCAGACCAGCTGAGTCATGGTGTCTCCTGAGTATGGGTAAAAGGGGTTAAGCAGAGCGAACCATACGGGTAATTACACGCCGCACAGCCAGTAAAATCACGCGCTTATCTATTCGCTGCTATTGTGGTATTGGATTATAGTGAGTGCAACATGGCGACTAACAAAACAGGAAGATAACCGGCGTATGAAACAGCCCGCAGAGCGCTCTCTAAAGCACTCTCCACAGCAATCTCTAGCCGCTGACCAGCGCTGGAAATCCAGCAACGATGACGGCTTGTGGGCCAGCCCGTACACCCTGAAATCCGGCGAAACGCAGCACCACAGCCTGGGCCACTCGCAAATCTGGGTGACCTTGCTGGACATGGAATGGCAAATACGTTCCCAGCAGGAGGAACAGCAGCAGGTGCCTAAAGACTGGAAACTGGTGACCGGCCATTCACTGCCATCGTCAGACATTCCGGTGCAGCGTTTCATCCGTAACGGCGATGCTGAAATGGTGACCTATGTTCCCGCCATGGCGGACCGCCCAACGGTTATTCGGCCTTACCAACCACTCACCATAGCCGCCGATGGGCAGTGCGTTATCTATGTTGGCACCGCCCTGTGGATGAACGTGTGCATTGGCCCCAAACAGGTGTTGGTGGCAAGCATACCGCTGTCGGAGCCGTCGTTGACATGGGTCGGTAGCAACACCATGGAAGGCGAGCTGTGTTATTCCGCCCAAAGCTACGCCCGCCTGGCGTTAGACGCGGTGCCCAAACGCCCCTGGCGCGCTGTTACCCCCGTTAACATCCATAACCGGCGACCGCAGCCTTTGTTAGTAGAGCGCTTCAACCTGCCTACCCAGCTTCTATCGATTCACCGCAATCATCTTGGCCAGCTTTGGACGCCCGGGGTGAATGTGGAAGTAGACACCGACGTGACAGCCGCCAGTATGCGGGTAGACCCATCGCCCCCGCCGGCTGCCGGCCCCTGCGAGCCTCTGGGCCCGGCCCGGGAGCAAGTCAGCCGCGGGCGTTTTGTGCGCACTCTGGACCGGATATTTGGTTGACCTTTTATTTTGCTGACCTTCTATTTGGCATGATCTTTTATCTAATTGACCTTCTATTTGGTTAGCCTTCCATTTGAGTGGCATTTTATTTAGTTAGTTCAGACCAGGAGAAAACGTACCGTGTTAGAACAACTAAAACACATGGCTGCTAGCGTGATTGATGGCATTGCCTGGGGCCAATGGTTCAGTTCGCTGTTCCTGTTTGGTTTAGGCCTGCTATTGGCTACGTTTGCCGCCCGCAGTGTCGGGCGCTTTATGGCCAAACGTGCCTCGCGCCATCACACGGTGATGCTAAAGCGCCTGGTGTTTTATGTGATTGTGGTGATTTTCGCGGTGGCCGCCCTGCGTGAGGCGGGCTTTTCGCTGGATGTGGTGCTGGGGGCGGCCGGTATTTTAACCGTAGCCATCGGTTTTGCCTCGCAAACATCGGCCTCCAACATGATCAGCGGTTTGTTTTTGCTGGTGGAAAAGCCGTTTGAAATTGGCGACGTAATTGAGGCCGACGCCACCATTGGCGAGGTGGTCAGTATTGATATGCTGAGTGTAAAGCTGCGCACGCCAGACAACCTGTATGTACGCATTCCCAATGAAACCCTGATCAAAACCAAGGTGGTTAACCGTTTCCGCTTTCCCATTCGCCGGCTCGACCTGACGGTCGGCATTGCTTACGCTGAAGACGTAGAACGGGTAGAAAAACTGCTGTTGGCGCTGGCGGAAAAACACCCAACCTGCCTGAAAGAGCCCAACCCATTTGTGTTGGTGACCGGGTTTGGCCAGTCGTCGGTAGACGTTCAGTTTTCATTCTGGGTACCTAGAGAAAAACTGGCGGCCAGTCGCAGCAGTATGATGATTGCGGTTAAAAAAATGCTCGACCGGGAAAAAATTGAAATCCCGTTTCCCCATACCAGCATTTACGCCGGTAGCCACTCAGAACCTTTCCGTGTGCAGCTGATGGCGCCGCAAAATTTGCCAGACAAGGAACAGCCAGATGTCCACAAAGACAGCTGAAGACATAACAACAAATAAAGGCTCCACAACATCTGAAGGCTTAACACCAGCTAAAGGCTCCAAAACAGCCGAACAATCTACAGCAGTGCGCCTGGGTTGGCGCGAGTGGGTGGCTCTCCCCGATTTGGGCATTAGCCTGATTAAAGCCAAGGTAGACACCGGTGCGCGTACATCGTGCCTGCATACCTTCCGCACCGAGCCCTACACTGAAAACGGCGAGCGCCGGGTGAAGTTCTGGGTGCACCCAACACAGAATGACCTGCAAGAGGTGATTGAGTGCGACGCGCGGGTGCTGGATGAACGCAACGTGTCCGACTCCGGCGGCCACAAAGAATTGCGGCTGGTGGTTGAAGCCACCCTAGTGGTGGGCGACCAAAGCTGGCCCATAGAAATGACACTGACCAATCGGGACTCCATGCGTTTTCGTATGTTGATTGGCCGTACCGCCATGGCGGGCCGGGCCACCGTTTTCCCGGAAGCATCTTATCTGGCCGGGCAACCGGCATTGAGGAACGAATCATGAAAATTGCCGTGCTATCCCGTAACCGCAAATTGTATTCCACCCGCCGGCTGGTGGAGGAAGGAGTCAACCGTGGCCACGAGGTGCGGGTAATTGACTGCCTGCACTGCTCCATGAATATCACCTCGGCAAATCCGGCGATTCATTATCACCAACAAGTGCTGGAAGATTTTGACGTGGTTATTCCGCGTATCGGTGCGTCAGTCACCTTTTACGGCACCGCGGTATTGCGTCAGTTTGAAATGATGGGCACGTTTCCGGTTAACGAATCAGTCGCCATTACCCGCTCCCGCGACAAACTACGCTCGCTGCAGTTGTTAGCCCGCAAAGGCGTTGGCATGCCAGTCACAGGTTTCGCCAACAAGCCCGATAGCGTTCCTGATCTGTTGAAAATGGTGGGCGGCGCCCCGGTGGTTATCAAGCTGCTACAAGGCACCCAGGGCATTGGCGTAGTGCTGGCGGAAACACGCACCGCTGCGGAAAGCGTTATTGAAGCGTTTATGGGCCTGAAAGCCGACATACTGGTGCAGGAATTCATCAAGGAAGCCGGCGGCGCCGACATTCGATGCTTTGTAATAGGCGACAAAGTCATCGCCGCCATGAAGCGCCAGGGTGCTGACGGCGAATTCCGTTCCAATTTACACCGCGGCGGCACCGCCTCGCTGATTCGTATTACGCCGGAAGAACGCCGCACCGCCATTACCGCGGCCAAGGCCATGGGCCTGAACGTGGCCGGTGTAGATCTTCTGCGTTCGTCCCGCGGGCCGCTGGTGATGGAAGTAAACTCCTCGCCAGGGCTTGAGGGCATTGAAAATGCCACAGGCAAAAACGTCGCCGGTTTGATCATGAGTTGGATTGAAAAAAATCAGGCCCCCAGCCGCACAAAAACCCGAGGCAGAGGATAACCGATGGCACGAGCTCCCTTTGAAATCGCCGGCATTCAGGTTCAACCGGGCACCCGTAAAACCATAGAAGTTCAGGTGGCCAAACTGTACACCCACACTCCGCTGCACATTCCGGTGGAAATCGTCCACGGCCGCCGTGACGGCCCGGTGCTGATGGTGTGTGGCGCCATTCACGGCGATGAAATCAACGGCGTGGAAATTGTGCGCCGGGTACTCACCAACACTGCGCTGCGCACATTGCGCGGTACCTTAGTAGCCGTGCCCATTGTTAACATCTTCGGCTTTGTGCAGCGCACCCGCTACCTGCCAGATCGCCGTGACTTAAACCGCTGTTTTCCCGGCAGCGAAAGCGGGTCTCTGGGCGGGCGTATTGCGTATCTGCTACGCACCCAGATTATGGAACATGTTACCCACATTATTGACCTGCACACCGGCGCCATACATCGCTTTAACCTGCCACAAATTCGCGCCGAACTGAAAACCCCTGAAACCGCCCGCATGGCGGAAGCTTTCGCTGCGCCAGTGATTATAGACGCCGGCCTGCGCGAGGGCAGCCTGCGCGCCTACGCCGATTCACAAAATATTCCAGTGATTACCTATGAGGGCGGCGAAGCCCTGCGCTTTGACGAAGTGGTCATCGCCAGCGGTGTTAAAGGCGTGATGCGGGTAATGCGGGAACTGGAAATGACGCCCGCTAAAAAGAGCGTAAAACCGCCGCGCAAACGCTCCGAAATTGCGGCCAGCTCCCAGTGGGTAAGAGCCGATATAGACGGCATAATGCGCCCGGTGGCCAAGCTTGGACAAAAGATTATTAAAGGTCAGAAACTGGCTATGGTTGCTGATCCTTTTGGAGCCTCGGAAACCGCCATCATTTCCCCCTGTTCCGGAATTGTGATTTGTGTGAATAACCTGCCGCTGGTGAACGAAGGCGAGGCGATTTATCACATTGCCCGTTTTGACGAGCTCGGCGAAGCCGAAAAAGCCATGGACTATTTCCGCGACAGCATGGAATCGGAAGTCAGCGAAGCGGTATTGCCGGTTCACCCCTGGGATGAACTGCAAAAACAGTAATGTCGCGGACTGCTGGCGGGTTGACTATAGTCAGATCAGGCAAACCCACGCCTAACCAGTGGGGATGAAAGTGAAAATCATACTTTTGACTGATAAGAACAGGAGAGGGCGTTGGTATAGTGTGATTCTGGTAGTTCTATCACAGCAAGAACACAATAATAAATGGAGTAGTCTCCCAATGATAAAAAACCAACACGCGCCGCGTATCTGGAAACGACTGCCGCTGGCGATTGCCATCGCGGCCGGCTTTTCCAGTTATGCCTCAGCTTATTCTTTTGATTCCGAGAAACTGGGCGGTGTAGAAGCTCAGTTCAATACCACACTCACAGCCGGCGCTACTTGGCGTACCGAGAGCCGTGACAAGGGTTTGGTAGGGCAGGGCAACGGCGGAACAGCTTCTTCGACCAACTACGACAACGGCAACCTGAACTTTGACAAGGGCGATACGGTTTCCAAACTTGTCAAAGGCAACAGCGAACTTTTCCTCAGTTACGATATAGGCAGCAGTGTGCTCACCCGCGTAGGTGCGCTGGTACGTGGCCGCTACTGGTACGATTTTGAACTGAAAGACGAAAACCGTCAGCATGTGCCACTAAGCTCGGATGGCAGAGACAACGCCTCCGGCGGTGAAATTCTAGACGCGTACGTGTTTACGGACTGGTATCTGGGCAACGTGCCGGTCAGCGCGCGCTACGGCAATCAGGTGGTCAGTTGGGGTGAGAGCACCTTTATTCCAGGTGGTATCAACACCATCAACCCTATTGATGTAAACGCTTTCCGTGCGCCAGGTGCCGAATTGAAAGATGCTCTGCTACCGGTAGAAATGTTCTACATTTCTGCGGGTATCACCGAAAACGTCACTATTGAAGGTTTTGTTCAGACCGACTGGGAGAAAACTCGTATTGATGACTGTGGCACCTTCTTCTCCACGGTGGATTTTGTGGCGGATGGTTGTGGGCCGATCAATCCGGTTGGCAGTCTCAGCGATGCCCAGAGTGCACAATTCGCCAGGGCCGGAGTTGTCATTCCCCGATTGGCGGATCGCGAACCGGATACTAAAGATCAGTTTGGCGTGGCATTGCGCTGGTATGTGCCAGCCCTGAACGATTCTGAAATTGGCCTTTATTACATCAAGTACAACAGCCGATTGCCGTATATTAGCGGTGTTGTTAACAGCAGTCCTGGCGGAAGTGGTAGCAGTCCGTCGTCACCAAACTTCCCTGATTTTCCTGATTACTTTATTGAGTATCCGGAAAATATTGACCTGTTTGGCATTAGTATCAACACGACCATACCGGGTGGCTGGTCGTTAGGCGCCGAGTACAGCTTCCGCAAAGACCTGCCTCTACAGTGGAATGCCTTTGAGCTAATCACTGCTGGTCTGCAAACTGGAACCAGCCTGCTGGAGCAGCGTCGCCGCGAGGAACTGGGGTTGGTTGGTGGCTCGATCGACGGGCTTGTCGCTTCTGGTAACGACCGTTACGACGTGTCCCAGGCCCAATTTACTTTGATTAAATTCTTTGACCAGGTCATGGGCGCCAGCCGCTTGTCGCTGATTGGCGAAGCCGGTGCCAACTGGGTCCACGACCTGCCAGGGTTTGACGAAGGCCGCTTCGGGCGCTCAGGCACTTACGGTATCGGTCCCACCTTAGTGGATACACCCTTTGGCCAGCTAGACCTGTGCGGTTCGGATGCAGTCCTTATAGGGCGTACGCCGTTGAACTCCAACACTGCCTACTGCGAAAACGAAGGCTTCACGACTGACTTCTCTTGGGGCTACCGCACCCGCCTGGTATGGGACTACCTGAACGCATTCTCTGGCGTGAACCTATACCCGCGCTTGGCCTGGAGCCACGATGTGAAAGGCTACGCCCCGCAACCTGGTGGCGCGTTTAACGAAGGTAACAAGTCTGTTGGCTTTGGCTTAGAGGCGGTGTATCAGAACAAGATCAGTGCTGATGTCAGCTACACCAACTACTTCGGCGGCAAACCTTATAACGAATTCAGAGACCGCGACTTCATCAGCGCGAGCGTTTCCTACTCGTTCTAATCCGGCTCTTATTCGTTTAGCGAGGTAATATTTATGAAATTGAACAAGAAATTACTGGCCACCGGAATTCTTGCGGCATCGATGTTCAGCATGAACGCCTTTGCCGCGGTGTCAGGCAGCGAGGCCGCCAAGCTGGGCGATACGCTGACCCTGATGGGCGCAGAGCAAGCTGGCAACGGCGGCGCTATTCCAGCCTTTGAGGGTGGCTTGACGACCCCACCGGCCGGCTACAAAAACGATGGCATCTACGTGAACCCGTTCCCGTCAGATGTGCCAGAATTCACCATCGACCGAAGCAACGTAGACCAGTACCGCGATAATTTGTCACCGGGCCAGGTGGCGATGATCGAAAAGTACGACGACTTCGTGATACCGGTGTACCAAACCCGCCGCACCATGGCGTACCCGCAAGCGGTGCAGGACCAAACCCGCGCCAATGCCACCACGGTGGCATTGAAGGAAGGGGGTTCCGGGCTGGAAAATTATCAGGCTGGCACGCCTTTCCCGATGCCACAAAGTGGCCTGGAAGTTTACTGGAACCACATTACCCGTTACCGCGGCGGCTCGGTGCTGCGTAACATTGGCCAGGTAACACCCACAGAAAGCGGCGATTTCAGCGTAGTGCGGTTTCAGGAAGAGTTGACTTACCGCACATTCCTGGAAGACGCTAATCAGAACCCCGATCCCAACGTGCTGTTTTACTTCAAACAGGCCATTGTGGGCCCGGCTCGGCTGGCAGGTAATGTGCTGCTGGTGCACGAAACCATCGACCAGATCGCCGAACCCCGCCGTGCGTGGATTTACAACGCTGGCCAGCGTCGTGTTCGCCGGGCGCCTCAGGTAGCGTATGACGGCCCGGGCACCGCGGCCGACGGCATGCGTACCTCAGATAACCTGGACATGATGAACGGCGCCCCAGACCGCTACAACTGGGAGCTGGTGGGCAAAAAAGAAATGTACATTCCGTACAACTCTTACAAGCTGCTCGATCGTGACCTCAAGTACACCGATATCGTGCGGCCTGGCCATATCAACCAGGACCTGGCCCGTTATGAACTGCACCGGGTATGGCATGTGCGCGCTACTTTGAAGGAAGGCGAACGCCACATCTATGCCAAGCGCGACATCTACATTGACGAAGATTCCTGGCAGGCAGCGGTGATTGATCAGTACGACGGCCGCGGTGAGTTGTGGCGGGTGTCAGAAGCCCACGCTCTGCAGTTCTACGATCGCGATGTGCCCTGGTATGCCATTGAAACCATCTCTGATGTGCTTTCTGGCCGCTATCTGGTGTTGGGCCTGACGAACGAAGAAGCCAACCCGTACGAGTTTGGTATTCAACGGCAGTCCCGAGACTACACTCCGGCCGCGCTACGCAGGTCTGGTGTGCGCTAGTTCTTAAGACAGTAGATTGTAAAAAGTACTTTTTAAATCGAAAGTACTATTTTGAATAGAAAGTGCTTCTTTGAATAGAAAGCGCTTTTTTGAATCGAAAGTATCTGGAAATGAAATGGCGGGCCTTGGTGCCCGCCATTTTTATGCTAATCTGCGCTGTACCTTAATCGCGGTAGCTAAGCCGTCGATTATAATGCCACTTTTGGAATTTGCCGGTCAGCGCAGGGCTTTTGTTCGCCAAGCGCCGGTATCGACGGGGCAGTGCGTGAAACAAGTTGAACAGGGTAAGGCAGCAAACGACGAATTCCAGACCGCTAACAGCGCGCTTCAGCGTGGCGAGCGGGTACGTGAGCTCCTGCAGCAGCGGGTAAAACTGCCATTTGATGAAAAACATCTGCAAGGTTTGCTGGTTCGGCCGGAGTTAAATCAGGCGCTGATGGCCAACGTGGTGTCCGCCGGATTGCTGAACATTCACGGCCCTTGCGGCTATGGCAAATCGGCCGCCGCTACGCAGGCGTTGTTGGCGTCTGATTTCTCCCCCGCGCATATTCGCTGGTTAACCCTGAACGCTCAAGATAACGCCCCCGAGCGTTTTTTAATGCTTCTAGCGGTAGCGCTGAATCAGCCTGAACCTGCACACAGCGGAGCATTTGCCGATGGTTTGCAGTGGTTGCTGGCGGCCATAGAACAGCCCGACTCGGCCAAGCTTCTGCCTCAAGTGCTGGTGCTAGACAATCTGGATGCAATCAGCAACCCGGCGACCTTGGCATTGTTGCAACAACTGGTGGATAACCTGCCAACGCAATTGCGCCTGCTGGGAATATCCCGCGGCCCGCTAGCCATCAGTACCCATTCCCTGGAGCTGCAAAACCGTTTTACCAGCTTCGGCCCGGATAGACTCGAATTCAGTCGCAGCGAAGTGTTTGAGTTTTTCGCCAGCGAACTGCAGAAACAGCAATTGACCACCGTTTCGGTAGACAATCTTTACAGTCTCACCGAAGGCTGGCCAACCCCCCTGGGTCTGTACCGCGGTGAGCTGCGCAGTGGCCGCGAGCGCAAAGCCCTGCAAGACACCGCAAGTGTTCAGCGATTTCTGGCGGATGCCGTATTGGGCCATTACACAAACGCGCAGCTGTTGGCGTTACGGGCGCTGGCCGAGCTTGACGTGTTTTCCGACGAGTTATTCACTGCGCTGGCGGATACCACGACTGAATTAGCCTCAGCACCTTCACAAACACTGCCCTCGCAGATAACGCCTACACCGATAGCACTCGCACAAATAGTACCCTCCCAGGCGGTAGAGCGGGGCTTGCCGGCAAAACTGATGGCCGGCCGCGGCCGCTGGTATCGGCTGAACCCTTTGCTGCTGGATTGGTTGCAAACTCCGGTACTGAGCGGCAGCGCTCAGCGCATGTTGCGGGTGAGTGAGTGGTTCGCCCAGCGTCGGCAGTACTCCGAAGGTTTGAAATACGCTCTGTTGTCTGCAGACGTGGCGCAGATTCGGCGCATGGCAGCGGAAGGCTCCGAAGCTTTGCTGCTGGGGCAAGACACCGCATCGCTATTACGCCTGCGGCGTAGCTTGCCGGCAACGGTGCTGGCCGGCAATCCGCGGCTGCGGTTGGTTTTTGGCTGGGTACACGCCATTGGCGGGCAATGCCGCCAGGCAACCGAGCTGGTTGAACATTTAGGCGAGGCGGAAAAACACGATATTCCCCTCGGGCGGATTCAGGCCTTACAGGCCTTTATTGCTCGCGGCCAAGGCCAGGTAGAGCCAGCCCTGATGCTGGCCGAAGCTGCCCTGGAAGATTCTGAATTATCGGTTCAGGGCCAGCTGGTTACCCAACTGGTGCGCTCCAGCGCTTTGTGTGCATTGGGCTGTTTCGCCGATGCCCGCGAGGCCAGCCGCGAAGCCGCGCGCTTGGCGCGACAGGCTGGTGATACCGGCTCGGAAGCCTTGGCGGTTTACGCCCATGCCCGCATTGAATTGAGCAAAGGCGAATTGCGCCATACCGAACACCTACTGCGCAGCAGCCTGGACACGGCCATGCAAGAGTTGGCGCGGCCGGCGCGGGTAGGGGAAATTCGGCTACAGCTGAATCTTGCTCTGGTGTTATGGCATCAAGGTAGATATCAGGATGTAGACCGGGTGTTGGCCGTGTGCACACGGCAAGCCGAACAAACCCGAGATTTGGGCCTATTAATGGCCATGTGTCTACGGGTCTTTATTTGCCGCAGCCAGAGCCACTTTGACGAAGCCTTTGCCTGGATTGCCCGCGCCGAACGTACTATGCAGTCATGGCAGGTAGACGGTGAACTCTACGTGCCGGTATTGGAAGCATTAAAGGCATCGTGCTGGCTGGCCCAGCGCGAGACCGACAGAGCGGCCCTGGCGATGGCCAAAATATTGCCTTATCGCCAGGCTGGCTATTCACCGGAACTCTTCCCCACCATGCCGGGGCTGATGGATTGCCTGCAAGTGCGCATTGCCATGGCCCGCGGGGAATATGGCGCTGCCAGAACCCGGCTGAATGGCCTGCGTGCCGGCTATCGCGATGCTATTCCCATGGGCGTAGACATGCACATGAACCTGCTAGACGCCGCGCTGCTTGCCCTGGAAAAAAGCCCGGCTCAAGCCGTCAAACGCCTGGTCAGTATTGTTGAGTTGGCGGCCAAAGAGCATTTCATTAGCCCGTTTAACGAGCTGAAACAAGAGATTGAGCCACTGCTGCGACAAACGTTTGAGCAGCTTTCAACCGGTGTTTTTACTGATGCCCTGGCAAAGCTGTTCGGCATCAAGGCTGCGATAAGCATGATTGTGCCTCTGGCCGAGCCCATCAGCGAACGGGAAAAAGGCGTGCTGGAGTGTATTGCCCGCGGCCTGTCAAATCAGGAAGTCGCAGACAAACTGCACATTTCACTGCACACCGTCAAAACCCACGCCCGCCGAATAAACGCCAAGCTGGGTGTGAAATCCCGAACCCAGGCCATTGTCCGGGCCCGCGAACTGGGCGTACTCGAGACCTGAAACCCCGAACCGCACAGGGGGTCAGCGCCTTCATAGGCGCGGTGATAAAAGAGTACCGCCGCAAACATCACGAACTTTCTCATCATTTGAGCCCCCTGTTTGGATAGATAGCTCGCACGTCACCGGGTGCGGGTTTGAATGGGAAAAGTGGCCCTGCAATCGCGTAATGGGCTGAGTAGTGAATGTAGCGTTGGCGAAGCAGGGCTTCCTCTGCAGCAGACAGTCGCAGTGGTTGGCCTTCGTTGATGTGATGGGTTCCACGGCATTCAATGGTACACCCGCATCTTTCGCCAGCCGGTACATTTGCCGCAGAGCCACCCGAGAGTATTCAGCCTGTACGCGCCGGTCCAGCCAGAGTCGGAACTGCAGTTCGACTTCGCCTTCTTTCAGTCGACGCCGGTAGGCTTCTTCTATGGTAAGCGTGCCGCGCGGGTTATTTGGCCCCAACCAACCTTGGTCAATCATCTGCCTGCGCTCCATCAGTACCATTGTGTACTCATAGCTGTCTCTGGGGTGTTGGCCGAGAAACCTACGGGGCAGGGCCGCCTGAATGTGTTCGTGGAAGTTATGAGGGTAGCCACCGCCAATATCGGAGTGGGCACCGGGCAGTACCCACTCGCCAAAATGTTCCGGCAGGCGACCATGAGGTTGCTCATGATGTATTCCTTCCATGGATGATAACCAGTTTTAATCCGAAAACTGGCTTGCTTTACGTTAACATTGCTTCTGGTTACCGGCGGTTTCTAGCGCGGCATCAGCTCATCAATATTGCGGGCGCTGGCCAGTTGTTGCAAGTGGGCCGGGGTGCGATCCTTCAAAATCTCAGCAAATGCCTGATCGTACACGGCCAGATTGTTATGGCGGATCATTGCCGTTATCTCGCCGACGTACTCTTCTCCGCGCTCGGAGTAAAGTTCCAGCCCCGCGGCCAACTCCCTGCCAGACAGCGGCTCCTGTTGTTTGCGATCGGTCAGGCGAATATCCCGCAATGGCTGATAGGCAGGGTGGCGGTTCAAATTCTGGATATAGGCCCGTACCGAACGATAGGGCGAAGAGAATTTGGCCACCTCGTGGCTGGCGCCCGATACCCGGCTAAGCGGAACCAAGCCGCAGCCAGCGGTGAAACACCATTGGCCGAAAAGATTGTTACCATCCACCGCAAAGCGCGACGTTCCCCAAGCGGACTCATTAGCCGCCTGGGCCATAATCAGCGACGGCGGTATTACGTCCAGGCGTCTTTTCAGCTTGGCAATCTGGGCTTTGCCCGCCGGAGCGGGATCGACCCGCAGGCGCTTGGCTTCGTTTTTCAGCCATTGTTTTTCTTTGCCTGTAAGCTGGGACTTTGCAGCCAAAGCGTCCAAGTACTCACGTTCCAGTAAAATGCGGCTGTTGGCCAGCACAATGCGCGGGAACAGAAATTCAAAAAAAGCGGCTTTTTTTTCGTCAGTATCTGCGTAGCCAGAAAAATCTGGTAGGCGTGCATTGGCCCAGCCGGGTAGCGACGGTAGCGTGGCAAACGGAAATTCTTCGCCGGCGTTGTCACGGCTGCTGAGTGCGCTCGGTGACGGTTTATAAAATGCTCCAAATAAAGCACCGGCAATCAAAAATAGAATGAACGCCAGAGCATGACGCTTCTTGGCAGCGGGGGAAGGTGCGCCTGTGTTGACTGACATATCACCTCTGGGCTTTACAATAACCTTACGGGTTATTGTGATTAAATGATCAAAATAGCAGCAGATCAGCCAATATACAAAAATCCCCGGACCGCAGTACGCGGGCCGGGGATTCCTTCAGGCTCGGCAGAAAATTGATCAGAAGTACAATTTCATTCCGGCCATTAAGCCTTCATCCAGGTTCAGATCGCCGCGGCCATCCAAATCTGTGTTCAGGTAGCGATAACCGCCAAACAGCTCTGCGTTACGAATCACACGGTAACTAACGCGGGCTTCAAGGCTGGTCATGTCATCGGAGTCGCCAAACGCCAGAATACTGGGTGCATAGTGCAGGCCGCCAGTCACTGACAGGCCCGGTACATCGGGAATATTCACGGTTGCATAGCCACCCAGCGCCAAAGCGCCGCCGTCTACCCGGTCATCGTCCCAACCGATCAAGCGCATACCAAGGCCTGCGGTGGTAGGCAGATTGCCAAGGGCTGTGCGGCCTTGGGCGTGAAAATCCACGTTGCCGATGTGGCGGCTGCCTTCGTGGTAGGTATAACCGGCGCCCAACTGCATGTCGTCGCGGCTGTCAAAGAAGTTCATCTGTGCCTTTGCGGAATCTGTGGTCAAGCTCAGGTCAACGTCGCTGGCCAGCGCAGGTGCTGCGCCCATAGCAAGTGACAGGGCCATCAGGGAAATACGAGAGGCTTTCATAATGCTACCTTTTTGGTGATGAAAGAGTGATGAGCGGGTCATGAACGAAAGTGTAAGCTGCCGGCAATGGCGGAAGGCTCTTAAGGCGATGATAAAGCGCACGACGGTAACCCACAACTTAAAAGCCCGTAACCGCCGGGTATGAACGGTTTGCACAATCCACACTGTTTTTTTTGCATATGGTTTGAAAACGGCTACAAACAGTACGCTCAGTGCCGGGTGTCGTCTTCCAACTGGTCCAGTTGATCCAGGTCTTCGGAGCTTACATTCTGTGCCGGTACTCCGTATTCCTCATTGGCCCAGGCGCCCAGGTCAATCAACTTGCAGCGGTGCGAACAGAATGGGCGATCCGGATTGGCATCGGTCCATTCCACGGTTTTACGGCAGGTGGGGCAGTCAACGTTCATAGCAACCTTTCTAATCTTTGGTGAAGTGAAAAATCTATCCAAGCACTTATGAAATAACAAACCAAGCGAAAATATTTTAACAAACCGTCAGCACTTCCACACGGCTGCCGGTTTCGTCGGTTACAAATCGAAAACGCACATTAACATTGTACAAATGCGCACCGTAAATTCGCTCTTCTTCACGGCCACGACGAAACGACGGGCGCGGATCGTAACTCACCACATCCTCAATCAGCGCGGCAAAATCCGGATATTTCTGTAAAGAATTCTCTGTACAAAGCTCGCCCAGCTGCTGCTGTGCCTCGGGTAAAAATACCACCGGCAAACGCTCCACCGGCGCCTCTTCGGCCCAACTCAGGTGCGCGCCGCTTATCGCGTCTGCAAATGGCAGATACGGTTTGATGTCCAGAATCGGCGTGCCTTCGATCAAATCGTGATCACTGATTTGTAACACCAGCTTGCCTTGCTTGCGCACCAGCCCGCGGTTACGCACTGCCGAAAGCCCCAGGCTGTTGGGGCGAAACGGCGAACGGCTGGCAAACACCCCAATCTTGCGGTTGCCTCCCAAACGGGGTGGCCGCACCACAGGCCGCCACTCGGCTCGCACCGCCTGATGAAACTGAAACGTCAGCCATAAATGGCTGGCGCTCTCCAAACCGCGAAAAGCATCCTCACGGTCAAACGGCGGCTGAATCAATAAGTCCGCGTGGGCATGGCGGGTTAAGCCCGGCTGCCGCGGCACGCCAAACTTGTCAGCAAAGCAGGAGCGAGTGATGGCAATCGGAGTCAGAGTCAGTGCTTCAGTGGCATCTTTCGCGTTATGGCGAGGCATAAGTGCTAGTTGCGCCGAACAATGTTGCCAGAAAAATACATTTCCAATCGCAAAATCAGTGAGCTGTCGTCTTTAAACGAATTATCCCGCGCAAACTGCAGCGCGGGAATAATCTCTCCGAACAGCCAGTCGCCGTACATACGGTAGCGCCAAGTCACGTCGGCAAAGACTTCGGTGGTGCGCCAGCCGGGCTGGCTTTCACCTAGCACGCCAACCCGGGGCGTAAGCACGGCACGGTTATTTAATCGCTTGCTAACGCTAAACACCTGGGCCGCCACAAATTCCCTGTCGCTGTGTACCCACTCAAGCTCAGACGAGTTTTTAAACTCCCAGCCCTTACCTAAATCGTGCCGCGCCTCGAACCAGCTGCGCGAACCCCAACCGTTTTGATGGTAATAATAAAAACGCTGTTGAGCCAGCAAGCCCCAGTCTCCTGATGGCCGCCAATTCTTGCGCACGGTGGCACGCCAGAATGCATCGGGGGGCAAGTGTAGGCGCGCGCCAAAATCATTGGAGAAATTAATCGAGTCACCCACTTTTCCCAAAAACCGGAGAGCGCCCGTGGTACCGGTTGAAGAGCGTTCCGGTTCCGTAAGCTGCCGGTCGCGCTGCCGCTCTGCCAGCGGAATCAGCTCTTCGCTTTCGCTTTCAATCACCAGTCTCAGCTTTTTGCGGGCAGTGGGTATATCCACCCGGAAGCGCGCCTCTGGTTCAAAATCCAATACTGCACCGGCACGGGTTTCGGTGGCAAAGCTTAGCCGTAAATAACTTTCGTTCAGCGGCAGGCTGTGACTTTCGCCAGACAGGGTTCGGTCTGCCCATTGCCCCAGATGTTCCACACGCTCACCTTGAGTGCGCTCCTGCAACAGCACCCAGTTACTGAAGGTCATCCAATAGGAGTCTTCCGGTTCGGCCCAATATTCCTCTGGCGCGAAGTCGTAAAAGTTGCTGGGTAACGACTGCGGGGCAAGGTGCTGTGGAATAGATCGCTGGTAGAACTGTATTGAAGGTTCCAGTGCATAGGCTGAGGGCGCTGTAAGCACTGCAGCAATAGTAAAGAAACCGGCGCCAAATATCTGACGCCGGTTAATGGCCAAATTCCACCAGCAGCGCATTGTGGGCGTCTCGCACTTGTTGGCGCACGTTGTCTTTGGTGCCGCCGTTATCAATAATCAGGTCGGCCTTATCAAGCCGCTGCTGGCGCGGAATCTGTGCGGCAATAATGCGTTCAACCTGGTCTCTGGGGTTGTTGTCCCGAGCCATGGTGCGCTGTATTTGCACGCTCTCTGGGCTGTCTATAACAATCACCCGCTCGGTAATGGTGTGCTGAATCGTTTCAAATAACAGCGGCGACACCAGCAGTACGTAGGGCAAGTCGTAATCGTCGGGCTTTAGCTGGCGTTCCAGTTCGGTGTGAATAATGGGGTGTATCAATTCTTCCAGCCACCTGCGCTCTTCGGCGTCGTCAAACACCAGCTTGCGCAAGGCTGCGCGATTCAGCGCCCCACCAGACATCAAAATGTCGTGACCAAAGTGCTCGGCAATCAGCTCCAGCGCTCGGGTGCCGGGTTCTACCACCTGGCGGGCGACATCGTCTGCGTCTACCCAATGCACGCCAAGGGCGCCAAAGAGGCTGGCAATCACTGATTTTCCTGATCCAATACCACCGGTCAGCCCCACAATTTTGGGTGCCATACGCGCGCATACTCCTTATTTAGCCAAGTTCATATAACCAAATTTATAAACCAAGCCTATACACCAATAAAACCGAACCACACACCCACAATTTCATCACCAAACCACAAACACATCAAGCCAGCCGTGGCCAAATAAGGCCCAAATGGAATGGGCACCTCTCGGCCCTGCTGTTTGAACACCATCAAGGCTATACCAACGGCTGCGCCTACAACAGAGGATAACAGAATAACCGCTGGCAATAACGTCCAACCCAGCCACGCGCCTAACGCTGCCAGCAGCTTGAAATCGCCGTAGCCCATGCCTTCCTTGCCGGTAACCAGCTTGAACAGCCAGTAAACCGACCAGAGTGCCAGGTAACCGACTACGGCGCCCCAGAATGCCTCATTAAAAGGCACCAGTTGGCCAAAGTAATTCACAATCAGCCCTAACCAAAGCAGGGGCAGAGTAATGGAGTCTGGCAACAGTTGAGTATCAAAATCAATCATCGTCAGCGCCACCAGCGCCCACACCAGCAATAACGCCCAAAGCGCCGCAGGCGTTGGCCCCAGCAGGTACACGGTAAGTACCGAGAACACCGCTGTCGCTAACTCGATAATTGGGTAGCGCGCTGAAATCGGTTTGCTGCAACGGGCGCACTTGCCTTTCAACAGCAAGTAGCTGATAACCGGTACATTCTGCCAGGCGCGAATGCCGTGGCCGCAGTGGGGGCAGGTAGAGGCTGGCTTTGACAGGCTTAGCACCGTCGCCGGTTCCCGCTTGGCCTCTGGCACTTCCAGCAGCTCTTCACATTGGCAGCGCCACTCCTGCTGCATCATTGCCGGCAGGCGAAAAACAACCACGTTCAGAAAACTGCCAATGCACAAAGATAGAAAAGCAACCGTGCTGTACAGCAGCCAGGGTGTGTCCAAAAAGATGCTAAAACTCATCATGAATTAAACAACCTGGCCCATTTGGAAGATCGGTAGATACATGGCGATAATCAGGCCGCCCACCAGAATGCCCAGTACAACCATAATCATCGGCTCCATCAGCGCAGTCAGGTTGTCGACCATGTCATCCACTACTGCTTCGTAGTGCTCGGCCACTTTTTCCAGCATTTCGTCCAGGTTACCAGATTCCTCGCCAATGGCTGTTAGCTGAACCGCCATCACCGGAAACACGTTCTGCGCCCGCATAGAGGCTTGCAGTTGGGTGCCGCTGGACACGTCATTGCGGATACGCATAACGGCATCGCGATATACCGCATTGCCGGTAGCACCGGCTACGGATTCAAGGGCGTCTACAAGGGGAACGCCGGCTGCAAAGGTTGTTGACAACACCCGGCCAAACTTGGCAACCGCAGATTTGTCCAAGATTTCACCCATAATGGGTACTTTTAAAATGTACTTATCAACAATGTCCGAGAATTTCTGTGACCGCCGTTTCGACTCTTTGAATAAAACAATGGCACCGATAATTCCCAGCATCACCACGAACCACCAAGTCTGCATCCATTCCGACAGGCGCACCACCATCTGAGTAAAAACCGGAAGCTCTGCACCGAACCCGTTAAATAGTGCTTCAAATTGTGGCACTACTTTCACGAGCAGAATTGCGGTGACAATAATAGCGACCACTACAACGGCGATAGGATAGGTCATCGCTTTTTTGACTTTTTTCTTCAGAATTTCTGTTTTTTCCATGTAGGTGGCAATACGGTCGAGCATCTTCTCGAGCGCACCGGCTTTTTCGCCGGAATCCACCAAGTTGCAGTACAGGTCGTCAAATTGACGGGGGTGTTTACGCAACGATCCGGCGAAACTGTTACCAGAGGCAATGTCGTTCCGAACCGACATCACCAGTTCCTGTAGGCCTCTGTTTTCCAGGCCATCGGCCACGATATCAAAGCTTTGCACCAGGGGCACACCGGCTTTCATCATGGTGGCCAGTTGTCGGGTGAGCATGGCAATGTCAAAAGGCGTAATTTTTTTGCTGCCGCCGAACAAGGGTTTGGATTTCTTTTTCACCTTGTCTGGAACTATGCCCTGCTTGCGCAACTGGGCCTTGGCCAAAGCCAAGCTAACGCCAGGCATTTCACCCTTGGCTTTGTTGCCTCGGCGATCTTTGCCTTCCCAAACGTAAGATTCCAGTTTCTTCGCTTTCTGAGCCATGCTTAATCCTTGGTCACGCGGTTGGCTTCTTCAAGGCTGGTCACACCCTCAATCACTTTTAACAGGGCGGACTGGCGCAGGGTTCGGAAGCCTTCAGCCTGAGCTGCTTTTGCAATCTTGATAGAACTGGCCTCTTCCATAATCATACTGGCCAGCTGCTCGGTTACTTTCACCACCTCGTAAATGCCGACACGGCCTTTATACCCATTAGTGCATTTATCACAGCCCTTCGGATGGTACAACGTGATCCCTGTTTCAATTTGTTCAGTTGAGAACCCTTCGGCTAAAAGAACGTCTTTTGGGATGTCTCCGGCCTGCTTACAGCTGCAAAGTCGCCGGCCCAGGCGCTGTGCAATAATCAGGCTAACAGACGTGGCAATGTTAAACGCCGGCACGCCCATGTTCATCATGCGGGTTAAGGTTTCGGCCGCGCTGTTGGTGTGCAGCGTGGATAACACAAGGTGACCGGTTTGTGCCGCTTTAATGGCAATGTTGGCGGTTTCCAGGTCTCGAATCTCGCCCACCATGATAACGTCAGGGTCTTGCCGCAAAAACGCCCGTAGCGCTTCGGCGAAGCCAAGCCCCACTTTGTTGTTCACGTTGACCTGATTCACGCCTTCCAGGTTAATTTCCGCCGGGTCTTCCGCGGTGGAAATATTGCGCTCGTCGGTGTTCAGAATGTTCAAACCGGTATACAGAGATACGGTTTTACCGGAACCGGTGGGCCCCGTGACCAGAATCATGCCTTGGGGTTGCGCCAGGGCGTCCATATACAGCTTCTTCTGGTCTTCTTCATACCCTAGGGCGTCAATGCCCAACTTTGCCTGGCTGGGGTCCAGAATACGCAGCACGATTTTCTCGCCCCACAACGTGGGCAGGGTGTTCACCCGAAAGTCGATGGACTTGGTTTTGGACAGCCTCATTTTTATGCGGCCGTCTTGCGGCAAACGTCGCTCGGAAATGTCCAGCTGCGCCATGATCTTTATTCGCGCGGATATTTTCGGTGCCAGCTTTATAGAGGGTCGCGACATTTCTTTTAGAATGCCGTCAGTGCGAAAGCGTACGCGGTAGGTTTTCTCGTAAGGTTCAAAGTGAACGTCTGAAGAACCCCCGCGAATCGCATCTAGCAGCATTTTGTTCACATACTTTACGATGGGTGCATCGTCTACTTCGGCAACAACCACTGCACCGTCGTCTTCGTTTCCATCCGCGCCTTCTGTTTCGATACCTTCAAGGTCTGTATCGGCCAGGTCGCCCATGGAGCTTTCACTAGACGCCAAATACTTTTCGATAGCCGCGCGCAGCTTGGAATCGTCCACCAGAATTGCATCGGTGCTTAAGCCGGTATTGAACTTGATTTCGTCCAGAGCCTGAACGTTGGTGGGGTCACTTACTGCAATAAACAGCCGATTGCCACGCTTATACAGGGGCAGGGCGTTGTGCTTGCGCAGCAGTTTTTCGTCCACCAGCTTGTCGGGCATCATCTCCGGCAAAAACGCATCCAGGTCCAGCACTGAAATACCAAACTCCATGGCCGCCGAAAACGCCAACGCCGAGCTGTTTGCCAACTTGTGCTGAGTTAGGTAGGTAATCAGCGGAATACGGTTCTGAGAAGCCTGAAAAAAGGCGTCTTTGGCCGTGGATTCATCCAGCAAGCCGTCGCTTACAAAGCGCCGTGCCAGACCCGTTAAGGTGATGTTGCTTGTGTTTATTGTCATAGATTAGGGCGCTGCAGCCTGACGGTTGGGGTGCGAGTAACGACGAGGCTTGAGTTTAGATGGGTGGGGGCGATTTGGAAAGCTTGGGGGTGTTTCCTCCAGTGCCTGTCTATGATCAGATCTATAAATGATTGATGGCCTGAGCACCGTTAAATTAATTCATAAAAATACGCTTGCGGCACGCCAGCCAGCCAAGCAGGATACCGTGGTGCGAAAACACGCCAAAACGGGCCTGGGGACTGTATGAAGAAAATTGCGATTGTGGGGCTGGGGTACGTTGGGCTGCCACTGGCCGCCGCCTTTGGTGCGAGCCGACCGGTGGTAGGCTTCGATATCAACAGCACCCGCGTGGAAGAGCTCAAAAGAGGGTTCGACCGAACACGGGAGGCTACTAAATCTGAACTCGATTCTGCCCCACTGCTGACGTTTACCAACACCGAGAAAGCAATAGCAGACTGTCAAATTTACATAGTGACCGTGCCCACACCGATAGACCAGTACAAAGCGCCTGACTTTACCCCGCTTATCACGGCTTGCGAAAGCGTAGGAAGCGTTTTGAAATCGGGTGACCTGGTTATCTTTGAATCAACGGTATTCCCCGGTACTACAGAAGAAGTATGCGTACCACGGCTTGAACAAGTTTCTGGCCTAGTGTTTAACAAACACTTTTTCGCCGGTTACAGCCCCGAACGCATCAACCCCGGCGACAAAAAACATCGCCTCGCCGACATCGTTAAAATAACTGCAGGCTCTACCCCTGCGATCGCAGACGAAGTAGACGAGCTCTATGCAAGCATTGTGAAAGCGGGAACGCACAAAACTAGCTCCATTAAGGTCGCGGAAGCAGCGAAGGTCATCGAAAACACCCAGCGAGACCTGAACATAGCCCTAATGAACGAGCTTTCCATGATCTTCGCCCGCTTAAAAATAGACACCCACGAAGTGCTTGCGGCAGCCGGGACAAAATGGAATTTCCTACCCTTTACGCCAGGCCTGGTTGGCGGGCACTGCATAGGCGTAGACCCTTACTACCTCACTCACAAAGCCCAGGCCATTGGCTACCACCCCGAAATCATATTGGCCGGGCGGCGCGTGAACGACAACATGGCACCCTATGCGGCAACTGAACTTATCAAAGCCATGATCAAAAAAGGCCACACCATAGCAAACTCCCGAATTCTCGTGCTGGGCCTCACCTTCAAAGAGAACTGCCCGGACCTGCGGAACACCAAAGTGATCGACGTGATTCGGGAACTTCGGGAATTCGGTTGCCAAGTCGATGTAAGCGACTGCTGGGCCGACAAACAAGAAACTCTGGACGAATACGGCATTACATTGATTGATCATCCGGAGGCTGGCCACTATAACGCCGTGATGCTGGCTGTGCCGCATTCGGAATACAGGGCTCTGACGGGTACTCAGCTGCGGGAATACACGATTGAGTCCGGGCTGATTTTCGATTTGAAAGGTATACTGCCTATTGGGGAGTCGGATTTCAGGCTTTGAGTAAAAGCCGGCGAGAGCTGTGTAATTCGGTTGCTCCGAGCATGAGCTCATAGAACCCTTCAGTAAAGCCTTAGAGAATAAGCACGACCGAGCCAAATAGGTAGGGAACAAGATTAATGGAAAGGCGATTGCAAGACATAAAAACTCAAAATCGTGGCTACCGAGCGAAAAACACTGTGTGCCTGTTCATAACTTGATTATTTGAACAAACAGGCTGCCCCAAGGATTCCGGCGGAAAAAAGTTCCTCTGGCATACTATGACTTCTAGAAAATATCCTGCAAAATAGGATGCTTACAAAACATGGCGGGTAAAGAAGGGAAACAGCGTGACACTGCGATCTCAAAAGCACTTTGTTTTTATAATAGGCACCCGCGCACAGCTAATCAAAGTAGCCCCAGTCATCGTTGAATGTGAACGGATGGGCCTCCCGTCCACCTTGCTTATGACCGGGCAGCACCAAGAAACTATGCAAGACTTACTGGACGAGTTTGGGGTGAAGTCAGCACAAGTTACAGCTACTTTTGCAAAAGAACACTCTACAATACTTTCTCTGATCACCTGGCTTCCAATGGCCTACTTGGGCATCAAAAAACAGCTAAAAGCACTAAGCACAGATCCCAAGTTCGTCAATATCCTGGTGCACGGAGATACCCTTTCCACAGTACTGGGCGCCTTGGTAGGCCGGCAAATAGGTGGATGTGTTGTTCACTTGGAAAGCGGGCTAACGTCAAACAAAATATTCGACCCTTTCCCCGAAGAACTATCCCGTCGCATTGTCTTCCGGCTGAGCAATATAGCCATGTGCCCTAACCCGGAAACCGTAAAGCACATGAGAACCAAACACCCCGATTGCCAGTCAATTGACACCGGGGGCAACACAATTCTAGACTCAATAAAGCTAACCGGAATTAGCCGTGCCACCTTCAATTTAGAATCAAGTTACATTGTCGCCTCACTACACCGCTTCCAGAACATTTATAACACGAGGCGATTAGCCGACTTGGTCGAACTACTGGAAAACATAGCTAAAACACATCTGGTCTATTTTGTTCTGCACCCAGCAACACGTAAGCGGCTAACCAAGACCGGGCTTTTGGAGCGTTTGGAAACGCACATAGGCATCATATTGCTTCCGCGCCTGGGTTACAGCGATTTTCTTCGCTTGGCTGCCGAATCAGCTTGCGTTCTCACTGACGGCGGCTCAAATCAGGAAGAACTGGCCTCACTTGGCGTGCCAACAATCGTGATGCGGCAAGCTACAGAACGCAGTGATGGGCTGGGCAAAAACGCAATTTTAGAAGGCGAGCTTTCCAGCGGAGTGCTCAGTTACATTGAACAAAAAAGATATCAAGCACTGAAAACACCCAGCAATGACGAACAGGCGGAAAGCCCGTCTGCCTGTATCATGGATTACTTGGCAAACAACGCATGAGTTCGAGACATCGCGCATGAAGATTGACCGCCGCAACCCCTGGCACTGGGTTTTGCTGTCGCTTTTCGGCGCCAATGTCTTGCTCGCTCTGCTATTGCGGCCCTTTGTTCGCAAGGATGGCCGCAAAGTCCTTTTGTATGGCCACAAACTCAACGGCAACCTGCTTGCGCTCTACCTTGAGTCCGACGCAGGTGATACTGGACTTGAGCTCGAGTTCCTGACTATGGATCCGCTTTACTGGCGAGAAATCCGGCGGCAGGGCATACGCACCGCGCTGGCCATTAGCCCCCGAGCCGCATGGCTTCTCGCCCGAGTTGATGCCTTGGTGACGGATCACGGACTTCACGCCATGGCCCCACTGCCAAAGCTGACTAATATCCGTTTTTACGATGTCTGGCACGGCATTCCCTTCAAAGGCTTCGATTCTGCCGACTTTCGCACCCAACACCAATATTGCGAAACGTGGGTAACCAGCCCTCACCTAAAACGCTTGTACGTCGACACGTTTGGGTTTCGCAACGACCAAGTGGTGGTGACCGGCTACGCCAGAACTGATCGACTTGTAAATGCAACCGAATCCTCGGAGCAAGTCCGGCAGCAATTATCATTGCCGGCTGATCGCAAGCTGGTCTTGTTCGCCCCGACTTGGACTCAGGACTCACAAGGAAGAAGCGTCTTCCCTTTCGGCCTCGACGAGGCGCAGTTCATGGGGCAACTTTCCACGTTTGCCGAACACCACGATTGCAGTATCCTGCTAAGATCGCACCTGAACACGCCGTTGAGCTCGACGACCGAGTACCCGCATGTTTACGTCCTGTCATCAAGAACCCACCCAGATACCGAACAGATTCTTCTGGCCTCAGACGTGCTGGTTTGTGATTGGTCATCCATTGCCTTCGATTTTTTGTTGCTGGGCCGGCCGGCCATCTTTCTAGATGTGGAACCACCTTTTCGCAAGGGGTTTTCGCTGGGGCCAGAATTCCGATTTGGCCGCATTGTAAGGGGATCAGATGATCTGGAATTTGCGCTCAAGGGCGCAATCCTAGCTCCGGCGCTTGCACTTCAACAGCAGGCAAGCCAGCGGGAAGAGGTCACGAGGAAAATCTATGGCGAGTATGCCGATGGATGCTCCTCCCAGCGGGGCCTCGCCAGGCTGGAGCATCCTTGATTAATAGCGAATTTTTTCAATGACCGCAGTCGTCGAGATCGCGGGTGTACGTGTTAGGTAAACTACATCACAGATATCGCTGAACTCGTCGAACTTTCCTTTCCAGTCGTCGCCCATCACCAGCACATCCGCATTGTGATCAAGAAGGTACCGCCGCTTTTCTTCCAGTGAATGCTCAAAAAACACCGTATCCACGCAACGAAGGGCCCCCAAAATCCGAGCACGCTCCGCTTCCGCAAACACCGGATAACGTCCCTTCTTCTTCCGATTTAACTCATCACTGGAGACGCCGACAATCAGCCGTCCTCCATGCGAACGGGCCCGCTCAAGAATATTGAGGTGGCCGACGTGGAACACGTCGAAAGTGCCGAAGGTGACGACAACTTGATCTATTTTTGGCCCCATATTTCGTTCCGAAAAATCACTATCAACCATTCGATTCCTTGCTCCATATTGATGAGGTCACCAGCTTCTCAAACTGGCTAAGTGCGAAACGGTTATGTTCTTTTATATCATAATTCCGATAAGGGACTTCCTCAGCGATTGCGGCAAGCATACCTTCAACAAGTCCCTCGACGCTATTATCCACGACGAGTCCGTATCCTTGTGAAAGCAGCTCGGCGGGGCCTGGGATATTAGTTGAAACGATGGGAACGCCCAGCGCAAGAGACTCAAACAAAACCAAACCAATCCCTTCATAAAAAGATGAGAATACAAATGTGTCCATCTTTTTCAGCAATGGCATGACATTGTTCGAGCCTTGCGCCACAAAAATGCGCTCACTCACAGCAGAATGATTAGTTCGCTCCTTTATCTTATTCTCATCAATGCCGTGGCCACCTACGATATAAAGTTGCAAGTTTCTATGTCGCTCACAAACTTTTTCAAATGCCTCGATAAGGCGCAACTGCCCTTTTTCTGGAGAGAATCGAGCAATATTTATAAAGCGGAACGAGTTTGGATCATCAAGGGATGATATTATTCTTTCTCTGTCGCTCGGTTTTATATTTCGTGAAAATGCCGATTTGATCTTGTCGTTTGCTCGCTCTGAATAGGATAGGGATAGCGTGTTCGGCACATAAAAACACTTTTCATTGAAATTGTAGTGAGATGCACAGTAGCTTGACTCTGCTCCTTCTCGGACGGTGGCGACACTTGTCGAAATCCCGTATGAAAACTCAAGAAGTCTTAGGTCAGCTATGCGATTCGCCTCGATCTCCTTAGCCATATCGTTATGTACAAAAATGGCCGAAGGGCAACGTAATCCGCCGGACAGAAAAGCGGCGCGCCAAGAGTATCCGTTAAAGTTCACAAATAAATCAAAATCTGCATGGCCGAACAATCTGTCTGCCTCTCTTTCCCATACTCGCCGAATCCAGTCTCGCTTGCTGAACCAGTTTTTTTCAAACATGTAGAGATAGCTGAATCTCACGATATCAATAAACTTTAAACTTATGGCGAGATTCAAGGGGATGAACTGAATCATATCCGGGATATTTTTAAAAAAAGCTTCGGACTCCTCAGTGCTGCAGCTGGTATCAGCAAGGATCGTTATATCAAACTTTGATGTGTCCACGCTTTTAACTAAGGACTTGAATGATGCCGTAATCCCATTGTGAGAAAGCCCGCCTGTGTAAATAAGTAGTTTTGGCTTTGTCCCACCGCCATCAAGCGCAGGCCTCTCAAATGAGTCTTTTTTCTCGAAAAATGAAGCGCAAACTCTTTCTGTATTATTTCCATCATCCCATGAGCAGTAAGTGTTAATAAAAGAGCGATATGCTGGCTCCGAACCGGGGGCTTGCAAGCTTTCGTGCTGCGCGATGCGATTAACCCAATTTGACAGGTCTTCGGGAGTTTTTAGCATGGGGAATGGCAGACTTGCCAACGGCAGGCTAAAGTTCCTTTCCCTCGCGTAAGTGTCGAGATCTGGGGAGTAAAGAAGGATCGGGCGTTTTGTGATTGCATAATCAAACATTACCGACGAATAATCGGTGATTAGTGCATCGCACTCTGCTAAATGTTCATAAGGCTCTTTGTCACTAGGAAACGGCTGAATTCTATTATATCCATCAACGTTGACCATACCTTTTGCCAGAGGGTGGAGTCGAACCGAGATTTTTATGTTTTCGTCAACCGTCGCCTCCAAGTAATCTAGCGCCTTCTTAAGATCACTAGCGAAATCATCGCCTGCGCTCTGTATGTTGCCAAAATTGCCCCGCCAAGTTGGCATAAATGCGATATAATATTTTTTCGTTGTTTTAGTTTTATTTTGGGTGTGGTATAAAATATCGTTTCTAGGGTATCCACAACGCAGGAGCTGCGTCTTTCTCACACTGGAAAGCATGTAATCCTTAATCAATACTCGCTCGGTGTGATGGTTTGGGAAAAGGATGTGGGTGGCATGGAAAAAGTTTCTTTGCGTGTTTCCTACATATAGGAAGGTATCTTTCTCGGTTTTTCGACCCAACGTTTTCAAGGGCGTACCATGCCAAGTATTCAGATACTGCTGGCCGTGGCGTATAGAAAAATATTGAGGAAAAGTCACGTCATTAATGAGCCACTTGCAGGTCGCAAGATAGAAACAGTACTTTACCCCCCCTTTTCTACAGGTGACAACTCGATTGTTTCCGTGCGCTTTAATAAATTGTTGCCCTACGCTTTTCGGGCAAACCAAAACCAGGGTAAAGTGAGAATAAAAGTCATTACTTGCTAGGTAAGAGGCAATTGCTCGTGGGCTTCCTATAAAATCAGCCCCGTGATGGGACTCTAACAAGACACAATTTACCGCTATACGGAATCGGTTTCGAAAATATCCATATATCATCCCATACAGATAAGTTTTTCGTATCAGGCCTCGAGCGAGAATCCTAAGTCTGTTGGGTGTGTTTCTCATGTTCATTCCAGTTATCTCTTCCTAAAACTTGCACGCTGGGCACTGTCGGTTAAACGCATTGGTTAAATAATTTTCTAAAGGGGGCTATTCAGACTCTGTGGGCATGAGGCTCAACTCGTAGACGACTTGGTCAGCAAATATGGAAGGCCATTTTTTGACAAACCAACGAACGAACCTGTCCCCGCTATCAAACTGCCCCTGTATAGCATTGATGTTTAGACCCAGCATGTCGCTCCATTGCTTAAAGTCTTTTACTGTCCAGAAACGAACATGTTCCTTCATATGAAACACTATCGAGGTGACAGGGAATCGACCGCCAATCATCAATCTGAGTCGGTGTTTTAGGCATCCAATGTTCGGGATAGTCACAAAGATGCGCTCAGGCGCTAGTTCTATCACCTGTCGCATTAAGTCTTCGGCATCAACATGGTGTTCGATCACTTCCATTAGTGTTATAACAGTCCATTTAGACTCTATTTGGTTCTTTAGTCGCTTATAGGGGCATATGACTTTCCCTTCTAAGCCCCGATTATTAACTTGTTCGATTGCAGTGGGAGCAATATCGACTCCAAAAGATTTCACGTTTGGTTTTTTGTCGCTTAGATGGCTAAGGAATGTACCATCGCCGCAACCAATATCGAGAACACGATCATCTTGTTTTATTGCATCTGTGATGATTATAAATCTGTTGCGTAATTGGTTTGAATTACCGATGGCGACCCTTTGATCCCAGTAAGCACTGTAATCGGCGAACTCCTTAAGCGGGGCGGGCTTGCTTATTTCCTCAAGTAGTCGCGCAATAATCCTGACTAAAGGTATTTTTGCCATGGCGCCGATAATGCTCCAGCGGGAGTTGCCTTGCTCTTTTGTATTCTGCTGGTTTGGATTTTGATTCATAAGTTGTTTTCGGTAATCGTGGTGAGTGTATGCACTTTATCGCAATTTGCTATTGCCGTTTTTCTGTGGGCAATGATCACGACAGTTTTCGCTCGTGAGAGTTTTGTGACAGCTTGGTTAATGCTTGCTTCTGTGAGTGAGTCCAGCGCGCTTGTAGCCTCATCAAGAAAAAGGATAGGTGGATCTCGGTAAAGTGCTCGTGCTATGCCGACACGCTGCCGCTGCCCGCCAGATAGACGTATGCCGCGATCTCCAATCGGGGTGTCATAGCCGTGATTTAATTCAGTAATAATGAAGTCGTGTATTTGTGCCGCTCGGGCCGCATGTTCCACAGCCTGCATGTCGATATCACCTTGGGCGACGCCGAAAGCGATATTCTCCGCAACGCTCGCGTCCGCCAAGTAGATATGTTGGGGGACATAACCGATGGCACGCTGCCAAGCGCCAACGTTGCCGGCATCGATTGGAACGCCGTCTACGCTTAACCTGCCGGCCTGCGGTTGGAGCAGGCCGAGCAGTATGTCCATCAGAGTGCTTTTGCCAACTCCGCTCTTACCGATGATGCCGGTGCTGGTGCCGACTGGTATGGTTATATCAAAACGGTCGAACACCTGCTTGTCCGGGGCGGTTGGGTATGCGTAGCTAACCTGTTCTAAACGGATTTCCCAGCATGGAGTCAATGCTACTTTCGGATCAGTAGTTTGTTGGATGGGCAGAACAAGGTCGAGATGGATGGCGTTCAACGCGGGCGAGGAAAATCGCAACTTTGCAAAGCCGCGAAACATGATTTGTGCCGACGGCAACATTCGGTATGCGGTAAAGCCGTATAAGCCTAGCGCTGGCAGAACGTGCGCAATGTCGCCACTTTTTAGCATTAATGCCAGGGCGATGATAATGAGCCCGCTATACCCCACTGCTTCTACAAGATACTGCGGTGACTGACTGAGCGTATCGCTTGTGGCCATGTGACGCGAGAAGAGCCTGGAAGCTCGTTCAAATTTTTTTTGATATGTGGCGGCGGCCTGAGTAACCTTCACATCTTTTATTCCGCTTAGTGTCTCATTGCAGGTCTGAAAGCGTT
Organism: Marinobacter sp. M1C; assembly: GCF_023314135.1. NCBI lineage: Bacteria > Pseudomonadati > Pseudomonadota > Gammaproteobacteria > Pseudomonadales > Marinobacteraceae > Marinobacter > Marinobacter sp. M1C. Next base: position 1,035,022 of record NZ_CP092289.1, read on the forward strand.
GCCCGTTCGCCTTTTGGCGCTCGGTGCCGATTCGGGAGAGTCGCTTGCGCACCACGCCGTAAATTGCTAAGTACATCAATCCGACGACTGTCACGGCAACGAAAGCGGTGACTGGATCATAGAACACGATCAGAAGCACCATACCTAGAACCACTGCGCCTTGTGCGATCAATTGTGCCAGCGGAGTGATCAGGTTGAAAGTAAGTTGATCCACTTCAGACAATACGTTGCGGCTCAGCACGGAAGGGTTGTTTTTCAGAAAGAAAGTATAGGGCTGACTGAGATATCGAGAAAGTAACCGTGAGCTGATCGAGTGTCGTTGCAGGTGTATAAATCGATTCATCAGGTGAAGTGTGGTGGTCTTGAATACCGATGAAGCGAGCACAATGACAATAGATGCTAATCCTAGAGCGATGCTGAACTCACGTATCCCCTGGAAGCCAAACCCTCCATATAGGGCCTCTAACCATGGGTTTTCGTGGATGATAGCCGGGCGGCCGAGCACGGACAGGAACGGCATGATCGACAATACACTAGCAGCCTCTGCCACTGCCATTAGGACGACCAGCATCAGCATCCATACAGCCTTGCGCCGTTCAGCCTTTGTAAATACTGCCCAAACCTTTTTTAGATCGCCCTTCATTCAGTTGGTGCTCTGGTTGTAGTCTGGTGTGAATCTTGCGAAGTCGGCACTCATTGTAGTGGTAGAGATCTATTTTTCTCTATACATTAACGTTGTAATCTGTTCTGAGACCAATCCAACCATAAAGATAGTAAGCGCGGTAGTGAACATTAGCGCACTCATATTAGTGAAACGACCCAAAGCAAAATAGGTATACGCATAATACCCGATGCCTAGTGAAAAAATCGAAAACGCTAATGGGAAAAAAAGCTTCAGAGGTGAATAAAGCGTCCCTATCTTAAATATAATAAGGAGAAATCTTACGCCATCCTGTATCGGTTTAATATGACTTTTCCCCTCCCTTTGGCCAGTATGGATAGGCTCATAACACACAGAGTAGCCTGCCCTAAAAAAAGCCATGGTCGATGTCGTGGGATATGAGAAACCGTTAGGCAACAGGCTTAAAAACTGCAGGAATTTAACTCTTCTGACGGCTCGGAAACCAGACGTTAAGTCTTCAATTTTCTGACCTGTCATATAGCTTGCGAACCAATTATAGAACTTGTTGGCCAGCCCTCTGCCAACACTCGCTTGCGACCCGGACTGACGAGCTCCGACTACCATATCAAAGCCTTGATCAAGCTTATTTAGTAAGCGGTGCACATCATCTGGAGAATGCTGTCCATCGGCATCCATAAAGAGAATGATGTCTCCTGTTGCAGCTCTTGCCCCGCTCTTGATAGCCGCACCGTTCCCCTTGGAATAGGGATGTCGAATCACACTTGCCCCCAGCTTTTCGGCAATATCGCCGGTGCCATCAGTAGAGCCGTCATCAACAACAATAATTTCTTTCAAGCCGGGCAAGGCCAATAACTTTTCTATTAAAGAGGGTAATGACCGGAATTCGTTCTTTGCCGGGATAACCACGGATGCTTCCATGTGCAGTTCTACCTCAGATATTAGTGTGACCCAGACCGGCTTTGTTCTGCAGGCGGCTCTTTGGCGCCTGCAATATCATTTTCTACCACCTCGATAAAATGCTCAACTTCGTCAAGAGGGGGAGATTCTACAGCGGCGCGCCCAGTTATTTCACCGGACTGAAGTCTTTCTCTGACAAACCTCGCATCCTCCAGAGCTTGCACTAAGAGACCTGCACTCGCCTTATGCGCGGCAATGTTCATTCTCGTGTGCAGTGACGAACGGGACTGCAATGCTTTATCGAGCATTACCAGACCCTTTTTTTGTTCACCGTTCTGCAACAGCGCCAAGCCATGATAGTAGTGCAGTTGAGCGTATGCCAGCGCACTTGGCGAGGTATAACGGGAGCTGTTCAATAATTTTTCTGTAATTACCAAGGCGTCACGAGAGGAAATCCCTTGGCAATTATCGTTAGGCGCGTTCGTTAGGAGGCTGCCTAAAAGGTTAAAGTCAGTGTGCCTGTACGGGCCCATTTCAGCGAGCGACTTTACTGCCGTGAGATCTTCAGACCGTGCGCCCCCTGTCATACACTGAACCAACACTTGCGTCAGGCGTAAACGGAAGTCATCCGGGATACGCTCCGCAGCCTCGTTTAGGAGATGCCTGGATTCAAGCACTTGTCCGCTCATAAACAGCATTTGCGCTGCTTCAGTCTGGGAACGGACAGAGTCAGGCTTTTGGGTTGCCCAAACCATTGTGAGCTTCTGGTAGTCCCCCCATAGGCTTGATGCTGAAAACGTAAGGCCAGCCATCACAACGATCATTGCAACGCCAAGGCCTACCTTCAGGCGCGGCTTCAGACTCTGCGACGCCCACAATATCATGGGAAGGAATAGAAAGGCGCTGCCCAGATAAATCCGGTGGTCAAACTTCATCTCGAGACCGATTGTTGTCGACTCGATAGCAAGAGAAGAAAAATAGAAAAGAATCGCAAATGACGTTACTGGCCAGACCTTGCGCTTCATGATTGAAATGCTGATCAGCCCAACAACCAACGCGGCAGAAATGATCGTTGTTACCGGGGCAAACAGCCCACGACTGGTGGCGAAATCGTCATAAAATATCTGCCCTCCAGAAGAGTTTGGGGCAAACCAGCTATACAGATATGACAAAACAACTCTGAACTGTGTCAGCAAACGCTCATACGGTGAAAAATCCCTGGTCCCGTAGTCCTGAAACCAGCTGCCCAGCATCGGCCCTTTCAATAACAGCAAAGCCAAGGCAATAGACGGAAGAATCAGAGCCCCCCACTTCCATAGTCGATTGAGAGATGGAAGACGGCTATTTGCGTTTACGACCGTTGCTTCAAGGGATAACACCATGAGAGCAAGCGCTGCGCCGTTTTCCTTTGAAAACGTGGCGAGAACCGTCCCCAAACCCACACCCACGGTCATGCAGATATAACTTCTTACTGGATTCTCCACCACCCTAAGCCGGCCATACAGGTACAGCCAGATGCCGACAAGACAAAACGTTGTTGACAGCATCGCCATACGCTGAATAACGTACAGCGTTGTTGAAGTCAGGTATGGATGCAGTAGCCAGAGCCCCGCGACCATAAAGGCAACCCACACACCTTGATGGTTTGGAACCGACTCACGAAGCCGCAAAATCTGGAGCGTCACCGCGAACAACAATGTTCCGTTCAACAGATGAAATAGCACATTGGTGTACTTGAAACCGAACGGATCTGCCGGCCAGTTATTCGCATCCAGCAAAAAGGTTAGAAGAGATATCGGCCTGCCGGTGGGCCCAGAAAAACCGCCAAAAACAAACGAATAGAAGGTATCCCAGTTAGTGACACCACCGTATAACCCGAGGGTTTGCAAATTGGGGGCATCATCAAATATAAAGCTACCGTCGAGCCCTGGGTAGTAGACAGCAAAGCCCAGCAGAAGCAAAACAATCCAACTTAAAGCTGCTAACGGCAATTTGTAACGGCTGATGGGCAAAGCTGACACCTATGAAGTAAACATTTATTTTAAAAGGTTTAGATATCCATTATCGGCAACTTTGTGGCAGGTAGCGAGCGTTGCCGGAAAAAGTGCAGCCCCAGACAATAGTGCCGCCTGGCGATGTCACAGGCGTTAACGTAAGAACCTTTCCAGTCAGAAATTCTGAGACATCGTTGCCCAGAGTGACTGAGACTATGCCGTCAGTGACAGCCACCGACTCAACGTAACTGCCTTGTACACTCGCCGCAGCAGGGATACCGTTTGTCTCACTATCGATGCCGACGAAGCTGCCGGTTTTGGCCATAAAAGAACTGGCTATCTCACTTCTTACCCCGCTGGAAACCGTTATGGCTTCGGAGAGCTGAACCCGTGCAAAATAATTTTGATAAACAGGAATGGATAACGCTGCTAATATCCCAACAATCGCAATAACAATCATTAGTTCTATTAGCGTAAAGCCTTTAATGTTAGACATGCCTTATCCTTCTATTCCAGTCTACTTAGGCGCGCGCTTCAATCCGCAATCACCTCCTTATAAGCAGCTGAGGAAGACTGACTGCGATACCCGAAATTGCCATTTCTGCTGACCACAACTATAAAAAGTGCTCTACAGACCACCAATTTTGTTCTGCTAAAAGAAAATGCGTTTGAGACCATTAAAAAAGGCCCGCAATTGCGGGCCTTAGTTCTACTAGCTATAAATTAGAAATTAACGGCAGTTAGTAGGTAGGTACTTGCCAGGAAGGTCCGTACCTTCCCGGCAAGTCCATCTAATACTGCCTGCAGAAGTTACTGCGGAGATTTCGAGAGTCGACCCGTCAATCTGTTCGTTAACGCCTACGCCAAACGTGACCTCAATCACACCGGGGTCGGTGCCAGCATCTACACCGGACACGTAAGAACCCGTGATACTTGTGGGTGCCTGCAGCCCAAGAGAGTCGTTATCGCCTGGGAAGCGCCCAGTGCTGTTGTAAAATTCGGCCAAGGCAGTCTTGGCACCAGAAGCCAGAACCAAACCTTCGGAAACCTGCGCACGAATGGTGTAATCCTGATACGCCGGAATTGCGATGGCTGCCAGAATACCGATGATCGCTACCACGATCATCAGTTCGATAAGTGTAAAACCCTGTTGAATTTTATTCATGTGTTTATCTCCAAGCTTACGTTAATGTTACCCAGATGATAGGGAGGCAGCCTAATATAGACAGAGCATATTCCGCGCCACATTTATCAAACCTTTACATTAACCATTAAAATCAAACAACTAACCGATATGAGGCTTTTGTACGCTGCCCTTCCCACCGCTCTGAAGTGCCCGCCTTAGTCATTTAGTGACAAATTTTGTCACCTCAGTCTCACGTTGGTAATGGCCTTTACTGCCTCTCTTAGATTGGCTTATTGCTATTTAGACGAAGGAAACCAAATACAATTCTGTATAGATACCAGATTCCTGCCGCTATCAGAATGAATATCCCGATGAAGAAATACAGTAAAACAACACCCACAACAGTCTAGAGAATGCTCCACCAAAATGTTCGGATTTGCCAGGAAAAGTGCGACTTGGCCACGTGGCTGGTCAACTCACCCCGTTTGACGTAGTTAATAATCACACCAATGAAGAATGTGATACCTATAAAGCATGACAATGCTTGAAGGCCGTAAACAACCATAGCCAATTGTTTCTCATCCGCAGGAACAACAATGGTGGGTTCTGCAGGTGCCGAAGGGGTGTTGGTTGTGTCGGTCATAGGTAGCTCCTTGAATGGATTCGCGCTACCCGCCATCATAACAAACCTTGATCATGGACAGGCACAACGAATATCCCTATTGATCAGACGCTTATGAGGGTTGAGGGTTGAGGGTTGAGGGTTGAGGGTTGATGGAGTTGATCATGGACAGGCACAGATAATATCCTTATTAATCAAATGTTTACTAAATAACTAGGGACAGGTACACAAGACCTACACAAGATTCCTCTCAATAATCAAAGCGACCCTGCGTTATGCCAGGGTTTTAGCCTTGTCGTGCGATTTACGCATCCTTTCCAAAGCTGCCTCAGATAGAAACGCAGAGCGTGACCGCGCCTCGTTCGGGTGCTCCTTCACATATCTGTCAATCTGACGCAAAACCAAACGGGGCACGGTGATATTGATCTTCTCTGCCTTGCCCAGGAGTGGTGTTACATCGATCTCGATAAAGCCCCACACCGCACCCTCAAAGTCTGCGTTTGTACGGTGCTCGGCAATAGAGTTGGCAGTAGGAATGTCTTCTCCAAATTCTGCTAATAGCTCAAGGTGACCAAGAATTGCCTCACGTGCGTTGTCTAAAGCCTTGTCTTCGTTGCTGCCTGCAGAGAAGCAGCCAGGAATATCGGGCACAGTAACGCCGTAGTTCTTTCCATCATCTGTATGAAGTGCTACTGGGAAACGCATAGCGATTACCTCAAGTGTGATCAGTGGCCCTTTGGGGCCGTTATTTCCAACCGGCCTGCTTCCAGATATTGTTCAACGTACCCTTTGGCAGTTCTGACTTAGGGTGTGGCAGCGTAACCAGCCCCGGCTTTGTGGAATGCTTAAAGTGATGATGGCTCCCATTCACTCGCACCAACTCCCAGCCATCTTTTTCCAGTTTCTTTTTAACCTCATCGCTCGTCACGTTAGTTCCTTCTAATTTATGGTGGTTATTATACCCACTCATTTAGATTAAGCAACTGATTGGTCGTGGACAGGCACAGTTTTACCCGTTGATCATGGCTAGGCTCAAGCTGCTCTTCGCCTATGACAGCGGTAATCGTTGTAGGTTGTTTCAAACTGCGTAGCTCGCTCGCACCAACGGTCTGGGTCGAGGTTAAGGCGCTTTAAAATCGGCAGCATGTTCTCTTCAATAGCGCCGCGCTTGTCTTCACGTGCGATGCGCCCGGTGCAATCAACCAGCGTAAGGTAATCCTCGAACCCGAATAGAATGCCGCGTTGGAAGCCTTTACGGATAACGCCCTCGAAACCCAGAAGGGGTTTTAACGGGACTGTAAAGTTGTTCAAAGCGTGCTGGGCTGTCTGACTTTGTATCGCCTCTGCCAGGTCGAACTGCGGCGCTATGCGCTCTTTTATGCTGGTGTGTTCGGAAGTTTCCGGCGTTGGCGCAATTGCGACTCGAACCGGATTCAGGTCAACGTAGGCCATGCAGGAAAGCACGGCTTCTTCGGTATCCAAAGCCTGTGACTTGAACCGACTTTCCCAGAAATGCCCTGTACAGTTGTCCTCTTTATTGGCTTGCCGCGCTACAGGCTCATTCAAACACTTCATGAACCAGCTTAGTTTTCACCAGAGACAGGCACCGCGACCAGTTCCGCGACCATGCAACAATCGCCGACGTGTTGTTGGCTGGTCGGCTCCAAAAGGTGTATGTTGTATTGCATATGCAATGCAAGGTGTTTGTTATGAAATCAGCCACAATTCCACCACTGCGTGTTACACCTGAATTACGGCAAGCCGCTGAAAGTGTGCTTCAAGAGGGCGAGAGCCTTAGCAATTTTGTTGAAAAATCGCTGGTAAAGCAGATCGAATTTCGCAAGAGCCAAGCGGCATTCATTGCAAGGGGTTTAGCCGCGCGTGAAAACGCTAAAGATTCGGGTAAGTACGTGAGTAAGGAAGGCTCCCTGGAGGCCTTGGACGCTATTCTGGATAAATATCGCGGCACTAAATGAGCTATCAACTGCGTGTATCGGAAGCTGCGCAGGAAGACCTGGAGCGGTTATTTGAGTTTTTGGCGGAGAATGACCCGAGCGCTGCGGTACGTGCTCGCGCAGCGATAGAAAAGGCTTATGAATTTGCCGAGTTAATGCCGTTCGCATGTCGTAAAGCCGACGACTCAAATCCATTTCTTCGTGAGCTTGTTATTGCCTTTGGGGCGGCAGGATACGTTGCGCTGTTTGAGGTTGAGGACGCAAATTACGTCACCATCTTGGCTATTCGCCATCAGCGCGAAGATGACTTTTATTGATTCTCGCTTTTTCAGCTTTGGTGCAGTAGATCCCCAAGACAGGCACTCTCAATAATGCGGACAGAGAAAATGTTCTTGCGGCAATTTTGGTTCTGAAAGGAAAGGGGCCCCTGTTATCACGGCCATACGTAGACAGCGTATACGGGTCTGCTCACAGCAACATGAAAGAATTGCGGATATAAAGTAAAGGTAATCCTATTCGAGCATTCTTTGCGTTCGATCCAACTCGAACAGGCATCGTCCTCTGCGCCGGTGAAAAAACCGGCAAAGAGAAACGGTTTTATGAGGAAATGATTCCCGTAGCCGACCGTGAGTTTTCGGCGCACCTAGAAGAGCTTCAGCGAGGTAAATGACATGGCTAATTCCCTGGACAAACTTTTGGCGAGTGAGAAGCCGGAAGTCATAAAACGAGCGCAGGTTAAATCGGAGAATATTCTGTTAGAAATTCGTTTGAACGAAGTGCGCGCCTTATTGCAGAAAACACAAAAAGAGATGGCAAAGGCTATGGGCGTGACGCAGCCTACGATTGCAAGCATGGAGAAAATTGGAAAAGACTTGAAGCTGTCTTCCATTAAACGGTATGTGGAAAGCGTCGGCGCGAAGGTTCGTCTGGATATTGAGCTTCCGGACGGAACCCACCATGCTATTCCGCTGTGAACTCTGGCTATCTTGTAGTGGCGTAGTGAATTGGGTCTGATCGAGGACAGGCATAACAAATATCTTGTTGATCATGGACAGGCACTATAGCGCGGGTTCAAGAGGAGATGTTTACAAATGAGCGCACAAATTATCGAACGCGAAGGAAAGCCGGAGTATGCCGTATTGCCTTACCATGAGTACGTGCAGTTGATGGAGCTGGCTGAAAGTGTGCGGGATGCGAGAGACGCAAGAGAAGCTATGCGTGAGCTCGACAGCGGCGAGGACGAAGCCATCCCCGCCAACATCGTTGGCCGTTTGATCGCCGGAGACGACCACCCGCTGAAAATCTGGCGGGAGTATCGCAAGCTTACCCAAGCAGCTTTGGGTAATGAAGCCGGGGTGGGCAAGTCCTATATCAGCCAGATTGAAACCGGCAGCAAAACTGGCTCAGCCAAAGTGCTGAAGGCGCTGGCGGAAGCTCTGCAGGTGGATATGGATGATCTGTTGGTAGAGTGATCAGTCGTGGACAGGCACAGGAAGTTGGTATTTAGATTCGTCGGTGAGCCCGACTGTACACCGCACCACGCTCTCGCTTGCCCACGGCGACCACCGTTACAACGATGCGCTCGTCTTCGACCTCATAAACCAATCGGTAACCTGCGCTGCGAAAGTGACTAGGGACAGGCACAACGAAAGGCCCGATTGATCAGATGCTTACAAAGAAGGCCCGCGGATTCGTCCCCGGGCCTTTTTGCTGTCCTGCGCATAAGGAGGCGTTGAAAATCCGACCATGGACAGGCACACATCCCGGCCGTGTCATCGTCACCAGTAACCTCCCATTCTCACAGTGGGCCAGTGCCTTCTATGGCGACACGACATTAACCGCTGCGCTATTGGATCGGCTGTTACATCACGCGCACATCGTCCAAATCCGGTCAGACCATGGACAGGCACTGTTAATTGTGAGATCACAGACGTTCAGCGATTCCATGCAGTAAACGACCCAGAGCAGGTAGCTCCTGCGCCCCAACTGCAGGGGGCGCTAACATCTTTCGGGGGGGATGCCTTGCAGCATTGTTGGAGACGGACGTGTTTGTGTCCGGAAACTCAATTAACCCCGTTAGCGGCATCGACCAGAGCATTGCCGGTCGCGCTTGAGCGGGAATTAGTTTTATAGGCCTTCACCACCTTGCCGGACGTGTTAAAACGAACGACTGTGGTTTCATTAATATTTCCACTAAAGTGAGTTATTTCTGAGAAAGGGTAAGACCAAATCTCGCCACCGTTTGAGTTGTCGATTTCAGGCGGATTGCCAATAAGCTGTTCAACCTCTGCAGATCTCATACCCACTTCAATTTGCGCCAGCTGAGCTTCAGTCACCTGCACGCCATTGCGGTATGGCTGAAACAGGCCACCCACAGCTGAGCCAATCCCGGAAGCAACACCTTTCACCGCGCTGCCTACATTTTGGGCCGCACTGCTTAGACCTGAATCCTGGCCACCGTTTGAAGCGCAACCGGTTAGCACTACGCCGAGCGCTGCGATTACCAATCCTTGTTTAGCTTTTAAAATCAACTTCATGAACAGCCTTTCTTTTGTGTTAGTGGACGATCGATACTGTCGAGGCCAGTATAAAAGAAAATATACGATAGATCATACGATGATGAGATTTGTAAAGAATTAATCTTACAGGAATCTGATCATGGACAGGCACAACGAATACGGATTCGTCCCCTGAAATCTGATCATGGACAGGCATAAATTACCCTATCTTTCCTACTCATCAGGGACCTATTATTTAGATTTTTCGTCTACGTCTTTGGTAACCGTCCACACAGACGGAACTACTCCTGAAACAAATCCGCGTGCGTTCCGGTTCGGGCTAACTGCAATTCCTTGTCGGTCACTCGGTACAAAAGCAACCAGTCCGGCTCAATATGCGCGTCTCGATAGCCCTTCCAGTTCCCCCGTAAAGGATGATCTTGATAAGCTTCGGGTAACGGTGCCTGGCGAATCAGCAAACTGAGCGACATCTTTAGTTTGTCCAAGTCTTTGCCCCGCTTGCGGGCTTTCTTCACGTCTTTTTTGAACTGGGTCGATTGCACTGGCGTTAGCACTACAACCCCAGATCGTCAAACAGCGCCTGTTCGTGACTGAAACGCTTGCCCTTGCCAGCTTCCAGCTCTTCCATGGCCTTGACCGTTTTGGCATTGGGCACTTGCACCGCAAACGGCAATCGCTGTTCGTCAGCAATCTTGAGCATGAGCAAGCGTATGGCGTCTGAAACGGACAGGCCCATGGCGTCCAGCGCGGCGGTGGCGCGGGCTTTGGTGTCACTGTCGATGCGGGCACGAACTACAGAATCGGTATTCATAAGGGCCTCAATTTAGTTGTAGCGTCAGTGTAGCTACAAACTATCCAGACTTTCCCCGCTCAGCGCAAGTGAAATTTCCCATGGGCATGGGCAATCTGATCAAAAAAAATCTGATTATGGACAGGCACAGCTTAGCCTGACCTGATTGCATAAATATCCGACCATGGACAGGCACACATCCCGGGGACAGATTTGAAATCTGTCCCCTAACGGACCATGGACAGGCACTGGCAGGGATTATCCCAGCTTTGTCTATGAGCTGATGCGCTGCCGTGTACACGTGCGTTGTCAGCTTGGCGACTTGCATGGCCTGTCGCTTGTCGAGCTTTTTGCGCCCGAGCCCGCTTGAGATCAGTCGTCCACCTTTTCCGCAGTTTTGCGCTCCAGCACAAGCGGCAACAGCTGCAAGATAATTAATGCCAGCAACGTAGTCATAATGGCCACCACTTCCTGGCCCAGACCTATCGCGACACCCATGGCGGCGGTCAGCCACAAACCAGCCGCGGTCGTCAGACCCCGGATATTGGACAGCGACTCGCTCTTGATGATGGTGCCCGCACCAAGAAAGCCGATGCCGGCCACCACACCTTGGATAACGCGACTGATTGAGTCATTGAAAGTGCCGGTGGGATCTGCGCCAATGACAAACAACGCGGCGCCTAGGGACACCAGCATATGGGTGCGCAAGCCCGCGGCCTTGCCCTGACTTTCACGCTCATAGCCGAGCACTCCGCCGAGCAAGACAGCCAGCACCAATCTCACCCCGACGCGTGTGTTCTGCTCGATATCGTTGATATCTGAAAACTCCGCGGTGACGGTTGCGACAATCACTTCCCATACGGACATCCTGTTACTCCTTATGTTGCACTGCGCTGCAGGGCGGGCGCTGAGCTCGCGCCCGTTACATGTTAAAGAATTTAACGACCCTGATAAAAAAACCGAGCCAGAACAAAACCGAGCAACTCATGTCTCTGGGCGGCGGAATGATGATGCTGCTGCTGCTGCGTAAGGGCATTACCCGCCCCTGATTAATCGGCGCAGTTTACTCATCGGAGTGGCATAATCTGGCCATGGACTAGCATAACAAACATCCCCGAACTCAATACGCCGGGATTTCTTCACGATGAAGTTAATCCAGCTTCCAAAAGACTGTGCTTTTGAATCTAGATATCAAAGGTTTGCCAGGAGGCATGTTTATGTTTTTAAAACATTTTCTTGTGTGTCGACGATATCGGCTGGCGCTGTTTTTGTTGGTTGTCCAAATTTTTTTCCAAGTTCACGCCGATGTTCTTCGCGAAGGTGAGAGCCTGATGCTGCAGGGCGGCCCTTATGTGCTGCATTGGAATGAAAATGATAAGGACTCAAAAAGAAACTCGTGGCCGGCGCTGCTGGGTGCTGAGTGGGAGAACGCTGAGCGCTGGGAGCTGGGAACTGCCGTTTTCAGAAATTCGTTTTACCAGTCCAGCGTTTATGTCTATGCCGGTCGGCGCTGGTTTCTGCCCCGGGTTGCCGATGGGCTCTACGTCAAACTGACCGGCGGCCCGCTTTACGGTTATCGCGGCGAGTACGAAAAGAAGGTGCCATTCAACTATAACGGCCTCGGTTTAGCGGTGTTGCCGGCATTAGGCTACCAGTACGGAAAGGCAAACGTGCAAACCGTTTTTCTAGGCACGGCGGCGGTTATTTTTACGTTTGGCTATGAGTTTGACTGAGGAGCCCCGTGAATGTCTCCCTACGGTAACTCCTCATTTTCCAACACGAGATGAAACCCACCAACGCCTCACTCTACTCGATATTTGTGGTACAGGTTGTAACCTTTCTCTCTGTACCAGGCCTGCCGCATCTGATCATGAAACTGATCATGGACAGGCACAACGAATATCTCGATTGATCAGATGCTTACCAAGAAGGCCCGCGGATTCGTCCCCGGGCCTTCTTGCTGGTCTGCATATAAGGGTGCGTTATGGTCAGCCGGTGCAACGGCTATAGCGCGACAATTAACTTGGCCGGTCCGTATTGCCTCAGTAAAGAATCAAACTCATAGCCGGATTGTCTAAAGCCTTGTCTTCATTGGTGCCTGCAGAGAAGCAGCCAGGAATATCGGGCACCGTAACGCCGTAGTTCTTTCCGTCATCTGTATGAAGTGCTACTGGGTACTGGGAAACGCATAGCGATTACCTCAAGTTTAATCAGTGGTCCTTCGGGACCGTTATTTCCAACCGGCCTGCTTCCAAATATTGTTCAATGTACCCTTTGGCAGTTCCGACTTAGGGTGTGGCAACGTAACTAGCCCCAGCTTTGTGGGATGCTTAAAGTGATGATGGCTCCCATTTACTCGCATCAACTCCCAGCCATCTTTTCCCAGTTTCTTTTAACCTCTGGTTGGACATTACCGCATAAGCCACAGACCATGAACAGGCACACATCCCGTCATAAGCTAGCTTCATTGAAAATGATTTGTTCAAATGACCATGGACAGGCACAAATCCCGCAAATCCCGGGGACAGATTTGAAATCTGTCCCCTAACGGCCCAGGCCCCAAACCGGCGCGTTAGGAGGTTTTATCGACTTCAGTACGCTGTATTCTTTTGCCGCTGACGCGATACTTATTACGCATGTATTGTTCGTAGCGTTTGTCGTTTTCGGGCTGATACTGGTTTATGCAGGCTTTTTTCTGAAGTGGCAGTGGGTGAGAAACGTGTGGTTCCGTAGCGTGCACCTGGTTGCAATCGGCGTTGTGGTTTTGCAATCTTGGTTTGGTTTTGTTTGCCCGCTTACAACCTGGGAAATGGGTCTGCGGGCGAGGGCAGGTCAAAATGTTTACGATGGTTCTTTCATGGCACATTGGCTGCACCAGATTTTATATTTCCAAGCGCCGCCGTGGGTCTTTATTGCCTGCTACACCGCTTTTGGTGGGCTGGTGTTGCTCAGTTGGTTTCTGGTTCGACCAAACCTTGCCTCTCGAAATTGATTTTCGTAGATGGAATCATAATGTAGTGGTTTACTGAGCACCTTAAAACGCCTATTTCTCGCCTGTGTCGTCGTCTTCAACCTCGTCCGGATGCTCCTGCTTATAACGCTCCCAGTCTTCCCAGTCATGAGGCGTTCCAGCATGGGTTTTTTCAGGTGCCTGGCATGCTCTTTCGCAAAAGAAGCTATGCGTGAGCTCGACAGCGGCGAGGACGAAGCCATTCCCGCCAACATCGTTGGCCGTTTGATCGCCGGAGACGACCACCCGCTGAAAATCTGGCGGGAGTATCGCAAGCTTACCCAAGCAGCTTTGGGTAATGAAGCCGGGGTGGGCAAGTCCTATATCAGCCAGATTGAAACCGGCAGCAAAACTGGCTCAGCCAAAGTGCTGAAGGCGCTGGCGGAAGCTTTGCAGGTGGATATGGATGATCTGTTGGTAGAGTGATCAGTCGTGGACAGGGACAGGAAGTTGGTATTTAGATTCGTCGGTGAGCCCGACTGTACACCGCACCACGCTCTCGCTTGCCCACGGCGACCACCGTTACAACGATGCGCTCGTTTTCGACCTCATAAACCAATCGGTAACCTGCGCTGCGAAGTTTGATTTTGTAGCAGTTCTTGAGATCGGATAGGGCGTCTGGCGGCACGTGAGGATCGTCGAGCCGCTGTTTGAGCTTTTTCTTAAACTGAGCCTGCAGCGCCGGTGCGAGCTTCTTCCATTCTTTAAGGGCAGAGGGTTTGAATTCTAGAGCGTACTTAGAGCTCATTCAGGGACACCGGGATGCTGCGTTCTGATCGGCGCGACTCCACCAGGCGAGCCAATTCTTGATCGTCCAGGCGATCCAGCATAGCCTCGTAAACATCCGCTGGCACGCAGTAGAATGCTGGTTTATTTCGGTTCAAAACAACGATGGGAAACCCCTCGCCGGCACTAACAGCTGCCATTGGGTTTTTCTTTAACTCCGAGATACTAGCCGCAATTTCGGTATAAATGGGTTGAGTCATGGACGAACCTCCTGAGACCTATTAACAGGTCATATATTATCAAAGATACTCAAACCTTGCATCTCGCAACTTTTGTGTTCGGCGACTACTGGATTGATCACCATCTGATCATGGACAGGCACAACGAATACGGATTCGTCCCCTGAAATCTGATCATGGACCGGCACAAATTAATCTATCAAAAGCCCGCTTCTTTTTGGTGCCGGAAGGCCAGAACATATACTGCATCGTCGGCCGGTTCATGGTGGTACAGGGCCACATACCCGGAGTTCCCGAAGGCAATAACTAATTCGCGCAATTCAGGCATTTCAGCGAACGGCCGGCCAATACCCGTGGCTGTTTCCAAAAACAGGAAGTGCCGTTCGATGGTTTGTCCTGCCCGCCTACTGGCTTCCGGGGCTTTGGCGGCTAAGAATTTGCGGCATCGTTCCAGACCTTTCGCAGCGCCTTCGGTGATGATTACTCGTGGCACTCTGGCGCCGCCTTCTCATCATCGTTGCCCCAAGTATTCAACCAGGCGCGAGCTTCTTGGCCGGTCAGGTGTCTGCCGGTTTCCTTGTAGGCTGACCAAGACGCTAAGGCCTCCTGCTTGAAACTCTCGCGTGCTTCCTCGCGCTCAACGTACTGCTGTATGGCTTCCAGCATGATCCAGTGCGGAGAGCGGCGGCGTTGGTTGGCGATGTGATGAACGCGGCTTTTTAGTGTGTTGTCGATTTTGAGAGATGTTGCCATGAGTAAGCCTCGTATCACTTGGTAGTACTTAGTGATAATTTAACGCCTTTTTGCGCCAAGAGTCCATTTCTGAACGCTATAATTCGATCGTGGATATCTTGGACAGGCACGATCAATTCAGAACAATAGGTAATGGAAAGGAAAATGAGATTCCGAGGTGTCAATCCGACGGCGATACGCGAGCCAAAACCTTGGGGTTCTCTGACAGCGGCAGCGAAATGATGACCCCTTCGTTTGACGACGGGTATACGTCCGCCAGTGCGGTAATATTCACCTGGTGCGACACCATAATCACCGGTTTGCCCGGCGGCATCTCGTTCACTTGTTTAACGGTCTGCTGGGTTTGCAGCCTTCCATCACCACGCCCCAGAAAGAACGAATTTAACGACGGCCACTCGGTTACGGAGCCCGTGTCCATCCCGTTCGCTGTGTCCAGGCACCGGCACCATTGGCTGCTGAACACCCGGGCTTCATTAATACCCCGCGCCGCCAGAAAAGGCTTCCACGCCCGCGCTTGCCTGCGGCCCTCTGCGTTCAGATTACGTTGGGTACTGCAGTCCTCCAGTTGAAAAGATTCCGGATCGCCAAAGCCCGGCGCCAAAGCATGACGCAGTACCAGCAGCGCCTTGCCTTCTTTCAGTGCCTGCCAGGCAGCATTTTCATCGGGAGTAGCGCCAGCCGCCGCCGGCCCGGACGTCAGCGCCAACATAGCTGTCACAAGCAGGCAGCGAATAAGTTGAGTCATGAAGTAATGGTTCGCTGAGGACTTTAAAACGCCTATTTCTCGCTTGTGTCGTCGTCTTCCACCTCATCCGGATGTTCCAGCTTATAACGCTCCCAGTCTTCCCAGTCATGAGGCGTTCCGGCATGGGGTTTTTTCAGGTGCCGGGCATGCTCCTTCGCGTTATGTTGCAGGCTGTGGTCCTGTTTTTCTTCCTCGTCGTAGCCGTGCTTCTTCAGAAAGTCCGTTGCGCTGATTGGCATCTCGAAATACCTCCGGGGTTACCCATGCTCTTAAGCATATTACGCTGGTTTTCCAGCGGCGGATTTGCGGGTGGTGGTGGTGTGTTTGAGTATAGCAGAGCGTGAGTATGGACAGGCACAGCTTGGTTTGGGCGTGCATAACCCGATTTCACCGCAGGTCTTTTTTAATACTGGTCCAAAGCTGGCGATAAGCGCCGGCCGCTGCGCTTCTGGCATCCAGTTTTTCCAGAGGCTGGCCTTCTTCGCCCATACGCTCAACCACGCTTGCGTAGGGTATTGCCACGTTAAGGCAGTTGCCTGTCAGCTCCGAACCACGTTCAACCAATTCCCGGTGCAGCTTCTTGCGGCGATCGACCATAGAGAAAAACGGGCGCAGCTTTTTAACACCCAGTTTTTTGCTCTTGGCAAAATCGTGCAGCTGGTTCCAGCTGTTCATAGACAGCCAGGTAGGCACCAGTGGCACGTAAACCTGGTCTGCCACTTCCAGTACCTGTTCGGTTAATCGTGACAGCGTAGGCGGGCAGTCCAGAATCACCAGGCTGGTTTCTTCGGAGAGTGGGGCAAGCAGTTTTTTGAGTTGGTTGCCATCGGTTTCCTGATCAAGCTTGATGTCGAAGTTGCGGAAACTCGAGTGTGCCGGGATAAAATCCAGGCGGGGGTAAACATCACTATGGATAAATTTGGCGATGGGCGATTTGCCCTCAAGCAGCTTGGAGAGTTTGTTGCCTTTGAGCGGCTCGGCGCCGGAAAGATAGAAGCTGGAGGCGCCCTGAGGGTCGAGATCCCACAATAGAGTCTGGCAGTTGTCCTTGCTTGCAAGGTATGCAACGTTCACTGCCGCCGCCGTTTTGCCAACTCCGCCCTTGGGACTATAGAACGCAATAATCCTCATTGCCGCCCTGTTCCTGTATTGAATCCAGTGAATTGAGACCTACAGGGTAACAGGCGTTTGGTTCTGCTTGATGACACTTTTATGACACAGCCTGATCACGTACAGACACAGATCAGCCCTGCGCGGAAAAGCGGATCTTGGGCGAGCATAAATACGTCATAGACCGGTGAACCACAAAATTAAAACAGTCGTATGAATTGACGCTGAACAATAAGACCAAAGAACCCGATTGAGGAGAGTGCTCATGAAATACCAGGCCCGGCAAATGATCTTCGTTTTTGTTGTTTGATGTACTGGGCGTAGACCGGCTTCATGAGCTGGAAAAATACGCCGATGCCACACCGGATCTGATTTCTGCGGTTATTGATGAAGCCGGCAAACTGGCGGCCGAAGTGATTCAGCCGACCAACCAGGCCGGTGATTGCGAAGGCTGCCATTACTACCCCGAAACCCACGCCGTAACCACGCCTGAAGTGTTCAAGCCGGCCTACAAAAAGTTTGTAGAAGGTGGCTGGAACGCACAGGATGCGCCGGTGGAGTTTGGCGGGCAGGGGCTGACCCACGGTGCTATTAGTGCACTGCATGCCCACGGTTCCGGTGAGTTCAAACAAACCTATCTGGAAAAACTGGTATCCGGCGAGTGGACGGGCACCATGTGACTTACGGAATCCCAGTGTGGCACCGACTTGGGCCTGATTCGCTCCCGCGCTACGCCCAACGCAGATGGCAGCTACGCGATTGAGGGCACTAAAATCTGGATTACCGGCGGTGAACACGATCTAACCGACAACATTGTGCATCTGGTGTTGGCAAAACTGCCCGGCGCGCCTGACACCACAAAAGGCATTTCTCTATTTATAGTTCCCAAGGTTCTGCCGGAGTCTGGCGAGCGCAATCCGGTGTTCTGTGGCGGCCTGGAACACAAAATGGGCATTAAAGGCCCCGCGACCTGTGTTATCAATTTTGAGAATGCCAAAGGCTGGATGGTGGGCGAACCCAATGATGGCATGCGCGCCATGTTTACCAGGATGAATGAAGCGCGCTTTAAACTGAGCCTGAAAGGCGGGCAGCTTGTGCGCACCCTGTTTGGCGTATTCGAGAGCTACCTAAAGGACAACCCGGAAGCACCCCATCGCGATGAGCTGAAAGGCGCTGTAAGTACGCTGGAAAAGGCCACTCTATGGCTGGCGACCAAGGCTCCAAAAGATCCGGAGCAAGCAGGTGCTGCTGAACCTTTCGACCGTGCTTATTGGCTTTTATGGCGCCCGGTTGTTCGCACTTAATCGTCAGCAAAGCATTTCGATCACTTTGGAGGCTGGCCTCCAGAACAGTGGCCTGTCGATGTTGTTGGCGCTGGGTATGCTGAACAATTACGCGATGTCGCTGGTACCCGCGATTTACACTGGGGTGATGTTTATCACCGCTGGCGTAGTAGGTGGTGGTGGAGAGCGCTGAATCCGGCCGGATTCAGCGCTCTCCCTGCTGCGCACGAAAGACTACTGGGCGAAGATGTCCCTATAGAACGCCATTGTGCCTTCCCAGGCACGATTTGCGGCTTCTTCATTATAGGCCATGGGCAACCCAAACTTTTCACCGGTATCGTCAGCCGCTTTGGAGGTGAAGGAGTGCTTGACGCCGGGGAACACAGTCAGGCTAAGATCTGCACCGGCTTTGGTCATTTCACTGACAAAGCCGGTGACCTGCTCCACTGGAACGAACGGATCAGCGCCACCGGTGTAGGCCAAAATCCGAGCCGTAACTGCGCCCTGTTCGGGCTGAATGTCGCTACCCAGTGATCCGTGCAGGCTGACGACGCCGTCAAGATCGAGGCCGAGCCGTGCCATGTTGAGCACGACAGCACCACCAAAACAATAACCCTGGGCCGCAATCCGGGATTCGTCGACCGTTTCATGGTCCTGCAGAATGCTCATGGCCTCGCGGAAGCGGGCTTCGAGTGCCTGTTTGTCGCCCATGGTGGCCTGCATGAACTTCTTGGCGTCGTCAGGATGTTCGGCCAGCTTACCGGTGCCGTACATGTCCAGTGCAAACGCAGTATAGCCCTCTTCAGCCAGCCTTTCGGCCTGGCTGCGGACAAATTCGTTGTGGCCCCACCACTCGTGAACTACCAGTATTCCCGGGCGCTCGCCCTCAATATCGTCGTCATACACCATGTAGCCGGTGAAGGAATCACCATCGACGGTATACTCCACCGTTTCAGACACTATCTCGGCAAAGGCTGCAGTAGTGAAAACGAGAGAGGTCGCCGCGGTAAGCGCGAGCCGTTGTATCATGTTCATTGTCCGGATCCTTTTGCTTTGGTTATTGTAAGGCCTGATTGTTCACTGTTCATAAGTGGCCGCTCCGTGCCATATTATCGGGACTGCCTGTTGCCCGGTCTGGCGCTACGAGTTTAGATACAGGCACTTAATACAATAACACGATTAATTGGAGGCTCCATGAAGCTGCTTGGCTCGACCACATCCCCTTATGTCCGACGCACCCGGCTGCTGCTGGCGGACCGTCCTTATGATTTTGTGAACCTGGATATCTACGGCGAGGGGCGAGACGAGTTGCGTAAAAATAACCCGGCGCTCAAAATTCCGATGCTGGATGATGACGGCCAGAAAATATACGATTCCCGGGTTATCGCTCGCTATCTTGGGGCTAAGCTGGGCATCGCCGCCCCGAGCTGGGATCAGGAAAACCAGCTAACGTTGATTGATGCGGCCAACGATTCCTGTGTCACGATGCTGTTGTCGAAACGATCCGGCCTCGACATTGAGCAGGATGCGATGTTTTACAACATTCAGCGCGAACGCATCATGACGACCTTGCGTGCGTTGTCAGCCATGGTGGATGCGGGCGAATTCACAGACTGGCATTATCCGTCAATCTGTCTGTTCAGCCTGATCGACTGGTTGGATTTCCGGGCCCTTGTCGATTTTGAGGGCATCGAGAGTTTGTTGTCATTCCGGGACCATAATTTGCAACAACCTATGGTCGCGGAAACGGACCCCCGCAAAACCTGACTTCTTTGCGCCCAGAGCGGCGCGCCGCTCTGGGCATCAGTCCGCTTTAACTGAGGCGAGAATATCCAATGCGTGGCGCCGCTTTACAGGGTCATAAAGATCCACAGTAAACATCAATTCATCCACCTTCACTGTGGTGAGAAGTTTTTCCAGCTGGCTTTTGACGGTCGCGCAGTCGCCCTTTACTTGCAGATCAAGGAAGCCCCGAACACCGGCTTCTTCCTCACGACTCCAGAGCCCATCCATGGTTTCTACCGGAGGTTTTAGCCACAGTGGCTGGCCCTGAAACAGTGCCAGGATGCTTTGGTAGCTGGTGGTGGCCAATAATGCGGTTTCTTCATTGCTGTCAGCCGCGACGGCTGGCACGCACAGCATGGCATAAGGCTGTGACAGGCTCTGTGAAGGTTACGAAGGTTCCAGCAATACGAACATCGGCCTGCAAGTGCTTGGCGGTTCGGGCTTCACCACCGACTGGCCGCTGGAGCAGCTGGTTCGCGATAGCCGCATTGCGCGAATCTATGAAGGCACAAACGGCATACAGGCGCTGGATTTGGTGGGCCGTAAACTGAATCTGAAAGGCGCTTTAAGTATGCTGGGAAAAGCCACCCTATGGCTGGCAACCAACGCTCCAAAAGGTCCGGAGCAGGCCGGCGCCGCGGCCACGCCATACCTGCGTCTGAAGGCCCTAACGGTTATCGGTTACATGTGGTCACGCATGGTCAACGTTGCCGGCCAGCAGATTGAAGCCGGTGAGGGCAGCAAGCCTCTGCTGGAAAGCAAGCGGGTGTCTGCCCGCTTTTACTTTGAAAAGCTGCTGCCGGAAATTCACTGGTTGCTAAGCGACATCGAAAGCGGCAAGGACAGCCTGATGGATATGGGAGACGATCACTGGGCGGCGTGAGCCTAAATCCCGGCGTTTTGAATCAAACCACGCACCGCGTGGCTTTTTTAGGGGCGATGTGTTCTACGGTGAGCAAGTTGCTCCGGCTTTTTGGTTTGAATCAAGTCAGTAAAACGATATCAACTTTGCAAAACAGAGCGGGGTGGTGGGGAATTTTTTTCGCCAGAAATGGGTGTTTGAGCGCAGCGAGTTCCATTTCCAAGAAAAAACATTCCCCGCCACCGCGATCAACCCACCAAAACCCAAAGGCTACAATTTCGTAATGGACAGGCATGTCCGTACTCTCTGTCCATACTCTCAAACTAGAAGTGATTCAAATCATCTATGCCGATTGGCATACATGCGCCTATGCCGTTCAGGGGACTCTAAAGATCTGATAACGGACAGGCACAGTCAATATGTGTTTTTGCATGAGGCATTCAACAAAACGTTACAAAAACCGAGAGGCGACTCCGCTAAAAGCACTATATTATTTTCCGCCCAAACCAATGAACCTGCTTTTCTCTGACTAAGGAGAGAGATATGAAAACAAAGGCTTTAGTTGTGCTCGTCGCAATGGGTGTTCTGGCGGGCTGTGCGAGTTCGCAGCGGCCAATGACGGCCGAACAACAGGCGCTTGTGGCGGAAATGCAAAAAGCCTTCATCGCGCGGATGAGCGCCGGTACCCCGCAGCCATTTCAGCGCGAAGCGGCGAAGCCTATTCAGCACGCAGAGCCGGTAAACGCGATGAGCGAGCAGGAGCTTGCTGATCGGATTACGGCGGTGGGTGGAGGCGAGTCATCGCTTGAAATTCGACGCGTGCGTGATGGGTTAATAGTTGGTGGAGCTGCGTATCTCGATCCTGAAGGCGAGATTACGGGATTCACAGCCAATGCGTTAACCGGAGATATTGTTTATTCCCTGAAGACTGGAAAAAACCAGATAACGGTCAAGTATTTATTCAGCGCTAATTTGTCCGAGCCTGTAACGCTTGGTTTCGCAGTGCGGAACGCAGAGAATATTTCTTTTACTTCCGTAACGGATAAAAAGCTGACCGGCGACGATATTACTCTTACATCTGAGGGCGTGTTGATCACGCGCAACACCTCAGCGTTCCATTATAAGCCGGGCAATCCGGTGACATCGGTTATGGCTCCTGATAATTACCACGTTACGGCTATGCAAAAAGGTGATTTTGGCTCAACCGGTTATTTGCTGCTCGAAAAGAATGAAGGCGAAACCAAGGGTATCGCCGGGCTTACAAATCTTATGGGGTCGCTGGGCGAGACGGTAGGGTTGTCTGAGGCCGATGGTTATATGCTTTGGAACGCGCAAACCGGCGATGTGGTGAAGCTGGACATTAGCACCGACGATAAAGATGTTTCTGTTGGCCGTGGCTGCACGCGACAAAATGACCTTGTTAACAAGTGCACGTCGTTTGATTCCTATGAAAGCCTGTATCGCCAAGATGGCACACGCAATCGTGGGCATTATTTCTGGCGTGTTGACTGGATGACATCGCCCCAAGGGCCATACGCTGTTGTTCAGGAAGCGGGTAGCCGAAAAATTAATGTGATTGATTTACAGCACAATGAGCGGGTCACAGTGCTTGAGCGCACACTGGGTATTGGATCACACGATGTCACACAAGCGGCGAACGGCACCATTCGTATTGAGGCCCAGATGGGCTTTTCAAAAGAGGTCGTAAACGACGCCGTGGTTGCTTACAGCACAGGTATGCAAAAGCTCGCGACTGCGGATTAATTAATCCTCCTCAATAGCCCCTTTATGAAAGCTGATGGCGGCGTCGACCTCTTCGATGCCGCACATTTTTTGCTCAGGCGGTTCATCGCCGGCCAGTACGCGCAACACCGAATGTCCGTTGCGGAATAAGGTTCGGTGTTGTAGAGAAATAACTCTGGACAGGCATAGTTTAACAATGGAGCGGGCCTCAAAAAAAGTGCCGCAGATCGACTGAGGGCAAGTGGGTCGATTTAAGGGCGCTTACTCATAACCGTCTTCTTGGTACTGCCGCCCTCTTGGCAGAGAGCGTCGATCGACGTTGAGTTCCTTCACCGCATCCGGGTCATTGACTGGCTTCAAGGTCGTTCCGATACGCCCCTTCTGGCCACCAGGCTTTCTAGTGCGCTCCCCCTTTCTGGAGGACTTCTCTCGGTTCGGATCTGAGGAGGGCGGCTTGCTGTTGTTTTTGCTATTGAGTGTGGTGCGGTTGAGGAGCATCGCCACCAAAAGGAGCAACACCTCCAGTGCTGCCTTGAGTGAAGGCGACAGATCGCGCTCTTTCTCGAGAAGTTTTTTGACGGATCCGATCGCCGAATCAACGTCAATATTTTCTATCTTCAATGTCTGCCCGCACCTGGATGGCTTTGTGAGGCGTCCATTATCGCAGGGGGTTTCAGAGCGACATTTTTGGCTCTGAGGGCCATTCTGAGGCGATTAAAAAGCTGAGGCCGTCCCGTGATCGAAATCGGTTAGTAGAGCCCTTCAGCAGACCTTATGCCGTCGGCTATGGCCTGCGTGGTGGCATCGGTACGAATGCCGATAAAGCGGGAAGATTCAAGCAAAAACCCTGTCAAGAACTTTCGCAGTTTTTTTGAGCTGAATAGTTACACCAATTTTTATATTGTTGGCGTGAAGTTCCATGGCAAAACACCAATTAAAGCCATAAAATTGGATATATTTCATTCATCGCCAGCGCTCTTTGAAAAATAATGAATAGAAATCAATTCAGATTCATAACTATCAATATGCTTGAAACCTACATTAGTGCAGCTTTCAATAATAAAGCTTTTAGTATAAGATTTAGATTCAAAATCTAGGCCTCTAAATACATCGCCTTCGTCAGTTTTCTTTAAAAAAATATGTGAGATTTCACATCTTTTGTAATAATCAAGCCTGATTTCTTTAGCCTTATCTGTCGTGTTGAATTGGGAAATAACAACGTCAAAGCCATGGGTGTAGCAATTGTGTATCTGAGACTTACATTCATTTAAATTCCCAATTAAATTAAATGAAAATACACACAAAATAGGGACTAATTCAATATTTAGTAGCTTATAAAAATCAGATAAGCAGGAGTTAATAAATTTACCTTCAACATGACTATTTTTTGAAAGATATTCATCGATGCATGGCTTAAGGCTGTCTCGAATATCTACGCCAATATAGTTAACCCCGTTCATGGCGCTACAATCATAAAGTCTAACCTCGTCACACCCCAGCTCAATTAAAGTTCCATATATGTTTTTAGATAAAATTTTTGATATGTATGCTTGCTCATAATTTAAATATCTAACAATTTCTTTACTGAAATTATCAGTATTCATTATTTGGCTTCCATCTTTGCCAACATAATAAGTGTTATTTTTCATTGTCTAACTCCATGTATTAAAAGCACACAAGCCGAGCTAAACAGAATGTATTGCTTAGCTGCTTTTGTACGATTATTTTCGAAGCAAATGCACAAAAATAGCGTAACTTTGCGTGTACGGCTGAGGCCTTCCCTCCTGGCACTTCCATTCTATGGTTACTGTAAAAATCTCAGTATCTAGCTTGAGCCAAAAAAATTGGGTAACAAGTAAGTGTCAGCCAGCACACCGTACTAATGATGGCCGGACTCTCAAAGAGAGAAGCATATACGGCCAATCTATTTGCGAACGCTAGCCAGCAATGGTGTTGCCCAATGTTTCAGGCTGACAATAATCAGAAGAGCCTCTTGCCATTTGCGACCGGGAAATCCGGAGTTACCAATGCTACTGCACCCACTTCTGTTTGCACTCCGGTAACCAGACATTCAGACACGAACGGACCGATCTGTTTGGGAGGAAAATTGGTGACGGCGAGCACCTGCTTGCCGTTAAGCGTTTCCTTGTCATATAGCTCAGTGAGCTGTGCGCTGGATTTACGAACACCGACCTCAGGACCGAAATCCACCTTCAACTTGTAGGCAGGTTTTCGTGCTTCAGGAAAATCCTCTACCTCGATGACAGTACCAACCCTTAGTTCTACCTTTTCAAAGTCATCCCAACTAATCATATTCAGTTCCTCCAGAACAAAGATTGATCAATAAACGGTTTCAGATTCGGGCAGCGGATGACGCTTTGCACTACCGGCGATCAGGGAACCCAGCACAATCAGAACACTGGCGGCGAGAACCGCACCGGTGGCATTGCCATAACCCGCGACGATCAGCAATACCACTGAAATGAGCGGAGCGCTGTAAGCCAGAGTACCAAGCAACTGGATGTTGCCGTGCTTCACTCCATAATCCCACGTGAAAAAAGCGATACCGACCGGTCCCAGACCAAGACCCAACACGCCAGCCCATTGCACCCATCCCGTTGGCCATACCGTTGTTTCCCACACCAAGTGACACAGCAGGGCCAGAACAGCGGTCACACCGCAAAACCAGCCTACTGCATCGGTCGGTACACTCTTTACCAGCCGGGACAAAACGGAGTAAGACGACCAGATCAACGCGCAGCTAAAGGCAATCAAGTAACCGTCGAGATTGCCCATAGTAAAACCACTGCTATTGCTTCCGATCAACAACCAGCATCCCAGGAGGGCGAGCATGGCACCCATAACGTGCTGTTTTCGCAAGGACTCCCCAGGCAAAAATGAGGACATCAGAACGATAAACAACGGCCAGAGATAGGCAAGCAAACTCACCTCTATCGCCGGAGCCAGCGTCATGGCCTTGAAATAAGCAAAGTGGTAACCGAACAGACCGCCAACCCCGATGCACCAGGCCAAAAGTGGCTGACGTAAATACCGGGTCCCACCATGGCCAGCGCGGAACCAGCGAACGCACATCAATAGAAATGCAATGCCAAAGGTCATCGCCATCAGCTGAAATTCCGGAATGTCCCCACCGGAAAGCTTGGTCAACAACGCAAGCGTTCCCCACAAAAATACAGAGATCGAGCCTATCCACGTCGCCGCAATAATGGTTGCCATGACTTCCCCTGAAAACAATCAGTTCATAACCTACAGGGGACGAAGTTTATGATCAGTCGAGGGTCGTCTGCTTTCTAATTACGGCAGCGTTATTTCGATTTTCGGCGAAAATGACTTGGTGGTTTTCCAAAGTGGCAGGAAAAGCGATCACTGAAAGACGACAGTGAGCCGTACCCTACAGCGTCAGCAATTCGCTGAATATTGAGATCCGACTGTTCCAGTAATCGCCAGGACTCCTGCATACGTAGCTCGGTCAGGTAATGGTGAGGAGTCATGCCAATCTGTTTACGAAACAACTCATTAAGCTGACGAATACTCAGATGGGCAACAGTCGCGAGTTCGGCGGCGCTAATTTTCTTGTGGAAGTTATCGTCAATAAATTGCTTCGCCGCAGATACTCGCCGGTCCAGGTTCAGTTTGTCGCCGTGGCGTTCCTGTAGAAGTTGAATCAACAACAGTAACATCTGATGCTGTGTGTGAGATGACACCGCACCGTTTACCAGTTGGGAGTGCAGAAACTGGACGTAGTGAAGCAATGCCGAATCCAGCTCAACAAAGAAGGGGAGCCGCTCCAATGCAGGTGCAAGGGCCTCTGGTACATCAGCTACCAGAAATCGATTTTCTTCGGATGCAAAATACCCGTGGTCACTTCCGGACGGAATAATAGCGGCCCGGTTCCGTTCAACGTCACCCTCGGTTTTGTCTATAGACAGCGAAAGCTTACCCAGCAGGGGCAACACCAATTGGTGGTGGCCATGGGAATGTTGTTTTCCTTCATTACCATAGCTTCGTAGGTGGAGATTAACGTCAGATGTGGCCATATAAGGAGTATATTCGAATGACGCCGCATAGAGGAGTAACTTGGCACCGACGATCAATTACAGGTGCGCAACATGAGCCTGCCTCTTGTCGGGTCAAACTAACATCACAGAAAAAACGCTGAGAAGGTCATCGCCGCAGCCGCACGCTGGCAACTTCTGAGTGAGCCCGCGAACGAGAAAACCGGGGCAGATTTATTTTCTGTAATAGTTTTGGACTAAATTTTAAGATCGGCAGAATCCAGGTTTTCCAAGGAGATAAGACTGTGCGTTTGCGAATATTGTCGGATTTGCACGTTGAGTGTTTTCAGGAAGGTCGCGATCTGCCTGATGTGGCCGCGGATGTGGTTATTCTCGCCGGAGACATTCATCGTACAACGGAAGGCCTCACCTGGGCGGCGGGACAAATAACTCTGGACAGGCATAGCTTAATCGTGGGGGCTTCGGCCTTTTGGTTTGGGCTTAGTCTGCTGGGTTGAGAGTCGGCGCGGGAGCGAACCAGTCCGAGGTAGCCTGCTAATTTCCCGCTTAGTATAAAAGTGCGCAACCACAGAGCTGACCATCACCACAATCACGATGGTGTAGAACATGGAAACCATGGGATAGCCCCAAAGCACAATCAGCACGTAATTAATAACCGCAGGTATCACCAGTTGCCGCGCAATACCAAGGTACATCGGGAACATGGGCTTGCGCATTGCCTGCAGCACCGCCACGCTTTGAAACAAAACCACATACGCATAAAACGCTAAAGCATCGATCCTGAGATAGGTTACGCCGGTGTTCTTGATGGCATCGGTGTCGGTGAAAAAACCCATCATAAGCGGAGACAAAAAATACATAACAGGTATTGAAACCAGTGCCATAGCCAGTCCGATTAACAAACTCTTTTGATAAGTTTCGGCCACACGCGAATTGTTGCCCGCACCCAGGTTCTGGCCGGCAATCGCCATAACCGCACTGTTTAAGCCTAGTGCGGGCAACAATAAAAGTTGTTCAAGTCGCAAGCCCACGGTGTAACCCGCCACGTGATGGCTGCCAAACTGCCCAATGAGCGCCACGGTAATGAAGCCACCCAGAACAATGGTGAGTGTATTGAAGCTGGCTGGCAGCACCTGCTTGAGCAAAGCTTGCCACCGAGGCCAGTCGAACGCCGGTCTTATGCGTATGTTCAGCCGTTTAGCAAGCACCCGTAACAAGTAAAAGGCAGTCGCCAATTTAATAATAACGGTCGCTAACGCTATGCCCGTCACGCCAAGCCCAAGGCCGAACGTGAAAAGTGGGTTTAATGCAAAGTTCGCAAAAAAACCAATGCCCAGTGCGTTGCGGTTGGACTTAGTATCGCCCAGGGCCATCAAAGCACCCGCGGCACCAAAAGAGAGCGTGAAGCCGATAGAGCCTGCCAAAGTTACCCACAAATACTCCATGGCTAATGGCTCAATGTGCGGCTCTGCTCCCAGTAATACGACCAATGGTCGCGCCGCCAAAGCGCCTAGCAAAAATGATATAAGACTGAATCCAATCGCTATTCCGCTGACGTTGTCGATCCAGCGCTTGACCTCACTTGTGCCACCCTCTGTGCCACCTTTTATGTCGGCTCGCCCAACTCCCGGCGCAATCATGGCGGACGCACCCGCCTGTATCCCGAGACCAATGGAGAGTAAGAGGAAAAACACGCTGCCAGCTATTGATAATCCCGCCAGGGCATCGTCGCCCAGGTAGCCCGCGAACCAGATGTCTGTGAGGTTGTACAAGGTGTTGAACACCATTCCCATTGATGCCGGGATTGATAGCCTTATCATGTGGGCTAAGACTGAGCCACTCGTCAGGGAGGGTGAAGGCTGGGTGCTTTTCAAGGCGAACTTTGAATAATAAATGTGACCAAGGCTGATAAGCTTTGCAGCGCCTTTTTACCCGTGCTCTTCACTTTCATATTGGGCCTGTCGCTATTGGGAATGCTAAATACTTCGGTCGCCATTTTCGGAATAGTACAGCAAAACCTGATTTTTTTGCCACCGTGTATTTGGCTGGCAGGGGGCTACCCGGCGGTGCTACAGACGTTGCTATCAGTGCACTGCACGCCTACGGCTCTAATGAGCGTAAACAAACCTACCTGGTAAAACGGGTGCCTGCTCTACGGTCTGATTTCATGGATAGGCAGATTCAATTTCTCTCATTGAATGTTCGAGCCCAGGTCATATAGGTGGTCTGACCAGTTATTCACCGTGAATTCTTGACACCCATGTTGCCGACGCCTTAACTCAGATCTCGAAGACTGGTTAAAAACCACACAGCGGAAGCACTTACAATGATAAAAAAACCATTAGTGATTCTTACTACTTTGCTTGTCGCCACACAGATTCAGGCGCAGGGAACAACCGACGAGACGCTGAAGACACTTGGGCAGTTCAAGGTCACGGGCGATTCCGAATTCACCACCATTGATCAGAATAGCAGCAGCGCGGACGCTATCCGCAACATACTGAAAAATGTTTCAGTACCCAAAGGCTTTGAGATCACCCTTTATGCTCTGGTGCCTGACGCCCGTCATATGGCAGTGGGTCCTCAGGGGGTGGCGACGTTTGTGGGTACGCGCAAAACAGAAGTCTGGGTGGTTACTGATCGGGACAAAGATCGGGTAGCAGACGAGGTGAAAAATTTTGCGCCATCCGTTTCGAAGAAAGTACCCAACGGGCCTTGCTTCTCCCCTCAGGGTGTCTTGTACATTGCGGAGCAAAACCGCGTTCTAGCCTACCCCGCAGCAGAGTTTTTCTATGAGGGCACGGATGTTGTCGCCGCAGAGCTGATCGCCGGTGGTCAGCTGATTCCAGAGGAATACGTTAGCTATAACCATACTGCGCGCGTTTGCGATGTGGGGCCAGACGGCAAGGTTTATATCTCTTTGGGGCAGCCCCACAATGTGCCACCCAAAAATCTGTGGGATGACTATCAGTCTAAGGGGCTCGGCGGCATTATTCGCATAAATCAGGATGGTACTGGCCGGGAAGTCTATACTCTGGGTGTCCGTAACTCCGTTGGCCAGGACTTCAATCCTGCAACCGGCGATCTCTGGTTTACCGACAATCAGGTAGACGGTATGGGAGATGATATACCACCGGGCGAAATCAACCGGCAGACCGCGCAGGGTCAGAATTTCGGCTTTCCCTACTACGGGGGTGGCGAGGTTCGCACAGCTGAATACAAGGGGGATGAGCCGCCCGCCGATGTGGTTTACCCTGTTAGCAAGACCATTGCGCACGCAGCAGACCTGGGGATGATGTTCTACACCGGCAATATGTTCCCGAAAGAGTATAAGGGTGGTATTTTCTCGGCCCAGCATGGGTCCTGGAACCGCACCGAAGCGGTCGGTGCAAGGGTGATGTTCACTCCCGTAGACGCTGAGGGCAACATGACTGGTGAGCCCCGTCCCTTCGCCGAAGGCTGGCTCACGGATAATGGCGAGTATCTGGGGCGCCCGGTGGATGTTGCACAACTGAAAGACGGCTCTTTGCTGGTGTCAGATGACCTGGCAGGCGCTATCTATCGGATTGCCTACACCGGCGAGTAACAGCGGCCGGTTAAGTTAGCCCGGTTCGTATCGATGCCAGGGGCGGTAATGCCCCTGGCCTATTCCCAGGACTGATATTTTATGCGCTATTCGGCACCGCTGTTCACTCTCGGCCTGACTGCTATTATGGTCATCGCCACTCCCGCCAGTCATGCGGGTGACCCCGGTAAAGGCAAGGTTTTGGCAAAACAATGTCAGACCTGCCACGGCCTTGATGGTATTGCCAAAATTCCCATTGCACCCAACATCGCCGGCGAAAGTCAGATCTACCTTGAGCTCCAGCTCAAGCGCTTTCGTGACGGTCAGCGAGAGCATGAAATGATGACCGTGGTTGCCAAGAATCTGACGGATACCGAGATTGAGGATCTGGCCACCTGGTATGAATCCATTCAGGTAACGGCGACACTACCGGAATAGAACGCTGCGACGAGGCACAGTCAATTCAACAAGGGACAGATTTCAAATCTGTCCCTTATCTTTAGGACTTCGGCTGAAGAACCTTGCGTGCCGCTGCGGATTTGTAAAAAGCGGATAGCCGCCGCCGCATCAGGGCCTCGATATAACCCTCATCCTGAAGCACGCCTATCACCGGAATGGCCCAGGCGTCCGCTTCTGCCATGATGACTTCACGGGTAACGCCCAGATCGTCAAGCAGATCGGTCAGTGGTCGGTCACCGTACTTTACAAAAAAGTGCGCAACCACGGCTCGGGTGCAGCCGTCAAAATAGTCGGTTTTCCGGAACTGCAGCCAAAACTCATAGCCCAGCGCCACAAACTCCTTTAGCTGAACAGCGCCCAGCCCTCCTTGAAGCTCGGCAAGCGTTTTATCTTCCACATCTTCCCAGGCAGCCAAAACCGTTTTGCGCACTTCATCGTCTGATATCGCGCCCTGCAAAAATTGCTCGCTACGGCTGATCAGCCCGGGCAGGCTCTCTGCGAGCCACGCTTTCAAACGGCGCTCAAATGTTTCATCAAGTCCTGGCACAGCTTTGTTCGCCATGCGCTTGCCAAATTTCATCATCGAACCAATGCCGGGCACCGACTTGGTAATCAGGTTGTCTTCATACAGGTAGTTAACCACGCCGTGGTACACCATGTTTGAAATCAGCTCCTGGTAAATCGGGTGTGCAATAATCTCACTGATTATCCGCTCACGTTGGTGCCTTAGTTCTAGCGTCGCATCCAGAAAGCCGGTCACTTGGTCTTGGGTGACAATTTCCCCCAAAGTGGTTGTTTCCTGAATCGGCGCGTTTAGAACTTCGGTTGCCATCTCAGCCGCCAGCTCTGGAACGCCTGCGTCTAGCTCCATATTCACAACAACGCGCTGAAGGGTTTCTGCCACCTGGTTTTCCGAAGCGATACGATTCAGTGTGATATTGCCCGCGTGATCAAGAAGCTCACTAACCTCCTGCCTCAAAAACTTGCGAAGCTTTGCGCCCTTCAGTGAGGCAACCTCATGCTTCACGTGCAATTCAAGCAGCTGGCTGACTGTATCGTTGTTGTGGGTGGGCATGGTGTTGGCGGCCTTGTTGATGCGATTGAAAAGTGGGAACCAGGGACAGATTTTAAATCTGTCCCTTATCTTAAGAACCTGTCTAGCATAGCCTATGCTGATAGGTGACGGCTGCGTTGTCGTAACTGTTGTTGCCAGTCGCACAAAAACCACGTGGAAGGAATATTTCATGTTTACGCAATCGAAATTCGGAGCTTTGAAAAGACTTGCTGGTGGGCTATGTCTGTCGTTGGGCCTGTCGTTGGGCTTAGTGCCTGGCGGAATGGCTGCAGAAGGTGATGTAAAAGTCACGCCCCTTGGAAGTCACGATGGCGAGTTTTGTGCCCTGGACCGGGCCATGGTGTTTGAAGACCCCAACGGTACCCGCATTCTTTATGACGCTGGCCGCACCGTAGCCGGCCCTGATGACCCCCGCCTCGGCAATATCGACGTGATTCTGGTGTCGCACATGCACGGCGACCACGTGGGGGATCGCCGTATCAAGGAGACGAACGCCGGCACGTGTGGTGGGCCGGAGTTCCCGGTGGTGACCTTGCCGCAGTCAAACACCGTAGACATTGCGGTGAAAAAGCAGGCAAAGATTGTAACCGGTAGCGAAATGCCGGCATTTTTCGCCGCCAAACTTGAAGCCGCCGGCGGCGACCCCGCCAACTCCATGTTGGTGCGCTTTGGCGGGGAGCAGGAAGTGGGTGGCGTGCGCTTTACGACCGTGCCGGCGTTTCACAGCAACGGGGTTTCACCCTCGTTTCTTACCGGCCCGCTGGCGGAATATTTGAAAGCCGCAGGCGTTAGTGCCGATGTTGGGCCGCCAACCGGTTACGTGGTGACTTTCTCAAACGGCCTGGTGGTTTATCTGTCGGGGGATACCGGCATTACGGCCGAGCAGAAACTGGTGGTGAAAGACTATTACGGTGCCGAGCTGGTGGTAATGAATATTGGGGACACCTACACCACCGGGCCCAAAGAAGCAGCCTACGTGATCAATGAACTGATTGAGCCGAAAGCCGTTATTGCTTCCCATGCCAATGAGCCGGCAACTTCAGGAGGTAAGCTGGAGCAGGGCTCGCGAACCGCCCGTTTCAAAGAGCTGGTGAACGTGCCTGTGCATGTTCCTTTGAGCGGACGCACTATCGCGTTCAACGGAGACGGTGGCTGCACGGCCGGCTGTGATTAACAGACTGAGCATGGACAGGCACAGCCCTGTTTACTGGAAGCCTAAACAGTAAAAAGCCAGCAATAGCCGGCTTTTTTGTCTTTATTTAAAAATAACTCAGGAAAAAGTCAGCGGCCTTTCACCGGCTTCATCACGAATACAAGTGGGCAAGCCCATCTGGTTAAGCAGGTTCAGAAAAGGTCGGGGTGGCAGTTCTTCCACATTGGCCATGGTGCCGATATCCCAGGTGCCATCGGCAATCAACAGGGCGGCAGCTACCGGTGGAACACCTGCCGTATAGGAAATGCCCTGGCTGCCCACTTCTTCGTAAGCGTCTTTATGGTCGGCCACATTGAAAATAAAGACCTCCCTTTCCTTGCCATCTTTTTGACCTTTGACCAGGTCACCAATACACGTCTTACCGGTGTAATTCGGTGCCAGGGAAGAAGGGTCGGGCAAAATTGCTTTCACCAACTTCAAGGGAATCACCTCTAGGCCTTCTGCCGTTTTCACGGGTTGCTCAGAAAGTAAACCCAGACTATTGAGTACCGTAAATACCGTGATGTAGTGCTCGCCAAAACCCATCCAGAAACGAATGTTGGGCACATCCAGGTTTTTGGACAGTGAATGAATTTCATCATGCCCGGTCATGTAGCTGGTATGTTCACCCACCACAGGCAGATTATCTGTGCGCTTATTCTCGAACATCTTGTTTTTGGTCCACTGGCGATTCTGCCAGGACCAAACGCGCCCGGTAAATTCACGGAAGTTGATCTCGGGATCAAAGTTGGTGGCAAAATAACGGTCATGATCCCCGGCATTGATGTCGATAATGTCGATGGAATCAACCGTGTCAAAATATTCATCAACCGCCAGCTTGGCATAGGCATTAACGACACCCGGATCAAAGCCCACACCTAGAATGGCCGTGGTCTTGGCCCTTGCAAATTCATCCTTGCGCGTCCATTCATAGTTACCGTACCAGGGCGGCTCTTCGCAAATCTTATCCGGCTCTTCGTGAATGGCGGTGTCCAGGTACGCAGCGCCGGTATTGATGCAGGCGGTCATCACCGACATATTGATGAAAGCCGAGCCAACATTGATAACAATCTGAGATTCTGTCTGATAGATCAGTTCTTCAGTGGCGGGGATATTCAGGGCATCCAGCGCAAAGGTTTGAATTTTGCCGGGCACTTTCATGCTGCCTTTTTCTTCCACGCTTTTAACAATGGCATCACACTTGGATTGAGTACGTGAAGCCAGCGTGATTTGGCCCAGAACGTCGTTATTCTGAGCGCATTTATGGGCGACCACCTGAGCAACGCCCCCACCTCCGATAATCAAGACATTTTTTTTCATTTCCAGACACAACTCCAATTTTAAAATCACTGTTCATTTGTTGGGAGCAAGATGTTGTCAGTTCAGGCCGCCCACGGCAAACTCTACGACAATGCCTGCACAAAATCCTCATAGTTAAACGACTTTACGAGCTCGATACGCCCATCCAGTTGTTTAACCGCAATAGACGGCATCTTCACGCCGTTAAACCAGCTTTTCTTGACCATCGTGTAGCCGGCTGCATCCTGAAAAGAGAGGCAGTCACCGATCTGCAAGGGCTTTTCAAACTGAAATTCGCCAAAAATATCACCGGCCAGGCAAGATGTACCGCAAACCTGATACGTGTAATTACCACGGTTGGGCTTAAGTTTTGCGGTTTCCCGGTAGATCAATAGATCCGGCATGTGAGCTTCAATAGATGAGTCAACAATCGCCAGGTCTTTGTCGTTGTTGAGCAGGTCAAGAACGGTGACTTCCAGGCTGGTAGAGTTGGTGATGGCGGCTTCGCCGGGCTCCAGATAAACCTGCACAGCATATCGCTCAGCAAAGGCCTTCAGTCTCTGGCAGAAACGCTCCAGAGGATAGCCTTCTCCGGTAAAGTGAATGCCACCACCCAGGCTGACCCAGCTGACTTTTTCCAGCAGGTGTCCAAAACGTGTTTCGATTACTTGCAGAAGTTCATCAAAGCGCTCGAAGGAGGCATTTTCACAGTTGTTGTGAAACATGAAGCCTGAGACCTGATCCAGAATGCCAGCGATTTTTTCCGGGTCGTGTTCACCCAGGCGGCTGTGCGGGCGGGCCGGATCGGCAAGGGCGAAATCCGAGGAGCTGACACCGGGATTGACTCTCAGTCCCCGGGTTTTGTTTGCAGATGACTCAGAGAAGCGCTGCAGCTGACTGATGGAGTTAAAGATGATTTTATCGCTGTGAGCCAGAACTTCTTCAATCTCATCATCAGCGTAGGCGACACTGTAGGCGTGTGTTTCCCCTGCAAATTTTTGCTTACCCAGTTTGACTTCATTGAGAGAAGAAGATGTTGTGCCATCCATGTACGCCTGCATCAAGTCAAAGACACCCCAGGTGGCAAAGCACTTGAGCGCCAGCAAGGATTTGGCACCGGATTCTTCCCGCACCCGGGCAATGATTTCCAGGTTGCGCAGAAGTTTGCTTTTATCGATCAGGTAATAGGGTGTTTTGAGCATTTTCTTCCCTCAAAAACGCGCGATTATATACGATAAACACTCTTGGTCATTACTTTTGACATCTGTCTCCACCAACATCCTGTATTCAAGGACTTTTATTATGGAAACACTACTGATCATACTGGCGGCGCTGTTTGTGGCGCTGATCGTTATTCTGCCGCTGGTTGAGAAATATGCGCCGAACGGTGAATCGCGTGATTATGGCAACCTCACGCGGTTCATTTTCCCGCTGATGGCCGTGTTGATTTTGGCGCAAATGATTCGGCATTTCTTTTTCTAAGAAAACTCAGACTCCAGGGCTACTAGTCACGATTATGCGCGGGCACGAGAACCACAATAACCACAATAACTAAGGCAACGCCCCGTTACACGAAACCAACACTTCTCTATTAACGCCCGAAAGGTTACCTGGGATATGAAAAAATTATCGCTCAAGTTCAAACTGTACGTGTTCGTTATCAGCTTGTTGCTGGTGATGGGTGTCAGCATGGTAATAACAGCACAAGTGTCGCTCAGCCAGATGGAAGGTCGCCTAGTGTCAGAAACCAGTCAGCTGGTACAGAGGATTGTAATGGATCGTCTGTCCGCTACCGCCGGTGAGTATGGGGAGGAAATTAGCGGTCAGCTCAATGCCGCGCTCAAAGTGCCCGATGTGGTCGGAAGTATTATTGAAGAAAACATCGCTGCGGGCAGTTCATCGCAGGTCAGTCGCAGCGGGCTATCGGATGCGGTGCGTGCCGTGTTGACATCGGAGGGTTACCTCAGTGCTATGTACGCACAATTTGAGCCGAATGCTTATGACGGCCTGGACCGATACTTTAACGACGGCCTTGATGACCACAGTACCGATATAGGCACGTTGGAAATTTACTATATTCGGGATAGCAAAGGCAACGTTCAGCTGGAGCGGGTGGAAGATCCTGAAGAGAAATACGATGAAACCCTGAACGAGTTTGGTGCTCGTGAAGCAGAGTGGTACCTCTGCCCTATGGAGACCAAAACTGCCTGCATAATGGAGCCTTACAATTACGAGATTGCAGAGGGCTACACTGAACTGATGACGACTCTTGTTGTTCCTATTATGAATGGCCAAGAATTTGCCGGCGTCGTTGGTGTGGATATTAATCTAGAAACTTTGCAAAAAACCGTAAAAGCGATCAGTCAGCAGCTTTATGACGGTCAATCCAGGGTCACCTTATTGAGCGAGCAGGGGCTCATTGTTGCGGCCAGCCACAATAGCGATGCGCTGGCTCGGCCTCTGGCGGAGGTAATGCCGGAACTGGCGAGTGAAATGGCGGGGCTACACCGTTCCGGTGGGCGTTATGATGACGGTGAAACACTGGCGGTCTCTTACCCAGTTCATATAACGGATACGGGAGGGGAATGGTCTTTGCTGGTTGAACTGCCGCGCGCAACAGCACTGGCAGAGCTGGATGAAATTACCACCTTGCTTTCTGAAGAGGTTGCGGCCACGGCGCAGCGCCAACTGCTGGTCGGTATTATCGTGTCAATTCTGGCGGTATTGCTGCTGATTGTGGTGGTTCGCTCGGTGGTCCGGCCACTGGATGAAATCCGCGACCGGATGAACAATCTCAGCAGCGCCGATGGTGATCTGACCCGTGAGCTTGATATTGATACCCATGCAGAGTTGATTGACCTTGCCGGTGGCTTTAACACCTTTCTCAGGCGTCTGAGGGATATGATCAACGATCTGAAAGCGGTGAATGTTCGCGTTCATCAGCAGGCAGCGGATGTGGGGACTATAGCCCGTGACACGGAAGAGAATACCGCCAGACAGCATCGTGAAGTAGACGGCGTGGTCACGGCGATGAATGAGATGTCTGCCGCTGCTGGCGAGGTCGCCGGGTTTGCCAGCGAGTCAGCAGAGAATGCGCGCAAGGCACAGGACGGTATCCGCTTTACTCAATCCACTCTTGGTTCCGCCGTTGAGGGTGTCAGTGCGCTGGCAGGTGATATGGTTGAGGCCAGCGAGGCTATCGGTCATGTCGCCAGTCGCAGTGATGAGATTAACCGGATTCTGGATGTTATCAGGGGTGTTGCCGAGCAAACCAACTTGTTGGCTCTGAACGCTGCTATTGAGGCGGCGCGGGCAGGTGAGCAGGGCCGTGGTTTTGCGGTTGTGGCGGATGAGGTGCGCACATTGGCCTCGCGCACACGGCAATCAACAGATGAAATAAGCCAGATGATTGATGGGCTGCAACAGGACGTGAAACAGGCGGTTGGCGTTATTAACGCCGGTGTCGATCGGGCGACCATGGCGGTTGAGGGTACCCGCGAGGCGGATCACTCACTGGCAACTGTCGTAACGCGCATAGACACTATTGTTGAACATGTGATCCAGGTGGCGACTGCAGCGGAAGAACAAAACTCCGTGAGCGAGGAAATTAACCACAACCTGACCGCCATTGGTGACGCCGCCAGTGACCTGCGTGAACTGGCGCAAAGGCTAAGGGGCAGTGGCGAATCTCTGGATAATGAAGTTGAAATACTGGATGGAGAACTGAACCGTCTGAAAACTTGAAACAGATGAGGGGGCTGCTCTGGGATCTGGTAAAAACTCCCGTGCGTGTCTCGTGGAGCGGGCGCACCATAGCTTGCGATCACAAGATATGGTGCTTTTGCAACCGGCGATAACTGATTTCAGCTTTCCATCTCCGCTTTATACTCCCCAGAGCTGGCCGCGCCGTTAAGCCTGGCTCGCTTGAGCATGGCGTTTTGGGCAGCGTGTTTGTTGTCCAGTTTGCCGGCCCAAGCTTTCTGTGCCGGTTCCTGCAGGGCACGTCCATAAGAAAAACTCAGGCTCCAGGGTTGCCGGCCAAGGCTGTTCATCGCGTTCAGGTTGAGGGTAGCTTCTTCGGGAGTCTGTCCGCCGGAGAGGAAGTTAATACCCGGGACGGCCGCCGGAACAACTCGGCGTAATACCCCCAAAGTGGCTTCTGCTACTGCTGCCGGAGATGCCTTCGCACACGCTTTGCCGGGCGTTACCATGCTGGGCTTCAGAATTATGGTTTCCAGTTGCACGCGGTGGCGGCGCAGGGCGTTGAAAACCTCCGCAATCACGGCTTCATTTACTTCTGCAGATCGTTCGATGGTGTGGTTACCATCAATCAGCACCTCTGGCTCTACAATGGGCACAATACCTTTGGATTGGCATAACGCGGCATACCGGGCCAGCATCTCAGCGTTGGCTTCCACCGCCTGGCGTGAGGGCAGTGTGTTAGAGACGTTGTACACAGCCCTCCACTTGGCGAAACGGGCGCCCTGGTTCTTGTAGATTTCCAGCCGGTCATCCAGGCTGTCGAGGCCATAGGTTATTTCATCGCCCGGAGCATTGATCAGGGGCTTTTTTCCCGTATCTACCTTGATGCCCGGCACAATTCCCTGGCTTTCCAACAGCTGGGTGATCGGTGCATTGTTCAGGCTGTTCTGACCCAGGGTTTCTTCAAAAAGAATCACACCGCTGACGAATTCTCCAAGCCCGGGTGTGGAAAAAATCAGGCTGCGGTACTCCCGGCGTTTATCTTCTGTAGATTCAACACCCACCGCATCGAAGCGTTTCGCGATAGTCGGGTGGCTTTCGTCCGCAGCAAGAATACCCTTGCCTGGCTGAACAAGATCCTGAATCGTTGAATGCAATTCGGCGTGAATATCCATGCCCGCTCCTATGCCATATTGAATGTTGTCATCTTTTTCGGTTTTCTTTGCTCAACAGTATAGTTCGTCCATTCGCCATGAGTGCTGAAGTGTCGCTCACATTCAAGGTAGGGGACAGATTTGAAACCTGTCCCCGATTTAGTCCCCGGATTCAAAGCTCAGCTCGGCTCCGGCCGGGTGTGCACGTGAATGTCACGCTGCGGGAACGGAATGTCTATGTTCGCTTTGGTTAAGGCTTTTGTGATGGACGCGTGAAGTTCGTGAGACAGCGGCATCATGTCTACTAACAGGTCTTTTACAAACACCCAAACCTCGAAATTAATGCAGCTGTCGCCAAATCCGACACAGAAAGCCGACGGTGCCGGGTCATCCGTAACGCGCTCGTTATTTTGCGCTACCTCGGTGAGTATGGCTTGAACCTGGTCTATGTCACAGTCATAGGCGACACCCACCTTCACGACGATTCGGGTAATCGGGTCTGACAGTGTCCAGTTTGTAAAATCTTGGGTTACAAAGGTTTTGTTAGGAATGATCTGTTCTTTTCGATCCCAATCAACCAGGGTTGTTGCGCGAATGCGTATGCGTGACACAGTGCCGGTAATGCCGCCAATCGTTACGGTGTCACCCACCCGAATAGGGCGCTCGAAAAGCAGGATGATGCCCGACACAAAATTGGCGACGATTTCCTGAAGCCCGAATCCAAGGCCAACCCCGAGGGCCGCGATCAGCCACTGCAGTTTGGACCACTGAACACCAATCACCCCTAGGCAGAACAACACGCCCAGAAGCACGACTATATAAGTGGTAATGGTTGTGATGGCATAACCAGAGCCAGGTTGAAGGTGCATTCTGCTCAGAAGGGTGACCTCCAGCGTTCCCGGAAGGTTTTTTGCAGCAATAACGGTACCCGCCGCAATCAGTAACGCCAGCAGCGCATCCGCCAGCGTGATGGGCAGTGGGTCACTACCGTCAAGCTCTGTTGCAATGGTCCACAGGGTGATGTCGTTGAACAGTTGCAGGGCGGGAATAATATCGGCCCATAGAAACATGAGGCCGGTCAGGGCCAGTACAGACATAATAACCCGGAGCAGGGAAGAGCTTTGCTGGCTGATGTCTGCAAGATCCATTTCTGGCATATCCGGAGTCAGTGGAAGTGCGTCGCCGGGCGTGTCTGCTGCTTCTTTGGCTTCCGCTATTTTGTGTTCGGCCGCGCACTGTTCTACCAGGCGTTCCAGAGTGATCCTGCGTTCACGCACGGAAAGCGCTCGTAAGCCGAGGTAATAAAGCACTGCATTAAACGCCAGCCAGCAAATAGAAATGAACAGGTTGCGTTCAAGCTGAAGGGCGGTGTAGTGATAGCCCACCAGCGATGCCGCGGCCAGCGCGAGCGGTGTAGCAACGGCGATGATATGGAGGAAATGCAAAAATCGGCTGTGGGGTTTGTGCGCTCTTACGGCGGCCATAATGCGCTGAGCGAATACTGCCAGCACAACAGATACCACCGTAAACAACAGGCGGCCGAGACTGTCATCAAACTGTGCGCCCTCGGGGGTTGAGCTGTAAGCGGTGGTCACAATGGCAACAGGTATAACAAACGCCATAAGGATAGGGAGTGCCTGGCGAATTGCCTGCAGGGAGCTGGTGTTCCAGTGGAAGTGGCTTTCGCCCAGCCCCTGTTTACGGGCAACGTTACGAATAAACGCCAGCAGGAACATGATAAAAGCGGCCGCGGTAAAGCCTTTGGATAACGCCGAAAAGAACGCGGTGCCTTCCATAAGTACAAGCGCCGCCAGGGAGAATACAAGAACGCCGGGCAGCGCCAGCAGAACGCTGTTCATCAGCGCCAACAGTGTAGAGGCTGTGCGGTCATGCCCAACATTGCCGATAAACTGGCTGTTGGCGCCCAGGTTTTCTATGATCGCATGTCGTTTGATGGTCAGTATGATAAGCAGCAACACGATTAGCCCAATGCGGCCGGCACGTTCAGCCAGCGACGTGGAAACGGCTTCTTTAAACGGGGCATATTTGAGTTCCGAATGCAGCCACTGAATTGCCTGATAAAGCTCACTGAATGTTTCGGTGCCCACCCGCGAGGCACTCGGAAGCCAGAACAGCCGTTGTTTTAAAAGTGTCTGGTATTCCAGTACCTGGTTCTGAAGTGCTGTCACGGTGCCGTAATAATCATTCAGAACGTCGATATGCTCGGTAACCGATTTGTGGAGTGCTCGCAGTAAGTCCGATCGGCGGCTGCGCAGTTGGCCACGAACATCGTCGCCAGGTTCGGTAATGGCTTCGAACTCCTCAAGCTTGAGTTGTTCCTCCCGTGCCGCGGAGAGTTTGTCTTGTATGCCTTCAATTAAATCGCTGGCAACACTCTGCCGCTGAAGCCGTTCAAGCCGCTGCTTTAAAAGGCTGGCATAGTTAGACGTCAGGTTCAGCCCTGCGGTTTCAAGCGTCAGTTCGAAGCTTTCGTATTCGTCTTTCAGGCGGCTGAGTAATGATTCGGCATACATCAGTTGTTGGCGGCTGGATGCGACGGCAGTGCGGCGCTGTTCCAGTGAGAGGCCCAACGCACGGACTTGCTGCTGAATATCGGCGTTAACGGCGTCGGGTAGTTCAATCTCGGGAGTTGCATCTGAGCCGGCCTGCAGCTGAGGTTGCACGGCCGGGCGGGCTTCTTCTGGCTTCTGAGGCGTATCTTCCGTTTGCTCTGGGGCCGGCTCAGTAGCTTTGTCGGTGTCTGCGGCAAGAATGGATGACGTCGAAAAGCAGAGTAGAAAAATCCCGGCCAGCCATGCTGTCAAAAATGTGTGTCGGGAAAAGCGTTGTTTCATGGACGTGCGATCCTTGAAGTATAAGGTAGGGGGCAGATTTCAAATCTGTCCCCGGTTTGGCAAAGTTGAGCATGGACAGGCACGGCAGGGGCGCGCAGGATATAACCGACTTCATTTCATGTGAAATTGTAGCCTAATGACTCTGACTCTTGTTTTTTTTACCGTTTTCATCGTGCTGGCAACGCTGTTGCCGTTATGGCGGAACCCGCACTGGAGCGTTCGTGGGTTCGATTTTCCGCGATTGCAGATCGCCGTGGTGGCATTGCTCGTTATTGTTTGTCAGCTGGCGCTTCTAGACTTGAGCAGCGCCTTTAGCTGGCTGCTGATTGCTGCCACAGGGCTTTGCCTGGCCAGCCAGCTTTGGCGGGTTTTGCCGTACACGCCACTTGGATAATTTGTATGGCATGCACGTTTTTTCCAAGCTTCCACTGCACGAGGCGGAGAAAGCATACCTGGTTGAAGACGGAGTTCCGTCGATGCATGGGTTGGTAGAGCTTAGGTCTGGCGATAAAGTGCGGATTCACTTCTTGCACCCGGCGCCACCCAGCCCCAGCGAAAATGAAGAGTCTTCAGAGCGGGATGCCGAGCTTATTATTGTGGCGCAAAGTGTTGCTGACGATGATCAGCCTACAATCGTGACCGGCGACCTGAATGACGTGGCCTGGTCACCCACCACGCGGCTGTTTCGTAAAATCAGCGGGCTGTTGGATCCGCGGGTTGGCCGGGGCATGTTCAGTACGTTCCACGCGAAATACCCTTTTATGCGCTGGCCGTTAGACCACCTCTTTCACAGTGAGCACTTTACGGTAAAAGACATTCGTCGTTTGCCAGACATTGGGTCTGATCATTTCCCGCTGCTGACACGTCTTGAATATGTGCCGGACAGGCGCTCCGAGCCGGAAACTCCTGATGCCGATGCAGAAGAACGCCGATGGGCGCAGGACATTGCTCGTGAAAAAGGTGCGAGTAAAAAGGATGTGTCTGAGCCAAGTGCGTAGGGCGTGCTTGTCACTCACTCATGCTTTTTTTTTTGACTGTCTCCGCACTGTCATATCTCCCTCCGACACTGTGTTCCTGACAACATCTATTTTTTGATGATCGAGAGCAACTAGGAGAGGCATAACATGGCGAAGCACAACGTTGATTCCAAGTATCTGGACCCCGATTACGAGCCGGTTGTAAATCACTCGGGCAACAAAGTATTCGATGACGTGCTGAATGCACGTGTGCAGCGCCGTACCCTGATGAAAGGCGGCGTTGGTGCGGCGTTGGCCAGCATCATGGGTTTCGGCCTTGCAGGCTGCGGCAGCGATAGCAATAGCGCTAGTGCGGGTTCAAACCCTGATGGCGATAACGTTAGTACGACGGCCCTTGGCTTTGACGCGATCGCCGTATCCACCGCCAATAATGTTGTTGTGCCTGCGGGCTACTCGGCAAAAGCTTTCCTGCCCTGGGGAACTCCAATTACCGGGTCTTACCCGGAATTCTGGCCTGACGCGTCTAACTCCGGCGCCGAGCAGGAGCAGCAGGTGGGCATGCACCACGATGGCATGCACTTTTTCCCGATTGATTTCAAAGCTGGCGGCAACCGCTCTGATGAGGGGCTGCTGGTAATGAACCATGAATACATCAACCAGAAAGCCCTGCACCCTGACGGCCCCACTTATAACCAGAGTGGCATGCGCCCGGCCGATGAAGTGCGCAAGGAGATAGCCGCGCACGGCGTGTCGGTGGTGCATATAAAGCAAGACGGTGCGGGCACCTGGGACATCG
Organism: Marinobacter sp. M1C; assembly: GCF_023314135.1. Lineage (NCBI taxonomy): Bacteria > Pseudomonadati > Pseudomonadota > Gammaproteobacteria > Pseudomonadales > Marinobacteraceae > Marinobacter > Marinobacter sp. M1C. Next base: position 1,078,935 of record NZ_CP092289.1, read on the forward strand.
TGTTTGGAAGCCCTTTCAATCGCCGGGTGACGGGCAATACAGAAATGGATATCCGCGGGCCGGTTCGTGGTTACCAGAAGCTGTCAACCCGCTTCAGCCCGAATGGCACCCAGACACGGGGCACGCTGAACAACTGTTCGATGGGCCCTACGCCCTGGGGAACCTACCTTGCGGCGGAGGAAAACTGGCACGGCTACTTTGCGAACGGCTCGCAAACGCAGCCACGGGAGCAGACCCGTCACGGTGTTGGTAGTGCTACCCGCTACGACTGGGAACTGGCCGACGGTGGCGAGGATCAGTACATTCGATTCAACATCACCCCCGCGGCCGCAAGCGCTAAAGACGACTATCGGAACGAAGCAAACACCTTTGGTTATATGGTCGAAATTGATCCGTTTACGCCGGAAAGCAAACCTCAGAAACGCACAGCTCTAGGTCGATTTGGGCACGAGGGCGTTATTTTCGCGCCGGTTGAAGACGGTAAGCCGGTTGTCTGCTATTCCGGTGACGATTCCCGCTTTGAGTATATCTATAAGTTTGTTTCTTTACGGCCCTATTATGCGTCAACCGCCAGCGGCTATCTGCTGGATGAAGGCACCCTGTATGTCGCACGTTTTAACGAAGACGGCTCGGGCGACTGGCTCTCGCTGTCGCTTGATAACCTGGATTTTGCGGCCCGCGTGCAGGCTGCACAAGGTTCATCGGTGGGTGCCGTTCTGTTCGAGGGCTTTGAGAATCAGGCGGATGTTCTTCTGAATACGCGCCTCGCCGCCGACATTGCCGGAGCGACGCCGATGGACCGCCCGGAATGGGGCGCGGTAGACCCGAACACCGGTGAAGTCTATTTCACCCTGACCAACAACTCGCAACGCACGGAAGAGCAGGTGAATGCGGCCAACCCCAATGCAGAAAATCGCACGGGCCACATCATTCGCTGGAGTGAGGCCGATAATGACTTTGCCGCGGTTGAATTTCAGTGGGATATCTTTGTGTTTGCTGGGGAGCAGGGTACAGAGACGATCGTAGATGGGAAAGTTGTGGTGTCGCTGACGGATGACAATATCTTCAACAGCCCGGATGGCCTGTGGTTTGACTACAATGGCCGTCTCTGGATCCAGACCGATGGCTCTGATGCTGCGCCTTACCAGAACAACATGATGTTGGCGGCTAACCCCGCAACCCGGGACATTAGGCGCTTTTTTGTGGGGCCTCAGGGTTGTGAGGTAACCGGTGTTGTGACTACGCCGGACGTTAGAACTATGTTTGTGAATATTCAGCATCCGGCTGGTGACTGGCCCTTTGGCACCGAAGGCGATCACCCGCGGGATGCGACCGTCATCGTTACCCGCGACGACAACGGGGTGATCGGCGCCTGAGCGCGCGGCCCGACATAGACCAGGCATAAGGCGGCGAAAACAAGATAGGGGACAGATTTCAAATCTGTCCCCTTTTTTCTGGATCCTTTTGGAGCAGCAACTTTCGAACTTTATTTCGTCATACGTCACCGTTTTTTATGAATGCCTTCAGTGCCACGGCGTTGTTGTGTTGCGTGTCTTTGGCGGCGAACACCAAGGTAAGTCGCTTGTGCTGCTGAACGCATTGCTTGAGTTCTGTAAGCGAATCATTGTCTGCAGACTTCAATTCTTCCAGGTAGCGTTTCTGAAATTCTTCCCATTTCTCTGGATCGTGATCGAACCATTTTCGGAGATCGGTAGACGGAGCCAGTTCTTTCAGCCAATTTGAAATATTCGCATCTTCCTTGCTAACCCCCCGGGGCCATATACGATCTACCAACAGGCGTGGCCCGTCGGAATTGGCAGCGTCATCGTAGGCGCGTTTCAGGCGAATTTCTGTCATGGCATCCTCCAACAGGCTTTTATGCGACGATAAGGGGTGAACTTTAATTTCCAATTTCAATCGCCGCTGATCTGGCGGAATCGGAAGTGTCGTATATACTCTCGTAAACAACAACAGTAACAATAATAGGTGGTGCTAATGCTTCTTTCACACGCTTTTGGATTATTCACGAAACCGGATGCAGAGTGGGCTTCCATTCGTAACGAGCACGAAACACCCCGCCGGCTTTACGTTGCCTATGTCGTGATTCTGGCCGCGATAGCGCCGATTTGTGCTTATATATCAACGGCTATTTTTGGTTGGAAAGTGGGCAGCGAAAGGATTGTCAAGCTGACCGAGATCAGCGCGGCCCAACTCAGTGTGCTAACGTATATTGCTATGCTGGTGGGCGTTTTTGCACTGGGTTATGCCGTGAACTGGATGGCTAAAACCTACGGCGCCAAAGAAGAGATAACGCCGTCTAACGGTATTGCACTGGCGGCGTATTCTTGCACGCCCATGTTCCTGGCCGGCTTCGCTTTGTTGTACCCGGTGCCTTGGTTTAATGCCCTTGTGTTTTTGGCGGCCGCCTGTTACGGCGGCTGGTTGATGTATGACGGGCTTCCTATCGTGATGGGTATTGATCAGGACAGAGCCGTATTTTATGGCGGCGCATTGCTGACCGTGGCTCTTGTTATTCTGGTCGCTACCCGCGTGGGTTCGGTGATTATCTGGAACTTTGTAGCAGCCCCTGTTTTTGTGGGGTAACGCTACTTGCGATTACATTAGTTCGTCATTATTGCATTGAGCCTCGAAGCTGGAAACTTCGGGGCTCAATGTTAATACTGATTTGTTTGGCCGGCCTGCACCGCGGTATTGGTAAAGAACAGGCCCTCAAGCCGTTTTAAAGCAGACTTGAGGGCCTCCTTGAGCCGGCTTATTACGAATTTAGTTTCTCAGTCTTCCCGGGTATCAATATTCCCGTCTTTATCGGAAATGACAATTTCAACACGACGATTTTGCTGGCGCCCGGATGAACTGTCGTTACCAGTCACCGGGTATTGCTCGCCATAGCCTCTGCTTTCAATCCGAGTGGAGGAGATGCCCCGATTGACCAGTGCGTTGCGTACTGATTCAGCGCGGCGTTCGGATAATTGCTGGTTATAAGATTCAGCGCCGGTACTGTCGGTATAGCCTTCAACTCTCACCCGACGGTCTTCATATTCACGCATGAATTCTGCCAGGCGACCTACAGTCTGTTCGCCGGCTGATTTTAGATCGGCCTGATTCAGATCAAACAGCACATCGCCAAGCGTAAGCACCATGCCACGATCGGTTTGTTCTGCCTGCAATTCGGCCATGCTTTGGCGTAGCGCTTCTGCTTCGCGGCGGGCAGCTTCTGCTTCGCTGCGGGCTGCACTGGCATCGCCGGTCTGCTCTGCCAGCATCAGTTCTTTGCGGCGCGCTTCGGCCGATTCAATCTGAGTTTGCAGTTCTGACTTCTCTCCCTGCTGGCTGGCGATTTGTGCGTGGCGGTGGGCCAAGTACGCCGCCTGTTCAATACTTCTGCTGTCTCCACCGTCTTTCAACAGCGATTCCGCGCGATTGAGCTGGTCCCGCGCACTGCGCAGCTGGGTGTCGCCGCTACGGGCTACGGCAGGATCATTCTTGATGCGGTCGTAGGAGGCACGGGCTTCGTCTACTTTCGCATTTTGTGGTGGTGTGGAAGCACAGCCGGTCATTAATACCGATAAACCTATGGCCAAACCTAACGTTGTGTTGCGTTGTTTCATCACTGTCCCCTTTGGCAATGGCGATTACTGGCTCTGATTAATGCGCTGGCGCAGCGCTTCAATATTGCGATTGACTTCTTCAACCGCCTGGCGGGCCTTGGCGGTTTCAGCGCGGGCTCCGGCCAACTGCGCATCTACCGAGGCCTGTTGCAGTAAGCGCTCGGCGCTCTGATATTCTTCTTTTTCAATCAGCCCTTTGGCGTCGGCGACTTTATTTTGCGCGTCGTTTAGAAGCACTGGCTCGTATTGCCGAGCATCGGCCGCGACAGCTTGCTGCAAGGCCGACTCGGCGCTTTGCAGATCGGCATCCGGGCGTTCACCGGGGCTGGCACAGCCGCCCAGAGCCAGGGCGAGGCCTGCTAGCAAGGCCACTTTGCCTGAACGAATTGTTATTGAGCTATGTTTTCTCATGCGTAATCTCCTATCAGGGATATGCAAAGGATGCATAATTAAAGCGGTGTGCATCTGTATAAATCTTAGCAGTCTGTTTGCGTTGTGGCATGAAGGATTGGCAACAATGGTAGCGTTGGGTAGTCTGTCGTGTGCTAACGCGGCATTGATCGAAAAAAGAGGAGATACATGCAGTTATGACTTCGTTATGGACGACCATTGTATTGGCTACGGCGGCTGGCGCGGCCATTCCAACAGGCGCTTTGCTGGGAAGAATTGAACACATTGGTCCCAGTTGGCTAGACAGCGAGTTCCGCCACGCGGTGATTGCATTCGGCGGTGGCGCATTGTTGTCGGCGGTAGCGCTGGTGCTGGTGCCAGAAAGCGTTGATCTGCTAAACGGATGGTGGATTGCGCTGGCCATGATTATGGGCGGGCTGGGATTTGGCTTGCTGGATGTCGTGCTGGCAAAGGCAAAGGGCTCGGTGTCGCAGTTGATCGCGATGCTGGCGGATTTCATACCGGAAGCGCTGGCGCTGGGGGCTGTGTTTGCGGTGGGCGGCGAGGGCGGCATGCTGCTGGCGCTGTTGATTACCGTGCAGAATTTACCGGAAGGCTTCAACGCCTATCGTGAGATGACCGCAGCGGAAGATCCGGCCACGATTCATCGCAGCCGCAAAGCCCAGGGTATGGAAGGTAAAAAGGTGTTGTTGATCTTCTGCTGCCTGGTGCCGTTGGGCCCGGCTGCAGGTATCGCAGGGCACGTGTGGCTGGCGCAATACGATGAGGTTTTGGACTTTATTATGTTGTTTGCGTCAGGTGGTATTTTGTATCTGGTGTTTCAGGACATTGCTCCGCAGGCGAAGTTAGAAAAACACTGGTTGCCGCCTATGGGCGCGGTTTTAGGGTTTTTATTCGGGGTGCTGGGTCAATTGGTTGTAGGTTGAAAAAAAACCCGGTCAGCAAAGCAACTGACAGGGCTTTTTTATTCAGGTTTTAAACACTTGGCGGGCGGTGTTACTTGGTTGCTGCACGTGCGGTTTTCAGCCATCTGTTATAAATGTCTTGGTTGGCTTTGATCCACTGGTCGGTGTGGCGCGCTATGTCTTCGTCGGTGTTCTGACCGTTACGCATCGCCAGATTTTGCGCGGAGATATGCTCGCCGGATAGGTTCATGGCCTGGAACAGTGTTTTGGCAGCCGGATTGTCATCAATGAATGTTTTGTTGGCCACAATGCGCTGAGTGTTAACACGGAAACCGTAGTTGGAACCGTCTGGCAATTTGGTGTTGATCTCATTACCGCCTTCGCCTGGCAGAGACGAGAAGGGTACTTCCATCCACACCACGTCTTTACCCGGCTTCATCACCGCGCTCACCCAGTAGGGCACCCAGCTGTAATACAAAACCGGCTCGCCTTTGTTGAACCGGGCAATAGTGCTGGCCATCAGAGCCGAGTGGGGCCCCTGGTTGTGATCAACGGTGTTGCGCAGGCCATAGGCGCCCATGTGGTGCTCAATGATCTGCTCGCAGCCCCAGCCCGTTGGGCAGCCGGTCAGGTCGGCTTTGCCATTGCCATTGGTGTCGAACAGTTTGGCGATTTCCGGGTCTTTCAGCTGAGCGATGTTGGTAATGCCGTACTCGTCTGCGGTTTTCTTGTCGATCAGATAGCCGCTGAAAGCGCCTCCCGAATATACGTTAGAGCGGAACAGCTTGTCGTCGCCGCCGGCTTTTTCATAGAAATCCGTGTGCATGGGGTACCAGTGGTCAGCGATAAAGGTGCCGTCGCCGTTAGCAATCGCAACGTGGGCTGCCGGGTATTCCAGCTCGCGGATTTTTTCCACATTAAATCCCAAGTCTGTCAGCGCGCGGCTGATCAGTAGCGTTTGAAAGGTTACTTCGGCAATGGAGCTTTTCACGGGAATAACGGTGACGCCTTCACCCGGCGTGTCGTTAGCCTGAACGCTTAAGCTGGTGGCTAATGTTACGGCTAGCAAGCCTTGCCCGGCTTTCTTCATCCATGATGAGTTCATGTTGCCTTCCTGTTTAATAGTATTGTCTTCATAGTTTACAGATTGGCTTCTGCGAATTCCGCCAATGCCGAACGGGGCACGCCTTGCAGGTGTATGTGGCCACCGTGGCGAAACGTTTTGAAGCGTTCGGTCATGTAGGTCAGGCCGGAGCTCAGAGCGCTCAGGTAAGGGGTGTCAATCTGCGCCAGATTACCCAGGCAGATCACCTTGGAGCCGTTACCGGCGCGGGTGATGATGGTTTTAATCTGGTGCGGGGTCAGGTTCTGGGATTCGTCAATAATGATCAGGCTATGCTGGAAGCTGCGGCCCCGGATGTAGTTCAGGGATTTAAAGTGCAGGGGCACTTTGCTGAGAATGTAATCCACGCTGGCGGTCACGTTCTCGTCGTCTTCATGCAGCGCCTCGAGGTTGTCCACAATGGCGCCGAGCCAGGGCTCCATTTTTTCCGCTTCGGTGCCCGGCAGAAAGCCGATGTCTTCGTCTAACCCCTGGGTGCTGCGGGTAGCAATAATACGTTTGTAGAGTTTGCTGGCCACGGTCAGCTCAATGCAGGCCGCCAGCGCAAGAATGGTTTTTCCAGAGCCGGCGGCGCCGGTCAGGTTCACCAGGTGGATGTCTGGGTCAAGCAACAGATTCAGGGCAATGGCCTGATAGATATCGCGGGGAATCAACCCCCAGACTTCTTCGTTCATCAGGTCGTGCTGGTGCAGGTCGCGAATGACCAGGTAGTCGTCGCCCAGCTCGCACACTTTGCCCACAAAGCCCTGTTGGTCCAGCACAAACTCGTTGATGTTCAGCCGCGCCAGTTCGCCTTCGCGCTTGAATCTGTGCTCGGTGGCGCCATCCCGCTGCTTGGTTTCCACTTTGCTGACGGTGTCCCAGAACGAACCGGGGAACTCGATATAGCCCCGGGGCAGCAGGCCTATGTCGTCTACCAGCTGGTCGTTGTGGTAAGCCTGGGCTTCTACGCCAAAGCCGCGGGCTTTCAGCCGCATGTTGATGTCGTTGCTAACCAGAATGATGTCGCGGTTGGTGTGGTGTTTCTGCAGGGCGGCCAGGCTGTTGATAATTTTGTTATCGTTCAGGTGCTCGGGCAGGGCATGGCCGCTTACCGATTCCGAACTCATCAGGATCGACAGGGTTCCCATGGGTTCTGCTTTTTCGCCCCGTGCAATAGGCACACCGCTTTCAATCTGCTTCGGGCTGGCGTCGCCCAACAGTCGGTCGATGGTGCGAATGGCCTGGCGACAATCGGCCGCTACTGTCTGCTTGCCGGATTTCAGGCTGTCGAGCTCTTCCAGCACGGTCATCGGAATGATGACCTGGTGCTCTTCAAAATTCAGCAGGGCGTTGGGGTCGTGAATCAGAACATTGGTGTCTAGCACGTACATCTTGAGGCGGTCTTGCGATGCTGCGGGCATAAGGGGCAGTACCTCTACAACGGGCGAGTCGGATGGCGGATACGGGCTGCGCGGTTCAGTCTTGCATCGCGCAGCGCTGGGTCATATTGCGGTCGGCGATAATCTTTAGAAGGTCGTAAGTGGTAATAATCCCTGATATGTTTCCATCAAGAGTGACAAATATCCGGTGCAGATGCTCGGCCATCATGGTTTTGGCAATTTCGCGCACCGGCGTGTCTTCGTCAACCGACAGCAGAATAGGGGTCATTATGTCTCTGACCTCCACCGGCAGTTTGCCCATACCCTCGTAAATAACCATGCGCAAACGGCGAGCTTCGCGGGCTTCGTCTTCCGTCAGCCGTGCCTCGGTCTCTGGGCGGCTTGCGTTCCAGCGAAATTCGGTAATATCCTTCAGGGTGACTATGCCAATAATGTCACCGCTGTCATCGGTAACCGGGCTACCAGCGATTTCGTTGTCGGTCAGAAAGCGGGCCAACCTGTCCATAGTCCAGGACTGGGGCACCGCCTTGATACTCGGGGTCATTATCTCGCGTGCAAGCAACGGCATGGTTCAGGCAGCCTATTTTGAAAAGAGGGTAAAAGCTTAGCCCGAACCCGTGCCGGCGTCACTTCTCGGGCAGCGTTACGTTCAGTTCAAGCACCGAACACGTGTCGGTGCGGTCTATCTCTACTTGTACCATGTCGTCGCTGATGTCCACATACTTGCGGATAACGGCCAGCAGTTCCTGCTGCAGCGCCGGCAGGTAGTCCGGTTGTTTGCGATGACCACGCTCGTGGGCCACAATAATTTGCAGCCGCTCCTTGGCAACGTTGGCGGTGTTGGTTTTTTTGCTCCTGAAATAGTCCAGAAAACTCATTTGCTAGCCTCCCCTGAACATCCGTGAAAAGAAGCCCTTCTTATGGGCTGTCATAAAACGGTGTTCCCGTTCTTCTCCCAGCAGGCGCGCCACGGCATCATCATAAGCCTGGCCAGCGTCGCTTTCGGTTTCTAAAATAACCGGAAGGCCCTGGTTAGAGGAGTTCAGCACTATTTGGCTTTCCGGAATAACACCCATCAGCGGTATCGCCAGAATTTCTTCTATATCGGCCACCGACAGCATCTCGCCACGCTCTACCCGTGCCGGGTTGTAACGGGTAACCAGCAGGTGTTCTTTTACCGGGTCCTGGCCCTTTTCGGCGCGGCGTGACTTACTTTGCAAAATGCCTAAAATACGGTCAGAGTCGCGCACCGAAGATACTTCCGGGTTGGTGACAACAATGGCTTCATCAGCAAAGTAAAGGGCCATCTGGGCGCCGTGTTCGATACCGGCCGGCGAGTCACAAATGATGTAATCGAAGGTTTGTGCCAGCTCGTTGATGATCTTTTCCACGCCTTCTTTCGTCAGCGCGTCTTTTTCCCGGGTTTGCGATGCCGGCAGAATGAACAGGGTGTCTACCCGCTTGTCGCGGATCAATGCCTGGTTCAGTGAGGCTTCGCCCTGAATCACGTTGACGAAGTCGTACACCACACGGCGTTCGCAGTTCATGATCAGGTCCAGATTACGCAGGCCCACGTCAAAATCGATGACCACGGTTTTATGACCGCGTCTGGCTATGCCGGTGCTGATCGAAGCGCTGGTGGTGGTTTTGCCAACGCCGCCTTTTCCTGAGGTTACTACAATAATTCTAGCCAAAATTTGGTTCCCGCATTGCGATGTCGTGGTTGTCGAGGCCTGGCAAACCGGTTACTGCTGGCAAACCCGGGTCTGGTCAGGCCTTTTCCAGTGGCGTTACCACCATCAGATCGTCCCTGAGCTGAAGTTGCACGGCGCTTTTCCAGCCGCTGCCTTGCAAGTCTTCAGATATTTTATAATGCCCGGCGATAGACACAAGTTCGGCCTCTAACGACTGGCAGAAAATGCGCGCGTTTTCGTCGCCGTTTACACCCGCCAGTGCGCGACCTCGCAGCGGGCCGTATACATGAATATTTCCGGCTGCCATCACTTCGGCACCGGGTTGCACTGGCGCTAAAATCACCAGGTCACCCTCTGAGGCACAAACCTGCTGGCCGGAACGTACCGGCTGGCTGATGATTTTGGCGGGCACTGCCACCGCTGGCGCAGATATGGGTTCTGCGATGGTTTCGGGGGCAGGCGCTTCGGTGGTCGGCTCGCTGGCATGATCTTTATCGCGCGCGTTGGTGCCGGGTATTAATGCCAGCGACGCACCGCGGGCCATGCGGCGGTGGTTTTCATTGCCACCACGCACGCCCACCACGTGAATATTGTTGCGCCGGCAGGTGCCAATAATGCTGAAAAAATCCAGATCGCTGTCCATGCCTTCGTACTTTTCAAGACTTATAATCAGCGGAACGTCTTTAAAAAAGCCGGGCGCCTGGCTGATCTTGTCCCGCAGGGTGGCTTCAAAATCTTCGCTCTCGAAATAATAAAGCTCCAGAGCTGTCATCGACACACTGGCACTTTTTAACTGAAAGCCCTGTTTAGCGCCGGTGGTTGGGGTATCGGTCATTAATGGTGATCCTGCTTTGGGCCGCTCTGGTAGCGTTGTTTCCATTCATCGTAGGGCATGCCGTAAATTGCTTCGCGCGCTTGCGGGTCGGTCATATTTACACCCTGCTCCTGTGCTGCGGCAAGATACCATTTTGACAGACAGTTGCGACAAAAATCGGCCAGGTTCATCAGGTCACTATTTTGCACCTCGGTATGTTCACGCAAGTGCCTAATAAGGCGACGGAAAGCGGCCGCTTCCAGTTCGGTACGCTGGGCGTCTGAAAGGGGTTGGGTCATGATATAGATGGCCTTTTGCGATGTCAGAAAGATGGATAGAAATTCATGCAATACGGTTTTATAAGCGGCTTGCCGTGGACAATCCTGACATTTTGAGCAACTGGAGGTAAGATGCAAGGCTGTATGCATATACAGCGGGTGTGGTTAAGCGGGGTTTTATGTCTCAACGCAAGATAATTCACGTAGATTGCGACTGCTTTTATGCCGCCGTGGAGATGCGTGATGACCCTTCCCTACGGCATGTTCCTCTGGCGGTGGGCGGACAGGGTGGGCGCGGCGTGGTGACCACCTGCAATTACCAGGCCCGCGCTTACGGCGTGCGCTCGGCCATGCCAGGCGGCGAGGCCCGGCGCCTGTGCCCGGACCTGGTGACCGTGCCGGTGGATATGCCGCGTTACCGGGCGGTGTCGCAGCAGGTGATGGCCATATTGCGTGAGGTGACCGATTTGGTAGAGCCGTTGTCGTTAGATGAAGCTTTTTTGGATGTGTCTGACGTGACTGAACACCAGGGTAGCGCTACGCTGATTGCCCGCCACCTACGCGAGCGGGTAAAGCAGCAAACCGGCATTGTTATTTCTGCCGGGGTGGCCCCTAACAAATTTTTGGCCAAAATTGCCAGCGACTGGGAAAAGCCCGACGGCCTGTTTGTGATTCGCCCCCAGGACATTGCCGGGTTCGTGGCCAAACTGCCCGTGCAAAAGTTGTTTGGTGTGGGTCAGGTAACCGCGGGCAAGCTTCACGCCATGGGAGCCCGAACCTGTGGAGACCTGCAGCAGCTGGGCGCAGAAATTCTGATAGAGCGTTTTGGCAAGCAGGGTTACCGCCTGTACGAAATGGCCCACGGCCGCGACGAGCGCCCGGTGGTTGTGTCGCGCAGCGCTAAATCCCTGAGCGTTGAGCGCACCTTTGCGCAGGATTTGCCAGACAAAGCCGCTTGTGACGCAGTGCTGGTGAACCTTCTGGACGACTTACGCGCGCGCCTTGCCCGCAAGGCAGAGCACAAGCCCTTACACAAACTGTTTGTAAAAATCCGTTACAGCGATTTTTCCACGCACACATTGGAACGGGTGCGTGAATCCGCGGCGCCGCCCGTTATTGCAGACTACCAACAATTGTTGAATGAACTGATGACCGACACTCAGCGGCCGGTGAGGCTGCTGGGAATGGGAGTAAGGTTTCGAAATGATGAGGCACCGGTCACACAACTACGGTTGTTTGACTGACCAGGCAATAAACGATGCGAAAATGTGCGCTGAAACACAGCACAGATGCTGAAGTGTATTAGACTTTGGCCTATCCAGTTTGTATAATTTTAAGTCAGCTAATAATCCTAATAATCGTTGCGCATTATGATTCTTCGACTATTTTTCACATTGCTCATTATTAATATTGCCATCTTTGCGGCCAGCGTAGATGCGTCTGAGCAAATAGGCAGTAGCGATCGTGGCACGGTGAAAGAATCTGTCACTATGGCCGATGTCAAACAGCTGCAAGCCGTCATGGCAGGGCGAAGTTACGCCACCATTGACCAGACGGAAGGCAGTGCCGATATTCTGGCCGAAGTGGGCTCACGCCTGCTGACCCTGTCGCTGACCCGCCGCGACACTTCCCGCCGCTATGCCTACGAAACGATACGGGCCGACCACGGCCTTGCCCTGATTGACGAAGGCGCCTGCCTGAATCTGAAGTGGACCTTCTGAAACCGCTGAATCAGCCTCGCGAGACACCCGGTTACTGATCTGACGCATTGTCTGGCCGTGCTGCCCGTGTGATGATTCTGTTAACAGGATTCATTATGGGTTAACGGGAACCGGAAAATGGCCGAAGATTGCACGATGCGAATGGACGACGCAGACGCCTGTGTCGAAGAAGTAATCCGCCGTGTTGGCAACAAGATTATTCTTGGTTTGCCTCTGGGTTTGGGCAAGCCCCTGCGCTTTGTAAATGCCCTTTATCAGCGCGCCAAGCGCGACCCCCAAATCGAACTGCACATTTTTACGGCCTTGTCGCTGGTGAAACCCAGTGGCCGTTCGGCTCTGGAAAAGCGCTTTCTCGAACCTTTTGCAGAGCGCTTGTATGGCGCGATTCCGGATCTGGAATACGCTCTGGATTTGCGGGCTAACAAACTGCCGCCGAATGTGAAAGTGTCGGAGTTCTTTTTCAAGGCCGGCAGTTTTATGCACAATTCGTCGCAGCAGCGCCACTATATCAGCCTGAACTATACTCACGCGGTGCGCGATTTGATGGCTAAGGGTATCAACGTGGTGGCTCAAATGGTGGCGCCAGGTGATCAAAACGGTGAGCCGGGGCAGGTGAGCCTGAGCTGCAATCCGGACCTGACCTTGGACATTATCCCGCTTTTGCGTGCGCGCCAGCGCGAAGAGGGCGTGCCCACCGTATTGGTGGGTGAGCTGAACCGGCATTTGCCCTGGCTGGGCCGTGATGCCCAGATGGCCGAAGCCGATATAGACGTGGTTTTGGCGCAACCGCAAAGCGATTATCCGATGTTTCCGGCGCCACAAATGGCCATCAGCCCGCCGGACCATCTCATTGGTTTCTATGCCAGCACCTTGATAAAGGACGGTGGCACGTTGCAGGTGGGTATCGGTTCCCTGGGTACTGCGCTAATCAATAGCACCATTTTGCGCCACCGCCATAACGACGCCTGGAAGCGCTTATATCAGCATCTGGACATCGCCGCGCGCTATCCGGCTGTCGATGGTATTGGTGGCACCGGCACGTTTGATCAGGGCCTTTACGGTTGCAGCGAAATGATCATTGACGGCTTTATTCACCTGGTGGAAGCCGGAGTGTTAAAGCGTGAAGTGTTTGCTCACCAAGGGCTGCAGGAGTTGCTGAACCGCGGTGACATTAGCGTGCAGATCAACCTGGATACACTTGATGTGCTATTGCGTGAGCATATTATTGCCTCGCCGCTGAGGCCGCAGGATCTGGAGTTCCTGCAGAAATTCGGGATTGTGCATTCTGAACTGTGTTTGCAGGATGGCAAGCTTAGCCTGCAGCAGCGCACCGTGCCTGCCGACATCAACCATCCCGACACCCGCCGGCTACTGCAAGACGGCGGCTTGGGCGACAAGCTGAGCGACGGCGTGGTGATGCACGGCGGCTTCTACATCGGCCCCGAATCTTTCTACCAGGCACTGCGTGACCTGTCGCCACCGCAGCGTCAGCGCATCTGCATGACCAGCGTAAATTACATCAATGACCTGTACGACCACCGCTTTGGCAATCAGGCGTTGAAAGCCGCCCAGCGCCAGCACGGCCGCTTTATAAACACCGCGATGATGTACACCCTAGCGGGTGCGGCTGTGTCTGACGGCCTGGAAGACGGTCGCGTGGTCAGCGGCGTAGGCGGTCAGTACAACTTTGTGGCTATGGGTATGGAATTGACGGGCGCGCGGTCCATTTTGTGTTTGCGCAGCACTCGCAAAACGGCGGGCAGAGTACTATCGAATATTGTGTTCAGCTACGGCCATTGCACCATCCCCCGTCACCTGCGGGACATTGTGATCACCGAATATGGCATTGCCAATTTGCGGGGCCAGTCTGACGAGCAGGTATACCTGCGGCTGATCGCGATTGCCGACGCCCGCTTCCAGGCCGGCCTTTTGCAGCAGGCGAAAAAAGCCGGCAAGGTGGCGAAGAGTTTTAAACCGCCAAAAGCTTGGGCCGATAATACGCCGGCACACATCCACAAAGCCTTGGCAGCGGTACCGGGCAACAACCGTTTTCCACCATTTCCCTTTGGCTGTGACTTTACCGCTGAAGAGTTGGTGATTGCTAAAGCACTGAAACGCATACAGGCCGAAACCGCCACAGGTCGTGGTAAACTTATGACCCTGGTACGGGCTGCCCGCGCCGGTGACGACCAAAGCCGCTTCCAATCGCTGCTAGAACGCATGCAACTGGCCGCACCGAAAGGAGTTCGCCAGAAGCTGGAGCAACGGTTACTGATTTACGGCCTGCGACTGACCAATACACCCCAATAAGAGCAATGACGCAACCTATGCAAGATTCTTCTCCTACAATTGACGTGTTCACCGTTCACTATGTACTTAAAAACGCCGTTGGTGAGCTGGTAGATACCTCTGAGGGCAGCGAGCCGCTGCATTTTGTGTACGGCAGCCCGGACATTGTTGAGGGTATTCAGCGTGCCGTGAAAGATCGCCGCGTGGGTGACTGCCTGGAAGTCACCGTACCGCCAGCGATGGCCTACGGTGAACACCGGGCCGACCTGGTGCGTAAAGTACCGCGCTCGATGTTCGAAGGCGTAGAGAACTTACAAGCGGGCATGAAGTTTCAAACCAACACAGGCACCGAGGCGCAGATTGTCCAGGTGATGGGTTTTGACGGCAATTTGGTGCGTATTGATGCCAATCACCCGCTGGCTGGTCTAACCTTGTATTTTGATTTGGAAATTGTTGGCCGCCGCAGCGCTAGTGCAGAGGAAATTGCCCAGGGCCGGCCCTTGTCATAGCCTGAAGTTAGGAAAGACTGTTATGGAACTGACGACTGACAACTGGCGAATCCTGATTGTAGAAGACGACGAACGGCTGGCCAGCCTGACCCGCGATTACCTGCAGAATAACGGGCTTACGGTGTCTATTGAGTCCCACGGTGGGGCCGCTGTAGAGCGTATTCGAAACGAACAGCCAGACCTTGTGGTGCTTGATTTGATGTTGCCCGGCGAAGACGGCTTGTCTATCTGCCGCCGGGTAAGGCCGCAATACAGCGGCCCGATAGTGATGCTAACCGCCAGAACCGATGACATGGACCAGATACTGGGCCTGGAAATGGGCGCCGATGACTACATTGGCAAACCGGTACAACCGCGATTGTTACTGGCGCGCATTCGTGCGTTGATGCGCCGCGTTGCCGAAAAAAACCAACCCTTGGTCGGCAGCGGTCCCGTGAGCGAAGGCCCGGTGCGTGTAAAGTTCAACGAATTGGTGATAGACAGCTCGATGCGCGAAGCCTGGCTGTCTGGCGTTACAGTGGATTTAACCAGCGCCGAGTTTGATTTGCTGTGGTTGCTGGCCAGTAATGCGGGCAGGGTGCTCAGCCGTGAAGAAATCTTTACGGCGTTGCGTGGCATTGAATACGACGGCCAAGACCGTTCGATTGACGTGCGGGTGTCCCGTATACGGCCAAAAATTGGTGACGACCCCATCCATCCACGGCGCATAAAAACCGTGCGTAGCAAAGGTTATCTGTTTGTAAAAGAAGCCTGAGTAGTTGCAAAAACCTGAATAGTTGCGACAGCCTGAGTAGCTGCTTAAGCCCGAGTTTTTGTTTGAGCCAGAGTGCGCACCATGCCCCTGATCTACTTTCTAAAACTTTATGCCCGCCTGGCGGGTTTTGTGCTGTTGATCGCAGTGCTTTGTGTGTTGCTGTTCCAAGGTTTAAACGGTATTCGCCAGCAAATGTGGCTTGAACACCATGGCACAGCGCTGATGCAATGGCTGGCGGAGTCTGCAGACCCTGTTGCTCATTACGCGTGGCTGGTGCCGGCTTATAATCTTGAAGTAGGCTCGGCCACGCAGTTGGCAGATACCGCGGTTATTCGCGAACGCCTGGGTTACGGCCAGGTCGTGGTATTGCCGTCCAGTTTGGGCCAGCGCTTGTTAATCGCCCGTGAAGACGGCCAGATCCTCGCCCTGAACCTGGCCACGCCTTATAGCGACATTGTGCGTGCCAGCGCGTTGGTTTTCCGCTGGCATCTAGAAAACTCACCGGTTGAACGTCGCCCCGAAACCCTGCGTTATTTGAGCGCATCATTAGGCCTTGGCGCTTATTCCATTGACACCCGCGAGCGCCTGCCACCCGCCGATGTTTTGCGGCAATTAGTTCGTGACGGCCTGGTTCTGTATACCGCGCAATCCGGAGATGGCCCCCGCGTGGCGTTGCAGTTGGCTGACGGCGAGATGGTGGTGCTGGTGCCACCACCGCCGTTTAAACCCTGGAGTCTGGTGATTATATTACCACTGTGCCTGCTGATTGCCGCGGCGCTGGCACTGCTGCTAGGGTTTGCGGCACGCTCTTGGGATGGGCGTTTGCTGAAGGTTGAATCCGCAGCGCTGCGCATTGCCCGAGGTGATTTGGCGGCGCGGGTAGAGCCCGGCTCCAGCTTGTTGCAACAGCGCTTGGCGACAGCTTTCAATAGCATGGCCGAGCATATTCAGCGCCTTGTGCAGGTGCAGCATGACATGATCCATGCGGTGTCCCACGAGCTACGCACCCCGGTGGCGCGCATTCGTTTTGGCGTGCAGATGTTGGCCGACAGCGATAAGTCGCAGCGTAGCGAGGAGCAGTTGCAGGGCATAGACGGCGACATTCAGGAACTGGACGATTTGATAGACGAAATACTGACCTACGCGCGACTGGAGCAGAGCGAGGCCAAGTTCCTTTTGCAGCAGACATCTGTGCCTGATCTTCTGCGCCAGGTCATTGCCCAGCAGCAGCTCTTGCACCCAACCGTCGTTATGGAGCTGGATGTGGATGGCGCCAGTGAGGCACTGGCCGCCGAGGTAGAACCGCGTTATTTACACCGCGCACTCCAGAATCTGGTGGGTAACGCCGCACGCTATGCCAGCCGCCAGGTGCGCGTGCGCTGTCGGTTAGACAGCGACAATTGCCGCATTGATGTGGAAGACGACGGCCAAGGTATACCGCGCTCTGACTGGGAACGGGTATTTATTGCATTTTCACGGCTGGATAACAGCCGTACCCGCACCTCGGGCGGGTACGGGCTAGGACTGTCGATTGTGCGGCGCATCATGTACTGGCACGGTGGCCAGGCCTTCGTCGGTGCAAGCGCCAGTCTTGGCGGAGCTTGCTTTAGCCTTGTATGGCCTCGTGTTCAAACGCAATCAGGTGGTCTGCATCAACTCGCACCGGAACAAAGTCACCCACATTGAAATCCAGGTGGCTGCGGAACAGCGCCTCGAACTCGGTGGATTCGGAACAGCGAAAACGATAGAGCGTGGATGTGCCGGCAAAGGTTTTTTCAATCACCTTGGGCCGCAAAGGCGAATGTTCATCATAAACGATGTCATCGGGCCGAATCAGCACATCGACCGGTGTGCCTGCTTCCCATCTATAAGCCCGGTTACCGTGAATAACGCCGAGTTCTGACTTTATGGCGTCTGGCCCCAGGGTGCTGCCAAGTACAAAGCTACCTTGGCCCACAAAACTGGCAACAAAACGGTTGGTAGGCTCGTGATACAGGTTAAACGGCACGTCCCACTGCTGGATGCAGCCTTTTTGCAGCACCGCCACCTGATCGCACATTGCAAAAGCTTCTTGCTGGTCGTGGGTAACTAGAATGGCGCTGATGCCCAGGGTTTTTAGAATGTCACGCACATCCAGGCTCAGCCGCCGGCGCAAATCTGCGTCCAGATTTGAAAACGGTTCGTCTAGCAAAATCAGCGTGGGTTCTGGCGCCAGCGCGCGAGCCAGCGCAACCCGCTGTTGCTGCCCGCCCGACAACTCGTGAGGGTAGCAGCTGGCAAGATCCTGCAGTTGCACCAGTTCCAGTAATTCAGTGACCTTGCGTTGGCGCTCGGCTTTGCTCAGGCGGTTCAAACCAAAACCAACGTTGTCGGCAATGCTTAGGTGCGGGAAGAGTGCGTAATCCTGAAACACCATCCCAATACGGCGTTTTTCCGGCGGTAGAGCGCGGCCGGGCAGGCTGATGGCCTGGCCTTGAAGGCTGATTTTGCCATCGCTAAGCGGTAAAAAGCCGGCCAGCGCGCGCAAAATAGTGCTTTTGCCACAGCCGCTGGGGCCCAGCAGGCAGCCAATGTCGCCTTGGCGCAGGGCGAAACTGACGTTCTTCACCACGGTTTCGCCGCCATAGCCGCAGCACAGATTGTTGACTTCAAGCAGCCAGTCAGACGCGATTGCGGGCTTGTCCATAATTAATCCAGACGTTTGAGAATCAGGAATTCCAGCAGGGCTTTTTGAGCGTGCAAGCGGTTTTCCGCTTCCTGCCACACGACCGAGCCCGAATGCTCCATCATGTCTTGCGAGATTTCTTCGCCGCGATGTGCCGGCAGGCAGTGCATAAACAAAGCGTCTTTAGCGGCCAGTGCCATCAACTGCGGATTAATCTGGTAGCTCGAAAATGCGAGTTTACGGGCTTTCTGCTCGCTTTCCTGGCCCATGGAGGCCCACACATCGGTTACCAGCAGGTTGGCGTCGCGGGCGGCGTCTGCCGGCTCACGCATCACGGTGACATGCTCTTTGTGTGCTTCAAATACGGCGGCGCCAGGCTCATAGCCTTTCGGGCAGGCCACATTCAAATGAAAGCCGAACATTGCCGCGGCGTTGATGTAAGAATGGCACATATTGTTACTATCGCCGATCCAGGCTACCGTGGCACCGCGAATGCTGCCGCGGTGTTCGCGATAGGTTTGCATATCGGCCAGTAGCTGGCAGGGGTGGAAGTCGTCAGTCAGCGCGTTGATCACGGGCGCTGAGGAGGCAGCCGCAAAGCGCTCCACGGTATTGTGCGCGAAGGTGCGAATCATCACCGCATCGACCATGCTGGAGATAACAATGGCCGAGTCTTCAATCGGTTCGCCACGGCCCAACTGGGTGTCGCGGGGCGACAAAAACAACGCCGAGCCGCCAAGCTGCATCATGCCTGCTTCGAAGGATACCCGGGTGCGGGTAGATGACTTTTCAAAAATCATCGCCAGCACACGATTTTTCAAGGTGTCGCGGGTAACGCCCTGGTGCCACTCACGACGCAGGCGTGAGCCGTGGTCCAGTAGCGCTTCCAGTTCATCGGGAGTCAGGTCGTTCAGTGTTAAAAAATGCCGTACTGCCATGAAATGGCCCTTACCTCGCTGGAGGCCCGGGTTGCCGGGGCTTCTAGCCTGATGGTTGTGGATGTAGAGTGAAAAAATAGGGGCAATCAGTCTAGCCGCTCTGCGGTGGCATGACAACGATCAGGGCGCCGCCGGCGCCCTGTCTTTAGCCTTAGGGGACAGATTTCAAATCTATCCCTGGTTTTCGAAAGCGCCGCAACCGGCGACGGTTGGTAGGTCTGCCGAGGCAGTGTACAATGACTAAAATTGATTGCCTGAAGGCAAGCTTTCTTTTTTCATTTTAGCTTCCAGCACAGAGGTAGATAACATGGATATGAACGACACCATTAAAAGCCAACTCGAAGAAAACTCGATTATTCTGTACATGAAGGGTTCTCCTCAGGCGCCGCAGTGCGGTTTTTCGGCAAAAACAAGTCAGGCCTTAATGGCCTGCGGCGAGAAATTTGCTTTTGTGAATATTCTGGACAACCCGGAACTGCGTGAAGCGTTGAAAGTGCACTCTAGCTGGCCTACTTACCCGCAACTGTATATTAGCGGCGAATTGGTTGGTGGCTGCGACATCATTATGGAAATGTCGGAAAACGGTGAACTGGCCACAGCTGTAAAAGCTGCGTGTAAGCAGACAGAAGCCTAAAGCGAATTTTTCAGCGCTAAGAAAAGCTGCACATTGCGAATGAAACCTGCGCAGTTGGAATAGAACTCGCGCAATTGGAAAAGTGTGCACCTCAAACGAATAATGCCGGCGATACGCCGGCATTATTCGTTTGAGGTGCAGGGTTCTCAACCTGCTTTGCTTCGCAGAGACCCCACCACAGCGTTCAGTGCTCGGTCAATCAGCGCTCCTTGCTCCAGCAGCGTTAGCCGGCCCCGGCACATTTCTTGGGCAAGCTCGGTACGGGTTTTTTCAATCACTTTCAGGCCCATGCGGTTAACGAATACAAAACAGTCAGCTTCTTCAATAATAGCCGACAGTTTGCAACGGAAGCTGGCGCCGTTTACCAGGCTGAATTCTACCCAGCTGCCGGTTTCAATCTGATCAATCTGATCCATGTATTCAGAAATGGAGTTATCTTGCAGTTCTTCGCCGATGTTCGCTTTTTCAGAATCCGGCGCCACTACCAAAGGCTCTGTGCGGGTTTCTATAGCAGCGTTGGTGCGGAAAGCTTCGGCCAATTCGTATTTGAGCTGGGCCATCATTTCGTCGAGTTTGGATGAATTGAACGATACTTCTTCAAGCCCGGCGCGCAGGGTTTTCAGCAATCCCGGCACCACACGAACCCATTGGTCGCGCTCGGCTTCCTCGTGATGGGGATGCAGGCACCAGATAAGGTCGTCAAGCACTTTTACCGACTCGTTCCAGCGGTGCTCCATTTCGTCCCTGAGGTAAGTCAGGAACATAACCCGGCTCCAACCATTAACAACGATGGTGTGGATGGTTTTCGGCAGTTTGTAACGGGCCAGCTTTTCTTTCAATATCGTGTCAACGGTTTGCTGGGCTTTCTGGGATTTTATGCGGCCACGCTCAGATTCGCGGGTGCGTTGCTCTACCAGGGTTGAACGTTTGTTTTCGCGCTCCAGAAAGGCGTCGAATTCGTCATTCAGGGCAACAAACAAAGACACGTCGCCGTCAAACTCTTCAAGAATGCGCTGCACAATGGTGTGAATCTGGTTATACAGTTTGTCTCGCGACTTTTCGTCACTGTTGCTCCAGCCAATGCCGGCGCGGGCAAGGTTGTTGAGCAGGCGCCGGGCGGGATGGCCACCATGACTGAAGAAGGTTTTATCGCGCATCACCACTTTTAATATGGGTATTTGCAGGCGGCTGACCAGCACCTGAATGGGTGCTGACAGGTTATCGTCGTCGAGAATGAAATCGAACAGCATAGACACAAGATTAATGAGGTCTTCATCGGCCTCTGTTATAGCGGCTTTGCGGCCGTCTTTGCGCTTTACCTGCGCCAGAAGTTGGTGCATCAACTCCAGTAAATCTATGGTTAATGGTTCGCCCTGGCTCAGGTCTTCGCCGAAGCCTGTGTAGCTGGCGCTGTCAAATGTCTTCTGCGCAGGCAAAGCGTTAAGAAGTTCGCCAAGCTCAGCGGCAGACACTCGGTGTACCGGGCGGCTATCGGAGCGTTGCTGCGGAATACCGGCGTTGCTACGCTGGTGCGCAAGCATGCTACGTATCTGTTCGAACACCGCGCTTTCGCTTGCAGCATCAATCTGCGATGCGCCCATTGAATCCGCGTTATCGGCTGCCTTGCCGCCGCTGCCCTGATTTTTTGAGGTATTTTTACCCTGATGGCGGAAGTGAGGGATAACCCCGGCCTTCACCAAAATGCGGTTGGCTTCGTCTAATAGCATGCCAAGATTTGACATAACGTAGCGGTCAAACTGCTTTAGCAGAATCAGGCGCTCACGAATTTGGATTTCCATGGGCTGTATGGCGTGTATGAACGCCATGCCTAAGTGTTCTGGCGCCAAGGGGTTCGCTATAACACCGTCTGCGGTTTTGTATACTTGGCTGAAACGCGCCTCCAACTGAATCAGCTGGCCTTGAAAGTGCGCTTTGGCTTTCCCGGCCATGGCGTTCAGCGCAACCTGTTCTTCTAGGTCATCATTGCCCACCAGCGCGAGGTTGTCTGCGTCTATGGCTTGGGGCTGGTTATCGGGACGGGTCTGGCTGGGTGGCGACACAAAAAACGAACTAATTGCCTCGCTGAACTGGCGTTCAACGCCTTTGCGCTTGATGCGAATTTCCCGCATGGCTTCAAAGTAGCGGTTTTGTTCGTTATTGTTGCGGCAGTTGTTGGCGAGTTCAAACAGCGAGTCGTCGACAGCGTCCAGTGCGCCCTGTAACAGGTCGCCCAAGCCGGCAACAACGGTTTCCCGAACGCGTACCGCTTCGAGTGGAACAGGCGCGGCTTCACCATTAACGCCTTTCTGACGCTGGTGGATATAATGAATGCCGGACTGTTCGTTCATGGCAGGGTCCTGTCTGTCTCGCGCCGCCTGGGCCTTTTGTAGGCTACTTTATACAACGGAAATTAAGATTATTGGTCAAATTTAACCCATCTGAATCTTTTTTTATACGTTTGCTTTTTAGTTTTCACGACGAACTGACAAAATCATGCACCAACGGTCACTAAGGCTGGCTTGATGTTCAGCGGCCAAGCCCGCGTTTCTTGCGTTTTTTGGGATGCACAATGGCCGCCTTCACAACATTATCCTTAATCTGTAGCACTTCAACTCGATGCCCGCCAACTCTCAGGCACACGTTGCTGTCGGGAATGTTCTCCAGAGTTTCGGTAATCAACCCGTTTAGGGTTTTAGGGCCATCCAATGGCAATTTCCAGGACAAACTTTTGTTAATTACCCGCAGAGAAGCTGTGCCGTCAATAATATAGGTACCGTTATCCTGGGGAATAATGTCTGGGCTGGTGGATGCATAGTCGGTGGTGAATTCGCCCACAATTTCTTCAAGAATGTCTTCCAGCGTGGCTAGGCCCAGTACTTCGCCGTATTCGTCTACGACAATGCCAAAGCGACGGCGACCCTTCTGAAAGTTAATCAACTGGGTGTTCAAAGGTGTGCTTTCCGGAACAAAGTAAGGCTCGGTGCACAGCTGTACAATCATGTCTTTGTTCAAGTCATCCTTTTGCAGCAGTTTGGTGGTGTTGCGCAAATGCAGAATGCCCTGAATTTCATTAATGTCGCCTTTATAAACCGGCAGGCGGGTGTGCTGGCTGTTGCGTAACAGGCGCAGAATGCTGTCCAGGTCGTCATCCAGATCAATCCCGACGACTTCGTTACGGGGCACCATAATGTCCGTCACGGTCACTTTTTCCAGGTCCAGTATGCTTACCAGCATATCCTTGTGCTTGGCTGGAATCAGCGCACCGGCTTCGTTCACCAGGGTTCGCAGCTCCTCGCGGCTGAGGTGATCGTTGGCGATGTCTTCCGGCGACACCCGCAGCACTTTCAAAATGCCACCGGTGAGCAGGTTTACCGCCCATACCACCGGGTAAAGTATTTTTAGCAGCGGAGCGAGCACATAGCTGGCAGGAAAGGCGATTTTTTCTGGAAACAGCGCGGCCAGGGTTTTGGGCGTCACTTCCGCAAAAATCAAAATAACAATGGTCAGCAACACCGTTGCTATGGCAATGCCGGCGTCGCCCCAGATGCGTATCGCAATCACCGTGGCAATGGCCGAGGCAAAGATGTTAACGAAGTTGTTGCCAATCAGGATAACGCCGATCAGCTGATCGGTTCGTTGCAGAAGTCTGTGGGCGCGCTTGGCACCTTTGTGACCGGTTTGCGCCATGTGCTTCAGGCGATACCGGTTCAGCGACATCATTCCGGTTTCAGAGCTGGAAAAGAAGGCCGATAATAGAATCAGTCCGGCGAGTGTAATAAACAGCGCGGTCAGCGATGTTTCGTTCAAGCGAGGTATCCTCTTTATTTGTGAAAAGCGTGAAGGGCGTGGAAGGCGCTACCGTTTTACAGGCCGCGATGGAAAATCAGTTCCAGAGCCAGCTTGCTGCCGTAGAACGCTACCATTAATAATGCGCAGCCTGCCAGTGTCCAGCGGCTAGCGGTCACTCCGCGCCAGCCTTTGGTGTGGCGGCCAATCAGCAAGGCCACAAACACCAGCAGCGAGAGTATCGAAAACAGAGTCTTGTGGGCAATGTCCTGGGCGAACAGGTCTTCCACAAAAAGAGCGCCGGTAACAATGGCTAGAATCAGTAGCACAACGCCTGCCCACACCAGTTCGAACAGTACCGACTCCATGGTTTGCAGCGGGGGTAAGTTGCGCAACAGGCGGCTGTTGTGGTTGTTTTTGAGTTGGCGGTTCTGGACAGACAACAGCACGGCTTGAATGCCTGCCAGGCTGAACAGGCTGTAAGCGGTTACTGACAGGGCAATGTGGGTGAGCATGCCGTAGCTGTGCTCTGGCACCAGCCTCGCCGGAGAGGGCGCTGCCAGTGCGACAATAATCGTCATGCCGGCCAGAGGGTATACGCCTAATAAAAGGTTTTGCAGGGGCTTGGTAAGATTCAGCCCCAATAGCAAGAATGTGATCAGCCAGGAGATAATCAGCGAGCTGCGCACGATGCTGAAATCGAAGCCGCCGTCATGATGCACAATCTGAGTGATCAGCAGTGCGTGGCCCACCAAGGCAAGAATGCCCACCAAAGTGGTCATTGCCAAGCTGCTTTGCACCCGGCCGCGGAAATGAAGAGCCTGCAAGGCCGTGCCAATGCTGTATAACAGAAGTGAGGTAACCGCGAGAATCAGCGTTCCCATAAAGTGTTAATCCTGGGCTGCCCTATATGCCACTGTTCAGGCTGAGGTTTACGGCGCATTAAAAGTGATTTCACTGAGCTGGTCGTTTCGGGACGATAGTCTGGTTATAATGTGCCAATTATGCAACCGGAATCAACAGGCCCCGGGGTCTGTTGATTCCTG
Organism: Marinobacter sp. M1C; assembly: GCF_023314135.1. Lineage (NCBI taxonomy): Bacteria > Pseudomonadati > Pseudomonadota > Gammaproteobacteria > Pseudomonadales > Marinobacteraceae > Marinobacter > Marinobacter sp. M1C. The sequence continues at coordinate 1,103,513 of NZ_CP092289.1, forward strand.
AATACTCTTATCCGGGTACGGAAGAACCGCATGTTTGAAAATCTACAGGACCGACTCTCCGGCAGTCTGCGCAAAATCACGGGTCAGGCGCGGCTTACCGAAGACAATATCAAAGATACGTTACGTGAAGTTCGCATGGCGCTGCTTGAAGCCGACGTTGCTTTGCCGGTGGTCAAGGACTTCGTAGAGAGTGTTCGCCAACGTGCCATTGGCCAGGAAGTTCAGCGTAGCCTGACACCCGGCCAAGTATTTGTGAAAGTGGTGCAGCAGGAGCTCGAGCGGGTGATGGGCGAGGCCAACACCGGCCTGAACCTGTCGGTTGCCCCGCCTGCGGTCATTATGATGGCGGGCCTGCAGGGTGCCGGTAAAACCACCACCGTTGCCAAACTGGCGCGATTCCTGAAAGAGCGCCAAAAGAAAAGCGTGATGGTGGTCAGTGCCGACATCTACCGCCCGGCTGCTATCAAACAGCTGGAAACCCTGGCCAACGAGGTAGGCGTAGAGTTTTTCCCCAGCTCCGCTGACCAGGACCCAGTCGCCATTGCCGAAGGCGCCATCAGCGCAGCGCGCAAGAAACACATTGATGTGGTGATACTGGATACGGCCGGCCGCCTTGCCATTGATGAAATGATGATGGGCGAAATCAGCCGCCTGCACGCCGCGGTAAAACCGATAGAAACCCTGTTCGTGGTAGACGCCATGACCGGGCAAGACGCCGCCAACACCGCCAAGGCTTTTAATGAAGCCCTGCCGCTGACCGGCGTGGTGCTCACCAAAACCGACGGCGATGCCCGTGGTGGTGCGGCCCTGTCGGTACGCCACATTACCGGCAAGCCGATCAAGTTCCTGGGTGTGGGCGAAAAGTCCGACGCTTTGGAGCCGTTCCATCCAGACCGCGTGGCGTCACGCATTTTGGGTATGGGCGATGTGCTCTCCCTGATAGAGGAAGCCGAGCGCAAGCTGGACCAGAGCAAAGCCGAGAAGCTCACCCAAAAGATCAAGAAAGGCAAAAGTTTTGATCTTGAAGACTTCCGTGACCAACTCCAGCAAATGAAAAGCATGGGCGGTATTGGTGGCCTGATGGACAAGCTGCCGGGTATGGGCCAGATGGCCAAAGTAGCCCAGCAGCAGGTAAACGATAAATCAATGGGGCAAATGGAAGCGATTATCTGTTCCATGACGTCCAAAGAGCGCCGTTACCCGGACACCATCAACAACTCGCGCAAGCGCCGTATTGCCAACGGTTCCGGTTCGCAGATTCAAGATGTGAACCGACTGCTGAAGCAGCACAAGCAAATGCAGAAGATGATGAAAAAATTCAGCAAGAAAGGCGGAATGGCCAACATGATGCGCGGTTTGGGTGGTATGATGCCGCCCGGCGGTGGAGGCGGTCAGCCTCCCTTTGGTCGTATGTAAAATGCCTTACGCCTAAAACAGGGAAACAACCGGTTTCGCTGTTTTCTTTGGCGCTTTTTTAGCATAGAATAGCGCCCCTTTCGAGTATGGGTCTTCATGTTAGCCGCTTCTGGCTGCATTGAATCGTACAAAGTTCGTACAACAGAACAGGATATTGGTTAAATGGTAAAAATCCGTTTGGCTCGCGGCGGCTCCAAGAAGCGCCCGTTCTACCATCTGACAGTGACCGACAGCCGCAAAGCACGCGACAGTCGTTTTATTGAACGTGTCGGCTTCTTCAACCCGATCGCCCGTGGACAAGAAGAGCGTCTACGCGTTGATCGTGAGCGTGTTGCGCACTGGATCAGCCAAGGCGCACAGCCTAGCGATCGTGTTGCCCAACTGCTGAAAACCGCAGACTAGTTTATTAGAGCAATCTGAAGATTAGCCTGACACACCCCGGGGTGACACACATGGCAGAATCCTCGCAGGAAACTGTTATCGGCCGTATTACCGCGGTGTTTGGGATCAAGGGTTGGCTAAAAGTCTACTCTTTCACCGATCCCAGAGACGGAGTACTAAACTACCGCAACTGGACCCTGGTTCAGGACGGCAAGCGTATTCCTGTGAAGCTTGAAGAGGGTCGCCGCCAAGGGCAGGGGATCGTCATCAGGCTGAAGGGTGTTGACGACCGTGATGTTGCCCAGCGTTATTGCGGGGCTGACATTCATGTGCCAACCGAACAGTTACCAGAGCTGCCCAAGGGCGACTATTACTGGTATCAGTTGGAAGGCCTTGAAGTGTTCACGGTTGAAGATGAATGCTTGGGAACAATGCATCATATGCTGGAAACCGGCGCCAACGACGTATTGGTAGTGCAGGCAAGCCCTGCTTCTATTGATCAGCGCGAACGGCTAATCCCTTACCTGCCTGACGAAATCGTTATGCAGGTGGATTTAGCCAATAAGCGTATGGTGGTTGACTGGGATCCGGAGTTTTAAGGTGTGGATTGGCGCTGTCAGTCTGTTCCCGGAAATGTTTTCAGCGGTAACCGATTATGGCATCACCAGCAGGGCCGTACGTGACGGGTTAATAACCTTTCACAGCTGGAACCCGCGGGATTTTACCCATGATCGTCATCGCACAGTAGACGACCGCCCCTACGGTGGCGGCCCCGGTATGCTGATGAAAATTCAGCCGCTACGGGATGCTATTCACGCTGCACGGCAAGCGGCTCCGGGCCCGGCTTGTGTGGTGTATTTATCGCCTCAGGGTGAAACCCTGAATCAGGCAGTTGTTGAATCTCTGGCAGCAGAGCAGCGGCTAATACTGGTGGCGGGCCGTTATGAAGGCGTGGATGAGCGCCTGATTACGGCAGAGGTAGATCGTGAAGTGTCGCTGGGAGACTTTGTGCTTTCCGGTGGCGAACTGGCAGCCATGGCTGTTATTGATGCGGTTACGCGCCTCATCCCCGGAGCGCTGGGTCATGCGCAGTCGGCAGAGCAGGATTCGTTCGCCGACGGTTTACTGGATTGTCCGCACTATACCCGGCCCGAAGTGTATGAAGGTCAGGCTGTGCCGGATGTTTTGTTGGGCGGTCACCATGATCAGATCCGGCGTTGGCGGCTTAAACAGTCGCTGAGGCGAACCAGCGAGCGACGCCCCGACCTGCTTGAACAGCGGGAGTTTTCGGAAGAAGAGCGCAAGCTGCTGGCAGAGATTTTAAACGAACCGTGTGCCTCTGAATCTTCAGGGCATTAAAAGATTGGGAATCAGGAGCATAACGATGAGCGGCAAGAACAACATCATCAATCAAATTGAAACAGAACAGATGACCAAGGAAATTCCGCCGTTCGCGCCGGGTGATACCGTGGTCGTTCAGGTTCGCGTAACTGAAGGCACCCGTGAGCGTCTGCAGGCGTTTGAAGGCGTTGTAATCGGTAAGCGCAACCGTGGCATGAACTCTTCCTTCATCGTACGTAAGATTTCTTACGGCGTGGGCGTAGAGCGTACATTTCAGAGTTTCTCCAAGCTGATTGAAAGCGTAACAGTGAAGCGTCGTGGCGTTGTGCGTCAGGCCAAGCTGTACTACCTGCGCGAACTGTCTGGTAAGAAAGCTCGTATCACGGAAAAGCTGGGCTGATTGGCCTCTCGCCATGCTCAGTGTTAAAAAAGGCAGCCACGGCTGCCTTTTTTGCATTTCGGCAGAAGACGAGGCAGTCATCGCACGCTTCTGCGACGCCATCTGGCTGGAAGATGGGCTCAGCGAAAAAACCCGTGAAGCCTACCGCAGCGATCTGGGCGGCCTGGCGCAGTGGCTTCAGAGCCAGCTCGGCACACCGTTGCTGATAGCCGCCCAGCGTAGTGATTTGCTGGCTTGGCTATCCGGCGGGCTGGCAGGCGGCGTGAAAGCCTCTACGGCTGCACGCCGGTTGTCTGGCATTCGCCGCTTTTACCGCTATTTGCTCCGCGAAGGCTTGATACCCGAAGACCCAACCCTTCGCATAGACAGCCCCAAGCTAACGCGGCCGCTTCCAGACACCCTCACCGAAGCCGAAGTAGACGCGCTGTTGGCCGCGCCTGACCCCGAAGTGCCTATAGAGCTGCGCGACAAAGCCATGCTGGAAATTCTGTACGGCTGCGGCTTACGGGTGACCGAATTAACGTCATTGCGGTTGGACCAGGTGAACTTGCGCCAAGGCGTGGTGCGCATTACTGGTAAAGGCGATAAAGACCGCCTGGTGCCCTTGGGCGAAGAGGCCATAGACTGGCTGTTACGCTACATAAAAGAAGCGCGACCGGAATTGCTGAAAGGCCACGCCTGTGACGACCTGTTCCCCGGCAACCGCCCAAAAGCCATGACGCGCCAAACGTTCTGGCACCGCATCAAGCATTACGCGGTGCGCTCCGGTATTCAAAAGCACCTGTCGCCGCACACCCTGCGGCACGCTTTCGCAACTCACTTACTCAATCACGGTGCGGATTTACGGGTGGTGCAAATGCTGCTGGGCCATGCGGATTTATCCACTACCCAGATATACACCCACGTGGCGCGCCAGCGCCTGCAGGAACTGCATCGGCAACACCACCCTCGAGGGTGAGAATGTTCGTTTTGCTGCTCTTCTACGTCGATTTTTTGCTACCCTAAGCCCGTGCTGAATTAACTCGGTCTGTTTTTTTAACCATATTGCGGACACCCATATGTCTTTTTCTCTGCCTGTTGTTTCCCGTCTTGTTGCCGCGACCCTGTTGGGTGGCTTACTGCTGCCAGCATTCGCCGTTGCAGAGGATATTGAAGAGCGCATCACCCAGCGCCTGCAAGCCGCCGTACCCGGCCTGCAGGTAGAAAGCATGGCGCCGGCAAAAGCGCCGGGCATTTACGAAGTGCGCACCAACAGCGGTCAGATTGTGTACGCCACCGAAGATGCGGAATATCTGTTTATTGGCGACCTGGTCAAACTTGAAAACGCCGGCTACGTTAACCTTACCGAACAGGCACGCACCAGCCAGCGCCGGCAAACTATAAACGAGCACGCCAAAAAGGGCGGCTTGATCCAGTACGCCGCCAAAGGCGAACAAAAAGCGGTGATTGACGTGTTTACCGACATTGATTGCGGTTACTGCCGCAAATTACACGGCGAAATGGACGAACTTAACGAACTGGGCATTACCGTGAATTACTACGGCTTTCCCCGTTCCGGTCCGGGTACCGAATCCTTCCGCAAGTACGTGTCCGTGTGGTGCGCAGAAGATCCGCAAGCGGCTATGAACAACGCCAAAAGCGGCGGCGCCGTCAAGCCCGCTGACTGCGCCAACCCGGTGGCTGAGCAATACAACCTTGGCCGACTGGTCGGCGTAACCGGCACCCCCGCTATCGTATTGGAAGACGGAACATTAATGCCCGGCTACGTGCCTGCCGAAACCCTGGCGCGCGGTTTGGGTATTCTCTAAATAATGTGCATTCTTTAGGCAATCAGCCGCCGCCAGGTCTTATTCCGCAAGCTGTGAATCGGTATACTGTGCGGCCTTAATCATCAGCTATCAGCAGCCATCGTCATCAGAGGTAAAAGAGTGAAACAGGTCAGTGTCGGAATTTGCGGACTCGGAACCGTGGGCAGCGGAACCTTCAAGGTACTCACTCGTAACGCGGCGATCATTGCCGGCAGATCCGGGTGCAACATCCAGATTACCCGCATCGCCAGCCGAACCCCTCGCTCAGACATCGACTTGGGCGGGGTTCCCTTCAGCACTGACGTCTATGACGTGGTGAACGATCCTGCCATTGATATTGTGGTGGAAGTGATTGGCGGCTACGATGCCGCTAAAGAGCTGGTGCTGACCGCGATCAAAAACGGCAAGCACGTGGTTACCGCCAACAAAGCATTGATAGCAGAGCACGGCACCGAAATTTTTGCCGCGGCTGAAAAAGCCGGTGTAATCGTGGCTTATGAAGCGGGTGTAGCCGGCGGTATTCCGGTTATCAAAGCCATCCGCGAAGGCCTGGCGGGCAACCGCATTGACTGGATTGCCGGCATTATGAACGGCACCGGTAACTACATTCTGACCGAAATGCGCGCGGGCCGTGAATTCGCCGGCGTGCTGGAAGAGGCCAAGGCTCTGGGTTATGCCGAAGCTGACCCGACCTTTGACGTGGAAGGCATAGATGCGGCCCACAAGCTCACCATTCTGGCCTCGGCCGGCTTCGGTGTGCCGCTGCAGTTCAACAAAGCCTACACCGAAGGCATCTCTAAAATTACCCCTTACGACATCGCTCACGCCGAACAGTTGGGTTATCGCATCAAGCATCTGGGCATTGCCCGCCGCCGCGAAGACGGCATAGAACTAAGGGTTCACCCCACGCTGGTGCCCCAGAGCCACCTAATTGCACAGGTAGACGGCGTACTGAACGCCATTCTGGTAGACGGCGACGCCGTTGGCCAAACCATGTACTACGGCCCGGGTGCCGGCGACGAAGCCACCGGTTCTGCCGTGGTTGCCGACATTATCGACGTTGCCCGCATAGTCGCCAGCGGCAGCAGCTTACGCGTACCCTTCCTGGGTTTTGCGCCAGAAGCGATGGAAGATCTGCCGGTACTGGAAATGGAAGACGTACAGTCGGCGTATTATCTGCGCATCACCGCGTTTGATCGCCCAGGTGTGCTGGCCAAAATCGCGACTATTTTGAGCGACAGCGGCATCAACATTGAATCCATCATGCAAAAAGAATTCGAAGTGAAAGACGGCCGCATCCCGGTGATTATCCTGACTCACACAGTGCAGGAACGGCAGATGAACGGCGCCATTGCAGAATTGGAAAACCTGCCAGACATAGACGGCCAGGTGGTTCGTATTCGCGCTGAAAACTTTTACTAACAGCTTTCACTAACAGGTAGTCGCACGTGAGATACATCAGCACGCGGGGTGAAGCGCCCGCACTGGGTTTTGAAGACGTTCTATTAACCGGCTTGGCGCCAGACGGCGGCTTGTATGTGCCCGAAAGTCTGCCCCAGTTCAATCTGGAAGAAATTCGCAGCTGGCGCGGCCTAAGCTACAGCGAACTGGCGTTTAAGGTGATGTACCCGTTTGTGGAAGGCGCCATTCCCGCCGACGATTTCCGCACCATGCTGGACGACACCTACGGCGTTTTCGCCCACAAGGCCATTGCCCCGCTGGTACAGATCGACAGCAACGAATGGGTGCTGGAATTGTTCCACGGGCCAACTTTGGCGTTCAAAGACTTCGCACTGCAACTGCTGGGCCGCCTGCTGGATTACGTGCTGGAACGGCGTAAGCAGCACGTGGTGATTATGGGCGCTACCTCTGGCGACACCGGTTCGGCCGCCATCGAAGGCTGCCGCCGCTGTGAACACGTGGATATCTTTATACTGCACCCGTACCAGCGCGTGTCTGAAGTACAGCGCCGGCAGATGACCACGGTGCAAGGCGATAATATTTACAACATTGCCGTAAAAGGCAATTTTGATGACTGCCAGCGCATGGTTAAAGCCAGCTTTGGTGACCAGTCATTCCTGGGTGGAAAAACTCAGCTGGCGGCGGTGAACTCCATCAACTGGGCGCGCATCATGGCCCAGATTGTGTATTACTTTCATGCCTCTCTGGCTCTGGGTGGGCCAGATCGCAGCATGGCGTTCTCGGTGCCAACCGGTAACTTTGGCGATATTTTCGCCGGTTACCTGGCGCGGAAAATGGGCCTGCCCATTTCTCAGCTGGTGATTGCCACCAACCGCAACGACATACTGCATCGCTTTATGAGCGGCAACAAATACGAGCAGCACCATCTGGAGCATACCCTTTCGCCAAGTATGGACATTATGGTGTCCAGCAACTTCGAGCGTCTGCTGTTTGATCTGCACGGCCGTGATGGCCACGCAGTGAAAACGCTGCTGGAAGATGCCTCCAAGGGCCCGGTCAGCATCGACGACTTCCGTTGGAAACAGGCCCGCAGTCTGTTTGACAGCAGTGCTGTAGACGACAAAGACACCTGCGACACCATCCGCGACGTGTTCCAGCAGAACGCATATCTGCTAGACCCGCACACCGCCATTGGCGTGCGCGCCGCCCGTAACTGCCGCCGCGATGCCAGCATACCGATGATTACCCTGGGCACCGCCCACCCGGCGAAATTTCCCGATGCGATAGCAGCATCTGGTGTGAGCGCCAGGCCTGAACTGCCGGCGCATCTGGCCGACCTGTTCGAGCGGGAAGAGAAATACACTGTGCTGGATAACAATATTGCCGACGTTCAGGCCTTTATTGCCAAGCACTGGAAAAACACCTGAGCGGCATGACCCCCAAAAAAATCCTGCGTCGCCCCCAGCCAGCCAACGTGCCGGGTTGGGGGCAAGACTTGCCGCCCATATTACGCCGTCTTTACGCCGCCCGCGGTGTAACCTCTGACGACCAACTCAGCTACACCCTGCGCCACTTGGCATCGCCGCTTCAGTTACGGGGCATAGACCGTGCCGTAGAATTGCTGGCCGAAGCCATCGAAAAACAGCAGCGGGTGCTGATACTCGGGGATTTTGACGCCGACGGCGCCACTAGCACCGCCGTCGCCCTATTGGGTTTGGGCATGCTGGGCTTAAAGCACGTGGATTTTAAAGTACCCAGCCGGTTTTCGGACGGTTACGGGCTAACCCCCGGCATTATTTACCGCTTGCAAGAAGACGGCCCGCTGCCAGATTTGATTGTGACGGTGGATAACGGCATAGCCGCCGTGGAAGGCGTGCGCGCCGCCCGCGAATTGGGCATGCTGGTGGTGGTAACCGACCACCACCTGGCGGGCGACGAACTGCCCCAGGCCGACGCCATTGTGAATCCCAACCAGCCAGGTTGTGAGTTCATCAGCAAAAACGCCGCCGGCGTAGGCGTGATGTTCTACGTGCTAACCGCCCTGCGCAAACACCTGCGCGAGCAGGGCAGGCTGCCAGACCCCGAGCCCAATCTTGGCACTTTGCTGGACTTGGTCGCATTGGGAACCGTGGCCGACGTAGTGCCGCTAGATCACAACAACCGCATATTTGTAGAACAGGGCCTGCGCCGTATACGTCAGGGCAAAACTCGCCCCGGTATACTGGCGCTGCTTGAAGTAGCAGGCCGCGACCACACGGCCATCGGCAGCACCGATTTAGGCTTTGTAGTGGGCCCGCGCCTGAACGCCGCCGGTCGCCTGGACGATATGAGCGTGGGCATCGCCTGCCTGCTGGCTTCAAGCCCAGACGAAGCCCGCCGCTTGGCGCAAGAGCTGGATACCTTCAACCGCGAACGCCGCACCATCGAAAAAGGCATGAAAACCCAAGCTCAGGATTTGCTGGCGTCTATGTCGTTGGATTTGGAAGGTTTACCTTGGGGTTTGGCGCTGTTTGATCCGGACTGGCACCAAGGGGTAATCGGCATACTCGCCGCACGCATCCGCGAACAAACCAACCGGCCCACCGTTGCTTTCGCAGCGGATGATAACGGCAAAGACATAAAAGGCTCCGCCCGCTCCATTCCCGGCCTGCACATTCGCGATGCCCTAGCGGTCGTTGACGCTCGCCACCCCGGCCTGCTGAAAAAATACGGCGGCCACGCCATGGCTGCCGGCATGACTCTTGCCGCGGGCGACCTGGAAGCCTTTTCCAACGCCTTCGACAAAGCCGTACGCGACAAGCTAACAGCCGCAGACTTGGAAGCCGCCATCACCACCGACGGCCCCCTAAGCGCCAGCGAACTCAACCTGGACACCGCCGCCTTACTAAAACGCGCTGGTCCCTGGGGCCAACACTTCCCCGAACCCCTGTTCGACGGCGAATTCAGCGTCGTCAGCCAGCGCATAGTCGGCCAGAACCACCTAAAACTGGTGTTGCAACCCACAGAGGGTGGCAACATCATCGACGGCATAGCCTTTAACACCGGCGCCGAAGTGCCGGACTACACCCTTACGGGTGTGAGGGTGGTGTACAAACCAGACGCCAATACCTTCCGCGGCAGAACCAATCTGCAGTTGATGATTGACTACCTGGAGCCGCGCTGACCCCAAGGTTTTCGGGGCAGTGCGAGGTTATAAAGATTCACCAAAAGGTGCGTCTAGCCTTGGTTCTAACGCCTAAAGTTTTGCTTACCAACAGGAGGTGGCACCGCCTGCAAATGAACGCCCAAGGCGTGCAAAACGCGGTTTATGGTGTCAAAGCGCGGACTTGCGCCCGGCTTCAGAGCTTTGTAAAGGCTCTCTCTGCTCAGCCCGGTAGCGCCAGCAATCTCAGTCATACCTCTGGCGCGGGCAACATGCCCCAGAGCCCTCAGCAGTTCATCGTTATCGCCATCCTCGATGACTTCAGACAAGTAAGCCGCGATAACCTCATCGTTATCAAGGAACTCAGTGATATCGAAAGGTGTGAAACCGTGTTTTTTGTACGCTTCTTGGTTGATAGCCATGGTCAAATCCTCTTACTTTTGCAGCTCAGCCGCCATGCGCTTGGCCAGTTCGATATCTTTATTCTGGCTGGCCTTATCACCACCAACCAGTAAGAAATACACCCTGTCGCCATCCTGGATGTAATACAGCCGGTAGCCTGGCACGGTCTGGATACGCATCTCGTTAACAAAATCGCCAACACTTTTGGTGTCGCCAAAGTTGCCATTTTCAGCCCGCTCAATTCGGCGCGCAATGCTGATAACGCCCATCGGGTCTTTCAGCTTCTTCAGCCAGCTTTTGAATGTTTTGCTTTGGCGAATAATGTTCATAGGCTGACTGTATCCATTCGGATACATAGATACAAATTAAATAAAAGGAAACACCTATTTCACTCCGTCTGACGAGCCCGAAAACAGGGTGAACGCGTTATGCTCATCTCCAATTCATAATGTATGGGGAAGAACGGTGGGCCGCGATTGGATTAGTGCAGGAATGGAAAGCCAGGCTGCAAAGCGCTGATACATAGGGGGACGGATTTCAAATCCGTCCCCAAATCCCAAACTTCGCTCGAGGGGACAGATTTCAAATCTGTCCCCGGTTTCGAAAAGTGCAGTAACAGTTACAAAAAAGCCCGACGAGGATTCCGAATCGAGCTTTTTTGGGGCGGTTTTCACTGCGCAGCAACTCTGGTATTTGCGGCAACAGATGGTCTTTTTTAGGGCTACCTGTTAATTTGTATGTACAAAAGTAATTACAGGGATGTGTAATGTATTTTGAGTGGGATGACTCGAAGAACGCGGCCAATATCAGTAAACACGGAATAGACTTCAGAGATGCGATTGATATGTTCAATCACCCTATGCTGACAGCGATTGATGAGTGCTTTATGTACGGGGAAGAGCGATGGACAGCGATCGGGTTAATGCGTGAAATGGTTGGCGTCGTCGTTTATACGGAGAGGCGTGAGAGCGTGGTGCGAATAATTTCTGCCCGAAAAGCGACCAGACGAGAGGTGAGGTTATATGAGCAAAACATCTAAGACAGACTGGAAGCGATTGACCGAAATGGAAGACGATGCAATCGACACCAGCGATATTTCCGAGCTAGATGATAAATTTTTTCAGAACGCCGAACTTCTCATTCCAACAAAGCAGCCGGTGACTCTGCGCATCGATGAAGATGTGCTGGTCTGGTTTAAGGCGCAAGGACGAGGGTATCAGACTCGCATTAATAAATTGTTGAGGCATTACATGGAGAGTCAGGTTACGAAGCGCTGATACAGAGGGACAGATTTAAAATCTGTCCCTGCTTTCTACCTACAACTGCGGAGGCTACGTGACGAAAAAAAGTAACAATCTCTACCAAATCAAAGTCTCACTCATCGGCGCCCAGCCACCCATCTGGCGCCGATTACTGATTGATCCAGACACAACCTTTCAGGATCTTCACCGCATCATCCAGCTGGCCATGGGCTGGCAGGTGTCGCACCTGCATTTGTTCCAGGCTCAGGATGGCACGCTTCTAGGCGACCTGGCCGAAGACGAAGACAGCATGCTGAACGTAGAGGACGAATCCGCCGTAGCGGTCTCCAGCCTGCTGGCTAGAGAAGGGCAGGCGCTGATGTACGAGTATGACTTTGGCGACAGTTGGGAGCATGAAGTAAAGCTGGAAAAGATCCTGCCGAGCGATCAAGAAGAGCCACTGCCCCGTTGCATCAAAGCCGTGCGGCAGTGCCCGCCAGAGGATGTTGGCGGGTTACCGGGCTTCTATGAATTTCTCGGAGCCATGGAAGACGCCACTCATCCCGAGCACGCTGCGATGCGGGAATGGCGTGGCGGCGAGTGGTTCGACCCCGAATATGTGAACCTGAATCAGATCAACGAAGACCTTCATGAACGCCATGCCCTGTTTGCTCAATACGCTTATGATGAACCGCCGATGGCAGCCATCGATTTCTGCGGCCTTAGCCCTAACCAGATGCATGAACTTCTGCAAAGTCCCTTCAATTGCCCCGCAGTATTCAAACCACTATTCAACGCAGAAGTCGTGAACCAGGTGCTCGATACCGCGCCGGTTGTCCGCATGGCAAAAGTGTTGATCGCCGCCATGGAAGGAAAAGGCATTCGCCTGACCAGCAAAGGCAACCTGCCTTTGAAGCAGGTTCAAGCCATGATTCAAGCCGGTGGCGAGGAGATTGTTTTTCCCATGGCCAGATTTGGCAAAGCACGGTCAGAGGAACACGTTCTGGGTGTCCACCTTACCCGCGTGCTGCTGGAGCTTGTCGGTTTTACAAAAACCGAAAAAGGCCACCTGCTGCTGAAAAAAACAGCGCAAACCCGCTTGGCGAAAAAGGGCTGGCTGACATTTTATCGGGACATCTTCTCCACAGCGCTGTCACAGTTGAACTGGGCCTGGATAGACAGCCGTGAAGGAATGGAAGCGGTTCAATACGTTGCCCCATTCTGTTTCTGGTTGCTGTCAGAAAATGGCAGTCAGTGGCGGCCCGTGCAGGACTACCTGGCGGACATGCTTAAAGCCTTTCCCCAGTTGCCTCGTGGTGCCCAGCCCAGCGCTTACATAAGTGAGGAGCAGCAGGCCAAATGGGCGCTAGACGCTAGAATGCTGGAACTTTACCGAATACTCGGCCTGATAGAGCGAAACCCGGAGCAGGCCGAGTTTCGGGAAGCAGATAAACAAATGATGCGACGAACGACGTTGTTTGAAGGAATGTTTGTGCGGGCGTAAAAAAAGGGGACGGATTTCAAATCCGTCCCCGGTTTCGTTTGTAGTGTTGTAGTGGTGGTCAAACTGGCGGCCAACTGGCCGACATGCAATGCGGTTGCATAACCTTGAGTGCAACTATATATTAGTTGCAAAACCTGATCAGGATGATCGCATGGTAAACAAGGAAAAGTTCGCGGTTAGACTGCTCCGAAAGCCGACCCCTAAAAACATAGCCTGGTCTGAGCTTCGTGGCTTTCTGCTAACGCTGGGGTTTGAAGAAGAGCAGGGTAATGGCTCCAGAGTGCGCTTCTATCTGCAGCTGGAGCCGGATAAGCGAGGCGTAATGATCAAGCTGCACAGACCACATCCAGAGAACGTGTGCGGCCCGTTAATGGTTAAAGATGTTGTGCAGATTTTAAAAGCGTGGGGTCTTTTATGAATAGCAATGTCATGAAATATAAAGGGCAGGTTGGCTCTATAGAGCATGATTTAGAGCAGGGTGTGCTCTACGGAAAGCTTCTTTTTATAAGCGATCTGGTGACTTATGAAGCAGAAAACCTGAGAGGCCTGGAGGCAGAGTTCAGGACCTCGGTTGGCGAATACCTGGCGGATTGTGAAAGCATGGGCATTTTGCCGAACAAGCCTTTCAAGGGATCATTTAATATCCGAATCGGACGGGACTTGCATCAGAAGCTGGCGATGAAAGCTGCGGATGAGGGGCTTGGATTGAACGAAGCTGTTCAGAGAGCCGTCGAGAAATTCGTCGTTCCGCAATAACTTGCCTGAAAACGGGGGCAGATTTTAAATCTCTCACGTAAGACCTGGGACGGATTTTAAATCCGTCCCAAATCCGCCCTAGGGGACAGATTTCAAATCTGTCCCGGCTTTGCCTTTCCGTCTGCTTTCGGCGATTAACCCTGCAGCAACTGCAATACCTGCTGCGGCCGCGCATTGGCCTGGGCCAGCACCGACAGGCCTGCTGACTGAAGTACCTGGGTGCGGGCCAGTTCCGCTGTTTCTGCTGCAAAATCCGCGTCGCGGATCCGGCTGTTAGCGGCCGACAGGTTCTCAGAGGTGGTACTCAGGTTGGCAATGGTGGACTCGAAGCGGTTCTGTAGGGCGCCCAGTTCCGCCCGGAAGCCGTTGATCTTGTCGAAGGCGTAATCGATCGCAACCAGGGTCTCTTCGGCGCCAGCGGCGGTGTCGATTGCGAGATCGTTCACGGAGACGGTGTTGTTTGCGGGCGTCGCATTCAGGACCTCGTTGATGCGGGGCGTTATGCCATCCGCTTTGAGAAGATTGGGGCTTGTAATCGAGACGTCGTAGCTTTCACCAAACGGGGAGGAAAAAATGATACTTTCATTGGCAGCGTTTAGGTTGGCGCGAATGCCGGTCTCTACGGTCAGTGAGTTGATTTTCGCGACGATATCATTGAGTGACCGTGCCTCAATCTGAAACGCTGTTCCATCAACGTCGACGTCAAACGTGACGCTGTTGCCGCTTTCAAAGCTTTGGGCGAGTGTCAGCCCTGCGGCGGCATCGATGGGAGTCGTGCTGGTGACAGAGCCGTTTGCTGTGCCGCCGTCAGCGGCAGTGAAGTCGGAGATTGAATATGTGCCGACGTTGCCATTTTCAATGTTGATGGCTGTGCCACTGGCTACAGCGGTCAGCTCATTAAAACCATTTGCCGCAAGCTGAGTATTGATTTCACCAATCACGGTGCTGAGATTGTTTGTACCATCAGCTCCCACCGTGAACGCGATTGCTGTCCCGTCCACTTCAAAGGAGCCTGTAACCCCTGATGTAAAGACTATGTCGGCCCCCAAATCAGCCAGTTCCTGCGACCCTGCCGTCGTCAGGGTTCCCTCGCTAGCGATCGTACCGGTCTGGGCAGTACCTGCGGCCGCCGGAGAAGTAACATTAGTAATGGAATAGGCGGTGGTGGACGAGTTGACCAGTTCAAGGTTGTCACCTGTTATCTGAACACTCAGATTATCAAAACCTTTATTCGCCAAATCGGTATTGAGTCCAGCTAGCAGCTGAGTGTCACCATCACTAGCGGCAGTATCCATCGTAAACGTGATTGCTTGGCCACCAACTTCAAAGCTGACCGTGGGGTCACCAGAATAATCGCGGGAGGCTGCCAGGGTGACCAACGTATCCGTATCTGCTCCAACAGTAGCTGCATCCAGCGTTCCATCCGTTCCATCTATTGTTACTTTAGTGCCGGTGTCGTCGGTGAGGGTGACGGCAGCCGTCACGGCGGCATCAGTGGTGTTGGAAAACACGATGGAGTTGCCGTCATCAGAGGCGGCTGCAGTTACGCCTGTCAGGTTGCCGTTGGCGGTAATGGCATTGTTGATAGCAGTCGCCAGCGTGCCCGCATTGGCCACAGAGCTGGTGTCGACGGTCAGCGCCTCACCGCCCAGGGTAATGTCCGCTGTGATCGTTGCGGTGAGATCCAGTCCGGAGGTGTCGAGGGACAATTCTCCAGCTGCTCCGGAGCCCAGCGGTTGGGTAAGCAGGTTGGCTGTTCGAGAAATGACCCCCCCGATCTGGCTACCCCGGGAATCCAGCCCACTAATGCCAATTGTTTCACCGGCATTGGCACCTACCTGAAAAGTCTGCGTACCAAACGTACCATCAAGTACCTTCAAGCCATTGAACGCAGTTTGCGTAGAAATGCGGTCGATTTCATCAAGCCGCTGCTTGACTTCATCATTCAGAGCCTCACGATCGAAAGAGCTGTTAGTGGCGTTGGCTGACTGCACCGCCAGTTCACGAATGCGCTGCATGTTATTGATGATTTCATCCATGGCACCTTCGGCCGTCTGCGCCAGGGAAATACCATCGTTGGCATTGCGCTGAGCCATGTTCAGGCCGGTAATCTGAGCCTGAAAGCGCGTAGAGATGGCGAGGCCAGCCGCGTCATCCTTGGCTGAGTTAATGCGCAGTCCGGAAGACAAGCGCTCAAGGGCCGTATTCGCCTGCGTTTGTGAGGCGTTCAAATTCCGCTGTGCGTTCAGCGACGCGATGTTGGTATTAATGACTTGAGGCATAGCATGTCTCCCTGCGCTTGTTTAAAGGCCGGAACAGGGCGGTGCAAATAACAGAATCCCTGGCCGACAAAATTCAAATAGTTGCCGTTTGGTCTTAATCAATGCGAAAGCCATGCCAGAACGTAGATAGTGCTACCAGAGAGCTGTTTTGAAAGGGAAAGTGATAAAATGGGCGTTGCGGCCCTGATGGCTGTGGCGATTTTCTGGCAGGAAGGTAGGCAGCACCTTGCCGCTTTTTTGAGCAAGTTACATTCTTTTACAAAGTTTTTAGAAATCCGCCTAAAGGAACCGAGGGTTGCGCCGTTAAGTGAAATAACAGGGCGGCGCTCCAAACTAAAAGAGAACGCCAGACCTCTTTCACGCAATAACGACTACACAGTCGAAGGAGATTCACCATGGCTCTCGGAATCAACACCAACGTAGCCTCACTTAATGCCCAGAATCAGCTGAGCAAGTCACAGGGCATGAACGATCAGGCCTTGCAGCGTCTTTCTTCCGGCCTGCGCATTAACTCGGCTAAAGACGATGCGGCTGGTTTGGCGATCTCTACACGGTTTACCTCGCAAATCTCCGGTTTGAACGTTGCTGTGCGTAACGCCAATGACGCAATCTCTCTGTCGCAGACAGCTGAAGGTGCGCTGAACGAGGTGACCAACAACCTGCAGCGTATCCGTGAACTGGCTGTTCAGTCTGCCAACTCCACCAACAGTTCTTACGACCGCGAAGCACTGAACGAGGAAGTCCAGCAGCGCATTGAAGAAGTAAATCGTATTGCTGGGCAGACTGCTTTCAACGGTTTGAAAGTACTCGACGGCAGCTTCGGTGACGCCGTATTCCAGGTGGGCGCCAACGTGGGTGAAACCATTGGTCTCGATCTTAACGCCAGCGTGCGTACTGATGCTATTGGCGGTGTCGCCCAGGCGGTATCAGCCGATTTGAGTACGCAGATTACCGAGGCGGTTACCGCGGTAACGGGCTCCGCGGCTACGTATGCCGTTGACGCAACAAACCTGATTGCCGACTACAGCACGGTGGCGGCCACAGCAACGGATTCACTGGTCTCTGGCGCGTATACGCAGGCGGCTTCCACTACCACGACTGACGCTTTTCAATTCTCAATCGATGGCGTAGTGGCGTCAGACAATGTGGTTGGGGATGCTACCGCTGCTAAACTTGATACTGACATCGCAGCCTTTGTTACTAATTCTGGTGGTGCTTACACGCAAGCCGGAACTGTAGCTGGCGGTGATTTGGTGATTAGCAAGACCGATGGCACCGATCTGACTTTGTCAACGTCATTTTCTGACGCCGTTAACTCAGTAGCCACTGCCACTGGTCCCACTTCAGGCGGCACGTTTGCAACTACGAACTTTACTGGTACGGCGGTTACTACTGGAGCCGTTGAAAACACCAGCGCCAACATCACGTTCACAGTGACCGACCCCGAGAGCAACGTGCTGTCTGTAACACTCGATAGCAATATAACCTCGGCAGCGGATCTAGCTACGGCGATCCAGGGCCAAACCGGGTATGGCGCAGCCACCTTCACGGCCGCGGCTGATGGTGACAATGTTGTCCTTACTGACGGGTCTGACATTGATGGCAATTTCACGATTACTGGTACCGATGCCGCGCTGGTGACGGCTGAGAATGTAGCAGCCAGCACCGCAGCCGGCGCTACTGAAGTGATCGGGGTGGTTGCTCAGGAAATCGTTGTGGGCGCAAACGAACTCACCTTCCAGTTTGGTGATGGCGATGCGTTAGCCGTTGCCGCTGGCACTTACAGCACGGTTCAGTCCTTCGTGGATGGTGTGAACACGGCACTGGGTGGTAACGCAAACGCCGTGTTGGGTGACGATAATGTGCTCACCATCACGTCCGGTGAAGCCATCACTGTAGCAGCCACAGGTGGTGCCAGCACCGTCTTTAGCACCGGCGCAAATGCCGTGTCAGGCAACCTTCAAGACGCCGACGTGCTCACTGTGGATGGCGCCAATACGACTATCCAGCGTGTCGATGCGGCGCTGACCTCAATCAGCGACCTGCGCAGCACCTTTGGTGCCATCCAGAACCGCTTTGAGTCCACCATTGCCAACCTAAGCACGTCAGTGGAAAACCTGTCAGCGGCCAACAGCCGTATTCTGGACGCAGACTTCGCCTCGGAAACGGCGGCGCTGGCCAAGTCTCAGGTATTGCAACAGGCCGGAATTTCGGTTCTGGCCCAGGCCAACGCTCGTCCTCAGCAGGTTCTGTCCCTCCTGCAGTAAGGGGTTAGCGGTAACAGCTGGAGCCTTCGGGCTCCGGTTTTAAGCCGTTTGAGTACAGTGAGGTAAGCTATGAATGACGTTACCCTGAACAGTACGGATCTGAAACTGGCTCGCTCCGGCGAGGCTGTTCCGGCTCGGGCACTGTCGTCATCTTCTGCTGAAGGTATGCGTGCCGCGGGCTCTGTTGCCAATAGCTTCGCTGTCAGCCAAAGTTCCGCCGCGAGCGTGAAGGGCTCGCCTTTAGTGGGCAATGTGAATGTGGTGCAGCAACAAACTCTGACTGCAGCTGACCAGGCCACACAGGCCAGGGAATTGATTGAATCGCAGAAAGAGCAGCTGACCAGTGCGGTATCGCAACTGAACAGCTATGTTCAGAATGTACAGCGGGATTTGCAGTTCGAGGTAGACAGCGAGTTGGGCCAGACCATCGTAAGAGTGGTGGACCAGAAAACCCAGCAAGTGATTCGGCAAATACCTGATGAGCTAGCGTTAAGGTTGGCAGAGAAATTGCAGCAGGACGAACCGCTGACGTTGTTTAACATCAAGGTATAAAAAGTGTAAAGAGTTGCCGCTTTTGATTTGATGTTGGCAATGATTATTCAGCACCGCCGCACCCTTAATGGGCTGGCGGTGCTCTGGTTTTAGGTAGGGGACGGACTTAAGTCCGTCCCCGGTCTCGGTAAGGCGGTAAGGTAAGGCGGGGACAGACTTGAAGTCTGTCCCCTGGTCCCCGGCCCCAGAAATATATTTGCCGAGAGGGGCAAAGTTTTGCCGCTTGCGGCCGTTAACCAAAGTACGAAGTGATTGGCGCCTTCAAGGAGGCATTGGTATGGCAAATATTTCATCACTGGGAATTGGCTCTGGCGTGTTAACGTCAGACTTGGTAGATCAGTTGGTTAAGGCAGAGCGCGCACCTGCTGACAACCGGTTTACCCGGCAAACCCAGCAGTCAGAGGCGATGCTGTCTGCCTATGGCAAGTTGCGCAGTGCCGTCACCGAGCTGCGCTTGCCCATGCGCCAGCTAAGTTCTGCCGGCAACCTGAAGGCCTTTTCCGCTACCTCATCCAATGAAGATATCGGTGTATCGGTAGACAGCGCCAAAGCCAGTCGCGGCAGCTATAGCCTGGATGTCACCAGCTTGGCCACCGCTCAGGCATTGGCATCGCAAGACGTGTTCGCCGATCGCGACACCACCTCCGTGGGCGAAGGCAAACTGACCATCGCCGTGGGTGACAAAACCGCCAACATCACGATCGACAGCAGCAACAATTCTTTGCAAGGTCTTGCCAACGCTATTAACGATGCGGGTGTGGGTGTGTCCGCCGGCGTTATTGATACGGGTAATGGCTTTCAGTTAGTGCTGTCAGCAGATGAAACCGGTACGGCTAATGCGATGAGCATCACGGCCGCCGACAGCGATAATGCCGATGGCGCCGACCTTTCCCGATTTGCCTTTGACGCCAGTATCGAAGCGGGAGCAGGAACGGGTTTTAGAGAAAGTATCGTCGCTACCGATGCGGTTATGAGCATCAACGGTATTGACGTTACCCGTTCCACCAACAGTTTCGAAAATGTGATTGATGGTCTGTCGTTCGACATCAAGGACATTGGCACTTCCACCGTCAAAGTCAGCCAGGACGTGGGTGCCGTTACCGATCGTGTTCAGGGCTTTGTTGAAAAGTTCAACGCATTGCAGGTCACCATCGATAGCCTGGCGGGCTTTAATGCCGAAGCGGGCGTCGGTAGTCTGTTGACTGGCGACAGCACCGTGCGGGCTCTGCAGAGCCAGCTACGGCAAGTGCTGACCGGTGTCGTGCCCGGGCTGGAAAACGCCAACGTGCGCAGCCTGGCCGACGTGGGCATAAAGACCGATCCGAATACCGGCACTTTGGAGTTTGATCGCAGTATTTTCGAAACCCAGCTCAAGAACAATCCGGACGATGTAACCGCGCTGTTTGCCGAGCAGGGCAGAACGACCGATGGCCAGGTGGAGTTTGTGCGCAGTGGATTGAGCACTCAGCCGGGCCGGTACGATATCAATGTTACCCAGGCGGCTACCCGGGGCCAGCTGACTGCGGGCTCTGCATTGGCATCGTCAGTTGATGTGACGGACACAAACGATGAGTTTGCACTAACGGTCAATGGCGAAACTACGGTAAACCTGAAGCTTACTCAGGGCACGGGTGTTACGGCTCAGGCGCTGGTAGACGACATTCAGGCCCAGTTAAACAGTAACGCAGCCCTGAACGCCTCTGGCGAATCGGTACAGGTGTCGCTGGACAGTGACAATAAGCTTGTATTTACATCCGGTAAATACGGCTCTGAATCCAACGTTAGTATTAGCTCGCAAGAAGATGCTGATGCTTTTGGCCTGACTGGCGCTAGTGGAACCACTGGCCAAAATGTGGCCGGCACCATTGGCGGCAAGGTTGCAGAGGGTGATGGCCAGGTTCTGTTCCTGGGTAGCGATTCCGGTCCGGCATCGGGCTTGCAAGTCCGCATTCTAGGTGACCAGACCGGTTCCCGCGGTTCTATCAATTTTGTCCAGGGCTTGGGTAAAAACACCGTTGATTTGGTGAATAGCTTTGTAGGTGCAGAGGGTAGGCTGGAATCCCGCACCAGCAGCTTGAACCGCGAACTGGAACAAGTTAAAGAAAACCAGATAAAGCTGGAAGTGCGCATCGAATCCTACCGCGAGCGCCTGGTAAAACAATTCAGCGCCGCCGATTCGCTGATTTCCCAGCTTAACAACACCCGCGATTTCGTAACCCAGCAGCTTGAAGCGCTGGCACCGCAGAATTTCAACAAGTAGTCATTCCGGCTAACGCTTTGATAAGTCCGGCGCAGCCGGCGAGAAACGAGGTTACCAATGAAAGGTTTAAAAGCATACCAGCAGATAAACACCCAAACCAGCATCACCGATGCCGACCCGCACAGGCTGATTCAGCTTTTGTACAACGGTGCGCTAGAGCGTATCAATATGGCCAAGGCCCGCATGCAGGCCAAAGATTTTGAGGGCAAAGGCAAGCTGATTAGTAAGGCTATCGAGATTATTGGAGGGCTGCGCAGCTTTCTGGACTTTGAAAAAGGCGGCGAGTTGTCTGTAAGGTTGGAAGGCTTATACGACTACATGGAGCGCACCTTACTTGAAGCCAACGCCAAAAACGACCTTGCCAAGCTGGACGAAGTGGCTAGCCTGCTGCACGCCGTAAAAGAAGGCTGGGACGGCATTCGCAGCGAAGTGGTTGCCCAGGCCCAGGCTGTTTGATTTGTGCGGAAAGCCCCCGCTTCACTTATAGGGGTGGGGACTTGTGCAATTGGGGATCAGGTCAATCCCAGCGAATGTCTATGGTTCGTTTGTTAGCCATACAGTCCCTTAAATATAAGTTAATCAGGGTCTGATAAGGGACGCCGGTTTCGCTGGCCATTTCTTTAAAATAATCCAGTACGTCTTCGCCCAGCCTCATAGTTATCGGCTTTTTCAGCCGTGCCGCATAAGGATTGGGCCGCGATTTCATAGATGAGAGATCGTATTCTGCTTTCATGACAGGCCACCATGGTAATGAGTGCGTTCTGTAACGGTTGCCTTCCTTGCTGAAATTATCCGGATTACGCTGCCTCCTTTGCGCTCACAGTGACAGACAAGTACTAGCCTGCCTAGGGCGCTTGTTCCCAGCATAATAAACCTGTCCTCATGAACTGAGTTTTCTTCGTCAAAAAACTGGACGGCAAGCTCATCGAAAAACACGCTTTGTGCCTCTTCGAAGTTTACTCCATGCTTTTTCTCATTTGAGGCGGCTTTTGTTCGATTCCATTCGAATTTAATCATACGTACAGTGTATGTACGCGGCGCTGGGAGTCAATAGCCAATTCAAAGACTCTCCCGTACAATATGCGCCCTTCCTATTGAACATCTGTTTTTCTTTTTAGTCTGGAGCAAGGGCATGTCTGATATCAACAAAGTAGTACTGGCCTATTCCGGTGGCCTGGATACCTCGGTTATCGTGCGGTGGCTGCAAGACACCTACGGTTGTGAAGTGGTTACCTTTACGGCTGATATCGGCCAGGGCGAAGAAGTAGAACCGGCGCGGTTAAAAGCTAAGGCGCTGGGCGTAAAAGAAATCTACATTGAAGACCTGCGCGAAGAATTTGTGCGCGATTATGTATTCCCCATGTTCCGCGCCAACACCGTTTATGAAGGCGAATACCTGCTGGGTACCTCTATCGCCCGCCCGCTGATTGCCAAGCGTCTGATTGAAATTGCCAACTCCACCGGTGCCGACGCCATTTCCCACGGCGCAACCGGCAAAGGCAATGATCAGGTGCGTTTCGAGCTGGGTGCCTACGCTCTGAAGCCCGGCGTAAAAGTCATCGCGCCCTGGCGCGAGTGGGATCTGAATTCCCGCGAAAAACTGCTGGCCTACTGCGCCGAACGCGACATTCCGGTCGACATGAAGAAAGGCAAATCGCCTTATTCCATGGACGCCAACCTGCTGCACATCTCCTACGAAGGCATGAACCTGGAAGATCCCTGGTGCGAAGCCGAGGACGACATGTGGCGTTGGAGTGTTTCGCCACAAGAAGCGCCAAATACCGCGACCTACATTGAAGTCACCTACGCCAAAGGCGATATTGTTGCCGTAGATGGCCAGGCCATGAAAGCCCACGAGGTGCTGGAGCACCTGAACAAGGTTGGCGGCGACAACGGCATTGGCCGCCTGGACATCGTAGAAAACCGTTATGTGGGCATGAAGTCCCGCGGTTGCTACGAAACTCCGGGTGGCACGATTATGCTGCGCGCTCACCGCGCCATTGAGTCCTTGACTCTGGACCGCGAAGTAGCGCACCTGAAAGACAGCCTGATGCCGCGCTATGCCGAGGTAATCTATAACGGTTATTGGTGGTCGCCAGAACGCGAAGCTCTGCAGGCACTGATTGACCAGACCCAAGCCTACGTTAACGGCACCGTGCGCCTGAAACTGTACAAGGGCAACGTAGACGTAGTCGGCCGTAAGTCAGACGATTCGCTGTTTGACGAGAAGATTGCCACCTTTGAAGAAGACGAAGGCGCTTACAATCAGAAAGACGCCGAAGGCTTCATCAAGCTAAACGCTCTGCGCTTGCGCATTGCCGCCAGCAAAGGTCGCAAGCTTTAAGTTTCAGTTGGCGACTGGAAGATAGCGCGATACTTCCGGGCCGGCTCTGCCGGCCCCGGTTGCTCCGGCCGGAATTTTTACTTTAATTTGCCCGAACTCTTCGAGGAATTTTGACTTACGTTGTGTGATACTAATTCAAAGCAACTGAGCTAGCGGGAGGCATGATGGAAAGCCGGGTTCAGCAGTTGATTAAAAAGCTTGAGCATCTTCCGTCGGGTCGCTTGTCGGAGGTGGAAGACTTTATTGATTTTTTAAGCCAGAAAGATCGAGAACATCACATGCGCAAGGACTTCGCGCAAGGGGCAGAGGCTCCTTTCCAGAAGGTATGGGATAATGACGATGATTCAGCCTACGACAAGTTATGAATTTGGGAATGTCGTTCTTGTTGGCTTTCCTTTTACCAATCTTAAAGCGCCCCGCAGTAATTCTCAGCTCCACTTCCTATCAGGCTTACCGCCCCGATGTCATATTGCTGGCGATAACCAGCCGGATTAAGGATCCCCTGACTTACGGCGAAGCTATGATTGCTGACTGGGGGCAGGCAGGTTTAATTAAACCGTCATTATTCAAACCCCTGATAGCGACAGTCGATCAAGTGATTGTTCTTAAAAAGCTGGTGCAGAATGTTCTAGACCTTGTCTGAGGTGTAATTCGCACCGCGTTGCCTATTCATCCATTGTCAGGTGCGGGGAGAGCTATGGCTTGGTATGCTTGCTCACCATTATTTTACGTTGTGGGTATACCCGCCTCAGGTTTTGGAGAATAACGATTATGCCTTCTTTTGATATTGTTTCTGAAATCGATATGCACGAAGTGACCAACGCGGTTGACCAAACCAAGCGCGATCTTGGCAATCGTTGGGACTTCAAAAATGTAGACGCCGATGTAGAGCTGGACGACAAAGGCATTACCATCAGCGCCCCGCAAGAATTCCAGTTGGAGCAGCTGCTGGACATGCTGCGTATGGCCTTCGCCAAGCGCAACATTGATGGCCGCGCGCTGTCGGAAAACGGTGAAAGCAAAGCCGGCAAGTTGGTGAAGCAACACCTGGAACTGAAGCAAGGCCTTGAAACCGATATGGCCAAAAAGATCGTGAAACTGATCAAAGACCAAAAGATGAAGGTTCAGTCCAGCATTCAGGGCGACAAGGTGCGGGTAACTGGCAAGAAACGTGATGACCTGCAAGAAGCCATGGCCATGCTGCGCGAAGCCGATTTGGACGTGCCCCTGCAATTTAACAACTTCCGCGAATAAGGCGGCTCATCATTTCTGCTGAACCCCGGCGGGCCGCCTGGCGGGAAACCCTCCGACTTTATTCCCGCTGGCAAGTGGTTGCCCTGTTGTTTCTGGGGTTTTCGGCTGGCCTGCCATTTCTGCTGGTGTTTTCCACGCTGAACGCCCGCTTGGCAGATGTGGGCGTGGAAACCGCCACCATCGGCTTTTTCAGCTGGCTGGGTATTACCTATTCCATAAAAGTGTTCTGGGCGCCGGTGGTCGACCGTCTAAAGCTGCCCGTTCTGGATAAGCTGTTGGGCAAACGCCGCAGCTGGATGTTGCTGGCCCAGGTAGGCATAGCCGCTGGCCTGTATTTGATGGCCCACACCGATGCCACTCGCGCGCCTGAAATGATGGCCCTGTGTGGCCTGCTGGTGGCGTTCTCGTCTGCCACTCAAGACGTGGCCATAGACGCTTACCGTATTGAAATCGCCGAACAACGCCTGCAAGCGGCCCTGGCCGCCACCTACATATTCGGTTACCGGCTGGCGTTACTGGTAGCCGGTGCCGGCGCCCTGTATCTGGCGGAATTCTGGTCATGGCAGGTGTCTTACGAGGTGATGGCCGCGCTGGTGGGCGTAGGCATGGCGACGGTGCTCATTGTGCGTGAGCCGACCGTCAATCATTTTAAGGCCGCGCAGGATATTGCCGAAAAAATTCAGCTGCAGGCGGCCCACCACACCCACCTTCCGCCACGCCTGGCCAGGTTCGCAAGCTGGTTTTACGTGGCGATTGCCGGGCCGTTTGTGGATTTTTTCCAACGTTATCGCGAGCTGGCGGTGGCCATACTTCTGTTGGTGGCGTTGTACCGCGTTTCCGACATTGCCATGGGCGTGATGGCCAATCCGTTTTATTTGACCTTTATGGGCTTCAGCAAAACCGAAGTCGCCGACGTCACAAAAATCTTCGGATTTTTCATGACAATAGGCGGCTCGCTGCTGGGCGGTCTGCTGGTAATACGCTACGGCGTGCGGCGTATATTGCTGCTGGGCGCCATTATGACGGCGTTAACCAATCTACTGTTTGTGGTGCTGGCTCAATATCCACCGAATCTTGCAACTCTTGCCATCGTGGTCAGCGCTGATAACTTAAGCGGCGGCATCGCCAACGTGGCCTTGATTGCCTGGTTGTCCAGCATGACCAGCGCTTCCTTCACGGCTACCCAGTATGCACTGTTCAGTTCGTTGATGACCTTGCCCGGAAAATTCCTCGGCGGTTTCTCGGGCATGGTGGTGGCCAGCTACGGCTACGCTGAGTTTTTCCTGGTGGCGGGATTGCTGGGCGTGCCGGCCATTGTGCTGACCCTGATAATGATGCGACATGGTAAGCGCCTTGATGCGCTGGCGCCGGACAACTCGGGCCGCAAGGATGGACCTGCGAGCGAGACAGCAAGGGAGTAGGGCGATGAAGGATAGTCCTTCAGAAGGAGGCGTGGTTGAACCCAGCAAAGACCAGAAGATCTGGTTGGTAGTGCTGGCAATACCACCGGGCAAAGTAGCAAGTTATGGCCAGGTCGCTGCCATGGCAGGCCTGGGCCGGCAAGCTCGTTACATCGGCCGAGCCTTGGGCAAGCTTCCACCAGGCCACAGCGTGCCCTGGTATCGCGTAATCCGCAGTAATGGCCAGATCGCCTTTGCGCCAGGCTCAGAGACCTATCAGGAACAAGTCAGCCGCTTACGCGAAGAAGGCGTCGCAGTGGTTAACGGGCGGGTTTCGATGTCGCGATTTGGTTGGTAATCAGAGTTTGCAGATGTTCCAACACCCTGAACTGGTCGCTGTCGGGATTCTGGTTCAGCCGTGTGGTCAGGTAGGGCAACAGTCTCCCCAGTGCATTCAGGCACTCTTCAAACAAGTCCCCGGCGCGGGACGCACTCAAATCACAGGCTTGCACACCAAATCGTTCAAGATGTGTGCGGGAAAACCACTTCTTACTGCCAGTGAGCGTCAGCGCAGGAATGTCTTGCTGTATATAAGCGGTAGTGCACACCACATCGTAAGCAGGCGCCAGGCGGATGTTGTTGATGTCAGTGTATAGCATGCCAAAGTTCTTGAGATGGGCGTCTCCGTTTTGTAAAGCATTGCTAAGCACGATGACTTTGAAGAACTGCTCCAAAGAGGCCTGCTTATGGGCAGGGCTTGCAAAGGTCTTGATGGTTTTGGCGACTTGCTCGTAGCTGCCGTCGTATTTGTCGTCGCGGGTTTTTGCCTGGAGTACGCACATGTCTTCAAAGCCTAGGGCCGTGCCGTCGTCATTCAGGTCAAATCGCTTCATGATGAACAGCGATTCGTCGTCAGACAGGTAAAACTCCGGCACGGAAACCCCCGCGTATTGGCAAACCAGCATGCAGCAGTACTCGTTCAGCGCCAGGGCAGGGTAGTCATGCCCCCAGGCTTTAACGATGAAATCCTCCAAGCTTAGAGTCGCTTTGTTTTCGAGTTGTGCCAAAACCTTGGGCTGCACACCGCTCAACGCCGAGCGCAGGGCAAAACGTGTCACCAGTTCTTCGAACAAATCCGGATTGGCCGAATGCAGTAATGTGTCCAGGTTGAGCGACGGTTTTTCAGAATACTTGTTGCCTGCGTATTCAACGCGGCCGCGAATATTGGGCGCCAGCAATGTGAGTAGCCCGAAGTCACCGGTGTCGGTGATTTTGGAAAATTGTTTTTTGATGATGGAGAGCAAATAGCCTTCTGGCAGATGCATTTCGAATAAAGGGGGTAGGCGGTGATGGCTGTAGTCTTTTTTGCGTACGGGCATAGACAGCGACACAAACTGATGGGAAAGCGCTGACTCGTTATAACGAAAAATACAGCCGCCAGCTTCCTGAAACAGTGTGCCGGCCTGCGTGCCGTTCACCCGCACATTGAGTTCATTGGCCATCGCGCAGCTCCTCAAATGTCGGGAACGGCGATTTATCTCGAATAACCAGCTCTTTGCCCAGGTAATCGAGTATTTTCATGACTTTGCGGATGCCAATGTCGCCTGATCGGTTATTTTCAAGAGCGTTAATTGTAGCGCGGGAAATATCGAGGTGGTTTGCCAGCGTTTGCTGGGATACGCCGTTTTGCTGGCGCAGTGTCGAGAGGGTTTGACCTAAGATTTGATAATCCATAATACACCTCGGCTGGCTAATATACTTTACATTTAAGCTTCAATTACACTTTTTGTAAAGTATTTTAGCCAGTCTAGGCGATTTTTTAGCTACTTAGCTACAGACGCATGGCGCCGTCGACTTCAATGACGCGGCCGCTGACGTAATCGTTCTCAAGAATGAACGCGACGGTCTGGGCGATTTCGTAAGGCTGGCCCATGCGCTTGGCGGGGATGCCTGCGCACAATTTTTCCAGAGCTTCCTGCTTCATAGACGCGGTCATATCGGTTTCGATAAAGCCTGGTGCAATGGCCATGCTGCGGATGTTGTAACGGGCCAGTTCTTTGGCCCATACGGTGGCCAGTGCGGCTACGCCGGCTTTCGCTGCGGAATAGTTGCTTTGGCCCATGTTGCCAGCGCGGGCAATGGATGAAATATTGATGATCGCACCACGGCTGTTGGTTTTGATCATCTGGGTGGCGGCTTCACGGCCACACAGGAATACGCCGGTCAGGTTCACGTCAATCACGGCCTGCCAGTTTGCCAGTTCCATGCGCTTAACGATTTCGCCGTCTTTTGCTTTAACCATCAGGCCATCGCGCAAAATGCCGGCGTTGTTGACCAGCGCGTTAAGCTGACCAAAATCTTCAGCGATTTGCGCGAAAGTTTTTTCAACGTCTTCCTCTTTCGCTACGTTGCAAACGTAGGCTTTTGCTTCAACCCCAGCTTCCTTGCAGGCGGCAACGGCTTCTTCCAGCTTTTCCGGTACTAGGTCAATCAGCGCCAGACGGGCGCCTTTGGTCGCCAGAAATTCAGCCATGGCACGGCCAAGGCCTTGGCCGCCGCCAGTTATTACTACTACGGAATCTTGAAGTATCATAATTTGCCCTAAAATAGTGAGTTAACAGTACGGTTGCGGATACTGTGTGCCCGCTAAACATTTATAGGTATTTTACGAAGTAGTATAACAGGTCGTTATCTGTACGTTGCTATCGAAATTACGCTTGAAGGAGAGTTCGGTGCCATTTTTTTTGTTGCTATTTGTTGCTGTGCCCGTTGCAGAGCTGGTTGTGCTGATAAAGGTAGGTAGCATGATCGGTGCCTTGCAGACGGTGGCATTGGTATTCCTGACGGCGATTCTGGGCGCCTGGCTGCTTAAGCAGCAGGGCCTGGCCACCCTGCTAAGGGCCCGCCAGCGCATGAATTCTGGCGAGTTGCCTGCTCAGGAAGTGGCCGAGGGGCTGATTCTGGCGGCCGGTGGCGCGATGCTGTTAACGCCGGGGTTTATTACGGATTTCTTCGGTTTTATGTGTTTGCTGCCGTTCACCCGCCAATGGTTGGTGGGGCAGGTCATCAAGCGGCTGACGATAGTTGGCTCTGCTAGCGGCTTCTCATTTAATGGCCAGCCCGGTCAGTTTGGTGGGGAGCAGGGTCCGTTCGGGGGCCAAAAACCGTTTGACCGCGACGCCAACGGCGACATCATCGAAGGCGAATACCGCGACGAAACTGAAACCCACCACGATCGCATTGATAAAAAGTAAAATTTTTTTCTGGTGGGCGTTGAAAACCCCTACGCATTACCCCAAATACCCTTCACAAGTTCACCGCAGGCAGGCAGCCGCTGATACGTTAGCAGGCGAGCAGGTCGGGTAATCCCGGCAGGGCAGTGCACAAGCGGGTTCGCCCTCTTTTCTAGCAACTGTTTTTGCCACATTTAATCTGACTATTGGAGCATTCGAGCAATGAAAATTCGTCCGCTACACGACCGTGTTGTCGTGCGCCGTAAAGAAGAAGAAGAAAAAACCGCAGGCGGCATCGTGCTACCCGGTAATGCTAAAGAAAAGCCGTCCCAGGGCGAAGTCATCGCTGTGGGCAATGGCCGCGTTCAAGACAACGGCGAAGTTCGTCCTCTGGCCGTTAAGGCTGGTGACACCGTGGTATTCGGCCAGTATGCCGGTAACACCGTGAAAATCGACGGCGAAGACCTGCTTATCATGAGCGAAAGCGACATTTACGGCGTGCTTGAGTGATCTGAAAGCTCTGGCATATTGCGCACATTCTCATTAACCCGGTGATTTCATCATTTCGGTTTAACGGATAGGAACAGAAGACATGGCAGCTAAAGAAATTAAGTTTGGTGACAGCGCACGCAAGCGCATGGTTAAAGGCGTTAACGTTTTGGCCGACGCAGTACGAGTCACCTTGGGGCCCAAAGGCCGTAACGTGGTACTGGAAAAGTCATACGGCGCACCTGTAGTCACTAAAGATGGCGTATCTGTAGCCAAAGAAATCGAACTGAAAGACAAGTTCGAAAACATGGGCGCGCAGATGGTGAAGGAAGTTGCTTCACAGGCCAACGAAACAGCCGGTGACGGCACCACCACCGCTACCGTTCTGGCCCAAGCCATCGTTAACGAAGGCCTGAAAGCCGTTACTTCCGGCATGAACCCGATGGACCTGAAGCGCGGCATCGACAAAGCCACTATCGCTGCGGTTAAAGCGATTGGTGATATGTCCAAGCCCTGCGACGACAGCCGCAGCATTGCCCAGGTAGCGACCATTTCTGCCAACGGCGACGAAACCATTGGCCAGCTGATTGCTGACGCCATGCAACGCGTGGGTAAAGAAGGCGTTATCACCGTTGAAGAAGGCCGTGGCCTGGAAGACGAGCTGGACGTAGTTGAAGGTATGCAGTTCGATCGCGGCTATTTGTCGCCGTACTTCATCAACAACCAAGACAACATGAGCGTCGAGCTGGATGACCCGTACATCCTGCTGGTAGACAAGAAAATCTCTAACATCCGCGAATTGCTGCCGGTGCTGGAAGCTGTTGCCAAATCGGGCAAGCCGCTGATGATCATCGCTGAAGACATTGAAGGCGAAGCGCTGGCTACTCTGGTCGTCAACAACATGCGCGGCATTGTGAAAGTAGCCGCTGTGAAGGCGCCTGGTTTCGGCGATCGTCGCAAGGAAATGCTGCAGGACATCGCCATCTTGTCTGGCGGTACTGTGATTTCCGAAGAAGTGGGCCTGAGCCTGGAGAACGCCACTCTGGACGACCTGGGTACCGCCAAGCGTGTGAACCTGACCAAAGAAAACACCACCATTATTGACGGTGCCGGCGCACAGGCTGATATTCAGTCCCGCGTTGAGCAAATCCGTAAGCAGATCGAAGACAGCACCTCAGACTACGACAAAGAGAAGCTGCAGGAACGTGTAGCCAAGCTGGCTGGCGGCGTTGCCGTTATCAAGATTGGTGCCGGTTCTGAAGTAGAAATGAAAGAAAAGAAAGCCCGCGTTGAAGACGCACTGCACTCCACCCGCGCAGCGGTTGAAGAAGGCATTGTGCCTGGCGGCGGCGTAACCCTGATTCGCGCTTTGGCGGCTCTGGATAACGTAGACGTTGCCAACGACGAGCAAAGAGCCGGTGTGAACATTCTGCGCCGCGCAATGGAAGCCCCTCTGCGCCAGATCGTATACAACGCCGGCGGCGAAGCCTCTGTTGTTGTTGCGAAAGTACGTGAAGGCACCGGTGCATACGGCTACAACGCCGCCACCGAAGAGTACGGCGACATGCTGGAGATGGGTATTCTTGACCCAGCCAAAGTCACCCGCTCTGCGCTGCAGGCAGCAGCTTCCGTAGCCAGCCTGATCATCACTACCGAAGCGATGATTGCCGACGAACCAGAAGACGAGAAGTCTGGAGGCAGCATGCCCGATATGGGCGGCATGGGTGGAATGGGAGGCATGGGCGGCATGATGTAATGCCCCTGGCCGCTGGTTAACAGCGGCCAGCCTGCTATACCCATAGTTTAAAACCCCCGAATGGTGCTTCGCATAAAACTGCGGCCACCGTCGGGGGTTTTTTATGGCCTCGAATTTAACCATTTGCTTAGGACCTGAAGCCCCGCCTTTGTTAGACTCTGCTGCCAACTTTAGTCATCTTGAATGATCACTCTTAACGGTTACTCTGAACGCCATGCTTACTGATAGTGCCACCAAGCCTTTTTTTCGCCCCGGTAAAGTGATTTTACTACTGGTGCTTGGGTTGTTGGTTTATGTGTTGGCCCTGCTGGCATTATTGCCCGCAAGCTTTGCGTGGCAGCAGCTGCGCCCGCAAATACAGTTGCCGCCGGGGGTTAGCGTTACTCAGGTGTCTGGTTCTTGGTTGAGCGGTGCGGCAGCGGTGGTGGTGAGTGGTTACCCCCTGCGGCTGCAATGGCAGCTGGGTTGGCCGATGAACGAGCTGGCAGCGCCCATTAACTGGCAACTGGACAGCGCGCGTTCGGAGTTGCAAGGAAAGGTCACGCTGGCCTGGCCAGGTGACGCAACCGTGACCGCCCGCGGCACTTTGGTGGTGGATGAGTTTGAGGCTTTGATTCGCCAAAGCGGCGGTGCCATGATTGCCGGTACGGTTAGCGTTGAGCGCTTTCAATTGCAGTGGCAGGATAACCGTGTGGTGTCTGCCAGTGGCCTGGGCCAATGGCCCGGAGGGCTGGTGAGTTGGCCAATGGGTGCCAGCACTGGGCAAGCCAGCTTCCCGCCGATGCAGGCCAGCCTGGAACCCACCAATGGCGGACTGGAATTGATGATTGCGGCGAGCGATGGCAGCGGGCCCGCTGCCATCGCCAGTGTGCTTTGGACCGGGATGCTGGACTTGCAGGTGTATAGGCGCATGCTGGACCTGGCCGGGCAGCCCTGGCCCGATACCGCGCAGCCGGGTGATGTGGTGTTCCGGGTGCGCCAACCGTTATTGCAGGGAGCCCGTTGAATGGCTTTGGTTACTGCTCAAAAATCACCTTTGGCGTTGCGCCTGGCAAACGGGTTGCTGCTAGCGCTGGTGCTGTACCTGGGATTTATCGCGGCGCAGCTAACCTGGTTGATGTTAGCTCCGCAGCAGTCGATGTCGCGGCCGCAAGCTGCAGATGCCCTGAACATAGGCGCAGCCGGCGGTCTGTATCCGGTGGCCAGCTATAGCCTGTTTGGCAGCGCACCTTCGGCGCAAGGCGTAGCCGAAGGTGCCAAGCGCCAAGCTCCGGAAACGGGCTTGCAGCTGCGCCTGTCTGGGGTGCTGGTAGGCCGGCAACTACAGAGTTCCGGTGCTATAGTTGCAAAGGCTAACGGTGACGCCGCTTATTACCGGGTAGGTGATGCCTTGCCTGGCAATGCTGAATTGATGGAAGTGGAGTCCGGGCGCATTCTTATTCGCCGTAATGGCCAGTATGAAACGCTGACCTTCGAAGATCCGTTGCTGGCAACTCGCGGCGCAGGCATTGAAAAGGTTGCGCAACAGAGTGGTCAAAGGTCAGAATTGGCCAACAGTTTTTTGGACGACGCCCGTGCCAGGCTTGACAGCAAAGGCGTAGTGGCGCTGGCGCCCTTTGGTTTACGACCGGTGCAAGACAGCAGCACCGGCTACGTGTATGACGGCACAAACGCTATGCTGAATGCGGTTAACCTGCAGGCTGGCGATGTCATTACCGCTATTAATGGCCAAACGCTGGGCGACATAGAACAGGATAAAATTTTGCTAGACAGTTGGCGGGGGCAACCTCAAGTCGATATTGAAATTGAGCGTAACGGCCGGTATCTCACCGTCAGTTACGCGATTCCCGAACAGTGGCGCTGATCGGGCTTAACACTTGAATTCAGAGCAACCAGGATAAAGCTGCCAGATGCCTATTTACACGACCAACCTGATGCGGGCGCTTGCGCTGTTTTTGTTACTGCCGCTGATGTCCTCTGCGCTGGCCCAGGAAGGTACTTGGCGCCTGAATATGAAAGACGCCGACATTCGCGCTTTTGTTACCCAGGTAGCCGACATTACCGGTTACAGCTTTGTGATTGACCCACGGGTGCAAGGCAAGGTTACTGTGCTGTCTAGCGCGCCTATGAACAAAGACGAGATTTACGACCTGTTTCTGGCGGTGCTGGGAGTTCATGGATTTACCGCCATTCCTGGCGAAGAAGTCATCAAAGTGGTGCAGCAGGTAGATGCCAAGCAGTCTGCCGAGTCCCTTGACCGTTTTGCCATAACGCCGTCAGAACAGCTGATTACCCGTGTTATTCAGGTTGATAACGCCAACGCCCTGGAACTGGTGCCTATCCTGCGCCCGCTGGTGGCCACGTACGGCCATCTGGCGGCGGCGGCGGCAGCCAACGCGCTGATCGTGAGCGACCACTACGCCAATATTCAGCGTATTGAACAGATTGTCAAAGAGCTGGACAGCCCGTCGAAATACGAAGTGGAAGTGATTCAGCTCAACGAAGCCTGGGTAGGCGATATGGTGAGCTTGTTACAGGAGCTGGCGCCGGATGAGTTGGCCCGCAATGGCGCTGGAAATGCGGCGCGCAAGTACAGCGTAACCGCCGACGAACGCAGCAACCGCTTGATTCTGAGGGGCGATCAAAGCTTCCGCGGCAAAATGCGAGGCCTGATTCGCCAGCTTGACCAGCCTTCTGCCAGCGGTGGTACCACCAAAATATTGCGGCTGAAGAACGCCGATGCCAAATCTCTGGCGGACTTGCTGCAAGGGCTGATGGGTGAGTTGGTGAAAGAGGCGACCGGTGTTGCCGGTAATCCCTCCAGCGGCCAGTTTGCAGTGTTTGCCGATGAGGGCTTGAACGCGTTGGTTATTCGCGGTGAACCCTCGTTGATGCAGGAAGCCGAGCAGATTGTGCTGGCGCTGGATGTGCGCCGTGCCCAGGTAATGATTGAAGCCGCGATTGTGGAAATCAGCGATGATATGGGCAACAGCCTTGGTGTGCAGTTGGCCGCCGGCGGTGAAAGCGCGGGTGGTTTTCCAGTACTGGGAACCAACCTGGCCAGCGGCGGTATGCTGGGATTGAACCAGGTGATTGGTGCGGTGCTGGGTGACGGGGCAGTGCCGACGTTGGCGGGCGGTATAACGGTCGGTGCCGGCGAACGTAACCGCAATGGGGTGACCTGGGGCCTACTGATTCAGGCGTTATCGACGTCTTCGGCGGCTAATCTGCTGTCTACGCCCAGCATTATTACCCTGGATAATCAGGAGTCTGAAATCATTGTGGGCCAGAACGTGCCATTCCGCACCGGGCAGGCGGCAGTGAGCGGCGAAGGGCTTACCAATCCGTTTACCACCATCGAACGTCGCGACGTGGGCCTGACCTTGAAAGTAACGCCGACCATCAGCGCTGACGGTTTGGTGCGCCTGGTGGTGGAGCAAACTACCGAGAATGTGTCGTCCACCACCGTTGCTGGGGCCTCCGACTTGATCACCAATAAGCGTGAAATAAAAACCACCGTACTGGCAGACGACGGTGAAACCATTGTGTTGGGCGGTCTGATGAAAGACGACTACGAAGTGCAGAAGAACAAAGTGCCGCTGCTGGGTGATATTCCTTATTTGGGCCGTTTGTTCTCGTCAGAGTCAGAAAGCCGGGTGAAGCGGAATCTGCTGGTGTTCCTGCGCCCGACCATCATGCTGGGTAAAGTAGACGCCGCCGCCGTCACCGACAACAAGTACCAGTCGCTGCGGGAAATCGACCTGCACCTCCGCGAAAAGCTGGGCCTGCCGGATAACGGCGCGAACCGTTCGATTGACAGCCTGTTCAGCCCCAGATAAGGGACAGATTTCAAATCTGTCCCTGCTTTGCCCAGACTTCAGATCTGTCCCCGGGCCGGTCCCACGCGCTTAGTTGATCAGTGGCGGCATAGGGCAGTCCAGCTGGTCTGCAACCAGCCGCATCATCTCGTATTCCCGCACACTGATGTGGCCATTTTGGCTCACGCATTCGGCGCTGGCGTCTATAATCGCCGGCTTCAGCAGCGGCGACAATCTATTAAGTTCTGTCAGGGCCTGATTCAGCTCGCGCAGGCTCACACGTGCCAGTATTTTCGGTACCGCAACACTGCTCACCCCAAAGCCGGCTATGGCCTGGTTGAACAACGCCTGAGCCTGCTGGCCAGAGCTGTTACCGTGGGCAGCAGTTTTTGCAGAATCGGCTCTTGATGGCCGACCACCGGATGTTCCGGCAGCAGGGCCAGGTAGCCTTGCTGCTGGTCTGCGGGTAAGTCAGCAATCAGCAGGCTGTAGCTGAGCTGCACCGCACCGGCGCGGGTATAGAGCAACCCGCGGTAGGTGGCCGGCAGTTGGTTCAGCAGGTCCTTGGCATAGCTTTCACTACCCGGATACACCTGCCCAACGCGCACCGACATAGGCGCATCTGCGGCCATTCGGTAGCGATTGTTGCCCGCCAGCGGCGAGCCGGTACTGTTTCTAGTGCTGGAGCTGGTGTTGAACGGAGCCGGGTCGGCAAAACCCATGGCGCTAACCGGAGTGCTGGTTTGGATGCTTTCTGGTGTACTGCCTGGCGCATTGCCTTGAGTGTTGGCTTGACGTTGTGCGCTGTTCTCGGCCTGTGTGTTGCGCAATGCCCCGCTGCTTCGGGTATCACGCAGGCGGCTGCGCAAGCGGGTGATCAGCCCTGGCTGCAGGGCGTTGATGCGATCTTCAATGGGCGGATGCGACGCCAGCAGCCCCATAAACTTCATACGGGCGCTTTCGCCGAGACACAAATGGTTCATGTCGCTGGCGTGACGGGTGGTGTCCAGATGACTGCCTTGCAAACCTATTTTGAACAGCGCGCCGCCGATACCATCCGGGTTGCGGGTGAACTGCACCGATGAGGCATCGGCCAGGCGTTCGCGCTGGCGGGACACAGCCGCTTGAATCAGCCGGCCGCAAAACATGCCAGCGTAGCCAATCACAACAAGCACTACGCCCAAGGCGCCCAGGGCGAATTGGCCACGGCTGTTCCGGCGAGTGCGCACCGCGCCGCTGTAGAAGCCCGCGCGGGCCAGAAACAGCCCAATCTGGCCAATCATCAGAATGCCCGCCAATAAGGCTATAAGGCGTACGTTCAGGCGCATGTCGCCATTCAGAATATGGCTAAATTCGTGGCCTACCACGCCTTGGAGCTCGTCGCGGGTAAGCTGGGTGAGTGCACCATGGGTAACCACCATAACCGCCTCAGCGGGGCTGTAGCCGGCTACAAAAGCGTTGATGCCGGTTTCCTGGTCCATCACGTAGAGTTCAGGCACCGCCACGCCGCTGGCGATGGCCATTTCCTCAACAATATTGCGTAGGCGCCGTTCCAGCGGGTCGCTGGTGTTTGGGTTTATAGGTTGGGCACCTACCATTTCGGCCACTCGCCGGCCGCCATCGGCCAGATCAATCCAGCGTATCAATGAGCCCACGCCCATCAGCGCCACACTGGCGCCGGCAGTAATCAAGCCGTGGCTGGTTAGTAGCCAGTGGTGAAAGGGCAGGGCGCTGGTGGTACTGCGGGTAACCATGTAACCCACCACGCACACCGACAGCGTAATCAGCATGACTGCGGCTGAAAACAGTGCCACCAGCAGTAAGGTGTTACGGCGGGCTTTGGCCTGGCGCTGAAAGAAAGGCGAGTGAGCCATGGGTGTCGGCGCCGCCCAAGCGTTGAATACGCTTGCCGTCATCGGGATTTTTAGCCGCTTCCTGCTGTGCATCAACGGCGTTGTTACGGGCGTTCATCACTTGGGTGAGGGTGTTTTTTTCATGGCTTAAATAGGCTTTGGCGGATTCTACTATATTGGGGATCAGGTCGTGGCGGCGCTGCAGTTGCACATCAATTTGGGAAAATCCGTTGCGGAACTGGTTGCGCAACGCCACCAGCCGGTTGTAGATAATGATCAGGAACAGGGCAATGGCGGCAATAATAATCAGGCCGATCGTAGTTGTCATGGCGTGTCCTTTAGGTGTTTTTAAAAACGGGGACTAGTCCCCATAAAGCCTAACGGCTTGATAGCGTAAAAACACTGACCTGTGTGGCAACTTTGTTCGGAAACCGGTGTTCGCTGTTTTTCGCCCACAAAAATACCCGCACTGAGCGGGCATTTTTGTATAACGGATAAGGGACGGATTTGAAATCCGTCCCTGGTTTTACCTAAGCCAAATTTTTGTTCACGAAGTCCCAGTTTACCAGCTTCCAGAAAGCAGCTAGATAATCTGGACGTGAGTTGCGGTAATCCACGTAATAGGCATGTTCCCAAACGTCAACCGTCATCACCGGCTTGTCTGCGCCAGTCAGCGGGGTCTCTGCGTTGCTGGTGTTTGCAATGGCAACACTGCCGTCGGCTTTCTTAACCAGCCATGTCCAGCCAGAACCGAAGTTGTTGGCGGCTTTGTCGTTGAATTCTTTTTTGAAGGCATCGAAAGAACCGAAGGCTTTTTCAATGGCGTCTTTGGCTGCGCCGGTTGGCTCGCTGCCGCCTTTGGGGCTCAGGCAGTGCCAGTAGAACGTGTGGTTCCACACCTGGGCTGCGTTGTTGAACAGCGGGCCGCTGGCGCTTTTGATGATGTCTTCCAGCGACTTGTTGGCGTCGTCGGTACCTTCAACCAGGCCGTTCAGCTTGGTGACATAGGTGTTGTGATGCTTACCGTAGTGATAATCCAGAGTTTCCGCGGAAATGTGCGGTTCCAGAGCGTTTTTTGCGTACGGCAGTGCAGGTAGTTCAAAGGCCATGAGGTCGTTCTCCGTTTTCTCTCGATTTTATATGGATAGCTTTGTTATCAGAGCTTCGTTATCAATGCTTCGCTACAACTACTAACTATAGGTCCGCTTTGAGCCAGATCAACCCTTTGAAATTAAGGAACTGTTAAATTCCGGGCAACCGGGCAAAAATTGAGCGCAATTAAGCACTCGCCACACCAGCTCTTGGTAACTGTCGGCCAGAATATTCACGTGGCCCAGTTTGCGACCAGGTCGCTCCTGTTTGTTATACAGGTGAACATGGGCGTAGGGCAGTTGCAAAATTCGTTCGATCTCGCCGTGCTCGCCAATAATATTGATCATGCAGCTAACGCCTCGCGGTTCTACGTTACCCAGAGCGTGTCCACTGACGGCACGTACGTGATTTTCAAACTGGCTGGTCATGGCGCCTTCTATGGTCCAGTGCCCGGAATTGTGCACTCTCGGCGCCATTTCATTCGCCACCAGGCCGTTTGTCGTTTCAAACAACTCAAGCGTTAATACGCCCACGTAGTCCAATTCGGTCAGTAAGCCGCGGATATAGTCTTCTGCTTCGCTTTGCAGGTGGGGTTGTAATTTTGGCGCAGGGGCAACTGAGTAGCGCAGAATGCCCTGATGGTGGTCGTTATCCGCCATGGGGTAAAACGCCACATCGCCGCACTCGGCGCGCACGGCAATAATCGACAGTTCGCGGTTGAAGTCGACAAACTTTTCGACCATCAGGCGTGAATGGCCAATACTCTGCCAAGCGGCGGCAGCGTCTTCCGGGCTTTTCAATACGGCCTGGCCTTTGCCGTCGTAGCCTTCGGTGTTGGACTTGGCGACGACCGGGCAGCCCAGTTCTTTAGCGGCGGCCCGCAGGGCTTCGGCGCTGTCTGCGATTTTCCATTGCGGTGTAGGAATCCCCAGCTGGCCAAACAGTGTTTTTTCAGCTTCGCGGTTCTGACATATCTGTAATGCGCGCGGGCAGGGATGCACGGTGGTTTTCGCGGCAATGCGTTCTGCCACTTCTACCGGCAGGTGTTCAAATTCGTAAGTTACGCGGTCAACCTTGCTCAGAAACTCGTCCAGCCTTTGGCCTTTGGG
Source organism: Marinobacter sp. M1C (assembly GCF_023314135.1). Lineage (NCBI taxonomy): Bacteria > Pseudomonadati > Pseudomonadota > Gammaproteobacteria > Pseudomonadales > Marinobacteraceae > Marinobacter > Marinobacter sp. M1C. Next base: position 1,143,035 of record NZ_CP092289.1, read on the forward strand.
GTCGCTGATGGTTTCGCCTATGCCGGCACTGGGGCTGCCAGACATATCGTAGAATACAAACTCTTTGGCCAGTGGGTAACCTGCCAGGGCGAGCATTCTTCCCAGTTGGCCGGCGCCTAGTACGCCAATTCTCATTTGTTTTCTCCTGTCATTTTGGTTCGCAACTTAATTTGAGTGCTGCCCCATCCGTGCTGGCTGGCTTCTGTGCTGAATTCATTACAACATCGTGCGTTTCGGTGAAAATCTGCTCATTGATTCTGGCGCTACCGTTACGGAACCGACGGATCCGGGTTGTCCAGAATCGTTTGTGTTTGCGTGCTGCGGAATTCGTCAACAGCTTGGCGCACGGTCTGGTCAAAGGTGCCGATAATCTGCGCGGCGAGCAAACCCGCGTTGGTGGCGCCGGCGTTGCCGATGGCCAGGGTGCCCACGGCGATGCCGCCAGGCATTTGTACGATAGACAGCAGTGAGTCCAGTCCGCTCAGGGCCTTGGACTGTACGGGCACGCCAAGCACCGGTAAAGAGGTCTGTGAGGCTACCATGCCCGGTAGGTGGGCTGCACCGCCGGCGCCGGCTATGATAACTTTCAGGCCGCGGTCGGCTGCGGTTTTGGCGTATTCGAACAGCAGGTCGGGGGTACGGTGGGCGGAAACGACTTTGGTTTCATAGGCGACGCCAAGCTTGTCGAGCATGTTGGCGGCGTTTTCCATGGTGGGCCAGTCGGATTTGGAACCCATGATGAGTCCTACCAGCGGTTGCATAAGCAACAATCCTTCGATGATTGGAAAGCCGGCTATTGTATGATGTGGCCCAAAGCCATGCAATCAGCGCGGCGTAAGCGCAGAACAGCGACTCAGTTAAGGACCCGATATGGAACCTATTCGACCAGATAACGATGAATTAAGAGCCGAGCGGCCGGATAGCCCAATGGGCTCTGCGAGGGCTGTGGGCAGCGCCAAACCTGCGCCAGCCAGCCAGAGCAAGCCGACGAAGGCCCCTGAAACCCCGAAAGCCGCGGCCGGTAGCGGGTCGAAAGGCAGCAATAATGGCAAGGGCGGAGCAGGGATTTTGTGGCTGCTGGTTATTGTGTTGGCGTGTGTGGCCGTTGGCGGCTGGTACATTCAGGGTCAGCGTATTCAAGCGCTGGAAAGCCAGGTGGAGGAAGCCGACAGCTGGGTACGCCAAAGCAAGCTGGCGCTGGCGCGATTTGAGGGTACCTTGTCTGAGACCGGCGAGAACCTTCAGGACGCCGGTGTGTCTTTGGATGAGCAACTGGCGTCACAGAAGACGCGGCTGGATAACGCCGATAGTGAAATTCGTAAACTGTGGGTTATTGCCAATGAGCGTAACAAGCAGCAGTTAGAGCAGCAGGCGGCGGCGATTAGCGAACTTGAAACGGCACTTGGCAAAAATCGCAACGATTTGGTGAGTGTTCAGACCTCGGTGGCGAGCGCAGAAACGGCTTTGAGTGAAGCCGTAAAACGGCAACAGAGCGAGCGCACCGAGCTTGCGGCCCAGGTAAGTGCTGTTCAGACCAGTGCATCGTCGCTTAAAACGGAGCTGGCTGCGGCAAATCAGAAAACTGAGACCTTAGCCAAGAGCGTTGACGAACGCATTGCAGCGCCCATCCGCCGTTTTGAGCAAGAACAGAAACTGACCACTAGCAGTATTGAAAGCCGTATTGCCGCCCTGGAAAAAAAGGTCACAAGCACAACCAGTGGTAACGGGCTGGACACCGTGCAGATGGAAATCGCCGGGCTGAAAAAAACCGTTGAGGTGATTGATTCGTCGCGCTCGCAAATGACATCGCGCCTGGTGCGATTGTCGCAGGAAGTGAATGACGTGCAGGCGAAGCTCGCAGGCCAGTAGACAGATCGGTAAATAGGTCAATGAATGAACGGATTTCCGGCGTGACGGCTTTTTAAGGGAATTTTAGGCAAAACATTTGACACCGGAGCAGAAATACTTAGAATGCGCAGCTCACTTGTTTGAGACACATTTGCCAAGTGGCAGATGCAAGCAGTGAATCTTTGAAAGGCCAAAGCGGGCGGTTAGCTCAGCTGGGAGAGCATCGCCCTTACAAGGCGAGGGTCACTGGTTCGATCCCAGTACCGCCCACCACTTAACTTTCAAAGATCTGTCAGGCACACTACCTGACATTGCATTCGGGTAAATCCGGATGGCTGCGGAGCGGTAGTTCAGTTGGTTAGAATACCGGCCTGTCACGCCGGGGGTCGCGGGTTCGAGTCCCGTCCGCTCCGCCAACTATCTGGGTGGTTAGCTCAGCTGGGAGAGCATCGCCCTTACAAGGCGAGGGTCACTGGTTCGATCCCAGTACCACCCACCATATTTGAAAAACGGGCAGCCCCATTGAGGCTGCCCGTTTTTTATGCGTGACGATAACCGCCGGCGTTAGGCGCCCAACAGAGACTGCCCGCAAACCCGCACCACATTGCCGTTTAGGCCACCCGACCCCGGACTGCAAAGCCAGCTGACGGTTTCGGCCACATCCACAGGCTGCCCCCCTTGGGACAGGCTGTTTATGCGTCGCCCAGCTTCGCGAACGCCTATGGGCATGGCGTCTGTCATTTTAGTTTCAATAAATCCGGGCGCAACTGCGTTTATGGTGGTGCCGTTTTTGAGCTGCCGAGCCTCAGCCTGTACATAGCCAATAAGCCCGCTTTTTGCCGCGGCGTAATTGCTTTGCCCGCGATTGCCGGCAATACCGCTAACCGATGACAGGCACACAATGCGCCCGTTAGCGTGCAATAACTCATGCCGTTGAATTCTTTCGGTAATAGCCATGGCCGCTGTCAAATTCACACTGATGGCCGCGTTCCAAGACTGCTCTGGCATATTGCCCAGGGTTTTGTCGCGGGTAAGGCCGGCATTGTGAATCAGCAGGTCCACGCCACCGAGCTGCTCAATAAACGTGGCTATCAGCTGGGGCGTATCGGCTTCAGTAATGTCCAGCGCCAGGGCATGGCCTTTCAGGCTTTGCATCTGTTGTTGTAATTCTTGCCGCGCGGCGGGCAAGTCCACGCCGATGACGGTAGCGCCGTCGCGGCTTAAGGTTTGTGCGATGGACAGGCCAATACCGCGGGCTGCGCCGGTCACCAGGGCCAGCTTGCCGGTGAGAGGCGCCACAGGGTTGGAGGCTGCTGTGCTGGTACTTTTATCGATCTGGGTAACCTGTCCGGACACATACGCTGATTTTGCGGACAGAAAAAACCGTAGGCTGGTGTTCAGGTTATTTTGGGCGCCAGTGGCTACCCTTAGCAGGTTTGCAGTGGCACCTTTATTGCCAATCTCTTTCGCGACGCTGCGCACGAACCCTTCTAAAGCCTGTTGTGCCGCCGCATGGGCCGGCTTACGGCAATTTTTTACGGGCTGGCCTAGCACTACTACGCGCCCGTGCTGAGCCAAGCTTTTTATACTGGCGTGAAAAAACTGATACATCCCGCTCAGCTCTTCGGGCGTGTTGATGCCGCTGGCGTCAAACACCAGGGCAGAAAAATGGCCAGGCTTGCTCAGCGGCAGAACCATGGGTTTCGTCCGGTTTCCAGCCTTGGCTGAATCCACCAGACGTTTATCGCCGCTGGCGTGATAGAGCGTAGCCGCACTGGCGCCCAGTGTTCGCCCAACCTCGGAAATCAGCTTCCCGCCGCCTGCGGCGCCCAGCAGAACATCACCTTCAATGAATGGCTGGTCTACTCGTTTTAGCCGCCGCAAAGGTACCGGTGAGGGCAAGCCCAAGGTATTGGCTGCGGTTTGGCCGAGTGAGGTGTTGATCAGCTTGAAATACAGATCCGACATGGCAGTGATCCTCTGGCGATGATGACGTTTCCTTTGAGCAGGTGATGTAAATCATACTCCTTTTGGGCATAGCCCCAAGGATGCTGCTGGAGGGGATTGGCAAGGGGTCGAGCCGGCTCGCGCGATTTATGGCTCATTGCTAATTTAGCCTTTGACACCGGGGCGCTCAATCCGTACTATGCGTTTCACGTTGATTAGAGGCAGAGAAAAAAGCCTTTAGTAAACAAACAGTTTGATGCGGGGTGGAGCAGTCTGGTAGCTCGTCGGGCTCATAACCCGAAGGTCGTAGGTTCGAATCCTGCCCCCGCTACCATATTATCAATTAAACCAGTCACTTACGGCTGGTTTTTTTGTTTGCGTATCTTTCTACCTATCATCAATAAAGTTATGTCATGTTCCGCCTTGCGGCTGGCTCGTACATGCTTTTTGCGATCAGGGTAGGCCCATCAGCTTTTTCCAAGCGATTGCAGATCGTTCAGCAGATCCATCCCGCCAAGCTTTGGCGCGGGCCTGGTCTTCCTCGATCGTTGCAACACTCCAGTAGCAAACTGCCGGGCGCTTGTAGTGTCCGAACTTTGGGACCTCGCAAGTCTGGGCCCTCATTATCGTTTCGCTTTTCACGAGCCCCTGGTTTTCCATCAGCTTCAAAGCTCTTGATGTATTCCGAACATGGCCGCCTATCAGCAGGACAACATCAGCCGCGCAATACGGTGGCGGGCCATACTCGAGGTATCCGCCATTGTGATAGTCGCCGCGCAGAGCTTTCAGAATCTGGCGTTTGTTTTCCGTCATTCGCATAAGGTCAGCCCAACGGTGGTTGTCATTAAGAAATACTTACTCAACTGAACGGTGGTTGTCATTAAGGAATAAATCAAAAGGTACTCCAGGGAGTCAGGTGTTACGGGTAGCGCGGAGCGCAATCTTTGAGAGTTTTTGGAGTGTTCCCGGCTTTGTTTATTACTGCGTGGTGCTGGCGGATCGGGCGAACCCCAACAACAACCGCTATGTAGTTCAAAAAACTCTCAAGAACCGCGATTCCGCGTACCCGTACGGCCCTATAGCCCAGGAGTACCTTTTGATTTTTTTCTGGATATGGGGGGGTAGCGTACTGACAAGACTGACAAGTAATGCGCTGGGCACGGAAGTTATAACCAGAGAGGTGCATTGCTAGAAGGGTGCAAAGTGGGCACCTTGCCGCCAGCTGCCAAGCCTGATCCCGTAATACTGGCGTCCGGTGGTGCCCATGCCCTGCGAGGAACCAACTCCAGGGCCCGGTTACTGCTGTGTTATTGGGCGATCTGTAGCTTCACCAGGCCGCGATAGTCTACCGGCACTGCGGCAAACTCCATGCGGGACTTAACGTGCAGTCCGTCAACCTCCCAGCCTTCGCGCTGTTCAAAGTAAGGGCGTTCTTCACCAGCCAAGTATGCACGGGTAATGGTGTCTATCTGACTCGGGCTTGCAGCCAGGTAACAATCACTGCCTACCTCATCCAAGCGCGAATCAACCACCAGAGTCAGACCACGGATAAACGAGGGGTTTACGGTGTCGTTGGCCTTGCTTGGGTCTACCAGTGTGGCCAGCAGCTGCTCGGCCTGGGTTTCCAGTGCAGCCGGTACGATTAGGAATTGCGGAACCACGTTGATGGGCGCGGCGCTGTTGATGCCTTTCTGCATACGCATAAGGGTGCGGCCCTGGGCGATTGCTTCCACGTTTAGCGCGGTCAGGCCGGACACGATGTTGCCGTGGGTGGCATGAAACAGGGCCACGTTGTCCGCCAGATTCGGGTTACCGGTCAGCACCTGATACACCAGATCAGCTTCCTTCCGCTTGGCAGACTTGCCAAATGCTGCTGGCAGCCGGGTGAATGCGCTCAGGTCGTCGTTAATGATGGCCTCGCGGGTCAGCGTAAACAGCCGTCCATACTTCTCAATTCGGAAGGTCATACCGCTGTCGCTGAATGAGCCCTCGGTGTACTCGCCGCCTTCGTTCACTTTCAACAGGTCAGGCGCTTCGGATAGCTGTACCAGTGATTGCGGTTTGAAGTCTTGAACTTCGGTTTCACCTGTCCAAATCTCGTGAGAACCGAACTCGTCCTGGTACGCTTCACGCAAGCTCTTGCCAGCCACGTTACCCAGCAAAGAACCAAAGTCGCTTGTGGTGTGATGAACAACGCTGCTCATTGCAAACGCTTTATCAATAACCTGGCGTGGGCTCATCATATCGGTTGATATGCCATTCAGGGTCAGGTGTTGGCGGGCAATGCCTACCGGGTTACTACGTGACATTGCGCGGGCGGCATCGCTGGCGTTCTTCACCGGCATGTTATTGCGCAACAGCAGTGCGTCGGTGGCATCGTTCATAAAACTTTCAGTGCGGTTGTCCATGGTGCTGATTCTCGTGCTGTGGGTGTAGATGGGTTCGGATCCTTCGGCCATTTTGGCCAGGATGTATTCGCCTGCTTTGGCGCGGGTGTTGCAGCCAGCGGTCAGAACTTCATCCAAGCTAATTCCGTTTTCAATACGGTTTTGATTGCCTCGGGCTAACAGGGCTTTGATGTCCGCCAGCTCGCCCGCCTGCTCCTGGTGCTTTTTCAATAGATGCTCGGGGACGTTGTTAAAAACGCTCAAATCTGCGCTTGCCGCAATGGCCATACTTCCCGCGATTTCGTCAGCAAAGCCCAGCGCGACAGCTTCCTGTGCATTCATCCAGGTTTCAGCGGTCAGCATGTCGTTGATGCGGTTATCGGCCAAGCCGGTCTTTTTGATGTAAGCCTGAGTCAGCGTGGGTTGAAACTTGTCCAGCACTTCGCCCGCCTTGCGCATATCGTCAGAGGTGCCTACGGCGGCGCTCCAGGGGCGGTGGATCATCATTAGGGCGTTTTCCGCCATAACGACTTTACCGCCAGCCATTGCAATAACAGACGCTGCGCTGGCGGCTATGCCATCCACATAGCAAACCACGTCGGAGCATTGCAGTAGGGCGTTGTAAATGGCCAGGGCGTGGGCCATGTCGCCACCACCGGAATTGATGCGAACGTGAACAGTCTGGGTCAGGTCTAGGGTTTTTAGCTTGTCGACGAATCCTTGCGCAGATATATCGAGTTCGCCAATGGCTTGGTAGATGTAAATTTCGTTGGTTTCGTGAAGGGCTTTAATTTGTGTCATCGGCTGGCTCCTTGGTTGATACCTTCCAGCCTACCGAATTGATTTGTTTCCGATATAAGAGGGCTTTGACCTGAATTTATGGGGTTTCCCGCTTAATGATGTCCTGAACACTTTTCCAGTGCAGGGCCATGGTGGTGTTGCCCCGGTCATCGGTGCAAAGCCGCCGCAGGCGCATCAGCAGAATGCGGGCCTCGTGGTTTTCAACTTCGGGAACGCCGGTGCTTATGCTGTGGCTAATGACCATTGCCCGTTGGCATTTTTTCAGCCCGGCTAGCTTGCTGGCTGCTCCGCAAATCAGCCGGTTCCGTTCTTCACGCCGCCAGGCGTTGCGCAGCAGCTCCGGCGCTTTACCCTGGCCAACCGCCAGCCCCAGCCCTTCATCCACGGTGCGCACACTTCCAGCGCGGCACAGCTTGAAGCCGTGCAGCAACCAGTCGCGTAAGTCGTCCTCCAGCTTGTCCCTCGTTTCTAGTGTGGCTATCAGTTCGTTTACGGCCTGCATGGGAGTTATCTGGCGCTGCATGATGAACGCTCCCCAGCTTTGGCTTGGTGGGTGTCCAAATAAGTTTGCCGATATTGTTGGCCGTCCTTGCAGTAATGGCCCTGTGGCGCTCGGCAGGCGCTACAGTCCATAACGTGATTGATGAACAGTTCATGGGCAGTTTCCCAGCTCTCGCGCCAGTCCGCAGTGTCGTCGGCGTTTTGGCGGCGTCTATTGGCGACCTGTTCCATTAGCCGGTCAAGATGCCACTGCGGATCAACAAGTGGTTTGCGGTCTGCCTTCATGGCGTTTAGATAGTCCGCAAGCTGGCTAGCCGTGATAAGGCCGGCCCCGATTTGCTCCTGGTCATCATCCGACAAAAGCGCCAGCACCATATGACGGTCGGCATTCAGCTGGCGGGTTACTTGGTCGATTACCTGCGTTTTCTGGATATGGGGGGGTAGCGTACTGACAACACTGACAGAACCACCTTTGTCAGCGTTGTCAGTTAGCACCCCCCGCGTATCTGAATAAACATCAGTGTTTTTTTTCTGGAAATGGGGGGGTAGGGCACTGACAACACTGACAGAACCGCCCTTGTCAGTTTTGTCAGTAGGGATACCCCCCGTTTCAGATATTTTTTTAAGCCAGCGGCCCATCACGTACCCCCGTTGAACTGGTAGATGAAACGGTTGGTGTCTGGCTCTGGCCATGACTTAACGATGTGATAGTGATCTTCCAGCACTTCCAGGGCTGCGGCCACGTCTTCTTTGGTGGTCAAGCCAGCCCATCCTTTGCGCTGAATGTCCCGTGGTTTGAATAGCCCGGGTATCTGGTCACGGCGTCGTAAGATTAGCTTTGCGCCTTCAACACCGCCTTGTGTGGCTATGCTGTAAAACCGGTCTGAATGGCTCCTGAGGTAATCCATAAAGTCGAGGGCCATGGCTGTGGCCTCGGTGCCTATCGTTGCACCACGATTGCCGCAGAGCTCAAAGATCAGAGCAATAGCGGCGGCTGCCTTCGGTAGCTTTACCAGGTGGCTTTCAATGGCGGGATGTAGGTCGCCAGAGCGGGCTTCTATCTGGGTTTCCGTGTACCACTGAATAAAGCTTTCCCGGGCATCATCCGAAAACGTCATGGGTTCGCTGTAGCGCTCGAGGTCCGCCAGCTCCATGAACAGCGCTCTATAGTTCTCGTGAGCTACCTGGCTGCGCTGGCGGTCCCTGTATTCCCAGGCTGCGTCAACGTCTGGCCATACGGTGAGCTGAAAGCGTTGAATCAGTCCATCGTCTTCACTGCCGGTAATGGCACCCCGGATCAATGGCGCTATCTTGCTGGGTTGGATACCACCGATAATGGCCAGGGTGGTCGAGTGAACATCAATGGTCCCGCGGCCAATACGATCAACGGTGAAGCTGCCATTACCATCAAAGCATTCCAGGTAAAAAGCCCGTTCTGCTTTGGCATCGTCACGGCTCATGCGAGCAAGCCAGCCGGAAAGCTCGTCACGTTCAAGCAATAGGCCGGCTGGGTTTTCATTCATCAGGTCCGCCAGCTTTTCCATGGTCGTGTCGTTCACCACCAAGCGCTTTCGTGTGGGTTGTTCCGGTTGCTGCATGCCATCACGAAGGGTCTGTAAAGCCAGGTCGGCGTTTCCGGCTTTGTGTGCTTTCTTTGCGGCGTCCTTGGCCGATTTTGAGGCAATGTCCGCCAGCTCTAGCTCTGCCTGGTAGTTTTCCCGCTCGCCTTCAAAGTCTTCACGGTAACTATTTTCCAAGGCGTGAAGCGGTGACAGTGCAGCCTTCATGCTCGGGCTTTTCATTGCAGACGGCCGGCCAATAATTGCGCCCCATAAGTTCGGCACAATCTCCCAATCATCGTTGGCTTTGGGTCGAACTCGAACCTTGTTACCGATTACGGCGGACAGTGAGCAAATCGCGGATATCGCCACGAAGTCTGGCGGGCATTGCATACGCTCTGCGGTATCGGCTACAAAATCACGGATACGCGGGGGCAGCGCTTCAAACGGCAGCGCCATTACCGGTGGCAGATCGGGCAGGGGCTGCGGCTTTGGTGCAATGGTGGGTATTTGAGAATTCATAAAGCTCATATGGTCCCCCGTTGCCAGCTGGCCAGGTCATTGAAGTCTGAAAGGTGCTGTGGGGCGTCATGGGGGAACTTGGGCAGAGCAAAACGGCAGTTAGCGGCGTCAGCGGCGGCGCGTGCGGCTGTTTTCCCGGGGTTTCCTTTCGTCTGGCGGTCATCGTCACCGCAGATCACCACTTCCAGGGTTGGCCATGCCTGCCGGGTAGCTTTGGCCACGGCTGCCAGGTTTCCGGCGTCAATGGCGGCCAATACTAGGCAATTGGGCATTTTTTCGGCAAGAGTGCGGCCGGTGGCCCATCCCTCACAAATCAACACACGTTTTGGGTAATCCGTGCCCCCTGCAACAATGAAGTGGCCAGCTTTTTTGCCACCAGATAGCAGCCGCTTGTCACCGTCGGTGTCTATCAGTTGCAGACTCCAAACCCTGCCGGTGAAGTCGATCAGCGATAACATCAGCTTGTTACCCAGCAGCCGGGCGTTATGGGGCGTTATTCCTTTGCGTACCAGGTAGGGGTGTTCAGCAGGAGCGGGACCGGCTTTAAGCCACATCGTTTCAGCTCGAATGGCTGTGGCCTCGTGCTTGCGTTGCTGTTCTTCGTGTCGCCGGCGCTGTGCTTCCTCAATCTGGCGTTTAAGTTGGCGGCGTTCGTCTTCGGTCAACGTATCGCCGTTGCTGGCTATCCATTTCAACTCGGCGCCCGTTTTCCAGTCCCCGGCAACTGCAACAGCAGGCAGGCCACGGTTAAAGTGGACAACGATCCAACCATTATTTTTTCGGTGTTTGGTGGCCGTTTTGAATCGCACCAGCTGCCCATCCGCTAGCCGACTGATTACGTGGTTGGTGTTTAACGGTTCAATGCCTGCGCTGTGTAAGGCATCCACTAGGCTCGTTATTCGTTCGGCATAACTGGAACCGCTGTTATACTGGCGCTGGGCATGGCGCTTTGCTACTTCGGTGGCGGGCGCTTTTTTCATTTCTGGCCTGCCTTTTTGTTGATTTCATCAGCGATTGAGTCACTGATTTTTGCGGTGCTATCTGCAACAACGTACATGGCGCGTTCGAGTCCCCCCAGGGCGTATTCTGTGAGGTAGTCCGGGTGGTCTGCATTGCCAAGGAAATCGGCGCGCATTTGTTCGTAAAGAGCGGTCACCGCAGATAAGGCGGCGGTATTCGCCCGTAGCTGTTCCGCCTGGTGTTGAAGTGTTTTCATTTGGCACCCCGCTCAACCGGCTGAACGGCGTTCTCCGCGTTGTTCCGTGCAAGCATGCGCAAACTACCTTCCAGGTCAGAGTTCAACCCCTCCAGCAATTCAGCCATCAAAATGGCGGCGGACCGTGCCGCACTTATACTGCGAACATTCACGTACTCTGGGCAGTCGTCCCCGGCCTCCGCGTCTATTTCCATTTCGTGGATAAGAGCAAGTAGGTTGGCCAATTCTGCGGACTTAAGACTGGCGGCACTGGCCAGGCCTTGCAGGCTGTCGAATATTGCGCTCATGACAAAACCTCCTGCTTTGCTTCCCAGGCTTCAATGTCAGAAAGCCGCCAGCGGGTGCAGTTGGGGCTCAGTCTGACCGGTGCAGGGAAGGTGCCGGATTGAATCCAGCGCCAGGGAGTGGCCCGGGCAACGCCAAAGCGTTTTGCCAGGTCTTTATCTGAAAGGAATTTCGGGGTTTCGTGTGGTGTCATTCTCATTACTCCGCGTGATTATGTGTCGCACGGTGTAATGATGCTGGCGGGCAGCTATTGCGGGTTACTCGATAGCATTTAGAAAATTAGGGAGCTATTGGGCATCGTTAGTTAGCTTTGGCGCGCCTCCTCGATCCAACGAGTCAAAGTGGATTGCCCTGGTTCATCTAAACCAGCTTCCGTCATAATTTCTCTGGCCAGTGAGCTGGCACCGGTGCCTGGTTCGTAGGCAACCGCCAGCCTCACAGCCGCCTGGTGCAATTTCATTTCCCTGGTCCGGGCGGCAGGAAGCGTATCGGTTAACGCTATTCTGCATTCCGTTTGTGCTTGCAATGCGCTGTTCCAAGCCTCGTTGATTCGGTCGGCCATACTGCCAAACTGATCCAGTCCCAACTGCAACTCCCGGTGCAGTGGTTCAAGCGCTTTCACCAGGGCGTCAGACTTACGCAAAGCCGTTTCGAGCTTGCCTTTTAGCTCTTCGCGTTTGTTTTGAGCTTCGCCCGGTAACAGCTGTCGGCCGTCCGCCAGCTCATCCCGCCTGCGTTTCTCGTGCAGGTATTCGGCGGCATCGATTACCCATTTTTTTCGATCTAACTCACTCATTTGGCTTCACGCTCTGCTGGCGTTACGATCCGCTCGATTTGCCGCGGACTTAATCCGTGCTGGGCTGCTAGTTCGACGTGATTGTTACCCTGGAAGTTGGCGCGGATTGTTTCGTTCCGCAATAGTCTGTTTGGGCGTGGAATGTAAAGCGGCCCGCCGCCATGCTCGCGGCGAATGCCTACAGTTATTTCATCTGCCATTTTTGAAGCGGCCGCCTCGTCCATGTGCAGGCGATTTACCAGGGTAGACGCCACCAGGCGGAATAACTCATACGCTGTTTCGGTATCAGAATTGAAGACTGAGTGAATCAAGATTTACTCCCGCCAATGGCTATGATTTTTGCATCGTTGTTGTTTTGCTTACCGTAATAACAGAACCGTTCCCAGTCGTTCATCAGCTGGCGGCGCTTGTCCAGCAATTCAGAGCGAGCGTAGGCGGCCCGGGTGGCATCGCTGTTAACGTGGGCCAGGGCCAGCTCGGATACTTCGTCAGCGTATGCGGTAAATTCCCGCGTCCAGTCTTTGAATGTCGATCGGAAGCCGTGAACGGTATATGGCCGCTCCATTCGTTTCATTAAGCTGGTAAGAAAATTGTTTGACGCTATCTCGCCGCCGGCGCCGGGAAAAATGGAATCATTGGGCACACCCTGGCGAACGGATTGCAGTAATCTTACTGTCTGATCGGTCAGCGGTACGCGGTGAAGTTTGCCGCCCTTCATTTTTTCCGTGGGTATGGTCCATAAGCGTTTTTTCAAATCGATCTCGCACCAGAGCACGCCCTGTTTATTAATAGCGCGATCACCTATCACCTCGTTTGTTCGGCTTGCGGTCAGAATCAAAAACTCCAAAGCCCGGGCGGCGTTGCCGCGGCGTTTTTGCAGCTCCTGGAAAAATTGTGGAATCTCAGCGCTTGCCATTGCTTCAAAATGGCTCTTCTTCGCTATCTTGGTAGGTGACGGCAACACTTTATCCAGGTAACCGCGCCAGCGTGCCGGGTTTTCTTCACTGCGGTAACCGTGCACAGCTGCCCAACCCAAAATGGCTTCAATTCGGGCGCGAACGCGGGTGGCTGTGTCCGTTTTGGTTGTCCAAATTGGTTCGAGCACAGCTTTCACCAGGGCTAGATCAATCTGGCTTACTGGTAGTTTGCCGATCACCGGGCTGGCGTAGGTGGCCAGGCTGTTTTCCCAGTGTTTGCGCTGCCGGGGGTTTTTAAACTCTTTGGCTTTTTCAGCTATGTATTTAACCGCGGCATCATCAAACGTAATGCGGGCCAGCTGCGCCGTAACCAGGCCTATGCGAGCCTGCTGGCGTTGCTCGATAGGATCAATACCGGAACGGATCAACTCGCGATATTCTCGGGCGGTATCGCGGGCCTGCGCCAACGTCACATCAGGATAACCGCCAAGGCCAATACTTCGACGCTTGGTGCCTATGGTGGTTCGGTATATCCAGGACTTTGCGCCGGTGGGTGTGACTTGCAGAAGTAGGCCGGAAACGCCGCCAACAGAATGAAGGGCGTTGTATTCCTTTCCGGTCTTGCTGGTTGAGTGCGCCAGGCGTTTTACCTCAGCTGCACTCATTTCCTTGGTTTTCTTTGGCATCTTGTACCGCCCTATGTACCTATCAAAAATAAAGTAATTGAAAGGTACAACAACGTACGGCAAGTTACAAGATAATGGGGTAAGTGTTCGGCCTGTAAGGAGTTATTGAAATAAAAGTCTTTTATAACAGTGTGTTAGGTCGGTTTTTTGTAGCTGCCCCCGCTACCACATCTAAAAAGCAGATCAGTAAATCACTGGTCTGCTTTTTTTTGCTTGTCAAAATTCCGCCATGCCTTCAGCTTGCCCTGCTTGCGACCGGCTGCTCTAGTTGCTATTGGATAGGCTGGCCTGTGATCATTTTCTCAACTGCTATGTCATGGGCTTTCTCTACCATTAACAGGTGGTGGAGCAGTTTGGCTTCCATTGGCATGTAATAGTAAAAGCCCTGAACGTAGTCAGCGCCGTGCCGGATGGTAATATCACTTTGCTCGTGATTTTCGATACCCTCAACAATCGTTTGCACACCCATTTTGCTGGCAATGCTAATAATTCCCGCCAAAAATTGGCTTTTTTTTGCGTTTGTCTCGATGTCGGCCACAAAACAACGATCAATCTTAAGCTTGTCAATTTTCAATCGATGCAGATACTCAAGCGATGAATATCCGGTTCCAAAGTCATCCAGCGCGAATTGGAGGCCCATGTTACGAATTTTTTGGATCACGGGAACGCTTCGCTCGAAATCGATAGCAGCATTATCTTCAGTGACCTCAAGGCATATCTGACGGGCTGGAATGTGACGGCTGAGCAAATGTGCTTTAAGAATATTCGGTAGTTGCTCACAAATCATGGATGGGTTCAGATTGATCGATAAAAATCCGTTAAAATTCATTGTTGAGAATAAATGTGCAGACTCCAAAGCTGCTTGACGCAAAATCCAGATCCCCAAGTCCTTGCCCAGGCCGTTTTGCTCACAAATATTGACAATCTGGTTGGGCGGGATGTCAATTTCATCATTTAAGCGGCCTCGTAGAAGAACTTCAGCACCGGCAATCCGGGTACTGAACATCGCCGTCACGATGGGCTGATACACAAGCCAGAGTTTCAAATCGCCCTTGTTGTGACGAAGCAGTTTGACCAATTCCCGTAAAATTTCAGCCTTGGTATCAAATGCTAAGCGCATTTCGTCGTCGCTTATACGGTAGTTGATCTGTTTTTCAAGGGCATAGTTAAGCGCTCTAAGAGCGTTACGGTGGCGCGTATGCCAGCATCGAGTTGCATGGTTGTCGTTAACAGCAGGGTCTATGCCCGCAACGAAGCGGATAGGAACCTTGGTATTGCCTATCGTCCATTCAAAATTAGCTCGATTTATCAGTTGATCGATAATAGGTCCACTGTTATTCGGTGAGCTATTTTTCTTAACAATGACAAATTCGCAGTAAGACGTATGAATCAGTAAATCGTGCTTTTGAATGCTGTTGCTTAACTGCTTCGCACAGAGTTGAACTAACGTATCGGCCTCTGCGCCGCCGTGTTCTGTCAGGATTTGCTGGGAGTTTTGAATCTCTACGGCAATGTAAGTATCTGATTTTTTGACCACATATTTACGCTGCAGGTAATTGCGGTTATAAGTTCGTGTAATTGGATCTATTACGAATTGTTTACGTAAGTAAGTCAGAGCAAAAGCGTAATAGATAAGCACACCCCAGAGCATGACTAGCAACCCTACTTTTATAATCCGGAGTTGGCCCAGGTCCCTGTCATGCTGCTCGGTTATATCGCCGCTTTCACCGCCTATTAAGTTTTCGACTACCAGCTGTCTGATGTCCACGTTGATGCCGTTCCATCGTTCACGGACAAGCGCCAGCGTGGCAGTGTCTGAGGTGCCGCCAGCAATGTCCGCAACTGGCTGGCTCAGTTGATTAAACCGGGTATAAAGATCCTCAATACTCTCTGTATTAGAGCCAAGGCGCCGAAGTACAGATACCTCTGTGCTATTTAAAAGATAAGTAAAGCGACTCCACAAAATGTCATAGTGGATCTTCAGCAATAATGGGTTTGCAAGTTCTGAATCTACCAGTAACAGATATCTGTCAAACATATTGGCTTCGTCACGGAACTGTGTTAAGCCCCACGAGGCTAAGCGGATATCTTGCAACGACACGTAGTTGCGTTCGCGAGCGTTCAGATTCATAAAACTGGACGCAATAAATAACAGTGCCAGGCAAACGAAAACGCCGACAGTTATTTTGTGGGAAAACAGCCGGTGTAAAACGCTAGAGCTCGACCAGATCACTGTGACTCTCCAATAATAATATCGCTAAGTTGCCAAATCATTAGTCGATAAAAATTTTCGTTTTCAAGATCTGGCCTCTTGTTCAGCGGGAGAATGATCCAGAACGGCCCACGATCCCTGATCGACATCGGAAGGTCGTTCTTTCTTGTCGCCACGATGGCGTCGGCGTGTTTTAGCTTGCCGAACGTGGTTTGAATGGAATAGTTGTTGAGTGCAATAAGTTTTATAGGTGTACTTTCCTTTGGCTCGGCACTGAATGCAGCCGCTAAAAGATCCGCAAGGAGTGGGCCGCTGAACGTTTTCGTCCCTGGAAAAAAAGGTGAGTGGGTGGTGATGCGTTGTTGTGACAAGGCGTCCACTTTCCCCAGAGACCAGGATTGTACTAATCCGGTTGAGCTTTTTGAAATTTGGAGGCTTACCTCAGGGGCTTGAGCTCTCGCAACAAACGAGCAACATAGAAAAAATACCCCGAGTACTACAAAAAATACAGTGAGATTTCCTTTGTATTTTTTGATGAATGTAGGTGTTTCCATGTTGCTCACGCTAACCTCGCCCTTAAATCCTAAAAAAATTGATAGTTACAATACATTAAAATAGTACGTTTTTCTCTTCCATTCGATCCAGAGTCGGAAATTTTAATTTTAGAAATTTGGAACCGTTTTTATCGGTATAGACTCTAATTATTGTATAATAATCAGTAGTTTGTTTTTATTTTTGTGTTCTAGAGTGATTTTTCAGCCATGATTTTAGATCGAAAAAAAGATTTCGAATATAGAATTTTGTCAATTTTTTTCTGTTTTAAAATTTTTTACGCATTAATAGTAATATTAAATCCAACTATTATTGACAGAATAGGTTTAGAAACACTACATTTTCACTGTAAAAAGGCCCCAGGAAAAGTTGGCGTGAAAATGCAGCTATGATGTTGATCAAAGGTGGCAAGAAGTCTGTTGATACAGGTCGGCCAGTTTCGACAAAGGTGCCGAGAGCGCCTATGTTCTATTCGCAAGTTTTTTACGAGTTGCCTATCCCAGGTTTCATTGTAGATGTCGAAGCCGGTAGCAAGATCGTCGATGCCAACTGGGCGGCAGTCGATGCGTTCGACACAACGCCGTCAAAAATTATCGGTTCTGCATTTCCTGAGTTGTTTGTTGTTAATTCCCCGGACAGTTGTCTCGACCACGACCAGTTGCCTTCAATTGGCAGCGAATTTACCTGCCATTTCATGGCATCAGGTTTACAGTCTTCCATCGAAATTTCGGGTGTCTCACGTTTTGATATCGATGGAAAAACGTTCGCCACTATACTTTTCCGCCTTAAAAAACTGTCCGACTGGGTTCAGGCAGACTTGCAAGAACGAATGTTTCTGGATATTCAATCAGGCTTGCCGAATGGCTTCGCGGCAAAGCGCAAGCTGGAAATGTTTGGTCAGACAGGCTTAAGGCAGTCTAGAATTTATGCGGTCGCCATTTTTTCACTTGAAAACTGGCAGCAAACTAAGGTGCTGCCAGAGGTCAGAGTTGCTGCCATCATTTTAAAGTTGGCGCTGCGTATAAAACTTTGGGAGGAGCGCGGCGTTTTCTTGTCACGTCACGAAAAAAATGGTTTTCTTATTATTCTTCAAGACCGGGCAGACTATAAAAAGATCCTGGAAAATATTTTTGGCGACTTGTCAGAGCCCGTGGTGTTAGAAGGCAATACCTACACTTTCCCGGTAAATGCGGGTGTTTATGTCTGGAGTGTTTGGGAGCCCCCCGTGGCGCTCGAAATGCTGACCAAGGCCCGCGAGGCCCATTACCAGTCATTACTGATTGGTCTAAACAGGTGGTGTTTTTACAGCGAGGGCAAAAATCGCAAGGACTGGCAAGAAGTTGAAGGCAGGCGTATTACCGATGCATTTCGCCGCGGGGACTTCTGTCTGTACTTTCAGCCTTTGATGCAATTTAACTCTGCAGTTCCCCATAGTGCAGAAGCATTACTGCGCTGGAATGACCCAGGCAAGGGCATTAAAGAGCCTGTTGAGTTTTTGGCCAAATTAAAAAGCCTACCTATTTATGACGATATCAGTCTTTGGGTATTGGACCTGGCGCTTATCACGCTAGAGCGTTGGTACAAGTCCGGTCATTACACAAAGCTGTGTATCAATATTGAAGCAGAGCAGTTGGCGAAACCTGAGTTCGTTGAGCGAATGTTGATTGTCATGAATGGGTTTTCGTCCAGAGCCTTCAGTTTTCTCAGTATTGATATTGTAAATAGTAGCAAGCTAGCTGATTTTGGTGCCTTGGTGTCCTCACTCCGAGCACTTGGCGTTTACGGGGTGGATTTCTCAGTTGATGATTTTGTTTTCAGCGATGCTCAGCTGTTGGAAGCCAAACCGGTTTCGGTACGGTCGTTAAAGATAGCCCGCCACTGTCTGAAAAACCTGGAGCACAATTTAACTGACATGCGTTTGGTGCGAAACGTAGTTTGCCTGGCCGCTCGGCACGGCGTAACCGTGTATGCCAAAGGCGTCGAGCGCTCCGCTCAACATAACGTATTGAAAGCTTTGGGGTGTGACGGTGTGCAGGGTCATTTGCAGTCGGGCCCCCTGGTGGAAGCCGGCTTTTTGAGTTACTTGGCGACATGCGGTCAACCAGAAAATGCCGCCGAAGATGCTGAGTATCTGAAAGGTTTCTCAGAGGCTTTGTCTAATGCCCGTCGTATGCTTCAGGATAAAATTTGGGCCTGCCTTAATACCTGCAATATTCATCTAATTTCAGAATCTGTGCTGCAATCGTTGCTGATCACAATGAGTGACATTGAAGCGAGAGACTGTTTAACGGACGAAGGAATAAGCAAGGTTAAAGCAGCCGAACAAGCTGCGCGTCACACACTGAAATTGACCAGAAAAGCAACAACACTGTCTTCTACTGACGACGGTGAGAAGAGGGATAGGCTGCTGCTCAGAATTCTTGTTTCGCTTAGTGATCTGGTTGTTGCTCTTGACAACATTATTGAGTAAGCCGCAAGGGGTGGGGTGATCATATGCAACACAGGTACAATCAGGCGTCGGCGCTGCTAGGCCTTGCTATTCTATTGTTATCTTGCGCTTTGTACGTTCTTTTTCTTGAAAGGCTTTATATTCTCGCCGTTTTTCTTTTACTAATGGATTTGCTGATAGTGTACCTGGTGCTAGGTCTGATTAAACAATTTGCCAAGGATGACACCGAAAAAAATAAATTTTATCCGGTGAGGGCGAGCAATAAAGACATTATTCTGAGTGTGAGAATAAGTGAAGACGAATTGCTAATCAGAGCAGATCGTCCTTTTTATTAAGTTGTACCCAGCGAAATCCTGCCCTCAGGCCGTCTTTTTACCCGGTACGCTGCCGTCGCTTTCCTGATTGTAGAAAAACTGTGCCTGTAGGGTTTCAAATCGGTGCTCCAGCGCACGCAACCGTTGCCGGTGTGCTGCCTCACTTAGAATGTCTTCTAAATCTTCGTGGGAAAGGGTCTCAAGAATTTCGTAAATCTGCATTCGTATGACCGAATCTTCATCCGTTACGTTGTGATTAAAGGCGGCGGGGCTGGCTGAGTTGTCGCGCATCATTTGGCCTTCGCCATACAGGAGCCAGTCTAAAGAAGCACCTTTGGTTTTCGCGCACTCTACGCACAGTGCGTAAGGAACCGCTGCGCGTTGCCTCCAGGAGCTTAGCGTTTGTGGACTGATCGCGAGCGCTCGCGCTAGGTCAGCGTCCCGCTCGACGCCAAAAATCTTCTTCATCCTTGAAAGTACGATATCTACCTCAGAACTCATACTTTTCATACGTATCTCTTTTGTATCGTCATAATTATTGACAGTTCCGGCAGCATGGTACTAATATCAAGTACAAGCGGGGGCTGTCATTGCGATTTTACTTTAACTTGTTCGTCTGTTGAAAATCAAAACTGTGTCACACTTTTGTTATATGCATATATATATTAATATTTTGTAATTTACATCCGGTTCGTTGCACGGGTTGCATTTAGGATGCTCGTTTGTTTTAGAGTCTTATATCGAGAGGGTAGCACATGTTACGCAATACAAGGCTGAACAAAAAGCAACCACGCTGCAGTACAACTTTGGATTCTGCGTATTCTGCGTACGAAAGCACCCTCAAAGGCGTTGCGGTTTACAGTCGCAGAACGGATTTGGTCGGATTCGTGTTTGCCTTGGAAGGGGCAGAGTATGGTGAAGAGCCCGGTGAGCAAGGCCGCGAAGCGCTGTCGGTTGCCAGCCTGAACGAGGCGGTGGCCGGTTTAGAGCGAGTATTGTCAAGCTGCAGTTCTGCTAACAGCCTGTCGAGGCCATCGGGTTTATTTCGGTACGCCCAGATCATACTAAAAATTAATGTACGTCTGCTACTCGTTGAACGTTTCTGCCGCTTGCTTGCAGAGGCTTCAGAAACGCTTACCTTGGCGGGCTACAACCTTTCAGTTGCGGTTGACAGCAATAATCTTTTGTTTGTGCGTGAATAT
Organism: Marinobacter sp. M1C; assembly: GCF_023314135.1. NCBI lineage: Bacteria > Pseudomonadati > Pseudomonadota > Gammaproteobacteria > Pseudomonadales > Marinobacteraceae > Marinobacter > Marinobacter sp. M1C. The sequence goes on from NZ_CP092289.1 coordinate 1,163,229, forward strand.
CGAGAGCTGCGGCAGATCATGTTCTTGTTGGCCGATGTGGGTGTCGATTTCACTCTTGAAAACCCGGCGCATGAAGCAGGCTTACCGGCGCAGATTACGGCCTTGGAAGGCGCTTTTTCTTCCGTGTCGATAACCCCGCAGTGGTTGGGTATTCATCAGTCGGAAGATATGCTGGACTTGTCGCATTACATGGCGGCCGTAAGTCGACTGAGTGTTCTGATTCATGAAAAAGGCAAACACGTCATTTACGATGGCGTTTCAAACAACTGGCAGCGCTCGTTTGTGACGTCGCTCCCGGTCAGACTGTACACAAGCCCTGGCAGCTCAGACGACATTTGTGTTTGATGGTAGGCCAAGCCCTTCAGTACCACCTTCATCAAAATCAAAGCAAACCATCTTGACTTGACCGTCTGTAAATACTACTTTTGCACATGTTAAAGAAAATTGTACGCTAATGGAGTAGGAGCAGATGGGTGGCATCCGTAAGCACTTAATGCAAATGGCGGAGCTATTTGCAGACTTTGCGAAAAACCACTCGAGCGTTGGCGGGCAAGGCCCATCACACGCTGGCTTTGCAAACCAGGACCTGTCTGCAAGGCATCTTATGCTGCAAAAGTGGAGCGGCCTAGAGCACAGCAGCATTTCCGACAACACCTTCGGTGACGGCTCCAATGTGGACGGCAGTGGGGCAGAGCCCGAAACGCTGGGAAACTTTGAAGCTTTCGATCCCCAAACCTAGGAGATTGTTTGATGCACCAAGCGCTTAGAAACGCTGCGGAAACATCCGTGGCGCAAACGGGTTCTGCAGAAGGCATTGCTGTATTACTGGAGCGACCCCCCCGCCGTGCGACCAGTGGTAAACGGCGCCTTCTGCAGATTTTAGTTGCCGCACTGGTGTTGCCAGCATCGCTGGCCCAGGGGCAAAACGCACTGTCAGAACAGGAGTTTTTGGACTACCTGCGTAGCCTGTCTCAGCCTGCCGGCAACTCAGAGCCGTCCGCGGCCCTGCAGCGGCGAATGTCCACCCTCGGACTGGGCATGATGGCGGTACCGCCGCCCAACGTGTCCACCTTTGGCATCAACAGCGGTTTTGGCCTGCCCGGGGGTTCCATGTTTGCGGCCGGCGCCATAACCGACGTGCGTGACCGCGTTCAGGGCTCCAGCATGGACGGTTCAGGCGCCGTGGGCTTGGGTTTCGGCGATGCCAGTCAATCGATAGGCGCAGATTTAAGCGTTGGTATTCTAAGTGTAGACCCAAACGACTTTGGCGAAGACGGCAACGTCAGCGCCCGGGTGTTTCGTCAGTTACCAGGATTTGGCAGCAGCGGCATCAGCAGTGTCGCCCTGGGTGTGGCTAACGCGGCAAGCTGGGGTTCTGCCAAAAACATCGACAGCAACTACTTCATTGCCGGCTCTACCATCATCGACATCAGCCTGAGCGCCTCCGGTTACCTGCCGCTGATGCTCAGCGCCGGTTATGGCACTGGCGTAAAAAATCTGGAACGCGACCCGGCCGGCTTTTTTGGCGCCGGCATTGGCTTCACCTCACGCTTCTCTGCCAGCACATCCTGGAGTGGCGACGAGGTCATGGTAGGCCTGGGTATTCGCCCATTCCTGCGCTACAACAGCCAAATAACACTCGGTATGGGCGATGTCACCAACCGGCTGGATGGCCGCCGCTGGATTATCACCGGATACTGGTTTTGGGAGGACTTATTTTGAAACCTAATCAGGCGTTACACACCGTCATTCTGTTGGTACTGGCCTTTGGCGCCGGGCTTGCCCGCAGCGGGGAAGTATCGGTTATTCCACCCACCGCCATCATAACCCCGCCAATGACCATAACCCCGCCAACGATTGTTATTCTGCCAGTTAGCCCGCCCTCGGCTGCCGCAGCTCTGCAGCGCCTGCAGGCAGTTGTTGCCTCATTCCCGCTCAGTGCTATGAGCACCCAGGGCCTGCAGCAGGCCGCCAATTTAGTGACGCAGGCGCAAGCGGCCGGCACCCTAACGCCAGCGGAACAAAACGCGTTGGCTGACCTAGCAAATAATATTCAAAACGAATTGTCCGGCCGTTAGCCGATCGGGAAAATCCTTAATATGAATACTAATGCTACAAAAAAACACGAAAATCCGATTTTTGTTACTTGTATAGAGTATTTTGATCGGTATACTTTGTACTCCAATTGAGGTTCCAAATGCTTTACTAGGAACTACTCAGCGCAACAACGGGGGCGCGGCATGGCTTGGTACGTGGTTCAGTACAAACCGCTGGAAGGCGACAGAGCATTCGTTAATTTATCGCAACAAGGTATCGAATCCTTTTTCCCGAAAATTACCGTGCAGCGCATCCGCAACCTCAAGCGTACCTGGGTTGAAGAGCCACTGTTCAAAGGTTACCTGTTCATCAACATGCAGACGGAGGATCCGCTTTGGTCAAAAATACGCTCAACCCGTGGCGTCAGCCGCGTAGTCATTTTTGGTGGGCGCCCGGCCGTGCTGGCAGACACCATAATGCAGCAAATACAGAAAACTTTGGACGGCATCAATAATCAGGACGGCCTTCAAAAGGGCCAGGAGTTGAAGCTTGAAGGTGGCCCGTTTAGCGGTATCAACGCCATTTTTCAAAGTTATGACGGCGATGAAAGAGCCATCGTGCTGATCACCTTTATGCAGAAGCAACAAAGGGTAAAAGTGCCGCTGTCGGCCTTAGCGTCGGCTTAGTATGGGCATAGTACACGCATAGCGTCGCTCAGCCGGTAAACACATTGCAGTAGCGAATTTTTGAGCAAAAACCTGCGATTGTGCCGGTTTGCATTTCCTTGATGGAATCTTTTTTGTCCTAGGCCGGTGAAAACCGTGCGGTAGCGTGCCCAGTCAAAAAGTTTCAACCAGTCGGATATATTCCTTAATGATACGAAATTTTGTGATCGGCTTATTTGCGTGTGTCGTGCTGTCGGCCTGCACCATCATACCGGGCAGCCATTTGTCAGTACCGGCGCCCGAAAATTCCGGCAGCGATCAAGACCTAAGCCAGCAAGTAGACGTCTACGCCATTACCCCGCAGCTGGTGGCCACTATGGTAAAACCCGGCAGCGACCAGCCCGTCGTAGACAACGGGCTGAACAAGCAAATAAAACAGTACGATTACATCGTCCGCCCTGGCGATAATCTGAATATTACGCTGTACAGCCACTCCCAGATCAGTAGCGGGCAAAGCCAAAGTGCAGAAGGCGATGTCGCGGCCAGTGGTTACTACGTCCACCACGACGGCAACATTATTTACCCTTACCTGGGCGCCGTACCCGTGGCCGGGCTAACTACCATAGAAGTCCGCCAGGAGCTGACGGAAAAACTGCTGCAATACTTACAAAAGCCGGTGCTAGACGTAACCGTTACCAACTTCCGCTCCAGCAGCGTGTACATCACCGGTGCGGTGGGTAGCCCTGGCAAGCAGTACCTGTCTAACGAAGCCATGACCCTGTTCGAAGCCGTCACCCTGGCTGGCGGGCTTAGCAAAAACGCTGACTGGACCAACGTAACACTGATTCGTGACGGGCAATCCATACGCTATTCCCTGCGCCTGCTCTATGAAAATGGCGATAGCCGCCAAAACGTATTGCTGCGCCCCAACGACGCAATACACATCGCCACAGACGACGCCGCCAAAGTGTTTGTGCTGGGCGAAGTAGGCCGGCCGCAAACTATTAGCCTCGGCCGCACCGGCTTAACCCTGGCCGACGCGCTCACCCAGGCCGGTGGCTTCAGCCAAACCACCGCCGACGCCAGTGGCATCTTTGTGGTCCGCCGCGCCGCGCCTGACAGCGGCATACTGGCCCAAGTGTTTCAACTCAACGCCAAAAACGCCATCGCCTTGGTGTTGGCAGATCAGTTTATGCTGGAAAAACGCGACATTGTGTACATAACCGCCGCGCCGGTTGCGCGCTGGAACCGGATTATTGCCCAGCTGCTGCCCACCGTTCAGCCGCTTTTCCTGATCAACGCAATTAACGACAATCTTATCAATAACGAGTAATAATGATGCACCTTAACAGCGTGCTGATGGTGTGCGTCGGCAACGTTTGCCGCAGCCCTCTGGCGGAGCACCTGCTGCGCTCAAAGCTTTGCCCTGGCAGTGGCGTTACCGTGGCATCCGCCGGTTTGCGCCCGCCCCTAGGTTCGCCGGTGCATCCGATTGTGGAAGAACAATTGCAAAGCCGCGGATTAACCGCCGCAGGCTATCGCGCCCGCCAGGTGAACTCGGAACTGCTGCTGCAGCACGATGTGGTACTGGTGATGGAACCGGCCCACATAGACCTATTGCACAGGATAGAACCGCTGGCCCGCGGCCGTATATTTCTGCTGGACCACTGGGGCGAACAACAACCCATACCCGACCCAGTACGCCAGCAGCGCGAAGCGTTTGACCACGTTGACCAATTGATTGACCAAGCCACCAACGCCTGGCTTAGCTACCTGGACACCCCCGTTAATGAGTGAACAACCCAACACCGCTGCACCCCAAGACCAACAAGTCGACTTACTGGCCCTGCTAGGCCTGCTCTGGGACAGCCGCTACTGGATTATCGCCATCGCGGCACTGGGCGCAGGTATTGCGGCCATATACGCCAGCAGCCAAACTCCGATCTACAGCGCCAACGCGCTGATTCAGGTAGAACCCGGAAACTCCGGTGTGCTGTCCGTGCAAGATCTGGGCAGCCTGCGCGGCGCCGGCTCCGGTGCCGCCGCTGAAATAGCCTTGATTGAAAGCCGCTTCGTACTGGGGCAGGTGGTAGACGAGCTTAGCTTGAACGTATTCTCCGCCAAACATTATTACCCCTTCATTGGCAAATTCATGGCCTCGCGCTTTAGCGGTCCCGCCGGCACCCTGGCCGACCCCCTTTACGGCGAAGGTTACGCCTGGGGTGGCGAACAGCTGGAATTGGCACGCTTTAACGTGCCACCACAGGCGGTTGGCGGTGCTTTAACCTTACAGGCGCAAAGTGCAAACACCTGGGCTTTGTACCCCGGCAGCCCCGACAACTTTGACCGCCGCACCGCCGGCGCACCGCTGTTAACCGGCACCGTGGGCGAACTGGCCGAAAACAACGGCTTTAGTACCTTAGTGCAAACCCTTGTAGCTCACCCCGGCACCTTATTCCAGGTACAAAGCCAGCGGCGCCAAAACGCCATCTTAGGTCTGCAAGGTCGCCTCAACATTGCCGCGGGGCGAGAAGGGTCCGGCATGCTGCGGTTGTTCCTGGAACACCCAAACCCCGCCGTGGCCGAATCCATCCTGAACGCCGTGGCCGCCCTCTACGTTAAACAAAACATCGAGCGCAGCAGCGCGCCCATCGTGCAATCGCTGAACTTCCTGCGCGACACCCTGCCGGGTGTAAGAGAAGACCTGGAAGCCGCTGAAACACGCCTGAACAACTATCAGATTCGGGCCGGCATCATCGACATCAGCGCCGAAGTCAGCGTGGTATTCAGTGAATCCGTGCGCCTGCAACAACAACTGACCGAGCTGAAATTCCAGCGCCGCGACATTCAGGGCAAATACCAGCCCGATCATCCAGCCTATCAAGACTGGTTGTTCCGCATCGCCGAAACGGAAGCCCGTCAGCAAGAACTTGAAAAAGAAATCGCCCGGCTGCCACAAACCCAGCAGGAACTCATTCGCCTGCGCCGCAACGTGGCACTGGGTAACGACATTTACCTGCAAATGCTGTCAAAAATTCAGCAGCTAGACATCGCCAAGGCCGGCGCCGTAGGCAACACCCGCGTAATAGACCAAGCCGTATCCAGCTCGGGCCCCATCAAACCCCGTAAATCGATGATCACCCTGATCGGCCTGGTGGCGGGCATTATCGCCGGCTGCTTACTCACACTGGGCCGCGCAGCCTTTAACCGCGGCGTAGAAAACCCCGAAGTAATTGAAAAAATGGGTCTGCCGGTCTACTCCGGCGTGCCGTTTTCCACCACCCAGCGAAAACTGGAATCCAAACGCCGCAAAAAATCCGACCACGGCGACGAAAAATCCCAGCTGTTAGCGGTGATCAACCCGGCAGATTCAGCGGTTGAAGCCCTGCGCAGCCTGCGCACCAGCTTGCACTTTGCCATGTTGGGGGCCAGCAACAACGTACTGATGATCACCGGGCCCAGCACCAACGTCGGCAAAACCTTCCTATCCACCAACCTGGCGGTGTTAATGGCGCAAAGCGGCCAAAAAGTCCTGCTGATAGACGCCGATCTGCGCCGCGGCACCTCCCACATCACGATGGGCGTGCCCAACGGTAAAGGCCTGTCGGCGGTACTGCTGGGCAACGCCAGTCTGGAACAAGTGGTGCGCAACACCGGCGCCAACACGCTGGACTTTATCTCCCGCGGCTCGGCCCCGATCAGCCCCTCGGAACTGTTAATGGGTAAAGGCTTTGCTGATCTGTTAGAACAGGCTTCCAAACAGTATGACCTGGTGATCATAGACACCCCGCCCATACTTGCGGTAACCGACGCAGCCATTGTCGGCAAATACGCCGGCACCACCATGCTGGTCACCCGCTTTGGGTTGAACCCCGCCAAAGAAATCGACCTGGCGCGCAAACGCTTCGAACTTAACGGCGTCACCATAAAAGGCGTGGTGTTCAACGCCATCGTCAAGAAAGCCTCGGCTTACGGTTATGGCAGTTACCGCTACTATAACTACAACTACAAATCCGAAAAAACTAAGTAAGAAAAACACTATGAACATACTGGTAACAGGCGGCGCCGGCTTTATCGGCTCCGCGGTGGTGCGGCACATCATCCGCAACACCCCTCACAAGGTCGTGAACGTGGATGCACTGACTTACGCCGGCAATCTAGACAGCCTGGCCGACACCCTGCACAGCGAACGTTACCGCTTTGAACACCACAACATCTGCGACCGTGCGGTCATGGACGCGGTGCTGAACAGCCATCAGCCCGACCTGATTATGCACCTGGCGGCGGAAAGCCACGTTGATCGCTCTATCGACGGCCCGGCGGAATTCATCGGTACCAACATCGTTGGCACTTACACCCTGCTGGAAGCCACCCGCCAATACTACAACAGCTTGAACGGCGACAAAAAAGCTGGGTTCCGCTTTCATCACATCAGCACTGATGAAGTCTACGGCGACCTGGAAGGCACCACCGACCTGTTCACCGAAACCACCCCTTACGCCCCCAGCAGCCCGTACTCGGCCAGTAAAGCCAGTTCCGATCATTTAGTACGCGCCTGGCACCGTACCTATGGCCTGCCGGTGCTGATTAGCAACTGCTCTAACAATTACGGGCCTTATCATTTTCCGGAAAAACTCATTCCGCTGATGATTCTGAACGCCCTGGAAGGCAAGCCTCTGCCGGTGTACGGCCAGGGCGAACAAGTGCGCGACTGGCTGTACGTGGAAGACCATGCCCGCGCCCTCTATAAAGTCGTCACTGAAGGCCAGGTGGGTGAAACCTACAACATTGGCGGCCACAACGAAAAACGCAACATAGAGGTAGTACACACCCTGTGTGACCTGCTGGAACAACTGGCCCCCGCCAAACCCAAAGGCGTAACCCACTACCGCGACCTGATCACCCACGTAACCGACCGCCCGGGGCACGACCAGCGCTATGCCATAGACGCCAGCAAAATCCAGCAGCAACTGGGCTGGGTGCCAGAAGAAACGTTTGAAACCGGCCTGCGCAAAACCGTGCAGTGGTACCTGAACAACACAGACTGGTGCCAGCGCATCGCCAACGGCAGCTACCAGCGTGAACGCCTGGGAGCCAGTGCATGAACATCCTGCTACTGGGCAAAAACGGCCAGGTAGGCTGGGAATTGCAACGTGCACTGGCGCCCTTGGGTTCGGTGGTGGCACTGGGCCGCGAAACCGAAAACGGCCTTTGCGGTGATTTAGCCAACCCCGAAGGCCTGCAGCAAACCATTCAAACACTGCGCCCCAGCGTGATTGTAAACGCCGCGGCCTACACCGCCGTAGATGCCGCCGAACAAAATTCAGAGCTGGCCCACCGCATAAACGCCACAGCCCCCGGTGTACTGGCCGAAGTTGCCAAAGCCGTAGGCGCCTTGCTCGTACATTATTCCACCGATTACGTGTTTAACGGCGCCGGCGACTTGCCCTGGCAAGAACACCACAGCACCCACCCGCTAAACACCTACGGCGCAAGCAAACTGGCCGGTGAACACGCCATACAACAGGCCGGCGGCCACCACATGATTTTTCGCGCCAGCTGGGTGTACGCCCGCCAAGGCCGCAATTTTGTCAACACCATGGCTAACCTGGTGCAGCAAAAGCCTAGCTTGAACATAGTGGGGGACCAAATTGGCGCGCCCACCTCGGCAGAACTGATTGCCGACATCACCGCCCACTGCCTGCGCACCCGCCGCGCCGGCATGATCGACAACGGCGTTTACCACCTGACCGCCAGCGGCGACACCAGTTGGTGTGATTACGCCCGCTACATCGCCGAAACCCTGCAAGCCCTAGGCGCCCCGGTCACCGCAACGCAGCAGTCCATAATGCCGATCGCCAGCGAACACTACTCTACGCCGGCCCAACGCCCGCTGAATTCACGCCTGAACACCCAAAAGCTGCAAACCCGTTTTGGCCTAACCTTGCCCCACTGGAAGTTAGGCGTGACGCGGGCACTGATGGAAATAGTGAAACACCCTATATGCTGAAACAACTGCTAGAACTCTACCGCCTTCTGACCAAACAACAGCGCAAAAAGCTCATCAAACTTCAGCTGTTAGTTGTATTGATGGCCTTCGCTGAAATTGCCGGTGTGGTGTCCATCGGGCCATTTATGGCTTTGGTCGGCGACATGAGCCAACTGCAAGGCGATGGCCGCCTGGCGCAGATTTACAACGTCACCGGCGCCAGCTCGCCAGAGCAGTTTTTGTTTTGGGTAGGCATTGGAGTAATGGGCCTGCTGACACTGGCGGCCGTTATTTCAACAATTACTACGTGGCGCATGTTGATGTACGGCGCGCGGATCGGCGCGGAAATGAGCACCCGCTTGTATCGACATTACATGCATCAGCCCTGGTTGTTTCATGCCAGTGGCAGCAGCAGTGAATTGACCAAGCAGATTATGGGGGAGTGTGGTCGGGTTACAGGGGGCATTATTAATCCCTTTATGCAGATGAACGCAAAGCTGGTAATGGCCATCTTGATGGCCGTTGGCATATTTTTGTACAACCCCACCGTGGCGATCACCGGCATCGCTATTTTTTCCACAGCTTACTGGTTGTTGTTTTACATCGTGCGCAAACGATTAATGGCCAACGGCCAAACCATCAGTCGCACCCAGAAAGCAAGATTCAAATTAATGGCCGAAGGCTTTGGCGGCATAAAAGACACGCTGCTATTAGGCCGGCAGCCAGATTTCATCAGCCGCTTTGCTAAAGCCAGCAGCCAATTCGCCCACGCCCAAGGCACCAATGGGGTGATGAGCCAGGTGCCACGCTTCGCCATGGAACTGGTGGCCTTTGGCTGCGTGATCTTCTTGATCCTGTATTTGCTGACTAGCCACCAGGGTAATTTGGGAACTATTCTGCCGGTGTTGTCCGTGTACGCACTGGCAGGCTTCAAACTGCTGCCCGCGTTTCAGCAGATTTACAGCAGTCTATCTGGAATGCGAGGCAATATGTCAGCCTTCGAAGCCATAAAAGGCGACCTGCAAGCCAGCGCAGTCAACGAATCTGTAGAAGCGAAAACGGCTCAACAAACAAGCAATACGCACCTGGTTCCTAAAACCTCCATTCAGCTCACAAACGTGACGTTCGCCTACCCAGGCAAGAAAAACCCCGCGCTGAAAAATCTGGATATCACTATATTCGCTAACAGCGTGATTGGCCTGGTAGGTTCTTCCGGCTCTGGCAAATCCACCGCTATTGATTTGGTACTGGGCCTGATGCAGCCCGAACAAGGCCAGTTATTAGTAGATGGCAAGCCCATTACCAAAGACAACCTGCGCGCCTGGCAGAACACCCTGGGCTTTGTACCGCAATCCATCTTTCTGGCGGACAGCAGCATTCGCGAAAACATCGCCTTCGGCCTGCCTGAACATGAAATAGACGACCAAAAGGTCCGCAGCGCCACCAAAATGGCCCACCTGGAAGAACTGGTCCAGGAGCTGTCAGACGGCTTGAACACACGAGTAGGGGAGCGCGGTGTGCAACTGTCCGGCGGCCAGCGTCAGCGTATAGGCATCGCGAGAGCCCTATACCACGACGCCGAAGTGCTGATTCTAGACGAAGCCACCAGCGCTTTGGACGGCATTACCGAAAAACTGATCATGGACGCCATCCACGATTTCGCCGGCCAAAAAACCATCATCATGATTGCCCACCGCCTGGCCACCGTAAAGCAGTGCGACATCATCTATTTATTAAGCAAGGGCACCGTTGTGGATGCCGGCACCTACACCCAACTGACTGAAAGAAACCAGATCTTCAAGCACATGGCACAGCACGCGTAACCGAACGACACCTGCAACTAACCACTCAGGAACATCCATGAAAGGCATTATTCTGGCCGGCGGCTCAGGCAGCCGCCTGTACCCCATCACCCGTGCTATCTCCAAACAACTGCTGCCAGTGTACGACAAGCCGATGATTTACTATCCACTGTCGGTGCTGATGCTGGCGGGCATTCGCGAGGTGTTGATTATCACCACCGCCGAAGACCAGGCGGGTTTTATACGCCTGCTAGGCGATGGCGCACAATTTGGCGTGAACATAAGCTACGCTGTTCAGCCAAGCCCAGACGGCTTGGCGCAGGCGTTCATCATCGGTGAAGAGTTTATAGGGCAAAGCAGCGTGTGCCTGGTACTGGGTGACAACATCTACTACGGCCAAGGTTTTAGCGAACTATTGCAAAGCGCCGCAGCGCGCCCACGCGGTGCTACCGTGTTTGGATACCGGGTAACCGACCCAGAACGCTTTGGCGTGGTGGAATTTGATGAACACCGGCGCGCTATCTCTATCGAAGAAAAGCCCACCAAGCCAAAATCCCATTACGCCGTGACCGGCCTGTATTTTTACGATAACGACGTAATCAACATCGCCAAAGCGGTTAAGCCCTCCCACCGCGGCGAACTGGAAATCACCAGCGTAAACCAAGCCTACCTCCAGCGGGGGGACTTGAACGTTGAGTTATTAGGGCGCGGTTACGCCTGGCTAGACACCGGCACCCACGACAGCCTGCACGAAGCCTCTAACTTTATTGAAACCCTGGAAAAGCGCCAGGGCCTGAAAGTGGCTTGCCTAGAAGAAGTGGCCTGGCGCATGGGCTACATCACCACCCAAAAACTGCTGCAGCAAGCCGACGAACTGAAGAAAAACGGTTATGGCGCCTACCTGAAGCAACTGGCCGAGCAGGAAGGCTGATATGAAAATAATCAGCACCGCCATACCCGATGTAAAAATACTGGAGCCAAAAGTCTTCGGCGACGATCGCGGTTTTTTTATGGAAACCTGGAACGTCGAACTGTTCAGTTCGCTGGGTATAAACGCGAATTTTGTACAAGACAACCACAGCCGCTCGGTGAAAAACACCCTGCGCGGCCTGCACTACCAGATCAAGCAGCCCCAGGGAAAACTGGTGCGAGTTACCCGCGGCGAAGTCTTCGATGTAGCGGTAGACCTGCGCAAAAGCTCACCCACTTTTGGCCAGTGGGTGGGCGAATACCTGTCGGAAGAAAACAGACGCATGATGTGGGTGCCGCCAGGCTTTGCCCACGGCTTTCTGGTGACCAGTGACGTAGCAGATTTTCAATACAAGTGTACGGATTTTTATGCGCCAGAGTATGAGCGCACAATTCGCTGGGATGATGCAGATTTGAATATCCAGTGGGGGCCAGAAAAAACAGACGACCTGCTGCTTTCAAAAAAAGATGAGCAAGGTAAATGGTTTGCGCAAGCCAGAGCTGAAATTGAGGGATACGCCTGAATGATACCTGTCACAAAGCCTTATTTACCCAGCCGCGAAAAGTTCGACAATTATCTGGATGGCATTTACGAGCGTCAGTGGCTTACGAACAACGGTCAACTGGTACAGAAACTGACTTCTCGATTGGAGGAACATCTGGGGGTAGAGAATCTGCTACTTGTTGCTAACGGCACTCTGGCGCTTCAGGTTGCCTATCGTGTACTGGGTGTAAGCGGTTCAGCTTCAGGTCAAAAGCCAGAAGCGATAACCACCCCCTTTACTTTTATCGCTACCGCCAGTTCTCTTAAGTGGGACGGAGTAGAACCTGTTTTTGTTGATATCGACCTAGAAACCTGGTGTCTCGATCCACAAAATATTGAAGCCGCAATTACACTCAATACTCGAGCAATTGTTCCGGTTCATGTTTTTGGTAATGCGTGCGATGTCGAGAAGATTGAGGCCATCGCCCAAAAACACAACCTAAAAGTCATCTACGATGGCTGTCATGCGTTTGGCGTAAGGTACAAAGGCGAAAGCCTGCTCAAATGGGGAGACGCCGCCACCTTGAGCTTTCATGCTACCAAGCTTTTCCACACTGGAGAGGGTGGCGCCATCATCTTCAAGCGCAAGGAAGACCTGGAACGAGCGAAGAAGATGATCAACTTCGGCATTACCGGGCCGGAGGCCATTGAAGAGCTGGGCATCAATGCCAAAATGAACGAATTACAGGCGGCAATGGGGTTGTGTGTTCTGGATGAAATCGAACAAATCAGCCGAGATCGCAAAGCCGTTACTGATACCTACGACCGGCTTTTTGAGGACAACCTTCAAAAGCAGAGCATTCAAACTGGTGCGAGCTACAACCATGCCTACTATCCGGTAGCATTGGAAAACGAGGCTCAGGTAGTCGAGCTTCTGTCCTCGCTTCGTGATTCGGGCGTTCTTGCGCGCCGTTATTTTTATCCATCCTTGGATTCAGTAGGTTCTCTGGATGCACATTCAACGGCTTGTTCTGAATCCAGAAAACTCTCTGAACGCATTGTTTGCTTGCCAATTTATTCCGGGCTGAAGACTGAAGAAATTGAGATGATATCCAAAAAGGTTCTGGAGGTTACTCGGTGACAGTTCGGCCAACGGGAGCCTTTTTTAGAACACCGGTGAGCTCTTCTAAAATTATCGCTTTTGTTGAGACGTTGGTTGGCCCCATCAAGCTTACCGGTGCAGCTGACCTGGAATTGACCGGCACCTGTGACTCCCGTGCCGGTGGCCATAGGCAACTGGTATTTGCTAACTCCGAGCATTACGGTGAAGGTAAAGAACTAATAGGCTCCTTTGTTTTGACGGAAGAATTGCCGAGTGAATCAATTCAAGGCTCCAACCAGTTCTGTGTAGTATCAGATCCCAGAGCTGTGTTTATGGATGTGTTGGCTTGGTTAATTGATTCTGTCGGGATCGATGCTCACTGGCGTGGTTTTACCTGCGAAGCGAAGATTTCGAACGCAGCGGAGGTTGCAAGCTCAGCCGTTATCGAGCCTGGCGTCGAGGTGGATACGGGGAGCGTCATCTGTGCCGGAGCCGTTATCAAGCGTGGCTCACGAATTGGCAGGAATACCATCATTCGGGAAAACGTGGTGATTGGCAGCGATGGCGTGACAGTGTACCGAGCGGCTGACGGCCGACTGCTCAAGTTTCCCCATGCGGGTGGTGTGTCAATTGGCGACAACACTGAAATAGGTGCAAATGCTGTGATTGCCGGTGGCATTCTGGCCCCTACGTTTATTGGTCACGATGTGGTGATTGGTAATCTTTGCAACGTAGGCCATGGGGCCGTTGTCGAGGATGGGGTTTGGATGTCTGTAGGCTCACTGCTTGGCGGCCATACAACGGTTCACGCTGGTGTGACCATCGCAATGGGCGTCAGTGTTCGCGACAATCTGGTGATTGGCGCAAAAGCATCGCTGGGCATGGGCAGTGTTGTGGTCAAAAATGTTGAGTCGAACCATTCGATGTTCGGTAATCCCGCCAAGCGAATGGTGGGCCTTAAAACCGGCCCCAAACGATAGGCTAGGAGTTGTCATGTCGGAAGTGCTGAAAGTTGTGTTCAAGGGCAGCCGAAATTATATCCAAGGAACCAGTTTGTTTAACGCATTGGTTGACGCAGCCGGTCAAAGAGGATTGATGGAAAGCAAGATCAATGTGTCATTCAAACACATGATCCACAACTCAGTTTGTATACTCGAGGAGCGTGCGCCAACGGCAGCGGATGCGGTAGTCGCTAAAATAGCTGGGCCTAACGGCGAGAGTTACCCATTGTGCATCAATGCAGCTACCGAAACCGAAGAAGCGGTGCGACAGGAATTTGATGAGCCCGAAGCATGCCGTGGTTCCATCGTCGGAGATAAGTCCATCGCTCAGAACAACCCTCACCATACGGACAGAATTGAACTGCTCGTATCGCTCTGCAAGAAAATGCATCAGGACTGCGTGGATAGCACCAAGAAATGGGTCTTCTCCCGATATGATGGTCGATTCCCAATTCCGGCTATGGATAAAGTGGAGCTTCGCATCACCAAGCAGGTGGGCACACGGCTAACTTGCAGCGATGTCCTAGTTAATGGCGAGAAAATCGCTGATATGTACTTTTCGTGACACATCAGAGCAAGAGGAACCACTCATGTTAGGGATTCAGTCGGTAGCGAGTTACCTCCCGAAAGGCCGAGTCAATAATTTGGAACAGGCAGATCGCTTCGAGACAGACAGGGACTTTGTCGAACAGAAAATCGGCGTTGCCACGCTGCCTCGGTTTGAAGAGACGGACAGCGTTGTGAGCGCGAGCGTTGCAGCCTTTGATCGCCTATGTAAAAAAGTGAATATTGATAAGTCAGAGATTGAGTGCGTGGTTCTGTGTACTCAAAACCCTGACAATGGTGGCTTGCCGCACAACTCAGCTTTGGTTCACGCTGCTCTGGAGCTACCGGAAGAATGCGCCTGCTTCGATATCGGGCTGGGATGCTCCGGGTATGTATATGGGTTGAGTGTGATTCAGTCTTTTATGGCTGCGAGCGGGATGAAAAAGGGATTACTCTTTACCTGCGACCCTTATTCCCGAATTCTTGATCCGGAAGATAAAAATACGTGTCTCCTTTTTGGCGATGCTGCGTCTGTTACGTTGATCAGCGACACCCCACGTTACAAACTTTCCACAGCAAAATTCGCCACCAAAGGTGCCGGCAGCGAGGCGCTTCAGAAAACAGCCCATGGTTTGGAAATGAACGGTCGGGCGGTTTTCAACTTTGCCTTGCAAGACGTGCCAAAGCAGATCAAACGCACGCTGGCATCCGCAGAATTGACTGCAGATGACATTGACCTGTTTTTGCTGCATCAGGGCAGTCGTTTTATGCTGGAGAACACCATAAAAAGAGCTGGTATTCCTAGTGATAAGGCACCCATAAGACTCTCCGAAACAGGAAATACTGTTTCATCGGCCATTCCGCTGTTGCTGGAAACAGAGCTGGACAATAGTCCGCAAAGAATTCTCATGTCAGGCTTTGGTGTGGGGCTGTCCTGGGCCACCGCAATTTATGAAGAAGTAAAATCGAGCTGATAGGAAATATTATGAACCGCGAAAAAGCTGTAAAAATCGTTATGTCCATGCTGGAAAAAAATGTTGAAGATCTGGAGATGTCTGAAGACAAGATGGGCAAAACACTTGTGGATCTGGGTGTGGATTCACTGGATTTGATGTTGGTGATTATGGACGTGGGCGAGGCCGCTGGGGTTGCTATTAGTGACGATGAGGCTGAGGTTCTGGATACGCCTGAGAAAATTGTTGAGTTTATAATTAAGTAATAAAGCATAGAGGTCATAAGCTGAGGCGTAGTAAAAACTCCTCGCTTTATACCAAAGTGCCAGTATAGCGACATCAACACTTGGCACTTTTTTCAATATCAAGGAATGCGCGAACTTCAAAGACCTAGACCTGCTGGAATCCTTAGCCTGTCAGATTGCCGCCATCAACCGCTCGGTGGAGAAGGGCATTGCTGGTTTGCCAGAGCATGAGAAGCTGGTTGTTCAGTACGAAGACTTCTGTCCGCGACCGGAGTATTACTACAACGAAATAACCCGCCGCTTGGTTGCGCAGGGCGGAGTGAGTGCGGAACAGGTGCCTGCTTACTCCGGCGAGGCGAGTTTCTCTAATACCAATCGTTGGCGGTTAGAGGAGTATTCGCAGAAGGAAGCGGAGCAAGTTTATGAAGCAGTCGCTGAACGCAAAGAAATTGAAATGAGGTACAAGGGGAAATCGTGAAAATAAATACAAAAATAGAGCTTAGTGGTGAGGATCAGCAAGAACTTACCCGAATTTTAGATTGTTCAGTAGACGGCCTTCCAGACGCACGTTAACGCATTTTCCCTTGGTGTCGGGGGATAACGTTCAAGACAAATGGCGATATTCGCCAGGTTAATAATGTTCCAGCGCCCTATGCGCGGATAGCGCTTTCAACCAAAGATGGCCTGAAATGGGACAGAATCAAGCGGTGAGACAAAAGCAAAGCCACGGCAAAAGTCACACCAACGACGATTGGGCTGAAAGCGCTGGGAGCCTATCTCGACAAAAAAAGCTTTCCGAAATCCCACACCCGAATGGAAGCATTGAAGCAGGTACTAGAGGCGCAAGGTAATTTCAAGTCTGCCTTTGTCTGGTTTTATAACAAGGAAAACGAAGAGCAGCGTCTGCAGAAGGAAAAACGCAGCTTTGATGTCACCCTCAAAGAGCTGGATGCCGTGCGCGCCGCGATTAGTGCAATATTCCCGGCCATCAGCAACCCTCATATTGAAGTAAACCCGTTACGGCTGGCGGTAACCATCAACGGCGAAACGCTGGATCTTATGCAGCTGAGTGACGGTTACAAAACCCTGCTGGGCTTGGTGGTTGATCTGAGTATGAGGATGGGCTTGGCAAATCCGCATCTTGATGATTTGCCAAAAGCCGATACGACGATGAAATAGACAGCGTACTGCCGCTGGCAGCCAGTGATGTGCGGGTGTACCGGATGCAAAGCGGCATTGTAAATGCTTGCGTATATAGGTAACCAACATCCGGTATGCCAGTCGCCGGTCGGAACTAAGCCTGGAAGAGAAAGGCAAAAAAGTCACGGTGAGCCTGAGGAGCGGCGAAGAAGCTAAGGAACCTCTGAATAACTTTCCAAAATCAGCGATAATGCAGCCATCGCTAACCGCATAGGATTCGCCGCCACCATGGGCCAGAACGGTCGGCCACCGTACGCGTTGTCTTCCATGCTGCGGGTTCACTGCATGCAACTGTTTTACAAGCTTAGTGGTCCGACACATCGGGATCCGGCGATGGAAGATGCGCTGTACGAGATCGAATCCATGCGGTGCTTCGCTGGCCTGAAGCTGGATCGTTTGCCGGACGAAACCACCATTCTCAAGTTCCGTCATTTCCTGGAACGCCACGGCCTTGGCAAGGTGTTGTTCAAAGAGGTGAACAAGCACTTGGAGAAGAATGGCTTGATGCTGCGCGAAGGCAGCATTGTGGATGCCAGCATGATTTCGGCTCCGAGCTCCACCAAGAATGAGAGCGGCCAGCGTGACCGCATCGGCGGACCGCCAGAAATGCACCAGACCAGGAAGGGCAACCAATGGTACTTCGGCATGAAGATTCACATTGGTGTCGACGACACACTCGGGCTGATTCACAGCATCGACACCACGGCCGCCAACGTCCACGACATCGTACCCGCCGACAAGCTGCTGCACGGTGATGAGCGGCGGGTATTCGGCGATGCCGGTTACTTGGGCATCCAAAAACGGGCTGAGCATAAGCATCGTAAAGATGTGTCCTGGTTCATTGCCAAGCGCCCTGGCACTCGCAAGAAGCTAGATGCGGATAAGTTAAAGGCCGAGAAAATCAAAGCCAGCATCCGGGCCAAAGTGGAACACCCGTTCCGGTACATCAAGCAAGTCTTTGGCTACAGCAAGGTGCGCTACCGTGGCCTATCAAAAAACACCCATCGGCTGCACCTGCTGGCCGCATTCACCAACTTGATGATCGGTGAAAAATATCTACTGGCGTAGGGCCAGTGGGCCCGAATTCCGCCAAAATGGCGGGAAACGGGCAAAAAACGAACAACTGAAGGGGGTAATTACGCCTGAACCCAGGTTAAATGGCTTTTTTTCGAGCTGAAAAGCGATTCAGCGGAGAATCGGGCGTTAATCAGACCCTCCCTAAGTTACGAAATACAGCCAAGCCCAGATGGCTTGGCTCAAGCCTTTATTGTGGGCGAAGAGTTATTGGTGGCGATAGCGTGTGCCTGGTGCTGGGCGACAACGTCTTTTACGGGCAAGGCTTTACGCCCAAACTGAAACAAGCCGCCCAGCGCACTGAAGGCGCCACCGTATTTTGTTACCAGGTAAAAGACCCAGATCGCTTTGGTGTCGTAGAATTTGACGAAAATAACCGCGCAATCTCCATCGAAGAAAAGCCAGAACACCCGAAATCCAACTACGCCGTAACCGGCCTCTACTTCTACGACAACAGCGTGGTAGCCATCGCCAAACAGGTAAAACCCAGCCACCGTGGCGAACTCGAAATTACCTGCGTAAACCGGGCCTATCTGGAACAAGGCAAGCTGAACGTAGAGCTCCTGGGCCGGGGCTTCGCCTGGCTAGATACTGGTACCCACGAAAGCTTGCTAGAAGCCGCCCACTTTGTGGAAACCATCGAAAAACGCCAAGGCTATAAAATAGCCTGCCTCGAAGAAATCGCCTTCAACCAAGCCTGGCTGACCAAACAACAATTATTGGAACAGGCAGGGAAACTCAAAAAAAATGGTTACGGAAAATACCTGCAAGAACTCGCAAATGAAGCCTGAACGGCGGATGAGCATCGACACTGTCAATCAGAATTCGAAGGTTAAAAAACCAATATGAGCTTGATTAAGTGGATTGATTTTCAGAGCCTTGGAGATGAACGCGGCAGCCTGGTTGCCGTTGAAGTTGAATTGGATAAAGCTGTCCCCTTCGATATCAAACGGGTGTATTACATCTACCACACTGAACAAGGTGTAAGCCGCGGTTATCACGCCCACAAGAACCTGAAACAAATAGCCATCTGCGTTTCCGGAAAATGCCGCATGGTGTTGGATGATGGCACAACTCGAGAGAAAGTGTGGATCGACTCCCCAACCAAGGGCGTGGTAATCGAAGACATGGTATGGCATGAAATGCATGATTTCAGCAAAGACTGCGTGCTGCTTGTACTTGCCAGCGAGCACTATGATGAATCGGACTACATTCGAGAGTACGACGATTTCCTGAAGCAGGTGAGCCAATGAGCTTTGTCCACCCACTTGCAGACGTTGCAGACTGCACCATAGGGCAAGGCACAAAGGTCTGGCAATTTGTAGTCATCCTTAAAGGTGCAAAAATTGGCCAGAACTGCAACATTTGCGCCCAAGCCCTTATTGAAGGCGATGTGGTTGTTGGCGATAGAGTAACCGTGAAATCTGGCGTTCAGCTTTGGGACGGTACTCGTGTGGAAGATGATGTTTTCATTGGTCCTAATGCAACATTCACAAACGATCCTTACCCTCGGTCAAAACAGTATCCGGAAAAATTTGCCGGAATTACAGTTTGTAAAAGCGCAAGCATTGGAGCAAATGCCACGATTTTGCCCGGTATTACCGTTGGTGCAGGTGCAATGGTAGGGGCAGGGGCTGTGGTCACTCAGGATGTTCCTCCGAAAGCCGTTGTTATAGGCAATCCGGCTCGAATCATCAGGTACGTTGAATAATGATTCCTTTCCTAGACCTAAAAGCCATTAACGCCCAATACCGCGACGAACTCGTAGCCGCCGCCACCCGAGTTATTGACTCTGGCTGGTACATCCAGGGCACCGAAGTAAAAGCCTTCGAACAAGAGTTCGCTGATTACTGCGGCAGTAAGCACTGTATAGGCGTAGCCAATGGGCTGGACGCGCTAACGCTCACCCTCAGGGCCTGGAAAGAAATGGGCAAACTGAAAGAGGGCGATGAAGTTATCGTGCCAGCCAATACGTATATCGCCAGCATACTGGCCATCACCGAAAACCGGTTGAAACCCGTGCTGGTCGAGCCAGACGAGGCCACATTTAACTTGTGCCCTAAAAAAACCGCTGCCGCCATTACCCCCAACACCAAAGCCATCGTTGCTGTTCACCTCTACGGCCAGATATGCCCTATGAGTGAGTTAATGCAACTGGCAGATGAACACGGCCTATTGGTATTGGAAGATGCCGCCCAAGCGCACGGTGCATCCATAAATGGCCGTAAAGCCGGCAGTTGGGGCCACGCTGCGGGGTTTAGCTTTTACCCGGGCAAAAACCTCGGCGCACTGGGGGATGCGGGTGCCGTTACCACCGATGACGAAGCCCTGGCCAAAACCATCCGGGCGTTGGGTAATTACGGTAGCCACAAGAAATACGAAAATCTGTACCAAGGCGTAAACAGCCGGCTGGATGAGATTCAAGCCGCCATGCTCAGAGTAAAACTGCAGCATCTGGATGAAGAAATTCAGAGCCGCCGTGAAGTAGCAGAGTATTACCTCGCACACATTGATCATCCCAGCATTCAGTTACCCGCAGTAGCCAACCGTGAAAACCACGTTTGGCATTTGTTTGTTGTGCGCTCACCCCAGCGCGATGCGTTGCAGAAGCATTTGGCCGAGCAGGGGGTGCAAACGCTGATTCATTACCCGATACCGCCACATCAGCAGAAGGCTTACGAGTGCTGGCATACCGAGCATTACCCGGTTACAGAGAATATGCATCAAACCGTGTTGAGTTTGCCGATGGGGCCGCAGATAGATTTAGTGGATCAAAAAGCGGTAATTGAATGCCTAAATTAAGATTTAAGCATCTGACGAAGGGCTTGTTTCGAAGATTGAATAGACTGATGCGAGTTCTTCGGTTCTCGCTTTTTTCAACCAACGATAGAATTATTGGGCGGCCCGAAAAAAATCAACCGGTTTTTTTTAGTGGGTTAGGTTCAATAACATTTGGGAAAAACGTCAAAATTGGTGTTAGTTCTTCACCAGGCTTCTGGTCCACATATTGTTACCTCGATAGCAGAGGGGCAGGCGCCTCTATTAACATTGGCAGTGGTACATGGATTAATAACGGCTTCGCGGCGATAGCCGAAAAACGCACCATTGATATTGGGCGCCGATGTCTAATAGGGCATGATGTGGTAATTCTTGACAGCAATTTTCACAGCTTAGATCCGAACTCTCGTCATAGTGGGGGTCCGGTCAGCGTTGGAGATGTTATCATATCTGACAATGTGTTTATCGGCTCACGGGTCGTGATCTTGAAGAATACAAAGATCGGTTCAGGATCCGTTGTCGCGGCAGGTGCGGTTCTTGCAGGGGATTTTCCAGCAAACTGCTTAATTGCTGGAAATCCTGCTGTTGTGATTAGGAATTTATAAAGTGTCATCACGCGGCTTGATAAAGTCCATGATAGTTATTGGCAGTGCGAAATCTATCAATATCCTGATTTCCATTCTGCGGATGAAAGTACTGGCGATCCTTCTTGGGCCAGCCGGCATTGGTTTACTCAGCATCTACAACAGCCTGCAAGGGCTAATGTCTACGGCTGCCGGTTTGGGCATGGGCTCCAGCGGCGTGCGGCAGATTGCCAGCGTTAAGGGTGAAGAGCAGGCGCTAAGTCGTGTTCGCCGTGTTTTATTGGCAGCCCACCTGGTGCAGGGGCGGTGGCCATGCTGGGCGTGTGGTTACTGCGCGCGCCTATATCTGATTGGTTGTTCACTCACCATTTTGGCACGCAGATGCCGGTTAGGTGAGGAGGAGTCCATCCCATTGCTTACGCAGAACCACTCGCTCGGCGCTCACTACGGACCGTCTGCGGCGATAGTCGTAATAGCTGGACCGCGATACTTCAAACGCTTTACAGACCATCTCAACCGGCTTGTGATTTTAATTTGTGACTAATCTGCCTATGTAGAAGATGCATTTAAAGGTACGTTCTCTCAAATATATTAACCTTTGGAGTTCATCATTCCAGATGATCTCTCGACCGATAAAACATTCCCGAGAAATCTATGACTCAAGCGCCCCAAACCCTGCTGGAGCGTCCGCTCGTCACTTTCGCGCTGCTTGCCTATAATCAGGAGAACTATATCCGCGAGGCGGTAGGCGCGGCGTTGAGTCAGGATTATTCCCCGCTGGAGATCATCCTGAGCGACGACTGCTCCAGCGATGCGACATTCGAGATCATGCGTGAGATGGCTGACCGCTATGCTGGGCTGCATTCAATAGTGCTCAATCGTAACGTACGGAATCTCAATGTCGGTGGCCATATAAATAATTTAAACAGGTTGGCTAAGGGCGAGTTGGTAGTTGCGGCTGCCGGAGACGATATTTCAAAACCCGACCGCGTCAGCCGGCTGGTTGAGGCGTGGCTGGCAAACGGGAAGCGATCCGGGCTGTTGCACTCTGCACGCATCATGATCACAGAGGCTGGCGCATTGATTGGGGAGAGGGGCCATTCAGCGCTAGAGGAGCTAACATCCGCGGAGTCAGCGATTGTTAACAATGCTCATGTCATCGGGGCAACCGAAGCGTGGGACAGGTGTCTTTTCAATAGTTATGGTGACTTTAGTGAGGGCTTGGTCCATGAAGATCTGGCGCTTACCTTCCGGTCACTACTGGCCGGCAGGCCCGTGACCTACATCGATCGACCTTTGGTGCTATATCGATACGGGGTAGGGATCACTGCCAGTTACTTTGGGCCGACTTCACGAAATACCTCAAAGAGGATGGTCTTGCTCAGGCGCCTGCGTACAGATGCGCTGCAACGGCTGGACGACTTGAAGGTGTTTTCGAATTCTGTTGTTGAGGCAGCTGCCACATTAGCCTTGCACAAGTACGACGTCGCTATTAGATTCGAAGACGGTATACCCGGCCCTATGGAACTCACTGGAATGATCAAGAGAGTTGGCTTTTCTTGGGTTGCACGTATGTTCATAAAATATTTGATAAACATATGGAGAGACAAGCGATGAGCGCCATTGATCTGGCTGGCATTATCATTGTTAACGCTGCGACTTGTGGTGCTCGGTTGGCCTTGCCGGTCACGGTCGTGTGATTGGGCGCACCTCTCAAGCGCCTGGTATATGGCGCGGCGATATTTTTTCAAGTTTGATATGACGCATGAGTGATAGCGGAAATCCGCTGGTGACCTTTGCCTTGTTTGCCTACAACCAAGAGCAGTTTGTTCGCGAGGCTATCGAGGGCGCCTTTGCCCAGACCTATGGAAACACTGATTTATTCCCCTGACTTTGCCAGTTTAGTAGAATGGTAGCCTTTCCTCAGGAGTAGCCAGAGACTGCCATGAAGCAAACGAGTTTCGCCCAGGCAGAGTTTGCTGCCAAGAAAAAGACGACCCGCCGTGAGCGATTTTTGGCA
This sequence comes from Marinobacter sp. M1C, assembly GCF_023314135.1. Classification (NCBI taxonomy): domain Bacteria; kingdom Pseudomonadati; phylum Pseudomonadota; class Gammaproteobacteria; order Pseudomonadales; family Marinobacteraceae; genus Marinobacter; species Marinobacter sp. M1C. Next base: position 1,186,678 of record NZ_CP092289.1, read on the forward strand.
GAAATGGAGTAGGCCGTGCCTTGGTCGAGGCGGCTGAAAGCTCTTTCACCATACTACTATCCTGATTCGCGCGGTAAACGGGGCCGCCCCCCCAATACCTTTCAAGCGCATGCTGCGGATGTACTTTGTGCAACAGTGGTATGCCTTGGCGGACGAAGCGCTGGAAGACGCCATCTATGACAGCCAGGCGCTGCGCAATTTTGTTGGGATTGACCTGGCTGTGGAATCGGTCCCGGATGCCACGACGCTGTTGAAGTTCCGCCACTTACTGGAAAAGCAGGCCTTAACCCAGGTGATCTTCGAGCAGATCAACGGCCACTTGGCTGACTGCGGCATGCTCATGCGCGAGGGTACGATCGTGGATGCCACTATTATTGCGGCACCGCCCTCCACCAAGAATAAAGCGAAGGCGCGGGACCGCATCGGCGGACCGCCAGAAATGCACCAGACCAAAAAAGGCAACGAGTGGTACTTCGGCAGTGCGACCTGAAAGTCGCATGTATTTCTGTTTCGCAGGGTACGTCTACCTGACGAAACCGGTTGTTTCACCAACCGTTCCCTACCCGGACGTGCGGAGCCGGTAACAGCACCGTGCGAAGCTTCGGGGACAATGTAACCGCCGACTCAGTCGGTATGTCGACCCGTGAGGAACGACATAATCTGCCAGCATCGAGGCGGAAAGGAGCTAGGGACGAGCGGCTACGGCCAACAGATGTGAATCTCTTATAAACGTCGTCATGCCAGACAAGCCAAAGATGCTGATAGGCTTGAACCAAAAAGGTGTGCGGTCAGGTATGGGCTCTTACCGATAGCCCATCGTGAATACGGTACCGCCGGCGAAATGGAGAGGTCCGCCCCGCTCTGAAATACATGTGGAACAGGGTAAGCCCGTAGTATCGCCATAAATGGCAGGTGAACCGCGAGGAACACTGTGGGTGCTGCGGGTAAAGGAATGTGGAAAAAGCGAAGATCTCTCCGTAATCGAGGGAATATGGATTGAAACATTATCCGGCGCGAAAGCGAGCAGACTTCCACAAGGTCTTTCATGGCGAGATAACTTGAGCAATTGTTTAATGAGGGAAAGCAGATGACGGAACCAGAAATCAGCGTGCAAGCGCCGGTCTCGGGTACTGGTGCGCCCTCGCATTCTGAACGGTTATGGCTCCAGACAGACTGGAGAAAAGCTGAGAAGGAAGTAAGACAACTCCAAGAGCGTATCGCCAAGGCAACACAGGAAAGCAGATGGGGTAAGGTGAAAGCCTTGCAGCGTCTGCTGACTCGCTCTTATTGCGGCAAATGACTTGCGGTAAAGAGAGTGACGGAAAATCGAGGTAAAAGAACACCGGGGATCGATGGCAAGGTTTGGTCGACTCCGGCCGCCAAATTAAAGGGAGCACTGGCGTTGAAGCATCGCGGTTATCGACCGCAACCGCTAAGACGTATCTACAGACCCAAGAGCAATGGAAAGAAACGTCCGCTAGGGATACCGACGATGCGAGACAGAGCGATGCAATCCTTGTGGAAGCTCGCTTTGGAACCGGTTGCCGAAACTCAAGCAGATCCGAACTCCTAGGGTTTCAGACCCAAGCGTTCAACGGCAGACGCCATCGCACATTGTTTCAATGCGCTCGCAAAGCAAACATCCGCCAAGTGGGTGCTGGAGGGCGACATTCGCGGGTGTTTCGACAACATCAGCCACGAGTGGCTGCTCCGAAACATTGCCATGGATAAAGTCGTGCTGCGTAAATGGCTTGAAGCAGGGTATGTAGAGGAAGAAACCTTATTCGCTACGGAAGCCGGAGCACCACAAGGTGGAATTATCTCCCCGGTGCTGGCGAATTTGACGCTGGATGGACTTGAACAGGCAATCAACATGAGTGTAGCTCCGACGAGCAGCCCTCGACGCCCGTTTAAAATTCACGTCGTGAGATATGCCGATGACTTTATCGTAACTGGGGCCTCGAAAGAGGTCTTGCAACACCAAGTTCGCCCGGCAATCGAGGTGTTCTCGAGGGCGCGGGGCTTAGAGCTCTCGGACGAGAAAACTCGGATCACGCATATCGCACAAGGTTTCGATTTTTTGGGCCAAAATATCCGAAAGTATTCGGGCAAACTGCTTATTACCCCTGCCCGTAAAAGCGTGAAGGCGCTTGTGGATAAGGTCCGAGAAATCGTGAATGGAAACAAAGCAGCGACACAGGCGAATCTGATTCTGAATCTCAACCCGGTGATCCGAGGTTGGGCAATGTATCACCGCCACATTGTGTCGAAGGCTCGCTTTGCATGGATAGACCCTCAGATTTGGCGAATTCTGTGGCGATGGGCTGTGCGTCGGCACGCCATGAAAGGTGCTAAATGGGTAAAGCAAAAATATTTCCACGTCGAAGGAGCAAGGCACTGGGTGTTTGCGTCTGATGATCGAATTAATGGCATAAGCCAACGGTTGCGGCTGTTCTCGGCGGCGACAGTTCGGATCGTACGACACATTAAAATACGCAGTGCAGTGAATCCCTATGATCCGTTGTGGACCGCTTACCTGGAGCGCCGCCATCGACCTATTTTCCGTAGTGAGGCCCGGTCATATTTAGGCTGTTGAAAGGCTTGAGCCGTATGAGGGGTGACTCTCACGTACGGTTCTTAGGGGAGGAGGGTGTGGTAACACACTGTCCTTACCCGACTGAAGGCGCATATTGGCACGGATACGGACTCTGGACTGGTCCACAGTCTAACGGGCACGGCTGCCAATGTAGCGGATATCACCGAGACCGAGCGCCTGTTGCATGGTGAAGAAAGCGATGTGTTTGCTGACGCGGGTTACACCGGTGTGGCAAAGCGTGACGAGCTTAAGGATAAGAACGTTGCCTGGCACGTGGCGGAGAAACGCGGCAAGCTCAAGAAAATGACAGAGGGCCCGCGCAAAAACCTGGTGACCCGGTTCGAGCGAGCCAAAGCCCAGATTCGGGCCAAGGTGGAGCATCCCTTCCACGTGGTCAAGAACCTGTTTCGGCATCGGAAGGTGCGCTACCGGGGGCTGTTAAAGAACACTGCGCAGCTGTTTACGTTGTTCGCTCTGGGCAACCTGATACTCGCTCGCAGGATAAATCCGGCTCAAAGCGCCTGATATCTGCCTGAAAGGCGGAATTTTGGCCGTAAAAGGGCTTTTATAACCTGAAAACAGGACATTTAATGATTCTGGCTCTCGAATCGGCCAGCAATCGTGCTGAAATTTGAGTGGAGCTCACTCCGGCAGGGAATCACGATTTGATCAGCGCTTCCCTTACGGGGTGTTTGGGATTGTCGTTAGCCAAGTTATTGGGTCGTTTCTTGCGCTTATTCCTAATACCTACTTTTCTGCTCGGTTAGTTGGATATTCTTTAATTGATCAGGTTAAGGATGTTATAAAACCAATCTTTGCCGCGTTAGTTTCAGGATTTGCGTCTTGGTGTTTCGTTGAGCAGGGTGAGCGCAGTTTACCTCTATGGATTGTTGGCGGTGGCCTTGTTGGATTGGCAACCTATATCGCGGTATCTCTGTTGATTCGCGTTGAAGGTATAGGTTTGCTGCTTAAGAAAGTTAAAGCTCGAAAAGCCACCATCGTATAGGCACGCTTAAAATATTCGAATTGGGAAAAATATATTTTGAAGTTTATTATTTGGACGCCAGTGTATCGAGATAATAGTGGAGGTATTATTGTCCTTCATAAGTTGGCCAGCATGCTTCGGGAAGCAGGGCATGTTGCGTTAATATGGCCACAACCAAAACCTTCGATATTTGAATTGAAAGCTTGGCGCGGCTGGGTAAAACTTGCTAGATGGAAGAAGTTCTTGGTGGGTAACTTAGTGAAGCATAGGAATTTCAGTTCGCCATACCAATTAGACGTTGCAAGAAACCGAGACATTAAAAGTGCAATTGTTATCTACCCGGAAATCACTTCAGGCAACCCATTGGGGGCAGTTTGTGTTGTTAGATGGCTATTAAATAAACCAGGCGTGATAAGTGGCGTGACAGAGTTCGGTGATAGCGATTTGTTCTTTTACTATCATGAGGCCTTCAATGACTGGGCGTTGAACCCCCATAAATATCGCCGTCTGAATGTTACAGAATTAAAGTCAGATGTTTACCAAAAATCTAATGAAGGTGATCGTTCAGGTCAATGTTATATGGTTCGAAAAGGCCGTGATAGAACTCTAAATTATCATGAGGCCGGTGCCCAAAACGTGGATGGCTTTGCTCATGTAGAGCTGGCGAAGATTTTTAATGAGTGTAAGTATTTCATTTGCTATGACCTTTACACAATGTATTGTCGGTATGCGGCAATGTGTGGGTGTATTCCAATAGTGGTTCCACAGAAAGGGCTATCTAAAGAGGGGTGGCGGCCCGAAATCGAAATTCGCTTTGGGATTGCCTATGGATGGGAAGATGTTTTCTGGGCTGTTGAGACGAGAAGTAAACTTCTTGATCATCTTGCCGAAGCAGAAAGTCGAGGCGTCGATTCTGTTGATAGGTTTGTAACTATTGTTGAACGCTATTTTGTGGGTTAATCGGATATCTAAAAGACGGCTGAAAAAAAACAATGAAAATCTCCATAGCCATGGCCACCTACAACGGTGCCCAATACATACAAGAGCAACTCGAAAGCTTCCTAGACCAGACCCGGCAACCGGATGAACTAATCATCACAGACGACTGCTCCACCGACGAGACCGAAACCATCGTTCGCGAATTCGCCAAAACCGCGCCCTTTACGGTCAAGTTTTATCGTAATGAACGGAACCTGGGATACTGCGGAAATTTTAACGCTGCTTTAATGAAAACCACAGGTGACTTGGTTTTTTTGAGTGATCAAGATGATCTGTGGTTCCCAGAAAAAATCGAACACATGGTTTGCTTAGCTGAGCAGAACCCCGGTGCACTAGTGTTGATGAATGATGCGGTTCTCACTGATAAGAATTTAGAGAGTGTCGGTCTAACTAAACTTGGACAGATACGCTCGGCAGGGTTTTCAGATAATGCGTTTGTTATGGGATGTTGTTGTGCGGTTCGGCGAGAGTTATTGAATATTTGTATGCCTATCTTGCCAGGCTTCAAAGCTCACGATAACTGGATTGTTGGATTTTCTGATCAATTAAATAAAAAATTTATTTGCGACGAGCCGCTTCAATATTATCGCCGACATGATTCGAATGAGTCTCAATTTATTGCAAACCGAACTACCAAGGTTACACGATGGCATGCATTTTTCCATGCTAAGAGAAATCTTCTGTCTCGCACTGATGATAAAGTGGAGTTATTTGAATTAGAGCAGCGGAAATTGCTCAGCCAAGGTATTCGGCACGCTTTAATGAATGCACCCCTTGAGTTTCATCCCGGTCTTTCTGAAATGTTGCGAGAGAATGATCAGCCATTTGACATTATAGAAACTCGTATTAATTTTCGTCAAAAGCGATTCTGTCAACGAGTTTTTGCTATTGTGGGTTTTGCGGCTGGAGGTGGCTACCGTAGTGCTAACGGAGTGCGATCCATCCTTCGAGATTTTCTTGGCGGACGAAGTAAGCTGTAACAAAAATTCGAGAATCAGAAAAGTCTTAGCAGCTTATGAGAATATGCATATGAGAAAAGTTTTAGTTTATACTGCTATAGAAAACGAATATGACTTTTTGAGTCCAACGCCTTATGGTTTTAATGACTTTCACTACGTGTGTTTTTCAAATACGATAAGTAAAAAATATAAAAATGGATGGCAAATTATAAAGAACCCTTCGGCAGAAAAATCTGCAGTCTTAAAGTGTAGAGATGTTAAAATAAATCCTCATAAATACTTAAGTAATTATGACTATTCTATTTGGGTCGATGGTAGTGTTGTTTTTTCAGCTGAATTTCTTAATTATATTTTAAATTGTATAGCTGAAAAAGATACTATTATTTTGGTGAAACACCGGGTGCGCAGTTGTGTCTATGAAGAGGCTAAGGCATGTCGGCGAAGCTTGAAAGAGAGCGGCGATATAATTGAACGTCAGGTTAACTTGTATTTAGAAGATGGTTATCCTGAAAAAAATGGGTTAGTTGAAACCGGGGTTATGCTGAGAAAGCATAGTGACATATCACTACAAAGCGTTATGGATCTCTGGTGGAGTAATGTTAAATCGCATAGCCATAGAGATCAGCTGAGTGTAAATTATTGCCTTTGGAAAAAGTCGGTCGACTATAAGTTGATGCCTGGAACGATGTCCAGCAACAATCCTGGCTTTATTGTTCAGCCCCATAGAGGGAAAATGCTGGCAAATTGGTACTTCTTCTTAGAGGCAAGGGTTTTCCAAGGAAAAAATTTATTTTATCCTGCTTATGTGTTGTTGGGGTGGGCCAAGAAGATAAAGATGCTTATAAAATTATGAAGGTGTTGATAATATTAGGGGATTTCTCAGTAAATTTCTAATATTAATGATAATGATTCTATTGCCATAGATTTCACTTCTTCCGTCGAGCGACTGACCTTCTTCGAAACCGAGAATACGCATAAAAATACAATGCCCAAGATACGCTGATAGATCGGATAGGCAGGTTGATCCCTTCTGGGAAATTAGAAAAGAAAGCGGTTCATTACTATTTCAAAGACCAAAGGTAATTTAAGAGGATCTTTGACTGTAGGAAGATGTCTTATTTTTATTTGTCAAAAATAATAATGAAGATATTAATAACATCTAAAATTAGGCCAAATTATTTTTAAACTAAAAATTGAGCCAGCACAAAATCTAGCGCTAATCATACGTTCGCTGGAGTAAATTTCTGAATTAATACACTAAAAATACCCATACTAATCTGAGAGCTATCTAAAACAGTGAAACTTGTAACAGTGTCCATCGCCCTAACGACCTATAATGGTGCGCTTCATCTTCAAGAACAGCTTGATAGCTATGTTAAACAAACACGGCGCCCCGACGAGGTGGTCATTTGTGATGATGGATCGACTGACGATACCCTTTCCATTATTACTGAATTCGTGAAGACTGCTCCGTTTTCGGTGCGTGTCATCCGTAATGATCATAATCTCGGATATACACAGAATTTTGCCAAGGCCTTGTCGCTCTGTTCTGGTGATATAGTTTTTGTGTCCGACCAAGACGATGCTTGGTTTTACAACAAAATCGAACGTGCTCTCGCTTTAGCTGTCGAAGAGTCTAAATGCTGGGTCCTAGTACATGATGGGCAGCTCACGAATCAAACTGGTTACCCGACAGGTTTAACGAAGATGGGGCAGATTCGCTCAGGTTATGGGTCCTCGGACTATACGATCACAGGTGCACTGAGTATGGTGCGCCGCGAATTCCTGTTGATTGCTTTACCGATTCCAGATGACGTAATTGGGCACGACATTTGGCTCCACAAACTGTGTAGTTTATTTGAGGGCCGCAGAATCGTTACGAATGACTGCCTTCAAATCATTCGTCGCCACGACTCGAACACCTCTGAGTGGGTCGTAAATAGCAGCAAGAAGATCAAACCATTGGATGTGTTGAAGGCGCAGATGCGTACTCGGCCTGCTACAGATTACGGCGAGCGTATCGCATTGAACATGGGCCTGCGGGCGCGCCTGTCCGAAGTAGTAGCCGCCCGCCTTGACCGCCAAGATCAAGAGTCGGTGACCGCTGCGCTAGTTCGGTTGGAACGCGAACATCGGGCGCTCAGCGCCCGCCAGAATCTGGCCCAATCGGGCGCTTTGGCCCGGAGGCTCCAGGCGCTGGCAATGTTAGTGCGCCGCGATTACGCCGAATTTAACGGGTTGCGCAGTTTTCTGCGCGATATGGTGCGCTGACCCTATGAAAAATCCAGTGCTTTCCCTTGTCGTGCCGTTCTTTAATGCTGCGGTCTTTTTTAAAGACTGCCTTGTTTCTGTTCGAGATCAGATGACGTCTGATTGCGAATTGATCTTAGTCGATGACGGCTCCAGCGATGAGAGTGTTAGTATCGTAAAGGAGTGCTTTGCTAAAGAGCTTCAACAAGGAAAAGTTTTACTGATACAGATTGGCAATTCCGGGCCAGGCGAAGCACGTAATATAGGCGTCCGTGCTGCCCGCGGGCAATATATTGGCTTTCTCGATAGTGACGATATTCTGCTGCCGGGGTACTTCGATACTGTTCTCACGGCAATCAGGACGAGTGAGCCGCAGATTGTTCAGTTCCATCTGGTCCTATTCGAAGGTAGTGACGAGACAAAAGGTGAGATTATTCTAAGTCACCAAAGTCCCGCAGGGCGTTATACGCTTGATGAGGTCCGCTACGATATATTCGGAACGGGTAAATGGTTTCCTTGTACGCGCGCATATCGCAAGAAATTGCTTCTTGATCATCCCTTCCCCAGTGAGCGTGTTTTTTATGAGGATTTGATTACTCTGCCTTACCTTTTTTTAGAATTATGCAGTATCGTATTATTGGATTTACCGTTGATCGCATATCGTTCCAACCCTGCTGGTACCACAAGCAACCATCGACCAGAGCATGTCGCAACATTGGTAAATTTTTTCAAGAGCCTATCGCGTATGCGGGAAAACCCTGCAACTGACTTGTTGCGTGTACAATTGGCTAGGTCTATCGTGTTCTGTACTTTGGAATTGCGGCTCAAGAGTATCCATCTTGCTGATATCTTATTGCAGATACGAAATATCAATAATAAATCAGAACTTATTCCGTATTTGAGGCGCGTTGACGCGGTATTTCTCCGGTTTCCCCGGTGCTACTTAATTGCTGAATGGGCGCGTCAGTATTTTCTGCGGATTAAAAGTAAGAACGTTAGGTAACACTCTTTTAAATAAACAAAGTTACATAAAATTAAAAATTTCATTAGAAAAAAGTCGAGCCCGATAGTCTGTTATAGGGATATACAACACTTATTATGAATGAAGTTAAACGAATCTGCGTCATGATGGCGCGTTACGCGATTTCCGGCGTCCCCCTAGCTCAAATACGATTAGCAAAGGCGCTAGCTGAACGAGGTTATGACGTAGATTTGGTTGTAGGCTTTGTGTCTGAAGAATACACCATGCCGAAAGTTGAGGGCGTTAACACGATTTTGCTTGATACGCCGCAGGCTCGCGATCTGCTACCAATACTTATAAAATATCTTCGACGAAGAAATCCAGATGTTTTTTTTACGGCTGAGGATCATCTGAATGCGATAGTCCTAATCAGCGCTATTCTGGCACGATCTAAGGTGAAGATCAGTGCATCTTCACGAGTGACTCCTTTTGACACTTATAGTAATCGTCCTTTTACCAAACGCTGGTTTCTTAAACAGGTTATGCGCGCGGTAATCTGGCGTGCGGACGTACTAACATGCGTTTCAAAGGGGATGGTCGAACAGTACCGCACCTTGTTTCGTAATGCTCCGCATGTCTGCGTATACAATATCGTGGATACTCCTGCAGCCCATGCCCGGATTGCGGAGCCTGTAGATCACCCGTGGTTCAACGATCCAACTGTTCCCGTCCTCGTCGCAGCAGGGCAATTGGGGCCATGGAAGGGCTTTTCCGATCTGATTTCCGCCGTTCACATTGTATCCAAAAAGCAGCCCGTCCGGCTGTCGATCTTTGGCGAGGGCGCACAGCGCGCGGAGCTGCAATCGCTCATTGATCGGCTGGGCATGAGTGAAAGCATCAAACTAGAGGGGCATGTCAAAAATCCGCTCAAATATTTTGCACACGCTAACGTTTTCGTGCTGTCATCGCTGCTCGAGGGCATGCCAAACGTTATGATCGAGGCCATGCTGGCAGGCTGCACCCCTGTCGCGACCGATTGCCCAACAGGTCCTCGAGAGATCCTCGAAAGCAGTCGATACGGTTATCTCGTTCCCATGAACGATATAGCCGCACTTGCCGCCGGAATCGAGAGCGCGCTGCGCAATCCCGTGCCGGCCGAAGTTCTGGCCGAAGCGATCAAACCCTTTCAGGAGGACGCCGTTCTGGCGGAGCATTTCCGGTTGTTGGGCATATGAAACGCATCGTACAGCTGATCCCCTATGACGCAATTGGAGGGGTCGAGGTGGCGGCGAAGTCCATACACGCCGGAGATCATAACGAGGCTAATGGCGGGCTGCGCTTTGAACGCCAATATCTGGTCAATCGCTCAGGGGCCGCGTGTGGGCCTGCGAACTATCAAGGCCCCGATCAGTCCCTCTACGACCCGCGCCCATACCTGCATGCCTTTTGGCGGCTCTTTCGCAAGCCACCAGATCTGTTGGTCGCCTCCCTGTGGCGCAGCGCACTAGTGATGATCTTGCTTAAGATAGCGCGGCCTAAACAAAAGGCTGTCCTTTTCTTACACTTAGCCCAGGACGTGCATTGGCTCGACCGCATCGCGAACCAGATCGCCATGCGCCTTGCCGATAGTATCTGGGCAGATTCAGCTGCGACATTAGAACAGCGCGTCCCGCCTAACCGGCAGCATAAGGGCCGGGTAATTTCGTTCTTACTTAATCGATGCCCCCTACCTGAAATATCAGAGCCCACCCCTGAGTTCATTTTTTGGGGGCGCCTCAGCCAGCAAAAGGGACTGGAGCGCGCACTAACGATCTTTTCAGAGATTTTGGCCCTTGCCCCAGATGCCCATTTCAAAATCATCGGTCCAGACTGTGGTGTCGAGAATGATTTAAAAGCACGGGCCAGGCAGCTGGGAATCGCGGAAAATGTTAGCTTCGCCGGCGCACGATCACAGGCGGAGATCCACACCATCGCGAAGCGCGCATCCTTTTACTTGCAAACAAGCATCGATGAAGGCATGGCCTTGTCAGTGGTTGAGGCAATGCAGATTGGCCTTGTTCCTGTTGTAACGCCGGTTGGCGAGATTGCGCGGTACTGTGTTGATGGAAAAAACGCAGTATGCGTTCAAGACGACGTCACTGCTGTCAATACTGTGCTTGGCTTATTGTCGGACACGGAACGATATAGGTGTATGTCCTACGCAGCGGCTGAGTATTGGCAGGCGAAACCGCTCTATCAGGATGAGTTTCTTGCTGCTGCGAAAGAGGTAATTGAGGGTTCAGCGGCCAATGTGTAATTCGGGGTAACACGGAGTTCGCCCTCTACCGAGCGTTATGTTGTGGATATTCGGGATGCTCTGAGAAGGGCTTGCGATGAAACGGGAGTTTGTTTGTTAATGATCAGAGCTACAGAAAACGTGCAGGAGGAATTGCCAGGCATCCCGTTAGATATTGAGCAGTGGACTGAAGAATCAGAAGCAGGTTTTGTTTCCGGTATGGCTGAATCGGTAAGTGAATGGGCTGAGGCTTTGATAAAAATTCTGAGTTCCAGGCATCTACAGTCGGAGTTCGGTGAAGCTGGGCGGCTAGCGGTCGAGCAGACGTACTCACTGCAGGTGCAGGCACCGGTATTAGCTGAGATTCTCCGAAGTGTCGCGCAGCGAGGTAACTCCTGAATTATGTGCGGCATTACCGGTATTTTCAGAGGAGTTCCATCAGACATCGCTCTTAAGCCTGCCGTGCAACAGATGGCAGATGCGATTTTTTATCGTGGTCCTGATAGTTCAGGCGTTTGGGAAGAGCCTTCGGTGGGCTTGGGGTTGGGGCATCGGCGCCTTTCGATTGTGGATTTGTCGCCTGCAGGCCATCAGCCTATGCAATCCAATTGTGGGCGCTTTGTCGTTGTGTTTAACGGTGAAATATACAATCACAACGCGCTGCGCAAGAAACTGGAATCTTCTGGTGATGCATTAACAGGGTGGAAAGGGCACTCAGATACAGAAACGTTGCTTTGTGCGTTCACGGTATGGGGCGTACAGAAAACCCTTGAAATGGCAACCGGTATGTTTGCCATTGCCCTGTGGGATCGCAAAGAACAAACGCTTACATTGGCTCGGGATAGGTTTGGGGAGAAGCCTCTTTTTTATGGTTTGGTAGCAGGCGCCCTGGTATTTGGGTCGGAGCTTAAAGCATTGCAGCGGGCACCAGGGTGGCAGGGCGAGATTGGCCCCAATGTGTTAGAGAACTATCTCCGCTTTGGTTGTGTGGGTGGTCAGCAAAGCATTTTCAAAGATGTGTTGAAGCTACCACCGGGCTGTTTAATAAAAGTTTCTCTCCTGGATGCCCGTAACGGTGTGCTGCCTAAGGTGGTTCAGTGGTGGTCTGCAGTTGAGGCGGCACGCACTGCACTGGAAGGCCGAAATAATAGCCCTGAAATTGCCTTGAACAATGTTGAGCCGGCGTTGGTTGCTTCGGTTGGCCAGCAAATGGCGGCAGATGTACCACTTGGGGCCTTTCTTTCTGGTGGTGTAGACAGCTCGTTAATTGTGGCGCTGATGCAAAGCCAGAGTCGCCAAAAGGTTCGTACCTTTTCGGTTGGGTTTGACGACCCCCGTTACGATGAGTCTGCGCATGCAGCCGCTGTGGCGGCGCATCTTGGTACAGATCACTCGACGCTCCGCGCGACTTCCCAAATGGCTTTGGAACTCGTTCCTAAGTTGCCTGAGTTATACGATGAGCCATTTGCTGATTCATCCCAATTGCCCACTTGCCTGATATCCGCGCTTACTAGGCAGCATGTGACGGTTGCTTTAAGCGGCGATGCAGGCGATGAGCTGTTCGGTGGTTATAATCGCCATATTTGGGTGCCAAAGGTGTGGGGCAAGTTAAGCCGTATGCCGCTGCCCATACGGCAGGCGCTGGCGCGTATGCTGAAACTTGTGCCCTCGTCTGGATACGATGGCGTGATGGCGATGGGCAGCAAGGTTCTGCCCTCCAGATACCAGGTTCGCACCTTTGGCGAAAAGCTCTACAAATTGGCAGATGTGCTTGCTTGCAGCACAGACCGGGCTCTTTATGGTGGCCTGGCGTCTATGAATCGCCACCCCGAGCAACTATTAAGGCCGGACTACCGATCTGGAAATCCCGTTGAGGATTTATACCCTGCCTTGGTGGGGTTTGATCAGGTGGAATGGATGATGTTGATGGATACCCTCAACTTCATGGTAGATGACGTGCTGGTTAAGGTAGATCGAGCCAGTATGGCCAGTAGCCTTGAGGTTAGGGCGCCCTTCCTTGACCCAGCTGTATTCGCAGCAGCCTGGCAGTTACCACTGGACATGCGCGTTCGAAACGGCGAAGGCAAGTGGGCTTTGCGCCAGATACTTTATCGACATGTGCCCCGGGAGTTGATTGAGCGGCCCAAGATGGGTTTTGCGATTCCGTTGGATGATTGGTTACGTGGGCCATTGAGGGAGTGGGCGGAAGACCTGCTTTCCTCTGTCAGTTTGTCTGCGCTTCCCATGCTAAACGCAGCAGCCATTCGAAAGCTGTGGCACCTGCATTTGAAGGGCCGTGGTCATTATGCCCAGCAGCTTTGGGCCGTTCTGCAGTTGCTGGCCTGGCAACGGCGTTGGCAACCATCCGTTCGTTGATGTGTATTTTATTTATTGAGAATGGAACCTGAATGCTTCTGTACTGGTTATTGTTTTTGATTCCTGCCGTTGGTGTCTTTTCTCCCGGGGTGCTTAATGCCCGCTCCCAACGATACGTTTTTTGGCTTATTGGAGCTGTGTTTACTCTGGCAATTGGGCTTCGGTTCCAGGTTGGCGGGGATTGGGGTTCTTACCTCAAGTATCTTGACCGCGGCGCGGCTCTGACTTTTTTTGAGGTTTTTGAGCAGGGTGATCCGGGCTATTACCTGGTCAACTGGCTGGTTGGCAGCCTGGGCGGTTCGATTTACTGGGTGAATGGCCTTTGTGGGTTGGTGGTAATGGCAGGGGTGATTCGTTTTGCGCTTCGTCAGCCACTGCCTTGGTTGGTTTTGTTGGTGGCTGTTCCTTACCTGATTATGGTGGTTGCCATGGGTTATACCCGGCAAGCTACGGCGTTGGGGTTTGTGTTGTTGGGGTTGGTGGCACTGGGGGACGGCAAGTTACGGGGGTTTGTTGTCTGGGTGTTGATTGCAGCAGCCTTTCACAAATCAGCCGTGTTGATGATTCCAGTAGCTGCACTGGCGTCTGGCGGAAACCGGCTTTGGATCGGCTTCTGGGTGGGGCTGATGACCTTGCTGGGGGGCTATCTGTTTCTGTTTGATTCTGCGGATGCACTCTGGACCAACTATGTGGAAGCGGACTATCAATCCTCTGGTGGTTTTATCCGGGTGATGATGAATGCAGTACCGGCCTTGTTGTTTGTTCTGCTTCGCGATCGGCTTGGCTTGAACCCGGCGGCCAGCAGGCTCTGGTGGTGGATGTCTGTGCTGTCCATCATTTGTATTCCTTTAGTGCTGTTGTCTTCTACCGCTACGGATCGGGTGGCGCTGTACCTGATCCCGATTCAGTTGTTTGTATTTGCTCGTTTGCATCTGATCAGTACCGACCTGTTCTGGCGTTCCATGATTGTGCTGGGTGTGGTGGCTTACTACGCACTGGTGCAGTTTGTCTGGTTGAATTTTGCGACTCACGCGTATTTCTGGTTGCCGTACCAGCTGGTTTGGTTTGTCGAGTAACCCTATTATTCCCTGGCCGTTTCCCGGCCTTCCTCTGAATTTTCTGAATCTTCTCTTATGACGTCCCTCAATGCACTTCCGGTTTCCACCGGAGGCCCAGTGGTGCTTGTCTCCAACACCTCCTGGTACCTCTATAACTTTCGCCGGGGCACGATTGCGGCCCTGAAAGCTGCCGGTTATGTGGTGGTGGCCTTGTCGCCTACGGATCCTTTTTCGGCACGCCTGGAGTCGGAACTGGGGGTGTGTCACCGCCATCTGGATCTGGATGGCAAGGGCACGCGCCTGCTGGGCGAGGCGAAAAGTCTGTTTGGTTTGGGGTTGTCGCTTCGGCGCCTGCAGCCGGCCTTTGTTTTCAACTTCACGGTTAAGGCCAATATTTATTCTGGCCTGGTGTGCCGGGCGCTTGGGATTCCCTACGCCAACAATGTATCGGGCCTGGGTACGGCATATCTTCACGACAGCTGGCTGTTTCGCCGGGTGCGGGCGCTTTACGGCTTTGCCAATCGCGGCGCCCGGCGGGTGTTTTTTCAAAATCAGGAAGATCACCGCCTGTTTCACGCCCATGGGTTGTTAAAGGCCACGCCAACCACCGTGTTGCCGGGCTCTGGTATGGATTTGACCCGCTTTGCGTTTTCACCCTTGCCGGATGGCCCGCTGACCTTTGTGATGGTGGCCCGCTTACTGGGTGATAAGGGCGTGCGTGAATACGCCGGTGCCGCCGCGCAGGTACGCAAGGCTCATCCGGATGTTCGTTGCCTGTTGGTGGGCCCGCTGGGTATTTCCAACCGCACTGCCATTACCGCCGACGAAGTGACCGCCTGGGTCAACGCTGGCCAGCTGGAATACGCCGGTGAAACCGACGACATACAGCCGTTTATTCGCCAGGCCCACGTGTTGGTGTTGCCGTCTTATCGCGAGGGCATGCCGCGCACGGTATTGGAAGCCGCCGCCATGGGCCGCCCCGCGATAGTGTCGGACGTGCCCGGTTGCCGCCACGCCATACGCGCCGATGAAACCGGCTGGCTGTGTGAGGTGCGCAGCGCCAATTCCTTAGCCCAACAAATGCTGGATGCTGTAACGCGCCCCCGCGGGCAATTGGCCGCCGCCGGAATATTGGCGCGGGCGTTTATGGAAGCTGAGTTTGATGAAGCCATTGTGATACGGGCGTATTTGTCTTGCCTGGACGCCGCTGGCGAACCTGTTCTTTAACAATTGGAGAAGTGTGATGTCGCAAACCATAGCTGTAATTGGCCTGGGTTACGTCGGTCTGCCGTTGGCCGCTGCGTTTGGAATGAAGCGCCGGGTGATCGGTTTTGATATCAACACCACCCGCGTACAACAGCTGCGCGACGGTGTGGATGTTACCCAGGAAGTCTCCAGCGAAGAGCTGGCGGAGGTGTCGTTGTTGTCTTTCACCACTGAACTGGAAGACCTGCGTGAGTGCTCGGTGTTCATCATCACCGTGCCAACGCCCATTGACGAGTTCAAAGCCCCGGATTTAACACCGCTGATCAAAGCCAGTGAAACCGTGGGCCAGGTGTTAAAAGCTGGCGATATCGTGATTTACGAATCCACGGTTTACCCCGGTGCGACAGAAGAAGTGTGCGTGCCGGTGCTGGAGCGGGTCTCTGGCTTAGTATTTAACAAGGATTTCTTTGCCGGTTACAGCCCGGAGCGCATCAACCCAGGTGATAAAGAACACCGGGTAACCACCATCAGGAAAGTCACCGCAGGTTCCACGCCAGAGATTGCCGAGCTTGTCGACCAGCTGTATGCCGATGTGATCACCGCAGGTACTTTCAAAGCCAGCTCTATTCGCGTGGCGGAAGCCGCCAAAGTGATTGAAAACACCCAGCGGGATGTGAACATCGCGCTGATGAACGAACTGGCGATGATCTTTAGGCGCATGAACATCGACACTCACGAAGTACTGGCCGCCGCCGGCACCAAGTGGAACTTCCTGCCGTTTAAACCTGGCCTGGTGGGTGGGCACTGTATTGGGGTAGACCCCTACTACCTGACCCACAAAGCCCAGGCTGTGGGTTATCACCCAGAAATCATCCTGGCCGGGCGCCGCATCAACGACGGCATGGGCGCCTACTCCGCCGCCGAATTAGTCAAAGCTATGATCCGCAACGGCCAAACCATCTCCGGCTCCCGCGTGTTGATCATGGGCCTGACCTTCAAAGAAAACTGTCCAGACCTGCGCAACACCAAAGTGGTGGACCTGATCAAAGAACTGGGTGAATTCGGCTGCCAGATAGACGTGACCGACAGCTGGGCCAGCAACGCCGAAGCTGAACGCGAGTATGGGCTTAGTTTGGTGGAACAGCCGCAGCCTGGTACCTATAACGCTTTGGTGATTGCGGTGGCTCATAAACAATACACCTGTCTGTCTGAAGGCGACTTCCGCGCGCTGCTGCAGCCGGGAGGGGTGTTGTTTGATTTGAAGGGAGTGCTGGCGTTGGGTGCTTCGGATTTGCGGTTGTAGGGAAGATGAGTGGCAAAGTGGGGACAGATTTGAAATCTGTCCCCGGGGTTGGGGGTGATGCTGAAAGGGGGCGGATTTCAATTCAAGTGTGTAAACCCTGTTGTTATTCACTCTCTGGGCTGAGCCAGGAACTCTTTCAATCTTCAAGGATTCTACGCTATGTGTGGAATTGTGGGTGCGCTGAGCACAGCGGATGTGGTGCCGTTTTTGCTGGATGGCTTGAAAACTCTGGAATACCGCGGTTACGACTCAGCCGGGTTGGCGTTGGTGAACGAGAGTCTCATTCGTGTGCGCGCCATGGGGCGCGTGTCCCGCCTTGAGGCGGAGGTGGCCAAGGCTGTGGTGTCTGGCGGGCTTGGCATTGCTCATACGCGTTGGGCTACTCACGGTGTGCCGGCCGAGCGTAATGCTCACCCTCACGTGTCGGGCGGACTTGCGGTTGTGCACAACGGCATTATCGAGAACCATGAAGCATTGCGGCGGCAGCTTGAATCGCTGGGTTATACGTTTAGCTCAGAGACGGATACTGAGACGATTGCGCACCTGATTCAAGCCTGCCTAGACGGTAAAATTGGCCAGGGCGCCGGCGATGTGTTTACGGCGGTGCAGCATGCCGTTACCCGCCTGCAAGGTGCTTATGCGTTGGCTGTCATTCGGGTTTTAGAGCCAGACAGAATGATTCTGGCGCGGGAAGGTTCACCGCTGATGCTGGGGCGCGGAGAAAACGGATATTTCGCGGCCTCAGATGCCTCAGCGCTAGTAGCGGTCACCCGGGATTTGATCTATCTGGAAAACGGTGATGTTGCCTGCGTTACGCCAGGCGGTGTCGAGATGGTAGACAGGCAGGGCCGGGCCGTAGTTAGGGCGATTACCCGGTCTGCGGTGGATGCCTCGGAAGTTGCGCTGGGTCAGTTTGACCATTACATGCAAAAAGAAATCTTCGAGCAGCCCCGCGCCATTGCTAATACCTTGGAGCTGCTGGCGGGTGATGCGGGTATACAGGCCGAGGTATTTGGTAACCAGGCTGGAGTTATCTTGAACGCGGTAGATTCGGTACTGATACTCGCCTGCGGCACGTCTTATTACTCCGGCTTGACTGCTGCTTACTGGCTGGAGGCGGTGGCTGGATTGCCGTGCAAAGTGGAAGTGGCAAGTGAGTATCGCTATCGGATATCTGTGGCCCGGCCAAGCCAGTTAGTGGTGGTGATTTCTCAGTCTGGCGAGACGGCCGACACCATGGCAGCGCTGGAGCACGCGAAAGCTCAAGGGCACTGCCATACGCTGGCCATTTGCAATGTGCCTGAGTCATCTTTGGTACGTGCGACGGCGTTGAGCTTTATTACCCGGGCCGGGCCGGAAATTGGCGTGGCTTCTACTAAGGCCTTTACCACCCAGTTGTCTGCGCTATTCGTACTCACTTTGCTGCTGGCCCGGGCTCAGAACGCGCTGACGGCTGAGGCTGAACGGAATTACCTCAATGAACTTAGGCATTTGCCGGTAGCGGTGCAAAAAGTGCTGGATCTGGATCCAGAGATCAAAGCCTTGGCGCAGAGCTTTGCCAGTAAACATCACGCGCTGTTTTTGGGCCGGGGGCATCATTTTCCGATAGCGCTTGAGGGCGCTTTGAAGCTGAAAGAAATTTCTTACATCCACGCCGAAGCCTACCCGGCAGGTGAGTTAAAGCATGGGCCCTTAGCCTTGGTGGATGCCGATATGCCGGTGATTGTGGTGGCACCCGCTGACAGCCTGCTGGAGAAGCTGAAAGCCAACATGCAAGAGGTACGGGCCCGCGGCGGCCAACTGTATGTGTTCGCCGATGCAAACAGCCAGGTTCAAGCGGAACCCGGAATTTCGGTTCTACGGTTACCAGAACACTATGGGCTTTTATCACCGGTACTGCATGTAGTCGCCCTCCAGCTTTTGGCTTACCACGTAGCATTGGTAAAAGGCACCGACGTAGACAAACCCCGTAACTTGGCAAAGAGCGTTACGGTGGAGTGATTCGTTAAATCGTAGTTTGGGCAATTGTCAGAGTATATTAAAGTTTGATAAATCATAATAAATTTTGATAATTTATATTAAAGTTTGATAAAAACAGGTCTCCTGCCATTCCTAACTTAGTAGGGGGCCTTTTTCATGACAGACACCAATAAACGCATTGACCCAAGCCACGAAAAGCGACTCAAGACTCGTGGTAAGGGAGTGGGCAAAGCCTATGAGCCGTTCATCAAAGTTCATGAACTCAGCAGCCAGGGTGAAATCGTTCGAATCCGAAGTGCTTCCGTCGGGCGAGTAGTAAGCGCCCATAACTCAGCACCTACACCCCAGCTCGGTAATTGCACACACTGAACGCCTCATTCATTCCACGAGGATTCAGTATGACCCAACCGAAAAAGTGCACTTCTGGCAGCAGCAGATTAACGATTGGGAAGTGACCGACTTGTCTGGCAATGCTTTCTGCAAGCAACAGTCGCTGATTTATCATCAATTCGTTTATTGGCGCCAGAAGCTAACGTCTGGTAAAGATTATCCGAAGCAGGCGCCGGCAGCCACCGGATTCACGCGAGTTATTTCTTCAGCTCCCCGCATCCCAGGCAATACCTAAACAAAAGCGAACTTTCTCGGCCCCTCTTTCGCCAATTTTTAAGCCATTAAAGTCTTGGAATACTCCGCAGAAATGTTCGCAGTAATGGGGTAGAGCCCCTCGGGGTCGGGCTTTTCCATGGAACCACCTACTGGGGTGAGAGTTTGGGGAAATAGACTGGCTCAGCATGTTCCGGAACAGACCAAAGAAGTGGCGAGCGACTATCCTTTGGGTCTGCATCGACCAGCAAGCCTTGATCGCGAAGCTTTTTAAGCAGTCGCCGGGCAGTCCGCTCATCACGCTCCCCAGTTAATGTCAGGGCATCAGACCTTGAGATCGATCCCTGAATGAACGCCTGATACAGAACCCATATAGAAGCGGGTTTCAGGTCATCCCTGCTCGCCACGAAGTCTTCGATTCGACGTTTCATCGATTTCAGGTTCAGAAGTTCTGAAATATAGCTGACTTGGTCAACGGAGGTGTCCAGAACGAAATGACAGAATCGGGCCAGACCAAGCTCACTGAGCGGGCCTCTGCCATCGGTTTGGCCCTGCTGGACGGCGTCAGCTTGAGCCAAGTTGCTTTTGTACTTCTCGGAGTAAATCGCAAGCCCACGGCTCAAACACCAGACGCCTACGCTTTCCAGTCCAGCCGCCCGGAATGCCGCATCCGTCCAAAGACGAACAACTCGGCCATTGCCATCCAGGAATGGGTGGATCCAGAGGAATCGGTGGTGTGCAGCTGCGATTGCGATCAGACGTCGATCACCTTGGTGTCTGACGCTTTTATATTCGTTGCAGAACTGCGTCATTAGCTGTTCCAGGTGTTCGGCATCAGGCGGTATGTGCCGACCAACCTTTACCCCTCGATCCCTGAACTTTCCACCCTCAACCCAGGCGACTTCCCCCGTTTCATCCAGCTCGACCTTTTTAAGATCGCTAGGCAAGTCCCTGTAGAATCGGCGATGCAGCTCTTTGATGAAGTCCACGGAAATAACTTCTCCCAGACTCCGATCCTCAGAAGCTATCCACGCCTGTACGTCGATGTGGGAAAGAGACTCAATCTGTTTGTCCCGAGCAACCGGATCGTCCTCAAAATTTCCCCGCTGGGCCTCGCGGATCTGGTGAGGAAGGGTTCGATTGCCTTCAATCAGATTGCTGTAGTACGAGTTGATGACAGCCATGTGCCGGCGCAACGTATCCGCTGTCTCCGGCTCAAGCTGGCCGGCGACCTGAGCGGCCTTCCTGTTCAGGATGCTGGCCAGATCGAGAAGCCCCTCTTCCGTACAGGATTTCTCGTTTGGCGCAAAAGGCGCGGCACTCATCCAGGATGTCATCTGATACCTTAATTCGTGTAGTGATTCTGAGTTTCTGACCGGCAGTTTGTCCGGGTATTTGTCCGGTATTCTGACCGGTTGCCAGCAGCGGCACAGAGTTCCCGCTGACGGCAATATATTTGCCTTGGAGCCATTATAAATAGGCACTGACACCATTTCCAGTTTTTTGGAGCTCCGTTTTATCTGGTCATATTTGCTGTTTTACTGTCCGGCCAAGTGACCGGCAATTTGTCCGGCAAAAACTTGTTTGGCTCTCTTAATCTTTTATGGAGGGAAACCACTCGAATTTTGAGTTCTTGATCTATCCAAGAACAGAGTCAGAGGCTGGGATCTCGCCAGCTCTGGGTGAACCTTATAGGTGGTTAGGGCCAAATATTTATCAAACGTTATTATTCATACACCGAAAACCTTGTTGGAGCAAAGGCTACACCAAGTTGTTGCTGGCGCATTGGATCTGATTGAAGAGCATCGTATCCGGGCTGAGGAACAGGAATGCAGACGCTTGGCGTGGCAAGATGCAAAAGATCGGCATGACCGCCAAGTGGAGTTTGGCAAACTTGAGCTGGAACAACTTGAGAGATTGAAGACGAACGCTGCGCAGTGGCTGAAAACCGAACGGTTACGACAATATATCGATGCGGTAGAACAGTCTGCGGTCAGGAATGGCGAGCTAAGCGAGAAGCTTACGGTCTGGATTAGCTGGGCGCGGATAAAAGCAGATTGCATTGACCCATTGGTAGCGGTATCCGATGCTATTCTGGACACCTCGGAACTAAGGTCGCCGGGCTACTATTACTGAATGGGTGGGTTTCACTTGTTAGGAGTCAAGTATCCGAATGGAAGAAGAGCTCGCAGCCATTGCACTGAAGTTATCCGAGCTTGAGAAGGAAAAGGCAGCCCTTCTTTCCCGGAGAAATGAGCTTTATCGCATTGCGCAACGTCCCGCAGGAGCGCAGCTAACACCCGTTCAAAAAGCCGAACTGTTCCAGAAGCTCTTTCGTGGCAGGAGCGATGTCTATGCGTTTCGCTGGCAGGGTTATGGTGGCCGTTCCGGTTATGCTGTTGCCTGTGAGAATGAGTGGGTACCGGGCATCTGTCAGAAACCCCGGATCAAGTGCGGGGAGTGCCCGCACAAAAATTTCAAGCCTCTGGATTTCAATGCGGTGTATGACCACTTGTCCGGCAAGCATGTGGTTGGGTTATATCCTTTGTTGCCGAACAGTTCCTGTTATCTCCTGGCTGTAGATTTTGATAAGGAGGACTGGAGGGCGGACGTTCGTGCGTTGGCCCAAGCTTGTCGTGGTGAAGGCATCCCTTATCTTGTTGAGGTCTCCCGCTCCGGTGCTGGTGCACACCTATGGGTCTTCTTTTCGGACGCCGTACCGGCCTGGTCTGCGAGGGCTTTGGGGTTCAAGCTGCTGGATCAAGCCATGGAACGCCACCCGGGCTTGTCCTTTGAGTCCTATGACCGTTTATTTCCCAACCAGGACACGATGCCCGATGGTGGGTTTGGCAATTTGATTGCTCTTCCGCTTCAACATCAGGCGCGAAGTCGTGGATGTACTGTTTTCGTCGATGATGAGCTAAATCCTTACTCGGATCAGTGGGCACAACTCAGTCGGCAAAAGACACTTTCACCGGTCCAGCTTGGAGAGATGGTCGGAAATGAGCCTGGAACTGAAGTTAGAGAAGAGGTGGTGTTGCCGTGGGAACAGTCGTTAACGGTCGGGACTGATATGATTTCAGGATGCCCTGAGATCATCACGCTCACTCTGGCCAATCACATATACATCAAGTTGTCAGACCTACCGGGGAAGCTGGCTGCGCGAATTAAGCGCATGGCGAGTTTTGCCAATCCGGTATTTTTCAAAACCCAGGCACTTCGTTTCTCAACTCACGGAATCCCTCGCTACATATCCTGTGCCCGGATTGAGCAAGGTTATCTCTCGGTACCGAGAGGCTGCTTTGATGAGCTTCAAGTATTATTGCTGGAACAAGGTATAACGGTAGACATCGATGATCGCAGGACCCAAGGACAGCCTCTGGAGGCTGTCAGCCTGAAAGCAACGTTGCGTGGTGATCAGAAGGCGGCTGTAAAGTTGCTTGCCGCCCACGATACCGGAATACTTCATGCTCCGACCGCTTTCGGCAAAACCGTAACCGCCATTGGCATTGTGGCCAAGCGGCAGGTCAACACACTGATCCTCACTCACAGTCGCCAATTGCTTGATCAATGGAAGGAGCGCCTGGAAACCTTCCTTGAAGGCGCCTCCGTGGGGGTAATTGGCGGTGGCAAGAAGAAACCTACCGGTCAGATCGACGTTGCAACCTATCAAAGCCTGATTAATAAGAACGACAATACGGTGTTAAACCTAGTCCGGGAATATGGCCAGATCATCATCGATGAATGTCACCATATCTCAGCTCCCCGTTATGAGATGCTGCTAAACGAAGTCTGCGCCCGATATGTCGTAGGCCTTACTGCAACGCCTGACCGCCAGGATGGCCACCAAAAAATCATGTTTATGGTTGCGGGACCCGTTCGCCATAAAGTCCGGGCTGATCATGGTTCCCGGTTTGTCCAACGCGTTATCGTTCGAGAGCGTCACGAAATGCCCCCCATTGACATCTGCCAGTCTGGTCAGCGGCCTCACATAGCATCAGTTTACCGTTGGCTTGCCGAGAGTAACGCCCGGAATCAGGGCATTGTTCAGGATGTCGTACGCTGTGCGCAAAACCAGGCAAACTGCCTTCTGCTGACTGAACGACGAGAGCATGCTGAGACGCTGGCAAAGCTGCTGGAGGCTGAATCCGTCTCGTCGGTCGTGTTGCGAGGAGGGATGCGTGTCAGAGAGCGCCGGGCGACGGACGCGCAGTTACATGAAGCACAGGTTGTCGTTGCAACCGGAAAATTCATCGGAGAAGGTTTTGACTTGCCTCGACTGGACACTTTATTTTTAGCTCTGCCCATCGCCTGGAAGGGAACGCTGTCGCAGTACGCTGGCAGAATCCATCGGGATGTTGACGGCAAGCAGGAAGTCACTGTCTATGACTACTTGGATACTGGCCTACCCATGCTTGAGCGCATGTTCCGAAAACGAGAGAAAGGCTACAAGGCGATGGGGTATCAGCTGGAGTCTTCTGAGCATCAATCCAGGTTGCTCTAGGCTTTAATACAAGCAATTACCCCTCTCAAGTTATCAAAACCTTAGCTGAAAGAGCCTGTGGTTTGTTGGCTCAGCCCAGGGAGTAATGACCGATTTGGTTTGCTTTCAAGACGTATGTGATTGGACTCGATGTTTTAAAATCAAAATCGTCTTGAGTTGTAAGGTTGCATGGGTTGGCGCTGATGGGGCAAGAGGTTACTTTACTGCAGCAAAGTGGGCTCTGAATGCATGAGCTTAGCGCTGTCGCCGTCAGAATAGTGTCCACTTATCCAATGTACATTCAGCATGAACAGCGCGGTGTGTTGAGGAATAAGAATAGAATCTAAGTTTTATCAAACTTTATTGTCAGCGGTTGATTAGAGTATCGTGCGGCTAGGACGAAAAAGTATCAAACTTTCACATCTTTGAATGTTGAAAATGCGTGAAATTGCGGGTTATTTTTATCAAACTTTAATACACTCTGACAGCAATTGTGGAATCGTAATAAAGTCGGTAACAATATTATAGAGTTGGTAACTCTTTCCCGGTGGTTATGTACGTCAACCTCGACGCTGTTTTTTCTGGCGACACTATGGTTCCCGTGGCGCAAAGGATTCGCTGGTCGAGCGATGGTTTTGACCATAAAGCACCCCATTCACAATAGAATCACTCAGGGCTGAAACAAGATCAAATTGCTGTCGTCCCCGCGGTTATCATTCCACTTCTCGATAACATCCAGATCACCATAAAGGCGCCCATTCAGAATACTATCCACCTTATAGGCGTCTGCGTAGCGCATCATAAGCGCTTCAGTATCCGCAAAAAAGACCTCAAGATCGCTAATGGTTTCATCCGACAGATCATCTTCGTACTCACTGGCAATAAACGCCAAGTCGTGCAGATCCCTTGCTGCTGTTCGATACGGCATCTCCGGGTTTGCTTGAGCCGCGAGTAACTTGAGTCGGGCTATCTCGTCAATGTTGTAAACCCTGATACCGTTTAGCTCTTGGACAACACTCGGATCAGGTAACCGTCTGGCCGAAATCTCCAGCTTCACACTTACCGGCATCTTTTCCCCCGGCAATTTGAATAAGGCGCGAGCACGATGGGTTGTATCAGTCATTTTGAGATCAGCAAATTTACTCAGCTCAATTCCTTCTCCCTGCTTGTTAAGTTTTTTCAGGCCATCCTTACAAATGCTTTCAAGGTTCAGGTGCGTTTTCAGTTCACGCAAAAGATCGAAGTCCAAACCCTCACTGAACCGGTCTATCTGGTAGCAGAGCATCAAGGCGGTGCCACCCTTCAGCACCAAAGGCTTATTTCCCGCTCCGATTACCTCACAGATCGCCCTCATGATCTTTGCGTGGGCTTTTTCGCGCTCAGACAGTTTCATGGCCACCACCCTAATGATTTATCCACTTGAGCATCGTGCTTGCCCCCTTAGAAGACAGGAACGGGCGAAAGTCCTTCACCCACTGCTGAACCTTGCCCATGTTCACCACATCATCGATATCGCTGACTTGGATGTTAGGCATTGGTTTCTGGCGCACTTCGAAGAAGTGATACATCAGATCGAACAACGCACGCTCATGTGTCGCTGACCAGATCCGTGCAACCTTGACCCCGAGACTTTTGATTTCTTCTGTCGCATCCCAGAGCTCATGAGCCCCGAAAAGATGACTGGCGCCATTGATGCCTGCACCGGCTATCTGCCAACGACTTGGATTGGACAATGATGATGAATACCAGAGCGCCGGCATTTCGCCTTCTTTAGCCAGTGATAGTGCTGAGGCCCCGGTGAGGTAGTGCTGTGGAACCGAAGGATTGGACGCAGGCGAGGTCATGACCAAATCAAACAGCCACTGAAGACCTAATGCCTGAGCGACAGCACAGTAACTGCCAAATGCTACCGAAGGATCACCCTTTTCAATTTTCGTCAGCGTCCGCCGTGATATATCAACGCGGTCAGAAAGTTCGCTGCCACTTTCCGTGCCCCGAGCCAAAGCAATAGAGCGCCCCAATTCTTCATAGAAGGGCTGCGACATCTCCTTTAATGCTACGGCCGTACTCATGATTGATCCTCCAGTAACCGTCAAATACGCGCAACATTATACGCATGGCAGTATTATGCCACATTTAGTAGGGATGTAGAAAGCAAGTGTTTACCCTGTAAATGTGAATTCCCTGGCCATGACGAAAACGAAGCTTGCCAAATTCACTCTGGATACAGGCTGGGGAATGCTGGAAATCATATTAACGAGGTAACCAGAGTCTTAGCCTGAAATTGGAAGCTGGAATTCGTCGTGCCAGCCAAGTTTTAATAGTTACCGACTTTATTATCATGCAGTGCCAGCTCTGCTACTTGGGCCGACTCCAAAGTTACCAACTTTATTTTCGTCACGTCGATGTTGAGGTTAAAATGCGTGCCCTACAGCAACTTTTAGTTACCAACTTTATTCCTATCCCACAGCAATGTGCCTAGACGCTATTATCAGCCCGCCATCTGGACCGAATTAGTGAAAATTGGCTCGTAAATGCCTATCTTAATTTTTTCTGCATGAGGATTTTATGACAAAGTATCAAGAACTAAAAAATACGCTGGCCGGTACTCCTAAAATCTGGTTAATCACTGGTATAGCCGGTTTCATTGGCTCTAATCTGTTGGAGCACTTGCTGAAGCTCGACCAAACCGTTGTGGGTCTTGATAACTTTGCCACAGGGCACCAGCACAATCTGGATGAGGTGCAGTCCCTGGTCACTGAGTCGCAGTGGGCAAGGTTTCGGTTTATGGAAGGGGATATTGGCAATCTGGTGGATTGTCAGATCTCTTGTAGGGGAGTCGATTATGTGCTCCATCAAGCTGCTTTGGGTTCTGTTCCACGCTCTATTAATGACCCCATTGCCACCAATGCTGCTAACGTTTCCGGTTTTCTTAATATGCTCGTGGCGGCGCGGGATGCCGGGGTGCAGAGTTTTACTTATGCCGCATCCAGCTCTACTTATGGCGATCACTCCGCCTTGCCCAAGGTAGAGGGTGTGATTGGTAAGCCGCTGTCGCCCTACGCGGTGACCAAGTATGTGAATGAACTCTACGCCGACGTGTTTGCGCGCACCTATGGGTTTAAGGCTACGGGGCTGCGCTATTTCAATGTGTTTGGCCAGCGCCAGGATCCAAATGGGGCCTATGCGGCGGTTATTCCCAAGTGGGCTGCGGCCATGATTGCGGGCGAGTCGGTCTATGTGAATGGCGATGGCGAAACCAGTCGGGATTTTTGTTTTATCGAGAACGCGGTGCAGGCGAATCTTTTGGCGGCGACTGCACACGAGGCTGCAAGGGGCGAGGTTTACAACGTTGCTTTTGGTGACCGAACCACGCTGAATATTTTGTTTGAATCTCTCGCACGCGCACTGACAATTCTTGGGCGCCCTTACGAAAAACAGCCGGTGTATCGAGAGTTTCGGGTGGGTGATGTTCGGCACTCCCAGGCCAGTATTGAAAAAGCTAAAGACAACTTGGGATATGTGCCCGAATTTCCGATTCAAGAGGGCATAACCAAAGCGATGCCCTGGTACCGCGCCAACGTCGATTGAAGAATTTAATCCTCCGTGTAGCTATCGGGTACCCGTATGTTTTTTATGTCAAAACTCGTCATATTTTTAATTTCCCCACTGGGCAGTGCGTTGCTCTTGGGAAGCTTTGCTTTGCTGTGTTCGGCTTTGCGTTTCCGTCGCCTGGCGATGGCGTGCGGGTTGTTTGCATTGTTGTGGCTGTGGGGCTGGTCTTTACCGGTGGTGAGTTTGTGGGCGCAGCAACATCTGGAGGCGCCTTACCCTGCGTTGACGATGAAGCAGTTGCCCAGTGCTGCAGCAGCTGTGGTGTTGGGTGGGGGTGTTCGCCCTGCGAGTTATCAGGAGGATTATCCAGACCTGGGGAGCAGTGCCGACCGGGTGTGGCATGCGGCCAGGCTTTTTCATGCGGGTAAGGTGCCATTGTTGGTGCTGGCGGGTGGCAGCGACGATCGGTTTAGCCGCATGTCAGAGGCAGAGGCGATGCGCATTCTGTTAGCGGATTTTGGAGTGCCTGCTTCGGCAATGGTGTTGGAGGAACGAAGCCGTACCACGGGCGAGAATGCGGTGTTTGTACGCGAAATTTTGGCAAAACGGCAGATTGATCGGGTGTTGCTGGTGACCTCGGCTTTGCACATGTCCCGCGCGTTGGCGTTGTTTCAGGGGGTGGGATTAGAGGTGATTGCCGTAGCGACGGACCACAGTGCCTATCCCGCACCGCGCTGGCGGCTATGGTTGCCGTCGGCCAGGGCGCTGGATGACAGCGCTGCGGCGCTGAAGGAGTGGGTTGGGCGCCTGGTATAAAGCGGGGGCAGATTCATTTTTTAAAAGGGGACAGATTTGAAATCTGTCCCCTTTTTCTTTTTTCCTCTCTGTCATTAATTTGGCGGCATTTTTTTGCCTAAAAAGTACTTGAAACGAGTAATTGTCGCAATGTATTCTACTCATAATGAACTTATGTATTCTTTTTTAGGTTTATAAGCCGATGTCGACTGCATTTTGATAAGGATGATCTGATGATGAATGCGTTTTTAATCCGCCGTAACCACCTTAGGGAGAACCCTAAGGTGTGGTTAGTGACTGGCGTAGCCGGTTTTATTGGCTCTCATTTGCTGCAGTGGCTGCTGGAGAATGGCCAGTCTGTGGTGGGACTGGACAACTACGCAACCGGGCACCCGAAAAATCTGGCCGAAGTGCGGAATTTGTTTGAGCCGATGCAATGGAAAAATTTCCTGTTTATCGAAGGTGACATCTGCGATCTGCAGACCTGCAAAGACGCGGTGAATGGTGTGGACCATGTTCTGCACCAAGCGGCGCTGGGTTCGGTGCCGCGCTCCCTAGCGGATCCTATTAATACCCATAACGCCAACATCACTGGCTTTTTGAATGTGTTGGTGGCTGCCCAAGAGGAAGGCGTATCAAGTTTTACCTACGCCGCGTCTAGTTCCACCTATGGTGATCATCCGGCGTTGCCAAAAGTCGAAGACCAGATTGGTCAGCCTTTGTCGCCTTACGCAGTGACCAAACTGGTTAACGAGCAATACGCGGCGGTATTTGCGCACAGTTACAAATTTAATTGCATAGGGCTGCGGTATTTCAATGTGTTCGGTCCGCGCCAAGATCCCAATGGCCTGTGTGCGGCGGTTATCCCAAAGTGGACAGACGCCATGCTGGCGGATAATCCAGTGAATATTAATGGTGATGGTGAAACGTCTCGCGATTTCTGTTTTGTGGCCAACGCGGTGCAGGCCAATATTTTGGCCGCTACAGCGGAAGAAAGTTATAAAAACGAGGTTTATAACGTT
Source organism: Marinobacter sp. M1C (assembly GCF_023314135.1). Classification (NCBI taxonomy): domain Bacteria; kingdom Pseudomonadati; phylum Pseudomonadota; class Gammaproteobacteria; order Pseudomonadales; family Marinobacteraceae; genus Marinobacter; species Marinobacter sp. M1C. Next base: position 1,216,084 of record NZ_CP092289.1, read on the forward strand.
GCCATTGGCGATTGCACGTCGTTGATCCAGCTCTTCGATGTAATTGCCAAAGTGTTGGCAATTAACGGCATTCATTACAAGCAAGAACCGGTTTACAACGACTTCCGCGCCGGCGATGTGCGCCATTCGCAGGCGGATACCTCCAAAATCTCCCGCTGTCTGGGATACAAGCCTAGCCACAACATTTTTACCGGTCTGGCTGTGGCCGTGCCCTGGTATATGGCCAGGCACCCGCAACGTTTGGTAGTTGCATTATGAATACGCTTTTTTTTCTTTCGACAGCGATAGGTGCTGCGTTTTTGGCATTGATGGTGTTTAAAGCGCTTGCGCCCGCGATGGGTTTATTAGATACGCCTTGCGAGCGTAAACAGCACGTCGGCGCAGTTCCGCTTGTTGGCGGAATCAGTGTGTTCGTCGGTTTGCTGTCGGCGTGGTTTTTGTGGATGCCGCTGATGTCTGAATACGTGGTGTTCTGGCTGTGCGCGCTGTTGCTGATGGTAGTGGGTGCTCTGGACGATGCGCGTGACCTGTCGGCGCGGTTCCGCCTGCTGATTCAAGTGGTATTGGGCGCTGTGCTGGTGATTTACTCGGGGGTGCACATTACGCATCTTGGGGATTTGGTTGGGTTTGGGATGATTGAGTTGGGGTGGGTGGGGCCATTTTTGACCATTGCCGCGATTATTGGTGCCACTAATGCGTTTAATATGACCGACGGCATTGACGGCCTGGCGGGTAGTTTGACGCTGATAACACTGGTTTCTTTGATTGCATTGTATGCTGCTAACAGCAGTATGTTGGTGGAAACTATGTTCGCAGCGGGTCTGGCATTGGCGATGGTGCCTTACCTGATGGCAAATTTGCGCATAGGCCCTTGGCGCTGCAAAGTTTTCATGGGTGATGCAGGTTCGATGTTCATCGGCTTTTCCGTTGTGTGGTTGTTGGCTGAGGGAGTTAGCCAAGATGCGCCGGCTATTCGCCCGGTAACGGCACTGTGGATTATTGCGGTACCGTTGATGGACATGGTGGCCGTGATGATTCGCCGCTTAAGCCGCGGGCAGTCGGTGATGACAGCAGGCCGTGACCATCTGCATCATATTTTTTTGCGTGCAGGGTTGAGCGACAAAGAAACTCTAATTTTAGTCACACTTCTGGCGATGATAATGGCCTTTGTCGGTTTGATTGGTGAACTGTATAAGGTTCCGGAAGTGTTGATGTTGCTAGCGTTTTTGATGGTGTTTGTCGTGTATGAATGGGTGCTACGGCAAGCATGGCGCTCTATGGTTGTTTTGCCAATCAAAGAATAAAAATACAGTTTAGTCGGTTCGTTTAAAACCCCTCCCCGGTGAAAGTCGGGGAGGGGTTTCTATTTTATGGGTTCAGTTATTTGTACATTGCGCTGAGAAGTTCGTTGGTGCTGTTGTTCGCTTCGGGAAAGCGTTACCACGCGGATCTCAATGGGGCGTACAACATCGCTGCCCGAGGGGAGTGGTCAGTTCCAGGGTGAAAACCGCAAGCGTTTGGCAGACAATGTCACCCAGCTGATTAGCAGAACCAGCGCCAGGCCAGCCGCAACGAGTAGTGCCTGGCAGCTTCATGTGTGTGTGGGTTTGCCATCAGGCTGGCCCGCCAGAGTTGTGAATGAGCGCCGTGAAGGCATAGCCTTGATTATGGTATGTTTTCAGCGGCAACGGCAGCGCGTTTTGTTTTTTGACTTTGCTTCGCAGCCTTCTTGGGACAGATTTATTTTCGAATTAACGATCCGTGTTGGCAGAACTTCCAGTGATGTAATGTCAGCCCACTGGAAACTCGGTAGTCGCATAACGCACGTGAGATTTACGCCGGACCGTTAGGGTGTACCCCAGGGTTAGCGGCCCCAGGCGACCAATCAGCATCACTGCCATAATCACCAGTTGGCCTGCGCTGCCAAGTTCGGCAGTGGTGCCGCGTGACAAACCAACGGTGCCAAAGGCCGATACGGCCTCGAAGGCAATGTCTAAAAAGTCGTCGTCTACTATTATAGCGAGAGCCAGTACCGCAAAGAACACGGTAATCATTCCGATGGTGACCGCAGCCAGTGCCTTCAATACGGTTTCCTGGTGCAGGGAGCGGCGGAAGAAGCTCACGTTCAGATTGCCCCGCAGAAACGAACGGGTGGCGGCCAGCAGAATCACAAAGGTGGAAATTTTTATACCGCTGGCGGTGGAGTTTGGCGCGCCACCAATGAACATTAGCACCAACATCAACGTGCTTGTGCCCGCTGTAAGGGCGCCTATATCCAGCGTGTTGAAGCCTGCGGTGCGCGGGGCAGTGCCTTGGAACCAGGCGGCCAGCAGTTTGTCGCTAAAACCGTCAAGAGCGCCCAGGGTTGCGGGGTTGCCGTATTCCAGCAACAGTATGGCGATGGTGGCCAGCAGGTTGAGCAGCAAAGTGGCGCCCAGAATTATTTTTACGTATACCGACAGCCTCGACCAGCGCCGTTTCTCGATCACTTCCATAACCACGATGTAACCCAGCCCGCCGGTGATAAACAGCGCGGTAACCGTCAGACTGATGCCTGCGTGCCCCACATACGCTGACAAGCTATCTGGCGACAGCGCAAATCCGGCGTTGTTGAACGCGGAAATGGTATAAAAAAGGGCCTGATACAAACCCTCTGTCCAGCCAAATTTGGGTACGAAGAAAATGCTTAACACCGCGACACCGATGAGCTCCGCGGTCAGCGCGAACAGGGCAATAGAGGCTCCTGCCCGCTTGGCGGTTTGCAGTGACACTTCGTTAAAGGCTTCTTTCACCACCACTTGATGGCTTAGGCGCATGCGGAACCCAAGCGCCAATGCGGTTAATACGGCAAACGTCATCAAACCCAATCCGCCGAGCTGAATCAGGATTAAAATAACCACTTGGCCAAACAGCGTGAACTCGCTGCCGGTATCTACTACGGCCAGCCCGGTAACGGTAACCGCAGACGTTGCGGTGAAGGCGGCCTCTAACCAACTGATGGGCGCCTCGGTGGCCAGCGGGAGTTTTAGCAGGCAGGCACCCAAGCCAATCAGAACCAGAAATGATTCTAGCAGCAATCGCGGCGGGTTGATCTGGCGCTTTTTTTGCGAGCCCATGGTGGCGCTGCGTTGTACGAGTAAATCCAGTAGTTTTGACTTCATAGCCGATGAATCAGCGCGCGTAAGTCGTTTAGTTGGCCGCCCAGCACGAGGCGATCGCCACTTTGTATATCCCAGCTTGTATCTGGATGGGTGTGGGCGGTTTTCATCCGTTTGGCGACCAGGGCGCTGACGGGCAAGTTGCCGATCAGATCACCCACAGTTTTGCCAATCAGGTCTTTGGTGGTTTGGAACTCCACCACAAAATAGTCATCACCCAGGCTCAGGTAATCGTGCACCATGGGATAGTTCAGCTCCTGGGAAATGCGCACGCCCATTTCGTGTTCGGGCGAGATAACCCGGGTGGCTCCCAGCCGTTCCAGAATCCGGTGGTGCTGCAGGCTCAACGCTTTTGCCCATATTTTTTTGACGCCCAGTTCGTGCAATTGCAAGGTGGCCAGCATGGTGGCTTCGGCGTTGCGCCCAATCGCCACAACCCCAACGTCGTAGTTGCCAGCGTTCAGTTCAATTAGCGCACTTTCATCGGTGACATCGGCGATAACCGCGTGAGTAATGTCTTGCGCAAGGCGGTCTACCCGCTGTTCGTCAATGTCCAGGCCCAGAACATCGTGGCCTAACCGCGTCATTTCCTGGGCCACGGTGGTGCCAAATACGCCGAGGCCAATAACGATTACCTGCTGCTTTTTGACCATGATCAGGCTTCACTCCAGAGCGGATTTTACGATGGCCACCGGGCCGGGGAAGATATGCCGGGCCACCTCGCGTTATAGTAGGGGAACGCCGAGGAAAATTCCCCACAAACTCTGTGGTCGCTGTCGGCGATTTCCTCAAACGCCCATTCATCCTGCGCGACCAGGATGATTATGTTCAACAACGCGATAGCCTTCATGTCATTTTCCCGAGACGCCCTGACTACTCTTCACGTTATTGCCAAATCCGGCAGCTTTGCGGTGGCCGCGGAGCGCCTTAATCGGGTGCCGTCAGCGGTCAGCTACACCGTCAAAAAACTGGAGGAAGAATTGGGCTTCCCGTTGTTTGACCGCAGCGGGCGCCAGGCCAAACTGACCGCTGCCGGGCAGTATTTTATCGAGCAAAGCCAGTGGATGGTGGATTCCTACGAAGAGCTGGTGCGCAACACCGCGATGATTAGCGCGGGAACGGACGTGTCGTTTTCAGTGGCTATTAACAACATTATCAATCGAGAAGGCTTGGTGGATTTTGTCGGCCAGCTCGACAAGCAGTTTCCGGCTACCCAGGTGAGCGTGAAAACCGAGGTGTATAACGGTTGTTGGGACACGCTTTACGACCGGCGAGCAGATTTGGTAATTGGTGCGCCCCACGCCGCACCGAAAATGGAAGGTATTGTTTGCCAGTCCATCGGCAATATTGACTGGGATTTTGTGGTTGCACGGCAGCATCCGCTGGCCTGGCACACCGAGGTGTTAACCGCGGAAGTTCTGCGCGCTTACCCGGCCATAGTCGTGAAAGATACGTCACTTCACATTTCACCCCAGGATACTTGGTCGCTGGTAGGCCAGAAGATCATTTATGCACCGGAACTGACCACCGCCATTAACATGATCGAGAGCGGCTTGGGCATTGGTTATGTGCCTCATCACCGCATTCGCCAATGGCTGGATGAAGGCCGGGTGCTGAAAAAAGCCATTGTTGAACACAAACAGCCGACTCAGTTGTTTTATGCCTGGCATGCAAATCGCGAGAGCCCGGTTTTACAATGGTGTATTCATTATCTGACCCGGCCTGAAAACCGGGTGCGCTGGTGCTCTTAATCTGCTTGTGACTGAAGTCAACTTTTCGCCCTGGCATCGGGGCGAAAAGTCAAAATCACTCATCAAAAAATTCGATCAATGCCTTTGTTCAAGGTCTCTCCGAAGTCGGTTTTTGATTTTTAAGGCCTCCCCGCAAAATATTTCGCGAGTTCCATTAACGCATCAAAAAAACTGATTTATTCCCTCAACTTTACTCACTGTTGCTGCTTCGCTCGTGGGTCTAGTATCGTCGGTATGCTCACTGTTATGCGTAGAGTTTGCCCACTAACGAAGGGACATAATCATGATGAAAACATTCCAAGCCGATCCGTTTGCCCTGGATTTTGATCCGCAAACCACCGCTCTGGTCGTGATCGACATGCAGCGTGACTTTGTTGAACCCGGCGGATTTGGTGAAGCCCTGGGTAACGATGTATCGCTGGTGCGTACGGCTATCGAACCCTGCAGCCGCGTTCTGCAAGCCGCCCGTGATAACGGCCTGATGGTCATACACACCCGCGAAGGCCACCGGCCGGATCTGACCGACTGCCCACCGGCAAAACTGACCCGCGGCGGCAAAACTTTTATTGGTGAAAAAGGCCCGAAAGGCCGCATTCTGATTCGCGGCGAAGGCGGCCACGATATTATTCCCGAGCTGTACCCTATCGCCGGTGAGCCCATTATCGACAAGCCGGGCAAGGGCGCGTTCTATCAGACCGACCTGCACCTGATTCTGCAAAGCCGCAATATCAAAACGCTGATCGTGTGTGGCGTGACCACCGAAGTGTGCGTGAACACCACCGTACGTGAAGCCAATGATCGCGGTTACGAGTGCATCATTCCTGAAGACTGCACTGGATCCTATTTCCCCGAGTTCCAGAAATACGCGCTGGAAATGATCAAGGCTCAGGGCGCTATTTGTGGCTGGGTAACCACTGCTGACAACATCATCGCTGGCCTGAAGTAGGTTAACGGGATGATCGTCGCCCATAGTCGCGGATATCTGTGCCCCAGCCAGTCGTTTGATGGCCAGGTACATAGCGTGTTTGCCAGGTCGGTGAATATCGCCACCAGCCTGCGCCAGACGCCTTGGGTATCGGTGCTGGACAGTTCTTTGCCGGCAACACCCACCAGCTTTCAATGCAGCTTGGGTGCAGTGGGCAATCTGACGGCAAAACTGCAGGTGGGCGACGGCGCTTTTATGCGTGGTGGCATTATTCGTTTTAAACCGTCACGCAGGGTGCAGATAAACACCTTGGCGGCTCTTAGCTGGCAGCCCGAACCTGCGCTCAGTCAACTTGATCACCCGTTGCTAAAGCGTAATTTGCAGGCGGTCGAGCAAGCGCTGCTGGGCCACCTCGGCAAGGAGACGGGCCAACCCGTAACGGCTTTGGACGACTATCTGAAACTGTCTGGGTTGGCTGTGCCAGAGCGCCTTGGTGCAATTCCGGAAGCGCTGTTTGACAACCTTGGCAAAGGTTGCGGCCTGACGCCAGCGGGTGATGATTTTCTGTTGGGTGTATTGGCGGCGGCCCATGGCCTGCGTCCGCTGTGGCCCCAGGCCGATCAGGTTGTTCAGCGCCTGGCGGCCCCGGGGTTGTTCAACGCCTACCAGACCACTTCGGTCAGTGCCCATTATTTGCAACTGGCCCTGGCCGGTCATTTTTCGCAACCGGTGCAACGGCTGGTCTTCCACCTGTTACAGACCGCAGACGCCACACAGGTGCAGCAGGCTCTGAGCGCCACCTTGGCGATTGGCGCCAGTTCTGGCGCAGACACCAGCGCCGGCATTGTTTACGCCATCGGGCAGCTACTACCGCACTAGATTTAAAAAAAGGTTAGTGCATTAAGACTTTCAAAGAACGGGGTTTTTTATGGCAACGCAACACAAAGTATTTAAAAACTTGTATCAGGATTCGGTATCGCTGATGCAGATCTCCTCCCGCCTGGACAAGATGGAAGGAATTCAAGGCGCTTCGGTGGTCATGGGTACCGAAGCCAACCTGGCGCGCATTGCCGACGCCGGTTTTGGCGAAGGTATTGTTGCTAAACCCAATGATCTGGTCATCGCCGTTCAGGGTGATGCCGAGGCTTGTGAGCAAGCCATTACTGCAGCCGAAGAGGCTTTGACAGCCAAGCCGGACGACAGCGGAACTGGCGACTCCGCGGCACAGCCGCTGACCAGTTTTGCCTTGGGTCTGGAACAGCATCCAGAGGCCAATCTGGCGCTGATTTCAGTGCCTGGCGAATACGCCACCGCCGAAGCCATCAAGGCACTGAACCTCGGCATGAACGTGATGATGTTCAGCGATAACGTGTCGATCGCTGACGAACGCGTTATCAAGCTGTTGGCGGTCGAAAAAAACCTGATGGTGATGGGCCCGGATTGCGGTACCGCCATTGTTAATGGCGTTCCTCTGGGCTTTGCCAATGTGGTTCGCCGCGGCGCTATAGGCGTGGTAGCCGCTTCCGGCACTGGCCTGCAGGAAGCGACCTGTCGCATTCACCAGCTCGGTGAAGGTGTGTCTCAGGCGCTGGGTACTGGCGGCCACGATTTGCATCAGGATGTGGGTGGGCTGTCTATGTTGCACGGCCTGCAAGCGCTGGCAGACGACTCGCAAACCGACGTCATTGTGTTGATTTCCAAGCCGCCCGCGCAGGCCATTGCCGATAAGATTCTGGCCCGGGCAGCCGCCATCGCCAAACCGGTGGTGGTGAACTTTCTGGGGCAGGGCAGCCCGAATGTGAATCCTGAGGGCGTGTTTTTTGCTGACTCCCTGGCCCACTCGGCCGAAGTGGCCGTCGCTCTTTACCGCAAGCAGCCTGTTCCCGAAGCCCGGCAAAGCAGCGAATCCGACAAGCATCAAGCGGCAGGTCTGGCCAGCCGTTTAAATCCCCAGCAGCGCTATATTCGCGGCGTATTTGCTGGCGGCACCTTCTGCTACGAAGCGCAAATCATCGCCTCCGGTTACGGCATTCAGGCATTTTCCAATACGCCATCGAAAGGCAACAGCCCGCTGGCAGACCTCTGGCACAGCCAGGGCCACACCATTATTGACTTGGGTGATGACGACTTCACCCAGGGCCGGCCGCACCCGATGATTGACCCAACGCTGCGCAATCAGCGCTTGTTGCAAGAGGCCCAAGACCCGCAAACGGCTGTGTTGCTGTTCGATCTGGTGTTGGGCTACGGCGCTTCTGAACAACCGTTGACGGATTTGCTGACGGTGATTGAACAGGCGCAACAGCAGGCAGCGCCGCCGGTGATGATTGCCCACGTGTGTGGCACAGATGCTGATCCGCAGTCGCGGCAGCAGATTCAACAGGCGTTGACCGATGCGGGCGTGCAATTGGCAGACAGTAACGCCGATGCGGCACACCTGGCGGCCCGCATTGTTTCCGGGCTTTAAGGTTGTTTTGCCCTGTTTCCATTTTTTAGCTGAAAGGTGAGCACAGTGAACGCACTCTTTACACAGCAACTGACGGTTCTTAACGCCGGTTTGCAGAGTTTTGCCGACAATATTACCCGCGCCGGTGGTACCGCCGTTGCGCTGAGTTGGCAGCCACCCGGCGGCGGCGACCGCGCCGGCGGTATGGTGTTGGCGAACTTGTTGAACCAACCAGAAATTGAAGCCGCCAATCAACAGGCCATGGAGCAGTATTTGACCGCCCAGCCCATGTTGGTTGACGTGATGCGCGCGGGCGATGCTATTCCGGCATTGGCCGAGCACAAACGCATTCTGCACGCAGGCCCCCCCATTGCCTGGCCGGATATGTGTGGCCCGGTGCAGGGCGCCATTCTCGGCGCCATTTTGTACGAGCAGTGGGCAGACACTCTGGAGCAGGCGGAAGCGCTGATCCAACAGGGCGAGGTGAGTTTTGAACCTTGCCACCACTACGATGCCGTTGCCCCTATGGCCGGCATTATCAGCCGCTCCATGCCGCTGTGGGTTATTGAAAACGCCGAAAACCATCAGCGCGTGTTCTGCAACTTTAACGAAGGGCTGGGTAAGGTGCTGCGCTTTGGTGCCAACGGTGCCGAAGTGATTGAACGCTTGCAGTGGATGGGTACGGAACTGGCAGATGCCATGAAAGCGATGCTGGCCGAATCTGGCCCCATCGAGCTAAAGCCGATTATGGCTCAGGCCCTGCACATGGGTGATGAGGTGCATAACCGCAACATCGCTGCTACCGGCCTGCTGTTGAAGCAACTGCTGCCGGCTCTGTTGCGCACGGCCTTACCGGCTGACCAGATTCAGCGGGTGGTGAGCTTTATCACCGCTAATGATCACTTCTTCCTGAACCTGTCGATGGCTGCGTGCAAGAGCATGCTCAAAGCCGCCGAAGGCGTGCCCCACAGCACCATGGTGACGGTGATGGCGCGTAACGGCGTGAACTTTGGTATTCGCCTGTCTGGCACCGGTGACACCTGGTTTCAGGCGCCGGCCAACCCGGTAAACGGTCTGTTCTTCCCCGGCTACGGGGTAGAGGATGCGGCAGCGGATCTGGGCGACAGCGCGATCACTGAAACCGCGGGCGTGGGCGGTTTTGCCATGGCGTCTTCGCCGGCCATTGTTAAGTTTGTAGGTGGCACCCCCGCCGATGCGACCCAAAACAGCCGTTCCATGCAGCGCATTACCCTGGGCGGCAACCCGGCCTTCACCCTGCCAGCGCTGAATTTTGCACCCACCGCTGCGGGTATAGACGCGCGCAAAGTGGTGGACAGCTCCATTCTACCCATCATCAACACCGGCATTGCCCACAAGAAAGCCGGCGTGGGCCAGATTGGCGCCGGCATTACCACCGCCCCCATGCAGTGCTTTGTGGATGGCTTAAGCGAACTGGCTCGGCAGCTAGGCCACTAGGAGAACACCATGACCAACAAACCACTTGCGATTGTCGCCTTTGGTGGCAACGCCCTGATTGATGATGACGCCCGTTGCTCAATAAACGACCAGTACCAGACGGTCAGTAACAGCGCAAAGTATCTGGTGGATTTGATCGAGCAGGGCTGGTCACTGGTGCTTACCCACGGCAACGGCCCCCAGGTTGGCTTTATTTTACGCCGCTCGGAGCTGGCAGCTCACGAGGTAGACCCGGTACCGGTGGATTACGCTGTGGGGGACACCCAGGGCGCCATAGGTTACATGTTCCAGAAAGCGTTAATGAACGAATTGCAGCGCCGCAATCTGCAGCGCCCGGTGGTCACCCTAGTGACCCAAACCCGGGTTAGCCGTCAGGATCCGGCGTTTGCCAAACCGAACAAACCTATTGGCGCTTTCATGAAAAAAGAAGTGGCCGAGCAGTGTGCCGCCGAACTGGGCTGGACCATTATGGAAGATTCCGGCCGTGGTTGGCGGCGCTGTGTGGCCAGCCCCCAGCCTCAGGAAATTATTGAAATAGAAAGCATCCGCACCTTACTGGACTGCGGCTCGCTGGTGATTGCCTGTGGTGGTGGCGGCATTCCGGTTGAGCGCGACGCCGAGGGCAATTTGCACGGCGTAGAAGCGGTGATTGATAAAGACGTGTCTTCGGCGTTGCTGGCCAGTGAGTTGGGCGCAGACATGCTGATTATTCCCACCGGTGTAGAAAAAGTAGCCATTAACTTTGGTCAGCCTAACGAGCAATGGTTAGACAATCTGACGCCTTCCGAAGCCCGCGCGCTCAGCGAACAGGGTCAGTTCGGTGAAGGCTCAATGAAGCCAAAAGTAGACGCTTTGCTACAGTTTTTGCAGGGCAACCCGCAAGGTAAAGGCCTGATCACCAAGGCCAGCACCCTGATGCAAGCTATTGGCGGCCATACCGGCACCTGGATTTCAAACCATTCTTCGGAGCAATCTAATGACTGATACCACCTTGCTGGCCGTGAACGGCACCTTGATGCGCGGCCTGAAATTGAATCCGAACCTGACCAATGCCGGCGGCGTTTTTGTGCGCGAAGATAAAACCGACGGCCACTACCGCCTGTGGTCCATCAACGATGATCACCCAGCAATGATTCGCACCATAGAGCCTGGCAGCCAGGTAGAACTGGAAGTCTGGGAGTTACCACTGGCGGCGTTTGCCACCGTGCTCAGCAACGAGCCGGCAGGTCTGTCCATCGGTAAGGTAAAGCTTGAAGACGGCAGCGAAGTGCTGGGCGTTCTGGGCGAACCCTGGCTGGTAGACGGGCAGCGTGAAATCACCGAAACCGGCGGCTGGCGCAACTACACAGAAGGTAAGTAAACATGAGCAGAGCAGCGGACACCTCAACCAATACGGCCTCTGGCTTTCAGGTGGCCATCATTCTTTTGGGCATACTGGCCACTCCTGTGTTGCTGGCGTCGTCCAGCCTTGGCAGCCAGCTTACCTTAGGCAAAGCGGCGGTGGCGATTGCGGTCGGAAGTCTGATTCTGGCGGTATTGGCGGCCATCAATATATCGATAGGTGAGCGCGCGCGCATACCTACTTATGGCATCGTCAAATTTTCATTTGGCCGTAAAGGCGCCATCGCCATCAATATCGTGATGGCGATCAGCCTGTTCGGATGGATTGCTGTTACTGCCAACACCTTTGGCCAGAGCGCTCAAAACCTGTTTGCGCAGCAATTTGGTCTGGACTTGCCACTGCCGGTGTTTGTCGCCTTTGGCTGCGTGATTTTCGTGGCGTCCACCGCGTTTGGCTTTGAAGTGCTGGGCAAGGTGGCAAAGTTTGCGGTGCCAATTATTGCTTTGTTGATGCTCTTTATTCTTTACCTGGCGTTGACCAGCTCGGTGCCGCCAGCCATCGCAGAGAAGATCAGTGATCTGAGCTTTGGCGCGGCGGTGTCGTCCATCGTTGGTACCATAATTGTGCTGGTGGCCACATCGCCAGACTTTGGCGCTTTTGTGCATAACCGCAAGCATGCCATCATTGCCGGTGTGCTCACCTTTGGCCTGGCCTATCCGATATTGTTCCTGGTAGGCGCGGTGCCTGGCTCCATCACGTCACAGGGTTCACTGCTGGCCGCAATGGCAATTATCAGCACCACGCTGCCGGCCACCATACTGCTGATTTTCGCCTGCATTACCGGCAACGCCGGTAATATGTTCCAAGGCACGCTGGTGGTGTCTACTTTGTTCAGCGCTTTCAAGAAATGGAAGATTACCGTAGCGCTGGGTATTCTGGCTGCGGTGGTCGGCAGCATGGACATTATGGCCTGGTTTATTCCGTTCCTTTTGTTCCTGGGAATCACCACACCGCCCATCTGCGGCATCTACATTGCCGATTACCTGATTAATCGCCGCAAGGGCTATGACGAAACCCGTCTGGAAATGGATTCGGCCATTAAGCCGATGACGTTCGTGGCTTGGGGTGCGGCTTCATTTGTAGGGTTCTGTACGGTGAACGGCTGGTTTACGCTGACCGGTATTCCGTCGGTCGATTCGATTCTTGTGGCGTTTGTAGGGTATTTTTTATTTTCAATCCTTAGCCCTTATCGCGATCTATGATCCACTGCTCCAGGGCGCTGGCCTCCATGGGCTTACTGAGATAGTAACCTTGGATAGTGTCGATGCCCTGTTCCACCAGGAACAGGAACTGTTCTTCGGTTTCCACCCCTTCGGCCAGCACCCTAAAGCCAAGGCTGTGGCCCAAAGCCAAAACGGTTTGGATAATGGCCACGTCATAGGCGTCGTCTGGCAAGTCGTCTATAAACACCTTGTCAATTTTGAGGCAGGTTACCGGCAGGTGCTTGATATGGGCCAGGGACGAATAGCCGGTGCCAAAATCGTCGATGGCCAACAGAACGCCCATGTCCCGCAGCGCCTGTAACAACCCGATGATGCTGTCATCCCGCTCCAGAGCGCCTTCGGTAATCTCGAGTTCCAGCATACTTGCTGGCAATTGATGTTTGGCTAGCAGGTCGCGGATATGGTCGGCGAAACCTAGCACCAGTTGCTGTGGCGCAATGTTCACCGCCACCTGCGGAACAGGGTGGCCTTGGTCGCGCCAGCGGGCCATTTGAGCCATGGCTTTTTCGAGTACCCAGTCGCCCAGTAACCCGATTAACCCAAGCTCTTCGGCCAACGGAATAAACGTGGCGGGTGACATCAACCCGTTCACCGGATGCTGCCAACGCACCAGCGCTTCAACCCCGAGCAGTGCCGCAGTCTTGCAATCTACCTGAGGTTGATAATTCAACGTCAGTTCGTCATTTTGAATTGCCCGGCGAAGCTCGCTGGCCACCTCGAATTTACGTTGCAGGCGCTCGGCCAGCAACGGTGTAAACAGCTCAATGCTGGATGGCCCGCGTTCCTTGGCAAGATACAACGCGGTTTCTGCGGCTTGCATTAGCCCCTGGGCGTCGGTGGCATCTTCGGGGTAGAAACTTATGCCCACGCAAGCGGAGGGAATCAGTTCATGGCCTTCCAGCTTCAGTGGTTTGGCTAGCGCATTGAATAGCGTCTGCACTATAACCGCAATGCCGTCACGGTTTGTGACCTGCTTCAGTACCAGCACAAACTCATCGGCGCCCCAGCGGCACAACAGGCCATTTTTTGGGCAAGCTTCGGTCAGGCGCTGGGCGACCGCTCGCAGAAAGTTATCACCGGTGTGATGGCCCCGCGCATCGTTGAGCAGCTTGAATCGGTCAATGTCCAGAAACACAACGGCCACTCCCGTTACAGCCTGAGCTCTTTCCGTAATCACATGGCTGACTTTGTCCAGGCAGTACTGACGGTTGGGCAAGCCCGTAAGCGGGTCATGGTTCTGAGCAAAAAACAGATTATTTTCGGCTTCTTTGGCTTTGGATACGTCGGAAAAAACCGCCACATAGTTGCGAATACTGCCGTCGTCGTTACGGACTATGGAAATGCTGCCCAGCTGAGGGTAAACCTCGCCATTTTTGCGGCGGTTCCAGATTTCACCTTTCCAACGGTCTTTTTCGCTCAGGGAGCGCCACAACTCATCATAAAAATGAGCCGTGTGAATCCCTGATTGCAGAATCGAAGGGTTATGTCCTATCGCTTCCTGCGAGGTGTAACCGGTAATTTCACAGAACGAGCGGTTAACGGACTGGATCCGTCCATCGGCACCGGCAATAACCACGGCTTCAGACGTCTGGTCCAGAAAGGTTTGGCTGGTAACCGGTTGCTGCTCATGGCGCTGTAAATCCGGCAACTTGATGGAAATTGTTCTGCCGATAAATTCGTACAGCTCCCGCTCCCGCAGGGTTACATTTTTCGGGGTGGTGTGATGACACGTCAGCATGCCCCACAGCCTGCCATTCTGGGTCAGTGAAATGGTCAGAGCAGCTGCTACACCCATATTGCCCAAATATTCCAGGTGAGCCCGTGGCAGCGAACGGTATGCCGAACAGGTCATGTCCAGAGACTGGTCGGTACCGATATCCGGGGCGCCATGCACAGGCACCGTGGCGCACTTTCTGTTGGCTGTCACCGACGTCAGGTTTTGGCTATTAAGCGCCCGGGTCTGGGCTGGAATATCCGACGCCAGAAAACGGTTTCCCAGATAGCTGTTCATTTGCGCTGAACGGCTTTCTGCGATTACTTCGCCATCCCGGTTGTGATCGAACTGATACATCATCACCCGCTCGTAACCGGTCACCTGGCGCACCAGTTCTGCCACTTTCTGGGTGTAACTGTGTAGGTCCTGCTCGCGGTTAAGATGCCACAGCAGGTCCCGTGTGGGTATAAAAACCTGATCGAAAAGCGCGCTCTTATCCTCGGCCTGAACCTGCAGTTCCAGTTCTACCAGCCAGTGGTGGTTGTCATAAGAGACCGCTGCGTTGCAGTTCAACCAGTTGTTGCCCCGGCGCATGTGCAGATTCAGCACGACTGAAGAGCGCCAGTCGCCGAGGCCTTTCAGGCTGCGTATCTGTTCAATGTCGGCGGCGTTGGCGAACTCGTTGAAATTGCGCCCGAGTACTGCGGCGTAAGGTAATTGCAGCAATTCACCGACGTTTTCACTGCAGTACTGGATGAAGAATTGGCTATCGAGTGCCAGTAACACACCCTGGGGTTGAATGGATCCGGTTTGCTGTAACCGCTTTTTTTCTGATTCGGCGGGTTTCTGCGGTGACATGTCCATCCAGAAATTGTGAAATTAAAGAAAATAGGCAGCAGGCGTAAACGCTAACTTATTGTTGATTAGACTTATTTATTATAACAGCGGACCTACAGGTTTGGGTCACAGAATTACTGAATAGTGACTCTAACGTTAGAACAAAAGAGCAGCAAGCCTGGGTGTTCTTATTGGCACCCGGGTTTGGCCCTTATTATCACGGTAGGTTTTCGCGCCAGCGTTTGACTTTCACTTGCGTTTTGACGGCTTCCAGAATTTCCTGAATCATCTCTATCAGCGCCTGGTTGGCCTGGTGCCCTTTGCGCGCTGATTCGCTGTTTGGCAACACAGCTGCCACCAAGTCGCCGATAAATGCGTGATTGGCGCTTGAGGCCAGGTCTTCCAGAATCTGATGAACAATGTTAGCGACAATATCCCCCACCGAGTCTTCCAGGGTGCGGGCGATGGTTCCACCAACCACCGGTAACAGCTTCAAGCGCGACAGTTCGATGTTTTGCTGCAGAGCGTGGTCAACCCGGGTTTCCAGATAGTTGCGCAGGGCACCGCGATTTGGCACATAGCTTTCTGCAGCGGCTTTTGCAACCCGGGCAGACAGCCAGTTACTGATCATTTGCCGTCGCGGATACAGCACCTGCTGTTGAATTCGGCTCACCAGCGGAGAACCCCGGCCGGCTTCGTATTGAATGCCACTGATGACTTTTAGCACGATACGGTCTGAAAGCTCTTCCATGAACGCTTCGTAATAGAAGTTGATGAACTGATAAGCCCGATTCTGGGTAACATCAACGATGCCGTAGCGGTGCAACCGGTGCACAATCGAGATCACGCGCAGCAAGCGTAAAATACGGAAGCCGCCAACCGGTATACAGCCCACCAGGTCGTACCAGTGAATGAACGGGTAGAAGTACCAGCGGCCGTATTCGCGAGTTTTCACCGCGTGAACCCAGCGGACAAAAAATTCCGTCAGGAACACCGCTACAAATAGTAGGTCGTAAAAAATAAAGTTTTCGTGAATCGGCTGATAAGCCGCTTGCAGTGCCGGGAAGATTTCTTTCAAGGTATTTTGAATGGCGACAAAGCTGTAAATCGAATCCCAGATGATGAAGGCCATATTCGCCATCAGCAGGCCCAGCATCAGAAAATCCAGCAGAAACCAGATAAACTCATGGCTGGATCTGAGTTTTTGACGGTTTATATTTAACATGATGAAAGAGGTCCGGCTGGTAACTTGTGATCGTTTTAAAGACGGTTGCCCGCCAAGGTTAGCGCATTTTAGGTGGCTAAACGACTTGCCAGCAGTGGGTAAGCTACACTGCGGCATCTTATAAAATTTCAGGCACACCAGGTTACATAGACCCCTGGCGGCCTAAGAACAGAATTCACTCCATGGCATCACAAACAATTCGGGCCTGCCTGCGGCGCACCGGGCTTGCAATGCTCGCACTGGTTGGCGTGTCAATGCCGGCTTTGGGCCAGCAGGTGAAAGTACAGGTGCAGGGCGATTATCCGCAATTGCAGGATAACGCCGAAGCGTTTATTGGCGATGTGGAAGGGCGCAGCGCCAGCAATCTGAGGCGTTATGCCTCTACCGCGATAAGTCAGGTCAGCGAAGCGCTGCAGGCACTGGGTTATTACAACCCAGAGATCAGCTGGAAGCTGGAGCCGGGCGATGCCGATGCCGCTGACAATCAGCCACGCCTGCTTCTAACCATCGTGCCTGGTGAGCCGGTGCGGGTGAAAACACGGCAAATCGATATTAGCGGGCCGGGGGCAGAAGACTCCAAATTTAGTGGCAACCTGCCGGCCAAGCCGGCGTTGGGCGACGTGCTTAATCATGGCGAATACAACGCCCTGCGTGACACTTTCCCTACCCGTGCCCGCCGCCGCGGTTATTTTGACGGCAAACTGACCACTCATGCACTGATCGTAAACCCGCAAACCCTCGAAGCCGACATTGCGCTAGCGTATGACAGCGGTGAGCGCTATCGCCTGGGCGAGGTTGCCTTTGCCGAAGGCCACTGGTTTGAGTTAGAACTTCTGGACAAGTTTGTCAGTTTTGAGCCGGGCACCCCCTATCACGCCGATGAAATTGCCAAGCTAAGCAGCAACCTGTCCGCAAGCGGTTATTTTGCCGGGGTTAATATTGACGCCGTGCCAGAGAGTGCGGAAGACGGCGTCATTCCGGTTCGGGTTGAGCTCACCCGTCGGGAGCGTCGCTCCTTGTCTACCGGCGTGGGTTTCTCGACCGACGTAGGGCCGCGTTTCCGTGGTAACTGGCGCGAGCACTGGGTAAACCCGCAGGGTCACAGTCGTGGTGCCGACACCGAACTCGCGCAGCTGCGACAAAGCGTCAGCGCCTGGTATGAAATCCCGCTGGACCCTCCAATGACCGACCGCCTGCGTTTCGGTGGCGGTTTGCAGCGTGAAGACATCGAAGATGTTCAATCGGAGCTGGCCACCTTGGGCATGCAGTGGCAGCACCGGTTTGAAACCGACTGGTTACAGATTTTGTCGCTGCGCTGGGAGGGAGAGCGCTATACCATCGGTAACGATGACGAATCCGATATCAGTAGCCTGCTGTTGCCAGGCGCGGGTTATTCCCGGCTGGTTCAGGACTCGGCGCTGGATCCTTCGCAAGGCTACAACCTGCGCTTTGACATCAGCGGTGCTCACCGTGCCTTGCTTTCTACCGCCGACATTCTACACATAAAGGCTTCCGCCAAGGGTTTGACTACCCTGGCGTACAAGCACCGTTTTCTGGCGCGTTTCCAAATCGGCGGCTTAGCGACTAACAGCTTCACGGATGTGCCGCCGTCGTTACGGTTTTTTGCCGGTGGTGACCAGAGTGTGCGTGGTTACGGCTATGAAACCCTGTCGCCACTAAACGCCAACAACGCCACCGAAGGCGGGCGCTATCTGATTGCTGGCAGCGTTGAGTACCAGTACGAGTTTGTTAATAATTGGCGTGCTGCGCTATTTGTCGACCACGGCAACGCCGTTAATAATCTGCTTGACCCACTGGCCACCGGTGCGGGCGTTGGTGTGCGCTGGATAAGCCCGGTAGGGCCGCTGCGGCTGGATCTTGCCAAGGGCCTGAACCCGGAATTCGGCGGTGGCTGGCGCATACACTTTTCCATGGGGCCGGAATTGTGAGTACAGACCAGAGTCAAGAACGGCAACAGCCGCCAACCAAATCCGCAGCCACGAAAAAACCGCGGCACCGGCGCTGGTGGTTTTGGGTGCTCATTGTGGCTGCCATCCTACTGCTCTTGCCGCTTTTGCTGTTGACTTTTGTGCTGCTGGCGCTGCGATCGGAAACCGGCACGGCCTGGGTTATTGAACAGATCCCCGGGCTGGAAGTGCAAGCCGGGCAGGG
This sequence comes from Marinobacter sp. M1C, assembly GCF_023314135.1. Lineage (NCBI taxonomy): Bacteria > Pseudomonadati > Pseudomonadota > Gammaproteobacteria > Pseudomonadales > Marinobacteraceae > Marinobacter > Marinobacter sp. M1C. The sequence goes on from NZ_CP092289.1 coordinate 1,234,410, forward strand.
CTCGTTGTTAGGCCGCTGGCAGGCCACATCCTTAAACTGGCGCGGTTATGGCGTTGATTTGCAATTGCAGGCGCCGGATTTGCAGTGGTCGCCGCAGTGCTTGCTGCAAAAGCGGCTGTGTGTGGACTATCTACGGGTGCAAGCCATAGAGCTGAACCTGCAGCCGTCTGCCGACGAAGGCGATGGCCCCAGATCGGACATCCAGCTGCCCGACATTGGTCTGCCGTTGGGTATTCGTGCTGACCAGATTCGCCTGGGAGAGTTTTTCGTTAACGGCAACAAAGTCTGGGACACGGTAGAATTGGATGCCGGCGGCGCCGGTGAAAGTTGGTTGATAGACCGGGCGTTTTATCAGCTTGACGACATTCAGGTAACCGCATCCGGGCGTGTTCAAACCCGCGGCGACTGGCCGATTGATCTTGAGCTCAGTGCGTCGTTACCACCGCCCTCGGGGGATCACTGGAATATAGACTTGGCTTTGGCTGGCAGCGTGCGCGACCTGCGCGTTAGCGGCAGCAGTCAGGGTTACCTCGACGCAATTCTGGATGGCCGTGTTGAGCTCCTTCAGGCAGACCTGCCCGCTAGCCTGAACATTCGTTCCGATGCATTTTTGGCAGCCCCCTCTTTACCACCAACACTCACGCTGAACAGCCTGAAACTGGCGCTGCAGGGTTCTTTAGCCGACGGTTTTGAAACTAACGCCCAAGCTACTTTGCCCGGTACCACCGGCCCAGTTGAGCTTAACCTGGCTGGAAAAGTGACCACTCAGGGCGCCGACAATATTGAGCTGATACTGGCTGCAGACAACGCCGGGCGCGACGGAATCTTGGCGCTGACCGGCAGCGCAACTTGGCTGCCCGAGCTGGCCGCCGATGCCAATCTAACCATGAACGCCTTTCCCTGGCACACGTTGCTGCCGGATATGCAGGAACCCCCGGTCAACATTGATACCTTGAAGCTGCGTGCAAACTGGCAAGACCAACGCTACACCGCCACGTTGGCGGCTACTGCCGGCGGCCCTGCCGGAGATACCAGCTTGGAGTCGGAACTTGAGGGCGATCTGCAGCAACTCACTATTTCCCGCTTACAGGTGCAAACCGGCGCGGGCACTTTAACGGGTAATGCCAACGTTGGCCTGGCGCAGCCACTATCGTGGCAGGCTACGTTGGAGATGCAGAAATTCAACCCGGGTTATTGGGTGCCGCAATTGCAGGCCAGTCTGGATGGCAGCATTCGTTCCAGTGGCCAGTGGCCAGAATCAGCGAGCATGCCGGAGATGTCGGCAGAGGTAGATCTTGCTGGTTTGTGGCGTGGGCAAACCACCCGTATAAAGGTTAAAGCCAGTGCCGCAGACGGGCTCTGGCAGGTGCCTGAATTAAATGCCGTTATTGGCGATAACACTTTGGTCGGCAAAGGGCAGTGGGGTCAGCAATTACTGGCCGAGCTGGATCTGAATTTGCCTGAGCCGGAAGCGATTCTGGAAAGTCTGCGTGGGCAGGCCAGTGCCCGTTTAACCTTAAAGGGCACGGTACAGCAGCCCCAGGCGGATATTCGGATTTCAGCAACGGCTTTGGCCTGGGAAGACCAGCTGCAACTCGCAGAGATGGAACTCAGCGCCAGCCTTGATGCGGCGGGGGCAATCCGCAGCCGGCTTCAAGCCCGAGGTATTGAAGCCGGTGGCCAGACCGTTGAGCGGGTGGACGCAACGCTGGATGGCACGCGCCAGAATCATGAGCTGGTTCTGGAGATGATTCACCGCGAGGTTGAAGTTCGCTTGGCGCTGGCGGGTGCGGCGGGTGAGCATTGGCAACAATGGCAAGGCGAGCTCAGCCGCGGTGAGGTGCTGGTAACCGGGCAGGACCAACGCTGGCAGCTGCGCCAGCCCGCAGCCCTGTTTTTCAAGGCCGCGACAGGCGGCGCCGAGCCTCTACTGACCGTTGCCGAACATTGCTGGCAGTGGCAACAAAGCGCCTTGTGCGCCGGCGACCAGACCCTGCTGCCGGTGGCAGATGTTCAATACCGCATCATTAACTTGCCGGCGAAGGCGCTGGCGCCATTGTTGCCGGAAAATCTGCGCTGGCAGGCTAATATCAATGGCAGCATCGATTTTTCCATGGGCGCCGGAGGCCCTAGCGGCGCGATTGAGCTGGATGCCGGCGCGGGTGACTTCGAAATTCTGCTAGATGGCGACTGGGAAACCCTGCGCCATAGCGCATTGTCTACCCGCTTGGCGTTGCAGCCGTCTGAGGCGCAGTTAATGTTGGCGTTGGCCGGGCCGAAACTGGGATCACTAAAAGCAGACCTGAGCATTGACCCGGCTACGTCCGAGCGCACCCTTAGCGGCGACTTCCAGCTCAGCGGTATGGACATCGCGCTGTTGGGTATTTTCACTGGGCTGGAAGAGGTATCCGGCCAGATTAACGGCCGGGGTGAGCTGTCTGGGCCGCTAATGCGGCCCGCGGTGAATGGCGAATTAACCCTGTCTGACGGCCGGGTGATTGACCCACGTCTGCCCCTGGCCATGGAGCAAATCAACGTTACCGTTGAAATGCTGGGCTACAACGCCAATATTAACGGTTTGATTCGAGCCAATGAACGCAGCGAGCTGGTGCTTCAGGGCGAGCTTGACTGGCAAAGCGACTTGCCCAGCGGCAGTGTGTCTTTGCGCGGCGAGCGCCTGCCCATCAACATTGAGCCTTACGCCGAGCTGGAAGTAGCGCCGGACTTGACCATCGCCTTTTCCGGCGGGGAATTGTTGGTCAACGGCCGTGTTGACGTGCCCCGTGGAGCTATCGAAATCCGGGGGCTGCCGCCGCGGGCCGTATCGGTGTCTGATGACGAAGTGATTGTGGGGGTTGAAAAACCCGAGCCGGTGATTCGCTCGTTAATGATGGACGTGGTGGTGAACGTAGGCAGCCCCGATGACAAGGTCACGTTTGCGGCGTTCGGCGCGACGGGGGATCTCAGCGGCACCCTGCGCATTGGCAACAATATGGATACCCGCGGCACGTTGCGGCTCAACAACGGTCGCTTTGAGGCTTATGGCCAGGATTTGACCCTGCGTAAAGCCCAGTTGCTGTTTGTAGGCAACCTGAGCCAGCCTTATCTGGAACTGGAAGCTGTGCGCACGGTAGGGTCGGTCGTCGCAGGGCTGCGGTTGAAGGGCCCGGTGCAGTCGCCTGAGACCGAGGTGTTTTCCAGCCCGGAGATGCCGCAAACCGATGTGCTGTCGTACCTGATTCTGGGTCGGGCCCCGCAAAGCCAGCAGGACGACGGCCAAATGAGTCGCGCAGCGCTGTCATTGGGTTTGAACCAGGCCAACAAGATTACCGGCGCGCTGGGCGCAGAGTTTGGCATTCGTGATTTGACCCTTGAAGCCCAGGGCAGCGGAGACCAGACCGCGGTTGTGGCCAGCGGTTATCTGACCGACGAACTCAGCATTCGTTACGGCGTGGGCATTTTTGAGCCGGTGACCACGGTGGCCCTGCGGTACGATTTAGGGCGTTATTTTTATCTTGAGGCCGCCAGCGGTCTGGCGGCCTCGCTGGACATTTTCTATACCCGGGATTTTTAAAAAACGGCTAAAGTACTGTTAAAGCTCGGCGTTCAGTCTGGCCATTTTCAGGCGACAGGCTTCGTCTACAAAATGGCGGAATATACGGCGGTGGCCGCTGTGATAAAGCAGATACTCAGGGTGCCATTGCAGTCCCATTAGCCACTGGCCACGGGTATTTTCGATGGCCTGCACGAACAGATCGTTATCCACCGCCACTACGCGCAGGTCTTGCCCCAGTTTTTTAATGGCTTGGCTGTGGATACGGTTTGCACCGATAACCGGCGCGCGCATGATCTGGCTCAAGCGAGTGTGATCCACCACATTCACGGTTTGCAGAGGCAGCAGCAGCGGGCGATGGCGGGTGTGTTGGCGCAGTGGGGTCACGTTCTGGCACAACGAGCCGCCACGATGCACGTTAATCAACTGTGCGCCGCGGCATATACCCAGCACCGGCAGGTTCAGGATTTCAGCTTCTAACAGCAGGCGCTGGTCGGTTTCATCGCGGCGTTTATCGTAATTCGCCGTTACCATCGGATGCTGCCCATACAGTGCCGGCTGCACGTGAGTGCCGCCGGAAAGCACCAGGCCGTCCAGCAGGCTCACGTTTACCTGGGCGCCGGGGCGTATGTAGTGGGTGCGCGCACCCTGCATGCGCAGCGCCAGCGTAATCAACCGCTGGGCCGGTCCGCGTCGGCGCGGGCCACTGACTCCAATGGTCAGCCCGGGCGGGGAGTCTTGTTCCATCCGTTCAGACATAGCCTTTGTGTTCAAGCCAGTGGTGAATGGTTTCCGGTTTGCTGTGGGTCAGACTGTGCAGGGTGATAGTACCGGAATCGCGAAACTGAGCCCGAAGCTGCGCCAAATCTTCGCTGTTGTTGGCAATGTCGTCCAGTATTACCCAGTCATTCCATACCGAAGAGAAATTCCACTGCGGGTTGTCGATGTCGCAATCCGGTAGCCGGTAATGCAGGGTAGGCCGTTTTTTGATGCGCGGGTCTTGTACATGTCGGGCCAGCAACGGCGCATCCAGATGGGCAAACAGCGGCAGCAGATCCAGTGCGCGGTTTCGGGTGGGGTTGTGCTGCAGGTAGTCTTCCATCAGCTGTTTCAACGATGGCGCGTAGTCGTCTTTCATCAGCAGTTCTGTATAGCGAGCCGCCCAGGGCTCTATGTAGGGCGTAAAACGCCGGCTGACATCCAGTTGATGGCGGTTTTTCAGCCACTCGTACAAGCCTGCAAACGCCTGTAAATAGCGTGTAATGGTGGACGCCTGTAAATCCGGCAGTTCCGGGTTCAGTTGCAGTCCGAAGGCATAATAAATGGACTCGCGGCTGCCCAGAGCACCAAGGCTGCGTAGTTCTTTGATCAGCCGCTCAACCTCTTCCACCTGGGAAAAACCGATGGGCGGCCCGACAATTTCCAGCGGCACAATACGCTCGGCCGCGGCGTCAATCACGTCCATAGCCTGGCCGCCCAGCTCACGCAGGATTTCCGGCACGTCAGCTCCGGTCAGGTCCAGATCTTTAATAGGGTCAGAATCCAGCTCGATCACAAACTCACCCAGCGGTGTATCCACTGCGGTTACGTAGCGCGACCGCGGTTGCGGCGCACCGTTGAGCAGGCTGGCGACTTCGCGCACCAGCGTTTCGTAGCTTAAACCTGAAAGCTCGATTTCCACACCAACCCGGCGCTCTGCTCCGCTGGCAGTGTGAGTTACAGAGGGAATTTTGCAGACGTTCTTTTGCGTCATTATTACACCTTTCAATCAGTCTTAAGCGCTTCAAGCGCGGCTTATAAGGGCAGAATTACCATAGCACATTAGGTGTCTGACGCTGGTAACCGAGCAAGTGGGGGAAATGCCATAAACAGGGTTTACACTGGATAAAACACTGTATATAGTCGAATCACTGTATAAACAAACAGGGTATGTTATGACACAGCGGATCCCAAACATGAAACTCACCGCCAGGCAGTCCCAAGTGCTGGATATCGTCCGCCGCTATCTGGATGAAACCGGGTATCCGCCCACCCGCGCCGAAATTGCAGCTGAGCTGGGTTTCCGCTCCGCCAATGCGGCGGAAGAGCACTTGCGGGCTCTGGCACGCAAAGGTGCCATTGAAATGGTGCCCGGCGCTAGCCGCGGTATTCGCCTGCCAGAAAGCGAGCAGGACCTGGGTTTGCCAGTGATTGGCCAAGTGGCAGCCGGTAGCCCGATTCTGGCTCAGGAGCACGTGGAAGACCACTGCACTTTAAAACCCGGCTTTTTTTCGCCGGCGGCGGATTACCTGCTGCGAGTACGTGGTATGAGCATGAAGAATATCGGTATTCTAGACGGTGACCTGCTGGCAGTACACAGCACTCAGGACGTTCACAACGGCCAGATTGTGGTGGCCAGGGTAGGTGATGAAGTGACGGTGAAGCGCTTCCGTAAAGAAGGTAATAAAGTGTATCTGGTGGCGGAAAACGACGACTTCGCGCCGATTGAAGTGGATCTGACCGAGCAGGATCTGTTCATTGAAGGGTTGGGCGTTGGTGTTATTCGCCGCTCCGACTTGCACTGATCCGTAGCGACAGAAAACCGACATAAAGAAGGGCGGGGAATCATGGAACAACTGAGCTTTAACGGCAATCTTGCATACCAGCAACAGATCGCAGCGCGAGTGGCAGAGCAGGCGCAGCCTGTGCGAGTTCAGCCCCGGCCAGACCCGGTGTGTGCTGGTAACGTCACCGAAATCATCTTGCCCCAGGGTCAGGTGGAAAATTTTCAGCTGTTATTGCCAATGCTGACCCAGCTGAACCAGGAAAAGCGCTGGTTGGCATGGATTGACCCACCTCAGGAGCTGGTCAGCAAATGGCAAAAAATGCACGGTATTGTTGCCGGTGAGCTGCTGGTTTTGCGTTCCAGCGCCGAGCATCCGGCGCGCAAGTTGGCGGAGCGGGCGCTCAGGGTGGGCACATGTCATGCGGTGGTGTTGTGGACCGAAAAGCTGAATAAAACGTGTTTCGAGGCACTTCAGGCGGCATCCGCCGCGGGCAACAGCCACGGCGTCGTTTTGCGTCAGCGTTAGTAAAGAGTATTGCGCCAGCGCTAATAGAGTTCTGCGCTAGCGTTAATGCAGCGTCGGGCTGTGGGGCGCATCAAACCACTCCACGTCGCTGTCGCTAACACTGTCATTGCTATCCCAGTCCAGGTCCTGGGCGCTATCGCCCGCGGCGTCAATGCCTGCCGCAATCATGGCTTTGGCCACTTGCATCTGGCGGTCGTCCATCATGTCTTTGGCTTCTTCGGAAAAACTGATACGCACCAATGGCGCGCCGTCGTCGTCAACGCGGCGCAAAGCGTAATCGCCGTTGCTGAGTTGAATAATTTCAAAAAACGATGGTGACATGATCCGAACCTTTATGTTCGCCAACGAAAAAGTACGCGCGGGGATGTTTTACCACTCGCTGTGTCTTGCTTCCACATCGGCTGAAAATTGCTTTATTGCGCTTAGGCTGGCTTGAACCGATGCCAGCGAACGGTCTGCGCCAACGGCCGCAGTGATGGCAATAATGTTGTCGTTGCTGACGGTTTTTTTTGCCGCAGGTGGCCGGTTCTGCGCGTCTCCAAGTTGCTCCAAATGGTTCCACCAACTATCAGCGTTGGTTTGTAATACCAGCAGTTGCTGAACTTCCGGCGCAGCGGCTCCGATCAATTTGCCCAGTTGGTCAATGCTCTGGGGTTGCCCTTTGCGTTGCTGATAACACACTGCCAGGGTATACAGCAGCAGCGTTCTCGATCGCAGCATGAGTTCAATGGCACCTTGTTTGCAGGCTTCCTGCTGTAAGGGCTGATTGCTGTTAACAGCAAGTCGTAATAATGTCTGCGCCAGTGCCAGTTTGCCGGCAAGATGGGAATGCCACGCTGCTGCCATATACCCTCGCAACTGTTTCTGCTGTTAATGTTGGCGTAATTGGCCCTGTGAAATTCACCAGCACCGAAATTCGCTGAAACCTGAAATAAGCCAAGTATTATAACAGTTTCAAAGCCGCGTTGTCCGCTGTCTACTTCCGTTTTGAAAATTTGCCTGAACAATCAAAAACCGCCTAAAAAATCGTAGCTGTGTCTTGAAATATCCGTTCAAATCAAACAACAAATATCTGAGATGTTTACCGGGGTTAGGTCATGGCGATTCACCGCGGCTGCCGTACGTCGTGCTATGCGTCGCTAAGGTGTAACATGGTTAAGTGTAAGTACACTGGGCTTCGCACCCGGTTGCAGATCACTGAACAGGAGCAATGAACTATGGCCGCAGACCATCCTGCAATGGCACATCTGGACCAGCTGCTCGAGCACATGCAGCAGGCGCTGAAAGACCAGGATTGGGAGCTGATTAGCCGCCTAAATCCAGAGATGAAGCCCGCTATAGAACCCTTGCTTGAAGCGTTGGAACAAGGGCAACTGCCGGCTGAAACCGTGCGCAGTCAACTACAACGGGTGCAGGAGTTTGTCGACGCCGCTGATAGCTCTGCCCGCCAGGCCAAGGCCGCAGCGCAGCTCGAATTGAAAGAAGTCAACCGCAACAGCAGCGCAGCGAAAGCCTACCATAAGGTGTCCTCGTCCCGGCCTTGAGCCAGGCACACACTAACTCAGCGGTCGAATTGCGTGAAGCGCCAGATCGCCGGCGCGTGTGAACGAGATTTTGTGGGGTTTGGCGTCATAAAATTGACTACAAGCCGGTTAAGGTCTTAAATACCGCTCAAAGCCTATAAGAGATTGCCTGGAATGTTGAAGCCCAACACAGTGCTGGTGTTCAGTGATGCTGCTGAACGCTGCCGCGATATTACGACTATCCTCGAATTTCTTGGCGAAGAAGACTGGTTGGCTGGCAGTAAGGCCCGCGATGTGTTGTCAAGTGCCAACGACGCAGACGCGCAGGCGGTCTCGGTGGTCATTGTGCAAGGCGACGATGCCAGCGCCGAAGCCACGATCAAGGCCTTGTGCAAATGGTCTCTCTGCATCCCCGTGTTGTGCATTGGCGACCCTGATTTTACCGGTCTGAATGACGAGCAGCGCGGGCGAATCATTGCCCGCCTGGAGTGGCCATTTGGCTATACCAAATTTATTGATTCGCTTTACCGCGCCCAGGTGTTCCACGATCATTACAGCCGAGCCCGCGAGCGCGGCCAGATGCGTGGGGTGCAGCTGTTCCGCTCACTGGTGGGTACTAGCCGCAAAGTGCAGCAGGTACGCCAGCTGATGGAGCAGGTAGCAGACAAAGAAGTCAGTGTGTTGGTGACGGGCGAGTCCGGTACCGGCAAAGAAGTGGTCGCACGTAATCTGCATTACCATTCAAGCCGCCGCGACAAACCCTTTGTACCGGTAAACTGCGGCGCCATTCCTGCGGAACTGCTGGAGAGCGAGCTGTTTGGCCATGAAAAAGGCGCGTTCACCGGCGCGATAACCGCTCGTGTGGGCCGTTTTGAGTTGGCCGAGGGCGGCACCCTGTTTCTGGACGAAATAGGCGACATGCCGTTGAATATGCAGGTGAAGATTTTGCGGGTTTTGCAAGAGCGTACGTTCGAGCGGGTCGGGAGCAACCACACTAAATTTGCCAACGTGCGTATCATTGCCGCCACCCACAAACACCTGGAAGATATGATTCAAAGTGGGAGCTTCCGCGAAGATCTGTACTACCGGCTGAATGTGTTTCCCATTGAGATGCCGGCGTTGCGGGATCGGGTTGAGGACATTCCGCTGCTGATCAACGAACTGGTGGCGCGCATGGAAAAAGAAAAACGCGGATCGCTGCGGCTGAATTCCGCTGCCATTCTAAATTTGTGTCGTCACGACTGGCCCGGCAACGTGCGTGAGCTGGCCAACCTGGTAGAGCGTCTGGCAATCATGAACCCGTTTGGGGTGATTGGTGTGCAGGAACTGCCGAAAAAATTCCGCTACGTTGACGACCATGACGAAGATCACGCCGATATTGATGAACCTGACCTGCCATCTTTCTCGTCTGGTCTGGTTGGGTTAGATTCACCTGCGTTATTGCCAGCCAATGGGCTCGATTTGAAAGATTATTTGGGTAACCTGGAGCGTGAACTGATCCAGCAGGCGCTTGACGAAGCCGGCGGCGTAGTGGCCCGGGCTGCGGAAAAATTGCGTATTCGCCGCACCACCTTGGTGGAAAAAGTCCGCAAGTATGGTCTTCGTGAGGAGGTGGGCGAAGCCTGAGGGCGTTATTCCCCAGAGGTTCGATCAGCCAGCTGAAAACACCAATGCAGAAATCCTAAAACGGCGTCAACGGTTTGTAACCGCTGGCGCTTTTGTCTTTTTAAAGTGACGGAAACCCGTCATCTGCCTTTTTCGGAAAATCCTTTCCTATTGAAAAACCTAAAAAATATTGAGTTGGCATGAAGCTGGCTTGGTGAATCTTAACGAATCACCAGTGACCGGTCTGCGCAGTGGCAATATCGGTCACCTTGGGTAAGGGAAAGGGTTATGAATCACGCACAATTTGCAATCGGGCAGACCAATGCACCGGCTAACGCCGCTGCCGATGTGAATGGCAAGGTAACGGCGCTGTTCCCGCAGCAAAGCGATGACGCGGTAGACTCCGCTTTGGACATGTTCAACCGCATGTCGCGCCAGATTACCGATTCTTACCGCACTCTGGAATCTCGCGTTAACCAGCTTTCCGGCGAACTATCGGAAGAGAGTCTGCAGCGTCAGCAAGAGCTGGAGAAAAAAGAACAACTTGCCGACCAGCTCACCACGTTGTTGAAGGCCTTGCCAGCCGGCGTGGTGGTGCTAGACAGCCAGGGTGTGGTTACCCAAACCAACCCTGCGGCCGTTGGCCTTTTGGGTGAGCCGCTGGATGGCGAACACTGGATTGATGTGATTCAGCGTTGCTTTGCGCCGCGCCAAGATGACGGTCACGAAATTTCACTGAAAGACGGGCGCCGGGTCAGTATTGAAATTCGCACCATGGAAAATCAGCCCGGCCAGTTAATTTTGCTGACGGATATGACCGAAACCCGACAGTTGCAGTCTCAGCTGGCCCATGCCCAGCGCTTATCCGCGATGGGCAAGATGGTAGCGTCATTGGCCCATCAGATTCGCACGCCGCTGTCGGCGGCGATTCTGTACGGCGGTCACCTGACCGAAGCCGATCTGGATGAAGAAATGCGCCAGCGCTGTGCCAATAGACTTATGTCGCGCCTGTCGCATCTGGAACAGCAGGTGCGCGACATGTTGATTTTTGCCCGCGGTGAAACCCGTTTGGCGGAAGAGCTGTCGGTAATCACTCTGGCGGTTGCACTGAAGTCGGCGGTAGACGCCATTGCCGAGCGCAGTGGTGCTGAGCTAATTCTCGACGCCCGGGGGGCTGAGGGCCACCTGTTGTGTAACCGTGATGCCCTGGTGGGTGCCTGTACCAATTTGGTCAACAACAGTATTGAAGCAGGGGCCACCAGCGTGCGCCTGGACCTCAGCGGTTGTGATCATGAGTTGGCCATCGAGGTAAGCGATAACGGCCCGGGGTTTGATCCGGCTATGGCTCCGCGATTGCAAGAAGCTTTCTACACCACAAAATCCCAGGGCACCGGCCTTGGCCTAGCGGTCGTACTTGCGGTGGTGAACGCACACCAGGGTCGCTTTGCGATCAACTCAAACGGCCAAGGTGGGGCTCAGGCCATGATTTGCCTGCCACTGTTAAATCGCACTAATTAATAGCAGCACTTGATTAACTCTGGCGGGCCGCACCGGCACGTACCATCGAACACGCAGTGGAGAACAGCACCATGACCAAGCCCCGGATTCTGATTGTTGAGGACGACCGTGACCTGCGCGAAGCCTTGGTGACAACCCTGGAGCTGGCCAAATTCCGCGTTCACGAGGCGGCAGACGGCCACGAAGCCTTGCGGCAGCTGTCCCAGGTGCCGGTTGATATGGTGGTTAGCGACGTTAATATGCCAGGATTGTCTGGCCACGAATTGCTGGCTGAAGTACAACGCCTGTACCCGGGCCTGCCGATGATGCTGATGACTGCTTACGGCCAGATCAGCCACGCAGTGTCTGCTATGCAGGCCGGTGCCATTGATTATTTGGTAAAGCCGTTCGAAGGCCATACCCTAGTCGACGCGGTCAGCAAAATTACCGGTCACAAGCGCCAGGCTGACAGCGATCGGCCGGTGGCGGAAGACCCGATCAGCAAACGCATGTTTCAGCTGGCAGCCAAAGTCGCCAACAGCGACTCAACGGTCATGATTTCAGGTGAAAGCGGCACCGGAAAGGAGGTGCTTGCGCGCTACATTCACCAGCATTCTCCCCGCGCCAACAAACCGTTTATTGCCATCAACTGCGCGGCTATTCCGGAAAACATGCTCGAAGCCATGCTCTTTGGTCATGAAAAAGGCGCCTTCACCGGTGCCATCGCGTCATCACCGGGCAAGTTCGAACAAGCCAACGGCGGCACGATTTTGCTGGATGAAGTGTCGGAAATGGACCCAGGCTTGCAATCCAAATTGCTGCGAGTGCTGCAGGAGCGGGAAGTAGAGCGAGTAGGCGGGCGCAAAACCATTGTGCTAGATGTGCGGGTGATTGCCACCACCAACCGGGATCTGGCCGAGCACGTGCGCGAAAGCCGTTTTCGTGAAGACCTTTATTATCGCCTGACGGTGTTCCCCATGCATTGGCAACCGTTGCGCGAGCGGCCGCTAGACATTCTTCCTCTGGCTAATGCGGTGTTGAAAAATCACAGCCGTAAATTGAAACTCAATGGCGTTAGTTTTGCTGCTGATGCCCGCGAGGCAATGCTGGCTCACCCCTGGCCGGGTAATGTACGCGAATTGGATAACGCCATACAAAGAGCGCTGGTGTTGCACCAGAGCAATGTGATTCATGTTGACGACCTGTGCCTGGACTTAGGCATCAGCGCGCGCCCGGCGGCACCCGTTGCCCCAATAGCGCCCATGGTATCAGCGACCGCAATAGTAGATGCAGAATCAACTACCGCTGATTCGCACTCAGTTGAGCTGGTTTCGCAGCCGGCAGTGCTCGACGCAGTTGGCACAGCGGGAGCCATGGCAAACCAGCAAGGTTCCCTGGGGACACTTGAAGGCGATCTGCGCCAGCAGGAGTTCCGACTTATTATTCAAACTCTGCGCCAGGAGCGTGGTCGCCGTAACCGCGCCGCCGAGCAGTTGGGTATTAGCCCCCGCACCTTGCGCTACAAGCTGGCGCAGATCCGTGAAGCAGGTATTGACCTGGACGCGGAAATGGCCTTGGCCTGATTTAAGGGCCGCCGGTTCCCCTAATCGCTTTTTTACGCAGCACTTCTTTTTATTCGGCACTCCTTCCTGGCACCCTTTTGGGTGCCTTTTTTGTTCGGCCGCCGGTTCCCCGATTCCTGTCAAAACTTCGACGCTTATCCGTTTCAACCTTTTGAAGACGAGGTTTTAGCGCGTTAAAGAAAATGTATATAACTGATTAAAAACACTTTTAAAAAGTTGGTCTGGGCTTTGCTGATTCTTCGGTAACGAGACAAATCACCCAGTTTCATATGGGTAGCCCGGGAGAAAGTTATGGTTCAGCGTGCCGATATCAACAGTGTTCTTGCCGACATCCGCAACCTGCGTTCGCAAATGACGCAGAACCAGCAGGTAGAGCAGAATCAATCTGTGCGCGGCCGTATTGATGGCCCGCGCCAGGTAGGCGAAACCGACGGAACGGCAAGTTTCAGCTCCATGCTAGGGCAGGCTGTGGGCAATGTGGCGGACGCGCAGAAAACCGCGGGTGATCTGCGCACAGCCTACGACATGGGCGAGCCCAACGTGGACATTACCCGGGTAATGATTGCCGCGCAGAAATCATCAGTGTCGTTTGAGGCGCTGACCCAGGTCCGTAACCGGGTAGTCAAAGCTTACGAAGACATCATGAACATGCCGGTATAACCGGCGCGCTTTATTTTAGAGCGTTTCAGAAAGTTTCAGAATTTTGATAGTCCATCGGGTCAAGGTTTAACCGGAGAGCAGCATCATGGCCAGCGTGCCTGCACAGACCACACAATCGAATTTGCCGGCGACCTCCGCAGCAGACAGCACAGGCGAAGGTCGCAGCCGCGCCTTTATGGGTTTCAACAGGCTGGATCTGCTGCGTCAGATAGGCCTGATGGTGGGCTTGGCGGCCAGCGTTGCGTTGGGCGTGGCGGTGGTGCTGTGGGCCCAAGAGCCTAACTATCAGCCGGTGCTGGGTGACTTGTCATCGTACAACCCGCAAGACGTGACCAGAATTCTGGACACCAACGGAATCGATTATAAGATGGACCCGCGCACCGGTGCACTTCTGGTGGTAGCTGATCAGGTTTACAACGCACGCCTGAGGCTGGCGGCGGAGGGCGTTACTGATCAAAAAACTCTGGGTTTCGAATTGCTGGACCAGGATCGTGGTTTGGGTACCTCCCAATATATGGAAACCATCAGCTATCGCCGCGGTTTGGAAGGCGAATTGGCGCGTACCATCGCCAGTATGCGCGGCATTCGCAGTGCCCGGGTACATCTGGCCATTCCGGAGCGCTCGGTGTTCATCCGCGATGCCCGCGAGCCTTCAGCCTCGGTGTTTCTGGAAGTGTTTGCCGGGCGCCGCCCGGAGCAGGAGCACATTGCCGCCATTGTTAATCTGGTGGCGGGCAGCGTGCCGATGATGACCAAGTCCGGTGTGACCGTGGTTGATCAGAATGGCAATCTGCTGACAGGCAGCGACGCTAAAACCGACACCGATCGCATGTCCGACCAATACGACTTCACCGACAGGGTGGAGGAGCGCCTGAGCCACCGGGTGTCGTCGCTGATTTCGCCGATTGTGGGCGAAGGCCGCTATCGCACCGAAGTGTCCGCAGATCTTGATTTCTCTTCGGTGGAGCAAGCTGAAGAATTGTTCAACCCGGAACAACAGGCGGTGCGCAGCGAGCGCAAGTTAACCGAAAGCCGCGGCGCTGGCGGCGCACCCATTGGCATTCCCGGAGCCCTGTCGAATCAGCCCCCTGCTAACGCCACCGTGCCACAACAGGCCAATGCCGCCGGTGCCGAGCCTGCACCAGCGCCGGTAGATGTGCGCAGCGAATCCACCCGCAATTACGAGATAGACCGCACCGTTAGCTACGTTCGCCAGGAATTGGGCCGGATCAAGCGTCTGACCGTCGCCCTGGCGGTGGATGACATGAAGGTAGTCAATGCCGACACCGGCGCGGTCACCTACGAGCCCTGGCCGGAACAGGAATTACAGCGCCTGAGCATGCTGGTTCGCGACGCAGTGGGCTACTCTGCGGCCCGCGGCGACAGCGTTACAGTGATGAATACCGCGTTTGCTCCGGAACAGGTCGTGGCCTACGACGCCCCCGGTTTTTGGACTCAACCCTGGTTTTGGGACCTGATGAAGCAGGTTCTGGCCGGTCTGGTGGTATTGGTGCTGGTATTGGGTCTGCTGCGGCCCACCCTGAAAAATCTGTCGAACGGCAATAAAGGCCTGGCTGGCGGCGATAATGAAGGTTACGGCGATCTGGACGGCATCGAAGGTGGCGATTCCCTGCGCCAAGCCATGGCCAATCAGGACGACCTGCTTTTACCCGGTAGCACAGGGGGCTATGATAGGCAGCTGAACGCCCTAAAAGGGCTGATTGCCGAAGATCCGGCACGGGTTGCACAGGTAATGCGACAATGGGTGAATGTTGATGACTGATCAGGCAAACCAGAGCGTCGGCAGCGCGCCGGCGAAACCCGCACGCAAAATTTCGAGGGTAGAGCAGGCGGCCATTCTGTTGATGTCGCTGGGCGAAGGCGACGCCGCGGAAGTGCTAAAGCACATGGGCCCGAAGGAAGTGCAGAAGGTTGGCGTGGCCATGGCACAAATGCGCGATATCAGCAAAGACGACGTCAGCGGCGTACTCAACAACTTTATCGACGCCGTGGGCGGCCAGACCGGACTGGGCGTGGGCAACGACGATTACATTCGTGCCATGCTGACCCAGGCCCTGGGTAACGACAAAGCCGCCAGCCTGATTGACCGTATTCTGATTGGTGGCAATACCACCGGGTTAGACACTCTGAAGTGGATGGAGCCCCGCGCGGTGGGCGATATCATCCGGTACGAACACCCGCAAATTCAGGCCATCGTTATTTCCTATCTCGACCCGGACCAGTCTGCCGAAATTTTGGCCGCTCTGGACCCGAAAGTGCGATTAGATGTGATGATGCGCGTTGCGACTCTGGAAACCATACAGCCCCAGGCGTTGCAGGAGCTGAACGACATTCTGGAAAAACAGTTCTCTGGCAGCTCCTCGACGCAAACCAGCCGGATTGGCGGCATAAAGCGCGCCGCTGACATCATGAACTTTATGGACCGCAGCATCGAATCCAGTCTGCTGGAATCCATCAAGGAAACCGACCCGGATCTGGCAACCACCATTGAAGACCTGATGTTTGTATTCGACAATCTGAAGGACGTGGACGACCGTGGCATTCAGGCCTTGCTGCGTGAAGTGTCGTCTGAAGTGCTGGTGATTGCGCTCAAGGGCGCCGATGACGATGTCAAAGACAAAATTTTCAAGAATATGTCCAAGCGTGCCGCTGAACTCTTGCAGGACGATCTGGAAACCAAGGGCCCTGTTAAAGTAAGTGATGTAGAAAGCGCACAAAAAGACATCATAAGCATCGCCCGCCGCATGGCCGAAGCCGGTGAAATCACCCTCGGTGGCGGCGGCGAAGAAATGATGTAATGGCCGACTCCCGCAACGACCGCAGCCGCATCCCGAAAGAACAGCTCACCGCTTACGAGCGTTGGGAGTTGCCCCTGCTTGACGCCCGTGGCAACGAAGTTCCCCGCGAAGAAGAGCGTGATATCAAACCGCTGACCGCCGCGGAGCTTCAGGATATTCACCAACAGGCGGAAGCGGAAGGCCACGGTGCCGGGCTTGAAAAAGGTCATCAGGAAGGTTTTGCCAAAGGCCGCGAAGAAGGTTTTGCTCAAGGCGTGAAGGCTGGCACTGTCGAAGGCCGCGAGAAAGGCGAGCGCGCGGGGCGCGAACACAGCCAGCAGCAGATGCAGGCGTTGGAAAAGCGCCTGGACTCAGTGATGGAATCACTGGTATTACCCATTCGCCAGCAGCAAAACGACCTGGAAGAGGCGTTGGTTCAGCTTGCGACGGCGGTGGCCAAAGCGGTTGTCCAGCGCGAGCTATCCCAGGACTCCAGCCATATTCTGCAGGTTGTTCTCCAAGCTATGGCGGCACTGCCATCCACCACTGAAACCGTGCGCATCAGCGCCAATCCCCAGGATATTGAGCCGCTGCAAGCGTCTTTGGCGCGGCTTGATGCGTCCACGAAGCTGGTGGAAGACACCGCCGTCAGCCCCGGCGGTTGCCGCGTGGAAACCCGCTACTCGCTGGTGGATTTCACCGTTGAAAAACGTTTTCAACAGGTGGTTCACGCCTTGGTAAACGATGCCAGCACAAACGAATCCCAGGAGCCCGGCGATGACAGCTCCGCCCTCTGATGCCCTATCTGACCGCTCACCTGGTAGCTTGTCTGGCACCCTTGCCGAACGCCTGAACCGGCGTAGCCGCAACGTACAGGCACAACAAACACCGGAACTGGCTGGCCGCCTGACCCGCATGGTCGGGCTTACGCTGGAATGCGTGGGCGTGCCTATGGTGGTGGGCGACCGCTGCGTTATTCAGAGCCAAGGCAGTGGCGTGGTCGAAGCCGAAGTGGTCGGCTTTGAAGATGAAAAAGTGTATTTGATGCCACTGACCGCCATTGAAGGCCTTCGCCCTGGCGCATTGGTGGTGCCCTTGTCTACAACCAGTCGGGTGCCGGTGGGCAATCAACTGCTGGGGCGAGTGGTTGACGGCAGTGGCGAGCCGCTGGACGGAAAAGGCCCGCTGCACGCTGAAGCCCGCGTGTCGCTCAGCGGCGACATCATCAACCCGTTGAACCGAGCGCCGGTGCGCCAACCTATGGACGTGGGCATTCGTGCCATAAACGCGCTGCTTACCGTGGGGCAGGGCCAGCGCCTTGGCCTGTTCGCTGGCAGCGGCGTGGGCAAAAGTGTGCTGCTAGGCATGATGACCCGATTTACCAACGCCGACGTCACCGTGGTCGGGCTGATTGGCGAGCGCGGCCGCGAAGTGAAAGAATTCATTGAAGACATTCTGGGTGAAGAAGGCTTGGCCCGTTCCGTGGTGGTGGCTTCACCCGCCGACGATTCACCTCTGATGCGTCTGCGCGCGGCTATGCTGACTACGCGCATTGCCGAATTTTACCGCGATCAGGGCAAGCGTGTGCTGCTGCTGATGGATTCGTTGACCCGCTATGCCCAGGCCCAGCGTGAAATTGCCCTGGCGGTGGGTGAGCCACCGGCCACCAAGGGCTACCCGCCATCGGTATTTGCCAAATTGCCACAGTTGGTGGAGCGCACCGGCAACGGTCGCCCCGGCGGCGGGTCCATTACGGCCTTTTACACGGTGTTGACGGAAGGCGACGATCAGCAAGACCCGATTGCCGATGCCGCCCGCGCCATTCTGGACGGCCATATTGTGTTGTCGCGGCGGCTGGCGGAAGAAGGCCATTACCCGGCTATCGATGTTGAAGCGTCCATCAGCCGGGTTATGCCCCAGGTGACCGATCCTGAACACTTCGCCCGGGCGCAGCGGTTTAAACAGGTGTACTCGCGCTACCAGCAGGCGCGGGATTTGATCAGCGTAGGCGCTTATGTCAAAGGCAGCGACCCGGAAACCGACTTTGCCGTTGCGCACATTGCCAATATGCGGCAGTTCCTGAAGCAGGGACTCAGTGAAAAAACCTCGCTGACCGACAGCGTTGAGCAACTGCTTGCCGTGGTGCCGGAGCGGCGTTCGCCCGAACGCATGCAGGTGGCTGCGCCAAATCCGACTGCCGCCGGGAGTAATCCGTAATGCAGCGTTCGCAACGCCTTGGCGTGGTGCTGGCGGTGGAGCAACGCAAAGAGAAACAGGCGCTGGAACGCATGGGCGAGGCTCGCACCCTGATGGCTCAGCGGGAACAGCAAATTCAGGAACTTCAGCGCTATCATCAGGAATATCGCCAGCAAATCCGTGACGGCCAGCAGGGCGTGATTGCGGTTAGCCGGTTGCAAGCCTGGCAGGCGTTTATGGGTCAGCTTGACCAGTTAATCGGGCAGCAGCAGGTTCAGCTTGAACAGGCAAATCAGGTGTTTGAAGTTCGTCGCAACGAATGGTTGAAAGCCTGGGAAAAACGCCGTGGCATGGAGAATTTCATCACAACCTGTCGCCAGCAGGAGCAACGTGAGCAAGATTCCCGCGAACAGAAGCAGGCCGACGAAGTCGCTGGCCGGGCGTTTCTGCGCCGACCCCGCTGACGCGCTCTGGCATCGATCTTGCTACACCTCTTTTAGCTTTGTTACTTATGCGGAATAACGGCCATTGAACGCCGTTTTCCGGTTTTTGGATTACTTTCAAGCTACTTTCAAGCTACTTTCAAACTACTTTTAAGCTACTTTCAAACTACTACGCGGCCACACGCGGCAAGAGGTTGCCATGTCCCAAATGCTTCTCCCCCAAGGCTCTGCCAGCGCAATCAGCGAACAGGCGGCCAGTCGCTCGGCAAAAAGTCGTGACGGCGGTTACGCCGACAGTGGCAACGGCGGCAACAGCCGTTATCAAGACGTGTCCCGTGAACACACGCAAACCCTGGTACGTCAGGATCAGGCTAAAAACCGGTCTGCCGCTCAGCAAGCGGTTGCGAAAGACTCAAAAGCCGACGCCCAGAAAGCCAATGCAGCGGATAAAAACGCTGCTGCCCCCCGGGCAGCGGATACCGCCAAAAAACCTGCCGATGCTGACCG
Organism: Marinobacter sp. M1C; assembly: GCF_023314135.1. Taxonomy (NCBI): domain Bacteria; kingdom Pseudomonadati; phylum Pseudomonadota; class Gammaproteobacteria; order Pseudomonadales; family Marinobacteraceae; genus Marinobacter; species Marinobacter sp. M1C. The sequence goes on from NZ_CP092289.1 coordinate 1,253,846, forward strand.
TAGCCGCCAAGCCGAAGCGGATGACGTTGGCAAGGTCAATGAACCCCGCAGCGACAACATCGAGCCCGGGGCTATAACCAACCCGCAGAACAACGCTGCCGAAAATACCGACACCGAAGACCTGCCCGACCCGGAACCGGTGGCACTCACCTTTATGGAATTGCAGGCCATGCTGGCACCGGTGGCGCCGGCCCCCGGTGCCGCTGGCAGCGCGGTGGTTATGAATAGCGCCGCCGGCGTTGCCTTGGCCAGTGCCGGCGCCATGCCGGCCGCAGGCATTCCAGGGCAATCACTGAATCCGCTGGCGGCGCCTGGCGTTATAGAGGCCGGCACAGAGGGTGCAGCGACCGGCTTGAGTGCCAGCCAAGCTGCGGGCCTGGCCCTCACCGACACATTGCGCAACGGGGAAAGCCTGCGCCCGGTAGACGGCGCCAATTTGGTGGCCGACAGCCGTCTGCAAGGCAGCGCCGACAGTCTGTTGCAGCAGCCCAACAGTGCCGCCCGGGTGCAGACCGATCCCGCGCTGGCTCTGCGCGGTTACACAACGTCTGTAGACGTGCCGGTGGGCCAGGCCGATTGGGGCGACAAAGTAATGGGTAAACTCACTTGGCTTACCGCACGCAACATGTCGATGGCTGAAATTCATCTGTCCCCGGCAGACCTGGGCCCGATGGAAGTAAAGGTGCGTATGCACAACGATCAGGCCAGCATAACGGTGCACGCGGCCAACCCGATGGTACGCGATCAGTTAGAGCAGCATTCCCACCGTTTGCGTGACATGCTGAGTGAGCAGGGCGTTTCGCTGGAGCGATTTGATGTGTCTGACCAGCCCCGCCAGCAATCCGGTGAACAAGGCAATGCGGAGGCCGGCAGTAACGGTGGCCAAGGCCGCCGCGGTGGCGATGGCCTGGCGTCTGAACTGGGTGGTCAGGATGTTATTTTAGCAGGCGGGCAGCTGGATTTGAGCTGGCGTGGTGAGGTTGACGTGTTTGCCTAGGCAAACTGTTTTGCCCAAGGCTGAGCTGAACGGTAAACTGCGCGCAACGGCTTATTTGGGCTTCACAGGATCGATTACTTATGGCAGAGAACACCAGCGCTGATGAACCCGTAGCGAAAAAAAGCAAACTCAAGCTCTTTGTGTTGCTGGGCTTTTTGATTTTGTTGGCTATTGGTTTGGCTGTTGCCGGTGCGCTCTGGTTTATGAATGGCAGCCTGCCCGGCATGGGCGGTGACGAAACCGTTGAAGAACAGGCCAAAGAACCGGAATATCTACCCAGCGTTTATCTGGAGCTGGAAAACCCCTTGCTGGCCACCGTGCAAGCTGAAGGCCGCCAGCGTTACGCCCAGGTGTATGTGTCACTGGAAGCGGAAAGCCAGGCGGTGCTTGATGCCGCCAAAGTGCATTTGCCATTGCTGCGCAGCCAGCTGATTCAGCTAATGGGAAATCGCAGCTTTGACAGCTTGCGCGCTTCGGAAGGCCGCCAGGAGCTGGCACAGGCGATGACTGACAAGGTCAATGAGCTATTGGCCAACGAGAACGTAGCCGCTATTCGCCAGGTGTTGTTCAGCAACTTTGTTGTTCAGTAATTTTGTGGTTCAGTAAGGTGGACGTTTGATATAGCCGCCATGCGGCTGGAATCTTCACGGCGGAATTGACTATGCAGGACTTGCTGTCTCAGGACGAAATCGATGCGCTCCTTCATGGAGTAGACGACGTTGACATCGACGCCTACGACGACACCGACAAAGACGGCGTAAAAAAATACGATTTGGCCAGCCAGGACCGGATCGTCCGCGGGCGCATGCCAACACTGGAAATGATTAACGAGCGTTTTGCCCGGTACACCCGCATCAGCCTATTCAATATGCTGCGGCGCACCGCCGATGTGTCAACCAGCGGCGTTCAGATCATGAAGTTCGGCGAGTACGTGCACACCCTTTATGTGCCAACCAGTTTGAACCTGTGCAAAATCCGTCCGCTGCGCGGCACGTCTTTGTTTGTGCTGGATGCAAAACTGGTCTTTAAACTGGTGGACAACTTCTTCGGTGGCCAGGGCCGTCACGCCAAAATTGAGGGCCGCGAATTCACCCCTACCGAAAACCGCATTGTGCAGATGATGCTGAATCAGGTGTTCCACGACATGCAGGAAGCCTGGCAGACGGTGTTAAAAGTGAATTTCGAGTATCTGAGCTCGGAAGTGAACCCGTCTATGGCCAATATTGTCAGCCCCAGCGAAGTGGTCGTGGTGAGCACCTTTCATATAGAACTGGACGGCGGTGGCGGCGAGCTGCACTTTGCGCTGCCATACTCGATGATTGAGCCCATTCGCGATGTGTTAGACGCTGGCGTGCAAAGCGACATCGACGACACCGACGAACGTTGGGTAAGCGCGCTTCAGGAAGACATCAAGGCGGTGAGTGTGGCGGTGAACTCTACAATTTGCCGGCGTCACATTTCACTGCGCGAAGTGGCCAAGTTTAAAGCCGGTGACATTATACCCATTGAAATGGCAGATCATTTAACCGTCACCGCTAACGGTATTCCGATATACACCGCAACGTTGGGCACCCGCGATGATAAATTGGCATTGAGAATTCACGGACGGGCGACGTTGCCCAAGGTCAAGAAACAACTGAAGGTAGGGCGCACCTAATGGCTGACGACGATAAAACAGACGACCAAAATATAAGCGAAGACGAAAAGCTGGCAGCGGAGTGGGAAGCCGCGATGGGTGAGTCTGGTGCAGATTCCGGTGTAGAGCCTGACAGCACCGAAGACGACTGGGACGCGGCGATGGCCGAGGCGGCTGGCGCCGGGAATAATGATAAAGAAAGCGACAAAAAAAACAACGTGCGTGCAGCGCCCATGGAAGAGTTTGGTTCAGACAGCGTTAACACCTCAAAAGGCTCGCCAGATCTCGACGTGATCATGGACATACCGGTGACCATCTCGATGGAAGTCGGCAATACCATGATTCCCATCCGCAATTTACTACAGCTGAATCAGGGTTCGGTGATCGAGCTTGACCGTCTGGCCGGCGAGCCGCTGGACGTGCTGGTGAATGGCACCTTGATTGCCCACGGCGAGGTCGTGATGGTTAACGATAAATTTGGCATTCGCCTGACTGACGTCATGAGCCCGGGCGAGCGCATTAAGCGCTTGCAGAAATAGTATGACGTTAAAGCTCTTGCAGGCAGTCCCTATATTCTGGTTGATGGCGGCATTTCCGGCCATGGCAGAGCCCGCTGCGTCGCAAGCGCAAACACAACTAAGTGGGGCGACGCGCACTCCGGATACCCTATCTACACTGGTGAGCCTGGGTTTGGGCTTGCTGGCGGTGATTGCGATTATCTATGGCTGTGCCTGGCTGATCCGCCGCATGACCGGCATGACCGGCATGAACAACAGCGCCATTAAAGTGGTATCGGTGATGGCCCTGGGCGCCCGCGAACGCATTGCGGTGGTGGATGTGGCTGGCCAGCAGTTGCTGCTGGGTATTACTCCCAGCACCATTCGCACTCTGCACGTGTTTGATGAGCCAGTCGTGAGTGTAGGCAGCAGCGCGCCCAGCGGTGAATTTGCCCGCAAACTCCACTCCCTGATGAATAAAACCCAGGCCCCGAATGCGGCGGCCGACAGTTCTGGCAGATCGACCGATGACCGCAAGATTTGAACCTGTGCGCCTGCTAAAGGCGCTATTGCCGTTACTGACCGTCATCGCTGCCATGGTCTGGGCGCCGCTGGCTCAGGCAGACCTGCCCGGCATACCCGCGTTCACCGTAGAACCCGGTGCCGGCGAGGGCCAGCAGGAATATTCGGTGACCCTGCAGATTCTGGCGCTGATGACGGCGCTGACGTTTTTGCCGGCGATGTTGATGATGATGACGTCGTTCACCCGCATCATTATCGTATTTTCCATATTGCGCCAGGCCCTGGGCCTGCAATCGGCGCCGTCCAATCAAATTTTGCTGGGGCTGGCGTTGTTTATGACCATATTCATTATGAAACCGGTGCTGGAAGAAGCCAACCAGGTAGGGTTGCAACCCTACCTGCAGGAAGAAATGACCTCGCTGGAAGCCGTGGAAGCCGCGTCGGAGCCGTTCAAAAAGTTCATGCTGGCACAAACCCGCGAGAGCGACCTGGGCCTGTTCATGCGCATGGCTGACGAGCAGTTTGCCGGCCCCGAAGACGTCACATTCTGGGTGCTACTACCGGCGTTTGTCACCAGTGAGCTGAAAACTGCGTTTCAGATCGGTTTTATACTGTTCATACCTTTTTTGATCATCGACATGGTGGTGGCCAGCGTGCTGATGGCCATGGGTATGATGATGCTGTCGCCGATTATTATCTCGCTACCGTTTAAAATCATGCTGTTTGTGCTGGTAGACGGTTGGGCGTTGATAATGGGCACCCTGGCGGCCAGTTATGGCCTTTAGTGTGCGCGGCGCCGAATGCCATGAAGAGCTAAATGGAGACCACCTATGACCCCGGAAACCGTCATCGATATTCTGCGCGAAGCGCTGTGGATGATTGTGCTGCTGGCCACAGTGATCATTACCCCGGGCCTGGTGATTGGTTTAGTGGTGAGTACCTTTCAGGCTGCCACCCAAATCAACGAACAAACCCTGAGCTTTCTGCCGCGCTTGCTGATTACCCTGATCGTTATTATTGTGATGGGACCGTGGATGCTGACACAGCTGCTGGACCACGCTAATGCGCTCTTCTCCCGCATTCCCTTTTTGATCGGCTGACCCATGCTGCCTACCGAACTCGGTGCCGATCTGATAGGCCAGTGGGTTGGCCAGCATTTATGGCCACTGTTCCGCATTGCCAGCTTTCTGATGGTGATTCCCATTTTTGGTACCCAGTTGGTGCCCGCGCGCGCGCGTCTGGGTCTCGCCCTGTTGATGACCATTATCGTGGTGCCGATAATTCCCCCGGTGCCCCAGGTAGAAGCCTTAAGCGCCGATGCAGTGGTAATTACCCTGCAGCAGATATTGATTGGTGTGGGGTTGGGCTTCGCGCTAACCGCTCTGTGGCAGCTGTTCGTGATTGCCGGCCAAATGATTGCCATGCAAATGGGCCTGGGCTTTGCGTCTATGGTGGACCCCGCCAACGGCGTGAACGTGGCGGTGCTGGCGCAAATCTACACCATCACCATCACTTTGTTGTTTCTGGCAATGAATGGCCACTTGGTGGCGTTTGAAGTGTTTATCGAGAGTTTTCGCACCTTGCCTATTGGCCTTGAAGGCCTGGGGCAGGCCGGGGTGTGGCAATTGGCGCACCGTATCAGCTGGATGTTTGTATCGGCGATGCTGATGGCGCTGCCGGCGGTAACGGCGGTGTTGATTGTCAGTATTTCTTTTGGGGTGATGACCCGCGCCGCGCCGCAGATGAATATTTTTGCCCTTGGCTTCCCCATTGGCCTGATTTTTGGATTGTTTGCTATCTGGGTGTTGCACGCCAATTTTCTACCGCATTTCGATGTTTACACTCGGCAGACGTTTGATTTCATGCGCGAGTTGCAGCAGTAGTCATAAAAGCACCAACACCAGGGTATTTTGATAATGGCCGACGACGACAACAGTCAGGAGAAAACCGAAGAGGCCACCCCCCGAAGGCTGGAAAAGGCTAAGGAGGATGGCGAGACTGCGCGCTCCAAAGAACTGGCAACCATGTCGGTATTATTGGCCGGTGCCGGCGGCCTACTGATTTTTGGCACCCATCTTGGTGCCGTTCTGGAAGGTATTATGCGTGACGCCTTTACCATCGAGCGCAGCGCTATTTTTGATATGCGCCACATGAGCGTGCAGTTAATTGCGTCCGCCAAAGCCGCGGCTTGGGCGTTGTCGCCCATTCTGGCCGTGCTGCTTGTGGCGGCTATAGCGGGTTCCATCGGCATCGGTGGCCTACTGTTCAGCGGCAAATCCATTGCGCCCAAGCTTAGTCGTATGAACCCTATAAAGGGCATTGGTCGCATGTTCTCTGCACGCTCGCTGATCGAGCTGTTTAAAGCCATCGCCAAAGTGGGTCTGGTACTCACCATCGCTATTCTCATTCTGCAAGTGCGAACGGTGGACTTGCTGAGCATCTCCGCAGAACCGACGGTTCCGGCTATGGAGCATGTACTCTGGACCCTGGGTTGGAGCTTTTTTTTGTTGTCCTGTGCGACCATCATTATTGCTGTGATCGATGTGCCCTTCCAGATTTACGATCACCAGAAAAAGCTCAAAATGACCATGCAGGAAGTAAAAGACGAACACAAAGACAGCGAAGGCAAGCCCGAGGTGAAAGGCCGTATCCGCCAGCTGCAGCGAGAGATGTCGCAGCGACGGATGATGCAGGACGTGCCCACCGCTGACGTGGTCATCACCAACCCGACCCACTACGCGGTGGCGCTGAAGTACGACCAGAACAGCATGGCCGCGCCTATGGTGGTGGCCAAAGGCGGTGACGAACTGGCCTTCAAAATTATGGAAATTGCCCGCGAAAACAAGGTAGAAATTCTGCGCACACCACCGTTGGCGCGGGCGGTGTATCACAACAGTGATATTGGTCAGGAAATACCAGACGGCCTGTACATGGCCATCGCCCAGGTGCTGGCCTATGTATTCCAGCTGCGCCAGTTCCGCAAAGGCCACGCCGACAAACCCACCATGCCAAACTTCCCGATACCGTCGGACTTGCGACGCGACACCTGATGAGATAGAGGAAATTTATTGTGTCATTTGAAACCCTGATTTATACCATCAAAGACGGCTATGCCGAGATTCGCTTCAATCGTCCCCATCGTTTAAACGCCGTTGTTGAGCAGTTTTACAAAGACTTATTGGCGGCGTTGAACCAGGCAGAAACCGACCCTGAGGTCAGAGCCGTTTTATTAACCGGTGAGGGGCGCGCCTTTTGTGTTGGCGCCGATATGAAAGAGCACGGTTCCGGCGAGCGCAGCCAGTATCAGCGTCGGCAGTATCTGCAATTGGCTAATGACGCTTGCGAAGCGATGTTTCGACTGAGTAAGCCGGTGGTTGCGGCCATTAACGGTTATGCATTAGGTGCGGGGGCCGAAATGGCCTGCTCCTGTGATTTTATATTTATGGGCGAGACGGCAAAAATCGGCTTTCCCGAAGTCAGCATTGGCACCTGTGTCGGCGGCGGTGTGACCAGTTTTCTGCCGCGTTTGGTTGGGTTAGCGAAAGCTCGTGAGCTGATCTTCACCGGCGTTAAAATTGACGGCCCCGAGGCTGAGCGTATCGGCTTGGCGACTCGTTCTGTAGCCGATGAGGCATTGCTTGATGAGGCAGAAGCGTTTATCAAACAGCTGGCCACCAAGGCGCCAATCTCCATGTCATTGGTCAAGAAGCTATTGAACAATGCCTCGCACGCAGATCTAGATGCGCAGCTTCAGCACGAGTTAGACGGCGTGTTCATGTGCACGACAACCCAGGACTGGCAGGAAGGTGTTGATGCCTTCGCTCAAAAACGCTCACCAGTCTTCAAGGGCTGCTGATTATGAAAAGTTCATTGCACGATTTCCTGGCACCCGATTCGATCGCGATTCTGGGTGCCTCATCCGACCCCACCAAGCGCGGTTACAAGGCGATGGTTGGACTTGTTAACGACGGCTATGAAGGCGCGATCTACCCGATCAATCCGAAAGCCGATACGATTTTGGGTTACAAAGCCTATCCGTCGATGGAATCACTGCCGGGCCCGGCGGCGTTGGCTTTGATCTGTACGCCAGCGAAAACCATCCCTGACCTGCTGGGCCAATGTGGCCGCAATGGAACGAAAGGGGTGATTATCCTGGCAAGCGGTTTTGGCGAGGTGGACGAAGCCGGCGCCAAGTTGGGGCAGGAGGTATTAGAAGCCGCTCAAAAAGCCAACGTACGTATTGTTGGCCCCAACACATCCGGGGTGTTCAACCTCCACAAAAAAGTAAACCTGCTGGCTCTCGACAACGTCAAGCCAGGCGACATCGGTATTATCTCCCAGTCGGGCAATATGCTGCTGGCGCTGGCGCTTGAAGCGCAAAGCAACGGGCATGTGGGTTTCAGTACCTATGTGGGGCCAGGCAACCAGATTGATTTAGGTTTTGCCGATTATCTCCAGTACTTGGGCGAAGACGAGAACACGCGTGTGGCGACCCTTTACGTGGAGGGTTTCAAAGACGGCCGTTTGTTTTTAAACGTTGCCAAAGAAATCGCGAAAACCAAGCCTGTGGTGGTTTATAAGTCGGGCTCAACCGAGGCCGGCCAGAAAGCCGCCAAATCACACACGGGAGCCTTAGCCGGCAGCTATGCGATGACGGTTGACCTGCTTCGTCAGGTGGGCGTAACCGTGGTCAGCCAGTCTGACGAGATTTTGCCGGTTGCCGAAGGCTTGGGTCTTTTGCAGCAGGCGAATGGTAACCGGGTTGCAATTTTGGCTGACGGTGGTGGTCAGGCAACCATCGCTTCTGACCGCTTATCGGAAGCGGGGCTGGAGCTGGCTGAGCTGTCTGATGCAACCCGATCAGCGCTGCGGGACATTCTTTTTCCGCAGGCATCGTTGGTCAACCCGGTTGATGTTGCCGGTAGCACCGACGCCAATCCGGCATTGCTGGCTGATTGCATGAGCATCCTGGTTAAGGATACGAACGTTGACATGGTGTTCCTGGTCGGCATGTTTGGTGGCTACGGCATTCGCTTTGCAGAGGAACTCAAGGCGGAAGAGCTTCAAACGGCCGATGCGATCGCTGGGTTGTCTGGCCAGACCGATAAGCCGTTGGTGGTTTACAGTCTTTACAGCCATGTTCGGCCTGAGCCGCTGGTAAGGCTGCGTGAAGCGGGGGTGCCTGTTTACAATTCGATTGAGCACGCGGTTCAGGTGTTGAAAGCGCTTAGTGAACGGGGTGCCTATATTTCACGTACCGAGCGGGCGGAGCGGGCGCATCCTCTTAGCCCCAATGCCGACGTTGTTGCAACGTTTAAGCAGGCTCAGAAAAGTGGTCGGGACTTGTTTGAGTTCGAGGCTAAGTCACTGCTGCGCGCTTACGGGGTGGACGTGCCGAAAGAGTGGATTGTCCGGAACGAGGCCGAGTTTTTAAAGGCGGTGGCTGAGTTTGGTCACACGTCATTAGCGATGAAAGTTGTCTCCAAAGACATTCTGCATAAATCGGATGCCGGCGGAGTCAAACTTAACCTCAGCGGCGAGGCCGATTTACGCCGTGGGCACGCTGAAATTCTGGCCTCATGCAAGCTCTACAAGCCCGACGCCGAGATAGAAGGTGTTTTGTTAGCGCCCATGGCCCGTAAGGGCACCGAGGTTATTATCGGGGTAAGCCGTGACCCAATGTTCGGGCCGGTGTTGATGTTCGGTCTGGGCGGTATTTTCGTGGAAGTCTTGGAGGACGTGGCGTTTCGCGCCATTCCATTGAGCCGCGATGATGCCCGTTCCATGGTGGGCCAGATTAAAGCCCGCAAAATATTGGAAGGGGCCCGTGGCGAACCGGCGGTGAGCAAAGATGCGTTGGTCGAGCTGCTGTTGAAGGTTTCCAGTATCGTTGATGCACATTCGGAAATCCTTGAGCTGGATCTTAACCCCGTGATTGCCTACAACGACGGTTACGCGGTGGTTGATGCCCGAGTGATCGTTCGCCAGGAAGCACCGTTATGAGCCAATTAAATACGAGCCAGCCAAATATGAGCAATCTGCCACAGTTAGTTGATGCATTAATTACTCTTGAGAACCGTGTTGCGACCTTAACGCTTAACCGTCACGACTTACGGAACGCCCTTACTGGGTCGCATTTGATCGACGATATCGTTACCACAGCCGAATGGGTTAATGGCTGCGCCGATGTCTCGGTATTGGTTATTACCGGTGCCGGTTCAGCCTTTAGTGCGGGCGGTAACGTTCGTGATATGGCGGAGCGCGGCGGCGATTTCGCCGGTGATGCAGCGGAATGCGCCGAACGCTATCGTAAGGGCATTCAGCGTATCCCGTTGGTCATGCAGGCTGTCGAGGTGCCGATTATCGCCGCGGTGAATGGCCCGGCCATTGGTGCCGGTTTTGATCTGGCGAATATGGCGGATATCCGCATAGCATCAGAAAAAGCCAAATTTGGCGAAACCTTCCTTAACCTTGGAATTATTCCGGGAGACGGCGGCGCCTGGTTGATGCAACGCCTGATCGGCTACCAACGGGCTTTCGAGTTAACCTTATCTGGCCGGATTGTTGATGCGAATGAAGCCAAAGAGCTTGGAATTGTTCTGGACGTGGTGCCTGCTGATGAGCTGATGCCGACGGCTATGAAGTTAGCCGAGCGGATAGCCAGCCAGCCGCCTAAAGCAACTCGGATGACCAAGCGCTTGATGAAGATGGCGCAGCGGATGGAACTAAAAGACTTTCTGGATCTTTGCGCTTGTTTCCAAGGCATGTGCCATAACGAGCCAGAGCACCTGGATGCGGTGAATCGGATGCTGGAGTCGATGGCGCGCAAATGACCTAGCGTCAGCCCGACAAGCCACGGATGGCAAACGGTTTTCTTTCATTTAGGGCCGGCTCGTTACTTTGACATCTAGGCTGATAGTTTCACTGCTGCCAAACGTCAGCGTAAGCGGCAACGTGCTGCCTTCAGCGGTTTACGCAGGCGCCAGCTGAACCTGCTTGTTTGAGCCAACCACAATGGCGTTGATCGGCAGCATTTTCATCGATTAATCCTTTTATTTTTTGATTGTCTTTTTGATGCGGCAGTTAACGAGACGAGTATTAGAGCAAGCTTATTACTTGGTCTTTCATATCATCAATCGGTGTGCCCACGTAAAAGAAGCCTCGCACCCGGCTTTTCGTATCGATAATAAATATCTTTGCACTGTGGGAGTAAAGGTATCCTTCCTGCGCTTGTTCTTCGCTATCTACGGAAAGTTTTTTAAATTCTGTTGTTACTTTTTCATTGGCAAGCTTGCTGTATTCAGCATGGTAAAGCTGTGCAACGTGATTAATTTTTTCTTTTTCATCCACTAAGCCAACGAAGCTCGGGTCAAAGTAACTTAGGTATTTGTTCAGGTGTTCCGGCGTGTCGTAGTCCGTGTCTATGCTGATAAAAAGAACTTGTACTCTTGCCCGCTGCTCTGGAGTGAGCCGCTTGACCATTTGACTGATATGGGCAATCGTTGTGGGGCAAATGTCAGGGCAATTGGTATAGCCAAAAAATAACATGACCACTTTGTCTTGATAGTCTGACAGGCTGACCTCAACCCCTTTACTACTATTCAACGTAAAATCGCCGCCTATACCTTTAAGAACAGGCATCTGCGCCATAGCGGCGTTGCTGAAAAAGATCATCACCAAGCACAGAATTGCCGCGGATATTCCTTTGCCCAGAATAAAGCGTGTATTGTTTGTCATAGTTAACTCCTGATAATGCGATGGCCGAGCGCCTTAGCAGCGAACTTCTGCCCCTAGATCCGTTTTTGGCGCAAGATATTGCTCCGTATAAACGTGCACTAATACTTTGCCGTCTACGACGCTTAAGCGCAGGGAGGCGCCAATACCCGCGATCTCGGTTTCACCGTCGCCGTTGATCGCGCTCCATTGATATTCAAATTCAACCTGGTATTGCTGTTCGTCTAACGGGCTTATTTTCAGATTTCTTATCACTCGACGGCTTTGGGTTAACCCTTGCGCCTGCATATGGGCCTGATAGTCACTTAAACCCGCTACCTGCGTTTCAGCCAGGTTCACCTCGGCGTCACTCGCAAGCCACTGTGTTAGCGATGCTGAGTCAGGCTCATCCAGCCCTTGAGTCCAGTTATAAAGAAATGCGCGAATTAAATTTGTATCGGCGCTGGCAATGTAGCGAGATTCAAAATCATCGCGCTCATTCATTTCGGTTTCTACCTTGAACACTTGCTGGTAATCAGGGCTGAAGGTGATCAATTGTTGCATATACTGGCCGGTTACGTGATCGGAGTCCGCAGCAGCAGGGTAGAACTCTAAGGTTACGCGTACTTGATGGCCGGCAGGTGGGTTATTTGAGGCTGAATCTTCAGATACCGGCGCTATATCTAGAATCTGGTGCGCGCCTTGTGTCCAGCTGCTTTGTGGGTATTCTGCAAAATCGAGCGTGACCTGGGGATGGTTTTGACGCCAGTCTTCATTGCTGTCCAGTTCGCCGTACCATTGGTATACGCTGGCGTGTATTAAATAATCCTTGGCGTTTTCATCGGCTTGTTGGGCTGTGGCGGTTTGGTAAACCATAGCCAGCAACAAAATACCTATTACCCTGAGCATGGCATCTTCCTTCATCTCTAGGTTGCCGCAAATTCGTGGCTCAGAAATGCTATTTCTAAGCCACACCTTCGCGCAATTTCTTTGAGCCATTCGGTCATTAAACAGCTAAGAAACGTCTTTAAGACCTGATGGGAAAAGGCTTGCTGACCTGGGTCATTAAATCATCATTCCATTCGCCGTTAACCTTGATATGGCCTGCAGCACCTTTCATGATGGCTTCAATTAAATTGTGATTTACATAAACATATAGCCCAGGTTGCATGAAGGTATATAAAGCTGCGCCAGCGCTGCCACCGGCAATGTGCCAAGTCTCCAAATTTCGAGAGGGTCTGTCATTGAATGAACCTGTGTTCCAAACATAATCCCCGTGACCACCAATAATATGTGGGCGAGTATCACGGTTAGCTTGAGAGTGAACAAACAGCACCGTTTCACCAAGCTTGGCTGTCATGGAATTCTGACCCGTTAAGGCCCCAACTGCGCCGTTAAAGACTACATGGGATGGGGTGAGGGTTTTCATCACTTCTAAGGTTTCATTCATGCTGCCTAAAACAGTGTCATAAGCCTTGTATTGCCCTTGCTCATTCTTGGGAATATAGAAATCTTGTTCGCCAATGTAATAGGCCTTGTCGTAGGTTAAGTTGTTACCATCGCCATCGCTTAAGCCTTCACGTGGCAATACCATGATGGCACCATTCATACCCATCACTACGTGCCAGGGGATCATCACTCCGCCTGGTGCACAGTGATATACAAAAGTTCCTATTTTAGTGGCCTTAAATCTGAAGGTGACTTCTTCACCTGGAGCAACAAGCGTTAACTCTCCGCCTCCCAAGGCACCCGTTGCCGCGTGAAGGTCTATGTTATGGGCTAGCATGTTGGTTTTGGGGTTAACTAAGGTTAATTCAACATAGTCGTGTTGGTGGCAAACAATTAACGGCCCGGGCACGCTGCCATTAAAGGCGCATACCCATGACTTAGCACCGTTTTCTAGATCTATTTGTTTCTCTTCTACATCGAGGCGTATTTCAATGACTTTAGGCTTGCCTTTGGCGACCTGGTCATGTGCAGGTACCATAGGCGGGACTACTAGTACTTGCTTGACTCGCTCCAGCTGATCAGCGGTATAGCTAGCCATACGGTCCACTTGTTTGCCGCTTTCAGCCTGAGCCAATGCTGGCACTAACCCTGCCGCAATGCCTGCGCCCAGAAAGCCAGCACTGATTGAGCCGCTGAGAAAGTTACGACGCTGTTCATTAATTGCTGATGTTTTTGAAGTTTTGCCTTCCATAACTAGCTCCATGATTCAGTAGCATTTTTCTGCGTGTTGACAGCACAAAATAATTGAGTGGGCCATCGGAAACTGAGCATAGATAAGACGACAAAATTACAATTGATTGAAATCAAATCGATATAATTGGCGTTATCCTAATTGACCGAGATCAGATAAATAATCATTTTGTCAAAATTTGCAGTAGAGAATAGCAGGCTGAATGTGATCCAAAATCGCGTTAGCTGGCTTCGTCGAGCCGTTAAATTGATGCCGCGACGCTTAAGTTAGCCGACCCCCAGGGCGGGGGCCGGGTGCTGATCAGTCTTTCTTTTCGTAAATGGCTTTGCCCCAGGCCTCGCGTGAGCCCGGCAGAATCAGGTTCAGGGCGATGGCCACGATCGCACAAAGCGCGATGCCTGCCAGATGGCCCAGCACCATGCCGCCAATGCCGAATACCAGGGTGACACCTACAATCACCAGGTTGCGCGGTAAGTTCAGGTCCACCTGGTGGCGTATCAGCGTGCTCATGCCCACCACCGCAATAGAGCCGAACAGCAGGCATAGAATGCCGCCCATCACCGGCACCGGAATGGTCTGCAGCACCGCGCCGAATTTACCCACAAAGGCCAGTACAATGGCGATAACCGCGGCCCACCACATGGTTTTCGGGTTGAAGTTGCGGGTCAGCATGACGGCGCCAGTCACTTCCGAGTAGGTGGTGTTGGGCGGGCCACCCAGCAGTGATGCGGCGCTGGTGGCCAGGCCGTCGCCCAGCAGGGTGCGGTGCAGGCCTGGTTTGTCCAGGTAGTTCTTGCGGGTAACATTGCCGATGGCCAGTACGTCGCCAATGTGTTCAATAGCCGGGGCAATCGCCACCGGAATCATGAAAAGAATGGCTCCCCAGCTGAATTGTGGCGCGGTAAAGTTGGGAATAGCCAGCCAGGGCGCTTGTTGCACCGGCGTCGTATCTACCAAACCCATTATGGCTGCCAGGCCATAGCCCACCAGCACGCCAAACATGATTGGAATCAGGCGAAAAATACCTTTTGCCCACACCGATGCGCCTACGGTACACACTAGGGAAATCATCGCAATCCACAGCGCGGTGTTTTCCGCAATAAGCTGTACGCTGCCGTCACCGGTGCGGCCAGACGCCATGTGCACTGCTACCGGTGCCAGCCCCAAGCCAATCACCATAATCACCGGGCCAATCACCACCGGTGGAAGCAGGCGGGTAATAAAGCCGGTACCGCGGACTTTTACCAGGGCGCTCAGAATGATGTACAAAATACCCGCCGCCATGAGGCCGCCCATGGTTTCTTCCATACCGAATTTGCCTTTGGAGGCAATTACCGGGGCAATAAAGGCGAACGACGACGCCAGAAAAATCGGAATCTGGCCGCCGGTCACAATGTGGAAAATAATGGTGCCAAGGCCAGCAGTGAAGAGCGCGACATTCGGGTCCATGCCGGTAATCAGTGGCATCAGCACCAGTGCGCCAAAGGCCACCAGCAACATTTGGGAGCCGGCTAACGCTTGCTTCCACATGGGTTCTTGAAAAGGCTCATGAAAAGATTCGTCGACAGGCTGGTTGTTAGCGTCGTTAACATGCTCGTTAGCGTGCTGGGACATGTTTAAACGTCCTTCTGCTTGGTGCCGAAAATCTTGTCGCCGGCGTCACCCAGGCCAGGCAGGATATAGCCTTTTTCATTCAGGCCGTCGTCGATGGAGGCGGTGTAGATAGACACATCCGGATGCGCAGCCAGAACGCGTTTCACACCTTCAGGGGCGGCCACCAGAATCAGCGCGCGAATGTCGGTGCTGCCGGCTTTTTTCAGCAAATCAATCGTGGAAATAATTGAGCCACCGGTGGCCAGCATAGGGTCGATAATCAGCGCCATGCGTTGGTCCAGTTCACCCACCAGTTTTTCCATGTAGGTGGTGGCTTCCAAGGTTTCTTCGTTGCGGATCTGGCCCACCACGCTTACCCGTGCAGCGGGCAAGAGCGCCAGCACGCCGTCCAACATGCCAATGCCGGCGCGCAGAATCGGGACGATGGTCACTTTTTTACCCTGAATCTGTTCAATGGTGACCGGCCCGGCCCAGCCGTCAATCTGCTGTTTTTTCAGGGTCATGTCTTTGGTGGCCTCGTAGGTCAGCAGCGTGCCCAGTTCTTGCGCCAGTTCACGAAAATTCTTGGTGCTGATATCGGCACGGCGCATCAGGCCAATTTTGTGCTGTATCAGAGGGTGTTTCACTTCGTGGATGGGCATGGCGGTTACCTGTTTGTCGTGATAATTGAGGGCGCAGGGTCGTTCATAAAGGCAACGACACAAAATGGCGAAAGGATACCGTATCTGGTGGTTTTCGTCAGGCCGCCGGTAGCAGAAAGTTGTAGAGAATTTCGTAAAGATTGGTACGGTTTTTGCGGTGTACCTGTTCAAACGCGCCAATGCGCCAGAAATCAGGCCAGATCAGATCAATTTAGATCGGTTTAGGCCCAATTAGGCAATCGTTAGAGAGAAATCCGGCATGGACCGAGCTTTAGTCTTTAATAACGTCAAATCCTTGGCGCAGGGGAACCTCGGGGTTCCGCTGATGCTGATGGGATTGCTGGGCATGATGATTCTGCCGGTGCCGGCGTTTTTGCTGGATGTGTTTTTTACCTTCAATATAACCCTGTCCATCGTGATCCTGCTGGTGTGCGTGTACGCCCTGAGGCCGATGGATTTTGCTGCGTTCCCCACCGTTTTGCTGCTGGCGACCTTGCTGCGCCTGGCGCTGAACGTCGCATCTACCCGTATTGTGCTGCTTGAAGGCCATAATGGCGGGGATGCGGCCGGTAAAGTCATTGAGTCTTTCGGTGCGGTGTTGATTGGCGGTAATTACGCGGTTGGCCTAGTGGTGTTTGCCATCCTGATGATCATCAACTTTCTGGTGGTTACCAAGGGCGCCGGCCGGGTGTCGGAGGTGAGCGCCCGATTTACCCTGGATGCTATGCCCGGCAAGCAAATGGCTATCGACGCCGACTTGAACGCCGGTTTGATTAACCAGGAAGACGCCAAATTCCGCCGTAGGGAAGTGGCCGAAGAAGCCGATTTCTATGGTTCGATGGACGGTGCTTCGAAGTTTGTAAAAGGCGACGCAGTGGCGGGCCTGCTCATCCTGGCCATTAACATTATTGGCGGGATTGCCATTGGTATGGCCCAGCACGGGCTGGATTTTAGCTTGGCGGTGGAGCGCTACGCATTGTTGACCATTGGTGACGGCCTTGTGGCCCAAATCCCGTCGCTGCTGTTGTCTACGGCGGCGGCGATTATGGTCACCCGTACTACCTCCAGCCAGGATATGGGCGGCCAGATTCTGCAGCAAATGTTCGATGTGCCCAAAGCTCTGGCCATTGCTGCCGGTATTCTGATTTTGTTGGGCCTGATTCCTGGTATGCCTCACGTCGCTTTTCTGGGACTGGGTTCGCTGGCGGCGGCGGCGGCCTGGTTTACCTGGAAGAAGAATCAACAAATTGTAGAAGAAGGTGACAGCTTCCCGGCACGTGGCGGTGCAGGAACGGCTGGTCGTACCAGTGGGGGCGAACTGGTCAGTGGCGACAGCAGTGGCCAGTCTCTACCGGCACCGGCAGAGAACCGCGAGCTGGGCTGGGACGACGTCGCCACCGTGGACATTGTGGGCCTGGAAGTAGGTTACCGGCTTATTCCGTTGGTGGATAAAAGCCAGGGCGGGCAGCTGCTTAGCCGTATTAAAGGCGTGCGTAAAAAGTTGTCCCAGGATCTGGGTTTTTTGATGCCTTCGGTGCATATCCGCGACAACCTGGATTTAATGCCCAACGTCTACCGCATCACCCTGATGGGCGTCACCATTGCCGAAGCCGAGATTCACCCGGAGCGTGAACTGGCCATCGACCCCGGTCAGGTGTTTGGCAAAGTGGAAGGGTTAGAGGGCAAGGATCCGGCTTTTGGCCTTGATGCCATCTGGATAGAACCAGAGAAAAAAGACCAGGCCCAAAGTCTGGGCTACACCGTGGTAGACGCCAGCACCGTAGTGGCTACTCACCTGAATCAGATTCTGCAGACCCACGCGTACGAGTTGCTGGGCCATGAAGAAGTGCAGAAGTGGCTGGACCAACTGGAAAAAGTATCGCCGAAACTGGCGGAAGAGCTGGTGCCCTCAGCGGTAAACATCAGCGTGTTGCTGCGAGTGCTGCAGAATCTGCTGAAAGAAGAAGTACCTATTCGTGACATGCGCTCTATCGCAGAATCCATAGTGAACCTGCATCCGCGCAGTCAGGACCCGAAAGCCTTGACCACGGTAACCCGCCAAGCCCTGCGGCGGATGATTGTGCAAAGCATCGTCGGTAACGAATCCGAAATACCGGTGATTACCCTGGATCCAGATCTGGAACAGTTATTGCTTAAGTCTGTACAGCAGAGTCAACAATCCGGCGCGCAGGACGATATCGGGCTAGTGCTAGAGCCGAACATGGTGGAAAAACTCCAGCGCTCACTGCAAGACAGCGTGCAGCGCCAGGAAGTGCTCGGCAAACCAGCGATTCTGCTGGTGTCCGGCCCGCTGAGGCCGGTGCTGGCAAAGTTCGCCAGTTACGGTATAGAGCGCCTGCACGTCCTGTCTTATCAGGAAGTGCCGGATAACAAACAGATTACCATCGTAGCGTCGGTAGGCCAGTAACGGCGCAGACGACACACGGATAACGCCAGCCGCGTTCCCGGCAAAGGATGAGCAAGCATGAAAGTAAAACGTTTTTTTGCACCTACAATGGCCGCAGCCCTGAAGCAGGTCAGCGAACACATGGGGCCGGATGCGATGATACTTTCCAACCGCCGGGTAGATGGCGGCATTGAAATTGTGACGGCCCTCGATTACGACGAAAACATGGCGCGCCAACGCTTAGGTGACAAAGCGGTGGCAGCTACGAGCGGCACCCATCTGGCAGAGCTGCAGGCAGACCAGCAGCGCCACCTGGAAGACGAGCTTGGCCGCTCCCGTGATCGCATCCGCGGCGTGCGCGATCAGCGTGCCGACAGCCAGGCCGGTTACGGTTCCATTGCTGAGACCGTCAATGGCTTTGCCGACATGACCAGCACAGATCCGTTTGCAGAGGGCGGCATAACCTTGCCGGCCGGCGCTGACGGGCGTAGCCAAAACGCGGCAGCGCAAAGCGGTCAGCCTGCGGGTTATGCCGGGGAGCTGGCGGCCATGCGTTCTGAAATAAGCAGTCTGCGCGAGCTGATGAGCGGTCAGGCCGCGCCTGCCGCCTTAAAAGACGCCAGTGTTGGCGCCAATGTTACGGCTCTTCAGCAGCGCCTGGCAGAACGTCTGGGTGAGTTCGGCCTAAGCCGCGAACTGTCTGACAATCTCGCTCGCCGTCACCAGTCCGGGCGCCTGGAGGATGGCTGGAAGCAGTCTCTGAAAATGCTGGTTAACGGTGTCCGTACCCCGCGCCAGGAATGGCTGGATGAAGGCGGTGTGTTTGCCCTTGTGGGACCTACCGGAGCGGGCAAAACCACCACCATCGGCAAATTGGCGGCACGCTACGTGCTTCGCCACGGCGCTGACTCCCTGGCGTTGATTACCACCGATCGTTATCGGGTTGCAGCGCACGAGCAATTGTTTGTGTTTGGCCGTATTCTTAACGTGCCGGTACGGGTGGTTGATGAAAGCCATCCGCTGGATGAAATTCTGGATGAGTTGTCTGACCGTCATCTGGTATTGATCGATACCGCCGGGCTGACCAGCACCGATCGGGGTTATCAGGAGCAGTTGGCCGAGCTGGCCCGCAGCCATCATAAAATCCGTACACATTTGGTGGTGTCTGCCACCAGTCAGCCGCGTATTATGAAATCCGTATGGCATTGCTATAAGATGGCAAACCTTGCCGGCTGTGTGATTACCAAGATCGACGAGGCTCTGACTCTGGGCGAAGCGTTGGGATTTGTTATGGAAACCAGCCTGCCGATGGCATGGTACACCGACGGCCAGAAAATACCCCAAGACTTGCACCCGGCGAAAGCGCTTGCGCTGGTGCAACTCGGTGTAGAACGAATGAAGGATTTGCGGCAGAAGCAGGCTGTTGCCACCGGTTCCTGAAAGCGCCGGTTGTAAAAGCATCACAGCAAGCGGGCAGTCGGGCAGTAAGGAACATTGGGGCAGCGGTAACATCCGTTCCCGGTTAAACATGGCAAGAGGCCATCATCAGTATGAGTAGAGCACATCCGGTTCAGGTAATTGCGGTCACGGGCGGTAAAGGTGGTGTTGGCAAAAGTAATGTGTCGGTCAACCTGGGCATTGCTCTGGCGCAAAAAGGCCGTCGGGTGGTGCTGTTGGACGCCGACCTGGGGCTTGCCAATATCGATGTGCTGTTAGGCCTGAAAACCAAGCGCAATCTGCAAGACGTACTCAATGGTGACTGCGACTTGCGTGACGTGCTGGTAGATGGTCCCGGCGGTATCAAGATTGTGCCGGCCTCATCAGGCACCCAGCGCATGACCCAGCTCAGTGCTATGGAGCACGCCGGTTTGATTCACGCTTTCAGTGACCTTGCCGACCAGATTGACGTGCTGATTGTGGATACCGCCGCCGGCATTTCCGAATCGGTGGTCAGTTTTTTGCGGGCATCCCAGGAACTGCTGCTGGTGGTGTGCGACGAGCCTACTTCGATTACCGATGCCTACGCCCTGATCAAGTTGATGAACCGCGATTACGACACCAGCCGCTTCCGGATTCTGGCCAATCAGGTGCACACAGAACAAGAAGGCCGGCTTTTGTATGAAAAACTGACCCGGGTTACCGAGCGTTTTCTGGATGTAGCGTTACAATATGTAGGCATGGTGCCCTTTGACGAGGCCGTCAAAAAAGCGGTGCGGCGCCAGCAAGCGGTGTTGGAAGCTTACCCGCAAGCAAAAGCCTCGCTGGCCATCAGGGCCCTTGCTGAAAAAGTGGACAGTTGGCCGCTGCCATCATCGCCGCGGGGTCACCTCGAATTCTTTATAGAGCGGCTCATCGAAGTTTAAAACACATCCCGTACAAAAAGCGGATTTATGACATTGGCGAAAGATCTTGGAGTCTATCAACGGTCGGGTGCTTCAGACGCTTCCCGGCTGATTGAAGAGCACGCGTCCCTGGTCAAGAAGATTGCCCTTCATCTGCTGGCGCGATTGCCCTCTAGCGTGCAACTTGAAGACCTGATGCAGGCCGGTATGATCGGCTTGCTTGAGGCGTCGCAACGTTATTCAACGGGCAAAGGTGCTACCTTTGAAACTTACGCGGGTATTCGTATTCGCGGCGCTATGGTGGACGAAATCCGCAAAGGCGACTGGGTGCCGCGTTCGGTGCACAGAAACTCCCGGCGCATTTCCAAGGCCATCAAAGCTGTAGAGGGCCGAGAAGGCCGCGAAGCCCACGATGTCGAAGTGGCTGCTGAGCTGGATATGACGCTGCCGGAGTACCACAGCTCCTTGGCCGACTCTAACAGTGGTCGGCTTTTTAGTCTCGATGAGCTCAATGAATCCGGCGAGCCGCCGATAGAACAATCAGAGACGGATGATAACCCGTTACACGGGGTGTCAGAGTCCGCCTTCCGTAACAGTTTGGCGGCGGCTATTGAAACCCTGCCAGAACGTGAAAAACTGGTGCTAAGCCTGTATTACCGGGAAGAATTGAACCTGAGGGAAATCGGCGCTGTGCTGGACGTCAGCGAAAGCCGGGTCAGCCAGATTCACAGCCAGGCTGCCTTGCGCCTACGCAGCCGGTTAGCCGACTGGAAAACGGACCCTACATAATTCTAGCGTTTGCAACCCGTGGGTTGCAGGCAGTGACGCAACGAGATTCGACTAGATTCCACCGATTGGAGGTCCTCTTGGACAAAAATATGAAAATTCTCATTGTGGACGACTTTTCCACGATGCGGCGTATTATTAAAAACCTGCTGCGTGACTTGGGCTTCACCAACACCGACGAAGCCGACGATGGCAACACGGCAATGCCGATGCTGAAAACCGGCAAGTACGACTTCCTGGTGACCGACTGGAACATGCCTGGCATGTCCGGTTTTGACCTGCTCAAAAATGTTCGCGCCGACGATCAGCTTAAAGCCCTGCCGATCCTGATGGTGACGGCTGAAGCCAAGCGCGACCAGATTGTCGCTGCGGCGCAGGCCGGTGTGAACGGCTACATTATAAAGCCGTTCACTGCCGCTGTTCTCAAAGAAAAAATCGAAAAAATCTTTGAGCGAATTCAGTAACCGGGGAGTGGATACAAGCCATGAACAAGTCAACAGGCGAGCGCCATGCCCTGGATCCAGAGCTGACGGAAAAATTAAAGCAACAGTCCGAACAGCTGGTTGACAGCGTGCGCGCGGGCGACTATCCCCGCGCTATGGCGATGATCAGCGATCTTGCAGAAGTGCGAAATCAAGGTCTGTATCACGAAGTAGGGCGGCTAACCCGCAGCCTGCACGAAGCCATGCGTAATTTTCAGATTGATCCGCGCAACCCCGAACAGAAAGAAGCTCTGTCAAAAATGACCGATGCCTCCGATCGCCTGGAATACGTAGTGAAAATGACTGGCCAAGCGGCGAATCGGACCATGGATCTGGTTGAAGAAAGCATGCCAGTTACCCGTCATTTGCAAAGCGAAGCCCAAGATCTGCATCAGCAGTGGCAGCGCCTGCGGCGGCGGGAGATGGCACCGACCGAATTCCGCGAGTTGCACGCCCGCATGGATCAGTTTTTGGCGGCGTTGAGTACTGACGCCGGCAAACTGTACGGTAACCTCTCAGAAATTTTGCTGGCTCAGGATTATCAAGATCTGACAGGTCAGGTGATTCAAAATGTCATCACCCTTGTGCGTGAAGTGGAAGAAAACCTGGTAAGCCTGGTGGTGATGGCCGGCCACGTAGACCAGTTGACCGGTACCGTGCACCAGATGGAGGACAATCAGCCTTCGGCTGAGCAGGGTGTGGGTCCGCAAATAATGCCAGAACAACGCAAAGACGTGTTGTCTGGTCAGGTTGACGTGGATGACCTGTTGTCCAGTCTTGGTTTCTGAGCAATGAGGAACAAACATGTCGTTTGATGGCGATGAAGAAATCCTGCAGGACTTTCTGGTAGAAGCCGGTGAAATTCTTGAGTTGCTGTCTGAGCAACTGGTGGATCTGGAACAGAATCCGGACGACAGCAATTTGTTGAATGCTATCTTCCGTGGTTTTCACACGGTCAAAGGCGGTGCGGGCTTCTTGCAGTTACATGCTTTGGTAAACTGCTGTCACTCGGCGGAAAACGTATTCGACACCCTGCGTAACCACAAGCGCAAAGTGACCTCCGACCTAATGGACGTCGTGCTGGAAACCCTGGACAACGTGAATGCCATGTTCGAAGAGGTGCGCCAGCGTGAAGCGCCTACAGCGGCGCCGCAGGAACTGATCGACCGGCTGAATCAGCTGGCGTTGCCTGCGGGTGAGGCTGTGCCACAATCGCCGGTGCCTGCCGCGACGGTGGATGTCGCCGACCAGGGCGACATTACCGATGACGAATTCGAGAAGCTGCTCGACGCCTTAGACGATGACAAAAAAGCATCAGCGGATACCAGCGAAACCATTGCGAGTAGCTCGGTCGCAAGCGGCAATGGCGATATCAGCGACGACGAATTCGAAGCCCTTTTAGACCAGCTTCACGGTAAAGGCCAGTTCGCCGGCGCGCCGGCAGCCGCCAAAGAAACCGCTGCCGAGGCCAGCAGTGCCCAGCCAATTGATATCTCTGACGACGAATTCGAAGCTCTTCTAGACCAGCTTCACGGCAAGGGTGGCAGCCCGACAGTGGCCGCTGCGGCCGCGCCAGAGCCCGCTAAAAAGCCCGAAACAGCGAAGGTTTCAGCCGTGGCCAAAGCGCCAGCCGAGCCGGCACAAGCAAAAACGCCGGCCCGCGATGCTGCCCCTGCCGCTTCGGAAACCAGCGTGCGGGTAGACACCAAACGCCTGGACGACATCATGAACATGGTGGGCGAGCTGGTGCTGGTGCGAAACCGCCTGCAACGCCTGGGTGACAAAAGCGAAGACGAGCAGATGCACAAAGCAGTGGCCAATCTGGATGTGGTCACCACCGACCTGCAAGCGGCTGTTATGCAAACCCGCATGCAGCCCATCAAGAAAGTGTTTGGTCGTTTCCCGCGGGTGGTGCGCGACCTTGCCCGCAGCCTGAAAAAAGAAATCAATCTGGTGATGCACGGCGAAGACACTGATCTTGACAAGAATCTGGTGGAAGCACTGTCAGATCCGTTGGTGCACCTGGTGCGCAACTCGGTGGACCACGGCATTGAAAGCCCGGAAGAACGAGAACGGGCCGGCAAGCCCAGAGTCGGCACCATTACCTTGTCGGCGGAGCAAGAGGGTGATCACATTCTGCTGCTGATCACCGACGATGGCGCTGGCATGAACGCTGAGGTGTTGCGCCGCAAAGCGGTCGAAAAGGGCATGTATGACCAGGATGGCGCCGACCGGCTGACCGATCAGGAATGCTACAACCTGATATTTGCCGCCGGTTTTTCCACCAAAGACCAAATTTCCGATGTGTCTGGCCGTGGTGTGGGCATGGACGTGGTGAAAACCAAAATCAGCCAGCTCAACGGCCAGCTTAGCGTGTTATCAAAGTTGGGCGAAGGCTCAAGCATTGTGATCAAAGTGCCACTGACTCTGGCCATTATGCCGACGCTGATGATCATGCTTGCTGATCAGTCGTTCGCACTGCCGTTGGTTAACGTGGTGGAAATTTTCCACCTTAATTTGAGCAAGACCAACGTGGTGGATGGTCGCGAGTGTGTTGTGGTGCGCGACAAGGTGTTTCCGCTGTTCCACATCAAGCGTTGGCTCATTCGTGGCGGTGCCAGAAATGTTGAGCCGGAAAACGGCCATGTGGTGATTGTGTCTATGGGCACCCGCCAGGTCGGGTTTGTGGTGGACCAGCTGGTAGGCCAGGAAGAAGTGGTGATTAAACCTCTTGGACGCGGGCTGCTGGGTACGCCGGGTATGGCTGGCGCCACCATTACCGGCGATGGCCGGATCGCGCTGATTATCGATGTGCCCAGTTTGCTGCAACATTATAGTTAGCGCCGATACATCGCCGACCCATTGTTGATTAATCGTCGATTAATTGTCGAACGGCCGCCGACTTGGCGGGCGGCAGGCATCGCCCGGAGAAATAAATGACAGTTTCTGTGCTGATTGTTGATGACTCCAGTTTCTTTCGCAAACGCCTGAGTGAAATTCTTGGCGCGTCTCGCCAGATTACCGTGGCTGGCACCGCCAGCAACGGCCGCGAAGCCGTAGAGCAAGCGGAAAAACTGCGTCCTGACGTGATTACCATGGATTACGAAATGCCGGTCATGGACGGGATTACGGCCGTGCGGGAAATACTGCGCAAACATCCGATACCCGTGCTGATGTTTTCGTCGCTTACTTATGAAGGTGCGCGGATAACCCTGGATGCGCTGGAAGCTGGAGCGGTGGATTTCCTACCCAAGAATTTCGAGGAAATTGCCGGTAACAGCAGCCAGCTACAAAAAATATTAGTAGAACGTGTTGTTAGTATCGCCCGTAGCCGCCCCATAAGCTCTGGGAGCACTCGCGCCCATGAGCCACCAGTGGCGGCGGTTGGGGCTACGACTGCGGCTAATCGTGCCGCGATACCAGCGTTGCAGCGACGCCCCTTAACTGAGCGCCCTGCGACCGCTGCAGCTGCAGCGGTTGCCAGCCCGGAGCGCCATCAGCGGCGTACGCCACCCAGGCACTACACAGTGGTGGCGATCGGCACCTCTACTGGTGGCCCGGTGGCCCTGCAGAACGTGCTCATCGGCCTACCCGCCAGCTTTCCCGCACCGCTGATTCTGGTGCAGCACATGCCCGCCAGTTTTACCCAGGCTTTTGCCGAGCGCCTGAACCAGTCTTGCCAAATACAGGTGCGTCAGGCAGAAGACGGCGATCTGTTGCGCCCCGGCCTGGCTTTGCTGGCACCCGGCGGCAAACAGATGATGGTGGAAAGCCGCGGTGGCCAAGGCCGGATACGCATATTACCTGGCGATGATCGGCTCAATTACAAGCCTTCAGTGGATGTCACCTTTGGTTCGCTGGCACGCAGCTTTCCCGGTAAAACCTTGGGTATTGTGCTGACGGGCATGGGCGCAGATGGCCGGGAAGGCTGCCGCATGATGAAACAGAGCGGCTCGATTGTGTGGTCGCAGGATGAAAAAAGCTCGGTGATTTACGGCATGCCCATGGCAGTGGCTAAAGCCGGCCTGAGTGACGAAATTCTGTCGCTGAACGACGTTTGCCAGCGGCTCAAAGATGGGGTCAGCTGATGGATGTGCTTAGCCTTCTGGGTGTTATCCTGGCTTTTGTAGCCATTCTGGGGGGTAATCTGCTGGACGGTGGTGCACTGGCGTCGCTGTTCAACGCGCCGGCGGCGCTGATTGTTATTGGCGGCACCCTGGCGGCCACCATACTGCAAACCTCCTGGCCGGTGCTGAAACGCGCGTTTAGCCAATCCCGCTGGGTATTTTTGCCGCCCTTTGTCAACCTGGAAGACGGTCTCGACAAAGTTGTGAACTGGAGCGTTATTGCCCGCAAAAGGGGCCTTCTAGGGCTTGAGGGGCTAGCAGAAAGCGAACAGGAGCGGTTTGTGCAAAAAGGCTTACTGCTGTTGGTTGACGGCGCCGAAAGCAACACCATTCGCAGCATTATGGAGGTAGAACTGGATACCCGGGAACAGCGGGATCTGGATTCGGCACGGGTGTTTGAAGCCATGGGCGGCTATTCGCCTACCATTGGCATTATTGGCGCGGTGATGGGGCTGATTCAGGTAATGACCAATCTGGAAGACCCGGAGACGCTGGGCAGCGGCATAGCCACCGCTTTTGTTGCCACCATCTACGGGGTGGCGTTGGCTAACCTTCTGTTTTTCCCGGTGGCCAATAAACTGCGCGGGCTGGTGCGCGAGCGCACCCGCTACGAAGACATGATGATCGAAGGCCTTATTGCCATCGCTGAAGGTGAAAACCCGAAATCCATCGAAATCCGCTTGCGTGGATTTCTTCCCTGGTAGCGAGTGTTAATGGCTTATGCGGCGCCGCAAACCACCCCAAGATGATCTTCACAATAAAGAGCGTTGGCTAATCTCATACGCCGACTTCATTACCCTGCTGTTCGCGTTTTTTGTGGTGATGTATTCGGTGTCTTCGGTTAACGAGGGCAAATACAAGGTGCTGTCAAATACCTTGACCGGTGTTTTCAACGCCCCGGAGCGCTCGGTTGTGCCAATTACCGTTGGCGAACAGCAGGTTGTTGGTGGGCGCACTGAAAGCGATGCCGTCATTGCGCCGGTGGTTACCGAGGCACCTCCCGGTTTGCCAGCACCAGACAACGCCAGCCGATCGCGTGGGCTTCAGGAGCTGGCCGGCCAGCTCGGGCTGGAGTTTAGTGAATTGATTGAGACGGGCGTGATTACTCTGAACACAGATGATGAGTGGTTGCAGCTGAATTTGCCCAACAGCCTGTTGTTTGGCAGCGGCGACGCTGAACCTCATTACGATTCCTTCGCGGTGATGGAAAAAATTGCGGGCGTGCTGCGCGACACCGACAACGCCATTCGCATTGAAGGTTTTACCGATAATCAGTCCATTCACAGTGGCCGCTTTCCGTCAAACTGGGAGCTTTCGGCTGCCCGCGCGTCGGTTCTGGTGCGCATGCTGGTGATGGATGGTATAGACCCGGCGCGGCTGGCGGCGGTGGGGTATGGCGAACATCAGCCGGTGGCGCGCAACGATACCGACGAAGGCCGTCGCCGTAATCGTCGCGTGGTGCTGCTGATTTCCCGCGATGCCAGCATTCGCGGTGCCATACGCTGAACCTGGCACGATTCCTGTAGTCTTTCTTTTAAAAAAGAGTGAACAGCGCTTTTTCAGTCGCGAACCACAACACAACGGCAATGTATTGCCGTGTGAAATGCCGAGGACAGGCAGGAGAGTCAAACGTGCGAATTTGGGCAGTGGCCAATCAAAAAGGCGGAGTGGGCAAAACCACCACCGTGGTTGCCTTGGGCGACCTGTTGGCCAGCCGTGGCAAGCGTGTGCTGATGCTGGATATGGATCCGCACGGTTCGCTTACCAGCTGGTTTGGCTATGATCCGGACCGCCTCAAGCACAGCCTGTTTGACCTGTTTCAACATCAGGGAAAAGTACCCGAAGGACTGCCCGCACAGCTGATTACCGACACCGGCGTGCCCAACCTTACGTTACTGCCGGCCAGCACTGCCCTGGCAACCCTGGAAAGGCGGATGATCGGTACTGAAGGCATGGGTCGGGTGATTTCCCGCGCGCTGGCGCAGCTGTGGGATGATTTTGACTATGTGCTGGTGGACAACACCCCGACATTGGGCGTGCTGATGGTTAACGGCCTGGCGGCGGCAAGCCATTTGATTATTCCGGTGCAAACCGAGTTTTTGGCCATTAAGGGTCTCGAGCGCATGTTGCACACCCTGCAAATGATTAGCCGTTCGCAGAAAAATCCCCTGAGCTATACCATTGTGCCCACTCTGTTTGACCGTCGAACCCAAGCCGCGAATAAAAGCCTGAATATGCTGCGTGATACTTATCCGCATCAGCTCTGGCGTTTTGCCATACCGGTAGACACAAAGTTTCGCGATGCCAGCCAGGCCGGATTAGTGCCCTCAGCGGTAGACGCCAACACCCACGGAGTGCGCGCTTATCGTCGCCTGCTTGACGATTTATTGGCGCAAACCGGTACCTGGCTGGAGCCGTCTGGTGGCTGACAAAAAAATGACACAGCTGGCGGACCCGCAAGCCGCCATCGCCAGTTATCTGGACGACCTGTTGCACACGGCCACCGATCAGGCGTATCAGCAGGACACGCAGGCGCAGGCTGTTGTTGCCATACCGGTGGTGGCAATAGCGCCACAGCCGCTGCCGGCCAAGCCGGAGCCGGTAATTGCTGAACTATCCGTGCAGATCGTGACCGCTCCGCAACTGTTGCCGGCAGCCGGGCCGCAGGCAAGGCCTGCGTGGGCCGAAAAGCCATTTGAATGTCTGATCTTCACCGTGGCAGGCTTGCAGTTGGCGGTTCCCTTGGTGTTGCTAGGGGCCATTTACCGCATCGAAGACGATATAATGCCGATGCCTGGCAGCCCGCCCTGGTATATGGGTATTCGCCCGGGCCGGGACAAAAACCTGCGGGTGGTCGACAGTGCCGAGTGGATTATGGCGGGTCGGGCGCCGGCAAACGCACGCGCTAATTATCGGTTTGTGATACACCTTAACAACAGTGACTGGGGACTGGCTTGTGATAATGTAGCTCAATCCTTTACTTTGAGCCCTCAGCAGGTGCGCTGGCGCACGTCGCGTAGCAAGCGGCCATGGCTGGCAGGCACAGTGATTGAGCAGATGTGCGCGCTGCTAGACGTTCAGAGCATGGCGAATCTGCTGGTTCGTGCCGAGCGCGAACAGCACTTGGATTTAAGCTGAACAGGCTCGGCGAGTGTTCACTGCTAACAAAGGTTAGTGATGGCACGATTCATGCCCCTTAAATAGCGTATAGGGGCGCTAATGATGATTTTTTGACGGTCAGGCTGCCTGCACGGCAGCCGCATATGGAGATTTAACACAATGGCAGCCCCAAGCGGACAGCAAAATCAGACCAAGGATGACCAGGTACTGCAGTATGTGACCTTTCGTCTGGATGATGAAACCTACGGCATCAACGTGATGCAGATTCAGGAAGTACTGCGTTACAGCGAGATTGCACCGGTACCGGGTTCACCGGACTACGTTCTGGGCATCATCAATCTGCGCGGCAACGTGGTAACGGTGATTGATACCCGTCGGCGTTTTGGCTTGAACGATGCCGACATCACCGACACCAGCCGTATTGTGGTGATGGAGTCTGCCGATCAGGTAATGGGAATTCTGGTGGATTCGGTGGCCGAGGTGGTTTACCTCAAGTCCAGTGAAATTGAAACCGCGCCCAATGTGGGCAGCGAAGAAAGTGCCCGCTTTATTCAGGGCGTGTGTAACAAAAATGGCGAACTGATCATTCTGGTCGAGTTCGACAAGATGCTGACAGATCACGAATGGGCGGATATCTCGACGCTGTAAGGTCTTAGGCCGGCAGTGAACGCAGATCGACGCCTTGACGCACACCAAGGAGACGTTGCTATGTTTGCTGATGTATTTGCCGAGATTCCCCAATGGGTGCCCTGGATTCTGGTCGCTACAGCTCTGTCTTTGCTCGTCGCGCAAATTTTCTTGCAAGGGCGGCAGTTGCGGGGGTTGCAGGCGGCGCTAAAAAGCCGCTGTGACATTCTTGGCCGCGAACTGCATGCCACTGCCAGCACCGGTATGGGAGTGGGCCAGCGCTTGGTAGCCTGCGAACGCCAACTGCACGAACTGCGAACCACCATCGAAGAAATGCGCCAGAACGATCCGTTGCGGGTGTCTTACGACGAAGCCGCACGGCTAGTTGATCTTGGTGCCGATATCGACGACCTGATGAACACCTGCGGTATTTCCCGGCCCGAGGCAGAACTGGTGTCTGCCTTGAAGAAACGCCAGGCAGCCTGACCCCCGGTTTTGGGGTTATTGACCGGCGTCTTCCGGTGTCATGCCCCGTATGTGAAAGGCGAAGGCCAGAATTTCAGCGACCAGCTGGTACAGCTGTTCGGGGATTTCGTCATTCAGCGACAGTCGCGCCAGGGTACTGGCCAGCTCGGCGTTTTCGTACAGGGGCACCCCGTGTTCGCGGGCAATGCGAATAATTTCGTCCGCAAGCTCGTGATTGCCAACAGCGCTGATAGTGGGCGCCCGCTCACCGTCGTATTTTAACGCGACTGCCGCTGACGACTGTTGCGGCTCGTTATTTTTGCTCATGCCTTGGTATCCACCAGTCGATGTTGCAGCTTTGTCGCTACCGGGCCCGGATTGCCCTGGCGACACTCCAAATCCGCCACTTCGAGCCCCAGATCGGTCAGGCTACTACGCAGCAGCGGCAGTTGTTGATGCACCTGGCGCAAGGTAGCCAGTTTCTCTGCCCACACCAAAGCGCTCACCGCTTGTTGGCGCAGGCTCACTTCGAATTGCAACGGGCCAGCCTGGTCCAGATCCATCGCCAGCACCAGGCGCCATTCGCCAACGCTTGCTCGTGATGGTCCGCGGTCGCTGCCGTCTTTACCCGGATGCTGTTCAATCCGCAGTTGCGCCAGCTTGGGTTGCTGTAGCGGGTTCATCCAAGGCAGTTCCAGTAAAAGCGTGTTGGTGGGCGCGCCCGCATCTGTGCCACCGCGAGCGTTCAACACCTGGGTGTGCAGCTGGTTTACGGTAATGCGGTTGAGCATACCGGCCAGAATTCGCAGCAATTGCCCGACGTTGGGCGGTTCTTCTCTGGCGCTGCTACCGGTGCTGGTCTGAGCCATGGCGAATGCGCCGGGAAACTGTAACGGCGCCTGAATCAGCGCTGGGCTAGCCAGCGGTGTCAGCCGGTTGAAGTGCTCTGGCCCTTGGCCCTGCTGTGCCAGAAGCGCGGTGATTACCCGGCCAATGGCCAGTTTTAGATCGGGTAGGGTTGCCGACGGTGTTGCCGCCAGTCGCGCTTCTGCAAACAGCCCGCTTTCGCTCAGCCATTGTTGTACCTGTTGCACCGCCGCGGTCTGCTGCCCGGCCCCGGGCGCAAGCTGGTTGCTGGCAGGTAAGCGCACAAATAATTGTTCCAGAGCCTGGCGC
Organism: Marinobacter sp. M1C; assembly: GCF_023314135.1. NCBI lineage: Bacteria > Pseudomonadati > Pseudomonadota > Gammaproteobacteria > Pseudomonadales > Marinobacteraceae > Marinobacter > Marinobacter sp. M1C. The sequence goes on from NZ_CP092289.1 coordinate 1,285,198, forward strand.
GCCGCTGGTGGCAGAGGCTGCGCGGCGGTGCCCGAGAAAGCCTGCGAGGGCAGCTGGCCGGGCGGTGTGTCGGCCTTCACACCTTGCTGCAAGCCGGCCATCAGTCGGGCCAGTCCGCTGTCCAGGCTTTGCTGCCAGGGCAGGCGTTGCACCAGGGCCTGTGCCAGGCTGACTTCCGGGGCTGTTGCCAGCTTGCCCATCAGCTGCAATTCGTTGCCGGCACGCAGCACTTTTATCCAGTCGCCGGCCTGAAGTTTGGTTTCGCCAATACTGGCCTGAACCTGAAGCGGTTTGCCGCGTATATCTAACAGCAGCTCGGCGCCACCATTCTGGCGTTGAATGACGTCGGTGACTCTTGCCAGCAGGCTTTCGTTACGGCCCATCTGCAACTGGTTCAGTACCCGCTGGGCGCTTAGCGCAGGCGATGTAGGCGGGACTGGGGCAGGCGCGCTGGTGCTGCCTTGCGGTGGCCGGCTGTCGGCGCTGGCGGGCGACGTAGATTGGGAAGTGGATTGAGGAGTGGGTTGGGGTGGATTGGTGGGAAGTTTCATCGCTACCAAATTGACCTGGAAATGGGTAATCACCGGCTGCTTTCGCTATAATGCGCCGCGCCAATATTGAATACACACGATGCCAGCCTACGCTGCATCGATACGGAACCGGGGCCCGGATGTCTGAACCGCTGCTACAGGCGATCAATTTACAGTGTGAACGCGACAAGCGGGAACTGTTCCGTGATTTATCGTTTTCCATATTGCCCGCAACTGTGACCCGTGTCGAGGGTGCCAACGGCTCCGGTAAAACCACGTTGCTGCGTATATTGGCCGGTCTTAGTGATGCCTGGGCGGGCCAGTTGCTGTGGTGCGGCGAGCCGCGTTTGCGCGTGCGCGAGTCGTTTTTACGCAATGTGCTGTATTTGGGCCACCGGCCGGGCATAAAGCCGTTGCTGTCGCCGCTCGAAAACCTGCGGGCGCTGATGGCCGGTCGCCGCCCGGTGGGCGACAAAGCCCTTGTGCAGGCGCTTGCCAGGACCGGTCTAGCGGGCTACGAACAGGTGCCATGCCGGCACCTCTCAGCCGGTCAGCAACGGCGGGTGGCACTTGCGCGCCTGTTGGTTGCCGACGAACCCCTTTGGCTGTTAGACGAGGTGTTCACCGCCATCGATGCGAGCGGCGTGGCGGCCATCGAAAACCTGCTGCAAGAGCGTGCCGCTGAGGGCGGTGCCGTGGTGTTTACCACCCATCACAACGTAAAGATTGCAGGTACGAAGCGACTGGTACTCACACCGGGGGCCGTTGGTTATGATGATTAAACCCCTGGATCAGGCCGTTGGTTCGATTGCGGCCATGAAAGCGGTGTTCGCTCGCGACATGAAAGTGGCCTTTCGTCAGCGTCAGGATTTACTCAATCCTTTGCTGTTTTTCATGATGGTGGTCACCCTGTTTCCGCTGGGCGTGAGCCCGGAAATCTCATTTTTGCAGGAAGCCGGGGCCGGCATTTTGTGGGTGGCGGCACTGTTGTCGGTGCTCTTGTCACTGGATCATCTGTTTCGTCACGATTTTGACGACGGCACACTGGAGCAGCTGGTGCTGCAGCCACAACCGCTGTTCTTGCTGGTGTTGGCCAAAACCATGGCGCACTGGGTGCTAACCGGACTGCCTCTGGTGTTGTTAACGCCGGTTTTGGGTGTAATGGTGCATCTGGACGGGAACTCTATCGCTATTTTGTGTCTAACTCTGCTAATCGGAACACCTGTTCTTAGTTTGATCGGTGCGATTGGTGCAGCGTTAACGCTGGGTTTGCGATCAGCGGGTGTACTCTTATCCTTGTTGATTATTCCGTTGTACATTCCGGTGCTGATTTTCGGTACCGGCACTGTTGCCGCCGCCGCCGAAGGTGCCCCGATTGGCGCCTATCTGGCGTTGTTGGGTGCCTTTCTGGTGCTGGCTTTGACTCTGGCGCCTTTTGCCAGCGCAGCGGCTCTGAAAGTCAGCCTGTCAAACAGCTGACAAACCGATTCAAACAGAGGCAAGGTACTTAACTGATGTGGCAATTTTTTCACAAGCTGGGATCACCAAAATGGTTTTACGGGATTGCCACCCGGCTAATGCCCTGGTTGCTGGTATTTGGATTGCTGTGTCTCGGCGCTGGTTTGGTGTGGGGCCTGGCGTTTGCGCCTAAGGACTACCTGCAGGGCAACAGCTACCGCATTATTTTTATTCATGTGCCGTCGGCGTTTTTGGCCCAGTCGGTTTACATCATGATGGCCTCGGCCGCGGTGGTTACACTGGTGTGGCGCATGAAGCTGGCCGATGTGTTTGTCAAAGCCGTAGCACCGGTGGGCCTGGTGCTCACCTTTATATCGCTGTTTACCGGTGCGGTTTGGGGCAAGCCCACTTGGGGCACCTGGTGGATCTGGGATGCGCGGCTGACATCGATGCTGATCCTGTTGTTTCTGTATGGTGGGTTGATCGCTCTTGACCGCGCCATTAATGATGAAAAATCGGCCGCCCGCGCCGTGGCGATATTGGTGCTGGTTGGCGTGGTGAATATTCCGATTATCAAATATTCTGTGGATTGGTGGAATACTCTGCATCAGCCGGCCACCTTTAAGCTGACAGAGAAACCCAGCATGCCGGCCGAAATGTGGGTGCCGTTGCTGTTGTCGGTGATTGGCCTGTATCTAGTGTTTGGCTGGCTGGCGTGCCTGCGTATGCAGACGGAAATTCTGATACGTGAACAGCGTACCCGCTGGGTACAGGAGCTGTTTCACGTGAATGGAGGTGCCAGATAATGGCGTTTGATTCCTTCGGTGCGTTTTTGGCAATGGAAGGCCATGGCCCCTATGTATGGGCTAGTTACGGTGTATTTTTTGTGTTGATGGCGGTGCTGATGGTGGGTTCCTATCGGCGCCGCAATACGGTGCTGCAAAGCTGCCGTCAGCACGCCGGTTCCCGCTCGTCGCGGGCGCCAAAACCAGATTCGGACACGGCGGCAGCGGCCAGCTTCACCCGTGTTGATGTTTCCCAAGACTGAGTGGCTGAAAAACCATGCACCCGATCCGTAAAAAACGTTTGACCATTGTGCTGTTCCTGCTGGCCGGCCTTGCCGTGGCGGTAGGCTTGACCACCTACGCCCTGCGCCAGAATATCAATCTGTTTTATGATCCTACCCAGATCGCCGCGGGAGAAGCACCGGCGGATGTGCGCATTCGTGCTGGTGGCATGGTGGAAAAAGGCTCTGTGCTGCGCGATACCGAAAGCCTGAAGGTGGCATTCAAGGTGACTGACTTTACCGAATCCGTCACCGTTGAGTACGTGGGCATCCTGCCCGACCTGTTTGCCGAAGGGCAGGGCATTGTGGCCATGGGTAGGTTAAACAGCGAAGGCGTGTTTGTGGCCGACCAGGTACTGGCCAAACACGATGAAAACTACATGCCACCGGAAGTGGCTGACGCTCTGGCAAAAGCCTCCGAAAGCCGCGATATCGCGGTTGAAGCTACCAAAACCCTGACCAACTGATGCCCGTTAAACGCCCGATACGCAAGGGTGTGTGGCACGTGAGTGGTGTATGGCAAATATGTGGAGTATGGAAAGTATGATGTATCCGGAACTCGGACAGTTTGCACTCATTCTGGCGCTGCTGTTGGCGGTGTTGCTGGCGGTGGTGCCCATGGTGGGCTCGGTCACCGGCCGTGATAGCTTGCAAGCGTTTGCCAGGCCGCTGACGGCGGGCATGTTTGTGTTTGTCGCCGTGGCCTTCGGCATTCTGACCTACGCTTTTCTTACCGATGATTTCTCGGTGGCTTATGTTGCCAACAACAGCAATAGCCTGTTGCCCTGGTATTTCAAATTCAGTGCGGTGTGGGGCGGCCACGAAGGTTCTCTTCTGTTGTGGATTCTGATGCTGGCGGGCTGGACCCTGGCGGTAGCGGTGTTTTCCCAGCGCCTGCCTGCGGTGATGGTGTCCCAAGTGCTGTCGGTGCTGGGCATCGTGTGCGTTGGTTTTTTGCTGTTTATCGTTATGACCTCGAATCCGTTTGAGCGAATACTGCCAAACATTCCCGCCGACGGCGCCGACCTGAACCCGTTGTTGCAGGATTTTGGCCTGATTATTCACCCGCCTATGCTGTACATGGGCTACGTGGGCTTTTCAGTCGCTTTTGCCTTTGCTATTGCGGCACTGATTAACGGCCGTTTGGACGCCGCCTGGGCGCGCTGGTCGCGGCCTTGGACCACTGTGGCCTGGGCCTTTCTGACCATCGGTGTTGCTCTGGGCAGCTGGTGGGCCTATTACGAGCTTGGCTGGGGCGGCTGGTGGTTCTGGGATCCGGTCGAGAACGCGTCTCTACTGCCTTGGTTGTCGGGTACCGCACTGATGCACTCGTTGGCGGTGACGGAAAAACGCGGTGTGTTCAAAAGCTGGACTGTGTTGCTGGCCATTGTGACCTTCGCCCTGAGCCTGCTCGGCACCTTCCTGGTACGCTCTGGCGTACTGACCTCGGTGCACGCTTTCGCCTCGGACCCCGAGCGCGGCACCTTCCTGCTGGTTTTGCTGGCCATCACGGTGATTGGTAGCCTGATTCTGTACGCGGTTCGTGCACCCACTGTGCACGTGCGCGCCCGTTACGGTTCCATGTCGCGGGAAATTTTCCTGTTGCTGAATAACGTCATGCTGGTGTCGGCGACCTTGCTGGTGGCGGTGGGCACGCTTTATCCGCTGGTGCTGGACTCACTGGATATGGGCAAGCTGTCTATTGGCGAGCCGTTTTTCAATCTGACCTTTACGCCGCTGGCCATCGCCGCCGGGCTGTTAATGGGTGTTGGTGTTTTTTCACGCTGGAAGAAAACCGACGCTGGCTGGTTGGCGCGCAAACTGCTGTGGCCGCTGGCTCTCAGCATTCTGATCAGCGCCGCGGCGATTGTCGGTTACGGCGAGTTCAAGATTATGGCTTTTCTTGGCATTTTCACCGCAGTGTGGGTGGCTGTGGCCACGTGTTGGGACCTGTCGGACAAGTCGAACTCACGCAAGGGCCGGATGCATGGGCTCAAGCGCCAGTCGCGCAGCTATTACGGCATGGTGCTGGGGCACTTGGGCCTGGCGATGACCATCGCCGGCGCAACAGTGGTGTCCAACTACGGCATTGAGCGCGACGTTCGTATGGAGCTGGGCGATGTTGCCACCGTGGGCGACTATCAGTTTGTTTTCACTGACATTGGCCAACGCCAGGGTGCAAACTTTACCGCCCAATACGGTGGTTTTGACGTGTTGTTGGACGGCCGTAAAGTGGCTGAATTGCACCCGGAAAAACGCCAGTATTCGGTGGGCATGAACGTGATGACCGAAGCAGACATAGATGCAGGCTTTACCCGCGACATTTTTGTCGCTATTGGTGAGCGCATCTCAGACAACGCCTGGGCCATTCGGCTGCAGTACAAACCGTTGATTCGCTGGTTGTGGCTGGGGGCTTTCATAATGGCACTTGGCGGCTTCCTGGCGGTGAGTGACAAACGCTACCGTATCCGCGAACGGGCAACCGAGCGAAAAGCAAAACCTGCCGACAGTGGCTCCCTTGTCGCACACCCGGTAATGACTTCTGTTACAAAACCGGTGATAGCTTCGGAGGCTCGGTCTTGATGAAACGGGTCCTGTTGTTTTTGCCGTTGCTGGTGGCTCTGGTTTTAGGCGTGTTGCTATTTTCCGGCATCGGAAAAGATCCGACAAAGCTGGAGTCAGCCCTGGTCGGTAAAGCCATGCCGGAGTTCGCCCTTGAGGACTTGCACCGGCCAGACGTGCAAGTCAGCCAGCAGGTGTTCCAGGGTGAACCCCGCCTGTTAAATGTGTGGGGCACCTGGTGTCCGTCGTGTCGCGACGAGCATGCTGACTTGATGTGGCTGGCCAAGAACGAAGGCGTGCCCATTGTGGGGCTGAACTACAAAGACCAGCGTGCTGAGGCCAAAGCATGGCTAGAGCGCCTGGGCGACCCCTACAGCACCAGTATTTATGATCCCAAAGGTAGCCTGGGTTTTGATCTGGGTGTGTATGGCGCTCCCGAAACGTTTGTAATTGGTGCTGACGGCACGGTGCTGCATCGCCACGTAGGCGTGGTGAACAAGCAGGTGTGGGAAGAGACTTTACGGCCTCTCTTGAACCAGGCAGGGGGCCAGTACTGATGGCAATTTTCAGGCTATTCAGCCGCTTTGCACCAGCCCTGCTGATTGTTCTGGCGCTGCCGGCCCAGGCGGTAGTGCGCGACGTCTATAGTTTCGACACGGATGACAAGCAGCAGCGGTACCAGACCATGACCGCCGAGCTGCGCTGCCCCAAGTGCCAGAACCAGAACATCGCCGACTCCAATTCGCCGATTTCCGAAGACATGCGTGACGAGGTCTATCGGATGATGACAAACGGCGCCAGCGACGTAGAAATCATGGATTCGCTGGTCGGTCGGTTTGGCGAGTTTATCCGTTACAAGCCCTTAGTCGAAAAGCGCACCCTGCTGTTATGGGCAACACCGGTTATTTCAGTGCTTGGCGGCTTTTTAATTGTGGGTGGTATTGTTTTGCGATCGCGCCGCAACAACCAGGTTGACAGCGAACTGAGCGCCGAGGAACGGGCGCGGGTGGAGAAGATTATGGACGGGCACAACGGCAAATCGGATTCACAGGCGTAACGCCCAAAACAAACCGCAATCACATTTAACGATTTTCTCTCATCGGTAACGGGATTTTCATGAGCAATATGTTTTGGATTGCCGCATCTTTATTAATCGTGCTGGCATTGGCCTTTGTGCTGTATCCGGTTTTGTTCCACCGCTCTGGCCGGAGCCAACAGCTAGACCAGCGCAATCAGAATCTGCTGGCTTACCGCTCGCGCATGCAGGAACTGGACGCGGAATACGAAGCCGGGGTGCTTGATAAAGACAACTATCAACAGCTAAAAACCGAGCTTGGTGGTTCCATGCTCGATGACATTCCTGAAAATGAAACGCCTGCCGCCTCAACCCCCGGCCGTAAAACCGGCATGGCGGTGGCGCTGGTGTCCATTCTGGTGATTCCCGCTTTGACCCTTGTGTTGTATGAGCGTTGGGGTGCTATGGATCAGGTAGAGCAGTTCATCACTATGGAACAGCTGGGGGCCGGTAATGAAGCCGGCCGCGAGCAACAGATGGCGTCGCTGGCGGCGCAGTTGCAGGCCAAGCTGGAAGCCAGCCCGGACAACCCCGACGGCTGGGCCATGCTGGGGCAAACCTATATGCGCATGGAAAAATACCCGCAGGCGGCACAGGCGTTTCAGCGTTTGGAGCAAAGCGTAGAGCGCGCTGGCGGCGACGATCCGTCCCGTGCCATGGCATTGGGTCTGGCCGGCCAGGCGATGTTTTTCCAATACCAGGGTGCTATGAACGCAGAGGTGCAGCAGGTAATTTCCAGCGCGCTGGAGCTTGACCCAAACGAGGTCAATGCCCTTGGCCTGCTGGGAATCAGCGCCTTTGGCCAGGAAAACTACCGCGAAGCGATTGGCTTCTGGCAGCGTATTGTTCAGGTGGCGCCAGACCACCCGCAGCGCGATTCTATTGAGGGCGGTATTACCGAAGCCTACAACCGCTTGGGCGAAACACCGCCTGAGAGTTTTCTGGCATCGATTCAGGCTTCCGATCAGCAGTCGGCTCAGGCCTTAAAAAGTGACGGCCCTGGTGTCACCGTCAGCGTTAGCCTGGACGAAGCTTTCTTAAACGACGTACCTGCCGATACCACGCTGTTTGTGTTTGCCCGCCAGGCCAACGTTAACAGCGGCCCACCGCTGGCGGTTGCACGCTTCAAAGCCGCTGACATGCCGTTGGAGATCCGTCTGGATGACTCCTTGGCAATGTCTCCGCAGAATACGATTTCCTCGGTTGAAAAAGTGATGGTCACGGCGCGCCTAAGCCCCAGTAGCAGTGTTATGGCCCGCGCCGGCGACTGGCAGGGCAGCCTGGCAGCGCCGGCTACCGTAGCCGCTGGTGAGCAAATACCCCTGACGTTAGTGATTGATAGCCTATTGATCGAATGAGCAGGGCCTTGCCGCGGTAGCGCCGCGTACGTTTTCGCCACCGCGGTGGTCTGCAATGATTTATACCTGAGTGGGGCTACTGCCGCGATGCATCAATGGCAGGCGGGTACAGTGGCGATAGATCATTGTTTGCCGCCTGGCTGGCCGGTCTGCGTTCTAGCTCACGAATTGCCTGTTGCAGTTGCGTCGGACTGTTTGAAACCTTGTTTTCCGACGCCTTGTCTTCCGACGGTTGCTCTGTGCCATAACGTTGTTGTTCAAGTATGGTTAGAGCGTCAGTGAGCGGCGGCAAATGACAGAACTCTGCCACCTGGCGCCAGCTTTGAAATTTCTTGTCCGGATACTGAAGGTTCATCCAGCGTAGCAACAGCCGCGGTGTGTCCGGATTGTTGTTGCCGGCAGCGGCAAGCAGTTCCTTGTAGAGCCCTGAATCGTCTGGCCCGAGGTTGCTCTCGGCTGCCTTGTTAGCTCGATAACGCGAGCGCTTTGCGCGCCAGAACAAACCTGCGGTAATACCCCAGCCAACGGCCATAAACAACGCCAGCCAAGGCCAGAAAGCACCGCCGCCAGTGGTATTTTGGCCGTTCATATCCGATTCTGAATCTGCGTCGCTGACGACGTTATTCAGCGTTTCATCAATGGCGGCGACCGCCGGAGCTTGGGCCTGAGCTTGAGTATTGATGCCTGAGCCGGGCGCAACCACCAGCACGCGCTCAGGAATAATCGCGACTTTTTCTGAATCGCTTGCGGTATCCCACCAGGGAACGCGCACCTCGGGCAGGCGTAGCTCGCCGGCCCGCACCGGTACCAAGGCGCTGGCCTGTTGCAATATAGACATCAAGCCGTCGGTGCTGATGTCGGTGGCACGCTTGGCGGGCTCTGGATAAGTGCGCAGCCCCGGCGCTGTCTGAGCCGGGAAGGGCGGCAGGGTAGCATCTGGCAAGCCGCTGGCGCGCAGGGTTAGCTGGCGGGTCAGATTTGCACCGCTGGTGACGCGGTTATCGCTGGGGAGACCGCTTTCTTCCAACGTTAACCCTGTGGCGGGTAGCCAGACGCTGCCGCTGAATTGCGGCGGTATGTCTTTCACCGGCAGGTCAAACAGTTGTTCGCTGCTGCGCAGGGTCTGCAGGCGGCCGTTGGCGCCGCGAAAGCTGCCTTCAAATTCCAGGGGTGCCAGGCTGAGTTGGCCCGGTGCCTGCGGGTAAACCGCGTAGCGGCGTTCAATCATACGGTAGCGTTGATCACCCCGAACCCGCGAGTATTCCTGTTGTGGGCCCAAGGATTCAATCACCGCGTTATTGCTGGCCGGCTCCGACAGTTCGCCGCGAATAAGCTCATTGCTGAAGTACAGCTGTACCGTTAGCAGCAGCTGCTCCTGCACATAAAGTTCGGCTTTGTCGGTGGAGAGCTCTATAAAACTCTTCCGCACTTCTTCAGTCGGGTTTTGCGCCCATGCCGGCAACGCTAGCAGGCACAAGGCGATGATCAAAAACCGACCAAAGCCACGGCAATCGCTGTAATCGGCATAACCATGCCGCTGCAACGGCGTCGAGAATTTACGGTGTTGCTCTACCATGGCGTATCGCCTCTGTCTGCTGGTGTCTGCCGTTGCCGGTATTGCTGAAGGAATTTCTGCTGCAACAGACCGCCAGGGTTGTCTGGCACCCGCCTTAAATACTGCTCTTGGCTCTGGCTCAGCGGGGCTTCCCGGGTATCTGCCGGGGCCTGTTCCGGCCCCGGCTCTTTACCGGGCTCACTCTCGATTTCACTCTCGACTTCACTCCCTGATTTTTTATCAAGTTCGGCATCGAGCTCTGCGCTATCGCCGTTGTTGTCAGATTGCTGATCGCGTCCGTTTTCACCGTTTTCCGGCCTTCCGGAATCCTCGGAGTTCTCTGCATTCTCGGAGTTTTCGCTGTTCTGCGGCTCCCCGTCCTGGCTGTCAGAGCCCGGGTCCTGTCCGGATGACGGATCTTGCTGTTGACCTTGTTCTTGCTGTTCCTGCTCCTGCTCCTGTTGCTGGAGCAGGTCGCCAACCAAGGCTCGGTTGGCAAGGGCGTCCGGGTGTTGGGGCTGCAGGGTGAGTGCCTGGTCGTAGGCAGCAATAGCCTGCGCCAACTTGCCCGCTTGGGCCAGGGCGTTGCCCCGGTTGTAGGCGCCCTCGGCTCCCGGCACGTCGGCGAAGCGATCACCGGCGGCTTCGAACTCGCCACTGCGATAGAGCGCCGTGCCTTGCCATTCAGGCGTTTGTAGCTGCTCTGCAGCCTGCTTTGGGTTCTGCTCTATCAGAGCTGGCGCGCGCTGATCTTCACGCTGCCACAGCTCGCCCCAGCTAAGGGCTTGCGCAGGCTGCGGCAGGGTAGGTAGCAAGGCGAGCGCGAACAGCGCTAAAGCGCCGCGGCGCCAGATCAGCAGTAACAAGGGAAGGGCCAGCCAAAGTAGCCAGTAGCCGTCTTCCTGCCACTGTGACCGTTGGCGTGTTTTTGCAGGATCAAGCCGTGCCGCGTCGGTTTTGGCGAAAGCCGTGTTTGAGCCGCTGACGGCCAGCGCGCTGAGGTCACGGCCATCCAGCGTCAGAGTCGCGCTCCTGCCGCCATTGGCCGCTGCTAGCTGTGCTAATGTCTCGGGCGCTGCCTGGCTGATCACAATGCGGTCGCCGTCGCGTATAAAACCGCGCTCTGCCAGAGGGATTGGGCCACCGGCGCGGGTGCCAACGGTGAGGGTGTCAAGTTGGAAACGGCTGCCTGTTAACAGCTCGGTAATGGCCTGGCGGTAACGGGGTTGCACGTCGTCTGTGATTAATAAAATACGGCCGTTGCCCGGTGCTCCGCGTTCGAGCAGCTCCATGGCCTTGCGCACTGCGAGATCGGCGCGGTTGCCTGCGGCCGGCATCATCACCGGTTCCAGAACGGCGAGCATGGATTCGGTAGTGGCACTGTCGTCGCTGAGGGGCGTTACGCCGTGAGCGTCTGCGGCGTACACCACCAGAGCTGTAAGGCTGCCTTGGCGCGCGGCAAGAATGTCGCGAACCTTGCGCTTGGCCAGTGTCAGGCGGTTCGGCTGCACGTCGGTGGCCAGCATCGACAGCGACAGGTCCAGCACGATCACCAGGCTGTTGGCGGGCGGTGCGGCGGGGCTTGGCGCCTGGCGCAACACCGGGCCTGCCAAGGCCAGACTGATCAGCGAAAACGCCAGCACGGCTGCCAGCGGGCTGTTGATTCGTGGCATTCTTCTTAGCACTCTTTTTGGCACTCTTCGCTGGTCCGCAGTGCTGTGTCGCGGCTCCGGCAGCAGCGGCGCCAGAAGATGCTGGGGTATCAGTGCCGACCAGCCGCTGTCGCTGTCACCGCGATGCCGGGCCAGCCAGTACACCAGCGGTGTGGCCAGCAACAGCAAAAGCCACCAGGGCCGCAGCCATTGTAACTGCGAAATCATCAGCTCAGACATGGGGCTGTTTCTCTGTTTCGGGGCCTTGGCGAAGCGGTTGCTGGCGTAGCTTTTGGTAGCGGCGGAACAAAAGCGCAAACAGCCACAGGGTTACCGCCAGCGCCGCCGGCCAGACATAATATTCGCGCACCGGTCGGTAAAACTGACCTTCTTGGAGGGCCGGTTCGAGCTGGTTAATGCTGGCGTAAATACCGGCAAGTTCGGCCAGATTACGGGCGCGAAAATATTGGCCTCCGGTTTGCTGCGCCATGCGCGTTAGTAGGGCCTCGTCTAGATCCCGCGACGGATTGCGCCGCAGCAGTCCGGTTATGGCGCTATCCGCGCCGGCGCCAATACCGATGGTGTAAAGCCGCACGGCACTGACCTGTGCCAGCTCACTGGCTTTGTCAGGCGTTATTTCGCCGGCGGTGTTGGCGCCGTCGGTCAGCACAATGGCAACTCGTTGCTCTAGGGGCCGCTCGCGCAGGCGCTTCACCGCGAGCCCAACGGCGTCGCCAATGGCGGTTGCGTTCCCGGCCATGCCGAGGCCGGCTTCTTGCAGCAGAATGTTTACCGTTGTTCGGTCAAAGGTCAGGGGTGCTTGTACATAGGCCTGGCTGCCAAACAGGATAAGGCCCAGGCGATCGCCCTGGCGCTGATCAATAAACTCGGCCAGCACCTGTTTTACCGCCTGTAACCGGTTAATCCGTCGGCCCTGACGCACCATATCCGGCTCGTCCATGCTGGGTGAAATGTCGACTACCAGCATCAGATCGCGCCCTGTTGTCGGCAGTTGCCGAGCCTCGCCCACCACTTGTGGTCGCGCCAGCGCCAGAACCAACAGCAACCAGCCGGACAGTATGAGCAAACGCAGCCATACAGGGTTTTTGGCGCTATGGCTGGACACCCCCGGCATGTCGGTTAACCAGTGCCCCAGGGGCATTACCGGTGCTTGCACGGGTTGGGCTGCGCGGCGGCGCCAAAACAGCGCCAGCGGCAGCAATGCAAGCAATAGCACCCAGGGATAAGCCAGTGTCATGGCGCACCCCGCAGTTGTTTTTTATGGCGTTGCAGCCAGCGCCCGGCAAAGGCTAGTGCCTGCTGCGGGTCGCAGCTGTTGTGGGGTTGCCAACAGGCGTTCACCATTGTGGTAACCAGGTCTGCTTCAACGGCGTTATCGCTACTGTGCTGCAAGAACGCGACCCAATCGTCGCCGCTCAGGGCGACGACCGGTTGCAGTGGGTGGATATCACGGGCCGCACGCTTTAGCAATGCGTTAAGCTGGCTGAACCAAACGGGGCTATTCTGCGTTTGCGTTTGCGCCCGCAGCGCCGCCAGTTCCCGTTGTACAGCTTGCCAGCGCCGGTTGCGCCGCTGCCAGCGTTGCCATCCGCGCACGGCCAGCACCAGGCAGAGCAAGCCTGCAGCGGCCAGTAACCACCAGCCGGGCGCTGGCGGCCACCAGCCTTCGCTCACGGGTAAATGAATATCGCGCAGTTGTTGCAGCGCGTTGGCGGCGTTGTCGGCCATATTGTTGGCCCCATTGTTGGCGTTAGGGGTGTTCATCCCAGGCGGCCCCCGCCGGCCATCAGCGCGCGCAGCGCCAAGCGCGGATGCTCGCCAGTAGAAACATCAATGCGGGTGACCGCCGCCACGCGCAGGCAATGTTGCAACCGCTCCTGGTGTTGGTTCATGCGCTGCTGCCAGGCCTGGCGAAACGTGTTATCCGCGGCGTCAAACCATAGCGGCCCAATGGCGCTGGCCACCGCAAACTGGCCGTGCCGGGGCAATGCCTGCTCCAACGGATCACTGATATGAACGGCGCTGACGCTGTTGTGCTGAGCCAGCTTACCCATCAAGCCAGCGCTGTGATCGCTCAGCTGCATAAAGTCACTGATGATGAAAATTCGGCTGCCGGTGCGCGCAACGCGACAGGCTTCAGCCAGCGCGTTATCCAGCGACCCCGGCTCTGCCAGCGGCGCGCTCGGGGTGGGGTGAAACTGGCCGGGCTGATGTTGTAGGTGGGCAAGGTTGTCTAGCAGTCGCAGCACCGAGGTCTTGCGCCCTGCCGGGCGCTGCAGCGTTAACAGCTGGCCATTGAACACCAGACCGCCTACCCGGTCGCCGCCAAAAAGTGCAACCCAGGCCAGCATGGCCGTAGCTTGGGCGGCGCGCACCTGTTTGTAGGCGCCGGTACTGGCAAAGAACAGTGACGGGCTTAAGTCACATAACAGCAGAACCGGGCGCTCTCGCTCTTCCTCGTAAATTTTTGTATGGGCCTGTTGTCGCCTTGCCGTTACTCGCCAGTCAATGGCGCGAATGTCATCGCCTGGCTGATATTGCCGAACTTCGGCAAACGCCATACCGCGGCCTCTTTGTGGCGAGGCGTAAGCTCCGGCCTGGCGGCTGCGGGTGGCCTTGGCCGACGGCAGCCGCAGCGTATGGGCTTCTGCCTGCAGCTTTACCAGCGCAGCCAATGGCAGTGCGATGTCGTGCGCTGCGTTGGCGTGCGCGGCAGAGGCCGACACATTGGATGCGTTACCGTGAATCATGGGCGGATTATGCCGTCACCGGCAGACATTCTAAGAGTCGCCGCAAAAAATCGTCGGTGCTGATGCCTTCAGCCTGAGCGTCGAAGTTTAGCAGCACCCGGTGGCGCAGCACGTCAAAGGCCACATTGCGGATATCGTCCGGTGTTACATAGTCGCGCCCATCAAGCCAGGCCTGGGCGCGGCTGCAACGGTCCAGTGCGATAGTGCCACGCGGGCTGGCGCCAAAACTGGCCCAGCGCGCCAGTTCCGGGCCTACCTCCGGGCCTAGCTCTGCAGGCTTGCGAGTGGCTAGCACCAGTGCCAGTAAATAGTCCTCAACGGCCTCTGACATGTGTACGTCGGCCACCTGCAGGCGCGCGGCAAACACCTCGCTGGCACTCACACGGCGGGTAACGGCGGCCGCAGGTTGGCGAAAGTCGCGGCGCGCCAGGTGCAGAATCTTGCGTTCGGCGCTGGCATCGGGGTAATCAATCAACACGTGCATCAGAAAGCGGTCGAGCTGGGCTTCCGGCAGGGGGTAAGTGCCTTCCTGTTCTATCGGATTCTGCGTCGCCATCACCAGAAACAGCGGTTCCAGCGCGAAGGTGTTCATGCCCACGCTGACCTGGCGTTCGCCCATGGCTTCCAACAGCGCTGATTGCACCTTGGCCGGGGCGCGGTTTATTTCGTCGGCCAGTACCAGGTTGTGAAACACCGGGCCGCGCTGGAATTCGAAAAGACCGGTTTCTGCGCGATAGATCTCGCTGCCGGTCACATCGGAAGGCAACAGGTCAGGGGTGAACTGGATGCGGTGAAAGTCGCCTTCAATGTATTCAGCCAAGGTTTTGATGGCGGTGGTTTTAGCCAACCCCGGGGCACCTTCTACCAGCAGGTGGCCATCAGCCAGCAGAGCCATCAATAGGCGGTTAACCAGGGTTTTCTGGCCAATAATACGTGTTTCCAGCTGGCTCTGAAGATCCAGAAAAGTCTGCTGTAATGATAACGACGATGACATAGGCAAGGTACTCATGACCGGTAACGATAAAAGACAGCTATGCTACAACAATCTGACTGATAAGTAGTTGCCGTAATTTTGCGGAGATGCCGGCAAAAATCAAGCGCTTGACATATCCTAGTGCGATAACAACGGCATAAAAACGATATAAAACCAGTTCCCATCGTTCACACGAACCAGAGGTACGCTATGAATGCGCTGACATTGGCCAGTAAGGAACAATTTTTTTCGAAGTTAGAGGAGGCGTTTGGCGAGAAGATTGCCAAAACCGAAGCCACCCGAATCAGCGAATTTGCTCGCCAGCATTACTCGCAGATACCTCTGGAAGAATTGGTCAATCGGCGATTTTCAGATATTTATGGCGGTGTAATGGCAGCGTGGCAGTTTCTGCGCCAGCGCGTACAAGACGAAACACCGGTTTCCGTGTTCAACCCGGATCTGGAGAGCGATGGGTGGACGTCGACTCATACGATGATTTTTATTATTCATCCGAACATGCCGTTTCTGATTGACTCTTTGCGCATTGCCATTAACCAGCGTGAAATTGGTACCCATTCCATTCAGCACGCGGTGCTTCAGATCAGCCGCGATAAAGATGGCAAGTTGGCCGATCTGCACGGCAAAGATGCGAGCGGGACTGCACAGGCCGAGTGTGCTCAAGAGGCGTTTATTGCCATTGAAATTGATCGCCACAGCGCGCCGGAAGAAATGGCCGAGCTGGAGCAGGTACTGCAAAGTGTGTTGCACGAAGTACGCATCGCGGTGGGTGATTTCCCCCGGGTAAACGCGAAAGTGATCGAAAGTCGCGAGGAGCTGGAGCATTCCGCCGGAGGTATCAGCAAGCAACAGAAAAAAGAAGCACAGGCATTTTTGACCTGGCTGCAAGAAGATCATTTCACGTTTCTCGGTTACGACGAGTACGACTTTATAAACGACAAAAACGGCGTGGAGGTGCGCCGGGTAAAAGATTCCGAACTGGGCATACTGCGGGTAACCAACGAACGCCCCGTGTGTGTGCGCTTAAATGAGTTGCCCAATCGCACCGGTCAGGAAATGACCCGCACCGACGATGTGTTTATTTTTGCTAAATCCGCCCAGCGTTCGCGCGTGCATCGGCCAGCCTACCCGGACTACATTGCCATAAAACGCTTCAACCAGAAGGGTGAAGTGGTGGGTGAGCGGCGTTTTTTGGGCCTTTATACCGCTCGAGTGTACAACGAGCGACCAGACCAAATTCCATTGATTCGCCGCAAGTTCGAAAGTGTGATGGCGCAGTCAGGCTTCCCCCGTGACGATTATACCGGCAAAGAGCTTGATCAAATCCTGACGGTGTTGCCCCGCGACGAGCTGTTCCAACTCAACACTGATGAACTGCTGCGATTGGCCACGGGCATACTGTACATTCAGGAACGCCGGCGTATTGAGTTGTTCATACGCGAAGACGTGTACGGTCAGTTTGTGTCTTGCCTGGCCTACTTCCCACGGGACATCTACAACACCGAGCTGCGTCTGAAAGTCGAGCAGGTTCTGGTAGAAACTTTGGGCGCCGAAGACGTCGAATTTGTGACTTATTTCTCCGAATCGGTACTGGCACGGGTACAGTTCACCATTCGCGTGCCGCCGATGGAAAATCGCCAGCTACCACTGGCTGAGATTCGCCAAAAGGTGTTCGAGCTGGCGCAGTCCTGGAGTGACGGGCTGTCAGAAGCCCTTACTGAAGCCTGGGGCGAAGAGCAGGGCAGCGAGATGAAGCGTACCTGGAGTGCTGGTTTTCCCGCCAGTTACCTGGAAATGTTTTCACCACGCCGCGCCGCTATTGACCTGGAATACGTTGCCAGCGCCGCCAAAACCGGCGATATGGCCATGAGTTTTTATCGGGCGCTGGAAGAAGACGACAGCACAATTCACTTCAAATTGTTCTATCCAAACCATCCGGTACCCTTGTCTGACGTGATGCCGGTGTTCGACAACTTTGGCTTCCGCGTACTCAGCGAACATCCGTTTGAGATGACCAATCGCAATGGTGAGGTGGTCTGGCTGCACGACTTCACTCTGCGTACGGTTTCTGGCGCCACGATCGACCTGCAACGTTTGCGGCCACTGTTCGGCGAGCTGTTTCGTCGTGTTTGGCGCGGCGATGCCGAGAACGACGCTTTCAACCGCCTGATGAAATCGTCTTATAAGAGCTGGCGCCAGATTGCGCTGTTGCGCACCTACGCCCGTTATATGCGCCAGATTCGGTTTTCCAACAGCCAGACTTTTATTGCCAAAACATTATTCCACCACACGAACTTGACCGAAGTTTTGCTGGCTTACTTTGAAGCCCGCTTTAATCCGGATAACGGCTACAGCTTCGCCAAGCGCGAGGCCACGCAACAAAAACTGCTGGTGGAATTTAACGCGGGGCTGGAAGAAGTTGAGAACCTGAGCGAAGACCGGGTGTTCAAGCTGTATATGGAGCTGATTCAGGCAACCTTGCGTACGAATTATTATCAGCCTGACGAGTCTGGTCAGCCCAAATCTTACATCAGCGTAAAGCTGGATCCGACCGGCATTCCGGACATGCCACTGCCGATGCCGATGTTTGAAATATTTGTGTATTCACCGCGAGTAGAAGGTGTGCATCTGCGCGGTGGCAAAGTGGCGCGCGGAGGCCTGCGCTGGTCGGATCGATTTGAAGATTACCGTACCGAAGTGTTGGGCCTGGTAAAGGCGCAGCAGGTAAAAAATGCGGTGATTGTGCCGGTGGGAGCGAAGGGCGGTTTTGTTGCCAAGCAGCTGCCGAAAGCCTCTAACCGCGAGGCATTCCAGGCCGAAGGCAAAGAAGCGTACAAAACCTTTATTCGCGGGTTGCTGGACATTACCGACAACTTGGTGGACGGCAATATTGTGCCACCGCTCAGCGTGGTGCGCCAAGACGCAGACGATCACTACCTGGTGGTAGCCGCCGACAAAGGCACCGCCACATTCTCTGATATCGCCAACGGCCTGTCTGCCGACTACGACTTCTGGATGGGCGATGCCTTTGCCTCTGGCGGCAGCAACGGTTATGACCATAAAAAAATGGCCATTACCGCCCGCGGCGCCTGGGTATCGGTGGAGCGACACTTCCGGGAAATGGGTATCAACCCGGCGGATGACGAGTTTACCGTGGTGGGCATTGGTGACATGGCCGGTGACGTGTTTGGCAACGGCCTGCTGAGCTCGGAAAAAACCCGCTTGGTAGCGGCGTTCAACCATATCCATATTTTTATCGATCCGGCTCCAGACGCAGCCAAGGGTTATAAAGAACGCCTGCGCCTATTCAAAATGCCGCGTTCGGCCTGGACTGATTACAACAGCGAGTTGCTATCCGCCGGTGGTGGCGTTTTTAGCCGCAGTACGAAATCCATTCCGCTGAGCCCCGAAATCAAAGCCCTGCTAGGAATTAAAGCAGATCGGGTGCCGCCCAACATGCTGATTGCCCACATCCTCAAAGCGCAGGTAGACCTGCTGTGGGTTGGCGGCATTGGCACTTATGTCAAAGGGGGCGGTGAAAGCCACAGCGATGTCGGCGATAAAGCCAATGACGGCGTTCGTATCAACGGCGCCGAGCTACGCTGCAAGGTGGTTGCCGAAGGCGGTAACCTGGGCCTTACCCAGCGCGGCCGTATTGAATACGCGCTCAAAGACGGGCGCTTGAACACCGACTTCATTGATAACTCCGGCGGTGTGGACTGTTCAGACCACGAAGTGAATATCAAGATTTTGCTCAATCGCTCCATTGTGATGGGCGATTTGACCGCCAAACAGCGCAACCTGCTGCTGGAAGACATGACCGAAGACGTGTCTGCTCTGGTGCTAAAGAACAATTATCGCCAGACCCAGGCGCTGAGCATTGCCAGCGAAGACGCCGCCAAACGCATTGAAGAATATCGTAGGCTGATGAACACCTTAGAGGCAGAAGGCAAACTTAACCGCGAGCTGGAATTTTTGCCCGACGACGAGGCTCTGAACCAGCGCAAACTCGCTGGTAAAGGCCTGACACGGCCGGAACTCGCGGTGTTGATTGCGTATGTGAAAGCCGACTTGAAGCAGACCCTGGTGGCCAGCAACCTGCCTGATGATCCGTTGTTGGCGGGAGAAATGTCGAAGGTGTTTCCGCGGGAGCTCAATCGCAAATTTGCCAACGAGCTGGGCGAGCACCAGCTACGGCGGGAAATCATTGGCACCCAGATTGCCAATGATATGGTTAACCATATGGGCATCATTTTTGTCGATGGCATCAAACAGTCGACCGGCGCCGATTCGGCGCAGATAGCACTGGCCTGGATTATTGCCCGCGATCTGTTCCGCGTTGACACCTGGTGGGACCGCATTGAAGACCTGGATTTCCATGTAAACGCTCAGCTGCAGATAGAACTGATGCAAGAGATGATGCGGCTGATGCGGCGCACTGTGAAATGGCTGTTGCGCAATCGCCGCGCCGAACTGTCGATTGCTCATCACATTGAGCGCTTTGCCGACAGCGTTTGGGCTATTACCGCGGGCCTGCCGGACTATCTGAACGGACAAACCCGTAAACTCTGGCAGAAGCGCCATCAGGCTCTGATGGATTCCGGAGTGCCGGAAGACCTGGCGCCGGTGCTGGCCGGTACCGACTATTTGTATTCGTCGCTGGGCATTATCGAAGCCCAGGAAGCGACAGACGTGCCATTGAAAACCGTGGCCAGCTTGTACTACGAAATCAGCGAGCGTCTGCAGTTGAATTGGTTTGCCGGCGCCATCTCGGCGCTAGTGCCAGCCAGCCATTGGCAGTCGCTGGCGCGGGAAAGTTTCCGTGAAGATCTGAACTGGCAGCAGCGGGCGCTGACCACCGGCGTGCTGCAGCAAGCCGGCGAGCCGGGTGATGTAGCTCTGTGCGTGGATCAATGGATGGCCCGTCACCAGCCGATGATTGACCGCTGGCAGGAGATGTTGGTTGAGTTGAAACGCAGCCCCGAGCCGGAATACGCCATGTTTTCTGTAGCCTTGCGGGAACTACTGGACCTGGCGCAGATAACTCTTCACCAGGTACCAGTTGAGCCGGAAGAAATGGCTTCTGAGGTGAACTAGGTATTGATTAACGGGAGCAATTCCCGTTCAATCCTTCGCTTTAACTCAAAAATTGGAGCAAATAGATGGGGCAACTGGATTATTTACTGGAAAAAAACCGGGCCTGGGCAGAGGGCATTAAAGCGCAGGACCCACAGTTTTTTGATCGGTTATCAAATCAGCAGGCCCCGGAATATTTGTGGATTGGTTGTGCCGACAGCCGGGTGCCAGCCAATCAGATTGTGGACCTGATGCCCGGCGAGTTGTTTGTGCACCGTAACGTGGCCAACGTGGTGGTGCATACCGACTTCAACTGCCTGTCGGTGTTGCAGTTTGCGATTGATGTGTTGAAAGTGAAACACATTCTTTTGGTGGGTCACTACGGCTGCGGCGGTGTTAAAGCCGCCCTGCTAAACGAGGGCTTTGGCCTGATTGCCAACTGGCTGCGCCACGTGCAAGACGTGCGTGATCGTTACCGGCACATTCTGGAACCCATCACCAGTGTGCAAGACCGCGCCGACCGCCTGTGTGAACTGAACGTGATTGAACAGGTGGACCACGTGTGCCAGAACAGCATTGTTCAAGACGCCTGGAAACGGGGCCAGGACTTAACCGTGCACGGCTTCGTGTACGACCTGCGTGACGGCATAATGCGGGATATGGGCTTACCCATAGCCAACGCTGCCACCAGCGAGCATGCCCGCCAGCAGTCGGTGGATGAAATGGTACTTCGCCCGGTGCGCTCCGGCCGCCTGATTAAAGCCTGAATTACGGAACGCCCATGTCTGCATTACCTAATTCCCACGAAGCGCTGCTTCGTAATCGCTCCTACCTGACCGGTAAGGTCGCCCTGCTGGGCGCTATTGCACCGGATTTACTGACCGAGCTGGCAACGTTGGGCAGTACTGGCCTGGCTATGACCGAGCACGCCGGATACGCCCACGCGCTGGAACAGGCCGCCAGCTGGCCGGTGGCCTTTGGCTACAACGCCCCGGCTCTGACCGCCGCAGCCTTTGATTCTGTTGTGGTGTTTTTGCCCAAGGCCCGCGCCGAGCTTGATGTGCGGCTGTCGCTGGCGCGTTGGCTGGTGTGCCCCGGTGGCCGCCTGCTGGTGTTGGGGGAGAAAAAAGAGGGCATTGCCGGCGCGGTGAAACAGCTGCGCAAGGCCTTGCCTCAGGTGCACAAAATTGACAGTGCGCGGCATTGTCAGGTGTGGTGCGCAGAAGACGTAACACCGCTTGCGCACTTTGCCATCGCAGATTGGCTGGATTGGAGCCAGATCAGCGTTGCCGGTCGGGAGCTCGATGTAGCAGGCTTACCCGGTGTGTTCAGCCGCGGCGAACTAGACTCGGGTACAAGCCTTTTGCTGGAAACCCTGGCCAGCACCCCATTGACTACCCTGTCGGTTCGGGCGGCGCCCGGTATACCGCCGACGAGGGCCGGCAAGGCCCTGCGTGTTCTCGACTTTGCCTGCGGCGCCGGCGTTATTGGCGCCTGGTTGCAGACTGATGAAAACACGGACCTAAGCGTTGACGCCGTAGACGTGCAGTCGCAGGCGCTGCTGAGCGCTCGCGCGACTTATGACCGAGTGGGTGCACGGGGCGAAATTATTGCGTCTGACGGCATTGCCGGGCTAGACGGCCGCTGGCAGGCGGTGGTGTCTAACCCGCCGTTTCATAGCGGCGTGCGCACCGATATGACCATGACCGAGCGCTTTGTGCGCGACCTGGCCAGCCACTTGGAACACGGCGGTGAGCTGCGGTTAGTGGCCAACAACTTCCTGCCTTATGAGGCATTGATTCGTCGTTGTATTGGCCCGGTTGAACGCCTTGCGGAAAACAACAAGTTTACGGTGTATCGGGCCTTTCGTCAGTGATATGGCCGTTGAATCTGGAGCGTGCGGCGCCTGCGCCAACGCTTGATAGGGCAGCGAAGCCAAATGCCAACGCTGCCAGCCTTCAAGCCTGGGATGCGGCGGATGAGCTGCTGTTGCAGCAGGCCACGCATTGGATGGACGACAAGTGGCTGGCGGACAAACAGCAGGCGGACAAACCACACCCGCGGGTGCTGGTGGTGGATGACAACTTCGGCGCTCTTACGCTAGGGCTATGGGGGTTGCAGCCGGTTATCCTGGCCGACAGCGCGGCCCTTGGGCCGGTGCTGGCTCACAATCTTGCCTTGAATCCACCACTGCACAGCATTTCGAGCCATCAGGCCGCGCCGCTGAGCTGGCGTGACGACCCGGTTTTGACGCAGGAAACGGCAATAACCAGCCGGTGCAGCGTCAATGTAATGAGTGGCCCGTTTGATCTGGTGGTTATGCGCATTCCCCGCTATGGCGACTACCTGGCCTGGCTGCTTAGACGGGTAAATGCCTTGCTGGCAGACGACGGCGTGCTACTCGCGGGCGGCATGATAAAACATCTGCCAGACCGCAGTGTGGACGTGTTTGCCCAAGCGATTGTTACCGAAAAGGTGTGCCCTGCGCGCAAAAAAGCGCGGGTGGTAATATGCCGAAAAGGAAGCGCAGAATTAGCAAACTGGAACCCTGCGTGGCAGGGCTACTCGCTTGCTGCGGGCGCTGAAATAGCAAAAGCACTGAGCGTTGCAGCTCTGCCGGCGGTATTCGCCCGCGACAAGCTGGATATCGGCACCCGGGCATTGCTGCCCCACGTTACGCAGGCAGCCGCAACGTTGGCGCCAGGCGCGCGGGTGTTAGATTTAGCCTGCGGTAATGGCGTACTTGGCTTGGCAGCGCTTGCGGCTAACAGCCACCTTGAATTGACCTTCAGCGATGTTTCCAGCCAGGCGGTTATAAGCGCCGCTGCCAACGCCGCCCGCGAATTCCCCCACAGCGCATTTTCTTTCCACCATGCCGACAGCATTTCCGCAGATGGTGGCGAGTTCGATCTGATACTGCTTAATCCGCCGTTTCACGACGGTGGGATGGTGGGTGATCATATCGCCTTGGCGCTGTTTGCCGCCGCCCGCCGCCATCTTCGCCCCGGTGGACGACTGTTGCTGGTGGGCAACCGGCATCTGGGATACCACCGCAGCCTCGGCCGCTTTTTCCCCCAGGTGCGCCAGCTAGACGCTAACCCGAAATTTGTGGTGCTTGAAGCTAGCCGTTAACATCGGGCGCTCGTGGCTTTCAATGACCGCTTTTGATCACCGCCTTCAGTCACGCCTTTTAATCACGTCTTCCGAACACGCCACGGGATTAAACGGCAGGGCGGCCGTAACCCAAGCGTGCCAAGGTGTCGACAATGGTTTGGGTCTGGCTGTCTATTTCAATATTCACGCTTTGGCCCACGCTGGTTTCACCAAATACGGTGGCGCGCAAGGTTTCTGGAATCAGATGCACATTGAAGCGGTTGCCATGCACTTCGCCAATGGTCAGGCTGGCGCCGTTAATAGCAATGTAGCCCTTGGCAAACACATAGTGGGCCCAGTCTGCCGGTACCTCAAACCAAAGGCTGACGTTGTTTTCGCTGCGCACAATATCGACAACCTGCGCGCGGGTGTGAATATGTCCAGATAGTAAATGCCCGCCGATTTCATCGCCAATGCGCGCTGCGCGTTCGTAATTCACCCGGCTGCCGGTCACCAGAGCGCCCAACGTCGTCAGCCGCAGGGTTTCCTGCATGGCGTCAAAGTACAGCACGTTACCCTGCTGGCGGGTGACGGTCATGCAGGTTCCGTTAATGGCAACTGAGGCGCCGATGGAAATGCCTTCGGCTTTGCCGGTAGGCAGGGCGATGGCAAAAGTGCTTAGCCCGGGCGCGGCGATAACGTCGTCAATGGTCGCAATGCCTTGAACAATGCCTGTAAACATGGGTAAAAAGCCTCGTGCGTTTTGTAAAGATGGCGTGACATACGGTTGGCCAGAATAACCAGATGACGCCGAGGTAACAACGCACACCTCAAGATTCTGTTGCTGGCGCCGTTAGCACTAATAAGTCCACATTTTTTCAGGCGGAATTGCCCATGGCCCAAAACACAGGAACCAAGGCGCGACAGGTATCTGCAACGGCTTCTTTAGCCGTCGCGCCCGCCGTATTGCGCCAAGGCCGGGCGGCCGACCCGGCGCCAGTCGTGGCGGATAAGGCTGTGGCTGTTGCGGGGCAATCGTCTGAAGCCATGGCTGCCGACGCTTCGGGCAGTCGCGATGCTGATTTTGGCGGCAACCGTGATAAAGCCGCCAACCGCCAGCGCCAGTTGCGATTGATAATGCGCCAATGTGACCGGGTGCTGCTGGCCGATTACGACTTGCTGACGATGGAGCAATGGCCGGATAACGCCCGGATTTCCGCTGCGCGATGGTGCCGGGATCTATGGTTGTTGGCGGTGGTTATTGCCGCTGTGTTGTTCATTGGCGGAGTGCTCGGCGTATTACCGGCCTGGCTGGGCGGTACCGGTTTTGGCGCGTTTGTTACGACGCTGCTGCTGGCGCTGCCGCCGGTGCGCAGGGTGTTCAGCTCACGCCCGTCACACCGGGAGCTCATGCAGCAGCGTCGGCAAATGCTGCGTGACGCCAGGCGCCACGTGGCGCATCTAGAGGGAAGCGATGGTTTGGTGTGGCAGTGTGAACGCATGGCTGCGTTCAACCCTGCGCTGGCAAGTCACAGCTTTTCGCGATTACGGGAAGCATCGGAGAAGCACACACTGGTGCGGCAATTAACCGAGCGCAAATACGTGCGCCTGTATCTGTTCTATCTGGTAGAGGCAGACAAAGCCTACCAGAGGCTGCAGCAGGTGTTTCTGGACAGCCGCCAGCAGGAGCTGGAGTAGGTCACGATTGACGGCAGCACTAACTTGACAAGCTGATTTTTCAAACGTATGTTTAAAACATACGTTTTTTACGGAATCAGGATTAACAATGGCGCAATCAGATACTGTAGATCGCATTCTGGACGCAGCGGAAGAATTGTTCGCCGATCGCGGATTTGCTGAAACATCGCTGCGGATGATCACCAGCCGGGCGAAAGTGAACCTTGCCGCCGTTAATTATCATTTTGGCTCCAAAAAATCCCTGATACAAGCAGTTTTTGCCCGCTTTTTAACGCCTTTTTCAGCCACCGCCCAAGCTGCGTTTGACGATTTGGAAAAAAGTTGTGATGGCAAAGCGCCAACGTTAAACCAGACCCTGCGTGCCCTGACCGAAAGCGCGGTGCGAATGCCACAGCGCAGTGAACGCGGCATTGCGATTTTCATGCGGCTTCTTGGCCTGGCTTATACTCAGTCGCAGGGGCATTTGCGAAAATTTCTGGAGCAGGAATACAGCGAACCTTTCAGCCGTTTCATGCGCTTGTTAAAAGAAGCTACGCCAGAGTTGTCGGCGGTCGATCGCTACTGGCGCATTCAGTTTATGCTTGGCGCCACCGCTTTCACTATGTCCAGTAACGAAGCTTTACGTGATATTCTAGCCAACAAGATGGGCGTGGAAACCAGCGTGCAGGAAATTGCTGCGCGGCTGGTGCCGTTTTTGGCAGCCGGCATGCAGGCGAAAGACCCAATGCTGACGCCTATGCCCTGCGACCAGGAAGCACTGGCTGTGTTTTAATCAGCCAGTGCCGCCACTAAGCCTGAACGGAGCCTATTGTGGTTATCGGCGCTGCTGCTGTCAGTCATCTGATTATTGATATAGCCCGCCAGCGTCTGCAACTGTTTGACGTAGCTTCTACGTGCGTGGCTGATTATTCGGTGTCCACGGCGCGCAACGGCGCCGGCGAACTCGATGGCAGTGGTTGCACCCCACGGGGCCAACATTATATTCGCGCCATGATTGGCGCCGGGCAACCGCTGAACAGCGTATTCCGTGGCCGCCGCCCGACCGGCGAAATCTACAGCCCCGAATTGGCCATGGCCCACCCCGAGCGTGACTTTATTCTGTCCAGAATAGTGTGGCTGTGCGGCCGGCAGTGGGGCGTAAATCGCGGCCCCGGGGTCGATACTTTTCGCCGCTTCATATACATTCACGGCACTCCTGACACCGAGCCGATGGGCACTCCGTTGTCCCACGGCTGTGTGCGCATGCGCAACGCCGACCTGGTGGCACTGTTTGTCCGATTAAAGCCAGGGATGCCGGTGTTCATTTTTTAGTACGTCGATTTTAACCTGTTATTACAGAGCACCGGCAGAGCTGCCCGGCGCATTCTTCGGTTTTGCATAAGAGGGATTCCATGATTGAGGAAGGCATAGTGGCCTTTAATGGTTGGATGACGCACTTCGAGCTGCTGTCTTCGGGCTGGCGCGTGGGTCTTATTGTGTTTGGTCTGGTATTTGGTACCGCAACGGTGGCCTACATCGCCAGCCACGTGATTGCCGCCTTGGAAAGCAGGTTTGTTAAAACCCGCAATATCTGGGATGACGCCATACTGCACGCCATACGTTTGCCTCTGGTGTTTTTTATCTGGTTGCAGGGCGTTTACTGGGCGGCGGAAGTGGCCTACTACTATTCCGAAGCGGATGTGTTTACCGCCAACGACGCCTTGCTTCAAATTGGCTTCATCTGGGTGGTGAGCTGGGCTGTGTTGGGCCTGATCAAGCAGATTGAGCAGGTGTTAGTGTCGCCGGTTAAAATGAAGAAACCGATGGATTACACCACCGTCAACGCCATCAGTAAGCTGTCGCGGTTGGTGGTGGTGATTACTGCGGTTTTGATTGCCTTACAAACCCTGGGCTTTAGTATTTCCGGTGTACTGGCGTTCGGCGGTGTGGGTGGTATTGCCATCGGTTTTGCTGCTAAAGACCTGCTGGCCAACTTTTTTGGCGGTTTTATTATTCACCTCGACCGCCCATTCAAGGTAGGCGATTGGATACGCTCGCCAGATCGCAATATTGAGGGCACGGTAGAGCAGATCGGCTGGCGTATGTGCACCATCCGTACGTTTGACAAACGCCCGCTTTACGTACCTAACGCTACGTTTACCACCATTGCGGTAGAAAACCCGTCACGTATGTCTCACCGCAGAATCAGTGAAACCATTGGCGTGCGCTATGACGATATAGGCCGCATACAGGACATTGTTAACGATATTCGCACGATGCTGAAAAATCACAAAGAGATTGAAACCAGCCAAACTCTGATTGTGAATTTTCTGGCGTTCAGCCATTCCACGCTGGACATCATGGTGTACACCTTCACAAAAACCCGCGAGTGGGTGAAGTATCACGAAGTGAAGCAGGACGTGCTGCTAAAAATCAGCGACATTATTGTTGGCCATGGGGCCGAAGTGGCGTTCCCGACCCAGACCCTGCACGTGGCCGATAGCGTTAAGCTGAAGCATCTGGAACACAGTTCCGACGGTGGCCAGGGCGGCGATAACGCCAGTAACGAGGCTGGCGAGCGCTCTTTGCGCGACGACCGCGAACAAACCTCAGGCCAGGAAAGTTCTGTGGAGAGCCGTCATGCAAAACCTCGCTGAACGCCCCGTGGGCATTATCGGCGGCACCGGCCTGACCGCACTTGAAGGCTTGCAATTAACCGGTGAGCAAAGCGTGACTAATACCTGGGGTGCGCCTTCATCGGTGCTCACCAGTGGTTTACTGGGCCAGCAGCGTGTGCTTTTTCTGGCCCGCCACGGTAACCCACACCGGATACCGCCTCACCAGATTAACTACCGCGCCAATATCCAGACGCTTTTTGATGCCGGCGTACGCACGTTGGTGAGCGTTAACGCTGTGGGCGGCATACACCCGGATATGGGCCCGGCCCACATTGTCATACCGGACCAGCTGATTGATTATACTTGGGGTCGCAAAGGTACGTTTTTTGAGGGCGAGCTGGATAGCGTTACCCACATTGATTTCACCTGGCCTTATAACGAGCCGGCGCGGGCGATTATGATCGAGCAAGCGGAACGTCTGGGATTAAGCTTTTCCAGTCACGGGGTTTACGGTGCCACCCAAGGGCCGCGCCTTGAAACCGCTGCGGAAATCCGCCGTATGGAGCGTGATGGCTGTGATCTGGCGGGTATGACAGGTATGCCAGAAGCGGCTTTGGCGGCGGAGCTGGGTATGCGTTATGTCAGCCTGTGCCTGGTGGTTAATTATGCGGCCGGCAAGTCCAACACGGTCATCACCATGGTGGACATTCAGCGAGCGATTGACGACGGCATGGTTGCCGTGAAAACCCTGCTACAGGCTTCCGTTGCCGAGCTTGGGGGTTTGTAGGCTTAGTTCTCGATTTTCGCGAAATAGATCAACACACCGATGGTGGGGGAGTCCAAAAAATGGATTTCGCTGCTGCGCATGCGGCGGGTTTCACGGATCCAGGTCAGCAGCTGCGGTTCAGATTGAACGCCGGGCTGCGCCTTTGAGGTAGCGTCTTGCCAATGGTTCAGGTGCGCTTCCACATGCAAAAAGCGCTTGCGATCGATTTTTATATAACCTTCCACGTCACGCTGCCTGGCCTGCGGCAACCAGTCGCCAATGGCTACCGCCAGGCGTTCGCCACCGTAGTTCTGCGGAAAATCTTCGAGCCATCCGGCTTTGGCCAGAATGCGGAACCGGCCGCTGTTGGTCAGCCGCGCAGCGGCGCTGTCCAGATAAAGGCCGCTGACCTGGTCCAATGAGCTGCGCGGTCCACCGCCCTCAGGTGTTACCCAAAGCGCCTTGTTAATAACCGGCGTGGGGGTGACCGTTTGCCCGCTCATATTCTCGACCAGGTTTTCGGGCGCAATAATGCGTTCCAGAATCACGAATTCCGCGCGATAGCGGTCGCTGGCTTGGGCCAGCGGCGCGCCTACTACCAATATCAAAAGAACCAGCGCGGTCATGGTAAAGGGTGAACCCGGGCGTTTATGCAAGTCAGTTTCTCCAACAGTCATCGGGGCCGGCCTGAGGATTTGGCCGGTGCCAGTTCATCGAACATAGCGGCAATGCCATCCAGCTTACCATTGGTTGAGGTGTCGTTCAGCCGAAAACGGAAACTGTTGGCGCCTTCCAGGCGGTACTCGCCGGGGTCGGATTGCACTTTCTTAATCAGCGCCAACGGGTCCACGCTGGTGTTGTTGCCAAACTCCAGTCGCGCCCATTCCTTGCCAGCGTCTACTTTAACCACTCCCAGGGCCTCGGCGCGCATGCGCAGCGCCGCCTGGCGCATCAGATTTTTAGCCGGTTGTGGCAGCAATCCGAAGCGGTCAATCATTTCCACCTGAAGTTCTTTTAATTGTTCATCATTGGAAACGCTGGCAATGCGTTTATACAACATCAGCCGGTTATGAACGTCTGGCAGGTAATCGTCTGGAATCAGCGCCGGAATGCGCAAATTCATTTCGGTGCCGTGGCTCAATGGCAGCTCAGCGTTGGGTATGCGGCCTTCACGAATGGCTTTTACCGCTTCGTCCAGCAGTTGCATGTACAGGGTAAAACCAATGCTCTCGATTTGCCCGCTCTGTTCTTCTCCCAGCAGTTCGCCGGCGCCGCGGATTTCCAGATCTTGGGTGGCCAGCATAAAACCGGCGCCCAAATCCTGGGCTTCAGAAATGGCCTCGAGGCGCTTCTTTGCATCGGAGCTAATGGCTTTCGGTGGTGGCGTGAGCAGGTAAGCGTAGGCTTGATGGTGGGAACGACCCACCCGGCCTCGCAACTGGTGCAGCTGGGCCAGGCCAAATTTGTCTGCGCGCTCGATAATAATGGTGTTGGCGGTGGGCACGTCTATGCCGGTTTCAATGATGGTGGTACACACCAGTACGTTGAAGCGCTTGTGGTAGAAGTCCGTCATGATCTGTTCCAGATCGCGCTCGCGCATCTGGCCGTGGGCCACGCCAACGCGGGCTTCGGGAATCAGTTGGCGCAGATCTGCTGCGGTTTTTTCAATGGTAGTGACATTATTGTGCAGAAAATAGACCTGACCGCCACGCAGGATTTCCCGCAGAATCGCTTCTTTTACCATGGGTTCGTCGCGCTGACGCACAAAGGTTTTTACCGACAGTCGCCGCGCTGGTGGTGTTGCAATGATGGACAGGTCACGCAGGTGGCCCATGGCCATATTCAAGGTGCGGGGAATGGGTGTGGCCGTTAGGTTGAGCATGTCGACTTCAGCCCGCAGCGCCTTTAACTTTTCTTTCTGTTGCACGCCAAAGCGGTGTTCTTCATCAATAATCACCAAGCCCAAATTCTTGAACCGAATGTCGCCTTGCAGCAGTTTGTGGGTGCCAATAACAATATCGGCTTTGCCGTTTTCCATAGCCTCCAGCGCTTTATTGGTCTGGCTGCCGCTGCGGAAGCGGCTGAGCAGCTCTACATTAACGGCGGTATCCGAAAAGCGATCGCGGAAAGATTCGTAATGTTGCTGCGCTAGCAAAGTCGTGGGCACCAACACCGCCACCTGTTTGCCAGACCAGGTGGCCACAAACGCGGCGCGCATGGCCACTTCGGTTTTGCCAAAGCCCACATCGCCGCAAATCAATCGGTCCATCGGGCGTTCGCTGGTCATGTCTTCCAGCACTGCCATAATAGCCACTTCTTGATCCGGCGTTTCCTCGAACGGGAAGCCCGCTGCAAAGGTGCGGTAGGCTTCCTGCGGGTTCTCGAAGCTGAAGCCTTTGCGGGCTTCGCGGCGGGCGTACACGTCTAAAAGCTCAGCCGCGGTGTCGCGGATTTTCTCCAGAGCTTTTTTCTTGGCGTTGTTCCAGCGATCGGTGCCCAGCTTATGCAGCGGCGCGTGTTCGGTGTCGCTGCCGGCGTAACGTGAAATCAGATGCAGGCTAGACACAGGCACGTACAGCTTGGCGCTGCCGGCGTATTCCAGCATCAGAAATTCGCTGGCTTCACCTTCCACGGTGATGGTTTCCAGACCCTGATAGCGGCCCACGCCGTGGTCAATATGCACCACCGGCGAGCCAATACGCAGTTCCGAAAGGTCACGGTAGCCGTCGTCGTTCAGTTCAGTGGGCTTTTCCCGGCGCCTGCGCTGCAGCACCCGCTCACCGAAGAGAGCCGTTTCGGTGATCAGCGCCAGTTGACGGTCTGGCAGCACCAAGCCCTGCTCCATAGGCGCGATGGTAATGCCCAAACTGCATTTCGGGCTATCCAGAAAACTTTGCCAGCCGTCCAGCGCCTGAAGTTGCAGGGATTGTTGGGCCAGGTTGTCGATCAGCGCTTCGCGCCGGCCAGACGATTCGGCACAAATCAGAATGCGCCCGTCGAATTCGGTGATGAACCGTTTCAAGCGCCCGGCAGGGTCTGCTGCGCGCCCGTCCATGGCTATGTCTGGCAGTTCGAGGGCGGCGCAGTTCACGCTGCCGCTGCCGTTGCCGTTGCCGTCGTCGGTGGCTGTGCGTGTGGTTACCCGTGGAAACTGCTTGAGTAGCCCGAACAGCTCGTCCTGCTGCAAAAATAGCTGGGCTGGCGGCATGATTGGCCGCACGCGGTCGTGGCGCCGGTCTTCATAGCGGTTGCGGGTTTCGCTGTCGAACTGCTGTACCGATTCGTTCAGGCCGTCAGCGGTGAACACCCGGGTGCTGGCCGGCAGGTAATCAAAAAGCGTGGCGGTGGCATCAAAAAACAGTGGCAAGTAATATTCGATGCCTGGCGATGTGATGCCCTGGCTGACGTCTTGATACACAGGCGCGCTTTTGTCTGCGTTGGGGAATTGCTCGAACCAGCGCCCGCGAAACGCCGAACGGGCTTGTTTATCCCAAGGGAATTCAAACGCCGGCAGCAGTTCCACCTGCTGGATGCGATCAACCGAGCGCTGGGTGTCTGGATCAAAGGTGCGCAGGGTTTCAATTTCGTTGTCGAACAAATCAATGCGGTAGGGCTGGCTGGCGCCCATAGGGAAAATATCCAGAATGGCGCCGCGCACAGCGTATTCGCCGTGCTCGTAAACGTTGTCGGCATAGCGGTAGCCAGCCGCTTCAAGCTGCAAGCGCCAGCTGTTGATGTCCAGCGTCTGGCCAACTTTCAATAGCAGGGTGTTGCCCTGCAGGTAATTTACCGGCGGCAATCGGTGCATCAGGGTGCGCGCAGGCACGACGAGCACGCCGCGTTGGGTAGAGGGCAGGCGGTGCAGGGTGCGAATACGGCGTGAAATAATATCCTGATGAGGTGAAAACTGGTCGTAAGGCAGGGTTTCCCAGTCTGGCAGTGACAGCAATTCCAGGCCATCGGCGCTTATGGCCGGGCCGTCTTCTTCCGCTGGCAGGCCCAGAAAAAAACGCATTGCCTGTTCTAAGCGGATGGCGTCGGCGGTGCTGCGGGTGATCACCAGGGTTAACCCCTGATGGCTGCGCGCGCTTTCACAAATGGCCAGAGCGTCACTGCTGCCATGTAGTTGACCCCAGACACGATGATCGGCAGGCTTTTTTGGAAACTCCGGGGCAAGCAGGGTAGTGCTAGTCATGTTGGAAAATGTGCCTTTTTCGAATTCGAGAGCCGGTAAATAAGCTGGCCATTCTACCGCTGCAGTGCATGAGGGGTCGAGTGGCTGCAAAAACGGGCGTTGGATTTGCCGTAGGCGGCGTTAAATTGGATAATACCTCACCCGATTTTTTCCATGTTTACTTTGCATGCCCAAAACGTTTCTATCCAGAGGTCTTAAACCGTGAGCCACGAACAGATCCACCAGCACCTGTCGAACTGGACAGAGCGCGAATCTACCGCCGAAGCCATGATCCCGCTAATTGGACGCCTGTACCGACGTAACAACGTGGTCACGTCGGTTTACGGCCGCTCGGTGATTAATCAGTCAGTGATTGACATCATTCGCGCCCACCGTTACGTGCGGCAGGTAGAAGACAGCGAGTTGTCGGTACACGACACCCTGCCCATTCTTCAGGCGATGGACGCTATGGAACTGGGACGTGGCCACGTAGATATCGGTAAACTGGCGGTTAAATTCCGTGCTATTGGTGGCGATCTGAACGAGTTTCTTACCCAGGAAATCGGATCCATCGCAGGTTTGTACGCTTCCCAGTCGGAAGAAGATGCCCAAAACGACACCAAAGACATAGTGCTTTACGGTTTTGGCCGTATCGGCCGCTTGCTGGCCCGTATTCTGATTGAAAAAGCCGGCGGCGGTAACAATCTGCGCCTGCGCGCCATTGTTGTGCGCCATGGTGGTGCCGACAACGATCTGGAAAAGCGTGCCAGCCTGTTGCGTCGCGACTCCGTGCACGGCCCCTTTAATGGCACTATTCGTGTTGACGCGGAAAACTCCGCGCTGATCGCCAACGGTAACTTCATCAAGGTAATTTATTCCGCCGGGCCAGACCAGGTGGACTACACCCAGTACGGCATCAACAATGCCATTGTGATTGATAACACTGGCATGTGGCGCGATGAAGAAGGTTTGGGCTTGCACTTGAAATCCAAAGGCGTCAGCCGCGTCATGCTGACCGCGCCGGGCAAAGGTGACATCAAGAACATTGTTTTCGGAATCAATAACGACTGGATTACTGACGACGACAAAATTCTGTCGGCCGCCTCTTGCACCACCAACGCCATTACCCCGGTGCTGAAGGCGATCTACGACGAATACGGCATTGAAGATGGCCACGTAGAAACGGTGCACTCTTACACCAACGACCAGAACCTGATCGACAACTACCACAAAGGCAGTCGCCGTGGCCGCAGTGCGCCGCTGAACATGGTCATTACCGAGACCGGCGCCGCTAAGGCGGTGTCAAAGGCGCTGCCAGAACTGAAAGGCAAGCTGACGGGTAACGCCATTCGCGTGCCCACGCCGAACGTCTCCATGGCGATTCTGAACCTGAATCTGAAGACAGAGGTGGATGTAGAAAGCGTTAACGAATACCTGCGTGATATAGCACTGCACTCCGAACTGCAAAAGCAGATTGATTATGTAAACTCCACAGAAGTGGTGTCGACCGATTTTGTTGGCTCGCGCCACGCCGGTATTGTGGACGCTCAAGCAACGATTGCTGCCGGTAAGCGCCTGATTCTGTACGTTTGGTACGACAACGAATTCGGCTACAGCGCACAGGTTATAAGGGTTGTTAGCCAGATGGCAGGCATCAACTATCCTATTTTCCCCAAGCGCGTTCGTGGCTGAGTTGGTCGTGCTGGCTCTAAGGTAATTGCCTGATGAGTGAAAAAAAGCCCCTTCAGTTTTGGCTGTCGGGGCTTTTTTTCGGCACGGCACAAACACACCCACTTCACCTTAAGCAACAAACTGGTGGGCCTTTGCGGTGGAAATGCGGGCCCCGACTCTCTATAATTAGCGCGATTTTGGATATGTCTGACGCCCGCTTCTTACCCTTCCTCTGCCACCGGTCTGTGCTTGCGTAACGCTAACCGCTTTACGGCAAGCCATTCAACACCACACCGGTGAGGTATGTGCAGGGAGTTCGAGGTAATGCGTCTGGCGTGGTAAATACATCGAATAGTTTCTGATGATTGGATGAGGCTAATGATAAAGATCACAAAAGGCCTGGATCTTCCCATCAGCGGCGCCCCCGAACAGACCATCACCGACGGCAAACCGATTCGCCACGTGGCACTTGTCGGCTTTGACTATAACGGCATGAAGCCGACGATGGTTGTGAAGGAAGGAGATCGCGTTAAACGCGGCACGCTGCTGTTTATGGACAAGAAGAC
Source organism: Marinobacter sp. M1C (assembly GCF_023314135.1). Taxonomy (NCBI): domain Bacteria; kingdom Pseudomonadati; phylum Pseudomonadota; class Gammaproteobacteria; order Pseudomonadales; family Marinobacteraceae; genus Marinobacter; species Marinobacter sp. M1C. Next base: position 1,319,857 of record NZ_CP092289.1, read on the forward strand.
CGAAGGCGTTCGTTACACCTCACCGGCAGCGGGCGTGGTGAAAGAGATCAACCGTGGTGACCGTCGGGTTTTCCAGTCGATTGTCATCGAAATTGATGGCAACGAGGCGGAAATCTTCGCGCGTTACAACGAAGCCGATATCGCGGGCCTGGAGCGCCAGCAGGTTGTTGATAACCTGATCGAATCCGGGTTGTGGGCGACGCTGGTAACGCGTCCGTACAGCAAAGTGCCGGCTATTGACTCCGCGCCTCATTCAATCTTCGTGTCGGTGATGGATACCAACCCGCTGGCCGCAGACCCTACCATCATCATTGCCGAAAACAGCAAGGCCTTTGAAAATGGCCTGAGCATTATTGCCAAACTGACCACCGGCAAGGTGTTTGTAACAGGTAAGCCGGGCTCAAACGTGGCAGTGCCCAAATCTGATGCTATTGAAGTCAATCAGTGTGACGGTGTTCACCCTGCCGGTAACGTAGGCACCCATATTCATTACCTGGACCCGGTATCGCTCAGCAAAACTGTGTGGTCTGTGAATTACCAGGACGTGATTGATATTGGCAAGCTGTTCGTCACCGGTGAACTTCCGATTGAGCGTATTGTCTCAATTGGCGGTCCAAAAGCTCTGAAGCCTCGCTTGGTTCGTACACGTTTAGGAGCCAGTCTGGTTGAGTTGTTGGATGGCGAAACCGAAACCGACTGCGAACTGCGTCCGATATCGGGCTCAGTGTTTGGCGGCCGACGGGCCGAAGGCACCTGCGCCTACTTAGGGCGCTTCGCCAATCAGGTGTCGGTGCTGGCTGAAGGCAATAGCAGGCACTTCATGGCCTACCTGTCGCCGGGTGTGAATAAATTCTCGACGCTGAACATCTACCTGTCAAAACTGACCGGTGGCAAACGATTCAACTTCAATACCAGCACCAACGGCAGCGAGCGAGCGATGGTTCCAGTGGGCGCTTACGAGCGCGTCATGCCGTTGGACATATTGCCAACCCAGCTGTTGCGGGCGTTAATTGTCGGTGACACGGAAATGGCCCAGAAACTGGGCGCGCTGGAACTGGATGAAGAAGATCTGGCTCTGTGCACCTTCGTGTGTCCGGGTAAATATGAATACGGGCCAATTCTCCGAGAGAACCTGACCCGCATCGAGATCGAGGGCTAAGTTATGGCTATCCGACAGTTTCTCGACGGAATCGAGCATCATTTTGAAAAAGGTGGTCGTCACGAGCGTTGGTACGCGCTCTACGAAGCGGTAGACACCATTTTCTACTCGCCCAGTTCGGTCACCAAATCCACCTCTCACGTGCGTGATGGCATTGACCTGAAACGCATCATGATCACAGTGTGGCTATGCACCTTTCCGGCCATGTTTTTCGGTATGTGGAACATCGGCTTTCAGGCCAACAGCTACCTGGCCACCAACCCGGAGGCTTTGATCGGAGACGGCGGTTTGCGCACGGCGTTTATTAACGCTTTGGCGGTAACCGGCGCGGGTGCTGGCCTGCTGGATAATTTCATCTACGGTATGGCCTATTTTATTCCCATCTACGCGGTGACCTTTATTGTCGGCGGGTTCTGGGAAGTGATGTTTGCCACCGTGCGTCGCCATGAAATCAACGAGGGCTTTTTCGTAACCTCGATTTTGTTTGCGCTGATTTGCCCGCCTACCGTGCCTTTGTGGCAAGTGGCTTTGGGCATTACCTTCGGTATCGTGATCGGTAAAGAAGTGTTTGGCGGAACTGGCAAAAACTTCCTCAACCCAGCGCTGACCGGCCGTGCTTTCTTGTACTTCGCCTACCCCGCGCAGATCTCCGGTGACACGGTATGGACAGCGGTCGACGGTTTTAGCGGCGCGACATCCCTGAGCTGGGCTGCTAGCGGCGGTGTTGAAGCTCTGGAAAGCCAGATTGGTTGGGCGAACGCATTCATGGGCACCATTCAGGGCTCTATGGGTGAAACCTCAACCCTGGCTGTGCTGGCAGGTGGCGCTGTGCTGCTGATCATGAAAATAGCCTCTTATCGCATTGTTGGGGGCGTATTGCTGGGCATGATTGCCACTTCGTTGCTAATGAATGTGGTGGGGTCAGAAACGAATCCCATGTTTGCCGTGCCGGCACACTGGCACTTGGTGATTGGTGGGTTTGCCTTTGGTATGATGTTTATGGCGACAGATCCGGTATCGTCTGCCATGACCCACACCGGCCGCTGGTGCTTCGGCATTTTGGTGGGCGTGATGACCGTTCTGATACGTGTCGTAAACCCGGCCTTTCCCGAAGGCATCATGCTGGCGATTCTATTCGCCAACCTGTTTGCCCCGCTGATGGACCACTACGTTGTTCAGGCCAATGTTAAACGGAGGCTCGCTCGTGGCTAAAGCTAAAGAAACAGTCGCCAGAACGTTAATGGTCGCTTTGGTACTGAGTATCGTGTTTTCAGTTATCGTGTCGACCGCCGCAGTAATGCTGCGCCCGGCTCAGATCAAAAATCAGAACCTGGACATCAAAACCAATATTCTGGCAGCCTCGGGCATGTTGCCGGAAGCCGCCAGTGCCGAGCAGATCGAAGATATCTTCACCCGTTTTGATGTTCGCCTGGTAGATTTGGATTCTGGCGCCTTTGTTGAGCCTGCATCGGTCAATGTTCAAGACCCGATGAAGTACGACATGTACAAAGCCGCGTCTAACCCGGATATGTCCACCAAGATTCCTCCCAAGGAAGACCTGGCGGGCATCAAGCGTCGTCCTAATGTAGCCAAGGTGTATCTGCTGCGCGAAGGCGATCAGGTCAAGCGCGTTGTACTGCCGGTTCACGGTTATGGTTTGTGGTCCACTTTGTATGGCTTTGTGTCTCTTGAGGGCGACCTGAACACCATCGAAGGTCTGGGCTTTTACGCCCACGCGGAAACGCCGGGCCTGGGTGGTGAGGTGGATAACCCGCGCTGGAAGTCCCAGTGGGTGGGTAAGCAGCTTTACGACGAAAACAAAACCGAGCCGCAGATCCGCCTGGTAAAAGGCGGTGTTGATGCCAATACTGCGAACAAGCAACACAAAGTGGACGCGCTTTCTGGTGCCACCTTGACCAGTCGCGGTGTAGAGCATCTGGTGAATTATTGGATGGGTGATCGTGGCTACGCGGCGTTCCTCAAGAAACTTCGTGAAGGGGAGGTCTGATCATGTCCGAAATGACCGCGAAACAGGTTCTGTTTGAACCGATTTTCAGCAACAACCCGATTGGGTTGCAGATTTTGGGTATCTGTTCAGCGTTGGCGGTAACCACCAGCATGAACGTCACCATTGTTATGTGTCTTTCCGTTACTGCGGTAACTGCGTTTTCCAACCTGGCGGTATCGCTGGTGCGGGCGAAGATTCCGAACAGTATTCGCATCATCGCCCAGATGACCATTATTGCTTCTCTGGTTATCGTGGTGGATCAGTTGCTAAAGGCATACGCCTATGAAGTGTCGAAGCAGCTGTCGGTATTTGTTGGTCTGATTATTACCAACTGTATCGTTATGGGCCGCGCCGAAGGTTTCGCCATGAAGAACGGCCCCTGGCTGAGCTTCCTGGACGGCATCGGTAACGGCATGGGCTACTCGGTGATGTTGCTGTTCGTCGCCTTCTTCCGTGAGTTGCTGGGTGCCGGTTCGCTATTTGGCGTTACCCTGATGGTGCCTGTCAGCCAGGGCGGATGGTACGTCCCCAACGGGCTGCTGCTGTTGCCGCCCAGCGCGTTCTTTATTATCGGCCTGGCCATCTGGGCCTTGCGTGCCTGGAAACCAGAACAGGTGGAGGAGGCAGACTACAAAATGTCACGCCACACCCATAAGGAGGCCTTCTGATGGAACATTACATCAGCCTGCTGATTAAGGCCGTTTTCGTTGAAAACATGGCTCTGGCCTTCTTCCTGGGTATGTGCACCTTCCTGGCGATCTCCAAGAAAATTGAAGCCGCAACCGGTCTGGGTATTGCCGTTGTGGTGGTTCTAACCCTTACCGTGCCGGTGAACAACCTGATTTACAACAACATCCTGCGTGAAGGTGCGTTGTCTTGGGCCGGATTGCCCAACACAGACCTGAGCTTTTTGGGATTGATTACGTACATTGGTGTAATCGCAGCGATTGTGCAGATCATGGAAATGGTTTTGGACAAGTACATACCTGCGCTATACGCCGCACTTGGGGTGTTTCTGCCGCTTATTACCGTGAACTGCGCCATTTTGGGTGCAGCCCTTTTCATGGTAGAGCGCGACTACACCTTCAGTGAGAGTGTGGTGTACGGTTTCGGCGCCGGCGTAGGTTGGGCACTGGCGATTGTGGCTTTGGCCGGCATTCGGGAAAAACTCAAGTACAGCGATGTACCGGAAGGCCTGCGTGGCTTGGGCATAACCTTTATTACCGTGGGTTTGATGTCATTGGGCTTTATGTCTTTCTCCGGCATTTCCCTGTAATTCACCCGGTGATTCGGATAAACGAAAAGGCGAGACCATGAATACAGAAATTATTCTCGGCGTAGTCATGTTCACCGTGATTGTCTTGGCGCTGGTTGCGATTATTCTCGCGGCCCGCTCCAAGCTTGTCAGTACCGGTGATGTGACCATCGAAATTAACGACGACCCCGAGCACACGGTGCAAACCGAAGCCGGCGGTAAGCTACTGAACACACTGGCCGGCAGCGGTATTTTCCTGTCGTCTGCCTGTGGCGGCGGCGGCACCTGCGCCCAGTGTAAGTGCAAGGTTTTTGAAGGCGGCGGCGCGATGCTGCCCACCGAAAAAACCCACTTCACTAACCGGGAAGAAAAAGAAGGCTGGCGCCTGTCGTGCCAGGTTCCGGTAAAGCAGGACATGAAAATTGAAGTGCCGGAAGAGTTCTTCGGTGTTAAGAAGTGGGAATGCGAAGTGGTGAGCAACCACAACCAGGCCACCTTCATCAAAGAATTGATTCTGAAGTTGCCAGAGGGTGAAGAAGTTGCCTTTCGTGCTGGCGGTTATGTACAGCTGGAATGTCCGGCGTACGAAATCGACTTCAAGGAATTTGCGATTGAAGAAGAGTTCCGTGAAGATTGGAACAAGCACGATATTTGGCGCTACAAGGCCATCAACAAGGAGGATACGATCCGTGCTTACTCCATGGCCAACTACCCGGAAGAGAAGGGCGTGCTGAAGTTTAACATCCGTATCGCCACGCCACCTCCGGGCACCGACCACAACCCGGGAATCATGTCGAGTTTTGTGTTTGATTTGAAACCAGGGGACAAGATGACCGTGATGGGTCCGTTTGGTGAGTTCTTCGCCAAGAAGACCGATGCGGAAATGGTGTTTGTGGGCGGCGGTGCCGGTATGGCGCCCATGCGTTCCCACATCTTTGATCAGCTCAAGCGGCTGAACTCCAAGCGCAAGATCAGCTTCTGGTATGGCGCACGTAGCGTACGGGAAATGTTCTACGTCGAAGACTTTGACGGCCTGGCCAAAGAAAACGATAACTTTGAGTGGCACGTGGCTTTGTCTGACCCCCAGCCAAACGACGACTGGAATGGTGACACCGGATTTATCCACAATGTGCTGTTTGAAAACTATCTGAAAGATCACCCGGCACCCGAAGACTGCGAGTTTTACATGTGCGGGCCGCCCATCATGAACGCATCGGTTATCAAGATGCTGAAAGATTTGGGCGTAGAAGATGAAAACATCATGTTGGATGACTTCGGAGGCTAGTAAAATACCGATGTTATTCAACATGGTTAAACCCGCCCGGGCGGTCATGATCAGTGTGTTTTTTGCACTGGTTGTGGCGGCCTTGGCGGGTTGTTCGTTTAAGCCGGAACAACAGATCTGGGAAATCTCCGGGCCGATCTTCGGCACCCGTTACCACATCAGCGTGGTGATGGAAGAGGACCAGCCCAGGCTTCGGGAGCTTGCCGGCGGTATTGAACAGGCTCTGGAGAGCGTAGACGCAGCCATGTCGACCTGGCGCGAGGATTCAGAACTGTCACGCTTTAATACGCTGCCAGACCAGTCCGATTGGACCGCGTTGTCAGCCCCTTTGTATACCGTGCTGCTGGAAGCGGAAACGGTGTCAGCGCTCACTGACGGCGCCTTTGATATCACTATAGGCCCTGTGGTCAATCTGTGGGGGTTTGGCCCGGATGCGCGGCCAGAAAAAATGCCAGACGAGGCCACGTTGGCCAGAATATTAGCGCGTACCGGTCATGAAAAAATCGAGCTGCGCGACCAGCCCCCCGGCATACGTACCAGTGAAGCGCAGTATCTGGATTTAAGTGCTATTGCCAAAGGCTACGGCGTTGACGAAGTCGCCCGCTATTTGGCAGCAGAAGGCATTAGCGGTTATTTGGTCGAAATCGGCGGTGAAGTCAGTGTTGGAGGGCTGAAGCCCGATGGTTCGGCCTGGCGCTTGGCCATCGAAACACCCGGAGATGCCGCAGAGCAGGTGAATCGCATAGTCGCGTTGGGTGGAGTGGTGGGCGGAGCCTTAGCTGTGGACAGTGTCCGGAATGATCGTGCCCTGGCTACTTCCGGCGACTATCGTAACTATTACGAATTTGACGGACAGCGTTACTCCCATACACTGGACCCGAAAACTGGTAAACCGATTACCCACAACCTGGCGTCGGTCACAGTGATTGCGGAAAACTGTATGCGCGCTGACGCTCTGGCTACCGGTTTTAATGTCATGGGATTCGAAGATGCCATGGCGTTGGCGGTCCGCGAGAATATACCGGCTTATTTTATAGTGCGCGGTGAGGCGGGGTTTGAAACCCACTACACACCGGCATTTTCATCCTTTATAACCCAGTAGCGGGAGAACAGCATGGGTACTTTTTTTCTGGTGTTTTTTATTGTGATTCTGCTGGTAGCGGGCATGTCGGTGGGCGTTATTTTTGGCCGCAAACCGATCAGCGGTACCTGCGGTGGCATTGGCGCACTGGGCATCAGCTCCTCTTGTGATATATGCGGCGGCAACACCCAGAAATGTGAAGAAAACACCGAACGCGTTGGGGGCGAAGCAGATAGCAGTCTGGGCTCCGATGCCACTCGTCCTAAAAGCTGAGCGAAAACAGACAATAACGTATAATTTGCGACCCAGATAAGGAGTTACTGCGGGTATGCCAGAGCATCATTACGACGTAGTGGTTATCGGCGCCGGACCGTCCGGCGAAGGCGCTGCGATGAACGCAACGAAAAACGGCAAGCGCGTAGCCATTGTTGAAGATAAAACCACCGTAGGCGGCAACTGTACCCACTGGGGTACCATTCCGTCGAAAGCCCTGCGCCACTCGGTCAAGCAGATCATTACCTTTAACACCAACCAAATGTTCCGCGACATCGGCGAACCACGCTGGTTCTCGTTTCCGCGTGTTTTGCAGAATGCTCAAAAAGTGATCGGCACGCAGGTTAAACAGCGCACTCAATTTTATTCCCGCAACCGTATTGACTTGATCAACGGCAGCGCCTCGTTTGTTGATACAAACCAGTTGGAAGTACGCGGCAGCAAAGGCGTGGAAATCCTGCACTTCAAGCAAGCAATTATTGCTTCGGGCTCGCGCCCTTATTTACCGCCGGATTTGAACTTTCGTCATCACCGTATTTACAACTCAGACACCGTTCTGAGCCTATCCCACACGCCGCGGACCTTGATTATTTATGGCGCAGGGGTGATTGGTTCGGAGTACGCCTCTATCTTCGCCGGGCTTGGCGTGAAAGTGGATTTAATCAACCCGGGCAGCCGCTTGCTGCAATTCCTGGATGACGATATTTCCGACGCCCTGAGTTACCACCTGCGCAACAATGGCGTTCTGGTGCGGCACAATGAAGAATACGAGTCCGTAGACGGTGACGACAGCGGCGTGGTGTTGTCTCTTAAATCTGGCAAGAAAATTCGGGCGGATGCGTTCCTATGGTGTAACGGTCGCACCGGTAACACCGACAAGCTGGCGTTGGAAAATATTGGCTTGCAGGCGAATAGCCGCGGCCAACTGGCGGTAGACGACCATTACCGCACCGAGGTAGAGAACATCTATGCTGTCGGCGATGTTATTGGCTGGCCCAGCCTGGCCAGTGCCGCCTATGACCAGGGCCGGTCTGCCTCCTCTGACATTGTCCAAGACGACTACTTCCGCTTTGTGTCAGACGTGCCTACCGGTATTTATACCATTCCGGAAATCAGTTCGGTGGGTAAAACCGAGCGCGAACTGACCGAAGCAAAAGTGCCCTACGAACTGGGCCAGGCGTTCTTCAAGGACTTGGCACGGGCGCAGATTACCGGGGAGGCGGTGGGCATGTTGAAAATTCTGTTTCACCGTGAAACCCGTGAAATTTTGGGTATTCACTGTTTTGGTGACCAAGCTGCAGAGATTATTCACATCGGCCAGGCCATCATGAACCAGAAAGGTGAAGCAAACTCTCTAAACTACTTTATCAATACTACCTTCAACTACCCGACCATGGCAGAAGCCTATCGGGTAGCAGCGCTGAACGGACTGAACCGGATTTTCTAACGGTTTTAGTGAGTGCCCGCCGCCTGCTGAGTGCCCGTCGCAGTGACACTACTGTTGTCGGGCAGAGCCCGCCGGTAACGGCTACGATTGTCAAAGTAGGTCATGGTGCTGGTCGGGTAGTCGGTAATAATGCTGTCTACCCCCATTTTTTCCAGTTCCAGCATGTCGAAAATGCGGTTCACTGTCCACGCCGATACGTGCATACCCTTGCGGTGGGCATGCTCCACCAGCTCCTTGCTGAGCAACTTCCAGTTGATGCACAAGTATTCCACTTCCAGACGGCTGGCAATGGTCATCGGCCGCGGAAACTTGCGCTCTGCCACCAGCCCCAACCGAATATTGCGATTACGCCGGCGAATTTCCTTCAAAAAATGAACATCAGACGAGGTTACGGCCACTTTGTCATAAAGCCGTCTTGCCTGAATGATTTCCGTTAGCCGGTTGCTGAGCACATTCATGCGCGGGGATTTATCGCTTTTTACTTCCAGCTGCAAGTGTTCAAGATCGTCAAACTGATCCAGCAACTGATCCAGGCTGGGAATGCCTACCGGGCTCGGCCAGGAACTGACGTTACGGCGGGCGTCCATACCGGTCAGTTCTGCCAGAGTGTAATCGCTGACATTACCTTTAAACGTGGTTGTACGATTCACCGTTAAATCGTGTACCAGCACGGGAATACCGTCTTTCGACAGCACCAGATCCAGCTCAAAATGGCGTATGCCCTGGCGATAGGCATGTGCAAAGCCTTCCAGAGTGTTTTCCGGAGCCTCACCTTTGGCACCGCGGTGTCCGTATACAATCATTTGGCCAGCGAATCCTTAACAGTCTTATAAATTGCCTGGCGTTTTTTCCAGGTGTCGTGGCACAGGCGGATGTCTTCCAGATACGCCGGCAATTCGTTCATCAACAGCGCCTGAGGACCGTCTACCAGAGCTTTTTCCGGCTTTGGATGGAAATCTACCAACACCATGTTGGCGCCAGCTACAACACCCTGTGCGGTGGCGTGCATCACTTCCAGAATGCCGTCCGGCGCGCGGTCACGGCTGCCAACAGAGTGGGACGGGTCAATGCACACCGGCATGCGGGTCAGGCGTTTTACCGTGGGTACGTGGGCGAAATCTACCATGTTGCGGTGGGGCTGGCCCGCTTCGGTTTTCATACCGCGTAGGCAGAAAATGACGTTAGCATTGCCTTCCGACGCCAGGTATTCCGCCGCGTTCAAAGACTCGTTCAAGGTAATGCCGAAGCCACGCTTAAGCAGCGCCGGGTAGGTGCTCTGGCGACCAATGGCCTTCAGAAGCTCAAAGTTCTGGGTGTTGCGGGTGCCAATTTGCAGCATGACGCCGGTAGGGCGCCCCAGCTTTTCCAGACAGTTATCAATTTCTTCAATGTGGCTTTCATGGGTAATTTCCATGGCCACCACCTTAATACCGTGCTTGCCGGCTTTTTCAAACACCCATGGCAAGCAGCCCTTGCCATGGCCCTGAAACGAATAGGGGTTGGTGCGTGGCTTATACGCACCCATGCGGGTACACACTTCGCCGTGCTGTTCCAGCGCCTGCATCATTTGCTCGACGTGTTCGGGCACATCCACCGCACACAGGCCAGCAAAAATATTCAGGTTGGATTGGTTGAATTCCACGCCGTTGTAGGTAAAGCCGTTTTGACGATTGTTGTCTTTATGGCGTCCCAGAATTCGGTAATCTTCGGAAATGCGGATAGCCCGTTCGACCGCCGGCAGCGCTTCTATGTCTTCTTTGTTAAGGCCCTTGGTGTTGCCCAGCAAATACACTTCGGTTAACCGCTGTGTGGCACCTTGAATTTCGTGAACACGCACTGAAACGCCTGGTAAATTTTCCAGAAAATTCAACGTGGTGCGATAAGCCTCGCTGTCCATTGGTGTGTCAGGATGAAGAATGGCTAGCATGGTGTGTCCTCAAGGTTTATTGCGCAGCTTCCGCGCGGTGCCGAGCCTGTATGTATTCCGGGTTATTAAAGGGCCTGCTCGAATTCAAGAGCTTAGGCGATGGCTTCAGCCCGTTGGCGTATCCGCGCTTCCAGTTTTAGCTGGTCGGCGGCAAAGAGCCGAATGCCGTCTGCCAGCTTTTCGGTCGCCATGGCATCGGTGTTTGAATCCCAGCGGAACTGCTTTTCATCCATGTGGCTGCGCTTGTCTTTGGAGCGGGCGCCTTCCGGGCTCAGTTTGCGTTCAAGTAAACCCGTTTCGTTCTGGAGCGCCTGCATCAGCGCCGGGCTTATGGTCAGCCGGTCACAGCCGGCCAACATTTCAATTTGCCCGATGTTGCGGAAACTGGCGCCCATCACCGCGGTGTTGAAATCGTTGGTTTTGTAGTAATTGTAGATACGCGCCACCGACAGCACGCCTGGGTCTTCACTGGCTGGAAAACTGTCGCGACCGCTGTTTGCCAGATGCCAGTCCATAATACGGCCAACAAACGGTGAAATCAGTGCCACCCCGGCCTGTGCACAGGCAACGGCCTGGGCGAACGAGAACAGCAGAGTAAGGTTGCAGCGAATGCCTTCTTTTTCCAGCTGCTCGGCGGCTTTGATGCCTTCCCAAGTGGCGGCGATCTTGATCAGCACGCGCTGGGTATCTATACCCTGTTGGTCATAAAGCTCTACCATCCGCCTTGCGCGCGACAGTGTACCGATGGTGTCAAACGACAGGCGGGCGTCTACCTCGGTAGACACCACGCCAGGAATCAGCTGCAGAATTTCGCCGCCAGCCAACACCGCCAGAATATCGGTAGCCAGACCAAGTCGGCCCGAACTTGCGCCGGCCTGGCGTTTTGCCGCGGCAATGGCCTTGTCGACCATCGGCTGGTAAGCGTCAGACTCAACGGCCTTGAGCAGAAGTGACGGGTTGGTGGTGGCATCTTGCGGGCGCCAGGCGGCAATGGCATCCAGATCGCCGGTGTCAGCCACGACGGTGGTCATGGTTCTCAGTTGCTCAAGCTTGTTGCTCATTCGCGCTGATGTCCTGCTACGTCGGTTATGTTGGTATTAAAAAAGTACGAATCACTACAGTAACGGGCCACCGCAGTCCGAACAAGACAACCAAAGGTTATTCAGCCATTAAATGGCATTACGCTTCGGTAAATACGGTGGCAATTCCCGTTTGTGGAACCTTGGCCAGGGCCTCGCGCAAAACATCTAGCCCGGCGCCCGGTTTGTGAGCATTTTCGCTGATGTAACGGCGGAATTGGCGCCCACCCGGAACACCATGGAACAATCCGAGCATGTGTCTTGAAATATGGCCCAGATACACACCACGCGCCAGTTCTTGTTCAATAAACGGATACATGGCTTCCAGAGTGTCATGGCGGCTAACAGTCTTTTCCGGCTCGCCGAAAAACTCGCTGTCTACCTGCGTCAGAATCCACGGGTTATGGTACGCCTCGCGGCCCAGCATAACGCCATCGGTATGGGCCAGATGCTGGTGGCATTCATCCACGGTTTTTATGCCACCGTTAATGATGATTTCCAGCTGCGGATACTTGGCTTTCAAGTAATACACCCAATCGTACTTCAGCGGCGGCACATCGCGGTTTTCTTTCGGGCTCAGCCCTTCCAGAACCGCGATACGGGCGTGAACAATAAAGGTTTTACAGCCCGCGGCTGCCACCGTTTCAATAAAGCCGCACAGCTCATCCCAGGACTCGCGGCCATTAATACCAATGCGGTGTTTCACCGTGACCGGAATGTCCGTAGCCGCCTGCATTGCCTTAAAGCCTTCAGCTACAATATCCGGATGGCCCATCAGGCAGGCGCCGATCATATTGTTCTGCACCCTGTCACTGGGGCAGCCCACATTCAGATTGACCTCGCTAAACCCGAACTGCTGCGCCAGGCCCGCACAATGCGCCAGTTCGCCGGCATTGCTGCCACCTAACTGCAACGCCAGCGGATATTCTGCCGCGTTGTGGTGCAAAAAACGCTCGGTATCGCCGTGGATCAAAGCACCGGTAGTGACCATTTCGGTGTACAGCAGTGCGTGCGTGCTGAGCTGGCGCGCCATGTAACGATAATGCGGGGTAGTCCATTCCATCATCGGTGCGACGCTGAACCGCCTAGAAGGCTCTGTGCCTGTGTTTACGGGCTCTATAGTCTGATTTAGGGGTGTTCTTGTGTTGCTATTATTAACCATTTATTGCCTGTTTTATGCCGTTTTAATATTCTCAGTGCTACAAATATCCTACAAAATAAAGACGTGTAGCACTGTGGCTTCAATTATTCCGCGTACTCGGCGTGACGGTACCAAATCCTGGCGGGCTGATGTGCGTGTTCGGCGCCAGGGAAAGATAGTTTATCAGCAAAGCCGCACGTTTGATCGTAAGGCATTAGCGAAAGAATGGGCGGCGAAGCTGGAGCTTCAGTTGCAGGCGCCCGGCGCACTGGACCAGGCGCGGCACCGGGGCGTTACGATCGGTGAGCTGATCAAACGTTACGCGGATGAATTCGGCGTTGGCTTTGGTCGCAGCAAAGAAGCGGACCTGGTGCGGCTGCAGACTTATAAGATTGCAAAGCTCGATGCGATTGAAATACAGCCCCGTGATTTTGTTGCACACATTGTCGACCGGATCAAAACCGTAAAGCCCGATACCGCCTCCAATGATTTGATATGGATGCGTGGCGTGTTCAAAACGGCGCGTAGCGCGTGGGGAATTCCTGCAGCATTGGAAGCCCTGAACGATGCTGCCGAAACCTGCCGGCGTGAACGGTTAGTAGCAAAGCCCGCGCAGCGCAGCCGGCGGCCAACGTTGGGGGAGCTGGAAAAGATACTCGAGTACGGCAAAACCACTGCGCACCGCCGCACCATACGCACTACCGATGTGATTCTGTTCGCGCTTTTCTCTGCGCGCCGCCAGGATGAGATTACCCGCATACTCTGGACGGATCTGGATGAGCGCACCCGAAGCGTTATCGTGCCGGACATGAAACACCCATCACACAAAACCGGCAATCACCGGCGCGTGTATCTGCCGGATGAGGCGTGGATGATCATCCAGGCGCAACCGAAAATCGATGAGAGAATTTTCCCGTTTAATGGCCGGTCTATCAGTGTTCGCTTTACCGAATGGTGCAAGTTTCTGAGCATCAAAGACCTGCACTTTCACGACCTGCGGCACGAGTGCATCAGCTGGCTGTTTGAGAGGGGCTGGGATATTCCGCGGGTGTCGGGCGTAAGCGGCCACACTACTTGGTCATCGCTGCAGCGTTATAAGCATTTAAGCCGGCAGGAAATTCACGACAAGTATGATGACTGGACTTTCAGGCCAAAAAATGGATGATTCACTGCTATTTATGAACTGTTTTTCATAAATTATTTGAATTTCTGTGAGGTAATGGATGCTCCCTGAAGGTCAGAAAAAGATAACAATCGGATTTTTCGTAAGTAATGTTGCCGTAGATTCTGTTTTCGAGCTTGGTAGCTTCTTTAAAAAATACGTTGGTACCACGAGCGGTCCTGCTTGGAGCGAAGGTAAGTATTTGTTCGAGATTCGGGATGTAGAGCAACTGGCGGACGGCAACACAATTCGCGGAGTGTTTGCAAAGTTTCGCTCAGACCAGATTCCCCATGCGGGCCAGGCCGGCGGCAAGGAAAGAGAGCTAGATTTAACGCAGGACGAAGGCCTGATTGAAAAAAATCATTTCAACTTTCGTTTATCAGATTCGCTTTTGATCTTTGAGCAAAACGGCCATGGAAGCCGCCCAGCTAAGCTGGCTCGGTACATTAGTGACATAGCTGGGGAAACGCTCACGTTCGACCCTGTTCTGCAGCGAGATGTGGTTGACAGACTCATGAAACCCGGTGCTAACTTAACAGCTCTGAAAGTGACTTTTGCGCGGCCCACTAACCCTGACATGTACCCAGATGATGATTGGAGCAAAGGTCTTCTTGATCAGCTCTCAACGGCAGGTGGTTCGAGTGTTGGGCTGTCTATTACGTCTGATAGTAGAAGTGGCGACAAGGAAAAAAGAGCACTGGCTGATAGAATGAAGAAAGCAGCTACAGCATTTATGCGCTCAGGGTATGCGCGATCTCTTAAAGTGAATGTCGAAGAAAATGGAATTGAGCACCCTATAGACCTGATAGCCGATCGTATTCTGTCGGTTCAGAATGTCTCTATGGCAGGTAAGTATCCAATGAAGGAGTCGATATATGCAGCACTCAATTCTGCATTCGAAGGCGAGCGGGATACAGTTTATGAAGTTATTGGGCAGCCTGGCGTTCGTATTAAGTAATATTGTTTTGCCTGCTGCTGTTGGTTTTGGTGCTTGGAAGGGGTTGCAGTTTATCGCTGACCCTCGGTTAACGGCTACAACGATGGTGGCGTTGTCTGGAACTCTCATAGGTTTTACGATGACAGCCATTTCATTGCTTGTTTCGACTGCTGATAGGCCGTTTATTGCGAACCTTAGAAAAACTGGACATTATAATCGCTTAGTGTCAGAGATTCTTTTAACGGCTACCTTGTGGTTAGCGGTGGCGGTTACGGCGTTAACGGCTCACTTCCTTACGGGTGACTGGCAGAGATTGGTTGCTGCTGTGGCAACTGGCCTGCTTACACTGTCGTTTGTGCACTTTGTTTCGGCGGGGCGAAAATTCAAAATAATTCTTACGAAGCTCTCTGCAAAATAATGCGTCCGGCACAGGGAATGCCGGGCGCATCCGTTACCCGTGGTAAGTGCCCAGCTTAGCAACCCGAAGGGATGGGCAAACTGTGAGGCTCAAGGGCGGACTTGTGGCCGCCGGCGGGAAAGCGTGGGTAGAAGGCGAGCAGATCATAGGTGAAGCGCCGAACCTACCGAGCAGAACGCAGTATGTGTAAATCAGTAATTACGGGTGTAGCTTGAAAAATCCGAAACGCAGCCGTCGCGGAAATACACGTAATTAGAGCTGCCACCGGAATAATGATACGCCCACTGCGTCGTACCGCCTGTCCTGACGCTACCGGGCGCGCCCCAAGACTTGCGGACATCAGCTGGAAGCATGCCCCTGCGAATCTTATTCTGAATTTTCAGACGTCGGAGAGTTGTTGAATCAATATGCGGGCAAGGATTTGCTTTTTTTGCTTGCGTTTTAGGTTGCGGCCGGGTGCTAGAGTAGGCGTTCGAATGGGTATCAAACTGTCCACCCAAAGCTGGTGCTGGCGTGTGGTCTAACTCCTGAGCATTCGGCCCACACGGGACATCAGAAAACACTGCCTGGCCATCTTTATCACACTGGTAAACAGCTGCACTACTTGCTGCCGGAAGCATCATTAATGAGGCAACCAGAATGCCGGATTTTTTCATCTTCCAGTTCCTTTTACGAACGTGGGCTTCAGTTCGGCGACAATACCTGCGTCACCGCACTGGCGTTCCAGCTGGTCGCGCCGTCTAACGTCGGCATGTTCTCCGCCTTCAGCTCCCGAACGATTTCATCGTCGGAAAGCCCGTCTTTGTGAAGGTGATGAATCAGGTTTTTAATAGATTGCGCTTGAGCTTCATTGGCTTTCCGAGCTGGCATCGGCCGCTTCATTATTTCTGCGGGCGCTGGCGCTGGCCGGGCATTCTTCTTATTCAAATCGACAAGCTGACCCAACAAATCTGCGCTGTTCCTTGTGTGCGTTTCAGTGTCGAGAAAGACCTGAATAATCTCTGCGGTTGCCACCGAAATAACCACGAAAGCGAGACCACCCAAAAGAACGCCGATTCCAACAGATGTCGACCCATCGCCAAAACTCAAAATAACGCCGTATATTACAAGTATCCCTCCAACCAAATAGCCAAAAACCTTGTACCAAGCTGCAATGATTCGTAACGCTGGGTACTTGGCTTGCTCGGAATTGTCCATGATTTAGTCCCTTAAATTTATGGTGGATGCAGCTCCATGCATGAGCCTTTAATTTCGAGGATAGCAAGGTCAAATGTAAAAGGGTGTAAAACGAGCAGAAAAAACTCTCGTACTATTTCACCGTGATTTAAATTTTTCGCATCTGGGGTGGTTAGTATTGAGTTGCGCTACTGAAGCGCATAACCGAACTACCTGATTTAAGGGGTTTTTATGTTGGGCAAAGCATTCATCATCGCCGTAATCAAAGTGACCATTTTTTACATCGAGAGCGCAGCAGAACTGGATAGGCGGCTGTTAACAGAGCTGCTTGATGGGATGAAACGGTTTATCAGATAAGTTGCGCGGGGCAGGGGTCAGCGCGGCCCTGCCTCCTAAAGAATTTGGATTTTCAAGAGGCTAAAATTTCGAGCAGTGCTCCTACAGTGCTAATAGCAAAATTATAATTTCATAAGTAACTGAATTATATTTATTATTTTTATGTGTGGGCACAATCCATCATCGGGGCCACGCAGAAGCGACGGGATGGCTCAGGCCCGGTGTTTGCAGGCGTTGCGGAGAGATTAGTCCGGTTTTCTGAAGGTGCGTTGGTAATCATTAAATACTCAATTCTGACCGTTTTACGGATTCCGAATGCGTGGCGCGAATGGCTTGTTTCAAGCGCCAATTCTATCAGGAAAACCCTTTCATCGGGCTATTGGCGGCGTATCGAGCCATGGGTATTAGCCGCTGGACATGTAACCCCGCCAGCAAGGGAGTGTAAAAAATCACTACTTATTTACGTTTGTGGCGCTGTGGCGACATGGCTTGTCGTAGCTAGGCGCTACAGTACGTTTAACAATTGTGGAGGCCTGCCTATGCTGCTGTGGAACGAGCGTAAGCGCCAATAAATCAGCACCTGTTTTGCCCAACCTGACCGCGCCACACTGATTCCATCGTAACAACCACGAGGAATCAGCGATGACCACTGAAGACCGTCACCAATACTGGCAGCAATGCCTCATCGATTGGCAAGTATCTAGTTTGTCGGGCGCAGCCTACTGTAAGCAACACTCGATAACCTACCATCAGTTTACCTACTGGCGACGCAAGCTTCTGGAAGACGATCTGAATCAGCAACAGGGTAGCGCAGGGTTTACCCGCGTGACGGCGATTGAGCCCCGGCCCCTTATCACGCATCCGGAATTGACCCTGACGCTGCCCAGTGGTGTCGTGATCACAGGTCTCCACGTCGGTAATGTGGATGTATTGGGTGCGATCCTGAGGCAGTTGTGATGAAGACGCGGTATCTGCGTCCAGCACGGGAGATGCCGGAGATTTATCTCTATCGCGCACCGATCGACTTCCGCAAACAGGCCAACGGCCTGGCGCTGCTGGTCGAACAGGAACTGGGGCGCAGCCCCTTTACCGGTGCGCTCTACGCCTTCACCAATCGGCAACGTAACAAGATCAAGTGCCTGATGTGGGAGGACAACGGTTTTGTGCTCTATTACAAGGCGCTGGCCGAGGAGCGGTTCAAGTGGCCGAGCCCATCGGATGAGCTGATGGCACTGACCGGCGAGCAAATTAACTGGCTGTTGGATGGCTATGATATTGCTTTGTTGAAAGGCCATAATACCCTGCATTATGACGCCATTGGGTAGTCAAATATCGTGCTTCAGGGTGTTGTTTTTGCTATACTTTCTGCATGAAAACAACGCCTGAAACACCTATGACGACACCCGATTTCAGCGGTCTCTCTACCGCTGGAATGACGGCTGTTGTCGAGGAACTTCAGCAAAAACTCGCGGCTAAAGAGATTGAACTCCAGCAACGCGATAAGGCTCTTGAACAACGAGATAAAGTGCTTGAGCAGCACGCAAGCGTTATCCAGAGCTGTCATACCCGCATCCAGCTGCTTGAAGAACTGCTGCGTCTGAAGAGAATCCAGCAGTTCGCAGCCAGCAGCGAAAAGTTGGCCCATCAGTTCCACCTGTTTGATGAAGCGGAACTGGAAGCTGAAATCGACGCCCTGCGCGATCAACTGCCGGACGACGTCGAGGAAGATGACGCGCCTCGCGCTTCCCGCAAGCGCCGTCAACGCGGGTTCTCCGATGTTCTGCTGCGTGAGCGTATCGAGCTGACCCTCAGTGATGAAGAAAAGGTCGGCGCAAGCAAAGTGTTCTTCACCAAGGTGAAGGAAGAGCTGCAGTTTATCCCGGCCCAACTGAAAGTCCTGGAGTACTGGCAGGAAAAGGCCGTGTTCGAGCAAGACGGTCAGGAACGCATCCTTGCCGCCCAGCGCCCGGTTCACCCGCTGGGCAAGTGCAGCGTCACCACCTCACTGCTGGCGTACATCATTACCTCCAAATACGCCGATGGGCTGCCACTGTATCGCTTGGAAAAAATGCTCAAGCGCCTGGGACATGAGGTCAGCCGTACCAACATGGCCCATTGGGTCATCCGGCTGGAAGACGTGCTCAAACCCCTGATCCACCTGATGCGGGAGGTTCAAAACAGCAGTGACTACCTGCAAGCTGATGAAACCCGGATACAGGTGTTGAAAGAGGACGGCAAAACCGCCCAGTCCGACAAATGGATGTGGGTCACCCGCGGCGGCCCGCCGGATCAGCCATCAGTGTTGTTCGACTACGATCCGTCCCGTGCCGGCAGCGTTCCTGTGCGCCTGCTCGACGACTTCCAAGGCATCCTGCAAGCAGATGGTTACTCCGGCTATGGGCAGGTGTGCCGTGCCAACGCAATCACTCGGATCGGTTGCTGGGATCATGCCCGCCGTAAGTTCGTCGAAGCGTCCAAAGCGGCACAGGGAAAAGGCAAAGCCAAGAAAGGCATTGTCGCCAAAGCCGATGTGGCGCTGAGCCATATCAACAAGCTCTATGCGATCGAACGCCAGATCAAAGAGTTAAGTGATGCCGAGCGCCATCGCATCCGTCAGGCCAAAAGCCTGCCGCAGCTGGACGCGCTCAAAACCTGGTTGGAGGCCAACGTTCACAAAGTGCTGAAAGGCTCGCTGACCCGCAAGGCCATGGAGTACACACTGAACCAGTGGACCTGGTTGGTGGGATACTGCGATCGAGGCGATCTGCAGATCAGCAATATACTGGCTGAGAACGCCATCCGCCCGTTCGCAATTGGTCGCAATTATCCGTGGTTCTCGATTATGGAAGGTTGCCTAAGACAAATCCCACCAAGTCGCTATTTTTCAGCGCTATAAACGGCTCACTGCGCTGACTTGCCATACATAATTCTCGGTGCTTTCTTTGTAGCTCTCTACCATCACGAAGGAGAGTTGCCATGCTTGATTCTGCATATTCGAAGCATGTACAGAGAACGAGTGAGTGGTTCGCCGGTACAGTACTTGGTTCCAGTGAGGATCCTTACGTTAAATACCTTGCCGAGCGCGGTTATGCTTCTGGCACCATCGAGGGATATTCCAGAAGTGTCGCGCATTTTGCTCACTGGTCCAGAGGACAAGATGTCCATCTCTCAGACATGGGCGAAGCGTTAGTTAAACGCTTCATTGACGAACACCTGCTGGTGTGTCGATGCGCAACTCGGTGCCGACGTGCGCGTAAGGAAGTCCGCGCCGCACTCGGGCATTTACTTAAGATGCTCAGAAGCAATGGTCAATGCAGACCAAAAATATCTGTAGTTCCTGCTCCTATCGCAGCGCAACTAGAGGATTTCGAACAGCATCTTGCCGATGTGAGAGGTCTGGCTCCGACCACCCGTTTGGCCCGGGCACGCCATCTGCGCGATTTTCTCATCGATAGTTTTGGCGCTGGGCCAGTGCAACTGAGCTTACTTGGGCCGGCGGATGTGATCCGCTTCTTCGCCCACTACACAGCAGCATGGGCACCCGCGTCGATTAGTACAGCCACTTCGTCGCTAAAAACTTACTTTGCCTTCAGAGCAAGTCAAGGAGAGCAGACGGCAGCGTTGATTGCCAGCCTTCCTCAAGTCGCACAATGGCGTCTTTCTGGATTACCGCAGGTACTCTCCACCAAGGAGGTGGAGCAATTTCTCAATGCCTTTGATCGCCGCCATGCAACGGGCAAGCGCGATTATGCGATAGCCCGTTGCCTTCTCGATCTGGGCTTGCGTCGAACGGAAGTGGCTCGCCTGCAGCTTGACGATGTGGATTGGCGAGCAGGAACGCTTTATATCCACGGTAAAGGTAGGCGCATCGATATCCTCCCGCTACCAGACGCAACCGGCCGAGCGATCGCACAATATTTGCAGGATGGTCGGCCACAAACGACTCGCCGTGAGCTGTTTGTTCGACATCGCCCACCACTCAACGCCCCGGCCGATCCGGATATCATACGCAATGCCATACGTAATGCAGCGCAACGCTGCGGTCTTGGACACCGCATTCGAGGCACGCACATCTTGCGGCACACACTGGCCGGTCGACTGGTGCACAGCGGCGCCAGATTCAAAGAAATCGCCGACCTGTTGCGCCATCGCAGCCTCGACACCACGACAATCTACGCCAAAGTCGATATTCAGGCGCTAGCACAGGTGGCCCTGCCGTGGCCTGGGAGGAAGTCATGAACACGCCAGAAACATTTGCCCCCACGGTAGAGGCATACCTGAATTACCGGCGGCAGGCAGGGTTTTTACTGAAGATTGAGGGTGAGCAGCTAGAGCGTTTCGCGCGCTTTTCCGAACGCATCGGCCATCAGGGTCCACTGACAATTAAGCTGTCTGAGCAGTGGGCCTGCGCTTCACGCCAGCACAAACGGATCACTGCCGCCCGGCGTATCGAAGTGTTGCGTCCCTTTGCTCGATACTGCCTACAGTTTAATCCTGCGACCGAGATTCCACCCCGTGGGCTCTTCGGGCGTGCTCATCGTCGGCTGACACCGCATATTTATACGGACGCCGAAATCTGCGCGTTGTTGGAAGCCTGCGCCTCTCTGCCCCCGTCGGGTGGTTTACGGGGTGCCAGTTGCGCCACGATCTTCGGACTTATCGCCTCAACAGGTTTGCGGATCTCTGAAGCTACCGGGTTACAGCGCCCGGATGTAGATCTCGAGCACGGATTGCTGCATATCCGGAATGCCAAGTTCGGTAAGTCACGCTGGGTGCCATTGCATTCCACCACGACAAACGCGTTGCAAGATTACGAACGTCTGCGCGATAACCATCCTCTCGCCGCCAATACCAAGGCGTTCTTTGTATTTGATTATGGCCGGTCCGCGTCGATCTCTAGTGTGGAATATGCCTTCAAGTTATTACGACAACAATTGAAGTGGCGTTCTCGTGGTGATCATCCTGCGCCACGCATCCATGACCTTCGGCACTCGTTTGTCTGCCATAACCTTGAGCGCTGGTATGCGCAAAACATCGATATCGAACACCACATTCTAGCGTTATCTACCTACCTCGGACACGCTAAGATCACCGATACCTACTGGTACCTGACGGCGACACCCGAGTTGCTGGCCAAGGCGGCCTTGCGTCCCGAACTTTACCAGGGAGAGCTATTATGAGCGCGCCAGCACCGTTAAGTTTTCCATGTCTATTACAGCGGTTTTTCGTACAGCGGCTGATGCAGCAACAGCAGGCAAGCCCGTGTACCGTTGCGGCCTATCGTGACAGCTTCCGATTACTACTTGAATTCGCCCATCGGCGGCTAGGGAAACAACCCAGCGACCTGGTGCTTGATGATTTGAACGCGGGTCTTATTTTGGATTTTCTCCAGTACCTCGAGGTGGAGCGCCATAACTGTGTTCGTAGCCGTAACGCACGCTTCGCCGCGATCCGGTCCTTCATGGCGTACGTTGCTTACCAAGAACCTTCAGCTCTTGCCATTGCGCAATCAGTGCTGGCAATCCCGATGAAGCGCTTCGAGCACCCGTTGGTCGGATTCCTCTCACGCGAGCATATGCAAGCCATTATCGCGGCACCGGATCAAAACACCTGGACGGGACAACGTGATCGAGTAATGTTCGCCACGCTCTACAATACCGGAGCCCGTGTATCCGAGCTGACTGGGATGCTGGTGGGTGATCTGGTTCTTGACCCCAGTGCTTCCTCCATTCACATCCGCGGCAAGGGACGCAAAGAGCGCGCGGTGCCATTGTGGCCAAATACGGCCGCACAGCTCAAACGCTGGCTGCGAGAATCCCCACGCTCCTTCGAGCAACCGCTTTTTCCGAATAGATCCGGCGGCCATTTGACACGCATTGGCTTGACCGAGCGATTGAAACTAGCGGTTAAATGCGCCGCCAGACAATATCCTGAACTAGCAAAGCGACGGGTATTTCCGCACCTGATTCGGCATTCCATCGCCATGCATATGTTGCAGGCTGGGGTTGATATAACCGTCATTGCGCTGTGGCTCGGTCATGAAAATCTATCCACCACTCATCAGTACATCGAAGCTGATCTTGCGATGAAAGAACGAGCGTTAAAGAGCCTGCAAGCGCTTCCCCTCGCCCCATTACGATACCGGCCATCGGATAGCGTCCTGCGGTTCTTACAGAGCTTGTGATTATGCATGGTTAACAGGGACATTAAACCGTAAGGAGATATAGGATAGATGTTGTTTTGTTTGGTTATTATCGAACAAAACAGCATCCATTCTGGCATATCGTCCATGTCTCTAGGCGCAACCTTCCATAATCGAGAACCACGGATAATTGCGGTTATGGTCACGTTTCCATAACCGCAAGGCCTGGCTGTTCTCAGATACCTCGCGGGGCGCTCGTGCCAGTGCTACCTGTTACTCGCTAATCGAGACCGCAAAAGCTAACGGCTTGGAACCCTCAGCTTATATCCAGTATGTGCTGGAACGCATTGCTGACGCACAGACACTAGAAAAACTTGAACAGCTACTACCGTGGAATGCGGAGCTGGAGCAGGCTCCAAAAAAGTGACTCCGTTCGACTAAGTGCAAGAGGGTCGATTTAGCGGCGCTTACGAACGAGCTTATCAACGAAGCCCGCGAGATGGACCAAGACATTACTGCGTCTAATGACGATCTGAAGCTGCTACAGATCTATCTCTGTCGGCTTTACCTCACCTCGGGATACGAACATACCCTAAGCCTTTTCAATACCGAACAAAGCCTGACGTTTCTGGGCATTAAACCGCCAGAAGATGCCGATGCGCTGAGCATCCACAGGTTCAACCAGTACTCAGGGAACTTGAAATCAAAGAGTTCACGGTGCGCCTGAACGCCTCAGAGCAGAGTCAGCAAACGGATGGGGTGATTGGGCAGGCTATGGGGTTTGTGCAGTGAGATGGGCTGGGGCGTACCCAGTGTAGGATTTGCAGGCGTGTCTTTGAAATTAACCAAAGCCTTGGAAGATGGGTATAGATCAAGCAGAATTCGTTTCACTAGAAGAAACAGGTTGCCCGCCTTTTTAGCCCGTTGCGGTTAAGCCTGCGAGCTTAAAACCTTGTTGGTCTAATACTCCCGGAAAAAAAACCGTAAGCTATGGCCAAACTAATGAGCGCAGTGACTCTGCACAACAGTTTAATAGAATCAAAATCTGGAAACTCAATGTTCGAACAGACCTTCAGAAACATCGATAACGTCCTCTGGAAAGAGGCCGGCTGTGCCACCGAGCTTGATTATACCGAGCAGACCTCGTGGATGTTATTCCTCAAATATCTGGACGATCTGGAGTTTGAACGTTCGCAAGGGGCGGAGCTACGTGGGCAGTCTTACGAGTTTATAATTGATGAAGCCCACCGCTGGTCATGCTGGGCCGCGCCCAAGAAGGTTAGCGGCAACTTTGACCACGACAACGCTCTGACCGGCGACGATCTGATTAAGTTTGTCAGCTTTGATCTGTTTCCCTACCTGCACGGCTTCAAAGAGCGTGCAGCGAACACCGATACCATTGAGTATAAAATCGGGGAAATCTTTGGCGAAATTCGTAATAAATTCGCCAGCGGTTATAGCTTGCGGGACGCGCTTGAGCTGATCGACGAACTCAGCTTTGGTTCGCAGGATGAAAAGCACGAGTTGTCGCACCTTTACGAAACCAAGATCAAGAACATGGGCAATGCCGGGCGTAACGGTGGCGAATACTACACGCCACGGCCACTGATTCGCGCCATGATTCAGATAATTGACCCGGTCATCGGTGAGCGCATCTACGACCCAGCTGCGGGTTCAGCCGGCTTCCTGTGCGAAGCGCACGACTACATGCGTTATGGCACCGACGGGCAGGGTGATAACAGACAAATGTCCACTGCCGATCTGCAAACGCTCCAAACCCGAACCTTTTACGCCAAAGAGAAAAAGAGCCTGCCTTACGTGATCGGGATCATGAACATGATTCTGCACGGCATCGAAGCGCCCAATTTTGTGCGCACCAACAGCCTCACTGAAAACCTGAACGATATTCAGGAAAAGGATCGCTTTGATGTCATCCTTGCCAACCCGCCATTCGGCGGCAAAGAGCGCAAGGAGATCCAACAGAATTTTTCCATCAAAACCGGTGAAACCGCTTTTTTGTTTATGCAGCATTTCATCAAATATCTACGTGCCGGTGGCCGGGCGGCGGTGGTGATCAAGAACACCTTTTTATCCAACTCGGATAACGCATCAAAGGCTTTGCGTAAAGAACTGCTGGAAAACTGCAACCTGCATACCGTTCTTGACTGCCCCGGCGGCACGTTTCTTGGGGCAGGCGTTAAAACCGTAGTGCTGTTCTTTGAAAAAGGTTCACCGACACGGGATATCTGGTATTACCAGCTTAATCCTGGCCGCAGCATGGGTAAAACCAACCCGCTGAATGATGATGACCTGAAAGACTTTGTCACACGGCAGGCGAACTTTGAAGACTCCGATAATTCCTGGAGTGTCAGCATCGACGATGTGGACCCAGAGAACTTTGACCTGTCGGTGAAGAACTCGAACAAGGCTGTTGAAGCGCCACTGCGCGATCCGGAAGTGATCATCAATGAGATTGAGACGTTGGATAAGGAAAGTGAAGAGATACTGGAAGGGATTCGGGGGATGTTATGAGGCAAGACTGGAATTACGTCCCACTTAGCAAGGCGTGTTTGATTAAGCCGCCGAAAAGTGAGGCGAGGCAGCGCTTGCATCAATCTGATTTGGTCTCATTTGTGCCTATGAGCGATCTGGGGATCAGGGAGAAGTTTTTCTCTTCGATGGAGGAAAAACCGTTCGGAAAGGTCTCTGGAAGTTATACCTATTTTGCTGATGATGACGTGCTGTTGGCTAAGATAACGCCATGTTTTGAAAACGGTAAGTTGGGCATCGCCCGTGGCCTTGTGAATGGAGTTGGCTTCGGTTCGAGCGAGTTTATAGTTTTTCGCCCGAGTGGCGAGCTCGCGTCCGAGTTTCTTTTTTATTACCTATCACAAGACGGTTTTCGGGATGCTGGCCAGCGAGTAATGTCCGGCGCCGTTGGTCACAAGCGTGTTTCGAAGGAATTTATCGAGAATCACCTGATCCCACTTCCGCCACTTGCCGAACAAAAGCGCATGGTCGCCATCCTCGATGAAGCCTTCGAGGGCATCGACGCGGCGATTGCTAACACTGAAAAGAACCTTGCCAATGCTCAGGAGTTGCTTGAGAGCTACCTCAGCAGCGTCTTTAGTCGAAGTAGTCAGGATTATCCACAAAAGCCATTATCCGATATTTCTACATTCAGTAGTGGCGGAACCCCCTCGAAAAGAAATGACACATTCTGGTGTGGAGATATCCCGTGGGTTTCTGGGCGTGACATGAAATCAACGCAGTTATTCGATTCACAGTTGCATATTTCTGTGAGTGCTGTCGCAGGATCATCGACACGAATTGCGCCAATAGGCTCACTTCTGATTCTTGTTCGTGGTATGGGGCTTGCGCATGGGGCGCAAGTCGCCGAGTTGATGGTGGCCTGTGCATTTAACCAGGATATCAAAGGAGTTCATCCGAAATCTGATTTAGTGCCCCGATACCTGGTGTTTGCCTTGCGCCACAAAATCAATTCCTCTGAGAATATATTGAGTAATGCAGCTCATGGGACTTTAAAAATTAATTCAGAAGGGCTGAAAAATGTTCTAGTGCCCATTCCGTGCATAGAGAAACAGAACGAAATTGTTACGGCTATTGAAGCGCTGAAACTTGGGATCCAGCACCTCGAGTCTATTTATCAACGCAAACTCCTCGCACTAGCCGAGCTCAAGCAATCCCTTCTCCAAAAAGCCTTCTCCGGGGCTTTGACTTCGGAAATGCCAGACAAGCAACAAAAAGAGGCCGTCGCATGATTGAGACTGGCGGTTTAGAGGTTAACGATTCGTCGGAGCTGACTGTGATCAAGGAAGAACGGGTGACCACTTTATGACCTCCCGAAGAGACATTGACCTTATCGACGAGTTGCTTTCCCACGGTAGCGAGGCAGACTGGCTTGAATTCAAAAAGGACAACGTTGATCCGGATACTCTCGGTGTTCGTTGCTCCGCTTTGTCTAATGCTGCGCGACTCGTAGGTAAAGACATGGCATATATGCTATGGGGTATCGATGATGGCTCTCTTGACGTTATCGGCACTCACTTCACCCCGGATAGCCATAAAGCAAATGGGCAAGAATTGGCGTTTTGGTTGGCCCGTCAACTTCAACCCAGTGTTCCTTTTCAGTTTCGGCGCGTTGAACATCCCAAAGGCTGGGTTGTTATTCTTGAAATTCCTGCGACCACGGCTGCTCCGGTTGCTTTTAAGAACATTCCCTACATAAGAATCGGCAGCGCTACACCAAAACTGACCGACTACCCGGAACGGTACCAACAACTGATTGAGCGTTTGCGCCCTTATACTTGGGAGCATTCTGTAGCCCGACAATATGTCAGCGGGGACGAAGTGCTGAACCTGTTGGATTACAGCAGCTATTTCAAACTCACCAAGCAGCCGCTGCCGGATAATCGCGCTGGAATCTTTGACAAGCTTGAAGCTGAGCGGCTCATAAGCAAAGACGTAGGCGATCGTTGGAATATTACCAATCTCGGTGCGATTCTCTTTGCATTTGACCTCACTCAGTTCGAGAGCCGCCTGGCGCGCAAATCTATTCGTTTCATCGCTTACGCTGGTAGAAACCGTGCGGCGCAGGTAAGTCACCGCGTTGAGGGTAAAAAGGGCTATGCCGTTGGCTTTGAAGGGTTGATTGAGTTCATTAACGGAATACTGCCGAAAAACGAGCATATTGATGTTGCTTTGCGTTCAGAAGAGCCACTTTTCCCTACCATTGCCGTTCGTGAAGTGACGGCCAATGCCCTGATTCACCAAGATATGACAATCACCGGGGCGGGGCCTCAGATTGAAGTCTTTCAGGATCGAATGGAAATAACCAACCCCGGAATGCCGCTGGTGCCTGCAGATCGGATGATAGATTTGCCACCTCGGTCGCGTAACGAAGCATTGGCTGCGCTTATGCGCCGGATGGGGATGTGTGAAGAGCAAGGCAGTGGCCTTGATAAAGTGGTTGCCGCGGTGGAACTGTATCAGTTGCCGCCTCCTTTGTTCCGTGAGGAAGGGAACGCAATGCAGGTGGTGCTTTATGGGCCAAGAAATTTCGCCCAGATGACCCCGGAAGAGAGAATACGGGCCTGTTATCATCATGCCGTTCTAAAGTTTCTGACCGGAGAGCGTATGAAGAACGCCAGTTTGTGCGAACGATTCGGCATTGAGAGCCGGAACGCTGCCCAGGCTTCGGGGGTCATCAAAAAAGCCAAGGGGGCGGGCTTAATACGAGATGCAGATATGGAGCATCCCAGGGCTGGTTATGTTCCCTGGTGGGCCTGAGTTCTTGATTGGGTTTTGACTCTCAGGCTGTAATTTGAGTGCTTGCCAGATGAAGACTAGAAAACGGCTAATGATACCAGTGAGTTAGCGTTTTTTTGTGTACTAGAAGTTCTTGACTCGCTCTTGATTTAGCTACTGAGTCACTGGAAACCAGCCAATAGTATGAGAAAGCTATGAAAGAAGCAGATACCAGAGCAGAACATATTGATCCGGCATTGAGGGCTGCAGGCTGGGGTGTGGTGCCGGCAAGCCGGGTGCGACGAGAAGTAATTGCCCCTGGTCGTCTAATTGGCGGCGGAAAGCGAGGCCCACATTTGAGAGCGGATTATGTTCTTATCTATAAAGGCCAGAAATTAGGTGTCGTTGAAGCCAAAATGCTCTTGTCTCCAGTGACAGAAGGTTTGGCTCAAGCCAAGGAGTATGCTGAACGATTGCAGGTCCGTTTTGCCTATAGCACCAATGGCAAAGGAATTTACCGGGTGGATATGAAAACCGGTAAAGAAGGGCCAATAGAAGCCTACCCGTCGCCAGAGGAGCTTTGGGCAGAAACTTTCTCTGAGTTCAATGTGTGGCGCGAGCGTTTCGGAGCAGTGCCGTTTGAGGACAAAGGCGGTTTCTGGCAGCCACGCTATTACCAGCACAACGCCATCTCACAAGCGCTTGAAGCTATGGCCGATGGCCGTGAACGCATATTACTGACGCTGGCGACCGGTACCGGCAAAACAGCGATTGCCTTTCAAATCGCCTGGAAGCTGTTTCACGCCCGCTGGACTCTGGGCGCGCAGGCCTCCGGTGATCTAGGCCGGCAACCGCGCATTTTGTTTCTGGCTGACCGCAACATTCTCGCCAATCAGGCCTTTAACGATTTTTCGGCCTTTCCTCAGGATGCGCTGGTGCGCATCGACCCTGAGACTATTCGCAAACACGGCCGGGTGCCCAAGAACGGCAGTGTTTTCTTCACCATTTTTCAGACCTTTATGACCGGTCGGGATGAGAACGGCGACCCTGAACCCAACTTCGGTGATTACCCACCAGACTTTTTCGACATGATCATCATTGATGAGTGTCACCGTGGTGGCGCCAACGATGAGAGCAACTGGCGCGGCATCATGGAGTATTTCAGCCCCGCCGTTCAGCTCGGCCTGACCGCCACGCCCAAGCGTGATAATAACGCCGATACCTACGCTTATTTCGGCGAGCCCGTTTACATCTATTCCCTCAAAGAAGGCATTAACGACGGCTACCTGACGCCCTTCAAGGTAAGGCAGATCGCGACGACGCTGGATGACTACGTTTACACCCGCGACGATGATGTTGTGGAAGGTGAAATCGAAGAGGGGCGGCGCTACACCGAGGCGGAATTTAACCGCATCATTGAAATTGAAGCGAGAGAGAAATACCGGGTTCGGGTGTTCATGGATCATATCGACCAGCGCGAAAAAACCCTGGTGTTCTGCGCCACACAAGCGCATGCGCTGGCGGTGCGTGATCTGATCAATCAGATGAAAACCAACAAAAACCCGCATTATTGTGAGCGGGTCACAGCGGACGACGGCAAGGAAGGCGAGCGTTTTCTTAGACAGTTTCAGGATAACGAGAAGTCCATTCCCACCATCCTGACCACGTCGCAAAAGCTCTCTACTGGCGTCGACGCCCGCAACGTACGTAATATCGTACTGATGCGCCCGGTCAACTCCATGATCGAGTTCAAGCAGATCATCGGGCGCGGTACCCGCCTGTTCGACGGCAAGGACTACTTCACGGTTTACGATTTCGTGAGGGCCTACGAGCACTTTAACGACCCCGAGTGGGATGGCGAGCCATTGGCGCCAGAACCTTGTGATCAGTGCGGTCAGATTCCTTGTAACTGCGCGATTGAACCTCCTGAACCCTGTAAGGAATGCGGCGAGCGCCCCTGTGTGTGCGAAAAAGAGCCGCCAGAGCCTTGCCCGGAGTGTGGTGCGCAGCCCTGTACCTGCCAGCAGAAGCGCAAGATCAAGATCAAGCTCGCCGATGGTAAGGAGCGCACCATCCAGCACATGAGTGCGACCAGCTTCTGGAGCCCGGACGGCAAACCCATGTCTGCCGCCGAGTTTATCCAGCACTTACATGGTGACTTGCCCGAATGGTTCGCCGATGAGGACAAACTCCGCGAACTCTGGAGCCAGCCGGATACCCGCATCAAGCTTTTGAACGGCCTGGAAGAGAAGGGCTATGGCATCGAGCAGTTGAAAGAAATCGGGCGGATGATCGAAGCAGAAAAGAGCGACATCTATGACGTGCTGGCTTACGTTGCCTTCAACCTACCGCCGATAACTCGCTCCGAGCGGGTGGCCGCTCACCTGGAGCGTATTTACAGCCAATACGATTACCGCCAACACGAGTTTCTGAAGTTTGTACTGGATCACTACGTCCAGCGCGGCGTTACTGAGCTCGATCCAGACAAGTTGCCGCAACTGATCGAACTGAAATACCACACCGTGCGTGATGCGGTTAGCGAACTTGGGCCGGTTGGTAATATCCGCGAGGTGTTTGTTGGGTTCCAGCGGAACCTGTATTAAGCAGCTCACAAGGATTTTGGAAAACAAGGAACGGTTCGCACCTCATGATAAAGCTCCAATCACTGATCACTGAATACGATGATTCTCTGTCTGGAGACTCTTATATAGACCCCCTCGGCCAACTGGTCATCTGGTCCGCATTCGGGCAAAAAATCTTCAACAGTCGAGTCAACTCCGTCTCCAACGATGTGCGAAACTTTACGCTTAATTTGCTGCATCACGGAGTCATTCGTTCGATCCTTCAGGATGAGTCTGTAACGGTTTCTCCGGCACTGGCAGCGGCGGTGGGAGATAAAGAGAGTCTGCCCTTTATTCATGCTTGCCTGATCTACCTGGAGAATATTTTCACCTACTCAATGGTCGATAAGCCCGAAGAAGTTGATATCGATACGCTGGGTATTCTCGGTGGAAGCAATGGTCGCAGAGCAATGGAAGAGTCCGATCAGAATCCTTCATTGTTGTTCACCGACAAAAAGGAAGGACACCTGCTTGTTCGTCAGCTGGGCTTGGGTGTCAGTGGGCGATATAAAACGCCGTTTGTAGAAATGGGCTTTTTCGATCACAGCTACCGTTATTCCCATCAGAAATCAGAGGAAAAATGGGGCGCTTTTAATACCCTCTTGGATAACCACAGCGAGCTCCGCGACTGTTTCGAACAAGCAAAAGCACACATTATCGATTTGCTGAATGTCCACTACTCTAAAGCCCAGATTCCGCCCCGAAGACAATTTCGCGATGTTCCAGTAGCACTGCGTGATGCCTATAGAAATGCCTTTTCGACACAGGGGAAGGTTGGCGTTGAAACCAAAGCGTTCTGGTTGGATGTTACCGGCCTGAATAAGGGCGCCGCCGGGGCTCTGTTGGTGACTCTGGAAGATCACTATGCAGCGGCTACGGGCGAAAAGCTGGTGCCAAGAATTATTTTTGTTACGGCTGAAGAACGGTGTGAGGTGGCTGACGAGCGCCGAAAGCTCCAGCTTATTCAGATTGTTGAGCCTTTGCTTGCTGAGCTTGATCTGCTCTTCAGGCTGGCGCGGCACAAGAAGGTGCAGTCGGTGCGTGATGTTCGCGGTTATTGGGAAAGTTTGGGACGAACGGATCAAACATTGCGCGATGCTGCCGCTCGCATTTGGGCTGCCGGTGATTTACTGCCGACTCTGCAAGGCACTGCCCGTAGAAGGTTACAGAAGTTGCTGGATGTAGCCGTGAATGGAAATGTGGAAGACCAGTTGCAGGGGTTGCTGAAATATCATGCCCAGATAATGAAAACGCGCGGCCAACTTCGCTGGTTAGAAGCAACACCTGGCGGTGAAATTCGGCTGTATGGCCGAACCGAGCCGTTGCCAAAAACAGATAATCGCGCCAACGGTTCCTGGGCAAACACCTACTACATTTACCAGTTTTACAACCTGGTATCCGGATACCAGGGAGGTGCCCGGTGAAGCTCCTGAATACCTTCACTGATCAGATAAGAACGCTTGGTGAAATCCAGAAGGTCTGGTTGACCAGCTTTGTTATTGATATCGAGTTCATCGAGAGCTACCTGCTTCCTGTGATTTTGAGAATGGACTCTCCGAAATTACGCATGGACTACGAGGCCATGCAGCAGGAGCTGAGTGCGCGGGGGATTGATGTTCAGGTGTTCTGTGATAAGCGGTTTATTGAGCCTGATCAGAATAAACGAACGGCCATCCCGGTGCATGGCGTTTTGCCAGAGCTATTGCCTGCCAATGGGGATGTCCACTTTTCAGAAAACAGCCTGTTCCACCCGAAAGTTATGTATGTGCAGGGCGAAAAGGGCTCAATCCTTGGTTGCGGTAGCGCAAACCTTACGGTGAGTGGCTGGGGGCGTAACCGTGAGGTCTTTCACTTTTTACCGGTTACGGATGGCCCCTTGGCGGATTCTGTTGCCGGTTTTTTCAAACCGATATTTGAAAATGTGCAGCAGCGTTTTGATTGGGATCTGGACGTAACCGGGCAGAAAGGAAGCCAACACGGTGCTGTATTTTGTAACAGCCTGACAGGGCCGTTGTTTCTGAGACATCTGTTCGCAGATGACAAATCGGCCGCGCTGGCCGTTTGGTCACCCTATTTTTCTGGAGATCTTGCGGGCCTTGTAACGTCTATACAGACGTTTACAAACAATCACTCAATGAGTGTTCGGGTAGTTCCAGACCGGGTAGAAAACCAGTATCTGCGTACGTGCTGGAAGGAGGGCCTGAATGATCTTCATGAAACTGGTCTTTTGTCTTTTCATAGTAGCCCGCTGAAGCCCGACGATCGTCTGAGTATGGCTCATGTGAAGCTTTGGAAAACACCCTCTGCTCTGGCGATTGGCTCTTGGAACTTCACTCAGCCAGGCGCAAATTTACCGACGAATGCCGGGGGTGAAACCTTCAACGTTGAGGCCGGCTTCATATTCTCAGACCCGGCTCCTGTTTCCGACTATCTCGGAGCGCAGCTTCATTTTGGGCCGGAATTGTTTGCTACACCGGAGCAAGCGAAGCAGGAGCAACTTTTGGTTCCCAAGGCATTGCCGTTTGACCTACGGGTGGTTTTCAACTGGCAGGCGGAGCGATACGTCGTTTCTGGGACATGGGTAGGGAAGGAGCCGTTGAGTGATCGATACCAGCTTAAACTGCCGGGCCGGGCTGATCCTGAACAGCTGCAGTGGGGGGCTGATAGCGGAGATTTGCGGAAGCTGTATCTGCGAGCGCCTGAAACCAGGCACTTGTTGGCTAACCATAGCTATGAGGTTGTGTTGGATAGCGTTATAGCGGGGTCGGGTCTCATTATTGAGGAACGGGCCGATTACCGCCGGGCTCAGCAGTATGATGATATTAGAGGGTTGTTTGATGATCTGATTCTTTCGGCAGGCGCACCGACGTCAGATGATGTGAGTTATCGTATTAGTGAAACGGAAGACGGCCAGGTGTTGGTAGATTCTTTGTATGCCGAGGAAGATGGCCTCAACGATGTCAGGGAAATGGAAACCCCAGACATCAGTTACTTTCGTTTGTTTTCAGCCTGCCATCACTATTTGGCCATTGTCGAAAACTGCTCGACTCTGAAGGAGCTGGAACACTGGGTTTTCACTCGGCCGGGTTGCTTGCAGGAGCTTGTTGAGAAGACGATATTACGGATGAGTACTGTACCTGGGGGCCTGTTCAACTGGTTTCTGGCGCAAGAGGTTAATGAACTGTGTGTTTTGGCCAACAAGCAGTTGGGGCAGTTTGGTGGCACTGACAATGAGGCAATGCTGCACCGGTGGGAGGTATTGCGTGTCGCCGTTCCTAACTTGCCGCGAAATCTTGATAAAAACTATCGCCAGTGGCTGAAGCGCGAGTATCGGCGGATGAAACCTAACCGGGGAACCGTATGACCGAAACTCGCTGGGGAAAGTTGCGCCCGGAAACGGTAACAGATTGGATCAACTTTGACCGTCGCCAGCCAGATTGGTATTACCGGCCAGATGACAGGGAATCGATGGCAGCCAAGCAAACCGAGGGTGTTGCCTACCTCTGGAACCTCCTTTCCGAACACGGTCTGGCGTTGCTGGCCGATGAAGTTGGTATGGGCAAGACGTTTCAGGCATTGGGAGTGGCAGCTCTTTTATGGAAGATGAAGCCCAATGCGAAAGTGTTGGTGATGGCTCCCAACCGCGATCTCTGCCTGCACTGGCGTAGGGAATTTGAAACCCTGGTGCGCTGGCATTACCGGCCAGTGGATCACACCGTTAAAAATGGCGTTGATGGCATGCTAGTGCCGAGTGTTGAAATCTGCACAACGCTTACGAGTTTGGACGCCGCAGTCAATCGTGGCGTTGGTCATCTCTATCTCACCACCATCCACTCCCTGAGCGGTTTACTGCGGGATACCGACCCGCAGGATAACCCAGAGATCTCGGATGATAAGAAAGCAGCGGCTATAGCAACAAGCTTTCGCAAGAGCCTCAAAAGCGACTATGGGCTTGGTGCCGCAGGGTTTGATCTTATCATTATTGATGAAGCCCACTACCTCAGAAATATCGGTGGCGGCTCCCAGCGTGTGGCCGCAGCCCGGGCTTTTTTTGGGCCTGGTGATGACAGGCTTGCCAGCAAGGTACTTCTGCTCACAGCGACGCCAAGCCACACCCGGCCGGCTGATGTAGGCAGTATTTTTAGTTATTTTCTGGATGGGCAGGAATACGGCGGTAGCCAGGACGAAAGAGCGACCGAGTTGTTGCAGAAATATGCATTGCGCCGTATGCGGCTAATGGAAGGCCAGGGCAAATTGCATAGCAAGCATCACTACCGCCATGAGAAAGGCATGGCGGCCACGTTTGAGGGGCAGCCGGAGGCAGAAGGTTTTTTTGCTCTTTATCAGAAGGGTCTGGTAACTGAGCTCAATAAGAAGAAAGAAGGCAAGAGGCTGATGTATGGGTACCTGGAAGGCTTTGAATCTGTAGGTCGAAAATTATTGCGTGAATCAGAACCTTCGTCGCAAGACGACACTGACGGCGCCAGCACAGAAAAAGGTAAGAGTGATTATTCCACCGCGCCAGATACCAAGCTCTTGGTGGCACTGACCGACAGCTATTACAAGGCTGTTGGACAGTTCCCGAATCACCCAAAATACGACTGTTTGATTGACGAATGCGTTCCCTCTGAAAAACAGCTGTTTGAAGCAGATATGAGTGACCTCAAACACCTGGTTTTTGTTCGCCGGATACCCTCGGTGCGCGAGTTGACGCAGCGGCTCAATGAGCGTTACGACAACCTCTTGGGTGAGTTGCTGTTAAAGGGTTGGGGCAAGTCCCTTGCAGATCCTGATGTTCGTTCAAAGCTGAAAGGGTTTTCCCGGCAAGAATTTGAATCGTTTATTGCCGGTCTGGCTAGCGACACCGCTGTTGAAGACTATATAGATGACGTGCAAGCCGAAGAGGACGATGCAGACCCAGATGAA
Source organism: Marinobacter sp. M1C (assembly GCF_023314135.1). Taxonomy (NCBI): domain Bacteria; kingdom Pseudomonadati; phylum Pseudomonadota; class Gammaproteobacteria; order Pseudomonadales; family Marinobacteraceae; genus Marinobacter; species Marinobacter sp. M1C. The sequence goes on from NZ_CP092289.1 coordinate 1,355,498, forward strand.
GAGGATTACCTTGCCTCGCGCGTAGCGCAGCTGTTCGTTGTGAAAAAGGGTGCCGGCGGCCAAACGGACTGCGCAAATGTGCGCCTGCGTTTTACAAAACCGGAAAGCCTGTTTTCATTGTTTTTGGAGCCAGCCTGCGACTACCTTGAGGGTGGATACACCTGTTATTACGGGGACTTTGCCCGTGGCAGGGCTAACTACGGTGCCGCTGCCCGGTATGAGCGGTTTGCGTTATGGCCGAGCGTTGGAGATCGTCGTGAGGCGTTCGGGGGGCGTGACCAGCCGGAATCCTGGTATCACAAGCCTTTGTACTCCTTTTGGCCGTTGGTTTACCAGGAGCTACCTGAACATTTGCGCATTCAGCTTCAAGAATGGGCCGGAAGTCGCAGAAGTGCAGCAGAGAATTTCGCCAATTATGTTAAGGCAGGATTCCTCTATGCCAGCCCGGTTATTGTTGAGCTCTACGGGTGGTTTGTCGAGTTTCGGAAAAGCGTCAGAACGCAGAATGTTGAGCAGCGTTATCGGGAATTTTATAATTTCGTAACACCAAAAATAAGAGGGTCTTTGATGCTGCGATATTTTGCGGCAGCTCTTGAAACCTTTGAGGCACTGTGCGGAAAAATTATTGATCACAAACTGGATGATTGGCGCGGCCGGTGGCGAAGTCTGACGGGGTTAACAAGCCCGGCCTGGTACGCCAGTGGCGAAAACAATAATGCGCGACAGCGGCTTATTCTTGGCTTTAATAGCCCCTTCTACCCAAATGTTCTGGTATCTACCTCCGTTTTTCAGGAGGGCGTGAACCTGCATATGAACTGTCATCAGGTTCACCACTACGGAATAGCGGGCTCCCCAGGTGACAATGAGCAGCGGGTAGGGCGAATCGACCGTTTGTTTGGCTGTGTAAATAAGCGGTTGGAAACGCAGGGTGCGGGAGAGCTCAGCATTCACTATCCGTACTTGGCGGGATCGGTAGATGAAGATCAGGTTGCGTCGTTTGTAGAGCGCAAACATGGGGTAGAGAAACGCATGGATTCCTGCCTTCAGGAAAAGTTCGATTCCGAATACAAGCCGGGGGCCAGTATTGATTGGAGTGTATTCCTGAGGAAGCCCGAGTGTCATACTGATGAGCCTATGAGCGATCCCTACGGTGCGGATTTTCCAGAGATGATTTCAGAAAGCGAGGAGTATTTGCCTCATAAAACGCACTCTTCTGAAGATATTGAACGCGCGTTGCGTCAGCACCTGGAACAATCTTGTGATCCGGAGCAAGATGAGATTATTGCAGCGTATTCCAGCCAAAGCTCTCCAAAATCGCTCTTCATTATCGATTCTTTGATCAAAAGAGGGGAAACGAAAAGACGGCAACCGGTATTCATGACGCTGGGTTTCTCGCAAAGGTTCTCAGCTCTGGTTCCGGAAACGGTTTACATCGTAAGTTTTGCTTCGCCGATTGCCAATCGGGAAAGCTTGAAGAGTGTGCCATGGGATGAACTTTCAGAGCTGATCAACAAATTGAGTGCGCGCTACCCATTGGTTCGAGTGGCAATTGATGAGAAGACCCCCAACAGTTATTTCTACCTCAGCACGCGCGTAAATTTTCCGCTGTTTGTGAAACATGGAAAACTGCAGTGGTTGTCTGCTCATGAAATTCAAATGGGGTTAGCTGATATTAAACTGTTTTCGGACGAGTTTGAGGCAGCCTTGTTTCATGAGGCTCAGGATCTCAAGCGTGATGATGTCAGCAAGTTTGCTGTGGCTGGCCCAAAGCCGTTGCCCGAAGGGTTTAATCGCCGCAGAGAGGCAGTGCATTCTCTGAAATGGGAAGCTGTATCTGGAGGCAATGGTCGAGTGGACAGGTTGGCGATATCGCTTACACTGAAGATGATACAGGCAATTGGCCAAGATGCCGGCTATGAGGGTAGATCATCAAGCATTGTTGAAATTATCCTGCAACTGAATAGCCGTTTTCCATTCGTAAATTTCCGGTGCCCGACCGAAGACAACATTGAAGCGCAGCTCAACTTTCCAGAAGGTGACTTCCAGGAGGAGGAGCGAGCACTGCTAGAGCAGTGGTTCCGTTACGTAGTCGCTACCATGGTCACATTTTAATGCGCGCAAGGAAGGAATCCGTAGCCATGCCGTTACAAAACCGGGTAACGCCCGCGGGTACTATTGAGAGTGTCGTAGCTCGCGGCACGTTCATGGGTAATAGAGGTGTGTTGCACAACGCCGAAAAAGAAGTGCAGCGCCTGTTCAAGATCAAGCCTTGGATTACTTGTCTGTTGGAGTTCAAAGGCAGGCAGCGAGAATTGATGTCTCCCGGCGCATACACCGAACTGTTCTTTCTCGATGAAGTTACGGCTTTTGCCGCAGGGCACCGCCCTTGTGCGGAGTGCCGGCGAGCTCGCTATAACGAATTCCGCGATGCCTGGGGCCATGCGAACCTGCCGGATGTTGGCTCTAAGGTACGGGCTCCTCAAATGGACGAAGCGATGCATCAGGAACGTATTGAGGGCGGCCAGAAGGTGACGTGGCGCTGCCTGCTGGCTGATCTTCCCCATGGTGCGATGTTTCAAGTAGGCGGGGATAGTCATGCAGTATGCGATGGGGAAATACTGAAATGGAGCTTTGAAGGATACACTGCTTCAGAACGAGACAACCGTCTGATAACAGTAGATGTTTTGACTCCCCGTTCCTTGGTGAATATCTTCGCCAATGGCTTCAGGTCGGAGTTTCATCCAAGTGCGATCTCTTAAAATCGGACCAAGCGTATAGGAAGGCTTCGGGAATTATTTTTGTTAGCTAAGTGTAGTGACGAGGTAACTCTGATTGTAACGGTGGGCGGTTGCGTATTTGCTGAGTTCGTAAAGGGGCTACTGGTTTTGGAGCAGCGTTGAGAGGTCTAACGTCGGAGTAAGTGATAGAGGCTTGAACGAATTTTTCTGTGTTTTCTAACGGCACTGTAATACTCACTTCCTGCTTGATGCTGCCTGCTTTTTGAGCTGCCAATTCTATCAGGAAAGTGGTTTGGTTGGCTTACTGGGTTGTGCCAAATACTCAAAAATCGTTCCCCAATAAGCACCTTGTTCAGCAGCAAAGAAAAAGTTCAGATTTACGCCGCCCGCTGGCTCTGGTATTACAATAACTAACAATCCAATATGGATCCCGAAAAAATTACTCCTGAACAGGAACTGGCCACGGTGGCCTGATGTCTATTTTTGAATCTTACCCGCCAAGAATGGGGGATAGCCGCTACGCACCAGAAGAGGAGACTTTATTATGGCCAGTCTTAATCAATTGCGTCGCGATCACGCCAGCATGGCTCGGTTGCTGCACGTACTCTTGATCAGGCACAAAAACCTGACGCAGGGCGAGCGCCCAGACTTTCATCTGATACGTGAGGTTGTGGACTACATCCTCGAATACATGGAAGGCTTCATTATGCCTTTGGAGCGTCTGTACAGCGAACACCTGCTGGCCAAGGCGCCAGAAGCCGAGGCATTAAGCCGTCGGATGGGCGAGGATTACCAAGACTTGCGTAAGCGCCTGAACCTGCTTTCCGAGACGCTCGATATGATCCTTATGGATCACGTGGTGCCTATGGATCGCTTTATTGACGACCTCAAAACCTATCTTGATGCACATAACGTGTACTTAAAAGTCGAGCGTGAGAAGCTCTTTCCATTTCTTCGTGAACATCTGACAGCGGCAGAGCAGAAGGACTTACTCAAAATGTTACCAGACGGCACACAAGCCAGCCTGTCGCAGCTCCGGGAAGATCATCCAGAGCTTTATGCGGAGTTCAAGGCGGCGCCTTCGCCATTCGCTTGAGCACAGTCAACGCCGGCGCCCTTTGGCGCTGGCGTTGATCACATCACCAAGGCTTGATAGCAGTGAAAATGCCTGTTTTTGTCATATCTCGCCGCAACTCGAAGGCTGCCAAAGCGGCAACCGGATCCACAGCTTTCAGATTACCAAAGTGAATACGGGCCCAAGCGTTACGGTGCACTTTCACGCTGTAGATATACCTGTCTTCGGTTTGGCCAGTGTCGGCCCTGACTACCTGCGTAAAGGCTGACAGAATCACTTCCTCAACAGACGGCGCGCACGCAAAACATTCACCAACCAATCGAATACCCATGCCATGCACGTGAGCCATGTAGAGTTTTCGGGAGGCCGTGTCAGAAAGCTCTTTTACCGAAACGCCAATACCCCGCTCAGTAGCTCGGGCAAATTCACGTTGCTCAAGCGCTAACTTTTCTTGAGTCCACTGCTCGTGCTGGTTTTGGTAAAGCTGGCCTTTGCGTTCATTTGAGCCTGCAAAGGCTCTGCGCCGGGCAGGGCAAAGGTAGGCTAGCCAATCCAGTGTCCGTAACGCCGGCGCTTCTGGCTCGGGCGCGTCAAAAGGCTCGGCCACCAGTGTGGGGAAATGATCAGGCGCCGGAGTGTCCCAGTGAATGCTGCTGATTGTTGCCATTATTCGGTTATGGATGTTCACCTGCTGCTGCAGCGTGTCTTCCAGATGTTGCCGGGCGTGTGTTTTTGCAACCTCAAGCGCTGCATCGCCAAGATGGTTACCATCGGCATCCAGAATGGCAATGTCGCCCGTTTTTGTATTCAGCTGTATGTGTGCAATCTCCTCCGCCTCGGCTGGGGCCGCAAGCGATGGCGCTGCGGAGCCGGTACTTCTAGCTTCGTCACCGGCTTTATTCAGCTTAAGAAGCCTTTTTCGATAAGACATCCCGGAACCGGGAATGCCCACATTGCCATAAAGCCCGTTCCGCCCCAAAGTAACATTGGCACCACGCACACCGGCAGAAACGCTGACCCCCCGCTTGCCAAGATTGATGCGAACTCCCGGGAAAATTGAGACTGTTCTACGAAATCGAAATGCCATTTGGGGCCTTATTTTGACTGTGTAATTGCATGAACATTCGCGACCCCAAACGGAATATGAACCATCGGAATATCTCCCGCATCGGATTGCAAGTGCGATCGTTGGTCATCAAAAAACATGTGGGGCTTTAGCACCTTCAGAATCCGATCTTTTTTCATTCCACCCAAGAAGAAAACCTCGTTGGCATCCACGCCCCAGTGTTCCAAGGTTGTGATCACGCGTTCATGGGAGGGCGCATTGCGGGCGGTCACGATGGCGATCCTCAATACCCGTCGATAGTTGGGATCGTCCGTCACCGCCTGATCTTCCAGCTTTTGCAGGTGTGATAGCTTACGAAATAAGTCCGCAAGCGGGCCGGGGCCGTGCGGGACTTGGGAACGGGACGTCTCGTGCTCCTGAAAATCCTTTAACGAGCCGGCCTTGAATACCCGTTCCGAAGCGTCATCCGCAATTACTCCATCAAAATCAAACGCTATGCGCAGTTCTGGATCACCTTCATCATCCACCACTTTGCTGGGTAAAACCGTGCCAGCCGGGTGGCCGTAGTCTATCGCCTGCGACACATCGCTGGCATTGGCCGATAGAAACAGCGAGGCATTGAACGCTGGAATGTAGGCATAGGGCGATTTGCCCTCCAGAAAGGCTGCGCGGCTAATGTCCAGGCCGTGGTGGCGAATAGAATGAAATACCCGCTTGCCGGTAATGACCGAGTTTCGCGAAAGCAAGACCACTTCCACCGGGCACTGCGCTGGAAATTTCTGGTTCACACTCAAAAAACGTTTTACAAACGGAAAGGCAACGCCTTTTCGCAACGGCTTAGTTAAATGAGCCTCCTGATACTTCCGGTAGGCTTTTTCACCTTGTTCGCGAAACACACGGTCGGAATTGGACAAATCAAACAGGGCGCTGGACGCCACCGCAATAACGAGTTTTTGTTCGATGGGGTAGGACATCGGCAGGGCATTCCTCTTTTTGGAAGGTATCCGGGTCCAGATTTCTACGACTTAAGATTATAGTGGTACTTTGTAAGTATCAGTGCAATCTAGCCTACCTGGCCCGCAACTGGCAGGAACCGAGAGACGTCACCGCCCGCCCTTTGAAGATTGCTCCCCAAAACACAACTAGGCTGACAGAGCGGGAGTGTGTGGCTTGGGAGCATGTCTACGAAACTAGCGCTAAGCTTGGCATCGGGTGCGACATCAATCAGTATTGGTTTTTCGTGGAGTCTAGAATTAACTGACAAGGATGATGCTTCAATGTACGACCTGATTGGGGATATTCACGGTTACGCCAGCGAGCTGAAAGCCCCGTTGGCAAAAATGGATTACCAGGTGGTCGACAGCATCTGGCATCAACCCGAACGCAAGGTGATCTTCCTGGGTGACTTTGTAGACCGCGGCCCCGAGCAGATAGAAACCGTGCACATTGCCCGCACTATGGTCGAAGGCGGAAACGCTTTGGCGGTAATGGGTAACCACGAGTACAACGCAGTTGCCTGGGCTACGCCCGACCCACAAAACCCCGAACAATACCTGCGCCGCCGCACCGATAAAAACTGGAACCAGCACAAAGCCTTTCTGGAGCAGGTGGGCGAGGGCAGTGAACTGCACAACAGCATGATCGAATGGTTTAAAACTCTGCCCGTTTACCTTAATCTGCCTGAGCTACGCGCCGTTCACGCCTGCTGGCACCCAAATTACGTGAGCATGACCGATCAGTTTACCGATGCCGATAACCGCTTATTAGCGCATGCCTGGGAAGCCAGCGGCCGCAAAGGCAGCGAAGCTTACGACAGCATAGAACACCTGCTGAAAGGCCTCGAGTTCGCCCTACCTGACGGACGCCATTTCTTTTACAAAACCCGCGATGCAAGCGAAAACAAAGAGAAGCGCACCGAGGTGCGAGCGAAATGGTGGCTAACTGACTGTTTTACGCCGCGCGAGTTGGCGATAGTGCCCGATTCGGAAATTGAAAAGATACCCCATGACTTGGTAGATAAAACCCACCTCACAAGCTTCGACAGCGAAAAGCCCGTATTTGTGGGGCACTATTGGCTTAGGGGTGAGCCTGCGCCGTTGACGGAGCACATTGCTTGTTTGGATTACAGCGTGGCTGGTGGGGAAGGTGGAAAGTTGTGTGGGTATTGGTTTGGGGGGCGCGCTTGAAAAAAGAGAATTTTGTTTTTTGAGGCCCGGCGAACCATCTTGGGAGTTAAGAGATACCATCAACAACTAAAACATCGCCACCGGGCTGAGCGCGACTAATTCTTGCAGTCACGATGGATAACCCCAAAGCGCTTTTGGCGTCATCAACAGGGAATGCAATTGATACAGCAAACCGGAATCTATGAGCAGCTAATCACAAAGCTCATCCAAAGCCGCTTGAATCGTGAAAAGTTCTACGTTGGAGAGCGACAGTTAAATAGCACAGAGGCCTCTGTGTGGCTGTCACGCTTTCTGTCTAATGTCCTTGAATTTGCCATTGACTCGGTACCCTCGGGCGATGACAGGTTGCAGGCGCAAATCGAGCTTTCCAACCAGTTACTGATGTGGCTGAAAGGGCAGATTCAGGACAATGGTTTTTTGGAAGAGAACCTCCTTGATAGCCAAGGGAAGATTCTGACCGCTCTGTATGAATTGGAAAACCCGGTTGCTTCGAACCTCAAGCAATACGTCGAAGATATTTTTCCTCTCACCGGGCTAACCCAGAGTGAGCTGTTCTCGGGTAGCAACGCAGGCCTATCGCTGGAGTCCGAACTTAAGCGCGAGATACTGTCAGCAGACAGGATTTACTGGCTGGTATCATTTATTAAGTGGGCTGGGATTCGTATTTTCAGAAAAGAGCTGGAAGCATTCGCAGCCAGTGGCCGTGAGCTGAAAATCATCACCACCTCTTACATGGGAGCAACGGATGCAAAAGCCGTTGAGTATCTGGCGAGCCTGCCAAACACCGAAGTGAAGCTGAGCTACAACACCGAACGTGAAAGGTTACACGCCAAAAGCTACTTGTTCCTCCGGAGTACAGGCTTTCATACCGGTTACATTGGTTCATCAAACTTATCCCGTTCAGCGCTTACTAATGGCCTTGAGTGGAACCTGAAGATCACGTCTCAGGAAATTCCGCACATCATCAAAAAATCTCTCAGCACCTTCGAAACTTACTGGGCGTCGGACGAATTTGAGCGATTTGATGGGCAGGCTGAGAGTGCCGAAAAGCTCAAGCGCGCACTGAAACAGCAAAAAGGACTGGGTGAATTCAGCGTATCCCATTTTTTCGAGATCACGCCGTTTCCACATCAGAAGGATATCTTGGAGCAGCTGTCTGTTGAAAGAGATGTACACCAGCGTTTTCGAAACCTCGTGGTGGCGGCCACAGGTACCGGAAAGACGCTGATCTCGGCGTTTGATTTCCAGCGATTTGTGAAAGCAAAACCGAATGCGAATTTTCTGTTTGTGGCCCACCGGGAAGAAATCCTGCGACAGGCCCGTGAAGCTTACCGGGGTGTATTGAGAAACAGCGCCTTCGGAGAGCTCTGGGTTGGCGGGCAGTTGCCCGATCATTACCGCCAGTTGTTCGTATCCATTCAAACTTTAAACAACCAGCTGGACCAGCTGAAACTGACTGAGGATTACTACGACTACATTGTGATCGATGAGGTGCACCATATCGCCGCATCAAGTTACCGCGTGGCCCTGGAACACTTTACACCTTCGATACTTTTAGGGCTGACCGCGACACCCGAGCGGCATGACGGTGACGATATTCTGTGCGATTTTGGGGGTGTCATAGCGGCTGAGCTGCGGTTGCCGGAGGCGATCAACCGTCGTCATCTTTGCCCTTTTCAGTACTTTGGAATTGATGACGATACCGACCTTCGCACGATTCCATGGAGCCGGGGGCGCTACGATGTGGCGCAGCTCACCAACCTGTACACCCACAATTACAGTCGTGTGAACAAAATACTGCGCAGTTTGCGGGAAATCGTAACAGACATAACAAGTATGAAAGCCTTGGCCTTCTGTGTGAGCCGTGACCACGCAAACTTCATGGTTCAGCAGTGCCTGCTGAATGGCATCAAGGCTGATGTGCTGACCAGCGACAACAGCCATGAGCGGCAGCAAAAGCAGCAAGCCATCCGCTCAGGGCAGATCAACGTGTTGTGTGTGGTCGATATCTTCAACGAAGGTATCGACATTCCGGAAGTGGACACCCTGTTATTCCTGCGCCCAACGGAAAGTTTGACCATTTTCTTGCAGCAGCTTGGCCGCGGTCTTCGCCTTTCTGAGGGCAAAGAGTGCTGTACGGTTCTGGATTTCGTGGGTAACTCCCGGCCTGAGTATGATTTTGCTAATAAATTCAGGGCGCTGGTGGGTAAGTCTGAGCGTTCTATCACTGAGGAATTGAGACAAGGTTTTCCTCATGCGCCATTGGGTTGTCGGATTGAGCTGACTAAGAAGACACAAGAAATGGTGCTAAGCAACATACGCCAAGCCACTCTGACCATGAAACGTTTGGTGTCTCTGATTCGCCAGTTCCCCCAGCACTCAACTCAGACACTAACCCTGAAGAATTTTATAACGCACCATCCTCACATCGACTTGAATGAGTTTTATAAGCGCGGTAGCTGGTCCGAGCTGGTTAGCAAAGCCAAAGGCGAGGAAGTTGCTGATGACTCGCCGTTCAAACTGGCGAAAAAAGGAATCTATAGCCGAATTTTGACATGCGACGATCATCAGTACTTGCTGTTCTTGAAAATGTTGTGTCGGGCTGGCTTTAGCTGGGACGAGGCCGATCGTCGTCGAGTGCTTATGTGCCATTATGATTTCTGGCAAAAAACTGGGCCAGAGCTGGAGTTTGAGTCGCTGGCACATAGCCTTGTTGAACTCAGCAAGTTGGGGCTAGATCGGGAGCTAGTTGACGTTCTCGATTGGAAATTGGCGCAGACGAAGCATGAGCAACCAGCTATGCCTGAATTGCCGGAAGTGCCACTGCGTTTACACGCGCGCTATTCCCGGGAGCAAATTCTGGTTGGGTTTGGTGCGACAACATTCGAGAAACAGCCGCCGTCCAGAGAGGGCGTTTTCGTGATTCAAAACCAGAATATCGAGCTTTTATTTGTCACCTTAGATAAAAACGAAAAACAATTTTCCCCGACCACCATGTATCACGACTACGCCATCAATGAGCGTCTATTTCACTGGCAGTCACAAAACAGCGCGCGGCCAGACCGAGGGCGAGGGCGGGGCTATATTCACCATAGTAACATCGACAAGCGGCTCTTTCTGTTTGTGAGAGAACAGGCGAAAGATGAATACGGTCGCACGATGGGTTTTGTGAATTACGGTGAGCTTGGTTACGTGTCCCACACCGGCTCACAGCCCATGAGTATCACTTGGAAACTCCGCACGCCGATGCCAAACTTTATGTGGCAACAGGCGGCAAAGCTGGCGGTGGCATGACGTACGCTCCCCGCAATAAGAATGCCCAAAAGTTCTTCACTCAATACCAGTCCCTGATTTTTGATCAGGTACACCGCGACTGGTTGCCCCAGCTGGAGGGCATAACCGGCCTCGCGCTGGACGTCGGCGCCGGCAGCGGTCGAGATGCTTTGGCTCTGGCAGATCGCGGTTGGGATGTGGTCGCGGTGGAGCCCGCGGCTGGTTTACGGGAGCTTGGCCAGAGTGCCACCAAAGACAAAAGCATTCAGTGGATAGACGATCAGTTGCCAGACCTTAATCAGGTTCGAAAGCTGAGTTATCGCTTTAACCTGAATCTGGTCTCTGCGGTTTGGATGCATATCCCGCCAACGGTCCGTGAACGTGCGTTTCGAATTCTGGCTGAGTTGTTAGCGCCGGGAGGAATGCTGGTGGTTACGCTTCGGCACGGCTCTGGCGATGGTGAGCGTGTTTTTTACGATGTTAGCCGGGAAGAGCTGGAGGCATTTGCCAAGCATCGGGCGCTGATTCCGGTTGCGCTGCCAGCAGGGCGCAATGATGACCAACTGAAGCGCCCCGAGGTTTCCTGGGAAACACTGGCGTTTCGGTCACGGTGTAGTGCTACAGCCTCCGAGCGACAGCAAACTGCACGACGAGCTGACTGCTGGCGGCTCGTATAGGCAAATTAAACAGGAAACAAAATGCCCTACCAATTTGAAGATCTAAAAAACAGCTGCCATGACGAATGGCGCGCCTACATCAAACACAGCTTTGTGCAGCAGCTGGGCGATGCATCGCTTGCGCCAGAGGCCTTTCAGCATTACCTGAAGCAGGATTATCTTTTTCTGATTCAGTTGGCCCGTGCCTATGGCCTGGCGGTATACAAAAGCCCAACTTTGTCTGACCTTAAACAGGCGAAAGAAGGGTTGAAAGCGATTGTAGACATCGAGCTGGATTTACACATCCGCTACTGCAAGAAGTGGGGCATTTCAGAGCAGGAACTGGCTGACCTGCCGGAAGCCCGGGCGACCCTGGCTTACACTCGTTATGTACTTGATACCGGCAACCGCGGTGATCTGTTGGATCTGCACGTGGCGCTTTCGCCCTGCATGGTGGGTTACGGTGAAATCGCCAACTGGCTGAACAGCCGGGCAGAAACCCTTCGGGGCGATAGCAATCCATACGATGCCTGGATTGCCATGTACGAAAGCGCCGGGTTCCAGCAGGCCATGGATTCAGAGATACGCTGGCTGAACGAGCGGTTGGCCGAAGTCTCCCCCGCCAGGTTTGATCAGCTTACGCGAATATTCAGTGACGCTACCCGCCTTGAAATCGACTTTTGGCAGATGGGGTTGGTGCAGAGTGATTGACCAGAACCCAGGGTAGTCGTCAGCCATTTTCCGGTTTATAAATCGGGCAGTTGTTTGCCCTCTGGTACGCGTACTTCAAATCCGGATTGCACGCTGACTGTTTCGCCAGCCGGTACAGTGCGGTTCCACGCCAATACGCCTTTTTTGTCGTCCACGTTGCGTTCCACTGGCTCGCTGATTTGCAGCGGCTTTACGGTAAGGATGTCGATTTGCGATACGGGCATGCGGTCAAAAATCCGTAGGTTCACGGCTTCATTGTGATGGTTGGTGATTTCAAAGCGGTTTTGCCGGCGTTGTACCTGTTCGCTTTTCCAGATGCCTTCTTCGCCGGTACGCTCAATTTCGTTGACGACGGCAACCCGTATGGCTTCATCCACGCCGAAGCCTAGGCGCAGTTCTTCGCCGCTGGTCATTTCAGGCAGGTAGGTGCTGCCTACACTTTGGCCATCGCGGAACAGCTGCACGGGGCCGGCGGGTATGGGGGCGTCAGCGGTGAATATCCCCGTGGCGTGTATATAGCCTGTTGGGTCATACGCCGGTGCTGTCCATACCGCTGTTTCGACCGCTAATGTGTGCTCGGCTACGGTGAGGCGCTGGCCGTTGCCGCCGTTTGGAATGCTGACAGGCTGCGCCAAACGGTAGCTTTGGGTAAAGGTGCTTTGGCGTTCTACGCTGGCGCCGAAGTCTGCCTGAACCTCGGCCATGGCGCTGCTGTCGAGCATGGGAGCGGCGGATTTCATCTGGCGCACCAGAAAATCAGGCTGTGCCGGGCTAACCACCCAGGAATCCAGGGGCGGCATGTTGGTTCCACGCCGGGCATTGGCGGTTGAGAGTTGCAACTCGACGTTGCTCCAGTCATCACCGGTGGTCTGCTGTACAACGGCCAGATGTTGCAGTGTCAATTCGCCGTTGTTTTGGTCGCTGCTTTTTTGGCCTGCTACTTGGGAGCTTAGTTGGGCATTGTATTCGCTGCGCCAGCGCGCTTCGTTGGTTTGGAATTCCAGTGTGATGGTCAGGTCGCCACCGGCAGGGGCGCGGTAGTGAATCTGTGCTGTTTTGCTGGCCCGGGCGTTTTGCTGCGCTTGTGACAGTTCCCGTTCCAGGCGATCTTTCAGGGCTATGTCGTCACGCATTTTGGTGCGTATGCCGCGAATTTCTGCCAGTGCTGCCAATGTTGTCTGCTTCAAGGCGGCAGCCATGTCGCTCAATTCGGTGGCCGACAGTTCGTGCGGGTTCTCGGCGGCTTTGGTCATCAGGGTGACTTGCTGGTTCCAGGCTTGAATCGCGTCTTCTTGCGCCTGAAGTTGTTCTTGCACTTGGGTCAGCTCGTTACGCAACCGCTGGGTTTGTTCCGATATGTACCCGGCTTGCTCAATGCGGCCAATCTCAATCTGTTGAATTTGCGCACCGGCGACGCCGCCCAGAGATACGCGCACACTTTGGTCCTGCAGGCTGACGGGCAAGCGGTTAATGGTAATAACGCCATTTCCCTGCATCACTGTTTGGGTTTCTTGCCAGGTTAGGTCGCCATGGGAGGGGTAGAGGGTGGCTTGGGTGATGTCAGCAGCAACTGAAAGTGGCACTGCTGCTATAGCGAGAACAAACAGGTTCTTTTTGATCATTTGGGTGCCTCGGGTGAATGGCTGGTTGAGTTGGGTGCGGGCCAAGCTAATATAACAGTAGTAACAATCTCATCTGGGAGCCGGGTTTGCCATGCCCAAAATGAAGCTACTGGTTTTGCCGCTATTGGCGCTGGTTATTTTGTCGGTGAGTTTCTGGTATAGCGACGGTTGGCTAAAGCTTTGTGCGGGCCTGGCTCTGTTCTTATTCGGCATGCAATGTCTGGAAGAAGGCTTGAAAGATTTAGCCGGTGGTCGCCTTGAGCAGCTGATGGAGCAGAGCACGGCTACGCGATTCAAGGGGCTGATGTTTGGTGTGGGCGGCACTATGATTCTGCAGTCCACTACCTTGATGTCGTTGCTGACCATTGCTTTTATCAGTACCGGGCTGATTCATTTGGCCGGCGGTATTTCTATTTTGCTGGGTATTAATCTGGGCACCAGTGGTGGTATTTGGCTGCTGGCGGCGGCGGGTCAGGATTTCAGTTTGAGCCCGCTTGCGTTGCCGCTTTTGGTGTTTGGCGTGTTGGCGGGCTTTAGCAGCCCTAAGGGCAAAGCGGCAGGGCGAATTGTTCTGGGCATTGCTTTTATTTTTCTGGGTATTGACCAGATTAAAAACGGGTTTGGCGAATTCGGCAGTTTTCTGGATTTGGCCGGGCAGGTGGATAAAACCTTTGTTTTCCAGTTGTATTTTGTGGCAGCAGGCCTGGTTTTAACCGCTGTTTTGCAGTCCAGTCATGCCACTTTAATGCTAGTGTTGGCGGCGCTGGCGGCGGGGCAAATTGAGCTCTGGCAGGGCATGGCGATCGCCATTGGTGGCAACGTTGGCAGCAGTGTAACCACCGCTATTGTGGGTTGGCTGGGCGGTAATCGCAGCGGCCAGCGGCTGGCTCTGGTGCACGTGTTGTTCAACGTGATTGCCGGCGGTGTTACGTTGCTGCTGCTGGAACCGCTGCGCTGGCTGTCCGAAAATCTGATGTGGCTGTTAGGGGCAGGCGACAACACCCTGCTGCAGCTGGCTATGTTCCAGACTCTGTTTAACGTTATTGGTGTGTTGCTGTTCTGGCCCTTTCAGGCCCAACTGGAAAAAGGCTTGCGGCGTTTTTTGCCAGACCGCAAGGAGCCGGCGGTGTTGATTCCCAATTCGCAAACCGGCCCGCGTGCGACGGCGGAGCAGCGGGAATTGCCGGAAAGCCATGCTCGCTACCTGGACGAAGCGGCGCTGACGTCAGTGGATACCGCGTCGCGGGCGGTGGTGCAGGAGTTGCAGCACCTGGGCCGTTTGAGCCTAGAGGTGATTTGTCACGCCCTGTACCAGCCCATCGAGCAGCTGATTGGCCGCGAGGTAGACGACGCCAAGCTCAATGCGCGGCCCGCAGACAACGAGGGTCTAGACACCGAAGAGCTTTACCAGCGCCATATAAAGGTGGTGTATTCCGAGCTGCTGGGTTTTATGAGCCGGCTGGATGCACCCAAGGATGATGGGCACCATCAATTCTGGATGACCTGCCATATGGTGGCGCTGCAGTTGGTGGACGCGGTAAAAGACGCCAAAGCGTTGCAGAAGAACCTGGGGCGTTACCTGCGTGATGAGCCTTCAGTGGCCCAGGAGCATTATCTGGAGCTGCGACGCCATCTTTTATGGGTGCTGCGCCAGGTGCGTGAGGTGAGTGTGCGGGCGCTGCCGGATGACGTGCGCCTTAATCGCCTGAACTGGATAGACAGCCAGGCAGAAAAATTTGATGACGACTTCCGCCACCACATTTTCAGCGATGTGCGCGGTGCGCGACTGAACAACCGCCAAGCCAGCTCGTTGATGCATGACTTGGGGTACGCCATCCGCATTACGCATAATTTCCGTAATGTGCTGCAGTTAGGTCTGGCCGACGGCGATGAGCTGCTTCGCGAAGTGGGCCACTTGGGCGGCGAAGGTGACGATCAGCCGTTGATTCGCGTCGGTTGGCCCTGACGCCTGGGCCTTTTGCGATAAAGGCGCCTTTTGAGAGCCAGGGCGGCTATGATACCCCACACGTATTATCTACCTTGAGCACAACTGCCTGACAGCGCATTGGTTCCAGCGGAAATCTCCGCGGTTCTGGTGATCAGCAGGCTCTGCATTACCGGAGAACCCTGATGAGTTTAAAGATTGGTATTCTGGCCGCCGGCATCACGCCGGACGCACTGCTGACCGAATTCGGTTCTTACGCCGACATGGTTAAGCGCATGTTCAGACAGGGCGGTCATAGTTTTGACTATGCCACTTTTGACGTGCGCGATGACCACTTTCCCGCGTCGGCCACCGAGTGTGACGCCTGGCTGGTAACCGGTTCAAAGGCTAACGTGTATCAGGACCTTCCCTGGATGCGGCGCCTGAAATCTTTGATTCTTGAAGTTTATGACGCAGATTTACCGATGATCGGTATCTGCTTCGGCCATCAGATAATCGCCGAGGCGTTTGGCGGCTCCGTTGGCAAGTATTCCCAGGGTTGGGGGGTGGGGCTGCACCGTTACGAGTTAACCCCCGATGCCAAGGGGTTCGACCCCGGAATGGATGGGTTTACGCTCAGTGCAATGCATCAGGACCAGGTGTTGGTTAAACCTGAGAAAGCCACTGTTCTGGCCCAGTCCGCATTCTGCCCATTCGCGGCTTTGCAGTACGACAACCGGATTTTGTCAGTGCAGGCACATCCAGAGTTTGATGTGGGCTTTGAAACGCGGCTGGTGCACCATTTGCGCGGTCAGTCAGTACCTGAATCGAATGCGGATAAGGCTCTTGAGCAGTTGACCGCGCCGGCTGCCTCTACCGATTCGGTGGCGGTTGCAGATCGGATGGCTGCCTTTTTGCTACGAACCTAAATTTGCTGGCCAAAGCGCCACTTCTGAATCAATTGTGGCCGTAAACGACCTGTGCCCGACGGCGCGTCAGGTCGGATATTCTTCCCTCATGCGGCGTCCATCAGGGCCAGAAGGTTTCGGCCTGACTTCAGTACGCCGTCTTTGATGTCATTGGTAATAGCATCTATCAGGGCGGTTGCGTCGCGAGTCGTCAGGGCGGTAAGAATCTCTTTGTGACGATCAATCTCGTAATATTCGGTAACTCGTGTGAGGACCTGGCGCTGGAAGGGGCCAAGCTGCAACCAGATGCTTTCAATGATGGGCATTGAGGTTTGGGCAGGGTTAACTGTGTAAAGAGTGCGATGGAAGGCCTGGTTCAGCAGCGTCAGTTGATCGAGATCTCTGTCAAAAATGAGTTCGTCCATCCTGTTATCCAGTTCCGTCAGCTTTTCGATGATGAAATCTGACATGTAGGGCAGCGCGCGCTGGGCTGTGTGGACCTCAACCGCAATGCGGAGTGCGACCAGTTCTTCAAAGCGGTTGGGGGTCATTAAAGGCACCGCCATGCGCCGGTTATCTTTGATCTGTATGGCATGTTCCGAGCTGAGCCGCCGCACAGCCTCGCGGATCGGGGTCGGGCTGAGATTCAGCCGTGCGGCCAACCCGCGTATTGTCAGTGACGTGCCGGGCTCGATCGCCCCCAGCATGATTGCGTTGCGGAGGCGCTCATAGGCATATTCTTGTGTCGTCGTTCCGGATATTGCCGGAATATCAGGGATATTGAGTTCGCCGTTGCTGGTCATCATGCCGTCCTGGAGTGTGTTGGTCTGGACTATATTACCTAAAAAGGTTGACACAATTAAAGGAATGATATAAATATTAGCACAATGATATCACAATTCAAAAAACGGTATCTAAAGGTGACCCATGTCTGATAATAAAGCCGAAGCCTGGCTAGAACAGCATCCAGAAATTGATTCTATTTTTGCCTGCGTTTGTGATCTGAACGGCACGATGCGAGGCAAGCGCGTTCCGGTTGATCAGTTGTCCAAGGTGATAAAAGGCGGGCTACGGATGCCGTTGTCGATTGTCGGCATGGACATCTGGGGCGAGGATGTCGAAAACAGTGAGCTGGTTTTCGAGACGGGTGATTCCGATGGCTTGTGCGATTTTACTGGCCGTCAATTGATGCCGGTCACCTGGACCAGTCGCCCGACGGCCCTGGCGATGCTGTGGATGCGGCAAGAAGATGGCGAACCGTTTCCGGGCGACCCGCGCAGGGCTCTGGCGCGCGTGGCCGAGCAATACAAGGAGCGCGGACTGACGCCTGTGGTGGCGACCGAGTTGGAATTCTATCTGGTTGATCCCTCAGAAGATTATCCGCAGGCGCCGCGATCCCCGGTCACCGGCAAACGTCTGGAATCCGACGGCGCGATGTCGCTGGACGAATTGCAGCATTTCGATGAATTTCTGAACGACGTTTACGATGCTTGCGAATTGCAGGGCATTCCTGCAGATGCTGCGATCTCGGAAAACGGGGCGGGCCAGTTCGAGATCAACATGCGCCACGTTGCGGACCCTCTGCGCGCCGCCGACGATGCCGTGCTGTTCAAGCGGCTCGTGCGCGGCATTGCCCGCAAGCACGGGCTTGCAGCTACCTTCATGGCAAAACCTTATGGCGACCTGTCTGGTAGCGGTTTTCACACGCATTTTTCATTGATCGATGAAAACGGGATAAACGTATTCGACAACGGCGGCGAAGAAGGCACGCCACTGTTGTTGAACGCGGTGGCCGGCCTGTTGGCCACGATGCAGCAAAACACGCTGACATTTGCGCCGCACGAAAACTCCTATCGCCGTCTTCTGCCTGGCGCTCACGCGCCGACAAGCGTCTCTTGGGGCTATGAGAACCGAACCGCGGCCATCCGTATTCCCGGCGGTGAGTCAATAGCGCGGCGGATAGAGCATCGCGTTGCTGGCGCCGATGCCAACCCCTATCTGGTGCTGACCAGCATTCTGGGCGGGGCGCTGCTCGGCATCGAGAACGACATGCGGCCGGCGGCACCCATTACCGGGAACGCGTATTCAATGAACCTCGACAATCTGCCGCTGGACTGGGCAACCGCCATTGACGCCTTTCGCAAGGGTGCCGATGTGCCGACCATCTTCTCTAAACGGCTGCAAACCATGTTGGTCGAGTGCAAGACGCAGGAATTGCGTAAATTTGCCCGCTACGTGACCAAGTTTGAATATGACAGTTACCTGGAGATCGTGTGATGAACTCGCAGAATTACTCCTATGCCGGCGACGGCAGCCACACCTCAAGCTATTACGCCGCCTCGGCTAATGTCGCGCCGGAGCGGCCGGAACTGACCGGTGATCATCAAATAGATGTCTGCATCGTCGGCGCCGGATACACCGGGCTCTCGACGGGGCTTTATCTTGCAGAAAAAGGCTACAAGGTCGCCATTATTGAGGGTGCGCGGGTTGGATGGGGCGCCTCGGGGCGCAATGGGGGGCAGATCGTCAACGGGCTGAACGCCAGTCTGCAAACGATCAAGAAGCGCTACGGGCAAGACACGGCCACATTCGTTGCCGGTCTGGTGCAGGAAGGTGGTGAGATTATCCGCGAGCGGATCAGCACCTACAACATCAAATGCGATCTGAAAGAAAAGAACATCTTTACGGGTTTGACCAGCGCTCATATGGGCGAGCTGGAACAACGGATGAAGCTTTGGGCGAGCTATGGCCTCAAGAATCAGGAGATGCTGGACAAGAACCAACTGCGCGAGCATGTGAATTCCGACCTCTACGTGGGCGGGCTGATCGATTATTCGGGCGGTCATATGCACCCGTTGAATCTGGCCTTGGGCGAGGCAGCGGCATTTGAGCAGAACGGTGGCATCATCTATGAGATGTCGCCGGTGATTGACGTTGATCACGCGGCGGCTCAGCCAGTCGTCAAAACGGCCAAAGGCACGATGACCTGCAAGACGCTGGTTCTGTGCGGTAATGCTTACCTTGGCCACGTGGTGCCAACGCTTACGTCGCGAGTGATGCCGGTGTCAACGCAGGTGATGGCAACCGAGCCTTTGGGCGAGGCGCGTGCGCGGGAATTGATACCGACGGATGCCTGCGTCGAGGATATCCGCTACATCCTCGATTACTATCGTTTGTCCGGCGATAACCGCATGTTGTTTGGTGGCGGCACGGTTTACGGTGGCGCAGATCCCAGTGACATCAAAGCCAAGTTGCAGCGCAACATGGACAAGGTGTTTCCACAGCTTAAAGGGGTCAAGATCGACTACGCGTGGAGCGGTAATTTCGCCCTCTCGTTCAGCCGCGTCCCCCAGATGGGCCGCATCGGCGGGAACACCTATTTCGCCCACGGCTACAGCGGCCATGGCGTTACCGGGTCGCACACCTTCGGGCGCATCCTGGCCGAGGCAATCCACGGCGACCTGACCCGGTTCGACGTGTTTGCCAAGGTGCCTTGGTATCCGTTCCCCGGCGGGCGCATGTTCCGCGTTCCCTATTCGGTGATGGGCTCCTGGTGGTACGGGGTGCGCGACAAAATCGGCATCTGACACGGTAAAAAAGTAAATAATAAAAAATACTCAGGAGAACATCATGATAAAAAAAACACTGATCTGTAGCGCGCTGGCACTGGTCACTGGCGCAGCCTGTGCCGAGGGTGAACTGAACGTATATCACTGGTCTGATTATGTGGCTCCCGACACGATTGAAAATTTCGAGGCGAGAACCGGCATCACGATTAATTACGACGTGTTCGACAGCAACGAAGTGCTGGAAGCCAAGATGCTGACGGGCTCCAGCGGCTACGATGTGGTGGTGCCGTCTATCGAGTTTCTTGCTCGCCAGGCGAAGGCTGGCCTGTATGCGAAGATCGACAAAGACAAACTGAAAAACTACGGCAATCTTGACCCCGATATTCTCAAAATCATTGAGGTCAATGACCCGGGCAACACTTATGGCGTTCCCTACATGATGTTCTCCGTAGGGATCGGCTACAACGTCGATATGATCAAAGAACGCATTGGCGCCGATAAGATCGGCAGCTGGGACATGATGTTCGACCCGGACACCGTCGCAAAACTGGCCGATTGCGGCGTTGTGGTGATGGATTCCCCGACCGAAGTTATGTCGTCGGCGCTGAATTACCTGGGACTCGATCCGCACTCCGAAGATAAAGCCGATCTGGAGAAGGGCAGCGAACTGATGATGGGCGTTCGCCCTCACATCCGCTACTTCCATTCGTCGCAGTATATTAACGATCTGGCCAACGGTGATATCTGCGTGACCATCGGCTATTCCGGCGACATTCTGCAAGCCCGTGACCGTGCCGCCGAGGCAGGGCAGGGAATTAATGTTGCTTACACGATTCCGAGAGAGGGTGCAGTGATCGGTTTCGACATGCTGGCAATCCCGGACGATGCACCCAATCCCGAAAACGCATTAAAATTTATTGACTATATCCTCGAACCAAAAGTTGCCGCAGACATTACCAACTATGTCTACTTCGGAAATCCGAATACCGCTGCGACGGAATTTGTGAACTCAGACGTGGCTAATGATCCTGGCATTTACCCCCCTCAGGACATTAAGAAGAAGATGTTCGTTTCCAAGCCGCACACGGCGCGCTATGACCGAACGCTGACCCGCGCCTGGACCACCATCAAGACTGGCATGTAAGCCTGTTCACTGCTGCGCGGATCCGATCCGCGCGGCAGTTGTTTTCCAGAATCGTTTCTTTTGGGGAAATGGGGAGTAATCATGTCCGAAGCCAATGCAGTTGCAGGCCTAAAACCCTGGACCGATCCAAACGCGGTGCCTTTTTTACAAATTAAAAATGTGACCAAGAAATTCGGTGAGTTCACGTCCGTTAATAACGTGTCGCTGGAAATCTACAAGGGTGAGATTTTCTGCCTTCTGGGTGGATCGGGTTGCGGCAAGTCCACTTTGTTGCGGATGCTGTCGGGGTTTGAGGACCTTACCTCCGGCCAGATCATCATCGACGGTCAGGACCAGGCCGGCATCCCGCCTTATAAACGACCTACCAACATGATGTTTCAGTCCTACGCGTTGTTTCCGCACATGACCGTGGAAAAGAACATCGCATACGGGCTGAAACGAGACGGCTTGCCCAGGGCAGAGATTGCCACTCGCGTGACAGACATGCTGTCGCTGGTGCAGATGGATGCTTTTGCCGCCCGTAAGCCACATCAACTGTCCGGCGGCCAACGCCAGCGGGTTGCGCTCGCGCGCGCGCTGGTGAAAAAACCCAAGCTGCTGCTGCTGGACGAACCGATGGGTGCGCTGGACAAGAAACTTCGCGAAGAGACCCAATTTGAACTGATCAAGATTCAGGAAAGTCTGGGCGTGACCTTTGTTGTTGTCACTCACGATCAGCAAGAGGCGATGACGTTGTCCAGCCGGATCGGTGTTATGACCGCAGGCAAGATCGTCCAGGTTGGGACCCCTCGCGAGATATACGAGTATCCGCAGAACCGATTCGTTGCAGATTTTATTGGTTCGGTGAATATCTTTGAGGGCCGTATTGCCGAAGACGGCGAGAGCCACGTTGTTGTGGCCTGTCCCGAAGCCGGTTTGGGAATTTACGTACCCCACAGCATCAGCGGTGTTATTGGCCAAAAGGTCGCCGTTGCGGTGCGACCGGAAAAAATGCAGATCAGCAAAGATGATCTGGGTGACTTGCGCAACAAGCTAAGCGGTATCATCGATGAAATTGCCTATCTGGGCGATTCGTCGGTTTACCAGATACGCCTGAACAGCGGTAAACGCGTGCGCGTTAACCAATCGAACCTTTTTCGGTCTGAAGAGAGTTCGCTGAATTACGGTGACCGGGTGAACCTGGGCTGGGCTGGCAACGCCGGGATCGTGGTGACGTCATGAATAGCCTGCCGCTGGGATCGAAGATCGGGGCGCTTCTGGGCCGGCTGGGGCTCAAGGGACGAATTTTGGTTATTGCCATCCCGACCGTTTGGCTTCTGGTTTTTTTTCTGATTCCATTCCTGGTAGTCGCGAAAATTTCGTTTTCTGAGGCCGCAATTGCCCGGCCGCCCTATCTGCCGATCGTGGAGTGGATTGACGGGTTTTTCAGGGTTAATCTGAACTTCAATAACTATCTGTTTCTATTGGAAGACCCTCTTTACCTTGCGGCTTATCTGGGGTCGGTCAAGATTGCCGGCGTCGCGACACTCATTGCCCTGTTGATCGGGTATCCGATGGCCTACCTGATTGCGCGCTCGCCTCCGGATCAGCGCAACCTGCTGTTGATGCTGGTTGTACTGCCCTTCTGGACGTCGTTTCTATTGAGGGTTTACGCGTGGATCGGGTTTCTCAAAGGCAATGGGGTTATCAACAATCTGCTGATGAGTGTTGGCATTATCGACGAGCCGCTAGTGATGTTACAGACCGATTTTGCTGTCTATGTTGGCATCGTTTATACCTATCTGCCGTTCATGATCCTGCCGCTTTACGCCAATTTAGTGAAACTGGACGAAGCTTATCTTGAGGCATCTTCCGATTTGGGCGCGCTCCCGGTCACTACGTTCCTGACCGTCACCGTGCCGCTGTCGCTGAGCGGGATTATCGCGGGCTGCATGCTGGTGTTCATTCCCGCCGTCGGCGAGTTTGTTATCCCGGCGCTTCTTGGCGGGCCGGATACGCTGATGATCGGTCAGGTGTTGTGGAACGAGTTTTTCTCTAACCGGGACTGGCCCGTCGCCTCGTCGGTGGCTATCGTGATGCTGTTTGTTCTGGTGATTCCCATTATGTTGCTGCGCTGGGCGCAGTCAGCCAGCGAAGGAGAAACCCGATGAAACGTAAGTCACGGTCTCTCATGATCTTCGGCGTTCTGGGTTTCGTGTTCCTTTACGCTCCTATCCTGTCACTGGTGATTTTCAGCTTTAACGAAAGCCGGCTGGTGACCGTTTGGGGCGGATTTTCGACCAAATGGTATGGCGAGCTGTTCCGAGATCCGCAAATTCTGGATGCGGCCTGGGTCAGCCTGCGTGTTGCCCTGGCCAGCGCGACTCTGTCTGTGGTGATTGGTACGGTGGCCTCTTTCGTGTTGGTCCGGTTCCGGCGCTTTCGCAGCAAGACGCTGCTGAGCATGATGATTACTGCGCCACTGGTTATGCCCGAAGTTATTATCGGGCTGGCGTTGCTGCTGATGTTCGTTGCGATGGAGAGCGTTCTTGGCTGGCCTGGCGAACGTGGGATTATGACGATTATTATCGCGCACTCGACCTTTGGCGCAGCCTATGCGGCTGTGATTATACAGTCGCGGCTGGTGGATATGGATCTGTCGATCGAAGAGGCAGCGCTGGACCTTGGAGCGCACCCGGTGCGGGTGTTCTTTGATGTAACACTGCCGGTGATTGCTCCGGCGCTGATGTCAGGTTGGCTGCTGGCCTTTACCCTCAGCCTGGACGATCTGGTGGTTGCCAGTTTTGTTTCCGGCCCAGGCGCTTCGACCCTGCCGATGGTGATTTTCTCTAAAGTCCGTCTGGGAGTAAGCCCGGATGTGAACGCGCTGGCGGCGATCATTATTGGCGTGGCCTCGATAGGAATTATCATTGCGGCTCTGCAGGTGAGCCGTAGCAAGAATATGTCCCAGAGTTGAGGCGCAATGAAAATCGATATCTGATCAAAAACCCGAAGGTTTTTACCGTTTAACGAAGTGACCGCTGCAATACGCGGCGGCACCTATCGGGTGTTACGTCGCCGTTTTCACCCAATTTGGTCATGCCGTTTTTCTTCAGGCTATCGATGAGCTCATCAATGTGTTCTTCGCCCAGCTGGTAATCAACCAGGTGGGTTTTTACGCCCATGGACTCGAAGAAGGCCTGGGTTTTGTCGATAGCGGCGTCGGCTTTTTGTTCCGCGCTGCCCTCAGTAATGTTCCAGACCCGTTCGGCGTATTGCACCAGTTTGTCCTGCTTCGCTGCTTTGCGTTCCCTCAGCATGGATGGCAACACAATGGCCAGGGTTTGAGCGTGGTCCAGATTATGCAGTGCGGTGAGTTCGTGGCCCAGCATGTGTGTGGCCCAGTCTTGCGGCACACCGCTGCCAATCAACCCATTCAGAGCCAGGGTGGCGGTCCACATCAGGCTGGCGCGTACCTGGTAGTTTTCAGGTTCGGCCAGGCATTGGGGACCAATCTCGACCAGCGTTTGCAGCAAGCCTTCGGAAAAACGATCTTGCACCGGCGCCTGGGCGGGGTAGGTCAAATATTGTTCCATCACGTGTACAAAGGCATCAACCACACCGTTGGCGACCTGCCGCGGCGGCAGAGTGAAGGTTTTTGTCGGGTCTAGAATCGAGAACTTCGGGAACACGTGCTGGCTGTGAAATGGCAGCTTTGTTTTCAGAGACTTGCGGGTAACCACCGCGCCTTTGTTCATTTCCGAACCGGTGGCTGGCAGGGTCAGCACCGCGCCAAACGGCAAGGCTTTATCTACGTTGTTGCCGTCTTGCAGCAAGATGTCCCACTCATCGCCTTCAAACAGCGCGGCAGCTGCAACAAATTTTGTGCCGTCAATAACGGATCCGCCACCTACCGCAAGCAGAAAATCAATCTTTTCATCGCGCACTCGGGTAACCGCACGCATTAGGGTTTCGAAGCTGGGGTTGGGCTCAATGCCTGAAAATTCGTGAATGTCGCGCTCGCCCAGGGCTGCGGTCACCTCGCCCAGAGTTCCGGTGCTGCGTGCGCTTTCGCCGCCAAAAAGAATCATCACGCGGGCGTTTCTCGGAACCAGAGCGTCTAGCTCGGCAATTTTGCCGTCACCGAAAACGATGCGGGTGGGATTGTGAAAATCAAAATTGTTCATGGATAATCTCCTTTGTTGGGCCTGGTATACGACCGGTCTACTTAAAGACACCAACACTTTTATTTTTTTCGTGATGTTTTTGTGAGGCTTCAGCGGATGATTTACGGTTTTGACGCATCCGTTTAGGGTGATAAAAACGGTGTTGGTAACGCCTGACGCTGCAAAGTATTTGAGCTTTTGTAGCCTGCTTACGGGTTTAATGTTTACTGGGGCCTTATACTGTTGTTTGATTCAAAAACCACGAAAGAATCAACGACCACGTTTTACGAATGAAGTGGTGGATGCAAAAGGTTATGCCGGCTGCTTTGGTGTTTACCCCCATCGACCGTTTCACGATGCATCACCGGGCCGGTAGTACGGCCCTGAGGAACTGGCTTTGAACGATTATCAAATGGGCAGTACGGTTGTGGCTGTGAGTCTCGACAAACTGGTTGCCAAGCTGGACGATGCTATTCGGGCACTGGAACAAAGCGAATCTCTGGCGAAGTTTGCCAAATTGCCCAGGGTATTTGGTAGCGCCCGCCGGGTGTTGCTTCAGCCGGGTGGCTGTGAGGCCGTCGAGGCGCGAATTCAGCGCATTGAACAGGCAGGCGTTTTTGAGGGCACGGATTGGGCCGAACCAGGTCTTTTGGTGCCGGCCTTGACCACTTATTCGCTGCAAAGCAAAAACGCCGATACGGTTGTGATTGAGGCGCTCAGTGAATTGCGATTGCTGGCGGTGGTGCGCGAATTCTATTTGCACCCGTCGGTGTCTGCCGATCAGGCCAGGCACTATCTGATTCAGGTGTTGGCGATTAATCTTGGCCTTCTGTTTGGGATGACCGGCGAAGCCGAACGCGAGCAGGGTGAGCTGTCGTTAATCAGCGAAGCCGTGGTGCAATATGTAGCCCAGAATATCGGCTACGAGCATGTGATTGAAAATCTGATTGAGGAAATCTGGCGGATCTTGCAGCAGCGGCCCATCCGCGTGTCGGGTGTTCGCAAGATGATCACCCAGATTGCCATTTGTCGCGCAGACCCGAATGTGGATTTGGGCGCAGCCGGCGGCGGTGCCGAACGTTTGATTAGTAGCCTGTATGGCCCTACGCGGGCGTGCAGTGAAGACCCGGGAATAGTGGTTTACGAACAGCGCCTGCAGGCGATGGACGCGCAAAATCTGCAAAATGAAGCCACCGGCTTTGCCCGCTCGATGCACGACACCGGGCTGGTGTCGCCTTATCACGCCAGCTTTGTACGCTTTATTATGGATGAGGGCCAAGACGCGCTGCTGAGCGCGGCTTTGGGGCTTTCCAGTACCGGCCGCGACTGTTTGTTGTGTTACCGGGAATTGGTGCACACGCTGATCACCGAAGGCATCTTCGCTGAGACCGCCCAGGGCCTTTATGGCTTGGCGTTGCTATTGGAGCGTGGAATTCTTTACCAGCCGCCGGTTGCGCCTGCGCTCTGGCGACAGGCCAAGCTATCGCTAAGCCCCGAGGCCCGTGAACGACTGCAGCTGGCCTATGGCTATCAGCCCCAGGCCAATGCCTGGTTGATTCAGGGTGTGTTGAACATGCTGGGCCAGCCTTTGGGCGTGGGCCAGGGTAACAACCCGACTTGCCAGTCGGCGCGGGCATTGTCTATGTGGGCCTATAACGACCCGGATTATCTATTGCAGATGGTGACCTGGGCCGCGCGGGATAACGAAATTGTTATGCACTTTGAAGGTGTGCCGGTGTCGTCGGCGCGCAGTGCAGCCGGGCTTGCCGCCGAGGTAACGTTTGATCTGGACCCGGTGTCGCTGGTGGTGGTGCCCCATCTGGATCGCATCTACGTGGAAATGGGGCGCTTGTGTATTGGCCGCGAGGGCGACCCTCATCGCTGGGTGAACCCTGAGTTCCACGGCTGGTCTGCCGGCCGTGGCTTTGCCATTAACGTAGATGTAGCCACCGGAAATCTGGACAACCTGGACGAGTTTTTACGGCATTTTTACGCCAGTTATCACCCCTATTACAACGGCAATCAGCCGTTGATTCACCCCCAGCCAGCAGGTATAGCGGTAACTGACAGAGCCGGGCGCTTTATTGGCTGGCACGCGATTACGATTCTGCGGGTAGCGCTGGACCCGGAAGGGAAAATGCGGGCGTACTTCTACAACCCGAATAACGACAGCGGGCAAGACTGGGGCGACGGCGTGCTAGTGAGTACATCCGGCTGTGGTGAGCGTTTTGGTGAGGGTTCATTGCCGTTCGAAGAGTTTGCATCGCGGCTGTATATTTTTCACTTCGATCCCCTGGAGCGGGGAGAACTGGCAGATGTAGACCAGGAAGAACTGCAGCGGGTAGTCGAGCGGATTTATCGTAGTTGGGGTGCGAGCCGTTTACCGGCGGCGCTGCAGGCCGAACCGCCGGTTTAATATCGGCCCCGCGCTGTCAGGCGCGGGGTTTCAGAAACCCGCTTATGGCACCACTGCGTAAGCCACGATTTCCACCAGCATTTCTGCCCGGGCGAAGCCGGACACAATAATGGCCGCGCGGTTGGGGAAAGGCTCGGCGACAAACGTAGCGTATTCGCGATTTACCGCGGCCAGGTCATCCCGGTCGGTCACATAGATAAGCACTTGAGTCAGGTTGGCCACGCGGGTGCCGGCACTTTCCAGAGTGTGCTTCAGATTCGCCAGGGTCTGCTTGATCTGCGGCTCTATACCGCCATCCACCACGTTGCCTTCGGCATCAATGGGGATTTGCGCGGTGAACAGAATGCCGTTGCCAACAGTGGCCCAAGCCAGAGGTGATTTAGAGGCGGGGAAGTTAGTGTTCACGGGATAGGGGTTCATTCTGGGTTCCTAAGTGGTGAGTATTGGATAGCTGAATATTGAATAGTTGCGTATTGGACTGCTAATCGGTTTAGTCGTTATCGCTGGCTCCGGCTCCGGCGCCCTGGCGTGAGTCGTCTGATGATTCCACCAGAATTCTTGTGGCCAGTTCTTTTAGCCGGTCCCACATTTCAGGTTCTACCTCTATGCCTTCGGCCAGTGCGTGTTCCTGCCAGTTGTTCATGCTGTGTTTGTCTTGATGCAGCAGGTTGTTCAGGGTTTGATCGGCCTTGAAGTCGGGCATCAGGTTGACGTGGTTCACCATCACCAGGGTAATGCCGTCATTGGGTTCTGTGTCGTCCGGTATGTCGTCCAGGCTGTACATACAAATTTCCGGCGCTTCTTCGCCGGCTTTGAAACTGACCAATATCTCCGTCAAAGGCTGGTGGGAGTCGCGCCAGAACGCGGTAACGCTCATGTTGCGCCGTGCCACCCGCGACAGATAGCCCACAATCAGCATGCGGTTGTGGCAGTGACGTATTTTTGTTACCGACAATCCGCGCGCGCGGCATTTGGCGTAACCCAGTTCGATGGCCAGGCTGGCGTTGTTCAGAGCCGTGCGGTTGTGGGCGTCAACCACGCACAGGTCGGCATCCTGGTAGATAATTTCTGGCGAATGTGACTGATCTTCTTCCAGTATGAACGCCAGG
The DNA here is from genome assembly GCF_023314135.1 of Marinobacter sp. M1C. Classification (NCBI taxonomy): domain Bacteria; kingdom Pseudomonadati; phylum Pseudomonadota; class Gammaproteobacteria; order Pseudomonadales; family Marinobacteraceae; genus Marinobacter; species Marinobacter sp. M1C. The sequence continues at coordinate 1,384,040 of NZ_CP092289.1, forward strand.
CTGCGCTTCAGGGATTGAATGCCGTTCAGGCCGTGGGCTTCCATCCACACCACCATGTCGGCGGCGTCGCTGGCGTCGCCATCGTCAAAACCGACGCCACTAAACGCCTTGCGCGACAAGCCCTGCAATTCGTTAAAGGATACTTTCATTGGGCTCCTGCCTGCTTTCCGGGCTGCCGTTCTGGCTGTAAGGGAAAGCTCCAGTCGTCAAGCTGGTCCAGCGACAGCGCAGGGTTTGTCAGTTCAACGCCCAAGGGCGCGCCCTGGAACAAGGTGATGCGAACCCAGCGGTCGGATTTTGGATCAAACCGGCCTGCGCCAAAAAATGACAGTTTCGTGCGCAGCAGGTGCATGGGTTTCATATCGCGGTGCCATAAGTTAGCGCGAATTTCGCCGTAGGGCGTAGGTGCCATGGTCTGGATACGCCGAACAATTTCTTTCTGCTTCGGGTGTGCCATCAAAAACTCGACCACCATGGCGTTGGGGTTATTCTGTACAAACTCCGCCAGCAGGGTATAGCAGCGGCTGATACGCGGGCCTATGGCCAGCGCAGTTTCTTTTTCGGCGCCAGATTCCTCGGCACGAATGCCCAGCCGTGGTTCTTCCTTTTCCGCCGAGCGGTACCAGAACCAGTAGTTGTCTTCTGCGCTTTCTTCGTTGTAGGTCAGCGCCCAATCAAAGCTCTGCTCGATCAGCTCTTTCAGTTTTCGCGCTTTCATATCGGGCTGCAAATCCATGGTTTCATGGCAGCCCAGTTCGTCGTCCAGGCTGTCTACCAGTTCCGGATACATCTCTATCAGTAGTGTGTTGATCAGTTCCTGTGCTTCAACCGAGCTGTGCTCGTCGGCCCAGTCGGTCAGTTCGCGATACAGCGCCGGGTGCGCAGGGGTGCGCTCCAGCCAATCGATCACTTCCTGTACCGACTGCACAATGTTCCGGTTGCGCAGAGTTTGGGCCTGGTCTTCGGTAACGGTTTGCTGCAAATAGCGGTGGGCGCGAAGCATCAGCGCCAGCAGCTTGTTGCGGCATTTGTCGCTGGCAGGCTGCAGGCGCGCGCAAGCCAGGGCGCGCTCGCGGCCGTAGATCCATTGCTGGATAAGCTGCGGGTGATTGATCAAAAACGGCGCCATACCCAGGCCGGTTGAGTTGCCAATGCCCAGATAGCGTTGCAGTTCCGGGGCGAGCTCGACGGCGGTATCTGGCGCTTGCACCCTTGCCAGGTGGTTCAGCTGTTCAATGGAGAACTGGCGTAGCACATACACAGCCAGCATTTGCGCAGAAAATGGCCGGTTGAAATCCGTGTTACGTTCCAACCGGGCAAAGTCGGCAATGCCGAATTTGCCATTGCCGTACACCGCGGTGGTGCGGTACAGATAGCCCACCGCCGTCAGCGCTGCTGGGTCGGGCTGTTCGCCGACGGCCAGCGCGGCCACAAAATGGCTGAAGTTGCGCAGGCTCTTGTTGGCCCGCGACAGCACCAGAACCCTGGAAGACAGGCGGCCAGCTTCCTGCAGTGGCACGTTGTCGGCCATGTGCTGCAGCAACTCCGCTTCCACATCGCCTTCAACGATCGCAAAGGTAACGTCCCAGGCTTCGGCAATTACCCGGTCAGAGCGCTGATCTGCGCGCAACTCGCGGCAGAAAATCACGCAGTGGTAAAGCCCCTGAGGCGTGGTGATGCGGTAAATAGCGGTGCCGTGGCCCTGGTCGTTCAGGTCAAATACGGTGTTGCTGACCTGCCAGCGCTCCTTGATCATCTTGCGCACCAGCGAGCGCGCAAAGCTCAGGCGGCTGGCGAACATACTGCCCAGCCGGTCTAGCTGCATGACCTGATTGGCGGGACGCAGGTTATCGGTGGTTGAAAGGGTATCGGCCCAGCTCATGATTTCACCTTTGAGTGTTCTTCCAGTGTTACCGAGCCTTTCGCCGAGGTTGCACCAGGCAGTTGCGGAATCAGATTCTGCTCGCGAGCCATAGTGTAGGCGGCTTTCGGGCCCAGCCAAAGTGATGGCAGCAGAACCAGCGACACAGGAATAGCGGTTATCACAATAAACTGTTGCAGCACGCTGATTTGGCCTGCGCCCATATACAGCAGAACGGCGGCCATACCGGCCATAGCCAAACCCCAGAATGCGCGCACAAAGGTGTTGGGTTCATCGTGGCCCGAGCTGACCACGGCGATGGCATAGCTCATGGAGTCGCCGGTGGTGGCCACGAATATGGTGGTCAAAATCAGAACGGCCAGAGCCATAAAGCTACCGCCGGGCAACGCCTGAGCTACGGTCAACGTGGCAATGTCAAAGCGGAAGTTGTTAAGGGCGTCGGCTAGGTCAATCACACCGGTCATCTGATAATAGATGCCCGAGCCGCCCAGCAATGTGAACCAAATGGTGGTGGCGATGGGGGCCATAACGGCCACCGCCATGATCATTTCGCGAATGCTGCGGCCGCGGGATATGCGCGCTACAAAAATCGCCATCAACGGGGCGTAGCCGATAAACCACGCAAAGAAGAACACAGTCCACCACTGCATCCACCAGGCCGGTGCGGTTTCGGCGGTCATGGTTGCCATTTCCATGAACGACGACATGTACTGGCCCATGCTCTGGAAGTAGGTGTTGGTCAGAAACAGGGTGGGGCCAAAGATAAAGATAATGGCGGCAACGGCCAGCGCCAGGAACACGTTCAGGCGGCTTAGAATCTGGATGCCGCGATGAATGCCGGTGACGGCAGAGGTTACGTAAATAGCCGCCAGTAGCGCCAGAATGGCCATTTGAGTGCCCAGACCGTCGCTCAGGCCAAACAGTTCACTCAGGCCAAAGCTCATTTGGGTGGCCAGAAAACCTATCGGGCCAACAGTGCCGGCAACCACTGCAATAACGCAACAGGCGTCGACCACGCTGCCCAGCCAGCCGCTCATAATCCGCTCGCCAAACACTGGGTATAGCAGCGTTCTGGGCTGTAGCGGCTTGCCTTTAACATAGTGAGCGTGGGCCAGAACAATGGCAGACAGGGTGCCCAGCACGGCCCAAGCCAGAAAGCCCCAGTGCATAAAGGATTGTGCCATGGCGTTGGAGACGGCGGCTGCCGTGCCTGGCTCGGAGGTAAATGCCGGAGGGGTCACCACAAAGTGATAAATGGGCTCGCCTGCGGCGAAGAACACGCCGCCACCGGCCAGCAGGGTACACATAATAATGGACAGCCAGCGGAAGGTGCTCATTTCCGGGCGGTCAAGATTGCCGATTTTGGCACGGCCGGCCGGGCTGCAAGCAACGCCGATGGCAATAAAGAAGGTGGCCAGCAACAGCATTTGGAAATACGTGCCGAAGATCTTGGCGGTCCAGGCAAATCCGCTGCCAATCAGATCTGCTACTGCTTTAAGGTCAAACAATGAAAACCCGACAAACAGCACAATAAAGCCAACGCTGAGCGTCAGCAATACCGGGTCGCCCAGCTGAGCAAGTGAGTAATCACCGCCTGCCTTGATTTTGTTATTTTTCATAATGCTTACCTTTTTTGTTGAGACACCCTGGTTTGTTGCTGGTCCAATGGTTGGTGTTGCGTTTGCCGGTTTTTTATTCAACAGCCTTCAAGACGCCGGCGTGGTGCCGTCTTCAAGTTGTTTAAGCCAATTCAGGCCCATGATTTTTTGCACGTCAATGTCGCTGAATCCTTTTTTTTGCAATCCATCAATAATGGCAGGAAAATCGCGATTGTCCTGAAACCATGTTAATGGCCGCGGCCAGCCGGCGTTGCCTTTGTTGCCTTCGCCAAAATCCATTTCCTTGGACCAGCGTCCGTTGCGCATCCAGTCCAGTACTGATTGCGGTTGGCCTTGGCACAAATCCGTGCCCAGCCCAATATGGTCGATGCCCATCAGTTCGGCGGTATCGGCCACCATGCCGCAGAAGCTTTCCAGTGTGCAGTCCGGCCCGTCTTTCAAGTGGAACGGATACACCGAAAAACCCAGCAGGCCGCCGCTGTCGGCGATAGCTTTCAGAACCTTGTCTGACTTATTACGTTTGGCCGCATGGAACGACGAGGGGTTGGCGTGGGAAATAATCACCGGCCGAGTCGACAATTCAATGGCGTCCAGCGTGGATTTTTCCGAGCTGTGGGACATGTCGATGATCATGCCGGTACGGTTCATTTCCGCGATGGCTTGGCGCCCAAAGCGGGTGATGCCGTTGTCTTCAGCCTCGTAGCAACCGGTCGCCAACAGGCTTTGGTTGTTGTACGTCAGCTGCATGATCATCAGGCCCATACGGCGCATGACCGCAATCATGTCGATGTCGTCTTCAATCGGCGAGCAGTTTTGCGCACCGAAGAAAACGCCGATGCGGTTGCTGGCGCGAGCACGTTCAATGTCTGCCGGCTCATAGACTGGCATGATTAAATCGGCGTGTTGTTCAAAACGCCGGTTCCACTCGCCAAACCGGGTCAGGGTTTCGCGTGTGTTCTCGTGGTATACCAAGGTGGCGTGCACGGCGGTAACACCGCCGGCGCGCATTTGCTCGAATATCTCACGGGACCAGTTGGAGTATTGCAGTCCGTCTATGGTCAGCATGACATGGCCCTCGTTATGCCCGCACGTAGCAGGTTTTTACCACGGTGTAGAACTCGCGCGCGTACTGGCCTTGTTCGCGGGGGCCAAAGCTGGAGTTCTTACGTCCACCAAAAGGCACGTGATAGTCGGTGCCCGCAGTGGGCAGGTTCACCATCACACAACCGGTTTCGGCACGGGCTTTGAAATCTGATGCCAGCTTCAGAGAGTTGGTGATAATGCCCGCGGTCAGGCCGTATTGGGTGTCGTTCAGAGTGTCCAGCGCGGCTTCATAATCCGCCACGCGGATAACGCAGGCGATAGGGCCGAACACTTCGTCGCGGTTAATAGCCATGTCGTTGGTGGTGTTGGTGAACAGCGCGGGCTCCATGTAATAGCCTTCGGTTGCCATGTCAACGCGGTTGCCGCCAAAGGCCAGGGTAGCGCCGTCGGCCTGGGCGCGTTCAATCCACGCCATGTTGGAATCTAGCTGGCGTTTGTCAGCAATGGGGCCAATCTGAACGCCTTCGTGCAGGGCGTGACCAACAGTGGCTTTTTCCAGGCGGGCGATCAACTTGCTGACAAACTCGTCGTGAACGGCATCGGTCACAATTAGGCGTGAAGAGGCGGTGCACTTTTGACCGCTGCCGGAATAAGAGCCGTTAAAGGCGGCTTCTACAGCCAGATCTACGTCGGCATCGTCAACCACGATCAATGCGTTTTTAGAACCCATTTCCAACTGGCACTTCACCAGATTGGCGACGGTGGCAGACGCTATGCGGCGACCTACTTCCAGGGAGCCGGTAAAGGTCAGGGCCTGAATCTGCGGGCTGTTGATCAGGGCTTCACCGGTTTCGCCGCCGGAACCCATCACCAGATTAAACGTGCCTGCCGGAAATTCCTGGCGGCTGATGATTTCAGTCAGCGCCCAGGCGCTGGCGGGTACCAGGTTGGCGGGCTTAAAGACGACGGCGTTACCAAACGCCAGAGCCGGTGCAATTTTCCACACGGCGGTGGCCATGGGGAAGTTCCACGGGCTGATAATGCCCACCACGCCCAACGGCTCGCGGCGAACGTCAATTTCTACGCCCGGCCGCACGGAGTCTGCACGCTCGTCAATCTGCCGCAGCACTTCGGCGGCGTAGTAATGGAAAAACTGACCGGAGCGGTACACTTCGCCTTTGCCTTCAGCTAGGGGTTTACCTTCTTCCCGCGATAGTAATTCACCCAGTTCCTGCTGGCGCGCAATCAACTCGTCGCCAATGGCCATCAGGGCTTTGTAGCGCTGTTCCAACCCGCTTTTACTCCATTGCGCAAAACCCTTTCGGGCGGCGCTAATGGCCTGTTGGGTTTGTTCGGCGTTGGCTTGGTCGTACTCGCCGATCACATCGGTAAGGTCAGACGGGCTGGAGTTGGTGATGCGCTTGGCGCCGGTGACCCATTGGCCATTAATATAAAGTGGGTGGGACGTGCTCATGAAGTTCTCCTTTTGTCTTTGTACCTATACTACTGCCGGTGCCATAATAAGAATAATCAATAAATAACATTGTTTGATAAGAAATCTTTATCGAATTGCTGAGGAAACCGGTATGCCGCCCGAGCTTAAAATACAGCAGTTGCGCTACGTGATTGCGGTGGTGGAGGAGGGCAGTTTTCACGCTGCGTCACGGCGCTTGCACCGTACCCAGCCGGCGTTGTCGATGGCGGTGCGGGAGCTTGAGCAAAAGTTGGGGCAGAATTTGCTGGAACGGGGCAGCAAGGTGCGTCTGACGCCGTTTGGTGAATACTGCCTGCCAAGATTTCGCGATCTGGTGAACCAGCACGACCGCATGGCACGGGACGTGGCCGCTCACGCCGATGGCCGTGAGGGGCACATTCACATTGCTACGGTGCCGTCGGTGGCCAGCCGAATCATGCCGTCGTTTCTGGCGCGCTTTATTACCCGCTTTCCCGATGTGAATATTAGCCTGCACGACGAGAACGCCCATTATGTGTGCCAGATGGTGGCTAACGGCGAGGTGGACCTGGGAATTACCAGTCTGTGGCAAAACAGTGAAGAGCTGCACTATAGCCATTTGTTCGAGGACAAAATTGGCGTGGTGTGTCGCCGTGACCACGCCCTGGCCCAGGACACAACATTGGACTGGCAGCGCCTACGCGGCGAAAAGCTGATTGGTAATGGCACCTCGCGGTTGTTGATGAACACCGCGGCGGCCGAGTTGGTGGAGAACAGCGCCTTTTATATATCGAATATGATTTCTTTGCTGGCGATGCTTGAAGCCGGAGCCGGCGTGACCACCCTGCCGCGGCTGGCGTTCCCCGAGCAGAGCGCCAGCTTGTGTTTTATCCCGCTGCACAATCCGGACGTGGTGCGCCGCATTGGCGTGGTGAAATCCGCCAACCGCACCTTGGCGCCGGCAGCCCAGGCAATGGAAGCGTTTGTGCTGGAGCAGTTGCGAGTGGATGTGGTGTAGGAGGTAGGGGGCAGATTTGAAATCTGTCCCCGTGTGTTTACTGCGTTTTGCAGGTTTTGATGCCGAGCAGTGAATAGGCCGGGCAGTTACCGATCAGCGCGGTGGCCAAGGGTACAACACCAATCCAGCCCCAAGGCGTTTGCGGGCCGACAAATACCAGTGCTAGTAGCACAATGCCGATGAGTGCGCGAATGATTCTATCTGCAGATCCCATATTAACGCTCATAGTCTGATCTCCTTGTGTTGGAGCAATACAATGCCGATGAGTGTACGAATGATTCGATCCGCAAATCTCATATCAACGGTCATTGTCTGATCTCCTTGTGTTGGAATAATGCGACCCTATGAACTTTAGACCTGCCGTCTTTGTGAGTCAGTGATAATGTCACAGTAAAAAGACCGGTTAAGCGCTACCGTCGGATCAACCTCCAGTCTTCATCAGGGTAATGGCGGCAGCCAGCGCGCCAGTAAACAAAAGGCAGCATATCGACAACGCCATGTTCCAGCGCAAAGAGGCTACTTGGGCACTGTAACCGGTCAATCGCTCCAGCAGCAGCGAGTTGGCCGAGTACGGCGTACCCGCAGTAGTAAGGCCCCAGCCAGAGACCATGGCGATACCCAACCCAAGAACCGCGCTCACGGGCCAGATGGGCCCGAGCACACCGCCAGTCAGGGTGCCGATAACAATCGGGTTAAACCCAATCATACCACCCAGAAAAAACACCGACGGAACCACGAATGCGACGACGGGGTAGGCCCAGCCCGGCAGGTTGAACCCTGCACCCAGCCATTGAATAGCAAAGGTGCTGATCAGTACTCCGAGAAAGGCTGAGCCTCCAACTATCACCAGTTCATTGCTCATCGGTGCCATCGACGGCAGGGTAATTTTGCTGCCCTGTAAGCGCCGATGCGCCAGTCCGATCACTACCGCACCGAGGCAACTCAGCGTCACCGCTCGCGAATAGCTGAGGTTAAAGTAGCCACTGAAGGCGAATGTGGCCCCGCAAATCGCCCCAATAACGGCGGCAAATCTCAGCCAGGGCATCATGCGGGCCAGTCTTGTGCCCGGCTCTGGTGCTTCGACAGGCTGGTATTCTGCTGATTCGGGTTCAAGAAACAGGGCCCCTATTAGCAGATAACCCACGGCCAGTGGCAGGCTGATCGCAATAATCTGCAAGCTGTGCAGGGCTGGTACAAAGGTCACGGTGAGGACAATGGAGATCGATAGCGGTGAGAAAATCGGCGATGCGCCAAAACCGCGCAGTACACCGCGCGAAGCATTGCGAGTGATGGCAGAGTCGCCTTGCTGGTCTTTTTCACTCTGGATCATGGTGGCGACCACGCCGACCGAGCCGAAATTCAGCGGCATCGACAGAAAGGCGGTGCCGAAGGTTACGCTGTAGTAGCGGGCCAGCGGCGAGCCCGCAAACAGGCTCTTGGAAATCAGCCCAAGGTCAGCCGATTTACCCAGCATGGAAGACAGCAGCATCACCGTTATGATGAGCGCCGTCAGGCGGGTCATGCTGGTGGCGGCGCCTATCAACGCACTCGGCTCAATCGTGATCGCAATGATCGTCATCACCGTGAGCAGACCGAACAGCAACCGCGCTACCAATCGAAGGTCCCGCCAGCCCAGGATAATGGCGCTGATGATCGCGATCGCACCCAAAACCCCGAGTCCCGGCAAAAATGACAGCACTCCAGCACCCAAAGCCAGGTAGGTAAGCGCGGAACGCAGGGTCAGCAGGGATGCGGCGGTGTCCCGGCTCATGAGCTCAAACGGGGCATGACATCTGTCCATCCAGCAGTGACCAAGAGGTATCTCCCTATAGTGGTGGTAGCGGTGGTAGCAGTGGCGCCGCCGTCAATGCCTGAACCTCAGCCAGGGTATTGTCACCATACAATTCCCGCACCCGCAAACCCTCGTCGGTGACATCAATAACCGCGAGATCGGTGTAGATGCGCTTGACCACGCCTGCTCCGGTCAGTGGGTACTCACACTGCTCCAGAATCTTGGGCTCGTCGGTCTTTGTGGTGTGGCGCATCAGCACGAACAACTGTTTTGCACCCACCGCCAGATCCATGGCGCCGCCAACAGCGGGTGGAAACTTGTCGTCGTTGGTGGCCCAATTGGCGAGATCGCCGGTCGCCGAAACCTGAAACGCACCCAGTACCGCAATGTCCAGATGGCCGCCGCGCATCATCGCGAAGGATTCGGCGTTGTCGAAGTAGCAGCCGCCCTTGAGCAGGGTCACATACTGCTTGCCGGCATTGATCAGATCCGGATCAATTTTATCAGGCTCTGGAGCCGGCCCCACGCCGAGAATACCATTTTCACTTTGATAAATAACCTGTTTATCATCAGATACATAGTTGGAAACCGAGGTTGGCATGCCAATGCCAAGATTCACATAGGCGCCATCCGGAATGTCTTGGGCCACCCGACTCGCCATCTCATTCGTACTAAGCCGCAGCATGTTGCTGTACCTCCTGAACCACTACGCGATCAACAAATATGCCCGGCGTCACCACGTGTTCTGGGTCAAGCTCACCGACCTCAACCACGGCGTTAACTTCCGCAATAGTGATTCGGGCGGCCGTCGCCATTATGGGATTGAAGTTACGACCGGCGGTGTTGTAGATCAAATTGCCCCAAGCATCTCCCCGGTGCGCCTTGATCAGTGCCACATCGGCAGGCATGGCGGTTTCCAGCACATAGCCCTTGCCATTGATCACCTTTGTTTCTTTACCGTCGGCGAGCCGGGTGCCATAACCGGTGGGTGTATAAACCCCGCCCAAGCCAGCACCGGCGGCGCGGATGCGCTCCGCCAGGGTGCCCTGTGGTACCAGCTCCAGCTCAATTTCACCCTTTTCGTAAAGGCGCTCAAACCAGATCGAGCCAGACGAACGCGGAAACGAACACACCATCTTACGCACCAAGCGGTCACGCAATAACGACGCAATGCCTTCTTCAGCGGTGCCGGCATTGTTGGAGATAATGGTCAGCTCACGGGCACCGTGCAGGCGAAGTGCTTCGATCAGCTGCATTGGAATACCGGAATTGCCGAAGCCGCCGATCATCACAACACTGCCGTCTTCGATATCGGCAACCGCGGCCCGAAGGGATTCACAGATTTTGTTAATCACGTTTGTTCACCATTGCATTGGTTGCGGTTAACTGGGTTTGAGGGATACAGGCTGCCGCACCCATCGGTGCCACGCGTAGATTAGGCCGGTCAAACTAAAGCCAATAACATCCGTCACGATGTCGGGGTAGATCAGCACGACACCGGAGATCATGACCAGTATTCGCAGGGGCCAGGCCAGAACTCCTACCCGGTAAAGGTACCCCTCCATAGCGGAGGCCATCAGCCAGATCGCGGTTACGGCCGTCACCACAGAGGTCAGAATATTACCCAAGGGGCCTTGAAGAATCAGCGACGGGTTAAGCACGAATAAGAACGGCAGGATGAACAGAATGCCCCCAAGCCGCATGGCGTACAGCCCGGTTTTGCTGGCGTTAGCACCGGCAACGCCGGCAGCGGTAATCGCCGCCAGGGCTACCGGCGGAGTGATGTACGACATCATGCCCCAATATAGAATGAACAGATGGCTCGCCAGCGGATTTAGACCGGCATTGACCAGCGCGGGCGCCAGCAGGATGGAGAGGAAGATATAGCATGCACTGACGGTCATCCCCATGCCCAGCACAAAACTGGTCACTGCACCGGCCGCCAGCATCAACGGAATACTGCCATCGGCGTAGAGCAGCAACTCGCGGGAGAAAGCACCGGCCACTCCCGTGTAAGACAAGCCGCCTACCACCAGGCCAATACCGGCCAGAATAGCCACCAGGTTTGAAACACTGGTGGTCAGATCCAGGATAAATGCCAGCGCGCGCTTGCGATTGAGTCGGTGCCGGCGCTTGAACATTGAGATGCCTAACAGCACTACCGTGGCGTAGTAAGGCGCATAGGCCTCCAACCGCATGAACAGCAACATGTAGATGAGCATGACCAGGCTGAACAGGTACGGCCAACCGTCTTTTAGGGTCTCTTTCATGCTAGGTATGTCTGCTTCGGGCATGCCTTTGAGGCCCCGCTTGGCGGCGTAGATATCAACCTGGAAAATCAGCGCCAGATAGAACAGCAGCGCCGGTAGGAAAGCGGCAATGATGATCTCCGAGTAAGGCACCCCCAGAAACGACGCCATGATAAAAGCGACCGCTCCCATAATCGGCGGCATCAGCGTGCCACCGGTAGAGGCGCAAGCCTCGATCGCAGCCGCGTAATGGGCGGGGTAGCCAGTCTTCTTCATGGTGGGAATGGTGATCGGGCCGGTGGTCAGGATGTTAGAGATTACGCTCCCTGACAGGCTGCCAAGAATGCCACTGGATAACACGGACACTTTGGCCGGGCCGCCGCGACTGCGACCCATGAGGGCGGTGGAAAAGCGCATGAAAAACTCGCCCCCGCCGGTAATAGTCAGCGCAGCACCAAACACCACAAAACCGATAACCAGTTGTGCCACCACCTGCATCGGTATACCAATAATGCTCTCGACACCCATAACGTGCGCACGAATGGTTTCGGCCAGGCCATATTCATTGCCCCACAGAAAACCGGGCATGGAGCCGGCGTAAAGTGGGTAGGTGCCGAATAGCAACGCCACCGCAAGCAGCGGCCAGCCACCACAACGACGAACACCTTCCAGCACCAGTACCAGCAATACCGCAGAAGCGGCAGTCGCCTCGATTGGCGCCATATAATCCCAGCCCAGCTGGATCATGATCAAACCGTGGTAGCCCAAGTAACCACAAGAACCCAGAGCCGCCAGCGCCAGTGGCCAGTCGTACCAGGGCACCCGATGACGAGCTCCCGACCAGGCCGGAAAACACAGGAAGGCAGCTGCAAGAAAAACACCGATCAGATAATAGAGATAGGCGTTGCCCAGCGGCTGGAAACCCAGAATTTTCAGGTTAAACGTTTGGTTAATCGCCATCAGCAAACCCAGTGCACCCAGACCCATAGCGCACCAGTAGGCAAAGCCCTGGAGACGGCTAGAAGGAGATTCAGGCGTATTGGCAGGTTCGGCGGGGACGTCCGATAAGGCTTTCATATAGAGGACACTCTGGGAAAAGGGGCCAGACCGGAAGCCTGCGGAGCACTCCCGGTTGGCGCTTGCTCAGTTAAAAATCACAGGGAACTCAACGTGTCCATACGATGCTTTTCCCAGATAACCGCGAACTCTTCGTCGCTTTTGCCTTCCGCTTCGGCCAAGGCCTTCGGCCAAGCATCCCGCAGTGCGTTCAAGCGTTCGGTACGCTGATCGTTCCAGGCCTGGTGCTCCTCGGTCCAGATACCTTTTTCTTTCAGGTAACGGATGGCGCCGGCGTGGAAAGGTACATCGATAGCCGGGGTGCCAGCTTCGGACAGGCGCCAGCGGGGCATAACCGCAGTGGCGTCCTTATACATGTCGTAGGTCTCATCCAGTGCCTTGATGAAGGTATAGACAAGCTCAGGATCCGTGTCCGCACGAACGGTCAGCACCGGGTAACGGTAAGCCAGGATATCCACCGGGTTTTCTTCGCTGATGCCCGCACCAATTGTCTCCGTGTAGGGCTGGAAGAACGGTGCTACTGCTTTCAGGCGCGCCCAGCCTTCCTTGTCTTCAGCTGGCACTTCCAGCCAACGAATGCCACGGGGCGATTCGGCCAGTTCGTAGACATGACTCGGCGTGGTGGTGGTGCAGGAAGCATCCGCTTCATTGCGGGCCAGTGCGCTCATGGTGTTGCCGTAAGTGGGAAACATGATGGCTTCCACGTCGTCCCGGGTCAGACCGGCAAAGGCTAGGAATGCATCGCACTTGACGTTGATCGACGGGTTGCCTGCAACGTAGGCAAAGCGCTTACCTTTCAAGTCTTTCAGGGTTTTAATATTGGCATCGGCGGCGGTGAAAATACCGAACGACGACGGTCGACCAGCAACAGCACGAAGATCCTGAGGGCCCCAACGGCGGGTGGAGAAGTCGTGGATACCTTCAGCCGCGAAAAACGTTTCGGTGGCCAGGAAGCTGAAGTCGGCACGTTCGCTGATCAATGGCTGCAGGCGACCAATGGCAGAACCTGATGGTTGAATGCGTATACGGGTGCCGTATTTCTTACCAAACGCATCGGCGATGGCGGAGGCTTCGGCATAACCTGCCGATCCAACGTCATATGACGACCAGGTCATGGTGTCAGGCAGCGCGGTTTCGGCGCTGACCGCGGTCGCGCCGAGGGTCATCATGGTGGTGAACACAGTCGCGGCGGTTGCGGTTAGCAACGGGCGGCGCAGAGCAAGGGAATGAATCATTGAGGGTTCCTTACATTATTGTTTTATGGCCGTGAACTCTTTCTGCCAGCCCGACATTGGATGCAACGCCACAGCGAAAAAACGGTGAGGCAGGCAGTGCAGAGCAGAAAATAGACTGTAGCACTAACTCTAGTCAATAATTTTCTTAAATTGATGAATTAATTTATCGCATATTGAGAAAATTTATTGTAAAAAATAAGTAAAATTACGCACAATTATTTAAGTAATTCTATTTTATTCATAGAAAACAATATTTTAAATTATACAGCAGTATAATAGTTGGTAAAATAAAAAACTACGAAACGGATTTTAAGTTTGCACAGCGGAATATAGGGCTTACTAAAACGAATGGTGGGAACTGTTCCCAACACCGCTTCCTTTCAAAGTTCGATGATCCGCCGTCTGCGAGATCCACTGACGAATCTCATCTCGAATGACGTCGATAACGAGTTGCCGGCGCTCGGCGTGCATACGAGACACCACGGACGCAACACTGATAGCGACACGATGCTCGCTATCCGGAACTCTGAAAGCCACCCCAAGCGCCGCGACTTCCGGCACGATACGTCCGCTGTTGAACGCAAAGCCCAATCGGCGGCACTCGCTCAAGCCTTGCCCTACCTCGGCTGAGTTAATACCGGAGTAGTGCTCATAGCGTTCCTGGTTCTTTATCACCATCTGGTTACCTTCTTTCAGAGGCAAAGCGGCCAGCAACGCCATTGCGCCCGCACCTACGCCAAGAGGTCTGCGCGAGCCTGCCACGAGGGTATTGGCACTGATGGGATACGTGCCTTCGACCAGGTCGATGCACACGGAATCGCGGTTGGCGTGTATGGAAAGGTAGGTGGATTCTTCGGTGCGCCGCGCAATACTGGCCAGCAAGGGTCGCAGGTGGTGACGTAACTTTAGGTCCGGTGCCACCGCTTGTGCGGACTCGGCAATTTGCAACAGCTCAAAGCCGACATGATAGGTTTTGGCGTAAGGGTCAAAAGTGAGTAACCCTTCATGGGCTAGCGCCGTCAGCAGGCGATGTGCTGTGGCCGTGTTCATTCCCACTTCCCGGGCAATGCGGGACAAGGTGCCTCCGGTCGGGAAGATTTTCGCCACTGTGCGCAAAAGCAGGGAGGCTTTCGCCAAGGTTGTGCTGGAAGTGAAGGGTCGGGCTTTCGTTTGATTGTTGTCGTTGGTCATGGTCAATCGGGCTAGTAGAGTGATTGGTTTTAGTGGACGGATATTCGCCCACAACCCACTTTTACCACATGTTGACAAGATTATCTCAGCTAACGAGATAGCGTCGGAATAACTGGGGAATTTGACATAAACAGGCGAAAAAACTAAAGCAGGGGTAGGAAAAGAAGACAAAGTGGTTAAAAACGACGACATTAAACCTTGAGTGATTTCCGCAGACAGCACCTAATCGCCTTCAGCGCGGCGTCTTTTTAAGTGATCCGGGTGAAGCATTGCTTGTCCGATGCGGGTTATTGTAAGGAAGATGGTTTTCAGGCGCGGAAAAGGCCATGTTCGGCAATACAGATCGATGCTCAAAACGCTTCTACCGAGCTGTCTTTTAGGCCCGCATTACGAGGGACGCCCAAAACCCAGGACGGATTTATGTCGCAACACAGTATTCTGCATACTTTAGCGCCCCCGCTACGGCAGCAGTTTGTAGAGCAGACCCAAGTGATGACATTTCCGGCTGGCCAGGTTCTGTTCAATCCCGGCGAGCGCTGCCATGGCTTGCCACTGGTGCTCAGTGGCGTGGTGAAAGTGCAGATGACCGGCGCTTCCGGCAACAGCATTGTACTTTACCGCATGGGCGCGAACGATATCTGCACCCTGTCTATTGGCTGTCTAATGACCGGATTTGGCTACCGTGCAGAAGCCAGTGTAGAAGACGAAGCCGAGGTGATTATGGTGTCGCGGGCGTTGTTTGACTGTTTAATGGAGCAGTCTGACGGTTTTCGCCAGGGTATTATGGAATCTTACGGTCGCCGCCTGGACGACCTGATGCTCTTGGTCGAAGAGGTGGCTTTTCGCCGTATGGACGAACGCCTGAACGAGTGGCTGCAAGCGCGGGCTGAACGCAGCCCGCTGTTGATAACCCATCAGGATCTGGCCATTGAACTGGGCACCGCGCGGGAGGTAGTCAGCCGCCTGTTAAAAGAGCTCGAGCGTAAAAAGCGGGTGCGCCTGGCGCGGGGTCGCATCGATATATTGTGATGGACAAACGAGGGAAGGGCTCCGCATGAACGCTGGGCGCAAACACAAAACCCGTTCGCGGGCGATTATTCTGCTATTGATTGTTTTACTGGCTTTGTTGGCAGGTGCTTTTTGGGTGAAGCACCGCTGGGAAGCGATGCTGGCACAGAACAACATTGAGTATGTTCAGTGGCAGGGTACCCGGTTGGGCTTGCACAGCGTGTCGGTCGCCGAACTGAAGGCTATTCAGTTGGGTCCTGAGCGCCGTCTTACAATAAACGCTCGAGATATCACTCTGGGCTGGCACTGGGGAGGCGGCAGTAAGTGGCAGTGGCAAAACTGGTTGCCGCAGTTGAATACTGTGAACGCGCAGCAACTGGAGCTCGAGATTATGGCCATCGAGCCTGAGTCAGCGGTTGATGCGCCTTCTGCCATACCCGCTTTTTCCATATTTGAACAAATGCCGCCGCAGCTGCCTCTTCTAAACTCGTGGCTGCCCTCACGCGTTCGTGTCCAGCGATTTCATGCCATTCTTCCTTGTGCCAGCGGTCGCTGCTCGCTGCAAGGTGCTTTGGATATTCAACACAGCGCGCAAGAAACAGACAATGGTTTACCTATAAACGCGAGCTTGTCGCTAGAGCACCAAGGGCATCGGGTCGATTTTGTTGCAGAATTCGCCTCTATAAAAGAACTCTCCCCGATGAAAGGGCCTGCGTCCGTTAAAGAAGGTGCTTCGATTGAAGGAAGTGTTTTGAGCGGCGGGGATAACCCTGCTCCCGGTGAGCAGGGATTGCAGATGTCGGCAACTGTCGATATCGACAATATGCGCAACCTGACCCTGGAAACCCGCTACCGCCCGCTTGAGTCGAACACAGAAGTACACTGGCAAGGGTCGCTCGCTGTGCCGGAGCTGCCCAACGCGGAGTGGCTGATTGCCTGGGTGCAGAGCTGGACTCCGCTGCCCCAGGAGGCGAGTTTTGCCCAGCCAGAGCAGGGCTCGGTGAGCGTCCGTTGGGATTTGCAGGGGCCACGCCAGAGCTTTTTCGCGAAGGCGACAGGCACGGTCAATGCCGAAGCCCGGGTGCCGCAGCCCTGGCCGGTGCCGGGCCTGGGCAGTATAAAGGGTGATTTGGCTCTGGCGTTGGCGCTTAACCAAGGCAACTGGCAACCACAAACCCTAAGCGCAGACCTGGCACTAACGCAGCCAGCGCATTGGGCCGCGACATTGCCTGTGCAGTTGCGTCCGCAACAGCTAGAGCTGTCTGTACGCCCGGCCTCTGCTTTACCTGGAACGGCATCTGCGCTGCCTGGTGCAAACAAAACGGGTGCGAACAAAAACGCAACGAATGCGACCCTTCCTTTGCAGGTCGCTCTGCGCAGCCACGGCGCGGCCGACATTAACGTTGATGCCCACTTGGCGATTTCTACTTCGGCACCCTGGCAGGTGCAGCTGGCCCAAACCCGGCTTACAGCAGACTTGGCCCGGTTGGATGTTGGCCAGTGGCGTATTGATAAGCCCGAACTGGATCTGTTGATGAGCGGTGAACTGACATCGACAGAGGCGAATCTGACCTTCGCCCAATCGTCCCGGGTTTCCGCCGCTCAGATTAAATCCTTGGGCGGCGATGATGCCGAGGCGCTGGAGCTACAAAATCCGCAATTGGCACTGGCCGGCAACAACCTGACGGCAGGCTTCAAAACGGCCCCGGCGACGTTGGAGAACCTGACATTCAGCGGGCCGTTGGACATAAGCGCCAAGCAGATAAAATATCCTCAGTTGCTAACGCAACGCTGGCAATTTAACGGCAAAACGACAGCCGATATGAACGGTCTTCAATTGTCGGGAATAGCCAAAGCGAACAGCGGTACCTCCGCCAATATCAATCTTAAAGTTCCTTATGGCAACGCGGCCGCACCGGTCATTGTTGTCAACGCGCAAATGCGGGTGAGCGGCAAGCGGGAAATTGACGGCCTGGGGCGGGTGCTTGTGGCTTGGCCGGAACTGCTTGACGCCAGCGGCGGCACTATAAGTGCCAACGTGAACGCACAGCTGCTGCCGGGTCAACCGTTGGTTGTCGATGGCAAACTGGTGTTTCTGGACGTCGGTGGTACCTGGGATCGCACCGCATGGCGCAACATGAACGGCACCGTTGAAGCCACGTTGAAGTCTGACCAATTTCAGGTGTCGACATCGCAGCTGACCTTGGACGAGGTCAATCCCGGCATTCCATTAGGGCCTATCGTCCTGGCCGGGGATTACCGTGCGCCAGCACAACGGCCAATGGCGGGGCAGCTGACCTTAACCCAGGCCAACGCAGGCGCCTTGGGTGGGGCGTTGAACATCGCGTCGGGCAGTTGGGATATTTCCTCAGCTCCGTTCACCGTGCCGCTGGAATTGGACCGCTTAAATCTGGCGCAGTTGTTACGGGTGTACCCGGCAGAAGGCCTGGCCGGCACCGGGATACTCAGCGGTACCATTCCGCTGCTGATAGACCCAGCCACGGGTGTGCGGGTGAAACGTGGCCGCTTGGGTGCGCTGGAGCCAGGTGGCCAGCTGCAATTGAGTGCGGAACGGCTGCGCGCCCTGGGGCAAAAAAACGAAACCATGGAATTAGTGTCAAAAGCCTTGGAAAACTTTCGTTATTCGGCTCTCAGCAGCGATATTGATTACGACGAAAACGGCACTTTGATGCTGGGGCTGCATTTGCAAGGCAACAGCCCGGAGGTGGGTGATGGTCGTGCTGTGGTGTTGAATATTAATCTTGAAGAAAATATTCCCGCCCTGCTGACCAGTTTGCAACTTAGCGGCCGGGTAACAGATGCGGTGGCCGAGCGGGTGAAAAAACTGCTTAAAAAGCGCGAGCGCGAACCCGCAGAAGATCTGATAAAGTAATTGGTAACACAGGAGCATATTATTATGACGTACGTTGGTTTGAATGTTTTTCGTCCGCTAACGGCGCTGCTTGCGGGCTTGTTGCTGGCCACCGTGGTGTCTGGTTGCACACCCACGGTGCGGGTGCAGGCACCTAAAGAGCCGATTACGGTCAACCTGAACGTGAAAATTCAGCACGAAATATACGTGAAGGTCGATAAGGATGTGGACGAGCTGTTCAGTGAAAAAGGCCTGTTCTGAGTTCGCAATCCTGTGACAAACCCCCGACGATAATGGGCGCACGTACCAAATAATCGAGAATGTGCGTACCTGATAATAAAGAGTGTACGCACTTGATAATCAAGGAGTTGAATATGACTATTTACCAGCGCGTCGCTGCCTTGCTGCTAACGCTGAGCCTGAGCATTCCGGCGTTTGCCATGAGCCTTGACGAAGCCAAAAATGCTCTGGATTCTGCAAAAAGCCAGGGTTTGGTAGGTGAAACGCCGTCGGGTTACCTGGCTCCTGTGACGTCTGACGCCCGCGCCCGCGATATTGCACAGGCCATCAATGACGCCCGCCGCGATGCGTACGCAGGCATTGCCCAGAAGAACGGCATTGCAGTATCAAAAGTGGAAGTTGTGGCTGGCCAGAAAGCGGTTGAGAAAACGCCGGCCGGGCAATACATCGAAATGGATGGCGGCTGGGTAAAAAAATAAACCGGTTAAAGTTTGAGCGCCGCGCGCCGATACCCGTTGTAACTGATTTGGCTGATTGTTAACTGCAGCCCAAACGCTTGAACGAGGTTTGTTGCCATGGTTTCTCCTTTATACGGTTCACCGTCGCCGGCATCATCACAGTCGCCGTCTCAATCACGGGTCGCCAACGAGTCGCAGGCGCAACGCATTGACCTGCCCGGTCAGGCCGGTGATGGAGCCAAATCCACAGAGTCTGCTGGCAAGCCCCAGCGCCAGGTTATTCGCACGCCAGAAGATGCCATCAATGTGTTGCGCTCGCGCTTGCAGCAGCAGATGGAGCAAAGCCTGGGCAAGCTTGAAGGGCCGGGCGCCGCCGCGGTACGCAGTTTTGGCGGAGGTTTTCAGCCGCCGTCTGCCGCCGACGTGGCGGGCACGATGCTGGGCTTTATTCAGCTGCGGCTAGAGCAGGAAGCGGCTGCCGGAGCCGATCCGGAACGCCTGGCTAATCTGATGGAACAGGCCCGTTCTGGTATCGAAAAAGGCTACGGCGAAGCCCGTGAGCAAATTGAAGCCTTGGGGTTGATGAATCCTAAGCTGGCCAGCGAGATTGATGACGGCTTCAACCGCATTCAGAACGGCCTGGACAAACTCGCAGAGCGCTTTTTGGGCCAGCCGGCGGTCGCCGATGGCGGGGCACCCGTTAGCAGAAGCGGTATGCAGGTTGAATCTGCTTCCCGCGGCGCTTTTCGCTTTGACGTAACCACCGCCGATGGCGACAAAGTGTCTATTCTGATGGAAGAGAGCCGTTATTCCGCAGTTCAAAGCCGTTCAGAATCCAGCGCAAGCGGAGAATCGCGTTCACTGGCCGCGGTTAGTGCGTCTGCCGGGCGCTATTCTTTCAGTGTGGAAGGTGACCTGGACAGCGGCGAACGCGAAGCCATTGCCGGCCTGCTGGAACAGGCGCAGGGCGTTGCCGGGCAGTTTTTCCGCGGCGATGTTCAGGGCGCGTTTGAATCCGCGCGGGGCTTGAACCTGGGCGGCGAAGAACTGGCCAGCTTCAGCTTGAATCTGTCTTCCAGTCGCACGGTATCAACCACGGCCTATGAGTCCACCTCTGGCCAGCCGTCACTGGCCAGCCAGCTGAGGCCGTTGGCCGGGTTGGCTCAGGATGTTCGCGAGCTGGGGCAGGGTGGCATTGACAAGGGCTTTGATACCACCACGCTAAATGATCTGGTGCAAAGAATGCTGGACGACCAGCAAGAGGCGATTAGCGAAAGCGTGAACAGCAACCGCCCGATGATGGACGAATTCATTGGCGCCATCCTCAACGGTTTGCAGCCAGGCTAGTCTCAGCCCGCCAGGTGCTGAGCCAGAAACATCAACGTGCGGCCGTGGGCCAACGCCGCCGCACGTTGATTGTAAGCCGGTCGCCCCCAGCAGTTGAAGCCGTGATCCACTCCTTCGTAGTTGTGAATGCTGGCATGTTGCTGGCCGTCAAAAGCCTTGCGTACCTGATCAACGGCGCTGGCCGGTATTAGTCCATCCAGTCCAGCATAATGAAACAATATGGGTTGGCTTATCTGCCCGGCCAAGTCCAGGTTGTTGTGAATGCCTCCGCCGTAATAGCTGACGGCTGCATCGGGCTTGCCGCTGGCGGCCGCCCGATAGGCCAGCTGCCCGCCCATGCAGTAACCTAGCACGCCTACCTTGCCAGACACCTGCGGTAATTCACGCAGATATTCAACGGCTGTCACAACGTCTTCTGCCGCCTGGGTGAAGTCTGTGCCGTTCATCAAAGCAAACGCTTCGGCGGTGCCTGCTTCGGTATAGTCCAGATTGGTTCGGGTTTGCTGGCGCCAAAACACATCCGGTGCCAACACCACAAAGCCGTCCAGGGCATATTGCTCGGCAACGGCACGGATGTGATCGTTTACTCCCCAGATTTCCTGAATTAGCACCAGGCCAGGGCCTGTTCCGGCCGGTGGCAATGCCAGGTAGCCGGAAAATGTGTCTTTATCAGCAGATGAAATTGTAATCCATTTTTCTGATGTCATTTTGATGCCCTTCAATAGATGTCCGTTAAAATTAAGCGCTTGTAAACAGATGCCTGTGAACAAATGCCTTTGAAATATGGCGAAATGTGGCGTTTGAGTGAATTATTCTGCGAATACGTTGGTCACCATGGCTAGCTTCGGAGTGTTCGTCCATCATTGCAGGTATTAGTCCTCTGATGGAACAGGATCTTGCTATGCGTTATTTATGGTTTGTGGTTCTGCTTTGCCTGTGTTCGGCCGCGTCTTTGTCAGCCCAAGACCAGCAAGCCCCTTGCTCTGATTCAGGCTGTGAAGACACAACGCAGTTTTCGTCCGCCCAAAAAAAGCTGGCAGGCAAGCCGATGGTGGATGAGTACGCCCAGGCCCGTGGCCGCGCCGAAATACGCTTTCCACTGCTGACTCAACCCGATTTGAGCGCAGACCTGCGGCCCTATATTCAGGTAGAAGATGCCCAAAGTGGCTCTTCTGTGCCTTTCGGCGTGCTCACCCGCGAAAAGCAGCTGCTGATCACCGGGCTTGAGCCCGTTACGGCCTACACGATCAGGTTCCGCAAAGGGCTGCCACTCAGCACGGGCTCGCTGGCACAGGCGCAGACCTTTGAAGTAACCACGCCCACGCTGAGAAATAGCATAACCATTACCAATGGCAGCGGAGTGGTGTTAGTACCTGCCGGCCGTGCGCCGTCTTTGCAGGTGCAGGCGGTAGGCCACCAGCGGGTTCAGGTTACCGTGCAGGCCCTTTTGCCAGCGGTTGCCCGTCGGTTGCTGGAATCGGAGCAGCTTAGCGGAAAAGGGTA
The DNA here is from genome assembly GCF_023314135.1 of Marinobacter sp. M1C. Taxonomy (NCBI): domain Bacteria; kingdom Pseudomonadati; phylum Pseudomonadota; class Gammaproteobacteria; order Pseudomonadales; family Marinobacteraceae; genus Marinobacter; species Marinobacter sp. M1C. Next base: position 1,406,028 of record NZ_CP092289.1, read on the forward strand.
TTTCGACAATAACGAAAGCAAGCTGTTGCACCAGGAAGTGATTATGCTGCAACCGAATCTTTATGGCGAAGCCAGCCTGAATATTGATTTGAGTAAAGCGGACCTGCCCGCTGGTGCTGCGTATTTGGCCCGAGTGTCACCCTGCAGCGATGCAGACTGTGAGTTCACTCTTTATCGCCGCTACGACGATCAGCAAGTGGTGGTATTGCATTCCCGCTATGCGCTTTCTGCGCTGGTGGCCGATAGCGAAACCCTGGTGTCGATGCGGGATTTCGACAGCGGCGAACTGATTGCCCGCGGCAGCATAGAGCTGCTGGCTAAAAACTCCGAACCCCTGGGCAGCTTCGCGATTCGAGCGGACGGCTATGCCCGCATTCCCAACGCGCTGATGCGCGGGCAGAACGGCTCGGCGCCCGCCTTGTTGATCAATGAAAACAATCGCGCGCTGAGCTATCTGTCCCTCAATGAATCGCCGTTGTCGCTTGCGCAATTGCCGGTGGACGGCGCTGATACGGCGGTGTTGGGCGATGGCTATTTGCGCACCGAGCGCGGCGTGTATCGCGGTGGTGAAAGCGTGTATTTCAGCGCCATCGCCCGTGCGAATGATCTGGCGCCCATGGCCGGTCAGAATTTCACCCTCAAAATCATCCGCCCGGACTCCAAAGTGTTGATCAGCCAGCCTGTTACCAGCGACAAGAACGGGCTGCTCAGCACCAAAATAACGCTGGGTGCCACGGCCTATAAGGGTCGATACCGCACGCAATTGCTGTTGGGTGATACTCAATTGGCCAGCACCCACTTTCAAGTGGAAGATTTTGTACCGGAAACCATGGAAGTGAACATCACCGGGTTACCGGCGTTCGCGGCTATTGATCAATCGCTGGCCTTTTCAACCGAAAGCCTGTTCCTGTTTGGTGCGCCAGGTGCCGATAGGCCCATTTCTGCCCAGCTACGAGCCAACCCTACGCGCCACCCCTTCGACGCATTCGACGGCTTTGAATTTGGTGGGCTAGACGAGAACCATCAGCAGCAAGCTCTGCTGGACTCGCAAACCCTGCAAACCTCGGAGGCAGGCCTGGCGGATTTCGAATTCAGCGCTAGTGCGTTTGAATCCATCGCCGATAGCGAACTGCCCCAGCGTGTAACGGTCGCCGTGGAGCTGGAAGAAGTATCCGGTCGAGTAACCCGCCAAAACGAATCGGTGTTTGTGGCCACCCAACCCAGCTGGATAGGTGTAAAACCCGCTGACGCCCAGAGCGGGTATGGCAGCGGCAGTACACCCGAATTTTTGCTAACCAGCGTGGATGCTCGCAGCGGCCAGGCTAACTCGGAAACCGTACGCTGGCGGCTGATTGAGGAAGAGTGGGACTATTACTGGACTCGCAGCGGCGAAGGCTGGGATTACCGCATCGAATATTACGAACAGGGCGTTCGCGCCAGCGGCACGGTTGAGGTGAACGTAGCCAGCAACCTTGGCCAGGCGACTCTAACCTTGCCGGCCTTGAGTAACGGCCGTTACAAACTGGAGCTGTTACCGGAAACCGGCCAACCCACCCAGACTCGCCTGCAAGTAGGCTGGTGGAGCACCTCTGGCGCCAGCGCAGCGGTGCCCGACGTACTGGACGTTGCGGTGTCTGATCCAAAACCTAACGCCGGCGATACGGTGACCGTGTCTATAGACGCACCGTTTAACGGCACCGCAGAAATCATGCTGGTGACCGATAGCGTTCTCAGCGTTCATCAGGTTGTACTGGCCGATCGCAAAGCCAGCGTGGACGTAAAAGCTCCGGCCGGTGCCAGTCAGGCCTATGTGTTGGTGAAAGCCTATCGCCAGGCGCCTGCAGGCTCGGCGGGCGCTGCCCGTGCGGTCGGCGTGGCCCATCTGTCCATCGAGCCTGCGCGTTTTCGCCGCCAGGCGTCTATGGATTTACCCGAATTTGTACGCCCTAACCAGACCGTAAGCTTGACGGTGAATGTGCCGGATGCAGCCGATGGCGCCAGCCTGGTTGTTTCAGCGGTGGATATTGGCATTCTGAATTTGACCAATCACCCCCAGGCCGCTGCGTTTGACTGGTTCACCCGCAAGCGCGCATTCAGTGCAGATCTGTTCGACCCTTATGGATTGGTGTCGCGTCTGAGTGATGACATTGGCGGCACCAATCTGGTGGTGGGGGGCGACGAAGCCGCCGCTGAGCAGCCCAGTCGCAAAACCTTTTTCGAGACCATTGCCCTGCAAACCGATGTGGTGAAAGTGAGGAATGGCAAAGCCGAGATTGTGCTTGAGATTGGCCAGATTAACGGCCGCCTGCGCTTGGACGTGACCGGTTCGGATAGCCGGAGATCCATACAGTTCAGCGATGAACTGATTGTGCGCGAGCGGGTAGCGGTGAATTCATCGGTGCCGCGCACCGTTACTCGTGGTGATCGTTTTCAAGCCGGAGCCGCGCTGACGCTGACCGAAGGCGAGGCGCAAACAGCGGTTTTAGAATGGTCGGTGACGGGTCCGTTCGAATTAGACCAATCCCGCACACGCGTGGAGTGGAGTGCCTCCGGCCAGACCCGTGAAGTATCCGTACCGGTAAAGGTAACCGCCAACGGGCAGGGCAGTATTGGCCTGCGCGTTACATTGGCAGACGGCCACGAACAAACCTACCAGTGGCCACTGCTGGCGCGCCCTGGCGGCTCGTTGATTACCCTGACCGAAACCCGGGAAGTAGCGCCTGGCGCCACAACCGAGGCACCACTGGATTTGTTGACAGCGCTCGATGACGGCCGCGCCAGCCTGTCAGTCAGCCGCTTTCCGTTGCCGGACCGCACGTCTCTGGCTGCGGGTTTGTCCCGCTACCCTTACGGCTGCCTGGAACAAACGGTGTCCCGGGCCTTTCCACTGATTGTGATGGCTCAGACCTTGGCCGAGCGCGGCAATTTCACCGAAGCGCGGCAGCGCCTGGGCAAAAGCTACCGACGCATAGCCGATCTGCAACGCTCCTCTGGCATGTTCAGTATGTGGAGTGACGGTGGTGAATCGGAAGAATGGCTCAGCTTGTACGCCTATGAATTTCTGCTGCATCCGTTGCCCGAAGGCGTATTTGAGGCCGACGAAGCCCGAAGTCTTGATCGCCTGCGCCAGCAAATGCTGATGGATATGGCGCCCAATTTGCCGCGGTTGATGCGCTCCAACAACACCGAGGTAAAGATTTATGCGCTGCTGCTAGGCGCTCGCCAAGGCAACGCGGATGTGGGCGAAATGCGATATTTGCTGAGCCAGACTGAAGGGCTGACTATGACCAGCGCGTCCCAGCTGGCCATGGCGTTTAGCCTGCTGGGCGACAAACCCAGGGCCGAGCAGGCTTTCGCTATTGCCGCTCGGGTGGATAGCGAAAGCTACCGTTATTCCACCTACGCCACGCCGGTTCGCCACCGAGCAGCACTGGCCCGTTACAGCGCCGACGCTGAATCAGACAAGGCGGAAAGCGCGCTGGCTGCTATGACAACAGCGGTTAACAGTGACCCGTGGTTGAACACTCAGGAAAAAGCCTGGGCTTACCTGGCCACAGAAGCTGCTTACATCAGTGCAACACCAAAAGACGGCGCCTGGTCGCTGAACCGCTCGGTAAATGAGTTGGATCTGAGCGAAGCGAACAAAGGGCTTACGCTGACCAATCATTCCGACGAAGTACTGCACCTGACCCTGGTGGCAACGGGCAATCGCGCGGCTAAAAACCTGCCATCATCCATTGCGAAACTGCTGCAGGGTGACACCGAAGGCAAACCCGCCGATGTCAGCCTGACTCAAGGGTTCGCCATAGTTGGTACTGATATGAGCGCCCGTGAGGCTAGCCTTAAAGACGGCGTTATTGAACTGCAACAGGGTGAGCTTCTGGTGAGCACCGTGGCCGGAAAAATAATCCGTGAGCGGGCGGATGGTGAATGGCTGATTGAGCAAAAAGCCGCTGGCGGGCTTGAGATCGAGAATCCAAATCTTGGCGGCATAAGCGTAGAAACCTTATTCGAACTGCTGGGTCTTTCCTGGCAGCCAAAAGATAGCGCGCACTCGCTCTACCTGGACGACCGCTTTACCCAAGTGATTACGCCGCGTTATCGGTTTGGCAACAACGACCGCTTGGAATCCGTGTCGGTGTGGCGCGCCGTTACGCCCGGAAACTACCGTATGCCGGCGGCCTACATGGAAAATATGCTGAACCCATCGTTGAATGCCTCCACCGAGGGTGTTCGCATTCATGTTACGGCGAACTAGTTTTGACCGCACTCTAAAAAGCCGCTGGTTAAACCTGTTCGCCGCGACATTCATTGTTGCGGGTTTGCTGGCTCAGCCGCTGGTGCAGTGGGCAGCGTTGCCTATGGAGCGTCTGGACCAACAAAGCCTGGTGCTGGCGGACAATCAGGGCGAATGGTTGCACGTGCGTTTGCTGGGCAACAGTTACCGGTTGCAACCGCAAGGGGAGGTCAGCCAGACGTATATCAATCTACTGCTGGCCTACGAAGACCGGCGCTTTTACCAGCATCCGGGTGTAGACCCGCTGGCCATTGTGCGGGCGACCATCAACAACGTGAGACACGGAAGAGTGGTATCGGGTGCGTCGACCATTTCGATGCAGGTTAGCCGTCTATTGCGGCCTCATCGGCGTACGCTGGCGGGCAAAGTGCGCCAGGCAATGGGTGCGCTGTGGCTGGAAGCTCATTATTCAAAGCAGGAAATTCTTGACGCCTACCTCACGCTGGCCCCTTTCGGTGCAAACGTGGAAGGCATCGAAATGGCCAGCCGCTATTGGTTCGACAAATCGCCGGTGGCACTGACCCACGCCGAAGCCGCGTTGCTGGTAGCGCTGCCCCAGCGCCCGGCGAAACATCGGCCAGATCGCTTCCCAAAAATAGCCCGTGCGGCTCGGGACCGAGTGCTGCGAAAAGGCTTTGAAAGCGGCCTGTTAACCCTTGCCGAATACACCAACGCCACATTAAGCCCGCTGCCGGGCAATTCCGTGAGTTTCGCCCAGTTAGACCACCACTTGGCAGACCGGGCCATGGCGAAGGGCTTGTCTGGCTTGAATGCCACAACCTTGAACCGCACCACCCAGCGTAACCTGAGCGCCATGAGCGCGAACTGGGCTTTGCCCTCTGGCGTCAATGTGTCAGCGCTGGTGTTGGATACCAACGGCGCAATGGTCGCGCACCTAGGTTCGCAGGACTATTTCAACGCCCGAGCCAGCGGCGCCGTCGACTTCAGCGTGCAAGCGCGTTCGCCAGGGTCGGCCCTGAAACCGCTGATTTACGCCTACGCCGAAACCGCTGGTGTACTGCGATTCGAAGAGGTTTACACCGACCAGCACACCGATTTTGGCGGCTACACACCGGACAACTTTGATCACAGCGAAAAAGGCCAGCAGACCTTTGGCGATGCGCTCACCCGTTCCCATAACCGCGCAGCGGTGGAAGCCCTGCAACGTTTGTCGCCCGCGGCCTTTGAGTCTGAACTTCGCGCCCGTGGCGCCACTCTTTACGGCGATATTGGCCTGCCCATTGCGGTTGGCGGTATTGGTCTTACCTTGCAAGATTTGGCGGGTTTGTACACCGGATTAGCCCAGGGTCAGCACAGCACAAAAGCGCACTGGCTAAAAAGCGCCGAAGCCGTAACGCGGCCAATGAATGACCGCAGTGCAGCCCGCACAACTTATCATTTGCGGCGGGTGGCGTTACCGGAAAACCGCGCGCGCACGTCTACCCTGAATAATTTTGCCCTGAAAACCGGCACAGGTCCCCGCGGTAGCGATGCCCTGTCGGTGGTGTATACCCGTGATCACGTGATTGCAGTGTGGGTTGGCAGCCCGGATAACGCCGAATTGCCCAGCCACACCGGTCTGCAAACCGCAGCGCCGATTGCGTTGGCAATACTGGATTCCCTGGGCCCTGAGCGGCCACCCTTATCACTGGCCTCTGGCCCGTCCATAAAACCCGACGCCTTGCGCCAGCAAAGCATGAAAGTGGTGTTCCCCGGCGACGGCCTGGAGCTGGCCTTTCCGCCGGGACGAGACGCCATACGCCCGCGCCTGACCGGGGCCGAATACCCGGTGAGTGTGGTGTTGAACGGTCAGCAACTGGTTACCCTGGAGTCACCACGGGATACACTGCGCTTTCCTTCCGCCGGGTTCTGGACGCTGGACATTCAGGATGCCCGCTCGCAGCACGCAAGCCTTGCGTTGCGGGTGCTTGGGCAGGATGGGAGTGGGCGGTAAATAAGCAGATTCAAAGAATCTGGACTAAAATGGCAGTAACTACCAACAAGGATGGAATCATGTTGAAAAAAAGCGCTTTACCTATTCTGTTAGCGGCCGGATTCAGTTTCATGTCGCTGAACGTGGCAGCCGATTGGACTCTCGACCCGGATCAGTCTTCACTGCATTTCGTGTCGATCAAAAACGGGACCACAGCGGAAACCCATCGCTTTGCAGAGTTGGAAGGTAAAGTGGCTGATAACGGCAAGGTGAATCTAGGCGTCCACCTGGCCAGTGTTGAAACACAGATCCCCATCCGCAACGAACGTATGCATGAAATGCTGTTTGATACTAAAAACACGCCCATGGCCAATATCACGGCCCAGGTAGATGTCGCCGGGTTTGAAAAAATGGCGGAGGGCACAATCGCCAATGAAGATGTCAAGCTGACGCTGTCTCTGCATGGCAAAACCATAGATTACGACACCCGTTTGCAGGTCGTTAAACTCGCGAATGGCGGCATTGCCGTAAGTACGAAGCAACCGTTACTCGTTAAAGCCGAAGATTTCGGTTTGGGTGATGGCGTAGAAGCACTTCGTGAAATAGCAGGCCTAACCTCTATAGCCGCTGCCGTGCCGGTAACGGCGAATTTGGTGTTTCGGGTTAATAAATAGCATCAATGTTCATGGATTAGCGGGCGAAAGAAAGTCAAAGGAGAGCAGCAATCGACGTTCGTCGGGATTCATAGAAGGCGAACGATGAACCATACCCGCGCCAAGCTTGCTGCGATTGACACTTTGATGGTGGAGCCAATCAGTGCCTGTGCCCAGATAGGTGGTAATCTCAGGCACAAGGTATTCGATCAACATGGAACCTCGGGCTCATGGCATGGGTCAGCGTCGCAATGCGAAGGCCAATCATGTTGAGTTCAAACAGGCAGCCAAACATATCAACCAAAAAGCCGATATCTTTTTGCAGGTGAGGATAGGCCGCCAGATGGAGTAGGACTTCTTCAACATTAGGCGTGTTTGCCGCGGATATTATTGTTCGATGACTGCTGATGCCTTTGCCGTCATACCTTGGCCTCCCAGATTGGAAATGGATCAGCCAGGTGTTGCCACTGAGTCGGCCCGGCCAGCAGTTCATCTCAGGATAACGTCGGCAAATTCCACTTGATCCACCAGTAAATCGGCAACGTTGCGCTCATCCTCTTCACCCAGGTGTTCACCGGTTTCCTGCAAGTATTTGGCTTCGTCATAATCCCCCAGGAAATTCAACGCATCCACAACCGTCACCATGGTGTCCAACCGCGCGACATCAGCTAGCTTGCATACCTCCACCAACAAGTCTTCACGCAAGGTGCAACAGATGCAGCCATTGCTCATTTCAATAAGCTTTTCCTCGCTGCGGTTCAATTGCCCCTCGTTTTTCACGGCACTGGCGTCAATGTTGATTTCGCTCATGTCGTTGACAATCACTGCCACCCGACGGCCCTCCCGATTATTCAGCAGGTGGCTCAAAACCGTGGTTTTGCCAGCACCAAGAAAGCCCGATAGAACGGTGACGGGCAGTTTTTTGCCAGTATTTTTCATAAATCTCCGCTGCTTCTGATAAGAATAAATAATGTTATAACATATCATAAATCAGAGACGAGAATAGGACAACTGTTGTATTGACAATACTTTTGATGGGGCATGAGGCTTCGCCTACCGAGTCGGTAGACGAATTCGCACGTCTACGTCAATTTAAAAAGTGCGTTATGTGGGCGTGACCTGGGTGAGGTGATTGTCCTGTACATCGCTTCATAGCAAGACTGAAAAACCGCCCGGGATCGAATGCTGTTTCAGTGTTACTGGTAAGCAGGCGCCGTTTCAACGGCTTCTGCCAGCATCTCGGCAGTAATGGGCGACAGCGTCCAGCCCAAGTGGCCATGTCCAGTATTGTAGAACACCGTTGGCAGGCGACCCGGGCCGACTCGCGGCATCATGGTGGGAAGCATGGGGCGCAGCCCTGCCCAGGGCACAACCCGTCGGGTACTGACCCCGGGGAAACATTGCTCCACCCAGCGGGTGAGTGGGCGAATACGGTCATCCCGGATGTTGCGATTGTAGCCGTTGAATTCCGCCGTGCCTGCAATGCGGAAACGGTCATCACCCAACCGGCTGGTGACCAGCTTGGTGGCATCGTCTAGCAAGCTGACAGTCGGCGCCGCTTGCCGGGAAGCTTCGTCGTCCAGCTCAACCGTGATGGAATAGCCTTTCACCGGATAAATGTTAACGCGGTCTCCCAGTTTCGCAGCCAGCTCCTTACTACCAACGCCTGCACAGACCACGACACCATCGAAGGTGTTACGAATTTGTTGTTCGCCATCAAAAGATGTTACCCAGGCATGGGATTGATCCGCACTCAGTTCGGTAACGGTGTGGCCGTAACACGTTTTGACGCCGCGACGCTGAATGGCCTCCGCCAGGCCGCTTGTGAATTTGTGAATATCACCGGTTGAATCGCTTTCAGTGAAAAAACCACCGTAATAAGTGCCAGCCAGAGTGGGTTCGATGGCCTTCATTTCATCGGGGGTGACCGCCCGGCGCTCCAGACCTCCTGCTGCCAGCAATTTCGACACGTTTGCTGCGTGGTCAAAGCCGGCCTTGTCGCGATAGATGTGCAGTATGCCCTGTTCCTTCAAGTCGAAATCAATACCTTCTTCTTTTGCCCATGAAAACAGATGCTCACGGGCAGCGATCGCCATGCGGGCGGTTTCGGTGGTGTTTTTTTCGTACTGGGGAATGGCCGCCATGAACTCGGCAAACCAGCTCAGTTTGTGCCAGGAAGGCTTGGGATTAACCAGCAGCGGCGCATCACTGTGGAACATCCATTTCATGCCTTTGATTATGGTTTGCCAGTTGTTCCAGACTTCGGCATTAGACGCCGACAATTGACCGCCATTCGCGAAAGACGTTTCCATAGCCGCATAACGATGCTTTTCGTAGACGGTAACGTCGAAGCCGCGCTTGGCCAGAGAGTAAGCAGTGGTGATACCGGTGATGCCACCGCCAATAACTGCAATATGCTTCATAACAATCTCCAGAGAACGCCCAGGGTTGGCTGTCTACACAAAATGGTAGAAGCACCCCTTCCGTCTCTGGACCTGAGAGATTCACGAGCCGTTTCAGTGAAACCGGCCGCTTGCTCCTTCGGTGTGCCGAGTGACGCAGTCATCAGCAGCTCTTCGGAAAGTTGTCGTGTAAACGGTCCCTTTTGCCTGAGAGTTTCCGGGGCAGTTGCTCCTTCGGCGCCGGTCACACAGCTGTGCGACACAGTCTCTCCCGCTAACACCTATAATCTATAAAATGCAGTTTACGTCAGTTTGATGCGCAATAAAAAAGAACAGGTTCGTTTTGCATATTGGTTCAAGCAAAAGACGATGGTGCTTCAGGAAGTCATCTATGGCAAGCCCGATTTAGGTCTGATGGTCGACCAAGGGCAGCGTTGCAAAATAGACGTCAAGGAAGGGGCGGCCAAAATGGTGAGATATGGGACTCCGCAGGGAAATCTCTGGCTGTACTCATGTGTGGCCGAAGACTTCGGTTGTTACCTCAACAATCTAGCTCTGAGTTAGTGGCCAGCCAATGATTAATACTGACACAGTCACTGCCCCGATAAACACATTCATCGGTAGTCCCACTTTTAAAAAATCACTAAAACGATAACCACCTGGGCCGTAGACCATCAGGTTGGTTTGATAGCCAAGTGGTGTCGCAAAGCTTGCCGAAGCGGCCATCATAATAGCGAACACAAAGGGCTCATTATTGAGCCCCGCCTTCTCTGACATTTCCAGGACAATGGGCAACATCAGTACGGCAGCAGCATTGTTGGTGATTGTTTCTGTCAACAGGGAAACAGCAACATAGGTGAGGACCAACATCAACCAAGGAATACCGCTGCTCAACTCGATGATGCTACTGGCAATAAATTGCGCTACTCCGGTTTTTTGTAACGCCGCGCCTAAGGCGAAGGCCGCAGCAATGGTAATGATCACGGTCAAGTCCAGACTCTTTTCAGCCTGACTGACCGAGCAGCAACCAGTGATGATCATCAGCCCTGCGCCGATCAATGCGGCATTCAACATACTGATAAAACCAAATCCTGCGGCAGCAACGACACCTACCAAGATCGCCCAGGACAGCCAGGCACGCTCATGCCGTGGTGTTTCTGCATCTAGGTCATTGATCAGCAGGAAGTCCTTGTTATGGCGCTGCCGCGTGACAAAGGCTGGCCTCGCCTCCAGCAGCAGGGTATCGCCGGCTTTCAGGCGAATGGTGCCCAGATTGCCTTTAACGCGTTCGCCGTTGCGGGCCACCGCCAACACAACAGCACCATACCGGTCCCGAAACTTCGCATCGCGGATGTTCCTTCCCAGTGCCGCGCAATGAGGCGAAACAACGGCCTCCACCAACCGACGCTCTGCGCGATCTTTGTTCAATGTGCCTGAATGCCCGTTTTCGGGCGAAGCAATAATCCCATTGATTCGCAGCAAATCCGAGATCGCTTGGGTATCACCGGCAAAAACAAGACGATCACCACCATGCAGAATTTCCTCTGAGGGTACTGCCGTCACAATAGTGCCCAGACGCTCAACTTCCACCAAGTAAACGCGTTCGAGATTTCGAAGGCCGGCTTGTGCAACAGTTTTGCCGACTAAAGGCCCATGCATGTCTACCGTGACCTCCAGTGTAAATTCCCGCAGATTGGCAAAAGCCTGCTTATCGCTGCGATCTGGCAGCCACTTAGGCAAAAACAACCAGATAAAAACCAGTCCAGCCGCTGCAACTGGAGCACCAACGGCTGTGATCGAAAACAGCGAAAAACCTGCTTCACCAGTAAGGGCTTGGTATTGACCATTGACCACAAGATTGGTGCTTGTACCTATCAGGGTCAGGGTTCCTCCCAGGATGGCGGTATAACTCAAGGGGATCATGAGTTTGGATGGCGGAATTCGGATCTTGCGCGACCAGGCATGGATGGCTGGAATCATCGTGGCCACCACGGGCGTATTGTTCATAAAAGCGCTTAGCACAATCACAGGGGCGAAAATGCGGCCCAGTGCGGATCGAACCGATGTAGGCTGCCCCAATACTTTTTTTACAAGAAGATCGATGCCGCCGGAGCTGTGTATGCCAGCCGCGATGACAAACATCGCAGCCACCGTAATCAAACCTGAATTGGAAAAACCAGCCAAGGCTTCGCTGACAGACAGTACACCGAGAGCACTGAGAATGGTCAGAACTGTCATCATTACCAGGTGCGGGCTAATTCGTGTAAACGTCAAAACGCCCAGAGCCCCAATCGTCAACGTCAAAGAGAACCAGCCTTGCCACTCCATGAAGAGCACCTTAAATCATAATAAAAGAAGGATTATACTTGCGGCTTCATAGAACAAAAAAGAATACTATATTGTTTATATATTCTATTTTAATATATTAGTTTGCGTGGGGTACTATCGCTTACGCTCCGCGGCGAGTGTAAGCGGGTCCAGTGGAGGCCTCTCTTTTTTGCGGCCGGAAGATGTTTGAGCGACTTGCGGCATTTAGCGCACCAATATCATAGGTTGAAAACTTGTACCATCAGGTGGCATTTTCAGATATTGCAAAGACGATTAACTGGTATCAAAGTCATTTGATGAGAAACAAATGCCCGCCGTGTTTAACGAGTTCGTTTTGGCAATGGTGTCATCAACGCACGTTAAGATGTTTTCTAACGGAAGCGAAAAAGCTCGGATGAAAAACGAGGTGCTTGGGCCCGATGTCACAGGTAGTGACATGAAGCAGATGAAGGTTTTTGGTTTGTGTACCCTATAAGTACCCAAGCAGAAACGAAAAAAGGCATATCCGAAGATATGCCTTTTTTCGTTGAAATATGGTCGGGACGGTAGGATTTGAAGTTATTTTATACGCTTTCTCGCACGGTAAATCAAACGGTTACGTGCGAGGGGGTGCGATGCTGAGGTCTGATTGGGACAAATTTTGGGACATCGGGGAACCTCTGAATAAGTCCCCAGAATCAGCGATAATATAACCATCGGCAATCTGACAGGGTTCAGCACTACTAAGAGTCAGATCACCTTCTACGAAGCTGAATACCAGATCAAACAGCGCAAGACTTGTTGCGAGATCTTTCTGGAACGGATGGACAAAATGACTCCTTGGAAGCAGTTGGAGAAGAAATGACCTTGCCATGGAAGACGCCCCATACGAGATTGAATCTATGCGGCACCTTGCGAGTGTGCAACTGAACAGATTGCCGGATGAAATTACTATTCTCAAGTTCCGGCATTTTCTGGAGCGCCAGGGTTTGGGCAAAGGGTTGTTCAAAGAGGTAAGCAAGCACTTGGAGACAAACGGCCTGATGCTGCGCGAAGGCAGCATTGTTGACGCCACCAACACCTACGACATCGTACCGGCGGGAACCTTCTCCACGGTGGGGAGCGGCGTGTATTCGGTGATGTTGGTTATTTTGGAATTCAAAAGCGGGATGAGCACAGGAAACGCAAAAACATCTTTTGGTTCATTGCCAAGTATCGCGGCTTGGCCAAAAACAGTAACCGGCTGCACTTGCCGGCCGCGTTCAGCAATCTGCTAACAGGTGAAAAATATTGTCTGAGGTAAGGTCAGTACGCCCGAATTCCGCCAAAATGGCGGTAAACGGGCAGAAAATGAACAAATAGCGAGGGTAATTCAAATTGTTTCGAAAACCACCTTCAATTTATTCATTTCTCGATTACTTTCCTCGCCATGTAACCACTTCGCATAAGTTGTTAGCAGAACGATAACGCTGTGGCCAAGTTGGTTCGCCACAAATGCGGGAGTCATTCCTGCCATCAGGGATTGGGTAGCGTACGTATGGCGCGTGTTGTAGGTTCTTCGGTGTCTTATGCCCAGCGCCTTTAGAGCTGCTGTGAAGACCACCCTGGGTGGTTTGTCCGTAAGCCATGCCTTAGTCGTTCTTGGGCTTCGAAAAACCTGCTCACCAAATTGATAGGTTAATTTTTTTGCTTCATAAAGTGCCTCTTTGGCTCTGTCATTCAACAAAACCTCCCGAGCTCTATTAGTTTTTGTTTGATGGTTTAGTTGGCCTCGGATACGGGTTTTGCTCACCTTTACTGCACCGCGATTCCAGTCAATATCATTCCAAGTTAGAGCCAGCATTTCGGAAGTCCGCATTCCCGTCCAGAACGCAAACTGTACATAGGTAGCATAGATTAGTTCCGACCCTTCATTGTTGGCGTATAAGTATTCAATGATCTTTTGAGCCTCTTGAGGGGAAAAAGGATCAACTTCCGCTTTCTGATGTTTCATGTTTTTAATTTTTTCTGCTGGATTGCGGTCAATCACTTCGTCATCAACTGCCATCTCAAAAACCTGCCGTAATGGTATCAAAACATTGTTTCGGGTTTTCATAGATTTTCATTCGATTTCTGCAACATCTTGCTTTAATTAAGATACGGTAAATGAATCAATTGGCCGAGTTGCATATAGAGGTTGCCAGTATTTCATTAGTGCTTTCCTATATGTGTCTAGAGTATTGTCAGAAACAGAGGCGGTACTTAGATATATTTGAGCGTACTCGCTAAATAGTGGTACATTACTGTTAACATATTCAGGCTGGTCGAACTGCGGAAAATGTTCCGCAAGTTCTTTCCATGTTAGTGTTTGGAACTGGGCTTTGCTCGTGAGCTCAGTTCGTAGACGGGCTGCCTGCCTGATGTTTGTTTTGGTTGGTTTCCGCGGCCAGACCGGCTCGTACCGCTTCCCTTCCCAAGTAAATCGAATTTTAATACCTGATCCGTGGGGACGGATGCCTGCGGGAAATTCCCTAGTAGCCATGTCTTTACACCTTTTATTGAAACCCAAATTTGACCATCAGGGTCACGAACGAATTGTTCACCTGCTTTCCATTTCCCTTCCCGAATTTTACCCTTGGCCCAGTGAGACCCTTTTCCAAGGATTTCACAAACTCGTTGATGAGGCAGCCAGTCTAATGATTCCAGGTCAATGGTTATTGGAGAGTTGTTCAGCACTTCATTAATTGAATTCATGATATCTATATTCCTGAGCTAGTCGGCATGTTTATTACATTGTTTTAAATAATGTATTTCTGTTTTTCATGCTTACTATTTTACTACATTTAGCGTTTTGACCAAGAAGATAGATGTATAAACGAAAAATATAAGAGTTCTGTCGGTGTTTGATAAATTCTCTGCAGAAAAAATACTGCAGAGTTAATATATTAAAACCATTTAGGTCCACTGGATTGGAAAAGATCATCTTCGCTTAATTTATTAGTGTCTTCTTTTTCAGTTTGCAGCCGGATGAATTGAGACTTTTCTCCTTGATGCGTTCTGATAAGCAACGAAATCTCCACTTCATGAAATTCTTCTACTTCTTGAGCGAGATCTCGAATCTCTTGCATCAGGGCTTGAATGTTGCACATGTAGTTCTCCTGGGTGGGATTGGGCTCCAGTTCAGACTACAACATTGTTTCAGAGGAGCAAGTAGATGAGGCGAGCAGTTGTTGGCGGTGACGCATGGGCGAAACTAGCGTAAGCGCCGCTAAATCGACCCTCTTGCACTTAGTCGAACGGAGTCACTTTTTTGGAGCCTGCTCCAGCTCCGCATTCCACGGTAGTAGCTGTTCAAGTTTTTCTAGTGTCTGTGCGTCAGCAATGCGTTCCAGCACATACTGGATATAAGCTGAGGGTTCCAAGCCGTTAGCTTTTGCGGTCTCGATTAGCGAGTAACAGGTAGCACTGGCACGAGCGCCCCGCGAGGTATCTGAGAACAGCCAGGCCTTCCGGTTATGGTCACGTTTCCATAACCGCAATTATCCGTGGTTCTCGATTATGGAAGGTTGCCTAAGACAAATCCCACCAAGTCGCTATTTTTCAGCGCTATAAACGGCTCACTGCGCTGACTTGCCATACATAATTCTCGGTGCTTTCTTTGTAGCTCTCTACCATCACGAAGGAGAGTTGCCATGCTTGATTCTGCATATTCGAAGCATGTACAGAGAACGAGTGAGTGGTTCGCCGGTACAGTACTTGGTTCCAGTGAGGATCCTTACGTTAAATACCTTGCCGAGCGCGGTTATGCTTCTGGCACCATCGAGGGATATTCCAGAAGTGTCGCGCATTTTGCTCACTGGTCCAGAGGACAAGATGTCCATCTCTCAGACATGGGCGAAGCGTTAGTTAAACGCTTCATTGACGAACACCTGCTGGTGTGTCGATGCGCAACTCGGTGCCGACGTGCGCGTAAGGAAGTCCGCGCCGCACTCGGGCATTTACTTAAGATGCTCAGAAGCAATGGTCAATGCAGACCAAAAATATCTGTAGTTCCTGCTCCTATCGCAGCGCAACTAGAGGATTTCGAACAGCATCTTGCCGATGTGAGAGGTCTGGCTCCGACCACCCGTTTGGCCCGGGCACGCCATCTGCGCGATTTTCTCATCGATAGTTTTGGCGCTGGGCCAGTGCAACTGAGCTTACTTGGGCCGGCGGATGTGATCCGCTTCTTCGCCCACTACACAGCAGCATGGGCACCCGCGTCGATTAGTACAGCCACTTCGTCGCTAAAAACTTACTTTGCCTTCAGAGCAAGTCAAGGAGAGCAGACGGCAGCGTTGATTGCCAGCCTTCCTCAAGTCGCACAATGGCGTCTTTCTGGATTACCGCAGGTACTCTCCACCAAGGAGGTGGAGCAATTTCTCAATGCCTTTGATCGCCGCCATGCAACGGGCAAGCGCGATTATGCGATAGCCCGTTGCCTTCTCGATCTGGGCTTGCGTCGAACGGAAGTGGCTCGCCTGCAGCTTGACGATGTGGATTGGCGAGCAGGAACGCTTTATATCCACGGTAAAGGTAGGCGCATCGATATCCTCCCGCTACCAGACGCAACCGGCCGAGCGATCGCACAATATTTGCAGGATGGTCGGCCACAAACGACTCGCCGTGAGCTGTTTGTTCGACATCGCCCACCACTCAACGCCCCGGCCGATCCGGATATCATACGCAATGCCATACGTAATGCAGCGCAACGCTGCGGTCTTGGACACCGCATTCGAGGCACGCACATCTTGCGGCACACACTGGCCGGTCGACTGGTGCACAGCGGCGCCAGATTCAAAGAAATCGCCGACCTGTTGCGCCATCGCAGCCTCGACACCACGACAATCTACGCCAAAGTCGATATTCAGGCGCTAGCACAGGTGGCCCTGCCGTGGCCTGGGAGGAAGTCATGAACACGCCAGAAACATTTGCCCCCACGGTAGAGGCATACCTGAATTACCGGCGGCAGGCAGGGTTTTTACTGAAGATTGAGGGTGAGCAGCTAGAGCGTTTCGCGCGCTTTTCCGAACGCATCGGCCATCAGGGTCCACTGACAATTAAGCTGTCTGAGCAGTGGGCCTGCGCTTCACGCCAGCACAAACGGATCACTGCCGCCCGGCGTATCGAAGTGTTGCGTCCCTTTGCTCGATACTGCCTACAGTTTAATCCTGCGACCGAGATTCCACCCCGTGGGCTCTTCGGGCGTGCTCATCGTCGGCTGACACCGCATATTTATACGGACGCCGAAATCTGCGCGTTGTTGGAAGCCTGCGCCTCTCTGCCCCCGTCGGGTGGTTTACGGGGTGCCAGTTGCGCCACGATCTTCGGACTTATCGCCTCAACAGGTTTGCGGATCTCTGAAGCTACCGGGTTACAGCGCCCGGATGTAGATCTCGAGCACGGATTGCTGCATATCCGGAATGCCAAGTTCGGTAAGTCACGCTGGGTGCCATTGCATTCCACCACGACAAACGCGTTGCAAGATTACGAACGTCTGCGCGATAACCATCCTCTCGCCGCCAATACCAAGGCGTTCTTTGTATTTGATTATGGCCGGTCCGCGTCGATCTCTAGTGTGGAATATGCCTTCAAGTTATTACGACAACAATTGAAGTGGCGTTCTCGTGGTGATCATCCTGCGCCACGCATCCATGACCTTCGGCACTCGTTTGTCTGCCATAACCTTGAGCGCTGGTATGCGCAAAACATCGATATCGAACACCACATTCTAGCGTTATCTACCTACCTCGGACACGCTAAGATCACCGATACCTACTGGTACCTGACGGCGACACCCGAGTTGCTGGCCAAGGCGGCCTTGCGTCCCGAACTTTACCAGGGAGAGCTATTATGAGCGCGCCAGCACCGTTAAGTTTTCCATGTCTATTACAGCGGTTTTTCGTACAGCGGCTGATGCAGCAACAGCAGGCAAGCCCGTGTACCGTTGCGGCCTATCGTGACAGCTTCCGATTACTACTTGAATTCGCCCATCGGCGGCTAGGGAAACAACCCAGCGACCTGGTGCTTGATGATTTGAACGCGGGTCTTATTTTGGATTTTCTCCAGTACCTCGAGGTGGAGCGCCATAACTGTGTTCGTAGCCGTAACGCACGCTTCGCCGCGATCCGGTCCTTCATGGCGTACGTTGCTTACCAAGAACCTTCAGCTCTTGCCATTGCGCAATCAGTGCTGGCAATCCCGATGAAGCGCTTCGAGCACCCGTTGGTCGGATTCCTCTCACGCGAGCATATGCAAGCCATTATCGCGGCACCGGATCAAAACACCTGGACGGGACAACGTGATCGAGTAATGTTCGCCACGCTCTACAATACCGGAGCCCGTGTATCCGAGCTGACTGGGATGCTGGTGGGTGATCTGGTTCTTGACCCCAGTGCTTCCTCCATTCACATCCGCGGCAAGGGACGCAAAGAGCGCGCGGTGCCATTGTGGCCAAATACGGCCGCACAGCTCAAACGCTGGCTGCGAGAATCCCCACGCTCCTTCGAGCAACCGCTTTTTCCGAATAGATCCGGCGGCCATTTGACACGCATTGGCTTGACCGAGCGATTGAAACTAGCGGTTAAATGCGCCGCCAGACAATATCCTGAACTAGCAAAGCGACGGGTATTTCCGCACCTGATTCGGCATTCCATCGCCATGCATATGTTGCAGGCTGGGGTTGATATAACCGTCATTGCGCTGTGGCTCGGTCATGAAAATCTATCCACCACTCATCAGTACATCGAAGCTGATCTTGCGATGAAAGAACGAGCGTTAAAGAGCCTGCAAGCGCTTCCCCTCGCCCCATTACGATACCGGCCATCGGATAGCGTCCTGCGGTTCTTACAGAGCTTGTGATTATGCATGGTTAACAGGGACATTAAACCGTAAGGAGATATAGGATAGATGTTGTTTTGTTTGGTTATTATCGAACAAAACAGCATCCATTCTGGCATATCGTCCATGTCTCTAGGCGCAACCTTCCATAATCGAGAACCACGGATAATTGCGGCCAATTGCGAACGGGCGGATGGCGTTCTCAGCCAGTATATTGCTGATCTGCAGATCGCCTCGATCGCAGTATCCCACCAACCAGGTCCACTGGTTCAGTGTGTACTCCATGGCCTTGCGGGTCAGCGAGCCTTTCAGCACTTTGTGAACGTTGGCCTCCAACCAGGTTTTGAGCGCGTCCAGCTGCGGCAGGCTTTTGGCCTGACGGATGCGATGGCGCTCGGCATCACTTAACTCTTTGATCTGGCGTTCGATCGCATAGAGCTTGTTGATATGGCTCAGCGCCACATCGGCTTTGGCGACAATGCCTTTCTTGGCTTTGCCTTTTCCCTGTGCCGCTTTGGACGCTTCGACGAACTTACGGCGGGCATGATCCCAGCAACCGATCCGAGTGATTGCGTTGGCACGGCACACCTGCCCATAGCCGGAGTAACCATCTGCTTGCAGGATGCCTTGGAAGTCGTCGAGCAGGCGCACAGGAACGCTGCCGGCACGGGACGGATCGTAGTCGAACAACACTGATGGCTGATCCGGCGGGCCGCCGCGGGTGACCCACATCCATTTGTCGGACTGGGCGGTTTTGCCGTCCTCTTTCAACACCTGTATCCGGGTTTCATCAGCTTGCAGGTAGTCACTGCTGTTTTGAACCTCCCGCATCAGGTGGATCAGGGGTTTGAGCACGTCTTCCAGCCGGATGACCCAATGGGCCATGTTGGTACGGCTGACCTCATGTCCCAGGCGCTTGAGCATTTTTTCCAAGCGATACAGTGGCAGCCCATCGGCGTATTTGGAGGTAATGATGTACGCCAGCAGTGAGGTGGTGACGCTGCACTTGCCCAGCGGGTGAACCGGGCGCTGGGCGGCAAGGATGCGTTCCTGACCGTCTTGCTCGAACACGGCCTTTTCCTGCCAGTACTCCAGGACTTTCAGTTGGGCCGGGATAAACTGCAGCTCTTCCTTCACCTTGGTGAAGAACACTTTGCTTGCGCCGACCTTTTCTTCATCACTGAGGGTCAGCTCGATACGCTCACGCAGCAGAACATCGGAGAACCCGCGTTGACGGCGCTTGCGGGAAGCGCGAGGCGCGTCATCTTCCTCGACGTCGTCCGGCAGTTGATCGCGCAGGGCGTCGATTTCAGCTTCCAGTTCCGCTTCATCAAACAGGTGGAACTGATGGGCCAACTTTTCGCTGCTGGCTGCGAACTGCTGGATTCTCTTCAGACGCAGCAGTTCTTCAAGCAGCTGGATGCGGGTATGACAGCTCTGGATAACGCTTGCGTGCTGCTCAAGCACTTTATCTCGTTGTTCAAGAGCCTTATCGCGTTGCTGGAGTTCAATCTCTTTAGCCGCGAGTTTTTGCTGAAGTTCCTCGACAACAGCCGTCATTCCAGCGGTAGAGAGACCGCTGAAATCGGGTGTCGTCATAGGTGTTTCAGGCGTTGTTTTCATGCAGAAAGTATAGCAAAAACAACACCCTGAAGCACGATATTTGACTACCCAATGGCGTCATAATGCAGGGTATTATGGCCTTTCAACAAAGCAATATCATAGCCATCCAACAGCCAGTTAATTTGCTCGCCGGTCAGTGCCATCAGCTCATCCGATGGGCTCGGCCACTTGAACCGCTCCTCGGCCAGCGCCTTGTAATAGAGCACAAAACCGTTGTCCTCCCACATCAGGCACTTGATCTTGTTACGTTGCCGATTGGTGAAGGCGTAGAGCGCACCGGTAAAGGGGCTGCGCCCCAGTTCCTGTTCGACCAGCAGCGCCAGGCCGTTGGCCTGTTTGCGGAAGTCGATCGGTGCGCGATAGAGATAAATCTCCGGCATCTCCCGTGCTGGACGCAGATACCGCGTCTTCATCACAACTGCCTCAGGATCGCACCCAATACATCCACATTACCGACGTGGAGACCTGTGATCACGACACCACTGGGCAGCGTCAGGGTCAATTCCGGATGCGTGATAAGGGGCCGGGGCTCAATCGCCGTCACGCGGGTAAACCCTGCGCTACCCTGTTGCTGATTCAGATCGTCTTCCAGAAGCTTGCGTCGCCAGTAGGTAAACTGATGGTAGGTTATCGAGTGTTGCTTACAGTAGGCTGCGCCCGACAAACTAGATACTTGCCAATCGATGAGGCATTGCTGCCAGTATTGGTGACGGTCTTCAGTGGTCATCGCTGATTCCTCGTGGTTGTTACGATGGAATCAGTGTGGCGCGGTCAGGTTGGGCAAAACAGGTGCTGATTTATTGGCGCTTACAAACTAGCTGGCACCCTTTGTGCTTTGATGCAGGTTAATTTTGTTTTTTAGCTCTGGCTATTTTTTTTCTTGGCCGGGGCAATAGCATAATTCGTAGTATGGAGTAATTAGTATTATTTATCCTTCTTTTGCGAATGCCCCGAGACCCTCAAAATGAAGGGGTCAAGGGCGTCAGCTTCCAGTTCTATGAGACAGTGTGGTTTAAGCCTTCAAAATGCGCTTTAATGTCTGCAGGGCTTGAGTATGATTAGCGGCGCTCATTTTTGAGAGGTTATGCAGCTTCCAGCGCACCGCGGGTAGTCGTTCAACGCCTTCGAGACCGAGCAGTGACCAATCAGGAGAGCGCTGCTTGAATGTGATCAGAAATCGTCGTTCTGATTCTGTTAGTGATGAATTAACAATATCAACAAGGCGTTCCCGAGTAGCCACTAGCTCTTTTAATGGCACGTCGTCTTGCGTCATGCTCCGAAACTCACTCTCATACAGGTCAGAGATGTCCTTGGAGCGCGGGTGCAACAATTCGGCGATTGGTCGGTTGTGGCTGATCATATAGACCAATAAAGCTTTCCTCAGGCTGTCGTTGATCCCTTCGTTGTCTAAGAGCCATTTCACGTCGAATAAATCTCTGGGATGCTGACGATCCAGAGCGGCGCAAATTTTTCCTGCGTACAGATCTGAGAAGTGAACTACTTGCATTTCTGCGAATCCAAATTCTTCTTCTACGCCGTCACAAACAGACATGACCATTGGTTCGTAGACTGTTCCACGCAGCACTGGAGAGAGTTCAACTTTGACCAGGGAGTTACCCTTGCTGACTGTAAGTCGTAGCGCGTCCTGTTTGTCTCTGAACGATTCAACGACGCGAGCATCATGAAGATCGGAGCGGATCGATTGAGCTAATTCAGAAAGACTTTTCCGAATCGTATCCAGCGCAGCCTCGCGTTCTATCATGGGAAGAAATACTAGATCAATGTCTACTGATAGACGAGGGAAGTCGCGGATAAAAAGGTTGATCGCTGTTCCACCTTTGAGGGCAAAACATGGATATTTAGCGATGTGAGGAATGAGCTGCAGCAAAAGCTGGACCTGACTGTAGTACTGACTTCGCTTATCCATGCATAGTGTCCTCGTGCATTTCTTTGGGAACAGTGATGGCCCACCGAGTATTGAGCTTGCCGCGTTTGGCTATCAATCGCTTACCTGATCCTAAGTCATATTCGCTTGGCTTGAGATGCTTAAACCAAGCATGGCCTTGCCGCTCAGCTAACCAAAGAAATAATCGTTTAACCTTAATGTGAAGACAGTCTCTCAGGAGGGAATCGATTTTTTTCGGTGACAGATTGGAAAGCCCCTGCATCAGTGCTGCTGCGTGTTCGAAACTGACCTTTGAAGGCACTTCGGTAAGCACTTCAAGCATGGCTTTCTCCGGACAGGAGTATGCGACAGAAGGTAGTCCATCTTGCCAGTTCAATTCGCGAAGAAACCGCGAGTCCTCCATTGTGCGCTCGGACCATAATGTGAGAGTGCCATGACGCTCAAATTGAGCAGCAACTGGAATTCTACTGACCCATCCTGGTAGGGGGTGCTGGGAGTAGAGCTGAACCCGCACTTCTGCGCTCGTTGACAAAAAATGTGTTAATCCGGCGAAATCCAGCGCCGTTAAACCGCCCACGTGAATGGGCTTTTCTGACATCCGCTGAAGCGATGCAACGACGCCCTGCCAGCTAATAGATTTCTCGTAGAGTGTGTATAGGCCAGACGCGAGAGGGATCAGAGTGCGACTGCGTATGGCGTTGTCTAAAAAATGCAGGTTTAGACCCTGATCGATCAACCACGATTTAGTCGCCAACATGGAGGGTGGCAGCAAATATTTGAGCTGTTCGCGAGCCTTTTTATTGAGCATAGTTTGGAAAACCCTTAAAATACGGCAATTACCGCCGTGATAATGGTAATTTCCAAACTATCTTAGATTCAAGAGTTTAATTTATCTAGGATTTTCGGCGTTTTTTGCCGTAAAAAAAAGGAAAAGTAAACTATTTGGCCTCGCACATAAGTTTACGGTTGAGCAGGATTTTTGCTGAACTGAAGGTTGATAGGAGCGAGCCTAAACTAAAACGCATGAATGGCCAAATCAGGTGAAGCGGCCCAGTCTTGGTGTACGTCCCTCATACCTCGTGGCTCACCCCATTTGTTGTTCCGAAAGAGGCCTACAGCGGTGTTAATTGCTTTATCCGCTGAACCATAAGTGTCTAGGGCCATGTCACCGTGAAGAATGCTCCAGGAAACCTGCGCAGCGAACTGCTCGATATCGGGTGTTGAACTAAACCGCTTCGCGGTAGCGACTACGCCCGATCATTTCCTGCAAGATTGGGAGTCTTGACGGATACTTTTGAGTAGCCCGAGTGGGCTATTCAGAAGAGGAGTGTCTGTCATGACACCGTTACGTCAGACCATGATCCAGGCCATGTGCCAACATGGCTTTTCCCCCCGAACCCAGCACAGTTATCTTTACGTAGTCACTGCGCTGGCCCGTTATTATCGGCGATTGTTCGGCGTCAACTATCCTGTCCGGTCATCCTAATTGTCGCCGAACAGGCGATCGCCCGACCAGCTGAAGGTTGAAGACTTACAAGTCTTTTTCAACTATCTGGTGCAGGAGCGTTCCCTGTCATCGGCCAGTTGCCGTGTTTACCTTCATGGCATCCGGTTTCTGTATCTGAAGGTGCTGCACTGGGCGCACTTCGATGTAACCCTGGTGCTGCCCAAGCGACCTCAGCGTATTCCAGAATTACTGACACGCCAGGAAGTCGCGCGCCTTCTGGCCGCTGTTCTTAACCCCAAGCACCAAGCCCTGTTATCCGTCACCTATGGATGCGGTTTGCGCGTCAGCGAAGCGGTCGCGTTGAAGGTCAAAGACATTGATGGTGAACGCCATCTGCTGCGGATTGAGCAGGGCAAGGGCGCCAAAGACCGGATGGTGCCCTTGGCTCCCGGGTTACTCCAGGCGCTCCGTCGCTATTGGCAGATTCGCCATCCCATGCTCTGGTTATTTCCCAGCGATTTACTGCCAGACAGACACCTTCATATCACCACGCCTCAGAAGGTCTACCACACAGCCAAGACAACCAGTGGCATTGAAAAATGCGGTGGCATTCATGCCTTGCGGCATGCCTACGCCACACACCAGCTGGAACGGGGCTTACCCATTCATGAGCTGCAACGGCTCTTGGGGCACAGCGATCTGCGCAGCACTCAACGGTATCTGCACTGGTTGCCCGGCGTTACACCCCAAAACGGAGGACCCGCAGACCTGATCGCAAGTCTCGGAGGTGCGTGATGGCGGGCACACTGAGCGTTCAAAGCATACTGGCACGATTTCTTCCGGGTCAGACACTGGACAGTCACCGTCGTAAAGTCTGCGCCCGCCTAACAGACTGCCGAACCGCCCGCATGGGCGGTATGGACATGCGTTGTGATCATTGCCAGGCCCGCTCCATCTGCTACTACGGATGCCGGGATCGCCATTGTCCGCAATGCCAGGGCCATGCAACTGAACAATGGAGCGCACGTCAGCGCTCCCTGTTACTGCCGGTGCCTTACTTCCATTTGGTGTTTACGCTACCTCACACCTTGAACGGCTGGGTTCAGCTCCATCCCGACGTGATCTATCGCTGTCTGTTCGCCGCCGTCTGGGACACGCTTAAACAGTTTGGGTGCAACACCCGGCACCTCGGCGGCGAACTGGGTATGACGGCGGTGCTCCACACCTGGGGACAGAACCTGAGCCGTCATGTTCACGTGCATTGCTTGATCCCCGGGGGAGTGTTGACCGGCACCGGTGATTGGCACAAAGCCAAAAGCCACTACCTGTTCCCGGTACGGGCCTTATCCCGGCGTTTTCGAGGACGAATGGTGTCGTTGCTAAGAGCGGCGGTGAACGCCGGTGAACTGCACCGGGTGACCCGCAGCGGTGAGGTTGATGGTGTGCTCGACGGCTTGATGCAACACGAGTGGGTGGTCTACACCCGACACTGCCTGAGCCAGGCCGAGAGCGTGGTGGATTATCTGGCGCGCTATACCCATCGGATTGCCATCAGTAATGGGCGTTTGTTGACGATGGAGGATGACCGGATCGCGTTCCGCTATAAGGACTATCGGGATCATTCCCGATTGAAGACCCAATGGCTGGATGGCCAGGAGTTCGTGCGGCGGTTCCTGATGCACATCCTGCCGAAGGGCTTCATGCGAATTCGTCATTTTGGCTACCTGAGCAACTGCACTCGACGCCGCAAACTGGCGGTTATCCGGCACTTCTTATCGCAGCCGCCCAAACCAGAAGCGACACTGGAAAGCCCGGCGTCTCAGCGATGCTGGCCGTGCCTCCTCTGTAACAACGGTCTGGTTCGGATGATTCGTCAGGTTCCACGATTTAGACCAGCGGTGATCCTAACGGGGTAACCCATCTCCGCCTGGTTCGGTGCTTGGAAAACAGCCATTCTAAAGGAGCTGGGCGTTTCTGCGGGCGAACGCTGGAAAAACGGGTACCTGAGAGGTAGTCTGAGGGAAATCACAACAAGGAACCGCCTCATGAAGGATCGAATGAGACCAAAACCCGCCGACATTGCTTCGTACCGGGCCCCAGATGTACCGTTCAGGCTTCGCCTCCAAATTACTTTATCCTTAAGCATCGTTCGATAGCTGCGGAGTTGGCGGCTTAGTCCAACAGACATTTAAAGGTCATGCTGCGCACGACCATTAAATGCTTAGGTGTTATCACACAGGGAGGTAAATCAATGATCCTATCAGGCAGCTGCCTCTGCGGTGGTGTCAAATACGAGGTGAATGGCGGTTTAAGCGATGTTTATAACTGCCATTGCTCTATGTGCCGCAAGCTCCATGCGGCGGCGTTCCGAACATGTGCAAAGGTACAAGCTATTGACTGGCGGACCATCCAAGGCCAAGAACTGCTCAAGAACTACGAGTCATCGCCAGGAGAGTTCAAGGTTTTTTGTTCAAACTGCGGGTCGAGCATTCATACGAAGTTCAATGCAATGCCAGAGGTCTACGCGCTTCCTTTGGGTACCCTCGACAACGATCCAGGCGTGCGCGCAAGTCGCCATGTATTCGTGGGCAGTAAGGCACCGTGGTTCGAGATTACGGATGGTTTGCCTCAGTTTGCCGAGAATGCCTGACGCAGTGATAACAAGGCCAGGCACGGCGACGCCTTTTTCGTTGCGGCTTCGCCCCCACTACAAAGCCGCGCATGCTGGCGGCGTTATGCAGAAAATGAGTAGGAGGCTTGCATGCCGAGAAGAATAAGTTCCGCGCAAATGAGCAGCAAGCTCAGGCAGGCACAGAATAAACAGAAACAGGCTATAGCCAAGTATAACCGTGAGGTCAGGCAGCATAATCAGAAAGTTAAGCAGGCAGTTAATAGATACAATAGCGAAGTAAGAAAACACAATGCGAGGGTCAGGGCCAATCGACTAAAGATCGATTCCGAACTCCGAAAAATGAGGTCGTCTAACTCGTCTCAATACCAGATAGTTAGAACTTCCGCCATGACGCTCAATACTTATTATGAGCGTTTAGATGCTAGAGAGAATGATTTTGAACATTCCAACTTTGGCTATGACTTCTTAGACAGATCAGAGCAAGAAAATGCGAATAGCTTAGCTCTTTCAAACACACTTGAATCTGACGTTGAGGATAGCGAAGGGCAGCAATCCGATCTCCTTCGCACTGAGATCGACGACATGCTGCAAGAGTTGTCGCCCGAGTTGAGCAATCGCTGGAAGGGAGCCTTATTCTCTTTGAATCCAGAAAACCCGGATGCGGCTCGACATTTCTGCACAAGTGCCCGAGAAGTTTTTGTCCAAATTTTAGACATCAACGCTCCAGATGAAAAAGTGATGGAAAAAGCACCGGATTGCGATAAGACTCCTCAAGGTCAACCAACGCGCAAAGAGAAAATTAAGTATTTGCTGGGGCGTTCCGGAATACTCACAGAGGAAGCTGTCAATTTTGTGGATGAGGATGTCAAAAATGTGCTCAGCCTCTTTCGTGTTTTCAATGATGGCACTCATGGGTCATCCGGGAAATTCGGCATCACAAAGTTGCTATCGATAAAAAATAGGGTTGAAGATGGAATTGCTTACCTGTTTTCAATCTGTCGTCATGCATAATCGGGTAGCCAGGGGTATCTAACCCCCAGCCCCCACAACACCCTGCATGCGGGACCGCACAGGGCGTTTCTCGAAAACGTTTAGAGCAAGTCGGCCAATTACCTCCTGCTTGCCCCAATGATGGCTTCTGATTTTGCGCCAATGTTCCTAGGTCCGGTCGGATATGGAATCATTGAGCTGCACAGGCTCCTCATTGATTTTCGAGTTCAGGCCTTCACCATGTCCCACCCATTACGATGGGCATTCGGCTACTATGCCCTCTGCTGACTTCTGCTCAATCACCAGTGGGGTTACCCATCGACCACGAACATTAAATTCATCCGGCACCGTCTTGAAAAGCGGTTCCAGCACAAGCGCTTCTGGTGTTCGATAGGCATTAAAGTGCCTGGCTAGTGCGACCCTTATCTCTCCCGCACGCTGCGAGAGCCCCTGATCTGCACACCACGCATCGAACGCGCGCAGTAAACTCAGAGAATTTATCATCTCGCAGTATGAGTGATGGCTGACGATCCCGAACCTTTTTGCTTGGTACGACAGAAGGAGAAACAGAAGGAACCGGCAGAACGATAACTTCCAGGTTAGGATCAGTATCGGTACAAACTGATTGGCAGGTTAGTAGCAACACGAAAGGCTAAGCCGATCTATGTACGACATACTCTCCTTTTCCCAGAGGAAGTAGAACCGTCGAAAAGCCCTCCAAATTATCAAAATAGTGCATAAAGCTCCTAAGCTCTGCTTCATGAGAGACTGCGTTGTCACAAATGATGACTCCACCAGGAGGAAGGCGCCGAAGGAGATCATCAACAACGGAAAGATAAAGGCTACGATCACCATCTAGGAAAATCAGATCAAAGTAGTCCTCAGAGCATTTAAGGTAATCAGCAAAGTCCTGGTGGACCATATCAATCTTGTCAGAGATCCCTAAAGAGCAGAAATTCTCCTTAGCTTCGTCATGCCTAACAAGCCTGTTGTCGACAGTGACAATCCTGCCATCATCGGGTAAAGCCAAAGCGAGCCAGCTTGTTGAAAACCCGTTTGAGGTGCCAAACTCCAAGACTCTTAAAGCTCCTGTAGCCTGAACGAACAAAAAAAGAAACTCGCCCGTATCGCGCGTAATATTAAGATACTTATCGGCACGGTGAACGGCTGAATAGTCATTATCAACGCCACGACGCTCGATCTCATCTAGTAAAGCAATTCGAACCTTCGACATATTAAATGACCTTTCGAATAATAACGTTCAGGTTAGAATATAATATGTAGCTGCCAAGAGAAAAAAGTGCGAAATAAAAAAGATGCAGAAAGACTGAAGAAGGTATCTTTTTACGAACAGCAGAACCCAAAGCCATTCCAACAAAGGCAGGAAAAAGAGATAAAACCGACAACAAGCCAATCTCCAATGTCAGAAAACCTCGCCAGTAAAGAGTGGCCGCTAACGCAATCGACGAGAGCGAGAATAATATCCCCATAGCCTGTATGAGCATATCCCTGCTCTGAAAAATTGACTGAAGATAAAAAACTCCTGGGACAGCGGAAGATCCAGTAACCCCTGTGAGAATACCGTTGCAGATGCCCATGCCAATGCTCACTACTCGACCATGATCTTTACTGATGGTGATAGGAACTCTCATCAGACCGAGGAATGAGTAAAACAAAAGTACAGTAGCGAGAATTAGTGAAGGAACCTCGCTGTCCACAAATGTCGACATCCAACTCCCCAAAAAAACGCTCGCGGTTGCCGCAAAAAAAAAATTGAATGGGTCTTCAGAATAGGCTTTAGCTGAGCGCCATACACAGCTTGAACCAAGTTCGTGACCAACGCCGGCAAGGCCACGACGGCCATAGCCGAATTGATGCCAATAGAAGCCGTAACGATCCCGAGTACAAGAGGAGGCAGACCAAGACCGACCACGCCCTTTGTAAAACCTGCAACAAAAAAGGCAGTCAATATGATGAAGAGGACATCAACGTTAAGATCCATATGCTAGACCAGAGCGTCAACAAGAGGATAAGGAGTTTCTTTGCCATTCATCGCAAAAGACCTGAGTGCCATAACAACATCCCTAGTCTCCTCATCTGAGAGCATTTCAGGTTTATTTTCCTCAAACTCATCGGCCAGTCGGACGATGTCAGGCTTTCTGTTTTCGATAAACACTACAGAACAGGAGGAGGTATCAATCGGAAATTGGTTTAACTCTGACTGAAGCTCGGCATGGTTCCTCTTAAACTGAATATTGAAATCGCCAAGCTGCATAAGCGCGTAGCGACTTTCCTTACCGGCACTTTCGCCATTGCTAAACCTATGGAGCGTCCCGATTGGAATCTGAAAGATCCCGCCCCGCTGTACCTTCACTCTTCGTTGGAGGTCGGGGAGCTCAATAACAATGCTACCTTTTGAGCAATACATGATGTCAGAGACTCTGTCATGTTTGTGAAAAGGAACGGACTTATGATCCAGGTTAAAAACACTAACGCGAATACCTTTTTGGTAGTAAAACTCTTTCATTTCCATGATGCTGTCCTCACTGTCTTTGCGCTAATTAAACGCGGAGAGCTAGTCTGCAATCTATCAGAGAGATACTGGGCCCACTCTTTTGATATCCACGACGAGGCTTCGATGATCGCGTCGGCGAAGTTTCTCTCGTTCTGCCAGAAACGTGTTATTACGCCTAAAGAATAAATGTGCTGAGACACATATTTACCATCAGTATCTGACAGACCAGAATTTTGTTGGGAGCAACTCAACGCCCGATATGTGTCAAAACCATCTAGAGCAATACCTCCTGGCTCATATCCAACTTCAAGATGTGGGAGGATTTCTCCCCTTTTTAGAAGCGCTTTTATAAAAGTTGAAGGGTGTCTGCTAAGAATGAAATCCTGACCGAAAGCATTGATGACTAAATCGTATTCAGAATCAGAACAACCGCCTCCAGACGTCGTAATAGGGCTACCGAGTTCGCTTAGGTCACTATTGCTCGAGCCATGCGTCCCCAAAGCACTAGTTTTTAAAACACCAGCATTAAAGAGAGCAAGAAGCTTTTCTGCGTTTAGCTGCGGTATAGGCACAGCTGTTCGAATAAAGTGAGAGTCAAATCTTTGGTCATATATACGTTTATCCTTCGAATTAAGATGACGATAAAATTTTAGACGCCTAGCCTTAAGGATCACCGAGTGTATTACATCATTTAGTATGGGCAGATCTGCATCGTAGTTAAGCTTTTCTCGGGCGCTCTGGAACGGCGGATCTACAACGTGTCGGAGGGAAGCCCCCCCTTGAGAAGCTGTCCTAATTTCTTGGTCGATTTGGTCCAGGAAAGAAGCAAGGTTTTTATTATCAGGATTGTTACTCATCAGCTCTTCGTAGCTTTCGGTGATGAGATACTGAAAGTCATGAGCTACTACACCCCCCCGAGCGGCCGGGAAAAAACCTGAACGACTAACGGCTGTAATATTGACTTGGGGACCAGATGGTTTAGAAATGTATGCTACAACGTGACCTTCTTCAGAATACGTAAAGTAGCCTTGTGATGCTGCAGTAAGGATAGAATCAATCGCACTGGGCCCCATGCCTTTAACGTATACGTTAATTACTCTTTTCACGCTAGTTAGAGCTTCGATCCTACGATTAATAGCGCTGGCCGGATAAGGAGGGATGCTAAGCGTGTCTTCTTTCTGCGACTCGCTTTCCTGCGGCGAGCTTGGCGTCCAGTGCCCTGTTGATAATAATACCTTATCGAGGTTACTTATCTTCGTTAGTTCGCCTGTACAAAGATTCTTAAGAATTATTGTAAACTTATTGCGTTGTTCATACCCATCGATCGCGCAACTATGGTTGAAGCTGCAAACCCTGATGCCGTGCTGTTCTGCAAGATTTACAGCGTCATGGAACCTCTCATTTAAATAAATTCCAAACAGCCGACGAGGATAGAAAGCATCGGGGTCAGGACACCAATGGCTTAGATCAGTATGCGGATGAGTCACGTTGATAAGACTCCCATATTTTTCGACAATTCGCTTTCTGTTTGATGCAAGCCAACTAACAAAGTCATTATCTTTGACTGCCATTTTGCATGCTTGGTTATTGCAAAGATGGTTGTCTAAGGTTTCATTCATGCTATAGGCTAACCCTGGTCCGTTCACAGATCTTGGCTCTACAGTAAATATTATGACTCCCGTCAACTCAGCACGTGTGGCGATAAGGTTATCGACTAAATGAACCAGGGTTGCTGTGCCAGAGAAACCGGTCCCGATAATACCGAAGTTTATTTCCAGGCTGGCGTTCATGAGACATGGTTCTCCATCCAGATTATCTTCACGGTGTATGTCGACCTAATTAACCAGCTAAAGCTAACAGATCATCAACCGACCTCAATATTCTGCACGACGCGTCTTTTAGTACACCTCGAGAACGACCGCAATTCACTCTCACGTAATAGTCCATGTCTGGCACGTTTTCTGCAAAATGTGCACCGCTAATTGTCGCTACTCTGGCTTCGTTCAGGAGGAAATCATCTGCGCGAGAGTAACCCTTAGCTTGAATCTCTTCTTTCAGCGAAGTCAGATCGAGAAACGCGAAATATCCGCCTTCAGGTACCGGCGCGACTAGCCCAGGGATTTGGTTTAGTCTATCAAGAAAGAATGACAGGTTTCGTCGAGCCCTCCTCGCGCGCTCAGAGGCAACTTTGTCCATATCGGGCTGCATGGCGGCATAAGTAGCGATTTGGCCATAGGTAGAAGCGAAGGAATTTAAGTTAACTTGGACCTTTTCCATGTGTCTAATCAAACTTTTAGCCGAGCATATGTATCCAATTCGGTCGCCGTGCATACCATAAGTTTTGCCTGGCCCAGTAACAATCGAAGTACAATCGCGCATGGAGTACTTTCGGCCGCACTTAAGGTCAATCACTACTGAAGATATAGTTGCGGGCCTTTGGTACAAAATATGG
Organism: Marinobacter sp. M1C; assembly: GCF_023314135.1. Classification (NCBI taxonomy): domain Bacteria; kingdom Pseudomonadati; phylum Pseudomonadota; class Gammaproteobacteria; order Pseudomonadales; family Marinobacteraceae; genus Marinobacter; species Marinobacter sp. M1C. The sequence goes on from NZ_CP092289.1 coordinate 1,438,043, forward strand.
GATTCATACGGACAATCGTAAAGGACGTGGATCGGAGAGGAACCATTGTTCTCTCTCTCTACATTATGTTTTGCTATTACTTCTGCAAGGCTTTCCAGTTCCGAGATTGAGTAGATCTTACCTGAGGGATTGACGCAGTCACCCAGAATAACTATCTTTGTTCGTGGTGTTATCGCGTCTTCAAGATCTTCAGCGGTGATTCCTTTGGCTCGAAAGTGGTCCGTATAAACGCCCCTCACCCGCGCACCGTGAAGCTCAACCATATCAAAATAGTGAGGCCAATTAGGCAGGGGTACCACTACTTCGTCATTAGGATTGAGGACTGTATGAAAAACTACGCTTATTGCGCCTTTGATTCCACCTGGCGTTATCATAATTTCATCGTCTGGAGAGTAATAAACGTCTCTTAATCTCTTAACTCTCTCAGATACAGCATTTCGTAGAAAATGGAAGCCAGATACTGGACAAAAATCATGGATAGTGCTTGGCTCTTTCTTGATAAAATCAATTACAGCTTCATCTATCTTGTTACTAGTCTTCTCATCCAGAGAACCAATACTAAGATCGATCACTTCGTTGTTAAAACCTGGTTGCTTGTTTAGTTCAGCAATTTTGGCCTTTGTACCGTGTGTTATCGATTCTCTGAGATACTTCGCCCTTTCTGAAACAGAATTGTTGCTCATGTTTTATCCTTATCAAGCTCAAGATTAATTTCAGGCAAGAACCAAGCATTTCTGATACATAGCATCCCACATTTCTTGCTGAACCTCGATTGCGCCCAAGGCTCCATGCTTTATTTCGTTGTAATCTTCACGTGTCTTACAGTTGTTTATTACGCACATACGCGCGTCTTCCGCATGCCTTTCCTCAACGCCACTTTCAACATGGCTGTTGAAGTAAACTTCTACTTTGTTTTGATAAACGTCCTCTGGTAGTTTTTTTCTGTTCTTTCGGAATGCATCCCTAAAGTTGGTAAGCATGATATCAGCATGGGTCTCCAATGCCATGGCCACACCCAGCATACGAGGATAACTGTCGCTTATAAGCTCCTGGATACGTTCACGGTATGCAACGGTCTCGGGGATAATGTACTCGCTGTATTTCGCTTCTTGAACTTTGGTTGGGGCGAGCGAAAACTCAGTCTCTCCGTAAATATTGAGTGCGTTTTCCATAAAGAACTCATGGCAGTGGGCTTTATTCCCGAACCCTGTCTCCTCACTGAGGATGTAAGCGAAGAGGATTAGCGTGTCCATGTCATTCACTGCTGCAGACCTAGCACAGACATGCGCAATCCCCTTAACCGTCAGTTCAGTACGGTAAAAGAAATTTGCTCGGTAAAGCTCGTAGGTCTGTGGGTTCCACTCGTTTTCCTTTATGTACTGAAAATAGTCGTTATTGAAAACTGGGTGCGTGCTAAGTCCTTCAAAGAAATCATTAAGATTAGAAGCTACATTATCAGTCTCGGCTACGTTCATAGTTTTACCCTCTAGCGCAATTATTTTCGGTCCCAATATTTTTCCTGCCATTAATGCGATGCTGACGACAAGAGGTATCACCACGACTTATACCTACCTGGCTTCGTTTTAATAACTGTACTTAGGTACAGGCAGCGCTGTTTTATTTCGTATCCAGGTTTGCTCTTCCATGGGACTCGATCTTGTCCTGAATAAACTCCGCCAGCACCAGGCCGCTTGAATCTCTGCCTCGGAAGGGGAACCTGATCCTAATTAGCAAAATGGTTGATAGTCGTCGAGTTCTGTGACGCCCCTCACATACTTTATGCGCTTGATCTTGGGATGTTGAGGCTCCTCGACTGAGTTGCCACAAGCATTTTCGCCTGCCAGGCGATGGCCTGCTGGCAGAATAGTGGTTAAGAACTCGAATTTTGGTCCAAACTGTGAACCTAAATTTGCTGGGTCTCTTTGAAGGGGTTTTTATGTTGAATCACAGTAGCGTTCGTAACGCGGGGTATGTATCTTTTTAAGCTATGGCCAGGAAGCGTCCTGGGAGAAAAGTATGTGCACATAAATGGTGGTTTGAGGTGCTGCCTACCAGCGGTACATTTAAACGACCGTCGACCCGTTCGAGTATAAAGAACCCTTTATACTGAACTACAATATCTAAGACTTGAATCAGTGACTTTGTTCCCAATATAGCCGGCAGGGCCCTGATTTATCCAGACCAAACCGTTTTTTGAAGCGACTCGTGCCAGAGGAGCCGTCTTTGAGGTAAATCCGTGATCTTGCCGCTGATAACGGCGACGAATTGATTAATTTTCGATCAGGTTCCGGTATTCAGGCAAGAGCAGCCCGCCCCACGCGAGATGGCGGGGTGATAACGGGTAACGGAGTGGGTCAATGGGTCTATCCGGACGCGGTAAGGTCTCGGTAGAGGTCCCGACAAACACCAAAGCCCGGGCAGTGTCGACCAAAACGCAGCAACCACTGGCGGCCCCTGTGGATCAGGCGGCAGGCCATAGACATCAGCTCCTGCATGACCGTTCTCAGACGGCGGCGTTTGGCCGGGTGTCGTATCGGAGCCTCCGGGCCGGTGAGCCTCAGTCCCATCCAGCGCAGCAGGTTGTAACCCAGTGTTGCAAAAGCCATCACCAGGTTATTGGTGTCGAACTTGCCCGAGGGTAAACGCTCCAGATCCAGATCGGTCTTGAACTCACTGTGGAATTGTTCGCTGGTGGCATGATCGCGGTACAGGTCCATGGCCTGCTGCTCCTCTGCCACGCTGGCAGGCAGGGAGGTGACCCAGCCTTCCAGGCTGACTTCCGGCTCCAGATACAGTTGACCCTGGGGGTCACTGGTGCGGACCATCACCTTGACGATTCGGCGAACCCCAGGCTCGTCCGGCAGTTCCTCAGACAGGACGGCTTCCATCTTGCCGTGACGATCCAACGTCCAGGCTTTTTGTGATTGGGCCTTGTCCGCCCACATCAAAGGACCCTGTTTGCGGGGGTTCCATTTGATCAGAAAATCGACGTGTTCCTGTCCACGCAGAAAGTTCCGGTTCTCACGGGCGTCATGAGCGCTGTCCAGACGCAAAAGAAGGGGCGCGGTCGTCAGTTCACGGGCCCGTGGCAGGATACGCTTCAGGGTGTCCACAAAGCCCTTGTTGGCATGTTGGCTGCCGGGGCGCAGTTCGCAGCCCATGCACCAGCCTTCCTGGCCCAGGTAGGCCGCGATCGGTGCATAGCCGTCATAGCCTTTGTAGGTGTAACTGACACCCTCCTTGTGGGTCTGGCTGTTGTCCATGGGAAACACATCCATGTCCAGCGCTACATGCCCCATCGCCAGCGGGGTAACCGGGGCCTTGATGGTTTCTAAAAACTCAGCGCTGGCGTCGTTCAGCAGGGGCGTCAGCTGCACGGCATCTTCATCAAAACGTTGCCGCAACCGGGCCGAGGACGGTGATTGCTTGATCCCCGTGGCCGACTTGAAGAAGGGATCCGGGCGCACCGTTTCAGCCGCCGCGAAGTCGCTTTTGCCCACGCAGATCAGCCCCAGATAAGTCCGCAGGAGATCGATGTTCGGGATGCCGTGACGTTTGACGACCGTACGGGCCGTTTTCGTCAACGAGGTATGCTGGTTAAGGCAATGTCCCACCAGAGCGAGTCCGCCGTGGGGTGTATAGACTTCGGTTTCGGATTGTTGGAGAGTGAAGGTAGGCATGGGCCGATGCACCGACTGGGTGAATAGATTTTAGGTGCAATTATACCTTTGAAAGCCTTGCTACTAAAGGCTTTCAAAGGTATTTAGGCCGTGCAAAGTCACGGATTCAGGTAAGAGGGAGCTTTTATGTTGCGCTATATTGAGGATAAAATAAATGGGCTCGCCTCCTCTGACGACTTTGAGAAGTGTTTTGAAGAGGTTCTTTTCCATTGCGGTGTTGATCGCTATTCATATGTGTACACTCCGTTGTTTCCAGGTAGAGTCACAGAAGTATTTATTTCTGGAAACTACGACAAAGGTTGGGTCGACAAATACAAGAGCGAGAGATTCTTTAGATCAGATCCGGTACTGCTGACCTCTTCTAATACATCGCTTCCTTTTTTCTGGGAACAAATACCAACTGAATCTAGAGGAAGTTCGTTAATTTTTGAACTTGCTCATGACTATGGTATTGAAAAAGGATTTTCTATACCTATTCATGATCCAGGCTCAGGTTTTGGCTCAGTTCACTTTACGTCAGATTCGAATGACTCGGGTTTCGAGGAGAGGATCATTAGCAATAGCACTGCGTTAAGGTTGTTATCTGCCATTGCACATGATCACTTTTCTAGCCACGCATCTCTGTCACAGAAACTCTACTTGAGCACCAGGGAGAAAGAATGCTTATATTGGGTTTCTCATGGAAAAACCTACAGTGAGGCTGGAATGATTATGGGTATCACTGAAAGGACGATCAAGTTTCACATAAACAACATGATGGTCAAGCTGGACACTATGAATGCAAAGCATCTGATATCAAAAGCAATTTCCTTGAACCTGCTACCCTCCAGCTTCTAGCTAACTCACTTTAGTCCTGTAGCTATAGTATTTCCCCGCTATTGCTGAGCGGACTTTAACCGAACAAGGTAGAAGTCCGTAGTGTATATCTTCGCTGAAGCTTCCTTTTCCTGATGCTAGGTACATCCCTTTCCAGCCAGTTAAGGAAAGGATTCTTTTCATCAACGGGTCTACTATTATCTCGTACCCTTCAATCCTATTTTCGAGCCCGTATTCTATCATAGCTAGAAACAGAAGAACTGTTCTTTCGCTTATAAAGCTTCCTCTGTTACTAACGTTACTTTCCTTATCGCTTTCAATTTCGATGTTAAACCTACTTGCTTCCCAAGTAGTAAACCTGTTTATCTTGCAGCCATCAGTTAATTCACCGAAATAAGTATTAGTCATATTCGGAATATATGAAGGTCTCAGCCTTACGCTTCCTACTAAGCAATCTCCATATTCCAGTATTAGGTAGTAAGTTCCCGCAGCGTCAAACTGATCTGCCTCTACATCCCCGCCTTTGTAGCTTTCTATATTCCACTTTAGCCTATCTATGAATTGATCGCGCCTCATTTGACAAAGCTTTTTTAGGGTACGCTCGCTTATATCGCTATACGATATTACTTTCGTTGTATTTTCTGATATAAACATGCCGATGCGCCCTACCTAGCTTATGGAGTAACTAGAAACTATCAAAGGGCTTATATGGTTGTTACTGTCCTAAAGGACAGGTGTTTGCTAGTTTCTTAGTAAGCGCCGTTAAATCGACCCACTTGTCCTCAGCCGATCTGCGGCACTTTTTTTGAAGCCCGTTCCAGGTCGACGTTCCACGGCAGCAGCGCTTCTAGCTTTTCCAGTGAATCTGCCTCGGCAATGCGATCCAGCACATGCTGGATATACTTCGAGGGCTCCAGACTGTTAGCTTTAGCGGTCTCAACTAAGGAAGACAGGATTCGAACCTGTGACCACTGCCTTCGGAGAGCACCGCTACAGTGCGTTTGTAAGAGGGTTTAATCGTCCTAAATCTGGAAAATCAAATACTTACTCCAAATCCCAGTGCAATAAAAAATCCCTATTTATCAGTATTTTGACCGATTGGCACCGATTTTGGGCACAAGAGTGATAGGGTTTCATTGTCCGAAAACAGGACATTTGATCGGTGCCCATGGTAGTCCTCGGAGCTAGTTGTTAGGATTTTACGCCTTGGAGAGTGGTTCGCAACTGTTAGGTAATTAGTGTCCGGAATTCGGACAAAGTTGAGGTCGTTGGTCCCTTTCAATCGTTTCGATTCGTTAACCGAAGAGCCGGCACACTGGGGCTCCTGGGTGGCAGCAGCGTCTATGCCAGCGAGCCAGTCTTTGTCGCGCGACGTTTATTCCACGAACTGTCTTAGACTTGGATCTATATACCATTCTGGTAGACTTTAGACGTCGGCTTTGTAGCATTATATATCACCATACTGGTATTTAAGTCAGTTAATGGCCACGCTAAAGTCCACTACAATGGTATTTAGGCATAGCGATGCAGAGCGAACAAAAGATCCTGACCGTACAGGTCTACTGGGACCACAAGTGGCACGACGCCGGTACCGTCCGGCTTCCGAACCCCAAAGCAGGCCTCACTGGTGACATGGCGTTCACCTACAACGGCCAGTATGTGAATGCGGTCACCACTGCGAAGAAGGGCTTGTCATTCAAGGACGAGCGGGCCATCGGTCACAACGTCCCAGGACACCTGATGAAAGGATACCCACGGCAGGCCCTTGCTCCGGTACTCCGAGACATTATCCCTCAGGGTGCCGGGCGACGGTATCTGCTCCGTCATTGGGACGTTCCCGGGGATCCGGGACCATCCGTTGACTTCAAATTGCTCAGCGAGGGGTGCATCGCACCGATCGGCAATCTGCGCATCAAGGAGGCCGCGGAGGCTTTCGAGTCTCAGGTAAAAGACACCAAAGTGGTTTCGTTCACCCAGGGAGAAATCAGCGATCGGGATGAGTATCTGCTGGAGTACGCCAATCAACTGGGTGTGGTCATCGGTGGTGCCACCGGCGCGGGCGGTGATGCGCCAAAGCTGCTAGTCGTCGAGGCTCGTGATGGGGGAGGCTTCTACCTTGAGGGGACCCTCCCGGAACCCGAAATCGCCAATCACTGGCTGGTAAAGTTTCCCCGAGGTCGCATGACGGCAGAGGATCAGGACATTCTGCGAGCAGAAGGGATCTTCTACCGGGCTTTAGACCAATTGGGCCACAATACTATCCGGGGTGCCCATGTGGTTGAAGGCAAGGTACCGGCACTGTGGCTTCCGCGATTCGATCGGGAGGTAACTTCGGACGGAGTTCGGCGGTACGGGGTCGAGTCCATGTACAGCCTCAACAAGATGATTGGTGATGGGGCTCAGATGAAACACACTGACGTTCTGGCGCGCCTGCGCGAGGCGATCACTTGCCCACCGGAGTTTGATGAAACCCTCTGTGAGTATCTGGTGCGCGATGTCATCAACTACACAATCGGCAACAGTGACAACCACGGGCGGAACACGGCTTTGATCAAACGTGACGGCCGAATCAGCCTGTCCCCGGCCTACGACCTGGCACCCATGGTGCTGGACAAGGAGGGCATTGCCCGAACGACGGTCTGGCCGAAGGATTACCAGTATTCGGTCTATGAGCCTAACTACCACAAGGTCATACAGGACTTTGCCGAGGATCCGGACACCACCCGGGCCCGAGTTATCGCCGAGCTGGAAAAGCTGGCGGACTTGAGAAAGAAGGTTGTGGACCTGGGTGCACCCGGGCGGGTCTTGGAGCACAAGAACATTGTCTTTGAGCGCCCGGCGCGGTTCCTGAAAACCCTGAAGAATGAGGGGGGAGGCGACGATGCCTAGAATGCCACCAAAGGTTGAAGAGCATAAGCGCCAAGTGGCCCAAGCCGAGCTTGAGAGACGCATGAAGCAGGGCAAGGTCTCGGTGGGGGCCGCGGTGCGTGAGATCCGCCAGCGCTTTGTCGGTATCACGCTGGAAGACTATGCTCGATTGTGTGGTCTGTCGAAGACCACCCTTATGAATATAGAGCGTGACGATCCCCGGGTTCTTCTGGAATCTGTTAAAAAAGCGGTAGAGCCATTGGGGTACCAATTGTCTCTGGTGCCTGCTGAGGATCTCTAGGGAAGCGGGTTTCCAAGCGTGGGGTCTGAGGTTTTCCTGGATTTCTGACGCAGGGAAGGGGACATTGGCGATTACTTGATGGGCTACTGCAACTGGGAGCGCTCCCATGCAACCAATGACGGAATGCCACCGGTGGTCGCGTAACGAAAAACTAAAATACTGTCCGGTATTAGTTGACCACTACAATATCGCCTGATCGCCAGCGATGCGGCGTTTAAATCATCGATGCAGCAGGATATGAGGAATGCGATTGGGTAGTAGGCAGTGTGTGTCCGAATCGTCCTGTGCCGAAACAGGACAAAGGTCAGAATTACCACGCCAAGAAAAAGCGATTTAACACCGTGGAAACAATTTGGGCACAGCCAAATAAAAAGGCCCGACGCTTTCACGTAAGGCCTTGAAAAATAAGGCGCGTCCGACAGAATTCGAACTTGGGGTCACTGCCTTTTTTTGGGGGGCCGCTACAGTGCGTTTTTAAGAGGGTTTAATCGACCTAAATCCGGAAAATCAAACACTTACTCCAAACTTTCATGCTATAAAAATCCATATTTATCAGTATTTTGACCGATTTACGCACAAGGCTAATGGAAATTGGGTGTCCGGGAATCGGACTTTTTATCGGTGCCCTCAACCATGTATTTGGATAGGTTACGTCTTGCTGGTCGGTTCGCAAGTGTTGGGATTTGAGTGTTCGAAAGTCGAGTTTATCTGTGCCTTTGTCATGTATTCAAAAAAAACAGTCGATCAGTTAGGATATAAAATGAAGTTGATGTCGGCCAAGGCCAGACATGATCAGGATCTTGCCCGTAACCCGTCGTCCTAAATCTTAGAGCCGATACTGAAAGGAGCTCCTCACACATGCGAAATATTCGCAGCATTGCCGTTTTCTGTGGCTCCAACATGGGGGCCAGTTCTGTCTATGCCGAGCAGGCAGAGGCGCTTGGCGCGACGCTGGTGGAAAACGGCGTCACACTGGTTTACGGGGGCACGCACAAGGGCCTCATGGGGGTTCTGGCTGATGCAGTGCTTAGCCGGGGCGGCCGCGCCCATGGGGTCATAACGGAACGCTTGCAGGCCAAGGGGCATATACATCCCAACCTGACGGACAGCGAGATTGTACCGACCATGCGGACGCGCAAGGAGCGCATGGCAGAGCTCGCGGATGCCTTCATCGCACTGCCCGGTGGTATTGGAACCATGGAGGAATTCATGGAAGCCTGGACGCTTAACCAGTTAGGCGAACTGGACAAGCCTGTGGGCCTGCTTAATATTAACGGTTTCTTCGAGCCTTTCATGGCCTTTATCGACCAGATGATCAAAGAGGCCTTCCTTCCACCGTCTCATCGTCAGTCCATGGTGCTGGAATCCGATCCCCGGCAGTTGCTGGATGGCCTGCGCAATTTCCAACCAGTCACCGTACCCAAGTGGCTTTAACGGTGCTGGCCTGACGGGCTTTGTCGCGCCAATGTAATTCCACTAGCCGATGGGTGCGGTGGCGTTAAGCGCGACACTTACCTGATCCGCAAATTTAGCCGCCGCCACGGATAAGGTTCTGCCTCGTAACTGAGCACAGACCAGCGGAGCGGAGGGTAGGTCACGCCGACTAATCGGCGTGGACACTAGGTTGCTATGCTCGTCGTCCGACGCAGCACCGATTTTCACCTGAAAACCGATACTCTGAGCATCCGCAAGCAGTCCACGCATCAGCTCGAAGGAGTCGGTTTCTGCCATGACCTGCACGTTATTACAGCGTCGCAATAGCACCGTATCCAGCAACTCTCGCACGCCCAGCTCTGGGCTGGGCAGCACCAGTGGATAATCTAGACATTCACTAAATCTGAGCTCAGGTTTGCCAGCCAGGGGGTGCTGCCGACTCATAATAGCCATCACCGGTTCTGCCACCATCACCAGCGGAAGTATGTCTGAACTCAGTTTGGGAAGTACCACAAGGGCCAGATCGGCCTCATAGGCAACCAATGCGGCTACCGACTGCTGCCTGCTGACAATATGGACGCCAAATGAAACGGCTGGGAAGCGTTCGCGAAATCGATTGATCTGTGCCGGCAGGAAACGGGTAGCCAGGGCCTGGCTTGCAACGATCTCCACCCGTCCCCGCCGCAACCCCTTCAGCCCCTCGATTTCCGAGCGCACACGGTCGACGTCCGCCAGATTGCGCCGCACGTAACCAAGAAAAATCTCCCCTGCCGCAGTCAGGCGCATTCCCTTGGCGTGACGCTCGAAAATTGCGACGTCCAACTCTTCCTCGACTTGCTGAACCCGCCGGTCAAGCGCCGAAGGCGTGATGTGGAGGCTCTCGGCGGCGCGTCTGATCGACCCGGCGCGTACGACGGCATCGATGTACTCGAACAGGCGAAGGTGTTTCATGCTCGTTTCCTGTGTTGCGTTTTTTCGAACACTATACCTATAAAATAGCAATAGCACGCATCATTGGTCCGGCGTAGTCTCCATGATAAGCATTCAGGAGACAGTTTATGAAGCCCCGGCAACACGCAGACTCTTGTTCGATTCACTCCAGTGCGCATTCGGTTTCCTGTGCCAACCTGGTGCACTTGCGCGGCTTGGTGCGACCAATGCAGTTCCAGGCTGAACCGGTCCCGGTACAGGTTGACTTGTCCCGCTCCGCGCTGGTTGTGGTGGATATGCAGAACGATTTTTGCCACCCCAGGGGCTGGTTCTCCCTGAGTGGCACCGATGTTGCCTATGCAAGAGCACTGATTCCGGTTTTAAGAGCGGTAATGACGTCTGCCCGTCACCAGGCTATGCCGGTTATTCACCTGCACTGGGGCGTGCGCCCGGACTGTCTGGAAATGCCACTGGGAAATTTGCGTTTGGCAACGCGTTTTGGCGCTCGCACCGGCTACGGCGAAACGCCACCCGGAGGACTGGGGCCGGCATTGGTGGCGGGGAGCTGGGGTGGCCAGGCAATCGCGGAACTGGCGCCGGAAGAGGGTGACATCATTGTTCACAAAAACCGTTTCAGTGGCTTTTGGCACAACGAGCTGGACGCCATCCTGCGTCGGCTGGACATCAGCACCTTGTTCTTTGCCGGTATCAATACAGAACGCTGCGTGCTGGCAAGCATGCAGGACGCCACCTTTCTTGGCTACGACGTGCTGTTGATCGAAGACGCAGCGGCATCACCCGCGCCGCTAGCTTCGACTCAGGCTGCACATGAACTTATTCGCCAGATTTACGGCTTCACTCTGTGTGCCTCCGATTTTATCCAACCTTCCGGCATAAGCAACGCCCCGGAAACACACGGAGACTGAGCCCATGAACGATCAACGCCTGCTCTGGCGTGGCAGTCGGTCAAGCGCTCCAGTTTTGACTGACATTGTCTGAATTTTACTGAGGAACAAAGAATGCGTCTTGAGTTGAAAAACAAGGTGGTGCTGATTACCGGGCCGGCCAAGGGCATGGGCGAGTCCATCACTCGGGCTTTCGCCGGGGAGGGCTGCCGGCTGGCGCTGCTCGCCCGGGATATCGACGCCGTGGCCGCCCTTGCGGAAAGCTTGCGGGCGCAATCAACAGAGGTGCTTCTGATCCCCTGTGACATCACCGATTCAGCCCAGTGTGTTGCAGCAGTGAGCGCTGCCTGCGAGGTTTTTGGAATCGTCCATGTGCTGGTCAATGTGGCCGGGGGCTCTGGTCCCATCGGTAAGACCGGCGCAGAGACCACGGCCGAAGAGTTTGACGAAATCGTGCGCCTGAATATGACCGGGTGCTTTAACACGATCCGGGCTGTCCTGCCGGGAATGATCGAGCAGCAAGAAGGCAAGATCGTGAACATCGGTGGCACCTTCGGCATGCGCGGTAAGTCGGGACGCATGGCTTATTCCGCCTCCAAATGGGGCCTGCGGGGAATGACCAAGAGCTTCGCTCTGGAGGCAGGTCCACACAACATCAACGTGAATATTGTTGCACCCGGCATGGTGGATGGCCCGCGTTTTCGCACAAAAGTCTGCCTGGAAATGGCCGGGCGGCTGGGCATCAGCGAGGAGGAAGCGGCGCGACGACACAGTGAGGATTATGCGTTGCGCCGGGTCTCCACGGCGAATGACGTTGCCAACGCTTGCCTCTTTCTCGCCAGCGATTGCTCGCGCCAGATAACGGGCGTTGATCTGCCAGTGGACGGTGGCTGGGCCTCACTCTAACGAAAACTCTTATGACGGGAACTCTTATGACAGGAACTCTTATGACAGGAACTCTTATGACCTCTGCAGTCACGGCCGATCTGGTGATTACCGGCGGCACGATTGTTACTCACGAAACCACAATCCGTGCGGCCCTGGCCATACGAGACGGCGTCATCGTCGCTATTGGCGACGAAGAGTCCATGCCTGCTGCCAAGGAAACACTGAATGCCGATGGCATGTATTTGTTGCCCGGTGCCATCGACGTTCACGTGCACTTTCGCGACCCTGGCTACACCCACAAGGAAACTTGGGAGACTGGCACTGCAGCTGCCGCAATGGGCGGCGTTACTACGGTGTTTGATATGCCCAACACCAATCCGCCCACTGGCACGCTGGAGGCATTGCAGCAAAAGCTGGCTCTAGCGGACCAACAGGCCTATGTGGATTTTGGTATCTACGGGCTGCTTGGGGCAGAAAATATCGACGAGCTGCAGGACCTGGCCGAAGGCGGCATCATCGGTTTCAAGTGCTTCATGGGTAATACCTTCGGTAACCTGCCGGCACCGTCCACTGGCGCCATGCTCGAAGCCTTCGAGCGCGTGGCGCCCACCGGGCTGCGCGTGTCCCTTCATGCGGAGACGGCTTCGGTCATGGCCTGGCGTTACGAGCGGCTGCGGGCCGCGGGGCGCAATGATCCGCTAGCGCACATCGCCGCGCGGCCCGCAGTGGTTGCCATTGAGGCAGTGTCTCGGGCTGCCATACTTTCCGAATGGACCGGCACTCGCGTCCATGTTCTGCACGTCTCCTCCGCCGATGAGTTGCGGCCTCTGCGCGAGGCCAAGCAGCGCGGTGTGGACATCACCTGCGAAACCTGTCCCCACTACCTGTTACTGAACACCGATGACTACGACCGGCTCGGAAGCCTCATCCGGGTTAATCCGCCGGTTCGTGAAGCCACGGATTCGGCGGCAATCTGGGACGGCATTCGCGACGGTACGGTGGACATGATTGCCACCGATCATGCACCTCATACGCCGGAAGAAAAGTGTAACGACAACATCTGGAAGGCCGATTGTGGTTTCCCCGGTGTGGAAACGCAGATGCCCCTCATGCTGACCTCGGTGAACAATGGCCAGATCAGCATCCATGATTATGTGCGGTTGACGGCCGTATCCCCGGCCCGCGCCTGGGGACTTTACCCACGCAAGGGCGCTCTGATCCCCGGCTCCGACGCCGACATCGCCATTGTCGATATGGCCCGAAAGACGACTATTCGGGAGTCAGAACTGCACTCGACCAGCGCCCGTATTTCTCCCTATAACGGCTGGGAGGTAACCGGCTTGCCGATTCACACGCTGGTGCGTGGTCGGTTCGTGATGCGTGATCGCCAGCTTGTCACCGAAGCACGGGGTCACGGCAGAACGGTCAAGCCGTTGCAGAAAATGCCTCCTGCCCGCGTGACCAATGCTGACAAAACCCTTGCCGCTGAACTTGCAAAGGCGCCTGCAAAAGGACGCAATGAGTTATGAATACATCGCCACTCACCTTTGCCAAAGCAGCCTGGGAGCAAGAGCACCACGAGGTGCCGAAAATCGAAGCCGTCAAGCTGGAGAACGCGGAGGTTGTTTATGGAAGTGGCAAAAAGACAATTCAGGCGCTTGCGCCTACCTCCATGACTATTGAGCAGGGCGAATTCGTCGCCCTGGTCGGCCCATCCGGCTGCGGTAAATCGACAATTTTGAAGCTTGTCAGTGGGTTGCTTCCCGCAACCCACGGGCATGTACATGTCGGCGGCCGCGAGGTCGGGGCAAAAAGGATCGGCGTGGGAATGGCGTTCCAGAACCCTACGCTGTTGCCCTGGCTAAGTGTGCGCAAGAACGTAATGCTGCCGTTGAAAATCGTTCCACCCTTCCGCGACCGCTATCAAAAAGAGCGCAACGGTGAGTTCCGGGACCGGGCGGAATCCCTGCTGGAGAAGGTCGGGCTGGCCGGTTTTGGCGACAAGCAACCCTGGGAATTATCCGGCGGCATGCTGCAGCGTGCATCTCTCTGTCGTGCGCTGATCCATGACCCGGCGATGCTGCTTCTAGATGAACCCTTCGGCGCCCTGGATCAGTTCACCCGTGAAGAACTTTGGGACACGCTGCAGAGCCTTTGGCAGGAGACCAAGCCGACCGTTCTGCTAGTGACCCATGACCTGCGCGAAGCCGCCTATCTGGGAACGCGGATCTGTGTCATGAGTCCGCGCCCTGGCCGGATTCTGGATGATCGTGAAGTCCAACTGCCACGACCACGCACCATCGATATGACGTTTTCGCAGGAGTTCGTTAGCCTCACCCAGCAAATGCGGCAGTTGATAACCCACACACGACTGGATCTGCCAAAGGAGAAAAGCTGATGGAAATTTCTGCTCAGTTTCGTCAGAAGCTTGCTTCCGGCGCGCTCATTATTGGGTTCTTCCTGGTCTGGGAAGTTTTTTGTGTCGTCTTTTCTATTTCGGAAATCGTGCTGCCTCGGCCAAGCCAGATCATGGCAACGCTGATTGATCGGTTTCCGGCATTGATGCCCCATATGATGCAAACGCTTGGTACCACACTGGCCGGATTTGCACTCGGCGTCAGCTCTGGGTTGCTGATCGGCGTCATCGTCGGCTCTTCGCGCATGGCCTACGATACGGTGTACCCGTTGCTTGTCGGCTTCTCTTCGATTCCCAAGGTGGCGGTTGTTCCCATTTTCGTGCTTTGGTTCGGCAGCGGCACGCTACCGGCTGTGTTGACTTCTTTTGTGATATGCATCTTTCCGGTTGTTGTTAATGTGGCTACGGGCCTTGCAACGACTGAACCGGAACTTGAAGACGTGCTGAAGGCGCTTGGTGCCAAACGCCGCGAGATTCTCTGGAACGTGGGTTTGCCGCGAACCATGCCGTATTTTTTTGCATCGCTGAAAGTGGCCATAACCTTGGCTTTCGTCGGTACCGTGCTGGCCGAGACCATTGCCTCAAATCGCGGCATTGGCAACGTCATGATGATTGCTACCTCTACGTTTGATGTTCCACTGGTATTCGCCGGACTGTTTTTGCTGGCTTTTCTGGGCGTGATTCTTTACGTGATTTTTACCCTGATTGAGCGGCAAGTGACGGGCTGGGCTACGCGCAAGTCTGATCTTCCAACTGCTTAATCATCATTCTGAAGCCATGAGGAGCTACACCATGAAATTTCATCACCTCGCCATAAAAGTTGTTGCAGCCGCAACCATGCTGATGTCGTTTAGCGCCGCTGCGGATCTGACGAAAATTAATTTTACGCTGGACTGGCGAATACAGGGCGTGCATGCCTGGTATTACCTGGCCGACGAGCTCGGTTATTTCGAGGAAGAGGGGTTGGATGTGCAAGTCGATCAGGGCGAGGGGTCCGCCGCGACTGTCAGTCGCATCATGTCAGGCGCCTATGATGCCGGCTTTGGCGACATGAACGCTATTATCCAGAATGCAGCCATTCATGAGGGCAAAAACCCTGTCATGGTCTATCAGGTCTACAATCAGCCACCATTTGCCGTGCTGACCCGGTCTGATGGTCCCATAAAGTCCATCAAGGACCTCGAAGGGGCTAATCTGGGTGGTCCCGCAGGAAGTGCTGCCACCGTACTTTTCCCCGTCATGGCTAACGCTGCGGGAATCGACGTCGACACCATCGAAATCACTAATGTTGCCTCTAGCCTTCAGGAACAGTTGTTAAACAATGGCACGGTCGACGGTTCACTGGTATTCAACGTCACCAGCTACATGAATTTGGTATCTCAGGGGCTGGATCCCGAAGAAGACTTTACCTGGTACCGCTTTGGTGATTATGGGGTAGAGATCTATTCTAACGGCGTCATGGTCTCGCCTGAGCTAATAAAGGAAAAGCCCGAAGCCGTTGCAGGGCTTGTTCGTGCCATAAACCGGGCGTTCCACGAAGTGCGCGCAGATCCAGCGGCCGCCATGAAGGTACTGGTGAGCGTGGAAGGTTTTCTGGACGCTGACGCCGAGGCCAAACGCCTGCAGTTTGCCATGGACAACCTGATTGTTTCTGACGAGTCTAGCAAGATCGGCATCGGGGCGGTCGACCCTGAGCGTCTTGGCCGGTCCATTGACACCATCGTTAAACTCTATGATCTGAAAAGAACGCCAACCGTCGATGAGGTGTTCTCAGCCGACTTTTTGCCGCAACGAGATAAACGCGAACTTTAAGCAAGGGTCACGGGCAGGATCAGGCCGGTTTTTTGCCGGCCCGATTCAAATCAGCGAATAAAGGAAAGGCGCCATGCAAACACAGGCCATCACAGTTTCCGATGCCCTTTTGGGGTCAGATTTTATAACCCATGGCGCAACTCGTGTGCAGGTGGTGGACGGCTTCATTCAGTCCGTCACAAGCGATGTTGCGAGCGAATCAGGGCCGCGGCGTTTATTGATGCCGGCATTCGCCAACGCCCACGACCACGGTAGGCCGTTGTCCACAACGTCTTTTGGCGCAGGCGGCAAGCCTCTGGAAACCTGGTTGCTGCGTCTGGCCGCCATTCCGTCAGTCGATCCATATCTTGCTGCCGTCGCCGCTTTGGGCCGAGCGGCCGAGGGTGGTTGTGCGGCGGTAATGATCCATTGCACCCGGCCTCAAGGCCTGACACCGCTGGCCGAAGAAGTCGAGGCGGTTGCCCGTGCAGCAACCGATGTGGGCGTGAGGCTGGCGTTCGCGGTGGCCCTGCGGGACCGCAACCCGGTGGTTTATGGCGATGAAACGCCTGTGGTAAAGGCCCTTCCGCCCCAGGCAAGAGAGGTGCTGGGGCGCTATTTCAGAACGCCTTCGCAATCCTGGCGTGAACAACTGGCGCTGGTGGATGACATTGCGACAAAACTGGGCGGCGGTAACGTGAATGTTCAGTACGGTCCTACGGGCGTCCAATGGTGCTCCGATGAAATGTTAGCGGGTATTGCCGAGGTCTCGGCATCCACCGGCCGGCGGGTTCATATGCATTTGCTGGAGACACGTTATCAGCGCGAGTATGCCGATCGCTTATACCCTGGTGGGGTGGTGCGTTATCTGCATGACATCGGCCTGCTTTCCCCGAGGCTGACACTGGCACACTGCGTCTGGGCGCGACCGGACGAACTGGCATTGATCGCTGAATCTGGTGCCACCATTGCGGTCAACACCAGCTCGAATCTGCATCTTCAGTCTGGCATTGCGCCTTTGAGAAGAATGTTGGATAGCGGCTGTCGGGTAGCGCTTGGGCTCGATGGTTGCGCCCTTGACGAAGATGACGACGCGTTGCGAGAAATGCGTCTGGGAGCGCTTTTACACGCTGCACCGGGATTTGGCGATTCAACCCATCGCGGGCAGATGTTACGCGCTGCCACGGCCCACGGACGTGCTTCGCTGGGTCTGGCCGGAACCGGCAGTATTGCCCAAGAAGAGCCGGCTGACTGGATAACACTGGATCTGGATCATTTGGATCGCGATGGCATCCTGCGGGTCGACCCGCAGGATCTCCTATTCGCCAGGGCTACCAAGACACATCTGGACGAAGTAGTGGTCGCCGGCAAGACCATCGTGCAACGCGGAAAACTGGTCAGTCTGGATCTTGATCAAGTGCAGGAAGAGCTGCGTGACCGATTTCGTCGAGCGTTGTCCGAGCGCTCCGATTTCTGTGCCTCTTGGCCGGAAATCGAGAGCGCGGTTACCCAGTATTATCACGAACGTGCGGGCTGCTGTTGAGTCGCCCCCTGCGCGAACTTATCCGTTACGAACGATCAGTGCTAGGGGGCCGCCGCCATTAGGGCCTTGATGCTCCGCGCCACCAGACACAAACAGCCGGGTGTCGCCCAGCCGGCCGGCGAGCACCCCGCCCACCAATGCCCGGGCGTGACGTGATGCGTTGATGTCGCTGTCATCACTCATGACATGACGGCTGCCGCGTATGCTGCCGCAGGCGGAGGGTTCGGCCTTAACCAGCAAACCTACGAGTCGGGCGGACGTTAGCTCCAGGGCCTCTCCCTCCGGCGTACTGGCCATGGCCCGGTCGACCGCCAGGACATCCAAGGCATCCTCCATTACGGCATGGCCGATACGGTATTCGGGGTCCCAGCCGGGGGCATTGCCCAGTACCAGAACCTCATTGCGCATCAGTTCTATGCCGGCAGAGGTGCTGGCCCGTGTGGAATACAGCGACCAGTCGCGGCAGATCTGCTCATCCCGGACCGCACCATCGGGTAACTCTCCGAGTGCGGCGGCCACGCCAAGGGCCGAAGCACCACGGGAGTAACCCATGGATTCGTAAGTGTCATGGCAAACCACGATGTGGCCCCGTGCGGCGGCATCGTTGATGCGGGCAGCCGTCAGCAGCGGGCATTTGATCTGCACATAATGCACATCCTCGATACGTTGGATACCGGCGCTGGCCATGGCCTGCAGAACCGCCTCTAGAGTCAGGGATGCCTGGGTACTGCGGCCGATTTCTTCCGGCCTGAAGTCGCGGGTGAAGGCGACGCCGGCGGCAAGGCCGGGAATGCTGCCGGTATGGGCGGGTTGGCTGCTGTTGGCCTCAAATACCAGCAAATGGGGGCTGAGGCCGCCTTCGGTGCCACCGGACATTACAAAGGCGATGCGCTCGCCAACCTGAGCCTCTGTCAGCGCCAGCTGGCGGGCGAAAAAGGATCGCAGCGTGCCCGAGGCGAAGGCCCGGGTAAAGTCGTTGACACAGCCATTACCCTCGGTCTTGCCCAGTACAGCGATCACCCGGGCGGGGTCTATCTGGCGGCGATCGATGGCTCTGGCAAGCGCCGTCACATCATCGGGAGCGCTAGTGGCCAGGCGAGTTACACGTGTTTTCATAGTCTCGTTACCTTTTCAGACCTAGGGTTGTTCAGAAGCAGGGCTGCTTCTGAACGAGCGTCGGTAACGGTCAGCCCAGCTCGAAAGTGACATCCTGAGCACCGTCCCACAGGGTTTTTAGGCCTAGCGCGCGCAAATTCTCACTGCCTTGGGTGATGGTGAGGAAGTGATTGCCAGCGAGCTGGCCGAGTTTGCTGGAGAAGCAACAGGCGCCGTAGGCCACGATGATTTCGGTTTCGCTGTAGCCTCCGGGGTAAAACAGAATGTCCCCGGCCGAAGGGTGGCTGGTGTGATTTTCGAAGCCGATCGGCGTGCCTGCGCTGGTGAGTTGATAGTCGCCCAGTGGCACCCAGCAACCCTCGCCGCTCCAGCGTACGTGAATGAACTTCTGCCGATAGGGCAGGAGCTGCAGAAAGGCTGCCAGGGTTTCGGGCGCATTGGGATGTGCTTCGGCAAGAAATTCAAAACCGCCTGTCGTAATTTTGATTGTTGTCATGCTGTTTCTCTGTCTGTTTCTCTGTCTGTTTCGGGTTCTGACCCGGGCGCATGTCAGGAACCCGAGCAGGCTCAGAGCTTGCTGGGGCGCGCGTCGCGCGGGGGTAGGAAGCTGCGGTCAAAAATTTGCTTAATGGTTGGGGTATTGCCCAAATTATTGGCAGAGACCACTGTGTCGATGTTCTTTTTCAGGCGTGCATCATCCACGTTGCCCAGGCCAACCTTGGCTATTTCTGGGTGGCTCATGTCGTTGCGCATGGTGGTGAGCATCTTGTCCATTTCCCGTTCGCGGTCGAGCAAGGGCTCGCGCTTCATTAAGGCATCAATGGCTTCTTCGGGATTGGCAATGGCATCTTGGATGGCTTGATTCAGCGCGGCCACGAAGCCACGCACGGCTTCCGGGTTGTTTTTGATGAAGTCTTGTGAGAAGAAAACGGCATTTGAGTACAGGTCCATGCCGTGATCGCCGTAGCGGATGAACCGCAGTTCTTTCTTGGGGTCCAGACCCATGCCCTTGGCGCTGAAAGTTATGGTGGTGATGTAACCTAGGGCAGCCTCTATCTCGCCGCGCATCAACAGCTGCTCACGCAGGCTGGGGGACATGTTGTTGATTGTTACCTTTGACTGATCAATGCCCGCCAGCTCAGCAAAGGCCGGGAACAGTTTGAGGGCCGCATCATTGGCCGGCGCGCCAACCGTTTTGCCTTCAAGGTCTGTGGGCTTGGTAATGGGGCTGTCAGCCTTGACCGCGATCACGAACGGGGGCGTATTGTAGATCATGTACACGCCCACAGGGGCAAGCTCGGGCTGAGTGGCGGCTAATTGGATCAGGGCATTGGTATCGCCGAAGCCGGCGTCATAGCTGCCCGAGGCGACTTTGGGGATGGAGGCGGCAGAACCTGAGCCCTGGTCGATGGTGACATTCAGTCCTCGCTCCTTGAAGTAGCCCTTTTCCTCTGCAAGAAAAAACCAGGCCTGGGCACCTTCGTACTTCCAGTTCAATACCAAATCGATATCGGTGTCGGCGAGGGCCGGGGAGGAGCCAGCGAACGCCAGCCCCAAGCTTAGTATGGCGGTAACAAGATGTTTCCGGATACGTGATTGATTCGAAAATATAGCCATGATCGAGATTCCTTCGGGTGTGTTACGAGCGAAAGTTGAAGCTCAGCGGCCGTGGCAACAGAGCAGTGATGCTATTCAATAAGAAAATGACTGGCACGAGCATCTTGGTCGGGTGAGGACGTACTGCAGGCATCCTTATATATTCACGCCAGTGCTTTTGTTGTTTATGCCAGCTCCTAATCTTCACACACCACTTTCAAAGCAGTCGGCATGCCATTTGCGTGTCTGAATAGCCGCTTTATTGCGAGCATTGTGTTGCCGTACCGGCAACAATCAGTCTTGTCGCCATGGCCGGAGCGCATTCTCCCTCTATAGCAAAGGGGAAACTCGGCGCACAGGTGACGGTGGCAAGTTCGATGGCCGGCGGGGCGGGCTTGCGGAACCGGGGTCTGGATCGCACCAGCGGAGAGCAGTCTGCCCGCAAATGTTGCATAAACTCCAAGGACGTTGCTTGTCCACAGCAGCGGCTTGACACCGGTAAAATCGCTATGACGGGCTCTCAAAGCCGCCGCCTTCGCAAAGGAATCAGCCTTGAATCATCTCCGTTTCTTGCAGTACCTAGACGAAGTTGCCCGTGTGGGCTCGATCCGCCAGGCAGCCGAGAGGCTGCACGTGGCGCCCTCAGCAGTGAATCGCCGTATTCAGGACCTGGAAGCCGAGCTGGGAACTCCGCTGTTCGAACGTCAGCCTCGAGGGATGCGGTTGACGGCTGCCGGGGAATTGTTTGTTCAGTACATCCGCAGCCGTGCGGCACACCTGGAACAGGTGCGTTCCGAGATCGAAGACCTGCAGGGCCTGCGCCGTGGTTGCGTGCGTATCGTGGCGAGCCAGGCAGCCGCTGCAGCCTTTTTGCCGGAGCGGATTGCCGGCTTCAGGAAGAAACATCCTCTGGTTGAATTTCAGGTTCAAGTGGCTGATCACAGCCAGGCGCTGGAGTCACTGCGCACTTTCGAGTCGGACCTGGCCCTGATTTTTCACCTCGACCCCGAAACGGATATCATGCGCCTGGATGAACTGGCGCAGCCGCTGTGTCTAGTCATGCATCGTGATCATCCGCTTGCGGCTCAAGATGGCCCTGTCAAGTTACGGCAATGCCTGGACTATCCGTTGGTCCTTCCCGACTCGGATATTGCCGGGCGGCAGTTGCTGGACGCTTTCCTCGCCCGCCGATCCATCAAGCTCAAGCCGGTGATGAGAAGCAACAGCTTCGAGTTCCTGTTGGGTTATCTGCGCTATGAGCAGGCGTTGACCTTTCAGATAGAAATTGGCGTCACGCCCGAGGCCGGCGAACTTGTCAGCCGGAAAATACAGGATCGCGGTTTTCCCTCCGCCAATCTGGTGCTGGCCTCTCTGCGGAATCGCCAGTT
Organism: Marinobacter sp. M1C; assembly: GCF_023314135.1. Lineage (NCBI taxonomy): Bacteria > Pseudomonadati > Pseudomonadota > Gammaproteobacteria > Pseudomonadales > Marinobacteraceae > Marinobacter > Marinobacter sp. M1C. Next base: position 1,459,715 of record NZ_CP092289.1, read on the forward strand.
GCCGGTAGTGGCTTATACTTTTGCGGAATATCTGAGCAGCACCTTCGCGCAATTCGGGCGTGTCCGGGCAAAATGACAGATCTGTCTTTTTTGCGTAATTAGGTGAATGGTATTACGCGTTTAATATGTGGCTAGGCCCAAATGGTGGCTTTGGTTTAGCGGTGATAGTTAAGCAAGCAAGGGCTAGCTTAGTTGTCATAATGGGCACTCAACGTGAGCAAATGGGTAGCATTTTTCTGTGTCCTAATTGCTTTGTGCCAAAGCAGTGCAGTGGTCAAAATTATAGTGGCATGAAAATACATTTCAAATTCATGGACACACCATGGACACAAATTGGGCACAGGAAATTAAAAAGGCCCTACGCTTTCGCGTAAGGCCTTTTTAAAAATATGGCGCGCCCGACAGGATTCGAACCTGTGACCACTGCCTTCGGAGAGCACCGCTACAGTGCGTTTGTAAGAGGGTTTAATCGTCCTAAATCTGGAAAATCAAATACTTAATCCAAATCCCGGTGCAATAAAAAATCCCTATTTATCAGTATTTTGACCGATTAGCACCGATTTTGGGCACAAGGCTGATAGGGCTTCGTTGTCCGGAAATAGGACATTTGATCGGTGCCCAAGGCTGTCCTCGGAGCTAGTTGTTAGGATTTTACGCCTTGGAGAGTGGTTCGCAACTGTTAGGTAATGAGTGTCCGGAATTCGGACATCCAAGGATTCGGTGAGTGCAGTATGTGGTTGTGTTGAATTAACAATAACGGGCTAATAGCCCACCCAGAAAACATCGGGTTAATCGCAACCCAATAAACCATGGAAGGCTGACATGATCGGAAAACATGAAAAGAGCAGCGGCCAAGAGTTCCGGCTTACGTCACCCTGAGATGGCCGATGGTAGTGATACCAAAATTGGCCGTCGTGGTTTTATCCAGTTTTCCTGGATAGCAACACTGATAGGCGCTGGGTTATTTCCGGCATGGAGTAACTGTTGGGAGCATCGGGTTGAGATTCCTTATGCGGGAATCAGCAGTTGCGTCCGTTCAGGCGCCAGCCTATCGTAAAGCAGATATGACCCGGACGGGAGTTTACCTATGACTACCCATCATGCCATGGCGGGAGGGGCACCGCGATTGCGTTTATTGATGCTCCTCGTGCTGTCGCTTCTACTCACCGCCTGCGGCGATTCGCCGCCTCGCTATCAACCTCTGGCGCATGGCTCGGTGGTACTGGCATTCGGGGACAGCGTTACCCACGGCACCGGAGCCGGAAAGGGCGAAGACTTCCCCTCACTGCTGTCAAGGTCAACCGGCTGGAAGGTCGTCAATGCCGGCGTGCCGGGTGACACCGCCAGTGAAGCCCGTGGACGCATCGCGGGATCGCTTCAGAAACATGAGCCAGACTTGGTGATTGTGGAACTGGGCGGTAATGATTTTCTGCGGCGGCAGTCTGCCAGTCAGGTAAAGGAGCATCTTCGAGAAATTGTTACCGCCGTTCGCCGGTCCGGAGCCGTGCCTGTGCTGGTAGCGGTACCAGAGTTCTCGGTGTTCGGCGCCAGTGTGGGCAGCCTCTCAGACTCGCCCATCTATGAGGAATTGGCCGAAGAAGAGCTCATCCTGGTGATCGACGATATTTTCTCTGAGGTGCTTTCTGACGAGGGCCTTCGGGCAGACCGTATTCACCCCAACGCCAGGGGCTATCGCCAGATGGCTCGCGGCATTGCTGAGGCGCTCACTGACGCGGGCCTGAAATCTCAGATAGCTCCGTAAGAGAGTGACTTACAGATCCATTAAGACACAAAGTGTTTCTGCAATGGGGGCGGAAGTTACACAGCTTGGTTTACAGGTTTATGAACATCGAACATCTTTGTTGCCTGCGGCTGCGTGGATTGGGGTCAGGTCAGCAGCCCAATGTTCGCTTTAGGACTCGACCTGACCTGGATTACGATTGCGAAGCGGCCATTTTATGGTTTCACTAACACTCATCCCTCTTGCACCACAAACCACCCCAGACATCCCATTGCAGCAAGACGGTCGAAACAGCTGAGAACCCCTCACATCGTTGAAAGGAAAAGCACATTCAGCCAGACTGGCTGTGAGCAAATTGAACGAGGGAGAATTTAGAATGATGAAGGTTGGAGTTTTAGGCTTTTTGGTCCTGATGTTTGCAAGCTCAGTATCGGCGCAAAGCACTTATTGCGATGATTTTGGAAACTGCTCTGGTGGCGGAGTAAACACCTACACGGACGACTTCGGAAACACGTCCGGAACTGTCGGAGAAAGATCGTATGATACCTACAAAGATGATTTCGGCAACACGTCCGGGTCGATTGGAAACGAGAGCATCAACACGTATTCCGATCAGTTTGGGAATACAACGGGAACAATGGGCGGCGACTCAGTAAATCTTTATACCGATGAATTCGGAAACACGACCGGCACTATCGGGGGAGAGAGCGTGAACTGCTACACCGATGGCTTCGGGAACACCAGTTGCTAGTGAACAGTCGCAACTTCCAACGATAAAGACGGCCGTAGAGCCGGCTTTATTATTCATGAAGCAGCGATAAGACTGGTTTGTTGCCGCCAGAGAGCGGCCTGAACAAATTATTTCTGTCGACCTTTGACCTGCCCCCAATCACTGAAGCATTTGCTGCTTATTAATGTCGGTTAATTTACGTCCCCACTGTCAAGAGGTCTCAGAGCTAGACTAGTTAGCCGTTTCCATCGCTCTAAAAGGACCGCTTTTATCAGTCGTTTGGCATTATTCAATCGACTCGCCCTTCGCAATTCTCCGTCATGTTCTGACTCCGCTTCGTTTTGAGCAGCTTCAAATTTCGATGTGCTCAGAAAGCTCAAGAGCATCATCAATCTCGACGCCCAGATATCGCACAGTGCTTTCAAGGCTTCTGTGTCCTAATAGTATCTGAACCGCTCTGAGATTCTTGGTCTGACGATAGATTAGCGCGACCTTGGTGCGTCTCATCGAATGAGTTCCGTAAGCCGTGCTGTCCAACCCAATACTGCAAACCCACTTTTTCACCAAACGCCCGTAGTGCCTCGTATTGATATGATCTTTGCGTCGGTAGCTGCTGGGGAAAAGATAGTCGAGGGAACAGAGATTTTTCAGTTTGATCCACGCCGCGAGAGCGTCCCGCGTTTTGGCTGTTATTTCGAAAGAGACAGGTCGTTTGGTTTTTTGCTGAACAATTTTCGCTCTAGACACTATTTCTGTGCCGCGCGCGATATCGCTAACCATTAGCTTTACCAGGTCACATCCACGCAATTTGCTATCAATAGCCAAGTTAAAAAGGGCGAGATCTCGCACCTTGTGCGCCATGTCCAGTCTCACTCGTATCGACCAGACCTCTTCAGGTTTCAGCGGGAGTTTCTGACCTATAAGCTTTCCTTTGTTCCAAGGTTCTCGCGTAAATACGAACTCTGATAATGACATGTTGGCCACCCTCCTGAGCAAGCGGAGTCTACTCAAAGTATGGCCCGCTTTTCACCACGCTGCCCGTTTTGAGACGAACGGTAGATAGCTCGATTACAGTAGGAAAGGTACGCAAAAATTCGGAAAGTCTGTTGTTAGAGGCCGGTGCAGTCGCCGAGGCTTTGTTCTCAAAGCGGACCTTTCTTACGGTGCCGCGACTGACCGTTTCACCACAGAATCAAGCCAGAGTAAAAGATCCGCTCCTAAACAAAAGCGAACATTGGGTTCGGCTGAAGCGAAGAAGAGCGACATTCGCGACTCAACATTACTAAGCTGAAAACGGTAAAGCCAGAGGGGAGCAGGTCAATTGGCATATCAAGCGTCCCCAAATACTGAGTCTGGCACCCAGGCCGAATTTCCGATGGTGTCAGGATTACCGAGCAAGCAGGCGATACACTGGAGTCCCACGGCCAGCCAAACTATGGGTTTAAGAGCAATCGCCTAGAGCAGTGCCTGCCTCTCAAAAGAAAAGCTTGAATTCTAGTAGAATTAACGTGGCGAAGAGTCGTCCTTATCGTTTGAAGGCGTATTTACGCTCTCGCTCTTCGAATGCAAGTTGTCCCCCCTCCAGGACCTCACAGATATGCTCTTTAATGCCGAATTTCTTAAGCAATGAAGGCGCATCTGGTTCGAAGAACGTGCACTCCATGGCGCCGGAAACATATTCGAACCTAAATTGCTCGTTTTCCATGTCATGCTGCTGGCCAGCCTGATTCGCGACAATAACGCATTCGGAATCTGTGGATACAACCATATTAGCGTTGTGAGTGACCATGATGATTTGTCTTTTCTCTTTCCTTTCCCTAATAAAGTCACAGAGCTCATTATAAACTGTGCGGTTATCTAAATTATCTTCAGGTTGATCTATAAGTATGGGGTGAGAAGAATTGCTCAAGTGTAGTATGAGATGGAGAAGCACCAGTCCGCGCTTACCGGGCGACATGCTGATAATGTCGTCATTTTTATAAAGCAAGTTAAAAGATATGTAAAAGCAATCCTGAAGTAGATTTCTAAGGATTAGCTCCTCGTCCGCACTCTTCCGGACTTTATGGACGATCTTGGAGAAATCTCGAATCTTCTCGCTCAGGGTGAATATAGAGTCTAAATGCGTGTATTTTGAGTAAATATAATTGTTTTCACTATCAATTGAGTCGCCCAGAATACTTGCTAGGCTTCCTCTGGCATCAAAACAGTTTATGAAAGAATCGAAACTGTTGTGATCGAATTCCAGACTAGCTTGAAGCGTTATATTTTCATTTTCGATCTTCGCAGCACCGTTGAAATGCGCCTCTATTTCACTGTATGCGTCAAACAACTGCTCATACAGGGCTTTAAGCTGATCGGAAGCTGCTTTCCCTTGTTCGAAAGTGCTTTTGACCTTCTTGTCTGCTTCTTGAATCGAGCTAAGCTTAGTTTCTTCCCGTTTTTGCGCCGCTAAAAGCTCCTTTAATTCTTTTTGGCTTTTTACTTTAGACGAGAATTTTTCAAGGTTTTTCGTGGTATTTATAATTCTTGCATCCAGCGCGCCTATTAAGCTATTGGCACGGCGTATGTTCTTTCCCGCTTCTATTGGCAGGCCATCAATGATTTTCTGAATCTTAGCCAGTGTTATTTGAACAAGGCGGCTTCCAGTGTGAAACTGTTTTCTTTCTGACTCTTCAAAATTTGTCATAAGAGCTACGTTTCTGAACGAATCTTCCATCTCTCTTGCTAATTCATTTTGTAGCTCAGTGTGTATTTCAATATATCTTAAAAGAGACGATCGCCTTTTTTCGCTAAGTGACAATCTGTCGCTAAGCTTTTTATAAAGCTTGCTTTCTTCAGGAGTAAAACCTGATAATTGCTTCATGTTTTCTATTTTTTCTTTTATTTTTTTTATTTCATTATTTACCGAATTCTCAGCTCCAATTTTTTCCTTCTCGCCCTTTTCTTTTGCATACTTGTGTCTGAGGGATACAAGTTTTGTAACTTGTGTGCTGATGCTTTCATTTAACGAATCACATTTTTTAAAAAGCTCTTCAGCATCTAACTTTATTTCCCTGTCTTGATATAGAATTTCAAGTACAAGCTCGTTTAGTTGATCTCGGCCATTTTCCTCAGCTAATTTGTTTATATATAGCTGAGGTATGTAAGTTATTGGACGACGTTCGTTTGTTTCTCTAAAGCTCTGTTTAGTGTTGTCATTCCAAGTGATTTCAAAGTCGAAATTTGAGTCATTTTCAAATTCTGGGTAAATGCTTGCCTTTGCTAGATCACACTTCTTTTCAGTTTCCTCTTTATTTGCCGTTCTTGAAATGTGATAAAGTAGAAGCGATTTTCCTGAGGACTTGCCGCCGATAATCGAATTTAAATCAGGATTTAATTCTATTTTATTTTCAGGAAAAATATTTTTTCCACTGGAATCTTTGAATCGAACAGAGTCTATAACTTCATAGCTTACCTTATCGCCAGGCCAAGTCTCTTGAATTGCGACCCGTGACCTCGGCTCAAATACTACCTGCTTGAGGCCCTCAAAAGTAAGATCAGCCTTTATCCAAGTGTTATTTCCTTCGTCAGGCTCAAAAAGTGTTTCGTAAGCATGTGAATCGGAGCCCCATATACAAGCTTTAGGTAGGCCAAACTCTTTTCTGAAGGAGGCGGGGTTCTGGTGATAATCTCCGAGTAAGAAGCTTCTCGTACGCTTGTTAGATGAGAATATCAGTTGACTCTGTTGAATAAGTGTTTTCCGCGTACCGTGGCCGGCCGAATTCCAGCTTACTCGGCTGAGGTCTTCGTCACAGGGCAAAGCTAACAAGTAATTTTTTTTGAACCTTCCATCTTCGGTGAGCAATTCAGCTATTTCGCTTGTATTGACCGAGGCATTGCAGATTCCTACAGCAAGGGCAGGTTGGCCTCTAAACTCGGGGTGTTCATCAATTAGCCTTTCACCATATTCTATCAAGTTTTCTTTGGTTAAGGGTCTTCTCTCTGCTTTGAAACCTGTTTCAGCGTGAGTTTCAAACTGTATTCTAGATAAAAACTCGCGTTGGATTAATGTGGGAGACAATTCATTGGAAAGGATAACGTGGAAGTTGGTCCGCCTATTCCATTTTAAGTCGACCTCTTTGCCTACTACAAGTTTGTCCAAGCGAAACTCGAGATTTGGGAAAATAGCAATACTCTTAATTTTCTTGATTTCATCCTCATCAAATAGCTCAGCTAGTTTATTGTCGTTGAGCATATAGTCTTCGACTACGGTTTTATAGCCGTCAAGAAGGCAATAGTCGGTCAGGCCAATGGCACTTACATTATGATCTATTGCTGATCGGAAGAGTTTTTTGACGTATTCGTCGACGTCGTCGCCGAACTGGTTGTTCAGAATTGAAAACGGGGTATGGACATGGAGGTCCCACTTTCTCCAAATTGATCCTTTTGAGCAGTTTTTCACATATCCCTCGCAGTCAACCGTAAGAATTACTTTTAATTATCAAACTATCGTATACACAGGTCGGTGCGAATACAAAAAAAATCTGGGCCTTTCGAAAAACCCTTGTACTCAGAGGATTACGTAATTCATGTCAAATGCTGTTTGTAATCATCCCCTAAAATCGACTAGATTTCTCAAAATTGAGTTCGAAGCTGAAGATTCGCTTTGCGACCTCAGCGTACCTTGTTTCCGAATAGCGGACCGGGTAAACCCCTATCTGATAAAGGTCCGCTTTTATCAGAAAGCGGCCAAGATATGGTTTCAATATCACCAATTCTGCCGAACTGATCACCGATCTGCCTCCAAATGGCGGTAGGACGAATAATCAGGTAATCGGAGTGGCCACAATTGATTCACTATGTGACCATAAAGCGGCCAACTTATGGCTCCAAGAACACAGTGAAGCGTAATTCGGCTTAAAGTTATCCCCAAAATTTGGGGAAAAGCCTGTGACTAAAGGTATTGTTCGTAGGTCTTTCCCAGCCGCTCCGGTAGACACACTGAATCGGTCAAAAAACAAACAAAGTAGCCTTAACCGCTCCGCGTCTACTGCCGACAACAGGTCTTATGGTAAACCGAGCATCGCACCTGGATAGTCCTGCCCCGACAAACCCCGCCTTTCGCGCTACCCTCACCGGTTCAAATACCAGATTTGCAGGAGCAAAACCCCATTATGAGACTCGACCAGCTCCGCCTGTTGTTTGAGGCCGGCACCCTCATGGCCGCCGACATCGTGCCCGCGCCCCTGGAGCCCGGGCCGGCTCCAAGATGGTGTTGTCAGTTTCGCCGGCGCAACGGCGCCACCGTGGCCCTGGACCTGAACCGCAAACGCCAGGGCATGGAGGTGGTGCGGATCTTTAACAGCCTCGATGCCGCCTTTTCAGCGTGCCAGGCGGTGGGGTTTCGGGCCGTGACGGTGCACCAGAGTTGAAGCATTCCTGGAACAGGCTATGCCTTTCTAAACCGAGTCAGGGCCGTGACTTGCTCACCGGCGATCACGTGCCCCAAAGCCGCCGCCTTCGCCAGCCACATCAACCCAAGGCTGTCGTTTTGGGGGGTGCCGCTGCCCTGGATATAAAGTTTGGACAAATGGTGCATGGCGTCCGGGTGTCCCTGATCAGCGGCCAAAGTCAGCCAATGCAGGCCGAGATCCGGTTTGTCTGCGTCGAGAAACAACAACGCCAGATCCGTCTGCGCCTCCGCGTCACCGGCAGCGGCCTCTATGGGGCCAACTCACGAAACGGAAGAAATCGTACGCTAAGACCCCTCGCAACAAACGTCAACTATTTCTAGATACCACCCTATTCTGACGTATGTGAGGGTTGGCAGACAAACGTAAAAAATTCCTCAAAAGCGCTCCCAACCTAATGAAATATAAGTTTTTTGATCACGGTTTTTATCCCGATTCATCTTCGGAGCTCGCCAGACCCTTGGACTTCCCTTGAGGGGCGATCTCAGCAAGTTTTAAATCAAATAACTGATGTCCTACCGGGCGTCTAAAGTCCAACGTGTAATCTCCGAAACGATTGATATGGCGGGTTCGGTACGGCGATAGCGCTTTCAGTACATCTTCGGTAATGACGATCCCTTCCGCTGCCATTTCGCGCAACACCCGGCTGAGGGCTTCGACGTTGTGTAAGATCAGCATGTTCGCCACCAGGTGGTTGTACTTCACCACTTTTTGCTGCTCATGCCGGAGGTTGGTCGCAATGATGCCCTCACCACCAAAGAAGCTCCATTTCGCAAACCCGTTAAACTGCTCGTTCTTGTTGGTTGCGGCGTGGATGGTCTGACGCAACTCCACGTCGTCGATGTAGTTCAACAGGAAGCCAGTCCGCACGACCTTGCCCAGCTCACGGAAGGCGAAATACAGCTTGTTCTTGCGGCTGTAGGTTCCCAGCCGTCTCAGGATCGTTGATGGGGTAATTTTTCCGAGCTTGATGGACACGGCCACGCGCAACATATCCGGGAGGTGCCGTTCAATCCGCGCCCAGTCTATATGACCATTGAACAGCTCTTCGATATGGGCATAACGGAACCGCCGGTCTGGCCGGTAGAAGTTCAGATCCTTTATGTTCCGGATACGCGGCATCAGCTTGATCCCCAGTAGATAGGCCAGCCCGAAAACGGGATAGCTTTGCGCTTGCGTATCACCGTGCAAGGTATCCGGCTGGATATCGCTCCGATTCTCAAGTAGTCCGTCGAGGATGTACACAGCCTCGCGAACCCCGCACGGAATGAAGTGACTGAAGAGTGCGATGTAGGTGTCTGAGACGTGGTAGTAACCGATGCCGCCGTACCCGCCATAGCGGATGTGGTATTCGCTGAGGAGGTTCTGTTCGTAGAGGTTCCATTTAGTGCCGTCGGCGGCAGCCCGTCGACCTGTGCCCCAGTAGCCGGGCAATTCGTATTTCTTGTATGCGTTGATAACTTTAACGACGGCACGATCAAGCCTGTCTTCAGTCACATGATTGAGATTGAGCCAGGCCACCTGTCGACGGTTAAGTTGCTTGATGGAGTCGGCTGTCTGGGAGGGCCCCAGATTGCAGCCGTAACAGAAGAGCGTGGCGATGAACCGTAGTCGGGGATTTTCGACGCGTCCCTCGTAGCCTGACAGCGGCCCGAATTCACGGTGTAACCCAAGCCACCGCTCCGCATCGACCAGCACGTCCACAATGCTGCGGGTGCCAAGCCGCCGCGTGATGTCGTCATCCAGGGCCTGCCAATTGGTCGGTAGCCCCTGCTTCTGGTTGCGTTTGATTACGATGCGACCGTCTTCGATTGCGGCGTGTGTGTTGTCCGGGAACGCAGCATCCACTGAGCGGCTTACCTGAGTCAACTGATCCTTGAGATGGCGGATGAGAGCCTTCGGTTCGATAGGAAGCTCCACTTCCAGCCCGTACTGGTCAATTTCTTGCTCGTATGCCGACCAACTCACCAGTTGGTCCCGATGGTCATCGAAACGATCCCCGTGAACGACCGCCAGATCGGCCGACTTCAGTTCCTGTTTCACCAGGTTCAAAACGGCCATTTCAAAATATTTACGGTGAACCGTCAGGCTGTCCGGTCGCGCGAAAATCAGACGGCGCCATTTCTCAAGCGTCCACTTGGTCTGCCGAATGCTTTCTACCAGATCCGGGGCATGGATACGCAAATCCAGTGTTTCGGCTTTCAGCGAACGGGTCTTTCGGAGCAACTCGATCAGTTCAATCGACAACGTATCGCTGGAGGTGCTTTGAAACGTGAGTATCTCCAAGCAGTTGTACAGCAGGCTACGTTTGGAGCGAAACGGTCGCAACATAAAAGGCAGATAGTTGTTGCCCGCATAGGCCAGATGCTCCTCGCATTCGTCCAGCCACTCCTGCCGTTTGTCTCCGACAATGGCCTGAAGTGATTGCCAGGGATTTGGCTCGGCCTCCATTGCGGTCAACACATCTTTAAAACAGGACACCAGTCGATCTGTGCGCTGGGTCTGTTCCATTTGATAGGTCAGGAGATTTTGCTGGGCGGTGGTTTCAAGTTGTCTCATCATCTTGATCAAGAGCTCGGCGGTGTCATCCAGCGACTGGGCATATTGTTGCCGGATCAGGATCACCGCCAGGGCTTAGCGTTTACGCGCTGTGATTCGAGCCATTTTGGCCACATCAAGTGCTCGCGCTTCTTGGGCGAACTGTCGCCGCTTGGTCACCGGGATAGATTTGACTTCTGGCAATTGCTCGACCATGGCCTTCAGCCACCTGAGGTGTTGCAGGTAAGACCGGATTTCCTTGTTTGTGGGCTTACGAATTTCCCGCTTCAGACGTTGCCAGCCACTGATCTCGATCCCCGGCGGTGATATCAGCAAGGCATTGATCAGTGCTTTTGCTTCGTCGGCGAGTTCGCTGACGATAGATCGGTAACAACGGTCATTGACGGTGGCCCGGGCATCCTTGGCGAGTCGCAATAGCACCGTAAAGCCGGGAATCTCGAAACGGTGACGCACCAACTCCTCCAGAAGAATATTGATGATATCGGCCAACACCTCCCGGGACTCGGCTGCGTTTATGGCTTGGTCTGCGAGCCAGATGCGGTCGTCATCGTCCAGGACTCGGCTGCCGACGTAGGTCCGAATCCAATTGATGTGGCGATCTCGGGCGCTGGATTGATCATACTGCCTCTGCTGGATCTTGGTCGGCCGTTTGCGAAGGCCGAGGCGCTGAGCTATGTAGCCACTCAAATCGGACGGCAAATCAACCGTTACGCAGAAGAAACCTTGTTTCTGATAGGCCTTCAGATGCAACAGTAAAAAGAAGCGGTGTTGAAGTTGCTTGGCATATCGACGAGCCCAGCGTTGCTCGTTGGGTGTGGGCGTGTAAACCGCATCAAGTTCGTGTTGCGGAATATCCGTCCGAAATCGTGGGTAGGCTGTGTCCTGAATGGCACTCATGACCGACTCATTCCCATGCCTGCCCAGTGGCCGGGTCGGTGATCAGTGTCTCCACCCAGCAGGCTTTGTCGGACGCAATACGGTGTATCTCATCAATCAAATCGTCCATCATTTCGTCCAGCTGGTCATCCGATGTTGCAGGAACCTGGATGTGGTAGTTTCCATTGTCTTGGTGTTTCACCTCGAACGGTTTCAGGCAGTGAGTTTCGATCACCGTGCGGGCCTGGTGGTGTTTCTGGTTGCGAGGACGCTGCGGCTCTAGTGTTAGCTGAACGGTCAATGCCCGGTGGCGCGGTTCGGATGCGCTCGCAGCAAGGCGCGGCTGACCGACAGCAGAGGCGACCTCAATTGGAATTTGCATCAGAGCCTGCTCGAACGGTGACTTGGTTTCAATGTATCGCAAGGCCGTCTGGGCATCCTGCCAACCGACATATTCCATCAGCGCTTTGATTTCCCACCCGGAAGCACTGGCCCAAGTGGCAAAACCGCGTCGCAGCGAATGGCTGCTGAACGCTTGTGCGGCCTCAATGTCCGCGTCTGACAGTAGCTGGCGCAGCAGCGGCACGATGCTGTTCGGGTGCAATGAAACGCCGGAAATGTGCCCCCAGCGGTCAATCGCCCTGAACAGTGGACCAATAGGCTGGTTCAGGAAGTCCAGCCAGTCCTGACAGGCTTCGACAGGACAGCATTGTCTCAGGGCGGGCACCTTAAATGTTCGCCCGGCTGCCTGCCGATCTCCCTTGCTCCGCCGCAAGTGCAAGGCCATGCCGGCACCGGGTGTCAGTGCAACATCTTCAATGGTCAGCCGGCAGAGTTCGTCACTGCGAAAGGCTCGCCAGAACCCAAGCAAGACCATGGCTCGGTTGCGCAACCAGACGCCGAGACGCCGAGCATCGTGCTGCCGCGCCTCTGCGATCCGTCCTGCCAGCCACTGATCCAATTGCTGGAGCTAGGTGATGGCCAGCGGCTTTGCTTGTTTTTGCCGGTACGGATGCTCCTCGCGAATGCCTTTCAGAACCGTGCGTACTAAAGGGGCTTTCGTCGGATCCGGAAAACCCTGGTCCCGATGCCAGCGTGCCAGCGCCGCCAGGCGCTGCTTCAGCGTGGCGGCAGAAAGACGTTCGGCATGGTCGGCCAGATAGCGAGCCACGCTGTCGGCTGTTGCTGGCAGATATCCGCCCCAGGCCACCTCAAAATGCTCGACCGCCGACCGATAGCTGCGCCGGGTATTGTCCCGCGTGGCGGCGCGAACGTAACGTTCAATCGTCATTGGGCGCACCGATGTCTTCCGGCTTCGGTAATGCCCGTATCGCTTCCCTTGACCAACTCTCTGCCGACTCGCACATGGCCTCATTGTCGGCCTTTGAAACCATCGTTGTGAACGTCTTAGCCATCGCATCGCACACTTGCTTTTCAACTGGAACGTTGAGGTTGGCGATCAGTGAACCGGCGAGCCTATCCAGCGGAGATCCCGTGGTAGCCATTTTCTGACGAGCCAGTACCCAGGCTTCTGCCTCGGCCGATGACGCAAACTGCTTTTGCTCCACCCAGAAAGAACTTTTTGGAATGGCAATCGAGCGGCCGTCTTTGAGGTGGGCCCTGATCTGTGCGTCAACATCCGGCATATAGGCGTCTTCGCTTTGCAGGCATTCCAGAGCAGCACGGAAGTTCGTTAATGGGTCGGGAAACCGGTTCCGAAAATCAAACGCCTGAAAGGCAAACACCTGATTAAGTGGGTCGGCTTGTTGGTGCACTTCGGGGCTCCTTCATAGTGGGCGTATGGCCTCGGTCCCGGGTAGTTGACCAACGCCATATCGTACCGGGCTTTGATCAGTATAGTCATCGAAATGAGCATCACAATGGATAACCCTGGATTATCAAATATCAGATCAGTGATACTTTCAAATTAATTTCAACTGTATATAGTACGTAATTACATAATACGTAATACAGTACGAAATAAATACGAGGAGACGATCATGGCCCGAGGCGGCATCACCCAACCCCTGGTCGAGGACGCTCGCAAACGCCTCCTGGCTCGCAGCGTTCACCCCTCCATCGACGCCATACGGGCCGAGTTGGGCAATACGGGCTCGAAGACCACCATCAGCAGCCACCTTAAAGCGATTGAGGCGCGAGAAAGCACCCGCTTGGACGACGAGGCGCTCTTGAGTACGCACGTAACAGAACTTGTGAGTCAGTTGACTCGACAATTGCGACGAGACGCGCAGGAGACGATTGAGCAGGCCGAGCAACGCCATGACACTGAGGCGGTCAGTCTGCGGGAAGCATTGGCGGCGCAGACAGTTGAGGGCGAACAACAACAGAAGCAAAATGACGCTTTGGTGCAGGAGCGGGATAAATTACACGCCGAGGTCGCTGCGCTGCGTGACACCCTCTCGAATTTGCAGGGCGACGGCCGCGCCCAAGCGCAACGCATTGAGGGTCTGACCGAACAGGTTCAGGACAAGCAGCGCCAGGTGGACTCGTTGGAAGAAAAGCACGAACATGCCCGCCAGGCGCTGGAGCACTATCGCAGCTCTGTGAAAGAACAGCGTGAGCAGGATCAGCGGCGGCATGAGCAGCTGATTCAGCAAGTCCAGGAAGAGCAGCGCCATCTGCAACAAGCTTTAGCCGTTAAGCGCGACGAACAGACCCAGGCCACCCGGGAGATCACCCGGCTGTTCACGGAGGTGACCGAAGTTCGAAAGCATTCGGATCAGTTGAGTCAGCAACTGAATGAGCGGGAGCGCGAAAACCGACGCTTGGCGGATAAAACGGTGCGATTAGAGCAGCAAGCGGTGGTGTTGCGCCAGCGAAAAGCCGCCTTTGAGAAACAGCAGCGCGTTAGCGATCAGCTCAAAGGAAAGGTGCAGCTGCTTGAAACAGAGCTTAGCGTGAAGACTGACCTGTTGGCTCGTTTAAGCGCTGGCAACGATTCTGACGAAGCAGCCCCTTAGTGCGCTCACAGGACCTACAGCTTGCTGACGAACCTTGTCATCACTCGCCTGACAGCCATGCCAACGGGAAGAGGGAAGACTTCTCGTTGTCTTGACATCCCTCCAGGCTGTCTTTCTTAGGCCAAGTGCAAGGCTACTGCAGCAACAATCCACGTATTTTTTGCAGGAAAGTCTCTATAAACCTACAGATTCCGAAAAAGAGGTCACACTGTTACTGGTCTCAAGTTCCTACCCCTGGCTGTGACAGCTATAGGTATAGCTGTCAGGACTTGAGATTTTTACCTCGTCCTGGTCAACACCCGCCCACCGGACATTAGGGCCATATTCTTCCTCGCATGCGCGATTAAAAAATACCTTGGCCTCTTGTTCCGGAACAATGTTGACAATCGTGTAGGTACCGTCACTATTTTTTTGCACCGACATCGTGACGGTGATGGACCTTCCACTTTCATCATAGATGGTGTTTTCCACGAGAACGGTATTCGATCCCAAAGACGTGCCTGGAATTCCTAGGAATGCCACGGCCGCGATCAATATGGGTATCTTTTTTATCAACACATTTAAGGCCTCTTTTCATCTAACACAGGGACAGTTTCCCGTCCCTGTCATAATTGCTTTTTGCGCACTTCCTATTGTGCCCGTATTTCTCCAATAGCCTGGACCGTGAGCCCTGGAATACTGGACGTCAGATAAACTGGCCAGGTGCCAGAATTACGCGCCACACATAGCACATTTATATAAAGCGTACCTTTGACATCACTGCCAACAATTCCGGACCTTGAAATATTGCACTGACCGCCCTGCATCGAGTTGCTATAAAATCCGCCGTCGTCTGTGTAGTATTCGACGTATCCACTGAGTCGGAAGTTGATATTCACCGCAACATCTCGATTGGGCGGGATGAGACTCAAAGCGGGAGGCCAATATAACCACCTCGGTGCGATTGCTGTCTTCGTGTCGTGTCCGGTGGGCTTCCCAGCAGAAACCCTGTTTTCGGGATTCTCTCTCGCTATTTTGGCCATAACCTTTGGGTCAGTAATTTTGCAAATCGCCACGTCTTGAACAGCATCAGACGCCATGATTGTGCCTTCCTCAAAGACATCCACACCACCTACTGATTGGCAAATGTCCCCGTGGATTTCTATCAATTTCTCAGGCCTTCCGTCCCTGACAAACGTATAGAATCCGGCCCCCTGGTCATAAACTTTCTGCGTGATTTGGTGCTGACCGCCGTAACGATCATCAATTAGCACCTTGCGTTCTGTCGTCGCTTCTGAAGCAATAACATTCGCAGAAGTAATGGCAAATACGGCCACTGTTGCGAAAAGGAATCCCTCTTTAAGCTCCTTCATGATCTTTCTCCTTGATTGAGGCTTAATTGTTCGCAAACTGCACAATTCTTACAATCACTGCCAGCATAGACGACGTTAGTGGCATTTGTATTACAATCAGTTAACGACACTATTACCTGCGTATTGGAATGTATTCCGATAAGAGCTGGTTTTGTACGGGAGCAGGCGGGTTACGCAGCCTCTTACGACGGTGGAATCTAGTTTGGGCCATGTTTGGGCAAAAAAGACGGCGATTTGGTACGGTGCTAACTAATTTCTCTAAAAAGCCGATTAATTACCGGGTTTTAGAGGCAACATGCGTGGCTTGTATGATTGGCGGACCACGCAAAACCATCGTTGTCGGAATGTTACATCAGAGATTGATTAATCATTTTTAAAAAAAGGGGATATAAGCTATTAATTTCAGCCTTTTACAGCTTTTTTTTGGGAATTTTTCACGTTTGTCTGCCAACCCTCTATGTGTCATTCAATGCCTGACGCCCGGTTAGGGTACAGCTCAAACTGACAGCGAATACCGGCAGGCTGCACATTAAACTCGGAGGATTTTTTTGCGAAGACTCTGGACACGAACTAGGCTGGGATCGAAATGCCACTTGCATACTGCCGGATCTGCCGGATCATTTGGACGATTGATTCACTAAAGTTTTTCCGGGAAGTTCCGATAACAGAAAGAGTCTTTCGAAGGAGATAAAAGGATGGATGTAAATCACATATCGCAATCGGCAAACCAGCAGGGCGTGTATTCAAATGGTTCTGCAAGAATCGTCCGCGAAACGCCGATTGCTGCGGACTTTAAGGCCAGCGAGGTGCCATCGGTGGTTTACCATGGAGCGAAAGAGAACCCTCTGGATACCGGTGGCTTTGTTATTGATAAAATATACAAGATGCCGCAAGAAAGTAACGAAGCGGCCGATGCCAGGATGATTGAGATGATGCAGACGTTGTCCACTGGTGTCGCCACGGCGTCAGCTGGCCTCAAGCGTAGCTTTGATACGGCAATGGAGTCTCTATCACCCGATCTGCAAGAAAAGGATTGGGGGTTTTCGGTGTCAAACGGTTCATTGAACTTCTCGGAAGGCAGTGATGCCCTATCAACTGAAGAGCGCACGGCCCTTAAGGAGGCGTTCTCGGTAGCCGATGTCGAATATCAGGCCAACCAAGTGGCTTCTACGATGATTCGCGCGCTGGAGCTAAATCGGGGACCGGCCGGTGTGAGTAACGGTATCGGTCGATTCGACGTATCCCAGGAGAATTTTGGGGACATTGTTGATCTTCGTTCCTACCTGCAAGTGCATGAGCCAGGCGGGAGCTATGATATGAAAACGATAGATCCTACTGATTACAAAAGTCACTTTGCCGCTGGCGGGCGCGCTTTAATGGACCAGATCAGTGCTAACGCCTCCGTTGGATATGCCAAGCCTGCGGATTTTGGACTGATTACGCTGTAGAAAGGAAACGAGGCCCAAGCAGTGCCTGGGCCTCAGGTACTTACTGAATGGTTTGGTCGCAGACGTGCCCCAAGGTCACGGTTGGATAGTTCTCGCCTCCGACTCCGACTTCATCGGGATCTGTATCTTTCACCCGAATCGACCACTCCCCATAATTGAACTCTGAAAGCCACGTATAGCCACCCGAATAGTCCGTGGTGGAACGAGTACCAGTGCAATCAGGCATCGAGATGGTGTTACCGGCGATACCGCTCGAATTGCTGATCGCTGTGTCGCCTGTCACTGGAATCACATCAGTATAATAATAATAGGTCACCTCTGCCCCCTCAACAGGGTTGCCACTGGAATCCAGCACTCGTATGGACCAATCCAACTCATTATGCACTTGGTCAGTCATAAAAGGGGAAGCACTCATACGAACTAAATTTTCATCGCTTCCGACATCGACGCTATCGGAAGCAGTGACGCGCGCTCCCACCATCAGCTCATAATCGTGCGCCGGATTCACGGCGACCGCCGGGTTAGGGGAGATTCGAACATTAAGGGTGAAGGGCGCTGGTAGCCCCCCAAAATTATAGAGCATATTCGCGTCAAGAGTGTTCCAGAGGGTGCCAGTGAAGTACTCAATGACCCACTCGTTCTGGCCATACGTGTCGATCAACTGGATCTGCAGATCCTGCCCATTTTCTGCCACGAAATTGAAATAGTCGATATCCTGGGTACTGTCCATACTCCCAACCATCGGCGTTCGGTCATCAGGAATCGGTGTTGATAGACTTGCCGCGTCATTGAGTTCGTTGGCATCCACAGCCGTGTTCACCACTGCCCCAAATTGGAAGGCAGAGCCATCCGAGGCATTGGCGTCCATAGACCAATAGTAGTCACCCGGTTCAGTGAGAGCCAAGAGCCCTTCATCGGCATTGCCCGGTTGGTCCGATGTCCCCAGTGATGTCAGCGTATCGTCTGCCTCATGTTTGATCAGCGTCAGGGCGAAGTCCGTATTGGCATTCTGCCCGGTCAGGAATACTTGGGTTTTGGAGCGCTGCGTGATTTCAAAGTGGTAGCAATAAGAGCCGCCGGTTGTAGTGCCATCTAATGTGTAAGCGGTACCCGTGTTGAGGGTGGTACAGAGCGGAGTGATGGCGTTGGTTGTTACTTTCGCTTGCGCTTGGGGAGCGGCCACCGCTGGGCCACTAACACTAGACTGGCGCTCTGCGGGCTCAACCGGTCGAACCGGTACGGCTTCAAAGTGGTAGTAGTTTTCTCTGGTTGGGAATTTGCGGTCATGCCCTCGGTGCTTGAGGTCGTTTCGACCTTGGACAGAGCTGCTGGAGCTGGTGAAAGCGGAACAGGTGTCGCTGCCAGAAGCGACGGTGAGGCAATGGCGCAAGCCACGACCCAGGCAAAGGAAATGGTTCTATTTTTCTGCACGGTGTTCTCCTTTTATCAATTAACGCACTCTCGTTAGCGCTACCGTCTAAAGAATAATAAGTCTTGACTGAAACTGTGTAACGATTTGTTTCAATTGTTTATCTTTTGAAATCCTTTAGGCAAGCGCTTTGCCACCGTGGCTAGACGAAATCAGGCGATTCCTAGCCAGGGATATGGAGGCGACACGGGCACATGAGCAAATGGAGCAGATACGGGAGGCTGGGTTGCTGATCTAGCCGAGTGCTCTATTCTCAAATAATGTGGGTTCGCCTCGATGTTTGCGGGCCGCTACATCTATTCGCGCTTCAGGAACTTTGTCTATGGGAGCCTGGGGAGCTACTATACTAGGTAATGATCAAAACGCCGGATGCAATCCGCTGGATAGGCTGACCGATTAGCTAAAGTTATTCCGGTAAGTCCCGATAACAAGAATAGGGAGTATTCCGAAGGGGTTAGAGTATGGGCGTCAATCACATACTGCAATTGGCAAACCAACAGCGTTTTTCTCGAATGGTTATCTGTGAGATGTGAACCAATTTTGGCTTTCAAAGCACGCAGAAGCGTGCCATTGTCCACCACGCTTAAAAAATGGGTGCATACCTTGATGCAAAGGTTCGTTCAAATCACGTATAGGTATTTAGTGGAGGCATTGTTGTGATATCTACCATAAGCAGCCAGCCACTTGGAGTGCAAAATAAATACGCTAGTTTGGAAAAAACGGGATCTGGAATCGAAGAGAAACCCATCAAGGACAGTGCTGATCCTGAAAATAGTAATAACGACGTTACTATTTCAGATGCTGGCAGAAAAGCACTAGAGGCGTCCAGGGGCGGTCAATCCCCTAGCTATTACGAACAGTTTATGCCGACTTATGACGGATTTACAGCTGCTAATATTGCATTAGGTGTCAAAGAGCCTGGTCGTGATACATTTTCTGCTGGAAAAGATTTTAGCCAGGTTGCGATAGATGCACGCGCTAGCATGGATAATAATTATGTGCGCCTGGAGTCGATTGGAAAGTCATATCCGCCAAATAACGCACCTGCAGAAAGCAGAAATTCGTTACTGGGTGAGCTCGATAGGCGAGCACTCTATGCTGTTGCAAGTAATCAAGGCGAAATGTTCACAAAAGATGAGCAGGCCATAGCTCGTAATAAAATGAATCAACAACAGGGGCTTGCCATGGGACTTTACAGCGGTCCGACGAGCGAAAAGGATCAGTTTTCCGACCCTTTTGTTGGGAATATGGCGTCTAAGTTCAAAGCTGGGATAGAATTTTTAGATGCTGTAGGCAATGAGGAAAAAGGGACCTCTTTTGAATATGCGCACCAGCGCGCGGGCGTTCAGAAAGCATATGAAAGTGCGTCAATCAAAAACGGAGAGATACCAGAGGATTTTATGTCAGATAGTCCTCTTATAATGTTATTATATGAAGCTATGGATGCAGCAGAGAAGTTTGGATCAAAAAGTATTACAGAGGGTCAAATCCTGAACGCGGGGGATATACGAAAACAGTCTTGGTTTAGTGGTTACGAGAATAGGTTGGATGATTCTATAAACGCCACCAGAGAGCTATACGTACCCAACTTTACTAAATAAATAGCCGAAAAGACAATATCTTATAAATAATTCGCTGTGCAATGTATATCTACGTTACACAGTGAATTAATCCTAGTCAGATCAGTTTAAAAAAATTTATTCTACTGTAAATCGTACAGAATACTCACCAGTAATAAAGTTTTGTAGAATTACTTGTGATTCACAATCCGACGTAGGCTCAGCTCCATCTGAGAACTGGTATAGAGATCCGACTTTAATTACCGACCAGTTAAATCTGCAGCTTTGATAAGTGAAAGCACCTGCATCAACAGTGCCGGGGGTTTCTGATACAACAACTCTGGTATCGTTCGCAAATAACGGATCTGGCGCTGGAGGTGTCACAATTCCAGACGTATTCGATCTGATTAATGTTTCATCTGAATTGCTATCATTCACCAACTCTATAGTCGTGGCCGCCGCGAGAGTCGGTAGTGATGTGGCAAACAATAAAGCTGCAAAGATCAAACGTAATGATCTTATCTGTCTCATAATATTCTTCAAAGAGCTGATATTCATTCGCGTACCCGCTATTAGAATTAACGGCAGATTTCTCGCTCTGTTCGCCCAATGAGTGTAGTTGCAGAATTGAGTTTTTAAAGCACAACTCATGCTGAAATGAAAATTATTTAGCAAGGGCTAGTCGTCGACTAATTACTGCGCAACTTTATGAATTGTAAAAAATAGTATCGATATCATTGATGCCAAAGGCTTAGCGTACAATTTTTTCCGTTTCGTGAACTGACCCCTACACGGTTACTAAAAACACTTCTGACATAGACCCACATTCGGCTGCATCAATTATGTTTCAGCGCTCTTGTTTTATATCAATGCTGATATACTATTCGGGGTAGACGATCTCAGGAGCTGCCGATGTCGAGAGGAAAGAAGCCCCTGGAGTTCCTCGGGGATGCGCTGGCCAGCCTGCGAGACTTCCCTGGCGAGGCGCGCCGAGAAGCGGGCTACCAGCTGGACAGAACCCAGACTGGTGAGGACCCGACTCACTACCGGCCTATGCCGTCCGTGGGGCGCGGTGTAGTGGAGATCAAGATCCGCGAGGACGATGGCGCTTTTCGGGTCTTCTACGTCGCTAACCGCGGTAATGCGATCTACGTGCTTCATTGCTTCCAGAAGAAGGGCCAGAAGACCGACAAGCAAGACATCGAGATCGGCAAGAAACGTTACAGCGAGATCCCAGACTAGAAACCAAGGCACCAACGAAAGACCCAACAGAACTACATGGAACCTAACCAGGTGACAGACATGGCAAACGAACGATTCGAAAGTGTGTGGGATGCGATTGAAGACACCCCTGAAGAAGCCCTGAACATGCGCCTGCGCTCCGAGCTGATGATTCAGATCACCAAGCGCGTGAAGGAGTGGGACGTCACCCAGAAAGAGGCGGCGCAGCGCCTCGGTATCACCCAACCCCGCCTGAACGACCTGCTGAACGGCCGCATCAACAAGTTTGGCCTCGACGCCTTGGTCAACCTGACCGGTCCGGCGCACTTCCACGTGGAGCTGACGCTGAAGGACAAGGAGACGGCTGTGGCCTGAGGCCACTAACCAAAGGGGTTACACCCGGTGTAGCCCCTTTTCTGTAGCTTCCAGCGCCGCCAGGCGTTCGGCTAGATTGTCGCGTTCGCTCTGTAATTCCGCGTTTCGCTTGTGCTCCAGAGCCACAGTTTCGCGCCATTTTTCAGCCTCGCCAGCCGTGGCCAGACGGGCCGTTTTCGCTTCTTCCCGAACACTGGCAACCTCTTTTTTCAGCTCGTCTATCTGGCTTTGCAGACTGGCAGCCGTGGCGATTTCCCGTTTTTCGGCCTGATCGGTTCGGCGCGTTTCGGCTTTCACTTCTGACGCTGCAACGGCGGCAGCTCGTTCGGCTTCCTGCTGTCCAGCCCGGGCAGCGTCCAGCTTCTCGGTACCGGCATTGATTCGCTCTTTCAGCTCGGCGGCTTGGTCGTCGACACACTATCTGTAGCGACTAAAAAAGTGACTTTATGAAAGCCTGTAGCGGTCAAATTTGACCGCAGATGGCCGCGATTGAGCCAAACAAAACTCTATTTGTTGAGAGCCCGATAAACGGTCGTTTTCTGAGCGCTAATTTTGCACTCTCAAAAACTAACTTTTCTTGTGGTTTTTTGATAAACAATTGCGTCTAAAAATCTACGACTAGAAAACGGTAGGGCAGCTTGGCAGTCGGCACACTGCCTGTAGCGACGAAAAAGTTACTTTAAGAAAGCTTGTGCCTGTAAAAACTGACCGTGAAGGGTAAGTGTCGCCAGTAGCGGTCAAATTTGGCCGTCACCCTGGTCAGACGATGCTATCTCAGGTTGTGTGCGCGCACACAAATCCCGGATTCCCCCTGTCCATCCGGAAAATTATGACTACGATGGTCGTCCACCAGCTTTTAGGGTGGTTAAAATTTAACCTAAAATGGTCTAATTTCCCTTTTTTATCAATGAATTATAGCCAAAAAATCAAAACGTTCACCGGTGACCGTTTTGGCTTGATTAGGATCATTTAATGAAAAATCTACCCTTTATAGACAACGCCATCTCCAGTTGTGTGCGCGCACACAGAATTCGGTGACTGGCGAATTGGCAGCTTCAGGCGGGGTGCGGAGCGGTCAAATTTGACCGCAGATGGCCGCGATTGAGCCAAACAAAACTCTATTTGTTGAGAGCCCGATAAACGGTCATTCGTGAGACTCCCAAATCTCTGGCAATCTGAGCCTTGGTTTCTCCATTTTCGACACGCTTTTGAATCTCGGCGTCATCAACATTTTTTTGGCGACCTTTATAGGTGCCTTTAGTCTTCGCTACCTCAATTCCGGCGCGTTGCCGGTCCTTAATAAACTTCAGCTCCATGTCCGCAACCATGCCAAGAACAGTGATCACCATACGACCCATTTCGCCCTCGGTTGTGATATCCGGTTCAAGAACTCGTAACGAAGCACCTCTGGTGTCCAACTCGTGGACCAGGTTCAGCACATCGCGCGTAGAGCGACCAAGGCGGTCTAGCCGGTGTACAACAAGTTCATCATCCTTGCGTAGAAACTCCAGTACGGTATTCAGCTCGATTCTCCCGTCCCGCGAAGCGCCTGATCCGGTTTCAGACCGAATAACCTCACAACCTGCCGCGGCCAACTTATCGATTTGAATGTCGAGATCCTGGCTGGCACTGCTAACACGCGCATATCCGATACGAGACATAGTTTTCCGCTCAATTGTCACATTAGGGTGACTATGGTGATGATACTGTCACTAACCTCAATTAGTACCCCTATAGTGACACTTTAACATGTAACACTGAAAAGTAACCTTGGGGTGTACTCTATTGTGACGGGTAATGTCGTTCAAATTATGTGGGTAGTCTTCTTGGAGCCGGAAATTTTGGATCGCCACTTCAAATAAAGGCTGGTTGAATCAGTGAGCGCACCTCATTACTGGCACCTCTTGCATTCACCCTTTTAAAGCGACAAGAAGACCCAAGTTTTTGATTGTTTAACACTCAAAAAAACACGCAAAATCTATGGCCAGAAACGGTCCGATTACTGTTCGTTTTTTGCAGCACTAGTAATTTTCTGTAGACCTCGCTCCGCTTTTCCCATTAGCAAGGGCGGAGGAAAGAGCGCGCTATCTCCGGAAGCCAAATCTCCAGTCGATCGTAAGTGCGACTGGCTTCGAACCTCTCTGATTCTTGCTGATACTGAACTCAAAGGCTTTATCGGGGGTAAGTGCGAATCTCTCGGCATAGGCCGCCAGGTCCTCCGCACTCCAGCTCAACCAGGTATTTGACGCGGGTGCCACTTCGGAGATCAGGTCAGTTCGACGCTGCCAGGTGCTTTTTGTTGGCCCGTGCGTCCAAAGATGAAAAGCTCCGCTCCGATATGTCCAGAGATCTGAGTGATCCTGATCGCGGAGAGGGTATTTGCGGTAGAACCATCCGGTCATCCAATCAGAGCCACGTTTTGAGTTTTCTCCGACAAGTATTTTGTTAGGTCTTTCGACAGTGTTGCGTATAGCTTGGTCTTCCAACTGAGACATTTCGTGTTGCCCAAGCCTAAGGCGAGCGTCGAGTATTGATGCAGACGACCAGTCGATAAGTTCATTCAGATCATGAGTCCGCCAAGCCGCGCCGGGCTCAGTAGGTTCATTGCCCGGTCGCCTGAATACGGCGCGGTTGGTTTCACCTTCATTTCGGCAATAACGGGCATTGAATTGCAGTACATGAATGTTTGGCGAAGTGACCGGAGCAAGTCTGTGGCGGTTAACGCGTCCTGCGGTTTGTACGATGGAGCGGGTGCTTGAGGGCTCGATCACGGCCCAGTCAAAGTCATGATCCCGTCCTATTTCCTCCACTGGGCTTGCCACGATGATCAGCTTTACGTGCGAGCTCTTTGAGCTCTTCACTAGCTCCTGTACATATTCTGAAGATTCCAGCTCTACATTACCGCGTTTGCGGTTCAGCAGAGTGTCGAGCATGTGCTCCTTACGCTGGCGCTGAATTAGAAAGTCGTTCGAGTGGTAGCAGGCGATGTAATCGACGGGAAAATGATCACTGAGGTAGCGGGCCACTTCGATTGCCACCGAGATGTTCGCGATACGCACAAGGCCGACGCTGACGGTTTTCTGAAGATCCGCATACGTCCAACGGTGAGCGGCGTCTAGGTCGATTATCGATGTTTTGATAGCCTGGCAGAATGCTTCCATTGACGGAGTTTCCACTGTCGCGCAGTGAGCCAGCTTGGTCGGACTTCCCGACTGGATGGCGAGCGACTCAAGCATGAAAGCCTCATAACGTTCTGCTGTATCTTCGGCGGTTGGCCTTTCCATTATCAGTGGGTCGCTCAGGTTGCTGATGATCCCGACAAAGGGTACGCCTTTTATCTCATTTTCCCGGCAGTAGAGTTCACTCCCTCTTAGGAAGGTTTTTGCAAGCTCCTTTACCACAGGCTTGGGCAACGTGGCAGAAGATGCGATCACGTTCGAGCCGTGACTGGCGGCAGTGTAAACCAGCCTGAGAATTGCAACGAAGGCAGTCGGATCATAGTCATCTATTTCGTCGATGATGAGGTCCGCACTCATAGTGCGAAGCAAAGCCAGCGCGTGATGGCCCTGTTTCTGCGGTTCGCCCGCAGCGATCAGGAAGTCTGTTGTGGATACCAACAGAGGAACACCAAGCAAGCGAGCATCGTCGGGGCTAGGGCCAAGATATTCCCTCAGAAAATCTGGAATCGCCACTTCAGGCCCGACAGTGTCGAACTTTACTTCTTCGGGATTCTCGTCCGCTTTTTGCGTCGCCTCGAACAGCTGACGTACAACAGGACTTCCGATAACGCAAGCCAGCTCTTCGCGGGTGAGCCCGAGTTCGTCCTGGAAAACCTTTCCCGTTTGGAGCGTCAGTACACGCAGGTTGAGTACTGTTGAAACTCTAAGTTTTGAGCGAGTATTTATCGCTGCGGCGGCTTTGAGGTTCATACGTGTCTTGCCCGCGCCAGTCCCGGCAACATCCAAAACCAGAGTAGGCGCGTCAGAGCGCTGACGCGCGGCGCGAAGGGAGTCAAAAGCAGTGTTCTGCCAAGCGAACCGGCTTGATGACGGCGCAGGTTCAGAAATACGCGCCAGGCTCGCCGCTGATATACCTGGCCAGTTGTGACGGCGAAATTCCTCGGCAATTTTTTTGGCCAGCGAGCCTACCTCAAGCAGGTGATAGCTTAGGCTCTGATTGAGCTGGCGTGAACCGCCTTCATCCGATTTGAGTGTGTTGGCATAGACGGTTTCGCCTTCGTGCAGGCAGTGTCTGCGAGAAACCGTGTGATCTGCAATAATCAGGCAAGCCCGAACATACAGCGCAACTTTCTGAAGGGATGTGCTTTCCACTGAGCTTTCGATGTGCTCAAGCTCATCGAGCAGTGTGTTAATCCGCTCGCTCACGAGGCTATTTAGATTGCTCCGTGCCGAAAGGTAGTGTCCGGGATTCTGGGCAAAAGGGTGGTCGATCTCTTCTTTTCGAACATGGGCCCGGCTACTGGCCACGTTTGAAGAGTCGCTGTCACTCTTAGTATTGGGCGCAAAAAGACCATGGTGCGTGGCCACTGCAAACCGGACTACATCTAACAACCCGGCCAAGGGGGTGCGCTTCTCAAAAGGGAAATCAGATAGCTTACCCGTCCAGTCATCTTTGTTGACTGCATTTTGCGCGTCCGCTAGGGACGGCGCTTGGCCATCGGTTTTGCTGTGGCGAAGTGCGATAAACGCATCCAAAAAAGACAGCGACATCCATTCGTGTCGCACAGGGTCACGAGTTGGAAAACCAGACAGGCTTAGCTTGTCTTGAAAAAGATTAGTATTTTTCCCAGTATCGTGCCAGACGCCGGCACATTCGGCGCAGAGCCTGAGTATCAGATCGATGGCGTCTTTCTCGGTATTTCCCCCCGGCATTCGGCTATTCTCCGTCTTCTAAAGGTGGCCAGATAACATCTTCGCTTGTTGGGGCGTGACCGAAGCGCCGCAGATATTCAAAGCGATGCGAAGGCTTTAGATGGACAAAACCGTTACTTATCTTCAGCTCCTGTTCAAGCACTTGGCACTGGGCTGAAGTAAGGCGGCCATCTAGTTTCGCCGGGAAGTAGCGTTTTGCCTCCTCCTTGACACCTTGTCCTGAGCTTTTTCGACTCCGGCCTTTCAACGCTCGTGCAAAGACGATTCGCGAGAGGACGAACGTCTTGAGCTTTCCATCCTCAATGTCATAGGCGCGAAGCCGCCATTGACCGGCAAGCTCTTCCAGCCCCACAGGCTTTACCAGCCGCGAACTCGCTTGGGCGCCAGAGCGCATCGAGACATAATCAATATGCAGGTCGCTGTGTTCTACGAACGCAGAAACAATCTCTGAGAACGTACCTGGGCGTGGCGGACGGAAGTCGAACCATTCACTGCGGTAGATAGGGAGCTCGCGTTCACGCAACCCGGTGTCTTTAAAACGGTAGCAGCCGGCAAAAAGCGACTCCATAAGGTCCTGCTCACTGGCCTCTTTTGGCACCTTCGCCTCGGCTTTAGGAAGGATGCGGTGACCATCACGGAGCAGGTATTCACTGTGCTTTTCGACGGCGGCATTCATCAGGAACGAGGCATGGGATTCGGCGATCTGTCCATTAAAGGCAGAGAGGACGTCCGCGCGTTTTACATACCCGAAGCGCCAAGCTCTTCGCAAAATAAAATGACTCACTTCCCTGTTGAGTACCAACGAATCATCCCCGATTTAAATGAATTTCGAATGTTTAATAACGTTAGCATATGAAACGTACGATTTGTGGAGCTTTCTTTGGTTCTTTATGTTTGCAAGGAGGGGTAAGGTCGAAGAAAAGGAGGATGGAGAAATGGCAAAAAAAACGATCAATGAGATTGAATCGCTGGATGAGGCGACCTACAAGGAGTCGTTCTCCCAGTTGCTTCACTTCTCTTTCAAAAGCGTCAATAGCAACACCGGGTCTGGCGGGATTCGGCTTTCGGCAGACAAAGCGCGGGACACAGCGCCATATGTCAGCACTGAAGGGGCGCTGGCGCAAGGGTTTTCGGTCGCCGTCGATTATGCCTCGATGTTCCCGCAGACAATCGCCACGCACCTTAAACACGCGCGCATTGCTCAAGGAAACGACGAAAAGCAAGTGATGAGCAGTCCCGAGCGTATTCTGCAAACACTTGAGAACGAAACACGGACATCTCTCGAACTCAACACCGGGGCGGCAGAACCAAGGCTGCGGCAAATACTTCTACCCATTGATACGGAATTTCGCGGGTACCTAGCCTTCACACCCTTGGTGAGCGCCGGTCTTGCCAAGTTGCTTAGAGAGACCGAGTCTTCGATGCGTTCGGGTACTGATTCAAAAGCGCAGCGGCGACTCCGGCGAGCTTCAGTGCAGGTGGGCGGAGCCAATCCTCAGAACGTGGGCGCCCTGATCACCGAGTTTCAGCGACCGCTTATGTTCTCGGCACCACAGGAAGACCCGGACCTCAAGCGTGCCCTAAGCCTCCATTATCGTGGCATGACCATAAGGCTGCCTGAAGAAGCCGTGTCGAGCTATATCGAATGGCGGGCTAAACAGCTTCAACGCGGTGGCGGTCGAATGTCTGGCAAATCACGTGTGCGCCAAAGCGAGACCGCCATTGTCGGCGAGATCGCTCGATATGTGCTTGAGCAAGCTCGTCGCTGTACGCTACTGCTTGAACGTCATCGCCAAACACTTCCAGGCGAATCTTTAACAGATCCAGGGCTTCCTCTCTTCCAGCACGGACTTCTTGATCACAGCCGGCGCAACAGCCTTTGGCGAGCTGAATTCGCTCAGGCGCTGGCTCAGCGCATCGCCGATTATCGACTGAGGGATGAAATGTCGTTGGGCCTAGATAGCAGCGGGATAAGCGGCCTCGCTAACATCATTGAGCAGGTGACGTTATGAGTGATCAGTATCTTATCCTGCCGCGTCTGTCCGTACAGGCAGCCAATGCATATCAGTGTCCGCTCTTTCTGAGTGCGTGCCCAGTGAGCGCCGCCGTTCTCTTCGCTCATGCTTTGGCTCGGGGAATAGGTGCTGAGGAATCGCCGAGGGGTGTGGCGTATCTACATCACGATGCCCAGCACCTCGGGGAGTACGACCAATACGGCAACTTCGTTCCACAACAGCGAAGGGGCGCATCATTTATCGATAAAGACGATTATGCCGGTGGCGCCGCTACGCCAAGCTTATCGCTTCAGCCAACGGCATCAGTACACCTGTCGGTCTCTCTCGTCATCGCGTTTGACGAAGACGAGGAACTAGATACCGCAGCAGTGGAGCGATTTCTTAGCGGGGCGAGGTTTGCGGGCGGCAGTGTCACCACGTTTGGTCAGCCCAAGCGCTTCGACTCTATCGAAGAGGCGAGTAAGCGTTTGCCCAATGGGTTCTGGGTTGTGGATCGCATCGACCTGCTAGCGCAGCCGGATAAAGCGCCTCACGTCACCTTGCTTGAGCTGCTGATGCAACGCTCTGCTGACATTCCATGGCTAACTCCCATCGTGGCCGGATACCGGGCCTTGACCGCAGCCGAACACAAAGAAGGTGGCCGATTCGGCTACGCTCACGCATATGGAGAGCCCCTTATCGGGCTTGCCCAGTTTCAGTCTTCTACCCAGCGGCGAGCTGCTAATGCCGCTGTGCCTTTCTGGTCCCTACGTTGGACCGACGACGTAACCTGCCTCATCCAACAAACCCAATAGGTGACGAATATGTCTACAGAACAGCAACCGATTTTAGAACTGCCCAGCAGCCTCTCCCTCAAGCGCAATATTGTGATTTCCGATGCGCGCATGTATAGCCTGATTAAAGGCGAATACGCCGATCACCCTGTCACGGTGATCCGTCACGGAATCCGTGGCACGAACAACACACTCAAAGGCTCAGACGGCAAAGAGGAGGGTTCTGGAGAAATCAGTACGACAGTGGAGCCGGAAGATGTACGCAACCTTCAGGAAATTGATTCAGCCAAACTGGACCCCAATTCAACGGGACTTGTAGTCGAGTTTTCGTTTGCCTTGACCAACTTGGTCGACGCGATTTCCGGTATCAATCCGAATAAAGAGCAGACAAAAAACCCCAGCTATGTTGAGGCATTTCGTGAAAGCATCTTGGGGTTTATGGAACGTGCAACGCAGAGCGAAGGTATTACGGAAGTCTGTAATCGCATAGCCCGCAATGTCATGAACGGACGGTGGCTTTGGCGCAATCGGCTGATTGGTGAAGCTATTACCGTGACCGCAGTCTGGAAAGGCAAGCTGATTGCTGAAGCTGAAGCCTTAGCACTTTCGCTCAAGGATTTTTCTGATTTTACCGAAGCCGAGCAGGCATTCGGGGCAATTCTCGCCGATCAGCTTCGGGGAAAAGGTAGTAGCCCCATCACGGTCACTGCAAAAATCCAGACATTGGGACATGGAGCAATCGAAGTCTACCCATCACAAAACTACATCCCGGGTGCGCGCGATGACGACAACCTTCCAAGCCGAAGCCTTTATGTCTTGAATAAAGCGCCTTTTAACCAAGATGTGCCCAAAATCATTGGCGAAGCCGCGATTCGTGATCAGAAACTCTGGAATGCACTTCGGACCATCGACACCTGGTACGAGACTGGCGGTGGCGCTCGGCCTATCGCCGTCGAACCGATGGGCGCTAACCTGACCGATCTCAGGTTTTACCGCACTAAAGCCAAGTCCGCTTTCAAATTGCTTGAACGCTTGAATGAACTCGATCCTGCCGCTGAGGATGGCATGTTTATGATCGCAGCGTTCATTCGGGGCGGTGTTTACACCACACCGAAAAAAACGCCAAAGAAGTGAGGGGGTTCTAATGACATCAGATCACTACTTAGACATTCGTTTGCTTGGTGCGGACTCAAGCGATCTGAATCTGCCCGCGATCGCGAATCGGGTGATGCACGTCCTGCATGGTGCGTTCCGTCAGGCACCGGGCCAATACGCCCTGGCCCTGCCAAGCTGCAAGCCGGACCAGCGGTGTAGTATCGGGGACAAGCTGAGGGTGTTTGGCAGTGAGAGCGCACTAGCGGAATTGCTTGATCGCACCCGAGATCATTTTGTCTTCCGCGACTACTGTCAGGTTTCGTCGATTGCCAAAACGCCGGACGACTATACTGGGCCCTGGATTCGATACCGCCGCTACCGTGTTAGCAATCGGAATGCGGAGCGCAAACCGGACGGCGACTTGCGTGAGCGCAGGATGGAGAGTGCTAGCTCACGGGGCCTGCCCTATTTTCAGGTGCGTAGCGCATCTAATGGCAAAGGATTTTCACTGTTTGTCGAAGTCGAAAGCAGTTCGGCCGAGCTTGGGGCCATCGAACCGGACGGATATGGACTGAGCACAACGTCACGGCCTTTTTCGCTTCCGGATCTTCCTTTCGGGTGACGGAGTTCCAAGAAAACCCTTTTTCTTCGAGCCTTAAACGCTTACGTCAAAACAACGACTTAGAAATCGCGCTGAAAAAAGGTTTTTAGCGGCAATTAACACTAACTATCTGAGAAAAATACATTTTTGCTATTTTGCTTCAAGTGAACCGCCGTGTAGGCGGCTTAGAAAATTATAAGGGTATCCGAATAATGGATAGTATCGTGAACCGCCGTGTAGGCGGCTTAGAAAATCAGCCGCGCTAACCTTCAGCACTTTTCCTGCCGAACCGCCGTGTAGGCGGCTTAGAAAAACAATACCGCAGCAAAAACATTGAAGGGTTCGTGAACCGCCGTGTAGGCGGCTTAGAAACGTTTCAAAGGCAATAAACTTGTCATCACAAAGTGAACCGCCGTGTAGGCGGCTTAGAAAATTACGGGCTACGGGCGAAAGTCGACAAGAACGTGAACCGCCGTGTAGGCGGCTTAGAAAAGAAATCGTGGAGTGGCGCTTGGGCAGATGATGTGAACCGCCGTGTAGGCGGCTTAGAAATGTACGCGGGCAATAATGCCGTCGTAACCGGTGTGAACCGCCGTGTAGGCGGCTTAGAAAAGATCCGAGGTGCTGAACATGGCCTTAGCGAAGTGAACCGCCGTGTAGGCGGCTTAGAAAGTCATAAACGGGCTACCCTGAAAGCGCAAAACGTGAACCGCCGTGTAGGCGGCTTAGAAAGAAGGGTCTACCAACAGATTAACGTCAGCATAGTGAACCGCCGTGTAGGCGGCTTAGAAAGCGTGGAAGCGTACCTGTTTAAGGGCCCCATGGTGAACCGCCGTGTAGGCGGCTTAGAAATGCAAGCTTCTCGGCGACGGTAAGAATAATAGGTGAACCGCCGTGTAGGCGGCTTAGAAAAGACGAAATGACGCCCGGCGTTCCTCGGCGCAGTGAACCGCCGTGTAGGCGGCTTAGAAAACGAAAAAGAGCAAACAAACCTTTGCCGGCAAGTGAACCGCCGTGTAGGCGGCTTAGAAATTGACTCCAACTCTTCAAGGGACTCTCCGTCCGTGAACCGCCGTGTAGGCGGCTTAGAAAATGCGGTGTACGGCAGGACTGTGAGCCTACCCGTGAACCGCCGTGTAGGCGGCTTAGAAAATGACGGGTGTAGCAAGCACCTAGGCGGGTTAGTGAACCGCCGTGTAGGCGGCTTAGAAATGAATGCCGAACTGGACGACACCCTGCCAGAGGTGAACCGCCGTGTAGGCGGCTTAGA
This sequence comes from Marinobacter sp. M1C, assembly GCF_023314135.1. NCBI lineage: Bacteria > Pseudomonadati > Pseudomonadota > Gammaproteobacteria > Pseudomonadales > Marinobacteraceae > Marinobacter > Marinobacter sp. M1C. Next base: position 1,492,082 of record NZ_CP092289.1, read on the forward strand.
AAAGATGCTGGAGGGTCAAATTTGTAGCCCAAATGTGAACCGCCGTGTAGGCGGCTTAGAAAGTCTGCGCTTCGATCTTCGCGGACTGCTCACGGTGAACCGCCGTGTAGGCGGCTTAGAAATTGGAAGATACTGCAATTCAGATTGCGCGTGAGTGAACCGCCGTGTAGGCGGCTTAGAAAACTGCTGCGCAGCTGATCGCATGAAGCTGTATGTGAACCGCCGTGTAGGCGGCTTAGAAAGGCAAGAATCGGCGTCTATCTTGATCTCTGCCGTGAACCGCCGTGTAGGCGGCTTAGAAAAGCGGATCTCACTGATGTGCCCACTGTCGATTGTGAACCGCCGTGTAGGCGGCTTAGAAAGAAAGCAATATGCAGAATCTGAACGTGCAGATGTGAACCGCCGTGTAGGCGGCTTAGAAAGCCGGGCACGGCGGCGTCATACCAGTTGTAACGTGAACCGCCGTGTAGGCGGCTTAGAAATGGCCAAATGGAGACACACCTACACCCCCAGTGTGAACCGCCGTGTAGGCGGCTTAGAAATGGATGAACTCGCCCTCTTCCCCGAGCAGAAAGTGAACCGCCGTGTAGGCGGCTTAGAAAGTTGGCGGCAGGTGGACGAACTACTATAACTGGTGAACCGCCGTGTAGGCGGCTTAGAAAACTGACATTATTCAAGCGGACGCCAACACAGAGTGAACCGCCGTGTAGGCGGCTTAGAAATGAAACTCATTCTCCTGAAGCACTGACGCATCGTGAACCGCCGTGTAGGCGGCTTAGAAAGCCCTGGCCCTCACTGCCGCGGGTGCGGGGGTGTGAACCGCCGTGTAGGCGGCTTAGAAAGCACCCTTGCGCAGAAGAACCGGCTTGTACTGGTGAACCGCCGTGTAGGCGGCTTAGAAAGCTAGAAGATGGGGCTGTTGCTTTGCAAAGAGGTGAACCGCCGTGTAGGCGGCTTAGAAATGCGCCCAGGTCGCGCAGCAGATACCAGCTTCGTGAACCGCCGTGTAGGCGGCTTAGAAATACCGAAGATAACGGCGGGCAAAGCCGGAAACGTGAACCGCCGTGTAGGCGGCTTAGAAAAAACCCGGCACCACCTATCACGAGCAAATAATGTGAACCGCCGTGTAGGCGGCTTAGAAACTCTATGAGCGCAAGCAACGGCGAGCCCATGCGTGAACCGCCGTGTAGGCGGCTTAGAAAAGAAGCTGTGTCCTCGAGGCGCCCCTCACGCTGTGAACCGCCGTGTAGGCGGCTTAGAAACTTGGGTCCGGTGATACAATCACCATCGACTCGTGAACCGCCGTGTAGGCGGCTTAGAAAAACTCTTTAAGAACGGCGCGGGTAAGAACCTGGTGAACCGCCGTGTAGGCGGCTTAGAAAACTGGTGGGCGTCAGGTCTATGGTCAGGCCAGGTGAACCGCCGTGTAGGCGGCTTAGAAAAGCCCCAACTCCTGTACAGCGCTGGCCAGATAGTGAACCGCCGTGTAGGCGGCTTAGAAAACATCGAGCGCCCCGCAATAGCCGCCAGAATCGTGAACCGCCGTGTAGGCGGCTTAGAAAATCATCAGAACCGGAAAACCGCAGGACGTGCCGTGAACCGCCGTGTAGGCGGCTTAGAAAAGATCGGCGTCCAATGGCAGGAAGCTGTAGCTGTGAACCGCCGTGTAGGCGGCTTAGAAAAGTCAATTTCGGCCCGTACAGCCTCATCCAATGTGAACCGCCGTGTAGGCGGCTTAGAAAGGAAACGCAAGCAATGCAAGTTGCAGTTAACTGTGAACCGCCGTGTAGGCGGCTTAGAAATGATTCATACGGCTGCGGAACTGGTATTGCTCGTGAACCGCCGTGTAGGCGGCTTAGAAAGGCACAAAGCGCATTATCTCCAGCGCGTGTTTGTGAACCGCCGTGTAGGCGGCTTAGAAATTAACAGTTCACATGGGCTGTAACTTGTAGCGAACCAGTGTTCAGAATTATTCCCTGCTATTTCTACGAATGAAGCTTTATTTTTACTGCGCATAATGCCCATTATGAAATGCTCTACTTTTTATGAGCGTTACTACTGCAATTCAGCGTTGTCTTATCGCACCGTTGGTAAATGACGCGGTAAAGCATGTCCTGAAAGCGGACAACGGCAGTGGCCTAGTTGCCGCCAATTGTTTCTGTGAGTTAACAGTAGAGCTTGCCCGTAGGGTCTGTTCCGTAGCTGTTTTGATCTCAGTGGTTCAGATCTGTGAAAGAGGAGCCGCCCTGTAATGCATTAATACCCACGATGCAGAGGGGTTGTCTTGACCGGTTGAAACCAATGTCTTCCTTATTTGATACCTTCACTGATAACGTCGGTTTACACCTGAAGAATGTGTAAGCAGAAGGGGAGTTTGAGGAAGGTTGAACTACCGAGGATTTGTCGGTAGTTCACCAGGAGGGCAATCGCCGGGTTCGACGCCGTATCAAGCAGTTTAATCTGGATGCCATCATTTCCGTGGGCTATCGAGTCGGCTCCGAACCCGCAACCGAATTTCGCCAGTGGGCGACGCAAGTTCTGAAAGAACATTTAGTTAATGGTCATACCCTCAGGTAAAACCTTCCGCCATTGAGTTCGGAGCAGATATTTGAGTCTTTCTCCTTTCGGGTAGGAGTTGATCGCACCTTGAACAATGTCAGAAATAATAATAGTTTTTCTGACATTAGTTGTAGGTATGTGCCATGTCTGTTAAAGAGTCCGTTCAGCACCAGATTGCAAAAGTTCCACTATGTGAACCCTTTACCAGCAGCCATTTCCTTCGGTTGGGGTCGCGCATTGTAGTTCTCCTATAAGTTAATTAGTAAGTACATTCAAAGCTCACTTATTAATTAACCTTCGGATTGATGTTGTCGTTTCGTGAGAGTTGATGAGAAGGTCATGGTAGCGCCCGCTCAAAACTGTGGACGGCAGTCCTGGCAGCTCTTGGAGCGTTTTTGGCTTTTTGAAGTGACTAAACTTCCACCAACTCATTTTGTCGCCGAACTTTCTCGTCGTGCTGTTCGAGGTCTGACCTGTGCCAGCGGCTAGATCCGGAGCTGAGTTTCAAGGGGTGAGGGAATTTACCTTCCCGAACCCAGCGCCAGATGGTGAACCGGGACACTGAGTAGTAGTTCCCCACCTCAATATCTGTGAAGTACATCTGCAGTTTGATTTTCATTTTCATCACCGTTTGGTTTGTGGGTACAGCTTAATATTACGGAGATGCAACCGGTGTTTGGGACGTGTAACTTTCTAGAAAATGCAATTAGACGAGAATGTCGTAAATAATTTATGCGGGATCGGTAAATCTGGGGAGTAAACTTTGGATAGCATGCAATAGCTGAAGAGGGCCGCGTTTTGGTCGCGACTTTAGTGCATGCTAAAGTAGCAATGACGGAAACGAAGAAAGCCTGGATGAAAACGAGATGCTTCGGCTCGATGTCACAGGCAGTGACACCAAGAAAATGGCGGTTTTGGGTTTGTGTACCCTACAAGTACCCAGCCAGAAACGAAAAAGGGCACACCCGAAGATGTGCCCTAAGTCGTTGATATATGGTCGGGACGGTAGGATTTGAACCTACGACCCCTTGCACCCCATGCAAGTGCGCTACCAAGCTGCGCTACGCCCCGATGTGCTAATTTCTGCCTGTTCAAAACGATGTTTTGGCGGCACAGGCCAGCGAGACTTAAAGAGGAATCTCAGTGGCTTAGCGGGAGCGAATATTACATGAGAAGATTCCAAAAAGAAACACCAACCGGCGAAAATGTGCGGGTTTTAGCGCGCATTAACGTAATTTGGTTTCCCGCAGTTTGGACACGAATTCGGGTGGGGCGAAGCTATCCGGATTGGATACTCCCCAGTACTTGTCGAATACGGCTAGGCCGGTGTCGCCTTTCAGCAGCGCACCAGGCTCGATAAACGGAAACAGGTCCAGATAGGAGGCGACTTCGGTTTTTGATACCCGGCGAATGATATGTTCCGGGCCTAGCTCGGAGGGGTGGCTCAGCCCGCCCGCTTGCAGCAGATTTTGCAGGGCTTCCAGGGTGTTTTTATGGAAGTTGTAAACCCGTTCGCTTTTCAGGGGTACATCGATTTTTTCGCCGCGCCTTGGATCTTGTGCCGCAACGCCACTAGGACAGCGGCCGGTGTGGCAGTTCATGGCTTGAATGCAGCCCAGCGAGAACATGTAGCCGCGCGCTGAGTTACACCAGTCGGCGCCAAGTGCCAGAGTGCGGGCGATGTTGAACGCCGAGGTGATTTTCCCAGCGGCGCCGATCGCGATGTCTTCACGCAGATTGCAACCCACCAGTGTATTATGCACCAGCAGCAGAGCTTCGGTCATCGGCATGCCCAGGCGGTTGATAAACTCAAGCGGCGCCGCGCCAGTGCCACCTTCGCCGCCATCTACCACGATAAAGTCAGGCCGCCTTCCGGTTTTCAGCATGGCTTTTACAATGGCGAACCACTCCCATGGGTGGCCCAGGGCAAGCTTAAAACCTACCGGCTTACCGCCGGACAGCTCACGCAACTGATCGATAAACTCCAACATTTCGATGGGCGTCGAAAACTCCGAATGCGCCGCAGGGGATACGCAGTCTTCACCCACCTCAACGCCGCGGGCTTCGGCAATCTCCGGCGTTACTTTAGCACCGGGCAAAATACCGCCGTGCCCTGGCTTGGCCCCTTGAGATAGTTTGAGTTCAATCATTTTTACTTGATCGAGTTGGGCGTTTTCGGCAAAGCGTTCTACACTAAAACTACCGTCTTTGTTGCGACAGCCGAAGTATCCGGAACCGATCTCCCACACCAGGTCGCCCCCTGGTTGGCGGTGATAGCGGCTGATAGAACCTTCGCCGGTGTCGTGGTAGAAGTGGCCTTTTCTGGCACCGGTGTTCAGGCTGAGGATGGCGTTCGCGGACAGCGAGCCAAAACTCATGGCTGATATGTTGAACACGCTGGTGCTGTAAGGCTTTGCGCAGCTTTTGCCCACGGTAATGCGAAAATCACTGGTGTTGAGCTGGGTAGGGGCCAGTGAATGGCTCATCCACTCAAAGCCTTCCTCATACATATTCAGCTGGGAGCCGAACGGGCGCTTGTCGAGAATGTCTTTTGCACGCTGGTACACAATGGTGCGCTGCTCGCGGGAAAACGGTCGCTCTTCGGTGTCGGACTGGATGAAGTACTGACGGATTTCCGGGCCAATGGCCTCAAAAAGGTAACGGAAATTGGCCATAATAGGGTAGTTGCGGCTAATCGTATGGCGACGCTGTAACAGGTCATAAGTGCCAAGGGCTGCAAGCAGGCCGAATGCCAGAGTAATCAGATAGGCGCCGCCAATCCACGCGCTGACAATCAGCGATATCAGAAATCCGGCGAGGCTTAGCGCATACGCGGTGTAGCGCAAAGGGAAGGTTTTAAATCTGTTCATAGGCTCCTCGTCAGAATTTTGATGTTTTGAGCTCAAAGTATTATTATTGCCGGCTTGTTATGTTTCAAGGCTATTTTTTGCACCTACGGGTCGACATCCAAACTCAGACAGCCTGAATGTAATGCTAATGACTGAAAGAGGCGCCAATTGTGGGCAAAATTGTAAAAGACGAATATCAAACAGATTACGTAGCCGGGCAGGATAATATCCGGCCGTTCGGGCTAGATCTTCATGCACCCGTGTTTCCGATAACCGCCATAATCGTGGTGTTGTTCGTTGTCGGTACGCTGATGTTTCCGGCTCTCGCCAAAGAATTGCTCGACGGTGCCAAGCTAGAGATTATCAACACATTTGACTGGTTCTTTATGCTCAGTGCAAACGTGTTTGTTGTTGTCTGTTTAGCACTGATCTTCATGCCCGTGGGCAAAATCAGGCTGGGCGGCATGGATGCCAAACCGGATTTTTCCACCCTATCCTGGTTTTCGATGCTGTTTGCGGCAGGTATGGGTATTGGCCTAATGTTCTGGGCGGTAGCAGAGCCTGTCGCCTATTACACGGGCTGGTTTGGCACGCCGTTTAATGTAGAACCTAACACGCCTGAAGCTTTGGGCCTGGCCATGGGCGGCACTATGTTCCATTGGGGTCTGCATCCTTGGGCGATCTACGCCATTGTGGCCTTGTCACTGGCGTTTTTCTCGTTCAATAAAAATATGCCGCTGACCATTCGTTCCGCCTTTTTCCCGCTGCTGCGTGACAAAGTGTGGGGCTGGCCCGGGCACATCATTGATAGTCTGGCGGTGATTGCGACTATTTTCGGGCTGGCAACGTCTTTGGGTTTTGGCGCCCAGCAGGCCGCTGCCGGTTTGAATTATCTGTTTGGTGTGGGCTCGGGTATCAATGTACAGATGGCGATTATTGTGGGTGTCACCGCATTGGCGCTGTTATCTGTGCTGCGCGGATTAGACGGCGGCGTTAAGGTGCTGAGTAATATCAACATGGCCCTTGCGGGTATCTTGCTGTTCTTTATTATCTTTGCCGGTCCGACCATGTCGATTCTGGAAACCCTCTGGATAACCACCACCAGCTACGCCACCAACGTGGTTGCCTTTAGTAATCCGTTTGGCCGCGACGATGATGTTTGGATGCAAGGCTGGACGATATTTTATTGGGCCTGGTGGATCTCTTGGTCTCCGTTCGTAGGCATGTTTATCGCGCGTGTTTCTCGCGGTCGCACTGTGCGTGAATTCATCATCGCAGTGCTGCTAATTCCCACGGTGATTACGGCTGTGTGGATGAGCGCGTTTGGTGGAGCTGCGCTGGAGCAAATCCAGCAGGGCGTAGGCTCACTGGCTGATGAAGGTTTGACCGATGTTAGCTTGGCGACTTTCCAGATGTTCGCGAATCTTCCGCTGACCGGTATTATCTCCTTTATTGGTATTGTGCTGGTGTTGGTGTTCTTTATCACGTCGTCGGATTCTGGTTCGTTGGTTATCGACAGCATCACCGCCGGTGGTAAAACTGATGCACCCACGGCTCAGCGTGTGTTCTGGGTGGTAATGGAAGGCGCAATTGCCGCGGTGTTGATATTCGGCGGTGGTGATGATGCACTAGGCGCTATTCAAGCTGTTTCGATCAGTGCCGGCCTGCCGTTTACGCTGATCCTGTTGATCATGACCTGGGGCTTGCTGAAAGGTTTGACCCTAGAACGCAAGTTGCTGATTCAGAGCGGAGAAATGACTTAATTCGCTAATATATCGGCGAATTAGATCGTAAAAAGCCGGAAAGTGTTTACACGCTTTCCGGCTTTTTTTTGGCTGCGCAGATGCGCGCTGGGCTTTTGAACGAATGCCACTGTGTTCTAGCGCTTATGGAATTCTTCCATCGCAAAGCGTGCGCGGTCACCGGGGGTGAAGTGGGGGCGTTTCAGATTTTCAATGGCACGTAAGCGCGGCAGTAGGCCGCAGCCGTTGGCCATTTGAATAGCCAGGCCCGGGCGCGCATTCAGCTCCAGCAGCAGCGGGCCTTCGTCCACATCGACCACCAGGTCTACGCCCATATAGCCTAGCCCGGTCGCCTCATAGCAACGGGAGGCCATTTCCAGCATTTCATCCCAGGCGACAATATGGATATTGCCCAAAGATAGGCCGGTGTCCGGGTGCAGAAGAATGGGGCGATTAAACTGAACCGCGTTCAGGCTTTTCCCTGTGCCAATGTCCAGCCCTACGCCCACCGCGCCCTGGTGCAGGTTGGCTTTGCCGTCAGAAGCCTTGGTGGCAAGCCGCAGCATGGCCATCACCGGGTAGCCTTTAAACACAATAATGCGGATGTCTGGTACGCCCTGAAACGAATAGCGCGCCAGATCCGGTGTGGACTGCACCAGGTTTTCGACAATGGCCACGTCAGAGGCGCCTGCCAGCGAATACAGCCCCGCCAGAATATTGGTCAGGTGCCGTTCCAGCACATCCACGCCAATACGGGCGCCGGAGGCTTTGACGAATTCGTCGCCATCGCGCCCGGTGACGACGGTGATGCCTTTGCCTCCAGACCCTTTGGCAGGCTTTATGGCAAAGCCGGCCAAATCCGCGGACATTTCACGGAAGTGGGAAATTTCGTGTTGCTGACGAACCACCTGCAAAAGCCGCGGTGTTTTCACATCGTATTCGGCCACCACCAGCTTGGTTTTCAGCTTGTTGTCGACCAGCGGGTAGGCCGAACGATCATTGTAGCGCGCAATATAGTCCACATTACGCCGGTTCATGTTGAGCATGCCCAGGCGGTTCAGCGTAAACGGTGATATCCAGCCCATATTAGTCGTACACCTTCATCGGTGTGAAACGGCGCAATTCGCTGAGTTTGTAGCCGGTGTAATTACCCATTAGCAGAATCAGGCCCAGAATAACCAAGTGCAATTCGGGGAAGTTGAAGGTCAGGTGTCCGGCCAGCGGTGCACTCATCAGCAGAAAAGCGCAAATGGCGACAAATAGACTGCCTGAGCCTTGTCTCATGACTTCCCGCGCGCCTTCTTCTTCCCACAGAATCGACATTCGCTCAATGGTCCAGGCGATAATAACCATAGGGAAGAAGGTCACCGTCATGCCGGTATTAAAGCCCATCTGATAACCTACAACGCTCAAGCCGGCGGTAATGAATATCACCAAGATTATTAACGCCGAGATCCGTGAAACCAGCAGCAGGTTCAGGCTGGAAAGGTAGCTGCGCATTAACAGGCCAATGGCGACCACCGACAAAAATGCTACCAACCCGGGTATTAAAGTGGTCTGCACAAACGCTACCGCAATCAGTACTGGCATGAAGGTGCCGGAAGTGCGAATGCCGATCAACATGCGCATGAAGGCCACCACCAGTGCACCCAAAGGCAATAGCAGCAGCATGCGGAACATGCTTTGTTCTTCAATCGGCAGTTCGTAAAAACTCAGAAAACCGAGGCCGGTCTCTTTAGATTGCATCGCTGCCAGTTGAATGGCGGGAATGGTCTGGCGCAGCATAGAGAAGCTGATCTCGGAGTTGGCGCCGCCTACCACGTCCAACAGCGACGCGGAGCCCTGGCGCCACAACAACAGGTCTTCCGGCACGCCCTGTTCAGCGGTGCGGGGGTCAAAGGTCAGCCATTCTTCGCCGGTGTGAATTTGCAGGAATGCCAGCAGCGGCTGGCGCCGGCGAGCGTCTTCCAGCTCCAGGCCATCGGCGGCGCGAGCGGGTATGCCATAGAAGTTCAGCATGTCGACCAGTAGATCGAGATAATTTCCGCCAGCAATTAGAAGGGTGGTGTTCTGGGTACCGGTATCTGGCTGCATTAGCCGGATCAGTTCGCGGGTCATGCTTTGTGGATTACTGGAGCGTTGCCTGGCCTGCTCCAGTATTTCCCGCACAGCGGTGGCTTCGGGTTCCTCCCAAAACACGGTGCGCGCCACCGGTTTTACTTTGGCGGGTAAGCTGCGAACGTCTGGGTCTGGGATCAACTGGACTTTGTAATACAGAGTTTGTGGACCGGTAACATCGCGCTTGGTCCACTCGGCGCGCCGCATGCCGGCTTGTTCCAGAATAGAAAAGCCGTAGCCAGGCGAGGCGGCTTGTTCGCTCAGGGTATGAAAGCCCGGGGGCTGATTGGGTACGTTCAGTGCAGCCGTCACGGAGCCGCCTGTGGCGTCAAAATCCACCCGCGCCTCTACCATCCACACCGGCCGTTGTTCGCCGGTCAGCCAGGGAATTCCCAGTTCAATGTGGCGCCACACCGCCAGGGAAATACCGGTAGCAATAATCAGAAAAATCGCGATGTAAAAGGGTGTGCGCGATCGGGTACTCATAAAGTCCCGCCGTTGGCCATGGTTTCGGGCAGTTCGGTTGCAAACTCTTTGCTGACATCAATCAACATCACATCGCGCAGTACGTTGCGGCCAATCAGCACCTGATGGGTAAGGTGCGAACGGTCGGTCAGGGTGAATTCGGCGACTTGCGTATGGTTGCCAATGGCAAATTGCAACTCCACCACCACCCGACGTTCGGGGTCGTCGGCGTTTGATTGGAGAATTTTTACCCGTCGCGAGATGTCTTTTTCAAGGGTTAGCAGCTCTTCGCTGCCGGGCACTGGCACATCAAAGCGTACCCAGTTGCTGCCGTCGCGTTCGAATCGAACAATATTTCGCGCGTCAATGGAAGACGTTTCGGCGCCGCTGTCGATACGGGCGTTGTAAACGGTTTTGGCTGCGGCCAGGAAGAACTTTTCAACTTCGCCCACAATGAGTTTGCCTTTGAGCTGACTGGCCACGGCCTTGGCTGTGGTAGCCGCGGGGCAAGCCTGCTGTTTCGGCACGGGGGGGCATTCTGGTGCTTTAACTTGGGCGCTTATGGCTTGCAGAATGGTTTCGGTAGATGCGGTTTGATCGTTGAGTGCTTGCTCGAAGCGTACCTTGGCGTTGTTCTCTATGGTGACCAGCGTCGCCCGCTGGTTTTGCACCGAGGTGTTCACGGTTTCCAGATTGGATTTGGGTACCATAAAGTACTGATCTGCCGAACAGCCGGCCAGGCTCGTAAGTATCACCAGCAATGGCAGCGCCAAGTGGACGTTGCCACCAAGTTTTGACCCCATGAAACCCTTTAAACCCATGAACTACCTCCGAAAAAAAATGACAAAAAAGTGCCCTAACTGACAGGTCAGCGGCACGAAATGGCTGTGTGATGGTGTTTCGGCGGAGTATACAGCAACTCACGTTAGCGATTTGTTTACAGATGATTAAGGCGACGTGTATCCCGTCAGCAACAATGGCAAATGAATAGGTTAAACTTGTCAGCGAACTGTTCCAATGATAATACCTAAGGAGTAAACGCCAGTGCTTGAAACCTTCAGCCAATGGGTTGCAGACCAGCCCGTGCTTGTACTCTCGCTGATGGTGGCGATTTTTATTCTGGTACTGATATTAGCCGGATTGCTGCAGCGTGCCGGGCAAAATAACCGCCGCCTGCTGGCCGACTACAACGACCTGAAACTGGCATTAAGAGAGCAGCAGATAATGCTGGCCCATGAGCGCCAGTCGGCGGCGGAGAAACTGGCGCTTCTGGAGCACAATCGCGATGCGCTAAAACAGGAATTCGAGAATCTGGCGAACCGTATATTCGATCAGAAAAGCGAGCGTTTCAGTCAGCAGAACCAGAGCAGTATGGATACGCTGCTAAAACCGTTTCGTGATCAACTCAATGATTTTCGACAGCGCGTCGAAACCGTACACACTACCGAAACCCGCGACCGCCAGGCTCTGCGCAGCGAAATAAAATCGTTGCAGGAGCTTAACCGCCAGATTACCGAAGAAGCCTCTAACCTAACGCGAGCGTTAAAAGGCGATAAAAAAATACAGGGTAACTGGGGCGAGTTGATTTTGGAGCGGGTGCTGGAACGGTCCGGGTTGCGCAAAGGCATTGAATACGAAACCCAGGGCAGCTACCGCGACAGCGATAACCAGCTGCTGCGGCCAGACGTGGTGGTGCACCTACCGGATAACCGCAACCTAGTGATAGATTCCAAGGTGTCGTTGGTGGCTTACCAGCAGTGGGTTATCAGCGACGAAGGCAGCGCCCGTGATGCGGCGCTGAAGCAGCATATGGACGCCGTGCGCAATCACATTCGCAGCCTGAGCGATAAAGATTACAGCCAGCTCAACGGTTTGCGTTCACCGGATTTTGTGCTGTTGTTTATGCCCATTGAACCGGCTTTCGTGGCAGCCTTTCAGCACGACGACAGTCTGTTTTCAGAAGCCTTCGAGCGTAAGATTATTGTGGTGACGCCCACCACCTTGCTGGCCACTCTGCGCACCATCGAAAATATCTGGCGTTACGAGCGCCAGAGCCAGAACGCCCGACTGATTGCGGAACGAGCGAGTGCAGTTTACGATAAATTACGGGTGTTTGTAGAAGCTATGGAACGCCTTGGCGGCCAGTTGCACACCGCTCAGGGCAGCTACGACAGTGCGATGAACACTCTGACCCGCGGCCGCGGCAACCTGATTTCACAAGCCAACCGCTTTGTGGAATTGGGAGTGCGGGTGAAAAAAGAACTGCCCAAGGCCGTCACCGACCAGGCCGAAGTCGACCCTGAAACTGACTCCGACCTTGATTCCGGTTTTGACTCAGAGCCCGCCCTTGGCCGTAATAAGAGCGTCTCCAATACGCTAGGGAACACTGAGCCGGGCGCTGGCGAATCTATTGAGGAAAACAGTTATGGCAGCAACACCGTTTAAATCTCCTGGTTACCGGGCATTAGTCGTGTGTGCCCTTTTGTACGCGGGCAGTGCTGTGGCGCTGCCTGCGGAGCACGAAATTCGCCGCTTGATGTTGGCGACCGAGCAAGCACTGGCCGCTGAAAACTGGGACGACGCCAGCGAGTACCTGGGGCGTTTGCAGCAGCTAGACGGCGAGCGCCCGGTGGACTTTTATTTCTACCGTGGCCGGGTGATGCAAAAGTCGGATCTGTTAAACGAAGCTCAAGCCTCGCTTGAGATGTATGTCACTCGCGCAGGCAAAGAGGGCCAGTATTACAAACAGTCGCTGGAGCGCATTACTGAAATAGAGAAGCTGCGCAAAGACCGCGCCTTGGCAGTGGTGACCAATAATCCTGCAGTGTCGTTGCAGCCGCTAGTAGCCACCATTGAAGCCGCTGAAGGGCAAAGCCCGGCTGATCTGAAAAAACTGTATTTGGCAGACAGCGAGGAGCAGGCGTTATTGATTCACCTGAACAGTGTTTTGCAGTTGTCAGGTTGGCGCGAAGACAAAGCCATTGTGCAGTTGGACCAACCAGCAGACATTCGCTACCAGGTTGAAAAACGCAACAGCAGCCTGCTGATTCAGCAAATTACCCGTCAGCAAGGGGCCATGCTGCGCAAAAGCCAACAGATTGACGTTTACGGCATTAGCCCGTTGGTAAAATGGGATTGCGAACCAAGCCTGGCCACTTGCTGGGTGTATGATCCAAGGGACGGCTCGCGGTTGTTTCAGTTAGGCGCTAACCAAGGCCAGGCGGAAGACATTGCTCGCACGCTGGGGCGTCTCATCCGCAACCTGCAGGCCGCCGGTAAGCAGGTGGCCGTGCCACCTGTGTCCGGTTAAGTGCTGTTTTAGCAGACTCAGCTAAAACGTGAGAAGTCTGGCTTACGCTTTTCTATAAAAGCGCGAAATGACTCGGCTGCCTCCGGCGACTTCAGGCGCTCACCGAACAGCGCGCCTTCTGCGCGCATGGTTTCTTCTAGGGCTTCGCGATTTGGCCGTTTTAGCAGCTCTTTGGTAGCGCGAATGGCCGCTGGTGGTTGTGCAACCAGTTTCTGACAAGCCTCCCAGGCTACTGCTTCGGTGTTTTCAGGTTCGCACATGCGATTGATGATGCCCAGGCGTAACGCCTCTTCCGCACTAAAACGGCCACCCAGCATCAGCAGTTCGGCAGCCCTTACGCGGCCAATCCACATGGGCAGTAAAATGCTGGAGCCACCTTCGGGACAAAGGCCAAGGCTGGCAAACGGCATTTGAAAACCGGCGTTGGTGCCTGCCATCACCATATCGCAGTGCAGCAGCATGGTAGTGCCAATGCCTATCGCCGGCCCGTTAACCGCCACAACCACCGGTTTGGTTGCATTAACCAGCACAAACAGAAAACGGCCCACCGGGGTTTCGCGGAAATCACCGGGCAAGCCTTTGGTGAAATCGTTAAGATCGTTACCGGCGGTGAAACACTCATTGCTGCCGGTAAACAGAATGCAGCGAATGTCCTTGTCGGCTTCGGCCTGATCGATTGCGTCGGCCATGCTGGTGTACATAGCGTGGGTAAGGGCGTTCTTGCGCTCTGGGCGATTCAGGCGAACGATTAAAACCTGGTTCTTTTTCTCAATCAGAATAGGGTCTGTCACGGTGTCTCCCGATACTTCTTTGTTAGTTTGCAATGTATCTTAACCGGTTTTTATCGCATTCTTCACGAATTTTGGTGTTTTGAGCAATCAACAGGCGCAGCGAATTGGCCTGCAGTCGCATCCCGCGCGCGGATGAATTTCTGGTAAACTTTGGCTTCTGATTTGCCAATATATTCTTATAACGACCGTTGATGAGGCGACTATGACCACCCTGATCCGCCAGGAAGACCTGATTGAAAGTGTAGCCGACGCGCTGCAGTTTATTTCCTACTATCACCCGAAGGATTTTATTCAGGCGGTGTACGAGGCTTATAAGAAAGAAGAATCCCAAGCGGCTAAAGACGCTATGGCGCAAATTCTGATTAACTCGCGGATGTGCGCCGAAGGCCACCGCCCGATCTGCCAGGATACCGGTATTGTGACGGTGTTCGTGAATGTTGGCATGAACGTGAAGTGGGATTTTGAAACCTCGCTGGACGATGTCATCAACGAAGGCGTGCGTCGCGCTTATACCCATCCGGACAACATGCTGCGGGCGTCGATATTATCCGATCCGGACGGCAAGCGTGAGAACACAAAAGACAACACGCCAGCCATCATTCATTACAAAATTGTGCCGGGCAACACCGTAGACATTCACGTGGCGGCCAAGGGCGGTGGTTCTGAAGCCAAGTCTAAGTTTGCCATGCTGAATCCGTCAGATTCGGTGGTGGACTGGGTGCTGAAGATGATCCCGCAAATGGGCGCAGGTTGGTGCCCGCCTGGCATGCTGGGTATTGGCATTGGCGGTACCGCTGAAAAAGCCATGGCAATCGCCAAAGAAGCGTTGTTAGAGCCTATTGATATTCATGAACTAAAAGCCCGCGGCGCATCAAACCGCGCTGAAGAGCTGCGCCTGGAGCTGTTCGAAAAAGTAAACGAGCTGGGTATTGGTGCCCAGGGCCTTGGTGGCCTGACCACAGTGCTGGATGTGAAAGTAAAGGATTTCCCCACCCACGCGGCCAACAAGCCGGTGGCGATTATTCCTAACTGCGCAGCCACCCGCCATGCGCACTTTGTGCTGGATGGCAGTGGCCCGTCACTGCAAATCCCGCCGAGCCTGGATGACTGGCCGGAAATTACCTGGGAAGTGGGCGAGAACGTGCGCCGGGTGAACCTGAATACCGTTACCCCGGAAGACGTAAAAGACTGGCAGCCGGGTGAAACCGTGTTGCTGTCGGGCAAGATGCTGACTGGCCGTGATGCCGCCCACAAAAAAATGGTGGACATGATCAACAACGGTGAAAAGCTGCCGGTGGATATGAAAGGGCGCTTTATTTACTACGTTGGCCCGGTGGATCCGGTGCGCGAAGAAGTGGTTGGCCCCGCAGGCCCCACCACGGCAACCCGCATGGACAAGTTTACCCACACCATGCTGGAAAAAACCGGCCTGACCGGCATGATCGGCAAAGCCGAACGTGGCCAAGTGGGGATCGACGCCATTCGCGAATTTGGTGCTGTGTACTTGATGGCCGTGGGCGGTGCTGCCTACCTGGTGTCAAAGGCCATCAAGCACGCTGAAGTGGTGGCCTTTCCGGAACTGGGTATGGAAGCCATTTACGAATTCGACGTGGAAGACATGCCGGTGACGGTTGCGGTGGATTCCCGCGGATCTTCCGTGCACCAAACAGGACCGGCTGAGTGGCATAAGAAAATCATCGCTGCTAAAGCTGTCTAAGTTTAAAAGGGGACAGATTTGAAATCTGTCCCGACGTTACCTCAGCTCGAACAGCTGACGCTCATGCCCTTGCCCCAATCCGGGGGCAGGGCAGCGTAGCGTTCTTCGTACTGGGTTTGTTCGTCAAATGGTTTCTGCAGTACCGTTAGCAGCTCCTCCAGCGGCTGATAATCCCCGTTTTGCGCCTCCAGAATCACCTGCTGTGCCAAATAATTACGCAAAATGTATTTCGGATTCACC
This sequence comes from Marinobacter sp. M1C, assembly GCF_023314135.1. Lineage (NCBI taxonomy): Bacteria > Pseudomonadati > Pseudomonadota > Gammaproteobacteria > Pseudomonadales > Marinobacteraceae > Marinobacter > Marinobacter sp. M1C. The sequence goes on from NZ_CP092289.1 coordinate 1,507,873, forward strand.
CGGCCCATAGCGTATTCCCGGGCATCGTGAGCCTGAGTTTCCTGCTCCAGCCTTTGTTTGTAACGGCCAAGCCAGGTATCCGCAATAGCGCGGTCAGTAAACAAGTCGCGCACGGGGCCGTGGCCGCGACCATACAGCGTCGACAGGCCGCGGAAAAAACGGGTGAAGTCGACCTTCTGTTCATGCAGCATGCTAAAGGTGTCCATAATCAGGTGCATGTCGCCGTCATCAACCTGCTGCAGGCCGAGTTTGTCCCGCATGTTCTGCAGAAAACGAGTGTTGTAGGCGCTTTCATAGTGATTCAAGGCTTCGTGTACGGCGTCTTCACCCATTACCGGCAATAATGCTTGCGCCAGGTAATGGCAGTTTTCGAAGCCCATCTGCGGCTGGCGGTTGTAGGCGTAGCGCCCGCGCTCGTCGGTGTGATTGCAGATGTAGCCCGCGTCAAAGTCGTCCATAAAGGCGTAGGGACCGTAATCGAAGGTGTCGCCAATAATCGACATGTTATCGCTGTTCATAACGCCGTGGCAGAAGCCCACCGTTTGCCAGTCGGCGATCAGCCGCGCGGTGCGGCCGACCACAGCTTCGAGCCAGCGCTGATGGCGTTCGGTTTCAGGCAGTGTGATCAGCTCCGGAAAATACAGCGATATTACGTGCTCTAGCAGCGTTTTTACCGTATCCGGGCCTTGGTGATGAGCGGCGAATTCGAAATGGCCAAAACGGATGTGGCTGTGGGCTACCCGCATGAGCGCGGCGGCGGTTTCAATAGATTCGCGGCGTATCGGGTCTTTGGCTTTCACCATGAACAGGGCGCGGGTGGTGGGAATGCCCAGCCCGTGCATGGCTTCGCTGCACAGGTATTCACGAATGGTTGAGCGCAGCACCGCGCGGCCATCGCCAAAGCGGGAATAGGGCGTCATGCCCGCACCTTTCAGATGCCAGTCCCAGCGCTGGCCGTTTGGCGCGACGGTTTCCCACAGCAATAGCCCGCGGCCGTCGCCCAGGTCCGGGTTGTACATGCCGAACTGGTGGCCGGTGTACTTCATGGCGACCGGTTCCATGCCTTCCAGCAGCTCTGTGCCACCACCGACTTTTTCCCACTGGGCAGGGTTGTCACTGTGAAAACCCATTTCCTGCGCCAAATCGTGGTTAAAACACACCATTTTTGCTTCTTTAAGCGGGCTGGGTTGCACGCGGGTGAAGAAACTCTCCGGGAGTTCCAGGTAGCGATGCTCTACGCGAAAACCGTTGCTACTCATAAAAACCTCTACTCCCGTGTGGCATAAACTCTGCTGAATTTCCTATTAACCACTGTATCAACAATAGAAATCTTAACGCGTCTGCCAGTGCGCTCAAACCATTCATCAGACGCAGTGATTCGGCGGGGTTACATTCCGGAATCTGAAGGTTATAATCTTGAACCGGCTCAGGATGAGCACGAAAAGACCTCAATCTTCAGGGATCGAAGATATGCCCCAGGCAAACGGACTGCAGTTTACCGCCCATGTTGGCGAACTCTCTTCTGATCTATTTTCCGTTGTCGGCTTCACGCTGACCGAGCGGCTTAGTGAGCTTTTTTACGGCCGCCTTGAGCTGGCCAGTACCAACGCAGACGTTGATGCCTTCAGTGTTTTGGAGCAATCGGTCGTTTTGGTGGTCTGGCAAGACGGTGCGCCCCTTCGCCGTATCACAGGTGTGGTCAACGAGTTTGCCCGGGGAGGCAGCGGCCACCGCCGTACCCGCTACGAATTGATCATTCAGCCGCCTTTGTGGCGCTTAGGGCTGATGCACAATAGTCGCATATTCCAGACTCAGACCACAGATACGATCGTGCGCACGCTGCTCAAAGAGCGGGGCGTTGTAAACACTATGTTTGATCTTAAACGCACCCCACAGAAACGGGAATACTGCGTACAGCATCGGGAAAGCGATCTGGCATTTATTGAGCGAATGGGTGCAGAGGAAGGTTGGCATTACCGCCACCAGCACGGCAGCGTAGACGGAAACGAACAGCCCGGCCTGATCATTGCCGATCATCACGGCGACGCGCCCCGGCTGGAAGCCGCCGAATATAACGGCAAAGCGGGGGGAAGCACCAAGCAGCCTGCCGTGTTCCGCTTCCGCTTTGAGGAGCGCGTTCGCGTCGCCTCCGTGGCCATGAAAGATTACACCTTCAAGAACCCTGCCTACGCGCAAATGCACGAGCACAGCGCGGCCAGTCCCAACCAGCGCCAAGACTATCAACACTTCGACTACCCGGGCCGATTCAAAGCCGACGCCAGCGGCCAGCCGTTTACCGAAGCGCGACTGGATGCCCTCAGAAACGACGCCAGCACCGCCAACGGCGAGAGTAACCGCGCAGACTTTACTTGCGGCGCCAAAGTAGCGTTAACCGAGCATAACAGCCCTGACTTAAACCGGGACTGGTTGCTCATCGCCGTCACTCACACCGGCAAACAGCCCCAGGCGCTGCAAGAAGAAGCCGGTTCTGAACCGACCACCTACCACAATGCATTCAGCGCTGTTCCTGCTGACAAAACCTGGCGGCCTTTACCCGCACATCGCCTGCGTTTGGACGGCCCACAGATTGCTATCGTCACTGGCCCGGAAGGCGAGGAAATTCATTGCGATGAATTTGGCCGGGTAAAGGTGCGCTTCCCGTGGGATCGTTATTCAGAAAATAATGAACACAGCAGCGCCTGGCTTCGAGTCAGCCAAGGCTGGGCAGGCGGCCAGTACGGCTTTATGGCGATACCGAGAATCGGAAACGAAGTCATTGTTTCCTTTCTGGACGGCGACCCGGATCAGCCCATTATCACCGGGCGGACTTACCACGCCACCAACACGCCGCCTTACGCGCTGCCGGAACACAAAACCCGCACCACTCTGAAAACTCGCACCCACAAGGGCGAAGGCAGCAACGAACTGCGCTTTGAAGATGAAGCAGAAGAGGAGCAGGTTTATGTTCATGCCCAAAAAGACCTGAATCTACTGACGGAAAACAACCGCACCGAAGTCATCAACAATAGCAGCCATCTGACCGTTGAGAACGACCAGTTCATCCACGTAAAAAGCAACGACCACATCACCGTTGGCGGCGAAAAGCGCCAGTCCGTTGGCGGCGACAGCAGTAAGAAAATTGGTGGAACGTTTCACCAGCAATCAGGCAGCGCCACGCTCAGCGAAGCCGGTACCGAAGTTCACCACAAGGCCGGCTCTAAAGTGGTTATCGACGCCGGTATTGAAATCACACTGGCCGCTGGCGGCAGCTTCCTGAAACTTGACTCCAGCGGGGTAACGCTGAGCGGGCCGGGAATCAGGATTAACTCTGGGGGGAGCCCTGGAAGTGGTTCCGGGCAGGGTGTTTTGATGCCGGGAATGCCGGAGGTGATAAGCGCGAACGGTGGGGCTGTTCCGCCTTTGCAGTTAGCGGACGTATCGATTCGCCCTCTCGGCAAGGCTGATGAGACCATAGAGTTGCTGGAACTCGCAGCCGTGGAAGATCTGGCTCTGGTAGACAAATGTATGGAACAGCCCGATGGCAGTTGCCCGCTGGACCATTGCCCTTGCAGGGAAACCGTATGATGAGCACAGTGGATGTGGCGACCGTTGAGGCTTTTGACAACGATCTTCAATGGTATGCCCTGCTTGAAGGAGCCCACCCTGCCTACAACACGCTTGGCCTGGTTTATAAACACATCGCGACCCCGGAGTGGGTTGCGATCTATCAGTTTGCCCCTTATGAATCACTTACAAAGGTCAGCCCGGTACTGCTAAAACTGGACCAACCCCAGGAGTGGTTGCAGCAGTGGCAGAAGGAGTTCCCTGGCCTTTCCGGGTCGTTTCTTGGTTCAGAGAAAAGTATCGAAACGGTCGCGAGCCACTTGCGAACAATGGTGTCCGTTCGAGTTGAGGGTGGACCTGATTCGATTTTCCGCTTCCACGACTCCTGGATTACGAGTGCGCTTTACCTCAGTCTTGATGGTACACAACAGGCCAGATTCCATGGCCCAGTTTGTCAGTGGCTCTGGTTTTGTGGGCAAAACGTGTGTCGGGCTGAGAGGCCAGAGAAAACAGTGGAAGATTACGCACTGAGCGAGGGGTGGTTGCAGCTAAGCGCAAAAAATCAGCAAGCCATTCATGACGGGCTCGTGTCCAAACGGAATTGGAAGGAGGGTCAACAATGACCGGACCATGTATATCAGCGGGGTCGCCCTGCAAAAAGCCCAGGAAGTTGTTTGTCGAGGTGGCAGGAACTGACGTTCACCCTGGCTACGGCCTGGTTCTGGAAAAAAACGGTGAGCCGGTAGCTAACCTTTCAATGGCGCAGCAGCATTGGCATCAGCGTTACGAGTGCGATTACGCAGTTGATGCTTCTGAATGCTTCGATCACACACTGACCCTCACGATTGAAAAAGAACAAGGTGGCTATTTAAAACTACCACTGTTGGACGCACCGAGTCCGACCCGCCGTTCTGCCCGCACTCAGCCAAATCTATTGTTACCCGTATATCCCCTGGCTCAAATGCCCGGACTGGATGGCGAAAAAGGGCAGGCTTTGCTGCGCCCTGGCTACCTTTACGTTTTTTGGAAGGGCGTTCTTTGGCGCGAACTTCAAACAGATGAACACGGCAAAATGCGGGATATTGATCTGGCGGATTGCCGGGAGCGCGTAAAAGCGGAGGGGCCATCGGTAGTAGAGCGGCGACATCCTTCAAGCGTTTCATTGCACACGCTTTGGGTACCCGCGCGCTTTCACAAAGCCGGCAGGGCGCAGTGGACGATTGGTGAGGTAGAGCTCGCCTGGTCTGAGCAGCAGTGGAGTTGGGAGTACATTGAATCGCTGGAATCCGGCCTCGACATCATGAACCTTCCTGAGGCTTACCGACAGCAAACGGGTATCCCCGCTTATGGCAAGCGCGGAGCACAGGATATAGACGCTCGCCGTGAGGCTCGCTGTAAGAACCTCAAAACGCTCGACAGCTATGAGTTCGGCAGCAGATTTGGCCCTGATAAACTGGCCGGCCATGACTGGGTTTCTTTGAAAGAAGCGCCCTCCTGCCGTCGCAGAGACCCGGGCCGGGAAAAAGAGGCAGGCAATCCGTCGCTGATAACTCAAAGTTTAGATGGCTCCGGCCTGCATGATGACAACACCGTACTGCATAAAATCCGGCACGAGCTGGAACGTATGGAAGGCTTTACGTGCAAAGCGGCAGAAACCGTTGAGTTCGCCAGCAGTATGAACCGGTGGGTTGATGATGTGATTGGCGAGGATTGGCGAGCTCTGTCCGGTGCCGGCAAGGCAAAACCCGGGGAGCAGGAAACCTCCGACACATCCGAAGCCGCGCGCAAGGATTTGCTGGACGAAGTCAGACGTCGCCTTCAGAGCGCGGCTGCTGAGGAAGATCAACTGACTCGCCTCCGGGAACGTCATATTCCCGGTGTACCTCTACCGGATGTGCTGTTTGAGCTTGAGTGGCTGACCCATCAGGCCAGCCTGCATCTGACTTATCTTTCGTCTTTAGCGCAGTCCACTCAGACACACCCACATTTCAAAAGTGCCATGCTGGTGCACTCAGCGGTGTTTGATTATAAAGGCCACAGGCGTCGCCCCTTTACCGCTCACCGGAACCTCGTGGATGTCAGCAAGCTAGACGCAGCATTGCGTAAGGAAGATCGCGAGGCTTGCCGCACAACGTGTTACGAACTGATTCAACAGCGAATTGACTTACTGGAAAACCAGGCCGTTCCGGTATTCAACGATTTGTTTGCGCTTAATGGTCTTAGCTACCCAATCGCGATGCAAACACTGAACCCATTATTGTCTCATCTTGACACGTCGGTATTCCATTTTGATCCATTGGCGGGCAAGGTCGCCAGAGCCACAGAGGCCTATCGTGATTTCGCCGGTGCCCGGTATATTGAAAAACTGGCAAAAGCGCAGGCCGGTTTGTCGGTCTTTGTTGTTGTGGATTCTGAGTCAGAAGCTGACCAGAAAGGTGTACCTGAACTTAACGATGGTTCCGGGCGGCCTCGGCCCGGTCTTATGAAATGGCTGCAGATACAGTTGCCGAAGGTTGATCAGTTGCCGGAATCCATCCGGGAACATTACGAGTTAAGCGAACGGGAAAAAGAAAAGGTTCTGGAAAGCATTCAGAAGATGGCAGACCCCGAATTGCTTCAGTGGGCTATTCATTCCTACACCACCATGGGGCAGCTCATGGCCGATATCACCAGTGAGTTTTACCTGAAAACACAGAGGGCCATACTCAGAAAAATCGGTGACGGCCCGATTTATCAGGTAAAAGAGACCCTTCAGGTTCCCATGCGGTACATGAAACTGGGCAATCCCTTTTTTGGGAGCCTCGTTCTGGGGCACGCAAACGCAACCATGTTGAACCCGAATCCGGAAATGGTACCGCTTGGCATTCGGTTTGGTGATCAGGGCACCGGAATAGGGGCTCTTTCGAAGGGTAAGCTCGATGACGCGCTGCTTAGACCCAACGGGTCGGCCGTGGTAAGGCCAAAAGGCGGCATAATCAACCGGATAGGCCCGGGCATGGGTGGCAATTATGCCGTTATCCGAAACGCAAATGGACGAATGCTTGCCAATGCAACTTCCGTGTCGGGCCTTCAGGGGCTAACCCCGGTGAATTCGTTTCAGGCGGAGTTGTTTCTGGCTCATAGGGACAGTGTGGCGGCGAAAATGTCGCGAGGCTTTACGAGCCGGGGTGGCAGTGCGCTGATGCGCTGGGCGCCGCCGGGGATGTTGGGAGTGTTTGGGTTTAATGTCTTCAGCTCATTAAATGCTACTTTACAGTCTTTTGAAACTGGACAGTTGGGAGAAGCGACAAAAGGCGGGTTTTCCATTCTCTATGGAGTCACCAATCTGATGTATTGGCTGGGTCATATCGTCGAGGCTGAGAATGTAGCCGGCAGAGCTCGCCTATCTTGGCTAGTCAAGCCACGAATTAATGTGGAGATGATTCCCTACCCACGCTTAAAAACCGTTGCTGAACGACTATTCGCCGATCGCGTACTATCATTTGCTAAGTTTGCGGGTGTTTTTGGTGGAGCCCTTGAGGTGTTCCTATCCTTGTGGGAAGGAGTGGAGCGGCTGCAAGCCAATGATACCGACGCCGCAGCTGGATATTTTACTGCGGCGGCTAGTTTTGGCGTATTTATGTTTTCTCATTGGGCCGGAGCATGCGTAATTCCCATTTTAGGCATCACCTTTTCGGCCGCCCTAGCCGCCGTCGCACTAATCGTTGCACTGGCAGCCCTGGCTTGGGCGATATTCAACACTGACAATGCGCTCGAAACCTGGCTCAAGCACGGACCTTTTGGCAAGGGATCGCCTGCCAACCAGTTCCAGCATTTGCATGATAACCCAGAGGATGCGTTCCAATTTCTGGTCAGCGCTTTTTTCCCGCTGAAAGGAACGGATGGGAGCCTGGCGCGGTTCAATGATCGCGGTCTGTTGTCTGATGAGGAAAAAGACTGGTTATTCGAAAACGAGCGAACGGAAGGCCATGTGATTGCTGTCAGTACCGCCGCTTTTTCACTGACGGACAGGCCTGAAGAGCAGTTCAAAGCGCATTTTTGGATGACAAGAGGGTTTAGTGGCAAAGCGAAACCATTAACACCGGAATTTGTTTATTTCGATTCCGAACGCCACATGCTCCGGTTTCATTTACCCAATCCTCAATGGCGCTGGGCTGGCCGCTCCCGGGCCCTAGAACAGTTCAAAGTAAAAGTGCAGATTGTTCTGGGTAATGGTGGTTTGCTCCCTGTCAGCGATATGGAACAGCCGCTGGCGCAGCCGGCAATAGAGCCGGGTTTTTCAGGGGTAACCCCTCGATGGCTCACAGTTTCAGGTTAATACGCTATGACGAATGTTTATCACGATACCGCCTACCGCTCCGATGCCATTCCGGCTTTACCGTCAGGCGGACATCCAGATATGGACAAGGTATTTCAGCGACTGCCATGGGGGCGCTGCCAGAATCCGATCGTACCCAACACGATGGCGGTGCAGTTGGCTTATGCTGGGTTGTTTAAAGACGAGAGCGATACGTATGACGGCTTTCCTTGGGGCGAATCGGTGTTTTCAGTCAGCAAGGGCTTCCTGAGTGGACTGCAGGGGTCTTTGTACATCCTTTATATGTGTGCATGGCTAGCATTTTTTATATCTTTCTTACCACTTGCTGTCGGTATCATTGGGACGATAATGTATCGGCCGAATATTGAAGGAGTAATATTTCTTTTCGATGCATATAAGTATATGTATCTAATCATCGCTATCTGTTACTTCGGCGGCAAATACGGTCGCCTCTTGCTGGCCCACCTCACCGACAAGCGCCAACGTGCAAACCCCACAGGCCTTTACCGCCGCGAAGGCGTGGTCCGAATCAAAGAGCGCAAATCCGTCTTCGAAGCGCCGTTTATCGAATTCGACGCCTACCTGATTCACACCCCGTCCGGCCGCGGCGGTCGCTATTTCAATCTTGTCCTTCAGCACCGCTACAGCAAACACCCGTTATGGATGAAGGGCCTGGTCACAGACGCCATGAATCAAAACGACGTGTACGCCTACTGGGATATGGTCCAGCAGTTCATGGACGTGAGCGGCCCTTTACCAGATGTACCTATCTTCGAACCCTTTCGTTCAAGAGATCCGGTCACTCGAGAATGGGACGAACGTACCGATCGAGATCCTTTCAAATGGCGGAAGGTCACCTCCGATTCCTGGCGGACGAACCATGAGCAAACCCACCGAAACCGCCTGCAGAACACGAATTTTCATCATCCCTGTATTCTCGACGCCCGTATTCAGGGCCGGGGATTGCCGATGCCTGATGAACCCCGTGGGGCAATGCTGGCTTAGCCAATAGCAAAAGATGCTGACTCAGAAGAGCTTCACGAGTATCTGCATAAAGACGGTGAACTGACCGGACATAACGGCGGCAAGCTGGAATACCCGGCTTCTCACACGCTGTACGTCGCTTTTTCTGAGATGGAATGGACAGCGCGGAAAAAATCACAAGTACTGGATGATTCCGAAGAGCGTGATGAGCTTTTACAAAAAATCGATCTTGCCAGTGCCTCAGCGCTGAGTGGCGGCGAGTTCCTTCTTACCCCGGATCAGGCGAAGGCACGGATTGCCGAATTTGCCGAAGACAATGTTCCGGAGCCAACCGAAGGTGCCCATCCACAAGAAAGCGAACTCTACCACTGGGAAAATCAGCCCTATTACCACAGAAGCCGGTTTGGCAAACTGATAAAACAGCAGAAGATAGACGACACCTCTAATTGCCTCTGTCTGGTTCTGCGAGACGACGTGGGCGTTATGCTGGATCTGGCACAGCATCAGGACGACGTGGTGGGATGGATTGAGAACTGGGCAGAAGAGGGAAGCAACGAGCGAGACTATTTTCTTGGCACGTTGATTGAGTCAATGACCCTGCTGGACGAACAGGGCTTGGGCTCCATGATGTCCAATTCAGATCACCCTGCTATCGCCTCCATGCGGCAGGATCTGAAAGCTATGTCCGAAAGCGATCGCTCGGATACTCAGTCGGCGCTACTGGCAGCCTTAAAAAGACAAGGAGACGAGCGCCGACCTGGCCCCAACGACGCATCTCTTCCTGCTGAAGTTAAAGCGAAAGTTGAAGAAATTCGGGCTACAGCCAACCGCACTAACGCTTACAGCATCGTGCCCAAAATGCAGAGAGCGGTGGATGAGTGGTATTTGCGACAGGCGATGAAAGGGGCGCAGCCGGATTTTGTGGATGCCCACATTGAAGGTATTGCCGCTTTGAAGAAAAGTCACCGCGAGCATCTGGAGTCGATTCTTGAAGGACAGGGTTTTGGCAATCGTGGGATCAACGACCTGATTGACCGCGAGGCCATGGACCAGTTCATGGCAGGCCAGCGAGCGAAACTGGCTCGGTGGCAGTCGTTGTTGACGGCCATAACCGATGACCGTGTACAACTGCTGACCGACAATCGCTATCACCATGCAGCCTGGTATTTTGACCCGGAAGATGAGACGCAGATCGAGGCAGCACTGGATCTTGAGTACGCTTGCCTTAAAGACATCTGCCGTTCCGATGAGGCGAGCGAGGGTGTGTTGGAGTGGTTGAACACGCACCCTCAATACAGTCGCCCACTGTTCCATACGCTGCCAAAGAACGACCGGTCGGCAGACGGTGAGCTGGCGAAAACCTACGCCATTGTCGGCAACGCTGGCTACGCCGTGGTGACCCGGGCGGCGAATTGGGTGCAAAAAATAAAAGCCGCAGAAAATGGCAAACTGCCGGACTTCATCGGCTACTCAAAGCTGATCCAACAAAAAGCAGGTGCAGTGGGAGACACCGTGGCTCCAGCGATTGCCCTTGCCAAGGGGCGTGCTATCGAGAAGTTGTACCAGGCGATTGGAAGCCAGACCTTGCCAGAGCTGGATGATCTTTTCCGAGATCTTCCGTATTTTTTCAAGCGCAGCATGCTGGACGCTATAGACCAGGGCAAGGCGGAATTTCGCGTTGCGTCGCAAGGCGAGTTGGCGACGTTCCGGAACAATCTCACAAAGATGCTGCAGCTTGATCAACAGATGAAACAGCTTCAGAACGACCATGACGTTGCCAAATCAACCCATGGCCATCGCTCCGAAAAAGCCCAGGGGCTGGTGGCTGAATTTAAGGCGACCCGTGAAAAGCACCGTAAAGTCGGTAAACAGGTAGCGGCGGCCCTTAGCCCGGTTGAGGAAATCGACACCGGCCTGAAACTGGAAACAGCCGTTACCGGCCGTGCCGGCCTGACGTTGGCTTTGCCGGCGCAGGATCAGCAAGAGCTGGGGCGATTGGTGGGGCATTTTCGGCAGGGTTTGGCCTCGGCTCATCGAGTGAATCTGATGGGGGATGGGCTTGGGGTTTTGGTGTTCGTGGCTCAACTGTCGATCTTATGGAATGTTGCTAGCGAACTTGGCTCGGAGTCTGAAAATCCGGAAGATAAACAGCGTCTTTATGAAAGCGCGTTGGCGACTATTGCGGCTGGCTTTCTTGCTTCTCAAGGGTTGATGGACACCGCATACAGTGCCAGGGCTCGGGCGCTGGCGGAGGCATGGCAGCGCAGTGCTGTTGCTGGTGTGCATATCCAAATGGGTAAATTGCATGTTGGTCTTGGCATTTTTGCCTATGGAGCGGGGGCTTTCAGTGCAGCCCTCAGCGCGGGCAAACATCGGGAAAATTGGTTGAGCGCAGTCCAGACCGGCAATGCCGAAGCCCAGACTGGCGCAGTGATGGGAATGATTGGTAGTGGCGGTTTGGCGATTACCAATACTTACGGATTAGGGCGTACCTTAAGTGTGGCGCTGGCCGTGCGCCGAGCCAGCAAGGCAATGGCCCGGGCCGAAGCCTGGGCCATTGCTGGCCGAACCTTGTCCGGTTTGTTTGCCCGCCTGAATGTGGCAGGGCTGGTGTTCACTGTTTTTGAATTAGGCGGCACCTGGCTGTACAACCGTTACAACCTGAGTGAGCGGGATAGATGGCTACAGACAACGCCTTGGTCACTAGAGTCTGAGCTTGTTCACGATAGCTCGCTTGAGGCTTATGCAGAAGCCTTTGCCCGGATTGGCGACAGTGTCACCCTTAATGAGGCGTCTGTAGAAGATGAAGGACCTTCTCGGTTGCAGCTGAGGTGCCACCGTTTACCTCCGGACAGCCTGATCGAACCTTCGCACGGCAAATCGCTCTATCGGGTGTCAATCACCGCATGGCGAATCCAGCCGGGGAGGCGGGGTATGTTTTCACTTCATCCGGAAACCTGGGTACCCTGCACCGGCGCCATCATTGCTAGCATGGAGCAGCCAGTTGATATTGATCACTTGCAACTGACCTTCAGACCCCCGGCCCATGAGAAGACCCGGTATGGCACCCTCACCAGCGTGCTCAGCCTGATGGTCAAACTGGAGACGTTACAGGCAGATGGGGCTTACACAAGTTCTGTGTATATGCTGAAGGCGACGCCTGACAGCCGGTACCCCTTGACTCCCATACAAGACGCACCAAAAGCGGAGATCAACTGGCGGCAACTCCGCCAGCCACTCATAGTAATGGACAGCTTTTGATGAACCCGAAATATGCCCAATCAGAGCAAACATCTCGCGCGGGGCGTTCCGAGCCCTTCCCGAGCGGCCGGCTGACCTTTTTATCGCCCTGGCCTCTGCCAACCGGGCTGCCACCGGTGGATCACGGCCATGCTGTGGGAGAGGTAAACGATGGCTACCTGGATTTTGGGACCGGGGTGACGCCGGTGTTTGGCTTTCAGATGACGCTGGGCGGACCTTTTGGTTTGTTTTTGATTGGTGCTTTTGGTGTCCCGCTTATTTTATCTGGCCTTGCGGTCGCTCACGGCAGAGAGCTGACGACTGCCGTTGAAGTGTTTCAGGAGATGTTTGATTATGGATTCGGGATTGCTGTTTGGGGGTGTAGTTTCTTCCTCTTGCTCGGCCTCGGTATTTGGTACCGAGAGCACCTGAAGCTTGAATCTATCACCCCCACCCGCTTCAACCGCCAACGCCGCGAAGTGTGTTTTGTCCCGGAGGGACAAAAAGAACCGATTTTCGTCCCCTGGGAAGAACTGGTGTCCTGGGTCACGGAAGCCCAGGGCGTCACCGAATATGGCGTACAGCATCAGTACGGTTTTGGCATTGGTTTTTACCATCCGTCGACAAACGAGAAGTACACTCTGGAGTTTCAGACTTACGGCCAGCTTCAGGCCATCAGCAACTGGGAAGCCATCCGCGCCTACATGGAGTACGAAGTCCACACCCTGAAAGAGATTCAGGACCCCTTAGATCTTCAAGGCCCGGACGATCCACCCTGGGAAGGTGTTCACGTTTTCCGCAATGCCCGCAAACGCCTTCACGATGAGTACCGGGAAGGCAAGCGCGGAGTGTTCTACTTGATCGGCTGGTACCTTTACCACCTCATGACCTTCTGGACGATTCCCAACCGACTGGTGGAGTGGGAGGTCAAAAAGATCAAGCGCATGAGCCAAAAGACTCTGCCCGGAGTAATGTCGAAGTGGTCGAAACCATTGCCTGAAGAGCAGTGGGCAAAACCCAGTGACGAGCTGAAACGCCAGAGCAAGCGAGTGCTGGAACTGCAACAGGCGAACCCTCAAAGACCCATTATCGAAATCTTTGCTCAGATTAGCGAAGACACTTAAATCAATGTTCAGGGAGAGCATGAGGACCAAAGCAACGGACGCGATTTGCCTTTTCTGCTTTTCCTGCCCTGCAGTAACCTCATTGTTGCGCTGGCTTCCTTAGCTTGGGCGATATTCAACATTGACGCCTACCTGATACACATTCCGTGTAGCACGGATCATTGGTTTGACTTGAACTCGGGTATGGCCATATAAAATCTGTCGGGCAGTATCACACTGCAGCCGTATCAGAGTGTCTGGTTGTCTAATCGCGAGTAGGGCAGAATGCCTTCATGCCCAAAACGCTTGCCCTTCGACAACCCAGAATACTCCTGCTCTCGGCCTATGACGCAGGCAGCCATCGTCGCTGGCGAGAGCAGTTGGTGCTCAGCCAGCCGGAATTTGAATGGCATGTGCTTGCCCTGTCGCCGAGATTTTTCCGCTGGCGGATTCGAGGTAACGCGCTGACCTGGCTGAGCGAGCCGCTGTTGAAGGAGCGTTGGGACCTACTGTTAGTGACGTCCATGGTCGACCTGGCGTCAGTCCGAGGTTTTCATCCGAACCTGGCTCGTACGCCGGCGTTGCTCTATATGCATGAAAACCAGTTTGCCTATCCGGCATCCGATGGCCAGCACAATAGCATTGATCCTCAAATGGTGAACTTATACAGCGCTATTGCTGCCGATACCGTGCTGTTCAACAGCGACTGGAACCGGCGCAGCTTTCTTGAGGGTGTTGAGCAACTCTTCCGGCGATTGCCCGATGGTATCCCGGAGGGAACTCTCGAACTCATTTCCGCGAAATCCCGGGTTCTGCCGGTCCCCATCGATGACCCTGTGTTCCTCAGTGAAGCGGAACGCCAGAGCCTTGAGGCGGGCGAGCGTTTATGGCGCAATGGCCTTGAACCCGGGCCTGGTGCATTACCCCTGAGAATTGTGTGGGCGGCGCGCTGGGAATACGACAAGGGTCCTGACCGGCTGCTTGCGATTCTGCAGGAACTTGAGCGCAGAGCGGTGAGTTTTCAGGTGTGTGTCCTTGGTGAAAGTTTCCGCAAAGTCCCCGAAGCCATGACGACTATTCAACAGCAGTTTGCCCATCGGCTCGTGCAGTTTGGATACGCATCGAGCCGCAGCGAGTATTACGAGTGGCTGGGGAGCGCGGACGTGATTCTTTCAACCGCGTTACATGAGTTTCAGGGGCTGGCGGTGCTTGAGGCTGTGGCCGCTGGCTGTGTGCCCATTGTGCCGGCAAGGGAAGCCTACCCGGAGTTGTTTGCACCGGAATACTTGTATCCGGACTGTGGCGACGACATTCCGGCCGAGGCGGCTCATGCAGCGGCGTTGATTGAAAAGCAGGCTGTGGATAGCCATGGTGACCGATTAACAGTGCCAGATGTACAGCGTTTCAGCCTCGGCGCATTGAAGCCGATATATAAGGCGTTATTGTCAGAAGCACTCTTTTGAAGCAGTGAATATCGAGTTCTTGCCAGAGAATGCCGCCATTCATGGCCAGGTTTCCGGCACAACAAACACCCGGTCTGTTTCTAGCCAGTTTCCCGCTGGGTGATCTGGCCGCATTATGGCGAACAGCTGCGGAACCACTTTTCTTTCCACACGTTCCAGTGCTTCCATAATATGTTCGATATCCGGCTGTTCGCTTTGAAACCAGTTGCCAATCCAGTGAGGTTTGTTGAGTACAACCCAATGTGACGTGTTCAGGGCTCTTGCGTCATGGGCGTACATCCAGCGCCCGCGCAAATGGTCCGCTGGAACATAATCCGGCGTTACCACGGGCTGGTCGTCTGGATAGAAAAGATACCCCGGCATAAATATTCGCGGAGTCAGCGGGCCTGTTATATGGGATTCTGCAAGCAGGGCAAGAGTCTCCGGTAGCTGTGTGCGGCGGCTCTGTTGTTCCAGCAGGCTGGTTGTTTTCACGTCCAGCCGGTCGCGAGCGTTGGGGCCGTACCAGAGTGTTGAGCCCGTGAGTTCTGACACGCCGAGATAGAACTTGATAGCGATCTCGTGGTGTTCAATGCGGTCGTTTGTCCGGTTGTCGACCACGAAATCCAGTTCGCCAATGGTGCGCCCGCGTGATTGGATCTGCTGGTTTTTTAGCAGAATTGGCCAGCCGAGCAAGTCTTCGAGCAAAACCTGATACAGCCGCTCGAAATAGAAGCCTAATCTGCGCTGTGGCGGTTCAAACAGTATGGGTGGTGCCGTTTTTGTGTCCTGATCCCAGGCTTTAAGAATATCGGTATAGCCCGAGGGCAGATACTGTGCCGGTGTAAAGGTGACTGGCGAGCGCATCAGCTGCGGGGTTTGGCACAGCCATGCGAGATGCCTGATGGCCGGCGTTCGGTAACTGTTGATTAAAGGAAAGACGTGGTTTGCATCCATTCGCCCAGAATACCGTAAACTGTTCGGTAATAAAGGTGCGAGTGTTCTGCGGGGCGGCCGCCGAACCGAGAAGACTTGCTGCATTAAGCAATAGAAAATAACGGGAGAAAGTATGCAATACCTTCACACCATGATCCGAGTGAGCAATCTGGATGACACCCTTCATTTTTTCTGTGACTTGCTGGGAATGAAAGAGGTCAGCCGAAAAGACAGCGAAAAAGGCCGTTTTACCCTGGTGTTTCTGGCTGCGCCAGACGACGAAGGGCGAGTGAAAGCCGATCGAGCACCGTCGCTGGAGCTGACCTATAATTGGGACCCGGAAGAGTACAGCGGCGGCCGAAATTTTGGCCATCTGGCTTATCGCGTCGACGACATTTATCGTTTGTGTGAACACCTGCAAGCCAACGGCGTAACCATCAATCGCCCGCCCCGGGACGGCTATATGGCGTTCGTGCGCTCGCCCGATGGCATTTCTATTGAGCTGCTGCAGAAGGGTGAGGCGCTTGCGCCACAAGAGCCTTGGGCCAGTATGGAAAACAGCGGCAGCTGGTAACGGATAAGATAATCAGCGCGGGAATGGAATCCTGCGCTTGGCATACAAGGAGAGTAAGAATGGACGATTGGCAAGGATGCCTGACACCGCAGTGCCAGAATGCGCTGGCAAACGCTCGTGCGCTGGTATTACAACGCGGCGGAGCGGCGATTACCGTTGAAGATTTTTTGCTGGCGTTGCTCGACAGTTGCCACACCCTCAGTCATTTTTTGACAACCTGCAGTATCGACCTCGACGAGTTGACGCGCACGGTGCAGTGCGAACAGCCGATTGTTACCGGGGTGTCTGCGGAAGGTTTGCTGTCTAGCCAGTTGGTGCACTGGTTTGCCAGAGCGCGCGAGTTGAACGACGCGCCCTGGTTAGACTGGCCGGTGCTGCTGCAAACCCTTACCCATAAAACAGAACGCTTGCAGGAAAAAGCTTACGTTGCGGTGTTGGAACGGGTGTCAGCCTGGCCAGCCGGCGTTGACGAGCTGACGATGAAGGCAGCGTCTAACGTTGCCGGTGTGCCCACGATGATGGCGCAGGTGGACTGGATTGAGCTTGCGCATACCGTAGCGGTAGAAATCAGCACAAACCCTGCAACATTGTTGTGGGTGAAAGGCCCCAGGGGCGGTGGTAAAACCCGTTGGCTGGAAAGTGTATTGCCATTGTTGGGTATCGATTACAAGCGACTGAATTTGCGCTGCGAGTCAGACGTGCTG
Organism: Marinobacter sp. M1C; assembly: GCF_023314135.1. NCBI lineage: Bacteria > Pseudomonadati > Pseudomonadota > Gammaproteobacteria > Pseudomonadales > Marinobacteraceae > Marinobacter > Marinobacter sp. M1C. The sequence continues at coordinate 1,524,738 of NZ_CP092289.1, forward strand.
ACGGTTGCCGAAGGCGCCTGGCACAGGCTGCGCTCGCTTCAACACTCTGGAGGGTGGCCTCTGTTGGTGATGGATGGCCTGGCGCCGCAGGATCTTTTGCGGCTGGTGGGCCGGCCTGGCAGTGCGGTGGGTGATGTGCTTGCTGTCTGGGGCGGGCCTATGCTGCTGCTGGCTGATGAGCGCATGAAAGCCACGGTGCAGCATGTTAATCAACTACAGCTGTGCCTGGGTCGCTCGCTGACCACCGTGATGCTGCCGCCCTGTGGCGCCGGCCAACTCCACGCTATTGTGGTGGCCCATCAGCCGGCGATAGAGCGCCAGTGGAATATAGAGCTGGAGCCGGTGGCGATTGATTTCGCTGTCGCGCAGCGTCACCTGTTTGAGTGCTGCCCGGGAAAGCTACTGATGTGGTTGGAACGTGCGGCTGCACGATTGAATCTGTTTGCCTTGCGTGGCAGCAGCGAGGCTTCGGCTCTGGCGGCACAAATTCAAACTCTGGAGTGTCAGCGCCTGGTGGCCCATGCGCGCCAGAGCAGTATTGGCGAGCCGGACTTCGCGCTGGAAAAGCTGGTTTGGCAACAACAGGTCGCAGCAGGCGACTGGCACCAGCGTAATGCGCGCGGAAGCTTGCGAAAGCTGGGCATTGCTGATTTGCAGGCCGAGCTGAAATGTTGGCTTGCAGCGAATTCAGCGGGCGTTCACACTGTTCATCATTAGGCGCAACGATGCAGGTGTTGAACCCTTGTCATCACTTCGAAAATTGTTGGGAGATTGTTTGGGTGCAGGATTTGGAAATTTATATACGCGACCTTGAAGCCGGGGCGGTATCGCGCTGGTTGTCTGATCAATTAGGCCAAGTGTCGCTGGATGACGAGGTCATAACCGGCTTTGTGAAAGGTCACGCCAGTTACAATGGCAACCCGTTGTCGTTGTCGCTCTACCCGGGTGCTTTTAGCAAACGCTTCACGTGTCTGGTGATTGAGGGGCCACTGCTGCCCTGGAACAGCGATCTGGATTGTGCGCGTAGTGCCTGGCGCGCCATCGGTGGCGAACTACGTTGCAGCCCGGGCAATTGGGCCGAAGGCGACGACGCCACTGAAGAAAGATGGTGGCGAATTGATGAGCGCGGTGAGTATCAGGCCATATGGAATTGATAGAAGAGCGGAATGAACTAAGAGTGGAATTAGTAGAAGAATGAATTAGTAAAAGAATAGAAAAAAAGGGATGGAGCTTTTGGCTCCATCCCTTTTTTTTGTTCTAACAGCGAAGAAAAACGTGGTGTAGATTATTCGCTGAGAATTGACACGTTATCGGCCTGCAGACCCTTGTCGGCGTCAATCACGCTGAAGCGTACCAGTTGTCCCTGGCGCAAAACGCGACGGCCGCTGCCACGAATGGCGCGAAAGTGAACAAAGATTTCATCACCGCTGTCGCGAACAATAAAGCCGAAGCCTTTTTTCACGTTGAACCATTTAACGGTGCCTTCTTCGTCGCCTTCTGGGCTGTTGTCGTCGAAGTCATCATCGTCATCGTGATGCATGTTACCGGCTTTTTGGGCCGGAGCAGGTGCACGACGAGGCGCAGCAGGTGCACGTGGCTGGGCGGCTTTAGCGGGCGCAGCTTTCGGTTGTTTGACGCTGACCGCAACGGTGATAAAACCAGCAATGGCAAATATCACCACGGCAATCACGTAAGCGGCAATACCTTGGGCGCTGCCCAGAACGAAGGGGGTACTGTTGGCCACGGCACTGGTTTCAGACTGGGACAGAATCTGGAACAGCTCCGGGGTAAAGGAAGCCAGCAAAAAGCCGAGAATAAAGGGAGCGGGAATCGCGATCAATAAGGCAGCAACGATCGCTTTGGCTGGATTACGCATGTGAATTGAAAATCTCCTGAATGATAACGCTAACGATAAATAACCGGATATGGGGTAAAGTGACACTTCCGGCTGCATGAAGGCGGCATCTTAACAGATAACGGCAGGAACTCACTAAAACCATGACGGATAAACGACTGGAACACCGGCTTGACGAGCTGGAAATGCGGATTGCGTTTCAGGACGACGTAATAAACACGCTGAGCGAGCAGATGGCGACTCAGGAGCTGGAGTTACGTCAGTTGTGGGAAGCCAAACAGTTACTGCACAGGCAGTTGAAAGAAGTGTCTGGCTCTAACCTTCGCAGTGAAGAGGAGGAAACCCCGCCGCCTCATTACTGAGGCAGCAGAGCACTCACGCATTACATGGCCATTGTATGAGCCAGGCAAGGTACTTTTCAGGCCAATAACTCCACCAGAATTTCTTCGTAAATCTGCGATAAGGTGTCCAGGTCGTCTGTGCTGACGCATTCATTCACTTTATGAATGGTCGCGTTTATGGGTCCCAGTTCCACAACCTGAGCACCCGTCGGCGCGATAAAGCGGCCGTCGGACGTGCCGCCAGACGTAGACAGCTCGGTTTCACGGCCGCAGACTCTGGCAATGGCCGCCGTTGACGCCGACACCAGCGCACCTTTGTCGGTCAGGAACGGGCGGCCACTCAGATGCCACTGCAGATCGTAATTCAGCGAGTGTCTTCCTAATACTGCTACAACCCTCTCTTCCAGGCTTTCGGCGGTGTTTTCCGTACAGTAGCGGAAATTGAAGTGCACCAGGCATTCGCCGGGAATGATATTACTGCCGGTGCCGGCTTCCACCTTGGTGATTTGAAAAGTGGTGGGCGGAAAGTAATCGTTGCCGTTGTCCCAGAATTCCTGCGCCAGATCGTGCAGCACCGGAGCTACTTTATGTATCGGGTTTTCGGCCAGGTGTGGATAAGCCACGTGGCCTTGCACGCCTTGAACCGTCAGGTAGCCGTGCAGTGAGCCGCGGCGGCCATTTTTGATCACATCGCCCACCTCAACTGTGCTGGACGGCTCGCCGATCAGGCACCAGTCGATCTTCTCGTTGCGGGCTTCCAGGGTTTCAATCACTTTTACTGTGCCATCGCCGGCCGGGCCTTCTTCGTCGCTGGTAATCAGCAACGCAATGGAACCGCGGTGGTTCGGGTGCTTGCCCACAAAGCGTTCGCAGGCGGTTACAAAGGCCGCCAGGCTGCCTTTCATATCAGCGGCGCCGCGGCCGTGCAGCATGCCGTCTTTTATAACCGCTTCAAACGGGGGGTTTGCCCAGTTTTTCTCCGGGCCGGTGGGCACTACGTCGGTGTGCCCGGCGAAGGCCAGAACTGGCCCTTCCGAACCTTTTCGAGCCCACAGATTGTCTGTGGTGCCAAAGCGCAGGTTTTCTTCAGCAAAGCCCAGAGGCGCAAGGCGCGACATCATCAGCGGCTGACACCCGGCGTCGTCGGGCGTCACCGACCGCCGGCGAATCAGATCCATCGCCAGCTCGAGGGTCGGTGACAGGGCCTTATTTGGTAAAGCAGTCATAAAGGCCCCGATCAGTTGTTGGCGTGCAGCTCGTGGTTCAGCTCAATGGCCGACTTGTTGGTTTTGCATTCCACCGCACCGTTTTCACTGTTGCGCCGGAACAGCAGGTCTGACTTGCTGGCCAGATCGCGGGCTTTGATGACTTCCACCAGTTTGCCTGCGTCGTCTAGCAGCGCCACTTTAGTGCCGGACGTCAGGTACAGGCCGGCTTCCACAGTGCAACGGTCGCCCAGGGGAAGACCAATACCGGCGTTGGCGCCAATCAGGCAGTTTTCACCCACTGAAATAATGATGTTGCCGCCGCCAGACAACGTGCCCATGGTGGAACAGCCGCCGCCCAGGTCAGAGCCTTTGCCTACCATCACGCCGGCTGAAATACGGCCTTCTATCATGCTGGTGCCTTCGGTGCCGGCGTTGAAGTTGATAAAGCCTTCGTGCATGACCGTGGTGCCCTCGCCCACATAGGCGCCCAGGCGAACCCGAGCGGTGTCGGCAATGCGCACGCCCTGGGGCACGACGTAGTCGGTCATCTGCGGGAACTTATCTACCGACTTTACCTCCAGAGTGCGGCCTTCAAGGCGCGCTTGCAGCTGGCGCTCAGGAAGCTCGGCCAGGTCAATGGCGCCTTCGTTGGTCCAGGCCAGATTTGGCAGCAGGCCAAATATGCCGTCTAGTTTCAGGCTGTGGGGTTTTGTCAGGCGGTGGGATATCAGCTGCAGCTTAAGGTAAACCTCGGGCGTGCTGCTGGCGGTATCGTCGGTTTCCAGTAAAGTGACGACGACCGGGCGTTCGCTGCGGGCGGCTTTTTCGGCTAGCGCGGCCTGATCGGTCTGGCCGATTTGACGCAGGCCGCTTGCCAGCTGGCTAAGTTGCTCGGCATTGGCGCTGATGGCCTGATTGCCGCCTTGAAAGTCCAGAGCGCTGCGAACCACGTCTAGCAGCGTTTTATCGGGGATCATTAAAGGCTGGTGATAAAAAACTTCCAGCCATTCGCCCTGATTGTTCTGTGTGCCAATACCAATACCGAATGCAAAGCTCATTAGATGCGTGTTCCTGTTTGTTATCAGTGAATCGTGTTATCAGTGACTTATGTTTTGTGATGTCTGGCTAATGTCAGTGCTTAAAGCGCGCTGCCCAGTCATCGGCATTAAAGCCGATCGTCACCGCGCCCTGAAGCTCCACCACGGGCCGTTTGATGATAGAAGGGTTGTCCAGGATGACGTCATGGGCGGAAGCCGCATCGATGCCCTCACGAACGCTCTCTGGCAACTTTCGCCAGGTAGTGCCGCGGCGGTTTAGCAGGGCCTCCCAGCCGGCCGAATGCTCCCAGGTGGCAAGCAGCTCGCTGCTCAATCCGTCCTTTTTGAAATCATGAAACTGGTATTCAATTCGGTGTTCGTCTAGCCATTTCCGGGCTTTTTTCACCGTGTCGCAGTTGCGAATGCCGTACAGTTTTATCACGAATTTGCCCTTACAAATGCCACGATGCGCTCTGCAGCTTCGACGCATTCCTGCAATGGCGCCACTAGCGCCATGCGTATGCGGTTTTCACCCGGGTTGTAGTTATCCACCGTGCGCGACAGGTAACGCCCTGGTAGCACGTGTACATTCTGTTGCACCGAAAGCTCACGGGCGAAAACTTCATCATTCATTCCCACCGGAGTTTGCGGCCATAAATAGAATCCGGCGTCTGGAAAATCGACATCCATCACCTGGCGCAAAATAGGCACTACGGCTTCAAACTTGGCGCGATAAGCGCGGCGGTTTTCTTTTACGTGTTCTTCGTCGCCCCAGGCGGCAATGCTGGCCAATTGGTTGTGGATCGGCATGGCGCAGCCGTGGTAGGTGCGGTATTTCAAGAAGCCTTCAAGAATGTGCGCATCACCGGCAACAAAACCGGAGCGCAGGCCCGGCAGATTGCTGCGTTTAGACAGGCTGTGAAACACCACGCAGCGGGCGAAATCGTTGCGGCCAATGGCGGCGCAAGTTTGCAGTAAGCCTTCGGGAGGGTTGGCTTCATCCGGGTAGAGTTCGGTATAGCACTCATCGGAAGCTACAATGAAGTTGTGCTCATCAGCCAATTCAAGCACTCGGACCAGGGTGGCGCGCGGAATGACTGACCCGCTGGGGTTGCCCGGCGAGCATAAAAACAGAACCTGGCACTGCTGCCAGACCTGCGGGTCAACCGCATTAAAATCCGGGATGAAGTCATTGCTGCTGTCGCAGGCCAGGTAAACCGGAGTGGCACCGGCCAGGAAAGCCGCGCCTTCATAGACTTGATAAAACGGATTGGGGCTGACCACGGTGGCCGCCTTACTACGATCGACCACCGCCTGCACCAGCGAGAAAATGCCTTCGCGGGTGCCGTTCACCGGCACTATGTGGTGGGCTGCGGTTAGCGAACCCGGTGCCAGCGCAAAACGTTTTGTTGCCCATTGGCGAATGGCTTCGCGCAGTTCGTCGGTGCCTTTTGTGGTGGGGTAGTTGCCAAGCCGGGCTAGATTGTCTGTTACTACCTGCTTTATAAACTCCGGGGCAGGGTGTTTGGGCTCACCAATGCCAAGGGAGATGGGCGCCAGGTGTGCGGGCCCGGTTACGCCGGCTTTCAGCTGTGCCAGTTTTTCAAACGGGTAGGGGTGAAGTCGGTCTAAATCGGGGTTCATCGAATGTTATCCAAAGTTTTACACAAGTCGTCCTGCAAAGCCTGACAGGCAGCGGGGTCGCGCAGCGCGTCACCGTTTTCGTCGGTTACAAAGAATATGTCTTCCACCCGCTCGCCCAGAGTGGCAATTTTAGCAGTGGTCAGGCGTACCCGGTGTTCCAGCAGAATCTGGCCTATACGGGCCAGCAGGCCGGGGCGGTCTGGGGTGACCACTTCCACCACAGTGCGCAGGTTAAATCGGTCATTAGACAGCAGTACCTCGGTAGGAAAAGCAAAATGCTTCAACTGCCTTGGCGTGCGCCGGTGGATAATATCCGGGTAGTCCTCGGGATCGTCCAGTTCTTCAATCAGCCGCCTTCTTACCCGTTCTTTGCGTTCCGGGTCTATCCCCAGGGGTTGGCCGTGGTCGTCCAGCACCACATAAGAGCTGATAGACCAAGGCCCGTCGCTGGAACTGATACGGGCATCCACAATGTTCAGATTCAACTGCTCCAGCACCGCAGTCGTGGCGGCAAACGAAGCGGTGCGGTTTTTCATATAAATGATGATCTGTGAATAACCGTCAGTCGGACCACCGCGAGTATCACGGATAAGCACCAGTGGGTCTGCATCATCGCCATGGCGGATAATAGCCGCGGTTTGCCAGGCGATGTCGATGGGGGAGTCTTGAAGAAAATAGTCTTCGTCGACCGTGTTCCACAGGTCATCAATCTGGGCATTGCTGAAATGCTGGGCACGCAGAATTTCGCGGGCCTCGGATTGCGTAGCGTTGACCCACTCCTGACGATCTATGCGGGTGTCGGTGCCGCGGCGCAGAGCTCTTTCTGTTTCGACATACAGCTGCCTTAGCAGCGATGCGCGCCAGGTGTTCCAAAGTTTTGGATTGGTGGCGCTGATGTCGCACACGGTCAGAATGTACAAATAATCCAAGTGTGCCTGGCTGAGCACCGCACGGGCGAACTCGTGGATGATGTCCGGGTCGGAAATGTCTTTGCGCTGGGCGGTCATCGACATCAGCAGATGATTTTCCACCAACCAGGACGCCAATTGGGTGTCGCGATCGCTCAGATGGTGGCGCTGGCAGAAGGCTTCGGCGTCAATGGCACCCAGCTCTGAATGATCGCCACCGCGGCCTTTGGCTACATCGTGATAGAGCCCGGCAATAAACAGGGTTTCCAATTTTGGCAGGCGGTGGATCAGTCTGGATGCTAGTGGGTATTCTTCACTACTGGCGGCGTTGTGTAGGCGTACCATGTTGCGGATAACGCCCATGGTATGCGCGTCTACCGTGTAAATATGAAACAGGTCGTGTTGCATCTGACCGATAATGCGGCCAAATTCCGGCAGATAGCGGCCTAACACGCTGTATTTTTTCATGGTCACCAGGGTCTGGTCCAGCTTGTCTGGCGTGCGCAGCAGTTCCATAAACAGTGAGGTGACCGCCAGGTCCGAGCGGAAGGCGTCGTCAATCAAATGGCGGTGGGCCCGCAGTGAACGAATGGTGGTGGCGCGTATGCCGCGAATAGCCGGGTTCTGCGCCATCAGCACAAACAGCTCCATAATCGCGAAGGGCGCGTAGGCGAATACCTGGTTGTTGATGGCTTCAATATAGTGATTTCGAATCTGGAAACGCTTGTTGATAGGCTGGATAACATCTTCCTGCCCGCTGCCCAGAATAGCTTCATCATAATGCTGCAGAATCACGTCGGTCAGCTCAGCCAGAGCCAACACTGCGCGGTAGTAGGACTGCATCATCAGTTCAACGCCCAGGCGCTCGCCCTCATCCTGATAGCCCAGCATATTGGCCAGGCCGCGCTGATAGTCAAATAGCAGGCGGTTTTCATTGCGTTTGGCCAACAGCTGCAGTCCGTATCGAAGCCGCCACAACAGGGTTTCACCTGTGCGTAAAACCTGGTGCTCGTCTTCGGTCAGCACGCTGAACTGGGTCAGGTCAGCAGTGCTGTGCAAACCGAAGTGGCGTTTGGTGATCCAGCCGATGGTCTGGATGTCGCGCAACGCGCCGGGAGCGCCTTTAATATTGGGTTCCAGATTGTATTCGGTGTCGCTGTATTTGGTGTGACGCTCTTCCTGTTCTGCGCGTTTGGCAATGAAATACTCGCGGTCGGTGCTTATTTCATCTGAGAATGCCAGCTCTGACAGCTCCTCGCGTAAATCGTCTGGCCCGGCGATGGTGCGGGTTTCCAGCAGGTTGGTCAGTATGGTGATGTCGCCGCGAGCGGCATCAGTGCATTCGTCAATGCTGCGCACGCTGTGACCAATGTCCAGCTTCAAGTCCCACAGCAGGGTAATGAACGCGCCAAGGTCATCGCGCCATTCGGGGTCGGTACCCTTGCGGGTTAGAATTAGCAGGTCAATGTCCGAGTAGGGGTGTAGTTCGCCGCGGCCGTAACCGCCTACTGCAATCAGCGCCACGTTGTTGGAGCTCGCTAGCGGGTAGCGACTCCAGATATGACGCAAGACCGTATCGACTGTGTCAGAGCGCGTTTTTACCAGCGCTCGAACATCCGCGCCTTGCTCAAAAGCGGCGGCGTCTGCCTGCTGTTGCTCCTGCAGCAGCGTGCGGGCGGAGGACACCGGTGAAGCGTCATGGCTAATGCGGTGTTCCAGCTCGCCCGGTGCCACTTAGAACGACTCTTCTTTGCGTTTGGTCAACACTTCATGACCGTCTGCAGTCACCAGAATGGTGTGTTCCCACTGGGCTGACAGCTTGCGGTCTTTGGTGACGGCGGTCCATTCGTCTGGCAGCAGTTTAGTGTGGTACTTGCCTTGATTGATCATCGGTTCGATGGTGAAGATCATTCCTTCTTTGAGTTCCAAACCTGTGCCGGGTTTGCCGTAATGCATTACCTGGGGCTCTTCATGAAACACCTGGCCAATGCCGTGGCCACAATAGTCACGAACCACCGAGAACCGGTGCTTTTCAGCGTGCTGCTGGATTACGTGGCCGATATCGCCGAGGCGGGCTCCGGGCTTAACTAATTCTATACCTTGATACATACATTCCTGGGTAATCTGGATTAACCGCTCGGTGCCGGGCTTGGGTTTGCCCACCGCCCACATTTTACTGGTGTCGCCGTGGTAGCCATCTTTTATAACGGTGACATCAATATTGATGATGTCGCCGTCTTTCAACACTTTCTGCTCGGTGGGAATGCCGTGGCAAACCACGTGGTTCACCGAGGTGCAGATGGATTTCGGGAATCCCTTGTAGTTCAGCGGCGCCGGAATAGCCTGCTGCACGTTCACAATGTAGTCGTGGCAGAGCTGGTTCAGATGTTCGGTGGTCACGCCGGGTTTGACGTGCTCGTCGATCATCTCCAGAACTTCCGCGGCCAGCCTTCCGGCTACGCGCATTTTTGCTATGTCTTCCGGGGTCTTAATGGTGACCTGCATCGGCTTTCCTATTAAAAGAGGTGAATCAGTCTGCTATTTTAAGGCTCATGGGCACAAGGTACAACTTCAGAGAACAAGCGGCTCCGGCACAAAATTAATGGCATTGCGCGGCATAAATATGGTATAAACGCGCCCGCTGGAAACGAATCCAGCAAATTCACACACGGGTCGACACGTTGCTCCAGGGTGCCTGCGGTTGTTAAAAACCGCATATAGGTTGGTGCAATCGGATTCGTGGAGGTCTAACCCGAAGTTACAAGGTAACTATAATGGCTCAAGTACATATGCGTGACCTGCTTAAAGCAGGTGCTCACTTTGGACACCAGACTCGCTACTGGAATCCAAAAATGTCGAAGTACATCTTCGGCGCCCGTAACAAGATTCACATCATCAACCTGGAACAGACCGTTCCGGCTATGAACGATGCTCTTAAATTCGTTGCTCAGCTGACCGAGAACAAGAACAAGATTCTGTTCGTAGGTACCAAGCGCGCCGCTGCGAAGATCATTAAAGAAGAAGCAGAGCGTTCAGGTCAACCTTTTGTGAACCACCGCTGGTTAGGCGGCATGCTGACCAACTACAAAACCATTCGTCAGTCGATTCACCGCTACCGTGAACTGCAAGCGCAGAGCAAAGACGGTACTTTTGACAAACTGACGAAGAAAGAAGCGCTTGAGCGCACCCGCGAAATGGACAAGCTTGAGCGTTCCATTGGTGGTATCAAGGACATGGGCGGCCTGCCTGATGCCTTGTTCGTGATAGACGTTGACCACGAGCGTATCGCTATCAAAGAAGCCAACAAGCTGGGTATTCCTGTTATTGGCGTGGTTGACACCAACAGCAACCCTGACGGTGTTGATTACGTAATCCCGGGTAACGATGACGCCATCCGTGCTATCCAGATTTACGTGAAAGCGGTTGCTGACACCTGCCTGGAATCGGTCAACGTTGGCGCAGACGAGTTTGTTGAAGTTGGCGAAGAGGCCCCAAGCGCAACGCCTGCTGCAGAGTAAGGCTTGAGCGCCTGCTGCAGAGTAGAGCTTGAGAACAGGGCTTGAGAGCAACGCTTGACTTGCTCTGAGATTCAAAGCCTGCCCGGACAAATTCTGGGCAGGCTTTCCTACCGAATTCGGAAATTTTAAGAGGACCCAACATGGCTGCTATTACCGCTGCAATGGTCAAAGAGCTGCGTGAGCGCACCGGCCTTGGCATGATGGAATGCAAAAAAGCTTTGGTTGAATCGGAAGGCAGTGTGGACGCCGCGATTGAAGAGCTGCGCAAATCATCTGGCCTGAAGGCTGCTAAAAAAGCCGGCCGTACCGCCGCTGAAGGCGTTTCACTGATCAAGATTTCAGACGACCACACCGTGGGCCTGATTCTGGAAGTGAACTCCGAAACCGACTTTGTTGCCCGTGATGACAACTTCATCAACTTCGCCAACGACGTGCTAGACGTTGCGTTCAAAAAGAACGAAACCGACGTTGCCGTGTTGATGGCGGGCGATCTGGAAGCCAAGCGCGAAGCGCTGGTCCAGAAAATCGGCGAGAACATCAGTGTACGTCGCATCGTGCGCATTGAAGGCGCGGTTGTGGGCGGTTACGTTCACAGCACCAACAAGATTGCTGCCGTGGTTGCTTTGACCGCAGGTGACGCAGAGCTGGCCCGTGATATCGCTATGCACGTTGCTGCGGTAAACCCGCGCATCGCCAAGCCTGAAGATATGCCGGCTGAAGAGCTGGAGCAAGAAAAGGCGATCATCAAGGCGCAGCCGGATATGGCAGGCAAGCCGGCTGAAATCGTTGAAAAAATGATGGGCGGTCGCATCAAGAAATACCTGGCTGAAAATAGCCTGATCGAACAGCCGTTCGTTAAAAACCCGGAGCAAACCGTGGGCCAGCTGGTTGCAGCGGCCGGTGGCGAGCTGGTTGGTTTCCTTCGCGTTGAAGTAGGCGAAGGCATCGAGCGGGAAGAAGTCGACTTTGCTGCCGAGGTTGCTGCTGCATCCGGTATTAACAAAGGCTGATTTCAGCTTCGGAAGCTGCCTGATTGATCGGCGGCTTCGTCCAAGTCTGCCACGTTAGCCGGTTTTCCGGCTCTCGTGGCGGGCTTGTATCTGAGATGTCCCTTTTTTGCCGAGGGTTATGTCAAATACAAGCCTGCCGCATCGCGCCGCCGCTTTGCGCTGCAGTCAATAGACCAGAAAGGGGATCCTCATGTCGACAACGTCCAAAACTCAGCCCAGATACAAGCGTATCCTGCTAAAGCTCAGCGGTGAGGCCCTGATGGGTGATCTTGGCTTCGGTATCGACCCCAAGGTTCTGGACCGCATGGCGCTGGAAATTGGTGCGCTGGTTGGTATTGGTGTGCAGGTTGGCCTGGTAATTGGTGGCGGTAATCTGTTCCGCGGCGAAGCTCTGAGCGCGGCCGGCATGGACCGCGTTAGCGGCGACCATATGGGCATGCTGGCCACCGTAATGAACGGCCTCGCCATGCGTGACGCCCTGGAGCGTTCCAACATCCGCACCCGTGTTATGTCTGCGATCCCCATGAGTGGTATTGTGGAGCATTACGATCGCCGCAGCGCCGTGCGCGATCTGAAAGACGGCGACGTGGTTATTTTCTGTGCGGGTACCGGCAACCCCTTTTTCACCACCGATTCCGCGGCCTGCCTGCGCGGTATTGAAATCGAAGCCGATGCGGTACTGAAGGGCACCAAGGTAGATGGCGTGTATTCAGCCGACCCCTACCTGGACAGCACAGCGGTAAAATACGACTCCCTGACTTATGACGAAGTATTGGATAAAAAACTGGGTGTGATGGACTTGACGGCCATCTGCCTGGCCCGCGACCACGGCATGCCGCTGCGGGTATTTGATATGAATAGCCCCGGGGTTCTGACCCGCATCGTGACAGGCGAAAAAGTAGGTACTCTTATTGAATAACCGATTGAATAGTCGATTGACTGATCGATTGTATAGTTGATTGAATAATCCGGCAGGGTCCGGTTTTACGAACAAATCGAGGATTGGCAAGTGATTAACGAGATCAAAACGGAAGCTGAAACCAAAATGACCAAGAGCATTGAAGCTCTGACGTCAGCGTTTAACAAAATCCGAACCGGCCGCGCGCATCCTTCCATTCTGGACAGCGTGATGGTGAATTACTACGGCCAGGAAACGCCGTTGAGGCAGGTAGCCTCGGTGAATGTGGAAGACAGCCGAACATTGACGGTGTCACCTTGGGAAAAAAACCTGGTCCCGCAAATTGAAAAGGCCATCATGACCTCTGACCTGGGGCTTAATCCGTCTACCAGCGGTGACCTTATTCGGTTGCCCATGCCGATGCTTACCGAAGAGACCCGTAAACACATGGTTAAGCAGGCTCGAGCTGACGCTGAACACGGCCGGGTTTCATTGCGCAACGCCCGTCGCGATGCCAATAGCACGTTAAAAGAGCTGCTGAAAGACAAAGACATCAGCGAAGACGACGAGCGCCGCGGCGAAGAAGAAGTGCAAAAGCTGACCGACCGCTTTATTGCGGAAGTGGAAAAGTTACTGAAAGCCAAAGAAGAGGATTTGATGGCGGTTTGACGCCGGCATTTTGAGGATACAACACTCACTGCTGCCATAAGGCGCGGCGGCCGCACAGGGGATGTTATGACCGCAACTGTTTCCGCAGCAATTCCGGAATCGGCACCAAGCCGGCCGAAACATGTTGCCGTTATCATGGACGGTAACAATCGTTGGGCCAAGGCCCGGCGTCTTAAGGGTGTGGCCGGTCACAAGGCTGGTGTGGACGCCGTCCGCGCCGTGGTGGAAACCTGTGCCCGCGAGGGTGTCAAGGTTGTTACCCTGTTTGCGTTTTCCAGTGAAAACTGGCGCCGCCCTCAAGACGAAGTCTCCGCATTGATGAAACTGTTTGTGTTTGCGCTGGAACGCGAAGTGCGCAAACTGCATCGCAACAATATTTGCCTGCGTCTTATCGGTGATCGTTCGGCTTTTAGCCCCCTGTTACAGGACTTGATGGCGAAAGCCGAAACACTCACCGCTGACAATACAGCGATGACGCTGGTAATTGCCGCCAATTACGGTGGCCAATGGGACATCACGGAAGCCACCCGTAAAATTGCCGGAAAAGTCGCTAGTGGCCAATTGCTGCCATCGGATATCACCGAAGACCTGATTCAAAGCCACTTGAGCCTGGGTGATTTGCCCATGCCAGACTTGATGATTCGCACCGCCGGCGAACAGCGCATCAGCAATTTTATGTTATGGCACCTGGCGTATACCGAGTTCTATTTCTCGCCGGTGTTCTGGCCGGACTTCAAGCAACCGCAGATGCAGGAAGCGCTGGCCGCCTACGCCGCAAGGCAAAGACGTTTTGGCCAGACGGATGACCAGGTCGCGGCCCGATCGTCGCTCTGATAACACAACAAGAGCAGGTTCACTGTGCTTAAAACCCGAATAATAACTGCGTTGATTCTGGCGCCCATTGCTATAGGTGGCGTTTTCTTCCTACCACCTGTGGGTTTTGCAATTTTTACCGCCGCGCTGATTGCCCTGGGTGCCTGGGAGTGGGCCAATATGGCGGGGCTGACAGCGCAGCCCGCACGTGTTGGCTACAGCGCCGCCGTATTGCTGGTATTGGCGGCTTTATACACAATAACGGCGCAAGGTGTGCTCTGGTTAGCGTTGTTCTGGTGGCTGGCCGGTTTTGGCCTGGTGGCTTACTACCCCAAAGGTTCTGCGCATTGGGGTTCGGTTCCGGCACGGGCGGCCATGGGTCTGCTGGTGTTGGTGCCGGCCTGGGTTGGCTTGAATTATTTGCGCAGCGGTGAGTTCAAATTTGGGCTGACCGACAATAACCTGTTGTTAATTCTGTATGTGTTTACGCTGGTGTGGGTAGCCGATATTGGTGCGTATTTTTCTGGCCGAAAATTTGGCAATGCCAAGTTAGCGCCGCGGGTCAGTCCGGGTAAATCCTGGGCCGGAGTATGGGGTGGTTTGGCGGCGGTTGCGGTTTTTGCATGGGTGGTTAGCCAAACACTGGATGCCGGGGCTGGGCAGTCGCTTGCTCTAATTGTTATTTCCATCGTTACCGCTGCGGTGTCGGTGCTGGGCGACTTGTTCGAAAGTATGCTTAAGCGCTTTCGCGGCATTAAAGACAGCAGTCGGTTACTTCCCGGGCACGGCGGCATTATGGACCGCATAGACAGTCTGACTGCGGCCATACCGATATTTACCGTGTTTGTTATTCAACTTGGTTGGCTTAATGTTGGACTCTTATCTTGATGCAACGCCGCCATCTATCAGTGCTCGGGGCCACCGGCTCTATCGGTTTAAGTACGCTGGATGTCGTGCGTCGTCACCCACAGCGCTTTTCAGTATACGCTCTGACAGCTTGCTCAAGCGTTGAGGCAATGGCGATTTTGTGCCGTGAGTTTGAACCGGCCATTGCCGTAATGGCTGATGGGCCTGCGGCTGAAAAACTGCGCGAGGCCTTGTCTGACTTGCCGCACATTCGAGTGCTGACCGGGGAAGCTGGCCTGAGTGAGGCGGCGACAAGCCCGGACGTTGATACGGTGATGGCGGCCATTGTGGGTGCAGCGGGTTTGCCGTCAACTCTGGCCGCGGTGCGCGCTGGCAAGCGGGTTTTACTGGCCAACAAAGAAGCGCTAGTGATGTCCGGGCGCCTGTTTATGGATGCTGTGGACGAGTCAGGCGCGGAATTGCTACCCATTGACTCCGAGCATAATGCCATATTCCAATGCATGCCGGCAGATCGTATTCGCCAGCCCGATGCCGCGGGTATTACCCGTATTTTGCTGACCGCTTCGGGCGGGCCTTTCCGTGAAATGCCAGCATCAGACATGGCACTGGTAACGCCCGATCAGGCATGCGCCCACCCCAACTGGTCCATGGGCCGAAAAATTTCTGTCGATTCTGCCACCCTGATGAATAAGGGGCTGGAGCTGATCGAAGCCTGTTGGCTGTTCAACATTTCGCCGGAAAAAATTGAAGTGCACGTTCATCCGGAGAGTATCATCCACTCTATGGTGGAATACGCTGACGGCTCTGTGCTGGCGCAGATGGGTAGCCCGGACATGCGCACGCCAATTGCCAACGGCCTGGCATGGCCAGAGCGTATCGAAGCTGGCGTAGCACCGTTGGACCTGTTTGCGATTGGCCGATTTCACTTTGAACGCCCTGACATCGAGCGTTTCCCGTGTTTGCGGCTGGCCGCAGAAGCCTTTAAAACAGGCGGTACCGCACCGGCAGTGCTTAACGCCGCTAACGAAATCGCGGTAGAAGCTTTTTTACAGGGCAGGGTTCGCTTTACTGACATCCCCGTTATCATTGGCCAAACCCTATCCGCCGTTGCTGCGGTTCCGGCCGACAGCTTTGACATAATTTTCAGCAAAGATTCTGAAGCGCGACAGTACGCCAGCGCCCGAGTGGCAGAGCTGGCATGCTGAAATCAGAGTCGGATTTTTACGATAGCTATTATTCCGAGAGGCGCTATGCAGATCATTGAGACGATTCTTTCGCTGGCGCTAACGCTGGGTATTCTGGTGACCATTCATGAATACGGGCATTTCTGGGTAGCCCGCCGTTTTGGCGTAAAAGTTCTGCGTTTTTCGGTGGGTTTTGGTAAACCTTTGTGGTCTTGGTATGACCGCCATGGCACCGAGTTTGCCGTAGCTGCGATTCCATTGGGTGGCTACGTGAAAATGTTGGATGCCCGCGAAGGGCCGGTGCCGCCAGAGCAGATCGATCAGGCTTTTACCTCGAAGTCGCCATATCAGCGTATTGCCATAGCGGCTGCCGGTCCCGCGGCCAACTTTATATTTGCCATCGCTGCTTACTGGCTTCTGGCGGTTGTCGGCGTGACCACGGTTGCGCCTATTGTTGGTTCGGTCACACCGGGCTCGGTGGCCGAGCGGGTAGGCCTTACGCCGGGTATGGAGTTGACGAAAGTTGACGGTCACGATGTTAGCTCTTGGCGCAGCGTTAACATGCGCCTGCTGGAGCGTGCTGGCGAACATGGTACAGTGAGCTTCGCGGTAACCGGCGGCCAGGGCCTATTACAGGGCGAGTTGGGTGGATGGAGTTTGAGCACTAATACTCCCGACCCGCTCGGCGAATTTGGGATTGTGCCCAATCGTCCTGCTATACCGCCGGTGTTGGGGGTAATCTCTGCAGACGGCCGTGCCAGCGCTGCCGGCCTTCAACCGGGTGATCGCATAACCGCGGTCGACGGCGAGCCGGTTGCAGATTGGTTCGCGTTGGTTGAGCACATTCGCACATCGCCTGAGCAAAACTTGGTGCTGCGTTTTGAGCGCGAAGGCGCCGAGCGCGAGCTGAGTATTGTTCCGGCAGAGAGCACAACAGAGACGGGTGAAATTATTGGCCTGATTGGAGCCGGGGTGCAGGTGCCGGAATGGCCGGAAGGCAGTCTTCGCGACATCAGTTATGGCCCGTTGGCAGCGTTTCCGATCGCGGTTGAAGAAACCTGGGCAGATACGCGCTTAACGCTGGTGGCCATCAAGAAAATGCTGACTGGCTTATTGTCGCCAAGCAATCTGAGCGGGCCAATTACTATTGCTCGAGTGGCCGAAGCTAGCGTCAGTTCGGGATTTGAAGACTTTGTGCGGTTCCTGGCTTACCTGAGTGTTAGCCTTGGCGTGCTGAATTTGCTACCGGTACCGGTACTTGATGGTGGTCATATTTTGTACTACACGATTGAGGCGATCCGCCGTAAGCCGGTGTCTGAGCAGGTGCAGGCCGTTGGATTACGAATTGGTATGGCTTTGATACTGACTTTAATGGTGTTTGCTCTTTACAACGACCTTATGCGGTTGTGAGAATTGCGGCCCCTTAGCGCACTAACCAGGCGAAATATTTGAATGAGACTTACTCTTCTAGGTTTAGCCGTTGGCCTGACAGTGGCCACACTCGGTATGAAGCCCGCGCTTGCGGACACATTCACAATATCTGACATTGAAGTTGAAGGCCTTCAGCGCGTATCTGCAGGTACGGTTTTTGGTTCCTTTCCGATCAATATTGGCGAACAGGTTGACGGCGCCGAGCTGGCAGAGGCTATAAAGTCGCTGTTCCGTACAGGCCTGTTTACCGACATCCAGGCCAGCCGTGATTCCGGTGCACTGATTGTGACCGTCCGCGAACGCCCGTCGATCAGCTCTATCAACATTGACGGCAACAAGAATATCGAAACTGATATTCTTAAGGACGCGCTTTCGGGAGCCGGCCTCGAAGAAGGCCAAGTATTCCGCCGTGCAACACTTGAACGGCTAGAGCTGGAGATTCTGCGCTCGTACATTGGCCAAGGCCGGTATAATGCCCGTGTTAAAGCCACGGCCAATGAGCTACCCAGCAACCGCGTTGATATCATTCTGGATATCAACGAGGGCAGTGTTGCCGCGATTCATCACATTAACCTGGTTGGTAACCAGGAATATAGCGATGACGAGTTAAAAGACCTGCTTGAGCTGCAAAGCACCGGCTGGTGGAACTCCATCACTAACTCTGACAAGTACGCCCGTGAACGTTTGAGTGGCGACTTGGAAACCCTTCGGTCCTTTTATCTAGACCGTGGTTTCCTGGATTTCAACGTAGAATCCAGCCAGGTGTCCATATCGCCAGACAAGCAAAAAGTATTCATTGTCATCGCGCTAAATGAAGGCCGGCAGTACACGCTGTCTGACATTCGTCTGCGCGGCAACCTTATTGTGCCGGAGCAGGAATTGCTCGATCTGATCCCGGTAAAAGTGGGTGATGTGTTCTCGCGTGCCCAGATGACCGCTATTTCCGAAAGTTTGTCATTCCGTCTGGGTCGGGAAGGTTACGCGTTTGCTGATGTAAACGCGGTCCCTGAAACGTCCGAAGACGGTACCGCGGCGGTAACCTTCTTTGTTGAGCCGGGCAAACGCGCCTACGTGCGTCGGGTGAACTTCTCGGGCAACGTGTCCACTCGCGACGATGTATTGCGCCAGGAAATGACCCAGATGGAAGGCGGCATTGCGTCCTCTGACCGGATTGAATACTCCAAAGTCCAACTTGAGCGCCTAGGCTTTTTTAAAGGCGTGAATGTGGAAACCGTGCCGGTGCCAGGCACAGATGATTTGGTAGACGTAAACTATAGCGTTGAAGAGCAGCCCACCGGTAGTCTGTCTGCCTCTGTTGGTTTCTCTCAGGATTCCGGCGTTATCCTTGGCGCCAGCGTGTCTGAAAATAACTTTTTCGGAACCGGCAAACGGGTATCGTTTGGGGTCAATTTTAGCGACTCTGTTAAGAGTGCCAACGTGTCTTATCTCGATCCGTACTACACCGTTGACGGTGTTAGCCGCGGTTTCAGTGTGTTTGCCCGTAAAACGGACTACGAAGAAGAAGATATCTCATCCTATCTGTTGGACGAGTACGGTACGCGCGTCACTTTCGGCTATCCCATTGATAACATCACGCGCTTGAATTTCGGCGCCGGTTACACCCTGTCAAAAGTGAAAGAGGGCATCTTCAGCGCTCAGGAAGTGAGAGATTTTATTAACGAAGAGGGTGATGCCTTCAATAACTTTTTCCTGTTCGGCAGTTGGCGACAGAGTACCCTGAACCGCGGCATTCTTCCTTCGGATGGCTATAGTCAATCGTTGTCGCTAGACGTCGCGGTGCCGGGCAGTGATCTGACCTTCTACAAGGTTGGGCACAAAACCGACTTCTACTTCCCGTTGACCGACTCCGAGCGCTGGGTTCTGCGAACCCGCACCGAAATTGGCTACGGTGATGGTTACGGTGATCGTACCGTGATGCCGTTTTATGAGCATTACTATTCCGGCGGTTTTGGCTCAGTTCGTGGCTTTCGAGCCAACTCTCTGGGTCGCCGCGCGCAGAATAGCAATCCGTTGGACCGTTCCGATCCCGATCCTTTCGGTGGTAACCTGCTCACAGAAGCGGGCGTGGAGCTGATATTGCCAACGCCTTTTGCTGGCGATACTCGCTCAATGCGCACTTCGATATTCCTCGATGGCGGCCAGGTATTTGATACAGATCGTGATTTTAGTCCGAATCTCGGAGACGTACGTTTCTCCGCCGGCATTGGCTTCCAATGGATTACCGCGGTGGGCCCTCTGGCGTTCAGCCTGGCTAAGCCGTTGAATGACAAGCCCGGCGACGATACTCAAGTATTCCAGTTCTCGTTGGGCCAGACGTTCTAGCGTGTTTTCAAACGAGATTAATCATAAAAATGAAACAAGGAGAAAATCGATGTCCCGCATAACCTTGATTGTGGCTGCGGCCGTAATGGCACTGTCGTTTCCTGCCATGGCCGATACCCGTATTGGAGTGGTAGACCTGCGCCAAGCCTTGTTTGCGTCGAACAGCGCAAAAACCTTCAGCGAAAAATTGCAACAGGACTTTGCCGGCGACGAAGTAGAGGTTCGTGAAACGCAGGAAAAGGCGCGGGCAATGCAGGATCGCCTGCAAAAAGACGGCGCCATGATGAACGACAGTGAGCGGGAGAAGCTGGCCGGCGAATTCCAACAGACCGTGCAACAGTTCAATGCCATGAAGCAACGCCTGGACACCACCGTGTCACAGCGCAAGCAGGCGTTCCTTGAAGCGGCTCGCCCGCAGGTGGATGTCGCGGTAAAAGAACTGCTGGACGAAAACGACCTGGATTTGATTTTACCGAGCGAAGCCGTGGTTTACGTGAAGCCTGATTTGAATCTGACCGAGCAGCTCCTGGAGAAACTGAACCGTTAAGTCGGGTTGTTATGAACCCTTTTTTTAACGGCGTAGTGCCAGGAGACCTGCGATGAAAGCACCGTCTTATCTGCTGGGTGATATCGCCCGCGAGCTGGGAGCAGACCTCAGGGGCGACCCGCAACAGCGCATCACCGGTCTGGCCACCTTGCAGTGCGCAGGCCCGGAGCAAATCAGCTTTCTGGCGAATCCGTCATACGGTAAACACGTTGCCACCAGCCAAGCTGGTGCCATTATTGTTTCGCCTGAATTTGTTGCGCTGGCCACCTGCAGCGCGCTAGTGATGGATAATCCCTATCTGGGCTATGCCCATTTGAGCCACTGGTTTGACACCACGCCAAAAGCCCCCGCTGGCGTTCATCCTAGCGCGGTGATTGACCCCTCCGCCAGCATAGGGGTTGGGGCCAGCGTCGGCGCTCAGGTGGTCATTGAAGCCGATGTAGACATTGGCGAAGGCGTGGTTGTCGGTCACGGCTGCGTGATTGGCGCGCGCACCCGTATTGGGCGCGACAGCCTTCTGCGACCCCGGGTGACCTTGGCGCACGACGTGGTCATAGGGCAGCGTTGCCACATTCTCAGCGGCGCGGTTATTGGTTCGGACGGCTTCGGTTTTGCCAATGAACGGGGTGTTTGGCACCGCATCGCACAGATTGGCCGGGTTGTTCTGGGCAATGATGTAGAAGTGGGCGCTAATACCACTATTGACCGCGGCGCGCTGGAAGATACGGTGATTGGTGACGGCGTCAAACTTGATAACCTGATTCAGATCGCCCATAACGTACACATAGGCGATCACAGCGCGATGGCCGCTAAAGTGGGTATTTCCGGAAGTACCCGTATTGGCAGCCACT
The DNA here is from genome assembly GCF_023314135.1 of Marinobacter sp. M1C. Classification (NCBI taxonomy): domain Bacteria; kingdom Pseudomonadati; phylum Pseudomonadota; class Gammaproteobacteria; order Pseudomonadales; family Marinobacteraceae; genus Marinobacter; species Marinobacter sp. M1C. The sequence goes on from NZ_CP092289.1 coordinate 1,545,862, forward strand.
GCGTTTTTGGCGGTGCGGCCGGAGTGGCCGGGCACCTGACCATCAGCGATGGTGTGCAGCTCACGGGTATGACACTGGTAACCGGCGACATCAGCGAACCTGGCGTTTATTCGTCTGGAACCAGCGCAGAAACGAACCGGCAATGGCGCAAAAACGCGGTGCGTTTCCGTCAGTTGGACGCCATGGCCAGACGGCTAAAAGAATTGGAAAAGAAATCAGAGGGCTGAGGCCGATCAACATGATGTACATTAACGAAATTCTTGAATACTTGCCGCACCGCTACCCGTTTTTGCTGGTGGATCGGGTAACTGACATTGAAAGCGGCAAGTCCATCAAGGGCTACAAAAATATCTCGTTCAACGAGCAGTATTTTGAAGGCCACTTTCCTGACAATCCGATTATGCCGGGCGTGTTGATTATAGAAGCCATGGCCCAGTTGTCCGGTATTTTGGGTTTTTATACCGTAGGCCGCAAACCCGCAGATGGCTTTGTGCAGTACCTGGCAAGTGCTAATAAAGTGCGCTTCAAGCGCCCGGTACTGCCGGGTGATCAGTTGTATATGGAATCTACCGTTGTGTCGACCAAGCGCGGCATCTGGAAGTTTGATTGCCGTGCCTTAGTGAATAACGAAGTGGTTTGCGTGGCGGAAATCATGACTGCGGAGCGAGAAGTTTGATGGCGGCACGTGACTGGTCCGGAGTGCACCCCCAGGCTATTGTTGATGCCTCAGCCAAACTGGCAGATAACGTGACCGTTGGGCCCTGGAGTTACATAGGCCCGGGTGTTGAAATCGGTGAAGGCACCGAAATCATGTCCCACGTGGTCATCAAAGGGCCAACTGTTATTGGTCGCAATAATCGAATTTTTCAGTTTTCCAGCGTTGGCGAAGAATGCCAGGATAAAAAGTACGCTGGTGAGCCTACCCGCCTGGTGATCGGCGACAACAACACCATTCGTGAAAACTGCACCGTGCATCGCGGCACCGTGCAAGACCGGGGCGAAACCCGCATCGGCGACGGTAATCTGCTGATGGCTTACGTGCATGTCGCCCACGACTGCGTGCTGGGCGATAACATCATTTTGGCCAACTGCACTACTCTGGCGGGCCATGTAACCCTGGACGACTACGCAATACTGGGTGGCGGTACCATGGTGCATCAATTCTGCCACATTGGCGCTCACAGCATGGCGGCTGGCGGCAGTATCGTGCTGAAAGACATACCCGCTTACGTTATGGCCAGCGGCCAGTCTGCGCAGCCCCACGGCATGAATGTGGAAGGCCTGAAACGCCGCGGTTTTGGTAAAGACATTCTGGTCAGTCTGCGCAGAGCCTATAAGGTGATTTACCGCCAGGGGCTGACCACCGAGCAAGCCATCAAAACGCTGGAAGCCGACTTTGCTGACCTGCCAGACATTACACTGTTGATTGAATCGCTGCGCCGAGCCGATCGCGGCATCATTCGCTAAACGGGTAGGCTGACATTGCAAAACCCCGAATCCTGCATCACCTTTGGCATCATCGCCGGTGAAGCTTCTGGTGATATCCTCGGTGCAGGACTGATACGGTCCCTTCGCAAACGCTACCCAAACGCCCGCTTTGCCGGTATCGGCGGCGAAGAAATGATGGCCGAAGGCTTCCAGTCCTTGGTGCCCATGGAGCGTTTGAGCGTTATGGGTCTGGTGGAAGTGCTGGGTCGTATTGGTGAGTTGGTGCGCATTCGCCGCCGCCTCCTGGATTTCTTCCTGACCACGCCCCCTGCGGTGGTGATCGGTATCGATTCCCCAGATTTCACTTTGGCAGTAGAGCGCCGCTGCCGCGAGGCCGGTATACCCACGGTGCATTACGTCAGCCCATCGGTGTGGGCCTGGCGTAAAAAGCGCATCTTCAAGATTGCCAAATCCGTTGACTTAATGCTGACTCTGTTTCCGTTCGAAACCGATATCTATCACCAGCACAACATTTCCGTGGCCTTTGTAGGTCACCCACTGGCGGATCGCATACCTATGCGGCCAGACACTGTGCAGGCGAGAGCCGATTTTGGGTTGGAACTTGATAAGCCCGTTCTGGCCATCTTGCCAGGAAGCCGGGGGGGAGAAGTCGAGCGCCTGGGCACGCTCTTTCTAGAAGCTGCGCGCTGGTTGCAACGGCGTGTTCCCGATTTGCAGTTGGTGATCCCTTGCGCCAATCGCGAGCGCGAGAAGCAGATTCGTGGCATTACTGAAGCGTTGGAAATTAGCTTGCCAGTGACCATTGTAAAAGGCCGCTCTCGAGAAGTTATGGCGGCCTCAGACGCAGTATTACTGGCCTCTGGCACCGCTACCCTGGAAGCCATGCTGCTGAAAAAGCCCATGGTGGTGGGCTACCGGCTTAGTGATTTCAGCTACAGAATACTGTCGCGGATGGTGCAGATACCCCACATTGCCTTACCAAACTTACTCGCGCGCCAGGAACTGGTGCCCGAACTCCTGCAAGACGCCGCTACGCCGGAAGCGTTGGGCGCCGCTGTACTCAGCCAGCTTGAAGACACCTCAAAGCGCGAACAGCTGATTGAAGCCTTCACCGAGCTGCACCTGACACTGCGGCAGAATGCTGATGAGCAAGCGGCCACGGCCATTGCGGCCCTGCTGGAAGAACGCTATGACCACAAGGCGCGATTGCTTGAAACTTGAAAGTGCAGGGGCGTCTGATTATGGCCATTAAAACCCCCTTTCCGCCGTTTGTGTGTGACTACCAGGGCGAACTTCTGGCCGGCGTTGACGAAGTAGGGCGTGGCCCCTTGATCGGCGCGGTCGTTACCGCCGCGGTGATACTGGACCCGGCCCGGCCCATAAAAGGCCTGGCCGATTCGAAAAAACTCAGCGAAAAAAAGCGCAACCAACTGTTTGACGAAATCATCGAAAAAGCCACTGCCTGGAGCCTTGGGCGCTGCGAAGCCGAAGAGATTGATCGCCTGAACATCTTCCAGGCCACCATGGTAGCCATGACCCGCGCCGTTGAGGGGCTGAGCCCCCAACCTGAGTATGTGTTGGTAGATGGTAATCGCTGCCCTGATTGGCGCTGGCCCGCTGCGGCTGTGGTGAAAGGCGATATGCGAATAGCCGCCATCAGCGCCGCATCCATTCTGGCGAAAGTAACCCGCGACCGAGAATTACAGTCGCTAGACAAACAATACCCGGGCTACGGTCTGGCGCAACACAAAGGCTACCCAACTGCAGTTCACATGGAAGCGTTGGCGCGATTGGGCGCCACACCCCAGCACCGACGCTCGTTTCGCCCGGTCAGAGAAGCACTAGACACCGTCGGCGACTTTAACCCCGATGCTCAAGAAGATTTGTTTGTACAAGGCGTTGACAAGTCTCTAGCCGGGCATTAGTATACGCGCACATTGATTGAAGCGAGTTTGAAAAGCGCTTCACCAATACCAGTTTGATGCGGGATGGAGCAGTCTGGTAGCTCGTCGGGCTCATAACCCGAAGGTCGTAGGTTCGAATCCTGCTCCCGCTACCATATAGTAGAAAAAAGCCAGATCAGTGATTCACTGATCTGGCTTTTTTTGTTTGTGCTTTTGGTGTGCGAGCCGCGCTTAAAGCCCCATACAGTTGGCGTAGTAGGTTGTAGTTGCAGGCCAATCCGAGAAAATCCCGATTACACCCACATCCTGAGCCAGCACATCAATCACTGTGAAGGTGTCACCATCATTGTTAATGGCATCGGTGATGCTTTGATGATACCAGCCACCGCCATTATTGAGCGGCCCGCTGCGCTCCACTGACCAGGCAATCAGATCAAGGCCTGCAGCTTTGGCATTGATTGCGTACTCAGACGGTACGATCTGTTGGTTGTCATCTAAAGTCAGCATTTTCCAAAGTGCGGGTGCCAGAATGGGAACTCCCTGTTGGGCTAAATCTTCCATGTACGCCATTGATACGTTATTTGGCTCGTTCGGTTTCTCATCCAGAAATACGGCCTGGTGACCAAATTCGGGCATCTGATTGACCCAAAAGATAACGTCATCCAGCAGGAAGGACTGTGGCCAAACGTCTTTGGGGCTGACTCCGGCCTTGATGTATTCATTGATCATCTGGCGGGCATAATCTCGTTGTGAATAGCCCCCCCTAAAAGGCATATCAACCACCGGTGTTTTCAGTTCCGGAGTGAACTTAACGCCAAGCTCCTTGAACAGTTCGATACTTTCGCGATGGCTCAACAGGGTGCCCCGAGTTGAATACAGATCCGTACGCCAATCGGCGGTGCCGCCAAAATACGCTTCGGGTGTGGTGGCTTCAGGGTCAAATGCATCCATTTTGCCCCTGAGTGATTTGAATTCAGCCAGTGTAATGTCGCTGGTGCGGCATTCGGCTTGGGCCTGTGTGCCGGTGGCCGGATCGGCGGGCACAAAGGGCTGGGTGCATTTGGCGTTCAACTCCGGCACGGCCACGATGTTGGTGGTGGTGTGCAAATCATTCTGGGCGTGACGGCAGACCAATTCCCGGTCCTTGGTAAAGGCGACGTCGCACTCGATGACACCTGCCCCCATTCTGGCGGCTGCTATATAGGATTCGCGGGTATGTTCAGGAAACTGTAAAGGCGCGCCGCGGTGGGCGATGGAGAAGTCCGACGGTGCCAACAGCTTTGATTCACAAGCCTGCAGTGTGTTCTTTAGTTCGCCGGCATCCATGTCGTTGATCAGATAGTAAGGCCGGGGGCCAAGTTGAACTAACGTTTGGCTGCTTTCGGCCGCTGCGGCTTGGTGTGCGTTAGCCTTGGTATCGGCGGTGCTGCATCCGGATAGCACCGTTAGTGAACCGATGAGCAGGGGCAGGGTAAACGCAAGTTTCATCACAGAGTCCTTTAATTGCTTGGTTGGGCGCCCTCCCAGGCTTGCCCTGTTCGATCATAGTGTAGTGGCCATAAACTTGGGTCACAAGGTGTCGTGGCCCAAGCCATTGTGATCATGATTTCCTTCTTTTTTGAATGAAATGATAGAGCGATCTTTTGTTACAAGACACCAACACCCAAGACGTGATAGTTTCTCCATCGTTGCTTCTACTTACCTGTTAATGGCAAACAGAAGCTGGGGATTTAACACCTCCTTTATCGTCAATCATAATTATAAGTCCAATAGGGCGGAGGAAACGTTCATGCGAATTCTGAAATATGCAGTTGCGGTATCCATGCTGGCTGTTGCGCTACCCTTGAGCGCACAACAACTCTCGATCGCTACCGGCGGCACCGGCGGCGTTTACTATCCTATCGGCGGTGGTTTCGCCGAAATGATCAATAATCATATTGAAGGCGCCAAGGCGACGGCTGAAGTCACCGGCGCGTCGGTTGAAAATATGGGTCTGATTATGCGCGGTGATGCGGATCTTGCGCTTGCACTGGCAGACACGGTCTATCAAGCGTACACCGGCACTGATAACTTTGAAGATCGCCAGATCAAAAATATTCGCGCGCTGGCTTCGGTTTACCCCAATGCCGTGCAGTTGGTGACTCTGGCGGAATCGGATATTAAGTCGATTGCGGATCTGGCAGGTAAGAGGGTGTCAGTGGGCGCACCGGGCAGCGGCACAGAGCTCAATGTGCGGGCATTACTGGAAGCGAATGGCATTAGCTACGACGATTTCGCGCCGCAGCGTCTTAATTTCAATGAAACCGCGGATGCGATCCGTGATGGCGATATCGACGCCGGTTTCTGGAGTGTCGGCCCGCCGACCAGCTCCATTCTTAACCTTGCCGCAACACGCGATATCCGCCTGATTAGCCTTTCCGGTGAAGAAGTCGCCAATGCACAGAAAGAAGTGGCGGTTTTTGCTCCGTATGAGCTGGCAGCAGGCATGTATGACGGTATGGATGAAGCGGTTCAGACCATCGGCATTCCCAATGTGCTCGTTGTTAATGCGGATATGGACGAAGAGTTAGCCTATCAGTTGACGCGATTGCTGTTTGAAAATACGGATGAGCTGATTGCCGTTCACCCCGCGGCGAACGACACCACCGTGAAATTTACTATGGACTCCACGCCGGTGCCTCTGCACCCGGGTGCGCTTCGTTACTTCGAAGAAGTAGGCGCTGTTATCCCGGATCGTCTGCGCCCTTAACTGTGAATGGTGAACTAGCTATGCAAAGGCAATGCGGCACTGTTCTGTCACGCTTTGCGTTCGCCAAGCATTTCGGAACGGCTTTGTTGCTGATGTGTTTGCCGCTCGTCGGAGCCGGGGCATCTCCCGCTCCGGCGATTTCGTCTGACCGCCTTCAAGTTGTTACTGAGCAAGGCGAAATGCTGGTCGATATCGCTGTTCTACCAGGAAAGCGCTGGTGCATTGAGTGGAACCACTCGGTGAAAAAATTCGCCGTGCTGGACTGTTATCGAAACGTTGCCGGTGTGATGCAGTTAGAGCGAAGTCATCAGCCCGATTTTGCGGCGGGTTTAGGCCATACGGTAGGGCGGGGTGAGCAAGTCTCTGACGGAGAAGGCGGCTACTGGATCAATGAAATTGACGAACCAGTGGTCAATAACCGATACGTTTTGCGTGTGGGCGCTGATGCGGTGAATCACCGTGTGGTATGGCAGCTAGACGGTCAACGTCGGGAAGTGAGTCTGAGCGACCATGCTTCGGGGCAACGCGTGACTGTTCAACTTGTCAAACCGGCATCGCCTAGCGTGAATTATAAGTAAGCCAGACAACGTCTGACGAGGACTTCATGAACGAATCCAAACAACCGCCGACCACAATGCCGAGGGAAAATGTGATTCAACCCCGCACGGTGTTGTGGGCCATTACTTTGGTGGCGGTGGGTCTTTCCCTGTTTCAACTCTATGCCGCGGGTCTTCAGCCCCTAGGGCTTTTTTATCAGCGCAGCATTCACCTGGCGCTCATTATGGTGCTGGCGTTTTTAATGTTTCCAGCCTTTGGCCCAACCCGTAAACGCGGGGTGATGGGATGGGGCCTGGACGCGATATTTTTAGCCGGTGCCGTACTGACGGGCGGCTATTTAGTACTCAATCTGGACGAGATTTTTAGCCGTGCAGGTTTTTGGAATAGCACCGATATTCTGGTCGGCTGTATTGCCACAGTAACTGTGTTGGAAGCCAGTCGCCGTGCGGTGGGTTTCGGTATGACCGTCATTGGCCTGTTGGCAATTGTATACGCGTTTGCCGGCCCGCGAGGCGAGCTGCCGTGGTTGGGCCAATGGATGCCGGGTATTCTGGAACACCGGGGCTATAACATTGATCGTGTTGCCGGGCAGCTCTATCTTGGGCAAGAGGGCATCTTTGGCTTGCCGCTGGGCGTGGCGGCGACTTATATCTTTATTTTTGTACTGTTTGGAGCTTTCCTGGAGTGCACCGGTGCCGGTAAATTCTTTATTGATATGGCCTATGCAGCCACCGGTCGCCAGCGCGGTGGGCCCGCCAAGGCGGCGGTGCTAGCCTCGGCTGGCATGGGGTCTATTTCCGGTAGTGCTATTGCCAATGTGGTCACCACGGGCGCCTTTACCATTCCGCTAATGAAGCGGCTGGGTTATTCGGCCAAACAGGCAGGTGGTATCGAAGCCGCAGCCTCTACCGGCGGGCAGATTATGCCACCGTTGATGGGCGCAGGTGCCTTTTTGATTGCTGAGTACACCAATACGCCGTACTTGGAGATCGTTAAGGTTAGTATCCTGCCCGCGATTATGTATTTCGCCACGGTTTATCTGTTTGTGCACATCATTGCTCTTAAACAGGGTATGCAAGGGCTGCCCAAAGAAGAACTGCCGCAGATGCGTCAGGTAATGAGGGATGGCTGGCACTTCCTGCTTCCGCTGGCCATGCTGGTTTGGCTGCTGGCGATGAGTATGTCGCCGATGCGGGTGGGTTTCTACGCTGTGGTGACAATAGTGGCGGTAGCCGTGTTGCGCTACTCAGTGTGGTTTTTTGTGCTGGCGCCCCGGCAGGGGCAACCGGTGACCGTTATAGCCGTCAAAGATATTATGCGTGCTGGCTTGGCCAAGCTTATAGAAGGCTTAGAGCTAGGTGCGCGCAATGCGGTGGCAGTGTCTATGGCTTGCGCGGTGGCCGGGATTATCGTCGGGGTGGTTGGCCTGACCGGTTTAGGCCTGAAATTCTCCGCCATGATGCTGGCCTTTTCTGGCGGCAACCTTGTTTTAGCCTTGGTGATGGTGTTGTTGGCCAGCTTGGTTCTTGGCATGGGGCTGCCTGTAACGGCCAGCTATATCGTATTGATTGTGCTTGTGGGGCCTGCATTGACGGCTGAGTTCGGTGTGCCACTGCTGGTCGCGCATTTGGTGGTCTTCTGGTACTCCCAAGACTCCAATGTAACGCCGCCAATCGCCTTGGCAGGATTTGCCGGGGCGGCAATTGCAGGCAGTAAACCGATGGAAACGAGCTTCCAGGCGTGGAAGTTTGCCAAGGGGCTTTACTTGATTCCGCTGTTTATGGTTTTTAATCCAGAAATCATCATGGGTGGCCCCGTACTGTTGGTGGCTTGGAACGCAATCATTGCCATTCTTGCATTGGGTGCCTTTGCGGCAGCCTTGGAAGGGTATCTGTTTACCAGGATGTCGTGGCTGCCTCGTCTGGCTATTACTGCGGGAATTTTTGGTGTGTTTTACCCCAGTCTGATGACCGAAATTGCCGGTGTGGTGGTGATGGTGTTTGTTATCTCTGCTAATTGGCTGGCGAGCAAGCGTGAAGCGACGGCGATAGCAGTCAGTGGTTAATCGCTGGTCGGTAATGAGTATGTAAGACAGATTTATTGCCTGAAAAACCCAGACCCGCAAGTTACCGGTCTGGGTTTTTTTGTTTACTGCCTGAATTTTCTTTTTGGCTGCGAGCGAAGCGTTCTCTGTACTGGCTGGGTGTCAGCCCGGTCTGTTTCTGAAACATTCGGCGAAACGCACTGATATCCTCATAGCCAACTTGCCAGGCTATCCGCTCGATGGTTGTTGCGGTGTTTTCCAGTTTTTCCCGTGCTTTATGAACCCGTTGCTGCTGCAGGTATTCCGCCGGTCGCAGCCGTGTGGCTTTTATAAAACGACGGATGAACGTTCGCTCTGTAAGCGTTGCCATCGCCGCCATTTGCGCAATATTTAATGGCTGGTCATAGGCTCGGTGAATATGATGTTGCACGTGAAGGATGGCCCGGTCGTTGTGGTCCAACACAGGTATGAAACTGCGGTAGTAGCTTTGCTGGCGCGCGCCGGTATCAACCAGTAAAAAACGGCCCAATGCCTGCACCACCGTTGGTGGCACATAGCGCCCGATCAGGTGCAGCCCAAGGTCCATCCAGGACATTACTCCGCCGGCGGTCACGACGTCTGGATCTGTTAAAAGCAATGCATCGGTGTCCAGCTCGATGGTTGGGTATGCACAGCGAAACGCGCTTTCTAACTGCCAGTGTGTGGTGGCGCGACGCCCCTCCAGCAGGCCTGCTTGCGCCAGAAAAAAAGCACCCGCGCAGGCCGAACTGATGACCACGCCTTGTTTATGCCAAGTAGCCAGTTGGGCGCTGATGACAGGTTGCGGATCAAGATAAGCCTGGCCGTCGAGTATTGGCGGAACAATGACCAGGGTAGGGCGCGCGGCCCCGGGATCCGTCGAAATAACGTGCTCCTGATCCAACTGCCAACGGGTGACGCTGAAGGTAACGTCAGGGGTGCTTTGAAATTCACCAAGAATGCGGTTGGCACTTTGAAACAGGTCTATCAGCCCGTAAACGGCTGAAAGTGCGGTACCGGGCACAACCAGGATTGCGACATTGACGGTTTGCAACATGTCAGTTTTTGCCTTTTTATTGTCAGTATTGCCACCCGCACAGGCTAACAGGGCACGTTAGTATAAGCAGTATCAATCTAACTGGAGAGACACATGACCAAGACCGCCCTGATTATCGTCGATATGCAAAATGACTACTTTCCTGATGGCAAGTGGACGCTGAACGGCGTTGAAGCGGCTGCTGAAAACGTTGCAAAGGTGCTCGCTGATTTCCGCGAACGCCAGCAACCGGTGATTCACGTTCGCCATGAATTTGCCTCCAGCGACGCTCCGTTCTTTGTGCCGGGCACTGAAGGCGCCAATATTCGCGCCAACCTGACACCGGCAGACGGTGAATTTCAGGTTCTAAAGCACGAAGTAAACAGCTTCAAAGGCACCGAACTGCAAGCTTTGCTGCAGCGCGAGCAGATTACCAATTTGGTGATTGCGGGTGCGATGAGCCACATTTGCATCGACGCCATTACCCGTGCGGCTGGCGACCTGGGCTACGCCAACGTTGTTTTACACGATGCCTGTGCCACGCGGGAAGCCGAGTTCAACGGCGTTAAGGTGCCGGCGGAGCATGTGCACGCAGCGTTTATGGCCGGCTTGGCATTTGCTTACGCTGAGGTCATTACCACAGATGCGTTTTTGACACGGGCGTAGTGTGAGCTGTACCCGTAGATCATCACAATGCTGTGAAAATCACTCATAGCATTCAGGCCTCCCCGGCTTGTTAAGGATTGCCAGCGTCGGTGGCCAGTATGTTGGCCTGGCGCTGGTTTTTTTTATTCTGCAGGCGCTTGTCTACGCACTGTTCGTCGTCGTTGAGTATCACCACGCATTCCAGGCATTGAATGCATTCGTCGTAATCAATTCTTCCGTCTTTGCGAATGGCGTTAATGCCGCAGGCGTTCTTGCAATGCTGGCAAGGGGTGCCACACAACTCCACCCGGTCCAGCCAGCTGAACAGCCTTAGCCGGCCGATGATCGCCAATCCGGCGCCCAGTGGGCACAGGTAGCGGCAATAAAACTTGTTGATAAACATCCCGATCACCAGCAATCCGACGGCGTAAAGCACAAACGACCAGTGACGTACAAAAAGCAGGGTGATGCTGGTTTTAAAGGGTTCCACTTCGACCAGCTTTTCCGCCAGCGTAAGAGAGTAAAAAGCCGTGCCCACCAAGCCGATCAGAATCGGGTACTTGATCAAAATCAGGCGACGATGCCATCGCTCTGGCACTTTGATCTGGCGCAGGCGAAGCTTTTCGCCCAGCCAGGCGGCCATCTCCTGAAGTGCACCAAACGGGCACAACCACCCACAGAACAGCCCTCGGCCCCAAATGAACAGGCTGATAAAGGTATACACCCATAGAATGAAAATAACGGGGTCGAGTAGAAACACATTGAGAGAAAAACCATCCCAGATCGCCAGAAAAAGCGTGTAAATATTAACCACCGACAACTGGCCCTGAGCGAAAAAGCCAATGTAAAACAGGGTAAAAAACAGAAACCCCCAGCGAAACCGGTGTACTAGTTTTGGGTGACGGCTTAATGTCTTTTGGCGAGCGAAAAAAACCGTCAACACCGTGAGCGCCGTTAACAAAATAGCGATTTGCCACCAGCGCTGCTTCCAAAGACCAATCCATATAGGCTCGCGTTCATCCATAAACGACGGACCAGGTTCTACCGTTTCAAACAAATCCACGTTGAAGCGAACAGGCACGTCCATAATGGTGCTATCTCGCACCAGATGGTTACGGGCAAGTTCGATGTGAAAATTCAACGTGACATCGGCACCGGGACTAAAGCCAGCGCTTCCGCCTATGCGGAAGAAATTGTGGGCTGCCAGATCGGGCATGCCGGCGGCCTGCAGCTCCAGGCCCTGGCCGGATAGGTTCAAGTCGCGCATTTCCACGGCCAGCCCATTCTGACTCAGGCTAAGCCGCTCTGGATTGCTGCCGGGTATAAAGCTTTCGGATACATGGGGGAAGGCTCCGCCGGACAGCACCAGCATTACCTGCGCGCCCGGGTCTATATAAGCCATTAACTTTCGATAGCCCTCGTCTCCCAGCAGGTTGCGGCCTACCATAGGGGCGTTGATATAGCCGAAGAACAGCTCGGTGAAGGGTTCGTCGTCAGTCCCTTCAAAATCCTGGGGATAGTCCGCAAGTGGGCGGCCGAGCTCTGATTCAATGGCATCACGGCTTAGCCGCCAATGGCCAATATAGCTGCGTTCAAGCAGCTGTTGCCAGCTAAGCCTTTCAAAGAAGTCTGGTTTTGCCCGTGTTTGTGCGGCCTGCACAAAACCCGCCAGTTTGTTACGGGCCACTTTTAAAGCCGATGAAAGTAAGGTGTCATTGATAATAAGAACGGAAACAGTGGCTTTGCTGACACCGTCAAAATACACCGTATTTCCGTCACTGGTTCGCCCCGGCCGGCCGGTATTGGATGTGTTTATAATGATCTGTTCCCGTAGTGACTGCCCTTTGTATTGATTAACAAAGTCGAACAGCGGTTCTTCTCCCAGGCCGTGCAAAAACACCGGTTCGTGATGATTCAATACTTTTACGCCGGTAAAGCGGCCACGGGTGTCCATGCCAACCAGCATGCTGATGGGTTGTCCGGCGAATCCCTGAAGCGGGCTTAAATCAGTCGACTTGTAGGCATAGCCCAGCAGTTCTTGCAGCTGGTAAACGGGATACACCGGAAAGTCTGCTAACTTATCTTCAATAACCGTTGCCGACGGAAACAGTTCCTGTATCAGCGCCTTTTTGTCTTCAGAGAGTTCGGCCTGAGCCACGGAAAAACTGGCAAAGAAGAAAATAAAAAGGAGCGTGATGCGCCCGATCATGGGTGACTCCTATTATTTTTTTGGTCGTACACCCTATATTATTGGATTTAGGTTTTGGCTCAATGCGACCTCAGAGCCAGCCGTCTGCTACTTTAAGGCTAGTTTTTTAAAAAAAGAGGTGCTGATTAGTCCAGCCGAGTGTCTTTTGGCTAATGCTGTTCCCAGCACCGCAGACCCCGTCCGGATGAGGCGCCGCGAAACGGGTTGAGAATCCGAAAGCAGTGGGTGTCAATGTCGGCTTGATAGATTGCGTGCTTTTCCATTAGCCAGCTTTTATTGTTATCCTTAGTTGGCGTTATTATAGACATTAACCCAGACGTTGGTTAAGCAGTTAACGGTGAAATGATGACCAGTCGCCCCGAACAAAAAATCAGTTTAACAGGCAATTTTGTAGCATTGCTTGGATTGATTTTTGTTGTCTGGACATTGGTATCCGTTGCCCTTCCAGAACAGGGCAAACCGGCCGCAACCAACATTACGCTGGGCGACTGGCAGGGAACGGCGGAATCAACCGAGGGAGCATCTTCTCCCGGGGATGCGATACCGCAGCCTCCCACTATCGGCTTTCCGTCTCTGGCACTCACTTCCCATGCCCTTTACCTGTTGGCTTTTGAAAGGCCTCCTGCACGACTTCTCAGTTACCCCGGCCAGTCACAGGCGCCGCCCTCACTGCTTTAGACATTTGCGAATGCAGGATTTTACTTGCCTATATTCGGGCAAGTTGTGTCTGGCAAAATGAGCTTTAGCAAAGAGGAAACACCATGAGCAATCAATTGCATTTTATGGCTGATCAACCGGTCAGTGACCGCTATCGGCTTGCGTCCCGGGCGCAAAATACACTTGCCCACGACGATCTCGCAACAGAATTGTTGAAAGACTTTAACCGGCAAGACCCGCTAACCGTGCGTTCATCAGAGGATATTCACGCGATCGGGAAAAAGCTGGAGCTTTCCAGAGAAACCATGTGCGTGGTTATTAACCGAAAGGATGATGTGATCGGAATGCTGCACATGAAGGATTTGATCGGGTCCTTACCCATGAGCCTCGCCAGCCAGCGTAGAAGTTCCATTGCTGACCTGGTGGCGCAGGATGTTATGCGACCGGTTTGGAGCCTGCCAACGATTGGTTTCAGTAAGCTGCAAAGCCAGACCGTTGATGACTTACTGTCCATTTTCAGAGAGCTGCGTTCGGACTACCTTCTGGTAACAGAAACGGTTGCCGGTGAAGAAGGTAACGTTGTTCGCGGGCTCTTGTCTGCTGACGAACTCAGCCGGCGCCTTGGTGTGCAGGTGAACGCCGAATCTCGCCCTGAGTCATTCTCTGACATCGTTCATGCTGTTCGGAAAACCATGGGGTAAAACGCCCCATGGCGGTGAAAGTCGCGACAGACTTATTTAACCGCTTGTTGCCCCTTCGGGGGCTTTTTTTGTTTTGGCGTTCGTGTGCAGTGGTCGAAATGCTCTTATCCCAAAGTTCAGATTTCTAAGCCCTCCCAAATAAGCATGAAACCGGCTCCCCCGGCGGATACCTCGGTTATCTACGTTCGCCGATTATGGAGTTCAGGCGAAAGATCTCGCTTGCGGCGCCGTTAAATCAGCGCCTCGTTCTGAATGTCCAAACATACCCCGGGGGAATTATGAACAATAATAAAATCAGACGGTCAGGCCTGGTCATTGCGATGGCGGCTGCAATGGGAGCCAGTGCGGCGGCGAATGCGGCGGTAGAGCTGTATAACGAAGACGGCACTTCTTTTTCTGTTGATGGTTATTTCAACGCCTTTTACGTAAATCGTGACGACAACGTAAACAATACCCGCGACTCCCGCGTGAAAATGGGTTTCTTGCCCAACACCATCGGTTTTAATTTCGGCAAAAAAATGGGTGATCTGACCCTGGGCGGTCGTTCCTCATTCTGGACGTCGATCAACGACAGCCTGGATTCAGGAATCGATACTGCTATTGATGTGCGCCAGTTTTACGCCACCGTTGACGGCGATTTTGGTCAGGTGCTAATGGGTAAAGATTTTGGTCTGTACGCCCGCTCTAACATTTTCCTTGATGAAATCCTGATGGGCTTCGGCTCCCCAGGTACTGCGGGAGGTGTGTCATTCGGCAATATTCGCGCCGGCTATCCGTACCCGACACCGTCAGCCCAGATAACCTATCGCGCGCCGGAAATGTCCGGTTTCAATATTGCTGTTGGTGTTCTGGATCCTGCAGACACGGTGACCGGCACTGCAGCTGATGAGAACGCCGCACCGCGGTTCGAATCTGAGGTGACTTACGCCACCACTTTGAGCAACGTAGCGCTTACTGGCTGGGTGAATGGCCGTTATCAATCTGCGGAAAATGGTAGCAGCACCGTTGACAGTATTGGCGTTGGCTACGGCCTTAAGGCAGCGCTTGCAGGGCTGACTCTGGGGGCGTCTGGCTTTACTTCAAAGGGCGACGATCCGGTGTTGATTGGCAATACTGCGGTGACCGAAGACGACGCCGATGGCTTTTTGGTGCAGGGCGCCTACGCCTTTGGTGCGAACCGGTTGGTGTTGTCTTACGGTGAGACGGATTCCGAAATCCGAAGCTTTGAAACCGAGAGTACTACCTTCGGTTTCTTCCACGATGTGAACAGCAATTTCAAGCTGGTGGCAGAATACAACATGTTTGAAGAGCGGAATCGCACGACCGGTGCCACCACCACCGACGCGGACACCATCGCCCTTGGCGCGGTTGTCACCTTCTAAAAACGCCTCACCAGAAGCGGTGGAGCCATGGCTCTGCCGCCTTGCTTGGGTTGCTGGCTAGAACTAAAGTGCTGGTTTTCTGATGGGTGCATCGACCTTGCCGTTCGACATTGATAAAGGAGTTTTCTAATCAATGACCTACGAACATTTTGGTGCTCCTATAAAAAGCACTGAAGTTGCATTGGCGAACCGGCCGCAGTCCGTAGAATTATTAGGACGTTCTTTTTCTGCGGAATTGTCCCCTATGCAGCCAGTAACGACTCTGCCCGCTGTTCGTGTTGCCAGTACCTGCCTTCGCGAGCCGGCTCTGGCGGCGAACAGTCTTGCCAGCCAGCTCAGCCACTCACACCTGGGATGCGTTCTGTTTTTCTGTTCTGCAGAATACGACCTAGAGAAGCTTGGGCCGGCTTTGCAGAAGGTGTTTCCGAATATTCTTCTGTCAGGTTGTACCTCGGCAGGTGAAATTACCACTCGTGGTTACGATCGGGGGTGTATCACAGCCATTGGTTTCGATAGCCGTTTCTTCTCGATCGACTGCGCGCTGATTCGCGAAATGGACCGGTTTTCGCTCCTTGATGCTCAAAACGTTATTGATGGCCTGCTAACGAACTGTCGTAACGCGCGTCTGGCACCCATCAAAGGCAATACGTTTGCTATCACCTTATTGGACGGGCTTTCAAGCCGTGAAGAGTTGGTGCTTGCCACGCTTAATGCAGCACTCGGCAGCATTCCGCAATTCGGTGGTTCGGCAGGCGATGACGAGCGCCTTTCCAACACTCATGTATTTCACGACGGCCGCTTTCATGCTGGCGCTGCCACGGTGATGTTGGTAAACACGCCTTTAGACTTCCGGGTATTTTCCAGTCATCACATGAAAGAAGGACAGGAAAAGCTGGTGGTCACCCGTGCCTGTTCAGACAGCAGAACGGTGTATGAACTAAACGCCGAGCCTGCCGCAGATGCCTACGCCCGAGCGGTTGGCGTTGCTACCAGCGAGCTAGACCGCACCGTATTCGCGCTGCGGCCGTTGGGCGTCAAAGTTGGCGGTCACTATTTTGTGCGCTCCATTCAATGCGTTAATCCTGATAAAAGCCTGACGTTTTATTGCGCAGTCGAGACCGGGATTGTGATGACGTCTATGGAGCCGCAGTCGCTGCTAGACAGCGTGCGCGAACAGCTTGAAATCTCTGAAAACATTGTTGGGCCGCCATTAATCACCATCGGCTGCGATTGTTTTCTACGCCGTCTTGAAGCCGAAGTAACCGGTAAGGCTGAAGCGGTGTCGGCGTTTTTACGGCAACACAAGGTGGTTGGTTTTAACAGCTACGGCGAGCAGTTTAACGGTATGCACATTAACCAGACATTTACGGGGGTGGTGATTGGCCAGCCTGATGCCGGTTCCTTGTAACGATCAGGCGCACCCGAACACGGCGCTGATTCGACGTATTGATCTGCTGGAAGCTGAAAATGAGCGCCTGCGCAAAATTCGCGATGCGCTGATTGTTAGGGTGGAATCTGGAACGGCCCAAAAACCTGAACCTTACGCTGCGTTTGAGCACTCGGTGGTGCTGGCGGAACAAGTGCGTGAACGCACAGAAGCGTTGAATGACGCGATGGACGAGCTCCGTAACAGCAATAAGGCGCTGAACCGCGCTCGCGAGGAAGCGGAAACAACCCGTCAACGTCTTAGCGACGCCATTGAGAGCATCGCGGATGGTTTTGTGTTGTTTGACCATCACCATCTGCTGGTTCAGAGCAACAGTCGCTTCCGCAGTTACTGGCGCCATGCCGGCGTTGCCATGCCCACTGCGGGCACCAGTATCGAAACTGTTCGGGAGCTGGCATTCGCGTCGGGTTTGATTGTGGAGGAACACCGCGAGCCTGATTCAGAGGGCGTTGTGTTTTTGCTGTCCAATGACCGATGGGTGCAAATGACCGAAAGACCCACCCGAGAGGGCGGTCGGGTAGTTCTGTATTCCGATATCACCGATGTGAAAAACAGCGAAATGGCGCGACGAATTAAAGCGCTTGAAGAGAGCGAACGCTGGATTCGCGTGGTGACCGACCATGTGCCGGCGTTGATTGCCTATGTGGGCGCTGACTTGACCATTCAGTTCTGTAACCAGGTTTACGAAGCTTGGTATGGACGCAACGGCGAGTCGCCTCTGGGCAAGCGCCTTGACCACGTGCATTCCGACGAGTTCTATCAGCGTCTGCTACCGCAGATGTTAGAGGTGCTGGCGGGTCATAATGTTAACTTCGAATTTGAAGAAACCGGTGAGGAAGGCCAAGTCCGGCATATGCTGCGTTCTTACGTGCCGAACTTTGACGAACAAGGCGATGTTGTCGGCTTTTTTGTGCTCATTCGCGATATTACCGAACGTCGTAAAACGGCACTTGCCCTAGAGCAGGCCTATGATGATCTTGAGTGCCGCATCAAGGAGCGCACGTCGGCTCTGACCGAGGCGAAGCAGGAAGCGGAACAGGCTAACCTGTCAAAAACCAAATTTTTGGCCGCTGTCAGCCATGATTTACTGCAACCCCTGAATGCCGCCAGGCTGTTCACCAGTGCCTTATTAGAGCAATCGTTTGGCCCGAGAGCCGAGGGCCTGGTGCGCTCGGTCAGCACCTCTTTGGATGACGTGGAAAGTCTGCTGGGTACTTTGGTGGATATTTCCAAGCTGGATGCCGGCGTGATCAAGCCAGACGTAACCGCGTTTGATCTGCGTGATTTGTTGAATAATATCGCCCGTGAATGCCAGCAAATGGCCATTGCTGTAGATCTTGTTCTGGACTTTGTGCCGTCTTCGGCCGTTGTGGAGTCCGACTCCCAGCTATTGGCCCGCATTCTGCGAAATTTTCTGACCAACGCTATTCGCTACACCAGCAGTGGCCGAATTTTGCTTGGCTGCAGGCGGCAAGCGGGGCACGTGCTGGTGCAAGTTTGGGACACTGGGCCAGGCATTCCGCACGATAAACTCGGCGAAATTTTCCAGGAATTCAAACGAATTCGCCCGGAGGGATCACGCCCCGACAAAGGGTTGGGCCTGGGCCTGGCCATTGTGGATAAAATTGCGCGGATGTTAGACCACGACATTACGGTGTCGTCGGTGGAAGGCAAAGGTTCGGTGTTCAGTGTGCGCGTACCTTTGGGGCAATTGCAGCCTAGGTGTACAACCACTGAAGTGCAGCACGTGGCAGCCCGACATGGCATGGAAGGCGCTAGGATTTGGGTCATCGATAACGATCGCGCTATCTGCGACGGCATGAAAACTCTGTTGGAAGGCTGGGATTGCCGGGTAACCTGCGCCATTTCACTGGCAGATCTGGAGCGCCAGCTTGATCCGGTGACCAGCCCGGTGGACCTGATACTGGCGGACTATCACCTTGATAACGACGAAACCGGAGTGGATGTTGTGGCGAGCGTTAATAGTCGACGACATGACCCGGCTCCGGTGGTGATGATTACTGCCAACTACACGAACGAACTGAAGCAGCAAATCCGTGACTTGGGTTACGTGCTGATGAACAAGCCGGTCAAGCCATTGAAACTCAGAAGCACGCTAAACCATCTGATTGGAGGGCCAGAGTGAATGGAGCGCTGAAATCATCACGCAACGGGGCGGTGCTTGGTCTGTAAACTCTGTGAAGCGGGTGGCTAGCGCTTCAAATATTGACTGAAGTCCACATCGCTGGCGGATAAAATAGCCTGCACCCGGTTGTGTACGCTGAGTTTGCGCAATATTGCAGAAACGTGAGCCTTAACGGTGGTTTCGGCAATGTTGAGGTTGTAGGCAATCTGTTTGTTGGATTCGCCCTTGGACATTCGTTCCAGTACCAGTAACTGGCGCCGGGTCAGAGAGTTGAGCAGCTCTGGGGAAACCGGATTGTCATCATTACGTCGGCGCCGGCCCGAGCTTTCTTTGCCGGTGCGGATGATGTCAGAGGGCAGATACACGTTGCCGTTGAGTATTTGTTGAATGGCTTCTGTCATCTTAACCCGGGGCGAAGATTTGGTGATAAAGCCCACGGCGCCGTAGGTGATGGCTTGCAGCACCACCTGTTTTTCTTCCTCGGCTGACACAATCACCACCGGAATGGTGGGCGCTTCGTTGCGCAGTGTAATCAACCCGTTCAGACCGTGCATGCCGGGCATATTCAGATCCAGCAGAATCAGGTCGAGATCGTCGTTTTCTTTGGCGATTATCAGCGCACTGTCCAGGTCGTCGGTTTCGAGGATCTCGCTGCCTTCGAAACCTGACGCGATAACACTGCTGATTGCTTCCCGGAATAGTGGGTGGTCATCGGCAATCAGGATTTTGTAGGCTGGCTCCATGAACGTTTCTACCTGTTTTTTTTCGTCAGTGAGAACTGCTGCAGGTTCATCATAGCGGGTTTCAGGCGAATGTGTGGCATGCGGCTTGGCAAGCATAGCGATTCCTGGGCGGCGAGTTTCCTGCGGCCAATGTGGCCTGCGGACCTCTGGTTGTTATTGTAATAAGCCTATTACACGTTATGTCGTTGTTGAGTTGAATGCGACCATCGCACCAAAAAACAGACACCAAAGTACAATATTTGCGAGTCGCTCTGGTTCGTATTGTGTGGAGATGAATAAACCACAACGAAATTTGCGTTTTTCGGTACTTACTGGCATCGCTATGCTGGTCACGATTCAGTGTTTTGGATCGATTGCCCAGGCGGAATCCATAAAATCAGATCCAGAACTGCCTGAACTGTCGGTGAGTGTGTTGCAGTTTGGTACGGCGCACTGGGAGCTGGACCACATCGTACATCAGCAGCTGGACCGCAAGCATGGCTACCGCCTGGTTTTGAAGGTGGTAGCTAACCTTTCGGCATCGCACCTTGCCGTTGTCAGTGGTTCAGCGAACGCTGCTGTGGCCGATCTGCTTTGGGCACAGTCACGGTATCAGGCCGGTAGCCCCTATCTGTACTTACCCTTTTCATCCCAGATTGGCGACATTGTAGTGTCGGAAAGTTCTGGCGTTCGCAACCTGGCCGACCTTCAAGGCCTGCGTATTGGCGTAGCGGGAGGCCCAGACAGCAAGGGCTGGGTGCTTCTGCAGAAGGTGGCTTCCCAACAGGGTATCGACCTTGCAGGTTCGACCGAGGTCCAGTTTGCCGCACCCCCGTTGCTGAGCCAAGGGCTCAAAAGGGGGCAAATGGATGCCATAGTCACCTACTGGCATTTTGCTGCTCGATTGAAGGGAGAGCACGGGGAAGAGGGAGGCTGGCGTTCGGCTTTTGGTATGACCGATTTGCTGGTTGCCATGAACCTGGACCCCAGTTTGCCCGTTCTGGGGTATGTGTTTCCGGAAAAATGGGCAAACCAACACAAAGAGCTGCTTGACCGTTTTGCCGGTTCGGTTGCTGAAGCAAAAGCAGAGCTTGCAGCCCGGCCGTTAGCCTGGGAGCGGTTACGGCCACTTCTTCAGAATCCGGAGGCTGGCGTATTCAGTGCTCTGCGAGACGGTTTCATTGCCGGAAACCCGGAACCTCTGACGGACGATCGCATTGCTGACTTAAGAGAGTTGTTGGTTCTAACGGGTGCCGATGCGGGATCGTTTATGCCCGCGCGCCTGTTTTATCGGCCGCAGCCATGACCAACGGTGGAGGCGCTTCGAAACCGGGGCGGCCGCCGATATGGACCTACTGGATTGTATTGCCATCGGTGCTTGTGCTGTGGGCGCTGGTATCGGGGCTGATCCAGTCGCCGCTGTTACCGTCGCCATCGGATGTGCTGGACAGCCTGATGCGGGAAGCCAATTCCGGTGATCTTTGGTACCACCTGTCCGCCACCTTGCGCAGGGTGGTGTTGGCGTTTTTTCTAGCGATGTCGCTGGGTATTCTGATCGGCCTGGCAATGGGCCGTTCAATCTTCATTAATGCTCTTTTCGATCCGCTACTGGTTTTGCTGCTGAACCTGCCTGCATTGGTTACCATCATTCTGATGTACGTCTGGTTTGGTCTCGTTGAGTCGGCAGCGATCATGGCCGTGGTCATCAATAAAGTTCCCAACGTTGCCGTAACAGTGCGCGAAGGCGCCCGCAGCCTGGACTTCCGGCTGGAGGATATGGCAACGGTTTATCGTTTCAGCCGTTGGCAGCGGTTCCGCGACGTTTGGGTGCCGCAATTGTTTCCCTACCTGATGGCTGCCACCAGGGGTGGCCTGGCCTTAATCTGGAAAATCGTGTTAGTGGTAGAGTTGTTGGGCCGTTCCAGCGGGGTGGGTTTTCAGCTCCAGATGGCTTTCCAGATTTTCGACGTGGCCGCTATTCTCGCCTATAGCCTGGCATTTATTGCTGTGGTCCAACTGATAGAGCTGGCCATTCTGCAACCGCTGGAGCGCCGGTGCAGCCGCTGGCGCCAGCCTGAGCAAGCCCATGCTTGAGCTGTGCATTGCTGGTCGCGATTTTGCTCAGCCGGTGTTGGGCGAAATCGCCACTGTGGTGAAGTCTGGCGATCGTATTTGCCTACTTGGCCCCTCCGGCATCGGCAAAACCACCTTGCTGAACGCCATTGCCGGGCTGGATTCGAGTGTGCCGGGAAGCGCCATTATTGGCCGCCGGGAAGTTCGAATTGGGTACTTGTTCCAGGAGCATCGTCTGTTGCCCTGGCGCAGCCTGAGGGCCAACTTGGAGCTTGTGGGGGTCTCGGCGCCAGAGGCTGACGACTACCTTGCCCGGGTAGGTTTGGCCGGTTACGGCCACTACTTGCCTGATCAGTTGTCACTGGGTATGGCCCGTCGCGCCGCATTGGCTCGGTGCCTGGCGGTCAAGCCCGAATTGCTGCTGCTAGACGAACCTTTTGCGTCTCTTGACCCGGTTATGGCGGGTGATCTTAAACAGCTGGTTGCGGGAATTCTGGATGTCAATCCCGCCATGGCGATGATTTGCGTGACCCACGATGGTGGGGATGCCGCAACGCTGGCCAATCGACTGTGGTATCTCGATGGCGCGCCGGCGCGGCTGCAGTGGGATGGTGCGATTGAACAGCCCGGTCAGATCCAGCGTCTGTTAGGAAAACTAAGAGAGTCTGAACGAGCGGGCTAGACAAAAGCCTGGGTATTAAGCGTTGAATACAGCCCAACATTCAGGCTGGTTTAGTGCCCAGTATTTTTGTTCTCTGTGGCCGGAAGCCCGCCGTGGCCAAAATGACCAGCACCACGGTAACCCCTGTACTCACACCCCAGGCTAACGGACTCCACTGCAAGTAAAGCGAGAAACGAATGGCTTCCACCGCATGGGTAAACGGGTTGAACTGGCATACCCAATATAGCCAGGGGCTGGCTTCGTTCATGCGCCACAGCGGATACAATGCCGAAGACATAAAAAACATCGGGAAAATGACAAAGTTCATTACCCCGGCAAAGTTCTCCAGTTGCTTGATCCAGGTAGCAATCAGCAGTCCCAGCGCGCCTAGCATTAAACTCGCCAGAATCAGTGCCGGCAGCACGGCAAGGTAACCCCACGTTGGCGGTTCCACATCTACCAACAAGGCGACAAATAAGAAGATATACACCTGAATCACCGACACCACGCCCATGGCCAGCAGTTTTGTAACCAGCAGGAAGGGCCGCGGCAGAGGGCTCATCAATAGCACCCGCATGCTGCCCAGTTCGCGGTCGTACACCATCGACAGCGCGCCCTGCATGCTGTTGAACAGAATGATCATGCCGCACAGCCCCGGTGCAATGTAGGTTTCGTAGGTGATGTAGGTTTGATAGGGCGGAATAATGGAGATACCAAGGACGGCTCGAAAACCGGCGGCAAATACCACCAGCCAAAGTAGTGGGCGAACTAACGCGCTGGCAAATCGGGTGCGTTGTTGCCAGAAGCGCAGCCATTCACGGGTTTGAATGCCGGCAAAGCAATGCCAGTAGGCTGCGGGTTTCATGAGCCAACTCCGGTGAGCAATTCAAAGGTTTCAGCCAAGGTAGTGGTGCCTGCCCGGCTGCACAATTCTTGCCCGGGGCCATCGGCCAACAGCTTGCCTTGGTGCAAAATCATGACCCGGTCTTGTGCTGCAACCTCCTCAATCAAATGAGTGGCCCAGAGCACCGTCAGATTATCGTCTGCGCACAGTTGTCGCACGTGGTCGTTCAACGCCTTGCGGCTAGCGATGTCCAGCCCCGCGGTAGGCTCGTCTAAAAGCAGCAGTGTTGGTTGATGTAGTAAAGCGCGGGCAATTTCTACCCGTCGCCTATGGCCGCCATTCAGTGTCCTTACGGGGTCTTTGGCCCGGTCCAGCAAGCCGAAGCGTTCCAGTTCCTGGTCGCCTCGCAGCCGCGCCTGTTTGCGCGAAAGCCCGTGCAGCGCACTGTGGTACATCAAGTTCTGGCGCACCGTTAAATCAAGATCCAGCGCATTTTGTTGAAACACCACGCCAATCTGGCGCATGGCCTCGGCGGGGTGTTTTTTCAGTGATTGCTCGGCGAACAGAATGTCACCTTGCTGCAGCGCCAACAGCCTGGTCAGCAGGCCGAAAAGGGTCGACTTGCCAGCCCCGTTGGGACCCAGCAGCGCGTGGAAACGCCCACTGTCGAGGGCAAAGCTGATGTCGGTCAGTACCGGTTTTCTGCCGTAGCAAAAACCGATATTCCGTGCTGCCAGTGTCATGATTTTGGGTCGATAACCACACCCCAAGGGTAGCGGCCTACTTTGATGGATTTGATAACTTTCATATCGTCCAGGTCAATAACCGACACATCGCCAGACACACCGTTGGTGGTATAAAGCTGGGTTTCGTCTTTGTTCAGATCCAGCTGCCACACCCGGCTGCCCACCAGCAGGTAGTCAAGAACTTCATAGGTTTTGGCATTCACCACGGCGACATGATTAGCGGGTCCAAGTGCGACAAAAGCATATCTGCCGTCAGACGTCAGCTCAATGCCCACTGGCTGCACACGGTCCTGATTCACGCCGGGCACCTTGAAAGACATTTCGTGAATCTGCTCAAGCTTGTCCACGTCAATAATGTGCACGGTGCCGCCGATTTCAGCCGAGGCCCAGGCGATCTTGCTGTCCTGGCTGAATTCCACGTGGCGCGGCCGTTGACCAATCACTATGTTCTTGTCAATTTCAAACGTCTCGGTATTGATCCAGTGCAGCATGCTGGTGGTTTCTGACGTGTTCACCGCCCATTTTCCGTCCGGGCTCACGGCCATGCCTTCGGGTTCAATGCCAACATCAATCTGGGCAAGCACGATTTTAGTGGTCACATCCACCACGGTCACGATGTCGTCGTCTTCGTTGGCGATGTACAAATGCTTGTTATTAGGGTGCAGCGCGAACTGCTCCGGATCTTCACCCGAGGGCAGGGTGTCGATTATCTTGCGGGTGGCCAAGTCCAGCACCTGAACGGTATCGTCGTCGCTGGCGCAGATGTACAGTTTGGTGAAGTCCTTGGACAACAAAATGCCCCGTGGCCTTGCGCCAACATCAATTGTTTCAATAACCTCCATGGTTTCTGTGTCAATAACAGACAGAGTGTTGTCCTTTTCATTGGACACGTAAGCCAGGCTGGCCATCGCAGGTGCAGACAGCCCGAGCAGGGCGGCCAAAGCCGTTTTTTTGAGCAGCGATTTCATGGGTTAACTCCTTATTGTTCTGAATGGCGCGCGCTCAGGCGGTCAACCGTTGATACGACACGTGCTTTCCGGCTCATCAAAGCCGAGGGTATCCATTTCGGTTAGGGGGTGAATAAAACCTTCAAACGGTGCAGTTGCCACCAGTCCCCGCGGGTGCACCAGTGGAATTGGTTGGCGCAGCTGGCCATTCCACTGGCGATAGGTTAATTTTCGGCCTTTAAAAGCCGCCAGCTGAAAGCGGTCACTGAAAATAAGCTGGCGAACGCTGCTGGCATCGGCGCTGCCAGCCTGTGTTACAGCGGTGCCTACAGATCGCACAGCGGCCCAAGCGGCATAGTCTGCACTGTTCATATCGCGCCCCGCCAATTCTTGAAAGCGGCTTTGCAATTGCGCCGCCCCCCAGCTTTCAACCACCCGGTGCCAGGCTACGGGCGACATTCCTTGGGTACCCACCACCGGCCTTGGCAGCCAGGTGTTAAAGGGCACGTATTCACCAAAATCACCGCGCACATCGGCCACCACCACCGCATCGTAATCTTTAGCCTGGGTGAATAACGGTAACTCTTTGGAGGCTGTACGGCGTAAATCGGTGTCGAAAGTCCAGGGTTTATCTTCAACAATGTCGATGCCAAAGCGCTTGGCCGAGCGGCGAAAGGCGTTGGCCCAGGCCACATCGGCTTCGGTGGGGCCGGTGATCAGGAACACCTCGTTCCAGCGCCGCATTTGCAACCATTGGCCAAGGGCATCTGTCAGCATGGCGTAGCTGGGAATGGTGTGCAGCAGGTTGTTGTGGCACTCGCGGGTGCGCAGTGCATCATCTGCAGCGCCTGCGTTGAACACCAATGTATCGGCCGCGGCTTTGTCCATAATGGCGGCGAGTGTGCTGGCGGGCGCGTTGATCACAAACAACTGCACACCCTGTTGCTGCAGATTTTCAAACGCAGCAATAGCGGCCTGTTCCGAATCGGCCACCTGAGTGGCCAGTTCATAGCGGTGGCCCATGAATTTTCCGGTGGTGCTGTTGTCAGCCATGGCCAGTTCGGCGCCCCGCAGGCCTGCGTCTTCAGGCTCGGGAAGCACGTTTGACAGCACTGGGCCTGAGTCAGGCGTCCACTGCACGTAGCCGACTTTCACATTCACTGTGTCCGCCGCAAAGGAGAGCATTGCGGTCAAAGTGGTAAACAAAAACGTGACGATCAGGAATGCAAATCGAAACATGAGGCTCTCCGGATTTTTATTGTGTGGTTAGCTTAGTGAAGGTCAAAAGTCCCGGGAATATTCAGAAAGTAGGAAACTGCCAGTACTAAAGGACTATTCCGCTCCCAATCAGCCTGTTTAACATGGCGAGGAGGCTTACGTTGGGCCTCTCGCGCTTTGGCCTTAGCTCCGACTGTACTACTACCAAGGAACTAAGCCGAAACCTCCAAAGTGCCATTCGGATTTGCTGGCGAGTTTCTTACACTGTTTGGAGATACTGGCGTCTCACAAATCCAACCGCCAGAGCACAAAGAATCAATAGAGGTAACAACCATGGCAATCTCCTTCTCACTCAAAGCACTCGCAACGGCAGCCTTACTGAGCACCGCGGGTTTGGTGATAGCGCACGGCAATGTCACCCCACAACCGGTAGATACCGGCGACCTTCCAGTATTGGGCGCCGATCTTCTGCTTGAAAACCCGTTCCGTGAGGGTGGTTCCCACGGCGATGCGAACGCCCTGGCTGTGCAGATTGGTGAAAGCGCCTACGCCGGCAACTGTGCTGCTTGCCACGGAATTCGGGCAATGTCCGGGGGTTTAACTCCAGATTTGCGCGAACTCGAGGAATGGGACGACGAGTACTATATGGGCCGGGTACAGAATGGTACCGATCGGGGCATGCCGTCGTGGAAAAAAACGCTGGATCAGAATGCGATTTGGGCCATCAGAACCTACGTTGAATCCTTGCCAAAGCCTGAGTGAATGGTGCTGGCCAAAAACATTTTCGGTTCGTTACCGGGCTGGCATTATGCCGGCCTTTCGCTGTTGGAGAGAAAGCAATGAAAGCGCTGTTACGATGTTTGGTAATGATGCTGTTTTTTCAAACGGGTATGGCTCAGGAAGTGGATGACGGCGACATGCTGCTGAACCGGCCTGCTGAGCGTACTTACGACATCATTATTGAGTCCGGTTATCTGAAGGTGGGGGTATACCAGAATTTTCCACCCTATTCTTACCTAGCGAACGGCGAGCCCCAGGGCATTGATGTGGAGCTGGGCAAGCGCATTGCTGCCGCTATGGGCGTGGAGTTCAAAGTGCACTGGATTGTGCCGGATGAAAACCTGGGGGACGACCTGCGCAACAACGTCTGGAAAGGGCACTATCTGGCCAAGCGGCGCCTGGCGGATGTGATGATGCGGGTGCCTTACGACAAACAATACGCCTATATGCAGGATTCTACTGGCGAGTATATAAACGAGCAGGTAGTGCTGTTTGGTCCTTACCAGCAAGAAACCTGGCAAATTGCATACAACCCGCAAAAGATGGACTCCGTCGAAACCATTGCGATGTTTCAGTACCACCCGATTGGCGTGGAAATCGACACCTTGCCGGACTTTTATCTGACCTCTGGCCTGAACGGTCGTCTTCGCGGTCAGGTTCGCCATTACACCAATGTTCACGAGGCGTTCAGTGCCATGCGCGATGGCGAGGTCAGCGCCGTCATGGGCATGCGTGCTGAAATCGATCATGAGTTGTCGAAAGCTGAAAACAGCGGGTTCAGGCAGGCTGGTAATGCTTTTCCGGGTATTGGCAAGCAAGTTTGGGATGTGGGAATGGCCATCAAGAGCACACATCGACAACTGGGTTATGCCCTTGAAGAGATTGTGGGCAACATCGTTAAATCGGGGGAGTTGGAAGGGATGTTTGCTGACGTTAACCTGCGCTACAGCGTGCCCCAATATTATCGGGCGTTCCTGAGCGAAGAGGCGATTGCGCAGGCCGAAGGTAAACCCTGACGCCGGTTGCAGATGGTCTACCATCGCAATTTTTGTTTAAACCCACGCCTTCGACGTGGGTTTTTTGTAAGGGTAGTACGACCAAGTGATGAGAAAACCACGCCCGGGGAATCATTGTTGATTGCACCGGTAAAGAGAAGAATCTGTACAGAGGCGGGAAAACTTCCCGGTTCACCGAAAACCGACAACAAGAGACTCGGAGAGCGCAACCATGAGATCGAATAGATTCGGCATTCGCATTGCCGTCAGCGCCTTGGCTTTGGCCGTTTCCTACGGCGCCCAGGCGGTAACCGACGAAGACATTCTGAACGATGCCAACACCCCAGAAGACATTGTCAGCTATGGCATGGGCACTCAAGGGCAACGATTCAGCACCATTGAAGATTTGAACACTGAAAACATCCGCTATTTACAGCCCGCGTGGGCGTTTTCTTTTGGCAGTGAAAAGATGCGCGGCCAAGAATCTCAGCCGATGATAAAAGATGGTGTGATGTACGTGACTGCTTCCTATTCACGGGTTTACGCCATTGACGCGAGAACCGGCGAGGAAATATGGCAATACGACGCTCGCCTGCCAGATGGCATCATGCCCTGCTGCGACGTGGTCAACCGCGGTGTTGCCCTTTACGGTGATAAAGTCTACTTCGGCACTCTGGACGCCAAACTGGTTGCCTTGAACAAAGACACCGGCAAGCCGGTTTGGATCAAGACAGTCGCGAATTATCAGGCCGGCTATGCCATCACCGCTGCCCCGATTGTGGTGAAAGGAAAACTGATTACTGGCGTGGCTGGCGGTGAGTTTGGCGTAGTGGGTAAAGTGGAAGCTTACGATCCCGAAACAGGTGATCTGGTTTGGACCAGACCCACGGTAGAAGGCCATATGGGCTACGTGTATAAAGATGGTAAGGCCATTGAAAACGGTATTTCTGGCGGTGAAGCAGGTAAAACCTGGCCTGGAGACATGTGGAAGAACGGTGGCGCGGCCCCGTGGCTGGGCGGCACTTACGACCCAGACACCGATTCGTTATTTTTTGGTACTGGCAACCCGGCACCTTGGAACTCGCACTTGCGCCCGGGGGATAACCTGTTCTCCTCTTCGCGCCTGGCCATTGATCCAGACGACGGCAGTATCAAGTGGCACTTTCAGACCACGCCCCACGACGGCTGGGATTATGACGGCGTTAACGAGCTGATTTCGTTCAATTACGAAGAAAATGGTAAAACCGTGATGGCCGCGGCCACCGCCGACCGCAACGGCTTTTTCTATGTTTTGAACCGGGAAAACGGCGACTTCATTCGCGGCTTCCCGTTTGTGGACAAAATCACTTGGGCGACGGGGCTTGATCCAAAAACTGGCCGGCCGATTTATGCCGAAAAGGGGCGCCCGGGTGATCCGTCGTCAATGGACGGCACGAAAGGCGAAACGGTTCTGGCGCAGCCGGCCTTCTTGGGCGGTAAAAACTGGATGCCGATGGCGTTCAGCCAAGACACCGGCCTGTTCTACGTACCCTCAAACGAGTGGTCAATGGACATTTGGAACGAGCCCGTATCCTACAAAAAAGGCGGAGCGTATCTGGGCGCAGGTTTCACCATCAAACCAACAAATGACGATTATATTGGCGTACTGCGCGCCATGGATCCCAAAACCGGAGAGGAAGTGTGGCGTTATGAAAACCCGGCACCTTTGTGGGGCGGGGTAATGACCACCGCCGGCAATCTGGTGTTCACCGGTACGCCAGAGGGCTATTTAAAAGCGTTTGACGCCAAAACGGGCGAAGAACTTTACAAATTCAACACCGGCTCAGGCGTGGTCGGCACCCCGGTGACCTGGATGATGGATGGCGAGCAGTTCGTTTCTGTATCGTCAGGTTGGGGCGGAGCGGTTCCGCTTTGGGGCGGCGAAGTGGCCAAGGTGGTCAAAGACTTCAACCAAGGCGGTATGGTCTGGACCTTTAAACTGCCGAAGGATCGTGTTGCCAGCAACTGATTCCTGAGTGCGATGAAAGCAGGCGCCAGAAGGTTGGATTTTATGATCAGCCGGCTGGCGCCGATTAGTACTAAGGGATGAGTATTTCACCCCTATCGCATCATTCAACGATAAAGGTTTAGTATCTACATTGAGTGGGTAAATACGAAAGCCCACGTTGGTGAGCAACAAACACAAAAAGAGGTCGAAACCATGATCTACGCACAACCAGGAAAGGAAGGCTCGGTCGTTTCTTTCAAAGCGCGTTATGGAAACTACATTGGCGGCGAGTGGGTTGCCCCGGTAAAAGGGCAGTATTTTGACAACATCACGCCGATTACCGGTAATGTGATTTGTGAGATTCCCCGTTCCACCGCCGAAGATATCGAGTTGGCACTGGACGCTGCACACAAAGCGGCGCCGGCTTGGGGCCGAACGTCGGTACAGGAGCGTTCCCGCATTCTGTTGAAAATAGCGGACCGCATAGAAGAAAACCTGGAACTGCTGGCGGTTGCAGAAACTTGGGACAACGGCAAAGCCATTCGTGAAACTCTGAACGCTGACATTCCACTGGCGGCTGACCACTTCCGCTATTTTGCCGGTTGTATTCGCGCTCAGGAAGGCCATATGGGTGAAATCGACCATAACACCGTGGCCTATCATTTCCACGAGCCGCTGGGTGTCGTTGGGCAAATTATTCCTTGGAACTTCCCGATTCTGATGGCGGCCTGGAAGCTTGGCCCATGCCTTGCGGCCGGCAACTGCACCGTCCTGAAGCCGGCCGAGCAAACGCCCGCGAGCATACTGGTACTGATGGAGCTGATTGGTGACCTGCTGCCGCCGGGCGTGCTTAACGTGGTCAACGGTTACGGTATTGAAGCCGGCCAGGCACTGGCGACCAGCAAGCGCATTGCTAAAATCGCCTTTACCGGCTCTACACCGGTAGGCACGCACGTTTTGAAATGCGCCGCTGAAAACCTTATTCCGTCCACGGTGGAACTGGGTGGCAAATCGCCAAACATTTATTTCGCAGATGTGATGAAAGCCGAGCCTGAATTCATCGACAAGTGCATTGAAGGCCTGGTTTTGGCGTTCTTCAACCAGGGTGAAGTGTGTACCTGTCCGTCCCGCGCCTTGGTGCAGGAAGACATGTACGACGAGTTCATGGAACAAGTGGTTGCACGCACCAAGGCAATCAAGCGGGGTAACCCGCTGGATACCGACGTTCAGGTGGGCGCCCAGGCCAGCAAAGAACAATTCGACAAGATTCTGTCATATCTTGAGATTGGCAAGCAAGAAGGCGCTGAAGTGCTCACCGGCGGCGGCCGCGAGCATCTGGAAGGCGAGTTTGCTAACGGCTTCTACATCCAGCCCACGTTGTTTAAGGGCGACAACAAGATGCGGGTGTTCCAGGAAGAGATCTTCGGCCCGGTTGTGGGGGTAACGACCTTCAAAACCGAGGAAGAAGCGCTGGCCATCGCCAACGATACCGAGTTTGGCTTGGGCGCAGGTGTCTGGTCCCGTGATACCAACGTGGCTTACCGCATGGGTCGCAACATTCAGGCCGGTCGGGTCTGGCTGAACTGCTTCCACGCGTATCCCGCCCACGCCGCCTTCGGTGGTTATAAGAAATCCGGTATTGGTCGTGAAACCCATAAGTTGGCGCTTGATCACTACCAGCAAACCAAGTGCATGCTGACCAGCTACGACATCAACCCACTGGGCTTTTTCTAGGCCCGGGCTGGCACATTGGTCGTGTGTTATTTTTACCCCGGCGCCAGCCGGGTGTTCTTTCTTTTAAGTCCTTTTGAGGGGCAGTCATGTGTCGCTCTTCTTTGGCCCCCCGTGGGCCTTTTTTGTTTTGCCGCGCTAAAACGTGCGTGCTCAGCGAACGGCCTCAGTTGCAACACAAGGTGCACTAAAAACAGTGCGAAAGTACCATATTGGTCATTTGCTGCTACCTTTACGATGGGTTTTGGGGAAGCGGTGAAAGCGCCGGTATTCCCTTGATGCGCAAACAATCATGATAAAAGAGGTAAGCATTATGTGGACAAAACCAGCTTATGAAGATCTGCGTATTGGTTTCGAAGTCACTATGTACTTCGCCAACCGCTGAAGTCTGAAGTAGCCAGCGCCCCGGCGTTGGCTGTTTTTCTTCCGGAGCTTCTGCTTATGTTTATTCAGGTTCTTGGCTCAGCGGCAGGCGGCGGTTTCCCCCAGTGGAACTGCAATTGTGCCAATTGCGATGGCCTGCGCAAGGGCACCGTTAACGCTCACGCACGCACCCAGTCATCCATCGCGGTCAGTGAAGACGGCGAACGCTGGATACTCTTTAATGCCTCCCCCGATATTCGTGCCCAGCTGGCGTCGTTTCCTGCTATGCAGCCGGCGCGGGCGCTGCGCGACACCGGTATTGCAGCCGTGTTGTTGATCGACAGTCAGGTGGATCACACAACCGGCCTGCTTACACTTCGCGAAGGCCTACCGTTAGATATCTGGTGTACCGCACAGGTGCACGAAGACCTTAGCTCGGGTTTTCCGCTGTTCCCGATGCTGGAACACTGGAACGGAGGATTACAATGGCAAGAAATTGCCCTGGGAGACGGCGTCGCCGAAGCGTTTGTTATTCCTTGCGCGCCGAATCTGAAACTGACCGCTATTCCGTTGCTGAGCAACGCGCCACCCTATTCGCCCCGCCGCGACCAGCCACACCCCGGTGACAATATTGGCGTGTTTATCGAAGACACGCGCACGGGTTCAACTGTGCTCTACGCACCGGGGCTGGGTAAACCTGACGAGCACATACTGCAGTGGATGCGCCAGGCAGATGTTCTGATGGTAGACGGCACCGTGTGGCACGATGACGAAATGATTCGCCAGAAAGTCGGCACAAAAACCGGTCAGGACATGGGTCATCTGGCCCAGAGTGGTCCTGGTGGCATGATTGAGGTGTTAGATACTATGTCGTCCAGCCGCAAAATCTTAATACATATCAACAACACCAACCCGATTCTGAACGAGGACTCCGCGGAGCGAACGCAATTGGCGCAACACGGAATCGAAGTAGCCTGGGACGGAATGCACATTGATCTGTCGGGGACGCCATGAACGCCATTGTGAACACCACCCTAAATCGTGCGGATTTTGAACAGGCATTACGCAATAAAGGTCGGTTTTATCATATACACCACCCGTATCACCAGGCTATGTACAGCGGCGAGTGTAGCCCCGAACAAATTCGCGGTTGGGTGGCCAACCGCTATTATTACCAAGTGATGATTCCGCGCAAAGACGCGGCCATTATGGCCAACTGCCCTGACGCCAGCGTTCGCAAACAATGGTTGCAGCGCATTCTCGACCACGATGGTCACGACGGCGATGTTGGCGGCATTGAAGCCTGGCTGTGCCTGGCGGAAGCCGTGGGGCTGACTCGGGAAGAAGTGATTGACCAACGCCATGTTCTGCCCGGCGTGCGTTTTGCGGTAGACGCTTACCTGAATTTTGCTCGTCGCGCGACCTGGCGAGAAGCGGCGTGCTCCTCACTGACCGAGCTGTTTGCGCCGGAAATTCACCAGTCTCGTCTGGACAGCTGGCCCCAGCATTATCCTTGGATTGACGAGGCGGGTTATAGCTACTTCCGCAAGCGCCTGTCAGAAGCCCGCCGCGATGTTGAACATGGTCTGGCCATTACGCTGGAATATTTCACCAGCGCCGCCGAGCAAGCTCGCGCCTTGGAGATTCTGCAGTTCAAACTGGACATTCTGTGGAGCCTGCTAGACGCTCTAACCATGGCTTACAGCCACAAAACGCCGCCGTTCCATACGGTTACCAACCAGCAAGTTTGGCACAGGGGGCTGTGATGGCAGACTCGGCAGCAGTTGGCGAAACAGCTGGAAACATACCGCGTTTCCGCCGTGGCTTCCGGTTTCAGTGGGAGCCGGTACAGAACGGCTATGTGTTGCTCTACCCCGAGGGCATGGTGAAGCTTAACGAAAGCGCCGGCGCTATTCTGCGCGAGGTGGACGGCCAGCGCTGCGTGCAGGACATTGTTAGTGCGCTGGAACAGGCCTTTCCCGAGGCAGGGCCGCTGGCGGGCGATGTTAACGAGTTTCTGCAACACGCCTGCGAACAACATTGGATTGAACTTTTATGAATATGCCTTCATCCACGCTGACCGGCCAGAAAGCGGGCACCATCGGACCACCCTTATGGCTGCTGGCAGAGCTAACCTACCGCTGCCCGTTGCAGTGCCCGTACTGTTCAAACCCGTTGGATTTTGCCCAGACCGAGCGTGAGCTCAGCACGGAAGACTGGGTGAAAGTGCTACGCCAGGGACGGGAAATGGGCGCGGCCCAGCTGGGATTTTCCGGCGGTGAGCCGCTGGTGCGTCAAGATCTTCAAGAGCTGATTGCGGAAGCGCGGCACCTGGGTTATTACAGCAATCTGATCACGTCTGGCCTGGGCCTGACTGAAGCCAAAGTAAAGTCTTTCGCCAGCGCAGGGCTGGATCATATTCAGGTCAGTTTTCAGGCCTCAGACCCAGAGCTGAACAACGCGTTGGCCGGTTCTCGCAAGGCGTTTGAGCAAAAACTGGCAATGGCGCGGGCGGTGAAAGAAGCCGGCTATCCCATGGTTCTGAATTTTGTGATTCACCGCCACAACATTCACCAGATGAACGACATTATGGCGCTGTGTGAGCGCCTGGGGGCGGATTTCGTAGAGCTGGCGACCTGCCAGTATTACGGTTGGGCGTTCAAAAATCGCGAAGGCCTCATGCCGTCACTCGCACAGCTGGAGAAAGCCGAGCGTGAAGTGAATCAGTATCGTGCGCGCCTGCTGGACGCCGGCTCGGCCATGAAGCTGATTTTTGTTACCCCCGACTATTACGAGGAGCGCCCGAAAGCCTGTATGAACGGTTGGGGCAGTCTGTTTTTGACAGTGGCACCGGATGGTGCGGCGCTGCCTTGCCACAGCGCGCGTTTGTTGCCCATCGATTTTCCCAATGTGCGCGACAATGATTTGAAACACATCTGGTACGACAGCCCGGGCTTCAACCATTACCGCGGTGATAGCTGGATGCCGGAGCCGTGCCAATCCTGTGATGAGAAAGGAAAGGATTTTGGCGGCTGCCGCTGCCAGGCTTTTTTACTGACCGGTAACGCCGACAATGCTGATCCGGTGTGCAGCAAATCGATCCACCACGACCGTGTTCTGGCTGCACGCCAGGCCGCCGACCATGCCACCGCGGGCATTGAGGAACTGACTTATCGTAACGCCGGCAACTCCCGTATGTTCTTCCGCAGTTAGCCAGCCTTCCTCCAAAGGCATACTGACCGCCACTGAAGCCTGCGCTGGTTACATCCAGCGCAGAGGTTTGGTGGCGTCAAACGCTGGGGTATTTTGGCTGCAAAACGAACCCGAAACCGGCGCCAGCCGGATATGGCACTTGGATGACCAAGGGGCACCGTTTGCGTTGGATACGAATCTACGCAATCTTCGCAGTCGGGTGAATGGCTACGGGGGCGGTGCCCTGGCTGCCGCACCGGATGGTGTGTTTGCCGTTAGCGACGATCAACGCATTCATTTTATCCCCGTGGGTGTCGAGCAAAGCCAAGTGCTGACGACCGATACCGCCGCCTATGGCGGATTGCGGGCTGATCCATTGCGGCAACGGGTGCTGGCAGTACGCGAAACCGGGCAGGGCGTGGCGGATGGTTTTCAGCAACTGGTCGCGGTGGCTCGAGATGGCGCGCTGACGGTGCTGCACCAGGGCGAAGATTTTTACAGTGCGCCCGCGTTGTCGGCAGACGGCCGGCACATTGCCTGGGTGAGCTGGCAACTGCCCGATATGCCCTGGCTGCAAACCCGTGTGTGGACGGCGAACATAACGGGTGATGGCACACTGGAGAATCCTCGGGCGCATACCGCTCCCCAACCAGCGTCTATTCAGCAGCCGGTGTTTGCGGGGCAGGACCTTTGGGTGCTGTCTGACCATGAGGGCTGGTGGCAACCCTGGCAACTCGACACCCAGAACCCCGCGAGTATCTGGACAAAAGCCGCGGTGCCCGAATGCGACCACGCCAATGCGCCTTGGCAACTGGGTGAAGTGCACCACTGCCCACTACTGGGGGGAGGTTGGGCTCGCGCCCATTATGACCTCGGCCGCGGCGAGCTGTGGCTGTCGGGCTCTGGCCATCCGAACCCTGCACGGATTGCGCCGGCGTTCAGCGATTTTCGCAGTCTGTGCACCTGTGGCGATTTTCTTTATGCCATTGCACGTTCCCCGGGCTGCCTGGATGCGGTGCTAAAAATAGATTCGCAAAGTGCTGAGGCGAGTGTCGTCGCCGGTGGCGAGCCAGCGCTGCCCGGGCATAGCCTAGCGCAGCCCGTCTCGTTTCGAGTTCCGGCCCTTGCCGAGGAAACGACCGCACCCCAAGGCTTTTTGTATTCGCCTCTGACACCCGGCACAGAGCCACCGGCTCTGATTCTGGTCGCCCACGGTGGGCCAACCTCCGCGGCCTATCCGGTATTCAACCCCCTGATTCAGTTCTGGTGCCAGCGCGGCTTTGCTGTTGCGGAGGTGAACTATCGTGGCAGCAGCGGGTACGGCAGGGCGTTCCGGCTTGCACTGGCAGAGCGCTGGGGCGAGATTGATGTGGAAGACATGGCGCGGGCTGCAGATGCCCTGGTTGCCACAGGCCACGCCGATGTCAATCAGGTGTTTATTCAGGGCCGCAGTTCTGGCGGTTATACCGCGTTGATGGCACTGAGCTTGGATCAGCGCTACAGCGCCGGCGCCAGCCAGTTCGGCGTGACCGATCCTATGCAGCTGCGGCGCATGACCCATCGCTTTGAATCCGGTTATCTGGATTGGTTGTTGGGATGCCCCGAGCGCCATCCGCAACGCTGGCAGGACCGCACCCCCCGGTTACGCGCGGCGGCAATGGCTGCGCCGGTGATCTTTTTTCAGGGCGGTCAGGATAAAGTGGTCGTTCCCGAACAGACCCGCATGATGGTCGCGGCCATGGAGCAAGCCGGGCAGAAACCAGAGCTTCACTGGTTCCAGAACGAAGGCCACGGGTTTTTACAACAGGCGAATCAAGCGGCCATGCTAGAGGCACTTTGCAGCTTTTATCAACGGTATGGTCGAAACACCCATGAATGCATAGAAAGCTTGAGTTAAACTCTCGGCTATTACATATAAAAATAAACTTAACGTCGAGTGCTTGTTCATGAGTCACGACATATCCGCTTTAAGAAAATTTGTCTCGCCAGAGATCGTATTCGGAGCCGGATCAAGGAAGTCTGTCGCTAATTTTGCCAGTAATTTTGGCGCAAAACATGTGTTTCTGGTGTCTGACCCAGGCGTCGCGGCCGCCGGCTGGGTGGGCGAAATCGTCACCTTGCTGACCGATGCCAGCATACGTACCACGGTTTACACTGGTGTTTCGGCGAATCCCCGTGTCGATGAGGTTATGGCCGGTGCCGAGCTCTACAAATCCTCCGAGTGCGATGTGATTGTGGCCATTGGCGGCGGCAGCCCCATGGACTGCGCCAAGGGCATCGGTATTGTGGTCAGCGATGGCCGCAATATTTTGGATTTTGAAGGGGTGGACACCATCGTAAACCCGCCACCGCCGATGATACTGATTCCAACCACGGCCGGGACCTCGGCTGATGTGTCACAGTTCGCCATCATTTCGGACCCTGTCCGTCGCTTCAAATTTTCCATCATCAGCAAAGCCATTGTGCCGGATGTTTCGCTGATCGATCCCGAAGTGACCGAAACCATGAGCAGTTATCTGACGGCCTGCACCGGCGTTGACGCCCTGGTGCATGCCATAGAGGCTTATGTGTCTACGGGCAGCGGGCCCTTGACCGATTCCCATGCGCTGGAAGCGATCCGCCTGATTAACCGCAATTTGGAACCCTTGGTGGCTAATATCGCCGATGCGTATTTGCGCGAGCAGATCATGTTGGCGTCCATGCAGGCCGGTCTGGCGTTTTCCAACGCAATCCTGGGTGCGGTTCACGCGATGTCCCACAGCCTGGGAGGTTTTCTGGATTTGCCCCATGGATTATGCAACGCGGTGCTGCTAGAACACGTGGTGGCTTACAATTTCCACTCAGCGGAAGAGCGCTTTCGCCGTGTTGCAGAAGCCATGAATATTGACACACGCGGCATGAGCCAGGCAGAAATTCAGAAACGCTTGATGAGTCGTATTATTCAGCTCAAGCGCACTGTGGGGCTAGAGGCCAAGTTGTCAGAGTTGGGGGTTAGGGTATCTGATATTCCGTCTCTCTCTGGCTTTGCATTACAGGACCCATGTATTTTGACCAATCCTCGCAAGTCGTCACTCAGAGATGTTCAGGTTGTGTATGAAGAAGCCCTTTGATGATGACCGTGGCTATGAGGTGGGTGATTTGTTGGGGCTGGGTCGCCAGTCTGTGCGCAAGAACTATTACCTCGCGCTGCAAGAGCGCCTGGAGGAGTTAGAGCGGGAGCGTAATCGCTATAAATGGCTGTTTGAAAAGGCTCTCCACGGTATTTTTCAGGGTGATTTACGGGGTGGTTTTCTGGCTTGCAACCCGGCCATGGCCAAAATCTGCGGTTACCTCAGTGCTGAAGACCTGCAATCCCGGGTTATCCGCTTGCGTGAACAGCTTTTTTGCAGCGCCAATGAGTTTGATGCATTGCGCCAGGAGCTATTAGATAGCGGCAGCCTGAGTGCTCGCGAAACCCGCCTGCGTCGCGCCGATGCGACGCCGGTTAATGTCGCTATCACCCTGCTTAGGCGGCCAGATCTGGGGCCAGAGGTGGTTGAGGCGTTTGTGGCAGATATAACCGAGCGGGTGCAGGCGCGGCAGAAGCTGGTGCAGGTTAATGCTGACCTGGAGCGCCGGGTAGAAGAGCGCACCCAGGCGCTGCAGAACGCCAACGTTGGGCTACATTTTCAGATTGCCGAACGGGAAAAAGTCGAGCGCGAACTGGTTATCACCGCCCAAGCCGCGCGCGATGCGAACCGCAGCAAAGACAAATATCTGGCAGCGGCCAGCCACGATTTACTGCAACCCTTAAACGCCGCGCGCCTGACCATATCGGCGCTGCAAGAAAGCGCGCTGCCGGCGGAAGAGGCGAGGATGGTGCACCAGGTGCATCGCGCGCTTGAAGGTGCCGAGGACTTGCTAGCGGATTTGCTGGATATTTCAAAGCTGGACCAGCAGGCCATGGTGCCGGATCTGCTACTGACCGATGTTGCTGCGCTGGCAAAAAGCCTGGGTGAAGAATTCGAAGCGGTGGCGACCAACGCCGGCGTGCGGTTTCACGTTCGTACTATCCCAGCGCTGATAAAAACCGATCAGCGTATGCTCACACGCATTCTTCGTAATTTACTGAGCAATGCCTTTCGCTACACCCTCAGCGGCCGTGTTCTACTGGCACTGAGAGCCCGCCGCGACAGCCTGCGTATTGAAGTGTGGGATACCGGTGTGGGTATTGACGCAACTAAGCTGAAGGATATTTTTACCGAATTTCATCAGTTGTTGCCGCAAGGAACCGGCGGGCGCCAGGGTGCCGGGCTGGGGCTGGCCATCGTTGAACGTATGGTGTCGGTGCTGGGCTACCGGGTAGAGGTGGTTTCCCGGCCGGGCAGAGGTTCGCGGTTTTCGCTGGTGCTGCCGGTGGACATGCAATCAGCCCGTCGAGCTGCGTTGCCGGCCACTGAAATTGTGCCCAGCTTTGTTCACGGATTCGCTGGCATTTGGGTAATGGTGATTGATAACGAGCCGGCCATACTCGCGAGTATGAAGCTGTTGCTGGAGCGCTGGGGCTGTCTGGTAATCGCCAGCCCTGACGAGCATCAGGCTTTGGAGTACCTGCGGCAGACAAACAACGTACCCGCGGCGGTGCTCGCCGATTACCACCTGGATGATGAAAAAACAGGCTGGCAGGCCATTTCAGCGATACGGAAGCTACTGGGCGCGCCGGTGCCAGCGGCCCTTATTACCGCAGATCGGGGCGATGAACTGCGCTCGCTGATGCGGGCTCAGGGGTTGCCGATTTTAAATAAGCCGGTAAAACCCAACCGTTTGCGGGCATTGCTGACGAGTTTGTTGTCTGCGAAATAATGTAATGCCCGTGCTGACCTGTGCCACGGGCTTCATGCGACGAACGAGCCACTGCTATTCAGGCAGGGTTTCCCCGGAGCCTCCCATTTCAGCGGGCATGTCCTTCATTTTGGGCAGGCCATCTTTAATCTGTAACACTGATTCCTGATAATGCACATGCAGCGCCGGCTCAAACATCAGACCCGGCAGGTTGGCAACGTATACATCCACCAGGCCCCAGGCAGGGTGGTCGGTAAATATGTGGCCGCCGCACTGCTTGCACCATTTGCGGTGACTTTGCTCGGTCAGGTGAAATTCAGCGACCTGATCAGCGCCCGAGAGCACTTCAAGCGTGTTCGCGGGCCACAGCGAAAACGCATTTACCGGCCCCGCAGACCAGCGCCGGCAGGAATCGCAATGGCAATAGCCCATCGCTTCGGGTGCACCGCTGACTTGAAACTGGACTGCGCCACAAAAACACGTGCCTTGATGCTGATTCATAGTTTTAACCTCGTATTATTGTTCTGCTGCTACAGTCTCAAAACAGCGGCGGCTCTGTACATAAGACCAAATTGGTAATTGAAAGCGACTTTGGTCGCACACCACCTTCGCCGGGTTTTTCGTTTGCAGATTTGACCCATCCGTTATTTCACTTCAGAATACTGTATAAATAAACAGTAATCGGTGAGAATTATGAAGACCGCCACCGCGACATCTTTTGTCACGATCAGACGCCAGTTCGATTTTCGCAGTATTGAAGTCGGTCGTTGGGTTACGCCAGAAGAGCGTGATTTTGCAGCAGTGCGCTTCTATCAGGCGCTGTGCGATTTGATGACAATCCTCAAGAGTCCAGAGCTGCTGATTTCGTTACGGAGCACGCTTAGCCTCCAGTACGGCATTGGTGGGCGCCCTGGTGTGGCTGCACACTATATTCCGGCGACACGGCAACTGGCGCTAGCCAAAAATGCCGGTGCGGGTAGTCTGGCCCATGAGTGGTTTCATGCTTTCGATCACTACATGGGTAACAAGGCCTTCCACAACCCGGTCAAGCATGGCTTTGCGTCCGGAGCATGGCTTGATAGTAAAAAACAGAAACAACACCCATTAAACGCCCAGTTGGAACACTGCTTTCGCACCATTTTACTGAACGAGAGCGGCACTGAACCCAGTGATCAGTTTCAGTGCTCGCAGCAAGCAGACAAGAAACTAAAGGTGCTGTATTACGCTCGGCCGGAGGAGCTCTGTGCACGGGCCTTTGAAGCCTTTGTTGAAGACAGCTTGCCCAGCAATAGTTTCCTGGTACGTGGCACCGTTTATTCGGATGAGGCAAAGACGGGTCTGTACCCAAGGGGCCAGCACAGACAGACGATCAACGAAGCGTTTGAAAACTACTTCCAGGATTTGGGCAGAGCGTTACATCGGGAGCAGGCCCAAGCTGGATGAAAGCGGTAATCGCTCTAGTTGAGTCTGCATCCACCTCCTTAAGAAAGGCGTTTTGAGTTATCGATAACACGTTTGTGAAGGGGTTCAAGGATGCGCAAACTGGTTGTCCACCAAGGCGTGTGGCCGCCGGATAGCATATCCAACAACGCCATTTGCACCTCTAGCCCTGTGTCCCAGAGCGCAGCGAGTTTTTCAGTGACCATGAGGCGATTTTCCAAAATCATTTTTGGATTTGAGGGAGCGTGCGTCGCCAGCATGCCAGCACGCAAATTGATGGTTGATAGCGCGGCAGGTCCAGCATTCAGGAGCATGCAGCCCAATTTCCGAACATCGGATCTAGCGTCAGGTGTCATCGGAATTATTGCGGAGAGGCGATTAATCTCGGACATTTTGCATTCCAGGAGTGGATTTTTGAGAATGCGGCTTACGATAGTTCGCACCCGTTTATTGTTATATATACGACATCGGGCGCGTAGCCGATTATTCAGATCGCCATCGTAACACCATTATAAATCTGCGAAATGATCTGCAATTCACAAGTTGGCGTAAATCTTAATTCACTCAATGCGAGAATAACGACCATGAACATGACACTTGGCGAACTGAAATCCCGCAAGCACGAACCCATCCGCCTAGCAGAGATTGTGTCCATGGAGGGCCGGTATTACATGGTCCGCTTTTACATTGGTAACACAGGCTATATTTTGGTGAATGATCAGGATAAAGCGATAATGTTTTCGGGCGCTTGCTCAGCACGTGAGGCAATGCGTGGTTTTATTGTGGCGGATTTCGACTTGATTCCGCCAACCGGAACTGACGAAATGATCGGTATGCCGGACTCCAGCTCCGAGCCTATGCGGGTTCAGTTTTAGCGAATTGCCAGTTTGTCTTTGTTGCATTTTTTGAGGACTGCCTAACATCATACACTCGCCACTTTTTTTATAATGTAATTAAATGATGGCATAGTGGTGCTCAAAGTGAGAAGGCTCTCCAGCAGTGTGTTTTACTGGGGCTTGTTGATTGGTGGGATGCTGTTTTTATTGGCGGGCTGTGGCAGTGATGGAGATGAATCGGGTACTGCTGGTGCTGCCAAACCCAGTGCCGTAGTGCCCACGGCAAGTATTACAGCAGGTCGCACGGCGCGTAGGTCAGTAAATTCGACCGCCAATCAGGCGACTTTAAGTTGGAGGGCGGCTGTAACACGAGTAAATGGCGATACTTTAAGCGGCCAAGACTTGGCCAGCTATGAAATTCGTTACGGCACCAGTGCCGAAAACCTCAATCGCTCAGCGGTTTTTGACGGCGCTGCCGGTCTAATTGACATGTCTTACACGATTGAAAACCTGTCTGCTGGTACTTGGCACTTCACCATTCAAGCCAGAGATGATAGGGGGCTGCTAAGCTCACCTTCAGCCGTTGTTAGCAAGAATATCCCCGGTTAATAGGTCGCGCTTCCTGCCCGAATGTCCATTCAACAGTTAATCGATATACAGCTCCCTTGCCGGACCCCAGCGGCTGGCCAGCGCCCCGTCAGAGAGTGCCTTTAGGCGCACAAAATACCGCTTTCCGGGAATCAGGCGCAAGCCTGCCGTCGTTCCCGGTATATCTGCTTCCTTAATGATCGGATAAAAATCAGGCTCTGCAGACAGCTGCATACGATACTTGCTGGCTGTTTCCACCGATTCCCAGAATATTCGCACCTGCTGATCCAGATAGTTCACAGAGATAATGCTCACCGGCGGCAAGCTGCCGTCGACAACCAAGCTGTTGGCGTTGCTGATGGCGGTGGAGTCGCCGCCGGCCTCTGTTTTAACCCGCCAGTAATATTGGCCGGGAGACAGTGGTCGGGACAGCTGTGCCTCGCTTTGTTGTGCCCAGTCGCTGGTTGCGATCAGGTCTTCGAACTGCGGCCTGGCTGAGATCTGGATTTGTGCAATTTCGCTGTCGCCGTTCAGGCTCCAGCTAAATTCGGGCTGATTGGTGGTGGTTGTGCCGTTGGCAGGTTCTAACAATTCGGCGGCTCGGGCTTGAAGGTCAATACTAAATGGCACAACCGCAGGCAAACCTTTGATACCTTGGTAGTCTAAAGCCGCAAGCTGAATTTCATAACGGCCATTGTTCAGCCGGCTTATGTCAAAACGGTCATCGGCCAGTGTGCGACTGTCTACCCATCGCCCGCTGTCGATGTCAAAAATATCCAGCTTGTAAGTCTTTGCAAGGCTTTGCCATTGCAATTCTGCGGGCAACTTACGCAGAACAGACGGTAGGCCGGTAACGATGGGAGGCGAGGCAAGCTTGTGCAGGCGAACATTGCCGCCGGGCTGGGCGGCAATGTGAGCACCGTAACCCGCGGGCACTTCTACGGAGCGCCCCTGCTGG
The DNA here is from genome assembly GCF_023314135.1 of Marinobacter sp. M1C. NCBI lineage: Bacteria > Pseudomonadati > Pseudomonadota > Gammaproteobacteria > Pseudomonadales > Marinobacteraceae > Marinobacter > Marinobacter sp. M1C. The sequence goes on from NZ_CP092289.1 coordinate 1,589,709, forward strand.
CTAAATTCAACTTGGCCATTCATAACCTGCAAGCCTGTGCCCCCGGCGTTTGCCTGAATCGCAAACTGAGTGCCATTCACCGCGGCCGTTGCCGAAGGGGTCTCGATTTCGAAACGGCTGCCCCCGCTGACCACGTACTTTACGCGGGTGATAACCTCGCCACGATTCAGCCGTAAACGGGTATCAATCATGCCCGGTTTGCCAAACTGGGTCATGCGGTTAAAAGCCAGTCTGGAATTGGGTGACAGGCGGATTTCAGAACCTTCGGCCAGGATGACAGTGGCCCTACCGGAACCGGACAGTAACTCGTCACCAGCGCGAATCAGTGTGTTTACGGTCAGTGGCCGGCGCTGGCCGTTGCTGGTTAGCAGTTGCACCAAACCAGATACAGAGGTTGCGCGGGCCGGCTGGGGCTGGCGCTTAAGCCAGTCCATAGGGATGCGCACCTGCTCGCCTGTCACCGGCAGCAAGGCATTGTTCAGGCTGTTGTGTTTTAGCAGTTGCTGGGCGTTGTAGGGTGGGGCCAGTAACTGCGTGGCCAGCTGCTGAACGCTGTCACCTTTTTGCAGGGTGTAAACCCATTCAGCGAGTGCCGTACCCGAGCTGTTTGCGGACACACCCGAGCCCATCGCAAGTGGCAAGTGGGCTTGTACGGATGTGTTGGAAAGTAGCGCAACTAAGAACAGTGGTAAAATACGCACTATTAGAATACTGCTACGCAGCATTTTATCAGTCATTGGCCGCTATCACTTGCGCTTGCACTACACCTGTTTTAAAAGCATCGCAACTCTCACCGCGTCCGCAAATAATGCCCTGTACATGCTGGGATTGCTCATCCTCAAGCAGCGCAATGCGCATCTGGCTCTCCTGCAATCAGTAAATGACTATTCAGCGTGCGGCCGCCCGGTTAAGTTCGTTCTAACACCAATGCGCATCAACACATTGTCGCAAAATCTGGCATCGGATTCTATTTCATTTTGTAGCTGTTTTTACCGGCAGGTCGGGTTTTCCGTTTATATCGTTCACTGTTTGACGGCAGGCGGGGAAAGAACTGCAGCCCCAGAACCAACCTTTTTTACTTTTACGCCTGACCAGGGGCGAAAAACAGAATGGGCAGGGGACCGGTTTTTGGCTGCTACCATCTTCCGGGCTGTGGTCTTCCAGCGGGCGGGTGCCTTTGCAACCCGGGTAGCGGCTGCAAGCGTAAAAGGCACCGAATTTGCCCTTGCGCTCAACCATGCCGGCGCGGCACTTGGGGCAATGCGGGGCATCTGGGTTGGTTACTACCTGAGGAGCTGCAGGAACCGAGGGCGCCGGGTGCCCGATAAATCCCTGAATTTCTTGTTTCAGGGAATCCAGAAACTGTCGCGGCTGCGCTTCGCCGCGCTGAATGGCTTCCAGTGTGGCTTCCCAAACGGCGGTACGGTCGGGTTTGCTGACAGAGTCTGGCAGCGCGTTTATCAAGCTTTTACCCTTATCGCTGGCGCGGATGTGGCGGCCATCGCGGAAAAAGTAGTCGCGTTTGAACAGGGTTTCCAGAATAGCGGCGCGGGTAGCTTCGGTGCCCAGTCCATCCGTCTCGCGCAGCGTTTTTCGCAGTTCCGGGTCGTCAACGAAGCGCGCGATGTTGGTCATTGCTGCCAGCAGCGTCGCGTCAGTAAAGTGTTTGGGGGGTTGGGTTTGTTGCTGCAACACCTGTGTGCCGTCGCACAGCACCGGATCGCCGGTGCCCAGCCGAGGCAGTGCGGGTTTTTCGGGCTTGGCTTTGGCGTCGCGCAATTTCAGTTCAAGCGCTTTCCAGCCGGGCTGTAAAACAGCGGTTTCTGAGGTGCGGAACAGGTGGTCGCCTAACTTTACTCCCAATTTGCCCTCGCGATGGATGGCATCTGCCGCAAATTGCATCAAGTAGTAGCGGCTGATCAAATTGTAGATCTGGGCTTCTTTTCCAGATAGCGCACCACCCGCTCTACTCCGGCAAGTGGGAATAATGGCGTGGTGGGCGTCTACTTTTTTGTCATTCCAGGCAGCGGTTTTTCGTTGCAAATCGGCTGTGTTGCAGACTTCGGCAAGGTCGATATCGACCTTGCCGACAGCGTCTATAACCTGCTGGCGTTGATTGTAATGTTCCAGCGGTAGATAACGGCTGTCAGACCGTGGGTAAGTAATGAGTTGGTGGCGTTCGTACAGGCTCTGCGCAGTATCAAGCACTTCTTTGGCGGCCATGCGGAACAACCGGCCGGCTTCGATTTGCAACGCCGAAAGCGACAGAGGCAGTGGCGGCGGCTCTGAGCGGTCGCGAAAGCGGGATTCGCAGATTTTGCCTGGCCTCCCTTCAACCGCGGCGGCGACCTGTTCCGCCGCGCTGCGGTCCAGCAAGCGGTTTTCGCTGTCCAGCAGTTGCTGGTAATCTTCACCTGGCACCCAGCGCGCGCTAAAGATGCGTGTGTCAGAGTCTTCTTCCATGCCGTGAAAACGGGCTTCCAGCGGGAAAAAGTCCTGAGGTTGAAACTGCTCAATGTGCTGGTCGCGCTTAACCACCAGGCCCAGTACCGGGGTTTGCACCCGGCCAACGGAGTAAACGCCCTGCCGGCCTTTTGTTTGATAGAGCAGCGTGTAAAAGCGGGTCAGGTTCAAGCCGTAAAGCCAGTCTGCGCGCTGGCGCGCCAGGGCCGAAGCCGACAACCGAAGGAAATCACGGTTATCGCGGGTCTGTTTGAGTGCCTTTGCTACCGCAGCCGGGGTTAAATCGTTAATCAGCAGGCGCCTTACGGGTGCATCCGTGCCCACATAGTGAATTACCTCGTCTACCAGCAGCTGGCCTTCTCGGTCCGGGTCGCCGGCGTGTGTAATTTCGCTGGCTTTGCGAATCAGCGATTGCAGTACTTTAAGCTGAGCGGCAACGCCGGTTTTCGGAGTGAGCTGCCACTTTTCCGGGAACATCGGCAGCTGGTCGGCACGCCAGTTTTTCCAGGCCGGGTTATAGCCGGCGGGTTCGGCGGGCTCCAGCAAATGGCCGATACACCAGCTGACTGTAACCGCACTGCTGCCACTGCCGCAGCGAATCCAGCCCTGGCCTTTTTGTTGGGGCTGGGGCAGAGCAGCGGCGATGGCACGGCCAAGGCTGGGTTTTTCGGCGATATAAAGGTGCATGGTGTTCCCGTTTGGCTTAAAACTGACGTGGAGTGCGAATTTAAGATCGAATTTAAGAGTGAGTTTAAGGGTGGCTGGCGAGCAAATTAAAGAGCGCCCCGGCAAAAACCTGGGTGTCAGGCGTTGGGTCCGCTACCCTTGCTCGTCGCGAATGTGGCGGTTCATCGCAACGCTGTCAAGGTTGTCGGGTTTAGCAATTGATATATAGTAGACTGTTGATATGCAAACAACGAAGAGCGAGTGAGTGATGGACGTGCAGAAAACAATCGAGGCCAAGTTGCACCAGGCTTTTGATGCCCAGGTGATGATAATCGAGAACGAAAGCCACAAGCACAACGTGCCGCCCAATTCGGAAACCCATTTCAAGGTGACCTTGGTATCACCGGCATTTGTGGGGCAATCAAAGGTGAAACGCCATCAGGCGATATATCAAGTACTGGCTGCAGAGCTGGCCGCTGGTGTGCATGCGCTGGCCATGCACCCCTTTACGCCTGAGGAATGGGCCGCGCAAAATCAATCCACACCCGATTCCCCAAACTGCCTGGACGGCTCGAAAAACGACCCCGGGGCAAGCTTTAACAAGAGGGCTGATTCATGAGTCAGTTTTTTCAGGTTCATCCGGATAATCCGCAAAAGCGCCTTATTAATCAGGCGGTGGATATTCTTCGCAAAGGCGGCGTTATTGCGTACCCGACCGACTCGGGCTATGCGTTAGGCTGCCATTTGGGTGACAAATCTGCTTCTGACCGCATAAAGCGCATTCGCAAGTTGGACGACAAGCACAACTTCACCCTCGTCTGCAGGGACTTGTCAGACATTGGCACTTACGCCAAGGTTGACAATACCACCTACCGCCTTCTTAAAACCTACACACCCGGTGCTTACACCTTCATTCTGGACGCCACTAGCGAAGTGCCACGGCGTTTGTTGCACCCCAAGCGCCGCACTATTGGCGTACGTGTTCCTGACAACGCGGTTGTGCATGCACTTTTGGGAGAGTTGGGCGAACCCATCATGAGCAGCACGTTGATACTGCCCGGCGAAACCGAGCCAATGACCGATCCGGAAGACATTCGCGATGCGCTCGAGCACGAGCTGGACTTGATTATTGACGGTGGTTTCTGCGGCATGGAAGCAACGACGGTGGTTAACTTCACCAGCGGCAGCCCGGAAGTAACACGGATAGGCAAGGGCGACCCGTCGCCATTTGAGTAAGCTCGTTCCAGATCAGGCCCTAGCGTTGAAGCTCAACGCGTAATCCCGGGCCGTGTTGGCCGGGGCCGTTGACACGGCTCCGGCGTTGCGGCGCAGTGAGTCGTAGCGGTGCACCAGGTCTTGTAGGCCGTTGAACTGCTGGTTCTCGCTGACCAGTGTGCTCAGTAGCGAGTTGTTCACGCCGTAGGCCTTCTCTAACTTCAGAGCGTTGTCCATAAAGTGCAGCGTAGGTTCGTTCATACTCATTCGCCGGAACGCATCCTGAAACGCGGTGTTTACGTTCAAGTCCCCGGCAATGCGTGCAAACGCCGGGTTCTGGCCTTTGCCTTCAACCGCGATGTTTCCCTGCTCGTCATTTTTGATGTGAATCGCCGTTGCCGGGGGCACGTTGTACTCGGCAAGTTTGTGCCGCAGTGTTTCTCTGATAAAGGCAAGATCCTGCCCGACGCTTTTTTTGTAATCGGTAATCGCGAGCTTGCTTACCTTACGTGCCGAGTCGTCTTCTTTGCTTCCGGAAGGTGTGAACCGGTCTGCCCCGGGCGGCGCAGGCAGTTTCGCTTTGCCCTGAGCACGGCTGCCAGTGCCGACAGGCGCAATAGGTGGGCGTTTTTCCAGCGCAGTGTGTAATTCGCTGCCGGCACGAAGCAGGGTAGACAGTAGTGACATGGCAGTGCCCTCCAGCGGCAGTGTCGAGTTTGGCGTACGAGGTTTTTAGCCACTGCAATCACGTAAGCAAGTAGCGGGCCAGCTCGCGTTTGACGTAATCGCACGTTAAATTGACTTGGGTCCAATGAATTCCAGGGAGTTTTGCGGTAAAGTTCGCTGTCTTTTGGCCGTCACCCTAAATAAGCAGCGCCGGTTGAAGTTCCTGATTCGTGCCCCCCCCCCCCGTCTTTGCGGCTTGAATTCCCGTTGTCGTCAAAGCCATCTACAAGCCAGGTTGACTATGAAAAAACACTATTCCATTCGCTTTATGCTTCTTTTAGCACTTGCGACGGCGTTTTCACTTGTGCTCGCGTTCACCGTGTTTTTTAGCGCACAGTCCCAGCGTGAACACGTGGAGGAATTCAGCCACAAATATGTAGACGGCTTGGCGAAATCTTACTTTGATGCGCTCAACACCATGATGGTGACGGGCACCATGCACAATCGTGAAATTCTGCGTGAGAAGACGATGGCGCCGGAAGACGTGCTGAACGTGCGAGTGGTGCGCAGCGATCACCTGAACCGGATTTTTGGCAGCGGTAACATCGCAGAACAAACGCGCGGCCCGCTTGACGAGAAAGCGCTGGCGGGTGAGCGCATAGAGCATTATTCAAGCAATGAAAGCGGCCGGGTTTACACCCTGATTGAGCCGGTGATTGCGATGGCAGATTATCAGGGTGTGAATTGCCTGGGGTGTCACCAGGCTCAGGAAGGGGACGTGCTGGGTGCCATCCGTATCGAATATTCCGTGGCTGAAACCGATGCACGGTTGCAGACGCAGTTGCTGACCAGTGCGGGCACTCAGGCGGTTCTCTTATTGGGGGTATTTGCAATTACCGCATGGGTGTTGGGGCACTTGGTGTTTTCGCGCTTGCGCCGTTTGCGTGACCGCATGGATGAAATATCCCGCAACTCGGATCTGACCCTTGAACTGGATGTGGTGCGTAACGATGAAATTGGCTTGGTGTCCAACGCGTTCAACCGCATGATCAGTAAAATACGAGACAGCATGAACCAGGTTATGGTGAGTGCCGAGCATGTCGAGCAAGCTGCGCGTGATATTGCCAGCAAGGCCGGCGCTAGCGAACGGGAAGTGGTGAGCCAGCGCGACAACACCGATCAAGTGGCCAGTGCGACTACGGAAATGGCGGCGTCTGCGCTGCAGGTGCGGGAAAACGCCATCACCACCACGCGAAAATCGGCAGCTACGGCCGAAGCGGCCGGGCTGGGCGAGGAGCTAGCGCAAAGTGCGGTCGGCGGCATTGAGACGTTAAATGCCGAGGTGCAAAACGGTGCCCAGCGTATCGAAGCTTTGAACCAGCGCACCGCGAAAATGACAGCGATGCTGGAGACCATTTCCAATATTGCCGATCAAACGAATCTGCTGGCGCTAAACGCCGCCATCGAGGCAGCTCGAGCTGGCGAAGCCGGCCGCGGATTCTCCGTGGTTGCCGATGAAGTGCGGGCTCTGGCGTCGCGCACTCAAGTGTCTACGGCTGACATTCGCGACACGATTAACGGCCTGAAAGAAGAGGTAATGGGTTGTTTATCGACCATGCGCGGTGCTTCAGACCTGGCCAGCCAGCAGGTAGATGCCATTTTGAAGGTACAGGCCGAATTGAAAACCATCGCCCAAGCCACTCGTGAAATTACCAGCCTGAATCAAGAAATGGAAAGCGCGGCTAACGAACAAAGCAACGTGTCTGATGCTATCAACCAGAACGTGATTGAAATCAGCCGGTCTGCCGAGCAAACCACATTAGAAGCCCAGCAAACTGCGCAGATAGCGGCTGAATTGCTGGTAATGGCGGAAAATCTACGCCAGACAATTGGTCAGTTCAAACTGGCACCGGGGCAGGACAGCCCCGGTTAGAGATGGCTTAACCGATCAGCAAGCGGTTGAGGATATAGCCGCCAACGGTCAGAAAGGCAAACAGGCAACCGGCCAATATGAGAGGGCGTAGCCCGGCACGGCGTATCGCAGACATCTGTGTGCTCAAGCCCAGTGCAGTCATCGCCATGGATAGCAGGAACAGGTCAACATGGCGAATAGCGTTGGTGGCCGTGGCGGGCATGGCAATCACAGAGTTAACCGCAGCCGCCGCCAGGAACAGAACCGCAAACCAGGGAATGACTAGCTTCTGCCGTTGTTTTTTGCCAGCGCCAGCGTTTGTTTTACGATTTGGCAGGCGTACGTTGGCCAGAATAAGCAGGAACGGCGCCAGCATCATTACCCGTACCATTTTTTCTATGATGGCGCTGTTAGCCGCTTCAGTGCTGATTGCCTGGCCTGCAGCAACTACCTGCGCAACCTCATGAACGGTAGAGCCCACGTAAATGCCAAACTGGTGTTCGGTCATGCCCAGTAGCGGATACATCAATGGGTAAAGAAACATGCTGATGGTGCCGAAAATCACCACCGTTGCGACGGCGACGGATACCTGATCACTTCTGCCTTTCACCACGGGCTCGGTCGCCAAAACCGCAGCCGCACCACAAATAGAAGCGCCGGCGCCGATTAAAATGGCTGTTTCTTTCTCCATCTTCATCCAGCGCCGGCCGATGAGCTGCGCCAGCGCAAAGGTAGAGGCAATCATGATGGCATCTAGTAACACACCGTTAGCGCCAACCGCGCTGATCTGCTGAAAGGTGATGCCAAAGCCGTAAAGAATAATACCCAGCCTTAGCAATGAGCCCTTTGCCAAGAATATGCCATCGGCCAGAATAGCGGGTTGATTGCGCAGAACCGTATTGCCCGCCACAATGCCAAGAACAATTGCCAGCGTTAACGGGCCCATGCTCATACTCTGAAACCAGGATTGTTGGGCCAGAACAAACGCGGCGCCGGCCAGTGCGGCCACTAGCGCAAGGCCCGGCACAATCTGCTTTTTGGGGGTTTCTGTTGCGATATTTGTGGGGTCTGCTAATGCTGTGTGTTGCTCTGCAGTATTCACCTGCGTTCTCCGAATAGCGTTGAGATGGTGCTACCTTACGCCCGCGTTATGACGTGATCGAATATGCTTTTATTAAATACTTATAAGCTGAGGTTATAGTGTTGAATCTGCATCTAATGAGGATTTTTTATACAGTGGTGCAGGAAGGCAGTTTTTCCGGCGCGGCGACTGTTTTGCACATCAGCCAGCCTGCGGTATCTCAGGGCGTGCGTGAGCTGGAAAGTCAGCTGGGGCTGACGCTGGTCGATCGTGTTCAGTCGCGCAAAAGCCAGCATGGTCAAAAACTTCAGCTGACCGCCGGTGGTAGTGCGGTATTTGATCATGCTCGCGGTATTTTTGCGTTGGAAAAAGCCGCCGTGGATGACATAGAAGCCCGCGTAGGCGCACACATTGGCAACCTGACGTTGGGCGCTAGTACCACCGTGGCCGGTTATTGGCTGCCGGCGGCGATTGCCGGATTTACGCGCCGATATCCAGGCATTAAAGTGAACGTGCGCGTCGCAAACACCCAGGTAATCAGTGAATGGTTGTTGGATTGCCAGTTGGATCTGGCGATCGTTGAAGGCGATGTGGAAGACCCCCGGATTGAAAGCCGCCATTGGCGCAACGAAGGCTTGTTGCTGGTGGCAGGAACGGAGTGGACGCAGGGCAACGGCGTCTTGGAGCGACTGAACAGTGGCTGCTGGATCCAAAGGGAAGTGGGGTCTGGAACGCGCTCGGTGTGCGATCGCTTACTTGCTAGCTTGGGCGTTGTACCGAAAACCACCTTGCAGATAGCGTCAAACGAGGGTATTGCTCGGTGCGTTACCAACGGTATGGGTTTTGCGCTCTTGCCCAGGATAGTGATCAGCGAATTACTGGAGCTAGAACGGTTACAGGAAGTGGCGTTACCCGGTGCAGAACATTTGAGCCGGTCACTGTGTGAATTAAAATTCCGTGGCCGGCCTTTGTCGCCATCGGCCCAGGCGTTTGCTGACATCTTGCACAACAAAGCCTAGGCGATAACCGGGCGCCGATTATCACGGCGCGGGCCGGCTTATTTCCGGCGCTGGACCGAAATGATTTTTAGGTGCAGGTTTTTGCGACCGCGCACAGGCCATTCGATGGATTCGCCCACGCTCAAACCCAGCAGCGCCGAGCCAGCGGGGGCCAGAATAGATATTTTACCTTCGCCGTCACCCATCTCGTGGGGGTAGACTAAGGTTAACTGATGTTCTTTTTTGCTGTCTTCGTCTTGAAAACGCACCGCCGTGTTCATGGTAACCACTGTGTCGGGCATATTTACCAACGGCACCAGGGTTGAACGGCTGAGCTCTTCATCCAGCGCGGCAACGGTTTCTGAGTCGCCCTGTTTTTTAATCATGCTAGACAGGCGGTTAAAATCTTCTTCAGCAACCAAAATCGCTGGCAATTCGGACATCGTAATCTCCAGAAAATAAAAAGTGTAAAGCAATGTAGATATAAAACGCCGCCCCCGGCGCTAAAAAAGCGGATTCAGCGAACAGTAAGAAACGCAAAAGCGTACTTTCACATCGGCCTGGCGGACGATGTGAAAGTACGAATAGTTAAACTTTAGAAAGAACTTGCTCCCAATAGGGCCTTTTGTGCGGGAAAACAGTGAAATATTGGCCTAAAAAGGCTTTCAGTCAATCTATAACCTTTTGCCGACTTCCACAAGCCTTGCACGGTTGAATTTGTGACTGGTTTTTGTGGAAAATATCGGTATTTTATCGATCGACTCCAAAATACGGCGAAATAATCCAGGTGTCTACATTGTGATCGAACTCATTATTCTAGCGCTGGCGCTCAGCATGGACGCCTTCGCCGTTGCTGGGGGGGCGTTGTGCTCATTTTGATTGGCTTTAAAGTGCTTCTGTTTTAGTGGTTGTGTGCCACACCAGCAGCTGATTGTTGGCGGGCATGGTGTGGTCTTGCGCTAGAACCATACCGTGGCTTTGTGCCAGTTCGATCAAGTTCTCAATATTGCGAATGCCCATGTGCGCCGCGTGGCTTCGAAGGTGCTGGTCAAAACTCTGATTGCTGGCGCTGGTAAAGTCGCCATTGTATTTGAACGGGCCGTAAAGACAGAACTGCCCGCGTTCTTCGTTCCCCAATAAGGCTGAATCCGCCAGGCCTTTGCCCACGCCCGCAAACATCGCTTCCACTTCGTGCCAGGCCATGATGTGGGCGGTGTTAGCTGAAAATACACCATTAAACGCCTTCACTGGCCAAGGCTCCTGGCTCACATTCAAGGCAACGGGGTTTCCAATATTGGGCAGCTTGGCATCGTTCAGCCAGGGCTGGCAAAGTTGGTAATGATTGGAGCACTGATTGGGATGATCACTGGTTTGCCAATAAATATGGGGCAGGTGAGTGGCGAAGTGCACCGCGTGTTGCCCTGTCCCAGAGCCAATTTCCAAGACGGTGGCGGGCGTTGTGAAAACCTGTCGCAGTACGCCGAGTATCGGCCCCTTGTTGTTTTCGCAGGCTTGCGAAAAAGGCTTCTCCGGATGCATGGCGTGTCCTTGTGAACGTTGGAAATAAAGCGATCTGACCAATGTGTAAAGATACATCGCAGGGTGAAGGGCGTAAAAGCACTATGCGCACTCTACAACAATGCCACTTATCTTTTTCACAGCAATGGCGCTTAACTGAAGGAACTTGATTTTATGACCTCATCCAAGCTTTCGCTGATGCAAGAGCGCGCTCGCGCGGCACTTCAGAATTCATTTGTGGCTGACTCCTTGGCTATGCCTGTGCACTGGTATTACCGGGTGGGCGATATTTTCGCCGCGTTTCCAAACGGCGTTAGCGCTTATGAGGCGCCGCCAGAATGGCATCCGTCGTCTATTATGTCGCTGCACTCTACCGCTCAGGGTGGTCGCAAAGCCTCGGCCATGGCGGCGCCAGATGTGGTTGGCGACGTTATACTGAAAGGCCGTCGCCAACACTGGGACCGCGCGAACGTGCATTACCATGTGGGCATGGCCGCGGGTGACAATACCCTGAACGCCCACTGCGCCAGACTGCTAATGCGCACCTTGGCAGAGGCTGAGCAGAGTCGTGGCCATGCAGAGGGTGTGGAAATTGGCTCAGAGAATGACGGAAAAACGCAAGGCAGTGCGTACAGCGTGGACGATTTTGCCGCTCGCTACATCGACTTCATGACAGCCGACGTGCCACAACACCCGGACACTTACGCTGAGTCCTACCATCGCGGCTTTTTTCACAACTACGCTCAGGGATTGCCACCGCGCAAATGCGGAGCAGTAACCCACGACACCGCATCGGTCGGCGGCTTGGTCACCATCGCGCCACTGGCGCTGCAAAGCCTGTTAAACGGCTTGCCATTAGAACAAGTGCAAGCGCAGTGTCGAGAGCACTTGTTTCTAACCCACCCCAGCGACGAGTTGACACTGGTCTGTGATGCTTACGTAGGCCTGATAGCGAAGTTGTTGCTGCGGCCTGATGGGGAACAGCCTGCCAATGAGCAATTACTGCAATCTGTTCCGGCACGTACGCGCAAAGCGTTATTGGCCGCGATTGAAAAGCAGGCCCCAGATTCCGATGTGGTGGGCCGTATGCTATCCCCCGCGTGCTATATTTCCGATTCCTGGCCCGCGCTGCTGTACTTTTTATGCCGCTACCGCGATCAACCACAACAGGCATTGCTGGCCAACACCCACGTGGGTGGCGACAATGTTCACCGCGGGGCCGTGCTGGGGGTTCTTTTGGGTTTGTTGCGCGGCCAAAGCGAGCAAGTGTGGTTTTCGCACCTGGTAGATGCACAAGCAATTGATCAGGAAATTCTGCAGCTAGTGAATTGATCTGGTCGCGGTTACCAAACCACAATTTTCAAGGCCTTGCATGCAAAAGCGACTGATTCACCGACGCCTGACATTTTTTCTCCAGATTATTCTGGTCGCCGAAATACTGGCCGCCACCTGGCAGCAACAGTGGCTGGCGATGGTGCTTACCATTGGCATTTTGCTTATTACTCTGGCGCCTCTGGTTATTGGTCGCTTTTTTCGTGTTTTCATACCACCTGAATTTGTGCTTCTTGCCATCCTGTTTGTGTTCGCGTCGCTGTTTTTGGGGGAGGTACGCGGTTACTACACCCGTTATTGGTGGTGGGATATTGCCTTGCACACCAGCTCCGGCTTCTTGCTGGGCATTGTCGGGTTTTTGCTGGTTCATGTAATGAACGAAGTTGAAGATATTAATCGACATATGCGCCCCGGTTTTGTCGCCTTTTTTGCTTTTTTGTTCGCCGTAGCCATCGGCGCCCTGTGGGAAATCTTTGAATTTGCCATGGACACCTTATTGGGTTTGAATATGCAAAAACCCATGCTGGGCGACCCCTCAGGCCTGACCGACACCATGTGGGACCTGATCGTAGATACTCTGGGTGCGCTGGTTATCTCGATTTTGGGCTATCGGTATGTCAGAACCGGCAAGAACGAATCGTTTCTGGAGCGCTGGATACAGGATTTTGTAAAAGGGAACCCGAGCATGTTCAATCGGGACGAGTAGCATCCGTGTTCGAATACACCTACACAGCAAAGCCGAAAGGGCGCAGTTGAACCGGGAAAACAGGGTAATCATGCAGCATCTTGATCTTGACGTTATTGATCATGCTTTTAACTGGAGTAAATCCGGGAGCACTGTTTGGCTGTGCACCGTATTGGCGACCTATGGCTCTTCTCCGCGTGCTCCGGGAGCCATGCTGGTGGCCCGTCAAGATGGCCGGCATGTGGGGTCGCTTTCTGGCGGTTGTGTGGAAGAAGACTTTTTAGGGCAGCTGCAGGCTGGAAGATTTTCTTCGGTCAACGAGATCATTCGTTACGGTGACAATAACGCAGAAAAAGAGCGTTTAAAGCTTCCTTGCGGTGGCGTACTTGAGGTTCTGGTTGAGCGTTTTCCGCCTTCCGAAGAACACCAGCACCAGTTGTATCAACTGCAGCAATCGTTGCTCGGGCAGCAGCGCTGTATACGAACAGTCAACCTGGACACGTCAGAAGTCAGCCTTCTGCCGGACACGGGCGAAGGCCCCCGAGTAGAAAAATCGGGGGCCATTGTGCGAGTCAGAATTGGCCCGGTTCGCCGACTGGTGATTGCGGGTATTTCGCCGGTGTCAGTAGCTTGTGCGGATTTTGCCAAGACATTGGGTTTTGAAGTGGTTGTTTGTGACCCCAGGGAAGACATGTTGTCCACGTTTGATGTTCCAGGCGTGAACGTTCAGCCGGTGTTAGCGTCTTTATACCTTGCACGGCAAGGCTGTCATGCTGAAACAGCGATCGTGGCTCTATCCCATGATCCGCGCATTGACGATTTAGCGATGATTGATGCGGTAAAAACGCCTGCTTTCTATATTGGGGCTATGGGCTCTGAGAAAACTTCTGCAACCCGGGCTGAGCGATTGCGCCGCTCGGGAGGGCTTAGCGAACAGGAGGTATCCCGCATTCACATGCCGATAGGGCTGAATATTGGCAGTAAAACACCCGCCGAGATCGCGCTAGCCGTGATGGCCGACATTGTCCGAATTTATTATGGCCGAGATAAATAATATGGAATGGCCTACAGGGTTGGTCAATGGCGACGTCATTGCCATTGTGCTGGCCGCAGGCCGTTCACAACGTTTTGGTTCTGATAAACGCCTGACGCTTTTCGCGGACGGCGAGACTTTGTTGAGCCAAACCCTGTCTGCCGTACTCCCTAATTTTTCGCATACGTATGTGGTACTGAAAGCAGGAGATGACCCGAAGACGTTGTTATCGCAGGCGTACTTACAACAAGTGCAGATCCTGAGAGCGCCGCATGCCAATTGTGGTTTGGGTAGTAGCCTTGCCGATGCCTTGCAGATGCTTCAAAACGCGGATGGTCTTGCGGCAGCGATTTTTCTCGGCGATATGCCTTGGTTATCACCCGCAACATGTCAGAAATTAATCGCTTTCGCGACAGCGGAAAACATTGTCCGCCCACGTTATAAAGGCCAGGCAGGGCACCCGGTTATCTTTGGCCGAAATTTCTGGTCCGAGTTGCAACAGGTTAAAGGAGAGGAAGGGGCGCGCGAGTTGTTTAAACATCGTATCCAACACTGCATCTGGGTGGACGTTGATGATCCTGGAGTGACATTGGATATTGATTACCCTCGTGATCTTTCACCTAAAGAAATCGCGCCAACCTGACGGCGCTCCGGGAGCCCCCGCCCACCATGGTCGTCCACAGACTCATGCTGGCTGTCGGCTTTCCGGTACGCCTTTGGGCTGCGTCATCTCTGTGTGCCACTTCATCCAGGCGGCAGGTTTCAAACAGGTCCAGTACCGCCCGTTCGGCCTCGCGATGAACGCACGGGCTGAGTGATTGAATCTGGGCCTGATAATGCAGATCAACAAATGTTTCGACGGCTTCGATGGTGGCAAAGACGGCGTTTTTGCCCGCTAGAGAAGGCAGAAACCCAGTTAGAAATCCTGCCAATCGCCATAGTGGCAACATCAGACTGCGGCGGTAACAAACAATGAGGTCATCGAACATACCGAGGTGCTGCTGCTCGGTCTGCAAGTGTTCCCTCGCGAACTCCAGCAACGCTCCGGTCGGCCGTGCGGCCAGAATGCCACGATATATCCACACCGCACCGGTTTCGCCTGCGTGACTGCACCTCAGCTCTTGCTGGAACTGCCGGCTAATGCCGGTTCGCTCGAGATTGTCCTTGTGCTTCTGATCAATCCGTAATGAGGGCATGTGTCTGTAGTCTTGTTGAGGTCTAGAAGATTACGGACCAAACTTGCCGAGCGATGACTTAACTTTGATTAACGCGCTTATACCTGGGCGATGGGCGGCGATATTTCTATTTTGGTTGATGTCCGAGATCATTGAACCACTTCATAACTACACTGGGCTGGTGTTCGTTACACAATTATCCCAGCTGTTTACTCCAGCGATTTTCAATGGTGTCCAGCTCGGCTGGGCCGTAATGGGCGTGATCATGGGCTCCATAATAAGCCCATAGTTGATCGCCAAAATCGTAGTGCCACCACTCGCTGGGTAGGTTGGTGAAGCCCTGCTGATGCATGGAGTGGTAAAGCAAGCGGCGATGATCCCGCGCTTTTTGTTGCTGCGGCGTCAGTGTTTTCAGTTGCTCGAAATAGTCGCTGTGGGAGGCAGGCAGTGCCTCGTCAAACAAAGTGCCCATATCTAAAGGCAAACCATCGGCATCGCATAGCGTGACATCGACGGCGCCGCCGGTGAGGTGAGGGCTGGGAGCTAAAGGGTCGCGGCTTGGCACTGACACAAATTCTCTTGTTTGTTCAAGCAGAACTGCTTCGCTGAGGCTAGGTTGTTGGTGTTGGATTGCTTCATGCAGGGTATCGAATAAATACTGCTGTACCTGCCATGGGCGCCAACCGTCCAGAACGATGATACCTATACCGTCGGGTAAGCTGCGCGCTGCTGCTAGCAGAGCCCGATAGACACCTTCACGCACAAAACACTCCTGTACTGCACCAGGAATGCCCATCCGAGCGTAGGCGGGAAACACCTTGACGGGTGCAGGGGCGAGACTCATCGGTACCAGGCGCTCACCGTTATCTTTAATGGGCGCGCAGCGCAACTGTTCCCAGCACGGGGCTGAATAACTGGGTATAGATGGCAAGGCATTCAATAGTGTATTTAAAGGCATTGTCTTATCCAAACAGGGTAGGGAGCCACAGCGTTAGCGGTGGGAAAAGGATTAGTAGAATAAGTACCGCAATAGCCGTTAGCACAAAGGGCCAAATGGTTCTGAACAGTGAGACAATCTCAAGCCGACTAACGGCCGCGGCCACGAAAACGCAGGCGCCCAACGGCGGTGTTATTAAGGCAATCGTAATATTCAGAGTGATGATGACACCCAGATGGACGGGATCGATTCCTGCCATCATTGCCACGGGCGCAAAGACTGGCGTTAGTAACATCAACGCCGACACTTCCTCCATAAACATCCCCGTGAAGAAGGTGATAACGCTGAGCATTAATAAAATGACGACGCCATTGTCCACATAGGGAGAAAGCAGTGACACGAATTGCGCTGGAACCTGAGCATACGAGAGTAGCCAGCTAATCGTAGCGGAAGCCGCCATAATCAGAAAAATCGCAGAGGTTAGGCGTGCCGTATCAACGATAGCTTTCCAGCATTCCTTCAAACGTAACCCACCGAGAAAAATACCGCACAAAGCGACATATAGTGCTGTCAACGCTCCAGATTCTGTAGGGGTGACAAAACCAAACACAATGCCAGCAACGATAATGAAGGGAGCGATAAGCGCGGGTAGGGCCGCTAAAAACGCTACTCCAAGCTGGCCGAGCGATGGCAACTTGCCACTTTTTGGCAATCGATGGCGCCAGGCATACCAAGCGTTCATTCCCATGAATGCAACACCTAGCAAGAGACCAGGTATAACGCCCGCCAGAAAAAGATCCCCCACCGAGGTGTTCGTTAGTGAGGCGTAGAGAATCATAAATATACTGGGCGGAATGATCGGACCTATCAACGAGCTGCCCGCGGTCAATCCAGCCGAAAACGCCCTTGAGTATCCTTCCTTCTCCATAGCGGGTACTAAAAGCGAACCGAGTGCCGACGTGTCGGCCACCGCTGAGCCATTAATGCCCGCAAAGAAAACACTTGAAACGACGTTGACGTGTCCCATGCCTCCCCGTAAGTGCCCAACCATCAGGCGTGCCAGCCCCATCAAACGTTCCGTTAACCCACTGACGTTCATCAGATTACCGGCGAAGATGAATAGCGGAATAGCCATCAGGGAAAACACATTAATACCGCTAAAAAACTGCTGAGGCATCATCCGTGGAATCATCGAGGGATCGACAAACAAAAAACCGACTATCGCCGTCGTAATCAATGCGATGAATAAAGGAAGGCCCAGCAAAACGTGGATAAGAAAAACAACCAGCATGCTGAGAATCATATCTGGTCCTCTATGGATTTGAGGGGCGCAGGTCCGTAGAGAAGCATATGCCACGCCAGTAATAAAAAGCCAAAGGGCAACGAAAGCAGTGGCACAGTGCGGCTAATGCCAAGCCCGGACGTGGTAAACATGCTGACCGATAGCGCATAGCGGTAGCTTACCCATGCTGCACCCACGGCTATTAGCAGAGTAAGCAGCCATTGATACAGATTCAGCAAGCGAGCGAATGGAGCTGGAAGCAGTTTTTCCAGGAGACCGACGCGCATGTGGCCTCCTTCCGACCAGACCGCACCAGCCGCGATCATGACGGTGGCTATGATCAAGAAGCGAGAGAGCTCATCTGTCCATATGGGGGCGCCACCCGCTATGTAGCGTGCAAAAACGCCAAACAAAATGGCCGCAACATTGAGGGATAATAAGACCCCTGCCAGGGTTAGGGTGGACGGACAGCTTTTAGCCAGTAGGCGGGATCGAAGCTTATTGAGCATTGCAGCATTCCATGAAGCACAAAAAAATAGAGGGCTGGCGAGGCACCAGCCCTCTGCCGTGGCAAAGGTATTAACCGTTGTTAGTCGACCAGACCGTTCATGCCCGCATCTTTCAGCGCCATATCAATCCAGCGTTGCTCAATGTCACGCTCTTTTAGCCATTTAAGATAGGCGGGCTGGCCAATGTTGCGAAAAGCAGTCAGGTCTTCTTCAGAAGGGCGAATAACTTCCATGCCTTGCTCTTCCAGAAAAGCAATCCGCTTTTCAACCTGGTCCTCATTATGCTTTCGGGCATTATGGTTAGCCTCGGCGACGGCTTCCATAAAGGCGTTGCGAACCTCGTCGTCCCAATTCGCAATCATCTCGCTATTGCCCACTAGGAATTGATCGGAGTACTGAATGTTCGCAAGAGTCAGGTATTTTTGCACTTCATGAAGGCTGGCCAGGGCAATGTACATTGGCGGGTTCATTTGGCCGTCAGCTACACCCGTCCGCAGGGCCATATAAGTTTCGGTCCAGGGGATGGGTGTGCCGGATGCCCCAAATGCCTCATAGAGCGCAACCTGGCTCGGGTCCATGGCGCGGAAACGCAGGCCTTGAAAGTCTTCAGGGCGGCTGATGGGTTTTTTATTGTTGGTAAACGCCAAAAAGCCGCCTTCTTCCACGACGGCCAACATATCGATACCGGCACGCTCCTGCAGAACATCGCCGACTCCCTGCCAATACTTGCCGTCATCGAAAAAGCTACGTGCCGCAGCAAAATCGTCGAACAGGAATGGAATGGCGCTGACGAAGATTTCGTCGACGAGAGGTGAAACTCCAGCAAAGGAGGCTACGTTGAGCGACGGTGTGCTCATAGTCTGCTCCATGCGCTCCTGCTCTTCTCCCAGCATACTGTTGGGATACAGCGCCAGCTCAAGCTGGTTGTTGGTTTTTTCTTCAACCAACTCTTTTAGATTAGTGGCGAAAACGTGAACGGCGTTCTTTTCTAGGTCAGGGGCTCCGTTGTAGCTCAGATTAATTTTGGTTGCTGCAAGGGCATTTCCAGCCATTAAGGCGGAGCCAATTAGGCAAGCTGAAATGAGTCGCTTGGGTGAAAATTTTGGTGTCATCATAGTAAGTTTCCTGTTTTATTGTCATTAGTTGCGAGGTACTACGTGCGAGCACACAGATTTATCAGGGATGCCTGTCAGAAGATTAGGTGTTGAAGTGTTGACTATGCAATACCTAAAGTGTGGACTTTATTGCAACAGTCGAGGTGCGTCGGCCGAGAAAAAACGCATTCCTTTTTGTAAATGATCGATACAGGCGGCTGACGCTATCGTTAACTCTTGGCCCTTTAGGCTCACAATCTGCGCTCGGGTATCGTTCATAACAGAATATTGCATAGGTAGCGTGAAAATTTCTCCACGGTTTATTTCATCGATTACTGTGAGCTCCGGCATAAACGTAACTCCGATTCCTGAACGGACGAAATTTTTTAAAACGGATACAGAGTTTGTATGTAGGCGAGCTTCAAGGTGAACGCGCTCTTGGTGAGCCGCCATATTGACCATTTGTCGCATACCGAAAGGATTATCCATTAACGCAAGGGGCCAATTTTTTAGATCATTCAGCGTCACAGGGCGATTCAGTTCCGTTAGCGGGTGACTAGGAGGCACGATGACATCGAGTGGCTGGCGCGTTTCCACATGACAGAAAAACTGTGGATCTACCGGTGGTGCATAAAGTAGCGCTATATCGACTTCACGATCTTTGAGCAGCGACATCGCATCATTAACACCTGCCATGCGGATTTCTACATTAATACCTGCAAAAGCCGACATGAAAGTGCCCAAAGGTGCGGCAATTAAGTCAGCGATAAATCCTTCCCCCACGGCAATGCGAACTTCCCCTTTTACCAAGTTTTGAAGTGCCATGAGTTGGGAAAGTACGGCTTCTTCTGAAGCCCGCTGGGTATGGAAATGATGAACAAGTAGTTGACCTGCTGCGGTCGCCCGCATTCCACGCCCGTGCCGCTCACACAGTCGGGTATCCAACTCTTCTTCAAGTGCTTTTAATTGACGGCTAACGGCGGAAGCATCGACATTCAAGAAGGCCGCAGCGCGCCTTATGGATCCGCGGCGAATGACTTCGTTTAGGTAGGTTAACGCACGCTGGCTAAGCATAAAAAGTGCCTGTTTTGGGTTTCAGATACGCGTTACTGTCAGAAATTGTTGAAGCACTTTAGAGGAACCAGCACCGTGCAGGCGCCACATCAGGCCTTTAACAATTACATCTGTACCTAAAAATAGCGAGTAATCGCTTCTGACACATAACGTTGTAGCAAACGGCTCAGGAAGAAGGTGATCGGTGCTATGGCGCTTATATTGGAGGGGCTCCCGCTGGTATCTCGGAATATTTCAGCATTCGGAGAGCCATGGACCGTGGGTGGTAAGATCTCTAACCAGGCCGTAAACCAGGTTCCAAGCCCCTCGATTCGCTGTTGCTCAGGCAAGAGCAGAATCTGCGACCTAAAGCTCAGGAGGGGTTGAAAGTTTTTTCATGTTTTTGATATCAGTACAAGACAGTCAGAAATAAGGGAATTCGAACCGACTACCTGAAGATGGTGCCCTCGGCAGGACTCGAACCTGCTACCTTCCCCTTAGGAGGGGGATTTTTGCCCTTAGTGATCAGTTACTTGTATTCGTAAGCAACTGAAAATAAACGATTGTTGTTTTTTTTGTTCGTCGTTGTTCGTTAAATCCCGCGCTTTCTGGTAACATATTGGTCACATATTTTTGATCTGTTACCGGAGTGTTACCCATGGCAAAGCGCGATCCTGCACCCAAGCTAACATCCATCACCGAGCCCGCCGCCGCAACGTTTGCGCGCGATGCAGTCGAGCGTGAAACTAAGTTCTGCACCATGCAGCCTGGGCTACACCTGATTAAATTGAAGCGTGGTTGTTCGTGGCGTTACCGCTATGAGGATGCAACCGGCACCCGCCGCACCGTCACCATTGGCAAGTTGTCGCAATTGTTACCAGAACATGCAGCCAAAAAAGTTATTGCATGGCTGGACGGTGAAGCCGACCCGCTGACTGAAAAGAAACAGCGCCGTGAGCAGGCTCTTAGCGAGGCAGAGCAGGCAGAACGCAGAACGCTACGCTACTACCTTGAAAACGATTACCGCAGTTACATGAAGTCGTGGAAGCCTCAGAACGCCAAGGCTAACGAGCAGCGGATCAACTTGTATTTTGCCGACTTGCTCGACAAGGATATGGCCACCATCACACGCCGGTACATCCTGAACACCTGGCAGCCCAACGAAAGTAAGGGCAGGGCACACGACACAATGAAGCGGGCCTTCGGATCACTTAAAACCCTATTGGCTCATGCAGTGCAAGATGAGGTACTTGGTTCGAGTCCCTTAGTGGGCATCAAACTAAAGCCACCTGCACATACCGAACAGGAAAAGCAGGAGAAAACCAAAGACGAGGACAAAAAGAACCGCCGACCTTTAACTGACCAAGAAATCAGCGGTCTTTTGGCTGGCCTTGATGCGTACGCCGAAGAGATCCGCAAGGGCAGGCGCAACAGTCGCAAGCATGGCAAGCCGCTTTTGACGGATCTTGATGCCTTCACTTATCCGCACTGGTTTATTCCGTTTACTCACCTGGCACTGCATACCGGATTGCGCACTGGCGATCTGCGCAGCCTGACGTGGGAGGAGCTAAACATTCAATTTAGCCGACTAATCAAAACCACCGAAAAAAGCAAAGTGGCGCAACGCCATGGCAAAAAACCGGCTGAAGTTGATCTGTTTTTGAACGACCGGATCAAAGCGATTATGGCTGACTGGTGGAAGGATCAGGGACGCCCTGCGGAAGGTCTGGTTTTCCCTTCACCACGTGGCGGTAAAATGCTGGATAGCATGGCCACTCGATCGCCATGGAAGCGAGTTAAAAAGCTGGGCGGTATAGACGAGGATCTGGTTTTCTACGCTTTTCGGCACCATTACATCAGCACAAGGCTAGCGGCTGGCGAGGCTCTGTTTACGGTTGCGCGTGAGGCTGGCCACAAGTCAGTGGCGATGATTGAGGAACACTACGGCCATGTGTGCGAGCAGCATCATAACAAGGCTGTAGACGTTGTGAGTGACGCCATTAAGCGAGCGACGGCCAAGAGGGCAGCGGTATGAGCGGAGTCTCAGACGAGTGGAAAAAAGAATTGGGTACGTTGTTTACAGATTCACTTTTCGGTGGTGATCCATTCAATGAAAAAAGCCCCAAACTGCAATACCTCAACGCCATTAGCGAGTGGATAAACTCAGGCGATAAGACCGCGCTGGTGAACTTGATGCAAAGCAGTATTGCACCGCCTTCTGAGGCACTAAAGGCAATTGCGCATATCCTCAATGATGGGGCGCGCGGAGTGACGACACGGCACCAAAGTTATACAGTCCTTATGGACAGGCTCAAGCGCCGAATTTGCTCAATATTGGCAAAAGAGGATTTATTGGCAAAAATAAAAGCCGGTACGTTTCAGAAGAAACAGGGAGAAAGTATAAATGAGCTAGTAGCGGATCGCGTCAATTCTGAGTTGCAGGGGAGGGGAGTTATCGCCACAAAGAAAACTGTGGAGGAGGACACCAAGGGGATGAGATCCCCCGCTGATTAGCTTTCTAATACGGGGGAAAACCTCTCGGAAGTAAGAGACATTATCGGTATCACCAATCATGAACAACATAGGTGATACCAATGCAACCGCAATCTGAACAAGCATTTCTTCGCCCCGCTGACGCTTGCCGCTATCTGGGCATGGGCAGAACCAAGCTAAACAACCTAGCCGAAACTGATGCCAGTTTCCCCCGCAAGATTCGAATCAGCCCGCGCTGTGTCGGCTGGACTGTGAAACAGCTAGATACATGGCTCGAAGCTAAAGAGCGTGAGGTGGCAGCATGAGCCACACCCCTGACACGATCAGTAATCACGCTGGCGACCTGTATCGCTTAGCCTTATATTGGGCAGCCCTGTCGGCGAACGTCCACCCCCAGGTAGTTCGGGATGCCGTGAAGGACGGCAGTCTGCCTGTCGTCACAATCGACGACTGTGAATACGTCACGCTGGCGGATCTGGTTAAGGTAGGGAGGGGCGCGCAATGAAAAATGCTCCGACCGTTTCCAGCCAGAGCACAAAAAATAATCAATTTATCGAAGCTCAGTATAACACCGAAAGCACCAAGGAGTTGCCCCTATCCGCAGCCGCACAACGCGCTCGGATTCTGGATTACCTGCAAACCCATCGTGTGCTGACAACGTTGCAAGCCCGACACTTGCTGAATGTTATGCACCCTGCCGCCCGCGTCATGGAATTGCGAAAGCATGGGTACAACATCATTTCCAACTGGCGCAAAGATGCTGACTCAGAAGGCCGGTTTCATCGTGTCGCTGAGTATTTGCTGATGCCAAGAGGTGACGTATGACCGCAATGCATCACACCATCTGGCTGAATAAGTCCGGTACGAAAAAAGCCGACAAGTGTCAGAGCTGGGCAGAGTTCTGCCAATGGCTGCAAGACTTGCCAGCGGCCATAGTAAAAGATGACTGCAAGCTGATTAAGCTGGCACGGTTTGGTGATTTACGCACCGACAAACATTGTTTGCGTCACAATGCCAACGTGTTGGAAGTCACCGGCATTGAAGGCGACTACGACAACGAAGAAATGACACCGGAACAGGCCATTGTGCTACTGGAAAGCCACAACCTGAAAGCAGTCATCGCCCCAACCTTTAGCGGCACACCTGACGCCCCTCGCTGGCGCGTTCTGACGCCCCTCAGCGCGCCGGTTAGTCCTGACGAGCGGTTACGGTACATCGAAGTTTTGAACGGCATGTTAGGCGGTGTGCTGGCCCATGAGAGCAAGACCCTTTCGCAATCCTATTACATCGGAGTGCCGGAAGGTGCGCCCTATAATTTGCTGCACACGTTTGACGATCCAGAGGAAGGCCACACGCTGGATGAACTGGATTCGATGGAAGGGATCAACCAGCACCGGCACACGCTCACAACCAAAGCGCAAAAGGAGGACGGCGGCAGCGGATCATTTTCTGATGGGTTTGACGACACCGACATAAACGACTGGATGGCTGCTATTTGCTCAGGCGATGAGGTGCATCCCAGCGTGGTAAAGGTTGCCGGTCGTCTGGTTGCAAAGGGCTGGGAGGATAACGATATACGTTTGTTTTTTGCACCCTATGCTGGCCGCGTTGAAACAGAGCGCGGAAGGGAGCGCGCCGACCTGCTCAGAGGCAAGGAACTGGATGAAGCTATTGCCAGCGCAAGGGCAAAAGGCTGGGCACCGCGTGAGTATGCGGAAATACTTTCTGATGCCCAAAATCTGACCAAAGCGTCAGACCCCGATGAAGTGAATAAGCTGGTTACTGAAACCATCCCGCTTACACCCATTCACAAGCGCAAGGTGCGGCAGGCTATTAAGACAGCCACGGGCACACCATTCGGCGTAATGGCTGAAGCGGAGCGTTTCAGCCTTGGTGACGAAGGCGGCACCGATGATTTACAGCTTGCCCGTTCATTAGTTGATGAGATAGGTCGTGACGACATTATGGCGGCTGACACGTTCGTCTGGCAGTGGCGGAATACTGGCGTCTGGCAGAAGCAGGAAGATCGAACGGTGAAGCAGTGGGTACAGCACCATCTGGCTGAAAATGCCGAGGACGTTACAAAGAGCATGGTGGATAGCGTGGCCGATCTATTCAGAACCGAAATATTCCGTCCCCATCATGCCTTCAATGTTGGGCCGTCTGAGTGCGTCAATACGTTGAACGGCGAACTGGTTTTGATGGATGGCCTGTGGCAACTGATGCCACACAATCGGGAATACTACCGAACAACCCAGATTCCAGTTGAGTATGACCCGAAGGCACAAGCGCCCCGATTCATTCAGTTTATGAGTGAAGTTTTTGTTGGTGATCCCGATGCCGGCGACAAGGCTCAGTCGTTGCTGGAAATGATGGGCTACACGTTGATGGCTCATTGTAGGCATGAGAAATTTATTATCATGGTCGGCACTGGGGCTAACGGTAAATCTGTTTTGCTGTCTGTTCTGGAGGCACTGGCAGGCGTTGATAACGTTGGCGGTGTGCAACCCTCACAGTTTGACCGATCGTTTCAGAGGGCGCACTTACACGGCAAGCTGGCCAACATCGTAACCGAGATAAAGCAGGGGGAAATGATTGATGATGCTAGCTTGAAAGGCATTGTCTCCGGCGAACCCACAACCGTTGAACACAAGTTCAAAGATCCGTTTGTGATGCGTCCCTTTTCAACCTGCTGGTTTGGTACGAATCATATGCCACACACGCGGGACTTTTCAGACGCGTTGTTTCGCCGTGCGCTCGTTGTGGAGTTCAACAACAAGTTCAAGCCGGAGATGGGTAATTGCGACCCGCAACTGAAAGACAAGTTGATGACGGAATTACCAGGGATCTTGAGCCTTGCCCTTGATGCATATTCAGATGCGTTGTCGTTTGGCTTTACGATGCCGGAAAGCTGCCAACTTGCACGTGAGCGTTGGAGGATGGAAGCGGATCAGGTAGCGCAGTTCGTTGATGATGATTGCGAGCACGTCAATGGCGGGAGAGTTGAGCCGCTGGTGTTGTTCAACGCCTATATGGACTGGGCAGAGGAAAACGGTATTCATAAGCGTTTGGCGCAAAGGTCGTTTGGTGATCGCCTAATCCTGCTGGGGTTTGAACGTAAGAAATCAGACGGCACGCGTTATATCACCGGCATAAAGTGCAAAAGAGCTGTGTATTTTAAAAGTTACTCATAGAAACAGGGGAAACAGGGACGGCAGGGACGCCTCTCCCGACATTCCGCAATGGAAAAAAAAGATATTATTGTATTTCAGTATGACCCTGATAATTACTTTTTTGGATATTGGGGAATGTAGGAATACGTGACCCTTCCGTCCCTGTTCACCCTGAAAGCATGAGAACCACACCATGAGCAGCAACCCCCGCACATTCCGCCAGCCAGTCCGCTTAATCGTAAGCGTAGAAGCCAACACCGTGGCCACCATCGACAAGTTGATGCACTCAGGCGGCAAACATGGCCACCGCAACCGCTCAGAGTTCGTTAGACGGGCTATTGAGCGTGAGCTGCAACAATGTATGGCTGATGATTTTCAGAACAGTACGCGCGCCTAGGGAGCGCCCCGCATGAAAGGTAACCCTAAGGCACTGTCATGGGACAGTATGCGCGCCTAGCAAGCGCCCTGTACCCTGCTGGCGGACACCCTAATTATGCGGGCACCCCGCTGGCGGCTGTGATGATTTTCGTACACGTTAGGCGCGCGCGTGGTGGTGATTTCCAGACCTTATAAAAAAAGGCACCCAAGCAGCCAAACAATCTGATGATTTCGCAGCACCGTAAAAGAGCCGGCCACGTTGTCGGTTTTTTTGTGTTTGATGCAATTTCCCGACTATAAAAACAGTTTTGGTTTGCTGGCCATAAATGCGCAGCGGACCAGTAAAGGATTTGCGCGTTGGTGTGAGTGAAAAAGAGACGTCAGACGACTACTTGGTGACACTGGGTGGAATGAGCTAAACTCCTTTTAATGTGCGGATTTTAGGCCTCGGGAGAAAAGAGGGCTGCAGATTCATGTGGAACGCCCTTTGCTGTAATCTCGCGGAACGCGGGCCAATCACTATTATATTTTCGTGCGTGCAGCTCAAGTGCTGCCCATAGTAAGGAGAATTTATGCCCTCAACTGAAGGAAAATCTTGTTCGATCTGCAACAAATGGTATCGCATGAGTGAGTACGACTATGGCAACAAGACTGGTCGTTCATACTGTCAGCAGTGCAACAAAGAAGAAAAAGCCGCATATTCTAGAGGTGGCAAAGAGGCTGCCACTGAGTATCGGGACAGTATTCGTAAAAATAATGGCCTTCTTTAGTTGCCACGCAGTAAACAAGGGAGGCGTCCATATTTGGACCTAACAGCTTCGTCGTCGCTGTTTCCGGAATTATATTCCGCCCGATTTTTCACCACCATCTCCATTGAAGGAAAGTTAGATGAAAGCTGTAATATTATTGTGCGCGGCAGCTATTTTCTTAACAGCCTGTGTGTCAAAGCCAACTAAAGAAATGCTCGAAGTTCGAGCTGTAAATAATACGGATAAATGTCAATTTATAAAAATGCAATATTTAGAGACTGCTCCATATAATACTTCAACCTATATTCAAAAATCCGTAGTAAGAAACAATGGCGACTCTTACAAAATGATCTCATCAACGCCGATATCAATTCTTTCTCAGAATGATGCAGTTGGCAGTAATTTTGAAATTTATAAATGTCGAAATAATGAAGGTGCGTAAGTTCGCTCCGGCCCTTTGGGCCTCCGCCGGACGTGTTTACGCACGCAGCTTAACTTCACGTTATGGGCTCAGTAGGGACTGAGGTATACAGGTAATCACTGAAGGAAACGCGAATATGAAATTTGTCTTTGGAGCTTTAACTGCAATAGCAATCTGCCTATCTTTTGCCGCACATGCGGGCGAGGGGTATGAGATAAAAGGTCGTTCAGGAGTGATGGTCTTCGTCGCCGTTGATAGCTCAGAAGCTGAAAACGAGGATGTATACCGGTTTGCTGTTGTCGATGCATGTGCTGGAAAGCCAATATGCCAAGTACATTATTGGGTCGGTAACGCGCCAAGTAGCTTTCCGCTGAGTGATGCCCAGGTAAATTCAAAGGTTGCGCACTGGCAACAGAATCTGAACACAGGTCTGCGGCGCTGGTTGGTTAATTGCGGTACCTCCAACCTGTTTTCAAACGGGCGTGAATGCATGTAGCCGTGCCTCGCTGCCCATAACGAATGCAGGCACGGCGATGCCCTTTCCATTGAGCCTTTGGCTCCATTCCAAGGGCGCGCATGCAGCAAGCGTTAAATGGCTGAAATCCTAGCAAGGAGTAGCTGGAGTTTATGAAAGGCAAAGTCACCCAATGGAAAGACGATAAGGGTTTTGGGTTCATCCAGCCCGATGATGGCTCTGAACAAGTTTTTTTCCATATATCCAGTGTCAAATCTGGCCTTCGTCGGCCTCGCACTGGCGACAGTGTGCTTTATGAGTCAATGCGTGATTCTCAAAAAAGGCTAAAAGCAAAAGGTGTCGTTATTGAGGGGGCTGTCGCTGAGGGTTCACACTCTACAAAAAATAAACTCCCTATCCGCACCGATCCGCCGCAGAAAAACTTCGTTGACTACATCTCTATTCTGGCTGTGGTCGCCTCGCTTGCTGTTGTTGGCTATGAATTTTATCGCACCAACTCAATAGAGAGCTCTTGGTTCTTTGGCGTTCCGGTCGTCATTGCGTTTTTCATTTTAAATCGTCAAAAAAAGCCAAAGGGTAAGTCTTTTTATTGTTCGCGTTGCCGGAAGGTAGCGGAGCATGACTCGCGCACAATTCAAGCCTGGAACAACGGGTTTATGAAGCTTTATTGTCGGCCTTGCCATCTGCAGTGGTTAAGCGACAACCCAAGGCAGAAGCATGTTCATACGCGAAACAGCGGCGGCGGTTGCCTTGGTGTTTTGGCCATCCTTTTGGTACTACCTGCTTTGGGTAGTTTAGGTTTATATCAATGGTTGACCTAAGCAGCCATTTAACAAGTCACGGAAGGTGGACGGCTTTCAGCCGCCGCTTCGTTCAGCGTTAAGCAGGTTGCCATGGAAGAAGAATTGAAGAAACTTCGAAGGCCCTATCCGCAGTTCAAAATAGAACTTCGGGTCTGTTCGGCGATTATACTTTTGCTGGTCTTCGGAGCAGTTGCCAGCATATCGTTTCAAAACTGGCAGCATTTCGAACGGTCCGGTTCATTAGTGGTGATTCTAGGTGTTTTCGTCGCTTGGCGAGACTTATCGGGAAAGATCGACGGGCAGAGAAGCCGCTTAATACAGGAATTTACTGCTCGATTAGAGAGACTTGAAGAACCTACTGGCGGGCTTATCCGTCAAGCAATGAACGCAGGTGAAGCCGATCAGGTCAAAAAAACGCAATCTGAGATAGATGGATCTCTCAAATTACTGAAAAAGCGCGTTCTGGCGCTAGAAGCATGTACGCTGGCACTTGGTACCCTTGTTTGGGGGTATGGGGCTTTAATTGGTCAGTTAATCTTTAAATTTGCTTAACAAGTGCAGGCAAGGGACGCTCCTGACGTTGTGCCCCTGCTGCAAGCGTTAAAACGAGGAGAACCGAATGAACTTGAATTCGTCGCCCACCAAATCGCAACTTGAGGCACTCATTGCAGCCTGTGACGACAGTGCTGGGCATCACGTTGTCTAGGTGGGTAACAACGGTAACGTTAATATTGATGCTGTTCCCCAGGGCTAACACCTATCGGTTTTGAGCAGTCTAAGCCGAGAAAGTTACACACATGTACAGGTGGGCATTAGCCATGATTCAGATCGCGATACTTGTTGTACTGGTGATAATCGCCTTGGTTCTTGCGCCTTGGCTGATTGGCGTTGCGGTGGCACTTGCTGTGGCCTATGGCGTCTACGTTGTGGTTATTGGTGCTATAGGCATAGTCGCTTTGTTGGTAGTGGTTTTTTGGGAAACAATGACTCGGCCAAAAACGGATGATGCACCAACGATAACTACCGGCGCTCGAATCAATTGCAAGCATTGCCAGGCTGAAATGCCGGATAACCTGCTGTTCTGCGATAATTGCCACAACAAACTCTGACGAGCAACCTAAACTAAACACACCCGCTACTTAAAGGGTTTGCTATGCCGGAAGGTTTCGGAGGTTGTGTCGTGTCTTTTGAATCCCGCTTATCTTCGAAAGTAAACAGCCGCCCTGACACCAGACAGGCCAAAAACTAAGACTCAGAAAAAAGCAACCGCTAGGCACTGCATGTGAGCAGTTTAAGAAATGGCAGTTCCGGTAACATATTGGTCACATATTTTTAAGGTGACATATTAAGGTCAGTTTTCTTGCAGCCGTTTTGTCTGTAAGTTATTGCATTATAACGAATAAAATGGTGCCCTCGGCAGGACTCGAACCTGCTACCTTCCCCTTAGGAGGGGGACGCTCTATCCAGATGAGCTACGAAGGCATAATGCCAAGAAGGGCGGTATGATAACGGGCTGAGGCGCGTGGCTCAAGGCCTTGCGCGGGTTGTTTATTCTTGGAAGCGGCGCGATTAATACTTTAATGACGGATTTGAAAGCGGATGTAAGGCTGAGTGTGATTGTGCCGGTATGGAATGAGGCTACTGCGATTGGGGCTTTGTTGCAGTCGCTGCAGTTGCTTCAGGCCCAAGGCCACGAGGTGATTGTGGCGGATGGCGGCAGCACCGATGGTACGCAAGACTTGGCCCGGCTTGTGTGTGACCAGTTGGTGAGTGCGGAGTTGGGTCGGTCGGCACAGATGAATGCCGGTGCTGCGGTTGCCCAGGGTGACGTGTTGTTATTTTTGCATGCGGATACGATGTTGCCTGCGGATGCCGTGCAGCAATTGCAAGCATTTTTGCCAACGCCGAACGTGTGGGGGCGATTCGATGTACGTTTAAGTGGCTCGCGGCCGCTGTTTCGTGTGATTTCCTGGTTTATGAATAAGCGTTCGCGGTTGACCGGTATTTGTACCGGCGATCAGGCGATGTTTGTACGCCGCGATACCTTTGAAACCCTGGGCGGTTTTGCACTCCAGCCGTTAATGGAAGATATTGAGTTGTCGCGGCGTTTACGCGATGTGTCGCGTCCTTTCTGCGTGCCAAGCCCGGTAACGACAGACAGTCGGCGCTGGCAACAACAAGGCGCCTGGGCAACGATTGTGCTGATGTGGCGGCTGCGCTGGCGATATTGGCGCGGTGAGTCTGCCGAGTCTTTGGCCCAAGCCTACCGATTGGATGTGCGTAATGCCCAATAATGAAAACAACTCTGACCAGCCACTGGTCATGCAGTTCGCCAAATGGCCTGAAGCTGGCAAGGTAAAAACCCGTTTAATACCCGCACTGGGCGAGCAGGGGGCTCTGGCGGCGCACTGTGAGTTAACCTTGGCGGTGCTGGATAATTTGCTGGCGACGGCTTTTCCGCTGCAGCTCTGGTGGGACTGTGATCGTGCGCCCCCGCCAGAAGCCGCTGAAGTGATGAAAAGGTTGCAAGGGCAATGTGTACAGCAGCGTTTTCAGAGCGATGGCAACCTTGGTGATCGCATGGCCGCGGCTTTGTGTGGTGCTCTGCATAGTCATAAATACGCCATAATTGTCGGCAGTGATTGCCCGTCAGTGGATGCAGCTCATGTTCGTCTGGCCGCTGAAAAGCTGATTCACGTTGATGTGGTGTTGGGGCCGTCGGAAGACGGGGGCTATGTGTTGATTGGCGCGCGTAAGGTAGTGCCTGGCATGTTGGATGGCATTCGCTGGGGTAGCGAGCATGTTTTGCGGCAAACCTGTGAAAAACTGGAAAGTGCGGGGTTGAGCGTTGGCTTGTTACCCATGCGCTGGGATGTGGATGAAGCTGAAGACTGGCAGCGATTTCAGCGTGAGTTTGTTGGCTGAAATCGCTGCCTCTGTTGTTTCAAGAGCCGTTATCCCTCGGTGACTGGCGGCTGGGCTCTGAGTTTTTGCATTTGTTCGTCTGCGTTGCCGCGATTTGCTGGCGCGGTCTGGCTTGCTTCTGGGGCTTTGTTTGCACTTACGTCTGCAATCTGGCCTTCCGAAGTGACCAGTAACGCCCGCTCACGTTGTTCCAATGCGGTGCGGAAAGTGCTTTGCAATTGCGCCAGGCTGACATTTTCAATCGCTTTGACCAGTTGCTCGCGGGAGTCAAAGTTGCTGTTACCGCGGTCAATTTCCTGCCAGAAGCGCCCGGAGATATCGCCCAGCTGGCGGTCTTGTTCCAGTATGCCGCTGATAACAGCCTGCTTTTCCTGCTCCAACTCTTTGCTTCCAATACTTGCCAGGGCACTGGCGAAGCTTTCCATAAACTCGTCCACAGCGGCATCAATAGCCTGCGGGTTGGTGTCTGGAGATTGCACGACTAACGCGAGCGCCGGGGTTTCCAGCATTTCGAATGATGTTGCGTAAACGATGTAGCCCAGTTGGCGCTGGGTGCGAATGTTCTCGTAGAACGGGCTGCGGATAATCTGAGTTAGTAGCCGATACTGCGCGCGCTCTGCCAGGCTGCTATTCGGACCTTGCAGGTACAAGGTGTAGCCGGCATCCGGGTGGCTTATGTCCAGATTCACGCGTGTTTCGCCTGCGGGAATCTGGCGTATGCGGCTGCGTTCTACGCTCGTGTACTGGCTGTCGGCCATGATCAGAGCCCGTGCCTGTTGGGCCATGTTCAGCGCAGACGCGGCGCTGAGGTTGCCGTGAACCAGCATGACAGGGTCCAGGCCGGTCATTAGCTGTTGCTGGAAGGCTTGAAGGTCATTCAGGGTGACTTCTTGAGCAGCTTTTAGCTTGTCTTTGGTCTGCCAGGCGCCCTGCAGAAGTGCGGTTTGAATATAGTCGGCAATCTGTTCACTGGGAGGATTACGGGATTCATTCACCAAGCTGTCCACCAGGTTCTGGCGCGCGATGTCAAAGCGTTGCTGGGTCAGTTCCGGGTTGGCTACCTGTTGTAAAATCTGGCCCAGCAGCGTGTTGGCTTGGTCGCTGTAGCCACCCACTCTCAGTGTTAACCCACGCAGATGGGGGTAAATGCTGTAATCCAGCCCGGCCAGGTGCGCGGAATAGGCCCAGGCGTTCAAGTTGGTATTCAGGGCGTCGGTTAGCAGTCGCAGCAGTACAGCGTTGCGGGCGGACTCCAGCGGCATAGGCGTGCGCAGGCTGAGGTATACGTTGGCTTTGGGAGTGCCGAAGTGGGTATCGCGGGCGTACCACAGTTCAATGTTGCCATTATTACTCGCAATACCATCAGCGCTCAGCAACTGCTCGGGCTGGGTCATGGTGTTGCCACTGAGCATGGCAAGGTTTTCCGGTATGAAGGGGTTGGCTTGCGGCAGCGCAAGCTGGCTGGCAAGAGCGACGTTGGCAGGTTGGTTCAATTGTTGAGCACTTAGGGGTTCCTGTTGCCACTGGGTGTTATACCACTGCGTAGCGCGAGCCTTGCCCAGATCGGGCTCGGGTTGTAGCACAAACAGCAGAAGGTTGTCGGTGGTGAGTTGCTCAAGAATCTCGCGGTACTGGTCGGGGGCGTAGCTTTCCATCAACCAGGGCGCGCGCAGGATGTCGGCTGCTGGATAGAGTTGCAGTTGCCCGGCCAGGCGCATTACCTGGTGTACGGGATCGCTTTTTTCGTTAAAACGGAAATCGATGTCGGCCAGTTTGCGCATTTCTTCAAAACGTTGCTCGCTGATGCCATCTTTGCGCACTTTATCGATGTAGGCGAACACCAGAGGAAGGATGGTGTTTTGTTGCTCCAGACCTTGTTTGGTGAGGGCCATGGAGATTTCCAGTGTGGCGCCATCGCCGGTGTCCATTCCCAGGCCCGCCGACAGGCTTTCGGTCAGGCCCGCACGTTTCAACACGTCAAACAGGCTACCAGGGCCTTCATGGCCTAACAGGTTGGTCACGTAGCGCTCTGGCTTGGTACGGTATTGATCCTGTTGTGAAGCAATAGGGAATACCAGGGACATATTGCGGATGTCTTTCAGCGACGCTACGGTCACTTTTGTGGGTAGTTGCTTACGATCAACCAAAGGCGCGCTGTGGCGCTTCTGTGTCAGGTTGCGGTCTTCGATAGCCTCAAAGCGGCCACGCACCAGTTGTTCCAGGCGATCCAGCGATTGCGGTCCGTAAACGGCAAGGTTCATCAGGTTGGCCGAGTAGTGCTGACGCCAGAATGTGACCAGGTCTTCACGTAACGGCCGTTGTTCGCTATTTTCCAGGGTGGTCAGGTTGCCCACGGCAAACTGGTGAAAGGCGTGCTCGGCAGGCGTAACCGCTTTGCGAACTGAAAAAAAGCGGCGGCCGTCTTCTTTGAGTTTGGAGCTGTATTCGGAATGCACGGCGTTGCGTTCGCGATCTACCAGTTCGGCTGTGAACAGGGGTGCGGAGAACTGCTGGGCGAAACGGTCCAGAGCCGGCTCGAGAAATTCGGATTGTACGTCAAAGAAGTAGTTGGTGTCCTGAAACGCGGTGAAGGCGTTGTGGCTGCCTCCGTGGCTGGCGATGAACTGCTGGTACTCGCCGGGTTCCGGGTATTTTTCGGTGCCCAGAAACAGCATGTGTTCCAGGAAGTGAGACAGGCCCTCGCGATCGGCGGGGTCGTCGCCGCTGCCAACGGCTACATTCAAAGACGCGGCGGCCTTGTCTGCACTTTTGTCCGACACCAGTAACACTCGCAGGCCGTTATCTAATTGTAAATAACGATACAGGTTGGCGTCATTGGGGCTTTTCGTCGGTTCCTGCGCGGCAAGGCTCAATGAACTGGCGACTAACAGACATAAGAACGTCAGGACTGCAGGCCAGAATGGGTTTCGGCGTAATGGGCGCGTCAGGGCAGGCGTCATTTCAGTGAATCCTTGTTTTGCCGTGGGTCTGTGGTTGCTGATTTAAGGTTTTGCGCGCCAGGTCGGCGGCTTTGTCTGCGCTGAGTTCGCCAGAGGCAATGCGTTCCAGTACTGTTGCCATAACCGCAACAGTCTGGCGCTGGCTTTTGAATTCGGTTTGAAACGCGGTGTCTATGGCTTCGTAAACGGCCTGAATTTTCTGCTCCCGATCACCCGCTTTGGCGGCGGTGTCGTTGATGGCTTTCAGGCAGGCGCGCGCGATGGCAATGTAGCGCTCGGCGTTGGGGTTTTTCTGGGACATGAAGTCATTCCAAACAACAGATACGATGGATAACAGACGCGGGTGTGCGTCGAAAGTTCCTGATTATCGCATTGATGGTCATGGGTTGCTAAAATCTCAATGCTTTGGGCCTTTATACGCAAATACTGCTATAACTTATTTTTACAATGACGTAACAATTAGGGCGGATACTGCATGAATTATTTTGTAACAGGTGGCACCGGCTTTATCGGTCGATTTTTGATCGCCAGGTTGCTGGCGCGTGGTGCTATCGTTCATGTACTGGTGCGTGAGCAGTCGGTGCAAAAGCTGGCGGATTTGCGGGAGAAGCTGGGCGCTGATGAAAAGCAGATTAAGGCGGTGGTCGGTGATTTGACGGCCCCGGGCCTTGGCCTTGATAAAAAAACATTGAAGCAGCTGAGTGGAAAGATTGATCACTTTTTTCACCTGGCGGCCATTTACGATATGTCTGCCAGTGAAGAATCACAGCAAGCCGCCAACATTGATGGCACTCATGCTGCCGTGGCAGCAGCCGAGGCGCTTGGGGCCGGAATTTTTCATCACGTGTCGTCCATCGCGGTAGCAGGTCTGTTTAAAGGCACCTTCCGTGAAGACATGTTTGCCGAGGCCGGTAAGCTGGACCACCCTTATTTCAGCACTAAACACGAGTCTGAGCGGGTGGTGCGCGACGAGTGCAAATTGCCGTTCCGCATTTACCGCCCGGGAATGGTGATTGGTGACTCCGCTACCGGTGAGATGGACAAGGTCGACGGACCTTATTACTTCTTCAAGATGATTCAGAAGATTCGTGGCGCGCTGCCCCAGTGGGTGCCCACCATTGGTCTTGAAGGGGGCCGCCTGAATATTGTGCCGGTGAATTTTGTGGCTGATGCGTTAGACCATATCGCTCACCTGCCAGGCGAAGACGGCAAGTGTTTCCATCTGGTGGATTCTGACCCGTACAAGGTAGGTGAAATACTCAATATATTCTGTGAGGCGGGCCACGCACCCAAGATGGGTATGCGTATTGATTCGCGCATGTTTGGATTTGTGCCACCGTTTATTCGCCAGAGCCTGAAAAATCTGCCGCCGGTAAAGCGTATGAGCCGCGCTCTGCTGGATGATTTGGGTATCCCTGCGTCGGTGCTTTCTTTTATCAACTATCCCACCCGTTTTGATGCCCGCGAAACCGAGCATGTGTTGCAGGGCACCGGTATAGAAGTGCCCCGCCTGGCAGACTATGCACCGGTGATCTGGGATTACTGGGAACGCAATCTGGACCCCGACCTGTTCAAAGACCGCACTCTGCGCGGCACTGTGGAAGGTAAAGTGTGCGTGGTAACCGGCGCCACCTCTGGTATTGGCCTGGCGACTGCGGAAAAGTTGGCGGACGCGGGTGCGATTCTGGTAATTGGAGCGCGTACCCAAGAGACGTTGGACCAAGTGAGCGCGCAATTAAACGGGCGAGGCGCCGACGTACATGCGTATCAGTGTGACTTTGCGGATATGGACGCTTGTGACCGTTTTATTCAGACCGTTAGCGAAAACCATGGTGCGGTGGATGTGCTGATAAACAATGCCGGCCGTTCCATACGCCGCTCATTGGACAAGTCCTTTGACCGTTTCCACGACTTTGAACGCACCATGCAGCTGAACTATTTTGGTTCGTTGCGTTTGATCATGGGCTTTGCACCGGCCATGTTAGAACGTCGCCGTGGCCACATCATCAATATTTCTTCTATTGGTGTGTTGACGAATGCGCCGCGCTTTTCGGCCTATGTGGCTTCTAAAGCGGCATTGGATTCGTTTAGCCGTTGTGCCGCGGCGGAATGGTCAGACCGGCACGTTTGTTTTACCACCATCAACATGCCATTGGTGAAAACACCGATGATAGCGCCCACCAAAATCTACGATTCGGTGCCCACACTGAGCCCGGAAGAGGCCGCGGATATGGTGGTGAATGCAATTGTTTGCCGGCCCAAACGTATTGCGACGCGGCTTGGTGTGTTCGCCCAGGTATTGAACGCGCTGGCACCCAAGGCGAGTGAGATTCTAATGAATACCGGCTATAAAATGTTCCCGGACTCCATGCCAAAAAAAGGCAAAGAGGTAAGTATTGAAAAGGGGGCATCCACTGACCAGGTGGCATTTGCAGCCATTATGCGGGGCATTCACTGGTAACAGACATTATTACGGGTAACAAAAAAGCGGCGGTGCATTAGCATCGCCGCTTTTTTGTTACCGCAACTTTTCAATTCTGCAATAACACTATTCGAAAGGCGGGGGTGGAAAGCCCCCAAGTTCCTGCCAGCGATTAACGATACTGCAGAAAAGGTCGGCGGTTTTTTCCGCGTCGTAAGCCGCGGAGTGCGCTTCTTTACTGTCAAACGGGATGCGAGCCAGTTTACAGGCCTGGGCCAACACTGTGTGGCCATAAGCCAGGCCTGCTAGGGTGGCGGTATCAAACGTCGAAAACGGATGAAACGGGTTGCGCTTGATGTCTGCGCGCATGCTAGCGGCGAATACAAAGTTGTGATCAAACGTGGCGTTATGCCCCACAAGAACCGCACGTTTGCAGTCAAAGGCCTTCATCGCCTTGCGTATCGGACTGAATATTTCACTCAGGCCTTCGCGTTCCGGTACTGCCTCACGCTCTGGGTCCCACGGATCTATGCCGGTAAAGTCCAGCGACGACTGCTCGAAGTTGGCGCCTTCAAAGGGGTCTATCTGCTGCAGGTAAGTTTCGCCACGGTGCAGAAAGCCGTTTTCGTCCATGGTGACCATAACCGCTGCTATTTCTAGCAGCGCGTCTTTGGCGGGGTTGAATCCGGCCGTTTCAACATCTACGACAACAGGAAGAAACCCGCGAAAGCGACGGGACATGGGGTGCGTTTGGCTGTTTTCTTCGGTCACTCAAACTCCAACGATGGCGCTATGTGAAAAGGTAATGTAATGAAGGATTACGCTAGGCGCCAGTAAATGGTTTCACCGGCGTTCAATGGCACGATGCTGCCACCGGCTAGCGGCAGCTCGTCAGGCATGGTCCAGGGCTCGCGTACCAGCGTTATGGTGTCTGTGTTACGCGGTAGGCCATAAAAATCGGCACCGTTAAAACTGGCGAAAGCTTCAAATTTATCCAGCACGCCCAACTCTTCAAATACTTGTGCGTACAGGCTGATAGCGCCAAATGCCGAGTAGCAGCCGGCGCAACCGCACGCCGTCTCTTTACGGTCTTTGGCGTGGGGTGCGGAATCAGTGCCCAGGAAAAATCGTTTGTCGCCGCTGGCCACTGCTTCACGCAGCGCCTGTTGATGGCGATTGCGCTTAAGAATGGGCAGGCAGTACAAGTGAGGCCTTACACCGCCAACCAGCATATGGTTACGATTGTACATCAGATGTTGGGGGGTAATGGTGGCCGCCAGGTTATCGCCTTGGTGCTGACGCACGAAGTCGGCGGAATCTGCGGTGGTGATGTGCTCTAAAACCACTTTTAAGGTGGGAAATGCCGCGAGTGTCGGCGCCAGAGCCCGCTCCAGAAATACTTTTTCACGATCAAAAATGTCGATGTCGGCATCGGTCACTTCGCCGTGTACCAGCAGCAGCATGCCGCAATCGGCCATGGCCTGCAGTGCCGGAAAGATGTTGGCCACATCGGTAACACCGGAATCCGAGTTGGTGGTGGCCCCGGCCGGGTACAATTTGGCAGCGACTACGCCCTGCGCCTTGGCTTGTCGTACGCACTCTGGCGTAGTGGTTTCGGTCAGGTACAAGGTCATCAGTGGTTCAAAATGGCTGTTGCCAGCCGCGTTGCGAATACGCTCGCGGTAGGCCAATGCCTGGTCGGCAGTGGTCACCGGCGGTACCAGATTGGGCATGATAAGGGCGCGACCGAATACCGCAGCAGTCGCGGGTACCACGTCATTCAATATGGCGCCGTCACGTACGTGCAGGTGCCAGTCGTCGGGGCGGGTAATCGTTAGTTGCTGGGTCATGATTGCGAGCCACTCATTAAAAAACCGATGCGTTTTAAAAACGTGAAAGATGCAAAAGGTGAAAAAAGATGCACTGCGCGAAAGATACGCGGCGGCGCCGAAAAATTCGCAGAAGTATAACAGAAGGTTGTGCGGTTTGTTTTACTGAACGGGTCGCGATGGCAACAGCCGCATCATAAAAATGGACGGTGACCTAAAGATGCAAAGCGACTGGCCGATACCTAAGGAAACCGAGTGTTGAACGGTCACCCAGTGTGGCCATGAAGTCCCCAAAGGTAGTGATCGATGACGTTGCGAATGCAATTGTTGACCCGTTGTTTGCCGGCAGCCTTAATGGCTTGCCCTTTACTGAGCGCGTCTGCGCTGGCAACCAGTTTTGGCGCGGGCATCGAAAATAGCCAGTGGTATTTGTCAGAGTCGGTCTTTGAGTGTGCGCTGGTGCACCAGGTGCCCGGCTATGGTCGCGCAACCTTCCGCCACCGCGCGGGTGAAAGCCTGCTTTTTTCGCTGGAAGCCGACACGCCGCTGATGCGCCCCGGCAGAGGGATGTTGGTGGTCGAAGCGCCAAGCTGGCGCCCGGGCGTTGCGCCGAGACCACTGGGCCTGGTTACGGTTCCGGAAGGCCGCAGTGCGGTCGTATTAAGCGCTGTCCAGAGTATGCAGGTTGCCTATGGCTTGCTGGACGGTCTCTCGCCGACGCTTACCCGGCAGTCCTGGTTCAACACTCAACCGGTGCGGGTGCACGTGTCGAACATCAACTTCGCTTCGCCATTTCAAGGATATCGCGCCTGCGCGGGTAATCTGTTGCCGGCCAATTTTGATCAGTTGCAGGGTTCTCGGATTCTGTTCTCTTCGGCCAGCGTGGCATTGAACGATGCAGACAGGCGCAGCCTCGATAAGGTTGTGGCCTATGTGCTGG
The DNA here is from genome assembly GCF_023314135.1 of Marinobacter sp. M1C. Lineage (NCBI taxonomy): Bacteria > Pseudomonadati > Pseudomonadota > Gammaproteobacteria > Pseudomonadales > Marinobacteraceae > Marinobacter > Marinobacter sp. M1C. Next base: position 1,628,896 of record NZ_CP092289.1, read on the forward strand.
CCGATTCGACGGTAACTACGGTATTGGTGGACGGTCATACCGACAGAACGGGAAGCCGGATTGATAACCGGGAGCTGGCAAAGGATCGCGCCGAGGCAGTGGCGGGCTATCTGAAAAGCCAGGGTGTCCCAGAAAGCAAAATTGTTGTGCGCGCCCACGGTGACCAATTTGCTGCGTCAGGCAACCCGGCGCAAGACCGGCGCGTTGTTATTCGAATGGAGCGCGAGGGCGATAGCACAGAATGGCAGCAGGCCAGTGCTACACCTAAGCCTGGTGCTGGTTAATAGAGTGCCGCTTAATGGCGCCGGTTAACAACGGCGCACAAGGCCGGCGCGGATTCACTTTACCGCGTGCAGTACTTCAAGATGGGTGGCCACGCTTTCCGCAAGAGCCTTCAGGTGATACCCACCTTCCAGTGTTGAGATAATCCGGTCATTGGCGTGGTCTTTGGCAACGCTCGCCAGCATCTCGGTTAACCAGCGAAAGTCCTCTGTTTCCAGATTGAACTCGCCCATCGGGTCCAGCTTGTGCGCATCAAATCCTGCGGAAATCAGCACCAGTTGTGGCTTGAAGTTCTGTAGGCGTTTCAGCCAGCCAGCTTCCACGGCGTGACGATAATCCAGTGCTGAGCAATCGGCCGGCAGCGGAATATTAATGATGTTCTCAGCCTGGCGGTGCACATGAGTGTGCGGGTAAAACGGGTGCTGGAAACTTGAACACATAAGAATGCGTTCATCGCCACCGACAATGTCGACGGTGCCGTTGCCCTGGTGAACGTCAAAATCAATAATGGCAACCCGCTCAAGGCGGTGAAAGCTCAGTGCGCGCATGGCCGCCAGGGCCACGTTGTTGTAAAAACAGAAACCCATGGATTTGCTGCGTTCGGCGTGGTGGCCAGGCGGGCGGGCGCACACGAAGGCATTGGTAACCTGGCTGCTCATTACCATATCAACCGCCTGAATGTTGGCGCCGGCCGCCAGGCGCGCAGCGCGCAGGGTATCGGGTGTCATTGCGGTGTCTGGGTCAGTGAACACGCGGCCACGGGTTGGCTGCATCATGTCGAGCTGCTTTAGATAGCTTTCCGGATGAACAATCAGCAGTTGATCGCGGGTAATTTCATCCGGGCGAACGTAGTCAAGATCTTGCGCGAACGCGGTGTCTGCCAGGTAACTCTGAATAGCGGCAATGCGCTCAGGGCGTTCTGGATGCTCTGGGCCCATGTTGTGCTTGCTGCAGTCGTCATGGGAAAAAAAGGCGGTTGTCATAATACGTTGGCTGCCCCGCTGGTATATTGTCTTTTTTTTATGATATCAGGAAAAAATCGGTTGCGGTCTTTCTTTGGTCTAACCTTAATCTTCGTCAAAACTACGCTAATTGACGTTTTACACCCATTTATTAGCGCCTAAGATACACTGATTAATACGACGCTGACCCATAAGGAACCTGCGCTTGAGCACTCGATACCTGGAAAGTCTGTTTAATCCCGAGTCTATTGTGGTGGTGGGTGCTTCTGAGCGGGCTGACAACCTCGGCGGTATGGTTTTGCGCAACCTGTTGGGCGGCGATTATCCTGGCAAACTGCTGGTTCTGAACCCGAGCGATTACGAGAACGTGCACGGCGTGGCCTGCGCAAAAAGTGTTGCCGACATGCCATTTGTCCCGGAATTGGCGATTATTTGTACGCCGCCGAAAACCGTGCCGAAAATGATTCGGCGCTTGGGCAAGGCGGGTGCGCGTACGGCCATTGTGATGACCGGTGGTATGTCGCGCAGCCACAGCAAAACCGGCCGGCCATTGATGTATTCGGTACGCGACGCCGCTCGTGAAAGCGGAATTCGAGTGCTTGGACCCAACACCATCGGGCTGATGGTGCCGGCACGCAAGTTGAACGCCACCTTCGCCCACATGGGGGCCATTCCGGGTCGAGTGGCGTTTGTTGGCCAGTCGGGCACCATTGCCAGCGCGGTGCTGGATTGGGCCTTTGCCCGCGGTGTCGGCTTCTCCTATTTTTTGACTCTGGGCGATGGCATGGACATCGACCACGACGACCTTATCGATTACCTGGCCCAAGACACCCGCACTCGCGCCATTTTACTGCACCTTGAAAACGTGCCTAACCCGCGCCGGTTTATGTCATCGGTGCGGGTAGCGTCGCGCACAAAGCCGGTTATTGCCTTGAAGTCTGGCCGGGTGCCGGAATCGGAGTGGTTCGTTCACGAACTGCCGGCCGGCATCAAACACAGCGACCCTATCTACGATGCCATGCTCAAACGCGCCGGTGTGCTGCGGGTAGACGGCCTGGGGCAGATGTTTGATGCTCTGGAAACACTGACGCGCATGAAGCCCCTGCGCCGCGAATCGCTGGTTATGATAGCCAACGGTGTTGGGCCGGGCGTGCTGGCGGTAGACCGTTTGGCGTATCTGGGTGGGGAGCTCGCCACGTTATCGGAATCGGCCATTGAGGCGTTGGCAGAGCTGTTGCCAACGTATTGGACGCGCCGTAATCCTATCGACCTGGGATACAACGCGTCGCCGGAAGTTTACGCCAAAGTATTGAAAATCTTGTCGAAAGAACCGGAGCTTGCGAACGTGTTAGTGATGTACGCGCCAAGCCTGACCGGCGACAGCCGCGAGATTGCCAACTCGGTGATCCAGGGCATGAAGGGCACACGGCTGAACGTGTTTACCTGCTGGCTGGGCCAGAGCACGGTGATGGATTCCCGCGAGGAGTTCTATCGCGCCGGCGTGCCGTCGTTCTTTAACCCGGAAAAAGCGGTGATGGCGTTCATGCAGCATGTGCGTCATCAGCGGGTGCAGCGCCTGCTGACAGAAACCCCGGAATCGTTTACCGATCATTTGTCAGACCACAGCACAACCCGCCGGGTGATCGTGAACGCGTTGCGTGCCGGGCGTAACCATTTGACCAATGAAGAAGCGCGCAGCGTGCTGAGCGATTATAACGTTCGCGCTATAGACACGATATTTTGTGACGATGTGGATGAGGTACTGGGGGCTTTTTCGGTAGAGCGTCGGCCCATGGATATTACCCTGGTGCATGAGCAGGCCTGCCATCCGTTTCAGTCCCACAGCCCGAATCAGAAGCGCTACAACTGCACCATGCCCAAACTTAACAGTGAGGCAGCCATTATTGATGGCTGTCAGAGCTTGTTGGAGGAATACGGCAAGCATTTCCCAGAAAGCGGTTTTTTGGGTTTTGCGGTGCAGTTCTCCTATCAGCATGTGGGCGGGATTGAGTTCAGCGTGGGCATCACCCGTGATGCGCTGTTCGGCCCCTTGGTCGTGTGCGGCGCTGCGGGCGCCCAGATCAACGTCATGACCGACCGACAGATTGCATTTCCGCCGTTGAATATGGTGCTGGCGCGCGAGCTTTTACGGCGCACCTATATGTACAAGCTCCTGAAGGAGCACAGTCTGAAACCGGAGCACGATATTCGCGCTGTGTCGGAAACGCTGGTGACGCTGTCGCAAATTGTGATCGACATTCCGGAGATTCAAGGGCTGGAAATTTCGCCGTTGTTGTTTAACGACGAAGGCGCGGTGGCCGTTAATGTGGCAATCAACCTGTCTGACGAGCCGGGTAAACCGATCATTCAGCCTTATCCGCGGGAGCTTGAGGAGTGGATAGTGCTGCCAAGGTCTGGCCGCCGAGTGATTATTCGGCCGGTACTTGCAGAAGACGAGCCTGCCCACCGGGCGTTTCACGAACTGCAGTCACCGGAGTCTATTCGCTATCGGTTCTTCCAGTATCGCAAGCACTTCTCCCGCGAAGACGTGGCGCAGATGGTGCAGATCGACTACGACCGCGAGATGGTGTTCATTGCCAATGCGGCCCGCGAAGACGGCGAAGGCGAAGAAACCCTGGGCACCGTGCGCACCTGGACCGACGCAGATAACTTGCGTTGCGAGTTTGCGGTGATGGTACACGACAAAATGAAGGGCGAAGGTTTGGGCAAGACGCTGATGGGGAAAATGATCGACTACTGCCGGGCCCGTGGTACCTCGGAAATGGTGGGGGATGTACTGCCAGACAATCGGCCCATGCTGAACCTGGCCGAGCATCTGGGCTTCCACATCAAGTTCAATCAGGATGAGGAGGTGATGGACCTGAGCTTGGTATTGAACGAACCGGAAAAAGACTGGCAGAGGGAAAGATTAAACAAGGGCGGCCACTGATCTTCAAATCATGCCGCCCGCTATGGGGTTACTGGCTGACCGGGGCAGGGCGGTCTTCGCCATCTATTAAAGCCGAGCGGTCTTCGCCGCCCAGAGCTTCGAGTAGCCCCGGAATAAGCTTTGCGAGTTCCAGTGTCATCAAGCTAAAACTGGCGTCGAATTTCGCAAGGGCGTCGTCAGCGTCAACGTTTTCCAGTTGTTCCTGAAGAGTTTCACCGAACTTGAGGCGACGGATGCCCAGCTCTTCGTCGAGCACAAACGACACGTTGTCGTCCCAGGTAATGGCCAGCTTGGTGACTTGCATGCCGGCTTGAAGATGGTTTTGAATTTCATCCGCCTGCAAGTTCATACCTTTGCAGCGCACAACGCCGCCGTCTTCCGCTGGGTCTTTTAGTTCGCATTCATCGCCCAGCTCAACTTGTGCCGGTAAATCAATGGATTCGTCCAGCCAGCCAGTAAAGGTGAAGATGGGCGCCTGTTCCACGGCGGGTGGCCGTACCGGCAATGAGCCGATGCTTTTGCGCAGCGCCGATGCGATTTCTTCGGCCTGTTTGGCCGAACCTGCATCTACCACCATCACGCCATCTTTCGGCGCCAGATAGGCAAAACTGCGACGGTTTTTGGAAAACGCCTGAGGCAGCATTTCCAGCATGATTTGCTCTTTTAGCTCGTCTTTTTCCTTGCGGCGTACTTTTCGGCCCTGATCGATCTCAATGGCTTCGGCGCGCTCTTCCATCAGTTCCTTAATCACCGAACCGGGCAAAATTTTGTCTTCCCGGCGCAATGCAATCAGATGATAGCCATTGGCGCTGTGCACCAGTGTCTCGCCGTGTTTGCCCAGTGGCGCTACCCAACCTTGGCGTGTGGTTTCTTGAGGTCCGCAGGGCTTGAACGTGTCTGCCTGGAGCTTTTCTTCCAGTTCATCCGTGGTGATATCGAAGGGTTTGGTAAAACGAAAAACACGGGCATTGCGAAACCACATACTGGAAGCATCCTTGAGTCAAAAACAGATCGTGCACGGGTAGAAAATAAGAAGTAGACGCTGAACTGTAAAACGTTCAACTGTAATAGATAGCGCTGTTAGATCTGGATGACTTCAACCAGCACGGTTTTGATGACAAAACCCAGTACGCCCGCACCCATGATAGTAAACATCATAAAGGTGCCGAATTTCCCCGCTTTGGATTTTTTGGCCAGATCCCAGACAATAAACCCCATCCAGATCACAAGACCAGTCAGCAGAACGGCCATGGAAATTTGTGAGAATACTGCTTCGTTCATAAACAGACTCCTTAGAAGTTTAAAATCAGCAATAGAAAATTGTGCTCCGGCTGGAAATACGCCAAGCAAGGAATATTCGGGCTTTAGCTACCAAGGCGTAACGTCAGGCCTTGGTTTGCTCCTCGCGCAGGAAGATCCAGTTGTTGGCATCAGACTGCTCGGGGCTGAAGTAGTAGCCGTCAAGGTCGAATTTTTTCAGGTCTTCGGCCTTGGTAATACCATTCTGTATGGCGTAGCGGCACATCAGTCCGCGGGCCTTTTTGGCATAAAAGCTGATGATTTTATATTGGCCGTTTTTCTGATCTTTAAAATTAGGGGTGATCAGCCGTCCTTCAAGGTCTTTCTTGTGCACCGCTTTGAAATATTCGTTAGACGCCAGATTCACCAGTACGCCGTCGTCGTCATCTAGCAGGCGATTGACCTCTTGAGTGATGGTGTCGCCCCAAAACGCATACAAGTCTTTACCGTGCTGGTTTTCAAATTTTGTGCCCATTTCCAGGCGGTAAGGCTGCATCAGGTCGAGCGGTTTGAGCACCCCGTAAAGGCCGGACAGCATGCGCAGGTGCTTCTGCGCGAACTGAAATTCGCTGTTACTAAAGCTTTCGGCATCCAGCCCGGTGTAAACATCGCCCTTGAACGCAAGAATTGCCTGGCGTGCATTGCTGGGCGTGAACGGTGTGCTCCAGTCGCTGAAGCGTTCGGCGTTCAGCTGCCCCAGCTTGTCGCTAATGCTCATTAGGTTGCTGACCTGGTGCGGCTCCAGCTCTTTGAGCTGGTCAATCAGCTCCCGTGCTGGTTCTAGAAAGTCCGGCTGGGTATGGTGTTCGGTTGCCAGCGGGCTATTGTAATCCAGAGTTTTCGCAGGGGAAATGACCATCAGCATGTCAGGCAAACCTCATTGTAAAAAGCTAAGAAGCTGGTCTTGGGTAAATGGCCAGCTTAGTTCATTGCCGGTGTCAGTGCGGCGTAAAACCGGTATGCGAGTGCCGTAGCGGGCAACCAATTGCTCTGATTGGGCAATGTCCACCACGTTCACGGGTATTGGCTGTGGCGTGGGGGTGTTGGCCAGTAGCGCCTCTGCAAGCTCACACAAGTGGCACTGGGCGGTGGTGTAGAACAACAGCTCCATTATTTTGGCTGGGCGTCTAGTTGCTGGCCGTTAATCCCTGCGCTGTCGCGGCCCATCAGGTACAGGTAGATGGGCATCAATTCTTCCGGTGCCGGGTTTTGCTGGGGGTTTTCCGCCGGGTACGCGTGGGCTCGCATGTTGGTGCGGGTAGCACCCGGGTTCAGGGTGTTAACGCGAATGTTATTCCGCTCGTCATCAAGCTCATCGGCCAGTAACTGGCTCAACCCTTCTACCGCAAATTTCGATACTGCATAGGCACCCCAGTAAGCCCGCGCGGAACGCCCTACGCTAGACGAGGTAAAGATCAACGATGCATCACCGGATTTGCGCAGCAACGGTATCATCGCACGGCTTAGCAGGAACGGCGCCGTGCTGTTAACCTGCATCACCTTGGCCCACTTTTCCGGGTCAGACAGTTCCACCGGACTACGATCGCCCAAAATAGCGGCGTTGTGCAGCAGGCCATCAAGTTTGCCGAAATTGTCTTCCAGTGTCATCGCCAGTTCTTCGTAGTCTTTCATGGCGGCGCCATCAAAGTTCATGGGAACGATGGCGGGCTTTGGATAACCGGCGTTTTCAATTTCGTCGTACACAGATTCCAGTTTAGACACGGTGCGGCCGACAAGTATCACCGTTGCGCCGTGGGCGGCGTAGGCAATAGCCGCTGTGCGGCCAATACCACTGCCTGCGCCGGTGACCATAATAATGCGATCTTTCAGTAGGTCGGCGGGGGCCTGGTAATTCTGCATGACCTGTCTCCATTTAGGGTAAAAATGCACGACAAAACCCGACAGGTTGCTGGCCCGCCGGTATTGGTAAGTGGTGGGAACTATTGTAACAGCTTTGCGAGTTCGCTGACGCTATCGACGGTATAGTGAGAACCCCATAGATCCGCCTCTTCAGGCTTTTCGATATAACCGTAACGCACGGCGATGGTGGTCATGCCGGCGTTGTTACCGGCGTCTATGTCGCGCTGGTGATCGCCTACGTAAATGGCTGTTTGCGGCTCTACATTCACTTCTGTGCAGGCCAGAAACATGGGTTCCGGGTGAGGTTTGCGCTGACTGACGTGGTCTGGGCAAATCAAGGTGCCACAGCGCTCCGCCAGGCCCAGGGCCGCCAACACGGGCGCAGCAAAACGCACCGGTTTGTTGGTCACTATGCCCCACGGAATAGCACGCTGCTCTAAATTGCGCAGCAAGCTGTCCATACCTTCGAACAGGCAGGTGTCTATGGTCATGCCCTGCTCGTAAAGGTCTAGAAATTCGGTGTGTTTCTGTTGGTAGCCGTCATCGTCCGGCTCCAGCCCAAATCCCACACGGACCATGCCGCGGGCGCCGTTCGACACCATGCAGCGAATATGCGGTACCGGCAACTCGTTAAGGCCGTAGGTAATGCGCATGCGGTTCAAAACACGGACAAAGTCCGGCGCGGTGTCAATCAAGGTGCCGTCAAGATCAAACAGGACCGCTGAGGGAGTCAGTTCAGGCTTCACGGCTATCCTTTGCATGCATCATATAATTGACATCGACATTGCGCCCAAGCTTGTACACCTTGGTCAGCAGATTGTAGGTCATTCCAGTCAGTTCACGAATATCCAGGCCGGCAGTGCGCAGGTGGTCTGACATTTCTGACGGGCGAATGAATTTTTTCCATTCGTGGGTGCCTTTGGGCAGTAGGCTCAACACGTATTCAGCCCCAACAATGGCAAACAGAAACGATTTCGGGTTGCGGTTGATGGTGGACACAAACAGATGGCCGCCGGGCTTTAGCAGGCTGGCGCAAGCGCGAATGACCGAGCACGGGTCTGGCACGTGCTCAAGCATTTCGAGACAGGTAACAACGTCGTATTGGCCTGCGTGCTTTGAGTCGCGGGCCAGTTCTTCCACGGTAATTTTCTGATAGTCGACTTGAACACCGCTTTCCAGCCCGTGCAGGCGTGCCACGCTCAGCGGCGCTTCGCCCATATCGATACCGGTCACGTGGGCGCCACGGCGGGCCATGCCTTCTGATAGCAAGCCGCCGCCGCAGCCGATGTCGATGACTTTTTTACCAGGCAGAGGCACGCGTTCATCGATGTAGTTCAGGCGCAGCGGGTTAATGTCGTGCAGGGGTTTGAATTCGCTGCTGGGGTCCCACCAGCGGCTGGCCAGAGCTTCAAATTTGGCGATTTCGCTACGATCCACATTACGCTTCACGTTGGAATCTGACGAGTGATTTGAAGAGTGATCTGACGAGTAATCTGAAGGGTTATCTGAATTACGACCTGAATTACGACCTGAATTAGGAGTAGTCATGTTTGCCTGCCTGGTGATGCGATTTGGATACAGTTATATAAAGCTCGTCGCGTGGCCTTTTTAGTCGGCCTGATAACGGCCAATGCGTTCGGCCCAGTCTGCCACACGCAGCATAAGGTCGGGCACATCAATGCGTGTTAGTTCGCCATTTTGTACCTGAGGCACTCCGTTGATCCAGCTGTGGCTGACAGCGCGACCGTGCAGGCTATAAACCAGGTGCGAAGCAGGGTTGTATACTGGCTGTAAAAACGGGTCGCTGAGATCAACGGCGATGATATCAGCGCACTTGCCGGCTTCCAGCGAGCCTAGGTCAAGTTCCCGGCCCAGGGCTTTTGCGCCCTGCAAAGTGGCCATGCGCAGTGCCTGATGGGCAGAAAGTGCGGCAGGGTCACCAGCCAGATGTTTGGCCATCATTGCTGCGGTACGAAGCTCTCCGAACAGGTCAAGGTCGTTATTGCTGGCGGCGCCGTCGGTGCCTATGGCGACATTAACACCGGCCTTGCTCAGGCGCTGCACGGGGCATTGGCCGCTGGCCAGTTTCATATTGGATTCCGGGCAGTGAACAACGTGGGCGCCGCTGTGCAACAGGTGCTCAAGGTCGCTGTCATCAACTTGGGTCATGTGTACGCATTGGGTGTTTGGCCCCAGAACGCCCAGCTGCGCCATTCGGCTGACAGGGCGCTGGCCTGAGTGCTGCTCGGCGTTTTGCACTTCCAGTGCGGTTTCGTGCAGATGGATCTGCAATCTCACGCCGGTCTTTTTCTGCAGCGCGACGGCGCTGGCCAGAGTGTCATCGTTAGCGGTGTAGGGCGCATGGGGGCCTATGGCGGGCATAATGAATTCATCGCCCTGCCAGGCGTTGATCAACTGCTCGCCCTTGCGCAGGTATTCTTCCGGGCCACTGCCCCAGCAGGTGGGAAAATCTAACAGCGGAAAGCAGATTTGCGCCCGCATGCCGGCATCAGCGGCACATTGGGCGGCAATTTCCGGGAAAAAATACATATCGGAAAATGTGGTGGTGCCGGTGCGGAGCATCTCCGCCATGGCCAACTGAGTGCCATCGGCAATAAACTGTTCGCACACGAATTCGCCTTCTAATGGCCAGATGTGGTCGTTCAGCCAAGTCATTAGCGGTATATCGTCAGCTACGCCGCGGAAAAGCGACATGGCGGCATGGCCGTGCAAATTGATCAGTCCTGGCATCAGCACATGATGTGGTAAATTCAGAGTTTCGCGAGTGCGATAATGAGTGTCGGCCTCGGCTTGGGGCAATACGGCAACAATATGACCGCCTTGCACAATTACCGCGTGGTTATGCCAAACCAGATCCGCAGGTTCGATGGGAATCACCCAGCGGGCGTTGATACGGGTATCCGCCGCTATAATAGTCTCTGCCGTCATGGATCAGCCTTTTGGGCGGGGCGCAGGTAACGGGGCGCGCCGGCAATAGGTATCAGCGCCGCGGCGGCAGCGATGTTGAATCCCACATCAGCCGCCACGGCGCATACGTTCGGTTAGAACCCGGTTAGAGCTCGGTTGACGCCTGTGTAGTTTGTGCTTTAGCCGTCAGGGGCGAGCCCATAGCCGGCAGCGCGGCCGTTCGACGGTCCAGTTCAAGCATGTCCGCCATAATTTGGCCGCCTTCGCGGATAACGAAATCCGTTTCTTCATCATTGGAGTTCAGGTCGGCCGCCTGCAGGTCCTGCCAGTCGTCCAGTTCTTCCATGGTGTCGAATGGTGTTTCATTCAGCAGTTCACGGCGGGCGTTGGCGATGGTCAGCCGGGTGCGTTCGATTTGTTTATACTGCTGCTGGCGTTCGTCCATATTCAGGCTGACGGAGTTCTGCTGGCGTTGCTGTTTCAGAAAGTCGATTTCCTGTTGTAGCAAGCTGAATTCGGGGCTGGCTTCAAAGCGCTTATCGTGGCGCAGGCGCAGCTCGTCAATTATATTGCTGAAGTCAAAATACTGGGTGTGGTCAACAGGATCAATTTGGTCCCAGGGCAGGGCGTGGTCCAGCGCATCTTCCCCAATAAGGCTATTATCGATGCGCGACGGAATTTCGATGTCGGGCATAACGCCTTTGTGCTGCGTTGAGCCGCCGGAAACCCGGTAGAATTTAGACTGAGTGATTTTCAACTGGCCGTGATTCAGTGGCCGAACGGCTTGTACTGTGCCTTTGCCGAAGGTTTGTGAGCCCACTACCAGGCCGCGGCCATAATCCTGAATAGCGCCCGCAAAAATTTCAGACGCGGATGCGCTCATTCGGTTTACCAGCACCACCAACGGCCCTTTGAAGGCAACCTCTGGGTCTTCATCGTTCAGAATCTGCACGTCGTTATTGGCGTTGCGAATTTGCACGGTTGGGCCGCTGTCTATAAATAATCCCACCAGGTCGTTGGCTTCGTGCAGGGCACCACCGCCGTTGTTGCGCAGATCAATGACCAATCCTTCAACACCTTCAGCCTCAAGTTCTTCAAGCAGCCTGCGAACATCGCGGGTGGTGCTTTTATAGTTGCGATCGCCAGCCTGCATGGCCTGGAAGTCGGCGTAGAAGGTGGGAATGGTAATGGCGCCGATCTTATAGGTTTCACCGTTGCGATCGAACTCTATCACTTTTTTGCTGGCACTTTGTTCTTCCAGCTTGACCTGATCGCGCTTAATAGCGATGGCTTTCGTGATGGTCTCATCGGCCGCGCTAGACGGAATGACTTCCAGTGTAACTATGGAGTTGCGCGGCCCGCGGATCAGATCGACCACTTCATCCAGGCGCCAGCCGATCACGTTGACCGGCGTTTCGCCCTCTTGGGTGACCGATACAATCCGGTCTGCGGGTTGTAGTTGTCCTTGCTCGAACGCCGGGCCGCCGGGAACCAGTCGCACCACTTTGGTGTATTCGTTGTCGCCTTGCAGCACGGCACCGATGCCTTCCAGCGAAAGGCTCATATTAATATTGAAGTTTTCAGAGGTGCGTGGTGAAAAATACGATGTGTGTGGGTCCCACATACCGGCAAAGGCGTTCATGTAGGCCTGAAACGCATCTTCGCTACGAGCTTGGTAAGCGCGTTTGAGCTGGCCTTGGTAACGCTGCCGCAACGTGTCTGTTATGGCGTCGTCGTCGCTGCCGTTAAGGCGTTGGGCGAGCACAGCGTTTTTGATACGTTTGGTCCACAGTTCGTCTAGCCTGGCGCTATCGGCTATCCAGTCGCTGTCAGAGCGATCTAGCAAAATGCTGTCGTTACTGCTGAAGTCCAGAGTGCCAACACCTTGGTCTAGTAAGTTCAAAGCAAAGTGCAACCGCTCAATGATCCGTTTCTGCACCAGATTGTAAATATCGAATCCTGGCTGCAACTTACCGGTGCGCAGGGCCGAACCCAAGTGATCTCGAATACCGGCGAAACCGTCCAGGTCGTCTTGGGTCAGGTAGACCTTCTGGCCGTCCAGATATTTCAGATACGTGTCGAAGATGTCGCCAGACAAATCATCACTAACCCGCAAGTCGCGAAAATGAGTGAACTGCAGTTGCCTTGCAATCAGTATGTTGGCTCGTGCCTGATCGATGGTGGGCGCAACCGGCTGATAGCTTTGGAATGACTCGCTGCTGGCGACGGCCCCAAAAGACACGGAAAGCGAAATCGCGAGCGCCAACGCTCTTACGGGCTTGCTGCGGGCTACGCGCTGTGAACACAGTCTTTCCACGATGGACATAGAACCTACCTGACCGAGTTAAATGCTGGTGGTCGTGGCTAAAGTGTTCAACCAGCGACCCGTTTAATGATTGTAGGCAAGCGCTACACGCCTGGCTATAGATGCACCGTTACGCCAGGTGACAATCTATTCATCACTATTACGGCGCAAAGGTGTATGCGGATGATTATGTCTGCTTGCGCAGGAACCTTAAACCAAGCTTTCAAGCGCATTCACCATGCGTTGTTCGAGCTCTTTGGAGGCCGCGGCGGAGGCCGGAGCCAGGCACCATAACGCCACCAGTTTTTCGGCATCGGTGATTGGACTGGCCGATTGTTCGGCAGCGCCAATGCTCTGTGCCAGGCGCTGCACCTGAATCTCCATGCGCTTACGCTGGTCTGCCGCGGGTGACGGCTGGTCGGCAAGTATTTCGGTACGAATAGCCAGTTCCTGAAAATCGATGGGCTGATCGAGCTGATTAAACTTTGTCCATTCCAAGGGGACGTCGGTTCTATCGATAGGGGCCTGGCCGCGGGCCTGAATGCATCCGGTCCATTGTTGCAGACGAGCGACGAGTTCCTGCCGCTGTTTGGCCGTGTGCAAGCGCTGGCGCACATCGTTGTAGCGGTCGCGGGTGCTGGTAGACAGCGCCTGTGGGTTGTAGGTGGCCAGTTCGGCCCAGATGGCGTTGAGTTCATCGCTGTTTGTGCATGCACTCAGTACCTGGTCGCCGCGTTCCAGAATGCTGGTCACTTGCTCATCGGCCGCCACAACGGCTTGCTTTTGGCGACTATTTTCTTGTTCACGACGGGCAAAAATGGCGTCGCAAGCTTGGCGAAATGCCTGCCAGAGTTTGCGGTCTTCGCGATGACGGGTAATCCCGATAGCCTGCCAATGGCCTTGTAGCTCTTTGGCCTGCACCATGGCGTCGGCCAGGGGTTCGGCGCTCATTAGCTCTTCGGCGCTGGCAACAATGGCCTGCTTCAGAGCTTCATTGCGCTGGCGCTCGTCGTTCAGTTTGGCATCCAGCTGTTTCAGTAATTCGTCGAGCTGTTTTTGTAACGGACGATTGTCGCGGAACTCTACCGGCCATGCGGCCTTCCATTCCTGGCGTGCAGTTTGATGAATACGTTCGGCCGCTTTCCAGTCAATACTAAGCCAGTCGGCCTGAGTCACAAATTCCTGCAGTTGCTGGCAGATCAGTCGGCGTGTGGCCAGGTTGGCGTGCTTTAGATCGGATTTTGCGGCGAAGTACGCTTTGCATGGTTCGTAGGCGGCATCGGATGCCTGCCTGAAGCGGGCCCACAGCAACCGGTCAGAGGAACCGCCCAAGCTTTTCCATTCTTCTTGCAGCTCTTTGATGTGAGCCGCCTTGGCTTCTGGATCAATAGGTTGCTCTGCCAGATGTTCCATTTGTTCGCACAGTGCGATCTGCTTGGGTGTGGTGGCAAAGCCCTGCCAGTCGCTGAGTTCATTACACTGGCCTTGTAGCAATTGCATGCGCGCAACAAATGGCTTCTGGTGTCGGGAATCGAGTTTTTTGGTAATTTGCTGGGCGTTTTTCAGCAGCTGCTTGGCGGGCTTCAGCTGTTTGTTCTCCAGGGCGCAATCAAGCTCCGTGAGGAGCCTGTCCAGGTCTGCTGACAGGCTGTTCTGCCGTGCCAGGTCTGGCTGTTCGACCGGTTCTGCTTTCTTGTGCTGTTTAGCCAGTGTCTGTAGCACAATGACGGGCTCGGGCCGCGGAAACATCGTTGGCCAGTCCAGTATGGCGAGCAGGGCTTTGGCCTGCTCTGCTGTCTCGATGCCAAGTTCTGCATCATCTTTGGTTTCGCCGCCTGGGGCTGCGCTGGTCGCCAGCTTGACAATTTGTTCTTGCACCGGAATAAGTCGTTCGTGTGCTTCTACATAGGCGCGCAGAGCGGCGCTGGCGGTGTTGTAACGGCTTTGTTCCGGCGCGCTTACGTCGGTATTTTCACTGGCTTCAAGCCAGCGGTTGTGTTGGGTTTTCAGCAGCGCGTCCAGAGCTGTCAGGGTGGGCGGCTCGCGGGTGTCGTCGGTTTCTAATTGGGTCAGCGTTTCGCCCAGTAGCATCAAGGTTTGCGTGCGCTGGTCGAGTTTTTCATGCTGTTGCTGTTCTTTCAGCTGCTTTTGCTGCACTTGGCGAATGCGCTCACGGCATTGGTGGGTGGCGCTCAGAAATTCGGTGATTTGCTCGTTACTGGCGCCAGTCTCTACACTTTTCCACTGCTTGAGCAGCGTGTCCAGGCGTGGCTCGTACAGGGTGGTGTCTTCACTGCGGGCTTGGTCCTGCGCTTGTTGAATCAGCTGCTGTCGTTTTTCTTCCAGTTCATTCTGTGCGGCTTGAACGTCGCGCAGCTGTTGAAGTGTTTGGCGGACTATCTGGAAAACCCCCTTGTCCCGGCCTTTGGCCTGGCGGATAACGTCATGCAGCAACGCTTCGTCGCGCAGGCCAATGGCGGCACGACTGCGAACTTCAGCGGTTAACCCGCCAATGGCCAGTTCCGCCAGTTTTGTTTGCGCTGGCATACCTTGTACGGCCTCCAGCTGTTTCGCAATTCGGGCGCCGCGATCTTCTTTTGCGGATTTGGCAGCTTCCGCCTGCTGTGGTTGTTTGCTGACCGCCCGTGCGGGTGTTCTCAACTGTGTTGTGCGGAATTTGAACAATCTGCGAAGAAATGCGGCCATGGGTGTTTTCCTTAAAGTATCTTTCTGGTTGATACCAGTCTGCGGTGTCGGGCAAAGTGTGCCGCTACCGTTCTTCAGCACCCGTTTTAGGTTGGCGCTGGACGCTTGGATTTCTTGGTACGAAGCTACCGGCGTATAGAACGCGAGCGCTAGTCTAGCGTTTTGTGAAGCGATGCGGAAAGAGATGTGATGGCAAAATCTGAAAATGATCAGGATGACGATTATAAAGCCCGTTCTGTGGCGCTGCGCTTACTGGCCCGGCGTGAACACAGCCGGCTTGAACTTACTCATAAATTGTTGCAGCGCCAATTGCCAAAAGCGGTCATTGAAACGGTGCTGGATGACTACCAAGAGCAGGATTGGCTGAGCGATGAACGCTTTGCCGAAGCCTACGCGCGGCAGCGTATTGAGGCGGGTTACGGTGTGCTGCGCATAATGGGTGAATTGAGCCAGCGTGGCGTGTCTGAAAATGCTGAGACTCTGCAGGCAATGAGCTCGCAGGATTGGTGTGACCAGGCCGCACGACTGCGCCGTAAGCGCTTCGGGTTATTAGATTTGCGAGGGCAGTTGGAAGAACGCTTGCGCCAGATGCGTTTTCTTCATCGCCGCGGATTTACCCAGGAACAGATTAATGCTGCGCTGGATGCGGTAGACCCGGCATAGAGGCTAAAGGCACTGGGCTCCAAAAGATCACAGCGTAGGTGGTACGTCTGTCAATTGCTCAGGTAAGGCGGCCTGAATTTCGGGTGCGGCCATAAGCACCTCGCCGTCGTTGCCAGGCTGTGTTAGCGGGTCATCGGCCAGCAGTGTATCGGGTGTTGCGGCGGGTTCAGTCATGCGCACCAGCACATCGTAGTAGCGGCGGATATTCTGTACATATATCACTGGCTCGTGGCCGCGGGCATAACCAAACTTCGTTTGGCTGTACCATTCTTTTTGCGTCAGCAGTGGCAGAAACTCTTTTACATCCAGCCAGCGGTCCGGATTCCTTCCTGCCTGTTCGGTTAGTATGCGTGCGTCTTCCAGGTGGCCAAATCCAACGTTGTAAGAAGCCAGAGCAAACCAGGTGCGGTCGGGCTCCTCAATACGGTCGGGAATCTGGTCATGCACAATATTTAAATACTTGGCGCCGCCGCGAATACTCTGCTCGGCGCTGAGGCGATTTTTGACGCCCACGTATTTTGCCGTTGAGCGGGTAAGCATCATCAGTCCGCGGACACCGGTGGGCGAGGTTGCCCGAGGTCGCCAGTGGGATTCTTGGTAACCAATGGCCGCCAGAAGCCTCCAGTCCATGGCAAATTGCTCTGCATAAGAGCGAAACAGACTTTCATATTTCGGCAGGCGTTTTTCGGTGTGGCGCACAAATGTTAACGCGCCAACGTAGTTCAGCCGGTCCAGATGACCGTAAAAACGCTCGGTGATCTGCTCCATGGTGCCGTCTTCGGCAAGCATTCCAAAGAATTGCTCTACAGCATCAATCAATGACCGATCCTGCATTGCAGGAAACAGCCAGGCCAGTTCGCGCGGCGGCCCCAGCGGTATTGCTTCTTTTACATCAGGAAAAAACACGTGGTTCAGCGCCAGCTCGTTGGATGACACCACCGCGTAAGGCAACTCACCGCTCTCGACCCGTGCCAGCAAACCGGCGGCATCCAGGCCCGGGTGAACCTGCCAGGACAGTTGAGGGACATCGATTCGCGCCTCTTCCAGTTGCGGCTCGTGATTGCTGTCGGCCACTATATGCAATGGTTTGTCTGCTAAATCGGCAAGAGCTTCGGGCTTGGAAGAGTCGCGGTGATACACCACCACTGACTCTACTTCTATACCGGTTGCCAGTGCCCGCATCTGACCCTGGAACTGTTTTTGCCCTGACAGTCCCGCTAACCCTATGTGGGCAAAGTCTTGGGCCAGCACAGATAGAATTTCTGTGTTGTCTTCGGCAACGCGAATCCGGAGCTCTACGCCCAGGTGTTCTGCGAACAGCTGCACCAGTTCGTAGTCATAGCCGGTGGGGCCGTCGCGACCTTTGTAATAAATTGAGGGGGCAACTCGGGTAATGACATGCAGCACACCTTCGGCTTTGATCTGCTGCAGGGTTGTTGGCCGTGAGCAGGCACTCAAAGCCAAAGTAAACGCCAGCAGTGCTACCATGGCTGAGCACCTGCGGACCCGCTCGGGCAACGATAACGCTCGCCGGGAAGCGAGCTGCAACTGGGTGTTTGCCGGCAAAAGCCTTATCTCCGTCGGGTTTTAGGCGGGTGTATGGTCAATTTCTGATTGGTTGTCTTGGTGCAGACAAGTTCTTACAATCATCTATGTTGTGCGTGGTCCGGTCAATAAAAGCGCGATCAGCGGCATCCTTGATGGCGTTGTTTAGTAAGGTGCTGGATCGCTGTATCCCGAAGGCGCTTTCGAGTATGATGCTGCCTTCAAAATGTCTCCTCAAACCCCCGCTACGCGCGATACAGGTTGCTACCATGCTTGAACTTCGCGGCGCACCAGCGCTTTCACCTTTTCGTTTCAACAAACTGCACGCCTGCCTGAAAGACAGCGTCCCCGAAATTGACCATGTGTACGCCGAGTTCATGCATTTTGCCGATTTGGATGGCGACTTGTCTGACGCGGAACAGTCGATTCTTGATCGCCTGTTGAGTTACGGCCCGAGTGTGCCCGTAGAGCAGCCCGAAGGTGTTTTGTTTCTGGTGGTTCCCCGCCCCGGCACGCTTTCGCCCTGGTCATCCAAGGCGACTGACATTGTGCGCAACTGTGGCTTGCGTCACATTCTGCGTATTGAGCGGGGTATTGCTTATTACGTGCGTTCGGCGAAAAAGCTAAGCCTGGA
This sequence comes from Marinobacter sp. M1C, assembly GCF_023314135.1. Taxonomy (NCBI): domain Bacteria; kingdom Pseudomonadati; phylum Pseudomonadota; class Gammaproteobacteria; order Pseudomonadales; family Marinobacteraceae; genus Marinobacter; species Marinobacter sp. M1C. Next base: position 1,647,030 of record NZ_CP092289.1, read on the forward strand.
GCAGCGGGGAAAAATTGCGGCGCTTTTGCACGACCGCATGACAGAAAAAGTATTTCACGAGATGGGCGGCGCCGAGTTGCTGTTTAGCCACGACGAACCCCGCGAGTTGGGTTGTGTGGGTATTCTTGCCGGCGGCCGCAAAGCCTTGGTGGACGCTAATCGTCGCCTGGGTATGGCGCTGGCGGGCGACGAGATTGATTATCTGGTGGCCGCGTTCTCTGATCTGAAGCGAGACCCCACAGACGTTGAACTGATGATGTTCGCCCAGGCCAACTCCGAGCACTGTCGCCACAAGATCTTTAATGCGTCTTGGGACATTGACGGCGAAAATCAGCAAAAATCCCTGTTCGGGATGATTCGTAACACCTACGAAATGAACAGCGAAGGCGTGTTGTCGGCTTACAAAGACAATGCCTCTGTTATTGCCGGGAGTCGCGGTGGCCGTTTCTTCCCGGATTCGAACACCGGTGTCTACGGTTACAACCAGGAAGACATCCACATCCTGATGAAGGTGGAAACCCACAACCACCCAACGGCGATTGCGCCATTTTCCGGAGCGGCCACGGGCGCCGGTGGAGAGATTCGTGACGAAGGCGCAACCGGTCGAGGCTCCAAGCCAAAAGCCGGCTTAAGCGGGTTCACCGTTTCTAACCTGAATTTGCCGGGCGACATCCAGCCTTGGGAAATCGGTTATGGCAAGCCAGACCGTATTGCCTCCGCGCTGGACATCATGATTGAAGGTCCAATCGGCGGCGCGGCTTTTAATAACGAATTTGGCAGGCCAAACCTCACGGGCTATTTCCGTACTTTTGAAGTTAAGGTTGCAGGCCCTGCAGGCGAAGAAGTGCGCGGCTACCACAAGCCGATCATGATTGCCGGCGGCCTGGGTAACATTCGAGCCGAGCACGTAGAGAAGGGCCACATTCCGGTAGGCGCCAAGCTCATTGTTCTGGGCGGCCCGTCTATGCTGATTGGCCTGGGCGGCGGAGCGGCATCCTCTATGGATTCCGGTTCCAGTAATGAGAATCTGGATTTTGCCTCGGTACAGCGTGGCAATCCGGAAATGGAGCGCCGTTGTCAGGAGGTGATTGATCGCTGCTGGCAAATGGGTGACACCAATCCGATTTGCTTTATTCACGACGTTGGCGCCGGTGGATTGTCAAACGCCATGCCGGAGCTGGTGAAAGACGGTGGTCGCGGCGGGAAGTTTGAGTTGCGTGAAATTCCCAGCGACGAGCCGGGTATGTCGCCGCTGGAAATCTGGTGTAACGAGTCCCAGGAACGATACGTTATGGCCGTGGCGCCGGAAAACCTGGAGTTGTTTGATGCGCTCTGTCGTCGTGAACGTTGCCCGTATGCGGTGATTGGCGAAGCCGCTGAAGAGCACTACCTGGAGTTGGCCGATTCGTACTTCAATGACAAGCCGGTCGATCTGCCGATGGATGTGCTGTTTGGCAAGGCTCCGCGTATGCATCGCAGCATCACACGCTCGTCATTTACCAAACGTTTATTCGACTCCACCCGGGTGGACCTGCACGAAGCGATTCGTCGCGTGTTGCGTTTACCGTCGGTGGGTTCCAAGAGTTTTTTGATCACGATTGGCGACCGCACCATTACCGGGCTTGTAGCACGGGATCAGATGGTGGGGCCGTGGCAGATTCCGGTTGCAGACGTAGCGGTAACCGCCAGTTCCTTTGACGTGCGCAGCGGCGAAGCTATGGCCATGGGCGAGCGCACGCCGGTTGCCGCGGTTAACGCGCCGGCGTCTGGCCGTATGGCGGTGGGTGAAACTCTAACCAATCTGGCTGCGGCGCCTATCGCCAAGCTGTCAGATGTGCGCTTGTCAGCAAACTGGATGGCCGCGGCTGGCCACCCGGGTGAAGACGAGAATCTTTATGAAACCGTGCGTGCGGTGGGTATGGAACTTTGCCCGGAGTTGGGTATTACCATTCCCGTGGGTAAAGATTCGATGTCCATGAAAACGGTGTGGGAAGAAAGCAGTGGTGAGCAGAAAAGCGTTACGGCGCCTCTGTCACTGGTGGTTAGCGGCTTTGCGCCGGTTACCGATGTGGGGCTTACGTTAACGCCGGAGCTTCAGCTGGACGTCGGCGCCACCGACCTTATTCTGATCGATCTTGCGGCGGGCCAGAACCGCTTGGGTGGCTCTGCGTTGGCCCAGGTCTATGGCCAGGTTGGCGCAGTAGCGCCGGATCTGGACGACCCGGAGGACATGAAAGCGTTTTTCGCGGTGATTCAGGGCCTGAACGCTGACCGAAAATTGCTCGCGTACCACGATCGCTCGGATGGCGGCCTTTTTGTTACTCTGGTTGAAATGTGTTTTGCCAGTCGTGCCGGTATCGACATAAAGCTGGACGGATTGGCGGAAGATGCCTCTCAGTTTGTCCGCGAACTGTTCAACGAAGAACTGGGTGCGGTGATTCAGGTGCGCCGCGACGATACCGAATTCGTGCTGCAGCAATTTTCTGCAGCTGGATTAGGTAATCATACGATCGTTATTGGTGAGCCGACTTCGGAGGCTCGTGTACAGATGAGCTTTAACGGCGAATTTGTAGTGGATGAGCCGGTGCTCGATTTGCAGCGCCTTTGGAGCGAAACCAGCTTCCGTGTTCAATCGTTGCGCGACAACGAAGACTGCGCGCGGGAGGAATTTGACAATCTTCTGGATGCCAAAGACCCGGGTTTGCAGGTAGTAACCACGTTTGATATCAATGAAGATATCAGTACGCCTTTTATCAACATTGGTGCGCGACCCAAAGTAGCCGTGTTGCGAGAGCAGGGCGTAAACGGCCACGTTGAAATGGCGGCGGCGTTTGATCGAGCCGGTTTTGAAGCTGTTGACGTACACATGAGCGATTTGTTGTCTGGTCGAATGTCATTGGAAGGCTTCAACAGCCTGGTGGCTTGTGGCGGCTTTTCGTTTGGTGACGTTTTGGGCGCCGGCGGAGGCTGGGCCAAATCCATACTGTTTAACGATCGTGTGCGTGATCAGTTTGCGGCTTTCTTCAATCGTCAGGACACCCTGGCTCTGGGAGTGTGTAACGGCTGCCAGATGCTGTCTAGTTTGCATGAGCTGATTCCTGGCAGTGAAGGCTGGCCACGCTTTGTTCGCAATCAGTCAGAGCAGTTCGAGGCGCGTTTGGCTATGGTGGAGGTGTTGCCTTCGCCGTCGGCCTTCTTCGAAGGAATGGCGGGTTCGCGTATGCCGATTGCCGTAGCGCACGGCGAGGGCCGGATCGAGTTGAGCAGCAACAGCCCGTTGGCGTCGCTGGCAGAGAGCGAACAAATCGCTTTGCGCTACGTGGACAATTACGGCGCCGCTACTACACGTTATCCGTTTAATCCTAACGGTTCTGAGGCTGGCGTGAACGGTTTCACAACCCGTGATGGTCGGGTAACGATCATGATGCCGCACCCTGAACGCGTATTCCGCGCGGTACAGCATTCCTGGCAACCAAAAGGTTGGGACGAAGACGCGCCGTGGTTACGGATGTTCCGTAATGCGCGGCGCTGGTTTGGCTAAGTCATTGGTGTAAAAGCCGGGCTTTTGTCGCCTCTGTTAAAGGAGTTGGCGGATGCTCGGTTTTTTTGCCTGCAATTTGCGTTGTTTGGGGATATCAAGAGAAAAAACTGCATAATTTCCAAAAAAAACTCTTGACTGGTAAATTTTATGCACATTTTCTAGCAATCACTGTATGTTCTGTAAACAACCCCATGATTTACCATGATAATTTCAGTAGACAAATTTAAGTAATTGATAAATAACGATTATTTTTAGGCGGCGATTTTGTCACCAATCTGTCTTAAAGGCAGTAATGGCGGGGTTTTTGGGGCGCTACTTAAAAACTTTCCCCAGAGTTATCCACAGATTCTGTGGGTAACTTTTTTGAATTTTTAGGTGTGTAGAATTTGACCGTCTATGAGGGATACTATGTATAAGATTTGCTACTTTGTGCCAGAAAGTCATCTTGACGAAACCAAACATGCACTGTTCGGCGCCGGTGCGGGGCGCATTGGCCATTACGATCAATGTGCCTGGCAAATATTAGGGCGAGGACAGTTTCGACCATTGGACGGAAGCCAGCCGTTTATCGGTCAAGCGGGTATTTTGGAAACTGTTGCAGAGTACAGGGTGGAATTGGTGTGCGCTGAGCACTGCGTGAGAAATGCCATTGCCGCATTGAAGGCGGCGCACCCCTACGAGGAGCCCGCCTACGAAGTGCTTGCTCTGGTGCAGTTTTAATCAGGCTTTTTCGGATTTCGCCATGGGGTGACGGATACTGTCAACGTGAACCTCGAACGTCTGCTTTTTCATATCGTTTATAAAAAACTCAAGGGTTTTGCGCACAGTCGGAAACGACAGTTCGTCCCAGGGGATATCCGACGGTTCAAACAGTTGTGTTTCCAGTGATTCCTCGCCTGCGCCATACATACCATCAATCAGCGTAGCGCGGTAAAATATGTGTACCTGATCGATGTGTGGGACGTCGATCACGGCGTAAAGGCCCTCGATGTGAACTTCCGCCAGAGCCTCTTCACGGGTTTCGCGAGCTGCCGCTTCCACGGTTGTTTCCTGGTTTTCCATAAAGCCTGCAGGCAGAGTCCAATAACCGTAACGAGGCTCGATGGCGCGGCGACACAGAAGAATACGGTTGTCCCATACCGGCACTGTGCCTGCGATAATACGAGGGTTCTGGTAATGAATAATGTCGCAGTGGGTGCATACATAGCGGTGACGATTGTCGCCGTCAGGGATCCGCTGTTCTACCTGTTCACCACAGTCACTGCAGTAATTCATAGCTTTCCCCGTATACTGATAATAGATGTCTTGAAGGCCATTAGTTTAACCATCTGAGCCACCTTAGCGCCATGGCGCCTTTGATTGAAGCATTCCAGGAGATACTTTGAAGCACTTGTTACATTCCCGGTTAGCAGGCTACCGGCCTAACGAGCTGGCGCTGGACTATCCTGAAGCGGGTATTTTGGTGCCTATTACCGACAACAGCGGTAATCCGGAGATGTTGTTCACCTTGCGATCTGCCCACCTCAAAACCCATCGTGGCCAAGTAGCGTACCCTGGTGGCAGGCGCGACCCCGAAGACGAAAACCTGATGGTCACGGCTCTTCGGGAGACCCATGAGGAAATCGGCTTGCCGCCAGACCAGGTGCAGATTGTGTCATCGCTAAGCCAGGTCACATCCCACGCCCGTATTCTTGTAACACCATACGTAGGCGTGGTACCCGAAGACCATCCACTACGCCCCAATCCTGCAGAAATCGAAAGTGTGTTCCGTGTCCCCATAGCCTGGTTGCTGGAAGACCGGCGTGAGCGTACCGATGCCTTACCTTTTATGGGCGGTATCATTCACGTGCCCTGCTACCGCTGGGAGAAATACCAGATATGGGGTTTGTCAGCCGTAGTACTGGTCGAGTTTATGAACGCTGTGTACGATGCCGGTATTGATCTGGAACGACCGCCCTCGCGTTAATATTGTGGTGTTAATGGGCTCGAGAGCCCAACAGAGACGGCATACTTCAAGAGGAAATTATGTTTTACAAATTGAACGACAGAGTTCCGGCGTTAGAAGGAAGTGGCCATTTTGTTGCCGATAATGCCTCGGTGATCGGCAGTGTTCGCTTGTTAGACAAAGCCAGCGTGTGGTTTAACGTGGTGATTCGCGGTGATAACGAACTGATTACGATTGGTGAGCAGAGTAACGTGCAGGATGGTGCCGTATTGCATACCGACCCGGGATTACCGTTAAACATCGGCCGTGGTGTGACTGTGGGGCACAAAGCCATGCTTCACGGCTGTGATGTGGGCGATTACTCGTTGATCGGCATCAACGCAGTTGTGCTGAACGGAGCCAAAATTGGCAAGCACTGCTTGATAGGAGCGAACACGCTGGTACCGGAACATATGGTGATACCCGACGGCTCGATGGTTATAGGCTCGCCGGCACGGGTAAAACGCCAATTAAGCCCGGAGCAGCAAAAGATGCTGGAAATGGCCGCGCTCAGTTACGTCAAGAATGCTGCGCAATATCTGGGCAACCTGCAACCCTGTGAGCCCGAGCGATGAGCGTTGCTAATAAAGTCAGGTCGCCTTGTGTCAGCATCTGCGCGCTCAATGAAGATGACGTGTGTATTGGCTGCCATCGTTCCAGTGATGAAATTATGCGTTGGATGCAAATGAACAGCGACCAGCGGCGCGAGGTATTGCGCCTGGTTGCCGCGCGCGAGAAAAAAGCTTTAATCTGAACCCGGCTGCCGGCCGTTCAATATCATCCGATGGAATTGTTATGGTACAAAAAATAGCACAGGTTACCTTGGGAACACCGTTAACAGACACCGCGTTCAAAGTTCTGTTTTGCGGTGCCGGTGAGTTGGGCAAAGAAGTTGTAATAGAGCTGCAGCGTTTCGGTGTCGAAGTTATCGCCGTTGATCGTTATGCCAACGCACCCGCGATGCAGGTTGCCCACCGCAGTCACGTTATTGATATGTTAGACGCTCAGGCATTACGGCGGATTGTCGAACTTGAAAAGCCGAACCTGATTGTGCCGGAGATTGAAGCCATCGCTACCGCAGAGTTGGTCAAGCTCGAAAACGAAGGTTTCACGGTGATTCCGTCGGCAAGGGCTGTGCATCTAACCATGAACCGGGAAGGCATACGTCGATTGGCAGCTGAAGAACTGGAGTTGCCGACGTCTCCTTTTCGGTTTGCAGGTACTAAAGAAGAGTACTTGGCAGCGGTGGAGGAGGTGGGGTTGCCATTAGTGGTAAAGCCGGTAATGAGTTCGTCTGGTAAAGGGCAGTCAACGATAACCCGCGCCGAGCACATCGAGGCTGCGTGGGATTATGCCCAAAGCGGCGGTCGTGCTGGTAAAGGAAGGGTGATTGTTGAAGGTTTTGTGGACTTCGAGTACGAGATCACTTTGCTCACGGTGAAGCACCGTGATGGAATATCGTTTTGCGATCCTATTGGCCACCGTCAAGAGGATGGTGATTATCGTGAATCCTGGCAGCCTCAACCGATGTCCGATCTCGCGTTTGAGAGAGCGGCTCGCGTTGCCCGTACCGTGGTTGAAAGCCTGGGTGGTTTGGGGGTGTACGGCGTAGAGCTCTTTGTTAAGGGCGACGACGTTTGGTTTTCGGAAGTGTCGCCTCGACCTCACGACACGGGTTTGGTAACGCTGATTAGTCAGGACCTTTCTGAGTTTGCGTTGCATGCCCGGGCAATTCTTGGTTTGCCGGTTCCTGCGATACGTCAATACGGCCCCGCAGCATCTGCGGTGGTGCTGCCGGAAGGTGACTCGAAGCGTATCCGATATAGTGGTATGCAGCTGGCACTGGCCGAGCCGGATACACAGTTACGTCTGTTTGGTAAGCCGGAGTTGAGTGGCCGGCGTCGCATGGGCGTTGCACTGGCGCTGGCGGGTTCTATTGACGCCGCGCGGGAAAAAGCGAGAAACGCCGCAAGCGCTATTAAAGTGTCTCTGAGCTAGCTATAGTAGTGAGAGAGTTTTAGGTAGCCATTCATGGATACCTGACAGGTGGCTCAAGGCCAGTTTGATGTTTTTTAATAAAGTTCAGATTGGCTGTTGACCTGTTCCGAGAAGTCTGTAGAATGCGCATCTCGCTTGAGGGACAGCCCGGAATAGAGGGGCAGGAATTGAGCGGAAACTGTTGGGTAAGACGTTGAAAAGTTTAGGAAATGTGATTTAAACTTTGAACGCGAAAACGGTTGACACGGTTCGGATACGCTGTAGAATGCGCCTCTCGAATCAAGCAGTACCAGCCGGTTAGGTTGGGGGGTTTGGAAGGAAATGCTTCTAACGCTTCTCGAAATAAACGGTTGACAGGGCAGCGAAACGATGTATAATTCGCCTCCTGATTGAGCCACGGCTCAAACGCTCTTTAAAAAATTAACCAAGTAATTCGTGTGGGCGCTGACTGGAGTATTTCGGTAAGAAATACCAAGTCAACGACTCGTCAAGAATTGAGTTTTTGTACTTGAGCAGATTGAAGATCTTCGGATCTTGTATGATTTAAACTGAAGAGTTTGATCATGGCTCAGATTGAACGCTGGCGGCAGGCTTAACACATGCAAGTCGAGCGGAAACGATGGTAGCTTGCTACCAGGCGTCGAGCGGCGGACGGGTGAGTAATGCTTAGGAATCTGCCTAGTAGTGGGGGATAGCCCGGGGAAACTCGGATTAATACCGCATACGCCCTACGGGGGAAAGCAGGGGATCCGCTCTTCGGAGAGGACCTTGCGCTATTAGATGAGCCTAAGTCGGATTAGCTTGTTGGTGGGGTAATGGCCTACCAAGGCAACGATCCGTAGCTGGTCTGAGAGGATGATCAGCCACATCGGGACTGAGACACGGCCCGAACTCCTACGGGAGGCAGCAGTGGGGAATATTGGACAATGGGCGCAAGCCTGATCCAGCCATGCCGCGTGTGTGAAGAAGGCTTTCGGGTTGTAAAGCACTTTCAGCGAGGAGGAAGGCCTTAAGATTAATACTCTTGAGGATTGACGTCACTCGCAGAAGAAGCACCGGCTAACTCCGTGCCAGCAGCCGCGGTAATACGGAGGGTGCAAGCGTTAATCGGAATTACTGGGCGTAAAGCGCGCGTAGGTGGTTATGTAAGCGAGATGTGAAAGCCCCGGGCTCAACCTGGGAACGGCACTTCGAACTGCATGGCTAGAGTGTGGTAGAGGGTAGTGGAATTTCCTGTGTAGCGGTGAAATGCGTAGATATAGGAAGGAACACCAGTGGCGAAGGCGGCTACCTGGACCAACACTGACACTGAGGTGCGAAAGCGTGGGGAGCAAACAGGATTAGATACCCTGGTAGTCCACGCCGTAAACGATGTCAACTAGCCGTTGGGGATCTTGAATCCTTAGTGGCGCAGCTAACGCACTAAGTTGACCGCCTGGGGAGTACGGCCGCAAGGTTAAAACTCAAATGAATTGACGGGGGCCCGCACAAGCGGTGGAGCATGTGGTTTAATTCGACGCAACGCGAAGAACCTTACCTGGCCTTGACATGCAGAGAACGTTCCAGAGATGGATCGGTGCCTTCGGGAACTCTGACACAGGTGCTGCATGGCCGTCGTCAGCTCGTGTCGTGAGATGTTGGGTTAAGTCCCGTAACGAGCGCAACCCCTATCCCTAGTTGCTAGCAGGTAATGCTGAGAACTCTAGGGAGACTGCCGGTGACAAACCGGAGGAAGGTGGGGATGACGTCAGGTCATCATGGCCCTTACGGCCAGGGCTACACACGTGCTACAATGGCGCGCACAGAGGGCTGCAAACCCGCGAGGGGGAGCCAATCTCACAAAACGCGTCGTAGTCCGGATCGGAGTCTGCAACTCGACTCCGTGAAGTCGGAATCGCTAGTAATCGTGAATCAGAATGTCACGGTGAATACGTTCCCGGGCCTTGTACACACCGCCCGTCACACCATGGGAGTGGATTGCACCAGAAGTAGTTAGTCTAACCTTCGGGAGGACGATTACCACGGTGTGGTTCATGACTGGGGTGAAGTCGTAACAAGGTAGCCCTAGGGGAACCTGGGGCTGGATCACCTCCTTAAACGATGCCGAACGCTTCGGTCAGAGTCCACACGAATTACTTGGTTGATTGATTAAAGAGAGCAAAGGGTCTTTCAGGCCCGACGGTTTTAACCCTCAGGGGTTTGGCGCCGGATTCGAATCGATTGGCAAGGCGCAAGCTGAGCGAAGGCGGAAGCGTACTGTAGTACGTGACCAACTGAACGAGGATTGCAACGCAGACCAGGCGCTTCGAAGACAAGCAAAACCGGGTCTGTAGCTCAGTTGGTTAGAGCGCACCCCTGATAAGGGTGAGGTCGGTGGTTCAACTCCACCCAGACCCACCAAAATTGTGTTACCCGTCGTTATCGCCGGACTCACGTGCCACTCGCACGCCACGCCCGACGATGCCTAGGTTAACCCAATTTTCCGAGTAAGCCTCAGCTGATGAGGTCCATCGGAATAGCACCAAAATGGGGCTATAGCTCAGCTGGGAGAGCGCCTGCCTTGCACGCAGGAGGTCAGCAGTTCGATCCTGCTTAGCTCCACCATTATACAGACATGACGAGTTACTTGGTTACCCTGAATGCCTGACTTCGGTCAGTGTACAGAAAAAAGTGTTTCAGTTTAGCGTCCGCTAAGTCTGAAGGCCTTCTTTCTGATCACTGGGTCAGATTTGCTCTTTAACAAATTGGATGAGATAGAACACGAATGCTTTCCTCTACGGTCTTTGAGGGAAGTGTTCAAGTGATAACGATTTTTTCAAGCGTTATCCGGTGTTGTCGTTGAAGTGGTTGTGTATGACTTCGAGTGACTATCTCTAGTGTTCCTGGAACACGCTGTCTAACTTCGGTTAGCTGGCCGTGATCTGTGGGCGTTAGAGTCAGTTGTCTTGGGGTTATATAGTCAAGCAACTAAGCGCATACGGTGGATGCCTAGGCAGTCAGAGGCGATGAAAGACGTGGAAGCCTGCGATAAGGTTCGGGGAGCTGGCAAACGAGCTGTGATCCGGACATTTCTGAATGGGGAAACCCACCCGATCTAGGTCGGGTATCTTACACTGAATACATAGGTGTAAGAGGCGAACCGGGAGAACTGAAACATCTAAGTACCCCGAGGAAAAGAAATCAACCGAGATTCCCTAAGTAGCGGCGAGCGAACGGGGACTAGCCCTTAAGCTAGACAACTGGTAGGAGAAGGCTCTGGAAAGTGCCGCCATAGTGGGTGATAGCCCTGTATCCGAAACCTGAGTCTAGTGAAATCGAGTAGGACGGGGCACGAGAAACCTTGTCTGAACATGGGGGGACCATCCTCCAAGGCTAAATACTCCTGACTGACCGATAGTGAACCAGTACCGTGAGGGAAAGGCGAAAAGAACCCCTGTGAGGGGAGTGAAATAGATCCTGAAACCGTATGCGTACAAGCAGTCGGAGCAGACTTGTTCTGTGACGGCGTACCTTTTGTATAATGGGTCAGCGACTTATGTTCAGTGGCGAGGTTAACCGTTTAGGGGAGCCGTAGGGAAACCGAGTCTGAATAGGGCGAATTAGTCGCTGGGCATAGACCCGAAACCGGGCGATCTATCCATGAGCAGGTTGAAGGTTGAGTAACATCAACTGGAGGACCGAACCCACTGTCGTTGAAAAGCCAGGGGATGACTTGTGGATCGGAGTGAAAGGCTAATCAAGCCCGGAGATAGCTGGTTCTCCCCGAAAGCTATTTAGGTAGCGCCTCGGACGAATACCACAGGGGGTAGAGCACTGTCTCGGCTAGGGGGTCATCCCGACTTACCAACCCGATGCAAACTCCGAATACCTGTGAGTACTATCCGGGAGACACACGGCGGGTGCTAACGTCCGTCGTGAAGAGGGAAACAACCCAGACCGCCAGCTAAGGTCCCAAAATTCCAGTTAAGTGGGAAACGATGTGGGAAGGCTCAGACAGCTAGGAGGTTGGCTTAGAAGCAGCCATCCTTTAAAGAAAGCGTAATAGCTCACTAGTCGAGTCGGCCTGCGCGGAAGATGTAACGGGGCTCAAACTGGATACCGAAGCTGCGGCTGCATACTGTGTATGCGGGGTAGGGGAGCGTTCTGTAAGCCTGCGAAGGTGAGTTGAGAAGCTTGCTGGAGGTATCAGAAGTGCGAATGCTGACATGAGTAACGACAATGCGAGTGAAAAACTCGCACGCCGGAAGACCAAGGGTTCCTGCGCAACGCTAATCGGCGCAGGGTGAGTCGGCCCCTAAGGTGAGACCGAAAGGTGTAATCGATGGGAGACGGGTTAATATTCCCGTACCTTGAATCACTGCGATGGAGAGACGGAGAAGGCTAGGTAAGCCGGGCGACGGTCGTCCCGGTTTAAGCGTGTAGGGAGGGGACTTAGGCAAATCCGGGTCCTCAATTCTGAGACGTGATGACGACTGCCCATGTGGCGGGAAGTTATTGATGCCATGCTTCCAGGAAAATCTTCTAAGCTTCAGGTGATTTGAGACCGTACCCCAAACCGACACAGGTGGTCAGGTAGAGAATACCAAGGCGCTTGAGAGAACTCGGGTAAAGGAACTAGGCAAAATGGTGCCGTAACTTCGGGAGAAGGCACGCTGGTGGTATGTGACACCCCTCGCGGGTTGAGCAGAAGCCAGTCGAAGATACCAGGCCCCTGCGACTGTTTATTAAAAACACAGCACTGTGCAAACACGAAAGTGGACGTATACGGTGTGACGCCTGCCCGGTGCCGGAAGGTTAATTGATGGGGTTATCCTTAGGGAGAAGCTCTTGATCGAAGCCCCGGTAAACGGCGGCCGTAACTATAACGGTCCTAAGGTAGCGAAATTCCTTGTCGGGTAAGTTCCGACCTGCACGAATGGCGTAACGATGGGGGCGCTGTCTCTACCCGAGACTCAGTGAAATTGAAATCGCCGTGAAGATGCGGTGTATCCGCGGCTAGACGGAAAGACCCCGTGAACCTTTACTATAGCTTCACAGTGAACTTTGAACATGTTTGTGTAGGATAGCTGGGAGGCATTGAAGCGTGAACGCCAGTTTGCGTGGAGCCAACCTTGAAATACCAGCCTGGCATGTTTGAGGTTCTAACTCTGTCCCCTTATCGGGGATGAGGACACTGTGTGGTGGGTAGTTTGACTGGGGCGGTCTCCTCCTAAAGCGTAACGGAGGAGCACAAAGGTGGGCTAAGTACGGTCGGACATCGTACGGTTAGTGTAATGGCACAAGCCCGCTTGACTGCGAGACAGACACGTCGAGCAGGTACGAAAGTAGGTCATAGTGATCCGGTGGTTCTGTATGGAAGGGCCATCGCTCAACGGATAAAAGGTACTCCGGGGATAACAGGCTGATACCGCCCAAGAGTTCACATCGACGGCGGTGTTTGGCACCTCGATGTCGGCTCATCACATCCTGGGGCTGAAGCCGGTCCCAAGGGTATGGCTGTTCGCCATTTAAAGTGGTACGCGAGCTGGGTTTAGAACGTCGTGAGACAGTTCGGTCCCTATCTGCCGTGGACGTTGGAGATTTGAGGAAAGCTGCTCCTAGTACGAGAGGACCGGAGTGGACGAACCTCTGGTGTTCGGGTTGTCACGCCAGTGGCATTGCCCGGTAGCTATGTTCGGATAGGATAACCGCTGAAAGCATCTAAGCGGGAAGCCCCTTCCAAGATGAGATCTCCCTGGGCCCTAGAGGCCCCTGAAGAGCCGTTCAAGACCAGGACGTTGATAGGTCGGGTGTGTAAGCGCTGCGAGGCGTTGAGCTAACCGATACTAATTGCTCGTGCGGCTTGACTATATAACACCCAAGACAATTGCGGATATCGCAACGAAAAAATCGTATCACGGCCCTAAAAAGCCAGCGTTCTATCTCATCCCCCAGTGATCAACCGTTTTGTCTGACGACTATAGCGGCTTGGTACCACCTGATCCCATCCCGAACTCAGAAGTGAAACAAGCCTGCGCCGATGGTAGTGTGGTTCGTCCATGTGAGAGTAGGTCATCGTCAGACTCTTATTGCTAAATGCCCCGACAGCTCACGCTGCCGGGGCTTTTTTTTGGCTGAATAAAACGAAACCAGCCCAAAACAGGGACGGATTTCAAAGCCGTCCCTCAGTGAAACCGGTCCCCACCTGGTGATTCGCCAATTCCAACGTCATGCATAGGCTTTGAATTCGTGCGGATTTAGTGTTTAATCCAGCGCTTAGTCATTGACACGGGCATCCCTGAATGAAAGCCAAGGTATTGATAACCCGTTTGAATGACGGCAAGATCCATTCCGGACAGTCACTCGCCATGGAGTTTGGCGTTAGCCGCACCGCAATATGGAAGATCGTACGGCGGGCGTTGAAGGAGGGTTTTGATATACGCACCGTGCGTGGCCGGGGCTATCAGTTAGCACACCCTGTGGATTTCCTGAACCAGGAAATTATCGCGAAAAACGTCGGGTTTGGCACAGTTTACCGAAAGCAGCGGGGCGTAGAGTGGTTGCCACTTACCGACTTATTTTAAAAGTTTATTCACCATAGCGCGCAGAGCAGCCGGTTTTACGGGTTTATAAAGCACATGATAGCCGCGGTCTGTCGCGTCATCTCTTACCTCTTGTGCCATATAGCCTGTAATCAGAATGCCGGGCAGGCGCTTTTTCAGAGCTACGCGCAGCGTGTCCATAGCGTCCAGACCGTTCTGGTCGTCGTCTAGCTGATAGTCGGCAAGCAGAATGTCGGGAACGTCCACACCCAGTTTTTTCATGGCGTCGTCCAGGCTTTCCGCGGCTGTTATCTGGCATTGCCAGTTGCTCAGCAGCGCCACCATACCCTGAAGAATAGCGGCATCGTTATCAATACACAGCAGATGACGGCCCTTCAGGCTGGATACCCGTCGAGCCGGGCCATAAGCCTGTACTGGCAGGGGGGTTAGCTCCTCGGCGGCCACTCTGGGCACCGTAATACTGAAAACGCTGCCACGACTCTGCCGCGACTGAACGGTCACCGGATGATTGAGCATACCGCTGATGCGGTCGACGATGGCAAGGCCAAGGCCCAAACCTTTCTTGTCGCGCCCATGCTGGAAACGGCGGAACTCTTCAAAAATCTGGGTTAGCTGATCCTCCGGAATGCCGGGCCCTGTGTCCCAGACTTCAATGCGCAGGAAACCATCCAGGCGACGGCAACCCAGCAGAATGCGACCTTCGGGCGTATAGCGTATGGCATTGGACAAAAAATTCTGGATCACCCGGCGCAGAAGCTTGGCATCTGAACGGATCCAGACGGAGCTGGGTACGACATCCAATATAAGGTCCTGGTCATTGGCGATGGCAGAAAAATCGTTTGCCAGCCGGCGGATGATATCGCTAACCGGAAACACGCTGATATCCGGCTCCAGAGCACCGGCATCCAATTTGGAGATATCCAGCAGCGTACTGATAATTTCTTCGGCCGCACCCAGGGAGCTGTCGATGTGTTCGACCAATTGCTGACACTCGGCACTTTGAGCTTTACCTTGCAGGGCAGAGGTGAATAAGCGTGCGGCATTTAAGGGCTGCAACAGATCGTGACTGGCTGACGCGAGAAAGCGTGTTTTACTGTGATTGGCCTGTTCGGCTACAGATGTGGCTTTAAGCATCTGCTCGTTGATCACCTGCAGTTCCTGGGTTCGCTCTTTAACCCGTTGTTCGAGGTAGATATTGGTTTCCTTTAGCGCCTGTTCGGTACGACGCATGGGCGTTATGTCCTGAAATGTCGTGACATAGCCGCCGCCGGGAATCGGCGCGCCTTCAATGCGGATAAACGTGCCATCGGGCCGCTGGCGCTCATAGGACATACGCTGGCCTTGGGTCATGCTGCCAATGCGTTGAGTAACGATTTCATCGATTTTACGGGCTGAAAGATTTGCGTTAGTCAGAGTATAGCGAATCAGGTCAGCCGCCGGTCGTCCCAGACGTACAAAACTCTTGGGGTAATTGAACAGTTCAATGTATAGGTGATTCCACACCACCAGTTCCTGCTGGTGATTTACTACTGACACACCAAGACTGAGGTTTTCAATAGCGGAGTGCAGCAGCTCTCGGCTAAACGTCATTGCCTGTGAGGCCTCATCCACAATGCTGACGACGTCTTCAATCTGCATATCGCGACCGGTCAGGGTCGATTCCAAAACCACGCGCGCGGTTGAACCACCGATAATCGATGCCAGCTGGCGCTCTATGTACTTCATTAAATGTGTTGTTGCAGGCCGCTGTGGGTAAAGGCGGATGGCATTGCGGCGCTCGTAATTGCGAAACACCGTTTCTGCGCGCTCGTCGCCCATGAAGCGATCAGCCAGAGCCTGCAGGTCGGAGGTCAAAATCTCACCCTGCCAGGTTTGCTGGTGGGGGGTTTCTCCGCGTCCGTGAGTGTCCTGAAAATAACTGGCGATCTGTATTTTCTCACGCACTCGTTGGCGGGTTACTAAGGACAGCATTATATAAATTGCAGTATTGGCTCCCAGGCTCCAGATTATACCGTGGCTGATTTGGTCCAGTTCAGCGCCAAACAGGGCGGTGGGACGGGTCCAACTCATGCCCCAGAGACCTTGCTGAACAAGCGTGTCGTTGATCCAGCCGGTAGATGCCAACGCAGGCAGAAGCAAAGTGTAGAGCCATAGTATAAAGCCTATAAAAAGACCCCATACCGCTCCGTTGTGGTTACCACCGCGCCAGACGATTCCGCCCACCAACGCTGGCCCCAGTTGCGCCGCAGCAGCAAACGACAGTAGCCCGAAGGCTGTCAAACTGGTGTCTTCCCCTGCCATCCGATAAAAACCGTATGCTGTCAGTAAAACAGCGGAGATAGCGATGCGGCGAATACTAAGGAGCAAGTAGCTCAGGTCCGCCTTGCGATTCATTCTGGGACGGAAGAATTTCAACAAAGCCGGCATGATGATTTCGTTGCTGACCATGGTGGCGACCGCCACCGAGCACACAATCACCATCGCCGCCGCTGCGGAGCCGCCCCCCAGAAACGCCAGTACTGCAAGCCAGGTATTGCCGGCCAGTATGGGCAACTGAAGCGTCATAATGTCAGGGTTGTAGTTGGCACTATCGGGTACAAGCAAGCTGGCAGCGGCAATCGGCAGTACAAAAGCGCTGGCGATGATCAGATAAATAGGCATAGCCCAGCGCGCGGTCTCGAAATCGCGGGGATCGCTGTTTTCAACCACCATAACGTGGAACTGCCGCGGCAGGCAGACAATGGCCACCCCGGCGACCAGGGTTTGGGTAATAAACGCGGTCAGATTCAGATTTTGGGTTGTCAGCACTCCGGTGAGATCGGCCGCGGCTACCCGCTGTGTAAGGTCGCCAAAGCCATTGAAAAAGCCAAACAGCACAAACAATCCAACCGCTGAAAACGCCACCAGTTTGATTACAGATTCAAACGCAATGGCTTGAATCATGCCGCGGTGATGCTCTGTTGATTCCAGGTGGCGGGTACCGAATAAAATGGTAAATAGGGCCAGAGCCAACGTAATGTACCAAGCTGAATCGCTCCAGGCGGCGCTGCTGAGTTCCTGTGCGCCGCCGTGGGGGCTGGACAACACCGCAAAGCCCATGGCGATGGCTTTTAACTGCAAGGCGATGTAAGGCACGCTGCCGATTAACGCAAAGGCGGCTATCATCGCTGCTAGCAACTGGGATTTTCCGTAGCGGGAAGCGATAAAGTCGGCTATGGAGGTGCTGCTGTTGCGCTTGCTGATGTGAATGATGCGGCGCAACAGCGGTGCGGCGAACACGAACACCAATATCGGCCCAAGATAGATGGGCAGAAACCCAAGTCCTTCCTGGGTGGCGCGACCCACGGCGCCATAGAAAGTCCAGGAGGAAAAATACACGGCCAGAGAGAGTGCGTAGATGTGGGTTCTGGCCAAACGTCGCTTATACAGCCCCGGGTGGCGGTCGCCTGCCCAGGCCACTACAAACAGCAGGGAAATGTAGGTGATGGAAATTAAAACCAGCAACCAGACACTAATCATATTAATGCATATCCGTCAGGTGATCAGGCTGCCAGGCCCGTTACCGGATTATCAGCGAGCACACACGGTGGAATAAAGTGGGTCATTCCTTTCCAGAACTTTCATGTTGTCGACCCTTGGCGTTCCATCAGAACCGATAGGAACAACCTCGCGAGTCCCGCAATTAATAATGTGAACTCGGTGTGCAACCGTGTCAGTGATTTTCTGTTCAAAGCGGTAAAGTGTGAACCGTACTATATTCGGATTGCTCGTATCCCGGGCGATGCTGTTTTTATCAACAGTGGAGAATGCGGTTACGTATGGGTAAACCAATGACCACGGGCGCCAGAATATACCTTCTCTTTCTGTGCTCACCACCGCTGCCTCATCAGGCAGGCGTGTCTGTTTATTGTCATACCAGATGTATTCTCCGTAGATAAGGTAGCCAAGCATACCGGCGCCGGCAAATACCGGAATAATCCATTTAGGCGCCATCTTGCGGGTGAGAAACCGGATTCCGAGAGCAATGCCGGCGGCGCCCAGTCCACAAAATACGGTGGCGACAAAAGTCCAGAACATAAATGTGTTTCCTTAAAAAAGAACGGGCCTCCTCTAAGAGGAGGCCCGTTCGGTAACAACCTGTCAGCTCAATGAGTGAAACAGGCCGGGTTGTTGCTTAGTGGTCCTGAGCTTTTCCGGCACCGCGTGGGTAACGAACGCTCTCAACCAGTTCCTGAATCTCAACGGGTGGCTCATCCGTCACATTGGATACCGTGAAGGCTACCGCAAAGTTGACGACGGCACCAATCGCACCGATAGACAAGGGCGAGATACCAAATACCCAGTTCGCCGGAATGTCAGCAAGGTTGGCGGTACCTGGTATGAAGAACCATCCTTTGTACACGAAGATGTACGTCAGGGTGAACGCCAGGCCGCACAGCATACCCGCGATGGCGCCAACATTGTTAACGCGCTTGGAGAAAATGCCCATCATCAGAGTCGGGAACAGAGATGCGGCTGCGATGCCAAACGCCAGGGCAACAACCTGTGCGGCGAATCCTGGCGGGTTGGCGCCAAGATATGTCGCGACAACAATCGCAACGGCCATCGATATACGGGCGGCTCTCAACTCGCCCTTCTCCGAAATACCCGGATTAATCGAGCCTTTGATCAGGTCGTGACTGATCGCTGAAGATATCGCCAGCAGCAAGCCTGCGGCTGTTGATAGCGCCGCTGCCAGACCGCCTGCGGCTATCAGCCCGATAACCCAACCCGGCAGGTTGGCAATTTCCGGGTTGGCGAGCACAAGGATGTCACGGTTTACGTCCAGTTCGTTGCCTTTCCAGCCGCGTGCGTCAGCTTGAGTCTGAAAAGACGGGGCATCGTTATAAAGCTGGATACGCCCGTCTTCGTTTTTGTCAACGAACTTGATCAGACCTGTAATTTCCCACTCTTTGACCCAGTTCGGGCGGTTGTCGTACTGAATTGGCTCAGCAGCGGTGCCATCGGGATAAATGGTGGTCATCAGGTTCAGGCGAGCCATAGACGCAACTGCCGGCGCTGTGAGGTACAGCAGCGCAATAAACACCAGGGCCCAGCCAGCAGACCAGCGAGCATCTGCAACCTTAGGAACCGTGAAGAAGCGGACGATAACGTGGGGCAGGCCAGCGGTACCAATCATCAGCGTCAGGGTAAACAGCGCCATGTTCAGGTGGCTGTCGAGATCTGCAGTGTATTCTGTGAAGCCTAAGTCAGTGACGACCTGGTTCAGCTTATCGAGAATCGGCATGCCCGAATCGATGTGAGTGGAGAACAGACCCAGCCCTGGAATCGGGTTGCCTGTCAGTTGCAGAGAAATAAATACAGCAGGGATCGTGTAGGCAATGATCAGCACAACGTACTGGGCCACCTGCGTATAGGTGATGCCTTTCATGCCGCCAAGTACTGAGTAGATGAAAATAATCACAGCAGCAATCATCAGGCCAGTTGTGGAGTCAACCTCCAGGAAGCGAGAGAAGGCTACACCAGCGCCGGCCATTTGGCCGATAACATAGGTGACAGACGCTACAATCAGACACACAACCGCAACCAGGCGGGCGTTGCGGCTGTAGAAGCGGTCGCCAATAAACTCTGGAACCGTGAACTTGCCAAACTTGCGCAGGTAAGGCGCCAGAAGCATGGCCAGCAGAACGTAACCACCCGTCCAACCCATCAGGTAGGCTGAGCTTGCATAGCCACTGGCAGCGATAATACCTGCCATGGATATAAAGGATGCAGCAGACATCCAGTCGGCGCCAATCGCCATGCCGTTGGTGATAGGGTGAATACCGCCGCCGGCAACATAGAAGTCTTTTGTACTTCCGGCCTTGGCCCATATGGCGATAAGGATGTAGATGGCGAATGAGCCACCTACAAAAAGGATGTTAATGGCAAATTGACTCATTGTTATTATTCCTCGTCCACGCCGAATTGTTTATCGAGCCTGTTCATGCGCCACGCGTAGTGGAAGATCAGTGCGATAAACGTGAGAATTGAGCCCTGTTGAGCGAACCAGAAACCCAGATCCGTGCCGCCGATGGAAATGCTGGACAGCATTGGCCGCAGGAAGATCGCGAAACCATAAGAAACCAAAGCCCAGATAATAAGGCTTCCGTAAATCAGGCGGAGGTTCGCCTTCCAGTACTGCTCAGCGTTTTCGCTATGACCTGACATAGAGTACTCCTGTTGTTATTGTGGAGTTTGCGGGATTACCTTATTGACTTTGGTGCAATGCGAGCCCGAGTGATATTGGCAAAAGGTCTAAAACTCTGGATTTTGACGGGTTTACGGTTGAAATTTGAGAACTGGCGCAGGCGCTTCAGCTCGATATCGGTCATGGCTTTGCATATGGTGCTGTTAAAACCGTTGTATGTTTCTCAGGCGGCGCTGGTAGCGCAATTTGTTGCTGAGCTCGGCCAGAGTGTGAATACCTTGTTGTGCGGCTTTGTTAAGAGCAATTAATGTAAGCTCAGCGGTGACCATAGCGTCAGCCGCGGCGTGATGGCGGGTACTGGCGTGTACGCCAAAGATATCAGCCCAGTTGTCTAAACCTTTGCCTCGGGTGTTAACGCTTGGAAAAAACGCAGGCATCAGCTCTGCAACATCAAGCCAGATGTGATTTTCACCATAGCCGAGTACAGCGCGCAGGGTTTTTTCCAGAAACTTCTGATCGAACGCCGAATGATAAGCCAGAATGGGATCTCCATCCATCCAGTCTAACAGGTGCAATAGAGCGTCTTCGGTCTCACGGCCGTCGGTCAGCGCTTCGGGGCCGATACCGTGAATCAGTACGGTTTTACGGATATCTAGCTCTGGCCGGCGTAATATCAGATCAAATTGATCGTTTAACGGTATAGCGTTGTTGTTGATAGCTACGGCGCCTATGGCGATCATTTGATCTTTGGCCGGGTTCAGCCCAGTGGTTTCCAGGTCAAGCACAATCAATCGTGAAGCCATCAAAGGCTGGTCACCAATCGTTTTGGGGTTCGGCAGGTTGGCGATGTCTATACCGCCACGCTTTTTGCGCTCCAGCCACTGCTTTAGAAAGTCGATCATAATCAGGCCCTGGGGCTAGAGCTGGTAAGCCAGTTCCAGCTTCTGTTGCAGGCGCTGGGCCTGGCGGAAAGATTCGCGGAGTATTCGGCGGTCCAGCGGGTTCAGGTCATCTGGATCAATGTAGTTGGTTAGCGGTTCTTTTTGTTCCAGCATTTCATGATGTGTCCGCATACGGATGGCCTGTATCAGGCTGTAGGCTTCTTTCCAGGCGTTGGCATCTTTTGCGTCGAACACGCCTTTGCGAGCCAGTTCATCCATCCGCTCCAGGGTATTCGCAGCCCCTACACCGTTAGCCAGGGCAAACACTCGCACGGCTTCAACGAAGGGTGCCAGGCCCTGACGCTTCAGATCCAGCGCGGGTTTTTTACCATCGCTGACATAGCGAAAGCTGCGGAACATGGTCAGTGGTGGCTTGCGGGTAAAAGCGTTGCCTGCCAGCATTTTCTGAAACAGCGCGTTGTTGCCGATGCGTTTCAGAACGGTCTGAAATAGCTCGTGCAACGGTTCGCTGGGACCAAACACTGCGCGCATGTCGAGGAATATAGACGAATACACCAGGTTCTGCGGTGTCGAAGCATCGATAAAACGCACGAACCAGTCGTCCCATTCGGCGCCGCTCAAACACAGTTTCGGGTTGCTGGCCATAATATTGCCCTTACACAGGGTGAACCCACATTCCGCTAACTCGTCGTTCACGATGCGCGCGAACGGCAGCAATTTCTCCCGCACTTGATCTTCCGTCATACCTTCCGGCGTGGTGAACAATATGCCGTTGTCCTGATCGGTCAACAGAGTCTGCTCCTGGCGACCCTCGCTGCCGAACGTCAGCCAGGTGAACGGTACGCCGGGATCGTTTTTGGCGATGTTCAATTCTAATACGCGGCGCACGGTGACATCGTTCAGGGTCGTAATGATTTTTACGATCTGGCCGGAATCGGCGCCGTGGGCCAACATGGAATCGACCAGGCGCGAAACATCCGCGCGCAGGCTGACCAGGGTGCGTAGGTGAGTTGCGGTGCCGATGGTGCGGGCTAGATTGACCAGGTCAACGCGCTGCAGCGCAAACAGATCCCGTTCTGACACAACGCCAATCAATCTGTTTTCTTCATCCACTACACAAATGTGGGCAAAGTGATGCTCCGCCATCAGCATGGCGGCTGCAAAGGCATCTTCTTTTGCCAACAATGAGCAGGGGTTCGGTGTCATTACCTGCCGAATCGGCGCACTCAGGGGGGCCTTTTCTTCGGCAATCAGTGTGCGCAAGTCGCGCAGTGTGAAAATGCCCACCGGATGTCGGTTGTCGTCCGTAATTACAATACTGCCCACGCTGTTTTCGTGCATGCGCGCCACAGCCTTGCGCACCGGCAAGTCGGGTGTGCACACAATGGGATTACGCAGGGCAAAGCGTTCCAGCGGCGAGTCTAACGTAAAATTCGAACCAATCGACGCCATGGCGCCGGACTGTATGCGTTGATTCACCTGATCGAGAAGGCTACTGACGCCGCGTAGGCAAAAGTCACGGAACGTATCGCTTTGGGTAAACAGGGTGACAAAAGCTTCATGTTTAATGCTTAGGCAGAATGTGTCGCCCACCGACCGATGCAGCGTGCGGGTAGGCCGTTCACC
Organism: Marinobacter sp. M1C; assembly: GCF_023314135.1. Lineage (NCBI taxonomy): Bacteria > Pseudomonadati > Pseudomonadota > Gammaproteobacteria > Pseudomonadales > Marinobacteraceae > Marinobacter > Marinobacter sp. M1C. Next base: position 1,669,813 of record NZ_CP092289.1, read on the forward strand.
CACAAGTGCGGCCAGGGGAAAGCAGTCCCCCAGGCCAATCTCGAAAGTGGTTTCGGTGCGATCGTCTCTGCTATTGAGTCTCTCGCCACGAATCCGACCCTGCTTTACAACGTAAAATTGGGTAGCAACGCCGTCGTCCGCGGACAAAACCACCTCGTCATTAGCGTAAAAACGTAGCGTAGAATGCTCGGCAAAGTGCGCTAGGTGGTCTTCTTCCATATTGGAGAAAGGCGGATGATTTTGCAGAAAAGCCATAACAGCCCGGGTATTTTGTGGGCGACTCTGGTCTTGAGAGGCTGCTGCCATAGTCGGTTTCACTCTGTCGACAACGGGTGGATGTGCTTACAGTCTAGTGCAGGCGTCGCCGGATTGCTTTATGGCATCGCAGGGCAGTGGTAAAGTTCGCCGCATTAGGAACCATTGATAATACTGTCATGACTACCAAAGAAGATCGACTGCGTTTTCTCGCTGAAATGGGCGATGTAAAACGTATAAAACGGCCAAACAAAGCCAACGTTGTTGTGCCTCGCGAGCTGACCCCGGGCCACCTGGAGCGCCAGCGGGCGGCCATCGCGTTGCCACTGAAAGACACGAATCCGCTCACGGCGGACATGGTTGAGCCTTTGACCGCTCAGGACATTCTTAGCTGGAAACGCCCCGGTGTTCAGAACGGCGTGTTTCGCAAACTGCGACTCGGTTACTACCCCAGCGAAGCCAAGCTGGACTTGCACGGGATGACGGTAGACGAAGCCCGGCGCCAGGTGTTTGGCTTTGTTAATGACTGCATGCGCTATGACCTACGCACGGTAACGATTCTGCACGGTAAAGGTGAGCGCAACCTCGACGGTATCGCCTGGCTTAAAAGTTACCTTGCTAAGTGGTTACCGGAATTGGAGCCGGTGCTGGCGTTTCACACAACGCAAAAGCACCACGGCAGTACCGGAGCCATTTACGTTATGATCCGCAAGAGCGATCGTGAGAAACAGAATAATAGGGAAGTTCACGGCCGGCGCGATTAGGCGTCGCTAATGACAACATTAACTATAAATCGGAGAAGTTTATGACCTGTCTGCTGACAAAAAAGACCGCGTTGATCATTGTTGCGCTGACCGCCTTAGCAGGCTGCAAAGATCGTGTTATCTGGGAAGATAACGGTGCGTTGGAAAGAACCACCGAAAATCGGGAAATCTGGGACACCAACGGCAAAATGGGTAATGGCGATCGCCCTATTTGGGTTAATAAAGATGGCGAAAAAGTTATTAAGTAATGACAATGACCCAGACCTCTGAAGTATTTGATAAACGTTCTGTTAGCGTTTTTTCGGTGGTGTTTGCGGCAATCTTTCTAACTGCCTGCAACCCGTTTGGTGAAGCGCGACCCATGATGGACGAATACGTTGAGCGCCTGGGCCGTGTGTTGGAAACCGACCCGCAGTTCAGCGAACCGGCCCCAGCCCCTATTTTGCCGCGCCGCCGTGAACGGGTTCTGGACATGCCAGAGCTGGAACTCGGAATGTTGGACTTTCTGTCGCTCTACGGTTGTGACCTACAATTTGTTGTCGGTGAAAAAAATTCCATCATGGGCAAAGTTATGCAGCCCCTGAACCGTTTGAGGTACGAACTGCGTTTTATTGCCAGCGCTGAAAGATGCCTGCAGAGCAGCATCGATGATGGGGATGAAGAGCTGCAGGACACGTTGCGACAAGCCATAAGTAGTAAGCGCGAGAACCTGCCCATTGCGCTTTGGAACGCAACTTGGGGTGTCGAGGAAGTCGAAAGCCTGTTTACCACCAGCAAGGGATTTTATCCGGTGATTGCCAAGAGTCCGCTGTCGGACCTTGCCCGTGAAGCCGTCCAGTTAGAGCGTGCGGCGCGGGGTCTTCTTAATGGCGAATTGGAGCAGAATCTGGACTTTGCCGGGGCCGTGCAACAGCGTTGGCAGGCCGAGTATCGCGCCGGCCAGTTAATCAACAGTGCCCTGTTGGTGGCGGCGCGACTGAATGACGGCACGGAGGTGATTGAACGCCGGTTGGCGCAGCGCCCCCTGTGCTTAAATGGTAAGCCCAACAATCAGTCCACCATCGTGCAGGGTATGTTTTTCAGTATTTATATTGGTAAGGTGCAACCGTATCTGGCGGATCTGCACCGTGCCCGCATCGAGCTGCTGGAGCCGTTGGCGCAACTGGCGCAGATTCAAACCGCCGTGATGCCACAGAGTTTTCAGCGCTGGCAGGCGCGCGCTTTGCCCGTCGAGCCCGGTGTTGGGAATGTTCATGTTGAGAGTGCTGATGCTGAACGTGCAAACGTGTGGGGTGATCTGGATCAGGCCGTGGCCGACCACACCCGCGGCTGGCAGCAGCTTTTGGAACAGTGCGGCCTGCGCCCGGGTGCGTAGCGCGTGTTGATTAACGAACAGTACTTAACAAACATCACTTCGTAGAACGCGCTTAAAAAAACATCTAACGCTGGCTTTCAGGCGTTACCCGCAGAATTTCTTCAACGCTGGTCAGCCCGGCGGCGACCTTTTGCGCGCCACTCAGGCGCAATGACTTCATTCCGCTTTTGTAAGCGTCGGCGCGCAGCTGCTCCAGTTCACAGCCCTCAGTGATTTGTCGCACCATGGCGCTGGACAACTCCAGTATCTCATAAACGCCCGAACGGCCAATGTAGCCGGTCTGGCGGCATTCCAGGCATCCTGCCGGCTGATAGAATTCTTTTGGCAGAGGTGCGCGCCAAGGCTCGGTCAGGGTTTTCCAGGCATGTTCATCGGGCTCGCAGGCCACTTTGCAGTGCGGGCAGAGGTTCCGGGTCAGGCGTTGAGCCATAATACCAAGCACGGTCGCCCGAATCAGGTATGGGGGAATGCCCAGTTCCATCAGTCGGGTGATGGCGCTGGGAGCATCGTTGGTGTGTAAGGTACTTAGGACCAGATGGCCCGTCAGCGCGGCCTGTACCGCCATTTCTGCGGTTTCCAGATCGCGAATTTCGCCAATCATAATGATGTCAGGGTCTTGCCGCAGCAGTGCCCGAACGCCTGCGGCGAAGGTCAGGTCGATATTGGTCTGCACTTGCATTTGGTTAAACGCCGGCTCCACCATTTCAATGGGGTCTTCAATGGTGCATACGTTCAGCTCTGGTGTGGCAAGCTGTTTGAGCGTGGAATACAGGGTGGTGGTTTTACCCGAGCCAGTAGGGCCGGTGACTAACACAATACCGTGGGGTCGGCCGGTGATGCCGTTCCAGTGTTCGCGGTCTTCACGGCTGAAACCCAGCTGTTCGTAGGACTTTAGCAGTACGTCCGGGTCAAAAATCCGTAGCACCATTTTTTCGCCAAAGGCGGTGGGCAGCGTGGCCAGGCGCAGTTCTACTTCTTGATTGTCCGGCTTGCGGGTTTTTATGCGCCCGTCCTGAGGTCGGCGTTTTTCGGCTACGTTCAGCCTGCCCAGTATCTTCAGGCGACTGGTAACGGCTGTGCCTACGTGGCCAGGAAATTCGTATACCGAATGCAACACGCCATCAATGCGAAAGCGCACCCGGGTAATGCCGCGGCGCGGTTCAATGTGAATATCAGACGCGCGCTGGTCAAAGGCGTATTGCAACAGCCAGTCGACAATTTTCACCACGTGTTGATCATTGGCTTCGGGCTTGTCGCTGGTTCCCAGGTCCAGCAGCTGCTCGAAGTTCTGGTGGCCCGCCAGTGGCCCCTTAGTCTGGCCGCCGCTGGCTTTGTCTACTGAAGTGGCAAGCTGATAGAACTCCTGGGTATAACGGCGTAAGTCCTCGGGGTTGACGACCACCCGTTTTAGCTCTTTGTGCACGGCCTGACGCAGGTTCTGTTCCCACTCCGAACGAAAGGGTTCGGCGCTGGCGATCAACACCTCGTCATTATGAATTTCTACTGCCAAAATACTGTGGCGCTGGGCGAAGGCGAAGGACATCACCCGCGCTATGGCTACGGTGTCAATTTTCAACGGGTCAATATGGTAGTAATCCTGCCCGGCCCAATCCGCCAGCCATTGAGTCAACCGCTCCAAATTCAGAGTTTGTCCGGAACGCTGGCTGACCAGAGCGGCAATGGCGACCACTTCCAGTGGATGGCGCGGTGCTGTTTCGCCCCCGGCCCTGCCAAGGTTAGCCGACAACACACGTTCGGCGTCGGTTTGCAGAATGTCACCGCTGCTGACCAAAGCCGTGCAAATATCCCGCAGGGTCAGCGTCGCTCTCGCCGGCGCCTGCTGCACTCTAGCCTGATGTACTTGGGCCGGCGGGCGTTTGTCGCGGGGAGGCACTGAAGCCATAAGCTGGGCGTCCGTTGCAGTCATCGGAAGGGAAAAACGTGTTGTGTCAGTAACACTCAGGCCGTTTCGGGCCGATTTACCTTAAGATGAATCATCGCCACAGTAAACAGAAAGAAGGTTAGCACCGTTGTAATAACCGGCCCGATGGCGCCCTCACTGAGCCAGGCTGACACCACGCCTTGAGTGAAATAGAAAATGATAACGAAGGACAGCCAGATATAAGCGCGACTGTTTCCGCGATACACCGGCACAATAAAACCCACTAAAGGCAACAGTTTCACCGCCAGTATCATGGTGATGGAGACGCCTTCGTCTGGCCCCGGGAAAAAAGTAGTCACCACCAGGGTAATCATCGTGGCCAAGTAGAGCGCCAGAGTAATACGTGCCGTTATGAGTGCTTTCGGGTTACGCAACATGTTAGAAATCCGCAATTGTTTAAGATGATTCCGCGATAGCGGATTAGTCGGCCAGCTTCAGTGCCAGACGAGCCAGGCGCTCGCCAAACGCTTGACAAAGAATCTGTTCGTGTTCGCTCAGTGGCAGTTGTTCGCCGGTGCCGGCGAAATGACTAGGGCCATAAGGTGTGCCGCCGGTCGTGGTGGCACCCAAAGCCGGCTCGCTGTAGGGCAAACCGCACAGCACCATGCCATGGTGGAGCAGTGGCAGCATCATCGACAGTAATGTAGTTTCTTGCCCGCCATGAAGGCTGCCAGTTGACGTAAATGCTCCGGCGGGTTTGCCAGCCAAGGCGCCGGCAAGCCACAAATCACCGGTAGTATCCAAAAAATACTTTAATGGTGCGGCCATATTGCCGAAGCGGGTAGGGCTGCCAATGGCCAAGCCAGAGCAGTCAGCCAAATCGTCTTTGCTAACATAGGGTGCGCCTTCATCGGGCACCGGCGGCACTGCGCTGGTGGTTTCTGGTGCCACCGGCGGCACGCTGCGAATTCGCGCCTGCATACCGGTCACCCGGGCAACGCCGCGGGCAATGCGATTGGCCATGTCGGCGGTTTGGCCGGTGCGGCTGTAATACAAAATCAGTACGTAGGGAGCCGGTGCGGTCATGGCACAATCCTCAAAATGTCAGCTTGGTAAAATTCATTTACAAAACAGTCAGTACGTTTTCCGGAGGTCGGCCGATGACCGCTTTGCCATTTGCCTGCACAATAGGGCGTTCAATCAGGCGCGGGTTCGCCACCATTGCCGCAACCAACTGCTGCCGGCTGAGGTCGGCGTTGTCCAGGTCCAGTTTTTTGTATTCTGGCTCTTTACGCCGCATCAATTGCCGTGGCTCCAGCGCAAGCTGTTGCAAAATGATGTCCAACTCTGGCGCTGTCGGCGGCGTATCCAGATAACGTATAATGTGAGGGTGAATGCCGTGGCCCGTTAATAGATCCAAAGCCTGGCGGGATTTTGAACAGCGGGGATTGTGGAAAATTCGGGTGGGTTCTGTCATCTTCTTGCCTGATTGTAGGTGCATAATAGTAGATGCGTGGCGTGCGAATATGAATTCGCAGGCGTGGAGCTTAACAGGAGGACTTTGCTTGCAATACCCTGTGACCGGTTTTGCCCTTAATACCCGCCGCCTGGCGACTATTGGATGTTTGTTTGCCGCGATGGTTGCGCTGGCGGGTTGTAGCAAGATTGAGCTGGAGCGCAATGAAGGCGCGCCACTGGTTTGGAGCGATCTGCGCGGGCAATGGGTACTGGTGAATTACTGGGCCGAGTGGTGTAAGCCCTGCCTGAAGGAAATTCCCGAACTGAATGCCTTGAATCAGAACCCGGCGATCACCGTGCTAGGCGTTAACTTTGATGGCATCAGCGATGCCGAACTGAGCCAGTTGGGTGAGCGCATGGGCATCGGCTTTGATCTGCTGAACCAAGACCCAGGCCCGCAGTTTGACTGGCAAACGCCTATTGCGTTGCCGGCTACGCTGGTTATAAATCCAAAGGGCGAGTTACAGCAGGTGCTGTTTGGCGAACAGACCCAGGCCAGTATTCGCGCCGCCATCGGTCTGTGAATGGCCGCTGATGGCGGTCAACTGTATTTGTGCTATCCGTATTCTCGTTTTAATCAGGATTATCTGCAATGACTGCCCAGACCTTTGTACATCTTCGCGTTCACTCTGAACACTCCTTGGTGGATGGTCTGGTACGGGTAAAGCCGTTGATCAAGCGGGTAGTGGAGCTGGGTATGCCTGCTGTCGGGCTCACCGAACAGTCCAACATGTTTTCACTGGTGCGATTTTACAAAGCCGCGCTTGGCGCCGGGGTCAAGCCCATTATTGGTGCCGATTTGTGGCTTGAAAACCCGGACGAGCCAGAGAGCCCATTTCGCACAACCCTGCTGGCCAGTAATAACGACGGTTACTTGAATCTGACCGAGATTGTTTCACTGGGTTATACCGAAGGTCAGCGTTTTGGCAAGCCCATCATTAAGCGCGAATGGCTGAAAGCCCGCAGCCAGGGCCTGATTATGCTTTCGGGTGGCAAAATGGGTGATGTCGCCAAGGCCATGTTGTCAGATAAGCCCAAGCTGGCCCGTGAACGGGCCTGCTATTGGCGCGAACTGTACCCCGACAGTTTTTATTTGGAGCTTCAGCGTACTGGCCGTGCAGGTGATGAAGATTGCTTGCACCTGAATGTGGCGCTGGCGGCTGAATTGGGCTTGCCGGTGGTGGCCACCAACGATGTCCACTTTATTTATGCGGAAGACTTTGAGGCCCACGAAGCGCGGGTATGCATTGGCGAAAGCCGCACTCTGGACGATCCGCGCCGCGACCGCCGCTTTAGTGACCAACAGCACCTGCGCAGCGCTGAAGAAATGATCGAGCTTTTTGCCGACATTCCCGAAGCCGTGGAAAACACCCTGGCCATCGCCCGCCGCTGCTCGGTCACTGTGCGCATGGGCGAATACTTTCTGCCCAACTATCCGGTGCCTGAAGGCATGACCATGGACGACTACTTTCGCCAGGTGTCGGAAGAAGGGTTGGAAGATCGTCTGGCCAAAACTCTGCCCAAAGACGATCCGGATTACGACAGCAAGCGCCAGGCTTATTACGACCGGCTGAAATTTGAACTGGATATCATCATCCAGATGGGTTTCCCCGGCTACTTTCTGATCGTGATGGACTTTATCAAGTGGGCAAAGAACAACGGCGTGCCGGTAGGGCCTGGCCGTGGTTCCGGTGCCGGTTCCCTGGTGGCCTACGCTCAGTTGATTACGGACCTGGACCCGCTGCAATACGATCTGCTGTTCGAGCGCTTTTTGAACCCCGAGCGGGTCTCCATGCCCGACTTCGACGTCGACTTCTGTATGGAAGGCCGCGATCGAGTCATCGCCTATGTGGCCGAAAAATACGGTCGTGAAGCGGTATCGCAGATCATTACGTTTGGCACCATGGCCGCCAAAGCCGTGGTGCGTGATGTAGCGAGGGTGCAGGGCAAGTCTTACGGGCTGGCGGACAAACTGTCCAAAATGATCCCGTTTGAAGTGGGTATGACCCTGGCCAAGGCCGTAGAGCAGGAACCGTCACTTAAGGAATTTCTGGCGCAAGACGAAGAAGCCCAGGAAATCTGGGAAATGGCGGTCAAGCTTGAAGGCGTGTGCCGTAACGCTGGCAAACACGCTGGCGGGGTGGTGATTGCGCCCACCAAGATCACTGACTTTTCGCCGCTGTATTGCGATGACGACGGCGGCAGCTTGGTAACCCAGTTCGACAAAAACGATGTGGAAGACGCCGGTCTGGTGAAGTTCGACTTTCTCGGCCTGCGAACGCTGACCATCATCGATTGGGCGCTGAAAATGATCAATCCGCGGCGGGAAAAGCGCGGGTTGAAGCCGGTGGACATCAGCGAGATTCCGCTGGACGACCCAGCCTCGTTCGTGATGCTGAAAAAGGCCGAAACCACCGCCGTGTTCCAGCTGGAATCCCGAGGCATGAAGGACCTGATCCGGCGCCTGCAGCCGGATTCCCTGGAAGACATGATCGCCCTGGTGGCGCTGTTCCGCCCAGGCCCGTTGCAGTCGGGCATGGTAGACGACTTTATTGACCGAAAGCACGGCAAGCAGCCAATGTCTTTCCCGCACCCGGATTATCAGTATGAAGGTCTGAAGCCGGTATTGGAGCCCACCTACGGCGTTATCCTGTACCAGGAACAGGTGATGCAGATCGCCCAGGTGATGGGGGGTTACAGTCTGGGTAACGCGGACATGCTGCGCCGCGCCATGGGTAAGAAAAAACCCGAAGAAATGGCGAAGCAGAAGCAGTTTTTTCTGGATGGTTGTGCAGGCAATAATATTGATAAAACCTTGGCAGAAAATATCTTCGACCTAGTGGAAAAATTTGCCGGTTACGGTTTTAACAAATCCCACTCCGCCGCTTATGCTTTGGTGTCCTACCAGACCCTCTGGCTAAAGACTCACTACACCGCCGAATTTATGGCCGCCGTGCTCACCGCCGATATGCAGAACACCGACAAGGTGGTTACGCTGGTGGAAGAATGCCGTAGCCTGAAACTGGAGTTGGTGCTGCCGGATGTAAGTACCTCGGAATACGCCTTCACCGCTAACGACGATGGACAGGTGGTGTATGGCTTGGGTGCTATCAAAGGCTTGGGTGAGGGGCCCATTGATAGCATTGTTACGGCGCGAAAAAAAGACGGGCCGTTCATTGACCTGTTCGACTTTTGTCGCCGGGTCGACCTGAAGAAAGTGAACAAACGCGCGCTAGAAGCGATGATTCGCGCTGGCGCTATGGACACATTAGGCGCCGGCCGAGCCCAGCTGATGGCCAGCATCGGAAAAGCCGTATTACAAGCGGGTCAGCAGTCGCGTAACGAAGCAGCCGGCATGGTGGACATGTTTGGCGATGCCTTGGAAGCTGCCGCTGACATAGACGCCTATATCGATGTTGCGGACATTCGTGAGTGGTCTGAAAAACAACGACTTAAAGGTGAAAAAAACACGCTTGGGCTCTATCTGACCGGGCATCCGTTTGATGAATACGAGCGCGAAGTTCGGCGCTTCGTGCGCTCTTCTATCGCTGATCTAAAGCCGAACAAATCGCCGCAGCGGGTAGCTGGACTGGTGGTTGCACAGCGCACCATGAAAACGCGCACCGGTTCCACCATGTGCTTTATTACCCTGGATGATCGCAGTGGGCGCATCGAAGCGACGCTTTTTTCCGAAGCGTTTTTTGAAAACCGCGAGCTGTTGCAGTCAGATCAAGTCATTGTAGTGGATGGCCAGGTCAGCCACGATGACTATTCTGGGCAGATGAAGATGCGGGTCAACTCGGTGATGGACGTCGCCAGCGCCCGCCAGCAATTTAGTCGCGGTTTGCAGCTGAAGCTGAATGAAAATCAGCTTGGCAACGGCCTGCTGGACTCACTGGAAAAATTGCTGGCACCGCATCGCTGCGAAGGCAGCCCGGTGTGGATTGAGTACACCAGTCCGGCCGCCAGTACTCGTATTGAGCTGGGTCCATCCTGGCGGGTGGAGCCCAATGATAGCCTGCTGCTTGAGCTGAAATACCTGGTGGGCGACCGCAGCGTGGAACTGGTCTATGATTAAAGGCAATACTTATTTTTTAGCTACGTTGGCCGAGGCGGGCGTAGCATCGTAAAGATTACCATTTTGTCAGGTAGGTGCAGTCCAGCCAATGTCCGCTTTAGGCTCGGCGACTGCGCTGTTATCTTGGGCACAAATTCTGGTCTGGTAGCTTTGGCTGCCGCGAATTCAAATGATGGAACATCATGAACCCTAATTATCTCGATTTCGAACAGCCCATTGCCGATCTGGAAGCCAAAATCGAAGAGCTGCGGATGGTGGGCAACAACACCGACATCAACATTACTGATGAGATCGCCCGGCTCAAGAAAAAGAGCGTTAGCCTGACGGAGAGTATTTTCTCTGACCTTAAACCGTGGGACGTTACGCGCTTGGCTCGGCACCCGCGCAGACCTTATACGCTCGATTACATCGAAATGTTGTTTGACGATTTCGATCAGCTGCACGGTGACCGGCGTTATGCCGACGACTATTCTATGGTGGGTGGCACGGCCCGCATTAATGACAGGCCGGTTATGGTGCTTGGCCATCAGAAAGGCCGTGAAGTACGCGAGAAAGTGAAGCGTAACTTTGGTATGCCAAGACCTGAAGGCTATCGTAAAGCCTTACGGCTAATGGAAATGGCCGAGCGTTTCAAAATGCCTATTCTGACCTTTATCGACACGCCGGGCGCTTATCCCGGTATTGGTGCGGAAGAACGCGGACAGAGTGAAGCCATTGCGTTCAACCTGGCGGTTATGTCGCGTTTGAAAACGCCCATAATCTCCACCGTTATCGGCGAGGGCGGTTCAGGTGGTGCACTGGCTATTGGCGTGTGCGATAAGCTGAACATGCTGCAGTACTCCACCTACGCGGTTATTTCTCCGGAAGGGTGTGCCTCCATTTTGTGGAAAAGCGCAGACTACGCATCGGAAGCCGCCGCAGCCATGGGCGTGACGGCAGATCGTCTGAAAGACCTGGGCCTGGCCGATAACGTGATCAAAGAACCCCTGGGTGGCGCTCACCGCAAACCCCAGGATATGGCCAACTCGCTTAAGGCGACGTTAACAGAAGGCTTGGCCGAGTTGACCCGCTTGCCTCTGGACGAACTGGTTGCAAGGCGCTACGAGCGCTTGACCCGCTATGACAGCGGGCGCTAGCGGTAATGCTCCGGCTTGGCCATCGCCGTTGCGCGATCTGGCCAGGCAGCTTCCCCACCATGACCGCCTGTGCATTGCCTTTAGTGGCGGTCTCGATTCTTCTTTATTGTTGCATCTGTTCGCGGCGATTACGCCGGCCTCTATTGCCTTATCTGCGCTTCACATCAACCACCAGTTACAGCCTAACGCTGCAGACGTGGAAACCTTTTGTCGCGATACCTGCGCGCGCCTGAGCGTGCCTCTGCGGGTTGTTGCGGTAACGGTGCCCGTCAAAAAAAAGGGCGCCGGGGGCCTGGAGCAGGCTGCGCGCGCAGCCCGCTACGACGTGTTTGAACAACAACTGCGTGTCGGTGAGCTGTTATTATTGGCCCATCACGGCGACGATCAACTGGAAACCGTGTTGTTCCGTCTTTTTCGCGGCAGTGGTGTGGCGGGTCTGGCAGGGATGCCCTTCACCCGTGCCCTGGGTGCTGGTGCTCTGGCGCGACCGCTGCTTGAGTTTTCCCGTGGGCAGCTGGAAGCTTGGGCCAATAGCGCCGGCCTGCCGTGGATAGAAGACCCCAGCAACAGCGACCAACGTTTTGATCGCAATTACCTGCGCAATAGCGTGATTCCACTGCTAAAAACCCGCTGGCCATCCTTCATACGGCGTGTAGAGGCATCAGCCCGCGGCTGTGCCGACAGTCATGCGCTAAACCAAAAGCTGGCGCAGCTTCAGTGGCATGCCTGCGATGGGGTCTACCAGCACAGCCAGCCTTATTCGCTGGATCTGCGTGCGTTTGCTGAACTGTCGCCCCTCGAGCAGGGCAACCTGCTGCGCTGGTGGTGCCAGTCTTGCGGCTTACCTGCGCCTGTGTCCGCAGACTGGCAGCGGACTCTGGCAGGGTTAATAGATGCTGCTGCGGATCGTGAGCCGGAACTGTTGGGGCAGGGCTACAGCGTTCGACGCTTTCAGCACAAACTGTATCTTGTGGCTTCGCAAAACCCCTTGCCGGCAGGCTCGCAGTCGGTGTTACCGCAGCAGACGCTGCGCTGGGGCGAGTGGACATTGGCGCTGGCCTGGCAAAGTAACGACCCCAATCAAGGCAACGGACAGAAAATCGGGCCGCCGCCAATACGGGTATCTACGAGGCAGGGCGGCGAACGCATCCGCCTTTACCCTGAAGGACCGGCAAAAGTCGTGAAAAAATGGCTGCAGGAGCAGGCCGTGCCACCTTGGGAAAGAGCCCGTTTGCCCTTGGTTTTTGCGGGCTGCGGCGCTGCCGAGGAGTTAATTGCGGTGGGCTCGTTATGGTGTTCGGAAAAATACAGTGGAAGCGCTCCTTCAAGTGGCTGGCGGCTGATTGTGGGGCGGGATTGTGATTGAGCAGGTTGGGGCTTTCTGGTAGTCTGATCTCCCATCTTGAGATGACAATCTCCCCTCTCCACAGAACCTGATAATCATGGAATCTGCATGACGCGTTATATTTTCGTCACCGGCGGTGTTGTGTCCTCACTTGGGAAAGGAATCGCATCGGCCTCACTGGCCGCGATCCTCGAGGCACGCGGCCTGAAGGTAACCATCCTCAAGCTGGACCCGTACATTAACGTAGACCCGGGAACAATGAGCCCGTTCCAGCACGGTGAAGTGTTTGTCACCGACGACGGCGCCGAAACTGACTTGGATCTTGGCCACTACGAGCGCTTTATTCGCACCCCGATGACCCGCCGGAACAACTTCACTGCCGGCCGCGTCTACGAAGAAGTGATTCGTAAAGAACGCCGGGGCGATTATCTTGGTGGCACCGTGCAGGTTATTCCCCACATCACCGATGAAATTAAACGCCGTGTCATTGAAGGCGCCGCAGGCGTCGACGTTGCGCTGGTGGAAGTGGGCGGCACCGTAGGCGACATCGAATCTTTGCCGTTTTTGGAAGCCTGTCGGCAACTGAAAGTGGAAGTAGGTTCCAGCCGCGCTTTGTTTATGCACCTTACCCTGGTGCCCTACATTGCTACGGCCGGCGAAATCAAAACCAAACCGACCCAACACTCGGTGAAGGAAATGCGCTCCATCGGCCTGCAGCCAGATATTCTGCTGTGCCGCTCCGATCACGAAGTGGATGCCAGTTCGCGACGCAAAATCGCTCTGTTCACCAACGTTGAAGAGCGTGCGGTTATTCCTCTGCGCGATGCCAAGTCGATTTATGTCATCCCGCGTATGTTGCACGACCATGGCCTGGACCAGCTGGTGATCGAGCGTTTCAACCTGAAGGCCCGTGAAGCCGACCTGAGCGAATGGGATAACGTGGTTGAATCCCTGATGAATCCGCAGCACGAAGTGACCATTGCCATGGTTGGCAAATACATGGAACTGTTGGAAGCCTACAAATCGCTGATTGAATCCCTGCTCCACGCCGGAATCAAAACCCGCACCAAGGTTAATATTAACTACATCGACTCGGAAGACATCGAGCGTGACGGCACCGGCGTGTTGGAAAATGTTGATGCTATTTTAGTGCCTGGCGGTTTTGGCGAGCGCGGCGTGGAAGGCAAAATTCGCACCGTACAGTACGCCCGCGAGAACAAGGTACCTTACCTGGGTATCTGTCTGGGTATGCAAGTAGCGGTGATTGAATACGCCCGCAACATGGCCGGTCTGACAGACGCTCACAGCACCGAGTTCCGTCCCCACAGTCCCGAACCGGTCGTTGGTCTGATCACTGAATGGCTGGATGCCAGCGGTGAGCGCGAAGAACGTACCGATAACTCCGACCTTGGCGGCACCATGCGCCTTGGGGGCCAGGATTGCGTTCTGGTCGAGGGTTCCAATATTGCCAACTGTTACGGCCGCAAAACCATTCGCGAACGTCACCGTCACCGCTATGAAGTGAACAACCACTTTTTGCCGCGCCTTGAAGAAGCCGGCTTAAAAGTGTCTGGCCGTTCTACCGATGGCAAGCTGGTGGAAGTGGTAGAAGTGGAAGACCATCCCTGGTTTGTGGCGTGTCAGTTCCACCCGGAATTCACTTCTACACCTCGCGATGGCCATCCGTTGTTCAAGGGTTTTGTGGAAGCCGCCCTGGCACATCGAAAGGAGCACTGATTCATGGCACAAAGCACCGTTACCGTTGCTGATATCGACATTGCCAATCACAGGCCGTTCGTGCTGTTTGCGGGCATGAACGTGCTGGAGTCCCGTGAGTTGGCGTTCGAGGTTGCTGAAACCTACGTAGAGGTGTGCCGTAAACTGGGTATACCCTACGTGTTCAAGGCCTCTTTCGATAAGGCCAACCGCTCTTCGGTAAACTCGTTCCGCGGGCCGGGACTAGACAAAGGCCTGCAGATACTGGCGGATATTAAAGCCAGATTCGGTGTGCCGATTATTTCCGATGTGCACGAAGCCGCCCAGGCCGCGCCCGCAGCGGAGGTGTGCGACATTATTCAGCTGCCCGCGTTCTTGAGCCGCCAGACCGATTTGGTGGTGGCCATGGCAAAAACCGGCGCGGTCATCAATATCAAGAAAGCCCAGTTTCTGGCACCGCAAGAGATGAAGCACATCATCGCCAAGTTCGAGGAAGCCGGCAACGACCGGATAATCCTGTGCGAGCGCGGTAGCAGCTTTGGTTACAACAACCTGGTGGTGGACATGCTTGGCTTCGGCATTATGAAAGCCATGAACGTGCCGGTAATGTTCGACGTAACCCATTCGCTGCAAATGCCAGGCGGTCGCGCTGATTCTGCCGGTGGACGCCGGGCCCAAGTGACCGAATTGGCGCTGGCGGGTGTATCCCAGGGCCTGGCCGGTCTTTTCCTGGAAGCCCACCCAAATCCGGACGAAGCGATGTGCGACGGCCCCTGTGCACTTCGACTGAGTCAGCTGGAGCCGTTTCTGGAAAGGGTGAAAGCCGTCGACGATCTGGTAAAGAGCTTCAAACCTATCGACACCGCTTGATTGGCGGTGTTTCAGTATGACTACGAACAACGGGAGAGAGCGGAAAGCGTTTTTCGCAAATCCGTTCCCCGCTCTCTCTTGCACCTGATTCTATTTAAAAACTCGGAGATTTTTTAGAATGACCACAATTGCCAACATCAAAGCCCGCGAAGTTCTGGATTCCCGCGGTAACCCCACCGTTGAAGCAGACGTTATTCTTAAAGATGGCACTCTTGGCCGTGCTTGCGCACCGTCTGGCGCGTCCACAGGCTCCCGCGAAGCGTTGGAACTGCGTGACGGCGATGCCTCCCGTTACCTGGGTAAAGGCGTGCTCAAGGCCGTTTCAGCCATTAACGGCAAAATCCGCGATGCTCTGATGGGCAAAGACGCCGCCGACCAGCGTGGTCTGGACAACACCATGCTGGAGTTGGACGGCACCGAGAACAAAGCCAATCTGGGCGCCAATGCCATTCTTGCGGTGTCACTGGCCGCCGCAAAAGCGGCCGCGGCGTCATTGGGCAAGCCTTTGTACGAGCATATTGCGGATATCAACGGCACCTCTGGCAAGTACAGCATGCCGGTGCCAATGATGAACATTCTTAATGGCGGCGAGCACGCTGACAATAACGTCGACATACAGGAATTCATGGTGCAGCCTGTGGCCGCCAAGAGTTTCGCCGACGCTCTGCGCATTGGCGCCGAGATTTTCCACAGCCTGAAAAAAGTGCTGCAGGCCCAGGGCTTGAGCACCGCAGTGGGTGACGAGGGTGGGTTTGCCCCCAACCTGCCGTCTAACGAAGCTGCATTGGCAATGATTCAGGAAGCGGTAGAAAAAGCCGGTTACAAGTTGGGCACCGACATTACCTTGGCTCTGGATTGCGCTGCCTCTGAATTTTACAAAAACGGCCAGTATGTGCTGGCTGGCGAAGGCAAGAGCTTTGACTCTGCCGGCTTTGCCGATTACCTGGCGGGCTTGGCTGAGCGCTACCCGATAGTGTCGATTGAAGACGGCATGGACGAAAGCGACTGGGACGGCTGGAAAATACTGACCGACAAAATTGGCGACAAGGTACAGCTGGTGGGCGATGACTTGTTCGTCACCAACACTAAAATCCTTAAGCGCGGTATCGACACTGGCGTGGCCAACTCCATTCTGATCAAGTTCAATCAGATTGGCAGTCTGAGCGAAACCCTGGACGCCATCAAGATGGCCCAGGACGCAGGATTTACCGCGGTGATCTCGCACCGTTCGGGTGAAACCGAAGACACCACCATCGCGGATCTGGCAGTTGCCACCTGCGCCGGCCAAATCAAGACTGGCTCTTTATGCCGTTCTGACCGTGTAGCCAAGTACAATCAGCTACTGCGCATTGAAGAAACGCTGGGCGAAAAGGCGGCCTACAACGGTTTGCGTGAGATCAAAGGCCAGCGCTAACTCGTTCAGGTCGGCCCTTTTACTGGTCGTGGAAATGCAAAGGTCATGGTGCCAAGCTGAAAATCCAGGCGCTATGGCCTTTTTTAACAGTTAGTTAGCGGCATTTGTTATTCCGCTTTATAAAGGTCTATACTATCGCTGTTGAGTGTTTTATAAGCACTGGATGCCAACCGTACAATCAACGCCCACTGGCAACGCGGAAACTGTTATGGCCGAGCCGTCTTCAAGCGCTTTTTTTTCGCCCATCAAACTTATTTGGGCCTTCATTATTGTGCTGGTTTTGTTACTGCAGGTACGCTTGTGGATCGGTGAGGGCAGTTTTGCCCAAGTTTGGGCGCTGGAACAGGCCATCGCAGAGCAGCAACAGGGCAATGACACGCTGGCGACTCGCAATGAGCGGTTATACGCTGAAGTACGTAACCTGCGCAATGAACAGGGTGCGGTGGAGGAGCGTGCGCGAATCAATCTGGGATTGATACGCAATGATGAAACCTTCTTTTTGGTGGTCGACCAATAACCGCTGCTTTCTGCTCCACAACCACGGCGTCTCGGCTCATGCCTGAAGCTTCTCTTTGGCTGATTATTCCCGCTGCAGGTGTTGGTCAGCGCATGGCGGCTGAGTGCCCAAAACAGTACTTGCGTGTTGATGGTGAATACATATTGGATATAACCCTGCGGCGTTTGCTGACTGCGGTGCCGGCGGCAGGGTGTATAGTGACGTTAAGCCCCACCGACATTTGGTGGGCCGGCACGAACGCAAGCTCTGACAGCCGAATTGCAACTTGCGCCGGCGGTAACGAACGTTCCAATTCGGTACTCAATGCGTTGCAGGCATTGGTGCCAAAGGCCAAAAATGACGACTGGGTGTTGGTACATGACGCGGCTCGCCCCTGCGTGGCGTCTGACGATCTTAAACGGCTGTTAGAAAAAGTGGGTGCCCACAGCGTGGGTGGCCTGCTGGCTTCACCGGTCACTGACACCCTCAAAGTGGCAAGCCCCCAGGCGCCGGATACGGTTACATCAACTGTTGATCGCCGCCATCTGTGGCGCGCGCTAACCCCGCAAGTGTTTCGCTACGGTCTGTTGCGTGACGCCTTACAAAGGGCGCTAGATCAGGGTTTTGCACTAACCGACGAGGCCTCGGCGATGGAGCAGGCCGGCCACAGGCCGCTGTTGGTGGAAGGGCGGCCGGACAATATCAAAATCACCGTGCCTGCGGATTTGGCGCTGGCCGGCTTCATTCTTGGCCAGTTGTAATCTGGTCATTTGAACGGAATTAGTATGCGAATTGGTCAGGGCTTTGATGTTCACGCTTTTTGTGAAGGCAACAGGATTATTCTGGGGGGTGTCAGTATTCCTTATAGTCGTGGTTTAAAGGCTCATTCGGACGGTGACGTGCTGCTGCACGCGTTGGCGGATGCGCTGCTTGGCGCTCTTGCGCTGGGTGATATTGGCCACCTGTTCCCGGACACCAGCGCCGACTGGGCCGGTGCCGATAGTCGTGAGCTGTTGCGTCGCGTCATGCAGCGGGTTCAGGAACTGAATTACAGCGTGGTGAATGTAGATGCCACCATCATCGCCCAGGCACCCAAAATGGCGCCTCACGTCAACGCCATGCGTGTGAATATTGCAGAAGACCTGAACATTACCGCCGGTCAGGTCAGTGTGAAAGCCACCACCAGCGAGCAGCTGGGCTTCACCGGCCGCGGGGAGGGCATTGCCTGCCAGGCGGTTTGCCTGCTGCAAGCGCAAAACTCATGAACGATACTCAAACCAGCACTCAAAACGCCACCCCAGAACCTGCGCAAAACCATAACTGGCGTTTGCAATGGCCGTCATCTGAAGGTAAATGCGTGGCCAGTGCCGATTTTAAACACAGTCCAGACGACTTCCAGGTGAGTGAAGTTCTGGACAAGGCCAGCATTCAGGGCGAAAACGGCAGCGGCAACGCCGGCGAACACCTATGCTTGCGGTTGCAAAAAACCGGCGACAATACCGAATATGTCGCCCGTGAACTGGCAACGATGGCCGCCTTACGCCCCTTTGATGTGAGCTTTTGCGGGCTCAAAGATCGCCATGCCGTGACATGGCAGTGGTTCAGCCTTTATCGCCCGGGCCAGAATGACAGCGATGCAGATTTTATCGCCAGCGTCAGCGAGTACTGGCCAGTAACAGACAGTTGTCGCAGCGCGAGCAAGTTGCGCCGCGGTGATCACAGCGGTAATGGCTTTCGTATTATTTTGCGCAATGTGGCTGGGGAGAAAGCCGCTATCGATCAGGCATTGGAGCGTTTGGCACAGTCCGGCGCGCCTAATTATTTTGGTCCTCAGCGCTTTGGCCATAACGGTGCCAACCTGGACAATGCGTTGTTGTTGAATCCGCGCTCGTTGAATCGCCCCGCAAAAGGCCGTGGCAAAGGCCGGGGTCGTGGCGGCCGTAGCAGTCAGGATTCGAAAAATGTATTGTATTTTTCCGCTGCCCGATCGTGGCTGTTTAATGAAGTGCTGGCCGCGCGCGTCAACAATGGAAGCTGGTGCCAGCCTATGGCAGGCGAGCCGGACGAGCAGAGAGTCACGGGCCCGTTGTGGGGCGATGGTGGGACCCGCGCGACCGGTGAGCAGGAGCAGTTGGAGCGCACGGCGGTGGACGCCAATCCGCAGTTAGTCGCGCTCTTTGCCAGCACGCGCATGCAGCCGGAGCGCCGGCCCCTGCAGCTGGTGCCGCAAAACCTGAAATGGGAATGGCAAGACAGCGCTACGCTGGCAATCGAATTTACGCTGGGCGCTGGCCAGTATGCAACAACGCTGCTGGCAGACGTTTTTGCGTTGCAGGATATTGCCCTGAGTCGGCTTAACGAATAACAAATTTATGGAGCACAAAGTGCGAATACTGTTATCCAATGATGACGGCGTGCACTCGCCGGGGCTAATTGCCCTTTACGAAGGTTTGCAAGGCCTGGGTGAACTGCATGTGGTGGCCCCTGATAGAGACCACAGCGGCGCCAGTAATTCGTTGACCCTGAAGCGCCCGTTGACGGTGGAAGAGCATCCAAATGGCTTTTACTCGGTCGATGGCACGCCAACGGATTGTGTCCATCTTGCAGTAAACGGTTTGTTCGACGAACCTTTTGACCGGGTGGTGTCGGGCATCAACACACACGCCAATCTGGGCGACGACATAATTTATTCCGGCACCGTTGCGGCAGCCACCGAAGGCCGTCATTTGGGCCTTTCGGCGATCGCGGTTTCGCTTGTGAATAACGGTCGATTTCATTACGACACCGCCGCAAGGGTGGTTGCTACGCTGTTGAAATTCCATAAGCCCATGGACCTTGGACCGCGTTCCATTCTGAATGTGAACGTACCGGATTTGCCCTGGAGCGAACTGTCCGGGTTCCGCGTAACCCGTTTGGGCGACCGTGAACGGGCCGAGGGTGCGGTGCCTATGACCTGTCCCCGCGGCAAAAAACGCTATTGGATAGGCGCTGCCGGTAACGGCGGAGATGCAGGTCCGGGCACCGACTTTCACGCTATTTCTCAAGGCTACGTGTCCATTACGCCGGTGCACATCGACATGACCCGGCACCAGGTGATGTCTAGCCTGCGTGACTGGGTTGGAGCGCTAGAAGACAGCTCGGGCAAATCACAATGAATGCGCACATACAAGGCATAGGCATGACGTCCAGGCGTACCCGCCTGCGTTTGATCCAGCGCTTGAAAGACAAAGGCATTTCGTCACCGCAGGTGTTAGATGCCATAGCCGAGGTTCCACGCCATATTTTTCTCGATGAAGCCCTGGCGCACAGGGCTTATGAAGACACCGCTTTGCCGATTGGCCACAACCAGACCTTGTCGCAACCCTATATTGTCGCCCGTATGACCGAATTGCTATACGCCCACCAACCAAAGAAAGTGTTGGAATTGGGTACCGGCTCTGGCTATCAGACGGCGGTGCTGTGCAATTTGTTCGCCGAGGTGTTCAGCGTTGAACGCATAAAACCACTTCAGGACCGAGCAAGGGAGCGCCTGCGCAATCTAAAGTGTCGCAACGCTGTGCTGCGCCACGCTGATGGCGGTATGGGCTGGCCCGAACGTGGCCCTTTTGACGGCATCATTGTTACCGCGGCACCTACCGAGGTGCCCGTCGAGTTGTTGCAACAACTGGCAGACAACGGTGTTCTGATCTCCCCGGTGGGGGCTGAACGACAGGTACTGGTTCAAATTGTGCGCCGCGGCGATCGCTTTGAACGCACGGAACTGGAAGCGGTTAAATTTGTGCCTTTGTTGGGCGGGGTGGTGCGCTGATGAACCAAACATCGCCCATTTTGCGGACTGATGAGAAGAAAGCCGCTTTGCGTTCCCAGGGTTTGCCGTCGGTTTTTCTGCGGGGGTTGGCCATGGGCGCGGCCGACATAGTTCCTGGCGTTTCTGGTGGCACCATTGCGTTCATAACCGGCATTTATTTTCGCCTGCTAGCGGCGATAAATGCGGTGCCTAAAGCGCTATTGACCGATTTGATTAGGGGCCGCGTTGCCGTTTTCTGGCAAGTATGCGATGGCAGTTTTTTGTTGACTCTGCTGTGTGGCATCATACTCAGCATCGCCACCTTGGCATCGGCGATCAGCTATTTACTGACCACCTATCCGATTTTGCTGTGGAGTTTTTTCTTCGGACTGATTTTGGCCTCTGTATGGCACGTCGGGCGTGAAGTTCGCCAGTATCATTGGCGCCTGGTGTTGCCGTTATTGGCGGGTACGGCCTTTGCCTGGTGGATAACCAGCTTGCCGGCTATGGCCGCCGAGCCTTCAGCGCTCATGTTTCTGTTTGCTGGAGCCATCGCCATTTGTGCGATGATACTACCGGGTATTTCAGGTAGTTTCATTTTGGTCATTATGGGTATGTACGTGCCAGTGCTCAGCGCTATAAGGGGCTTTGACGTTGCGTTGTTGCTGCTGTTTGTTACCGGCTGTGCAGCGGGCCTTTTTTCTATCGCCCGCGTTATTACCTGGGCCTTTGACCGTTTTCACGACGGCGTTCTGGCACTGTTGATCGGATTTATGCTGGGGGCGCTGAACAAGGTCTGGCCTTGGAAAGAAACTCTGAGTTGGCGGATTAACAGCGCCGGAGAGCAGGTGCCCGTGCACGAAATCAACATTAGCCCAGCGTTGTTTGCTGAACAGACCGACTTGAATCCACTTGTTTTCCAGGCCTTGCTGATGGCCGTGGCGGGCATTCTGCTGGTGCTGGTGGTGGAGTGGTTGGGGCTGCGTTTTGCCGGGCGTAAACGCTCCTGAATGTTACGAAATGTAAGAAGCGCTGTTCCCCCGGGTAACATGAGTGCCCGTAAACACGGTTCTGCCCGTTAGAAAAATCACTGCAACAATAATTGCTTACAGCGAATATCCCGAATCTACTTAGACACCGGCGCGGGCTTGCATTATTGTTGAGTTGAATTTTTCATAACCGCACCGGTACCTATGTCGTGATTTTCCAGCCCCGCGTTTTGTTGACCTATCCAGTCGCAGCTCTGTTGTGGCTGACGTTGATGCTGGGCGGTTGCAATACGGCGGCGCTGTATCAGGACGACATTTATAACCCCCCGGTGTATTGGGGCCACCACATGGTCAAGTCAGGGGAAACGCTGTACGGCATCGCGTGGCGCTACGGTCGCGATTATCGGGAGCTGGGTAACGCAAACGGTCTGCGAGCACCTTGGACCATTCTGCCGGGCCAGATGTTGCGTCTTGACAAGCGTGGCCGAGCGCCCACTACAGCGGTTGCAGGGGCCGGGGCCAAACGCAGCGCAGCGGCAATAACGAGCAGCAGCGCCCGGGTCCCCAAGCCGACCAGGCAACCGGTGATTACTCGAAAGCCTGACACAAACGCACCTTTGGCGTCGCAGACCCAAACTGTTGCCGATATAAAATGGCGATGGCCTCACTCTGGCACTGTAATTGCTAACTTTTCAGCATCTGGAAAAGTCAACAAAGGGATTGATATTGCCGGAAAATCCGGCGATTCTGTACGGGCGGCGGCTGGCGGAAGTGTGGTATACGCAGGCAGTGGTTTACTGGGTTATGGCAACCTTGTAATCGTTAATCACAGCGAGCAGTATCTCAGCGCTTACGGACACAATCGTAAAATACTGGTCAAAGAAGGGGAGAACATTCAGGCGGGTCAAATAATTGCCGAATTGGGCAACAGCGGCGCAGAGCGGCCAATGTTGCATTTTGAAATACGAAAAAATGGCAACCCAGTGAATCCAGCATATTATTTACCAGCGCGGTAGACTAGGTATCATTACGTAAGAGCACCTAAAAGCACATTAAATAATAATGGAACAACAGCGGCCAGGGTGGCCATGAATAGATGTCCTGAATACGACCACAAATAGAACGGCACGCCCGACCTAATAAACAAAACACGGGCGCTGTCCAGGATCATTTAGAGGCGGGGCAAACAGAATGTCACAATATCAGGAAGACTTGATCGTCGATCGCGTCGAACAGTCCGAAGGCGCTGAAAAGGAAAAACCAAAATCCGGGGGTACAGCCTCACCGCGCAAGGTTGCCACCAAAACAACCGCGAAACCCGCTAGTCGTTTGGCGAGCAGTCGTTATTACAGCAGTAGCAAACAGCTGGACGCCACACAGCTCTACCTCAACGAAATAGGCTTTTCGCCGCTGCTTACCCCTGAAGAGGAAGTATACTTTGCGCGCCTGGCCCGAAAAGGCGAGGAGTCAGGTCGTAAACGCATGATTGAAAGCAACTTGCGGCTGGTTGTAAAAATCGCCCGGCGCTATGTGAATCGCGGTTTGACTCTGTTGGATTTAATTGAAGAAGGTAACCTTGGTTTGATTCGCGCGGTTGAGAAGTTTGACCCAGAGCGCGGGTTTCGCTTCTCTACCTATGCCACCTGGTGGATTCGCCAAACCATCGAACGCGGCATCATGAATCAAACCCGCACTATTCGCTTGCCCATTCACGTGGTGAAAGAACTCAACCTGTATCTGCGGGCGGCCCGCGAGCTGACCCAGCAACTAGACCACGAACCCACAGCTGAAGAAATTGCCCGCAAGGTCGACAAACCGGTCAAAGATGTCAAGCGTATGCTTGGGTTGAACGAGCGCGTTGCTTCTATGGACACGCCCATTGGTGCCGGCGGTGAAAAATCCCTTCTGGACACGGTAGCTGACGAAGGCGCATCAGACCCCGCCGATGTGCTGCAGGAAAACAACATTTCGGTTTGCCTGCAACAGTGGATTGACCAACTTAGCGAAAAACAGCAGGAAGTGCTGGCTCGCCGATTTGGCTTACGTGGTTATCCTGTTAGTACGCTGGAAGAAGTTGGCCAGGAAATCGGACTGACCCGAGAACGAGTGCGCCAGATTCAGGTGGAAGCTCTACGTAGGCTACGCGAGATATTGGAAAAAGAGGGGCTTACTGGAAACCTTCTATTCCAGTAGCGGTCAGGGCTGCCAGCGCCGCTCGCGTGTTGGCAGCCGAGCCTGATCGGGCGTCAGGCATCATATATAGTCGCGTTTATCCTTGAACTCGCACAAATCTTCGATAGGACAGGCACCGCACCGGGGTTTACGGGCGGTGCAGATATAGCGCCCGTGCAGAATAAGCCAGTGATGGGCATCCAGCAAAAACTCCTGCGGTACCAAGCGTATCAGACGCTTTTCCACTTCCAGCACGTTCTTGCCCGGAGCAATCCCAGTACGGTTAGATACTCGAAATATGTGGGTATCCACGGCCATGGCGATTTGACCAAAGGCGGTGTTCAGCACCACATTGGCGGTTTTGCGACCAACACCGGGTAATGCTTCCAGTTCTTCCCGGGTTCGCGGTACTTCGCTTGCGTGGCGGTCGATCAGCGCGCGGCAGGTTTTTATCACGTTTTCGGCTTTGCTGTTAAACAGGCCAATGGTTTTTATGTATTCCTTAAGGCCATCTACGCCCAGGGCAAAAATGGCCTCCGGGGTGTTCGCCACCGGATACAGTTTGTTGGTGGCTTTGTTTACGCCCACATCGGTGGCCTGCGCCGAAAGAATGACCGCAATCAGCAATTCAAAATCGGAACTGTAGTTCAGTTCGGTGACCGGCTTAGGATTTTCTTCCCGTAAACGGCTGAAAATTTCTGTGCGTTTCTGTTTGTTCATTAAGAAATAGTTCCGGTAACTCGCACCCGTTTACTGCCGGCGCTGATCGTCTCAACTTGCGCAGCTTTGCGTTTTTCTTCAATGCGACTGTCAATCACGTTTTTCAGTGCGATCAGCAGGCCCAGACCCATAAACGCTCCGGGTGGCAGCATCATAAACAGCATGTTGGGGTAATCCGCAAACGGGCGCAGTGTCCACCCAGCTGCTACAGGCCCTAGCAGAAGGTGCATGTCCGAGAACAGCGTGCCTTGGCCGATCAGTTCGCGCATGGCGCCCAGTACCACCAGAACCGCTAAGAAGCCCAGCCCCATCATGGCACCGTCGAGCAGCGCGAGCCCTGGAGGGTTACGTGATGCAAAGGCGTCGGCGCGGCCCAGAATGGCGCAGTTGGTCACAATCAACGGGATGAAAATGCCCAGAATCTGATACAGCTCGTAAGTGTATGCCTGCATCAGCAGTTCGGCGCAGGTTACAAACGAGGCGATGATCATCACAAATGCCGGCAGGCGAACGGATTCGTTTACAAAGTTCCGTATCAACGATACCGCCAGATTCGAACCCATCAATACTAGCAGTGTGGCCAGGCCCAGCCCCAGTGCGTTCACCACTGTGCTGGTTACGGCCAGCAAAGGGCACAGCCCTAGCACTTGTACTAGCGCGGGGTTATTGCTCCAAAGACCGTCGCGAATAACCTCGCGTGATGTTTTTGTTGCCATGGCAATTAGTGCTCCGGCTCGGAAAAATGACTGGCAACGGCATTGCGTTGTTTGCGGTTGCCACGCTCGACGGGCAAACCCAGGCTCTGGCGAATTTCGGCCTGGTGTTTGCGCACATACACCAGGGTTTTGTGAACCGCTTTGACCACTGCCCGGGGGGTAATGGTGGCGCCGGTGAACTGGTCAAATTCGCCGCCGTTCTTTTTTACGTTCCACTGTTTGCTCGGCGTATTGGCCAGTGAGTGGCCGTTAAACTGGTAAACCCAATCCGATTTTCGGGTTTCAATGCGGTCCCCCAGCCCTGGTGTTTCATGGTGGCCGGTCACCCGCACCCCCAATAACTCGCCAGACGGAGTCATGCCCACCAACAGATTGATGTCGCCGGAATAGCCGTCGGTGGCTGTGACCGGAATGATAAAGCCCACCAGGTCGCTCTGCTGCCGGGCTACCCAGGCGTTCGGCGCTTCACCGCTGTTAAGAACAGCAGCGTCTGGCAAGCTGATGGTGTCATTCAGCATGTCGTTGCTATGGGTGCTTTCGGGAATGATTTCGAACAGCGCAGCAGCTTCGGCCCGCGCCGCCTGCTTGGCAATACGTTCCTTGGTGACCGCCTGGGTCAGGGCGATGGTGCCACCGGTTATCACCGCGAAAAGGCCAAGGCCGATGGCGCTGCGGCTTATGGATTGAGCCATGGTTGCCATAAAGTTAGCCCTGTTTCCGGGTGGGTAAACCGCGTCGGGCCTTGTGATGACCGTAGGTGCGTGGTGGTGTGTAGTAGTCAATAAACGGCACCGAAAAGTTCATTAGCAACACGCTGAAAGCTACGGCGTCTGGGTAGTTGCCCCAGCTGCGTATCAGGTAAACTAATGCGCCAATGCCCACCGCATAAATCAGTTTGCCTTGGTGGCTGGTGGCTGCCGACACCGGATCGGTGGCGATGAAAAATGCCCCCAACATGGTGCCACCTGCCAGCAGATGCAGCGAAAGCGGCGCATACTGGTCGGCGTTGGTGCCAAACAGCAGGCTCATGGCGACCAGCCCGCCCAAAAAACCGACGGGTATGTGCCAGCTGATAATACGCAGTGCTAACAACACCAGGCCGCCTGCAAGGAAACCGGCGTTCACCCATTCCCAGCCGCGAGCAATAAAGTTGCCAAACGTGGGGTGAATCGTAATTTCCGCGGCGGTGTGGCTGCCCACCTTGTGTTTGTATTCGTCCAGCGGGGTGGCCATGGTCCAGCCGTCAACGGCGGTTTGCTGCCCCGAGGCGATGGCGCTGAGGGTTTCGCCAAACCCGGGTGCGTCCTGCCATAGGCCGACCGGTGCGGCCCAGTTGGTGGTCATCGCCAGCGGAAATGAAATCAGCACCAAGGCGTAACCCACCATGGCCGGGTTAAACGGATTGGAACCCAGACCGCCGTAAAGCTGTTTGGCCACCACAATGGCGCTGAAAACCGCCACCACAGACACCCACCAGGGCGCAAATTGCGGCAGCGATAGGCCTAGTAACAGGCCGGTGACTGCCGCGGTGTTGTCTTTCAGGAAAAATCCAACGGGCTTGCTCCGCCATTTCAAAATGGCCGCTTCAGTAGCCAGTGCCAATGCGACACACCAGACTACATTGATCAGATTCCCCCACCCAAAAAACACCGTTTGTGCCAGTAGCCCGGGTATTGCGGCGATAATTACCCATAACATTACCCGAGAGGTAGGGCGAGCCCGGTGGGCGTGAGGGGAAGACTGTTGCTCAAGCGCCATGAAGTTTAAGCCTGTTGGGGAGTCGTTTGAGCGTCATCAATCGCCTGCTGTGCGCGCCGGACCCGCTCGGTATTTTTGTCAACGGCGCGTTCGAGTTTGTCGACGTTGGGCGCTTGGCCACTGCGAGCGTCTTCCAGCATGCTCTGCATTTTTTTCAGTTTGGCTTGGGCCTGAGTCAGCTGCTGTTCCAGTTCTTCTATGCTTGGCGCCGTCTCGACCGCAGGAATTTTGTCTGCATTTTCAGGTGCGAATGTTTCAGCCGGCGCTGCTTCTTCAGAGGACTGTGTTGAAGGGTCGGCGCGCTTAGCGCTAGCAGCCGCGGCGGCTTTGGCCTTTTTACGAGCCAGAGCTTGCTCTACCAGAGCGGATTTTCCCGCGCGCTCATCGCTTATTGTGCCGTCTTGAACGCTCGTCTGGGCGTCGGTTTTCTTCTGTTCTTGAGCTTTGGCGGCGGCCAATGCCCGGTCTTTGCGGCGCTGATCTTTTTCCTGCTGTTCGCGGTCAAGGCGCTGCTGGCGAGCTTCAAAGCGTACGCGAGCACGGTCGGACTTTTGCTGTTCGGCCCGCTGTAGACGAATTTCACCTTTGGCAAACCGGTAATACTGCACCAGCGGAATAGAGCTTGGGCACACGTACGAGCAGGCGCCGCATTCGATGCAGTCAAACAGATTCAGATGTTCGGCTTTTTCAAACTCTGTGGCTTTGGCGTGCCAGAACAACTGCTGGGGCAAAAGCGCCATCGGGCAGACTTCGGCGCACTGGCCGCAGCGAATACACGGTTGTTCCGGCGCCGGCGCGGGCAGTTCGCTGGCGCTGGCGGCAATCACGCAGTTGCTGGTTTTTATCAGCGGGATATCCGTGTTCGGCAGCGTATAGCCCATCATCGGGCCGCCGAGCACTAACCGCGACATGCGCTGTTTATCAACACCGGCGCAGGTCAGTAAATGGCTGGTGGGGGTGCCAACCAAGACTTCAAAGTTGCCGGGTTCTGCCAAGGCTTCGCCGGTGGCCGTCATCACGCGAGAAATCAGTGGTTTGCCTTGCAAGATAGCATCAGCCACGGCTACCGCGGTGCCAATGTTCTGGCACATCACGCCAATATCCGCCGGTATGCCACCGCTGGGTACTTCTTGGCCGGTCAGAATCTGGATCAGCTGTTTTTCACCACCGGATGGATAGATGGTGGGAATCACCGCAATTTCGGTTTTACTGCCCTCTGCCGCCTGCCGCAAAGCGGCAATGGCTTCGGGTTTGTTTTCTTCGATGCCGATCACCACCCGTGCCGGGCGCAGCAGCCAGGCCATTATGCGCAGACCGGCCATCACCTGGTCTGCTTTTTCGCGCATGGTCATGTCGTCGGCGGTAATGTACGGCTCGCACTCGGCGCCGTTAAGAATTAAAGTGTCGACTTTGCGGTTTACAGACGGCCGTAGTTTGATGTTGGTTGGAAAACCCGCGCCGCCCAGGCCCACAATGCCGCCCTGACGAATCAGCGCCAGCACTTGGTCGCGCTCCAGCTTGCGATATTCCGGCTGCGGTATCAGCTCGCACCAGCGCTCCTCGCCGTCGGGTATCAGCACCACGCAGGTGTCGCTCATACCCGATGGGTGTGGCACGGGCTCCAGGGAAATACGCTCAACGGTGCCTGACGTGGGCGCGTGTACCGGTACGCCCATGCCATTGCCGACCTGGGCGATGACTTCACCTTTCAGCACCTTTTGCCCCGGCTCGACAATACAGCGCGCAGGCTCGCCAATGTGCTGTTGCAACGGCAGTATCAGCTTCGCGGGTAAGCCCGCGGGGCGAATGGGCCGATTGTTGGATTGGCTTTTGTTTTCTGGAGGGTGTACGCCTCCGCCAAAGTTCCACAACTGGGTCATAACAAGCTCGCTTCGCGGGTTTCTGCCTGGCTGTCGGTGGCAATCAGGCGGCTGCCGGCCGCGGCGGGCTCTCCATCTGGCACCACTTCTTTTACGACAGGCGGTGCCCAGGTCCAGCTGCGGATGTCCGGTTCGATGACGATCATGTCGATACAGTCAACCGGGCAGGGCTCCACGCACAAATCACAGCCGGTGCATTCGCTTTCTATCACTGTGTGCATGTGTTTGGCGGCGCCCAGAATGGCGTCTACGGGGCAGGCCTGGATGCACTTGGTGCAGCCAATACATTCGTCTTCGCGAATCACGGCTACCCGCTTGGCCTGGGCAGCGCCGTGTTCGGCGTCCAGAGGTTGGGGTTCTACGTCCAGCAAGTCGGCCAGGGCGTTGATGGTGGCTTCACCGCCCGGCGGGCACTTATTGATGGCTTCGCCGTTGTTGATGGCTTCAGCATAGGGTCGGCAGCCGGGAAAACCACACTGGCCGCACTGGGTTTGCGGCAAAAGCGCGTCTATCTGATCGACCAGCGGGTTGCCTTCTACCTTGAAGCGCTCTGCGGCAAAGCCCAGCAGGGCCCCAAACACGGCGGCCAGGCCTAATAAAACGGCAACTGCGATGATGATACTTGTCCACATAAGCCAAGGACTCCGTTACACGCTGACCAGGCCGGTAAAACCTAAAAACGCCAGAGCCATGAGCCCCGCGGTCACCATACCGATGGCAGCGCCGCGAAAAGCGACAGGCACATCGGATACCGCGATGCGCTCGCGCATGGCGGCAAAAAAAATCAGCACCAGGGAAAACCCGAGTGCGGCACCAAACCCATAAAGCACCGATTCGACGAAATTATTGTTGCGGTTCAAATTTAGCAGGGCCACACCCAACACTGCACAGTTAGTGGTAATCAGCGGCAGAAAAATACCCAGCACCCGGTACAGCAGGGGGCTGGTTTTGCGTACCACCATTTCAGTGAATTGCACCACCACCGCTATCACCAAAATGAAGGTGATGGTTTTCAAAAACGCCAGATTCAAAGGCTCTAATAAATAGGTGTACGCCAGATAGCTGCACACCGACGACAATGTCAGCACAAAGGTGGTCGCCAGCGACATGCCCATGGCGGTTTCCAGTTTGCTGGACACCCCCATAAACGGGCACAGGCCCAAAAATTGAACCAGCACGAAATTGTTGACCAGTATGGTACTGACCAGTATGAGCAGGTACTCGGTCATGGTTGTTTCGGGCCTCGCTGGCTATTTTCTATTAACGACTTACATTATCCGCATGCCGGGCGTAGCGCCGGAGTCTGGCGACAGAATAAAGATGTCTTTGCCGCCAGGGCCGGCTGCCAGCACCATGCCTTCGGACAGGCCGAATTTCATTTTGCGGGCTTTCAGGTTGGCGACCATTACGGTTAAACGGCCTTCCAGTTCTTCGGGCGCGTAGGCTGATTTAATACCAGCAAACACGTTGCGCTCGCCATGTCCCACGTCAAGTGTCAGGCGTAACAGCTTGTCGGCGCCCTTTACGTGCTCGGCTTTGATGATTTTGACTACCCTCAGATCCACCTTGGCGAAGTCGTCAAACTCGATTTCCGGGCTAATGGGCTCCAGTGGTGTTTTCAGTGCGGCTTCTGCCGGCGCTTCAGCCACCGGCAGCTGTTCTTTCGAGGCATCGAGCATTTTTTCGATCTGCGTCATGTCCACCCGGCTCATCAGCGGCTGAAATTCGTTGATGCCGTGATCTTGAAGCAACTCGGCGCGGTTGTTCCAATCCAGCTTGGCGTTCAGGAAAGCTTCCGAGGCGTCGGCGGTCTTTGGCAGTACCGGCGCCAGGTAGGCCATCAACAGGCGGAACATGTTCAGCGCGTTGGTGCAGATGGCTTGAAGCTTTTCGTCTTCGCCTGCCTGCTTGGCTACTACCCAGGGTTGTTCGTCGTTGACGTACTGATTGGCAATATCCGCCAACTCCATGATTCGGCGCATGGCGCGGCCAAACTCGCGATTCTCGTAGTAACCGGCCAGCTCTTCGCCGGCGCTGATGAACTCGTTAAGCTTGTCGATCTCGGTGACTTGACCCAGCTTGCCGTCGAAGCGCTTGCTAATAAAGCCGGCGCTGCGGCTGGCTATATTAACCACCTTGCCCACCAGGTCCGAGTTTACCCGGGCGGCAAAATCGTCCAGGTTCAAATCCATGTCATCAACGCCGCCGGTGAGTTTGGCCGCAAAGTAATAGCGCAGGTACTCCGGATTCAGGAAGTCCAGATAGGTGCGGGCCATGATGAAGGTGCCGCGGGATTTGGACATTTTTTTGCCATTAACGGTCACAAAACCGTGGGCCCAAACCGCGGTGGGCGTGCGGAAACCGGTGTCGTGCAGAATGGCTGGCCAGAACAGGGCGTGGAAATTGATGATGTCCTTGCCGATGAAGTGGTACACCTCGGCGGTGGAGTCGGCTTTCCAGAAGTGTTCAAAATCGATGCCTTCGCGAACGCACAGGTTTTTGAAACTGGCCAGATAGCCAATGGGCGCGTCGAGCCACACATAAAAATACTTGCCCGGTGCATCTGGCACTTCAAAACCGAAGTAGGGTGCGTCACGGCTGATGTCCCAGTCGTGCAGACCAGCGTCTAGCCATTCAGCCAGTTTGTTGGCTACCTGCGGTTGCAGGGTACCGCTGCGAGTCCATTTGGCCAGGAAGTCGGCAAAATCCGGCAGTTTGAAGAAAAAGTGCTCGGATTCTTTTTCGATGGGTGTGGCACCGGACACCGCCGAACGCGGGTTAATCAGCTCGGTGGGTGAGTAGGTGGCGCCACAGGCTTCGCAGTTATCGCCGTATTGGTCGTCGGTTTTACACTTGGGGCACGTACCCTTGATAAATCGGTCGGCCAGAAACATGTTTTTTTCAGGGTCGAACGATTGGGTAATCGTGCGAGTGGCAATGTGCCCGTTCTGCTGCAGTTGACGGTAGATAAACTCTGAAAACTGGCGGTTCTCGTCAGAATGGGTGGTGTAGTAATTGTCAAAGCGGATCAGAAAGTCGCCAAAGTCTTGCTGATGTTCCTGGCGGATGCGGTCAATCAACTGCTCGGGGGTAATACCTTCCCGCTCGGCGCGGAGCATAATGGCGGTGCCGTGAGCATCGTCGGCGCAAACGTAATAACAAGTATGGCCGCGCAGTTTTTGGTAGCGCGCCCATATATCGGTCTGGATGTATTCCAGCAAATGGCCCAGGTGAATGGGGCCGTTGGCATAGGGCAGGGCACTGGTGACCAGAATGTCCCGTTTTTGCTTCGCACTCGCTTGCGTCATGGTTGAGCTTGAACCTTTGCTGGAATTGAATGTAGGCCGCGAATCAACAAAACACCCCCGCGCAGATTTGTGCACGGAACGCGGGTATCCTGTATGGCCAGAATTGGGCACAAATGATACCTTCCACGCAGAATTTTTTCATCCGAAACCCCGTTTAAGTGCAGCATTACCGGCCTGAACTCTTTCTGAACTCTTTCTGTGCTGTCCCTAAACTCTCCCGGAGTGATGTTATGACCACGATTTCCCGCCAAGCCCTGGAGGCGGCCATTCGCGAATACCGCGATCCGTACCTTGAAAAAGACTTGTACGAGCTGGATGCGGTAAAGAAGCTGGACGTGGACAAACGCGGTGAAGTCACCTTGATGGTGGAGTTGCCCTATCCGTCCAAAGGCATTGCCGGGGCTTTGAAACAGCTGGTGGGGAATGCGCTGGAATCAGTTGAAGGTGTGGAAAGCTCGGACATTCACGTGGCCCAAAAAATTCACGCCTACAAAGCCCAGAAAGAATTGCCATCGATTCCCGGGGTTAAAAACATTATTGCGGTGGCTTCCGGTAAAGGCGGCGTGGGTAAATCCACCACTGCGGTGAATCTGGCTCTGGCGCTGCAGCACGAAGGCGCCCGGGTGGGCGTGCTGGATGCCGATATTTACGGCCCCAGCGTGGGTATGATGCTGGGCGTGCCGGATGGCCAAAAGCCGGAGGTACAGGAGCAAAAGTACTTTATTCCCATTGAAGCTCACGGTTTGAAAACCAACTCCATGGCGTATCTGGCCAACGACAAAACCCCGATGATCTGGCGCGGCCCAGTGGTTACAGGTGTGCTTATGCAGCTGCTGCAGCAGACTCTTTGGGGCGAGTTGGACTATCTAATTGTGGATATGCCGCCGGGCACCGGTGATATCCAGCTGACGCTGGCGCAAAAAGTGCCGGTAACCGGCGCGGTGATTGTCACTACGCCGCAGAATATTGCTGTGATGGACGCCCGGCGTGGTATTGAAATGTTCCGTAAAATGGAAATACCGGTGTTGGGTGTGGTGGAAAATATGAGCGTGCACATCTGCAGTAACTGCGGCCACCAAGAAGCGTTGTTTGGCACCGATGGCGGAGCGCGTATTGCCGATGACTACGACACCGTATTGTTGGGCCAGTTGCCACTGCACAAAACCGTGCGCGAGCAAACCGATGGTGGTAAACCTACGGTGGCGGCAGAGCCGGATTCCGAAGTGGCGCGGCGCTATCTGGACATTGCCCGCCGCGTGGGGGCGGAGTTGTCAAAGCGTGAACGCAATTTAAGCGGCGCTATTTCCAGCGTGTCGGTCACCGGCCATTGGAATTCGCACTAAAACTGGCCAACAGTTAAACTGTCGCCCTTTATAACTCCGGGATATGAGAAACCAGCATGAGCATTAAACCCGACAAGTGGATTCGCCGCATGGCGCAGCAACACAACATGATCGAGCCCTTTGAGCCCGGCCAGGTGCGTGAATCGGAAAAGGGCCGGGTCATTTCCTACGGTACCTCCAGCTATGGCTACGACGTGCGCTGCAGCAACGAGTTCAAAATCTTCACCAACGTGCATTCCGCCACGGTAG
This sequence comes from Marinobacter sp. M1C, assembly GCF_023314135.1. Lineage (NCBI taxonomy): Bacteria > Pseudomonadati > Pseudomonadota > Gammaproteobacteria > Pseudomonadales > Marinobacteraceae > Marinobacter > Marinobacter sp. M1C. The sequence continues at coordinate 1,703,584 of NZ_CP092289.1, forward strand.
ACCCGAAGAATTTTGACGAAAACAGCTTTGTGAATATTACCAGCGATGTGTGCATTATTCCGCCCAACTCGTTTGTGCTGGCGCGCACGGTGGAATATTTTCGCATTCCCCGTAATGTGCTGACCATCTGCCTGGGCAAATCTACTTATGCCCGCTGCGGCATTATTGTCAACGTCACTCCGCTTGAGCCAGAGTGGGAAGGCCAGGTGACATTGGAATTTTCCAACACCACCAACTTGCCGGCGAAAATTTACGCCAACGAAGGCGTGGCGCAGATGCTGTTTTTCGAGGCTGACGAAGTGTGTGAAACCAGCTATAAAGACCGGGGCGGCAAGTATTTGGGCCAAACCGGCGTAACGCTGCCACGCACATGAACGCCAATCAGTTTTTAAAAGCAGTACAGCAGCTACAAGGCTGGCGCGAATGCGCGTTTTTGCTATCGCTGGCCGAGCGGGCGTTTCCCAATTACGCCCTGTTTGCGGACGCCATGGAATTGAAAACCGGCGCCAAAATGCGCCAGATTCTGGATGCGGGTTGGAATCTGTTAAAGCCAGATGCCATCGAGACTGCCATTCCCCAGTGGCTGCGCAAGCTAGAAGCGCTATCGCCAAACGTTGAGGACTACGACGCCTACGGCGTGTACCCCGCATATGACTTTTGCCAGTTGCTGGAACAGGCGCTGTTGAACCGGCTTAATCCTGGCAAGCATAGAGCAACAGAAGCTTCACAGCTTGCCACGGCAACCGTGATGAGCTTTGTTGAGGTTTCGGAGGCCGAAGAGCTAAGCGAAGACGAACTGGTGCGCCTGCTGGACCAGCATCCCTTGATGAAAGATGACAAGTTGTTTCAGCGCGACCTGGTGCTGGAATTAAAGCGTCAGCGCGTTCCACGGCAGGACTTTATCACTACCCTGCGCCAGCGAGCGGAAAACGATGGCGTTAGCAATCTGGGCATTTCGCTGTCCGATTAACATTGACTGAATAACCTTGACTGAATAAAACCGTTCGACCAATGGATTTGATCTGATGAAACTCTCTGCGTTTGGCCAGAAATTTACGGCGGATGCCGGTATTACCTCGTTGATGGATGATTTAGGTAACGCCATGGCCTCGGGTGATGACCTGATCATGATGGGCGGCGGCAACCCCGGTCATATTCCGGAGATACAACAGCGGGTTCGGGAGATTCTTGTTCAGATCAGCCAGAGTGACGACGATATGCGCCGCCTGGTGGGCGTTTATGATCCTCCCCAAGGCGAAAAGCAGTTTATCGCCGCGTTGGCGGAATTATTGAGCCGTGAGTATGGTTGGGACCTGACCAGCGAGAACATTGCGCTCACCAATGGCAGCCAGGCAGCATTTTTTATGCTGTTCAATATGTTCGGTGGTGATTACGGCGATGGCGTGCACAAACACATTCTGTTGCCGCTGGCACCGGAGTACATCGGTTACGCCGACGCGGGCATAGACGCGGACTTGTTTCACGCGGTGCAGCCTGATATTTCCTTCACCGACGCCCACGAGTTCAAATACCGAATCGACTTTGACGCGGTAGAAGTGACCGGCGAAACCGGCGCTATTTGTGTGTCCAGGCCAACCAACCCTACCGGCAACGTCATTACCGATGACGAGCTGGCGCAATTGGAAATCCTGGCGCGGCGCCAAAATATCCCTCTGATTGTGGATGGCGCTTACGGTACACCGTTTCCCAGTCTGTTGTTTACCGAAGCCAAACCGACCTGGAACGAGCAAATTATTCTTTGTTTGAGCCTGTCCAAACTGGGCTTGCCTGCGGCTCGCACCGGTATTGTGATTGCTGCAGCGCCTACCATCAAGGCGCTGGCAAGCATTAATGCGATCATGAATCTGGCTACTGGGAGCTTTGGTGCCATGCTGGCGGAGCCGTTGGTGCGCTCGGGGGAGATCCTGACACTAAGCCGTGACGTGGTATGCCCGTTCTATAAGGCCAAAATGCAGCGCGCCGTGGCAGCATTCACCGGCGCCATGGAAGATGCGTCGTGCCGCTGGTATATCCACAAACCCGAGGGCGCGATGTTCCTGTGGCTGTGGTTTCCGGATTTACCGATTACCAGCCTGGAACTGTATCAGCGCTTGAAGCTTCGCGGTGTGTTGGTGGTGTCTGGTCATTACTTTTTCCCGGGGCTATCCGAGGATGGCTGGAATCACCGTGACGAGTGCCTGCGGGTGACCTATTCGCAGGACGACGAGCGGGTTGCCGAAGGGCTGAGGATTATTGCTGAAGAAGTTAAAGCGGTTTGGGTTGAGGCTGAAGCTGCGGGCTAATGCCCTTAGCCCGAGCGCAAATTAAAGCTGTTTTATGCTTTTCAGGTTGAGCTCGTAGCGGCTGCCATCAGGCTCGGTTTGCAGTAATTGCACCAGCGCGTAGTTGAATTTTGGGGCGAACCACATCAGCGTCTCCCGCTTGGCGCCTTCGCCACGCAGTTTTTCGACCGTCAGAGCGTTTATTTCGCCTTGTAGAGTTTCAATCGTCCCTTCGTCAATCACCGCGAATCTATCTTCGCTCGGCCTTCCGTGGCGCACATAACGGTATTCCATTTCACGTTTTCCTGCTTTGAGATCCTGGTGCAACTGAAGTTGATAGCCTAGTGGGTCCAGCATGCCAGGGCTGAGGGGAGTTTCGAATGCTGTGCCTTTATAGCGGCCAGTCGCAAGATTTTGCTCCCAGTCAAAATCGATGGTCTCTTCACGATCGCGAATTAGCAAACCTGACAGCTTATAGCGATAGCGCAGAGGAATGACCTGACCGTCCTGCCACTTCAGAACCACCGATTCTTCAATATCGGCTACAAACGACTTTACCGAGGTACGATAAAGCCAAACGCCATTACTCTGGTTGCTAAGAATGCGTTTTGCGCTGCCGTTCAAAGTAATACCCTTCTCGATAGAGGCGGTAAAAGAAGCCTCGAAAGGTGCTAGCTCCGCGGTGCCTGACGACTCATCCTCAACCGCCGCCAGCGCAGACGCGGTGAAGATAGCCAGGCACACCGACAAGGCCAGATTGAGTAGCAGGGGCAACCTCGAAAATGCTGATTCAATACGGGGTTTTTTCTGCATGATTGCCTCCTCCAATACAGTGTTCGGCCGATTAGTTTGCCGGCAATACCAAGGGCTGGGAGAGCGCCTGGCCATCAAAAAAAACCTGTTCAGCACCGAGTTGCACGCGGCCCTCACAGCACCAACGCACCACAATCGGATAAAGCACATGCTCCTGAGTCTGCGCCTTCTGCGCCAGGGTTTCAGCGCTGTCGTCCGGGCCCACTGCAATTTGGGCCTGAGCGATAATCGGCCCTCCATCCAGTTCTTCGGTGACAAAGTGCACAGATACACCGTGCACTTTGTCACCGGCGTCCAGTGCGCGCTGGTGGGTATTCAGGCCGGTGTATTTTGGTAGCAGCGAAGGATGAATGTTCAGCAGTTGGCCGCGGAACGCGCGGACAAAGCCCTCGGTCAGGATGCGCATGAAACCGGCCAGCACAATCAGGTCCGGATTGTGGCGGCGGATTTCCTGCATCAGGGCGCCATCGAATTCATCGCGACTGCCATAGCGACCGTGCTCAATCACAAAGGTCGGAATGTTTGCATAGGCCGCCTTCGCAAGCGCTGGCGCCTTGGCTTGATTGCTGCCAACCGCCACTATGTCGGCGGGGTAGTCGCGCTCACGGCTGGCTTTAATCAACGCCTGCAGGTTGGTGCCTGCGCCTGACACCAGAATCAGAATCTTGGGGCGCGGTGACGGATCCGCTTTCATATCGCCAGCAGTCCCGGCTGGTAGCGTACAACGCTGTCGGCCTGGTGATCCACGCCGGCTTCAATCGTACCAAGATGCCACGCCGTTTCGCCCATGGCATTGAGTGTATCCAATGTCAGCGACAGTTGGTCTTGTGGAACGCATAGCACCATGCCAATGCCGCAGTTAAACGTGCGGTACATTTCTTCAGTGGCCACGCCGCCGGCGTCTTTTAACCATTGGAACACCGGTGGTAGCTGCCAGCTGGCGGTGTCAATTGTGGCCACGGTGCCCTTGGGCAGCACGCGAGGTATGTTCTCGGGCAGGCCACCGCCGGTAATGTGTGACAGAGCACGAACGTCTATGTCGCGAATCAGCTTTAGCAAGTTTTTTACATAGATGCGTGTCGGGGCCATCAGGGCTTCGGCCAGGGTAGTATCGCCTATTGGCTGGTTCAGATCGGCGTTGCTGACTTCCAAAATTTTGCGGATCAGTGAATAGCCGTTGGAATGGGGGCCGGAAGAGCCCATCGCCAGCAGGGCATCACCCGGGCGCACGCGGCTGCCGTCAATAATATCAGCGCGTTCGGCTATGCCAACGCAGAATCCGGCAAGATCGTAGTCGTCACCTTCGTACATGCCCGGCATTTCGGCGGTTTCGCCACCCACCAGGGCGCAGCCGGCCAGCTCACAGCCTTCGCCAATGCCTTCAACCACGCTGGCAGCAACGTCTACGTTCAGTTTTCCAGTGGCGTAATAGTCCAGGAAAAACAGGGGCTCGGCGCCACCCACAATCAGGTCGTTCACGCACATGGCGACCAGGTCGATGCCGATGGTGTCGTGTTTTTGTAACTGCATGGCCAGGCGCAATTTTGTGCCTACGCCGTCGGTGCCAGACACCAGGACAGGCTCTTTATAGCCAGCAGGAATGGCAACCATGGCGCCAAACCCACCCAGGCCGCCCAGCACTTCCGGGCGACGGGTGCGTGCCGCTGTCGCTTTAATGCGGTTGACGAGTTCATTGCCGGCGTCAATATCAACGCCGGCGTCGCGGTAAGTTAAAGAAGGCTTGTGTTCGCTCATGGATCTGTAAACCGTTGGCCAGTGGGTCAAGGCGCGGATTTTAGCAGGTGCAGTGAAGGGGTCCAACCGTAATTGCCACGATTCCGCCTTAAGGGTGCCGGGGTGCAGCGCTACTCAGGCCCGGGGGCTTGGTGTATCCTGTCCGTCGTCCATGCAATTGCCGGGTTTTTACATGCGTGCATTTCAAAAGAACTACAGGCCTGAATTTCAAAAAATCTTTGTGCCTGACTTTCAAAGGTCAATCAACTTCAAGTTATTGTCCGCGTCTTGCTGCAGCCTCGTCGTTAGCGCCCGGGCCCGTGTCAGGCAGTCCGCTGTGCGCTGGGTATTGGCGGCAATGTTGTTGCTGGCGGCTCAGGCTCAGGCAGTACCCGTCAACAATCTGTACTCTGCCAACGTAGCTCTGGAAGGCTCCGGATCAGAGGCGTTATCGGCGTCTTATGACGCAGGGCTGCGTGAGGTGCTGGTGCGTGTTGCCGGTAGCCGTGGAGTATTGGAGCGTGAAGATGTTGATCGGGTACTTGCTGCGGCAGAGTCGATGCTGACGTCTTACCAGGTTTTGAATGCAGGTGCTGAAAGCCGGGTACAGATGAGCTTTGGCGCGGTAGCCGTCACCCAGGCGCTGGCCTCAATTCAGGCGCCGGTGTGGGGTGCCAACCGGCCACTGACCTTGGCTTGGGTTGCGCTTGAAGAAAATGGTGGGAGGGCATTGATTACCGATATCGGCCCTCTTGACGGTGCCAGTGCCGATTTCCGCTCCGGTCTTGAAAGCGCATCGCGGGTCCGCGGCTTGCCCTTGGTGTTACCGGTTGCAAGTGCGGCCGGTAATCGCGAGTTGCTGTCGGATATCTGGGGTCAGTTTTTTAGCCGTGTACGCAGCGCTTCCAATGATGTTGGTCGTGATGTGATGGCGCTGGTGCGGGTGAGTCGTAGCGGTGGTCAGTGGCGCGCGGGTTGGGTGATGGACGGCTTCAGTTCTGATAGCCCTGGCGAGCAGACGGTGAGCTCAGATTCGCCGGCCGCCCTGGCGCAGGCCTTAGTTGATCGCTGGACCGAACTTTATGTTAGCCGTTACGGGGCAAGCGAAGGCGATGCTGGTAAACAGCCTACGGTAGATTTGGTACTGCAAGGCGTGACTAAATTAGCGGACTACGCCGAAATAACCCGAGCATTGGCGCAGATTAATGCTGTTGACAGTGTCGCGCCTGTTGAAGTGAAAGGCAGTGAGCTGACCATGCGCCTGACATTCTCTGGTGAGTTGGACCAGCTGCGTGACTACATCACGCTGGATTCCCGCTTGGTGTCGCAGCCAACAGCGGCCGGACCGTCCGACGAACAGGCTCTGCAGGCGCTGTATCCGGTTCTGATCTATCGCTGGCAGCCTTCACCGGTTCCGGCGGTGGTGCGTTAAACTCGATGCGAGGAGGGCGCTTTGAGTTTGCATCATTGGCGCTGGATTCCAAATGCTCTAACCTTTCTGCGTATCGCGTTGATTGCTCCGTTTGCTATGGAGTTGCACGCAGGCAATTATTCCATAGCATTGATTATTTTTACTGTGGCAGCGGTGACTGACGGCGTGGATGGGTATCTGGCCCGCCGCTTTAACTGGCGCTCCCGCTTTGGCGCCATCGTTGACCCTCTGGCGGACAAAGCTTTACTCATCAGCGCCTATCTGATGTTGGCGCTGGGCGGCGTATTTCCTTTATGGCTGTTTTTGCTGGTGCTGGGGCGTGACCTGTTAATTGTGTGTGGCGCACTGATATTTCACTATGGAATCGGTAGATTCGAAATGGCGCCGAGTCTTTTGGGTAAATTCAACACCGCGATTCAGATTCTTGCAGTGCTGCTGGTAATGCTGTTGCAGGTCATAATTATGACGCCGCCGTGGATAAACTCGGCGCTCGTCTGGATAGTTGCTGTATTCACAGTGCTTAGCGGTGCGCACTATCTGCTCGCTTGGAGCTTACGGGCATGGAGGGCCAGGTTGTCGTGACAAGTTCACAGCTCATTCTGGGTGTTAAATTGCGTGACGATGCCCGTTTCGACAACTTCCACGGCGAGCGCAACGCGGCCGTGGCCAAGCGTTTGCAGCAGGCTTGTCAGCCTCCGGTAACGGTTCCAGTGTTGTTGTTGTGTGGCGATTCTGATACTGGCAAAAGCCACCTGTTACAGGCCCTGTGCCATTACGCTGAAAGCCAGTCGTTATCAGCGGTTTGCATCAGCATTACCGAGCTGGGGCCGTTTGGACCAGATGCGCTTACCGGGCTCGAGCAATTTAACCTGGTGTGCCTGGACGATTTGGACAGCGTTGTTGGTCAGACCGGCTGGGAAGAGGCCGTTTTTCATCTTTACAACCGCATGCTGGATGCCGGTCACCAGCTTGTTGTGAGCTTGTCGGACGTGCCCGCATCTTTACCGTTCATTTTGCCCGATTTGTCTTCTCGCCTTAGCCACGGCTTGACTCTGCAGCTGGGTATTTACCGCGATTCAGATCGCAAGCGTATTCTGATGGCCCGCGCAGAGCAGCGAGGGCTGGTGATGGCTGACGACGTTGCCGGATTTATTCTGCGCCGCGCACCGCGACAGCTGGGTGAGCTGCTGGCCATTCTGGACTCGCTGGACGAAAATTCGTTGCAAGCCCAGCGCCGGCTGACCATTCCGTTTGTAAAAACCGTAATGAACTGGTAACTGCGGCCGCTATGAGCGAACGCCCATACACAAGTAAGGAGACGAGCGATGAGACGTGTGGTATTCAATCAGAAAGGCGGTGTCGGTAAGTCCAGTATTACCTGCAACCTGGCCGCGATCAGTGCGGCCCGCGGCAAGCGCACGTTAGTGGTTGATCTGGACCCGCAGGGTAATTCAACCCATTACCTGATGGGTCGGCCTGCCACCGAGCTCGATAATAACGCGGCTGATTTGCTTGAGCAGACCTTGGCGTTCACGGTGTTCAACCGGCGCCCGGAAGAGTCGTTTGTGCACGCGACGCCTTTTGAGAACCTCTGGGTGTTGCCTTCAAGCCCGGAGCTGGAGTTTCTCGAACGTAAACTTGAAGCCAAGCACAAAATCTACAAACTGCGTGAAGCCTTGAAAAAGCTGGATCAACATTTCGACGACATTTACATTGATACCGCGCCGGCGCTGAATTTTTATACCCGCTCGGCGCTGATTGGTGCCCAGCGCTGCCTGATTCCGTTTGATTGTGATGATTTCGCGCGCCAAGCGCTGTACAGCATCATTCACGAAATTCAGGAACTGCAGGAGGACCACAACCCGGAGTTGAGTATTGAGGGCATTGTTGCCAATCAGTTTCAGGCCCGCGCCAGTCTGCCGTCCAAGCTGTTGGCTGAATTGGAGCAGGAAGGTTTGCCGGTATTGTCGGTTCGCTTGTCTAGCTCAGTGAAAATGAAAGAGTCCCATCAGTGTCATCAGCCGCTGATTCATATGGCGCCGCGACACCCTCTAACCCAACAGTTCGAAGACCTGTACCGGCTGCTTCACGGCGAACCACTGATGGCCGATGCAGCGCTGACGGCGCAAAAATGACAGCCGCACCCGACAGCTCTGGCCAGGCCTATCAGGTTGCCGACCGTCTGTTAGCCATTGAAATTCAGCTGCGCCAGATGAATTGCTGGCAAAGCGAGCCTCTGGCGGCGGAAAAGTACCTCAGCCGCGAGCCGTTCTGCCTGGATACGATGAGCTTTGAACAATGGTTGCAGTTTGTGCTTTTGGCGCGGCTAAAACAGCTGGTTGAAGATGCTCAGCCGTTACCCACGGTCAGCGGCGTGGCGCCAATGGCAGAAGAGCACTATCGCAGGGGCTCTGGCCCCGGGCAGGCTTTGATCCGTGAACTGGCCGCTTTGGACGAACTGCTGGGAGCGAAGCCCTGCTGAGCGCTATCGCCAGGCCACGAAATATGATCACAGCTCAGGCGTCTAGGCGCATGGACAGGTCTACGGCCCGCAGGTTTTTTGTCAGCGTGCCCAAAGAGATAAAGTCGACACCGGTTTCGGCAATGGCCACCAAGGTGCTGTCGTCAATGCCGCCAGAGGCTTCAAGCTTTGCCTTACCCGCAGTTTGGGCCACTGCTGTGCGCATATCCGCCAGAGAAAACTCGTCAAGCATGATGATGTCGGCACCGGCATCCAGTGCCTGTTGCAGTTCGTTCAGATTTTCGGTTTCTACTTCTACCGGTTTGCCCGGCGCCAGTTCCCGCGCTGCACGCACAGCGGCCGCAATAGAACCGCAGGCCGCAATGTGGTTTTCTTTGATCAGAAAAGCGTCCCACAATCCCAAACGATGATTACTGCAGCCGCCACAGGTGATCGCGTATTTTTGCGCCAGGCGTAAGCCAGGCAGAGTTTTGCGGGTATCCAGTAATTGCGTACGGGTGTGGCTGATCAGCGCCGCGTAACGGGCGGCGAGGGTGGCGACTGCAGACAGGGTTTGAAGCCAGTTTAAGGCCGCACGCTCGGCAGTCAGCAGGCTGCGGGCCAGGCCGTTCATACGGAACAGCAGCTGACCGGGTTCGACGCGTTGGCCGTCTTCCACCTGCCAGTCCAGAACAACGTCGCGATCAACCTGACGGAATACTTCATCTACCCATTCGCGGCCGGCAATAACGGCGTGTTCGCGGGTAATCACGCGGCCGCCGGCGCGGGTGTCAGCGGCGATAAGTTGTGCCGTAATGTCACCGTCGCCAATGTCTTCGCGCAGACTGTGGGCAACCGTTTCAATTCTAGACTGGCGCAGAAGTTCGGCACTGATCATGGTGTGGTGTCCGTAACGGCAGAGAAGTTAGGTGCACGCGGCACAAATAGGCAGAAACGCAGTTTATCGCGCCCGCCGGCGTTCGCCAACCGCCGCGTACATGTTGCCGAGTGTGATCCAGCTCAAGACTCTACAAATCATGACAAATCCTGACACATACTGACGCAATAAGGCTTTATGATAGTATTTGAAAGTATATTCCGATCAGCAAAGGAAAAGGCGGCTCGGCGCTAACAGGAGATAGATTCAGTGCAGGACAAAAAAGTTGTCAACATCACGGGACAGGGTTCAACGTCCCGCTTTTTTTTGCCGACTGCGTTAATTCGGCTACGGGACGCGTCTGCCCAGAGTATCCGTACGGTGCTGAATCAATTTTTTGACCGCGCTGACGATGCTCTGTTCGAACTCGCCGATCGCGCCAGCACTGATCAGGAACAAACCCGCTATTTTGACGCCATGCGCGAACTTCGGCTGCGTCGCAAGTCGATGACGGTAGCGGTGTTGCATCACGTCAGTCAGGCCTTCAATGATATTGGCAAGTTCCGCCCGCAGAGCACCGTTCCGGGCCTCGGCAGTGTGGATGAAGGTTCTCTTAGCCTGCTGGATCACGCCGAACTTGAGCAACAGGTGGCCATCGATAATATGGTCACAAAACTGCGCTATCAATACAGTGAAGCGTTACGTCACCTGAGCTTGCGCGTGCGCCATCTATTACCCGGTGTGACTCTGGAAGACGACCAGATGCCGTTGTGCCCGGAAGTGCTGTGCGGTGGACTGGCCGCGGCCAGCAAAGACCTTGATGTTGACATAAAAGCACGGCTGATAGTGTTGAAATTGTTTGACCAACTGCTGGTGAGCAGCCTCGGCGAGGTGTATCACGGCGCCAATGTGACTCTGATAGAAGAAGGCGTTCTGCCTGACAGCAAAGCGGTCAGCGCGGCGCAACCGGCTCGCAGCCGCCAGGGCACGCCGGTGCCGCCGCCATCAGCAGCGTTCCGAGAGGCGGGCGGGTATGGTGTGGGAAAACCTCAGACAGAGGCAGAGGTTTCAGCCGCTACTTTTTCGCAACTGAGCGCGCTGCTGCGGCAGGGTCAGGCTGCATCTGGTGAGGGTCACGCTCATGCCAGTGGCGGGCAATGGTTGCAAACCGACGCCCTGCTGGCTCGGCTGAACCAGGTTCAGACCGCATTTGGCAATGACGCCAGTGCGCCGCTGGTACCTCTGAACCAGCAGCTGCAACCGGTGTTACAGAGTTCGTCTGGTCAGTCACTGCGGCCCGGCCAGGTGGACAACGACGTCATCAATCTGGTGGCTATGCTGTTCGAGTTTATTCTGGACGACCGCCATTTGCATTCGGTGATGAAAAGCCTGTTGGCACGGTTGCAGATACCGGTGCTGAAAGTGGCGTTAACAGACAAGAATTTCTTCAACCGTGGTGGCCATCCCGCACGCAAGTTGCTTAACGAAATGGCACTGGCCGCCACCGGCTGGACTGAAAAACGCCCCGGTCAGCGTGACCCACTACTGGATAAAATCAGCGCGGTGGTAAACCGGATACTGGCGGATTTTTCCACAGACGTATCGCTGTTTAACGAATTGTTGGACGATTTCAACCGGTTTTCTGATCTGGACCAGCGCCGCAGTGATTTGGTAGAGCAGCGCCTGCGGGACGCAGAAGAAGGCCGTGCGCGCCATGAACAGGCAATCTCAGACGCCAAAGAGCTGCTGCACAAGGCAATGGATGGCCGGCTATTACCCGAGCCGGTGCAAAATATGCTGAATGGCCCCTGGGGCCATTACCTGCATTGGCTAGCGCTCCATGAAAGCACCGACAATAAGGCTTGGCAGCGAGCCAAGGCGCTAACCGAGCAGCTGATCTGGACCATTGACCCGGTACCCCTGACGGCAACGACCCATGAGTTGTTACAGCAAGCCATACCGCACGTTATTGAGCAGTTACGCGGGGCTTTGGAAGGTGTGGCCTGGGATGGTTTGTCGGTAGAAACGATGATCCGTGATCTGGAACTGGCACATCTTGACGTGTTCCAGCGCTTGGTGATTGCGCCCGGTGAGGCCGCCGACGTCAGTCAGCCGACGCCTGCCTTGCCAGTTGCCGCAGATGACCCCAAAGAAGCGGTGGTTGCCCGGGCGCCCGAGCCGGAGGTTTCAGAGCCCACAAGGGCTCAACCGGTTGTTGCCGATGAATGGCTGGCTAAAGCCGATAGTTTGCGAGTGGGTTGCTGGCTTGAATTAAATCGCGATGGCAGTCAGATTCGCTGTAAGCTGGCGGCATTTATCCGGGCGGTAGATAAGTACATATTTGTAAATCGCAGCGGCGCCAAAGTCGCCGAATACCGCCGCAACGAGCTGGCGGAAATGATGGCCCGAGGCCATATTGAAATACTGGACGATGGTTTGATTTTTGACCGGGCTCTGGAGTCGATTATTGACAACTTACGCACCAGTCGCCGCTTTTGAAGGTTGCAGCGTGCCGTGGCACACGGTGACGCTTTGTGATTCAATTGGAGTTATACCACTTCGTTGAATCAGGATTCGCCTTGCCTCAAACCCCCCACTCTGTGTTTACCCAAGCCTCTGAGACGGCAGCCACACTGCGCGCAAGCGGCAGAATAGATGCAGCCTTTTGGCGACCGTCTCCTAATTTTGGTGCGCGGCCCGCGGCCAGCCAGGTAAGCCTGATTGTTGTGCACTGCATCAGCTTGCCTCCGGGCCAGTTCGGGGGCCCTGAAATTGAAGATTTTTTCTGCAATCGGCTAGACATCGAGGCCCACCCGTATTTTCAGTCCATCGCCACAATGACTGTTTCAGCCCACCTGTTGATACGCCGTGATGGCACGCTTATCCAGTTTGTTAGCCTGCTGGATCGTGCCTGGCACGCTGGCTGTTCCCGTTTTCGCGGCCAGAACGAGTGCAATGATTTTTCCATCGGCATTGAGCTTGAAGGCAGTGACGATATGCCTTATACCGAGGCTCAATACCAGGCATTGTCCGCTGTTTGCCAGCAAATTATGGCGGCCTGGCCAGACATTGGCGTTGACGAGATTACGGGCCACAGCGACATTGCGCCGGGGCGAAAAACCGATCCCGGGCCGGCGTTTGACTGGTCGCGGCTGCATCAAAGCCTGGCGAAACCCACAAAGGACAGATTATGACCCTGCTTGCATTTGTGCTGGCCTACCTGCTGCGGCGACGGCTGGACAGTCGCGATCAGCTCGATGGCCATCAGCTATGGCGCAGCTGGTTTGAAGGTGTGGGGCAAGGCCTGCCGCAAAGCCTTTCCCAACGGATGAGTGCGTTGGCGCCGTTACTGGCGGTGGCTATTCCGACCGCCGTGGTGTGGCTGGCACAGAGTTACTGGCAGCGCCACCACTGGCCCCTGGCGGGTTGGTTACTGGAATTGTTATTGCTTCTGCTGTTGCTGGGTATGCCAGGCTGGCGTCAGTTTCTGGAAAATTACGCCCGGGCATGGCGCCGTGGTGACATGCAGGCAGCTTGGCGCTATATCCAGCACCTGCTCCCGGCGCATCAGCGCGGCGCAGCGCTATCGCCTGAAACCATGCAACTGGCACTCTCTGAAGCGTTAATGGCGCAAGTATTCTGGCGTTATTTCATGGTGCTGTTCTGGTACGCGGTGGGCGGCATTTCTGCCGCGGTGCTGGCCAGCGGCCTGGTGGCATTGGGGCAGAGCTGGCCGTTAGCCGGGCGTGACCAGTGTGAGCGTTGGCGCGAGTGGGGCGGTTGGTTGCCGGCGCGGCTGCTAGCGCTGACCTTTGGCCTGGCCGGTGACTTGGCCGGCTGGCTGCGGCAACGGCGCCAAGCCCGCGGTCACTGGCGATTGCCAGTAGCAAAGCTGCTGGTCGCCACTGCCGATGGCGCTTTGACCGGTTACGCGCTGGACCCAGGCCGATTTTCCTCATTACACCCGCAAGACTGGCAGAGCTATGGTGAGCGTAGCCTGAACGCCATCCGCGATCTGCTTAACCGCAGTATGCTGATATGGCTGTGTCTGCTGGCATTGATGGTGATTGCGGGCGTGGCTTAGCCGAGTGCGGGGCATACTGTTACATTTCCTGACAAAAAAAAGCTCAGGTTTTTAAGATTTTGGACGACACTCAAGCTGAATAATAAAAAATTCAGAATTTGATAAAGCGGCGAAACACGTGAAAAAATTGATTGCTCCAGCCATTGCGCTGATGAACCGGCTGCCGATGATTTTTAAATTCAGCCTCATTAGCTTCCTCTTTTTGCTGCCCATTGCCGGGCTGTCCTGGCTGGTCATGACCCAGCTTAACCATTCCGTGGCAATCACGACCAACAGCAAGGCTGGCTTGACACAGCTAGAACAGGCCGATGAACTACTGCGCCGCGCCATGGACTATCGCGATTATCAAGCGGTAGCTGCATTCCGCGACGATAAGGAACTGCATGCCCGCGCAGACCAAGCGGCTGCAGCTGTGGATGCCGCATTTAGTCGCTTGGGTAGTGTTGCACCCGAGTTTGATCGCGGCGGCGTATGGGCTGCCCAAGTGGGCCAGTTGCGCGAGGCCTGGAATACTCTGCGTAGCAAGCAGGTATTCCATAATCGATTTGACGCCCAATTCACCTACAATCAGGAGTTTGTGCAAAAAGCATCGACCCTGTTACCCGCCACCATTGAACTGTCGGGCCTGGCGCAAACTGATTCGCGGGAAAATCTGGTGTTGTTGAAGTTATTAGGCGACTCTTTGCCAGAGGCTCGCAGTGCGATCGGTCAGGCTCGATCCTATGGCATTTACGCGTTGCTGGAAGGGCAATTAAGTTATGATCTGGGCGATCAGCTGAATCGAATTTATGATCACTTGACCAATCAGGCGTCTTTGCTCACGCCGGCGTTGACGGTGGCGCAGGAAGCGGCGCCTGTGCTGGCAGCCCAAGCTGCTGGTGTACAGAAAGTCAGCGCCAGCGTGCTGCAAACCCAAGCTTTTGTGGACACCAACGTACTGACTCCAGTGCGCCTTGAGATGAGTTGGGAAACCTATGACAGTGCTCTGAGCGGGTATTTGCTGGACCATCAGCGCCTTGGCGCTGTGGCGTTTGGTGGTTTGTTACAAAATCTGGGTGATCGTCTCCACTTCGAAACCACTCAACGAATGCTGATTATCGTTTCGCTGCTGTGCGTGTTGATGCTAGTGGTGTATCTGTACATTGGATTTTTCATATCAGTACGCACCGCCATAAACCGTTTTGCCGATTCGGCGCGGCAAGTGGCGTCGGGTGATATGACAGCGCGCATCGAACTTAGCAATCGTGATGAACTGGGTGAACTTACTGGCGAGTTTAACAGCATGACCGATCGCATCGCCAGCCTGATCCGCTCGGTGGGTAACACCACCGCAGAGGTAGATCAGCAGGCGAGCCGGGTGAATGCTACGGCGGTAGCAACCAGCGATGCAGTGAGTCGGCAGATGCACGAAAGTGAACAGATTCAAGAGGCTATGAGACAGATGACGGGTGCGGTCAATGAAGTGACCGAGAGCGCCCATCGGGTAGCTGATAGCGCCGGAGCTGCCGAAAAAGATACCGAGACCGGACGCCAGACTGTCGCCGACTCGGTGACGACAATTCACCAGTTGGCGACGGAGATTTCCAGCGCTGTAGACGCGATTCACCGGGTCAGCTCTGACAGCAGCGACATCAGCAAGGTGCTGGTGGAAATCAAGGCTATCGCCGAGCAAACCAACCTGCTGGCGCTGAATGCGGCCATTGAAGCGGCTCGCGCCGGCGATCAGGGCCGTGGTTTTGCGGTCGTAGCCGACGAGGTGCGGTCGCTTTCTCAGCGCACTCACAAATCCACCGAAGAAATCGAAAAGATGATCTCGCGTCTGCAGAGTGGCGTTAAAGGGGCGGTTGCCGCAATGACAAACAGCCATCAGGTGACTGAAGCGACCGTACAAAAATCTGCGCTGGTGACTGAGGCGCTGGACCGCATTGCTGCCGGTATTTCGACCATTGTCGATATGAGTCAACAGATCGCCCAGGCGGCAGAGGAACAATCGGCGGTCACCCGTGACGTTAATACCAGCGTGGCGCAAATCGGCGAACTGGGCTTGGCGACAGCGCAGAACGCCCGGGGCACGTTGGAATCGTCCCAGGAAATGTCACAGCGAACAACGTCGCTGCAGCGACTGGTAGAGGCCTTTCGGGTCTAGGAGTGAGAGTGGCTCAGGCCACGTTCGCCTCAGTAAACTTGGCCTCGCTGCGCACCATGCCCAGGGCGTGGGTGATGTTGTCGCTGGGCGCAGTCTCACCAAACCAAGCCAGCTTTTTGTAAAGGCGTACTACGTTACCCACAATAATCAACGCGGGCGCCGGCAGTTGCGCCTGCTCCTGTTTGGCGGCGATATCGGCTAAAGTACCAATCAGCACTTTCTGGTCGACTGCGGTACCGCGGGAGACAATGGCAATCGGTGTATCCGGCGCCCGGCCATGAGCCATCAGGCCGGCACTGAGTTGCGGCAGTGTGTGCAGTCCCATATAGAACACGACCGTTTGATTGGGCTGTATCAGTTCTTTGTAATCAAGGTCTTGTTGTCGATTTTTTAACTGGCCGGTAACAAACTTGACTGACTGGGCATAGCCCCGGTGGGTCAGTGGAATGCCGGCGTAGGTCGAACAAGCGCTGGCGGCGGTAATGCCCGGTACCACCTGGAACGGTATGCCATGGGCTTTTAGCTCTTCCAGTTCTTCACCGCCGCGTCCGAAAATAAACGGATCACCGCCTTTAAGCCGCACCACCCGCCGCCCCAGTTTGGCGTGTTTTACCAACAGGGCGTTAATGTCGTCTTGGGGCACCGTGTGATGATCGCGACGCTTGCCGACGTAAATCAGATCGGCGTCGCGCCGGCACAAATCCAGCACCTCTGGCGATACCAGATTGTCGTAAAACACCACGTCAGCCTGCTGCATCAGACGCAGAGCCTTAAACGTCAGCAGCTCCGGATCACCCGGGCCAGCACCAACCAGATACACCTCACCGGTTTTATGGCCGGCGTCGCCCCGGTTGATGGCCGACACCAGCATGGATTCCGCTTCGTCATGGCGACCGGAAAACACCTTTTCCGCAATTTGTCCTTCCAGCACGTTTTCCCAAAATTGACGACGGTCATTCAGCGAATTGAAACGCGCTTTAACTCGATCGCGAAAGCGCCCGACCAAGCCACCCAGGCTGCTGTAGCCTTTGGGGATCAGAGTTTCCAGCCGTGCTCGTAGCAGCCGGGCCAGCACCGGTGACTGCCCGCCGGAGGTGATGCCAATCACAATTGGCGAGCGGTCGACTATGGCCGGAAATATGAAGCTACACAGCTTTGGCGTGTCTACCACGTTGATGGGAATATTTCGCGCTACGGCCTCGGCGTGAACCTGAATGTGCAATTTGGCGTCGTCGGTGGCGGCGACCACCAGAGTTTTTCCCTCCAGCAGGTCGCTGTGATAATCCCCCAAAATGATCTCGTCTCGGTCATCGGCCAGCAGAGCCCGAAGTTCGTCATCGACGGCGTGGGAAACCACGGTCAGGCCAACACCTGCGCGTTTGAGCAGGCGAGCCTTGCGCAGGGCAATATCACCACCGCCCACCAGCAACACCTGGCGATCGTTCAAATTAAAAAACAGCGGTAAAAAATCCACGGCAGCCTCCCGGAGTGAGCAGTATCAGAGCCTGGTGTGTAACCCGCACTCGCGGGTTTCCAGAGCTTTGGTGGGATCGAAATAATCGTGTTCGTCGGGCAACTGGTGCGCGGCCAGGTAGGCATCCAGATCGGCGCTGGTCAGATTGAATAAAGGCGCTACCTTCACAATGCCGCTTTTGCTGGTGGAGACGATGTCCAGCGATTGGCGAAAGTCGGTTTGGTCTTTGCGGATGGCGTTAAACCACACATCCGGCTGAATTTCTGCCAGTGCCCGAGCAAAGGGCTCCAGCTTCACCTGGCGGGTAAATTCCTCGTGCAGCGGCTGGTCAATCTCGGGTATGCCCTGCATCAGCACATTGCGCCGGGCAGCGGTTTGCTGCGGTATAAACGTGCGCACATTCAGCTTCAGCTGGGCAATCAGTTTTTCTGCAAAGCGATAGGTTGCAGAGGTGTTGTACCCCGAGTCAATCCATATCACCTGAATGTCCGGCCGGGCTTGAACGGCCATGTGCAGGATCACGGCCTCGTAAGGACCGAAGTTGGTCGTGACGACCGGATTGCGCGCCTGCGTTAAGGCCCACGTTATGATTTCTTGGGGCCGGTTACTGGCAAGCTGTTGGTTGGCCGAAGCCACATTAAACGTCATGGTGTCGATGTCCTTTGACTGAAAGCCGGCCGCGGATCCGCCGCCGTACCCTGATAATTCACGCTGATCTCGGAAAATGCCTGAAGATGATCGGTTTGGAAGCGCTCGTCATTGATGGCAAAGGCGTTGAATCCGGAGCTTTGCATCAGCGCCAGGCGATCGCGGGTAACATGGCCCAGAGCTCGAATTTGCCGATTAAAACCGCTACGCACCAACTGGCGGGCGATGCTGAATCCGCGGCCATCGCGAAACGTTGGGAATTCGACGGCAATCAGGTCGAGTTGGCTGTGGTCGGCGTAAAGCGCCGCCAGGTCATCATCGCCATTTACGATCACGCCCAGCGGGCTGTTGCGCTGCTGCAGCGCTTCCCGGTGTTGCCGATACCAAACGAGGGGCACAGCAACAGGCCCATTTTCGGGTAATAATGAACCCTCGTCGAGAGCCGCCTGACCAAGTAATTGCCAGGGGTCTTCGGTCACAATGCGCTGGTTAATGAGCAGTGGCATACACACGTTCCTTAAAGGGTTTGATGCCCACACGTTGCACTACCTGCGCAAACGATTCGTCTTCGCCGCGCTGGTCAACGTACACGGCCAGAATTTTTTCCACGGTGAGAGCAACGTCGCTCGCCGGTACCGACCTTCCTAGAATCTTGCCTAGGCGTGCGTCTTCTTTGGAGGACCCGCCGAGTGAAATCTGATACCAGTCTTCGCCCTTTTTATCCACGCCCAGAATGCCGATGTCGGCGACGTGGTGATGGGCACAAGCGTTGATGCAACCAGACATGTTCAGTCGGATTTCGCCCAGATCGTACAGATGATCCATATCGTCAAAATGCTGATTGATCTGGTCCGAAATGTTCAACGTGCGAGCGTTAGCCAGCGAGCAAAAATCGAACCCCGGGCACACAATCATGTCGGTCAGCGTGCCAATGTTGGAACGCGCCAGATTATTCGCCGCCAACGCCTGCCATACAGCGTAAAGGTCACTCTCGCGCACGTCGGTCAGCACCAGGTTCTGGTGGTGGGTGGCGCGAATTTCGCCAAAGCTGTAACGATCGGCCAGGTCTGCGACCGCATCCATCTGAATGTCGGTGATGTCGCCAGGGGCTTTCAGGTACGGCTTCAGAGAAACAATGGCAACGCGGTAACCATCAACGCGGTGAGCCACAGTGTTGTGGCGGTACCAGGCGTTGAACTCGATATCGGCTGCCAGCGAAGCACTTAAAGATGTATCAGCGGCGGCGCTGGCGTCGTAATCAGGTAGGGTAAAAAACGATCTGGCTCGGGCAAATTCGGCATCGGTGACTGTCAGCTCTCCATCGCGGGTATGGGTCCATTCTTCCTCGACCATGCGGCGGAATTCGTCGGGGCCCAGAGCCTCCACCAAAATCTTGATGCGCGCCTTATACTTGTTGTCGCGGCGGCCTTTGAGGTTGTACACCCGCAAGATGGCGTCCAGATACGACAACAGATGCTGTTTGGGCAGGAACTTACGAATGCTCTTGCCGATGATGGGCGTGCGGCCCAGTCCACCGCCGACCAGTACTTCAAAGCCTATTTCGCCATCGGCGTTTTGCACCATTTGCAGGCCAATATCGTGCACCTGGGAGGCTGCGCGATCTTCCGTTGCGCCGGTGACGGCAATTTTGAATTTCCGCGGCAGGTAAGCAAATTCCGGATGCAGGGTGGACCACTGGCGGATAATTTCGCAGTAGGGGCGCGGGTCTTCAAGTTCGTTTGCCGCTACACCGGCGTAGGGATCGGTGGTGGTGTTACGAATGCAGTTGCCCGAGGTTTGAATGGCGTGCATCTGCACCTGCGCCAGCTCCGCCAGAATATCTGGTACCGCAGCTAACTCTGGCCAGTTGAACTGAATGTTGGTGCGAGTGGTGAAGTGGCCATAGCCGCGGTCGTAAGTGCGGGCAACGTGGGCCAGCTTGCGCATCTGGGTTGATGATAAAAGTCCGTAAGGGACAGCCACACGCAGCATGGGAGCCTGGCGCTGAATGTAAAGGCCGTTCATCAGCCGTAGCGCAGAAAACTCATCCTCCGGCAGTTCGCCGTTCAGAAACCGGCGGGTCTGGTCGCGAAATTGCTCCACCCGTTCGTCGACCAGTGTCTGGTCAATCTGATTGTACTGATACATGACTGTTTCACCGACTTGTGTAAGTTTCTGCAGTTATCATACGCAATGCTCTTTATTCTTTATAATGATATTTATGGATTTTGATATTCATATATCGAATATAAAGCTCACGTTGATGAGACTTTCATTATTCTAAAAAAGAATAAACAAACGTTTATTTATTCTTTTAAAATCTTATTTTCCTTTGTGATACTGCATGGCTCATCCAGCCGGTGGTATCCGCCGGCCTTCTAAACCGTCGATTTACGCAGGCCGCCGTTAATGACTTCTTTGCCAGAACGCCGTCTTACCCACCTGAAGCAGCTGGAAGCTGAAAGCCTCCAGATTATTCGTGAAGTCGCTGCGGAGTTTGACAATCCGGTGATGCTGTACTCGGTGGGAAAAGACTCGGCGGTCATGCTTCACCTTGCCCGCAAAGCGTTTTTCCCGGGCACCCCGCCGTTTCCGTTGTTGCACGTAGACACCACCTGGAAATTCCGTGAAATGATTGAATTTCGCGACCGCATGGCCACGCAGTCGGGCATGGAGCTGCTGGTGCACATCAATCAGGAGGGCGTAGACATGGGGGTCGGGCCTTTTTCCCACGGCTCGGCCACGCATACCGACATAATGAAAACCCAGAGCCTGAAGCAGGCGTTGAACAAGTATGGCTTTGACGCCGCTTTCGGCGGTGCCCGCCGTGATGAGGAAAAATCCCGCGCCAAAGAGCGAGTGTTCTCATTCCGCGACAAGCATCACCGCTGGGACCCGAAAAATCAGCGGCCGGAGCTGTGGAATCTGTTCAACACCCGCATCAACAAGGGCGAAAGCATTCGCGTATTTCCGCTGTCTAATTGGACAGAACTGGATATCTGGCAATACATCTTTCTGGAAAGCATTCCGATTGTGCCTTTGTACTTTGCAGCCCTGCGGCCAGTGGTTATCCGCGATGGCATGATGATCATGGTGGACGATGAGCGCCTGCCTCTGAACCCGGGCGAAGAGCCGGAACTGCGTAAGGTCAGGTTCCGCACTCTGGGTTGTTACCCGTTAACCGGGGCGGTGGATTCCGACGCCGATACGTTGCAGGAGATTATCCAGGAAATGCTGTTAACACGAACCTCCGAGCGTCAGGGGCGGGCGATAGATCGCGATGGAGCGGGCTCTATGGAAAAGAAAAAAATGGAAGGATACTTTTAATGAGCCACCAGTCTGACTTGATTGCCGATGATATCGAAGCCTATCTGCACCAGCACGAAAACAAGGAACTGCTGCGTTTTTTAACGTGCGGCAGCGTAGACGACGGCAAATCCACCCTGATTGGACGGCTACTGCACGACTCCAAAATGATTTATGAAGACCAGCTGGAGGCGATCCACAACGACAGCGCACGGATGGGTAATGCCGGTGACGAGCTGGATTTGGCGTTGCTGGTGGACGGCTTGCAGGCCGAGCGCGAGCAGGGCATTACCATTGATGTGGCCTATCGTTATTTCTCGACCGCCCGGCGTAAATTCATCATCGCCGACACCCCGGGCCACGAACAGTACACTCGCAATATGGCCACTGGCGCCTCTACCTGCGACCTGGCCATTATTTTGATTGACGCCCGCCACGGCGTGCAGGTGCAAACCCGCCGCCACAGTTTCATTGTGTCGCTGCTGGGGCTGAAGCATACGGTAGTAGCGATCAACAAAATGGATTTGGTGGATTACAGCGAGGAACGCTACGAGCAGATCAAGGCTGATTATCTGGCGTTTTCCAGTCAGCTGGACTTGCCAGACATCCAGTTTGTGCCTTTGTCGGCGCTAAAAGGCGACAACGTGGTCAATCGTTCAGAGTTCATGCCCTGGTATCGGGGGCAGACGCTGATGGAAACGTTGGAAAGCGTGGAAATTGTCCGCGACCAGAACTTCGACACGCTGCGTTTTCCTGTGCAGTACGTGAACCGCCCCAACCGGGACTTCCGCGGTTACTGCGGCACCCTGACCGCTGGTGTGGTTCGCCCGGGTGACGACGTAACGGTGTTGCCGTCCGGTAAGTCATCAAGAGTGAAATCCATCGTGACTTACGACGGCGAGCTGAGCGAAGCCTTCCCGCCGATGTCGGTGACCTTGACGCTGGAAGATGAGGTTGATATTTCCCGAGGCGACATTCTGGTGCACAGCAAAAAGCTGCCGCAGACGACGGATCGCTTTGATGCCACGCTGGTCTGGATGGCTGAACAAACGTTGGTACAGGGTAAAACCTACGACATACAATTGCTCACCGGCCGCGTGGCTGGCGCCGTTACCGCCGTTCGCCACCAGATCGATGTGAATTCGCTGCAGCAGACCGAGGCGAGTACTCTGGCGCTGAACGAAATCGGCCGTTGCGAACTGACATTGGAGCAGCCAGTGGTGGCGGATAACTACAAGGAATTCCGCGGCACCGGTTCGTTTATTGTGGTGGATCGCTTAACTCACACCACAGTGGCAGCGGGTATGATTCTGCCCAGCGTGCAGCAGCAAGGCCAAACGCTGCATCACACCCCACAGGTAACGACAGCGCAAAAAGCCCGGCGATTTGGCCAGCAGGCCGCGGTGGTGTACGTAAAAGGCGAAGCAGACGCTGCTCGTACGCTTATTTACACTCTGGAAAAAGTGCTGTTCGATAACGGCCGTGCCGTAGCAACGCTGCAGCACGACAATCTGCAATACAGCGAAGGCTTTAAAGCACCGTTGGCTCTGGCACTCAAAGCCAACGGACTGCTGGTGCTGACCGACACCGACACTGGCCACAGCGACCTGATTTTAACGCTGGCGAATTTGCCAGCGCAGGGCGGTCAAGTGGCAGCTGCACTGGAGCAGCTGCGCGAGCACAAAATCCTGTAAACGCGGTGCTGTTTCCAGGGTGCTATTTCTTCGGGGACAGTTCATCGCGGCTGGCCTTCTTCTGTTCCCACAGAATTTCCTCCGCGCCCTCGCGCCGTGCCAGCACGCGTGAGGCAACAAATAACAAATCAGACAAGCGGTTTAAATACTGTCGCGCCAGCGGATTAATAGAGTCTTCATGACTGAGAGCTACCACAACGCGCTCGGCACGACGGCACACAGCGCGGGCCATGTGACACTGAGCCGCGGCTGGGCTTCCACCGGGCAGAATGAAGTTTTTCAATGGTGGTAACGGCTCGTTTAAGTCGTCCAACAAGCCTTCCAGCCAGGTGATGTGCTGCTCGCTGATGACGATGCTACCTGGAATCGCAAATTCACCACCCAGGTCAAACAGGTGATGCTGAATGCGGCGCATGGGCTCAAACAGCGTATCATCGCTGTCCAGCATCTCAACCAGCAGGCCCATGTGACAGTTCAGTTCATCCGCCGTACCCATGGCCTCAACGCGCTGGGCGCTCTTGGCAATGCGGTTACCATCGGCCAGACCGGTAGAGCCATCGTCTCCGGTGCGGGTGTAGATTTTTGACAGGCGGTTGCCCATGGAACTCTCCTAATTGGTTAAAACGCTAGCCCGATTGGTTGAAATTCTAAAGAGATTTTACTCGCTGAACCAACATTTGGTTTACCGGTGTGGCAATCCCGTGTCGCTGCCCGCACTGCACAAGGTAACCATTTATAAAATCGATCTCGGTTTTACGCCCTGCGTTTGCATCCGCACGCATCGACGAGGTGTTACGGGCCGTGCTTTTGGCGATCGCCTCAATCCGCTCCCGCAGCGCTTGCGGGGTAGCACGCTCACCGGTATCGGCCTGCAGTAAAGCAGTGATTTCGGTGCATAGCCCGTCAATCGTCTGCCGATACAGCGGCGCGTCCACTATGGCGCCATTCGGGCAGTCCAGTAGTGCGGTAAACGCATTAATTCCGGCGTTGACCATCAGCTTTTGCCACAGTCGCGGCACAATACTGTTTTCGGCATGTACCTGTAATCCGGATTGTGCCAGCCGCTGAACCACTGATTCAGTAGTGGCAGAGGCAGAGTCCGTAAGCGGGCCCACCCAGGTGTCACCGACTCCGGCATGCACCAACACATCCGGCTCTGGTCGATTGGCCCCCTCGGTGGAACTGGCCGCCAAAATCGGTCGATCCGGCCAGCGTTCGGCTACCGCTTGCTGGCTGCCCAGACCGTTCTGGAAAAGAACAATAGGTGTGTCCTCGGCAATATGCGGCAGCCAACCCTCTAAAGCCGGAAGTGTATCGCCAGCTTTAGTGGTTACTAGTAGTAATTCGACACCAGCAGCCGAATGAAGCCACGGCAGGCGTACAGAAGTACGCGCATCACCGGCGCTCGGCGAAGCCGTCAGGCCGGCCTTGCCGAAACCTTGCGCAGCCATGGATGGCGGAGCAGAGCGTACAAGGACGTATTCACAGCGTGTTTCGGGAAGGCCTTCCTGACGACTGAAGTTCCCCCCAAGCTCAAGTTCAGAAGTATTCCCCGAGAGCCGAGGCAAAAACCCACAATGCGAAGACGGCAAAAGGGCGGCCCATAGCCGCCCCATTGAACCCGCTCCAAGAATGGCGATCTGCCCGCCATCCCTGAAACGCTTAACTCCCGCAGTCATGCCTACATGGCCTCAATGTCAGCACGCTGCCGCTGCAAGCGAGCCAAATTGCTCTGAAACTCGGTGAGCTTCTCCTGCTCCTTGGCAACAACTTCCGCCGGTGCCTTGGCGGTAAACTTCTCATTACCCAGCTTGCCTTCCAACCGGCCAATCTCTTTGCCCAGGCGCTCCAGCTCTTTATCCAGTCGCTTAAGCTCTGCATCCTTATCAATCAGGCCGGCCATGGGCACCAGCACTTCCATATCGCCTACCAGTTGCGTGGCGCTCATGGGCGCCTTGTCGCCCTCAAACCACTCCAGACTTTCCAGCTTCGCCAGCGAGCTCAAGAATTGGCGGTTTTCATGCATCCGCCGCTGGCCTTCGGCGCTGTTGCCACGGAATAGAATTGGAATCTTCTTTGCCGGGGAAATATTCATCTCGCCGCGAATATTACGCACCGCCACAATCACGCCCTTCAGCCATTCAATATCCGTAACCGCCTGATCATCTTGGCGGCTGTTATCCGCCTGCGGGAACGGCTGCAGCATAATGCTGTCACCGGATTTGCCTGCGAGCGGCGCAATGCGCTGCCAGATTTCCTCGGTGATGAAGGGCATAATCGGGTGGGCAAGACGCAAAACCGTTTCCAGCACACGTACCAGTGTACGGCGGGTGCCACGCTTGGCTTCAGCACTGGCGCTGTCGTCACTCAGTGACGGCTTCGACAGCTCCAGATACCAGTCGCAGTATTCGTTCCAGATAAACTCGTACAGCGCCTGTGAGGCCAGATCAAAGCGGTACTGGTCCAAATGGCGGGCCACATCCTGCTCGCACTGCTGCAAAGCGCTGATAATCCAGCGGTCGGCCAACGACAGTGCCACCGGCTCACCGTTCACGCCACAGTCCTCGCCTTCGGTGTTCATCAGCACGTAACGGGCGGCGTTCCACAGCTTGTTGCAGAAGTTGCGGTAGCCTTCCAGACGCTTCATGTCCCAGTTGATGTCACGGCCGGTGGTGGCCATGGCCGCCAGAGTGAAACGCAGGGCATCTGTGCCGTGGGCCGAGATACCTTCAGGGAATTCTTTTTCGGTCTGTTTGGCAATTTTCTTGGCCAGCTTCGGCTGCATCAGGTTGCCGGTGCGCTTTTCCAACAGCGGCGCCAGGTCGATGCCGTCGATCATATCCAGCGGGTCAATCACGTTGCCTTTGGATTTTGACATTTTTTCGCCATTTTCGTCGCGGATCAGACCGGTAACGTAAACGGTTTTGAACGGAACCTGGGGGGTGCCGTCTTCATTTTTCATGAAGTGCGTGGTCATCATGATCATCCGCGCAACCCAGAAGAAAATGATGTCAAAGCCTGTCACCAGAACGTCTGTCGGATGAAAGGTCTTCAGCCGTTCGGTGATCTCCGGCCAGCCCAGAGTGCCGAATGTCCAAAGGGCAGAGCTGAACCAGGTGTCCAGAACGTCATCGTCCTGTTTTAGCGAAAAATCGGCTACCAGACCGTGCTTCTGGCGCACCTCGTCTTCACTGCGGCCCACGTAGATGTTGCCCTCGGCGTCGTACCAGGCCGGAATCCGGTGGCCCCACCACAGCTGGCGGGAGATACACCAGTCCTGAATGTCGCGCATCCAGGAGAAGTACATGTTCTCGTATTGTTTGGGTACAAACTGGATGCGACCGTCTTCAACCGCTTCAATCGCCGGCTTGGCCAGAGTTTTGGCATCGGCAAACCATTGATCCGTCAGCATCGGCTCGATGATCAGGCCGGAACGGTCCCCACGGGGCACGCTCAATACGTGGTCTTCCACCAGCTGAACCAGGCCAGCAGCATCCATATCGGCCACAATCTGCTTGCGCGCGTCTTCCCGAGTCAGCCCGGCGTAGGCGGCGGGCAGGGAAGCGTCCAGATCGGTATTTTCAGTGCCGTCGCTGTTAAATACTTCGGCTTGCGGACGAATGTTGGCGTCCTGTGTTAGCACGTTCATCATCGGCAGGTTGTTGCGTTTGCCCACGGCGTAGTCATTAAAATCGTGCGCCGGGGTAATCTTCACGCAACCGGACCCTTTTTCCGGGTCGGCGTGATGGTCGGCAATCACCGGAATGCGGCGATTCACCAGCGGCAGCATCACGAACTTGCCAATCAAATGCTGATAGCGCTCGTCGTCCGGATGAACGGCTACGGCAGTATCACCCAGCATGGTTTCCGGGCGGGTGGTGGCAACAACCAGATAGTCTTTACCATCCTGCGTAGTGGCACCGTCAGCCAGCGGATAGCGCAGGTGCCAGAAAAAACCTTTCTCTTCTTTGTTTTCCACTTCCAGATCGGAAATCGCGGTGTGCAGCTTTGTGTCCCAGTTAACCAGGCGCTTGCCGCGATATACCAGGCCGTCTTCGTAAAGGCGCACGAACACTTCCTGCACGGCCTTATAGAAACCGTCGTCCATCGTAAAACGCTCAGTGTCCCAATCCACCGAGTTACCCAGCCGGCGCATTTGGTCGGTAATGGTGCCGCCAGACTCTTCCTTCCATTCCCATATCCGCTTAATGAACTCGTCGCGGCCCAGATCGTGGCGGGTTTTGCCTTCTTCCGCCGCCAGTTTGCGTTCAACCACCATCTGGGTGGCAATACCGGCGTGGTCACTGCCTACCTGCCATAGTGTGTTATGGCCCTGCATGCGCTTGTAGCGGGTGAGGGTGTCCATAATGGTGTGCTGGAAAGCATGGCCCATGTGCAGGCTGCCGGTCACATTCGGCGGCGGAATGGCGATGCTGTAAGACTCGCCTTCACCGCTGGGGCGGAAGTAGCCTTTAGATTCCCAGTTGTCGTACCACTGGCGCTCGATGTTTTCTGGCTGGTAGGTTTTTTCCATGGGTTTTGCTGGTGACCGTATTGATGAATTCGAGGGGAAGATTTTAGGCGTTCGATTATACATGGTCGCCCACGGTCGGGCCATGAGAGTGCTTAGACTGGCATATCTGAAAAAGATCGCAAAACCGTCTGTAAACATCCCTGTTTTAGTTGCACCGCTGATTATACATCCGCGCCTCAATACCCAGAGCACGTAGCTGCTCGATGCGAGATCGGCAGGCTTGTCGCACTTCGGCGGTTTTATATTCCGCCAGACTCTAATAATCGATATTGAGACTTCTCGAAACCTTGCCGTGCCCGCCCGCCATCAGACCCTGAATTTTTTCATTTTCGACGGAAAGTTCCACCGTGATCAGACTGGGTGATACTGGCTCCATGAATTTGCCCTGTTCGATTAAAAACGTACGTTTGTTAATGTGTAGGTGATCGTGGAGGACGCAAGCGAGAGGCCCCGCAGCCATGCCCGTAGCCGACTCCTCGCTAATGGCATAACGCGGTGCGAACATTCGAGTTGTCGCGTCTTTTTCGGTTGCATGGTTATCGGTTGTGAATATGTAGTACCCGATAAGGTCCAGTTTTTCACTGATGACCGAGATGAGGTCGAAGTCAGGTTTTACGCTACGCAGCGTTGCTCCATCCTTTACTCCAACAACAATAAAGCTGTTTCCAGTGTTCACTTGCATGGGGCTGATGCTGATGTCCAGATCGTTCTCAGTCAATCCCAGAGATTGTAGGACTTGAGCAACCGTTACGGCATCTTTTGTCCAGTCGTCGGGCATGCGATATTTAGGTGCCAACTGCTCCATATAGGCAGCACCGTCTTTGATTAATATTTTGCGTGGGCCATCAACGGTTTCTTTTGATGTTTCTCCTTCAGCAATACGCCCAAGTTCTGCAAGATAGGAAAATGTTGCAATGGTTGCGTGACCGCAATGGGCAATTCGACGGTTGGGTGTAAAGAAGTCGAGTTTAAAGCCCTCTGTATCCGATGATGAAACGAAAGCCGTTTCAGAAAGCCCTATTTTTGCGGCGATAGAAAGCATTTCTGCTTCGTTAAGTTCGCCGGCGTCGAGCACGACGCCGGCAGGGTTGCCGCCCATGCCGTCTGTCACAAATCCTTTGATAATGTGGGCTTCGATCGTTTTAACCGCGATTGTAGAATAGTTCATGTTAATCTCCAATACTGATGACTTCGGTAGTACTCATACGCCTAACTTATGGCGATTATCCTGAAATTGGAACTCATATGCGCATGAGAAATTCTCATTAATACGGATCGAAAGGAAACCCTCACCAAACTCGTTAATTCTTCCCCAATGCTCGCTGCGATCGGGGAAAAATTAAGCTTTACGAAAGCAGCTGAGCGGCTGGGTGTGGACCAGTCGGCGGTAAGTCACAGAATCAGATCATTGGAAGATGCGCTGGGTCATACTCTATTTGATCGCACCACGCGCAGGCTGCGATTAACCGAAATCGGAGAAATTCTGTGTCATGCGGCGATTGATAGTATGGCGAGCTGGGATACAGCGCTTGATAAGCTTGAGCACAGCCGATCAACCGACTTAATCCGGCTTTCTCTGTCATCTTCACTGGCAATGAAGTGGTTAATTCCGGCTTTGCCGAATGCGCACGCACTGAATCTGAAGCTGTCCTTAGACGTGCAGGAGGAAACCGTTGATTTCTTGATAAACGACGCCGATGCTGCGATCCGATTTGGGCCAGGCCCTTATCCTGGTTTACATTCGTCGTACCTTACCCATTGCTGGATGCAGCCAGTGGCTAGTCCAGGCTACCTTGGTGATGGAGTCAGTGATGCAGGACTTCTGGAAAAGCCAGAAACTGTTTTTCTTGGTGATCGTCGTGGTGAAATCGATGAGACTGATTTTAGCTGGGATTACTATTTTTCCACCATTGGTTCGAGAAGGGACGGTTTTAATCCCGACTATCAATTTGATCGCGCCGACTTGATGCTTCAGGCGGTTATTGGCGGAATGGGTGTAGGCTTGGGTCGAACTCTTCTCCTCGAAGGAGATGTCGAGGCTGGTTACCTCAAGATGGTAGGGCCATCAATCCGTATGCGGTCAGGTTATTGGTTGGTTTGTGCGTCCAGCTTTGCTGAAACGGATCGATTTAGAAAGTTACTTGACTGGATCAAAAGTGAGATCAAAAAAACAACGTGAAAGTCAGTGGGCGGTTCTGCGCCGCCCTGTGCTCAAAGTTGTCTTTGGTCGTGAACTCGTGCCTCAATGCCCAATGCATGTAACTGTTTGAAGTGGGACCGGGCCTGAACCAAAACCACCGAATCATTCTGAGCAATCAATGCCAAGCGCTTAAATTGGTCGGCGTGAGACGGTAGTTCAGTGCAGAGAATAATCACGGTATCCCAGTCTTCGGCGGCTGGCGGGTGCAGCGGAATGCCGACGGGGTCTTTTCAGGGCGTGCAGATTGAGTGCTGCTGGATGTTCAAGTGGACCTTCTGATACCTAGTGACCTTCCTCCTCGGTTTAGGGCATCGGTAATCAGCGAGGCCAGGCCAGTTTGAGCAGCCAACGTTACTCAATAAGATCTGAAAACACCTTGGCAAACGCTCTGAAATCACCCAGGTGGTACTGGCAAATTGCAAACACGATTTCCCAATTCACATCATCGTAGTTGTGAACCATCACGTTTCGGAAGCCAACCGATTTTCGCATTCTGATAGCAAGATCGTGCTCAATTACGCCGGAGTTGGCAAGAGCGTCGAATGCCTGCCCCATAGTTTTGGGTGCGGTTGATTCGCTATGTCCGGCGAGCCAGTGGGAGGCGATGTCTACGCTCATTTGCACGGCGCGGGTGAGGTTCAATGAGACGATGTCTTGCGCATCAAGGTCTGTCAGTAGTGTTTCCACGTTGTCAGGAAGCTTTAATTCCACACGCTGGATGCAACGCCGAAGCGATTCCAGTTTCTGAGCTACGAGTTGTTCATCCATGTGTGTCGCCGCCCTTCGAGTATGCGTTTTTGGTAGGGTACAAAATCTTCGTTTTCCATAATGTTCCGGTATATCAGGTCGCCCCACAGGTGTCTTTTTCCTACCACTTGTATGCCACTACTCACGATTTGGTCCAGAAGGGGCTGGCCTGCAGTACGCAAGTCAATCAAGTCTACAGGCCGATTAAAAGCCAGGGCTATGGCCTCGGTTAGGGCGATGCGCTCATTTGCTACCAGCGCTTTGTTGGCCTGTACGGCTACATCAATGTCGCTGTCTGGCCGCTCTTTGCCCAGAGCCATGGAGCCAAAAAGAGCCGCAACCCGGATATTGGGGAAATGGGTGAGTAACTCGCGGAGCTTTTGAATGGTTGAGTTCTCTGGCGGTTTAGCTGCCATATTGTTCATCCTGTGAGCGCTTCTCACTTAATTATAACAGATGTGTGGCTGCGGAGGCGGCGCGATATCTTGGGTTAAGTCCGCCAGGTTCAACCCTGCCGCTGGTCGTGAACTCTTGCCTCAATCCCCAAAGCCCTTAACTGTTTAAAGTGCGCGCGGGCCTGATCCAAAACCACCGGATCATTCTGAGCTATCAATGCCAAGCGCTTAAATTGATCGGCGTGAGCCGGCAATTCAGTGCAGAGGATGATTACGGTATCCCAGTCTTCGGCGGCGGGCGGGTGCAGCAGGATGCCGACGGGGTCTTTGCAGGGCGTGTTGGCTTCGGAAATTACACTGTGGGGAATGAAGGCATCCGGGCTGAAGTTCCACAGCAGGTCGTCCAGTTCTTGAGCGTGTTCGAGGGTGTCGCACACAATGCCCACGCGGTCCCCTTGCTGCCAGGCTTTGTTAACCAGTTTGGCGGCGTGCAGATTGCGTGCGGCGGGGGTGTCCTGGCGCAGGATATGGAACCAGTAGCGCTGGTTTTTATCTTCCTGCCCAATCTCCGGTGAGGGAGCACCGGCAGCAGCGCTGCCGGTTTCCGTAGTGTGCACAGCAGGCGGCTTATTTGCCGGCATGAGACATCAGGTATTCGACCAGCATGGGTACCGGGCGGCCTGAAGAGCCTTTGGCTTTGCCGGAATGCCACGCAGTACCCGCGATGTCCAGGTGGGCCCAGCGGTAATCTTTGGCGTAGCGGGCCAGGAAACAGGCCGCGGTGATGGTGCCGGCGGGACGTCCGCCGATGTTTGCCATATCCGCAAAGTTGCTATCGAGCTGGCTCTGGTACTCTTCCCACAGTGGCAGGCGCCAGGCTTTGTCGTTGGCGCGGTCGCCGGCGGCCAGCAGTTCGTTAGCCAGGTCATCGTTGTTGGCCAATAAGCCGGTGGCGTGGTGGCCCAAGGCGATGATGCAGGCGCCGGTGAGCGTGGCCAGATCAATAACCGCAGCCGGGTCAAATCGCTTCACGTAGGTCAGGGCGTCGCACAGTACCAGACGGCCTTCGGCGTCGGTGTTGAGTATTTCAACGGTCTGGCCAGACATGGTGGTAACAATGTCGCCGGGGCGGCTGGCGCTGCCGTCGGGCATGTTTTCAGCGGCTGCGATGACGGCCACCACGTTGAGTTTTGGCTTAATTTCAGCGATAACCTGCATGGCGCCGAACACCGCGGCCGAGCCGCCCATGTCGTATTTCATCTCGTCCATGCCTTCGCCGGGCTTGATGCTAATGCCGCCGCTGTCGAAGGTGATACCTTTACCTACCAACACGTGGGGTTTGTCTTTGGCGTTGCCGCCGCGGTATTCCATGATAATAAAGCGCGATGGCTGGCTGCTGCCTTTGCCCACGGCCAGAATGGTGTTCATGCCCAGGTCAGCCATCTGGTTTTCGTCAAGAATTTCGGTCTTGATGCAGTCGTGATCTTTCGCCAGTTTTACAGCCTGTTCGGCCAGCCAGACTGGGTGGCAAATGTTAGGCGGTGTATTGCCCAGGTCGCGGGTAAAGTTCATACCGCGGCCGGTGGCCAAGCCCAGGTTAAAGGCGTCCTTCTCGGCTTTGCCGCCAGCAGAGGCGGTTACGGTTACTTTATTCAGCTTGCGCGCAGCAGGCTGCTCGCTCTTATACTGGTCAAACGTGTACAGGTGCTCTTCCAGGCTGCGGCCGATCAGGCTCAAGCGAGCTTCTTCAGAGGTCGTTGCGCTGTCGCCGGTTAGCTGGGTGTCAGCCAGGGCCACAATGGCATGTTTTGAGGGGCCGTCTTTCAGAACGGTTACCGCAGCAATTAAAGCTTTGCGATAGTTGGCCGGTGTGCGGCTGTCGTCATCGCCGGTGCCGACAATGCACAGGCGCTGCCAATGGCTGTCGGTCAGCGGAACAGTCTGTACCGATGCGTTTTTGCCATTGATGTCGCCGGCGCTTTGCAGCTTGCCAATCAGACCATCCAGAGCCTTGTCTGCCGCGTTGGTGCTGGCGGGCCATTCGCCTTTTTGCGGTAACGCCAGTACAAGACAGTCAGCGCTGATGGTGTCCAGGGCTTTGCTGCTTAAGGTAAAATTCATGGCAACTCCTGTTAGTGATTCTTTTATACGGATTGGGTATGACTACTAGCATTGGGGCAATGCGATGAATTATCAAGCATTGGCGCGGACTTATGGCTAGCTTGCTGGGCGCGGCGTGGCCCTGTCAATCGTCTGCAAGGTTACTTAGAATAGCCGCTGCTGGCGTTTTCCTCCATCAATGGGCGCCGTTACCGGCTCGGCCAGAGAGACCGCTTTGACTATTATTTTTCGCTATCTCATTCGTCAGGTCATGATCAGTATGATTGCTGTGTCCACCATTCTGCTGATGGTGTTCATGAGCGGGCGCTTTTTAAAGTATCTGGGTAATGCGGCAGAAGGTGAAATTTCTGCGGGTGTGCTGTTTTCAGTGATGGCCTATCGGTTTCCCGGTTTTTTAGAACTGATTTTGCCCTTAGGTCTGTTTATTGGCATTTTATTGGCCTACGGCCGCATGTATCTGGAAAGCGAGATGACCGTGTTGCTTGCCTGCGGCGTCAGTGAAGGCGATATTTTGCGCCAAACCCTGATTGGCAGCTTGCCGGTGATGCTGGTAGTGGCTGCCATGAGTCTTTATGTATCGCCTTGGGGCATGAAACAGGTCGAGGAGATATTCAACGAACAGCGCAAAGCCACCGAATTCGAACTATTGGCGCCCGGGCGCTTTCAGGACTTTACCTCTGGTGGGCGAGTGACTTACACCGAAGGGCTGAGCGACGACAAGCGCGAGCTGCAGGGTGTATTTATTGCCGAGTTTGGCAAGAATGGCGAAGGTTTGACCATAATCACCGCCGAAACGGGCACCCAGTTGGTAGACGCCCAGACAGGAAGCCGTTTTCTGATTTTGAAAGACGGCGGGCGCTACGCAGGCAACGCCGGCCAACTGGATTACAACACCACCGAATTTGAAGCTTACGGTCTAAAAATTGTCAGCGGCAAGAGTGGTACAAAAGAGCTGGAAGAAGGTCTGAGTACCGAGCAATTGATGAAGTCTAACGACCCGCAACAGCGAGCGCTGCTGCATTGGCGTTTTTCGTTGCCCTTTATTGTGCCGGTGGTGACCCTGCTGGCGGTTCGGTTGAGCCGGGTAAACCCGCGTCAGGGCCGGTTCTTCCATCTATTGCCTGCGATGTTGGTGTATATCACCTATCTCGGCCTATTGATTGTGGCTCGTGATGCGCTGGCCGAAGGCAAAGTGCCAGAGTGGATTGGCATGTTCTGGGTGCACGGATTGTTTTTGGCTCTGGGGCTTTGGCTGCAGTTCGGCCCGGCCTGGTTGCGAAAGCGCCGCTTACAGCGTGCAGAGCTTGCGGGGTCTACCGATGCAAAAGATTGACCGCTATGTGATGAAAACCGTTGGCGGCGCCATGTTTTTGGTGATGGTGGTGGTGCTGTCGCTGGATTTGATTTTCGCATTTATTGCCGAGTTGGACGGCACCGCCAATAACTATCAGACCTTAGATGCTCTGTGGTATGTGTTTCTGACGCTGCCGCGACGAATTTACGATTACTTGCCGTTAGGCGCGTTTATGGGCTGCCTGGTGGGATTGGGTTCGATGGCCAGCTCTTCCGAGCTGACGGTTATTCGCGCCGCTGGCGTTTCCATAAAGCGCATTGTCTGGTCTGCCATGAAACCGGCGCTGTTTGTGGTGCTATTGGGCGTGGGTATCGGCGAATACCTGGCGCCGCCGGCGGAGCGCATGGCACAAAGTGGAAAAGCCGTTGCGCTGGGTGCAGGTAGCAACGTGGCCGCGGCGTCGGGTTTGTGGCATCGCGAAGGTAATGTATTTATTCACATGAACGCCGTGCAGCCCAGTGGTGTGCTTTTTGGTATTTCCATGTTCCGCTTTAACGAGCAGCGCCAGTTGTTAGCCGCCAGTTTTGCCGAGCGGGCGATTTACCAAGGCGATCACTGGATTCTTGAAAACGTACAAACCACCAAGCTGGCAGAGCAGGGCACCACCCGGGTGACTCATGACCAGCTGCGTTGGGAGTCTGGTTTGTCACCCAGCGTACTGAGCGTATTGATTGTAAAGCCAGAGAACCTGGCGATGACCGGCCTGCTGACTTACGCCCGCTATCTGGACGAGCAGGGCTTGAGCGCATCGCGCTATTGGTTAGCGTTTTGGAAGAAGACGTTAATGCCACTGGGAACCGCGGTGATGGTGTTAGTGGCAATTTCGTTTATCTTTGGCCCTCTGCGCTCGGTCACCATGGGCTTTCGGGTGTTTACCGGTCTGTTGGTAGGCCTGTCGTTTAAGTACATGCAAGACTTGTTGGGACCAATGAGCGTGGTCTACGGTTTCGAACCCATTCTGGCGGTACTGGTGCCTATCGCGGTGAACGCTGGCATTGGTATTTTACTAATGCGTCGTGCAGGTTAGAGTTTCTTCTTTTCGACCTCAACGACAACGCTGTCTGACATTCGGTCGGTCAGCGACAGCCCGTTAATGGGTACAAACAGAGTAACGATCACAGGAATGGAAAATAGCAAGCTGACAGCGCCCAGGTAGAAGCCTGCCAGTAATGCCAGAAACACAACAGCGGCCGCCGTCACATAACGGCGCAGAGCCTGACTCCAGCTCACCGATACGCCGTCCAGATTCTGAATGCGCACCCGCCACACCTGCATTCCAAGTGTTTGACCCATTTTGGTCCAAAAATAACCGAAGAACAGGTATAGCACCAGAAACAGGGTAAATGTCAGGCCCGGGCCGCCTTTAATCTGCCCAGCAGCTGCCATTTGTTCGTATTTTTCCCAACCGGTTAGCTGGCCGGCGATTATGGTGTATATCCAGGTGGCAACCAAGAGCACGGCAATGCTGATGAGTGCGTCGTAAGTAATGGCCAAGCCACGTTTCAGTCCGGTTGCCGGCGGCAAAAGCACGTCAGCATCGTTAAAGCGTTTGGGCATGCGGTCTCCGGTGATGTTTCACGTTTTTCAGGGTGTTGGCGTGTGCTAGAGTATCCGATTTGTACAATCATGTAAGTATCCGAATTCAATCGCGAACCTGGCGCAGTTTTCGTCGGGTTTATGGAAAGGTATTAAAGGGCTATGAAAACGGCAGAGTTGCGACAGGCGTTTCTTGAATACTTCAAACAGCAGGGCCATGCCATTGTTCCCAGTAGTTCACTGGTGCCGGCAGACGATCCCACTTTGTTGTTTACGAACGCGGGCATGAACCAGTTCAAGGACCTGTTCCTTGGCCGTGAACAGCGTGATTACACTCGCGCCACCAGTTCGCAAAAATGCGTGCGCGCCGGCGGCAAGCACAACGATCTGGAAAACGTCGGTTACACCGCCCGCCACCATACGTTTTTTGAAATGCTGGGCAATTTCAGCTTTGGCGATTATTTCAAGCGCGAAGCCATCAATTTTGCCTGGAATTTTTTGACCTCTGAACAGTGGCTGAACCTGCCAAAAGCAAAGTTGTGGATCACGGTATACGCTGAAGACGACGAAGCCTTTGATATCTGGAACCAGGAAATTGGCGTGCCTGCCGAGCGCATTGTCCGTATTGGCGACAACGCCGGCGGCCGCTACTCGTCAGATAATTTCTGGCAGATGGGCGATACCGGCCCTTGCGGCCCCTGTTCCGAGATCTTTTTTGATCACGGCCCTGATGTAGCCGGTGGCCCTCCGGGAAGCCCGGACGAAGACGGCGACCGCTACATAGAAATTTGGAACGTGGTGTTCATGCAGTATAACCGCACCGCTAACGGCGAAATGCTTAACCTGCCTAAACCGTCGGTAGACACTGGCATGGGTCTGGAGCGAGTGACCGCGGTATTGCAGGGCGTGCACAGTAACTATGAAATTGACCTGTTTCAGGATTTACTGAAAGCCGCCTCTGACGTGCTCGGTGGCGTTGCCACTACCGAAGCTTCGCTGCGTGTCGTGGCAGATCATATCCGCTCCTGCTGCTTTCTGATTGCCGATGGTGTTATGCCGTCAAATGAGGGCCGTGGTTTTGTATTGCGCCGGATCATCCGCCGCGCCGCCCGCCACGGTAACAAGCTCGGTGCCAACGGCCCCTTCTTCTACAAGTTGGTCGGTGCGCTGGTTGAGTTGATGGGCGAAGCCTTCCCGCAGCTGGTCAGCAGCCATAAACAGATCGAAAAAGTACTGCTGCAAGAAGAAGAGCAGTTTGTAAAAACCCTGGATAACGGCCTGCGCCTGTTAGAGCAAGACATTGCCGAGCTTATAGGCGACGTGATTCCTGGCGAAACCGTGTTCGCTCTGTACGACACCTATGGCTTCCCGGTAGACCTGACCAACGACATCGCCCGTGAACGCGGTTTGACTCTGGATTACCAAGGCTACGAAAAAGCGATGGAAGCTCAGCGCGAGCGCGCCCGGGCGGCCAGCAAGTTTGGTATTGATTACAACGCGGAAAGCCTGAAGCTTGAGGGCGTGACCGAATTTAGCGGGTACCAGAATATTGATGGTCACGAGCGCATTCGCTCGGTGATTATTGGCAGTGAACACAAAAACGCGGAAGCCGGCGACGAAGCTATTATTGTGCTGGAGCGCACGCCGTTTTATGCGGAGTCTGGCGGCCAGGTCGGCGACACCGGATTATTGACCTGGAGCGGCGGCCGCTTTCAAGTAACCGACACCCGCAAAGAGGGCAACAACCACCTTCATATCGGCACGGTGGTTGAAGGTGAGCTGTTCCCAGGCCTGGAAGTGGATGCGCGTATTGATCATGAGCGCCGTGAGCGCACCAAGCGTAATCACTCCGCCACCCACCTATTGCACGCGGCTTTGCGCAAGGTCCTGGGCGAACACGTTAGCCAGAAAGGCTCGCTGGTAGACCCGGACAAATTGCGTTTTGACTTCTCGCACCTCGAGGCCGTTAGCGCCGCAGAGCTGCAGGAAATCGAACGCCAGGTTAATCAGCAGATTCTGGGAAATACCCCGGTAGCCACAGAAGTGACTGACATGGAGCAGGCCCAGGCCAAGGGCGCGCTGGCGCTGTTTGGTGAAAAGTACGGCGATTCCGTCAGGGTTCTGAGCATGGGCTCAGATGGCTACTCGGTTGAACTTTGCGGTGGTACCCACGTCAATCGCACCGGTGATATTGGTTTACTGCGCATTACCTCTGAAAGCGGTATCGCTTCCGGCGTTCGCCGCATTGAAGCGGTCACCGGTTTTGGTGCGCTGGAATGGGTAGACAGCGCCGAACGCACCTTGCGCGAAGCGGCCAGGCTGGTGAAAGGCTCCCGCGAGTCGCTGGTCGAGAAAGTACAGCAGACATTGGATCGTAACCGTCAGCTGGAGAAAGAAATCGACGGCTTGAAGGCCAAACTGGCGAGCTCAGCCGGCAGCGATTTAGCGTCGTCTGCGGTTGAAGTGGCGGGCTTAAAGGTGGTTGCCGCTGAAATGCCGGGAGCGGATCGCCAGGCGCTGATGGAAACGGCCGACCAGCTGAAAAACAAGTTAGGTGAGGGCGTCGTGGTTTTGGCCAGCGTTGAAGGTGGCAAGGTCACACTTGTATCTGGTGTAACCAAATCAGCGACCGGTAGAGTCAAGGCCGGCGACATTATGAAGCACCTGTGCGCGCAGCTGGATGGTAAGGGCGGTGGCCGTCCTGACATGGCTCAGGGCGGGGGTAACGATGCCTCCAGGCTCACTGAGGTTCTAGCGGGCGTTGCTGGCTGGGTTGAAAAAAATAGTCAGTAACGCATGTTGTAGCTGCGGGTGAGGGTTTATAATCGCCCCCGATTGATTTGATGGGCGGAGCAACCTCCGCCCTGAGTCCCGGTCTAGACAGTGGGAATACTATGGCTTTGTATGTACAGAAATTCGGTGGCACCTCGGTAGGCACCACTGAGCGTATCGAAGCGGTTGCTCAGAAGGTTTTTGGCTTTCGTAAGGCCGGGCACGACATCGTCGTCGTGGTGTCAGCCATGAGCGGTGAAACTAATCGGTTGATTGGCTTGGCTAATACCATTACCGATGAGCCCGGCCAGCGTGAAATGGACGTGCTGCTGTCTACCGGCGAACAGGTGACCATTGCACTCTTGTCGATGGCATTACAGAAACTGGGTTGCGAGGCCCGCTCTTACACGGGCTCACAGGTGCGCATCCTAACCGACCGTGCCCACACAAAGGCCCGTATTCAGCACATTGATGAAAAAAATGTGCGTGAAGATCTGAATGCCGGCCGTGTGGTCGTGGTGGCAGGTTTTCAGGGAGTGGACGATCTGGGTGATATTACCACCCTTGGTCGCGGTGGTTCAGACACTACCGCGGTGGCCTTGGCAGCAGCGCTGAAAGCCGATGAATGCCAGATTTACACCGATGTGGACGGGGTCTACACCACTGACCCGCGAGTGGTAGATTCCGCTCGCAGGCTGACTCACATTACCTTTGAAGAAATGTTGGAAATGGCCAGTCTGGGATCCAAAGTGCTGCAGATTCGCGCTGTGGAATTTGCGGGTAAATACAACGTTCCGTTACGGGTGCTGTCCAGCTTTCAGGAAGGTGAGGGCACCCTGATTACCACTGAGGATGATAACACTATGGAGCAACCGCTGGTTTCTGGCATTGCATTCAATCGTGACGAAGCCAAGCTGACCATATCCGGTGTGCCGGATACGCCTGGCAGTGCACTGCGTATTCTGAAGCCGATTAGTGATGCCAATATTGAAGTGGACATGATCGTACAGAACGTGGGTGAAGACAATAAAACCGCCTTTACATTTACGGTTCTACGTCACGACTTCAAACGCGCCGGCGAGGTGCTGCGCACTGTAGCGGCTGAGTTAGGTGCACGTGAAGTCATCGGAGACGAAAAAATCGCCAAAGTGAGTATCGTTGGTGTCGGTATGCGTTCTCACGCGGGCGTTGCTACCAAGATGTTCGAGGCGCTGTCTAACGAAGGTATTAACATTCAGATGATTTCTACTTCGGAAATAAAAATTTCCGTAGTGATTGAAGAGAAGTACCTTGAGCTTGCGGTTAGAGCGCTTCATTCGGCTTTTGAACTGGACAAGCCCCTGGTAGAGGCAGAAGCTTGACGCAATGGGCCTATGCCCGCTGTATCATCGCCTGATAGGACTTTCATTCGCCGAACCGGCTAACGCACAGTTCCGTATAAGGGAATGTGCGGTTTCAGGAAGGCGCGTAATTCCGCTATAAATGTGCGCGTACGAAGCACCTATTCAAGAACAGGTCGCTTTTTCAGAGGGAGTAGAGATATGTTAATTTTAACGCGCCGCGTAGGCGAGACCCTGATGGTGGGTGACGAAGTAACCGTCACTGTGCTTGGGGTTAAGGGAAACCAGGTACGGATTGGTGTGAATGCGCCCAAAGAGGTTGCTGTTCACCGCGAAGAGATTTATCAGCGCATTCAGGCGGAGAAGAGTTCCGATGAGGCTGAGCCGGGCAACCATTAGCTGGTTAGAGAAAAGCCGCTTGCGAATTTTGGAGCGGTTTTTTTTATTTTAATGAACGCCAAATGTAAAAAAATTCGTTCAACCCTATGAAAACGAAAAAAACGTGGTAGTATACGCCCCGTTCTCAAGGAGAGGTGGGTGAGTGGCTGAAACCAGTTCCCTGCTAAGGAACCGTACGCGCAAGTGTACCGAGGGTTCGAATCC
Organism: Marinobacter sp. M1C; assembly: GCF_023314135.1. Taxonomy (NCBI): domain Bacteria; kingdom Pseudomonadati; phylum Pseudomonadota; class Gammaproteobacteria; order Pseudomonadales; family Marinobacteraceae; genus Marinobacter; species Marinobacter sp. M1C. The sequence goes on from NZ_CP092289.1 coordinate 1,744,137, forward strand.
CTCCCTCTCCGCCATTTCCTATTATAGGAAGTAAGAGGGCTGGTTGATGTTGCAGTCAACCAAAGAAAAGAAAGTGATCAACGTGCGGCTGTAGCTCAGCTGGATAGAGTACTCGGCTACGAACCGAGCGGTCGGAGGTTCGAATCCTCCCAGCCGCACCACTTTTCATGTATTAGTTTTTGTAAACCCAAGTTTTAGCGGCTGTAGCTCAGCTGGATAGAGTACCTGGCTACGAACCAGGCGGTCGGAGGTTCGAATCCTCCCAGCCGCACCATGTGAAGTCCAAAACGCCCCGATCTGTGGAAACACAGTTCGGGGCGTTTTGCATTGGGCCTTTGCATCTCGCCGTACGTGTCATTACTTACCCGTATTTCTTCCCTGTTTCTCTAGAATGTGTCGTTTTCCACCCATTTTCGACCCCCAAAAAACCTATACGAAATATAAATATATGTTTTATATGATTAATTTTTATTTGGCTCGTTAATTGCATAGTTGAATGTCACGCGGGGTCGTACAGGCGTCGTTGAATACTAAAACAACACAATGATTCGGAGAGCATTCTTTATGAAAACCCAAGCCGTTATGGCAGTGGCATTCGCCTCCACGCTGGCCGTCGCAAATCCGGTCGTCGCTCAAGATCGGGCAGGTTGGCCTGACAACTTCACCGTAGGCACCGCCAGCCAGGGTGGCACTTACTTCGCGTACGGTGCTGGATGGGCCAACTTTGTTGCAGAAAAACTGGGCGTGTCAGGCGGCGCTGAAATCACCGGCGGCCCGATGCAGAATATGGCTCTGGTACACACCGGCGACCTGAAGTTTGGTTTGACCACGCTGGGCCCGGCACGGGAATCTATGGACGGCAACAGCCCATTGGCGCCAGGCCTGAAGATGGACAACGTGTGTGCCATGTTCCCCATGTACGAAACTCCGTTTTCCGTAACGGCTCTAACCAGCACCGGTATTACCTCGATTTCTGACATCCCCGATGGCGCAACCATCGGCTTTGGTCCGGCTGGATCCACTTCAGATACCTACTTTCCACGCATGATGGAAACGCTTGGTGTGAACTTCGAGCGCCGTAACGGCAGCTGGTCGGACCTGGGTACCCAGTTACAGGACGGCCTGATTGATGTTATCGCTTTTGCCGCTGGCATTCCGATTCCTGCGGTCAGTCAGCTGGAAGTGCAGACCGATGTAAACATCATCGGTATGACCGACGCCGAAGCAAAAAAAGTGGTTGATAACTTCCCCGTATCCGAATTCATCATTCCGGCAAACACCTATCAGTCATTGGAAAAGGAATCTCGCGTAGTGTCTATGTGGAACTTCTCCATAGCCAATTGCGACGTACCTGAGAGCCTTGTGTATGAAATTACCAAGCTGACCATGGAAAACAACGAAAGAATGGTGTCGATTCATAAGGCAGCCCGATTCTCTATTCCTGAAAACTACACCAAGAATAAAGTACTGCCATGGCACAAAGGCGCGGCGCGCTGGTTCAACGAAAACGGTTACACCATCGAGCAAAGCAACATCAAGTAACGCTGTCACCGGGGGCGCCTGCGCCTCCGGTTAATTTGCCGGCTGCTTGCCGGCTCCGATTTGCCTGCTGGCAGGATATCCCATGACCCTCGAACAAAAGCCCAAAGACTTTTCTGACGTTGAGGAGAGCCAAGATCATGTGCTTGCCCATGATGTGGACGAAGAACCCGTAGCAAACAATCGCCGTCTGTTTGAAGGCAACCTGTTGAAGTTTGTGACGCTGTTAGCCATTGGTTACTCGTCGTTTCATCTTTATGCCCTGAATATTGCGCCTTTGGAAACCTGGTCTTTCCGGATTGTGCACATCGCTGGTGCCCTGATATTGGGCTTCATACTGTTTGCCGGTGCCCGTTTTGTGTCCGCTGAAGAGGGCGGCGCCCGCCATCGCTGGACCACCTGGGTGAGTGCTGTTGCCATGTTGCCTGCGCTTTATGTGTGCTATCAGGTGTTCACCTTCTGGCAAATGGTACAAGACGGTGCTTTGCGCATCCCCGTTAACCTGGAAACCTGGCATTTCGGCTGGCCGCTGCTTGCTGTAACGGGCGTGACGATTATCATGAGCTGGTTTCATCAGCGAGAACGCTCGCGCTTCAGCCTGCCGGACCTGGTGTTGGTGGTATGTTCAATTGCGGTAGCTGCTTACTTTTTAGTGGCCTATAACACCTCTATGCGGATGGCGACGGGCACATCGTTTGCACCTATTGGTATCTCCTTTGCTGCGGTTGCCGGTGTTGCGCTGATAATGGAGCTGACTCGCCGTATGGCTGGCCTGGCTTTGGTTATTATCGGCCTGGTGTTTTTGGTGTATGTATTTGCCGGGCCCTATCTGCCGGGCTTTCTCGGCTATCCCGGTTTGTCGGTTCAGCGCTTTTTCAGCCAAGTGTATACCGATGCCGGTATTCTTGGGCCCACCACGGCTGTGTCGTCTACCTACATTATTCTATTCATCATTTTTGCGGCGTTTCTGCAGGCTTCGAAAGTGGGTGATTACTTTGTGAACTTTGCTTTTTCCGTCGCTGGCCGCTCACGCGGAGGCCCCGCCAAGGTGTCTATTTTTGCCTCTGGCCTGATGGGTATGATCAACGGCACCAGTGCCGGCAACGTGGTGTCCACCGGTTCGTTAACCATTCCGTTAATGAAAAAAGTCGGTTACAGCAAAAAATCCGCCGGCGCGGTGGAAGCGGCGGCGTCTACCGGCGGCCAGATCATGCCACCGATCATGGGCGCTGGCGCCTTTATCATGGCGGAAATTACCGGTATTCCTTACACCGAAATTGCGATTGCTGCGATTATTCCATCGATCCTGTATTTTGCTTCGGTGTACTTCATGGTGGATTTTGAAGCCGCCAAAACCGGCATGCGTGGCATGCGCGAAGATGAGTTGCCGAAACTTCGCAATTTGATCAAGCAGGTCTACCTGTTCGTGCCGATTATTATTCTGATTGTGGCGTTATTTATGGGTTATTCGGTGATTCGTGCCGGTACTCTGGCCACTATTTCCGCTGCGGTGGTGAGTTGGTTTTCGCCCAACAAGATGGGCATAGGCCTTATTCTGAAGGCATTGGAAATGGCGTCGTACATGGCCATCCAGATTATTGTGGTGTGTGCCGCAGCTGGCGTGATTGTGGGCGTTATCTCGCTGACCGGCGTGGGCGCACGATTCTCGGTGTTGTTGCTGGACGTGGCTGCGACCAGCCAATTACTGGCACTGATCTTTGCCATGTTCATTTCCATTTTACTGGGCATGGGGATGCCCACCACGGCCGCTTATGCAGTGGCCGCGTCGGTGGTAGCTCCGGGACTGGTACAGCTGGGTATCGAACCTCTGACGGCGCACTTCTTTGTGTTCTACTTTGCCGTCGTTTCCGCGATTACTCCGCCGGTTGCTCTGGCATCTTACGCAGCAGCCGGTATTTCCGGGGCCAACGCTATGGAAACCTCGGTGGCATCGTTCCGTATTGGTATTGCCGCCTTCATTGTTCCATTTATGTTCTTTTATAATGGCGCTTTGTTGATGAACGCCGAATGGTTTGAAATTGCGCGTTCGCTGGTTACCGCGCTGTTTGGGGTTTATATCCTGTCAGGCGGCGTACTGGGCTGGTTTGCTGACATGTCAGCGTCGTGGATAACCCGCATACTGCTGATCACAGCGGCCTTGCTGATGATTGAGGGCGGGTGGATAACGGATCTGACGGGTATCGGTATGGCGGTCGCAGCTTATATCATCCAGCGCAAGCGCCGTGAGCGCCCGGCGGTAGCCTGAGCTTCGGCGCCGGGCTCGGTGCAGAATAACCCATAAACGGTGTTATTTTGTGCCGGTTTCGGCGCCCGCCAGGGGTTTTTAACGGTGCTTTTAATGGTGTTTTAGAGGCCAGTGTATGTTCTTCCGTTTTGGCGCTGTGCTGGTGTTTGTGGTGGTGCTTCTGACGGCTTGGATTTTGGGCGGCTGGGTAGGGTACCGTCAGGTAGAACAGGAGAGCCTGGTGGAATCTTTCCGTTATCGCCAGTTAGTGGCCAATGAGCTGAACCGGTACTTACCCATTCCCGAATTGATGGCCGAACATCCGCTGCTGGCAACTGCGTTGAGCATGCCAGATAACACGGGTGTCATTCTGCAGGCCAACGAGCAAATGCAACGCATGGCCACCATTGTGGGCAGCTCAGATGTATACCTGATGGATATGTCTGGCTTGACCATCGCGGCCAATAATTACCAGCAGGCCGACAGCTTTGTCGGTCGCAACTTCAGTTTTCGACCGTATTTTTACGAAGCGATCAAAAGAAACGGTTCTGCCATTTATTTCGCCTTGGGTTCCACCTCTGGGGTGCGCGGTCTGTACTTTTCCCACCCGGTTCATGACGGACGCGGCCAGATGCTGGGTGTTGTAGCGGTCAAAGTGCTGGTGCATGAACTGGAATCTCAGTGGGTACGACCGGCCTCAAGGCGCGAAGCCGAAATGCTGGTGCTGGACGCCGCCGGAGTGAGTTTTTTGTCCAGTCAGCCCCGTTGGCTTTACCGTGACTTTACCGGCAGCGATGGTCCCGCACCCGGAGAGGCCTCGCGCAGACGCTATCCGGAGCGAGATCTGGAACCGGTGCAGTTGGACTACCTGGATAAGCCCTGGGGCCTGTCGAGCTCGTCCGGCACCGTTCGTATTGGTGAAAATGGCGGAGGTCATGAATACCTCAGCGTTCGCACGCCTTTGCCACGAATGGACTGGACGCTGCAGATAATGGTGAGTACCCAGTCGGTTATCTGGACCCGCTTGGGCTTTTTGCTTGGAGGCATGGCGCTTTACTTTGGGGTGTTGCTGACCTGGCTGTACTTGCGTGAGCGCTATCGCCGCGAGGCCGAGCTGGCCCTGCGCGGCGAACAGCTAGAGTTGAACGTGGCTGAGCGCACCGCGGATCTTGAACGCTCTAACCAGATGTTAGTGGAAGAGATACAGCAGCGTGAGCAAGCTCAGACCGATCTGCGGGAAACCCAGCAAGAGCTGATACAGGCCGCAAAGCTTGCGGTTTTGGGTCAGATGTCTGCGGGCTTGAACCATGAAATGAGCCAGCCGTTGACGGCGATTCAGACTTACGCTCGCAACAGTCGGCGTTTTCTGCAAAAAGGCGCCAGCGATATGGTAGACGCCAACCTGGCAGAGATCGTGCTGCTGTGCGACAAAATGGCTGAGCTGACCCGCCAGTTCAAAGTGTTCGCGCGCAAATCCGAAGGGCCGCCCAGCATTGTCGATTTACGCCCGGCGGTGGACGCCTCTGTGAAGATCATCGCGGCCCAGAAAAACAGCGGCGATATTGACATTCAATGGCTACGGCCGGCACAGCCGACCTGGTGCCATGGTGATCAAATCCGCATCGAGCAGGTACTGGTGAACCTTCTGGCCAACGCCGTGCACGCTTTAGAGGGTTGCTCGCAGCCGGTTATCACCATAGACGTGGCGGAGCATCAGGGCTATTGGCTGTGCCGGGTGCGTGACAATGGCCGTGGCCTGCCGGCCAATACCGAGCAACTGTTCGAACCGTTTTACACCACTAAACCGGTTAAGCAGGGCCTCGGGCTGGGGCTATCCATCTCGCGCCAGATTGTGGATGCGCTTGGCGGCCGTTTGTGCGGCCGCAATCGCAGCGATGGCGATGGCGCGGAATTTGAATTTACACTGAAAAAGCGGGACACCCAGGTATGAGTCAGACTGATGTAATCTTCGTGGATGACGAGCCGGATATACGTAAAGCCATTGCCCAGGCTCTGACCCTGGATGATCTGGCGGTGACCTGTTTTGACAATGCCGCTGATGCGCTGGTGGAAATCGGTCGCGACTATAACGGCGTTGTTCTATGCGATTACAACATGCCAAAAATGGATGGACTGCAGCTGCTCAGCCGCCTGCAGCAGCTTGACGACACCATACCGGTCATCATTCTGACCGGGCAGGGCGATATCAGCACTGCGGTGAGCGCCATGCAGCAGGGCGCCTATGACTTCATCGAAAAGCCGTTTAACCAGGAAGAGCTGGTGGAACTGCTGCGCCACGCGTTGGAAAAGCGCCAGCTGGCATTGGAAAACCGCCGCCTGAAGGCCCAGTTGAAGCAGCTGGCAAAACCCGGCCCGCGAATTCTGGGTGGTTCGGCCACTATGCAAAAGGTGATGGCCACCATTGATCCGATTTTGGACATTTCCGCGAATATTCTGCTGTATGGCGAAACCGGTTCGGGCAAAGACGCATTGGCGCGCTACATTCACGAAAACAGCCGGCGCAGCAGCCATAATTTTGTCGCGATTAATTGCGGTGCGGTGCCGGAAAATCTGATTGAAAGTGAGCTGTTCGGCCACGAAGCGGGGGCCTTTACCGGTGCGGAAAAACGCCGTATTGGTAAAATAGAGCACGCCCACCAGGGCACGCTGTTTCTGGATGAAGTGGAAAGCATGCCCATGCCACTGCAAATTAAACTGCTGCGGGTGCTTGAAGAACAGAAAGTTGAGCGCCTGGGTAGCAACCATGTGCAGCAGGTGGATGTGCGCATTATTGCCGCCACCAAATCCAATCTGAAAACCCTCAGTGACGAGGGCGTGTTTCGTGCAGACTTATACTACCGCCTGAATGTGGTGAAAGTGGATATCCCGCCATTGCGCGAGCGCAAGGAAGACATTCCCACGCTGTTTCACCACTTTGTGTTGATTGCTGCGGCCCGCTACGATCGCGAAAGCATCCCGTTGAACGCGGGCCAGGCAACTAAACTGACGCACCACGACTGGCCCGGCAACGTGCGCGAACTGCGCAATCTGGCCGAGCGTTATGTGTTGCTGGGCCCGGCAGCTTTGGATGAGACCGACACGGCTCAAGATGCCAACGTGAACGGCCGCCGCACACTGGCGGAACTGATGGACGGCTTTGAACGCCTGGCCTTAACCAGTGCTTTGAATGCCTGCCATGGCAGCATTAAAGACACCATGGTTGAACTCGGCATTGCGCGCAAAACCCTGTACGACAAGATGAAAAAACACGGTCTGGACAAAGCCGAGTTCAAAGAGTGAAGGTTTTCACCTTGCCGCTCTGCCGGCTTTTACAGCGAGGCCGCCGAGCGCGCGGCCTGATCGTACAGGCCGGAAATGCCGCGCAAAAAACTAGCCACTTCGCCCAGATCGCTGTTGGCAAATCCCAGCGTTCGCAGTGAATCCACCAGACAGTTTTCACGGATTTCGGCGTAGCGTTTGCACACATCGTCACCTTTTTCAGTCACCGAATAATAGGTTTCTTTACCGCGCCTTTCGGAAGTCACTACGCCGTGTTTAAGCAGTTTTTTCAGGGAGTAGGTGACGGTGTGGCTGTCTTCCACATTTAGCACCAAGCAGATGTCGGCGGATTTTTTTGCGCGATCGCGGTGGTTCACGCTGTGCAGCACCAGCACGTCCAGTTGGCTTAAGTCATGCAGCCCGGCTGCATTCATACAGCGCACCATCCAGCGATCAAAGGCATTGCCGGCCACAATAAGGCCAAACTCCAACTCTGAAAGCTCCACTGCACGGCCAGAGGCCAGGTGGGCAGAGGACACAATGGGCCCAACATTGCGCCGTGCTGTTGCGCTCTCGCTAGAGCCGTTCGCCGAATTTTTTGTTTTCATAACGTGATGTCACCGTTGTTAACAATCATGATTAGTCAGTGCTGTGTTGCCTTATCTGCCCATTTGGCTGGGCAGATACGTGACGATGGCAGGGAACAGCGTTATGAGTACCACTGCGCTCAGAATCAGCAGGAAATAGGGCAAAGCGGCCCAGGCAATGCGCAAAATATTTTCCCCGGTCAGGCCCTGAATCACGAACAGATTGAAGCCAACCGGCGGCGTAATCTGGCTCATTTCCACCACAATCACCAGGTAGATACCAAACCAGAGCGGGTCAATGCCAGCGGCTTGCACCATCGGCAGAATCACCGATGTAGTCAGTACCACTACGGAAATACCATCCAGAAAGCAGCCCAGCAGAATGAAGAACAGGGTCAATGCCAGCAACAGCATATTGGGCGAAAGGTCCAGAGTGTTGATCCAGGTAGCCAGTTCACGAGGGATACCGGTAAAGGCCATTGAGGTGGTCAGAAAGTGGGCACCCATCAGTATAAAAGCAATCATGGACGACGTTTTTACCGTACCCATCAGCCCGCTGATAAAAGTATCACGGCTCATAGAGCCGCCTTTCCACGACAACAGGTGAGCCAGTGCGACGCCAACGGCAGCAGACTCTGTGGGTGAGGCCAGGCCGCCATAGATAGAGCCGATCACACCAATTATCAGCAGCATCACAGGAATTAACGGGCGGCTGCGACGCAGTTTAGCGCGAAAAGACAGGTGTTCGGCTTCGCCCGTCGGAATGCCATCCGGGTTCAGCAGTGACCAAATCATCACATAGCCGCTAAACAGCAGCATCAGCATAATGCCCGGCAGAATGCCTGCCACAAACAAACGCGCAATCGATTGCTCGGTGGCCACACCGTAAACAATCAGAATAATCGAGGGTGGAATTAACAGCCCCAGGGTGGCAGAGCCGGCCAGTGTGCCCAGTATCTGGTTTTTGTTATAGCCGCGGCGGGTCAGTTCCGGTATCGACATTTTGCCGATGGTGGCTGCTGTAGCGGCGGACGATCCTGAAATCGCCGCGAAAATACCACAACCCAAAATGTTGGTGTGCAGTAACTTCCCCGGGACCTTACCCACCCAAGGTGAAATGCCGCTGAACATTTCTTCAGACAATCGAGAGCGGAACAACACCTCACCCATCCAGATAAACATCGGTAATGCGGCCAGTTCCCAAGACACGCTGGCGCTGTAAAAAGCAGTTGACAGGCTGTCACCCACCGGAACGTTGCTGAAGAAATACAGCGAAATACAACCGATGGCCGTTAACGAAAACGCCACCCACAAACCCGCGCCCAGCAATGCCAGCAGCAGCACCAGAAGCAGTAGGCTCATCCAGATCATTTCCACGGGTTTACTCCTGGGGTGCTTCGTCGTGAAGTTGGGTTATACGGCCGCTGAGCAACGACACAAGAGCGTCTAACAGGGCGACCAATAGCCACAAAAGGCCCATGACCATGGCCGTCTGCGGAATCCACAGCGGCACCGGCACCATGCCAATGGACAGATCGCCGAAATCGTAGCTGTCCCACGCCAGCCAGGCACTGTGCCAGACTGCAAAGCCAGTAATGGCAGTGGCGAATAGCAGAGCCAGGATGTCCATAATGCGGTGGGTAGATTGGGGCAAACGCTGTAACAGCAGAGTCACGCGAATGTGCCCGCCCTGCCAGAAGGTGTAGGCCAGGCCAAAAAACGTGGCACCCAGCAGCATAAACGCTGCCAGTTCAGCCAACCCTGGCACGTTTAGTCCCAGAGGGCTAAGGCCCAGCCAGGTTAGTAATTCATCGAGTACCCGGCTGAGTACCTGGGCAACAATCATGACCATGATTAATGTCAGATTGATCGCGGAAAGGGCGCCCCCCAACCGATAGAATGCGTCCAGAGCCCTGCGCATAGTGATGTTCCTCTGTTATGCCTGCACTGCAGGGCCGGCATGAATGAATGCGTGGAGACACGAGACGCCCGTGCTCCACTATGGGCTTGGCATCAACGCTGGTGGTAAGCGTCCAGAAGGGCTTGGCCATCGCTGCCGGCGCGCTCGAGCCATTCTTCGGTCATGGTTTCGCCAATTTTCTGTAGGCGTTCTACCAGCTGCGCAGAGGGCTCCGACACGACAATGCCGTTATCTCGCATGATTTTGATTTTGGCGTCGGTTTCTTCTTTGCTGGCGTCCCATCCGCGCTTCTCAGCCACTGCTGCTGCGTCTTCCAGCGCTTTTTGGGTCGCTTCAGGCAGACTGCGGAAGGCCTTGGCGTTCACCACAACCATGTTCTTCGGCAGCCACAGTTGGGCGTGGTTAAAATGGCTGAGATAATCCCATGCGCGGGTGTTGGCGCCGGTCGACGGCGACGTAATCATGGCGTCAACACGACCGGTGCCAAAAGCGGTGGGAATGTCTGGCACTTCTACCTGGGTGGGGATGGCGCCCAACAAATCGGCCAGCTGCTCGCTGGATTTGTTGTAGGCGCGCATTTTCACACCTTTCAGCTCATCTCCGGTTTCAACTGCGAACTGGGTATAAATGCCTTGTGGTGGCCAGGGCACCGCAAACAGCAGTTTCAAACGCTGACTTTCCAGGCGCTCCGCCAACACGTCTTTGGAGGCCAGCCATAACTTCCAGGCCTGATCGTAATCACTGGCCAGATACGGCACCGAGTCGACCTCAAACAGCGGATCTTCGTTGGCCAGGCGCGACATGATCAACTCACCAATAGGTACCAGCCCGCGGCGCACAGAGTTTTTGATTTCCGGGTGTTTGATCAGCGAGCCACTGCTGTGCACTGTGATGTTCAGTTCGCCGTCAGTGGCGTCGCGCACATCGTCAGCAAACTGACGGATGTTCACGGTGTGGAAGTTGGAATCGCCATAGGGCGTGGGCATGTCCCATTCGGTGGCTTGTGCTCCGCTTACCATAAAGCTGAGCGTGGCGGCTGCCAGGGTGGCACTAACACGCTTCAGGCTGAAGCCTTTTTTAATGGGTAAGTCAACGTTTTGTATAGAGTTTTTCATAGGTTTTGCCTCCCGAAGCTGACGCCGGAGCCGTCAGCAGATGTTGTTGTTGTCAGTGAGTCGTAAAGCGCGGCGAAAAAGCCGCCTTGATGCGCCTCATGAGCTAAAATTAGCTATGGGTTGATGATGTGTCAAACTATTTATCAAAATAATATACGCAAATTCACTTTGTAATGCTGATAATTTATCTATAAATTGTTTGTATGGATGGTGGATAAGGGATAAATTTATTCCCGCGGTTGTCGCTATTTATTACAACTACTAATCGCTACAGCTACAACTCTTAAAGCTACAACTCGTACAGCCACAATTTATAACAACCATCAGCCCGGAGGCTCACATGCTATTAAATTGCGATATCGGTGAAAGCTACGGCGCCTGGACCATGGGTCTGGATGATCAGGTCATGCCGTTTATTGACCAGGCCAACATCGCCTGTGGGTTTCACGCCGGAGACCCGCAGGTAATGTTCAATACCGTGCGCCTGGCGTTGCAACACGGTGTCACCCTAGGGGCCCATCCGGCGTATCCTGATCTTCAGGGGTTTGGTCGCCGGTCTATGGTTTGTTCAGCAGACGAAATTCACACCATGGTGTTGTATCAAGTGGGCGCGTTGGCGCAGATAGCCGCTTCTCAGGGTGGCCAGTTGAGTTATGTAAAACCCCACGGTGCGCTTTATAACGACATGATGCGCGACGAGGTGATATTACGCGCGATTCTCAAAGCGCTGGCGCAATCGCCGCAAACTCTGGCGCTGATGGCGATGACCACAGTGGACAATCAGCGCCTGAAACGGCTATGCGAGGAATATGGCGTAGCGTTGCTGCTGGAGGCCTTCGCCGATCGCGCCTATGACAGCGCCGGGTATCTGGTGTCGCGCAGTCAGCCCGGTGCCGTGCACCACGATTCCAGTATGATTGTGCAGCAGGCACTGGCTTTTGCCCGGGGTCACAGCATTCAGTCCATAGAAGGCAAAGCTTTGAGTCTGGAAGCAGACACGCTGTGTGTACACGGTGATAACCCTGAGTCTGTGGCAGCAGTTCGGTCTATTCGTGATGCGTTGACGGAGCTGGGGTGATGCAGTGGCGCTATGACGTCAGCGGTATAGATACCGTTACCCTGCATTTTGGTCAGCGTATCGATGCAGCTCTGGTTGCCCCGATTCACCGTGCGGCAATCGCTTTAAAAGCAAGCCTGGGCGCGCGACTGCTGGATGCGGCGCCGTCTTACACCACGCTGCTGTTGCGCTATGATTTGTTACAGGACGACCTGGCCAGCCTGATGGGGCAGGTGAGTGAAGTGTTGAACCAGCTGCCCGATGCCAATGGGGAAGTTGATGCTGAATCCGAAATTATTGAAGTTCCGGTGTTTTATCACCCCAGCGTCGGGCCGGATCTAAAGCGCTTGGCGCAGCGTGCAGGTTTCAGCGTGGAAGAGGTTATTCGCCGCCACAGCGAGCGCCTTTACCAAGTATTCGCCATTGGCTTTGCCCCGGGTTTTGCCTATCTGGGCGAGGTGGCCGAAGAGTTAAGTGTGCCCCGGCTTGCCAACCCGCGAGCTAAAGTGCCGGCCGGTACGCTGGGTATCGCCGACACCCAAACCGCACTTTATCCCATAGTGTCGCCTGGCGGCTGGAATCTGATTGGCCGTACTCCTGTGGCCCTGTTTGATCAGTCTCGCGCACAGCCCAGCCTGCTGGAAGCCGGCCAGACAGTGCGCTTCCGCCCGATAGCGCAAGACGAATACCTTGAGCTTGGCGGTCGCCTTGACGATTTGCCTTGGGGCATGGAGCCGGGTTTGGAAATACAGCAAGGCGCGCCTGCTGAAAAGCAGGGGGAAAAGTTGTGACTCACTCCAAGCTCGGTTTGTTGATTGAAAAACCCGGTTTCCTGAGCCTGATCCAAGACGCCGGACGCCGCGGAGTGATGCATCTGGGGCTGGCCACGGGCGGCCCCATGGATCGCCACGCTTGGGCGTGGGCAAACTATCTGTTAGGTAATCGCTTTGGGGCGGTGGCCGTAGAGATCACTTTTGGTCAAGTGGAGTTTGTCAGCCAGCTGAACACCCGTATTGCCATTACCGGAGCAGAGGTGACGGTCACGGTGAACGGAGCCTCGCAGCCGTTGTGGGCCACGCTGTCGCTGAAAGCCGGGGACAGGGTGGCATTGAGTGCGCCCCGTGCCGGGCTTCGTAGTTATCTGGCTGTTGCCGGTGGCTTTAGTATTGCTGCTGGTTTGGGCAACAGTTGCGCTACGCTGCACAGGGAAAAAACTGGGGGCCTGCATCGCGACGGGCAACCGCTAAAAGCCGGCGATCTACTGCCCTGTGATCCCCAATCCCAAAATCCGCCGCTGCAGCGCCAGGTGCCTGCGGGCTGGATACCCGATTACCGCGAGGCGCTCATTCTGGATGTGATTATGGGGGCACAGGTAGAGCGTTTCCCCGCCAGTTCCCTGGAGTGCTTCTTCACCCAGCCTTATACCTTGAGCCAGCAAAGCGATCGCATGGGCGCAAGGTTAAATGGCCCGGCGCTAGAGGTGTTTGGTGAACGCCTGATTTCTGAGGGTATCAGCCTGGGTGCGGTTCAGGTACCGGCCAATGGCTTGCCCATCATTCTGCTGAATGATCGCCAGACCATTGGTGGCTACCCTAAGCTTGGGGCCGTCACGCCCCGCAGCCTGGATGCGCTGGCGCAGCGCCAGCCGGGCAGTCAGTTGCAGTTCCGCCCGGTGGCCCTGTATGAGGCCCAGAGGCGTGAAAAGGCCTTCCTGAATTTTTTTAACAAGCCCCTTTGATGCATTATTAAATGTAAAATCCAGTGGGCCTTTTAGGGCTTTGTGTTACCACATGAGATCGTCAGGGATCTCATAACCGGCGTAAGGGTCATCGTCGCCCAAGTCGTCTTTTGTACGCTCGTGCAGCACAACAACGGCCTGCGCGTCCCGTTCCTGGATTTTGCGTGCTACGCCTTCGGCGACAATCTCGTAATCGCCACCGACGCAGATGATGGCCAGACGGCCGCGGGCCAGCTGGTCAACCATCATGTCGTCCACATACATTTTCTTGATTTTTTTGTCATGAACAAACTGGTAAGACGTTTCTCCATGGCTGCGATTCAGCCGGTTTGTCCCCACTAACTGGCGAATCTGGGCCTGTATGGCTTTTTTCTGGGCTTCGGCCTGGCGTTTCTGGTTCAGTTGACGGTCGCGCTCGGTTTTTTCTTCTCGCGCCTGCTGTACTCGCTGCTCGGCTTCATTTACCTGCACCGCGCCCTTGGGCTGCTGTTTGCGCTGTTTGTGCTTTTCATTACGAATAGCTGTGGCCTTTTTTTTGTCGGCCAGGCCGGCTTTCAGTAACTGGTCCTGCAGGGACGCCATGGGGTAACTCCATTAATTGGTAAGAAACTCTGCTATTATTCCACTAGCCTTAGTATACGCCCTCGCGTTTACCTTCTTAACCAGCAACTGCTGATTCCGGGATTTTCTTGTATGCCTTCCTTTAAAGACCTTGAACTGTCTGCCGCCATGCAGGCCAATCTTGTGCGCCTGGGTTTTACCGAACCCACCGACATTCAGGCGCGGGCCTTGCCCCATTGCCTGGCGGGACAAGACGTTATCGCCTTGGCGCACACCGGCAGCGGCAAAACCGCAGCCTTCGGTATTGGTCTGATTGAACATGTCAAACCCAAGCAGTTCTCGGTACAAAGCTTGGTACTGTGCCCCACTCGGGAGTTGGCTGATCAGGTCGCCAAGGCTTTGCGGGAACTGGCCCGTGCCCGCGACAATATAAAAATACTCACCCTGTGCGGTGGTGTGTCGATTGGCCCTCAGATCGGCTCGCTGGCCCACGGCGCTCATATAGTTGTGGGTACACCAGGGCGGATAGCCGATCATCTGCAAAAAGGCACGCTGAAACTGGATCGGGTGTGCACCGTGGTGCTGGACGAAGCCGACCGCATGTTGGATATGGGGTTTCAGGAAGCTGTGGAAAACATTCTTTCACATGCGCCTGCACAGCGCCAGACTCTGCTGTTTTCAGCCACTTGGCCTGAATCGATTCGCAAACTCAGCGCCGGTTTTCAGCGTGAGCCGGTGGATGTGCGGGCGCAAACCGAGAAGATGAACAGTGATATTGCCGAGGTGTTCTACGAAATTTCTGGCAATCAGCGTACCCGCGCCATCGTGGCTCTGTTGTCGCAGCATCAACCCACATCTTGCCTGGTGTTCTGCGCTATGAAACATCAGTGTGACGAGCTGGCGGCCGAGCTGTCCCAGCAGGGCTTTTCGGCGCTGGCATTGCACGGCGACCTGGAGCAGCGCGACCGCGATAGCGTGCTAGTTCGCTTTGCCAATCAAAGTTGCCAGGTATTGGTGGCTACCGACGTGGCGGCTCGTGGGCTGGATATAAAATCATTGCCATTGGTTGTAAACGCCGAGCCGGCAGGCGATCCGGAAATACACACGCACCGCATCGGTCGCACCGGCCGCGCCGGGGAGCAGGGGTTGGCCGTTACTCTTTGCAGCCCGTCCCAGGGCCACAAAATCAATCGCCTGGAAAGCGAACGCGGTGTATCGGTCACTTGGGGCGATAGCGACCCATTATTGGCCACGGTACCAAAACCGATGAAGCCGCTGATGAAAACTCTGTGCATAGCCTCAGGCCGCAAAGAAAAATTGCGCCCAGGTGATGTGATGGGCGCTCTAACCGGCGATGCAGGGTTGCCAGGAAGCGCCATTGGTAAAATAAATGTGTTTGAATTTCAGTGTTTTGTCGCTGTGGAAAGCCGCCACGCCGGACGTGCGTTGGAACAGTTGGAACGCGGCAAGGTAAAAGGTCGCAAGTTGCGGGCACGATTAGTCTAGATTGGCCTAAGTGTGGGATGTTCGGCGGGGGGAATGGGTGGAAAAATACCCAAAAATACTTGGAAAGTCCGTATAGCCATTTGTATTCTGGTTGCTGATCACTCATTAAACCGGTAAATTACGCAGGATTTTGCACCCCGGTTTCATTGAATAAAGCGCCGAATTTATGGCTTGTCGGTACGAATTCCCGGGGAAAAGTCACTAACCAAGACAGGTAGCTATTCGTTATGAATGAGCTGATGACCCAAGCTATTGATTTGATGATTGCGGGTATGGGTTTTGTATTTGCGTTTCTGATCGTGCTGGTATTCGCAACGCTGATCATGTCTAAGCTGCTGAACCGGTTTACTGCGCCCGAGCCCGCAACTCCAGCCAGAACGTCTCGCGCCAAGCCCAAGGCGCAACCGTCGGTTGATCCCGATATCGCAGAGGCGATCAAACAGGCGGTTGCTCAATTCCGGTCGCGTCACAAAAAGTGACCTGGTAAGCGATTTAAAACCTTTAAACAGAAGGCTGACACGATGACAGACATTAAAAAACCGCTGGGGATTACAGACGTTGTACTGCGTGACGCCCACCAGTCATTGCTGGCCACCCGCATGCGGCTTGACGATATGCTGCCAATCGCCGAGAAACTCGATAAAGTCGGTTTCTGGTCGCTGGAATCCTGGGGTGGGGCCACTTTTGACTCCTGTATCCGTTACCTGGGCGAAGACCCGTGGGAGCGTATTCGTGAATTGAAGAAAGTTATGCCCAACACGCCCCAACAGATGTTGTTGCGTGGCCAGAATCTTCTGGGCTACCGCCACTATGCTGATGACGTGGTAGAGCGATTTGTTGATCGTGCCGCTGAAAATGGCGTGGACGTATTCCGCATTTTTGATGCGATGAATGACCCCCGCAACCTGGCTACGGCCATCAAGGCCGTGCGTAAAACCGGCAAACACGCCCAGGGCACCATTTCCTACACCACTAGCCATATCCACACCATTGATATGTGGGTTGAACTGGCTAAAGAAATCGAAGCCATGGGCGCTCAGTCCATTGCTATTAAAGACATGGCCGGCCTGCTCAAACCCTATGTGGCGTTTGAACTGGTCACCCGCCTGAAAAAAGAGCTGAGCGTACCGATTCATATGCAGTGCCATGCCACCACCGGCATGTCGACCGCGACCGCGCTTAAGGCCGCTGAAGCCGGTATTGATAACGTAGACACCGCAATTTCCTCCATGAGTATGACTTACGGCCATTCGCCGACCGAAGCGGTAGTGGCGATACTGGAAGGTACGGATCGTGATACTGGTTTGGATCTGGTGTTACTGGAAGAAATTGCCGGTTATTTCCGCGAAGTGCGGAAGAAATACGCCAAATTTGAGGGCAGCCTAAGAGGTGTAGACTCCCGCATCCTGATTGCTCAGGTGCCTGGCGGCATGCTGACCAACATGGAAGCTCAGCTTAAAGAGCAGAACGCCGCGGACAAGTTTGATCAGGTGCTGGCCGAAATTCCGAAAGTACGCGAAGACCTGGGTTATATCGCTCTGGTAACGCCGACCTCGCAGATTGTAGGCACTCAGGCGGTACTGAACATACTGACCGGAGAACGCTACAAGTCGATCTCCAAAGAAACCGCCGCAATTCTTAAAGGTGAATACGGTTCTGCGCCTGCGCCGTTCAATAAAGAGCTGCAGGAAAAAGTGCTCGATGGCAAACAAGCTATTACCTGTCGCCCGGCGGATTTACTAGAGCCGGAAATAGACAAACTGACGGACGAGCTGAAAAAGCTGGCGCAAGAGAAGAGCATCAAACTGGCTGACAATGTCATCGACGATGTACTGACCTACGCCCTGTTCCCGCAGATTGGCCTGAAATTTCTTGAAAACCGCAACAATCCGGATGCGTTCGAGCCGATTCCGTCGGCGGATGACGTAGCGCCGGCGAAAAAGGCCTCAGGCCCCGAAACCTATACCGTTGAAGTGAATAGTAAAAAATACGTGGTAGCGGTGTCTGAAGGAGGTGAAATCAGCCAGATTCAGACGGAAGGCGGAGCTGCTTCGGCACCTGCGGCCGCCGCACCGGAACCGGTTGCCGGTGGTGATCCGGTTAATGCGCCTTTGGGCGGTAATATCTTCAAGGTTCTGGTTTCTCCCGGCGATGCCGTGGAAGAAAACGATGTGCTGATCATTCTGGAAGCCATGAAAATGGAAACCGAGATTCGCGCACCGAAAGCCGGTACCGTCGGTGAAGTCTTCATCAAGGTCGGTGATGCCGTCGCTGTTGATGATGAAATGCTGACAATCGCATAAGGGCCAGCATTCCATGGATAAATTAATGACGTTATGGACAGGCAGTGGCCTGTTTAATCTATCAATCGGCCAGTTCTTCATGATCTGTGTCGGTCTTCTTCTGTTATATCTTGCCATTCGTAAAGGTTTTGAGCCTTTGTTGCTGGTTCCGATCGGGTTTGGTGGCATTCTGGCGAATATTCCGGAGGCTGGACTGGCTCTGTCGGCGGCTGAAAATGCTATTCACTTTGCCAATCCAGACGTGCTTGCAGCGCTTGCGGGCGTTCTGGATGTGGGCTATCTGTCAGGGCAGATGGTGACCCCTGAAGTGATTGATACATTCCAACATGCTTACAAAGGCGCGAGCTATGCAACCGTCGGAGAGGCCGGGGTGATTGCTCAGGGTCTCGGTTATAGCAATGGGATGCTTTATAATTTTTACACGGTTTCTATAGCAAGTGGTGCTGCTCCACTGATCATCTTTATGGGTGTTGGTGCAATGACGGATTTTGGTCCGTTATTGGCTAACCCGAAGACGCTGCTTCTTGGCGCAGCTGCCCAGTTCGGTATCTTTGGTACGGTTCTGGGTGCGGCGCTGCTGACCTGGAGTGGTGTTATGGACTTCACCATCTATGAAGCGGCTGCTATCGGTATCATCGGTGGGGCAGACGGTCCGACATCTATCTATGTGTCCAGTATTCTGGCACCGCACCTGCTGGGCGCCATCGCGGTTGCTGCCTACTCCTACATGGCTCTGGTTCCGTTGATTCAGCCACCCATCATGAGGGCTTTAACGACCAAAAAAGAGCGCGCGATCAAGATGTCGCAGCTGCGCCCAGTCAGGAAAAAGGAAAAAATTGTATTTCCGATTGTGGTACTGATCGCCACTGCGCTGTTTCTGCCGGATGCTGCGCCGCTGCTGGGTATGTTCTGCTTCGGTAACTTGATGCGCGAGTGCGGTGTGGTTGAGCGTTTGAGTGACACTTCTCAGAACGCGTTGATCAACATTGTGACCATTTTCCTGGGTCTCTCTGTGGGTTCAAAACTGGGTGCTGACAAGTTCCTGGACCTGCAGACTCTGGGTATTCTATTGCTGGGTATGGCCGCATTCTGTGTGGGTACCGCGTGTGGTGTTCTGATGGCCAAGCTGCTGAACAGGTTCACTAAGGAAGCTATCAACCCGTTGATTGGTTCTGCCGGGGTGTCTGCAGTGCCAATGGCGGCGCGGGTGTCCAACAAGTTGGGCCTGGAAGCCAACCCGCAAAACTTCCTGCTGATGCACGCTATGGGTCCAAACGTGGCTGGTGTTATCGGTTCGGCGGTAGCAGCGGGCGTAATGATCAAGTTGCTTAGCTGATCGGTTTGTTGCTGTTCCGAAACCCCCGCTCGGCCCTAGCTTGGCGGGGGTTTTTCGTTTTTGGCGGTTAACCTGGAAGTACGAGTCTGTATTGACTCGAGTTACCGACTTTCACCACTGGACGTTAATCGATTTAGAAATCGCGGGTTGCTAAAGTCCGTCAATGCCCGTTGAATTTCCTCGGGCGTGTTCATCACAAATGGCCCGTATTGCACTACGGGCTCTTCAATAGGGCAGCCGCTGAGTATTAACATACCTGCGCCTGAGTCGCGGGCCTGCAGTTGCAATGTATTGCCTTTGGCGTAGATGCCCAGTTGCCGCGCGTCGATCAAATCTGTCGCGCCTTGATAGACATACACCAGTGCAGGGTTATCGGCATTGAAACACAATTCAACGGTTTCATTGCCGGCCAGGTGCACATCAACAAATACAGGCTGGGTCGAAATCTCCGGCAGCGGGCCTTGCTGTAATTGTTGATTGATTGTTACGGAACCTGCGATAACGCGAGCCATCCCGCCGTTAGATAGCCGCTGCTCTGAAACCTCCGCGCTAGCAATTTCCTGATAAGCCGCGGGCTTCATTTTTTCAGCGCCAGGCAAATTCAGCCAGATTTGAAAGCCGTGCAACAGCCCGTGCTCCTGCTCAGGCATTTCCGAGTGAAGCACGCCTGCGCCCGCTGTCATCCATTGCACATCACCGGCGCTAATAACGCCTTCGTTGCCCATGTGGTCGCGGTGGCGCATGCGCCCGGCCTTCATGTAAGTAATGGTTTCAAAGCCGCGATGGGGATGCTCAGGAAAGCCGCCAATATAGTCGGCAGCATCGTCAGAGTTGATTTCATCAATCATCAAAAAAGGATTCAGTGCCTGATGCAGGCGCTGACCCGCAAGGCGATGAATTTTGACCCCGTCACCATCCTGGGCAGGGCGAGCTGTTATAACTTGAAGTAATTCTCTCATGGGTTTTCTCCAATCCCTTCCCGGCCATGGGCGGCGGTAAAATCCTGTGCTGGACCCACGGGGATAATTCCCGTGGGGTTAATCATCAAATGGCTCGCATAATAATGCGTCTTGATATGCTCAAAGCTGACGGTGTCAGACACGCCAGGCATCTGGTATAGCTCGCGCACATAACCACTAATGGCTGGATAATCGGCCAGTAACTGACGGTTGGTTTTAAAGTGACCAAAATACACAGCATCGAAACGAATCAAGGTGGTAAACAAACGCCAATCGGCTTCCGTTAACTGGCCACCCGCCAGATAGCGCTGCCGGGCTAGTAAGCTCTCGACCCAGTCTAGCGAATCGAACAGGCTATGGTATGCTTTTTCATAGGCCTCTTGGGTGGTGGCGAAACCGGCTCGATAGACGCCGTTGTTGATGGTGTCGTAGACACGGTCATTCAGGGCGTTGATCCGCTCGTGTAACGTATCAGGGTAGTAATCTGTGGTGTTGCCCGTTAAAGGATTAAACGCCGTATTGAACATACGGATAATCTCTGAGGACTCATTGCTGACAATGGTCTGTGTTTGCTTGTCCCACAAGACCGGCACCGTAACGCGGCCCTCATAGCTGGAATCCGCCTTTAAATACAGTTGGTACAGAAAGTCCAGACCGTAAAGCGGATCTTTCATTTCCCAGCCACTTTTAAGCATCACCGGATCGACCACGGTGACATCAATATAATCCTGCAACTGCTTTATTTGGCGAAAAATCAGTGCGCGGTGTGCCCAAGGGCAGGCCAGTGACACATACAAATGGTAGCGGCCTTTCTCGGCCTTGAAGCCGGGCTCCCCGTTTGGGCCGGCTTTGCCATCGGGTGTCAGCCAGTTTCTGAAGCGACTGTCCTGACGGCGAAACTCACCACCGCTGTTGCCGGTGTCGTACCACTGGTCAACCCATTTACCCTTTTGTAACATGCCCATTATGCGACTCCTGTAAATTAATTGGCCCAAAATGTCGACGTTAGAATGTCATCTGGGCTGCTGTGCGCCTTTGCCACGGCCGCCAAATCAGCCGAATGTTTTTTTAAGTGATTGGGTTATTATAAGGGTTAAAAAATTCGTAATAAGAGCTAATATCTGTTCAGAATATTCTAAATATTAGAACAGTTATTTGGAGGCATAGTGGCAAAGAACCCAATTACAATAGAGGTCCTGGAGACACTGGATGCCATAGACCGGCGTGGAAGTTTCGCGAAAGCGGCTGAAGAGCTAAACAAAGCGACGTCGGCTGTTTCCTATGCGGTGTAAAAGCTGGAAGAGCAACTGGGTATTGCGCTATTCCCGCTGCAAAAAGGCTACCGGGCAATACCCTTGGCCGGTGCCGATCTGGTGCCGATCTGGTGCCGGTTGTTGCTTCCCGCCATGAACTGGCGAGTATAGCGACCAACTCTGACGCTTTGCAGGGGCGGCTGCCGAAAGTTCGGAGAGTAATCACGCATGATACATCTGTCAGTGATATTACCCGAAGCGCAGGTTTAAGCAGCGACGGTAAACATTTCTACGTGCAAAACATAGATCAGAAAGTTGAGGCGATCCGTGCAGGAATAGGCGTCGGCCACTTACCGCGACTACGTATTCAAAATCAACTCAACAATGGCGAGCTTGTAGAGCTGGCGTTAAATAAGGTTTCTGTTTTCGAGTATTATTTAGCGTGGAAAATCAGTCATAAAGGCAAGGGGTTGCAACTGTTAACTCAAAAATTGGCGGCCGTATTTGGTGAAACGTTCATATCAAACTAACGAACAGGGTTTTAGAAAATGCGCCAGTAGCTCGGAAGATTCCGCTTTTAATCACATGCCTATTCCGGAGCGTATCCCACACTGTTTGAGCTTTTAGTGAAAATTTCGCGAACTGACCGGAAGTGCCTTTATCAGGTGGCTAAGGTCAGACAATTTGCCGGCCATGATGTGGACTATATCTCCCTCCCGTTCCAGAACGCCTTTTACGTGCAGCAGCCGTGCGGTGAGCAGGGGCTTGCGTTGCTGGCGGGCGGTGGCCAGCCAGACCACCACGTTGATGTTGCCGGTTTCGTCTTCCAGGGTAACGAAAGTGACACCCGAGGCGGTTCCGGGGCGCTGGCGGCCGGTTACCAGGCCGGCTACCTGCACCGGGCGGCCAGGTTCTATGGTGTTGAGTTCGCTGGCGCTCAGGCAGAAACGCAGATGGCCCTGTTCCCGCAGCAGTGCCAAGGGGTGGCGTTGTAAGGTCAGGCCCTGGCTGCTGTAGTCTGCCGCTATGTTCTGGCCCTCGTTGGGTGCTGGCAGTTGCTCGCAGGTGGGTTCGGGCGCGCGATTGTCTTCGCCCACAAATAACTCAGCCGGTTGTTCGTGGCCCAGCAACTGCCAATAAGCCTGGTGGCGGTTGCTGGTAAAACCGGGCATGGCGTTGGCACCGGCCAGCAGTTCCATATCGCGCTGGCTCAGGCCGGTCAACTGTCGTAGCTGGCCGGAAGACGTGTAGCCGGTTTCTGGCCTCTTGGCCGGAACGGCCGTGCCAGCTTGCTGTGACAGACCGCGAATTTGGCACAGGCCCAGGCGTAGTGACAGGGGATTGTCTGCCCGGGCTTTCGGAGCCTGGGTTTGCAAGGTTTGAGGCTGTGTGGTTTGCAACTGAAGAGTATGGTCCCACTGGCTGTGGTTCACATCCAATGGCTGTATATCCACCTCGTGGCGGCGGGCATCCTGCACCAGTTGAGACGCCGAATAAAACCCCATGGGCTGGCTGTTAAGCAAAGCGCAATAAAATGCCGCCGGGTAATGGCACTTTATCCAGGCTGATACATACACCAATAAGGCAAAGCTGGCGGCGTGTGATTCGGGGAAGCCGTAACCGCCAAAGCCGCAGATTTGCTGGTACAGGCGCTCGGCGAAATCGTCGGTGTGACCACGTTCTTTCATGCCGCTCAGCAATTTATCGCGAAATGGAGTCAGATCGCCGTGGGATTTCCACGCAGCCATGGCTCGGCGCAGCTGGTCGGCCTCGCCGCCGCTGAAGCCGGCGGCGACCATGGCCAGTTTGATAACCTGCTCCTGGAATATGGGTACACCCAGAGTGCGCTCCAGCACGCGCTGTATGGCCTGGTTGGGGTAATTTACAGGCTCCAAACCATGCCTGCGCTTCAGGTAAGGGTGCACCATATCGCCTTGAATCGGCCCCGGGCGCACAATGGCTACCTGCACCACCAGGTCATAATAGGTGGCGGGCTTCAGCCGCGGCAGCATGTTGATCTGGGCCCTGGATTCCACCTGGAATACGCCAACGCTGTCGCCTGTTTGCAACATGGCGTAAGTGTCCGGATCTTCCTGGGGAATGTCCTGCATGTGAAAAGGCCGCCCTAACTGGGCGCTGATCATTTCCAGGGCTTTGCGAATGGCCGTAAGAATGCCCAGCGCCAGCACGTCTACCTTCATTAGCCCCAGGCTTTCCAGGTCGTCTTTGTCCCACTGAATCACCGTTCGATCGGCCATGGCGGCGTTTTCTATGGGCACCAGTTCCGCTAGGGGCCCGGCGCTGATGACAAAGCCGCCGACATGTTGTGACAGGTGGCGTGGAAAACCCAGCAGAGTGTTCACCAAGGTGAAAAACTGGTCAGCGACGTTTGGATTACGGGTCAGGTTTTTATCGAGTATCTGCTGGCGCCAGGGCGTGGCTTTGTCGCGCCAGTCTATGCCGTCAAGCAGCTGTTCTACCAGCAATGGGTCAAACCCCATGGCTTTGCCTACGTCGCGGATGGTGCTGCGCGGGCGGTAACGGATAACGGTGGCGGCTATGGCTGCGCGGTCGCGGCTGTAGCGCTGATAAATGTATTGAATCACTTCTTCGCGCCGCTGGTGTTCAAAGTCGACGTCTATATCCGGCGGCTCGTTGCGGTCTTTGGAAATAAAACGCTCAAACAGCAGGTCGACTTTTGCCGGGTTCACTTCGGTAATGCCCAGACAATAGCACACCGCAGAGTTAGCCGCTGAACCACGGCCTTGGCACAGAATGCCGCGGCCGCGGGCAAATGCGACTATGTCCTCAATGGTCAGAAAATAGTGCTCGTACTGCATCTCTGAAATCAGCCCCAGCTCTTTGTGAATCAGTGCCTGTACCTGCAGCGGCGTACCCTCTGGGTAGCGCCGGCGTTCGCCTTCGCGGGTCAATTGCAGCAAATAACCGGCGGCGCTGGTGCCGGCTGGTACCAGATCGGGCGGGTACTCATAGCGCAGGCTGCCGGGTTCAAACGTGCATTGCCGGGCGATCACCTGAGTTTGCTGCAGCCAAGCGGCGGGAAACAGGCGCTGTAATACCGCAACGGGGCGCAGGTAACGCTCACCGTTTTGAAACAGGCAATGGCCGGCATTCTCCAGATTGGTGTGGTTGCGCAGGGCAGTGAGCACATCTTGCAGGGGCTGACGTTTACGGCAATGCATGTGCACGTCGCCACTGGCGGTAATGGGGCAGCGTAACTCCCCGGCCAGCCAGCGTATGCGGGCCAGCTGTTGTTCTTCACCGGATTCCAGAGTGCGTGAGGCTGCTAGCCACAGCCGCCGGTCAAACAATCGCAGCAGCCATTCACCCGCCGCTAGCGCTTGCTGGTTGTCGGCGCTGGCCAATGTTGGCGGTAACCATAAACACAGGCAGTCGTCCAGCGCGTGTACTTCCAGGTCACGGTAATACAGCTGGTACTGGCCTTTTTCCGCACGCCGCCGGGCGCTGGTGATCAGCTGGCACAGTTGGCCATAGCCTTTGCGGGTACGCGCCAGCATTATGAAACGGGGCGTGCAGGCCCCAGGCGGTGCGTCGCTCAATTCAAACCAGCTGCCGGTAATGAGTTTTACCGAGCTGTTTTTAAGCGCCGCCCAGGCGCGGGGAATGCCAGCCACCGAGCAGGCATCGGTAATGGCCAGAGCGCTATAACCCAGCCCTGCGGCTTGTTCTGCCAGCTCATGGGGATGCGAGGCGCCGGTCAGAAAACTGAAGTTGCTGAAGCAGTGCAGCTCGGCGTAGCTTTCATGGCTTTTACCACTTATATAGCTTTCAGACTGCATCAGCCAAACCACCCGTGTATATGCCAGCCCTGACTGGCATCCCGAAACACCCAAGCCAGTTGGCCACTGGGTAATTGGGCGATGTAATAATCCCGTTGTACCCTTTGGCCATCCCACCAGCCGCCACTGATGCGTTCCGGGCCGGCAAACCAGGCCTGCGGCTTGGTGTGTAAAGGTTGAGGCTTACGCATTAGCCACAGCGGGCGGCAAGGTAACGGATTCTCCGCGGCGTTGGCTTTGCGCTGTTTGCGTTGTACATCGGCACTGGCCCAGGCCTGCTCAGGGCGGTGATCAGCGTGTGGCACCAGTTGTTGCAACGCGCCGTCGCCCAGCCGGGCCTGCAGGCGGCTGATCAGCGTGTGCCAGGCTTCGTTCATATCTGGGGTTTCACCCAACAAATCCTGTCCGCTGGCGGCTTCACGCCCAATAAAGCGTTTTACTAGCAATACCAGTGACACCACCGGAGCTTGCAGAGGCTGTTGTTCAAAGCGTAAGCGAATCAAATTCAGAAAAGCCTCGGCCCGATGCTCCGGGCCGGACGTGCGTATGTGCAGGCGGGTGGGTTCTGTGTAGCGATAGCACAACAACACATTCAGACTGTCGGTTTCCTGCTGGCGCCAGCACAGGTCTTCTTCCAGCTCAATCAATATGCGTTGTAGTGGAAATAGCAGTCCCTGGGAATGTTCGATGTCTTCGGCAAAATCCGCTTGCTGGCGAAATCGGTGCGGAGGCTGCCAAGGCATTTGTGGGTCTGGTCTTGTACCTTGTATTTTTTGGCTATGAGCCAGAATTTTCGGGCCCAGCCGCCGCGCTAGTTCGGCTGCGGGCAGCGCGAACAGGTCGCTTAAGGTGTTCAGGCCTAACCGCTGCAGGCGGGTGCAGGCCTGGGCGTCAAACTCTGCTGCCGACAGTAGCAGCTGATCCAGCAGACGCTGCATGTGGCCCTGGTCGGCGCTGCATTCACCTTTGCCGGTACGGGCAATCAGCCTTGCTGCCAGCGGGGTGTGACCAATGCCCAGCCAGGCCGTCAGGTGGCGTTCGTTCAAGCCTTGCTCTATGGTTTCCCACACCGCCGGCAAACCACCGTACAGCTTTTGTAGACTGCCGATTTCAGCCAGCAGGCCATCTGGCGGCACCAGGGTAATGTGTGCGACACAGCGGTACAGCCAGCGGGCTTGGTCCTGCAACACCCGGGCTTCTTGCTGCGGATCGGTGCGAACCATCGCCAGATCTGCCACCAGGCTAAGCGCGGTTTTCAGCCGCATGCCGGGCTGCACGCCTTGGCTGCTGGCCTGAGCGCAAGCCTGAAGCACCTTCTGGCCAGATGCGTCCACAATCACCAGCGCTGCGTCCTGCTGGCGGGAGCGGCGGAGATGATCCAGCAGTAATTGAGGAAAATGCAGGTGTAACCACAGCATAAAGGGCTACCGGGCCGGCCTGGGCCAGGGGCCCTTAGCCACGCGGCTGGTTTCGGCCGCAGCCAGGCCGGCCCGATGCGGCAACGGCAGTTCGCAGTGCTGGCCAGGCCAGCTGCCGCGGCGTTTGAGTATCTGCACGTGCAGGCATTGATTAGCGTCTGGCTGCAACTCAAGGCGCAGAGCCGCCGGTGAATTTTGCGCCGCATGGCAGCGTTCGCGAAACAATACGCACACGTTACTGCCAGCTTCAGCGGCCAGCTGTAAGCGCCGTACATCCCGCAACGCCAGCTTGCCGGGCCAGGCCATAACCAGCCCGGTGACCGGTGAGCGCAGGCAGTTTTCCAGGGTCCATAAAAAATCGCCGCTGTCCTGGGTGTGAATGACCACCACCTGGTCAAGGTCAACACCTTCACGCACCAGCGCCGGGGCATAAGGAATGTGCGGTGGGTTCAGCCAGAATACGGTTTTTCCGCTATGGGTCAGGCGTTGCATCAATGGCAGCAGCAAATGCAGCTCGCCAATACCGGGTGTGTCCAGCAGGCATTCACTGAGTGCTCCCCGCGGCCAGCCCAGCCCGCCCAGCTGGTTATCCAGCGCTTGGTAACCAGTAGATTCAGCCGGTTGACTGGTGTGAACAGGCTGATGGCCCTGCCAGACACGGGCGCTTTGCTTTAAGGCGGATAGAAGTTCATTCATGGCTAAATCTCGAAGTACTGTTTAAATATACAGTATTCCGAACAGGGCTAGATTTCAACCGCCAGGATTAACAATTTGAATGACAGGGTCACCGTTTACAGTGGTAGTCTTGGCATAAAATGAAAACTGGGAAAGCCATTTTATGGCAGTGATTGCAGGTGTCGACCTTGCCTGGCAGGGCAATCGCAACCCCACGGCTATTGCGGTAGGGTACGTTGCCGACGGCGCTATAGCAGTGACCGGCGTGCTTGAAAACCTTCACGGTTTTGACGCCGTTGCCAGTGCCCTGGATTCTATCGACGGTCTTCACGGTGTGGCGGTAGACGGCCCACTCATCATTCGTAACCCGAGCGGACAGCGGCCCTGTGAACGCGGCATCGGGGTGGCTTATGCTGCGCGAAAGGCATCCTGCCACGCCTGCAATCTGACTCTGTTCCCCGCGTCTAACGGCGTGTTGCTGGGTGATCATTTGCACACAGCCGGCTTTGGCCATCTGGCTGCGCCCGGGCAAAAGTGGCAGCTGGAGTGTTATCCCCACCCCGCGCTGATCGAAATATTTCAGCTTCCTGAGCGTCTGTTTTATAAAAAAGGCCAGGTAACGGATAAGCGTCAGGGCCAGGCCCGGCTTGCCAGTTTGCTGCTCAGCCTGGCGCAGTCCCAAAGAATGGCGTTGACCATAGGCTCGTTATTTTTACCCTATCTGGATGCGCAACGTATTCAATCTTTGCGTGGCGCAGCTCTGAAGCATAACGAAGACGTACTGGATGCGATTGTTTGCCTGTATATTGCGGCTTTGTACCAGGCTGGGAACAGTGAACGAGTGTTCGGCTGCACGGAACAGGGCTATATCTACGTGCCCCAGGGCGCGTGCTGAATAAGGAGGCTTTATGACCGAACTGACCGAAACCATGATCGAATGCCCCTACTGCGGTGAGTCTATCGAGGTGCTGATCAACCCTGAAGATGCGCAGCAATCATATATTGAAGACTGTCAGGTGTGCTGCAAGCCGATCACCTTCGTTGTGACAGAGGCAAATAACGGTGACTTGTCGGTGGCCGTGTACAGTGAAAACGACACTTATTGAATGCGATGGAAGTAACAGATAGACGGCCTCTAGCCCTTGGCCAGCATTCCCTCACGCCAGCGATCCCAAGGGGGAAGGGGGCCTAGTGATTCGAACAGATAGTTGAGGAAAACGCGAACCTTGTGTGAGCGAAGGCGTCGTTCGGTGGTCAGCACGTGGATGTCGCGGCGCCCCGGGTTAACCTCACAGCGCCAGAAATCGAGCAGAGCGACCAGCGCGCCGGATTTGAGTTCGCCGGCAATCAGCCAGGTCGGGAACATCACCAGTCCCTGACCCAGTAGAGCGGCCTGAACCAGGCTGACGGCGTCGTCGCTGTAGAGATTGCCGGTAACATCGAAAGGCGTGGCGCTGGCCTGATTCGGAGCCTGAAAGAACCAGCGTTGTCGGCCCATTTCGCCCTGATAAAGTAGGCAGTTATGGTCGATGAGTGACTCTGGCGATTCGGGCTCGCCATGCGCCTGAAGATAACTCGGCGCAGCGGCGATTACGTAGTTCATCGGCGCCAGACGGCGTGCCACCAGCGACGAATCTGAGAGCTCACCCACGCGGAAGGTGACATCATGCCCTTCACGAACCGGGTCAACCACTCGGTCGTTAAGCTGCAGTTCAGCCTTGAGCGAGGGGTACCGACACTGAAAACGGTGCAACAGTGGCACGACCTGCCGCTGACCGAAAGCCACAGGTGCGTTGATGCGCAGTGTGCCGCTGAGCTCAGCGTCTGAATGCATCAGTGCGTCCGTGGCGAAGTCGAGCCGCTCCAGAATATCGCGCACTTCTTCGTAGTAGCGCAAACCCGCTTCTGTGAGCGTCACTGCACGGGTATGCCGGTAGAACAGTGGCTGGCCCACGGCCTCCTCCAGTCCCCGAATTTGCCGGGAAATAGAGGACACAGCGCGATGGAAATGACGGGCGGTCGTCGTAAAACTCCCAGTGGCAGCGACCCGTTCAAAGACGCGTAGGGCATTGAGATCCATCTGGTTGAAACCCCTTGAGTTGCGTTGTGCGCAATAAAGATTTGCGTTGTTTTCGATTGTAGCAATGAACGACCGCTAACAGAATGGAAGCATTGGTAACCCGATTCGGGGAGCCAGACACTGTTCACGAAAGGAGAGAGCGCATGCGTAAAGGTACAGCACTGGTCGCAGGAGCCACCGGGATTACCGGTGGAAATTTGGCGTCTTATCTGGTGGCCAGCGGTTGGACAGTCTACGGGCTTTCACGACACGCCACCGAACAGAGCGGTGTAATACCAGTTGCCGCAGACCTGCTCGACGAGACCGCTACCCGGGAGGCGCTGGCTGGTCTGCCGATCACTCATGTCTTCTATTGCACCTGGGTCGGTCGCGACAACGAAAAAGCCAATATCGAGGCTAACAGCGCCATGATGCGCAATCTCTTCGCGGGGCTTGGTGATACTGATGTTCAGCACGCCTCGCTGGTCACGGGAACAAAGCAGTACCTCGGCTCGTTCGAAGCCTATGGCAGTGGTCGCACCGAAACGCCGTTCCGCGAATCCGAGCCACGTGTCCCCGGCGACAACTTTTATTACGCGCTGGAAGATGTACTGTTCGAAACCGCCGAGTGTCAGGGCTTCTCCTGGAACGTGCACCGGCCACATACGGTGATCGGCTACGCCCGCGGTAACGCCATGAACATGGGCACCACGCTTGCTGTCTATGCCTCAATCTGTAAGGCGACCGGCAAGCCGTTCGTATTCCCAGGCTCGCAGATTCAATGGAACGCGCTGACCGACATGACGGATGCGCTGGTTCTGGCGCGCCAGATGGAGTGGGCCGCAACGACGCCAGGGGCTGAAAATCAGGCATTTAACACGGTCAACGGTGACGTTTTCCGCTGGCGCCGGATGTGGCGCGAGATCGGAGAATACTTTGGTCTTGAAGTAGCAGACTGTCCCGAGACACCACAGCCACTGGAAACCCAGATGGCCGGGATCGACGCGACTTGGCGCGAAATTGCCAAGAAACATGATCTGGTCGAACCGGACGTCGCCAGGCTCGTCTCGTGGTGGCACACCGATGCGGACCTGGGTCGCGACCAGGAGTGTGTCAACGACATCACCAAATCACGCGACTTCGGTTTCGATCACTTCCGCGAGACCCGAGGGGCGTTCTCAGACCTGTTTGATCGTCTGCGCGCCGAGAAGATCATTCCCTGATGGCAGAGGGTGCCAGGCCGGCATTACCGCATTGGCCGGCAGGTGGCAGCCACTCATCTGGATCTTTGGCACCCTTGCTCCGGTTTGGCCCGAGTTCGACATACTAGTGGTCAACAAATAGCTCTCAACTGCCCATCAGTCACGCTAGGTAAAGGCGTTCACGCCCGCGGTCCAAGGCTGCCTGAATTCACTTTAGGAAAAAAGACTATGCCGAGTGGTAGCCACCATGCACTGCTACTGAGCAGTCATGCTGCGTCGCATTGACAGTACTCATGTCATGGATCTCTCGACATAGTTCTGCGCTCGGCATGAACCGCCAAGGCCAGCCAGTTGAAGCCTTCAGCTTATATCCATCACCTGCTCACACATATTGCCGAGGCGAACACGGTGGAGAGTCTGGAAGCGCTGTGGTCCGTTTTAGTGCCGCCGATGTACGTAGGATTTCAGCTTAATGAGGCCGATTATGTGGCGTATCGGCGCGCTGGGCGGGCCGCCGCCGAGGGCGTGCGGGCTTGAGGTGGGCGAGCGGGTCATCGTGGAAGGTCTGCAAAAGGTGCGCTCCGGCATCACGGTCACGCCCGTCGATAAGCGCATCGATCCGAAAGCAGTCGTGCTTAAAGGTGAAGGTGAGGACGCCCAATGATCAGCGGCGTCTTTATCCAGCGACCGAAATTCGCCTTCGTTATTTTCATTCTGATAACCCTCGCAGGCTTGCTCGCCCTCCGAGGCCTGCCGGTAAATATGTATCCCGATATGGCACCGCCCCACTATGCAGCAGGGAGCTCCCAAACCTGCTGACACCATTCTGGGACGCCAGATTGGCAAGTATTGAGCCTTGAGACACAAAGTGTTCGAGGCGAGCCCTATGTGTCAGCGAAGTCGTCGACTTACATTTCAGAGGGCATCCATGCTTCATTCTCATCGACTGGTAATGTCAGCGTTAATAAAAGTGTCAGTGAGGATTGACGATTGGGTGGGTACTCGCCGATAGTTGGTTTTGCAAACCATTCACGCTAACTGGAACCTGTTGATGATAGACAATGATACATTGACCGCACTGAAAACCGCTTTTACCTTTATGCCGCAGCCGGTGGAAGTAAACCGTTACGATTACGGTGACGATGCCGAGCGGGTGCTGGCGCAGGTGAACTTTGTGCGTGAAGTGCTGGCCCATCACGGTATAGACCCGGAAGAAGTGGCGGGTGACATCAATCCTGAATCGTCGCCGAATTCCTGCTATTAGGTTGGCGGGGGCTTAATTGGCGTAAACCTAGTAGCTGGCCCTTTGCCACTGCCAATACTCTGATATAAGCGCTGTGTCGAATTAGTTGCGGATGTACTGGCAAATGGCTATTGGTTTTCGCATCCGATAGTTGTCCAATACACTCTTTGCTGGCAATACACACAGATTCCGCAATAACCGGGTGATAAAAACACGCATGTTTCATGAGCTGAGTTTAGGCGGAATGCTGTTCAGCCCTTTGGTAGTGCTGGGGCCATTGGCGTTTTTGATGACCATGGCCACTCGTTGGGTGCTGCACCGGCTGAACTGGAGGCGTTATATCTGGAAAGATGCCTGGTTCGATGTCGGCATTTTTGTGTGTTATCTGGCGCTGACTATTTACTGGGTGGGAGACTGAAGCGGGCTTATGGGAAAATTATTGCGTGTTGGGGTTACCCTGCTGGTGGTTTTTGCGGCCATATTGGCCGGCAACTGGATATGGAATCACTATTTGCATTCGCCCTGGACCCGCGATGGCCGTATTCGCGCGGATGTCATTACCGTAGCGCCCGACGTATCCGGCTGGGTAACCCGCCTTGAAGTGAGCAACAACCAGCCGGTTAACAAGGGTGACTTGCTGTTTGTGATTGATGAATCCCGCTATCAGGCAAAAATTGCCGAAGCCGGCGCTTACCTGGCGCAAAAGCGCAGCGCCTGGGAATTGGCCCAACATCAGTATCAGCGCCGCGAAGGCTTGAGCGGCCGCCAGACTATTAGCGACGAGAATCTGGAAACTTACCGCATTCAAACTGAGTCTGCCAGAGCCAGTTACGAGTTGGCTCAGGCTCAGCTGGCAACGGCCCGTATTGACCTGCAGCGTACCCGGGTAACGGCGCCTGAAACCGGTACCGTTAGTAACCTCAGTCTGAGCAAAGGCAACTACGTGAACCAGGGCCAGCCGGTGGTGTCGCTGGTGCAGAAAGGCTCGTTCTACGTGACCGGTTACTTTGAAGAAACCAAGCTTCAGAAAATCCACGTCGGCCAGAATGCCCGGGTAACATTGATGAGCGGCGGTGAAATGCAGGGCAAAGTCACCAGTATTGCCCAAGGCATTGCCGATACCAGCGCGGGTAGCAACAGCCAATTGTTGCCACAAGTACAGCAGGCGGTGAACTGGGTACGCCTGGCCCAGCGCATCCCGGTAGATATTACTCTGAACTCACTGCCGCCAGGCCTCAATCTTAGCGCTGGTATGACGGTTTCAATTTATCTCGACACCGATCAGTAATATGCAGCTACACCCCTGGCTGGCACAGTTGCTGATGCCCGACAAGCACGCGGTGATTTTCGCCATCAAAGGCCTTGTCGCCATGGCCATGGCGCTGTTCACCTCCATGTATTTGGGGTTGGAGCGGCCGTACTGGGCCTTGGTCGCCGCTATCTTTTTACAGATTCGCCCAGAAAGCGGGATGGTGATTGAAAAAGCTTTGTGCCTGATTATGGGGTCACTGCTGGGGGGCGCTGTCGGCGTCCTCATATTGGCGCTGTTGATACCTTACCCGCTGTTGGCACTGGCCAGTCTGGCGCTTTGGGTGAGCCTGAACTCCGCGGCCGCGGCCATGGTTCACAGCAAAAACTTTATCTATGCCTTTGCCATGGCCGGCATGACAGCTGCTTTGGTGGTGATTTTGGTGATGGCCAACGCTGAAGCCGCTGGCAGCCAGGCGGTGTTTAATATTGCTCAGGCTCGTATCAGTGAAATAACCGTGGGCGCGGTGTGTGCCATGTTGGTCAGCAAGCTGCTGTGGCCAATGATGGTGAAAGATCAGATGCGCGACGACGCCCGCACGGTGATTAACAGAACCCTGGAAAATCTGACCTTTGAGTTGGACCCGCAAAGCTCCCACGATCAGCGCCATCACAGCGCTGAGCAAATCCTGGAAACCTTGGTTGCGCTGGCAGACGACTCCAGCGCCGTGGTGTATGAAAGCCTAGAGGGCCCGGGGCGCAGCCGGGCTGCTAACTTGCTCAGCAACAAGGTGTTATCGCTGGTAGCGCTCACTCAGATTCTCGGCCGTTTCCATCGTAATCACGATGACCTGTTGTCGCCAGCGTTTCGCCAGATGCTGGATGCTATGCGCATCCATTTTCGTCTGGTTGTTGCGACCGATAACTATGAGGAAGCTTACCGCCTGGCGCAGGCATTGCGACGGCAGCTGCTGGAGCAGCGGTCTGCGTTTATAGACGAGTCTGCGATCGTTACTCGCCTGGCAGGCACGGCCTTAGAGCTGGCGTCAGATCTGGCCGTGGTGTTGCGGGCCTACAACGCTCTGGAAAATCCCGACAACACGCTGTTGAAGGCCCCCAAACTGTCCACTCATCGGGACCCTCTGTTTGGCGCCATCAACGGTTTCCGTACTGGCATGGTGTTTCTTTTTGGTGCCACCGTCTGGGTAGCCACTGCCAGCCCATCGGCTATTTTAATGATGATTATACCGGTGGTTTTTTCGGTCACTTTTGCGCGCTTTTCTTTGGCCTTTTTGAAGGTGTTTCTCCGTCGCCTGCTATTGGGTGTGGTGGTCTCGATACCGGTGGCGCTGGTGTTCGGGCTAGCATTGTTATCACAAAGCAGCGGGGACTTTGAAATTCTGATACTGGTATTGGCCGGGCCTTATTATATTGGTCTAGTGGCGCTGGCCAGCCGCGAAACTTTGCCTTACGGCCTGGGTTTTTGCATTCCCTTTGCGTTGATTATCCAGCCTGGCAACAATATGACATTTAACGCCGCAGATGCCGCCAACAATGCGCTCGGCTTGTTGGTCGGTATTGGTGCGCTCTATTGGATATTTCAGTTGATTGCGCCGCCCGATAGCCAATTGATGAAACGACGACTGTTGCACGCAACGGCACGAGATCTGGTGGATATAAACAACCATCCGACGCCGGAACGCTGGTACAACGGCCGCATGGGCGAACGCCTGTTACGGCTGGCCAATTACGATCAGGAAAATAAACGCAGCGAGCGCTTTATGACCGACCTGGGTTTTACCGGCCTTAACCTGGGGCACACATCCATACGCCTGCGCAAACTGGTTCATAAACGGCGTGGACCGTTGGTAGATGCCGAGTTGCGTAATTGGCAGCAGGTGTTGGCAGACACCTACTTAATGAGTTCTCGGGGCGAATTCAACCCTGAGTTCCGCGAAGCCAGTGATCGTTTGTTGCAGGCTGTACATTCGGTGGACTTGCCAGATCAACAAACGATTGTTATCGAGGGTATGTTCGAGCGCATTGCGCTCACATTCGAGCGCACGGCGCGCACTGTGGCGAGCCTGTCAAAATCCTGAAAGAAATGTGCGTCAGCCATGGCAGTATTGTGGGTGTTTTTGCTCATGGCATAATCGGTTTTTTGATTTTCTCCAAAGCTTAAAAACCTTGCGCCGATGACGTACTGCGCCTGGGGTCTGCGCCACCGTAAAGCGTACCATCTTCGCCAATCATGATGCTCTGAATAGCGCCCATGGCCGAGTCTGTGACCACCGTGTGGCCTTTGCTTTCCAACAGTTTTACTGTGTCTGCGCTAATACCTTGCTCGATGCGAATCTGGTCTGGCAGCCATTGATGATGAATGCGCGGCACACTGACTGCGCTTTGAATGTTCATCCCGTGGTCAATCACGTTCATGATGACTTGTAGGGTGGTGGTTATGATGCGCGAACCGCCTGGGCTACCGGTCACTAGAAAGTTGCGGCCGTCTTTGCGCACCACGGTGGGCGACATAGAACTGAGCATGCGTTTGCCGGGTTCGATCTTATTGGCTGCGCCGCCGATCAAACCGTAAGCGTTGGGCACGCCCGGTTTGGCACTGAAATCGTCCATTTCGTTATTCAGTAAAAAACCGGCGCCGGCCACAGTAATGCCCGAGCCATAGCTGAAATTGATGGTGTAAGTGTTTGATACCGCATTGCCCCAGCGATCTACCACTGAAAAGTGAGTGGTTTCCGGGCTTTCATAGGCCGCCGGCTGCCCCGGTTTTATCTCGCTGGCTGGGCGGGTTTTGTCCGCCCTAATCGTGCCGCGCAATTCTTCTGCATAGCCTTTGCTGATTAATCCCGCCACCGGCACATCCACAAAGTCGGTATCGCCGAGGTATTGGGTGCGGTCTGCGTAGGCCAGTTTCATAGCTTCGGCCATATGATGTATGGCGCTGGCGGAATTGTGGCCGAATTCTGCAATGGGGAACCCTTCCAGAATATTCAGAATCTGCACGATGTGAACGCCGCCGGAGGAGGGCGGCGACATGGAGTAAATGTCGTATCCGCGATAAGTGCCGTGTACCGGTGTGCGGACGGCAGGCTTGTAGCCGGCCAGATCGGCCTCGGTAATCAGGCCGTCGTGCCGGGCCATTTCTTCAGCAATCAGGCGCGCAGTTTCGCCTTTGTAAAAGCCGTCAGTGCCTTGATCTGCAATGCGTTGCAAGGTTGCTGCCAGTTCCGGCTGGCGAAAGCGTTCGCCGGGCTGCCAGGCTGAACCGTCTTCTTTATAGAAGGTTTCCAGGGTAGCCGGCCAGCGGGTCATGCGATCGCGGGCCTGCTCCAGCCCTTCGCTGAAGCGCCGCGGCACCACAAAGCCGTCACTGGCCAGCTTTATGGCCGGTGCCAAAGCTTGCTTCAGGCTAATGCTGCCGTGGCGCTCCAGGGCTAGAGCCAGTCCGGCCACCGTGCCGGGCACGCCCGCAGCTTTGTGGGTAAAGCGGCTGCGGTTTTGGTCCACTTTGCCGTCTTCATCCAGGAACAGATCTTCGGTGGCTGCTGCCGGCGCGGTTTCGCGGTAGTCAATGGCTTCCGGCGCGGCGCCATCGCCCGGCGCTATCAGCATAAAACCACCGCCGCCAATATTGCCGGAACGGGGTTGGGTAACGGCCAGGGCAAAGCCGGCTGTGACCGCGGCATCCACCGCATTACCGCCGTCTTTTAATACCTGCAGCGCGACTTCGGTGGCCAGGGTGTGGCTGGTAGATACCATGCCCTGGGTAGCGGTTACCGAGTTAAAGCGTTCGCCCTCCAGAATGGCATTGGCGTGGGCGCCGTAACTGACCGCCAGACTAATGCTAATAATTGTTAACCTGGCGCTAATAAAAAAAGCACCCAGCACGGTGCCTTTTAATCGCTCTGAGCGGGTGTTTGAGCCTGTTTTTGAATTGGGTGCCTGTAGGTGGCTGTACATGCGTTAGCTCCTCGTTTCCAATGTTTAGATAAGCTATCATAGTCTGTCATTTTCATTGGTGCGTAATGCCGTCAGCTTGATTTTAAGTTGCGGTTTCCCCCAGCGTATCCGCTTTCCCGCGTTTGAGTTAAGGAAAGGCTTTCATGGAGCATACCTACCGTCTTGTGATTTCCTGCCCGGACGGGGTGGGGATTGTCGCAAAGGTGAGTAATTTTTTGTCCACCTATAACGGTTGGATTACCGAAGCAAGCCACCACTCCGATACCCACAGTGGCTGGTTTTTTATGCGTCACGAAATCAAGGCCAACTCGATTCCTTTTGGTCTGGAACAGTTTCGCGCAGCGTTTGAGCCCATCGCCCGGGAGTTCAATATGAACTGGCGCATCACCGATTCGGCGCAGCCGAAAAAAGTGGTGTTGATGTGCAGCAAGGAATCCCACTGCGTGGCTGATCTGCTGCACCGCTGGCAAAGCAAAGAACTGAACGTCGACATTGTGGCGGTGGTGTCCAATCACGATGATCTTCGCCGCATGGTGGAATGGCACGACATCCCTTACCACCACGTGCCGGTGAGTAAAGACAATCGCGAAGAAGCCTTTGCCCACATTGAAGACCTGTTCGAGCAGTACCAGGTAGACGTAGTGGTGCTGGCGCGTTACATGCAGGTTCTGCCGCCGGAACTGTGCGCCAAATACGCGGGCCAGGTGATCAATATTCACCACAGTTTTTTGCCTTCTTTCGCTGGCGCTCGCCCTTATCACCAGGCCTACAGCCGTGGCGTGAAGCTTATCGGGGCTACCTGTCACTACGTGACTCAAGACCTGGACGAAGGCCCAATCATCGAGCAGTCGGTGATTCGCATCACCCACCGCGATACCACCGACGACATGGTGCGCCTGGGCAAAGATGTGGAAAAAAGTGTGTTGGCTCGCGGTCTGCGTTCGCATATTGAAGACCGCGTGATCACCCACGAAAACAAGACCGTGGTGTTTGATTAACAGTCGCCCTCAAGGCCCCGGGAAGGGTGCCTGTGTGGTATACTGCGCGGCTTGTCAAAGAACTCATTAACGGGGCCTGAATTAGGCCCTGATACGATTTTCAGTTAACGTAAAGGAACCTTTCTCGATGGGTGAGTTAGCCAAAGAGATCCTGCCGGTAAATATTGAAGACGAGTTGAAGCAGTCCTACCTTGATTACGCCATGAGCGTGATTGTGGGTCGGGCACTTCCGGATGTGCGCGACGGCCTCAAGCCGGTACATCGTCGCGTACTGTTCGCCATGTCGGTGTTGAACAACGACTGGAACAAAGCCTATAAAAAGTCTGCCCGTGTGGTGGGTGACGTTATCGGTAAATACCATCCGCACGGTGACTCTGCGGTTTACGACACCATCGTACGTATGGCCCAGCCGTTTTCGCTGCGCTATCCGCTGGTAGACGGCCAGGGTAACTTTGGCTCCATCGACGGCGACAACGCCGCGGCCATGCGTTACACCGAAATTCGCATGAAGAAAATCGCCCATTCTTTGCTGGCCGATCTGGACAAAGAAACGGTCGATTTTGTGCCTAACTACGACGGCACTGAGCAGATTCCGGTGGTTATGCCGACCCGCGTGCCCAATCTGCTGATCAACGGCTCCTCCGGTATTGCCGTGGGTATGGCCACCAATATTCCGCCCCACAACCTCACTGAGGTGGTGAAAGGCTGTTTGGCGCTGATTGATGATCCAGACTTAAGCATTGATCAACTGATGGAATTCATCCCCGGTCCGGATTTCCCCACCGAGGGCATCATCAACGGTCGTGCGGGCATTGTTGAGGCGTATCGCACCGGCCGTGGCCGCGTGTACATTCGCGCCCGCCACGAAGTAGAACACGACGCCAAGACCAAGCGCGACGCGGTTATCATCACCGAACTGCCGTATCAGCTGAACAAATCGCGGTTGATCGAGAAAATCGCCGAGCTGGTGAAAGAGAAACGCCTGGAAGGCATCACCGGGCTGCGTGACGAGTCCAACAAGGAAGGCATTCGCGTTGTTATCGAATTGCGCCGTGGTGAAAATCCAGACGTAATCATTAACAACCTGTTCAAACAGACCCAGCTTGAAACTGTGTTCGGTATCAACATGGTGGCGCTGATTGACGGCGAACCGCGCATCCTAAATCTGAAGGAAATGCTGGACGCCTTTATACGTCACCGTCGCGAAGTGGTTACTCGTCGGACAATTTTTGAATTACGCAAAGCCCGCGAGCGTGGTCATATTCTTGAAGGTCTGGCGGTTGCGCTGGCCAACATTGACGAGATCATCGCGCTGATCAAAGCCTCGCCTTCGGCCTCAGAAGCCAAGGAAAAGCTAATTGCCCAGGGTTGGGGATCCGAAGATGTGATGGCCATGCTGGAGCGTGCTGGCGAAGATGCCTGCCGTCCGGACGATTTGCCGGAAATTTACGGCTTGCGCAATGGCAAATATCACCTGTCTCCGGAACAGGCCCAGGCAATTCTGGACCTGCGTCTGCATCGCCTGACCGGTCTGGAAACCGAAAAGCTGCAAAACGAATACCGCGAAATTCTGGAGCGTATTGCCGACTTGTTGGACATTCTGGGTAACCCGGAGCGCCTGATGCAGGTCATTCGCGACGAACTGCAAGCTATTGTGGAAGAGTTTGGCGACGAGCGTCGCACTGAAATTACCAGCTCCCGCCGCGATTTAACCGTGGCCGATCTGATTGATGAAGAAGAGCTGGTAGTCACCATTTCCCACAGCGGCTATGCCAAGACGCAAGCGGTGGAAGATTATCAGGCTCAGCGCCGTGGCGGTCGTGGAAAAGCGGCGACCTCTATGAAAGACGAAGATTTCGTAGAAAAACTGCTGGTGGCTAACTCTCACGACACTATTTTGTGTTTCTCCAACCGTGGCAAAGTCTACTGGTTGCGGGTATTTGAAATTCCGCGCGCCAGCCGTGCTTCACGCGGCCGCCCGATGGTGAACATTCTGCCGTTGGACGAGGGTGAACGTATCACCACCTTCCTGCCGGTTCGGGACTACCCGGAAGATCAGTTTGTATTGATGGCAACATCAGCCGGCGTGGTCAAAAAAACCCCACTGCCGAACTTTTCCCGCCCACGCAGCAGCGGCCTGATTGCGCTGTCGCTGGACGAAGGTGACACCCTGATTGGCGCGGCGATCACCGACGGCAGCGCCGAAATCATGTTGTTCTCCACCGCCGGCAAAGCGGTGCGCTTTAAAGAAGAAGCTGTGCGCCCGATGAGCCGCACCGCACGGGGTGTACGCGGTATCCGTATGGCCGGAGGCCATCACGTGGTGTCGTTGATCATTCCACAGGATAACGCCGTATTACTGATGGCGAGCGAACACGGCTACGGTAAACGCACCAACCTGGACGAGTTCCCCACTTACGGTCGCGGCAGCCAAGGCGTCATCGCCATGCAGTGCTCTGACCGCAACGGCAACCTGGTGACCGCATTGCAACTGTTCGACGGCGACGAAATGATGCTGATCTCGGACAAGGGCACGCTGGTTCGTACCCGCACCGATGAAGTGTCTGTGCTCAGTCGCAACACCCAGGGTGTGCGCCTGATCAAACTCAGCCAGGAAGATGAACGCCTGGTGGGTGTAGAGCGTATTGCGGAAACCGATGCCGAAGAAATCACCGATGAAGATGTCAGCGGCGAAAACACCGAAGTTGAAGGTGTTACAGGTGACATTAGCGATGTGCAGGCAGGCGATGAAACGCTTGACGGCAACAGCACCGATGCAGACGATAATGGCGACGCGGATGCCGGCGACGAATAAGTCGCCGCAGCCGGCACACTGAATCAGCAAGACGCGAGAGACCACAGCAACATGAGCAGGGCGTATAATTTTTGTGCAGGCCCGGCAACCTTGCCGGAACAGGTGCTGCGACAGGCACGGGATGAAATGCTCGACTGGCGCGGTACTGGCATGTCGGTGATGGAAATGAGTCATCGCAGCGACGAGTTTGTTGAAATCGCCGAAACTGCCGAGCAGGATGTGCGTGATTTAGCTGGAATATCAGACGATTACGCCGTTCTTTTCATGCAGGGCGGTGCCTCTAGCCAGTTTACGACTGTGCCCCTGAATCTGCTGGGTAACTCAGCCTCCGCTGATTACGTGAACACCGGTATCTGGTCTGAAAAAGCCATCGCTGAAGCACGCCGTTACGGTGACGTGAACGTGGTGGCGAGCTCTGCCGAGTGCGGTTTTACCACCGTGCCGGATCAGGCCGGCTGGAAAACCCGTGCCGATGCCGCTTACCTGCATTACACGCCCAATGAAACTATTGGCGGGCTGGAGTTTGATTTTGTTCCCGACAGCGGTAAGGTGCCGCTGGTTGCGGACATGTCATCCACAATGCTGTCACGCCCTATAGATGTCTCGAAATTCGGACTTATTTACGCCGGCGCGCAGAAAAACATCGGTCCTTCCGGCCTTGTGGTTGTCATTGTTCGCAAAGATTTGCTGGGTAAAGCCCACGCAAAAACCCCGACCATGATGAATTATCAGGTGATTGCTGATAACGCTTCCATGTTCAACACGCCGGCTACCTATTCCTGGTACCTGGCGGGTTTGGTTTTCAAATGGTTGAAAGATCAGGGCGGCGTAAGCGCCATAGGCGAGCTCAACGCCCGCAAGGCAAAAAAACTGTACCACTTTATTGATACTAACCCGTTCTACGCCAACCCTATTGACCCGCGCTTTCGTTCCTGGATGAACGTGCCCTTCATCCTTGCAGACGATGCGCTGAACAGCGCTTTCCTTAAAGGTGCTGATGAACGTCAGTTGCTGAACCTGAAAGGTCACCGGTCCGTAGGCGGCATGCGTGCCAGCATCTACAACGCTATGCCGGAAGCTGGCGTAGACGCACTGATCGCCTACATGGCGGAATTTGCCAAGGAGCGCGGTTAATCATGAGCGATGAGCAAGCTCGATTGGCGGAACTGCGCGACGAAATAGACAGTATTGATCAGCAAATTATGGAGCTAATCAGTGCCCGCGCCCGCTGCGCCCAAGAAGTGGCCCATGTAAAAACGGCCGCCAATCCGGGGCAGGACGTGCTTTTTTACCGGCCTGAACGCGAAGCTCAGGTGCTGCGCCGTATTATGGAGCAGAATCCGGGGCCTTTGCCCAGCGAGGAAATGGCGCGTTTGTTCCGTGAAATCATGTCGGTGTGCCTTGCGCTTGAAAAGCCCATGCACATTGCTTTTTTGGGACCGTTGGGGACCTTCACACAGGCCGCTGCGCTCAAGCACTTTGGCCATTCGGTGGTAAGCGTGCCCATGCCTGCCATTGATGCCGTGTTCCGCGAAGTGGAATCCGGGGCTGCGCACTACGGCGTGGTGCCGGTTGAGAATTCCACCGAAGGCATGATCAACCACACTCTGGATATGTTCATGTCGTCGCCGTTAAAAATCTGCGGCGAAGTGCAACTGCGCATTCACCACCACCTGATGGTGTCGCCGCAACACGATGGCGTGGAAATTACCCGAATTTACTCGCACCAGCAGTCCTTTGCCCAGTGCCGCCAGTGGCTGGATACCCACCGCTACGGCATCGAGCGTATCACCGTTTCTAGCAACGCCGAGGCGGCGCGCCGTGCCGCAGCGGAGCCTGGCGCGGCCGCCATTGCCGGTGATATGGCGGCAGAGCTTTACGGTTTGGTCAAGCTGGCCAACAGTATTGAAGACCGGCCTGACAACACCACCCGTTTTCTGATTATCGGCCGCGAAGCGGTTACCCCCAGCGGGCACGATAAAACGTCGGTGCTGGTGTCTATGCGCAATAAGCCGGGCGCCTTGTATCAGTTGTTAGAGCCGTTTCACAGCCATGGCATCAGCCTGACCCGTATTGAAACCCGGCCTTCGCAAACAGGCACCTGGGCCTATGTGTTCTACATCGATTTTGAAGGCCATATGGACGACGAACCCGCCTGCAAAGTATTGGCCGAAGTGGATGCAGAAGCGGTAGAACTCAAACGCTTGGGCTCTTACCCTATTGGTGTGCTTTAACCCGCTTAAAGGATAAATCATGGCGATTGATTACCAGAGTCTGGCAGTATCCGGTGTTCAGGCGTTATCGCCTTATCAGCCAGGCAAGCCGATTGCAGAGTTGGCGCGGGAGTTAGGCTTGAACCCGGCCGACATCATCAAGCTGGCCAGCAACGAAAATCCGCTGGGCCCCAGCCCGAAAGCCGTGCAGGCCGCGCAAAAAGCCATGGGCGAGTTGTGCTTGTACCCTGACGGTAACGGCTTTGATTTGAAACAGGCATTGTCCAGCCGTTTTGTTGTCGGAACGTCACAACTGACTCTGGGCAATGGTTCTAACGACCTGCTAGAAGTGATCGCCCGTTGCTTTGCCGGTGCTGATGACGAAGTGATCTATTCCCAGTACGCCTTTGCCGTTTACCCGATTGTGACCCAAGCGATTGGTGCACGGGGCGTGTGCGTTCCAGCGTTGAACTGGGGGCATGACCTGAATGCCATGGCAGCGGCGATTACCGAACGCACAAAACTGATTTTTGTGGCCAATCCCAATAACCCCACCGGTACAGTTCACGGCGCCAAAGCCTTACAGGCGTTTATGGACACAGTGCCCGCACGGGTGCTGGTGGTGTTAGACGAAGCCTACTGCGAATACATGCAAGGCGAGGATGACGCCGACGGCCTGTTGCTGTTGCCCGATTATCCCAATCTGATTGTTTGCCGCACTTTTTCCAAAGCCT
The DNA here is from genome assembly GCF_023314135.1 of Marinobacter sp. M1C. NCBI lineage: Bacteria > Pseudomonadati > Pseudomonadota > Gammaproteobacteria > Pseudomonadales > Marinobacteraceae > Marinobacter > Marinobacter sp. M1C. The sequence continues at coordinate 1,787,940 of NZ_CP092289.1, forward strand.
GGGGCCTGGCGGCGCTGCGCATCGGTTACAGCATCAGCTCTGCGGCTATTGCCAACATTCTTAATCGGGTACGCCAGCCGTTTAACGTGGGCAGCGTGTCTTTAGCAGCGGCTACGGCGGTGTTGAGCGACGAAGCTTATCTGGATGAAGCACGCAGGGTGAACCGTGATGGCCTGGCTCAGCTTAGCGCTGCGTTTGATGCCATGGGACTGTCGTATATTCCGTCTACGGCGAACTTTATTGCGGTAGACGTGGGTGAGCAGGCCATGGATGTTTATCAGGCGCTTTTGGCGCACGGCGTAATTGTGCGCCCTGTCGCCGGTTATGGCATGCCGCGGCACCTGCGGGTGTCGGTGGGCCTTGCGAGAGAAAACGCGCGCTTTATTGAAGCTTTATCACAAGTTCTGATGACGTCCGGGCAGGGCGCTTAATATGCCCATAGCTCAGCTTCTGTTTCAGCGTGTTGCGGTGATTGGCCTGGGGTTGATCGGCGGCTCGCTGGCTGCGGCCCTGCGCGAAAACAAACTGGCGGAAGAAGTGGTGGGTTTTGACACCCGCGCCGACGAACTGGGCCTGGGCGTAGAGCTGGGTGTGATCGACAGCGCTGCAGAATCTGCCGCGCAGGCGGTCAGCGGCGCCGATCTAGTGGTGCTGGCAGTGCCCGTAAAAGCTATCCAGTCGGTGTTGCGGGAAATACAATCGTCGCTAAAGGTCGATGCTGTTATTACCGATGTGGGCAGTACGAAAAGCGGATTTGTAAACGATGTGCGCGCGGTTTTGGGACACTTGCCGGCAACGGTAATACCAGGCCACCCCATTGCCGGCTCGGAGAAAAGCGGCATTCGAGCGGCGAATCCGCAGCTGTTCGCCAAACACAAAGTCATTTTGACGCCTGCGGATAATGCTTGCCCGCAAGCCTTGGGCAAAGTAACCGCCATGTGGCGCGCCTGCGATGCTAACGTGCTGACCATGGCCGCGGAGCATCATGACGAAGTGTTGGCAGCCACCAGCCATCTGCCTCATCTTATCGCGTTTTCCTTGGTGGACACCCTCGCCGGCGACGACCAGAATATGGATATATTTCGCTACGCGGCCGGCGGATTCCGTGATTTTACCCGCATCGCTGCCAGCGACCCGGTTATGTGGCGTGATATTTTTTTGTCAAATCGCGACGCTGTGCTGCTCACGATCGACCGGTTTACCCAAGATCTCGACCAGCTGCGTTCGGCCATTGCCGACCAGGATGGAGACACTCTGCTGCGGGTTTTCACGCGTGCTAGAGCTGCTCGCGAACACTTTTCAAAAATGCTCTCAGGACAGGCCTACGTGACTAACAATACAGAACATCAGGTGACCTTCCGGGCTCAGCCCGCCGGCCCAATTGTGGGCGATATTCGGGTGCCGGGCGACAAATCCATGTCGCACCGCTCCATTATGTTGGGTGCCTTGGCCGAGGGCATTACCGAAGTGAACGGATTTCTGGAAGGCGAAGACAGTCTGGCCACGGTACAGGCGTTCCGCGATATGGGTGTGACCATTGAAGGCCCCGACGACGGCTTCGTGCGCATTCACGGTGTTGGAATGAACGGCTTGCAAGCGCCGCGCGGGCCCATTTATTTGGGCAACTCCGGCACAGGGATGCGGTTGTTTTCCGGTTTGCTGGCGGCTCAGGCGTTTGATTCCGAACTGGTGGGTGACGCCAGCCTTACCAAACGGCCGATGGGCCGGGTGGCTGACCCGCTGCGCGCCATGGGTGCAGTGATTGATACGGCCGAAGGCGGGCGGCCACCGCTGAAAATTCGCGGCAACCAGCCGCTGACAGGCTTTCACTACGACATGCCGGTGGCCAGTGCCCAGGTAAAATCTTGCCTGTTACTGGCAGGATTATACGCCGATGGCGTCACGTCAGTCACCGAGCCTGCACCCACGCGTGACCATACCGAACGCATGCTGGAGGGTTTTGGTTACCATGTGTATCGCGATGACGCGACCTCCAGCGTCAGCGGCGGCGGCAAGCTGGTTGCTTGCAATATTGATGTGCCGGCCGACATTTCGTCCGCGGCTTTTTTTCTGGTAGCCGGCAGTATCGCGCCAGGCTCTGACTTGACATTGCGCCATGTCGGTATGAATCCCACGCGTGTAGGGGTGATTAATATACTCCGGCTAATGGGTGCAAACATTGATGTCAGTAATGAGCGCGCGATTGGCGGCGAGCCGGTGGCGGATGTTCGCGTGCGTTACGCCCTACTAAAAGGCATCGACATTCCTGAAAGGGAAGTGCCGCTGGCCATTGACGAGTTTCCGGTGCTGTTCATCGCTGCTACTTTCGCCGAAGGCCGCACCACGCTGCGAGGCGCGGAAGAGCTGCGGGTTAAAGAAAGTGACCGCATTCAGGTAATGGCGGACGGTTTGGCAGCGGTAGGCGTTAAAACCACGGTCACCCCCGACGGCATCATTATCGACGGAGGTCAGACCATGACCGGCGGTATTGTTAACAGCCACGGCGATCATCGCATTGCCATGTCGTTTGCGGTGGCCTCACTGCGTGCAAAAGGCGAGATTGTCATCAACGACTGCGCCAACGTCGCAACGTCGTTCCCCGGTTTTGTCGAGCTGGCGCAGCAGGTGGGTATGAATATCCAAAGCCAGGGAGGTGCCTGATGGGTGTGCAGCCAGTAACGGTTATAACTGTGGATGGCCCGGGTGGTTCAGGTAAGGGTACTATTACCCAAATGCTGGCGCGCAAGCTGGGCTGGCATCTGCTGGACAGCGGTGCTCTTTATCGTTTGACTGCATTGGCGGCCGAGCGCCAGGGCGTGGCGCTAGACAACGAGCCCGCTCTGGTAGCGGTGGCGGCCAGTTTGGATGTCACTTTTGAGCCCACACCCCCCGGGGAGCCCGCAAAAGTGTTGTTGGCCGGTGAGGATGTAAACGCTGCGATTCGCACCGAACAGTGTGGCAATAACGCGTCTAAAGTGGCGGTGATGCAGTCCGTTCGAGATGCTCTGTTGCAGCGCCAGCGCGATTTTCGTAAGGCGCCAGGCCTGGTAGCCGACGGTCGCGATATGGGCACAGTGGTGTTCCCGGACGCACCGGTAAAAATCTTTTTGACGGCCAGCGCTGAAGAGCGGGCGCAACGCCGTTTCAGCCAGTTGCTGCAAGCCGGCGTCGATGTTAGTATTGCCAACGTTTTAGAAGAGATTCGGGTACGTGATGAACGGGATATGAATCGTTCAGCTGCCCCGCTTAAGCCCGCGGATGATGCGCAAGTCATTGATTCCACAGGGTTAAGCATAGAAGAGGTGTTAGACAGGTGTATGGCAGCAGTAGGCCAGGCCTGACGGCACCTCTTTGCCATTGGAAATCCGGGAACAGCATAATCTGCCAGCCCCAGGCTGATTCCGGACTTAATTAACAGACCGTGTTGCTGGCGGCACGAGATACTTGCGTTGAACATATAGGACTCATAATGAGCGAGAGCTTTGCGGATCTTTTTGAAGAAAGTCTAAAAGAAATTGATATGCAGCCAGGTTCCATTGTTCAGGGAACCGTTGTTGATATCGATAGCGACTGGGTCACCGTTAACGCCGGACTAAAGTCCGAAGGCGTTATCCCCGCCTCCCAGTTCCTGAATGAAAAAGGTGAGATGGAAGTAGTCATTGGCGACGTTGTAGACGTTGCCCTTGAAGCAGTTGAAGACGGTTTCGGCGAAACCCGCCTATCCCGCGAAAAGGCCAAGCGTGCAGAAGCCTGGACAGTACTTGAAAAGTCCTTCGCAGCGGAAGAAGTGGTTAAAGGTATTATTAACGGCAAGGTTAAGGGTGGTTTCACCGTTGATCTGGCTGGTATTCGTGCGTTCCTGCCGGGCTCCCTGGTGGACGTTCGTCCGGTTCGCGATACCGCGCACCTGGAAAACAAAGAACTTGAATTCAAGGTTATCAAGCTCGACCAGAAGCGTAACAACGTGGTTGTTTCACGTCGTGCCGTTCTGGAAGCTGAAAACAGCGCCGAGCGCGAAGCTCTGCTGGAAACCTTGACCGAAGGTCTGACAATTAAGGGTATCGTCAAGAACCTGACCGACTACGGCGCGTTCGTAGATCTGGGCGGTGTTGACGGCCTGCTGCACATCACCGATATGGCCTGGAAGCGCATCAAGCATCCGAGCGAAATCGTGAACGTTGGCGACGAAATCAACGTCAAGGTTCTGAAATTTGACCGTGAGCGCAACCGCGTATCACTGGGCTTGAAGCAACTGGGTGAAGATCCCTGGGTTGAAATCAAGGCTCGCTACCCAGAAGGTAGCAAGGTCACAGCACGCGTTACCAACCTGACCGATTACGGCTGCTTTGCTGAGCTGGAAGAGGGCGTTGAAGGCCTGGTTCACGTGTCTGAAATGGATTGGACCAACAAGAACATCCATCCTTCTAAAGTTGTCCAGGTTGGCGACGAAGTGGGTGTGATGATTCTGGATATCGATGAAGAGCGTCGTCGTATTTCTTTGGGTATCAAGCAGTGTGTATCCAACCCATGGGAAGACTTCTCTGGCAACTTTAACAAGGGCGACAAAATCTCCGGTAAGATCAAGTCAATCACTGACTTCGGTATCTTTATCGGTCTGGACGGTGGCATTGACGGTTTGGTTCACCTGTCTGATATTAGCTGGAACGAGACTGGCGAAGAAGCCGTACGTGAATACAAGAAGGGCGACGAAGTTGACACCGTTATCCTGTCTGTAGATCCCGAGCGTGAGCGTATCTCTCTGGGTATCAAGCAGCTGGAAAGCGATCCGTTTGCAGAGTTCGTTCAGTTGAATGATAAAGGCTCTATCGTTAAAGGGATTGTTTCTGCCGTCGACGCCAAGGCAGCTACTATTACCCTGAGCGATGAAGTTGAAGCCATTCTGAAGGCTTCCGAAATCAGCCGTGACCGTGTTGAAGATGCACGCAACGCGCTGAAGGAAGGCGAAGAAGTTGAAGCTAAGATCATTAGCATTGATCGCAAAAACCGCATTATCAACCTGTCCGTCAAGTCGAAAGACGTTGAAGACGACAAGCAGGCTATTGAGACTGTGCGTACCAAGACTGCAGAAAGCTCCTCCGGTGCGACCACCATTGGTGATCTCATTAAGGAACAGATGCAGCAGCAGAACGCCAACAAAGATTAATTTCTGAGTTGTGTCAAAAAAACGGGCTCTAAGAGCCCGTTTTTTTTGTGTTTTTTTTCGGTGTGGCTAAACTACAGCCATGGTAAAGTAGATTCATTCATCGAATAATAACGCAAGAGGGGAACACCTCATGACAAAGTCGGAATTGGTTGAGTTAATCGCTTCAAAGCAGACGCAGTTGTCGGTAAAAGATGTGGAACTGGCGGTAAAAACCATCATCGAGCATATGTCCCGATCCTTGGCAGATGGCCAGCGCATCGAAATTCGCGGTTTTGGTAGTTTTTCTCTCCACCATCGCGCCGCGCGGGTAGGGCGTAACCCGAAATCCGGTGAAGCCGTGCAATTACCGGCAAAATTTGTGCCCCATTTCAAACCGGGCAAAGAGCTGCGTGAACAGGTCAACGAGAGCCTGAAACAAGGTTTCTGATGTTGCGTTGGGTGCCGTTTCTCAATCGGGCCTGAACGGCCTTCAGGAGTTCTATTGTTATGGCGGGATTACAGAAAATCCTGATCGTTCTATTGGTATTAGTGCTGGTTCTGTTGGCACTGGTGTTCTCGTTGAATAATCAGATGGCCGTTCCGCTGAACTTTCTGGTTTTTGAAACCCGCCCCTATAGCGTGGCCATGTGGATTATTCTGGCTTTTGTGCTGGGAGCGCTGATGGGCGTTTTGATGGCCACACTGGCTACGGTAAAAGCCAAAGTGTCGCGGCGATCCCTACAGAAAAAACTTGCACGTACCGAACAAACACTTGAAAAAGAGCGGGCCCAGAACGACCGGACGGTTTAATGGACATGATGTTTCAGTGGCTGCTGGTTAGCACGGCAGTCGCGGTTGGTTGGGCAGTTGGCCGCTTCGGGGGTTCGCGCAGCCGCAATGAAGTAATAGCCGATGAAGAATCGGTGCGTGACCGTTTGCAATTTCTGTTCACCAACTACTCCGACCAGGCCGTTGATAACTTTGTTCAGTCACTGGCGGTCAACCGCGACACCGTTAGCCTGCATTTATCCATTGGCAGTCATTTCCGTAACAAAGGCGAAACAGACCGAGCAATTCTGATTCATCAGAATTTACTTGACCGCCCTGAGCTTCCCGCCCGTTATTCTCCTCAAGTGACTCTGGAGCTGGCTCTGGACTATCTCAATGCTGGTTTGCTTGATCGTGCAGAGGCGCTGTTGCAGCAGCTGATGGGCGATCGTGAGTACGGCCGCAGTGCTGCAGTCCAACTGATTGATCTGTACGAGCGCGAGCGGGAGTGGGATAAAGCTTCGCGGGTAGCCCACACGCTCACCCGCGGTGACGCAGATCCGGCCATGTTTAAAATTCTGGCCTATCTGACCTGCGAAAAATCGGAGCAAGCACTGCGCCAAGATGACCGCTGGGGCGCCCAGCGCTTGGCCAAAGAAGCGCTGGAGTTCGACCGTTCTTGCGTGCGCGCTACACTGATACTGATGAAATTGCTGACCCGGCAGGGCAGCTTCCGCGAAGCCGGCACTATGGCGATTAAAGTGTTCGAACAGAACTCCGACTTCGGCCCGGAAGCCATCGACCAGCTGATGACGCTGGAACGCGAACACGGCGACATCGGCAAGCTCGGTGGTAAGTTGCGCAAACTTTATGAAAGCTACCCCAGTACCAGCTTGCTGCTGGCGCTGGTAGAGTCGGTAGAGCGCCGCTCCGGCCGTCTGGCAGCCATTGACCTGCTTCGTGGTGAATTGGAAGCTCGCCCTAGCGTACGTGGCTTGTTGCAGCTGGTGGAAATGGCTGGTTACGAAAAAAGCATGACCACCGATGAAGGCCGTCTGGTCAGCCGTATCGGCGAACTGATACTGCTTAACCGTCCGGTTTACCGCTGCGTAAACTGCGGTTTTGATGGCCAGCAGCTGCATTGGCTTTGTCCGAGTTGCCGCCAATGGGAAACCGTTCGTCCGATACAGGGCGTAGACGCAGAATAAACCAGCGTTCCGCCACACATCACATTCATTCATTTAACGTCAGGAACCTCAGCGTGCAAGGCACCCTAGTATCCCCCATCATTGTTGCCCTCGATTTCCCCTCTGATCAGCCCGCATTAGCCCTGGCCGATCGGCTGGATTCAAAAAAGTGCCGCCTGAAAGTGGGCAAAGAGCTGTTCACCAGCAGTGGTCCGGCTTTAGTTCGTGAGCTTCAGCAGCGTGGCTTCGAGGTGTTTCTGGATTTGAAATTCCACGACATTCCCAATACCGCCGCGGGTGCGGTTGCCGCAGCGGCTGACTTGGGTGTGTGGATGGTGAACGTGCACGCCTCCGGCGGCGAAAAAATGATGATCGCTTGCCGCGAACGCCTGGAACGCTTCGGCGCCGACAAGCCGCTGCTGATTGCGGTCACCGTACTGACCAGCATGACGGAACACGATCTTAGCGGCATCGGCATCAATGTCTCCGCCGAAGAGCATGTATCGCGCCTGGCCACCCTGACCAAAAACTGCGGCCTGGACGGCGTCGTCTGCTCAGCGCAGGAGGCGCCCAAGCTAAAAGCAGAGCAGGGCGCAGCCTTCCAGTTAATCACCCCCGGCATCCGCTCGGCCAGCGCCGACAAAGGCGACCAGCAGCGCATTATGACCCCCGCAGCGGCCTTAAAAGCCGGCTCCGACTACCTGGTCATTGGTCGCCCAATAACCCAGGCTGCTGATCCTCTGGCTGCTTTGGAAGCGATCTATGCTGAGGTGGCGGGCTTGTAGCTCGCTGCTGTTTCTGGCTTTACCACGGCAAACATCAGAACGAAAAAGCCCGCTAATCCAAAGAATTAGCGGGCTTTTAAATAGTGGCTCCCCGAGCTGGGCTCGAACCAGCGACAAACGGATTAACAGTCCGTTGCTCTACCAACTGAGCTATCAGGGAACATCGTCGTAAGACGAAGCGCGTATACTAGACATGCCGCCTCGCCTCGTCAACCCCTCCGGGGAAATTATCCCAGAGCTTTCTTCAGCCGTTCAATCGCGTTCTTAAGAATTTCCTGACTGGTGGCGAAACTCAATCGCATGTGCCCTGGCATACCAAATGCCGAGCCAGGAACCAGCGCTACGCCTGCTTCTTTCAACAGCTTTTCCGCGAACTCCACATCATTGCTCACGCTACTATCAGCGTCAATCGCGCCCTGAAAACTAGGGAATACATAAAAAGTACCGTCGCCTTTCAAGCACTCAACGCCCGGCAAGGTGTTCAAGGCCTCTACCAGGTAATCGTGACGTTCGTGGAACGCTGTTACCATGGTCTGCACGCAGTCTTGACTACCATCCAGTGCCGCTTGCGCAGCTGCCTGTGAAATAGACGCCGGGTTAGACGTGCTTTGCGACTGAATCTTCTTCATCGCGCCAATAACCTTGGCAGGGCCTGCGGCATAACCGATACGCCAGCCAGTCATGGAATAGGCTTTAGACACGCCGTTCAACACAAAGGTACGATCGTACAATTCCGGGGTGGCGTTCAGAATGTTGCAAAAAGGCTTACCCGTCCACAAAATGGGTTCGTACATATCGTCGGTTGCAATCATCACCTGCGGGTACTTTTTCAGCACCTCGCCCAAAGCTTGCAATTCTTCGAGAGTGTACGCCATGCCGCTGGGGTTAGACGGGCTGTTGATCACAAACAGGCGGGTGCGATCGTTGATCGCGTCTTCCAGTTGCTGTGGGGTGATCTTGAAGCGGGTTTCGGCGGTGCTTTCCAGAATGACGGGCTTGCCTTCGGCTACCAGCACCATGTCCGGGTAAGACACCCAATAAGGCGCAGGAATAATGGCTTCGTCGCCGGCGTTCAGAACGGCCAGGGCAAGGTTGAAAAAGCTTTGTTTGCCACCACTTGATACCAGTACCTGGTTGGCTTCGTAATCTAGGCCATTGTCGCGTTTGAATTTCGCAATAATCGCCTTCTTCAACGCCGGAGTGCCGTCGACCGCGGTGTATTTTGTCTGGCCGTTGTGAATGGCCTCAATCGCAGCCGCCTTGATGTGATCTGGCGTATCGAAGTCTGGCTCACCAGCGCCAAGGCCAATAATGTCCTGGCCTGCAGCACGAAGTTCTGCCGCTTTGTTAGTGACTGCTAGAGTGGGGGAAGGCTTGATTGACTGTACACGGCTGGAAAGTTGAAGGTCCAAACTTGCGCTCCTTAAAGCTGCATCTAAAAAAGGCTGCGATCGGCCGGAGTCAGCTGCGCTGGCTGAACCTCCTCCAGCCGTCGATCAGGAAGATATTAGCACGAAGCCGGCGCAACACTAAATTTCTCTGTATTATTTACCTACTATCTAAACACTGTCTAAGCACTATCTATGCCCCGTATCTCGGTAAGATAGTGCCAATTTCCACGGCTTACAGAGCCATCGAGGATTTTCTCAGGTTATGGTCAACAGCTTTGAAAACGTTGAACAACCCAATGTGGGTGAGGGCGCTTTTCAGGTGCACTCACCCTACCTTCCGGCCGGTGATCAACCTAAAGCCATAGAAGCCCTGGTGGACGGTATCAAATCGGGGCTGGCCCACCAGACCCTGTTGGGGGTGACTGGTTCCGGTAAAACCTTCACCATTGCCAATGTCATCCAGCAGATTCAGCGGCCCACCATCGTGATGGCGCACAACAAGACTCTGGCTGCCCAGCTGTACGGCGAATTCCGCGAATTTTTCCCGAATAACGCGGTCGAATATTTCGTGTCTTACTACGATTATTACCAGCCAGAAGCCTACGTGCCGTCATCCGACACGTTTATTGAAAAAGACGCCTCCATCAACGAACACATCGAGCAGATGCGGCTGTCGGCGACAAAAGCTCTGCTGGAACGCCCGGACGCAATCATTGTGGCGACGGTATCGGCCATTTACGGTCTGGGTGACCCACAGTCTTACAAAAAGATGATGTTGCACCTGGATCGCGGTGATCAGATGGATCAACGTCTTATTTTGAAGCGTTTGGCTGAATTGCAGTACACCCGTAACGACATCGAATTTCATCGCGCGAATTACCGCGTGCGCGGCGATGTGATCGACGTGTTTCCGGCGGAGTCGGAAAAAGAAGCCATCCGCATCGAGCTGTTTGACGACGTGGTAGAAAATCTGAGCTTTTTCGATCCGCTGACCGGTGAGATGCTACGCCGTGTGCCGCGGGTAACGGTATACCCCAAATCTCATTACGTAACGCCTCGGCAAAACGTTCTGGATGCAATTGAGCATATTCGGGTGGAGCTGGACCAGCGCCTGACGCAGTTGCGCGACAACAACCGCTTGGTGGAAGCCCAGCGCCTGGAAGAGCGTACCCGTTATGACATGGAGATGATGCAGGAACTGGGTTACTGCAACGGTATCGAAAACTATTCCCGCTACCTGTCGGGCCGGCCCCCCGGTGAGCCGCCACCCACGTTATTTGACTACCTGCCTGCGAACGCTTTACTGGTGGTGGACGAATCCCACGCCAGTATTCCGCAGATCGGCGCCATGTATAAAGGCGATCGCTCGCGCAAGGAAACCCTGGTGGAATACGGTTTTCGCTTGCCGTCGGCGCTGGACAACCGCCCCATGCGCTTTGAAGAGTGGGAGCGCATTGCGCCGCAGATGATTTTTGTGTCGGCCACCCCCGGTAACTACGAAGCTGAGCACCAGGGCCAGGTGGTTGAACAAGTTGTTCGGCCGACCGGCCTGCTTGATCCAGAAATTGAAGTACGGCCAGCGTCTACACAGGTTGACGATCTGATATCAGAAATTCACGCCAGGGTAGCGGTCAACGAGCGGGTGCTGGTGACCACACTCACCAAGCGTATGTCAGAAGATCTCACCGACTTTTTGATGGAGCACGATATCCGCGTACGCTATCTGCACTCGGATATCGACACAGTCGAGCGTGTGGAGATAATCCGCGATTTACGCCGCGGCGAATTTGATGTGCTGGTGGGTATTAACCTGCTGCGTGAAGGACTGGATATGCCGGAGGTGTCGTTGGTGACTATTCTGGATGCGGATAAGGAAGGCTTTCTACGTTCCGAGCGTTCGCTGATTCAGACCATTGGCCGCGCCGCCCGTAACATCAACGGCAAAGCGATTCTGTATGGCGACCGCATTACCGGCTCTATGCAGCGGGCGATTGATGAAACCGCGCGCCGGCGCGCTAAACAGGCGGAACACAACGAAATACACGGCATTACGCCCCAGGGCCTGACCAAAAAAATTGCGGATGTGATGGAAGGCGCCAGCAGTGGTGGCCGTGGCCGCAACAAATCGAAGCGTCCGGGCCAACAGGCCGCAGAAGAAGCCGAACATTACCGCACTCTGGTGGGCAACAAGTCGCCACAGGAAGTTCACAAGGAAATATCGCGACTGGAAGACGAAATGTACAAGGCTGCTGCCGATCTGAATTTCGAGACGGCGGCGCGATTGCGTGATGATATTTCCGAATTAAAAGAAGCGTCGCTGCGCACCGGATAACCGGTGCAGGAGCCTGATGCTTTCGTTAGCTGAGGCTCTTGTTAAAGGGCGCGTTTTGGCCCCACAATCACTGCTGCTTGCAACGGCTGATTGCTGCCATAACGGGAGATTTTGCTGAACACCCGGCGGTCGATAGGCAGGTATTGCTTGTCGGCCACGGTTTCCCCTTCCTCTACATCAATCTCTGGATCGTGCAGATATACGAACTGGTCGTCCATGGCACACACGGTTACCCAGTGAGGTACGCGGCTGCGGTTTAGCTGCCAGGTGCTGATCAGAATCAGTGGGATGCGCCCGCCCAGCAACGCTTGCTCTAACCCCGCCAGGGTCAGCGGGTCGTGATGGAGTTCAATGCCGGTTTGGCCGAGGTCGTGCATAAAGCCTTCGTGTACCAGCTCCAGCACCCGTTTTTTATCGTCGTTACGCACCGTGTCTTTAAACAGTGCGCCTTCGTTGCTGATCCACGCGCTGGCCTCAAACCCTCTGTGCCAGGCCGCCAGTGCCAGGCCGTGGGGGCCGCAGCCGCCATGGCCAGAGAGCATAAAAATGGTGGTGGCCTCACGCCAGATTTTCAGTTCTTCCAGGGTCGTCATTGACTGCTGTTGGTTCAGCGCCGCCATCGCCATAATCAGCGCCGCGGGGCCACAGGTAAATTCGGTGGTCTGCGGGTAATAGGGTACTGGCGGGAATTGTGCGCCCGGCTTGTAAAACAGAATCCGCCGTTCAAAACGCAGGGCGTCACCGTGATCTTCGTAATAATCGCGATAACTGCCAAACTGGCGATAGCCCAAACGTTTATAAAGCGCAATGGCGCCGGGGTTGTCTTCTCTTACCTCCAGGCGCATTACAATGCGCCCTGCGTCCGCCGCCTCGGTCTCAGCCATTTGAACCAGCTTTTCACCGATACCTTTACCACGAGAGCCGGGGTTAACGGCAATGGAGTAAATGCGCGCCAGACGAGTTGCCGCGCTCATCAATACCAGGCAATAACCCAACAGGGTGTTGCCGTCGCTGGCCAGTAGTAACCGGTCCCGTGGCATTTCCAGAAAACGGCGGAAGCTGCGGCGAGAAATCCGGTCTTCACTGAAACAGTGGTGCTCCAGCGCTACAAGGGCGTCAAGATCGTCACTGACGGCCTGGCGAAGCACAATCGAAGACATAAATCAGTGGCCTGAACAGAAGTACACAAGGGCATGCGCATACGCTTCCCGTATGGGCGTATTATGGGCTTGCGCCGCGCTGGCGCAAGCATTGTAAGTATGCGTAAAAGCACCGATCACGTGATGATTGTAGCGCACTGAATTGCCGCGTATTGTTGCGAAAATTTACTGATGCCATCCGCTGGATGCCGTCCTTTTAAGGTAGCGCCCAAATATGTCTCGATTGTTGATTGTGGTAGATCGCGCCAAAGACTGGGCGCCGTATTATCCCAGTACAGACGTGCTGACGTTTGATCAGTACCTGCAGTTTGCGGCGCCGGCGTCCAGCCGGGTGCGAGTGATCAACCTGTGCCAGAGCGCCCGCTACCTTAGCCGTGGCTATTACTGTTCTCTGCTTGCAGAAGCCCGTGGCCACAACGTGGTGCCTTCGGTGATGACGCTGAACGACTTGAGCCGCAAAGGCTTGTTTTCGTTGCAGTTGGAACAGCTGGACGCCAGCGTGATTCAATGGCTGGATGCGGCCATTGTGCCTACAGCGGAGAATTCTCATTCAGCGAAGGAAGTGCGCATACGCACGTATTTTGGCGAGTCGTCCCAGCCGGAGTTAAAACCCGTAGCGCGTGCGCTGTTTGATCGCCTTCCGTGTCCGATTCTTGAAGTGGTGTTCAAGCGCCGTAAAACCTGGCAAATCGAATCCATGAAGCCGGCTGCGCCGGTAGATTTGCAGGAACAGGAGCAAGACGTGTTTGCCAGTTCGCTGGATCGTTTCAGCGGTATGGTGTGGCGCAAGCCTCGCGCTCGCCGCAACTATCGTTTTGATCTGGCCATTCTGGTGAACCCGGATGAGGAAATGCCTCCCAGCGATAAAGAAGCCCTCAAACGCTTCGAAAAAGCCGGTCGCAAGCTGGGCATTAACGTAGAGCAGATCACCCGTCGCGATTACATGCGCATTCCAGAGTACGACGGTCTGTTTATTCGCGAAACCACCGCTATTGACCATCACACCTACCGTTTCGCACGTAAGGCCGAAGCCGAAGGGTTGGTTGTCATTGATGATCCGGTGTCGATTCTGCGTTGTACCAACAAGGTGTACTTGGCTGACCTGTTAAAAAACAACAAGGTGCCCACGCCAAAGACCCTGATTCTGTCTAAAGACCAGAAAGACGCGGTAGAGCAGGTCATCAGTGAGTTGGGCTTCCCGGCGGTGATCAAAATACCCGACGGCGCCTTTTCCCGCGGCGTTAACAAAGCCGAAGATGAGAAATCTCTGCGCGAAGGCTTGAAGGAGCTGTTCAAGCAGTCGGCGCTGGTACTGGCTCAGGAATATTTGTACACCGACTACGATTGGCGCATTGGCGTATTGGGTGGGCGTGCCATTTACGCCTGCAAATACCTGATGGTGAAGGGCCACTGGCAAATCTACCAACACACGGAATCCAGCAGCGACAGCGGCGATTTTGAAACCATGCCCACCTATGAGGTGCCGCGCAATGTGATTCAGGCGGCGCTGAATGCAACCCGTCTGATTGGTAACGGCCTGTACGGTGTAGACATCAAGCAGTCTGGTAATCGGGTAGCGGTGATTGAGGTGAACGACAACCCCAGCATTGACGCCGGGGTGGAAGATCTGTTTCTGGGCGGTGAGCTGTACACCCTGATCATGCAGGAGTTCCTGTCGCGGATGGAAGCCAACCGTCGCCGCTAAGCCGCTAAGAAGTTAAAAAGCGTTTACAGGCCGCCGCTCAGTCGGCGGTCTGCCACACCCTTAGGCTGCCAAACCAGGGGAACTCGCCTAGCTGTGCGCGCAGCCCGGCGCTATCGAAATCGCCCTCGCTGCCGTCCAGAAATAGCTCCAGATGCACCTTGTTCTTTAGGTAGTGCAGGCGCAGCCGATTGCCAGTAGGTGCTTCAGGCGTGATCTGATGTATGGCCTTTTGAATGATTTTTCGAGAGGGCATCAGTGCAGACGTCGGGTGGTAGCTTTCATCGTCTTCCGCATCAATGTGGAAGTTGATGTCACGAATGTTGTCCAGCTCTTTGCGCATAGCGCTTACCACGCGCATACCCACTTGGTGCCCTTCCGATACGCTGACGTCCGGGCGTACCACTAAATGCACATCCAATAGGATATCGTCGCCCATGCGCCTGCTGCGCAGTTCGTGCACATCACGAACGCCGTCGATGTCACTGGCAATGGCAAGCAATCGCTCGGTGTCTTCAACAGAAAGGCCTGTGTCGACCAGTTCTTTCATAGAACTCCAGCCAAAGCTCCAGCCCACATGGATGATAATGCCTGCCACAACAACCGCTGCCAGGGTGTCTAGCCACAAATAGCCCAGCATGGCACCAATGGTAGACAGCACCACAATGCCTGATGAGAAAGCATCAGTGCGGCTATGCCAGGCGTTGGCAATGATCAGATCTGAACGTATCTCCTGGCCCACCTTACGGGTGTAGCGAAAAATCCATTCTTTGCCCACCACCGACAACAGCGCCACAACCAGCACCGGCCAGCCCGGCGTGAAGGTTAGGTCGTCTGTGAATAGCCGTTGCACGTTTTCCCAGGCCAGGGCGGCGCCAACTGCAATTAGCAGGCTGCCCATTAACAAAGTGCCAAACGTCTCAATGCGTTGATGGCCATAGGGGTGGTCTTCATCCGGTGCCTGCCGCGATATCCGCATCACACCCAGTACCATCAAGTCAGAGGCCACGTCCGTGAACGAGTGAATGCCATCCACCACCAGCGCGTGAGAATGGAACAGGGTGCCTACCACCATCTTGAACAGCCCCAAGACAGCGTCCAGCACCATGCCAATCACGGTAACCTGGCTGGCGGCCTGTTTTTCCTTGTCCAGATTGGCGTATTTGTCAGCGGGTGCCGGTGTCGTGTGTTCCATAACGAATGCTCCAAAGCGCGTTTAACAATGCAAATCAAGCCTTTCCGGTTAGCCGGAATGAATCAGCGGAGGGTGGCGAGGTATTTCAGATGTCGCCAAAGTGTAGTCGTATTGCTGCGTATATAGATCAAGAACAGTGTGCTTTCTGCTGATTTTATGCACACCAGAGTGTAAGCCGGTTGGCAGCTAACATGGTTTGTTATTTTAAAAAAGTGTCGATTGCGAAGTATATAGGTTTCTGAAAATAAAGGAAATTTTAACTGATCAAAAAGTGATCAATTAGTAGCCGGGCGCTGCTTGCAAGGCGTGGAACGCGTTAAACCGGCATTTTCAACAGAGTTATCCACAGATTCCGTGGACAAGCCTGAGTGGAGCCAACCAGACAATGAGTTACGATGAAACTCGAACCGCACCCTAACCGCGCAGGATGCTGTGGAAAACTTCGGGTATACTCCCCACACGAATTTTTAGCGTGTTTCTTGGCGCGCGTGTTTAAGATTGTCTTTGGGATTATCTTTGAGGGTGTTTTGATGTACGGGATGATTCGCAACCTGCTGTTCAAGTTGCCGCCAGAGCAGGCGCACAATCTTAGCTTGAAAGGGCTGGATATGGTCCATCGGCTGGGCGTGCTAAAGCATTTGGTGCCTGCTGTTCCTGCACATCCGGTAACGGTGATGGGTCTGGAGTTTCCCAATCCGGTGGGATTGGCAGCGGGGCTGGATAAAAATGCCGTCCATATGAACGCTTTGGGCGATCTCGGCTTTGGTTTTATTGAAGTGGGCACGGTCACGCCCTTGGCTCAGCCGGGTAACCCCGAGCCCCGTATGTTTCGCTTGCCCGAACACCAGGCCATTATTAACCGCATGGGTTTTAATAACCAAGGCTTGGGGCATTTACTAGCCCAGGTAGACCGCCGCAAATTTCGCGGTGTGCTGGGTATCAACGTGGGTAAGAATAAAAACACCCCGGACCAAGATTCGGCGCAGGATTACCGCAAGTGCATCACCGCCGTGTATAACCGCGCTGACTATATTACGGTCAACGTTTCATCACCCAATACACCAGGCCTGCGAGACCTGCAATTTGGTGATTCGCTGAAGCAGTTGTTGGCCGCTGTAAAAGATGAGCAACTCAGCTGCCAAAAAGACCATAGTCGTTATGTGCCCATCGCGGTTAAAATTGCGCCGGATATGGACGACGCCGGCATCCGGTTTGTTGCAACGGCGCTGGTGGAAAGCGGACTGGATGGGGTGATTGCGACGAACACAACTATTAGCCGCGAGGCCGTGGCCGGCCACAGGCACTGTAACGAAGCTGGTGGCCTAAGCGGTGCGCCGGTACGCGAGCCCTCATTACGCATTATTCGCGGACTGCACGCCGAGTTGGGTGACCGGCTGCCGATTATCGGTGTGGGTGGAATTACCGATGGCGCCAGCGCGGCGGAGAAAATTCAGGCGGGTGCCAAATTGGTGCAAATCTACACCGGCTTTATATACAGAGGTCCTGGGCTGATTGGCGAAGCGGCAGCGGCGATTAAAGCGCTGGGTTGAGGAAATGCCCAAATGTTATCCATAAAAAAAGGGCCCGCTGAGCGAGCCCTCCTTGGGGAACTACAGTCCCCTGCGGTTTACCGCAATTTTACGGGGCGGGTGGCCCCGTTCGGTTTTATCGACTACTCATCCAGTTTTCAGATTGCTCCGATTAGTGGGTTGCGTACAAACACCGAACTCAATTAAGTAATGTCGTTAATGATAAACTTCACCACTACGTCCATCACGCAGTGGTGACGGTGGCTAATCGATGGATGCCAGAGACACCGGTCAAACCATCCCATTGATCTGTGCGGCCTTCTCGCCACCCATTTATCCATTCTTGACGAACTTCAGCCTGTTCAATGGGACAGCTGTCTTTCGATTTACCGGACACTCCTGCGAGATAACCCCGCTTGAATGCTCGAGCGACCATGTCTCTTTTCTGTCTTTTCATGCCGTTCCTCACTGATGGATTAACAGAAACAAGCGTGTACACATTCTGCTGAGGTGTCGACAAACGGGGTGGCGAAATGATTTTCGCTACAACCCACTATTGCCAGCTCTCACCAGAGCAGTCAGGATCCTGTTACTGGGGGCAATTGCCCCGAAACGACGCGTCAAGTACAAGGTATGCCGAACTGACTGTTAAAGTACAACACTATTTCGGTCTAATGAATTCATTTTTTAGACGCTATAGGCATAAAAATTAGTCCTAAAGTGGTTAATGAGCCCAATTCCAGAAACTTAGCCGTCCCGATAAAACCAGGAGTTCAACTTGTCCCTACCTCTCTTTTTTGTAACCTGCCCAAAAGGCGTTGAATATTTGCTGGCGGACGAGCTGGACGGCTTCGGTCTAAGCCTGGTTCGCCACGCGCCTGCTGGTGTGTGGGTTGAGGGCACGTTGGAAGGGGGATACCGCGCTTGCATGTGGTCTCGCCTGGCGAACCGGGTCATCCTGCACGTGGCGGAAGTCGCCGCAACCAGTGATGATGAACTGTATGACGGCGTGGTGCATCTGGACTGGCAGCAGCACATTGCCGTTAATGGCAGCTTCAAAGTGAATTTTATTGGCGAGAATGAAGCTATTCGCAATACTCAGTATGGCGCCCAGCGGGTGAAAGACGGCATTGTCGATCGTTTTACGGCCAGCGGCGGTAAGCGCCCTGCGGTAGAGGCCAAAACGCCCGATGTGATTGTGTCGGCGCGCTTGCACCGCGGCCAGTTAACTCTGGGCATTGATTTGAGTGGGCACAGCCTGCATCAAAGAGGCTATCGAGCCGAGCAGGGCCGGGCGCCGCTGAAGGAAAATCTGGCAGCTGCGCTGCTGATTCGGTCTGGCTGGCCTGAAACGGTCGCCGCCGGCGGTGACTTTATAGACCCGATGTGCGGGTCCGGTACGCTGTTGATTGAAGCAGCGTTGATGGCTCTGGATATTGCACCGGGCCGGCGCCAGGACGGTTTTGGTTTCGAAAAATGGCTGGGCCACGATGCCGAATTGTGGATGTCGCTACGCCAGGAAGTGGAGCGCCGCGCCCACGCTGGTAAACAAGGCCGAATACCGCGTATCGCCGGTTTTGATGAGGACCGCCGGGTATTGACCACGGCACGCAACAACCTTCAGAGGGCAGGGCTGGACAGCATTATTGAGCTTACAGAAATGCCATTGCAAGAGCTTGAACTCAATGGTGACTGGGCCGGACAGGGCCTGGTAGTGACCAACCCTCCTTACGGTGAGCGCTTGAGCGAGCGCAAGTCACTGGCAGAAATTTATCAGGCCTTAGGCGCGGCGGTAAAACGGGTAACGCCAAACTGGCGCCTGGGAGTGTTTACCGGGGCGCCGGAGTTCGGTAAATCCATTGGCCTGCGCAGTTTCAAACAGTACAAGCTATTCAACGGTAAGCTGCCGGCACAACTGCTGCTGTTCACGGTAGACGAGGCCAGCGCGCGTATTCCGAAAGATCCGGCAGCGCCGGGTGAAATCCTGCCGCGTATTGCCAACGAAGAGCGCGCCGCCATGCTGGCGAACCGCTTGAAAAAGAACGTCAAAAGCATCGGCCAGTGGGCACGAAAACAGAACATCAGCTGCTATCGCCTGTACGACGCCGACATGCCGGAATACGCATTGGCAATTGATATCTACAATGACTGGGTGCATGTGCAGGAATACATGGCGCCCAAGACCATCGACGAGCGCGCTGCTCGTGAGCGCCTGTCAGAAGCGTTGGCGGTCATACCCGAAGCGCTGGGTATCCCGCGTGATCGGATGGTGTGCAAACAGCGTCTTCGTCAAACGGGCACCAATCAGTATGAAAAGCAGGCGGCCAGCGGCGAGTTTTTCCAAGTGCAGGAGCACGGCTGCACGCTAAAAGTGAATTTGAAAGACTACCTGGATACCGGTTTGTTTCTGGACCATCGTCCGCTACGCCAGTGGATTCAGCAGAATGCCCGCGGCAAACGCTTTCTGAATTTGTTCTGTTACACCGGCGCGGCCACGGTACACGCGATTGCCGGCGGTGCCAGCCGCTCGCTGAGCCTGGATATGTCACACACCTATGTCAGCTGGGCTAAAGATAACCTGGAACTGAACCACGCTGATCCGAAAAAACATCAGGTGGACGCCGTAGATTGTCTGGCGTGGCTGGCAAGTAAGCCCAAGCCTGACCAGCGTTTTGATTTGATTTTTATGGACCCACCCACTTTTTCCAACTCGGCGAAAATGATTGGGGTTCTGGATATTCAGAAAGATCACGCCAAGCTGATTCGCCAGGCCATGCAACGCCTGACCAACGACGGTTTGCTGGTGTTCTCCAACAACTTCCGCCGTTTCAAGCTAGACGACGAAATCAGCGCGGAGTTTGCAGTGGAAGAAGTCAGCCAAAGCACCATAGACAAGGATTTTCAGCGCAACCCGCGCATCCACCGCTGCTGGAACATTCGCCACCCGCTGCAAGCGCGAGAAGCGGGTGCTTTCTACGTTGGCTAAGGCTAAGGGGCAGGGCCAGACCGGGGACGGATTTCAAATCCGTCCCCTAGGAATCCGTCCCCTCGGAATCCGTCTCTTCGGTGAACTCGTCGTCGCCCAGTACGCCGTAGTGCTGGGCCAACATTAGCAGCGCATAAACGCCGTTTTCTGGCAGCTGAGGTTCCAGTCCTTCCTCAATCAGAAGGGCGCGGCGTTCGTCTTCCAAGGTTTCGCTGTCTACGCCGGTGATCAGGTCGGTGATCGGTGCGACTTCAAAAGGCGCGTCCTGGCCGATTGCTGTGAAAATCCGGTCAATCAGAATTTCGTCCGGATCCAGACCGTCTACGTACACTGTCTGGTCAGGCAAGTCCTGGTGCAGTTCTCGGGTCAGTTCTATCAGCGGCACGCCCTGTTCTTCAAGGTAGTGCAGGTCGATATCGCCGGTGTCGCCGTCTTCTGGCAGCCAGTCGTCTTCTGGCGCAATAACCACGGTTTTCATGGTGCCATCCACCAGCGACCAGGCCATGGCAGTGGGGAATAGGGTGTCGTCATCCTGATAGTATTCAATATCGAGAAAACACGGTTTGGCCAAGGGCTGGGCTCCTGTAGGATTGAGTATCTGGGGCTGCATAACATAGTGTTGGCGCCATTATTATTGAATTAAGGACACCATGGAACACATTGATTTCAACAACGATCTGCTTTCGTTTCTGAACCAGTCACCAACGCCCTGGCACGCTGTCGCTACTATGAAAATGCAGCTGGACAGAGCGGGTTTTCATTCGCTGGATGAAAAAGACGACTGGTCACTGCAAGCTGGCACCAATTATTACGCCATCCGCAACGGCTCGTCGATCGTGGCCTTTCGTACAGGCAATACCGACACCACCAAAGCCGGCGTGCGCATGGTTGGCGCTCACACTGACAGCCCGTGCCTGAAAGTAAAGCCTAATCCGGTACTCCGTCGCAAAGGCTTCTTGCAGCTGGGCGTTGAAGTCTACGGCGGTGCCTTGCTGAACCCGTGGTTTGACCGCGATCTTTCCCTCGCCGGGCGAGTCACTTACGTTGACGGCAACGGGCAAGTGCAAGATGCGCTGATCAACTTCCGCAAGCCGGTGGCGTTTATACCTAGCCTGGCCATTCATCTGGACCGCGAAGCCAACAGCAACCGCACGGTGAACCCGCAAACCGATTTGCCACCGGTGCTGATGCAGGTGCCTGAAGACGACACCACCGATTTTGCCAGCCTGCTGATCACTCAGCTGAAAGCTGAGCAGGGCGTTACCGCAGAGCGCATTCTGGGTTACGAGCTGAGCTTTTACGATGTGCAGCCAGCAGGCTTTGTAGGCCTGCGCGATCACTTTATTGCTTCAGCGCGGCTGGATAATTTGTTGAGCTGTTACATCGGCTTGCAAGCTTTGCTGAAAGCAACCGGTGAACAGCCAGCGTTATTGGTGTGCAACGACCACGAAGAAGTGGGCAGCATGTCCGCTGAAGGTGCCCAGGGGCCTTTTTTAAGCTCGGTGCTGGAGCGCTGGTGTGGCGCAGGAAAAAGCCGTGCGATTGCCCATTCAATGATGATTTCGGCGGACAACGCCCACGGCATCCATCCGAATTTTATGGACAAACACGACGAGAACCACGGTCCGCTGCTAAACGCCGGCCCGGTAATCAAAGTAAATCACAACCAGCGTTATGCTACCAACAGCCGCTCGGCGGCGGTGTATCGTCACCTGAGTGACCAGTTGGGCCTGCCCCACCAAACCTTTGTGGTGCGCAGCGATATGGGCTGTGGCAGCACCATAGGGCCGCTGACGGCCGCCAATCTGGGAGTGACCACGCTGGATATCGGTGTGCCCCAGTTTGGCATGCACTCCATTCGCGAGATGATTGGTGCCGACGACGCTTACACGCTGTTCAAAGTGTTGACCGGCTTTTACCAAAGCCCTCAGGTTTTTTGAGGGCTATAACGAGAAATGCCGCTGATTCTTTCGAATCAGCGGCATTTTAAAATAATTGGCTCCCCGAGCTGGGCTCGAACCAGCGACAAACGGATTAACAGTCCGTTGCTCTACCAACTGAGCTATCAGGGAACAGCATCAAGTCGGCGCGCATATTATTCGCTTTTAGCGCCGGAGTCAATACCCTGAAATAAAAGGTTTGTTAGCGGTGACTCAAAGCAAAGGTACCAGGTGGGGCCACACATTATCCAGCAAAATGCTTTGGGCCGGTTCCGTGGGGTGAATGCCATCGCTTTGCATTAAGCTGTCAACGTTGTAAATGTCGTCCAGGAAGAAGGGCACCAGTGCGGAGTTGTAGCGCTGTGCCAGATCTCCGAAAATAGCGGCGAAAGCCTGGGTGTACCGGTCACCATAATTGGGGGGTATTTGCATGCCCACTAGCAGAGTTTGAACGCCGGCTTGCTGGCTGTTTTTAAGCATCAAGGCCAGGTTTTTTTCGATCACCTGCGGTGGAAAACCGCGCAGGCCATCGTTGCCGCCGAGCTCCACAATCACCAGTTGCGGTTGGTACTTGTTCAGTAAATCCGGCAGCCGGCGGGCGCCGCCGTCTGCGGTTTCGCCACTGATACTGGCATTCACCACGCTCCAGTCGCTGTGGCCCTTGTCGGCCAGGCGTTGGCGCAGCAAATTTACCCAGGCGGTTTCTTCCGGCACGCCGTAGGCCGCGCTTAGGCTGTCCCCCAGCACCAGCAAAGTGTTGGCACTGATCAAACCGGGCGTTGTAACCAACACAAGCAGCAGTGCAAATGATCTGAGCGCCGGTAAAACCGTATTCTTAAACACTGCGTAGTCTCCTAAATTTTTTGCCACAGGACAGGATTAATTAGAGCCGTGAACGAATTTAACGACCAGAAGTCACCGAATCCCCACGTAATATTGCGGGTCAGCAACCTGACACACAAGGTAGACCTTGAATTCAATACGCTAACGATCTTGCAGGGGGTCAACCTGGAAATCAATCAGGGCGACTCCGTCGCTATTGTAGGGCGCTCCGGTTCCGGAAAAACCACCTTGCTGGGCCTGCTGGCCGGGTTGGACACGCCGAGCGAAGGCAGTATTGAACTGGATGGTGCAAACATCAGCGCGCTGAGCGAAGACGAACGCGCCGCGCTGCGGGCCCAAAGAGTTGGTTTTGTGTTTCAGTCATTTCAATTATTGCCGGCTTTGACCGCTCTTGAAAACGTGATGTTGCCGCTGGAACTGGCCGGTCGCCAAAATGCCGAGGCCCGAGCGCGGGAGCTTTTGCAACGGGTAGGTCTGGGTGAGCGCCTGACGCATACCCCGCGGCAGTTATCCGGTGGCGAGCAGCAACGGGTGGCCATAGCCCGCGCCTTCGCTTGCGAACCTGCGATTCTATTCGCCGATGAACCCACCGGTAATCTCGATAACCGTACCGGCAAAGACGTATCGGATTTGCTGATGGCACTGAACCGCGAGCAGGGCACCACCTTGGTGATGGTGACTCATGACGAACAGCTGGCGGCCCGCTGTGGCCGACAGTTCCACATTGAGGGTGGCGTGTTGAGCGAGCCGGAAACCCGCCAGAAGGCAGCAAGCTGATGGCCGCTACCGGTAAATTGCAGTCGGTGCGCCGCGAATGGCGCGAGCGGGATGTTCGGGTGGTGCTGGCGGCGCTGATTATTGCCGTGGCCACGGTGGCTACCATCGCGTTGTTTGCCAGCCAGTTGCAACGCACTCTGGTGTCATCGGCCAGCTCGTTCCTGGCGGCTGACCGCCAGCTGGAATCGGAAAACGGCCAACCACTGCCGCCGGCCTGGCTCGTTGAGGCGCAGCAGCGTGGATTGGAAACAGCAGAAATGACCGAGTTTTCCACCATGGTGTTTGGCGGTGGTAACTTTCAACTGGTTTCGGTGAAAGCTGTTAGCGACGGTTATCCGCTGCGTGGCGAAGTCGAAATTCGCACGGGTTTCGATGAGCCACGGCAAACTCTGAAATCTGGCCCAGCTCCCGGTGAGGTTTGGATAAACCCGCGTTTGCTGCGCTTGCTGGAATTAAATGTGGGCGATGAGCTTGAGCTGGGCACTCGCAAGTTGGTGATCGGCAGTCTGCTGGAGCGCGAGCCTGACGGTGGCTTCAGTCTGGCAGCGTTGGCGCCACGGGTAATGATGCACCAAGCGGATGTGGCATCGACCGGCGTTCTGCAAGAAGGCAGCCGGGTCAGCTTTGTGTATCTGTTTGCCGGCGAGGCGGCTGAGCTGTCGGGTTTCGAACAGTGGCTACAACCCCAGCTGCAACCTAGTCAGGAATGGCGCAGCGTGCGTGACGGTGAAACTCTGTCGGCATCACTGGAGCGAGCCGAAAGCTTCCTGCTGCTGGGCGGCAGCTTGGCCGTGCTTCTGGCCGCGGTGGCGGTGGCGGTGGCCAGCCGTCAATACGCCGTGTCGCAGCGCGATACGGTAGCTTTGCTGAAAACTCTGGGCGTCGGCAGCCCTCGCATCGGCCGTTTGTACCTGCGCCGACTGGCCGTTTGGGGCGTTGTCGGCATGGTCGGTGGTTTGCTGGTGGCCTTACCGCTGTTCTGGGGCCTGAGTCAGATACTAGGTGATGTGCTGGATCAGCCTGTTGACGTTTACCTTGACCCTAAAGCTCTAACGCCGGCTGTTCTGACGGCCCTTGTGTCGCTGTTCGCTTTTGCTTACCCGCCCATCCGCCGCCTGCGCAAAGTGCCGGCCATGCGGGTGCTGCGCAGTCAGCCGGGTGAATCCCGGCGCGAGCTGGTGCCAGACTTTATCATCGGTATCGTGGGTGTGTTTGGTTTGGTGTGGGCTTACGCCGGCGATGTGCAGCTGGTGATTGCGCTGCTGGTGGGCCTCGGCCTCCTGCTGGCCACTCTGGTGTTGCTGGGTTGGATGCTGGTGCTGGGCTTGCGAACAGTGCGCGGCGGCGGCAACGCCTGGCGCCTTGCTTTGCTGGGCCTATACCGGCACCGCCAGGCCAGCCTGTCGCAGATTGCGGTGTTCGCCATGACGCTGATGCTGGCCACCACCCTGATTTTGGTGCGTACCTCGCTGTTGGACGACTGGCGCGCGCAGCTGCCCGAAGGCGCGCCCAACCACTTTATGGTCAATATCAGCCCGCAAGCAGTGGACGATATCGATGAATTCTGGAACAGCCGCGGCCAGCCTCTGGACGCTATGTACCCCATGGTGCGTGGCCGCCTGACGTTGCTCAACGGTAAACCGGTAAAAGAGGCGGTGAGTAAAGACGAACGGGTGAATGCGTTGAACCGCGAGCTTAACCTGACCTGGATGGACACGCTGCCAGAAAACAATCGCATTGTTGATGGTGAATGGTTCGCCCCAGGCAAAACTGACGGCGTATCGGTGGAATCTGAGCTGGCTGGAAAGCTTGGTATTACGCCTGGTGACGTATTGACCTTCACCATTGGTTCCGAGCAGATCACTGAAACCGTGACCAGTATCCGCACCGTGCAGTGGGACAGTATGACACCCAACTTCTACGTGGCGTTTTCGCCAGACAGCAGTCTGCGCCAGTTGCCGGCAACCTGGATCACCAGTTTCTTTTTGCCGAAAACGGCGAAAAACGAACTGAATGCGTTTTCCCGCCAGTTCCCCACAGTGTCGGTGCTTGAGGTTGATAATATTATCGAACGCATTCAGCTGATTGTGGTGCAAATCACCCAAGCCATCGAGGCTATTCTAGGGTTGATTCTGGCCGCTGCGCTGGTGGTGATGGCGGCGGTGGTCAGTGCCACTTTGCAGGATCGCCAGCGCGAAGGGGCGCTGCTGCGTACCTTGGGCGGTCGTCAGAGCTTGCTGGTGCGGGCAACCATGCTGGAATTTGCGTTGCTGGGAGGTTTTGCCGGTATTCTTGGAGTTGTTGCGGCTGAAGCCGCGGTCTACGCGCTTCAGATGAAAATGTTTGAAGGGGATTTCCGCGTTCACTGGCAGGTAGTGTTACCGATTCCGTTAATCAGTGCTGTGGTACTCGCGCTGTTCGGGCGCTGGCAGCTTCGCCCGGTGTTAACCGTGTCGCCGATGCTGCTGTTGCGGCGGTTGGAGTAGCTTCGCAGCCTTCCAGCTGCGAAGCTACTGCTAACACAGCGCCTGGGTTTATCCGGCCCAGGCGTTTTCTAATACTGCACGCACGTCTTTCAAATCGGCTTCTTTCGGGTTGAACATGATGGCGCCGTCGTCCAGCGCCATCCGGGCAATGGCTTCCAGCTGGTCGTAGGTCACCTTGCCGCTTTCTTTCAGGGTGCGCGGCAATTCACACTGCTGGTACAGGGTGTTGCGCATTTTTCGAAGGGCGGCAATGCTGGCTTCGGCGCGACGACTGGAAGGCGTGGAGGAATACACTTCCGGGCCATCCAGATAGAGCAACAGTTCACCCAAAGGCTGGCGAATGGTTTCCAGGTTGTATTCCAGCACGTAGGGCAGGTACAGGCTCATGCACAGGCCGTGGGGCAGGTGGCAGATAGCGCCCGTGGCGTGACCAAGCGCGTGTACCAGGCCCACCATGGAGTTGGAAAACGCGATGCCCGCCATAGTAGATGCTTGCGCCAACTCCAGGCGGCCGTCAACGTCTTTGGGGTTGTCCATCACCTTCGGCAGAAATTGGCTGACCTTTTTGATGGCTGCTGTGGCATAAGCGTCGCTGAGCGGGTTCTTCGCCATGCAGGTGAAGGCTTCCACCGAGTGAGTCATGGCGTCCATGGCCGTGGCCGCAGTGATGTGTGGCGGCAGGGTGATGGTCATTCGCGGGTCAATAATCGCCGCGTTGGGCAGCAAAAATGACGACGTAAAGGGCAGTTTAACGCCTTTTACCTCGTCGGTGATCACCGCCACAGACGTCACTTCCGAACCGGTGCCGGCGGTCGTTGGCACCACAAAAAACGGATTCAACGGATGCTTGATCACACCGGCACCGCTGTACTTGGCAAGGTCATCGCCGCCCTCAGACACCAGAATGTTCACCGCTTTACCGGTATCAATGGCCGAGCCACCGCCTACGGCGATGATAGAGTCGCACTTCTCTTTGCGGTAAAGCGCGGCAATCGTGCGCACCACGCTGGTGGACGAATCGGGTGGCACGTCATCAAAAATGCAGACAATCTCTAAACCGCTGTCTTCGCAGGCGGCAATCACAGGGTCTAGCAAACCGGCCGCGCGCACGCCCTTGTCGGTCACAATCATCGGGCGTTTGGCCCCAATGCTGGTCAGTTCGTAGGGGATGTGCTCCAAAGCGGCTTTGCCTGCAATAACTTTGACCGGGCAGAAGAACTCGTAATATTGGCGGCTCATAATGTTCTCGCTGTTTTAATAAAATGGGTCGCAACTTTCAGATAAATTCGGGCGGCACTGATGAGTTTTTCAGGCAGATGCAAATTCTGGGGGTAGGCTTTCACCGCCCGCTTGGCCACCAATTTTGGCAAAATAAAGGTTTCTAGGCGGTTCAGGATGCGGGTCATACGCACCGCGTAACTGATGTCGCCATCCACCAGCATGCGATCGTTGGCGAAAGCCACCGACGTTTTTTCCTGGAACGAAAGCACTAGAAATGCGTGTTCCAGGTGTTTGAATTTTATTGATAAATCGATCGGCCGAGGCGCTTCTCCGCTGTGGTATTTAAAGCGCCCGTCGCCGACGTGCTCAATCATCAGGCTGGCGCCCTTGGGCATCACCATCATCTGAAATAGAAAACCGATGGGCAGTGGGCGCGCTTCATTGCACACCTCGTCGTCCACCTCGCTGACCGCCTGCAAGGCTCGGCCCATTACCTGAAACATAATGTTTACATATAGCCGCTTGGCTTTTGAGCCCAATGGCCGAAGGTGCTTTGTTGCCATGGTTATTACCCACTGTGAATGTCCCTGAGCGTATTTTTAGAGTGATTACTCTATAAAGTCAATCCGGCTTACCGAGCTGTCGCTCAAAGCCGTGACTGTGATCATTTTTTGCCATAAAAAAACCGCAAGCTTTTAAGTCTGCGGCTTTAGAAATTGCGATTAACGGGTTATTGGGTCAGGCGCGTCAACTTGGCCTGAGCTTCCTGGCCGATTTCGCCACCGGCCTGTGCAGCGGTGCGGTAGTTGGCAATGGCCTCACCACGGTCGTTCTGTTTCACCGCAATGTCTCCCAGGCGCAGAAACGCGATGGACGTGGGCACCGACTGGTTGGCCTGGGTCAGATTGTCTTTGGCCTTGCCCAGGTTATTTTGTTCCAGCGCGTTCAAGCCGTTGTAGATACGGTACACATACATTTCCGGGTAAAGTTCAACGGCCTTGTCAAAATCTTTACCGGCTTTGTCCAGATTTTCCTGCTGCTGGTACAAGCGCCCGCGCAGGTTGTAGAACATCGCTTCTCGCGGCGCCAGTTTGATTGCCTGGTTTACTTTGTCGATGGCCGCCGCGTATTCTTTTTTACCAGCCAATTCAACCGCCTTGTCGTGTGCATCGTAAGCGGGCTGCAGCTTTCTTAGCAGGGCGGTTTTCTTCTGGTATATGTCTTCACCTCGATAGCCGCCGCCACCCACTTCACTCACCAGCTTACGGTTCTCGGCCACCCTTTTGGCGGATGGCGGGTGAGTAGCAAACAGTCCGTCGATGAATCCGGCGCTGCGGCCCTTGGACATTTCCAGAAAAATCTGCTGCAGCTCTACAGCGGCCTGGGGGTCATAGCCGGCTGCTTTCATATAGCGAATGCCGTAATAGTCGGACTCCAGTTCGTCGCCCTGGCTGTATTGCGCCAGCGCAATTTGTGCGCCAACGGCCGCGCCGCCCATCACCATGCCCGCCCATTCGTTATCGGTCAGTGCCAGGCCCAGAGCACCCACCCCCAAGCCTATAATCTGCGCCTGCTGCATACGCTGCACACTGTGGCGGGCAGCGGCGTGCACAATCTCGTGGCCCAGCACCGAGGCTAGCTGGGCTTCGTCGTTGAACTCGGTCAACAGGCCGCGGTTAATGGCAATCTTGCCGCCGGGCAGGGCCCAGGCGTTGGGCACGCTGCTGTTCAGCACCACAAAATCGTAGGGCAGGTCAGGCCGGTCGCTCACCGCCGCCAGTTTCATGCCCACTTCGCGTATGTACACGGTCAGCTCAGGGTCGAGATAAAACTGCCCGCCCTGGGTTTGCTGGGTGGGTTTGTACTGCTCGGCACCCATGCTCAATTCCTGGTTTTCAGGAATGATGGACA
Source organism: Marinobacter sp. M1C (assembly GCF_023314135.1). NCBI lineage: Bacteria > Pseudomonadati > Pseudomonadota > Gammaproteobacteria > Pseudomonadales > Marinobacteraceae > Marinobacter > Marinobacter sp. M1C. The sequence goes on from NZ_CP092289.1 coordinate 1,817,296, forward strand.
GTTGGCGTTCCCCGGTGACCGGGTTGACTGAGCAGCCGGCCAAAGTAAAAGCCAGCGTTAGCGCAGTAAGTAGGACTTTCAACATTTGGGATTTGGTGATTGGGTTCACTGCGAGCTCCTGCTGATTCACAAGTTATGAGGGCTTTATAGCATAGGTGGCGTTCCGCCTTGCTACTCACTGACGTTAAATCCGCTGACTCGTTAGCCTTGAAATGCCTCCGGGTGGCCCCATTTCTGCTTCCATGATCCATGGCGTCGCACGAATCGCCACTTATTTTATGTTCCACAGTAGTCAGGAGAGATACGCACCATGACGGTTGAATCGCAAAAAGAAACTCTGGGTTTCCAGACCGAAGTAAAGCAGCTGCTACAGCTGATGATTCACTCCTTGTATTCCAACAAGGAAATTTTCCTTCGTGAGCTGGTTTCCAACGCTTCTGACGCAGAAGACAAGCTGCGCTTCGCTGCTCTGAAAGACGACGGCCTGTACGAAGGCGATTCCGAACTCAAAATCCGCCTGGCGTACGATGCCGAAGCCAATACCGTCACTTTGAGTGATAACGGCATTGGTATGGCCCGCGAAGACGTGATCAGCAATCTGGGGACTATTGCCCGTTCCGGCACCGCGGACTTCCTGAAGCAGCTGTCTGGTGATGAGAAAAAAGACAGCAAGCTGATCGGTCAGTTTGGTGTAGGCTTTTATTCGTCATTCATTGTGGCTGACCAGGTTGACGTATTTACCCGCCGCGCCGGTGCACCCGCATCTGAAGGCGTACATTGGGCGTCTAAAGGCGACGGTGAATTCACCATCGAAACCGTTGAACGCGCTCAGCGTGGCACCGAGATTGTGTTGCAGCTGAAGCCGGAAGCTAAGGAATTTGCCGATGGCATGCGCCTGCGCAACCTGGTGAAGAAGTACTCTGACCACATTTCGTTCCCGGTGGTCATGGCGTCTGAATCCGAGGAAGAAGAGCAAAAGGGCAAAGACGAAACGGTCAATGATGCCACGGCGCTCTGGACACTGCCGCGCACGGAAATTAAAGACCAGGAATACAAAGAGTTCTACAAGCACATCTCCCACGATTTTGAAGACCCTCTGAGCTGGTCTCACAATAAAGTGGAAGGCAAGCTGGACTACACCAGCCTGCTGTACCTTCCGGCTCGCGCGCCGTTTGACCTGTACAACCGCGAAACACCCCGCGGCCTGAAACTCTACGTTCAGCGCGTGTTCATTATGGACGACGCCGAACAGTTCCTGCCGCTGTACCTGCGCTTCACCAAGGGTGTGATTGATTCCAGCGATCTGTCGCTGAACGTGTCCCGTGAAATTCTGCAGAACGACAGCATCGTCGACAGCATTCGCACCGCGGTCACCAAGCGGGTTCTGGACATGCTATCGAAGCTGTCCAAAAAAGAAGGCGACGAATATCAGAAATTCTGGAACGAATTTGGCGCGGTGTTAAAAGAGGGCCCGGCGGAAGACTTTGGCAACCGCGAAAAAATCGCTGGCCTGTTGCGTTTTGCCTCTACCCACACCGGTGAAGAAGCCCAGAATGTATCTTTGGAGCACTACATCGGCCGCATGAAAGAAGGCCAGAAAAAGATTTACTACATCACTGCTGACAACTTCATGGCCGCCAAGAGCAGCCCGCATCTGGAAGTGTTCCGCAAGAAAGGCATTGAAGTGCTGATTCTGTCTGACCGCATTGACGAGTGGATGATGGGTTACCTCAATGACTTCGACAGCAAGCAGTTCCAGGACGTAGCTCGCGGTGAGCTGGATCTGGGTGATGTCGAAACCGAAGAAGATAAAAAGCACCAGGAAGAAGCTACCAAAGAACATCAAGGCCTGCTCGAACGCATCAAAAAAGCCTTGGAAGAACGGGTTCAGGAAGTGCGGGTAACCAACCGGTTGACCGATTCACCAGCCTGCCTGGTAGTGGCGGATTTCGACATGGGCGCCCAGATGAAGAAGATTATGGAAGCCGCTGGCCAGAGCGTGCCAGACAGCAAGCCGATCTTCGAAATCAACGTGGATCACCCGCTGGTGCAGCGCTTGGAGCGTGAGCAGAGTGAAGATCGCTTTGGCGAGTTGTCTGCGGTTCTGCTTGACCAGGCTACCCTGGCCAGTGGCGAACAGCTGAAAGACCCGGGCGCATACGTAACACGCTTGAACCGTCTGCTGCTGGAGCTGGCTAACTAAGCCAGACTGGACACGATCCATGCAGCGCATTGTGGTGGATATTAGCATTGGCCCTGACGAGTGGATAAAGCTCTATCAGGGCCTTGCACAAGATGTGACCGCACGGGCCCGGGACGGACGCTCTGTCCGTTTTCCGGCTCGAATTCTTTCCCGTTTTTATCTGAGCGATGGCGTTCGTGGCAGTTTTTGCATCAGCTTCAACGACCAGGGCAAGTTTGAAACCATAGAACGCGTATAATCCCTGCTTCTCTATCTCCTGATTTTTTGGCATCCTCAGTGCCACTCTTGCTATCACTCTTTTATCACTTTTTCACCGCTGTTTTGACCTGCTCTGGAGCGCTCATGCGAATTATTCTGGCCCCGATGGAAGGGCTGGTGGATGCACCTATCCGTGAAACCCTCACCAAAGTGGGCGGTATTGACCGGTGCGTGACCGAATTTATTCGCGTGACCCACGGCATGCTGCCGCCGCGAATTTTCTACAAATACGCGCCCGAACTTCATAACAACTCGCTGACCCGGGTGGGCGTGCCAGTGGCTGTTCAGCTGCTGGGTTCCGACCCGCACATGATGGCGCGCCATGGCCTGAAAGCCGCCGAGTTGGGGGCCACTCAGGTGGATATCAACTTTGGCTGCCCGGCCAAAACCGTTAATAAGCACAAGGGCGGCTGTGTGTTGATGCGCGAGCCCGAGCTGATGCACGAAATTGTTGCCGCTGTGCGCCAGGCGGTGCCTGCGACGGTTTTAGTAACCGCCAAAATGCGACTGGGTTACGACGACCGTTCTATGGGCGTGGCCTGTGCGCAAGCTTTGGAGGCAGCCGGTGCCGGCGAAATCGTGATTCATGCCCGCAGCAAAAAAGACGGCTATAAGCCGCCTGCCTACTGGGAAGAAATTGCCAAGGCGCGGGAAGCGGTAAAGGCCAAGGTGATTGCTAACGGTGACATTTTCACGGTGGCTGACTACTGGCGCTGTCGTGAAGTGTCTGGCTGCGACGATGTAATGATTGGCCGCGGCCTGGTGGCGCGGCCGGATCTGGCACGCCAAATTCGCGCCAGCCAGCGCGGTGAAAGTATCGAGCTGATGACCTGGCCAGAAGCACTGGCTCTGGTGCAGGAATACGGGGTCGCGCTTCAGGGCTGGCTGGAGGACAAATACGTAACCGGGCGCATCAAACAATGGATGAATTATTTACGCCAGGGCTTTAGCGAAGCCGAGGCCCTTTGGCCCCAGGCGCGCAAAATTCGTGAAGTGGCACCTATGTTCGAGTTCCTTAATCAGGCCACAGCTGTCGATCAACGCTTAATTGATTTCGGCCAACAGCAGGGTGTCGCGCACAGTCTAAACTAGGGTGTTGATATTTGGTATTTGGATCATAACCAGCTCGGATCATAACCAATAAGGATCGCCCCTAATGAAAACCGTGGTTAGCGTAAGTCTGGGCTCCAGTGAACACGATTACGATGTGCAAACTAACTTTCTGGGGCAATCGTTCCGGGTGATTCGAACCGGTACCGATGCAAACCAACAGCGGGCAGAGCAGATCCTGCGGGGCCTGGAAGTGGACGCGATTGGTCTGAGCATGGTCCACGACCACTATCAGGTCGGTCGCGAGCGCCTGATAAACTCGCAAACTGCGCAATTGGAAGCCTGTGTGCCAAACACATCGGTTACAACAGGCGTTGGCCTGCGGGGCATACTGCAGGAATGGGCTGTGCGCCGTACCCAGGCGAGCCTGGGGCATTTCTTTGATAATGCCCGGGTGGTGTGTCTAAACGGTAAAGCCAGCTACCGCATCGCCCGCGCTTTGAGTGAACATACCGAAAATTTTCAGTTTGCCGACCCTTACCTTGAGTACGGCGTACCCGGTTTTCTGACGTCCCTGGCGCAGCTTGAGCGCTATGTTGCGCTGACGGCACCTCTGGCCAAGCGCCCGGGTGCCATAAAAGTTGTGGACGCCCTTTTGGGCGGCCCGCTGTACCGCATGGGTGAAAAACGCGTAAAAAGAAGCTTGCAGTCGGCGGTAAAAAAAGCCCACGTCATTGTTGGCAATATGGGAGATCTGGCGCCGTTCACCCGTGAACAGCTGGACGGCAAAACCGTGATTACCTCGCGGGTGTCGGAATCCGGTCTGGACTGGATGCGCTCCCGCGGCGTGGCTATGGTGGTGGATTACAGCCCGTGGCTGGAAGACCGCCCGGTTGGCGTAAACGTGATGGAGGCGATGATCAGCGCGGCTCTTTCACGCGCGCCGGCACAACTGGGCCCCGACGATTACCTGAAAGTCATCCAGAATCTGGGCATAGAGCCACGCATTCTTTACCCCGACGGCTATCGCCGCATTAACCGCATGGCGTTTGTGATTCATCCTCTGTCACAGCAGTATCTGACTAAAACTCCACCGCTTGACCTGATTGCCGCGGTAGCACCAAAGTCGGTGATGAACCTGATCGAAAAGGCCGTGGCCTATGCGCCACCGTTTATCTATTCCGAAATCTCCGGTTTGAAGTCGCCCACTGGCGACGAAGTGGAAGGCTACCTGATTACCGTGGGTGGCACGCCAAAAGAAATCATGGCCCACGACCCAGAATTTACCTATAGCCGCCTTTTGGCTGCCGCCGAACTGGCAAAAAAATTGGGCGCGCAAATTATGGGCCTGGGTGCGTTTACCAAAGTGGTGGGCGACGCCGGTATTACCGTCGCCAAGCGAGCGCCGCTGCCTATCACCACTGGCAACAGTTACAGTGCTTCTGGTGCCTTGTGGGCTGCCCACGAGGCCGTGAAGAAGATTGGCCGCGCCAAGATAGGCGATAACGGCAAAATGCAGGGCAAGGCCATGGTGGTTGGAGCCACCGGTGCCATTGGCTCTGTGTGTGCACGCCTGCTGGCAAAAGCCGTGGATGAGATTTATCTGGCGGCACCGGAGCCGGCGAAACTGCTGGCGTTGAAAGCTGCTATTGAACAGGAAACCCCTGGCGCCATCGTGCACGTGGCCGGCGCAGCCGATCGTGATCTGGCGCAGATGGACATGATTGTGACGGCCACCTCCGGCGCGGGTAAGCGGGTGCTGGACATCATGCAGGTAAAACCTGGCTGCGTGATTACTGACGTGGCTCGACCCCTGGACATTTCAGCGCAAGACGTTGCCAAACGCCCCGATGTATTGGTGATTGAATCCGGCGAAATTTTCCTGCCCGGCAACGTACGCATGAAAGACATAGGCTTGCCCAAAGGCATCGCCTACGCCTGCCTGGCGGAAACCATGGTGCTGGCGTTGGAAGGGCGGTTCGAGAACTTTACCCTGGGCCGTAATATTAAATGGGAAAAAGTTCGGGAGATCTACAAATTAGGTCTGAAGCACGGTATGACACTGGCGGCTATTTCCGGGGTGAACGGCGTGTTCACCGAAGAAGATTTTGCGCGGGTGCGGATGCTGGCGGAGACCGCAGACGCGGCCGCACAGTTATAGTTAAAAACTAACCGCATCGGTAGTCAAAGAAAATTATATTGATGTTAGCCTGTTGCACTATAGTCAGTCCAAGCCACATCAAAGAAGAAATGTCTAATTGCTACGTTGTCTTTGAGTGGAGCCAACATCCCCCGAAAATAGTGGAGAAAAACATGGCTGATAATAGCCCTACTGCAGGTAAATGCCCGGTAATGCACGGTGGAAACACCACATCCGGCGACAGCAACATGAAGTGGTGGCCAAGCGCCCTTAACTTGGCCATCCTTAATCAGCACGATAGCAAAACCAAGCCGTTGGGTGCCGCTGTTAACTATCGTGAAGAGCTGAAAAAGCTGGATGTTGATGCTCTTAAAAAAGACCTGACCGACTTGATGACCGACAGCCAGGATTGGTGGCCGGCGGATTGGGGCCATTACGGCGGCCTGATGATTCGTCTGGCGTGGCACGCAGCCGGTTCCTACCGCGTTGGCGATGGCCGCGGTGGCGCAGGCACTGGCAACCAGCGTTTCGCTCCGCTGAACTCCTGGCCGGATAACGGCAACCTCGACAAAGCCCGCCGCCTGCTGTGGCCCATAAAGCGGAAGTACGGCAACAAGCTGAGCTGGGCTGACCTGATTTTGTTGGCGGGTAATGTGGCTTATGAATCCATGGGCTTCAAAACCTTTGGCTTCGCTTTTGGCCGTGAAGACATCTGGCACCCGGAAGAAGACATCTACTGGGGCGCGGAAAACGAGTGGCTGGCTACCAGTGACAACGAAAAGAGCCGTTACAGTGGTGATCGCGATATGGAAAACCCGCTAGCCTCGGTGATGATGGGCTTGATCTACGTGAACCCCGAGGGCGTTGACGGCAACCCGGACCCGCTTGCAACTGCCCGCGACGTGCGCGAAACCTTTAAACGCATGGCCATGAACGACGAAGAAACCGTCGCGTTGACCGCTGGCGGTCACACCGTGGGTAAATGCCACGGTAATGGCGACCCCGCAAATCTGGGCGAAGCACCGGAAGGCGCCGAAGTGGAAGAGCAAGGCCTGGGCTGGAATAAAAAGACCGGTACTGTGGGCAACCACACGGTTACCAGTGGCCTTGAAGGTGCCTGGACCACCAATCCTACCCAATGGGACGACGGCTATTTCAAGCTGCTCATGAACCACGAGTGGGAACTGACCAAGAGCCCGGCTGGCGCTTGGCAGTGGGAACCTGTGGACATGAAAGAAGAAGACAAGCCGGTGGATGCGGAGAACCCATCCGTGCGTCGCAACCCGATCATGACTGACGCCGACATGGCCATGAAAATGGACCCTGCGTACCGCAAAATCTCTGAGAGATTCGCTAGTGATCAGGCCTACTTTGAAGACGTGTTTGCCCGCGCCTGGTTCAAACTGACTCATCGCGACCTTGGACCAAAAGTGCGCTACGTTGGTCCGGAAGTACCTCAGGAAGAATTGATCTGGCAAGACCCGATCCCCGCCGGCAATACCGGTTATAACGTAGAAGCAGTTAAAGCAAAGATTGCTGCCAGTGGCTTGAACGCTACCGACATGATCAATACCGCTTGGGACAGTGCCCGTACCTACCGCGGCTCGGATATGCGTGGCGGTGCTAACGGAGCTCGAATCCGTCTGGCCCCCCAGAAAAACTGGGAAGGCAACGAACCCGAACGCCTGGCTCAAGTGTTAACCGTGCTGGAAGCTATTGCCGCAGACACAGGTGCAAGTGTGGCGGATGTGATTGTGCTGGCGGGTAATATTGGCGTAGAGCAGGCGGCCAAAGCCGCAGGTGTCAGCGTCAATGTGCCATTCTCAGCCGGCCGCGGCGATGCCACCGACGAGATGACCGATGTGGAATCTTTTGAGCCGCTGGAGCCCATTCACGATGGTTTCCGTAACTGGGTCAAAAAAGATTACACGGTTACCCCGGAAAAACTGTTGTTGGATCGTGCTCAGTTGATGGGCCTTACAGCGCCGGAGATGACGGTGCTATTAGGCGGCATGCGTGTGCTTGGCACCAACCACGGTGGCAGCAAGCACGGCGTATTCACTAACAGGGAAGGGCAACTGACCAACGACTTTTTTGTGAACTTGACCGACATGGGAAACAGCTGGAAACCGACCGGTAAAAACTCCTACGAGATTCGCGATCGCAAAACAGACGCGGTGAAGTGGACTGCTACCCGAGTAGACCTGGTGTTTGGTTCCAACTCGATCCTGCGTTCCTACGCAGAACTGTATGCTCAGGACGACAACAAAGAGCGCTTTGCGCACGACTTTGTGACCGTCTGGGCCAAAGTCATGAACGCTGACCGGTTTGATATCGCGTAAGTGTGAATGGTATTTAAAAGGGCGCTTCAACGAGAGTTGAAGCGCCCTTTTTTTATTAAAAATGACTCTTTTTAGATCAGCGTGCTTCATGTGAACATGAATATATTATGAATTAATCGCAACGCCGTAATCATTGTTAAATTTTAGCGCTTATGCGAACTTAGATAGTGACTTAGCGCAGAGTTTTTTTTGGCATCAGGTTTCTACCCTGCACTATGGTTTGATTTATCGCACTGTCGAATCGAAAGTCTAATATTGATTTTAACCAAGAGCTTAGTGAAGACTCATCAAACTTGGAGGTTGCTATGAATAAAGACATCGCTGAAGGTAAATGGAAACAACTCAAAGGCACGGTTCGTGAGACCTGGGGCAAACTGACTGACGATGAAGTAGACGAGATTGGTGGCCGTAAAGATCACTTCTTGGGCAAAGTTCAAGAAAAATACGGCATGAGCAAGGAGGATGCCGAAAAAGAGTGGGATAAGTTACATAACTCTTAAGAATTTGCGGTTTTGATCATCGCTTAAATCGATGCCTGCATTGTAATGTTTCATACATTAGGTGCAGGTATCGATTTTTTCAATCTAAAGTGAATGTTTTACACGAGCGCCTCGAACGTATTCCCCAAAGCCTTTATTCGAATCCCCGCCCTTCACCCGCTTCCTCTTGAGTCACTCCGTCGCGGATGTGATAAATGCGTTTGAACGTTGGAATAATTTTTTCATCGTGCGTCACAACGATAATCGCTGTTTCGTACTTTCGCGCCATGTGGTTGAGAATGCGAATAACGGCCATAGCACGCTCACTGTCGAGCGGTGCGGTCGGTTCGTCGGCCAATATTACCGGCGGCCGGTTGACCAAGCCCCGTGCAATGGCTACCCGCTGCTGCTCGCCACCGGAGAGCTGTGAAGGCATGGCGCTGGCACGGTGTTGCACATCCAGCGCCGTGAGCAGTTCCAAAGCCTTGGAACGGGCCTCGCCATTGGGAATACCCCGCAACATCGGCAGCAGTGCTACGTTATCGGTCACGTCAAGAAACGGAATCAGATACGGCGCCTGGAATACAAAGCCAATTTTGTCCCGTCGCAGAGCGCGCAGGTCACGCACTTTCCAGCCGTCGTCAAAGATAACCTGATCACCCAGAGTCATGCGTCCCGCAGTTGGGTCAATCACTGCGCCCAGACATTTGAGCAAAGTACTTTTGCCAGAGCCTGAAGGCCCGATCAGGCCCACAACTTCTCCTGGCGCAACCTGCATGTCCACGTGTTTTAAAGCGTCGACGGCCGTGTCACCCTCGCCATAGCGCTTGCTTACGCCTTCAATACGAATGCCTTTTCCCTTCATTTCATCCTCCGATGGCTTCGGCTGGGTCTACCTTGAGCGCCATGCGAATAGCGACAATGCTGGCCAGCACACAGATCAACATCACGGCGAAAAAACCGATGACGGAATCCAACGGCATCAATAACACATACTTGGGGAATATAGGCGCAGCGAAAGTGGCTGTAATCTTGCCTACCACGAAGCCGATGACGCCCAGCGCCAGGGCCTGCTGCATGATCATCGCGGCGATGGTGCGATTCTTGGTGCCAATCAGTTTCAGTACCGCGATTTCGCGAATTTTATCCATGGTCAGGGTGTAAATAATGAACGCTACAATGGCCGCGCTAACGACCGCAAGAATCACCAGAAACATGCCAATCTGCTTAGCCGAGGTAGCGATCAACTTGCCAACCAAAATGCCTTCCATCTGGGCACGGGTGTAGACGGTCAGACGCTTCCAACGGCGGATAGACTCCGCGACTTCGTCTGGCACCTGGCCGGGTTTTAGGGTCACCAACACGGCGTTGACGAACGCGTTGGTGCTCTGTGACGCAATTATGGCGTCTAGCAGACCGGGAACGCTGGGCCGGTTGAATGCCGGGTTAGCTTCCGTGCGCCGCCGGCTTTGCCAGATGGCGTCGTTGTCCTTCAGAAACTGAGCTTCCTGGGCGTCTTTGAGCGGTACGAATATCATTGGGTCGCCGTTTGTTGACACCATTCGCCGGGTAAGTCCCACAACGGTGTAGAAGTTGCGGCGAATAGCCAGGCGCTCACCCAGTTTGAACCCGCTGGCGATATCGGCCACGGCTTCATAGTGTCCGCGGGTGATCTGGCGGCCCGCGACCAGGTAGGGTGGCCACCCGGGGGTGACACCCAGCTCGCCGGGCGCGATGCCAACAACCATGGTGCGCACATCGCTATCGCCCTTTTGTACCTGCATGGTCAGGTAGGTCACGTTCGCAGCTTGGGCCACGCCCGGCATGGCCAGAAGGGTGCGGTAAATGTCGTCGTTCACGCTAGACGGTTCCGCGTAAGGCCCGAGCGTGTCCTTTTGTACCACCCAGATGTCAGCGCCGCTGTTGTCGAGTAGGGCTCTGCCGTCGTCTACCATGCCCCGGTAAACCCCGGCCATGGTGAGCGTCACACCAATCAGCAGGCCCAAGCCAATGCCGGTGAACACGAACTTGCCCCAGGAGTGAAGAATGTCGCGGCCGGCCAGGCTGATCACTTAGCCGCCCCTGGAATGCGGTCAACCACATTGATGCGACTGTGGGACGTTAACGCTTTTTCGCTGTAGAGCACGATTTGATCGCCATCGTTGATGCCTTCAGCAACCTGCACCCAACCATCAAGGCTGGAGGCGCCAAGAGTGACGGGGGTAAAATGCAAATCGTCGCCTGCAATTTGCCAAACACCGACGGTGTTGCCATCGCGCCTTACCGCAGCGTTGGAAATGGTCGGCGTGGTTGGTAAAGCCGGGAGGTCCACCGTAACTTCGGCCAATTCGCCGATGGGTGGCAAAGGTTCGGGAATGGTATCGAACACCACCTTGGCGAGCATTTCTTCGGTCACTGCATCGGCTTTGAGCTCAACGCGCAACACACGACCTTCCAGCGAATGCCCGCCGCGCGAGCGCAAAGCGATGTGAGCTGGCAGCCCGCCGGCCAGTCCCAATGCGCTGATCTGATCGAAGCGAACGTTGACCCAAAGACTTTCGGGATCGATAATTTCCACCACTGCTTGGCCGGCGACGATTGTCGTGCCTGGGTCGGCATAGCGCACGGCGACCACGCCATCGACCGGAGCAATCAGCCGTAAATTGTTGCGCTGCGCCACCAGTCCTTCACGGTCTGAGCGCACCCGGGCGAGATCTTCTTGAGCGCCTGCCAGAGCAGCCTCGGTGATTCTTAGCTCTTGTTGCTTAGTGGTTAGAACCTCCTCGCTTGTTGAGCGCACGGCGAACAGCTGCTCATAGCGGCGTGCTTGAGTCTTTGCGAAGGCCTGTCGTGCTTGTGCTTCACGCAACGCGGCTTGTGCGCTCCGGTATGCGGATTCCTGCGAGCGTACCCGATCATCAAGATCGACAGGGTTCATCTCGCCAAGTATTTGCCCCGACTGAACCAGGTCGCCCACTTGCACATCCAGGCTTTCAATACGCCCGGCGAACGTGGGCCCAATTTTGTAGGTGTAGCGCGCCTCAATGGTGCCTATACCGAATAGCCCGGGTGCAACTGCCCGTGACTCAACGGTTACCACCGTCACAGCAACCGGCGCCAAGGGCCCGGAGCGCAGACCAACGTAAATAAACAACACCACTAACGGAACGATAACCGCCAGCATGGCTAAGGTGCGGCCGTGTAAAGGCAGGCCTTTCATAAGTCACTCCCAATACCACGCCGATAAATTGCAAACACCCGCGGTGCTTCCTGGCGAATACGTTCGATATTGCCCGTCAGCAGCGATTGCATAACCAAGCCCTGAATCGTGCCAATAAACAGCAAGGCCGCAGCTTCGTTATCCAGTGAAGGTATCAGCTCACCATTGGACTTACCTTTCTCGATCAGCCCATGCAGGCGTTCTGCGTAGCTCTTGAGCAAGGCCTGTACCATCCGCTTGGCCGGCGTGGGTTCGGCGCGTTGAAGCTCGCCAAAAATCATACGAGGTACGCCAGGGTGCTCGGCGACGAATTCGGCGTGGCTCATGAAGATCGCCTCCATGGCCGCTAAAGGCGATTCGATTCCTTCCATGGAGCGATCAATTCGTGCAAGAAGACGTTCTGCCACCCACTCCATAACGGCCCGCCAGATGGCCTCCTTATTCGGAAAATGCCGAAACAAAGCCCCCTGGGTCAGATTCATGTGCTTGGCGATCGCAGCCGTTGTAATCTCGCTGGGATTTTTTGAACCGGCAAGCTGAAGCACAGAATCGATTATGACGGCACGCCGTTCATTGGCTGGAAGGTGATTGGGGCGATTATTCACGGTAATTTCCCTCAACTAAGATAGTAATTGGTTACTATCTTAGTTGAGGGAAATTGAACCCGCAACTAACGACACCGGGACTCAAAAAAAGGATACTGAACGCTCACGAAAGATGGGCAGGCCCAACAACACACTAGCATTGGTTTTTAAGGATTATTAATGCACGCGACTTCGGATTTTATTGAAAAACTGGGCATTCGCTTCCCAATTATTCAGGCACCGATGGCTGGGGTATCTACGCCGGAGTTGGCCGCTGCGGTGTCGAACGCGGGCGGGCTTGGCTCGCTGGGGATTGGCGCGAGCACTCTTGATCAGGCCCGAAACATGATTGAACAGACGCGCCGGCTAACCGGACAGCCGTTCAATGTGAACGTTTTTTGCCACGCCCCTGCAACGCGTGATCTTGATAGGGAAAATGCGTGGCTTGCCTATCTTGCTCCACTGTTCAGCGAAGCCGGGCTAGATACGCCTGATCAGCTCGACGAAATTTACACATCATTCCTTGTCGACGATGAACAATTCGAGATGCTGCTTGAGCTGCGCCCGGCGGTCGTCAGTTTTCATTTCGGCATACCCGCAGCCGACCGCATTGCCTGTTTGCGCGAGGCTGGCATTTACACCATGGCGACGGCGACGAATCTTTACGACGCCACGCTGATTGAACAAGCGGGAATAGACGCCATTGTTGCCCAAGGTATTGAAGCTGGCGGGCACAGGGGCATGTTTCACCCAGAGGTAACAGATGAGTGCTTGAGCACACTGGTGCTCGTGCGGTTGCTCGCGGCAAAAACCACACTTCCCATCATTGCGGCGGGCGGCATTATGGACGGCCATGCCGTCAACTCGGTGCTGAACCTTGGCGCCGTAGCCGCCCAGCTTGGAACAGCCTTTGTTCTGTGCCCCGAATCTGCGGCGAATAGCGCCTATCGCGAAAATTTGAAAAGCCAACGAGCATCGCAGACACGATTGACGGATGTCCTATCCGGCCGGCCGGCACGGGGGATGGTTAATCGATTGATTACATTTGGCGAAGCAGACGGCAGCCCGTTTCCCGCGGATTATCCGCTGGCTTACGATGCGGCTAAACGGCTCAGTGGAGCCGCGTCCAAACTGGGAAACAACGAATTTGCCGCACAATGGGCGGGGCAGGGAGCGCCGTTGGCGCGTGAACTGCCAGCGGCGGAGTTGATGAGCGTGCTGATGGCTGAAACTCGCATCGAATAGTAGATCTACCTCAATTTTGTTCAATATTCTATGCCGCCGGGCATGTCAGAATCCGCTCCTGATTCGACCGGAGAGTGTATGACCATGTCTTTGATTCTGCCCATGTGCGCGTTTGCCTTAGCGGCATCTATTTCACCCGGGCCTGTAAATCTTGTGTGCCTGAGCAGTGGTACCCGCTACCCGATTGCCACCGGCTTAACGTTTGTTACCGGTGCAACGCTGAGTTTTATCGTGCTCTTCATTGCGGTAGGGCTGGGACTTTATTCACTGCTGACGATAGTGCCGGGGCTGCAAAGTATGTTGCGCTGGGCAGGCATCGCATTTTTGCTTTATCTGAGTATCAAGTTAGCCCTGGACAGCGGTCAATTGCCAGACGCTGGCAGCAAAAAGGCACCGGGCTTCATGACAGGCGCCTTGATGCAGTGGTTGAACCCCAAAGCCTGGCTTGCCTCGGCTTCTGGTATCGGGGCGTTCACTAACGCAAACGATCTGAGCCAGGTCTTGCTGTTTGCTGCTCTTTACCTGCCAATCTGCTGGTTGTCACTGGCTTGCTGGGTTTACGCCGGCGCATTCATGCGCCGATATGTTCAAAAACCCGTCATCCTGATGACCATCAACCGCACACTGGCGTTATTACTTGCTGCCAGCTGCGTGTACCTTGTCGTTGGCTGAACCGAGACGGTACTGGTTTGGAGTTGCGGCCACTCGTAGCTTGAACGCACGCTGAAAGTGAGGCTGATCGGCAAAGCCTACATTCAGGGCTGCCTCGGCAATGGGCGTACCTTGTTTTAGCTCACTCTGGCCGAGTTGCACGCGTCGGTTCACTAGGTACGCATGGGGAGTAAAACCGAATGCCTGTTTAAAGGAGCGGATCAAATGGCCCTCGCTTAAACTTGAAAGGGTGCATAGGGTCTCCAGCGAAATATCTTCCGTCGCATGCTGATCTATATAGCGTGCCAGTTGTGTTAGAACCACTGCGGTAGCCGGCTGCTGATTGATTGGCTGAGTTGCTAGCTCGTGCATGAGACCTGATAGAAATGTCTCTAATTCTTTCTGCTTGTCTGTCACCGCAGACTGGGTATCCAACAGGCAATCTGAGAGATGGCAGTAACGATCGAACCAGCGGGTATCGGATAGCACAGCCGTGTGTAGATCCTGCCAGGCTGGGGTAGGGAGTAAACCCGCTTGGAATCGCAAATTTGTTAACCACTGGGTATCAACATACATCATTAAATATGACCAGGGACGGTTATCTATTGGATTGCACGCGTGCGCCCACTCCGGGTTCATCGTCACCAGGTCTCCGGCATTGACAGGAAAATGGTTGTCGCGATAGCGAAACGTACTTGCTCCGCTGGTAATCGCACCTAATGACCAATGTGGATGGCTGTGGAGGGCATAGCAGGCCTGGCGCCCGTCCGCGACCTTACGAAGTTCTACGTGAGGCATGCGTTCGTCGCGCCAGAAAATCGGGGAAAATGAAGAAGCGATCATTGCTTGTCATCCTGAGAAATGCTCAAGTAACTTACTTCACGTTCACGCTTTTTAAAAGAAAACCGGTGCCGATTTATTTTCTTGGGAAAACAATCAGTCACCGGTTTTTTTAAAACTTCATCATTCAAACGTTGGCAATTAGGCCTTCGCGACCCAAGTCTGACACCAGCCGTTGGTCTCTACGCTATTTTGCGGGAACAATGTACAGCCGTTGTTGGCTTCTTGGAAGAAATTGCAATTTGCGCAGTGTTCACCCGCCGCATAAGCCGGGTGGCCGGCGGCTTCTTCGGCCACTTTAACGTAATTCAACCCTTTGGCTTGGGGGGTTGTTGGGTCGAGCGGTGGAAGGCTCTGGGCGAAAGCGCGCTGGGATAATATGCCCATACCAAGAGGTAGAGCAGCCATACCGAGCAAACTGTGGCGCATAAACTTGCGACGACTCTGATCAGCCATGATAGTTCCTTATATGTGTTTAAATTAGGAATATTAACCAGTTATTAATCTTCACGATGTCTTATACGTTTCACAGTGAGAATAGATCGAATTGAAAAAACATTCAAATCTTCACTTCATGCAGATCAACTCGTTTCTTAAATAAGAAAGAGGTTGATAATTAAACAGATTGTTAAATGGGATGCATTCTCAATATGTTTCAATAATAATTATCATTACCTTTATTTGCTCCGCCTGCGTATTTCTAGCAATGAGCTAATAGTCAACGTAATGATGGTAAGTGGTATTACTAAATAAAGTACCACTGCACCAAATCCGGGTAGAGCGTCATGTTGAGTTGTTGCCAGAACGAGGTAGAGTGTGTAAACCACGTAATACCCCAAGAAAAGGCTGCCTTCTGGCCGGCTGATTCCGCCACCTGTGAAGAATATGGGCAAACAGGCAAACGCAACGGCTATCATTACGGGAAGATCAAAGCTAATAACGGCGGGTGGAACCTCAATTCCAGACGGCGCAACAATGCTGGCAACACCCAGAACACCCATCAAGTTAAAAATATTGCTACCGATAACATTGCCGACGGCGATGTCCCGTTGACCGCGAATAGCCGCAATGAGAGAGGTAACCACCTCGGGTAAGGATGTTCCAGCCGCAACAATTGTAAGGCCGATAATAAGTTCGCTGACGCCCATATATTGAGCAAATGAGACTGCGCCATCAACCAGCCAGCGTGAGCCGACAACCAATAAAGTCAAACCTCCGAGGATAAGGAGACTATTTTTTAGCGTGTCACTACTTGTGCGCTTCGGACCTTTGGATTCATTAATGCCCTCTTTATCACGTTCGAGACTTTCTTTGCGACTCAGGTAAATCAACACCCCAATATAGCCGCCGAGACCGGTTACCAGCATTATGCCGTCTGCGCGACTGACGCTGCCATCCAGCGAAAGAAGCAAAACAATAACCGAGAGTGCGATCATGACGGGCACATCAAGTCGCAGGAGTTGTTTCGACACAACAAGTGGCACAATTAACGCCGAAAGCCCGAGTATAAAAAGAACGTTGAAGATATTGCTGCCGATGACGTTGCCGACAGCAACACCCGATTGGCCCGATAGAGCCGCTTTAACACTGACCGCAAGTTCTGGCGAACTGGTGCCGAATGCGACAACGGTCAACCCGATAATTAATGGCGATATACCGAAGCCCAGTGCGAAACGGGATGCACCCCTGACTAAAGCTTCGGCACCTAAAACCAAGAAAACCAACCCAGCACTGAAGAGAACAAAGGCCATACGTTTCTCGCAAGTTTGCTTAATGACCGCACAAAGCGCATTAACATTAAGCTGGCATGAGTGTACGCTCGGTACGCCAGAAAAATTGCATAGATTTATTTTTCTTTTAAAGCCGGTGTAGCGAGAAATAATACTTGCTTAACGACTCATTAATTCAGGATATTAAAGATAATAACACTCGGCGGTCTTCAGCTCCAAGTGCAACACTTGGTTCAATGAACGCGGGCTTTCTTTCGTCTAGCGATGCCAAATAAAGCTAAACCTAAACCCAACAATAAGGCTGTTGAAGGTTCGGGTAGGCGGGCTAAATTATTGTAAGCGGTAGCTGCGCCGTTTTTGCAACCGTCCGCTCCCAATGTGGCATTTGCGCCTAAAGTGACATAATTTGTCGCTGAAAAAGCGCCGCCACAATAGTCACCTACGCCTAACATTACAGCACTGTCCCCGGCGGAAATGTAGCCTTTCGATAGAACAAGGCCTCTGAATTTCGCACCAGCGCCTAGTGTTGTGTAACCTTCGCCGGCCCCGACCGTTTTGTCGCCTAAGATATTCCAGATAATGCTGCTCTCATCAGTTACGTTCAAAAGCTCTATATTTGCGAGCGCACCAAAGGTCATGTAGTTCGAGATGTTGAAAACCCAAGAGGAATCTACACCTTCGCCATCAAGGGTGATGGTTGTGCCGGCAGCAACCGTTAGATAATCTGCGACACTGTAGAGACCAGCTCCGAGCAGTTCGTCATTTGTCCCGAAACCGACGGCTAGTTGCGTCCCTTGTCCGAGATCTTTGAGCGTTTGTTGGGCAGACTCAATATTTTCCGTCTGAATGATTACTTTGGGAGCGCTATACCCAGGTTCCATCGTAAGGTCTTGCTTCGTGATTACTACGGTAGCGGTAAGATCTATTCTTGTATCCGTTCCGCTCTCAACATTGCCCGCGACAACGGCCGAATTGCCGAAGCTTGCGTACGTTCCTGTTTTAATGTCGCCGCTGAGCCCGGCACCTGCGCCAGCGCTTGTGTATGTGCCACTTTTAATATTGCCTTTGACCGCTCCCGAGGCGCCGATAGATGCGAAGGTTCCAGCCTCAATATTACCGCCAGCAATTGAACCCGCACCTGTTGATATCGCGCCGGGGCTCTGCATATTGCCACCGGCGGTTGCCAATGCACCTACTGTTACGTAAACATTGGCATAAATCGACTGGTTATTTAGCTCCGCATTTAACAAGGGCATCGCTTGTGCGCTAGACGCCGCAGCGATGATCGAAATAAAGAGTAGTGATTTAGTGTGTTTCATAGAGGTCCTTTTTCATAATATCCATTGAAAAATAACACTGCAAGTGAGCCAAAAACCTAGAAGCAATGATTAATGCTTTTTTGAAACTCGTAGAATTTTCACCTATTTGGTTCTGATTTTGATTAATGCATTTATCATGCCATTATATTTAATATCACTATAAATCATAATTGTACATTATATATCAGATTTACCGCCAATGAATTTGTAAAATAAGCTGACGTTATTTTGGTGGATCTGATTACTGTGCGTCGTTATAGCTACTCCACCAAAAGTTCTACCTGCGCCCTATTTTGAGTAATCGCAGAAGAGCAGATACCTCTTGATATTAGGTGTGTTCGTTGTGGGGCACTAAGAAGATGTAGATAGGCTATTAATGCTACTTGAGCATAATAAAAAGCGCCTCAAACTAGATCTGTCTCTTTGCTGTCAGCCTGCCTGGTTCGAATCAATGTTGCGTGGCCCGTATCCAAAGCTTCGGTCAGCCGCCTCTGTTTCTCCTGAATCGCGTGTGCGGCCTGCTCACGAACCGGGCCATAGCCCCGGACTTCACTCGGCAGCTCCGCTAACTGCAAAAAAGTGTCGTAGTTGCTGGCATTCAACTCCTTGACTGCGCGGCGTGCCATTTGCTCGTAGTCTTGCAGTTGGGCGCGATCCATCTTCCGGTCGGCAGAATAGCTGAACGGGTCAAGGGCGGTGCCGCTCAGCACCCGAAACTTCGCCAACAGCCCGAATGCCCGGAACATCCAGGGGTCGAACTGACGTCCTCTGCCCGGGCCTCGCCGGTGTTCAGCAGGTCGGTAATAGCCTTCAAATCTGTCGCGGCTACGCGGCCCCAGCCAAAGGCTTCCTTATTGCGGTCAATCGCGACGCCATTCAGCTCAATGGCTTTTATCAACGAGGCCTGTGACAGAGGCAAAAGCCCTCTCTGCCAGGCAAAGCCCAGCATCATCACGTTGGAAAACACGGTGTCTCCCATCAGCTTTTCAGCAATGCCATTGGCATTCAGTCGCACCGAGGTACCCAGGCCTTCAAGATGGGCTGCCATAGTGATGAGCTGGCCCACGGTTACAACGCCTGTGCCGCCCACACCACCCACCAACAGATCGTAGGAACCGGTCAGCGCAGGCAAAACCGGCTCGGGAATAGTAGTAAGTTTGCCCGTAAGCACAGAGTCCGCGTCTGTACCGCGAGATTTGCGCAGCTGGCCACCCTCGATGGTTGCAAAGCTTGGGCAAAAGCCATTCACGCAGGAGAAATCTTTGTTACAAGAGGGCTGATCAATTTTGCGTTTTCGGCCCAGCTCATCCTGTTTACCAGTGATCAGAACGTCGCCGGGGTGATCCGGTTCCGACATGGCTTCTTTGATCTGGCTTTCGATAATGCCGCGCTTTTCCTCGGCAACAAGCACTTCTTCCTTGTCGTGAACAAACTTGAGAATACCGCTACGTTCAAGTGGCCAAACCAAGCCCACTTTGTAGATATCGAGCCCTATGTCCTTGGCATGAGTTTCATCAATGCCGAGCAGATCAAGCGCTTCCGGCAGATCCAGATGTCTTTTTCCGGTGGTGACTATTCCAAACCGGGCGTTTGGCTCGTTAAACAGGCAGCGGTCGATAGGATTCGCTCGGGCAAAAGCTTGCACAGCCGCCAGTTTATGTTCAATACGGGTTTGCAACTGAGGCCCCGGAAGGTCCGGCCAGCGATAATGAAGACCGGTCTCCGGCGGCGTGAAATCATCCGGCGTTACAAAATCTGGCAGTGGCGGCAGCTCCACCGAAGCAGCACTTTCCACCGTTTCGGGCACCGTTTTGAATCCAACCCAGCAGCCGCTGTAACGCGACAAGGCATAGCCCCAAAGGCCAAACTCCAAATACTCGGCAATGTTGGCTGGATTAAGAGTGGGCATGAAAAAGCTGATGAACACGCCATTCACCAGGCGGTCATCGTCGGTCTCCACCTGTTGGGTACCCAATATAATGGTGGCCGCAAGATCCTCGTTGATTGCGGGCACAAAATCTATACAGTTTGCGTCAAGCAACGTTTTAGCCTGCAACAGTGCAACGTCTACTGCGGCTAGAGGTGAACCACGATAGCCACTTACCAAACCGGCCTTTTTAGCCCAAGTTTGCGGTCCAGCCCTGCCTGGGTCAGAAGTATGCGCACCAAGGCCGGGGTTTCGGTCAGAAATACTCGCCCGGACTCTCACAGGTAGTGGTCTTCAAGTTGGCAATTGTGAGCTTCGGGCCGCCGGTTTTGGTGCGCTTGCCTTGAGTGGGGCGATGTTGAGAATTGTCAGCAGGCATGCGAACCTCTCCTTCTGTTCACTTTATGATCAAAAGTATAGAAGAGAATTCAGCAGATGAGTTGGTAAATAGACGTCTGTTACGTGCTTAAAACTGAGGAATATGGGGGTGCCGGTCGTGTTTGTCGGGCCGTTCGTGTAAATTCAGGTACGAATTACATCAAAGGAAAATGTTATGGGTCTGGCTATTGCGTTGCATGCGTTATCCGCCGTTATTTGGGTTGGCGGTATGTTTTTTGCCTACATGGCGATGCGCCCGGCCGTGGGTGAGGTGATTGAAGCGGGACAGCGTGGTGAACTTTGGTGTCAAACGCTTACGCGGTTTTTCCGTTGGGTTTGGTTGGCGATCGTGCTCTTGCTGATCACCGGGTACTGGATGATTTTCAAGGGATTTGGTGGCATGGCAGGAGCAGGGTGGCACATACATGCCATGCAGACGCTAGGCCTGATCATGATGTTGTTGTTTTTTCACCTCTACTTCGCCCCGTTCCGCCGTTTGAAACTGGCCGTTGCCGCCAGCGACTCGCAAGAAGGCGGGCGTCAGGTCGGCAAAATTCGCCGGCTCGTTGGCATTAATCTGATTATTGGCCTGGTGGTGGTGGCTATCGGTTCTGCCGGGCGCTACCTGTAAACAGAGGCAAAAAAACTGGGAACAGTGACATTGTAATGGATACCACAGAACTGATTTTGGGGCTGATTTTCAGCTCCATTGGCGTTGGCTATTTCATTTACGGCCGCAAGCAATCGAATATCGTAACGCGATATTGTGGTATCGCTTTGGTTCTATACCCTTATCTGGTGACGGACACGCTTGCGTTGGTGGCGGTGGGTGTCGGGTTGATGCTGGTTCCAAGATTCGTTGAAATTTGATCGAGGCTAACGTATTTGTAAAATTTAATGCGCAGTTGCGTTGGAAAACACGTTAATAACAACAACGCCAGCCACAATCAGCCCCATGCCGAACACGCTCGCCATGTCTAATTTCTGACCAAGCGCCAACCAGCCGATCATTGATATCAGAACAATTCCTGAGCCAGACCAGATGGCATAAGCTATGCCCACAGGAATCGTTTTCAGGGTCAGTGACAGAAAATAGAATGCAACGCCGTATCCGATAACCACCATCAAGCTTGGGAGCACTTTGGTAAAGCCTTCGCTCGGCTTCAGGCTTGAAGTTGCGATCACTTCCGCAATAATAGCGACGCCCAGAAACAGCCAGTTTTTCATCTAAACACTCTTGTCAAAAACAATGAATTGGAAGACCCCTTGCCGGAGGCTGAAAAAAAGAATTCTTATCTCAATTATCAGCGTTCGCTCAAAATAGCGGCCTTTGCGTTTTACGTTATACTTATATTACTCGGGCGGCATTTTGTTCCACTAAATTTGAATCTATCACGGTTTGTTTATCCCTGAGTTCAAGTAACAGCGCCTTATGGTGCACCCCCAATAATCTCGGAGTATACCAATGACGAAAACGATGAGAGGGGCTTCATTTTTGCTCGCAACCTTCGGTTTCGGTGCGCTGAATGTAAGTGTTGTGATTGCAGCGGGTGACCTGGATCGAGGTAAAATCATTGCCACTCAGGGCAATGGTGCTGGCGCTTTGGCGTGTGTGGCTTGTCATGGCCCGGATGGGAAAGGTAATGACGCAGCCGGCTTTCCGAGTATCGCCGGGCTTAATGCCGAATATTTGGGCAAGCAATTGCACGATTACGCTGGCGGACTGCGAAAAAACGCCATCATGCAGCCCTTTGCAAAGGCACTGACAGAAGACGACATCCAAAGTGTGACAGTCTATTACCAGAGTCTCAAGCCAATGGTTTTTTCCATTACCCAGCAAGCGCCTGCTGAAGATAATCAAGGCGAATGGCTGGCCATGCGGGGTGACTGGAACAACGACATACCAGCGTGTAACCAATGCCACGGCCCCAACGGTATGGGGGTCGGGAGTTCGTTTCCGGCCCTTTTAGGCCAGCATGCCGGTTATCTGAAAACGCAATTGAATGCCTGGCGCAGTGGCAGTCGTGATAATGATCCCAATCACCTGATGAGGGGTATTGCGCAGCGCCTGAGCGAACAACAGATCAGTGCTGTCACCGAATATTATGCAACTCTGCCTGAGCCACTGGCTGCGCAGTCCAAGCAAGAGGAGAGCCGCTGATGAGCCTTTGGAAATCGTCCCTGCTCGTAGTTGGTAGTGCTTTTTTTGTCTTTGCCGCACCTGCATTCATTCAGGCCGCAGAGCCAAAAGTGGATTACCAGAAACCATTACCCGCGGCACCCTCCGGTGAGGCGACGTTTCAGCCACCGCAAGAGCGGGATATTCCAGACTCTCCCTACGGCGACATGGTTCGTTATGGACGTGATCTATTTGTAAACACCCAGCAGTTGCGTGGCAAGTATGTGTTCAATGGCCAAAACTGCGTTAACTGCCACCTGGATGCCGGGCGACATGCCAGCGCTGCGCCGATGTGGGCGGCATTCGGTATGTACCCTGCCTATCGCAGCAAGAACGACAAAGTGAATACTCTGACAGAGCGACTTCAAGGCTGCATCACCTATTCCATGAACGGCGTGGCGCCCGCGCAAGGTGACCCCACTCTCGTCGCCATGGAAACCTATTTTCATTGGTTATCAACCGGCGCGCCTATTAACCAGGCTCTGCCAGGCCGTGGTTACCTCAAGCTTGAAACGCCAGAAGGTGGCCATGACCGAGAACGTGGCGCTGCGGTTTATATCGAGCAGTGCGCCATATGCCATGGTGAAAACGGGGAAGGGCAAAAGGTAGCAGGGCAGGTTGTTTTTCCACCTTTGTGGGGCGATGGCGCCTATAACTGGGGCGCGGGCATGCACCGGGTGAATACGGCAGCCGGCTTTATAAAAGCCAACATGCCACTGGGCAAGCCCAACTCCCTGAGCGATCAGGAGGCTTGGGATGTGGCAGCGTTTGTTAACAGTCACGAACGCCCTCAAGACCCACGTCGCCGGCAGCAGAGCTCACTGGATGTAACCGCAAGCACCTTTCATAACCACGATGGCTTTTACGGAAAGTCCGTAAACGGCAAACGCCTGGGTGATCACGACAACTACGGTGAAAACCCTGGGGTTGCCAGCCAGTAAAGACAAAACGCCGTCAACCACAACAGTTGACGGCGTTTTGTCTTAGGTTTGAGCTGCGGCTATTAGCTTTTCTTATCAAGCGCTTCTTTCAGGCCAGCAAACGGATTGTGCGTAGCCGCCTCCCGTCTTTTTTCACCGCCGCCACCGTAGCGCACGAAATCCTCAAATTTACTGTGTTCGTTGTCGTGGCAGTAAACGCACAATAATTCCCAGTTACTGCCATCGGCGGGATTGTTGTCGTGGTCATGGTCGCGATGATGCACCGTCAGTTCTCGCAAATTGACGCGGGTAAACTCTCGGGTGCAGCGCCCGCATATCCACGGGTACATTTTTAGGGATTTTTCGCGATAGCCGCCTTCGCGCTTCGCGATGTACTCACGCTGCTCAGCCAGAATCTTGTCAAGTTTGCTTGTGTCGCCGACGTTCTGGCTCATGGGTGTTTCCTCGGTGCGGTAGGCTTGCTTTCGTGTTTGAGGGTCAGGATACCTTACAGAAAGGTTAGGCGGCATAATGGCTTCACCGTTTGAACTCATCTCAACCTTTAGCTACCGTATTATACAGGCGCAAATTGATGCATGGCCGGGAGCGTACGGTAAATCCTACGTATTGTTTTCAAATGTCTCAATTTGTTTGGATAAAATACAGAGGAGTATGGCCGTGGCTAATCAACCATTTCTCACCGATATCAAAATCATTCGCGAACGCGCTCGCATGCACATTGAACAAGGCGCCGTTACCGAAGGCTACATGGCAGATCGTGAAAACGTCATCAACCTGCTCAACGCGGCCCTGGCTACTGAAATTGTTTGCGTACTGCGCTATAAACGCCACTACTACATGGCAGACGGCTTGAGCGCGAGCATCGCCAAGGCAGAGTTTCTGGAACACGCTCAACAAGAGCAGCAACACGCGGATTGGTTGGCTGAACGTATCGTACAGCTAGGTGGAGCGCCGAACTTTTCGCCTGAAGGCTTGCTAAGCCGCTCGCACGCAGAATACGTCGAGGGCGAAACTCTACGGGAAATGATAAAAGAAGATTTGATCGCCGAACGTATTGCTATCGACAGTTACCGCGAAATTGCGAGTTATCTGGGGGAGAAAGATCCCACGTCCCGACGTATTATTGAAGACATCCTGGCTCAGGAAGAAGAGCACGCGGATGATATGGCGGGTTTGCTCAAAGGGTTGGATCAAATGCAGGGCAGCGGCGGTTAAAGTGCCGTTTTTGGTGTATTAACAACATCAAACGAATTGCTACGGCTACGGCTATGGCTATGGCTGTTGCGTTGCAGGTTTTATCCAGCTTTATCTTTGAACATAAAAAAACGGCCCCGCGGGGCCGCTTAGAAAGCTTCATAGCAGAGTATTACATTCCCGGCATGAGCACTGTATCGATTACGTGCACAACACCGTTGGACTGTACAACGTCGGCCTGAATAACCGTCGCCACATTGCCCTGGCTATCTTCGACCATCAGCTTGCCGCCTTTGGTGGTAAGCTTAAGTTTTCCACCCTGAACCGTTGGGGCGGGGTGCATTCCACCATCGTCTTCTACCATTTTCATGGCTGCCATTGAGCTCGCATTAGCTGGCACCACGTGATAGGTCAGTATCGATTGAAGCTTTTCCTTGTTCTCAGGCTTCAACAGCTCTTCAACAGTGCCTTTAGGCAGTTTTTCAAAAGCAGCGTTTGTTGGCGCAAATACGGTAAACGGACCTTTGCCGGAAAGTGTTTCGGCCAATCCCGCAGCTTTGACAGCGGCAACAAGCGTCGTTAGGTTTGCAGCATTTGATGCGTTCTCAACAACGGTCTTGTCGGGATACATTTCAGCGCCACCAACCATGGGGTTGCCGGCAGCAGCGGCATAACCCGCCAGCCCGGTGCCTGCGACAAAGATCATGGACGCCATCAACGTTTTCAGATTGCCTATGTTTTTCATTATTTATTCCTCAGCGTTTACAGTTTGAATACACATAGGTAAAACGCGTCGACGTCTTGTTTAGATGCAGCTGCTTAAAAATAAAATTGATGCACTGACATTGGTTCCGTGACGCACTCGAGTGTCATTCAAATTCTGGCCCCTCGTGCTGCATGCAGCTTCTTATAGCTTTCAATCAGCCGTAGATGTTTGTCCAGGCCTTCCAGCTGCATATTGGTTGGGGTAAGGCCGTAAAAGCGCACGTGGCCATTCACCGAACCCACTACCGCGTCCATCGTCTGTTCACCGTACATGCGCCTGAGGTTAAACAGGTAATCACTCAGCTCAAGTTCGTCATCGATAACAATTTCCAGTACCGCGCTCACCGCCCGATAAAACAACCCGCGTTCCACGGTATTGTCATTGAACTGGATAAACGTTTCTACCCGCTCAAGGGCATCTTCGTACTGTTCCAGAGCCAGGTTAATCAGCAGCTTTAACTCCAGAATAGTGAGCTGACCCCAGACTGTGTTTTCGTCGAATTCAATACCGATCAAGGTAATGATGTCCGTGTAATCGTCGATCTGGCTTTCTTCCAGGCGCTCCACCAGAGCATTCAGTTGGTCGTCATTTAAAGAGTGGAGGTTGAGAATATCTTCGCGATAATCCAGGGCCCGATTGGTGTTGTCCCAGATCAGATCTTCTATTTGGTAAACCTCGGAATAGTCAGGCACCAGCATGCGGCAGACCGGGGCGCCCAAGTCGTCATAAACCGCTGTATACACTTCTTTGCCCAAGTCTTTGAGGATGTTGAATAGGGTGGCGACTTCTTCTTCGTTAGTGCCTGAAAAATCCCACTCGCGAAACTCGAAATCCGCTTTGGCACTGAAGAAACGCCAGGAGAGCACACCGCTGGAATCAATAAAGTGCTCTACGTAGTTGTTGGGTTCGGTGATCGCAAGGCTGTTAAACGTGGGGGGCAGAAAATCGTTCAAGCCTTCAAAACTGCGGCCTTGCATCAACTCAGTCAGGCTGCGTTCCAGTGCTACTTCCAGAGAAGGGTGCGCACCGAAGGAGGCAAAAACGCCAGAGGTTTTCGGATTCATCAGAGTGACACAAGCCACCGGGAACTGGCCGCCAAGAGAGGCATCTTTGACCAACACCGGATAACCCTGTGCTTCCAACGCCCGAATGCCTTCCAGAATATTGGGATATTTTTCCAATACGTGTAGGGGCACATCCGGCAGTGCAAGTTCTTCCTGAATGATCCGTTTTTTAACCGCCCGCTCAAAAATCTCTGACAGGCACTGAACTTGCGCCTCAAACAGGGTGTTACCCGCACTCATGCCGTTGCTTAGGAACAGGTTCTCAATCAGATTGCTGGGGAAGTACACCGTTTCGCCGTCTGAATGGCGCGCAAAGGGCAGCGCGCAGATTCCGCGCTCTGCATTGCCGGAGTTGGTGTCAATCAGGTTAGAACCGCACAGTTCATCATCCTGGTTGTAGATGGCCAGGCAGTGCTCATCCAGAATGCCCTGTGGTAGTTCGTCATTGGGCCCTGGCTTGAACCAGCGTTCATTGGGGTAATGAACAAACTCGCTGTTGGCGATTTCTTCGCCAAAAAACTGATCGTTATAGAAGAAGTTGCAGTTCAGGCGCTCAATAAATTCGCCCAGGGCCGAGCACAGGGCGCTTTCTTTTGTTGAGCCTTTGCCATTGGTAAAGCACATGGGTGAGGCCGCGTCGCGAATGTGCAGTGACCAAACGTGAGGCACAATATTGCGCCAGGATGCGATTTCAATTTTCATGCCCAGGTCCGCCAGAATGGCGGTCATGTTGGCGATGGTCTGCTCCACCGGCAGGTCTTTACCCAAAACATAGGTGCTGGTGTCGCCTTCTGGCTT
Organism: Marinobacter sp. M1C; assembly: GCF_023314135.1. NCBI lineage: Bacteria > Pseudomonadati > Pseudomonadota > Gammaproteobacteria > Pseudomonadales > Marinobacteraceae > Marinobacter > Marinobacter sp. M1C. The sequence continues at coordinate 1,844,604 of NZ_CP092289.1, forward strand.
CGCCATCAGCAGGGCCTGGGCGTCTTCATCCAGGCTGTCTACGATTTCAATCTGGAATTCAGGGCCGGTTTGCACCACCTTTTTGACCGTGCAGCGGTCGATAGAGCGCACAATGCCCTGACGGTCTTTGTCAGAAATGTTTTCTGGCAGCTCAACCTGAATTTTGAAAATCTGGTTATAGCGGTTCTCGGGATCCACAATGTTGTTTTGCGACAGGCGGATATTGTCGGTTGGAATGTTCCGCGCTATGCAGTAAACCCGCACAAAATAGGCCGCACACAACGCCGATGACGCCAAAAAATAGTCAAAAGGGCCGGGCGCTGAACCATCGCCTTTATAACGAATGGGTTGATCGGCAATCACCGAGAAGTCGTCAAATTTGGCTTCAATGCGGAGGTTGTCGAGAAAATTGACGTTAATTTCCATTACGAGGGTACCGATTTGTAGAATTTGGCGCTTTATGGCCTTAGATTGCGGCTATTATCCAGTTTTTGACGCCGAACGTCTTTCAATTCGGTGAAAGTTAGCCATAGCTAACAGAGAATGGTAGGACACAAGATAATGGGATGGACTAAAAAATGGAGAATGACCGTATTAGCGCGACGATAGAAGGGCCAGACGGAAAACAACGTTGTCTCTGGTGCGGCACCGTACCGGAACTGCGTGTTTATCACGACACCGAATGGGGCTTTCCTGTGGGTGATGATTTTCGCTTGTTTGAGAAGCTGAGCCTTGAAGGCTTTCAGTCTGGATTGAGTTGGCGCACCATTTTGGCGAAGCGCGAGAATTTCCGTGCGGCCTTTCATCAATTTGATTTCAATAAAATTGCATGCTTCGACGAGTGCAGTGTCGAACGCTTAATGATGGATGAGGGCATTATTCGGCATCGCGGCAAGATTGAGGCGGTGATCAACAATGCGCGATTGGCTAAACAGATCGTTGAACAGGCGGGCTCCTTGGCGGCTTTTGTATGGCGTTTTGAGCCCGACGCAAAGCCGCCCGCGGATCTACAAACAGTATCGACTTCTGCGGAATCCATCGCCTTGTCGAAGGCACTTAAGAAACTGGGTTGGCAGTTCATCGGGCCAACCACGGCTTACGCCTTCATGCAGTCAATGGGGTTGATCAACGACCACGCCGCGGATTGCGTCATTCGGGCCGGCGTAGAGCAAGCGCGTAAACGTCTTACCCATTGCCACATTCGATGATGCTTACCGAGTCCGGGAGGCCTTCCCGCTGCTGATTGGGCATAACGTCGGTGTATAAGCGATCAACATACTTGAACGAGGCGACTTTACAGTACGAGCTTAGCGTCCATTTGCTGTAATCGGCCACCAGCAGGCGGCCCCGGGTATTGCTTATAATGGCCCGGCTGACTTCGGCCTCACGGATATCATGATCCATCAAACCGTGCTGAAGATCCATGCTGCCAGTACTGATGATGCCAAAGTCGGTAACGAACGAGCTGAAAAAATGGGTGACTTCCGGCCCGACCACGTCTTGGTCTTTATGCCGGTACTGCCCGCCAGACACGATAACGTCGATATTGGGATTCACTGAAAGCGCTGCGGCCACGCGGAGGTTGTTGGTCAAAATCTTGAGCGACCGGTGATGGATCAGCGCTTGTGCCACCCGCTCAATGGTACTACCCACCCCAAGGCTGACGGTGGCCCCTTCCGGAATATCCGCTGCGACACGCTCGGCCATGCGCTGCTTGGCCCGTAAATTACGTACCTGTAGTTCGTCAATGAGATGAGTGGCAGCGCTGGGGGGTAAACTGACGCCCCCGTAACGACGGCGCAACAAGCCTTGCTCGCAAAGCTTGTTGATGTCGCGACGAATGGTCTGAGTAGTAACGCCAAAGCGCTGTGCAATGTCTTCAACTTCGACATGCTCCTGCTCGTGCACCCATTCTATTATGCTGTGCTGCCGCTCTTTGGCGCCCATCAGTTTACAGTCACGGTCAGTTGACTCATGTTGTTGCTATGTGCGGCGGGTGTCGGCCTGGCTCAGCCCAGACTCGGTGCGTTGCTGCAGCCAGGCATCCGCCATTTCAGCAAAGCCCAGCCCGGAAGGCTGGCTGGCGATCGCTGCAGGTTGGTATGTCATCACCGGCAGGTGCCTGCGAATGTTTGCCACACCAATACTCAGCGGAAAGTTGCGGAACATACATTCGTCATTGGGCGCATCTCCAATAAACACAGAGCGTTGCCGCAATGCCTGCGAATCCAGGCCCAGTAAATCACGGCCTACCCGCATGGCCATGGTGGATTTATCGAAGTCACCCTGCCAGATGTTGATGTGAATCGAGCTCTCCCGAACGTTGAATCCCTGAGCTTTTAGGGCATCGTGAATCTGATCCACCTGTTGAGAATTTAATGACTCTTGCTGGTTATAATCCACCGCCACATCCACCGTGCGAAAAGCCTGGTCGCCGGCCAGTTTGGGTTCAAAGTCCAGCTTCAATGCAGCAACAGCCGCCAAAATGCGAGCCTGGTCTTCACGGTGGGACAATTCGTTATCCCAGTAGTGCCAACGAACGGTCATGGGTGCGGTGCGTTCTGCGTAAAAGGCACCGCCTTCACCAATCACGGCCTTTACGGGCCAGGTTCGAATGATTTGATCACACCAGCCGGCGCAGCCTCCGGTGACCGGAATCACTTTGATACCCGCAGCCGCCAGCTTACAAATCGCAAGGTAGGTTTCGGGCAGCAGCTGGCCTGCGGTAGTCAGCGTATCGTCCACATCGGTGAACAGAATATCCGCGTTACCAAACTCAAAATTTTTCAACATATTGTCTGCTTTCTCGTTCAAATTACTTTTTTGCGCAGGACACTGGTGATTGCCTCGCCCAGAATAACCAGAACGATGATGGCTAACAGGATTGTCGCAACGGTTTGCCAGGCGAACAGGTCAATCGACCCCTGCAGCAACACCCCGATACCACCGGCGCCCACCAGGCCTAAAACGGTAGACTCACGAATATTGATGTCCCAGCGCAAAATGATGATGGCAAAAAATGCCGGCATTACCTGGGGAACAATCGCGTAGAGCACCACCTTCATCTTACTGGCGCCCGTTGCCTGCATGGCCTCTACCGGGTTGCGGTCGATCTCTTCAATGGCTTCACCCATCAGCTTGCCAATAAACCCGATGGACCGGAACATAACCGCCAAAATACCGGCCAGCACGCCCGGGCCAAAAATGGCCACGAACAGCAGCGCCCATATAATGGTGTTCACTGAACGGCTGGATACCAGAATAAACCGGCCAAGCCACAGCGTTGCCTTGTTCGGCGTTGTATTCTGCGCCGCAATATAAGACACCGGTAAGGCGATGAATATCGTCAGCATGGTCGACAGCGTGGCAATGTGAACGGTTTCCAGCATGGCGCTTAAGATTGCGTCCCACCGGCTGAACTCTGGTGGCCACATGCGTGAACCCAAGCTTTGAATCTGATTGGGGGCGTCCCATACCCAAGGCCAAAAAATGTCGATGTCTTTTATCGTCCAGACAACGGCCACTAAAGTTGCCAGATAGATCGCGTAGCGGATCAACTGCTCTTTCCGGTCATAGCGTGACCAGACGTGGTCTTTCAGTTTTGCAGCGTGATCTACCATACTTTTTTCCTCACCCATCCGCTGAAACCTTCACTGATCAAAATGATCCCGATAATCATCAGCAGAATGGCAAATGCGAAATCGTAATCGTAACGTCCGAAGGCGTTCATCAGCGTGCCACCAATACCGCCTGCCCCTACAATACCGACCACCGCCGAAGCGCGAAGGTTGCTGTCCAGCTGGTACATAGACAGCCCTATCTGGCGCGGCATAATCTGTGGAAAAACCCCAAAGACCAGTATTTTGAAATACCCGGCGCCTACCGAGCGCATGGCTTCAACCTGACCCCAGTCGATCTCTTCGATTTCCTCAGCCAATAACTTGGCGACAAAGCCGATGGAATACAGGGTTAGGGTGAGAATGCCCGCCAGCGGGCCAAAACCGACCGCGGCTACAAAAAGAATCGCTACGATAACCGGGTGAAAGCTGCGGGATATAACAATCAACGCGCGCCCTAACAAATAGACAGGCAAGGGCGCCACATTTTTAGCGGCCATCACCGCGATGGGCAGCGACAGGCCAACACCCATCAGGGTTGCCAGAAAGGCAATCTGGAAACTTTCCTTGAACCCGGTCCATAACAGACCGCCGCGCTCGAAACTGGGCGGAAAAGCGCCACCGAAGATTTTAGCGGCACGGGGCAAGCCTTCTGAAACCCGCTCCCAATTGAACGGCAAGGTTGAGAAGGCCCAGTACAAGTAGGTCAGGGCTATGACGATCAAGCCATAGCGAACCCAGGGGTTTGCTATGAACGGTGGCTTTTTCCAGACCCTGCCTGACTGGGCGTCGGCCCCGGTTCTGAGGCGTGTCATGCCGAAGCCTCCTGATCCTGCGATGCCTGCTTCGCCGAATCGTCACCGTCTTCTTCCGGTGATTCGATACCGCCGTATATGGCGTCTAGCGCATCCTGATTGAAATCTTTGGGTTCACCGTCAAAAATCATTTGGCCATGGCGCATGCCCACAATGCGGTCGGTATACATTCGCGCCTGGGTTACGTTGTGAATATTGATCAACACCGGCAGTGACATTTCACTCGCCAGGCTTTGCAACAGGCTCATGATCTGCTGCGACGTTTTTGGGTCCAGCGACGCTGTTGGCTCATCGGCCAGCAAAATCTGCGGCTCTTGCATCAGCGCACGTACCACCGCAACACGCTGCCGCTCGCCACCCGATAGCTGGTCTGCGCGTTTGTCGGCGTATTGGGCAATGCCCACACGCTCCATCAAGCTGAAGGCACGGTCGATGTCAGTTTGCGGAAAGCGGCGGGTTAAAGCCTGGAAAAAAGACACGTAACCCAAGCGCCCGGACAGCACGTTCTCCATCACGGTCAAACGATCAATCAGGTTAAAACCCTGGAAAACCATACCAATGCGCCGGCGGGAATGACGCAATGCACTTCCGCGAAGATTGACCAACTCGTGGCCGTTCAGCTTGATCGAACCCGATGTTGGTTCGACCAACCGGTTGATGCAGCGCAACAGGGTACTTTTCCCGGCGCCTGAAGCGCCAACAATGGAAACAACACTGCTGCCATCGACCGTCAGATCAAGACCTTTGAGCACGGGATCGTTCTGCCCGTATCGCTTGACGAGGTTGGTAATCTCTAACATGTGATTAACTCCGGATAGAGCCTCTGGCGGGTTAGCCGGAGGCTCCGGTTTTCTTATTGAAGATTATCGGGGGTGTACTGAACGCCATTGGACGCCTGAATGGTGCGAATGACGCGCCAGTTGTCCTTGTAGTTGATCGGAATGAAGGTTTCAACGCCTTCAAACTCGTCACCCAGCTCGGTGCCGGCAAATTTAAAGGTATAAAAAGCTTCGCGAATTTTTTCGACCAGATCAGGGTGTAGGTTGTGCGCATAGTTATAAGACGTCGTCGGGAAACGATCTGATTCCCAAACCAGGCGCACGTCTTCTACGTCATACAATCCACGCGCGGCCATGCGCTCTACCACTTCTGAGGCGACTGGAGCGGCATCGTAGTCGCGAGCGACCACACCAAGCATGGATTGATCGTGGCTGCCCGAAAACGAAATCTCGTAGTCTTCACCCGGTACTATCCCCATTTCTGGAAACAGCGCTCTGGGTGCCTGGTTGCCCGAGTTGGAGGTTGGCGACGTATGCGCAACCCGCTTGCCTTTAAGGTCTGCCATTTCATAAATGTCAGAATCGCTGTGGGTGAAAACCTGCAAGGTATAGCCAAACTGGCCCGTGTCTGACCCCATCAGCGCAAAGGGAACGGCACCGGCAAGATTAACGGCGAAAGGCGTCGGGCCAGTGGAGAAGCCTGCGATGTGCAGGCGCCCACTGCGCATGGCTTCCACCTGGGCAGAGTTGGATTGCACGGCGAAGAAGCGAACATCTTTACCGGTCACTTTCGCCAGGTGGTCAATGAAAGGCTGCCAGATATCCGAATAAATGGCCGGATCTTCAACGGGTGTGTAGGCAAAAATCAAGGTGTCGGGATTAACCCACTCTGACTCATCCGTCGGCAAGTCGGCTACCATGTCGCCGTCTGCATCGCAGTACATGGCATCGAGTGCGCCGCGTTCACAGTCCGCAAGAGCCGGGCTGCTGAAAGCAAACAGTAAAGCCGAGGCTGCCAAGGTGACAGACGGCAAAGCGCCGGAAAACAATTTTTTCTGCATATTCATTGAGATTCTCCACTGGAAACGGTCCCTGCATAAGAGTCTCATGCGTTGAATTGAACATCCTGAGAGGACCCGTTCCGCCAGGTTATTGTTATAAGATGTTCAATTGAACACTCATAGTAGCAGCAAAGCACCATTAGGCAAGGTACCTATGCCTGCAACGACAGTCTGCAATGAGCGTGTTCGGCGGAGAAGCTCCCGCGGAGCGTGTTCAATTGAGTGTTGAGGTGCCTTTTTGGGCGCGTAAGCATTGGCCAATGTGGTCTGCCAGGCCTGTGAATTGCGTATTCTTTACCTTAAGCTTGAACTAATACATTGGCAGAACAAGGCGGTTTGCAAAAGCGTATGTCTGACAAAGAGCTCCGTACAAAATCCGATAAGCAGTCGATTGACCAGTTTATCCATCAGGTCCGTAAGTTGCCTCAGCAAGGTGGAGGGCAGGGCGGCGAGCAGGGCCGGCTGATTTTCGCCCTGGATGCCACCGCCAGCAGAGAGGCTACCTGGGACCAGGCTTGCCACTTGCAGAGCGAGCTTTTTCTGGCGACCCGGGATTTGGGTGGCCTGGCCATTCAGCTTTGTTATTACCGCGGTTACGGGGAATTCAAGGCCACCGGGTTTGTTAACCAGACCAGCCAGCTGCTTAACCTGATGAACGGCGTTTCCTGTCTGGGCGGCCGTACCCAGATTCACAGGGTTTTAGCGCACGCCAGAGCAGAAACCCGGTCAAAGGCCGTCAAAGCCGTGGTGTTTATTGGCGATTGTTGTGAGGAGCCGGTAGACGAGCTCTGCCACATCGCCGGCGAGCTGGGCATGTTGCGCACCCCGGTGTTTATGTTCCTTGAAGGTGGCGACGCACACGCCAAGGCGTTTTTTCAGCAAGTGGCCAAACTGTCGGGTGGCGCCTATGCACCCTTTAACAGCAACAGCCCGCAAATGCTGAAGGATCTTATGGCCGCTGTTGCGGTCTATGCTTCCGGGGGAGCCAAAGCGCTGCAGGACTACTCTAGCCGCAGCTCACCAGAAGTGAAGCGCCTGACTCAACAAATCCGTTAGGGCTTGTTTCATTTAATCGGTGGGCCAATCGGCCCGAGGTATCCGAGTGCTATTCGTGCTTTTGATTGCTGTGATGACCGTTGTTGCCTGGGTCTGGTTGCGTAACCAGCCGCCCGGCCAGCAAAAACCGGCCATTATCAAGCTGGTGGTGATTGCCGGTGTCGTGATGGTGGTTCTGATGGTCATCACCGGTCGCCTGCCCATCTTGTTCGCAGCGTTGGCTTTCCTGTTTCCGCTATTACGGCGGGTTCTTCCTTCGCTATTGATGGGTCGTCTGTCGGGTTTGGGCGGCGGCCAAGCAAAGGCAAAACCGGGCAACCAGTCCCATGTTTCCAGCGATATCCTCAAAATGACTCTGGACCACGACTCCGGAGATATGATCGGTGAAATAGTGAAAGGCCCCATGGCCGGGCGGGCACTGGCGGACTTGGCCGAGAGTGAATTCATCGGGCTATTGCAGTATTGTCGGGAACAAGACGAGGATTCTGCCCGGCTTTTGGAAACCTATTTAGACCGCCGCTTCGGCGATTCCTGGCGTACTGACGATCCGACTGGCGATGACAGGGCCCAAAACGGCGAGCAGAACGGTGAGCGCAAAAGCTCGAACAGTAGCGGCACTCTGACCGACAGCGAAGCTCTGGATATTCTGGGGCTTCAGGAGGGCGCCAGCCGCGACGAAATTATTCAGGCCCACCGCAGAATGATGCAGAAAATGCACCCGGACCGCGGCGGCAGTAATTACCTGGCTGCCCGTGTTAATGAAGCCAAAGAGCGGTTGCTGAGCTAAGGTGCCGCTGAAGCTGCTTCCACCCGCGCTAAAAATCCGCTTATGTCGTCAAACGCCTCTTCCGCCTCTGGTAACAGTGGCGTAAACATGTGCCAAACATGAACCATGTCGGGCCAGGTTTTCATTTCCACCGGCGAGCCGGCCTTTTGCGCCTTTGATACATACCGTTGGGCGTTTTCGTGCAGCAACTCCGATTCGCTGACGTGAATCAGTGTTGGCGGCAGATTGTGGAGTTTTCCCCGCAGGGGTGATGCCATTGGGCTGGTGGGCAATATGCGAATGCCAAAAACGGTTCCCCACCACAGCAGCGGTGAGGGTATGCGCGCCAGCTTTTCAACGGCTGGCCCCAGCATTGCGTCGGTTTTCAGGTTGGCTCTCTTGCTTAGTGACGTAAGCATGAGCTCGGTGGAAGGTGAGAGGGCAATCGCGGCATTCGGTGATGGCAGATTCTGGTCTCGTATCCAGGCAATCAGGCCCAGGGTGTGACTGCCGCCGGCGGAATCCCCGGCGATCACTACAAAATCGGGCGCAGCCTTTCCGTCCGGGCCGTTATCGAGTATCCAGCGGTAAGCCTGCTGGCAGTCGACAATGCCTTCAAGATAGCGGTTTTCTGGCATTAACCGGTAATCAACGGCGAATACGCAGGCGTGGGCCAACCTAGACAAACGATCAGTGATTGCGCGATGACTTTTGGGGCTGCCTGCAATCCAGGAGCCGCCGTGAATGTAGAGAATCCGGCGGTTGGGGTCTGATCCGGGTGCAATCACCCACTCCCCATTGGGCTCGCCCTCTTTAGCCGGGCGGATATCTGAGACGAGTTCCAGCCCGTCGTTCATACTATCCATGTAGCGCCGCAGGGCCTCTATCCGAGCCCGGCCGCGCAGGCCTTCAGACGCAGCGTGCATTCCCTTTACCTTTTCAAGCACTTGCTGCCGGGCATCGCTTTGCGGCTGGTGGGTGATCGTTCCGCTATCAGTCCCGGCATCGTGTTTTTTGCGCAGAATAAACACCACTGCAGTCACCAGTGCGACCATCACCAGGCCAAGCCACATCATTACAAACCAGGCGATTCCGAAAATCATCTTTAAACCCCTGCGTAGTTTTAAGACAGCTCGTTTGTGAGCCGCCATGTTAGTTTACTCATGGTTCTTACACTGATCTGTCTAGCTATGATCGCTCTAGCCTCGAACATGCTAGTTTTATCACTCTAGCATGGCGCGAATCAGCGTCTATAATTCTGGTCACAGAGTTTGAAAGCCCATGAAATGCATCACTAAAAAATGGGCAGGGTGGGGCATTTCGAGAAAATACGTTGACCCATTAAACCGTCAAACATCGCCCGAGCGAATGATTTATGGCCTACTTTAACAAACACTACCACAGCCCAGGTACAGCACCCGGAACCCTGGTGACCATTCAAAAACCGGTAGCGCCGGTTACCATAAATCTGATTGATTACACGGAGTCCTCGGTTGAGGAGCACCGACTTGCTCTGGCACGTGATTGCCAGCCATTTCTGGCTCGGGAGAGCAAAACCTGGATTCAAGTAAACGGGCATATTGATCCAGACACCCTTCGAGATTTTGGTGAGCTGTTTGATCTTCACGACCTGGCGCTGGAGGACATCATCAACAGCGGTCAACGCCCCAAAATCGAACTGTATGACGACCAGGTTTTTATCATCGCGACACTGCCTGTTTACGATGGCCAGAATTTGGAGCTGGTTCAGGTTAGCCTGTTTGTTGGAAAGAACTATCTGATCTGCTTTTGCCCTCTGGCGAATGACCCTTTTGAGCCGGTGCGCAAGCGAATGCGGCAACCCAACAACCGCCGCTTCGCAAACCGCGGGATTGATTATTTACTTTATGCGCTGATGGATTTTGTTATTGATGCCGGTTTTCCGGTATTGGAACAATTCGGCGGCGAACTTGAAGCACTTGAGGAGGAGTTGCTGGAGCGCCCGAGTCAGAAAACGCTGGCGTCATTGCATGAGTTAAAACGCGAGCTGCTGACCCTGCGCCGGGTGCTCTGGCCCCAGCGGGAACTGATCACAACGCTCATGCGGGGTGAAGACGAGCTGATTCTGGCAGACACCCTGGTGTATTTCCGGGACTGTTACGACCACAGCATTCAGATTATCGAATTATTGGAAAGCTTTCGCGATATGGCTGCCAGTATGCTGGATATCTACCTGTCCAGTATTAGCCAGCGCACCAACGAGACGATGCGGGTGTTGACGATCATTGCAACCATCTTCATTCCATTGACGTTTGTGGTGGGTGTTTACGGCATGAATTTTGACCATCCGGGCAGCCCCTGGTCGATGCCGGAACTGGGCTGGTATTACGGTTACCCGATGGTCTGGGGCACCATGGTTCTAATCGTTCTGGCGTTGCTGTGGTTCTTCAAACGCCGACACTGGATATAGCCCTTCACGTAGCCCTTCACGTAGCCCGCTTCGGTGGCCGTTATGTTGTTCTGCGATGGCAGCCAACAGGCTGGATACGGCGTCTTCCACGTTGCCATTGTTCTCGATGACAAGGCAGTCTGAAGGGAGTTGCTGTTCCAGCTCTCGGGCACGGCGAATCCGCGCGTCGATCTGTTCGGCGCATTCCCGGCCGCGCAGCATCAGGCGCTGTTGCAGCCGGTCCGGGTCGACACGGATCAGTACCGGAATAAGCGTGTCGCCATAGCGCGACCGAGCCTCTTCGAGATAGCCGCGGGATCCATTCACAAGTACCTGGCCACCGCGAGCAAGCCACTGGTCGATCTCGCGGCCGATCCCGTAGCGGAAACCATTGGCTGACCAGTGCATGGCAAAGGCATCTATGGCTACCCGCTGCTTGAACTCGGTGTCTGAAAGCCAGATATGGCGCTCGGTGCCGCCATCCGGCTTCCGGGTTATATAGCGGTGGGCTACGAGTGGCCTCAAATCATCGTTAGAGCCTGCCCGGCAGCCTCGCAGTAGTGTGTCCTTGCCCGCTCCTGACGCCCCCATAATGTAAAACAGGCGTCCCAGCCCGGCCGTGAGGGGCTGTTTACTGTTTGATTCTGGCACCTTTAGCTCCTCATTAGCGTTTTAATACACGCGTTTTCCGCTTCGCCAGACGTTTTGAATCACCGGCAGTTGATTTCTGGGTTGCACCAGCACCAGGTCCGCCCGTTTGCCACGTTCGATTACGCCGCGGTCATGGAGGTTGGCGCAGCGCGCGGGGGTGGCAGTGACGGTGGCGATGGCCCGAGCGATGTCATAGTCGTTGTCTTCCATGCTGGCCAGGCGAAATGCCGCGTCCAGCATGCTGGCGGGATAATAGTCGGACGACAGTATGTCGAGCACCCCGGCGGAGGCCAGTTCGGCCGCTGCAATGTTGCCAGAGTGGGAGCCGCCCCGGACAATATTGGGCGCACCCATCAATACCCGCAACCCCTGCTCATGGGAGGCTTTAGCCGCTTCCCGGGTGGTGGGGAATTCCGCAATACGCATACCTAATGCTGCCGACTCTGCAACGTGGTCCAGGGTCGCGTCATCATGGCTGGCCAGCGGGATGCCTCTGGCCTGGCAGATGGCGACTATGGCTTTGCGGTTCCGGTCGCTGTGCAGCAGGGCGGATTCCTTGCGCTTGTGCGTAAAGGTGTCCATTTCAGCATCATTGAGGTTGTGCTTGCCCTGGTAATACTGCCGGTACTTGTCTTCCCGGACGAATTGACGCTGCCCTGGCGTGTGATCCATGACCGAGACAAGCTGGAGCAAGGGGTGATCAACCAAGTCTTCGAACAACTGCAGGGTTTCGCCAAAACTGACTTCGCAGCGCAGGTGCAGCAGGTGATCTGCCCGCAATAGGCCCGCGTCACGTGTTTCTGACAGAGCGTCGACGAGGGTCCTTAGGTGGGTCAGGCGGTTGCTGTCATCAATAATATCACCGACGGACAACGCGTCGAATACCGTGGTTATGCCAGACGATACGATATGGGCGTCGTGGGTGAGCACGGCCGGGTGGCTGGGCCAAATAACGCCCGGCCGTGGCGAAAAGTGCTTTTCAAGATTGTCCGTATGCAGTTCCACCAATCCCGGAATCAGATAGGCTCCCTGGCAATCCTGGGCTTTGGCTGCCCGGGTGTTCCCCCGATCTATAGCACTGATCAAACCATTCCGGACTTTGAGTGTGCCGGTAAATACTTCGTTTTCAGTCACAATACGGGCGTTGGTGAGCAGTAATTCACTGCTTTCAAGCTGCGGCCGTTCCAGTGTCAGGTCCATGGCGCTCATGCTGCTTCCTCTTTTGCGGGGCTGGTCAGAGGTATTCTGCGGTCGGCCAGCTGATCGCGTAGCCCGGCGTCGTGGAAAATTCCTACAATAGCCGCGCCGCGTTCCCGGGCCTGCTGGATAAGCGACACCACAACAGCGCAGTTGTCTGCATCTAAAGACGCCGTGGGTTCGTCCAACAAAAGGATGGGGTAATCAACCACGAAGCCCCGGGCGATATTGACCCGCTGCTGCTCGCCGCCGGAAAAAGTCGAGGGAGCCAGGTGCCAGAGCGTCTTGGGTATGTTCAGTTGGCGCAGCAATCCGGAGGCTTTTTCGCGGCAGGTCTCCCGGTCTACGCCTAGGGCCCTTAGCGGTTCCATCACCACTTCGAGGGTCGATACCCGGGGAATAACCCGCAGGAATTGGCTGACATAGCCCAGGGTTTGCCGCCGGATGGTCAGAATCTGCCTGGGTGTTGCTGTGACCAGGTCGGTAAGCTCGCCCTGGTGCCGAACATGAAGTTGACCGGACTGGGGCTTATAATTGGCGTAAAGCGAACGCAAAAGGGTACTTTTGCCGGACCCGGAGCGCCCATCCAGTACCACGCATTCGCCAGCGTTCACGTTAAAGGACACATCCGTGAGGACAGGGTAGGAAACACCACCCTGATTGTGCAGGGTGAATCGTTTGTTCAGGTCGGTAACCTGGATCATGACTGTCATTGCAGTTCTCCAGTTCGATCACAGTGCGGTGTCACGGGGTCAACACCGAAGACACAAGCAACTGACTGTAAGGGTGTTGTGGGTCATCCAGTATCTGGTCGGTAAGACCCTGCTCAACCACTTTGCCGCCACGCATGACCATGAGCCGGTGGGATAACAATCGGGCGACAGCAAGGTCGTGGGTAACCAGCACAACAGAAAGGCCCAGGTCTACCACCAGGTTGCGCAGCATATCCAGCAGGCGGGCTTGAACTGAAACATCCAGCCCGCCGGTGGGTTCATCCATGAAAACCAGGCGCGGCTGGGTGACCAGGTTGCGGGCAATCTGAAGGCGCTGCTGCATGCCTCCGGAAAACGTGCGGGGCAGGTCATCAATACGGGCGGTATCAATCTCCATTTCTCGCAGCCAGGCCTCCCCTGTTGAACGCAGGTTGCCGTAATGACGTTCACCGATGGCCATCAATCGTTCGCCAATATTGGCGCCGGCGCTTACGCCCATCCGCAGGCCATCCCGGGGGTGCTGGTGAACAATCCCCCAGTCGGTGCGCAGCAAAAGCCGGCGCTGGCTTTCGGTAATTTTGTAGATGTCGAGTTTATCGCCTTGTTTGCCTGTGTACTCAATCTGTCCGGAGTCTGGTGTCAGCATTCCGGACAGGCATTGCAGCAGCGTGGTTTTGCCGGAGCCAGACTCGCCCACTATTCCCAGTACTTCGCCGGGCCAGAGTTCAAAGTCGACGCCATCCACGCCTTTGCCAGGGGCATAGAGTTTGCGCAGATTTTTCACCTTCAGCAGAGGCTCAGCCAAGGCCTCTTGTGTCATGGCCATTGCCGCGTTCGTCATACAGCCTCCTGACGGGCGCCGTTCGCGAAGCGCTGATTGCAATAGTCGGTGTCCGAACAGATGAAAATGCGCCCGCCCTCATCGTCTGTCACCACTTCATCCAGGAAGGAATGGTCCGATCCGCAAAACTCGCAGGTCTGGTCCCAGCCCTGAATCTCGAAGGGGTGATCCTCGAAATCAAGACTTTCAACCCGGGTAAACGGCGGGATAGCGTAGATGCGTTTCTCCCGGCCAGCGCCGAACAGTTGCAGTGCAGGGCTGCCGTGCATCTTGGGATTGTCGAATTTGGGGATGGGCGAAGGGTCCATCACATAGTGGCCGTTGACTTTGACCGGGTAGGCGTAGGTGGTCGCAATGTGGCCGAAACGAGCAATGTCTTCATACAGTTTGACGTGCATCACCCCGTATTCCTGCAGTGCATGCATCTTTCGGGTCTCGGTTTCCCGCGGCTCGATAAAGCGCAGAGGGTCGGGAATCGGTACCTGATAGACCAGTATCTGGCCGTGGCTGAGCGGCGTCTCCGGTATCCGGTGACGGGTCTGGATAACGCTCGCTTCACGGGTAGATTCTGTGGTGGCAACGCCGGCGGTGCGGGCAAAAAAGCGCCTGATGCTGACCGCATTGGTGGTGTCGTCTGCGCCCTGGTCGATCACTTTGAGAACGTCATCCTGACCGATAATAGTGGCCGTGACTTGCATGCCACCGGTGCCCCAGCCATAGGGTAACGGCATCTCGCGTCCGCCGAAGGGTACCTGGTACCCGGGCACCGCCACGGCTTTCAGCAAGCATCGGCGAATCATCCGTTTGGTCTGCTCGTCCAGGTAGGCGAAGTTATAGCCGGTGCTGTTACTTTGGCTGTTACTTTGGCTGTCATTCTGGCCGTCATTCTGGCTAACAGGGTTGTGGTAAAGAGCTGCGTTGGTCATGCCTGTTTCACCTCACGGCGTTGTTCGTTATCCGTGCTCGGCTCATCTTGGTTGCCGGGTTTGGATGTGGTGTTAACTTTTGGGCCCTGGCGGCCTGATTTGCGTTGTTCAAACTCTTTGCGGAGCCGTCGCAGCAGTACCAGCTCAGACTGGAAATCGACGTAGTGGGGTAGCTTCAGATGAGACACGAAACCCGAGGAGTCGAGGTTGTCGCAGTGAGCAAGAACAAACTCCTCGTCTTGCGCCGGCGAAACCACGTCCTCACCCAGCTCCCGCGCCCGCAGTGCGCGATCCACCAGCGCCATCGCCAGTGCCTTGCGCTCGGAATTGCCAAACGCCAGGCCGTAGCCACGGGTGAAGCGTGGTGCCTCGGTTTCAGTGCCGATAAACTGGTTGATCATGTCGCATTCGCTAACCTGAATGTCACCGACAATAACGGAAAAACCCAGTTCTTCCGGTGCGATTTCCACCGCCACTTCGCCCTGGCGGATTTCCCCTGCAAACGGGTGATTGCGGCCGTAACCGCGCTGGGTAGAGTAGGCGAGTGCCAGCAGGAATCCCTCGTCGCCGCGGGCCAGGGCTTGAAGGCGCAGGTCCCGGCCAGCGGGATAGTCCAGTGGTTGGCGGGTAAGATCGGCCGGCGCTTCTGACTCGGCTGAACCGTCGGATTGAGTGCGACCGCTATTGGCCAGCGGGCTTTCAATCAGCCCCTCGCTGTTGAGGAAATCCAGTACCCGCGGGCAGTCTTCTATGGTCTCGTCGCCGGAGGGTGGTGCTGAGGCACGCTCGCCATTGGCCAGCAAGGTAAAATCCAGCAGTCGGTGAGTGTAATCGTAGGTCGGGCCTAACACCTGGCCGCCAGGCAGATCCTTGTAGGCAGCGGAAATCCGGCGCTGGATAGCCATGGTGTTGGTTTCCATTGGCACAGACGCGAGAAAACGCGGCAGAGTCGTGCGATAGGCCCGCAGAAGGAATATGGCTTCAATGGCATCGCCGCTGGCCTGCTTGAGCGCCAGTGCTGCAAGTTCCGGGTCGTAAAGAGAGCCTTCGGCCATCACCCGGTCTACCGCGAGCCCCATTTGCTGGCGAATCTGGGCAACGCTTAGTTCCGGTAGCGAGGTGTCGCCGCGGCGGGTTTCGTCAAGCCAGCTGTGGGCCTGATCGATGGCTTTTTCGCCGCCTTTGACAGCTACGTACATGCTATATCTCCACTCGGGTGGTGCGTGGCAGGCCCATCAGGGCCGTTCCGGCGGTGAACAGAAGGTCAACTCCACAAGGAAATCGACTGCAATTATCGGCCAGCATGCCAGGCCAACGCGGGTCCAGACCGGCGATGCCGACCTTGCGTATGCCATCGATCCCCGGGCCACGCAGAACCCAGGTGCTGGCTGAATCCAGGCTCTCCACCTGCACGATAACCGTGGTGGAGCGGTCTGGGTATTCATGGCTGCCTTGGGCAAATTGGGTCAGATCGCCGTCAAAATCAGTTGATATCAGAGCAAACTCTGCCTGGCCCGGCTCGTCCACAAGGCGACAGCCACAGTGAAAACGCAGCGCGCTCACCAAGGCATCGGTTCTTAGGGCCGGGGCGATCCACAAGGGTGTTTCCGCGTCCAGAAGTGCCAGGCAAAGCTGGTATGAAGCAATGTTTGCGCCTTCAGGCGCTGGGCTTTCCGACACGTTTTGCACGGTTCCGGGCTCAGACAGCGCCGTGAGCGCGCGACGAAAAACCTGTTGTGACTGATGTACCGGATCGTCGAATCCGGCGCAAAGTCCGGCTAGTGAGAATGTTGAGGAGAGAGCTGGTGAGAGCCCCGGCATGGCGAATGGATGAATTTCGTTTGTCGCGGTCATCGGTTAGCTCCCTCTTACCATGGTCATGAAGTTAACTTTGGTTGTGGCGGCTTTGCGAGAGACTTCTTCACGGCGAGCTAGCCACTGCTCGTGCAGTGGCTGTATCAATGCAGGGCCGTGTTTACTGCTGTTTTCGCACATCAGCCCGTCGAACAGTGCCGCCAGTTCAGCGTGGCGCCGGCTGCGGCCAGTAACATAGCCAAAGCCCTGTGCACCACCACCCAGTTCCACCACACATCGGGTGAGCGTTATTTCGCCGAGATTAAAGGGCGAACCTGTGCCTCCGGTGCGGCCACGCAACATGGCCATGCCAATTTCCGGTTTACGCAGGTGGCGGAAAGTCGGTCGGTTTGCCAGGTTCTGCCAGTAAGTCTCCAGATCATTAAGGTCTGCTCTTGCCAATACCGACATCCAATATTGACGATTAGCGACCTCGGACGTGGAATCCGCAGTTTGTGACGAGTTCTGTGAAGAGTCCTGTGAAAAGGCCTGCGCATGGGTCATGGGCCGTTTTCTCCTGTAGATGGGTCAGTTATCTAGATAAAGCGTTTGCGGATCCACTGAGAAGTGATATCCAGTGAGGTCACGACCAGAATAATGATGATCATCACCGCGCAGGTTTGAGCGAACTGGAAGCCGCGCATGCTCTCCCAGAGAATCACGCCGATGCCGCCAGCGCCCACCATGCCCACAACGGTGGCGGAGCGGACATTGGATTCGAATCGATACAGTGAATAGGAAATCCACAACGGCAGAACCTGAGGGATAACGCCATAAATGATTTCCTGCAGACCACTGGCGCCGGTGGCTCGGACACCTTCTACCGGCCCTGGGTCAATGGCCTCCACGGCTTCGGAAAACAGTTTTGCCAGTACCCCGGTGGTGTGGATGAACAACGCCATGACCCCGGCGAACGGTCCCAGCCCCACAGCGACCACAAACAGCATGGCAAAGACCATCTCGTTGATGGCGCGGAACGAATCCATCAGGCGGCGAACCGGCTGGCAGACCCACCAGGGCACCAGATTTTCCGAGGACATGATTCCGAAAGGGATGGCCAGAATGACCGCCATCACGGTGCCCCAGATCGCAATCTGTACGGTGGTGACCATCTCGCTTAGATAGAGCCGCCAATAATGAAAATCGGGCGGGAAAAAATCAGCGGCGAATACGGCCATGTTGTTACCGTCGGCAATCAGAGCCGCCGGATTCATCTCGGCGCCTTCCCAGGCCCAGATCAGGACGGCGCCGGTGATGCCCCAGCCCAGCAAGGCCGCCCAGTTCCGTGAAAGCAGGTTGTTTTGGCCTTCGGGAAGATGTGAGTGTGTTGATGCGCTATGCATGAGAGCTGCCTGTCGCGTTTACGTCTGGAGGTGCCGGGGTCTTCTCTGGCGCGAAAAGGGCTGGCGGTATAAGCCAGCCCTGAGGCTTGTCAGTTGGACTCTTCGCGGGCAGCGTCTAGCGCTGCAAGCCGACGATCCAGACCGGCCAGCTGGGCTTCGATGTCAGCCAGCTTTTCGGTCTTTTCCTGTGCTGAGTAACGGATGTCGTTCTCGATGGCCGCTTTTTGCTTGAACATTTCGAGCTGACGAATGGGGATCAGCTGGTCATTGCTGGAAGCACGGAAGGGCGCCCACTGAAGGTCGGCCAGAATTTTCAATTCTTTTTCGTCGCCGGTAGTGCCGTAGCTCATCAGGAAGTCGTAGACCTTCTGTTTGGTTTGTGCCGGCAAGTTTTTGCGCCAGACCAGCGGGTCAGACGGAATCAGCGGTGATTTCCAGATCACTTTGAGGTTGTCCGCTTTTTCCGGAAACGTGAGCTGCAATCGTGCCATGCTCTCGGTATTGAAGGTGGCCACGTCTACCTGTTTGTTAGCCACGGCCATGGCGTTGGTTTCATGGCTCGAGTTTAGAGTGCGCTTAAAGGCTTCTTTGGGATTGACGCCATTTTTGGCAAAAATGTAGTAGCTGGGAACCAGGAAACCGGAGGTGGAGTTCGGGTCGCCATTACCGAACGTAAGGTCTTTGGCGTTGGCCAGAACATCCGCGACCGTATTCAGGTGGGTACTGTCTTTGTGAACGATCATCAGGCTCCAGTAGCCTGGTGAGCCGTCTGCTGCAACGGTCTGGGCCATAATTTCACCACCGGCACGGTCCACAGCTTCCATGGCCGACTTGTTGCCGTACCAGGCAATGTCGACCTTGTCGAAGCGCATTGCCTGGATGATGCCGGCATAATCCGGTGCAAAGAAACCTTTCACCTCCATGTCCAGCTTTGCAGACATGTCTTCAAGAAAAGGTTCCCAGACGCCTTTCAGATTGCTGGAAGATTCGGTCGAAATGATGCCAAAATTGAGGGTATTCAGTTCCTCTGCCTGCAGGCCAGCGGCGCCCACTGTGACGGCTGCCGCCAGGGTCATGCGGCCTATCCATTGTTTGAACATAATTGTTTCCTTTGGCTTTTAAGTGTTGGTGAAAATACAGGGCCGTTTTCCAGTCAGCCGGCGGCTGCCAGAGCAAACCCTTTGGCGGGTGTGGGGATTTTTCGGTTCTTGACCGGTTCGCCGTCGATGTCGAAAGAGGTGGTGCCGTAAATACTGGCCAGCACCGCGGGAGTCAGATTCGCGGATGGGCCGTCGTACACTATTTCGCCAGCCTTCAGTGCTACCGCTCGGTGGCAAAATTCGCGGGCATAATCGACTTGATGAAGTGTGACCACAACGGTGCGTCCGTCCTGGTCATTAATGTCGGCAAGAATTTCCATGACCCGGCGGGCCGATTCAGGATCCAGCGAAGCGATGGGTTCGTCGGCAAGAATCACTTCGGCTTTCTGAGTAAGTGTGCGGGCGATGGCAACCCGTTGCTGCTGGCCACCAGACAGGCAGGATGCCCGCTGGGTTGCCCACAGATCCATTCCGACGCGGTTCAGGCATTTTAGGGCCAGGGCTCTTTCTTCAGCATTGAAAAAACCGAGGCATCCACGCCAACCGGGCACGCGGCCCAAGGCGCCGGTGAGCACATTGGTCATTACCTTCATGCGGCCCACAAGGTTGAACTGCTGGAAGATATAGCCTATTCGCGCCCGCGTTCTTCGGACGTCCGGTGACAGCCGTCCGTTGCATTGCACGACTTGTCCCAGTACGCGAATTTCGCCGCTGTCTTCATCGCCGCAGCTCAGCCCGGCCAGGTGCCGAAGGAGCGTGGACTTGCCAGAACCGGAGGGGCCGATAAGGGCCACCATCTCGCCGGATTCAATGGAAAGGTTGATGTTCTTGAGGGCTTTATCCTTGCGTTTGTTTTTGCCAAACGTCTTTGATAAACCTTGAACCTGAATTTCGGGATCCATAGATCGCCTATCCTGTCGTGTTTCCAACGTGTGCAGGTAGTGTCTCTGGCGGCTGTGACGATTCGATGTCGTTTAGATGACAGGTAGTTGAAGGTTTTAAGACGGGAGTGTGAAATCTACCCGGTCCCCATCCTGGGCAACCTTTATACGATTCGGCAAGTTCGGATTCGTGCTCTGGCGCCAGCTATCCACCTCGTGGCTGATGTGGATGAGCCATGCGCGGTCTGGATTTACAGCTTCAATGCAATCCAGGGCCATGGTCCAGTCGTTATGGCCTTTCGGCTGATCAGACGGCGGGAAGGAACAGTCTATTGCCAGCCCATCAGGCTTCATTGTTTGTAAAAAGTGCTGGGTGTCATGGGGTAGGCCGCGGGTATCGGTCAAATAGGCAAACGTGGGCCCACCGGTAACTTCGAAGACGTAGCCAAAGGTGGGCTTTGAGTGAATCAGCGGCACAGGTGTGACCTTTAACCCCCCGACTCCAAACGCAGAGAACGCTTTTTGGGGGTTGAAATCGAGTATGCCAGGATGGCGGAACAGATCGCCGCAGCCGTCAGGGTCAGGCGGCATGAACACGGGGATACTTGGCCCCTTGCCCCAGCGCAGGTGAAACAGCCCCTGAACATGGTCAGGGTGAAAATGCGTCAGCACAATGGCGTCCAACTCGCCGGGAGCAAAGCGTTTGTGCAGATCCATCAGGCCGCCATCAATCAGAATGCGGGTGGTTCCGGATTCGATCAGGGCGGAGCAGGGCTCGCGCGCAAAGGCTGCATTCATTTTGGCGACGGAACAGGCCGCGCAACGACAGCCGTAAAGTGGTACGCCACCGGCTGCGCCCGTTCCTAAAAAGGTTATCCGCATCGGATGCTCCCGGAAGGGTCAGGGCCCGGACAGGCCTCATGGTTTCCAGACCATAGAATAAGTGGTGATGATAACCCTTCAGAGTTAAACAAATGTGACAGTCAGAAACAGGTGTCCCTATTTACGGTTGCTCACCACTTTCCACGGACGCCACTTCAGTTTTTACGAGCGCGCGGCCAAATTCTCTAAGCATGAAAGGGCGGAAGCTTGCCATGCTGGGGCCATCCTGATTCAAGTCCGGTTTTGCACCCGTTTGAAACCCGGGTAATCCTCCGCCGTTGTCTCCGATCGCAAGGAATGGCGCAAGTAATGCCGGATTGCCGCTGATCACGTGAACAATAACGTCCCGGCTGGCGCCTTCGCCGGTCACCAGTGGTGCCGGCTGGTGATCGCCTAACAGCACCAGCAGGGTATTCTCATCCACATGGCGCGTTGCATAGCCTGTTGCCACGTTCAACGCGTAATCGATAGCCAGGGCGTAGTGTTCACGAACTCGATTAGGCTCTCGCCACAGGCTGGCAGGTGTTTCGCCAGCGCCTTTCCATTGATTGAACGCCGTGCCGTTGCCAACGCTGTCCCAATCGTCCAGCACCGGTAAAATAGGCACCCAGGGAGCATGGCTGCTAATCAGAGCCACTTCTGCAAACATCGGCCCAGCAGCTTGTTCACGAACGCTCTGCTGAAACCAGGACCAAGTGTACTGATCCGGCATAGTCACCCAGTTAAACGGGGGCCCCTGGTAATCCATGGTGGTGGATTCGTAAATACGGTTGTAGCCAAAGGCCTGACCTTCTGGCCAGTCTTGGGTAATAGCCGGCATCACCGCGACGGTATCGTGGCCGGTTTCCGCCATATCGTCTATCAGTGTGGGGTAGTGGCTGGCTAGCAAAATCTCGTAGTCCAGCTGGGTATCAATCCACTGACCGCTTAATAGCGTGGCGTGCGCCAGCCAGGATTGCCCACCTTGCACCGGTGAACGCAAACGGCCAGACACCATATGCAGGCCCGCTGCGCTAACGGCGGCTTCCATTTTGTCGAGACGGGGCCCGATAAGGTGTTTAAAGCGGTCGTCTGCGAGGCTGGAGATACCGTAGGATTCGATAAACCCAAAAATCACATCGATGCTGGCCAGGCCGGGCAGCGCCACAGGCTTTCCTGCCGCCGGATCGTTCGCCAAACTCTGGCTGAACTCAGCCGTTGACCGACGGGTGTCGATAGCCAGCTGTATCTGGTGGGTTGCTAGCTGCGCAGCGCTAAGGCTTACCACCGACTGCGGCACAAATGACACCGCCACCACCAGCAAACCGGTGGCAAAAGCCGCTTTGCCAAAATTAGAGTGCAGGCCTCCGGCAAGGCGACTCAGCAGTTTGCCTACCCACAACGCCAATCCGCAAAATGCCAGTAGCAAACCCAGTAGTATCAGCAATGAAAGGCCAGTGCCGAGGTTACTTAGCATCAGATCGACCACAGAACCGACCACTCCCAGTTCCAGATAAAGGTTGAGTCCCCGCCCAAGACTTTGGCGAATCAGCAAATCGCTCAGCGTAAATAACGCCAACACGGCGTACAGCGTACCCACCACGCCGGCCAGCACCCGGCTAAATAAAGAGGGCGATAACAGGCTAAACACCGCACATACCATTAGCGCCTCGGCGGCAACCCAGGGAATCCATGGGTAGCGCGGCAACAGTAACGCCAGCAACAAACCATTAAACAGCAACAACGTGAGCGCAAAACGCTTCAAAAGGGGACTTCCTTTAAGAAAGGGCGCCCGCTGGTGGGGTGCCCTGTTTCGATATCGATAAAAAACAGATACGCATGAGGCGGGGTTTTCGGATTGCTAAGTGTGTGAAATGTCGTTCAAGTATTTAGCCGCATGGCACATAGCCATTAGCTAACTGTACGATACTGCAAAATAAGACCAACAATTTCATGATCACTTTTCGATGATGCTAGAGAATCATTCAGAGACGTTCTCTGGGGCAAGTGAATGTTGAATTTAGAACGTAAAATATTTTCCACTTGGCCATCAACAGCTGGGTCAAAGTCTTTGCCAACATAAATACGAATGCGCTGATAAATAAATTCTTTATTGGCCATTATAATCATTTCTGTTATTTAGCATTAAAGTGTTTTCCAATATCTTGTTGGGTAACCTGAGCAGGATGTTTTCGAATAATGACCAGCGCGATTCCGCCGAGAATGGCAGCGGAAGCCAACGCCAATCGCAAGGTGATGGATTCGTCCAAAAAAACAATGCCGCCTGCGGCTGCAATCACGGGAACACTGAGCTGTATGATAGCTGCGTTCGTGGCTTTTAGCATGGGCATTACCATGTACCATACAACATACCCTAGCCCGGACGTGAGCGCACCTGAGGTAATTGCGTACCAGATGCCCGCAACATCCAAAGAAAGCCGGCTTACCATGAAAATGCTTAAAACGACCGTAAAGACAAGGGCGCGCGTAAAGTTCCCGGCGCTTATGCGAACGGGATCGCCTGCGCCTCTGCCGCGCAGAGAATAAACACCCCAGAAAACTCCGGCTGCCAACATCAACAGGGAACTGGTCAATGGCGGTGTTGTTGATAAACCAGGCAGAAACAACACCAATAGCCCGCCAAAAGCGAGCGCAAGGCCGGCTAATTGCAGCTTGAATAGGCGTTCTCCTACCCACAAACCGTAAACAATCATGGTGACTTGAACTGCGCCGAACAACAGCAGTGCGCCCGTGGCCGTGGGCAAGCTCACATAGGCAAATGAAAAGCCCGCCGCGTAGGCAAATAAAGCCGCCGCAGACCACCAGCTTCCGCTGCCGCCGCTGGGCCGGTTGCTGATCCCCACGGCCAGCAACAGAACAATCGCTCCGGAAATTAAACGGATCGTCGTGAAGCTCGCAGCATCAATATCCGTGTGTTTCAAGGCCATCCGGGCCAGTACCGAATTGCTCGCAAAGGCAATCATGGCGAGGGTTGTCAGAATGATTATTCGCATAAGAAACGCTCTATCTGACTGCTCGTTGCCACCACGTCAGCCTGTCTGTTACTCAAATAAGGAGCATTTTCTTGCTGACGAAAAGGCACGGCGCGCCAACGAGTATGTGCTCCGGCGAGCGCCGCGAACGAGTTTGATGGGATTATTATATCTGCTTGTGGCTACCATCACACAGTGGCTGTGATGCTGTTAATTTGCAGCCGCAAAAAAATACTTTTTTAGTTTCTGACGCCGCGTATTTCACGGGTTTAAAATCTGAGCCACTATGAGAGCCGTCGCAAAAAGGCTGTTTTGCGCTTTTACCACAAGCACACCAAAAGTAATTTTTACCAGATTCCACTTCCACTGCGTAAGGCGTATCAGATGCCCGAATGGCTTTTGTCATCATTATTCTCTCTCAATCATCGAATGAACACAGCGCAGACAGTTTACACCAATACCTGCCGCGTATTAGCAATGTAGTGATGGATCTGGCGCTCAACTTTGGCTCCAATCATGACGTCGGGGCGACGACCGTTAGGGCAGGGCATACTGGGGGTTGTGCCAAACAACCGGCAGATTAAAGGGCGCTCCCCGTAAACTGTGCAGCCATTGGGGCCAAGGTGCACACAGCTAAGGTCACCTAATGCGGTTTCATGTTCAGCGTCAGTTTTTACAGGCAGGCGCGATATTTCTTCCGAAGACGTCGTTACCGGCCCGCAACAATCGTGACAACCCGCCACACACTCGAACGATGGGATCTGCTCGCGCAGACGCGCAATAATATCTCGATTTTTATACATCTATACCCGCCATTTACCCAAACATAAACTGTGTTTCAAAAACCTGCTGTGGTTCAAAAAAATCCATTCTATCGATGTAGCGCGCAGATTTTGTTGCCCGAGGGATCTCTTAAGTAGGCAATGTATAAGTTGGCTGCCCCGCGAAGGCCGGGTGGGTTTTCGCATGACGTACCACCATTAGCAGTGCCGGCGGAGTGCCAGGCATCAACGGTTGCGGAATTTTCTGCAGAAAAGCCGATGGTGGTGCCGTTACCATGGCAAGCGGGCGCGCCATCAATGGGCTTCCCAATCGCAAAGGTGCCGCTGTTCGTTCTATAAAAGCAGCGCCCTTTGTCATCCACCAGGCCGGGCTCGTACCCTAGAGCACCAAGAATTGCATCGTAAAAAATCTTTGATTCCTGAACGTCGTTTGCACCAACCATAATGTGACTGAACATACTAACTCCCGTATAAAATGCGAATGGACTGTGTTGCCCAGAGCTGAGGTATTGTCGAGGGAAAGCGAAGACGTAACAAGCCAAGATTCATTTGCCGCTATAACGGGCACTATGGCGCGCGAGTCAATATTTTTTTAAAAGGAGGCAAAGACAGGAAACGAGGTTAGCGAGGCACTTGATCAGTACAGCCGAATATAGCCGCTTGTCACAGGCTCCGTTAGACGGAGCCTGTGTTCCTCGAATTTCAGATTCAGAAGTTAAAGCCAATACCGGCGCTGTACGCCCACGCGCCATCGTCGAAGTTATCGTTGGCTTCGCTCGCGCTATCAAAGAATACTTGATATTCCGCCTGAACTGTAATGAAGGTTTTTGGCTTTACGTAGTATTTCACGCCGGCTTCCGGTCCAGCAAAGAAGGTTTCATCGACACCGTCTCCGTAAATACCGCCAATGTTTGCACCAACAAATGGCTGCCATTTTCCCGCATTAAAATGATAGTCGGAAAACACCCGGGTTGCACCGCTCCAACTTGAATCATTCTCGCTATCCGCAAAGCCAACACTTTGGCGGAGACCAAAAGCTGTGCTGTCAGAGTAAAATTTACCCAGATCAAAGCTGACACTGGTTGTATTGTTATCAAAGCCCGAATCGCTTGCTCCTGAACCGGTAAGAGTAAAAAGCCGATCACCGGCCTCAGGTTCAGCTAATGCTAACGCCGGCGATACGGCCAGACACAGAACAGCCACAGAATTTTTCCATTGCATAGCGCTTACTCCTGCATGATTCGGCAGCATATGACCAAGATGGTGAGCTGCCGAATGTTAACGAACACTACGAGCTTAGAGCAGACTCGCACAGTTGGTAATCGCCCAGCAGATTTTGTAATATCCAGCACGGATGTGTGTCACAAATATACATATTAAAATTTGCAATGAATCGACGCATTTCGACTCTCGCCAAGCATTTACTTTGAGGCTTAAAAAGCTTTTACTTGCAGCATCTTTAATTATTTGTTTTTATGGATTTTTTCAGAGTTTTTGATATTTTTTTTAAGGTCTAGTGACAAAAAAAGCGACGTATTATTATGAGGTTATAAACAGGTCTTATGGTAATTTCTAGAGTATGTTATGGATCACTTTCAGGGTGAGCAGGAGGTAATGTCAATGAAAAAGATGAACAAGAATTAATAAAAAGACACGATTATTCAATAAATACACCTAGAATTTAAGGTCCATTCAAGACCTTTCTCATGCATGCTTAATACATCAATTCCGTATATCGTTTTGACGCATGGGCATTGCGTCAATTTTCAGAAATAGTGCCTTTAAGTCCACACTGTTGTCGCTCTGAACGTTATCAACAACGATAACCCTGTTCTTCCACTGTAAGCCGGTTGAGTCAGTAACCTTAGATAGCTCCTTAACCCCTGCGTTACCCCGTGCGCTGTGCATAGTGATCACTGATTTCTTGAAGTCATAACGTTGTAAGTATGCCCTTATGCTGAGTACCAACCCTGAATCTGAGTCAGGACTTTTTGGCGGAATAATCCTTGCCCGTGAACACCTCTGAAAGAATTGCCTGTTCAATGTAACTACGCTGCCCGGATTTAGTGGGCAGGCGAACGGTAAGGTGAATTTCGCTGGCCACTGGAACCTGAATGGTCACCCTGGGGTCCACGGAGGGCACTTCCAGGCTCCGCTTTGCGCCAACTTTATTCATGTATTTGCGCACCGACTCCAAATAAGGCTCGCAATGGCGATTGGCGGCAGCCAGTAACGCTATTTGGGCGGCGTGCCAGTCGTCTTCCCGCTTAAAAGGCACAACGAAAACGTGGAAATCCCAGTGGTCTGTAAAGCTCTCGTTAATGACCGGCTCAGACACGAACAGCGAGTTGGGTATTATAATCATCCGCCCGGTACGCTGTTGAGCTGTTTTGCCGGGGCCCACTTCAAGGACTGTCGTTGCCAAGAGGGTCTGATCGATGACATCACCCCTAAAATCTTTAATCTGGATGCGGTCGCCCAAATTGAAAGAGCCGGCTCCCCCTTTTAATATTGAGCCGGAAACACACATGATCAACTCTTTGGTGGCAACCACAAAAGCGACGGCGATCGCGACGATAGACAGGGCCAGAGATCGGATCTGGTCGCCCCATATTAGCGCCAGACCCAGTAATCCCAATAACAGGAAACCATTGCGAAAGTTCATCAGTAACCGGCCCCGCAACTCCGACGACGTGACGTGTCGACGAATAAAGCGAGCGGTCAGCGTCCGCAGAATAACGATGGCCAGTAACAACAATCCAGTGCTGATCAGCAGGCGCCAAATCGCGTCTGGCAACGAAAAATTCTGAGGCATCAGCGCCATAGTTTCGAGCATATTTTGGTCTCATGACAAGTAATTCAAAGGGGTATTGTCGGGGCAAAGCAAGGGCGTAACAAGCCGAGATTCACTCCCCGCTCTGCCCCTGTTATCGTCAGATCTTCAACATCGAAACCGAAGCGCGATATGACGCAGAGTTTTATACCGTAGCCGAGGTGCCACCCCTGGCTGCAGGTGAATTTAATCACCACTTTTGCCGCGGACCCAGCCACCGCCAGCAGTATTTTTCTGATCACCTTTACCAACATCATTGGCATGGCCCTGATGCGGTTCCTGGCAACCTTACTGGTGCTGTGAACAGGCTGCATTCACAGGGTAGTGCCAAATCCGGGCTACCTGGTCGGCATAGTCTTTCCAGCACAACGACTTTTCTGAACGCAGGCGCTGTTTCAGTTTTTCCAGTGTATCAGGTTGCCCTACCACCGAGGCAGGCAGGTACACCAGGCTCTGCAATAGCTGCTGGCGAGTACTCGCCAGCAAATTGTAATCCGACTTAGCATGCGGCGTTAGGCTCGCAGGAGCCACCGGAACGTTTTACCGTACAGAGCGCGAATACCAAAGCGGCGGTTTCGGCAATCCAGACAAACATCCCTATGTCTGGGCGGTGGCTTTACTGGTCGACGGTCTGTGGGCGCGTGTGCACAACACCCGTGACCAGGGCCGGGAATGGAGTAATCTGGGCCGGCTGGAAATATGGTTGCGCGAGCAGGGCATCTCGCGGTGGCAGGTTGTTAATGATTTAGAGGAAGTAGGCGGCAAAAGGATAGGTGACGCTTATTACACGCCACCGAAATAACCTTTATCCAATACCTTATTACGCCCGGTTTCCTTGGCTTCGTAAAGTGCATCATCTGCTTGTTGTATCAGCACTGCAGGTGACATTTTTCTGGTGGGAATCAGACTACAAACTCCGGCGCTGACGGTGATCACCGGCGCCACATCCGAGAGCTCATGAACAATGCCAAGCGCCTGAATAGCGACCCGACAGGCCTCCGCAACCGCGGCCGCATTTTGGGTGTCCGGCAGCACCAGAGCGAACTCCTCACCGCCGTAACGTGCCGCCAGGTCGGTAGGCCTCTGTACTACCTGTTCCAATGCTTGCGCAACCTGTTTCAGACACTGGTCACCGAGCGGATGACCATATGCATCATTAAATGCCTTGAAGTAATCTATATCCAACATAACCATCGAAATTGGCTGACTTTGGCGTAAAGCCCTTGACCATTCCTGCTCAAGGTAAAGGTCAAAATGCCGGCGATTGGCAAGCCCCGTGAGGGCATCGGTCAGGGAAATCTTTTCTAGTTCGCGCTTGGTTTGGTTTAGTTCGGCGTTCTGTCGCAGGCTTCGTACCGCAAAGAACACCAGCAATACGATGAAAGAAAATCCGAATCCAATGACTAATAAAGGCAGATAGCCCCGTCTGGCACTCACAAACGTCGCCCCGGGCATGGCTTGAACCACCCAGTTTCGGCCCGCGACGGGCGCGAGAGGTATTTCGTGAATCAGGCTTCTGAGCCAGCGCTCATCGCTGGAGCGGCCAGTGCTGTATATCACGTCCTGGGCGCCATCGGTGCGATCCACAATCTGAACCAGAATGTTGCTGTCAATCGCCGTCGGAATCGACTGTTTAACCAGTTCACCGATCCGAAACACGCCGTTCATAAAACCATAATTGCGCGCCGCCCGGTCCTCTGGAGTGGTGTCGGAGGCCCCGCTGTACAAAGGTGCGAAAACCAGCAAGCCGTTTTGATTGTCCTGCTCCTGCAACAGCTCTATGGCAGCCGTCGAGACCATTTCCCCGGTCTCCCTCGCGGCCAACAGCGCCGTCCGCCGCTTGCTCTCGCTCGACAAGTCAAAGCCGATAGCTGCCCGATTATCCGCTATTGGTTCGATGAACTGCACAGGAACGAGCCAGGGCGGCGCTTCCGCTGGCAGTGCGCCTGCCGCTGCCGGAATCTCAGACAACACAAACCCGGGATACCAGTTCTGCTGCCGTTGCTCGAACCCAGCCCGGTCTTCCTGACTGACAACCGGCGACCAGGCAATCGCCTTGATGGCCGGAGAGCGCTCAAGTACTTGCCGGGTCAGCTTTTCAAAAAGCTTTGCATTCATCTCTGGCATCATGCCCACAGAGGCCTTCAAGGCGAACAGAATTTCAAGATTCAGCTGCACTTCACGCTCAAAGGCGGTCGCAAGCAGAGTAACATCTGCACGAAACTTTGCGGTGATGCTTTTGTTTTCTTCCAGATACAGGCTACGGCTAAGGGCGGCACAAAACCCCAAACCAATCAACGCTAGTAAAATCACCATTAGTGAGGGGTGCCGCTTCATAGAGTCCGAATCGCTATCCCATTCACTGTAGGGGCTAGATCATTCCTTGTTGTATTCAAAAAAAACCTCCATTCCCTTGTGAATTCGGCAGGTAGGCCCGCTTCGGCGACCACATAAATTAGAATGTTAGCAAATGTAACCAGGCGGAACACGGTGTTATTGAGTTGGTTAACAGATCCTCACTAACCGCTTGCGATCTGGCACCATGGGCCTAGGATAAAGGTAATCAGAGAAGGTATCTCACTGTGTGGAGGAAAGGGATATGAAATGGATTATCTTGATCATTATTGGCGCTGTTGTGGCCTTCTGGCTTTTTCGGGGCCGCGGTAGTAATCGCATTGAAGATCCTGAGGTGAAAATATTCGAGGAAAAGGATTACTACCTCACATCCGATGACAACTCATCCGATGAAAAGCCATCCTCTGGTGATAGTAACCCGCGTCACTGAGTTGTTGTAGGAGTGCACCCAACAATCCCAATAATTAGAAACTGTCTAAAAATTTCATCATTAACTGGCCTCGCAACTCCAACGACGCGACCTGCCGACGAATAAAACAGGCGGTCAGCGCCCGCAAGATAGACAGCCCCCGACACTCGTCGGGGGCTGTCAGGTCGTCAGGCGGGTGTCAGTCTTCTAGCGCTTCAATCGCGCGCTGACCCACTTCGAAGCCGGTTTCGGCGTTGACGATGCGAGCCAGATTGGCAGGCGTTTGCTGGTCTTTATCCAGCGCGTCGAACTGGCTATAGAAGATATCGCCATAGGAGGACTTCTGTTCGTACAGTGTGTCCAGGGTCGCCACGTCGCCGAAGTTAAAGGCGGGCTTGAACTGCTGATCTTTGAACACATTGCCTGGCAGGTCACGTCCGTGGGGTAGGTCGTTGGCAGAGTAGCTGAAACCAAAACCACCGGTTTCGTGATCGGCGGTCACCACAATCAGGGTGTCATCACGGCCTTCAGCCCAGCCCAGCACGTAATTCAGTGTTTCGTTTATCCGCAGCATTTCGTGCAGCATGGTGCCGGTGTCATTGTAATGCGCGGCCCAGTCAATTTGCCCGGCTTCGATCATCAGGAAGAAACCTTTGTCGTTCTGGGACAGCGAGTCAATCGCCTTTGCTGACATTTCTTTCAGTGTCGGTATGGTGCGGGCGGGGTCGTCCTTGGTCTGGGTTTCGGTGATGCCGTTGGGCAACGCCGAGTAGGCAAACAGGCCGAGGATTTTGCCATCGGCTTGTGCCAGCTGCGAGCGGTTGAACGCAAGGTCGTAGTTCTTCTGCTGCGCTTCGGTGATCAGGTTACGATCGTCTTTACGCTTTGACTTGATGCGCACGCTGCCTTCCGACAAGGTTTCCAGCTCTTGACGCGCGGCTGACTGTTCGTCATTGGCAGATTCCGGAATCCAGTAACGCAGGCCGTCTGACAACATAACGTCCACGTTGTTGTTCAGCAGATCGACCGCAATTTCATTTTCGAGGCTGCGATGGCTCTGGTGGGCAGCGAAACCAGCCGGGGTCGCATGGGTAATGCGGGTGTCAGATACCAGCCCGGTGGATTTGCCAAGTTTTTTGGCTTTTTCCAGAATGCTTTCCGCGCTGTTACCGTCTTTATCTGTGCCAATCATCTCGGCGCAGGCCAACTGACCGGTTGCCAGTTGCGTGGCGGAAGCGGCGGAATCCACCACCAGGTTGTTGTTGGCGTGGGTCATGGAAAGGCCCATGCGGCTGTTGGCGGCGATCCAGTCAAAGGCCGTGGTGCCGTCGGTGATCACCGAATTTGGCGCCTGCTTGGCGTACGCCAGTAGCAGACCGATTTGTTGTGGGCCCATACCGTCGCCAATGATCATGATGACGTTTTTGGCCTTTTTCGGTGGGTGTCGTTATATTCACAAGGCATCGTGCGGCCACATATTGCGACCGCCGATGTTTCTGCCCTAGCTGTCGTCTAAATGTTTACCCAGCATCGCGTGGTATAGCTCCCGGTCGCCGATGGCGCCGGTGATCTGACCGTTCTCCTCCACCAGCAGGCTATGACCGGTGAAGTACCGAATCTCCACGGCATCCCGTAAGGGGGTATCTGGTGCGATGCGGGTGGGCTGCTGGGCCAGGCTTTCGATGGACTGACCTTCTTGCCAAAGCTGGGTCTGGAAGGTTTGGCCACCGCTGGTGACCACCGCTTTTTCCGCTACATCCGGTGTGTGTAGCCAAATGCCGTAACGTTTATTAATGCAACGGTTACCATTGGCGTCTTCCTGTATCTGCCCGATGGGTAGCGCCAGGGAACGCGCGGCCAGAACATTGAGCGGATTGGTGCTGGCAACAAAACTTTTGACGTAATCGTTCGCGGGTTGCAGCACGATGGCTTCCGGCTTGCCATGTTGAACGATCTGGCCGTCCTTCATGATCGCAATGTGCGAACCCAGCTTTAGTGCTTCATCCAAATCATGACTGACGAACACAATCGTTTTCTGCAGTTCTTCCTGCAGGGTCAGCAGTTCGTCTTGCAGCTGGTTACGAATCAGCGGGTCAAGGGCAGAGAATGGCTCGTCCATAAGTAGAATTTCCGATTCCGTTGCCAAGGCCCGGGCCAGCCCCACGCGCTGCAGCATACCGCCAGACAGCTCAGCCGGTCTGGACTTGGCCCAACCGGAAAGGCCAACCAGCTCCAATTGACGCGCGACCTTTTTGCGGCGCTCGGCCTTGCCCAGGCCTTGCAGCTCCAGACCAAAAGCGACGTTGTCTTCCACTGTTAGCCAGGGCATCAGGGCGAAGTTCTGAAACACCATGGAAATGCGACGAGTGCGGATGTCCCGCTGAACTTTATCGCTGGCCTGGGTGAAATCCACCATCTCACCATCGTGCCGAATGCGTATAGCGCCACTGGTGACATCGTTTAAGCCGTTAACACAGCGCAACAAGCTGGATTTGCCGGAACCGGACAGCCCCATCAGAACGCAAATCTCACCTTTCTTGACACTCAGGCTGGCGTTCTGCACCCCGACTACTAATCCGGTCTGGTCACGGATTGCGGCGCGGTCCAGGCCCTGTTCGATCAACGGCAGCGCGCGTTTGGGATTTTTGCCGAAAACGACATTTACATTCTCAAATTCGATCATGATGACGTCTCCTTAGCATCACTTTGGCGGAAGAACCGGTCCATCCAGATGGCCAACAGCACAATCGCCAGACCGGCTTCGAAGCCTTTGCCGATATCGACCGTATTCAAAGCCCGAACCACCGGGACACCTAAGCCATCGGCGCCTACCAAAGCAGCAATAACAACCATTGAGAGCGACAACATGATGCACTGGGTAATACCGGCCCCAATGGAGCTCATGGCAGCGGGTAACTCAACCTTGAACAACAGTTGCCGGTTGGTGCAGCCAAAGGCCTTGCCCGCTTCGACCAATTCTTTCGGCACTTGGGAGATGCCCAGGTGAGTCAGCCGCACCGGGGCAGCGATGGCAAAGATCACGGTTGAAATCACGCCAGGAACCACCCCCAGACCGAACAAGGTCAGCGTCGGGATCAGATATACAAAGGGTGGAATGGTTTGCATCAAATCCAGCACCGGCTGCAGAAATTTGTACAGCCAACGGCTATGAGCCGCATAAATGCCCAGAGGAATGCCGATCACCACACATAATAGGGTGGCGTACAACACCAGCGACAGTGTCGCCATGGTGTCTTCCCAATAACCAATATTCCAAATCAGCAAAAAGCTGAAGGCGGTAAAAGCGGTCAATCCCCAACGGCGATGACGAAGATGTGCCGCCACCGTAAAAAACAATACCAGAGCGCCAGGCGGTACCCATAACAGGGCCTCGGTCAGGCCGTGGATCATGCTACTCAGGGTATCGGAAACAGCGTCAAAAAAGCCGCTGAAATTGACGACGAGAAAATCAACAATGCCTTCGACGAAGTCGCCGAAAGGCAGTTGGTGCTCAGTTATCCAGCTCATGGCGTTCAGTCTTGTTGGGTGCGGGCCTTGGCCGACACCGGAAATGGGAGGTGTTCGTTACACAATCGGGCGCTCTGAACAGGTCAGTTCAGAACGCCCCCAAAGTGCTCGCTAAGTTAATCTCTAAATTATTCTCATCAGTGCTTTTTTCGGTGCTGTCTTCATTACTACTTCAGGGATGCCTTAACGGCAGGCAGCGCTGCATCGCCGTTCAAGGTCGTAACACCTTTGAGCCAGCCATCCAACACGGCCGGGTTGTTGGCGAGCCAAGTGTGAGCAGCATCCCGTGGCTCTTCGCCGTCATTCAGAATGGTGCCCATCACTTCGTTTTCCATGGGCAGTGAAAACGTCATGTTCGTTAGCAGCTTGCCCACGTTCGGGCATTCGTTCAGGTAATTCTTGCGCACGTTGGTGTGAACGGTTGCGCCGCCGTAGTTGGGACCAAAGAAATCGTCACCGCCGTTCAGGTAGGCCAGGTCATGATTGGCGTTCATGGGATGCGGTTCCCACCCCAGAAATACTACCCATTCATTACGACGAACTGCGCGGCCCACCTGGGACAGCATGCCCGCTTCGCTGGACTCTACGAGCCGAAACTCACCAAGACCGAACGCATCTTGGCCGAGCATGTCCTGAATCAGGCGGTTGCCATCGTTGCCGGGCTCAATGCCATAAATACGGCTGTCAAATTGGTCGGCGTGCTTGGCAATGTCGGCAAAACTGGTCACACCGGCATCGTAGACATACTGCGGTACCGCCAAGGTGTATTTGGCGCCTTCCAGGTTAGTGAGGATGGTTTCAACATCACCACTTTCCAGGTAAGGGCGCACGTCTGCCTCCATGGTGGGCATCCAGTTGCCCAGAAACACGTCAATGTCTTTGTTCTTAAGCGACCGGTAAGCCACGGGCACCGACAGCACTTTCGCTTCCGACTCGTAGCCCATGCCTTCCAGTACCTCGGAGGCCAGGGCGGTGGTAGCAGTGATGTCGGTCCAGCCAACATCGGCAAAACGAACGGTTTGACATTCGGTGTTCGGAGCCGCCACGGCAGCGCCGCTAATAGCAAGGCCAGCACAGGCCAAAATAAGTTTTTTCATTTGTCGTTCTCTTTTATGGATTGTCGGTCACAGCGTCAGCGCTGTGCATTTTTCCAATCAGGGTGCCCGCACAGGGTAGTTTTAGGCCACGGGTTTGATCCGCGCATTAAAGATGGTGGGAGCTGCTTTTGGCGCCTCGCTCGGGGGCGAAGCAAATGCAAATAGCGCTCAGATTCGAACGATCACCCAAAAAGTTGAACAAGCGTTCAATGAATATAGGTTAATGGTATGAAGCCTAAATATCAAACGCGTAAAAAAAGGCCAGAACAATAAGGGCTTAGCGTTAAATGCGGTTAAAAGCGGTAGAGCAGCATAGAAAATTATTTAGAAGACAAAGAAAAGTAACGTTTGATTATTTTCGCTTTTGCCGGTTTGTGGAAGTTGATTTTTGTACGGTCGCCGTCCACATGCGAGACCAATCTGGGGTTCATCACCGCAAACCACAGTGGCGGGATGTAGGCGAGAATAAACATGCCGAGGTAACCGTTCGGCAGCGTCGGCAAATTGTCGAAGTGGCGTAAAGACTGATAGCGACGGGTCGGATTTGCGTGGTGATCCGAGTGACGCTGCAAATGGAACGTCGCCCAGTTTGAAAAGATATGATTACTGTTCCAGCTGTGGTGGGGCTGTGTTGGCTCGTAACGACCGTTTTCACGTTTTTTGCGCAGCAGACCGTAGTGCTCGATGTAATTGGCAGAGGTGAGCTGGAACATTCCCCAGAAGGCGATTGCGATAATAAAGGGCAGAACCTCAATGCCGAGCAGAGCGACGGCGGTCCCCCATGCGAATGCGGTGATTAACGCCGGTTGCAAAATCTCATTGTTGAGCGACCAAACCGGCTTGCCAGCTTTGTTTAATCGCGTTTTTTCAATGTCCCACGCGCGAAAGAAGGCGCCAGGAATTTCGCGCAACACAAACCTCCAGATTGTTTCGCCCATGCGTGATGAAGCCGGATCTTCCGGGGTTGCAACGTCACGGTGGTGGCCTTTGTTGTGCTCGACAAAAAAGTGACCATAGGCGCAGGGCGCAAGAATGATTTTCGCCAACCAGCGCTCCATTCTGGTTTTTTTGTGGCCCAATTCATGGCCCAGATTAATGGCCGTGCCCTGAAGCGTGCCGATCACAAGCACGGTCGCGATCATGCCATGCAGGGGGGCTTCTTGAGTGCCCACAAACCAAACCCCGAGCGCCCACATTGCCCAAAGCACAGGGACCAGTAAGTAGGTGACATAGCGGTAGTAGCGATCTTGCTCTAGCTGCGCCACAACCTCTTCTGGCGGGTTGTTGGTGTCTTCGCCGAGCACCATGTCCAGAACCGGAATCACCACGAAATAAAATGCCAGCGGAGCCCAAAGCCAGAGCGCATTGCCGGTGACGAAGAATAGGCCGGGGCCGACAAGGGCTAGCATCGGTACCAGCACGGACAGGGCCCATAAATAGCGCTTACGATCTCGGTAGATCTCGCCTGATGGAGCAACAAAGACACCAGCTTGGTTCATGTTACCGTCCTCATAGGGATTGGGGGGATGTCGCCATATTGGCCCCTTCCGCCGGCGTCGGTCACCGCTATAAGTGGCAATTAATCGTCAAATAGTGCCATTATAATGATTGTAAATGGGTGCAATGCAGGAAGCGTATGGCGTTATTGGCAACGGAAAGACTTCGACCCGCGATACACCCGACCTATGCGCGGTTGGTGTGCGCGTATTTGCATCAACAGGGCTTTGATAACGAGACGATTCTGCAAGGTACGCGGTTGCACTGGGACCAATTATTGGGCGGGAATCGCTACCTCAGTCTTGAGCAGCTTGCGCGTTTATTGCGGCGTGCCACAGCGCTAACCCGAACGCCGTGGCTGGGCCTTGATATCGGCGGCATTACCTCGGTTTCTGCC
Organism: Marinobacter sp. M1C; assembly: GCF_023314135.1. Classification (NCBI taxonomy): domain Bacteria; kingdom Pseudomonadati; phylum Pseudomonadota; class Gammaproteobacteria; order Pseudomonadales; family Marinobacteraceae; genus Marinobacter; species Marinobacter sp. M1C. The sequence goes on from NZ_CP092289.1 coordinate 1,881,384, forward strand.
CATGGTGCGCTCGGTTACGCCATTGTGTCGGCGCCGAATCTTCGTGTGGTGTTACACACTCTGGCGCGCTTCACCCGCTTGCGTTTTCAGTTGGTGAACGTCGTTATTTCTGAAACGGACGAATACTTTACGGTGAGCATGGAGGAGCTGTCAGACCTTGGCGATGTGCGCGAATTTGTCTATAGCGCGCTACTGGTTACCTATCTTCAATTGGTCGACACCGTGACCTCTCAGCGCTTGCGCAATATTCAGATTGAATTGCCGATACCGCACCCGCAATGGGCAGACGTTTACCAACAGCGTTGTGGTTGCCCGGTGCTGTTTGATGCGCCGGTGTTTCGTTTGCAAATGCCAGTGAGCGTGCTTGATACACCTTGCCTGACCGCCGATGCCGGCACCTTTCGCACCGCACTGCGTGATTGCGAAAATCAGCTGCGCCAGCTCGATAACGGCGGCGCGTTGAGCCAGCAGGTGAGTCATTGTTTGCTGAATAGCCCGGAGGGCTACCCGAGCCTTGACGATGTGGCGTCCCGATTAGCTATGTCGCGACGCACGTTGATCCGTAAATTAAAAACCGAGGGCACCAGCTATCAAGAGCTGCTGGATGGCGTGCGGCAAGAGCTGGCTGCCTGGTATCTGTTGGAAACCACTGTCGCGGTTGAGCAGATCGCGGAACGACTGGGTTATCAAGACACCTCTAACTTTAGCCGCACCTTTCGTCGCTGGTTTGGTGTAACCCCGCAGGCCATGCGTGGCGGGGGCTTAAACTAGCCTGCTAATAGCTTTTCAAGCAGCTCATCTATTTCTTTTTTAAGATTTTTATCGTCAATTCTGTCAGCGCTGATTTTCGCATTTTCAAGATTTTTGATCGCTGCGTCAGTCTGGCCTAATTCGATTTGCATTGTAGCCATGGAAAATGCGATGGATGACATATGGTCTTTCGAATCCATAGTGATGGCTTTCCCCAGGGCTTTTTCGTAGCCAGCCAGAGCATCCTCTATCTCTTCTTCAAAGTCGGCCAGAGTTTCCCATTGTTCCGGATGATCTTTATCAGTGTTTTCGTTATCGATGCAAACCGCTTTCAACTCTGCATAGAGCGAGTTGAAGGCCTCTCTATCGTCTTTATCGGCAGCCTTCATTAGCTTTTCAGCTAACTCATAGACGGACTTGTGTATTTTGGTATTAATCATTACGAACCACCTGCTGCCGATGCCTGTTGCAATAAAAATCTAGCTGAATTGCTTACTTCGTAGGCGCCTTTGCAAAGCGCAGGTAAGGCAATTTAATGTCGAGCTTGCCGAACTTCTCTTTTGCCTGCTCATCGTTCAGAGCCAGCCCTACAATCACGTCCTGACCGGGAACCCAGTTAGCAGGCGTTGCGATACCGGCACCGTCTGTGATCTGGACAGCGTCCAGCGCACGCATGATTTCCGCGAAGTTGCGACCTACAGACATGGGGTACGACATGGTCAGGCGAACCTTCTTGTCCGGACCAATAATGAACACCGTCCGTACGGTAGCACTGTTGGCAGGCGTACGATTGTCGGGCATATAGGCGCCGGCCGGCAGCATGTCGTAAAGTTTGGATACCAGCAAAGACGTGTCATCAATAATTGGGAAGTCGGCAGCCGCACCGGAAAACGCTTCGATATCGCGCTTCCACTTCATGTGCTCTTCAACGTTGTCTACCGATACGCCCATCACCTTGGTATTGCGTTTGGCGAACTCAGGGACAAGCTGAGCAACCGCACCAAATTCGGTGGTACAGACCGGTGTGAAATCCTTTGGATGTGAAAACAGGATCGCATAGCTGTCACCAATCCACTCGTGAAGCGTGATCTTACCGTCTGTGGAATTCACAGTGAAATCTGGAGCTACATCGTCGATACGAATAGACATAATTGTATTCCTTGGTTGTTGTGACGAAGCAGCAGCGACTAAACCGTCACTCTGCCTGCTCTGGTTAAGCTGCGTCGAAATCCAGGGGACGAATACCGCCCGGGTTGATCGTACTGCGGGCCACCCAAGAATTATACATAGTTTGCATCGCCAAGCGGATCTCTAGGTTCGCTGGTCAAGCGGCACATCGTCGTACCAGTCCTCCATTGTGTCGTACATCTCACCCTTGAGGATGTAGTAGGGCGCTTTCTGGTAGATCTTGATGTCGTGAAAAGGGTCAGTGAGAATCTTGGTCATCCACACCAGGCCGGACTGCACACCCATGAGTTTGAACAGATGTAGCGTTCTGAACACCACGGCACCCAGGCCGACGAACAGCCATATCAGTGCGGTGCTGCTGATGAATCCAACCAGATCCGTTGCCGGGGAGAGCAGGCCGAGCAGATCGGGGCTCAGCAGCAATGCCACCGGGGTCAGTGCCCAGACCGATAGCAGCACCACCTTGCGGTTGAGGTTGTAGCCCACTTTCACACGTTCCTTGAAGTCGTGGCTGGCCTTGTTCACCTCATCGTAAGTCTTGGGTTCAAAGAAGAAATGACCGGTCTGGCGCAGTGTCATGGCCAGTAGCCAGCCAACAAGAGCCGCTGCCGCCGGATAAAAAAACACCAGGGCATAGCTGATCAGAAAACAGCTGGCGCTGAGCAGGTGCAAAAACTGGTTGATCCGGTTGTGGTGATAGTAGCGGTGATCGTCCCACCGCTGTTTTTGTAATTCCTCACGAAATGTCATGGCAGCGTCCTTATACATCAAGTGTTGAAGTGGGTTCTTTGGAAAGACCGGGATCGTGCAAAGGTCGGGCTGGCAATGGGTGGCCTGACAACAGCGCTTCACCCATCCTGACTGGCTCACCTTCGGCGATTCCGGGGCTTAGCTGGTATTGCTCTGAGGCAAAAACAAGGATGGTAGAGCCGTGCTGGAAGTAGCCCATTTCCTGGCCTTTGCGCAGCGTCGCATTGCACGGAATCAGGTTGGCACCCCGGTATTTCAGATCCAGCGGCTCGGCCAGAAAATGAAATTTCATGCTGGCCACCAGAATGGCGGCAACCGGCACCAGCGTCAGGCCGTAATCTGAACGGCCAAACTCCAGTTCCAGAACCGCCCGCTCGTTTTTGCAAAACAGTTTTTCGACTTTTTTCAGGGCGATGGGGTTCACGTTCCAGGTGTCCCCGGACACATAGTTCACCCGGCGAATCTGGCAGTCTACCGGCGCATGAAATCGGTGATACATGCTGGATTTAAGCCGCAGGGTGACAAACTGGCCGTTGCGGTAGCGCGCTGCCAGCCTGGCATCCGGGATCAGTTCTTCCAGGGTGTAGGGAAAACCCTTGGCCTGGAACAGCCGGTTGTTCCGAATGCGGCCGCAGGCGCCAACGATGGCGTCGCACGGGCTGCTGACAGTATCCAGCCGGCTGTCTAGCGGGCGCAGGCCGGGTTTGAGCTGCCGTGTGAAGCACTCCTGCAGGCTTTTAAAACGCGGGTTTTTAGCGTCCTGTAATCGGAGGTCGTCACAGAAGCACTGCCAGATGGCAATGGATAGCCGGGTCAGGGCGGGGCTTTCAATACGGCTGAACCAGCCCATAAAAAAGGTGAGCCAGCGCCGGGGCAGGCGGTTGGTCAGCAGAAAATTCAGTTGTTCGCCGGTGGTTAAACCAGGCGTTGTCTTTTTAACCGAACTCACTAAGCTACCGTCACTTCAGCGTGAACCTGTTCCGGGTAGTCCAGCCCCAAATCCTCAAGAAATTTCCGCATGATGGGTTCTGCCTGGAACCGGGCAGCGCGTTTGCGAGCATTCTCGGCCATAACATTGCGGTCGGTCGAGGCGCTGAAGAAATCCACAACGGCTTCGGCCATCGTGTTTACATCCTCCGTCAGGTAACCGCTAACCCCGTGCTCAAGGATGTCTTTCGGCCCCTTGCAGTTGTAAGCCACTGCGGGCATGCCGTGGGTGAAGGCTTCAAGCAGCACGTTGCCGAAGGTGTCAAAACGCGAGGGAAATACAAACAGATCCAGCCCCAGATACAGTGACGCCAGTTGCTCCCGGGTTTGCCAGCCTAAAAATACGGCATCTGGCATGGCTCGCTGAAGGTCGTCGCTGGCAGGGCCTGAACCGGCCACAACGATTTGCAGGTTGGGTAGTGAACGGCGCGCCTCCTGAACGATTTCGGGCAGATCGAAAATGCCTTTTTCGCGGCTTAGCCGGCAAGCAATAAACAGCACCGGTGTTTTGTCGTTGGCGCCTGGAATCAGGTCCGACTTGCGGACAGGTTGCACCTGGAGGTCCCGCGGGGCGGTGTGGTGGGCGGTCAGGAATACCCGGTCTTCTGGCAGCTGCATTTCATGACCGGTCAGCCAGTCTCTGTGTTCACGGTTGAGCACGAACACACCGTCAAACCGTCTGTAAAGCGCCCGCATCAGGCGGCGAACCCGGTCTCTTTCGTGCTGATTCAGATGGGTGGTGTGAGCTATAAAATCAATCCAGTCTGTGTGCATGAAGAAGTAGCAGGGCACGTTGAACATCTGTTGCAGAAACAGGGCAACCAATGCCATGGGGCCTTCGGTGGAGCAGACAATCCGGTCGTAGCCGCCTTCATAGAATATTCGGGCAATTTCCATCACATCCGGCACCCGCAGGGTTTGATCGCCGAAGGGGTGCAGGTCAATGTCCGCAATAGGCCGCACCACGCTGAGGTGGGGCTCGGGCACGGCGTCGGAATGGCAGATCAGAAAATCAAGCGGCAGGTTGGTGCGTTTGATCTCTTTGAGCTTCCCGCTCAGCGAGGTGGATACGCCATTTTTATCCAGCAGCGTGTCGGTCAAACACAACGCCCGCCGGGAGTGCTCGTTTTTGCCAAGTTGCCGGGCGAACCGGTTGAGCAGATCGCGGTTCTGATACAGCACGCGGGTTGAGGCAAGAGTAGACCCTGCCAGTACGGTGCTGATCAACACCGGGAACGAGAGGCTGTCCAGAACCTCGGCCAGGTTAATATTGCTCATGTTATCCTGGCGCTTGCCGTCGCCCAGAAACAGGGCCGTGAGCTGGCTGGGTATTTCCAGTTTGCGGGTTAGCTCCTCGGTGGAAAAATCTTTCAGGCTGGGGCCCTGATGCTTGTCTACCGCTTTGCGAACCCGTTTGGCAATCAGGTGGTTCAGGTGGTTGAACAGCTCGCCGATGATCTGGTTGACGGTGTCCACAAACGCTTCGGGATGGTTGCGCTTGCTGTCGGCGATTTTATCCAGCTGGGTAATGCAGAACGCGTAGTCTTTCGACGCCTGCCATTTCAGAAACCGCTTGGGCTTCTTGCCTTGAAGTGCATCGTGTATGAGCGCGAAAAACACGGTGGTTTTCTTGTGCTTCTGCATTTCCAGAAACAGGTTGGCGACCATAAAGCAGCCCATCTTGTCCCAGGTAGACCCGCGGTGAAGGAGAATTCGAAGCAGGCCCGGGTCCTTCAGTTTGGTGGCCGCCTGGGCGAAGTAATCCAGCAGGGCAATGTTGAGTTTCTGGTTCTCGCCAACGTTGCCGAAAGGCGCGACCTGGCCGTTGCGCAGCGCTTCCAGTGCCAGATGGGATGCGGGTTGGGTTTTCAGGCGTTGTTGCAAATCGGGCACGTAAAGCTGTGAGCCGCAAAGGCCGGCAAAAATGCCGGTGTGGTCGTCAGAGCCGCCCGTCACCACTTTGGGCTTATCCGGGTTCACCCCAAATTCTGAGGGGTCCAGCTTGTGCTTGCGGGCATAGGCTCGAATGCGGTCTGGCGTCAGGCTTTGCACCCAGTTCAGTGTGAGTACGCTCTGCCATAGATCGCGCTGGCCGTTCAGCACTTCAAAGCGCCAGAACATCACCGCCAGCTTTTCGAACAGGCACAAATCAATCCGCTCGTTGCGGCTGTAAAAATAGAGCGGGTGGGGCAGAATCACCGGGATATCGTAACGGGCGGCGTAGCGTAGAAAGTCGTAGATATTCTGGCGCTTCTCGTTAAGGAGTACTTCCTGTTCGCGGGTGAAACCGTAAGTGAGCACGTGAATAAACAGATCGTACTCGGGGAAGAAACAGGTGAACTCGCAGCCCACCAGCACATCCACGCCTTTGTCTTGAAGCGCCCAGCAAGACCGCGCGTTGTTGTGGTTGGTGACGGTCACCACGGAACTGCCGTTCTGCCCCAGAACCTCCATCAGTTTCTTGGTTTTAACCCAAGTTTCGGGCAGGCGCAGTATTCGGCCCCAAAGTTCGTCGGGCACGTCGCTGTTATGGTCGTGGCAGTGAAAGTCGATCTGCAGGCAGTTTTCGGGCTCGAAACGCCGGGCCTGCTGACTGAGAAAGTCGTCAAATTCTGCTCTAAGCCCAATACGGAACTGCGGTTCGCCGTTGCTCTGCCATTGCATAGTCATACTCAACCCACCTTCCTGGAGTATTGGCGTTGGTTCGTCATCGGGCCGGAACCGGACGCTTTACCTAATTCTTCACCCGACTCTTCACGAAATGTTGTCAGCGGGCCAGACAGCCTGCCTGCAAGAAACGGGAATCGGGCGGTCAGCATGTCAACCAGAAACTGTCGCTTGATCGCCTTATTGGTCAGCTCCGGGCTTTGCCACCACCAGCCGTCTGCCTGCATTTGATGAGCGGCGCTGACAAATCGCTCAATCACCTGGCTGAAGTCGTGATCGGTAAAGCGGTAAGTCATGATCAGCCGTCCGGTGCCGGTCCAGCTCAACTCAAGGCCTGCCTGTCGGAGGTAGAACTGGAACATCCAGTTGTAGCGGCCGGGCAGGGTATAGAGCACCGACAGAATCGAATGAATGTTGGTGATTCGCAGTGGCAGCCCTTCGCTTTCCAGCCGCTGATTGAATTGGGCCACCCGGCTGTTCCACAGGCTTTCGGATTCGAGGTATTGCTGCTGTATATCAGACTGCCCTATGCGGTTCAGGAACACATTCATCGCACCCATTACATAAGGGTGGGAGTTGAACGTGCCGCGGGCAAAGGAGACGTTGACTGGCTGGTTGTCTTTGAAGCGCTGCATCAGCTTCTGAGTTCCCGCCAGCACACCGACCGGCAGGCCGCCGCCCAGGGTTTTGCCGTACGTCACCAGGTCCGCCTGTACGCCGTAGAATTCCTGGGCACCGCGATAGGCCAGCCGGAAGCCGGTAAACACCTCGTCAAAAATCAGCACAATGCCGCGTTCAGTGCACACATCCCGAATTCGGGTGAGCCACTCGCTATAGCGTTGTTTGTCGAAACCGTTGCTGCGATCGCTGGCGACAAGCGCAGTGTCAGAGGGGGCGTCACTGTTGGGGTGGAAAGCCTGCAGGGGGTTAATCAGCACACAGGCGATGTCGTTGCGGGTGCGCAGTACGTGCAGGGTCTGTTCGCTCAGGTCTGCCAGAGTGTAAACATCGCGGGCTTTGCGGGTGTTGCCGATGCCCGGCTGAACGCCATCCCACCAGCCGTGGTAGGCACCGCAGAAACGCACAAGATGGGTCTTGCCGGTGTGGTAGCGCGCCAACCGCACCGCCTGCATGACGGCTTCAGTGCCGGACATGTGAAACGACACCTCGTCTAGCCCGGACACCTGGCGGATAATATTCACGTTTTCAGCAATCAGTGGGTGATACGTGCCCAGCACCGGCCCGAGGGCTTTGGTTTGTGCGATGCCCTCATCCATGCACTGTTTGTAGAAGTCATAGCCGAAAACGTTGACGCCGTAAGAGCCAGACAGGTCATAGCGCCAGTTGCCGTCCAGATCGCGAACCTGGGAGCCACGGGTTTCATCGGCCATGGAGCCGAGCAGGAAGCAGTCTGGCAGTTGCCGGCTGTAGGGGAATGGCACCCGGTACCGGCTGGTAAAGCGCATATCCGAAACGCTGTTTTGAATGGCACGGCAGTGCGCCAGGGTTTCGGCACACTGCCGCTCGGCATTGGCCTGAAGCCCTTGAATTGCCTGGCGCCGCTGTTGCTGCACGGCTGATGGTGCGCCGTCACTGGCGAAAAAGCCGTGCTCGCTGTAGCTGAAGAAAGGAATCAGGCGGGCAACGCGCCGGGACAGGTTACTGTGCCCACGGAGCGAGGGATGTTTTGCCCGAGAAAGCTGAAGCCTGCCCGCAAGCCTGTAAATAAGATAAGGGCTGGCCATGGCTGCGACGGCGTAGAAAACAAAGATAGACGTCATACACTCTTTTCCTGCTGGATTACGCTGAAACTAGCAGGGCAAGGTGAAGGCTGTGTGTCAGTTTTCCGACAGTTAGATGACAGGGTTGAATGCACCCCGCAAAATATCTATGGCATTAAACGGTGATGTAACCTCTTGAATACTGAACCGCGCTGCCGGAAATGAGCACCCGGTCGCCTGAAACTACACAATTGAGCAGGCCTCCTCGTTTTGAGGCTTGATACGCCACCAGGTCAGTTTTATCCAAACGCTCTGCCCAGAATGGCGCCAGGCCCCTGTGAATGGAGCCGGTTACAGGGTCTTCATCTGAAAACGAAATCTGTAAAAGCATCTACTACGGTTATTTCAAGATCCATTCTACTTACTCCATGAAAACATCATCTGACGGGGTAGGTACCAGTCCATCGTCAATAAAAACGGGAAGCTCAGCTCGGCTGACAGCGAAGAGCGGAAACTTTGGGATGAGTACAGAAGGGCCCATAAAACCGGCCCGGATAACACAGACAATGAGGATTTTCCGTGTGTGGCAGCCTGCAGACGACAAAAAAGCGCACGACTAGCGATCGGCTCAGGTCAGCATAAATAGATCTAGCCTGCCCGCATTTTCGACCAGAGACACTGAATCAAAATTTTCATCAAGGATGGCGCCAAAACAGACCAGCTGATCTTTGGGTGCAATCGGTGAACGGGAATGTAGGTGCTGATTTATTGGCGCTGTCGCTGACCCAGCGCCGGTATAGCTCCACTCTGGCAAATTGTAATAAATCGAGCGCTATAAACTGCCTGCTTCACAAAACTGCTCCCAAGGCTCAGTCTCTATAATAGTGTTGCGCTTGGCGCGTAAGACCGCCCTTTAACCTAATTCTTAGCCTTGTAAGCTAGACAATACCTTGGCTTTAGAGGCGTTTTCACGTTCGGCGTAAAGGGATAATTCATCTGTTATCCGCACACCCAGAGAATCTTCAAAGGCAACGCGATTGGCGCTACCTGCATAGGCCTCATTCTTTTTGCCCCCGAGGTTCGACTGGAATATACCCGCTGCACTCACCGGCAAAAAGTCTTCATAGGTAATCGGCTGCGCTTCAACCAGTTCTTGCGCGATCAAGTCTTCCATCTCTTTGTCGGCGCTACCTTTAGCGGTTTGACCAATCTCGGTCAGATGATAGTGGAAATAGGCCAACCCCTCACGACGAATTGCCTCATCACTATCCGGAAACGCGGCAAATACTTTGTTCATTACTGTTTGGTGCCCATCGTTATCCAATCCTGTTGCTTGCTTGCGGCCTTCATTAAGGAGTTGGTCATAAAGCGCACGCCCTTTTGGCGTAAGCGCCATCCCGCGCTGCTCAATTTCACCAAAGCGAGCAGTGTGGGTACTTTGCGCATTACCGGCGAAGCGAATCGACTCCTCTAGCGCGTTAAAGCTCGTTTGGCGCAACAGAATAGGGCATTCACGCCGTGGTGGTCCTTCAATCACGGCTTTGGGATTCATGCCCACGCCAGGCATGCGGCGCTGAACCTCATCGATATCTAACGTGCGCGGAGTGAGGTGATTGATGTGCGGCCCACGGAAGCAGACCACATCGGCAATCAAACGATGTTCGTTATACAGCGCATGATATGTATCCAAATCTACAGTGGCTTCCTGATGCCAACGGAATGTTTCCAGAGCCTCCTTCACAAACTGATCAGTTTCCTCGCTGGACAGCCCGCGCTGCGACTCATGGCGCTCGATCAGCTTTCGCACTTTGGGTGTAAAAATATCGCGCGCTGCTAAAATGGTTTCTGCACGCTGGCGAAGCGCTTCATTTTCAATTAACTCTAAGCGTAGCAACGAGGTAAAAATACGGAACGGATTTTTTGATAGCGCATCATCTTTGATGGGTCTGAAAGCGGTTGAATGAACCGGTACACCCGCTTCAGAAAGGTCGTAATAACCAACCGGATACATTCCCATAACGGCAAACAAACGCCGCAGCATAAATAATTCGTCCGCAGTCCCCACGCGAATGGCTCCGTGGCGCTCTACGCTAATGCGTGCCAGTTCACTCAGCGCTTCCAAACGGCGGTGAAGCTCAGGTTGTTGGGTAAGCGTTTCCTGGTTTACGCGTTCTACAAGCTCAAGCAGCGTGCCGTACTGAGGTACTTCTGCTTGATACATGGCCGACATAGCCTTGGAGAAACGGTCGCGAACATCATCGGTTGAAAGAAGTGTTTTTTCGGGCATTTCATGGCTCTCTATTGCATATTGTTGGGATGAAGGTGAGATGCCTGCGGCAGCAGTAGCCCGCGGCTTCAAATGGGAATGGAGGTGGTGTCGCGATCTTGCCGGAGTTGAGTTGGTTATCGGGATCATACCTGCAGCGTACACAGCGCTTGCTTTATCATGTCAAGTCCCTCAGCCATCACCTCTGGCTCCGTAGTCAAGGGTGGCAGCAAGCGTAAGACATTCCGTTTCCGGCCACTTGCAATTAATAAAACGCCTGCATTGCGGGCTGCTACCAATAGATTGGCTAAGTGCTCTGCGCCTGTCGCGTTTTCGGTATCTTCAAAGACAATGCCGCGCATAGCGCCAATACCTGTCAGAGCTCCTACCATTGGAAAGTGCCCACACTCTTGCCACGCCTGGTGCGAATGAACAATTGCCTCCTCTTGCTCGGTTGCCCATGCCGTTAGTGCATCGTCTTGCATTATATCCATCACTGCTAATGCCGCTGCACAAGCCACAGCATTGCCTGAATAGGTACCCCCCAAGGCTCCTTTTGGTAAGGCATCCATAAACTCTTTGCGGCCTACTAATGCAGCGAGCGGCAGGCCGCAGGCAATACTCTTTCCCAGAAGCATCAGGTCGGGCTCGATACCTAAATGGCTGAAACCAAAACGCTTACCAGTTCGTCCAAAACCTGACTGAATTTCATCACAAATCAATAAAATGCCGTGCTTGGTGCAAATTGCGCGCAGGGTTTTGGCAAATTCAGGGCAAAGCAAACGAAAGCCGCCTTCTCCCTGGATTGGCTCAAAGATGAAACAAGCCACCTCACTTGGCGCAATTTCCACCTCAAATATACGGTCTAATGCAGCAAGCGACTGTTCTGCAGATATTCCACTATCTCGACTAGGAAACGGTATGTGATAAACCGGACCCGGCAAGGCTCCCAGTCCTGCTTTGTATGGCTTAACTTTGCCGTTTAAATTAAGTGCTGCCAATGTGCGCCCATGAAAAGCATCGTCAAACGCAATAACGGCTTGGCGGCCAGTGACTCCACGGGCGACTTTCAGTGCATTCTCTGTCGCTTCTGCACCACTATTTGTCAGCATGCATGAAAGAGGATAGGAAACAGGAACAAACTGGTTGAGTCGATCTACGACAAAGAGGTAGGTACGATGAGGCAGCGCATTAAAAGCAGAGTGCATCAGGGTGTCGACCTGAGCCTTGACGGCCTCGACAATCACTGGATGGCAGTGGCCCAGATTGAGAACGCCAATACCGCCAATAAAATCGATATAGCGCTGTCCCTCCTCATCCCATACTTCTGCATTACGTCCTTTCGCAATACAAACTGGATGTAGGATGCCCAATGCACTGCTGACGTGGGGAAACTCCATCGCTGTAAACGCTCCTGAAATTGCCAGATTTTCCGCTATCAGACAGGTTCTTACGGCAGATCACAAACGAAAAAAAACGCTAAATGCATGCCGCGCAGGAATGTATAAAATGAGACATGTGGTGTAAAGTCGTATCCCAGCATTGGCTGCTGCACCGCCTACTACAGGAAAACCTTTCGTTGCGAGAGCTCTGAGGCGGAGTGTGGCAATGGTGTGCGCCAAATGAACTTGCGCCGGTCACTCAAAAATACGTGCATGAAAAAAAGGAATGCATACGCAACTTAATTTCTTTTGTCTGTAGGGCTGCGTACGTGAACAATGACCAAATACTTTTTCGTGAGGGTTTTCGCTGATTGATTTTCAGGTGGTCAGATTTTGAAAATCTTCCGAAACAAGATTATTACAAAAATTCTAATTAGTAGGAGCAAATATGAAACATTTTCTGTCTAAAGCACTATGCGGTATTGGTGTTCTATTTTTATTGACAGGCTGTGGTGCCGAAAGCAAACCTAATGTCGCCATTGGACCTCCCGCAAGTACAACCCAAAGTGTTTCTCAATTACTGTTTGATGCCTACGGAATAGGTGACGATAGTTACAGTGCGTATCAAGAAGGTTTTGGGGCTGCACTTAACGGTGTACAAGATGGCAATATCGATATTTCTATCGGAATTCTTGGTTTGCCTTCCGGCAGTATCGAAAACCTGCAAGCTACCAGCGGGGATGCCCGTCTAATCAGCTTAAGTGATGATGCAATCGAATATATTGAAAAAAATAGCGCCTATCAACGTTTTACTATTCCAGCCGGCAGCTATGATTTTCAAAAAGAAGATGTAAACACCATCACGGCTTATGCGATTTTAGTCGGAAACACGAATACGATTGACGAAGAGCTAGGGTATGAATTAGCGCGCATAATGCACGAGTACGCTAAAGAGAATACCCACTCTCAATCTTCTTTTATCACGCTTGAAAATGCATTGAATGGTTCAAACGATTTGCCAATTCATCCTGGTGCAAAAAGGTACTATGAAGAGCAGGGGCTCACAGTAGAAAATGCTGTTGCTGAAATTGGTGATGTAGTGCCTAAAAGCGAGTTTATATTAGGCACCGGTAGTCAGGGCGGCACCTATTATCCGTTGGGTGGTGAAATGGCCACTATATGGAACCGCTACGTGGATGGCCAAAACTTCACTAATATAGAAACCGGCGCTTCAATCGAAAACTTAGTCAGCATTCGTGATGACAACATGGACCTCGGGATGACCGTGCACGCACCCGCGCAAGATGCTGTTGCAGGACGCGGAGAGTTCACAAGCGGGTCAATTGATAATGTGGCATTTATTGGACACATCTATCCTGAAGTAATTCAGATTGTCACGCGTGATCGCTCTAACATAAAAAGCCTAAGCGACCTGGCTGATTGATTGTTTATTTTCGCCGCTGACTTTGTCAGCGGCGTTATCTGTATGGGGTTTAATTGTGAAAAAAAAAAACGTCTAATGAATCGACTTTATTAGAAAAATACGATCGAGAATCGCAAGTACGCTCGGCAATCCAGCTGGGTAAGTGGAGCTGGCTCGTTACCTTAATGGGTTTGTCACTTACTTGCTTTCATCTCTATACAGCTTACTTTGGAACATTACCCTCACAGCAGCAGGGCGCAGTTCACTTAGGGCTTGCCTTGGGTATGATATTTATTCTGTTTCCTGCAACCCGCAAAGGGGCGCCTCGCCATGGAGTGCCCTGGTACGACGTGCTATTGGCATTCACAGCAACATTTGCTGCTTACTATAAAATATTATTTTATGAAGAAGTTCTCCGGGCACGAATCACGGGTTACTCAACCATTGATCTAGTGATTGCTGCACTGGGTATACTCTTTTTGCTAGAAGCAACTCGCCGTACGATTGGCATGCCAATCGTTGTTATGGCCACGCTTGCAATTCTATACGCGCTATTCGGCAATCTAATTTCGAGCCCGTTGCTTTCGCATCCCGGATTTTCCCTTGAACAGGTTTCTCCATACTTATGGTTCAGAGAAAGCGGTGTGTTTGGCACGCCTCTTCAGATATCTGCTCGCTTTATCTTCTTGTTTTTGTTTTTCGGTGTTGTACTGATGCATACAGGCGTAGGTCGCTTTTTTAACGACCTGGCCTTTGCGGTAACCGGGCGTTTTACAGGCGGCGCGGGAAAGGCTGCTGTAATGGCAAGTTCTTTACAGGGAATGATTTCAGGAAGCTCCATCGGCAACACCGTTGCCTCTGGTTCTTTTACAATACCAATGATGAAAAACGCAGGCTTTAAGCCGGAAGTGGCCGGGGCGATTGAAGCTTCCGCCTCAACGGGCGGCCAGATTATGCCTCCATTAATGGGCGCTGCAGCGTTCATCATGGTGGAATATGTTGGTGTCTCTTATCGGGAAATAATGTTTTCGGCTTTGATCCCCGCAATACTTTATTTTGCGAGTATTTTCATAGGAGTTCATTTTGAAGCTAAACGCCACCGTATTTTAGGCCTTCCCAAGGACCAGTTGCCCAACAAGCTTAAGCTGTTGCTGTCAAAAGGCTACATGCTGCTGCCCTTAATCGTCATTATTACAACCGTTTCCGTTGGTTTTACAGCACAGCGTGCAGCACTTCTGGGCATAGCGTGTGCCTTTGCCGTTAGCTTGGTGAGAAAAGATACCCGGCCATCTCTAAAAGATGTGTTGGATATTTTCGAAAAAGGTGCCCGCGTTGCGTTGCCTGTGATCGCAGCCGTCGCGTCTGCAGGCATTATTGCTGGTGTGGTCGGTATGACCGGATTAGGAGCGAAATTTGCCGCCGGCATCATAAGTTTGGCTGATGGCGTTTTGATACTCGCGCTACTGTTCACGATGATTGCGTGTATTGTACTCGGGATGGGTTTGCCCACGACAGCAAACTATGTTGTAACGGCTACGATTGCAGCACCGGCGCTTATTAATGAGTTTGGTCTTCCACCAATGGCTGTGCATTTATTTGTATTTTACTTCGGTATCATCGCTGATATAACGCCCCCCGTTTGTTTAGCCGCTTTTGCTGGTGCGGGAATTGCACAAGCTAACCCGATGAAGACGGGCTTTACAGCGGTTAAGTTAGCAATTGGCGCGTTTATTATTCCTTATGCTTTCATCTATAATCCCATGCTGGTTTTAGTTGACCCTACGCTACTTGGTCTTTCAAGTGCATTGGTCTTCTCACTGTTGGGAATTATGGGAGTGAGCAGCGCACTCTTGGGTTACTTTGTGCGTGATTCACTCTTTTGGGAACGTCTGGTACTCTTTGCGGCAGGGCTTGCAATGGTGGTTCCCGAGTTGCTAACGAGTGGCGCGGGTTTAGTTGCCATGGTGGCGGTGGGTTGGCTTCAATCACGCCGCTCTGAAACGCCTCAAGAGGCCGAATCGCTCGCTTCTTGAACCATTATAAAAGCCTTGTTTCCCCCGGTTTTTGTTCACCGGGGTGGCTTACAGGTTATCAGGAGCTTTTGGCTTGGCATCACGCAATCTTCCTTCAACAGCTGCCATGCAGTGCTTCGAAGCGGCTGCCCGTCATATGAGCTTTACTCGGGCAGCCGACGAGTTGAACCTCACCCAAAGTGCTGTCAGCAAACAGGTAGCTCATCTCGAAACTGCCTTGCAACATAAATTATTTCGACGGGTGCGACGTAGTTTGTTGCTTACACCAGAAGGAGCCATGTTTCTAAGTGACGTGCGTAAAGTGCTGACTCAGATTGAAATGTCGGCTCACGCCATTATGACGTACAGCGGAAATAGCGAAGTTCTAAAGATTGCTACATTGCCTAGTTTCGGTAGCCGTTGGCTCGCAAAAAAATTGCCGGCTTTTTTATCATCTAACCCAAATATTAGTTTGGAGTTTCATGACCGGGTAAAAGACTTTAATCTTGAACAAGAAGACATCGATGTCGCATTTTTTTATGGCCATGGTAGTTGGCCAGGTCTTGCATGTCATAAACTCATAGATGAAGAAATGGTCGCGGTTGCCTCTCCAGAACTACTGGGTCAGTGTTCTATTCACACAGTCGACGATTTAACTCAATTGCCTTTGCTCCACCTTTCGACCCGGCCTGATGCCTGGCACCATTGGTTTTCCGTGCAAGAGATTATTACTGATCGCAGTTATCACGGTACTCGCTTTGAGACCTTTCCGATGCTCGTGCGAACCGCAATGGCAGGGGGGGGAGTCGCGTTGGTTCCTCATTTTACCGTAGATGAAGAACTGGAAGCAGGTCGATTAAAGCTGGCCTCGCCCCATAGATTGCTTAGCAAAAGTGCTTATTATCTTGTTTATCCAGAGCACTTAGGGGAACTTGCTAAGGTGCGGCGTTTTGTAGAACATATTACTGAGTCACGTGATTAACAGTAAACTGCTCGCAGACTTCTTTTAAGACGCTTTGCATCGTTTTACGCACTTACTCGGCATAAAATTATATTAATATTTTAATTATCTGAGGGTGATCTCCCTATTTTTTGCAGGAAATTACCCAGCGATGGCATTTATAGGCGCGAAGAAGTTGAGCGTTATGTCTACAATCAATGGGTTTTACTTCAAATAGTAGAAAGATCTTTAATTACCACTTAATCATGTAGCAAAGAGCATAGTTCGAGGTAGAGGTTTTCCGATACCTCAATACCGTATTTCTCGCTTTTCTCTCTGCTTTCGTAGCGTCTTTTAGACGGAAGCCGGGCGCCTTGAAACTCGACCAAGCTGAAAAAGGTTTCGGCGCGAGAGAGATGCATCTCGACGTTGTTTCCTGCCGTAAACGTAGGATCGATGGCGATGATAACTTGGCCGTGGTAGGGCAACGCGCCTTTGCCATCATCGTGTTGAGACGATTCGTAGCTCATCAGGTCGCCTATCAAAGGGCCGGCGATCAACTCGATCATCATTGAGAGAGCCGTACCTTTGTGCTCACCAAAGGTCAGTAGGGCTCCTTCCTCGAGCACCACCTGCGGGTCGTTGCATCCTTGTCCTTGTGCGTCGACTCCCCAGCCATCAGGTATCTGCTTGCCTTCGCGTTCGTGAAGTTCGACATCGCCTCTTGCGATCGCGCTGGTGGCAAAGTCAAAAACGAAAGGAAGCTTGCCGGGCCTTGGCCAGCCAAATGCGAACGGGTTGGTGCCAAGAAGCGGTTTGCTTCCTCCATGAGGCGCTACGTAGGCTTGGGTAGGATTGCAGACGATAGCGACCAAACCCCTTTTAGTAATCTGCTCCACTTCAATCCAAAGTGCGGAAAAGTGTACGCAGTGGTTAATGGCAAGAAGCGCGATACCATTTTCTTTGGTCTTTTCTATCAGCACCGGTAAACCGAGAGAGAAGGCGAGTTGTGAGAACCCTCCGTTAGCGTTTACTTTGACGATGCCGCCAGAAGACGGCTCGATGTAAGGCTCAGCATTAGGGTCGACGCCTCCTGATGCTAATGTATTTATGCAACCCAGAATCCGATAAAGGCCATGCGACCCACATCCATCCTTTTGCCCCGCAGTAACCGTCTCGCTTATCGCGCGAGAAAAATCATCGCTAAAGCCTTTTTTTAATAATATTTTTCGGGACAAGCTCAGCGCTTCTTCCTCGCTCAATAACACTGTTTTTTCGGACATATTAACCTCGTTATTGTTGAATGAAGTGTGTGTATGGATGATCGGCCTGGGTCGAATAACACTCTTTGCGTGCTCGCGTGAATCGACAAGCCAAGCATGGTGTGAGTCTCGATGCAGCTGATCGACTGTCCTTTGTGGGTTCTAGATTTTTCATGTCATGATTCGCAAGCATTGGCCAGCGTGATAGAGATTAAACCCGTTTTCGTAGGCAAAGCTGCGCGCGCGGATAGCAGACACGGGCTTTGAATGGCGAATGGGCAGTGGAAGACCATCATCAGAATTTTCATGAATTAGCTTGGCAAACCCTTTACCAACTACTGTGCCTGTGGTGACACCACGGCCGTTGTAACCAGCTACCGCCAATATGCCTTGAGCAGGCGAGAACAGGCGTAGCATATGGTCGGGAGTGAATGCCATTCTACCCGTCCACGTGCACTCCCATTCCACTTTAGCCAGGTCCGGAAAGTAGATGCACTTCATACGATTGGCCCAGGCCCGGATGAAGGCTCGAGGCTTGGTCTCGCCACGCCCCAGGGTTCCCATCATGAGCCTGCCTTCCACATCGCGCCTGATGCTACTCAAGACTGTACGGGTATCCCAGGCGCCTTGACGACCGGGCAGGATATGTTTGGCCGCTTCGCCGAGAGGCGCGGAGGCCACTTGGCAGTAATAACCCGGGAAAAAATGCTTCTTGACCGCGTTCCAATCCTCCTCGGTGTAGGCATTCGTGGCGAGCACAATACGGTCGCAGTGGATCCTTCCCTTCGGCGTTTCCACCTCCCACTTGTCACCCTTGCGGGCGATTCGTATTGCCGGGGTATGAGTATAAAGTTTCGCCCCCGCACTGTCGGCCGCTCGGGCGAGTCCACGCGTATAGGCGGCCGGATTGATGGTGCCGGCGCGGCGATCTAGCAAGGCACCGTGAATATGCGAGCTTCCTGTGGCGTCCGTTGACTTCTGACCCTGAAGTAGCTCCACAGGAGCGCCTCGCTGTCGGAACTGCTCGCAGCGACGCTCCAGATCCTTCATGCCACTTGCATTGTGCGCCATGTGCAGGGAACCGGTCCGAGTGTCGTCGCACTGGATGTCGTAGCGGTCAATTAGTTTGAAAACTTCGGATGGGGCACTGCCGAGAAGGTTGTTGATACGCTCACCATCGCTTTGGCCCAACAACTTGACGATATCAAGGGGAGGTAGCCAGAGTCCCGCATTTACATAGCCAACGTTGGCGCTGGAACCTCCGGTGGGAATACTTTCTGAGTCGATCACCACCGTGGATGTATTGCCCTCTGCCAGATGAAGTGCCGTGGAAAGCCCGGTAATTCCACCTCCGATGACACATACATCGCTGGTGACCTCACCCTCGAGGGTTGCGTAAGTTGACTTCTCTTCTTTGGACGTTTTTAGCCACAGACACTCTTCACGCATCTCTCAGTCCTTTACTAAGTATAGTTTATAAACATCAGGGGCAGCCAAACCAAGACTTACAGCGTTGTTTGGCTGCCGCCGAGCTATATCTCCTTCATAATTTCAACATCGGACTGGTCCCAAATATAGAAGTAGCTTTTACACTTTTGCAGTGCTTCCCGCTGCTCATCATGGACGTCACGCATCTCTTGAACATGTTCGCTCGTGTTGTTTTGTTCAATCCAGCGATCAAGGTCGCGAAGCGCCTTAGGTGAATAAGGCTCAAAGCTGCCCTGCTTTTTTATCAATTGTAATTTACGTTCCTCTTGGCGCATCGAATAAACGAGAGCCACGCTGGCTACACCCCACAGGACAAAAATGCATGTAATCATGACGATTATGGCAGCGATACTCATGATGATTGGCCTACGACGTTAGTAACAGAGTGGGCGTTTGCCTCGCGGCGACTCATGATCCACATGCAAAGCGGGATCGTCAGCGTCAGGATTGCAAGGCCACTGACGGTCTTCCAAGGCGTTGTGGTCAGGTTGCTATAGAGGAAGTAAACCATGATAAAGAGCATAATCGCGGGAATCCCGAAGCGAATGATGCTCTCCCAGAATTTAGGCACGTACAGATCGGCACCGCGATTGAGGCTGAGGGTGCGCAAACGGCTGGCATCGAACTTCCATCCGATAGTGATCATGATGATGAAAGTCGCTAACGGCAGGCCCCAGTTGCCCACCACGAAGTCGAGATAGCCGAGAATGGAGGAGTCCATGGCACTCGGAATGCCTAGCAGCCAGATGATGCCGCACATGGTCAACACCGCTTTGCTGCGCGAAGTATTGCGCTCTTCCTTATAAGTTGTAACGCCGACTTCAGTAATAGCTATCGCGGTCGTAAGGTTGGCGAAGAAGAAGCCCATGAAAAACAACAGTGCCCATCCATAGCCACCAGTCATGCTACCGAAGGCGCTGGCCAGCGCGACGAAGGTCAGTTCCGCTCCCGATGTTGGCGATATGCCGAAGGCAAAGACGATTGGGAAGACAGCGAAGATGGCCAGTAAGCCGAAGCTAGTATTACCGATGGCGGTAAATATTCCACCCCCTAGGGGGATATCGTCATTACGTCCCAGATAGCTCCCATAGGTTAAAGCGATGCCCCAACCGAGCCCCGTCGAGAACAGTGCCTGGCCCAGGGCGGCGAGCCAGGTCTCACCGCGAGCCAGATACTCCCAGTTGGGCGAGAAGGCGAACTCGAGTCCTGCCATGGCTCCTGGCAGGGTAACGCCGCGAATGGCAATGGCGATCAGCGAAACGGTGAGGATGGGCATCATCCATTTGGCCATGCGCTCGATGCCGCCCTTGATACCCATCAGCAGAATGCCCGTGACGATTAGCATCGCGACGGTGTGCATGCCCACGTTCAACGCCGTGTTGCTACTGAATGCTTGCCACAATGCGGCGGTATCGAACTGCGTCTGAGTGAAGGAGCCGATCACCGCGTGGTAGGCGTAATAAAGCGACCAACCGACGATCGATGAGTAATAGGACATCAAGACGACGTTGAAAATCAGGATCACCAGCCCCAAGCCGACGAACTTGTTATTACCGTAGATTTTGCGGAAGGTGCCAAGCAGCCCTTGCCGGGTATAACGCCCGAGGCTGGTTTCTCCCATCAGGCCGGGAACGGCAATCAGATAAAGCAGCACGAAGTAGGCGATCAAAAAGGCGCCACCGCCGTTCTCACCAGTGACATAAGGCATTCGCCATATGTTGCCGGCGCCGACCATGGCGCCGACTATCGCCATCAGGTAGCCGAACCGGCTACCCCATTGCTCTCTAGAAATTATTGTTTTTGTCATCTGTTGGCTCCATAGCACATTATTGGGCTTTTTGTGTCCAAACGTTGCCACCCGGCTACAAGCCGGGTGGCAACGTTTGGATCAATCGAACTTGATTCCTTGAGCTAAGGGCAATTCGCGAGAATAATTGATCGTATTGGTCTGGCGGCGCATATAGCTTTTCCAGACATCTGAGCCAGACTCGCGACCACCGCCGGTCTCCTTCTCGCCACCAAAGGCGCCACCGATCTCCGCGCCGCTGGGGCCGATATTGACATTGGCGATGCCACAGTCGCTTCCCACATCGGAGGTGAACATCTCAGCTTCGCGCACGTCGCTGGTGAAGATGCACGACGACAGCCCCTGAGGCACATCGTTATGTAACGCCATGGCCTCATCGAACTCCCCATAGCTCATGACGTAGAGGATCGGTGCAAAGGTCTCGCGCTTAACCAGTTCGTTCTGCTGGTCAACCTCGACGATGGCGGGTGTCACATAGTAGCCACCCGCTGCCTTGTCGATCTGCTGGCGCTCACCGCCGAATATCTTGGCGCCTTCCTGGCGTGCTTGGTCGAGAGCGTTACGCATCTGATCGAAGGCTTGGCCGTCGATTAGTGGGCCGACCAGGTTCCCTTCCATGGGGTTCCCGATGGAGACGCCGGCGTAGGCCTTTTTGAGGCGTTCGACGACCTCGTCTTTGATAGACTCATGGACAAGTAGACGGCGTAGGCTGGTGCAGCGCTGTCCCGCGGTGCCCACCGCCGAGAACAGAATGGCGCGCACGGCCATGTCCAAGTCGGCGCTGGGGGCCAGGATCATGGCGTTATTGCCGCCCAGTTCGAGAGTGCTGCGCCCGAAGCGTGCCGCAACCCGTGGACCTACATCGCGACCCATACGCGTGCTGCCAGTAGCGCTGATCAAAGGAATTCTAGGGTCATCGGCCAAGCGTTCACCGGCATCACGACCACCAATGATTACTTGGCTTAAGTGCTCAGGCGCATCATCGCCGAATTCGGCAATCGCACGCTCCAGTAAGGCCTGACAAGCCAACGCAGTGAGCGGAGTTTTTTCTGAGGGCTTCCAAATCAGGCTGTTACCACAAACCAGCGCTAGGGCGGAGTTCCAGGCCCAAGGGGCCACTGGGAAGTTAAACGCGGTAATCAATCCGATGGGGCCGAGTGGATGCCAGGTTTCGCGCATGTGGTGGCCGGGACGTTCGGAGGCGATAGTCAGCCCGAACAGCTGGCGCGACTGACCAACGGCAAGATCGCAGATATCGATCATTTCCTGTACTTCACCGATACCCTCGGGCAGGATTTTTCCGCATTCATAGGTGACTAGGGCGCCGAGATCGTCCTTATGGCGACGAAGCTGTTCGCCGAGCAAGCGCACCAGCTCGCCGCGTCGCGGCGCTGGAACCCGACGCCACTTCTCGAACGCTTGCTCGGCCCTGGCGATGCGTGCATCGATCGCATCGGCACCTTCCATGGCGACCTTGCCGATGACGCTGCCATCGATAGGCGTAATAACCTCCATGCTGCCCTGCTGATAGTGTTCAGTCTTGACGCCGAGGCGTTGCATAATAGTATCGATCATTCTATCTCCTACTGGATTTATTCGAATTTTGTGTCACTGCGGTTTGTGCGTATAGACAGTATCTATGCGGGAGTTGACACGTTTCAAGCGATGTTTAATATGGAGGTCATTCGATTTTTTCGCATAGTGAGGTCTTGCGATGAGCCGTACTCAATTGCCAACGTTGACTGCAATGCAGTGTTTCGAGGCTTCGGCTAAGTATCTCAGTTTTACGCGAGCTGCCGATGAGCTGAGCCTGACGCAGAGTGCAATTAGTAAGCAGGTTGCCCAACTTGAGTCGGTGCTTCAGCATCCGTTGTTTCTCCGGGTGCGCAAGCGTCTTCAGCTCACACCAGAGGGCTCGCAGTATTTAACCGAAGTGCACAAGATTTTGGCGCTGGCGGAGATGTCCACACGCTACATGCAGTCTTACGGGGCTCAGGGCGAGGTGCTAAACGTGACCACGTTGCCGACGTTCGGCGCACGCTGGCTGCTCCCGCGTATCAACGGTTTCCGTTTCCGGTATCCAAATGTCTATCTCAATATCGCCAACCGTATGGAGCCCTTTGACCTGGAGAAAGAGCGTATCGACGTGGCGTTCTTTTTTGGTCACGGCACCTGGCCGAATGCGGAGTGCATAAAACTTCTAGACGAGGAAATGGTGGTGGTATGCGCGCCGTCGATCATCCCAGCCTTGGGGATTGATGATCCCTTGGCGTTAACCCGATTGGTTCTTCTACAAAGCGCGACGCGCCCCAGTGCTTGGCATGACTGGTTCGAAGCCCAAGGTGCTTATACCGAGCACAGTTACTATGGGCCACGCTTTGATACCTTCGATATGGCGTTACGGGCCGCCCGTTCGGGTTGCGGTGTGGCTCTGGTGCCGCGCTTTCTAGCCGAGGAGGAGCTATCGGCGGGTCAACTCGTCATTCCGTGGCCGTTCTCGTTAGCCAGTCGCGATGCCTACTACATAGCCTACCCCGAACATAAAGCGGAGATGACCAAGGTGAAGGGCTTCATCGAGTGGATTCTCGAGCATCTTGAGGTGCCACCCACGAAGCCAGAGGCCGGTTGCCGTAGCCTTCCAAAGGCGTAATCTCGATACAGGGCAGTAATTGGAAAGTGGCGGATTTTTGGGTGTACTGTAATGTCACCGACGTACGCCTTGTCAGGCTCAGCGGCGATAAATTCTTGTGCCAGTACGTTGCCGAACACCGGCTACCTGCCCGCAGACCTCTTTCAAAGCGTTTTGCAGCGTCCCGTTCAGTTCGCTCGAGTAGGCCAGCCCGATCTGAATGTCCGATTGGAAATCCGTCAAGGGTCGCAAAACCATGTCCAGGCGTCGCCGGGTTTCTGGCCAGTCTGGCACCAAAGCCAGGCCTATGCCCGCCGCCACCAATCCCAAACTGTATTCAATAGTGCGCAGGTGAGCCCTCGGTGCGATGACCACCCCTTGATGAATCAATGCCTGGCGTAACGCCTCTGTTGCCTCGCAATAAGCACGCAAGATAAAGGGCTGCTCGTTAAGGTCACTCAATGTCAGCCGCTTTTTGAGTGATAAAGGATGTCCCGACGGTAATGCCAAACGATAACGATCGTTCCAGATAGGCACGAAAATTTCATGAGGTTGGCGCATGCCGGCCGTTACGATACGGGCATCACTAGCTTCTTCCGGATCAACCAGCGTCAGCTCCAGGTTTTCGCTGTGGGCCATTAAACGTTTTAACCAATTACTCATTCGTTCAGCACCGAGCGACCGCATCAACCCCAGTCTTAGCGGCAGGGGCCGCCCGCTGCGGTTGAAGCTGCTTACTATCGCCTCGCTGTCTGCAATCAACCGCGCGGCAAGTGGGTAAAGACGCTGACCGGCACTGGTTGGGCGAACCCCTTTGGAATGGCGTTCGAACAACGGAATGCCTAGCTCACCTTCCAGTTGGGCTATGGCGGCAGAAATGGACGGCTGCGCGACAAAGCAACGGCGTGACGCGGCGCTGACCGAACCTGTTTCGTAGGTAGCGAGAAAGTATCGCAGCAGTCGCAAATCCATAGGAAAAACCGATGTCACATAGAGTCATTGGATATTATACCTCTGGCTATCGAGGCGATAGGATAAGTAAGCAACTAAACTGGAGAATTACGCCATGACTGTCGAACTCTTCCGGGCCCTGCGGCATCGGATTACCGAGGGAGAACTTCCGGACGTTTCCGCCGGCACCGCTCACGCGGCAGGGTTAAGTCGTTTCGACCTCATCGAACTGTTTGAGAGCCAGGTACAAAGTCGACTGATTGATTTGCGGGCCAGAGTGCTGCAAGCCCGTGGCGATGCTTATTACACGATCGGCAGCGCCGGTCACGAAGGCAATGCTGCTATCGCAAAGGCGCTGCGACTGACCGACCCCGCTTTTTTGCACTACCGCGATGCCGCCTTCTTCATCCAGCGAAGTAAGGCGTTACCCGGGCAGACCGTTAGCTGGGACATGTTGCTAAGCTTTATGGCGTCTTCCGATGACCCGATCGCCGGTGGTCGGCATAAAGTGCTGGGGTCGAAAGCGCTAAGCATACCTCCGCAGACGAGCACCATTGCTTCCCATTTGCCCAAAGCAGTGGGGGCAGCCTATGGCCTGGGCTTGTGGAAACGCCTGGGCGGAGCAGGAGAGTGGCCAACAGACAGTGTCGTTTTATGCAGTTTTGGTGATGCCTCTCTCAATCACTCTACCGCCCAAGGCGCGATCAATACGGCGTGCTGGACTGCCTATCAGGGCCTGCCCATGCCGCTGATCTTTGTATGCGAGGATAATGGTCTCGGTATTTCCACACCAACGCCCCAGGGCTGGGTGGCCGCCTCCATGGCGAATCGCCCCGGCCTGCATTATATCGCTTGCAACGGCCTGGACCTGCTGGACACCTGGCAAGCGGCTAGCCGCGCCGCCATTTTTGCCCGCACCCACCGGCAACCGGTTTTCCTTCACATGCGCTGTGTGCGCCTTTATGGCCACGCCGGATCTGATGCACAACAAGCTTACCTGAGCCAGGCCCAGATTCAGGCCATGACCAATGAAGACCCGCTGGCCCACGGTGCCGCCCGACTGCTGCGTGAGACCCACCTCAGCCGAGCCGATCTGGGCCAGCTGCTCGATACGGCCTGGAATCGCTTAAGTGCCGTTGGCGATCAAGCATCCCAACGCCCACGCTTGCGCGGCTCGGAAGCCGTAATGAGTGCTATCGTGCCACCCATCAGGCCCAGCCTTGCCAATCCGGCTGCAGAATTACCGGCAATCGATCCCACGCCCCAGCCCATGGCCCGATTAATCAATCAGAGCCTACACAGGCTGATGGCACGCTTCCCACAATTGGTAATGGCGGGCGAGGATATTGGCAACAAAGGGGGCGTCTACGGGGTAACCCAGCGACTTCAGCAACAATATGGCCGCCATAGAGTGATTGATACTCTTTTGGATGAGCAAAGCATACTGGGGCTGGGCATCGGCATGGGGCAGAACGGCCTGATCCCGATTCTGGAAATCCAGTTTTTAGCCTATCTACACAATGCCGAGGATCAACTGCGTGGCGAAGCGGCAACCCTGAGCTTTTTCTCTAACGGCCAATTTACAAATCCGATGGTCGTTCGTATCGCCGGGCTGGGTTACCAGAAAGGCTTTGGTGGCCACTTCCACAATGACAACAGCCTGGCCGTATTGCGCGACATCCCCGGTTTACTGGTGGCTTGTCCCAGTGATGGCACCAGTGCCGTAGGCCTCCTGCAAGAAGCAGTACGCCTGGCCGATGAAGAACAGCGGGTGGTCGTAATCATCGAACCCATCGCCCGTTATCATAATCGCGATCTGCTGACCGAAGGCGACCAGTTGGCCTGTCAGCCAGACCCCGGACCGGATTACCGCTTGCCCCGCGGCCGCTTCCGCCAATGCCGTCCAGGTAGCCACCTGGCTATCATCACTTACGGCAATGGTGTGACGCTCAGCCTGCAGGCGGCCGAGCAACTGGCACCGGAGGGTATCTCGGTGCGGGTAATAGACCTCTGCTGGCTAACCGAAATTGACCATGCTGCCCTTTATGAAGCGGTGAAGGATTGCAAACAGATTCTGGTTGTCGATGAATGCCGTCGACACGGCTCGATCAGTGAAGAGCTGATCAGTGAGTTGAGTGCTCAGGGTGTCGCCAGTTCCCGCATGGATCGCGTGACCGCGCTGGACAGCTTTATCGCCCTGGGTGAAGCCTCCACCAGCACGCTCCCAGCCGTTGGAGATATCCTTGAGCATGTTCGTGCCCTGACCGGGGCCGATTCCACTGCAATTGAGAAAGGTGCCTGATGTCCACATCCAAACAACGCGTTGTTGTCGTCTGTCCCGGACGCGGCACCTACAATGCCCCCGAATGGGGCTACCTCAAGCGTCACCATGCGGATAAAAGCGCTTTGCTGGAGAGCTTCGACGACTATCGGCGTCAACACCAGCAGCCAACTCTGACAGAGCTGGACGAAGAGAAAGCCTATTCGCTGAAACTGCACAGCCGGGGAGACCATGCATCGGGACTGATCTACGCGTGTGCCTACGCTGACTTTTTGGATATCGACCAAGATCGCTATGAGATCGTTGCTGTTACCGGCAACTCCATGGGTTGGTATATCAGCCTGGCGATCGCCGGTGCGCTGGATGCACAAAAGGGCCTGCATCTGGTCAACACTATGGGCGGATTAATGCAGGAGCGCCTGATTGGCGGCCAACTTCTCATTCCCTGGGTGGATGACGACTGGCGTCCAGACTGGGATGCCCGCGCCCGCTACCTGGCTTTAGCCGATGAGATCTG
Organism: Marinobacter sp. M1C; assembly: GCF_023314135.1. NCBI lineage: Bacteria > Pseudomonadati > Pseudomonadota > Gammaproteobacteria > Pseudomonadales > Marinobacteraceae > Marinobacter > Marinobacter sp. M1C. The sequence continues at coordinate 1,908,405 of NZ_CP092289.1, forward strand.
CAAAAGTGGCGAAGGCCGGGCTTATCTGTCCATCGATCTGGGCGGTATGATGGTGTTTGGTGCCGACACACCGGGTATGGCAGCCCTGAATCGTGGACTGCCCAAAAAAGACCATTTTCCCATGCGGTTGCTCAATCACGCGGCCTTCCATACGCCACTGCAAGAGCCGGTGCGGGCGATGGCAAAGGAAGCCTTGGGGCCAGCGCTGTTCGGCAGGCCAGAGATTCCTTTAATTGACGGCCGCGGCCACATCTGGTCTCCCTGGAGTACAGATCACAAGGCGCTTTGGGACTACACCCTGAGCCATCAGTTGACCCAACCCTACGATTTCAACGCTGCTTTGCGTGTTGCTGTTCGTGAATTCGCGCCGGACAAACTGATTATTTTGGGGCCGGGCACAACCCTGGGAGGAGCCGTCGCCCAGAGCCTGATTCTGAGCAACTGGCAGGATATGAACAGTAAAGCCGCCTTCAAGCAGCGACAGGAAGACAACCCACTGATGATATCCATGGGAATGCCAGAGCAGCGGCCAATCGTGCTTCGCCAGTGATGAGCATTTTTGCGGCTGAAACGGGCCGCATTTATTATTTCGACTCAGAGTCATAAGCCGTACGCGCTCGATCATGGTGGTCTTGGCATGGTCGAACAGGATTTTTTGAGGCACTGCGCCGAAGAATTGGCACGTATCTTCAATACTACGCAACCAGTCATCTTGGAGGTTAAAACGGTTTAAGTGCTTAGTGTTAAGAAGGAAAAACCACAACGTCATCTCCCTCTTGCCATGGCCTAAACTTGGTCATGACTTGCAGAAAGAATGAGTGCTCTAACCAGTGTTGTAACCACAGATGCAGGTTCGGATAAGGGAGGCTGTAAAAAACATCGCGATCCACATGGGCGAATTGGCGGACAAAAGGCATGATGCCAATATCGGCAATAGTCGCGTTATCCCCCAGTAAGCAAGGGTTTTTAGTCAGCAACGCCTCTAAAACCTGTAAAAAGACCTCACCCCGTTGCCGGTACTCTGATTGGCTCATTTCGAGATATCGGTCGGCGTATTTGTAGCGATCCAACCAATGTTTAAATTCGTTGTCGTTTTGCTCAATCAGAGCATTGGCCTGATGCAAAACCGTTGCATCCAACAGCCCTTGTGGATCTTGCTGCCGAAGCGCCCACACCATTATTTCCCGGCTCTCTTCAACCACGGTACCATCACAACGCTGTAAAACAGGCACGGTGCCTTTCGGACTAATCGCCAGCATCTGGTCCGGTTTGTTTTTCAATATTATCTCCCGCAGTTCCACCTGCAAACCAGCAAACAAGAGGCCGAGACGGGCGCGCATAGCATAGGGACAGCGACGAAAAGAGTACAGGCGATGACGTGAGGAAGTCATGGGTATTTTTCGCAGTTGAATCGAAATCCGTGGGCTTAGAGTCACTGATTTCAGTGGTTACTTAATGTCACTCTTGATCGCTGTTAAAGAGGGAAGTCCTGTACAGATTTATATCGTCAATTTTTTAAAATTAATGATTTTAACCTGAATGGCGCTCAGCCGACGCAATTGCACCGATATCTACACATAGAAACCCAGCTGTAGTGGTCAAGAGCACTTGAGATCGCTTTCTGGACTTGTTTGGCTTGAGGATTCCAGCTCCTTAAAGATTCCAAACATGATGATTACCTGTGGAGTACGCTCAAACCTAACGCCCGGCTCACGCGCCAGTTTGGAGCCGCGAAGCGGCGGAAAATCGGTCGCTGTGCAGACGTTGGTTATGCCCTGTGCCCCATCTCTGGCCCGGAGTTCCAGGGGCGAATATTCTTCAACTGATCCTCAAGGGCATCTTCTGCAATCTCAGTGTCATAGGCTGTCTGAACCCGCAGCCAGTAGCCGTTAGATAAACCAAGAAAGCGACAGAGCCGGAGATCGGTGTCTGCGGTTATTGAACGCTTACCCGCGATAATCTGGCCGATTCGCTGGGCCGGGACCCCAATTTCTTTTGCAAGACGGTATTGAGAAATACCCATGGGCTCAATAAATTCTTCTTTCAGCAACTCGCCGGGCGTTACAGCATCAATGTTGCGCATGATTTAGCTCCTAGTGGTAATCAATAATTTCAATGTCTTCCGCACCAGCTTTGGTCCAGCGAAAGCACACCCGAAACTGCTTGTTGATTCGAATGCTATGCTGACCTCGACGATCACCAGACAACGGCTCCAGCTTATTACCGGGTGGTACTTTAAGATCATCCAGCTGACCTGCTGCCTGAAGCTGCCGAATTTTCCTCAAGGCAACGCGCTCAAAATTGACGAATCGCCTTACACGGCGACCACCTGCCAGCTTCTCGGTATCCTTACACTTGAACGATATGATCATGCATAGATAATGACGCGATGCGTTAATAACGTCAAGCGTTAATGCTGGAGCGATCAGGCTTTACGAAAAGGCATAACGTAAAAGTAACCGGCGCTGCGCGGTTTCATAGCGCAGCGTCGGGTTGACTGCCGGGTTGGGCGGCACTATCCGGCATCGGAGAGCACCGCCCCCCAAAACTCCCGGCACCGGACTTAACTTTTCACCTTCTCGATCATGTGGTTGATGACATGGCTGTGCTCGCGCTGAGGGCTGAACATAACGATCTCCGCGTCTGCATCGACCTTTACGTTGTGCCCGGGTGGCCAGTAAAACAGATCATTCGCGTTGACCGTCTCCTGCGCGCCGCCAACGTCGGTCGTGGTGAGTTGACCACGCAAGACGTAGCCCCAGTGGGGGCATTGGCATAAGTCGCCTTCCAGTCCCTGGAACAGCGGGGTGGTATCAACGCCCGCCGAGAGACTGAAGTACTCGCAGCTGATTTTGCCTAATCCGGTCGCATCGCCGAAATCCGTTCGCTGACGGATCACGGCACCTGGGATATCCATCTTAACGTCCACGTCCTCTTTGGCTATTCGCATGCTCGTTTCTCCGATGTATCAATGGGATGCTTTTGTTTGGTGATCTGTCTATCGCCGCATCCGCTTCAAGCAATAGACGCCCAACGCTGCCAACACGTGCAGCTTTGTAGTGAAGGCAAAGCCGCAACGAAAAAGCTGTCGCTGTGCTTGGCCTTGTTAGGGCTATTGCGATATAGTTGTACGGATTTTCCGTACGTGATGGTGAGACTATGAATATAATCAGTGTAAACAAGTTCAGAGACAACCTGAAAAGCGTTGTAGAGCAGGTTATTAGCAGACACGAACCTCTCAAGGTGACGCGTCGTGCTGGAGAAGCATTCGTGATCATGAGTGCTGAGGACTGGGAAAGAGAACAAGAAACACTGCATGTTCTTCAGAATCAAGATCTGATGCAACAAATTGCGGCCTCCCTCGATACTCACAGCCGTGGCCAAGGATACATACCTAATAATGAGCAGATGAATGAGATTACTGGTATTTGAGGGCAGCACCTGGGAGGCATATGAAAAGATGCGCGAGAAGGACAAGAAGCTGCACAAAGCTCTCTGCAAACTGCTGAAAGAAATGCTCCGCTCTGACGATCCATCAGCTGGCATCGGCAAACCCGAGCCGCTTAAACATAGCTTGTCAGGTTTGTGGTCAAGGCGCATCTCACAGAAGGATAGGTTCATATACCGGTTCGACGAAAGATCCATTTATGTTTTTGCCATTGGAGGACATTACGATAAACCCTAACGCCAGCAGCAGGCGCGGTTTAGGTGTTGCGACGAAGGATCAACGACTAAACAGTCGCCCGGCCTGCACTGGTTAAGCTGCTTCGAAGTCCAAGGGATGAATACCATCCAGATTGACCGTGCTACGGGCTACCCATAGATCATACATATCTTGCATAGCCAACCAGCTCTCAGGAGTACGCCCGAGAACCTTAGATAGCCGCAAAGACATCTCCGGGCTGATACCACTATCCCCTTTGAGCAAGCGAGACAACGTAGAAGGGGAAACGCCCAAACTGGAAGCAAGCTGACGGGAACTGATGCCGAAAGGCTCCAGATACACCTCCCGAATGAACTCACCAGGATGTGGCGGGTTATGCATAGTCATTAGTGGTAATCCTCATAATCAAGAATGTAGGCGTTGCTGTCCTGAAATTCGAACGTCATGCGCCAATTTCCGTTAACCCAAATCGACCACCGCCCTTTGTCTGTTCCCTTCAATGAGTGAAGCCGAAAACCAGGGATGTCTATGTCTTCTACCGAAATGGCGGTATTCAGAGCAGCGAGCTGCATGCGCAGCTTCTTGGCGTGATCAGACTGTATGCCAGACGAGTAGAACCGTTTCAGACCTTTGTGACGGAATGATCTAATCATGAGGGAGCTCTAGCATGTTGCGCACCACGCAACAACAAGGCATAACGCCCGCATAAACTGCGGAGTAAAGTTGGCGCCTTTTTTGCGGCCTTTTGAAAAAAAGACGACAACTTTACGGAGTCAGATTTAATGCGTTTGTGTACGCCCAGCATGGGCATGAACTAATGGGGTGAAAGTCCCCTGTGGAAAGATCACCGTTCAGCCGGTTTTACCGATTGAACGCTAACCACTAGCGAATGGCAGGGGCCAACCCGTGAGGCGCGGTCTCCGGAACGCCGGCCGAAAGTAAGCCGCTAGCACAGCTGCGAGCTGATGAACAGTAAGCGCCCTTAAATCGACCCACTTGTCCTCAGTCGATCTGCGACACTTTTTTTGAGACCCGCTCCAGATCCACATTCCACGGCAGTAGTGCCTCTAGCTTTTCCAGCGTGTCTGCCTCGGCAATGCGCTCCAGTATATGTTGGATATAGACCGAGGGTTCCAAGCTATTTGCCTTAGCGGTCTCGACAAGGGAATAGCACGTTGCGCTGGCGCGTGCGCCCCGCGAAGTGTCTGCGAACAGCCAGGCGCGGCGTCCCAGAGCAAACGGGCGGATGGCATTTTCGGCCAGCACGTTGCTGATCTGCAGATCGCCTCGCTCGCAGTAACCGATCAGAGTAGGCCACTGGTTCAGCGTATAATCCATGGCCTTGCGAGTCATCGTGCCCTTGGCGACCTTGCCGGCATTGGCCTCAAGCCAGGCCTTGAATGACGCCAGTCTGGGCACGCTCAGCTCCTGACGGATGCGATGACGCTCGCCTTCACTCAGCTCTTTGATCTGACGCTCGATGGCGTAGAGTTTGTTGATATGGCTTAGAGCTACATCGGCCTTGGAGACCTTTATGGCTTTGCCTTTACCTTGAGGCTTGGACCCTTTGATAGCTTCCACGAACTTACGTCTCGCGTGGTCCCAGCAACCAATTCGAGTGATGTTGTTATCCCGGCAGACTTTGCCATAGCCAGAGTAACCATCGGCTTGCAGGATACCGTTAAAATCATCGAGCAGACGCACCGGTACTTTGCCTGCTCGTGAAGGGTCGTATTCAAATAGAACCGACGGTCGCCCTGGCGGGCCACCGCGGGTGACCCACATCCACTTATCAGATTGCGCCGTTTTGCCGTCTTCTTTCAGAACGTACATTCGGGATTCATCGGCTTGCAGGTAATCACTGCTGTTCTGCACTTCTCGCATCAGGTTGATCAGCGGTTTGAACACGTCATCCAGGCGGATCACCCAATGGGCCATATTGGTACGGCTGATCTCATGCCCCAAGCGCTTGAACATGTATTCCAAACGATACAGCGGCAAGCCATCGGCGTATTTTGAGGTGATGATGTACGCCAGTAAGGAGGGTGTGGCCGTGCACTTGCCCAATGGGTGTATTGGGCGAGCGGCTGCCACCAAACGTTCCTCACCGTTGTTTTCGAATACGGCTTTTTCCTGCCAGTATTCGAGAACCTTGAATTGGGCTGGAATGAACTGCAGTTCTTCTTTCACTTTAGTGAAGAAGGTCTTACTGGCACCGGCTTTGTCTTCGTCGCTCAGAGTCAGTTCGATGCGCTCACGCACCAGCTTATCCGAGAAGCCACGTTGGCGACGTTTACGGGTCGCAGGTGGTGCCTCTTCTTCTTTGACATCGTCTGGCAGCTGATTGCGCAGATCATCAATCTCGGCTTCCAGTTCTGCTTCGTCAAACAAATGAATCTGGTGTTTGGACTTTTCGCTGCTGGCGCCGAACTGCTGAATGCGCTTCCAACGCAGCAGCTCTTCGAGGATCTGGATGTATTGGTCGCGTTGTTTGACCGCCTGGGTGCTCTGTGCAAGCGCTTCATCGCGCTGCTCAACTTCAGCGCTCTTGGCGGCCAGTTCTTGCTGAAGCCCCTCAATCACCGACAGCAATTCAGCGGCCATTAGGCCGCTGATATCGGGTGCTTCTGAAGGGGTTTCAGGCTTTAATTTCATGAACAAATTATAGCAAAACCAGTGCCTTGAAGCACGTAAAAAGCCTAAATAACCGCCTCATAATGCAGAGTTTTATGGCCTTTTAGCAGGGCAATATCGTAGCCGTCCAGCAGCCAGTTAATCTGCTCGCCGGTCAGTGCCATCAGCTCATCCGAGGCCTTTGGCCACTTGAATTTCTCCTCAGCCAGCGCCTTGTAATAGAGGACAAATCCGTTGTCTTCCCACATCAGGCATTTGATCTTATTCCGCTGTCGGTTGGTGAAGGCGTAAAGCGCCCCGGTGAACGGATTGTGGCCCAACTCCTGCTCAACCAGTACCGCCAGACCATTGGCCTGTTTGCGAAAATCCACCGGCGCCCGATACAAATAAATCTGGGGCAACGATAAGGATGGACGTAAGTAACGATGGCGCATCACAGTTGCCTCAGCACTGCGCCCAGCAACTCAATATTGCCGGCGTGTAAACCGGTGATCGCAACACCGCCGGGCAAGGATACGGTCAGGCCATTGGCGTCGCCGGCATCAACACCCATGCGAGAAGCAGAAGAAACAACCCGCGTGAATCCGGTGGTTACCGGCGCCTGAGTTCGATAATCTTCACCAGACGTTAGCTTCTGGCGCCAATAAACGAATTGATGGTAAATCAAAGACTGCTGTTTACAGAAAGCGTTGCCGGACAAGCCCGTGGCTTCCCAGTCGTTAATCTGCTGCTGCCAGAAGTGCACTTTTTCGGTCGGGGTCATGCTGATTCCTCATGGAACGGGTGAGGAGTTCAGTGTGTGCAATTGCGGGGCTGGGGTGTAGGTGCTGATTTATGGGCGCTTACGATGAACAAGAACATCATATGAGGCGTAGGCCGGAGGCGAGTTCGCACAAGCCGACGGGGCGGCCTCCCGCGAAGCCACGTGATCTGACGGCCACCGTAAATGATGCAGTTGTGCAGTGAAAGTTCATGTTCTTATCTGGGGCGGTCCGACGCATCGGGATCTGCTCAACGAGCGATCGGTCAATTACCAGTCAGGCCACTGGTCGATCAAGCCTAGGCGCAGCCGTTGCCATCGGCGGTTGCGAGCGAACGAGGTGGACACCGATAGCGCCGATGGGGGCAATCCCGCCGGTGATTGAGCAGAAGTCAGCAGCCGGCATAGTAGCCAAACGCCCATCGTAATGGTTGGGACACGGTGAAGGCCTGAACACTTAGTTGAATAAAGCCGAAAGGAGGAGCCATGACAGACTTGAACACACGAACACCGTCCGGTGATGACGTGATTCAGCGTATGGATATGAAGCCAGCCTTTAGCGAAGATCTACTCGGACAAGCGTTGCAACCTGAAAACCTTCAGGCGGCATGAAAACGCGTTCGAGCCAATAAAGGGGCGGCTGGCATCGACGGGATGACCGTTGATGAGTTCCCCGCTTGGGCAAGGTGTCGACTGGTACAACTTCGAGCACCATCACGGCGGTCTGGCCGGGTTCACGCCGGAACAGGTGTTTACCGGTCGATATCAGGAACTGGCTGTTACACGGCAGCAAGCGCTGGACCGCTGGTATCAGGCAAACCCTGAACGTTTTGTGTGCGGCCGGCCAGTTGCCCACATGCCGCCGACATCCGTGGCCATCAATCCGATTTCATCGGAAGAGGCTAAACTGGGAGTGCCATCTGCCGTGAACTTTCCCACACTCGCAAGAGCAAAACACACAGCACGAGAAACTACATTAATTCTGGAGTAGCTGTCCGAAACAGGTTGACAGGTTCCGCCCTCGGCTACCCGATTATGCTATAAAGAATAGATACTAGTGTGATCCTTGCTATATACCTTTAACTACCTTCTTAATGGATTCACTTTCCAGAAAATCAGAGTCTACCTTCACAAGTTTGCCGTTATCCCCAATTATGAAAATGTACGACTTTTCTTTATCGCCAGAGTACACGATAGAGTATTCGCCTGAAGACCATCTCTCAACATCCCGACCTTCGACAAAGGACTCTTGCATTAGCTTGATATTATCTTGGTCACATTCAGGTTTATCGGTATCGAAGAAAACAGTTTTAAAGAAAGTACTGGATGGGCATCCATAATTAATGGTTTTGTCATTTGTCATATCTGAAAAAGCCAAGAACCTCTTACCCAGCTCATCCCCGTATCTAAATATTAAAATATTTTGGTTATCTCCTGCATCGCCTACCACAGAGAAGTTCCCGGGGATTTCAAACCTGAGATCAGAATAAACCAGTTCAACACCTGTCTTTGCAAATGCGCTAATAGAAAAAAATGACAGAAGAATAAAAAATCCGGTTTTAAACATATTAAATTCCTTTTAACGCCATAGTTACTTCAGATTTATAGCTTGCGCTAATTTTGACTTTGCAAACATGGTAAACCGATGTATTTCCGGAAATTATATTCTTACCAATACTTGCAATCTGTTTAACTATGTATGAGATTCCCGGCTTGCCGCCACTGGGCCTTGGAACGAGATCCATTGATGCAGAACACGACTGAGCTTCAGAGATTGCTGTGTAAACTACCTCAGCAGATCTCTCATTTACTGACTGAGGCGATGCTGTGCCGTTCCCCCAAAAATAGTTGATAACTGCAGATATGTATTCCCTATCGTAGTAATCCATGCCCAAATCTCCCTTTGGCTTGTTTTATGAATGATGTCCTCGTGGACCGCTTAGAAACTACCAAAAAATGATGGCTCCCGCCAGAGCATAACGCCTGGCTCACGCGCCGGTTTGGAGGCGCAGGGCGGCGTAAAACCGGTCGCTGTGCAGCCGATGGTTATGTTGATACTGTACCGTCGCGTACTTTCAAACTTGCCCGGCGAGGTTGGACACGCACCTACTAAGGCAGCAATTCCTTAGATAGATCCTGCCAGTGGGGACTTGCTTCCACGCGAATATCCCTCGCGGTCACCGGCTCACCGCAACAGGAGCATACAGTAACCGGCTGCATGGCCTGGCCGCACTTTCTATGTATGTGAACAATCGGGCCACCGCGTTCACCTACCATATGCTTATCACCCCAATGAACCAAAGCCAACATAACCGGGTGCAGCTCCAGTCCTTTCTCTGTTAACCGGTATTCTTCCCGCACAGGTTTCTGCTGATACGGGGCTTTGTACAAAACCCCGTTTTCAACCAGCTTCTTGAGACGGTCGGCTAGAACGTGACGGGTAATCCCGAGGCGCTTCTCGATGCCATCGAAACGCCGCAAACCCAGAAAGCATTCCCGCAGAACCATCATTGTCCACCTGTCCCCGACAACCGACAGCGTTCGAGCCAACGAACAAGGCTGTTTGTCCAGATCCTCCCACCGCATAAATCACACTCTCTTAGAAACTCCTGTAAAGAATAGCTTGACAGGTTCTAAAAAGGAACCCAGTCTACGTGGGTTCCAAAAAAGAACTTAGGAGAGGGCACATGAAAGAATCGCAAAAAGCGCCACCTGTAGCAGTCGTTATCGGCGCTGGTGATGCAACTGGCGGGGCCATTGCCCGGCGGTTTGCCCGCGAAGGTTACACCACCGTGGTCACTCGCCGACGCCAGGAAGCTTTGACTTCACTGGTAGAAACCATTAGGGCGGAAGGCGGGCAGGTTCACGGGTTTGGGTGCGATGCTCGTGACGAAAAGGCCATGGTCGAGCTGTTCAGGCACGTAGAGGAGCAGATTGGAGAAATCGATGTCGTGATCTTCAACATCGGCGCCAACGTCCGTTTTTCAATCACCGAAACCACCGAGCGTGTATATAGGAAGGTTTGGGAAATGGCCGCACTAGCCGGGTTCTTGACCGGCCGTGAAGCCGCCAGGGCCATGCTACCGCGAAACAAAGGCACCATTATATTCACTGGTGCCACCGCGTCACTTCGCGGAAGCAGCGGCTTCAGCGCATTTGCAGGGGCCAAGTTTGCCCTGCGCGCCCTGGCTCAGAGTATGGCCCGAGAGCTAGGCCCCAAAGGCATACACGTTGCTCACCCCATTATTGACGGCGCGATTGATACCGATTTCATCCGCGAAAATTTCCCAGACAGGTATGCTCAAAAGGACCAGGACGGCATCCTGAAGCCTGAACACATCGCCGAGCAGTACTGGCAAATACACTGCCAGCCCCGGGACTCGTGGACCCACGAGCTGGACTTACGGCCCTGGATGGAAACTTTCTAATAAGGATGAAATTATGAGCGAAACGATAGACGTATACTTCGACGTAGGCAGCCCCGCCAGCTATCTTGCCTGGACGCAATTGCCCGCACTGGCTGACCGGAACAACGCCAGTATAAATTGGAAGCCCATGCTTCTGGGTGGTGTGTTCAAGGCGACAGACAACCAGTCTCCGAGCACCATACCGGCAAAAGGACGCTACACAAGAGTCGACCTTTCGCGTTTTGCCAAACAATACGACGTCCCGTTCGAAAGCAATCCATACTTTCCGATAAATACCCTGCAACTGATGCGGGGAGCCACGGGCTACCTTGATAGCCCTCGCTTTCAGGAGTACCTGACCGCCGTCTTCACAGCTATCTGGGTGAACAAGAAGAACCTGAACGATCTGGAAGTTGTGTCGGAGGTCCTCACTAATGCGGGGTTTAATCCATCCGAAGTGCTGGCACTCAGTAATAGGCCGGAGGTGAAGGAGCAGCTCAAACAAACTACTGAGGAAGCCGTTTCCCGGGACGTTTTTGGCGCGCCCACTTGTTTCGTAGCAGGCGAAATGTTCTTTGGACAGGATCGCCTTGACTGGGTAGAAAAGGCGTTGCGTTGACAGGAATCAAGGTACCCCACCCCAATTACGCTTGATGGGGTGAGGTGCGTCATAGAACTCATAACGCCTGCCATCACCGGTGACAAAACCGCAGCGAAGCGGAGGGTTTGGCCTCCGGTGCATGGATTGGTTATGTGCTGCTTTAGGCCGCAACAAGCTTCTTCACCTTGAGCTCTTTGCGATGTTGTTCAGCATGCCAGAGCTCATATTGGGACTGCTGGTTTAGCCAGCTCTCTGCCGAAGTGTCGAATGCTATAGAAAGCCGGATAGCCATTTCGGGACTAATACCAGCCTTGCCGTTCAGCACGGCGCTCAAAGTCTTACGACTAACACCCAATGCCTCTGCGGCCGCCGTGACCGATAGGTTCAGGGGCTCCAGACAAAGCTCTCGCAGTACTTCACCAGGGTGGGGGGGGTTATGCATCAACATTGGCGGTACCTCAATGGTAATCTTCATAATTTACGATCTCGGCATCTCCGTCCTCAAATCGGAACGTCACTCGCCAGTTGCCACTGACCATCACTGACCAGATTCCGGCGCGATTACCGGAGAGTTCGTGCAACCGAAGGCCTGGCAGGTCCATATCTTTGGCATCTGAGGCTGCATTTAATCTACCGAGAATAAGCCGAAGCCTCTTGGCGTGAGCGGCCTGAATCCCTGCGATGCTGCCGGACTTGAAGAATTTGGCCAAGCCCTTGTGTTTGAAGCTTCGAATCATTCCTTGAATGTACCCTGTAACGTATCAGGTGTCAAAACACATAACGAGGCTGTAGAAAAACCCTTCTCAGAGCACAATCCGCAGCCGCTTTGTTATTTTTTCACCCGCTGCGATCAACTGGCTCACGTTTGATCATTTGATGGCAACACCGCAGCATTATTAATATCTGGCGCTAAATACCCTTCACATAACCGTCTGTGGCCTATATCTGGCCATATCCTAGCCCGGTATCATGCCGCTAACGGCCCATAGTTCGCCAGCTTCTTAATATTGTGCACCAGGCAATACAATTGCCACTGGCCTTGCACCTTCTTTTTACTCCGCAGGCTGAAGCGATTCAGACGTTTGTTGCTGCCGATGTTACCGAACACGGGCTCAACCACCGACATGCGATGACCGTAAATCGCTTTGCCTTGCTGGCTATCGACTCGGTGTTTCATCCAGTCGGTATACGTTGGGCCTCGCCTGAGCTCCAGGGTGTAAGAGACCTGTCTTCCTTTGCCTTTACGATGATCTGCTGAGCTGGGGTTTTGCATGCATTGATGTTTTTTTGGACAGTGGCGACACTGCAATAACCGGCCTTGGAAGTGGACTCTGGGTACGCCGTTTTGGTCGGTTCGGGTGCCTTCGTGGCGCAGGGATTCTCCGGCGGGACAGATGCACGTCATCGTAACCGGGTCGAACTGAAATTCACTGGCGGGAATCACGTGTTTCCAGCCGCTCTTCGATGGAGTTTGTGAGCGCTTACCGTACTTTTCTTTCTGCTCGGCGAACTTGGGATCACGGCTGCGGAAGCGGTTGTCCGGGATGTAGCCGTTGATCTGTTGCTCATGCAAGTACTTCATATTGGCTTCGTTGGCGAAGCCGGTGTCGGCGGTCACGATCGCGCCGGTTTGACAGATGTTGTCGGCAATGCCGAGCTTTTTATAGCGCTGCTGAACTGCCTCCAACACAGGTTTTAACGTGTGGAGTTCCTGGCCTTCACCGAAAGCTTGGGCATCGATGATAATCTGGTGTTTTTTGTCCACCGTAGCCACGCCGTTATAGCCCTGGATCGTGCCTTTGCTGGTGGTCATCTTGCCGCTTCCGTTTCAGCCTCGTCCCGCTCGTGATGCTCATGCAGGTGGTGGCGAATCAACCGTTTCAACTTGTCGCGTTTTTCGCTAAGTTCCTTAAAGGTGCCAGACCATTCCTTCGCGGCGTCCGACGACATTTTGCAGCCGTCGATAGCAAACAGCTCGTTGCCCAGAAGGCGCTGTTCATGGTACACCAGCAGTATTTGTTCGAACAGTTCTTCAATCTCATCGGCGTGCTGGCTGACAAACTTGGCCAGGGTGGTGAAGTGCGGCACGGTATCGCAGGATAAAGCTTTAAAAATGATGTTGGTCTCGCAGCACCACTGGATCTCGCGGCTGGAGGTGATGCCTTTGGAGTACGCGAACAGAATGATCTTCAGCAAGATGGCGGGATCGTAGGCCAGGCGGCCGGTGTCGTCGTTACGATATTTCGGGTGAAAAACCGTCAGGTCTAGCTTGTGCTCAATCAGGTAGTGAACCGCGTGTTCAAAGGTGCCGGGCTGGAGCTGCTCTCGGTAGTTGATGACCACCATCGTATCCTGGTCGTAGTTATAGTGCTTGAAACGAGGCATTCCGACGGCTCCCTGTCTGTTTTCTCAATACTACCAAAATCGATCCGACTTGGGGTTTTTCTACAGCCTCAACGCTTGCAGCATGCGCGCCCATGGAATGAAGCCAAAGGCGCAATGTAATGGGCGTCGCCGTGCCTGCACTGGTTATGGGCTTTAGAGTATTAGTAGCAATCAGGTTCAGGAAAATTATAGATAACTTGAGAATATGTCCTTGATTCCCTCTTTGTTCAAAAAATTTGACTCTATTTTATATGTTTTATTATTAGTGCCTTTTTTTATCAAAAATACCGTAGACTTATCTGACCCGATAAAATAGAAAAACTCCTTATTGGTGCTTGACCAAATTCCCGACTCTCTGTCTTTCATAAAAACATACCGAAAAGAATCAATGGCCTTTACATCACATTCAGATTTATTTTTACTTAGAACAGATTTAAAAAAAACTCCCGGACTACAGCCACCTGTATTTACCTCTTTGTCTAAACTAAAGCCAACAATATCTTTGCCAGGTTCGTCACTATATTTGGCGATTAGAATTTCGCTATCTGTCCCAAGGTAGCCCACTAAATTAGGATTATTAGGAATATAAAATTCAAGTTTTCCATAAACTATACGCAAATCACTGCCGCTCGCGGATAAAGAGAGCGGAAGAATTGACATAAGCGCCAAAATAAAAAATTTATTCATATTAAAGCCCCCACAATGCTGCGCGAATATGAGTTTTATAGTTTGCAGCGACTTGATCCCGACACATATTATAAATTGAGGTATCTCCAGACATTATTCGCTGGCCAATTTTTGCTATCTCTTTGATTATGTAATTAATGCTTGGCGTGTAAGTCGGTCTTGGCACTAAATCTATTGAAGCAGTACATGACTGCGCCTCTGTGAGGGCTTCATACATGACTTTTGCTGAGTTTTCATTCACTGAGTGAGGCTGTGCCAAACCTTGCCAGAAAAAATTGATTACAGCAGCTACATATTCCCTGTCATCTGATCTCATTCCCTTCTCCTTTTTGAAAATCACTCCTCGGCATCTTCCTGATACCGAGAAAAAGTCTATCAAGTCCGCTTAGTTAACTCCAGAGATGAAAGCGGCGATCCTCCCGATGGCCCGTGCCCATAACGCTTGCAGCATGCGCGCCCTTGGAATGGAGCCGAAGGCGCAATGGAAAAGGCGTCGCCGTGCCTGCACTTGTTAGGCTTTGTGGCTCTACATTGATAATTCGGGAGCCAAGGTGCTCATTGTGATCCCCACTAACAACCAAACAAGACCCAAAAGTGATGTTACCAAGTAACCTGTGTGCAGAGATTCAAGATTTTTCTGAATTTTTTCTTGTATCTCAACTCTTTCTTTAGCAGTTTTTTTCTCATGTTCTTGGTGCTCAGTTGCAAGACTATTAATCAATTTCTTCTGACTTCCTTGATCAGCCCTAAGTTGACCAAGATTTTTTATGACTGCGTTCAATCTATGCTCCAGTGTACTTTCTGGATTGTCAGGGGCCCAAGCCTCCACATGCGGATCTAGCGCTGTCATTACTGAATAGGCAGTAGGCACGCTTATATGAGCCCCGACTTTCCATTTCGGAAATCGTTTCAACCATCTTAGACACATAATCCCCAGTGAGGGATGCCCAAAATGAGAGCGAACCATAAATAAGCCTTTGACGGCTACGATCATACCTATTAATTGGAGTACATAGCCTATTATCCTGATTGAGGTTTCGGTTGGCCACACCACGAACCCAAAAAACACTGCCAATAGGATCACAAAAACGCCTATAAAAATCAGCTTGGCTTCTTTTAGCCAGTGCTTAAGCTCTATTATCCAGCGTTTGAATTGATGCATAATTATCGATCCTACTTTGGCCTAACGAGGCTGTAGAAAAACCCTCGAGTATTTTTTGATGACGCTCCTACGTAAAATCTGGGTGTGTTTTCGATGATGGGTCCTCCAGATTTTAAGAATAGGCGCTATTTTTAGATCGTTTATTGATCAATTTCAGATCGAGGATTGTCTTCGACCTTTTTCTACAGCCTCAACGCTGAAATAAGCGGCGGCCCGACAGGGGCCGTCTGGTGGAGGCCGCAGGCCGGAACGAACTTGATTGACTGGTTACAAAGCAAGAGCACCCGTTTATCCCCGCAGCTCTGGTGAAAACCGATGCTCGATGACTTCATAGTGCTGCACTGAAAGGTCAGGTTCAAGCTCGTAAACCTCATCTTCCGGGTACAAACGCGCCTGTGAAATATCGTGGCCAGCAAATGTGTGGATTGATTCCAGTTTGTCCCAGTACGTGATGAGGGTAAGTTCAATTTTGCCAGTCAGGGAGCGGCGGAAAATCTGAGCACCGAGAAAGCCTGGTGTTGCGGACGAATCCTTGACGCCGGTTTCGTATAAATAGGCCGTGAACCCTTCATTATGGGCTTCAGGCACTCGGCATTTCCATTCCCTGGCGATCATTGGTACGCACTCTCCCTTGCTTTGTAACGCTGAGCTTAGCGGCACCCTTGTAATGGAGGCGAAGCCGCAATGTAAAGGGCGTCCGGCGGCCATCGGCCGCGTACTACAGCGATTTGTTATCTTATTCTCGCAGCGACGCACGGTGAATCGCGTCTATATGAATCAGTGCGCTGTCGGTGTAGTTGAACCCACAATCCTGCCCATCGAATGCAACAAATAGGTCGGTGCCAGCCAACACGATCGTTTGAGCACCCTGTTCCTCACACATTTTTTTGCCGGCTTGAAAAATGGTGCGCCTCTGTTCCTCCGTGACCGCTCCCGAGACAGCAATACTCATGTACGCTTTGTGGACATCATCTAAGCTCTTCTCAGGTGGCACAACAATCTCGATGTTCTGAAAACTATCAAACAGCCGCGTTTTCATGACCACTTTGTTTCCTAAAACGCCCACCTTTCGATAATCGCTTTCGCCCAACACGCTCTCAAGCCCAGATAATGCGTTGATTATGGGAATGGGTGAAATTTTCTCCAGTTCAGATATACAAAAATGCCCCGCTATAGACGTTACCGCCATAACATCAGCTCCAGCCGCCTTCAGACGGTTAGCGAATACCTCAAAGATTTTCACTTGCTCGTCTACGGCACCGGTTTGGATATTCTGTATGAGATCGGAGGCTTGCGCGTGACAAATCGTCAGCTCAAGTTTCGAACCGTTACCAGATAATTGGTGCGCCTTGACAAGGTTTCGGTAGTAAAACTCTGTTGCGGCGGGTCCAATACCGCCGATCATTCCGATATGCATAGGCCTCCTCCTTGATGTGCAGTAACTACTTAAAGATAACAGCGTATTGGGCAGCGCCCTTCATTATTGAATCATCTGACATCTTCGTTTTCACCCATCACGATTACGCAGTTTCCAGGCAACTTACTCATAAAACTAGCCCAAAAACAGACAATTACCAGCCTACCGTCGTCAAATTTGGTAATATCACAACGTAATAACGAAGCAGCCACGCGATTACCAAAAATACTCGGCCACCATCCAAAAAAAAGACCCGAAGCAAACCCCCGGGCCTTTTTCTCACTTCATTGCGCTATCACCTCAACCACACTTACTATCACCACAATTCAAGCAAGTCGCACAGCCATCCATCACAATTACCGCTTTGGTGCTGCACTTGCCACACGTTGTGGCGTTGGGTGGAAAGTCACCGGACGTATCGTCGTTGGTGGCTTTGCTCTGATTGGCTTCAAAATCAGCCCGCTTTTCAGCCAGGATGCGTTTGGTGGTTTCGCTCATTTCTTCGCTTTCCATCAGGCCAACGGCTTTCAGGTGCTTTTCAATCACGGCGCCAATTTCGGCCACCAGTGAGGGCATGAACACGCCGCCTTTTTTGAAGTAGCCGCCGTTGGGGTCGTATACCGAGCGCAGTTCTTCCACCAGGAAGGTCAGGTCGCCGCCTTTGCGGAATACCGCAGAGATGACGCGGGTGAGGGCGATAACCCACTGGAAGTGTTCCATCGACTTGGAGTTGATGAACACTTCGTAGGGCTGGCGGCTTTCGTGGTCGGTGTCTTCATTCAGCAGAATGTCATTAATAGTAATGTACATTGCGTGCTCCGCCACCGGCGGTTTGATTTTGTAGGTGGTGCCCAACAAAAACTCTGGCCGCTCGATGTATTCGTTCATCTTAACGAGTGTGCTTTCTACAGCCGGCGCAGGCTGGTTGTTTTCGTCGGCTTTGGTTACCCGATAACCGACGATTTTATTGCTAATTTTTACTGGCATGTCTGTATTCCTGTGTCGGTTTTCGGATCAATATTTTCCGTAAGTGCCTTCTTTCAAAGCATCAAACAGGTTGGCGGCGCTGTGAATTTCGCCGTCGTAATCGACCTGTTCGTTACCCTTCAGTTTTACTTTGGTGCCATCGTCCAGGGTGAATTCGTAGACGGTGTTTTCCAAATCGGACTCTTTGACCAGTACGCCTTGGAAAGCTTCTGCGTTGAAGCGGAAGGTGGTGCAGCCTTTCAGGCCTTTGTCGAAGGCGTACATGTAAATGTCTTTGAAGTCTTTGTAAGGGAAGTCTGTGGGCACGTTGGCGGTTTTGGAGATAGACGAATCTACCCACAACTGGGCCGCGGCCTGGATGTCTACGTGCTGGGCCGGGGTTACGTCATCTGATGTGGTGAAGTAATCCGGCAGTTTTTTGTCAGCGTCGTCCGAGAACGGCATGGCGCCCGGGTTGCTCAGGTGGCGGTAAGCCAGCAGCTCGAAGGAGAACACGTCGACTTTCTCTTTGGTTTTACGGCCTTCGCGAATGATGTTGCGGGCGTAATGGTGCGAGAAGCTTGGCTCTATGCCGTTACTGGCGTTGTTGGCCAATGACAAGCTGATAGTGCCGGTGGGCGCGATGGAGGTGTGGTGGGTAAAGCGGCCACCTTTCTCGGTCAGTTGGGCTATCAGTTCTGGCTCTACTTCAGCGATGCGCTGCATGTAGCGGCTGTACTTGGCGTGAAGCACACGGCCCTTGAGCTTGTCGCCCAGGTTGTAACCGTCGGCTTTCAGCTGCGGGCATTTGCCGAGCATTTTCGGGGTAATTTCGAACTCGTCGTCCATGATCGGCGCCGCGCCTTTTTCCTCGCCCAGGGCCAGGGACTGGCGCCAGCCTTCTACGGCCATTTCACGTACGACGTCTTCGGTGAACACCACAGATTCTTCAGAACCGTAAGGCATACGCAGCATGGCGAGGGTAGAGCCCAGGCCCAAAATGCCCATGCCGTGGCGGCGCTTGTAGGTAATTTCGTGGCGTTGCTGTGCCAGTGGCAGGCCGTTGATTTCCACCACGTTGTCTAGCATGCGGGTGAAGATGCCGACGACTTTTTTGTACTTTTCATAGTTGAAGCTGGCTTTGTCGGTGAACGGGTAGTCCACGAACATGGTCAGGTTCACCGAGCCTAGCAGGCAGCTGCCGTAAGGGGGCAGGGGCTGTTCGCCACAAGGGTTAGTGGCACGGATGTCCTCGCAGAACCAGTTGTTGTTCATCTGGTTTACTTTGTCGATCAGGATGAAACCCGGCTCGGCGTAGTCGTAGGTGGAGGTCATGATGGTGTCCCAGATGAACTGGGCTTTTAGAGTGCGGTAAATGCGGCAGGCTACTTTGCCTTCGGCGTTCATCACGTAGTCTTTTACGACCGGGAAGTCACGGTATACAAACTTGGCCGGGTCGGTCAGGTCCAGGCCTTCTTCTTCCACTTCTTTATCGGTCACCGGGAAGGACAGGTTCCAGTCGGCGTCGTCACGTACGGCGTTGATGAAGTCTTCGGTGATCAGCAGCGACAGGTTGAACTGGCGCAGGCGGCCATCTTCACGCTTGGCCTGAATGAAGTCGATGATGTCTGGGTGGTGAATGTCAAACGTAGCCATTTGAGCGCCGCGGCGGCCACCGGCTGAAGACACGGTGAAGCACATACGGTCGAAGATATCCATGAACGACAGCGGGCCGGATGTGGTGGCACCGGCGCCGGCGACGTAGGCGCCGCGGGGGCGCAGGGTAGAGAATTCATAACCAATTCCACAGCCGGCTTTGAGCGTCAGGCCTGCTTCGTGGTTTTTCCCCAGAATGTCGTTCATAGAGTCGTTAATGTTGCCACTAACGGTGCAGTTAATCGTAGAGGTGGCAGGCTTGTGCGACTGTGCGCCGGCGTTGGAAATAATGCGGCCGGCAGGAATGGCGCCGTGTTTCAGGGCCCAGGCGAAGTCTTTGTAATGTTTGGCGCGCAGGTCTTTGTTTTCGACTTCTGACAGGGCACGGGCTACGCGCTCATAGGTGGCCAGAATGTCTTTGTCGACGGCGTCGCCGGTTTTGGTTTTCAGCTGGTACTTGCTGTTCCAGATGTCGAGTGATGCGTCTTGCATCGGAATGGTTGTGACTAATGCCTGTGCTTTAGCGTTCATTGCCGCCCTCGAACTGTGTGTGTCGGGAAAAAAAGCGTCGCCGCGTACAGCGCGCCATGTCATTACTTTATCAGTGCTTTCGCCAGACGCTTCTAGTGAACGCCGGACTGGAAATTTGCGTGTGTTTACGTATTTATTTCTACAACAGATTAGTGTGTAGCCCTATATATAGGCCGGAATGAGTATGAGTATAACAGGATGTAGTGTTTTTAAAAGAAAAGCCCGGCTATGGATCGGGCTGATTCGAGGGTTAAAATCAATGGTAAAGCGCTTGCAAAATCGCAACAAACTGAAAGCCAAAGGGCTTCAATGTGTTGGGGAGCGGGTGTGTCTTTTCAGACAATCGCCTTGTGGCAGGGTTTAACTTAGCAGCAGGTTGTCGTCTACGGCCAGGCCACCCGCAGTCTATTTGTCCGCAAAACGAGCACTCACCCAGGACCCGACACTTGTTCAAAAAATCGTCAGGTATTTTTACATGTGAAGCTAGCCGCCAAAGACTAAAAATACTAACCACTTGCTTTTGATCAATTAAATATGATGGCTTATTTTTTGCTTCAATAACTTTTGGGAAAAGTTGTATCGGGCGTCCGAAGGCAGTATGTGGTGCCCGCTTGACGGATTCACAGAAAACAATTGCCTTTACACGACAACCGAAACAAGGATTTTTCTCATGGCAAGTTTGAGCAAATTTAAGCAAGTGATGAACAGCTTCCAAGGAGCAGGTGTGGGTATTTGCCTGTTGACGATGGTGGGAACGGCCAATGCCGCGTTTATTGATCTGACGGGAACGGTAACCGGTGGCGGCGCATTCGATCCAGTGCCTGCCGCACCCTTCACGATCGGTGACTTGCTCACCGGGTTCATCGAGATCCGTGATGATGCGGCGACCGCCGGCTCGTCTTTTGATGTCAGCGATCTTCTCGGCTTCAACGTCACCGTAGGCCTGGCCAATTTCAGCCTTCCCACTGCTTCGCCGTTCGGTTTCTTCAATGGCACCATCTCGGAGGATGGCCGCACCCTGACGCAGCTCAATGCAACCACCGAATTTGCGACTTATCCCGGATGCGGATTTTGCAACCTGACCCTGAACGCGGACGCGGATTCATTTCTAGTCATCCTTCTCGATCAATTCGGATTCGCTGAAGGATTTGATTTCAAAGCCACGGTGCGCCAGCAGGCTGTTCCAGAACCAGCCAGCGTGCTGCTCTTTGGTGCCGGCCTACTCGGCCTGGGACTGGCACGCATCCGCAGGACCTGATTCCGGTTCAGATGGATCCTCATAAATGCGAGTAATCAGGGGCAATTTACGCTACCCCCGATTACTGCTTTTAATCGCATCGCAAGAACCCGCCTGACGGCCTGATGGGATGTAAAGTGTTTAAAAGAAAAGCTCGGCTATGGGCCGGGCTGATTCGAGGGTTAAAATCAATGGTATAGCGCTTGCAAAATCGCAATAAACTGAAAACCGAAGGGCTTCAATGTGTTGGGGGCGGGTGTGTCTTTTCAGACAACCGCCGTGTGACAGGGTTTAGCCCAGCAGCAGGCTGTCGTCGTCTACGGTCAGGCCGCGTTGTTGTTCAAACAGGTTGAGCAGATCTTTTACTTCCAGCCCTTCGCGGTCTTTGCCGGCAATGTCGAACACCACTTCGCCTTGGTGCAGCATCACGGTGCGGGTGCCTACTTCCAGCGCCTGCTTCATGCTGTGGGTGACCATCAATGCCGTAAGTTTCTGTTCAGCAATAATATTCTGGGTCAGCTCCAGCACGAAAGACGCGGTTTTTGGGTCCAGCGCGGCGGTGTGCTCGTCTAGCAGCAGAATGCTGGACGGTGTCAGGCTTGCCATCAACAGGCTAACGGCCTGGCGCTGGCCGCCAGAGAGCAGGCCCATTTTGTCGCTCAGTCGGTTTTCCAGGCCCAAACCCAACGTGGCCAGGCTGGAGCGAAAGCGTTCCCGATACTGTTTTTTCACGGCTGTGCCCAGGCCGCGGTGTTTGCCGCGTTTGATGGCCAGGGCCAGATTTTCTTCAATGGACAAGCCTTCACAGGTTCCCGCTAACGGGTCTTGAAATACCCGCGCTACGCGACCGGTGCGCTTGTGGGTTGGCAGCTTGGTTACGTCGATGTTATCCACAAGAATTTTGCCGCTGTCGACCAGTACTTCGCCGGCCAGGGCGTTCAAAAAAGTGGATTTTCCGGCGCCGTTACTGCCAATAACGGTGACAAATTCGCCTTGGTTGACGGTCAGGCTCATGCCACGCAGAGCCGGGTTTTCCAGGGGGGTGCCTTCGCCGAAGGTAAGCCGGAGGTCAGTTGCGGTAATCATGGTGCCTCCTCAGGCTTTTCTGCGTTTGAATTTGTTCATCAGTGACACGCGGGCACCGGGCAGAACAATGGCCAGGGTGACCAGCACAGCGGTAATCAGGTTCAGATCTTGCGCCTTCAGGCCCAGTGCATCGGCGTTCAGTGCGAAGGCGATGGCCAGGCGGTAAATGATGGCGCCGACCACGCAGGCCAGCAACGCGCGAAACACGCTGGTGGGCGTAATAACCGCTTCACCGCCAATCAGCGATGCCAGGCCGATCACAATAACGCCTACGCCTATGGTGACGTCGGCTGCGCCCTGGCTTTGGGCGAACAGTGCGCCGGCCAGGCCCACCAAGCCGTTAGATACCGCGACACCCAGAACAATCATGCCACCAGTGGCGATGCCCTGGGCCCGAGCCATACGGGCGTTTGCACCGGTGGCGCGCATGGCCAGCCCGGTTTCAGATTTCATGAAGCGCCAAAGCAGAAACAGCGACACACCAATAACGAGGGTGAACAGCAACACCGGTACCTGATGATATTCAAGCCCCAGGCTGTACCAGGGCGTTAGCACCGTGTCTTCCATTAACAGCGCCACGTTGGGGCGACCCATAATGCGCAGGTTTATGGAATAGAGCGCAATCATCGTCAAAATAGACGCCAGCAGATTCAGGATTTTAAGTTTTACGTTAAGCAGGGCGGTTACGGCACCGGCGGCCATGCCGGCCAGTATCGCGGCACCGGTTGCCAGCCAGGGGTTCCAGCCGGAAATAATCAGCATGGCGGCTACGGCGGCACCAAGGGGGAAGCTGCCGTCTACGGTTAAGTCGGGGAAGTCCAGAACACGGAATGACAGGTAGATTCCGAAGGCAACCAGGCCGTATATCAGGCCGGTTTCTAATGCGCCATAAAAGGCAATGTTACTGAGCATGAATAAGGTTCGCTGTAAAAGAAAACGGACAGGTCGGGTTGGTTACCGCCTGCCCGTGTAAGTCAGGCTTTACTTGGCGTTGGAAACCACTTCTTTGGCTTCCGCAATAATGTCATCGGCAATGGTCATGCCCATGCGTTCGGCGGCTTCCGGGTTCACAAACAGGTCTAGGGTGTCCATGGTTTCTACCGGCATATCGGCGGTGTTAGCACCTTCCAGAATGCGTACCACCATGGCACCGGTCTGGCGGCCGTGATCGTAATAATTGAAGCCCAGCGCGGCAGCTGCTCCGCGGGAAACCGTGGCTGTGTCAGCGGCGAATACTGGAATTTTCGAGCGTTCACCCACAGAAATCACGGCTTCTGCTGCGCTGATGACGGTGTTATCCGTGGTCAGGTAGATGGCATCTGCTTTGCCCACCAGCGAACGCGCAGCGCCCAGTACTTCGGAGGTTTTGGTGGCGGCGGCTTTCACCAGCACCATGTCGCGGGCTTTCATGCTTTCTTCAATCATGTCTACCAAGGCCACGGCGTTGGCTTCACCCGGGTTGTAAACCGTGCCGATACGCTTGGCGTTGGGTACCAGGCGCTGCAGCAAATCCAGGTGCTTTTCGATGGGCAGCATGTCTGATACGCCGGTGATGTTGGCGCCGGGTGCATCCAGTGATATCACCAGCTTGGCGCCCAGCGGATCGGTTACCGCGGAAAATACAACCGGAATATCGCGGGCTGCGGCCGCAACGGTTTGCGCAGACGGCGTGGCGATGGCGACGATAACAGCCGGGCTTTCACCCACAAATTTACGCGCAATCTGGGCGGCAATGCCGGTGTTGCCCTGAGCGCTTTCGTGGATGATGCGAATGTTGTCGCCGTCTACATAGCCGCGCTCTGCCAGTTCATCTTTTATGCCTTCATAGACCGAGTCCAGAGCGGGATGTTCTACAATCTGGGTAATAGCAACAACAGGGAGCTCTGCGGCCTGAACAAAACTGGCAGCGGCAAGCACGGATGCACCAATCAGGGTGCGCAACATTCTCTTGGCCATACAACCATCTCCGGGTCGGTTAACTGATTTTATGTCGGTTATTTTTGCTTTGCCTGTGCAAGGAGCGGAAGTTTACCACAGGATTTGCGCTTGCGGGCTTAGGGAGCCCGGCGCGATTTTGCCTTGGTCTGGCGGGCGTTACAAGGCCGGCAGGCGATTGCGGATATTGGTAGCATTTTATGTTTGGCTCACATATTTTAAGACATCATACGTTGGTGTAATGTGTCATCGTGATATACAGACCAATAAGCGCTTACTGCCAAGGTTTACAAGGCTGCTGTCTAATCGGACTGCATGAGCAGGGTATCAAATGAAAACAACGAATAAGCTACCTCTCGACATGATTTACCACTGGGAGGCCACCATAGGGGACTCTTTATACCTGACTCAGCCGATAGGAAACGGCCAGGTTGACGAGTTTACCTGGCGCCGTGCAGCTGATGAAGCCCGGCGCATGGCTGTGTATCTGCAATCGCTGGATCTGCCGGCTGGCAGCAGTATTGGGCTGATTTCGAAAAATTGCGCCCACTGGGTGATGGCGGACTGGGCAATCTGGATGTCGGGCTATGTGTCTGTACCCATTTATCCGACGCTGAACGCGACCACGGTTGGCTATATTCTTGAGCACTCCGAGTGCAAGGCGCTGTTCGTTGGCAAGCTGGACGACTGGGACATGATGAAACCCGGTGTGCCAGAGACCCTGCACTGCATTTCGTTTCCAACCAGCCCGCCCACCGATTTTGTAACCTGGAACGACATTATTCGGGATACGGCGCCGCTGGAAGGCGAGGTAAAGCGCGAAGCCGGTGAACTGGCAACGCTGGTTTATACGTCTGGCAGCACCGGTCAGCCCAAAGGCGTTATGTTGAGTTTCGAAAACATGGCGTTTGCCGCCGAGGGAGGCACCCAAACACTGGGGCTATCGCAGAGTGAGCGCATGCTGTCTTATTTGCCGCTGGCCCATGTAATGGAGCGCACGTTTGTTGAGCTGGGCTCACTGTATAACGGTTTCCAGCTGTATTTTGCTGAATCTATGGACACGTTCGTGAGCGATATACAGCGTGCTCAGCCCACGCTCTTCCTGTCTGTGCCCCGGCTGTGGGTGAAATTCCAGCACGGCGTACTGAAAAAAATGCCTCAGAAAAAGCTCAATCTGTTGTTGAAAATTCCTCTGGTCAGCGGTGTCATCAAGAAAAAAATTGTCAATGGCCTGGGGCTTGGCAAGGTGACATTGGCGGGCAGCGGGTCTGCGCCGCTGTCTAATGATGTGCTGAGCTGGTATCGCAGTCTTGGGCTGGAATTGCTGGAAGGTTATGGCATGTCCGAGAACCTGGCCTATTCCCACATGAACAAACCGGGGCGCTCGCGAATCGGTTATGTTGGCGAGGCCTTGCCCGGTGTGGAAACGCGCATCAATGACAACGGTGAAGTGCTGATAAAAAGCCCGGCCACTATGATGGGGTACTACAAAGATGAAGAGCGCACCCGCGAAGCCATGAGCGAAGACGGTTTCCTGAAAACCGGTGATAAAGGCGAGATGGACGAGATGGGGCGCCTGAAACTGACCGGTCGCACCAAAGAGATGTTCAAAACCAGTAAAGGTAAGTACATTGCCCCGGCCGCTTTGGAGAACCGGCTGATGGCAAATCAAAGCATTGAGATGGTGTGTGTTTCCGGCGCCAATCAGACCAACCCGTTTGCACTGGTACTGCTCAATGAAAATTTGCGGCCGCAGATGGCAGACCCGGCGGTACGCAAAACCGTTGAAGCAGAGCTGAACACCCTGCGGGAGCAGGTAAACAATGCGGTGGACCCACATGAGAAACTGGCGTTCATTGCGGTGGTTACGGATGAGTGGTCGATCGAAAACAGTTTTTTAACGCCTACGCTTAAGCTTAAACGTAACGTGGTTGAAGCGGCTTACGAAAGCCAGGTAGAAGGCTGGTATGCCGAACGTAAACCGGTGATCTGGCATTAAACACCGGTGATTCTGTGAAAAGCCCGGCAATGGCCGGGCTTTTCTGTAAAAAAACCAAAGTTTATTTGTAGGTATGCCGTTATAGGGGTGTACCTTTTTTTCAGGAACATGTTTTCCGCAGCATGTTTTCAGGAGTATGGCATGTCGAGCCTTGCGCAGTTTCAAAAGCGTATCAATCAGCAGATTCCATTAACCAAGGCTATGGGCCTGACATTGCTGGAGTGGGACGGTACGGCCTTGCTGTTGAGCGCTCCGCTTGCACCCAACAGCAATCACCAGGGCACGGGCTTTGGTGGCAGCCTTTACGGTATTGGCGTAACCGCTGCCTGGAGCCTCGCTGAACTGGCACTGGCTGACCTTCAGCTGGCAGGCACAGTGGTGGTGCAAACGGGCACGATTGAATACAAGTCGCCGGTGGATGGGGACTTCTTTAGTGTGTGCCGTTTGCCCGACGGCGAGATGCCGGACCACTTTCGGAAAAGCCTGGCTCGCCACGGACGTGCGCGGTTGGAGCTGACGGCCGAGATTTTTTGCGGTGCACCCTCGCTGACACCGCAGCAAGAGCCTGCGGCTATTTTTAAGGGGCGTTTTGTGGTCACTGACGTGCGTTCGCGAGCCGGTTAACGCGCTGAAAGTCTTTTAGAATAAAAAGGGGCGTCAGTTCATGGCTCGCGAGTTGGAAATGGAGCGGCTCATCAGAATAATGGGGATAATGCCGGCCACCACGATAATCAGGGCCGGCAATGCGCTGTGAAACAGCTTTTCGTCAGAGGCAAACTGGTACACGTAGGTTGCCAGGGTTTCAAAGTTGAACGGCCGCAGAATCAGCGTGGCTGGCAGTTCCTTCATGGAGTCTACAAACACCACCAGCGCTGCGGTTACCAGGGTGCCCCGCAGCATGGGCAGGTGAACTTTCACCAGAGTTTTGCCCGGCGTATGCCCCATCGAGCGTGACGCCATGTCCATACTCGGGGTGATTTTCTGCAGGGCGCTTTCCACGCTGCCGGCGGACACCGCCAAAAAACGCACGGTGTAGGCGAATATCAGTGCAAACGCGGACCCGCTAAGCAGCAGGCCGCTGCTGAAACCAAAGTAATCCCGCATCAGGCTATCTAGCCAGTTATCAAATCCTGCTAATGGCACAATCACACCGACCGCAAGTACGGCGCCGGGCATGGCGTAGCCCAGGCTCGACAGCCGCATTAGCACCTGCATGCCACGGGTGTTATGCAGACGGCGGCTGTAGGCCAGAGTTACGCCAATAACCAGCGTGGTGAGCGCGGCAGCGCTAGACAGGAAAAGGCTGTTCAGGGTGTTTTGAATAAAATCCGGGTTCCAGCTTTCGCTGAAATATTCGATGGCGTAGGTGGCCAGAGTGGCGCCTGGAATGGCAAAGCCCAACAAAACCGGAATGCCACACACTGCCACACAGATCATCTGGCGTGGAAACGACATGGTAAAGCGGCGAATGGGCTCGCGGTTGTCGCGGGCGGCAAACTGCTGCTGGCGGCGGCGGGAATAGCGTTCGAGGGTAACCAGCACCAGTACAAATATCAGCATGACGCTGGCTATCTGTGCAGCGCCGCCAAGATTGCCCAGGTTCATCCAGGTATCAAACAGGCCGGTCGTGAGGGTTTGCACGGCGAAGAAGTCGACGGTGCCAAAATCGTTGAGGGTTTCCATCATCACCAGTGACAAGCCAACGGCAATCGCCGGGCGGGCGATGGGCAGCACGATACGAAAAAACGTGCTGATGGCGGAGTGGCCCAGGCTGCGGCTAACAGCGAACAGCGACGGTGACTGTTCCAAAAACGCCGCGCGGGCCAGCAGGTACACGTAAGGGTAGAGCACCAAACCGATCATCAGGATGGCGCCTTCCAGGCTGCGGATTTCGGGAAACCAGTAATCCGCTGCGCTGGTCCAGCCAAACACGGAGCGCAGGGTGGTTTGCACCGGCCCGGCGTAGTCCAGCAGGCTGGTGTACACATACGCAATAACGTAAGCCGGCACGGCGAAGGGCAGTAGCATGGCCCACTCAAAATACTTGCGGCCAGGGAACTCGCACATGGTGACGGCCCACGCACTGGACAGGCCAATGCCCAAGGCAAGTATGCCTACGCCCAGCATCAGTTTAAGGGTGGTTACCAGGTAGCGCGGCAGGGTGGTGCTCATCAGGTGCGGCCAGATGTTTTCGTCTGGGAAAAACGCCATGTAAATAACGGCAAGCACAGGTAGAGCGACAATGGCGGTAATCAGTGCCGCGGCAATCAGCCAGCGTTTAGATGTGCGCTTGATGTGCAGCGGTTGGGCCAGCGCAATGTGGGCGCCGGTGGCAGCTTCAGACATGTGGATCCTTCTGATTCAGCCCGACACAGAGGCTGAAAGGCAATGAACCATTGACGAAGACTGGTTCAAAATGATGATGAAAAGGATTCCGATTCTAGACAGCTGAGGGCTAGCCTGCAAGCAAGCCTGCGGCAGAAAGTCGCTGCCGCAGGCTGTTTCACGATTAAACGGGCTTATTCGCCGTCAAAATCTACGCGGTCCACCAGTTTCACGGCGGCGTTGCGATTGTCAGCAATTTTCTGCAATGAAAGGGAGTCCGGATGAATTTCGCCCCACTCGGCAACCAGGCCAACGGGCTTAACATTCGGGTTGGCCGGATACTCTGAGTTCGCTTCGGCGTAGATGCTTTGCGCTTCTGCAGAAGACAGGAATTCCATCAGTTTGATGGCGTTGTCTTTGTTCGGTGCGCTTTTGGTCAGCGCAATGCTGCTGATATTAATATGGGTACCGCGGCCATCGGCGTTGGGAAATACCAGGCGCACAGCTTCGGCGGCTTCACGTTCGTTATCATCCTGCAGCATGTTGCCGTAGTAGTAGCTGTTGCCGATCGCTACGTCACACACGCCAGCTGCTATGGCCTTAATCTGATCGCGATCGCCGCCTTGGGGTTTGCGTGCCAGGTTATCTTTCACGCCTTCCAGCCACTTTTCGGTGTCTGCTTCACCGTGGTGAGCAATCATCGAAGAAATCAGAGCGATGTTATAAGGGTGTTTGCCGCTGCGGATACAAATGCGGTTGTTCCATTTTTCGTCTGCCAGGTCTTCGTAGGTGGTGATTGCGCCTTCTTCAACGCGGTCTTTGGAGGTGAAGATTAAACGGCCACGGGTTGTCAGTGCGAACCACTGGCCATCTGGGTGGCGCAGGTTTTCAGGGATGTTCTTATTCAGACTCTCATTGTCAGTAATGCCCTGCAGCAGGTTACGCTCTACCAGTTCGTCGATGCGGGAAATGTCGACGGTCATCACCACGTCGGCGGGGCTGTTACGACCTTCGCGGTCCAGGCGCTCGGCCAGGCCTTGCTTGGCGAATACCACGTTGGATTCGATACCGGTCTCTTTTTCGAATGCGTTCAGCAGAGGTTCCAGCAGGTAAGCCTGGCGGTAGGAATAGATGTTCACTTCGCCATCAGCAAACGCGGCCATGGGCATGGCGGTCAGGGCAATGGCAGCTGTGGCAGCAAGTTTCAATCGCATAATGGAAACCTTGGTTGGGGGAGTGTGTTTTGTCAGACTTTGCTGAATGAATATTAACAACGCCAACCATTCTCATTTGTATTACCCAAATAGTCAATACTGCCTGCCTATACTTTGAGAAATTTGGTGGTACTCTTCATGGAAACAGCAACCTTCAGCATTGGTGCAAATTCTATGAGCCCAGATGATCGCCGCGAACACTTGCGTACATCCATGAGTGCGACTGTGAAAGTTGAGCATGAAACCCTGGGCAACTTTGTGTTTGGTACCCGCGACATATCTGACGGTGGCGTGTTTATTGCGATTGAAGACCAACAATTTGCCCCTCAACTTGGGGACAAAGTGACCGTTCAAGTGCAGGGCTTGCCAATGGCGGCTCCGATTTTGCACATGGTGGTGCGGCGTAAAACCCCTGAGGGTTACGGTTTACAGTTTGCCGACAGCAACCCATAACGGTTAATATTCCTGCTCGAACAGGTCTGCCGTGCGCTTTGAGGAGTGGCGCGGCACGCAGTCTATAAAAAGTGACGCAGTATCCAGTCACGCCGTTCCCGCATTCAGCCCCATGTTTTTCTTTCAGGAATGTCTATGGCTTACGCTCTGGAAATCCAGGGCCTGACCAAAACCTATGGCAATGGTTTTCAGGCCCTCAAAGGTATTGACCTCAAAGTGGCCAAAGGCGACTTTTTTGCGTTGCTAGGCCCCAACGGCGCCGGCAAATCCACCACCCTGGGGGTGGTGTCATCGCTGGTGAATAAATCCGCCGGGCAGGTGCGAGTGTTTGGCCATGATCTGGACACCGAGCTGTCGGCGGCCAAGCTTAACTTGGGCGTGGTGCCCCAGGAATTCAACTTTAACCAGTTTGAAAAAGTGCTGGATATTGTGACGACTCAGGCCGGCTATTACGGTATTCCACTAAAGCAGGCGTTGATCTCTGCCGAGAAATACCTGAAACAGCTTGGGCTATGGGATAAGCGCAATACACCGTCGCGCATGCTGTCTGGCGGCATGAAGCGGCGCCTGATGATTGCCCGCGCGCTGGTGCACGAACCGCGCCTGTTGATTCTGGACGAGCCCACCGCGGGCGTGGATATTGAGCTGCGCCGTTCTATGTGGACGTTTCTGCAAGAAATGAACCGCAATGGCACCACCATCATTCTGACTACCCATTACCTGGAAGAAGCCGAAGCCCTGTGCCGTAACATCGCCATTATTGATCACGGCCAGATTCTGCGAAACACCAGCAAGCGCGAGTTGCTGCAGCAGTTGAGCGTGGAAACCTTTGTGCTGGATCTTGCCAGTGGTCGTCAACAGCTGCCCGAGCTCAACGGTTATGTTTGCCGCTTTGATAATGACGGTGCTTTGGAGGTGGATGTGCAAAAAGGGTCCGGTTTGAACCAGGTTTTTTTGCAGCTACAGCAGCAGGGCATCGAGGTAGACAGCATGCGCACCAAAGCGAATCGCCTGGAAGAGTTGTTTGTTCGCATGGTCGAAGCCAACGCCGATAATAGTGACAACGATCCAAAGGCTCAGTTATGAACTCGTACGCGTTATGGACCGCATTTTATACCATTCTGAGCCGTGAAATTCGTCGCTTTACCCGTATTTGGCCGCAAACCCTTTTGCCGCCGGCGGTCACCATGACCCTGTATTTTATTATTTTTGGCAATTTGATTGGTTCCCGCATCGGTAAGATGGACGGTTTCGACTACATGCAGTTTATTACGCCTGGCCTGATCATGATGGCGGTGATTACCAGTTCCTACGCCAACGTGGTGTCGTCGTTTTTCTCGATGAAGTTTCAGCACAGTATTGAGGAACTGCTGGTATCGCCGGTGCCAAACTGGATTATTCTGGCCGGCTACGTGTTTGGTGGTATGGCCCGAGGCCTGGGCATCGGGGTGATTGTTACGCTGGTATCGCTGGCGTTTACCCACTTGCAAATTCACAACCTGCTGATGGTTGTGGTTACGGTGTTTCTGACCTCGGCGCTGTTTTCCCTGGGCGGTTTTATCAACGCCATGCTGGCGACAAAATTCGATGATATTTCCATTGTGCCCACGTTCATACTGACACCGCTGACCTACCTGGGCGGCGTTTTTTACAGCATCAATCTGCTGCCAGACGTCTGGCGCGCGGTGTCTATGGCCAACCCGATTCTGTACATGGTAAATGGCTTTCGCTACGGCATTTTGGGTGTTTCAGACGTGAATCCGTTTGTGTCTCTGGGTATGATTCTACTCTTTATTGTGGTGTTGGCAGCGGTTGCATTGAACTTGTTGCGCCGTGGCAAAGGCATTCGTAACTGATTCAGGAAAATGTATGGCACTTGATAACGCGCCGCTGGGGAAAGCCAGCGAATACCCGGACACCTACGATCCCGGCCAGCTGTTTCCGATTCCGCGGCTGCACAACCGGCAGCGCATAGGCCTTCAAGACGGTCGCTGGCCCTGGTTTGGCGGGGACTTATGGCAGGCTTGGGAAGTGTCTTGGCTGCGCCCTGGCGGTGTGCCGGTGGTGGCCTGGGCGGAAATTGAGTTTCCGGCAGAATCGCCGCAGCTGGTTGAGTCAAAATCGCTGAAGCTGTATCTGAATTCACTGAACCAGACCGTGTACGCCAGTGCTGAGCGGGTTTGCGAAGTGATTGTTGCAGACCTGTCGTCAGCGTGCGGCGCCGCGGTTCGGGTGACCCTGCACAGCGTAGATGAAGGCGCTCTGGCCCAGGGGCGGCCGCAGGAATATCAGCTGATTGATGACGAACCTCTGGTGGATGTGGTTTACGACTATGCGCCAGAGTCCCTTGTAACCGGTACAGAAATCGTCAGCGAAAAGTTGTGTTCACACCTGTTGAAAAGTAATTGCCCGGTAACCGGGCAGCCAGACTGGGGTTCGGTATTGATTGACTATACCGGGCCGAAACTGGATCGGGTTGGCCTGCTGCGTTACATCGTGAGTTTTCGCCAGAAGCAGGACTTTCACGAGCATTGCGTAGAGACTCTGTTCACCGACCTGATGCGTCATTGTAAGCCGCAGGCGCTGACGGTAGCCGCCCGCTATACCCGCCGCGGCGGCCTGGACATTAACCCTTGGCGCAGCACCCGTGCTGATGCCAATTCCGGCCCGCGCCTGATACGGCAGTAGCCTTTTTTGAGTCGCGTTTGCGCTGTCTAGTCCCGCTGATGGCGCAAGCGGCTAGAGGCTTCGTCTAGCGCTCGCAGTATGGCGGTTCGGTCGTTTTCGTTCACTTTTGCGGAATCCAGATACAGGGTAAAACCACTGTGTTCGTGTTCCAGAAAGCTGCGGTTGCGGCCCAGGTCGCAGCGATAATCGATTACCTGATACACCGCAATGGGCCTGCTGAAGCCCTTAACCGTTACCTCGCCTTTATCGCGGCACATGATGCTGTCTTTAATCAGCGAAAAGGCTTCGTGTGTTACCAGAATTTCACTGGCCTGTGCCAGATGCTCCAGGCGGCTGGCGAGGTTCACTTCCTTGCCAATGATGGTGTAATCCATGCGATTCTCGGCGCCAAAGTTGCCAACGGTGGCATAGCCGGTGCTGATGCCCATACGAATCTGCAGCGGGGTTTTGATGCCTTTACTGCGCCAGTTCTGGCGCAGTATTTTCATGTGTTTGCGCATGTCGATGGCCATAGACACGCAGGCCAACGTATCTGCCCGTTGACCACGGCTGGTGGGGTCGCCGAAAAAGATCATGATGGAGTCGCCCACAAACTTGTCAATGGTGCCGCCGTGTTTGAGGGCAATTTGCGACATTTCATTGAGGTAGTGGTTTAACACATCGGTCAAGGCTTCCGGCTCCATTTCTTCCGACAGCTCGGTAAAGCCCTGAATGTCTGAAAAAAACACCGCCAGTTTTTTGCGCTGGGTTTCCAGGCGTACATCCCGCTGGCCGGTAAAGATGGTTTGCCATACCTGCGGTGACATGTACTTCGACAATT
This sequence comes from Marinobacter sp. M1C, assembly GCF_023314135.1. Taxonomy (NCBI): domain Bacteria; kingdom Pseudomonadati; phylum Pseudomonadota; class Gammaproteobacteria; order Pseudomonadales; family Marinobacteraceae; genus Marinobacter; species Marinobacter sp. M1C. The sequence continues at coordinate 1,942,032 of NZ_CP092289.1, forward strand.
TTTGCGACAGTGCGATGGACTGTTCGCGCTGGATTTGAATCAATAAGGTTGCGTGGCGCAGGGCTTTGGCTTGCTGGTGGGAAAACAGAGCGGTTGCGCAAATGTAAACACCGGCTACGATCACCGCCAGTAAATCTGCAAGGGGGGGTAGGGTGATGGCATGGTCAGGGTTGAATAGAAAGAACATGGCCAGCGCCGACGCAGAAAGTATCAGGCTACCCTTTGCCCATTGCTTTAAGCCTCCCACCATAAAGCAGGTGAACATCACCATTAACGCAATGGTGGCGGCGGATATGCTTGCCAGCCCCAGGCTACCGATAAACGCCCCGGAAATGGCGCAATCTATTAGCAACAAATTTTGACCAACAGTGGTTGAGTTCCGCTTGCGGGCATCCAGGGAAAACAGCTGGGCCAGGTGTGGCCAAACCAAGGCAAACCCCGCCATGCCAAAAAGCCATTCTGAGTGAAGCCTACCCACAGCAGCTGCGACCACAATCACGGCGACGGCGGCGTAACCCAGTGTGCGGCCAAGATAAGGGGGCATGATGGGCACTGGTGTTTCTTCAGCGGTGTCGATAGCGTTAGCGGGGGTTGTTCCGGTACCGCGAATGTTGGCAGATGCTCTGCTCATTTCAGAATTGAATCCTTCCTGTCAGCATGTCTTTGAACATAACCCAGTCGCCCATCAAACTATAAAGGGGGTGGCGGAATGTAGCAGGGCGATTTTTCTCATAGCCAAAATGGCCAACCCAGGCGAAGCCGTATCCGATCACCGGCAGCGCCAGCAGCCAAAGCAGATTGCCAGACACAGCCACCCAGGCTATGACCGCCAGCACCAGTGAACTGCCAATAAAGTGCAATCGCCTACAGGTTCGGTTACGGTGCTCATTTAAGTAAAAGGGGTAGAATTCAGCAAAGCTATGAAAGATGTTGGGCGCGCTCACAGTAGCCTCCATGTCGCTTTTAATTGTTGGTTTTACACGAGGGCACTCAGCCTAACAGCAATATTCGATTGTCACCATTGAGTGCTATACCAAGGATTTATTTTAACACCTGACAGGATTATATGACGGCTATCAGCGATTTTATTCTTGCCCGAAGCTCTGAGCCCCGGCTGCAGGCACCGGCGCCGGGGCCAGACGTTCTGGCGCAGGCTTTTTCCTGCGCGGCACGAGCGCCAGATCATGGCCTGTTGCGGCCCTGGCGTTACCTGGTAGTAGAAGGCGAAGGTCTTGAACGCTTGGGCGATTTGTTTGCAGACACCTACGATCCGGAAGCCGATGAGAAAACCCTGGCGAAACTTCGCAAATCGCCGCTTCGGGCGCCCATGGTGATTATCGCGATTGCGTCACCGGTCGAACATCCGAAAATTCCGGCCAGCGAGCAAGTTTTGTCCGCTGCAGCGGGCACCACGTTGCTGGAGCTGGCGCTTCAGGATGCGGGCTTCGGTGTTATGTGGCGAACCGGGTCGCCGGCTTATAATCCGGCGGTTACACGGGCGTTGGGTTTGAGCGAGCAGGAATCGGTGATTGGCTTTATTTACACGGGCAGCGTTGTTTGTGCCAAGCCTGCGGTGCCACGTCTTGAGCCGGGGGCGTTTGTGTCACGCTGGCCGCAGTAGCCAGCGGCTATTTACGCTTAAAAAACACCCTTAATAGAGCACTTCCCAAAGCACCCTTTTTAGGGCACTTTTTAGGGCACTCTTTAGGTAAGGGCACTCTTTAAGCCACTCTTTAGGGCACTCTTTAGAGGTCGTTCAGTAGCCCCAGCGTTTGGGCCAGGCGCTGGGGCGCTGAATCCATTTCCAGAATTTCCTGCATGAGCTCAGGCTCAAACTGCACCACGCCAAACAGCGCCAAGCTGAACTGGCCGTCGGTTTTTGCCTGCCATTCTTCCGATTCCGCCAGTTGGTTTACCGATTTCCGAATCGTCGGGTCGCCGTGGCCCAGAGCGGCCAGCCGATGCAGAATTTTATCCCGCAATTCGGCGCATTCGCGGGTTTCACTGTCGCTAAGCGGTTGGTCATTAAACTCTGTGCACTCATAGATTTGATACGGCAACTGCTGCAGTTGCTGATCCAGCCGGTAGCGCTGCTGTATGTGCACGTTCAGCAGCAGGCGACCGTCTTCCATGGTTTCCAGAAGCTCGCAGCGGCCTGCGCTGAACACGTTGTAGGGCCGATAGGTGGCTTGATTAGAACTCAGCGCTTGCTCCAGAGACTCTGCTTGTTTGCCCGGGCTTAACTGTTTTTCGGTGTGGCAGATGGCCAATAGGGTGTCGGTTTCCAGGCAGTGTTGAATCATCGCGCGGTAGCGCGGTTCAAACACGTGTAGCGGGAACACAGTGCCGGGGAAGGTGACGCACCCGGGAATGGGGAAGATGCAGATCTTTGCCACGGGCTTGCTCCACAATAATTGGCTTGAAGATTCAGTAGCCAATCTACGTGAAAGAGCGGCTTTTCGCTCAATAGTGTGACGAGAATAAACGTTTTTCTGACAAGGCAACACAGCCGGAGCGAACCCCGGCTGTCATTGTTACAGGTGGAAGGGTAAGTAAAGCGCAACAATAGGGAAGAAATAAACGATTAACAGGCAGCCAAACATCAGCAAGATAAATGGCCATACGCCGCGCACAACGTCCATGATTTTGCCCCCGGCAACGGCTTGTATCACGAACAGGTTAAGCCCCACTGGTGGTGTGATCAGGGCGCATTCGATCATGATCACGAAAATGATGCCGAACCATATGGGGTCAATGCCCAACGGGGCCAGCGACGGATAAAGCACCGGCATCATAATCAGCAGCATCGATATAGACTCCAGGAAAAAACCCATCACCAGCAACACCAAACACACCGCCAGTATGAACAGGCCGGCGCTGCCAATGTGCATGCTGACGAACATCGAGATGTCCTGGGGAATCTGATACAGGGTGATGGCTTTGCCGAATACTTTGGCGCCGGCCATGATTATGAAAATGGTTATTGTTGTTTTCATGGTGGCAATACAGGCCACCTTGAAGCTATCCCAGCTGAACGTTTTCAGGGCCAGCACAATAACCAGCGACAAGGTCACGCCGATGGCTGCAGATTCCGTAGGCGTGAATACACCGGCGTAAATACCGCCAATAATAATCACCGCCAACATAATGATGGGCAGTGCGCGCAACGTTGCTGCAAGGCGTTCGCTTTTGGATGCCTTAGGCACCGGAGTGCAAGCTTTGCCAAGTGTTGCGTACACAAAGCTGAATACGATAAAGCTACCCGCCATGATCAAGCCCGGCCCAACGCCCGCCAGGAACAGATCCACTATGGATTCTTCGGTAATAACGCCGTACACAATCATCGGAATGGACGGCGGAATCAGAATGCCGAGCGTGCCCCCGGCCGCAATCAAGCCCAATACAAAAGGCCGATGGTAGCCGCGGTCGGTCATCTCTTTAATGGCAACACTGCCTATGGTTGCGGCTGTAGCCACAGACGACCCTGAAATAGCCGAGAAAATCGTGCACGAGGCAATGGTTGCGATGCCCAGACCGCCGGGCCAGTGGCCAACCCAGGTTTGAACCGCATTGAACAGATCTTTACCGACGCCACCTTGCAGCAGGATGTTAGACATCAACAGAAACAGCGGAACAGACAGCAAAATAAAGCTGTCGAACGAAGAATACAAAGCCATGGGGACCATTAGCGGCGACATGTCAGCCAGCAACAGCATGGCAAGGCCAAGCCCGCCCAGTACAAAACCCACCGGTATACCTGAAAGCAAAAGCATTAGCAGGGCAAATATAATCAGCGCAACAGACATCAGACGTGCACCTCTTCAGCGGGCTGCAGATGGCCTGTCAGCACAAGTGCGGCCTCGGTCAGGCATTGAATAAACAGTAAACCAAAGCCCAGCGGAATAGCGCTTTGGGTGATCCACATCGGCAACCCCAGCATGGAGGCGGATGCAGCATTTATGGCAATGGCGCCAATCACGATTTGCGCGCCGTACCACGTAACCCAGCCTGAAAACACCGCAATAACGAGCAGCGACCAAAGCTCTGCGATGACGCGTAAGCGTGGGCCAAAGCGGCTGATAAGCATATCTATCCGAATCAGAGCTTGATGCTGCAGCAGCCAACTGGCGCCCAGGCAAGATGCCCAGATCTGACACATCAATGACAGATCTCCCGCCCAAATGGTGGGGGACAGGAATAGGTAACGGGCAATCACTTCGTAGGTAATCATGGCTGCAATAACCACAAACAAGGCCGCAGCAAGTCGCCCGCAAAGGGTGACAATAGCGTGGTTTATGCGCACCCAAAGTGATGGATGAGTGGCGCGCCATGCCTGCGGATCTTTTAATGAGGCGTTGACATCTGACATGAGTAATTCCGACAACAGAACATCGACAGTAACGGACGCCTGTTAAGCAGGCGTCCGTTACTGGAGGGTATGGCTAGATTTAAAGCGCGCGAGCGGCGTCAATTACTTGCTGTCCGAGTGGGCCTGCGTTTTCAATAAAGCCATCAAGCACAGGGAGGGTTGCCTCCTGCCATTTGGCGATATCCGCTGGGCTAAGTTCAATCACATTCATTTCGTTCTTGGCGTTTGCGATGGCATCGGCCTCAAGGGTCTGAATTTTGTCGCGCAGCTGCTTTTCCACCTTTACGGCTGCATTATGCAGAATAGTCCGTTCGCCATCGGTAAGGTCCTGCCACACTTTTTCGTTGATGATGGTCATGAACTCAATGTTGGCGTGGTTTGTCAGGGTCAGGTGGTCCATTACCTGATAAAGCTTGCGAGGGCCAACGGCTGTCACGCCTGTCATGCCGGCATCCACGGTTCCGCGCTGGTAAGCCAAAAACTGTTCAGACCCTGCCATTACGGTAGGGGCGGCGCCCACAGCTTTGGCGAATTCACCGAGGGTTTTGCCGAACACGCGCACCTTCATGCCTTTCATGTCGTCCGGCAGCTGAATAGGTTTGCTTTTGGAAAGCAGCGCTACGCCGCCGTACGCCTGCCACCACAATGGGCGAGCGCCGGTTTTAATGATTTCATCGTCTAGCAGGGTACGCACGGGGCTTCCAGGCGCGGTGGCTTTTACAACTTTGTCGTTGTTTGGAAATAAGAAGGGTACGTAAAAAACGTCAACCGCCGGAATGGTGCCAGCCAACTGGGTGACGCTTATGACGCCCATTTCGATGGCGCCAGAGCTCACGGCGCCGTGGACTTCTTTGTCTTTATACAGCTGCGCCGACGGGAAGATCTGAATTTTGATGTCGCCGTTGCTGTTTGTTTCTACTTCGTTTTTGAAATCGACCAGGTTCTGACCCAAGTGGTGCGTCAGCGGCAGTTGCAGCGTCACCTTTAAGGTGGTTTCAGCAAGTGCTGGCATGGCGATAAGGCCAGACACGAGTACGCCGGAATAGAGAAGGTGTTTTAATTTCATGATCATTCCTTGTTTTTTTTAGTTCTCTTTGGGGTGGCCTGATCAGTTGCGGCCGTTTTGCATCAATTGCTTTACCGATTGCGGGAGTGGCCGGGTCTGGTTTCGTGGCCCTGCTTTGCGAACCTGCCCGGGCAGGTCGTGATTGACGATCTCGGCCAGGCGTTGTGATTGCAACAGCAAGCCGTTCAGGTCTACGCCTGTATTCAGGCCCATTTCATTCAGCATGTGAACCAAGTCTTCGGTACAAATATTGCCGGTAGCACCTGGTGCAAAGGGGCAGCCGCCCAACCCACCTAACGAGGCGTCAAACTGGTTAACCCCGGCGGCGAGTGCCGCAAGCACGTTTGCTAGGCCAAGCCCTCGGGTGTTGTGGAAGTGTAGTGTCAGTTCCAGCTCTGGCCAGCGTTCGCGCACAGCCATGCACAATGACTGTACCTGGTTGGGCACTGCCATGCCGGTGGTGTCGGCCAAGGTTAGGCTGTGCAGGCCGCGCTCGAGATAAGCGTCAACAAAGCGCAGTACCCGCTCTTGTGTTTGCTGGCCTTCAAATGGACAACCAAAGCTGGTGGCCAAAGAGCCATTCAGGCGCATAGGCGTTCCGGAGGTCATTTCGGCAATTCGCTGAAATTGCTGCAGCGACTGGTCGCAGGTCATGCGCATATTCGCCAGATTATGGCTTTCGCTGACCGACATTACCAAGTTGATTTCATCAACGCCGAGTTCCAGTGCACGGGTGCAGCCTTTTTCATTTGGCACAAGCGCTACATAGCGTGTCTGGGTGTCATTGTTGATAGCCCGAATGACATCGGCGGCATCACTCAGGTTAGGCACGGCGCGCGGCGAAACAAACGAAGTAACCTCAATTTTGTTCAAACCAAGGCTGGCAAGGGCGTTTATCAGGTCAACTTTGGTAGCTGTCGGAATAAAATCCGGTTCACTTTGAAAACCGTCACGGGTGACGACCTCGTTGATCAGTATTCGTTTTGGCAGTTCGGTAAACATCAGATCACATCCTTGTCTTTTAGTGCCTGAATGTCTGCTGCAGAGTAGCCCAGGCCCTCCAGAATCTCGATGTTATGTTCGCCAAGGCCAGGGCCCAGCCAGCGGGTGGTGCCGGGGGTGGCGCTCAGTTTAGGCACAATTCCTGGCAACGATATTTCACCGCCACCGGGAAGTGGTTGTTCGGTAATCATTCCGCGAGCTCGGACGTGAGGGTCTTCAAAAATATCGGCCGCGGTATTGATCCGGCTGGCAGGCACCGCCGCGTCTTCAAGCACGGCCAGGGCGTCAGCAAGATTATGGCTGGACGTCCAGGCTTCAATGGCTTCATCCAGTTCGTCGCTGCGCTTTGCGCGGCCATCGTTGTGGGCAAGCTCGGGGTCGTCCGCCAGGTCTTGACGGCCAATCGCATTCATCAGTCGTTTGAATATGCTGTCGCTGTTTGCAGCGATAACAATGTAACGGTCGTCACCGCTGCGGTAGGTGTTGGAGGGTGCAATACCCGGCATGCTGGCGCCGGTGCGCTCACGCACAAAGCCGAACATTCCATATTCGGGAATCATGCTCTCCATAACGCCAAACACAGCTTCGTAAAGCGCAACGTCCACGTATTGGCCATTGCCGCCGTTTACCTTGAGGTGGTGCATGGCCATCATCGCGCCAATCACGCCGTACAGCGACGCCAGGGTATCGCCAATGCTGACGCCTGCTCTTACCGGGGGGCGGTCCGGATAACCTGCAAGATAGCGCAAACCACCAATCGATTCGGCAATAGCTGCAAAACCCGGACGTGAGGAGTAGGGCCCATCCTGGCCATAGCCGGATACCCGAATCATGATTAGCGAGGGGTTTATAGCCGACAATTGCTCCCAGCCCAGATTCCACTTTTCCAAAGTTCCGGGACGAAAGTTTTCGATAACAATGTCGCTCTCTTCCACCAACTTATGAACGATGGCTTGAGCATCGGGGTCTTTCAGGTTCAGCGTCAGAGACTTTTTGTTGCGGCTCTGTGAATACCACCAGAGAGACGTATCTTTGTGCATTTTTCGCCAACGCCGCAGTGGGTCACCGGTGCCTGGTGGTTCAATTTTGATGACGTTAGCGCCAAACTGGGCAAGGAGGCTGGCGGCATAGGGGCCGGCAATTAGCGACCCTAATTCGAGGACACGTACGCCTTCAAGGGGCAGCGGTTTGGTTTCCTGATCCCCGGCGCCGGAAGATTCCTTGGTCATGTTCATCTCACCTTAAAATGGTATCGCTTTCTTAATGTTTTCCAAAATAATGAGCTGGAACCTGAAAATGCCAAAATGGTTAAATGTGAGGCTGCCATCTCCGTTTGCGATGGCTGGATTCAGGAGCTTGGTTTCAGATGTTCAAGCAGGCGTAGCGTTGCATGTGACAACGGGTGCAGATTGCTTGTGCAAAGCTTCAGTTTGCGGCTTGCCCAGCGGTCGGTGAGGGGTATGGTTTTGATGCGATGGGTGTTTACGTAAGGCCGCGCAATGTCTTGCGGCATAATGCCGATGCCCAGGTCCTGCTCGACCATTCGCATCAGCGCTTCGTAGCTGGTTACCTGAATACGCATGCGGAATGTTTTTTCTGCGGCGGCGGCTGCCTGCAACAGTTTGTTGTTAATGGCGCTGCCGGTGTGCAAGCCAACGTAATCGTACTGCAGGGTATCCACAAAATTCAGACTCTTGGCTTGGCTTAGCGGGTGTTGGTTGGCGGTAATCAGAGCCAGCCGATCGCATTGGTAGGGGTGAATCGTCAGGTTTTCCGTGTTGCCAAGTACTTCGGTAAAAATACCGATGTCCGCCTGGTTCTGCGCCACGGTTTCAATAATTTCCGAGCTAATCCGTTCTTCCAATTGAATCTGGATAAAGGGGTGCTGGTCCAGAAATGTTTTCAGCTGCACCGGAAGAAACTGGGTGATGGCGGAAATATTGGCGACGATGCGCACTTCGCCCCTTACTCCCTGGGAGTATTCGTGCATGCGGGCATGCACTTCTTCCAGTTGATGCAGCACGCCTCTTGATAGCTGGGCTAGCGCCTTGCCGGCCTGGGTTCCTTCAACGCCACGGTTGGTGCGTACCAGCAACTGGGAATTCAAACAAATTTCGAGCTCACTGATGCGCTTGCTGATGGCGGAGGCGGCGATAAACTCCTGCTCGGCAACCGCTGCGATGGTGCCCGTTTCCAAAACCCGCACAAACAAGCGTAATGATGTGGGATCCAAATGCATACAAACGCTCCAGATACATATAACGCAGTGGAGTCTATGGGTTTGTGCCTAAAAGGAAAGTGTGACGCGACATATTTCCTTGTTAATCCTCAGCTCTGACATTGCCAGATGGCAGGCAGGGCATTGCCGCTTTTCCGATTCTGTTTCTTGCACGTGTTTTTACAGGTGTCTTTATCTTAGCTGTTTTCCGCCTTTTACCTTTTTCAGGTTTGTAAATCGGGCTATTTCAATTAAAAACAGTCGATTTTAAGTGTGAGCCCTAATTCTGGCATCGAGCTTGCTTAATGTTCTGCATACACCTGAAACCGGCAATCTTTCGTTAACCGCCGGCACAGAATTGCGGAGGCAGCATGGCAATCTCATTCGATAGTGCACTGGGTATTCATCAATACGCACTTCAAGCACGGGTTCAGCGCGCAGAAATTCTGGCCAATAATCTCGCCAACGCCGACACCCCGGGCTTCAAGGCCCGTGATATCGACTTTCAGTCGATGATGAAGCAAGCGCAGAGTAACGCCGGCGGCTTCGGCATGAACACCACTAACAGCGGCCATATAACCGAAGGTGGCGGTGCGCCCGGCTCTTTAAGCGACAATGATTTGTTGTATCGCACACCGCACCAGCCGTCGGTAGACGGCAATACGGTAGACGCCCAGCAAGAACAGAGCCGCTTTATGCGCAACGCCATGGACTATCAGGCCAGCTTTCAGTTTCTTAGCAGCAAATTCAGTGGAATTAGCAAAGCGCTGACAGGTCAGTAAGCCGCAGTCAACACGGTGAACACAGGAGGTTTTTATGTCACTGGGTAACATTTTCGACATCGCCGGTTCCGGTATGACTGCGCAATCGCTGCGGCTAAACACCACAGCTTCTAACATTGCCAACGCCGAAACCGCCAGTTCCAGCACTGGCGAGACCTACCGCGCCCGTAAGCCGGTGTTTGCGGCGGTTCAGCAGTCGCTTTTAAACGGCAACCAACCGGCGTTCGGTTCCGGGGCAGAAGGCGGTGCCGGTGTGCGGGTGGAAGGTATCGTCGAAAGCGATGCCGAGCTGCAGATGCGCTACGAGCCCAACCACCCGGCTGCCAGCGAAGACGGCTATGTGTACTACCCCAATGTGAATGTGGCAGAAGAGATGGCCGATATGATGTCGTCTTCACGCAGCTTCCAGATGAACGTAGACATCATGAACACTGCCAAGTCGATGATGCAGCGCATTTTAACTCTGGGCCAGAACTAACAGGCGGTAATCAATCATGAGTGCAGTAAACGCAAGCCAGGCAACGGATGTACTAAGCCAATACCAGCTGAAACAGCAGTCGGCAAGCGGCAAAGGTGAGCTTGGAAAAAATGAATTCATGGAACTGATGTTGGCCCAGCTGAAGAATCAGAACCCGCTGGAACCGCAAGACAACGGCGAGTTTATTTCCCAGCTGGCACAATTCAGTTCGCTGGAAGAAATGCAGAAGTTGTCTGGCAACGTGGACAACGTGGTCGGCGAATTCCGTTCTACCCAGGCTCTGCAAGCTTCCGCCATGGTTGGTAAAACCGTATTGGTGTCGTCGGATTTGGCGATGCTGGGTGCCAGCGGCGAGGTTAACGGAACCGTCGATGTGCCTGCCTCAACCGGCGGCGTGCAAGTGTCGATATTGAACGGTTCGGGTGAGTTGGTGCGGCAGATGGAATTGGGTGGCAAGCCCTCCGGTTCTGCCAAATTCACGTGGGACGGTAAAGACGGCAACGGCAGTGCTTTGCCGCAAGGCTCTTATTACGTAGTGGCTTCCGGTGCCTATCCTGGTGGTTCGCAGCAGTTGGGCACAATGATGAGCGCAAACGTCGACAGCGTGTCTTTGGGCAAAGGCGGCTCTATTTCTCTGAACCTTGCGGGCATGGGGTCTATTGATCTGTCGCAAGTTCGGCAAATCAATTAATACCGGCGTCAGCAGGGGTAAATCATGGCATTTAACACAGGATTAAGCGGCCTGAGGGCCGCGGCGGTAGACCTGGACGTAACCGGCAATAACATCGCAAACGCTAGCACCGTCGGCTTTAAAAGCAGCCGCGTGCAGTTTGGGGATTTGTACGCCAACGGCTTTTTAAGTTCGGGCAACGCGCCAGTTGGCGACGGGGTTCGGGTGCAGGGCGTTAAACAATCGTTCGGCCAGGGTAACGTCAGTTTCACCGATAACGGATTGGACCTTGCTATCGACGGTGACGGGTTCTTTGAGCTGAATAATGGCGGCGAAAAGCGATACTCCCGTGCCGGTCAGTTTGGTACCGACAAAGACGGCTTTGTGGTGAACAACCAGAATATGCGGTTACAAGGCTATATTGCAGACGCCGCCGGCAACTTGTCAGGCAGAACGGGTGATCTGCAAATTGGCAGCGATAATCTGGCGCCACAGCGCACCACCGATCTGCGGACAGACCTTAATCTGGATGCGCGGGAGCAGGTGCTCACTGCAACTCCGTTCGATCCGTTAAATCCGGGTACCTACAACCACGTTACCGCAACCACGATTTTCGACAGTTTGGGTAACCCTCATGAACTCACCCAATTCTATGCCAAAAAAGACCCATCGAGTCCGTCACCTGGGGTAGACCAGAGCAATTGGTCATTATTCTTGCAAATAGATGGTGAAGATGTAGGCGACACGACTACAACTGGAGCTACGTCCAACCCTGCTGCTAGCTTAGTGTTCGATCAAAGCGGGAGCCTGACATCACCCGCCAATGGCGTAATTCCAATCAATAATTGGGTGCCGAAAGATGGAAGCGGAGCCAGCAATGGCGCCGCAACAATGGCTAACGCGAAGTTTGATTTGGATTTGGGTAACACCACTCAATATGGCGCCAACTTCGGTGTCAATGATCAGCGCCAGAATGGCTACACCACCGGCCGGCTGTCGGGGCTGGATGTGTCGCAGCAAGGCGTCATTTTTGCCCGCTACACCAACGGCCAGTCAAAATCGTTAGGGCAGGTGGCTTTGGCCAGCTTTAATAATACCGACGGCCTGTCACCGTCGGGTGACACCAGCTGGGTGGAGACCTTCGAATCTGGCCAGCCGATTATTGGCAGGCCAGACACCGGAACCCTGGGGGCGATTCAGGCCAGCTCAGTTGAGGAATCCAACGTAGACCTGTCTGCGGAATTGGTGAATCTGATTATTGCCCAGCGTAACTACCAGGCGAATGCCAAAACCATTGAAACCTCGGATGCGGTCACCCAGACCATCATCAACCTGAGGTAAGTAATCGAGCGCCCGCCAGGGTGCTTTTAGCAAAACCGGGCCAGATAAGGCCCGGTTTTGCTTACTCCCGAACTTTTCTTATTTCGTCGCCAATAAAGCTGGCACGACTCCTGCTTTAAGACTGGTAACAGTCAAATATCCGGCAGGAACCTTCCCCATGGACAAAGCCCTTTATATCGGAATGTCCGGTGCCAAGCAGAACATGCTGGCCCAGCGCGCCCATGCTAACAACCTGGCGAACGTGACCACCACTGGTTTCAAGAGAGACTTCGCCCAGGCACGCAGTATGCCGGTGTTTGGCGAGTATCATCCTACTCGCGCCTACGCCATGACCGAAAACCCCGGCACAGACTTGTCTTCAGGTGCTCTGATGGAAACCGGGCGGAAACTGGATGTGGCGATTGAAGGCGACAGCTGGCTGGCGGTGCAAAACAACCTGGGTGAAGAAGTGTTTACCCGCAGTGGCTCCCTGCAGATAGATGTCAATGGTCTGCTGCGATTGGCTAACGGTGAAATGGTTCTGGGCAACGGTGGCCCGGTGGCTTTGCCGCCTTTTGATAACGTTGAGATTGGTGCCGACGGCACCGTGTCTATTGTTCCGGTGGGTGGCCCTCCCGATCAGTTGGTGGAGGTGGACAGGCTCAAGCTGGTAACGCCGCCGACAAAGGCACTGGAAAAAGGCCCGGATGGCTTTATACGTCGCAAGCCCGATCAAGCGCTTGGTGGTGGTGAACCGGCTGATGCCAACGCCCGGGTTTCCAGTGGCTTTCTGGAAAGCTCTAACGTAAACGCGGTGGCCGAAATGATTTCCAATTTGCAGCTGTCGCGGCAATACGAAATGCAGGTGAAGGTAATGAGCACCGCGAAAGAAAATTCTGAAGCAGCGGCACGGCTATTGCAGAACCTCTGATAACACTTGCATCAAAACGTGTATCAACACTTGAAACAACACGCCGGCGGGCGTGAAAGCGGCAAGATTTCGCCGCCATCCACAACAGCCTGACGGTAGGGAGCGATTAAAATGCATCCAGCATTATGGGTTAGCAAAACCGGGTTAAGCGCGCAGGACACTAACATGTCCACCATCTCTAACAACCTGGCGAACGTGAACACTACCGGTTTCAAGCGCGACCGCGCGGTGTTTCAGGATCTTCTGTATCAGGTGAAACGCCAACCCGGTGGCCTGAACACACAGAACACCGAATTACCCTCCGGGTTGCAGTTGGGTACCGGTGTGAGGGTTGTGGGTACCGCCAAACAGTTTACCCAGGGCAACTTGCAGATAACCGAGCAGCCACTGGATATGGCGGTTAACGGTCGCGGCTTCTTGCAAGTGCAATTGCCAGACGGCCAAACCGCCTATACCCGCGACGGTCAGTTTCAGTTGAATTCCGATGGTGATGTTGTAAACCCCGCGGGCAACGCCTTGCAGCCCAACATCAACATTCCGGCAAATGCCACTAATGTGACCATCGGTCGCGATGGCACTGTAACCGCTGTCACCGACGATCAGGCCGCTCCCATCAACCTTGGCCAGATAACCCTGGTGGACTTTATTAACCCGCAGGGTCTGCAGGCGATTGGCAATAACCTGTTCAAGCAGACCAATGCCAGTGGCGACCCGACCGAAGGTGAACCGGGCTTGGCCGGCCTGGGCACGCTGGAGCAGGGCTCTATTGAATCGTCCAACGTGGAAGTGGTGGAAGAGCTGGTGAATATGATTACCACCCAGCGCGCCTACGAAATGAACTCGAAAGTAGTATCGACTGTTGACCAGATGCTGCAGTTCATCACCAACAATATTGGTTAACGCCGGTTGTTGCCGGCCAGAGGTTTCGCTATGACAGCTAACACCGTTTTTTTACAGTTCCGTCGCAGCGCCAGCGTTGCGTTGGTTCTGGTGCTGGCGGTGCTTCAGGGTTGCACTGCCATGAGCCGGCCCCGTGCCATGCCGGATGACCCGGAATACGCTCCGGTGCGGGCCCAGGCGATGATGCAGCGCGATCTCGAAACCGGTTCTATTTACCAGATTAGCCGCAATTACAATTTTTACGGCGACACAGTGGCGCTCAACGTGGGCGATGTGCTCACGGTGACCTTGAAGGAGTCTACCCGCGCCAGCAAAAACGCGGAAACCAGTATCTCGAAAGACAGTGACATCAGCCTGGCCGAGCCCAACATATTGGGTAGAAACCAACTAGGGCTAGCAACGGCTATCAAACAACAGCGAGATTTTCAGGGTGCCGCCGACGCCGATCAAAGCAACAGCCTGGCCGGCAGCATTACCGTGACCGTGACCGAAGTGCTGCCTAACGGCGTGTTACGTATTCGTGGCGAAAAGTGGCTGTCGCTGACCAATGGCGAAGAATACATTCGCCTGACAGGATTGGTGCGGCCCCAGGATATCAAGCCGGACAACACTTTGGCGTCTAACCGCATTGCCGATGCCCGCATTGCTTACGGTGGCACTGGTGATTTTGACCAAGCCAACCAGATGGGCTGGATGGGGCGTTTCTTTAACAGCGAATGGTGGCCTCTGTGAACTTATTTAAAGCGAGCTCTTTTAAGGTGAATCTGCGCAAGTGTGTGGCTACAGCGTTAATGGCTCTGCTGGTGGCGTCGCCGGTGATGGCAGACAGGCTGAAAGATCTGGCCCGCATTAAAGGTGTGCGCAACAACCAGTTGGTGGGTTATGGCCTGGTGGTTGGCCTCGACGGCAGCGGCGACAAAGCGCCATTCACTAATCAGACCTTCCGCAACATGATGAACCAGTTTGGCGTTACTTTGCCGGAAGGTGTTGATCCAAAGCTGCGGAACGTCGCTGCGGTTACGGTAAACGCAACCATTCCGCCGTTTGCCAAGCCCGGTCAGGAAATCGACATTACCGTGTCGTCCATCGGCAACGCTAAAAGCCTGCGCGGCGGTACCCTGCTTATGACCACACTAAAAGGCGCTGACGGCAACGTTTACGCACTGGCTCAGGGTAGCCTTATTGTTGGTGGTTTTGGCGCCGAAGGGCTGGACGGCTCCCGCATTACCGTTAATATTCCCAGCGCCGGCCGAATCCCCAACGGAGCTACCGTCGAGCGCGAAGTGGCTTCGCCATTTAACAATGGCGATACCGTTACATTTAATCTGTTGCGCTCAGACTTCACCACAGCCCGCCGGGTTGTTGAAGCCATCAACGGCAACCTGGGCCCGGATATGGCTTACGCCCATGACGCCACTTCTGTGTCTGTGCGCGCCCCGCGGGACGCCTCCCAGCGAGTCAGCTTTCTGTCGATTCTGGAAAATATTGAAGTAAATCCGGCTGAAGCCGCCGCCAAGGTAGTCATCAACAGTCGCACCGGCACCATTGTGGTGGGCCAGAATGTGAAGGTCAGTGCGGCTGCGGTCACCCACGGCAACCTGACGGTGATTATTCAGGAAAACCCCAATGCGGTGCAGCCTAATCCGTTAGCGGCTGGCAACACCGAAGTGGTGCAAGACACTCAGATTGCGGTGACCGAAGACCCGGCTCGCATGTTCAAGTTTGGCCCTGCGGTCACCTTGAACGAGATAGTTCAGGCGGTAAACCAGGTGGGTGCGGCTCCGGGTGACGTAATGGCGGTACTGGAAGCGTTAAAACAGGCCGGTGCACTGCGCGCCGAGCTGATTGTTATTTAGGACAGCAGGGGCAGAGCGATGCAGGACTACCGGATTCAACAGGCCAATGTCTACACCGACTTCGAAGGCCTGAACGCGCTTAAAACTCAGGCCCGTACCGACAAGGAGTCGGCGCTGCGGGAAGTGGCGCGGCAATTTGAAAGCCTGTTTCTGGCGGAAATGCTCAAGTCTATGCGCAAAGCCGGCGATGTGATGGCGGAAGGCAACTACCTGAACACCAACGAAAGCAAGGCGTATCGGGATATGTTCGACAACCAGATAAGCCTGTCGATGTCTGGCAACCAGGGCACCGGCCTGGCGGACGCTTTGGTTCGCCAGCTCAGCCCGCAGGTACCCGGTCTGAGATCTGACGGTAGCCCGTTGGCCGGCCAAAAAACGACGTTGGCCGATTACGATCGCAGCGTGCCGCCTTTGTCACCACGGTTGCCAGCGGAAGTTAAAAGTGTGCAACAGCTAGCGGAAGCCTTGCCGGTTATGGCTGACAGCTCCCAGGACGACGCGCCACTACCCGCGCGCTTTGAATCTCCGGAACAGTTCGTGCAAACCCTGCTGCCCATGGCGCAACGCATCGCCAAAGACAGCGGCATTAACCCACGGTTTATGGTGGCCCAGGCCGCGCTTGAAACCGGTTGGGGCAAACACATGATTGAAGGTAAGGGCGACAGCTCCAGCCCCGTCCCGAGCTACAATCTGTTTGGTATAAAGGCCGACCAGCGCTGGCAGGGTGATTCGGTTGCCGTTACCACCACCGAATTCCGCGAAGGCGTACCGATGAAAGAGCAGGCGGAATTCCGCGCCTATGCTGACTACGAGGCCAGTTTGCGGGACTACGTTGATTTTCTGGAATCTAACCCGCGCTATCGGGACGTGTTGGCCGTGGCAGACAGGCCAGCCCAGTTTGCTGAAAAACTGCAACAGGCCGGTTACGCCACCGATCCGAATTACGCTGAGAAAATTCGCAGCATCATGAACCGGGATTCTCTGATGACGGTTTCCATGGGCCAAGCTGAGGCCAGGGAGTAAACGCAATGGCAGGATTACTGGGCATTGGTTTAAGCGGCATACTTGGGCACCAGGCTGCGCTGAACACCACCGCTAATAACATCACCAACGCCAACACACCGGGTTATAGCCGCCAAGAGGTGCAGTTTGGCGCTCAGACACCCCAGCGCACCGGCGCCGGCAGTATTGGTACTGGCGTTAATGTGGAAAACATTCGCCGCCTGGCAAACGAATATCTGACGCAGCAAATTCGTGAGGATTCCAGTCTGGAGGGCGAGCAAAGAGCGTTAAACACCGAGCTGAGTCGGCTGGACAACTTGCTGGGCGGCGAGTCTACAGGCCTCAGTAAGGCCTTGAACAACTTTTTTGCCAGTCTGCAGAACGCCGCCGAAGACCCCACGTCATTGCCTCAGCGCCAGCTGGTGTTGAGCGAAGGCCAGCAGGTGGTAAACCGCTTTTCCGCGCTTAATGAAAAGTTCATTCAGCAGCGTGAATCGGTCAAAACCCAGATGCAACAGGGCGCTAGAGACGCCAACGCGCTGATTGCCAGCATTGCCGATCTGAACTCGGCGATATCCCAGTCGCCCGGCATCGCCCAGGGCCGTATGCCAAACGATCTGCTGGACCAGCGCGATGAAAAACTGCGCCAGCTGTCTGAACTGGTCAGCATTAAGGTCAGCCGAACCGAAGGCGCTCAGGTGAATGTCACCCTGAACAACGGCCAAGGTCTGGTGATCGGTAATATCGCGGCAAAACTGGGTACCGCGCCAAGCTCCACCGACTCATCGATGTTGAAGTTCACGCTTGCCACCAGTGGCCGAGTTGTGAACATCGACAATGAAATTAACGGTGGAACCTTGGGTGGACTGCGCCACTTTCAGCAACAGGCATTAGCGCCGGCGTTTGACGAGCTTGGCCGTATTGCCATCGCACTGGCTGACACCATGAACAGCCAGCATCAGATTGGTATGGACCTGAAAGGCGATTTTGGGGGGCTGTTTTTTAAAGACTTCAACAGTGCGGCGTTGCAGGCTAGCCGGGTGATTCCCAATGCCGATAACCTTGGCGACGCCCAGTTTTCGGTGAGGATCAGCGACAGTTCAAAACTGGCGGCTGACACTTATAGCCTGAAAATTGGTGCAACTAACTATCAGCTGATTAATGACCGGACCGGCGCGATCGAAAGAGATCAAGCTTTGCCTGCTGCCGGCGACGAAATAGATATGCCCGGATTCAGTATCAGTTTCGACGCCGGCACATTCAATGCGGGTGACCGCTTTCAGATTCAGCCTACACGCAGCGGCGCGGCTGATATTGCCATGGTAGTTAGGCGTGAAGAAGACTTGGCCTTTGCCAGCCCGATACGCGGGGCAAGCGGAGACAATAACAAGGGCACGGGCACCATTAGCCAGGGCACCATGCTGGCGGTGATTGACCCGGCCACCGATTTGCCGATGAGAGTTGAATTTTTCAACGACGTTAGTGGTGGGCTGGCATATACCGTTTTTGATGCAGCTAACAACCGCGTGATCACGGAAGAACCATATATAGAGGGCCAGGGACTGTTTAGCGAAGACCCATTAAATGCCCTCTACGAAGGCTTCCAATTTGACGTGACCGGGCAGCCCAAAACAGGTGACGTCTTTACAATCGAATTCAACACAAACGGTGTATCCGACAACCGCAACGTCGAGTTTCTGGCATCGTTTGGCACAAAAAACACACTGAACAACGGCAGCCAGAGCTTCGCCGAGGGCTACGCCGGGCTGGTGGAAAACGTCGGCGTGCAAACGCGCCAGAGCCAGCTGGATTTGGAGGCGGGGAAGACCCTGCTGGAGCAGTCGTTCAATCAGCGCGAGTCTGTTTCGGGGGTGAATCTGGATCAGGAAGCCGGCAAATTGATTCAGTACCAGGCTGCCTACAACGCGTCGGCCAAGGTAATTACTGTTGCACAGGATCTGTTCAACACATTGCTGCAAACCTTCCGCTAAAACGGGCAAGGTTCAAAAAGGTAATGCGAGATGATTAGAATATCTTCACAGCAAATTTTTTCCGGCGGCATCAACCGGCTGCAGGATCTGAGCGCGCAGCTGAACAAAACCGATGAGCAGATTGCCACCGGCAAGCGCGTTAACCGACCGTCAGACGACCCGGTCGCCGCGGCGCGTATTCTGAAGCTGAACCAGGAAGTGAAGCGCATCGAAACCTACGAGCGCAACGCGCAACTGGCTAACAACCGGCTGGGCCAGGAAGAAAGTGCCGTCTCAAGCTCCCTGGATATTCTGCAGCGCGTGCGTGAGTTGACGGTACAGGCAGGTAACGGCTCGCTGTCGGCCAACGATCGTCTGTCTATCAGTTCGGAAATGAAAGAGCGCCTGCAGCAGCTTGCGCAAACGGCTAATACCCAAGACGCTTCTGGCGAATATATTTTTAGCGGTTTTCAAGGCGGCACACCGGCCTTCGCTAACGAAGGTGGCGGTTGGACGTATCAGGGCGACGAAGGGCAACGGATGCTGGAAATTGATGACGGCGTTACCGTGGCCATCAGCGATAATGGTAAAGGCATTTTTGACCGTATTCCTGCGACGGCGAGTGGGGGGCTAACCGGCCCTCTCCCTCTTCCAGTGCCGCCTCCCGATGGGCGCATTAACAGTATCAGTGTGATTAATCGTTCGGATTTACAGGCTGGCGGTTTCTCTACGCTCGAGGTGCGGGCGTCGGCTTCGATTTTAGGCGGCGAGTTGGATGAGCTAGACGTGCTGAATACAGATGGCACGATTAATAAAACAGTGCCTTTCGTCGTTGGCGAGCCGGTCACCGTCAACGGTGTCCAGTTCACACTGACGGATCCGGTTGACGGCGATATATTCACTATCGAAACGAGCGAAAAGCAGTCAGTGTTTAAAACCATAGAAAATCTGATCAGCGGCCTGGACAATCTGAGCAAAAGTGATGGCGCAGGGTTAGACGCCTACAACGATCTGATTGCCGGCTCTCTGGCCAACCTCGATAATGCTCAGGAAAGTTTTATTTTAAAGCAGACCGAACTGGGTGGGCGGATGAATTCGGTGGAATCCACCCAGGCGTTTCTGGAGGATTCCGCACTCTACAGCAAAGAGATTCGATCTCAGCTGCAAGACATTGATTACGCGGAAGCTATCAGCACCTTGAGCTTTCAAAGCTTTGTGTTGCAGGCGGCACAACAGTCGTTTGCGCGGGTTTCCCAGCTGTCATTGTTCGATCGGTTGTAAATTATTGCCAATTCAGGGCAATTGCTCTGATTTTATTGTTGATTTAAGGCTCAGCGTCAGTATAATTGCCCCTCTTCTGATGGCGGCGTGGTGGAATTGGTAGACACGACGGATTCAAAATCCGTTGCTAGTAATAGTGTGGCGGTTCGAGTCCGCCCGCCGCTACCATATATTTATAAGCCGCACCCTGCGGTTTCGTGCATAGTCATTTTTCATGAATGTCTCCGACTTTCGTTTTGACTTACCGGATGAGCTGATTGCCCGCTATCCGTTGAGTGAACGCTCTGGTTCCCGTCTATTTTGCCTTGATGGTCTTTCTGGCGATATCAATCATCGCCGTTTCACAGACCTACCCGATCTTCTGCAGTCTGGTGATTTGCTGGTGTTCAACAACACCAAGGTAATTCCTGCGCGCCTGTTCGGAAAAAAAGAAACCGGCGGCGCGGTAGAAATCTTGGTGGAGCGCATTACCGGCGATAAGCAGATGCTGGCCCACGTGCGCGCGTCAAAATCCCCCAAGCCCGGGCAACAAGTATTGTTGGAAGACGGAACTGCGTTGAACGTTATCGCCCGCGCCGACGCATTGTTCGAATTGCAGGTTGACGGCAGCGAATCACTGCTGGATATTCTGGATCGTCTGGGTCATATGCCCCTGCCACCTTATATTGATCGCGCGGATGAGGCGTCTGACCGGGAGCGTTACCAAACCGTTTATGCCCGCGAGGCAGGTGCGGTTGCCGCGCCAACCGCTGGCCTTCATTTTGATGAAGCGCTGTTGCAAAAACTCGCAGCGATGGGCGTAGACTCCACGTTTGTGACCCTGCATGTTGGCGCCGGCACCTTTCAGCCGGTGCGGGTAGACAAACTGGAAGATCACGTAATGCATCATGAACTGGTGCATGTGCGCCAGGACACGGTAGATGCGGTGGCCCGTACCCGCGCCCGTGGCGGCCGCGTGATTGCCGTGGGAACCACCTCGGTGCGCTCGCTGGAATCAGCCAGTCGCCACGGCGTCCTGCGCCCGTTTACGGGCGACACTGACATATTTATTTACCCCGGCTACAGCTTTCAGACCGTAGATGCACTGATTACCAATTTCCATTTACCCGAATCTACGCTGATCATGCTGGTCAGTGCCTTTGCCGGTTACGAATACGTGATGGGCGCCTATAAAGAAGCCGTGCGCGAAGGTTATCGTTTTTTCAGCTATGGCGACGCCATGTTCATTACCGGACAAGTGCCCAGTCGTGGCATGCTGCAGCACTCTGCAACGGAGCCGCAGGGCGGCCCCGAAACACAAGAATTTCACGGAGAAACCCGGTGACTGACGTCTGTTTCATGAGCTTTGAAAAACTGGGTGAAGACGGCCGTGCGCGCCGTGGTCGCCTGAGCTTTCCCCGCGGTGTGGTGGAAACGCCGGCGTTTATGCCCGTTGGCACTTACGGTACAGTGAAAGGCATGCTGCCCCGTGACATCAAGGACATTGGCGCCCACATCATTTTGGGTAATACCTTTCACCTGATGCTGCGCCCTGGCACCGAAGTGATCAAAGCCCATGGCGACCTGCATGATTTTACCCAGTGGCAGGGGCCGATTCTGACTGACTCTGGCGGCTTTCAGGTGTTTAGCTTGGGCGAAACGAGCAAAATTACCGAGCAGGGCGTGATTTTCCGCTCGCCGGTGGATGGCTCGCCGGTGGAGCTGAACCCGGAAATTGCGATGCAGGTGCAGCGCGACCTGGGTTCTGACATCGTGATGATTTTTGACGAATGCACGCCTTACCCGGCTACCGAGAAAGAAGCTAAAGACTCCATGGAGTTGTCGTTGCGCTGGGCGGCCCGCAGCAAGAATGCTCACGAGGGTAATCCTGCGGCGCTATTCGGCATTGTGCAGGGCGGAATGTACGAAGGCCTGCGCCAGCAGTCGCTGGACGGCCTGACCGACATCGGTTTTGACGGTTACGCCATTGGCGGGCTGTCGGTGGGCGAGCCCAAAGAGGACATGATTCGCATTCTAGACGACTTGCCGCCAAAAATGCCGGCGGACAAACCCCGTTACCTGATGGGCGTAGGCCGCCCTGAGGATATAGTAGAAGCAGTGCGTCGCGGTGTGGATATGTTTGATTGCGTAATGCCTACCCGCAACGCCCGTAACGGGTATCTGTTTACCGCTACCGGCACTGTTAAGATTCGCAACGCCAAAAACCGCCACGACACTGCGCCGCTGGATGACAGTTGTGACTGCTACACCTGCCAGAACTTTTCCAGAAGTTATCTGCATCATCTGGATAAGTGTGGAGAAATGCTCGCTTCGCAGCTGAACACCATTCACAATTTACGTTATTATCAGAACCTGATGAGTGGATTGCGTGGGGCCATTGAAGCAGGTACATTGTGCAACTTTGTAACCGAATTCTACGCCTTGCGCGGCGCAACTGCGCCCGAGCTTAGCGGCGCCTGAACCTGTTATTCACACTTTATTATTCAATTAACGGAGAAAATGCATGAAATCGATCAAATTACTCGTTGCCGCTATGCTGGCACTGGTTCCCACGTTGGCAATGGCGCAAGACGCGACCGGCGGTAGCATGGGCGTTATAGGGCAGGTTATCTTTTTTGCCGGCTTTATTTTGATTTTTTACTTCCTTATCTGGCGTCCGCAGTCCAAGCGCGCCAAAGAGCACAAGTCATTGATGTCTGGCCTGAACAAAGGCGACGAAGTGGTTACCTCTGGCGGAATGGTTGGCAAGATCACCAAAGTGTCTGATGACTTTATTGTTCTGGAAGTGGCCGACAACGTTTCAGTTCGTATTCAAAAAGTAGCGATTTCCGGTGCTTTGCCAAAAGGCTCGTTGAAAGATATCTGAGCCGCGCCAACGGACGTTCAGCCGGGCTTTTTAGCCCGGCTGGTTCTATCTGGCTGAAACACCACGGTCGGCGCCAGCCCGGCTTATAGGAACCCCATGCTTAACAAGTATCCGCTCTGGAAAAACCTCATTATTCTGGTTGCCCTGGCAATCGGTTTTATATATGCACTCCCCAATCTGTTCCCGGATGATTTTGCCGTTCAGGTTACCGGTGCCCGCAGCAGTACCGAGGTCGACGCACGCGTTCTGGAACGTGCGGTGCAGGCTCTCGAGGCCCAAGGTATCGAGGTAAAAAGCAGCAGTTTGCAGGATCGTGACGCGCTTATTCGGGTAACCAGCGGCGAAGATCAGCTTCAGGCCCGCCCTGCAGTGCAAGCGGTACTGGGTAAAGACTATCTGGTTGCGCTGAATATGGCTGCTTCTACCCCTGGCTGGCTACGCAGCTTGGGCGCAGGCCCAATGAAGCTAGGCCTGGATTTGCGCGGCGGCGTTCACTTCCTGCTGGAAGTGGATATGGAAACCGCTGTGAACCAGCGCCTGGAGGCGTTGGCCGGACAAATCAAACGTGAACTGCGCGAGGAACGCATTCGCTACCGCGGTGGTGAGCTAGAGAGAGATCTGGAAGGCAAACGGGAAATTATTCTCAGCTTTCGTGATGACGAATCCCGCGCCGAAGCCTTCACCCTGATTCGCCGCCAGTACCTGCAGTTTTTGATGGACGAGCGCACCCGTGGCGATGAGCGCTTGATTGCGCTAACCCTGTCGGAAGCCGAAGTGCGCTCCATTCAGGAATACGCCCTTGAGCAGAACCTGACCACCATCCGTAACCGGGTGAACGAATTGGGTGTGGCCGAGCCGCTGGTGCAGCGCCAGGGCTCCAGTCGCATCATTGTTGAATTGCCGGGTGTTCAGGATACCGCGCAAGCCAAACGCGTATTGGGCGCCACCGCGAATCTGGAATTTCGAATGGAAGCTCGGCCAGACACGCCTGCCGGCGGTGTCGAAACCTTTGGTTTTCGCGATACGCCCCAGCGTACCGCTCGCTTAGAGCGTGAGCTCATTGCCACAGGCAATAACGTGGCCAATGCCCAGCAGCAGTTTGATGAGAACGGCCAGCCACAAGTCAGCATTACAATGGATTCTGTGGGCGGCGATTTGATGAACCGTGCCACTCGCAACGCCGTTGGCCGGCGTATGGCGGTGCTTTTTATTGAGTTTCGCACCGAAACCGAAGACCGTATGGTTGACGGCGAAGTGGTCACCGAAGAAAAGCGGGTAGTGGACAAAGGCATTATCAGCCTGGCAACGGTACAGTCTGCATTGGGTGCGAGCTTCCGTATTACCGGCCTGGATTCGATTCCGGAAGCGTCAGAGCTATCACTGCTGCTGCGCGCCGGTGCACTGGCCGCGCCCATGTATTTTGTGCAGGAACGAACCATTGGCCCCAGCCTGGGTCAGAAAAATATCGACGCCGGTATGATGTCGGTATTGCTGGGCTTTGTGCTGGTGCTGATTTACATGGCGCTTTACTACCGCGGTTTCGGGCTTATTGCTAACGCATCCTTAACACTGAACCTGATGTTGCTGATTGCCTGTATGTCGATTTTGTCGGCCACGCTGACGTTGCCAGGCATTGCCGGTATCGTGCTGACGGTGGGTATGGCTGTAGACGCCAATGTGTTGATATTCGAGCGCATACGGGAAGAGCTGAAAGCCGGCGCTGCGCCGCAACTGGCCATAAATGCCGGTTACTCACGGGCTTTTGTGTCCATTTTTGACGCCAACATCACAACGTTGCTGGTGGCGCTTATTTTGTTCGCCATGGGCTCCGGCCCGGTGAAAGGTTTTGCGATTACCTTAAGCCTGGGCATTATGACATCGATGTTCTCTGGCTTGTTGGTCAGTCGCAGTATCGTCAATGTGGTTTATGGTGGCCGCAAGGTCGAAAAACTTTCGATCGGAGGGAAGCAGGCTAATGCTTGACGCTCAGAAAAAACCGTTTGATTTTATGGGCTTTCGGAAGATTGCTTCAATACTCTCGATTGCTCTGGTAGTGCTTTCCATTGGTTTGCTGGGGGTGCGCGGGCTGAATTTCGGTATGGATTTCACCGGCGGCACGTCGGTTGAATTTGAATACCAGCAGGCGCCAGCTCTGCCCAAGATACGTACAGCGTTGAGTGACGCCGGCTATGAGCAGTTTGTGGTGCAGAATTTCGGTTCTGACAAAACGGTTCTGGTGCGGCTGTCAGAGTCGGGTAACGATATGCTGGCCCAAGAGATTACCAGCACCTTAACCGCGGGCGGAGCTGAGCTGAAGCTAATCAGTTCGGAGTTTATCGGCTCCCAAGTGGGCGAAGAACTGAAAGAGGACAGCGGTTTGGGTATGCTGATTGCCTTGTTGGTGGTGCTGATTTACGTTGGCATGCGCTTTCAGTTCAAATTCGGTATTGCTGCCGTGTTGCCCTTGGCTCACGACGTCATTATTGTGCTGGGTATTTTCTCGCTGTTTCAGTGGACCTTTGACCTTACGGTTCTGGCCGCCCTGTTGGCCATCATCGGCTATTCGCTGAACGACACGATTGTGGTGGCGGACCGTATCCGGGAAAACTTCCGCACCATGCGGGTAGGGGACTCATGGGAGGTAATCAATACCTCCATTCACCAGACCATCAGCCGTACCATCAATACCTCTGGTACCACGCTGGTGGTGCTGGTTGCGCTTTACGTATTTGGTGGTGAGGCGATTAACGGATTTGCTCTGGCGCTGATTATCGGCGTGGTGGTGGGTACCTACTCATCTATCTACGTATCGGCGAACCTGCTGATTGCGCTCGGCGTGTCTCGTGAAGATCTGATCCTGCCGGTGAAGGAAGGTGTGGTCGGCCAAGATGAAGACGAGAAGCCCCCAGAATGGCTGAACCGTATGTAGATCTTTTGATAAGGGCTGTTTAGCGACCCTGCCGATAAACCTTGTTGGTTTATCGGCAGCGGTTTCGCAACCATTAAAAAACCGCCAGTCCCTCGGGATTGGCGGTTTTTTTGTGCATGCCTTGCTAGCAGGGTAAGTGCCCTTTAGCGGGGCAAGCGGCCGCGGAACGGATGCAGTTCCTTCAGCAATTCACGAAACAGTTTCGGGTTAGCCACAATCAACTGTTTTGCGTTACTAGCCGATGGGTTGCCAGAGAAGTCCCCGGTCAAGGCGCCCGATTCCATCGCCAGAGCCACGCCTAGGTCCAGTTCGGCGCCTTCCGGACGAAAAGCAATCACTGCGTCCAGATGGCCGGCTGATACCCGTGCGATATCCAGCACCACGCATCCGGATGTACGGAAAATGCGTGAGTTGGTCGCCAGAACAGTGGCTATTTCGCCCCACAGTTGTGGATTTTCGTCTTTACGGGCCTGGTCCAGAACGTTGGTAGCCAGCGCTGCGCTGGTTAGTTGGCGCACCTCTGATACCCGCACCCGGCGGCTATTCAGTGCGGCGCCGTGGCCACGGCTGGCCGAGTATTCTTCGCTGGTGATTGGGTTAACAATCAACAGACTCTCAATCCGGTTGTTCTTTTTCTGGGCCAAAGCCAAAACAAATTCCGGAATACCCCGCAGAAAATTATCGCGACCCAGAACCGGAAAGATGTGCCAGCTTTTGTCATAGGTGCCGGCATCTGCTTGGTTCAGGGGGGCAATGTGGTGGTCTTTGTAGGCTTTTTCGAGCTGTTCTACGAAATTATCGTAAATGGCCTGTTCGACGCGATCCAGCTGACGCTCACGCTCGCTGTTGTCTTTGTCGCTGGGTTCCTGGCGCTCGAAATGTGCTTTCAGGTAGTCCGACCCCTGGCGCGCAACGCGCAGGGCCATTTTAATCGCTGGTTGCATCTGAGTAATCATTATCCGAGTGTATGGAGGCGCAGTATTGTAGCAGTCGGTGTGCGCTTTGTCTGTTTTTAGACTCCGCACAAGCACGGATAATGGCCATTTGACTCACGGGTTGCCCGCCGGCTTTCATGATTTATCTGTTATTATTGCCACCTAATTTTGCTGACAGGCCGTTACCATGCACAAACCGTCCCGCCCGCTGGGCTCACCCGACACCTACAACGACCGAATTCGTATTGTTCTGGTGGAAACCTCCCACTCCGGCAATATTGGTGCGGTAGCGCGAGCCATGAAAAATATGGGGTTGGGAAATCTGTGGATGGTGAACCCGCGATCGTTCCCGGATGAAACCTCGTACGCTCGAGCCGCCGGAGCATCGGATGTTCTGGACACTGCAACCGTGGTGGGCAGCCTTGATGAAGCGCTGGCAGATTGCGTGTTGGTGATGGGCACCAGCGCTCGCGGGCGCAAGGTGCCCTGGCCCGTGATGCCGCCGGATCAGGCCGCAACTGCCGCAGCCAGTCATTGCGGCCAAGGCACAGTGGCGCTGGTGTTTGGTCGAGAGAATCATGGGTTGAGCAATGACGAACTGCAACGTTGCCACTATCATATTCATATTCCGTCCAATCCGGATTACAGCTCATTGAATCTGGCGATGGCGGTTCAGGTAATGTGTTATGAATTGCGCATGAGTTATCTGAAGGGCCTTGACGCAAATGCCCAGCGGCCCTATTTAGAAACAATTGCGCAGCCTGGTGACGCCGGGTGGGACGTCGCTCCTGCCAGCGTTGGCGATGTCGAAGGCTTTTTTGGCCATTTGCAGCAGGTGCTGGAAGAAATTGATTTTCATCGCCGGGACAAACCGCGCCAACTGATGGCGCGTCTGCGCAGGTTGTTTCAGCGGGCGAAAATGGACCAGATGGAAGTTAATATTCTAAGAGGCGTTTTGTCGGCCGTTCAAAAAACGGCAGGCGCCTCGGAAACCGAGCAATCAACCTCCGGTACCGGGCCACAAGCGCCGGAGCAGGACCAGGGCAAAAGTCATGTTTAGACATTTAAGAGAAGATATCAGTAGTGTGTTCCGCCGCGACCCCGCTGCGCGTAATACCTTTGAGGTTCTGACCAACTATCCTGGCCTGCACGCACTTTTACTGCATCGGGTGGCACACTGGTTATGGGGGGTGGGCCTGAAGTGGCTAGCTCGCACCCTCTCTACGCTTACGCGCTGGTTTACCGGTATTGAGATTCATCCCGGTGCCACCATTGGTCGACGCTTTTTTATTGACCACGGTATGGGCGTGGTCATTGGTGAAACTACGGTCATCGGTGACGATGTCACTTTGTATCAGGGCGTTACCTTGGGCGGCACCAGTTGGAGCAAGGGCAAGCGCCACCCCACTATTGGTGACGGGGTAGTTGTAGGCGCCGGAGCCAAAATATTGGGGCCCTTTGAAGTAGGCGCGGGTGCCAAAGTGGGTTCCAACTCGGTGATCACAAAAGCGGTTCCAGCAGGCGCAACCGTTGTTGGCATACCGGGCCGCGTGATTGAAAAAGACAAAGACGAGCGGAGCTCGCGGCGACGGGAAATGGAAGAGCGCATGGGCTTTGACGCCTATGGCGTTACCGAAGAAATGCCAGACCCCCTGGCGCGGGCAATGCGTTCGCTGCTCGATCACATGCACGCGGTAGACGACCGCATGGAAATAATGTGTAAAGCCTTGCGCAAGGTAAGCGCCGACTATCCGAACGGAGACTTGCCGGTGTTGTCAGAGGACGATTTTGATTGCCTACGCGATACAGACAGCGAGGCTTTGCGCAAAAAGAACCGCGAAGACGCAAAAGTAGTTGCAGCGGCGGCGGTCGAGCCGAGCGCCAAAGTGGGTAGTCTAGACAATGCAAAGGAGAACGTTAAAGAGAGCGCTGAAGAGAGTGTGGAAGCAGGCGCCAGGAAGAATGCAAGCGAGTCCACCAAGGATAGCCGCTGAATACTTGACTGAATTAGTAGGTCAATTCATACTCATGACTGCGAATAGAGGTCAATTTCCATCGCGGGGCGGAGTTTATGAAGTTGACAACAAAAGGCCGGTATGCGGTAACCGCTATGCTGGACCTTGCACTGCACGGTGATCATGGGCCGGTTACGCTTGCTGATATATCAGCCCGCCAGGAAATCTCCCTGTCGTACCTGGAACAGCTATTCTCACGGCTGCGACGCAGGCATTTGGTGGCCAGCATTCGCGGCCCGGGTGGTGGCTATCGCCTGAACCGCGGCGCTGATGCCATTTTTATATCAGAGGTGGTAGACGCTGTGAGCGAATCACTTGATACCACACGCTGTGGTAATAAAGGCGATTGTCAGAGCGGTGAGAAGTGCCTGACTCATCACCTGTGGTCTGATCTCAGCGAGCAGATTTATCAGTTTCTGGATAACATTAGCCTGAGCGACCTGATGAAAAAACGTGAAATCCGTCAAGTGGCGGACCGCCAGAATCTGCGCCAGAGCGATGCAGGTTTTGAAACGATCAACACCCGGCTGCTAAGCGAACAGGCTCCGGTTTAAGTCTGGTTTCTAACGCCATGAAAAAACCCGTTTACCTCGATTATGCGGCCACTACGCCCGCAGATGTCGCTGTTGCCGAAGAAATGATGCGCCACCTGACATTGGATGGTGCCTTTGGTAACCCGGCTTCGCGTACCCATGGTTATGGTTGGCAGGCTGAAGCGGCAGTAGAAACTGCACGCCGCCAGGTGGCCACATTGATCAATGCCGATCCCCGCGAGATCGTATGGACATCTGGTGCGACCGAGTCTGACAATTTGGCGATTAAAGGCGCGGTGGCCGGGCACGATGCTCCTCACATCATTACCTCTATGATTGAACACAAAGCCGTTCTGGATACCTGTGGCTGGCTGCAGGAGCAGGGCGTGAAGGTTACCTGGCTGAAGCCTGATGCCTGTGGGCGTATTCATGTCGAACAAGTGGTTGAGGCGCTAACGCCCGAGACCGTGCTGGTGACCCTGATGCTGGTAAACAACGAATTGGGCAGCATTAGTGACATTGCGGCCATTGGTGCCCAACTGCGTGGCCGCAATGTGCTTTTTCATGTTGATGCGGCCCAGGCCCCTGGAAAAATACCGGTGGATGTAAAGGCCTTGAACGCCGACCTGCTGTCACTGTCGGCGCATAAGGTCTATGGCCCCAAAGGGATAGGTGCGCTCTACGTGCGACGCTCTCCGGATGTGCGTATTCAAGCGCAGATTCACGGCGGCGGTCATGAGCGCGGTATGCGGTCCGGCACCCTGCCGACGCACCAAATTGTGGGCATGGGTAAAGCGTTTGAGTTGGCAGCAGACAGCCTCTCTGCCGATAGTGCCAGGCTGGAACAACTGCGTGGGCGTTTTCTGGGGGCGCTGGCTGAGCTTGAAGGAGTTTCCCTTAACGGGAGTCTCAATAACTATCTCAACGGCGATGACCCCAGCTTGCGAGTGCCCGGCATTATTAATTTGTCATTCGCGGGCGTTGATGCAGAAACCCTGATGCTGGGCCTGCGTGAATTGGCAGTGTCTTCCGGTTCCGCCTGTACATCGGCGACACTGGAACCGTCTTATGTCTTGCGGGGCATCGGGCTAGACGATAAGCAGGCTCACCGTTCGCTGCGGTTTTCATTTGGTCGGTATACCAGCGGCGAGGAAGTAGACTTTGCGGCGGCACACATTATTGATGTTGTTAGCCGGCTGCGGTCTGCGCGGTAGGCACCGGCCCCGCGACTGCGTATAATTAAATGCTCGTTTTTTTACCCAACCTCTTAATGGAGAATCCCCATGGCAAATGAACGCACGCTGTCGATCATCAAGCCTGATGCCGTTGCAAAAAATGTAATCGGCAAAATCATCAGTCGTTTTGAAGATGCAGAGCTGCACGTTGTTGCAGCAAAGATGATGCACCTGAGCCAGGAACAGGCTGAAGGCTTTTACGCCGAGCACAAAGAGCGTCCGTTCTTTAACGACCTGGTTGCGTTTATGACGTCTGGCCCGGTGGTTGTTCAGGCTTTGGAAGGCGAAGGTGCCATTTTGAAAAACCGTGATCTGATGGGTGCTACCAACCCGAAGGACGCAGAAGCGGGCACTATCCGCGCCGACTTTGCATCGTCTATTGATGCCAACGCGGTTCACGGCTCCGACTCGGCTGCTTCTGCCGAGCGCGAAATTGCTTATTTTTTCAATGATAACGAAATCTGCCCGCGCGGCTGATTTTGTACACCGGGGGCGGCGTTGCTGCCCCCGGATTGGTTATTTGATCGAGGTTATACAATGACAGCACCCGCTGAAAAAACGAATCTTCTGGGAATGCCCAAAGCCAAGCTTGAGGCCTATTTTGAGTCCCTGGGGGAAAAACGTTTTCGCGCTACTCAGGTGCTGCAATGGATTCACCAGCGTGGTGTGGGTGACTTCGATGAAATGACCAATATGAGCAAGCCCCTGCGGGACAAGCTCAAGTTGATCGCTGAAGTACGTGGCCCGGAAGTAGTCTACGACGAAGTGGCCAAAGACGGCACCCGTAAATGGGTGATGCGGATGGACAACGGCAACAACGTAG
Source organism: Marinobacter sp. M1C (assembly GCF_023314135.1). Taxonomy (NCBI): domain Bacteria; kingdom Pseudomonadati; phylum Pseudomonadota; class Gammaproteobacteria; order Pseudomonadales; family Marinobacteraceae; genus Marinobacter; species Marinobacter sp. M1C. The sequence goes on from NZ_CP092289.1 coordinate 1,973,213, forward strand.
AAACCGTGCTGATACCTGACGGTGAGCGTGGCACTTTGTGTGTGTCATCACAGATTGGTTGCAGTCTGGATTGCAGTTTTTGTTCAACGGGTAAGAGAGGCTTTAACCGTAACCTGACTTCTGCCGAGATTATTGGGCAGGTGTGGGCTGCGCGCAAAACGTTCATGCCCTATGCTCCGGGCCCAGATCGTCCGATTACCAACGTGGTGATGATGGGCATGGGCGAGCCCTTGTTGAACTTCGATAACGTCGTAGACGCGATGAACCTGATGATGGAAGACTTGGCCTACGGCATTTCCAAGCGCCGGGTAACCCTGAGCACGTCGGGCGTGGTTCCAGCGATCGACAAATTGGGTGAGGTTACCGATGTTTCATTGGCTATTTCTTTGCACGCCGCAAATGATGAATTGCGTAATCAATTAGTACCTATTAATAAAAAGTACCCAATAGCTGAGTTGCTGGCAGCTACCCGCCGTTATTTAAGCCGTCTGCCAGACAAACGCAAAGCAACGATTGAATACACTTTGATGGCTGGTATAAATGATCATGTCGATCAAGCGCGAGAACTGGCCGAGGTTCTGCGTGGTTTGCCGTGTAAGATCAACCTGATACCATTCAATCCGTTCCCGGAAAGTGGCTATGAACGCCCGAGCATGAATGCCACCCGACGATTCCAGACGGTGTTGAACGAGGAAGGGTATATTGCGACTGTACGCATGCCCCGTGGCGATGACATAGACGCTGCTTGTGGCCAGCTGGTGGGCAAGGTGGAAGACCGAACCCGCCGCAGCGCTCGCTATATTGCTGTGCAGCAGGTTTCAGCGTAAATGCCCGGCTGTGGATGCGGCAGGTCTTCTCCAATAGCAGCTTCAGGATGAGTTCACGGCTATGGTAAATCAGTTTGTCAGTGCCCGTTTTATGATGTCGCTGATGCTGGTGGCAGCGATGTTATCGGGCTGCGTGACGACCACCGACAGCCGCTTTGCCCGCGAAGCCGATCGCCAAAAAGCGTTGGCAGATTACGTTCAGTTGGCATCCGCGTACATTGGCCAAGGAAATTTTGAGCGAGCCCGTCATCACTTGGACCGGGCTCTGGAAATTGATTCGAATAACTCGCCGGCGTTAGCCGCAAAGGGCATTATTTTCGCCAACGAGGGTGAGCCCGAGCTGGCTGAAAGCAATTTCAGACGCGCAATCTCCACCGATTCAAAAAATACCCGCGCCTACGTTTATTATGGCGCATTTTTGTATGGTCAAGGCCGAATGGAGCAGGCACGCGATCAGTTTGCCAAGGCCTCTGGCGATACCGGTTATCGGGATCGAGGTTCCGTTTTTTTCAACCTGGGAATGACCCAGGAGCAGCTGGGTGATTTTCCAGCTGCGGTTAGCAGCTATCGCCGTGCCACCGAGTTGGCGCGCAGTGATCCCAAAACATTGCTGGCGTTGTCGCGAGTACTGTTAGAGACCGGTGATGTGAGAGCAGCCGATTTCTATTACAGTCGGCTGCTAACTACAATGCAGCGCAGTGACCGCTTACAGCACTCGTCTGAAAGCCTATTGGTGGGAGTTCGCATTGCCCACCTGCTCGACAAACGTGACCAAGAGGCCAGTTTGGCATTAATGTTGCGGAATAATTTCCCCGAATCAGCAGAACTCCGGCAATACAAGGTACTGATGTCTAATGGCCAATGAAGAGAATCGAGCTATCCCTGGCAACCGGCCGGTGGGCCCACAGTTAAAAAAGGCCCGCGAAGCGAAAGGGCTCAGTGTCGTCGAAGTGGCGGAAGCCCAACATCTTCGCCCGGCCATTATCCAGGCCATCGAAAATGGCAAATACGAGCTGATTGATACAGAGCTCTTCCTGAAAGGCTACATACGCGCTTACGCACGCCAAGTAGGCTTGGATGGTAACGCCCTGATTGCCGACCTTAACCTCGAGCTGGAGCCCATGCGCCAGGAACAGGCGCAGGCGAAAGCTGCGAATCCGCTGGTTGATATAGAACGCCGGCGGCGCAAAAAACGCCGTGTAGCAAAAGCCGCATTGTGGCTGGTCGCACTGGCGGTATTGGGCCTTTTGGTGTTTTCGTTTATTTACAATCCTTCGCAGCTGGCTAATTTGACGGGCGCCGGCGATGACTCAACAACACAATCTACGCCAGATAACTTGTTGCCAAACGAAACGAGTGATGGCGATGTGACGGCTTCGCCCGCGAACGCAGAGGGTGAGTTAAAACCGCTTATAGCGTCAGGCACAGGAACTTTTTCTGACGGTGAGGCTCCAGCTGACGGCTTGGGGTCTTCACCGGCGCAGCCAGTAGGAAATTCGGCCGTTATCGCCGACAATGAGCGTTCGACGATAGACACGGAGCCGTCACCCCAAGTTGCAGACAACCGGGGTCGGTTGGAAATTGACTTTATTGATGACTGCTGGGTCCAGATTCGAGATGCTAACGGCAGAAGCCTGGCCAGCGGTCTGAAGCGCCAGAGCGACCGCATTGATTTGCGTACTGAAACCGACATTCGCCTGGTGATTGGTGCCGCTAATGCGATAGGGAGCATGCGCTTTGAAGGCGCCCCGGTCGATCTTGGCAGTAAAGGTGTCGTTGGTAATCGTGCCGAGTTTGTTTTAGCTTTGAATTAATAGCTCAACGTAAACGCCGATACTTTTGGTTTTCACAGATTGGTTCTCGCAAATGAAACACGAATCTCCGATTAAAAGACGTAAATCCCGCCAGATTATGGTGGGCAATGTGCCAGTGGGTGGCGACGCGCCGATTGCCGTCCAGAGTATGACCAACACCGAAACCTGCGACGTGGAAGCAACGCTGGGGCAGATACAGGCTCTTCAAGACGCCGGTGCCGATATTGTCCGCGTGTCTGTGCCGTCAATGGAAGCCGCAGAAGCGTTTGGCCGTATTCGCGCCCGCGCGGGTGTTCCGCTGGTTGCCGATATTCATTTTGATTACAAGATCGCGTTACGGGTGGCCGAACTGGGCGTTGACTGCCTGCGCATCAACCCGGGTAACATTGGTCGGGAAGACCGCGTCAGTGCGGTCATCAGTGCCTGCCGCGACCGCAATATTCCAATTCGGATCGGCGTTAACGCAGGCTCGTTAAGTAAGGACCTGCAGCGTAAATACGGCGAGCCTACTGCAGACGCGCTGGTAGAATCTGCCATGCGCAACGTCGATATTCTTGACCGCCACGACTTCCAGAATTTTAAGGTCAGCCTTAAAGCGTCCGAAGTGTTTATGACGGTAGAAGCCTATCGCAAGATCGCCACGCAGATTGACCAGCCTTTGCACCTGGGCATCACCGAAGCCGGCGGTTTCCGTTCCGGCACCGTGAAGTCGTCCATCGGGCTTGGTTTATTGCTGATGGATGGCATTGGCGACACCATCCGCGTATCGCTAGCTGCAGACCCGGTGCAGGAAGTCAAGGTTGGCTACGACATACTCAAAAGTTTACGTTTGCGCTCCCGCGGCATTAACTTTATTGCCTGCCCCAGTTGTTCGCGGCAGAATTTCGATGTTATCCAGACCATGAACGATCTGGAAGTGCGTTTGGAAGACGTGCAGCAGGCTCTGGATGTGGCCATTATTGGTTGTATCGTGAACGGCCCGGGCGAAGCGAAAGAGGCCGACATTGGTTTGACCGGTGGCAGCCCAAAAAACCTGTTTTATATGGGTGGTAAGCCTCAGCAGAAATTGGACAACGCAAACTTGACTGACGATCTTGAGCGCCTGATTCGCGAAGAAATTGCGCGCCGTCAGGAAGCCGAAAACGCCATTATTGTTCGCTCCGCTGACTGACAGGCAACGAATACGGTGACAGCTATCGATAACACCGACCGATGACAACAGGCATAACAGGCAGGCAGTGCATTGGCGCAGTGCCACTGCTCAAACCACAGAGACGCTTAAGGGTTTAACTTGGCTAAGATTCAGGCAATTCGCGGGATGAACGATATCCTGCCCGAACAGACTCCGGTCTGGCAATATGTTGAAGCAACGGTGCGCAAGGTGTTGGGGCAATACGGGTACCAGGAAATCCGTATGCCGATTGTGGAACAGACCGACCTGTTCAAGCGCTCTATCGGTGAAGTTACCGACATTGTTGAAAAAGAAATGTACACCTTTGAAGACCGTAACGGCGATAGCCTGACTCTGCGCCCGGAAGGCACTGCGGGCTGCGTGCGCGCGGCCGAAGAGCACGGCCTGCTGTTCAATCAAACCCGGCGGATGTGGTACACCGGCCAGATGTTTCGCTACGAGCGCCCACAAAAAGGGCGTTACCGCCAGTTCCACCAAGTGGGTGTCGAGTGTTTTGGCATGGCTGGGCCAGACATAGACGCAGAGCTTCTTATTCTGACGGCGCGTTTGTGGAAAACGTTTGGTCTGGCTGGTCATGCGCGTCTCGAAATCAACTCGATTGGCACCGCTGAAGCCCGCCGAAACTATCGCGAGGCGTTAGTTGCTTACCTGCAGCAATTCAAAGCCGAGCTCGATGAAGATAGTCAGCGCCGCCTTGAAAGCAACCCTTTGCGGATTCTGGACAGCAAAAGCGCGGCTACCCGCAAGATTCTGGAGCAGGCACCAAAACTGGACGCCTGGCTTGACGACGAATCTCGTGATCATTTTGAACGTTTGAAGCAATTGTTGGACGCCGCCGGAATCACGTACACGGTGAATCCGGCGCTGGTCCGCGGCCTGGACTACTACGGTAAGACGGTATTTGAGTGGATTACAGACAGCCTGGGCGCCCAAGGCACGATTTGCGCTGGTGGCCGCTATGATGGATTGGTAGAGCAACTGGGCGGGAAACCCACGGTCGCCGTTGGTTTTGCCATGGGCGTCGAGCGTCTCATCCTGCTGTTGGAAACCCTTAATTTGATACCCGAGTCGGTCAATAACCAAGCCGATGTTTACGTTACCGCCATGGGCGATCAGGCAGTTGCGCCGGCGTTGCTTCTTGCTGAAGAACTGCGGGACCAACTTCCTGGCTACACCATTATTAGCCATTGCGGTGCGGGCAGTTTTAAAAGCCAAATGAAAAAAGCCGATCGAAGCGGTGCCCGTTATGCACTTATTCTGGGTGATAACGAGCTTCAGAATCAAAGTGTTGGCCTTAAACCTTTACGTACAGACGAGCCCCAGCAAGAGCTTCCGCGGCAGCAGGTTGCCGAGGCTCTAACGCAGGCGCTGTCGCAGTAATCCTTTTAAAGCGCCGTTTCTAATTTACAACAGGAGTTATCATGGCCGAGTTGCGTACAGATGAAGAGCAGGTTGAAGCGATCAAGCAGTGGTGGAAGAACAACGGTAGTTCGCTGCTGATTGGTATTGGTGCGGCCCTGGCGATTGTGTTCGGATGGCAAGCGTGGCAAAACCAACAGGCCCAGCAGCGTACCGAGGCTGCCAGCCAGTTTGTTACTCTGATGAACGCCTTTGGCACCGAAGATGAAACCAGCGCCGACACCGTCGCTTTTGTGGCTAAAACCCTGCGCGATGAACATGCCGACAGCGCTTACGCGGTTTACGCTAATTTGATGCTGGCTCGGGTTCAGCTCATGCAGAACAGCGACGCCGAAGGCGCTGTTGAATCCTTGCAGTGGGCACTGAATAAAGCGGCGGAGACTCAGCCTCTGGCTCTGGTCGTGCGCAGCCGTCTGGCTCAAGCCCAAATGGCTCTGGACGATTATGATGCGGCGTTGGCCACCATTGACGGTGCCAAAGACAGCGACGCTTTTGGTGCTATGTTTGCCGAATTGCGCGGTGATATTTTGCTCGCGAAAGGCGATCAAGAAGGGGCCCGTGAAGCCTACCTGGCGGCCCGCGAACAGGGCGAAGAAAATCGCAGTGGCGTTCTGCAACTCAAACTGGCGGATCTGGGTGTCGGGGGTGATGCGTGACGTTAAGCGCAGGTTTTCGGCAGCTGCGTGCCAGTGCTGTGGTGCTTATAGCAGCCGCCCTTGTAATTGGTTGCAGCGCCAACGATACGTTTGAGCAGCCCGCACAATTGCCTGATGTGAATCAGCAGGTGTCATTTGAACGGGTGTGGGACGTTACGGTGGGTGACGGCCATGACGGCGAGTTTTTGTACCTTGCACCGCTGAACGCCGGCGACGTTGTGTACGCCGCATCGGCTGACGGAGAGTTGCTTGCCCTAAACGCAGAAACCGGCAAACAGATCTGGGAGAATTCGGTGAAAGACCGGATTTTTGCCGGTGTTGGTGGCGATGACAAGCAACTGTATCTGGTGAGCCGTGATGCCGATTTGCTGGCGCTGTCGCGGGAAGATGGCAGCGAGCTTTGGCGCGCGTCATTGCCGACCGAAGTTCTGTCGGCGCCGCAGTCCAATGGCAGTCTGGTGGTTGTGCAAACCACCGACGGCCGTGTGCTGGCATTCAATGCCGCTGACGGTGAAAAACGTTGGCAATATGACAGTGTTGTGCCGGCCTTGTCGGTTCGCGCCTCAGCAGCACCACTGGTAGGGGCTGACGTTATAATAAGCGGCTTTGCCAACGGCAAACTGCTGGCTCTGTCCGCAGAATCTGGCCAGCCGCTGTGGCAGTACGAAGTAGGTGCGCCCCAGGGCCGCACAGAGCTTGAACGCTTGGTCGACATTACCAGCCAGCCTTTGGTGCTGGAAAACGCGATTCTGGCGGTGGGCTATCAGGGCAAGCTGGCGCTGATTGATTTGCGCACCGGCAATGACATCTGGAGCAAGACAGCCTCCAGCCTGTATTCACCAATGGTCAGTAACGGCAACATTTTTCTGGCATCTGCTAACGGCGACCTGGTTGCTATGCGCGGTTCTGATCGCCGTGACCTGTGGACCCAGGACAAACTGGCCTGGCGCCAGCTGACCCAGCCGGTGCCCCTCGACGATTATCTGGTGGTAGGTGACTTTGACGGTTACCTGCACGTGGTGTCCCAGGAAAGTGGTGAACTGGTAGGGCAGATGAAATTTGATGGTGACGGTATCCGCGTACCGGCCCAGCGCCTGAGTAATGGTAATCTGCTGATCTTTGGCAACGGCGGTAAACTCGCCGCTTATAAGTTGCAATCGAAAAACTGACGCGACACGCGGCCCGGCCTCCAAACCGGGCCGACTTCTTTTGTGAGTAGCGAATGACATTTTTTTTGAGTAGTGAAACACTATGAATCCAGTCATTGCCCTGGTGGGCCGCCCGAACGTGGGCAAGTCCACACTGTTTAACCAGATGACCCGTTCGCGGGATGCACTGGTCGCCGATTTTCCGGGACTGACCCGCGACCGTAAATACGGTGAAGGCAATTACGAAAATCAGCGCTTTATTGTCATCGATACTGGTGGCTTGATGGGCGACGAGCTTGGGCTTGACGCCGCGATGGCCAAGCAGTCTTTGCAGGCGGTTGAAGAAGCCGACATCGTTCTGTTCATTGTGGACGGCCGCGCCGGTGTGATGCCTGGTGATCAGGTACTTGCTGATCAGCTGCGCCGATCGGGCAAGCACGCGCACCTGGTGATTAACAAAACGGATGGCCAGGATCCAAACCTGGTAGCATCCGACTTTTATGCACTGGGTTTTCAATCCCAATTTCGCATTGCCGCATCCCACAATCGCGGCGTTCGATCTATGTTGGAGATTTTGCTGCCGACGCCGGAGGAAGATGCAGATATAGACGCAGCGCATAATCACCCCGGCATTCGCATTGGCATTGTTGGCCGCCCCAATGTGGGCAAATCGACCCTTGTAAACCGCATGCTGGGTGAAGAGCGCGTCGTTGTTTACGATCTGCCGGGTACCACCCGCGACAGCATTTATATTCCCTACGAGCGTTTGGGCCAGGAATACACCCTGATTGATACGGCCGGGGTGCGGCGGCGCAAAAATGTGCGAGAGACGGTTGAGAAGTTCTCGATCATCAAAACTTTGCAGGCCATAGACGACGCCCACGTAGTGATTTTGGTGATCGACGCCCGCGAGGGGTTGGTTGACCAAGACATGCATCTTATGGGCTTCGTGCTGAGTGCTGGCCGTTCGTTGGTGATTGCTATCAATAAATGGGATGGCATGAACGGCGAAGACCGTGACAAAGTAAAGGAACAGATTCGCCGGCGTCTGGATTTTCTGGACTACGCCGACAAGCATTATATTTCGGCTTTGCACGGTTCTGGCGTGGGTGTGATGTACGAGTCGGTTAACGCCTGCTACGAATCGGCTATGGCAAAATGGCCAACCAATCGGCTGACCACGATTTTGGAAGATGCGATTGCCCAGCACCAGCCGCCCATGGTTCATGGCCGTCGTATCAAGCTGCGTTACGCTCACCAGGGTGGCTCTAATCCGCCGACCGTTGTGGTACACGGCAATCAAACAGATTCTTTGCCCAGTTCTTACAAACGGTACTTGGAGAATAGTTTTCGCAAGGTGTTAGCGGTAACCGGCACGCCGATCCGCTTCGAGTTCCGTTCCAGTGAAAACCCGTTTGCCCATAAAGTGGACCGGATGACGCCGCGACAAAAAGTCAAAAAAGACAATGATGAAAAGAAGGGCGGGGGCAAGCCTAAAAAAGCGCGCCAGAAGAGCCTGAAGCGCTGATAGTCAGAATAGCCTGAAGCGCTGATAGGTAGGAAAGCCTTAATCGCTAACAAAAAACCGGCCCGTAATAAACAATAACGGGCCGTTTTTTTATGGGCGGTGGCTATGCAAGACCGTAAAACCAGACACGATCAGGCTTTGCTGGCGTCTTCCACTTGCTTGGCTTGAACAGCGGTTATGGCGATGGTGAATACGATGTCCTCCACCAGCGCTCCCCGTGATAGGTCATTCACCGGTTTACGCAGACCCTGCAGCATAGGCCCAATGCTGACCACGTTAGCGCTTCGCTGCACCGCTTTGTATGTGGTGTTGCCGGTATTCAGGTCGGGAAACACAAACACAGTTGCGCGGCCGGCTACCTGGCTATTAGGTGCCTTGCTAAGGCCCACGCTTTCAATGGCGGCGGCGTCGTATTGCAGGGGGCCATCAATCAGCAGGTCTGGGCGCCTTTCGCGCGCTATCCGGGTAGCTTCGCGTACCTTATCCACATCTCGGCCGCTTCCAGACTCTCCAGTGCTGTAGCTGATCATCGCCACGCGTGGCTCGATGCCGAATGCTTCGGCTGATTGGGCGCTCTGGATGGCAATATCTGCTAACTGCTCCGGGTTAGGGTCCGGATTTATGGCGCAGTCTCCGTAAACCACAACCTGTTGCGGTAACAGCATAAAAAATACTGACGACACCACTTTGGCGTTGTCGTGGGTCTTGATCAGCTGCAGGGCAGGGCGCACGGTGTTAGCGGTGGTGTGGATGGCGCCGGACACCAAGCCGTCGGCTTCGTCCAGCGCGACCATCATGGTGCCCAAAACGACATTGTCTTCAAGCATGCTTTCCGCCACTTCGGCTGAAATGCCTTTGTGTTTCCGCAATTCTACCATGGGCGCCACGTAGCGCTTGCGCACCACAGCCGGCTCGATAATTTCCAGATCGGGTGGTAATTCCAGGCCTAGGGAGGCCGCTACGGTACGTATCTCGGTGGCGTGGCCGATCAGCGCGCAGCGCGCAAGCTGGCGCTGATGGCAGATGATGGCTGCCTGTACTGTGCGTGGCTCGTGGCCTTCTGGTAAAACAATGCGCTTGTTGGCAGCACGGGCACGCTCAGAAAGCTGGTGGCGAAACGCCGGTGGTGACATACGGGTTTGGCGCGGCACCTTAAGGTGTTCCTGCAGCCAGTCGGTGTCAATACGCGGCGCGATCAGGTTCATGGCGGTGTCGATCCGCTCCGGATCGTCGATAGGGATAGACCTCGACAGGCCGGCCAGCATGTGTGCGGTTTCGTAGGTGTTGGTGGTGGTGCTAAGAACCGGCATGCCGGTTTCCATGGCCCGTCGACACAATTCGATCACCCTCTGGTCTGGTATTAGACCGCCGGTGAGCAGAATGCCGGCCATGGGCACGCCATTCAGGGCCGCCACTGCGGCGGCCACAAGGATATCCTCCCGGTCTCCGGGAGTCACCAGAAGAGTGCCGGACTTGAGGATTTCGGTCATATTGCTGATGGTCCGGGCGCAAACAGAAACACGGTGCACCCGGCGGGCCTGCATATGGCCCTCGTGCAGTATTTTTACCTTCAGTTCGCGCGCTATGTCTGAAACCCGCGGTGCCAGCAGGCTCGGTTCCCAAGGTATTTCGGCTAACAATCGATACTGCCCGCTACTAAACACTTTGCATTTGTTGCGGTAATCTTCAGACGGTGTCGCGGTAAGGGTCGTCATGCCGGGCATGTTGCGCTCTTTTGGCGCACCGATTTTGTTAAGAATGACGCCCAAAACGTCAGCTTCATTCTGCCCCGAAAACAGTCGCGCAGAAAAGCCCAGTTGTTCGTCCAGCTCGACGGGGTCACAGCCTCTAGGTGACGTTAGCAGAATGATCTCAGAGCCCAGGTTCCGCGCGACTTCGGCGTTCAGACGGATAATGTAGGTGCCATCCTGGCCGGGTTCCAGGCCCTCTATAATCACCACGTCGACCGTGCACGCCACTTTCTGGTACTCACCCACCACACGCTCAAGCAACAGGTCAGATTTGTTGTGATTGAGCGCGTACTGTGCTTCTTTCAGGGTAATCGGTGTCGGCGGCTGAAGATGGCTGTGTGTGCGCACAAACTCAACGGAAGAGTCTTTGCCATTATTGTGGGTTGCATCGGCTTGGTGCACCACCTGGCAAAACGGCTTATAAAAACCAACGCTGACACCCACCCGCTCAAGTGCTCGCAACAGGCCCAGGCAGACGGACGTCAGGCCGGAATCTGTGGAGGTTGGTGCAATAAAAAGACTTTTTGCCATAGTTAAAAATTCCGCCGCTAGCGTGGTACAAATCGGTTAGTTGAGTTTCGCCAGGCGTGCTGCTTCGCCAGCGATGACCCGTTCTTCGTCGGTAGCAATCACCAGTATTGGGAAGCGCGATTCTTTACAGTCAATTCGGCCATCACGATTCAGGCCGTTATCATCGTTATTGTGCTCATCAATGGCGAAACCAAGCAACGCCAGGTGTTTGACGGTCTGCTGGCGTACGCGGGCGCTGTTTTGACCAATGCCACCGGTGAACACCAGGGCGTCGAGCCGGCTCAGCGATGCCATCATGGCCGCGACATATTTGGCCAGGCGGAAGCAGAATACATCGATGGCCAGTTGCGCTGGTTGGTCGCCTTGATCCGCCAGGTCGCTCAGGGTGCGCATGTCGTTGGTTTGCCCCGAGATCCCCAGAAGACCGCTACTGTGGTTGAGTTCGTTGTGCAGTTGCTCGGCGCTCACGCCTTTGCTCTGCAAGTAATCAAACAGTCCGGGATCGACATCCCCACTTCGGGTACCCATTACCAGCCCCTCAAGAGGTGTCAGGCCCATGCTGGTGTCAACGCTTTTGCCATCGCGTATGGCGGTAATGCTGCAGCCGTTGCCCAGATGCGCAGAAATGATGGAGGTTTCAGCCGTGGATTGTTCCAGGCGGAGAGCTGCCTGTTGCAGCATATAAGCGTGGCTCGTGCCGTGGAAACCATAGCGGCGTACACCCCAGTCACGGTAGTAGTGCTGTGGCAGTGCGTAGTGGAATGCCTGTTCCGGCAGGGTCTGGTGGAAGGCTGTGTCAAACACCGCAATCTGAGGCACCAACGGAAACAGCTCGCGGGTTGCCATAATGCCTTCAAGGTTAACCGGGTTGTGCAGTGGGGCCAACGAATTACAGGCCTTTATAGTGGCCATTACTTCGTCGTCGATCAGTACCGCTTCGCGAAATGTTTCACCACCATGAACAACCCTGTGGCCAATAGCCGCCGGTTGTTTCGGCATCAGGCCCTTTTTCTGCGCTATATCCACCAGCACGGCCAGGGCTTCCCGGTGCGTGGTGTTGGGAGGCAGCATGGTGACGTCGCGTTGTTTTCCAATACGAAAGCGGGCATTGGGAGTGTTCAGTCGTCCTGCCAGCATCGAGGCAATCTTTTGTCGATCTTTGTCAAAAAGCGCAATTTTTAGCGATGAGCTACCGCAGTTCACCACTAACAATGTGTCTTTCATAGTTCTAGATTTCCGGTTTGTCAGATTCTTTAACGGCCTGTGTACGAATCGAGCCACTGACTGAATTCAATTGCGGGTAATGGTCGGCTGTAAAGGTAGCCTTGGGCGCAATCGCAACCTGCCTTTTGAAGAAATTGGACCTGTTCTTCCTCTTCAACGCCTTCTGCGATCAGTCTGAGCCCCATGCTGTGCGCCATATTGATGATCGCGCTGACAAGAGCTGCGTCATCCGGATTTTTGAGAACGTCTTGTACAAACGATTTATCAATCTTGAGTGTATCAAACGGGTAGCTTTTTAAGTAACTAAGGGCCGAATAGCCAGTGCCAAAATCGTCTACCGACAGGCGCACGCCGTGCTGGTCAAGCTCCCGTAAAATCTGGGCGGTTTCAATCGAGTTATCCAGAATGAGGCGCTCGGTAATTTCGAGTTCCAGAAGCTCGGCTGCGAGGCCGGTGGTAGACAGTGCGTCCATCACGGAGGTAACAAAGCCCGGGTCGCGGAACTGGCGAGGTGAAACGTTCACCGAAATTCCAACATCGCGACCCAGTTGGTTTTTCCACGTCATGGCAGTTTTGCAGGCCTGTTGAATTACCCATTCACCAATGGCCGTTATAAGCCCGGTCTCCTCCGCCAGAGGAATGAATCGGTCGGGCATGACCTGGCCAATTTCCGGATTGTTCCAGCGCAGTAAAGCCTCTGCCGCCAGAAGGTTGCCGTTAGCGGTGTTTACAATGGGTTGGTAAAATAACTCGAATTCTTCTTGCTGCAGAGCGCGCCGGAGGCGGGATTCAAGCTGAAGGCGTTCGTGGGATACTTCGCTCATCTCTGGCGAAAAGTGCACGTAATCGCTTTTGCCGTTACGTTTGGCCTGGTACATAGCCGCATCGGCGTGCTGCATCAGCTCGCCGCTGTTGTTAGAATCTGCTGGGAACGCCGCAATACCGATGCTGGTGGTGACGTACACCTCGTGACTATTTAGCTGGTAGGGCATTGAAAAAGTTTCGAGTATGCGTTCGGCTACTTGAGACGACGCCTCGGCGTTTTGCAGCCCAGGCAGAATCACCAGAAATTCATCGCCGCCCAGGCGTGCGACTGTGCTGGTGCCTCGCAGGCAGCTGGAAATGCGCCTGGCGGCTTCGATCAGCAGGGTGTCACCGGCATCGTGGCCCAAGGTATCGTTAATGTGCTTGAAGTTGTCGAGGTCAAGAAACATCACTCCAACTTCGGTGTTTTCGCGCCGAGCTTGCGCCAGCGCCAACTTCAGGCGGTCCAGTGCCAGCATACGATTTGGCAGTCCGGTCAGGATATCGTAATTGGCCTGGCGAAGTAGCTGGCGCTCATAGCGTTTCCGAATACTGATGTCTTCACCCAGAATAAGAAATCCGGTGGTATCTGCTTTTGCATCCTTAATGGGCGTTACGATGAGCTGCTCCCAGAAGCGCTCTCCGTTGCGCCGGGCACTGGTCACTTCGCCCTGCCAGACACCCACTCGCTGCACCTGCAGGCGAATGGACTTCCACAGTTTTTCGGCATCCCGATTATCCGAGTCACCGCTGCCCAGTGACCCCGGGTGTTTGCCGATGATGGCGCGGGCACTGTAACCGGTCAGTTGGCTGAATTTTTGATTAACAAACTCAATGTGCCATTGACGGTCGCAAATGATGACGGATGAAGGGCTTTGTTCAATGGCCTGAGAAAATTTCTGGATTTTAAGGGCATCTTGCTCTTGGCGGGCGATGTCCTGATTCAGGCGCTCGCGCATTTGGTTAATCGCGTCGGTTACCTGGCCCAATTCGTCTTGACGCCGGCCGGGCGTGTCCGGTCGATTCAGCGCCAGCGGACGGTTCAGATTATGAATTGAAAATTCTCTGGCGTAATTCGCCATGGTGGTCAGATGTCGGGTAACAAAAAACCGGAAAATCCAGATAATAAGAATGGAAATAAACAGCGTCTGTAAAAACTGGGTGGCGAGAATAATGCCCACCCGTCTGTTCATTTCTTGATTTACCCGCGCAAGGTCAGCGGTAATGGTAAGTCGCCCCAGCTTGAACTCGCCACCCTCACCATGAGCTAGCGTAAAGCTGTGAACGATGGTGGGAACGTCGCGGGGAATTTCACCAATCACCAATTCAGAGCCGGGCTCAATCGCAAGCCGTAAGTGCACAATATCCGGGAGGCTGAGAATTCCTTCCAGCTGGATTTGCAAAAGCTTCTGATCCAGTGCCCACAGGCTTCGCGCCAGCCCGGAGCCATCGCTGGCTTCAACGGCCTGCATGCGTGCTGTGATTTGCGTAAGCTCTTTGCGGTAGTCTGAGTAAAGTTGAATGGCAGAAGAGATGAATGTAAATACCAGGCTGAATATCAAGACCCAGGCCAGTAAACGCAAAGACAGCAGCGAGCGCTGACGAAGCAGGTTCAGGTGCTTAAAAAATGTTGTCATATCAGGGATCGGTTGCCCGCAAGTGGTCAGAATCCAGCGAAAGATTTTAATGGACTATAGCAGCCAAGGTTTCGCGTTGTCTTGTCTTGGTCGGGGTTAGAAGGAAGAAAAATGCACGTTGGATTAACATGCAATGGCTTATTTTTTTAAGCCGTTGTAGAGCTTGATGTAGATCAACATGGGGGTATGCGGCAAGTCGTAACCTGAACTCAGATCGAAACACGAGAATTTAGGAGATTTGCCATGTATCTGGACACTGTTGTTATCGCTGGAATCGTAACTGTGCTGCTGATGGTGGCATTCTTTGTAGGGTTTGGCGTCTTTATTATGCGCGATCAAAAAGCTCATGGTCCTGACGTTACCAAAGTCGCGGGTAAGAAGGTCGACAAGCCAGCTAAGGCCTAACAAGAGAAAAGTAAGGCGTGTGACATAAAAAATCTCCGGAAACTTAAACAGCTTTCGGAGATTTTTTTATCCCAAAACGAAGTACTGGTAAGTAGAACAAATTGGCGTCCCCTAGGGGGTTCGAACCCCTGTTGCCGCCGTGAAAGGGCGGAGTCCTAGGCCGCTAGACGAAGGGGACGCAACATATTCAACTACTTGCCTCGTTGAGGTGGCGCATATAGTATGAGGCGACCTTGCCCGTGTCAACACTTTCTGTAGCTATTATTCAGTTTGCGATCGCATCCTTTAGTGCAGGCTCCAGATCCGTGAAACGGAATTCGAAACCCTCAGCCTGAAGCCTGGCGGGAATTGCGCGCTGTCCGGTCAGCAGCAGCCCGGACATTTCGCCCAGCGCCAGCTTTAGGGCCACGGCGGGTGCCGGCAGAATCGTGGGGCGATGGAGCACACTGCCCAAGGTTTTTGTAAAGGTTGCGTTGGTCACGGGAGATGGGCTGACAACGTTGTATGCGCCCGATGCGGCCTCGGTATTCAGCATCCACAGCACAGCCCCTACAACATCCTGGCGGTGTACCCAAGGCATGTACTGCTCGCCGCTGCCAAGCTTGCCACCCACACCGAGTTTGAACGGCAGAATCATGCGTTGTAAAAAGCCGCCGTTGGGGCCGACCACGATTCCGGTGCGCGACAGGCAAACGCGCACACCCATCTCAGCGAGTTCCATAGCGGCCTGTTCCCAGTCACTGCAAAGGCGATGGGTGAATTCGTTGTGTGGAAGCGTTGCTTCGGTTACTTCAAGGCCACCCTGGGCGCCGTAAAAACCAACAGCGGACCCAGATACCATGACTTGCGGCGGTTGCTGCCAGGTTTTTACCACCTCTACCAGCTGCTGTGTAAGTTCAATGCGGCTGTTGCGAATTTCCTGTTTGCGTGTCTCGCTCCAGCGCTTTTCAGCAATGCCTTCTCCTGCCAGGTTAATAATGGCGTCAAAGCCTTTATGGCCCTGCAGTTTGGCCAAATCCTGCAGCGCTTCAACTCGACCGCATACAGCGCTCACATCAACTGCACTCTGGCGGCTTAAAACCGTAATCTGGTCTCCGTTTGCCAGTAATTCGCGGCATAAAACCCGCCCGATAAAACCGGTGCCACCGGTCAGCAATATGTGTCTGCTCATGGTGTATCCATTCCTTGCGTGGAAGACCCCTTAGTGGTGAAGGGTGTCTGTTGCCCTGTTTCCCACGTACACTGGCGCAGAGACAGGTAATATGTCAGCAACCTTAACAGGGTGATAGTGAATGTTCGATTGGAAAGACATTCTGGATTTCTGGTTTGGTGAGTTAGACAAAAATGGGCTGCCTGACTCGGCTCATCGCAACCGCTGGTTTCTGAGTAACCGAAAGTTTGATCAGGAAATCCGTAGGCGTTTTTTGTCGCTGGTGTTGTTTGCTTCGGAGCAGGGTCTTGACCACTGGCAGAAAGAAGCTGGCGGCGTGCTCGCTGAAATTCTGCTGCTTGACCAGTTTTCGCGCAATATTTTTCGCGGTGGTGCTTTGGCATTTGAGCAGGATGTTCTGGCTCGGAAGTTATGTAAGCAGGGTATGAATAAAGGTTTTGACGTGTCGTTACCGGCCATTCAGCGGGGATTCTTCTATATGCCCTTGCAACACTCAGAACGTAAAGAAGATCAGTTACTTGCGATAGAGTGCTACGAACAGCTCATAGCATCCACCAGCGGTTTGTTAAAGGAGTTCATGGGTAGCTTTTTGGAATCGGCTCTTGAGCACCAGGCAATAATCACGCGTTTCCGTCGTTTTCCGCATCGTAATAAAGCATTGGGGCGAACCAACACAAAAGAAGAGAGCGACTATTTGCTCAATGGAAAACGTTTCGGCCAGTAAGTTTATAACGTTGGTATTACCGGCTCTATAAGTAACGGACTTTCCTCAATAGGGACGCTATGCACCAAGCAATCACCACTGCGCAATTTATTTATGATCTGATCGGGCGTGGAAATCCGCTCGGTGTCATTTTGTCGGCGATAAGTACGATGGTTGAAGAGCAATTTCCCGATGCCATGGTGTCGGTGATGCTCTATTCGGCGCAGAACCGAACGCTGAGTTTGGTCGCCGGTGATGCTTTCAGCCAGAACTACCAGCAAGCAATGCGCGACATGCAAATTGGTCCGGAGGTGGGTTCTTGCGGAGCTGCCGCCTATCTTCGCAAAATTGTGGTGTGTGAAGACCTATTAAACGATAGCCGCTGGGTGGGTTTTATCGACCTGGTGAGGTCAGAGAAAATCGCAGCCTGCTGGTCAGCACCGATCATTTCCCCCTCTGGTGAACTACTGGGAACCTTCGCCACCTATTACCGACACTGTAAATCGCCAGAATTGTCTGAAATCACCCTTATCCGCAAAGCGGCCGGCCTTGCCGCCCTTGCGATAGAGCACCAGGCGGAAAGAAATCGCAGAGTGTCGAATGAGCAGCGTTTCCGGTCTCTGTTCAGCCAGCACCCTGATGGTGTCTTCGAGATTGGGCTTGATGGCCGCTTTGTGGACTGTAATCAGGCAGCGGAAGTCATCGCCGGTTATGGTCGCGACCAATTGGTCGGAGAGCATTACAGTAAGGTGCTGTTACCCGAGTTTTACGACGTCGCCAGTGACGCGTTGATTTTGATGGCTGAAGGTGAGTCTCATAGTTACGAAATCGCTGGTTTGAACGCGTCGGGCCAAGCCATATTTGTAGACGTCATTAACCTGCCCATCGTTGTTGATGGTGAAGTTAGGGGCGGTTACGGCATCGCCCGGGACATCAGCGAGCGTAAAAAAGCCGAAGATCGTATGCGTTTGCTTGAACGCGGCATTGAGGCAAGTCCGAACGGCGTCGTGATGCTAGATGCGAGCGTGCATGGCTATCCAATGGTCTATGTGAACCCGGCATTCACTGAAATGTCGGGCTATCAGCCCGAGGAAGCGATCGGGAAGGGTTTTTTGGTGCTCTTTGGCAAAGGCACTGCGCCGGAAGCGTTGCACTTGATTCAGTCAGCGTTGGAGGATCAGGAAGAGCTTGATATTACGCTCTTGTCGTACCGAAAAAATGGTTCCACCTTCTGGAAAAAACTAACAATAACCCCGGTCTACGATGGCCGTGGAGATTGTACTCACTATATTGCGGCCCAGCAGGACATTACGCGTCAACTCAAAAGTGAAGAGCTTCTTGACTATCAGGCTTGCCACGACCCTGTTACCGGACTGCAAAATCATCAGCTGTTTGAGGCGCACCTCAACCAGGCATTTGCCCGCGCGCGCGGCAAGCCCAGCGACATGGTGCTGTTATACGTCGACCTCGACGATTTCAAGTCGCTGAACGAAAGTCTTGGTCGCCAGGTGGGGGATTTGTTGTTGGCGGTAGTCGCCGATCGCCTGCGCAATTTGTTAGCCAACGATGATGAGCTCACCCGCTTGGCGGCAGACGAATTTGTTGTTATGCGGCCGGCCCTGAAAACCGAGGCCGAAGTAAAGATGCTTGCCAGCCGCATGTTGACTCGCCTTGCGGAAGCCTATGACATAGAAGGCCAGCGCTTGAGTATCAGTGCCAGTATTGGCATTGCGTCAGACGACGGTTCGGTCAAACAGACAAAAGAGCTTTTGGATAACGCCGCTTTGGCAGCGCGCGAGGCCAAACTCCAGGGCGGTAATACCTTTTGTTGGAACCATGGTGCAGCGTCTACCAGCGGCGCCGAACAGGTGATTATGCGGCGTGAATTGATGGAAGCCATCGAAGATCGGCAGTTTGTGGTGCATTACCAGCCTCTTTTGGATGCGAAAACCGGGCGCTTGCGCAGCGCGGAAGCACTGGTGCGCTGGAATCATCCGGCTCGCGGGCTGTTGCTGCCCGGGGCCTTTATTTCGTTGGCGGAACAGACCGGGCAAATTGTTGCCATTGGCCGCTGGGTGCTGCATCAAGCGTGTATGGACATGGCCCAACGTTGGCGCCAGACGGGCCAGGCGGTATCGATTGCGGTTAATATTTCGCCCTTACAGTTTCGTCGGCCAGAGTTCATCGAAGACGTGCTTGCCGTGCTTGAAGCCAGTGGGTTACCGCCGGAATTGCTGGAGCTGGAAGTGACTGAGGGTGTGCTGCTTTCTGGCATTGATAAGGCCATCTCCATGCTCAAGAGTCTTCGTGACCTGGGAGTTCAGGTGGCTATTGATGATTTTGGTACCGGCTTTTCCAGCCTGAGCTACTTGCGCCAGCTACCCATTACCAAGGTAAAACTGGACCGCAGTTTCATCATCGATGTCACAACCGATCGGGGCAGTGCTGCGATTGTACAAGGGGTGATTACCATGGCGCACCATCTTGGCCTGTTGGTAGTGGCCGAGGGCATAGAGACGGTTGAGCAGCAAAACTACCTGGCAGTCAGTGATTGCGATTTGCTGCAGGGGTTTTTGTATTCCAGACCCGTGCCATTGGGCCAGTTCGCTCTGGGGCTGGAATACTGATTCGCTAAACATACTTTACTGGTCGGGGGTGTCTGCCGTCTGGTTTAGCAGCTCGGGTCTTTTCAGTGCCCGCGCCAGCAGCTCCCGTTCTTGTGCCAGCACCAGCGCACATTGCTCAGCCATCTGCTCGCCGATGCCTTCTACCCTGCGCTCCAGAAATACCCGCAGTTCGTCAGAAAACTCCAGCATTTTATCGCGTTCATCTGCTTCCTTTTTAGAAGTGAACAGCAGATTGTTGGGATCAGCCATTGCTTTCTCCTTGCCATCACGGTCGCTGAAGTAAAGCGCTTGTACGCCCATATACGTCTCCTTGCCGGGTGTTTAAGCCGGTATCGACTGTTTAAAAATGAAAAGAACCTGATCAAGGCAAATGCCCCGATCAGTGCGCGAGGCAGCTTAGCACTGTTTATATATACAGTGCTAGTGGCGCAGGCTGCACCAAACAGTATATTGGTGTTAATGTTTCGCCTTTAATTTCACCAATCAGGCCATTACCATGCCAAGGTTCCTTCATACCGCCGACTGGCAAATAGGGCGCTATTTCAATCGCTTTGATACCGATAACAGCAGTGCACTTGCCGATGCACGCTATGGCGTTATCGAACGCTTGGCGCGACTGGCGGTTGAGTACAATTGCGATGCCGTGCTGGTTGCCGGCGACGTTTTTGATGCGCAAACCGTATCTGATCGCTGCATCCGCCGCACTTTTAACGCGACCTCGGGTTTTAAAGGGCCTTGGGTAATGCTGCCCGGCAACCACGATGCAGCGTTGGCCGAAAGCGTGTGGACCCGCGCCCAGCGTATCAACGCCGTGCCGGACAACGTGCACCTTGCGCTACAAAGTGGCGTTATAGAGTTACCGCAGCAGAAAATTGCGGTATTGGCGGCGCCTTTGACCCAGCGCCACACTTACGAAGATTTGACCGCGCCCTTCGATTCAATCAGCACTCCGCCGCAATGGCTGCGGGTGGGCCTGGCCCACGGCAGTGTGCAAGGCGTGTTGGCGGAAGACATTGACGCCACCAATCCGATTGCCGCTGATCGCAGCGTAAGCGCCGCGCTGGATTACCTGGCGCTGGGTGATTGGCATGGCCTGAAGGAGATTAATGAGAGAACCTGGTACAGCGGTACGCCGGAGCCTGAGCGCTTCCGTAATAATCAGCCGGGTTTTGCACTGTTGGTGACCGTGTCCGAACCTGGCGCTCTGCCGCAGGTGGAAGCACTGGAAACGGCACGCTATCACTGGCATCAATGGCAAGAAAAGTTGGTGGTAGAGACCGATATTGATGAGCTGCTAAAGCGTCTTGACGAGCTACCGGAAACGTCCGTTTTGGATCTAAAGCTGGAAGGTAGCATCACTCTGGCGGGTGAGCAGCGTCTGGCGGATGCTTTGTCCCGCGCTGAGGCGCGTTATCGCAGCGTTACCTACGATCGCTCCCGTTTGTTGCTGGCGCCCACGGAGGAAGATCTGGCGGGGTTGCAGGCTAGCGGCTACGTCGGTGATGTGCTTGAGCTACTGCAAACCCGGCAGAGTGGTGCAGAAGCGCAGACTGCCCGCGATGCCCTGGCCATACTCGCCAGCCTGTTACTTGAAGCCCGCAAGGAGGAGCAACCATGAAACTTGAAAGTGTGCGGGTGGAGCAGTTTAAGCGGTTCAAAAAATCGTTTTTATTGAATGGTTTGAGTGGTGGTATTAATGTCATTTCCGGACCAAACGAGGCGGGTAAGAGCACACTGGTGCGGGCAATTCGGGCGGCATTTTTTGAGCGCCATCGCTCCAAGTCCGGCGAAGATTTGCGGCCTTGGGGTGATTCATCCGCAGCACCCGCCATCGAATTGGTGTTCCACCATAACGGTCAGAAATGGCAGTTGAACAAGAGCTTTCTGCAGCGTAAACGCTGCGACCTGTCGATACAGGGCACCACTTACAGTGGCGAGGAGGCAGAAGAAAAGTTGGCTCAGCTGTTGGGTTATCAGTTCCCCAAAAAAGGCGCGAGTAAAGAAGAGCACTGGGGTATTCCGGGGCTACTCTGGGTAGAACAGGGCAGTGGGCAGAATATTGAGCAGGCCGTTGTGCATGCGGGCGATCATTTGCAATCGGCGTTGAACAGCCTGGTATCGGAAGTTGTCAGTGAGGGCGGTGATGGGTTGATTCACACCGTACGCCAACAGCTTGGCGAACTGTTGACCGCAGGCGGCGTACCAAGGGGTGAATACAAGCAATTGCTGGCTGACGAACTGCCCGGACAGCAAGAGCTTGATGCGTTAGCAAGCCGCATAGACCAGTATCAAAACCAGGTAGACCGGCTCGCCAAGGTTGCGCGGGAATTTTACAAGATTGACCGTGAGCAACCCTGGATAAAGGTGCGTCAGGCTCTTGCCGAAGCCCAGGAGCGTTACCGACATATTGAATCGTTGCAGGGTCAGCAGCAAACGTTGAACCAAGCCTTGACCTCGGTACAACAACGGGCGGCACTGTTGCAGCGCAATAAGCAGCAGGTACAGGCAGATGCCAAACAGTTGCAGCAGCGCGAGGAGGAACACAACACGGCGCAGCACGCATTGAATGACGTTCAAGCGTCTGCAGCCGGTTTGCATGCTGCCTTAGAGCAGTGCCAGAGCCAATATCGCGATGCATTGGAGGTAGAGCGTCAGGCCGGGCTGCTGGAAGCTCGGCAACGACTGGAGCACAGCAGCGAAAGAGCAAAAACGCAGTTGCAGCAGCTGTCTGAGCGCCAATCACGGGCGGTAGAGTTGCAACAGGCCCTGGGCGAGAGCCGTAAGCTGACGGCACGGCATCACATCAGCAAAGCCGCCGTCGATCAGTTGCGTACAACCCAACGCCAGCTGGATGATGCACGTCTGCGTTCGCAGGCGATTGCTACGCGAATTGAATGGCAACTGGAAGCTGGCCAACAGATCGAGTTGGGCCAGGATACGTTGCCGCCTCAGGGCGAGCAATTGTTGCTAAGCAGCACGCGCCTGCGCATTGCGGGTGTTGGCGAATTTACAATCACCCCTGGTGGCGGTGATTTGGCCCGCTGTCAGCGCCAGCTGGAACAATTGCAGTTGGCCTTGGGTGAGCAGTTGCAGGCTCAGGGTGTTACAGACCTGGCGGCGGCAGAACATACGCTGGTCGCTCAGGAGCGTGCGCAAGCGGATGTGCATCGATTGCTGGAACTGTTGCAGTCTTTGGTGCCCGGCGGTCTGGCAAGTCTGGACAGCGACTATCAGGCCTTGAGCGCGGAGCTTGAACGTAACTGCGCAGAAAAAGAGGCTTTGGCACCCGTAACGACAGTGGCTAAAAGCTTACCGGCTCTGGCTCAGGCGCAAGATCTGCGAGCTGACGCTGAAAATCGGTTATCAGCATTAGAGAAACGCTTCGGCGAGCACGAAAAGGCGCTTTTGGCCGCATCCCATCGTTACCAGAACGCCGATCGCGAGTGGCACACGTTGCGCACCAGTCTGAACAGCGAGCAACGCCAGCAGGAAGTGGCACAGTTAAACAGCGATTTGATTGCAGTCGAGCAAGAGCAGGTAGGGCAACAGGGGCGTTTACAGCAGATGCTGGCGCACATTGCCGCGGCGCGGCCGGAGTTAGTGCAGCAGGACATTCAGCGCTTGGGCGCCAGCGCGGATCAGCTTGAGCAAGCCCAGCGAGGGCGCGAGCTTGAGTTGAAGGAACTGCGGGCACGATTGGAAATCTGGGGTGCCGAAGGCCTGGAGGAGCAGCGTGGCCATTGCCAGGCTGAACTGGAGCAAAACCAGCGCCGTTGCCAGCAACTGCAGCGCCGGGCAGAAGCGCTGCAGTTGCTGCTCCAGTTATTAACGGAAAAGCGCCAGGCGTTGACTCAGCGTTTGCAAGCACCGTTACAGAAACATCTGAATCATTACGTTACGGTGTTGTTTCCCGACGCTCAGCTGGAGGTAGACAGTCAATTGCTCCCGGGCCGTTTCACCCGCGACGGGGAAACTGGTCAGATGAGCGAGCTCAGTTTTGGCGCCCGAGAGCAGATGGGCCTTATCAGTCGTTTGGCTTACGCTGATTTATTGAAAGAAGCCGGCAAGCCGACGTTGATCATTCTGGATGACTCGCTGGTACACAGCGACAGCATTCGGCTCGACAGCATGAAGCGAATTCTGTTTGACGCGGCGCAGCGCCATCAAATTCTGTTGTTTACCTGCCATCCGGATAGCTGGCAGGACATGGGCTCAGAGACTATTAATCTGGAAGCGTTAAAGGCCAGGGCAGCGCTTTAACGGACCAAACGCGGGTGTCCTGATGATTATGTTGAAAATTTTCGCGTAAGTTTGTTGACCCTAGAGAAAACATCCGTATAATGCGCATCCGTTGTCAGGCAACAACTTACGACAACATTAGCGGGAATAGCTCAGTTGGTAGAGCGCAACCTTGCCAAGGTTGAGGTCGCGAGTTCGAATCTCGTTTCCCGCTCCAAATTTGAAAACCCGGTCTTGTAAAAGGCCGGGTTTTTTTATGTTCGTTTCGATCACAAGGGCAAACACAAGGGCAATGGCGTTAGGGCTCGGTTATACTCTTCCGTCTTCATTTTTCATGCTGTCCGCCGGGAGACCTTCATGCGCGTGCACTCGTTGTTTCTGTATCCGGTTAAATCCCTTGCGGGTATTGCCGTGGACTCGTTTGGGCTGGACGAATTTGGCCCGGCCGGCGACCGGCGCTGGATGCTGGTTGACGACGAGTGTCAGTTTGTAACCCAGCGCACCCTGCCACAGCTGGCATTGGTTCAGCCTTCGCTGGGTGCCGATGGCGAGGTTTCTATTACCCTGCCAGGGCAACCACCTATTGTGCTGCAAGCCAATGGTGAGAACCTGTCTGTGCGAGTGTGGCGCGATTGGGTTCAGGGCCAGGCGGGTTGTGACGTGGCCAATGGTGCCATCAGTCGCTTTTGTGGCCTGTCTTTGCGCTTCGTATTCATGCCTGATAGCAGCTTTCGCCAGGTGCAGACCAATCTGGCAACAGAACGCCGGCGCGTGAGCTTTGCCGACGGTTATCCGTTGCTGATGACCAATATCGCGTCGTTAGCGGAGCTGAATGAACGCTTGGCGGTGACGGTGGATATGCGTCATTTTCGCCCCAATATCGTGGTTGATGGCGCCGCTGCCTGGTCGGAAGATAACTGGCAGGCCGTGACCATAGGCGAGGGCAGTTATCGGGTGCTTAAGCCCTGTTCCCGCTGTGTAATGACTACTGTTAACCCGGATACCGGGGAAAAAGCCGCCTCGGTTCAGCCATTGCGGACCCTTGCGACCTACCGCCGCACCGCTGGCGGCATCATGTTCGGAATGAACGCCATTCACGACTCGCCTTGCCGGCTGAGCGTGGGTGACTGCGTTATCGTGAATCAATCGGAGTAATAGACTACGTGCCTTTGTTAACGCTGGACGGGGTTTCCCTGTCGTTTGGAATGCAGCCGCTGTTGGACAATGCCTCATTGGTGATGGAAGCCGGTGAGCGGGTGTGCCTGTTGGGCCGTAACGGCGAGGGTAAGTCTACCCTGCTGAAAATCGTCAACGATGAAGTAACGCCAGACGGCGGCATCGTCCGCCTGGAAGACGGCGCGGTGCTGGCGGTGTTGCCACAGAATTTGCCCTCTGGCGATACCCGCACCGCCTACGATGTGGTTGCTGGCGCTTTTCCTGAAACCGGCGCACTGCTCATTGAATTCCACCACCTGACCCAGCAGACAGACGAAAAAAGCCTGAACCAGATGATGAAGGTGCAGGAGCGTCTGGAGGCTTTGGACGGCTGGCGCCTGGACCAAAAAGTCACCAGTATGCTGGCGCAGTACGGCGTAGACCCCGATCGCACGCTGAATACTCTGTCGGGTGGCTGGCAGCGCCGGGTTCTGTTGGCGCGGGCGCTGGTGTCCGAGCCGGATATTCTGCTGCTTGATGAGCCTACCAACCACCTGGATGTGCCCGCTATTGCCTGGCTGGAAGACGCTTTGGTCCAGTTCCGTGGTGCCATCCTGTTTGTGAGCCACGACCGTGCGTTTATTCGCCGAATGGCCACCCGGGTGGTGGAGCTGGATCGCGGACAGCTGGTCAGCTTTGCCGCCAGTTACGATCACTATCTGGACCTAAAAGAAAAGGCCCTGGAAGAAGAAGAGCGTCACGCAGCCTTGTTTGATAAGCGCCTAAAGCAGGAAGAAACTTGGATTCGCCAGGGCATCAAAGCTCGCCGTACTCGCAATATGGGTCGGGTAAGGGCACTTAAAGCGATGCGTGAAGAGCATCGCCAGCGCCGAGTGCGCGGTGGCACGGCCACTTTTGCGGTGGAAGACGCTGCTCGATCTGGCAAGCTGGTGGCCGAAGCCTTGGGCGCCGGTTTTGCTTATCAGGGTCACCCCGCGGTTATCCGTGACATGAATCTGACCATTCTGCGCGGTGACAAAATCGGCCTGGTGGGTGAAAACGGCACCGGCAAAACCACGTTGGTGCGCCTGCTGCTGGGCGACCTGGAAGCCACTGAAGGCAGTATTCGCCGCGGCACCAACTTGGAAGTAGCCTATTTCGATCAACTGCGGGGCGAACTAGACTTAACTCGAAATGCGATTGATAATTTGTCGGAAGGCCGTGATTTTATTGATATTAATGGTCAGAGCAAACATGTTATGGGGTATCTACAGGACTTCCTGTTTACCCCGGAGCGGGCACGGTCGCCTGTCAGTGTGTTCTCCGGTGGCGAGCGCGCCCGCTTGCTGCTGGCTAAGCTGTTCAGTAAGCCCGCCAACGTACTGGTGCTGGACGAACCCACCAACGACTTGGATGTTGAAACTCTAGAGCTGTTGGAAGAGCAGCTGTCGGAATTCCGCGGCACGGTGATTGTGATCAGCCACGATAGGGAATTTCTGGACAACGTGGTCACCGAAACTCTGTTTTTGGACGGTACTGGCCAGGTGCACGAGTTTGTTGGGGGCTACACTGACTGGCGCCGCCAAGGCGGCCAATTTCCAGCCGAAAAAAGCGGCAGCCGGCCCGACAAGCAGCAAAAGCCGGAAAGTAAGAGCAAGAGTAAGCCAGCTGCGCAGTCCGGCACTAAGCCCACGGCGGCAAAAATCAGTTATAAGTTGAAACTGGAGTTGGAGCAGTTGCCGAAAACCATTGAACGCCTGGAGCAGGAGCAACAACAGCTGCAGGACGCCATCGGTTCAGCGGACTTCTACGCTAATTCTGCGAAGAAAGTTGATGAAACCCTGGCTCGTCTGACAGCGGTGGGATCAGAGTTGGAAACCGCAATGGAGCGTTGGATGGAACTGGAGGAAATGACCGGGAAATAAGCCTGGCTCTTTTAATTGCCGAATTGCTCGATAGCTTGCCGGAGTTTCGCCGGCAAGCTATCAGCTAATTACGATCAGTGTTAAAAAATACGTACGGCCAGCACATCGCACTCGGTGCCGTGCAGAACTCCGTTTGCAGTAGAGCCGAGCAACAACTGGAAGCCTTTGCGGCCATGGCTGCCCACAACCACAAGGTCAATGGCGTGTTCTTTGACCAAGCGATGCACTTCAGACTCGGGGCGGCCAACGGTCACCACCTGACTTTCTTTGGGAATGCCGTATTCTTCACCGTACTTGGTCAGCTGCTCACGGGCAGCCTTGTCGAGCTGGTCCTGTAATTCGGTCAAATCCATCGGAATATCGCCACCATAGGCGTAACCTACAGGCTCTACTACGTGTGCCAGGATCAGTTCAGCACCTTGGCTAATAGCCATTTCTTTTGCTTTGTGCAGGACTTGTGGCGCTTCTTCCGTTAAATCAATGGCAACCAGCAACTTCTTGTAAACAGACATGGCTCTATTACTCCGTGTGTTGCGAATGTCAGAACTCCTGATTACAGGATAGTATGGTTCAGCCCGGCGGAAAAGGGGTTAGGCTGACTTAGGCGTTGTTAGCAGCGCTATTGAGTAAACCTGCGCAGTACCAATTGCCGGTGCCTGCGATGGGGCGTGTTAAGAAAGAAATTGACAAACGGACGGTTTCTTCTCATCGTGTGGTCTCGATATTCAAACGGCTGTATGAATTTGAATTGAAGATCGGGCAGCGGCCGCAGTGGTTAAAGGTTCGCTGCATCTGCAGTCGGGATCTTGCAATTAAACGTGCAAGCACACCGGCGCACAAAACAGTTTCAATCACAGACTGGAGATCAGTTGATGATTTACGAAGGTAAAGCCATCACGGTTAAAGAGATCGAAGGCGGTATCGCTCAGTTGAATTTTGACTTGCATGGCGAGTCTGTCAATAAATTCAACCGTCTTACCCTGGAAGAACTCCGCAATGCGACAAACATACTGACGTCACGGACGGATCTGAAGGGTCTTGTTGTTACCAGTTCCAAAGACAGCTTTATTGTTGGCGCAGACATCACCGAATTCAAAGACTTGTTTTCCGGCCCGGAAGACGAGCTGGTGGCCAACAACTTAAGCGCCAATGAAATTTTTAGTGCCATTGAAGACCTACCATTCCCCACGGTTACCGCGATCAACGGTATTGCGCTGGGCGGCGGTTTTGAAATGTGCCTGGCCACCGATTACCGGGTTATGGCACCAAAAGCCAAAGTGGGCCTACCGGAAACCAAGTTGGGAATCTTCCCGGGCTTTGGCGGTACCGTACGCCTGTCGCGCCTGATTGGCGTAGATAACGCGGTTGAGTGGATCAGTGGTGCGACCGAAAATCGCGCAGACGTTGCGCTCAAGGTGGGTGCGGTCGATGCGATTGTTGAACCGGATAAGCTGGTTGACGCTGCGCTGAGCATTATTCACCAGGTAAACAACGGCAAGCTCGACAATTTGGCGCGCCGCGAAGAAAAGAAAGGCAAAATAAAACTGAATGTCATGGAAAGCATGATGGCGTTCGAAATTTCAAAAGCGTTTGTAGGTGCCAAGGCCGGGAAAAACTACCCGGCGCCGGTTGAAGCGATCAAGGTGATGCAAAAGCACGCCGGTATGACGCGCGACAAGGCCATTGAAGTAGAAGCCAAGGGCTTCGCAAAAATGGCGAAAACGGACGCTTGTGCAAATCTGATCGGCCTGTTTCTGAATGACCAAGAACTCAAGCGCAAGGCGAAACGCTGGGCCAAAGACGCTGCCGATGTAAAACTGACAGCGGTTCTGGGTGCAGGCATTATGGGTGGCGGCGTGGCGTATCAGTCTGCGCTTAAAGGCACTCCCATCATTATGAAAGACATCAATCCCGAAGGCATCGCCCTGGGCCTGAAAGAAGCCAAGAAGCTTCTGCTCAAGCGCATTGACAAGGGACGCATGAAACCCGATCAGATGGCGGACGTTCTGAACAGCATCACGCCAGCGCTAAACTACGGCGATTTCAAGAACGTAGATCTGGTTGTTGAAGCCGTTGTTGAGAATCCCAAAGTGAAAGATGCGGTTCTGCGCGAGGTTGAAGGCCAGGTTCGCGAAGACACCATTCTTACGTCTAACACCTCGACCATCTCTATCGACCTGTTGGCAAAGAATCTCAAGCGCCCGGAAAACTTCTGTGGCATGCACTTCTTTAACCCAGTGCACATGATGCCTCTGGTTGAGATTATCCGCGGAAAGAAAACCAGCGATCGTGCGATTGCGACCACCGTGGCTTATGCCACTGCCATGGGTAAAACGCCAATAGTGGTTAACGACTGCCCGGGCTTTCTGGTCAACCGGGTGCTATTTCCGTACTTCGGCGGCTTTATTGGACTGGTACGTGACGGCGCCGACTTCCAGAAAGTCGATAAGGTGATGGAAAAGTTTGGTTGGCCCATGGGCCCCGCGTATCTGCTGGATGTGGTTGGCATGGACACCGGCAAGCACGCTGGCGAAGTGATGGCTGAAGGCTTCCCTGACCGTATGAAGCACGAAGGCACCACCGCCATCGACGTGATGTTTGATAACAAGCGTTACGGCCAAAAAAATGAGAAGGGCTTCTACCGCTACGAGCTGGACCGCAAGGGCAAGCAGCAAAAAGTAGTCGACGAAGAATCCTATAAACTGCTGAAGCCGGTTGTTCAGGGTGATAAAGAGTTTGAAGACGATGAAATCATTGCGCGGATGATGATCCCGCTGTGTATGGAAACCGTTCGTTGCCTGGAAGACGGCATTGTAGAAAGCCCGGCTGACGCCGATATGGGTCTGATCTACGGTATTGGCTTCCCTCCGTTCCGCGGTGGTGCACTGCGCTACATCGATCAGATGGGCGTGGACAAGTTTGTGGAGCTGGCTGACAAATACGCAGATCTTGGGCCGCTGTATAAGCCCACCGACAAGCTGCGTGACATGGCAAAAAATGGCCAGACCTTCTTTGCTTAACCCTGAACGAGATTTCCGAACGGAGAAAGATCTATGAGCCTTAATCCGAGAGACGTTGTCGTCATTGATTGCGTGCGGACTCCGATGGGCCGCGCCAAAAACGGCTGTTTCCGCAATGTACGTGCAGAAACACTGTCGGCAACCCTGATCGACGCACTGTTCGAGCGCAACCCCAAGCTCGATCCGAAAGAAGTAGAAGATGTCATTTGGGGCTGCGTGAACCAGACCCGCGAGCAGGGCTTTAATGTGGCACGCCATATTTCCCTGCTAACAAAAGTGCCCCACGAAGCCGGTGCGCAGACAGTTAACCGTTTGTGTGGTTCAGCCATGAGTGCGATTCACACCGCCGCCCAAGCGATCATGACCGGCAACGGTGAAATGTTCGTGGTGGGTGGTGTCGAGCACATGGGTCACATTAGTATGACTGACGGGTTTGATCACAACCCGGCGGCGTCTAAGTACACTGCGAAAGCTTCCAATATGATGGGCCTGACAGCAGAAATGCTGGCCAAGATGCACGGCATTACGCGTCAGCAACAGGACGAATTCGGAGCGCGTTCCCATCGCCTGGCGCAGGAAGCCACCGAGGAGGGCCGTTTCAAGAACGAAATCGTTCCCATAGAGGGCCATGATGAGAACGGTTTTAAAGTGCTGATTGAGCACGACGAAACCATTCGTCCGGAAACCACCGTTGAATCACTGGGCCAGTTGCGCCCGGCGTTTGATCCGAAAAATGGTACGGTCACGGCCGGTACATCATCGCAGCTCACCGACGGTGCCGCAGCGATGATATTGATGTCTGCCGAGCGTGCCCAGGCCCTTGGCCTCAAGCCTATGGCGCGTATTGTGAGCATGGCGGTAGCGGGCGTTGACCCTGCTATTATGGGCTACGGCCCGGTACCTGCGACCAAAAAAGCGCTCAAGCGTGCCGGCCTGAAAATCGAAGATATCGATTTTTGGGAGCTGAACGAGGCCTTTTCCGGGCAGTCCTTGCCGGTGTTGAAAGATCTCAAACTGATGGGTGTCGTGGATCAGAAAGTAAACCTTAACGGCGGTGCCATTGCACTTGGCCATCCGTTAGGCTGCTCTGGTGCGCGCATTTCAACCACGCTGCTGAATATCATGCAGGCCAACGGCGGTAGATATGGTGTGTCCACCATGTGTATCGGCTTGGGTCAGGGTATATCTACGGTGTGGGAGCGGCTGTGATTCCCTGCGGGACATAGCTGACATTTAACAACAAGGCCCGGCAATTCGCCGGGCCTTGTTGTTTATCAAAATGAAAAAAGTTGTTTATCCGGATGAAAAAAAGCCGGTTGGAAACCAAAGAATGGGTTGTCTTGCTATTCTTGACCCTGTAAAACAGTGATCCTATACATGTCAGCGGCAAGGTTGTATTTATAGCCGACTGATTTTACAGCGAGTTTGCGGTTTGCTGCACAACTGACCGATTTATCGCCAAGGATACAGATCTCCGATATGGGTAAAAGTCTCGTAATTGTCGAGTCGCCAGCGAAAGCGAAGACCATCAATAAGTACCTGGGGGACGACTTCATTGTTAAGTCGTCCGTCGGGCACATTCGTGATCTTCCGGTTAGCGGCAGCGGGTCCACCAGCGACCCCAAAGAGCGTGCTCGTCAGGCCGCCGTCACGCGTAAATTGAGCCCTGAAGACAAGGTGGTGCACAAGAAGCGTAAAGCTCGTGAACAGCTGGTCGCCCGTATGGGGATAGACCCGGATCACGATTGGAGCGCGCGCTATGAAATTTTGCCGGGCAAAGAGAAGGTCGTTAATGAGCTGAAACGCCTGGCCAAGTCGGCCGACCACATCTACCTGGCGACGGATTTGGACCGCGAAGGTGAGGCCATAGCCTGGCACCTTCAGCAAACCATTGGCGGCGAGCCGGAAAAATACCGGCGCGTTGTGTTCAACGAAATTACCAAGCGCGCTATTCAGGGCGCCTTCGAAAATCCAGGCAAGCTAGACACCGATATGGTGCATGCCCAGCAGGCAAGGCGGTTCCTGGACAGGGTAGTTGGTTACATGGTGTCGCCGCTGCTTTGGGCCAAATTGGCCCGCGGTTTGTCTGCCGGCCGTGTGCAATCGGTTGCGGTAAAGCTGATTGTTGAACGTGAACGGGAAATTCGCAAGTTTGTGCCGGAGGAGTACTGGCAGTTGTTTGCAGGCCTTGCAACCACCAGCGCCAAGCAGCCGGTGCGTTTTGAAGTGACCCGCTACAACGACAAACCTTATCGCCCGGTTAACGAAACCCAGAGCAATGACCACGTCACGCGGTTAAAAGTGGGTAAGTTTGCGGTAACCAAGCGTGAAGACAAACCCACCCGTTCGCGCCCGGGTGCTCCTTTCATAACGTCGACGTTGCAGCAGGCTGCCAGTAACCGCCTGGGCTTCAGTGTTAAGAAAACCATGATGTTGGCCCAGCGTTTGTACGAGGCCGGGTTCATCACCTATATGCGTACAGATTCCACCAACCTGAGCCAGGATGCCGTTAACAGCAGCCGCGACTACGTAGAGGCGACCTTTGGCAAAGAATACCTGCCGGACAGCCCGCGAATCTATGGCAGCAAGCAAGGCGCTCAGGAAGCTCACGAGGCTATTCGGCCGACCGAAGCTACCCGCAAGGCGGTCGCTATTACCGGTATCGAAAAAGACGCCGAGAAGCTTTACGACATTATTTGGCGCCAGTTCATTGGTTGCCAAATGGCCGACGCCGAATTTCTCAGCACGTCTATCGTCGTGTCCAACGGCGATTACGAGCTGCGCACCCGTGGCCGCATCAGCAAGTTTGAAGGTTTTTTGAAAGTGGCGCCCCAGGCGTCAAAAAAAGACGAAGATTTAGTGCTGCCAGACATCCATGTTGGTGAGAACCTGGGCCTGGATAAGCTCGAACCCACGCAGCACTTCACCAAGCCGTCACCGCGCTTCACTGAAGCGAGTCTGGTTAAAGAACTTGAAAAGCAGGGTATTGGCCGGCCTTCTACCTACGCCTCAATTATTTCGACCATTCAAGACCGTGGTTACGTGCGCCTGCAAAACCGTCGTTTTTACGCCGAAAAAATGGGCGAAATTGTGACTGAAAGGCTGTGTGAATCCTTCGGTAACCTGATGGATTACAGTTTTACTGCGCAGATGGAAGGTGATCTGGATCATGTTGCCGAAGGCAATGTGGAATGGAAAAAAGTATTGAATGATTTTTATGGCCGTTTCCGACAGCAACTGGAAGTGGCTGAAGCGGATGACGACGACGGCGGCATGCGCCCTAACGAGCCTACCGAAACAGACATTCCGTGTCCTACGTGCAGTCGGAATATGCAAATTCGCGTGGCCAGCACCGGCGTTTTTCTGGGCTGTTCGGGTTACTCGTTACCGCCAAAAGAGCGTTGTAAAACCACCATTAACCTGGTGACCGGCGACGAGGTGGTCAGCGCCGAAGAAGACGTGGAAGGTGAGGGCGAAAGCCGCCTGTTACGGATGAAGCGCCGCTGCCCGAAGTGCAGCACGGCCATGGACAGCTACCTGGTAGACGAAACCCGCAAGCTTCACGTGTGCGGTAATAACCCGGATTGCTCCGGGTATGAAGTCGAACAGGGCAGTTTCCGTATTAAGGGTTACGATGGCCCGACGTTGGACTGCGACAAGTGCGGCAGCGAAATGCAGCTGAAAACCGGTCGTTTCGGTAAGTATTTTGGCTGCACCAACGATGAGTGCAAAAATACCCGTAAGCTGCTGAAAAGTGGCGAGCCGGCACCGCCCAAGATGGACCCGGTGGCGATGCCGGAGTTGCAGTGCCAGAAAGTGGACGACACCTATGTGTTGCGCGATGGCGCGTCCGGCATGTTCCTGGCAGCCAGCAAGTTTCCCAAGAATCGGGAAACCCGTCCGCCGCTGTTACTGGAAATTAAACCTCACCGCGAAGAGATTGATCCCAAACACAACTATTTGATGGAAGCACCGGAGCGCGATCCTGAGGGTAATCCGTCGGTGATCCGCTACAGCCGGAAAACCAAAGAGCAGTATGTAATGTCGGAAAAAGACGGCAAAGCGACTGGTTGGTCGGCTTGGTACGTGAGCGGCAAGTGGCAGTCTAAACAGAAATGATGGCGGCGGATTGAGTCTTGAAGCGATGGGCGGGTGAAAACTCGCCCATCGCCGTTTATAAAGACGAAAAAATTCGCTATTGAACTTAGTCGCTTTACTTTTTAGGGCGCAAACGCGTGATAAGCGATGACGTATCCCAGCGCTCGCCACCCATCTGTTGTACATCTCCGTAGAACTGATCCACCAGTGCCGCTACCGGCAGACGAGCACCGTTTTTGCGCGCCTCTTCCAGGCAGATGGCCAGATCTTTACGCATCCAGTTCACTGCAAAGCCGTGTTCGAATTCACCAGCAATCATGGTGGCGGACCGGTTTTCCATTTGCCAGGACTGGGCTGCCCCCTTAGAGATCACTTCAACGACTTTACTGGCATCCAGACCAGCCTGTTCGGCAAAGTGCAGGGCCTCTGACAGCCCCTGAACCAACCCCGCAATGGCAATCTGGTTGACCATTTTCGTCTTTTGACCCGCGCCAGCTGGCCCCATAAGATTCAACGCTTTAGCGTAAGTGCTTAATACCGGTTCTGCTGTTGTAAAATCGCTGCTGCTACCACCGCACATGATGGTCAGTTGGCCCTTTTCGGCGCCTTGCTGTCCGCCAGACACCGGCGCATCCATAAAGCTCAGCTGGCGCTGTGCGGCTAGTTGGGCCAGGCGTTCGGCAGCCATCGCTGAGGCGGTAGTGTGGTCAATCAGCAGTGTGCCCTGGGTGGCATTAGCGAGAATGCCGGCGTCGCCTTCATACACCGCCAGTAAATCATCGTCGTTGCCCACGCAGGTAAGAACGATGGTGCTGCCTTGCACTGCCTCGGCGATGCTGGCGCAGGCTTTGCCGTTATAATCTTTTGCCCACTGCTGGCTTTTGCTGTTGGTACGATTCCACACCTGGACATCGTAGCCGGCAGCTGCCAAATGCCCGGCCATGGGATAACCCATAACGCCAAGACCAATAAAGCTCACGGTTGTCATGATTTGCTCCTCAGGATTGGTACAAAACAAAAAAACCGCTAAAACTAGCGGTTTTTCTGATATTTGATCAGGATGTTTGCATCACTGAATCAATCTTTTGGGTAATCGCGCTTGGGCGAACCCGTGTAAAGCTGGCGCGGACGACCAATGCGATAATCGCCGCTGACCATTTCGTTCCAATGAGAGAACCAACCGATGGTGCGTGCCATGGCAAACACAACGGTGAACATGGACGTTGGAATGCCGATCGCTTTGAGAATCAGGCCAGAGTAAAAGTCTACGTTCGGGTAAAGCTTACGCTCGACAAAGTATTCGTCTTCGAGGGCGATCTTTTCCAGGCGCTTGGCAATGCGCAGCAGCGGATCGTTTTCAAGGCCCAGTTCGGTTAGTACTTCATGAGCGGTTTCGGCCATGACCTTGGCCCGGGGATCAAAGTTTTTGTAGACCCGATGACCAAAACCCATCAGGCGGAACGGGTCGTCTTTGTCTTTGGCTCTTTCGATGAACGCTTCGATGTTGGCTTCGTCGCCAATTTCGGCCAGCATGGCCAAAACCGCTTCGTTGGCGCCGCCGTGAGCAGGCCCCCAGAGTGCTGCAATGCCGGAAGCCATACATGCGTAAGGGTTGGCGCCGGTAGAGCCCGCCAGGCGCACGGTAGAGGTGGATGCGTTCTGTTCGTGGTCAGCATGCAGGATAAATATTTTGTCCATTGCGTTGGCCAGGACCGGATTTGGCTTGTATTCCTCACATGGGGTGGCAAACATCATCTGCAGAAAGTTTTCGGCGTAGGTCAGATCATTACGCGGGTAAACAAACGGCTGGCCAATACTGTATTTGTAACACCAGGCTGCGATGGTGGGCATTTTCGCGATCAGGCGGTGGCCGGTAATTTCGCGCTGGTGCTCATCGGTTACGTCCATCTGGTCGTGATAGAACGCCGATAAAGCGCCCACAACGCCGCACATTATGGCCATTGGGTGCGCGTCACGACGGAAGCCGTTAAAGAAATTGCGCATTTGGTCATGCAGCATGGTGTGGTTTTTGATGGTTTCGTGAAATGCTACGTTTTCTTCGGCAGTGGGGAGTTCTCCGTGCAGCAGCAGCCAACATAGCTCCAGGTAGTCAGAGTGTTCTGCCAGCTGCTCGATCGGGTAGCCACGGTGCAAGAGCACACCCTTTTCGCCATCAATAAAGGTGATGGCGGACTCGCAAGCCGCTGTGGATACAAAGCCGGGATCGTAAGTGAACACGCCTTGCTGGACCAGGCTCCGTACATCAATAACGTCTGGGCCGACGGTGCCAGAGTAAACCGGCAGCTCAAGGGACTTGTTGCCCACTGTTAGCGTGGCTTTCCTGTCGGTCATGGTGCTCTCCTGTTTAGAAGCGTGTCAGATTTTCTGATTTTCAGAGTTTAACAATGCGCGAGTAGGGCGCGTATTATCGCAAAACTGGCGGCAAAATATAGGCTGATCGCTTTCTTTGTCAACAAAAGGCTACGCAAAAGATAAAAATGCTCGATAACGTCAATGAGTAAATGCCGGTATCCGTTATGGCGGTTGCAGGGCTTTGTTGTCAATAAGCCTTTTGTCTTCATATACATTCGTTTACTGGCAGTGATTTGCGTCAATTGCAGGTTTGTAATTAATTCGCTTACTCCTTATAATCTTTAGCCCGGAATTGGGGGGTTTAGCCAACCGTGGCGCCTTTCCCCAACGCAACCTTGCCAGCGCGCAACGAGTTGTCGGGGAAAAATCCCTTCATACCCTGAGCCAATCGTGTGTCAGCCTCGTATTTGCACACTGATCCTTACAAACCAATCATCTGCGTCCGGCTTGCCGGTTCCGCGGCAACAAAGAGAGTGTGAGAGCGCTGTGAATAGTAAACGACCAGTAAATCTCGATCTCGGCAAGTTTCATTTTCCATTGCCAGCCATTACTTCCATATTGCACCGCGTCAGCGGCATCATCATTTTTGTCGGTGTAGCGTTCATGCTTTATGGTCTGGATCTTTCCCTGTCAGGGGAAGAAGGGTACGGCCATGTAAGTGAATTGCTGAGCGGCTTCTTCGCCAAACTGATTATCTGGGGCATTTTGTCTGCCCTGCTATATCACCTGGTGGCAGGCACCAAGCACCTGTTGATGGACATGGGTATTGGTGAAGAGCTGGAAAGTGGCCTGGTGGCTGCCAAAGTGACTCTGGCCGTTGCCATAATTCTGATTGTACTGGCAGGAGTTTGGATATGGGCAATGTAAGTAGTGTAACCAATCTGGGCCGTAGCGGTGTTGCAGACTGGCTAATGCAGCGGGTTTCAGCCTATGTTCTCGCATTGTACACGGTGGTTCTTTTTGTCTTCATTATCGCCAATCCCGGCTTGGGCTACGAAACCTGGGCAGGCTTCTTTAGCCAGACCTGGATGCGCATTTTCACGCTGATGGCTCTGCTTTCGATTGGCGCGCACGCTTGGGTTGGTTTGTGGACAGTAACGACTGACTATATGAAATCAGCCTTACCGCGCTTTCTGGTGCAGGCCGCGTGCGGTCTGACCATGTTCGTGTATGTGGTTTGGGGTATTCAGATCCTGTGGGGGGTTTAATTAATGTCTAACATCAAGACCATGACCTTTGACGCCATCGTGATTGGCGGCGGCGGTGCCGGTATGCGCGCAGCGCTACAGTTGACTGAATCCGGCGTTAAAGCCGCGTGTATTACCAAGGTGTTTCCAACTCGTTCGCACACTGTGTCTGCCCAAGGTGGCATTACCTGTGCGATCGCCAGCGCGGATCCCAACGACGACTGGCGCTGGCACATGTATGACACCGTGAAGGGGTCCGATTACATTGCTGACCAGGACGCAGTTGAATATATGTGTTCGGTAGGTCCGCAAGCTGTATTCGAACTTGAACACATGGGTCTGCCATTCTCACGCACCGAGCAGGGTCGTATTTACCAGCGCCCGTTTGGTGGTCAGTCCAAAGGGCCGAATGATTCTACCCAGGCAGCTCGTACCTGTGCGGCGGCCGACCGTACAGGTCATGCGCTCCTGCACACGCTGTATCAAGCCAACCTGAAAGGTGGAACCACCTTCCTGAATGAATGGTATGCGGTAGACCTGGTCAAAAACGCCAAAAATGAAGTTGTTGGTGTTGTTGCCATCGAAATCGAAACGGGAGAAGTGGCATACATCAAGGCCAAAGCAACGGTTCTTGCGACCGGCGGCGCTGGCCGTATTTATGCCTCTACCACCAATGCCCTGATTAACACCGGCGACGGTATCGGCATGGCCCTGCGTGCCGGTTTCCCGATGCAGGATATGGAAATGTGGCAGTTCCACCCCACCGGCATTTACGGTGCGGGCACGCTTGTGACCGAAGGCTGTCGGGGTGAAGGCGGTTACTTGATCAACTCCGAAGGCGAGCGGTTCATGGAGCGCTACGCGCCCAATTCCAAAGATCTTGCAGGCCGTGACGTTGTTGCACGCTCTATGGTCATCGAGATTCTTGAAGGCCGTGGCTGTGGTCCTGAAAAAGATCACGTTCTGTTGAAGCTCGACCACTTGGGTGAAGAAACCCTGAATCTGCGGTTGCCGGGTATTTGTGAGCTATCAAAGACCTTTGCCCATGTAGATCCGGTGAAAGAGCCTGTTCCTGTTGTTCCAACCTGTCATTACATGATGGGCGGTATTCCGACGAACGTCGGCGGCCAGGCGCTGACCCAAGACGATGACGGCAAAGATCAGCCAATCCGTGGTTTGTTTGCCTGTGGTGAAGCGGCTTGTGTTTCAGTTCACGGTGCCAACCGTCTTGGCGGCAACTCGCTTCTGGACCTGGTCGTGTTTGGCCGTGCAGCTGGCCTTCACATTGAAGAGCAGTTGCGCAACGGCTTTGACGTAGACGGCGCCAGTGACGCTGACATCAAGCGCGCCATGGCGCGACTGGATCGGTTGGCGAATGCCCGCGAAGGTGAACACGTGGCGGCGGTTCGTAAAGATCTGCAAACCTGCATGCAGCTGTATTTCGGTGTGTTCCGCGACGGCGAAAGCATGGAAAAAGGTCTGCAACTGTTGAATGAAATCGGTGAGCGCGTTCGTAACACCCGCCTGACCGACACCAGCAACGCGTTCAATACCGCGCGTATTGAGGCGTTGGAACTGGATAACCTGTTTGAAGTTGCTTACGCCACTGCCGTATCAGCGGTAGAGCGAAAGGAAAGTCGCGGTGCTCATGCCCGCAACGACTTTACTGAGCGTGACGACGAGAACTGGTTGAAGCACTCGCTTTATTTCCCGCTGGACAAGCGGGTTGGCAAGCGTGATGTTAACTTCTCGCCGAAGACTGTCGACACATTCCAGCCGATGATTCGGTCGTATTAAGGGGACGAAGACTATGTTGGTAAGCCTTTATCGTTACAACCCGGAAGCAGACAACGCCCCGTTCATGCAGGATGTCGAGGTTGAACTTCCGAAAGGTAAAGACCTGATGGTGCTGGACGTGCTCAATCTGCTGAAAGAAAAAGACGTCACCCTGTCTTACCGGCGGTCATGCCGTGAAGGCGTGTGCGGCTCTGACGGCATGAACATGAACGGCAAAAATGGCCTGGCGTGCATCACGCCGGTGTCTCAGGTGATCAAAAAAGACAAGCTGGTATTGCGCCCGTTGCCTGGTTTGCCGGTTATCCGTGATCTGGTTGTGGATATGAGCCTGTTTTACAAGCAGTATGAAAAGGTCATGCCGTACTTGGTCAACAACCAGCCGGCACCCGCTATAGAGCGTTTGCAGACGCCGGAAGACCGTGAAAAGCTCGACGGTCTTTACGAGTGTATACTATGCGCATGCTGTTCCACGGCTTGCCCGTCGTTCTGGTGGAACCCGGATAAGTTTATTGGCCCCGCAGGCCTGTTGCAGGCTTACCGCTTCCTGGCGGACAGCCGTGACACCGCCCAAGCCGAGCGTTTGGCTGATTTGGACGATCCGTTCAGCGTGTTCCGTTGCCGCGGTATTATGAACTGTGTCAGCGTGTGCCCGAAGGGTCTTAATCCGACCCGGGCTATTGGTCATATTCGGAACCTGTTGCTGCAGCGGGCAACTTGAGCAGCAAAATGTAATACAGACGTTATACTGTGTCTGCTGAGTAAGACCCTTGAAGGCCTCGCCAATTTGGCGGGGCCTTCAACCAAAGGCGTATAGTCAATAGTCTGGTAGCGGTTCAAAATTCGTGTGCCGTGATTGTTAGCCGTTAGATGGCTTGCACTGCGTCGCTAAGTATAAAAAATTTCGGGGAAAGCAGGCATCCGTTCCGGATGTGGCGGCCAAAGTCGACAGCGTAAAAACCCGTATTGACTGGCATGAGGCACTGGCCGACCATAACGGCTTCCCGTACCAGCCCAAGGTGAGCTATTCAAAATGCACGAAAGCATCATGGAGCAGTTGTGGCAAACTTCCCATTTACAGGGAGGTAATCTTGCCTACGTTGAACAGCTTTTTGAAACCTATCTTTCAGACCCTAACGCCATTCCTGAAGAGTGGCGAAGTTACTTTGACAAGCTTCCCAGTGTCGATGGCTATCAGGGTAAAGATATTGCCCACTCCGCAATCCGCGAACAATTTAAGCATATTTCCAGCAATCAG
This sequence comes from Marinobacter sp. M1C, assembly GCF_023314135.1. Classification (NCBI taxonomy): domain Bacteria; kingdom Pseudomonadati; phylum Pseudomonadota; class Gammaproteobacteria; order Pseudomonadales; family Marinobacteraceae; genus Marinobacter; species Marinobacter sp. M1C. The sequence continues at coordinate 2,013,699 of NZ_CP092289.1, forward strand.
CGTTTCCTGGCTAGCAATACTGCGCCAGAAGGTGCCGTACCTGATGCGGACAAAAAGCAGACACGCGTACTGCAATTGATTAACGCATACCGCTTTCGTGGTCACCAGCACGCGAAACTGGACCCGCTGAATGTCAAGCCGCGTGAATTGGTTGAAGATCTTGACCCGGCTTTCCACGAGCTTTACAGCGCCGATAACGATATCGAGTTTCAGACTGGCTCGCTGAGTTTCGGTTCGGAAACAATGAAGCTGGGCGACATCATAGAAGGCTTGCAGCAGACCTATTGCGAGAGCATTGGTGCAGAATACATGCACATTGTTGACACTCGCATCAAGCGTTGGTTCCAACAACGTATGGAGCCGATCCGCTCCAACCCCGGTTTTGAAGCCGACACCCGCATTCATTTGCTCGAACGCCTGACCGCCGCCGAGGGCCTGGAAAAATATCTGGGCTCACGCTACCCCGGCGTTAAGCGTTTTGGCCTGGAAGGTGGCGAAAGCCTGATTCCCTGCCTTGACGAAATCATTCAGCGCGCCGGTTCCGGTGGCACCAAAGAAATCGTTCTGGGAATGGCGCACCGTGGCCGCCTGAATGTGTTGGTTAATATTCTGGGTAAAAATCCGACAGAAATCTTTGACGAGTTCGAAGGCAAAAAACTGGCGGACTCGGGTTCCGGTGACGTTAAGTATCACCAAGGCTTCTCATCCAACGTGATGACCCCGGGTGGTGAGGTTCACCTGGCCTTGGCCTTTAACCCTTCGCACCTGGAAATTGTGTCCCCGGTGGTTGTGGGCTCGGTTCGCGCTCGCCAAACCCGCCGTGAAGATAAAGACGGCAGGCAGGTTTTGCCGGTGATCATGCACGGCGATGCTTCGTTTGCAGGCCAGGGCGTGGTGATGGAAACCTTCCAGATGTCACAGACCCGCGGTTTTGGTACTGGCGGCACTGTACATATTGTGATCAACAACCAGGTTGGCTTTACCACCAGCAAAAAAGAAGACGCTCGTTCTACGGAATACTGTACAGACATCGCCAAAATGGTACAGGCTCCGATTCTGCACGTGAACGCAGACGACCCGGAAGCGGTGTTGTTTGTAACCCGAATGGCAATGGACTATCGCACCGAATTTAAAGGCGACGTGGTTATTGACCTGGTGTGCTACCGCCGCCGTGGTCACAACGAAGCCGACGAGCCTGCCGCTACTCAGCCGATGATGTACGAAAAAATTCGTAAGCTGAAAACCACGCGCAATATCTACGTAGATAGTCTGATTGATGCTGGTGTCGTGAGCGAAGACCTCGCCAAGCAGATGGAAAATGATTACCGCACGGCTCTTGATAATGGTGAGCACGTAGTCAAAGCGTTGGTTAAAGAGCCAAACGCCAAGTTGCATGTTGACTGGACGCCGTATTTGGGCCATGAGTGGACAGCCAAGTGCAAGTCTAGCGTGCCACTGAAAACGATTCAAAAGCTGGGTAAAAAACTGAGCGAAGTACCGGAAGGTTTCAGTATTCAGCGTCAGGTGTCTAAAATCGTTAAGGATCGTGACAAGATGACGGCCGGCGCCTTGCCTCTTAACTGGGGTTACGGCGAGATCATGGCCTATGCAACATTGTTAAACGAAGGCTATCCGATTCGTATAACGGGGCAGGATGTGGGCCGTGGTACTTTCTCCCACCGTCACGCCGTATTGCATAACCAGAAAGATGGCTCTACGCACATTGCGCTGACTCATTTGTCTGACGATCAGCCCAAGTTCGAGCTTTACGATTCTCTGCTATCCGAAGAGGCTGCACTGGCCTTCGAATACGGCTATGCGACCACATCACCTAGCGCGCTGGTTGTCTGGGAAGCGCAGTTTGGCGACTTTGCCAATGGTGCCCAGGTGGTAATCGATCAGTTCCTGACCAGCGGTGAGCACAAGTGGGGCCGTCTGTGCGGCCTTACCATGTTGTTGCCCCATGGTTATGAAGGTCAGGGCCCAGAGCATAGCTCGGCGCGCATTGAGCGCTTCCTGCAGTTGAGTGCGGAACAGAACATCCAGGTGTGCGTACCCACAACGCCGTCGCAGGTATTCCACATGCTGCGCCGACAGGTGAAGCGCCCGGTTCGTAAACCATTGATTGCAATTACGCCAAAGAGCCTGTTGCGCCATAAAGAAGCTATTTCCAGCCTGGACGACCTGACTTCAGGTACATTCCAGACCGTTCTGCCGGAAAAAGAACCGTCTGATGCGAAAAAAATCACTCGGGTTATTCTTTGCAGCGGTAAGGTCTACTATGAATTGCTGGAGAAGAAGAAGACCGACGAGCGTAACGACACGGCCATTATCCGTATAGAGCAGCTGTATCCGTTCCCGGGTGAAGATCTGGACGAATTACTGGCGGGATTCAGCAAGCTTAAGCACGCTGTCTGGTGCCAGGAAGAACCGATGAACCAGGGCGCCTGGTATAGCAGCCAGCACCATATGCGCAACGCGCTGCAACGGCTGAACCCTAAACTGCACCTCGAATATGCGGGTCGTGATGCCTCGGCTGCACCCGCGGCCGGCCACATGTCTGTGCACATCGAACAGCAGAAAAAACTGGTTAACGACGCATTTGAAGTTTGACGAGCTACCGAGCTATCGAACTTCCGAGCTATCGAACAAAGGAACCGTAATGTCTACAGAGATTAAAGCCCCCGTATTCCCGGAGTCGGTCGCAGAAGGTACTGTCGCGACCTGGCACAAGCAGCCGGGTGAAGCCTGCGCGCGCGATGAGCTGATCGTTGATATTGAAACCGACAAAGTGGTGCTGGAAGTTGTTGCACTGGCTGACGGTGTCATCGAAGAAATCTTGAAAAACGAAGGCGACACCGTAGAGAGCGGTGAAGTGATCGGAAGATTCAAAGCAGGCGCTGCTGGTGAGTCTAAGGGCTCCGACAGTAAAGACGCTGCTGAAAGCAAAGACAAAGCCGAAAGTAAAGACCAAAGCGCCGACGTGTCGCCCTCTTCAGACACGATTCTGAGCCCGGCTGCGCGTAAGCTGGCTGTCGAGAACAACGTTGAGCCAAGTACATTGAAAGGTACTGGGAAAGACGGCCGGATTTCTAAAGAAGACGTTCAGAGCCACATTGATAACGCCAAGTCTTCCACTGACTCGTCTGCTGCCAAGCCTGCCGCTGCGCCCGTAGCCGAGATCAGTGCCGGTGAGCGGATTGAAAAACGCGTTCCCATGACTCGCCTGCGCGCCAGCATTGCGAAGCGCCTGGTCAATGCACAACAGAGCGCTGCCATGTTGACCACCTTTAACGAGGTGAACATGGGGCCGATCATGGAACTGCGCAAGCAATACAAAGAAAGCTTCGAAAAGCGCCACGGTATTAAGTTGGGCTTTATGTCTTTCTTTACCAAAGCCGTTACCGAAGCCCTGAAACGCTTCCCTGCGGTGAATGCGTCCATCGACGGCAACGACATGGTTTACCATGGCTACCAGGACATCGGTGTGGCGGTATCCACCGAACGCGGTTTGGTGGTTCCGGTAATACGTGACGCTGACGCACTGAGCCTTGCTGACATCGAGAAGAAAATTGTCGAGTACGGTACCAAGGCCAAAACGGGCAAGCTGGGCATTGATGAAATGACCGGTGGTACCTTCACCATTACCAACGGAGGCACCTTTGGTTCCCTGTTGTCGACGCCTATTCTGAACCCGCCACAAACGGCGATTCTGGGTATGCATAAGATCCAGCCACGCCCGATGGCAGTGAATGGTCAGGTGGTAATACAGCCCATGATGTATTTGGCGCTGTCTTATGACCATCGCATGATTGACGGCAAGGAAGCAGTGCAGTTCCTGGTTGCCATTAAGGATATGCTGGAAGATCCTGCGCGTATCCTGCTGGACGTATAGGCACTCCACTTATCGAATCGGAATACAGGATTAACTATGGCTGACAAGTTTGATGTAATCGTAATTGGCGCCGGCCCCGGTGGTTATGTGGCCGCAATTAAAGCCGCACAACTGGGCCTGAACGTCGCCTGCGTAGAAAGCTGGTCTTCTGACGAAGGCACGCAGGTGTTGGGTGGAACCTGCCTGAACGTGGGTTGTATCCCGTCCAAGGCGCTGCTGGAGATTTCTCACAAGTACGAGGAAGCTCAACACGGCTTTGCCGAGCAGGGCATTATTGCCAATGACGTCTCCATTGACGTTGCTAAAATGATGGAGCGTAAGAGCGGCATTGTGAAGCAACTGACCGGCGGCATTGCGGGGTTGTTCAAGTCAAACGGCGTTACCGCGATTTATGGTCACGGCAAGCTGCTGGCAAGCCGGCAGGTGGAAGTGACGGATAACGACGGCAAGACTAAGACCTATGAAGCCGATAACGTTATTTTGGCGACAGGCTCTCGTCCGATTGAAATTCCACCAGCGCCAAAAACCGAAGGTTATATCACCGATTCTGAAGGCGCTCTGGAATTTACCGAAGTGCCCAAGCGATTGGGTGTGATTGGTGCCGGCATTATTGGTTTGGAGCTGGGCAGCGTTTGGGCCCGACTGGGTTCTGAAGTGACCTTGCTGGAAGCCCAGGATACGTTCTTGCCAGGGGTGGACCAGCAGATTGCCAAGGCCACTTTGAAAGAGTTCCAGAAGCAGGGCCTGAATATTGTCATGGGCGGCCGTGTAACGGGTGCCGAGGTCAAGCGCAAGTTGGTCTACGTCAGTTACGAAGACAGCAAGGGCAAGCAGGAGCTGATGGTCGATAAGCTGATTGTGGCTGTTGGTCGTCGCCCCTATGCGGACAACCTTCTGGCAGCAGACTCCGGTGTCAACATGGACGAGCGCGGGTTCGTATCCGTGGACGACCACTGTAAAACCGACGCCCCAGGCGTTTGGGCGATTGGTGACCTGGTGCGTGGCCCGATGCTGGCCCACAAGGCTTCTGAAGAAGGCGTTATGGTTGCCGAACGCATTGCCGGCCATAAACCACAGGTAAACTATGACTGCATTCCCAATGTCATTTACACCGCGCCGGAAGTTGCGTGGGTTGGGAAGACTGAAGAGCAGCTAAAGGCTGACGGTGCAGCCTATAAAGTCGGAACCTTCCCGTTTGCGGCAAACGGGCGCGCCATGGCCGCCAATTCGGCGGTGGGCATGGTGAAGATTATTGCGGACGAGAAAACCGACCGCATTCTGGGCTTTCACGTGTTGGGCCCCGCGGCGTCTGAAATTGTGGCTCAGGGCGTTATCGCCATGGAGTTCGGTTCCAGCGCAGAAGATCTTGCGTTGACCTGTTTTGCCCACCCGACTCTGTCTGAGTCAGTGCACGAGGCAGCGCTTGCAGTTAACGGTGGTGCAATTCACATTGCTAATCGTCGCAAGAAGAAATAGTAAGCCAGAAAGTCATGGGGCGCCTTAGGGCGCCCCATGACTTTTAGAGACTCTTGTTTTAACGACTCTGGTTTCTCTATACGCAATCGTTGGGCCGGTGTCATCAGGGTCCATCAAGATGGATTTTCCGCTAGCGGGTTTATCCCACAGGTGTTTATCCTTCATCAAAAAGCAGGACATAAACTATGAATTTGCACGAATATCAGGGCAAGCAGCTTTTCGCTGAATATGGCTTGCCTGTATCACAGGGCATTGCCTGTGATACCCCGGATGAGGCAGTAGCAGCTGCAGAAAAGATTGGTGGCGATAGCTGGGTTGTTAAAGCCCAGGTTCACGCCGGTGGCCGTGGTAAAGCCGGCGGTGTAAAGCTGGTTAAAAATATCGACGACATCCGTGCCTTTGCCGAGCAGTGGCTGGGCAAGAAGCTGGTGACTTTCCAGACTGACGAGCACGGCCAGCCGGTTAGCAAAATTTTGGTTGAATCCCTGACGGACATCGACCAAGAGCTTTATTTGGGCGCGGTTGTAGACCGTGGTACCCGCCGTATTGTATTCATGGCCTCCACCGAAGGTGGCGTTGAAATTGAAACGGTTGCGGAAGAAACCCCGGAAAAAATTCTTAAGGCCGAAATCGATCCGCTGGTAGGCGCACAGCCTTACCAAGGACGCGAGCTGGCGTTCAAACTGGGCCTGGAAGGCAAACAGATCGGCCAATTTACCAAGATCTTCATGGGTCTGGCGAAGCTGTTTGAAGATTACGACCTGGCGCTGTTGGAAATTAACCCGCTGGTTATCACCCCGGCTGGTGATCTTCACTGCCTGGATGCGAAAATCGGCGTTGATGGCAACGCTCTTTACCGTCAGAAGAAACTTCAGGCCATGCGCGATCCGTCACAGGAAGATTCCCGTGAAGCCGAAGCTGCAGCCTGGGAACTGAACTACGTAGCGCTGGATGGCAACATCGGCTGCATGGTTAACGGTGCTGGTTTGGCCATGGGTACCATGGACATCATCAAGCTGGCTGGCGGACGCCCGGCTAACTTCCTGGACGTTGGCGGCGGTGCTACCAAAGAGCGCGTAACCGAAGCGTTCAAAATCATCCTGTCTGACGATGCCGTGCAAGCCGTACTGGTCAATATCTTCGGTGGCATTGTACGTTGCGACATGATTGCTGAAGGCATCATTGGCGCGGTTAAAGAAGTAGGCGTGAAAGTGCCTGTGGTTGTTCGCCTTGAGGGCAACAACGCTGAACTGGGTTCTAAAGTTTTGGCAGAAAGCGGTTTGAACATCATCGCCGCTAGCAGCCTGGCCGATGCCGCAGAGCAAGTCGTTAAAGTCGCGGGGGGCAAATAATGAGCATTCTGATCAATAAAGACACCAAGGTAATCTGCCAGGGCTTTACCGGTTCACAAGGCACATTCCACTCCCAGCAGGCTATTGAATACGGCACCAACATGGTCGGTGGCGTAAGCCCCGGCAAAGGCGGCACCGAGCACTTGGGTTTGCCGGTGTTCAACACCGTACGTGAGGCTGTAGAAAAGACCGGTGCACACGCGACCGTGATCTACGTTCCGGCTCCGTTTTGTAAAGACGCCATCATTGAAGCGGCAGATGCCGGACTCGAGCTGATTGTGTGCATCACCGAAGGTATTCCTACCATCGATATGCTGTACGCCAAAGAGTACGTTGACCGCAAAGGCGTGCGCATGATCGGGCCCAACTGCCCGGGCGTTATCACACCGGGTGAGTGCAAAATCGGCATCATGCCGGGCCACATTCACAAGCCGGGCAAAGTCGGTATTGTGTCGCGCTCTGGTACTTTGACCTACGAAGCCGTCAAGCAGACGACAGATTTTGGCTACGGCCAGTCTACCTGCGTCGGCATCGGCGGCGATCCGATTCCTGGGTCTAACTTCATCGACATCCTCAAGCTGCTGCAAGAAGACCCGCAGACTGAAGCGATTGTGATGATCGGCGAAATTGGCGGCACTGCGGAAGAAGAAGCCGCAGCGTACATCAAAGAGCACGTCACCAAGCCGGTGGTTTCTTACATTGCCGGTGTAACAGCGCCTCCTGGCAAGCGTATGGGCCACGCCGGTGCGATCATTTCCGGTGGTAAGGGTACCGCAGACGAGAAGTTTGCTGCTCTGAACGACGCCGGTGTGAAAACCGTGCGCAGCCTGGCCGACATTGGCAAGGCTCTAAAAGAAGTGACTGGCTGGTAAAACCCGCAGTCATTTTTAAAAACCCCCGTTTCTGTTCTGCAGAGCGGGGGTTTTTTGCTTATAATGTCTGGTCGCCTGGCGTAATATGTCGCCTCTTATGTTCCATCAGAAGGAGTTCTTGCTTTGAGTTCTGTAGATTCCCAGCAACGGATATTGTCGGGCATGCGTCCGACAGGCAAGCTTCATCTTGGCCACTACCACGGTGTGCTTAAAAACTGGGTGAAACTCCAGCATGAGTTCGAGTGCTTCTTCTTTGTCGCCGATTGGCATGCATTGACCACGCAGTACGACGATCCATCTAGTATTGAACAAAGTGTGTCGGACATGGTTATCGACTGGCTTGCCGCAGGGGTTAACCCGGGTTCGTCCACTCTGTTTATTCAGTCACAAGTGCCTGAACACGCCGAGTTGCACCTGCTGCTGTCGATGATTACACCCTTGGGTTGGCTTGAGCGCATTCCGACCTACAAAGACCAGCAGGAAAAGCTGCGCGAAAAAGATCTCGCCACCTACGGGTTCTTGGGGTATCCGCTGCTCCAGTCCGCTGACATTCTTATGTACCGGGCAGGGCGCGTACCAGTGGGTGCCGATCAGGTTTCGCACGTCGAATTTACGCGTGAAATCGCACGTCGCTTTAATCACCTTTATGGGCGTGAGCCGGGGTTTGAAGACCAGGCCGAGGCGGCCATCGTGAAAATGGGTAAGAAAAACGCGAAACTTTATCGCAACCTGAAGAAACGTTATCAGGAAGAAGGTGATCTGAATTCGTTAGAAACGGCCCGTGCTCTTTTGAAAGAGCAGCAAAATATTTCCTTGGGGGATCGCGAGCGCCTGTACGGCTACATTGAGGGTGGTGGCAAAGTGATTTTGCCGGAGCCTCAAGCGTTGTTGACCCCTGACTCAAAAATGCCAGGATTGGACGGGCAAAAAATGTCCAAGTCCTACAACAATTACATTGGCCTGCGGGAAGCGCCGGAGAGCGTAGCGTTGAAAGTACGCACCATGCAGACCGACCCGGCGCGGGTGCGTCGAACCGACCCGGGCGAGCCGGAAAAATGCCCGGTGTATGCCATGCACAAGGTTTATTCCGATGCGGACACCCGCAGCTGGGTGGAAATCGGCTGTCGCAGCGCCGGCATCGGCTGCCTGGACTGCAAAAAACCACTGATTGACTCCATTGTGGAAGAACAGCGGCCCTTGCACGAACGTGCGGCCGAGTACGAGGGCAATCCGGATCTGATTCGTTCCATTCTAGAGGAAGGGCGCGAACGCGCTCGCGACGCAGCCCGTGACACCCTGGGCGAAGTGCGCTCTGCCATGGGCCTGAGCTATCGTTGAAGTGCTGGCGGGCCCAGCAGCCCCAGCCGGTCCGGCGGCAAAGCCACAGGGAGTGAGTTCGCGGCCCTTGGTGCTGATAGCGGGCAAGCCGCTGGCGCAGTTGCCGCTTGATCTTTATATCCCGCCAGACGCTCTGGCGGTGTTTTTGGATGCGTTTGAAGGCCCTCTGGATTTGTTGTTGTACCTGATTCGGCGCCAGAATATGAACATTCTGGAAATCGACGTCAGTGCCATTACCCGCCAGTACATGGAATACATTGCCGTTGTAGAGTCCATGCGATTTGAGCTGGCGGCGGAGTATCTGGTGATGGCGGCCACGCTGGCCGAAATCAAATCCCGGATGCTGCTGCCGCGGCAGCAGATTGAAGAAGACGAAGAAGACGATCCACGGGCAGAACTGATTCGCCGTTTGCAGCAGTACGAACGTTTTAAAAAAGCGGCAGAAGACATAGATCAGATGCCGCGCCAGGAGCGGGATATTTTTGTTGCCGATGCCGGGATGCCAAAACTTCCCTCGGTACGCAGCCATCCTGAGGTGGCTATGGCGGAGATTTTACTGGCACTGCAAACCGTGCTCAAACGTGCAGACATGTTTAGCAGTCACCACGTTGAGCGAGAGAAACTGTCGACCCGTGAGCGCATGTCGGCGATTTTGGCTCGGCTGCAACAAGGCGGTTTTATTCGTTTCGAAAGCCTGTTTCTACCAGACGAAGGGCGTCTGGGGGTTGTTGTCAGTTTTTTGGCAATGTTAGAGCTGGTAAAAGAGCAGCTGATTGAGCTGGTTCAGGCTGACCCGTTTGGCCCCATTCATTTACGGGCGCGGGTTGCGGTCTCAAAGCCCTGATTACTGGTGCAACGAATTATGATGAGTGATGCTGCCTTACCTGTTACAGGGATTATCGAAGCGGTTCTGCTGACAGCGGGTAAGCCGTTAACGGTGCAGCAGCTCAGAGAAGTGTTTGACGAAACCGAGCGGCCAACTCATAAGGCAGTGGAGCAGGCATTGGTGGAATTAGAACAACTTTGCTGTGGTCGTGGTATTGAGCTGAAAAAAGTTGCCAGCGGTTACCGCCTTCAGGTGCGTGAATCTTTCGCTCCCTGGGTGGCTCGGCTGCTTGAAGAAAAACCACCGCGTTATTCGCGGGCACTATTGGAAACACTCGCATTGATCGGTTACCGCCAGCCTATTACCCGCGGTGAAATTGAAGATATTCGCGGCGTTGCGGTAAGCAGCAATATCATTCGTACGTTGGTTGAGCGAGAGTGGGTACGAATTGTAGGTCATCGGGAAGTACCGGGCCGGCCAGCTATGTATGCCACCACTCGGCAATTTCTTGACTACTTTAACCTAACAAGCCTGGACCAGTTGCCGCCCTTGTCTGATAGTCGGGATCTGGACGCGATCGGGCGCGAAATTGAGCAGAAAATCGAACAAACACCATTTCACTGATGCAGGCCCTGCATCGGTCCGTTATTTAAGGATTAACCCATGGCGTCAGAACGCCCCTGGACTACCGGCAAGCCGGCAGCCAAATCAGCATCGAATGCGAACAAGCCGAACGCTAATCGCCGTAACCCAACCAAATCATCGGCAAAAGCGGCGAAGCCAGGCAAACCTGCGCCAGAGGCGCTGGCGACTGTGCCAGTAGGCGGTCCTGAGCGAATTCAGAAACTGCTGGCACGTGCCGGTGTTGGGTCGCGGCGCGAAATTGAAGGCTGGATGGACGCGGGTCGCCTGTTGGTCAATGGCAAACCCGTTACTCCAGGCCAGAAAGCCACGGTGAGCGATGTTTTTGAACTCGACGGCAAGCGCTTGGAAGTTGCCGCCGCTGCTGAGGTTTTGCGCCGGGTGCTGATTTACAACAAGCCAGAAGGCGAAGTAACCACTCGCAAAGACCCGGAAGGGCGCCCAACCGTTTTCGACCGGCTGCCGCGATTGCGTGAACACCGTTGGATTTCTATTGGCCGGCTGGATTTGAACACCACTGGTCTGGTGATGTTCACCACCGATGGCGAGCTGGCTAACCGGCTTATGCACCCTTCTAGCCAGATTGATCGGGAATACGCGGTGCGTATTTTTGGTGAAGTAGACGACGCCATGATTGAGCGCCTGCGTACCGGCGTCACTCTGGAAGACGGCGAGGCTAAATTTAGCGACATTTCTGCCGCCGGCGGCACCGGTATGAACCGGTGGTTCCACGTGACTTTGTTGGAAGGGCGCAACCGAGAAGTGAGGCGCCTTTGGGAATCCCAAGGCGTGCGCGTCAGCCGCTTGAAACGGGTTCGTTACGGCTCAATATTTTTGCCCAGCAGGTTAACCGTGGGTAAATGGGAAGAGTTGGATCAGAAAGCCGTGGATTTGCTGAGCCGCACGGTTGGCTTGGCTAAAATGGCGGTTCCGCAACAGACACCGGATGAAGCGGCGGCGCAGGCGCGCCAGCAAAGAAAGGCAGCTCCGGTAACCAATCGCAGCAATCGTGCGGCAGGCTCCCCTGGTTCAAAAGCGGGACAAGGCGCTCGCAAATGGGCGGTTGCAGACTCTAAACCCCAGCGTAGCGGCGGCAAAGCGCGCACAGATAAGTCCCGCGGTTAAGTGCCCGAGGTTAAAGCTGGCGTTAAACAACAGAATGCCATCAGCTAATGGTCGCAAACACGCGCGTGCAGTTGCGGCCTTGGTCTTTAGCTCGATACAGAGCTTCGTCTGCGCGCGCTAGCCACTGCCCTGTGCCTTCACCAGTGCGGTGAAGCGCAACGCCGCAGCTGGTGGTCACCGTCACTGAATGTTCTCCGCAATCAATTTGTAAGGCTTCAATGGCTGAGCGAATACGCTCGGCCACATCGACTGCATCAAGCTGATCGGTATGAGGCAATAGCGCCGCAAATTCTTCGCCGCCGAACCGGTATACGCTGTCGGAGCTGCGCACTGCGGATTCCAGCGCTTCTGCCGCGCGCTTAAGTACAATGTTGCCTACCACATGGCCGCAGTTATCGTTTACTGCCTTGAAGTGATCGAGGTCGCACAGTATCAATGAGTAAGTCTCGTTGTGACGGCCGGCTAGCAGCTGAGCTTTTTGCAAGGCTTCGTCCATGGCGCGTTTATTGCCAATCCCGGTCAGTGAGTCGGTCAACGACGCCAGCTCCATGGCGCTGAACTGACAGGCGTTGCGCAGCGGGCATATTGCCGCACCAATCAGTATTTCAAGGGCTTGCAACTCATCGCTACTGAAGCGTTTACGCCGATGCAGTGACAAGGTGCCATAATTCTCGCCCTCCAGGTTCAGGCGGAACTCGCAGCGGTGAGGGCCACCCATGCCAGTGGTAAACATAAACTCTTGACGCGCAAATTGGTGGCGGTACTGAAAGGCATCAAAAGGAACAACCTGTACCATTTCTTCTGCCAGTATGGTCAGCTGTGCTTCCAGCTTCAGGGTGGTTGAAAGTCGGCGTACCAAGCGGTTGAGAATACCGGGTTCGCTGTTCCATTCCTCAAAATTCTGGCGCAACTCTGCCAGTTTTTGTGGCTGTGACGCTGTAAGCGGGAAAGGCGAAATGTGTTTCACGGTGGCTCAACTCACTCTGTCATTGCGTGGCAGTTTGCACACTGGGTAGCTGGCAAATTTAAAGCATATATTGTGCCTATTTTATAAAAAATTAATAAATCAGTATCTTGAGAATAATTTTTGGAGTTTTCTTTCAGTTTTGAGGCTGTTATTGGATTTTTGTCAAAAAATCGGCAGGCGCACCTCGCTGGGTCCCTGTGTGTTAAACTCAGCCTTTCGTCACCGATGCCATCATGAGTCGAGTTTCATAGTCTATGCGGTTGAAATCCATAAAGTTGTCAGGGTTCAAGTCGTTTGTGGATGCGACCACGGTAGCGTTCCCGTCAAACATGACAGCGGTAGTAGGGCCAAACGGCTGTGGCAAATCGAACATCATAGATGCTGTGAGATGGGTCTTGGGTGAAAGCTCAGCCAAGTATCTGCGCGGTGAATCCATGACCGATGTGATATTTAACGGCTCGAGCGCGCGCAAACCGGTGGGCCAGGCCGCGATTGAGCTGGTGTTCGACAATCACAATGGTTCGGCCCCGGGTGAATTCGCCCAATACAGCGAAATTTCTGTGCGCCGCCGGGTGTCCCGCCAAGGCCAATCTGATTACTTCCTCAATGGCACCAAGTGCCGCCGCCGCGATATTACCGATCTGTTTCTTGGTACAGGCCTTGGGCCGCGCAGCTATGCCATCATTGAGCAGGGCATGATTTCCCGGTTGATTGAAGCCAGGCCCGAGGAGCTCAGGGTTTATATAGAGGAAGCTGCTGGCATCTCGAAGTACAAGGAGCGTCGCCGTGAAACCGAAAACCGCATTCGCCGCACCCAAGAAAATCTTGAGCGCCTGAGCGATGTGCGCGCCGAGCTCGGCCGGCAACTTCAGCACCTGGAGCGGCAAGCGGTTGCCGCTGAAAAGTACAAAACCTTCAAGCAAGACGAGCGTCGTAAACAAGCCGAACTTGCCGTGTTGCGCTGGCAGCATCTAAACACCGAGCTGCAATCTTGGCATGGGCAAATTCGTGATACCGAATTGCAACTGGAAAAGCACCTGACCGGACGTATTCGACTGGATACCGAGCTCGAAAATATGCGTGCAGAACATCAGCAGCGCAATGAGCAGTTTAACCGTACCCAGGCGCGCTACTACGAAGCCGGGGCAGATATCGCTCGGCTTGAACAAAGTTTGCAGAACAACCGCGAACGCAGCCGTCAGGCCGGCCTGGAAGCTGATCAGGCACTGGCCAGCGAACGCGAGCTGGCCAGTGAGCTGGAGCAAGACAACGACAAACTTGTAGCGTTTGAAGAAGAACTGGCAATACTTGAGCCAAAGCAGGAAGAGTTAAGCTTGCGGGTAGAAACCGCTGGTGAGCAGCTCCATAACGCCGAACACGCCATGGCCGACTGGCAGCAACGCTGGGACGATTTCAGCGTTCGTTCAGCAGACGCGCGTCGCCAGGCCGATTTGGCACAATCGAGCATTTGCGCTTTCGAAAACGCTATCGAGCAGCTGCGGCTGCGGGATCAACGGCTGCAGCAGGAGCACCATACTCTGCAGCAGCAGCTGGATCACGAAACCCTTGATGAACAGCGCGAACTGCAGGTTATTGTTGGCCTGAAGCGCGAAGGCGCACAGCAAATCATTGAAGATAGCCAGCAGCAGTTGCAACAGCAGCGTTTGCAGCAGCAGCAAGCCGAACAGCATCAAAATCAGCAACGCCAGCAGGTTCAGCGCCTTGACGCCATTCTTGAGTCACAACAGCAACTGCTGGGAGAGCAGCTGGGCAATACCAACGGTGCGCTGCAAGACTGGCTGAACCTGCATCAGTTGGCACAAGCACCACGCCTTGCAGCCGCTCTGGATATTGATGATGGCTGGGAATTTGCAACGGAACAGGTGCTTGGTCGCCTTTCCCACGGCTTGGTATTACCGCAGCTTGCAGCGCAACTGACGCTGCTTGACGATGCCCCCGCTGGCGCTGCGCTGGTGTCTGCGGATGCTAATGCCGATGCGCCAGCAGAATTACCAGAGGCCACCAGCCTGGCTGCCAGAGTACGCGGTAATGCGGCCATTACTGATGTATTGGCGAATATTTTGGTGGCAAACAGCCTTAAGCAAGCGCAGCAACAGCAGCGGCAGCTGCAACACGGACAGAGTGTGATAACGCCGCAAGGGGTATGGATGGGGCGCCACTGGGTATTGATGCCCGCAGCCGATGCCAGCCAGACTGGGGTGATCGAGCGTCAAAAAACCGTACGGAGTTTGAACGCACAATTGGCGCAGGCGCAGCGGAAGCTTGAGTTGGCCGAAACGACGAGCGCAGATGCAAGTCAGGCATTGGAACGGACAGAACAGAAGCGTGAGCAAGCCCGTCGCGAACTGACCGAGGCAGATCAGCACCTGGGCACCATTGCCGCTCAGCTTGGCGCCCTGCAAGCCCGTAGCGAGCAGATTACCCAGCGTTTGACTCAGATTGACGCTGACGCCGCGGAGTTAGAGTTCGAGCGTGAGCACCAACATCAGGAGCTGGAGTGCGCACGGGAAGAATGGCAGCAGGGACTTGAGGCAACAGAGGAACACGACGAGCACAAAGAACAGTTGCTGGGGCAACGTGACGGACTGCGAGAGAACCTCGATCAGCTGCGCCAGCAGGCTCGCCACGAACGCGACTTGGGCCACCAGCTGCAACTTACGCTGCAGAGCCTGAACAGCCAGAGCGACGGCTTGCGCCAGACCATCAGCCGCGCACGCCTGCAACAGCAAAGGCTGGAAGAGCGCCTGGAGCTGTTGCGGCAGTCCCGCGAGCAGGCGGAAGAGCCTTTAGAAGACCTTCAGCTGGAGCTGGAAGGCTTGCTGGAGCGCAGGCTTGCCGAAGAAGACAAACTGTCTGAGGCCCGCGAGGGGCTAGAAGACCTCGACCGTCGGGTGCGCGAGGCAGATCAGGGTCGCAGCGGAGCCGAGCAACAGATCCAGCAGGTGCGCGCCACGTTGGAAACGCAAAAAATGGAATGTCAGGCGCTGGAGATTCGCGCTGGTAACCATTTGGAGCAGCTGAGCGGGTTGAACATCACTTTGCACGCTGTGCTTGAACAGCTGGACGATTCTGCCAGTGAGCAGGAATGGTCTGAGGAACTGGAAAAGATTGCCAGTCGAATACAACGTTTGGGCGCCATTAACCTGGCGGCTATTGACGAGTTTCAGGTGCAGAGCGAGCGTAAAACCTATCTGGACAGCCAGCACGAAGACCTGACCGAAGCGCTGGAAATCCTGGATGGCGCCATTCGCAAGATTGACCGTGAAACCCGTCAGCGTTTTAAAGAGACCTTTGATCGGGTTAATGAAGGTCTGCAGGGTTTGTTTCCCAAAGTTTTTGGCGGAGGCCACGCCAGCCTGGAACTGACAGGTGAGGATTTGCTGGAAACCGGCGTTACCATCATGGCGAGGCCACCGGGTAAGAAAAATAGCACCATTCACCTGTTATCCGGGGGTGAAAAAGCGTTGACCGCCATTGCTCTGGTGTTCGCAATATTTCAGCTTAATCCGGCGCCTTTTTGCATGCTGGACGAAGTGGACGCTCCGCTTGATGATGCCAATGTTGGCCGTTACGCGAATTTGGTGAAAGAGATGTCAAAGCAGGTACAGTTTATTTACATTACGCATAATAAAATCGCCATGGAGCAGGCTGATCAATTGATGGGTGTGACCATGTACGAGCCGGGTTGCTCGCGACTGGTTACAGTAGACGTGGAAGCCGCCGCTTCGCTGGCCGAGGCCTGATTGGGCCGCGAGTATGACAATCCAGCCATAAGCCGTGGTTGTACGTTGTATTACGCCGGTTCAATTTTTATAGTACCCACTTTGATAGTACCAAATTTGCTAGTATCGATTTTAATAGCACCGACTTTCATAGTACTGACTCTGATAGTAACAACATTCTCCGATCCGCAAACAGGACAGCAGCACTATGTCACCACTTAGGGAATGGCTAATCGCCATCGGTACCCTGGTCATTATTGGTATTGTCGTTGACGGCATTCGGCGCATGCGCCGCGCGCGCAAAGAGTCTTCGGCTATTTCCTCTGGCATGGGCGTTGATAACCTGCAGGATTCGCCGCTGGACGAGCATTTCAACCCGGAATTGCCATCAGGCGGTGCTCGAACCATTGCCCGCAACGAGCTGGGTCAGGATCGTACGTCCAAGAAAAAATCACGGACTGCGCCCCACGTGCAAAAACCGACTCGGCCGGTAATCGCAGCTGGCCGAAACAAAAGCTCTGAACCTGCAAAAGTGGCAGCGGCGCCCAAATCTCATTCAGCGTTTGTGACCGCTGCTGATAGCACCGAAGCTGATAGTATTGAGCCTAATAGTATCGAACCTAATAGTATTGAAGCTGATAGTGCCAAAGCAGATCGCGACAGCAGCGAATTTACCGAAGCGCCGCTGAGTGGCATCCACGATCAATGGGAACCCGAGCCTTTCAGCGCAGACGTAGGCGATACCCATAACTTCGAAAGTGATTACCCTGATATCCGCCACGCCGATGAAGACGCAGATCCACCTGTCATTGAGACGGCTGAGCCCAAACCCAAACTGGCCCCTCTGCCCCGCGACCCTTCCCAGCCTTTGCCAGGTGCCAACCGCCCGCCGGCCAAAGAAGTGATTGTTATCAACGTACTGGCCCGCACCGGTGAGGAGTTTCAGGGCCCGGCTCTGCAGCGGCTTCTGGAAGCTTGTGGCCTGCTATACGGTGATATGGACATTTACCACCGCCACGAAACCACCGATACCGCAAGCCCTGTGCAATTCAGCGTAGCCAGCGCAGTTGAGCCGGGCACCTTCAGGCCCGCAGAAATCGCGGCTCTGAGTACGCCCGGCATCAGCTTTTTTATGAGCCTGCCAGGGCCGGGTAATGCCCTGCAGGCTTTTAACTTCATGTACGAAACAGCGCAGGCCGTGGTGCGTAATCTCGGAGGTGAACTGAAAGACGAACGCCGCAGTGTGATGACATCACAGACCGCTGAGCACTGCCGCCAGCGCATCCGCGAATTCGAGCGCAAGCAACGTTCAAAACGGGATTAACATGAGCTCAGTCAGTACCAGCGTGCGCGACCGGGTTGACCAGCTGCGCACAACCATTACCGATCACAATCATCATTATTACGTGCTCGATGATCCGCAAGTTCCCGACGCCGAATACGATCGGCTATTCCGTGAATTGCAGGCGCTAGAAGCCGAGTATCCGGAATGGGCGATGGCAACGTCGCCGACCCAGCGTGTAGGCTCTGCGGTCGAAACCAGCTTTGCGGAAGTGACCCACCGTATCCCCATGTTGTCTTTGGATAATGCCTTCAGTGCCGACGAGTTACGGGATTTCGATCGCCGCGTGCGCGAGCGCCTGAACCGGGGCAATACCGCGGGTGAAGACAGCACTAAGGAAGAGGGCTCAAAGGAAGAGAGAACCATAGAGTACGTGTGCGAACCCAAGCTCGACGGCCTGGCGGTCAGTCTGCATTATCAGAACGGAGAGCTGGTTCGGGCTGCCACCCGCGGCGATGGTTACACCGGTGAAGATATTACCGCCAATATACGGACCATTGCGTCTGTGCCTCTTACCCTGCGAGGTGAATCTTTTCCACAAATCGTAGAGGTGCGAGGTGAGGTGTATATGCCCCGCGCCGGTTTCGACCGGCTGAACCAGCGATTGGCTGGGCGCGGTGAGAAAACCTTTGTAAATCCCC
Source organism: Marinobacter sp. M1C (assembly GCF_023314135.1). Lineage (NCBI taxonomy): Bacteria > Pseudomonadati > Pseudomonadota > Gammaproteobacteria > Pseudomonadales > Marinobacteraceae > Marinobacter > Marinobacter sp. M1C. The sequence continues at coordinate 2,031,918 of NZ_CP092289.1, forward strand.
GTAACGCCGCTGCCGGCAGTCTGCGCCAGAAAAAATCCAGCGTGACCGCCAGGCGTCCATTGGAAATGTGCGCTTACAGCGTAGCGGTCACCGACGAGTCATCGCTGCCGCCCACACATTGGGAAGGTTTGCAGCAAGTCAGTGAGTGGGGCTTTCGCATCAACCCTGAAATGTCTCTCGCCATCGGGGCTGATCAGTGCCTTGAGGCTTACGAGGTATTGATGGCCAAACGCGACAGTCTGCCTTATGAAATCGACGGTATTGTGTTCAAGGTAAACCGTCTGGATCTTCAGCAGCAGTTAGGCTTTGTCAGCCGCGCGCCGCGCTGGGCCATCGCACAAAAATTCCCGGCTCAGGAAGAGCTGACGATGGTTGAAAGCGTGGAGTTTCAGGTCGGCCGTACCGGCGCTATTACGCCCGTGGCCCGCTTGAAGCCGGTGTTTGTCGGTGGTGTTACGGTATCCAACGCAACCTTGCACAATATGGACGAAGTACGACGACTGGATTTGCACATCGGCGATACGGTATTTATTCGCCGCGCTGGCGATGTTATCCCGAAAGTGGTCAAAGTGGTGCAAGACAAACGGCCCGCCAATGCCGGCGTAATAGAGCTTCCGGCGCAGTGTCCGGCGTGTGGCTCTGACATTGTGCAGATTGAAGGCGAAGTGATCGCCCGCTGCTCTGGTGGTCTGTTTTGCCCGGCTCAGCGCAAAGAAGCCATTCGCCATTACGCCTCACGTAAAGCACTCGACATAGAAGGCTTGGGTGACAAGTGGGTGGATATTCTGGTGGACAGCGAAAAGGTGGAAACCATTGCCGATCTGTATCGGCTGCGTAAAGCAGATTTGACCGGGCTAGAACGCATGGGCGACAAGTCTGCCAGTAATTTGATTGCTGCTATTGACGCTTCCCGCCAGCCGTTATTGTGGCGGTTTCTTTATGCGTTGGGTATTCGCGAAGTGGGCGAGGCAACCGCCAAAAGCCTTGCTGGCTATTTTGGCAGTTTGGAGGCTATTGCCGAAGCCGATGAAAACGCCCTGCAAGCAGTGTCTGATGTTGGGCCCATTGTGGCCGGGCACCTGCATGTGTTTTTTGAGCAGCCCCATAACCAGGAAATTCTGCAGAATTTGAAGCAGGCCGGCGTCATCTGGCAAACCCAGGAAATTACCGCGGCTAGTATGCCTCTGCATGGGCAAACCTGGGTGCTGACCGGCGCTATGGAGCAGATGACCCGCGACCAGGCAAAACAAATGCTGGAAGGTTTGGGCGCAAAAGTGGCCGGCAGCGTGTCGAAAAAGACGGCGTGCGTGGTGGCCGGTGAAGCGGCGGGTTCCAAACTGACCAAAGCGCAGCAGTTAGGCGTTGAGGTTCTGAGTGAGCAGGGTCTATTAGACCTGCTGCGTGGGCATGGCTTAGAGGTCTGATTGCCCTTGATTGCATCAAATGGCAGGGTTGGTGTTATTGGCCGTCAGACGTCAGCTTGATAACTGCCTGAATCGGCATAAAGGCGCAGATAGTCGATGCTGGTAACGATACCCACTGGCTCGCCAGATGTATCAATAATCAAGGCTGCATCCAGCTGGTGTGCCAGCATCAGTCGCGCTAACTGATGCGCATCGGTTTCCGGAAAAGCGGTTAAAAATGCCGGCAGCTCGATAGTTGCCAGGCTTTGATCTGCAGCCTTGCCCGGGAACTCGTTGGCCCAAGTCAACAGCCAGAGTTCGTCTACCATTCCTGCAATGATGTTACCCACCGTAACCGCTAAGTGGCGAGTCTGGTTCTCCCCCATGGCGACCAGTGCCTCCGCCAGAGTGGCTGTTGCCGGTACCGATGGTACGCCCGACACACACATGACAGACACTGGCAAGTAGGCGCGCTGCTCTATAGGTTCGCCGGCGGTACTGCGGCCATACTGTTGGGCTTTACGTTTGCCAGCCTGCACTCCAGCCTGGAATTCCGCGTCTGTTGTTTCGCTGTACTCCGGGTTTATTTTTGCGCTTTCGGCCACCTCGCTCACGTCTCCCACCCGGCGGTTGCGAAATATTTCTGGCAGGCGCGTTCCTATTGGCCGGCCTGGTTCACTAACGTGGATAGACATGGGCGTTTCCCTTATTCCTGCTGTAAAACGCGCTCGACACGGAGTCTGTGTGCCAATGCATGGGGTAGGGCCGCTGGCTGGCTACACATGCGGTCAGCCAGGTATTCTGCCAGCAGCGGTGCGTAGGTCAGGCCCTTACTGCCGAGACCGGTGAACATCCAGGCGCCGGCATTAGTCTTCATGCTGTGCGTAGCAACGGCGCCTGCCACCGGTTGATAATCGTGGGTAGTGCAGCGAAAAGCCACTCGCCCTTGCAGAATTTCGCCCGCCACAGCCGGGTGGTTTATGTCTACTACGCCCGGTAGCAAGCGGTCCAGTTCCGTCAAATTTTCCTGATGACTGGCGGTGGTCGGCAGCGGGTTTCCATCGCGTAGGTCGAATGTGGCGCCGGTTACTGCTATGCCGTCGTGCTGTGGGTTTAAATAGCGTGAACCACAAATAACGGCGCTGGGCGAGGTGATCGCAGCCGCGGGTAAATGGCTGACTTGCCCGCGGATGGGTTTTAGACGCAGGCGCTCGCCAGGTGCCAGCCATGCCTGGGGGAACAGTTCGGGGGTTTGTGCACCCGCGCAGATAACCAATTGATCTGATTCTAGATTAAAGAGTTCATCGGACCCCGTCGCCGCATCGCTCTGTCGCGCACTAATTTGCCATAAGCGGTCGCTTTGGATCAAGCCGGTTACCCTGCAGTGGGGGTGCACTGTAATCAACGGATGTTGCACCAAGGTCTGGCACAATTGCGACGGCGCCAGCCATCCGCCCTGGGGAAACCAGAGCCCGCCGCGATGAACCGTTACACCCACCAAGTCACTGGCCTGTTGCGCCGTCACCGGATACAGCACGCCGGTGGGATAGTGGTTGCGGGCCAAAAATTTATGCTGGCGTTGTTGTTCGTGGTCGTTAAAGGCCAGTTGTAACAGGCCTGTAGCGTGGAAAAAGGGCGCGTGACCGGTGCTGCTCTGGTGCGTTTGAAACTGCTGGTAAAAACGCCCTGCGAACAGCAGTGCAGACAGCGCTAGCGCCGTTTGCGGCGAATAATCCACACCCAACTTGGCGTAAAGCGCACCCTGCTTATTGCCCGAAGCGGCTTGGCCTGGCGCCAGTGAATCCAGTATTTGCACAGGCACTCCGCGTTCTGCCAGGTTGCGCGCCAGGCAGGCACCGGCAATGCCAGCGCCGATAATCACCGCGGAATCCGGGCGGTAGGCTGGCTGCGGATCGGGTTTGTTCAGGTCGTGCCAGGCGTCGCCTTGCGGGCCGAAGTGCAGTGTCAGTCGTACTTGCCCATCCGCAAATACCAATCGGTGCAGGCCCGCCACGGCGGGTGGCCAGGCTTGTACCAGCTGCTCGCTGAATTTCGCCAGTTGCGGCCAGAGTGAGACTGCACGCTCGAGATCGTCGCGGCTAAGGGGGTGTTGCTGGTGGGCAATAAAATGCAGAACATTGCCGGGCTCAGGGCGTTGAGCCATCCAGTTCTGCCAGCAGGCCAGAAAGTTCAGCCCGAGGTCGAATTCGCCCGCGGCAAAAACCGTCTGCTGAGAGTGGGTGACTCGCTCAACGTGCTGTATCTGTATTTTCTCCAGACTGAGCTCGTCATAAATCCGGTTACTGGCGCCGTTTAAGTAAAGCCTGCCACTCCCCAGCCAGGTTACTTCAGCGTGAGCAAGGGCCGGCCCGATCATTGATCACTGGAATCAACAATCGACATGCTTTCAATCCTAATCGTCTGAAGCGGAACATCATTCATGCCTTGGCGTGGCCCGGTTTGTAAAGTGGCTATGGCGTCAACCACGTCCATGCCGGAAACAACCTTGCCAAACACCGCGTAACCTGCACCGCGCGAGTTGGGGTTAAGGAAGTCGTTATCGATCAAGTTGACAAAAAATTGGGCCGTAGCCGAATCTGGCGCATTCGTCCGCGCCATGGCGAGGGTACCACGCAGGTTTGGCAGAGAGAGAGTGGCTTCGTTGCGGATGGGCGGGCTGGTTTGCTTGCGCTGCAGCTGTTCAGTGAAACCGCCGCCTTGAATCATAAATCCCGGAATCACCCGATGAAATACGGTGCCTTCGTAATAACCCGAACGCATGTAATCCATAAAATTAGCCACGGTTTCCGGTGCAACGTCTGGCCTGAGTTGAATCGTAAAACGGCCTTCGGAGGTTATCACGTCTACTTTTACCAAATCCTGAGTGCCGAGGTCGCTGGCGCTGTCGTCAGCATTGGCGGTGCCGGACATTGCGACAGATGCGGTCAGAACGGAAAAGCAAAATGCGGAAAGAAAACGTTTTACAGCGGGCATACTCTGGCTACCTTGGCAGATTGGGATTGAAAATATGATTAAAAGACGGCAGCAAAGCGCAACAGATCACTGGCGCCTCAGGCGCTGGCCAGAATAGTACTGGATGACACCGCCGTATGCTGGCCACCAGCACCGTAGAGTTTCTGCCGGCTGCTGGAACCGCGCACTATATCACTTAATCTGGCCAGGCGTTTTTGCATATGAGCCATTACCCGGCCGTTGTTTTGATTCAGCTGCTGGCACTGGGTCAGTGCCTGATCGGCCTGTTGCCAGAGTTGGTGAAGTTCAGTTAGTCCAGCGGCGGCAATAAAGCGGGAAGGATTACCGCTCTCAGGACGAAAGCCCATAGCAACCAGAGCGTGAATTTTGAGTTTGGCGCGTTCGCGAATTTGCTCTAGCTGAGCGTTTTTTTCATCAGTCAGTGCTTGCAGCTGCTTCATGTCAGAGGTAGACAGCAGTTCTTTTTCAGCGCGCAAAAGATCCGCCATAGCAGACAACTGGCGGATATCTTGCGCAAGAAGGTTTTTCAGATCATCAATAGCGGCCATAATTTATTCATCCAAATATGCTTTTATCCATATCAAGCATTTTCTGGGCCAATTGTTGAGCGTCTACCTTGTAACTGCCGTCTTCCAGAGCACTGCGAATCTGAGCGATCCGCTCATCGTCCATTTCCGGGAAGTCGCCCAGCTTTTGTTCTAGCTGTTTGAGATCGCGGGCCTGACTGCTCAAATTAACACTCTCACCGCGGGCCTGCGTGCTTTGGGCCGTGGCCTGCTCCACCGTTGCGGTTTTGGCCGCGTTGCCGGCTTTGTCGGCAGTGGGGCGCTGGGTGTTGATTTGGCTTTGGTTGATTCCATTGAAGTCAACGGACATGTTAGTACCTGCTGTATTGGTTGCGGCGCCGATCGAGGCGCAAAATATGGTCTATGACTGAGTAACGGCGGCGGTCAAAAAAGCTTTAACATATTTTTACAAAAAAATAGCCGGTTAGTTTTTGCCGCTTGTGTTTTCGCGGCACGGGCTTACGCAATGTAAACGGCAAAAAAGTGCCGGACAGCGTCGCCTGGTTTTTCGTTCGTTTGTTACATCGGAATCAGCACTTGGCCGGGCGCGGTCACTCGGCCTTTGATGGTCCGTAAAGACTGAAGATTTTCTACCAGCACCTGCTCACCAATCGCCGCATTGGCCAGGGCCTTCCCGCGCGAACGTACGGTAAAAGAGCCGCTGCTGGCGGTGATCATAACATGGTCGCCACGCTCCACGGCATCGGGTGCCGAAAGTAGATCCGGGGTGATCAGCGAGCCACTGTTAATGGACCGACGAACTTCCATACCGATGATTAACTGCGCTTCAGCAATGGTTCCACGGCGGCTGGCATTCACCACAACGGTCTGCTGGCTTAACATATCGGCGCGAAGGCGCTCGCCGCGGGCGAGTGGGCGGCTAGCCACCAAAGCCGGTCCCCGAATGTCTACGGTAGCACCCAGATACATGCGCCATGGTCGCTCGCCGCTGCACTCGATTAACATAGAGGGCTGGCCGGATTTCCAAGGGTCACCGCTGAAATGAACGCTCAGCGGACCACTGCAGGCAGCCAATGACAATCTGGGGTCGGGTTTTGCACTTTCATAGCTGACTTCATAGCCTGCAGCGGCCTGTTCTGTGGCAAACTGTTGCAAAAACAGATTAGCCGCAGTGTGAATGTCATGTGCGGTAGAGTTTGCCAGTGCAAACGGGCTTAGGCATAGGCCGAGAAGGGCAGTGACAAGAGTGTGTTTGCGCATATATATGAAAGCGTCCTGTTTTGCCGATGTGTTGGTAAAGCCGGTTGTGCTGCGAAAAATTCATTCCGGTGGCATCACGATTTGCGGGCACTGGCCGTTAAACCTGACATGCGATAGCGATATTTTGGCGCATGTGAGAAAAATTGCTCTTTCAAGACACTTGAGAAAGCAAAAACTGTGCCGGTTAGCCCGGCCGTCGGGAGAAAGAACTATGGCAGGTGTATTGGACAGCGTGAACCAGCGTACGCAGTTGGTCGGAAAAAACCGGCTGGAGTTGCTATTGTTTCGGCTCCGCGGGCGCCAGGTTTATGGCATTAACGTGTTCAAGGTAAAAGAGGTATTGCAGTGCCCTAAGCTGTTCAGCATTCCCAGCAGCCTACCGGTGGTTCGCGGCGTGGCCTACACACGCGGCGCGACTATTCCGATTATTGATTTGGCGATGGCGATTGGTATGCCGGCCATTCCTCAAGAAGATCTGGTCACCAGTTTTGTGATCATTACCGAGTACAATCGCAAAACCCAAGGCTTTCTGGTGAGTGGCGTGGAAGGCATTGTGAATATGAACTGGGAAGATATTCTGCCACCGCCTAAAGGCGCAGGCCGCGATGTATACCTGACAGCCGTCACAAAAATTGACGACAAACTGGTTGAAATCATTGATGTAGAGAAGGTTCTTTCGGAAGTGGCTCCGTTAAAGGAAAACGTTGGCGAAGACATTCTCAGCCGCAGTGCAGGGCGGGTACAAGGCCATCTTCCGGTGTTGGTGGTGGACGACTCGAATGTGGCCCGGCGGCAGATTGAACGTTGTTTGAAAGCCATAGGTATGGACGTTGTTGCCCATAATGATGGCAAGCAGGCTCTGGACTATCTGACGGAGATCACCGCCGACGGTTCCAAAGCGACGGACCATCACTCGATGATGATTTCCGACGTTGAAATGCCTGAAATGGACGGCTATACACTGGTTGCGCGCTGCAAGGAAAATCCGCTGATTAGCGAACTGTTTATTATGCTGCATACTTCCCTGAGCGGCGTGTTTAACAAAGCGATGGTTCAGAAAGTGGGGGCAGACGATTTTATGGCGAAATTCAGCCCAGACGAACTGGCCGAGCGGGTTATGGATATTATTGATGGAAAATAAACGTGTTACTTCACAGGCTGTCAGAATCGAGAATGCATGAAATCTGAAATCACTCCTCAGGAATACGCGGCGTTCAAGACCTTTTTACAAAACGCATCGGGCATTCTGCTGGGCGACAATAAACAGTATCTGGTGAAGAGCCGGCTGCGCCGGATTCTGGAAGACAATCAGCTTGGCTCTCTTGGCGAGTTACTTGATCGCCTGAAGCGTCCAGGCCGCAATAATTTGAGTGAAGTGGTTATTGATGCTATGACCACCAACGAAACCTTATGGTTTCGTGATAATCACCCGTTCCGCATTTTACAGGCTATTTTGTTGCCTGAGTTTGCAGACCGTAAAATGTCGCAACCGTTACGTATCTGGTCGGCGGCATGTTCTACCGGACAAGAACCTTATTCCACAGCAATGGTGATTGAAGAATATCGCCGCCTGCGGCCCGGGCGCCTGCGTGACGTGAAGATTGTTGCCACCGACATTTCCAAAACGGTTCTCGATGCGGCGCGCCGCGGCGAATACGAAACCATTGCCATTGGCCGGGGCTTGTCGCCGGAGCGGCAAAAACAGTTTTTTACCGCTGCTGTCAACGGCAGTTGGCAGATCAAACCACAGATAAAAGCGATGGTGGAGTATAAGGAAATCAACTTATTAGAGCGGTATCTTCTCGGCAAGTTTGATATTGCCATGTGCCGCAACGTGTTGATCTATTTCTCCGCGGAGCACAAACGCGACATTCTTACCCGTATTCACGCGTCGTTGAACCCAGGCGGTTATCTTATACTGGGCGCATCGGAATCCCTTACCGGGTTAACTGACTTGTACGAGATGGTCCAGTGCAGTCCGGGTATTATCTACCGAAAAAAATAAACTATGCCATTGAATGTCTGGGTGTTAATTGCGGCACAGGCGATGGCCATGTGTACGGCGCCATTTATTGTGTTTATTGGCAGTATTCAGGGCCGGGCGCTAGCTGGCAGCCCTGAATATGCGACCTTGCCGGTAGCATTCGTGGTGGTCGGTACGGTGTTGTCCATCAAGCCCGCCACCTGGCTTATGGCTCGCGTCGGGCGCAAGCCGGTGATGCTTTTGGGCACTGTTATGGGCGCGGTCGCTGCTGGAGTGGGTGCGCTGGCTTCCTGGCAAGGTGCTTTTGCCCTTTTGTGTCTAGCGGCGGTACTTGGCGGCAGCGGCCTTGCAGTTGTGCATCAGTACCGCTTCGCCGCTATGGAATCTGTTCCCCCCAAACTGGCCAGCACTGCAGCGGCCCGCGTTCTGTTAGGTGGATTGGTTGCGGCCTGGGTCGGTCCGGAAATTGCCTCGATTGGTGGTGACGATCCGCTGCACCCCTTTCTGGCCAGCTGGCTGGGACTGGCAGCGGTTCAGCTTGCTGCCATGATCATATTGGTGCTCGGTTACCGCAGCAGCGGCGAACTACCGCGACCGGTGCATGAAGGCGGTGGTCGGCCAATGCGTGAAATTCTTGCAAATCCGGTGATATGGGTTGCTATTAGCGCTGCTGCGGTGGGTTACGCGACCATGAGCTTCATTATGACGGCAACGCCCTTAAGCATGACCGAAATTGCAGGGCACCCCCTGAATGATGCCAAGCGTGTTATTCAGTTGCACATTATGGCTATGTACTTGCCATCCCTAATAAGCGGCTGGTTGATTCGAGTGGTAGGCATAGGGCGCATGATGTTAGCGGGTATGGTTGCCTATCTGATCTGCATTGCCCTGGCGGTCAGCGGCGTCAGCTTTCATCATTACTTGAGTGCGTTGATTTTACTGGGTATAGGCTGGAATTTTTTATTCGTTGGTGGTACCAGTTTGTTGCCGCAAGGCTATAACGATTCCGAGCGTTTCCGCGTTCAGGGACTGAATGACATGATGGTTTTTGGCTTTCAGGCCGTTGCGTCCATGTCAGCCGGCCTGGCCTTAAGCTCCCTCGGCTGGGGCGGCCTTTTGCTGCTTGCGATCCCACTTTTACTGTTGCACTCTGGACTTATGCTTTTTTGGTATCTGCGACGCAACTCGGCCATCACGCAGCTGCCCTGATACTTTTACTCTTTGGCTCCTATCCACTCACCAACCGCAAGGAGTGACGATTATCCTGTACGACTTCCGCAAACTCATTATCGCACCGCTGTTATTGATGGTGGGTGCCTGTACCGGCTTACCCGAGGGTATCCAGCCGGTAAACAGCCTTGATACCGAACGCTATCTGGGTACCTGGTATGAAATTGCCCGGCTTGATCACTCTTTCGAGCAAGGTTTAAGCAGGGTGACTGCCAAGTATGAAAAGCAGGACGACGGAAGTCTGAAAGTGATCAACCGCGGTTACAATGACGAAAAAAGCGAATGGAAAGAAGCTAAGGGTCGGGCGCTCTTCGTGAATGAAGACACTGACGGCCACCTGAAAGTGTCGTTCTTCGGCCCCTTCTATGCGTCGTACGTTATTTTTGAGCTGGATGACCAGTACCAGCAGGCCTACATTACCAGCTACAACCGGGATTATTTGTGGTTTCTGTCACGCACCCCGACGGTTAGCGATGAGGCCATGGCCGAGTTCAGAAAAACAGCTCTGGACGCAGGGTTTGATCTGCAAGAGCTGATCGTGGTGGATCACAGCACCGTCAATTAACTCGTCTGTTCAACAGGCAAGTGGCCGATTTTTACCCAGATAATAGTCTCCTGTTCTACAAAAGGATGATGTTGGCTTAAGTGAGGGCTTCTTATCCAGGTTCCTTGAGGATACCGCCCGTTCTCGTCACAAAACTCCCCTGAAATAACATAGATTTCTTCCCCGCCAAAATGCCGGTGGGGCTGGAATCGTTCGTTTGCCGGCCATTTCACCAGTGCCACATGTTCGTGCTCGAATTCGTGTAGGGGCATGACTTCAAGCCCACCGATTCCGGGAAGCCAGGGAGTTTTCTGGGTATTGATTCGCACCGGAGTGCGGTCGCGTTTGTCGAACTGATGCAGTTTTACCAGCAGGGTACAGCCAGGCTTGCTAAAAGGCGCGTGACCCGTGCCCGGCGGGTTGCGTAGATAGGTACCTGCCGGGTAATCGCCGGTTTCATCCGAGAACACGCCCTCAAGTACCAGTATTTCCTCACCCAGTGGGTGCTCATGGCGACTGAACGACGCACCGGGCTTATAGCGAACAATACTGGTAGCGTGGCCGCGCTCCGCCTCTTCTCGGGCCAATGGCTTTCTGTCCACGCCGCCTGAAGGGCTGGCAAGCCATTCCTGTTCACCGGTATGAACCACAACCCGGCGGGCAAAATCCATATTCAGCATTGTTGACCTCTTTACTGGTGAAAACAGGGCTAATTTTTACGCTGCCCGGTTATGAACGGATGATTGGGTTTTATGCCTACTTAATCAACCGCTGCACCTCTTTGAAGGCCGTGTTTTTACAGTGTCGCATCCACTCGAACGCGACCATTTCAACGGTAACGATGTGCGCGCCGCAAGAGTTGAGCCGGTCAAGGGCGACATCCCGATCGAATTCTTTACGCGACCCTGTAGCATCTGCCACAACCCAGAGCGAGTAGCCGGCATCAATCAGGCTAAGTGCCGTTTGCATCATGCACACGTGGGTCTCGCAGCCGGCAATAACAATATGTGGCCGGCCTTCTGGTAGAGCCTCGACCAGACCGTCCGAGCAGGCATCGAAGTGGTTTTTGGCCAGGGTAAGGTGGCAAAGCTCCTTAACCGTTTTCAGATTTGATCCCAGTTTTTCTGGCAACTGCTCCGTGGCTAAAACCGGTACGTTCAACAGACCAGCAATCTTAGCGAGCGTGACACACTGGCTGACGACATCCTGCCCATGGGCAATCGCTGGCATCAGTTTTTCCTGGAGATCGATTAGCAGCAGAGTCGAGTGTTCAGATCGCATCAACATTCATTATTCGCCTTTAAGTTCTGCTCATATCCTGAAACGAATCACGCTGCCTGATAGACACATAAGGAATGACGTCTATCGTACAGACAATTACCTGCGCAAGCTGGAAGTTTTGCGGCTTTTGGTTTCAAGGTGGTTGCCAAGCGCCGATAAAACGATTAAAGTCTGCGCCCTCGAATCGACGATCATCTTGCTGATTCGACACCGTTTTAGGAGAGGTGGCCGAGTGGCTGAAGGCGCACGCCTGGAAAGTGTGTAAACGTTAATAGCGTTTCGAGGGTTCGAATCCCTCTCTCTCCGCCAATACTGCTTTTTGCTTATAAATCATAAGCTTAGAGCCACACAAAAGAGTCAATGTTGACTTCCTTGTTGACTGCTTTATTTAGCCCGACACATGAGCCTATCGTTCGTAATGTCGGGCTTTTTCTTATCTGTACACTGCAATAGATGCGCGTCTGAAGCTGGTAGGTAATCTACCGTAATTGGTCACTCGCATAAAGTCTGCCTCAACGTGACGTCCCCGTGACCTCAAGTGCTCTCTGTGTCTGACCTTAGGCCCGTACTCTAGGTTCTCTTTGCGCAGCCTGCTGCTTGCCTGAGGACGTTTGAGTGACCCTTTGACTCAGTCATAGCGCCCTCCTATCTATTTAGATTAAAGACATTCTTGAGTGCGGTTATGGCCTTTTGGTTACGCTTGGCGTCATCAGCCAGAACGCTTCCAAGAATCCGGGTGCACTTACGGGTGCGCCGGGGTCATACGTAACCGAAAAACCATCCACTACAGCCGATAAGCAAATACACTGCTGAAAGCTGCTAGCGAGTTAACCAACTAGGACGGTACTGCGCACAGTTACAGTGCTTACGCAGGACCTAGCAGTAAAGTTAAAGACTAGAGCCTCAAAGGTTGTCCTCAGGTAAACGCTACTGTTGATTTCTTGTCGATTGGGCTTGTAGCCGTCGGCCTGGCTCACTTTTTCTGGCGCGTCCCTATGAGCGATTGGAACAGCTGCAGGATATCGATTTTCGTTCGGCCGCTGCTAATAATCGCGAGGAACTTGTCAAAAGTGAGCCTAACGGTTGCACCACTACGCGGGTTAAACAGGGCAAACTCCTTCCATTCGGTGCCTCGTCCCTCGATTGCAGCGGCGTAGCTCAACAGCCAATAGATTGCTACCTGCCGATAATCCGAAGAAGAAAAACGCTTGGCGGTACATTTAACTTCGATAAGGCACTCTCCTAAAGCAAAGTCGCCTTTTCCGCTACCAACCCACTCCAGTCCTGGGATGTCAGGTCTCTCCACCAAGGGCAGACCATGGGAGCGACTCATCTGCTGAAGCGACTCAGCTAAATTCTTTCCAACTAGCTCGGCCACCTCTTTATCTGCAGTATCAAATTGTTCTGGAAGCTTGGCATCAAAGTATGCCCGCTGACGCTCTAGGGTAGCTTCGCAGCACGCAGTCCAGTCGATAAACTGTCCTCTAAGGATGTTTTCAGCCACCGAATATGCCAACTCAAAAAGCATCGCCCGCTGGAGTGTCGACGCGTCCAAGAGTTCTTTGGGTAACGCTCGAACCGGCATCGTTTGGGCCTGCGAGTTGAAATGCTTAACGATGCTAGGTGTCAGCTGCGGAAATATCTCATCGAAGATGCCAGGAATATCGCGCGCGATTGTGCGTGGGTCAACCTGCATCATTCATCTCCAGCGCCCAGCTTTCGTACAAGGTTGAAAAGCGCGGCTCAGCTCCACGCGGATGTGCTTCGAGTTTATCCTTGTCTTTCTTCTTATCAAGTGGCACCTCAACGCCAAGAGCCCAACCCTGACGCAATGAGGGCTCGAATTGACGGCGAACGCTTTTGCCTTGGTTGCCGAACGAGAACGTCGCGAGCCAAAATATACGCTGGCAATCGGGTGACATTTGATCCCATCGGTTTCGTAAAAAATTAAAGGCAATACTATCTTTCCAGCTCCGCCAACACTCAATGCAAGCACGCTGTATAACATCGGACCCCCTTCCATCGAAGAGGGTCTTTATGTATCTGCGTCTTTCGGGCGTCGCCTGGAACCTGAGGCACCTTAAGTAGTGGAGTCGGTTCGTATCCACCTGCAATAGGTGGCCAGATGTAACCGGAACGGCGTCAAGCAGGATATCGATTCTGCCATGTATATTGGCAAATGTTGCATCCGAGCGGAGATGCGCAATGCCGCGCATAATAGTCGAAAACGATGAGCGAAACGCATGCAGGTTTGCTGGCATCAGCAAGGTCGTAGCGATCTCTGATGCTACGCCAGGCGAATGCAGGCGCATGGTCCGCCCAATCTGCGCAACAAGGAAGTTATCTGGTAAGGATTTCTCGAGCTCGCGATTTAGCAAGCGGCGAACATCCAATGATTCTACAATTCCCTTTAGCGATTCGTAATCAATATCTGGTTCGTCTGAGTACGGATCAAATTTTAGGTCGATTCTTCGAAGCTTTTCGGCCTCCTCGTCATTGTCGCCAAGCTGTGCGCGAACATAATCCTGATAGTGTTTAGATGTCAGGAAAATCGTCTTGGATTTGTTGAGCGATAGGCCATAGTCGGCTAAAATTTGCGCGAGTGTACCAAGTACCCGGTATGCATCCGAAGTGTCGGCAGCTATGAGAATGTAATCGTCGACGTACCTGTGCCAGCTAACACCGGCTGCACTAAGAGCGTTGTCGACGTAGCTGAGAAAGAGCTCCGAAAAGACCCTGGATGCCTGGCCGCCAACGGGCAACCCAAATGAGCGTTTGCCTGAAAAACGACCTAGTAACGCGTCGATCTGACTCGCCATTACTGCGGATTCCCCCCCAAGGTCGTTAATAAAGTGCTCTAGGTGGTGATGCGAGACATGATCATAGAAACTCGATATATCCGTTTGCACAATGACTGCTTCCGTACCTGCTTCATTAGCGTGCTGAACGGTGGCCTCTTTAAAGGCACGCCAAGATCGGTTGGGATCAAATAGCTTTTCTTCACCATGGGGTAAAAGCCGGTACGAATGTGCATGCTCGTCGCGCAGGGGTTCTAATGTTTCAGCAATCGCAATCGCCAATCCATTTAAGTAGATATTCCAGAACGGATGAATTTTCGTTACTACACGGAATCCGTTAGTGCTAGACGGGGCGATCAGCCGTTCGCTGTATACCCTCAGTCCATGGAGCCGAGTTCTATTCTCCTTAGGTGTCCCAGCTTTAAGCTCTGAATAAAATCCGAAGGCAATTGCAGCGAGTTCGTTTGCCTTCTGACCTACAAATTTCACATCTAGATCAAAGGGCAGCGTATCGTTATCTCCGTGCGCAGCAATCTCCTGTGCGGCGCGCTCAAAATGTCGAAGCTCTGGTGTTGCCAATTCGTTTTCCTCTCTGAATACGTCATCACATCGAACTAACGTTCGTTATCGTGCGGGCAGTTAATTATTTTCTGTTGTCCCGAGAATTGTACCGAAGGTCTGGCAACTCTTCGATGGCATGCCGATCTATCATGGTCTTTTCTTTCCAAAAGGAACCTATGGAGTTGCCTTTGGATCGCTTAGAGGAAATCCAAGGCTGGCGCAGCCGGGACACGATGGCGCACCGCTTCGGCGAACATACTGAAGTGGTTGAATGGATGTGACCAGCCCAGTTAAGGAATAATACCCTGAACCTGGAGAACCTACATGACCACAAGAAAACTGTACTCAAAAGAATTTAAGCTGGACGCCATCAGTCTTGTACTGGAGCAGGGCTATTCAAGAGCCCACGCGGCGCGCAGTCTGGAGATCAACCCAAACATGCTGGGGCGTTGGATAAAAGAGCATGAGTCGGTCGATGGGCAGGCTTTCAGAGGGAACGGCAAACTGACCGCTGAACAGTTGGAAATTCGTCAGTTGCGAGAAGAAAATCGCCGTTTGAAAATGGAGAAAGACATCTTAAAAAAAGCGACGGTCTTCTTTGCCAAGGAAACGCATTAAAGTACGCGTTCATCACCCAGCATAAGAAGACCTGGCCGGTCGACGTAATGAGTCGGCTCTTGGGTGTCAGTCGCAATGCCTATTATCGCTACTGCCAACGTCAACGCGAACGGCTGCCGAATGCGGAGCACGAGGCGATGATTGAGGCTGTGAAGGAGGTCGCTCAAAGTAGCGACAAGAGCTATGGCTCCAGGCGGATGAAGCACGCTCTGAACGCCCTGGGCTATCCAGTGGGTCGGCGAAAGGCGCGGTCGCTGATGCGTGAAGCAGGCGTTAAAGCCCGGTACCGGAGGAAGTTTAAGGTAACCACCAACAGCGACCATAAACAGCCGGTGTTCGACAATGTACTGGCACGAGACTTTAGCGCTGCTGAGCCTGATCAGGCGTACGTCGGTGACATCACTTACATTTGGACCCGAGAGGGCTGGCTGTATCTGGCGGTGTTCATTGATTTGTTCAGCCGACGGGTAGTCGGTTGGAGCATAGGGTCGCGGATGACCACCAGGCTGGTGACAGACGCCCTGAACATGGCCCTCTGGCAGCGGCAACCGAAAACCCGGTTTAATCGTCCATTCGGATCGAGGCTCTCAATATGCCAGCAACGCTTATCGGCGGTTGCTGTACGCAAACGGCTTCGTTGGTAGCATGAGTCGTAAAGGCGATTGCTGGGACAACGCGGTCGCCGAAAGCTTTTTTGCGAGCTTGAAAAAGGAGCGTGTGCAGTGGCGAAGCTACCAGACGCGCACCGAGTCACAGCGGGATATTCTGGATTACGTTGTGATGTTTTATAACAGTCGACGACTGCACTCTACGCTGGGTTATCTCAGCCCGATGGGTTACGAAGCAGCCGCTGTTGAACTGAGGAAAGCAGCTTAACTGGGTCGTCACAAAGTGCTTGACCACTCCATACAGCCCTGAAGAACATGCAAGAGGGATTACTGAAGTCGTTGACAGTTAGTGCTGAGGGTTCATAGCGGTAACACCGTACGCTCCAAAATTCGACCCTCCGTCATTGCCCGGTTCGCTAAGGTGTCCGCCAGTTCGTTGCCGGGGTTCCCGCTGTGACCCTTCACCCACGCCCACTGTACGTTATGCTTTTGGTTCAATTCGTCGAGCCGCTGCCATAGTTCTTTGTTCTGTACAATCTTCTTGTTTGAACCGCGCCACCCCTTAGTTTTCCAATTCCTCATCCATTCGGTCATCCCCTTAACTAGATAATCGCTGTCAGTGAATAGCTGAATAGGGCGGCCTTGGTGTGCGCCCAAAGACTCCAGAGCCTTAATGGCGGCTGTCAGCTCCATCTTCTGGTTCGTCGTGTTGTCAACGCGGCCCGCCTTGCATAGACGCTTGGCCTCATCTTCGATAACCAAGCCCCACGCGCCGGGGCCGGGGTTGCCCTTGCAGGCGCCATCTGTATGTACTGTTATTGCTGTCATTCGTTGTTGTCCTTCTGTTGGTTGTGTGCTTCGTCAAGGATGTGAAGCAACGCTACTGGGCGGGATACTCGGCGCACACCTAAGCGGGCAGCGAGCTCTTTCTGTGTCCGTTCGATGAGTGACCAATGGTAAGCGCTAAGCCTTACCTGCCGGGTCGTGGCTGTTTTATCGTGGCGCAGGTATGCGCGGCAATCCGTGGTGTACATGGATTCTCCAAAGCTGTGTAGGAAGTTGAAAAAAGTAGGAGTCGGCAGGGGATGCCAAACGATTATGTCCGGTGTCGATTTGACAAGCCGTGGGCTTGCTCGGTGCAGCTGAATATCAGGCGGGAGTGCAGCGGGCGCCGCATCCTAAGGCGTGGGCTATGCTATGCGGTTGGCTGCGAACTTCATGATCTTCAGGAACTCTGCGCGGCTAGCGGCTCTGGCCTCGTTGTCGTCAGTGAGGTAATCATCAAACGTAGCCTTGCCGTGCTTCTTCCAAGCGCCGATCAGCATATCAAAAGCGGCTTCAACTTCTTGAGCGGGTATCTTCTCTCTAGCCTGGCGCTTATTCTCAAGCTGTTCCAGTGCTTTTTGCTGGGCCTCGGCTGGGTTAATTACAGGCGCTTCGCCTTCCTCTTCCTCAAACCCGACGAACTCTGGATTTCCGATTTCGTCAGCACTGAATCCGGTTTTCGTACTGTGCGCTTTACGGATTTCGTCAGGCGCCGTAACTTTCTTGAGGTAATCACCCAGCCCTGAGGTAGACATACCCACAGCTTCCGCGATTTCCTTCTGGGTATGGCCTTCCGCCCGCATCTTTGAAATCTTTGCGTTGCGTCGTGCAGTGATCTGTTCGCGTACTTGAGCTGTGCATTTTTCCAGCCAGCGTTGGGACGCCTTAACGCCTGCTCTCCTGAGGGCTGGGACAACGGCCTTGGCGTCATATCCAAAGCTATCCATCATCGCTTTACACAGCGTCTCAATCGCATTCTTCTGGTCACTCGCTGAAGGCTTGCTGCCTCCTTTCAGGTGCGCGAAGTTAGCAGCCATGGCGTACTGGATCGCTTCTTCTCGTGTGCCATGAATCACCTTGGCGATAATATCTTCTGACCCAGCCTTTTCATGTGCAAAGAAGCGGTGGAAGCCGTCAGTGAGCAGCAGCTCCGTGTCGTTTGCGTTCGTGACTTCAAAGACGTGGACTGGAGGTAGGTGTGCCAGATTATCTGCGTAGTCATCAATAACGCTGTGGTCCATCTTTTCGCGCATCTGGAAGTCGGAGTCTACGCTCAGTTCCTTCATGCTGATCAGGAAGGACTCGGCTTCATTGAGCTTTTTCACTAGCGCGGCGTGGCCGTAACTGTCGGTCATGTTGTCACTCTGTGTGTGAGGGTGCGAAAAGGGGCGCAATAATCCCATGCTCTGGGAAAGGGCGCAACGGTAGTGCCACGGGTGATACTAAAACCCTGAACAATCCAGTAAATTATTGTTTATAAACGATTATTTATCGTTATGTTAACCCGTCAGCGAACTAGCGAACTAGCGAAGTATCAGAAATGATTAACCAAACCCCATTAGTCCATGATGTCCTGAGCATTCACTCGAAGTTTGACGTGGTGGGCATTTTCCCGGACGCCGTTCTGTCCCATAGCTGGTGGGCTGTGGCACCTGTGGTGGCTGAAGAGGCTTTAGAGTGCGTGAGTGCTCATGGCGGCTCGGCTGGGGTACGGTTAGCCGTGGCTACGCTGGATGGTAACGCTTGGTTGGGCATAGCTGCTTAGTGTCGCTGAAGCTGGTGACCATATTATATATATCTAATGTAGAGCTTAGAGTCTGACCTACAATCACTTAAAGTCTGACTGTAGGTTTTACATTAAGTCATCTTTTAGTTTCACTAGGTTTTTCCTAAGGCGTGGGTTATCAAATAACCAACTCATCCCGCTTCTCTGGCTTCCGCCAGAACACGACAAACCGTCGCCTTGAAGTATCCGGCAAGCCTGGCAATGTATACCCCACTACGACCATCACATACCTTCCTTTCAAGTGTCGAAACACGTAATGTTTCTCGGAGACGAATCATAACTTGAGGAGGTGAAAGAATACGTAATGACAGCCACGAATCCATGGGACATACCAGAATGGCATGCCATTCGCCGAGAATGCATCCTTGCACGTGACCTGATCGGCTCAGGAGCCACAGCATTGTCACCGCCACAGTAATACTGACCCACCAACGCCAACTTAAAATTGACCCACCTGAGGCAAAATAGCCGCTTAATCACACGATCAGAGCGGCGGCCGATGTTGACTCAGGAGACACTTGTGGAAATTCATGTATTGCATCGTCAGGGCGAGAGTATTCGCGCCATCGCTCAGAAACTGGGCGTGTCCCGCAACACCGTGCGCCGCTATCTGCGGGATCTGAGCGCGGTGCCCACCTATCCCGACCGAACGCAGAGAGCGACTAAGCTGGATTCCTATAAAGACTATTTGCTGGCGCGGATCGAAGCCGCGAAGCCACACTGGATACCGGCAACCGTGCTGTTAAGAGAGATCCAGGACCGCGGCTATGCCGGCGGGATCAGCCGGCTCAAGTCCTACATTGCCGACTTCAAAACCGTCGAATCTGATCCGGTGGTTCGCTTTGAGACGCCGCCTGGCAAGCAGATGCAGGTCGACTTTACGACCATTTCCCGTCACCGGCGCAAGATCAAAGCCTTTGTGGCCACGCTGGGGTTCAGTCGTGCCACTTACGTCCGGTTCTCCGAGCACGAGCGCCAGGAAGACTGGTTGCAAGGCATCGAAGAGGCCTGCCATTACTTTGGCGGAGTCCCCCAGGAGATCCTGTTCGACAACGCCAAGACCATCATGATCGAGCGTGATGCTTACGGCGAAGGCCGCCATCGCTGGAATGCTCAACTGTTGGCAACGGCTCAGGATTACGGTTTTATCGCCCGCGCCTGCCGGCCCTACCGAGCTCGCACCAAGGGCAAGGTTGAGCGCTTCAATGGTTATTTGAAGGGCAGCTTCATCACGCCTCTGGCGGCCACCCTGAACCAGGCTGGACTGAGGTTGGACGTGGCCACGGCCAACGCTCACATAGGGCCTTGGCTTGAGTTGATAGCGCATCAGCGCATTCACGGCACCACCGGTGTTAAACCTCAGATACGGCTGGATCAAGAACGCTTTGAGCTCGCGCCGCTGCCATCACGGCCACAACCGGTGGTACAACAAGCGCCGGCCTCAATCCGACCTGTTCCGACAGAGAGCTTTCAGCATCCCCTCAGCGTGTACGACCGGCTGTTGGAGGCTCGCCTATGAACCTGCAACATCAACGTATCGAGCACGCCTGCGCAAGCCTAAAACTTGATACCTTGGCCAGTGAATGGGCGGCTATCGCCGACCATTCTGCTTCAAACGAAGGCACCCTGGCTGACTTCCTGGAACAGCTATTAAACCTGGAACTGAACGCCCGGTCACAACGATCCCGAGAGACGTTGCTGAAGTTCGCGGGTTTCCCGGGGCGAAAGTTATTTGAAGATTATGATTTCAAGTTCGCCAGCGGAGCCCCGCGTAAACAGCTGAATGAACTGACGAGCATGGCCTTTGTAGAGCGAGCAGAGAACGTGGTGCTTCTGGGCCCCAGTGGCGTTGGCAAAAGCCACCTGGCCATCAGCCTGGGCCACAAAGCCGTCAGCCAAGGCATTAAAACGCGCTTCATTGCCGCGGCCGACATGATGCTGCAACTGGTCATTGCCCGAAAACAGGAACGTCTGGATCAGTACTTAAAACGCAGTATCTTAGCGCCACGGCTATTGATCATCGACGAAATCGGCTATCTGCCATTTGGTCGCGAAGAGGCCAATCTGTTCTTCAATGTCATCGCCAAACGCTACGAGCACGGCAGTGTCATCGTCACCAGTAACCTCCCATTCTCACAGTGGGCCAGTGCCTTCTATGGCGACACGACATTAACCGCTGCGCTATTGGATCGGCTGTTACACCACGCGCACATCGTCCAAATCCGGGGAGAAAGTTATCGATTGAAGGATAAGAAAATGGCGGGTACCGCACCGATCTCAACCAGCAGCCAAGACCTATTAACCAATACTTAAACGCCCAGGGTGGGTCAGTTTTAGATTGGCGATATTGCCAATAAGTGGGTCAGTTTTAAACTGGCGTTGACACAGCATTAGGCAATGCCAACTACGCAGACAAACTCGGACAGTACTACACCGCATTTTTTGGACTCTCGGTCGGAATCGAACGTCTCTGCAAACTCGTGCTTGTTGTTGATCACGCCCTAAAACACCAAGGTGTCATGCCGGCAGAGAGCGTTGTCAGAAAGTACGGACACAGTCTCACAAAGCTCCTAAACACTGTTGATCAGCTTGCATTAGAAAGTGGAGTGCGGCTGACCTATCAACGTCCAAAGGACACCATCGCTCTTAGCATCGTTGGATGCCTTGACTCCTTTGCGGACGCTCGGCGTGGACGTTATGCAAACTTTGGCTCACTCGATACTCCGAGTCTCAACAGCGACGAGCCGATTCAAAACTGGTGGGAGATTGTTGCAGTAACCATCCTCGCTAAGCATTACGAGAACAAGCCAATTCAACGGAAGGTCGAAAGCCAAGCGTCTGTAGCCGATAGCATGCTGTCACAGTTCACCCAAGTGCTGCACTTGAATGAGTCGGGGCACGCCATGCAAGACGTGAGAACTGCATCAATACGAACTGGTCAGGCTGCGCTCGTCCAAAAGTATGGTCGCTACCACGCTCTGAGCACTGTCCGCTGGCTTTCTGATGTCTACTCTCAGCTCGCTCGCTCAGCTGCTTATCACCATCGCATAGATGCGTTCTTTGGTAGCTGGGAGTTCTTTCAAACATACACTGTCGATGACAGCTTCTTAAAAACCCGAAAGGTCTGGCCACTTGTCTAGAATGTGCTGCACATCGGGCACGGACTCCCAGTCTATGACCGTGCTGAAACCCGTTAGCTCGCTATAGCTTTCGGCAGCTAGGGCCATAACCCAGTATGCATGCTCAGTGGAAATGACAAAGCTATCGTGAACCGGCAGGATCGGAATCAGACGAGCGGCGGTCTTAGTTAGCACTGCATCGACAATCTGGCTGTCGAGATATTGGAGTCGCTTCCAACCCGCCGCAAAGAAGCGATGAGATATTATCGCATGCTCCTCTGAGTAAGACTTCAGGTGCTCTCTCGCCTCATCAGAGGAAAGCTTAGTCTCTCGCATGAGAGCCCGATGCGCTTGGCTAAAGGAAGTGCAGTTAATACTGAGTAGACTGACCAGTTTCGTCAACGCTCTCGATCGTTTGGCGGACGCATAGCAGTCTTCGGGAGCCTCGATACCCTCCAAATTGTAAATTAGGCGCGGGTGAAGGCTTTTGTAGTCCAGTTCAATCGTCGGCTTCCCATCAACGGTAATTGTCGCTCTCTCGCTTTGTCGCAAGCCTTGGGCTCCACAGTAGAACCGCCCGCCTGACCGAAAGTCGCCGTTAAATACGCGGTAGCATCGTAGGCTACTCGAGAGAATGCCATGTCGCTCGTTACCTTCCAGATAGCTTTGCGCATTAATCATCGGAACATATGACCAAGAAAAGGATGACCTTAAGCTATTCCCAGCCTCGACCCGCTCTCGCATAGCTTTCACGGTGTCATCGTCATCGTATTCCTGAAGGCGCTTATTGTCGTCTTTGAGAATAATCGTTTCGTGAGATTGACACAGCGACATCACCCTTAAGCTTTTAAAGTTCTCGTTAAGCCACAAACCGAAGGACTTACTTGGAAGCCATAGCGAAGTAACACCTCTTACCGAATGTTTCCCCTTGAATCCCTTCCAGCACTCAACAAAATCCAAACTTACAAGAGCATCGAGCGCCTTCGTGAATTGCGTAGTGCTAAAATCGCACACTTTATAACGTCGAGGCGTTCCAGTGCGAGATGTCGACCGCTCATGAAGGAAACCGCAGTTAGCGCCCTTCAACTGGCTACAATTCACAGCCTGCGCTAAGGCGAGGAGTGCGCTCATTAGCGCCTGACATTGGCCACGCTTAGCCCTATTCCCGACCGAAGGAAACAGATTATCAAACATCACGTCCACGCCAGGGCCGCTCAGAGCCGATCCAAAGTCCGGACGGAATGACCATATAGGCTCATCTAGTCCCGAGTTCGACACTGCCTGTTTCTGGCGCGTTACTTCCCAGATTGGGTTGCGCTTGATATTCGCTAAGGGAAGGATCGAGTAGGCCATTGGTTCTAAGTGATTTCTTAACGAGACGAAGGGGGGCGAGGAGTGTACCTATCTCCTGCTATTGGCTCTACAACGGATTGATACTATTAATGAACTATTCTTGTATCTACTTGAGGACAGCAGGGGTGTAGACACCCAGAACAATCCGTAACCAGTATCTTTTCTTCCTAAGGCGTGGGTTATCAAATAACCAGCTATAATTGATCAACTATTAACCTCCCAGCGCCATCCCACCCAGCGCCCACCACTGGCCAGATGGTCAACCTGAAGTAAGGGGCGCTGTGTATGCTGTGTGGCGTAGTGTCGACGCTAGGTGGCGTGGTGAAAACGGCAGGGCAATGGACACACGCGCCACCATAAGAAAGAACTATTAACCTTATCTATCCCTAAGGTGTGGGTTATCAAAACTTATGCCGCCTCAGGCTACCTCAAGTGCCGTGTACAGCGTTTGTCTGCTAACCCCATACTCACTAGCCAAACCCTTCTTAGCGTAGCCTGAGGCCACTCTAGCCCTTATTTCGTCCACCTGTGCCGGCGTCAGCTTCTTCTTAGCGCCTATCTGCTTACCCTTTGCCTTCGCGGCTGCTATGCCTTCCCTCTGGCGCTCCTTGATCATGGCCCGCTCAAACTCTGCAAAGGCTCCCATCATCTGCAATTGTAATGTCTGAAATGGATTGACCTCACCAGTGAAGGTTAGCTTCTCCTTGTGAAACTCAAGGGCCACACCACGTCCTGTAAGCTCATCCACCAGCTTCAGAAGGTCGGACATATTGCGGGCTAGGCGGTCAATGCTGTGCACATGCAGCGTGTCACCCTTCCTCACATGGCGTAGACACTCAGTCAGCGCGGGTCTGTTCGTGTCCTTGCCGCTGGCCTTGTCAGTGAACGTGGCATCAAAGGTCAGACCGTGCAGCTGGCGGTCTGTGTTCTGGTCTACTGAGGATACGCGGATGTAGGCTATGTGCTGACCACTCATGTGCTTGCTTCCCTGTGTCATGCGATAGTGTCCAACAGACTCTAGACTTACCTTTACAATGTGTCAATTATTAATTAATCAACTCAACTAGACACGGCACAATGCGGGCTGGCGGCTAGGTGCTGAGCGTGTCCAACAAGTTTACTTAACTGGACATATGCAAAGCTGCAGTTCACTAAATATGTTTTCCAGTGTTTTGTCGGAAAAGCTTTAAAAATCAGAGATAACTAGATAGTCAAGTGCTTTGTCATTGATTCTAACCGTCATATCAGTCCGGGTCATAGGGGGGCTTTTCTTTTAAAAACACTACATCCTGATATAGTCCTCATAGCTTTAGGGGCGTTGAGGCATAAAAAAACCCTAAGGCCAGAGACCCCAGGGTTTCGATCGGCAGCGAAGGTGTTCTCTTGGTCGGATTATGACCTTCGCTTAAACACACAAGGCCAGAAGAGACCAAAGTGCGTGAACTGATGGTACAGAACCTCATGGTAACTAGCCAAGAAATTTTGGCTGTTGCAAGGAGCTTCACTTCGATACTGCACTCTCTCTGGTCCCTACACGAGGGCTGTCCTTATGCTCGTTCGTCCTGATGTTTATGTCAGGTCTTACTGTCGGACGGTGCGAGGCATACTGCAGTACGTATGCTCGCATTTCCGCAGTAAACCTAGACGATAACCGACAAGCTATCTGGCTGGCGGTTTTTCATACATGGCCGTCAGCTTTTATATCTGGACACCAGAGAGGTTATTAGCAATGTCTAGCCCAAAGAAACATCGAAGTGCAGTAAATGGCCGGTATGTCACTGAGCGCTATGCCCAGTCACACCCAGACACCACGGTGTCTGAAGCTTCGAGCAAGCGGAAGAGGCGGAAGAAGTAAGAAGTAAAGGACTACCGTGACACAAGGATGTGTCATTGACCTATTTGGCGGAGCCGGTAGTCTCAATTATATATATGCTGTGACGTTTAGGGCAGCTTAACCCTCGCGGGTCATATTTATAGACATCTCAATTATGTCTGTAGGAAATAAATGGGTCGAACTTCTAGGCCCAGCCGTGCCGTCTTTCTTGCCTTGAGGGCGAGTCTGTTCTAGGCAAAGCTTTTGTGACATCGCAACAATGTATTGCAAGCGTGATTCATCAAAGTCATGTTCAGAACAAAACTCAGTGACGGTGACGCACCCTGCTAATCTATCTGGGCCTGCCCCTTCAGTTATCCGATTTGCTAAAGCTTCAATTCTCGCTTCATGCTCGTCAAACTTGAGCTTGGTCTGACGCTCCAACTCTTCCCGTGCTTTGATCTCTTCCAGCAGAAGTTCAGTGGCTCGTCTGATGTCAGATGAATTGCTGTGATCTAGCGGCGGCGGGTAGGTGCCGTGTTTCTGAATAGATGGGAGTACCTCATGGAGAACCCAGCGCTGAAACTGTTTTGCAGCGGGGCTAGTGTCCCGAAGTACAACCCTGAATAGGCCAGGCTGGGTCACGTAGGTTTGATGGGGAAGGTCGTAACGCCGGACTTGAGGCTCTGTTACTAATACTTGTTCGTCAGAGTCCAGCGCTTCTATTTGCGCAGCAAATATTCCCTTAAAGCCCTTTCCGCGCTCGTCACCAGAGAGTCGGCCATTTTCTGCAGCCAGCACTTTTACAACATCCTCAAGACTGAAGAGTACTTCATCGCCTCTCTTGATGGTTCTGACTGCTTGTTGTCCTGCGGTCCCTGGGTAGGACAAGACAATGTGGTTAAATGAGGTGGAATTGTTCAAGGCTACCCCCAGTTCTTTTGCGTCCATGGAAACCGTAACGTTACCACAAAGCTCCGTTCTGGGTGTGGTATCCGTCTTTGAAGGCGTTCTCGGTCCTCCCGTATGGCCACCATGAAGAAGTGTTGCAATAACCTGATATGGGGCGCGGGGGGGAAGACTGGTGGTCGAGTCTTTTAAATGTGCTGATAGATTTTTGAGTATTTTATGATGGCTCTTTGATTGGCTTCGGAATGGTATCAATAGCCGCCTTTAGTTCTGTTATGGCCATACCTTTCGAGTACAGGCCATAACTCAGCGATAGGTTACGAGTGTGGCCCATAATCCATACAGCCGTTGTTTCCTCTACCTTGCCTCTCTCTAGGTTGGTCGCCATGTGTACGCGGAATGAATGAAAGGAACGGCTGCGCCCGCCTGTGATATTCAGCTGCTTCTTCAATCGACTAAACCACTTAGACGCTTTGTCACCGTGTTTACCGTCATTGCGCTGCGTGGTTAGGGTCGGAAATAGTAGGCCAGAGCCAGCTCGTTCCACTTGCCGCATCACATCGTCTTTCACCCAGTCGTGCAGGGGTATCTTTCGCTTGGCGTTGCTGTTCTTGCCGGTTCTGACTTCCAAATAAATAATAGCCGTATCAGGGTCAGTCACGATCTGGTCACACTGAAGGCTGCATAACTCCTCAATGCGGCATCCTGTCATGTACCCAAGTCGGGGCAGGAGGTACTTGTAGCAATCATTTGCTGATTCTTTGTACTTGCTGGTTTCTTTGAATATGGCCTTCAGTTGTACGTCTTCAAACAGTTGGTAACTCTCTGTCTGGCGCTCTACTTTATGTTCACTGAAAGGATTGTCACCTTCCACATCCTCAAGGTTTCTGGCGTGTTTCCAGATAGTCGAAAGGAATGACACATAATTGTCTACGGTCGAGCCTGAGCGCAGTTCCGATGAGTGAATAATGAATTGGTGAACCTGCTTACGCCGGATTGATTTAAGCGCGACGTCTGGCCTGTCTGAGAACTCAAGAAAACGGGCTACGGCGTTGCGTGTCTGTGTTCGGGTATTGACCTTTACTCGTGGCCCGTTGTCCTTCAGGTGTTGCTCAAGGGCTTCTTTGAGGGTCACGTGTGCTAGGTCGGACTGGTAACCAAGCGCCACTTGCTGAACGGCTTTAGCTCGCGCCCCCTCGCTCTGCTGGGTCTTCAATCTGGTCATAGAATGCAGATTGCACTGTATTGGCGTGTAGTTTAATCCTGTCCTCTTCGGGCAGGTTCGCCAACTTATCGGGCAGGTCTTCCGGTATCTCAATGCGAACACCACTGCTGACCATCTCGGTTATCTGCTTTTGATATGACACAAACTCTTGCCAGACGCTTTGCTTATCCATCATCACCAGCTCACGCACAGCATTACGATAGCTGACTGCTTCGCTGTGGCCGCGCCGGTACTCCTGAATCTGCTGCTCAATTTCCGCCAACATCTGGTTGCGGCGAAATCTAGCCTCGGTAATGGATTGGGTCTTGAGTGATTTAGTTATGAAGGCCTTGCCGCCGAAAACGTCTTTACAGTCCTTCGGGACGCGCCAGTTGAATGACCAAGTGTTGCTCTTGAGTACCAAGTATTTTCTATCGGACATAGTGAGGTTATTGGCCAATGTTGACTGATTTGTTGACACCCTAACCGCTTGAATGCCTTATGTCCCGTGCCTTCTGGGGTTTCGAGGTGATTGGAAAAGTATCCCTCTCTCTCCGCCAATTTAAAACCCCTGATTTTCTTATAGAAGATCAGGGGTTTTTTCATTTCCGGGACAAAACCAAAGCGGAATTTAGGCCTTTCTGTCCGTTGTTACTTTTATCAAATCCTAGCATCTCTGAGACCTGCGCTGTGCCACTATACATAGCGCCCACGTTGCTGTGGGTTTCCCAAGCGTAGCTAAAAGTGGTGCAACATACTGCGATTCGCGAACCGCTAAGGATGATCAGTTTCCCGGTGCAAGAATTCTTGTATAGCAGCGACTTAACCGGTGGTTCTTTGTTGGTGTCCATCCGGAAAAAGTGGTTTTCAGCACTACCTCTGATCGTATTTTATACAGTCGTGTGGTGGTCAATCTACCATTAGCTGTAGCGGGCGGCATCTCTTTCTGGGGCCATCTTTTTGGCCATTCAGAAGACGGCCAAAAGCCGTGCCACTCATTCTGGCGTGATATGTGTTTTGCTCAGCGGCTACCGGTTCAGG
This sequence comes from Marinobacter sp. M1C, assembly GCF_023314135.1. Classification (NCBI taxonomy): domain Bacteria; kingdom Pseudomonadati; phylum Pseudomonadota; class Gammaproteobacteria; order Pseudomonadales; family Marinobacteraceae; genus Marinobacter; species Marinobacter sp. M1C. The sequence continues at coordinate 2,059,776 of NZ_CP092289.1, forward strand.
TCTGAAGCAGTCGTGCCAGCAACAGCACGTTTCTCGAGACCATCGCAGATCAGACTCGATCCAGTCTAGTACGATCGGGTGGGCGTCGAGCAGGTTGGACATGGTTTGGCTTTTCAGGATAGCTAAGGCAAACAGCGGCTTCTCTTCCTTTATTGTAATTCAGTAAAATTTAGACTTTTACGTTCCCGAATGGACATGCGCTCGCGGCAGCTCGCGCATATGTTTATAGTAAGCTGTGTTTATATTTCGTAGAATTTGAATTCTATCAAGCGTAGTTCGGGCCGGTAAAATCAGTACGGTCGATCGAATCCTCGTTTACCATCAATAAGGAAACCGCCATGATTAGTGCTGTTGCCCGACACTCTGGCACCGCGCTGTACCCGCTTCACCCGCTGCATGCGTTTGTTCTAGCCGGAATAGTGCCTCTGTTTATCGGAGTTTTACTCAACGATTACGCCTATTGGTCCAGCTACGAGCTGCAATGGAAGAATTTCGCTTCCTGGATGCTTATAGGTGCGCTGGTGTTCAACGGCCTGGCCTGGCTGGGCTCGATTGTATCCCTGGTCCGCGCTGATAAGCGCATGGGTGCACCAGTGGCCTATTTTCTGTTGCTACTGGCGACCTTTATGTTGGGTGTCATCAACTCGTTCATCCATGCAAAGGACGTCTGGGCCAGCATGCCGGCCGGGCTTATTCTATCCGTTATCACTGTCATCCTGGCCTGCGTTGCAACCTGGATTGGCCTCGCGAGCTGGCGTATTGGAGGTGCAAGATGAAACCCCTCAATATCCTGTCGATAGCTTTGGTCGCTGCGCTCTTAAGCGCATGTGGCGAAAACAATGTAGACGACGCAGCACAGTTAGGTGCCAACCCGACCTTGCCCAAAGCTCAACGCGGCCTGTTACCCACCTTGAAAATCGCCGAGCCGGCAGGTTGGGATGATCGTCAGCCTATTGTGCCGTCCAACTACGAAATCAAAGCCATTGCCACTGACCTGAATATTCCGCGGCAGACGTTAATCTTGCCCAATGGCGACATTCTGGTGGCTGAGGGCCGGGGCGGTAACGCGCCTAAGCTACGCCCTAAGGACCTCATTGCGGGTTATTTCAAAGGTAAGGGCACGACTGCGGTCGAGAGTGGTGACCGTCTGACTTTGCTGCGCGACAGTGATGACGATGGCACTTATGAGACACGTACCGTGTTCGCCGAGAATCTGAATGCGCCTTATGGCCTTGCGCTAATCGACGACCAACTGTACGTCGCCAATCAGGATGCGGTGATGCAGTTCGATTATCAGCCCGGTCAGACCATGGCTAGCGGACCGCCACGCAAACTCACGGACCTGCCCAGTGAGGTCAATCATCACTGGACCAAGTCCATGATTGCCAGTCCTGACGGGCGTTTCTTGTACGTTGGCATTGGTTCCAACAGCAACATTACAGAAAATGGACTGGAGGTAGAGCAGAATCGCGCCAGAGTCTGGGAGATCGACGCCAAGAGCGGTGCTCACAGACCCTATGCAACCGGTCTGCGTAACCCAACGGCACTGGGTATTTTGCCCGGCACTGACCAATTATGGGCGGTGATCAACGAGCGTGACGAGCTCGGTCCACGACTGGTACCCGATTACTTGACCTCGGTTCAAGAAGGTGAGTTTTATGGCTGGCCCTACAGCTACTGGGGACAAAATGTCGATTCGCGGGTCAAACCGCAGCAACCCGATATGGTAGCCGCTGCGATTGTCCCAGATTACAGCCTGGGGTCGCACAAAGCCCCTTTAGGCCTGGCGTTCTCAACGGCGACCATGGGTGACAAGTTCAGCGAAGGGGTATTCATCGGCGAGCATGGCAGCTGGAACCGGTCTGACCCGGCGGGTTACAAGGTAGTCTTCGTCCCCTTCAGTAACGGCAAGCCAGCCGGAGACCCATTGGACTTCGTCACCGGCTTCCAGGGTGAGGATGGCAAGACCCGTGGCAGACCGGTGGGCGTGACTGTGGATCCCGAAGGGGCACTCATCGTTGCCGATGACCTTTCTAATACCATCTGGCGGGTGACCCCAACTAGATAAGCGGTATGTAAAAAACCTCCTGCGCGGGTCGCTTTAATCCGCGCAGGAACACTGAACAACAGTTCCCCTATCATGACCTGAGCGGTATCGACTACAACCGCGCCAGATGACTTTTCGGAAACCCGATACCTCCAACACTTTGGGACCGGTCCCTTGGCACCGCTGCACGTAATGGCTCGTTTGGTCTGAAATCTCATCTGCCATTTACCATCGGAACCCCTAATAATGGCGGTTCAGTCATTACCGCTGGCGGCCTGACTTTTGTGGTAGCGACTACCGATGATATGCTACGGACGATCGATCTGCGGACCTGTGAAACCGTCTGGCGCACCAGTTTGTTAGCGGGAGGACAGGCAATATCCCTCGTCTACTCTATCGATGGTCGCGAGTATGTGATGATCATGAATGCCGGGCATCACTTCATGGGAACACCTGGTAACGATTCGCTGCTGGCGTTTGCCTTGCCGAAATAGAGCAGTGTTAGAGCCGAGGATCAACTCGTAATTCAATTGGAGTGTTATTGAAACACCCGCTAATTATTCGATAGGTTGGTCCAGAGTGGACCAACTGCTATTGTCCCTCACCTGTAAACGGAACGTCATGACGAAGCTGATTGGCTCCACGATATCTCCGGGTAGAGCGCCCAGAACTATGAAACAACCAAACTACACCTTTCTTTTATTCAGTGGACTGATCGCCCCGTCAATCACAATGGCAGCACCTGGCCAGCCAACGGCCGATATTGTGGTTACGTCACCTATTATGGAACGTACGCTGTACGAAACGCCGGCCGCTATGTCGGTGGTCAGGCGAGAACCCATTCAAGAAGGCCAACCCAGGCTAAAGCTGAATGAAACTCTAAGTCAGGTTCCGGGCATTTTCCTGCAGAATTCTGAGAACTTTGCCCAGGGCGAGCGCATAGCTATACGTGGATTTGGCGCACGGGCACCTTTCGGGGTTCGGGGCGTTACTATTATGGTGGATGGCATTCCTTACACGCTACCGGATGGTCAGGCGCAGCTCGATGCTATCGACCTGGACAGCGCCGAGCGTATTGAAGTCATTCGCGGGCCTGCCTCGGTTCTTTACGGTAACGCTGCGGGCGGGGTCATCAGTGTAACCACTGCCGATGGGCCTAACCAGCCAGATCAGACATCCGTTCGGGTTATCGGTGGCAGCCATGACTTTGGCAAACTTTCGATAAAAAACAGTGGCAGTGATGGCCCCTGGTCGCACAGCATCAGCGGTTCGGCCCTTAACTATGAGGGTTACCGCGATCAGGCTAAGGTCGAAAAATACCTGCTTAACACCAAGCTACGTCGGGAGCTGGGTAACGATCGCTCAGTGACTGCCATCCTGAACCTGCTGCAGAACCCACGGTCGGAAGACCCTGGGGCGCTCACGATTGAACAGGTTAAAGCAGACAAATCCCAGGCCGGGAAATTCACCAAAAAATTTGATACCGGGCAAACCGTTGATCAGCAAGTGCTTGGGCTGCAGTATCAGGATCTTTCCGCGGGACCAGGCGAATTACACATCAAAACCTTCTACATGCGGCGGAACTTCGAGCAGCAGCTTCCTTATCCCGGGGATAGCCGTATCGACTATGACCGCGATTATTTTGGAGCCAGTGCTGATTATCGCCAGTCTCTTGAGCTTGCCGGGTTCCCGTTTCGCTACGTTGCGGGTGTGCAGGCAAGGGAGCAGCGGGATGACCGTATCCGCCGGGAAATGAGTTTTAATGGCAACCTGGAAAAATTAACTGCCGACGAACTGCAAACGGCAACGGCCCTGAGCACGTTTGCGCAAGGTGATATGAATCTTACGGATGAGTTGATTTTGTCCCTTGGCGGTCGTTTCGACCGGGTTCGTCTAAAGATTGACGATGATTATCCGCGGGATGACGACCCAAGTGGAAGTCAATCGTTCAATGAATGGAGTGGCTCTGCGGGATTGAGCTATCGCTACTTGCCATCTCATCAGGCGTACGCGAATATCAGTACCGCCTTCGAAACGCCGACCTTCTCAGAGTTTGCTAATCCATCGAGAGTTGGCGGCCTTAATCCAGAGGTTGAACCGCAGAAATCACTCAATCATGAATTAGGGCTGCGCGGGGAATTCAACAGCGGTATCGATTATGATTTCGCGCTGTTCTGGATTGATGTTCGTGATGAATTAATTCCTTATGAGTTGTCCGACCCCGATGATACGCGGACGTTCTATCGCAACGCCGGCGACACGACTCGCAAGGGTTTCGAAGCCGCCGTCGGTTGGCTGTTTACCCCAAGCTGGCGTGTAGACAGTGCGCTAACGCTGGCCAGCTACGGATTTGATACCTACCGTGCGGATGACAACAACTACGATGGAAACAGGTTGCCCGGCCTGCCGGAGCAAACTTGGAGTAACCGTCTGCAATGGCACGGCTTCGGTGGTGCTTTCGCTGCGCTGGAAACCCATTATGTTGGCAGTATGGTCGCCAGTGATGCCAATGACACAAAAGTTGATGACTACTGGTTATTGAACGTGCGCGGTGGACACACCGTGTATGCCGGCCAAAACCTGCTTCTGAAAGGCTTTGCCGGCATTCGTAACCTGACTGACAGAAATCATTTCGCCAACGTGCGTATCAACGCCAACAATGATCGTTACTTTGAACCTGCTGTCGGGCGCACCTGGTACGCCGGAGTCGAGTTCGTTTTCTGAACCCCGACCCCTTTATATAACAGAGTGCCGTTTAAGGTAGCTTATAGGCAATCACATAGTCGCCGAAGGTGGTCCCAATGGAGCCGTGGCCACCGGCGACCAGCACCACCATCTGCTCTCCTTTGCTGTTCAGGTAGGTCATTGGTGTGGCCTGGCCACCTGCTGGCAAGCGTTCTTCCCAAAGTTGCTCACCGGTTGTCAGGTCATAGGCTCTCAGGTAGTTATCAACGGACGCTGCCAGAAAGGCGACGCCGCCACCTGTGATGATAGGCCCACCGATGCCCGGTACTCCTATTTCAATGGGCAGTGGCAGGGGCGTCATATCGTAAATAGTGCCGTTTTTCTGCTTCCAGACCACTTCGCCAGTGCGAAGGTCTGCACCCGCTACATAACCCCAGGGCGGCTGCTGGCAAGGAATGCCAAGAGGCGACAAGAAGGGCTTCATCTCAACCGCATAAGGCGCGCCGGCGTTCTCATTAACACCCTGTTCCCCCTGATTTGTCTCGCCAAGGTCGGCGCCTTCTTTGGGAATAAGCTTTGAGGTAAACGCCAGATAAAGTGGCATACCAAACATCACCTGTCTTTCAGGATCAACGGCGATGCCGCCCCAGTTAAAGACGCCAAAATTACCCGGATAGACGATCGTGCCTTGCTCGGAGGGCGGCGTGTATTGCCCCTCATAACGTAGGGAACGGAATGTGATGCGACAGATCATTTGATCTACGGCACTGGCACCCCACATGTCTGCTTCTGTCAGTTCGGGAGGTCGAAAGTTAAGGCCAGAAATCGGCTGCATTGCTGAGGCGTAGTCCTCCTCGACGGTGCCTTGAGGCGCTTTCTGCTCGGTAACCGGAATGATTGGCTCACCTGTTTCCCGGTTCAGTACATAGACATCACCTTGTTTGGTCGGAACTACGAGTGCGGGTTCCCGACCTTTTTCCGTTTTCAGATCTACGAGGCTCGGCTGCGCCGGTGTGTCCATATCCCACAGGTCGTGGTGCACAAATTGCTGTACCCAGGCGACCTCACCGGTCTCCAAGCTTAACGCGACAACGGATGAAGCAAACTTTTCATCATTTTCCGAACGGTACCAGCCTAGCTGGTCCGGTACCCGGTTGCCCATGGGGAAATAGATCAGCCCAAGTTCTTCATCGGCACTGGCGACGGCCCAGCTGTTGGGAGAGCTTTTGCTGTAAGTCTCATCTTCAGCAATAGGGTCTGTGTTTTCAGGATGACCCGGATCCCAGTTCCATTCCAGCTCTCCAGTTTTGACGTCGTAGGCGCGAATTACGCCGGACGGCGAGTCAATGTCGTAATTATCGTTGACGGCACCCGAGACGACCACAACGCCATTAGCCACAACAGGCGGCGACGTAGCGTAATAAAAACCGGCCTGTTTAAACGGCATGTTGTGCAGCAAATCCAGCTCGCCATCGTCAGCAAAGTTGCTGCACCGCGCACCTGTCTCAGGATCGACCGCTATCAGTCGGGCATCAGATGTCGGCAGAAACAATTGGGCATCGCACTGAACGCTGGCAAGCTCTTCTGCGGGTTCATTGATTGCCCTGGCGCTTATATTATTTGCGTCACCCTCAGCAGGAGGCAGATAGGAAACGCCCCGGCAGGTCTGGTGCTGCCGCTGGCTTTCCATGGGCACTTTTGCATCGTAAACCCATTGTTCCTCGCCAGTATCGGCGTCCAGCGCTATCAACCAGTTGTGAGGTGTGCACACGTATAGGCTATTGCCAATTTTTAGAGGGGTTGCCTCATAAGTGATTTCACCAACGTCTTTTGGCCCCTGCAAATCTCCGGTCTGGTATACCCATGCCTTCTCTAGGGTGCCAGCATTCTCAACCGTAATTTGGTCCAACGGTGAATACCGCTGTCCCATATTGCTCCGGCCATAGGCATGCCAACTGTCATCTGAAATGTCTCCCATTTCGGGGTCGGCAAACACACTGTCTTCGTTAAGTTGCCCATCAATCCGGTGTTGGTCAAAGGCCAGGCTTGATACCGTGATTAAACCGACCACCACCCATACCGGAACCAGGGCCATAGCGCCGCCCCGCTGAGCCTTCGGACCGGGGAACAATAGCGGGATAGCGAGCAACAAAAATAACCCTAAGCGTGTGGCCAAAGGCCACCAGTCGAGGCCGGACTCCCACAATGCCCAGATGGCGGTGGCAGCCAGAAAAAGGGCGTATACCCAGCGGGCAGTCGGTCTGCGCGTTTTGGCTGTAAGCCCGGCAATAATCAGCGCTATGCCTGCAATTGCGTAATATAGGCTACCGCCAAGCGAGATAAGCCAAACGCCACCGGCCAGCAGCACTAAGCCTAACAGCAGCAAAATAATCGAGAGTACAATCATTTGTTGAGCTCCATAATCAGCTGATATTCCATGTTGTGTGGAGGATGTATTTCAGAAAACAGAAAATACCTGCCACTCATGTACCAGCAGTCTGGGTGAAGGAAATATGTCAGTTATGGCTGAGTTGATGCTTAGCCAAGGAAGTGGTCAAGGGCCGGCAATATAGAGTGAGACTCAAGGTGATTCGCCTCATTATTCCGCGTCAATATATTCAGTGTGGCGGTTTGCATAGCCTGTCATCCTCTTTAAAGAGTTTTGCATTAATTCTCAGAAAACGATGCAGTTTGAAATATATGTTTTTTGCACTAACCAAGCGCGTAATTACCGTGTCTGTTAAATATAGTGAAAAACAGATAAAATATCCAATTGGATAGTTCAGAAATAGCGCACTGTGGTCTAAGACGAACAACGGAAGGCCTCAGAATTTCCCACATTGCTAATACTAATAGTGACGATCCGGCAGACGGCTCTACTAGCACTGGCAACCATACTGGGGTTCCGGTGACATTCCGTTTTAATGTAACGTTTATCGCTACAGACCTTGCCTCATAGGGTATCTAGAGGTGTCTTAATTTTAATTTTGTACTATTGAATGCATAATCTCATCCAAGTCGAGCGGATTTTGTTCAAAGCTGAAGCTGTAGGTCTCGTTCAAATTGATATTATTTCAGGCCGTTGGTAAAACCCGCTTGATAATTTCGAGATTCTTATCGTCACCTTCCTCTTGAAAATACCCAAATTAATATAGTTTAGTAAGTATATGGCCTGGAGCATACGGTTGCACTGAGTTAAAGCTATCAGCGAGGGATGGTTTTGACTATAGCCGGAACGCTTTCTAACAATTGTTGCCTGCGTTATCGTCTTTTGCTGCAGCGATATAATAATGCATTTATTAGTATCCCAATCATCGATAATTAGTGCTGTATTGATAAGATTTTTCAATGAGAGCGTCGCCTTATTATATTCTCCCTCGCTTACATCAAAAAAATCTAGTATCATCGTTCCAGGCTGAGCATAGCGCGGTGTATAGGTATAGCCAAACAGGTCCAGCAAGGCAAGGCTTACATGATTAACTCCCTGCCTATCCATTGATAATATATCCGAATTAATTTCAGAGGTGTTATTATAAAGCAAGTCTAAAATAAAGTGTGATTAATATTCATTAGCACCGATAATTCGAACATTCAATGCTATATGATTGGCAATCAGCGCGCTTTCTCCAACTCTGAAACATTAAAATTTTCGCAGCCTGCTTAAGTTATTTGACCGTTAGTGTACTTTCTCCATCGACTAAATCCGCCAGTTTCTCAGCCAAATCAGCAAATATAGTTGCTTTTAATGTGTCAGAAAATTGCTTACGATCATGCTTGACTACCTGACTTATAATTCGTTGAAGTATAGTTTATTTTGGAATAGATATATGATTACAGTCCAGAGATTCGGGACAGGAATAAAATAAAAATCGTATTTATATCAAGGATTTAGAAACTTTTTTAAATAGATAATAGGAGGTTCCTAATGTTGCTTTGCATCCCATTTTTTAAAACCCTGAAGGTTGAGAATTTTGTCGTCGATACGTGATTTTGGAAATTAAGGTGCCTCTGGATGCCTTATGGCAGTTAGGCTGTAGCGATAAGTGTTACATTAAGACGGAATGTCACCAGAACCGCTATGGTGGCGGTATCAGATGACGAGTTCAGCCCGCTTGCGGTTGGTTTGAACTACAAATTCTAGTCAGGCTGACTTGTGAAAGAGCGTCCCCTCGCAGTTCATTGGCGCTGCGCCTTTAAAGTATTGAAAGATTTGATTATATTTAAAGAATGCTTCTGGAATGCTCGCCGTTGAAACAAAACTGTCATGATCATGACTTATGCTCAGCGTGAACGTTTCGAGAGGTAGTTCACGTTATGCGCCTTACCGTCCATCAGCGCTTAGTAGTGTTTTCCGGGTTTTGTTTAATAGCTCTTGTTGGTCTGACATGGCTTTCTATGTCAGTGGTACGGGAGGCTGAGGAGGCGACGGATCGACTCGTGCGAGAGCAGATGTCGGATGTCTGGCTGCTGACGGATTTAGATCGCAGCCATCGCCAACTCAAGGATCTTTCCTACAAAATTAAAGCTCAACTGCTGCTGTGGGATGAGATCAACGCACAGTTCGAAGAAACCTCGCTGGCGATAAAGGCGCAATGGCAGTCAGCTCTTGGTAACCCGCGCCTGCAAGGTTGGGCTGAGAAGAACACAGAGGCCCATCAAGCAGTTTTGAGCCTGCTTGTGGCTCTGAAAGAACCAATCGATGAAGCCAGTTATTATTCGGCCGGTAAAGTGGTGGACTTTCAGCTTTATCAAGCTCTTGATCCCATGCTTGAAGATATTGATGCCCGGCGTTCGGTTGGCCGCCAACAGGCGGAGGCAGGGTCTGCCGCGCTGGTCGAATTTCTCGAACAGCAACAACACTTGCTGGTTGGGGGGGCCCTTTTTGTCTTGCTTGGTATCCTGCTATTAACGTACTGGCTCCGCCGCACGGTGACCACCAGGCTTCAGTTGATCGCGGAACGTCTCCGATCCATGGAAGCCGCGTCAGACCTTTCCACCCCGCTGCCGATTTCAGGGGGTGATGAAGTTACGGCGGTGGCGCTAGCAATCAACGGTCTGATCGAAAAATTCAAACTGTTCGTGGGGGACGTCACAGACGCTGCGGCTGCCTTACAGCAGCGTTCAGCCAATCTGGATGAGCAGGCGGATGCCGTGCAGGCCTCGTCGCTACATAACACTCGCCAGATTCACGATGTGGTTTCATCAATGAGCGCCATTACGAATAGTGCGAGCCAGATTGAGCAATCGGCACAGCATTCCCGGACGCAGGTTACTGGCGCTGTGGAAGGCAACGATGATGTTCAGAATCAGCTGCGCGAGAGTGAGCGTGCCGCTGAACATGCGATTGAGGTTATCAATCGCGTGGCAGGAGCGATTGAGGCGCTTCACGGTTCCAGTAAAAAGATTGAACAGGTGATCGGCGTGATTGCGGACATCGCTGAGCAGACCAACCTGCTGGCCCTGAACGCAGCGATTGAGGCGGCCCGCGCCGGAGAGCAGGGTCGGGGTTTCGCCGTTGTGGCCGATGAAGTGCGAAGCCTGTCCCGCCGCACTGGTGAATCCACCAATCAGGTGCGTCAGTGGGTTAGCGAGCTTGTCACCCAGGTTAATAGTGCTAACGGCTTACTGGATGAGACCCGGGCAGCCGGTGGCGCTAACCGGGAGACGTTGGGAACACTCAAGACCCACCTGGTGGCACTTAAACAAACCTTTGATGATCTCAGCCATTTTAGCAATGAGGTAGACGAGGCAATTCACGTTCAACGGGATGAAATTGGCCGGGTGGGGCGGCGCGCGGATGCGCTGGGAGAAAGCTCTCAGGGTCTGGAACAGCATATCGGTCACACTAAAACGGTGAGCGATCAGTTGCGTGGGCAGTCAGAATCGCTGCGAGCCCTGATTTCTCGTTTCCAGATTCAGGGGGCATAACACAGAATGACAGCCGGTGACCAAGCGAGAGAGCTACAGCGCATTATTGATCAGCAGCTCATTTCAACGATGTTTCAACCCATTGTTGACTGTCAGAAAGGAACTGTTCTTGGCTATGAGGTACTTAGCCGGGGACCTTCGGACAGCCCGCTTCACGGGGCTCCCGCATTATTTCAGGCAGGAGAGCAATGCAAGCAGGTGATCAGCCTGGAACAGGCGTGTCTGCTGGAAGCCGGGCAAAGCTGCATTCGTCACGGAGTCAGCCACCTGGTTTTCGTGAATGTTTCACCGGGTCTGCTGCTACCGACAGAGCTCGCAGAGGATCGCTTGCAGTCTTTGTTGACGATGAACGGCCTCAAGCCGGAAAACGTGGTTATTGAACTATCCGAACGTTATCCGGCGGATAACCCGGAAGCGTTAAAGGCTCGATTGATTGCATTGAAAAAAAGGGGTTTCCGGGTTGCGATAGACGACCTGGGTACGGGTTATTCCGGGTTAAAACTCTGGTCTGAAATTCAGCCGGATTTTGTCAAAATTGACCGCCATTTTATTCGCGATGTTGATCGAGACCTGGTGAAAAAAGAGTTTGTTCGGTCCGTCATCAACCTCTGTGAAAGGCTGGGGTGCCGGCTGATTGCAGAAGGCGTTGAGACGGTTGCTGAGCTGACGCTGCTGCGCTCAATGGGAATTCATCTGATTCAGGGCTTCCTGCTGGGGCGCCCCAATCCGTTTCCTACTGCCGAATTGTCAGCACTGGACAACCCGGTTCCCGTCGGCGGGGGCCAGGCGACCTCGGATGCGGGATACCTCGGGCGCTACATCGTGCCACTTGCTCCAACGGCGTCACTGGGCGATGCCTGGCAAGTCTTGCAATCTTCGCCCTCCATATTTGCGTTGCCCGTGGTGGACAATGACCGGCCTCTCGGTCTGCTGCATAAATGGCGTGTAATGGAAGTGTTCAGCTCTACCTATGGCCGTGCACTTAATGAGACAAAGCCGGTGTCGAGTTTGACCGCCTACGATGCGCTTGTCGTGGAGCATGACGAATCTTTGGAAGCCGTCAGTCAGTCGCTTTTAGAGGACGACCTTCATTATCTCAAGCAGCATTTCATCGTGACCAGGAACGGCCTGTACATAGGGTTGGGTTCAACCCGGTCTCTGCTTCGTTTGATGACCCGGAGCCGGGTGGAACAGGCAAGACATGCCAATCCTCTTACTCAGTTGCCGGGGAATGTTCTGATTCAGCAGGAAGCCGTTTGCCGGCTTCAGCAAAACAATCCGTTCACCTGCATCTACTTCGATATTGACCACTTTAAGCCTTTCAATGACTTGCTGGGCTACAGCAAAGGTGATGAGGTGATCTTGTCGTTGGCACGACAACTGTGTGCGGTTTTCAATGGGGATAATGAGTGGGTCGGCCATATTGGCGGAGATGATTTTGTGGTATTTAGCGACCGACTTGAAAACCGAAAGCGCTGCGAAGAAGTGCAACAGCTTTTCGCCTCGGAGGCAGCGACGCGTTATCCGGAAGCGATACGTCAAGCGGGGTTCATAACCGGTGAAGATCGTGATGGCCAGCCAAGACAGTTCCCCCTTGTGGCTCTCTCAGCAGGAATCGTTGTTGCAGATAGCCGGGCATTTGGGTCCGCGGCAGATCTGGCAGCGACCGCAGCGGTTGCCAAGTCCAAGGCCAAGAAAGCAATAAGCGGGATCCAGATTGTAAGTAACATTTCGGCTCTAAACGAGATGCCTGATGAGCACAAAACGGCTCTTTTGGCCTGACGTGGTTTAAACGGCCCGACTGGCTTTGGTGCGACCGCCGGGCGTCTCTACAAGGTGCTACCGGCAGCTAATAATCTGATCGGCGAGGTCAGTCAGTTCTGCTGCAACCAGGTCGGGAAGGGGTACGCCAGGCGCCGTCAGAATAGCGTTGTAAGGGCGTGTTAAAAACGCACCGCGGCAACCGGCTGCCTGGGCGCCTATGGTGTCCCAAAGGTGACAGGCGACCAGGCACAAGTCTGAGGTCTCGACAGACAACGCCTTCGCGACCAGGCGATAGGTTTCAGGGGCGGGTTTGAATTTACCGGTCTCCTCGATGCTGAAGGTTCGCTCAAAAAAGTGACTTAATTCCGCCTTTTCCAGCGGGGTGGGCGAAGCGCCGCTGGCCGAGTTGGTCAGGGTTACCAGTCTGAAACCTGCATCGCGCAGCCGGGTAAGAGCGGGAATAGCGTCCGGATGCGCCGGCATTGTACTCATCCGCTTTTTCAGCTCCGCAATATCGTCATCCCCAATGTCCACCTGGTGAATGTCGGCGGTCATTCGCAATGCGCCCACGCCAAGCTCTCCAAAGGGCGTGTAAAGACCGGACAGAGTCATTGTCTGTGAATAAAGCACCAGTGCCGAAAACCATTCCCTCAGCACCTGTCGATCGCCGAACACGCGATGAAATAAAGGCTCCAGAGTCGTTATATCGAGAAGTGTTTCATTCACATCAAACACAATAATGGATGGAAACTTCTTGTTGGGCATGAGCATTCTCTTTTGGGTTACAGTATTAATCGCGGAGACGAGACATCAGTTCATGGCTAGTTGGGCATCTGTGCGTTTACAGCTTAAGAATTCAGACGTTGCCAACCACTCGGGATCCGGGTAGTAGGTAAACAGATACTGGTTTTCTTTCAGACTATCGATCAGTTTGATGGCGACTTCCTGGCGAACCGCGGGGCAGCCGTGGCTGCGCCCCAAACGCCCGGTTTGTTCTATGAAGTTCTCGCTGACGTAATCGGCACCGTGAATCACGATGGCCCGCTGGTAGGCCAGGTCGTTTACGCCTGCCTCCAAGCCTTCCAGGCGTAATGAATAGCCGTTGCGGCCACGATAGCTGTTAAGCGTGCGAAACAGGCCGATACTGGATTGATAGCTTTCCGGAATGTTCGAAAATGACTTGGCCTCGGCATTGCCCGAGCCCCGGCCATGGGAAACAAGCTCTTTAAATAGCAGTTTCTGGCGTTTCAAATCAAACACCCAGAGCCGCTGCTCAGTGGATGGCAATGAAAAATCAATGACGGCAAGCCTCTCGGCATCGGGTTGGGCGCAGGCCAGTGCCCGCGCTGCCAGGCGCAAGACTTGAGGATTGGCTTTTGGTGCCAGCTTTGCCAGCGTGTTGTTGAGGCGAGTTTGCTGGGCTGAAGGCGTTGCACTATTAGAAGTTGCAGTATTAACGGTCGCGTTTTTTGCTGGTTTGTGGGAGTTGGCGGCCATGGCATTGTGGCCCCCCAGAATTATTTGACTACACAAAGCTGCGCCGAGCAGCCATCGGTTTAAACGTATCATCGGCATTCAGAAAATCCGTATTAAAGGCAGGATCTTACCTGACGTTGGACTGTCTTACTGGTAATGGCGGATCATGCTGTCATTATAAAAGCGGAGCATCCGGTTTTCCGCAAGGTCCATTATTATAATGATAGAAGCTGAAATAGCCAGATTTCCGCTGGCACATGGAGGAACTGTATGCTAAGGCGCTATGCGCTAAGCCGCGTTTTGTTGCTGCTTGCATTGTGGCTGGGCGTTGCTTGCCACAGCGTGGCTGTGCAAGAAAACAGCGAACCAGACGAAGTTTTTGCGGTCTATCTATTGTCTGAAACCGAGGATTTACGCGCTTTTTACGCGGCCAGAGACGGTCGATTTGTGTGGCAGCACAGCGAATCAGTTGCGGCTTTTGCGGCTGCACTCAATACCCTGCAAAGTGATGGCCTGAATGTAGCCGACTATCAACCCGGCGCCATTATGGCGCGTTATCGTGAACTGCAGACACCGTATACGACAGCCGGTGATCGTCTGCGCTTTGAACTGTCAGTGAGCCGAATTCTGTTGACCGCGTTGACGCACCTGCAGCGCGGCAAGGTGGACCCATATCAAATTGATCCTCAGTGGGAAATACCGGTGTTGGCGCGCGCTTTGGATTATCAGGGGATTTCCGAGGCGGTAGATGCGCAGCGTTTTGAACAGGCGTTTTCCCTGGCACGGCCGTACGCTGCGCCCTACCAGCGCCTGCGTGCAGGGCTGGCATACTATCGCAATATCCAGATGGAAGGCGGCTGGCGGCAGTTGCCGCAACGGAGTCAGTCACTAAGGCCGGGCGATGTCGACGCCGATGTCCTTCTGTTGCGCCAGCGATTGGCGATGATAGGAGGCCCGGGCCTACAAAGCGCCATGCCTGCTGGCCAGCAGGACCTTCAGGCTGCGACTCTTCTTCAATATGATGAAACCCTGGTAGAGGCCGTGCGCCTTTTTCAGCAGCATCATCTGTTAGAGACTGACGGTATTGTGGGTCAACAAACCCGAGACGCGTTGAATGTTTCTGTTGACGACCGTATTAACCAGATTCGAGCCAACCTGGAGCGCGCTCGCTGGTTGTTACACGGCGAAGCCAGCGCTTTTATTCTGGTGGATATTGCCGGTTATCGCATCAGCTACTTTCGCCCCAACGGTAAAATCTGGCGTTCGCGGATTGTGGTTGGCCAGCCCTACCGCAGCACGCCGTCGCTGCGGTCCGAGATCACCCACTTAACCGCCAACCCAACCTGGACAGTGCCGCCGACCATTTATCGGGAAGACTCGTTGCCAAAAATCCGCGACGACATTGGCTATCTTTATCGCCAGAATTTGAGCGTGCTTAATCTTCGGGGGCAGCGCTTGGACCCGCAACAGATCGACTGGTGGAATCCCGGTAGCATTATGCTGCGCCAGGATCCGGGCCCGACGAACGCGCTGGGACAATTGGTTCTGCGTTTTCCTAACAATCACTCGGTGTACTTGCACGATACGCCTGCGCAGGCACTATTCGGGCGCCAGCAGCGGGCATTCAGCTCGGGTTGTATTCGGGTGCAAGGCATCACGGAGTTGGCACAACTGCTGTTTGACGACACCGACACGGCTGCGGATGTAAAAGCATTAATTGCGACTGGAGACACTCGCAATATTAACCTGCGGCGCGCGATGCCGGTCATATTGCATTATTGGACGGTACACCCGGGCGAAGACGGCGAGCTGGTGTTCCGCCCGGATATTTATCGACAAGATGCCAGATTACAGCAGGCACTTGACCAGCCTTTGGAGCCGCAGGGCTGGTTCGAGTTTACTCATTTGACGCCAAGTGAGTTCGTATCAGGTCCGCCAGTTGACGTGCCGGTTCCGATGGCCGTCCAATAGAGCGGTGCAGGGCGATTTCAACGGATTGTAACGCTGGCATGCCACTGCGCTCGTCAATCACCCGCAGTTGATCGGTTAGCATGTTGCGGGTTACCACAACCACCGCCAAACCGGCTACTACAACCGGTAAAAGGCCGGTCATGGATTGGCTGGAATAGGCCATGCGCCAGCTCCGGCCTGCAGAGGCCAGCGACGCTTCAGCAACATCACGAAACACGTCTGCGCCCGGCGAATAAAGCGCCAGCGGTATCGGGTCGGCCAATGATGGCTGCGCGGTGGCGCCAACGGCCCATACCAGCGGTTCGCGGCGAATCACTTCACCGCCCGGTGAACGCACCTGGCGCGTTACCACCGCCATATCCAGATCGCCATCCTGTACCTGCTTCACCAGATCAACGCTGGAGCGGCAAATAACCTGTAACTGAATCGCCGGATATCGCTGACTGAAGTGCGATAACACGGAGGTCAACAAAAAGGCATAATCCTCGGGAATGCCCAGGCTCAGCTCGCCGGAAATCTGCCGGCGCTGAACGTCGTCTACCGCTTCACTGTTCAACGCCAGCATTTTCCGCGCGTACCCCACCAGCTTTTGCCCCTCCGCTGTCAGGCGAATTTTACGCCCTGCGGGTTCATGCAGGGCAACGTCCAATGATGCTTCCAGCCGGCGCAGCTGCATGCTCACAGCCGATTGTGTGTAAGCCAGGCGTTCAGCCGCCGCGGTCACGCTGCCGGCGTCGGCAATCGCGACCAGCGTGTGCAACATGTTCAAATCCAAAATGCGCCGTCTCAAATCATCAATTCCTGTTAGGTTATCAATCAAAAAATGTCGATTTTGTGATGTGTTGAAAGTGTATAGGGTTAAGCCCTGTCTTGCTAATTCACCAGCGCAAAGGGAGCACTAACCGTGAGCAGCCACTTCATTGCTTTACATCAACCTCTTTACGTCAGCGTTTTTGCGGCGCTTGTTGCCGTTGTTCTATGGGCGATCGCGCCGCTGCTGGTGGATATCGCAAGCGCGGTACCTCCGTTTCGGCTGGCAACAATTGCTCTGTTAAGTGGTGCTGTGGCGGCTTTGCCCACGACGTTGTGCAAGCGCAAAAAAGCGCAAATTAAACCCATGCAATTAACGCTGTCGTTCAAGTGGAAACTGGTGATTTACGGATTGGTACCTGCGCTGATTTTTGGCGCTGTGGCAAGTTATCTGGTGGGAATGGGTAAGGCGCCTGCTGCGGAGGCTGCGTTGATTACGTACACCTGGCCCATACTGTTTATTGTGCTCAGCCAATGGATGTTTCATCGGCGTATTCCATTGCCAGTCATCGTCGGGGCCGGTATTGCATTTTGTGGCGCAGCGGTCTTGATAGGGCCCGATTCTCTAGGATCAGGCGCTAGCGCCCATTACTCCGGTTATGCACTGGCACTGTTGGCCGCTTGTTGCTGGGCCTTGTATTCGTGGATTTGCCAGGCGGCACCGGTGGCAATTACACCGTTGATGCCATTGCTGTTTCTGGTTGCAGGCGCCGGAGCGGCAACCGCTGACACCTTGGCTGGAAGCGCACCGGGAATGCCTACCGGTGGCGCATTGTTGGCCGGCATCGCTCTTGGCCTTGGGCCTTATGGGCTTGCTATGGTGGCTTGGGATTTGGCTTTGCGCACCGGGCCTACTGCGTTGATTGGCAGCTTGGCTTACGCGGTGCCGGTATTGGCCGCGGTGCTGTTGGTTGTTGCCGGCATTGCCGCCCCGGACTGGCGTTTGCCGGTGGCGGCGTTGCTGGTAGTGGCGGGCTCATTGGTGGCGTCGATGAAATATGGCCGCCAACAATCGGCCTAGATTTAATCACGCTATTATCAACCCGCTTAGAACCAAACTTATTGCTTGATAGCTTCAAAACCAAAACGCAGGGTAACTTCGTCGCCCACCATGTCGCCATCAAGGCCGTAGGTCATGCCCCATTCGCTGCGTTTCAGGCTGGTTTCGGCGCTAATGCCCAGCGTGTATTCCTCGTGCCCGAACGGGTAAACCGCCGATTTGTTGAGTGTTACGTTTAACACAACCGGATTGGTTTGGCCGAGCATGGCCAGGTCTCCAGTGACCTGGCCGGTGTTATCGCCGGTGGTGTTGAAATCGGTCACAGTGAAAACGATGTCGGGGTGCTTGGAACTGTCGAGGAAGTCTTTTTTGGTGACGTGCTCATCGCGCTTTTTGTGATTGGTAAACACACTGTCGCTTTTAAATATCAGTTTGCCGGAACTAAGCTCTCGGGTTTCTTCATCATAGACAAATTCACCTTCTATCTCGCGGAACATGCCCATCACCGGGGCATAGCCGACGTGCATAATTTCAAACACCATGGAAAAGTGCTCATCATCAACCTTGAAATTGGTCGGCTCAGCGTGAACCAGCGGGGCTGAAGCCAAACAAGCCGGCACTAGAACAGCGGTAGCAATTCGGCGCAAGGATAGGAAAGCGATTTTGGAAGTACGGTTTTTCTCAATGTGTTTCATGTTGTTCTCTCCATTATCTTCTCCGTTGATAGAGCCAATATATGTCTAGAAAAAACGACCAGGTTAACAGTAACAGCGCCGTTGCCAGCGACACGCTGACAAGCAGGGAAGGCGCTGGCGGCACAATCGCCACCATTAACGTGACAATCTGCCATACGCACACTGTTTTGCGGCGAAAGCTCGGCGGTAGCGGCTGGTTCATCCAGGGCAGAGCCCAGGCAGCCGCCACAAAGCCATAACGCATCAGGCCCAGCGCCAGCACCCAGGCGCCAGCTTTGCCAATGGCGAAAACCATCAGGCACAGGCCAAGAATAAACAGGGCGTCCAGTTCCATATCGAATCTGGCGCCGAACTCACTGGCGCTGTTGGTGCGCCGCGCCAGTTGGCCGTCTACGCCGTCCAGTATAAGTGCCAACAAAGCTGCAACGGCATACCACCAAAGGTTGTTAACCGACAGTTTAGCGCCTGCGGCCACAGCGCAGGCAATGGCAATCAACACAATGATCATGCAACCGCGCAGCAGAGTTGCCCGATTGGCCCAGCCAAAATTTAGGTGTGACGGCCAGCGTGTCAGCACACTCGCTACAATAGCACCATAAAGAATGATGGTTACCGCAGTGGCCAGCGTGGCTGCTGCCCGGGTTGACGCAACAGGTGGAATCACCAGTGCAAACAAAACCGCCATTACAACGGCACTCCACAGCAGGTCCATCCATGGCGCAAGGCCCTGCGCCCGCGCTTGGGGTGCTGAATTCATCAGTGAACTCCATCAAGAAATCTGTAGACTGTTTAGCTTTTAGTATAGACACAAGGAGTACTGGATGAGTTCCATAAATGATGGCTCATCGCACACAGCGACACGGGCATTCTGGATTACCGCCGCTGGCGAAGGGAAAATACTGAACACGGTTCTGAATAGTCCGCCAGGCACGAATGCAAGTACCAAAGACAATGAGGTAACGGTGCAATCGTTGTACTCCGGTGTCAGCCGTGGCACCGAATCTCTGGTGTTTCACGGCCGAGTGCCTGCCAGCGAATACCAGAGTATGCGCGCACCTTTTCAGCAGGGAGATTTCCCTTGGCCGGTCAAATACGGCTATGCCAATGTTGGACGGGTTGTTAGCGGCCCCGAGGCGCTAGCCGACAAGACGGTCTTTTGTCTGTACCCCCATCAGCAGCGTTATAAAGTGCCTGCCGCGGCCGTTATGCCTTTGCCGCCGGGGTTACCTGCGGCTCGTGCGATTCTGGCTGCTAATATGGAGACCGCCGTAAATGGCCTTTGGGATGCCATGCCGGGCGTGGGCGACCGTATTGCGGTGGTGGGCTTAGGGGTTGTTGGCTTGCTTGTAGCCTGGTTAGCCAGCCGCATACCTGGAACCCGGGTAGTCGCTTTGGACACCAACCCGGGTCGCGAGGCAGTGGCGCGCAAGCTGGGCTTAACCTTTGCCAGCCAAAGCAGCGCGGATGATTTTGACCTGGTGATTCATGCCAGTGGCCAAAGCGCCGGCTTGGCAACAGCTCTAGGCTTGGCAGGTCCGGAGGCAACAGTGGTGGAAATGAGCTGGTACGGCGACCAGCCCGTTAACGCACCCCTGGGCGCGGCCTTTCATCCCCGTCGCCTGACCCTGAAATCCAGCCAGGTGGGTGGGATTAACCCGCTTCGCCAGCCGCGCTGGGATTATCGCCGTCGCCTGACGCTGGCTCTGGATTTACTGCAAGATCCGGTGTTGGACGCTTTGATCAGCGCAGAAACCCCGTTCGAGAAAATGCCGCAAACCATGGCGCAAATTCTTGCCCCGGGTGATGATACGTTATGCCATCGAATTCGTTATTAGTCATAGTTCGTTACAGATAGCTCTTCATAGACAGTTCTGCACAGTAGGCTATTCACTTTAGGCTTTGCCAAAGGAGATTTAAATGTACAGCCTGACCGTTCGCGATCACATCATGATTGCCCACAGTTTTAACGGCGAAATTTTTGGGCCGGCTCAGAAAACCCACGGCGCTACTTATATCGTTGACGTTAGCTTTGAGCGTAAGACGCTCGACCATGACGATTTGATTGTGGACATTGGCCTGGCTTCGGAGCAGCTGAAAGCATTGCTGGCGGAGTTCAACATGAAAAATCTGGACGACGTGGAGGAATTTGAAGGCCGCAATACCACCACCGAATTTATGGCAAAAGTCATATTCGAACGACTTGCCACAGCAATTCGGGCCGGCCAGCTGGGGGAGTCAGGCAAGGGTGTTGAAAGCGTAAAGGTAACCTTGGCGGAATCCCATATTGCGTGGGCCAGCTACCATGGCGACATTTGAATCCAGCCACGAACTGCTGTTTGTTGTGCCGGGTGATCCGCAACAGAACACCGGTGGTTATCGCTACGTGCGCGAGTTAGTAGCCGCGCTAAACAAAGCCGGCGCGTTAAATCAGCCCGGTACAAGCGCACGAATAACCGGGTTGCCCGGCCAATTTCCGCAGCCCGACACCGTGGCATTGTCTGCCATGAACGAGTTGCTTGCGAGTGCGGCAGAGCAGTCTTGGGTGGTGCTCGACGGACTTGCCATGAGCGCCATGCCAGAAATACTGGAAGCACACCGGTCGAGGCTGAATCTGGTCGCGTTGATTCACCATCCGCTGGCCGATGAAACCGGCCTGAGCTCGCAGCAGCAAGCCTGGTTTTTTGCTGCTGAAAAGCGGGCGCTGGCGGCGGTGCCCCATGTTATAACCACCAGCCGCTTCACTGCAGAACGCCTTCGGGGCTTTGACGTGGCGCCAGACCGAATCCACGTTGCTGAACCGGGGGTTGAAAAGCGTGCGTCTGCTGCGCCGGAACACTCTGCTAATGGCAGGGCTGAAGGTGCGAAAACGATACGGTTGTTATGCGTCGCGCAACTGTCGCCGCGTAAGGCCCAGCATCAGTTGGTCGAAGCTCTTTCCGGGTTGAAGGAGCTGCCATGGCAGTGCGTTTTGGCGGGCGCTTGTGACCGCGATCCGCACTACGCCGAGCAGGTGCGCCAGCAGATTCAGCAGGCTGGTTTGTGTTCGCGTATTACGCTGACCGGCGAGGTGGATGGCGATGCGCTGGCAGCGCTTTACAACAACACCGACGTTTTTGTGTTGCCGTCGCTGTATGAAGGTTATGGCATGGTAATTGATGAAGCACTGGGTGTTGGTTTGCCGATTATTTCCTCAAACGGTGGCGCTTTATTGCACACCGCCGATCGCCCCGGCGTTGCGATGTACCACGCGGGGGATGTGGCAGCGTTGCGTGAACGTTTGGTTATTTGGATAACCAACCCTGACGTCCTTGCGCAAGCCCGCCTTAGTGCCGAATCCGAGTCGCGGCTTGTGCGCACCTGGGCTGATACAGCCGCTGCTTTTACGGCCGCGCTTGCCCATTTTCAAAGTCATCACCCACATACCGAGTTCAGCGCTGACTGGCTCAGCCTGCGGCAGCCGGCGGATTATAAGGCGCGGTCGCATAACCTTAATACCATGTTGCGTGATTGGCTAAAACAGCAATCGGGCGACCAAGTTGAGCCACTTCCGCCAACGCTGGTCGATCTGGGGACCGGGCTGGGGTCCAATGCCGGGTATTTGGCCAAGGTACTTGATAGCCCGCAGACGTGGCTTTTGATCGACCAGGACACGGGTCTGTTGGCAGCCGCAGCAGCGCGACTAGAGCCGCTGGGCCTGAGCGTTGAAACCCGGGCTTTACAGCTGTTACCACAGACGTTTGCCGGGCTATTACCCACACAGACACGCCTGGTGACTGCATCGGCGCTGATTGACCTTGTGTCGGCCGAATGGTTGCAGGCGCTGGTGAAAGAAGTCGCGGACAAACGCGCGGCCCTATTGGTTGTGCTGAGCTACGCCGGACGCTTCGAACTTATCCCCCAGCACCCTGATGACGACCTGCTGCGCGTACTGGTTAATCAACATCAGCACGGCGACAAAGGCCTGGGAGCGGCACTGGGGCCAAGCGCCACCGCAACGCTGACCGCAGAACTACAAAGCTGTGGTTATGAGGTGCACATCGCCGCCAGTGACTGGCAGCTGGGTATGGATGCAGGTGAACGTGAAGGTGATGGTGCAGATGAAGGTAAAGAGCATGCTGAGCTGGCGCGCCAGCTGATGCGCGGTTGGGTCAATGCCGCCATCCAGCAGGATTCGGATCAAAGCGCGCGCTTAAGGGTCTGGTTTGACGCCAGAGAACGGCAGCTGGGCACAGGGGAGTTGCGCATTAAAGTGTGCCATGAGGATCTGCTCGCGTTGCCGCCAAGGGTCGGGTAGCGATGTCTGCTACGGCAAAAAAGGGTGGGCGGGGCAGCGCTGCCTGGCGATGGCTGACGAGTGCAATTTTGCTTGGCACACTTTTTCTGTTGGTGGATACCACGGCCCTTTGGCGGGAGTTGCAACGAATTCCGCTCTGGGTGGTACTACCGGCCGTTTTACTGAGCGTGGTTCAGGTCGTCATTTCTTCCTGGCGCTGGCGTTACACCGGCAAACGCCTTGGCTTGAGCATCGGCTTAGGTGATGCCGTGCAGGAATATTACCTGGCCACGTTTATAAACCAGGTTTTACCCGGCGGCATTCTGGGGGATGTGAGCCGTGCGCTGCGCCACGGCGCCAAAGCCGGCAAACGACAAAAAGCGGCCCACGCGGTGGCGATTGAACGGTTGTCTGGGCAACTGGTTTTGGCGCTGATGGTTGGCCTGGGCCTGGTCGTGCTTTGGCAGGCAAATGTGTTCAAACCGTCGCTGGTGGGCTCTTCTGCTGCAATTGGCTGGCTGCCCATTATTTTGCTGCTGGCAATAGCGTGCGGTTTGCTGTTACTACGACGGTACAACGCCCGATTCAAATCTTACCTTTTGGCCTTCCGTGACGACGTGCACCAGGCGTTGTTCAGCTGGCCAGCTTTGCCGCTGCAGCTGATATCCTCGCTGTTGGTTATGGCCAGTTATCTTGCGGTTTTTTTATTGCTGGCGGTGGCTGCGGATTACGTCAACAGTGCCGCTGCAGCGGCTGTCATTCTGGCTCTGTGCACAGTGTTATTACTGAGTATGGTCGTACCATTGACCGTGGCCGGTTGGGGAATCCGCGAGGGCGCCGCGGCTTTGTTGTGGCCACTGGCGGGGCTGCCGGCCGAGCAGGGCGTGGCGCTCAGTGTTGGCTACGGTGCGCTGGTGTTTATCGGCAGTTGCCCCGGCGCCCTGGTGCTGCTTAAAGGCGGCCGCGATTTGAGTTGAATTCCAGGGCAAACAGCATATCGGAACCCAAATTGACCATGGTTGCCTGGGGCCGCAACGCATCGTCGAGTTGATCAATTTCGGGCAGTGTAAACGCTGGCCGACCGCTACCGATGATTATTGGCGCCACCATCACGTGCAATCGGTCCAGCAATTGCGCGTTCAGAAATGCCGATACAGTCACTCCCCCACCTTCTATGAATATTTTGTGCAAACCAAAATCTGCCAGCACTGCCAGTATCTGCGCGGGGCAAACGGGTTGTTGGTTGTGACCCAGGCAAGGAACTTCTAAAACACCCCGTTGCAGCTTGGGTTTCGGGCCGGGTTGGTAATCGCCGGCGATCAGCCGAAGCGTTGGGGCTGCGTTGTCGGTAAACAAGTGATGACTGGCGGGCACCCGGCGGCGGCGGTCGATAACCACGCGAATCGGATTGTCACCAGAGGTGCGTCTGACCGTAAGCTGGGGGTTGTCGGCAACGGCCGTTCCAGCGCCCACCACAACCGCGTCTGATAACGCCCTTATGCGATGTAAGTGAGTAATACCATCGTTACCATTAATAAATCGCGAATGGCCGCTCACCGTGGCAATGCGGCCGTCCAGGCTTTGGCCTAGTTGTCCGATAACCGATGTGGTCCGGCCCTCTGCCAGTGGGCTTGCCAAAGGTAAAAACAAATCAAACAGCCGCTGTGCCTGTTCGTTGGCAGGCCGCAACAAGCGCCAGTTCCCGCCGGCTTCAGACAAGGCAAGCGCGGGCACGGTGCTGTTTGGGATAGGCAAAATAACGTTGGCACAATCCCGAGCCTGCAGTATAAGTTGCCACGCTAAGTGGGTGTCCAGAAGTGGGGAATTCATAACCAGTCTATTCATAGCCATTCTATCCATAACCAGTCGGTCCATAGCCAATCGGTCCGGTTGCGTTGGCTTTATCTAAACAGGGAAAGCGCGCAAGGTACACCCGCCCACGCTAAATAATGCCGGAACTGCGCAAAACAAATACCCCTATTGTAACGGTTACACTGGCAAACAAAGTGGTCAATCCGATAATGTTTGCGGCCAGGCGGTCGTTCCCCCCTAACGCTTTAACCATCACAAAACTGGCGGCTGCCGTCGGGCTGGCAAAAAACAGGAACATTAAGCCCAGTTCCGCGCCGCGAAAGCCCCAGAGCCACGCCGCTGTTGTGGCCAGCGCCGGAAGCGTTACCATTTTCATCAGGCTGGCGCCCATCGCCGTGCGGCTGTCGATGCGAATGGAGCTCAGTGATACGGTCGCGCCAATGCACATAAGCGCCAGCGGCAAGGTAAGCGAGGCAAAGTAATCCCCCGATGTCATTACCCAGGCGGGCAGTTCCAGATTCAGCGCGGCGACTGGAATGGAAATAACCACTGAAATAATCAGCGGATTGCGCAAAATACTATGGAAGATTTTTCCTGGGCTGGCGCTTTGGCCTTGCTGATAGGCCAGCAGTACCACCACAGACAAGACGTTGTAGGAAATAATCACCAGGCCCAGCAGAATGCCACCGGCAGACAAACCATAATCGCCGTACAGATTGGCCGCTAGAGCCAGCCCCACGACGCCACAGTTGCCGCGGAATGCCCCCTGCACGTAAACACCTCGGTTTTCCCGACGCACGCGGAAGTGCGCCCACACCCAGGCCAGGCCAAAGGTGCCAACGGTCGCCATCAAAAAGAACACAAGCAAACCGGGATTCAGAGCGATGCTCAGATCCGCACGGGTAATGCTCAGAAAAATCAGCGTTGGCAATGTTGCTTTGAACACCAGGGCCGAAGCGGTATTGACGAACGCATCATCTATCCAATTAACGCGGCGCAGCCCCATGCCAATAAAGACCATGATGAATACCGGCAGTGTGGTTTCCAGGGTTCGGGCAAAGTTATCCAGCAATTCCATAGAGGTGTTTTCCAATGATTCCGGCCCGGTCATTCAGAACGCTATGACTCAGAACGCTATGACTCAGAACAGACCGGCCTGTTGAATGGCCATATACGGAAGGGTACCCGCAGCGATAGACAGCAGGGCATTGCGGCGCCAAAGGTGAACCAACGCCACCAGAACGCCGGGGATTAGTGCGTCCAGACCAACAACCGGTACCGACCATGTCGCCGAACGTTGTAAAAATATGATAGCCAGCAACGCCATAACAGCGGCGGGTAAATAGCGCCCCAGGTGTTTGATGAGGGGGTGTTCGGTATGGCGCTCGAAAAATACAAACGGAATGATGCGGGTGGCGAACGTTGCTAGCACCGTTACTGCTATAAAACTGGACAGATAGTAGTTTTGAAACAGGTTCTCAGCCATGAGTTGCCTCCCCGCTGCGATTGCGGGCCAGAGTGTCTCTGTGGCGGCGGTATTGCAGTAACAATACCAGTGAAACAATCACAATAGCTCCGATGAGTTGGTGCGGTGCTGGTAGGACGGCCATAGCCACCCCGGCGGCCAGAGCACCCAGCCAGAGCGGGAAGGTTTCACCCAGGGCTTTGTACTGCTCAATAGTTAGCACAATGAACAGCGCGATCAGCGCAAATTCAATGCCGGTGCTGTTGAAGGCAACGCTGTGCCCCAAAAACCCACCGGCTGCACAGCCAACTACCCAGTACAACTGGTTCAGTAGGGTAATGCGAAAATCCGTATGCAACTCCTGCTCACGGGTTTCGGTGCGCTGGCGGCTGGTGAGAAGCGAGTAAGTTTCATCGGTCAGGCCGAATATCAAATACAGCTTGCGCCAGCCAGCGCCGCGAAATTGCCCTAACAAAGACAAGCCATAAAACAAATGCCGGGCGTTGAGCACAAACATTGCAATAAATACCTCCAGCAATCCGGCATGGGCGGCCAGCAAACTGACAGCCAGTATTTGCCCTGCACCGGCGTAAACCAGCACGCCCATTAGCGGGGCTATCCACCATGGGTAATCAAGCTGTGTGGCAAACAGCACGCCAAACGCCATGCCCAGCGGCAAATAGCCGAATAGGATTGGCAGGGTGAGTCGAAACGCAGAGGGAGTCATTAGCATCCAAACTATTTTAGAGGCGGCCATGATAGTCAATTTAAAGCCCAGATTGAAGAACCAAAAAACCGCGACGAAGCATAAGCTTCGCCGCGGTTTTCGGGTGGATCACTTCATACTCTACGATCAGCTTTTCGCCGCATCCGCTGCGCGGACTTTCACGTAGCTGCCAGGGGCATCTTCCAACGCCTTCAGCTTACCGTCGCCTGGGACGCGGGCAGGAACCTGGTCGCCTTGATACTGCGCCAGCCACTCAACCCAGTGCGGCCACCATGAACCAGGGTGCTGCTCGGCTTCTGCCAGCCAGTCGTCCGGATTTTCTGGCAATGTATCCACATTATTGGTCCAAAAACCGTACTTTTCTTTGTACGGTGGGTTAATAATGCCGGCAATGTGGCCGGAGCCGCCCAGCAAGAACTTCACTTTTCCGCCGTGAGCCTGAGCGCCGGTGTAGCAGGATTTCCACTTGGCAATGTGATCCTGGCGTGCGGCTATGAACATAGACGGCACGTCAATATCCTGCAGATTATTGGTCTCGCCACAGAATGTCAGCGAATCCGGTTGCACCAGTCGGTTGTTCAGATACATTTCACGCAGATAAGGTCCGTGCAGAGCCGCGGGCAGGTTAGTGCCATCGGTGTTCCAGTACAGCAGGTCAAAGGCCGCTGGTTTTTCGCCTTTCAGGTAGTTTTTGGTCCAGAAAGACCAGAACAACTCGTTTTCCCGCAGCAGATTGAAGGTGAAGGCCATCGCGCGGCCATCCAGGAAGCCCTTCTTGTTCATCATCTTCTCGATGCCCGCAAGCGAACGATCGTTGATGTAAATGCTGATGCCGCCTGGATCAGTGAAGTCCAGCAGCGTGGTAAAGTAGGTAACGCTGACGGTTGGTTTGCGGCCTTTTTTCTTCAACCAAGAAAGGGTTGATGCCACCAGGGTGCCACCAACGCAGTAGCCAATAAGGTTCATTTTCGCTTCGCCGGTCGCTTTGGTAACGTTGTCCATCGCCGCTACCACGCCTTTCTGCATGTAGTCGTCCCACACCAGGTCTCTCTGGCTGGGCCCTGGGTTTAGCCAGGAAACAACAAATACGGTTTGACCCTGATTAACCAACCACTGAATAAACGAGTTGCGAGCGGTCAAGTCCAGAATGTAAAACTTGTTGATCCAGGGCGGCACGATTAACATCGGGCGCTTTGCTACGGTTTCTGTTGTCGCGGTGTACTGAATCAGCTGAATCAGTTCGTTCTGAAATACAACTTTGCCTGGCGTCGTGGCCAGGTTGCCACCGACCTCAAACGCAGAACGGTCGGTCATACCGACGTTGAACAGCTTCGGGTTCTGGCGGTAGTCGTCAATGAATTGCTTGCCACCCGTTACCAGGTTTTTGCCTTTGCTTTCCCAGGTAATGCGCAGGGCTTCCGGGTTAGTGACCAGGAAGTTAGCAGGGGACAGCGCACTGGTGACCTGGCGCGCGTAAAAAAGCATTTGGTCGCGGGTGTCTTTGGGCAGGTTGTCCATGCCCTCTAGCCAATCTTGAAATGCTTGGGAGTTGATCAGATAAGCTTGTAACAGCAAATCAAAGGGCAAGTGCTTGGACCAGTCCTCAGCTTGAAAACGGCGGTCGTCTGATTCCGGGCTAGCCACTGCGTCCTGATCTTTACCCATTGCGCGGCTAAACGTATAGGAACCAAGCGCCAGATATTTGCGCAGCAAGTCGCTTTCTGCCGAAATCGTGCGCAACGGATTCTTGGCAACATCGGCGGCCATGGCCTTATAAATATCCGACATTTCTCCCATCATTGACAAGGTGGTTGGGCTGACCAAGCCTTTATCGCCCAGCATTTTTGCCAGTCGCTCTTGACCACGACGCACATTAGTGTCGACGACACCCGCCACTAATTTTTTGGTTTTACTTAATTTCTCCATTCCCAGCATGCAGAATTCCTCAAACGAAACAAGAACAGCCGGTCAAGCATTAGAGCCTGACCGACCGCAAAAATCTTAGTTTTAAACTAGGCGCAATTAACTTTTTTGCGTGCCCGCTTTGCCTTTTTGTGTGGCAGACTCATCCGCACTGGCTATGGATTTTTGCACTTTTTCGCGCGCTTCGCTGGAATAATCCTGCCATGCTTTCATGTCGGCAGTAAATTGCTCGTTCAACGCTTTCAGCGTCTCGCTTTGCTCAGAAGCCAGACTCTTCAGGCCGTCCAGATCACGAACCTCAGAGGCTTTTTTTGCCTGGCTCAGTGCCATTTCGGAATAGCGTTGAAATGCATTCATTTGCATCTCGGCGGCTTTGCCTAATTGCTCCAGCAAGGTTTCGTTCAGGCGGCTCGCTTTTTCGAATATATCGTTAGACATATTAAAACTCCTTTGTGGTTGGAATCAATAAAGAAACACACTTTGTATTACCGTATAATAACTTTACGCAAAAAGTGAATACCGTGAATTCATCCTTTTATTCTTTGCCATAGTATACATGCAACTAATCAAATGACGATTGAAACAATATATGGTTTTTACGAGCGTACGCCAATTAGACCTTCGATATTTATGAATCACTGACTGAGGTTTTAAATAATGAACGAGTCGCGTTCTACCGTATCTGAACAGGACCCGCGAGAAGAACTATTTGTTGTACCTGCCGATTTGCTGGCCGACGACCAGATACAGGGTCTTGTTGAAGAATACTGCACCCGCTATCACGGCCTGAACGATCAGGAAAATCCTCTGGGGGAAACCAGTAGGGTCAAGGCTGCGGTCGACAAGGGGGAGCTGGTTGTGTGGTTTGATCCAGTCACCAATACCGCCAGTTTGGACAGGCCGCAGGCCCATCATTGACAGCGTTTCGTCACGGTCGGTTGCCTATCGTGATTCGGCGTTAAACGTTACAATTGCGGCTTGAATGTTAACAGCTGTGTGTGAGGTGCATATTGATCAGAGTGTTACTGGTAGACGACCATGACCTGGTTCGATCAGGGATTTCACGCATGCTGTCTGACAACCCGGACATCGAGGTAATCGGCGAGGCTAAAAATGGTGAAGATGCCATTGAACAGGTGCGCCGTAACCCACCCGATGTGGTATTGATGGACATCCGCATGCCAGGTATTGGTGGTCTTGAAGCAACCCGCAAAATTCTGCGATTGAATGACGCCGTTCGGGTAGTCGTGGTAACCGGTTGTGCAGATAACCCGTATCCGGTTCGGGTTATGGAGGCCGGTGCGTCCGGCTATATTACCAAGTGCGCCGATATCCGCGAGATCATTCGTGCTGTGCGCAAAGCCCACGCCGGACAGCGCTACATCAGCCCGGAAATTGCGCAGCAAATGGCGTTGGGGCAGAGCAATGAAGATCACCCGGAACTGACGTTGTTCAAACGTCTTTCCGAGCGGGAACGTGAAATAGCGTTGATGGTGGTGAATTGCAGAAAGGTTCAGGACATATCCGACGCACTTTGCCTGAGCCCGAAAACCGTCAATACCTACCGTTACCGCGTGTTTGAAAAACTTGGTATTTCCAGTGATGTTGAGCTGGCCCTCATGGTTGTACGCCTCGGGTTTCACGATGCCAGTATCGTCTGATGTGGCCGCCCCTTCGGCGGCGCCTTTTGATAGCCGGCACTTCCTCAAGCAACTTACCGAAAGGCCAGGCGTTTACCGGATGTTCGACGCCGCCGGCTCGGTGCTGTATGTGGGTAAAGCGCGCAATCTGAAAAACCGGGTTAGCAGCTACTTCCGTAACAGCGGCCTGGCGCCAAAAACCCAGGCTTTGGTGGCAAAAATCTGTTCCATTGAAGTCACCATAACCGGCAGCGAAACCGAAGCTTTGCTGCTGGAGCAGAATCTGATCAAGTCGTTGCGGCCGCCTTACAACATATTGCTGCGGGATGATAAATCTTACCCCTACATATATGTATCCGCGCACCAGGATTATCCCTCACTGACCTTTCGCCGGGGCCGTACGAAAAAAGGTGGCGGAACCTGGTTTGGGCCTTTTCCCAGCTCGGGCGCGGTTAAAGAAAGCCTTAATGTGTTACAAAAAGTATTCCGCATAAGATCCTGTAATGAAAGCTATTTTAGGAACCGAAACCGACCTTGCCTGCAATATCAGATCAATCGATGCACCGCGCCCTGTGTGGGCTATATCTCGCCAGAGGACTACCAGCAGGATATACGCCGAGCAGCGATGTTTCTTGAGGGCAAGAACCCGGTAGTAATTGAGGATCTGATGCAGGCTATGGAAACGGCCGCGGCAGAACTGAATTTTGAAAAGGCCGCCGCTTACCGCGATCAGATGAACCACCTGCGACATGTTCAGGAGCAGCAGTCGGTTGATGGTGAAGGCGGCGATGCCGATGTGATCGCCATAACCCAAGACGCGGGCATCGTATGTGTGGTGGTCATTATTGTGCGCGGTGGCAGAGTGCTGGGTACCAAAGACTACTTTCCGAGATTTATCATTGAGCAGTCTGACGGCGAATTGCTGGGAGCGTTTTTGGGCCAGTACTATTTTGCCGGAAACACCCGTCGCGAGATTCCCCAGGATATTTTGGTGAGCTCTGAACCCGAGGGCATGGCGCTGTTAGCAGAAGCTTTGTCAGAGGCAGCCAAGCGAGACACCCGCATTCGTGGTAATGTGCGCGGCGAGCGTAGGCGTTGGTTAGAGCTGGCGCAAACCAACGCCCGCCAGACGCTGCTGACGCACCTGGCCAGCAAGGAAACTGCATACCGCCGCTTATTGGCGCTAAAAGACCTATTGGACCTGGCAGAAACGCCGGCGCGCATGGAATGTTTTGATGTCAGCCACAGTCATGGCGAAAATACAGTGGCGTCTTGCGTGGTATTCGACGAAAACGGCCCATTGAAAAGCGATTACCGGCTCTACAATATTGAGGGTATCACCGGCGGCGATGACTACGCCGCTATGCGCCAGGTTCTGACCCGTCGCTACAAGCGATTGGTAGCCGGAGAAGGCAAACGGCCCTCATTGGTGTTTATTGACGGCGGCATAGGTCAGCTTAATATTGCCCGTGAAGTCTTTGAATCGTTGGAAATTACAGACATTCCACTGATTGGCGTTGCAAAAGGCGCCGCCCGACGGGCGGGCATGGAGCAGTTGATCGATGCGGTTACCGGACGGGTGTTTCGGGTGCCAGCAGATTCACCCGGGCTGCACTTGATTCAGCACATTCGCGATGAATCACACCGTTTCGCAATTACCGGCCATCGCGCACGCCGTGATAAAAAGCGCCGCCAGTCTACCCTTGAGGGAATCGAAGGTGTAGGTCCAAAGCGCCGGCGGGATCTGATACGTTACTTTGGTGGCATCCAAGAGCTGCGCAAAGCCGGCATTGAAGAAATGATTAAAATTCCGGGCATCAGCAAAGCTCTGGCTGAAACCATTTACGCAGCATTGCACGACGAATAGGCACCGAATGAACATACCGAATATTCTCACTCTATCGCGCATCGTGATGATTCCGGTGTTTGTTTTTATCTTTTACATGCCGGTGCAATGGAGCTACCTGGTCAGCGCAGCTATTTTTTCACTGGCCGCCGTAACGGATTGGCTAGATGGTTATCTGGCGCGCAAACTGAATCAAAGCACGCCCTTCGGCGCCTTTCTGGATCCGGTCGCTGATAAACTTATGGTAGCTGTGGCTCTGGCGGTGCTTATTGAAGAGCATGCGGCGTTAATTCTGACGTTACCTGCAATCATTATTATTAGCCGCGAGATTGTAATTTCTGCACTGCGGGAATGGATGGCAGAAATCGGCAGCCGCGCCAGCGTAGCGGTGTCTTACATTGGTAAAATTAAGACCGTTGCTCAGATGGCCGCGATTATCGGACTGCTGGCTTTCCCGCCTGGTGTGGTTCAATCCGACATTGCAATCGGGTTGCTGTATGTCGCCGCCGGGCTGACATTGTGGTCTATGGGGTTATATTTGAAGGCGGCCTGGCCGGACCTGTTTCCGCGCAAATAAGCGTTCAAGGCCATTCGTTTCCCCTTTTCAGTCGGCCGATAGCCCCTCACAGGCGCTCGCCCAAAGCGCAAGCTCTTTCATCAGGCGTTGGCCGGCGCCATCAAATGCAATAATGACATCGTCCAAACGATTACTCGCGGCGCTGGTTTTAATATCAAAGACCTGCGAGCACGCCGTTCTGCGACTGCGATTTTCCATGACTTCGCTGTATAGGCGGATGACCACATCGCTGTGGTTAGCGCCGGGTTGGCTTTGAAAAGCCAGCAATTCGGTGACCATGGTCAGATCGGCTTCGGCCGGGCTAACGTCAGTAATGACCCGCTCAAAACCCTGACTTCTGCGCAATGCCGCAGTCATCGCATCGCGCATGATAACGGGCGCTGTGTCGCGCCAACGCACGCCACCGTATATCCGAAATTCTGTAGCCTCGGGTTTTGCCAGAATACGAGTGCTGTTGATGGGCTCGGATGCAACAGGTGTATCTACACGAAGACTATAAGGCTGCTGGTCACCAGCGCGGCCGAGGGTTAAAGGCGCGGGCGCGAAATCCATTACCCGTGGCGTCTCGGGAACCGGAAAAATGGTGCAGCCGGTCATCACCAGTACGCATAAGGTAGCCGGTACAAAACTCATTGAGTAGCGAATCATTGTGGCAATTCCTTGATAGTGTCGACGCCCCAGAGTGTCCCTGCCGGGTTTTCATCCAGCCGGCGGGTAAAGCGATTCAGGTTACTAAGTGTGTTACGCAATTCCCGCAGTGCCGGTGCCAGCTCGCCCATGCCCTGCAGCCCTGCATCCAGTGCGCCGGCGTTGTCGGAGGTAAGGGTGTCCAGCCTGTGCATAACGGCGTCAAAATTACCCAGGGCGCGGTCCATCGAGCGCAGCGCCGAGCGACCCTCGTTACGCAACAGCGCATCGGCGGTGCCGGACACTTCGGCTATTTGGGCGGCGGCCTGACTGGCATTCGCGCTGGCCTGATTCAGATTTGTAAACAGCTCGTCCAGAGCGGCGCTCTTGCGCACCAGAGTTTCGCTGGCCTCACGGGTATTGCTCAGAATGGCAGACACCTGATCGATATTGTCAGTAGAAAATAACTGATTGGCGTTACGAAGCAGTTGGTCGGCTTTGTTCATTAGCATCTGGCTGTTGTCCAGCAGGCCGCTGAGCGCTGAGCGCTGGGCGTCAATAATCGGGGGGTTCTCACGGCTACCGATTAACAACGGGCTGTTCTGGCTGCCGCCGCTGAACTCGATGCTCATACTGCCGGTGATGTTCGCCAGCGCCAAGCTGGCCCGGGTGTCTTCATGCATCGGAATGGTTTCATCGACGCGTACCAGCACTCGCACTTCCCCAGGATTTTCCCGCACCAAACGCAAAGACACCACGTCGCCCACATCGACGCCGTTGTAAAGAACCGGATTGCCTTCAGAAAGGCCACCTACGGTGTAATCAAACGCCACTTCATACCAGGCCCATTCCCGCTCATTACTGGTTTTGCCAAGCCACAACGCGAACACCAGGGCGGCAGCCGCCGTAATAATCGTAAACATTCCAATCAGGAAGTGATGGGCCCTGGGTTCCATTATGATAACTCCTGCTGGGAATGGGGTGCTTGTGATGCCTGGTTGTTTTGAACCGCGTAGCTGGCGGCCCGCCCCCGTGGCCCAAGAAAATACTCCTGAATCCACGGATCGGGATTTTCGATAACTTTCTGCAAACGGTCGGCCACCAGAACTTTTTTCTGCGACAGTACCGCCACTCGGTCACAACTGGTGTAGAGCGTATCCAGGTCATGGGTCACCAGAAACACGGTTAAACCCAGTGCATCACGCAGGGTGACAATCAGTTGGTCGAAGGCGCCTGCGCCGATTGGGTCTAGCCCGGCGGTTGGCTCGTCCAGAAACAGAATTTCTGGATCCAGAGCCAAGGCTCTTGCCAGCGCAGCGCGCTTGATCATGCCGCCAGATAACTCCGACGGATATTGGGTAGCCGCTTTTACCGATAAACCGGTCAGTGCCAGTTTCATGCGTGCAAGATGCTCTGCTTCGGATCGCGGCAGTTTGCGATGCTCGATTAGCGGCAGGGCAATGTTTTCCTGAAGATTGAGCGAGGTAAACAGCGCGCCTTTTTGAAACAGCACGCCAAAGCGCTGTTCAGTGAGCGAGCGTTGGCGAGAGGACAGTGCGAGCAAATCCTTGCCAAATACTCGAATGTCGCCGCCTGACGGCTTGACTAAACCAACGATGCTGCGCATCAAAACCGACTTGCCGGTACCAGATCCGCCAACCACTCCCAGAATTTCACCGCGAAACAGGTCCAAATCAAGCTGTTGGTGAACAATGTGATTTCCAAAGCGGTTTTCCAGGTTTCGCACCTGGATAATCGGAGTTTGGGATCTGTTTTTTTCGTCCGTTGTTTGTGTCATTTACCAGCCCATCTCCATAAAAAACAGCGCCGCGATGGAGTCGAACAAAATAACCATAAAAATCGACTGTACTACGCTGGATGTGGTGTGTACGCCTACCGATTGGGCGCTGCCGCTGACTTTGAAACCTTCAAGACATGCCACAGCTGCAATTAGAAAAGCGAATATGGGTGCCTTGGATAAACCCACTAAAAAGTGCTTCAACGCGACATCCTGCGACACAATCGATATGAATTGTGTCGCAGGAATGTCCAGCGTCACTGCGCACACCAGGGCGCCACCCACCATGCCGGATATCATCCCCACAAATGTCAGTAGCGGGAGGCTCACCATCATTGCAAGCACCCGCGGCAACACCAGCAGTTCGATGGGGCTGAGGCCCAGCGTGCGCAGCGCGTCCACCTCCTCATTCACTTTCATGGCGCCAATCTGGGCGGTGAAGGAACTGGCTGTGCGGCCAGCCAACAGGATAGCCGCCAATAAAACGCCAAACTCCCGCAGGAACGAAAAAGCCACCAGGTTAACGGTGTAAATGGTGGCGCCAAAATCTGCCAGTACGGTGGCCCCGAGGAAAGCGACAACGGCACCCACCAGAAAGGTGAGCAGGGCCACAATGGGTACCGCATTCAGCCCGGTGTCTTGAATCGCAGCCACAAAAGCCGTCATGCGCCAGCGCCGTGGGTGCAGTGTTGTCCACGCCAGGGCCGCAATAATCTGGCCGATAAAGCCGATAAGGGTAACAACGACCTGGTACAACTGATCTACCCAAGCGCCGATATCGCGCACCATACCAAACAACGTAAAGCCGGGCGGGGCTGGCGGTGGCTGGTGATCGGCCATGGCGGCTGCGACCACACTCAAAAGCGCGGCGGTTTCGCGACTAACCGCTTGCGGGTTGTCCGCCAGCCATTGCTCCAGATTATGAGGCCCAATGAGTTCGGCCAGCAGTGACGCACCGGCGGTGTCTATACGCCCCAACGTTTGCAGGTTCAGTGTTTGATAGCGGTCAGAGTCTTGGCCAGCTGCGGTAACGGATGAGTAGAGGGCGTGGTAGTAGGGCAGGGTCCAGTCGCCGCAGGCGCTTATTTGGTCGCCGTCGATCAGCAGTTCGCCAGCGGCGCTCGGGCCAGGTTGTGAGTAATCCGACATGTCAGCACGGGTCACGTTGTTGCCAAACTCCCAGGATCATCATTAATTGATATCAGCTTAAAGACTCCAGACCTTATCCGCCAGTACCTGGCGGTCTTCCACATCGTGGCTGGCCAGTATCATCGCCACGCCGTCGCGTTTTTGGTCCAGCAGCAGGCCGTGCAAAATATGACGGGCGTCTGAATCTAGCCCGGTCAGTGGTTCGTCTAGCAGTAACAGAGGTTGGCCGCGCAGCAGAGCCCGTAGCAAGGCTACCCGCTGACGTTGGCCGCCGGACAGTTGTGCAGGGCGGCGCTTAACATGAAACCCAAAAACTCCCTTGCCAGCGCTTGATGTTGTGAACTGGGGGCCACGACTGCCAATAGCCCAGTGGCGCGAGCCAGTTCCATTGTGCCTATGACGAGCTAAGCCTCATAAAAACGATACCGGAAATCGACAAAACTATACCAACATGCAAATGCTCGTTTAAAAACTCAAAGCGGCATCGGAGATCGCATCAAACTCGGTGGTACACGAATGTTTCGCAAAAGTGTTTAACCAACGCATCCATTACGCAAACCCCACTAACCAAAGCACGGTACTATTGCGAATTTAATGGCTTGTAGCTGTACTTGAGTGGTTGTTCAATATAAAATTGAGCAATTACTCAAAATGTTTCCTTGTGCCCTATATCGGCCTCAAAAATCTGGAATTAACCATGGCTCGCGCGATGATTCACAACCGGCAAGATTCTCTAGAACGGGCTCTTCAGCTGTTCTGGCAAAAGGGCTTTCATGCCACCTCGTTGAAGGATCTGGAGAAAGCGCTCGACATGCGGCCGGGTAGTATCTACGCCACCTTCGGCAGCAAGGATGGGCTTTTTCAGGAGTCTCTTGAGCGCTATGCTCGCTTGGGACTGGCCGAGTTTGAGCGCACTTTGAGCGCTTACCCATCACCACTGGCTGGGTTGGCTGCCTATTTGCGCGGGTTAGGTGGCCTTCGCGATCGGGAATTGCCAAGTCGAGCGTGTATGCTGGTCAAGAGCCTGTTGGAGCTGGGCGAACGAGAGCACGCCGCCTGGCGTAAGGCAGAAGATCTGCTGGCAAGTATGGAAGAACGCTTTATTGACCGTTTCGATGCGGCACAGCAGATCGGTGAACTGGATAGCCGGCTTGATCCTGTTCGCCTCGGCCGGCGGTTGCAGGCCGAGGTCATGGGGCTGCGCGCTTTTGCTCAGCGCGACGTCGACAGTGCGACCGTTCATGCTCTTGCTGAAGATATGGCACTGTCCCTGGAAGCACTGCGTAAGGACGATGTTATAGGTAAACGATAATATTTTTCGCATACTTGCCTGTTCTTGTTGCCTTATGGCAGGGAACAGGCTGTCTGCAAAATAGACTCTTCAGTCAGCTGTTGAAGATGCCACTTTGTCCTGGGTTTTCAAATCAAAATCCGAGGCATCATGCCGCTCGTGCAGTTGCTCTGAAGGCTCACCCCAAGTCCGGTTCACTTTGCGGCCACGTTTGACAGCGGGGCGTTCAAAGATCTCTTGTGCCCAGCGGCGCAGGTTCTTGTAGCTTTCGACCTGCAGGAATTCACCCGCACCGTAGGCTTCTCCCAGCACCAGGTTGCCATACCATGGCCAAGTGGCTATGTCGGCAATGGAATACTCGTCTCCGCCGAGAAAACGATGCTCGGCTAGCTCTCGGTCAAGCACGTCCAGTTGGCGTTTCACTTCCATCGTGAAGCGATTGATTGGGTATTCTAACTTCTCGGGTGCATAAGCGTAAAAGTGCCCGAATCCGCCGCCCAGATAGGGCGCTGAACCTTGCAGCCAGAACAGCCAGTTCAGTACTTCGGTGCGTGCAGCCGTGTCCTTTGGAAGAAAGTGCCCGAACGTCTCAGCCAGGTAGAAAAGGATCGCACCGCTTTCAAAAACTCGGCTGCCGCTCTCCGTATCAAACAGAGCCGGGATTTTCGAGTTTGGATTTACGTCAACAAAGCCGGATGAAAACTGGTCGCCTTCGCCAATCTGGATCAGGTGAGCATCGTATTCGGCACCGGTTTCACCGATGGCCAACAGCTCTTCGGCCATAATGGTGACTTTCTGGCCGTTGGGTGTTCCCATCGAATAGATCTGCAAAGGGTGCTTTCCACGCGGCAGCGTCGCCTCATGTGTAGCGCCGGCTATGGGGCGATTAATGCTGGCCCATGTTCCGCCGCTTTCGGCGTCCCAGGTCCAAACCTGTGGTGGTTCATATTGATGGCTGTTCGACATGATCCTGGCCCTCTTTCAAAAATAGATAATGCGTTCAATACAGCAGCGACAAGTCAGAGCGGCTAATGAGAACCGCCTCCGACTTGCTCGGCATGTTAGTCAGCCTTGTGCCACTCAAACTTCTGGAAGGGCTTGTCTATCGGCGTGTCGGCAAGGTGATTTGTGTAGTTGCTCATCACCTTCTGTGCGGTGCCAAGAACGACCTCAAGAATCTGGCGCTTGGTGAAACCAGCCTCCAGAAATGCTGCCACGGCGCTGTCATCCACGTTGCCGCGGCCGCGCACAACGGCGAGGGTGAAGTCGCGCAGGGTTTCCAGCCGGTCTGTCGGTAACGGTGTTTCGTTTCGCAGAGCTTCAGTGATGGAGTCATCAACGTTCATGCTTTTGGCGATGCCGGTGTGAGCGGGCACGCAGTAATGGCAAGCATGCTCGACGTTGATGGTTTGCCACACAACGGTGGTTTCTTCGTCGTTGAAGCTGCTATCAAGAAAGAGCTGATGAAGCCGTTGATAGCCTTCAAGCAGTCCCGGCGCTTCGGACATAACAGCGTGGAGGCCTGGAACCATACCGAAAGCTTTAATAGAGTTGTCGAGCAAACTCTGGCTTTCTTGTGGGGCGCTTTCTTTGTTGTGAAGAGTAAAGTTTGTCATGGAATGACTCCTTGCCGTAAAGATAAAAGTGATGTGACTTACATCGAGTTAGAGGTTACCGCTTAAATTGAGTGATCGATCAAATTTAGGCGTTAACTTTTCGGAGTAGGTTCAACAGGAATAACTGTAACT
Organism: Marinobacter sp. M1C; assembly: GCF_023314135.1. Lineage (NCBI taxonomy): Bacteria > Pseudomonadati > Pseudomonadota > Gammaproteobacteria > Pseudomonadales > Marinobacteraceae > Marinobacter > Marinobacter sp. M1C. The sequence continues at coordinate 2,099,028 of NZ_CP092289.1, forward strand.
GAACTTGAGTGATCGTTCAATATTAATTTGAGCGATTACTCAAAATTAATTCAATGAGGCGGCCCGGCCCATCATCGATATTGTTGAAGGAAGAATCGTATAGAGTGAGTGCAGAGTATTGGAGCCGCTCAGCACTCATTTTGAAAAGCCGATAATGCAGTGGATAAAGCGAAACTTTGGAGTGGAATACTCGCCAGTCTTTTTCCGTGAGTTGTGTAATTGCCGAAGGTTTCTGTGCGCGGTGATGGGAGGAATTATTTTATAGTGACGCTGGCCCACTGACAGATCACTAACGAGGGCTTCCGGGTCGAGGCCGGGTGCCAGTTCGCTTAGGTAGCTGAGAATCTCGCCGGAGCTTGCAGTCGAGGTTTCAAACAGACGGCGGAAAGTCCAAAAGGGTGCCTTCGGATACGCCAGCAAGAGGTTGTCCAGTACCGAGAGTGCCGGAATAAGGTTGAAAGGGTGCCAATATCATGCTTCGCACCGCCGGCTACACCGCACCTATCCGTCACTCTTGGAAAATTACCAATCAGGCCAATGTTTTTTGCAACCTAATGGTCACCGCCAACGTCTGTCTGGCGGGCACCGATGGTACCTTCAATTCTATGGGCGAAGGCATGATAGTGAACTTTGATGGCGTTCCCATGGTGGAGGGCAACGGGTTGGCTGATGAGATCATCACCGCCGAAGTCCGTCCCGACCTGGTGGACGAGGCCCGAATTCACTGGGGGGTAGAAAACAATATTTACCAGCTTGGGCACCGCGGGTACGTGGCGGTGAAGGGTGGGGCAACTGACTGTCCCTATACTTTCATGCACGATTTGGTCAATCAACGATATGTTTTGCCCTGGGACAAGAATGTTGTGGTGACAGACGGCCGTGACTTCGGGTTTCCGGCGCCAGAGCGAAGCTACCAGCCTGAAGATTGATATTCGACGGATTTAAACCAGGCAAAGTAGCGATAGTGCATTCCACGAGTTCAAACAGAGTGCCGTACTGAGGTACTTCTGCTTGATACATCGCCAACATAGCCTTTGAGAAACGGGCAGGGGTCCTGCCCCTTATCGCTTCCCAATACTTACCGGTAAATAACTGAACCCGCCGGTCGGGAAAGCTGCACGTTCAGGCGTCTCATGGAGTGCGAATTCCAGGGTATCGATACCGCGAAGAAATTCCTCCATCAGAATTTTGAGTTCCATCCTGGCCAGAGGCGCGCCAGGGCAAACATGAATGCCTGCACCATAGAGCAGATTTTGGTCGCGGTTTTTCTCGGGACAAAAAACATCCGGATCGCCAAATACGCCTTCGTCACGATTGGCGGATGCCCACAGAACGGTGACTTTTTCGCCGGAGAGAATCTTTCTGGTACCCATTTTTATTCCCCGTGTTGTTATCCGGCGATTGGATATTAAAGGTGCGTCGATACGCAGTATTTCATCGATCGCATCCTGTACCTTGTTGATATCGTTGGTCAGGCTTTCTTTTAAGTCAGGATGTTCAGCCAAATAATTCAGCAGAATCGATACGCTTGAGCTGATGGTGCCGAGTTCACCAACCGTCCAGTTTCGCATCAAGCTGGTGAGCTCTTCATCGGTTAAGGGCCGACCGTTAACGGTTTCTTCCATCAGTAACGTGGTGACGTCCCTTGGGGCGTTCGCTCCGGCTTGCCGCCGGGTTTTCAGTAGGTCATGAATATAGCCGTCAAATTCTTGGGCAACATCAGCCATGGCCTTGCGGTCTCGGGCGAGCGTGGCCTGATGGTTCTTCAAGACCCACTCACGAAGTGGTTCATGGAGGGAGTCGGGCCATCCCATAAAAGCGCACTGTATTTGTAACGCAAAGGCTCTGCTGAACCGTTCGACAATATCAAACGCTTCACCACTAGGCAGGCTGTTTACAAGATTACGAGCTATGTTCCGACAGATGGGCTCAAACTCGCTCATCGCCTGTTCTGAAAAATAGGGTTCGATCACCTGGCGATAATGGGTGTGCTCGGGCGGGTCCATGCCATTCGGCACAGAAAGATGGCTGGACGACGCACTGCTAAACGTTTGGTGATCTTCCAGCGCCCGCATAACATCGCTATGCCTGAATAATGTCCAGTGCTGATAGTCACTCCACGCGACCGGGCACTGAGTACGCATGGTGTCGTAGGCGCGTATCTGGTCTTTTAAAACCCCACCTGCACGGGGGTTCCAGTCTGGTTCGCGGGGCTTGTTGACCATTGCAAATCCTCGAAAGAAAATCGTTTTTTCAGACTAACAGATGGCCAAATTGTCTTCTTAAAGATAAATCAATTAGCGCTCAAAGTTTCATACTGCCTCTCCAGCGGTCCAGGCTTGATCTGGAACAAGTAGTGCCATAGCTCAACCACCTCGGTGGCGTTATCGTGCGATGAGTGTTTGTTGCCTCTCTAGAACGTGTTAATACGCCACTTTTGAGGCTGCAATTATTTGTACACGTGTCTGTATTTATCCACTAAAATTTATCTAACATAAATCAAATAGGACGGTTTATGACGCCTACCATTGCCATTCTGCTGATCATTACCTTCGTGCTCTCAACGGTTGGTTTGCTGTTGCTGATCTGGTCTATCGCCAACAATCAGTTCAGCCATGGCCAGGAGGCCGCACGTAGCATTTTCTCGCCGGGCGAGGAAGGCCACAGTGAGGACCCTGCGCGCCCCGCCGACCCGTTGTTCACCGGCGAAAACACAGCTCAGGCCGCCGCGATCAAAGCACGCTGGATTGCCGATCAATCTTCCCGAACGGCCGTGCTGACGTGGCTGAGTTCGTCCATTTTCTGGTTGGTGTTAGGCTCGTTTTTCGGCCTGGTGTCGTCCATCAAAATGCATCTCCCCGAATTTCTGGCGGCCAGTGAGTTTTTAACCTTCGGCCGGATACGCCCTGCGCACCTAAACGCAGTTACATACGGTTGGGCGTCTATGGCCGGCATTGGGGTAGCGTTATTCCTGATTCCCAGGTTGTTCAAAACGTCGTTGGCAGGTGGAAAGTACGCCGTTTTTGGTGCTGTTATCTGGAACATTGGTCTGATTCTTGGCTTGACGGCCATCATCATCGGCCTTTCCGATGGCAAGGAGTGGCTGGAGTTTCCATGGCAGATCGACATTCTATTTGTGGTTGGGGGTGCTCTGTGCGCTATACCCTTGCTGTTAACCGCTGCCAACCGCCAGGTCGAACACCTGTACGTGAGCAGCTGGTATCTGATGGCGGCGCTGGTGTGGTTTCCGATTCTGTTTCTGATCGCCAACTTGCCTTTTACTTTTCCCGGCGCATCCGGCGCCACGGTCAACTGGTGGTTCGCCCATAACGTTCTCGGGCTTTGGGTAACGCCCATCGGCATCGGCATAGCCTATTACATGATTCCAAAAATTCTCGGCAAGCCGATTATCTCTTATCAGTTATCTTTGATTGGTTTCTGGTCTTTGGCGTTGTTCTACAGCCAGGTGGGTATTCACCACATAATTGGCGGCCCCATACCGACCTGGCTGGTGACTCTGTCAATCGTCCACAGCGTGATGATGTCGATACCGGTTATTACCGTCGCCATCAACCACCACGGGACGATGATGGGCAACTTTGGGCGTCTTAAAGATTCGCCGACACTTCGATTTGTGTGGATTGGCGCTCTCATGTACACGGTGGCGTCGCTTCAGGGATCTATGGAAGCACTGCGCAGCGTTAACGTAATCACTCACTTTACCCACTACACCATTGCCCACGCGCACCTGGGTATGTATGCCTTTCTGAGCTTCATTCTGTTTGGTGCGATTTATTTCATCATGCCCCGCCTGACCAACTGGGAGTGGCCATGGCGCAGGCTGATCAGTCTGCATTTCTGGCTGGTGAGCGTTGGCATCGTAATTTATGTGGTGTCGCTGACCATTGCCGGCTGGAAGCAGGGTGTGGCTTTGCTCGATGCGGCAATGCCGTTCATGGACATTGTTCGAATGACAATGCCGGCACTTCAGGCCCGCACGGTAGGTGGCGCTCTGATGACGCTTGGGCACCTGGTGTTTGCGTTCCATTTCGTTGCGATGCTGACGCGTCGTGGAATTGGCAATCAGCAACCAACTCTCTTTCGTCCTGCTATTAAGGAGATCACGCAATGAAAGGTGCTCTTGCAATTATGGTCGGTGCGGCCCTTATTTTATTGTTGGCCATGCTTACGCTGGTGGTTATGCCGTATCTGCAAATGTCGGCAGAACAGATTCCGCCTGATCTCAAGCCTTATACCGAAACGCAGCAGCGCGGTCGGCAGTTGTACATTGCGAACGGCTGTATTTACTGCCATAGCCAGCAACCGCGGGATCCGGGTTTTGCTCCCGGAGACAGAGATCGGGGCTGGGGGCGCCCTTCCGTACCCGGGGACTACGCTTACGATCAGCCCCACCTGCTTGGCACCATGCGCACCGGACCTGATCTGTTCAATGTCGGCGCACGGCTGCCCAGCATAGACTGGCAACTGCTGCACCTTTACAACCCGAGGGCGGTCTATAAAGACAGCATAATGCCGGCGTATCCCTTCTTGTTTCGTCATGTAGACGAGGCTGAGGCGGGTGACAAAGTCGTTTACCTACAGGCGTCTTTTGGCCCTGAGTCCGGACAGATTGTTGCTACCGACGATGCGCTGGCACTCGCCGAGTATCTGCTTGCCCTTGACCATACTTATCCGGCACCTACGTTGCCGAAAATCGATAACTCCAGGGAGTAACGAGCGCTATGAACCAGCATGATCATCGCGCCCAAAACCGGGAAGCAGCCGAACCGGAAGAGGGCACTCGCGCCGCTCCAAAAATTGTATTCGTCTGGATTGCCATTCTGATTGTCTGGGGCGTTGGCTACTACGCCTGGCAGATTGGCAAGCCATTGATGGGTGGTGACAGCCGCACACCCGTTATAGCTGACCATCAAGAAGTGAGGCCGGCAGATGGTTCAAGCGCTGATAGCGTTATTGAATCTAATGATGTTGCAAACGCTGGCAGCGCTGAAGTCCGGGTAAACCCGACTGCGCCGAACACGGATAAATCAGATACTTCGAATGCGGGTTCGTCAGGTACGTCGGATCAAGCAATTTCAAACACTGCTAACTCAGAAGGTTCGGTCTCTAACAGCAGCGTCGCAAGCGCAAAACCGAACGGCGCTGCTATTTTCAGCGCCCAGTGCAGCGCCTGTCATCAGGCAACTGGACTGGGTATACCGGGCGCCTTTCCACCCTTGGCTGGAAGCGAGTGGATTTTGGCCGACGCGGCCGTCCCTGTCGCTATCGTCCACGATGGTCTGCAGGGGAAAATTGAAGTTGCAGGCAATCAGTTTCAGGGTGTTATGCCCAAGTTTGGCGGCCAACTTTCCGATGCGGAATTGGCGGCTGTATTGAGTTATGCGCGCAGCCAATGGGGCAATAACGCGAGCGCGATCAGCCCGGGCGCGGTCACCGAACATAGAGATCGTTTCGGTGACCGTAAGGAATGGTCAGCAGAAGAGCTAACGAAGGTTTTCGGGAAACTCTGAGATGCCCGCCAATAACGCAAACACAGCACAGGAACCTCTGCACCGGGACCAAGAGCACCAAAAACCCGAGCACCAGGAAATCCTGATGATTGAAGGGATGCGCTGCGGCAGTTGTGCTATCGCCGTCGAAGCCCTGTTAAAAAAGCAACCGGGCGTTAGTGATGCGGCGGTTAATTTTGCAGCCGACGTCGCCATGATTTGCTGGGTCAAGGAAAAGCCTCCGCTTGCCAACCTTCAGCAAGCCGTCGCCCGTTTGGGCTATCGATTGCACGGTTCGGTTGACCCCGAGCGAAGCAAATTCCAGGCAGAGTCCGTGCGCAAGCACCTGCAAAGGCGACTGGCGGTGGCGGTTGTCTTTGGCATGTGGAGCATGATGCCAGCTTTGTTGATTTATCTGGCACCGTTCGGAGCGGCAGAGCCGGAGGTTTTGTGGCCGCTTGCTCTGGCCAGCGGTCTGTTCGCGGTGCCCGTTGTACTTTACTCCGGATCCCACTTCTATCGCGTAGGCTGGCGCACGCTGATTGCTGGCGCACCGGGTCTCGACAGTTTGATTTTTCTGGCGGTTTTTTCGGCCTGTATCATCTCCACCTGGCAGCTTTTTTCCGGCAGCCACCATGTGTACTTCGATGCGGCCGTTATGCTGATCACTTTCCAGCTGATCGCAAGACTGCTGGATACCAGCGTGCGCCGGCGCGCCTCGGAGATTATTCGCCGTTACCTTCAGGACGTGCCCGAGCAGGTCACCCTGAGAAACTCTGACGACAGCTGCGAAATTCGCCATGCCAAGGACGTCGAGGTCGGCGAACACATTATTCTCCAGGCCGGCGAGCAGCTTGCATTGGATGGCGATGTTATTCACGGGCATGGTCAAGCCGACCTGTCCATGTTGACAGGCGAGCACCTGCCACAACCGATCGGGCCGGGGGGCGAGCTGCTTGCGGGATGCCAGTTGGTTGAGGGGGAACTCGAACTGACAGTAACTGCCATTATTGGCCAGCGCCGCATCGACCGCTTGTCGCGATCGATTAGTGCTCTGCTCAGCCGTAAAACAACCCTGCAGCGGCTGACTGACCGTATTGCCCGAATCCTGCTGCCGGTTATTGTAATAGCGGCCGCGTTGGCCGTGGGTTTGGCTCTTTTTCAAGGCGTTTCTGCACCGGAAGCTGCAGCCCGTGGCCTGGCCGTTATGATTATTAGTTGCCCTTGTGCCCTTAGCCTCGCCATTCCGCTGGTAATCACCATGGGCCAGGCGAACATGGTAAGCCGCGGCATTATATTGCGCGATCCCGCTGCACTGGAGGCTGCCGCAGGGGTTGGCGCTATTGTCTTCGACAAGACAGGCACCCTGACTACGGGCGAGCCCAGCGTGGACAACATCACGCCGGCGGGCCAATGGACCGAAGGCACACTGCGGCAGCTAGCACGGGACATTCTCCGGGAGTCGACGCACCCTGTCGCCCGGGGGTTGTTGGCGGATGCGGGATCTTCGTTTGCAAGAGCCGCCGAAGGCACACGAGAGAGTTTTGCAGGCGCAGGCACGCTCTGGGTCAATGGCGGGGATACCGCTCTGGCCGGACAAGCGAGCTGGCTCCGCAAACACGGTGTCGAGGTACCCATAACCGAGGATACCGGAATGAGCGTTCACTTAGCTTGCAACGGCCTTTACGCGGGTAAAATCGGTTTTCAGGAGACACTCAGGCCGGAGTCTGAGGCGACTATCCGCCAGCTGAATCGCGAGGGCTATACCCTTTACCTGCTCAGCGGCGATACGCGCAACGCATGCCTTGATTTGGCCGAACGCCTTGGAATTTCGCCCGCCCATGTTCTTTCCGGCTATTCCCCCGAGCAGAAGCACCGTTTTATCGAGACTCTCGAGAAGCAAACTAATGTGGTATTCGTAGGTGACGGCCTCAACGATGGCCTCGCTCTGGCGGGCGCCAGGCTTGGCATTGCCGTCGGTAATGCCGCGTCTGCCACCGGTGCAGCAGCGGCCGTTTACCTGACCGAGAGCATCGCCAAAGTGCCTGCCACTCTGCAGTTCGCGCGACGAGCTCGAAAGCTTATGCACCAGAACCTGTTCTGGGCAGTAGGTTACAACGCTGTAGTGATCCCACTAGCCGTTATCGGCTGGGTTCAGCCCGTCATTGCGGCCATTGCCATGTCACTCAGCAGCGTATGTGTTTTGGCTAACAGCTTGCGTATGCAGAAGGCGGTGTCTGGTGATGATCCGAATAGCCCTTTAACGCCCGGATGTTCAGCGCTGAGATAGGCCGGCACTGACTCTTGGCTTTTAAAGCGTTCGCATCGAGTCGCGAGAGAAAATGCTTCAACACTCGGTTGAATTCTACAGTCTTTTCAATGTTTGGAAGATGGGCCGCGTCATTGATGACGCAGAGCGTCGAGCCCGTGATGTGGTCGTGTATGAGTTGCGCCTCACTGGTGGTTTGCTGCTAGAAGATAACTGGAAGGAGTTTTCTGTACAAGCGTAAGCTCATGTTCAGACGAGTCTTTCCCAATATGCCGGTTACGTCAACTAAACACGGTAGGGCTGCTGACATCCAGCGATTCCAAGACATCTCTCAGATTTCCAAAACGCGCTAGGTTTATAATTAAATGTCTTCGTGAAAAGGCTAATCGGGACGGGTGCATAGGTTAGTGAGAAATGAAATTTAGGCACTGAACAAGGCGGATTATTTTTTCAGTATATTGTCAGGGCACTCGACAGTTAATTTGATCTGTCTGGCGAGATGAAAAATAACGAAAAAATGGAGGCGCGGGTCGGAATCGAACCGGCGTTAACGGAGTTGCAGTCCGCTGCATGACCACTCTGCCACCGCGCCTGATAAAGCCTCTTGGCTTTGTGCTCTCAAGTGGGGTGAGAGACTTTTGAAGCATTTTCTCTGATTTATCCAGAAAAATTGGAGCGGGAAACGAGATTCGAACTCGCGACCTCAACCTTGGCAAGGTTGCGCTCTACCAACTGAGCTATTCCCGCAAATGTTGTCGTAAGTTGTTGCCCGACAACGGAAGCGAATTATACGGATCTTTCCTCGAGCGTCAACAACCTGATGAAAAAATATCGGTAGATGCTGTAGGGGACAAGGATTTTCTAGTTAGCCTTAGAAAATACTAGCGTGGGTAACCGCTAATCCGGCGAATGGTTTTTTATAGGCTTTGCAGTTGCGGATAGATTTTCAGATATACCTCGCTCTACAGCTGTTGGCAAAGCACCGTGACTAGCCGCATCTGGTGGGTTCGTTGTTATCGAGTTTCAGGGTTGTGCGGACTGTTGCATCCGCTGGTTCAAATCGCGCCAACGAGACAGTTTGTCGGCCTCGCCTATACGTTTGTTTTGGCCTGCTTTGTTGGACCAAAGGCCGCTACCGTTGAAGCTGTAAACGGGCTCAAGATCCGATCGTTGTGAGGCAAGTTTAATGTCGTTTATCAGGTTGTCCAGAATCAGTGGGTCGGCATCCGGGCGTGGATACCAGGCCAGAACCATGTGCGCTTGATTTAGCTCCAGAGCTTTGACATACACAATTCGTAGCTGCTCGTCGGGCACACCCATTGAAAGCAGAGTCTGGTATTTGGCAATGGAAAAATCCTCGCAGTCACCGGCGTTGGTGGTCAGAAGTTCCACCGGCGTGGCCCAATAATCTTCTTCGCCCCAGTGTTCAATGTCGCTGACAAAGCGCGCCTGGTTGAAAAACGAATTTACCAGGCGTAACTTTCGGTCTATCGGGGCTCTACTGGCCAGCAGTTGCAGGCGCTGATAATTCTGCAGGCGCTGGTAGGCTTCTTCACCAAACTCGGTGCGCACATAGCTCATCAATTTATCGGTGAGCTCTAACGCGTTCCCAACCGAGCCCAGTGTGGCCGTCAGTAAAATTGCACACAACCAAGAGCGGCCATCAAGAAGCCGGCGCAGCGCCAATATTGTGGCTGCGGGTAACGAAGCGCGGTTTTGGGGCGCTAGAATCAATCTTATCAACCTCCATTGCGCAAACTGCGGCGTAACTGCTCAAGCCTTTCGCGTATTTCGGCTCGTCGTTTTTCGTCCGTAGGTGTAGTGGGAGCGCTTGTAGATTGTGAAAGTGTGGGCTGCGTAAGTGCCGGTGGAGTGTAAGCGGACTCTAGGATTTGCGTTTCATCGGCAACGGCGCTGAAACCACTGCGGTTGTCAATTTCTGGAAAATACAAATTTTCCAGCTTACCTGAGCGCTCAATGATGATCCGTGCAGGGTGGACCGAGCGTAATGTTGCGTTGCCAGGCAGGGTGTCGCCCACTAGGTAGGCGTCGGTGTTATTGCGATCGTCTTCAATCAGCGCACTGCCAGAAAAGTCGCCGTCGGCAGCCAAAACGCCCCGTAGGATCAGTTGTAGATTGGTTTCGGGCAGATTCTCTGTGCTTTGTTGAACGCTCGTATCATCGGACTGTGCATTGCCAAACAGCTGAAGATTGGACAACGAAATCTGTGGAATTTGCTTTTGCGTCGGGGCTGAGCCCGTGCTGACGGCTGCGATAACGCCGCCCCCGACCAACTCCTGTTGCCACACGCCCCAAGCTTGCCAGGCCGTAGATGCTAGCAATAATACTGCCAGCGCAAGGGAGGCCGCCGTTATAAGATGTTTCGAATCCAGGCGCATGTGTTGTTCCGGCTAAGACAGGTTTGGCAGATAACACCAACAGGTTACCAGAGAGCCACCGATTAATGGCAGTATAGAACATCGGGTGATTCAGCCGGCTTGCCCGCTATGGTAGACTTTAGCCTTGTTTTATCGGCACGCCGACCAGCAGCGAGAAACGTCGTGAGTTCAGAAATCCAACAACTGCCGCACAACAATAATAGCGCTTCCAGCAGGCTGCCGTTTTCGTTTGCGAAACGCAACGGCGTGATTGTGACCCGTGCAGGTAACGGCGAAACGATTATTCTGGTGCGCCCCGGCTCTTCCCACATGGCGCTGGCCGAAGCCAACCGTCTGTGCGGAGGGCGCGCCCGTTTTGCCACCGTTGAGGCGGACCAGTTCGATCAAGCCCTGAACGACGCTTACCAAAAAGACTCTACCGCTGCCATGCAAATGGTCGAAGGTATTGGTGACGATATGGATTTGGCGTCGTTAGCGGATTCGGTGCCAGAGACCGAAGATCTGCTGGAGCAGGAAGGCGATGCGCCCATTATACGCCTGATCAACGCAATACTGACCGAAGCAGTAAAAACGGGCGCCTCAGATATTCACATTGAAACCTATGAAAAACATTTGATAGTGCGCTTCCGTGTAGACGGCGTGCTGCGCGAAATTGTGCAGCCCAAGCGTGCATTAGCGCCTTTATTGGTGTCGCGCATCAAGGTTATGGCCAAACTCGACATTGCCGAAAAGCGTGTTCCCCAGGATGGCCGCATTGCGCTGCGGGTTGCGGGTAGGGAAGTGGATATCCGCGTGTCGACCATGCCCTCGGCGGCCGGTGAAAGGGTGGTGCTGCGATTGCTCGACAAGCAAGCTGGCGCTATACGCCTGGAATCTCTGGGTATGGGCGGCGACGACCTGAAAAAACTGCGCAAGCTAATCTATCGCCCCTACGGCATTTTGCTGGTAACAGGCCCAACCGGCTCCGGTAAATCCACAACGTTGTACGCGGCGTTGCAGGAAATAAATGACCGCAGCCGCAATATTCTAACGGTGGAAGATCCCATCGAGTACAACCTGCCCGGTATTGGCCAGACCCAAGTCAATACTAAAGTGGACATGACCTTTGCCCGTGGCCTGCGCGCAATTCTGCGGCAAGATCCTGACGTGGTGATGATCGGTGAAGTGCGGGACCTTGAAACGGCGGAAATTGCGGTTCAGGCGAGTTTGACTGGCCACCTGGTGTTCTCCACTTTGCACACCAACTCTGCGGTGGGTGCGATTACGCGAATGATGGACATGGGCATCGAACCTTTTCTAATTTCATCAAGTATTGTGGGCATTGTGGCCCAGCGCTTGGTGAGAGTGCTTTGCTCCGAGTGCCGTGAAGCCTATAAACCGACACCCGAGCAATGCGATTTTTTACAGCAGGATTCAGACAATCCGCCGACTATATTCCGGGCCAAAGGTTGCGCGCAGTGTAACGATTTAGGCTATCGAGGTCGTGTCGGTATTTACGAAACCGTAGGAATTACTGAGCGCATCAGTGCGCTAATCCACCAGCGCGCTGGTGAGCGGGATTTGGAAAAGGAAGCCCGCTTGCACAGCCCGAGCATCCACGCAGACGGTGTAGCCAAGATTTTGGCGGGCATCACCAGCGTGGAAGAAGTGCTGCGCGTTACCCACCGGAACCAATAAATCATGCCGGCTTTTGAATACAAGGCGCTGGACGCTCGCGGAAAACAGACGCAAGGCGTACTTGAAGCCGATGCACCACGGGCGGTACGGCAGCAGCTGCGAGAAAAAGGGTTGACGCCACTGGCGGTAGAGCCTGCTGTGGAAAAACCGGGGCGAGGCCCCTCATTGAGTGGCCGAGGCTCCCTAAGTGCAGCAGATCTGGCCTTGGTTACGCGGCAAATGGCGACTTTGATCCAGTCCGGAATTCCCATAGAACAGACCCTGAGTGTCACCTCAAAACAGTCGGATAATCCACGTATTCGCAGTATGTTAATCGCCATTCGCGCCAAGGTGATGGAGGGTTATAGCTTCGCCGATAGCCTGGGAGAGTTCCCGCGGGCTTTTCCGCGGCTGTTCTGCTCAACCGTGGCTGCTGGCGAACACGCCGGCCACCTTGACCTGGTACTGAACCGGCTCGCGGACTACACCGAAAGTCGCCAGGAAGCCCGTCAGAAAATTCAGTTGGCAGCTATTTACCCGATTATTCTGAGCGTAGTCGCCATCTCCATTGTGGTGTTTTTGCTCACCTATGTAGTGCCAGACATCATTGCTGTGTTTGTGCGCCAAGGGCAGCAGTTGCCATTGCTGACGCGGGTCATGCTCGCCATGTCGGATTTTTTGCTGAGCTACGGTATCTATCTGCTAATGGCTCTGGGCGCTGGGCTGGTGGCGTTTCGCTTTGCTATGGGCAAACCGGCGTTTCGCTTGCGCGTGCACAAGCGTCTTCTGCACCTGCCGCTACTGGCAGGCATGGTGCGGGGCGTTAACACGGCCCGCTATGCAAGTACCCTGAGTATACTGACCACCAGTGGTGTGCCGCTGGTAGACGCCATGCGCATCGCTGGCGAAGTGCTCGGCAACGACTATTTGCGCCAGCAACTGAAAGACGCTGCGCGCAAAGTCAGTGAGGGCGGGGCACTGCACCGGGCCCTGGACCAGAGCGGCTATTTTCCGCCGATGATGCTTCATATGATTGCCAGCGGTGAAACCAGTGGCGAGCTAGACAGCATGCTGGAACGCACGGCTAGAATGCAGGAAAACACCCTGCAGGCAAAAATGGCCGCCATTGTCGGCCTGTTTGAGCCATTGATGCTGTTGCTGATGGGTGGAGTGGTGCTAATTATCGTGATGGCCATTATGCTGCCGATTCTGAATATGAGTAACCTAGTGGGCTAAATTATCAATGCTCTTGAAGCGCAATCCAAACAGACCCATAACCAAGGACACGAATATTATTATGAAGCGTTCGAACTCTACCGATATTCGCCACAACCGAGGCTTCACCCTTATTGAAATTATGGTGGTGATGGTCATTCTTGGTTTATTGGTCGCCATTGTGGCGCCCAACATCATGGGCCGTAGTGACCAAGCCAAGGTCACAGTAGCGCAGACCCAGCTTAGCAATATTGGTAATGCCCTGGATTTGTATCGCCTTGATAACAGCCGTTACCCGTCAACCCAGCAAGGGCTTGAAGCCTTGGTTACAAAGCCCGCGGGCAGTCCGGAGCCGAAAAACTGGAACGCCGACGGCTACCTGAAAAACGTTCCAGAAGACCCTTGGGGCACGCCTTACCAATATGTTAGCCCGGGCACGGAAGGCGATTATGACCTTTACTCGTTGGGTTCAGACGGCCAAGAAGGCGGTGAAGGCGACGCTGCGGATCTCAGTATATGGAACACCAAAGGCTGATACACCGTGCCACGTAACTCTGTCCAGAACGGCTTCACTCTGATAGAAATATTGGTGGTGTTGGTTATCATTGGCCTAATGGCGGCCCTGGCGGTGTTCACTATGGGCGGCAGTTCCCAGCAGCGTGAGCTGGAAGTCGAGGTTCAGAGTCTGTACTTATTAATGCAGGTGGTGTCCGAGCAAGCCGTGTTGAACAATCTGGAAGCGGGTTTGGTGATAGATACTGACACCTATCAGTTTGTGGTGTTCGATGATGAAAACCAGGCTTGGGAAATCAGTCCGGAACGGCTGTTTCAGGCCCACGACCTGCCACCTTGGTTGTCATTGGATGCAACCGTGGCGTCTGAAGCTCCACGCTTAACGAATGACAACAAAGAGTTACAGCCGAGTATTGTATTTTTTTCTAGCGGGGAAAGCACCGCTTTCGACATCGAGCTGATGGTGAAGGGCCAGGCATCTCCCCCCCATCGTTTGTATTCTGACGGTATTGCACTCATACATTGGCAAAAGCCCGGCGCTGAGCCGGAGGGTCTATGAGGCGGTCACGGGGCTTCACTTTGATTGAAGTGCTTGTGGCCCTTCTAATTTTTGGTTTGATTGCAACCGCGGCGGCGGAAGTGGGCAGCCAGTATATCGCCAGTTACGAGCGTGTTCGCGACAAAACTCTAGCGGCGTGGTTGGCGGAAAATCGAATCAACGAAATACGGCTGGAAACCCGTTTACCAACTACCAGTGAAGTCGCCGACGACAGAGAGTTCGGGCCTTATCGCTGGCAGGTGATCACTCGTGTAACAGCCACCGCAGACGCCAGCATACGACGCGTTGAAGTGAGTGTTGGCCGTTACCGTAACGAGTCTTCGGACCCTGATACTGTTCACAGTCTGGCGGCTTTTGTGGGTGAAAAATGATGGCCGGCCAGCGCGGCTTCACGTTAATGGAAATGCTGATAGCCGTTACCATTACCGCAGTGATTGGGCTGGGCGTTTGGCAGGTTTTAAACGGCGTGATCAACGCCCGTGACCGGGTAGACGAAGTTGCCGATGAGTTCGCAGCGCTTCAGCGCACCATGCTGTTGTTTGAACGAGATGTGAACCAGGCTATCAATCGCCCGGCGAGGGATATTTTTGGTGACGTTCAGCCCGCAATGACCAGTCTTAGCGAACCTTTCAACCTGCTATTTACCCGTCAGGGCTGGCGTAACCCTCTAGGTCAGCGCCGCAGCGAACTGCAGCGCGTGGCATGGGAATACGATGGCAATGCACTGGTGCGTAGTTACTGGCCAGCGGTGGACCAAGGCCAGGAAGACAATCGTAGGCAAGCGCAGGTGCTGGACGGGTTAAAAACGTTCAAACTGCGTTTTCTGGACAAAGACCTGCAGTGGCAGGACAACTGGCCGGTGCAGGATCCGTCTACCGGCGCTAAATCGCTCGCGCTGCCTGCGGGTCTGGAGTTGACCATAGAGCACGACCGTTTTGGCACGCTGGAGCGCCTCTTCGTACTGACAGATTTCGATGCAGGCAAGGCTCAAGCCGACCTGAGTCGTCCCGTTGAAGGTGGTTCCACTGACAGCGCTGCTGATAATGATGAAGAGTCGGCTCTAACAGGTGTCCAATGATGCGCCACAGTAACGCTTCCTCGAAGTGCGGGACACAGCAGGGTGTGGCATTAATCATGGTGCTGCTAGCGATGGCACTGGTGGTTATACTGGCAACCGGGATGACACGCCAACAAAGCCTTCGAGTGTTCAAAGCAGGGCATTATTTGGCCCAGCAGCAAGGGCTGAGTGTGGCTTTGGGTGCAGAAGCGTTCGCCCGCCAGATACTGATCAAAGACCACGACGAAGACAAAGAAGCCGGAACGCCAATCGACAGTCTGGACGAATTCTGGGCGGCCAACTCCGTTGTACTGCCTTTAGATGACGGTGGCGTAGCCGAGATACAGCTGGATGATTTGGGAGGCAGGCTAAATCTGAACGATCTGATTGGTGCGGATAACGAGCCAGACCCTGTCAGCCGGAAACGCTTGGACCGATTACTGCAGAACCTTCAGATAACCGGACTGAAAGCCGATGTGTTCATTGATTGGGAGGATGCCAATGACCAGACCATCAGTGCTTTTGGCGCCGAAGACGGTCAATATCTGCTGGCGCAGCCCGGTTACCGGGCGGGCAATCAGAAATTTGCCAGCGTAACCGAGTTACGCCTGCTGGAAGGCATGACCGAAGAAGCTTATCAGACGCTTCGGCCCTTCGTAGCGGCGCTGCCGGTCAGCGGCCTGGGTATCAATGTAAACACCGCCAGCGCGGAAGTGTTACGAACCCTGCATGCGGATTTGAGTGCAGCCCAAGTGAATGCGGTAATTGACCTGCGAAAAGAACAACGCTTCGAGAACATCAAAGATTTTCTGGCGTTGCCGCAATTTTCCGGTCTAGGCTTGAGACCAGAGGGCCTGACGTTGCAGACCCAATTTTTTGAGGTTGTTGCAAGAATTACCTACGATAAGCGAGTTGTACACATGGTTAGCACTGTTTACCGCGACCCGGAGGGTAAGGTGTCTACGTTGCACCGGGACACAGGGCAAAAAAACCGAATTACCAAAGCGCCGTTTACCATTTTGGAAGGATAACCATGTCTTATCGCCTATACGTGCGGTCGGTTTCAGGCTTTGCGACTGTAGAGCAGCAGCCAAGCGAACGGCGTTACAGTTGGGCGCTGCTGGACAGTGCCGGCCATTGCCAGGCCAGAGGCGAAGCCGATAGTCAGGAGGACATCGAGCAAACGCTGGCGCAGAACGCTATTGAACGCAGCCTCCTGATTGGGTTGATTCCCGGTGACGAGGCGGCATTTTGTTTGGCCAGTATACCCGCAAAACAACAGCGGTTTATTGCCCAAGCACTGCCTTATGCAGTTGAAGAACAGCTAGCGCAGGATATAGAAACCCTGCATCTGGCGCTTGGTAACCGCGGCAACCAGGGTTATCTTGTGGCCGCGATTGATCGTGAGCGCATGGCCCACTGGTTCAGTGTGTTCAGCGGTTGGCGCGATCTTACCTTGAGTGGCATATACGCCGACGCATCGCTGCTCCCGCCCAGGGCCGACGGTTGGAGCGCCTGTATGGATGGCGAGGTGACTATGCTGCTGGGCCCGGCCGGTGAGTGGTTAAGTGTGCAAACCGTTAATTTGAGCATGTTCCTGCAAACACTGGCAGTGCCCGGCAGCGGTGAGGCTATGGCTTTGACGTTGTATCTCGCGGGGCAGACGGGCGATGAGCCGTCTTTACTTATGGAGGACAGGGTCGCTCAAGATGGAATAGAGATTACTACTGAACATTCCGAGCGCTTGCCAGTGGAACTATTAGCGCTGTCTCACCAACGCCAGAGTGCAGGCGCCATTAATCTGTGCCAGGGCAATTTTGCCGCTGGCCCGGCGAAAAAAAGTGCCTTGGCGCCTTGGCGGCCTTTGATTCTGGTAGCGGCGGCCTGGCTGGTGCTTCAACTGTCTTTGGACACAGGGCTGGGTTGGTACTATCAACATCAGGCCGACAATCTGAATGCACAGGCCATGAATGTGTACCAACAGGCGTTTCCAAACGACCGGCGCACCCACCCCGGCAACGTGCGCAGGGTGGTCGAAGGCCAGCTCAAACGAAACGCTGACAGCGGCCCAAGTCTGAATTTTATAACCCTGATGAAATTTACCGGCCAGCAGTATGCGGCTGTTTCTGGCAGCAAGGGTATTCGCTTCAACTCACTGAATTACAACCAGGCCCGCGGTGAGCTGATAGTCGATTTACGAGCAGACAGTTACGACCTGATGAGCCAATTGCGCAACGGGCTCGCGGCACAGGGGCTGGATGCGCAAATTGGCTCGGTGGTGAACGAAGCCGGTGAAATTCGCGGGCGTTTAACGGTTTCAGGAGGTTAAACGATGCTGGAAAAATTGAAAAACCAGGCCGGTGTTCGCAAACTTCAGGTGCAGTATCTGCAACTTCCCCCTCGCGACCAGAAAGCCCTGCGATGGCTAGTGGTTGCCGTACTGGCGGGTTTTTTGTACTTCGCACTGTGGCTGCCCGCTACCCATTATCACGATCGCGCGCAGGCATCTCGTGATAACGCCGCCCAGCTACTCGTCTGGATGAACGGCAACGCTGCCAGTATAAGCACGCTAGCGGGAGCGAGCCGTATTGATGCTGACGCAGACACCGCTATCGAAAAACCAACAGATAGCCGCGCGTTGATGGCCCTGGTCACCCGTTCGGCACGGGAGTCCGGGCTGGTGTTGCAGCGCTTTGAGCCTAGTGGTGATAGCTCTGTTCGTATATGGATGGATAACGTACCCTTTTCCGATGTGGCCGCCTGGCTGGAAACCCTGAGTGTCGAAAATGGTGTTTTAATAGATCAGGCGGCGCTGGAAAAGACCGCCGAAGGGGGCAAGGTAACAGCCCGTTTGACACTTGGCCTCTAATCGCCCTGCCAGCGTAAAACTGAACGGAATGAAACAGCTTCAAATCAATTAATGACGGGAGACCTTGTGTCTAACTCAGCAGATTACGACTTGATTGTGATAGGCGCCGGCTCTGGTGGCGTTCGATTCGCCCGCATGTCCGCCCAGCGCGGTGCGCGGGTAGCGGTGGTGGAATCGCGTTACCTGGGTGGCACCTGCGTGAATGTGGGTTGCGTGCCAAAAAAACTGTTTGTTTATGGTGCCCACGTTCACGATGAACTGGAAGACGCCGCCGGCTACGGCTGGCAGGTGCCTCTTGCCGACGTAAAATTCAACTGGCCCACATTGCTCGCAAATAAAAACACCGAGATCGAGCGCCTGAACGGCATTTACGGACGCCTGTTAGAAAATGCTGGCGTAACCGTTATTAATGGCAGTGCCCGCTTGAGCGGTCCAAATACCGTGGTGGTAGACGACAAAAGCTACAGCGCCAAACACATTACCGTTGCCACTGGGAGTTGGCCCGTGGTGCCTGACATTCCCGGCAAAGAGCACCTGCTGACGTCCAACGAAATGTTTTTCTTGCCGGAACTTCCACAGCATGCAGTCGTTTGGGGCGGTGGTTACATAGCCGTGGAGTTTGCCGGTATTCTGGCTGGCCTTGGCGTTAAAACCACACTGCTGTACCGCGGCGATCTGTTTCTTCGTGGCTTTGATGACGATATCCGCACATTTACAGCCCAAGAGATGGCGAAGAAGGGCGTAGATTTGCAGTTTAACGTCACCATCGAATCGGTAGCCGGCGTAAACGGCGATTATTCAGTGCTATTGAGCAATGGAGAAACACTTAAAACCGGGCTCGTTATGGCAGCGACCGGACGCCGCGCACTGGTTGACGGCCTTGGGCTGGCTGAGCTTGGCGTGGCGATGAATAACTCAGGCCATGTGGTGGTAAACGACTATTTTCAGACGGAAGTGCCCTCAATCACCGCGCTGGGTGACGTGATTGGCACCCCCCAGCTGACCCCGGTCGCTTTGGCCCAGGCGATGGTGCTGTCACGCAGATTGTTTGGCGACGGTGAAGGCGAAATGGACTATGCGGCGATTCCTACCGCGGTTTTCTGCCAACCGAACATCGGCACCGTTGGTTTGACTGAACAGGAAGCGCGCTTGGCCGGGCATAGCCTGCGAGTTTACCGCTCGGAATTCAGACCCATGAAGTACATCTTAAGTGGGCGAGATGAGCGCTGCATGATGAAACTGGTGGTCGATAAACGCACAGACAAAGTGCTGGGCGCTCACATGGTGGGACCAGACTCCGGTGAAATCACCCAGGGCCTGGCTGTTGCGATCAAGGCCGGGGCCACCAAAGCGCAATTTGACGCAACGATGGGCATTCACCCAACGTCAGCGGAAGAGTTTGTAACCATGCGTGAGCCGGTGCTGGTCGATCCTGACTGACAATCAAGGCGAAATCAAAACGCTGGCTCTGGCGAACGGAGCTGGCGTTTTTTATTTTTACTGCAAAACTTCATCACGCCATTCTTTTCGATGACCCGAAGGCCCGAACCGCGCTTTCAGCGCACGAGTGATATCTCAGCATTCCAGGGCGTTGCCCAATACTACGATCTTGACACTCCGGTTATTCAGCGCATGAAGCGCATTATCTATGAGATGGAGGTGGCGTTTTGGCAAACCGACACCGCCGTGCAAACCGATTTGGTCGAGCATGGCTTTCGACGTCTACAGGAAGTGAACGGGCGGACGAGCGTCTCTGCGCAGTGTTATCTCCGGTTCTTCGATAGCGTTGAGCAGACTCTGAATGCTCATGATTCGGGGGAGTTGTTTCCACTTGATGCTCTGCTGAGTCGTTGCGAGTCCTCCAGAGCCGTCACCACCGCTTCGAAAGCGGATGCTCATACACCAAGTGACGTTCGTGAGGTGGATCTCGAAGCGGTTCTATCAGCCATTGACCGAGGCAAGCGCGTGGTTTTCGTCGATGTGCGCGAGCCGAGTGAATTCCATGAGCAGCATATACCGGGCGCCCTGAATATTCCTATTCGCGATCTAAATGAAACCACGCTGAGTCAGATCGGTCCGGCGGATTATGTGGTCAGTTACTGCGTCAAGGACTTCAGAGGCTATGAAATGGCCAAATTGCTTGCCCGGGCTGGAGCTCAAAACTCCGTGATCATGAATCCTTACGGCCTCAAGGGCTGGATGAGCTCGGGCTTACCGGTGGCTGGCCAGAGAGCATTGGCTCGGGACGAGGCCAGTCGACAACTTACAGACTGTGCAGCAACCGGACACTGTTTGAAGAGGTAATGTGCGATGGATCGCAGAAAAATTTCATATCTTATAACATCGATGATATTTCTGGTGCCTTTGGGTTTGTGGCTACTTACCACTGGTAACCCGTTATTTTATTTCCTCGAAGACACCCCCCCGGGGCAAGGGCTTTACGTTATCTCTAAAGGCTTTGCACTGCTGGCGCTGAGTCTTTTCTGGTTTCAGTGCGTAGCGGCTCTTACAAAAAGCACGCCGAACATTGCCGGATTTTTCCGATTATCTCCCCGCGCTCACAAACTCATTGGCAGTACATTGCTGGCACTGATCCTGGCTCACGTCTTTCTCTTTTTTTACGCGGTTTCCCTGCGTAGCGGGCATTTCGCATTCGGTGTGCTCATACCAAGCTTCAGTCATGGTTTTTATAAATTCTACGTCTCCCTCGGCGTGATCGCGCTGGCTTTGCTTATTGTGGGTCTCGTGGCGGGCATTTTGCGCTCAAAATATCTTAATGTTTTCACCCGCTGGGGCCATCGGCTTTGGTTTGTCGCCTTCGGCCTGATCTTCCTGCATGGCGTCAACATCGGTACGGAAACACGGCTCGGCATTATGCTGTACGTCTATTATTTCATTCTTGTCAGTATTGTTTTTTTGGTCGCCAATAACGCGGTTTACGGGCTGCGGTGCAAGCTGGCCGAGCGTGCGCAGCGGAATGCAAATGTTTTCACCGATGGGTAGGTCTATGGTTCATTTACTCAAAGCATCACTCGCCATCCTGGTGGCTCTTGCCTGTCAGGGAGCGTTCGCTGCCAGGCTTAACGACACTTCGCAGCGACTATTGCTCACCGCACTCGTTGATGATCAGTGGGCACTCTATCACTCGGACAATCTGGCTGACTGGTCCGCGATCAATGTCGAGGGTGAGCCCAGAACGCCAACGATCAGCAACAACGGCAACCGTGTCGCCTTCGTGACGGCAGATGGATCACTTCGTGAGCTAGAACTGTCGAGCCTTGAAGTTAAATCGATCACCGATGGCAGCACACTCTCGCTAACTCACCCCTCTTACGATGATGCCGGCAATCTGCTCGTCGTCAGACTGATTGATGGTGCTAGCGTGAACACTGAGATCGGCGTCATTAAAGGAGGCGGCTACCGTCCGATCCATCAGCAGCGTTCGGCGCATTTCGAACCCGTCTTTACCCCAACACCCGAGCCCCGCATTTATTTCAGTCATGTGTCTTGCACCGTGGCTTGCGGTGGTGTGATCCAGGAGATATGGATGCGTGATCTGGTTTCTGGCGTCGCCCGGCAAGTCACCTTACTGAATAGTACCTCTCGGCAACCCTTTGTAGGTCCGTCTGGCGATGTTTATTTCTCGTCGAACGCGCAGGGCACCTATGACATCTGGACCGTCTCGTCTGGCGGCACCAGCGAAGCAGTGACAGCGGGCCCCGAATTCGATAGTCAGCCGGTGGTGCGTTTGAATGGCGATCTGCTGTTTATTCGCCATTCCGTCGATGGCGCATCACTTATGCGTCGAGCGGCAGGTTCCAGTGCGCCTGAGCGTGTTTCCCTGCCATTCGATTTCTCCGACCTTAAAGATCTCAAGGTGAGCCAATGATCTTCTCTCGAATCACTCAACGCCTTTTGATTATAGCACTCTGCGCCGCTGTACCGGGTTTGGTATTACCCGCACCGTTGGAAGCTCTGCCAGCGGCAAGCCAGAGTTTCAATCCCTCTGCGGGCGACGTCAAAACAATTCGCTTTTCGCTGGAACAGCCGGGCAAGGTGCAATTGACCCTTTACTCGGGCGACGGCAATGCCGTTAGAGTGTTGGAGACAATCGTAGCGAAGGCCGGCAACCATGCGCTGCGCTGGGATGGCAAAGACGAGTCGGGGGTAGTCGTCCCTGATGAAGCGTATACCCCGGTCTTTCAGTGCGTCTGTGGCGGAGAGCTAATAACCGTCGACTCCAGGGGGACTTCGGGTGGGTATCCGGTCGCAGTTTCGAATGTGCAGATCGACCCGTCAGGCGCCGTCAGCTATCAGTTGGCTAAGCCCTCTCGGGTATTGGTTCGCGTCGGCATCAAAGGTGGCGCTTTGGTGCGCTCTATAGCGACCTGGGTACCCAAAACCGAGGGGCGGCAGCGCCAGCCCTGGGACGGTCTCGACCACGCCGGCCAAAATCTTCTGTCCCACCCAAAATTGACGCTTCTCGTGCGCGCTATTGCACTGCCTGATCACACGATTCAGACGGTTGGCAATAACAACGTTTCATACCGAACTTACCGTGAGCAGAACGAATGGGCGCTTCCGACCGCTGATTTCAGCCAGGTCAAACTCGAAAGAAATGGTGAGCGGATCGCTCGCGAGTCCCAGATTCCGATCAGCTTGCTGCGCAACCCGGAGACACAGCTCAGTTTTGAGACCAATGAAACCCAAAACGGTATTGCGGTTGTTCGAGGCCCGGTCACCTTTCGAGTCGATATGTCGCCGAGCAACAAATGGGTGATGCAGCAGAGCCTGTATGAAGTTGCGTTCTTTGTCGACTATCAGTTCGTGTCAGAGGAAGAAACCGGATACACGCCCCTGAGTTGGCGCTGGTCCGCAGACGTGGATCCGGGGTTCCACACGATGACCGTCAATATATCGGGCCTCTGGGGTCAGGTTGGCGTGGAAACCGTTCAGTTCCTGGTCAAGGAATAACGCATTCCAGACAATGGGCATTTTCGTTAGTTTTTTTGAGAGGGATCGAATATGAGATGGGTAGGGATACAACGGATGGCAAACCGCTTAAGGGCGAATCGAAACTGGGTGCTGGTCGCGCTGTTGGTTTCCACTTTCGGGTTTCCGGCCTCAGCAACGGCCGCCGGTTCCAGTTGGTGGTGGTTCTTTGGGGATGACCTCGCGCCCGTCTTCTATAGTGTTACGCCGTCAGCAGGCGCCGAGGTTGCAAACTCTTATGTAATCGTTGAGTTTGACGTATACGACCCATGGCGCATCGGCCTTCGCACCAGTCGCCTTGACGGCGGTTCCATTCAGGTCTCTCTCAAAGGCCAGCCCTATGACAATGTTGAATTTGAGCGCAAAGGGTTAAGCCAGTGGTTTCCATGGATATTGCCTATTAAGGGGACGATTCAGGTCAAAACAGCACAAAGCTGGGAAGACGGCCCGCAGCATTTTATTGTTTCTATCGCCGATAAGTCAGGCAACCGGGGTAGCGTCGAGCATTCCTTTTTAATGGATACCAAGGGCCCGACATTTACTCGCGTTGCACCGGCGCCCGGCAACCCGATAAAAGATTCAACAGCCGCTCTTCAAATCAGAGCGGCGGACGACGGTGTGGGAGTTGATTGGGAAACCCTGTCGGTCAATGCGTCGCCAAGTTCGGCTGTGATCACCGGTTATGATACCGAATCCGGTGTCATCGAAATTGTGCCCGAGTCGGAATGGTCCGAGGGCGAGCTAGCCATTGCACTGTCCCTCAGCGATAGCCTTGCTAACGAGTCGAGCCAGACACTGGTCTATGATGTTCAACCAGAAGCCGGGTTGTCTGCAACCATTGACGCCGAACCCCTGTCCGGTAGTTCCCCACTCACGGTATCTTTCTCGCCTGAAATCGAGACCAATACGGCCATCGAAGTTTATCGGTGGGACTTTAATAACGATGGCGTCTTTGATCGGAGCGAGCCCATTGGGCGCGATCAGTCATACACATTTGACGCCCCGGGATCCTACCCCGTAACGCTCCAGGTTCTCGACAGCGCCGGCGAAACCGTTGATGCCATGGTCACCATTGAGGTCGACAATGCGCCACCGGAAATCACCGCCGAAGCGCAACCTTCTAATGGGACACCACCGCTGGTGGTCAGTTTCAGTGCCACTGCGTCCGATGACAATGGCATCGAAAGTTATGAATGGGACTACAACGGTGACGGTGTCTATGACGAGAACACCTCAACAGGCAGCACCACATTCACCTACGCGAGTGAAGGTCAATTCCAGCCCCGAATCCGCGTCACGGATACGCTGGGTGCTGCCGCAGACCTAGCAATTCCATCTATATCTATTCGAGTTATCACCGGTGCGCCAACTGTATCTGGAACGGCCAGTCCCACATCGGGCAAGGCGCCGCTGACGGTGCAATATAATGCAACGGCGTCGGATCCGGATGGCTTGCCGATCACGGCGTGGGCCTGGGATTTTGATGGCGATGGTACCGACGACTACACCTCAGTTGACAGTGGTTCGGTGTCCCACACTATCCCGACACCCGGCACCTTTTATTCCCGTGTGACGGCGACTGCCGAGGACGGTGGCACCGGTGAAGATTTCGTCAAGGTGACGGTGTTGCCCTCATTTGCGCTGTCATTGTCGCGCGACACGATCGATACCGAGCTGGCCGAGAATGTTCAGGTGCAGACAACCCTGGGCGGTGATACCGATGTCAGTGTTGTGATCCAAGACTCGGCTGGCGGAACGGTGACCACGCTAGTTTCCTGGCAAGTCAGACTAGCGGGCGACTATACAGACGCCTGGGATGGTCGCAATGCGGCCGGTGAGTTTGTGTCTGAGGGCGACTACCGCGCCGTCATGTTTTATCGTATTGACGGTGTCGAAAAGCGCTTTAATACCGTTCTCTCGACGGGTGGCCGGGAGTACAACCCGCCGCGTAATCGTCTGCCAAGCCAGTTCTCGCCATTTGACGGCGACCCGCTGGATATTACGTTTACCCTGAGTGAGGCGTCGGAAGTGACCGCCTTCATCGGACGCTACAATGTCAATACACGCTTGGTGACGTTCTACCAGCGCAAACCGTTGGGCCGTGGTAGCCACACCATTACTTGGCATGGCGAAAACAACAATGGCGAACTTATTCACCCCCCAGGCAATGATCGTTTTCTATTCGGCATCTTCGCTTTCTCACTTCCGGACAACGCGGTCTATGTCAAAAGCGGTGTGCATGTAAGTGCTATTTCCGCCGCACCTCCAATCGTAGACCCCACAAGATCCGGTGACGAGGACAATCAAGGCACCTCCACAATCAGTTTCCTACTTAGCCGGGGCGGAGCGGCGGAAATGACCGTTTACGATGCAGACACCGGTGCCTTTGTGGCACAAAAAATGGTCAGCGGGCTCTCGCAAGGCGAAAACACGCTCACCTGGAATGGCAAGGACAACAACGGAACGTATGTCAGCCCCGGAACCTACCGTATTGGCATCCTTGGTCTTGACGAGCGTGGTTCACGAACCATGGAAGTGTTCACCCTGCAACGGGTCTATTACTAGGAGGGCATGACGATGCATTCAGCGCGAAATGGACTATTGACGATCATTCTACTCACACTTATGACGTCGTTTGCACAAGCGGGCGGCGTAGGCGCTGCCGAAGATTTTGTTTACCTCGACCAGCAAGCCCGACTCATTACGCTGGAAGGCATGAAGTCCCGACGCGACGGCCTGAATGCGTCGCTGACCCGATCCGAGTTGATGAAAATTGATGAGGGCACTCGCGACGAGGTGATTGCCCTCTTTGCCGAGCACGGTGTAACCCCGAGCCAGCACGCGACCTATGGCAGTCGTCATGCGCAAGAGATTGATCAATGGCTCGAAGCACACCCCTCCTGGGATGCAACTTACGATGAACTGCAGCGGGAATTCGACTCGCTGTCTGCGGCGATGAGGTAAGACATGGACGTGAAACGACTCTCCAAAATGACGAAAGGTGGAACGGCTACCAGTGGCTTCTTCGCTACCCTGCTGGTGTTCCTCGTCGCACTCTCGGTACAAAATCAGGCGTTAGCTTACCATTACCCCTGGGATCAGGGGCACGACACCTTCGATTGGAATGATCCGAACCAGGAAGGACCGTGCGAGGGGTCGGAGTGCGACCCTTGTAAGAGTACCGGGTCGCCCGTCTATATCCCGACGGGACACTTCGTCTGGAGTGAACAGGATGTTCAAATCCCGGGTCGGCCGGGCCTGTCTATTTCACGCTCTTACAATTCAAACGATCCCCAGGTAGGCATGTTTGGCAATGGATGGAGTTCGAACTGCGACTCCATCGCAATTAAAACCGTCGATTGGGAGCAAGGCGCCGAGGGCACCCCTTTATCGTCAACAACCTACCTACTGCGTGAACCCAACGGCAAGCGTTACTCCTATACTGTGGGTGATGATGGCCAGATCGAATCGCCGGTCGGTCGCGACGATCAGGTTGAGCTGCTATCTGAAGGGCGCATCAAGTTGTCCGCACAGGCGGGCAGTTATCGAATTTACAGTGCCAGCGGTCAGCTGCTAAAGGATGCAGCACCTTCGGGCGAGTCGATCAGCTACGAATACAACGCCAACGGCCAACTAACCCGGATGGCTGCGTCGTCTGGCGCCTACCTCGACTTCTACTATGACCCCCAAGGTTTTGTCAGCGCCATCACCGACAGCGCCAGTCGTCAATGGCAGTATTTTTACGATATCGATGGCAATCTTGTGCAAGTACAGGAACCAACAGGGGGTGTTTGGGCGTACGGCTACCGGAAATACAGCCCGCCTGCTGACGCCCAAACGTATTACCAACTGACCAAAATTACCGATCCAGACGGTGTGGTGGTCACTGATGTGACCTATAGCGGTACCCGGGTATCGAGCTATACGTTGGGTGAGAACACTTTCTCCTACAACTACAACGTTAGCCAGAAAACCGTGGTCAAAACCGACAGGGTCGGTTCCTCCTGGACCTTTGTTTACGACGATGATGCGGTGATTACCAAAGTCACGGCGGCAGACGGCACCAGCCAGGAATACGTCTACGACGACGAGGGCAATCTGGTCACCTTCGCTGACGAAGCGGGTAGCCAGTGGACGTCTACTTATGATCAGCAAGGGCGGCGCATTTCCTTCACCGATCCGCTGGGCAATACCGAGCAGTGGACCTACAACTCGGAACTGCTTTACCCGACGACGACCACCTCGCCAACAGGGCGTACTACCACCGCCCGTTACGACGAGAACGGCAATCTCGCGGCTATTACTGATCCCTCCAATGCGACCACGCAATTTGAGTGGAGTGAGCAAGGTTTTATCCAGTCCTCCCAAAATGCGTTGGGCCAGCAGATGACGTTCGAGACGGATGCGTCGGGATTACCCGTCTCGGTGACTCAGCCTGACGGCAAAACCGGCCGGATTGGTTATAACGCCGCAGGTCACATTGTCAGCCTGAGTGACAACACCGGGGCCGTTTACGCCATTGAGCGGGATGCGCTCGGAAGAGCGCTTAAAAATATCGAGCCATCCGGAATAACTTTGACCTACCAGAGAAATGCGGCGGGTGATGTCTTGTCGTTGACTGACGGCAAGGGACAGCTAACCCGCTACAGCTATGACCAGTATGGCCGCCTGGCCGCCGAGACACTCACCGACGGCCGGCAGCGCACCTACGACTACCGCACTGACAACCTCCTTGAAAGCGTCACCGAACCGGACGGAACGGTCGTTGAGTTCACCTACGACACCACCAAACAGCTCGTCTCGGTGTCCAGGGGCAGCCAGACAAACACCTACGAGTACAACGCACGTGGTTTGCTCACCAAAGCCTCGAATGAGGTGGGGGTGGTCACACGTACATACGATGCCGCCGGGCGGTTAGTCACGGAAAACGTGAACGGCGAGACCGTTGCCTATGCCTACAACGCTGAAAATGAGTTGATGTCCGTTTCGGCACTGGGTCAAACTCGCAGCTATGAGCGCGACTCCCGCGGCCTGTTAACATCCATGACGGCGCCGGAAGGGCAGTATGATTTTGGTTACGATGCCCTGGCACGACGCACGTCTATGTCGATGCCTAACGGTGAGAACGTCGCTTACGGTTACAACGTTTCGGGCCAACCCACAAGCATCAGTCATGCCGGGCCTTATCAAAATAACCTGCAATACAGCTATAACCCTCGTGGCCTTATCAGTAACTACTCGGGCAAGTGGGTCGATTTAAGGGCGCTTACTCACTACCAGCAAATTCTGAACAATGGAAATTTTTGAGCGTCGTGTCGAAAATTAACAAAAATTTGTGTAATCAAAACCCTAGAAATAAATTTGTGACTTGACGATTAACATTTTTTCATGTGACCCTATCTAAAAGGACGTTACACGATATAGAGGTAAAGGATGTTCTCTCTCTTCTCAAAAGCAATCCTGCTTTCATTTTTTTTCATCTATTTTTCAGCCAGTGCAGTAGCAAGCCCCATAGTCCTCAACGATTGGGCTTTCAATATTGACGATGACCTATACGAATACTTTGCCGGGGATACCATGCCGGGAAGTGCGCAATTGGACGCGTCGGGTCTGGGGCAGGTTGATCTCGAGTTTGCCTCAAACGGCAGCCACTCTGTTGGCGCATTCTTTGACTTTGAATTTGGCCGTTCCGCCAACACCTATTTCAATGAATATGGGCAAGCCGTTGGCGCTCCCGCACCTGGCCAGAGTTGGGAGATCGACGAGCCCGGCTTTATTTTCGGAGACATCTACGACAACCTGGTATTCAACTCATTGGGCAATGACAATGCAGTTCCGCAGGGCTCTGAAGAAGATGTATCTTTTGCCCTTGGATGGGACTTCAATCTTGCCGCCGGTGAAACCGCTTATCTGTCACTCTTTACGGCCCTGACAGCGCCGGTCGATGCTTTTTATCTCTCCCAAACCGACCCTGAAATGGGCCTCTCCTTCAATCAAGAACAGTCGCTTTATTTCTGGGGCGAGCTGGACATTGTTGGAAAACCAGTAGCGGTTTCAGAGCCCTCTGCAGGACTTCTCCTGGCGATTGGCCTCTTCTCACTGCTTGTAAGAAGGCGCGTTATCGCATCCTGAATCACCAAGATGCGACTCCCCTCACTTCTTGATACTGACAACCTGTATAGCAATAAGGGATCCCTATGAAACGGAGTTTCTATCGCGCCCTGATGGCCAGCGTCTTCGCCGCTGGCATGGGCTCCGCCCCCCTAACCGCCAACGCAAATCAGGCCCCTTTAGCAGCAGATGTCATTGTGGTTATAGATGAGTCTGGCTCTATGTCCGGAGAGCAGCGCTGGATCGGTGAAATGGTTCGCTTGCTTGACGAAAACCTTCAGCAATACGGAATAGGCAGTGAGTCGCAGGCGAATCTCTATGGTCTGGTAGGATATGGTAGTCGCTCCGTTGTACCCAGAGTATTGCAGGTAGACGGCGAGAAGCTTGGGTCTGTCGCGGGGTTTGAGGCTGCATCGAATCGTTTGGTTACCAGCGGTGGCACAGAGGATGGCTGGCGCGGCATTGAATACGCGCTGAACGAGTACCCCCGAAGAAACGGTGCCGCTGTCAATATTATCCTGGCCACGGATGAGGATCGGGATAATACGAGAAGTTCAATCACGTATCAATCTGTCCGGTCTCTTCTCGAAGCCAATCGCTCGCTATTGAATGCTGTTGTGAACGCGAGAATAAAGTGCGGTGATGGTCGAAGGGCTCTAGGGTTAGACAGCCTGGGGACAGGTTACGTCGTGGACGGAAACGGCGGTTTTACCCGATGCGATGGCGCTTATGCAACCTCAGGCTCCGGGCGGACCGTAGATGATTATGTCGACCTTGCATTGGAAAATGGTGGGGCAGCCTGGGACCTTGCGTTTCTGCGTTCAGGGGGAACGAACGCGGAGTCTTTTACCAAAGCACTTCTTGATATCAAGGTTGAAGAAATTCTCAGTCAGCGGCCAACCGGTGATCTGGTAGCCGTTGCGCAGGCTACTCCAAATCCGGCTGTGGCCGGGGAACAGATATCACTGGATGGCACGGGTTCTTTCCACCAAAAAGATGAGCGAAGCATCATTCGCTGGGAGTGGGACCTTGATGATGATGGCACCTATGATGCCCAGGGGCCGATCATTACCACCAGCTTTCCAGAACTTGGAGACTATCCGGTAACTCTGCGTGTAACGGATGATGGCAGTACGCCGCTTGTTCAGACGGCTCAGGTTGTTGTCAAAGTTGACACGCCACCACTGAGTCCCACAGCGGATGCCGGCGGGCCCTACCTGTTCTGCCCGCAGACACAACCCTGGTATCTGGATGGCACGGGTTCCGTTAATCCGGATGATGGTCTGAGTGAGCCTGGTCAGCCAGGCGATCAGTTGGTCTCCTGGCTCTGGGATCTTGATAACGATCTGTCGTACGGCGATGCCAGTGGCGATCTGGTGGATGTGACCAGCCGCTTTGCTGGCGAGGGCGCGGGAGACTATCTGATCCGCCTTCAGGTCAGTGATAATACTTCCAATGCCTTCCCCAGTAGTGGAAAGCCCGACCTGACTGACACAGCTGTCAGGCAGGTGCGAATCCGAGACGAGTCCGATGCCGCCTGTAACTGTCTGACCGATATTGCTGTTCGTGGAAAAATGACGATTGCCCAATTGACCTGGACAGATTCCGGCGCGCCGTCTTATGCCGTGCATCGCAGCACCCAGGCCGGTGGGCCCTATCAGCAGATTGCAGTGACGGACAACCGTTACTCCACCTATCTGGATATGGGGCTGGATCTCGACACTACCTACTACTACACGGTGAGTGAACTTGGCACGGATGGACGTCCGACCTGTCGGTCCAGAGAAGTGAGCGTTACCCCGTCGGCCCGCAGGCGCAATGTCTCGAACCGCGCCCCTGTTATTCAGTCTGATCCGGTAGTTAGCGCAATCGAAGGACAAGCTTACACCTACCAGGTTGAGGCGACCGATCCTGATCGACGCGACCGCAAAGAGTTCTCTTTGCAGGTGGCTCCGGCTGGAATGGTGATCGATGCTGTTTCGGGTCAGATCGAATGGACGCCATCGAATGTGCATGTGGGCAGTCAGACAGTGGTTGTGCGTGTAGCAGATACTCAAGGGGCCTTTGATGAGCAGGCATTTACGATCAGCGTAACGAACGTGAATCAAGCCCCTGCAATTGTGAGCTCGCCGGAGCTGGCTGCGACGGAACTCGAAAAATATAGCTATCAGGTTCAGGCGGTGGATCCGGATCTTGGCGATACTTTGAATTTCGAGTTGGTTAACGGCCCTGCCGGTGTAACCATTGATAGCTCCGCAGGTTTGCTTACCTGGACCCCCGAACAGGGCCAGCAGGGTACTCGCGAAATTTCTCTGAAGGTTATCGATAGCGAGGGCGAGTCCGACAAGCAGTCTTATCAATTGCAGGTTAGAGAGCGCAATTACCTGCCCTCCATTGATAGTACGCCCGTGATTGAGGCCGAAGCAGCTTCGGAATACCGTTATCTGGTGCAAGCCTCAGACGCCAACTCAGACGCAACACTGACGTTTGCTCTGGGCGACTTCCCGGAAGGCATGACCATCGATCCGGTGACCGGGGAAATACAGTGGGTGCCAGCTGCAGACCAGGTCGGCGTGCAGCCGGTATCCGTCGTGGTTTCCGATGATCGCGGCAGTTCGAGCTCGCAGAACTTCGAAATCCGGGTGCTGGAAGAAAATATCGCTCCCGAGATCATAACGCAGGCTTTACCGGCTGCCAGGGAAGACCAGAGCTACACTGCCACGATTGTTGCGGAAGATCCGAACACTACGGAGACCTTGCAATTCAGCTTTATTTCTGGCCCGACCAATATGCAGCTAGACCGGGAGACCGGCGAACTGAGTTGGTTGCCACTGACAACGCAGATCGGTAACAACCCGGTCACGATCCGGGTGAGTGATAGCAGAGGGCTCAATGCAGAGAAAGACTTTGTCATTGAAGTTCTGGATGTGAACCAGGCCCCGGGAATCACTTCAGTGGCGCTGGAATCTGCAGAAACCGGCAAACTGTTCACCTATCAGGTTCAGGCGTCCGACCCGGACAGCGGTGACGTACTTGAATACCTGCTCGTGTCAGGGCCAGCGGGCATGTCAATGGATCCTGAATCTGGCCTGCTGGCATGGACGCCTGGCAGTGAGCAAGAGGGTACTTATCCTGTCAGACTGCAGGTCAGGGATGCTGATGGGCTATCAAGCAATCAGACATTTGATATCAGTGTCAGTGCTGTCGATGCACCACCGGAAATTACCTCCACGCCGGTCATTTCGGTTTTGGCTGGTGCCGAGTGGCAGTATCAGGTAATGGCATTGGACGATCAGGATACGGAACTGGTTTACCAGTTGGTTGCAGGCCCCGATGGAATGTCCATGAACACGGCTAACGTTGCCACCTGGAGCCCGTCAGAGAGTGATGAAGGCGCTAATGCGGTAACGGTTCGGGTCTCTGACCAGAGCGGCAACGCGGTCAGCCAGAGCTTTACCCTCACTGTGGTGACCTCGAACGAACCGCCCGTGATTAGCAGCAATCCACCGGCGAGCGCACGGGTCGGACAGGCATACCGCTACCAGGTTGTGGCTGAGGATCCCGAATCCGGAGCACTCACCTATAGTCTCGGGCAGGCACCAGTTGGTATGACTATCGATGCTGGCAATGGCAGTCTTCAGTGGACGCCCGCTGAGACCGATGAGGGCGCCCAGCCCGTTGCCGTTGATGTTTCCGATCCGCAGGGAGCAACAACGCGTCAGGCCTTTACTCTAGATGTGACCACCGACAATGCGCCACCGTCTATTACCAGCCGTCCTGGCTCTGGGGCTCTGGTTGGCGAGACGTACAGCTATCAACTCGTAGCCACAGATCCTGAGAACGAAGCGCTGACCTACGCTCTGCTGTCCGGCCCATCTGGCATGACCCTGTCTGCCAATGGCCTGGTGCAATGGACGCCGGATGGAAGTCAGACGGGCGAGTATTCTGTCAGCCTTGAGGTGCGTGACCCACAGGGTGCATCGGCGACACAAAGCTATATTCTGAATGTGCAGGCAGAAAACAGTGCGCCGGTGTTTGAAAGTTCGCCGACCACCACCGCGAGAGTGGGCGTTGAATACAGCTCTACCATGACTGCAACAGATCCTGAAGGTGATGCACTGACATGGAAGCTGGTCTCTGCCCCTGCGGGTATGGCGATCAATTCAGGAATGGGAGAAATCTCCTGGGTGCCCAATGAGAACCAGATTGGCACACACCAGGTTGCCGTTACAGTCACCGACGGCCGTTTCCCGGTTGG
This sequence comes from Marinobacter sp. M1C, assembly GCF_023314135.1. Taxonomy (NCBI): domain Bacteria; kingdom Pseudomonadati; phylum Pseudomonadota; class Gammaproteobacteria; order Pseudomonadales; family Marinobacteraceae; genus Marinobacter; species Marinobacter sp. M1C. The sequence goes on from NZ_CP092289.1 coordinate 2,132,436, forward strand.
CAGGACTTATTCGGTGACAGTAGCTGGCGATATGCTGCCTCCGAGTCTGGGCAATGTGCCAAAGGATACAGCCGAAGTCGGCAAACCGTACGTTTATCGCATCGTTGCGATCGACGCTGAAGGCTACTCGGTGGACGTCGAACTCTTATCTGCCCCGGAGGGAATGACGCTGGCCGATGAAAATGGCGTGCCGACCATCCGCTGGACGCCGGTAGAGGGTGACTGTGTAAAGAATGTGCGCCTGGGGCTGGAAGACAGGTTTGGCCAGACCGCAGAACCGACCTGGAGCATCCAGGTATATGCAGCACCCAAAAAGCTGAATCGTATCCAGTGCTCAGCGCAGTCTGAAGCGTGTGGCGGGTAAGAGAACTCAGGGAGAGAGACAATGTTTGCCGATTTCAGAACCGAAGCCATGTTTTCCCAGCGCCTGAAGCGGGCGGTCAGTGCCCTGGTGCTGTTCTTCTTCTCATTCACCTTCTATTCGCCGGCGGTCCTCGCGGCATTCAATGAAGCGGATCGGCAGTCAAATCCGCCGCGAAATTCGTTGGCCTACACGAATCCGCTCGGCGAGACCATAGAGAGCCTGGAACAGCAGGTCAGTTCGCTACAACAGACGGTCGCTGGAGGGCGGATGGATCTGATTCCTGCCCACCTGGACGCGATAGGGGAGTTGGCGGAGGTATTTCACGAACGGGATGCAGGGGTCAGAAAAGAGCTCGATGCTGAGCGCCAATCCCTGATTGCTAAAGGATTGCCCGATGACATTCTTGCCCGCCACCAGACGTTCGAATCTAATTATCTGGACCATGCTAAAAGCATAGGAATCGGTCTCGATAAGCTCTCTCGCTGGAAAAATGGTGCCACTGATAAAGACGGGTTGCTGAACATAGCGAACGCTCTTCAGAGCCACCTGCAATACCCGGTGCGCAACCCGCAACAGAGCTTCAGTGGTGATCTGGATTTCGTGACGCCGCCACCGCGAAACCTGTTCACCAGTCAGGCCGCGATTGAAGGCCTGCTTGGCGTCAGTGGCGAGCCCGCCTGGGATTTAAGTGATTATCTGCAAACGGACAGTGCGACCGCTAACACCGACCGAGTCCGGGATATCGTGGCAGATCTGGGCCCGGATCCATTGGCGTTGTACAAATGGGTACACGACACCATCCGTTTCGTGCCCAGCTATGGCGTAATGCAGGGTGCTGATTACACCATTCAGAGTGAACAGGGTAATGCCTTTGATACGGCCAGTACCCTTATTGCGCTATACCGCGAAGCGGGCATACCGGCGCGTTACAGCTATGGCACCGTAGCCGTCCCTGCCGAGGGTGCTCAGAACTGGGTTGGCGGTGTCTCCAATGTTGACGCCGCCACCAACATCCTAAGCCAGGGAGGCATTCCCCAGCAGCAGTTTTCCTACGGCGGATCGATTGAAGAAGTGGAGCTGGAACATGTGTGGGTCGAAGCGTGGATCAACGGCCAATGGGTTGGCCTTGATCCCAGTTTCAAAGAGCATACCTTCACCGAAGGCCTGGACATTGAGAATGAGGTACCCCTTGATGCAGAAGCGTTCCTGAGCAACCTGCAAGCCTCCGCAACCGTAAACGAGGCAGAGGGCTGGGTTCAGGGTCTGGACGCCCTTGCGGTCCAAAATGAACTGGAAGATTACCAGGCCCGGGTCCAGTCGTTCATTGACGGCACTGGCAACGACACCACCCTGGGCGACGTGCTGGGCACCCAGCAGATCGTTCCCGAAAACGCCGACGTCATCGAAGACGTCGCATTGCCCTTTAATCACGTGCGCGCCAGCGCCGTTGTCCCGAATCTTCCAGAGTCACTGTACTATCGCTTCCGTCTGCAGATTGGCAACACCTTTGGCGGCAGTTTTGGCGCCCCCGTGCAATGGGCCGGAACAGCAGCGGAGATCGACCGCCTGACGCCAGAGCTCGTTGGCAAGTCACTGGCGATCAGCTTCCGACCGGCCACTGAGGCCGACCAGCAGACGCTGGAGAGCTACCTTCCCGACACCGTCGAATCGTTGGAAGACCTGCCCTCCCAATTACCGGCCAATACCGTTAACATGATTGGCGAGATCACCATCGACGGCAACGTGGTGGCAACCACGTCCTCGGTCACCCTGGGCCAGTCATTAATGGCGCGCCTGGGTTTTCACGCGCCCGAACGAAGCTGGAACTACAGCGAAAACAACCTGATTGCCGGCCAATATCAGGCTGTGGGAATTGATATGCAGGGCATCAGCCCAGCCCAGCTGACGGCATTGCAGGGGCAACTGGAGAACGTGAAAACCAAGCTGGATGCAGAAGATTTCGCCGGTCTGACCAAGCATGACCTTGTCGGTGGCATCCTTCAGTCTGGAATCCAGGGCTACCTGGCAGAGACCTACGCCATGGATAAAATTGCCGCCAAGGCATCGAACATTGTGTACAACCGAAGCCCAAGCTACGGCACCTTCTCTACGCAGATGAACGTATCCTACTTCTTTGGCTCCCCGCGAAATGTTCTGTTCAGTGGTGTGGTGATGGACGTGGATAGGATGTCAGCCAATACGGAATCGGTGGATAATTGTTATGAGGACTGGGTGGCGTTTAATCGCAGTTCCGGCATGCGCTCCAGCGCGTACGAGCACCTGATCCCGGAACGTATCTTTTCGACCGAAGAGCAACCGGCGGAAGGCGTCTCAACGGCCAAAGCGCTAACGCTGGCTATGGCCCAGGGCCAGAGGATCTACACACTGACTTCTGAAAACGCCTCGAGCCTGAACCTGATCACCATCGACTCGGCGGCGCGTTCTGAAATCCAGACCGCCTTGCAGCGTGGCTATGAAGTGACTGTTCATGCGCAGCCAATCAATGTGAATGGCTGGGAGGGGAGTGGTTATTCGATTATTGATCCTGAGAATGGGGTTGGGGCTTATAAAATTAGTGGTGGGGCCAGCGGTGGTTTTGTCGTCGCGCTGGGGACTACTGTCTTAGGCATATTGGGAGGTCTGGCACTGCTTTCTGGTGGGTTCTTTTTCTTGGGCCTTGCGTTACTTGCTTGGGAATTAATCAACTTCTCGTTCTGGATTGATTCAATTCGAGAAGCGGATAGTAGCGATGAACTCAATGAAGCAAACTTTGGGCAGGCAATCGTTGGATCGCTAGGATTGCTTTTGATCCCCGGAATAGGCGCCCCGGCGCTTGCGACGGTGGTATTCGGTATATTGTTTTCAGCAATTCTTACTTCCGTTCTGTGAGAAATTAAAATGCTGTCAATTTCTTTTGGATGCTTATATTTCGCATTCTCTCTCATTTACATGCACGGAGAAGAAAGCTCGGGTGCTCTTGGGCTTTCTTGTTTGTATGCATTTGTATCGTTCCTGGGTTTACCCTTTTTCTTAAGGTACTTTGAGGCAAATAGTGTAAAAACCAGGCTAATCGTAGGTTTCGAGAAATTGATTTTTATAGTATCAATAGCTGCAATATCAACGAAGTTAGAAGTGTTACTCGAACCGAGACTTTTGCCTTCGTTTTTATTTTTTGTTTACGTCATGTTATTTCTTTTTTTCTCAAGCGCTCTTGATGCAAGCTACCGAAAAATCGGTATCTATTCCCAAGAGTACTACAGTCGGGTTTTCGGTGAGTTTCCGTTAAAAAGTGAAAAGCAAATTTTCAAAATGCGAGTTTTAATTTATGCGATTCCACTAATGATCATAGCAGCGAGCCTTTTCTGGGGGAGTATATCTGAATCCGGTTGATAGCTGCCGCGTTTTACGATGCAGAGTCGTTTCTGGGCGACCTGCGAAAATCCTCAACCTTATTAGCAACACTACTATTTGGCGTGATATTTTCTTGGATACTTACTACGGCTTTATAAAAGTAAAAATAGCGTGAGGTCCATAATATGTTTTATTTTTATTTCCAGATAATTATATTCAGGATTGACGATGAGTAATATTATTACAATCCAAGATTTAAAATTTTATTCGCCTAAAGCTTGAAGGCTATAGGTATTCTCAGGATTTTAAATATTTGGTTATAAAATCGCATGATATTATGTTTTCATGCAATTATTAATATAATAACTTATAAGGTTTAGTGAAATGTATGCGTTTATATTTAATAGTTTTTATTTTTTTTGCATATATTTTAATATAAAAAGCGGTTTTAATGAATTAAGTGCCATAGCTATGTCAGTTCTTATCACGACATTTAGCGTTTCGTCGACTCCGATTTTCATTAAATATTTTAAATCGAAAATTTCGCTCTCAAGAAAAGTATCTCAGGTAGAGAAGTTGATCGTCCCACTAATGTTAATAGTTGTAGGGACACAAGCTAATATATTCATGAATTTTCATCTCGTGTCGTTGATTTTTGGAATTGCATATTTTTTAATGTTCATCGCTCTTTTAAGTAAAATTGATGACAGTTACTCGAATCTGAGGATTTATTCTGAAAAATATTATCGTAAAGCTTTTGGAGAATATCCTATAGAAAGCAAGAAAGCTACTAATGAAATCCGGAAACTGATTTACTTGATTCCATTTGTAAGTTTTATTGTATACCTATTATGGACACCCTTGAGTCTTGGATTCGAGTAATAGTTTGCTTTACTATACGGGTTGCAATGATTAGTCTTCGATTTTTATTGGGCGCTGTCATATCAGCGCTCATTTGTATAAAAATACAAGGAGATTATTTAAATTTCGCCCGCTATTATTCAAATATAGCGGCTGGTGTTTTCTCTGGTTTGATGTCATTGCTATTGTTTGTACATGGGAAGTGGGCCTGTTTTATTGAGCGCAACAATGGTAGTCCCTCAAAAAAATGGAGGTTCTTTGAGTTCTGGGTTCTACCATCATCGCTTGTTTATATGTTTACTCTGCCCTTTGCAGGAATTCATGTCTTTACCTTAGAGTTTTTTTTCTCCTTATTGCTGTGTGTTGCCCTGTTGGGTGACCGTAACCACGATATCTCTAAATACTTGTGGGAAAAGCGTCCAAAGGAGTATCGGAAATTCCCAGATTCTGGGGAGGCCTCATGGCGGACGTTGAACGAAAAAAAAATGCTTTGTGTCGTAACTTTTTTCGGGCTGCCTATTGGGATATATCTGTTTTCCGCACTGTATCAGCTTTGAGAATATAAAATAATTAGGGAGACTCTGAATAAGTCTCCATGGATCCTATGGCTATGGCCGGTAAGCGGGGTTAAGTACACCCCCCATGCTGACAGGCGTCTGCCTGCTGCAGGATGGATAGCTTATACTCTACAGTGAATGCGCGGCACCCCCGCTTTTCTAGCTTCGGATTTGGCAAAATTTGTGTCATCGGCTTCGGCATAATGATCTCCTAAGGCACCCTGATTTCTATGTTAACTCAAAATCAGTTGGTTCATGCTTAGGTTGACACACAGGGCGCTAATATTTAATGGTTTTATTTATATACCTTAATGCAAAGGATAGTTTTAATGAGCTAAGAACGACAGCTGGGTCCGTTTTTTAGGACATTTAGTATTTCTTTAGCTCCACTTTTCATTAAATATCTTAAATCGGAAATTGCATTTTAAGAAAAGTAACTCGTATTGAAAAGTTTATCGTTCAAATGGAATTTCGAAGCGTAATAGCGAATGCCCATCGGCGCTGGCTTCTACTTTTAGTTGGCCTCCCATCAGTTCAATAAGCCGTTGTACCAACGGCAGGCTCAGGCCCATAAACCCGGTGTTTCCGCTCAGGTTACCCTTGCCTATCTTGTCGAAGTCATCAAAATTGTCAAAGTTAGCGCCTAGGCTGTGCGATAAGTTTTGCGCCGCGGTATTAGACACTGCAATGCTCAGTAATGCCGCCGGAGGAAGTTGATCGGCATCGTTCCGATGAACCGGCAATTGTGCGGAATCCAGGATTTTCAGGCAGGCTTCAATCTGTATGCTGCCGTCGTGACTGCCTTTAATAGAGTTATCCAGAAGGCCTGCTATTATTTGGCGCAATTTTGGCGCATCTCCATACACCATCGCTACGTCTGGAAAGCCCGATTGAAAGCTGAGATCCAGGGTTAATCCGGCTTCTACCGCGATTTGTCTGTGGGACGCCACGCAGTTGTGAATCAACTGGTGCAAATCAAATGGATAAGACCGCAGCACCGCAGTGCCGCGATCCAGACGTGAATACTCCAAAATATCGTTTATCACCAGTAATAGGTCCTGCGCAGCGCGACTGGCGGTCGTTAGGTATTCGCTCTGGCTATTGCTCAGGCTTTCGCCCTCGATCAGTTTGACAGTGCTCAGCACGGCCCGCAGAGGAGTCTGTAACTCATGACTCGCAATGTCCATGAAGTCGGATTTGGCTTGGCTGTTGCGCTCGGCCTGATCCAGGGCAGAGCGGGTTTGAGTCAAGGTGTGCTCCTGCAATTCTCGTTGCTCTTCTAGATGTTGTGCTAGCTCGTTTAAGCGTATTTCTATGGTGATCAGTTCCTTAGAATTACGATATTGATTTACCGGCGTTACGCTGTAATCGTGGTGGCTGAGGGCTTTAATTCGTAGCCCGATGCTACGTATGGGGCGCAGGATACCGGTAAGAAAGTAATTAACAAGAAACATAGTCAGAAGCAGCAGGGCAGTACTCAAAGCCAGTGACGTCCAAAGGATGCCGCGGCGCTTGCTGGCCAGAAGGTTCGGATCAACACCTACCTGCACGCTGCCTACCCGCAAGGCTCCGCCGACGAAGCTCAAACCTGGATCGAACCACACAGGGGTATCTAAGCCATTCATGTTTAAAGGTTTTTGAAGAATCTCAGCCGTATAAATGTTTTTGTCCAAAGCGGGTGCTGCAAACGTCGCTATTCGCGCTTCCACATCGGCCCGCTTGCGATCACTGGCGTCGGCGTTCGCGTTACTGACAAAGCCGATCACATCGCCGCGAACGTTAGTCACGCGTATCCAGTCAGCATGGCTGCGGCGTAAAGATTCGGAAATAATGTCGTTGAGCACACTGGTGTTGCCGGATACGACCGCGTATTCCAATGCGGGCGCCAGGCTGTCAGCGACAATCTGGCTGTGTTCCGCCACCCGGTCGTTGGCGTCTTGCAAGCGCACATAGGTAAAAAATAACATCAGTGCGGCGAACATCAGAACAGCGGGCAAAGCGCCAAGAATAAGCAATTTTCGGGCAAGCCTGGCTGGTGGACTGTGCGCCTTAAAGGACCGCGGCCGAGATGTCATGGCAACATTCCTCTCTTTTCGGCATCCGCGACCGCGTCTTTGGTGGCGGGCATTGCCTGTTCACGCAACTGTTCTATTACCTGTTCCTTTACGTTGGCCTCTGACGGCAGAGGGATGTTTAGGGAGCGTCCGACTTGCTCGTTTATTTGAACATTGAAATCGGTCGGGTACGCCGGTTTCGGCAAGAAACCCTCGTGAAACCACTGTTCCAGAGCGTTAACCAAGGCTTGCGCCACCGCAGAGTAGGGCGCGTAGCTTGACGCCAGCGAACCAGCTTTGACATAGGCTTGGCTAGGACCAATCACCATGATGTTTCGCCGGTAGGCGGTCAGCAGAATGTGTTTGATGGTGCTTGGGTTGTAAATACTGGGGTCTTGAGCTGCCAACACGAAATCACCGTAATAGAGCGCGCGCACCAGAGCCGGTATGAGCTCGCTACTACTGTTTACAACAAACATCTGCGCTTCCAGATTGTACTTTGGCAACTGCGACAGCAATTCGCTGTAAAGGTGAGTGCTCTTTGGAGTAGCCAATAGGGCAATCCGGCGGGATTGGGGCAGTATGGCCTTGCCGGTAAGCGCTTGGTTGAGCAGAGGCACGTCGTAGTAAATGGCAGACACAGAGCGCTCCGTTTTCTTATCCGAACGCGCATGGGTTATAGCCCGATAGTATTCCTGTGAAATCAGTGTTGCCAATATCGGCGACTGCGGATATCTGCCCAACGCCGTTGTAAACGCTCTGCGGCCAATGGTCACTATGGGTATGCCCGGGTTTAATGCCGCTTCAGACTCGTTAACCGGCATAACGCGTACTTCTCGACCAACCAACTGGCGAACTTGATCCAGCAAATAGTTGTCCAAGACATCGTTACCCGAACCCACCACATAGATCAACGGAATCGTAATGTCTGAGCGAGCAGCGCCGGCGGCCAGCATCAGGATAAAACAGAAGAGCGCAGCAACCGCAAGACGTCCGGGAGCGATAAAATATGTCGTCCGGAACAGGCGTACCTTGCTAAGCGATCGATACATGGGAGCCATTATCTATTCACATCCATTAAAAACGTAGCCCTGCTTCCACAAAAAATTGGTTGTGGTCCGCAATATTGTTATCAGAGCTAAGATCAAACTCCCGGTTCAGGTAGTGCTGCATAACAAACGCAAATTCCGCAGTGTAACGTGGCTGAACAAGCTGCTTGGCCAGGCGAATATCCAAGCGCTCAAATTGGGAGTTTCGGAACTCATCTACCCAGTAAAATGCGCTCGCCGCGGTAATATTCCATGGAAGTCGTTGAATGGCTGCAATGCTTCCAGAATGTCTTGCGGAAAGGCGCCCAAGCCATGTTAGCTTGTTTCCCTTCTCCTCGGCGGATAACGGTTTGCCATCATAACTATCAGGGCCGCTGTAGCGAGAATCCTGATCGAGATAACCATAGCTTAGACGCAGAGTTGTTGAAGGAAAGACCACGGAGCCTTCAACCTCAAAACCTTTTTGATCAATATCCACGCTATTATCAATATTCCATTCCTCGAACTGGATTACACCACCGATCATATCCCGCATCTCGTCCCTGAATCCACGCACCTCCAGTGTGAGCAAGACAGGTGACACGGGGAACTGGCCGAAATAACTGATTTCGTGAGAGCGGATTTTTTCCTCAGTCAAATGAACATCCAAGGTGTTGACGTAATTTTTATCGAGTAAGTCGTTTGTCGTTAAGCGGTAACCCTCAAGTTCCTCAGCGTACGCAGCGTTGACGTTTCGAAGTGTATGACCGTAGTCCGGGTTTTGCTCAAAACTGTCCGGTGTGCGCACGGCCTCAGAGTAAACAAAACGCAGTGCATGTTGATTATTGAAAATCAGGTTGGCCGCTAAGCGCGGGGAGAAGTAACCCTGGCCGGTCGTGTCTGTATGTTCCCAGTTGCCACCGCCGTTAAAGGTCAGCCAATTTGTAGGGCTATATTCTACATTGGCGAAAACTCGGTACTGTTCACTGGTGCCGCGGCCATTGAAAAAGGTTTCCGAACGATAGGTGTCGTGGCGATAACCCAGCCCAGAGACCAGTTTGGTCGTGTCAGACAGAATCAACGTGTCCTGCAGCTCCAGCTCCAACCGGGAATCTTCTGAATCGGCGTTCAGATTAGCTGATAATGGTTCAGGCGCGGTGTTCAAGTTTGAGCAGTTAACGGAAATACCCGCTGGGTTTGAACAGATTCCATTGAATAAAGGCAAGACGTCCTCTGTGGGTACCTTAATTGGCCACCGCTGGCGCCGTTTGAAATTCTCGAAACTTACCTGAACGTGGAAAAAATGATCGGCTGATGGGATGACGTTAAAGCGGCTATCCAGATAATAATCGCGTACATCAATATCTGGATTGGCTTGCGCCGGGAAGTAGCCCGTTTTGTATTGATCTTCTTCGTTAACACCGTCTGTAACGCCAGCCCGCAATTCTATATTGAAGTCTGGTTGCAGCTTCAAGCGCGAGTCGAACGTCAGAAAGTTCAGATTCTGGCCATCATGGAACGGTATAAAATCACCATCCTCCCTCTGGTAATCGAATCCTCCAAACTCGCGTTTCTCGAAAGCCATGCGCCAGTCAATGTTGGCGTTGGCATCGCCGACGCTGGCAAATGTACGCCGATAATCGCGAGATCCGGACATTACCCGCAGTTCCGTACCGGCAGTATCGGCCGGGTCTCGGGTAATAATATTGATGCTGCCCAGAAACGCGTTGACGCCGTAAGCCGCAGAGTTGGGCCCGCGGCTTACTTCAATTCGTTCAATCAGCTCCAGCGCCACCGGCATGGTTTGCCAGTCCATATCTGACAGAGTGGCGCGATGGGCTGTGCGGCCATCAATCAGCACCTGCATGCGCCGTTGCTCGTAATGCGCGGTGCCATGGTAGGTGGTCACTGGTGTACTGCTACCGACCTCTGCGACGACCATGCCGGGCACGAGCCGGAAAATTTCAACCAGGCTGTTGATGCCTAATTGCCGCACCAGATCACCTTCAATAACGGTGGTACTGCCCGGCACCCGAGTTTTGGGCTGCCGCAAGCGGGTTGTGGTCAACACTTCTGGAATGTCATCGTTGAAACTGTAAAAGCCGGGCAAAGGCTCAATCTTATCGGGAATGTCATTGCCGTCGGCCCAGGCGGGTGCTATCGCCGCCGTGACTCCCAGCAAGGTTGCCGAAAAATATGGCCGAAAGCTGCTGATTGCCTGGGTTGCACAGCGTAAAATGGCCGCGCGCGGAGCCACTTGCAACGGCGTTATTGCAAAACCCGAGCTCGCCCCATCACTGTTCGGGCAACAGAAGCAATTCGTAACGGCCATGATTGTCACTCTATACTGGTGGTGTAGTGCAGTTTGAGTAATCGATTTGTATAGCGTAAAGCGTATGCTATTGCAGTGGGGCTTAATTGTCTCGCGTAAATGTACATTTGTTAATAATTGGAGACCCGTAGCAATGAACTGCTGGGACCTACTTGGAATAGAACCGACATCCGATCGCCAGCGCGTAGAACAGGCTTACCAGCAACAACTGAAATTTGCCAGCAGCGATGAGGCGCGAAGCCTGGAGCAAGCCTTTCGCGAAGCCACCGGCGCAGCACCAGCCGCCTCCGATATCGAGGCACAAACGTCGCCAAACACTCCAGGCGCGCAGCCTGAGCAAGGGCCTGAGCAACCCCAAGAGCTGGGCGCTCATTCAGCGCAAGTGGCGCGTGAGGTGGTTATTCAGATCAAAGCGCTGCTGAACGACAGCATCCGGGCGGAAAATGCAGACGTGTGGAAGGCCATTCTGTGTGAGCCACCGGCTGATCAGCCTGCTTTGCGCGCTGAGATTGCCCGCCGGCTTGAGTCACAGTTGCGTCCGATGGCCGAAAACGGCGTGTTTCCGGTATCAGTGACGGCATTTTTGGGTGACTGGTTTGAATGGCCGAGCCTGCGAGAAGCGCCGAGCAGCCATGGGAAAAAGCAACAGCCGGACGAGCGTAATTATCCCGAACCAGAGATGATGGGCGGGGAAGGAGAGCAGAATGAACAACCACCGCAATCCGTTAACTTCTGGCCGGCGGTGATTGGTTGGATTATTGGACTCGCTATTTTGACCAGCCTGTTCGGCGGCATGGGCGGGAGCTGACGAACCCCTTAAATCTGATTTAGAAAATCGCCTGCCGGCTGGGCCAGCAGCCGGGCCAGAATGGCAGGCTCGAATCGGCGGCGGATGCTGATGGCGTAAAATTCCTCGAAAACACCGGGTAAGGCACCGTAATCCACCAGGCTTCCGGCTTTCAATTCGTCACGGACGACCACCGGGGGTAGTACCGAAAAGTAGCGGGTGTCCCGTGCCAGCAGCCGCATCATGGCCATGTCGTCCACCTCTGCTATCAGCCTTGGCCGCACTTTGTGGTAGTCGCAGAATTGGTCAAAAGCGTGGCGTATATTGTTTTCGGCCCCGGGAACAATGAGCCGCAAACCCTGGAGAAAGTCAGGGAATACTACGTTGGTGGCCGCGTCGGGAGGCCCGATAATGCTCACCGGCTGACGTGCGATGCGGCGAGAGCGAAATGGGTTCTGTTGGTCGCCCTGAACCGGCTGATTTGACAGCACCAGATCCAGCCGATGTGCCGACAGGCGCCGCAGTAAATCGTCAAGCCCGCCGCTTTGTAGGCTGAGCTCCAGATCATCCCGCTCTAGTAGCGGCGCAAGAAACCCTTCCTGAAAGTTCCGCGACAGCGTCGCCACAGCACCTACCTTTAATGTTTCTCGCGCCGGTTGGTGCCCGCTTTCAAACAAAGCAGATAACTCCGCCCCTTGGCGAAATATTTCTTCTGCGTAGCTGAATGCCACGCGACCGGCCTCTGAAAGCTTCAGGCGCCGCCCTTCGCGAATAAATAGCGCTTCACCAAAACTATCCTCTAGTTTTCGTATTTGTCCCGACAGTGCCGATTGCGATATGTGCAAAGCTTCCGCAGCGCGGGTCAGATGTCCGGTGCGGGCTACTTCCCAGAAGTAGAAAAGATGGTGGTAATTGAGTTTCATGTATTCGTTCTTTAAAAGTGAATGTTACGTTCTTTATAAACTATTTTTTAAATGTATGCACGGTGGGCATAGTAGCGAGGTTGCCTAATTTGCTGTTCAAGGAGTTGCTGAATGAACCCCATCGCCACCGTCGTTGCAGAGCTTGCCCTGTTGGGTTGGCTGCTAGTCCCGTTGTCGTTGCTGTTGCTTGCGGCATATGCCAACTGGACCAGCAACCCACGCAAACTTGCCCATTGCTGGACCGCCGCCAAGAGCTTATTCGTTGCCTTGATGGCCATCACGGGGTTTGTCGGCCTGATGTTGTTGGCCGATGGCCCGGGCTTCACAACCGGCTTGCCGGAAATTGGTGCCCAGTTTGGCCTGTTCCCCAGCGGCCTGGCATTGTGGATGTCGATGCTGGTTGGTTTTATTGGCTGGGTCATCATTCGTTACGCGGACGACTATCTGCGCGGCGACCCGGGCCGTGCGCGCTTTTTCCCCTGGTTCCTTATTACCCTGGCCAGCGTTCTGGTTCTGGTGTTGACTAACCACCTGCTGGTCCTTGTGGGTGCCTGGGTGGGCGTGAGCCTTTCATTTCACCACTTGCTTACCCTTTATCCCCAACGCGCCGCGGCGAATGCGGCTGCTTTGCAGAAGTTCATTATCAGCAGAGTAGGAGATGTGTGTGTACTTAGCGCGGTTTTGCTGCTGCACCATCACTACGGCACCTTTTATCTTCCAGAAATGATGGCCGCTGCGGGCGATGGGGCGGGCCAATCGTTGGCCTTGCAATCTGCGTCTGTACTGCTGGCTATAGCGGCGCTGCTGAAATGTGCTCAGCTGCCAGTTCATGGGTGGTTGCTGCGGGTTATGGAAGCGCCGACGCCGGTTTCGGCACTGCTGCACGCGGGCATTATCAACCTGGGTGGTTTTCTGTGGCTGCGTTTGTACCCAGTGTTTGACGGCTTTACGCCGGGCCACGGCATTCTTCTTGTTGTCGGCGGTGTGACCGCAGTCGTTGCTGCGCTGGTGATGATGACGCAGTCATCAGTAAAGCACTCACTGGCGTGGTCTACGTCAGCACAGATGGGGTTTATGTTGTTCGAAATTGGTTTAGGCGCTTACACCTTGGCCTTCCTGCATCTGCTGGCGCACTCGCTGTACAAGGCGCATTCGTTCCTGGCCAGTAGCCGCACGGTTGTGGCCAGCCATTCGCTGGCAGGGTACGCCGGAGTGGAGCGGGTTCAGGTGATAAACGGCGTGCTTGCCGCCGTGGTCGCCGCGGTTATATTGTCGGCGGTGCCGGCACTGGTGGAAGGGAAACTGGTTCTGGGTACGCTGCTGGTGTTGGCGTGCACCGCTGCCGCACTGGGCATTCCAGCTTGGGTGAAGGCTCCGGTTCGAGCCAGCCTGCTGCTTTGTACCCTGATGTTGTTGCCACTTTATAGCTTACTGCATGCGTTGCTGTCGCCGGCTCTGGGTTCAACCAGCAACTTGGTGCTTCCACTTGCAGCACAAGTGGCGGGCTTGGCCATCGTCGCTGCTCTGGCGGCTGGCTCTCTGATGATTTTGCTTAAACCGCAGAGCCGCATCAGCCAGGCACTCCATCATTACTACTGCGAAGGCTTAGGGCTAGATCTGCCGTTGAACCGCGTCAGTGCCGCATTGGCAAGAAAAACCAACAGCTTGAGCCTTCGCGGCGCCAAACCGACCAACCTAAATAAAGTTATCCCGTTGAGTTCAGGAGAGCGGTCATGAGCCCTAGCTACCTTGTACAAAATGAATTACAGGCGGCTGTAATCGCGGCTTGCGAGGCCATAGCGCCGATATGGCCTCTGGACCAGTTTATTGCCGTCAATCCCTGGTGGGGAATGCGGGAGCAATCGGTGGCAGAGGCGGCCGATCAACTGCAGCGCCGTGGCGGTATCAGCATGTTAATGCCTGCGTCTTTTTACTTGTCGGCCTGGGACGGCGGGCGCATACGCCCCGAAGACGTGCAGGATGTGTTACAGGCGGTTGGCCCTGAACCTGCGCCATCGCTTGAAGACCTGCTGAAGCGCTTGCGCGCGGGTGATTTTGTTCAGCCACGGGCGGCCTGCTCTATTTTCCTGAGCCATGAAGGCCTTGCGCCGGCCGGCGATGGCAATTCCCAAGAAGCCGTTGTACGTCAGACAGGTCGTTTCTGTGCCCGTTACTTTGATCAGCGCCAGGCACGCTGGGCTGCAGACAAGGAACACAGCCTTTACACGGCCTGGCATGAGCATGTAAATGCCAGTCATCTGGTAGACAAGCAGATTGGCGTTAAAGGCTTACAACGTATGCTTGCAGGCTTGCCGCAAGAGACCGAACAGGCCCTGGCACAACTGACCCGCGATCTGGCCCTGCCGCCCGCGGCGTTGGAAGCGCTTTGCCACGGATTGTTACTGGATATGATTGGCTGGGCGTCCTGGTGCCGCGGAATAGACTGGCGAGCCGAAAACCAAGGGGGCACCAGTAAGATCTGTCGTGAGCTGTTGGCTGTGTTGCTGGCATGGGAATGGGCAGGGTTCGCGCTTGCCAATAACGCTACCCAGAAAGCTTGGCAAAGCCAGTGGTTTCTGGCAGCCAAGAGTGGGTTTGATGAGGACGGGCTCGATAACGGCGCAAACACTGACGGCCAACTCTGGTTGTGGCAGCAGGCGTTTGAGCGGGCCTGGCAGCGGCAGCTGCTATCAAGCCTGAATCTTGATGCAAGCCCGGTTGCCGCGGTAAGGCCAGACGTTCAAGCGGTATTTTGTATTGATGTGCGTTCGGAAGTCATCCGGCGCAACCTGGAACAAGCGGACGGCGGTATTCAAACCAAGGGTATGGCCGGCTTTTTTGGTTTGGCGCTGGCCCATCAGACACTCAGCGACAAGCCCGGCATGCGTCAGCTTCCGGGCCTGTTGGAGCCGGCAATCATAGCCGCTGACACCACGGGTACCAGCCAGGGTGATAACGCACAGCGAAGCAAAACCAATCAGCAAGAACTGTTCCGTCAGGCGGTTCGCAGCGCCAAGTATGGCAGCTTGTCAACTTTTACCTTGGTGGAAACCACCGGCTTGGCCTGGGCCTGGAAGCTGGTGCGTGACAGTCTTAATAAAGGAAATAGCAGTAAAGGTGAAGATCACGAGCCTGGACAGCTGCGCATGCATCATGCCGGAACCGGAGATCCGTTGTCTGATGCGAACAAAATCCGCCTGGGCACAGATTTTTTGCGGTCGCTGTCGCTGACGGAACATTTTGCCCCGTTGCTGGTTCTGGTGGGCCACGGCGCGCGCACAGACAATAACGCTCACCACGCGGGTTTGGCGTGTGGCGCCTGCGGGGGCCGCAATGGCGGCCTGAATGCGCAGATTGTGGCTGATATGCTGAATGAGCCGGTGGTGCGTGCAGGTTTGGAAAAAGAAGGTATCGTTATTCCGCAGGAAACCTGGGTGGTTGCGGGCCAGCACTGCACGGTGACCGACCAAGTGCAGATTATTCGCCGCAGCGCCTTACCAGCCAGTCATAGGGGTGTCCTGTCGCGTTTTGAAAAGGCCCTTAGCATTGCTGGCACCAGCATGCGGAGGGAGCGGGCGACACCGCTTCAGCTAAACGGTTTGGGGGATGACGCGCTGCTGGCCGAACTGCAAAGACGTACCCGGAACTGGGCCGAGGTGCGCCCTGAGTGGGGTTTGGCCAACAACGCCGCAATGCTGATTGGCAATCGCACATTGTCGCGCGGACGCGACCTGGGTGGCCGGGTGTTCATGCACGATTATGACCCCGAGGCAGACGAGGATGGCAATGTACTGACCGCCATATTTGGTGGCCCTGTGGTGGTTGCCAGCTGGATTAATTTACAGTATTTCGCCTCGGTGACTGCACCGGAAACCTACGGTGCGGGCAATAAGCTGCTGCATTCGGTGATCGGCGGCAACGTGGGCGTGATTGAAGGCGATGGCAGCGATCTGCGGATTGGCTTGCCGTGGCAGTCGGTTCACGACGGCACGAACTGGCGGCACGAGCCCATGCGTTTAACGGTTCTGATTGATGCGCCTCAAGAGCGGATTGATTTGGCTTTGGAGCGCACCCCGGCGCTCGCCACACTGGTTAAAAACCAGTGGCTGAGCATGACCAGCCTTCAGCTGATCAAGCGAACCCGGGGTGCCAGTTCCGCTTCGGCCCAGTTGACCGTTGCGGGCTGAGCGTCGTTACCGGTAAACAGATGCCCGACCTCCGGCACTGCATAACGCAGATCGCCGCGAGTCGGGCGCTGACTGTTGAATTCAGCATGGCTGATGCCCACTTCCCAGATGTTATTCGAACCTTCGCTGTGCCAGCCTTCAGGGCGTAACTCAACCCGCACTTCCGAGCCAATGAGGCTAACCGCTTCAATGCGTAGCGGCAAATTGGCGTGTGCCACCGGCGCTGTTGCCAGCCGCACTTCATGTGGCCGCAGGTAGATCTGGGCGTCTCCCTTGTGCTGCACTCCGGGTAAGGTTACCCAGGCATTACCCTGGCTTAGGCTGCCTTGCCTTACCTGGCCAGAAATAACATTTACCTGGCCCAAAAAATCGAATACAAAGCGGCTCTCTGGCCGAGCGTAAAGCTCTATGGGTTCATTCACCTGCTCCACACGGCCCTGGCTCATAACCACTACCTGATCAGACAGTTCCAAGGCTTCTTCCTGGTCGTGGGTCACGAAAATGCTGGTGAAGTGGAATTCATCGTGAAGATTGCGCAGCCAACGGCGCAAGTCTTTACGTACTTTGGCGTCCAGCGCTCCAAAGGGTTCATCTAAAAGCAGAATTTTCGGTTGGGTCGCAATCGAACGAGCCAGTGCCACCCGCTGTTTTTGACCGCCGGACAATTGCGCCGGGTAGCGTTGGGCCAGGTGCGGCAACTGAATCATTTCCAACAGCTCGCTAACGCGCTTCTGAATATCCGTTTTTGACGGGCGCTGTTTGCGTGGCAGAGAATCCAGGCCGAAAGCAATGTTCTGTGCCACGGTCATGTGGCGGAACAGAGCATAGTGCTGAAACACAAAACCGATGTTGCGCTCGCGTACGTGAAGCCCGGTAACATCCTGGCCTGAAAACGAGATTTGCCCGCTGTCTGCAGACTCCAGCCCGGCAATAATGCGCAGCAGAGTCGTTTTGCCCGAGCCGGAAGGACCCAGTAAAGCGGTGAGTTTGCCCTCGGGAATATCCAGAGAGACGTTATTCAGCGCCTGAAACTTGCCAAAGCGCTTGTTGATGCCATCAACGGTAATACTCATGAAGCGATCTCCTGTGCTTGCAGGCGGATCAGGGTGCGAGCCTGCCGCCATTCCACAAAACCTTTAGCGGCCAGCGTAAACACGGCAATGCCGGCCAATAGTGATGCGCTGGTGAACGCGCCGACAACGTTGTAATCCTGGTACAACAATTCCACGTGTAGGGGCAGGGTGTTGGTTTGCCCGCGAATATTACCCGCCACCACGGATACCGCGCCAAATTCGCCTACGGCACGTGCATTGGTCAGCACAACGCCGTAGATAAGCGCCCATTTGATGTTAGGCAGTGTAATGGTACGAAATATTCTCCAACCCGACGCGCCAAGCACAACGCCGGCCTCTTCTTCCTCGCTGCCTTGCTGTTGCATAAGCGGAATCAGCTCACGGGCAACAAACGGGCAGGTAACAAACACGGTTACCATCACAATGCCGGGCCAGGAGAACATCAGCTGAATGTCATAGTCCGCCAGCCAGCTGCCAATCCAGCCGTTACGGCCATACAGCAGCAGATACAGCAAACCAGCCACCACCGGCGACACCGCAAACGGGATATCAATCAGGGTGATCAGCAGTTTACGGCCGGGAAAACGAAACCGGGTGACCAGCCAGGCCAGCGCTACACCAAACACCAGGTTTAGCGGCACGGTCAAAGCGGCCACAAACAAGGTCAGCCCGATCGCGTGTAGGGTGTACTGGTCTAGCAGGTTATCAGCGAACGTGCTCCAGCCGGCGCTCAGGGCTTCGGTAAAAATAACCACCAGCGGCATAATTAAAAGGCCAGCGGTGACTGCGATGGCGATGCTAATCAGCAGCCACTTTATGGCCGGACTGTCGCCAACGCGACGGTGTTGTAAGGAGTGTAAGGAGCGGGCTCGGGTGCGTGCCATGGCGCTAGCGTCCTTCCAGGCGTTTGAGGTAGCGCGCTTGCCATACGGTAATGGCAAACAGCAGCAACAGTGATGCCAGCAGGATAACCGAGGCAATCGCGCTGGCCGCGGCGTAGTCGTACTCCTGCAGGCGGATAAAGATCATCAGACTGGTGACCTCACTGATGTAGGGCATGTTGCCGGCAATGAAGATAACCGCGCCAAACTCGCCAAGGCTGCGGGTAAACGACAAAGCCACACCGGTGACCAATGCCGGCCATAGTGCCGGGAAAATAACCCGGCGAAACACATGGGCGTCGCTGGCGCCCAGGCTTACGGCGGCTTCTTCATCTTCCGGTGCCAGCTCTTCCAGAACCGGCTGCACAGTGCGCACCACAAACGGCAGGCTGGTAAACGCCATGGCCACCACAATGCCCACGGGTGTGAAGGCGACGTCTATACCCAGTTTGGTCAAAAATTGCCCGTACCAACCGTTTGCAGCGAACAGCGTAGCCAACGTAATGCCGGCAACAGCGGTGGGCAATGCAAAGGGTAGATCTACCACCGCATCAATCAGGCGTTTTCCGGGAAATTCATAGCGCACCAGAACCCAGGCCAACAGTAAGCCAAAGGCGCCGTTAAACAGTGACGCAGCTAATGCGGCCAGCGCAGTCACTTTATAAGAGGCTACAACCCGTGGATCAGTGATTACAAACCAGAATTCACTAAGGCTCATGGCCGACACTTCAATAACCAGCCCTGTCAGCGGCAATAGCAAAACCAGGCTGATAAAGAACAGCGATATGCCGAGGCTCAGACCGAACCCCGGCAATACCCGCTTACTGCGGCTCTTGGTCAGCGGCCAGCGCTGTGATTTCACTGCGCTGGCCTGATTAGCGGTGGACATTGATTACTTACGACGCTGCAATTGGTCA
The DNA here is from genome assembly GCF_023314135.1 of Marinobacter sp. M1C. Taxonomy (NCBI): domain Bacteria; kingdom Pseudomonadati; phylum Pseudomonadota; class Gammaproteobacteria; order Pseudomonadales; family Marinobacteraceae; genus Marinobacter; species Marinobacter sp. M1C. Next base: position 2,151,751 of record NZ_CP092289.1, read on the forward strand.
AGTTTTCCGCCACTGGCAAAGTGCTCTTCGGTGGCGCTTTCCCAGCTGCCGGCAATGGCGTCTATGGACAGTAATTTCACGTCCGGGAAGCGGTCAGACGTTTCTTTTTTCACGGTGTCGTTGTGCACGCGGTAGTTGAATCCGGCCAGCAGGCGCTGGGCGTCTTCACTGTAAAGGTGCTCAAGATAGGCTTTGGCGAGGTCTTCGGTGCCGTTCTGCTTAACGTACTCGTCTATCCAGGTAACCGGAAATTCGGCCAAAAAACTGATCTTGGGCGTGACCACTTCGTATTCGCCATTGTCGTAACGGTCAACCAGGTTCAGCACTTCCGATTCGAACGTCAGCAGAACGTCGCCAATTTCGCGTTCAATAAAGGTTGTAGTGGCGCCGCGACCACCGCTGTCAAATACTTTTACCTGACCCAGAAAATCCCGAAGGAACCCGTCAATTTTCTGCTGGTCGTCACCAAAGGTTTCTTGAGCGTAGCCCAGCGCAGCAAGATAGGTGTAACGGCCATTGCCGGAGGTTTTCGGATTGGGCATAACCAGAGCTACGTCTTCTTTTACCAGGTCGTCCCAGTTTTGAATATTTTTTGGATTACCCTTACGCACCAGAAATGCCATGGTGGAGTAATACGGGGAGCTGTTGTTTGGTAACCGCTCGGCCCAGTTTTCAGGAATCAAATTGCCGCGGGTGTGCAGAATGTCAATATCGGTGACTTGGTTAAAGGTAGCCACGTCGGCTTTCAGGCCTTGAATAATCGCTTGTGCCTGCTTGGAAGAACCTGCGTGCGACTGGCTGACTTCAACGCTGTCGCCGGTCTTTTCTTTCCAATATTCATTGAAATGCACGTTGTAAGCGGCGAACAGTTCGCGGGCGACATCATAGGATGAGTTCAGCAATTCTCGTTCGGCCGATACAGCCGCGGGGGCAAAAAGTGAGGCGCTGAGCGCGAGGCCGGTCACCAGGCCTTTGAGTTTACGTTGCATGACATTCCCCTAAAACAGATGATGTGTTGAGGGGTAAGTTACCAAAGCGCGGTTAAAACTGGAAAGAATAAAGAATAACTAAAATATAAATTTTTGGAATAAGAGCGGGAGGAAGAGGTTCAGTCGATTACATGACAGCAAAAACTCCGGAGCCCGTGATAAGTGCGGGCTCCGGGGTTGGCCGTTACTGCTTGGAGGCTTCGGCGACGTAATGCGCCACCGCTTTCATCTGCTCTTGCGACAGGCTATCTGAAAAATCCGGCATAATGCCAACACCGCCGTTAAGCGCCTTCCAAACCTGCTCTTCGGAAGGCTTCAGATCATTGAAGTTGGGCCCAATAGCACCAGCCGATCCGGCGTCTGCCAGTGTGTGACAAATGGCGCAGGAAGGCTCAGCCTGATCAAACACCTGCTTACCCTGTGTGTAAAGCTCGTCTGCATAAGCGGTCCCTGCGCACAGACACAATATAAGACTAACAACCGCTATTTTCATAAAAGAGTTTCCACGCTCAAGACACGCTAACGGTGACGCCGTGATCTTGCCAACTGGCGTTGCCATAACCGCGTTCGTTCGGCGTACGCTCAGGTGGTTGAGTGTTGCCTTCAACATCGGTAGCACGGCTGACAATAAGATGCTCACCGGCCGGCAGATCGGTGCCCAGTACAAACGGACGCCATGCAAAAGGTCCTAAATCCGGCCCCAGGAAACGCGCCTGTTTCCAATTTTTGCCACCGTCGACAGAGACTTCTATTTTCTCAAGATCATTCACGCCGCCTAAGGCCACGCCATAAATCATATTACGACCAGTTTTTGCGCCTTCCAAAGGAGCCGTTATCCAGGATTTGACCGGCATTTCCCACATGGAGGGTTGGTCCGGGGCGCCTTTTACGCCAACGTCGCGAAGTCGATAGCCCGAGGCCTGGATTTTGGCGTCGGTCTGGTCTTTTGTGAAAGAAATGTTTTTGACGTATTTAACGTTGTTAACACCGAAGTAGCCCGGTACAACGAATCGCAATGGTCCACCGTGGCTCAACGGCAGCGCTTGGTCGTTCATTTCCCAGGCCAGCAGAACCTGATCCAGAGCCTGGACGGGCACTGACCTTTCAACCATCAGGGTTTTCGGGTCCAAACCTGCAGGCAGAGTCTCGCCGCCCGTGGCGGTTATGTAACGGGCATCTTCGCTGTTGCCACCCAGTTCTTTGATCACATCGCTTAGGGGCACGCCTGTCCAAACGACACAGCCTGCAGCACCGGTTGCCCACTGGGTTCCGCCTGGGCCATGGGTAAAGAAAGCTCGGCCATTGCCGGAACATTGCAATACAGACGCAACCGACGTCACATTCATTTTTTTCAGATCTGCAACCGTAAAGGTTTTGGGCGAGGCCACACCCTCGATGGTGACTTCCCAGGCATCCGGGTTATCCGTGATTCCGTCGGGCGCGGGCAGGTTGTTGCGCACAAACAAATGGGTGCTTGGCGTTACCACGCCGCTACCAATGGCACCGCGCTGGGTTTCCATGGTGTTCGCGCTGTGCACGATCAACGCAGATTGATCTTTCCATTTCACGAAGTCAGGCAGGGTTTTGGGCTCGTCGGCGCGCGCCAATGGCACCATGCCTAACAAGCTGACAGAGACCATGGCGCCGGCGCTGCCAACCAGTAGCCGTCTACGGCTGAGGCTCGCAGGTTGGGTTGTCATAGCTTGAGTATCCCGAGGTGACATTTTCATCATTTCTTCCTTTTATTTTTTTTGATGCACATCGGGACTAAGCTTAAACCAGCTTCTTATATGCTGCCACTTAAAAACGTAGTAACGCAGACCCCCAGGTAAAACCGCCGCCAAACGCTTCCAGTAAAACAACCTCGTTACGCTTGATCCTGCCATCACGTACAGCTTCATCAAGGGCCAGAGGAATAGACGCTGCTGAGGTATTGCCATGCTTGTTAACGGTTACCACAACCTGATCCATCGGCATGTTCAGTTTTCTAGCGGTCGCTGCGATAATCCGCATATTAGCCTGGTGGGGCACAAGCCAATCAATATCCGATTTTTTCATATTGTTGTGAGCAAGGGTTTCATCAACAATTCTACCCAGCGTGTTTACCGCCATTCTGAAGACTTCATTCCCTTTCATTTCCACATAGCCCAAGCCTGCCTTGAACTTTTCAGGATTTTCGGCGATGCCACATGGCACGTGAAGAAGTTTTTCATAGCTGCCGTCGGCGTGAAGATGGGTGGACAAAATCCCAGTTTCATCACTGGCTTCAAGAATAACCGCACCGGCGCCATCGCCGAACAACACGCAGGTACCACGATCGCTCCAGTCGATAATACGAGAGAATACCTCTGCACCAATGACGAGCACTTTTTTGCTGGTTCCCGTTTTGATGAATTTATCCGCGGTGGCCAGCGCGTACACAAAACCGCTGCATACAGCCTGAATGTCAAAAGCGGGACAGCCTCGAATTCCCAGGCGTGCCTGCAGAATACAGGCGGAGCTTGGGAATACTTTATTGGGCGTAGAAGTAGCAAACACGATCAGATCAATATCCGCAGCGTATATTCCGGCGGCCTCTATGGCTCTTAAGGCAGCCTGTTCGGCCAGGTCAACGGTGGTTTGACCTTTCACCGCAATATGGCGCTGTTCAATGCCGGTTCGTTCGCGGATCCACTGGTCCGTGGTGTCCACGGTTTTTTCTAGATCCTTATTGGTCACAATCTGGTCCGGCAGGTACGAGCCGGTGCCGGTAATACGTGCGAAGGTCATTCGTAACTTCCTGCAGCATTGATTTTTTGTCAATCCGCCATGCTATACCGGTCTGTACCAGCGGCGTTATTAGCGATTTGTCGGTTGAACGTTAGTTTGTCATCTTGCAGCATGGCAGCGACGGCTAGTTAGGTCTAGATTTAATCTTCGACTCGACCGCAATACACTTGAATGGAACGGAATTATGACACAGGGACGTTTGGTAAAATCTACCATTAGCTTTTCTGGTGCAACCTCCGTTAGCCTTGCGTTAAGCATTCAAGCTTGGAGCCGTCACACATCTTCTACCGCGGCAGCTCGCAAACCCTTGGTTCAACATTGATATGGTCACCGAATGACACTCACTGAAATGGTTTTGCTGGCTGCCCTGGGTGGGGTCGCCGGCTTTATTAATGTGCTCTCCGCCGGTGGCTCAATGCTCACCTTGCCCTTGCTGATGTTTCTGGGCCTACCGCCTCAGGTTGCTAATGGCACCAATCGGGTCGCTATAACGTTGCAGAGCATTACCGCCGTTGGCAGTTTTTTCCGTAACGGACACGGTCAGCTGGGTATTGGTTTGCGGCTGGCTGTGCCTGCCGTGCTGGGGTCATTGCTTGGAGCTTGGCTAGCGACAGACGTCTCCGCAGCCGTTTTTGAATTCATTCTGGTTGCCGCCATGATCGCCACTTCGACATTTTTGCTGCTGCCCGCTCCAAAGCTGGACACTCGTCCGTTAACCCCCGAGCGACTCGGCCCGGTGATCTACGCCGCCATGTTTGTGGTGGGTCTTTACGGTGGATTTATTCAGGTGGGGGTAGGGGCGCTGTTTATTGTCGCGCTGCACCGTATGCTGAAAATAGACCTGCTTCAGGTAAACGTGCTCAAAGTCTTCATCATTCTTCTATATACCATCCCGGCACTGGCGATATTCGCCGGCAGTGGGCAAGTACGCTGGGCGATGGGTTTGACGCTGGCCGCAGGTAATATTGCCGGGGCGATCATTGCGGTGAAGGTCAATGTTGGGCCACGGGGTGCACAGTGGGTGAAATGGCTGACTCTGATTATGGTGTGCGCCATTATTATTCGCCTGATTGTCGCGTAATTGCCGGCTGACCATTGTGATCTTTTACTTCCCCAGCAATTCACCCAGGGGCTTCAAGTTGACCACCGAATCACACAGGGATTTTGTCATCATCAACAAGGGCGTGGCGACAATTAAACCGACCGGCCCCCACAACCAACCCCAGACCAATAACCCAATAAAAATAACAACAGCGTTTAGGCTCGACATCCGCGCCGTTAATACCGGTGTCAGTATGTTGCCCTGAATACTGGTAATGATCAGTGAGGTGCAAGACACCACAATGGCCATATTGAGAGTGCCAAACTGAACAAACGCTGCTACACCCGTGCTCAAGAAAATTAGCACAGGCCCTAAATAAGGAACGGCACTGGCGACACCGGCGAGTACACCCCATAGGCCGGCTTGTTCAAAGCCCAAGGCCATGAACGCCAGCCAGGTTATAACGCCTACAAAAACGGAACCGATGAGCGTCACAAACAAGAAGCGCCGTACCTGATAATGGAAGTCGGCCATGATATGGGCCGCTTTGCGCATACGGCCAAACGACGGCCCGGCAATTCGCACAACTTTTAAACGGTAGAGCTTGCCCACAGCCAACAGGAAAAACACCAGCAGCAGCACTGATAGCACCTGCGAAAACAGCACCAATGCCGCGGGTGAGCCTTGCATAATGAAATTGCGAAGGTCAAAAGGTTCCTTTGCAACGCGCACCAATGTAGCCCGAGGCCCAGAATGGTCTGTTTGATCGTCTGGCGACGTCGTCTCTTCAATTTTGGCTGCGGCCTTTTGCGCCTTGTCCATAACGCTGGCTTCTGCTGCCGGCTTTTTGGCCTCTTCACGCTGAAAGCGCTCAACCGCTTGCGGAATTTTGTCCAGCAGATCCATCGCCTCATTTTTCAAAGGCACGCTTGCGGCTGCGCCTATGGCTATAACTATAGTGATCACCAACCCAGCGGAAAGAGTTCGCGGCAGTCGTAAACGTTCGAGCCCTGTTACCAGCGGGGCGAGCGCATAGCTGATCAGCACTGCCACCACCAAGGGCAATAAAATGGCTTGCGCCCAGTCGATAAAAACCAACGTTGCGATGGTCGCTATAATGACCAGTGACACGCTTTGCACGTTTACCGCCTGAGTCATTCCTTGGGAAGCGTTTAGGGGGTTCCCATTGGTTTTATCGGGCTCTTTAGAACCGGTCTGTGCTGTCATGAACCTGTGCCTGGCAGATTGGTGAAATGGGGTCATTTCAGTCTAGTCAACGCAGAGACACAAGCCTATACATTTTGTTAATAGCTACTCAACCTTCCCGCAGCAGCAGGGCCGGGTTCAACCGCAGCGCCCGCAGTGTTGGCAGCAGGCCTGCCAGCAGGGCAAGCGAACTGACGGCACCCGCCACCAGCGCGCCAAGCCACCACAGATCGCCTGCTGGCAGTTTTAGCAGCATGCTTGCCAGTGGTAGGGCGATCAGCGCTCCGAGTGCAGTTGCGAACACGGTAGAAAGCAAGGTAAGTAACCCGGTTTCCAGTAACATGGACTGCCGAATAGCCTGGTGCCTGGCGCCAAGGCAGTGAAGCAGGTTGGCCTCGTAGAGCTGTCGTCTGCGACTGACACCGACCACACTGGACAGCACAAGAAGACTCGCCGTCAGGCTGACCATGGCAACGGTGGCAAGGCCGGCCGCCGCCTTGTTCAGCAGATCACCAGCTGTTTCGAGCCAGTCGGCTGTGCGCAGGGTAATCACATTCGGAATGTTTCTGGCGAGCCACTGCTGTGACGTTTTTGCAGCTCGGTCGGTTTGATAGACCACGCCTACGTACCTGCCAATCAATTCGTCCAGCGCGCCATCTTGCAGAACGCCTTCGAACCAGAATCGGGTTTGAAGGCCTTTTTGCTGGTATAGGGCTCTGATTTCGGCGGCAATTGTCTGGCCCTCAGCCTGAAATTCCACCCTGTCGCCTACCGTCAGCCCAAGCTGGTTGGCTTCCCGATCTTCCATCGCCATGAAGGCGGGCTTACCCTCTGGTGCCGGTGACGACCACCAGCTGCCACTGACGAGTTCTAGATCCTCCGGGTTTCCAGACAGATAACTGAGCTTGTACTCATCACCCATGGCCTCGCGTCTGGCTTGCGAGTTGTCGGCCAGAACATCGGCGATTGGCTCATTGTTGATCGCTGCCAGGCGGCCACGAACCAATGGCAACAGTTCAATCTGGCTGGCCGGATCAAGGGATTCGAGGCCAGACTTGAGCGGGTCAATCTGATCAGAAAAAACTTCATACAGAATCAGGGCAGGTGCTTCCGCCGGTATCGTGGATTCCAGCGCTCGAAGGAGGGTGCCTACAAGCAGAGTGCAAGCCACCACAAGCGTCAGCGCGGTGCCCAGCGAGAGCAGGGTTGCCCGCAATGGTGAATCTGGCCTGTGCAAATTGGCCAGCGCCAGTCGGCGGGCAAAATTTCGACCAGCAAAGCCGCTGTCTTCCAGAGCTCTGGCAGCGCGTTGCAGTCCCTTGACCAGACCTTCCAGCAAGCCCCAGAGCACCACAACAGCCAGCAGGAACAGGAACCCGAGTTGTGGAGAGGGCAACCAGAGCAGAGTGGCGGCAATGTAGACCACTAGCAGAAGATAACTCGCTATCCGCCAGCTACGAGGCTCATGACTGGCCGCCTGAACCCGGCCTCGGAACAGCCCGGCCGGCGACGCAGCAAGTGCTCTGGCCAGCGCCGGCAGTGCGAACACGTAAGCCGTCAGCACAGCAAACAGCCAGCTCAGCAGCAACGGCACCACCCAAAGAGCTATCCACTGGCCCGCCACACCAGCGTCGCCAGATCCGGGCAGCGCAAAGGCATCGCCGGCCAGGCCAATAGCTGCAGCAGACAGCGCCAAGCCGATGGCGCCGCCGATGATGCCTGCCAGGCTGCCCAGCAGGCCAATCTGCAGTAGATAAATGCCCACTAAAGGCCTGCGCCGCAAACCCAGAGTTTGCAGTGTGGCGATGGTGCCAAGCTTTTCGTCCAGGTAGGCATGTATGCTGTTGGCGACACCCAGGCCGCCAATGAACAGCGTGGTAAAAGCGATCAGAATGAGCGCCGTTGCAATCTGGTCAAGCCGTTCGGACAAGCGTTCGCTGCGCTCGGCAAAGGTTGTGGTATCCCAGCGAGTATCGGGAAACGCCTGCTCGAATTCATCCAGCCAGACGTTCAGGTTGCGGTCAGTCTGCACCCGGTACTCGTAGTCAACGCGGCTGCCGGGCCGGATCAGCCCGGTTGCCTCTACCGCCGCTTCGGAAATCATGATCGGTAAACCGCGCCAGTTGGCATTCAGGCTACGATCCGGTTGCGCCTCAATCAGGCCGCTGATGCGAAAAGTTGCTGCGCCAATCTGTATCTGGTCGCCAATGGACTGGCCCAGACGCTCAGCCAGCAAAGGGTCGATGATGGCCCCCCAAAGATCATCCTTGGGTGCCGTGAGTTCCGACAGTGGTTGGTCGGGCGTCAGTTGTAGCTCGCCGTAAAGCGGGTAGGCGGCATCAGGAATCAGTATCTCGGCTCTGACGAAGCTTGCGCCTCCGTCTTCACTTGAACCACTGACCGTTGCACCACTAACCATAGTGTCTAGCTCTCGAACCAGCGAGAGGCTGCCGGTCGCACGAACCCATGCAAGCACTTCATCCGGCAGAGGCTCACTGGCTTCCAGCTCGACGTCGCCGCCTAGAAGCATGCGGGTATCCGCTAGCAGACTCTGCTCGATAACCCGGTAGAGACTGGCCGTGGCAGCCACCAGGGTAACGCCCAGTATGAGGCAAGCCAGAAAAACCTTGAGCGCGGAGATGCGCGAGCGCAGATCCGAGATCGCGAATTTCAGCATCCAGAACGGTCTTGCGGATGTTTCAGATTTCATAGAGGTGCCCGCCGTCCATCCGAACCCTGTGCTGACAGCGTTCCGCGACACGCTCGTCGTGGGTCACCAGCACCAGCGTAGACTTGCTTTTCTTATGCAGGTCGAACAGCAGCGAAAGCACTTTCTCGCCGGTTTCCTGGTCCAGATTGCCGGTAGGCTCGTCACCCAGCAGCAAACTCGGCTGATGTACCAAAGCCCTGGCAATCGCGACACGCTGCTGCTCGCCACCAGACAGTTGCGACGGATAGTGCTGCAATCGATGGTTCAGCCCAACGGCCTCTAACATGGCAATAGCTTGCTCACGGGCGTGGGCTTGCCCGGCAATTTCAAGTGGCAGGCTGACGTTACCCAACGCGCTGAGGCCGGGCAGCAAATGAAACGACTGAAAAATAATGCCGAGGTGTTTACTGCGCCAGTCGGCCAATGCATCTGAATCCATGTCACCAAGGCGCTGACTGCCAATCAGGATCTCGCCCTTGTCCGGGCGCTCAAGACCAGAAAGCAGCAAAAGCAGGGAGGTCTTCCCGCTTCCGGATGGGCCAGTAATCGCCAGTGTCTCGCCGGGTGGAACCTTGAGTGATGCGTTATTGAGCACTGCGACAGCACCTGATTCTGTTGGATATGTAAGGTAAATGCCGCTCATTTCGACGCTGGTGGACACAGAGGCTCCTTGTTTTGTGATTAATGCGAATCTGATCTGTTCGTCATGTTACTGTATAACACTATGAAGCCTAATAAACGTGAACTTAAACACATGGAACGACAGCTTGTTGTGGCGCTCACCGAAGCCTGCGAGGCTGCAAAAACGGAAATACCCGGTTTTTGCTGGCTTACCCACGATAACGGGGCAAATCAGTTTCCGGCGGGCCTTCGAGTGACCTGGATTTTTGATACCCGGGCCAACCTTGAGCAAGCGCTTGTGGATGGATTTAAACAGTATGCGCGTGTGCGGACCCTGGCCGCGCTTGAACAAACCGGCCTGGACCCAGGCATCATTTCCAATTGCCTGCAGTTCGACAGCGAGGAAGCCTGCACGAATTCCCAAAAGGGTAACTGGTTGGCGCGGCTGGCGCAGTTACGGCGCATCAGGCATTTAGGTGACAACTGACGATCTGCTGGCCGGTATTCTGCCGACAGCCGCTTAGTATTTGCCAACTCGATTCCCGATAACTTGAGTGAAAAGTGTCAAATCAAAGAGTTCCAGCATGAAAATCACTAAAGCAGTACCAACCAATATCATCACCGGATTCCTGGGGGTGGGCAAAACCACTGCCATTTTGCACCTGTTGGCCAATAAACCCGCCAATGAGCGTTGGGCGGTATTGGTCAATGAGTTTGGCGAAATAGGTATCGACGGCGGTTTGATGGCTGGAGGCCCGGGGGCTCAAACCGGCGTTTTTATCCGCGAGGTACCCGGCGGCTGCATGTGTTGCGTTTCAGGTTTGCCCATGCAAATGGCGTTGAACAGATTATTGATGGCGGCAAAACCAGACCGGTTGCTCATCGAACCAACGGGGTTGGGGCACCCTCAAGAAGTTATTGAGTCTTTGCGCCAGCCGCATTACGCAACCGTTATTGATTTGAGGGCGACGCTGACCTTGATTGATCCTCGGCGCATACGAGATTCGCGTTATACCCGGAACGCCACATTCATACAGCAAATTGCAGTAGCCGATGTACTTGTGGCGAATAAATCCGATCAGTGTACGGATGAAGACTTTTCTTCCCTGGACGCTTACCTTTTGGAAAAAGCCAGTCACGAAAAGCCGTTATATCGAGTGAGTTTCGGGGAGATCCCGTTCACGGCTCTTTTGGCCCCTTCTGCCCACGCAACGTCCGAGCCTGAATCGTCGAGGCGCTTTACGATGCCCGCATTATCAAAAAACGTCGTTGGGCAATCCGAATCCACAGAGCGTTCAGATCACAGGCCATTGCCTGAGGGTGATTACATTAAAATCAAAAAACAGGCTGACGGTTTTACGTCGGTTGGCTGGCGTTTTCACGCCAGTATTCTGTTTGATAGGGGCCGGTTGTTTGAGTTCTTTTCCGGTCTCACCCTTCAAAGGGTTAAAGCCATATTGATCACGCCAGACGGTGTTTTTGGCTACAACTTCAGTGATCAGGCGTTAACTGAGGTGGAGTTGGACGAAGCCCAAGAGAGTTGCATCGAAGGCATCGACAATGACGAGACGGTTTTTGAAGGTTTCGAAGCGGGCCTTCTGGCCTGCAAGGTCCGCGTCAGTTGATGTCTGGATGCCCATCATCAATAGCGACGACAACGAAAACGATCGCCAATGACAATAGGGTCTTATGGGTAAGTGTAAAAAAGTGTCGAAATAACATAATTGCGAGCTGTCTCCCCGAGCTGCACAGAATCGCCGGTCAGGCATGAGTTTTTTGTGGCCGGATGAAGTACCGGAAAGCGCTGGATACACCGAAAAGCACAGCGACAATACAGACGATTGTTGGGCCTGTCGGGGTGTCCATAACGTAAGACACCTGCAATCCGGCCAGTGAGGCACCGCACCCGATAATCGCTGCAATAATGGCCATGGTTTCTGGCGTTCTGCTGAAGGGGCGAGCCGTCGCTGCCGGTATGATCAGCATGGCGGCAATCAGCAATACACCCACAACTTTAATGGCGACAGCCACAACAACCGCCAACGATAAGGTAAGAATCATTTTCTCTCGCTTGGGCGAAATGCCACTTGCGCAAGCGAGTTCAGGGTTAACGGTTGATATAAGCAGAGCCGACCAGCGCCAACCAACCAGTGCGAGAACAAGGGCTGCGCCACCCCAAATTACACCAAGGTCAAGTGTGCCCACAGAAAGAATGTCACCAAACAGATAGGCCATCAGGTCGATGCGAATACCCGACAGAAAGGACACTGCCACCAGGCCAAAAGCTAACGAAGAGTGCGATAACACACCAAGTAGTGTATCCATGGCGTAACCGCGCTCACTCAGAGTTGCAACGGCCAGAGCCATTAACAGAGACACCACCAAAACCCCTGCGAATATTGGCATGGATAACGTGAGTGACAACGCTACCCCCAGAATGGCGGCATGTGCGGTTGCATCGCCGAAAAAAGCCATACGTCGCCAAACAATAAAGCAGCCAAGCGGCGCCGCGGCGATTGCGACACCGAGGCCGGCAAGAGAAGCACGGAACATAAAGTCATCGAACATTAAACAGCTTCCTCGTGCTGGGGAGCCGCATGGTCATGGTGGTGGTTCTGGTTATCATAGCTAGCGAACATTTCCGCATTATCGAGGCCAAATAATAATCGATATTCGGGGGCGACCCTGACAACCTCCGGCGCGCCTTCGCAACAAATACGGCCGTTCAGGCAGATAACCCGATCCGATGTTCGCATCACAGTGTGCAGTTCATGGCTGACCATCAGGATGGCGCAACCCAGTTCCTGCCGCACCCGCTCAATCTGTCGGTAAAAGTCTGCTGAGCCAGAATGATCCAGCCCTTGGGTGGCCTCATCCAACAAAAGCAGATCGGGTATCTCTATAAGGGCCCGAGCCAGCAAAACGCGCTGGAACTGTCCTCCGGACAAGGTACTTAACTGATGTTTGCCAAGGCCTGACAACCCCGCTTGCTGGAGAGCAGTCTCCATGTCGTCCTTTTGCTGGCGTTTAGGAAGCGATAGAAACCGATAAACCGTCATTGGGAGGGTTTCATCAATATTAAGGCGCTGTGGAACGTAGCCGATGATCTGTTTACTGATAATTTCAACCTGACCGGACGTGGGTACCTGGGCGCCGATAATTGCGCGCAGAAGCGTCGATTTTCCTGACCCGTTCGGGCCAACAATCGTCACAATTTCGCCCCGCTCTATATGGATATTAATGTCTTGCAGCACACTGTTCCCGCCAAAATTAACGGACAGGTTTTTGGTGGCAAGGACTCTCATTTGTTTTTCCATCGAAAACAGGTCTCACACATCCGCACAGGTCTGCAGCTTTTTTCAGCTTTCACAATATAAGTCTCTCTTTTCGCGTTTTATATATGTTATAACATAACATTAAAGCGATAAAGCTTCCACCAGGAAAAAGGCTGAAAGAGAATGAGAAAGCGCCAAAAATTAATGACTACTGCGTTTTTAGCGACCTTGCCGTTTAGTGCAAACGCTGTCCCCAATGTAGCGACCGACATCACACCCATTCACTCCCTCGTGTCGCAGGTAATGGCGGGAGTAGGCACGCCGGATCTGCTTGTTCAGTCTGGCGCTTCGCCGCATAACTATTCGCTCAGCCCGTCGGAAGCTCAAGCCTTACAGGACGCGGACCTCGTGTTCTGGGTAGGTGAGGGCCTGGCACCCTGGCTGGAAAGGTCTCTGGATAACCTGTCTCCCGATTCAAAAAAAGTCGAGTTGCTGGAGGCGATGGGCACAACGACCTATACCTTCAGAGAAGGAGCCACGTTCGGCGCTCATGAGGATAGCCATCATGACGGAGAAAAGGAGGGTGAGCACGACGCTCATGATGACCTCCATCATGGTGAAGAGAAAGAAGATGAACATAGTGAAGGCCATCATCATGAGCACAGCGGTACTGACCCGCATGCGTGGTTAGACCCCGCCAACGGAAAGGTCTGGCTTGATGTGATAGCCGCGGCTCTGGCAGAAAAGGATCCTGACAATGCCACTCAGTATCTTGAAAATGCAGCGACGGGAAAAGCTGACATTGATGCCGCAGTCAGTCGTATTGAAATCACCATAGCGCAGCTCAAGGATAGACAATTCATTGTTTTTCATGACGCCTACCAATACTTTGAAAAACGCTTTGAGATTCCGGCAGCAGGGGCGATCTCGATCGGGGATGCATCAAAACCAAGCCCGGCCCGCATTGCAGAAATCAGAAAAATTGTGACGGATTTAAACGTCAACTGCGTGTTCACTGAGCCGCAATACAATCCAGGTATCGTTAAGGCTGTTTTTGGCGGAACGGGTGTTAATACGTCTGGAGTTATTGACCCATTAGGATCAGGCCTGGCTACCGGTGCCGACCTGTACCCGGACTTACTGATCGAGATCGCGGACGGGTTCCAATCATGCCTTGGAAAGAAATAGGGGACTACGAACCCTCAACTTTTCTCATACTTTCCGCTCGCGGCCTTCAAACCGCTTTCGGGCCTGATCCGAGTTAACGTAAACCGACTCGGTAAAAGCCGCGCTGGCATGGCCGAGTTCTTCGCTGATGTGGCGAATATCCGCACCGGATTCGATGGCCTGGCTGGCGCCGGTGTGGCGCAGGTAGTGAGTTTCTGACCTTATAGCTTCAAGCTGTCTGGCTTCGTCAAAAAAACCGGCGTCCTCCATGCGCGCAACAGCGAACATAACGGCCTGCTCGTAAATGCGTTGAACCTGACGTTTGCCCAGTGCTGTGCCATGGGTTGAGGGTAGGACAGGGTGGTGATCGCCCGGGTCTGGCATAGGCGATGGCAGACCCAAGTAGGCGCGCCAACGTTTTAAGAAGGGCAGGTAGGCATCGGGCAGGGTGACTGAACGGGCTTTATCACCTTTACCAAACACAAAATACGACCAATATTGCTCGCCTTGAATCACTTTCCGGCGGAAATCACCAAAAACCGGAATCCGTTCTGCGCCATCCTCTAGCGGGCGCGGCGCCAACTCGCCAACTCGAAGAAACAACGATTTCATGGTTACGATCACAAACAAATGTCGCTCACATTTGGGGTTTTGATCGGCTTCGGTAACCAAGGTCTCTAGCAACCAGGACCACTGCCAATCGGTTAGCCGGCGCACAGCAACTTCGAGATCTTTGGCGAGTTGCGGTTTGGCGCGACGATCACGGCGGCGTAGATCGTTAAGCGGGTCTGTTAGCAGATATTGCTGATAAACCAGATATTTAAAGAAGGTTTGTAAAGCAGTTCGGCTAGCGTTCAGGCTGGCTTGGCTGGCATTGTAAACGGCGTTTTCATCACTGGAGCGCAACGCGAACGGACGCCATTGCCGGTTTGGTAGGCGTAAACCGTTGGCATGGGTGAAAGCCGAAAACACGCCGCGAGCAATCCAGCTATGCGGTGGATTCTTCAGGGTCTTGAAATACGCAGTCACAACATCGGCGTCGGTTTGCGCCAGCGTGCGTTTGGTGGTTACCCAAAGATAATTCAGAAAACGCTGAACCTCACCGCGAAAGCGTGAAAAGGTTCCAGGTACATCGGCGTATTTCATCAAAAATTGGCGACTAATTTCATAATCGTCGCGCAGTGTGGCTAAGGGCTGAGGTAAGGACGCCAGAAATGTCGGTATGGATGGGTGGCAATGAAAGTCTGACAGATCTTCAAGGTAATGAGCGGTATCGAACAGCGGCTGACCGGTAAAGGGTGCTGACACGTTAGTCCTTGATATCGATGATTTTTGGATTGCGCCGCTAATCTAATCCTTTTAATGTTCGATTTGGCCATTATTTTCAATAAAGGTCTGAAAATAATCATATTGAGGTTATTCCGCTTCGGCCGGTTGGTGCCCGGCGACGCGCCAGCCACCGCCAAGGGCTTTGTAAATGTTTATAACGGCAACGAGTTCAGCACGTTGCCTGGCAGAAATTTGTGTTCTCGAGAGGCGTAAACCTCGTGGTTGCATCAGCATGCGGATCCACTGAGTTGTGTTTGCTTCGTGTTGTTATTGACGTGTATAACTATTTGGCGATCGCCATTTTTTCTGGCATGGAATGGTCCAATTAATTGTAGCTCTGCTACTGAGGTCGGTATGAGTTCTAGCGCTGTTCCCGAGCAGAATCGTCTGCTGGCCGCTTTGCCGGCGGGTGTCAGAAAGCGGTTTTTTTCCCGTCTTAAGTTAGTTGAACTCGAACTGGGTGATGTGGTTTACGAATCTGACCAGTCCCTTGAGTTTGTTTATTTCCCCACCAATTGCATTATTTCGCTGCTTTACGTGATGCGTGATGGTGCTTCCGCCGAAATCTCGGTTGTAGGGAGCGAAGGCATGGTTGGCGTTGCAGTGTTCATGGGTGTCGAAAGCACCCCCACCCGGTTGGTTGTGCAGAGTAAAGGCTTCGCATACCGGATGTCCTCGGTGGACTTAAAGGAGGAGTTCAATTCCAATGCCGAGATACGGGCGTTGATGCTGCGCTTCACCCACGCACTGATCATTCAGATGTCTCAAACGGCCGTGTGCAATCGTCACCATTCCATTGATCAGCAATTATGTCGCTGGCTGTTACTGTCTCTGGACCGCCTCGGGGATAATCGCCTGAACATGACCCAGGAACTCATCGCCAACATGCTGGGTGTTCGCCGCGAGGGTGTCACTGAAGCCGCTGGTAAACTGCAGAAGCTGGACGTTATAAAATACCATCGCGGTCAAATAACCGTCATCGACAGGCCGGCACTCGAAGTGCTTTGCTGCGAATGCTACGCCGTGGTCAAGCGAGAAACCGACCGTCTGTTTTCCTACGGCATCACTCCTTAGGCCATGAAATTGTCCGTTATCACACGGGCTGGCTCAAACTCCTATGATCTATTACATGTTGTTCAGAAATTTTGACAAGATCTTAAACGCCGTCTAGATTTTGAATTCAGAAGAGAGTTAAATAAGTACATCGCGATTGGGTCGCCGCTATGGGTGAACCACTTTAGCAGGTACACCCAGAAATCGTGATCAGGACAACTATGCAACAGAATGCGACTGCGTTGATTGCGGAGTATTGGGCCATCGGGCTTTTCGTCTTAGCTGTCATCGGCCTGTGCGCTTTTATGATCGGCGTGTCCGCGCTGCTTGGCGGGCGCAGCCACGGACGCAGCAAGGACTTGCCCTTCGAAAGCGGCATTATCGGCACGGGTAGTGCACGTCAGCGTTTTTCCATTCAGTTCTATCTGGTTGCAATGCTCTTTGTGATCTTTGATATCGAAGCCGTGTTCCTGTTTGCTTGGTCTGTGTCGGTGCGAGAGGTAGGCTGGAGCGGTTTTTGGGGTGCGGCGGTGTTTATTCTGATACTTCTCGCCGGTCTGGTTTATGACCGCCGTGCCGGTGCATTGGACTGGGCTCCCCAAGGCAGTGATCGGCCGCATCGAGGAATGTAATCAGTTATTGGCTTTCATCTGAGAGGCAAACATCATGGCGTACACCCTAACGCGGGTTGAAGATGCACTTGCAGCGGAAAATGCACACTATCCTTTAGGTAAGCGTCAACGCGTCGAAGACCCTATGCAGCAGCAGGTGCACCGCAGTGTGTTTACCGGCAAGCTTAAAGACGCGCTCAACTCGACGGTCAACTGGGGGCGTAAAAACTCTTTATGGCCGTACAACTTTGGACTGTCTTGCTGCTATGTCGAGATGACCACAGCGTTCACTTCGCCCCACGATATCGCTCGTTTCGGTGCGGAGGTGATTCGTGCCTCCCCGCGCCAAGCAGACTTTATGGTGATTGCCGGTACCTGCTTCGTCAAGATGGCGCCGATTATCCAGCAGCTCTATGACCAAATGCTTGAGCCCAAGTGGGTGATTTCCATGGGCTCCTGTGCCAACTCCGGCGGCATGTACGATATTTATTCAGTGGTGCAGGGCGTTGACAAGTTTCTACCAGTGGATGTTTACGTGCCGGGCTGTCCGCCGCGTCCGGAAGCTTTTTTGCAAGGATTGCAGCTACTGCAGGACTCCATTCAAGAAGAACGTCGACCGCTGTCATGGGTAATTGGCGATCAGGGCGTGTACCGCGCCGAGATGCCGTCCCAGCGCGAGAAGCATCGCGATCAGCGTATTCAGGTGACGGAACTGCGCACACCAGACAGCGTTTAACCCACCTGCCTGCCATCAGCGTCGCAAGATTATGGGTGGGTTCCAGACTGGCATTCTTACCGCATTCCAGAGTGAGAGGGACTTTGCCAAGATGAGCACTGCTAAAACCGACACCTTCAAGACAGCCGCTACCGATCACCGTGCAAGTTCCCTTGTGGCGTTGCTGCGAGAGAAATTCGGCGATCAGGTGCTTTGTGAACAGGCCACCTTAACGGGCATGCCGGTGTTGTGGGTGAAACGCAGCGCACTGGTCGAGGTTCTGGCTACGCTGCGTCGGTTGCCCGAGCCATTCGAGATGCTGTTTGATTTATCCGCTGTGGACGAGCGCCTGCGCAGTCATCGGCACGATCTGCCGAAGGCCGACTTTACGGTGTTCTATCAACTGCTGTCGGTTTCCGGTAATCGCGACATCATGCTCAAGGTAGCGCTTTTTGAACACGATCTGTCGCTGCCCACAGTGATCCCGGTCTACCCCAACGCCAACTGGTATGAGCGTGAAGTATGGGACATGTTTGGCATTCGCTTTGAGGGTCACCCCAACCTGTTTCGCATTCTGATGCCGTCTACCTGGAAGGGACATCCGCTGCGCAAGGATCATCATGCCCGGGCAACAGAGTTTGATCCTTACACCCTGACGGTTGAGGGTCAGGACAGGGAGCAGAAGGCGCTGCAATTCAAACCAGAAGAGTGGGGCATGCGGCGCCAAAGCGATGATACCGATTTCATGTTTCTCAATCTGGGGCCCAATCATCCTTCCGCGCACGGCGCTTTTCGCCTTGTATTACAGCTCGACGGCGAAGAGATTATCGACTGCGTGCCGGACATTGGCTATCACCACCGCGGCGCGGAAAAAATGGCGGAACGCCAGTCGTGGCACAGTTTTATTCCCTACACCGACCGTATCGATTACGTCGGTGGCGTGATGAACAACCTGCCTTACGTGCTGGCGGTAGAGAAGCTCGCCGGCATACAGGTGAACGATCGCATCCAAACCATTCGGGTGATGATGGCGGAGTTGTTTCGCATCACAAGCCATCTGCTATTTCTTGGCACCTATTTTCAGGACCTCGGCGCCATGTCGCCGGTGTTCTACACCTTTACCGACCGCCAGAAGGGCTACGATGTGATCGAGGCGATCACAGGTTTTCGCATGCACCCTGCCTGGTTTCGCATCGGCGGCGTAATGCAGGACTTGCCGAAAGGCTGGGACAGGCTCATGCAGGGCTTCGTTGATTGGATGCCTGCCCGCCTCAAGGAATACGAGCGAGCAATGATGGAAAACTCACTGGTTCGCGATCGCACCAAGCACATCGCCGCTTTTGATACGGCCAACGCCCTGGCCTGGGGTGTTACCGGCCCCAATCTGCGCGCTACCGGCTGCGACTTCGATCTGCGCAAGCAGCGCCCTTATTCCGGGTATCAGAACTTTGACTTCGAGATACCACTCGCCCACAACGGCGATGCCTTCGATCGCGGCCAACTGCGTATTGATGAGATGCGCCAGAGCGTGAGAATTCTCCAGCAGTGTATCAATCACATGCCCGCAGGCGATTACAAGGCGGGTCACCCACTGACCACGCCACCCCCCCGGGAGCGGATGCTTGAGCACATCGAAACGCTAATTACCCATTTTTTGCAAGTGTCCTGGGGCCCCGTATTGCCCGCTAATGAGTCGCTACAAATGATCGAAGCCACTAAAGGCATCAACAGTTATTACCTGACCAGTGACGGCAGCACCATGAGCTACCGCACGCGCATTCGCACGCCGAGCTTCCCGCATCTGCAGCAAATTCCCGTACTGATGCGCGGCGGCTTCATACCAGATTTAATCGCGCATCTGGGCAGTATCGATTTCGTCATGGCCGACGTGGACCGCTGATTATGTCGCAAACACCTATGTCTCCTAGCTCAGCCAAAAACGTCATAGTCACGGATGGTTTTCAGCTGCATGAGGACGACCGCAGCGCCATGCTCACTCAGCGTGATCACTACGAGCAGCCCCAGGCGGCCTGCATCGAAGCGCTGAAAATTGTACAGCGGCGCCACGGCTGGGTGCCGGACGGGGCGATTGTTGCCATCGCCGAAACCCTGGGCATCGGCGCAGGCGAGGTAGAGGGCGTGGCGACGTTCTACAGCCTGATCTTTCGCCAGCCGGTGGGGCGTCATGTGATTCTTTTGTGCGACAGCAGTTCCTGCTTTCTCACCGGCTATGAGCCATTAAGCCTGGCCTTGAGCGAGCGGATCGGCATCCGCTTTGGCCAGACCACAGCAGACGGGCGCTTTACCCTGTTGCCGGTGTGCTGCCTGGGAGCCTGCGATCGCGGCCCTGCGATGATGATCGGCGATGACACTTTCGGCCCCATCGGGGTGGACGATCTGGATGAACTTCTGGAGGCCTATCAATGAAGGCGATACCCAAGGATTCACGGCTGCGCTATCACTGCCAGTTGCGCCAGAGTGTCGAAGAACGCCACGCCGATACACATCCGTTGACCTGGCGGCTGCGCGAGGACGGCGCCCGAGTCGGTTACCAGGAATATTGTGCGAAGGAAGGCTATCAGGGCGCAATGCTCAGCCTTAAGGAGTGCACGCCTGATGACGTGATCAATACCATGAAGCAGGCCAATGTGCGTGGTCGGGGCGGCGCCGGCTTTTCTGCTGGCGTCAAGTGGGGACTGACCCAAGCCGGGGGGAATCTCCCGCGCGGTTACCTGATCTGTAACGCCGACGAGATGGAGCCTGGCACCTTCAAAGACCGTCTATTGATGGAACAGCAACCGCATTTGCTGATCGAAGGCATGATCATCGCCGGCTATGCCAACCGCTCCCGCTACGGTTACATCTTTCTGCGCGGCGAATACGTTGAGGCGGCGCACGCCCTGGCCCTCGCCATCGAAGAGGCGCGGCAAGCGGGATTGTTGGGGAATGATATCGCCGGCAGCGGCTTCGATTTCGATATTGCCGTGCACACCGGCGCCGGGCGCTACATCTGCGGGGAAGAAACCGCGCTGATTAACTCCCTGGAAGGCAAACGCGCGAACCCCCGGGCCAAACCGCCGTTTCCTGGCCAGTCTGGCGCTTGGGGCAAACCCACGGTGGTCAATAACGTGGAAACCCTATGCAATGTGCCAAGCGTTATGCAGCGCGGCGCAGACTGGTATCAAGGACTATCCGGCGGGCTCACTGAAGATGGCGGCACCAAGCTGTACGGTGTCTCCGGGCTGGTCCAGCGCCCCGGGCTTTGGGAACTGCCTATCGGCACCAGCGGTCGGGAAATTATCGAACGGGCCGGCGGCATGCGCCAGGGCCACACCCTAAAGGCCTGGTTGCCTGGCGGTGGCAGTACTGGCTTTTTATTGCCCGAGCACCTCGAACTGCCCATGGATTTCGACACCATCGGCAACCATGGCAGTCGCATGGGTACCGGCCTGATCGCGGTGGTAAGCCAGCGTCAGAGCCTGTTGTCGCTGCTGCGTAACCTGGAGCAATTCTTCGCTCGGGAATCCTGCGGTTGGTGTACCCCCTGTCGCGACGGTCTGCCGTGGACAGTAAAGCTGCTGTTGGCCCTGGAACGCGGTGAGGGTAAGCCGGGCGATATTGAGATCCTCGAGCAACATACGAAAGACCTGGGGTCAGGGCTGACCTTCTGTGCCCATGCTCCGGGAGCGATGATGCCGCTGGAGACAGCGCTCAAACACTTCCGGGGGGAATTTGAAGCCGGTGTTGCGCAGCCGACGCTGGCAGGGGTGAGCTGATGGCAACGATTCACGTGGACGGCAAAGCCTTTGATGTGGACGGTGCGGACAATCTGCTGCACGCCTGCTTGTCTTTGGGGCTCGATATTCCTTACTTTTGCTGGCACCCCGCCTTGGGCAGCGTCGGCGCCTGTCGGCAGTGCGCAGTAAAGCAATACAAGAACAAGGACGACATCCAGGGCAAGCTGGTGATGTCGTGCATGACGCCGGCTAAAGACGATAGTTGGATCTCCATCGCGGATGAAGACGCCAAGGTGTTTCGTGCTCAGGTAGTGGAATGGATGATGACTTATCATCCGCACGACTGCCCGGTTTGCGAGGAGGGCGGCCACTGCCATCTGCAGGACATGACGGTAATGACCGCCCACGACCGGCGGCGTTACCGCTTTAGCAAGCGTACGCATCGCAACCAATATCTGGGGCCGTTTATTGCCCATGAGATGAACCGCTGCATCAACTGCTACCGTTGCGTGCGTTTTTATAACGACTACGCCGGTGGCACCGATCTGGGCGTGTTCGGCATGAACAACAATCTGTATTTTGGCCGCCATCAGGAAGGGGTTCTGGAAAGTCCGTTTGCAGGCAACCTGACCGAAGTGTGTCCCACCGGGGTGTTTACCGACCAGACCCATTCGGATCGTTACGTTCGCAAGTGGGACATGCAGTTTGCGCCCAGCGTGTGTCACCAATGTGCGGTGGGCTGCAATATCAGCCCCGGGGAGCGCTACAGCGAGATTCGCCGCATCGAGAATCGCTACCACGGCGAGCTCAATCGCTATTTTCTGTGCGATCGTGGGCGTTTTGGCTACGGCTACGTCAACCGTGCTGACCGGCCCCGTCAGCCTGAATGGCACAGTGACTGGCGCAGCGAGCGCGCCGATCATGTCACGATTCTGGACGTGGACCCTGCGCTGGACCGCGGTGCGGATTTGCTGCGCAGCGCCAAGCGGGTGATTGGCATCGGCTCACCGCGGGCCAGCCTGGAAAGCAATCATCAATTGATTGCACTGGTCGGACGCGACAACTTTTCCAGTGGCATCGTCGCCGCGGAACTGGTGTGTCTTGAACGCATGGCGGAACTGGAGGTCTCTTGCGGCTTGCCGATTCCTACCCTGCGCGAGATAGAAGCGCACGACGCAGTGCTGGTGCTGGGCGAGGATTTGATGCACAGCGCAGCGCGCCTGGCGCTCGCCGTGCGTCAGGCGGTACTGGCTCGGCGCGAAGCCCTGGCACAGGAGCGCGGCATCCCGACGTGGAACGCCGAAGCCGTCAAAACTCTGGGTCAGGATAGCCGGCATCCATTGTACATCGCCTATCCCAGCGCCACCGAGCTCGACGGGGTCAGTGCTGGAAGCTGGCGGCTGGCGCCTGCCGATATCGCCCGGCTGGGTTTCGCCATTGCTCATGCTATCGACAACAACGCACCGGCGGTAACAGAGCTTGATGAAGCCTTGGCAGCGACGGCGCAGACGGTGGCCCTCCAGCTGATGGCGGCAGACAAACCGCTGGTGATCAGCGGTGGCTCGCTGCAATCCATTCAGATACTCGACGCGGCAGGTAATATTGCCCAGGCGCTGTCACGGCGCGCTAAACCCGCCGGCCTTATGCTGGCGCGCCGGGAAGTCAACAGCAATGGCGTTAACATGCTGGGCGGCCGGCCGCTGGAGTGGGCCCTGGATGAGGTTGTTGAAGGCCGTGCGGACGCTCTGCTCGTATTGGAAAACGATCTGTACGCTCGACTGCCGGCAGCGCGCGTCAATGCTGCGCTGGATGCTGCGACCACTTTGGTGGTGCTGGATCATCAGCGTACCCGCACGTGGCAGCAGGCGATACTGGGGTTGCCGGCGGCCAGCTTCGCCGAGGCGGATGGCACTGTGGTCAATCTGGAGGGTCGCGCCCAGCGCTTTTTCCAGGTTTTCGATCCGCGCTATCTGCGCCCCGAGTGCCGCATCCACGAGAGTTGGCGCTGGTTGCACGCGCTGCGCGCCAGTCTTGCCCGAGACGAAGACAGCACCATTACTCTGGACCAAGCGACTGCGGCCTGTGTCCGGGACTACCCGGCAATGGCCGGAATCGTGTCTGACGCCCTGGGGGCGGATTATCGAGTCGAAGGCGTGAAACTGGCCCGAGCCCCGCACCGTTACAGCGGGCGTACCTCTATGCGCGCCAATATAGCGGTGAGCGAGCCACGTACTCCCCAGGACCCCGATACGCCCTTCAATTTTTCAATGGAAGGCTACAGCGGCTTCGACCAGCCACGAAAGGAAGTGCCGTTCGCCTGGGCGCCAGGCTGGAACTCTCACCAAGCCTGGAACAAGTTTACCGATGAAGTGGGCGGACATTTGCGTGCCGGCGATCCCGGTGTGCGCCTGGTTGCACCTCGTCCTGGTGCTTATTGCTATGCCAGCGATATCCCCGCGGCCTTCCAGCTGCGACAAGATTGCTGGCAGTTACTGGTGCTGCCGCGACTGTTTGGCGGCGAGGAAACCTCTGCCCGTTCTGCGCCCATCGAAGAACGGGCGGAAGCGCCGAGCATCGGTTTATCCAGCGCTGATGCAGCGCGGCTGGGGTTTGAACCAGGTATGTTGCTGACACTGGCAACCGCCACGGCGCGTCTGACCTTGCCGCTGCGCTGCGATCAGCGCTTGCCAAGCGGTATTGCCAGCGTGCCAGAGGGAATGTCCAGCGACGTAAACAGCGGTGACTGGGTAAGGCTTGAGGTTGCGGATCCGAGCTACAAAGAGACGCGCGCATGAGCCCCTTGGGCGAATGGCGCCCCGATTGGTTAACCCCAGCGCTAATGGATATCGCTGTGGCCATGCTGCAGGCGCTGGCCATTCTGCTGGTAGCGGTGCTGGTGGGAGCGGTTCTTACGGTGGTAGAGCGCCGCCTGTTGGGCTGGTGGCAGGACCGCTACGGCCCCAATCGGGTCGGCCCTTTCGGCTCCCTGCAGGTGGTCGCTGACATGATCAAGATCTTCTTCAAGGAAGACTGGATACCGCCGTTTGCTGATCGGACCATTTTCGTGCTGGCGCCGGCAATCGCCATGGCCTCGTTATTGTTGTCGTTTATGATCATTCCCATCACGCCAAGCTGGGGTGTGGCGGACTTGAATATCGGCCTGCTGTTCTTTCTGGCGATGGGCGGCATCAACGTTTATTCGGTGCTGCTAGGAGGCTGGGCCAGCGCTAACAAGTATGCGTTGATCGGTGCCATGCGATCTTCGGCTCAGACCATCTCCTATGAGGTGTTTATGGGTTTATCGTTGATGGGTGTTGTCGCCATGGCAGGCACCTTCAACCTTCGCGAAATCGTCAACGCGCAGCAAGATATGTGGTACATCGTTCCGCAGTTTCTGGGCTTTTGTAACTTTCTCATCGCCGGCTTCGCGGTGGTACACCGTCACCCCTTCGATCAACCCGAGGCGGAGCAGGAGCTGGCAGACGGCTATCACGTCGAATACTCCTCCATGAAGTTCGGCATGTTTTTTATCGGCGAATATGTCGGCATGTTGCTGATATCGGCGCTGGTGGTCACGCTGTTCTTTGGCGGCTGGCACGGGCCTTTTTTGCCGCCCTTCGTCTGGTTTGTACTCAAAACCAGCGTCTTTTTGATGTTGTTCATTCTCGTGCGGGCGTCTTTGCCGCGCCCGCGTTACGACCGGGTGATGACCTTCGGCTGGGTGGTTTGTCTGCCGCTGACGCTGATCAATCTGCTGGCGACCGGCGCGGCAATACTGCTGGCCGCACCGGGCTGAGAGTAATGATTCAAGATACGGAACCGAAACACGGGCAGGGGCATTCAAACCGATCATCAACATGGAGCAGTTGCCATGTATAAGGGGCTTTTAAAAGGCATCTGGTCGCAATTGCGCACGATGGGCATCGTTTTCATGCATGGCTTTCGCAAGCGTGAAACCCTCAACTATCCAGAGCAAGAGGTCTATCTGTCGCCGCGCTATCGCGGGCGCATTGTGCTAACCCGCGACCCAGACGGCGAGGAGCGCTGCGTGGCCTGCAATCTGTGCGCCGTAGCCTGTCCGGTGGCGTGTATCTCGCTGCAGAAGGGCGAACGGGAAGACGGGCGCTGGTACCCGGAATTCTTTCGCATCAACTTCTCGCGCTGCATTTTCTGCGGTATGTGTGAAGAAGCCTGCCCGACCTCAGCGATTCAGTTGACGCCAGACTTTGAGATGGGCGAATACAACCGTCAGGAGCTGGTGTATGAAAAAGAAGACCTGCTGATCAACGGCCCCGGCAAAGACCACAACTACAACTTTTACAAAGTAGCGGGCCTTGCCATCGCCGGCAAAGACAAAGGCAAAGGACAGGCCGAGGACGAGCCAATCAATGTCACCACGCTGTTGCCCTGACGCTGTAGGGCGGGTTTTGCTTGGCTGGAAAGGAGGGGAGCATGGAATATGCATTTTATCTGAGTGGTTTGGTCGCAGTGCTGGCGACTCTGGGGGTTATCAGCAATCCCAATCCGGTGCATGGAGTGCTGTATCTGGTGGTGTCGTTGCTGGCGGTGGCCATGGTGTTTTTTGCTCTGGGTGCACCCTTCGCCGGGGCGCTTGAGATCATCGTTTACGCCGGGGCGATCATGGTGCTGTTCGTATTTGTGGTGATGATGCTCAACCTGGGCCAGGCGGCGGTCGCTCAGGAACGCATTTGGTTGCAGCCACGTACTTGGCTGGGGCCATCGCTGCTCGCGGTTGTGCTGCTACTGACGTTGATCGACATATTGTGGCGCGGCGATGCGGGCATGCTGATTCAAGGCGATGTGCTAAGTGCCAAGCAAGTCGGCATGGTTCTGTTCGGCCCCTGGCTGCTGGTGGTAGAGCTGAGCGCACTGCTGCTGCTGGCCGCGCTGGTTACAGCCTCTCATGTAGGGCGCCAATCAAGGTCTGACTCAACGGCTGGCAAGGAGGCTCCATGAACGGTGTACCCATGGAGCATGGCTTGGTACTAGCCGCCATTTTGTTCGCATTAGGGTTAGCGGGGCTGATGTTCAGACGCAACATGATTTTCGTGCTTATGAGCCTTGAGATCATGCTCAACGCGGCTGGGCTTGCCTTTATTGTCGCCGGCTCAGGTTGGCAGCAACCGGAAGGCCAAGTCATGTTTTTGCTGGTGATCACCGTGGCGGCGGCAGAGGCCAGCGTTGGCCTGGCGCTGCTGATTCAGCTGCACCATCGCTTCAAGTCGCTGGATATCGATGCGGTCAGCAGGATGCGTGGATAATGGAATTAATGACGTTACTGCCTTCGACGGCGCTACTGCTGCCACTGACCTTCGTGTTTCCGCTGGCGGGAGCGCTGATTCTGGCTTTCTCGCGCGGTACGCTTAGCTACCGCATTAGTACCTTGGTGGGTGTGGGCAGCGTGGGATTGGCCGCGCTGGTTACTGCGCTGCTGGCACTGGGTTTTGTGGACAGCACGACTCATTCCGGTCAGCCTCAAATCGTTACCCTGTGGACCTGGATATCTGTGGGGGACTTTCAGCCGACAATCGGATTGGCTCTGGATGGGCTGTCGCTGACCATGCTAGGTGTCATCACCGGCGTCGGTTTTTTGATTCATCTGTTCGCCGCCTGGTACATGCGCGGTGATGACGGCATCACGCGTTTTTATACCTTTATGAACCTGTTCGTGTTCAGCATGGTGTTGCTGGTGTTGGGTGACAACCTGCTGCTGCTGTTTCTGGGCTGGGAAGGGGTAGGTATGTGCAGCTATCTGCTGATCGGCTACTACTACCAGACCAGCGCCAACGGTTGGGCGGGATTCAAGGCCTTCATTATCACCCGCATCGGTGATGTGTTTCTGGCCATCGGTATGTTTCTGCTGTTCGCCAAGCTTGGCACCCTGAACATTGCCGAGATCCTTTCCTTGGCACCGCAGTTGTGGCGCGCTGGAGACCCAACCGTAGAGCTTGCGGCATTGCTACTGTTGGGCGGAGCGCTGGGCAAATCTGCGCAACTGCCACTGCACACCTGGCTTGCCGACGCGATGGCCGGCCCCACGCCGGTGTCGGCTCTGATTCACGCCGCGACCATGGTCACCGCCGGGGTGTATCTGATCGCGCGCATGCACGGGGTGTTTGAGTTAGCGCCCACGGTGCTTTACCTGGCGGGCGTGATTGGCGCCCTGACGTTGCTGGTGGCCGGCGTTGCGGCTTTGGCCCAAACCGATATCAAACGGGTGCTGGCCTATTCCACCATGAGCCAGATCGGCTACATGTTTCTGGCGCTGGGTGTGGGTGCCTACGATGCAGCGATCTTTCATCTAATGATTCATGCCTTCTTCAAGGCACTGCTGTTCCTGTCTGCCGGAGCGGTAATCATCAGTTGTCATCACGAACAGGATATACGTCGCCTGGGCGGGCTGTGGCGCAGGCTGCCTCTGGCCTACATGGGCTTTATTGTTGGTGGTGCGGCCCTGGTGGCCTTGCCACTGGTTACTGCGGGTTTCTACAGCAAGGATGAGATTCTTTGGCAAGAGCTGGCGGCAGGCCGCCAAGGGTTGCTGGTTGCCGGTCTGATTGGCGCTTTTTTGACCTCGTTGTACACCGTGCGGCTAATCATTGGCATTTTTCATGGGGATATGAAAAGTGACAACGCCCGTCAGGCCAAGGCGGGGCGCGGCCTGGCCCACGGCTTGCCCTTGGTTATTCTGGCGTTGCTGTCAACGCTGTTGGGCGCCTGGATTACGCCACCGCTGGGCGGGATATTTCCCGCTGGCCCCGGTGAGGGCGTGGAAGCGGGACATACCGCACTGGAGCTGATTGCTTCGGCGACCGCGTTGACTGGCCTTGGCCTGGGCGCCTGGTTATTTGTTTTCCGCCGCGCCTGGCTTGCGCGCATCACGCGGCAGGGGATAGGCGCCGGGCTGTGGGCCTGGTGGCATATGGCGTGGGGCTTTGACATTGTTTTCGATTGGCTGCTGGTGCGGCCTTATCGTGGCCTGGTGCGCGCACTGCAAGGCGATCTGTTCGATGCTTTCTTTCGCCTGATTGCCCAAACCCTGCGCGCCGTGCATTTCGGGCTTTCCCGAACTCAGACCGGCAAGCTGCGCGGCTACGTTGCCACTATGGTGGTCGGGGCGGCACTGATTTTGCTAAGCCTGGTGTTGGTGCTTTAGGAACTGTGCAAAATCCAGATAAGGAGATCCAACGTTTATGATACTGGTGTGGTTAATCGTGATCCCTTTTATTGGAGGGCTCTTGTGCTGGCAAATGGAGCGGTTCGGCGACAAACCGCCGCGCTGGATCGCGCTTGCCACCATGCTGGCCGAGCTATCGATTTCGCTTTGGCTATGGACCCAGCTCGACTTTCAGTTACCAACATTAGATGGCGCGGCGACCCAGTGGGCGCTGGAGTATCGGGTGGTCTGGATTGAGCGGTTTGGCATTGACTTTCATCTTGCCATGGATGGGCTCTCGCTGGTGCTGATCGCTCTGACCGCCTTTTTAGGCGTGTTGGCGGTGCTGTGTTCGTGGAAAGAAATCGTGCGAAGAGTTGGCTTCTTTCATCTTAACCTGCTTTGGATTCTCAGCGGTGTTATCGGGGTGTTTCTGGCTATCGACCTGTTTCTGTTCTTCTTCTTCTGGGAGCTGATGCTGGTACCAATGTACTTCCTGATTGCTCTGTGGGGCCATAGTGGTTCGAAGGGCATAACCCGCATTGGCGCGGCTACCAAGTTTTTCATTTATACCCAGGCCAGCGGGCTGCTGATGCTGGTCTCTATTCTGGGGCTGGTGTTTGCCAACCATGCCACTACCGGCGAGTATTCATTCAGTTACCAGGTACTGCTGGAGACAGAGTTATCGCCCACGCTTTCCCGGTGGTTGATGCTCGGTTTCTTTATCGCCTTTGCCGTCAAGCTACCCGTGGTGCCGCTGCACGGTTGGCTGCCGGATGCCCACGCTCAGGCACCTACTGCCGGTAGCGTCGACCTGGCAGGTATACTTCTCAAAACCGCCGCCTACGGCATGATGCGTTTCGCCTTGCCGCTCTTTCCAGAGGCCTCAAAGGCGTTTGCGCCCATCGCCATGGGGCTTGGGTTATTAGGTGTCTACTACGGTGCGGTGTTGGCTTGCGGACAGCAGAACGTTAAACGCTTCATTGCTTATACCAGTATCGCCCACATGGGGTTCGTGCTGATCGGTATTTATTCTGGCTCTACGCTGGCGTTGCAGGGCGTGGTGATATTGATGCTGGCCCACGCCTTTTCTGCAGCTGGATTGTTTGTTCTCAGCGGGCAGCTTTACGAGCGCCTAAATACGCGTGAGCTGGGCAAAATGGGCGGTCTGTGGGGACGGCTAGGGAGTCTGCCGGGGTTCTGGCTGTTCTTTATCGCCGCTTCGCTGGGCATACCGGCCACAGCCAATTTCGTCGGTGAGTTTATGGTGCTGTTCGGCACTTTTCCTACAGCACCTTGGGTGGTGGTGATCGCCAGCGTTGGTCTGGTGCTGGCCGCAATCTATTCGCTGATCCTGATGCAGCGCGTGCACTACGGCCCGCCCCGCAGCAAAACACCGTTGAAGGGGCTTGATGCCCGCGAATTTGCCATGATGCTGAGCATCGTTGCACTGCTGCTATGGCTTGGCATTTACCCCCAGCCAGTGCTTGATACCACCGCCGCCGCGATGCACGAGGTGCAGCGGTTGTTCGAGCCCCCGGGCGCCTTGGTGCTGGGCGTCCAGGCCGCGCCGGGTGCGGTCATTCCGCTGATGCCGGAGGCGCGCTGATGCCCTTTGCTGTGATTACCGCTTATCTGCCATTGATTATGGTGGCCGCAACGGCTGTTGCAGTGCTGCTTGGCATTGCTTGGCGCCGCGACCACACCGTGACGGTGGCGGTCAGCGTTTTAGGTCTTGGGTTAGCCCTGGTCGCTCAGGCATTTGCCTGGCGAGTGATCCCCCTGCACACACTGCTGCTCGAGTTCGATGGGCTTGCGTTATTGGCCGGGCTATTAATTCTGGCGTCGACCCTGGCCTGCGCGATTTTGTCTCATGCCTACCTTGAGTCTTTTCACGAACGCCGTGAAGAGTTCTATGTATTGTTGTTGTGCGCGGCCGCTGGGGGCATGGTACTGGCAGCAAGTCGGCACCTGGCCAGTCTGTTCATTGGTCTGGAGCTGCTGTCTATGCCGCTCTACGGAATGCTGGCGTATGCTTTCCATGAGCAACGCTCTCTTGAAGCCGGCATCAAATACTTGATTCTTTCGGCCGCCGCCAGCGCCTTTTTACTGTTCGGTATGGCGCTGCTTTATGCGCAGACCGGTGAGTTACGAATTGATGTGTTGATGGCAAGCCTGAACCAGAGCGAGGGTGTATGGGGCCTTGCTGGAATTGGCTTGATGCTGGTAGGGCTGGGTTTCAAGCTGTCGGTGGTGCCCTTTCATTTATGGACCCCGGACGTTTACGAGGGTGGCCCGGGGCCGGCGACAACCTTTCTGGCCACCGCCAGCAAGGTGGCGGTATTCGCGCTGTTAATGCGGCTGATGCTATCGACGCCCGTTCTGCAAAGTGAGTGGCTGCGCGCAGTGCTCACCGTGTTGGCACTGGCCAGCATGCTGGTGGGCAACCTGTTGGCGCTGACGCAATCCAATCTAAAGCGCATTTTGGGCTATTCGTCGATTGCTCACTTCGGTTATCTGTTGACCGTGCTGGTGGTCGCGGACGGCCTGGCCGCGGAAACGGGCGGTGTTTACCTGATTACCTACGTGCTGAGCACTTTAGCGGCGTTTGGCGTGGTCATCCTGGTTTCCAACACTGCCGGCGGCGAAGATGCAGCGGCACTGCACTACTATCGCGGCCTGTTCTGGCGGCGCCCTTACCTGACCGCCGTGCTGACCGTTGCCATGCTGTCACTGGCCGGCATTCCCGCGACCGTCGGCTTCATCGGCAAGTTCTATCTCATCGCCCTGGGCGTTGAATCCGAGCGTTGGTGGCTAGTGGGCGGCATCCTCTTGGGTAGCGCCATCGGGTTGTACTACTACTTGAGAGTTACGATCACACTGTTTATGGCACAACCGGGAATGCGGCGTCGCGACGCCTCCGATGATTGGGGCGTGCGCGCCGGTGGGCTGGTGGTGCTGGGTGTTGCGGGGTTGGTGATATTCCTGGGAATCTATCCGACGCCGATGATAGAGCTTGCTCGACTTCTTAGCGGGATAGGTATGCCCTAAGGAGCATTTTAGCCTGGCGCAATGACCATGAGCTGAACGTACCGGCTCATGGCGACCCAAACCACCCGTGAGGCCCGCTATGTCCAGCTCGCTCGATCTTGAATGCATCAACACGCTCCGGTTCCTGTCAGTTGACATGATTCAACAGGCCAACAGCGGGCATCCCGGCCTGCCGCTGGGAGCGGCCACGATGGCCTATGCCCTGTGGACCGGTCACCTGAAGCACCACCCGGCCAACCCGCACTGGCCCGATCGCGACCGGTTCGTGCTCTCCGCAGGACATGGCTCTGCGCTGCTCTACAGCTTGTTGCACGTGACCGGTTATGACCTGTCGCTGGACGACCTGAAACAGTTTCGGCAATGGGGTAGTAAGGCGCCCGGGCATCCGGAGCGCGGTCATACGCCGGGCGTCGAGATCACCACAGGCCCGCTGGGCCAGGGTCTGGCGAATGCCGTTGGCATGGCGATTGCCGAAGCGCATCTGGCGGCGTGCTACAACCGCGACGGCCATCTGCCTATTGACCACCGCACCTGGGCCATTGTCAGTGACGGTGACTTGATGGAAGGTGTGGCCTCCGAGGCCGCGTCGCTGGCCGGGCACCTGCAATTGGGCAAACTGGTGTGCCTGTACGACGATAACCGTGTCACGCTGTCAGCAGGCACCGACATCGCTTTTAGCGAAGACTGTGCGCGGCGATTCCAGGCCTACGGTTGGCACACACTGGTGGTCGACGATGGCAACGACCTGAACGCGATACACGCTGCACTGGATGCGGCGCAGGCCGAGAGTACGCGTCCGTCTCTGATTCTGGTGCGCACCCACATCGGCTTCGGCTCACCGGAACAGGACAGTTTTAAGGCCCATGGTTCAGCGCTGGGAGTTGAAGACATCAAACGCACTAAGGATACGCTGGGTTGGCCGCTTGATCCGCTGTTCCTGGTGCCAGCGCCGGCACTGGCGCATTTTCGCCGGGCGTTGGAGCAGGGCGCGAAGGCCGAAGCCGACTGGGACACGCGCTGGTGCGCCTACGCCGAAGCCTTTCCGGCCCAGGCTGCCGAACTGCAAGGCCGCCTGCGGGGTGATTTGCCTGCGGGTTGGGATGCCAATATCCCTGTTTTCGCCACCGACGACAAAGGTATGGCGAGCCGTGTCGCGGGTGGGCAGGTAATGAACGCGATTGCGTCGCGCCTGCCCGCTCTGTTCGGCGGCTCGGCCGACCTGGACCCGTCGACCCACACCGCGTTGAAGGGGCAGGGCACCTTCAACCCACCCATCCGCGAAGGCGAAGACTCGCAGGGCAGTGACGCGGGTGGCTGGAGCTGCACTGGCCGCAACCTGCATTTCGGCGTGCGCGAGCATGCGATGGGCGCTGTCGTCAACGGTCTGGCGGCGCACGGCGGCTACCTTGCATTTGGCTCGACCTTCCTCATTTTCTCCGACTACATGCGCCCGGCTATCCGCCTGGCTGCGCTGATGGGCTTGCACGTGGTGCATGTGTTCACCCATGACAGCATTGCGCTCGGCGAAGACGGTCCGACGCACCAACCCGTCGAACAGCTCGCCAGCCTGCGCGCGATGCCAAATCTCACGTTAATCCGGCCGGCCGATGCCAATGAGACCGCGGTGGCGTGGAAGGTGGCGGTCGAAACCCGGGGTCGTCCGGTGCTGTTGGTGCTTTCACGGCAAGACTTGCCCACATTGGACCGCAGCTTATATGCCAGCGCCGAAGGTTTGCGGCGGGGCGCCTATGTCTTGGCGGAGCTGATCGCGGCCGATAAAAATGCCAGCGCGCCTGATCTGATCCTGCTGGCCAGCGGTTCGGAAGTTGGCTTGATTCTGGCCGCCGCCGAACGCCTGCAGGCCGAAGGCATCGCCGTGCGCTGCGTGTCGATGCCGAGCTGGGATCTGTTCGACGCGCAACCCCGCAGCTACCGCGACGAGGTGTTGCCGCCGGATGTGCACGCCCGGCTGGCCGTGGAACTCGGGGCCTCGCAAGGCTGGCATCGCTACGTTGGCGATCAGGGCGACGTGCTGGGTGTCGATCGCTTCGGTGCATCGGCGCCCGCCGACGTGCTGATGAGCGAATACGGGTTCACAACCGACATTGTCTATGCCCGGGCCAAGGCATTGGTCCAGACACCGTGATAGTCAACGAGTGAACCACCACCGTCTAAGCAATGCCATCCATCGAGGCGGCGGGGTATTGGAGTGGGCCATCGCCGCTTTTCTGATGCCCTCGGCCTGTGTTGGGTAGGCGTGGATAACCTGCGCGATGGTCGAGAGGCCGATGCCGGCGACCATCGCGAGCGACAGGCTGTTGATCATTTCGCCGGCATGGCGTGCCACCACGGTCGCGCCCAGGATCTTGTCGCTGCCGTCTTGCACATGGATTTTCACAAAGCCATTCTCCTCACTGTCGGTGAGAGCTCTGTCGATCTCGTGCAGCGGCACTGTATAGGTTTTCACCGGGATGCCGCGCTCGCGTGCCTGCCGCACATACAGACCGACATGGGCAATTTCTGGGTCGGTGTAAGTGCACCAGGGAATGGTCAGCGCACTCAAGCGCACGCGGCCGAAACACAGCGCGTTGCGCACCACAATGCGCGCGGAAGCCTCGGCGGTATCGGTGAACATATGTTCCAGGCAAGCGTCGCCAGCGGCGAAGATAAGCCGGTTCGTGGTTCGCAGGAAGTCGTCGACCACGATGCCACGGTCAGGATCGTAGTCGACCCCGGCGGCTTCAAGGTTCAGGCCTGCAATGGCTGGCAAACGGCCGATACCGGTGAGGATTTCATCGACCTCGATTGTCGCGACGTTGCCATCGTTGATCGTCTCGACGAGTTTCTTGCCGCCTTCGACACGCACGTTGACCGCTTTGGTGTTCAGATGGGTCTCAACGCCGTCGCGCGCGAGTGCATCGGCCAGTAACTGGGCGGCATCGCGTTCTTCTTTTGGCAGGAACAGCGGCTCGGCATGGGCAATGATGGTGCGACAGCCGAAGCGGCACAGTGCCTGTGCCACCTGGCAGCCCACCGGGCCGCCACCAATAACCAGCAGGCTCTTCGGCAATGCCGTTATATCGAACAAGGTCTCGTTCGTCAGGTAGCCGGCATCATCGAGGCCCGGAATCGTCGGCAGTAACGAGCGCGATCCGGTGGCAATCAGCGCTTTTTTGAATCGTAGGCGCACGCCGTCGACGTCGACGGCGTCGCTATTGACGAAACGCGCCGAGCCGAAGAACAGGTCAACGCCGGCTGCGGCCACATGCCGTGCCGAGTCGACGCGGCCGGCGCGAGCACGAATGCGGCGCATTCGCTCCATTGCCAGCTGAAAGTCGACCTCGATGGCTTGCGGCGTACGCACACCGTAGACCTCGGCATTGCGCATTTCGGCATACAGGCGCGAGGAGCGGATCAGCGCCTGTGATGGCACGCAGCCGTAGTTCAGGGAGAGGCCGCCCAACAAATGCCGTTCGACGAGTGCCACGCGCGCGCCCAGAGCGGCGGCGGCGCGGGCGGCGACCAGGCCGGCCGGCCCCGCACCAATCACCAGCAGGTGGTAAGGCTCTCGCGGCTGTGGATTGCGCCAGCCCGCCGGACGACTGTTGAGACCGAATTCATTGTCGTCGGCCACAACGTGCAAAGGGTTCGGCAGTGGGTAGGAATGGAACATTGTTATTACCCTGACCGGCCGGCTACAGCCAGCCGCCTTTGAAGCCCGCGCGGCGCAGCCCGGTGCGCACGAACGGATTGGCGCGGCCCAATCGCCACGGTAGGCCGCTGCGGTAGTTCTCGATCATCAACACGATCATCCCTTGGTCGAGGCCGAATTCACCCTCCGAAATCCAGCCGTTCGGGCCGGACTCAACCAGTGTCGGGTTGAAGCCACTGGCGCGGGCAAAGCTGGCGTGATCGCCGTTGGAGCGCAGCCAGAGCGCCCGCAGCGCGGGCAGCACGAGTTCGGGTGCGAAGACCAGTGACGACAGCGTCGACGAGCCGCAGAGCGTGCCATCGTCCGGGCCGTAGGGCACGCCACGGGCCGCATAGCCGTAGAATGTCTGGCACCGGCCGGCGATGCGGCGCGCGCTCGCCTGGGGCCCGTCGCCGGCCGACAGGCCCCAGCAATTCGCACCATAGTCGACAAAGCTGCCCGGATTGCGGATCGCGTACTCGCGCTGCACATAGGTGGCGCGGCGGCTGTTCTCGAAGTAGTCACAGTTTTTCTCGCGCATGAAGGCGTCGCGGATGCCGCGAAAGTCAATCCACGCGTGCGAGAACTGATGGATAAACAACGGTCCGGCGTACAAAAACTCGTATCCGTATAGGTTCTCCCATTGGTAGGTCACGGTCCATGCGCTGAAGCTCTCGTCGGTCAGCCTATGGGTCGGTGAGCCCAGGCCCAGCGCATAGAGCAGAATCGCCTCGCTGTAGCCTTCCCAGCCGTAATTGAGAAAGCCACACTCGGGCTTCCAGCCGTGCGTCACCGCGCCGCCCTCGCGCTGTGCCCAGCACCAGTCAACGCGGCAGTACAACGCGTCGGCTAGTCGCCGCAGTTCGCTTTCATCCGGTTCGTCGGCGTCGAAGTAAGCCGCCGCCGTCAGCACCCCGGCTATCAGGAACCCGGTGTCGATGAGCGAAACTTCCGAGTGCCAGACGCGCGTGCCGCTGTGCATATCGAGAAAGTGAAAATAGAAGCCGCGGTAGCCCGTCGCCCGTGCGCTTCCCGACTGGTCGCTGGCCATCAGAAAGCGCAGCGTCACCAGCGTGCGCTGCACTGCGTCGGCGCGTTCCATCCAACCCCGTTCGACGCCCACCGGATAAACCGACAGCGCGAAGCCGATCACCGCGATACTGCACGGTGCGCCCTCGTGGTTGGTGTCGGCCACTAGGCCGTTGGTAGGGTTATAGGCCGTTTGAAAGTAGGCAAACGCAGCGCGTTGCAGTTGTTCGAGTAGTGCGTCGTCCGACGGCGGCTGTGGTGACTGCGCGCGGTTCACCGGGCGTGTATTCATGGTGATGCAATCGCCTTATCGACGATTGTCTGCGCCTCTTTCAGGATGCGTTGCAGGTGCTCGCTGCCGTTAAAACTCTCGGCGTAAATCTTGTAGATGTCTTCGGTACCCGACGGCCGCGCCGCGAACCAGCCGTTTTTGGTGACAACCTTTATGCCGCCAATGGCCGCAGCGTTGCCCGGGGCGTGATCGAGCACAGCGGTGATCGCTTCGCCGGCCAGGTCGTGCGCACTGATGCTGGTTGGCGTGAGCGCCGCGAGTTGTGTCTTCTGCGCCGCCGTTGCTGGCGCCTCAACGCGATCAGCAACCGGCTCGCCAAGCTGTTGAGTCAGCTGCACATAGGCCTGGGCTGGGTTCTGCCCGCAACGCGCCGTGATCTCGGCGGCCAGCAGTGCCGGCACCAGGCCGTCTTTGTCGGTGGTCCAGACCTTGCCGTCGCGGCGCAAGAAGCTGGCGCCGGCACTTTCCTCGCCGCCAAAGCCAAGCGAGCTGTCCAGTAGCCCGGGCGCAAACCACTTGAAGCCGACCGGCACTTCGTACAATTTGCGATCCAGCCTTGCTGCGACGCGGTCAATCAGACTCGTGCTGACCACCGTCTTGCCGATCGCAGCGTGTGCGCCCCACGCCAGGCGGTGTCTGAACAGATAGTCGATGGCCACCGCGAGGTAATGATTCGGTGGCATCAGGCCAGCTGCGGGCGTAACAATGCCGTGGCGGTCGTGGTCGGTATCACAGGCGAATGCGATGTCGAAGTTGTCCTTCATGCCCTCTAGCCGCCGCATTGCATAGGTTGACGACGGATCCATGCGGATCTGGCCGTCCCAGTCGACCGTCATGAAACCGAAGGTTGGGTCGACCACGTCGCTGACCACGGTAAGGTCAAGCCGGTGTTGCTCGGCGATGCGCGCCCAGTAGTGCACGCCGGCACCGCCGAGTGGATCAACGCCGATGCGAATCTTGGCGTCGCGGATAACGTCGAAGTCGATCACGCTGTCGAGATCGGCAACGTAGGCGTTGAGGAAGTCGTAGCGGTGCGTGGTCGAGGCGCGCAGTGCCCGCGCGTAAGGTACGCGCTTGACCCCCGTCAGCCCGGCTTCCAGAAAGCGGTTTGCGGCGGCCTCGATGCCGGCCGTGATGTCGGTCCCGGCCGGGCCGCCGTTCGGTGGGTTGTACTTGAAGCCGCCGTTGTCGGGCGGGTTGTGCGACGGCGTCACCACAATACCGTCGGCCAGCCCCGAGCTTCGTCCCCGATTATGGGTCAGAATGGCGTGGGAGATGGCCGGTGTCGGCGTGTACTCGTCGTCCGTCGCCAGCATTACATCAACGCCGTGGGCGGCCAACACTTCGAGCGCACTCGCGCAGGCCGGCTGCGACAGGGCATGGGTGTCGATGCCTAGAAACAGCGGTCCGCTGATGTGCTGGCTCTGGCGGTATTCGCAGATCGCCTGGGTAATTGCCAGCACGTGCCATTCGTTGAACGAGCACTCGAACGACGAGCCGCGATGGCCGGAAGTGCCGAAGGCAACACGCTGCGCCGGCACCGTTGGGTCGGGCACGCCGGTGTAATACGCACTGACCAGGCAAGGCACGTCGACGAGCAGTGAGCGGGTCGCCGGTTTGCCGGCCAGAGGGCTGATCATAGTGGGCATCGTTGGCTCCTCAGGGTTGGGTTGCAGGCGTATTGGCCGAATGTCGGCGCCGATAACGCCGGATCAGCGCGTTGGTTGAACTGTCGTGGTTGAGTGGTGTGGTGTTCGCGCTATCGAGCTCGGGCAACACACGCTGCGCCAGTACTTTGCCGAGTTCGACTCCCCATTGGTCGAACGAATCGATGCCCCAGATCACGCCCTGCGTGAACACGCTGTGCTCGTAAAGCGCGATCAGCGCGCCCAGAATTTTAGGCGTCAATTGTTCGGCCAGGATCGTGTTGCTCGGCCGATTACCTTCGAAAACATGGTGCGGCACCTGCTCGGATGGGATGCCCTCGGCCGCCACGGATGCCGCGTTCTTACCGAACGCCAGCGCCTCGCTCTGCGCAAACAGGTTGGCGATCAGCAATTCGTGCTGATCGCCAAGCGGGTTCAGGCCCTGGCAGAAGCCGATAAAGTCGCACGGCACCAAGCGAGTACCCTGGTGCAGCAACTGATAGAACGAATGTTGGCCGTTGGTTCCGGGCTCACCCCAGAGGATGGGTGCGGTGTCGACGTCGACGCGCTGGCCGGTCTGAGTCACATGCTTGCCGTTGCTTTCCATTGTCAGCTGCTGCAGGTACGCCGGAAAACGCTTCAGGTACTGCTCGTACGGCAACACCGCGGTGGTTGCCGCGCCGAGAAAGTTGTTGTTCCAGATCGCCAGTAGCCCGAGCAAGGCGGGCATATTCGCCTCAATCGGCGCCTGGTGAAAGTGTTGATCCATCGCGTGGAAACCGGCCAGCAAGTCGCGAAAGTGCTGCGGGCCGATGGCGATCATCGTCGACAGACCAATCGCCGAGTCCATCGAGTAGCGGCCGCCCACCCAATCCCAGAAGCCGAACATGTTTTCGGCGACAATACCGAACTGCGCCACTTCTTGAGCATTAGCGGAGACAGCGGCGAAATGCCGCGCGACAGCTTTGTCGGCGCCGAGCTGGTTGACACTCCACTCGCGCGCCGCACGCGCGTTGGTCAGTGTCTCCTGCGTGGTGAAGGTCTTCGAGCAGACGATGAAAAGCGTTTCGGCGGCGTCAAGATCGCGTGTTGCCTCAACCAGATCGGTGCCGTCGACGTTGGAAACAAAACGCAGCGTTAGATCGCGCTGGCTATAATGACGCAAGGCTTCATAAGCCATCACCGGCCCCAGATCAGAGCCGCCGATGCCGATGCTGATGACGTTACGAATACGCTTACCGGTGTGGCCGAGCCAGCCGCCGCTGCGCACGGCGTCGGCAAATGTCGCCATACGCTGCAGCATCGCCTGCACCTCGGCGACCACGTCGACGCCATCGACGAAGAGCTTGTCGTTAGCCGGTGCACGCAGCGCGACGTGCAGCACAGAGCGCTTCTCGGTGGTGTTGATCAGGTCGCCACGGAA
Source organism: Marinobacter sp. M1C (assembly GCF_023314135.1). NCBI lineage: Bacteria > Pseudomonadati > Pseudomonadota > Gammaproteobacteria > Pseudomonadales > Marinobacteraceae > Marinobacter > Marinobacter sp. M1C. Next base: position 2,191,284 of record NZ_CP092289.1, read on the forward strand.
CATGGCTTCAATACGCTCGGTCAGACCACAGTCGGTGGCGAGTGCGGTCAGTAGCTGCAACGTTTCCCCGTCGATGCGGTTCTTCGAATAGTCAAGATACAGGCCGGCCGCTTCAAGTGAGAATTGTTGGCCGCGCTGCGCGTCGGTCGCGAACAGATCATGCAGATGAGTGTGGCCAATTTTCCTATGGTGGGCCACGAGTGCCTTCCACGCCGGCTGCAACGTTGGCGAGCTTGGAGTGGCGCGTGATGTCGCGCCTTGGCGGGCGCTCATGTGTCGCTCCCGGTCAGGCTGGTGCGCTTTTCGGTGATGCGCGCAAGCAGTGCCTGCCACGATGCGGCAAAAGCATCGGCGCCCTCGCGCTGCAAACGAGCGGCCAGGGCTTTGTCGTCGATGCCCTCGCGCCTGAACACTTTCAACTCCACCTCGGCGTAGCCCCCATCGATTGGCAGCGTGGCGCTCACCTCGCCGTGATCGGCAAAGGCATGCAGGGTCTTTTCGGGAATCGTGTTGATGGTGTCAGGCGCCGCCAGCGCCTCGACGTACAGCGTGTCCGGTGCGGTAGGGTCCTTGGTTCCAGTACTCGCCCACAGCAGCCGCTGCGGCCGTGCGCCCGCTTCAGCAAGTTGCAACCAGCGCGGCGACGCGAGCAAATTGCGATAGGCTTTGTAGGCGCCCATGGCGACCGCAATGCCCAGGCGATTGTGGAAGACTGGCGCGACGTCGTCCTGCACGGCCACGTCCCAGCGGCTGACGAATATTGAGGCCACAGAGCGTACGTTTGGGTCTAAACCCGCCTCGATACGGCGTTCGATGCCACGCATGTAGGCCTCGGCCGCCGCCAGGTACTGTTCTTGCGAGAACAGCAATGTCACGTTCACCGGCACACCGGCGAAGATCGATTCTTCGATGGCTTCGGCCCCGGCGGCTGTGCCGGGTATTTTAATAAAGAGATTTGGCCGGTTGGCCGCGGTATGCAACCGGGCTGCGGCCTGGATGGTGCTGGCGGCGTTGTCGGCCAACAAAGGTGACACTTCGAGAGAGACCCAGCCGTCAAGCCCGCCGGTGGCATCAAAGACCGGACGAAACAGATCGGCCGCAGCGGTCAGATCCTCCAGCGCGAGCGCAAAGAACAGATCCTCTACGGATTCGCTGCGTCGCGCCAGGCGCTTTATCGCTTCATCGTAGAAGCTGCCGTGACCAATCGCGTGTTCGAAGATCGTCGGATTTGACGTCAAGCCGGTCACCGACCAGTCGGCGATGTAGCGCGCCAGGGTGCCCGTTTCGAGCATTTCGCGGCTGATGTTATCGACCCACAGGCTCTGGCCCAGATCGTGCAGTTTTCGGGTGTTGGTGTTCATCATGCCTCCTTGTTCGCGCGCGGCTTGATCAATTGCAGGAGATCGAGATCTGCGAGTTCGCCGATGTGCTCGATGGTGATGTCGGCAGCTGGCTGGCTGGCAACCACGGCCGGGTCCAGAGCGTAATGACCCTGGCGTGGAAAGATGGTGGTAAGCCGCTGCTGCCAGATTGCCTTCATAGCCGTGAGGATGCGCAGCTTGTCGTCGACCATCACGTAGTGGCGTGCCGGATAGTGGCGGTGTACGGCGTCCAGCACTTGTTCCTTGTGCACGTACACCAGCGCACGACCCTCTACGGCGTCCCACAAGCCCGAGCGCTGCAGTTTGCGCGGCTGGAACACCACGTCGCCGTCGGTCAGGATCACCGTCTGCCCGAACTGATCCAAGTGTCTGATAACCTCCAGGGTGCGCGGATACAGTCGATCGGCGAACGGGTAATCGATCAGAAATGACGACATCAGCAGCAGACGCTGTTCGTCGAAACTGCCCTGTTCGACGTCAATTCGGTAGCGTTGCAAGGCGCCCAGGTAATCGACATAGCCGAGTTCTTCGCGCATGCCGTCAAAAATTGTCCAATAGCGCTGCGCGCAGGCGGCGCCGAACTCGCGCTGCAAGTGCTCGCGCAGGTCGCTGACGATGCGGTCGCCGTCGAGCAAGGTGTTGTCGACGTCGAGCAGAAAGACCCGGTCGGCCGTCATTGCGGACCTCGTTCGGGCTTGTCGTTCTGAGTCGGTGCGTCAGTTGCGGGGTCGTGCCAGCCACCGTCATCGGCGATCAGCATGTCGGCTGCGATCGGGCCCCAGCTCCCGGCTTCATACGACAGTGCGGGGCCATGCTCGGTCAGGACTGGCTCAACCACTGTCCAGGCCGCCATCACCGCGTTCGCGTCGGTGAACAGCGCGCCGTCGCCTGCCATCGCGTCACCGAGCAGGCGTTCGTAAGTGGACATCGCACCCGGCTCTTCTTCGCCATCTCTCCCCCCCAAATATAGCTCACGCTGAACGCCAACGAACTTTTTGCCCGGGCGTTTGATGCGCGCTGCCAGCGCAATGCTGGCCTCGGGCTGCAAACGAAAGCGGAAGTAGTTGGCGCGGCCAGCGGCCGGCCCCGAATCGTCGAACAAACATTGTGGCGGTGGCTGCATCTGCACCTGAACCTCAACCACCGAACGCGGTAGCTGCTTGCCGGCGCGCAGGTACCAAGGAACGCCGGCCCAGCGCCACGAGTTAATGAACAGGCGCAGCGCGCAGAATGTTTCGACATCGGAGTCGTTGGCGACGCCTTTTTCATCGCGGTAACCGATGTATTGGCCGCGTACCAGATCACCAGGCTTAAGCGGCTGCATCGCGCTAAGCACGCTTGATTTAGCGCTGTGCACGGCTTCGAACCCTTGGAAGGCCGGCGGCTCCATTGCCAGCATCGCGACGATCTGGAACAGATGGTTTTCGATCACGTCGCGCAGGCAGCCAGCGCTTTCGTAAAAGGCGCCGCGCCCACCCACCCCGAAGTCCTCGGCCAGCGTCACCTGCACGCTGGCGATGTGGTGGCGATTCCAAACCGGTTCGAGAAACGAATTCGCGAAGCGAAAGTACAGGATATTCATGATCGCCTCCTTCCCCAAGTAGTGGTCGATGCGGAAGATCGATGACTCGGGAAAGACAGCCTGCGCCACGGCGTTCAATTCGCGCGCGGATGCGAGATCGCGACCGAAGGGTTTCTCGACGATGACCCGCGCGTCCTGTGCCAGGCCCGCGTGGCCCAGGCTCTGGATCACGATGGCGAACAGCGAGGGGGGGATCGCGAGGTAAAACGCTGGCCGCTGCGCGCCATCAAGTGCCACCTTTAAAGCGGTGAAGGTGGCGGCATTATTGTAGTCGCCGCTGACGTAATTGAGCAGCGCGATCAGACGATCAAATGCGGCGGGGTCATCGATGCCGCCGGCATGATCTTCGTGCAGCAGGCTGTCGCGTACGTGGCTGTGCCATTCGTCAACGCTCCACTTAGATGATGCCACGCCGAGCACTGGCACTGTGAGTGAGCCTTTCTTCACCATGGCGTAGAGCGCAGGGAAGATTTTCTTGCTGGCAAGATCGCCGCTGAAGCCGAAGATCACCAAGGCGTCGGAATGCGACCGATCTGCGCTCGCTCCGGTGCCATCGGTGGCGTTCATCGCGAGCCGTCCTGTAGCTTCTCGATATGGCCGCCGAAGGCGTGGCGCATCGCCGACAGCAACTGGTTAGCAAAGTCTGCCTCTCCGCGAGACGCGAGACGCTCGTGCAAAGCCGCGCTGAGCACTGGCGTAGGTACCCCCTCGTCGATCGCCGCCTGGAGAGTCCAGCGACCTTCACCCGAATCTGAAACACGGCCGTCGAAGGCTTCGAGCTGCGGATCCTGCAGCAGCGCGCCGGCGGTAAGATCGAGCAGCCACGAGCCGATCACGCTGCCGCGGCGCCAGACCTCGGCAATCTCGGGCAGATTCATCTCATAGCGGTAGAACTCGGGGTCGCGCAGTGGTGTGGTTTCCGCATCGCTGGTTTGTTCTTGTTGGCCGATGTTGGCGCTACGCAAGATGTTCAGGCCTTCGGCATAGGCCGCCATGATGCCGTACTCGATGCCGTTGTGAACCATCTTGACAAAATGGCCCGCGCCCGACGGGCCACAATGCAGAAAACCTTCTTCTGCCGGTGCGTTTGCGCCGCTGCGCCCGGGCGTGCGCGGTGCCTTTCCAACGCCGGGTGCCAGCGCAGAGAAGATCGGTGTCAGGTGTTCGACGACAGGCTTTTCGCCGCCGATCATTAGGCAGTAGCCGCGATCTTCACCGGCGACGCCACCGCTGGTGCCGACATCCAAGTAGTGTATGCCTGTCTCGAACAGGCTTTTTGCGCGTCGAACGTCGTCGCGGTAATAGGAATTGCCGCCGTCGATGACGATATCGCCCGAATCCAGATGTGGCGCTAGCTGTTCGAGAGCCTGATCGACGATGGCGGCCGGCACCATTAGCCACAGCGCCCGCGGGCGGGCCAGTTTGGCCACGAGCTCCTCCGGCGAGCTTGCGCCAGTGGCGCCTTGCGCGCACAAGGCGGCGACCGCATCGGGTTGCGTATCATGAACGACGCACGTGTGCCCATTGGCCATCAGGCGTCGCGCCATGCTGGCCCCCATCCGTCCCAGTCCGATCATTCCGAGTTGCATGTTGTTCTCCGGTTTTCTTTCGGTCTTTTTTTCGATATACAGCCTTAGCGATCAATTGCTTTGAGGCAGGTTCACGATGACCAAGTGCACCTGACCGTCATCGACGAGTGTGAAAGAGCCACCGTCAATTTCGGCGCCATCTAGGACAACGCTCGTAGTAGTTGCAGCTTCGGCGCGGCGACAGGTGATGTCGTAGCGCGAAGCGCCGAAACGGTATTGCATATCGAACGTCATCCAGTGCGGCGGCAGGAGAGGGCGCATGCGCAGTTGGTTGCCGCAGCGTTGCAAACCGAGCAACGACTCACTGATCAACTGAAACATCCACCCAGCCGACCCGGTGTACCAGGCCCAACCGCCGCGCCCGACGTGTGCCGGGTTGGTGTAAACGTCACCTGCGAGCACATAGGGTTCCACTTTGTAGGTGGTAACGGCCGCAACGTCCGCCGTGTGGTTCAGCGGGTTCAGCAGAGCGAACAATTCCCATGCGCGCTTGGCGTCGCCGAGTGCCGCGAAGGCCATCGCTGCCCACACCGCCGCGTGGGTGTATTGGCCGCCATTCTCGCGCACGCCTGGCACGTAGCCCTGAATGTAGCCGGGCGATGGCGTGCTGGTATTAAACGGCGGGTCGAGCAATTGCACGAGTTTGGTGTCACGGTGTACGAGCCGCTCATCGAGTGAGGACATTGCGCGCTGCGCGCGCTCGGCAGGTGCTGCGCCGGACAAGACCGACCAGCTCTGCGCAATCGAGTCGATCTGACATTCGGCGTTCGTGGTAGAACCGAGCACGCTGCCATCGTCGAACCAGGCGCGCTGGTACCAGGCACCGTCCCAGGCCGAGGCCTCAGTGCGCGAGCGTAGCTCCCGAGCCTGGTGTTCGCACAGCTCGGCAAAATCGAGCTCGCCATGCGCCCGTGCCAGCGGCGCGAAGCGCGTGAGTACTTCGTACAGGAAGAAACCCATCCAGACGCTTTCACCACGGCCACCGGCGCCCACCAGGTTCATACCGTCGTTCCAGTCGCACGAACCCATCAACGGCAGGCCGTGAACCCCTTGCGTCAGACCCCGGCGGATCGCTCGTACACCGTGTTCATAAAGGCTTGCGACTTCGTCCGATACATCCGGCCGTTCGTAATTCGACATCTCGTCTTCTCTTAATAGTCGGCTTTGCAGAAAGGCGCAAGTCTCGTCAAGAACGCCGGTGTCGCCGGTGGTTTCGACATAGCGACAGATCGTCAGCGGCAGCCACAGAAAATCGTCGGCGCAGCGCGTACGCACTCCCTTGCCGGAAGGTGGATGCCACCAGTGCTGGGCATCGCCTTCTATGAACTGGCGTGAGGCGGTGCGCAGCAGGTGCTCACGCACCAGGACCGGCGCGGCATGGACCAGCGTCATCACATCCTGGAGCTGGTCGCGAAAACCAAATGCGCCGCTGGATTGATAGAAGCCGGTGCGGCCCCACAGCCGCGATGCGATCACCTGATACAGCAGCCAGCCGTTGGCCAGCACATTCAGCGTCGGATCGGGCGTCTGCACCTGAACCGCGCCCAGTGTGTGATGCCAAAACGCGTTCACGGCGTCGAGCGCCTCGTCTGCCGCGCGGGGCCGGCGCCAGCGGCTTACCAAGTCACGCGCCTCGTCAGCGGTCTTGCCCGCACCGAGTTTGAACACCAAAACGTGCGTTTGTCCCGGTGCCAAGTCAACGCCGACGCGCAGGACCGCACACGGGTCGAGCGCGGCGCCGACCCGGCCCGACAGGTGCGCCTGCGACAGTGCGGCCGGTGCAGCCAGACTGCCTGCTGTGCCAAAGAAGCCGGCTCGGTCGCCGCAGACCTCGGTCGTGGAATTAACGCCGTCGGTATGGACATCGAAAAACGCGGTGCGACCTTCGAAGTCGGTGTTGTAAGCGTTGCGCGCGAATAACGCACCGGTCTGCGCGTCAACCTCCGTCACCACGTGCATTTTTGTCTTCGCGCGTTCGTCGCCGAGCACCCAGTCGACGTAACCGGTGACCGCCAGCTGGCGCGGTCGATCTGATTGGTTGCGTAAGCGCAGAACCGAGAACTTGACCGGGCTGTCGATCGCGACGTAGATGCGCAATTCGGACTCGATGTCGTCTTCAGTGTGTTTGAATAAGCTGTAGCCGAAACCGTGGTGGATGGTGTACGCGCCGGCGCCGGGCCTGGGCAGCAGCGTCGGTGACCAGGCCCGGCCGCTGACGTTGTCACGGATGTAGAGCGCTTCCGTGTTGGGGTCGCTCACCGGGTCGTTGGACCAGGGTGTCAAGCGGAATTCGTGGGCGTTCTCGCTCCAGGTAGTTGCGCTGCCGCTCTCTGACACCACGGTGCCGAAGTCGGGGTTGGCAATCACGTTGACCCAGGGGGCGGGCGTCATGCGCGTCGCTGACGTGGTGATGACGTATTCGCGGCCGTCGGGCGTGAAGCCGCCGTAGCCGTTGAAAGCGAACAGGTTATCGGGTAGGGGGTGGTTTGCGACCGCGAGTGCCGGCGCCTGCTCGGGTTCGTAGCCGGGGCCGGGTGTTGCATCGGTGAAGTGAAGCGCGAGTGGTGCGCTAAGCTCGTTGGCGTCGGTGATGACGATTCTCGCGACGCTTTGCAACAGGATGCGATCACCCTCGTCGAGCGTTGTGCCGTCGAGCACGAAGATCCCGCCGGGTTTGCCAATAAGGGCCGCTCCGGGTCCCGCGTCAACCTCCTGCCGGGCCCGATCAAAGAGCCGCGGTTCATCGTCGGTCGAGGTTGACGGCGTGCACAGCACGGCCAGTTCGCTGCGCAGACCGAACGCGGCCCAGTAGGCGTGCGCGCGCACCATCTGTTGAATGGCTATCGTTAATTTCGGGCCGGTCAGAGCCAGCAGTACAACAGGTACATCGCCCGAGATGCCAAAGCCCCAAAGTCCCGACTGTCCACGTCGGTTTTTCTCGATAACGTCGGCGTTTGCACGCAGCCCGGCTGTGCCGTAGGCAACCGATACCGCCATGCGCTGGTAGAGCACTGCGTCAGCGTCGTGTGCGCCGAGCCTGCGCAGCAGGGCTCGGCGATATGCGCCAGCCTGTTGCAGAATCTGTCTTGCTGCTTGGGCCTTCCGAACTTTTTGTACCAGCGCTACGCAGGCCTCGCGCGTGGTCGCGACACCGGTCAGCCAGTCGATGGTGATTGACCCACCCGCTTCGAGAACGAATGGGACACGGATGGCGGCCACCGCGTCGAGCACGGGGCCCACGGTGCCCGATAGTGAGGCACCATCTTCCAAGGCCTGCGGATTGCCCGCGTCGCGGCCGCGCCCGATGAAACGCATGCGATCGGTCTCGAACGTCATGGTTCCGGCCGCCGCGCCGCCCACCAACGCCGTGTGAAAGAACCAAGGCGTGGGGTCGGCGGGCGCGCTTGGCCGCCGGGTTGCGATGATCGCTTGTAACGGCCGATAAAATTCGGTTTCAATGAAAAGCTTGCTGAACGCCGGGTGCGCAGAGTCGGTTGCCGGCGGGCTCAGCACAATTTCCGCATAGCTGGTCGCGCTGAGCGTCAGGCGTCTTGTAGAAATATTGGTAAAAACAACACGGCGCAATTCCACCGGCTCGTCCAACGAAACCGCGAATTCACTGCGGGTCTCAAGGGTTTCGTCATGCGCCCAGACGCTGGAACGGCCGTCGCGAAAGTCATGTCCGGCGGTTCCTTTCAGCCCTCTGCCTGGCGCTGCATCGCCCCGCACATGGAGGCGCGTGCCGCAGAGGTCGAGCGTCGCGTCTGCGCACCACCGCGTGACCGCCAGGCCCTCCCAAAAGCTGGTTCCATGACCCGACTCAGTGACCATGAGGTGATACGAACCGTTAGACAGAAGTTGAAGCTCAGCCATGATTGGACCGACCTCGCAATACGGTGGCGGTAAACAGTTAGCTCAAAGAGTATGCGCCATTTAAGGTGTTGGTCGGTACGCTGGCGCACAAACCACGCCCGGTGTGGATTAATGTTGCGGCAAACAGGGACATCACAGCATTCCGTGGGTGGACGACGATCGTAGCTGTTAAAGTGCACTCTATCCGATAACACCGAATGGAAATGTTAATGATGAGCACCAACACGGCACTGGGCAGGCTATTTGCGCGGGCTCGATCACGCACCGTACTTGTGTATATCATCGGGGGTGTGTTTCTCGTCGCCGCTGTGATTGCTAGTGTCGATCTGGTTCACCACGTCGCCGCAATCGAAGCCTGGATTGCTCATCTCGGTGTGTGGGGAATTACGGCGTTCATCGTGCTTTTTGTTATCGCGACGTCGTTGCTGGTACCCGAATCGGTCTTGGCGATGACGGCCGGCGTGCTGTTCGGTTTTGCCTGGGGGCTGGGTGCCGTAATGGTGGGCACTTTTATCGCAGCGAGCTTTCAATACGCTTTATCGCGATGGTTCTTGCGTAACAGGATTGCGACGGTGCTGGAATCCCGGCCTTCATTACGCGCGATTCAGCAGGCGGTTCTCACCAACGAATTTAAGCTTCAGGTGCTATTGCGACTGACTCCGCTGAACCCGGCAACCATCAGCTACATGCTTGGCGCAACGGGTGTGCGTTTTTCAACGTTTTTACTCTCCTGCTTTGCCCTAGTGCCGCACGCAGTGATTGAAGTGTATTTCGGTTATGCCGGACAGCACGCGGCACAGATGGTTGGGCGTGACAAAGGCGGGCTAAACCTGCACGACTTTGTCATTTTCGCAGGCTTCGTTGTGACCGTTATCGTCGTCGCAGTCGTTGCGAAGATAGCGCACAAGGCTGTCGTGGAAGCCGCATCACAGGTCGAAGCAAGCGCGTCTGCTGTTGCAACCAACAATACTGCGCCCAAGCTCAAGCCCAAGCCCAAGCCCAAGCCCAAGCCCTGAATAATAGCCGTTTGATACTGACTTGGCGTTGCCTTACGTTTACCTACGAATTTATTGAACCATTAAATCGATTATTCCTTTCTTTTTGTCAGCCAATTTAAATCTGTTTCTTTCATTATTTTAAAGTTTCTGAAAACTTTAATCTTCTATGATTATGGTAATAACAGTGTGGTGCACGGTGGGTATGTGTCGTCTTTTCTTTAAATTGAATACGCAGCAGTTTTTTATTCGCATCCTACTCGAAAAAAAAGGCCAATAGGGCATGTCAAATAATGGGTTGAGCAAGTCGGCCATAGCCTGGCCGGTGCTGATCGGGCTGGTGTTGTTCGGATTGGCAATCTGGTTCATTCATCGGGAACTGGCGCACCTTGATTTGCGCATCATCTTGGCGCAGATCGCTGCCACGCCGCCGGGCCTTATTCTGCTTGCCGTTGCTGCCACGGCGGGCAGTTATTTTACCCTTATCGCCTACGACCGGTTGGCGCTGCGCTGGATCGAGCGCCCCTTCACTCATCGCCGTATCGTTCTGGCCTCTTTTACGGCTTACGCGCTGGCGAACAACGTTGGCTTCGGCGTGCTCAGCGGGGGTGCTGTGCGTTACAAACTCTATGGAGGCTGGGGGTTGAGTGCTGCGGAGATTGCAAAGATCATAGGCTTCGTTGCTCTGACCACAGTTTTGGGGATATCGACCATTCTGGGGATTGCCGCCATCGGCGAAGGCCAGCGTCTGGCGGGGCTGGTGGGTTTGCCAGGTTGGTTCGGACCGCTTTTCGGCGTGGTTGTGCTGCTGATACCTCTGGGGTGGTTGGTGCTGGCGGCGTTGAAGGTTGTGAAACTGACCTGGCGCGACCACACCTTGGCGGTGCCGAGCCTGCCAATTGCGACTGGTCAGATCGCCGTGTCGCTCATTGACCATGCCTTCGCGGCGCTCGCACTCTACGTGTTGTTACCGGATTCGGTGGGATTTGGTCCTTTGGGCTTTTTGGGTCTTTATATCATCGCTAACACCGTTGGCCTGATCAGTAATGTACCCGGCGGGATAGGCGTTTTCGACGCGGTTATTCTGCTCGCCGTGCCTCACGAAGCCAATGCCAGCACGGTGGCGGCCTTGGTGACTTATCGCGTTATCTATTATCTTTTGCCGCTTGGCCTGGCCGGTCTATTGTTTGCGGGACACGCGCTACGCCACTCCGGCCGGGGCTTGATGACCTGGAGCCTGCCCCTGGCGCCCTCGTTGTTCGCGGTTCTGGTGTTCGTCTCGGGCTTGCTGCTGCTTGTTTCGGGGGCGACGCCCAGCATTGAATCACGGGTTGGTTGGTTGAACGCTATTGTTCCTCTTGGCGTGATCGAGTTGTCGCATTTCTTTGGCAGCCTGGTGGGGGTGGCGTTGCTATTGGTCGCCGATGGGCTACGCCGCCGTATCGACGCCGCATGGCTTCTGGCGTGTGGCTTTCTGGCTGCTGGAATTCTCTTTTCGCTGCTGAAGGGAGCGGATTACGAAGAGGCGTTAGGGCTAACGGTCACCTTGGTAATCCTGCTGCCATGTCGTCGCGCCTTTGATCGTAAGACCCGGCTGCTCGCCTTGACTCCATCCCCCAGCTGGTTGGTAACCAGTGCGGCGGGCGTAGCCGCCTGTTTGTGGCTTGGCTTTTTCGCCTACCGTCACGTCGATTACGTCAACGATCTATGGTGGTCCTTCATGCTTGATGAGGACGCGCCGCGTTTTTTGCGGGCAAGTGTCGGTGTCGTTCTGGTGTTGGCAATCGTGGCGCTGCGGCTGGTTCTGCGTCCCGCACCCGCGCTGTTCACCTTGCCAGAGGCCGACGACCTGACCCGGGCTGAAGGCGTGATTCAACATGCCGACGGGTTAGGTAGCTCCGCCTCGCTGGCACTGCTCGGCGACAAGTACTTGCTGTACAGCCCCAGTGGCGAAAGCTTCATTATGTTCGGCATTCAGGGCGTCAGTTGGATCGCGATGGGGGAGCCGGTTGGCCGTCAGAATGAGCGACGGAACCTGGTGTGGTCTTTCGTGGAAGCCTGTCATCGACATGGTGGACGACCGGCGTTCTATCAGATTACGCCAGACGCTATGCCGATGCTGGCAGAGGTGGGCCTGGCCTTCCAGAAGCTTGGCGAGCAGGCCTATGTGCCGCTCGGACAGTTCGATCTGCAAGGTCCGGCCAAGGCCAAGTTGCGCCAGACCTGGAACCGTGGTCAACGCGATAAACTCGTTTTCACGGTCGTGGCTAAAGCGGAAGTACCTGCCATCATCAACGATTTGCGGACGATTTCAGATCAATGGTTGGGCAACAAAAACGCTAAAGAGAAGGGGTTCTCCCTCGGACGTTTTAATGCCGACTACATTCGCCGTTTCCCCGTCGCGCTACTGCGCCTTGAAGGGCGCATCGTGGCCTTCGCTAACCTCTGGACAACACCGGATTGCCGCGAGTTATCCATTGATCTAATGCGCTATGTTGAGGACGCGCCCCATGGGGTGATGGATCTCTTGTTCATTGAGCTGATGCTGTGGGGACGACAGCAAGGCTATGCGGAATTCGACTTGGGCATGGCGCCGATGTCGGGGCTGGAAGCGCGAGCGCTGGCACCCAGGTTGTCCCGAGCGGGGGCGCTGGTATTTCGTCATGCTGAACACTTCTACAATTTTCAGGGCTTGCACGCCTACAAAGAGAAGTTTGACCCGGTTTGGCGCCCCCGTTATCTGGCGGCGCGCCCCGGGATCGAGATGGCGCTAACGTTAGGTGACACGGCGTTGATCATTAGCGGCGGCATGAGAGGGTTGATAAGCCAATGAGCAAAAGAAAGTTTTTTGCTGGTGCACTGTCGATACTGACGCTCGTGGCGGCTTGCCAGCCTCAGGAGACGACGATTGAGGCAGGGCGGATGGGCGAGGTTGCCTATCTGGCACCTGAGGGCGAGCCGAATAACGTCATTTTTCTATTCTCCGATACAACCGGCTGGAACACCGACCTGGACGAGGTGGCCCAAACCTGGCAGAGCAAGGGTGCTGTCGTGCTTAAGGTGCCCCTGCCGAGCTATCTCGACGCGCTGCGAAAAAGCGATGACGGTTGCCACTATCTGATCAGCGAGATCGAGGATACGAGCTATCGACTCCAGACCGAACTGGGTACCGAGCGCTATCACGCGCCGATTCTGGCGGGTACCGGGATGGCGGCGACTTTGGTTTATGCCGCACTGGCCCAGTCACCGGCAGCGACGATTGCAGGTGCGGCAAGCGACGGCCTGTTGTCCCGTCTCGACACCAAGGTGCCGCTGTGCCCCGGTGCCGCATCAACACCGGCAGCCGGGGGCGGTTTCACCTACGCGCCCACGTTGGCTTTGAACGGGTGGTGGCGCTTGTTGTCGTCTGGGGATCAACGGGAGCCGGCGCAGAACTTTGTTCATGGCATGGCTGGCGCCGAGTGGGTCACTGCGCCGCGAAATTCAGGTCTGACCGAACGCTTCGATCGGCTGTTGCAGGCCGCCTTTGTCCCGTCAGTAGGTGGCGGTGACGCGGCGTTGGCGAAGTTGCCTCTCATTGAGTTGCCCGTCAAGAACGACGGAAATCTAATGGTGGTGATTTGGTCGGGTGACGGCGGTTGGCGGGATCTCGACAAGACCATCGGCGAACGCATGCAAAGCCTGGGCGTTCCGGTGGTCGGTGTCGACTCCCTGCGTTACTTCTGGCGCGAAAAGACGCCGGAACAGATCGCCACTGATCTTGCTGCCATCCTGCGTCATTACCAGACAGCGTGGGGGCGGCCGCGGGTGATACTGGTCGGTTATTCCTTCGGTGCCGACATTATGCCTTTTGCCGTCAATCGTTTGCCCGAGGATCTTCAGATGCAAATCGCGCGCATCTCTCTGCTCGGAATGGCGCAGAATGCAGTTTTCGGTATCCATGTTACTGATCAACTGCTGGGCCGCACGAGCGACGACGAGCTACCCGTATTACCGGAAGTGGAGAAGCTCGACCTTCGAAAAGTGCAGTGTTTTTACGGTATAGACGAAGAAGATACCGCTTGCACCGCGGGTGTTTTCGATCGCGCCGAGCGGATCGAGACCCAAGGCGGGCATCATTTTGACGGAAATTATGATGCTCTGGCGCAGCGCATTCTGCGTGGAGCCCAATAGCCGTCTATCAAAACGTGAAGAGACGGAAACTCAGGAGATGATGAAATGATTAATATGTTGATTATCCAGCCTGTTTTAGCACTTATCGCAGGAATTCTGATTCTGTTCATTCCGCGGTTACTGAATTACGTGGTGGCGATCTATCTTATCCTGATCGGATTGGCGGGCTTGGTGCCGCATTTCATGGGCACGGGGATGGGAGGCATATAGGGCCAACGCAATGAAGCATGTCAAGGTGCTGATCCTAGTTGGGATGGCGGCATTACCGCTCAGGCGCAGTTCGATCTGGCGACCCAGAGTGCAGGCGCGAGCGGGTCGAACGTGGCTGTGGCGCGAGGCTGGTGAGTGTCACGGCGGCTCTGACCGAGGCGATGGCACTGTTCGGGTTGGGGGTGGTCGTGGCGCCAATATTAGGCCCGGCGGTCGGCGCCTATCTGCTTCCTCTGGGCATTGATCCACAGTCAAGCGTAGGGGCGAGCGAACTGGCCGCACAGGTCACGCAGCAGGCCAGCATGCTAGCTTTTCAGGATGCTTTCTGGCTAACCGGGATCGCGGCCCTTGCCATGCTGCCGGTGGTACTGATTCTTCAGCGTCCAAAGACGATTGCGGCGCATGCGACCTCATAGCGCAGGTTCTGGCTGGCTGACCACAGCCATACTTGGCTCGACCGGGGCTGAGAACTCATCGCCGAAGTATTCAGCACGCGGGTTGCGTAGGGGGTAACGAGTTAGATACTCATATTATGTTCTCCGACGTTTGCCGGTCCGATGATCGGTGATAAAACCTTTGTAGCGCATCAACCGGACGGAAACTTCGCCCCAATCTTACGTTTGCGTAAGAATCGCGATCAGACTGGCCCACGCTGATGCCGTGACCTAGTGTTAGAAGGAAAAACAGAGGCGCCTATGAAAATCCTGTTGGCCGAAGATGACCTGAAACTGGCCGAATACCTCATTGCCGGTTTAGGCGAGCATGGCCACAGTGTCGATCATGTGACGGATGGGCGTGATGCGTTGAGCTATTGTCTTTATAACGATTGCGACATTGCCATTGTTGATCGGATTATGGCGGGAATGGACGATCTCTCTGTGGTCAAGGCACTTCGGGCTGCGCACAAGGAACTGCCCGTTCTGTTCCTGTCGGCCATGGGTCAGGTCGACGATAGGGTCGAGGGTCTACCGGCCGGGGGCATACGCCTGATGCGGCGACCAACGTCATGGCGAATGGCTGGTTGCTTTACCAGACTCTGGCCTGCCGGGTTTGGGCGCGCAGCGGCTATTATCAATCGGGTGGGGCCTTTGGTTTCAGAGACCCGCTACAGGATGGCATGGCACTGGTTCACGCTGCCCTGGCGGCGTCGGTACAGCGGAGCGTGCAATGATGAAAAAAAAACAGGACGTGCCGACAACAGAAATTCTCGAGCGCATGGACGCTTACTGGCGAGCGGCGAATTATCTGTCTGTGGGCCAGATGTATTTACGCGACAACCCGCTGCTGAAAGAGCCATTAGCGCTGGCGCACGTTAAGCCACTGGTCGTGGGCCACTGGGGCACCACGCCGGGCCAGAATTTCATCTACGTGCATTTGAACCGGATCATCAAACAATACGATCTGAACATGGTGTATATCGCAGGCCCTGGCCACGGCGGGCCGGCGTTAGTGGGCAACGTTTATCTTGAGGGTACCTGGAGCGAGGTGTATCCCAACGTCCCTCAAGACGAAGCAGGACTGAAGCGGTTGTTCACCGAATTTTCCTGGCCTGGCGGCATCTCCAGCCACGTGGCACCGACCACGCCAGGTTCGATCCACGAGGGCGGCGAACTGGGCTACTCGCTTAGCCATGCCTTCGGTGCGGTGTTTGATAACCCAGATCTGATCGTGGCCTGCGTGGTCGGCGACGGCGAGGCCGAAACCGGCCCGCTGGCAACCGCCTGGCATTCTAACAAGATGCTCAATCCGGTCTGCGATGGGGTGGTGCTACCGATCTTGCATCTCAATGGCTATAAGATCAGCAATCCGACCTTGCTGGCGCGCATCAATCATGACGAACTGGAACAGTATTTCCGCGGCTGTGGCTGGTTGCCGTATTTCGTCGAGGGCGACGACCCGGCAACCATGCACCAACAGATGGCGGCCACGCTGGATCAAGTGATGACCGACATACAAACCATCCGCCATGAGGCGAAGAAGTCCGGGCAGGGCATTCGGCCGCGCTGGCCGATGATTGTGCTGCGCTCGCCCAAGGGCTGGACCGGGCCAAAAGAGGTAGACGGGTTGCCAAACGAGGGGACCTTCCGATCCCATCAGGTACCGATTCTGGTGGACGCGGCCCATCCTGATCATATTGGGCAGCTCGAAAGCTGGCTGAAAAGCTATCGCCCAGACGAGCTGTTTGACGACAAAGGCCGCCTGCGGCCCGAACTGGCCGAGCTTGCGCCAGTAGGCGAGCGGCGCATGGGCGCTAACCCCCACGCCAATGGCGGGTTGCTGCTGCGCGACCTGCGCATGCCGGACTTTCGTGCCCATGCCGTAGCGGTGACGGCGCCGGGTTGCGTAGAGGCCAAAGACACGATGGTATTGGGCGAATTCCTACGTGATGTTGTGCAGCTGAACGACGATCACCGGCACTTCCGGATTTTCGGCCCGGACGAGGCTCTTTCTAACAGGCTGGGCGCTGTGTTCGAGGTTACCAATCGCCAGTGGAATGCCATTTACGAAGACACCGACGAATTCCTGGCGCCGAACGGCGCTGTACTTGATTCAATGCTCAGCGAGCACCAATGCCAAGGCTGGCTAGAAGGCTATCTATTGACCGGGCGGCACGGCCTGTTCCACAGCTACGAAGCGTTCATTCGCATCGTTGATTCCATGTTCAGCCAGCACGCCAAGTGGCTGAAAGTTACCCGCGAACTGCCGTGGCGCCGGCCGATTGCCTCGCTTAACTACCTGTTGACATCGCACGTCTGGCAACAGGACCACAACGGCTTCACTCACCAGGATCCGGGTTTTATTGATCATGTGATCAGCAAAAAATCCGACATCGTGCGCGTGTACTTGCCACCCGATGCCAACTGCTTGCTGTCGGTATTCGATCACTGCCTGCGCAGTCGTCAGTATGTCAACGTTGTGATCGCCGGCAAGCACCCGATGCCACAGTGGTTGACGATGGAACAGGCCGTGGTGCATTGCACCCAGGGCATCGGCATCTGGCCATGGGCCGGCAACGACCAAGACAGCGAACCCGACATAGTGATGGCCTGCTGCGGCGATACTCCAACTATGGAAACATTGGCGGCGGTGTCTATTCTGCGGGCTCATTTGCCGGAGCTGAAAATTCGCGTAATCAACGTGGTCGATCTGATGAAACTGCAGTCGGCATCCGAGCATCCGCACGGTCTGAATGACCGCGACTATAATTCGCTGTTTACGACTGACAAGCACATCATTTTCGCTTTTCACGGTTATCCGTGGGTGATCCACAGGCTGACCTACCGTCGTGCCAATCGCAATTTGCACGTTCGTGGTTATATCGAGGAGGGCACCATCACCACTGCGTTCGATGTTCGTGTGCAGAACTCGCTGGATCGTTTTCACCTGGTGCAAGACGTGATCGATCGCCTGCCAAACCTAGGCTCAAAGGGCGCCTATCTGAAACAACAGATGCGCGACACGCTCATCGAGCACAAGCACTTCATTTGTACCCATGGTCAGGATATGCCGCAGGTCCGCGATTGGCGGTGGGAGGAGGAGCAATAAGCTTTTTGATCTAGACAATAGGCGAATGGTAACGCTGCTTCGCTACTGACGCGCTGTCTCCAAGTGGCCGAGGGCGTCGCTAAGGAAGACGCAGACCCGAATAAATGGTCGGAATTCCAAAAGCGCTTGCGTCGTCTGATCCTAGATCTGATGTGGTCGACTGGTGAGCGGGTTTCCATTTTGTCCAATACTCCTAAATATTGGACATTATAGAGTAGGCTCTTCGGAGAGGTTTGGCTCGAAACCTTCGACGCCGTTCCTCGAATGTGGCTGGGCTTCACGTTACCGTCATCAGTTGATGGCAAGGCCACGCTCTATAAGACGACTCCTCAGTAACTCGACTCTGCGCCGATTCACTCCCAGATCGTAAAACCCGATAAGCGATTGAGACCTGACGTCCAGTTGTTGTTTGTCTGAATCGACCAGAAGCTCGAGGTAATCCGGGAAACCCAGCAAATCGCTGCGACAGGTGATATCCGCATACCCAAATCGAGCACTGTTGAGCGAAGCGCCAGGCAGTTCGATCGCCACGGCTCTGATCAACTCCCAGGACGACTGACTCAGTGGTTCGGCCAAACGGATAGGCTCCACAGAATAAAGCCCATTTGTGGACGTGCTTGATACGCAGTTTAAAAACGGCGCACAACCATCGAGGCTGAACTGGACTCCTGAAGGCGGCACTTTACCCGTGGAGGCGCAGCCTGCGAGCAAGAGTATTGAGACGGCCAAGAAATGACGCATAGCTATGAAATACTCCTGAAACGTGTCCCAGTGGGAAAAAGAGGCTTTGGTAATGTGCATCTTGCACTGCTGGCCTGTGAATAGACAAATCCTTACTTCTAGTCTGTACTGCGCATAATGTATATTATGTTAAATGTGATACTGAACAGTGCTCAGACTTACAATTTATTGGTGATTAAACTTTGGAGTGAAATGATTCAATTTAGAGGAGTCGTTTCAGAGATTTCCTGATGAGGTTCTCACCACTGACGAGAATCACGCCCGCAATAACCAGAGCACTCCCCGCCAAAAAGCTCGGTTCTAACGGCTCGGATAACAGCCAGGCACCAAGTAAAACCCCAAAGATGGGAGTCATAAACGACATAATGCCGATTGGCGAAGCGTGATAATTCCGGAGCAACCAGAACCAGATCAGAAAAGCCAAAAAGGCGATAAAGACACCCTGAAAAGCAATGCTGCTAATAGCAACCGTACTCGGAATGAAACCAAGCTGGTCTGTTGCGTAGGCGGCGACTGAAAGCAGGACAAACGCCATCAACAGTTGATATAGCAGAGTTTCTCGGGGCGATGCTTCGGACAATCGGGAGGTTCGAATCACCACAGTGGTTGCGCCCCAGGCAGCGCCCGCGAGTATGGCTAGTACGTCACCGATAAGAATATCTGAAAGGCCGTCTGGCGACGAACCGGATTTGTTGCCGAGAAAGGCTAGAGCCGTCCCTGAAAATCCCAATGCTATACCACTCCATTGCATACGATTCATGCGCTCTGTTGCAATCAGGAAATGAAGGATTAAAGCCGCAAATACGGGTGCGGTGTATAGAAATACCACGGCATGGGAAGCAGACGTGAAGCGTAGTGCCTCGCCCAGGAACAAGTACTCAAGAGCAAACAGTAATCCCACCCATAGGCCCGGCTTCCAGTTTCCACTATTAAGCGATACATGTTCCCGTTGCACCCGCATGTAGAGCCACACCAGGATAGCTCCAATGCCTGAACGGATCGCAATCTGGAGGATTGGGGCCACGTCCGCGGACGCCGCTTTAAGGGCGACTTGTTGCATGCCAAGCATCACGCAAAACAAGGCCATCAGCCAGAATGCGCGAGTATCTGGTGCTTCCCTTTGTTCCACCTGTTCCATCAATTACCCCCAGTTAACTAAAAAACTGGGGGCATTATCCTCCTGTCGCAACTTAAATATATAGCTTAAAATGGACAACATCTTCGGAGAAATTGACAGCCCCCATGGTTTCATCGAAAAAGTACCATCAAACCCCGCCCTTCAAGGACGCGTTACCAGAAAAAGTATTTTTCAGAGCCGCCGACATGCCTGCAGATTCAGAGTATCCGATACACACCCACGACTGGGGCGAATTTGTATACGCGTACATAGGTGTAATGGAGGTAAAAATTGGTAAAAACAGTTACTTGGCTCCGTCACAATACGGGCTCTGGCTCCCACCCAAAATTGAGCATCAGGGATTGAATCGTTACGAGGCCAGCCACTGCTCACTGTACGTCTCTGCGCCTATCACAGAAGATCTACCAAAGGTGCCCTGTGCCCTCGAAATCACACCGCTGACTCGCAGCATCTTGGTGCACCTCAGGAGCCATTCGATATCGTCCCCATATTCCCAGACCGACAAGCGTTTGCTTCAGGTGCTTGTTGACCAGCTCATCTCCGCAAAATGTGCAGGGAGTTACCTGCCCGGCTCAGCTGACCCGATACTGGGTCCAATTCTTGATTTCATTGAGCGAAATCCGGGCGATGCTCAATCTCTCGCTCAGTTGGCGAGGCTATCCCATACTACCGAAAGAACCGTCATGCGAAGGGCAAAAAGGGATTTAGGGATGCCGCTCTCTGAGTGGCGTCAGAGGCTGAGAACAGTCGAAGCTATGAAGCGTCTTGACTCAGGTATTAAGGTAGAGAGTATTGCTCTAGATTTAGGCTATGCCAGCGCATCTTCGTTCATTGCAATGTTCAAGAAGTTAATGGGAGTTACGCCTGACGAATACAGGCGGGGCACAAGATAGGAGTTTTACAGCTTCCATGCCTAGCGTCACTGACAGCCTGAGTTCAGACGCTTACGCTGAAACAGCACATCACCGGTTATGTGCAGCTTAATTCATAACCGGAGAACGATCGCTTAGAACGACGATGGGGACAGCCTGAAAAGCTCCTGAAAATCCCTCGTCATATGGGCCTGGTCAAAGTAACCGTGATTAACCGCCACTTCGAACAGGAAGCGGCACCGAATTCTTGAAAATCAACCCAATGACGTGCTGCATTACCATGTCTTAGCGCACAGCTTTCTATTGGGGTGATAACCGCGAGTTCAGCGTGAAAAGCGATAATCCCTAGCGTTGTTGTACATTCGACAAAACCACCCAATATTATTAGTTTTTGAAGTGGTCGCTCACCAAATTACCCGCATGCTCCCACAACGCAGTAGAGCCTTTCTGGATGGTGATGCCGTACCTCTTTTGGACTTGCTGGTGCGTTACAGCCGCTTCGTTCCAGGTGCCACCGCCAGTAGCAACGTTTTGTATCAACGGCTGCAATCTATCAAGAGCCTTCGCAAAAATTGCGTCATCTGACTCTCCCGCTTCAAACTCAATCCATAGATTTCGCAGACTCTCCACTTGAAACTCCGGTAATAACCCGAATATTCGATCAGCAGCGTCTCGTTCTAACTTATCTTGCTTATCTGTATCAACGGTTTCATGAAGCGGATGGTCGCCTGCATCGATTTCAACAATGTCATGAATCAACAGCATTCGTATTACACGATCCATGTTGATCGCTCTATCGGAGTGGTCGGAAAGTATCAGAGCGTACATCGCCAGATGCCAGGAATGTTCAGCAGAATTTTCCCTCCTTGACCGATCTGTCAAAGGAGACTTGCGAATAATATTCTTAAGTTTGTCTATCTCGTTCAGAAAAGAGATTTGATTATCGATCGTGGCCGGCATAAAACCTACTCGTTTAGTGTCTAAGTGGCGGGACATGCATCATGCAGATTTCAGTGGCACGCTTCAGCACGTCCGCTGACATAGCAAAAAGCGTATCTACAATCCTCTGCCCTGTCACTAATGATAATTGGTTGGTTATCACACCTTGCTAATGGTCGCCGGCGTCCAGCGGTGCGATAGCAACTCAGCAATGGCGTTGTTTTTCTGCGTCGGCAGTCTCGTCATTTTCCTTTATGACGAGCGCTTAGCGATTACTGGCCGTGAGCTTTTATTCGATCAGCTTAATCGGCGTGCCTCTCACTTTGGACACACTTTGATCATTACAGACGTTGGATTCGGTCGTTCTTGATTTTATGTCAACTTTGATGAAATCGGTTTTTCTGAAGACGATCCGGACTACGAAGCCCTCATCGAAAATTGGAATGAGCTGCTCGAATCGTAATAAAATACCTACAGACGTAATGCAGGCGTCGCAATCAAAAATAAATATCCCCGAATAACATGAAATTCTTGTTAAATGCACACTCTACTTCTAAGGTTGAAATACGCAGCCAATGCACCAGAGCCCATCTTGAGCGCACCAACAAGCTGCGTTTTTTGTGCCTGACATACGCAAAGATGAGCGGCCATTTTTAGGAATAAAAGACTATTCCTATAATAATCATAATGTTAAAAAATTTGGCTTATTCTTTGCTGTGACGCATTTGCTGTGTACCTAACGAAACCTTGGAGACTTGCAATAATGAAAAAACAACTTTTACTGGTCGCCATTGCAACTACCCTCGCCGGCACTATGATGGCGGGCAGTTTGCAGGCAGCAACCCTGGATGACGTGAAATCAAGGGGGCATGTGCAGTGTGGCGTAACTTCCGGCTTGCCGGGTTTCTCCCAGCCAGATGAAAACGGCAACTGGACTGGCCTCGACGTAGACACCTGCCGCGCCGTAGCAGCCGCAGTCTTTGGCAGTGCCGACAAAACTCAATTCACACCACTAACGGCGAAAGAGCGCTTTACCGCATTGCAGTCTGGTGAGATCGATATTCTTTCACGTAACACCACCTGGACACTTACCCGCGATGCATCCCTGGGTCTTAATTTTGCTGGCACCAACTACTACGATGGTCAAGGTTTTCTGGTCAGTAAAGCCTTAGGCGTAGACAATGCCGAGCAACTGGACGGTGCCACCGTCTGTATCCAAGCCGGCACCACCACTGAGCTTAACCTGGCCGACTATTTT
Source organism: Marinobacter sp. M1C (assembly GCF_023314135.1). Classification (NCBI taxonomy): domain Bacteria; kingdom Pseudomonadati; phylum Pseudomonadota; class Gammaproteobacteria; order Pseudomonadales; family Marinobacteraceae; genus Marinobacter; species Marinobacter sp. M1C. The sequence continues at coordinate 2,213,582 of NZ_CP092289.1, forward strand.
CGCACCAAGGGCATGAAGTTCAACCCTCTGGTATTTGATACCTCCGAACAGACGGTCAGTGGTTTCGCTGCTGGCCGTTGTGATGTTCTAACCTCTGACCGTTCACAACTGGCCGCCTTGCGCAGTAAGCTGGAAGACCCCAGCAGCGCTATTATCCTGCCGAACATTATCTCCAAGGAACCTCTTGGCCCCGTTGTTCGCCAAGGCGATGACCAATGGTTCAATATTGTAAAATGGACGCTGTTTGTCCAGATCAACGCTGAAGAACTGGGCATCACTCAAGCCAACGTTTCAGAGATGAAGTCATCCACGAACCCTGAAATCCAGCGTCTGCTCGGCACCACCGGCGACATGGGCGAGAAGCTTGGCGTACCAGCTGACTTTGGTTTCCGGATCGTCCAGACCGTCGGTAACTACGGCGAAATGTACAATCGTAACGTTGGACCAGACACCCCGCTTGGGCTCGACCGTGGTCTGAACGCGTTGTGGAGTAACGGCGGTATTATGTACGCGCCACCGGTTCGTTAATACCCGATAGCCATGACATTCCGGTTGCTGCGTGACCGGAATGTTTGACGTTCAGTGGCCCTTGAAAACCAGGGGCGTTTTTCGGGTTAATCTATGAACGAATCCAATATGACTCCTTCAAACGCCGCGCGGCCAAAGCCTTGGAACAACCCTAAGGTACGGACGTTTGTATTTCAGACCCTCGCGCTGGCGACTGTTTTCTGGTTTGGCTGGACACTGTTCCATAACACCCTGAGCAATATGGAAAGCCGTGGTATCAGCACAGGTTTCGGCTTCCTGGACCAGACTTCCGGCTTTGGCATCATCATGAGCCTGATTCCCTACGACTCCACCATGACCTATGGTCGTACATTCTTTGTGGGTCTGCTTAACACCTTGCTTGTGTCGGCCATGGGTGTCGTGGCGGCTACGATCATTGGTTTTGTTGTTGGTGTAGCACGACTTTCCAGCAACTGGCTAATTGCCAAGTTGGCGCTGGTTTATATTGAAACCATTCGGAATATTCCGCTCTTACTGCAAATTTTCTTCTGGTACTTTGCGGTGCTGCAAACGCTTCCCAGCCCGCGTCAAAGCATTGATGTGGCTGACATGTTTTTTCTTAGTAATCGTGGCTTTTACTTCCCGACTGCGAGTGCGGAACCCGGATTCGGCTGGGTAATGGCAGCGTTGATTATGGGCGTCGCCGCGGCGGTTTTCGTACACCGCTGGGCTAAGAAACGCCAACTCCGCACTGGCCAGTTGTTTCCCGCCCTACGGATCGGGGCGGGGCTAATTCTGGCTCTGCCGCTTCTGGTGTTTGTGCTGGTCGGTAGGCCGCTGATTTGGGAAATGCCAGCACTGACCGGTTTTAACTTTACCGGTGGGGCCTCAATCCTGCCGGAGCTTGCAGCACTCTGGATTGCCCTGTCGCTCTACACTGCAAGCTTCATCGCGGAAATCGTTCGGTCCGGCATTCTGGCGGTAGACCGTGGCCAGACCGAAGCTGCCAGTGCGCTTGGTCTGAAGTCCAGTTTCACCTTGCGGCTGGTCGTTATTCCACAGGCCATGCGGGTCATCATTCCGCCTTTGACCAGCCAATACCTGAACCTTGTAAAAAACTCTTCGCTGGCAACGGCGATCGCGTATCCCGACCTGGTTGCGGTATTTATGGGCACTACCCTTAACCAGACCGGACAAGCGGTTGAAGTAGTAGCCATCACCATGGCTGTATATCTCACGATCAGCCTGATCATTTCCGGTCTCATGAACATCTATAACCGCGCCGTAGCGCTGCAGGAGCGATGATGAGTCTTCCATCGGAATTACCGCTCCGGCAGGACATCGGTGTTATCGGCTGGGTGCGTAAAAACCTGTTCTCAACCTGGTACAACATCGTGCTGACACTGGTAGCCGCCTATTTGGTGATTACGAGTGTGGGGCCGCTGCTGAACTGGGTGATTCTTGAAGCGACATTTACCGGTGAAAGTGCCGCTGACTGCAGTGGTGAAGGCGCTTGCTGGCTGTTTATCGGTCAGCGGTTGAACTTCTTTATCTACGGATTTTATCCCGATGCCCTGCAATGGCGCGTTGACATCATGTTCGGGCTGCTCGCGGTAGCCTTCGTCCCTCAGTTCATCGAGCGCTTCCCTTGCCGTAAGTGGTTTGGCATTTTCGGGCTGACTGGCCTGCCGCTGATCGGGTACATCCTGATCCCCGGCGGTTGGTTTGGACTGGAAGAAGTTCAGAGCAGCCGATGGGGCGGCCTGATGCTGACGTTAATCCTTGCCTATGTAGGCATTCTGGCCGCTTTGCCAATAGGTATCGTACTGGCACTTGGGCGTCGCTCAGACATGCCGATCATTCGTGGTATGTGCGTCGTTTTCATTGAAGTCTGGCGCGCCGTGCCTTTGATTACCGTGTTGTTCATGGCTTCTGTGATGCTGCCTTTATTCCTGCCGGACGGGGTCAACTTCGAAAAGCTGATGCGGGCACTGATTGGTATTACACTCTGGCAATCGGCCTATATGGCAGAGGTGGTAAGAGGCGGCCTGCAGGCGATCCCAAAAGGCCAGTATGAAGCTGCAAGCGCCCTTGGACTAGGCTACTGGCGCAAGACTGGGCTAGTAGTCTTGCCGCAGGCACTGACACTGGTCATTCCCGGTATCGTCAACACTTTCATTTCTCTGTTCAAAGACACTACGCTGGTCCTCATCATTGGTCTGTTCGATATTCTGGGGGCGGTACAGTCGACCATCACTGACCCGGCCTGGCGTAACGTCACCACGGAAGGCTATGTTTTTGTGGCCTTCTGTTTCTGGATTTTCTGTTTCGGCATGTCCCGGTACAGCCAGAACCTTGAACGAAAACTCGACACTGGTCATAAATCTTGACGGGACACCAACATGGCTGAGCACAACACTACACAAGATCCGGAGGATGGGCGCAGCTCTCCGGTTGAATTCACCAAACGCACTGACAAGACCATTATCAAAGTCGCAGATATGCATAAATGGTACGGCACCTTTCACGTACTCAAGGGCCTGAACCTTGACGTAAAGGAAGGTGAACGGATCGTTATTTGCGGACCTTCCGGTTCGGGCAAATCGACATTTATTCGGTGCATCAACCGGCTGGAAGAACACCAGCGTGGCCAGATTATTGTAGACGATGTTGAGCTCACCGACGACGTGAAGCAGATCGACACCGTGCGCAAGGAAGTCGGTATGGTATTCCAGCACTTCAACCTATTTCCGCATCTGACCGTCTTGGAGAACTGTTGTTTGGCGCCACTGTGGGTGCGTAAGGTACCCAAGCGAGAAGCCGTCGCCACCGCCATGGAATATCTGGATCGAGTGAAGATTCCAGAGCAGGCGAACAAATACCCGGGTCAGCTTTCCGGCGGCCAACAACAGCGGGTTGCCATCGCCCGCGCACTGTGCATGAAACCAAAAATCATGCTGTTTGACGAGCCCACCTCAGCGCTGGACCCGGAGATGATTAAAGAGGTGCTGGATGTAATGGTTGAACTTGCTGGCAGTGGCATGACCATGATCTGCGTCACCCACGAAATGGGTTTTGCTAAAACTGTAGCAGACCGCGTGATCTTCATGGACCAGGGCGAGATTGTGGAGTTGGCGCCGCCGGAGGAGTTCTTCTCGAACCCCAAGGAAGTACGCACCCAGCAGTTCCTCGAGCAGATTTTACATCACTGATACGGAGGCGGCGGATGGCAACTGACGTCGTTTCTGCAGCTTCCTCCTTACGGGAGTGCCACATCTTACTCATAACCGGCAGCCCAACTGCTGCGGCCGAGTTCTATTGCGCGTTCAACGTCTGTGTCCGGAACGACTGATATGTCTCCCAATTCTCTCGAGTCGTAATGAAATACGCACAAACGTGACGCAAATTCGGCGAACAGCAGCGATGCTTCGCCATGCCATTCTCCATTGCTTTGAGTTGAGCAGTTAATCCCCTGCCCCCAATCCTGGCCGCTGTCATTATTGGGGTTATAAAAGTAGATGCGCATCTCGCCATTGCGATCAAGGCTGACGCGGATGATGGTTATGGCATGGCGTCCAACGAGGCGCCCTCCACTGTCGGTGACGGCGATACCAGCCGGTTGCGGATGAATGACGGGTATATTGCCGTTGTAGTAAGGGTGATAGCAGGCATAAAAGTGGCGTATAAAGTGCTGGTAGTCATGAATCTTTCCTGTTTCGCGATCAAAAATACTAAGAAATCCATGACCTACCCACCAACCGTACATTTCAGGGTTGATCCAACGGTGCAAATCGTCGTCGCGTTCGCCGCATAAGCGCCCCATCTCGGCATAGATTCGATCAAGATGAGGCACCAGAATCAATGAAACCGGGTCTACATCGGTTGGAGGCTCTTTCGCAAGGCCTGCTTTCAAATGCTGTGAGGTGATTTGCTCTCCCTCGAAACGCATGATGATGTCGTCGTCACGGGCCGCCCAGGCCACCAATTGTAATAGAAAATCGGCGTCGTTAAAGGCCCACATCGAAAGACCGATGACCGACTGACACGTCGGGTTATTCCCTTGGCCAACACCCAGCGGTTGCCCAAGAAGACTCAATACACCGGCGAGTAAATACACCCTTGGGGGGTGAGCATCGCCAAAAACCTCGGTCAGCGCACTGGCTGCTGCCGGGCAAAGTTTCAGTTCGAGTTGTCGCCACAGGCCCGCCGCTACCGGAGGTGTAAACAGACCACCACGTTCCAGAAACATAGCCAGACCGTACACCGCCTGGCAAGTTTCAGGGTGTATAACCTGATCAATCAGTTCGAAGACAATTTCTTGGTAGCACTGAAGAACATCGATACCGGTGCTGCTTAGGCCCAATGCCAAAGGTATAAGGTCATCTTGAAGCCCGCGCAGATGTCGTAAAAGGAGGGGGTGATACGGCGAGACCATGCCCGTTTCATGCATCGCTCTGGCAAAACCCAGCGCTTCGGCAGACAGTGCCGGTTCGTCCATGACAGCCAGGCGCTCGCCGTAAACCGCAAAGCCGGGGTCATCACGACAACCTATAGCAGGACCGAACAAAGCACGGACGAGGCGCGCGGCCTTATCCATTCCTTCCGTTTCTATGTTTGGATCAAACAGGCATTTGGCGATCTGGCCGACCATCTGCTTGATACTGGCGGTTTGGATCGGACGTTGGGCCAACAAACGGCGCACCTCGTCCACCAGGCTGTCGAGAATACTTTCGTAGCCCAACCTGCTGAGTAGATACTGATAAAGCGAATTGACGATTTGCCCTAGCCCCTGCGGCCGTTCCCGATCGGCCTCGTTCATCTGTCCTGATAGCAAGTCCAGATTCAATGCCGTCACTTGGGTCAGAAAGTTCTTGGCCTGCTCCGCAGAAATGCCTGGGTGGCGGTAGTCACCCATAGCCACTGCCAGCAGACGAAGCTCACTCAGGGCCTCTATAGCAGTGTAATCCGGCGCTCCCTGGCGCAGGGTGCGCACGGCGAGCGCGGGTCTCAGAATGGCTGGTTGGCCCCAATCACTGTTGGTAAATACGCCATTGGCTTCCATTGCAGGCACTCGGGCGTACAACGCATCCAGCCCTTCGGGAGCTTCCATAACGTAAAGCGCTGCTGCCAGCACTTCCCTGTTTGACGCCATTCGGTCAGTCTGGCGTGAGAGCCCCAGCTGTTCCAGCATTTTGTCAAAACTTGCCACTAAGGCGTTGGTATCTGGATCAAAACAGGTAATAGTCACCATATTTTCCTTACGTGCTAAATAGGCTATTTCGACCGCGTAAAGATGCGCTTAAGGCCTTTCGGAAGCAAACTATTCTGGTAGCTTTTGTATCAATTTGTAACCAAATCGTCTATATTTACCTCGAGTGTTGCGATTAATGACATTGCTTTAACTGCGCCGCAAGAACGTCCCCAATTTAAGTGTCTTGCTTGGTTTCAGGTCATTCAACCCACTCCATTAATGAAAATGTCTGATAATTCAGCTTGCATTTTGAGCTTAAAATTCAGCACATTTTTTAGACACATCATCAAGGAGTACATCGAATGTCAATGACATCTGAGAAAGAGCTATCCCAAGCGGTATCAGCCTGGCTCGACCCGGATATGGACTCGGTTAAAGGTACTGAAACCCCGAAAGACCCGAATAAAGGCTATATCGCCCTGCTTGGCTGGAGCGTTAATGCGATTAAAGCCGCGCAAAAGTTCGATCGCCGCTACATCGTAATTGCACCAGATTGGGCTGCTGATTTTTGTACAGCAAACAAGATCCCTTTCATTGCATGGGATTTTCTCCGTTTGAATGATCGGTCCCTGGAGATTGCAAAAAGACTGCAGGCTGAAGGTGTTGACGTTGCAATACCGCTGTTCGAAGAGACCGTCGAATGGTCTGGTGCAATTAACTCTGTCTTGCTTAACAGCCCGCGCATGTTCGGACAGTCCATTTTGTTCCGCGACAAATCTCTGATGAAGCGCCGCGCTCAACTTGGTGGCATTCGCGTCGGGATTTTTGAAGAAGCACACGATAAAGAAGATATCGTTCGCTTCATGAAGCGCGTCAACCAGACGCTGCTTAAGCTTGACGGTGACCCGGATGACCCCATTCACGTCAAGGCGTTCGACAAAGCCGGTTGCCTTGGTCACAGGATGATCCGCAAGGTTGAAGAGATCGATAACATTCCGGCGGAAGAATATCCCCTGCTGATGGAAAGTCACCTTGATGGCTGGGAGTTTGCCGTCGAAGCCTGGATCCATGACGGGAAGATCAAGTTCCTTAATATTTCCGAATACGTAACCCTGGGTTACTCGGTGTTTGTTCCCGCTACCGAGCAACTGGAAAGCTGGCGCAACGCGATCACCAAGCAGATCGAGTTGCTGGTGAAAACCTTCGACATCCAATTCGGTTTGATTCATCCCGAGTACTTCGTAACGGCTGACGGTGAGATGTACTTTGGCGAAGTTGCTTACCGGCCGCCCGGCTTTAAGGCGTTCGAACTGATAGAGCGAGCTTACGGATTCAGCGCTTATCAAGCCTCAATGCTGGTATTTGATCCCAAGAGCACGAAAGAGGAAGTGGATGCCTTTTTCCCGCGGGAAGTGGTAGATGCGAAATGCTATGCAGGCTGCTTTGGTGTTTACCCAAGGCGTCGTGTGGTCAGCAAACTGGAAATGCCCAAGGAGACGATTGAACATCCCTACTTCGAGTCTCACGAATTGGTTGCACCTAAAGAAGAGACCGTTCCTGATCGGTCAGCCTTCGGAACTCATTGGGGCCTGATCTTTTTCGCAGGTGATGACCCTATCAAGATGCGGGATCTGCTGAAAGCCCAGGAAGATTTGGACTTCTACGTTTAAAGGTTTGGCTTAATATGCCTGGTTTCTCCATGGGAAACCAGGCATATTGTCAGTCTTCAAGAATTTACTCCGCTAGCCTGGCTCAACACCGGGGATTTCATTGTCACCAGGCGCCAACACACCGGCGACCAAACCAACATACGACGACTCGCCAATTTTAAGGTCTGACTGATTTCCTGCATGTGGCTTCAGACGGGGTGAATGCCCTGAGAGCTAGATGCCATTGACTTGGGTGTTCGTGAAACCGATCATCAGGCGATGCAAGTTACAGTAGGTGGTAAGGCAAAAAATGAGTGAAGATGTGTGCGAAAAAGTATCGTTCGACGACGAGCCGCTGATACTCGTTGACGAGAGCGACAACGAAGTTGGCTATCGCTCGAAGGGCGACTGCCACGAGGGCCATGGGATATTGCACCGGGCGTTTTCGATTTTCCTGTTCGACAAACAGGGCCGGGTTCTGTTGCAGCAACGTGCCATAGGCAAGCGGCTCTGGCCACTTTACTGGTCCAACAGCTGCTGTTCGCATCCGCGACGCGGCGAAGCGATGGACCAGGCGCTTCACCGTCGTTTGCGCGAGGAACTAGGGCTGGAAGCGTCACTGGAATTCGTTTACAAGTTCACCTACCAGGCCGACTTCGGCGATCGTGGTGCTGAACACGAACTGTGCCATGTATATATCGGCGCATCGGGCGGAGAGGTCCGGGTGCACCCGGACGAAATTGCCGACTGTCGCTGGGTCCCCTTGGAAGAAGTGACCCGCGAGCTCGAAGACGCGCCATTCCGGTACACCCCCTGGTTCAAGATGGAATGGAAGGCGCTAATGGACCAGTGGCGCGACCATGTCAGCGCGCTGAGCGAACCTTAAGGCCCACGTTGCCTTCTTCTTTGACTCTGGGCACCAAGCTGTCACTGAGAAACAGCGCGGTGCCCAGTGGTTATGGGGCCTTGTCTGATGGACTGACTGCTTTTTACATCACGTGGTTGGCTGTTCTAATCGGTGCAAGTGTTTTGTAGCGATAGGATCGCCTTGCAGTGCTGCGAGGGAATAACAATGAAACGCCAGATTAACGTTCGACTCAGTACCCAACCCATTTTCGTAGAATTCCCCCAGACTTCGCTGCGCCAGCGCAAAATTTTGTTGCGCGGCGAGCTGCATCCAATGAAAAGCGATGGCTTCGTCTTTAATTACGCCACGGCCGCGCTGGTAGCGCATGGCCAGTAAACGTTGCGCGCGAGCGTCGCCCTGCTGAGCATCCGTTTGCAATCCCCCAAACGATTCTTCCCACGTCACAAACGCCTTCTTCTTGTTGAGTTCATCCGTCATGCCCGCGGCTCCTGAATCGGCTTGTGACTTTCGGTTTTCAAAAAATTACGACGAACAGCTATAAAACGACGATCCACCAACCTCAAAAAGCTCCAGCGGCTTCAGCCGATAGTATTTCTCTTCCACGTCTTTCGATTGATCGGCGTACGGCTGAGTCATGACTTCTTGCAGCTCTCGTAGCAAAGAGTAATCTCCCACAGCTGCTTGCTGATACGCAGGCACAACAAACCACTCCCGCAAAACGTATTTCGGGTTGACGAGTTTCATCTGGCTAGAAAGCTCCTCACGAGAGCGTGGCGGAGTCGCAATTTCGCCGGTCGCGCTGCCAATGCCGGCAAGCGATTTCCATTTTTTGAGCCACTCCGACCAGCGTTGATCCATGCCTGTGGGGCCTGATTCATGCGCTGAGCTGTTGTAGAAGCTTTTTTTGAGCGGACTAATGTCGTCTGGCACCGCCGACAGCTGGCGGAAGAACAGGGTGTAATCAACAGGCGTTTGCACCATCAGCGTTGCGAGCTCGCCGAACAGCGCCGCGTGAAAAGTGGCAAGCCCGAGTTTGGCAGCCCACATCTTTTCCATCTGCGCGTTCATTACCTTTGAAAAATCACGTTGAATTTCTTCGAGCTGAAGCAGGCAGCCTTGGTTCGCCGTCAGCAGCGGGCGTAACGCCGAACAAAACGTGTGAAAATTACGTTCTGCCGCCATCGGTTGGTTCAGAAACGAAAAGTGATGTCCCCCACCCGTCCATGGCTGGAACTGTGGATCAAACACATCGCAGAATCCGAAGGGGCCGTAATCGAGTGTGAAGCCGCCGGCCGCGCAGTTGTCACTGTTGAAATTGCCCTGGCAGTAGCCAACGCGAATCCAGTTCGCTACAAGTGACGTGAGTCGGCTGAGAAACTCGCGCGCAAGCAACACCACTTTTTCGGTGGTTTGCAAGGTCTGGTCGATAACGTCACCGTACTCACGATCGATCAGGTGCAACACAATTTTCTCAAGCTCTTCCATCGATTGCGGGTGTTCTTTCTTCCGAGCACGGCGACCGAAGAGCTCTAGTTGACCAACCCTAATGAACGAAGGTGCGACGCGCGTCGAGATGGCAACCGCCTCTGATACCAGAGTATCTGGATCCTTCGAGCGTGAGCCTTCCGAGTACCACGGCCGCCTGACCTTCTCTGTTTTCGACACGTACAAACTCAGCGAACGCGATGTTGGCACCCCAAGCGCGTGCATGTGCTCCTGCGCCAGGAACTCGCGGACACTTGACCGCAGAACGGCACGGCCGTCGGCGCCACGGCAGTATGGCGTCCGGCCACCACCTTTTAGCTGCATTTCCCAGCGCTGACCGTTGATAACGGCTTCGAGCACTGAAATCGCGCGACCGTCACCGTAACCGTTGCCGGTTTGGAACGGGCACTGTTGGGTGTATTCGGTGCCGTAGATGGAAAGTGCATAGCCACACGCCCACCCGACCTTGCGCATCGGCTCCGGAACGTTCTCAAGGTCGCCGGAGAACACGCGAACGAAGTCAGTCGCTTGCGCCATGCTGTCGGCGAAGCCCAGTTCGCGAAACAGGTTTTGGCTGTGGGCGACATACTCGGGATTTTCGATGGGCGTAGGCTTGACGGGCACATAGTGGCCCGTGAAGACTTGCCGCGGGGCGTGATCGTCTCCGTTTACCCTAGCCTCAGGGTCGCAGTTGAGGGAATCCATCAGCGAATAGTTTGCCAAGGTTGCGAGATCGTCGAGGGTCGTCACCATAGGGGCGGTTTCCTGGGGTGGGCGCTTTATCATAAGGGCTCCTGATGGCGCGGATAAAAAGGCTGCTTTCCCGCTGCGTGGTCAGTTACATCAATAACTTCCTCGATTTCTGGGGCGACTCTTTTAAGCATGACTTCGAACCCTTGCCTCAGCGTTACCTGAGAGGAAGCGCATCCCTGACAGCCGCCGCTCATGAAAATGGAAAGCTTGCCTTGCCGGATCTCCACAATGGAAATTTTTCCGCCGTGGTTCGCGATTGAGCGATTGACCTCTTTGTCCAGAAGCTCCTGAACAGCCGCAATAAGCTCTACATCGGACCTCCCTTGCGTGCCGTTATGAACCGGCATTTCCAGAATCGCCGGCACGCCCGTCCGCAACTGTGTACGGATAGCCATTCCGATGTCCGCTTTCAACCCTGACCACGAGGCGGCCGGCTCTTTGCACACGGTCACTACGTTATCGGCAATGAGCAGATTGGCCACGCCCGGGAGTGCAAACAGTTGCTCGCCGAGCGGTGAGCCAACGGCTCGTTCTTTATTGCCAAAAAAGAACGGGCCGCCGGGGTGCAAACTACGGCTCACAATGAACTTACAGGTGTCGGGGTCGGCCAGCGAAGACTCTGCGCGAATGCTGACCGGCTGATCCGCCCGTAAAAAATCAGACATTTTCAATATCGCTTGCTGCGGCGCGCGAACCTAAGATACGCAGATTATTAAACGTATATATTCCGCTGTTATGGCCGTCGTTCCAATCAAACTTGATTGCATAGTTACCTATGCTCACGATCTGTCGCGGCGCCACATCATGGCGTATTGTCTTAGGATCGAGTAGCTTGCGCCCGCTCATTTCCTCGACACAAAGGGCGCAATGGCAGGCCAGGCGCAGATCGCGGACGTCAAAGTCGTCGCGATGACCATCCTCCCAGAGGATGGATAACGTGCGCGGATCGCGACGCAGTAAACCGATCGGGGTGTTCTGCGATCCAGCAGGCCGTGCCGCATCTTCCGTCCAGTCAGGGGCGCCCTCGTTGCTGTCCCACGTCCAGACAAACGGCTTCAGCACCGTGACCGACCCGTTGAGCTGCTCCACAAGCGCCGTGGCGATGGTGGCATACACCTTGGCGCTGACCGACGCTGGTTGCTGTGCCACTATCGGGCGACCCTCATCACCGCTGGTAACGACATCGGCATCGAGAGGTAAGGCACCCAGAAACGGGACGCCAAGCTCTTCGCTCATCTGCTCGCCACCGCCGTGACGGAAAATATCCGTATTCTCCCCGCAGTGAGGACAGGTAAAGGTGCGCATGTTTTCGACGAGCCCAAGAATCTTGACCTGCACCTTCTCGAACATCCGCAAGCCTCGGCGGGCGATCTTGAGGCTAACGGCCTGAGGTGTTGTTACGATCACCACACCCGACAGCGGCATACTCTGTGCCAGCGTCAACTGGACGTCGCCGGTGCCGGGTGGAAGGTCAAGAATCAGGTAGTCCAGCGATCCCCATTGCACGCCGTCGACGAACATTTTCAGGTATTTCCCCACCATCGGTCCGCGTAAAACAGCCGGTTGGTCGTCTTCGGTGAGCATGGCCATCGACACTACCTTCAGGCCATGCCCCTCCGCAGGGATCATCTTGCCACTCTGGGTCGTCGTTGGCTTCTCACCGGTTGCGATGCCGAGCATACCGGGAATACTAGGGCCAAGAATGTCGGCGTCTACGATTCCGACGCGCGCCCCAAGCTGCTGCAGTGCCAGCGCTAAATTCACACTCACCGTGGATTTTCCGACGCCGCCCTTGCCACTTCCGACGGCGATGATATGACGTATCCCCGGCAGTTTATCCGAATTACCGGCCGCCCCGGATGGTGTGCCAGGCGTGTGGGGTTGATTACGGTCAGTGGTCGGCATAGTTAAGTTCCTTAATATTGTCAAGATAGTTTCCAAACGCTACTATTGAAATACCATCACTGCAACCAGGATGGACAAATACCCTATGAATGCGGTTTGACCAGCGAGCCACTGATTCTCGAAGAGCTAGGTGAAGTCTGCATTTACTTTGCTCCAGGCAAGCCCATAACTATCACGGATGTTTCATAAACCTCTCTCTTCACTATTTGGCTTTGACAATTTTTTGATACTTTCTTGACCCGCTAATGACGACGTCTACCCTATTCTGTAGGTCCGTTAATCAGTCGCCTTGGGCAAATGTTCTAACTGCCTAAGCGAGGTTTTCAACTGTTTCAAATGAGAGCTCTGTTATGGTCTCCGTTTCCTCCAAAAATCACTCAATGCCCGACCGCGCGTATCGATGTTTCAGCTGGGCCGGTGCCTACGCTCCGATATTAATGCTGATTTTCGCAATACTGTTGATCGGAGGTCTTTCCCGGGCGTTGTTGGTGGCGTGGCAGTTTGACCGGGTTATGGAGACGTCCGTATGGCCCAGCATATTTTTCCATGGTTTAAGGGTTGACCTGATCATGGCTGGCATGGCCGCAGCACCGCTGGTTTTGCTGCTGCCCATTCTGGGCCATCGGTTCAGCTGGACTGCCTGGAAGCGTGTGACAGCGCTGTGGGCGCTGGTTGTCGTTTTTGGATTTCTGTTCATGGAGCTGTCAACGCCAACTTTCATCACAGAATACGATACCCGGCCCAACCGTCTGTTTATCGAATATCTGAATTATCCCAAGGAAGTGCTGAGCATGCTTTGGGAAGGCTATTTGCCAACTGTGGCCACGGGGGTCTTTTTTTGCGTTTCACTGACTGCTGTTTTCGCCTGGTTAATGCGCCCCTGGTTACGAGAGGCCAAGCCAGGCCGCTATGGTAGAGCGATTCTGGTATGGCCAATCGTTGTTCTCGCCGTATTTATGAGTATTCGCTCCACCACTGGCCACCGCCCTGCCAATCCGGCGATGTTTGCGCTGACTTCCGACGCACTCGTGAACTCGCTGATTATCAACTCTACCTGGTCCGTGGCGTTTGCGATCTACAACCTCAAGCATGAAGTAGATGCGAGTGCCCGTTATGGCGATATGGAAATGGCTGACATCCTGGCAGAGGTCAAGAGCGCGCCTTGGCTCAGTGGCTCAAACTTCACCTCCAGTCAGTTTCCGACCTTGCACCATCAAACCCCTGTGCAACAGAGACCGCGCCCTCTTAATTTAGTGATCGTTCTTGAGGAAAGCCTGGGGGCGACCTTTGTCGAATCGCTTGGTGGCACTCCAGTGACTCCTCGTTTGGAAGCCTTGAAAGAATCCGGTTGGTGGTTCGAAAATCTGTACGCAACTGGTACAAGATCTGTTCGGGGTATTGAGGCTGTGGTGTCTGGATACCTGCCTTCTCCGGCGCGCAGTGTTGTGAAACTATCATTATCACAAACCGGTTTTTTTACGCTGGGTGAGCTGCTGAAACAAAAAGGCTATGACACCGGCTTCATCTACGGCGGAGAAGCCCACTTCGACAATATGCGCAGCTTTTTCACCGGCAACGGCTTTGACGCGATCGTGGACCAGCAGGACTACGATAACCCCGTGTTTAGCGGTAGCTGGGGGGTCAGTGATGAAGATTTATTCGCAAAGACCCATGAAGACATTCAAAAGCTCCATGCTTCCGGGGAACCCTTTTTCCGCCTGGTTTTCTCGTCGTCCAATCACACCCCGTTTGAATATCCGGACAACAGAATTGAGCAGTACGACGAAGAGAAAAACACCGTTAACAATGCCGTCAAATACGCAGATCACGCCTTGGGTGATTTCATAGATACCGCGCAGAACAGCGCCTATTGGAAAGATACAGTGTTTCTGATTGTTGCTGACCATGACGCCAGGGTGTGGGGCGATGAGCTGGTTCCCATCAAGAATTTTCAGATTCCGGGGCTGATACTCGGCGCGGACATTGAAAGCCGTCGTGTCAAAACGATCACAAGCCAGATTGACCTTGCACCAACGCTGCTTTCGCTCATGGGCATTGCCAGCGAACACCCGATGGTAGGCCGTGATCTGGTGAGATTTCCGGACCAGCCCGGTCGGGCGGTGATGCAATTCAACGATTATTACGCATGGATGGACGACCGCTACAACGTGACCGTATTACGCCCCGATCAAAAGCCGTTGGCAGGAATATATTCACGAGAAGCCGGAAGCACTCAATATCTGCAAGATGCACCCGAAGAAATTGCCGTAAGAAAAGCGTTGGCCCATGCACTTCTTCCTCTGGAACTGTATCAGGAGAAGGCCTATGGGCTGCCTGAACAGCCTGACCCGGGCCGCTAGATTAATGAATTGCTGTGCAGCGAGCCGTGCCTGTCAAGCACTATTTTGAAAGTGTATCAGGAACTCCGTTCCCTTGTTGTCTGACTGTGCGATCTCCAGATTCCAGCCCAGTCGTTCACAAACCAACCGTACGATCAGCAACCCAAATGTGGTGTTACTGAACTCGCCAGCCGTGGAGATAATGGCACGGGGCGCTCCGATAGCGCTCAAGTGCTCCGTTATTTTACTAGGAAGCCCGGGGCCGAAGTCTCGCACCGAGATTTTGTTTTTGATCATGCGAACCTCCACTCCGGCATGAGTGTGCCTTAGCGCATTCTGCAACAGGTTGCGCAGTAACATTCGCACCAGCGCGGGCTGGGTTTTGATTCTCGTCCTGTGGCTATCGTTGCAGACAGTGATTCGCCCGGAGTAGGCCGAATTCCCATGCTCCAGATCATCAATGGTGTTTTGAACGATCTCCTGCAGCACAATGGTTCTGGCATTGCCTTCGGGCGCCTCACTGCGGGCAAGCTCAAGCAGGACTTCGGTGTCGTCGCGCATGGTCTGCATTGCTCGACGGATGCGGGCGAGGGTCTTCTGATCCGCCGCCGACAAGCTTTGGCGTTGTTCCAGTACATTCAAGGCGCCACTCATCACCGCCAGAGGCGTACGAAGTTCATGGCTGGCCAACTTCACAAACGATTTTTCCCGCTCGATGTGGTGTTCAAGCGCGAATAGAAACCGGTTAAACGCCTCGGCGATATCGCAAAATTCCTGATCACGATAGTCCGTGGCGATTTGCTCCATCGAAGACCCGGGCACTGTGTTCAGTACTTGGTGGGTCAGCTTTCTGAAAGGACGTATCAGATACTGCGCTCCTGTGCGGGCAACGAAAAAGCCAATAAGGAGCATTAAACCCGCCACACCCATCAGGACGAGCAGAACCAAATTCTCGCGACTCTCCATGATGGTGATATCTTTGGCCAGAAAGAGCTTGCCATCAGGCGCTTCCAACTGCTCGCCGTAAATCAGCAGTGTTGTCTGCCCTACTTCAATTTCCCGGGAAAATGGCAAGGAAAGGCTCTGGAAATATTCTGGCATCACTGCGTCTGCTTCGCCTTCTGGCAGAAAAACGGCCTCAAGCTGCGCCGTTTTGAGGTTCTGAAAACGCCCTTGCTGAAGTTGCTCCGTGAAATACTCGGCTTCAGCCTTTAACTCCAAACGCAGAATGGTGTCCTCAACGTCGTTAACAAACACTTCGACAATAAACATCGACGTTGCTGTGGTGGCGGCAATCAGAAAAAACAGCGTTCGCACCAGGCGTGCGGTCAAAGACGACTTCATGGCGTCTCAGGATTCCCTGTTACTGGCACTTCCAGGCTGTACCCCCGCCCATGAATTGTTTTTACCAGCCCATGGCCCAAGCCTGACTGCAAGGATTTTCGAAGCGTATAAATATGAGTGCGAAGACTGTTGCCCTCGGTTTCGCCATGGCGCGCTCCCCATACGGAATCTGTTAGCGCCTCGTGGCTAAGAAAGCTCGGATACGCCCGCACCAACAATTCAAACAGGCGGGCTGGAGTGCCCGATAAAGTTGTTTTTGATCCACGCAATTCCACTTCCAGCGTACCTGGATCAAACCTTATATCACCGGCCGTTAATACCGGCCTTTGCGGCGAATGGCGTCGATGCAGAGCTTCAATTCTTAGCTGTAATTCGCGCAACTCAAACGGTTTAACCAGGTAATCGTCGGCACCGCAGTCAAATCCTTTTTCCTTGTCGGCCATGGCGCTCAGTGCCGTCATCAGAATAACGGGGGTCTGGCATTGCAGGTCTTGACGAATACGCCGGCAAATATCATAACCATTGACGCCGGGTAGCATCAGGTCGAGTACGATAACGTCATAGCTTTGCGTTGCCAGCAGATGCAATGCCGTCAAACCGTCCGCGGCAAAGTCCAGTCTGTAGCGGTCTTCACCCAGAAACTCGAACAGGTTTTCTGCAAGATCCACCTGATCTTCCACAACCAATAGTCTGAGAGGGGATTGGAGAGGGGGTTTGGGAGAGACCTGACTAGATGTCATTCGAGCGAACTCCGTTGGTGTCAGACACCGGTTGTTGATCACTGGGCAATCCCTCAACGACCAACAGTTGATAGCGAAAATTTTCCATAACCTTTCGAGCGGACGGTAATAAATCAGCTACTTTGTCGTTAGACCATTTTCGGGGCACCGCAATATAAAAGTTTTGAAATTCACGTGTGCCGGGCAATTTATCCAAACCGTTTTCTGTAACTTCCAGAGCCGTTCCACCTGAGTAAAATCTGGCTGAAAATGGCAGGTCATTCAGATAGATCAGCGGGCTGTCATTGGCTTCCTTGATTTCCTGATAATAGCTTACCAGTTTCTTTTCTGTTTTGAGCGGCGTCCAGCCCAAGACCGCAGCACCCACAAATACGGTCAGTAATACAGGCACAAGCGCCACCAAGCCACCACGCACTGAAGATAACCAGAAAGGTTTACATTCTGACACCCAGCGGCCGATCAAAATGGCGGTAAATGGCAACGAAGGCAGGATGTAAGTCCAGAGCGTATTACCTGCGAGCGTGAAAAACAGCATCGGTGCCAGTGCGCTTACCAGCAAAAAGCTAACGCCCGGGTTCGACAGTGTCCTGCTTACGATGCCGTGTCTTTTACCCCTGAACCACGCCAGGGCCAAACTCAGCAACGCGACTATGCCCCAGGGGAACGAAGCCCACAACCAGAACATCCAGATCATGCCTTTTGGCTGATTATGGGCGCTGCCGTAAAGGTCACCCGCCCACCCCGGATCCAGAAACCGGCGGATATGTTCCCCAATGATAAAGTAATCCAGAAATCCGGGCGTCTTCAACTCAGCCAGTATATACCACGGGCAGACCAGCACGGCCGTCATCAGTGTTCCTCGGAACCAGGGCAGCCGCCTCAGATTGTTGGCGGCTTCGCGCCAAGAGAGCAGTAACCACAGCACGATGGGAATTCCGATCAGCACCACGGCCAAAGGCCCCTTGGACAGCAGCCCGATCACCAAGCCAACAAAGAAAAGCCAACGCCACCGACCGCTCTCCCCCATCATCACCAAACAGAAACTGACTAATGTGAGGGTTGTACCCAGGGCTAGAAAGGCGTCTGTCATCACCGCGCCGGCGCTGATGTAAGTCAGGGCCATGGTGGCAAAGACCAGGCTACTCCATTGAGCCACCTGAACACTCCAAAGTTGCCGCGCCAGTCGCCAGACCAGACAGACCATGGCAAGCGTTGCCAGCCAGGAAGGGAAACGCAGCGAAAACTCTGACACACCAAACACCTTGATGGCCGCCGCCTGGGCCCAGAATGACAAAGGCGGCTTACCCCAAAAAGGAACGCCGGGCTCAAACCAGGGTGTAATCCAGTCACCGGTTTCAGCCATCAGGCGGGCAATTTCCGCGTACCGGGGTTCGGTGGTATCAGCAAAGGGAAACAGCGCCATGCCAATGAAACGACTGACCATTATTGCAGCCAGTATCAGCAGCCAGACGTTAAACCGCTTTGACATGTCGCCTCTCCGTCATTTTTTGGCTAGCCTGCTGGCGCATACTATCTCGGCTTTCAATGACTTCCTCGGTCAGATAAATCGGCCGCTGCTTCGATTCCATATAAGTCTTGCCAACGTATTCACCCACGATGCCGACACTCATCAGCTGCATGCCACCCAAAAAGCTGATAATGGCCACAAGCGAGGGATAACCGCTGGTCGCATCGCCCAGCATGATGGCTTTTACCACAATCCACACCCCGAATATCGCACCCAAACTGGCGGCAATGAGCCCGATCACGGTTGCCCAGCGCAAGGGTGAAATAGAAAACGAGGTCAGCCCTTCAAGAGCCAAGCCTACTAGCCCGGGGTAATCCCACTTCGTCTCCCCGGCCACTCGCGGTTCACGGTCGTACTGGATGACCTGAGTGGGCATGCCAATCCAGGCAAACAACCCTTTCATATAACGATTGCGCTCCGTCAGCGCCAACAGAGCGCTAACGGCTTTGCGGCTCATCAACCGGAAATCGCCGGTATCCACCGGAATATTGGTCCGACTGGTCCGGTTCAGTAGCCGATAAAAGAAGTGCGCGCTCCAGCGTTTGAACGCAGTTTCGCCCGCCCGCGAACGACGCTGCATAAGAACCACATCAACCCCGGACTGCCAGCACTCGACCATAGCCGGGATCTGCTCGGGTGGATCTTGCAGATCAGCGTCCAACACGATCACTGCATCGCCCCGGGCGTGCTCCAGCCCCGCCGTCATCGCAGCTTCTTTACCAAAATTGCGGCTCAGTTTGATCAAACGTACGCCCGGCGTTCGGTCGATAACACTGCGGATGTACTGGGCACTGCCATCGTCACTGCCATCATCAACCAGCACAACTTCCCAGTGCAGGTCCAGTGTGGCAAGCACTGTTAAAACCCGGTCAAAGAAGATGGGCAGCATCGGGCGTTCGTTGAAGAGTGGTACCACCAGCGATAGCAGCTGCTTATCACGCGAAACATCAAATGGTAAAACAGGGAATTCAACGCGTTTGTTCATGGAAAACCAGCCTTTGGTAGACGATGTAATTCAGTGCAGCAACAAGAGCTGTTGCCACGACTTGTGACAGCGGTACGGAAAGTGTCAGAACGTTATGGAGCAGGAAGAAAAAGACGAGATTGGACAGCCAGGCAACAAAGCAAGAGCCGATATAGCGCCAGAGCGTTACCCTATGGGGACCGGCATTGCGAAATGCCAGGCGGCGTTGAAGGCCATAGTTGAGCACGGCGCCAGACACGCTTCCGCTTGCGGTTGCCAGTGTTGGCTCAAGGCCTGCGCCGATTAGCGCTGCCATCACAACCCAGTGGAACAGCGTGGCCAGGCCGCCGGCGGCCATAAATCCTTGCAATTGAAGCGGTAAGAATTTGCTCATTACGAAAAACTCCACCACATTGACGACTATTGAAGTCAGCCTGACATTGAGACCTGACGATAACCCACCCCATGTCATGGCTGTGTGGAGGTTTCGTCAGGAAAATGTCAAAAATTGGCAGATTGCGGTCTGTCTCGGAAAGTTTTAAAAACTGGGATGTTTGATGATCCGCAGCCCTCTTCCGTGAGGAATCATGCAACCACACCAAATATTCGACCCACGCCAGCTGTAAGCGCCATTGCCAGTGCACCCCAAAATGTGACCCTGATTGCGCCGATAGCAATTGACGCCCCACCCGCACGCGCAGCCATTCCGCCTAGAAGAGCGAGGAAAACCAAAGAAGACGCTGCAACAACAGAAATAAGTTGGCTACCTGGCACAAGCCACGCCGCCGCTAACGGAAGTGCGGCACCCACGGTAAAAGTGCTTGCGGACGAGAACGCCGCCTGAACAGGTTGGGCGCGGGCGCTTTCCGAGATACCGATCTCATCCCTGGCATGCGCACCCAGTGCATCGTAAGCCATCAGCTGCTCAGCAACTTGCTTCGCCAGAGCCGACTCAAGCCCTCTGCGTTCGTATATTAAAGCGAGCTCCTCTGTTTCAGATTCAAAGTGTTGTTCCAACGATTTTTTCTCAATGGCCAGATCGGCTTTTTCAGTGTCAGACTGAGAGCTGACGGACACGTACTCACCCGCAGCCATAGACATAGCGCCTGCGACTAGGCCGGCAAGTCCTGCTAACAGAATACCTTCATGAGCGCTGTTGGCCGCAGCAACACCAATAATAAGGCTCGCTGTAGACACTATTCCGTCGTTCGCACCCAGGACTGCAGCGCGTAGCCAACCTACGCGATGTGATCGATGGTTTTCAATATGGCTCATAGGCTTCACCAATCACTCAGGTTGTAGAGAACGACGCTGCAGAAAACGCCTTTCAAGAGAATAGTCCGCAGCAGGCTCAATTCTTGATGGTCAATACATTATTGATGGTGTGGGCGCCGTCCGCTCCCTGCGCCAGCTTTATAACAGCATCGATTTGCGTCTGTTTGTCAACGACACCGACCAGGCGCACATCACCCTTCCGCGTGGTCACGTTAATGTCAAAGCCATTAATAGCAATATCACCATCAAGCGCTATCTTGACATTTTTCGTCACGTCGGCATCCGCTACGTTGACGGCGTTCGAGATATTCTGCTGGATACCTTCGAAATTTCCAGGGGGCTTATTATTGCAAGCCGTCAACAGCAAAACGCTGAACAAGGCGATGCTTAAGAGTTGGGTTCCACGATAATGATTCATTTTAGTCTACTCGTTGCTGGCGGGATTTCCGCCCATTTTTAATTTATCAGACTGTGCCTACACACGACGCCGGCCTGTGCGTTGCAAAACACCATCAGCCCCTCAGTGACCGGGGCTGAAAGACGAACTCTATTTCAGCGAAACTCAAAAATTTCCTGATGAAAGCGTACCGACACGGACGGTTGCTTAAGTCCGCTTCGAAGGGCTTTTGCCAGGCCTTGCGGCCCGCAAAACCAGACGTCCACCTTGGAGCTAAGGATCTGCAGTTGGTTTGCGGTCAACCGCTGCCCCTGCAGGCTGTCGTAGATGTGCAGTGATATTGACGGAAGTTGCTCCGTCAGTTGTTTCAGGCGAGTCACCATTGGGTCATTCACGGCTCCGGCGGTGCAGTAGTGGAGTGTCACCTCAGGATGTATTTTTTCTTTATTTATCAGTTGGTTGTCAAGTGCTGCCAGAAACGGTGTGATGCCGATGCCGCCCGCCACCCAGATCTGCTGGGCGCTTTTTCTGCCGCTGTCGAGATCAAAACGACCATAGGGGCCTTCGAGCGTCACCGCCTGGCCACTGTGCAACTGCTGCGGAATCTTGCGGGTGTAGTCTCCTAATGCCTTGATCTGAAAACTGAGTTGACCGGTGGCATTGTCAGCACAGGACAGGCTGAAAGGGTGTGCCCCTTCGACCCTGTCGAATGTCACCAGGGCGAATTGTCCGGCGCGATGCCCGGGCCATCGTTTTCCCATATCACAGACGACTTCCGTGATGTTGGCTGACGTCTGCTTGACGGCCTGAACCAGCCCCTTGTAGCGGTGACTTCTGCCGATCTTTCCGGTCAGTGATTGCAGGCTCGCGGTGGCACCACCCACTATTAACAGGGCCATCAGCCAGCCAGTAGGTTGTTGCCACCACAGCAGCGGAGCCAACAACAATGCGTGGGCGGCCAGTGCCAGATAAATCAGTGGCATCACTCGGTGCAGGTAACGCCAGTAACCGTATGGCACCCAGCGAATCAGGGTAATAACAACCAAAAACACCAGCAGGTACAGGCCGGGTTCGCCCAGATCTTCAGCACCATCCTGGAGACTGTCCAGCAAACCCGAAAAGTGTGCTTCTTTTAAACTGCGATCCGAGCCAAACAGAGCTTCAAGGGCATCATCCGCCATTTCGATCAGCCAGTGCGCCAGGGCAAAACTGACGGCCATAATGCCGGTCCATTTATGCAACTGATACATTCTGTCTAGGCCACCCAACGGGGATTCCAGCCACCCAGGGCGGGTAGCCAGCAGCATAGTGATGGACATGAAGTTGATGGCAAGGTATCCACTGAACGTCAGAAATTGCTCATAACTCAGTCCAGGAGTCCAGAAACTCAGCTGAACCGCTAAAAGCAGAAAAAGGACGACACTGGTACGTAGGTTGGGCACAAACAAACTCCGTTTGGGTTTGTTTGAATTGTGCAGAGTTAACCTGACACCAGCCTTAAACGTCCGGCTTTCATTTGACCACAACAATATTGAGTTCGGCTTCAAAGCCGTCGCTCTGGCCCGAGGCTGGTGACCGCAGGTTCAGGGTTATGCCCGCGCCGCTGGCGATGGCCTCAACAATCGCAAGCCCGATGCCCGAGCCCACTGCGTTTGTGTTGGAGCGGACAAAGCGATTACGCAATAAGGCGAGCTTCTCCGGCGATACAACCTCACCGCGATTGACCACTCGCAGGATACCGTCATCTGTCAGGCTGATATTCACAGGTTGATCGTCCGCGCCATGCCTAAGGGCATTTTCGATCAGATTCCGAACCAGAATGGCGAAGGCATCCAGGTCCAGTAATGACGTAACGTCATCATCCGGCAGGTTGAGTAGGAGTCGGCCGGGCGCCTGATGGTCATAATCGCTGGCGACCATCCGCAGTATGGGCACCAGGTTGTTAGCCTGCTCTGACAAGGCGCTGCCACCCTCAGCCTTCGCCAGTTCCAGCAGCTTTTCTGACAGTTTGGAGAGCGTACGAAGCGACTCTTCAATCTCGCTGGCTCGTGCTTTAACTCCTGCATTCTGCGTTTCCGTCTTTAACCGCTGTAGCTTGGCCAGCGCCGTTGCCAGTGGGGTTCGCAATTCATGGGCGCTGTTGGCGGTAAAACTGCGCTCCGCTTCTAGGGCGCGGCGCAAACGTTCCAGCAGCCGGTTCACCGAGATCATGATGGGCTCAAACTCTTCCGGCAAACGCCCGACTACGACGGGCGAAAGGTCGCCACCACCGCGGACTTCTATCGACTGCTGCAATACAACAACCCGGCGAAGTGAACGTTTTATCACCCACCACACCCCGACCAGGCTGATGGGGATTAGAAATATAAGTGGCAACAGTAATGCAAGGCTCGTGTCCAGCACGGCTTCGCGCCTGTGGTCCAAAGGTTCGGCAACCTCAATGTACAGGGTTTCGCTGATGGCTGATTCCCCGTATATCCGATGAGTTAGCGTGTCAGAAAAGCCTTCTCGCGGAATGGAGCCGAAAATTTTGGGGTCCGCGTCGTGGGATTGCAGCAGCAGCTTGCCTGATTTGTCCCGAACCAGATAGGTGAGATACTCGTTGTGTTCTTTCAGGGCCAATGCCCGCTCCAGGCTTGGGTCCCCTTCCCGGTTCAGTATGTCGGTCACCGCCAATGGCAGGATACGCTGCGCTGTTTCCTCCAAGGCACTGTCGAATACCTCGTTCATTTCGTGCCGTGCCACCACGCCTGACGCTATAACACCCAACAGCCACAGCAAGGTCACGCCAAGGGTAAGCCAGGTGCCAAGGGTTTTGTGTAAGCTGGCTTTAGTGCTCATTCGGTTCCAGCCTATAACCCATACCTCTGACGGTCACTATGGCATCGTGCCCCAGTTTTTTGCGCATACGGCTGATGTAAACCTCTATGGTGTTGCTTTCAATTTCAGCACCGAATTCGTACAGCCGGTCTTCAAGCTGAGCCCGCGATAGCAGTATTCCCGGGCGTTGCAAAAACCCCTCAAACAGCGCCCATTCGCGGGCAGTAAGCTCCACTGGCTGGCCGTTGCGGTTGATGCGGTGGTCACCCAGATCCACTTCAAGGTTGCCAACACGCACCAGAGGATTCGGGTTGCCACGATAACGGCGTGCTACGGCGGCCACCCGGGCAGATAACTCTGATAAGTCAAATGGCTTCACCAGATAGTCGTCGGCACCGGCGTTCAGCCCTGCGATGCGGTCGGACACTTGGTCCCTGGCGGTCAGAATGATCACGGGGGTTGTATCACCGGTTGCCCTCAGTTTTTTCAAAAAATCAAAACCGTGACCGTCTGGCAGCATCAGGTCGAGCAAAATCAGATTATAAGGCGTGGTTTTCACGCTCGTATCAGCGAAAGCAAGGCTCTGAACCCAGTCCACGGCATGGCCATCTTCGCTGATCTGATCCCGCACGGCCTCACCCAACCCGGCTGTATCCTCAACCAACAATACCCGCATATCTCACCCTTCGCGTGATCACCAACAGAACATACTACAGCCATTGCCTGACAGCAGGCTGAAACCGCGTTATTACGGCTCGGTTCCTCCCCGAGCTCTCCTTTAGCTATTCGATGTTTACTGGATCAGGCGCTGGCCTGCCTGCTCATTCAGGCCAGTGTCAGGTAGCAACTTTAAGATGGCTTTAACGGATTCAGCGGGAGACATGCCATGAATATAAAACCCATTGTTATCACCTTTTCGTTGCTGCTAATGAGCGGCAGCGCATTGGCCGACGACGATTGCGATGACCCGGTTGCCGGATGGCAGCCGCGGGAGAACCTGCGACAGAAGCTTGAGGCAGAAGGTTGGAAGGTGTTCCGCATTAAGGTAGATGACGGCTGTTACGAGGTTAAAGGACGGGACCCGGAGGGTCGTCGTGCGGAGGCCGAGTATTCGCCAGCGACCTTTGAGCTGAGGGAAATGGAGCTGGAAGACGATGACGATGACGATGACGATGACGATGACGACTATCGTGGCAAGTCCGGGAACGATAGCAAATCGATAAACAACGAGCAGGCTCCGCGTAAGGGCATCATCACAGGCCGACCCACAGTGACTGTTGAATAGTGAAAGGAGACTACATCATGAAGAACATTCTGTTTGCACTCGGGCTTGCGACTGCCATGGCACTGCCGGCATATGCACAGGCCCGGGAAGTCACCTTCACCACACAACTGAGCAATTACGGCGGTGATGGAGCTTATCTTGCGCTCTACCTCACCGATGCGGACGGCCAATACCAAGGGACTCTCTGGATTGCTGGCCAGAAGAGTAAGTATTACAAGCATCTGCGTGACTGGGCTCGGGGCAGTGGTGAGAGCCAGGCTGAATACGATGGCCTGACCGGCGCCAGTGTGACCAGTGGGCGCACCCAGAACGTGACCTTGGAACTTGATGACGCATTGATCGATGCCGGCTACCAGGTTCGTGTGGATAGCGCCGTTGAAGATATGCGCGACAACCGCTCGGATGTGGTGGTCCCGCTAACCACGGAAGGCTCTGGAAAGTCGGTTGCTGGCCGTGGCTACGTCCAGTCTTTTGTCTATAACCTCAAGTAACTGACGGGAGCCAGCTTCATGCTACGCAAGCTACATGGTTGGCCTGGACTGGTCGCCGCATTGCTGCTTTTGGTGCTGGCGACCACGGGCGTTGTTTTGTCCGTTGTACCCGCCATTGAACGGGCGGGCGCAACCATCCCGCCGACCGGTGAAATCAGCGTTGCTGGCCTGTCTGAGCGTGTCGTGGCGCATTATCCGGGCACCGAGCAGATACAACGTTCTCTTTCAGGCGAAGTTGTCGTCTATTACAGCCGAAACGGCCAGCCAGGCGCGGACCTGGTTCATCCCCTGACCGGTGAGAGTATTGCCCCTTATCAGCCCTCAGCCTTTTTGCGCTGGGTAAAAAACCTGCACCGCTCATTTCTATTGGATGATGCAGGCCGAATGGTTGCTGGCGGCTTGGCGGTAATGATGCTGTTGCTCTGCCTATCCGGCATGTTACTGCTGGCTCGACGTATGGGAGGTTGGAAAGCCATTTTAAAGCCCATTGCTGGTTCCGGTAGCTCGCGGATTCACGCCGAGCTGGCAAGGTTTGCGGTGATCGGTTTGCTACTGTCGGCACTGACTGGCAGCTACATGTCTGCCGTTCGGTTTGGCCTGCTGCCAGAGGCTGCTGCCGCGGAGCCATCCTTTCCGGCGGAGGTTTCAGGCGGCACGCCGGCACCGGTGAGCTCTCTGATCGCGCTAAAAAACGTAGACGCAAACGAGCTGCGTGAGCTGGTGTTCCCTTACCCGGACGACCCCAGCGACGTCTATTCCCTGAGCACCACGCAGGGCTCCGGGTTCGTTGATCAGGCAACCGGAGAACTGCTGCAGTTCCAGCCTCGCTCTGCTGGTAATCAGTTCCAGCACTGGATGATTCGCCTGCACACGGGTGAAGGCCTGTGGTGGCTGGGTTTGATTCTTGGGGTGGCTGCGCTAACCGTGCCAGCGCTGTCGTTTACCGGCATACAGGTCTGGTGGCGGCGACGTTCAACATCCGCGCGCCCGGGTGAAGGTGCCAGTACCGAAATGGCGGATGCGGTTATTCTGGTGGGTTCAGAAGGCAATACCACCTGGGGTTTTGCCAGAGATCTTCAAAAAAAGCTCAATCAGGCCGGTAAAAAAGTACATTGTGCGCCGATGAATGACCTGGCAAAACGCTACCCGCAGGCCTCGGTGCTTTTTGTTCTGACATCAACCTACGGTGATGGTGGCGCGCCCTCCTCCGCCAGTCAGTTTATGACTCGATTTGACCACTTTCAGGCGGATGACGGATTGGAGTTTGTGGTTCTGGGGTTTGGTGACCGACAGTTCCCAAAATTCTGTCAGTATGCGCTGGATGTAGACGCTGCCCTCAGTAGTAAAGGCCTGCAGAAAATGGAGCTTGTTACACGAATCGATCGCGGCTCCGCCATCCAGTTTCGTGAATGGGGCGAGGCTATCGGCGAGCATATGGGCATCTCATTGGCGCTGACCCACAATCCTGCGCCAGCTGCCACTGCGGAATTCGAGCTTGTTGAACGTGTGGACTATGGCGTTGCGGTAAACGCGCCTACCAGCATATTGCGTTTCAGGCCGGTACAAGATCGCAGGAATTTATTGCAGGTGTTGTCTTTCAGAAGCCGGTCGCATCTGCCGAGTTTCGAAGCGGGTGACCTGTTTGGCGTTGCGCCACCCGGAGATAACACGGCCCGATTGTACTCGCTGGCGTCTTCAGCCTCGGATGGGCAGTTGGAAATCTGCGTCCGGAAACAGACCAATGGCCTGTGTTCAGGGTATCTGCACAACCTCAAACCGGGAGATCGTATTACCGGGTTTATCCAGCAAAACCCGGGCTTTCGTCCGGCGGGCGGTGCAACGCCCATTATTCTGGTGGGTGCCGGCGCAGGAATAGGCCCACTGGCAGGCTTTATCCGAAAAAATACAGGCCTTAGCCCCATGTACCTATACTGGGGTGGGCGCAATCCACAATCGGATTTTCTCTATCAGCCGGAACTTGGCAGTTATCTTGATGACCACCGCCTTACCGGACTGAATACGGCGTTTTCGCGATCAGCAGAAAAGGCCTATGTTCAGGACGCCATCATGGATGATGAAACCGCGTTGCGGCAATTGATTGAGAAAGGCGCCCAGGTGTTGGTCTGCGGTGGCCGGGATATGGCCTCTGGAGTGCGCCAGGTGTTTGACTCCATCCTCAAACCATCGCGCATGGACGTCGATGAGTTGAGAGCCGAAGGGCGCTACCTGGAAGATGTTTACTGACCTAGAATGCAGACACAGTTGCAGCTCCGTCACACCGTATTTTTGACGACCACATTGATGGCCAAGGGCTTAACGGGAAGCCTCTTTCGCCACCGGGAAGTGGCCACGGGTAGCGTTTGCAAACCGCACCAGCGCCAGCATAATAGGCACCTCTACCAGCACACCGACCACCGTTACCAGCGCCGCTCCGGACTGCAAGCCAAACAGCGCAATGGCGACTGCCACGGCCAGCTCGAAGAAATTACTGGCGCCGATCATACCGGCAGGCGCCGCAACGCAATGGGGCACCTTCCAGGCCTTCGCCCAGCCGTAAGCGATGAAGAAGATCAGCACGGTCTGAAGAATCAGCGGGATAGCAATCAGCACAATATGCAACGGATTAGCGATAATCACATCGCCCTGAAAAGCGAACAGCAACACCAGGGTGATGATCAAGCCAATGGGTGTGATGGGTGCCAGGCGTTTCATAAAAACGTTGCTGAACCATTCGAGTCCGCGCCGCTTGATAACCGCCTGACGAGTCAGATAGCCGGCGCCCAGTGGAATGACAATATACAAGACCACGGACAGGATAACCGTATCCCAGGGCACCTGAATGTTTGACACGCCCAGCAGGAAAACGACGATGGGCGCGAAGGCGAACAGCATAATCAAATCATTAAGCGCCACCTGAACCAGAGTGTAGGCCGCGTCGCCTCGAGTGAGGTAGCTCCACACGAAAACCATAGCAGTACAGGGCGCAGCGCCCAGCAATATGGCGCCAGCCAGGTATTCATTGGCTCGTTCGGGGGGAATCAAAGGCGCGAACACCACGGTGAAAAAGAACCAGGCAATCGCAAACATGGTGAAAGGCTTGATCAGCCAGTTTACCGCCGTGGTAATAACCAGCCCCTTGGGCTGGCGGCGAACGCCGAGAATCGACGTGAAGTCGACCTGTACCATCATGGGGAAAATCATCGCCCAGATCAGCACCGCGACGGGAATTGAAACCTGCGCAACCTCAAAACGTGACAAGGTCTCGGGGATAGCGGGAGCAAACTGCCCTATCAGCACACCCGCTGCAATAGCCAGGGCCACCCAGAGCGTAAGAAAACGTTCGAACAACCCCATACCTTCAGACGGGCTGGGGGACTGTGAGCTTTCAGGTTTGGTCATGCCTCGTTTCCTTTGATCATTGTGAGCGTTGCGTTGCCTTCCTTCAGCGGCTGTCGAGCTTCTGGCGTCATATAGCGCGCTGATTAACGCGATTTGACAACGCATCGGAGCTCTCTTTGCGCTCCGAGTAACGATCGGTCAACGCAGTGTTGCGGTCGCGTACCAGCCAGGTGAACTTCACCAGCTCCTCCATAACATCGACGATGCGGTCGTAAAAGGGCGACGGTTTCATGCGGTCGTTTTCGTCGAATTCCATGAAAACCCTGGGCACTGACGATTGGTTTGGGATGGTCAGCATGCGCATCCAGCGCCCTAACACGCGCAGTTGATTCACGCTGTTGAACGACTGCGAGCCACCACAGACCTGCATCACGGCCAGAGTCTTGCCTTGGGTTGGGCGTACGGCTCCCAGCGTCAGCGGAATCCAGTCAATTTGTGCCTTCATAATGCCCGTCATGGCGCCATGGCGTTCCGGTGAACACCACACCATGCCATCAGACCATTCGGCGAGTTCGCGCAACTCCGCAACCTTCGGATGAGACACGTCCTCGGCGTCGGGGAGCGGCAGTCCGGTAGGGTCGAAGGTTCGAACTTCACAGCCAAACCAACTCAGCAGCCTCCCCGCTTCCTCGGAAACCAATCGGGAAAAAGACCGCTCTCGCAGCGAGCCGTAGAGCATAAGAATACGGGGGGCATGCTGAGACGCGCCGGGGCCGACCAACGCCTCAATATCGATAGCGTGAAGCTTATCAGGGTCGATGTTGGGCAAGTCATGCAGCGAGGTCGTAGGGGTCATTGTGTTTCTCCCGCATGGTGAATCACGTCTCCGTCTTCCTTGGTGAAGTGTGTAATGGGACTTTCGAGCATATCCAGAACGCGCTCTGACGGTCGGCACAGGCGGGCCCCTTTGTCAGTCACAACAATCGGCCGGTTGATCAGAATCGGGTGCGCAATCATGGTGTCGATCAGCTGGGTGTCGCTCAAAGCCGGGTTGTCGAGCCCTAGCTCATCATAGGGTGTGCCTTTG
This sequence comes from Marinobacter sp. M1C, assembly GCF_023314135.1. Classification (NCBI taxonomy): domain Bacteria; kingdom Pseudomonadati; phylum Pseudomonadota; class Gammaproteobacteria; order Pseudomonadales; family Marinobacteraceae; genus Marinobacter; species Marinobacter sp. M1C. The sequence goes on from NZ_CP092289.1 coordinate 2,243,549, forward strand.
CGCCGAAGGAGATCACGGGGCGTTATCTGCATCATCGAAAGCAGTGTTACCAACTGTTCTCGACTCGGCGGCGCCTTGAGATATTCCACGACTTCAGGCGCTTCGCCCGAGGCCTTCATCATTGCTAACGTGTTACGCGAGGTGCCGCAGCCAGGGTTATGATAAATCAATGATTTCATAAGGTTTCAAAGCCCGTCCGATTGGGTGGGACAGGCCATTAACGAGGATGTGAGCGGCTCACAGACCTGTGGATGGCCTGCACAGCAGTCATTAACCAAAAATCTGATCGTCTCTTGCACACAATTCAAATTCGCTCGATAGATAATGGAGCGACTCTGGCGCTGGGAGAGAACAAGCTCTGCCCGGGCAAGCACCGACAAATGTGCGGACATGGTGTTGTGCGGTACACCCAGTTGTCTTGCGATCTCACCAGCCGGAAGCCCTTCTGGCTCATGACGAACCAAAAGCCGAAAGGCCTCCAGTCGAGTCTCTTGGGCGAGCGCGCCAAATATTGCTGTTGCTTCTGAAGTTTCCATATGTCCAAGAATATGGACATGATGAGGTTTAGTCAAGCGTCACAACACGAAGGTAGGCAATCAGGGTATGCCCAACACTTGAAGCATTTTGATAGAAGAACTATTGTCTAACGAAGGGTGATTTCCTCACTACCCTGATTAATTTCTGCAACGACGTTTGCTGCGACGTGCTCCAGGCGTTTCTGTGAAAGAGTTTATTTCGCGGTGAATTAACCGTACGGCTTCTCATGGCAGATTCAAATAAACTACGCAGATCAGACCTATAAGGACGCTTATGAGTGAGTCAAATAATTGCAAGTCCGTGTTGGCCTCCACGGTCAGGCATCCAGTAGTGACGCTGCCCTCCCCCCTGAGGGCTCGGTTTTTAGCCTTGTTTACAGTGATAGTATTGACGAATCTTCCCGCAATCACCTTTGCCCAATCAGCGTGCCCTGGCATTCACGTAAAGATTCTAGACATCAGAAACAGCGCTGGAGCGGTAGCTTGCGCGCTTTTCAAAACGTCAGAGGGCTTTCCTACTGAGTTTCTGCAGTCAGCGACCAATATCATAATGACAAAGGTTCAGGATACGCAGGCGCGTTGCGATTTTGTAGGCATCCCGTCGGGAACGTATTCGCTTGCCGTCATTCATGATGAAAATATGGACGGCAAGCTTGGCACCAACGGGATAGGGATCCCCACGGAAGGCTACGGTTTTTCAAACGGTGCAAGCGCCATGATGGGTGCGCCTTCGTTCGAGGCCGCCAGATTCCCGTACGATGGGCAAAACCTGGACCTTACTATCAGCTTGGGTTACTGAGCCGTACCCACTTGTTCTGTGGGATGTGAGGTCTGACCCCATTCCCGCTTGATGCCTTATCCGACGCTCGCCTCCCTGAAAGAAACCAGCTTCCGCTTGTTCTCGTCCCAGAGCGCCAGGCGCACTAACTTTATGCTTTCGCGCAACGTGACCCGGTTGAATGTTTGAAGTTCCGGGTAGTCCTTCAACACCTCGGTCAGGCGGTAGCAAGGAATTCGGCTAGCTAGATGGTGAACATGGTGCACGCCGATGTTCGCGCTAAACCAGCGCAGGATACCCGGCAGTACATAGTGAGAGCTGCCCTGCAACGCAGAGTCATGGGCGTTCCAGTGTTCATCGTGTTCCCAGTAGGTGGCCTCGAACTGATGCTGGACGTAGAACAGCCAAACCCCCATGGTGGTCGCAAGCAGCGTGATTGGAATTTGGACCAGCAGGAAGGGTCCCACCCCGACAAGCCAGATGACGCCAGTTGCCAGAACCGCAATGGCCACGTTGGTGCCCAGAGTACTTATCCAGGGCATTGTGCCCGCACGCATGAATCCGAAAGGCAGCCGGTAGTCCAGCAGGAACGTATACATCGGGCCAAAACCGAATAGCACCAGAGGGTGGCGGTAGAGGCGATAGCGCCATTTCTGCCACCGGGGCAAAGCCTGGAACTCGCGTACGGTGAAGGTGTCGAGCCCGCCAATGCTCGGCCTGTTCAGGTTGCCGGAGTTGGCATGGTGGAAGTTGTGGGAGTGGCGCCAGAAGTCATGAGGCGTGAGGGTAAACACACCGATGATACGGCCGGTCCAGTCATTGGTGCGCCGCGAATGGAAAAACGACCTATGGCTACAATCATGCTGGATCATGAACAGGCGTACCAGAAATCCCGCCGCAGGAACGGCCAGCACCAAGGCCACGGGCCAGTATCCGGCACTGACCGCCAACCACATCAGAGCCCAGATCAACACAAAAGGGAGTGCGGTGATCAGGATCTCCGCAATACTGCGTGCCAAGCGTGGCTTGCAATACGCTCTGAGTGTCTGCCTCAGAGATCTGGGGGCTGTGTTGAACTCGGGGGTCGATGCTGGTGGTGTGCTCATTGTGCTTTTGCCTCGAATCCGATGTCTTAACCACACAGCCTACACCAAGGCCAGTTGAAGTGGGCCAGGTGTTTGGCTCAATCTTAAGGCGATTGTACCTAGACGTAGGTGAGTTTAGAACGCGATTTCGGCTGAATCCTACTTGAGCGCGCCTTCCACAGCGTCCAGAAAACCTGTCATATCCACCACCTGCTCTGAATCCGGGTCGACGGTCTTGCCTTTGAGATCCGCGGTGACAATGCCCCTGTCGACAGTGTCGGTCAGGGCTGCCTTGAGGTTCACCGCGTATTCGGCCAGGGGGGCGTTGCCTTCGCGCTCGCCCAGGTATTCCAGAGCGTTAGCGAGTGCGAAAATCAGGGCAGAGGGATTAAAGTGGGCGTCGCGGCCGTCGCTCGCCAGATATTTCAGGTAGAGGTCATGGGCGGTGCCGTGGGGCGCTTCGAACAGCATGGTGCCATCTTTGCTCTCAATGATGGAGCTGGCAGTGGCCAGGCTGCCGCCGAGAGCAGCGGAGATGTCCGAGAAGATATCGCCGTCCAGATTCTGGGACGGATAGAGCGCATTTCTCGGGGGATCGGTGATCATCTTCTTGAGCTGACTGGAGGGCCGCATGATCATGAAAGACGGCGGTGGCGTGTGCTCCCGTGCCAGTTCCCGCCGAACTTCGGTGATAACATTACTGAAAACTTCGTCGTATTCCATGTACTCGCGTTTGAGGCCGAAGTAGACCTCTTTGTTCTTGCGGGAAGCGTCGCGAAACACCTGTGCCACCCAGTCCTTGATGGCTTCATGGTCATTGGACATGAACAGTATGGGGTCGCCGTTACTGACACGCCGTGCGTGTTTCTCTTCGCCGTCGACAATCACTTTGAGGATGCCATCTTCCTGCGCCGGCATGTTGAAACTACCATACTGGTCGCCACCGCCGGCGGTCATGCGGGAAATAGACACATGGGCACTGCGAACGGGAATACCGACCTCTCGCAGCTGATTGACCAGTTTTAGCAGCTTACGCCCGGTGGTGTTGTCAGGCACGCCCCAAAGCGCGCGCTTTGGCGGGTTAGAGACGATGCGCGCGGCTTGGGCATCGATGAGCTCGTAGTGGTAGCTTAACCCCAGGGCATTGATTTTCTGGCGGTAGTCACTTTGGTAGATGTCTTCAATCACCGTTCGCATGGCGCCGTCGTAGCCGGCGATAACGGTGTCTTTCAGGCCCAGATAAACATCCCGTTTCTCGTTAATAGCACGCTGAAAAAAGCGGTGAGCCCAGGCTTTAACGTCTTCAACATCGTTGGTGGCCAGCAGCCAGGGATCGCCCTTGCGGAGATCACGGCGGTGCAGCTCTACCGGGTCGCCGCTGCTGCCCACAAACATCAGCTTGACCACGCCCGTGGCTTGGGAAAGCTGGTTGAAGCTGTCTTTGATGCCGCCGAATTCCATGGTGTCCACTTCAATATCGCGACCGACCCAGTCCGGACGGCTGATCTTGAGGTTACGAAACTGAATGTCTTCACGGGTTATATTGCCGCTGATGCCCTTGCGAATGGCGCCGTTAGGAGATTTAGTGGCCAGTGGATGAAGGTTGCTAGAGTCCACACTTGGGTGCTTGCGAAGCAGTTCTTCCAGTTGCTGGCGGTTAACGGTCATGCCGGCGTTCTTTACCCCCACACCATGGCGCTTTAGGGCATCAATGGCATCAATCACCACTTGGCCGTTGGTCAGCAGGCGGTATTCCGCGGACAGGTCGATTTCCTCAAGCTGGATTTTCAGGCGCGCGGTCACGAATTTCTTTAGAATCTGCTCGAAAGCAACCTGAGCCATTTCATCGCCATGGAGGATGACCAAAGGCGACGTTACATTAATCCTGCTGTCCATAGATTACTCTCCGCGGTATTGGCAGTTGTGACAGTACTGAAAGTATAGATCGATCTTATTGTGCTTTGGGCTGAATTATCCCCAGCCGTTGATTAGCTGCATCGCGAATCTCCCGATAACGGTCAGGACGGCTGATGAGTGTATCCAGATTATCCTCGGGGAAAATCTCGCTCCTCTTTTCCTTAGCGCCTTCTTTAGCAAAGACAGACGGTATCAACAGTTCCAGACAGCGCAACATAACCTCAGGCGAAACTGACGCCCCGGGCGATGCTCCCAATAGAGTCCCGTAAGTTTTGTCTTTAGACACAAGGATTTCTGTGCCCATCTGTAGATCGCCGTCTTTGATGATCTGCACTCTCTGGCCAGCTTGAACCGGCTTCCAATCAAACTTTTTACTTAACCCAGGCGCAAAGCTGTCCAACTCTTCGAACATGCTCTTTTTGCCCTTAAACGTTTCTGAAATCAGATATTTAACCAAGGGGAAGTGTTCTAAAGCGACATTCAGCAAGCCAGGGATATCATGTAAGCGAATTGATCTTATGTAATCAAAAAACCCTCGGTCTCGCTCGAGGCGAGGTTTGAATGAGGCGAAAGGACCAAACAATAGGTAATGCTTACCGTCAACCACTCGCAAATCCAGGTGCGGCACAGACATGGGAGGCGCGCCCACTTTCGCTTTGCCATAGGTTTTAGCCCGGTAATACCCTGCTTGCTCTTCACTGATCGGCGCCCGAAGAAAACGCCCGCCCACAGGGAAACCGGCGAAGCGGTTACGAAACGGCAAGTGGCTTTTTTTCAGCAGGGGAAATGCGCCCCCACCAGCGCCCACGAAAAGCACATCCGCTTTGTGCTGAACTAGTTTCCCGTTGCACTCAGCCTTGATCACCCATCGCCCGGTCGGGCTCTTGTGCACACGCTTAACGTGGGTGCCATACTCAAATTTCACACCCAGGTTCTGGGTTGCGTAGGCCGCCATTTGCTCCGTTAACGCACCAAAATTAACGTCTGTACCCGTCTCAATAACGGTCGCCGCCATTTTTTCATGGCGTGGGCGTTCGTCCATGGTGTATGGAATCCAGCTCTTGATTTCATCAAAGTCTTCTGAGTAACGCATGTGCTCAAAAAAATGATGGGTCGACATTTCCTTGAACCGCAACTGCAGTTCTTCAATATCAGATTCGGAAACAATGGTGCAGTGTTTCGTTTGATTGATAAACGTTTTAGGGTCTTTGATGGCGCCCTTTTCGACCAGATGAGCCCAGAACTGCTTGGCGACATTGAACTGGGCGTGGATCTTCAGCGCTTTTTCAACCGAAATGACCTCTTCATCGACTGGCGTGTAGTTGAGCTCGCAGTTCGCTTCATGCCCTGTGCCTGCGTTCCAGAACGGAGAGGAATTGCCCGCCCCGGCACTGTCCAGTCTCTCTAAGATGGTGATGTCCAACTCCGGTGCCATCTCTTTTGCCAGGGTGGCAAAAGTGGTACCCATAATTCCTGCGCCTATGATCACTACATTCATAAAGGTCTACTCACCAGCGTCAAATGTTTACAAGGACCCGCTAGAGTCCTGACTCTGTATCGGCGTTAGCTCAGCTGGTTGCCGACAGGAAGGCGCCGAATGCGCTTCCCTGTCGCCGCATAGATGGCGTTGCACAGTGCCGGCGCAACGGGCGGCAGGCCGGGCTCACCCACCCCGCCCATTGCGTCGTTGGGATTGTCGATCAGGTGCACCCTGACCACTTTTGGCGCGTCGGGCATTCGCGGGACCAGATAGCTGTCAAAGTTATCTTGCTGGGCAACGCCATCCTTGAAGGTCACCTCGCTTTGTAGGGCAACACCAATGCCCATCACGCAAGAACCCTCCATCTGCGACCGAATTCGCTCAGGGTTGGCCTGGGGCCCGCAGTCGAAGGCAATGTCCGCCCGATGAATGGTCAATTTGCCCTTGTCATCCACTTCCACGTCAAAAACAATAGCCGTGTAGGACACAAAGCTGTTGTGGAACGCCAGGCCCAGGCCTCGCCCTTTTCCAGTCTTGCGCCCCCAGCCCGCCTCTGCGGTGGCGCGCTCAATCACCCGGCGCATCCGGCCGATGTCGATCGGGTGCAGGTCCGGATCCTCACCGTAGTTCCAGCCATCGCCAACGGTCAGGTTGTGAATTTTCCGGGCCGGCCCAAGCAAATCCAGAACATAATCACGGTGATCCTTGCCAGCGGCCACCGCCATTTCATGGGCAAAGCTCTGGATCGCCCAAGCGTGGGGCAGATTGTACACCGATCGGAACCAGCCAATACGTACATGAGCCGGTGCAGGCGGATTTTCCAGCCGGATAGCAGGAATATTGAAAGGCATGGTGTTAAAACCCATGCCCAGTTCGAATTCCCCTTTGTGTTTGGGGTCCGGCATAAAGAGCGAGGCGATGCTGGGCGACAGGGTGCGGTGGCGCCAGCTGGTGGCTTTGCCCTCGGCGTCCAGGCCCGCTTCCAGATGATCGACGGAAACCGCATGGAAGTAAGCGTGGTGAATGTCATCCTCGCGGGACCACTGCAGCTTGATGGGCTGCCCCTCGAACTCCTTTGCAACCAGGGCAGCCTCCATCACAAAATCCGGTTTCGACTTGCGACCGAAGCCGCCGCCAAGCAACGTCTGATGAAGGGTTACATTGTCCAGCTCCATTTCCAACATTCCTGCGATGCCTTCCCGCGCCGCCCTTGGATGCTGGACCGGAGCCCAGGCCTCGGCCTTACCGTTCTTGATCATTACCACCGCGACCGGGGGTTCCATGGTGGCCTGCGCCATATGGGGCATATAGTAGGTTGCTGACACACGTTTTTCGGCATTCTGCAAGGCGGTTTCAACGTCGCCGGATTGGCGGATAACTTTGCCGGGAGATTGCGCCGCCTTTTCCAGAGACTCCCGGTAAGCATCGGAGGTGTAATCGGCATTGTCTCCGGCCGGTGTGTTATCCCACTCGATCTTCAGGGCGCGGCGACCCTCCATGGCAGCCCAGGTATTGGATGCCACCACGGCAACCCCACCCAAAGGATTGAATGCTGCGGGCTGGCTCGCGCCTTTAATGCGGATCACCTTTTTAACACCAGCAACCTTCAGCGCCTCGCTGTCATCGACGCTTTTCACCTTGGCGCCGTAGACTGGCGGCCGCGCTATGACCGCGTAGAGGGTGTTCTCCAGATCGATATCGGCGCCAAAAATCGCCTTGCCGGTAACAATGTCCTCACCATCAATAGCTTTGGGGTGGGCAGATTTCAGCTCACCGTTGATTAGTCCCGATTCCTTACCAATAAAGCGCAGCTCGTTGTCCGATTTCAGCACCAGATCGTTTCGACCGGGAACGTCCAGCGCCCTTGCGGCTTCTGCGAGTTCGCCAAAGCCGAGTTCCCGGCCCGTGGCTGGATGCACTACCTTGTGGATTTCGGCTCGCACCTCGTGTACCGGTACATCCCATTGATTGGCTGCGGCCTGTTCAAGCATCAGTCTGGCGGCGGCGGCTGCGCGGCGCATGGGCTCATACCAGTGACGCATGCTGCGCGAACCGTCGGTATTCTGGTTGCCGTACTTATCCTGGTCGCCTTCCGCCTGCTGCGCCCGAACCCGGTCCCAGTTCGCACCCAGTTCGTCGGCAGCTACCATAGCCAGACTTGTGCGGATGCCCTGCCCCATTTCGGCACGGTTGCTAATGATGGTGATTAGGCCGTCCGAATCGATTTGGATAAACACATTGGGGTTATCAACCCAGCCACCGGGCATGGCACCGGCGCCAAACTGAGCCTGCTCATTGGCGAGCGCCAGATCCCAGCGAGCTGCCAACAGCAGCGCAGAGCCCCCGACCAATCCTTTCAAAAGACCGCGACGGCTGACATTGGCGAGCAACAGTGTGTCGTCTGATCGGCTCATGAGCTGGCCTCCTCTTTGTCCATATCTCGAGTGTCCATATCCCCAGGGTCAACAGCCTGCGTGCCCGCAGCCCGTTCAATGGCCGCCAGAATGCGATTATAGGTGCCACACCGACACAGGTTGCCCGCCATGGCGTCGACAATTTCCTGGGTTTGTGGTGCCGGGGTTCTCTTCAGCAGAGCCGTGGCGTTCATGATCTGGCCACCCTGGCAATAACCGCATTGCGCCACGCCCATATCCAGCCAGGCCTGCTGAACTTTATGGCCAACGGGATCGTCGGCCATGGCTTCAATGGTTGTAATTTCGCCCTTGGCGGCGGCGACCGGTGTAACACAAGACCGTATCGCGACCCCGTTCAGGTGAACGGTGCAAGCACCGCACTGAGCGATACCGCATCCGAACTTGGTGCCTTTCATGCCGACAACATCTCGAATGGCCCAAAGCAGCGGCATGCTGTCGGGAACGTCGAGCTCGTGCTCTTGTCCGTTTATAGTCAGGGTAATCATGGGTCTGTCCCTCATAGTCTGCCGTTTGGTTCACATTGTCGTTAGTACAATGATTGTAAATTTAACAGTTATGAGGACTTGCCACCAATTCGCATCAGAATGAGTCTTGCGCCAACTACCGCGAACCAGCCTTCTACATTGACGCCGTCCGCTCGTGTGAAATCGGCTGTATCACAGGGTGGATCTGGGCCACCTGCACCGGTTTAGGTGGGGAAAAGGCCCGTGCAAGAGCCCACTCACTCTGAGCTCCTGCACTTTACCAAAACTCTAGTTTAAGAGCGGTTTGCGCCTCCATAAATAGAACAAGACGGGAATCACCAATAGCGCCAAAATGACCGCGGTGAGCATGCCGCCAACCATAGGCGCTGCAATTCGACCCATTACCTCGGAACCTGTTCCGGTGCCGACCATAATGGGAATCAGACCACCGATGATGGCGGCCGCGGTCATCATCACCGGCCGCACTCGCATACCGGCACCGTGAAGCACCGCATGACGGAGCGTTTCCCGCCTGGGCGTCAGGCCTTTCTGTTCGCAGGTTTCAAGCATCGCCTGATAGGACTGGTTGAGGTACACAAGCATAATGACACCAATCTCCACCGCTACGCCCGCCAATGCAATAAAACCAACGCCAACCGCGACCGAGAAGTTATAACCCAACAGATACATCAGCCAAACAGCTCCGATCATTGCGAACGGAAGCGTACCCATGATGATGCCCACTTCCGCAAAGCTCCTGAAGTTCAGAAACAGCAGGATGATGATAATCGCCAGTGTCAACGGAACCACGTAGGTCAGCTTTTCTTTAGCGCGAAGCATGTATTCATATTGGCCCGACCAGGCGATAGAGTAACCTGCAGGCAGGTCTAATTCTGCCTGCACGACCGCCATCGCCTGTTCAACGTAAGTGCCCACGTCTACATCCTCTATATCCACAAAGGACCAGCCGTTAAGGCGAGCGTTTTCACTTTTGATCGCCGGCGGCCCATCTTCTATCCGGATATCGGCGACATCGGCAAGCGCAATCCGCTGGCCTGAAGCCGTCACGATAGGCAGCTGTTCCAGTTTTTCGGGAGAATCCCGATAGTCTTCCGGATAACGAAGGTTAATGGGGTAACGCTCAAGACCCTCTATAGTTTTGGAGACATTAATTCCACCGATTGCGGTGGCAATCACTTGCTGTACGTCCGCGATATTCAGACCATAACGGGCAGCACGCTCGCGGTTGATGTCCACTTTGATATACCGACCGCCTGCTACGCGCTCTGAATAAACCGAAGCCGTGCCGGGCACGTCTGCCAGAATTTCCTCCAGACGTTTTCCAACATCCTCGATGGTTTTAAGATCCGGGCCGGCGATTTTAATGCCTACGGGTGTTTTTATACCCGTTGCCAGCATGTCAATGCGGGTGATGATCGGCATTACCCAGGCATTGGTGACACCAGGAAATTGAATCAGTGTGTTGAGTTCCTCTTTGAGCTTGTCCGTGGTCATGCCCTCGCGCCACTGATCGCGGGGTTTGAGCTGAATGAAAGTTTCAATCATGGTTAAAGGTGCTGGATCGGTTGCCGTATCCGCACGCCCTACTTTGCCGAACACGGTCTTCACTTCTGGCACCGTCGCAATCAGTTTGTCCGTCTGCTGCAGCAACTGACGGGCTTTGCCGATTGAGATTCCAGGATAGGTCGTTGGCATGTACATCAAGTCCCCTTCGTCCAGCGGGGGTATGAATTCGCTACCAATTTTTGTTGCAGGCCACAGGCCAACAGCCAATACCAGTAGGGCAGCCAGCACCGTCGACATGGGAAACCTGAGCACCAGCTTCAAGACCGGCATATAGGCACCGACCAACACCCGGTTGAGGGGATTCTTGTGCTCGGGCAGCACTTTACCCCGGATAAAGTAGCCCATCAGTACCGGAACCAGCGTCACGGCAAGAAACGCACTGGCCGCCATGGCGTAGGTTTTGGTGAACGCCAGTGGCGCAAACATTCGCCCTTCCTGCGCCTCAAGCGCAAACACGGGTACGAAACTGACGGTAATGATCAACAGGGAGAAAAACAGCGCAGGGCCAACTTCAGAGGCAGACCTAGCGACAATCTCCCATCGGTTCTCGGGTGTGAGTGGCGTTCGCTCCATATGCTTGTGCATGTTCTCTATCATAACGATGGCCCCATCGATCATGGCGCCGATAGCAATGGCGATACCGCCGAGAGACATAATGTTGGCGTTGATGCCTTGCCAGTACATGACGGTAAACGCCATCAGAATGCCCACAGGCAAGCTGACAATCGCCACCAACGAAGAGCGGACGTGAAACAGAAAGACGATACACACCAGGCCGACGACCAGAAATTCTTCCAGCAGCTTCAAAAAGAGATTGTCGACGGCGCGCTCAATCAGGCCAGAGCGATCATAAACCGTGACCACTTCAACGCCATCGGGCAGGCTCGATTGCAGTTCGACCAGCTTGGCCTTGACGCCATTGATCGTTTCCTGGGCATTTTCACCGAAGCGCATCACCACGATGCCACCAACGGTCTCCCCTTCCCCGTTAAGTTCGGCAATACCGCGTCTCATCTGTGGCCCCACTTCTACACTGGCCACATCTTTGAGCAGAATCGGTGTGCCGTTTACATCCAGACCCAGCGGAATCACCATCAGGTCTTCCCGAGATTCAATGTAGCCGGAGGTACGCACCATGTATTCTGCTTCGGCCATTTCGATGACCGACGCTCCGACTTCCTGATTACCCTGCTGTATCGCTGTTTGGATAAGGGACAGCGGGATTCCCAAGGCGCGGAGCTTTTCCGGGCTGACCTTGACCTGATATTGCTTCACCATGCCGCCGAGAGCAGCCACCTCTGATACCCCGGGCACCGTTTGTAATTCGTACTTCAGAAACCAGTCCTGCAGGCTGCGCAACTGACTCAGGTCGTTTTGCCCCGTGCGATCAACCAATGCATAAAGATAAACCCAGCCAACACCGGTGGCGTCCGGCCCTAATTGCGGCCTCGCTGAATCTGGCAGGTTGGGTGCCACTTGCGACAGATACTCCAGAACTCTGGAACGCGCCCAATACATATCGGTATCTTCATCGAAAATCACGTAAACGTAAGAGTCCCCGAAAAACGAATAGCCACGCACGGTTTCCGCACCGGGAACCGACAGCATGGCGGTGGTCAATGGATAGGTGACCTGGTCTTCTACTACTTGCGGTGCTTGTCCGGGAAAGCTGGTTTTAATGATCACTTGCACATCGGACAGATCCGGAAGCGCATCAACCGGGGTTTTACTGAGTGAGTACAGGCCCAGCCCTGATATCAACAGGCTTGCTAGCAACACTAAAAAACGGTTCCGGATGGACCAATGAATAATGGCTGTAATCATTAGTTGGCTCCCTCACGATCCATAGTCTCGTGATCCATCGTGCTGGCCGGCATGGCCGACATGCGTTGAAAATCCGAGGTTTTACTGGATTCAGAATCAATCAGGAACTGGGCCGATGTGACCACCGTATCGCCCGATACGACACCGCCGAGAATCTCGGCGTACTGATCACCCATCCGTCCAACATCCACATTGACGGATTTGAATGCCCCGCCATCCAGTGCCAGCACCAGTCGATCGCTCTGGCCCGTGCGAATAACCGATTCGCGAGGCACCAGCAGTTGCCGCTCTGCCCGTGCCCCCTGAATGTTTAACGCTACAAACATGCCCGGCAACAAAGTGCCATCGGCGTTGTCAAAACGCATTCTCACCCGAGCCGTACGGGTCTTGGAATTCACTTCCGGGTACACATAATCCACCTCGCCCGTCCACTGGCGCCCGGGCAGGTAATCCAGCGTCATTACCACGCGACTTTTGGATGCCACGGCCGCCAACTGACGTTCAAATACTTCGCCAATAACCCACACCTCATCCAGTGCCGCAATGGAAAGAACTCGATCCCCTGGTTTGATAAACATACCTTCGCGAACATTGAGGTTGTCGATAACACCTGAGGTGGGCGCATACACTGTCAACGTGCGCCGTGTTTCGCGGGTTTTGGTCAGCTGTCGTATCGCGCTCTCCGGCACATTGAGAGCCGCGAGTCGCTCCTTGGCGGCATTGATCAAACGCTCATTACCCCGGTTCAAAGCGAGGACTAATTCATCTTGGGCGTTGACCAATGTGGGTGAGTAAAGTGTATACAGAGGCTTGCCCTTCTCGACCGCTTCGCCCTCTGCCTTCACGTAGAGCTTCTCGATCCAACCCTCAACCCGAGGATGGACATGAGCCATATCGTCTTCGTTGTATTGAACGTACCCCACCGTTGTTATGTTATTCGGCAGCCGCCCCTGGGTGACCGGGCCCGTCCGCACGCCAAGATTATTTACCACGCTGGGTGAAATACGAACCGTGCCTGGGGCGTCTTTACCCGACCCGCTTTCGGCATAGACAGGAACCAGATCCATCCCCATGGGCGATTTACCCGGTTTGTCACTCTTGAAATTGGGGTCCATGGGCGCTACCCAATGCACGGGTTCTTTACTGACACTGCTCGTGGCCTCGACCACCGAATCCTTTGATGTGTCGGGGGCAAACCAATAGGTTGCTGCCGCACCGGCTATGCCACCTAACAACAGAAAGCCCAATGGGCGCATAACATTTGCCATGAGTGTTAATCCTGGGAATTTTTCAGTGAAAACGAGGGTGAGTCAGAGGTATTAGAGGTATTAGAGGTATCAGCGGTGAGATAGCGAAAGTTCGCCACGTTTTTGGCGCGCTCAGCGGTCATCTGTATAAAATCAACTTGAGCGTTGAGCTCCGCGATACGCGCACGTACGGCTTCGGCAAAATCGCCGTCATCGTTGTTGTAAGCGGAAAGCGCTGCATTGGCCTGCTCCGCTATTTGCGGAAGCAGCGTTTGCTGATAAAGCAGGATGCGGTCATCGAGCCGGTTAATTCGGGCAGCCGCCGCACGCGCTTCGGCTGTTAGTCGCCGAACCTGCAGTATTCGATCAGACTTCGCCGCTTCCACCCGCGCGATTGCCGCGCTTACGGTGCGGTCCTGGCGATTGCCGGTAAAAAAAGGCAGGTCAAATCCAATCCCGACTGAAAAGAGATCCGCCCGGTCTTGCCCGCCCGGAGCCTGGTCACGATATCCATACTGCGCCGATACGGTCCACTCAGGTTTGTAAGCCTGGCGCGCCAGCTCAATGTCGAGTGACCCGGCATCAATCAACTGGTCGGTGGCGCGAATTGAGGAGTGAGTGATCGCGGAGTTGCCGTTGGCATAAGACGGCGTGTTAACAAGCTTGGCTAACAGATTCGAGGGAACACGTTCGCTTACCCGTAAACGAAACGTATCAGCACCTACCCACTCTCCCAGCTCTTCCTGAGCGGTTTCCAACTGTGAGTGAAGCGCCGTTAAGCGGTCATCAAGGCGGGTTAACTCAAGAGATCCACGAATGATGTCCTGCTGCCGTGAACCGGTCAACGTTGAGGTGTACCCGGCTTCAGCAACGTCTGCCAGCTGCTCAAAAAGGCCCCGATTGTTGTCAATTATTCGAATACTCTCTTGCGCTTTCCAAAGCTCAAGCCATAGGTAAGTGACCGATCTAACCACCAGCTCCTGTCGATTCTCCCGCTGAAACGACTGGAATTCGGCGAGCTGTATCTTTTTATCGCGGGCGAGAGACCGACTGTCACCACGAGGAAATCGTTGGCTGAGGCCAATAGTGGCTTGTGTCATGCCCTCTTGGCCGGTATCGAAGGTATCGGTGGGAAGGTTTGCGGCGCCCAACGTAATGCGTGGATCCGGTAAGGCACCTGCTGCAACGGATTCATCAATAAGCGCCCGTTGCAGATAAATGCTTTGGGCTGACCAGGGGTCGCCTCGAATGGCAATATCAATGGCGTCTTCAAGGGCCAGTGTCGGTTCCGCAGAAACACCAAGACTCGTTAGAAGCAAGGCGCCTATTACCGCTGCTTTATATACACGAACAAAGTCATTCACGTTCTATTCTCCACTGAATTGGTACGCAGCGAAGAATCATAAAAGCGCTATCTGAACTCAGGCTGAAATTTCAAAACTTATTGTGTGATTTTGATCTGAATCAATCGCTCTTAATGACTGATAAATATCAATAACAATTATTACATTTATTTTATTACTTCTTTCAGGGTGAATTCAGGAAGAGATGTTTAAATCGTTTCATCAACCAACCAAGAGGTACATCATGAAAACACCCATTGTATTTTTAGCCGCAATCACTTTATCTACCGCAGTTTTTGCTGGCAACATGCAGCAAGACACTAAGAACGGCGGTTCGATGCAAGGCGATATGAGCTCAATGCACAGTAATATGACATCAATGCACAAAAAAATGAATTCGATGCACAGCGGCATGGATAAGGACGCGACGCAGACCGAGGTGCTCGAGAACAAAGACATGCAACGTCTTCATAAAGAAATGACGCTGTACGGAATGTCTGAAGTGGGTATGGAAGCTCGGCTTGATATGATGACGGAAAAAGGTAGAGCCTTCCACCGAGCATTGGAGCAGGATCAAAAAAACACCGCAGGATAACTCCTAGGGTTAGATTGATTCGAAAAATCTCAAGGGTCGTTAGCACTATTTAATTCGCGCTGTTGACACCTTGAGAGATGAGCAGAAAAACATATAAACCTGAAACCAATCTGAATTACGATTTAACGAACAGTAATTCAGAGCAAGGAGTTCAACATGAAAAAGATCATTATCGCGACTGCAATTACAGCTTTGTTCTCAATGACCGCAAATGCCAACTCTGGTTTGGCGGATCGCTTTAACGAGGCGCGAAGCTATCCAAACAAAACAGTCGAGACCGTTAGCCCTAAAATGTTGCATATGCAGCATAAAAACATACACATAAAAATGGATAAAGCTGAATATAAGAATCATTCGAATTCATCGGGTTCGAATCATGCAGAACAGATGGGTGTTCAAGACTCCAGGCACCAGAAATCGTAATAAACCTGTCCAGCCATGCCTCACTTAGCATGGCTGGTTCTTGCCTTATGCCCCGGAAGAAAAGCTAGGACGTACTGGCTTTCACCGCCACCGGCCAAACTGAAAGCGTGAAACGGTACCAATTCTGATACGCCAAACTTTGCTGCTTGGCATCGCTCTTTTCTCCTCGTACTCCGCCGATGCCCGGCTATCTGGCCGTGCGCATCCCTACTATCGCTAATTTTGAAAAGTTCTTCAAAGCTTCCTAAGTCCACAAGAAGGAAGTGCGTACCTCAGAGATTCCAAACAGAATAGAAAAATACCGCAGGATGGCTCCTGCGGCAAATAAAACCCAAAAACGCAAAAACTCCGGAACCATTTGCACCGTTATTCCGTGCTGGTGGCACCTAAAGCTCAAGCATTACAACATACAAACCTGAAACCAAACTGAATCACTAAATCAATTTCGATAATTTGGAAAATAGAATTCAATACAGAAAAAAATTATTGCAGCAGCAACCCTAATCATGTTCTTTACTATGGAAAATGCCAATTCTGGCTTGGCGGATCCTGAATCTCGGCAAACCAACAACCACCCTGCTCCTCGGTCTGCAATCGCGCACGCACAGCCGCTTTATTGTAAGCGCCGCTAAATCGACCCTCTTGCACTTAGTCGAACGGAGTCACTTTTTTGGAGCCTGCTCCAGCTCCGCATTCCACGGTAGTAGCTGTTCAAGTTTTTCTAGTGTCTGTGCGTCAGCAATGCGTTCCAGCACATACTGGATATAAGCTGAGGGTTCCAAGCCGTTAGCTTTTGCGGTCTCGATTAGCGAGTAACAGGTAGCACTGGCACGAGCGCCCCGCGAGGTATCTGAGAACAGCCAGGCCTTTCGATTATGGAAACGTGACCATAACCGAAATTATCCGTGGTTCTCGATTATGGAAGGTTGCGCCTAGAGACATGGACGATATGCCAGAATGGATGCTGTTTTGTTCGATAATAACCAAACAAAACAACATCTATCCTATATCTCCTTACGGTTTAATGTCCCTGTTAACCATGCATAATCACAAGCTCTGTAAGAACCGCAGGACGCTATCCGATGGCCGGTATCGTAATGGGGCGAGGGGAAGCGCTTGCAGGCTCTTTAACGCTCGTTCTTTCATCGCAAGATCAGCTTCGATGTACTGATGAGTGGTGGATAGATTTTCATGACCGAGCCACAGCGCAATGACGGTTATATCAACCCCAGCCTGCAACATATGCATGGCGATGGAATGCCGAATCAGGTGCGGAAATACCCGTCGCTTTGCTAGTTCAGGATATTGTCTGGCGGCGCATTTAACCGCTAGTTTCAATCGCTCGGTCAAGCCAATGCGTGTCAAATGGCCGCCGGATCTATTCGGAAAAAGCGGTTGCTCGAAGGAGCGTGGGGATTCTCGCAGCCAGCGTTTGAGCTGTGCGGCCGTATTTGGCCACAATGGCACCGCGCGCTCTTTGCGTCCCTTGCCGCGGATGTGAATGGAGGAAGCACTGGGGTCAAGAACCAGATCACCCACCAGCATCCCAGTCAGCTCGGATACACGGGCTCCGGTATTGTAGAGCGTGGCGAACATTACTCGATCACGTTGTCCCGTCCAGGTGTTTTGATCCGGTGCCGCGATAATGGCTTGCATATGCTCGCGTGAGAGGAATCCGACCAACGGGTGCTCGAAGCGCTTCATCGGGATTGCCAGCACTGATTGCGCAATGGCAAGAGCTGAAGGTTCTTGGTAAGCAACGTACGCCATGAAGGACCGGATCGCGGCGAAGCGTGCGTTACGGCTACGAACACAGTTATGGCGCTCCACCTCGAGGTACTGGAGAAAATCCAAAATAAGACCCGCGTTCAAATCATCAAGCACCAGGTCGCTGGGTTGTTTCCCTAGCCGCCGATGGGCGAATTCAAGTAGTAATCGGAAGCTGTCACGATAGGCCGCAACGGTACACGGGCTTGCCTGCTGTTGCTGCATCAGCCGCTGTACGAAAAACCGCTGTAATAGACATGGAAAACTTAACGGTGCTGGCGCGCTCATAATAGCTCTCCCTGGTAAAGTTCGGGACGCAAGGCCGCCTTGGCCAGCAACTCGGGTGTCGCCGTCAGGTACCAGTAGGTATCGGTGATCTTAGCGTGTCCGAGGTAGGTAGATAACGCTAGAATGTGGTGTTCGATATCGATGTTTTGCGCATACCAGCGCTCAAGGTTATGGCAGACAAACGAGTGCCGAAGGTCATGGATGCGTGGCGCAGGATGATCACCACGAGAACGCCACTTCAATTGTTGTCGTAATAACTTGAAGGCATATTCCACACTAGAGATCGACGCGGACCGGCCATAATCAAATACAAAGAACGCCTTGGTATTGGCGGCGAGAGGATGGTTATCGCGCAGACGTTCGTAATCTTGCAACGCGTTTGTCGTGGTGGAATGCAATGGCACCCAGCGTGACTTACCGAACTTGGCATTCCGGATATGCAGCAATCCGTGCTCGAGATCTACATCCGGGCGCTGTAACCCGGTAGCTTCAGAGATCCGCAAACCTGTTGAGGCGATAAGTCCGAAGATCGTGGCGCAACTGGCACCCCGTAAACCACCCGACGGGGGCAGAGAGGCGCAGGCTTCCAACAACGCGCAGATTTCGGCGTCCGTATAAATATGCGGTGTCAGCCGACGATGAGCACGCCCGAAGAGCCCACGGGGTGGAATCTCGGTCGCAGGATTAAACTGTAGGCAGTATCGAGCAAAGGGACGCAACACTTCGATACGCCGGGCGGCAGTGATCCGTTTGTGCTGGCGTGAAGCGCAGGCCCACTGCTCAGACAGCTTAATTGTCAGTGGACCCTGATGGCCGATGCGTTCGGAAAAGCGCGCGAAACGCTCTAGCTGCTCACCCTCAATCTTCAGTAAAAACCCTGCCTGCCGCCGGTAATTCAGGTATGCCTCTACCGTGGGGGCAAATGTTTCTGGCGTGTTCATGACTTCCTCCCAGGCCACGGCAGGGCCACCTGTGCTAGCGCCTGAATATCGACTTTGGCGTAGATTGTCGTGGTGTCGAGGCTGCGATGGCGCAACAGGTCGGCGATTTCTTTGAATCTGGCGCCGCTGTGCACCAGTCGACCGGCCAGTGTGTGCCGCAAGATGTGCGTGCCTCGAATGCGGTGTCCAAGACCGCAGCGTTGCGCTGCATTACGTATGGCATTGCGTATGATATCCGGATCGGCCGGGGCGTTGAGTGGTGGGCGATGTCGAACAAACAGCTCACGGCGAGTCGTTTGTGGCCGACCATCCTGCAAATATTGTGCGATCGCTCGGCCGGTTGCGTCTGGTAGCGGGAGGATATCGATGCGCCTACCTTTACCGTGGATATAAAGCGTTCCTGCTCGCCAATCCACATCGTCAAGCTGCAGGCGAGCCACTTCCGTTCGACGCAAGCCCAGATCGAGAAGGCAACGGGCTATCGCATAATCGCGCTTGCCCGTTGCATGGCGGCGATCAAAGGCATTGAGAAATTGCTCCACCTCCTTGGTGGAGAGTACCTGCGGTAATCCAGAAAGACGCCATTGTGCGACTT
The DNA here is from genome assembly GCF_023314135.1 of Marinobacter sp. M1C. Taxonomy (NCBI): domain Bacteria; kingdom Pseudomonadati; phylum Pseudomonadota; class Gammaproteobacteria; order Pseudomonadales; family Marinobacteraceae; genus Marinobacter; species Marinobacter sp. M1C. The sequence continues at coordinate 2,262,854 of NZ_CP092289.1, forward strand.
GAGGAAGGCTGGCAATCAACGCTGCCGTCTGCTCTCCTTGACTTGCTCTGAAGGCAAAGTAAGTTTTTAGCGACGAAGTGGCTGTACTAATCGACGCGGGTGCCCATGCTGCTGTGTAGTGGGCGAAGAAGCGGATCACATCCGCCGGCCCAAGTAAGCTCAGTTGCACTGGCCCAGCGCCAAAACTATCGATGAGAAAATCGCGCAGATGGCGTGCCCGGGCCAAACGGGTGGTCGGAGCCAGACCTCTCACATCGGCAAGATGCTGTTCGAAATCCTCTAGTTGCGCTGCGATAGGAGCAGGAACTACAGATATTTTTGGTCTGCATTGACCATTGCTTCTGAGCATCTTAAGTAAATGCCCGAGTGCGGCGCGGACTTCCTTACGCGCACGTCGGCACCGAGTTGCGCATCGACACACCAGCAGGTGTTCGTCAATGAAGCGTTTAACTAACGCTTCGCCCATGTCTGAGAGATGGACATCTTGTCCTCTGGACCAGTGAGCAAAATGCGCGACACTTCTGGAATATCCCTCGATGGTGCCAGAAGCATAACCGCGCTCGGCAAGGTATTTAACGTAAGGATCCTCACTGGAACCAAGTACTGTACCGGCGAACCACTCACTCGTTCTCTGTACATGCTTCGAATATGCAGAATCAAGCATGGCAACTCTCCTTCGTGATGGTAGAGAGCTACAAAGAAAGCACCGAGAATTATGTATGGCAAGTCAGCGCAGTGAGCCGTTTATAGCGCTGAAAAATAGCGACTTGGTGGGATTTGTCTTAGGCAACCTTCCATAATCGAGAACCACGGATAATTGCGACCAATTGCGAACGGGCGGATGGCGTTCTCAGCCAGTATATTGCTGATCTGCAGATCGCCTCGATCGCAGTATCCCACCAACCAGGTCCACTGGTTCAGTGTGTACTCCATGGCCTTGCGGGTCAGCGAGCCTTTCAGCACTTTGTGAACGTTGGCCTCCAACCAGGTTTTGAGCGCGTCCAGCTGCGGCAGGCTTTTGGCCTGACGGATGCGATGGCGCTCGGCATCACTTAACTCTTTGATCTGGCGTTCGATCGCATAGAGCTTGTTGATATGGCTCAGCGCCACATCGGCTTTGGCGACAATGCCTTTCTTGGCTTTGCCTTTTCCCTGTGCCGCTTTGGACGCTTCGACGAACTTACGGCGGGCATGATCCCAGCAACCGATCCGAGTGATTGCGTTGGCACGGCACACCTGCCCATAGCCGGAGTAACCATCTGCTTGCAGGATGCCTTGGAAGTCGTCGAGCAGGCGCACAGGAACGCTGCCGGCACGGGACGGATCGTAGTCGAACAACACTGATGGCTGATCCGGCGGGCCGCCGCGGGTGACCCACATCCATTTGTCGGACTGGGCGGTTTTGCCGTCCTCTTTCAACACCTGTATCCGGGTTTCATCAGCTTGCAGGTAGTCACTGCTGTTTTGAACCTCCCGCATCAGGTGGATCAGGGGTTTGAGCACGTCTTCCAGCCGGATGACCCAATGGGCCATGTTGGTACGGCTGACCTCATGTCCCAGGCGCTTGAGCATTTTTTCCAAGCGATACAGTGGCAGCCCATCGGCGTATTTGGAGGTAATGATGTACGCCAGCAGTGAGGTGGTGACGCTGCACTTGCCCAGCGGGTGAACCGGGCGCTGGGCGGCAAGGATGCGTTCCTGACCGTCTTGCTCGAACACGGCCTTTTCCTGCCAGTACTCCAGGACTTTCAGTTGGGCCGGGATAAACTGCAGCTCTTCCTTCACCTTGGTGAAGAACACTTTGCTTGCGCCGACCTTTTCTTCATCACTGAGGGTCAGCTCGATACGCTCACGCAGCAGAACATCGGAGAACCCGCGTTGACGGCGCTTGCGGGAAGCGCGAGGCGCGTCATCTTCCTCGACGTCGTCCGGCAGTTGATCGCGCAGGGCGTCGATTTCAGCTTCCAGTTCCGCTTCATCAAACAGGTGGAACTGATGGGCCAACTTTTCGCTGCTGGCTGCGAACTGCTGGATTCTCTTCAGACGCAGCAGTTCTTCAAGCAGCTGGATGCGGGTATGACAGCTCTGGATAACGCTTGCGTGCTGCTCAAGCACTTTATCTCGTTGTTCAAGAGCCTTATCGCGTTGCTGGAGTTCAATCTCTTTAGCCGCGAGTTTTTGCTGAAGTTCCTCGACAACAGCCGTCATTCCAGCGGTAGAGAGACCGCTGAAATCGGGTGTCGTCATAGGTGTTTCAGGCGTTGTTTTCATGCAGAAAGTATAGCAAAAACAACACCCTGAAGCACGATATTTGACTACCCAATGGCGTCATAATGCAGGGTATTATGGCCTTTCAACAAAGCAATATCATAGCCATCCAACAGCCAGTTAATTTGCTCGCCGGTCAGTGCCATCAGCTCATCCGATGGGCTCGGCCACTTGAACCGCTCCTCGGCCAGCGCCTTGTAATAGAGCACAAAACCGTTGTCCTCCCACATCAGGCACTTGATCTTGTTACGTTGCCGATTGGTGAAGGCGTAGAGCGCACCGGTAAAGGGGCTGCGCCCCAGTTCCTGTTCGACCAGCAGCGCCAGGCCGTTGGCCTGTTTGCGGAAGTCGATCGGTGCGCGATAGAGATAAATCTCCGGCATCTCCCGTGCTGGACGCAGATACCGCGTCTTCATCACAACTGCCTCAGGATCGCACCCAATACATCCACATTACCGACGTGGAGACCTGTGATCACGACACCACTGGGCAGCGTCAGGGTCAATTCCGGATGCGTGATAAGGGGCCGGGGCTCAATCGCCGTCACGCGGGTAAACCCTGCGCTACCCTGTTGCTGATTCAGATCGTCTTCCAGAAGCTTGCGTCGCCAGTAGGTAAACTGATGGTAGGTTATCGAGTGTTGCTTACAGTAGGCTGCGCCCGACAAACTAGATACTTGCCAATCGATGAGGCATTGCTGCCAGTATTGGTGACGGTCTTCAGTGGTCATCGCTGATTCCTCGTGGTTGTTACGATGGAATCAGTGTGGCGCGGTCAGGTTGGGCAAAACAGGTGCTGATTTATTGGCGCTTACGCTTTATTTTTGACCTGATAACAAACTCGCCAGTCTTTTCCTGACAAGCCGAATAAGCTGCCGCGAGTGCCGTGACGGTTTGCAGGTGGTCGCTGCTGGAAAACACCCCCGCCAACGGTGAAATGTGTGCCAGCGCATCCACAGCGGCAATCGGATTTAACCAATGGCACTAGACAATATCAGCCGGATAAGCAGGCAGGTCTGGCTGACTGAAATTCCGATGATAAGCCGCGGCCTCCAGCAGGAGCGATACAGCGACGCCAAGCAAGAAGACGGAACTCGGGCGGCCCTGACTTTAATAGCATCATCTTGCTTCCGTAGAGGGTTTCCGGGTTCTAAGGTGTTCACAACTAGACTAATGTAATATCAATCGTTATCATTCGCACTCTTACCTGTTGCGGAGCCAGATCATCATGAATTCCCTCACTACGGACCTCAGCGGAGCGGCCCTAAATCCCCTTCAGCAACTGACCGAGATGGGCGGCCCCGTCATGTGGGCACTGCTGGGACTGGCGGTTCTTGGCCTGGTGGCGTTCTTCTATCTGGTTATCACCGGTGCGCTCTTCGCACCTCGCCTGACTTCACGCTTGCGAAAAACCCTCAACCAGTGGCAACAGCAACCGTCACGGCACTGTGTTGAATCGTTGAACGATGTCTCGGGTTGGCTTGCCCGATGCAACCCGTTGCCACAGATAATTCGCGTGGCGATGACCACCATGCTTGAGTGCCGCGATGGAACAAACGTGCGTGAAGAATTGGCACGCCAGTCCCAGCAGGTGCTGAAACCATTCGAGGCACCCTTGAAGGTGATCGAAGTGATTGCTGCACTGGCGCCGCTGCTAGGCTTGCTGGGCACGGTAATGGGAATGATGTCTGCTTTTAGCGCCATGTCGGTGGCCGAAGGTCAGGCCAATGCCTCGCAACTCAGCGGCGGTATCTACGAAGCACTGACCACCACCGCGGCGGGGCTGGTTGTAGCGATTCCTTTTGCGGCCATTGCCGCCTGGGCGGAATTCCGCCTGCGTCTGCTGAACCTGATGATCAATGACACCCTGGTGCGGGTGATTACCACGCCCATTGAGGTTCGCGAAACCCGGGCTCGATCAACAGAGAAGCCAGCGCCCGCGGTAACTGCAGAGCCCCGGGCGGCTCAACGCGACGCCACCTATGCAACTGGTTGAACCCCGCCCGGCCCGGCCGCTACCGATTCGCTTGACGCCGCTGATTGATGTGGTGTTTATCCTGTTGGTGTTCTTCATGCTGACCACCCGGCTGCTGCCCGTGGAGCATCTGTTGCTGGACAACGCCACCACGCCAACGGGGTCAGCCACCGGCGGCGAGTCAATCTCGGAAATGACACTCTACGGTGATGGCACGCTGGGCTGGCGTGGGCAACGTCTGCCAATCCCCGCAATGGTCAGGAAATTTACTGAGAACGGGACTGGGGAAGTGAACTTGAAAGCAATTGGGGAGGCTTCGCTGGCGAATTTCACGACCAGCCTGAGCGCCCTGAAAAGCGCCGGTATCGACGTTCACTGGATGCGCGCAACCGGGTCATCAAATCGTGAGGGGCAGTGAATCGTGAGATTGTTAGGCAATGCTCAATCGACGACGTTGACCGTTCCGATTGCCGGTAGCGAAAAAACACTGCTGTCCCGGGTGGAGGACAACCTGTTGCCGCTGATCAATCTGGTTTTCCTGTTGCTGATGTTTTTTATCGCGGTAGGCCAGATGAGCTCCACATCCCTGCCCGACCTTCCGGGCTCCAGCGCTCAGCAAACGCCCACAAAACCCCGGGCGGATCTGGTCGTCAAAAGTTCCGGTGACTGGTTCGTTGATGGCCAGTCAATCACCGAAGCCCAATTACTGCATTTGCTGCCCCCACCCAATAACGAAACGCCTTTGCGCATTGGAGCCAACCGCTCCATGCCAATGGCAGCTATGGAAAAACTGTTTCAGCGATTGGAAAGCGGTGGCTACAAGGACATTGTCTTACTGGTCCAGCCCGGCTCATGAGTACACGGACGCATCTATTTATTCTGCTGGCAGCAATCGGCCTGACGGGAACGATACTGCTTATCGTACTATTCACGGCACTTTCCACGGCACAACCGCTGATCACGATCCCCGAGGGTAAGGACCCAGCCGACCAGACGCGTTCGATTCGCATTACACTGGCCGACCGGGCATCCGAACCGGAATCGGCTACGCAACCAGTAGGCGAACCAGCTCCAAGGCCGGAACCGAAACAACAGGCCGGACCTCCACTCAAAAAACCAGCGCCCAAACCCGACCCGATGCCAGAGCCAGAGCCAGAGCCAGAGCCAGAGCCAGAAAGTGTCCCTGTCCCGGTTAAGAAAGCAAGCAAGCCAGTTGTAAAAACCAGCACCAAGCCAGCGGAAAAAGCGGTTACTGACCTATCCGAAAAAGTAGCAACGCCAGCCCAGCTCACAAAAAAACAGCTGCGCGCCGGGGCATCGCTGCAGACGGACAGCTACCTTGCCCAGCTCGTGCGCCACTTGAGCGCCTACCGGGACTATCCGCGTCGTGCCCGGCGACTGGGCCTGGAGGGAACGCCTATCGTAGTGTTCGAATTTAATCGGGCGGGTCGACTCCTGAACTATCGCCTGTTACAAGGCTCATCCCACCGCATACTGGATGACGCGGCGCTGAATATGCTGCAAGAGGCGTCACCGTTTCCGCCAGTACCAGATCACATGACCAGCGAGACTTTCCGCTTCCAATTGCCGGTCTCGTTCCAGCTCCGTTAAACACACGGCAACAGATTGGCAAATACGCGAAACCAAAAGATAAGAATTAGTGCTTGTTGTTAATGATTAACATTCGTATAGTTGCCCCTCTGATTTTAACCCGTTGTAACAGGAGAGCAACATGTCTGCGCTTTTTTCCCGAAACCTTCTGGCACTGTCGATCCTTTCCGCCTCTGTGCCGACCATGGCCCAAGAGCATAGCCTCAACGAACTGGTCATCATCGGTGATGATGCGTCCGCATCCGCCCTGCCCGGTTCCGCCCATGTGGTTACCAGCGAAGACCTGGAAACCATGAAGTACACGGACATTCACAAAGCCGTGCGAGAGGTGCCAGGGGTTTACCTGAAGGAAGAGGATGGCTACGGCCTGCGCCCGAACATCGGCATTCGTGGCTCAGGCTCCGGCCGCTCTTCCAAGATCACACTGATGGAAGATAACGTGATGATCGCTCCGGCGCCCTATTCGGCGCCAGCGGCTTACTACTCACCAACGTTCGGCAGAATGAACGGAATCGAGGTTCTGAAAGGGCCAGACCTGCTGCGTTACGGCCCCTATACGGTGGGTGGAGCCATTAACCTGCGTTCAACACCAATTCCCTCATCGGAAGCTGGTCATGTAACGACCGAAATCTCGGAAAATGCAGGCAAACGCATTCACAGCTGGTACGGCAACAGCACCGACAACGCCGGATTCGTGATCGAAACCTTCCAGGACGAAACAAACGGCTTCAAAGAACTGCAACAATCCAGCCGTGATACCGGTTTCGAAAAGCAGGACTACGTTGCCAAGGCGCGCTTTAATTCCGACGCCTCCGCTGACGTTTACCACCAGCTCGATCTGAAGTTCCAGTACAGTGAGGAACTGAGCAACGAAACCTACCTTGGGCTAACCGACGACGACTTCAGGCGTGACCCGAACAAGCGTTACTTCCTGTCCCAGCTCGATAACATGGACAACCGTCACAAGGGCTACTCCGCCAGGCATCTGGTGGAACTGACTGAAGACCTGTCACTGACCACCACGATCTACCGCAACGAGTTCAAGCGCAACTGGTACAAAGGCAACTTCAATAACCTGATTGAAGCCGCCAACAATGGCGACCAGACTGCCTACAACCAGCTGCAGGGTACCGAGCCCGTTGGCCCGTTCACACTGACCAACGGCGCACGGGAGTACCTGTCCCAAGGTATCGAAGTGAAAGCCGACTATGGCCTTACACTGGCGGGTATGCGCCACGACATTACCATTGGTGCCCGCGTGCACGAAGATGAAGCGGATCGCTTCCAGCCTAAGGATCGCTATGAGCAGGTCATCAACAACGGCCGCCCGGCCTTCGAGTTTGTTGAACAGATCGCACCCACCGGCGGTGATAACCGCATCGACGAGGCCGAGGCCCTCAACCTGTTCTTCGCGGACCGGATCGCCATTAACCCCGACCTGACCTTAACCGCCCTGCTGCGCTATGAAGATATTGAAACCTCGCAGACTCGCTGGAGCACCTCGGAGCGCACATCCGCCAGTGAAACCGAAACTGCCAGCAACAACACCAGCGAAGTGCTGCCCGGTCTTGGCGCAACCTACCGTCTGACCCCGACGGTTACCCTGATCGGTGGCGTGCACCGCGGCATGGCGCCCGCCGGCTCCGGCGGCACCAACGTGGAGCCGGAGTTGAGCACCAACTTCGAGGCTGGCGCACGATATAACGATGATGGCTTGCGTGCCGAAGCCATCGTGTTCTACAGCGATTATGAAAATACCGTGAGAAACTGCTCCATCGCCAATCCCTGCAGCGCCGGCAATCAGATCATTGATTCCGGGACAGTCAGCGAAGGAGAATCGAAGATTCAGGGCATCGAGTTGCTGGCCGCCTCTGAGTTCACGCTCGCCAATGGTCTGACTGCGCCGGTGCAGGCCACGTGGACCTACACCAATGCCGAAGTCACCAAAGACAGCGACGATGGTAGCGTGCGCAAGGGCGACAACCTGGCAGACTTGCCCGAAAATGTCGTATCTGTGCGTGCAGGCCTGCGCGATGGCAACCTCTGGGATGCCTACGTCAATATCTCGTATGTTGACGAAACCTGCATTAACAACAGCTGTGACCGCTCAGGCACTGATAACACATTCCGTAAAACCGACGACTACACCGTGGTGGACCTCTCCAGCAGCTACGCCCTGAACTCATCCACCCGGGTCTATGCCAAGGTCGATAACGTCCTCGATGACCAGGAAATCGTTTCCCGCAGCCCCCATGGCGCCCGACCCAACCTGCCTCGCACGGCCTATGTGGGTATCAGCGTCGATTTCTGACGTCTCAAGGTGGCAAATTCCGTCCTCCGGCGGGTTAACTCAGAAACCAGTAATTGCCCAGAGACTCAATTCTTGATGCCACATCAGCATCAGGGCAACTCACCCGCATGGTGACAAGACAATCGGAATTTCCGTTCCGGGAATGCCGCATGGCACTCCCGGAACGGAAACTGGCCGGCAGGACAGATACGACGTACTGGCTTTCACCGCCACCGATCAAACCGAAAGCGTGAAACGGTACCAATTTTGATACGCCGAACTTTGCCGCTTGGCACCTCTTTTATCTCCTCGTACTCCGCCCTGATGCCCGGCTATCTGCCCGTGCCCACCGGCGGAGTCATTGCTGATTCTGGAACCTGCATAAAAGCTTTTTGGCCGAGCCTTTGCTCTCTCTGTATAGGGGGCTCAACCTTGTCCGCGTCATACGGCCTGGGCGAAGAGGTCAGCTGATAGTTAACTTGGCATCGGAAAATCAGTGCGTCATCCCTCGAACGGTTGTTCATCGTTTCATTGCCAACTTACATTTATAGCTCTTTTCTGTCGTCTATTATACAATACCCCCCTACCCTATAATTTTGACTGGTTACCCATGAGCCATATCACACATAACAAAGCCAAGTTGCTGGGCCGCGTGCGCCGTATACGGGGCCAAGTTGAAGCGTTGGAACGAGCCCTTGATACAGATAAAGGCTGCGGTGAAGTATTACATCAGATCGCCGCCGTCCGCGGTGCCACGAATGGTCTTATGGCCGAAGTCATGGAAGACCATATGCAGATGCACGTCGCTAATCCCGATATCACAAGCGACGCCGAGCGCAATCAGGGTGCCAATGAACTGATGGACGTCATTCGCACCTACCTCAAGTAAACGCGCTCGCCGTGGCTCCCTACTCAACCAAAAGTATTATCAGGACGCGAACATATGCATGAAAAAGATATTTCAAACTGGCACCATGACCACGCTTTTGGGCAAGACCAGAAGCGGTCTGGCGAAAAGCGCACATTAATCGTCGTCGGACTGACTCTGGTGATGATGGTCTGGGAAATTGCGGCCGGCTTGGTGTATGGCTCCATGGCACTGCTTGCCGACGGTCTACACATGGGCTCACATGCGACAGCGCTGGGCATCGCTGCGTTCGCATACGCGTACGCCAGGAAGAACGCCACTAACGCACGTTTCAGTTTTGGTACCGGCAAGGTGAATGCACTGGGAGGATTCACCGGTGCCATACTTTTAGCTGGATTCGCGCTTTTTATGGTGATCGAAAGCGTCGACCGTTTTATGAATCCGGTTGTCATTTCGTTCAACGGCGCTATTTTTGTTGCGGTTATAGGTTTGATCGTAAACGGCGTCTCGGCCTGGATTCTCGGCGATGATCATGATCACAGCCACGCCCATCATGAAGATGAATCACATAGCCACCATCACCACAGCCATCACGATCATAATCGCCAAGCGGCTTATTTCCACGTGCTGGCCGACGCGCTCACCTCTCTCCTGGCCATCATAGCCCTGCTTGCCGGCAAATATGCGGGATGGAACTGGATGGACCCGGTTATGGGCATTGTTGGAGCCATACTTATCACCCGCTGGTCTTGGGGCCTACTGCGGACCACTGCGAGTGTATTACTCGACGAACAGCAAGCAAGTATCATGCAGGACATCAAACGTACGGTGGAATGTGACGATACGCGTGTGAGTGATCTCCATGTCTGGTCGATTGGACCCAATCTGTACGCCGCGATTGTCGCGATTGTTGCCCGCTATCCGCAGTCTCCCGGCCATTACCGTGACCGAATCCAAACCGGCCACTCGTCGCTCGTACATGTGACAGTGGAAGTTGAAACCTGCCCATCGCATTCCTAACGGCGCTGCCACCCAAGTGCGTGGGATAGATTAATGGCTGACAGTTAAAGATTGCCTGACAAGATCCATGCGCCAACGGCAATCAGTGTCAGGCCGCCCATAATTTCAGCCTTCTGGCCGAACAGTGAACCCACCACTCGTCCCAACATAACGCCTAACGTAACCATTACCGTTGTGGCCAGGCCAATTAACCCAGCGGCCAGAAATATGTTCACCTCTACAAATGCCAGGCTTACACCCACTGCCATTGCATCAATACTGGTGCCAAATGCGGTCAAAGCGATCTTGAGAAAAGAATGTCTAGAGGGCTTTTCTATCGCTTCCCTACATGGATTCAGGCCTTCATAGAGCATGTGTAAGCCAAGAGCCACCAATAACGCGAACGCTATCCAGTGACCCCAAATATCCACATAAGACGCGGCGATATTACCGATTAACCAACCGATAAGGGGAGTGATGGCCTCAATTAATCCAAAAATGAGGCCCATTCTTAGCGCTTCGAAGAACCGGGGATTTTTAAGGCTTGCTCCCTTGCATATGGCTACTGCAAACGCATCAGTAGACATTGAAAGAGCCAACAACAGAAGGGCTATGGGGTTCATTCGATGTTCTCCGGCCGGGCGTTGAGTCCACGACATATCGACACGCCCGACCATCAGGCATGGATATATCGATGGTCTCGCCAACCGAGAGGTGTTCGCACCATGGCATTTGGCCAGGTATGTTGACGCGAACTCTTCCGAATACCGGAAGCAGGCTACTCCCCAAAGAGCGCCAAATCTAACACAACCAACGTGTAAATCAAGTGGGAAGGAGATGAATACGCTTCCGCGACCGCAGAATTACCTAAAGTTTTATGGCTATAACAAAATAATGCCAAACCGCTTCATGACGACAGCCAGGACGCTAAAACACACCACGGTGACAATGGCACTTGCCGCAAGAGCCCCCCAGAAGCCAAGCCGCGACAGAAGGAACGGAAAAACCAGAAACATCGGTAACGTGGGCAAAACATACCAGAAGGTATACCAGGCGTGGTTGCTGATTTTTTCAGTTGGTTGATGCTCCAGGTAAAGCCAGATCATGGCTAATACCGTTACCAACGGCAACGCCGCAATCAATGCGCCCAACCTATCACTGCGCTTCGCCACTTCTGAGATCAAAACCACCAGCAGAGCTGTAATGGCGTATTTTGTGATTATCCAGGCCAAATGAAAACCCTCTGAACTCAAACCTGTTAATTTCCCGGTGCTCAGCAGAACCACTAACGAGCGAAGAACAGGTGCCAGTACGTTCGGTGTTTCAGACTATCAAGCATGACCCAACAACGCTTAAAGATAACGGGCAATGGCTTTGAACTCATCAACACGGCTTTTCTGTTCCGGTTCCAGCGGGCCAATCGCATCATCCAGGCAGTGCTCAATGTGGTCCTGTACCAACACCCGCTTTGCCTGTTGAATGGCTTTTTCCACAGCATGGAGCTGCTGCGCCAGTTCCAGGCAGGATCGCCCTGCCTCAATCATTCCTATCACGCTACCCAGATGACCTTGAGCCCGCTTCAGGCGTTTAACAATCTGCGGATGCGAGTGGTGCGTTTGGTCATTCGCCATATTTAATTCCTATCCCCCTAGGGGGGATGCTATCCTCTCTCACCGAATTAATCCAATAGCCTGACTAAAGAACGGACACCTATGGTTACGGCGACCCACCGTAAAAAATTGATTCCACTTTTTGCCCTGCTGCTTGCGCTGGCTGGCATGTCCCTCTCGGCCGTTGGTGAGGCGTCATCTCACGGTATTGCAGAGTTAAGTGTGTTTGTGTCAGCGGGTCACGATAATCATTCACACAGCCACGACGATTTTGACGAAAAGTCAGACAGTCACCAGCATCACGACGCGGGCAATCACAGCCACGAATCCGCGGATCGCCTGACGACCCGCCTCATCCCTGGCTATTCAATCTCACTCCGGCTGCCTATACCCTACGCCGGAGATTCTCCCCGCAGCTTTCGTTATCGGCTCGAACGCCCGCCAAAAACCTCTCTGATTGTTTAAGCCTCGCTGCACCGCAGCTTTTTAAACGAAATTAATTGGAGTCGTTATGTTGTCAACTTTGTTTGACGGCCATTGGCGTGCGCGCACCGCCGCCGGCGGTCGCCGTCTGATCTGGGTATTCCTGACACTGGGTTTGCTCGGAATGAGCGCCGAGGTGCTGGCCCATGCCATTGCCCAGGGAGACAAGGGGTACATCCAGGAAATATCCGGGGTAAACCTCATTGCGTTCATCTATCTCGGGGCCAAACACATGGTCACCGGTTATGACCACCTGCTGTTTCTTTTGGGGGTCATTTTCTTCCTTTACCGCATGCAGCACATTGCAATCTACGTAAGCCTGTTTGCGCTGGGGCATTCCACCACCATGCTGTTGGGCGTGTACTTTAACGTCGGCATAAACAGCTACATTATTGACGCCATCATTGGGCTGTCGGTGGTGTACAAGGCACTGGATAATGTGGGCGCGTATCAGCGCTGGTTCGGCTTCCAGCCCAACACCAAGGCCGCCACCTTGATCTTCGGCTTCTTCCACGGCTTTGGTCTGTCCACGAAAATCATTGAGTACGACATCTCTCCGGATGGGCTAATACCGAACCTGCTCGCGTTCAATGTGGGTGTGGAAATCGGCCAGCTTTTAGCCCTGGCGATGATCCTCATCGTCATGAGCTACTGGCGTAAAACCGATGGTTTTTTCCGCCATGCCTATACCGCCAACGTGGCCATGATGAGCGCCGGCTTCCTGCTCATCGGTTATCAGCTCACCGGCTATTTTGTCGCTTAATTCTGGAGATCTTTTATGTACAACACAGATATGCCCTCACGTAGCGAATTACCCAGCTCCGCGCAGCTGATTCGGTCCACCACCATCGCCGCCATCGTAGCGCTCTTGCTGCTGGTAACCGTGGTGATGCCCTCCGAGTACGCATTGGACCCCACAGGCGCTGGCCGCCTGCTGGGTTTGACAGAGATAGGTGAAATCAAGGAACAGCTCGCGCAAGAAGCCGCACAGATGGTTGCGGTGCAACCCTCCATCAATGAGGCTGAGCCAGAGGCCGTGGAGCCTGTTTTCGAGACAGCCGCGGTTGTTGAAGTTGAAGTTGAGCCTGAGACCGCGCAAAAAGTGGAGCAACCTGCCCCGCCAATGGCCGCCGAACCTGAATGGCAGGACGAAGTCCGTGTTGTCCTCACCCCGGGCGAAGGCACAGAGTTCAAGCTCACTATGCAAGAAGGAGCCGTTGCCCGATTCGCCTGGGTATCCGAAGGCGGCCCTGTCAACTTCGACACCCACGGTGATGGCGGCGGCCAGTCTATCTCCTATGAGAAGGGCCGTGGTGTGCCGGAAGATGAAGGCGAACTGGAGGCAGCGTTTACCGGCAACCACGGTTGGTTTTTCCGCAATCGCAACGATAATGACATCACACTGGTGCTTCGCACCGATGGTGACTATGGTGAGCTGAAAAGGGCGATGTAATAAAAGTAGTCTGAATAATTGCTGTCACGATCGGGCTTATCGTTTTTTGATAGGCCCGACCGGATGCCATCTCGCAATATGCTTTTATTTCACACGCCAGTGCGCCAAAAAAACTCATTGTGGGAGCATGATAAAGTTGGTACTCAAACGACTATAAAACCCTGGAGTGCGGGGCTAATTAGTTTGAATTTGGTATTTGAAAGTCGGCGCGGCCTAACTCACTTCTTGAAAATATTCGTCAGGATTCGAGAGCTTACGAATGTCCACAATAGATCGCCCATCGATGATAAATTCAAAGTGGGTCGTCTGCACAATGGACGCTACATTCTTCGGCGTGAATAACCCCCAACAGGTTTGCCCTGGCGCACGGACAGACCAATACTGAACTCCTTCCGACCCATCGGCCCGCAACTTTGCTCCCATTGCCCGCGAATCCGTGTAGGAGCCAGGATCATAGATCGGATGGCTTTGCTCGACCGTGGTTCCATCGTGAATCGGGTCGCCCGAAAAAACGCATGACAAACCCCGGAAAATTAGTCGGTCAAACGCCAGTCCTTCAACGTTAGAAATATAGGCCTGCTGGTGATAGGCAACTTCCTTGATGGCGGTATCCATCGTATCGGCAAGATACAACATGCCGTAATCACCATTGCTGAAACGGCTTCCATTCGGTGAAACGTGAGTGAAAGGCGCAACAGCATAGGAGCAGCCAGGTATGCCCCAAGGCATATCCTGAGTGTTGATATAGGCCAGTTTGCCTACCTGAGTTGTAAGTCTGGGGTTGGTAAGGGCTTGCAGATCGTAAAGATCCTCAAAGTCTTCCGCGTTTGCCACGTCATCGAACAGTTGTATGGTGGGCAGTCTGGAGTTGACCAACCGGTAACCCTTCTGGTTCGTTAGTATCGTCGCTGGCAGCGCGATACCCATTACCAAAGTCCTCCGCGAAGCGTATCGATTCGCTTGTAGGTTTCATAAAGAGCCCCAAAATCGCCAGTCTCGATAACGGCTAACGGCGCTCTGCCATTGAAAAAAGGGTTGTGGTTCTTCTTGCTCATAAATTGGTACACGTTGTCCTTGTTCTCAAACACGATGCGCAAAGCTTGGTGAATATTCAGCAGATAGCTCAGTCGCGTCAGTTGGTCAGCGTCCAGTTTGGCTTTATCAGGGTTACTGCGGTATCGGTAGAACGTTGCTCGCGGGAGCCTGAGAATGGCCTGCGTCTGCTCAGGCGAGCACCCCCATTTTTCCAGAATATTCATAACCGCTTTCAAGCCCTTAACGCTCATGCGGTTCAGGTCGGCCTGAGATTTCTTTTCTGCTGCCATCATGGTGATGTTATCCCTTGGTACGGCTTAATCATGCCATTTCCCATGGTAGACTAATAAAGTAAATTAGTCCACATCGAGACAATGCCAGACTTGGGATATTACCCGTCGAAATAATCGAAACACGACTGTATAGGCCGCATTCTATCGCTTTGAATCTGCCATGATAAACAATAAAGATGGTAACTTTCGGGCCGGAAACTCGATTTATCGGAGGGTTCCAGATAGCGTGTGAATTAACTAACTCATTGATAAATATTGTTAACAGTTTTTTTATGATCCCACACCAATCATCACTCAGTTTTCGACCGAGAAGTTTGGGCTCAACAACTACAATTGCGAAAGCACAACACCGGCGATTAGCCATTCACAGTTACGCGTGACTTTAACCCTGGTTTCATAGAATAAGAGCAGCAATTTAGATAGTCATTGCACTATTATTATTGATCCTTTTTCGCGGTGCGTGGGCCTCGGATCAGAATGTTCACCAGGCGTCCCAAAGCCTGTCTTTGATTGAATTTGCTGAAAATCACGGACATTTTCACGACTCGTCCCATTATCACCTCCACCTGGATTCCGTCGAGATGACTGACGGGGATCATCAGCTGCCCCGTCGGTCTTCGCGTGGAAGACGCCGATGCGCTTCGAAACCAACCACCCAAGAAACATCCATCTTGTGGAATAGGCCAGCAACATTGGCAAGACTACCCACTGGGCGAGCGGCAATATTCCTGTGCCGGTCACAGCAAGTTCGGGCATTTGTTCGTTGTAGCTCCACCGCTGCCCGTCTCCGGTTGCCCAATACTCAAAAACGATTGTCACGATCAGTCCGACGCAGAGATAGACCAACAGAGTCGACCGGCTCCAGGATTTCGCCACCCAGAACCAATCCCGGGATACACATGCCGCCATCGTGTAAGCGCCAAAGGCTATATTCGCGTCTCCGAGGGTCGCACGTGTACAGAGCCAGACTACGTCCCAGTGACGCGCTTCGGCCATACCAAGGAAAAACGGTACTTGTGCCATTTCCCAGAAAAAATGCAGAAAGAAGCTTACACCCCAGACCATTAGAGCGAGCACGGCTGCGGCCATTGGCCGGCGCGAAATCTTTAGAAAAACCATTGCACCTCCAACAGGGCCAGCGGCTTCCGACATGGATCAAGTCGCCAAACAATACCTTTCGAATTTTATTACGTTTCAGTTTCGGAGAGTTAACCGCACAGATTGAGGACATCTGCGCACGCGTCGGGATTGAACCTGATGGTGAACATTCCATAATCGAAACCGTCGCCACAGCCATCGGGGCCGCTTAAGCCCAGAGGCTTTCGGGACAGCTTCAGCGTGAGGCTTCGAAGTGTCCAGAAAGCTCGGGCATTCCAGATGATCGTCCATGTCAGAGAATTATTTCGAGCGGCCTTGCAACTCCTGCTGATGCTCCAGCATTTGCTCCATCATCAACTGCATCTGATCCATGCGTTTTTCCATAAATTGGAAGCGATCCTCCGGTTTAATTGCAGGTTGACCCTGGCTGGAATTCCCCTGCATACCTTGATCATTCATCATTCCCTCGCCTTTCATCATTCCTTGGCCATTCATCATGCCTCGGTTGCCCATCATACCGTCCCGCATCATGCGCATCTGCTCTTGCATGCGATCCATATGCTCCTGCATGAGCTCTTGATGGTCTTGTCCGGAATTTTGCCGCATCTGGCCGGTCATATCCTGCATGCGGGACATATTCTGCTGCATTTCCTGTGTTTGTTCTAAGGACATCATCATGCCACCGGACCTCTGCTGGTTATCTGAACCCTGCGCCCAGACAACCGGTGTGGCCATAATCAACGAGATTGCGATTACTTTGGTGAAACTCTTCATAGCGAAGCTCCTTAACGAGGTCGATTTGCGACATATCCAGTTAACTGCACCCACCTGAATCGGACCTGAATTTATCCTCAAATCAACCTCTGGATTGCTGTACATCAATTTTTTTGGCTGGTCGATTCAGCCGTCAGATTGCGTTGATAACTTCAGACAGCGTATCTCTCACCTCACCCGCAACCTGCTTGAGCTGCTCATTGTCGATTGCGCTCATGGATGAAACGGGATCAACCGCACTGACTTCAACACCCTCGGCTGTCTCGCGAAGAATAACGTTGCATGGCAACATTGCTCCTACCCGAGGTTCTACGCCGATCGCTTCCCAAGCCATGTTTGGATTACATGCACCGAGAATTGTATAAGACATACACATCTCCTTTTCCGAGGGAGGTTCCATCAGCCTAGTCGTCTGATAGTTTCACTACCCTCAATCGTAGGGCGTTCGTGATGACGCTTACCGAAGACAGCGACATAGCCGCAGCGGCAATAATAGGCGACAGCAGGATGCCGGCAACTGGATACAAGACCCCCGCCGCAATCGGCACGCCGACGGCGTTGTAAACGAACGCGAAAAACAGATTCTGCCGAATATTGCGCATGGTTGCCCGCGACAACTTCCGCGCTTCTACAATGCCCATCAAATCACCGCGCAACAGCGTAATACCCGCGCTTTCGATGGCCACGTCAGTCCCTGTACCCATGGCGATGCCAACGTCTGCGGTGGCCAGGGCTGGCGCATCGTTCACACCGTCACCTGCCATCACAACAATGCGACCTTCGTCCTTCAGGCGCTGAATGATCTTGCCCTTGTCTTCCGGCAGTACTTCCGCTTCCACTTCATCAATATGGAGCTTGCGAGCCACGGCTTCGGCGGAAGTCCGGTTGTCCCCGGTCAGCATCACCACCCGGATACCCTCTTTCTGCAGAGCGGCTATTGCCGCTTCCGTGGTCTCTTTGACCGGGTCCGCAATCGCCAGCAACCCACAAACACTGCCATCCACTGCGGCAAAAATAACGGTGGCACCATCCTTTCGAAGCTGGTCCGCCTCTTCCTCAAAGGCGGAGGTATCGACGCTTTCTGATTCCATCAGCAATCGATTGCCAAGCAGAACCTTTTTTCCGTCGATCTTGCCGGTCACACCTTTACCGTTCGGAGAGTCGAAATCCTCGGCGTCCGGCAGTTTCAACTCCATGGTTGTGGCTTTATCGAGAATGGCGTGTGCTAAAGGATGCTCGCTGCCCTTCTCCAGGCCACCGGCGTATCGCATCAGATCCTCATCGCTGAAACCGTTTGCCGGCACCAGCTTCGTCACCTGGGGTTTGCCCTCGGTCAGGGTTCCCGTTTTATCCACCACTACGGTGTCTACTTTCTCCATGCGCTCCAACGCTTCCGCATCCCGGATCAGGACGCCGCTCTGGGCGCCTCGCCCGACACCGACCATGATGGACATGGGAGTTGCCAGACCCAAAGCGCAGGGACAGGCAATAATCAGCACGCTCACCGCCGCGATAAGACCAAAGGCCATGGGCGGCGTCGGCCCGAAGACCGACCAGACGATAAATGCAATGACCGCAATGAGAATAACCACCGGCACAAACCAGCCAGCCACTTTGTCTGCCAGGCCCTGAATCGGCGCACGACTGCGCTGCGCGCTGGCTACCATCTGCACAATCTGGGACAGCATGGTGTCGCGTCCCACTTTGTCGGCGCGCATAATGAAGCTGCCCTGTTGATTGATGCTGCCGCCAACCACTTGGTCGCCCGTCTTTTTACTGACCGCCAAAGGCTCCCCGGTCACCATGGATTCATCCACATTCGAGCTGCCTTCAAGGACTTCGCCATCCAGTGGCACCTTGTCGCCGGGGCGAACCCGTAAACGATCACCCACCTTTATCTGATCGAGCGAAACGTCGGACTCGCTATTGTCATCCTCAAGTTTTCTTGCGGTGGCGGGCGCAAGATCCAACAACGCTTTGATGGCGCCCGATGTTTTTTCCCGAGCCCGTAGCTCAAGCACCTGCCCCAACAAAACCAGCACCACAATAACGGCGGCTGCTTCGAAATAGACGGCGACCGAACCATCTGCCTGCTGGAACGCGGCAGGAAATAGCTGCGGCGCCAGGGTCGCTACCAGGCTGTAGATCAGAGAAACGCCCGTGCCAATGGCAATAAGCGTGAACATATTCAGATTGCGGCTGAGGATCGATTTCCAGCCGCGGACAAAGAAGGGCGCGCCGCACCAAACGACCACTGGCGTGGCTAGAACTAACTGAATCCAGTTGGATATTTGCGGCGACACAATTTGGTCAATCTTGAAAAAGTGGCCACCCATTTCAAGCAAAAATACAGGAAGCGCCAGGGCCAGACCGATCCAGAACCGACGAGTCATGTCCGTGAGTTCTTCGGAGGGCCCGTCGTTAAGGCTCACTTCTTCCGGCTCAAGCGCCATTCCACAGATCGGACAGTCGCCCGGGCCTTGCTGGCGGATCTCCGGATGCATCGGACAGGTGAACATGGTGCCAGGAGCTACCGGCTCTTCTTGTTCACTCTTGTCACCGAGGTACTTTTCCGGAGCGTCATTAAACTTTGACTTGCAGCCGGACGAACAGAAATACCAGGTCTTGCCCGCATGCTCGCTGCGATGCTCTGCGGTATGGGGGTCGACCGACATCCCGCACACAGGGTCTTTTGATGAATGCTCACTCATTCTGAGCTCCTGTTTTTATCCGCAGGCCAGCCGGCAAAAGCGATGAAATACAACAGCGCCAGGTTGACCATCGGAATGAGTATCAGAATTCCCAGCCAGCCTGGATATCCCGCACGCTGGCATATTCGCCAGACCGGTATGACGACTACAATCGCAATCACCAGCATCCAAAGCCAGTGCCCGGCCCACATGGTGTTTCCAAACATGTTCTCGTCCATCATGGTATTTCCTCCCTTTCAAATTGTAGACGTTAATGGCGGGAACTGGTTGTGCTATTTTTTGAGGACATAATTCGACTATCCTTTTTTGGTTATCATCTTCAATCCAGAAGACCCGATTTTAAATCTTGTATCTAGATCAAGTAGGGACTCATACAGTCTTCTCATCATTGCCGGCTCGCGAAGCAGCCGCGAGTTGGCGCCAGCTGCCCCAACGAGGGATAAACATCGGTACTTGCCGCCTATAGTTGCGATAAGCGTCTCCGAACTGTTTCAGTACTTGCTGCTCCTCACGTCGAGCCAGCCAGGTGTGAACGAGCACGATCACCGGAAAAAGGCCTACCGAAAATAGCGTTGGCCAATGCACCACGCCTTCTCCAAACAGAGCAATGAACAGCCCTGTGTACTGGGGATGCCGCACATACGCATACAACCCGTCTGTTACCAGGCGATTTTCTCCTCGCGCCTTGTGAACCTGGCGCCACCCCTGAATAAAGAATCCTATTCCGGTAAATGCGATTCCGTAGCCAAGCAACATTGAGACAAGCATGCCGGTTTCGCCAAGCCCAACCAGGGTCGACCATAGACTGGCGCTAACATACTCGCTGTCCAGACCGAAAAAGCGCACCAGCAGATAAATAGTAAGCGGAAAACCGTACATTTCAGCATAAAGCGCTATGATAAAAGCCTGCACCACACCGGCACCGGCCCACTCTCGCCAGTTCTTTGGCGCAAAATATCGATAAAAAAACCAAGACACCAAAACGATAACGATCAGTGCAATGCCCCAGGCCCCAGCGTGGTTGAAGGACTCGTTCATAGATCGTCCATCCGGCCAACCTGACTAGCCAGGCGCTTCGACTCGTTTATTTCCATCGTCAATAGTGACTCCATTAGCTCTTTGACCTCCGGAATCTCTGCTTTCCCGACCAGTGTTTGGTAGAGATCGATTATTTGATCGTGAAAATCGAACACCTCACGGCGGATACCATCGAAATCAAGCGTTGAATAGGGCTCGTCACAGGTTCGGTGAGTTTTAATAGGGTTATGGTAAAGGTAGTCATAAACCCTTGTTTCCAATGCATTGTTGTCTGCCTGGCGTTCAAACTCGTTCACAATACGTTCAATTTCGGACTCATGAGCGGCCAGGTAGTCCAGAAGCGCCCTCGCCCGTTCTTCCTCATGCCGTGTCGCACAGTGTGAAAGGCAGCGCGCCAGGTGTGCATGCAGATCACTTGTCCAGCCGATCAGCTCCCTAAACGTTTTAATGTCCATTCGGATTTACCTTTGATGTGTGTTGCGTTCCCGCTTTGAATGACCGGCATCCATAGCCAATGTCCAGCCCACATGGGGTTTCCAAACATATCGCGGTCCATCATGGGATTACCCTCCGATTTACACTGTGAATATCAGTGATGGTGTGCATTAGACTCATCACTGTTCATCGCCTTACGTCTGGCGGAAGACTTCAGGAATATCTGCTCGGCAACCGCAATAACAATCATCGTGACCACAGCCACACCGATCACAAAAGGGTCAGAGTTCAATTTAACCCAAACAAAACCGCCCAGAACCACCAGATCCAGAACGATCGCCACGGCGGGCACCCACCTCTTGGCCTTCACATCCTGATACAGGTAGCGCAGCACACCCCAGTGAATCGAGATGTCCATAATCAGATAAAAGATAATACCGAGGGCCGCAATCCTTGATAGATCAAAAAAGGCGGTCAGAACCAGGCCCAGCACCACGGTATAAACAAGCGTGTGTTTCTGGATGCTACCCGGCATACCAAAGTGGCTGTGGGGTACCAGTTTCATCTCAGTCAACATGGCCAGCATGCGGGAAACCGCAAAGATACTGGCCAGAATGCCCCCAGCGGTCGCCATCATGGCAATCGCCACGGTGAACCACAGACCATAATCACCCAGTGCCGGACGTGCTGCGGCAGCCAGGGAGTAATCCCGGGTCTCGATGATTTCGGCGAGGGACAGATTGCTTGCAACGGCAAAGCCCACCAGGGTGTAAATAACCACGCAGGCGGCAATGGAGATCACAATGGCGCGACCAACGTTACGTTTCGGGTCTTTCACCTCGGCGCCGCTGTTGGTGATGGTGGTAAAACCTTTGAAGGCCAGAATACCGAGGGCTGTCGCACCCAGAAAATTGCCTACAACACCAGTTTCGCCACTGCTGGAAAAGTCGACCGCAAGGCTGTCGGCCAACCATACACCCACCAGCCCGAAGGCAAGAATGCCCCCAATTTTGAGAATACCAATGAACGAAGCGACGCCCTGAATCCAGCGATTGCCCAGCAGGTTGATCATGAATGCCGCCAAAATAAGCGACACGCCCAGTATCGGCACCATGCGACCGCCTTCATCACCCCCGAACAGTTGCATGGTGTAAGACCCAAACGTCCGGGCCAGAAAACTCTGGGCAATCACCATTGAGAAATACATCAGTAAGGCATTAAACCCCGTCGATAAGCGATCGCCGTAGGCCTTGTGCAGATACATGCCAATGCCACCCGCTGACGGGTAGGCATTGGAGATTTTGATATAGGAATAAGAACTGAAGGAAATAACAATGGCGGCCGCCAGAAAAGCCAACGGAAAGAGCGCACCTGCCATTTGCGCCATTTGTCCGGTAAGCGCGAATATGCCGGCGCCAATCATGACACCGGTGCCTAGCATGACCGTTCCTGGCAGCGTCAGGCTGCCTTCCTGATAGCGCGAGGTTCTATCCTGGTCCTTGCTCATGCAACTTCCTTTTATTTTTTCATCGGTGGGATTTTTGAACAGCAAAAGGGATCAAGGTTGGCGTTGGCTCGGAGGTTTTCATCGCCGAATCGGTACCCTGCTAGTTTTCTGCGCTCCCACCAACCGCCCGTCAGATGGCCGCCGTGCGATCCAACCAGTTCAATCAGAGCATCGGTCGACCAATGGGTGGCATCAAAAGTGACAATCAACTGATTTTCCGATTTTCGCTCGGCAAAATCGACGCACGGATGATGATTCAGCTCGTCAATGAAGTCCTCCCACTGAGGTTCAGTAAGGCCCTGAACTGTGAGTTTGCGTCGAAGCAGAAATTGAGCCTGGTTTGTTGCTTTATGAGCTTTCGTCATGAATTTCCCCTGTCAGCCGGTGTTCTCAGCCTCTATCACAACACGCCAGGCTGAACTCCAACTGAAAAAGGCAGGGATAAACGGTCTGTTAGACCAAAGCTTGAGTTACATCAAATTGTGCAGAAAAAAAGGCCGAGGACGGATGTCCAGGGCCTTTCCTGAGTATCAGAAGGTAAGCCGTGCTCCAATCACCGCAAACCAGTCTTCTGTGCCGCCGCCATCGGCTCTGGCGAAGTCAGCTGTGTCGCCGTACTTGCGTTCGTGAACAACACCCACGTAGGGCGAGAAAGCCCGGTCGATAAGGTCATAGCTCAGCCGCAACCCGGTTTCTGTCGATACCAGGCCCGTTCCAACCCCAATTTCTCTGTCTTCACTGAACGCCACAGTCGCATCCAGAGTGGCCGTGAGTATCCAGTAGTTGGTGAAGAGCAGTTCATATTCTGCATCCAGAGCGGCGGACGTGTCGCCATCTTTGCTTACGTAAAAGTTCGCATCGATTCCGAACCACTGTGGCGCAAGGCCCGCGACACCCAGAACGGCGTATGTGCGATCAGGGCCTTCGGGCGTGTCAAACCTTATCCCCGCTTTGGCATCGAAGAAGTCAGAGATGGGCACTTGACCCACCAGCTGGTTTTCCAGCTTTCCGTAGGATTGTTCTTCGATGACGTACTCGCCTTTTGTTATCCAGCGAAATTTCAGCTCGTCCGTGCCATAGAAAAAATCGCCGCCCCATACCCCAAGTTCTTCGTCGTCATCACTGTAGCGGTACTCTAACTCCTCAAATTGAACGCCCCACACTTTTAACGGCGCCTTCCGTTCAGTGGTGTCACGCATCCGCTCTTGAGCAAAGGCCAGAGTTGGCAGAACACTCAGACCTAAAACTGTACCTACTATTAAAGGTGTCCATAGTTTCATGCGTCACCTCCAACATCGCCTGGCTGGCCATCGGACGCCGCTTGCGTGGACTCCGGCCCGCCCTCAACAATGATCTTGCGGAACATTCCAGCCGCTGCGTGGTAGGACAGATGACAATGAAAGGCCCACTGTCCCGGCGCATCCACCTCGGTTTCCATATAGACCGTGGTACCCGGCTGAACGCTGACCGTATGCTTAATGGGGTTCAACTGGCCAGCGCCGACATCCAGAATGGACCACATGCCGTGCAGATGCATGGGATGGGTCATCATGGTTGTATTAACAAACTTGAACCGCACCCGCTCGCCATACTGAAGGCGGATCGGATCCGCGTCCTCATATTTGACGCCGTTAATACTCCAGGTGTAACGCTCCATGTTGCCCGTCAGTTTCAGTTCGATTTCCCGGGTTGGTTCGCGTTCGTCATAGAGCGGTTTTTGCGCTCTCAGGTCGGAATAAGACAGAAACTTGCCACCATTGGCCGCCGTTGGAATCAGGCCGCTGCCCGCCGCATAAAAGGGATCGCTTGCGCCACCCGCGGATGCCATTGAACCCTGGCCCATCGCAGAATGATCCATACCCTCCATGCCTTCCATGCCGGAATGGTCCATACCGGCCATTTTGGAATGATCCATCCCTTCCATCCCCTTCATGTCAGACTGATCCATACCAGCCATTTTGGAGTGATCCATGCCCTCCATTCCCTTCATGTCAGACTGATTCATACCGGCCATTTTGGAGTGATCCATCCCTTCCATTCCCTTCATGCCGGAGTGGTCCATGCCGGACATGCCTTCCATACCGCTCATGTCGGCCATGGTCAATCGGGCCGCTTCGCGCAGTTCTGGCACAGCCGCGACCATTCCCGCCTCAGGGGCCAGCGTTCCCCTCGCATACCCCGAACGCCCCATGGATTCGGCAAAAATCGTATAAGCCTGTTCCTCTTTGGGCCGCACAATCACGTCGTAAGTTTCCGCCACACCAATGCGGAACTCATCCACAGTCACCGGCTGAACATTGTTGCCATCCGCTTGAACAACGGTCATTTCAAGGCCTGGAATGCGGATATCAAAATAGGTCATGGCAGACGAGTTAATAAAACGCAGCCGAATCCGCTCGCCGGGCTCGAAAATGCCGGTCCAGTTCTGGTCAGGGCCTTTTCCATTCATCAAGCCGGTGAATCCTTGCAAGTCTTCAACATCGGCTTTCATCATGCGCATGTCGCCCCAGGCCATCCGATCCTTGATGGTGGCCATCAGACCGTTGTCAGAAGCTTCCGAAAAGAAATCTCCGACGGTTTGTTGCTCGCGGTTGTAATAATCCGCCATTATTTTGAGGTTACGCATGATGCGATCGCCGGAATGGGGATGCTTGTCGGTCAGCTGAACCACGTAATCGCGATCGTAACGAAACGGTTCGCGGCCTTCGGGTTCAATCACAATGGCACCGTAGGCGCCATCGGGCTCCTGAAAACCAGCGTGACTGTGATACCAGAAGGTGCCCGACTGAGTGATGGGAAACTTATAGGTGAAGGTCTCCCCGGGCTTGATACCCGGAAAGCTGATGCCGGGCACGCCGTCCTGAGTAAAAGGCAGGATCATGCCATGCCAGTGAATGGACGTCATTTCATTCAGGTTGTTGGTCACGTTAATCGAGACCTCTTCGCCTTCCTTAAAACGTAGAACCGGCCCGGGGGACGCGCCATTGTAGCCGATACCCTCTTTGACAAAGTCGCCGGTGTCGATCTGAACCCGGTCGACCGTCAGGTTGTATTCACCCGCTAGGCCAATAACCGGTAGAAGCAAGCTTAAAGCGCCTGCGAGAAGGGTTGTCTTCATGGTCAACTACTCCAAAACTATTTTGCAGTATTCAAAGGTTTTGATGCGTCGGCGAGTGAGCGAACGCGAGAGTCGCCGGAGTTAAAATTCACTTCGCCATACATGCCAGCCTGATAGTGCCCCGGAACGTTGCAGGCAAATTCAATGCTGCTCTTTTCCGAGAATTTCCAAACAACCTCTTTGCTCTCGCCCGGCTCTAACAGCACGCTGTTGGGGTCGTCATGTTTCATGGACATGCCATTTCCCATGTCCATTTCCATCATGTCGCGATTCAGCTTGCCACCCTGAATAACCCCGTGCTCGACCATCATCGTCATTTCCTTCTGATGGGATTCATGCATGGCAGGCGTGCCAATATTGAATTCGTGCACCAGGCTGCCTTTGTTTTCAACCACAAAGCGCACCGTCTCCCCTGGTTTGACATCAAAAGACTCAGGCTCGTAGTAGTTGTCGTACATCTGCACAGTAATGCTGCGCCCGGCTTCCGAGGCTTTACCCGGTTCACCGCTCTTTGCACCTTGACCGTGCCCGTGCCCGTCTCCGTGAGCACCCGCCCCAAGAGCTACTGCTGAAACTGACATGGCTAATGCTGCGACTACGAACTTTGATACGCTCATCAAACTTTCTCCTGTGATATGTCATGGCGTGCGTTCAAAACCCACTGGGTTTATCCGGCAACGTGAGCATTTGGCTAAAACGCTTGCTACCATCGCTCATCAACCTGAATTCTTTCTGAAAATGCTGAAATATTTTTAGTTCAGGCTGAATTCAGGTTAATAGCGGACACTGCATCAGCCGGTTTAGCCTGAGGAAAGGAACGAAAGATGAGATTACTGCTTGTAGAGGATGACCGTTTGTTGGCCGAAGGGCTCGCCAGCCAACTTGAGAAGGCCGGCTTCAGTGTCGATGTCACCGGCACGGCCAA
The DNA here is from genome assembly GCF_023314135.1 of Marinobacter sp. M1C. Taxonomy (NCBI): domain Bacteria; kingdom Pseudomonadati; phylum Pseudomonadota; class Gammaproteobacteria; order Pseudomonadales; family Marinobacteraceae; genus Marinobacter; species Marinobacter sp. M1C. The sequence goes on from NZ_CP092289.1 coordinate 2,289,344, forward strand.
AGAAGCGATGCTTTTGGGCGTGCAGGAAGACTACCGGGCAGCTGTGTTGGATCTCGGACTGCCCGACGGAAATGGTTTAGACGTGTTACGGAAATGGCGGCAGGACAACGCAAACTTTGCGGTATTGATTCTAACGGCGCGAGGCGACTGGCAAGACAAAGTCAGCGGCCTGAAAGCCGGCGCAGACGATTATCTCGCCAAACCCTTTCAGGCTGAGGAACTGATTGCGAGGCTGAGCGCCATCGTGCGCCGCAGCGAGGGTCGGGTTCTCTCCTCAGTAAAAGTGGGACATTTTGAGCTTGACGAAAACCGGCAGTGCCTGAAAATCGACGACGATACCGAACACAGCTTAACCGGCACCGAATTCCGACTGCTAAGGTGTTTGATGAGCCGCCCCGGGCATATTTTTTCCAAAGAACAACTCATGGAGCAGCTCTACAATCTTAATGAAAGTCCCAATGAAAACGTCATCGAAGCCTATATCCGGCGCCTGAGAAAGCTGGTCGGAGCGGAGACCATTGAAACGCGGCGCGGTCAGGGGTATTTGTTTAATGACGCTTTTTAGAAAACGGGTATCCATAAAAGGCACCCTTCTTACCCTGCTTTTGCCGGCCGGCATTGGTTTGATGGCCATCGCATGGCTAATACACGGTTTACTCCTGGAAAGGATGTCGCGAGAGTTTCTTGAAAGCCGACTGAAAGGCGAAGTGGCCTTTCTTGAACTCCACATTCGTCAAGCCGACGGGCAAATCGACAGGCTTCAGACCGGTGATTATTTTGAGGAGGTATTTCATCATGCCTTTGCCATCCAATCCCCAGATCAAACGGTCATATCTCCGCTATCCTGGAAACCGCTATTAATGCCATTGCTGCAATCTGATGCCAACGAAAGTATCAGAGTACAGGATGCGACGATCGCCAACGCCCCCTCCGACATTCTGGCCTATCGGAAATCATTTGTTGTAAACGGCGTTCCTATAAAGGTTATCGTTTCGGAAGACATGGGAGCGCTGAAAAAAAGCCAGGCAGAACTGCATGCGTGGACGGCGATCGTGTCGATCTTGCTGATCATTTTGCTTGCGGGAATTATCTGGTTTGGTATTAACCTGTCAATGCGCCCCGTTGTCTCGCTTCAGGCCGCTCTCAAACGACTACAGAGTGGCGAAATATCGCGGATCGACGCAGAGGCTCCAGAAGAGTTTCAACCACTGGTGCAACAGCTCAATCAACTGCTTGATTCCCTGGATCAAAGGCTTGAGCGCTCCCGGGAAGCGCTGGCGAACCTGTCTCACAGCGTTAAAACGCCCATTGCGGCCGTCAGACAGGTTCTCGAAGATACCAGTCGGCCGTTGGATAACAGCCTGAGACATGAGATGGGATTACGCCTGAGCGATATTGACAGGCAATTAGAGGCGGAGATGCGGCGCAGTCGGTTTGCCGGGCCCCAGGTTGGTAAGAGTGCTTACCCTGTTAAGCAAGCCCGGGATCTTTTGTGGATGCTGGGCCGGCTTTATCCCGAAAAGTCATTCGAACTGTCCACTTCACTCACCGAGGAATTTCGCTGGCCGATTGAGGAGCATGATCTAAACGAAATATTGGGAAATTTACTCGATAATGCCGGAAAATGGTCTAAAGAATGCGTTGAACTTTCTTTAGAACAGCGCAATGGCTTAGCGCAGATTGTCGTAACAGATGATGGGTCTGGGGTGTCAGAAGGTGATCAGGTGCACCTGGGTCAGAGAGGGCGACGGCTGGATGAACAAACCCCGGGGCACGGGCTGGGTCTTGCTATTGTCTGCGATATTGTTGACAGGTATAGCGGGCACGCCTCCTTTTCATCCGGGTCGAAAGGAGGCTTGAGGGTGCTCGTAGAAATATCGATCTAGGTCAGGCAGCTTGTTGCTAGGTAAAGCGCCCTAGTCGTCAAAAACATACGCATTGCGGCCAGCTTTCAGACCTGCCAGCACTGCACCTATGCCGATTGCAATGAGAAATCCGCCGGCGGCCTGCCAGCCGCCGAACAGATCGCGCAGCACGCCAACCAACAGTGGCCCAAAGGCCGCCATGATATACCCAAGACTTTGAGCCATGCCGGAAAGGCGCCCAGCACCTTCTGCGTCCCGCGCTCGCACCGCCAGTAAAGTCAGCGCCAGGCTAAAACTGCCGCCCTGACCAAGACCCAACAACACAACCCACAACCACATCTGATCCATTGGCCCGTAAATACAGCCGGCGAGGCCCGCGATAACCAGCAACATCACCAGAAAAATCATCGCCCGATAATCGCGCATTTGGCTGGCAATTAAAGGCGCGGCGATGGCGCTAACCACTTGCACTAAAATAGACACCGACAGCGCCAGCCCTGCTTCAACGGCGCTGATGCCGCGATCTTGCAAAATGGTGGGCAGCCAGCCGAATACGGTATACGCCAATGACGACTGCAAACCCATGTACAGAGCTATCTGCCACGCCAGTCGGTCACGGTAAATGGATTTTCCACGGGTTTCCCCCAGTTCGACGCCCAGCTTTTTATCACTTAACTGAACCCACCAGGCCACAAACGCCAGAACAGCTGGCACCAGCCAGAAAGCCAGTGCCGGACGCCATTGCTGATCAAACAGCTCCCGCAGGGGTTCGGTTGTGCCCGCTGCAATGGCTGCACCTGTGCAAAGCATTGCGGTATAAATGCCTGTCATCAAACTGGCGTGGTTGGGGAAATCCCGTTTTACAATACCCGGCAGCAACACACCGATAATACCGATGCAGCCCCCGGCTATAGCAGTACCGGTAAACAGCCCGGTTAAGCCGGAATAAGGCCGCACGAGCAGCGCCAGCGCTAACACCACCAGAACAACTAGAATCGTTCTTTCAATACCCAAACGGCTTGCCAGCTTAGGCGCCAGCGGTGCCGCCAGTCCTAAAAACAGTACCGGAAGAGTCGTCAAGATGCCCAGTGCTGTAGCCGACAAGGTAAAACTGCCACCGATTGTGCTCAATACAGGGCCGATACTGCTAAGGGCTGGGCGCAGGTTAAGGGCGACCAGCATCAGACCGATAAACGAGAGTACCGCTTGTCGGGTTTCGAGTCTGCTCATTGCGGTGGGAATCCAATTCTAGTAGTTGAAGCTACATTAGGTTTGCTTGGCAAAGCTCTGTAGTTCCGGGAAAAAGTTCAGAAAATGTTGTTCCAACTGAACGTCGTGATCGCGAATTTCATCAATAATACTGGCGAACTGATTGGGGAAACGGATACGCTCGGCTACCCTGTCCAAGGCGTCGCCAATATTGCTCAGATTCTGGTAAGCACCAAACCAGTCATGGCGAACCATGTGGCGCATCACTCTCACCATGGGTGCTGGCATCAGGTGTTCGTTATGCTGAAGCTCTTGGTACACGCGATGCACAAACGCATCCCGTGGCGCCGGGCTGAAACTCTGCCAGTGACGCAACAGGTAGTGATCGTAAAGTACGTCCAGGGCTACCCCGGCAAAGCGCCTGCGTTGGGGCGAAAACAAGCGTTTGCTGGCAAGCACCTCGGCATGGCTGTCCGTGAACACGTCAACGGCTATATGGTGGCGAACCCCTTCCTGCACCTTGCCCGGTAACGCCAACAGGTCAACGCCGCGGCTGAAGTCACCCAGAATGCTACCAACACGACATTCAGCAGAATCCGGGGCCAGAAAAACGTGGGCAAGATGGTTCAAGGAATGAGTCCTGTCAGGTTTCTTATCAGTGTATGCCTCTAAGACTGCAACCAGTCACTAAAGGGCGTATTTGCGGATGAACTTGCCGATTTCTTTAATTTCCTCAAGGCACACGCTGTGTTCCATAGGGAAGGTCATATAGGCCGGCTGATAGCCCATTTCCTTGAGTGCTTTCAAACTGCGAAGGCCCAGCGCTTCCTGAACCATCGGATCAGCGGTTCCATGATAAATATTGATTGGAATACCGGCATTGGCCTGTGAGGGCTTGACCGACTTTGCGGTGGCAAAATAGGTTGAAAGCGCAAGAATACCGGCGAGGCGCTTCGGATACGTCAGGCCTAACTCATAGGCAACCGCGCCACCCTGGGAGAAACCGGCAATTACGATATGTTCGGAGGCGATGCCGCGTTCGATCTCCCGGTCCACCAGCTTGCCAACGGCGCGGGCTGACGCCATCAGTTGTTCGGTATCAATAATACGATCAAGATCCATGGCTTTGATGTCATACCAGGCCGGCATAGACATGCCGCCGTTAATGGTGACCGGCAGATTGGGCGCGTTTGGGAATATAAAGCGCACGGCGGCGCCTTCCGGTAAACCGAGTTCGGGTACTACGGGTTCAAAATCGTGTCCATTGGCGCCCAGTCCGTGCAGCCAGATAACGGCGGCCGTGGGGTTAGCTTGGGTTTCAACCTCAATAGTCTGTAGATCCTGCACCTTATACCTCGTTTATTTGGAACCTGTAATTGCAACCAGGGGCAAAGCCCGCGTAGTAATATGTTCCTGCATGATCGCACACTCATGATCAGCCATGAAGGCCATAATACTGCGCTGCTGGTCGGTGCGGGCCGCGGCCTGCGCCATGTTAAGTGCTGCGTGTTGTTGGCGATAGGTGCCGCGTTGACTCAGGCCGCCTGCCGCGCTGCAATCCAGCCCCGGCCAGTCTTGCGGTACCAGGATATTCCCCTTGCCCCAATTCAGTGCCATCGCCATGCCCGCCGGGTCAAAATCGTAATATAAAGCCAGTCTATCGGACGGCTGTGCCTGCGCCAGCTGGTTAACATCACGGGCGTTTTCGCCGTGGCCGCGATACAGCAATACGGCGTGCTGCCACGCCGGTGGCAGAACAATGCGGTGCCAGTCTGGCATCAACGAGCCGTTTTCAATCACGATCAGGTTTTGTTGGGTCAGCGCCTCGCGGTTGACAGCACTCGGCTTCACGGCGAGTACGGAGCCTGGTTGTGTGGCGCTTGGTTGGCCGTTAATGAACACACTGGCGTTACCGGCGGTTGCCAGCAGTAGCAGGCTGCCGAATACCGACTGGCTGGTGAATTTTTCATTGCTGTGAAGCTCCGCCATGTCCATACGCGGGCCAGCAGGCTGGTAAAACAGAGGGTCCAGCTCACCGCCGGTCAGGGCCCGGCCAAACTGACGCAACTTGTCCAGTTCGTCCTCCGAGAACAGGAATTTATTGCCACGAACGGCGCCTAATCCGGTTTCCTCGTGAATTCTTTTCCAGACGCTACTGCTGCGGGCGATTTCTCGTTTCCCTCCCTGCAGCAGCTTGGTAATGGCCTTAAATTCGGCTTTCATTGCTTCTTCGCAAAGTCATGCCGGTTATGTAGAGGTTGTCTTTATAAAGCGGATCCAGCTGGCTTTTATATTCCACCGTTATCTGGCTCTGGTCGTTAGGCGCCAGCGAGTCAATCTGTGCTTCCAGCGTGGACAGCCAGGTGGCTGCATCCAATGCCAGACCGCTGGCGCTGAGGGCCTCTAGGGCATCAATTTCGCCATCGCCAATATCACCATCCACCACGAACTGCACCAGCTGTTCAATCAGCTCATCCACCGGATCTTCTTCTTCGGGGTCAGAAGCTCCGTCAACGTCAAACTCGACGGGTTGCAGAGCAGCTGCAGGTTCAGTGCCTTGCTGGTCGGCGCCCAAGGTGCGGGCGGTTTGCGCCAGAGTAATCAGGTCTTCGTCATCTGCCGGGTCATAAATATCACCACGAGCGACGATCGCGAAGGACACGACATTGTTCAGCGGCGCCGGGCAGTGGCTTAGGTCCAGATCATCAATCGATGGGATGTAACCGCGATTGTTAGCAAAATAGCTTTCAAAGCCACCGACCAATTTACTCAGGCGCTGATCTTCGCGCAGGCGCACCAGCGTCAGGCGCAGCTGGTTGAGGGCATAACTGAGGTTTTTCTGGCCTTGTTCCAGCGCAGCCGGCAGATATTTCAGCAGCAACCGTTTCAGGAACGGATCGTTGCCGGCCTGATCGGCTAGGTCCTGGGTGTTAAAGCTTTCAAACAGGCTGTTTAGTTGCCCTGCTCGCTCAATCACTTCGTGGTTCTTGCGAATTCGTAGATCCATATCGGTGATGTAGCTGAAACCGCTGCTGATGTAAGACGAGAAGGTATCGGTGGCGTTGCGGATGTCTTCAATGATTTCTGAAAGGCATTCTTTGATTTCACTCTCAATTCGCGATTTGTCCGTAAACGCTGCGCGTTTTTTGGCTTCGCGATAATCCACAAACAGTCGATTCAGGTCGCTCCAAAGGCGGTCAACCTGGGCGCTGGCAAAACGCCGGCGTTCCGATTCGGTGATGTGGTCTAGCAATCGCACCAGAACATTTTTCAGCTGCAGGTCTTCGGTGTCCCCCAGGCGCCACACCAGGCGGTGGTGTTCCAGGGTTTCCAGTACGCCAACGTTGTCGTCGTTCAGGGCAATCCGGTTGCCACGGTTTAGATGGGCTTCCAGAATCACGTCACCGTAGGTGGCCAGCGCCCGCAGGGTGGATTGCGCATCGTGGGTTCTGGCCATCAGACAATCCTCAGCTGCGGGTCGTCTTCGGCGCTGTCTTCGCGGATGCCTTCGTGGGTTTGAATGAAGGTCATCACGTCGTACAACCAACTCCACTTTGCCGTCGCCAGAAACACGCTGCCGCTGGTGCCGATGGGTTTCAGGTAGCCGGCTTTGGTAAGGTTCTCCAGTACCACTCGCAATTGGCCCGCGCTGTCGCTGCGCTTGGTGCGGAACAGGTCTTTTTCACACAGCGAACGCAGTTTGGCTTCCAGCGACGGCGCGGTGGAAATGCGTTCCAGCAATTTGCCTTCACGCAGGTGTTCGCCGGCGGAAATGGGGCGTTGTGCGGCTTCCACCATCATCACCAGCCGTAGAAACTGCACCAGGGCTTCCAGGTGGTTGGCTACCTCTCGAAATTGCTGGCGCACGGCGTCTTTGGCGTCGGGGCGTGACAGATCCTGATAAGAACATAGCCAGGCATCGTGGCTGCTGGTTTGGCGCAGGGTTCGGTTCATCTGTTGTAGGAAATCCGAAACTTTTTGCTGCACCGGTTGCGTCAGTAAATAGTTATACAATTCATCGTGACTGTATTCGCAGATAATTTCACCGGCCAGTAAGGCGCTTACCGTGCGTTCGAACAGTGGGTTAGTTTGCATGGTTGCCTCCTTCGGTGGCGCTGGTAAACAGATCGTCTGGTAAATCGGCCTCTGGGCGTGGGCGGGTCACACTCGCTAGCAAATCTCTTTTTGGCGCACCCGGTGTGGCGCTTTCAAAGTTGTGTACGCGGCCGTGCTGAAGGCTGATTTTGTTTTCGAAGAACTTGCGCAGCGGCCGGTCCAGTTTCGGACACGCCGAAATCATGGTCAGGTTGTTGTGTTCCAGCATTTCCGCCATGCGTGCAATGTTGTTGGGGCTGAGGGTGCCCAACTCATCGATGGGCCAGGTAATGCGTGTGTTTTTGTCCGGGCACAGGTAGCGGGTCAGACCCATGAACACCGCCATAATGGCCAGATACGTCAGGCCTTGAGAACTGGCGGTCAGGAAGTCGTTGTCGTTACGGATTACCGCTTCACGGCCGTTTTCTTTCATGGTCAGGTGCATATCCACCATGGATTCCACGCTTTCGCCCAGACTGGCCGATTTCAAAGTGTCGCTGACCAGCTGGAACGCCATGGTGATGCTGTCATCAGGCATTTCGCGGCGGTGCACTGCGTGCCAGTCGCGCCACTGCACCACAAAACTCTTCAGGGGCTGCCAGCTTTCATCGTCTTCAATTCGCGGCCTTAGCACCACTTGAATATCGCTTAGGGATTCAATGCGCTGATCGGTGTTGATTTTCTGGCGCAGAGTGCGGGACACGGCTTTCACTTCCCGGGCCATGGTTTCCAGGCTGTCGAAGTAACGGCACAAGGTGTTAGCTTCAGAGGTAAACTGATCCACCAAGGTAGAGCGCAGCTGCGGAATGTCGGTGTCCAGCAGTGAGCGCAAGTCTTGCACTTGCATGAGCTGGAAAGCTTCATCGTATTCCTGGGCCGGGTCTGTCAGCCGCTGCCTGCGGAATTCACTCAGCTTTTGCCACGCGCTCTGGATTTGGGTGCCGTTGTACTGGTTCAGTACTGTGAGCGCGCGTTTGAAGGTAGCCATCACCTCGCGGCGCAGTTTGTCCAGACGCTCGTAGGCATCCTGCAGTTCGCCGGTCAGATTAACCATGTTGCCCGGCATCGCCATGTCATCGGGGGCGACGTCGAACTTCTTCAGGATGCCTTCGGCTTCCTCGATCTGTTTGCCCAGCACGCCGATTTTCTGCTGATGCTGAGTGATGTTTACATTCACCTGTTTAACACTTTCCTGGTGCTTGCGCTGACGTTCGCCGCGCCGGGTTTTTATGTCTGCGACCTGTTTTTCCAGCAGATTGCAGTCCCCGGTCAGGCCGTCTTTACGTGACCAGTCCTTGTCGATCCAGTTTTTGTATTCGCGCACCAAAGGCTCTGCTTGCTCAATTTCGTGCACCCGGCTTTTCAGGCTTTCAGCCTTGGCACGTGTCTGCTGCACCACTTTCGGATCTATGCCTTCATCTTCTAATTTCTGGTTAAACGCCGTTTGTTTCAGTTCCAGGCGTTGTACGTGTTCGCTTCGGGCTTGCTGAACCAGCTGTTGGGCGTGGTCGATGTTTAGCTGCAGCTGGGATTCGCGCTCGGCCCACTGGCCGCGCAAATCCATTAAGCGTTTGGCAAACTGGCTGATGGTGGCGGTTTCGCCCATTTCACTGTCTTTGTTGAACTGCTCCAGGAGGCTCTGCAGTTCGGTCACTTTCGCGCCTTGGGCTCGCTTACGTTCATTCAGCGCCTGGCGAATTTGTTCCCGCATGGCCTTCAGGTACTCACGCTGCCGAGTGAGCGAGTCATCGGTAAGCTTTTTCTCGGTGTTCATGTGTTCTACAGCGGAACATCGGGACTGGTAGGCCTCGTTGCGATTACGCGCGGCTTTTTCTGTGTCATCACGGGTTTTGCGGGCCGCTTGGCGTTTTTGATCAATGTCGCGCAGGCGCGCTTGCAGCTCTTCTTCCGAGGCCGCAAATTCCGGGGCGGATATCGCATCGGTGTTCAGCACCCAACCCATGACTTGTCGGCGGTTAGCCGCCGCGGTGCTGTGCATTAACGGGTTGAGGTCGGTTCGCATCAGCAGGTCGGGATGAATGACTTTTGCCAGGCCTTGGGCCCATTCCGGATCTTGTTTGCGCAAAGCCCAGAGCCAGGTGTCGCTGTCTGGCGAAATCTGCTGCTGTAAATCTTCAAACGCCGCCGTTAACGTATCGATCTGCTCTTGAGCGTGGAGAAGGTGTTTCTGGCCGGTATCGCGGTCTTCGCGGGCCTGGTCTTTTTTACGGTTGGCGTCGATCAGCTCGCCAGAAACATGCTGCGCCTGTTCTTCGGCATTTTGCACGGCCGCTTCGGCAGCGGCTATCTGGCCGGTTTCGTCATCGTTATAGCTTTGGTTATCGCGCAGGGTTTCGGCGCGGGCCAACTGGCTTTGAATGGCGGAACGTTCCTGACTGCGCTCTTCGCGCTGCTGGCCTATTTCACGGGTTTTTTCGTGATCCAGAGCGCCGATGGCTTTGTCATGTTGGTAAGCCGCGTCTTTGCGGGCGGTCTCCGCGTCGCTGACCTTCCGTTCGCGATCGCCCTGCTCGCGGGAAAATGCACTTTTCAGTTCGCTGATCTCGTGCCTGAACTCGCTTTCTACCTGAGTCACTTTGCTGGTCAGGCCAGTCAGATCCGAATCAGCATCGGCTTTTTGTCGGCGGTATTCGCCAATATTCTGCAGATCCTGGCTCAGCTCAGGCGCTCTTTCGGTATCGTAGTACTCACGCTTTTTATAGATGCCGTCAAGGTCACCTTCTTTCACTTTCAATTCGTAGGTTTTATCCGCCAGAACCCCCGCAATCTCGTCGTCGGCCTGGCGCTGCTGTTCGCTTTCCTCGTTAATACGTTCTTTCAGTTTGGCAATGTCGCGGGCAATGTCGGCTTTACTGTCATTAGCCTCGTCGACTGTCGCCGTCAGGCTGGCGACAGTGCGCCGGCTGGCAGCCAGAATCGCCTGGCGCTCATTTTCTTGCTGTAGGCACTCGCGAATTTTAGCTTCTTCTTTTTCAAAGGCCTTGATGCTGCGAATGTCACTCACCAGGCCGCTTTCATCGATGGTTTTGGGCCGACTATGGATGTGAATATTCTCGAACTGGGTTTCGCAAATCATCGCCTTAAAGCTGGACATCAAGCGGTTCTTATTCAGCACCACATGGGTCAGGCGTTCAATATGGCTCATGTGCGTGTCGGCGCTGCCCAGGCCGAAGTCCGCTGCAAGGCCGCGAAGTTTGCGGGCATCGGCGGCGGAACGTTTCAATAGGCGGGGGTTGCGCTGGATAATGGCGCGGTAGTTGGTGATGGTGTCGATTATTCGAGACACATTGCACTTTAAATCGCGAAGCTTTTCAAAAACGGCGTCGGCAGTGGCGCCAGCTTTTAACAGTTCAATGACTTCTGGCGCAAAGAAAGTGTCAGCAGCGGAGCCTTCCACGAAGCGGTAGCACAGTTTGCCTGAGTGGTGCCGAAACATGACGGAGCAACAGGTACCGCGGTGGCGGCTGTACTCGAAAATCACCAGGCTTTGCAGGCTCGGCAAGTAATAGTCCAGAAACGACAGGCGACCGGAACCCTTGCTGACAATGCGTTCGGGTTCTTCGCCGTAAAACGCCGGAATCAGTGACAGAATCGAAGTTTTTCCGGCGCCGTTAACGCCGCCGACATGGGTGCGCTCGCGGCAGTCGATGCGAATGGTCCGGCCCTTCACCTGGGTAAATGAGTGGTGCAGAATAATGCTTTCCAGCCCATAATTTTGCTCTGTCGCAGCCACCGTCTTTCTCCTCGCTTTAATGCCTGATCAGTAAATTTCCGGCGAATATTCTAGCCTGTTTTAAGCACGAAACCGTGTTTAATCGAAAGGAATTTGCGCAATCTGGCGGATCAAGATATCGCCTGCGCATTAAAAGCGGTTTGACTAAGGTAGAACCGTTCGGATATCACCTTATTTTAGGTGTGAAAAATTGTTCCAGACGCTCCATAATGTCGTAGTATTTTTGCATGTTGGTATAGTTTTAACGAGACACGGAGTTCAAATGGCTTATTCTCCTTTGCAACTGGAAACCATTCAAAAAATTGTCCAGACGGTTGAAAGTCTGGAACACTTCTGTGCTGACACCAAACTCTTGCTGGCACACGCTACCCCGATTCAGTGCCGCGTCTATCAAATCCCGCGCACTGTTCGTGAAAACGAGAGCCAGCCTGTTACCGATATAAAGCCCACTGCTCTTTTAGGAACAGAAGCCTTTAATGCAGCTCTTCATGCCCTGACTGATTGGTACGGCGATCCACAATACAGCACCAAAGTTGTCAACAGGGTTCCCGGTGCGTTGGTGTTAGCCAACGTCGACGAAAGTCAGGTTCTGGATCGAATCGCTGAAATCAATCGCAGCAAGGCCGCTATAGAGTCTCTAATCCCAGGCCTTGGCAACCGGGATGATCGTTTCGAACTGCTGCACAGGCATTATCCTTGGCTGATTCTGGCCCAACTGACCCGACGTTTGCAGGTGTTACCCTGCTCTCCCCCACTGCAGTCTTGCACCTTTACCTGGGGCATAAAAACAGAGATTAAAAAGATGACTGCGGATCAGGTGTGCGAAAGGCTGGAATCATTCCGGCAGCGCCCGCGCTCAACGATTGACGACGTTCCCTGGGACATCAAGATTGATCGAGAAATCATGTCCATTCGCTCATTGCCAGCATCCGCACAACTGCGGTCACGCCGCGTACTTCGTGTTCGCCCGTTGGCAAATCTTCGCTATCACGCGATTGATGGCGAACCGGCAGAAACCTACATGCGCGAAGCCCATACGCCTATTCTGATCCTGAATCCTAGCAGGCCGATTAAACTCGGGGCTCTGAAAAACTACGATGTGCAAACGCGAAGCGGTCGGCAGCGCCTCAAAGACCGCGGGCACTATGAGAGAGTGAGTGATTTGTTGCCCATTTATCTACAATCCTAACTAATGCCGTTAAGCGTGATGGCTACGTTTAGCAGCAACCATCGCGGTGCAGGTTTACGATTGAGTCTTATTGTTTTCAGCAATTTTCTCGAGGCTGAGAAACTCACATTGTTTAACAGCAATAAAGCCGTTGGCGGAGTCCACCAGAATGTTGTCGTCGCTCATAAAACGACGGCCCAACAGTACCGGGTAGGAAAATCTTGCGCGGTCGGCCAATGAAAACTGGGTTGTATGCACTTCGCCCGACACGCAGAAGTCCATGTTCACCACATAGCGCCGCTGCGATGGTGCTCCCTTACGCTTGACTAGCACTACCCGCTCCACCGGCAGTTCAAATTCCAGCACCACGTCGTCATGGCTTATCTTCCCATCGCTGGGCTGGTCTTCGTGGTCGCCCAAGGGCAACTGAAAGTTAACCCAGCGGTCATCGCCTTTGTCGAATTCTTCAACATTCACTGCGTGCAGCGATGACGTTTTGGCGCCCGTATCCAGCCTCGCCTTTAGCCGCACTCCGGTGTCTTGCATTACCACCCATTCCACAAATCCAAGAGTTTCGCCGGGGCGTTTATCACTGTCATCGCGTTTGTCTTGGGCACTGGCCAGAGGAGCCCAAGAAAGCGCAGTGACAATCGCCGTGATGAGCAAGAAACGTGCGTGAATCATAATGCGTCCTGTTTTAAGAGAAATAATGTGTACAAGCAGTAAAAGGTGCCCAAGATAACCTCCGATAAAGAATGATAAAAGCACCTGGCCATGCTTTTACGGCGATGTAATTGACCGGTAATCAGGGCCTTGTTCAGCCCCGCTCGCGGCCCGCCAAGTTGCGCAGCTGGCACCTCGGGAGTATCCTTGGCCGTCTTTGTATAACCTCGATTCGAGCACCGTTTGAGAAACCTCACACCCGTTGTATTTATCATTAGCGTCATGTTTATACTTTTGAGTATTTTCATGATCTTACCGCCACTTATTCTAATGGGTTCTGACGCTCCTAACAGCGCTGCGTTTATGGAATCAGCGGGCATTGTGTGCGTATTGGGGATGCTGGGTATACTCGCAACCTATCGCCGGTCCAGAGACTTGAAACCGCGTTTCATGTTCGTGCTCACAGTGTCGAGTTGGTTCTTCATTGCCATTTTTTCGGCTCTGCCATTTTACCTTAGTGACAATAATATATCGGCGGCGAACGCATTTTTTGAGAGCGCATCAGGTATCACCACCACAGGCGCAACGGTATTCAGCGGCCTGGACTCCATGGACCGCGATTTGCTGATCTGGCGCTCTCTTTTGCACTGGATTGGTGGTATTGGCATTATCGGCATGTTCGTTGCTGTATTGCCGTTTCTACGAGTCGGCGGCATGCGCCTGTTTGCTACCGAGTCGTCCGAGTGGACCGACAAAGCACTGCCCCGGATGAAAACCCTGAGTCGCGGACTTTTAGGGGTTTACCTGAGCTTCTCCGTGTTGGCTGTGATGACGTATTGGGTATCAGGCATGACATTGTTTGATGCCTTCAACCACGGCCTGAGCAGCATTTCGACCGGCGGTTTTTCTACCTCGGATTTGTCCATGGGCAAGTTCAACGACGTGATACTGCTGGAAACCACACTCTTCATGATTTTGGGCAGTATTCCGTTCTTTTTGTTTGTGCGGGAGTTGCACGGTCAGCGCGGCGTATTGTTTCGTGACCAGCAGGTGCGGTTGTTTTTGACTCTCCTGCTGATTGTGCCCGCGCTCTTAACGCTGTATCGCTGGGCGGTTTCTGCTGTTCCCTTCGATCCGGTTAGCAATTACATATCCACGCTGTTTAACGTTACCTCTGTTGTTACTACCACTGGTTACGCGTCGGAAGACTATACTGCGTGGGGACCGCTGGCTTTCGTGGTTTTTTTCTTTTTGATGTTTGTAGGCGGCTGTTCCGGCTCCACCGCTGGCGGCATGAAGATATTCCGCTTCCAATTGTCAGTCATTGTTCTCCGTGAGAATTTGATGCGCCTGCTTCATCCACGGGCGGTGCTAACCCGCAATTACAACGGTCGCGCGGTTAGCGACGATATCATTTCCTCGATGATCGCCTATACCTTCATCTTCTTACTGTGCCTGCTGGTTTTGACGGTGTCGCTGGCCGCTATGCAGCTGGATTTCATCACTTCTTTGTCCGGCGCATTGACGGCTCTAACCAACGTTGGCCCGGGCTTGGGTGACATCATTGGCCCTGCCGGAAATTTTGGGCCGCTGCCAGATGCCGCTAAATGGATGTTGGGCGTGGGCATGCTGATGGGGCGTTTGGAAATATTAAGCGTAGTAGTGGTACTGTCACCAGCTTTCTGGCGCAGTTAGACTTGCCGCATTTCAGCGCGGCAAGTCAGTCACCCTTAATCAAGTTTTAGTCTTCTATCAAGCACTGGCGTCTGCTGTATTCAGAGCATTCAACGCACTCGTTACCGGGTTAGCGTACATGTCCAGCAGGTAAGGCCGCGCTGCTGCGTCACACGCATTGAGGCGTTTTTGTAACTCTTTCTCAGCCGCTTCCAAAGCCTGGCGTGTGCAACTTGCGGCTGCAGCCAGCGAAGCAAACAGTCCGGCCTCTACTGGCCCCCTGCCCGCAGCAACTTCACGCATCTGATACGCCACCAGATTGGAGGGGTGCAAGTGGTAATGGCTGTGAATTTCCCGGTCAATTCGCGCCGTCAAGGCTTTTGGGTCGGCTTCTGCGTCTTCGATGGGTGCGCCGAAGTGCACGTGCACGTGGCCTTTAAAGCCGGTTAGTCCGCGCATAATCTGGCTGGTATCTTCGCCTTCTGCTTTCAGGTAAGCACCGGTGCGGGCCCGGGTTTCCAGCTCATTGGCTTTATCCAGATCACAGGGGTCAAATTCATAAGCAATCGATACTGGCACAATACTCAGCCGGTTTATCGCCGTTTGGAAATCCAGTCCGGATTTTTTCGGGCTCATGTGGAACATCTTCACAATAGCGGGATCTGTGCGGTCTATACCGTCTTTGGCCCGCCCTTCACGTTGCGCAATCCACACCCCGTTGTGGGTCTCGATGCTGTGATTGATAAAATCGGACAGCATAAGGTAGGCGTCACGTATTTCCCGTGGGCTGGTCATGCTGCGCCGCACTACAAAGCTCTTGTTTAATCGCATCATTTCAGCAAAGACGCGATTTTCGAGCAAATTGTCACCAATGGCGATGCGAGTGGTTTTTAGCCCTTGGTTATACAACAAAAAATTTACAATCATTGGGTCAAAAACAATGTCGCGATGATTGCAGATGAACAGGTGGGTAGATTCCTGCTTCAAATTCTGTAACCCGCTCTCGGTAACCCGAGTGGTGGTATTTCCAACCAGTTCACCAACGTAGCCCGACAACGATGCTTGCAAATCGTCTATACGGGTGAAACCACCAAAACGGCGGCGCAACCAATAACTCACAATTCCCCGCAGCATCGCCGGCGCCCAGCGTGCAGCTCCAGGCGATTTGATGCGGCCAATCAAGTTCAGAAATTCCCGATCATGTACTAATCGTTGTATTACGGCGGAAGTCTCCTCGTCCGAGTAAGGACGGATGGCATCAAATTTCTGCATTAATAGTAAAACCTTGTGTTAGTCGAGAGCCGCGAGCCTCGGTAAGAATCACGCTTTTGCAGAGGCAATAAATTTTTAACGCTATTGTATCGTTTTAAAAGCCAATTTTCCTTAAACGTTAATGAAGCTGCACGAATTTCCGCTGCTCCTTTGCTCTTAAATGACGACGCTGACGTATAACAACAGCGCTCAGGCTTATATTGATAATCCCACTGGGCAAAACACCCACCCTGAAATCTGCTATGATTCTGCCGCAGAAATACACAGTGCCGCTCTGTCGGCGCTGCTTCATTCAGGCTGCTTGCGGGTAAACCGGCTCATTATGTACTCCCATCAGGACTTCGATCAGCTCTCAAGCGAACGGCCCACAGCCGTGCAGACTCCCGAACAGGTGTTGCATGAAGTGTTTGGCTATGACAGCTTCCGCCCGTTACAGGAGGACATAGTAAAAGAACTGTGCGCCGGTGGCGACGCACTGGTGCTTATGCCCACCGGCGGCGGTAAATCCCTGTGTTATCAGGTTCCGGCCCTGGTACGCCCGGGCACCGGCATCGTGGTGTCGCCGTTGATAGCTCTGATGCAAGACCAAGTAACTGCCCTGAAAGAACTGGGAGTTAGAGCCGCTTTTTTGAATTCCACCATGGACTTCGAGCAAGCCAGAGCGACTGAATACGCTCTGATGTCAGGTGAGCTGGATTTGCTGTATTGCGCCCCGGAACGGCTGATTCAGCCCCGCACTATAGAACTGTTACACAATACCTCCATCGCTCTGTTTGCAATCGACGAGGCTCATTGTGTTTCCCAATGGGGTCACGACTTTCGTTCGGATTACTTGCAGCTGAGCATGTTGGCGCAAACTTTTCCGAACATACCACGTATCGCTTTGACTGCCACCGCCGATGAGCGCACCCGCAAAGAGATTGCCGAGCGCCTGTCGTTAACCCAAGCTCGGCATTTTATCAGCGGTTTTGATCGCCCTAATATTCAGTACAGAATTACGCCAAAAATCAATGCTAACAAACAGTTACTGGACTTTATCAAGACGGAACATGAAGGCGATTGCGGCATCGTTTACTGCCTTTCGCGCAAAAAAGTAGACGCCACCGCAAAGCTGTTGCAAGGCAAAGGTTACAACGCTCTTCCCTATCACGCTGGCTTGGCCACGGATGAGCGAGCATCAAACCAGGATCGTTTCCTGCGTGAAGACAGCGTTATTATTGTGGCTACCATCGCGTTTGGTATGGGCATAGACAAACCCGATGTGCGCTTTGTTGCCCACCTGGATTTGCCCAAAAGCCTTGAGGCTTATTATCAGGAAACAGGCCGTGCTGGCCGCGACGGCAAACCTTCTACCGCATGGATGGTTTACGGTTTGCAGGATGTTATCAAACTGCGGCAAATGCTGGAAACATCGCAGGGTAACGATCACTTCAAACGGGTTGAGCGACAAAAGCTTGACGCCATGCTGGGCCTTTGTGAGGTTACCGGTTGCAGGCGCAAGGTACTGCTGAACTACTTCGGCGACGAACTGGACCAACCCTGCGGCAATTGCGATACCTGCCTGACACCGCCGGAGACCTGGGATGGCACAGTTACCGTACAAAAAGCTCTGTCTTGCGTATTCCGCACCGGTCAGCGTTTTGGTGTGACCTACCTGATTGATGTGCTGCGCGGATCTGAAAACGATCGCCTCGTTCAAATGGGTCACCAGCAGGTATCCACTTACGGAATCGGCAAAGACTTAACCGCCAACGAGTGGAAATCGGTGTTTCGCCAACTGGTGGCAAACGGCTATCTGAGAGCAGATCCAGACGGTTACGGTGCTTTGCAACTGACCGAACAGTGCCGCCCCCTGTTGAAAGGCGAAGCCAGCGTTCAATTACGCAAAGATCCGGAGCCGCCAAAAAGCTCAGCGAAAGGCAGCTCCAGATCCGCTGCATCGGTGCGGGAGCAGATTACCGATCACGACGGTTGGGAAGCGCTGCGCGCATGCCGTAAACAGTTGGCCGATAAGCAGGGCGTGCCGCCCTACGTTATTTTTCACGACACCACGCTGTTCGACATGCTGGAGCGCCGGCCAGCCACTCTGGAGGAGCTTGCCGACGTTAGCGGTGTGGGCGCTGCAAAGCTGGAAAAATACGGAGATCTGTTTTTACAAACGCTGAACAGCTTGCGCAGCTAAACGGAACGTCATGCCCGGGTTTTCAGCTTCTGTTAAACTCTATCGTCTTTTACTCTCTGAGGGCGCGTGTTTTTACCGCGCCACCAATTGACTTAACGCCTGCGGGAGCCGCTGTTTATGGCCCATGAAGAACTGCACTTGAACCTTCGCAACTTGACGTTGAATGATTACGACCAACTGCAAATACTAATGGACCGGGTGTACCATGACATTGGAGGTGCCTGGCCCCGCGACACCATCAAAGCCCTGGTAGACCAGTTTCCAGACGGCCAGATCTGCATTGAAGAAAGCGGCGAATTGGTAGCCGTGGCGCTGACAGTTGCCGTGCAGTACGAACGGTTCAGCAATCCGCACACCTATGACGATCTTATCATGCGTGATGAGAAGCTTCGGCACGATGCAAAAGGCGATTCTTTGTACGGGTTGGATGTGTTCATTCACCCGGAATACCGCGGTTATCGCCTCGGCCGACGGCTTTATGAGGCTCGCAAAGAACTGTGCCGCTCTATGAACTTACGGGCCATTCTAGCGGGCGGGCGCATTCCTTTTTATCATAAATACAAAGACCACTGCACACCGGCCGAATACATCGAGCGGGTAAGCCGTAAAGATATTTATGATCCGATTCTGAGCTTTCAGCTTTCCAATGACTTTCAAGTTACCCGGTTATTGCACAAGTATTTGCCGGAAGATGAAAAATCCCTGGGCTATGCCACCCTGCTGGAATGGCGGAACATTTTGTACGTCCCCCCCTCTTCTGTGCTCAACACACGCAAAACCCAAGTTCGTATGGGTGCGGTGCAGTGGCAAATGCGTGAATTCGCATCGGTTGAGGAAGTGTTGACGCAGGTTGAGTATTTTGTGGATGCCTTGTCGGATTACAAAAGCGACTTCGCTCTATTCCCTGAGTTTTTCAATGCGCCTTTGATGGGCCTGACGGATCAGGTTGACCAAACTCGTGCAGTACGTTTCCTGGCTGGCTTTACCGAGCAGTTTCGTAACGAAATGTCTGACATGGCGGTCAGTTACAACATCAATATCATCACCGGCTCCATGCCGCTGCTTGAAAACGACCGGGTCTACAACGTCTCGTACTTGTGCCACCGCGATGGCCGTGTTGATGAACAACGAAAAATTCACATAACGCCGCACGAACGCCGTGACTGGGTGATTGAAGGCGGCAACGAGTTCAAGGTGTTCGAAACAGACGCCGGCCGCGTTGCTATTCTGATCTGCTATGACATTGAGTTCCCGGAACTGGGGCGCATGGCAGCTGAGCAAGAAGTAGACATCATTTGCGTACCCTTCTGGACTGATACCAAAAACAGCTATCTACGGGTACGCCACTGCGCCCAGGCACGCGCGATCGAAAACGAGTGCTACGTGGTGATCACCGGCAGTGTTGGTAACTTACCGAAGGTAGAAAACCTGGACGTGCAGTACGCGCAGTCTTCGGTGTTCTCACCCTCGGATTTTGCCTTCCCCCACGATGCGGTAATGGCAGAAACTACACCAAACACTGAAATGATCATGTTCTCTGATTTGGATCTGGCAAAATTAACGTTGGTGCGTAATGAAGGTTCGGTGACCAACCTGAAAGATCGCCGGGTTGATCTCTATCAGCTAAAAACACGTCCTTTCTAACAGTGGGTTGAAAAACCGGTCGAACCTTGTACTTTAGGGAGTAAGCAACAAGGTTCGTTAAAAGCTGACATGACGGCAGGAATCTTTACTGATGAATGAGGCATTGCCCGATTTACGCGCCCGCTTCCGTTTTCGGCGCGGACTGTTTCGTAAAGAACGTGTTAATGTTCCAGTGTTTGAGTTGGACACTTACGGCTGCGTATTGAAAAGTGACAAAGTGTTCGAACCGGGCGACACCATTATTCTGGACCTGGTGATGACCATGCCGGTAGACGAAATCTGCGCCCAAGGCATAAGCGGCGTAATTATCCAGCGTCGAAAACACTGTAGCAATTTTTTTTACTCCGTTGAGTTTGTGGATCCAGACCCACAAAAAAATCCCCATTTGAATGATCGCTTAAGTCGTATTCGCAGTGTGTTAAACAGAAAGCAGTCCATTCAATCCCGCCGCTCATCAGGCCCCGGCGCAGCGTTACATAAGACGGCCTGAACCAACTCTGTAGTGATTTTCAGCTATTCAGTTGTGCCATTCACAGCAAATGTATTGCCCCAACCCGCCTGAGGACACCATCATGGCCAAGAAAGAAAAGCCAAAAAACGTCGAAAAGATAGTAAAAAAAGTAAACAAGAAGTTCGCTAAAACAACGTCACACATTGAAAGTCTGTTTAATGATGCTCTGAAGCAGTTCGACAATCTGCAAAACCAGATAAAACAACCTGTGCACAAGCTGCGTAAAGACATAGACGAGTTGCGCGATCGCGAAATGAAGCGCTTCAACGACGAATTCGAGCGTCGGCTTCAAGAGTTTCAAGAAATGCAAAACAGCCTGCTGGAACGATTGGGCATAGGACACGCCGACGAAGGTAAGCCAAGCAAAAAGAAACCGATGTTGCCGACTCCTGCAGTATCCAAGAAAAAAAAGGCAAAGTCTGAGTCTGTAGCACCCTCGGAATCCGCGCCATCAAAATCAAAAGCACCGAAATCTAAAGCGCCCAAAAAAACCAGGGCCAAAGCCGCACCTGCGCCAGCACCTACTTCTACAACTGCGCCTACATTTACTGAAGCACCGGCAAAGGCACCCGCTCAAGCTCCAGCAAAGACCAAGGCAAAATCAACTCAACTGGCAGATCCCGCCGACCTGACCCGAATCAAAGGCATTGGCCCCGCTACCCAGAAAAAAATGAACGAAGCCGGGTTGACCGCGATCGGCCAGATTGCTTACCCCAGCGCCGAAGACCAAGAAAAGCTGAAAGCGTTTGCCAGCATCAAGGGCTTTGACCAACTAGCGGCTGAAGCCAAGAAAATCGTTTAATGCAAAAGCCTGACCAGCCTGTATTACAGGACATTGTCCTGATTGGCGGCGGGCACAGCCACGTCGGGGTTCTGCGGCAGTTCGCCATGAACCCCGTAGCTGGTGTGCGTTTAACGCTGATTTGCCGCGACACCGACACGCCCTACTCTGGCATGCTGCCCGGTTACATTGCCGGCCACTACAGCCATGACGACGTCCATATCGATTTAAGCCGACTGGCTGAATTTTCTGGAGCGCGCTTTTACCGGGACGAAGCCATCGGCATCGATACCGCTACCCAGCATGTTATCTGCCGTGATCGCCCGCCCGTCAGCTACGATTTGCTCTCTATCAACATTGGCTCTTCACCACGTACTGCCGATGTAAAAGGTGCCGCCGAACACGCCGTACCCGTGAAACCTATTAACCGCTTTAATCGGCACTGGCTTGACTTGCTTGACCGCATAAAACAACACCAGGGCCCGTTCACACTGGCGGTGGTAGGTGCAGGCGCTGGCGGCGTTGAGATGGCTATGGCCATGCAATACCGCTTGCAGAATGAACTACGCAACATTGCCAGCCAGGCGGTAGAACTCCATGTGCACATACTGGATGCCGCTGACACGATATTGCCCACCCACAGCCCTAAAGTACGTGCCGTGTTTGAACGCACCCTGGCTGAGCGGGGTGTGAATGTTCACTTGGGTGCGGCAGTAACCGAGGTAACCGCCCGAACCTTACACATTGAAGGCGAAAAATCGCCCTTAATAACGGACGAAGTGCTCTGGGTAACCCGCGCCGGCGGTCCGAAATGGTTGACCCAAACCGGACTGGCGCTGGACAACGGCTTGTTTATTCGAGTTCGCGATACGCTTCAGGTTGAAAACGACGATCGCATTTTTGCGGTTGGTGATATTGCCAACATGATTCACCACCCGCGCGAAAAAGCCGGGGTATTTGCGGTACGCCAAGGCAAACCGCTGGCCGATAATCTGCGCCGAATGGCCCTTGGCAAAACGCCGTTGAACTATCACCCTCAGAAAAAATGGCTGGCGTTAATTTCTACCGGTGACCGCTACGCGGTGGCCTCGCGCGGTAAACTGAGCGTATCCGGCGCGTTGGTGTGGCGCTGGAAAGACCAGATCGACCGTCGCTTTATGAAGAAATTCAAAGAGCTGCCGGCCATGCCTGATAATCAGGTTAAACCGGATACAGGCGCTGCACGCTCCGCCGACGATGCCGCCCAAGCGCTGTCTTTGGCCACCATGCGCTGCGGAGGTTGCGGCGCTAAGGTCGGAAGCACGGTATTGTCCCGCGCGCTGTCAAAGCTTCAGCCGGTGAACCGCGATGATGTCATTGTCGGCCTTCACGCTCCGGACGATGCAGCCGTATTGCGCATTCCTCCGGGCAAAGCCATTGTACAAACGGTGGACTTCTTCCGTGCCTTTATTGACGATCCCTACCTGTTTGGTCAGATTGCCGCCAATCACAGCCTGGGGGATATTTTTGCCATGGGTGCAATACCGCAAAGCGCAACGGCTATCGCCACCGTGCCCTACGGCATCGAAAGCAAAGTGGAAGAGCAAATCTACCAGATGATGGCGGGGGCTGTATCCGTGCTGAATAACGCCGATTGCGCTTTGGTGGGTGGGCATACCGGCGAAGGCCAGGAACTGGCTCTGGGGTTTGCGGTGAACGGCCTGATCGATCCCGATGTGCTGATGAGCAAGGGCGGAATGCAACCCGGTGACGCCATTATTCTCACCAAGCCCATAGGCACCGGTACTCTGCTGGCCGCACATGCGAAGCTTATTGCCAAAGGCCGTTGGATTGACGCAGCCCTGCGCTGCATGGTGCAGTCCAGCGCCAGCGCTGCCGAGTGTTTTCAGCAACACGGCGCCACAGCGTGCACCGACGTTACCGGCTTTGGTCTGCTTGGGCACCTGGCAGAAATGCTGCGCCCCTCGAGTTGCGCTGCAGAGCTTAATCTTGCTGCCATACCGCTACTGGACGGCGCATTAGAAACCAGCAGCCAGGGCATTCTAAGCTCGCTACACATGGCCAACAGCGGCGCAGCCAGCCGTATTGAGCAGGTCGGCCAGTGGCAAAATCATCCGGTTTATCCGCTGCTGTTTGACCCGCAAACCGCAGGAGGCTTGCTAGCAAGCGTGCCTGCGAGCAATGTTGAAGACTGTTTGTTGGCATTACGCCAGTGTGGCTATTCTCACGCCGCGGTGGTCGGCGTTGTTAAAGAAACCCTTGCCAATGCCAACATAACCTTGGTGGATCAATCGGCCTGAAACACCAGTCTGAACGGCGGTTGATCGCCCAGCGGCGTCATGCCCTTTTGCAAGTCTACGCGCCAGATCATAGCGTTGCCGGTGGTACAAAAAGGCGCGGAAAATTCTGCGTAATAGCCATTGCCTTCGCGCACCAGTGGCACCGGGTATTCGCCCATGTACATAGACTCGCCGCGTAACACCACTAATAACGGCTGTGGAGCGCCAGGGGCTACAATATCCAAGCGATAATTGTTCTCGGTGTCGTTATTCGTGGTGATGTCAGACAGGCTTACCCGCCAGCTTTGGCCCTGTTGTTGCCAGTCACAGTCGCTCTGCTGAAGGTTACAAGTGCTGGTTTGTTGCCCGGTCTTTTCACTGTTTGAGCCATCGAGCCAGCGCAACGCCAGAACGGCGACGGCAATAACCCCTACAATCAACCCTATTTTCAAACCCGAAGCCCTTATCCCACGTATCATTGGCACGCCTTGTTGCAGAAAATGGCATTATGGACATTGTTCCCGCCCATTCAAAGGTTTCTAAGACGATCAAAGTCATGACAAAATGATCGCTTGCTACCGTTCAGTCAATGCTTACTCATTTGAAAACAGGCCAGTATTTACTTATTTTAAAATAGGATGATGTCGTGCAACCGGAAATTTCCGTAAAAAATCTCAACAAATCCTACGAAAGCGGCTTTCAGGCCCTGAAGGACATCAATCTGGACATCAGCCGCGGCGAAATTTTTGCGCTGTTAGGCCCCAACGGCGCGGGCAAAACCACGCTGATCAGTATTATTTGCGGGCTGGTGAACATGTCGTCGGGTCAAGTTCTGGCGGGGGGTAACGATATCATTCGCGACTATCGTAAAGCGCGGCAGGCCATAGGTCTGGTGCCGCAAGAGCTCGCCACCGATTCGTTTGAAACCGTTTGGGCCGCTGTCTCTTTCAGCCGTGGGTTGTTCGGTAAACCGGCAAATCCGGCTCACATTGAAAAAATACTGAAGGCACTGTCGCTGTGGGACAAGCGCAACAACCACATAATGACGTTGTCTGGCGGCATGAAACGCCGAGTGATGATTGCCAAAGCCCTCTCCCACGAGCCACGTATCCTGTTTCTGGACGAACCCACCGCCGGCGTAGACGTAGAACTGCGTCGGGACATGTGGGCGCTGGTTCGGCAGCTACGGGAAAGTGGCGTCACCATCATTCTGACTACCCACTACATCGAAGAAGCCGAAGAAATGGCGGATCGTATTGGGGTTATCCGCCAAGGTGAAATCATATTGGTGGAAGATAAAAACCGGCTGATGAGCAAGTTGGGGAAAAAAGAATTGCGCCTGCAACTGCAGAACAAACTCGAGTCCTTACCCCCCGAACTGGCGGCGGAAGCCCTGGAGCTGTCAGAGTCTGGCCATGAACTGATTTACACCTTTAACACCCAGCACGAGCAGACTGGCATTTCCCACCTGCTGCGAACGCTAGGCGACCTGGGTATTGAATACCGCGACTTGAAAACCCGGGAAAGCTCTCTTGAAGACATATTTGTTGGGCTGGTGCACCAGTAAACACCCTATGGAGAACGGCATGAATTTTTACGGCGTAAGCGCCATTTACAAATTTGAAATGGCCCGCATGAAGCGGACCCTTATGCAAAGCATACTCTCGCCGGTGATTTCCACGTGCTTGTATTTCGTGGTATTCGGCTCGGCCATAGGCTCTCGCATGGGCGATATTGGCGATGTGCCTTACGGCGCATTCATCGTCCCGGGTTTGGTAATGCTGTCACTGTTGATGCACAGCATTTCCAACGCATCTTTCGGCATCTACATGCCAAAATTTTCAGGTACCGTTTACGAGGTGCTTTCGGCGCCCATATCCTATATAGAGGTAATATTAGGTTACGTAGGTGCTGCGGCCACAAAATCGGTGATACTGGGCTTAATTATTCTGATTACATCGAAATTTTTTGTCGACTACAGCATTTTACACCCGTTCTGGATGGTGTCTTTTCTGGTGCTGACCTCCGTCACCTTCAGCTTGTTTGGCTTTATAATCGGTATCTGGGCTGACAATTTCGAAAAGTTACAAGTTGTTCCAATGATGATTGTGACTCCCCTGACATTTCTGGGCGGCACCTTTTATTCAATCGACATGCTGCCCGACATTTGGCAAACCGTCAGCCTGTTCAATCCCGTGGTGTATCTGATCAGTGGATTTCGCTGGGCATTTTTCGGCGTGTCAGACGTGCATATTGGCGTTAGCCTACTGATGACGCTGGGGTTTCTGACCGCCTGTTTGGTGACCATAAGCTGGATTTTCAAAACCGGATACAAACTGCGCCCATGAAACTGGTAGCGTTCAAACCAAGAATGATTGCCCTGAGAGCATCGCTGCTGATGGCGGCGTGCACCACGAGCGCCAGTGCTATTGAGTCTCAGGTGTTACCGGCGCGAGCAGCGTGCTTTGTCAGTGAAGAACAGAGCGTTACCGTTAGCCTGGAGTGGGCCGAAACAGCAGAACAGCGGCGCATCGGCCTGATGGGGCGGGAAAAATTGAAAGACCGCAGCGGTATGTTGTTTGACTACGGCAGCCTTCAGTCTGCCGAAAACAGCTTTTGGATGCGCAACACACTGATAGCGTTAGACATTGCCTATGTAAACGAGCAAGGCAGCATTGTGGCCATTAATCGGATGGAGCCTTGCGAATCTGTGGCGGCGTTCAATTGCCCGACTTACCCGGCAGGCGCCGAATATGTTCAGGCTATCGAGATGAACGCCGGTTTTTTTAGCCGTTATCAGTTAACGCTGGGCGATCGCTTACTGACAAATCCGGCGCTTTGCGCCAATGGATCTTAGCGATCCAGCCACTTAGCCGGCCGCTTCGCCAGAAACGCGCAAATGCCCTCTTCCGCATCCTCAGCTTCCAGATTCTTCGCCATTACCTCTGAGGTGTAGGCATAAGCCTCGTGCAGGGGCATTTCCAGCTGACTGTAAAACGCCTGTTTGCCAATTTTTAGAGTGTGACCAGATTTACTGGCAATTGTAGCCGCCAGCTGCGCAACCGCATTCTTCAGCTCGCTATCGGCAACCACCCGATTCACCAGCCCGATTTGCTCGGCTCGCGCCGCATTGATCATCTCGCCGGTGAGCAACATTTCCATCGCGTGTTTTGGTGATACGTTACGAGACAGCGCCACCATTGGCGTGGAACAGAACAAACCAATATTTACCCCGGGCGTCGCGAAACGCGCCGTTTCACCGGCAACCGCCAGATCGCAACTGGCCACCAGCTGGCAGCCCGCCGCTGTGGCTACGCCATCAACCCGGGCGATCACCGGTTTCGGCAAATTCACAATCTGCTGCATCACCTTGCTGCACAACTCAAACAGCGACAGCATAAACGGCGTGCTGCCGAGCTGACCCTGCACCTCTTTCAAATCATGACCGGCACAAAACACCTTGCCACTGGCGGCCAAAACTACAACCCGCGTTGCGGCGTCATCGGCCAATATCATCAATTGGTCATGCAGCGCCTGCAGCATCGTCATCGACAAACTGTTACGACCGGTCGGATTGTTCAGCGTCAGCGTGGTTACGCCGCCCGTATTATCGACTAACAGCAGGGAATCCGATTCAGACGTCATGATGCCATCCTCTTATTTACAATTTTTATTCAGAACGTTAGGTTGCGCTTTCAAGTATTGAATAGCCTGACAATCATGTCGACGCGACATTCGCAGCATGACGGAAAATTCATGCGCCAGAGCTTGAGATTCTCTTGCTTGACCGACAACCTACTCTGAATCATCAAAAATACACAGTGACTGAAAACCTGACGGGGATATACCCATGAATAAATCCAATATTCTGAAAGCCGTAGTCGGGCTGGCGATCATCATCGGGGGTGTGCTGGTGATACTGGAAGACAATCCACAGCCGCCCACGGGAGACATCAACCGGATTGAGCCCTTGCCGAAGCAGTAACCCGGAACGGTGCTTGTGAATATTTTATCGGAATGCGCGGAAAACCTCGGCTTTCAGGCCGGGGATGAATAGCGCGGACACCGCAGGTGTCCCTCTCGTTAGCAACATTCTCATTCCGGCGTTTGCTGCTGCGCCGCGACGATATTTCGTCACAAATACCAAGTGAACGTGCATCCTAAAAACGCAATGCCGCCCGTGCCTAATATCATTGTTTTTTTCCATAGACTAACTATGGTTGAGCTATGAAACGCCTTCAAGCATTCAAATTTCAGATTGAGCCAAACGGTGAGCAAATCCGCGCCATGCGTCAGTACGCTGGTAATGCTCGCAAGATTTGGAATTTGGCTTTGAATCGTCAGCAAGAGCTACAGACTGCCGGTGAAAAATTCACCAATAGCTTTGGCATGAATAATTGGCTGCCAGCGTGGAAGCAGGAATTCTCGTACTTGTGCGACTCTCCCTCACAAACACTACAACAAGTCACAAAAGACCTGGCCGCTGCGTACAAGAACTTCTTTGAGAAGCGTGCCGATTTTCCACAATTCAAGAAAAAAGGTAGGTCGTCAGACAGCTTTCGCTTTCCGCAAGGTTTCGAGATTGACGAAGCCAATCGACGTATTCGACTCCCAAAGCTAGGCTGGATTCGCTACCGCAAGAGCCGTGGCATCATCGGACTGGCAAAGAACATCACCGTTTCCTGTGTGGCTGGCAAGTGGTACGCCAGCATTCAGACCGAGCGCGAAGTTGGGCAGCCACTACATCCATCAACGTCGATAGTCGGCCTCGATGCGGGTATCACGCTATTCGCGACGCTCTCTGACGGCACGATGTTCGAGCCGGTCAATGCGCTGCGTACCAGCGCTGCTAAGATGGCAAAGTATCAGCGACGCATGAGCCGCAAGGTCAAATTCAGCAGCAATTGGAAAAAGGCGAAGGCCCGTATCACCAAGTTGCATCAACGGGTTGCTCATACCCGCAATGACTTTCTCCACAAGACCTCGAACATCATCAGCAAAAACCACGCGATGGTCGTCATCGAAGATCTGAAAGTCACGAATATGAGCAAGTCAGCAAGCGGCACACTTGAGGCACCAGGACGAAACGTAAACGCCAAATCCGGCCTTAATAAGTCGATTCTCGATCAGGGCTGGGGCGAGTTCCGCCGCCAGTTGGAATACAAACAGGCGTGGCTGGGCGGTGAAGTGTTTGCCGTCAACCCTCGTAACACCAGCCGGACGTGTCCGGCCTGCGGTCATATTTCCGCAGAGAATCGCAAGACTCAATCGCAATTCGAATGTGTCGAATGTGGGTATGCTGAAAATGCAGACCTCAACGCCGCCATCAATATTTTAAGGGCAGGTCATGCCCGGTTAACCTGTGAAGTGAACGGTGCGGTAATGCCGTCAGCAACAGGAACCCACCGAAGCGACTCAAGGATGGCTCAATGCCACGCCTGAGCGCAGTAGGAATCCCCGCCCTTCAGGGCGGGGAGGATGTCAAAGTTCCGAAGCTGAATCACTATGGTTTGGCCGTACCTGGCGCTGCAAGCCCAGCAAAAAGTTTCGAAGAATCTGGTCTTTGCACTCCCGGTAATTCTTATTACCTGGTTTGCGGAAAAGCGCACTTAATTCATGGTTACTTAATTGAAGCTCTACCAACTGAAAAATAGCTAGAATATCGTCAGTCTTTAAATTTAAAGCAATTCGCAGCTTCTGGAATACAATATTATTATTGAGCTGTTTTTCTGGCTCTGGTTGCTCACCATCGCGTTTGCCACGCTTATAGATAATGAAGCCATTAAGAAAAACGGCTAGAGCTGTGTCATTTAGCTTGAGAAAAGTATCGTCCTCGTCTTTTTTCAACCAGGCAGAAACTTGCTCTTCGGTTACGGTAAAATCGGCCAAAGCAAAGATTTCAATCATCGTACTATCGTTTAAATCAAAGATATAACGTACACGGCGTAAAACATCATTATTGGTCAAAATGTAATTCCTAGTCTTTGGTGAATCCAGCTCAGTTAAAACCGTCTTTTAGAACACAATATTTTACCATAACTGCAACTTCTAACCCGAACCGATTGTCACCTTTCCTAGTGATCTTCGAATGTTCATTACTCTCAACCTTCCTGTAGCGGCAGACCAAATTCGATGATCGATTCTCAGACAGAAGACGTGATGCAAAGCGTCGAAAAGGTGATTCAGGACCCCCTTCGATTCAAGCTGAAACTTGACATCGGCGAGGACGCTTACACGTCGCTAAAGCTCAAGAAGCACCTCATCGACAGTGTAGATGCAGCTACCGGCGCAACAACGGGCGTTGCCGTTGCACAGTCGTCGCTGGTCGCTTCAACTACAAATCCATGTCTAACGAGATCATCTCGTTTCTTACCGGTGTAGCAGAAGCCGACGGAGCCATTGACGAGCGCGAGGAGATGGCCATAGAACGTGTCAGCACAATTTTCCTGACCGTAAACTCTTTCTCTACCACTGTATCTGAAGGTGCGAAGGCAGGAATGGAAGGCCTGAATCGTCAACGGCAATCTGCTCTATCGGGCATAGCGGCTGGAATTCAAGCCTCGAAAAAGAGTTTTGGTTCTTTAGGACAAAAATCGAAGACTGTTTTTTTCGGGCTTGGGCGTAAAAAAAATGCCAGCACGCCTAAGGTTCCTCCACAGAAGTCGCCGCGCCCCTAAGATTCCATAACGTAAGAGGCGGCGGCACTGGCACTGCACATTCACGCCAAATATTTAATTAAGAGCCTGGCCTGAAGACCAAAACACGTGATCAATGATCAAAACTATCGGCAAAGCGGTGGTTAACATCCCGATGACCCGCTTCATCAAGCCTGACCACTATAATGACATCGCGCAAAGTCGCATCGGCGGGCAATTTCCAATAGTCAATTGCAATCTGCGGCGCGGCCACGTTTTCCAAACGACCACTGTCTACCTCGGCCAGGTATTCACCATAGCTATACACCGCCTCTTCTTCGAAATAACCCACTAGCCGATGTGCGGTGCGGCCAGAAATAACATAGAGAAACAAAAAGCTGGTAAAGAAAACCCCCTGCGCAAGCAAAATCAGCACCCGTTCCAAAAAGCTGGGCTGAGCAATTTGTACAAACGTCATCAGGTGCATGCGTTCGTTTTCAGCCTCCTCCAGCAACGTGTGGATCCATTCCCGATTGTCTTCCATCCGACGAAGCGAGCGCATGTGCCCGACCATCCCGCCGACCATCCCCGGTACGGCTGCTACGGTTTCCAACACCACCGCACGGTGTCCATAACGCTTGGCAAAAAAAAGATCCGCAAAAAAACGTAGAAGCCTGGTTAAGCGAAAGGCCACGCGGTCAGAAAAGCCCGAAGGGGTATGATGTTTGCTCAGCGGATCACTGTTGTGTGCCGTTGAAAAAGACCCCAATGCTTCGTTCATGTCGACGATCTCCAAATTAAGCGTACCAAGACCCCAGAAAAAATACTGCCGATGTGGGGGACGTACGCGGCACCTATAATTACGTGGTTCACCAAGCAGTTAGATCACTGTCCCTTACATACTACTCGAATGTAACCATTTACTTTCTAGACGCTGGTGCTCGCCCACTTTCTGAGAAATCAGCATGACACCAAACGAAATAGATCTTTCCCGGTTTTGTGAAAGGAAAAACTGAGACAGGTTTATTTTTAAACACTATCTCTGGTACAACTAAAGCCCAAATTACATCTAAAAATCTAACCCGACTTCCGGTTTCCACGCTTCTGTTTCCGGGAATCCTCAATGCCTTACTGGCGGAGGTGGCATGAAGTCTCTCTCGAACACAGGGTTTGCGCTCTTTGGTGCAGCGCTGATCGCGATCAGTTACGGGCTAGCGCGCTTCGCCTTTGGTCTATTTGTACCCCCTATCCGGGCCGAGCTGGGTCTTACGCCTGAAGTAATCGGTATCATCGGCGCGCTGCCGCTTATCAGTTTCCTTCTGGCGACGTTGGTGGCACCGCTCTCCGCTGATCGTCTCGGTGCCCGCAACACAGCCGTCCTGTCGTGTGGTATTGGCGTCGTCGGTCTGGCGCTTATCAGCCAGGCGTCTGGTGCTCTGTCGCTCGGAGTGGGCGTGTTCGCGTGCGGCATCTGCACGGGCCTTATGATGCCGGCGCTCACGGCCGCCATGCAGGCTATGGTGAGCCGCGCGGTGCACGGCCGTGTCAGTTCAGTCATGAATGCGGGCACCAGCATTGGCGTGGCCGTTGCCGTACCGGTGGTTCTGTTCCTGTCTAGCGCTTGGCGCTCCGCGTACCTGTCCTTCGCCATTCTGGCGGGGATTGGCGCCGTTGCCGCGTGGTACTTTATCCCTTCCGTGTCTCGGGTCATTCCCGCGAATTCTGCGCCACCAACTCCGATCAGCGCCCTGCAGTGGTCGCGTCTGTTCAGGCTTTCGCTGTTTGCATTCGTGATGGGCTTCGTTTCCTCTGCGTACTGGATCTTCGCACCCGATTTAATGATCACCCTCGGCGGCCTACCACCCTCTGCAACCGGGTGGCTGTGGCTAGCGGTTGGTATCGCCGGCATCGGAGGTGCCGTGGTGGCCGACCTGGCCGATCGCAACAACCCACCCATCACACATTCACTGATGCTGGTGATGTTGTCCGCGAGTTTGGCACTACTTGCTGCCAGCCCTGATCAGCTGGTGCTCGCGGCATTCTCCGCGTTGGTCTTCGGTTTGGCCTATATGAGCCTGACAGGGCTCTATCTGATGACCGGCATCCGCCTGTTGCCGGGCCGATTGTCAATGGGGCCGGTACTACCATTCATGGCTGTCTCGCTCGGGCAGGCAACCGGCTCGCCCGTTGTCGGCATGCTAGTGAGCGAATTCGGCTACGCCAATGCATTTGCTACTTTCTCCGCGATCGGCATCCTGGTAGCAATGTTGTCGCCACTTTACCCGCGCTACATCGACCATGAGCCCGAGGAGGAGATTGAAGACCAAACCGGCCTTCAGGCGGCGTACAATAACCAGCTCCTGGACGAAGATGGCGAGCCTCTGGCAGCCGTCGCGGATGAGGCCGAGAACCCTTAGCAGACCACAGCACTTTGCTAGAGTCATCAGGATTCTAATAACACTGGTTTTATGACTATTCCTGCAGTTTTTACCACTAATAAGCCGCTGACAATACCGTAGATTGCTATTAAAGGTGGGTGCCAGCAGATGTGGCGCCGAAAGGCAGTTTTATTCAGGACTTGGTGGTTGACCGCGACCGGGGCTTTGCCTACTTGGCGGATATCGCCAATCCCGGCCTGCTGACGGTCAACCTGGCAAGTGGCGAGACCTGGCGCTTCCAAGGTCATGCATCGCTTCAACCGCAGGCCGATGCGCGCATGGTGATCAATGGCGAGGCCATACAGTTTGGCGGCGCACCCGCGAACGTCGGGTCCAATCCCATCACCCTGTCGGATGACCGCAGCATCGTCTACTTTGGCGCCATGAATGGTCTGGACTGGTTCAGCGTGCCTGCCAAACTGTTGCGCGAGCACGCCAGTGAACAGAAAATTGCGGATGCGATTGTCCGGGTTGGGCCCAAACCCGTGTCCGACGGTGCCGATACGGACGCCACAGGCCGACACTTCTTCACTAACCTCAATCACAACGGCATTGATGTACTGCCACCCGGAGGTAATCTGGAACCCCTGGTGCGAGACGAGCGTCTCAGCTGGCCTGACAGTGTTCGCATGGGCCCGCAGGGCTGGCTCTACGTTGCGGTCAATCAGCTGCACAAAGCGCCACCGTTCACAGGTGGTAAAGATCAAGGCAAGCCGCCCTACTTTATTTACAAGGTCTGGGTTGGAGGGGTTGAAGAGTAATACTGAAATCCATCGTGGCGGCTCTTACTCTGGCAGGCCTGCCACGCCTGAATCGACCATCGTTTGTATGTCGTCACTGGAATAGCCACAGCCTGCCAGCGAAGCCACTGTGTCCTGACCCAGGGCCGGTGCGCCTTGCCAGGGTTGCATTGGCGTGGCTGAGAATCGGGCCGGAGCGCGGGTCTGGCGAATGTGACCCGCCTGCGGGTGGTCATACTCCACCAGTAAGTCATTGGCCTGAACCTGTGGATGGTCGAGCACCTGCGTGCGGGTCAGTACCGGCGCGCAAGGCACCGACTCTTCTTCCAGTCGCGCCAGCCAATGCTCGGCAGAGTCTGTCCTGATTACGGACTGGATCAGATCGAGCCGGGCGTCGATGTTTTTCTGCCGTAGCTCTGCCGTCAGGAAACTCGGGTCCTCGGCCCATTCCGGCCGATTCACCGCACGGATCAGTGCCTGCCACTCGCGGTCATTCTGCACCGCAATGGTGATATAGCCAGTGGTGGTCTCGTAGATCAAATCCTGAAAGCTGGCAGCGGCCTGCTGTGGCAATTCGCCTTGCACAAATGTTTGGCTGCCCATGTCAGAACTCCACAGAAACGCGATGATGGCGTCCAGCATGGACAGCCGGACATGTTGACCCTCACCGGTGCGCTCGCGGGCAAACAGGGCCGCGGTGATGGCCTGGGCAGCAACAACGCCAGTGAGTTTGTCAGGCAGAATGGTTCTGACCAGTTGCGGACGACGTTCGTCAGTGCCGGCCTGCACCGTGGCCAAACCAGACAGGGCCTGGATCAGCGGATCGTAAACCGGCCGCTGGGCAAAGGGACCGGTGTCACCAAACCCACTGATGGACACCATAATCAGGTTCGGAGCCACCTTGCGCAATTCGTCCTCGCCCAGGCCCATCCTGTCGATCACACCGGGGCGGAAATTCTGCACAAACACATCGGCGGTGGCCACCAGCTTTAACAGCGCTTCGCGACCCGCCGGCTCTTTCAGATTGAGCGCGACCGATTTCTTATTGCGGTTGTTATTGAGAAAAGACGCTGACACATTGCCCTGCCGATTGGCGGCAGAGCGGGTGAAATCGCCGCCGGAAGGATTTTCGACCTTGATCACCTCAGCGCCCTGGTCTGCCAGCATCATAGTAGCCAGAGGGCCAGACACCATGGCGGTCAGGTCAATAATTCGGATGCCGTTGAGTGGGCCCGTCATGTAGGTGCTCCTGTCATTTAGGTGCCTTTATCATTTAGGTGCTTCTGTCATCGGCTCAATTTTATACCCGCAGCACGAGGCAGATTCCGCCAGTCCCAGTCTGCTGATACAGACTGCACACTGGCGAAGGTCGCCTGATGCCGGTTTTCCTTTAACCCATTCGCGAACGTATATTGAAAAAGATAAAACGCTTTTTTACAAGTGCATTTTGACCGTTAATGTTTAGCGATAACCACCGAGACACTAGAAGGGAAAAGGAAATTGTCGTCACAACGTCGTAATTGGAATGTCTGGTTTGGACTGCTGCTTGGAGCTTTAGGGCTTATCCACGTAGTCAGTATGTCAGTAAGCGCCGTGGCGGAATTGCCCCACATACTGGCGGCACTAACCGTTCTGATCCCGCTGACGATGTTTGGCGTTGTGTTGCGAAGCCCATGGCCAGCGGCATTGGCGCTCGTTCTCCTTGCTGTTATAAACATAACGCTGACCTGAGGGTTGTTGAGGCCTGATACTCCGCGGAAGTCGGGAGTCGCATCAGGAAGTCGGGCTCAGTCGCCGCACGCGCTACCAGAGCGCCTGCGGCGACAACGCCGGACTGGATTTCGGTCAAGCTGCTGGAGCGGACCACTCGAAACCTTCGTCTTAACTCTGCAGGTGAGCGAGTTTTCGCGCAATGCAGGGTAACTCTAGACTCTGCACGTGATGTGCTGGACGTAGCGGATCAGATTTGTGGTGAGCCTCAAGGGCGGCTGAAAATCGGCGTACCCAAGGCTTTTGGTTCCCAAGTGCTCCTAAAGGGTGCGAGGCAGCGAGCGTCACGACCTCTGGTCGCTATATCGCCAACCACACCGAAATTCGCAAAGACGCGGTTCTAAACGGATTCGGAGTGGGCTTGTTTCCCGACTTTTCAGTAACTGATGAAATTGAAACAGGGGTTATGATTCAGATTCTGGCGGATTGGTCGGTTGTTGGAAAATACCAAGGACAGGTAAATCTGCAGTAACTATTCAGCTCGACTCTGGAAGTGGGGCAGCACCCAATCCATGGCAACGCGGAGCGAATGAAAATACCAATGGCCTCTTGAGACAGTACCTCCCAAAAGGCAGTTGCCTATCAAGAGATTCTCAGCATGACCTGAATTAGGTGGCGGAAAAGCTAAACAACCGGCCCAGAAAAACGTTGGCCTTTCACAGTCCAACCGATAGGCTAACCGAAGTGTTGCTTTGACCAACTGAATACGCCCCCTTCAAAATTGGGATAACAGGGCTGATTCATAGCATCGCCATTGGTGACTATTATCGTATTGTGCCGACCGCTCACTTACTACATATAAAAATTAACTACAGAGATACGATTATGCTGACAATACAAGTTGAAAATATTTATCAATGGAAGAATTCAAAAGGTTTTTTTAATATTGCAGAGGTGTGTTGTGATCGCTGGGTGAAAGATACGTGTGAAAAAACTGCTATAATTCAGAAAAATCATGACGGCAGTGTGGTTGAGTACAGCTTTAGTTATTTACAAGAGCAGGCAAATCGTTTGGCCAATAGTTTTCAAGAGCAAGGCGTTGGATTTGGTGACCGGGTGGGAATTATGTTGCCCCAAGGTATTGAGTCAGCAAGCACGCACATGGCCATTTATAAGCTGGGAGCCATCGCAGTACCTTTATTCAAGCTCTTCGGGTTTGATGCTATTGAGCACCGTGTCCGCAATAGTGGTATGTGTAGTCTCATCACTGATATTGAGGGCTTTGAAAAAATTACTTCCCTAACGGAGAACTGTCAGAGTTTAACCAGCTGTTATGTCGTTGGATTTAGTAAAGGTCAATCAGGTGCTCTGTCATATCAAAATGAGTTAGCAGCACAGAGTTGCGAATTCACTAATTACGAGACCCGGATGGAAGATCCAGCAATCATTATTTATACCTCAGGAACGACAGGTCACCCCAAAGGAGCATTGCATTCTCAACGAGTTCTGTTAGGTCACCTGCCAGGGGTTCAAGTGTCTCATGATATGTTTCCGCGAGAAAACGACCGGATGTGGACGCCAGCCGATTGGGCATGGATTGGTGGTTTGTTAGATGTATTATTGCCATCACTATACTTTGGTGTGCCGGTAGTTGCCTACCGAGCTGAGAAGTTTTGTGCTGACGACGTCTTCCAGCTATTACAAGATTTAAAAATTCGCAATGTGTTTTTTCCACCAACTGCGCTTAAGTTATTACGCAATGTGAAAAGTCCTGAAAATTGGCAGTTGCAGTTACGTTCAGTTGCTAGTGGTGGAGAGCCACTAGGTGCTGAGTTACTGGAATGGGGGGAAAAAGTACTCGGGGTACGGATGAATGAAATCTATGGACAAACTGAGTGCAATTTGGTGCTATCTTCTTGTGCCAGTAAAGGGATACAAAAAGTTGGCGCTATAGGTAAGGCCGTACCTGGTTTTGAAGTAGCTATTGTGGATAACGATGGCAATCCGGTTCCTATAGGTGAGCCAGGCAATATTGCAGTAGCTAGCCCCAACCCCTCTCAAATGCTGTGTTATTGGGAGAACTCAACAGCCACAGTAGAAAAATATATAGAGCAGTGGTTAATTACTGGTGATAATGGACGAATGGATGAGGATGGTTATATTTACTTCATTGGTCGGGATGACGATATAATTACGAGTGGTGGTTATCGAATAGGGCCAGCACCGATTGAAGACTGTTTGCTTAAGCATCCAGCAGTCAAGCTGGTTGCCGTAATTGGTAAAAAAGACCCAGTACGCGGTGAGATTGTAAAGGCTTATATCGTATTACAGGACGATTATGGTGAGAGTACGGAGTTGCTCAAAGAATTACAGCGGCATGTTCAGATCCGATTATCTGCCCATGAATACCCGCGAGAAATTCAATTTATTGAAGAGATGCCGATGACGACGACAGGAAAAGTAGTTCGCAGAACTCTGCGAGAACTTGAAACTCAGCAATTAGGGGATTAGTTATGGATTTTGTTGGCAAGGCATTTGATGAATTGAGTGAAAATGGCACGTTTGGTCAAAGTCTTACGATTACTGATGCGCATATAAGTCAAGCTTGCGGAATGTTTGGTGATTTTAACCCTTTGCACAGTGATGCGGAGTTTTGTGCTAAAACTCGGTTTGGGAAACGAATCTTACATGGGCCGATGACAGGTGCCTATATGTCCGCTTGCATTGGTATGTATTTTTATGGCTCAGCAGTCGCTTACCTAGAGCATAACTGCCAATTTTTAGCACCCGTTTTTGCGGAAGATACTTTGACTGTAAAATGGACAATTAGTGAGCTTTTGGCTAAGCCAAAGATTAATGGTGGAATAGCCGTATTAAAGGGCGAGTGTTTTAACCAAAAATCTGAACTTGTAGCTACTGGAAACGGTAAAATAATGCTCACTAATAGAAAATAAAATGAGTGTGCAATTAAATTTTTTCTCTGGGAGGGGGCGGTGGGTCAATGAAGCGTTTCTCGCCGGCCTTATGGGCCTGGCGCATGGAGCGCTTTTGCTGCTTCAGCCAGTGGGGGTAGCGACGCAGTACTGTAAGAGTAGCTGTAACACCGGTTGAGGTACCGGGCGGTGTACTCCTCCCACAGCAACTGCTTGGTGACGTCTTTGCGCTTGAGTTCCTGGTAAACCGTCGTCCAGTCAGGCATCTAATAGCGTGAAGATGAGGTGAGATCGGAGCCGGGATAGAACATGGCCGCCAGGCGGCCATCGTCCAGATCGTCTGGCAATGGCCAGAGGATCTCTAAGGCATCGGCCCGAGACAAGAGCTTCTGGATGGCTCCGACACTGGTCTTGGTGCTGGCGCTGATCTGCCGGATCGAGAGCCCCGCTTCCAGCCGCAGACGAAGTACTTCTCTGATTTTGCGCATTGCCATTCTCGTAGCTGGCATGGCCCTGATCCCCAAAAAAGGGAAATCAGAGTAGCAAACGTTTGACATAGCAATGCGTTAAGAAGGATTCCGGCTGAACGTGAACACCGAATCTGACATGGTGAATACCGATTCGGTAAATCACCAAAAGTATTCATCTTCAGCCGTAATGGCTGTTCACGTTGGTCCGGAATCGGTGTTCATGATGGTCCGAAATATGCACCATTTTCTCCAAATGCATATCAAGACCACGGTGCTTCAGTAAATCCCAGAATTTGCTAATCAACGTCACGCTTGACAGATCGTCCGACAGCTTCAATCTTTTATGATTCTTGCACGCTTATTCTTACCCCTATAATCGATTGGCGCTTACGTAGACATAAGCCTAGCTCTTGCGTCTTTCTGATGGAGTTGAGTAGATTGCGAACGAGGATCAAGAGTCATTTTCGGCCAGAGGCTAACCAGCTATATTTTTCAAGCTGCGAACCACTTGATTCAATATAGTTTTAGTAAACCTCGATTGGCCGATATGGAAGGTTCAGACGTGCAACCCGCGATTAAAGGCAGCCAACACGGACTCGTGCAGACTCTCACTTAACGTAGGGTGAGGAAACACCGTTCGCATCAGTTCCCGCTCGGTGGTTTCCAATGTCCGCGCGATGGCGTAAGCACCAATCAGTTCGGTGACGTCTGGCCCAATCATATGAGCTCCCAGAAACTCTCCAGTACTCTCATTGAAAACCGTCTTGACGAGCCCTTCGTTGTCACCCAGGGTCAACGCCTTACCATTGCCTAGTAACGGAAACCGGCCGACGGCCAATGCGTGCCCCTTCTCCCGTGCCTGCTCTTCCGTCAAGCCGATGCTTGCTACCTGCGGATGGCTGTATGTGCAGCTGGGAACCGAGGCGGGGTCCAGTGGATGCGCCTCCGCCAAGCCGGCAATGTGATCGACACAAGCAATCGCCTCATGGGACGCTTTATGAGCAAGCCACGGGGGGCCAGCAACATCGCCAATGGCATAGAGGCCCGGCTCCTCAGTACGGGACCATTGATCCACGATCAAATGCCCCTTATCCACTTTCGCACTAGTGTTCTCGAGACCGAGGTTTTCTGTGTTACCAACAATGCCTACAGCGACAATGACGCGCTCAACTGTCAACTCCTGCTCAACGCCCTTCTCGTGGTAACGTATGGAGACGCCATCCGCAGTATTGCGGGCATCCACCAAGCGTACTTCAGTGCGCAGATCCAGCCCCTGACGCTTAAGGCTGCCGGCGAGTGCCGCAGATATCTCCGCATCCTCGTGGGGCAAAATACAATTTGCACTTTCAAACACGGTGACCCGGCTACCGACAGCCGAAAAGAAACTGGCGAACTCGACACCGATAGCTCCTGCTCCAATTACAGCCAGCGTCTTTGGCACTATTGTCGGCGTCATCGCCTCGCGTGCAGTCCATATTCGGTCTCGATCGAACTCAAAACCGGGCAATTCACGAGCACTCGCGCCTGTAGCAATAATAATGTGTTCGGCCTGCAAGCGGTCAGACTGGCCGTTGCCGTCTTCAACTTCCACTGCACTGCCACCTAGCAGTCGTGCATGGCCTTTGATTACAGTCACCTTGTGCTTCTTGAGGAGCGCGCCAATGCCCTGATTGAGCTGATCAGCGACTGCGCGCGAGCGCGCGACCGCAACACTCAAGTCAAAGCGTGGCGGGGCATCTAGCACCAAGCCATACGCCGCCCCCTCCCGTGCTATGCGTAGAATCTCGGCGGACCGTAGTAGCGTCTTGGTGGGAATGCAGCCCCAGTTAAGACATACACCTCCCAGCTCTGCCCGCTCAACGACCGCTACGCGCAACCCCAGCTGGGCAGCCCGTATGGCGGCGACATAGCCTCCCGGGCCAGCACCGATGATCAAAAGTTCGTACTTATTTGTCTTCATAGCAGATTTCCTACACCAGCATCGTTACCGGGTCTTCCAAGAGTCCACGCAGTACCGCAAGAAAACGCGCAGCAACGGCTCCGTCGACCACTCTGTGGTCAACGGACAAGGTCAGAGTCATGAGCTCGCCGACTGCTAACTCATTATCGCGAACGACTGGGCGCTTCTCGATACTGCCGACTGCAAGGATGGCAGCCTGTGGCGGATTGATGATCGCTGAGAATTCCCGGATGCCATACATCCCCAGGTTTGAGATGGTGAAGCCGCCTCCCTGATACTCTGCTGGCTTAAGGGACCCTGTGCGCGCCTTCTCCGCAAGTTCCCGCACTTCACTAGCGATCTCCGCCAAGCCTTTGCGATCCGCCTCACGAATAACCGGCGTAATCAAACCTCCCTCAGTGGCAACAGCGACGCTGACGTCGACGCTGAGGTAGCGTTTAATAGCCGCATCCGTCCAACTGGCATTAACTTCGGGAACTGTGCGCAGTGCTCTTGCCACTGCACAAACAACAATGTCGTTGACTGACAATTTATAAGTCGGCGATGCTTTTGCTCCCTTGACATTGAGTTGGGCGCGCAGGATCAAAAGACCGGAGACGTCGCAGTCCAGCGTCAAGTAAAAGTGCGGGATCTCACGCTTCGACTCGGAAAGCCTTGCAGCAATGGTGCGCCTCATACTGTTATTCGATATGTATTCGACTTGCTGATCATTCTGCTGCGAAAACACGCCGCTATCGACCGGCTCTTCCACCTTGGCTAACGCCCTTGAATCACGAGCGCTTTCGACGTCAACACGGACCACCCTGCCTCGTGGGCCACTCCCGGGAAGGGATGCAATATCAAGGTCATATTGACAAGCCAAGCGCCGCGCCAATGGGCTTGCGAACACCCGGTCTTCGTGTGGCCGGGGCACGCTGTTTCCGAAGCCTGCGGCTGTCACCAGCGTTTCTTCTGGCGCAGATATTTCGGTAGCAGGCTCAGCCGCCAGTTCTTCTCCATGCTCGGTCAAAATGGCGATAACGGTACCCACAGGCACCTGCTCACTGCCTGCCGGCACCAGTATTTTACTGAGGATACCTTCGTCAAAGACTTCAACTTCCAGCGTAGCTTTATTGGTTTCAACCTCGACGATTACATCGCCAGACTCAACACTATCTCCCTCGTGCTTGAGCCATCGTATCAACGCGCCTTCCGTCATTCCGGGCGTCGGTGCCGGCATTTTTATCTCAATTGCCATCAGTTCATCTCCTTTACCAACTTGCGCATAGCGACCGACGATTCACAGCAAGCCGCGATCATCAAACGGTACGACGATCATGTGGTCTATTGGTACAATGCTTTTAAGTACCGAGTGCACCAGAGCGCTCAATATATGTAGCTGCATCTCTAATATCGTCTTCGATCGCCTGCCTCGCCTGCAGGCCATCACGTTGCCGCAGAGCTTTGACCAGGTCACGGTGATGATCAAACGCTTCCATATTGCCGATTTCACGCAACTGCGTGCTCATGCTGAGAGCAAATACGGGGGCAACCTGCACCCACAAACCTTCAATCATCGACATCAACAGCGGCATCTGGGACTGCTCATATAAACTGAAATGCAGTAGTCGGTTAGCCTCGACCATATCCAGCATGTTCGCAGTCTCCGGCTTGGCCACGTCGTCAAAACGATCAGCGGCTTTGACGATGCGTTTCAGCGCCGCTGCACCCATCTTCTCGGTAGCCTTTTTCGCAGCCAGCCCTTCCAGATGGCAACGGATTTCAACGATCTCCCGAAACTGCTCCACCGAGGGCTTTGAAACTCGAACAGTGCGATTGGGCAACATCTCTAGTGCGTGTTCGGTAACGAGCCTTCGCACTGCATCCCTAATCGGCATAGGACTGATCCCCATGATCTCCGACAACCCTCGCAGCGTAATTTTCTCACCGGGCGCGACTGCGCCCGATAGTAGTAACCGCTTTAGATCTGTATAAACCTGATCCGCCAAGGTTGTACGCTTATACAGACTGAGGCCCACTTCAACTCCGTTATCCATAGCAATCGCGTTCTGCACCCTGTGTCGTTCCAGTTCAACAGTTCCAAAAAAAGTCCCCACTCTCAGCTATTCAACTCATATGAACACCGCCATTAACATCTAATGTCGTGCCACAGATGTAGCTCGCAGCGTCTGAACACAGAAAACTGATAGGAAGCGCTATCTCTCTTGGTTCCGCCAAGCGCTGTAATGGGATTCTGGAACAATCCAGAGCCTGGCTCGCTGTCATACCGGTGGCGGTCGCTCCCGGCGCCACTGAATTTACCACGACACCATGAGGGGCAGCTTTACGCGCCAACCACTTGGTCATCGCCATAATACCCCCTTTCGCCGCCACGTAATGTGGGCTAGCCTTGAGCCCGCCCATTCGCCCAGCCACTGAGCTGACCAGCACTATATTGCCGGCACCGCGTTCGCACATTCGTGGCAAGCACGCACGGACCAGATGGATGACACCGAGCAGATTAATGTCGATGACTCGCCCGAACACCTCGTCCCAGCTCTCGTCTTCCCAATCGTCCCATGGGCAGAATCCGGCATTGGCCACGACTGCATCGAGCTCACCTATGTCTGCTACAACTCGTTCTGTAGCGACACGATCCGCAACGTCGAAGGCGTAAGTTACAACGGTTGCTCCAGCTCTTCTGAGTTCCTCGGCAAGTGCCACCGGTTCGACGATGTCAGCCAACACGAGTGATGCGCCCAACTCGGCGCAGACGCGAGCGGTCTCGGCGCCGATCCCGCCAGCTGCACCGGTAATCAGAACTTTTTTGTTTTGAAGTGAAAACGGCATAAACTTCTTCCTTGATGATTACGCTGACAGCCCACTGTCCGCCAGCAAGTCACTAATTCCAGCCTCGACGTCGTGCCCATTCGCCAATGCAGCCTCTTCCAGCACCTTGGAAACCGTGGGAGGACTCCAGCGACCAGTCACGCGCTTGACTGGCTGATCCAGATAGTCGAAGAATTTTCGTTGGATTTCATCGGCGATGTGCGCACCGATACTGGCCCCTCGAGTAGTTTGCTCAACAATGGCTACCTTGCCAGTCTTACGCACGGAGTCGCCAATTGTGTCGTAGTCGATATCGCGGAGGGAGAGGGTGCGAAGGTCAATAATGTCCGCCCGCACACCCATTTTCGTGGCTATTTTTTGACACATTTCGACCATCGTGAGCGTGGCGAGAAGGGTAATCTGGTCGCCTTCCGCCACCTTGTGCGCTCTGCCAATGGGGATGTAGTAATCCAGGCTTTTCGGCACCAGGGCACTTTTCTTGTGCAACTCCTGAGCCTCGATAATCAAGACAGGGTCTTGGCAGCGCAGGGCCGAATTCATCAATCCGACATAGTCGTAAGGATTCGAAGGTGCCAGTATCCGCCAACCCGGAAATAGAGCAAACAAGCCGGCAGGATCCATCGAATGCTGCGACCCGTATCCTTCGAGCCCCGGCACCCGACTGCGCAGCACCAAAGGCACCGACAGTCTTCCTCCGAACAAGTGACGCATTTTACCGGCTTGATTCAAAAGTTGATCGCCTGCGACGAGGATAAAGTCACTGTACATCAGCTCAACGATAGGTTTCAGCCCGGACACTGCTGCTCCTGCAGCCAGTCCGCAGAAGCCGTTCTCAGTAATCGGCGTATTTATTATGCGATCGGGAAACTCCGCAGGAAGGCCTTTCGTAGCTCCGACCGTACCGCCACCCATATTCGCAACATCTTCCCCAAATACATAAATGCTGTCATCTTCCCGCATGCGCGCGCCGACAACCTGAGACATCGCCTGAATAAGGGTCATCTCTTGAAGTTCTTCGGCAGCGAAATCCGTCACTTCTGAAAAACTAACGTCCTGAAATTCCGCCAAGTCGCCAGTCAATTCATGGTCTACCGTGTGGGGATCGGGCCAAAGCTCCGCTCGAATGCGGCTTGCTGATCCTTTGCCTTCGATGCAGTGATCGTAAGCTGCGTTTACAGCCTTACTCACGATCAAGTCGATCGCATCGAAGTCATCATGGGAGAGCAACTCACGGTTTGCGAATTCAGTTCTGAGAAAATCATAAGGGTCGCGCGCGCGCCAAATTTCTTCCTCTTCTTTGGAACGATAACCGAAGGCGCTTCCGGGGATAGCCGAGCTTTGATGAAAATACCGATAAACATCGGCTTGAATGAATGCAGGACCGCCTTGCTCACGCACACACTTATGAGCCCACTTCGTTGCATGCCACACGGCCAACGGATTCATGCCGTCTACCCGCATAGACGGAATTCCATGCGCGAAAGGCCGCGTCAAAAGGTCAGTCTGGTGACACGACTGTTCCACACTGGTGGAGACAGCGTAACGGTTATTCTCCAGGAAAAAGATCAGCGGCAACTGGTACAAAGCAGCGAGAGCCATCGCCTCCTGGGCCGCTCCCTGGTGTATTGCACCATCACCGAAGAAGGACACCATCACGGAATCTCCACCGCGAACCTTTTCCGCAAACGCGTGCCCGCACGCGAGCGGCAGTCCTCCCGCAACGATAGCATTCGTCCCCATGATGCCGACCTCTTCTCGGCGCAGGTGCATGGAGCCACCGCGTCCACCAGTCCAGCCTGTACTTAGCCCGAGGATCTCTGCCATCATCTGC
The DNA here is from genome assembly GCF_023314135.1 of Marinobacter sp. M1C. Taxonomy (NCBI): domain Bacteria; kingdom Pseudomonadati; phylum Pseudomonadota; class Gammaproteobacteria; order Pseudomonadales; family Marinobacteraceae; genus Marinobacter; species Marinobacter sp. M1C. The sequence goes on from NZ_CP092289.1 coordinate 2,333,987, forward strand.
GAGATCTCTGCGCTCATTTCAGCAGGCAGCGCATCAGCGGTAGCGGGATCAAAGTCATCCGGGTACCTCGCATGAACAGCTTTGGCAACACACTGGTGATGTGCTCTATGAGTACCGTTGATCATAGTCTGCCGTGGCAAAGCCGCGAGACAACCAGCAGCGCCACCCTCTTGGCCGATACTGGAATGCGCGGGCCCATGAACCAAACTGAGCTTGTCGAGCTTCAGAATACTTTCTTCGAAGCGGCGCGCAGACAAAAAAAGTGTTGCCATGCGCTTGGCGTTATCGGCGCTGAACCCGGACCAGTCGCCAGATTCCAGTTCCATCTCCAACATCGGCGTATCAATGCTAATATTCTTGATTTTCATCATCTTCTCCATCGCGCCTGGCGTAACCATCCCCGCAGGTCGCACGTATCTGAAGTCAGTCTGTCGCTGCGGCATACATTCACTATTACGAGCCGAACCACCAGACCACAGCTTCCCCTAGTTGCTACACGTGTGCCGTAACCCCACCGTCAACCACGAGACTCGCCCCAGTAACGAAATCGGACGCCGAGCTGGCAAAGAACAGCGCAGCACCGGCCAAATCTGCGGGTTCTCCCCAGCGCCGGAGCGGCGTAGTAGCCACAACGCGTTCAGCGTGGCCTGGTATATCAATGCGCGCCTGGCGAGACAGCGGGGTATCGATCCACCCTGGCAGAATGACATTCGCTGTGATGTTGTGCTCCGCCCAAGAGCACGCTAATGCCCTTGTGATCTGCAGGATTCCGCCTTTGCTCGCAGCATATGGCCCGGTCACCTCATTAGCGACCAATGACAAAATAGAACCAACATTGATGATCTTGCCGCCGCCAGCGGCCTTCAGGGCGAGAAAGGCCGCCTGACACATGAGAAACGTCCCTTTCAGGTTGGTGTCCAATATGTCGTCCCAGAGCTCTTCCGAATAATCCTCGAGTTTTTTGCGAGTATTTATGCCTGCGCAGTTAATCAGAACGTCCAGCCTGCCGAACGCGCTGACTGCCGATTCCACTGCGGCGTTGCATGCATCTCGATGCCTGACATCCACGGCGACCACGCTGACCGCGCCTCCCTTGGCGCGCAATTGCTCAGCAACCTCTTCGCAGTGCTCGACTTTAAGGTCGGCCAGCACCACGCTCGCGCCTGCATCCACCAAGCCTTCCGCAATTGCCGCACCGATTCCTCGCCCTGCTCCGGTTATTAATGCAACTCGCCCGCTCATGTTAAATAGTTTCACATCCAACCTCTTTTAAATTACTTGACGGCTTTCCACCTGGAGTCAAAGTATGCCCGGGAGCCAAAGCGCAATAGCAGGAAACAAAATGATCAGAACGAGACCGGCCAGCTGAATGAGAACGAACGGCTTCACGCTGCGGTATATATCAACAGTAGAAATTCCTTTCGGAGCAATACCTTTCAAATAGAACAACGCGTAACCGAAGGGAGGCGTCAAGAATGACGTCTGCAGGTTGACTGCAACTAACACTGCGAACCAGATGAGTACATCATGGCTGGAGTCTATTGCCGGCGCGAAGTCAAGCTGTCCAATAACTGGCGCTAACAATGGCAGCACTAGGAAACTGATCTCGATCCACTCGAGAAAGAACCCAAGCACGAAGATCAACAGCATGGCTCCCATGAGAATCACATAGGGCTCACCCCCCAGTAGGCCCACCAACGCATAGATCATATCGCTACCCCCCAAGCGGCTAAACACTACGCCGTAGGCAGTCGCGCCTATTGAGAGGAAGAGGATCATACCCGTCGTCAGAGTCGTCTCCTTGCACGCACCGCTGAGTACCGACCATGACAGCTTTCCCGACAGCAGGGTGAGCAATAGAGCCCCGGCAGCGCCGATCGCAGCTCCTTCGGTCGGTGTTGCAACTCCGGTGATGATCGACCCCAACACACTGGTGATCAACAAAGCGGGAATAACAAGGTTCGTGGCAAGCCTCAGGAGCAATGGCACTAAGCCAGCGGTCTCTTCGCCTCGTCTGGCAGGCGCTTTTTCCGGTGAAACAATCGCCGTTATGATCACATACAGAGCATACAAGAGCCCGAGCATCGCGCCGGGAATCAGCGCTGCGGCAAACAATCCACCAATGGAAACCTGCAATATGTCACCAAATACAACCAGCATAATACTCGGAGGTATCAGAATACCGAGGGTGCCGGATCCAAGAATCGTCCCCATCGCCAAAGACTTGTCATAGCCCTGCTTGAGCATTACCGGCAACGCCAACGTCCCCATCAGCACAACTGAAGCGCCAACAATACCGGTGCTCGCCGCCATTACGATTCCAATCACAATGACAGACAATGCCAGTCCGCCCGACTTTCCGGCGAACAACGCCTCCAGTTCCTGGAGGATTTTCTTGGCAATATCAGACTTGTCCAGCATGATTCCCATGAAAACAAATAAGGGAATCGCCGCCAGAATCCAGTTGGACAACACGCCCCCATAAATTCGACTAACAATCAGACCAAAGCCTGCGAGGGGAAGGTCTCCGACGAACGTGAAGACAATAGCCAGGCCACCCAGCAGAAGGGCGACCGGATACCCGGAGAGTATTCCCATCATCAACATTAAAAGCATCAGAGAGGGTAGAAGATAAATCACGACGGCATCCTCGCTTTGTTGCTAGCGCATTCATCCGTCTGAAATAGAATGCCTACGTTTTTTAAAATTCGTCCCAACCCACACCCGAGTAGCAAAAAGGCACCCAGAGGCATGGTGGCTTTCACCAGGTAACGGTCTATCAGGCCACCGCTATTGGACTGCTCACCCATCAAGAATGAATTCTCAACATAACCAAAAGAAAACCAAGCCAGACACCCGAAAAACGGCAGCAAGAATAGAAGGTCGCCCACCAGATCCACTGTGACACGACCTTTCGGCGACATACGCGCGGACAATAAATCCACGCGTATGTGCCGATCTTGTTGAAGGACATAAGATCCAGACACCATCACGAGCAAGGCAAACAGATGCCACTGCAACTCTGCAATGCTCACCATGTTCAGGTGATTCCCGAACAACGGCAGACTGGTCTCCCAAGACCCGAGGTCACTCCATCCAAAGGAGGAACCGACGACAGAGAGCAGAACCACCGCAATGATGACCAATACCAGCCCTGCAGAGTAGCGTCCCAGAACCGCGAAGACACTTTGACACATGTCGCCAGCAGATATTGCCCGAGTGGCGAAAGGATTCTTAGCCATTAGGATTCCCTCTTATCTAGCCTGCAGTTCATTCCAGCGACGAGCACGCTCAACGTGAACCTGGAGTGACTCATTCGCTTCGCGAAACGCCTTGTCTTTCTTGGACTCCTCGGCAATCACTTCCTCAGTCGCCTTCCGCAGCGCATCAATTACGCTATCCGGGAAACGACGAATCTCAGTGCCCTCGGCCTCCAACTGCTCAAGGGTCTCTGCCTGTTCCTGAACGCCATTGGTAAGCGACCAGAATGCGGTCGACCGACAGGCCTCCATCAGTTGGCCCTGCTCGGTTTCAGAGAACTTGTTCCAACGATTCATGTTGATCAAGACCGAGTTGATACTGGAGGGCTGGTGCCAGCCGGGGAAGTAGTAATAAGGGGCTGTTTTGTTTAATTGAAGGGTTTTATCAATAGCGGGCAGCGAGAACTCGGCGGCATCTATACGCCCACGATCGAGTGCTACATATACTTCTCCGCCAGGAATCAGCTGAGGGCTGGCACCGAGCTTGGCTACAACACGACCACCAAGACCACCGATGCGGAATTTCAGCCCCTTGAAGTCTTCAGGAGAGTTGATTTCTTTACGAAACCAACCAGCCGGCTCCGAAGGCACAATGACGCATGGTAGGAACTTAATATTGTGCTTGTCGTATTCACTCTGAATGATTTCACGGCCGCCGCCTTCCCACACCCAGTCAGCAAGCACGACGGGATCGGGTCCGAAGGGCATAGCCCCGGCAAGGTTTGAAATCGGAACTCTTCCACCCCAGTAGCCACTCCAGTCAAAGCCCGCGTCTACCGCCCCCTGACTAACTGCAGAGAACACTTCGAGAGCCGGGACTAACTCTCCAGCACCATGAATTTTGAAGGTGATCTCACCGTCGGTTATGGCCTCGACAGACTTTGCAAATTCTTTTAAGGAATCACCTAAGTACAGCATGTCCTTGGGGAATGTGCTGGCAACATCGACAGTTGCAGCCATCACAGGTGAAGCGACAGCCAAAGCAAGTGCAGCAGTAGTGAATAACTTCTTCATTTTGGATTCTCTTCAGTAAGTTACTTGTTGTTTTTGTGCCTTTTCTGAACTGACATACACCTCACGGGCACGTCATTACCTTTACATTAGACTCACCCTCACTCCTTATCAAATTATATATATGTGATCACAAAATTTTTGTTCGGCAACGTTTTACAGCTTCGTTCGGCTTACTGGCCGTTCATTATCATGTCAGCACCTTTCTCACCTATCATCATCGAGGGAGCACAAATATTGGAAGAAGTAATCTCGGGCATAATCGACGAATCGACAATGCGTAGCCCCCTTATTCCATGTACTTTGAGCTGATGATCTACAACGGCATCCGGATCCGTTGCCGGGCCCATTTTGGCGGTGCCATTCAGGTGGTAGGAAGACACTCCGTACTCTCGAGCAAAATCCCTGAGCTCTTCATCGCTTCGCACGCTGGCACCGGGAAACGTTTCTTCCTGGCGATAGTGATCCAATCCCGAGGCTGCCACTATAGAGCGAGCCAACTTGATACCTTTTATCAGGACTTCGAGATCGTCCGGGTGCGATAAGTAATTGGGCTGAACGATCGGGGCAACCATAGGATCCTTCGAACGAATTTTCACGACCCCGCGGCTTTGCGGTTTGTGTTGCCAGAATCCACAGGTCATACCCGGATAGTCGTCGAGGACGCCGACATAACCTTTTTTGTAGCTCGCCGGAGTGAAGACTCCTTGTAGATCAGGAGAATCTAGAGTGTCATCCGATTTCCAGAAAATGTGCACGAGAGACGGACTCAAACTGAGGACGCTTGGCCGTTTCAGCAACCAACGGACAATCTGCCGTCCCAAGCGCCAGCCCCGAGCTTCTTCATTAATTGTTGAGCTATTTTTAACACCGTAAGCAACTCTTACTGAATAGTGGTCCATCAAGTTCTTACCCACGCCTGGCAGCGGGTGTTGTGTGGCTATATCCAGGGATTTCAAAAGGTCAGGGTCACCGATGCCAGACAGCTGCAGTAGCTTCGGTGTATTAATCGCACCCGCACTGATGATCACTTCTTTTTTGGCGAATAGAGACTCATACTTTTTTTTGCGGGCATTATAAAACTCGACGCCTACAGCCTTCTTTCCATCCAGTATGATCCTTGTCGCTTGGGACCGAGTCTGTATATGGAGGTTTGGTCGAGACCTGGCGCGCTTCAAATAAGTACTGGCTGTACTCACCCTGAAGCCATTGGAAATGGTTCGCTGGAAATATCCCACACCCGCTTGGGAGGCGCCGTTATAATCTTCATTCAGCGGAATCCCACGCTCCTGCGCGCTCTTCAGAAAAGCTTCGCAGACCGGGTTTTTCCAGCTCACGCGGCTAATTGGAACAACACCATCCTGACTTCGGTAACGTTGATCAACGGAAAACTCGCATTTTTCAATGCGCTTGAAATAAGGCAGTACACTTTCGTAATCCCAGTCTGTATTGCCTAGATCAGCCCACCTGTCGTAATCCTCCTGCTGACCGCGATTGAACACAAGGCCGTTGATTGCAGTGGACCCACCAAGCGTTTTCCCTTGGGGTATGGGGATGCTCCTGTCGTTCGTTTTTTCGTCACCTTCGGTATGAAACTGCCACGCGAGTTTAGGGTTGAAAATTGTTTTAATAAAGCCTGCCGGGATATGGATAAAAGGATGGCGGTCACTTTGTCCTGCCTCAAGCAAACAAACATTATTATCTGAATTTTCACTAAGCCTACTGGCAACGATTGCACCTGCAGCGCCACTTCCGACGACAATATAGTCAAAATCTGTTCTTGTTTTATTTTTTGTCATAATCGAACACCGAAAAGCGGGTTACTGGGAGATTCGAAACAGCAAGTCCTCTATTAACCCTAACCATTATTGTTGTACGCCAGAGATCACTTCTGACGTTTAGTGCCTGAAGCTTATTGATAATGATTGACTATTGTTTTGGTCGTGGTGAACTCGTCCAGCGCCAATAAGCCTTTTTCCCGACCATAGCCACTCTTCTTGACCCCGCCAAAAGGCAGCTCTACGCCACCGCCCGCGCCGTAGCAATTGATAAAGACCTGTCCGGCTGCAATAGCGCGGGCCATCCGATGTTGACGCGATCCATTTTCGGTCCAGACGCCAGCAACCAGGCCGTAGTCGGTATCATTTGCAAGCGCCACCGCATGCGCCTCATCCTTGAAGGGAATCACCGCCAGAACCGGCCCAAAGACCTCCTCCCTGGCCAGTTCATGGTCACTCGGCACTGGGCCAAAAACCATTGGGGGGACGAAAAAACCGCCCTTCTCGACTGTATCCAACTCTCCTTGGGCAATCAGTTTAATACCGGTAGCCTTAATCCTTTCGATGAAGTCTTGAACGCGCTTAAATTGGGCCTTGGTGATGATAGGTCCGCACTCAACGTCACGGTCGGGCATGCCGGTCCTTATTTTCTTGACACCGGCCGCGACCATTTCAACCACTTCCGAGTAAATACTTTCCTGAACCAGCAGCCGTGTTCCAGCTGAGCAGGTTTGCCCGGTATTCTGGATGAAGCCCGAAATAACCGCAGGCACCGCTTTTTCCAAATTAGCGTCGTCAAAAACGACCTGCGGCGACTTGCCACCCAGTTCCAGAACACAACGCACGTGATTTTTCGCAGCTGCTTGCTGCACCAACGTTCCCACACAGGGTGAGCCGGTGAATGTAAGAAGGTTAATATCCGGATGACTGGCCAACGCATGGCCAGCCTCGTCCCCGTATCCAGTAACGATATTCAGCGCCCCGTTCGGAAGCCCCGCCTCACTGGCAATCCTGGAAATCAACAGGACCGATTGACAGGCCTCTTCAGAAGGTTTGACGACAACGGCATTTCCTGCAGCCAAAGCCGAGCAAGCCGTTCTGCCAAATAACTGCGAAGGGTAGTTCCATGGGATAATGTGCCCAGTCACGCCTAGCGGTTCACGAACGACGGTAACGCTGTAGTCATTCAGGTACGGAATGGTCTCGCCATGATGCTTATCTGAAGCGCCACCGTAAAATTCAAAGTAGCGCGCCAGCGCTGCGATATCATTCCGAGCCAGATGTAAAGGCTTGCCAGTATCCTGGGATTCAACCCTGGCAATCTCCTCAGCATTCTCCATGATCTTTGTGCCGATTTTTATCAGAAGGCGACCACGCTCGGTCGCCGAATATTTTCCCCAGTCGTTTTCGAACGCATGTCTCGCAGAGCGGACAGCCAGATCAATATCTTCCTGCTTACCCCGGCTTAGCTCGGTGAACTTTTGCCCTGTAGCAGGCGCCAGGACTTCGATTCGGCTCTGGTCTGCTGATTCCTGCCAAATGCCGTTTATCAAGATTGTTTTCATGAACCGACCTCTAGTTAAGCTTTAAATGAGTTAAGCGGATCGCTACTTCACAGTGCTGTCGGATAAAGATCATCGATCCGGCATGGCATAACGCCTGTCCGCTTTACCCGCCTTGACAACTTGCCCCGGTACATCATGCTCCAGGATGACGGGAAGCGTCTTTGACACCATCAAAAGGGCGTCCAGGTCGACTCCGGTGTTTACCCCCATTTGCTCGAACATATGCACTAAATCCTCTGTGCAGACATTGCCTGTCGCTCCCGGTGCATAGGGGCAACCACCAACCCCCCCCAACGCACCGTCGAAACGAACAATTCCGGCCTCCCACGCTGCCAGTGCATTCGCTAGCCCCATGCCTCGTGTATTATGAAAGTGCAAGGTAAAAGGTACTTCTGGCCATTTGCCAAGTATGGTCTGACACAGATGCTTCACCTGCGCCGGGTTCGCCATACCGGTTGTGTCGCAAAGCGTGATACCGTCCACGCCGACATCCAGGAGGCGCTCAATAATGGATAGAACCTGATTCTCCGGCAAGAATCCTTCAAATGGGCAACCAAAAACCGTCGATATTGAGGCGTTGCAAAAAACCCCCGTACCCTTGATCATTCTGACGATGCGCTGCAACTGCTCGAGTGACTGCTCTGGCGTCATCCTTAAATTGACCTTGCTATGGGACAGGCTCGCCGACATCACCATATTGATCTCGTCGACACCGCATAGCAGCGCCCGCTCACAGCCCTTCTCGTTGGGCACAAGGGCTGTTATAAGCACACCCGCGTGGCGGTCTATCATGCTGATCACTTCTGACGCATCACGCAAATTAGGAATCGCCTTCGGCGAGGTGAACGAGCTAGCCTCTATTCGCTTGACCCCTGTTACAGAAAGAGCATTAATCAATCGAACTTTGTCTTCGGTGCTGACAAACACGCTTTCGATTTGAAGCCCATCCCGCGGAGCAACCTCATTAATTTCGACCCTACTCATTTTTACCTCGCACTATCGCTTTTATGACCCAAGGATTTGTGACCGAACAGCGTCATCAATGGCTAATTCTGAAAGAACTTCGGCGGTGTGCTCGCCAAGCGACGGCCCCCCTCCACCAACCTTGCCAGGTGTCGCGCTAAGCCTTGGCAAAACGCCTGGTACTTTCAGCGTGCTACCGCCAGGCAACGCGATCGTTTCAATCATTCCGCGCGCCAGGTAGTGTGGGTCTTTCAAAATGTCTTCTGCCGTGTAGGGGTAACCGGCAGGCACTCTTTCGGCATCGAGTTTTCCGAGCACATCCTTTCGAACTCTGGCACCCGTCCAGGCGCCGATTGCCTCGTCTATTTCTTTGGAGTGCTTCGAACGACCGTCGTTATGCTCAAGGGCCGGATTCTCAGCCATATCGACTCGTCCAATCAAATTCATAAGTCGCTTGAAGATGGCATCACCATTGCCCGCAATCAGCACGTAGTTGCCGTCCAGGCACTTATACGCGTTGGATGGAGTGATACCGGGCAGCGCACTGCCACTAGGCTGCCGCACATGGCCTGTCGCATCAAATTCGGGAACCAGGCTTTCCATCATCGCAAACACGGATTCGTAAAGGGCGACATCGATCACCTGGCCCAAGCCACTCCGACTACGCTCCTGAAGAGCCAGCAAAGAGCCGATAATGGCATACAGCGCAGACAATGAATCGCCAATACTGACGCCCACTCGCACCGATCGCTCCTCAGGATTGCCCGTCAGATAGCGTAGACCTCCCATCGCCTCACCGATCACGCCGAACCCGGGCTTGTCCCGGTAGGGGCCAGTCTGCCCATACCCTGAAACTCGAACCATGATAAGGCCGGAGTTATTGCGAGAAAGCTCTTCGTAACCGAGCCCCCACTTTTCCATCGTTCCCGGACTGAAGTTTTCTACCACGATGTCGGCTTCGGCTGCCAACTGCCGCGCAACACTCTGCCCAGCCTCACTTTTGAGATCCAAAGTAATGGAGCGCTTATTGCGCGATTGAACATGCCACCATAGAGAAGTTCCGTCCTGAACAATGCGCCATTTTCGAAGCGGATCGCCGGTATTGGGAGGTTCGACCTTGATTACGTCGGCGCCAAATTCTCCGAGCAACTTAGTCGCGAATGGCCCGGCGATTAATTGGCCCATTTCCAAAACCTTGATTCCGGACAGGGGCAACACTCGTTGCTTTTCATCGGTCATTTTCGACTCCCTTGATCTTATTTCTAATCAGACTAGGCAAGAAGTGGTGATCGGACAATTAGGGAAACGGCAATCTTGGGTTCGCGGATTGCGAAATCACTGATAAAGTAGAATTTCACACCTGAACCCCGAGATGAACATGAATCAAATCGACCTTGTTACGCTAAAGCTCTTTATCGCAATTCACGAAGAGGGGAAGCTATCCGCCGTCGCCGAACGAGAACACATTGCGCTGGCTGCCGTTAGTAAGCGTATCAGTGACTTGGAGGCCAGAATCGGGAGCAAGTTACTTTACCGCAGATCCCGTGGCGTCGAACTCACCCCAGCAGGTCACGCACTCCTTCACCATGCATTTAATATTCTCGACGCCATCAAACGATTACACGCGGACTTAAGTGAATACGGCGAAGGCATAAAAGGTCACGTCAGGATTCACGCAAATACATCGGCAGTCATCGCCTTCTTGCCCCAAGACCTCAGCGTCTTCGCAAAAATTTACCCGCAAATAAAGATTGACCTGCAAGAGCGGATCAGCACCGAGGTTATCGATGCAGTCAGAAATGGCCTCACCGACATCGGAATCTTCGCCAGTCACGTCGACCCCGATGGTTTGGAGATAATGCCCTACCGCAGTGACAGACTCGTACTTGTGGTCCCTGATGATCACAGCTTGGCCCAGCGCAGCTCTATCTCTTTCAAGGAGGCAGCCGACCAGGACTTTGTGGGTCTGCAAACTGACACTTCGTTACAGATATTACTCCAGGAGCAAACAGCACTCGCAGGGAAAGATCTTCGAATGCGGATCCAGGTCAGAAGCTTTGATGCAATTTGCAGGATGGTTCACTACGGGATGGGGATCGGCATCCTGCCGTTGATGACTATCCACACAGAACTTTCAGAGCTCGGATTGAAAAGCATCCCTTTAGAGGATTCCTGGGCAGCCAGAAAGCTGGTCATAGGCATACAAAGTTACGACAAACTTCCGTTACCCGCAAAGCAGTTAGTCAGCCAGCTTTCAAAGAAGCTGTAGACCATGGGAAAATATGACGCACTGATAAACGTAACGTCCGGTGCCCCGGTTACCGACCTCTTTATTCAAATCGTTGTTTCTCCGCCATGAAGACAACGCTGTTTCCGTTCGCCGTGCACAGTAATTTTTCATCTTCACCGCAGGGTGCACTAATCTGAATACTGGTGAAGTTGCCCTCCGGATCCAGTCCGCTGGGAAAAACGATTGCCGGCATATCAAGAAAGCTGCCAATCATTGGAAGTCGCAAGGTTTGAAGGTTAACTCTGGCAAACACGTCAGCATCTTTTTCGACTGGTTCCAGTAATGGTGCGCAATGGGCGACCGTGGGGCTCAATAGAATCGCACCCTGAAGCTCCATTCTAAGTTTCCGTATCAACTCGGCGCGCTTCGCATAAAGTACAACAGCCCGATCCGCGGGAAAATCCCGAGCATCCAGAAGGCGCTTGCGAACGCGTGAGTCCAAGGCACTGGCATTGCTGCCTTCCAGAATTTCTCGGAATTCTGCGTAGGCTTCGATTGCTCCTAGCCATCCAAGTGACTTAATAGTTTCTAAAGTCTCTTTAACCGCCTCGATGGGGCGCTCTTCGACTCGGCAACCGGCCTGCCTTAGTCGCGCTGCAGTCTTCTTCAAATTCTCCCAGACGGCCGGCTCGATTAAAGGATCATCTGCAAGGGATGTGTCCATGACAAACAAGCTCGCTGCAGGCCTTATGGGCTGCCTGTCCTGGATGTGTCCACATCTCATAATGTCGTCAATCGCAACGCAATCGGCCAGTGAATGACTAATAACCCCCATAGTATCCAGGGAGCGCGCAAGGGGAGCCACACCTATGCGGTTGTGCCTTGATTGCGAAGGCTTATAAGAAACCAGCCCATTAAATGCGGCGGGCACCCTCAATGATCCGGCAGTGTCTGTGCCAATAGCTGCTGAGACGATACCTTTGGCGACCGCGATAGCTGAGCCAGAACTGGACCCTCCGGGCACTCTTGGAGCGTCTTTCCCCGTAATGCAGGATGGCGTTCCGTAATGCGGATTTAGCCCAAGGCTGGAGTAGGCAAATTCGGTCATGTTGGTTTTTCCAACGCTAACCATTCCAGCTGCCGCAGCGTTGTATACTGCGAATGCGTCCCTTTGTGCGGGAATGCTGGAAAAGATTCGACTGCCAGCTGTGGTTATAGAGCCAGCGAGATCAAATAGATCCTTCCACGCCAGAGGAACACCGTCCAGAACGCTTCGATTCAGCCCTAAGCGGATGCGCTCCCTAGCCGCCAAGGCTTCCGCCCGAGCCCTTTCTGGCGTCAGTGAGATAAAGATGCTGTCGTGCTCACCTGCTTGAATGAGTGTTCGTTCGGTCAGCTCCACCGGGTCCAGAGAGCCTTGGGCAAGCTGGGCCCCTAACGACAAAGCGGTTTCTGGTTTCAAGGTCATTTACAGTCTCTCCAACTACTGGGGCATATGAGATAAAGAGAACATTCGACACTTTGTAGCAAATATAAACCCCGGGCATCGCTGCCGAAGTTTCGTATTGATTACAGCACCTACGAACTAACCTCATCTCTTCGATAAGCGGCGGTTACACCATACACCCATTCATCACGATCTGAATCCTGCCCTTTAATTCCTTGGCTTTGAGTTTGGCGCCCACTGCTGCCGACACCAAATCTGCGATTGAACCAAATCCGGCTATCCGCGACAATAATTCCGGCCGCGAGGGAACCGCCTTGGCTGGCCATCATGGAACGCACCTTACGTAACGCTTCCGGATTTCAAAACAGTCGCTGAAAGGGTCGCAGTAGGAATGCCGGTCACCCGACACCCCCTGCACAGAGCCGTACGTGCGCTACTAACGCATACGGCTCCTATCTTGAGTGTATACCGTCAAATCGTTTGTTTGGCCAAGGATGCACAACTCTGGGTTGTGGCAGCGCGTCTCGCAAGAACTGACCGAAGCGCGCCCACACGAGACGGTAGCGCTGGCTGCGGCGCCGTAACGCCTTCATCCAGAGCTTTCCAAGTTCCGTGTAAAAGCGGCTCACCCTGATGACATTGCCTGGAACGGCAAAGTCGTTCAGGTGACCCCGCATCACCGCAGCCAACCCGCGTTTCTGCTCGCCAACCGGCCGATGCCTGTTTCGGTATAACCCGTCCTTGACGCTGTGCAGCGTTCGTCGCATGCGGCTCACAGATGTTTGCCGCAGCAACATGAACGTCCGTCTATCACGCAGGACTGCGCAGCTGTGCGTAAACCCCAGAAAATCGAACGACTCAGGCTTTGGTAGCCCTGCAGTCGCGCAGTCCCTCCGGGCAAAGCGTCCAAAGCGATCCAACCTCTGGTGCAGCTGACTCAGGAACGCCTCCGCATCGTCTTTTCTCTGAAAGCCCAGTACCGCGTCATCCGCGTACCTCACGACGATAACATCGCCCGGGGTCTGCCGCTTGCGCCAAGGGTTGATCCAGAGATCCATACAATAGTGGAGATAGATGTTCGCCAGCAACGGCGAAATTACGGCGCCTTATGTACATCTACTCGTTATGCAAAGTATTGCACTGGAGAGCAGCAGGTAGCTGTATTCTCGTCCGATTGACTTTGCATAAAACCTGACTGCTGTGGTGAGAATGGAGACTCCCATTAACGCAGGAGTCAGTAACTATGTCCGTGCTTACATTTGATGAGTTGACTCATCGTCTAGAGAATGAACTGCACCGATTGCATTACACTGAGGGTACGATTTCCCGACTTTTCAGTAACTGATAAAATTGAAACAGGGGTTATGATTCAGATTCTGGCGAATTGGTCGGTTGTTGGAAAATACCAAGGACAGGTAAATCTGCAATACCCACAATCACGATATATTTCACCGTTGGTCAGAGCATTTGTCAATTTCGCCAAGGAAAGTTTAGGGGCCGGGGCAGTTCAGGTTTCGTAACAACGAAACAGGCTAGCGTAATAATGGCCCGGCCAGACGCTGTTTTTGTGCCCGGACAGCTTCTGTCAGAAAGTCCATCAAGGCATGAATCCTCGCTACGCCTCGCAGGTCCGGGTGCATCAGAAACCACAAGCCATATTCCAGCTCAGGGATGGGATTTGTAAGCTGGATAATGTCCGGGTTTTCGTCCGCCAGATAACAGGGCAGAACGGCCAGCCCCATGCCAGAGCGAATAGCGCTGAGTATGCTGACCAGAGTATCAACACGGTAGACACAGGCTGCCTTCAGCTCGTTATTGTCCATCCACTGATCCAATGCTGAATCCTTTAGTCTTGGCCCCGCACCAATCCAGGGTTGGCTGCCAAGCGTCTCGACGGAAGCCCCCGGTGTCAGACCAAAGCTTCGGTGTCCGTAGACGGCCTGGCCAATGGTGGTCAGCGGTCGGCCGATCAGATTTTCAGGGGGACGGTTGGACGGGCGAATGGCGACGTCCGCTTCCCTGCGTGTCAGGTTGAACAACTCGTTGGAGATGGCAACATCCAGCACGATGCTTGGATATTTATGCCGGAATTGCGTGAACAAAGGCGCCAGCAATCCCATCAACAGGGAGTCCGTTGTGGTCGCCCAGATTTCTCCACTGGGCTCCAGGTCCCGACCGGCGACTTTACGTTCGGCTGCCAAGGCGGCCTCATCCATAATTCTGGCCGTGTCGGCGAGTTCTTCCCCTGCAAGAGTTGGCCGGTAACCGGTACGGCTCCTCTCAAAGAGCGTAACGCCCAAGCGCTGTTCAATATCACCCAACCGCCGAAAAATAGTCGCGTGACTTACACCCAGGGCGCGTGACGCGCCAGATAGAGAACCTGCGTTTCCGATTGCAAGGATGATCTCAAAGTCATTCCATGCCAGAAGACTCCGTGTTTTATGGGTAACGGTAGAGGACTTTCGGCCCGGCTTACCTGTTTTTTTTTGCAAAGTCTGTGCTCATTTTTATGGAATAGTTTGCATTTTAAAACAACAGTAGCATGTACCTGAACCCATGAGAAAACCAATGCTCCTGTTTCCAGGGGCGATGTTATGGAGATCAGAGGCATGATGATTTCAGAAGAGGTACGGTATTTTCAGGGTGGCGACCCGTTTACTCGCCGGGAAGACGGTGAAGTGGCAGACAGGAGTGTCGACGACTCGCTTGAGGGAACTATCCCGCTCAGGTACCGGGATGGGGTGGGAGGTATTGATCTTGAGCAAGTGAGGCGGGATCAGCTCCAGGCCCGGCGCGAGGTTGTCCGGGCGATGATACGACGCTTGGAAAAACTGCTGCGCCGGCGTTGAGAAGTCGTAGGCACGAGTGCGCGCAGCCTCGTTCTAAGAGCCTGCGCCGTAGGAGCGTTTTGAACATCGATCTGCATGGCCGTGCCACTGCCAGCCCAGAATGACGTTTGACACGGCCAAAAGGATTGAAAGCACGGCTTTCCCTTCTACCACTTGAAATGATCCGGGGAATCGGCCGCAGGGACAACGCCCGCTATAGCGCAGCACCTGCAAATACAGAAACCGGATGCCGTGGAGGTAAACACGGCGACTGGCCGGTGACAGCAAGCGCTCTTGAACCAGATGGCTGAAACAGACTTGTAAGTATTCAACCTTCAACTGGTCGGGCGAACGCCGATACGTGGATCACTTTTAAACTGGCGTTGACAGACTCCATAAAGACAACTGTGCTGGTTTCGGGGGAAAAGCCATGTTGGCACATGGCCTGGGTCATGGTCTGACGTAGTGTCCGTCAAATCACCTGATCTCGCGGGAAATTCCCAGGCCCATTCGCTGCCGCGAAGCGGAGCCGTTGTCTTCCCACATCAGGCATTTGATCTTGTTTCGATGTTTATTGGTGAAGGCGTAAAGATCGGTGGGGCATCACAGCTGTCTCAAAACAGCGCCTAGCAACTCGATGTTGCCGGCGTGCAAACCGGTGATGGAAACACCGCCGGGCAGTGAAACGGTCAGGCCATCGGCTCCGCCGATGCCAGCGCCAGGAACAGAAACGACCCGAGCAAACCCGGTGACCGTTTGCTTTTGCTTCAGACAGTCTTCAGTCAGGACCAGCTTCCGGCGCCAATAAACGAATTGATGATAAACCAGCGACTGTTGCTTGCAGTAAGCACTGCCCTGGTGTGTGCAACTACCATGAACGATTTCATAATCCAAGAATGCGACATTACTGGCGTAAAGCGGCTTGAACATCATCAAAACGTCGTACCCAAGGCTTTGCCTCTGTCAAAGTCGGTGGCAGTCGCTCTAGTGTGGCCCGAGCTTCCTGATAGCTCGTAAAACTGCCGTAGATAACGGAATACCAAGGCAAACCTCGACGCGAAGTACGCACATAAGCTGCCGTGTGTTTTATTTTATGACGCTCAATGTACTGCTTTATGGCTACCTCCGAACTGGCCGCTATCAATTGAATAGTAAAATAGTCAGAGGGTTGATCTTGTACCCAAGATTCCGTCCGGAAATAAGTCTGATCGTACCGCTCTGACTCCTCAGCATCCAAAGGACCTGAACGACTATCGCTTTGTCTGCCATCCGGCATTATTATAAAATCCACTCCGCTGATAAACGAGCCATCGCCCGAAACGGTAAGCTTGTGTCCGCCGGTATCTGTCAGCCCTAAACGCCTTAACTGCTGAGGTGAGATCCTTAGCCAGTATTCACCCGCTACCACTTGAGGGACTATGTAAAAGCCGTCCCAGCTGCTTGTCGTTTCACCCACTACCTCATGCTGATCGTTTAACAGTTCCAACTCGAGGTCGCCTATCCCGCGCTCGACGTCATTCTCCAGCAAGTATACGGTGCCATCAATTTCCGTAGTCAGGCTCACGGGAAATTCGAGCTCGGCCACGGTGCCGGGCCGTGGCACCAGGTTGAGCCCGGCAAGCTGAGGCGACCACTGAGGGTCCTCCAGCGTTGCCATATCCACCCCGATGTCGACGGACTGTTTAACGGGAAGATGATCAATATGGGCGATGCCCGCGGCGTTCGTTCGCGCCCTGTGCCGGCCGCCGTTGACCGTGAAACCGGCACCGGAAAGTGGCAGCTCATGGTCATCCATGACGCCGTTATTGTTGTCATCCAGAAACATCTTTACCGAAGCGGCGCCGCTGTTGGCCATCGGCCGAGCGTCGAATAGCCAGTCTGCCTGTCGCGGGTCTCGCCCCATGGCAACAAACAGCTGGACGCCGAGCGCAATCTCTCCCGTGTCGACATAGCTGGCATTAACGCCCAGCCCATAACGGCCCAGACTCTTTGTAAAACCGGCAGTATAGCGGGTTTGCGGTGAAGCAAAGGTATGCGCTACTCCCAAGGTCATGCGGTAGCCTTCACCCAGAGGTTTGTCCGCCGTGAACGCCAGCGTTGATATATCGCTCTCAGCGCCCAGAGTGTAATTCAGTTGGCTGCGTAAACTCATGTCGCGAACCCGGCGACTGATACGCAGCGTGCCCAATGTACGTTCAGTATCACCGGATGCCCGCCAGTTCAGCGTGTTAGTAAGGGCGGTACCGTAGGCATACGCGGATACCCGTGCGCTGACATCCGTGTTGGCAACGCCGGATTCCCGCTCGTCTCGCCTTGCCTCAATGGTCACCGGTAAACTTGAACGCTCCCCCACCGGAATGGAACCGCTAAGCCTAAGCTCATCCCGAGTGCGAAGAGGGTCGCTATAGGCGGGAAATACGTCGCTGTTGAAATCGCTCAAGTGTATGCGGCTCGCGTCCACCGCTACGCCGCCGACACGGGTTTGCATCCCGAGCTCGGCAAGCGAACCACCGTCCTCGGACTGGATAAAATCGCCGCTGATGCTCATGGATTGCCAGAACGTGCGCAGCCCCAGATTGGTGTACTGCTTTTCGGTATCATCTACCGGCGCCCGGATGAATCCAGCTGATGCAGAAAGGTAGCGGGAAAGGCCAAAGTCGAACTGAGCGACGGACCGGGGCTGTCCTTCATCGTCGCGATGTTCGGTAATGCTGTACTGGAACTCGCCGGGGCGCACCATGGATTGGGCCAGAGAGAAACTATATTGTTCCACCCGGGTCTGCCCCAGAGGCCCATTGAAGATCAACTGGAATTCATTACGCCCATAACTCAGGGGTTGATCTTCGAACCGATACCGGCCCTCAGAGTCGGCTAGTTGAAAGCCTACAAGGGCATCGTTGTAATAAAGCTCCACGTCCCAGCCAGGCGGCAGGTTGCCTTCAAAGACCTGCCGATCAAAGCTGGTAGGTTGCGTCAACGGGCGATTGCTTAACGTTACCCCTTCACCGCTACTGCCTCGAGTAACGTTGTCGACACTGGGCGCCGAGATACTGCCGAGCTGGAAAGACCGAGCTCGGAGCGGGCCGAGCAAGTTCCCGCCGGGGTCGTGACGACCAAGCGTGGCGCGCACATCCGGTGTTGGGTCCTGTTTGCGACTCGATAAATACAGGGACGACTCCATGCCCAGAAAATCGCCGGTAAGGAAGGCCGTATAGCGCGCGTCGGTTTGGGTATTACCGTCGTTTCTCCGTAGTTCGGTGGCGAACGTCTGGTCGATAAAAGGCGTGCTTAGCAACCGGTAAGGCTGCTCATAATGGGGATAACCCGGGTCTTCGTAGCCCCCTCGCATACCGGCCTGTTCCCCTAGGCGCTCACGTTTGAGTCGGGCCTGTAATGGCAATGCTTCGAGGGCGTGAACGCGCAGAGACAGGCTGGAGCGGTTGATCTCAAGTTCCACCGGCAGCCAGCGTTCAAGCAGAGACTTGGCAACGTAAATATCATCCGGCTCCGTTAAAACAAGGGCTGGATCAAAGCTTTCCGTCACTCCGGCGCGGGTAACGCGGGCTTCGTCCAGATTGAGACTGAACCCTCGGTCCTCGGTGAGAATAAAGCCGCTGGCGATTGCTTGTCCGGGCTGAGTCTTTATGGCGAGGGTGAGCAGCCGGGCTAACTCGCCCAGAGGCAGCAGCGTATGCTCTCCCAGGCCATAGGCAGGGATGGCATCGGAAAGCACCGACTGATCCAGGCGGACCTCAAGCAGAAGAAATTCCCGCTCTGTACTCTGGTATTGGGCAAGGAGATGCTGGGGATGCACAATCGACGCGAGCATCAACATTGCCACCGCCCATAGGCGAGCCCCGGGGCGAGTCAACGCGAAGACCACTTCAGGTAACACACATCAGGGCAGTTGCAGAACCGCCTCGGCCAGCAGCGCGCCGCCGTCCTCCGCCTGTTCTCGATAGGTGACCCGTAGGGCTCCGTTGGTGAGTTGCGAGCCGTTTAGCTGGCCCAGCGTAATGCTCGCGCGGCGTAAAGGGTTGGGTGTATAGACTGCAACGCCGTTGGCGCGGGCAATCACCTGCTTGCTACCGCTATGCGGAGTAAAGCTGATGGTTAGATCGCCATAGACAGACTGGTTGCCACTACGCTCCATAACAAACGCCAGGACCGGTGCTTTGTCAGCCGGCAGCCGCAGGTCGAGATGCGTCAGTGCAACACTGGCATCGGTGTTGCCATGACGCACAATCACTGGAATGGACGCGCCGACCAGGGCGGTCAGCATGATGCCGATCTCGTTATCGGCCGCGGCATCGCTGCTCTCGACGCTGGTTCTGCCCCTGGGATCCGGCTGCTTGGCGAACAGCATATGCGAGCGGTACTCGCCGGTTGCCAGATTAGCGGGTTTGCGGACCATAATCCGGACGGCCTGTCCGGCCCCGGGCGCAAGCGTAACTTGGCGGGGGGAGTACCTCAGCAGGTCCTCTGCGAACTGTTCGCCAGGCAGTGGAACGTCTATCTCGGAGAATGCGCCCGTTTCGCTCATGCGGCGATTGACCAGGGAAATGCGATAGGTTGCGCTCTCGGTGCCATTATTGATCAGTTCGAGTTGCGCCGCGCGCTGGTTTCCTGCAAAGACGATCCTGGTCGGATATAACATCAGATCAGCCAATGCATGGCTCACGGGTAAGAAAAGGAGGAGGACGAACAGGGTGATTCGGTGAAAGAAATTCATAGTTCTCTTTTTTCGGTTCAAGGCATGCGGCATCGTTCGGGATCCTTATTAGCTTAATCCGGGCGGGCCCCGAGGCGGGCGACTTCCGTTTAATTGTAGCTCACTGTCACGGAGAAGGTGCTGGAGTAGCTGCCGGGGGCTTGGTCGCTGCCCACGTTGAGCGTTCCTCCGACAGACAGAGCCTGTGAACCTCCGGCTCCGAGGTTCCCACCCGCGCCTGAGGGGGTACTGGTAAAGGTGTTGACGAACATACCGTTGCCCGGCCCCGTCAAGCTGACGACGTCATTAACAGGCAGTTGAATGGTATAGGTCGCGTTAGGGTCGCCACTGACCGTAAATTGTGCAGCGGTACCCAGGCTCGACGGTATCAGCACGACGCCGCCGCCGGCGCTGCGGTTGCCATTGGCGCTGACCGTCACGGAACCCCCGTTACCGGCCACAAAACTGCCAAAGGACAAATTCTGGACATTCTCGATCGCAATGTTTACTAGTGCCCAACTGGTGGGAGCCACCATGGACGCCAAGGCGACGCAGGCCAGTATTCTCGGCAAGCATGATTTCATTGCGGCGCTTCTTTTTGGAATGGGCATACTAGTTGTACGTCACGGTAACGCCGACATCGTTTCTGGCGAACCGGGTATCAACGGCGGCATTTAACAGGATGTTGCTCACCGGATCTCCGTTGAGCATTCCATCCTTATGCATGCGCTTAACACAACTGGCCAAGATCCTGATAGTTTGAAGGCAGTCATTACTCAAGACCGCCAATGATGTGGCTGAGGCGGAGTGGAGATGTCTATTGTCCGGGCCGGGTAAGCCAGCCCCCGGAAGACGTATGGTCAAGTTGGCCGTCACGTCGCTGGCAAGAGCGCTTGAGGCGTGTATCAAAACCGTATCACTGACATTGGCGGGAGCAATTACAACAGCACTGACCGAAGTTTTGACGCTGCCTGCGGATGCACTGGCACTGATAACGGCGATTGTCGTCATCAGCGCCAATTCAAGGGCGGCGCACCTGAAAAATCGTTGATACCCCACCCTTGGCCTCATCAGACTAGCACTCGCTTTTGTCGAGCTCGGCGAGCTCTCAGTTGTACTCTACAGTCGCTGTCACGTCGCCCGTATAAGTACCCGCAGCCTGGGCTATACCCACGTCCAGCACTCCACCCAGATAAATGGACTGGGTGCCACCGGTGCCCAGCGTACCGCCTGTGACTTCACCCGTTACTGCGCCGCCCGCGGTAAGGTCACTGATCTTGGTCAAAACCATGGTGTTAGGCGTACCAGCGCCATCAGACAGCGAGGCAGCGCCGGACCAGGTAATGGTATAGGTCGCGTTATTATCACCCGTGACGTCGAATTGGGCGGCGGTTGGAGTGGAACCTATGGTAGACAGGATAGCCCCTCCGGTCGCTGTACGGGCACCACTGGTGTCAACGGTCACGGTACCAACAACGACGGCGTCAGGCGCAAATTTACCGAAGACCAGATCCGCCGTTTTTGTGATCCCGATTGGCGCGATTACGGTGGCGGTCGACGCGGTTGACTTTGCGGCGGCAAAGCTGTTGGATGCCCCGAAAGCGCCTAGAGCGACGATCGAAGCCAGCGCCGCACGACGGAAAATCTTGCTCTGAAAAATGGATGAGTTCATTGTAATTCCCCTGTTAAGCCATGCCGCCGGATTATGACCGTTAGCAATCGCTTGATTTAATACCAGTCGGGGGATTCGAAAACACAACAGAGATGGTGGATACGGTGAACCCATACCCGGAAGAACCACATGAAATGTCGGCGATCCCGCTGTCATAGAACTGTTAAGTCCGTTAGACCGGTGACTTTGCGTCCCCGCCTTTCGACGGGTTTGCCTTTTTTTACATTTTCAGAGTAGCTGAGGCTTGCTTTCTTAGCAAGTAAGGTCAGTAAATTCGTGCGCATGTTAGATATTGCAGGATGGCCACCCACTATTCTGATTCAGCATAGAAAATAATACTTTGCCAGAGATTTCTGATGCC
Organism: Marinobacter sp. M1C; assembly: GCF_023314135.1. Classification (NCBI taxonomy): domain Bacteria; kingdom Pseudomonadati; phylum Pseudomonadota; class Gammaproteobacteria; order Pseudomonadales; family Marinobacteraceae; genus Marinobacter; species Marinobacter sp. M1C. The sequence continues at coordinate 2,355,813 of NZ_CP092289.1, forward strand.
AATCGTTACGGTGATTTTCAACCCAGTTGTCCAAATAGCTGCACCTAAGCCGCCTATTTGTTGCGCTGAATTTCCTGCCCTAAATATCGTTGAAAAATTGATTAGATAAAAAGGGAAATTCGGAAGTACGAAAAATATTTCAGGCGATGTAGCAATCACGATATAGTCAATAGGTAGTACGACATGCAACCGCCAAGTACGCCCACAAAAAGCCCTCCGAGATTCAAATAGGCCAGAATGGCTGTGATGCCTAGGGAAACCAGTGTAGCGACAATTGAGATCTGCATTTCCTGCAAAAAAATATACACGATAAAATTTAGAAAAACAGCCGAGGGTAGAATCGTCTCCATCCACTTTACTAGCCCCGCGGGAAACTGAAAGTCGTAGACCACCGGCAATATTCGGACCAGTAGGCTCGTAAAAAGAAGTGCCGCGATGGCAGTGATTATGCCTTCATTCATGTTTTTCCCATTTGTCCAAAATGACAGCCGTAATGATTACGCTTGGGATCCAGAAATAAGTTGGCCCTAACAACGAGTAGAAAGCAGCGGCCAATAACAAGCAGGTAGCCATCATCACCAACTGCATGAGATAAATACCGGATACCCGCATCTTTATTTGTGAGACAGAAAGGTGAATAAGCACAACGCTGGCCGGAAATCCTAGGTGTATATCTGTACTGAGCCAAGCATTGGGAATGATCTTGGAAATCATCGCGCCTATCACCCCGGAGACCACCCAAAATACGAAGATAGTCAATCGAATGCTGAGAGTATCTTTAACCGTATCGCTGTTTCTTTCCGTTGCGTAAGCTTCATCACCGAGCATGTGTGAAACAAAAGTTCTGGCAAAAAATGTCTTTGGCAGCCTTTCGGTTGTGGTGAATGCAATTGGAAAGTACCGACTGTTAATGGATGTGCAGATAATCAGCATTGTTAGGAAGCTGGCATTGGCCTCTGCTAGCGGTAGCAATGCAAACTGGCCGCTACCTGTAAAGCCGAGAAGTCCGGCGGCCAGAATTTCAAGAATGCTCCAGCCTGCTCGGTGCGCCAGCACTCCGAAAAGCATGCTCACTGGGATAATGGCAATAGCGGATGGGAGTACCCTGAGGAAAGGCCGTCTTATGGGCGACGCCTTCCCTCGGTCCCGGTCTAAAGTTCTTTCAAGGCTTGTAGAATCGCGCATACGGTTAGGCCATAGATGTTCGTTCGTGAGCGGGCCCGTATGCTCGGTTGTGCCAGCGGTTGATTTCAATCACCCATATATCCCGGTAACCCACATCACCTTCCTCCGGCTCGATGTTGCTGGCGTAATGAATGAAACGCTCGTCATCGATCAGAATGGCCTGGTTTTCATCCAAGATGGTTCGGAACAAGATTTCCCGGGTTGTTGGATCGATCACATGGGTTTCCCCGCCCTTAACATTGTTTCTCCTTGCTACGGCGATAACGCTGAACTCGTGGCCATCCCTGTGCGGTCCTTCTGGTACCGTGACGCCCTTGTATTCAACATTCGCGGTTACCCGGATCTGGTTGACGTTGATCTGGAACATTTCATTGAGCTCAACGGGCAACTGATTCAATACCGCTGCAACCAAGGCCGTTAGATCCCCGACAATTTGTTCGCGGTGCCTTGGTACGCCGCCGGCCTCGGCCAACTTTATGTAGTCGGCAGATTGAACATAATTTCTCTTTGGAAGGGGTGCAAAAACCCACTCCCCTTCTTCCCAGTATCCAATGTACTGAGTCAAGCGAAGCTCTCTGTGCCTACCCAGACTGTGCATATCTCGCGGCATACTGTCGAATGAACCCAATAGGCTTTGGGGGATCTCAGGCATATCGATTACGCAGTATCCATTCTCCAAATAGTCACTATTGGCGCTATTCTTAAGGGCGATTTGTTCGGCTAAAGCTGTCATATATTTATCCCTTATTTGGCAGGTTCAAGATCAAAAGTGGCAACTTCGTAAGGCTGTATAGCTTCAATGTGCTTTTTGGTGATGCCTCGATAGAAATCGCAGGCCGATTCTTCTACCGCTTTTATTGAGTCGAACTTCTTTTCAAGAGGACCTAGGCAAAGTCCGCCACAAAAGCCCTCAATTTCACAGCCATTGCAGAAATTCGGATTCTCCCGCCGTAACTTCGCGTGTTCCAAGTAGGGTTTTTCGTTCAGAATTTTAGTCTCATCGCGAATATCCCCCAGCAAAGTTGATCCTGCCTTGCAGGAGAAGACTGATCCATTAGGCTCGATACTGAACTGAGCGCCCTTAGCCGAGCAGTTCTTGAATCCCCGGTAGCTGACCGCATCAAAGCCCAGCATGACTTGGAAAATCTGATGCCAATAGCCAGTCAACACCACGCCTTTTTCGCGGCCGTACTGAACAACACGCCATAGTCGATCAACGATGTTCCCGGCGCCATACTCGGAATAAAAAGTGGGGTCAAAATCAACGACGACGCCAATCTCCTTGGCGTCAACCTCGACTGCCAAATCTACTATCCCTTCATCAAAGTCGTCCCATGTTGCTGACGTCAGCGCCGCGTTTAGGGCCACCCTATTATTATATTGCTGCAGTTTTCTTAGCCCTCTCATGACAACTGGCATGCTGTCATCCCCGTTTTTGAGCGGACGGTTAGGACTGTTCGGCGAGTCCACACTGACGCACACGGCCACTTCGTGCTCGCGGAAAGTCTTGGACACCTCATCGGTGATCAAAGAACCATTGGTCACCGTCGAGTAGTGGATGATCATTTCATCCTTATCACCGCGACCAAACCTCTCCAGAACCGCCTTTATCGTGCGCCAGTTCAACAAGGGTTCCCCCCCAAAAAACTGAACCATGATCTCTTGAACACCTTCCGATCTCGCAACTCTTAATGCGGATTCAACATAAGCAACGCCGTCTTCCGGCTTCATTGAGCGATTCTGGGGACTGTACTGGTGTTCGAACCGCTCTTTGGAAGCATACATCGAGTTTTCAATGTTTACTTTGATACTGTCCTTAGCAATGATTCTAGACTCTTCGACCTTATTGACCTCATCCTCAACCGACATCTCTTTGCCCTGAACGCCTTCAAAGCAGTAAGTGCAGCCAAAATTACAGGCATTGGCCAAAATCAGCTGGATGATATTTACTTTTTTCTCTATTTGAGGCGTCGAGTGCTGTACTTTTGAAGCCGTGCTTTCTAGCAATATACGCCTGGCAATCAATTGCTGAACCAATTCTTCTTTTCGATTTCTGGCCTGCCCTTTCAAAACAGATTCCGGCACAGATTTACTTCTTTTAAAGGATTGCAGAACCTCTTGGCCGGCATCATCCAAGAAGAAAAGACCTCCCAAGAGTCTGTGGTAGGTTGCTGTCCTATCCCCAACCCGTTGCTGGATAATATCTTTAGATAAAGTAAATTTTTTTGTTTCTACTGCAGTTATCACGAAGCAACCCTCATCCTTTAGATGTATCAACGGCCACCCTTTCGGGTGGCCTGGTAAACTACTTGGTCAAACGAGTAGCTAACTGAACACCTTTCTGTCCTAGTGTGCCGCCCACAGTTCCACCGACTGTGCCGCCAACGGTACCGCCAACGGTACCGCCAACTGTGCCTGCAACTGGATTAACTTTGCTGTCAAATTTCATAGTATTTCCCTTTAAGTATTTTTAAGCAGGAAGCCTTTGCCTCTTTACAAAGACAAGAAGGCCTCGTCCTGAATCCCAAAATTTAACCGGAGCGTGCAAAAAAACACTCGGGATCTTTTTAGAGTCCAAAGAGATTCTAGTTATAAGGACGGAAAGGGGTCTTGTATGATCGTGCAGATTTGGGGTCTACTTGCGAAGTATGAGATCAGCCCACCGGCCGGGAGGCAATCCGTAAGCTTTCGAAAAATGGTGCGTCATGTGACTTTGATCTGTGAAGCCACAGGCTGCAGCGACGTCAACCAAAGCCATCCCAGTGCTAATCATGCTCTTGGCCTTATCAAGGCGCCGCATGCTCAGATACCGATAGGGGCTTGTTCCAAACAAAGCACGGAAATCCCTCGAGAGACACCATCGATCAGTATCGGAGACTTGTTCAAGGCGATCCATGGTGACCGCTTCGTTGGTGGCGTCGAGTATGAACTGTCTGGCCGACTCGGCGGCTTTGTAATTTAATTTTTTGCGCTGCTCCTTTTTCCCGGATGCGTCATTAAGAGCCTGCGCGATATCATAGATCCCATCATCCTCTTCCAGGCTATCTAACTGAAAGTCAAGATTGGTGAGCATGTTGGAGATGGCGGATACGATTCGTTGATCTGATGAAATGCCTCCCGGAATAAAAGGCAGCGGCTTACCCCCGAGTACTTGCTGAATTACCTCTGGCGGAATGTAGAGGATTTTATAGTGAAAACCCTCTACAGTTCCCGCTTCTCCATCGTGCAACTCATCTGGATGTATAACGACCGCATTTCCCGGCATACTATGTCGCATGGACTTCTGGTAGCTAAAACTATGCACACCGTTGAGGGTAATTCCTAAGGCATATGTATCGTGTCTGTGAGGCGAAAATCCATGACTGGAAAAGAAAGCCTCCATCCTTTCTATTTTTGCAGTTGGGTAAGAAACCTTTGTCCAGTCCTTTGTATACTTCATTTAATCATCCCGATTTTAAATATGGCCCATAGCATTCTTCGTTAGCAGATCAATCTTTAATAGCTTCCTTCATCGACTCATCCAGAGAGAGCACGGTTTTCGCGCGTCGAATATCTCGATCCAATTCCGCTTCTGTTTCAGCCTCATCCCGTTCGTGATGCCCATGCAAATGGTGGCGAATCAACCGTTTCACCTTGTCCCGTTTTTCGTCCAGCTCTTTAAAGGTGCCAGACCATTCCTTCGCGGCGTCCGACGACATTCTGCAGCCGTCGATAGCAAACAGCTCGTTACCCAGAAGGCCCTGTTCATGGCACACCAGCAGTATTTGTTCGAACAGTTCTTCAATCTCATCGGCGTGCTGACCGACAAACTTGGCCAAGGTGGTGAAGTGCGGGACGGTATCGCAGGATAAAGCTTTAAAAATGATGTTGGTCTCGCAGCACCACTGGATCTCGCGGCTGGAGGTGATGCCTTTGGAGTAAGCAAACAGAATGATCTTCAACAGAATGACCGGATCGTAGGCCAGGCGGCCGGTGTCGTCGTTGCGATATTTCGGGTGAAAAACCGTCAGGTCCAGCTTGTGCTCAATCAGGTAGTGAACCGCGTGCTCGAAGGTGCCGGGCTGGAGCTGCTCTCGGTAGTTGATGACCACCATCGTATCCTGATCGTAGTTGTAGTGCTTAAAACGAGGCATTCCGACGGCTCCCTGTCTGTTTTCTCAATACTACCAAAAACCGTTCGGTTTGGGGTTTTTCTACAGCCTCAACGCCGCAATCACGCGCTTGTCGCGTGCATTGCCTTGTTATCTGACTTACTCAATGATGCATGGTGAATATCCGCGATGTGTACCAGAGCACTGTCGATGTATCTGCACGCACGGCTGTGGAACGAAGCCGCAATGCAGTAGCCGTCGCCGTCGCCGTGCCTGTGATTTTTATATTCCTACCTCGGCCACGTCTATGGTTTCAGGCTCAGCGTGAGCTTGCCTAATCCACGCCCCCATTTGTTCATGGTCGAGAATGAAGTGCATGTATTCTGCAGACGCAGTCGAAACATTGATCCCGTAGGTTTTAAATCGCGACGCAACCGGAGCGAACATGCAATCCGCAATAGAGAACTCACCGAACAACCACGGACCAACACTCGAATAGGTTTCTCGGTACTGTGACCAGATTTGATCTATCCGAGCCACCTCCCGTTCAAGAGTTGCATTGAGAGGGACTTTGCGCCCGACCGCGCGGCAATTCATTGGCAATTGGCCTCGAATCTCCGGGAAGCCCGAGTGCATTTCAGCACTGCAGGATCTTGCGTCTGCTCGTGCACGAACAGAGCTCGGCCATCCACCGCCATCCAGATACTGCTCTGAAATGTATTCGCAAATTGCAGCGAATCACATACGGTCAGATCACCGTCCTTAAGCACAGGGACTTTCCCTGCATCAGTGTGCTGGGCAATAGCGGTGTAAGTATCGTCCTGGTCCAGTGGAATCCGCACTTCCTTAAAAGCTAGACCGTGAACCGACAAAAACAGCCATGGCCTTAACGACCATGACGAGTAATTTTTATTCCCTATTACGAGCTCCAAAGTTCACTCGTTGAAATATAACGCCCGGCTCACACGCCGGTCTGAAGCCGCGGAACGGCGTAAAATCGGTCGTTGTGCAGCTGATTGTTAAATCTTTATGTGTACGGTATCCCGTACAATAACAGTATTCCGTACAGGAGCTATCTTATGGATGCAATTAGCTACACAGCTGCAAGAACCAATTTAGCAAAAACCATGGATAAGGTCTGTGAAGACTATCTGTACTGGCAAAAAACCGACAAAAAGGCGCTTAACCGAATCAGCAAGTTGATTAAGGAAACCAAGCGCGAACCGTTCGAAGGTATTGGTAAACCAGAGCCCCTAAAGCATAGTCTGACTGGCTACTGGTCTCGCCGAATCAATAAAGAAGATCACATGGTCTACAAGGTCACGGATGACGCTCTACTTACCGTTCAGTTCCGGTATCATTACTGATTTAACGCCTGCAATAAACGGCGCGAGAAACGAGCGCCCGGCGACCGTAAAGAGTGTACTTAAAAAACTTTTTAGCGTTTTATTTACTCAACTCTACGCTGTTTGAGAATTTTTTATATTTCATTTACTGCATTTTGCTCTTCAATTTGAAGTGCATTCGGCTCAACGGTTGCCTCAAATGATTGGCATGCTAGAAAAGCTGAAACATCGCCCGTTAATATGGTTATCAGATCTGCTTTCCATTGTACATCGCCCAAATCGCAGCAGCGAATGCCAATAAAACAGTTAATGCGTAAAAAGGTTTTAGTCTTTGGCTTTTATTTTTTGTTCGATTTTATAATTTTCAGCCCTAAAGCGACGGCTCCTTTGATTTCTATTGGAGTTCGCTTGAATATTTTATTTTTATCTAAGGCATCTTCTTCAGTGATGCCTTCTTGAATCAAGTAACAAACCACATTTAGCTTAATGGAAACGGCTCCCTGTCGGCTGCCTAACACCTAAGCATTTAATGGCCGTCGCAGCATGACTTTTGAATGTCTGTTGGACTAAGCCCCAGGAACAGAGCCATCGGGCTGCGTATAAGGATAAAGTAATTTTCGGGCAGGAGCCGGAACGGTAGGTCTGGTGCCAGATGCGAATCAATACCGGCCGGTTTTGGTCTCAGTAAATCCGTCACGAGGCGGTTCCTTGTTGTGATTTTCCTCAGACTACCTCTCAGATACTACTTTTTCCAGCCTTCGACCGCAGAGAAGCCCGGTTCACAACGAACTGTCAGTTTTCACCCACCGGATCAAGACGAACGGAATCTCTAGCCCGTCGGCACCGCTGCGCATTTGAACCGTGGGATCTGACGAATCATGCGTACAAGACCATCCTCACAGCGCGGGCATGGCCAGCAACGTTGAGACTCCAGGCCCATCTTGACGTCTTGTGGCTGGGGTGGCTGCGATAGGCAGTGCCGAATGACAGCCCGTTTTGTTGGTCATGTGTGCCTGTCTATTGTCGGTCAAGGTTTCAGGGCGCCGTTGGAAGTCTTTATGGATCTGCTCGAGCGAACCCAGAGCGCCCCGACCGGGGTTCATTAACCGAGTGTTGCACTTGGAGTTGGAGGCTGCCCTCGTTGAAGATTCTTAAAAACAAACACACCTCCCAGCGTCGCGGCGATGGCGAGAGCAGTGGTAAATACAGTGCTGCCCGTTTCAAGGCCAGCGGCATCGATAAAATATCCCGTAGCAACTGGTAGCAAGCCTGCTGGGACATAGCCGCCGATATTGAGTACTGAATTGGCTTCAGCCCGATGGTTATCAGGCACATGGATTGCAATCAGCATCAACCCGCCGAGCTGTCCTAGGCCTTGTCCCGCTCCAGCCAGCAACGCCGCCACGATGAGCAGCACTACTAGCGAGGCGTGAATAGCGATCGTAAGGCTAACCATCGCCAGAATTGTCGAGATCGATCCTAGCAGTAAGATCGTGCGAATGTGCAAACGGCTAACACTGAATTGCACACCCGTTGCAGCCAGGAACATCGCGCAAGCCATACCTCCGGCGATCAACGGGCTACGAACTTCCAACAACTCTGTTAACACTGATGGCCCAAGCGAAAGCACGAACGATGTAGCCGTAATACCCGGGGCAAAAACCACGATGCCCAATATAAGGTGGCGACGGTTTGGCTTTGGCACCGTAGGCAGGTGAAGTTTTGTATGAGGATGACTGCCCCCCCTGACACGTCTAAATCCCTCATGGCCTGGAAGCGTGGTGGCAACTATTAAGGCGCTGACCAGTATAATCAATTCAATGGAGAAGATGGGAATTACGGGCTGCGGAAGAATCTGTGCCATAGCTCCACCCAGCAACGGCCCAAGACCTGCACCGAACACCATGGCGACTGATGCCGCCAGGGTCGCACGCCGCTTGCGCTCAGATCCGCCCGTGTCGACGACTGCCGCCATGCCAGCTGAGACGATGACGCCAACGGCAATACCAGTTAGCAGTCGTGCAATACCCAACATGACGATGGATGAGGCGGTCGCGAAGAGAACGCACGCCACGATGGCTGCAAGCAGGCCAGGAATGAGTATAGGTTTACGGCCCAGCCGGTCGGAAAGTTGCCCTGCGACCAGCAGAGTAACCAACAAACCGGCGATGTAGGCGGCGAAAATCACTGTCAAAGTCCCGGCAGAAAAACCAAGCTGCTGTTGCCAATGCACATACAGCGGGGTGGGAGAATTCGAGAGCATAAAAACGGCTGTCACCATCCAGGCAGCCGCCCACATCCGCCAGGGCGATGGTTGTGATAGCTGGGTATCGCTGCAGGCAGAAGGCGGTAGGACGGTAGCAGGCGACGTGTCGAGGGTAGGCATGGCATTTCCTTATACGAGTTTTATCGTACAGTAGCACAAGTTCGACAAAACTCGTACATGTGCTATTATCCGCCTGTGAATATTCCCCGTACCCCAGCTTGCGACCCCGAGTTGCCATCCGACTTACCGAAGCCGCTACCTGAACCGGCAATCAGTTTACTTCGTCTTGAGAAGGTCATGGGAGCACTCGCAGATCCGTTGCGGTTGACCATCGTCCACAAGCTCATGCTCGAATCGGTGGCCTATGATCATCCCTGCGGGTGGTTCGGTTTAGATCGTCCTAAGTCTTCGCTGACCCATCACTTCAAGGCTTTACGTGAAGCTGGCTTGATCCGCCAGCGACAGTACGGGCTGGAGCGCCGCAGCCGGCTGAGGACAGAAGACCTCAATGCACGCTTCCCCGGCTTACTGGAATTAGTGGCGCATTGGAAATCGTCGCACTTATAAAGAATTTCTATAAATAACTGCTGCTTAAAATGGGAGGATTACCTTGTGTTCGGGGGAAAACTCCCAGGCCCATTCGCTACCGCGAAGCGGTTTAGTTCAATGCCCAATTAACGGGCAAAATAATGTTGGCTGAAATGTTGAACGAAGTGAAAACAGCCAACTTTATTTTGTCCCTGTTTAATTTATTGTTATTTTTTTTAGCTGATAATTATCACCAACTGCACCCACATGACTAGTACAATGCTACTTGATAATAAAAATGCTAAAAACCTATGAATTGGATTGTTATATGTAACATGAATAACTGAGTGAATTATACGAAAGGCAACAAAAGCCCAAGCAAAACCTAGCATTAGTTGGTTGTTAATATCTAAAGTTAGCAGGATAATACCAACCGCATAAAACAAAATTGGAACTTCAAGTAAATTGGAAAAATTACGACCTAGTTTAACTATGTTATCGGGTGGAGTATATCCAGCGAATAACTTAAAATACCTGCGATCCACTAATCCTTTTTTCGCACTAATTAAGCGAGATATTCCCGTACTAAATCCAATAACAAATGTAAGAACTACAAGTGCAAACATTGGGTAAATAATTTCCATTTATTGATAAACTCCTTTAGTTGAATAAAAACATAACGCCAAAATCAACCGGCGCCCCACTTGGGCGTCCGCCAGATCGTTAACGAATTTGGATGGCTGATTACAAAGCAATTGCACCCGTTTACCGCCAACATTCTACCGAAACTGATGCTTGATGACCTCAAAGTGCCGTACATAACGTCCGCCATCATTGATGACAAAGCCGCAGTGACGCGCAGATTTTGTCATCAATGATGGCCTGGTTATGTGAGTTTAGTCGACAACGAACAGCTTGGCTCCCTGCTCCGTCGATGAACGGTGAAGCTCTGCATTGTCTGCGACCTGATAGCTCGAACCAGGGCTGAGTACAAAGCGGCGACCGGGAGCTATAACGCGATGCTGGGCAAGCATTTAGACGACACTTGACGCCATCAGGCGGGGTCTATAAGTTTAGAACTTATCCGCCGGGTGCAACCCAACTCCGCTGGCCTCTATAGAAAAAGGAATACGAAATGGCTACACGCCTCTCTGGCTTATTCGCCGCAGGATGCCTCGGTGGCCTCGCCACCGTACTCACGCTCTGGCTGTTCGGAATGCTGGGAATTTCCGCGGCGTTGGGTGTTGCACTCGCGCCCCCGCTCACACCGTCTATGATCTATTCATTTATGATATGGGGCGGCATCTGGGGGTTTGCGTTCCTGTTGCCCCTCGGTAGCATGAACATGTTCGCGCGCGGGTTGCTGTTGAGTCTTGGGCCCACCATCGTGCAATGTCTGATAGTGTTCCCGATGAAATTGGGCGTCGGTGTTCTGGGTCAGGACCTAGGCACCCTGACACCGTTACTGGTACTGATCTTCAACGCAGTTTGGGGACTCGTGGCGGCCTGGTGGCTGATACGGCAGGAAGCCGGAGTGATGAACACCGTCTAAGGCCTTTCGGGACAGGAGCGTCCCGCGCTTCACATGGAAGGGTGAAAGCACCCTTGCCGGTGAGGAGCGGGGCGGATTTATAACACCAGTGCGCGCAAGTCCGCCAGGAACTTGTCCACCTGGGCCTCGGTGGTGGACCAGGAACACACCAGACGGGAGCAGCCACCAATAAAATTATAGAACCGCCAACCCTTTGCACGGAGCGCAGCCTGGACCAATTCCGGCAACTCCACGAACACACCGTTCACCTGGCGCGGGTAGCGCAACTCAATACCCGGCAACCCCGCGAGCCCATCGGCTAATCTTTTTGCACAGGCATTGGCATGGCGGGCGTTGTCCAGCCAGACATTGCCCTCCAGCAAACCGCACCAGGGCGCAGAGATAAAGCGCATTTTCGACGCCAGCTGTCCGGCTTGCTTGCACCGCCACTCGAAATCTTCCGCCAGTTTCCGATTGAAGAACACAACCGCTTCACCCAGCGCCAGGCCGTTCTTGGTGCCGGAGAAACACAGCACATCGACGCCCACCTTCCAAGTAATCTCCGAAGGATGTATGTCCAGCGCCGCCACCGCGTTGGCAAAGCGGGCGCCATCCATATGAATACTGAGCTTATGGCGGTCGGCCACTGCCCGGATGGCACGCAGTTCTTCGGGCGTGTAAACGGTACCCAGCTCCGTCGCCTGGGTGAGGCTCAGGGCTTTGGGTTTGGGAAAGTGGATGTCGCTGCGCTTGGTCACCAGCTGCTCGATGCTTGCTGGCGTCAGCTTGCCGTCGGGCCCATGCCCTAGCAACAGCTTGGCACCATTGGACGCATACTCCGGCCCACCGCACTCGTCGGTCTCGATGTGCGCCATCTCATGGCAGATCACACTGTGGAACGACTGGCCGATAGAGGCCAGCGCCAGCGAATTGGCGGCGGTGCCGTTGAAGACGAAGAAGACATCGCAGTCGGTATCGAAAAGCTCGCGCAGGCCATCAGAAGCCCGCTGGGTCCAGACGTCCTCACCATAGGCTGGCTCGTCCGACCGGTTGGCCTCGGCCATGGCGGCCCAGGCCTGCGGGCAAATACCACTGTAATTGTCGCTGGCAAACTGCTCAGACTGAGACACAAATGCGCTCCTGGAATCGTGGTCCGGTTAGCGGACAGCCCTTTACGTTACACGATTCTGGCCATTACGCCAGTAACGCCAACGCCTGAAGCGCTAACCAAGCAATCTAATGATGTGCTACACAGTAAGCGCCAATAAATCGACCCACTTGCCTTCAGTCGATCTGCGGCACTTTTTTTGAAGTCCGCTCCAGATCTACACCCCACGGCAGCAATGCTTCCAGCTTTTCCAGCGTGTCTGCTTCGGCAATGCGGTCCAGCACATATTGGATATACGCCGAGGGCTCCAGACGGTTTGCCTTAGCGGTCTCGACCAGGGAATAGCAGGTTGCACTGGCACGGGCGCCCCGTGAAGTATCTGCGAACAGCCAAGCCTTTCGGTTATGGTCACGTTTCCATAATCGCAATTATCCGTGGTTCTCGATTATGGAAGGTTGCCTAAGACAAATCCCACCAAGTCGCTATTTTTCAGCGCTATAAACGGCTCACTGCGCTGACTTGCCATACATAATTCTCGGTGCTTTCTTTGTAGCTCTCTACCATCACGAAGGAGAGTTGCCATGCTTGATTCTGCATATTCGAAGCATGTACAGAGAACGAGTGAGTGGTTCGCCGGTACAGTACTTGGTTCCAGTGAGGATCCTTACGTTAAATACCTTGCCGAGCGCGGTTATGCTTCTGGCACCATCGAGGGATATTCCAGAAGTGTCGCGCATTTTGCTCACTGGTCCAGAGGACAAGATGTCCATCTCTCAGACATGGGCGAAGCGTTAGTTAAACGCTTCATTGACGAACACCTGCTGGTGTGTCGATGCGCAACTCGGTGCCGACGTGCGCGTAAGGAAGTCCGCGCCGCACTCGGGCATTTACTTAAGATGCTCAGAAGCAATGGTCAATGCAGACCAAAAATATCTGTAGTTCCTGCTCCTATCGCAGCGCAACTAGAGGATTTCGAACAGCATCTTGCCGATGTGAGAGGTCTGGCTCCGACCACCCGTTTGGCCCGGGCACGCCATCTGCGCGATTTTCTCATCGATAGTTTTGGCGCTGGGCCAGTGCAACTGAGCTTACTTGGGCCGGCGGATGTGATCCGCTTCTTCGCCCACTACACAGCAGCATGGGCACCCGCGTCGATTAGTACAGCCACTTCGTCGCTAAAAACTTACTTTGCCTTCAGAGCAAGTCAAGGAGAGCAGACGGCAGCGTTGATTGCCAGCCTTCCTCAAGTCGCACAATGGCGTCTTTCTGGATTACCGCAGGTACTCTCCACCAAGGAGGTGGAGCAATTTCTCAATGCCTTTGATCGCCGCCATGCAACGGGCAAGCGCGATTATGCGATAGCCCGTTGCCTTCTCGATCTGGGCTTGCGTCGAACGGAAGTGGCTCGCCTGCAGCTTGACGATGTGGATTGGCGAGCAGGAACGCTTTATATCCACGGTAAAGGTAGGCGCATCGATATCCTCCCGCTACCAGACGCAACCGGCCGAGCGATCGCACAATATTTGCAGGATGGTCGGCCACAAACGACTCGCCGTGAGCTGTTTGTTCGACATCGCCCACCACTCAACGCCCCGGCCGATCCGGATATCATACGCAATGCCATACGTAATGCAGCGCAACGCTGCGGTCTTGGACACCGCATTCGAGGCACGCACATCTTGCGGCACACACTGGCCGGTCGACTGGTGCACAGCGGCGCCAGATTCAAAGAAATCGCCGACCTGTTGCGCCATCGCAGCCTCGACACCACGACAATCTACGCCAAAGTCGATATTCAGGCGCTAGCACAGGTGGCCCTGCCGTGGCCTGGGAGGAAGTCATGAACACGCCAGAAACATTTGCCCCCACGGTAGAGGCATACCTGAATTACCGGCGGCAGGCAGGGTTTTTACTGAAGATTGAGGGTGAGCAGCTAGAGCGTTTCGCGCGCTTTTCCGAACGCATCGGCCATCAGGGTCCACTGACAATTAAGCTGTCTGAGCAGTGGGCCTGCGCTTCACGCCAGCACAAACGGATCACTGCCGCCCGGCGTATCGAAGTGTTGCGTCCCTTTGCTCGATACTGCCTACAGTTTAATCCTGCGACCGAGATTCCACCCCGTGGGCTCTTCGGGCGTGCTCATCGTCGGCTGACACCGCATATTTATACGGACGCCGAAATCTGCGCGTTGTTGGAAGCCTGCGCCTCTCTGCCCCCGTCGGGTGGTTTACGGGGTGCCAGTTGCGCCACGATCTTCGGACTTATCGCCTCAACAGGTTTGCGGATCTCTGAAGCTACCGGGTTACAGCGCCCGGATGTAGATCTCGAGCACGGATTGCTGCATATCCGGAATGCCAAGTTCGGTAAGTCACGCTGGGTGCCATTGCATTCCACCACGACAAACGCGTTGCAAGATTACGAACGTCTGCGCGATAACCATCCTCTCGCCGCCAATACCAAGGCGTTCTTTGTATTTGATTATGGCCGGTCCGCGTCGATCTCTAGTGTGGAATATGCCTTCAAGTTATTACGACAACAATTGAAGTGGCGTTCTCGTGGTGATCATCCTGCGCCACGCATCCATGACCTTCGGCACTCGTTTGTCTGCCATAACCTTGAGCGCTGGTATGCGCAAAACATCGATATCGAACACCACATTCTAGCGTTATCTACCTACCTCGGACACGCTAAGATCACCGATACCTACTGGTACCTGACGGCGACACCCGAGTTGCTGGCCAAGGCGGCCTTGCGTCCCGAACTTTACCAGGGAGAGCTATTATGAGCGCGCCAGCACCGTTAAGTTTTCCATGTCTATTACAGCGGTTTTTCGTACAGCGGCTGATGCAGCAACAGCAGGCAAGCCCGTGTACCGTTGCGGCCTATCGTGACAGCTTCCGATTACTACTTGAATTCGCCCATCGGCGGCTAGGGAAACAACCCAGCGACCTGGTGCTTGATGATTTGAACGCGGGTCTTATTTTGGATTTTCTCCAGTACCTCGAGGTGGAGCGCCATAACTGTGTTCGTAGCCGTAACGCACGCTTCGCCGCGATCCGGTCCTTCATGGCGTACGTTGCTTACCAAGAACCTTCAGCTCTTGCCATTGCGCAATCAGTGCTGGCAATCCCGATGAAGCGCTTCGAGCACCCGTTGGTCGGATTCCTCTCACGCGAGCATATGCAAGCCATTATCGCGGCACCGGATCAAAACACCTGGACGGGACAACGTGATCGAGTAATGTTCGCCACGCTCTACAATACCGGAGCCCGTGTATCCGAGCTGACTGGGATGCTGGTGGGTGATCTGGTTCTTGACCCCAGTGCTTCCTCCATTCACATCCGCGGCAAGGGACGCAAAGAGCGCGCGGTGCCATTGTGGCCAAATACGGCCGCACAGCTCAAACGCTGGCTGCGAGAATCCCCACGCTCCTTCGAGCAACCGCTTTTTCCGAATAGATCCGGCGGCCATTTGACACGCATTGGCTTGACCGAGCGATTGAAACTAGCGGTTAAATGCGCCGCCAGACAATATCCTGAACTAGCAAAGCGACGGGTATTTCCGCACCTGATTCGGCATTCCATCGCCATGCATATGTTGCAGGCTGGGGTTGATATAACCGTCATTGCGCTGTGGCTCGGTCATGAAAATCTATCCACCACTCATCAGTACATCGAAGCTGATCTTGCGATGAAAGAACGAGCGTTAAAGAGCCTGCAAGCGCTTCCCCTCGCCCCATTACGATACCGGCCATCGGATAGCGTCCTGCGGTTCTTACAGAGCTTGTGATTATGCATGGTTAACAGGGACATTAAACCGTAAGGAGATATAGGATAGATGTTGTTTTGTTTGGTTATTATCGAACAAAACAGCATCCATTCTGGCATATCGTCCATGTCTCTAGGCGCAACCTTCCATAATCGAGAACCACGGATAATTTCGACCTAGAGCGAACGGACGGATAGCGTTTTCGGCCAGCACGTTGCTGATCTGTAGGTCGCCTCGTTCGCAGTAACCGATCAGGGTAGGCCATTGGTTCAGCGTATAATCCATGGCCTTGCGAGTCATAGTGCCTTTTGCGACCTTGCCAGCATTAGCCTCCAGCCAGATCTTAAGGGCTTCCAGCCTGGGAACGCTCAGCTCCTGACGAATGCGGTAACGCTCATTGTCACTCAGCTCTTTGATCTGGCGCTCGATGGCGTAGAGTTTGTTGATGTGGCTTAGAGCCACGTCGGCCTTGGAGACCTTTGTGGGTTTGCCTTTACCTTGAGGTTTGGACCCTTTGATAGCTTCCACGAACTTACGTCTCGCGTGGTCCCAGCAACCAATTCGAGTGATGTTGTTGTCTCGGCACACTTTGCCATAGCCAGAGTAACCGTCGGCTTGCAGAATACCCTTAAAGTCGTCGAGCAGACGCACCGGCACTTTGCCCGCCCGTGATGGGTCGTATTCAAACAGAACCGACGGTTGCCCTGGCGGGCCACCGCGGGTGACCCACATCCACTTATCAGACTGCGCCGTTTTGCCGTCTTCTTTCAGAACGTACATTCGGGATTCATCGGCTTGCAGGTAGTCACTGCTGTTTTGCACTTCGCGCATCAGATTGATGAGCGGTTTGAACACGTCATCCAGGCGGATAACCCAGTGTGCCATGCTGGTGCGGCTGATCTCATGGCCCAGGCGTTTGAGCATGTGCTCCAGACGATACAGAGGCAGGCCATCGGCGTATTTTGAGGTAATGATGTAAGCCAGCAAAGACGTGGTGGCCGTGCACTTGCCCAGCGGATGAACCGGACGGGTGGCTGCCAGGATACGCTCTTCACCATCTTGCTCGAACACGGCTTTTTCCTGCCAGTATTCCAGAACTTTGAGTTGGGCCGGGATGAACTGAAGCTCTTCTTTAACCTTGGTGAAGAAGGTCTTGCTGGCGCCGACCTTCTCTTCGTCGCTGAGGGTCAGTTCGATGCGCTCACGCAGCAGTGTATCCGAGAAGCCACGCTGGCGACGTTTACGGGAGGCCGGTGGTGCACTTATTCTATGAAACCAGGGTAAAAAACGTTTATCGAAGCGGCGGAAAAAGCCGACCGCCTTGAAGTTCTGTCAATAACTGTTCGGACAGCTAATTGGAGCTCACTGAGGCTCCGCCTCCACAGAAACTTTCGAAACGTTGTATTCGCAAACCTGTCGACACGACGTCATCATGGGGTTGAAAAGAGCTATATTCATACCATCACTAACAGAGCTGCGATAAACAACGCCGTCAAAACCACATTTCTTAGCGAATTCACAGAGAAATTGGCTAGGGATGTAATCGATTGCCGCTGCCTTAGGGAGTACAGGGCGGGTCAACTCCTCACCGAGACGCTCAAGGAACATTACATCACCTCTTAAGGTCGCCACATCACTTTCGTCGTCAAGAATGAATGGCGAGACTGTCTTTTTGGGCTCTCTCAGATCTACAAGCTTCAATCCCTCAGGGATAAGAAACTCACCTACTGAAATTTTTTCCCCTGTGTGTGGCCTAATCTCAGATATCGCAGTTAGGACTGTTGAAGCAAGGTACAGATAAGGTATGCCCGCGGGATTAGCGCGGCCATGAGTGGACGAAATCTCTGGAGGGGCACCCATCTCGCTTTTCTCATAAGGTCTAGCTGACTGAATTCTAGCTCTGTAAAACAGCTTGTCAGATGTGAGTTCATCGAATATTAAGTGGGGGAAAAGCTCTCTGAGGCGCTCAAGATCCAAACCCATTTCAGGAAAAAATCGATTTCTGTGTTTGAGCTCTTCTCTCAAACCATCCCACTCCTCTAGGCTATTGGTATGGCAACTCCTTAGAGGCGAGAATGGTTTTCTAACAATGTCGCCATCATCCAATATTTCGGAAAGTAAATCCTTAGCGTGTGCTTTTTCCATTTGAGGTAGGTCAAAAATTGCCCAGTCCTCTTTAAGCCACTCAACAAGGAGCTTTCCCTCCGGATCTGGTGAATAAATACTGAGAAGCAACTCAAAGCGCTCCCGCAGAGCGACCGGTTTAACGAGCTGAACATGATGTGCCTTGCAAAATGAGCAAGTACCTTCGTTTTCTGATATCGAGGGTATTACTTCACGCTTGATATACCGATCACCTATGCAGTTCCCACAACAGAAACGCATTATTGCTCCCGTTTTGCGAAGATTGCCATCGTTTCAAGATGATGTTTCATGGAGAGTTTTTTTGCAGTGCCTAGACCAGGAAAATGTTTTTTTTCATGTAAGCGGATAAACTCTTTAACCGCATCAGTCTTCCAGATTTTTGTATTTGGCTCGTTTACTGCATCAATTAACTTATTGAGAGCTTCTAAGAATTTTCCAGCAGGGTCTGTCGGCGAATCTTGCCTTATTGACTTAAAATGATGGACGTACATGATACTGTCTTCATCTTCATCAATATACGTTAAGTGTATGGCGACCGCATAGGCTGGGCCACCGCCCTCCGAATAGTCATCCCCAACTATAAGAAAATCGCCAAAACCATCCACTCCCTCTTCCGTATAGGTAAGGTGTAGGTCTGAGAACTCTTCCACTTCGGGGTGCTTGCTGTTTGTGCGTTTTTTAAAGCCATCTCGAATCAGTACACGATCATATTTTTTGAAATTTCGACGATAGATCTTTCCGCAATTATTTTCGATGAAAATCTGCCGAGCATCCAACTCATTTTCTGACAACCACGCTGAGAGGTCCTTTGGTCTTTTAAAACCGCTATGTATAAAGGAAATCCTCTTTGCCGAGAAAAGCTTGTAAAGGCGGGCAACTTCTTCAATTGAGGTGGTCTCAAGCAAAAGAATCCCAATCGTAATGTAAGGGGAGTCATTAACATCTTCTGCAATAAAATCCTGCAAATTATCATGCTGATGGGCATGATCACCGTACCGGGGGTTCGCTATCAGAATGCACTCGGCTTTTGCCTCATCTAATGAAGCCAAGCACCTATTCAAACTGCTGAGCGATTCTTTAACAGGTTCGATAATGGGAATAAAGCCAGACCCCACCAGCACATCAGTGGTTTCTCTGATAGTGAGCAGGTCATACTGTTTGCCTCGGAAAAAAGGAAAATACATGCTTAAATCCATTTTTTAGCAGTTTCAATTGGCAGGCCTAAAGTCTCCAGCACCCTTGACCTATCCTTTATTCTCAGGGGCGTAGTAAGCGCATTAACCTTCAAAGAGCTGGGAAGCCCTGAAATAAAATCCTTCAAGTAGCTTTGTGAACGTGAGATTTTCAGTACCTTAACAGATGCCTCATGTACAATTTTACCAGGCAAACTATCAAAAATTTTCGCCAGTTCTGTATATAGCTGGGTATTGGGAACACTTGGAGTTCTGATGCCAAGCTCAATTAAAACTTCAGATGCTTCTCTCAGTGAAAGCGAATTAAAGAGAGCAGATGACAGTATGTTATTTGAGTTATCTTGCCCTTCGCGTACTACGGAAATTTGATTACGCTTGGTTAAACAATGAATGCCAACTATTTCAGGTAAAAGGTTCTCGGCGTCTGCAATGTGCTTTGCAGCAAGAACAACATTCACTCTACCGAAAACTTGTAAATAATCAGAAATTTGACCCGATAACCTACAAAGTTTATCCCGCTCAGACTTAACCTCATATACCGTCGTAGTACCATTAACTACTACGATATCAGCTTTTGAAGATCCTGCTCTATACTCGGAAAGTAGAGCTGCAGTATTCAGATTGTGAATACCAAGAATCGTCTTTTTCGCCAAAGCAGCCTTGTATACATACTCGGATCTGTTTCCCTGCTTCAGCCTTAAAAAGGCATATTCAAACAAATCGCCGATACTGCCGCACCCAACCTGATCAAATAAAGTGCACTGACGAGCCAGTCTAGAAAGGGCTGGCGACCTTCCCTTGGCTGCCAGCTCTTTATAGATTGACGGAGAGAAGATTCTCGCTAATGCGACATCTCTAACCGCTTGGCGTTGTGTCGTTTTTACTTGGTTCATAAAGGCTCAAGTTAATTTGTTCTTGGACCGAGTATAGTTAAAAATCAATGAAAACCAATAGCTACTTAAGACGAGAGAAATTACCAAGTCATGTAGATGGTCGATGCCAGGCGCTTGAAGTCAACTGTCTACATGAAGAAAAAGAACTTGCTTTGCTAACAGGAATATACAGTAACCTATTGAAAAATATGGTGCTCCGAGCCGGAATCGAACCGGCACGACCGTGAGGTCGAGAGATTTTAAGTCTCTTGTGTCTACCTATTCCACCATCGGAGCATTTCGAGGGGATGTTTTTGAGCGAGGAATTGTATAAGGCCACGTTCGCTAACGCAATTCGGATTGGCTTCTAATTTAAAAGATCTGTTTTGAGTGCACCGCAACACCCCGATAAATGTAGCCGGCAATGCGCGGCGCATTTGCTAGATAGAAGGTGTCTAGCTCAACGATTTCAAAGTCTGCGCTGCGGATCAGGTCGGCAATGGGTCGGTTCAGGTGGCAGCCGCCGCCAATGCGCTTCCAGGCCGGCGTTATTCGGTGTTGCCAGCGCTGAACCTTGGCATCCGGTGATTCGCCGTGCTCAAGAAACAGCAGCTTGCCATCGGCTCGCAGTACTCTTTTCATCTGGATCAGTGCTTTTTCCCAGCCGGCGATGCTGCACAGAGTAAACGTCAGCACCACTGTGTCTATGCTGGCGTCTGCAAGCGGAATTTCCTCGCCCGGCAAATCCAGCCACTCTAGGGGCACTGGTGACCGGTTGGCATTTTCGATGGCTTTGTGACGCATACCCGCCGACGGCTCCAGCCCGTATACTTGTGTAACGTCGCCGGGCTTATAAAGCGCCAGGTTGATGCCCGAACCCATTCCCACTTCCAGCACAACACCTTTGGCCCTGGGCACCAGGCTCTGGCGCAACGCCATCAGGTCGTTACTGGCGCACACTTTGGCAACCAGGTGCGGCAGTATTTTTTCTTGGTAAAATCCCATTCGTAACACGCTCGTAAGTTGTTAATTTATCTCGCTAAGCTATAGTTTTTGTAAGTCGCAACCTCAGGCTCTTAATGTATGTCAAGAGTGCGACAATCTGTCCGAGGCGCGCGGCTGTATAAGATAGTAGGATGCAATCTTCTGCTGGTAATAACAACACGAAAGATACCAAAGGCAGCCGCCGCCAAGAGCATAAGCTTCTTGGTTCTGTGTGAGAAGTTACCGGAGGTTCTATGGAACTCGATCCCGTCTTGTTGTCGCGAATACAGTTCGCGTTCGTGGTGTCATTCCACGCTATTTTCCCAGTATTCACTGTGGGTCTTGCTTCTTATATTGCTGTGCTGGAAGGCCTGGCCTTTAAAACTGGCAATCAATCATGGGTTCGCCTGTCCTCGTTCTGGACCAAAGTTTTTGCCGTGGTTTTTGGCATGGGCGTGGTCTCCGGGATCGTTATGTCGTTTCAGTTTGGTACAAACTGGAGCAACTTTTCCCAAGCGACTGCCAATTTTCTAGGACCAATGCTGAGTTATGAAGTCATAACAGCGTTCTTCCTGGAAGCTGCATTTTTGGGCATTTTGCTGTTTGGCCGTAACAAGGTCCCGCGCGGTGTGCATTTGTTTGCGGCCATTATGGTGGCAACCGGAACGTTCATATCGACCTTCTGGATTCTGTCGGCCAACAGCTGGATGCACACACCGGCAGGCGCGGAACTTCGTGACGGCGTTTTTTACGTCACGTCGTGGAGCGAAGCGATTTTCAACCCGTCTTTCCCCTATCGCTTTGCCCACATGGTGTTGGCATCGTTCCTGACCGGCGGATTTGTTGTGGCCGGCGTGAGCGCCTGGTATCTGCTTAACGGCCGCGAAGTGGAAGCCAACCGGAAAGCACTGTCTATGTGCCTTTGGCTGCTGTTGATAGTGGCGCCGACTCAGGCGGTGGTTGGTGATTTTCACGGTTTGAATACGCTTGAACACCAGCCCATGAAAGTGGCCGCTATGGAAGGCCACTGGGAAACCGGGACCAACGTTCCTCTGTTGCTGTTTGCTATGCCAGATCAGGAAAACCAGACCAACCATTTTGAAATTGGTATCCCTGGCCTGGCGTCCTTAGTGCTCACTCACGACTGGAATGGCGAAATCCTGGGCTTGAACGAAGTTGCTGTCGAAGAACAGCCACCGGTTGCGATTGTGTTCTGGTCTTTCCGCGTTATGGTGGCCCTTGGTTTGCTGATGATTCTGTTTGCCCTGACAGGTTTAGTCCTGCGCCGTGGCGACAAATTTTGGCGCACCAAGTGGTTCCTGCAGGGTCTGCGCGTCATGAGTATTACGCCGTTTATTGCGGTATTGGCAGGTTGGTTTGTGACCGAAATTGGGCGTTCACCGTGGCTGGTCTATGGCATGCTCGATTACTCGGCGGCCATTACACCGTCACTCACCGGCGGCATGGCGCTGTTCACCCTGATTGGTTATGTGGTGGTGTATTCGATGGTGTTCTCGGCCGGTGTTTACTATCTGATGAGGGTTTTGTTTGAGGGTCTTGAGGCGGACTATGAAGAGCCTGAGTCACAAACCGAACGGCCGAAGCGTCCCTTGTCTGCGGCACACACTAAATTTGAAATTGGTAAAACCAATGGGCAACCAGCTGGCCAGGGAGGACATTAATTATGGGAATGATTGATCTAGCATTAGTCTGGGCGTTCATTATTGGTTTCGGCATAATTATGTATGTGATGATGGACGGCTTCGATCTGGGCGTGGGGATTCTGTTCCCCTTCGCGCCCTCGGAGCAAGATCGCGACACCATGATGAATTCGGTGGCTCCGGTTTGGGACGGTAATGAAACCTGGCTAGTGCTTGGCGGCGCCGGGCTGCTTGCCGCATTCCCTCTGGTTTACTCCATATTGCTGCCCGCTCTGTACATCGGGGTGTTCCTGATGCTGGCGGGGCTTATTTTTCGCGGCATTGCGTTCGAGTTCCGTTTTAAGGCGCGCACCTCGCGCTATTTGTGGAACTGGGCGTTCGCCGGCGGCTCAACCGTGGCAGCGTTTGCACAGGGTGTGGTGGTTGGCAGTTACATTCAGGGCTATGAAACCGCCAATCGGGTTTACGTTGGTGGCGCGCTGGATTGGTTAACTCCGTTTACCGTAATGACGGGCCTTGGCTTAATTGCCGGCTATGCGCTTTTGGGCTCCACCTGGCTAATCATGAAAACCGAAGGCCGGCTGCAGGAATGGGCGTATAAGATCAGCCTGCCTCTGCTTACAGCGGTTTTAGTGGTGTTCGGCATTATTGGTGTGTGGACGCCCTTCGTTGACGACATGGTACGTGACCGCTGGTTCGACAACCTGAGCATAATCTGGGTGTTGCCGGTTCTGACCTTGCTGTTTGCCTTTCAGATTTTCCGTTCCGTGCGCAACCGGCTCGAGGGCATGCCGTTCGTCGCGACCATCGGACTTTTCATCACGACGTATTTTGGGCTGATTGTTAGCCGCTGGCCCTACGTGATACCGCCCAACTACACCCTGTGGGACGCAGCATCGGCGTACAATTCACAACTGTTCCTGTTAATAGGTCTGCTGATTGTGATTCCCTTTGTACTGGTGTACACCGCTTGGACCTACTGGGTATTCCGCGGCAAAGTGCGCGCCGGCGAGGGATACCACTAGGTGGCTGAGCCCGAAGCGCGAAACGCCAAGGCCATGAATAACGGTGGTACCGGCGATTTATCGGCGGTACCACCGGGTTCAGAGGTAAAGCAATGGTTAAAAGGCTTAGCCAAAGCACACAACAAAGGCGTTAACGGCACGGCGGTGGCAGGTTTGCTTGCAGGCCTTGCCACCATCGTACAGATGACCTTGTTGGCCACGATTATTCACCAGGGTTTGGTGGAAAAAGTCGACTTGGCTGCACTAACACCCTATTTTTTGGGCTTGTTGGCCACGTTAGGGATTCGGGCGCTGGCCCAAGGTTGGCAAACCACTCTGGCGTCACGTTGCAGCCAACAGGTGCGCCATCAGGTGCGTCAGCAACTTAACGATTGCTGGGAAGCTTCCGGTCCGGTGAACCTGAACCAGTCCTCTGCTGGCACGCACAGCCGCGAATGGCTTGACCACGTGGATGCCCTGCACGGCTACTTCGCACGTTTTCTTCCGCAAATGCTGATTGCCACCCTGCTACCGCTAATGATTCTGGCGTTTGTCTTCTGGCTAGATTGGCTGGCGGGACTTTTCTTACTGTT
This sequence comes from Marinobacter sp. M1C, assembly GCF_023314135.1. Classification (NCBI taxonomy): domain Bacteria; kingdom Pseudomonadati; phylum Pseudomonadota; class Gammaproteobacteria; order Pseudomonadales; family Marinobacteraceae; genus Marinobacter; species Marinobacter sp. M1C. The sequence continues at coordinate 2,380,088 of NZ_CP092289.1, forward strand.
TGCAGCGCCACTGATTCCGTTGTTCATGGCTTTGGTGGGTATGGGCGCTGAATCATTGAACCAACAGCACTTTCAAACCGTCAGTCGCCTGTCTGGCCAGTTTCTGGATAAGGTACGCGGGCTGACCACTTTGCAACTGTTTCAGCAAACCGGCCCTGCGGCCGAGGTTCTGCAACAGCGCTCGGACCAATACCGGTTTATTACCATGAAAACCCTGCGGTTGGCGTTTTTGTCGTCAGCCGTGCTGGAGTTCTTTTCGTCTGTGGCCATCGCCGTTGTGGCCATGTATGTGGGCTTCGGCCTGCTGGGCTCCATCGCCTTTGGCCCGGCACCGGATTTAACGCTGTTTTCCGGTTTGCTGGTGTTACTGCTGGCTCCAGAGTTTTTTCAACCCTTACGCACGCTGTCACAGCACTATCACGATCGTGCATCCGCCCTGGGTGCCGGCGCTGAAATCCTTAGTCGGCTTAACTCGTCCGGCACGATTGGCTCGCGGGTTCGCCCTACCCCCTCGCAGGACAGCATCGGGATAATGGTTCACGATGTCAGCTTTGGCTTTGGCAAAAACAAGCTGTTGTTTGACCGGGTGTCGTTCAGCGTCGGCCGCGGGCAAGCACTTGCGCTAACGGGGCCCTCTGGAGGGGGTAAAAGCACCTTACTGAATATGATAGCGGGATTTATTGCCCCACAAAGCGGTGCCATTACCATTTTTGACAAGGCCCCCGGCCAGCAAGCGTTTGGCTGGTTAGGGCAAAAAGGCTTTTTGGTTGACGGCACCTGGGCCGACAACCTGCGTTTAACCGCACCACAGGCCAGCGATAGCGATGTAGCAGCAGCGCTGGAACAGGTTGGCCTGGGGCCCTTGCTTGCCCTGCGTTCGGATGGCATTCACAGCAAAGTAATGGAGGATGGCCAGGGCCTGTCGGGTGGGCAGTCACGGCGCCTGAGCCTGGCGCGCATTCTGGTGGCAGATTATGACCTAATCTTACTGGATGAGCCCACCGCAGCGCTGGATGCCGACAGCGAACAACACATTGTGCAAACGCTGTCCAAATTGAAGCAGCAAGGCAAAACTCTGGTATTTTCCAGCCATCACACGGCGTTGCTCACACTGGCTGATCGGGTGCTGCAGGTGGTGGATGGCAGGTTACAGGCCGCGCCTGAAGGAGGTCACGATGATTAATGCCCTGCGCCCTTGGTTGCGGCTGATTTTTCACCGTCGTAACCGCTTGCTGATCGGTGCTTTGCTGATTTTGCTAACGCTGCTTGCAGGTATTGCTTTGTTGGCGGTGTCTGGCTGGTTTATTACCAAAACCGCTTTGGTTGGCCTGTTGATCGCCATGGGAGTTCAGGCCACGATTGAGCTGTATATGCCCGGCTCGGCCATTCGCCTGTTTGCGGTTTCGCGTACGGTATTCCGCTACCTGGAACGAATTTACAATCACGAAACCGTGCTACGACTGTTGGCCGACATTCGGGTAACCCTGTTTAAACGCCTGGCACTCGTGCCCCGCAGCCAGCGCTCCCCAATGACAGGCGCACAATGGCTGTCACGCTTGCTCACCGATGTGGACGCGCTGGATACTCTTTATCTGCGCCTACTTGCCCCTGCGGCCCTAGCGGCCCTGGTAAGTGTTGGGGTTATTATCTTGTCCGCCGCGATTTTTAGTGTGCAAACCGGCGCGTTGGTAGCTGCCTGCCTGGGCCTTTCCTTTGTGCTGGCAACGGGCGCTGTCTACATGCGCACCCATAGCTTGGCTCAGGCCCAAAGTGAGCGCCAGGACACGCTACGAAGCCAGCTGGTTCAGCACATTGAAGGTTACGCAGAGCTTACCGCCGCTGGCCGTGCCCGTAACCACAGCGCCTTGCTGATGCAGCAGGCCGAGCAGTTAACCAGCGAGCAATGCATTATCGAAACTCGGGCTGGCTGGCACCTTGCCGGCTCAAGCCTGTTGATAAACCTGGCAGTAGTGGTGGCTCTGTGGATGGGTTTTAGCCTGTACCAGCAGCAAATGCTGTCTGGCCCGGTGCTGGTCTTACTGCCCATCGCTTTATTAGGATTGGGCGAGGTGTATGGTATGTTGCCCGACGCATTTTCCCGCCTTGGCGGCACTGTGGCATCTGCCCGGCGCCTGAACCGCGATACAGCAGAAAGCGCCGAGCACCGCAATGTCACCTTGGCGAAGACGACTGGCTTGGAAGCGCTTGAAAACGGCGATTTTGCGGTCGCGGTTTATGATCTGCAGCTGCGCCACGGCAACAGTCAGCCTTTGCTGGCCAGCTCTCTCAGCTTCAAACTCAAGCCCGGGGAGTGGCTAGGCTTTACCGGCCGGTCAGGTAGCGGAAAATCGTCCCTGGCAGACGCTCTGAGCGGGCTGATAAAGCCATCAGGCGGCAGCGTTAGCAGCCTTCCGGTTGCTTACCTGACTCAGCAAACCTATCTGTTTGACGACACCTTGAGAATGAACCTGCAAATGGCCAACCCGCAGGCCAGCGATGCCGATCTATGGCAAGTGCTGGATCTCGTCGAGATGGGAGACCGCTTTGCCGATGAGCCAGCCCAGCTGGATACTTGGCTGGGCAGTGGCGGCAATGTGCTGTCTGGCGGCGAAGCCCGTCGCATCGCATTAGCGCGAGTGCTGCTAAGTCCTGCGACCGTGTTCGTGTTGGACGAACCATTCACCGGTGTCGACAACGCCCTGCGTGACCGCATACGCTGTCGCTTAGCACAACGATTGGTGGGCCGTACGGTGATCAGCCTGGCTCACAGTACGGATGCACTGGCCGGTGGCGCTGCTACAATTGCGCTTTAATATAAATACAAAAATTTCGGGAATTACTATGTCCTCGCAAATAATACTTCCACGCATCCTGCAGGTTGGCGCCGGCGCTAGCGAAGAATTACCCAATGTACTTGCCAGCCTGAATTGCAGCCGACCGCTGATTATTACCGATAAGATGATGGTCGAACTGGGCTATGCAGACTCGCTCAAGGCGCGCCTTCTGAAGCATTCGATCGGTGCTGACGTGTTCAGCGATACCGTCCCGGAACCCACAGTGGGCTCTATTCAGGCAGGCGTTGAGCAGGTTCGCAACGGCGATTACGATTGTATTGTCGCTCTTGGCGGTGGCAGCCCGATTGACAGTGCCAAAGCGATTTCGATATTGGCCCGCTTCGGTGGGGTGATGAGCGATTACAAATTTCCGCGCATCGTCAATGAAAGCGGAATTCCGGTGATTGCGGTGCCAACCACCGCCGGTACAGGTTCGGAAGCCACCCGCTTTACCATCATCACGGATGAAACCAGTGATGAAAAAATGCTCTGTGTGGGCATTGGCTTTATGCCGGTCGCGGCGCTGGTGGACTACAACCTGACCCTCACCGTACCTGCCCGAACCACCGCAGATACCGGCATAGACGCCCTGACTCACGCGATGGAGGCTTACGTCAGTCAGAAAGCGAATCCGTACAGCGACTCCCAGGCGCTGGCCGCCATGCGCTTGCTGGGGCCAAACTTGCGTACCAGCTATAAAGACGGAGCCAACAAGCCAGCCCGTGAGGCCATGATGCTGGGTTCAACCCTGGCGGGTATCGCATTTTCCGCTGCGTCCGTGGCGTTGGTGCATGGCATGAGCCGCCCTATTGGCGCTGCGTTTCATGTGCCGCACGGTTTGTCGAACGCCATGCTGTTGCCGGCCGTTACCGAGTTCTCCATCCCCTCAGCGCCCGAACGCTACGCGGACTGCGCTCGGGCAATGGGCGTTGCTGACGAGGCCGACAACACCAACAGCGCCAATCAGAAACTGCTGAAAGAACTCTATGCGCTGAATGAAGAGCTTCAGGTACCCACCCCTGGCGGCTTTGGTATTGATCGCGCCAAATTCTTTGAGTTAATACCAACAATGGCTCAACAGGCTCTTGCGTCAGGGTCCCCCGGCAACAATCCGCGAGTGCCAACGGCACAGCAGATTGCCGAGCTTTACGAGAAACTCTGGTAAGCCGGCAACATGCCGTTGACTGGAGCCCCGTTTTAGCGGGTTTCCAGCACGTCAAAGCTCAAACCGGCACGGCTGGTCAAGCGCTCCAGCAACGGCTGGCCTAGCAACGATGCAGGGGTCCAGAAACCACCGTCCCGGTTTTTCGGAATATCGAATGCCAGGCAGCTTGCTGCTTCGCCAAGCATGCGACTAGTAGCACCGTAACCCGGGTCGCGATCACCTTTAACCCGGGCAATGATCGTGCGCCCGTCAGCCGTTTTTCCGACAAATCGGATGTCAAAAAAACCCGCTTTCTGGGCATCCGGGCTGGGACCCTCGCCTGGCTGCGGCACGAATTTTTCAATAGCCCAGCGCGTGGGTTTCACCGCAGAACCCATAAAAAACCCTGCCAATGCTGCAGTGATACCGTAGGCAACCAACCGGCCCTTCACACCGCGGCCGGTCATAACCGCTTCGTCGTAAGTAAATTCCTGGCCGTAGCGGGTATCTTGCAGAGCGTTGGAACGGTGAATGACACGGGTGTTGATAGCGCCCATCACAAACGGTGCCAGCCAGCTGTTCAGGGTTTTATCAAACTGCGGGCCTTTCAGCGAAGGCTGGCGGGTTTTTGAACGGTGGCCCGCTGGGCTGATGGAGAACGGATTCGCCATAGAGCGACGCAGCTCAGGATCGGCGGCCATTTCTTTGGCGATATTAATCATTGATGCGACTGTGCCGCCGGAGAGTGTTCCCTTGGCCGCTTTCACTCGCATACGGACATCCTGGCACACGCTGCCAAAAGCGCTCTGTGCCTGTTGCTGAAGGAACCAGACACCCATATCTGAAGGTATAGAGTCGAAACCGCAGCAATGAACGATGCGTGCGCCGGATTCTTTCGCTCCCGCTTCATAGCGCGACACCATTTTACCAATCCATTGTACCTCGCCGGTAAGGTCACAGTAGTCTGTACCGGTTTCAACGCAGGCTTTGATCAATGCTTCGCCGTAAAGTGCGTAAGGGCCAACCGTAGAAATAATAACCCGGGTGCGCATGCACAGTGCCTGCAGTGCCGGCTCGTCGGTGGCATCGGCGACCAATAGAGGCAAATCGGCAGCGCCTGACCCTAGCTTGCTTCTGAGTGCTTCAAGCTTTGACTGGGAGCGGCCGGCTATGGCCCAGGAAACATCGCCGCCCACGCCATGGGTGTCGTACAAATACTGGGTCAGAATCTGACCGACAAAACTGGTGGCGCCGAACACCAACAGATCGTAAGGGGGCTTTTTGCTTGCACTCATCACTTTTCCTGCCTGCGTTTTCAATGGTATTTTTCATAAAAAAAGGCACCAGAGAAGGTGCCTTTTTCAATAGAACCAGAAGCTTATTACGCCTTCTTAAGTTCTTCTTCAAGTTGCGGTATCGCTTCAAACAGATCCGCAACCAAGCCGTAGTCGGCTACCTGGAAGATAGGCGCTTCTTCGTCCTTGTTGATCGCGACGATCACTTTGGAGTCAGACATACCCGCCAGATGCTGAATAGCACCGGAGATACCAACGGCAATGTACAACTGGGGTGCAACGATTTTGCCGGTTTGACCGACCTGCATGTCGTTGGGCACGAAGCCGGCGTCAACAGCGGCTCGGGATGCACCAACAGCGGCACCCATCAAGTCGGCGATCTGCTCCAGCATTTTGAAGTTTTCGCCGTTCTGCATGCCGCGGCCACCAGAGACGACAATCCCGGCGCTGGCAAGATCAGGGCGGTCCGATTTCGCTTTTTGCTCACTGACAAACGTGGACAAACCTGCATCTTTTACCACGTCCAGCTGTTCCACCGATGCGGAGCCACCTTCTGCTGCTACCGGGTCGAAGCCGGTTGGGCGCACGGTGATTACCTTAACGCTATCGCTGGATTTTATAGTGGCGATGGCGTTACCCGCATAAATCGGGCGAACAAAGGTGTCTGGGGCTTCAACTCGAATGATGTCAGAAATCTGGGCCACATCCAGCAATGCCGCTACGCGGGGCATGGTGTCTTTGCCCGTGCTGCCGGCCGCTGCCAGGATGTGGGTGTAACCCTCGGCCAGCTCAACAATCAACTGGCTCAGGTTTTCACCCAAAAAATGGCCATAAACCGCGTTATCAGCAACCATCACCTTATTAACGCCGTCAGCTTTTGCTGCGGCTTCCGCAATGGCGCCCACGTTTTCACCAGCGACCAACACATCGATGTTGCCACCGATAACCTTGGCGGCTGCAATAACACTCAGGGTCGCCTGCTTCAGGCTGCTGTTGTCATGTTCAGCAATTACAAGGATGCTCATCAGATCACCTTCGCTTCATTCTTCAATTTGTTAACCAGCTCTGCCACGTCTGCCACTTTGATACCTGCCTGGCGTGAAGCCGGGGCTTCCACGTTGACAGTTGTCAGGCGCGGAGTGACATCAACACCCAGATCGGCCGGGCTGATGGACTCTAGAGGCTTTTTCTTCGCTTTCATAATGTTAGGCAACGACGCGTAACGCGGTTCGTTCAAACGCAAGTCCGTGGTAACAACCGCGGGCAACGTCAGTGAAACGGTCATCATGCCGCCATCTACTTCACGAGTTACGTTTACTTTGTCACCGTCGATCACAACTTCAGACGCGAATGTGCCTAGGCTCATACCTGCCAGCGCGGCCAACATCTGGCCAGTTTGGTTGTTGTCTGAGTCGATAGCCTGCTTGCCCAGAATAACCAGATTGGGTTGCTCTTTATCGACCACAGCTTTCAACAGCTTGGCAACCTGCAAAGACTGAATCTCTGCGTCTGTTTCAATGTGAATGCCACGGTCTGCGCCCAATGCCAGAGCGGTGCGAATCTGTTCCTGACAGGCCTTGGGGCCAATAGAAACCACCACAATTTCGCTCACAACGCCCTTTTCTTTCAGCCGAACCGCTTCTTCAACAGCGATTTCGCAGAATGGGTTCATTGCCATTTTTACGTTAGCGAGATCAACGCCGGAGTTGTCCGGCTTTACGCGCACTTTTACGTTGTAGTCAACTACTCGTTTTACAGCGACCAGAACCTTCATAGATTCCTCGTTCTTCTACGATGTGTTTAAAGACGTATCAGCAAATTCAATCGGAGTATCTGCTGCGGGAGTGCACCAATACTGCCGATAAAGCGAAAGCGGGTCAATACAAATGGCGCCGTTTAGGTCATGCCGGTACAGCCGTAGCGGCTTGAGAACAGGGAGAAAATCCCCACACATCAATTAAAACAAACGTTTGTTTGGCATGTCAGGAAGAAGCAAGAAGAGTTACTATGGTTACAAAGCTAGCTTAACTTTAGCCGTAGACAGTCGTCTGCAGCGTTTTTTACACGTATAATTGCGCACAGATTTTGACGGGTCCGGTTCAGCCGTGGCTGTCCAACATTTAAAAAATATGGTTGAGGAGACTAACGTGGAACGCGAATCGATGGAGTTTGATGTTCTGATCGTCGGTGGTGGTCCTGCCGGCCTTTCAGCAGCCTGTCGCATGATGCAGCTTGCCCGGGATGCAAGCCAGGAACTAACGGTTTGTGTGGTGGAAAAAGGCTCCGAAATTGGCGCCCATATCTTGGCCGGTACCGTTTTTGAGCCAACCGCTTTGAACGAGCTGTTTCCAAATTGGAAAGAGCTGGGCGCACCGTTGAATACTCCGGTCACCCGTGATGATATTTTCCTGCTGAAAGATCAGGAAAAGGCGACCAAAATACCCAATGCTTTTGTGCCAAAGAACATGCACAACCACGGCAACTACATTATCAGCCTGGGTAATTTCTGCCGCTGGCTGGGTGAGCGTGCCGAAGAGCTCGGTGTCGAGGTCTATCCCGGTTTCGCAGCGTCGGAAACGATTGTGGAAGACGGCCAGGTCAAAGGCATTATTACCGGCGATATGGGCGTAGCCCGTGATGGCAGCCATAAAGATAGCTACATGCCCGGCATGGAACTGCGCGCCAAATACACTCTGTTCACAGAAGGTAGCCGCGGCCACCTGGGCAAGCGCCTGATCAACGAATTCAAGCTGGACGCGGGTAAAGACCCTCAGCATTACGGCCTGGGTATTAAAGAGTTGTGGGACGTTGACCCAGCCAAACACGAACCGGGTCTGGTTGTGCACACCACGGGCTGGCCGCTGAGCGAAAGTAACTCGACCGGTGGCTCGTTCCTGTATCACCTTGAAGGTGGACAGGTATATGTAGGCCTGATTACCGATTTGAGCTATAGCAATCCACACCTAAGCCCGTTTGATGAAATGCAACGGCTCAAGCACCATCCGGAAATCAAAAAACATCTGGAAGGCGGCAAACGCGTGTCTTACGGCGCCCGTGCCATTACCAAGGGTGGCTTTAACTGCTTGCCGAAAATGAGTTTCCCGGGCGGACTGCTGCTGGGCTGTAACGCCGGCACTCTGACCTTCTCCAAGATTAAGGGCACCCACACTGCCATGAAATCTGGAATGATGGGTGCAGAAGCAGTATTTGAAGCGCTGAATGCGGGTAAAACTGGCGAAGAGATCACCAGCTTTGAAGACCGTTTCAAAGACAGCTGGTTATACAGAGAACTGTACAAAGACCGCAACTTTGGGCCCAGCATTCACAAGTTTGGCCCAATCATTGGTGGTGGTCTGGCTTATTTGGAACAGAATATTCTGGGCCGCAGCCTGCCTTTCACGTTGCACGACACTGTGGCCGATCACAATACGATGAAACCGGCTGCTGACTGCAAGTCGATCAGCTATCCGAAACCGGACAATCGACTAACCTTCGACAAACTGACGTCGGTGTTTATCTCTAACACCAACCATGAAGAAGACCAGCCGGTTCACCTGCAGCTGAAAGATCCAAGCATTCCGATAGAGCACAACCTGCCGATGTACAACGAAGCGGCTCAGCGGTACTGCCCCGCCGGTGTATATGAGGTGGTTGAAGCGGAAGATGGCAGCGGCAAACGCTTCCAGATTAACGCGCAGAACTGCGTGCACTGCAAAACTTGCGACATTAAAGACCCTTCCCAGAATATTACCTGGGTAACGCCAGAAGGCGGCGGCGGTCCAAACTACCCCAACATGTAATAGTAACAGGCAAAAAAAAGGCTCCCGAGGGAGCCTTTTTTACGAGCAGTCCACAGTCATTTAATGAGCGTGCCCGTGTTCCTGTTCTTCGTCTGTTGCGTCGCGAACTTCAACAACTTCAACATCAAAGTGCAGGGTCTCGCCAGCCAGAGGATGGTTCGCGTCAATAGTAACGGTCTCGTCACCTACTTCAATAACGCGCACCACTTGGGGGCCGTTCGGCGTCTCCGCCTGGAACTGCATACCCGGTTCGATGGACTCTACGCCTTCGAACGCGCTGAGAGGAACCGGCTGAACCAGCTCGTCGTTCTTTTCGCCATACGCTTCAGCAGGAGCCACTGAAACTTTCATGGCTTCACCGGCGACTTTTTCATTCAGTGCGCTTTCCAGCCCAACGACGATGTTCTGTGCGCCTTCCAGGTAAGACAGCGGCTCCCGACCTTCTACGCGGGAGGAATCCAGTTCTTCTCCCTGGTCATTGGTGAGCGTGTAATGGATGGATACAACGCGGGGTTGTGCCATGTGATCTCCTTGCGTGTCTAAAATGACTGTATTGAATTCGTGTATACCCAGCTTAACAACGACTAAACCGCGATATTCATTATTTTTTGGGGCGCAGACAGAGTTTTCAACCGTTGCCGGTCAATTTATAGAAATTTCCTTCGCTGAGCACGCCAACCACGGTTTCGCCGCCTATTAAACGCTCAACGGCCAAATCCGCCAATTCGTAGTAAGCTGCCGTTACCAATCGTGCCTGCACACCATGGCGTACCGTTATTAGTGGCCGGGGTTCACCAGTACCAGGGTAAGTGTCCATCTGCAGCGGGTGGTCGGCGCCAATATTGAGATTTTCTCCCACATTGGTGGTTAGCGTTATCACCTGTTGTTCGCCCTGCCCGCTTACCGTTAGTGAGTGCGCCAGTAGCGGTGTGTCTTCCACTTGAATTCGCCATTTCTCAACCGGTGAAACCAGGTAGTACTCGCCGTCATCTTCTAGCCGCAATATGGTGGAAAACAGCTTCACCAGCGCCTCGCGCCCAATAATATTGCCTTTAAACCACCAATCGCCGGCGCGATCTATGCGCATCTCCATATCGCCAGAGAGCGGCGGATGCCAGTCTTGCAGTGGCGGTAAACCTTTGGCAGGAACAGACTTTGCAAGCTGCTCCAGGTCTGTCGACTGTTTGCTCATAGACGCCTCCCTTAATGGATAGCTACGGTGAAGGTCAGGGAAAAAACTGGTTTTTCAAGTCAGCGCAGCCGGGGCCGACGATGGGCATGCTCAGCAGCACGGCTTGGGCCGTCATGAACGCCGCGCCGCGCCGGTGGCCGTCTGTCAGCAGGCTGGTAAGCACGCCGACCAGTGGCATGTGCGATACCAGCAACAAAGGTGAGGCCGTACTGGCCAATAACGCGTCCAGACAGCGGGCCGGATCGTCGTCTGGCGTAATGAACAGTTTTTCTTTAACCGGACAGTTCAATCTTTCGGCCACTATCGCAGCGGTTTGACGGGCACGAACCAGGGGGCTGCACCAGATAAGCTCAGGGCGGCTATCACTTTCCGCCAGCTGGGCGGCCACTCGGGCAACCTGTTGCCGACCCACGTCGGTAAGCTCGCGCTGATCATCTTGTGCGTGCCGGCCTGCTTCGCCGTGGCGCATTATAAAAAGCTTCATCAATAACCTCTAAGCGTATGATTAACTTGAAAAACAAGTCGCGATAGAATCGCTATGCAACCGCTATGAAATCGTTATTGAACAATGGTACGCGGCAGAATGAACTCCACGTCGGAGTTCTGCGCGGCTGTCATCAAACCGTTGATAACCGCTTTTACAGACGCATTGCCGTATAAAATGTCGTGTAAGCCCCGCACCAGCGGCATTTGAATACCCATGGCCTCGGATTTGTCGCGCACCAGTTTCAAGGTGTAAATACCCTCTGCAACCTGCCCCAGCTCTGCCGCAGCTTCATCAAGCAGCTTACCTTTGCCAATCGCGTAACCAATACGGAAATTCCGGCTTTTGGCCGATGTACAAGTAACAATCAAATCACCAACGCCGGCCAACCCCAAGAAGGTCATAGGATTCGCCCCCAAACTGACCGCAAAGCGGCTCATTTCCGCCATGCCCCGTGTAATCAGCATGGCTTTGGCATTTTCGCCCATCCCCAGAGCCGAGCCCAACCCTGCAACGATGGCATAAATGTTTTTCAATGCACCCGCCAGTTCCACGCCGTACATATCCACGTTGGCGTAAACCCGAAAATACTCACAGCCCAGCAAGTTTTGAACGCTGGTGCGCACCTCCGGGTCTTCTGACGCAATGACGGTGGCGGTCAGATCGCGATTTACAATCTCCGCTGCCAAATTGGGGCCGCTGAGCACACCAATACGGCATTGAGGAATTTCCTCCTGCAGTATCTCGCTCATTAGCTTGAAACCTTGCGTTTCAATACCTTTGGTCAGGCTAACGACTATCTGGCCGTCGCGAAAACAGTTTGCGTGCTGGTGAATTACGTCACGGAAGGCTTTTGATGGAATGGCAACAAAGACAATTTCAGCGTTGGCAACGGCGCCAGGCAAATCTGTGGTGGGCTCTATATCACCGGCCAGCATAATGCCGGGCATGTAGCGCTCATTCTGACCGGTTTCACGGATGCTGTCGGCTTGAGCTTGGCCACGCATCCAAAAGTGCACGCGATGACCATTTTCAGCCAGCACCTTGACCATAGCCGTGCCAAAACTGCCGCCGCCGAGCACGGCCACATCATGGCGGGCGGGTACATTGGAAGCGTTACCTTGCGCGGGCGCTGCTGTATTTTCGGGCATAGTGTCTTCACTTTTCAGGAATAGTCATTCCGTTTTTCGCTCAGCCGGTTTCTTCGCATTCCAGGGCGTGAACCAGATTTTTGAATTCTTCCCGATTCCGGCTGTTCATACCCATCAGTATTTTGTGGGCTTCCAGCACTTTGTCGCGAACCTGTTGCTCACTGGCTTTCAGCTCCGGAATTTCTTCCAGGCGCTCCATGCTGGAGACCGGCTCGCTGACAATAATAAAAATACTGTCGAAACCCATCGAACCGATGATGCGTGTGATATCCGGGTGGGTAGAAATCAGGCTGGGCGTGCAGCCGCTCTGTTTTTTGGCCGCCAGTGCTATTTTTGCCAAGAGCCCCAGGGTGGTGCTATCAATGACTTCAGTTTCAGACAGGTCGATAACCACGGTTCTGAAATTGGGATCCTGAGTGATGGATTCAACCAGGTTGTCCAGCGTCGAGCACAGATTCAGGCGTATTTCACCAACAAACTTTAAGACATAAATGCCTTTTTCTTCCGCTTGCAGAATTTTATAACCAACCATTTTCCATACTGCCACTGTTTAGGACGACGGGCTTTCTGAATCGTGTAAGGCGTCAGTGACCGACACCATAGCGATATCGTCGGGCAATTCCGTCATCTCATCGAGATTCAAGGCCTCGCTCAAAGAGGCGATAGTGTGACTACCTCCTGATACGAGTTCAAGTAGTGTTCGCTCCTTTTCATCCAGCTTTTTAGCCGGTATGACCTCCAGAATGCCGTCTGAAAACATCAGCAACCGGAACGGCGCCGTCAACGGCAACTGAAACACTTGCCATTCCGGCTCTTCAAACAACCCGACTGGTGGCCCGCTGCCTTTCAAAAACTCTGCAGGCTGATCGTCAAACGCGATAATAGGCATTGGCAAATGAGCGCCTACCGTGTAGCTCAAGATTCGTTTTTTCACGTCAATGATGCCCATGAAAATAGTAACGTGCTTGCCCAAACCGGTGTCTAGGAGTTCTGAATTTATACGTTGTAAAAAGAGTTCAGGATGCATGATTTCATCATTAAACCCCCGCCTTAAGTCACGCCGCAGCCTGCTGGTCAGATTTTTCAGTAATACCGTAACAAACGCAGAGCTGGCGCCGTGGCCAGACACATCCGCGATGTACACCATGACTTTGTCATCGTTTAACTTGAAATAGTCCAGAAAATCGCCGCTCAGAAACAATGATGGCTTGATCAGGTGATCAATAACCACGCCGTTCACCTTCATGTTGTGCTCTGGCAGCATTTTCATCTGCACTTTACGGCCGGCCCGGTGATCCGCGCTAAGCTCAGACATGCCCGATCGCAGTTCCCGGTTGGCGTCTTCCAGTTCTTGACGGTATAGCTGATTCAAGCGGTTGATCCGCGCTCGCTCAAGCAGCTTTGAAATCACATCGTCCAGAGCATTACGGTCTAAAATGCAGGGTTTTAGCAGAAAATCTGAGGCACCGGCTCGCATGAGCGCTACAACGTCAGCACCTGTGGCCTGTTCTGCACAAGCCACAATCGGTATAAAATGTTCGCTGTCGTCAAGCCGGTTTGCCACTTTCTGAATGGCGTCTGGCGGCAAATCCGCAAATATAATGTCTGGTGCTTGCCCCTCGTAAAGCGCACTGGCCGCTGACGGGTCTGCATACCCCAGCGCGTAAAAGCCGCGAACTTCCAGGTAACGGGACAGTTCAGCACGCGCATTTGCGTCGGAATCAATGATCAGAATGCGCTGAGTACGCGAAATCATAGCAGCTGCCCTAAACGACTGACGAGAAGCGGAAAACAGAGAGGACAAGGCTTATTCTGGCACTCCTCTGTGATATAACAACCAGTATAAAACCGGTACGAGATCATTACAAAACCATTACGAAACTATTACGTAACCAAGAGTATCATCAATTTTAGGGAAAGCCGATCATGAGGCGCGCCGTAAACGACTTGCTCGGAGCCTACGACAAACTGATTATGGACCCGGTTCACGGGGCCATCCCCCTGTACCGCCATGAAATACAGGTTATAGACCACCCGCTGTTCCAGCGCCTGCGCAATATCTGCCAGAACGACATTCTCAGCTTGGTGTTTCCCGGCGCCACCCACTCGCGATTTTTGCACAGCATCGGCGTGATGCACGTGGGCACACGCATGTTTCGTGCGATGATCGACGCCTATCTGCGCGAGCGCCAACTCAGTGAACAAAACGACCTGACCCTAAGCCAACTTGACGCTATCGACTTCCTGGCCAAGACCATTCGCTTGGGCTGCCTACTTCACGACAGCGGCCACTCCAGTTTTTCTCACCAGTTCACCCAGGCCCGGCACATTCGCGAACTGATGTCGCGGCCCGGAAGATTTGAGGATTTGTGGGCCGATGTGGACTTTACCCAGTACCACCCGCAGCCACCGGAGGAACTGGAGCACGAGCATTATTCTGTGCGCGTGGCCCACGATGTGCTGTGGGCTACAGATCTGGCCGCCGCCGGGCTGAACGCGGCCGACGTTATCGGCATTATGGAAACCACAGAGGTAAAGCCAAGCCCCACTTTCTGCAAGCACGCAGTGACTTTCTGGGAATTTATCGCCGGGGCCGATGCTCACGGCGGCGCGATTGTGGAAGACGATATTCCGGGGATGGTCATGAACCTGCTGTCGTCTATCGTATCCGGCGAAATCGATGCTGACAGGGCCGATTACATGCTGCGAGACGGTTTTCACTCGTCTGTCACCATCGGCGGCTTCAATCTGGACCATCTGTTGAGCAACCTGCGCTTTGGCTGGAACCCTCACGAGCCCTGGCTGGGACTGGCCATCACCCAGAAAGGCCTGGGCGCGCTGGAGGATTTCGTTTACAGCCGTTATCAGATGTACCGCAAGGTGTATGCCCACAAAACAGCGCTGGGTTTTGACTGGCTGCTGCGCGAGGCCATCAACGAAGTATTGGATGACGAAGAAAGTTTCCACTGGATTGATACGTGCCTGAGCAATATGCAGTGGTTTGCAGAGCTAACGGACAACTTCTTTTGGGAAGCGTTTCGTAAAGTGGCGCGGCGCCAGCCGGAAAGCTTTTCATTCTGCATCGTGAACCGGGTAAAGCTGCAACATCTGGATACCCGGGAAGATTTGAACCCAGACGCCATCGCCCAGCACAGTCACTGGCTGGCCGGGCAGTTGGCGCTAAACCCGGCCAATGTGGTGACCTGTTCGATGTATGCACGTTTTTCCAACATTCAGGACAATTTCAACGGCATAAAAGTGCTTATGCGCAACCCCGTCAACCGACGCCGGTCACTGCAGAAAATCACCGACGTAAGCGCTTTTTTCAGTAAGTTTGGCGATGGCATCATCACCCATTTTTACACACGGCCGTTTACGCCTGCTCCGATCCACCAATAGCGTTCACAAGGCCTACGGCGCTGTTATAGGCGCCTTCAATACGCCCCCCTGACAGCCAATCGCCGGCCAACCCCAATTGCTCGCTGGCGAACCAGAGGTGGCCTGGCTGAGGTTCACCACCGGCATCCGAACGGGCATACAGCCAGCGGTGGGTTAAGGTTTCAAGCGCCGGCTCAGCGTTGCCACTCAGCTCGGTAAAGGCCGCCATTAACGCGTCTACCACTTGTTGGGGGGCGTCATCCACGTGGGCATTTGTCCATTCAGGCGTTGCGTGCAGCACCCACCAATGGCCCGCAGCAGGTTCATCAGATACGTTCTCGCGACCCGGCTTGCTGGTGTTATCCGCTACCCAGAACAGGGGTGAATTAGCGACCCGGGCACCCTGGAAGCGCGGCCAGGGATTAGTGCTGAACTTCACGGCTACCGCCCAACACGGCAAAACCTGTGATACCGCCGTGTTCAGTTCCGGGGCAAGTTGCGCCGCGCTGCTGTCCGCCAGCAGCTCACGGGCCTGGGCCGGCGGAGCGGTGATGATAACTTGGTCAAATGCACCGAGATTCTGGCCATCAACGTCCTGCAAATGCCATTTCTTAACCCGTGAGTCACGGTTTAGCCGTGCTACCCGGGTGTGCGCCTTAACATTCAAGCCTTTGGATAAACCCCGGCTAATGGCGGTCATTCTGGGCGCCCCAACGTAACGCGGCTCGGCGGGAAATTCTGACCAGTCACCGTTATCCTGCTGATAGCCAAGCTGCCCTTGCCAGGGAACAACGGTTTGCTCGCCGGCATGCTGGCGTAGAAACGGCAGAAAATTCGGATTCCGCACTGTAAAATACTGGCCGCCCATG
This sequence comes from Marinobacter sp. M1C, assembly GCF_023314135.1. Lineage (NCBI taxonomy): Bacteria > Pseudomonadati > Pseudomonadota > Gammaproteobacteria > Pseudomonadales > Marinobacteraceae > Marinobacter > Marinobacter sp. M1C. Next base: position 2,396,235 of record NZ_CP092289.1, read on the forward strand.
TCCACAGATGTTCCGGCAACCCGTTTTGCAGATAGTCGGCCACCGGGGCCTCGGCTTTTCTCGAACAGGGTCACATTGTGACCTTGAGCCTGTAGCAAAACGCCTGCGGTCAACCCCGCCACGCCTGAACCAACAATGGCAACAGAGCGTATAGTGTCGTTAACAGCGCTTACGGTTCCGTCAGAAGAGTTGTTCTGGTACATAGTGTTGCAGCTTCCATCAGTAATTAAAGGCTTAAAGGGTATGACCCCAGTTCGACATTGGTTCTTAAATATCGTTCGATGGTTTGATTCCGACGCAGGCGCGGACAACCTCGACAGTGATTCACGGGCGTTCAACCTGATTCGGGTTATACCATTTATTGCCCTGCATCTGGCATGCCTGCTGGTATATTTTACCGGCACCAGCACGTTTGCTGTGATGTTCGCGCTGGCATTTTTCTGGCTGCGAATGTTTGCGATTACCGGGTTTTATCACCGCTACTTCGCCCACAAAACGTTCAAAACAAGTAGAAAAGCCCAATTTGTTTTTGGGGTACTGGGTGCCAGTTCGGCACAGCGTGGGCCCCTTTGGTGGGCGGCACATCACCGCCATCATCACCAGCATTCAGACCAGGAGAAAGACTTGCACTCGCCCCACCAAGGCGGTTTTTGGTGGGCCCATGCGGGGTGGTTTACGTGTGACGCCGGTTTTGCGATGAACGAACGCAAAGTACGGGATTGGTTGAAATTCCCCGAGTTGCTTTTTATCAATCGGTTTGACGCTCTGGTGCCGGCTATCGCAGCGCTGATTATTTACGGCATTGGTGAAGGTTTGGCAGCTTGGGCGCCCGGGCTGGGAACGAATGGCCTTCAGTTGTTGGTTTGGGGCTTCTTCATTTCTACGATGGTGTTGTTTCACGCCACGGTATCTATCAACTCACTCTCTCATGTGTGGGGCAAGCGGCGTTTTGAAACCGGCGACGACAGCCGCAACAACTTTTGGCTGGCCTTGCTTACTTTAGGTGAGGGTTGGCACAACAACCACCATCGCTGGCCGCAGTCTGTACGCCAGGGTTTTCGCTGGTACGAAATTGACATTACCTGGTATGGCCTGTGGTTAATGGCCCGATTGGGCATTATCTGGGATTTGAACCCAATTCCGAAAAACGTTCAGGAAGAAACCCGCAAGTTAGATTCCATCAAGAGGATGCAGTCATGACCATCGCGTCAACAGTCGAGGTCGGCTCACAACATGCGGCCACGCCTCACGTTATTAATCGCTTTCGAGAGCTGTTTAACACATTAGACAAAGGCAACCTGAATAAGCTCGCCGGAGTTTATGGTGAACATATCCACTTCAAAGATCCTCTGGGCGAAGTCAATGGCCTGGATGAGCTGACTCGCTATTTTGCGGGCTCGTACCAGAACGTCATCGCCTGTCACTTTGCATTTGACCAAGAAGCCGTTGACGAAGGCACCGTTACCCTGCCCTGGACTATGTACCTGCGCCACAAGCGCATCAATGGGGGCAAAGAAATTCAAGTAGAAGGCATTAGCCACTTGCACATTGAGGGTGGCAAAGTGAATTATCATCGCGATTACTTTGATGCCGGCCAGATGCTCTATGAAAATTTGCCACTGCTGGGCGGTATTATTCGCAAAATCAAGGAGCACGCCGGATGAAAAACGTGCTTCAAAAAAGCAGTAATATCTGGCTGACAGGCGCAAGCTCCGGCATTGGTGAGGCGCTCACCCGTGCGCTTGTGGCTGACGGCCACAAGCTGGTGCTTACCGGCCGCCGCCCGGAGCCACTGCAAAGCCTGCAACAATTGGCTTCAGACCGCATCAGCGTTGCCGCCGCCGACACCACCAGTAGCGATGATCTGGTTACAATTGCGCCGATTTTAGAAAGCCACGGTCCGCTAAACATGGCTATTTTGAACGCAGGTACCTGTGACTACGTCGACATTGCCAACTACAGCAGCGACGTTATTGGTAACAACATCATAACGAACGTGATGGGAACCGCCCGCAGCCTGGACATCGCATTGCCTGCGCTGCGCCGGGCTCGAGCCAAAGGCGAGTCGGCAACTCTGGTCATCGTGAGTTCGTCAGCCTGGTGGCTGCCGTTCACGCGGGCAGAAGGCTATGGTGCTTCTAAGGCGGCCCTCAGCTATTTGGGCCATTGCCTGCGAGCCGATTTGGCACCAGAAGGCATTGATGTCGTCGTCGTATCGCCCGGCTTTGTGAAAACGCCCCTGACCGACCTCAACGATTTCCCCATGCCCTTTATTGTGACCGCCGAACAAGCCGCAGAGCGCATTGTCAGCGGTTTGAAGAAAGGCCATCGCGATATTGCCTTCCCCAAACGGTTCACTTGGGCAATGAAGGTTTTGGGCGCAATGCCACAACCGGTTATTGACCGAATGGCGGCCGCCATGGCGCGGCAATCAGCCGCTAAAGCGTCCAAATAATCTGACATAATCTTGGCATAAGGCGAATATTTAATGAGTTTTCAGCGTCAGCGAATTGCTGTCATTGGTGCCGGTGTGTCCGGCCTCACAGCAGCCTGGCTGCTGGCAGAACACCACGACATCGAAGTTTTCGAGGCAGCGGATTACGCCGGAGGTCACACCAATACCGAGCGAGTCTCCTTGGGAGGTCGTTTCTGGCCGGTAAACACCGGATTTATTGTATACAACGACTGGACCTACCCGAACTTCATCAAACTGATGGATCGGTTAGGCGTTGCGTCAGAAGTTAGCAACATGAGTTTCAGTGTCGACAGCCGCCGCACGGGCCTGCAATACAACGGCACGAACCTCAACACCCTGTTTGCCCAGCGCCGCAACCTGCTAAACCCTCGATTCCTCAAAATGATTCGCGAAATCTTGCGCTTCAACAAGGAAACCCAGCAGCAGTTGGCCGATCAAAGCATCGACGACAGCGAAACCCTGGGTAGCTACCTGGACCGTAACGGCTACTCGGCATACTTCCGACATTTCTACATCGTGCCTATGGGGTCCGCCATTTGGTCGGCGCCCGAAGTGGTACTTGAGCAGTTCCCGATACGTTTCTTTCTGCAATTTTTCAGTAATCACGGCATGTTGTCGGTTGATGACAGGCCAACCTGGCGAGTGATAACCGGCGGTTCTGCGCAATACGTGGGCAAAATGATGGAACGCCTGGACGGCCGCCTGCGATTGAGTACCCCGGTGCAACGAGTGGAACGTGACGCAGACGGGGTTACCGTGGTGTGTACGGGCGACGAGCAACGTTTTGACCAGGTTGTATTTGCTTGCCACAGCGACCAGGCGTTGGCCATGCTGGCACAGCCCACCGAATCTGAACAACAGATCCTTGGCGCCATCGCGTACCAGAATAACGATGTGGTGTTGCACACTGACGCCAGTGTGCTGCCGTCAAATCGCCGGGCGTGGGCGGCGTGGAATTACCTGATTCCTGCAAGCAGTCACGAGCCGGTTTCGGTAACCTACAACATGAATGTTCTACAGAATTTCCACAGCGCGGAAGAGACTTTTTGCGTCACCTTGAACCGTAGCCACGACATAGCGCCCGACAAGGTTATCAAAAAGTTCGAATACGCCCACCCGGTGTTCACTCTGGAGGCTGTTGCGGCGCAAAAACGCTACAATGATATTGGCAATCAAAACCGTAGCCACTTTTGCGGCGCCTACTGGTTTAATGGCTTCCACGAAGACGGCGTAAACAGCGCGTTGCGGGTAACCCGTGCCTTTGGTGTGGAGCTCTGACCATGAGTAATCGCCATGAGCAGTGATTGGCTGGAAGGCAGCATACGCCACCGGCGCCAACGCCCAGTGCAACACGAATTCAGCTACCACACCGGTATGCTGGCTCTGGATGTTGACAACTGGCAGTTGGCCACCACGGTTAGCCCGTTGTTTTCGGTGGAACGGTTTAACTGGCTGTCGTTGTATCGGAAAGACTACTTCAAGCCAGACCACGGCCGTTTAGGCCAGGCACTGCGGGACTATGTTTGTGAGGCGACAGGCTGGACCCCCGATGGCAAAATCGAGCTAATCACCCACCCGCGCTACTTTGGTTACGTGTTCAATCCGGTCAGCTTCTATTTCTGTTACACCAAGGGTGATAACCCCGCCACCGGTGCAGTGCCAAGGGTAATCATCGCGCAGATTACCAACACCCCCTGGCATGACCGCCACGCATACTGCCTGGAAACCGTTGGACACGCGGCCAACAAAGCCGGCTGGCGCAGCGAGCAATTCGAGTTCGAAAAACGCTTCCACGTGTCACCGTTCAACGGTATGCATCAGAGTTACCGCTGGACCTTCAGCTTTCGTGGGCCGCAATTGCGCGTTCACATGAGCGTGATGGAAGAGAATACCCGTCAATTTGATGCCACCCTAGTGGTCCAACGGAAGCCGCTCAGTCGTAAGATACTGCATACCAGCTTGCGCCAGTTTCCGCTGGAAGCATTAAAAGTCAGCGCCAGAATATATTGGCATGCGCTGAAACTGAAACTGAAAGGTGCACCGTTTTACAGTCATCCGGACAAGTTGGAACCCAACGACCCGGCGTTCAGGCTGGGGCAAGAGGATTGCGGTTTGGATCTTGTACTAGAGCAATCCAATGATCAATCTCAAGGAACAAGTGGAAAGGTAAGCTCATGGAGAATATGAATACGTCCTCAGCGGTTTCGGCGAAAATAACAGCCGCGCGGCAGCCTTCTTCAATGGCGAGCCGGGTGGCGCGTTCACTGGTAATGCAGCAGCTGACCCGCCTGCAACAAGGCACACTGGTTATTCGTGAAGCCGGCGCCAGCGATGTCACCGTAGGAGACGGCAACAGCGCTTACCCTGTTGCCGAGTTGGTCATCCACAATCACAGCACCTGGCGCGATCTACTCACCGGCGGCAGCATAGGGGCAGCTGAAGCCTATGTAGCCGGCGACTGGAACTCCCCGAACCTGGTGTACCTGCTGCGTTTTTTCAGCCGCAACATTGATTTGATGAATCGATTTGAAGACCGTTTCAGCTGGGTAACGAAGCCCACCCTGAAAGGCCTGCATTGGCTTAATCGCAATACGCCAGAAGGGTCGCGTAAAAATATCAGTGCCCATTACGATCTCGGCAATGACCTGTTCGAGCTGTTTCTAGACCCTTCCCTGATGTATTCGTCGGCCATCTATCAGGCGCCGGAAAGTACTCTGGACGAAGCGTCAGCCTATAAACTCAATGTTATCTGCCGCAAGCTGGAACTCAAACCTAGCGACCAAGTCCTTGAAATCGGTACTGGTTGGGGCGGTTTCGCTATCCACGCTGCCAAGCATTACGGCTGCCACGTGACCACCACCACCATTTCGGCTGAACAACTGGCGCTGGCAAAACAAAGGGTTGAAGCAGAAGGCCTGCAAGACCGCATTACATTGCTATTTGATGACTACCGCGACCTAAGCGGCCAGTACGACAAACTGGTGTCTATTGAAATGATTGAAGCCGTTGGCCCACAGTTTCTGCCTAGTTACTTCGGCCAAATCAGCCAGTTGTTAAAACCTGAAGGCCTTGCGCTTATACAAGCCATCAACATGCCTGAACAGCGTTATCAGCGAGCCTTAAAAAACGTTGATTTCATCCAGCGCTACATCTTCCCCGGCAGCTTTATTCCATCGTTCGGAGCCATGGTGGGCGCCGTGCGCGAGCAAACGGACCTGGTGCTTGCCCACGTTGAAGACTTAGGGTTTCACTACGCCCGCACTCTTAATGACTGGTGTCAGCGCTTCCAGGCTCACAGCCAAAATCTTCACCAACGGGGCTATGACGACGCATTTCAGCGCCTTTGGCACTTCTATTTTGCGTATTGCGAAGCCGGGTTCAGTGAACGGGCCATTGGCGTAGCACAAATTGTGATGGCGAAACCCGGCCACAAACATGCACCCATTCATAGCGTATGATTGCCTCACAAACCTATCGTAACATTCTGAATTTCATCATGTTCGAGCTTGGTTGGCTGGCTTGCGTTATGCTGTCGCAAGCCTGGGCGCTAGCCATTGTGGCGATATTCTTGATGCTGCATTTTGTTCTGGTCAGCCAGTATAAAATGGACGAACTGAAATTTATTGTTATAGGTACTCTGGCAGGTTCTTTACTGGATGGCCTGTGGCTGCGCACCGGCATTCTTGCCGACACCAGTGGCGCTGTTGTCATAACGCCGCCCTGGCTGATTGCGCTTTGGGCAATTTTTATGACCTCGCTTAATCATTCCCTGAAGTGGCTAGGCCGCAACCGGCTACTGATGTTCCTGATAGTGCCCATTGCCGGGCCTTTTGCTTACTGGTCCGCCAGCGCACTAGGAGCCGTGACCCTACCCAATTTGCTGCCGTCTTTACTGGCGCTGGCCGTGGGATGGCTGGTGCTGTTTCCGGCGCTGCTGGCTCTGCGCGACTTTCTATACCCAAGGCTTGCGCCATGAACGCCCGCCAAGCTAAGTCAAAACTTGGGTTGTGTGCGACGGCTGCCCTTGCTGCAACGTTGGTCTGGGCGCCTGCTATGGCCGACGCCAGCGCTGAGTTCCGCTTCACCGGCAGCGCTCGCCCCCTGGGCAGCACAAACGCTGGCAGCGAGCTTTACCGCGAACAACATACAATACAGGGCGTCTGCCTCGGTAATCAGTTCAAACCGCAGAGCCACAGCGTTGAATATTTTGACGCCAGCTCTGATACCCCGTTCGCTTCCAAGCAGCTTCGCTATGACCGCGGCGACCCGCCCAGTCTGTTGCGCCCTGAAATGGAGTTCGTTCAACCCCGATTCAACGAGCGCCTGACAGTCCGCTATGATTCAGGGAGTGTTGCTATCGAATGGCAAGCACCCGCCCAAGAAATTGAACAGTTTCGCCTAGACAGTAGTAACAGCCTGGTGGTGGATGCTGGCTTTGACAATCTGGTCCGACAAAACTGGCAGACCGTGGTTGAGGGCGGCTCTGTAAACTTCGAGTTTCTGGCGCCAACCCGCGGCAGTTACTATGGTTTTGTAATGGAGCCGACCAATAATAAGAGCGATAGCGACCGCATTCGCGCCGATCATCTGATTCAGATTCGCCCGACCAGCCTGTTTCTACGATTGTTAGTGGAACCCATTTTGCTTGGCTATAACCAGCAAGGTGCCCTAACCCACTATTCCGGCCTGACCAATATCCGTCGCAACCAGCAAGAAAATATTCAAGCGGATATCGTCTACAGCGTAACGGAATACCCCCCCTGTCCGCTGCTGGCATCGTAGGCCATTCCCCAAGCGAAAACCAAGCGCCATTCCCTCGCGGTTTCAATGTGTTAAACTTCCATTAAACTTGTGCCGGAGAACTGTCCCCCATGATGTTTGTGTCATTCAACGTCAACAGCATTCGTACACGCCTGCATCAACTTGCCGCGGTTATTGAGCAGCTGGAGCCGGATTTTATTGGCTTGCAGGAAACAAAAGTCAGCGATGAAGATTTTCCGCTGGCAGACATTGAAGCGCTGGGTTACCACGTGCATTTTCACGGCCAAAAAACCCATTACGGCGTGGCGCTTATGTCAAAAATGGAGCCCGACGCGGTATACAAAGGCTTTCCTGACGACCTGGACAACGCCCAGCGCCGACTGATTACCGCAGACTTCACTGTGAATGGTGAAACCTTGACCATTATCAACGGCTACTTTCCCCAAGGCGAAAGTCGCGATCACCCGGTGAAGTTTCCAGCAAAGCAGAAGTTCTATGCAGATCTGATGAGCTACCTGGATGAATTGAAGCTGCGCAACACCAAAGTGGTGGTGATGGGCGATGTGAACATCTCCCCGACTGACAAAGATATCGGCATCGGCGCAGATAACGCCAAGCGCTGGCTGCGTAGCGGTAAGTGCAGTTTTCTGCCAGAGGAACGCCAGTGGCTGGGTGAAGTTGAAAGCCGTGGCTATACCGATGTGTTCCGCCACCTTCACCCCCACGAAGCGGATACGTTCAGCTGGTTTGACTACCGCAGCAAAGGTTTCGATCGCGAGCCGAAACGCGGGCTGCGCATTGATTTGATCATGGCCAGTGACAACTTGTTGCCCCAGGCGAAAAGCGCCGGCGTCAGCTATGATGTTCGGGCGATGGATCGCCCTTCTGATCACGCTCCGGTATGGGCTAGATTCACGCTCTGATTCTTTCTTCGCCAACCAGGGAGGTGGTCGCGCGTTATGGCAAAGATCAAAACTCGCGATCGCATTCTCGATACCAGCCTGGCGTTATTCAACGCGTTGGGTGAGCCGAATGTAACCACGCTGCTGATATCCGATGAACTGGACATCAGCCCGGGCAACCTTTACTACCACTTCAACAACAAAAGCGACATTGTCAGTGAACTGTTTGAAGGCTTCGAGCTTCAGATGCACGACCTGCTGGCCGTGCCTGTAGACGTCAGCATAAGCCTGGACCAGCAAAATTTCTTTTTGCACCTGTTGTTCGAAGCGGTCGCCCGCTACCGTTTTCTGTATCAGGATCTTGTCAATGTGCTGTCGCGCCATCCCCGGTTACAGCCAAAATTTCGCAAAATATTGAAGCTGAAAAACACCGCGTTCCACACCATTTGCACCAGTTTCAGCGCCCAGGGGTTTATGATCATCGGCACCGAAGAGTTAGCGACTTTATGTGACCAGTTAACGCTAACTACTTGTTATTGGAGCAGTTTTGATACGCTTTCACATCTTGATGATCGTAATGCGGTGGACCCCGGTCGCGGCGTATACCAGACCATGTGCCTGATGTTGCCTTACCTGGCCGAAGAAGAAAAAGAGCAGGCTTTGCTGATCAGCAGAAGCTATCTATAAAACAGTGGGGCTCTCTATAAAACAGTGGCGCTCTGGTGAGAGTGTCACTCTTCCTCATTATAGCCCGGCGTTAATTTCTTCAGGCGATCGAGTTCTGCTTCCAGACGCTCAACCCGCTTTTCCAACGTCATGACGTCTTCCTGCCGATACATCCCCAGGCGACGCAGAGCGCCAGATACCCGCTGATCGAACAAATGCTCGAGCTTATCCCAGGTGCCTGTGGCGCGCTCACGTACGCCCTCTACCCGGTCTTCCACCGACTTCAATTGTTTCTCGACCACACCGCGGGTGCGGTTTTCCATCTGTTCGCCTTCCTGCACCAGGCGTTCGAAAAAACGACCTGTATCTTCTTCGGCCTTGTTGAAGGCGCCTAACCCTGCCAACCAGATCTGTCGTGCCGAATCCTTTATTCTGCCCGGCAGTTGGGCATCGGAATCCTTTATTTTGTCCGGCAGTTGGGCGTCCGCGTCCGTATCTTTGTCGTGTTCATCGGTCATGGCAAAACCTCCAGGCAGGCGCCGAAGCGCGAGTTACAGCAAGGCTCCCATTGTATTACAGCCGGCGCCCGATTGCAGTGGAGGCTTTCTTTTGCATGTTCGCCGCGGTATGCGATTATGTGGGCTTGTTTCCAAACTCGATTCCGGGAGATAAAGCGATGGACCTCAGAAAAATTAATGACCGTATTTCGGTAGCACCTCAGATTCAGATAGCCGACTTACCCGCCATAGCTGGCCTGGGTTTCAAAACCCTGGTCGCCAATCGCCCGGATGGCGAAGAACCTGGCCAGCCGCTTATGGCGGACATCGAAAAAGCCGCGAGTGAACATGGCCTAAAGTGGGTATACATGCCGGTAGCCTCTGGCGACATCAGCGATGATGACGTGGAACGCTTTGGCGAAATGATCCACACAGCCGACGCCCCCGTACTGGCTTTCTGCCGTTCCGGAACTCGCTGTACTGTTCTGTGGGCGCTCAGTTCGGCTGGTGAGACCCCGGCAAAGGAAATATTCGAAAAGGCCCGAAGCGCTGGTTACGACATCAGCGGAATTGCGCCGCGGCTGGCTCAGCAGGCTCAGAAAAAGAGCTAATAAGCCGACACCCCCAATCGCACAGGCAATCAGTCAGGATTCATTCATGCAATTTAAAGGTTCCGAAAACTTCCGCCACAACCAGCCGGAACGACTGGGCGTGCTGGTTACCAATTTGGGAACACCCGATGCCCCAACCCCCTCGGCGCTGCGGCGCTATCTGGGGGAATTTCTGTGGGACCCTCGCGTAGTGGAAGTGCCCCGTCCTTTATGGTGGCTGATTTTGCACGGCGTTATCCTGCGCATTCGCCCGTCACGCAGTGCCAAAGCCTACGCCGGCGTGTGGCAGCCAGAAGGCTCGCCGTTAATGATACACACGGCCAACCAGGCCAGCGCCATTAGCGAAGAGCTCAAGGCCCGTTATGGCGACAATGTGGTGGTGGAGTTTGCCATGCGCTATGGCAACCCATCCGTGGCCAGCGCACTGGACGAAATGCAACGGCAAGGCGTGCGCAAAATGCTGGTACTGCCCCTGTACCCGCAATACTCCGCGTCGACGTCAGCCTCCACCTTTGACGCCATCGCCCAAGATTTTGCCAAGCGCCGCTGGCTGCCAGATTTTCGTTTTATCTCTCACTACCACGATTTTCCGCCGTACATTGAAGCCATGGCCGAGCTTATCGAAGCCCATTGGGCAGAGCACGGGCGCAAACAGAAGCTGATGCTGTCTTACCACGGCGTGCCGAAGAAATACCTGACCAAAGGCGACCCTTACCACTGCGAATGCCACAAAACATCGCGCCTGCTGGCCGAGCGTCTGGGCCTGGCAAAAGAGGAATACATGACCACATTCCAGTCAAGATTTGGCCGTGAAGAATGGTTGAAGCCCTACACCGACGAAACTCTGAAGTCGCTTCCCGGCCAAGGCGTCAAATCCGTGGATGTATTCTGCCCGGGCTTTTCTTCAGATTGTCTGGAAACGGTAGAAGAAATCGACGAAGAAAACCGCGAATACTTTATGGAATCCGGCGGAGAAGCGTTTAATTACGTTACGGCATTGAACGCAACGCAGGGACACATTGATGCGTTGGTCGCCCTGATCGAGCAGAATATTCAAGGCTGGCAAATACCGCAGAACAACCCGGAACAGCTGGCTCAGCGCCAGGCCCTGGCCGATGCGCAGCAGGCAGCTGTGTACCCCCACGAAACGACAAAACTGTAGAGTTTGTAGCGCTAGGCTTCCGTTATACCCGGGGACAGATTTCAAATCTGTCCCCTTATTCCTATTCAACTGTTCCCGTCATTTTACCTGTGGCAGAATCTTCAGCATATGCTAAGAGAACTACACCATGGTATCCGTCAAATCGCTACACGGTTCAGCCCAACTGCTTCTGGATGTGGCTGGTGGCGTTACCCGCATAGCCGAGCGGACACATCGCACCATTGTCCGCGAGATAAACCCGTTAAACCGGTTGCGTGACGTTGCAGGCGTGCCCTCTAAGGAACGGGAGGGCCATACATATCAGTTTATCCAGTCAACCATGTCTTCATTGCAACAAGGCTTGCATCGATCCCTTGACGGGTTCTCAGCGGATGACGAACTCCCACACTCGGCACAAAGCGAGAAAGTCGCAGCTGCGTTGAATGGTGTCTGCGGTGATCACCTGGAAGCCAGTAACAATCCCCTGGCGATTACCATGCATTTCAGAGATAGCCAGGGCACAAAACTGAGGCCTGACTCAGACAGCGTGGGCGCCCTGCTTCCCGACGCCAGTCCGCGCATCTTGGTACTGGTTCACGGCTTATGCCTGTCACACGAGTACTGGAAGGGCCACGACAAAGTGGATTTGGGTATCGAACTGCAGCGAGCCCATGGCTTCACGCCGCTGTATCTCAACTACAACACGGGCCGGCATATTTCCAGTAACGGCAGGGAATTAAGCGAACATCTTCAGGTATTAATAGATGCCTGGCCGGTCGAAGTTGAAGAGCTGGTTCTGATTGGCCACAGCATGGGCGGGCTGGTTATCCGCAGCGCCTGCTGGTATGGCAGCGAGCTGACATTACCCTGGACCAATCTGGTCAAAAAAGCGCTTTACCTCGGCTCACCCCATCACGGCGCCGCTCTGGCCAAAGCCGGGCATTTACTCACCTTCATCATGCATAAGTTCCGCTACGCCAGCCCCTTTGCGCTTGCGCAACATACCAGCGCCGGCATCAAAGACCTGCGCTATGGAAATTTGCTTGACGATGACTGGGAAGGTATCGATCAGGATGAGTTTCACCCAGACATCCGCAAGCCAGTTCCGCTTCTAAAGGGCGCCCGGCACTATTTCCTGGCCGCCACCATTGGCGATCACCCAACAGACTTTTCCAGCATCATGGTGGGAGACCTTCTGGTGCGGCTGGATAGCGCAAAGGGGCATCATTCTGATGATTTGAAGAAGTTGCGAATACACCCCGAAGACTGCCGGGTGTTTGAAAAATTGAATCATCTGGCGTTGCTCGACAACAAAGTCGTGCATGACCAGATATTGGAATGGCTGGCCTGATGAAACGGGGATAGATTCAGGAAAACATCGACACCGGGGACGGATTTCAAATCCGTCCTCTTTCTTTAAATTTGGGGACAGATTTTAAATCTGTCCCCTTTCTTTAAATCTGTCCCCTCACCCCTACTCTTCGTAAATCATCTTGCGCACCATGCCGCCATCCACCACGATATTTTGCCCAGTGATGAACCCGGCTTGAGGGGAAATCAGATAATGCACCATCGCCGCGATATCGTCGGGTTTACCGACTCTGCCTGCGGGATGCTGGGCGTGGTCCCGTGCGCTTAGGGGCTCGGGTTCCTTGCCTGCCTCTGGCTCGCGGGTATCTATCCACCCCGGGCTGATGCAGTTGACTCGTATTTCCGGCCCCAGGCTGACAGCAAGAGCGTGGGTAAGGGCCACCAATCCGCCCTTGGTGGCAGCGTAAGCTTCGGTATTGGCTTCAGACTGCACAGCCCTAGTAGAGGCAATGTTGATGATAGCTCCCCGGGTAAGGCGCAGGTGCGGCACTGAGTGTTTCGCCATTAGAAAGGGACCGGTCAGGTTTACATCCAGTCGTTTCTGCCATTCCGCCAACGACAGATCTTCCACCGCGCCGGTCACAGGGTCGGCCAGGCCGGCGTTATTCACCAGCGCATCCAGCCGACTTCCCCAGCTTATAAGCTGACGCAACGCCAACTTGACGTCGCCCTCATCTGCCACATTGCAGCGCACGTAAAGCAGATTAGTGGGATCCCCAAACGCTGCGGAAATATCATTCGCGGCAGTGTCATCCAGATCGAAAAAAGCGACGCGCCAATTCTGTTTCAGCAGATACGCCACTATGCCCCGGCCAATGCCATGAGCTCCACCGGTCACCAAGGCAACATTTCGATTATCGGACATCGGCCAGACTCCTTCGGAAACATAAGCGGAATACCCTGGCAGGGGCTAATAGATCTGTCCAGTTCACGTCCAGTGTATAACCGCATCGCTGTAAGACAGCCGAAAAAATAAGAAAACCAGGGCAGAAATTCAAACGTATTTACAGGATAGGTCGCAATTATAGACCAAAGGAATCTTTTTTCGGGGAATATAGGCTTGGGAAGAAAGTGGCGGTGGGTCAGGGATTCGAACCCCGGGAAGGCTATTAACCTTCGGCGGTTTTCAAGACCGCTGCATTAAACCACTCTGCCAACCCACCATATTCTTCCACTGCTGCCTAACGACAGCCGGGGGAATGATACCGGAATTCTTATCTCTGTCAACGCTCTGCACAAAATTCAGCGCTAGAAACTGAAAAAATCAGCTCCAAAGTTAGACCAAAGCTACGACAGACTTAAACCAGATTTACGAAATTAGTTAAACAAGCGTTACGTCAACTTAATGAAATTTTTCAAGCTTGCGATTGTCACAGTAGTTACCGAAAAACCCGACAAAATTAACCGCTTAATGATTGAAAGTTGTGAAATCGACATTATTATAGACTACAGTATGCAATCTTTTGACATAGCACTTAACCATTTTGAATAACACAGTTGGTTTGGAAAGCACCCAGTCGCTTTAAACGGAGATGACAATGGAAAACAGACAGTACAACGTTAAGCAGAGCACTGGCGACAAGATTGCCCGTGGGTCCGCGACCGCACCTATCAGTGCTTCAGCGACCAAGGTTCTGCGCAACACTTACACGCTGCTGGCAATGACGCTGGCGTTCAGTGCGGTGATGGCAGCCGTTGCAATGTCGATCGGTCTGGGTCGGGGCGCAAGCCTTATGTGTAGCCTTGGCGCGCTGGGGCTGATTTGGTTTGTGTTACCACGCACCGCTAACAGCTCTGCGGGTATTGCGGTCGTATTCGCTTTCACCGGGTTGCTTGGCCTCTCACTCGGCCCAACTTTGCTGTACTACCTCCAGTTCTCTAATGGCGGGCAGATTGTTACCCAGGCTCTTGGCGGAACCGCGCTGGTGTTCTTCGCTCTTTCTGGCTACGTTCTGACCACCAAAAAAGATTTCAGCTTCATGCGTGGCATGTTGGTCGCGGGCTTGGTTGTGGTACTTATCGCGATGGTAGGTGGCATAGTAGCCAGCATGTTTGGCGTTGAGATAACGGCCTTCAGCCTCGCTCTTAGCGCTGCTATCGTGCTGCTGATGTCAGGCTTCATTCTGTACGACACAAGCCGTATCGTTAACGGTGGCGAAACCAACTACATCATGGCAACTACCGGGCTGTACCTGAACATCTACAACCTGTTTTTGGCCTTGCTGCACCTGCTGGGCGCATTCGGTGGTAACGACTGATTTAATCTGGTTTTAACGTAACCCGAAGCCCCGGCACTTGCCGGGGTTTTTGTTTTCAGACAAGATTCCCAACATGACTGACATTTCTCTGCAAACCTACACACTGGTTATAACTGGAGCCCCCTACTCATCCCAGGCCCCTCAAACTGCGCTGGACTTTGCCCGTGCGGCCGTCGCCGCAGGCCACCAGATTGATCGAGTCTTTCTCTACGGCGATGGCGTTCACCTTGCCTCGGCCCTGATATGCCCGCCCTCTGACGAGCCCCACTGGCCTCGCCTGTGGTCCGAGTTCCTGGCGGAGCACCGGATCCCCGCCCTAGCCTGTGTCGCCTCGGCGCTACGCCGTGGCCTCATCGACAGCGGCGAGCAACAGCGTTACGAGTTATCCGCACACAACATAAGGGCACCGTTTGAAATCACCGGGCTGGGCGAATGGGTGGAAGCCGGCACTTGCAGTAAAGTTATCTACTTTCACAGTGGGACCTGACCATGACGGTGTTGATTGTGATTGACCAGGCGCCTTACGGCAGCTGGAGCGGACGCGAAGGCCTGGATATGGCGTTCTCACTTGCGGCTTTTGACCAAAGCTGCGCTCTGTTGTTCAGCGGTGCCGGTGTAAACTGGCTTCGCACGGGGCAGCAACCCGACGGCCTTGGCCAAAAGTCCGTCGCACAAAATCTGGGCGCGGCGGCCACTTTTGGCGTTGAGGCTCTGTATGCCGATGCCCAGGCTTGCCAACGTTACGGTCTGGCAGATGACGTTATAATTGCTGGCGTAACCCTGATAGCACCTGACCAGGCGTTCATGAAGGGCTTCGAAAAAGTGACTTTCGCCGGCTGACGGGCGGCGACCAACACCTGCCCCATTCGCGAAGTGATCAACCGCCTGTTAGGGCGAAAACCATTGGACCACCTTATGAGCCAGTCTGTTGCAGACTTACCCACCCACATTCACACCCTGCACATACTGAATAAAACGGCGGAGCATCCCAGGGCTGCGCAGTGCCTTGCAACGTTGGACATCTCAGACACGGTACTGCTGATTGAAAACGCGGTGTTAAGCGCGCCTGAAGTTGCTGCTGTGGCGCCCTGCCCGGTGTTCATGCTGGCCGCCGACGCCCGCGCCCGCGGCCTGGTTCCCAAATCCGGGGCGGGCACCGAAGCGACGGGAGCTACACCACAGATAGGCTACGAGCAAATGGTGCAATTGAGCGCTTTGGCCACACGCATCATCAGCTGGTGAGATTATGACGAACATGGGAAACATGCCAACACGTAACAATGAAGGTTTTCTGGAAGATGCCCATAGCTGGACATCGCAGATAGCTGAGCAAATAGCCGCGGACAACGGTCTGGAACTGTCGCCAGCTCATTGGGAAATTGTGCAGTTTTTACGGAACTTTTATCAGCAGCACGCCATGTCACCGCCCTCAAACCGGCTATTTGTAAAGGCGGTAAAAGAAGCTCTGGGTGAAGACAAAGGCAACAGCATTTACCTGATGCAGCTGTTCCCCGGCACTCCGGCCAAAAGCGCTTGCCGCGTTGCGGGATTGCCAAGGCCTACTAATTGTTTGTAGCGGGGCAGACAAACTGAGGACGGATTTTTGAGGCCGCGAACATGAAGCCGGGGACAGATTTGAAATCTGTCCCCTATGTTGGGCGAACGCTGTTATTGATAGTACGCGTTTTCAGTCACGGTGTGATCAGTCACATCGCGCACGGCGGTTATTTCCGGCACTCGCTCTTTCAAGGTGGTTTCAACACCCTGCTTCAGCGTGAGGCTAACCGCAGAGCAGCCCTGACAGCCGCCGCCAAAACGCAGTACCACGATGGAGTCGTCGATTATTTCAACCAGCGACACTTCACCGCCGTGGGACGCCAGGCCGGGATTGATTTCCGACGCAAGAATGTAATTCACCCGATCTGGCAGGGGCGCGTTTTCATCGACATTGGAAACCTTGGCGTTCGGCGCCTTGATTGTCAGCTGACCGCCCATTTGATCCTTGGAATAATCCACGTAAGCTTCTTCCAAAAATGGCACAGAAGCATGATCCAGATACAAAGTGAACTTTTCCAGATCGAACTGCTCGTCCGTCGGCACAATTTCATTAGGCGGACAGTAAGCAAGACAGGTTTCGGCATTTTTGGTGCCGGGCTGGGTGACGAAAATGCGCACACCCATACCTTTAACGTCCTGTTTTGAAATCAGTTCCGCAAGATAATCCCGCGCGGGATCGGTCACAGTTACCACGGACATATTCTCAACTCGCTTTAGAATTTGAAACTATTTTACGGCAGATGGCCGCAACATGAAAGACCAACCAAATTGGTTGGTCTTTATACGGTATAATGACTTTCCGCTATTGCTCCAGTGTGGATTATCCAGCGTATGAACTACGCCAGAGGCGCTGAATTTGCTATTATTTGCCGCCGAATATTAACGACAACGCTTTAGCGCCACTTTTACAGCGCTCAGTAGCCAGTAATGCCCGTGCCTGTTTTAAAACAATCGACGAAAGAGAAACCCATGACTGACCGCACCACCCGCCTGAAACAACTGCATCAAGCCCTTAAAGAACGCATTGTAATTCTAGACGGCGGCATGGGCACCATGATCCAGCAACTGAAGTTGGACGAAGCAGCATTTCGGGGTGAACGATTTGCCAATTACGCAAGCGATCTGCAGGGCAACAACGACCTACTGAACCTGACCCAGCCCGCGCTTATGCGCAATATTCACGCAGATTACATGGATGCGGGCGCAGACATTATTGAGACCAACACATTCAACTCTTCACGTCTGTCACAAGCGGATTATGGCTTGGAAGACATCGCCAAAGAGCTGAACGTGGCTGGCGCGCGAATGGCGCGAGAAATCGCCGACGAGTTTACCGCCAAAAACCCCGCGAAACCGCGCTTTGTGGCCGGCGCTGTGGGCCCTACGTCGCGCACCGCCTCGCTTTCACCGCAGGTGAATAACCCGGGCTATCGCAACGTGGACTTCCAGGGCCTGGTGGACAACTACTATGAAGCGGTAGAAGGGTTGGTTGAAGGCGGCTGCGACCTGATTCTAATCGAGACTATTTTCGACACCCTGAACGCTAAAGCTGCCATTTACGCCACCCAGCAATATTTTGAAGACAGCGGTATTGAACTGCCAATCATGATTTCCGGCACTATTACCGATGCCTCCGGGCGCACTCTTTCCGGTCAGACCACCGAGGCTTTCTGGAACTCCATTGCCCATGCGAAGCCCATCTCGGTCGGCCTGAACTGCGCCCTGGGCGCCGACGCCCTGCGGCCGTACGTGGAAGAGTTGTCCGCGAAAGCGGATACCTATGTCAGCGCCCACCCCAACGCCGGTCTGCCCAACGAATTTGGTGAGTATGACCAGACCCCGGAGGAAATGGCAGACATCATCGAAGGTTTTGCCCGCGACGGTTTTCTTAACATCATCGGCGGTTGCTGCGGTTCGCGCCCGGACCATATTGAAGCCATCGCTAACGCGGTCGCTAAATATCCGCCGCGAAAAATCGCACAGCCCAAACCTGCGCTGCGCCTGTCGGGCCTTGAACCATTTACTGGTGATGAACACACCCTGTTCATCAATGTGGGTGAGCGTACCAACGTCACCGGTTCCAAGCGTTTTTTACGCCTGATCAAAGAAGAGCGCTACGAAGAGGCTCTACGCGTGGCCCGAGACCAGGTTGAGAATGGCGCGCAAATCATTGATATCAACATGGACGAAGGCATGTTGGAATCCAAAGAAGTGATGGTCACTTTTTTGAACCTGGTGGCTTCAGAACCCGACATCTGCCGCGTACCCATCATGATTGACTCCTCCAAGTGGGAAGTCATCGAAGCCGGTTTGCGCTGTATTCAGGGCAAGGCGGTGGTGAACTCCATCAGCCTGAAAGAGGGCGAGGAAGAATTCCTCAAGCGCGCCCGAGACTGCATGCGTTACGGCGCCGCCGTGGTGGTTATGGCGTTTGACGAACAAGGCCAGGCTGATACCTTCAAGCGTAAAACCGACATCTGCAAACGCTCTTACGACGCGCTCGTAAGCATCGGCTTTAAACCCGGCGACATCATTTTTGACCCGAATATTTTTGCCATTGCCACCGGCATTGAAGAGCACAACAACTACGCGGTAGATTTCATCAACGCCTGTCGCTGGATTCGCGCCAACCTGCCCCACGCCTCGATTTCCGGCGGCGTCAGTAACGTGTCTTTCTCATTCCGCGGCAACGACGTGGTGCGCGAAACCATCCATTCGGTGTTCTTATACCACGCTATTAAAGCCGGCCTGAATATGGGCATCGTCAACCCCGGACAGCTGGTGATTTACGACGACATTGAGGCGGAACTGAAAGAAGCCGTAGAAGATGTGGTGTTGAATCGCCGCGAAGATTCTACCGACCGCCTGCTGGAACTTGCCGAGCGCTTCAAAGGCCAGGGCGTAAAAACCCCGGAAGAAGATCTGGCTTGGCGTGATCTGCCGGTCAAAAAACGCCTTGAACACGCTTTGGTGAAAGGCATCACCAGCCACATCATTGAAGACACCGAAGCCTGCCGGCAAGAAGCAGATCGCCCCATCCACGTGATTGAAGGCCCGTTGATGGACGGCATGAACGTGGTCGGCGACCTGTTCAGCGACGGTAAAATGTTCTTGCCTCAGGTGGTCAAAAGCGCCCGTGTTATGAAGCAGGCCGTGGCCCACCTGATTCCATTTATTGAGGCGGAGAAATCCGAAGACCAACAGGCCAAAGGCAAAATCCTGATGGCCACGGTGAAGGGCGATGTGCACGACATCGGAAAAAACATTGTGGGCGTGGTGCTGCAATGCAACAACTACGAAGTGATCGACATGGGCGTTATGGTGCCCTGCGACAAGATTTTAGCCGCGGCGAAAGAGCACAATGTGGACATTATTGGCCTTAGCGGGCTGATCACGCCGTCATTGGATGAAATGGTGCACGTGGCGCGGGAGATGCAGCGCCTGGATTTTCATCTGCCACTGATGATTGGCGGCGCCACTACCTCTAAAGCCCACACCGCAGTGAAAATTGAACCGCACTATAAAAACGACATCGCTCTGTATGTGTCAGACGCCTCGCGCTGCGTTAACGTGGCTTCAAAACTGCTGAGTAAAACCGCCAAACCGGACCTGGTAAAAGCGGCCCGGGCGGAATACGACGAAATCCGCGAACGCCGAAAAAGTCGAAGCGAGCGCACCAAGCTGGTGTCTTTGAAGGAAGCTCGTGATCGAGCACCCGAGATCGATTTTGACAACTACGTGCCGCCCAAGCCGGCTTTTTTGGGCGCGCGTGTGTTTGAAGAATATGACCTGAATGAGCTGGTGCCTTACATTGATTGGACACCGTTCTTTATTTCCTGGGATATGTCGGGCAAATACCCGCAGATTTTTGACGACCCTAAGCGCGGTGCGGTCGCTAAAACTCTGTTCGACGAAGCCCAGGTTATTCTTCGCAAAATGATTGATGAAAAGCGTGTAACTGCCTGTGGTATAGCCGGTTTTTGGCCGGCGAATCGTCGTGGCGACGACGTTGTTGTGTACACCGATGAAAGCCGCACTGAAGAGCTCGCCGTGCTGCACCACCTGCGTCAGCAAGATGAAAAAGCACCCGGAAAGCCGATGATGGCGCTGTCAGACTTCGTGGCTCCTAAAGGCTATGAACACCCTGATTACGTCGGTGGCTTCGCGGTCACCACCGGTATTGGCGCGGAAGAAATGTCTAATGAGTACAGAGACGCCAACGACGACTACAACGCCATTATGGTGAAAGCTCTGGCAGATCGTCTGGCCGAAGCCTTCGCTGAGCGTCTGCATGAGCGTGTGCGCAAAGAATTCTGGGGCTATGCTAATGACGAGAGCATGGACACCGCTGCGCTGATCAAGGAGCGCTACCAGGGCATTCGCCCTGCGCCTGGTTATCCTGCCTGCCCCGATCACATTGAAAAGGCCACGCTGTTTACCCTGCTGGACGCCACCGCCAAAACTGGCATCACCCTAACCGAGCACTTCGCCATGTTCCCGGCCGCTGCGGTCTCTGGTTGGTACTTTTCGCACCCGCAGTCCAAATACTTTGCCGTCGGCCGCATTGGCGTAGACCAAGTTGAAGACTATGCTGATCGTACCGGCCAAACCAAAGCCGAAGCCGAACGCTGGTTACAACCCAGCCTGGCGTACGACCCAGCGGAGTAACACTCTGCATAATGCGTGCTCCCGGTGCACGCCGGGCAGCGCAAACGCTTTGGTGTTGGCGATATTCTGATGTAAACGGTGGAGACCGGTTATGAGCGAAAAAAGCAACGATGAAATAGCTCAGTCTGATAACAAAACGCGGCCACGGATGGGCTTATTGAAAGTAATGCAGAGCATTTTTGCGGGCGCGCTGGGGGTTCAGTCTACTAAGCGCCACGAGGAAGATTTTGCCAACCCAAGCCCTTGGGCTTACATTATTGGCGGGCTTTTATTTACCACCTTTTTTATTGGCGGTTTAATACTTCTGGTAAATGTGGTGCTGGCTAGCGCCTGACCGCCCAAACCCAGCACCCGTTTTATTGGCCAGAAACCCAGATGACCGCTAAAGTGACCGCAAGTGCTATCAACACAACGGCCGCAACGGCGTCTACCAGACCATCACTACGTACAGATTTACTCATACCCGCTTCCTCGTGCTTAATTGAAAACAATTGCGCTTAGTTAAGCACGAATTGCGTAATCTGCCAATTTTCGGGTTAATTCAACCCGTGCTGCAGCACAATCTTACCGCTAGACTTAGCCGCCAAAAACGCTTCCAGTGCGCTGGCAAGATCATTGCGGCCAATTACCCTGGCCGATTTTTCCGTTTGCAGGCAGCGCCAGGGGCCGGCCAGTTTGTCCCAAATGGCTTGTTTGTCCGCCAGCGGAATTTCTACCGAGTCGACACCCAACAGGTTCACGCCGCGCAATATAAACGGCAGCACAGAGGTGGGCAATTCAATACCCGCCACCAGGCCGCAACAACTGACAGATCCTCCAGGTTTTACCTGCTTCAGCAATTCTGCCAACGGCGCGCCGCCTACGGTGTCCACCGCATTGGCAAACACCGGTTTTAACATGGGTTTCTTTTGCGCCTCCAGTGCCTCACGGCCCAAAATTTCAGACGCACCCAGGGTACGTAACGTGTCTTCCTTCTCGGTTTTTCCGCTGATGGCCACCACGTCAAAACCCAGAACCGATAGAATTTCCACCGCCACGCTGCCTACAGCACCGCTGGCGCCCGAAACAGCAACTTTGCCCTGCCCGGGTGAAGCACCCATGGTTAGCAGCTTGTGAACGCTCAGGCCGGCCGTAAGCCCTGCGGTGCCATAGGTCATGGCGGTTTTTGCCATCCAGCCCTCAGGCATGGCAATACACCACGCTGCTGGCACGCGAATGTATTCGCCAAATCCGCCAGAAGTGTTCATGCCCAAATCGTAACCGGTCACCAGCACCTGGCTGCCTACACCCAGTACACCCGCACTAGCGGCTAACTCAACCACTTCACCCGCGGCATCAATACCGGGTGTGTGAGGGAACTGTCGGGTAACGCCTTTATTGCCGGAGGCAGACAACGCGTCTTTGTAGTTAAGTGATGAGTGGCTGACCCGGATCAGCACTTCGCCAGCCGGCAAATCGGCTGTACTCAGCGTCGTTTCGCAGCCGCGATAACCGCCATCCTGCTCGCTGACCTGCCAGGCCTGATAAGTCTGTCCGTTCTGCTGCGGGTTGCTCTTAGATTCACTCATTGACGACTCCTGGTTTTGGGCACTGCAGGGCATTAACGACAGAGCCTTTTTAATGCAAGTTCTGATTGCGAAACACACTTAGCAAGCGCCAAACCGTATGCTCAACGGCGGCACTGGCTGCCAGCCCGAGTTTTTCCGGTAATGTGCGTTTGCGTTGATACGACACCGACACCACCTCTGCGCGTTCTGCCGATTCCAGCAAATACTCGTCTGAGGTTTGTATAACGTCAATCAGCTTTACATCTAACGCACGGCGACCAAACCAGATATCACCGTTGGCAACCGCCGCCATGTCTAACTGGGGCCGGCGCTCGCCAACGTAATCTTTGAACAGCTGATGGATGTCTTCAAGGTCTGCCAGAAATTTCTGACGGCCCTTATCGGTGTTTTCACCAAACATGGTCAATGTGCGTTTGTGCTCACCCGCAGTCAATACTTCAAAGTCTACGTTGTTCTTTTTCAGCAACCGGTGCACGTTGGGCAGTTGCGCCACCACGCCGATGGAACCCAGAATCGCAAACGGTGACGCCACAATGCGGTCAGCTACGCAGGCCATCATATAGCCACCGCTGGCGGCTACTTTGTCTACACACACGGTCAAATTCAGGCCTTTGGCGCGAATGCGGTCCAGCTGTGCCGCCGCCAGGCCGTAGGAATGCACCATGCCGCCGCCACTTTCCAGGCGCACCACCACTTCGTCGTGCTCCGGCTTAGCCACACTGAGTACGGCGGTAATGGCACGGCGCAGGCCCTCGGTGTCACTGGCTTTTATGTCACCATCGAAATCCAGCACAAACACGCGTGTCTTGACTGCGTCGTCCGCGGTCTCGGCGGTGTCGCTTTTTGCGCTTTTTGCGCTTTTAACTTTGGCTTTTACCTTTTCGGCTTTGCGCTCGGCTTTCTCTTCTTTTTTACGCAACTTGGCGAAGGCTTTGCGATCGAGGTCCGTCATCAAACGCGCTTCGATGCCCTCGCGCAATTTGCGGTAGTTGTCATTGAGTTTGCGGATGCGCAGTTCACCGTCTTCGTGTTCACTGCTTTTCTCTCGCTGGGCAGCGGAGATAATCAGGGTAATAATCACCACCAAAGCCAGCACCAAGGTAACGGCTTTAGCAAGGAAAAGACCATAGTCTGCAAGGAATTCCAAAGGGTTTCTCCCGTAGGTTAAAATAAGCAGGCAAGTGTACCCCAGAGCTCATCGGGTGATAACCCGGGCATAAATTAAAACAATCGTTTGAATGCACTTGACAGCTGTCGCCACCGGCCATAAAGTCAGGTACGGAGTCGGGCTGTGTCGCCGCCATCACAACCATTTAAAGGGTCAATTTATGTCCGTAGAACAAATCTTTGAAAAGCTGGAACAGAGTTTTAACGCCGAAGCCGCGCAAGGTCTGGACCTGGTTTTTCAGTTTGATATCGAAGACGACAAAACCTACCACCTGGTGATTAACGACGGCACCTGCAAGCTACACGAAGGTGCCCACGGCGACCCTTCCGTTACCTTGATCATGAACTCCGAAACCCTGGAAGACGTCGTTTCGGGTGAAACTGACGGCATGCAGGCATTCATGGCGGGACAACTGCGCGCCGAAGGCGACATGATGCTGGCCACCAAACTCGGCGACCTGTTTAACATGGGCTGAGTCTGTCCGCGTTTAAAGACGAACTTCGTCCAAAGACGTTTTCGCCAGGCGCAACAGGTCGGCGTTGCCTGGCTCGTGCTTGCCAATGCTACCAATGTAGTACTCGAGGGATGTCAAAGCATCCGCCATGGCTTCCAGCACCTGTTCAGATGGTGGCTCGCTGTTGTCCAAAAGCTGGTGCTGTATGGCACCACCAACACGCTGCAGCACTTCGGCGGCATCGGGGTCGTTAATCATCACCAGTCCACCCCAAATGGTGTGCAGGGTAGCGGGCACGTTAGCCAGGTGCAGTTTGTCGTAATCTGATTCAATGAACGCTGTGATCGCTCGTTTGGCCAGAGTCAGCGCGTTACGGGCTTCATCCGCCACCACCCATACGGCTTCGCGCAGGCACAATGATTCTTCGCGACTATCAAACGGGTTAACGCTTGCCAGATCTGCATCGTTGGTAATGCCATGAGTGGCAATCTGCAACACAACGTCTTCGATACCAAGCACAGAGTCCGCCAGACTGTGCAGTTCGGTTTCGTCTGGCAGACGCGATTCTTGCTCCAGCTGGCGCAGCTTAGTGGCTTCCTTATTAGCGATTGTAGCCAAACGCATCAAATCCAACATCACCAGCGTGTTAGCCAACTTTTCCAGAATTTTGGCAATCAACCCCAGTTCAGCCAAGTCCGGCTCGATACCACGCTCAATGATGTCCAGCTTGTCTTTTAGTTGGTTCAGTTCATCCTGCATTGCTTCTGACAGGGACTTGAGCACGTCACTGCCCGGGCCGTAAAGTTTGCGGGAATGGGCTTCCAGAATGGCGTCCGAAAATTCTGCAGGCGCCAGGCGAAAGGCCTGAAGCACCTGCGCAACTTCGGGATTGGCCGAGCCACTGCAATGCAGCAGGTACACCAGATCGGTAAGCAACTCTTCAGGTATTGGTTTATTCGCCGAATCAGCGCCCATGTAAACTATTTGTCGGGCGTATTTTTCAATCACCATGAACAGGCGTTTGCGAGCCTTGGAAAACATCATGGCCCGGTCAAGCATGGTGTCGGCCACAATTTCCACCAGGCACCACAGTTGCCCCTGGGGCTTGCCGTTGCACAGCCGTGCAAAACCACGAGCAGCGCGGCTGATGAGCTTCTTTGTTACCGCGTCGTTGCGTTCATGCAAAATGCCCAGCAGCGCCACTTGATAGGTCAAGCGCATGCGCCGGGCCATAATGTCGACATCGTTGGTGTCGCCGGCGACGGGCCGCAGCTTCATACCTCTGCAAAAATCCGGGCGTTGCGCAAGGTCAAGCTTGAAATGCCAGGATTCCGGGTATGCAGCTTCGTTGCGCGCTTCGCGCAGTTCGTTGATCACCGGTAACAGCAGATTGGGATGGTCCTGGCGCTGATGGTGGTGATATTCCACATATCGGCGCAGCACAAATAGAGCTTTATTGAGCGTGGTTAACAGAATATTCTTGTCGGTGGTTGCACCAACCGGAACATTATTGCAGGTACTTACCGCCTCCTCACACAGCAAGGTTCCGCCACGCAGTTCCACCAGCGTGAAGATGCCCCGCAGCTGGTTCAGACAGTCCAGGCAGTTTTGCAGATCTTCGTCACTCTCCCGGTTTTCCTGAAAGCGCGCAAGGCTGTGTTCAGCCTGCCGGATGGTTTGCTCGATTTCACCTTTAACGAGATCGAATGACTGCGATTTCGTTGCCAGAGACGATTGCACCATAACTTACGCTTCCCTGTTGACTCTGCGGTGGCACCGCACGCTGTTTCACCGGTTACATCAAAAAATGTCGTAACGCTAGTCAGTTATAACACAATTTTCACGCCACTCAACCAAGGCGTCAGGGTCAGTTAATTTCTTTCTATCCAGTTTGCTACGCAGTTCCTGACGCAGCTCCCGACCCAGTTCTCATTCTGAACCCAGAACCTGACTCCACACAGTCGAGCCGGCTTTCTTTTCCATCATTGCCATAAACTCGCGATGGGCCAGATCTTCATCGGCACTGGCACGAATCACCTGCAGTGCCTCGCGGGCGGCCTGTACCCGGCGGATACCATCGCCGTGGCCACCCTCACCCGAGCCGGCATCCAGCAACAGCGCGGTTTGGCCGCCCGTTAACAGCAAGTACACATCGGCTAGAATTTCCGCATCCAGCAGAGCGCCGTGTAATTCGCGATTGCTGTTGTCTACCCCGTAGCGTTTGCACAGGGCGTTCAGGTTGTTTTTTTGACCGGGGTGGCGCTTGCGGGCAATGGCCAGAGTGTCAACAATTCCGCAGTGTTCGGCGGTTTTCCGGCCGCCGTCAAGACGGCCAAATTCGGCGTCCATAAAGCCGACGTCAAATGCCGCGTTATGAATCACCAACTCCGCGCCACGGATAAACTCGAAAAATTCGTCAGCAACAACTGCAAACGGCGGTTTATCGGCCAGAAAGTCGTTGGTAATGCCGTGTATGGCAATGGCTTCGGCTTCTATTTCGCGGCCAGGATTTACGTATACATGATAGTTACGCCCGGTTAACGCTCGCTCAACCAGCTCTACGCAGCCAATTTCGATAATCCGGTGGCCTTCGTTGGGATCAATACCGGTGGTTTCGGTATCCAGAACAATTTGTCGCATGCAGTTACCCTTTACCCTTTTATGCTAACCGGTTAACCGGTCAGCTCTTCAACGCCTTGATTGGCCAGCTGGTCGGCCAGTTCGTTATCCGGCACGCCAGCGTGCCCTTTCACCCAGTGCCAGTTTACCCGGTGGCGCTCACTTTGTTCATCCAGGGCTTTCCACAGATCGTCATTTTTGACCGGCTTTTTAGCCGCGGTCTTCCAGCCGTTGCGTTTCCAGCCGGCCAGCCACTCGGTGATGCCTTTGCGCACGTACTGAGAGTCGGTATATAACTCTACGTTACAATCACGCTTTAGCGCTTTGAGCCCTTCAATCGCGGCCATCAATTCCATGCGGTTATTAGTGGTGTGCTGCTCGCCACCGTGCAAAGTTTTGCAAACCTCGCCCCAGCGCAGCACCACTCCCCAACCACCGCGCCCCGGGTTGCCCTTGCAGGCGCCGTCGGTGTACATAATCACGTTACCGCTCATTCACTCTCCTATGATTCTGATGGCTCGTATGCGCCACTCCCACCGGGCGGCTACCTGCCAGGCTTATAACCTTGCTTTTACTCCAGGCACGCCGGCCAGGCGTGCGGGCCAGCTCGCGTTTGCGCGCAAGGATACAGTAATAAGCGCCGCCCGGCATGAACCCGCTAGGCTGCCGCTTTACCGGATTGCGTGCACAGCGCTGTAACGGTAAACCGTAAAAGCGGGTCACCGAATGTTCTATTTGAAAGCCCAATAACCGCAACCAGTCTTCCATTCGCCCCGCAGGCATAAAACGCCCGCTCCAGGGGCCGCCCGACGGCCTGCCAAAGCGCCCGGATAAAAGTCGGCGCAGCCCCCAAACACTGAACGGATTAAAACCGGTGATAGCAATGCAGCCCTCCCCCCTTAACACCCTCGCCGACTCCCGCAGAACCTGATGGGGGTAACGGGAAAAATCCGCCGTGTGGGGCAAAATAACCAGATCCATCGAATCACCAGAAAATGGCAGCTCATCCGCGTCGCAAACCGCAACCCCGTCAGGAATATCAGAATGCCATTGAGGCACGGCAATAATTCGTTGCAAAAAGTCGGTGCCGGTTGCCAGTGGCAGACGATGGCTGACGCCGACCTGCAACTGACGGGCGCCGGTGTGGCTGGCCAATTTATGGTCAAGGTACTGGCGTTGGTCTGCCAGCAGAGCCCGGCCAAGCGGAGTCTGAAACCAGTGCTCGAAGCTGTCATGGCGTGCCTGGTAATCAATATCCTCTTCGAGTTTCACGATACTGCTGCTCCTGTTAGCCCTGCTTTTTAACCCCACTTTTTAACTCTAAAGCTAAGCCGACGCATGCCACCCGGGCCTGCAAGTTTTGGGGTAAATCGATGAATGCTTTATCATAGCAGCCACATTGGCTAAGCACATGGGTGAGTTATGTTGACGATTTCTTCAATACCGGCGTTCAATGACAACTATATATGGTGCATCGCTGACCCGCAGCGGCACAACGCCCTGATTATAGACCCGGGCCATGCGCAACCGGTTCTGGACCACTTGGCGCAACAGGGCCTGGCGCTCACCGCCATCTTGATCACCCATCACCACCCTGATCACGTTGGCGGCGTAAAGGCGCTGCGCGAAGCATATCCCGACTGCCGGGTCATTGGCCCAGCCGATAGCCCGTTCAAAGGCAACACAAACCCTATCCATCCTGGCGACACTGCGCTGTGGGAGGGCATTACGTTTACCAGCATGGCGGTCCCGGGCCACACGTTGGACCATATCGCCTTTTTTACCGACGACACAGCCATAACCGGGCGACCGCTGCTGTTCGCCGGCGATACTCTGTTTGTTTCGGGTTGTGGCCGGCTCTTTGAAGGAACACCGGCGCAGATGCGCAAATCCTTGGAAAGCCTGCGTCAGTTGCCTGACAACACGGCCGTCTATTGCGCTCACGAGTACACCCTGGCGAATCTCAGGTTTGCCCGTAGCTGGTTACCGCAATCAAGTGCCCTGGCCGAGTTTGAACAGCAATGCGAGCAGGCACGGGCAAATAACAAAGCAACAGTGCCGTCCACCCTGGCTGAGGAAAAACGTCTGAACCTGTTTCTGCGCTGGGACGATCCCGACGTGATTAATATCGCAAAAAGCTATGCTAGTGATCACAAACTACCGATAGACAGCCCAGACGACGTCTTCGCCGCGATTCGCCACAGTAAGGATCACTTTCGCGGCTAACAGATCAAGATAGGAACAGATTTTAAATCTGTTCCTGGTTCGTGGTTCTTGACTGGCAAGACTCGGGACAGATTTAAAATCTGTCCCTGATTTGTGCGATCCTCTCGCAGCGGTAACAATCAGTTTCTTGACCACTGGTAAACCACACCCATAAACTCCGCATACCTTTTTATTTACAGCCAAAGTCGCCGGGCACAATTTGCCACTGGTTTGGTCAACTATTATCCCGGAACGTGTGTTTATGTCGCCCAACCGATTATTAACTTGCCTGTTTAGCGCGGCTCTTATTGCCGGTTGCGCCAGTGAACGCTCCCTCAGCAGCGCTGATAACCCTCTCGATTCCACTCAGGTAGCCGTCGCCAGCGGTGATAACGACCTTAAAGAGGCGGTCATCAGAGAACAAGCCGATGCCAGCCAAGACGACCCGCTAGACGACGCCATTGCCCCAGAGCTAAAAGTCCAGGCCAGAACCGCCCGAGGCAGGCTAAACACCGCCAATATTGAACAGCCCGAAACGCTGGCCGATAACGCTCTTAAAAGCGGGATCGAAACCGAAAACGACGATTTGTGGCAACGCCTGCGGGATGGATTTGCGCTGGATCACGACGTAGACCAACCGCGCCTGGAACAGCAACTGGCCTGGTTTGCCAGTCACCCTCGCTACATTGAACGAGTGATGGAGCGCGGTAGCCGCTACTTTCACTACATCGTCAGCGAGACCGAACGCCGCGGCCTGCCCACAGAACTGGCCCTGCTGCCCATTGTAGAAAGTGCGTTTGACCCGTTTGCCTACTCCCACGGCCGCGCCGCCGGGCTCTGGCAGTTTGTACCGGCCACCGGAAAATACTTCGGCTTAACCCAAAGCTGGTGGCACGATGACCGCCGCGATATCATCGCTGCTACCGACGCTGCTTTGACCTACCTCGAACGTCTGAGTAAGCGCTTTGACGGCGACTACACCCTTGCGCTGGCTGCGTACAACAGCGGTGGAGGCACGGTTTCCAGCGCCATACGCCGAAATACAAACGCTAACAAACCAACGGATTTCTGGTCGCTGAAACTGCCGAAAGAAACTCGCCACTACGTACCAAAACTGCTGGCCCTGGCGAAAATCTTCGCCGATCCACAAGCTTATGGTATCGATTTGCCAGCATTGGCCAACGAGCCTTACTTCGCCGTGGTCGAAACCGGCTCGCAGTTAGACCTGGCCAAAGCCGCCGAACTGGCCGAGACCGATATAGACGAAATGTACCTGCTAAACCCGTCTTTTAACCGCTGGGCCACCAACCCCGATGGCCCGCACCGGCTGTTGGTGCCCGTGGCCAGCGCGGAACGCTTTCGCAAGGCACTGAAAACTTACCCGGTCAATCAACGTGTGTCCTGGCGCAACTACAGGGTGCGCTCCGGGGATAGCCTAAGCACCATAGCCCAGCGTTTTGAAACCACCACACCGGTCATCCGTAAGCTTAATAAACTCAACGGCGACACAATCCGTGTCGGCCAGCGCCTGATGATTCCATCCGCAACCGGCGACAGCGAAGCCTATGCACTAAGCGCCTCCCAGCGTCTGGAAAAGAAGCAGTCGCGGCCGCGTGATGGCGACAAAGTCACCTACCACGTTCGGCCCGGAGACACCTTCTGGGATATCGCCCAAGAACACCGGGTGAAAGTGCGTGAACTGACTGCTTGGAACAGCATGGCACCGGGCGACCCACTATTCCCGGGAAAGAAGCTCGTGATCTGGTCGCAGAACGCCGAAACCACGGTGGCCAGTTCCGATTCCAGTGCCAGCGCGCGGATCAAAGCCCTGGTGCGCAAAGTCGGCTACAGGGTGCGCAAAGGTGATTCACTGGCGGCCATTGCTGGGCGCTTTTCGGTGAATGTCACCGATATCGCTGGCTGGAATGACCTAAATACCGAGCATTATCTGCAACCTGGACAAAGTCTGGTACTCTACGTGGACATCCGTAATAGCCCGTAACCGGATCACTATGAAAGTGGTTAAAACAACAAAGGTACCCATGATAAAAAAACGCTCGTACACATCATTGGCCCGGCCTTTTAACCACTTACTTTACGTCGCTTCCATTGGTTTGGCCATGCTCGCAACGCCCCTGATGGCGCAAAACAGCGACGCGCCCCCGGCCGCAAACGCCATGCCTTTTAACACCCCCCAACATGGCATCGCCATGCACGGTAAACCAAAATACCCACCGAATTTTCCCCATTTCGACTACGTCAATCCCAGCGCACCGAAAGGCGACACTTTACGCCTTGCGGTAGTCGCCAACGGTTTTGACACCTTCAACCCGTTTCATTTGCGGGGAGTGGCGGCGGCCGGCATCAGTGGTTATCTTTACGACACCCTGATGGAGCCATCCGCCGACGAGCCGTTTTCGGCCTATGGCCTGATTGCCGAATCCATTGAAACACCCGCCGACCGCAGCTACGTGGTGTTCAACTTGCGCCCCGAAGCCCGCTTTCAAGACGGCGAACCAATTACCGCCGAAGACGTCGCATTTTCCTTTAACACGCTGGTTACCGAAGGCCATCCGTTTTTCCGCAACTACTACGCCGATGTCAGCAACGTAACCGTGGAGAGCCCTCGGCGTGTACGATTTGATTTCGACACCACCAAAAACCGCGAATTACCGATGATTCTGGGCCAGCTGCCCATATTGCCGGCACACTACTGGGCCGATCGCGAATTCGGCGACAGCGGCTTGACGCCTCCACTGGGAAGCGGCCCGTATCGGATTGCCGAATTCGATGCCGGGCGGTCAGTGACCTACGAACGAGTGAATGACTACTGGGCGAAAGATTTGGGCGTGCGCAAAGGCCGCTTCAACTTCAACCAGATCCGCTATGACTACTATAACGACGACACCGTCGCCCTGGAGGCATTCAAAGCCGGTAATTTTGATTTCCGCCTGGAGTCTTCAGCCAAAAACTGGGCTACCTCCTACACCGGGCAACACTTCGAAAGCGGTGAAATTATCACCGAAACCATTGGCCACCAGCGGCCAGCCGGCATGCAGGGCTTTGTGTTCAATACCCGCAAGGCCATTTTCAGTGATCCCCGAGTGCGCAAAGCGCTGACCTACGCATTCGATTTTGAATGGGCCAACCGAAACCTGTTTTATGACCAGTACACTCGTAGCAACAGTTATTTCGCCAACAGTGAGCTGGCGTCTTCCGGTTTGCCAGAGGGCCGCGAACTGGAAATTCTGGAACCCTACCGCGATTCATTACCGCCACGAGTGTTCAATCAAATTTATCAGCCTCCGGTGACCGACGGCCAACAAGGTTTGCGTGCCAATCTCAAGATTGCACTGGAGGAACTGCGTGCTGCCGGCTACAGCATCAAAAACGGCAAAATGGTACACAGCGAAACAGGTGAAACCCTGGCCTTTGAAGTGCTGCTGTTTCAGAAAACATTTGAGCGGGTAGTATTGCCGTTCAAAAACAACCTGGCACGCCTGGGAGTAGATGTCACCGTTCGCCTGGTAGACAGCAACCAGTACGTGCAACGGGTGCGTTCGTTTGATTACGACATGACCACCCAGGTATTTGGCCAGTCTGACTCCCCCGGCAACGAGCAGCGCGACTACTGGCATTCGAGCAACGTGGATGTAAATGGCTCACGCAATTACGTTGGCGTGAACAACCCGGTGGTCGATGAACTGGTCGCACAGGTGATTCAAGCGCCCGACCGCGAAGAGCTGGTGTATCGCACCCGCGCCTTAGACCGGGTTTTGTTAAACGAGTATTACGTGGTGCCACACTGGTATCTTGCCAGTGATCGTGTGGCTTACTGGTCATATCTGAAGCACCCCGGACACACTGCCAAGAACGGCATCGACATCAACGATTGGTGGGTCGAACGCTAAATGGGCGTTTACATTCTTCGTCGGCTGGCGCTAATTATTCCCACCTTGATCGGCATTATGCTGCTCAACTTCGCGATTGTTCAGGCGGCCCCGGGCGGTCCGATTGAACAAATGATTTCTCAGATGCAGGGCCACGGTGGCAACACTCTGGCCCGCGCCGGTGGCGGCGACAGCAGCGGCGAAGTGGTTACCAGCAACGATAGCCGCGGCAGTCGCGGTATTCCAGACGAATTACTAAAGGAAATCGAAGTGATGTACGGCTTCGACAAGCCCGCCCACGAGCGCTTTTTCAAAATGCTCAAGGATTACGCCACTCTCGATTTCGGCAACTCGTTTTTTCGTGACAAAAGCGTACTGGAACTGATGCTGGACAAAATGCCGGTGTCCATTTCCCTCGGGCTTTGGTCCACGTTGATTATCTATCTGATTTCTATTCCGCTGGGCATTCGCAAAGCGGTCAGTGACGGTTCACGCTTTGACGTATGGAGCAGTTCGGCGATTGTGATTGGCTATGCCATTCCCGGCTTCCTGTTTGCCATATTGCTGATCGTACTGTTTGCCGGCGGCAGCTACTATGACTGGTTTCCTCTGCGCGGGCTTACTTCCAACAATTTCGACGAAATGACCTGGTATCAGCAGGTGGGCGACTATTTTTGGCACCTGGCGCTGCCGGTGACGGCCAATGTGATTGGCGGTTTTGCCACGCTCACCTTGCTGACCAAAAACTCGTTTATGGATGAAATCGGCAAGCACTACGTGGTCACTGCCCGTGCAAAAGGCCTGGAAGAAAAGCAGGTGCTTTACGGCCACGTTTTCCGCAACGCCATGCTGATTGTGATCGCCAGTCTGCCCGCGGTTCTGGTGTCGTTGTTTTTCACCGGATCCTTGCTAATTGAGGTTATCTTCTCCCTCGACGGTCTTGGGCTACTGGGTTTTGAAGCGGCCCTGAACCGGGATTATCCGGTGATATTTGGTACCCTGTTCATATTCACTCTGATGGGCCTGTTGCTGAAGTTGATCAGCGACATCACCTACGTATTGGTAGACCCGCGGATCGATTTCGAAAGCCGGGAAGGTGCCTGACCCGTGTCAAACTGGACAGCAACCTTGACCGCATTCTTGACAACATTGCTCCCAAAACCAACCCCCATACAGAAGCGCAGGCTCGCTAACTTCCGCGCCAATGGTCGCGGTTTTTGGTCGCTGTGGCTGTTTTTGCTGCTGTTCGGACTGGCTCTGATGGCAGAGGTGATTGCCAACGATTCGCCGCTGCTGGTGTCGTATCAGGGCCAGTTGTACGTCCCGGTTGTTCAGGATGTTCCGGAGGAAACCTTTGGTGGCTTTCTACCTACCACCGCAGATTACCGCGACCCGTTTATCGCTGATGAAATCAACGCTAACGGCTGGATGCTGTGGCCACCCATCCGCTTCAGTTACAACACCATCAATTACAATCTGGACGTGCCTTCGCCGGCGCCGCCCAGCGCCGAAAACTGGCTAGGCACAGACGACCAAGGCCGCGATGTTGCCGCCAGGGTTATTTACGGCTTCCGCATTTCCGTGCTGTTCGGGCTAATTCTGACCCTGGCCAGCTGCGTAGTGGGCGTTACCGTTGGCGCACTGCAAGGTTTTTACGGCGGTAAAGTGGACCTGTTCGGCCAGCGTTTTATCGAAATCTGGTCCGGCCTGCCGGTGCTCTACTTGCTGATTATTCTGTCTGGCATTGTGCAGCCAAACTTCTGGTGGCTGCTGGGCATTATGCTGCTGTTCAGTTGGATGGGGTTGGTGGATGTGGTGCGTGCCGAATTTTTGCGCGCTCGTAATTTTGAATATGTGAAGGCGGCAAGAGCACTGGGGCTGGACAACCGGAAAATCATGTTTCGCCATATTCTGCCTAACGCCATGGTGGCCACCCTCACCTTTTTACCGTTTATATTAACCGGCGCCATTACCGGGTTGACCTCGCTGGATTTTCTGGGCTTTGGTCTGCCTTCTGGTTCGCCGTCACTGGGCGAACTGATTGCCCAAGGCAAAGCCAACCTTCATGCCCCCTGGCTGGGCATCTCGGCGTTTGTGTCCCTGTCGGTGATGCTGACGTTGCTGGTGTTTGTCGGCGAAGCGGTGCGCGATGCTTTTGACCCGAGGAAAAACTGATATGGCGGGTCAAAAAACACAGCCGTTATTATCCATTAATGACCTTGCCATCAGCTTTAACGGCCAGCCGCCGCTGGTGCGAGGCCTGGATATTCAGGTACACGCCGGAGAAACCCTGGCTTTGGTCGGTGAAAGCGGTTCTGGCAAATCCATTTCAGCGTTGTCTGTGCTGCGCCTGTTAGACGCCCGCCACGTTAGTTATCCCAGCGGCCAGATTCTGTTCCACGGTGAAGACCTGCTAAAAGCCCCGGAAAACCGCCTGCGCCAGGTGCGCGGGCGCCAGATCAGCATGATTTTCCAAGAGCCGATGACCTCGCTGAACCCGCTGCACACCGTGGAAAAACAAATTAGCGAAACACTGGCCTTACACAAAGGCCTGCGCGGTGACCAGGCTCGGGCCCGCTGCCTGGAGCTGCTGCAATTGGTCGGTATAGACAATCCGCAAAGCCGCCTGGCCAGCTACCCGCATCAGTTGTCGGGCGGGCAGAAACAGCGGGTAATGATCGCTATGGCGCTGGCCAACGAGCCGGAACTGCTGATCGCTGACGAGCCCACCACCGCGCTGGACGTAACCGTGCAAAAGCAGGTATTGGAGCTGTTGCAACAGTTGCAGAAGAAGCTGGGCATGGCCATTTTGCTAATCACCCACAATTTGACCATTGTGCGCCGCTGCGCCGACCGGGTGGCGGTGATGGAACAAGGCCAACTGGTGGAACAGGCTGAAGTTGAAGCCCTCTTTACCAAGCCACAGCATCCTTATACCAAACGTTTGCTAGACGCCGAACCACCCAAATCACCGCCCGCCAGACCAGACATTGGAAATGCAACGCCGCTGCTGCGGGTTCGTGATTTGAATGTGCGTTTTACCACGGCCAAAACCCTGCTAGGGCGCGTAAAGTCGAGCTTCCATGCGGTACAAGACGTTAATTTTGAGCTGGAACGGGGCCAGACTCTCGGCATTGTAGGCGAAAGCGGCAGCGGCAAAACCACCATCGGCCACGCCCTGCTGAAGCTGACGGCGGCCAGCGGTCACATTGATCTGGATGGCCAGCCCTTAGCGAACCTGAACCAGAAGCAGTTTCGCCCTTTTCGCAAACGCATTCAGATTGTGTTTCAGGATCCGTTCGGCAGCCTTAGCCCGCGTATGTCGATTGCCGAGATTATTCAGGAAGGCCTTGAAATTCATACGCCAGACACCCCTGAAGCCCAAGACGCGCTGGTGGTGCAGGCGCTGACGGACGTGGGTTTAAACCCGCAGGACCGCCACCGCTACCCGCATGAATTTTCCGGCGGTCAGCGCCAACGTGTGGCCATTGCCCGGGCTCTGGTATTGCAGCCGGATTTGATCATTCTGGACGAGCCAACCTCGGCTCTGGACCGAACCGTACAAAAGCAGGTGATTGAGCTGTTACAATCGCTGCAGCGAAAATATGCGCTAAGCTACATTTTTATCAGTCACGACCTGGCGGTGGTTCGGGCGCTAAGCCACAAACTGTTGGTGTTGCAGCATGGCCGAATTGTGGAATATGGCAAAGCCACCGAGATATTTGCCGCACCTGAACAGCCGTACACACGAGAGCTGCTGAATGCAGCCTTCTTTTACCAGAAAACTTTAGACGACTAAAATAAGCCTTACGCCCGGCCATTAAATCGGGATAATGCCCCAAATCTTGAACACAGCGTCATTCATCAATAAAGCGTAACGCATTACTATAAGGAGAACACCCATGGGAATTCTCAGTGGCAAAAGAGCCCTGATCGTTGGCGTTGCCAGCAAATTGTCGATTGCCTACGGCATCGCTGAAGCCTTCGCCCGCGAAGGCGCCGAACTGGCCTTTACCTACCAGAACGAAAAGCTGCAGCCGCGGGTCGAGAAGTTCGCCGCACAATGGGGCAGCACGCTGACCTTTCCTTGCGATGTCGCCAGTGATGACGAAATCAACAACGTGTTCACCGAACTTGGCAAGCACTGGGACAACATCGACATTATCGTTCACGCCGTGGGCTTCGCCCCGGGCCATGAGCTTGACGGCAACTACGTCGACGTGACTACCCGTGAAGGCTTCCGCATTGCCCACGACATCAGCTCCTACAGCTTTGTGGCTCTGGCCAAAGGCGCTCGCGGCATGATGCACGAAGGCAGTTCGCTGCTGACTCTAAGCTACCTGGGCGCAGAGAAAGTGCTACAGAACTACAACGTCATGGGACTGGCAAAGGCCTCGCTGGAAGCCAACGTGCGCTACATGGCCGCCAGTCTGGGCCGCGACGGTATCCGCGTGAACGGTATTTCTGCCGGGCCGATCAG
Organism: Marinobacter sp. M1C; assembly: GCF_023314135.1. Classification (NCBI taxonomy): domain Bacteria; kingdom Pseudomonadati; phylum Pseudomonadota; class Gammaproteobacteria; order Pseudomonadales; family Marinobacteraceae; genus Marinobacter; species Marinobacter sp. M1C. The sequence goes on from NZ_CP092289.1 coordinate 2,433,527, forward strand.
AACTCTGGCTGCGTCTGGCATCAAGAGCTTCCGCAAAATGTTGGCCGAAAACGCAAGACGCGCTCCGCTGCGCCGCAACGTAACCACCGATGAAGTCGGCAACGCCGCCGCTTTCTTGGGGTCCGACATGTCCAGTGGTATCACTGGCGAAATCATGTATGTCGATGCCGGCTTCAACATCACCGGTATGGGTGAACTGGAAGACGCAGAGATTTAGAAAATTGATCGATTGGGATCAGTGATGCAAAACGCCGGCTTATGCCGGCGTTTTGCATCACTTCGTTCCTGACGAGTCTGATAACCTGACGAGCCTAATAGAGAGTGACTAAGGGTTGATGCAGGCTAATAAAGTGCGTTCAGGCTTTCAGCATGGCCATAGCAATCGCCTCCAGCCATTCCACCGCCTCTGTGCCGCCCGATTCAAGCACACGGCAGCCGGCCAGGTAACCGGTGGGCGGCACTGAAGCATCTGCCAAGTCCGCCTGTTCAGGCTTGCACCAGACAATTTCCAACATTAGATGGTAATCTGGCTGGCCTTCCACCAAGTGAATCACAGCCGGTAAAAAAGCCCCCACAGGCAACGAACAAGCGCTCCATAACCGCAGCCCGGATGCGGAAAGGTCCCGCACCGGGCAGGCCCGAACCTGTTGCCGGTCGATGTATTGCACAGACTCTCCGGTTTCAAGATGAATCACCGCTTTGGCCCGGGCGCTAAGGCGATAATCAAAACGATTATCCGGAGCCCGAGCGTTAATCGCCAGGCCGAAGGTATAATCCTTGTCAGCCACTGTAGTGCCCTCCCCGTATGCGACCAACAACGTCGCTCAGCGTGTCGTCAAAATTCACACCGCTGTCCAGCACGCGAATCTGTTCGGCCGCAATGCGCTCAACCAGTTCCTGCTCCTGAAACTCACGCTGATTCAGCCCCAAACGGTCTACAAACACCATCTTGTGGCGGGTACTCAGGCGCATGGCCAGTTTCATGCGTTCAACGCCGGCGTCGCGAATAGCAGAGTCCAGAATCACAATCCAGTGCCCGGGTTTCAGCCCGAAAACTTGTTTTTCAGCCGTCCGCAGCCGTTGCTGCCAAGCCATTTCTTCTTGCGCCTTCGCCTTGGCAAGCCGTTGATTTTCTGCCTGAAGCTGCAAGCGCTCCACTTCTACTTTGCGCACTTCCAATTGTTGCCGATGCTGCTCTTCGCGCTGCTGTCGCTCGCGGCGCAACGCCTCTGCCCGAGCGTTCGCTGCAGCTGCCGCGGTCGCCCGATCGCGTTTCTGTTGCGCTGCTGCCGCCGCCAGAACCGCGATTATCTGCTTTAGTACACAGCTGAACGCCACACTGTCTTGCAAGGGTTTAATCAGGCCGCACTCCCGCTGAGTACAAAACTCGCTGAAATCCTGAAAACCCAACTTCACACCGGTACCGTTGGTCCACAGAATTTCGGCGGTGTCGGGCAGCAAAGCAAAAAAGTAGCGACGTTGCTCGGCGTTGTCTTGATGTATTTCGTACCAGCGCCCGGAGGTTGCGTTTATTTCGGTGGCTGACGGGACTTTCAAGCTTAACCAGCGCAGGTCAGCCGCTATGGCACTAATACATGCATCCGTAGAGTGTAGCTCGCAGTTGCTGTTGTCACGCATACGTTCCATCATCGCCAACTGAATACCGTAAAGGGTGTTGGCTGACAGCGCTAAGTCCATTATTCGCTGCCACACCTCCAACAACCGGTCTGTCATCTGTTCGCCCACCTGGTACAGGCGGTCGCGCTGACCATCAGACAGCGCCGGATCACCAAGCCACACCAGCCATTCCAACAGCTTGCGGCCGTGGCGAAAATCGCTGCCGTCAATACCGCCATCGCGCAGTGCGCGGGTTAACAGCGGCAACCAGTGCTTTTCAATAAAGTCATTGAACGCGGCTGGCAAGCGTCGGCCTTGCAACGCCCGGCTAACCAGCGCCCGTGCGGTCTGGTCGGCATAGCGCTGGCGGGCCGCACCCTGTTCCGTGGTCAGCAGTCGATCATGAAAATGGTTGGTTTGAGCTTTCTGACGCTGGGTCAGTTCGTTCCAGCGCTGAAAAAAATCATCCGCATTGGCACTCTTTTGCTGCGCAAACGCCTCTGTTATGGCGACTGTCATGTCGTCCAGCTGGTCGGCCAGCATTCGCGCCGAGCGCCCGGCGCCGGGACTCCACCCACGCCAATATTGCAAGCCGTCAAACGCAGCCAGTAAGCTGTCACTGAAGGCCGCCGAACCCTTTTCATCCAGCTGCCAGGCTAAATAAAAACGCGTGCGAGCCAGGCGTCGGGCCAGTTCCAGATGAAAACCACTGCTGGTCAGAAAGACATCCATCAACCGATCAGCCAGGTAGGCTGCATTAACCTGCCGTACGCTGAAAACGCCGCTTTCCGCACCGATCAGGTCGTTCACCCTGGCATCGCTTTGCTGCTGCCAGAACTGTGCCATCAACGCGCGCCACACATCGGCCTGAGTGTCGCAGTCGCCACTTACCGGATACGGCAAATCCGGCACTCGAATACTGCTTAGCACCTGTTCCGTTTCACCGTAATCTATAGCCTTGGCCTGACTGGCCGGTGGCTGTGGCGGCTTTAAAGACATGAATCTCCCGCTTGCAAGAGCGTTGAAAAGAACGGGTAAATAACGCAGTATAACGGACTAGGCGAGGCTTTACCGAAAACCTCCGGTGCTCTTTATCAGGGAACAATCATAACTATGTCAGGCACGAAATTAGAGAACCTGAACGTGGCGAGCCAGGAAACACTGATGCCGCCTGAAACACTTAAGCATGATCTGCCGCTTACAGACAAAGCAGCCGCCACCGTGGCGAAAGGTCGCCAGGATATATACAACATTATCGACGGCACTGACCACCGGCTGTTTCTGGTGTTAGGCCCCTGCTCCATTCACGATGTTGATGCCGCCCTGGATTATGCCCGGCGCTTGAAAAAGCTGGCTGACGACGTAAGCGATACACTGTTGATTGTGATGCGGGTCTATTTTGAAAAACCGCGCACCACCGTGGGCTGGAAAGGCCTGATTAACGATCCCCGGCTGGACGACACCTTTGATATTCAGCAGGGCCTTCACATCGGCCGAAAGCTGCTTATTGATATCAGTGAACTGGGCCTGCCCACGGCCACCGAGGCGTTAGACCCTATTTCCCCACAGTATCTGCAAGATGCGATTTCCTGGTCGGCCATTGGCGCTCGCACCACCGAATCGCAAACTCACCGGGAAATGAGCAGTGGCTTGTCCATGGCCATTGGCTTTAAAAACGGCACCGATGGCAATCTCGACGTTGCCGTAAACGCCATGAAATCCGTGTCTCACTCCCACAGTTTTCTGGGTATAAACCAGCAAGGCCAGGTTGCCATTATTCGTACCAAAGGTAACAACTACGGCCACGTGGTTCTGCGCGGCGGTGGTGGCAAACCTAATTATGATTCGGTCAACGTTGCCCTGTGCGAACAGGCTCTAGAGAAGTCTGGCCTGCGAAAATCCATCATGGTGGACTGCAGCCACGCCAACTCCAGCAAAGACCCGGCTATTCAGCCTCTGGTGATGAATGACGTGTGTAACCAGATTCTGGACGGCAACACCTCCATCCAGAGCTTGATGATTGAAAGCAACATCAACTGGGGCAACCAGTCGATTCCGCAGAATTTGGCAGACCTGAAGTACGGCGTATCGGTGACCGATGCCTGTATGGACTGGGAAACCACCGAAAAAGCAGTTCACGACATGCGTAACAAGCTCAAAGATGTGCTGCAGAAACGCGCCAAGGCTTAAAGGTAAGAAGCAAGATAGGGACAGATTTCAAATCTGTCCCTGCTGTGTCCCCGCTTTCGGTTTGAGTCAGCCGATCTTGTCCAAGCCACGCATATACGGCTTCAGAACATCCGGCACTGTAATGCTGCCGTCTTCGCGCTGGTAGTTTTCCATCACCGCAATCAAAGCACGGCCAACGGCCAGGCCTGAGCCGTTGAGGGTGTGCACCGGCTCGGGTTTGCCGGTTTCCGGGTTGCGCCAGCGCGCCTGCATGCGGCGGGCTTGAAAGTCCCGGGTGTTGGAACAGGAAGAAATCTCACGGAACTTTTGCTGCCCCGGAAGCCATACCTCCAGATCGTAAGTGCGAGCAGCGGAAAAGCCCATATCGCCGCCGCACAAAGCCATGGTGCGGTACGGCAGTTCCAGCAGCTGCAATACTTTTTCAGCGTGGCCGGTCAATGCGTCCAGCGCCGCGTCGGAATCTTCAGGCCGCACGACCTGAACCAGCTCTACCTTGTCGAACTGGTGCTGGCGAATCATGCCGCGGGTATCACGGCCGTAAGAGCCCGCTTCGCTGCGAAAGCACGGCGTATGGCACACCATTTTCAACGGCAATTCGGTCGCATCCAGAATGCTGTCGGCGATCAGGTTGGTCACCGGCACTTCCGCGGTGGGAATAAGGTAAAGCGGCTTTTCACTCTCTACACGAAACAGGTCTGCTTCAAATTTTGGCAACTGGCCAGTGCCAAACAGCGCGTCGGCGTTCACCAGATAAGGCACGTAGGCTTCGGTGTAGCCGTGCTCTTCGGTGTGCAAATCCAGCATAAACTGAGCCAGTGCCCGATGCAGGCGAGCTACCTGGCCGCGCATCACCACAAAGCGCGAGTGCGCCAGATTCGTCGCGGTTTCAAAGTCCATACCGTGAAGGGCTTCGCCCAGAGCAACGTGGTCTTGCGGCTCAAACGAAAACTCGCGGGGCGTGCCCCAGGTGCGAAGCTCAACGTTGTCATCGTCGTCTTTACCCACGGGTACGCCTTCATCCGGCACGTTCGGGATAGCGGCAAGAAAGTGATTCAGCTCTTCCTGCAATTCGCGCAACTGGTCTTCAGCTTCCGATTTGCGCGCTTTCAGGTCGTCTACTTCATCCAGCAACGGCTGTATGTCTTCACCCGACGCTTTGGCTTTACCGATGGACTTGGATTTTTTATTCTGTTCGCTTTGCAGGGTTTCGGTCCGCACCTGAAGTCCACGACGACGCTCTTCCAGCTGCTCGAAAGTAGCGGTATCAAAGGTAAAGTTTTTGATGGCCAAACGGCGGGCAATGTCTTCGGTTTGGCTGCGGACGCGTTTTGGGTCGAGCATAATTATCCTGACTGGTCGGTTTAACAATGATTTTATGAATGGCCGCCATTATAGCGTCACTGCGGCGCGTGGCCAGTGCTTCAGCTACAGGCCACTCTTTTAGAAAGCCCAGTGCTTCAGCTGTAGCGTTTGCGTGGGCTGGCGGCGTTCAGTTGGTCCAGGCGCTGGCGTTTTTCAGCGAGTTTGATTTCCAGGCCGCGGGCCACCGGCTGATAATACCGGCGCGCGCTGATGGCTTCAGGCAAGTAAGCTTCACCGGCCGCAAAAGCGTCGGGCTCGTCATGAGCGTAACGATAGGATTCGCCGTGACCCATGGATTTCATCAATTGGGTCGGTGCGTTGCGCAGATGTACCGGTACTTCGAAATCTTTATCGTGGCGAATGTCAGCCATACACTGGTTGAACGCCTTATAGACAGCGTTGCTTTTTGGCGCCATGGCCAGGTATATCACCGCTTGCGCCAGCGCCAGTTCACCTTCGGGCGAACCCAGACGCTCCTGGGTATCCCAGGCTTCCAATGTCAGCTGCAGCGCCCTTGGGTCGGCGTTGCCTATGTCTTCACTGGCGATGCGCACCAGCCGGCGGGCCACGTACAGTGGGTCGCAGCCGCCGTCAAGCATACGGCACATCCAATAAAGCGAGCCGTCCGGATCAGACCCCCTCACCGACTTGTGCAACGCCGAAATCTGGTCATAGAACACATCGCCGCCTTTATCGAAACGGCGCAGACTGGTTTGCATCACCAGCTCAAGCTGGCCTTCGCTGACGCTATCGATACCATCAGCGTCTGGCTCCGCCAGGTCGGCGGCCACTTCCAGAATATTAAGTGCCCTGCGGGCATCGCCGCTGGCGGCGCTGGCAATCATCGCCAGTACGTCCTCGGCTACCCGCAGGCGCCCACCAAAGCCTTCTTCGGCGCTTAGCGCGCGAATAAGCAGGCGCTGAATATCGTCGTCTTCCAGGTTCCTCAGTACGTAAACGCGGGTGCGAGACAGCAGCGCGCTGTTTAACTCGAAAGAGGGGTTTTCGGTGGTGGCACCCACAAAAATAAAGGTGCCGTCTTCAATGTGCGGTAAAAAGGCATCTTGCTGGCTTTTGTTAAAGCGGTGAACTTCATCCACAAACAACAAGGTGTCCTGGCCGCTGCCCTGCTTGCGTGCCCGCGCACGCTCAACGGCCGCGCGTATGTCCTTTACCCCGCTGAGTACCGCAGATACGCTCTCGAAGGCCAGGTCACTCACGTTAGCCAGTAATTGAGCGAAGGTGGTTTTGCCTACCCCGGGCGGACCCCACAAGATCATTGAGTGCAGTTGGCCCTGCTCTACCGCCCGCCGCAGCGGTTTGCCGGGCCCAACCAGGTGGGGCTGACCCACATAGTCTGCCAGCTGGGCTGGCCGCATGCGTGCGGCCAGCGGGCGAAATCCGCCGCTGCTGGCGAACAGGCTATCTTGCATCAGCTACCGTCACGGATAATATCCACACCGGCCGGGTAGTCCGGCTTGAATACCGACGCGGCTATATCCGCGTTCAGCACGATGTCATCAAAGCTCAGAATACTGATTTGTGACAGGGAATCTTCCATTCGCATTTCCTGCAACTGCCCGTCAAAAAACGACATTCGCAACGCAACAAACAGTGAATCCGGGCTTTTCGGCGTTAGCGTAAATTCGCGGATGTTGTCGCCCACCCTGCGGGTAGAGACGTCATAGGTTTGCGCCAGGTTGTCCACCTCACCGCTCAGCAGCAAAGCCGGCGTAGCCTGCACATTACTGTCTAATTTGTGCACGGTAACCTGCTCCAGGTCTGGATCGTACACCGACACTTCATCGCCGTTACTGACGATGTGCTGGGCCATAGGCGCTTTGCTTTCCCAGTAAAACAATCCCGGACGCTTGGCTTTCATAGAGCCGCGGCTTTCCTGAATGCGTTCACCGCCGTTGCCCACCACAATCTGGATGAAGTCAGCCTGGTATGTTTGGTAACCCCTCAACAACGCAGCCAGTTGAGTCGCCGCGTCTTTCTGAAGGGTCGCTTCACTGACAGCCGCCGTTGCCGCGCTGGTCAAAATCATTGCAAACAGCGCTGCAGCCAGCTGTTTCAAAACACCCGTTGTGCTTTTATTCGCCATACTACCTGCTCCTGGACACTAGTTCCGTGGAGGCGGCGGAGCCAATACTTCCCGCGCGCCGTTGTGGCCTGCCGAACTGACAACCCCCGAAGCTTCCATTGCCTCGACCAGGTTGGCGGCACGGTTATAGCCAATCTTTAATTTACGTTGAACCGACGATATCGACACACGGCGGCCTTCTGTCACGAACGCCACGGCTTCATCAAACAAGGTATCCATTTCGCTGTCATCATCGTTCAAGCTGGGTACGCCGGGCAGATTTTCGCCTTCGGCGCCATTAAGAACGTCGTCTATGTATACCGGCACGCCTCGGGCTTTCCACGCACTGACCACCCGGTGCACTTCATCGTCGTCGACAAAGGCGCCGTGTACCCGCACAGGCAAGCCAGATCCCGGTGGCAGATACAGCATATCGCCGTGGCCCAGCAGCTGCTCCGCACCGCCTTGGTCGAGCACGGTACGGGAGTCAATTTTTGACGACACCTGAAACGATATGCGAGTGGGAATATTGGCCTTTATCAAACCGGTGATGACATCCACCGACGGCCGCTGGGTGGCCAGAATCAGATGAATACCGGCGGCGCGAGCTTTCTGGGCAATTCGCGCGATCAGCTCTTCCACTTTTTTGCCAACAATCATGATCATGTCGGCAAATTCGTCAATCACCACCACAATAGAGGGCAATGGTTCCAGTTCCGGCCGTTGCTGCTCGTCGTTGTCCAGATGGTCGTCGGGCTTCCAGAACGGATCCCGCAAAGGCTCGCCGGCGGCTGCAGCTTCTTTTACCTTACGGTTGTAACCGGCCAGGTTACGCACGCCCAAGGTGGCCAGCAGGCGATAACGCCGTTCCATTTCAGCCACACACCAACGCAGCGCATTGGCGGCTTCTTTCATGTCTGTGACCACGGGTGCCAGCAGGTGCGGAATACCGTCGTATATGCTCAGTTCCAGCATCTTCGGGTCTACCATAATAAAACGCACTTCTTCCGGCCCGGCTTTTAGCAGCATACTCAGCAACATGGCATTCACCCCGACCGATTTACCGGAACCGGTGGTACCTGCCACCAGCAGGTGGGGCATTTTCGCAAGGTTGGCCACTATGGGGTTGCCGCCTATGTCGTTGCCCAGCGCCATGGTCAGCGCGGAGGTAGATTCAGCAAACACCCGCGAACTCAATACTTCACTCAACCGCACCATCTGGCGGTATTCGTTGGGAATTTCGATACCCACTACGGATTTCCCGGGAATCACCTCAACTACCCGCACACTCAACACCGCCAGTGAGCGCGCCAGATCTTTCGCCAGGTTGGATATTTTGCTGACCTTAACGCCCGCGGCCGGCTTGATCTCGAAACGGGTTATCACCGGGCCGGGATTCACCTCAACCACCTCGACGGTGACCCCAAAGTCGGCCAGCTTTTCTTCCAGCAACCGCGACATATGTTGCAGAGATTCTTCGGTGTAACCTTTCTCCTGCTGCTGCTCGGGCGGGTCTAACAGCGTGATCGGTGGAATCGGGCTTTCAATATCTTCCAGCAGCGAGGATTGTTTGCCAGCCCCATTGCTGTCGCCGGATTTGCCCTGATCGTCTTTTTTGAACGGGGCGATCTTGAATGAACGGCCGGTGTCTTGAGAATTGCCTTTTGCCGCGCTATCGGCGGAAGTCGATGATGAAGGCGTAGCTTTGCGCGCTGGTGGCCGCGACGCAGGTGCGGGCCTACTGCTTTTGGAATCGCTGTAGTCGCTGCGAGCGCTCTCGTCATGGGCGCTAAAGCTTTCAATGCGCGCCGGCTCATCGTCTGAATCGGCGCTCAGATCAAAGTAGTCGCTTGCGTCATCGCTGTATTCCGTTTCAGATTGGCCACGACGGCCAAACCCCGGAATACGGTGCCACCAGCGCACTCCTTCAAGCGCTCTGTCCGCGCGAATTTCGTCATCAAACTGGCCTAAAGACTTGCCTTCAACCCTATGATTCAAAAGCGGTGGCTGATAGTTTCCAGTGGTTTCTTCGTCGGTTTTTTCAACATAGCCCTTTGCGGAACGGCTGCCTCTTAACCCATTTTGTATCCGTGTGCCAACCGTCAGCGCCAGGCCACCCAACTGGTCCATCAGCCAGAACCAGGAAAGCCCGGTGGTAACCGTTAACGCAAACAACAATATGGCAATCAATACCAAGGTCGTGGCCGGCAGGTTAAAAAACCGCACCATAGCATCGGCCACAGTTACGCCCATCACGCCGCCGGAAGATTCACCCAAACCAAAAAGAGAGTAAAGCGACAACAGACTGGTGGCCGACAGCAGAATCAGCACAAACCCGCCAAAACGCACCATTAACAGGGGCCAGTGGACGTCTTGGGAACGATTGCGAAGGCGAATCAGCAGCAGCGCGTAACCTGCCACCATGGTTGGAAACAACCAGGCCACGTAACCGAAGAAATTGCGTAGCAGGCTGGCCAGCCAGGCACCGCTGCGGCCGGCGTAATTGAGCACTTGGGCGTCATGGCCCACACTGGCCCAGCCGGGGTCATTGGCGTGAAAGCTGAACAGCGCCATGCATAAATAAATCGCCAGCGCAATGAGCGCAATAACGGCACCCTCGCGGGCACCTTGGGCCAGCAGCTTGCGAAAACGCAGCTGTTTATCAGTCAGCGGCTGGGCCGACGTGTCTTTTGCCTTTGCGCTTGCTGCCATGAATGCTCAGATGTTGCCATGACCGGGGTTCTGAAGGGCCTGAAAACCCCGGTCAAGATCGGTTTTCAGGTCGTCAATGGCTTCAATGCCTACCGACAGGCGAATCAGGTTTTCACTGATTCCGGCCTGCTCTTTGTCTTCGGGCGACAATCGCCCGTGAGTCGTTGTTGCAGGGTGGGTGATGGTGGTCTTCACATCACCGAGGTTGGCGGTGATAGACACCATCCGAGTAGCGTCAATAAAGCGCCAGGCCTCTTCCCTGCCCCCTTTTACCCGAAACGACAAAACGCCGCCAAAGGCCTTTTGCTGGCGTTTGGCCAGTTCATAATGCGGATGCTGCGGCAGGCCGGTATAAAAAACCGTTTCCACCGCGCTCTGCTGCTGCAGCCATTGTGCCAACTCTAACGCATTGTCACAGTGGGCTCGCATACGAATTGGTAAGGTTTCCAGGCCCTTCATGAACACCCAGGCGTTGAACGGGCTCATGGTAGGGCCTGTTGCCCGCAAAAACACGAATATTTCTTCCAGCAGCGCGTGGGGGCCTACAACAACGCCACCTATGCAACGGCCCTGGCCGTCCAGATACTTGGTCGCGGAATGGGTGACCAGGTCTGCGCCTAACGCCAGCGGTTGTTGCAGCACCGGGGTGCAAAAACAGTTGTCAACGACCAACAGCGCACCGTGGGCGTGGGCCAGATCTGCCATCTTTCGAATGTCGGCAATTTCGCACAACGGATTAGACGGCGTTTCCAGAAACAACAGGCGGGTATTGGGCCGAATAGCCGCTGCCCAGCCGGCTTCGTCTGTCAATTTTACAAAGGTGGTTTCAACGCCAAATTTGCTCAGATATTTCTGAAACAGCGAATTCACCGTGCCGAATACGTCCCGTGAACACACCACATGGTCACCAGCCTTCAGCAACGCCATACAGGTACTGGTAATGGCCGCCATACCCGAAGCCATTGCCACTGCCCGCTCGCCGCCTTCCATCGCCGCAATGCGATTTTCGAAGGCGGTCACCGTGGGGTTGGTAAATCGCGAATAAATATTACCGGGCTCTTCACCGGCAAAACGCGCGGCCGCTTGCGCCGCGCTGGCGTAAACAAAGCTGGACGTCGGAAATATAGCGTCGCTGTGCTCTAGCTGGCCGGTACGAATCTGCCCCGCGCGCACCGCCAGGGTATCGTCAGACATGCCGTCCAGATCTGATTCTGGTATCAAAACCGATTCTTCGCGGCAAAATGTCATCGTTTTCTCCTGGTCATCGTTTTCTGCTGGTAATGATATTCTGCTGGCAATAGAACTCTTGTGAGACCCAAAGCATCAGTCTTCATCGTTATGCATGTCTATACTGCCGTTTTCGGTATCGTTCTTCACGATGCCGGAGCGGGTTGCATCGTTACGCTGGCCATCCAGGCGATCCAGATAGGCACGATCAATATCGCCAGTTACGTATTCACCGGTAAACACCGAACATTCCCAGCCATCAATGTCACTATTAACATCGCTAACAGAAGTGATCAGGTCTTCCAGGTTCTGATACAGCAACCAGTCGGCGCCGATCAATTCCCGGATTTCTTCCACCGTGCGATCGTGAGCAATCAGTTCTTTAGCAGACGGCATATCAATGCCGTACACGTTGGGATAACGCACCGGGGGCGCGGCCGAGGCGAAATACACTTTGCGGGCGCCGGCATCGCGAGCCATCTGCACAATTTCCTTGCAGGTGGTACCACGCACAATGGAATCGTCAACCAGCATCACGTTCTTGCCGCGGAACTCCAGATCAATGGGGTTTAGCTTCTGGCGTACCGATTTCTTGCGCATGGTCTGGCCGGGCATGATAAAGGTACGGCCGATGTAGCGATTTTTGATAAAGCCTTCGCGGAATTTCACGCCCAGACGGTGAGCCATCTGCATAGCCGAGGTGCGACTGGTGTCTGGTATCGGCATAACCACGTCAATATCGTGATCAGCAAAATCCTTCAGCACTTTATCCGCCAGAGTTTCACCCATGCGCAATCGCGCTTTGTAAACCGAGACTTTGTCCATGATGGAGTCCGGGCGGGCGAAGTACACATGCTCGAAAATACACGGATAGAGCTTTGGCTTTTTGGCGCACTGCTCACTGTGAAAGGTGCCATCGGTTTCAATGTACACCGCTTCACCCGGCGCAATGTCACGCACCAGGGTGAAACCGGAGGCGGCCAGGGCCACGCTTTCAGACGCAATCATATATTCTTTGCGGCCGTCACGGGCTACGCGCACGCCGTAACAGATCGGGCGAATGCCATTGGGGTCGCGAAAACCGACAATGCCATAGCCCGTAACCATCGCGATAACCGCGTAGGCACCGCGGCAGCGTTCGTGTACAGAACGCACAGCGGCAAAAATATCGTCTTTGGTCGGGTCCAGCTTGCCAAGTTTCTGAAGCTCGTGAGCGAACACGTTCAACAGCACTTCCGAATCGGAGTTGGTGTTGATGTGACGCAGATCGGTACGAAACAAGTCGGTGCTGAGCTCGTCAGAATTTGTCAGATTGCCATTGTGGGCCAATGTGATGCCGTAGGGGCTGTTGACGTAAAACGGCTGAGCCTCGGCTGAGCTCGCGCTGCCGGCGGTAGGGTAGCGAACGTGACCAATACCGACGTTGCCCACTAACCGGTGCATGTGGCGGGTATGGAATACATCGCGCACCAGACCGTTGTCTTTACGCAGGTAAAAACGGTCGTCTTCGAAGGTAACAATACCTGCTGCGTCCTGGCCCCGATGCTGAAGAACGGTCAGCGCATCATAAAGTAGCTGGTTCACGTGGGAAGTGCTGACGATACCGACGATGCCACACATGGAATAGAGATTCTCCGAGTGTTAAAACTGAATGAAAGCCACGCCAGGCAGATTGCCTGATATAGCGCCTGGCGTTTGAATAACCAAGTTTACTAGATGCCTTGCCCCTCGCTTTGGGGAGTAAGGAATCCGGAAAGCTCATCACCAAAGGTACGACGGGACCAGTCCTCTAACACCGACAACCGGTCAATCATTAGCGATTCTTGCCACCAGGTATCTTGAGACACCGGTGTGTAACGCAACAAAGCAATGCCCACCACCACCACCACCACCCCTCGCAACAGGCCAAAGCCCATACCCAGCACCCTGTCGGTGCCGGATAAGCCTGTGGCCCGCACCAGCTGTCCGATAATGCCGTTAATGATGGCGCCCACAATAAGCGTACCAATAAACAGAATCGCGAACGCCGCAACCGACCTCACCATGGGCGTTTCCACGGTGCTGGCCAGTAGCGACTGCATCTGGGGGTGAAATGTGCGAGCAACAATGAAGGCCATTACCCACGTAACCAACGACAGGGCTTCGCGAACAAAGCCGCGCCTCAGGCTGATCAGCGTTGATATGGTAATAACCGCAATAATGACCCAGTCAATCCAGATCAACGCATTCATGAACCACCCGGGCGACGCAATTAGAGAGGGCGGATTCTATCAGGAAACCGCCCTCTGCCAAACCACCGTTGCGATAAAACCTGGCTGGGCGGCTTATTAATCAGGGCTGGTGACCAAACTGTTGAGACTGAAAGCCTTGTCAAGGGCCGCTTTGGCCGCTTCGGCTTCGGATTTGCTGGCGAAAGGCCCACTGAACACCCGGGTCAGCCGGGTGTCGCCACGGCTGAGCTCTTGAAGGTGTGAACTGTAGCCCTTTTCGCGTGCGTTATCACGCAAACGCCGAGCATTATCGGCATCGCCAAAGCTGCCCAACTGCACAACCCAAGCGCCTTTCAGCGAGCGGCTGAACTCTTCCTCGGTTTGCCGACTGGGCTCCGGCTGAGCCGATACTGCTGCCGGCTCAACCTCTGCCGGCTGAGAGTCTGCCGTCGGTGGCGGCGTAACAGCGCTGCTCGCTGCAGTCGGCTTTGTCGGCTCAGACGCCTCAGGCGTCACTTCTTCTAATAGCTGAAAGTCCCCAGACCCGCTGGCACGGTCTGCTGCTGCAGTTTCTGGCCCAGAGGCGCTCTGATATTCTGGCATGGCGGTCTGTGGTGGTGGCTCGATGCTCACTTCCGGAAATGGCGGTTCCTCGGGAATGTTTATCGAGGTGGAGTCACGCCCAGAATGGGGCTCGTCAAAGATCATCGGCACAAAAATAACCGCCAGTGAAATCAGCACCAAGGCACCGATGATCCTCTGCTTTAATCCGTCCACAATTATGCTCCCGGGTTGGTAACGGCGGCGTTTGGATACAAAAGGTTGCGGGCTGCCGCCACAGTAAAGAACGAACCAAATACAATCACAATGTCATTAGCACGGGCTTGGCCGCGGGCTTCAGCCAGGGCCTCCGGCACCGAGTGCCAATAACCAGCAGGCTCAATGCCGCACTGCTCAAACTGCGCATTCAGAGCCTCGGCGCTGTAGCCGCGGGGAGCTTCCTTCAGCAGGCCAGCCAGATACCAGCTGTGAACCACGCTGGCCATCGCTTTGGCAACGCCTTGCACGTCTTTGTCCGCAAGCGCACCGTAGACCGCGTGAATGCGGGTTTCCGGGTGCTGTAGCAGGCGCAACCGGCTCGCCAGCCAGCAGGCAGCGTGGGGGTTATGCCCCACATCCAGAATCACCAGCGGCGAAGTGGCTACCTGTTCAAAACGCCCAGGCACCGACACTTCTGCCACGGCCCGTTCGATTTGCTGAACACCCAGATTGGGCGCCAAAATGCGAGAAGCAACGACCGCTGCCGCCAGGCTTTTCACTGGCAAAGCAAAATCTGGCAGGCGAAATTCTTCTTCTCCCAACTCCAGATTCACCATCGACGGTTGGCTTGAACACTGCACCAACTGATAATCACGGCCCAGCAACGCCAAATCGACTTCTTGCGATAAAGCTTGCTGCAATACCGAGCGCGGGGGATCAAAATCGGCGTAAACCGCAGGAATACCGGGGCGCAAAACGCCGGCTTTCTCGAAGCCAATAGACTCTCGATCGTCACCCAAAAAGCTCGTATGATCGATATCGATCGACGTAAGGATCACAAAATCCGCGTCCAGTACGTTCACAGCATCCAGACGACCACCCAGACCAACTTCCAGAATCCAGTCGTCTACATCGGCTTCAGACATGGCAACAAACGCCGCCAGAGTGCCAAATTCGAAATAGCTTAACGACACTTCTGCCCTGGCCTCCTGAACCTGCTCAAAAGCGTGGATCATTTGCGCGTCCGAAATCTGCTCGCCCAGCAGGCGTATCCGCTCGTTATACACCTGAAGATGAGGCGACGTGTAGGCCGCCGTGCGGCGCCCCGCTTCCTGCAACAGCGCTTCCAGAGCTGCAACTGTGCTGCCTTTGCCGTTGGTGCCTGCCACGGTAATAATGCGAGCCTTGGGCTTACCCGGTAACAGTCTCTGCAAAACCACCATTACCCGGTCCAGTCCCAGCTCGATTTCAACCGGGTGAATGGCCTCAAGGTAGCTCAGCCATTGGCCCAGGCTGGCATCGGCGCCGGGGGCCGTTATTTTCGGCGCTTGCTGATCCGGCTTATGCGACTGAGGCATTTTCATCCGGCTTTTCAGTCACTTCAATTTCAATGGGCGCTTCGGTGTCAGGTTTTTCCAAATTGCCGAATTTTGCCAGCAGGTGTGCAATGCGTTCGCGCATCTGGTGACGGTGCAGGATCATATCAATAGCACCATGCTCCAACAAAAACTCGCTGCGCTGAAAACCTTCAGGCAATTTTTCACGGACGGTCTGTTCAATCACCCGCGGCCCGGCAAAGCCGATCAGTGCGTTAGGTTCGGCGACATTCAGGTCACCCAACATGGCCAGGCTGGCCGACACCCCGCCAAATACCGGGTCGGTCATTACCGAAACATACGGCACGCCTTGCTGCCTCATACGCTCAAGAACAGCGGCGGTTTTGGACATCTGCATCAACGAAAGAATGGCCTCCTGCATACGCGCGCCGCCGCTGGCAGAGAAGCACACCAGAGGAATACGTTCTTCCAGCGCCACATTGGCCGCCCGTACAAATTTTTCGCCAACCGTCTGGCCCATCGAGCCACCCAGAAAATTGAACTCGAAGGCGCAAGCCACCAGCGGAAGCCCCAAGGTGGTACCCTTCATGGCCAACAAGGCGTCTTTTTCGCCAGTCGCTTTCTGGGCCTGGGCCAGGCGGTCTTTATAACGTTTGGTGTCTTTGAACTTAAGGCGGTCCCAAGGTTCCAGGTCTGCGCCAATTTCTTCGCGGCCGTCTGGATCCAGAAAAATATCAAGGCGGCGGCGGGAAGCCACTCGCAAGTGGTGATTACACTTCAGGCACACGTCTAGATTTTTTTCCAGCTCCGGCTTGTACAAAAAAGCGCCACATTTCGGGCACTTTTTCCACAAGCCTTCCGGAACACCGGTCCTCGTCTTGGATTCCGAGCGGATCTTGCTCGGCATTATTTTATCTAGCCAACTACTCATGATTTAATCCCGTCTGTAGAACCTGTTTCGATCGTTCTATTGTAAACACCCGCTACCGGCCAACAATAACGCCGTCGGATAGCGTGTTTAATCACCCTATTCTGGCAGCATGCCATGCTGTGTAAACGTCTCATTCAATGAAACATAGTACATATAACGCCGCGCTGGCCCAATTTTTCCAATCGCTTACCCTACCCCGCGCTCTATTTAACGGATCCGTAAGTCTACCAAGATCCAGCGCTTCTGGTCGCGGCCACGAAGTCTGCCATCTTTTTGGCACATTTGATGCCTTTGCTGATTTCAACACCACCACTGACGTCCACCGCCCAGGGGCGTACCTGCTGCACGGCCGCGGCAACGTTATCGGGTTGCAAGCCACCGGCCAGTATCAGTGGCAACGGCCGTTGTTCAGGAATCAGTGACCAGTTAAATCCGTGGCCGGTGCCCCCGTATTGCTCAGGGTGCCAGGCATCGACCAGCAAACCGGCGGAATTCCGGTACTCCTCAAAGGCCTGTTTAATCTGCCCTTGTTGCCGCACCCGTATAGCCTTAATCCAGCGGCGCTGGAACTGCTCACAGAAAGCAGCGGTTTCGTCACCGTGGAATTGCAGCAGGTCCAGAGCCACCTGCTGCAACACCTGCCTTACAAAATCCGCCTGCGGATTCACAAACAATCCCGTTACGCTAACAAACGCCGGTATCCGCGCGGCCAGCTGCCGCGCCAGATCAATACTGACGGCCCGCGGGCTTGGGTCATAAAAAACCAGGCCAATTGCGTCAGCGCCAGCAGCCACTGCGGCGTCAATATCCTCTAGGCGGGTCAGGCCACAGATCTTTACACGGCTAGTCACAGTTGGGCGGCCTTTGTTTACGGTGGATATGGGTGGCCGCAACCGGCCGATTCTGCTCCGCGCTAAACCATGGCTCAGCAAATGCCGGGCCACAGCTGGGCTGGGGTATTCCGAATTCGGCGGGGTAACCCACGTCTACCAGGTACAAACCATCAGGCGGCGCCGTCACGCCAGCTTGCCTGCGATCCTTGGTCGCCAGAATCTGGCCAATCCAATCCGGCGCCTGCTCCTGGCAACCTACGGCCATCAAGGCCCCTGCAATATTGCGCACCATATGGTGCAAAAAAGCATTGGCCTGAACGTCAATCACCAGATAATCGCCTCTACGCGTTACGCTGATGCTCTGCAAAAATCGAATCGGGCTACGAGACTGACAGCCAGCGGCACGAAAAGCACTAAAATCGTGTTCGCCAACCAGCGCCTGGGCTGCCTGATGCATGTTTTCGGCATTCAGAGGCCGAAAGTTCCAACTAACTTGGCCGCGTTGAATACCTGGGCGCACCGGGTTGCTATAGATAATGTAGCGATAGCGACGGTAAACCGCGGAAAACCGGGCGTGAAAGTCACCCTGGCACTGGCCAGCCCAGCGTACGGAAATATCGAAAGGCAAGGCGGTATTGATGCCCATCACCCAAGAACGCATTGTGCGCAGTGACGGCGTATCAAAATGAACCAGCTGATAACTGGCGTGAACGCCGGCATCGGTGCGGCCCGCACACACCAGCTCTACATCGTGATCGGCGACTTTGCTGGCGGCTTTTGCCAACTGTTGCTGCACAGCGCGAATACCGGATTTTTGTTGCTGCCAGCCGTGGAATTCACGGCCATCGTATTCGAAGACCAATGCCACACGGCCGTTGCCAATGGGTGTATCCGTTGTAAGCGCCTGGGGTTCAAGAAACAAAAGTCAGCTCGATGTGTTGTCTGGGTGTTAAAAAACAAAGCCGGCGGTCAGAAGGCTCTGAGCGCCGGCTTTGATTAAAGGATTATAACCAATCAGGACAGATTTTTAAGCAGTTCCTTCGCTTCTGCCTTTTGTTCAGCGGTGCCTTCGAGTTCCACTTCCATCAAAATGTCGCGAGCGCCATCAATATCACCCATCTCAACGTAGGCCTGCGCCAAATCCAGCTTGGTTGCTGCCTCGTCGGTGTCGGACAGGAAGTCGAAATCATCGTCGTCACCCAGATCGCTCTCGTCGATTGATCGAGGCGCGCCAGGAGCCACAATGGGCAGGTCTTCTTCTAAAGGATCCTCTTCCAACAAGTCGAATTCTGGAAGGTCGTCTTCTGACAAGTCGTCCTCAGGAAGGTCATACGCCGGAAGGTCTTCCTCGGGCAACTCCAGCGTCTCCAGATCGTCCAGGCTGATGTCGTCTTCGTCATCTTCGTCGTCTTGGTTCTCGGCCAACTTAACGCCCAATTCTTCCTCGGCTTGCGGATCATCACCCAACTCCAAAGCCAACAGCTCTGCGTCGGTCATTTCCGGCAGCTCTTCGACTTCGGCTTCGGTTTCATCACCATTGGCGTGATTGGTGCTATCTGCGCTATCAGCAAATTCGCCCATTAGCGCCAGGTCGTCGTCCGAAATATCCAGGTTCAATTTCTCCAGATCAGGCTCCAGCTTGCCTAAGTCCGATTCTTCCATGTCAAAAGGCTTGAGTTCGGCCTTGGGATCGTCTTTATCAAGTTCGGCGTCTAACTCGTCCAGGAAGGCCTCATCCAGGCTTAGATCGTCATCGTCAGACGTCTTTCTGGCCGTGTTGACGGGTTCGTCAGCTTTGGCCAAGGGCGCGGCATCTTCATCGGCAAATTCCCGGGCGAAGTCGTCAGACAACACAAAGTCCTCAAAACCCTCAAAATCTTCCGGAGCTTCAGACTCTGGAGGCTCTTCCTTGTCGCCCAGGCCTTCAATAGTGGTCAGATCGTATTCTATAGGATCGTCTGACGTTGGCTTGGTGCTGTCTTTGGCATCTTCTGATTCCTCATCGAAGCTCCCGAAAGAGCCGGAAAAGGAACCGGAGCGCAATTCGGATTCAAGATCATCGATGCTGGGTGCCGCTTCCGCCTGTTCAAGGTCTGTCAGCAAACGATCGGCCTCTGCCATGGCCTCGTCATCATCCAAAGCACTGAGCTCGCCATACTGACGTTCAAAAGCCACTCTATTCTGAACATCCGCGTAGATCGCCAGCAACTTCAGGCGCAGTTCGGTGCGGCTAGGCTCGCGGGAAATCGCAGATTCCAGAGTATTTACCGCCTGCTCGTGCTGACCGTACGCCAAGTAGGAGTCAACCTCTGCCAGAACGTCTGGCCCAGCTTCAGGCGCTGACGGTTCGTGATCGTCCAGGTCCAGATCCAGATCAAACGAGTCGGATCTTGGTGCGGGTTCAACCAGGGGCGTTTGTTCAACGTCGGTATCGTTCTCGGCGACATCCTGATTTTTAGATTTGCGGCGAGACACCAGAAGCAACACAAGTAACAGCAAAAGCAAGCCGCCGCCCAGAACCACCTGATACAGAGGGTTACTCATAATGCTGTTGACCAAACCGTTCAGGGTAAGGCTTTCTTCGACCGGATCAGGCTGTGCCGCCTGTGGTTGTGCATCCTGTTGACGCTGCGCCGCAACCGCAGCAGCCGGTTCGGCTTCGGCCTGGGTTTCGGCGTCACTCTCTGCGGCAACGGCAGGGGCGTCGGTAGAATTCGCTGTATCGGCCGCCTTGGCATCAGCTGCTGGCTCTGACGACACGTTGGCACTAGCGCCATCATCAGCGGCCGCAGGGTCATCGGCTGTCTTTTGGTCCATGCTGGCAACCGCATTCTCACCGTTGATGCCAGCCTGCTGCATGTCGGCCAACTGGCTGTTTTTCAGCTCCATCAAACGCTGCAGGGTTTCTACCTGCTCCTGAAGTGAATCAATACGGCTATTCAACTCGCTGTTTTCACGGCGGGCACTGTCAAGCTCTTCGAGCGCTACCGTGGTGCCGGCATCTGCGCCGTCGGCCTGGTTGCCGTCAGTACCGGCAGATCCGCTCTGCTCAGTGTTATCAGCGGCTTGCGGCGCCTCGGTCTCGGCCACAATCAGTTTCAGTTCCGCATCGCCGCCGTCTATCGCCGCGGGCGCAGAAGGTGCAGCCGCTGCGCTGGCATCAATAGTTGCCCGGGCTGCGATGACGTCCTGATTTTGCGCTCGCACAGCCTGGGTGGCCTGGCCCCGGCCAAGTCGCTCAATCTGCGCCAGCGTAGGTGCGCGCAGAACTTCACCGCGTTTCAGCCGGTTGATATTGCCGCCTATGAAGGCATCAGGATTAAGGTCTTGAATCGCCAGCATAACCTGCTGCACAGATACGCTGTTGTTCGGGCGCATCCTGGTGGCAATACTCCACAGGGTGTCAGACGACGTTGTAGGGCCGTAAACACTGCCTGACGCAAGAGACTGTGCAGAACCAGAACCAGCGCCAGAGCCGGCTGACGCAGAGCGACTTACCGCGCCGCTATTTGCACTGGGCGACGAGTTGCTGCGGCCAGCAGACGATGCCGCTACAAGCGGTTCCCGGGTGCCGGTTTCTGCCGCATACACGGGTGGGTCTACCAACACCGCGTATTCACGCAGCAAGCGGCCGCTAGGCCAGGTTAGTTCCAGCAGAAAATTAAGGTACGGCTCCCGTAACGGTTCACGGGAAGACACACTTATCGCCAGGCTGCCATCGCTGCGGGTAACTACCTGAAATTTCAGCTTACTGGCAAACTGGCCGCGATTAAGACCCACCCGCTGATAAGCGGATTCCGAAGCCACATTGACAAAAACATCACCAGGGCTGACGCCGCGACTCTGGCGCAGCACAATTTGTGCATCCAGAGGCTCATTCAAGTAGGACTGAAGCTCCACCTCCCCCAATCCAAGGGCTTGTGCAACGCCAGAGCCAAGACCTCCAGCCAGTGCCAGAGCAACCGCAAGCTTGCGTACCTTCATGCTTTTTCCTTTCCAGTCTCCGTTATTCGTAACTGCTTCGACGCACGGCGGCGTTAAAGCAGTTTCGGACGAGGTTGGATGACTTCCGTCTGGGTGTTGTATAAGTGTGGCGGAACTTTAATCCTCAACTCGGCAAGTATTGTTGATAAGCATCATTTTATCAATGAATCAACGTTCTTCAGTGCACTGCTGCGCTACTTTGCCAACTTTTCATCGTAGACACACAGCCACTAAAAATACGAAGTCATTGCGGGCGTTGAGGAGGCACCGGCTTTTATGGTGCTAAAAATAACAGGGGCGAAGGCTGAAAGCAGCCTTCGCCCCTTACCGGTTGGTTGAAACCGGACGCAGTTGGCATTAAATCAACGACTCTGAAGAATTCGCAGCATGCGCCTCAGCGGTTCTGCCGCGCCCCACAGCAGTTGGTCACCCACAGTAAACGCAGAAATGTACTCCGGCCCCATGGTCAATTTGCGTATACGGCCCACTGGAATACTCAGGGTGCCGGTTACTTTCGCCGGTGTCAGCTCACGTATGCTGGCCTCGCGCTCGTTGGGAATAACTTTCACCCAATCGTTACCGGCGGCCAAAATCTTCTCGATTTCGGCAACAGGAAGGTCTTTGCGCAGCTTTATGGTCAGCGCCTGGCTGTGTGAGCGCATGGCACCGATTCGAACGCACAAACCGTCAATCGGAATCGGATTGTCGCTGCGACCCAGAATCTTGTTGGTTTCAACACCGGCTTTCCACTCTTCCTTGCTCATACCATTTTCGAGTTGCTTGTCGATAAACGGAATCAAGCTGCCTGCCAGAGGCGCGCCAAAGTGCTCGGTGGGAAAATCGTCACTACGCATGGTGTCGGTCACCCTTCGGTCAATCTCTAGAATCGCCGATGACGGACTGTCCAACTCGGCTTTAACGCTGCCGTTCAGCTCGCCCATTTGGTTCAGCAGCTCGCGCATGTTCTGCGCGCCGGAACCAGAAGCGGCCTGATAGGTCATGGGCGATACCCATTCAATCAAGTCCTGCTCCAGCAAACCGCCCAAGGCCAACATCATCAGGCTTACGGTGCAGTTGCCGCCGATGTAGTCTTTCACGCCTTTGTCGAGCGCAGCGTCAATCACGTTGCGGTTAACCGGGTCTAGCACAATCACAGAATGGTCAACCATGCGCAGGGTTGACGCAGCGTCTATCCAGTAGCCGTTCCAGCCGGCGTCGCGCAGCTTCTGATACACCGCTGAGGTGTAGTCACCGCCCTGGCAGGTCAGAATCACGTCCAGGGTTTTCAGAGTGTCGATATCGAAGGCGTCCTGCAGCGGCAGAATGCCATCACGGCCCACATCCGGCGCCGGTTGCCCGGTTTGCGACGTGGAAAAGAATACCGGTTCGATATCCGCGAAATCGTTTTCTTCACGCATGCGCTGCATGAGGACAGAACCCACCATGCCACGCCAACCTACAAGCCCAACTCGCTTCATGCGGCTTTTGAACCTCTTTTATAGCGGCCTGCCGCCGATGTCTCTGGCACAGACAAAATGAATGTTTCCGCAGCAACAACGTCGCATTACTGCGAATTAGAAGGCTGCCGGACTGGAATGCTGTCGATTTAAAATACGATCGACTTCAGAGCGCTGTCCGATTATAGCTGCGCCAGCACCGCTTCACCCATTTCACGGGTAGAAACCTGATTGCAGCCTTCCGACATTATATCCGCTGTGCGCAAGCCCTGGTCCAGCACCTTGCCAACCGCGTCTTCAATGGCTGCTGCGGCGGCACCTTCATCCAGGCTATAGCGTAACATCATCGCAACGCTAAGAATGGTCGCCAGCGGGTTTGCAATGCCTTTGCCGGCAATATCAGGCGCCGAACCATGACAAGGCTCGTACATGCCCTGCTTCGCCGAGTTCATCGAAGCCGATGGCAGCATGCCGATGGAGCCTGTCAGCATAGCGGCTTCGTCAGAAAGAATGTCACCAAACATATTGCCGGTTACAATCACGTCAAACTGTTTGGGTGCGCGCACCAGCTGCATCGCGGCGTTATCCACGTACATGTGAGACAGCTCTACGTCCGGATACTCGAGTTTTAACTCGTTCATGATCTCACGCCACAGCACGGTCACTTCTAACACGTTGGCCTTGTCGACCGAGCACAGTTTTTTGCCGCGCCGCTGGGCCGTTTCAAATGCGACCCGGCCAATACGGCGAATTTCAGTCTCTGTGTAAGCGTACGTGTTATAACCCTGGCGCTCACCGCTTTCCAATTGCCGCACACCGCGAGGCTGGCCGAAGTAAATACCGCCGGTCAGTTCACGGATAATCATGATATCCAGCCCAGACACCACTTCCGGCTTCAGCGAAGAAGCAGACGCCAGCTGCGGATAAAGAATAGCAGGGCGAAAATTGGCAAACAGCTCAAGGTTGGAACGCAGGCCCAGCAAACCTTTTTCCGGGCGTTTGGCCATCGGCAGGCCGTCCCACTTCGGGCCGCCAACGGCGCCCAGCAGAATCGCGTCGGCCTTGGTGGCCAACTCCAGGGTTTTATCCGGCAGCGGGGTGTCGGAATCGTCCAGCGCAGCGCCGCCAACCAGGCCGTGCTGAAAGATCAAATCAAGCTTGAACGACTCATTCACCCGGCGCAGTATTTTTTCGGCCTCGCCCATGATTTCAGGGCCAATGCCGTCGCCCGGCAGTAGTAATATGGTTCGTGACATATCAGGTTCCTTGATATTGGTTTCGACATTGGTTTAAAAGCCAAATTACTGGCCGGCACCAAACAGCCATGGCGCGGTTTTGCGGCGCGCATCTTCGTAATGCTGAATAACATCGGCGTCTTCCAAAGTCACACCAATATCGTCCAGGCCATTCAGCAGGCAATGGCGACGGAAGCCGTCTACGTCGAAGCTGAAAGATTCGCCAGACGGCGTGATAACGGTGTTGGCTGCAAGATCCACCGTCAGTTCATAGCCTTCGCTGGCCTCAGCTTCAATAAACAGCTGATCAACTATTTTTTCATCAAGAACAATAGGCAACAGCCCATTCTTAAAGCAGTTATTATAAAAAATATCAGCAAAACTGGGGGCAATAATCACCCGAAAGCCGAAATCTTCAAGCGCCCAAGGTGCGTGTTCACGGCTGGAACCGCAACCAAAATTGGTGCGGGCCAGCAGCACGCTGGCGCCGCTGTAGCGTTTTTGGTTCAGCACAAAATCCGTGTTTAACGGGCGTTGAGAATTGTCCTGACCAGGCTGGCCCTCGTCCAGATAACGTAATGGATCAAACAGGTTGGGGCCGAAGCCGGTGCGTTTGATGGACTTCAAAAATTGCTTGGGAATGATCAGGTCCGTGTCCACATTGGAACGGTCCATGGGGGCTACCAGGCCCTGGTGTTGGGTAAATGCGCGCATGGTCAATATCTCCTGTGGCTCAGTTCAGCATTTCACGAACGTCAACAAAATGGCCGGCAATCGCTGCCGCCGCTGCCATGGCCGGGCTAACCAGGTGGGTACGCCCACCAAAACCCTGACGCCCCTCGAAGTTACGGTTAGAGGTAGACGCACAATGCTCGCCCTGCCCCAATTTATCGGCGTTCATGGCCAGGCACATAGAGCAACCGGGATCACGCCATTCCAGGCCCGCTTCCAGGAAAATCTTGTCTAGCCCTTCGGCTTCGGCCTGCAACTTAACCAAACCCGAGCCCGGCACTACCATGGCCTGCTTCAAACTACCCGCCACCTTGTGGCCTTTAACCACCAGCGCCGCCTCGCGCAAGTCTTCAATCCGGCTGTTGGTACAGGAACCAATAAATATCCGGTCCAGCTTGATGTCGGTGATCAACTGATTGGGCAGCAGGCCCATGTATTTCAGCGCACGTTCAAGCCCTTCCCGTTTTATCAAGTCGGTTTCTTTCGCCGGGTCTGGCACCTGGCCGGCCACGTTCGCCACCATTTCCGGGGACGTGCCCCAGCTCACCTGAGGCTGAATATCCGCGCCCTCAAGCTCAACCACTTTGTCGAATACGGCGTTCGGGTCACTGTGCAAGGTGCTCCAATGAGCAACGGCTGCGTTCCAGGCTTCACCCTTGGGTGAAAACGGCCGACCCTTGACGTAATCAATAGTGGTGCCGTCTACCGCCACCATGCCAACGCGGGCGCCGGCTTCAATCGCCATATTGCACACCGTCATCCGGCCTTCCATGCTCAGGCTTTGTATGGCTTCGCCACCAAACTCGATAGCATGGCCGGAGCCGCCAGCGGTACCAATTTTGCCAATAATCGCCAGCACTGCGTCTTTGGCGGTTACGCCTTTACCCAACTGGCCATTCACTTTTACCAGCATGTTTTTTATTTTCTGCTGCACCAGGCACTGGGTAGCCAGCACGTGTTCCACTTCCGAGGTGCCAATACCGTGGGCCAGGCAGCCAAAAGCGCCGTGGGTCGAGGTATGGGAATCACCGCAGACAATGGTCATACCGGGCAAGGTTGCACCCTGCTCGGGCCCGATGACGTGCACTATGCCCTGGCGCTGGTCTTTAATCTTAAATTCAAGAATGCCGAACTCGTCGCAGTTGCTGTCCAGGGTTTCCACCTGAATGCGCGATATCGGGTCTACAATGCCGTCGATGCCCGTGGCGCGGTCAGTGGTCGGCACGTTATGGTCGGGCGTTGCCAGATTGGCATCAATCCGCCAGGGCTTTCGGTTGGCCAGGCGCAGACCTTCAAACGCCTGCGGCGACGTCACTTCGTGCAGCAGGTGGCGGTCAATGTAAATAAGCGCAGAGCCATCATCACGCTGTTTTACCAGATGATCGTCCCACAGTTTGTCGTATAAGGTTTTACCCGCCATGATCGCTCTCTCATCGTTTTGGGGTTTTTAAAAAAGCTCATCACCGTTGATACGGCTGCGCCCTTTGGAGTTCTGATTGTGTGAACAGTTTAAAGTGCCTGGCCAATAACCTCAA
Organism: Marinobacter sp. M1C; assembly: GCF_023314135.1. NCBI lineage: Bacteria > Pseudomonadati > Pseudomonadota > Gammaproteobacteria > Pseudomonadales > Marinobacteraceae > Marinobacter > Marinobacter sp. M1C. The sequence goes on from NZ_CP092289.1 coordinate 2,459,734, forward strand.
TTCATGTTTTTTATGCATAGCATTCCTGTCTGGAATACTATCGAATAGAATGAAACGCTTCAGGGTGCTGGAAAAAGCACTTTTATTCGACTTCGGACATGGTAACTATGGATTCCAACACGTTGCGCGCTTTTCTGGCCATTGTTGACCAGGGCTCGTTCTCTGAAGCCGCCGAGCAACTGCACATTACCCAGCCGGCCATCAGCAAGCGGCTGGCCGCTCTGGAAGCCCAGCTCGGCGCCGAGCTGGTTGATCGCAGCCAACGCCAGCTCAAACTGACCGACGCCGGCGCACGGCTGCTGCCCCACGCCAGGCGAATTCTGGATGAAATCCACAACGCCCGCATTGCCCTGTCGCCAAGTACCCGCGAAGTTGCTGGTGAACTACAGATTATTGCCAGCCATCACATTGGCCTGCACCACCTGCCAAGCTGGCTGCGGCGTTTCAAACGCGACCATCCGCAAGTCACCCTTGATCTTCAATTTATGGAATCAGACGCCGCCTACGCCCAGATGCGCAAACGCGGCGCCGAACTTGCCTTTGTTACCCTGAGCGATGGTATCGACCCAAACTTTAAGGTGTACGCCCAATGGCCAGACCCCATGGCGTTTGTGGTCGGGCCGGAGCATCCGCTGGCAGCGCTAGAACAGCCTACTCTGGCGGACTTGTCTGGCCACGCTGCGCTATTGCCAGACACCAGTACGGGAACATATCGGTTGGTCAGCCGGCTATTTATGGAGGCCAACCTGCCGTTAAGCTCGCAGATGCCCACAAACTACCTCGAAACCCTGAAAATGATGACCAGTGTGGGCCTTGGCTGGAGCGTACTGCCGGTGCGCATGCTGGACAGTAGCCTACGGGTTCTGCCCGTAGCACATTCAGTGGCGCGGTTGATGGGGGCTATTGGCCTGTCAGGCAGAGACTTGAGCGGTGCCGCCCAGGCTCTGCTGGCGATTGTGGAGCAACAGGAACCCGAGGCAAAACCGGGACGGATTTGAAATCTGTCCCTATGTGTCTGGTTGCGGCGGTGGTTGCAGGCCGCGCCAGGCGGTGGCAAACGCCAGAGCGGTCACAACTGCGCTGCCCAAAAAAGCTGCAGAGGTGTCAATACCGTCTACCAGGAACCCCGCACCCCAGGCACCCAAAGCCCCACCGGCACCAAACGTTAACCCGCTATAAAGCGCCTGCCCCTGGCCGTGATGATCGCGGCCAAAAAAGCCTTGAATGTACTGCACAGATACAGCGTGTAACGCGCCATAAGATGCCGCGTGTAACAACTGGGCAAATATCAGTACCGGCAACACCGACGCCATTTCCGCAATCAACAACCAGCGCAGCAGGCTCAACAGCAGCGCCCCCAGCACAATGTGGCGCACACTGAAACGCGCGCCCAGGCGATGCATTACCATAAACAGAACAATTTCGGCGATAACCCCCAGTGACCACAACAAACCTATGGCCAGCTTGCCGTAATCGTGCAGCTGGAGGTGAATACTGAAAAACGTGTAGTAAGAGCCGTGGGCCACTTGCAGCAAAAAGTTCATCACAAAGAACGCAATCACCGCCGGATGGGTCAGAATGGCGTTTAGACTGCCCCGCGGAGACTTCTGCCTGCGAACGATTTTTTCGACTGGCAGCAACCAGGCCGACACCGCAATACCGACAAACAAAGGACCCAGCAGCATTGGTAAATAGCGGATATCTACCCATTCCAACAGCACGCCAATCAACGCCACCGCCGCAACAAAGCCCACCGAACCCCACACGCGTATTTTGCCGTATTGGCTCCGCTGCGACCCCAAAACCTGCAGAGTGATGACTTCGTAAAGGGGCAGCACCGCGTTCCAGAAAAAAGTGAACGCCAACATCACCAGTAGCAGGCCGGTAAAGCCCGGCTCTAGAAACACGCCAGCAAAACACAGGGAACCGGTGATCGTTCCGAAGCGGACCAGCCGCACCCTTTGCCCGGTGCGGTCGCCCAAATGGCCCCACACGCTGGGGGCCACAATCTTGGTAAGCTGGATGGTCGCCATCAAACTAGCGATTTGCAGATAGGAAAAACCGCGGCCTTCAAGGTAAAGCGACCAGTAAGGCAGCATTCCGCCCAACAGGGCGAAGAACCAAAAATACAAATTCGACAGACGCCAGTGCGTCACTGCTACCCCTTACCTTTAAATTGCGCCGCTACTTTTCAGTGCCATCTTTAAGCCAGTGGGGACGGATTTGAAATCCGTCCCCGGTGTTTCGCAGCGAGTAGGGACAGATTTGAAATCCGTCCCTGGTCTGTCAAAGCTGAGGCAGCACCGGCGTGGTTACCCGCACATCGGCGTTCTGGCCTCGATGGCGCAAATAGTGGTCCATAAGTACGATGGCCATCATCGCCTCGGCGATGGGCGTCGCGCGAATGCCCACGCAGGGGTCGTGGCGGCCGGTGGTAATAATCTCGACCGGGTTGCCGTCGACATCAATACTCCGGCCCGGCAAGCGCAGGCTAGAGGTGGGCTTGAGTGCGATACTGGCCAGAATGGGCTGACCGGAGGAAATACCCCCCAGAATGCCACCGGCTTGATTCGACAAAAAACCTTCCGGCGTCATTTCATCCCGGTGCCCGGTGCCTTTTTGCTCGATACAGCCAAAACCGGCGCCAATTTCAACGCCTTTCACGGCGTTAATGCTCATTAAAGCATGAGCAAGTTCTGCGTCTAATCGGTCAAACACCGGCTCGCCCAGCCCCGGTGGTACGCCTTCGGCCACCACGTTAATACGAGCGCCAATCGAGTTGCCTTCTTTCACCAACGCTTCCATGTAGGCTTTCATTTCCGGCACTTTGCTAGCGTCCGGGCAGAAAAACGGATTCTGGTGTACCTGCTCCCAATCCAGGGTTTCGGCTTTTATCGGGCCTAATTGGCTAAGGTAGCCACGCACGGTAATGCCCAGGCGCTGCAGCAGGAATTTGCGCGCAACGGCGCCGGCGGCCACCCGCATGGCGGTCTCCCGAGCCGACGAGCGTCCGCCACCGCGATAATCCCGCTCGCCGAATTTGTGGTGGTAGGTGTAATCGGCGTGGGCCGGGCGAAACTGGGTGGCGATTTTTGAATAGTCTTTAGAGCGCTGATCGGTATTTTCAATCAGCAAACCAATAGAAGTGCCGGTGGTGCGACCTTCGAATACGCCGGAAAGAATACGCACTTCATCGGCTTCGCGGCGCTGGGTGGTGTAGCGCGACGTGCCCGGTTTGCGGCGATCAAGGTCGTACTGCATGTCCTCTTCAGACAGCTCAAGCCCCGGCGGACAGCCATCAATCACACACCCCAGAGCGGCCCCGTGGCTTTCACCAAACGTGGTCACCGTGAACAGTTTGCCAAATGTGTTTCCAGACATAATTCAGTATCTTATCCAGTTGTTATAAAAAGGGTATAAAGACCTTATCAGCTATTCGCCAGGTATTTACGCAAGTCTTTAGCCGCAATGGCAAGCACCCCGTCGCCGCCGTTTTCAAACTCCAGCCAGGTCAGAGGCAGCTGAGGATAAGCCGAATCCAGCTCTGGCCAGCTGTTGCCGACTTCCACAATCAGCAGACCGTTGTCGGTCAGCCGATCGGCGGCTCCGGCCAATATGCGATGGGCAATCTCCAGGCCGTCTTCACCGGCCGCCAGGCCCAATACCGGCTCATGACCGAACTCCGCAGGCATGCTGGCCAAGTCCCGTGCATTCACATAGGGCGGATTGCTCAGAATCACATCGTAACGTTCATTCAGATTGCTGAACACATCCGATTGCACGGTGCGCACCCGCTCGCCCAGTTGATGCAAAGCAATATTGGAATCGGCCACCGCCAGCGCGTCGGTGGAAATATCCGCCAGGTCAACCTCGGCGCTTCCAAACACCGTAGCAGCCGCTATACCAATGCAGCCGCTGCCGGTGCACAAATCCAGAATACGCTCCACATACACATCGCCCAGCCAGGGCTGCAAGCCATTTTCCAGCAGTTCTGCCAGCGGTGAACGCGGCACCAGCACCCGTGGGTCTACGTTAAATGGCAGCCCCATAAACCAGGCCTCGCCCAACAGATAGGCCAGCGGAACCTGCTCCTCTACCCGGCGCTCTATGCGCTCAATAATCAGCTCGCGCTCTTCGCGCACCAGGCGCGCATCCAAAAACAGGTTATTGTTTTCCAGCGGCAAATGCAGGCTGCGCATAACCAGCTGTACCGCCTCGTCCCAAACGTTGTCGGTGCCATGGCCAAAGTACAACGGCGACTTGGCAAAACGGGAACAGGCGTAGCGCAAAAAGTCGCGTACGGTGGCCAAATCATCAACGGGGCTGGTCACGGCAAAAGAATCCTGTCTGAACGGAAAATGGGCTAACACTATACGTGTTTTGGCTGTCTTGCGCGCGGCCTAAACCGGCCTAAACCGCCAGCGGGCCTGAGCTGCTGTGGTCTTGCTCGTAGCGGTCCAAAGCGGCTGACATGCGCTCACGCCCCAGCTGAATCAGTTCTGGCGCTTTGTGAAAATCGTAACTGCGGCATACGTTTTTCGGAATATTCACCAACAGGTCAGGCGGGTAGCCGGCAATTTTGTACTGCACCAGCACGCTCTGCATGGTTTCAATGGCCAGGTTCATCACCTCGAACTTGCCAATACCCAGCTTTTCCCAGTTAATGGTCTGACCTTCGTCCTGAGCTTTGCTGGTACTTGTCGGCCCGGGTGATTTCGGGCTTTGTACCGCTTCTTCTCCGGCCTGCTTGCGCTGTTTTTTGGCATTCTGCTTTTGCACTTCGCGGCTGATTTTATCTTCCGCAGGCTCACCGTCGACTTTGCCGCCAGCTAACCCTTTCAACGTGTCCCAGTCAAACCAGCGCGACGCTTTTTCGCGCATGGCGCCCATCCACTCTTCACTGTCGTCATCGTCGTCGAGGCTGGTAAACGCCGCATCCAACAGGCGCTGGCTGCGGTCTTCTTCACCCGCCAGGTTCACCGCAACAATCAGGTCGGCGTGGGCCGAAATGGTCGGAATGATCGGCAGCGGGTTCAGGGTAGCGCCGTCAACCAGCACCCGGCCATTCAGCACCAGCGGCGTCACTACACCGGGAATGGCCACCGACGCGCGTATGGCCTGGTCCAACGGGCCTTCCTGAAACCAGATTTCTTTGTGGCCCAGAAGGTCTGTGGCTACCGACGTAAACGCAATAGGCAGGTCTTCTATGCGCGTATCGCCTAGGATGTCGCTTACGATAGAGAAGATTTTCTCACCGCGAATAGCGCCCACCGCGCTAAAAGTTACGTCAAGCAGCCTGAGCACATCAAACTGCCCTAATCCCGTTACCCAGTCTTTGTATTGCTGCAGCTTTCCCGCGGCGTACATGCCGCCCACCAAGGCTCCCATAGAGCAACCGGATATCGCAATAATTTCATAGCCGCGCTCGTTAAGCACTTCAATGGCGCCAATATGGGCATAACCGCGGGCACCGCCGCTGCCCAGGGCGAGCGCTACGGTAGCGCGCTTTTGCCGAGACGCCGGCTTTTTGTCTTTGCCGGTTTCCGGCGCACCGGCAGAAGCCAGGCCGCCGCTTTCAACCACCATGGAACTGCTGCTCACAGCGGTTTTGGCGGGACCTGCCGCCAGGCTTTTGACAGCAGCCCTTTCATCGACTTTAGATGTCATGACATCACCTTGAAATCACAACAATTTCCACACGATTGCCTTTGCGCTTCGGATCAGACTGCACAATGCTGGGGCCGACCACCAATAATTGCTGGCGCTCCAAAGGAACGCCGGTCTGCGCCAGTATCTGTGACATGGATTCACCCGCCGTGCGTGCACGCGCCATGGAATCTTCCAACGGCTCACTGCCTTCCAGTTCCGAATAAACAATCAGCATGACCGTTGCGCCGTCGGCATTGGCCCAGTCCCGTAACATGCGGCGGTCCCGTGACTGCCAGTCAAAACCGACAGTAAAGCCACTCTGCCAGGCCACGGTTAAAGGCCCGCGAATGCGATTTTCCAGAGACCCCAGGCCCGGCACAACGGCGCCCTGGCCCACTTCAAAATGCTCTACCCATACGTATTCGCTCAAATTACCGCGGGTAACCGTGTACACCAGAGTCAGCCAACGCTGGCCGTCTTCACTGATAGTGCCCGCCACCAGGTAATCCTGTGCAGTGTCGCGGCCAAGCAGCATGGATTTGTTAAAAATCTGATTGGCCCACACGTTGCTTCGACCGCAACGCACACCCGAGCATTCGAACAATATGTTAGCGCCAGAATCCAGCAGCGCCTGGCGATAGTGATTCAGCGCACCCACCCGACTGGCGTCGGTGTTAATGCGATACAGCAGGCTGTTGCCGGATACCGGCAGCCGCGCCATCACATCGGAACGAATTTCACTGTTGATCTCCCGCACCGGGCTGAACAAAACAAGATGCCCGCCCGACTCCAACGGCCGGGTTTCTTCCAGCTCTGACAAGGGAAACGGCTCTGGAGCTGTCTCCGGAAATGCCGCCAGTGCCTGTTTGCTGGCAACAGCTAGCATCGCTCCCAGTGTTAACGCAGCTCCAATAACAAAATTTTTCGCACATCGACCATGCAACACAGCATCACCTATTGATTCAAAAATCGTTTAACAGCCTCGGTCACCGGACGGGTATCGCCATCCAGATGACAGTGGTGGCCGCCGGGAACATTAACCTGCTGAAAATCTTTAATCACTTGGGCGCGGACGTCGGTTGTGTCGGCGTTGTCTGCCAACAACCCGGATTGCGCCCGTACAAATAACGTTGGCGTGCTCAGCGCCGCCAAAGACGCCAGCACCTGTTGTTCTGACAGCGTCAGCGCCGAGGGGTGCCGCAACCGCGCATCGGTGCGCCACAACCAGCCGCTTTCCACTTTTTGCATATTACGAGGTATAAGGGCCAGAGCAGCTTCCGGGCTCAAAGGACTCAGGCCGCCAGCCCGTACCTTCGCCGCTGTTGCCAGGTCCGGATACAACGCCGGCTTGCCAGAGCCCGCAAGGCGTTTGCTAATGGAACGGCGCAACTGGGGAATCACTTCGTGTTCGTGGCGGCTGAGCGCGCCCAGGCTGTCAATCAGCACCAGTTTGCGCACCCGCTCGGGGAATGCCGCAGTGTAAAGCGCCGCAACAATGCCTCCAAGGGAGTGCCCAACCAGGTCCAACGGAGTCTTGTCAGCATCAAAGTGAAGCTCGATCAGTTCGGCAAGATCCGCTACGTAATCCATCAACACATAATGTTGCCCCGGCGGGCGATGGCCGGAATGGCCGTGGCCTGCAAAATCAAACGCGTACACGTCGCCAAGACGGGTCAGCTCCGGTGCCAGATGGGTAAATGTATCGCTGTTATCAAGCCAGCCGTGCAGCAACAACATTGGCCGCAGGTTCGCGGCTTCGGGCTGCGCAGACCAGCTCAAACCCGCCAGCGTGATGTGTTCCAGTGGCCAGAGAGCTTCCCGCCCGGCGGCAAATTCTGTGCCTGTATCCGCCAATGCGGCAGCAACTTCGGTCATCGGATACCTCAGAGTGTATGGGTGGGGCGGTCAGAACTCAGCGAACCCGCCAAATACGACTCGATTTTGGTTCTCGCCAATTCAGCGTCGTCATTAAACTGTACGCCAATACCGGCCGCGCGGTTCCCTTGTGCGCCTTTTGGTGTAATCCAGATAACCTTGCCAGACACCGGCAACTTCTCCGGTTCGTCCATCAGGTTGAGCAGCAAAAACACCTCGTCACCAAGCTGGTACTGCTTTTGGGTGGGAATAAACAGGCCACCCTGGCGGATATAAGGCATATACGCAGCGTAGAGCACTGCTTTGTCTTTAATGGTCAGGGTTAATATGCCACTGCGATTTCCGACTCCGGACCCCATAACAAATACCTTATCTGTGGTGTGTCAATAAATGCATCAATAAACGTTTCGGCAAACGCATCAATAAATATCGGTTAATCATAACAGTAGCGAGACCGATGCGGGTATTTGCCGGCTCTTCAATCAACATTGGCCGGCGCGGCTATCTCAGCCGGCACGCTGGCGTTTTGGCATCAGTTGCTGCCACGCCAGCAGCAGCCGGCTGGCTTCCAGCTCCGGGCTGGCATTGTATACAACGGCTTCACGCCCTTCACGCACCGCGTCCAGCAATTCATGGGCGCGCCAGGGCGGATTGCAGCCGGCCAAGAAGCGCAGCATATCCGCCGCTTCATGGTGCGCCGGCTCACCTCCGGCGCTCAGGCGGGCCAGGTCTGCCGCCCAGCCTTCAAACAGCCACAGGGTTTCATCCAGCCCCAGGGCTTTGAAGGCTTTGGCCGCATCGGCCAGGGTCGTCTGGTTTTTCATAAAGTCGCGAAAACCGCAAAAGGCCGCGTCGTGCAACGCTATAAAGCCGCTGTTCAGATAATCCAAAGCCAGCCTCGGGGCATTGCCAGCCAACATTAACGCTTTCGCCACGGAAGTGCTGTCCGGCTGCTTTTCAGGTGGTAGCAGGGCCAGTTGGCCCACCAGCCAGCGTTCGGCGTCAGCTGCCACGGGTACTGGCAACGTATGAGTCTGGCAGCGCGAGCGAATTGTTGGCAGCAGGGGCCGACCGCTTTCCTGCAACAGCAGCAGCACGGTATCGCCGCTGGGTTCTTCCAGGGTTTTGAGCAAGGCGTTGGCGGCGTTGATATTAAGCTGGTCGGCGCGATCAATAATCGCGATTTTACGATGACCGACCTGAGGTGACGCAGAGGCAAAGTTAATCAATTCCCTGATTTGAACAATGCGCACCACGCGCGATTTTTCAGGGGCGTATATCCGCACATCGGGATGACTGCCGGCACGTTTCAACTCGCACTGTTTGCAGTGGCCACAGGCTTGTGGCATTCCCTGTGGGCCGGTTTGCAGCTGATCACACAGCAACAAACCGGCAACCGCATCGGCCCACGCACGCTTACCAACACCGCGCTCGCCATTAATAATCAGTGCGTGGGGCAGCCGCGACTCCGTCAGCTGTTTCTGCACGCTGTGCCAGGCTTTTGCCAGCCAGGGCATATCGGTCGCAATATCGGTGCCTTGGTGTATCAATCCTTTGCCTCGCTGCTCGCTTAGAATGATTCGCTCGATTGAGCGGGAGACCTGCCTGAACCCGCGCCCGCCTGCCGGCGCTGCCGTTTCATACGGGCCAGCAAGCGCCGCAGAAGGCGGATATCCGACACCGGCTGCGCAACTGCATCAACCGTTTGGCGACTGTATTGGCGACTATAGTAATGAGTATTGACCACACCGGCAAAAACTCTGGCAGAATCCGCCAGCGCCGGTTCCGCCCGTGCCAGCCGTTCAGCCAGTCCCAGGGGCGTTTCACCCCGGCGTACGGGTACACCAACACCCTCGCAAAACCTTTGCCAACGCTGAAGTTGACGCGCCACACCGGTATGGCGACCGCCCTGCCGGCCGCGCCAGGCACTGATCAACCCGGCGAACAGCAGTGCGGCCGCCACAGTGCCGGCGCTAATATAGCCCAGGTCGCGCATGGTAAGGCCACCGGGCAAGCGCGACAGCAGGTCCATCTGGCTCTGGCCCTGATACCCCACCACCCAGCGCTGCCATTGATAATTGACGCGGTCCAGCTGCAGGCTGGCCCAAGTCAACAGTGGCAAGTTGCCGTATTTTTGCGGCGACAACCAGCTGTTTTCCAGAAATGAACCTTCCTCGGCCATCGCCTCACGCAGGCCAGATTCGATGCGCGACGGCGCAATCGCTGCGGTCGGGTCAAGCCGAATCCAACCCGCACCCTCAAACCAGCCCTCTACCCAGGCGTGGGCGTCGTACTGGCGCACAATCAGGTATTCGTCTCCTGCTCCGGATTCGCCGCCCTGATACCCGACAACTATTCGCGCCGGAATACCCGCCGAACGCAGCACAAAGGCCATAGCGCCGGCGTAGTGGGCACAAAACCCCCGCTTCACATCGAACAATAAGGCATCAATGCCGTCATCGGGCATGGCCGGCGGCCGCAGGGTATAAAAATAGGGCTGCTCGCGGAAACGCTGTAGCAGCGCAGCAGCTACCCCACGGTCGTCATAACGGCTGCGCAGTTCGTCCGCTAAAGCCCGGGCCCGAGGGTTGCCGCTGGCAGGTAGCTGCAACAGGTTTCGGCGCTGCGCCGGTGACAGTTGAGCGTCAGAATCAGCAGGAGGCGTTTGCAAGGCCAAGCGATAACGCACGCTTGTGTCCGCGGGGCGGCGGAAGCGGAACAGATCCTCGTCTGTTTCTTCAATATTGGGCGATGCCGCCACCGAATCCTCCAGCGCGAACGCCCAACTCTGATCGGTGGGTTCCAGCAATATTTCGTATTGGTTTGCATCCAAAGGTCCGGAAACGCCTTCGATTTCAACCCGCCCCAAGCGCTGAAAGGCTGGCTGTGCAGACTGTTTCCAGGTTGCGCCGTCGAGATAATCCAGCGTCAGGCCGCGCCAATAGCGTTGCGCCTGAGGTGGTGTCTGCCCGCCGAAGCTCACACGAAACGCACGCTCGCTGCTCTGGGCCAGGCTGGAAATGTCCCCCGGGGTCATCTGATCGCTGATGCCGCTGCGGGCCTGGCCCGACACCAACGGTACGCTCCACAGCGGCGCCATGCGCGGAAAAAACACAAACAGCACAATCACCACCGGCAGCATTTTCAGCAGCAAGCCACCCAGGCGGCGACCACCAGAGCGCACACCCGCGGGCAACTCAGGAGCGTTCAGCACCTGCAAACCCAGCAGCAATAACACCACCGCGGTAAAATTAAACAGGGTCCAGTGTATGGCCTGATGAAACAGAAAATTCACCGCGGCCATGTACAACAAAATGAAAAACAGCACGTAAAAATCACGGGCGCTGCGGGTTTCAAGCCACTTAAGCGCCACGCACAGCACAAAAAACGACGCGGCAGTGTCTACCGTGAACTGGCTTTTTACGGTCGCCACGTAAAATCCGCCAAACACCAACACCAGCCCCGTTCGCCACCATCGGCCAGGTAAGCGTACACGGCCCAGGCGCGCCAGCCAGCGCCAGCCCATCAGCGCAACACACACCACCAAAAGCCAGGTCGGCAGTCGGTCCCATTGCGGCACCAGCAACAGTGTAAAAGCTGCCACCAGCCACAACAGCGCCTTGCCAGGCAGTTGCACGGTTGGCACTTGAACGCCTGAACCGAGGGTTGGCGACAGTTGCTTGTTACGTCGGCGGAGGGTCATTGCGGGCTCCCGTTGCTGGCGACATCCAGCGACTCCGGGTCGGCGCTAGTGGGTTTCAAACGACTGCCAAAGCGGCGGGGCTGGGGGTCGCGGGGCTTCTCTAGCCCCCACACCGCCAGCGCGCGCTGGCAGCGCAATGCGTGGGCAGCGCCGCTGTCTGGTTCGATCAACTGCCCTGGCAAACTCAGCCCGTAGCGCACATCCAAACGTTGGCGGTCATCCACCAGAAACGCTAAATAACTTAAACGCATTTCACTGTTTGCGCCTATAAACGATTGAAAATCCAACCATTGTGGATTTCCAGCCTGCCCTTGCCAGTCTGCCACCACCAGCTTTCCGGTACGGGCAAAGCGTTTCCACAACACGCGCTGGCTGGAATCGCCCTCGCGCCAGGACCGTAAATCGGCGCTGTCTGAACCGGCCTGAACACTGGCCACCGCCTCGCTTTCGCCGTTCTCGGCTGTGGCGCGCAGTTCGGGCGCCGTGATGGGTTTTGCGAAAGCCAGGCCGGCTGACACCGGCCGCAACCAGGACCAGGCTTTCAACAGCCCAAAGGGGTAACGGGTTTCTATTCGAATTCGGTCCGGGCGCACATAACCACGGCGCGGCGCCCAAACCAGCACAGACACATCACGGCTTTGCCCGGCTGGCACACTCACCCACACAGGCAACGAATCTCCACTGCTAACCTGCACCGCAATGGCGTCATCTTTACCCGCGGTCAGGCGCAAGGTAAATGGCATTGTGTCACCGGCAACGGACTCTCCCGCCCGGCTCAGGGCCAGAGTCAAACCGGCCAGGTTACGGTGGGTCTGGTGCATGGCGCCCACAAACACTCCGCCAAGGACAAAGGTCAGCATATAAATCAGGCTATTTTGATAGTTGATGCCGGTTATCAGCATGATCAATAGCAGCGCACCGAACATCACGCCGGCACCGGTAGGCAGAATAAACAGATTTTTCTGGCTGAACGTCTGGCGGTCAGATCTGGGCAGGCGGCGATTCACCCAGCGCTGCCAAAAACCATCGGTTGTCGGTTTCATAGTCGTCATTAATCCAGTATATGTAACAGCCTTTCACGAATCGCCAGCGTATAGACAAATCGCCGAATAAATTTCCCTTAAAAAGAATACGAGAGGTTTTCCCCTTGATAGCGGCTACCCCCATCAGCGCTGATCAATTTGCCAGGCTTCAGGCCCATGCCAGCCAGTGCAGCGACTTTATTTTCCTGGGTGCTCCCGGAACGGAAGCCGGCCGCGGTGAGCGTTTTGGTTTCACCGCACTGGCAACCACGACCGTAGCGCTCGCAGGCAGCGATGTATACGCCGATAAAGCTGCGCTGGCCCGCACCGCGCACTTTATGGAAAACCAGCTAGCGCAGATGAAAAGTCAGCATTCGCAAGTTGACGAGCCGGCGTCGCAAACAACACCCTGGCTGAGCGGCGGCTGGCTGGGTTTCGCCAGTTACGAGTTGGGGTATCGGCATTTGAAAGCTCCGGCGAATATGGCAACAACTACTTCATTCAGTACCGACCGCAATCCATTGCCCGCCATGCAAGCCGGTTTATACCTGTGGATGGCGAGCTGCGATCGGCAAAGTGGACAATATTACCTGTGGATTCATCCGCAGTGCGCCACTGCCACTCGGGCGCAACTGGCGGACTGGCAACAAGAAGATGCAGCTTCGCCCCTGCCCGAACAACACTGGCGCATGACCCAAGCCTTTACGCCACGGCAATCAGCAGCAGATTTCATGGCCGGCGTTGAACGGGTGAAAGAGTATATTCTGGCGGGCGATTGCTATCAGGCCAATTTGTCCCAGCAGTTCAGCGGGCAGTACCGGGGCGATCCCTGGCGCGCCTATCAGGCGCTTGCCAGCGCACACCCTACGCCCTACGGCGCCTTTTTACGGCTCGGCGACCAGGCCATTGTATCGGCCTCGCCGGAGCGTTTTCTTCAGATCAGCGGCGACACCGTGCGCACCAGCCCTATCAAAGGCACACGGCCGCGGGGCGACGATGCCGAGCAGGATCGGGCCCTGGCGCAGGAACTGATGGATTCAGAAAAAGACCGGGCTGAAAATCTGATGATTGTGGATCTGTTGCGTAACGATCTGGGCCTGAACGCGGCCACAGGTTCTGTGCGTGTGGACAAGCTGTTTGCGCTGGAGTCTTATCGCAACGTGCACCATTTGGTCAGCCACATTCGTGCAACGCTGGCGCCCGGCGTATCGCCGCTGCAGGCGTTTTTCGACGCTTTTCCGGGCGGTTCGATTACCGGCGCGCCAAAAATCCGCGCCATGGAAATTATCCAGGAGCTGGAGCCGCACTGGCGTGGACCTTATTGCGGATCAGTATTCCACCGCAACTTTGACGGCCAGCTAGACAGCAGCATTGCCATCCGCACTCTGGTGTGCGACAACGCCGGCGCCATCCATTGCTGGGGCGGCGGCGGCATAGTCACGGATTCAGAGGCCGAAAGCGAATACCAGGAAACCCTGACCAAGGTAAAACCGCTGATGGACTGCCTGGAACGAGAAGGCGGACTATCGATTTGACCTATATAGATTAGAGATATATAGGCCCGCCCTCTTACAACACACGTTCCGGTTCCAGATTTAAACAGCAATTAGGCGCTGTGCACCAAGCTGGCCTTCAGGAATTCCTGTTTTAAATCGTCAAACGTCTGCACCGCCGGGAACTGTGGAAATTCGCTGATCACGTTTTGCGGCGCGTGGAACAAAATACCGGCCTCAGCCTGCGCCAGCATGGTGGTGTCGTTGTAAGAATCGCCGGCGGCAATCACCCGGTAATTCAGCAGCTGAAAAGCACGAACCGACTGGCGCTTGGGGTCACGCTGGCGCAGCAGGTAATCGGTAATTTGACCGTTGTCCGCTACTTCCAGTTTGTGGCACAGCAACGCAGGATGGCCCAACTTGGCCATCAGCGGCATGGCAAACTCGTAGAACGTGTCTGACAGAATCACCACCTGAAAGCGCTCGCGCAGCCAATCCAGAAAATCTGTGGCACCGGGCAGCGGGTCCAGCCCACCAATGACTTCCTGAATTTGCGGCAGACCGTAACCGTGTTGGTCTAACAGCTTCAGGCGCTGCTTCATCAGTACGTTGTAATCAGGAATGTCGCGAGTGGTTGCCTTGAGTTCTTCAATGCCGGTTTTCTCCGCAAACGCAATCCAGATTTCTGGAATCAATACTCCTTCAAGATCAAGGCATGCCAGTTCCACAGTGCTCTCCTGTTTCATCAATAAGGGAAGATTCGGTTGCCATCACAGTGCTGCGCACCCACATCGGTTCGCTATGATAGAAAAAACCGCACGGAATTGCATCGCTCTGCACGCAGCCCGTCAGAGCACGGGTAGCTCCACATTCTCGAACAGCGCTTCAATCTCAGCGCGGTTGCTTTGTTTAGCCACAACCTGATCCACTACGTCGCGGGTCAGGTGGGGAGCAAAGCGCTGAATGAAATCGTACATGTAACCCCGTAAAAAGGTGCCCTTGCGGAAGCCGATGTGAGTAATGCTGCTGTCGAAGAGCTTGCTGGCATCTAGCGCCACCAGGTCAGTGTCTACTTTCGGGTCGTACGCCATGCTGGCAATAATGCCCACGCCAAGCCCCAGGCGCACGTAAGTTTTGATCACGTCGGCGTCGGCGGCGGTAAAGACCACCTTGGGAATCAGGCTTGCGCTTTTGAAGGCTTCATCAAGCCGCGAGCGACCGGTAAAGCCGAACACATAGGTTACCAGGGAATATTCCGCCAGCTTGGCAAGAGTTAGCTCCGGTTCCGCTGCCAACGGGTGGTCTTTCGGCACCACGATGCTGCGATTCCAGCGGTAACAGGGCATCATGATTAGGTCGTTGAACACTTCCATGCCTTCGGTGGCAATGGCGAAATCGGCCGTGCCGGTGGCGGCCATTTCTGAAATCTGGGTGGGCGTACCCTGGTTCATGTGCAAAGACACGTCTGGATAGGCGTCCAGAAACCCACGAATCACCGGCGGCAAGGCGTAACGTGCCTGGGTGTGGGTGGTGGCTATGCTCAAGTCACCGGCACGCTGGTTACTGAATTCCTGGGCAATCTTTTTGATGCCCTCGGCCCGGCGCAAAATTTCGCCGGCTTCGCGCACAATAATTTCGCCGCCCGGGGTAATACGGGTCAGATGTTTGCCGCTGCGGGCAAAAATCTCCAACCCCAGCTCGTCTTCCAGCAGGCGAATCTGCTTGGAAATACCCGGCTGCGACGTAAACAGACTCTGCGCTGTAGCCGACACGTTCAGGTCGTGATGCGCAACCTCCCAGATGTAACGTAGCTGTTGTAATTTCATTAGCTGGGTTGCTCCTTGGACGACCGGCGCACTGGGCCGACTCGCACTCACTGGTTTAAAGGCTGAAGACCAGCATTTTACGCATAAGAAATTTATTTTTCATTCTTTTTTCGAATAATTGAAGCGTTTAATGCAAAGCCCTATCAGCGCTCAATCACCCGCCTGAACGGCGGCAGCGAATCCAGTAGCAGCTGGCCATAGCGCCGCGCCACAATGCGCCGGTCCAAAATCGTCACCCGCCCGGTGTCTTCTTCGGTGCGCAGCAAGCGCCCTACGGCCTGAACCAACTTAATAGACGCTTCCGGCACGGTAATCTCCATAAACGGATTACCACCGCGCTGGGTCACCCACTCCGCCAGGCTGGCATCAATCGGATCATCGGGTACTGAAAACGGCAAACGGGTAATCACCACGTGGTGCAGGTACTTACCCGGCAGGTCTATGCCCTCGGCAAAACTGGCAACCCCAAACAACACGCTGGGCCGGCCTTCATCCACCCGCGCGCAGTGTTGGCGCAGCACTTCGCCTTTGGCCATGTCGTCCTGGGTAATAATCAGCCCGGGGTAGTCACTGGCTAGCGCATCCCTTACCTGGTGCATCTGGCGCCGCGACGTAAACAACACCAGGGTCGCGGTTTCCCCTTGCCACAGCGTAGGCAGGCGTTCAATCAGCTCTTCCAGAAAACCGTCGTCGGTGGGCATGGCCTTCATGGCCGGCACTTCCACCGTAGCCATTTGCTGGTAACGAAACGAGCTGGGCACGACCAGGTAGCGGGCGTCTTCGGGCAACCCCGCACGGGAGCGAAGGCGGTCAAATTTACCCAAAGCCGTTAGCGTAGCGCTGGTTAATACAGAACCGTAGGCCCGCGACCACAGGCGCGTATACAGCAGGTTGTCGGCTAAAACCGGCGAACTGTAAAGGGTGATGTCCTCGGCGTGGTCCCAGCGCTGGCGCACTGTCCAGCGAGCCGGCGGCGGGCTTTTTGTTTCCTCACACCAGGCCGCCCAAAGGCGCAGCTGCTCTTCAGAGCGGCTGTGGAACGAGCCAATCACCGGATACCAGGATTCTGCCGTTTCACGGTCAATATCATGGGTTTTGCGCTCATCAAAGGCACCCTGAAGCTCTTCAGCCAGAGCACCCAGATGGCGCGAAAAATTAGCGCTGGCAATGCGCGCTTCCGCCGCCAGTGCCACCATGGCATCAGGCAGCTGGCCTTCGGGATAGCGCCACTGGGCCGAGCGGCGCTCTTCGTTGAATTCCCAGGTAATATTGTGTTCGCAATATTCGTATACCCGGGTGACCACCAGATCGACCTCCCGCGCGGCTTCGCTGATGCGCTCCAGGGTTTTTGCCCCCTGGGTGCCAGGACTCAGGTACGGCTGCATTTTTACCAGCATCTGCGACAACTGTTTTAGCCAGCTGCGAGTAGAGTTCAGCGAAATAGACGCGGCGAAGTGATTCAGCGCTTTGTCTGGCAGATGGTGGGCTTCGTCAAATATAAACAGGGCGTTTTCCGGCTCTGGCAGTATCGCGCCGCCGCCCAGGGCCAGATCTGCCAGCACCAGGTCATGGTTGGCTACGACTATATCGGCGGCGTCCAGATCTTTGCGGGCTTCAAAAAACGCGCAGCTGTCAAAATAACTGCAGTGGCGGTTGGTGCACTGCCGGTGGTCGGTGGTTACCTGGCGCCAGATATCGTCCGGAATCTGCTCCGGCCAGTGGTCGCGGTCGCCGTCCCACTTGCGCGCGCCGTAACTGGCCAACATTTCCTCGAAAAACGCGCGGGTGCCGGGTTCTTCTTTACCCGGCGCATCCAGCAAAAACAGCGGCATGGTGTCACTGTCGCCGTTGCCTTCGTCGTGCAGACGGCCTTCCAACCGCGACATGCACAAATAGCGGCCGCGGCCTTTGGCCAGGGTCCAGTTGATATCCATCTTGCTGTGCTTTTTCAGGTCTGGCAGGTCTTTCAGAACAATCTGGTCTTGCAGCGCCACCGTGGCGGTAGAAATCACCAGGGTTTTGTTCAGGGCTTTGGCCACCGGAATAGCAGCAATCAGATAGGCCAGGGTTTTACCGGTACCGGTACCGGCCTCCACCACACAGGCCGACGGCGGTGACGTACGCTGGCCATCGTTGTCGGTGATGTCGCCCATATAACGGGCGATTTCGGCAATCATCAGGCGCTGGCCATAACGTGCGCGCACCTGCTTACCCGCCAACATGTCGCGGTAACCCTGCTGAATTTGCTGCTTGGTCTGTTCGCTCAGGGCCATCAGCGCGGGCTCATCCAGTCGCGTACAATACCCAGTCGAAATTGTTGCCCTTGCCTGCTTAACACCACGCCATCCTCAGTAATTTCTTCCACCCGCAAGCCTTGAAAGCTATCGCCCGGCCGCAGATTCTGGTTATTGATCATCACCCTGCGGGCCTGTGGCACCGAGGCAAATATGTGACTGTTTACCATTAAATCCGGCACGCTGCGCTGGAACGACAGCGGTAGCTCAACCAAGTGCGGAACACGCACGCCATCTGCGCTGCTTGCAGACACCTCGGCGCCCGAGGGCACCGGCGGGCCAATCTGGTCCCAACCCTGGTTGTTGCGGTTGCCATCAACCGCACCGCTGTTGCCGTAGCCCGACGGTACAATCACCGTAGGCGATTGAAACTCTGAAGGGAACGCTGATTGAACGTCTAACGGCGGCGGCGCTGGATTCACGTCCACTGCTGCTGAATTCTGCGCGGCCGTTGCCGCCACAGGATTTACAGAAGCTGCAGTCGGCGCCTGTTCAGGCGCACTCATCAGGTTCGCCACTGGGTCGTCTTGATCTGGCCAAAACACATACGCCAATACCCCGGCATTCAGTAACAAACCCGCTGCCAACAGTACCTGAATTGGCCAGTGCCGTTTTG
Source organism: Marinobacter sp. M1C (assembly GCF_023314135.1). NCBI lineage: Bacteria > Pseudomonadati > Pseudomonadota > Gammaproteobacteria > Pseudomonadales > Marinobacteraceae > Marinobacter > Marinobacter sp. M1C. The sequence continues at coordinate 2,478,212 of NZ_CP092289.1, forward strand.
GCGGCCGATGAATAAGCTGCAGCTGGCGCCCCAAATCCGGCACCTTGCCTTGATGGCGCTCGCTCTCCGATTTACGCAGCGCATCTAATATGTAAGACATACTCTAACCCTCCGGCGGCGCGGGCGCCGCCGCATTGGTGGTCAGAACGTCGCCTTTGTCTTGCAGTCGCGGCACCGCGGCGTTTAGGTCATTGTGCATCTGAATCACCGTCATAGCGCCGGCGATACCGTCTTCAGCCAAACCCTTCCGGCCCTGATACCAGCGCACTTGGTCTTTGCTGGAGCGGCGCTTTAGTTCAGCGTTGAGTGTTTGGTCGTCAGCGGTTAAACGGTCCACCAGTTCCATCATGCGCGCGCTTAACCACAGGTTTTCACCGTTGGCGGCGCTAAACGGGCTGTTTAGGCGCAGGTATTCCGGATACTGCCACAATACCCGATAATCCCCGAACCATAGCGGTTCCAGATCGCCAAAGGCAACGCTCACCGGCCCTTGCTGCGTCAGCAAGTCAGCCTGCTGCTGGTGCAAACGCCGCAACACCACGTAGCGATCGCGGGTATTGCCGACATCGCTCTGCAATCTGCCCTCTAATCCGCCCCTTAATTTTAAAATGGCCGGCCGGTCAAGCAATTCCAGGCTTAGCCGGGTTCCGGTGCGCTCCAGGCAGCCAAGCCCCTCAGCCCGGGCAAAGTCACAGGCTATCGGAACTTTTTGCGGCTGGTAGTCAATCTGCCAAGCACCAAACAACGCCACAAACGCCGCCGGCAATTCCAAACTGTGCGCCTGCAGTTCAAATGTTGTAAGCCCGCCAGCACGGACGGCTGTTTCGGCGACGGTTGCCGGCGAGACGCTAGCGCGCGTTATGCGCCCACTGCGTTGAGTCGATTCATTATCCGTGGGTGCGACCTCTGCTACAGGAATTTCAGCAGCCGGGGCGGACATAAGCCCGTCAAAATCGCCATTATTCCAACGCTGCACGGCCCACACGGTTATTACGATGGCCATCAACAGGGACGCCAGAAGTGGCCCGAGGCGGCGAAGCCTGAATATTCCCTGCCCGCTGGAAGGATGGCTACCACGAACTTCCCGCGCCGCAGTGCGGATATGAACCGCCGTAATTTCGTGTTCGCCGTCGGCGTAAGCGCCCAAAAGTGCGCGATCGCTGATCAGGTTGATCAGTCGCGGTATGCCCTGGCTTTCACGAAACAAACGCCGAGTGGCCGCACGGCTGAACAGCTCGCTGCGCACACCGGCCACGCTGAGCCGGTAGTGCAAATAAGCAGCCAACTCTTGGCGATTGATCGCCTTAAGGTGATAACGCGCCGTAATACGCTGGTTCAGCTGCCGCAGCTGCGGCAACGCAAGAATGTTTTGCAGCTCGGGCTGGCCCAGCAGCACAATCTGCAACAGTTTTTTCTCGGCGGTTTCCAGATTGGTCAACAGACGCAGCTGTTCCAGCACATCCGCCGATAAATTCTGCGCCTCGTCAATAATCAGGACTTTGTGCCGCCCGGCAGCGTGAGCTTGCAACAGGTGGTGATTAATCAGGTCCACCAGCTGTTTGATGCTGGCGTCGTCGCGGTGGAGTATTTCTAACTCGTCGCAGATCACCATCAGCATTTCAGCAACAGACAGACGCGGGTTGATAATCAACGCAATGTCGGCATTTTGCGGCGCGCTTTCAATAAAACAGCGGCAAATGGTGGTTTTTCCGGTGCCCACTTCCCCGGTAATCACAATAAAACCGCCCTGCCCGGGAATGCCATACATCAAGTGTGCCAGGGCCTCTTTATGGCGCTCACTGAGGTACAAATAGCGCGGGTCAGGCGCTATGGAAAAGGGGGGCTCGCGAAAACCGAAGAAATCGTAATACATGGTTACGCTAATATCCCGTCTGGCTAATTCGTGAACCTGCTGAGCGAGAGGCTCCCCAACGAATTAGGAGTCATCAACCAATTAAAAGTCATCAACCAATTAAAAGTCATTAAGCATCAGCTCGTCATTGTCGTCGGCGGCAAACGGATCCCGCTGTACCTTGCCGTCATTAATCAGGAAGTCGCGGCGCTGCATGTACGCATTGCGAAAAAACACATAACGGTCACCGGAAATCAGCTTTTCAGCCGGAATCAGGTCAGCCCGCACGTCCACCAGCTGCACGCCACGGGCGTACTCATTGTATGGGCTTTCAATTTCGTCCCAGGTGGATGGCAATACAAAGCGATCGACACCAAAGCCTGCAAAATCCCGCGGGTTGGATGGCCCCAGCACGGGCAGCATTAAGTAAGAGCCGGCGCCCGAACCCCAATAGCCCAAGGTTTGACCAAAATCTTCCGGGCGCTCGGGCAAATCCCAGGCGGTGGCCACATCAAACATGCCCGCTAACCCGAACACCGTATTAAAGGTAAAACGGCCTGCGGCCACGACGGCCGACTCCAGCTTTAGCTGCAACACGCTGTTGGTGAAATTTCTAAGTTCCCCCAAGTTGCTGAACACATTGGTAACGCCACGGTCGGCAAAGTCCGGCATAATCGCGCGGTAACTCTGGGCAATCGGCTTCAGAACCCAACGGTCCAAGCTTTCGTTAAACGCAAACACCTTGCGGTTCCAATTTTCATAAGGGTCGCGTTTGTGCTTGCTGGAATTCGTGGGCAAGACCGCAGATTCAGTAAACCCTGCGTTTGCCCGTTGCTCTGCTGTCTGTGCCAATGCTTGGGTTTGGGCCTGTGTTTGGCCGAATGCGAATAACAGCATCAACGCCAACGCCACCGAGGCACCACGGGGAAGCACAAACAGTGAGCAGGGCCGAAGATTAGTTTGGGTCATGTTAAGCTCTTTACATTCTATATTTACAAACGGAGAGATCGATGTCGGTACCGGGAAATCTTGTCAGCACAATCACGACCCCCCTGCGCTGGGGTGATATGGATGCCTACGGGCACGCCAACAACACAGTGTACTTCCGCTTCTTTGAGGAAGCTCGAATTGTCTGGCTGGCCGACATCAAAATCGGCATGAGCGGTCCCACAGGACCCATTATTATAAAGACTAGCGCGACCTTTCTAAAGGAATTGAAGCACCCTGCCAACTTGGTGATTACTACCTACGCCGACAAAGCCGGCAACACCAGCCTCGACACCTACCACGAGATAAAAGACGCAGACAACGGACAACTCTACGCAGAAGGATACGCAAAGCTGGTGTGGTTTGATCACAACACCCGCAGTTCCTGCCCTTTGCCAGACGTTCTGCGCGCCCTTGCCACGAACGCCTGAACCGCCTGAAGGGTTTGAAAGAACACGGCGGCAGACAAATCACCCGTCGCCTTTTTAGTCAGCGGCGGCGCAAAACCACGCTACCAATAGAATAACCGGCGCCAAACGAGCATATTACGCCAACATCCCCGGATACCAGGTCGTCTTTATTCAAATGAAAGGCAATGATGGAACCGGCGGAGCTGGTGTTGGCGTATTCATCCAGAATCACCGGTGCCTCGTCTTCGGTGGCATCGCGGCCCAGAACCCGGTGCGCAATCAGGTGGTTCATGTTCAGGTTGGCCTGGTGCAACCACATGCGCCGCAGTTGATCGGGCGTCAGCCCAAGGCTCTGCAGATGGCTCTGAATGGTGTCGGCCACCAGCGGCGACACTTCCTTGAACACCTTACGACCCTGCTGCACAAACAATTTGTCAGGCTGGCCAACACCGCTGTCGTCGGCGCGGTTCAAAAAACCGAAATTGTTGCGGATGGCGTTGGAATACAGGGTTTTCAAACGGGTACCCAGAATTTCAAACCCCGCGCCCGGCGCTACCGCGTCTTCCCGCTCAACCAGAATGGCCGTGCAGGCATCACCAAATATAAAGTGGCTGTCGCGCTCGCCAAAATTCAGGTGGCCGGAACAGATTTCCGGGCTAACCACCAGCACCGCGCGGGCCGTGCCGTTTTCCACCGAATTTATTGCGGCCTGCAAACCAAACGTGGCAGAGCTACACGCCACGTTCATATCGTAAGCAAAACCCTGAATGCCCAACACGCTCTGAACTTCAATCGACACCGCCGGGTAGGCCCGCTGCAAGTTGGAGCAAGCCACAATCACCGCATCTACGTCATCCGCGGTTTTACCCGCCTGCTGCAGGGCTTCGCGACAGGCCGCTACCGCCATATCGCACTGCACCGAAGGCTGATCGTTGGCGCGGTCCGGAATATTCGGCTTCATCCGCGTGGGGTCCAGAATACCCACTTTATCAATCACGTGGCGGCGCTTTATACCAGACGCTTTTTCAATAAAGGCCGAAGACGAATGCACCAGGGCCAGCTGCTCACCGCGGGCAATCGCATCGGCATGCTCGGCGTTGTGCAGGTCTACGTACTGGTTGAACGTTGCAACCAGTTCGTCATTGCTGATGGTTGCCGGTGGTGTGTACAAACCGGTTCCACTGATGATGGCTTTCATCACGTTAACCCCATGTCATGGTTGAAGTCTGAAAGGTTAAAGAGAAAAAGGTTACCACAGTCACCGGCGTTTGCCCGCGTTCCCATTACACCCGGGTAGCCTGCCATTGCTTATCAAGGCGCTTGATAGACACTGTCATCTGCGTGCCCAACTGCTGGGCGAAAAACGACACCCGGTATTCTTCCAGCATCCAGCGGTAAAGCTCAAGCTCCGGGTCTTTAACACCCTGGCGTTGCTGATCTACAAGCTTGCTGGCGTAACGCGCCCACAGCGGTTCAATGGTATGCAGGAACTCCCGCTCGCGGCCCATCTCCCGCGGCATCTTCTCAAACCGTACCAGAGCCGCTTCAAAATAACGCCCGAACTGGGCCAGCGACTGCGCCGGCGTGTTCACCAAAAACCCCGGGTAAACAAGGTTCCGCATCTGGAACTTAATGTCGGCCATGGAATTGGCCAGAGCCAAATTAATCTTGCCCTTCAGCCGCTTTGCCACCTGTTGGTAACCGTGCATGGCCTGATGAAGGTGGTCTACCGCGGTTTCGAGCGCGGGAATAAAGTCGCCCCGATGCTGGTTAAAACAAACGTCGAACGCCTCCGGGCTGCGCGGTAACGAACCACCCAGAAAGTGCTGCATGGCGGTCGACAGCAGCAGGTCGTCCAGCAGAATGCGCGCCTGCCCTACCGGTGCGAACATCAGCGCCGCTTGTTTGAATTTCGGCAGCTTGCGTTCCAAATCGTCCAGGGTGTTGCCGAAACGATTCAGAATTAGCCGGGCGATGGCCTTGCGAGTAATGGTTTCCGCCGTTAACGAGTCCAGGCAGCGGGTTTGCCGCACGTCTTTGCCCAGGTCCTCCAGAGCCGGATACACGGTCACCTGCATACCGCCTTTTTCGGTTTGCACCTGCTGGGCCAAGGTGCCGAACTGCCAGCTGGAATGAGTCGCTGTAGTGGTCTCGTCTTTGCTGTCGGTGGCGGTAATTGACGCCAAGGCCTGCTCGGCTTTAGCCTCAAGCTGGTTTTGCAAATCAACGGTTTCACGGCTTTCCGCGATAACGGCGCCTTTGTCGCCGGTCACCCGCAGATTCATTCGCAGGTGCCGTGGCAGATCGTTTTGCTGCCAGGCTTGCGGGTCTATCTGCACCCCGGTCATGCGCCGCAGCTGCGCGCCCAGTTGCAACGCCAGCGGCTCGTTAGAAGGCTGTAGGTTGGCCAGAGCCGCGTCGACGAAATCCGGCACCGGGACAAAATTACGCCTCAGGGATTTCGGCAGCCCTTTCACCAGCGCAATACACTTTTCCCGCAGCAATCCGGGCACCAGCCATTCCAGGCGACGCGCCGGAATTTGCTTCAGTGCCATCAATGGCACCCGTAGAGTCACGCCATCGCGCTCGCTGGTGGGCTCAAATTCGTAATCCAACGGGTATTTCACCCCTTCCCACTCCAGAAAATCCGGGTAGAGGGCACCCGCCTGGGCGTCCAGCGGGCGCTGCAGCACGTCTTCTTCGGTCAGCTCCAGAGCTTTGAGCTCGTCGGCTTCCAGATTTTTCCACCAGTGCTCAAAATGGCGACCGCTGACGATGTCTGCCGGCAAGCGCTGATCGTAAAAGGCCACCAGGGTTTCGTCGTCTACCAGCAAATCCCGGCGACGGGTTTTCTTTTCCAGATCTTCGACCGATTCCAACATTAGCCGGTTAAGTTCAATAAACGGCGCCCCTGAGCGGTAATCGCCGTCTACCAAGGCGTGGCGAATAAACAAGTCGCGGCAGGCGGCCGGGTCAATGTCGCTGTAAACAATGGCGCGGCGCGGAACAATGTCCAAGCCGTACAGGGTGATTTTTTCAAAACCCATCACTTGGGCGCGTTTTTGCTCCCAGTGCGGCTCAAAATAGTGATGCTTTACCACGTGGGCGGCCAAGGGCTCTATCCACTGGGGCTGAATGGACGCCACCATGCGCCCGAACACCCGGCTGGTTTCCACAATTTCAGTGGCCACAATCCACTTGGGCGCGGTTTTCGCCACCTTCGAGCCCGGGAATATCAGCAGCTTGCGATTGCGCGTCGCCATGTATTCGCGGTTTTCAAACTTTGTTGCCACCTGTCCTAACAAACCCGACAACACCGCGGTGTGTAACGACTGATAGCTGGCAGCCTGGGGGTTCAACTTAAGCTTCTGTTCGCGGCAAATCAGCGTCAGCTGGCGGTGCACGTCACGCCATTCGCGCATGCGCATCCAGCTCAGAAAGTTTTTCTGACAGACTTTTTTCAGCTGATTCAGCGACAGTTCCTGGCGCTGCTCTTCGTAAAAATTCCAGATATTCAGCAGGGTAACAAAGTCGGATTCTTTGTCGTTGAACGGCGCATGGGCCTGGTCTGCCTGCTGCTGTTTGTCTTGCGGCCTGTCACGGGGGTCTTGCACGCTCAGCCCGGCAATAATAATCAGCACTTCACTCAGGCTGCCCTGCTCCGCAGAGGTCACCAGCATGCGAGCAAGGCGCGGGTCTAGCGGCAGGCGCGACATGGTGCGACCAGCCGCGGTTACCCGGCGCTTGTCGGTGACCGCACCCAACTCTTCAAGCAGTTTGTAGCCATCGTTTATTTGGCGATTATCCGGCGATTCCAAAAACGGAAAGTTACGAATATCACCCAGGCCCGAGGTGGCCATCTGCAGAATCACCGAGGCCAGATTGGTGCGCAGAATTTCGGGGTCAGTGTATTCCGGGCGATTGATAAAATCGTTTTCGTCATACAGGCGAAAACAGATGCCCGGTGCCACTCGCCCACAGCGGCCGGCGCGCTGGTTAGCGCTGGCCTGGGAAATCGGTTCTATAGGCAAGCGCTGAATTTTCGAGCGCACGCTGTAGCGGCTGATGCGCGCCACACCGGTATCCACCACGTAACGAATGCCCGGCACCGTTAGCGAGGTTTCTGCCACGTTGGTAGACAACACCAAACGACGGCCGCGATGGCTCTGGAACACCCGGTTCTGTTCCTGATTGCTAAGCCGCGAATACAGCGGCAGCACTTCAGTGTGCCGCAGCTCGGCGTGGCGCAACACGTTGCTCAAGGCCCGAATTTCCCGCTCGCCGGGCATAAACACCAATACATCACCTGGCGGCTGGCTGGCGCTGCGCTCGTGCTGCTCAATTTCTTCCAACGCCTGCAAGACGCCGTCGGTCCAGCCCTGATCCCGGTCGTCGTCATCGCCGACCAATGGGCGATAGCGCACTTCTACCGGAAAGGTACGGCCGCTGACTTCAATCACCGGGGCGTTATTGAAGAACTCACTAAAGCGCCCAAGCTCGATGGTGGCGGAGGTAATAATGATTTTGAGATCGGGCCGCTTTGGCAGCAGCTGTTTCAGATACCCCAGCAAAAAGTCGATGTTCAGACTGCGCTCGTGGGCCTCGTCGATAATCAGCGTGTCATAACGGTCTAAAAACGGGTCGTGCTGGACTTCCGCCAGCAGGATACCATCCGTCATCACTTTCAGGCGGGAATCTTCGGAGGTGGTATCGGTAAAACGAATCTGGTAACCCACTTGCCGGCCGGTTTGTTCACCCAGCTCTTCGGCAATGCGCGCCGCCACGCTGCGGGCGGCAATACGCCGGGGCTGGGTGTGGCCAATCAAGCCACGAATACCCAAGCCGGCGTTCATGCAAATCTTTGGAATCTGGGTGGTTTTACCAGAACCGGTTTCACCGGCAATAATCACCACCTGATTGTCCGCAATAGCAGCGGCTATGTCGTCTACCCGCTCCGAAACCGGCAAGCCCTCAGGGAAGCTGGCCGGTTTGTGCAAGCGCTGGCGCGACTGCACTTTTTCCTGCCCCGCCTGCAGCCAGCGGCCAATTTTTTCCAGCTCTTTGGTGTCTAGGCGGCCTTTGGCGCGGGCAAGAGTTCGACTTATGCGGGCGGATTCTAGCTGCGCGCAGGCGCCAAGCTGCTCCGTTATGCCACTAAGAGCGCCATGTTCAGAAGGCGTTGCAGAAACAGTGTCAGTTGAAGATTTATTGATTGCTTGCTTCTTCCCTTAGTTCGCGGCGCAGCACTTTGCCAACGTTGGTTTTTGGCAACTCGGTGCGGAATTCAAAATGCCGCGGCACTTTGTAGGCCGTCAAGCGTTCACGGCAAAACTCTTTCAGCTCACCGGCGGTCACACCGTCTTTGGAAGCAACCAGATACACTTTTACGGCTTCACCGCTTTTTTCGTCAGGTATGCCCACCGCGGCGCATTCCAGCACGCTAGGGTGGCCGGTGATCACATCTTCGACTTCATTGGGATATACGTTGAAGCCAGACACAATAATCATATCTTTCTTACGATCCACAATGCGAATGTAGCCATCTTCTTGAATAACAGCCACGTCACCCGTGCGCAAATAGCCGTCGTCGGTCATCGATTTTCGGGTATCGTCCGGGCGCTGCCAGTATCCGCGCATAACCTGCGGGCCTTTAACACAAAGCTCGCCGCGCTCGCCAAAGGGCGTTTCATTGTTATCGTCATCCACGGTTTTAAGCAGAGTACCCGGCAAAGGCAAACCAATGGTGCCCAGCTGAATAGCGCTGCGCGGGTTAAAACTCACCACCGGCGAGGTTTCAGTCATGCCATAACCTTCGCAAATTTCGCAGCCGGTCACCCGTTTCCAGGTTTTAGCCGCCGTGGACGTGAGCGCCATGCCGCCGGAAGCGGTAAGCTTCAGATGGCTAAAATCCAGCTTGCAGAATTCTTCGTTATTACACAGCGCCACAAACAGCGTGTTCAGGCCCAGAAACGCCGTGAATTCATGATTTTGCAGCTCTTTCACAAAGGCGTCGATATCCCTCGGGTTGGGAATCAGCACGTTGTGGGCACCGGCTTCCAACATGGTGCCGCAATTCAGAGTGAACGAGTAGATGTGATACAGCGGCAGCGGTGCAATCACCACCTCTCTGCCTTCAATAATGTTGTCTTCCAGCATCGGCCGAATCTGCAGCAGGTTTGCCACCAGATTGCCGTGGGTCAGCATCGCGCCTTTGGCAACGCCGGTGGTGCCACCGGTGTACTGCAGCACGGCGATGTCGTCCTGTTTGCATTCAACCGGAGTGAACTGCTCGCGGGCACCGGCTGCCAGCACCGCGGGTAATTTGTGGGCCTGGGGCAGATTGTACGCAGGCACCATCTTTTTGACGTGCTTGACCACCGTGTTCATCAGCGTGCGCTTAAAGGTGGAATGCATATCCGCCACTTCGGTCACAATCACGTGTTCAATGCTGGTATTGGGCAGCACTTTTTCCGCGTTGGCGGCCATATTAGCCAGAACCACCAGCGCTTTTGCGCCCGAGTCGTTAAACTGGTGTTCCATTTCCCGGGTGGTGTACAGCGGGTTGGTGTTCACCACAATCAGCCCGGCGCGCATCGCACCAAAGGTAACCACCAAATACTGGCACACGTTCGGCATCTGAACGGCAATACGGTCACCGGGCTTCAGATCGGTTTTGTTCTGCAACCAAGCTGCAAAATTACGGCTTTGAACATCCAGATCTTTATAACTGAGGGTAACGCCAACGGCAGACACTGCAGGACGGTCCGCGTACTTGGTTACCGCATGGTTGAACACATCAACCATGCTAGAGTATTTTGCCAGATCGACGTCCAGGGACACACCTCGTGGGTATTTGTCCTGGTAAAACTGCTCGAAACTCATCATTACTCGAACTCCTGTCTGGGCTTTTCTAGTTATAATAATTGGCCTGGCAAGTTGTGCGACTGAGTTTCTTCGCTGAAATCAAGTCGACGAAAGTCTAAGTCGCAGAGTCGATAAAATCATAGCAGTTTTGAGCTCAAGCAAATAGCAGTTTCTACCCACCACCTTATTCATTTTCCTGCAAATTACCGCTATTTACTCAGCTGTTTCATCGCGCCTTCCAAGCCTTCCACCGTCAGCGGATACATCTGGTTATCCACCAGCTGACGGGCCATGGCCATAGAGCCGCCCTGCGCCCAAAAGGCCTCTGGCAAGGGGTTCAGCCAAACCACTTTGCGGAAATGATCGGTAATGCGTTGAAACCAGGTGGCGCCGGATTCTTGATTCCAATGTTCAATAGAGCCGCCCGGATGGCTGATTTCGTAAGGCGCCATGGTGGCGTCCCCGACAAAAATAACCTTGTAATCCGAGCTGTATTTATTCAGCAGTTCCCAGGTCGGCGTTACCTCGTTGGTGCGCCGAACGTTCTGGGTCCACACGCCCTCGTAAATGAAGTTGTGAAAGTAAAAATACTCCATATGCTTGAATTCCAGCCGCGCCGCTGAAAACAGCTCTTCACATTCGCGAATGTGCGGGTCCATAGAACCGCCCACATCAAAAAAGATCAGCACTTTTACAGCGTTGTGGCGCTCGGGCACCATTTTCAGATCAAGGTATCCGGCGTTACGGGCGGTGGAGCGAATGGTGTCGTCCATATCCAGGGTGTCAGCGGCGCCCTGGCGGGCAAATTTACGCAACCGGCGCAACGCCACTTTGATGTTGCGAATGCCTAGGGTAACGCTGTCATCCAGGTCTTTAAACTCGCGTTTTTCCCACACTTTTACCGCGCGACCGTGGCGGCCTGTTTTCTGGCCGATACGAAAGCCTTCCGGATTGTAGCCATCCGCACCAAAGGGCGATGTGCCGCCGGTGCCGATCCATTTATTACCGCCGGCGTGGCGCTCTTTCTGCTCTTCCATGCGCTTTTTGAAGGTTTCGATCAGTTCTTCCAGGCCGCCCAGGGAATCGATTTTCGCCTTTTCTTCATCGCTCAGGTGCTTTTCAAACTCGGCCCGCAGCCAATCGTCGGGAATCAGCGATTGCAGCAACTCGTCCAGATGCTCGATGCCCTCAAAATACACCTTGAAAGCACGGTCGAATTTATCGTAGTGGCGCTCGTCTTTGACCAGGCACAGGCGCGCCAGATAATAGAATTCTTCCATGTCTGCGAAAGCCAGGCGTTGCTGAAGGGCCTCCAGCAAGTCGAGAAACTCCCGCAGGCTGGCCGGCACTTTTGCCCGTCGCACTTCCAGAAAAAAATTGATCAGCATAAAACCCTACCTTTAAGACTAACCGCGGCGGCGCGCCATAAACGCCAGCTTCTGCAGCAGGTGAACATCCTGCTCGTTTTTCACCAGGGCGCCGTACAGCGGTGGCAATGCGCTGCTGCTGTCTTTCTGGTGCAGCATCTTGGCAGACAACTCATCGGCCATCAGCAGCTTCAGCCAGTCAATCAACTCAGAGGTAGACGGCTTTTTCTTCAGGCCAGGCACCTTGCGCACGTCAAAAAACACTTCCAGGGCATCGCGTACTACCTGCTGCTGAAGACCCGGGAAATGCACGTCAACAATGCTTTGCATGGTGCCCTGGTCAGGAAAGCTGATGTAGTGAAAAAAGCAGCGGCGCAGGAAGGCGTCGGGCAGTTCTTTTTCGTTGTTACTGGTGATCACAATGATCGGCCGATACTTGGCCTTTACGAACTGCTGGGTCTCGTAAACGTAGAACTCCATGCGGTCGAGTTCCTGCAACAGATCGTTGGGGAACTCAATGTCGGCCTTGTCGATTTCATCAATCAACAACACCACTTGCTCTTCGGATGCGAAGGCTTCCCACAATTTGCCGGGAATAATGTAGTTGCTGATGTCTTTCACTTTCTCATCGCCCAACTGGGAATCCCGCAGGCGCGACACCGCATCGTATTCGTACAGACCCTGCTGGGCTTTGGTGGTGGACTTGATGTGCCAGGGGATTAAACGCTTGCCCAAAGCCGCCGCTATTTCTTCCGCCAGCAAGGTTTTGCCGGTGCCGGGCTCACCTTTTATCAACAACGGGCGTTGCAGCGTTATAGCCGCGTTCACAGCCATTTGCAGGTCGTCGGTGGCGACGTATTTATCGGTGCCGGTAAATTTCATGTTCTGGGTCCTGTAAGTTACTTCTTGCGATCGTTGTCGGGCGTTTTCTTTGGCTCAGGGTCCGTGTCTTTTTCAGCGCCTTTTTCAACTTCGGCGCCTGGCAGGTCGTCAAATTCAGACAGGTCAAAATCGTCATCAAAAGCCAAAGGTTCAGGGTCGCCCTCTTCCGGCTCTATCAACGGTATGGTTTCTTCGGGCAGTGGCTCTATGGTGGGCACTGAGGTTTCGTCAACCACGGGCTCAGCGGCAAGTTCTGGCTCAATCAGGTCGTCCGCGCTTAATTCCGGTACGTTTTCCGGCTCGTCAACGTCGGTAATCACCGGCACGGCAGCCACTTCCGGGGCTGGAACGGGCGCAGCCGCTTCTGCTTCCACGTTTGCTTCGGCGTCAGTTTTGGCATCGGTTTCATCGATGTTTTTGCGTTTGCGCAGCAGCAGCCAGATCAACAAGGCCAGCACCAACAGAGCACCCGCGCCGGCCACCATCATCCAGGGCGCTATCGCTGAATCCGCGCTCTCGGGTTCTGCCGGTTCGGGCTTATCCAATTCAGCAACGTCTATCGGTTGTATCGGTTGTGCAGCTGCTTCCGGCTCTGGGGCCGGCTCTGGCTCTGCCGCAGTTTCAATGACCGGCTCAACTTCTGCGACAGGTTCGCTGGCGGGTTCAGGCGCGGGCGCCTCATCAACCGCAGGCGCAGCAGGGGTGGCGGTTTTGAAAGGATTAGCGACGTTAATTTCAGGCGCAAACAGTGGCGCGTCTGCGGCGGACGCTTCGGCACCGGCAGCAGGTTCAAACCGCGTAGTTCCAGAGAACTTGCGCGCAAAGGTACTGCTGCGCGCTTCCACAATCACCTGGTACTGGCCGGCGGTCGGCAGCTCGGCAATGTTATAGCGATACACGCCATCGGCTGGCGGGCCCTGCTCTGACAACACCTTGGTACCGCCGCGGCCATCTTCATTTTCCAGCGTCAGGTTAACCGTTAGCACACTTAAAAAATCGGCATTGGTAATCGGTTCATCACCGTCAAACAGCCCTACCCGAATCGCCAGCGGCTCATCTACGGTAAAAGTGCCGGGAATGGGGCTCACAATCATCCGCAAATCACTCACCACGCTTACCCGGCTGCCCTCGCCTAGCTGGCCGTCCAGGCTCCAGCGCCCGGCTACGGGGTCGGTTACGGTAATCAGGTCATAACCCGGTTCACGGGCCCAGCGAATATTGTCCGGGTGCTGCTGCAAGGTGGCCGCGGCTGCACCGGGCGCTTTTAACGCCAGGGTACGGTTGCCAGAGGTTTCATTGTCGCCCCAGAAAATCAGCGCGGTGTATTCGCTCACGCCGGCATCCACCATAAAGCCGTCGTCGTCGATGGGCGTTTGCTCTTGGGGTACAGCGGCATTAAAGGCGTCCAGAAACGCGCGGCTTAAATCATCAGCGTTTTCCGCCACGTGAAAACTGCCGTTTGATTCGGAGGCCAGTTTGCGCAAAAACTCGGTGTCTGCCTCGGCCGACAGGGCTACCGCGTGAAAACGGGCACCCTGCTGCTTCAGCGGCGGAACCAGGGTATCCAGAATTCGATTAGCTTCGGCCTTATTGGCGCTGGGATTGCGGCTGATATCCACCATGCCGTCAGTCAACACAATAAAGTGGGTATTGCTCAGCACGCCACCGGTAAAGTAACCATCGCTGGCGGTTTCAATGGCCGCACCCAAATTGGTGCGCATGGCCACCGAATTGATCGCGTCGCTTTGCGCAATGGCCATATCACGCCAGGCATCGTTGACCTCCCGGTGGGGCACCAGCATGTTCACGTACTGGCCAAAAGTCCACACACCGGACGTGGCGCCATCGGGCAGCAATCGGGCCAACAAGCGCAACGCCGGGCGGCGCAGATTTTGCGGGTCGTTCTGCTTCATAGAGCCGGAAATATCAACAATAATGCGCACATCCACCGCGCCCGGCAACTGCGGGCTATCCGCCCGCTCGGCCTGAGACTGGACCTGATCTTGGGCCTGGACCATGCCCGCAAACGCCGCAATCAACGTAATAATAAGCGCGTGCCACAGCGTTTTGTGCGTTACCGGAGTTGACTGCATGAAGCTTCCCACCACGTTTTCCCTGTGTAAAACGGCCATAAAATGAACAGCCGCCGATTTATTATTCAACGCTCAGCGTTTCATCCGATAACGCACCAGGTCCAGAATCCACACCAGCAGCAATACCATGCCGGCCAACGCAATATTTAACAAGGCAGCGCTGGCCGCAACGCTGTCGCCCAGAATCAGTTCATAACCGCCGTACAACCATGCCGGAATCCACCAACCGGCTATGTCTAAAGATTCCACCGGGGCCACCAGAATAGCCGCCAACGCGGCCAGCAACAGTGTGCGCAAACCGTAAAACGGCAAAAATCGCAACAACCGCTGCATCATCCATAAAAACAGCACTAGCCCTACACCGTAGGCGGCCCAAAACAGCCAGTACACGTTCTGCAATTCCGCATCCATTATGTCATTACCCAGTGAATAATATGTTCTTCCCAGTCTTGCTCGGCCACGGCCGCCTCTGACAACACCTTACCGCGCACCGACACACCTGCATCATGCACGGATTGCGGGTCACCGCTGCGCAGTGGGTGCCAATCGGCCAATGGGCGACCGTCTGCCAGAGTGCGATAGGCACAGGTATAAGGCAGCCAGTGATAATCCGGCAATGTTTGCGGCGTAATCAGCGTGCATCCGGGTACTTTTTTCAACCGCTCGGGGTAAACCGTGCAACCGCAGGTGTCAGTATCCATGTACTGGCACACTAAATCCGTATGGTATACCTCACCGGTGTCTTCATCTTCCAGCTTGTTCAGGCAACACTTCCCGCAACCGTCACACAGAGATTCCCACTCCGTCGGTGTCATTTCATGCAGGCGTTTGCGCTGCCAGAATGGCACTTGTGCAATCATCGGTTGCGCTGCCCCAGCTTCATCTTGAACTCGACAATCGCCATGTCCTGCTCTTCCGGCATCTGCAGAAAAAAGCCTTTATCCGCAATACCCGCCAGAACCTGTTCAGCGCTGGTGCGAGCCAGTTTGCGCTCGGGTGTCAACACCAAATCCATGGCGTGTACCGGCTTGCCAAACAAGGTGCGCAGGGTTTCCGGCAAGTCATCCCAAAGGTGACCTCGGCGCACATACAGATAGGTGTCGGGCTTTTTACTGCTGCGAAAAACGGAAACAAAGTCGCGGGTTTTGGTCACGAAAGCAGTTCCTCTATGCTGCCCCGAACCGGAGCCAGTATCTGGCTGCGCCAGCCTTCAAAAAACGGGTTACCCGCCAGCTGTTGTTGCTGCACCACGGCTTCCAGGCGCTTGCGCGGCGCGAGCAATTCTATAGGAATATCAGCCGATTCCGCAGCACGCACAAAGTGTTTTTTCAACTGCTTGTAAAAGCCCTGCTGGTCTCGGGTCAAAGGCGCCGCAATCGGCTCTATGGCCACATCATCGGCGGCATCGGCTTTTGCGATCAGCGCCAGCAGAGTATCGCCGTGGCGGCGAACCTGGCCGGATGCCAGGCCCTGAATATCTGACAGAGCGTTCAGCGTTTTGGGCTGCGTCTCGGCCATTGCCATCAACAAAGGGTCTGCCATTACCCAGTTTCGGGGCTTGTCCTGGCGATGACATTCGCGCTCGCGCCAGCTAACCAACGCCTGCAGCACCTGTTGCTGCGGGGCGCTTAAAGGCCAACCGCCGCGCAGCTTTAAATAATGCCGGGTGGGATCGTCCTGGCTTGCCAGGTCTGCAGCAAAGCGAGCGGATTCTTCCACCAAGGCCTGCTGAAGCCCGCGCCCGGCTAAAACGTCTTGCAGCCAGTCATAAATCGGCTTTAAAAAGCGCACGTCATCAATGGCGTAGCGCTGCTGTAAATCGCTCAAAGGCCGTGAAATCCAATTAGAGCGGGTAAGCGTTTTGTCCAGGCTTTCACCAAACAGGCTTTCAACCAATTTGGCGTAACCCATGGAAAACCCAAGCCCGGCAAAGGCCACGCCCAACTGCAGATCAATCACGCCCTGCATGGGAATGCCCAGCCAGTGGCGGAACAGCTCCAGGTCTTCACTCACCGCGTACAACAGCTTTGGGCGTTGTTGATCTTCCAGAGCCGCACGAAAACCGGCAGAGGCCTCTGCCACTTCCGGATCCACCAGGCGAAATTGATCGGCCAGCCCAAGCTGCACCAGGCCCGGTATCGGGTAATAAGTGCTCACCCGCTCGAATTCTGTATCGAGGGTCAAAGGCTCTGTGGGCTGCGCCGCCAGCCATTTATCCAGCTGTTCAGGGGTTTCCAGCCATAGCACCGGCTCGGATGGCGCCGGCGCTGTCAGCCGGGGGAGTTCATTCGCATTCATAAAGTTGCCTGATCGGGAAATGGCTTAGCCAGCTAAAGGTTTGCGGCCGCGGAAAGCGTGGGTCAGGGTAAAACCGTCGACATAACCCAACTCGCCACCCACAGGAATGCCGTGGGCCAGCCGGGTAATCAGTACGTTGTTGTCGGCCAGGCGGTCGGCGATGTAGTGCGCCGTCGCTTCGCCTTCCACTGTGGGATTGGTGGCCAGTATTAACTCGGTTACGCCTTCATCGCGCACCCGGTGAACCAGCCGGTCAATGCCAATCTGCTCCGGCCCAATGCCATCAATGGGGGACAAATGCCCCATCAGCACGAAATAGCCGGCACGGTAGTCACCGGCCTGCTCGATGGCCAATAGGTCTGACGGGCTTTCCACCACGCACAGCACACCGGTGTTGCGTTCCGGGTTTTCGCAAATGCCACACACGTCGGTGTCGGCAAAATTCTGGCAACGATCACAGCGGCGCACACCGTCCATGGCCCGGCCCAAAGCATCACCCAGGCGGCTACCGCCACTGCGGGCGCGTTCCAGCAAATGAAAAGCCATACGCTGGGCGGTTTTCTGGCCTACGCCGGGTAGCACCCGCAAGCTTTCAACCAACTCATCCACCAGAGGACTGAACGCCATAATAATCCCTAAAATTCAATAATTTAGAAAGGCATCTTAAAGCCGGGAGGAAGACCCATACCAGACATCATGCCAGACATTTTGTCTTTCTGGTTGGCGTCCACACGGCGCACTGCGTCGTTCACCGCCGCCGCCAGCAGGTCCTCAAGAATGTCTTTTTCTTCGGCCATCAAAGACGGGTCAATCTCTACGTTACGAACGTCGTGGCGGCCGTTCATCACCACCTTCACAAGCCCCGCACCGGAT
This sequence comes from Marinobacter sp. M1C, assembly GCF_023314135.1. NCBI lineage: Bacteria > Pseudomonadati > Pseudomonadota > Gammaproteobacteria > Pseudomonadales > Marinobacteraceae > Marinobacter > Marinobacter sp. M1C. The sequence goes on from NZ_CP092289.1 coordinate 2,495,838, forward strand.
TCGCCAGTCACTTCTGCCTTGGCGATTTCTTCTTGGGCTTTTTGCATGTTTTCTTGCATTTTTTGGGCTTTTTTCATCAGCTCGCCCATGTTGTCCATCATAACGTTATCTCCTGTTTGAGCCGGCCGGGCTCTTTATCTCAGCCGAGCTCTTTGTGTCGGCCGGGCGCTCTTTGTCGGCCGGGCGCTTTTTGGGGACTTCAATCGGTCGAATACTGTCTTCCACGACACGGGCAGCAAATCGATCCACAATCGATTGTACCAGCGGGTCGGTGCGAATGGCCTGCTCCGCCGCCTGCTGCCGAACCTTACGCTGGCGCTCTTCATAGGCAGCCGGCGTGTCGTCTGGCTGCCCCCTTTCTATACGTAATTCAGTGGCGTCACCGAAACGAATTCTCAAGGCGGCCAGAATTTTTTCTTCGTGGCGGGCGTTCAGCAGCCGCGCGTGGCCCTCATCAATAGTCAGCAGCACGTCATTGCCTTGGTGCAGCATAGACCCGTGGCTGGCCAGATTGCCCGGCATACCCGCAATATTCAGGCTGCGAAAATCCCGCTGCCAAACAAATTCACCGTCAGGTAATGCTTCTTCCGCCACTTCTGGCGGCTCTGGCTGATGTTCTGGCTCAGCCGCTGGCTGCCGCTGCTCAGGCACAAAAGGCTCAACAGCCTCATCAGCACCATAAAATGCCCCGTCGTCCGGGTAATCTACGTCTGTGCCAGGCTGAGGTTCCCAAGGTGGAATCGACTCAACCGGCGCTCGCTCTGTTGGTGGCGGCGTCGAAGCAGCCGGGGCAACAGGCTCCAGATTCGCTGGTACTGGCGCTTCAGGTTGATTCGAGCTAACAGCAACAGGGTCTGGTTCATCACGGTTTCCGGCCGGTGCCGAATCCGCCGCAATCGCCGTAGGCGGTTCCCGGCGAGCGGTTCCGGGCCGGAACGCCAGCATACGCAGCAGCGTCATCTCGAACCCCATGCGCGCATCCGGCGTTATCGCCAAATCTTTGCGCCCCATTAGGGCCACCTGATAAAACAACTGGGCATCTTCCGCGCTCAGCTTCTTAGCCAGCGCCTGAATCTGGTGAGCGTCCCCCAAGGCGTTGTCCGCACTGCCAGGCACCACCTGCTCCATCGTCACCCGATGGAACAGCGACAACAGGTCCGCCAGAATCACCCCGTAATCTGGCGCAAAATCGGCAATACGGCTGATTTCCGTCAACAACGCCGGGCCATCACGGCCAACCAACGTGCCCACCAGGCTTTCGATATCACGCTGATTAATCGTGCCCAGCATAGAACTGACATCGCTTGCCGCCAGTTGCTGGTTGCCAAACGCAATAGCCTGATCCGTCAGGCTTAGGGCATCGCGCATACTGCCGTCCGCTGCGCGCGCCAGAAGCCATAGGGCCGGCTCTTCAAAAGGAATCTTTTCAGCAGTCAATACGTGGTTCAAATGGCCGGCGATGTGTTCCGGCGTCATCCGCTTCAAATTAAACTGCAGGCAGCGCGATAACACCGTCACCGGCAATTTTTGGGGATCGGTGGTGGCCAGCAGGAATTTAACGTGCTCTGGCGGTTCTTCCAGAGTTTTCAGAAAGGCGTTGAACGATTGATTGGTGAGCATGTGCACCTCGTCAATCAGGTACACCTTAAAGCGCCCGCGGGTGGGCGAATACTGCACGTTGTCTGTCAGCTCACGCATGTCGTCAACGCCAGTGCGCGAGGCGGCGTCTATTTCAATCAGGTCAACAAAGCGGCCTTCCTGAATTTCGCGACAGCTGCCGCAAACACCACAAGGTTTCGCGGTAATGCCGGTTTCACAGTTCAAACATCGGGCCAACAGACGGCCAATGGTGGTTTTGCCCACACCACGGGTGCCAGTAAACAAATAGGCATGGTGCAGGCGCTGGCTTTCCAGCGCGTGGATTAACGCCTGAAGCACGTGTTCCTGCCCCACCATGTCTTCGAAGGTGCGCGGGCGCCATTTACGGGCAAGTACCTGGTAGCTCATAGTTCGCCAATTGCCGTGAAAAATAGCGTTAATTCTAGCATGGATGCTAAAACCGAAAAACAGAGGGTAGACGTAATGAAGAGTGATTAAAGAGTAATCGAGAAAGTGACAAGGAAAGCAGCGGGTATATAACGATAATCGACAGGAAGGCAAAAACAGAAAACGGGGGCTAAAACAGGTGGTGGCCCCACCAGCGACACTCCGGCACACATATCGACCGCTGCGGCTGCTCCCTTCCGGGTCTGACCGGGTTCACGGTTTCATGTTGCGAAGGCACCAATAGGGCCACCATAACGGCGTTTCAGAATGTTTCCCCGAAAGCGGCGCGCATAGTAACAAACGCTACGGAGTACTACAAGAGTAAGCGGGCTCGCCCAAGCCGGCGTTTTAATTTACTCTTTACTTAATCTGCGCCCATCGCCACAAGCAGCCGCCAGAACAAAAACCCGGAAGAGTCCATGTTTAACGATTTCAACGCCCTCAGCCACGCCGTTGCGTTTATCACTTATGGCCTATTGGCAATTCTGATTGCATCCCGCTACATGCGCCGTAATTCCGATCGGGCCCTGTTCTTTGCCGCGCTGTTATCCGCCCTATGGGCAGCGGCCTTGGTGACCCAGTCCATCTGGGGGTTCCCGGATTTTGCCGTGCGCTACTTGCTGGAATTGCTGCGCGACAGCGCCTGGATCGCACTTATTTTCACCCTGCTGGGCAGCGCTTTGCCAAACGACGGCACCGCGCGAAAAATCAAACTAGCCCTGGCAGGCGCCGTTATTGGCCTGCTAGTGGTACTGCTGCTGGTCAGCGCCGCTGAACACTTTGGCGTAAACCACATACTGAGCGGCAAAACAAAAATAGTGGGCCAGTTAGCGCTGTCGCTGATTGGCCTGCTACTGATCGAACAAATCTGGCGCAACTCCCTGGGCTTTCGCCGCTATAGCATTAAATACATGTGCACCGGCGTGGCCACCATCTTCATCTTTGATTTTGTAATGTACGCCGACGCCCTGCTGTTTGGCCAAATCAGCCAGAACTTCTGGGACGCCCGCGGGCTCGTCAACGCGCTGCTGGTGCCACTGTTTGCGGTAAACGTAGTTAACACCCGCAAACAACCCATAGATTTCCGGGTATCGCGGCGCGCCGCCTTTCACGTTGGCACGCTGCTGTTCGCCGGCGCCTACCTGGTATTTCTGTCGGTTGCCGGCTACTACATCAAAACCGTGGGCGGCAACTGGGGCGACGCCCTGCGCATACTGTTCTTCACCCTGGCACTGGTGTTCTTGGTTACCCTGCTGCTTTCGCGCCGGCTGCGGGCCCGCATGATGGTTGCCATCAGCCAGAACTTTTTTGACTACAAATACGACTACCGCAATGAATGGCTAAAAATGACCAAAGAGCTGGCCAACCTGACCGATTCGCCGCCCCTGCCAGAACGGGTTATCCGCATTCTGGCAGACCTGGTGGAAAGCAACACAGGCGCCATCTGGTTGCAAGACGACCAGAACCGCTACCAGTTAAAAGCCACCATCAACATGAGCTTCGATCGTCACACCCTGATTGACCCCAATGACGACCTGGTGCGCTATTTCCGCGATAAAGAATGGATCATAGATCTTAACGCCTACAGGGCAGACCCAGTTGCCTATGATTTGCTAGAAGTCCCAGACGTTATCAGCCAATGCCCCAATGGCTGGCTGATCATCCCGCTGTACCTAGGCAACGAGCTTTACGGCATGGCACTGATTGGCGCGCCCCTCACCCAGGTAGAACTGAACTGGGAGAACTTCGATTTAATCCGCGTGGTTGCCCGCCAAACCGGCAACCTGCTGGCCCAAGCCGATGCTCAGAGCGCGCTCACGCGGGCCATGCAGTTTGAAGCCGTCAGCAAAGCGTCTGCTTTCATGCTGCACGATTTGAAAACCGTGATCGCGCAACTGTCCCTGCTGGTCAAAAACGCACCCAGGCACCGCGATAACCCGGCATTTATTGACGACATGATTCAAACCGCCGACCACGCGGTGAACAAAATGTCGAACCTGGTCACCCACATCCAAAAGCCTCAGGACAGCCAAGGGCAAACCGCAGAAGTCATCAACCTGATAGACGTACTCAGTAGCGCCATAGCCGACGCGACAAGACGCAACCCGAAACCGCATTTTGATTACCGAAACGGCGACGTGTGGATAAGGGCAGACGCCGAACAGCTGAGTACCGTAGTGGGCCATTTGCTGAGAAACGCCCAAGAAGCCACGCCGCCAGACGGCGACATTGCTGTGACTTTAAAAGTCGCCCGCGGAACCGCCGTGGTGTTTATTCAGGATTCCGGCAGCGGCATGACCGAAGAATTCATCCGCAACCGCCTGTTCAAGCCATTCGAAAGCACCAAGGGGCTGACAGGTATGGGCATAGGGGTTTACCAAACCCGGGAATACTTGCTGGAGCTTGGTGGAAGCATTGATGTCACCAGCGAACCGGGCCTAGGCTCGTGTTTTTCAATGCGCCTACCGCTCGCCGACGCCGCAGCTTCAACTGCAACCACAACCGCGACGAAAGAAACTCAGTCAAATCAATAGCAATACGACGCCACATAATACATGTCGATGCAAAAGCGCAAATTGGCACACACAACCGTTGCAAACTGCCGGCTTTGAGTTAAGACTTCCAAAAGTAGATACACGCGTTAACAAGGAACGAACAAACCCGTGACGAGACGATTACTGATTGTAGAGGACGACCCGGGACTGCAAAGCCAGATGCGCTGGTGCTTTACTGACGACCTACAAGTGTCGATTGCAGCCGACCGTGAAACCGCCCTTACCCTGCTGCGACGACTGGAACCCGAAGTGGTAACCCTGGACTTGGGCCTGCCGCCAGACCCCGGCGGAAGCAGCGAAGGCTTCGCACTGCTGGAAGACATATTGCGCCTGGCACCGATGACCAAAGTGATTGTGGTGACCGGACGTGAAGAAAAAGAAAACGCCGTAAAAGCCATCGGAATGGGCGCCGCCGACTTCTACCAGAAACCCGTAGACGCCGACATTCTCGGCTTTGTGGTTAACCGGGCGTTCCGCCTGGCCGAGCTGGAAAAAGAAAACCTCGAACTGGCCAACCGCGACGTCACCAGCGTGAAAGGCATTATCGCGGCCAGCCCGCAAATGCTGGCCGTGTGCCGCACGCTCGAAAAGGTTGCGCCAACCGACATTACTACCCTGATCAACGGCGAAACCGGCACCGGCAAAGAAGTACTGGCCCGGGCCCTGCATGACCTAAGCCCAAGGGCGCACATGCCCTTCGCCGCCATTAATTGCGCGGCCATTCCAGAGAACCTGCTGGAAAGCGAACTGTTCGGCTATGAAAAAGGCGCGTTCACCGGTGCCACCCAAAGCAAAAAAGGCAAAATTGAAAGCGCCAACGGCGGCACCCTGTTTCTGGATGAAATCGGCGACATGCCCATGGCGCTTCAAGCCAAACTGCTGCGCTTCCTGCAGGAACGAGTGGTAGACCGGGTTGGGTCACTAAAACCCACGCCAGTCGACGTGCGCGTGGTGTGTGCTACTCACCGCAATGTGAACGAACTGATTCAGGAAGGCACCTTCCGCGAAGACCTTTACTACCGCATCAGCGAGATCACCCTGGATTTGCCCGCGGTTCGTGACCGCGACGGCGACGCCCTGGTCATCGCCCAGTCACTGCTAAAAAGCCTAAGCAAACAGCTAGACCGGCCCGGCCTGAGCTTCTGTGACGACGCCATCAGTGCCATAGAAACCTACCCCTGGCCTGGCAACGTGCGCGAAATGATCAACAAAATAAAACGCTCGGTGATTATGGCCGACGGCAAGCGCATCACCATAGATGACCTGCAACTGCCCCTGAGCACCGACAACTCAGACGCCAGCGACAGCAAGCTGAACCTGCGCAAAGTACGCGAAAACGCCGAACGCGCTGCCATCGTTCAAGCTCTGCGCAGCAGCAACTCAAACATGGCACAAGCGTCCCGACTTCTTGGGATTACCCGCCCCACCCTGTACAACCTGACTGACAAATACCGGATTAACACTTCAGCCGATGCAACAGAAAGCTAACCAGGGAATCGGAGGTCGAGCGGGGATAGATTTCAAATCTGTCCCCTAAGCTACAAGTCAAACCGGGGACGGATTTAAAATCCGTCCCCTACTTTCATCGGAGCCGTAAACAATGTCGATAACAGTACCCAAGAAAAAACTCCCGCGGCTGATCCTATTGGGCAGCCTGATGCTGCCCCTGCTGAGCGCCTGTAACACCGGCCCGGACACCTCAGAAGCACTGTCGCACCTAAGTCGCGCAGACACCTACGCCGAGCAGGGCCAATACCGTTCGGCCATTCTGGAAATCAAAAACGCAATCCAGACCGAACCAGAAAACGTCAGCCACATCGCCCGGTTGGGCGAGCTCTATCTGGAGCTGGGCGCTAACAAGCCGGCCGTTGAGCTGCTGGAACCCTGGCTGAAAGACTACCCGCAAACGGTCGCCCTGCCTTTGGCCCGGGCCTATGTGGAAGAACGCAAACACCTGTCGGCCATCGAAACCCTGGCATTGGCAAACCCCGAAAGCTCTGACGAGAAACTAGAAGCCTCCCTAATCAAAGCCGAAGCCATGCGCCTGTCTGGCGACGTTGACGAGGCAGTCACCGCCTACAGAGACATTAGCGCCAATTACGGCACCAGCGTGGATGCCATAACCGGTCTAATAGAGAGCCATATTCAACAAGGCAATGCCCGCACCGCTCTGGGCGCCGCTAACGATTGGCTGGCCAGCAACGAAACCACGCCAGCCGTTCTCTATTTGAAAGGGCTGGCCCAATATCAGCTTGACGAACTGGAGCCCGCCACCGCCACCCTCACCGACGCCGTTACCCAAATGCCAGCGTCAGACATGTTCCTGCCGTTAAGAGGTAGGTTACTGTCGCTGTTGTCACGAGTGCTGACTGAACAGGGCAAAATCAGCGAAGCACAGGTGTACAGCCGCATCCTGGCCGAACAAACCGATTCAGGCGCCCGGGAACAAGGCGAAGCCGTTATCGCCGCCATTCAAGCTGGCAACTTTGACGAAGCCAAAACCATGCTGCGTGACATGCGCAAGCTAGACCCAGACAACGAACAGCTGGCCTTAATGCTGGGCACCCTGTCCGCAGGTACCGGTGAACTGGAAGAGGGCGCCGAACTGCTGTCTGAAAATCTGGACCCGGAAACCACCCCAACCCGCTTTATTCGGGCGTCTACCATGGCCCAGATTGATCTGGGCAAACGGGAAGAAGCGCTGGCCACCCTGGAGCGTGCCGTAAAAGCCCGTCCCAACGACAACGACCTGCTGGCCATGCACGGCATTCTGGCTCTGAGCATGCCAGGCCAAGAAGCCGCAGGCGTCACCAGCCTAAGCAAAGCCATCAGCAACGAGCCCGAGCGCACCCGTTTGCGCGTGGCGCTGGCCCGGCACTACATCAATAACCAGCAAACAGAACAGGCCCTGGGGCAACTGCGGATGGCGTTCACCGCCCAGCCCGCAGATTGGGCAAGCACAGCTATCTATTTAAGCCTGCTGATCGAAAGCGGTGAAACCCGCGAAGCAGAAGACGTACGCGACTCGTTGATCAATGGCTACGGCAACGAGCCCCAAGCGGTTTTACTGGCCGCCATCGCTGACGGGCGCATGGGCAACTCCGGCCCAGCCATCACCCGGCTTGAAAAGCTAACCACAGACAACCCGAACATGCAGCAAGCGCGTCTGGCCCTGGCAAACCTCTACGCCTCAACCAATAACAGCGACAAAGCCGTTGAACAACTGCTAGCCGCCGCCGTCATTACCCCAGACGTCATCGGGCCATTGCAGCAAGCCGGTCAGGTCTACGCCACCAACCACAGCGTTGAAGAAGTTCAGCAGTGGCTGGGCACCGTTGCCGAAACCCACCCGCCACTGGCACCCAACGTCAGCTTATTATCTGCGCTAATTCACATACAAAAAGGCGAGGTAGAACAAGCGCGAACACTTCTGGAACCAATGGCCAACGAAGATAACCCCATCGGCTACAGAGCCTACGGGCAGCTACTGGCCGCAGAATCCGTTTTAAGCGCACAGGCCGAAGATTTCCCAACGGCTCTGGCCAAAGCAGCAGAAGCCATTGCCATACAGCCCGAAAACGTCGGCTTCGCGCTGCTGCCCGCGCGCATACTTATCACACAAGGTAAAAACACCGAGGCGTTAGAAGCACTGCAGGCCGCCGCAAAAACCCACAACAACCACGTCGCCATTCTGATGGCCCAGGCCGACCTGCAGATGAACCAACAGCAGGATCAGCCCGCGATCGAATTGTATGAACAAATTGTGACAGCACAACCCAGCAACGTAGTGGCGCTGAACAACCTGGCCTGGCTGCTACGCGAACAGAACAACAGCCGCGCCATCGAACTGGCCGGCCGCGCCACCGAGCTGGCACCCGAAGCGCCAGACATACTCGACACCCATGGATGGGTTCTGCACCTGGGCGGCAAACACGAACAAGCCAAACCCATCGTTGAGAAGGCCCTGGCGCTGGCGCCAGAGAACGCCGAAATCCAGGCACACCTGAAAGCCATCGAAGCTGCGATGTAAAAAAACCTGACACTTCGCGGTCTTTGTAAACCGGGGACAGATTTCAAATCTGTCCCCTACTCGCATTCAGCGGCTTTTTTAACTCTTTTTGTGTTACCCCAACTCTAATAACCAGCAACTTCCATACTATCTACTCATGCGACATATTAAGCGTCGATATTTTATACACATCCCATACGCTTCTACTCTCGATTACTTTTTAACCGACTCTACCCTTCTGTATTTTTTGCACTTTTTTAACCTGGCCCCTTTATTGCTTATTAGAACTACAAGCCACTTAGAGTTAAGGGGCAAAAAATTCCCGGCTAAAGCCAATATTTAGCGCAGGGATTGGCAAAAAACAGGGGAATAATTATGAAGAAAGCACAACTGAAAACCACACTCCTTACCGGTGTTGTCGCTGCTGCCGCTCTGGGTGTAAGCTCGTTAGTAAGTGCAGTGCCTACCTTCACTGCATCCTACGATGGCAATGCTTGTGTCGCAATCACTTGCGCGGCTCTGGGAAGCACCATGACCGGAGTTTCCGGGGGAGCTGTCATTGCTCCAGCAACCAGCGTATCAGGGACAGCAAAACGCCCAGGTGACGATACCGGCAATGGCGCCGCAGTCGTTTCTTACAACGTAACCAGCTCAGCCCCAAAGCCGGACGCTTCTGCGCAAACCCCGATCACAATTACCGGGTTGAGCGGCGCCTTCGATTTTTACTGGGGTTCGATTGATAGCTACAACATAGTCGACTTCTACCTGGGTAGTGATTTTGTTACCTACACTGGCAACGATGCTTTCTTGGCCACTGGAGCACCGAGTAACTCGAACAACTTTAACACTGACGGCTACTTTTCTTTCGCCGGTGACTTTGACAAGGTAGTGCTGAGCAGCTCCGGCGGCGTGGCCTTTGAAGTCGCGCGCGCAGTACCAGAGCCAGGCACCCTGGCCCTCCTTGGCCTTGGCCTGTTCGGCCTCAGCGCTGCACGTCGTCGCAAAACTGCCTGAAACCAATGACCGTTTGGCGTGATCAGAAAGCCTGATCACGCCAAATTATTTAAAAAAGCCAGCTTCAGCTGGCTTTTTTATGTGCCAGATCGGGAACAGGCCACAGACAACCTACCTCTCCTTTTGACCAGCCATCCTTGATTGCGTCAACTTTATTTACACATCAGAAAAATACCCAAGAACAGTAAACTTCAACACACTGAAATATATTATTTTTTTTACATTGGCCCAATTAATGCTAATTATTTATTCAAATTCACGCTACATTTAAGAAAAGAAGATTCGATATGATTAAACAAATTGGGTTTGCACTGGCCGGTACAATTATTTTGGCCTCTACTGCAACGGCCGGCGTGATTACTGACACTGTAGTGCAAAACGAGTACCTTAATGCAGGGGTATTAGGTTTACGCGGTCCTGATTCACACGGATATCAGCACGACCTCACTGACAATTTCTTTACATTGGGTAGCGCACTAAGCGGTACTCTCAAAATTAACATCTATGACGACAACAATGATTCTTGGTTCTTTGGGTTGTTCCAGTTCAGTGAAAGTGGATTCGTTACCGTAGAAGATTTTGACTTTGACACCGGCGGCGCTACCAACGGAACAAGTGATTTCTCCAGCGCCCTCGAGATAAATGCGCTGGCCGCACTCAATGCTGACGGCATGCTTGATGTGACTGTGACCTCCACGAGAGGGGATTTCTGGGTCGGTAATTCAGTACTGGAAGTCATAACATCCGACGTTCCAGAACCCGGCACCCTTGCCCTCCTTGGCCTAGGCCTGGTAGGACTTGGCGCGGCTCGCCGTCGTCAGAAAGCCTGATCACGGTAGAGTTCTGAAAGGCCAGCTTCGGCTGGTCTTTTTTTGTCTTGCTTTTGTGTTTGCCCAAGCCTGAATACCCAGTATCCTGAATACTGATATAACACCCGGTGGACGCGCAATGTTACGGAAAACACTACAAAATATCCCAGTAGCAAAACCCTATTTGCTGGCTACCGCGATCGCAGTTTTGATCTTCTTTCCCACCTGGCTACGCTTAACAACCGAATGGCTAGAATTCGAACAAGTACTCGCCCATGGCCTGGCAACCGCACTCATTTTTCTCTGGCTAGTTATCACCCACCCGCCGGCGCCCAACAAAACACTAACTCATCAGCAAAGGCCCTTTTACAAAACCGGCGCACTGGCCTTGATTGTCGTCACCCTGGGCTGGGCCGTATTGGAACTTGCCCGCATCGATACCCTCGCCTATTTTGCACTGCCCGCGGGCGTCGCTGGCATCACCTGGGCGTTACTGGGCTGGCAGCGCCTGATCAGCTTTTTGCCTTACATCCTGGTTTTGTCGCTATCGTTACCGTTCTGGGCCGATTTAGTACCGGCACTGGTCCGCCTGGCAAGCGCAGTGGTAGGCGCCTGGGTAAATTGGATGAATATGCCAGCGCTTATAGAAGGCAACAGCATTACCGTGCCCTACGGCCGACTGGTCATTGAAGACGGCTGCTCCGGTATTCGCTACTTCGCCATCTCTATCCTGCTGGCGGCCATGACCTCCGTATTGAACGACTACCGCTGGCGCGGTTGGTTAGCAAGCCTCAGCGTCGCCGTCACGCTTGCGCTGATCGTGAACTGGGTTCGCATTACCATCCTCGTGGTAGTCGGCTATCAATCTGAAATGCAAAGCGATCTGCTGACCGACCATGAACTGATGGGCTGGTTGGTCTACGGCGCCTTCCTTATACCGGTTATGTACTTCTCACCCGTTATGAAGCGCAACCCTGACAGCCAAGTGCAGCCAGCCAGCACTCATAAAAAAGGCTACATCGCCATCGCCGTTGCCGTGCTGATCGGCCCCGTTGCCCTAACGCTGGCAACCACCGCAACCACCCAATCCGGGCGTTGGTCGCTGAACATGGTGAACAGCCCAAAAGCCGAACTGCAGTCGCTACCAATCCCCCTAAGCATGCCGGAAGCTCTGAACCAGCAAGCCTGGTTCACCGCAGGCACTTGGGTATTATTGGCACAAAGCCAGCGCACCAACGCCGAAGATAAATTAGTGCCTTACCTGCCACCACAGTTCAACCGCTCGCAATGGCTGCGCGAGAGTAATCAGAAGCCGGGCGCAACGGTTTACCGCCACATACTCACGCGGGAACAGGTGGTTATGGCGCAGTGGTATCAAGTGGGCAGCTACACAACAGACAGCTACCGCAACGCCAAGCTGCTACAGATACCTGCGCTGCTGCAAGGCGCAACACGCTTTGCACTGGTAACCCTTCAAGCCTCTTGCCAGCAGCGAAGCTGTGAAAGCGCCTACAACGCCATCATTAACCAAAAAACGACACTACAGGCCCAATCGTTCACGCTGATACAGAGCGCGTCCCAATGAGCACAAGCCAGGGCAAGATGCGCGGCGAATTACGCAGCAACGCAAGCAGCACTGGCGCGCCGTCGTCTAACACCTATACAAAACACACCTCAGAACGCAGCCTTAAGCCGGAGGCGATGGAGCTCATCCGCTGCCGGCACCTGAATATTCAAACAACCCACGTCAAGGCCATCGAACTTGTCAGCTTTGACGAAGCCGAAAACCGCCTGACCACAAAGCGGGTAATCGGGCAGGATTTGTTTCATACCCTCTGGAACCCAACCAACCTGCTCGGTCGCCTGCAGGGCCATCGGTTGCAGCATCCAGATACCCTGGTCCATCTCATTACCGAGATCGGCACCTGGCTACGCAAGTACCACAACAGCTCCGCTGGGCTAACACCAGAAAGTGCCGATGGCAGCTGGCTGGCAACAGAATTTGAACACAAAATTCGCGAAATCCGGGCAAGCAACCTAATACCGGAGCCCAAGCTCAAAAAAATCGAGAAAAAATACAACGTCGAATTGCAAAAACTCACCACTCCCGACTACCTGCCCTTGAACAACGCCTTCCAGTGCCAAATCCATGGCGACTTTGTGCTTTATAACGTGTTGACGGATAGTCCCACCATGTCACCGTAGTTGTCCAGTTGGCGATTTCGCCTAATTCATCACTTGGTGGGTGGTATGAGAAACGAGATGGCTCGTTATTCCGAAGAGCGTAAGGCCGCAGTCCTGAAGAAATTGCTGCCGCCCCAGAACCACACAGTTGCTGCTGTCTCTGTAGAGGAAGGCATCAGTGATGCGACCCTGTACAATTGGCTGAAACAGTGTCGGCAACGAGGAGTGCCTGTGCCAGGTCATACCAAAACTGCGGACCATTGGTCCGGCGAGGCCAAGCTTGCGGTGGTCATTGAAACCGCATCTTTATCCGAAGAAGAACTCAGTGCCTACTGTCGTGAACAGGGCCTGTATGTTGAGCAAGTCCGGCGCTGGAAGGACGCCTGTATCCAGGGCACCAGCCTGCAGGAGGATCATCACAAAGAGGGCCAGAAAGCGCACAAGCTTAGCCGGAAGCGGATCAAGAAACTGGAAGCGGAAATCCGTCGCAAGGACAAGGTCCTGGCTGAGACCACGTCGCTCCTGGTGCTGTCAAAAAAGCTCGAAGCCTTGTATGGGACCGATCAGGACAACGAGGACAATTGACCTCCCTGGACGACCGTACAAGGCTATTGCAGTACTTTGATGAGGCGGTGAACACCGGCGCTTCACGCTATCAGGCGGCCAACCTGATGGGGCTGAGTGGGCGCACCCTGAAACGCTGGCGCACGGCATCCGGCCAGGTCGCCGAGGACCTGCGCCCAGAGGCCCCCCGTTCACCTCAGCAGCACCAACTGACCGAAGTCGAGGAAATGGCCATTATGGCAGCGTGTAATAAGCTGGCGTATCGCAGCTTGCCACCCTCCCAGATCGTGCCTTTACTGGCCGACAAGGGCGTCTATATCGCTTCGGTGTCTTCTTTCTATCGAGTACTGAAAAAGCACGAGCAGCTCCAGCACCGGGGACGTGCTCGGCCCGCCAAGCCGCACCCCTTGCCCACTAGCTTCACGGCCACCGGCCCGAACCAGCTATGGAGCTGGGACATTAGCAGCTGCCCATCACAGGTACGTGGTGAGCACTGGTACCTGTATCTGATTATGGACGTGTTCAGCCGCAAGGTCGTGGCCTGGGAAGTCCATCAAGCGGAGCTTGGCGAACACGCCAAGGAGCTGGTTCAGAGAGCGCTGTTGCGCGAAGGCTGCTGGCACAAGCCACCGGTGCTGCACTCTGACAACGGCGCGCCGATGACGTCGTATACGCTCAAAGCGCGCCTGGCCGACCTGGGCATGCTGATGTCCTATAGCCGGCCCCGTGTGAGCAATGACAACCCGTACTCGGAAGCTCTGTTCAAGACCACCAAGTACTGCCCCGCGTGGCCATCAAAGGGCTTTGCAACGCTGCAAGCGGTCCGTCAGTGGATGGTGCAGTTCGAGCAGGCCTACAATGAAAAACACTTACACAGCGGCATCAACTTCGTCACCCCCGGCAGCCGTCATCGGGGTGAAGACCGGGCCATTCTGAGTCAGCGGGAGGCGGTCTTTAAAGCTGCTAAGGCGAAGAATCCAAGACGCTGGACTGGCGCAACACGGGACTGGCGTCCGGTGCTGGAGGTCTCCCTGAACCCGGGGCGGGCCAGTGAAATAGAGCTCAATAAATGTGCTGCTTAAACCCTGATACTTGGACAACCCGGTTGACAATCTCCGTAGTCAGCAGAACCTACACATACTGGATTTCAGCAACACCCGCATCTCAAGCAACCTGGAAGACGTGGCGCGTTTCTACAGCACCCTCTGGGCCATCGCGCAAACGAACCGCACCCGTCGTAGCCTGTTCCACGAGTTACCAGCCAGGTTTCTGAAAGCCTACGGTTCACCACCTCTCATTGCCGAGAGTCCTTATTTTCGTGTCAATCTGGTATACAATTTCTTGACTCACCTGGAAGCCCAACACCGCAGGCGAGACACGTTTTCGTGGAACACCTACCGTGAAATAAGTCAGATTACCAACGCGGGTATGAAGTGGGTCTACCAGCAAATCTGAAGTCGTTCTTTCATTAGTCAAAAAGGTTAGCCTGTCCGTGCTCAACAATCATGCCCCAACCCGTATCTTGCACGTTACCTTCAATATGGGTTTCGGCGGCACAGAACAGGTTATTCGCCAGCTGGTCACCAACCTGAACCCGCAGCGGTTCCAGTGCGAAATTGCCTGCATTGATGGAAAGGTAGGCGCCATCGGCAAAGCCATGGAAACAGAAAACGGCATCACTATCCATTCCAGAAAGCGCGAGCCAGGGCTGGATTGGAAGACAATCCTTTGGCTTCGGCGGCTCATCAAATCTGGCCGCTTCGACTTTGTACATTGCCATCAATATTCGCCGTACACCTACGGTTGGTTCGCACACTGGGGAACGGGCGCGAAGGTCGTGTTTACCGAACACGGCCGCTTTCACCCAGACCAACACCGAAAGAAAGCAAGGCTGATCAACCCCATCATCGCCCTCACCTCTCATCGCCTGGTGGCCATATCAGCGGCTACCCGTGATGCGCTGATTGAATACGAATACATGCCAGCATCCAAAATCACAGTCATTTACAACGGCATCACGCCCCTAGCTGCAGAGGAAGACCGCAAACGGGAACTCTTGACAGAACTGGGCATTAAATCGGGCGAAGTCGTTATAGGTACCGTCGCAAGGCTGGATGCTGTCAAAAATCAGCCCATGATGCTCCAGGCCACCCGCGCCCTGATCGACCAAGGTTATAAAGTGCGCCTGCTGTTAGTCGGCGACGGCCCGGAGCGCGCAAACCTGGAAGCGAAAACTCAGCAGTTAGACCTAAACAACGCCGTCATTTTTACAGGGTTTCAATCCAAGCCTGCGGACTACCTCAGTTTGATGGACATATTCCTTCTGCCCTCCTTCACGGAAGGCACCTCCATGACACTCCTCGAAGCCATGAGCCTAGGAATTCCAACAGTAGCTACCCGAGTAGGCGGAACACCGGAAATTGTCAAAGACAAAGAAACTGGATTTCTGGTTGAAAGTGACGATCTGCCAGCATTTACCAGTGCTATAAAGAGCTTACTGGACCAGCCAGCCGACAGAAAGAAAATGGATAGCGCGGCAAAGATCCGATTTGGACAGAAATTTTCAGTTGAGCAGATGGTTAACCAGTATCAAGAATGTTACCGGGTAAACTCTGCTAGTTAGATGCGCCGCAATCGAAAGTGCACCGATTACGGCCACTTCGTGTGCTTGGCCCGTCCCAACTCTTATTAGGGGCATAACCCCCAAACCCGAGAAAAATGCAGCCCCTTATGTCAATCAGTCACAAGGTCCTCAAAAGCTCCGGATTACTACTTGGCTTGCAGGTTATACACCGTGGCCTAGGGATTATCAGCACCCTCGTTCTAGCCCGCCTGCTGACCCCAGACCATTTTGGCATCGTTGCGCTGGTCACCATCGCACTTCAATTTTTCGAACTCCTGGTTGAAACCGGCAACCAACAATACATTATTCAAAAAACCGTACTTGATGATGAAGACCTCAATACCGCCTGGACTCTGGATTTCCTCTCAAAATCGCTCATCGCCGTAATTATTATTGGTACATCGTCGTTTGTTGCGGATTGGTTCAATGAACCGGATCTTACTTTAGCGCTCGCAGTGGCTGCATTAGCGCTACCGATACGGGCATTGAAAACGCCAGGAATGCTCCGCCTGGCAAGGCAGATAAACTACAAACCTCTGTTCAAACTCAGCCTCTGGCAAAAAGGGATTTCGTTTTTAACTGTTATGATCATTGCCCTTATCCACCCCACCTTTTGGGCAATCATCGCAGGCAACCTTGTGGCCGCGGTTATTTTTACCGTCGGCTCTTACCGGGTAGATGCCTACAGACCTAAATGGTCACTAAAGAAACTTCGCGAACAATGGGGCTTTTCCCAGTGGCTGCTACTGCGCGGGATCGTCGGGTTCACTCGCTCACAGATCGACAACCTGATGGTGTCCCGCTTGTTTGGAACAGCTCAGCTAGGCGGCTATAACCTGGTGCGTGAAGTCAGCCTGTTGCCAGCGCTGTCCGCCATCATTCCCATGAGCGCACCTTTGCTGGCCGCAATTGCCGACAGTAAATCAAACCCACAGGCTCTGGCTTACCGCATTCGTTTGAGTTTGGCGCTGATGATAACCGTGCTCACCCCCATAACCGCCTTCATCATGCTTTATCCCGAGCTCATTGTCCGTGTACTCCTCGGCCCAGATTGGTCCGAATATGGCTACCTGTTGCAACCATTCGGGCTATTTTTCTTCACCTTCTGTCTATTCGCCCTGGTGAGTGACGCCATTATTGCCCAAGGTAAAGTTAAGCTGCTGTTCTCGTTCGATGTTGTATCAACCGTAACGATCATTGTCATTCTCTGGTTAACCGCTACAGGTGGATTGGAGATCATGGCCTGGGTTCGCGGCTGGTTATCTGTTGCAACCACAATTGCGCTGTTGCTTATCCTTGAGATACAGACCAGATTCTCTCTAATCAAACTTTTATTCCTGTGCATTCCGTCAGTGGCAGGAACTGCACTAGCAATTGCCGCAACCCAGTCGTTAGATCTCTCGGGTAACCATTATCTTTTGCAATTTTTACTTCTTGGGACCCTACACGTTGCAACCGCTGCAGTCGGCACTGCTGCTGTAGGAGTGTTTTTGCTTAAGGAAACGGAAGAATGGGGCCAGCTACGCTATTTGATCAACCAAGCCCGTGGAAAATAAGAGTCTACAAATTTTTAAAACGCTAAAATGCACCTTTACGTTATACCCTATGTGTCAGCGCAGTTGTTGCCTGATGTCTACTTTTGAATCCTTCTAAAAAGGGCGGATAACTAAATGATCAAAATATCAGTGATCCGTCGTATTCAGCACATGGTGTGGAACAATTTCTATAAGTGGCTTCGCTCCGGCGTGCATCTATTCCGGTTTTGGTTGGCGTTTGTCTATAGCAAAAGACTAAAAAAAACTGTGTGCTTCGCAGGCATCACCGGAAGCGCAGGCAAAACCACCGTCAAGGATGTCTCTGCAAATATTCTTCGTACGGCGGGTCAATGTTTCAGCACCCCGGAGACTCAGAATTATTCTCACAGCGTTGTCAGACTTTTACTCAGGGTACGCCCTCGCCACCGGTTCTGCGTTCTAGAGTTGTCTGGCGGTAATCCAGGCGAGCTGGATAAGCCGTTTAGATTATTTACCCCAAACATAGCCGTACTGACGCTGATCGCGCGGGACCATTTTAGGGCATTCAAGAGCTTGGATGCCATTGCAAAGGAAAAAGGCAAGCTTATTTCCGCTTTGCCGGCCGACGGTGTGGCAATCTTGAACATTGACGACCCGCTCGTCAGGGCCATAGGTGAGAGCTGTAACCGGAAAGTTATCTGGGTAGGGGAAGCGGATGGCGCGATTATAAGACTCCTGAAGGCACGATCCAGGTGGCCAGAGCCGCTGGCCCTTGAGGTCGAATATGAAGGGGGAAGATACGAAGTAAGAACTGGCTTCCACGGAAAACATCTTGCCTTATCAGTACTTTCAGCTTTGGGAGTTGGTTTGGCCGCAGGGATACCGCTCACGAGCGCAATAGCTGCTGTTGCAGAAGTGAGGCCAGCAGAGGGCAGGATGGAGATCGTTTCGAATGAAAACGGCATTACGTTCTTGCGAGATGACTGGAAAGCGCCCCATTGGTCGCTCTCAGCGCCACTCGAATTTATGGCCGAAGCAGAAGCGCGAAGAAAAATCATTATTATTGGGACACTTTCTGATTATTCCTTATCCGCATCCAAGCTCTATCCCAAGGTAGCCAGGCAGGCATTGGAAGTTGCCGATATTGTTATTTTTGTCGGTCCTCACGCCCCGAGAGCGGCGAAAGTAAAACGCGGTACAGGTGTTGAGAACCTTCACACATTTAGCGAGATACGCGAAGCATCTGCATTTTTGAACGCTCTCCTTGAGCCGGGAGACCTTGTACTGCTAAAGGGCTCCAACAAAGCAGACCATCTAGTAAGGCTGATGTACACCACACAAAATCCCGTCAGTTGCTGGGCCAGTCGATGTGGAGTTAAGGACTTTTGCGGTAGCTGTCCAAGATTGTACAAATCGGTACTCACCAGCGCCACGATTATCCCGTTAGCCGGAAACGATTCAGGGCGGAAAGTCATCGTAGGGTTGGGCAATCCAGGCCCTGGTTATGAGAACACGCCGCATAATGCCGGATATATGGTACTGGATCGGATGGCAAAAAAAAACGAACGGATTATGGGTTAGCTGTCCAGAGGGGACGGCTTGCGAAGTAGATATTGCCGGGGCAACTGTGAGTTTGTTCAAGCCGTCGGCAAAAATGAACAACAGTGGCCTGCCAACTCGACAGTTCCTTGATCGTATGGGCGCTGCTATGACCGACTGCCTGGTTGTTCACGATGAAATGGATTTACCCCTTGGTCAGGTGAAGTTAAAACTGGGCGGCGGCGACGCAGGCCACAATGGCTTGAAGTCTCTGATTGCCTCACTTGGTTCCCATGAGATTAAACGGCTAAGAATCGGCGTGCGACGCCCAAACAATGCGAAAACCGCGAAAGACTCTGTCCTTCAGCCTTTTTCCAACTTTGACAAGACGGCTCTCGAACCAGGTGTTGATCGAGCGATAGACATCCTGCTGAGTGAGATGGCAGCGCCTGCATTATGTAAATCATGAGCGCTAAATCTCTTAGTCTATGCCTGCTATGATTTCGCGTTAATCATGCAATGGTGGGATGTTAACTTCTTAGTACATCCTGTTTTATCCATTTATGATTATTTCTTAAATTGAACGACAACATTGATTCTGAAAAAATATGCGTCGTCAGAATCTGGCGAAATAGGCACCAATAACGTTCTTGACTAGAGGGATAGAAATGGTCAACTTACTTTGGACTGGTGGTTGGGATTCGACGTTCAGATTGTTGCAACTCGCCCAGAAGGGTACAGTGATACAACCCCATTACGTGCGAGACCCATATAGAGATTCGTTCAAAAAAGAAATGCAGGCGATGAGCGAAATTCGGCTTAAAGTGAATGAGAGATTTCCAAAATCCTTTGTTCGCGAAACCATGATAATGGATCAATCTGAAATAATCGTGTGTCAGGAATTTGTTAACGCTCATAAAAACCTGCTGTCAAGAGGCTGGATAGGGTCTCAATATATATACACGTCCTCTTACATTCGACAAAAAAATATAGAAACGATGGAGCTTTCTATTGAACTACTAAGTGAGACTCGACATAGCGTTATGCCCTGTTTAAAAAATACTGAAATAAATATGGAAAGGAATCGAGTAATCGCCAGCAATGCGGATGAAGATCTTATTTGCTTATTTCGCCAATGCACTTTTCCTGTTCTTGCATTGAGAAAGATGGATATATTTAAACAAGCCACGGAACGCGGCATTCTCGATATTTTGAACATGACGTGGTTTTGTCACCAACCTTTGTTTGGCAATCCCTGTGGTTCATGCAACCCCTGCATGAGCACTTTGGAAGATGGTCTTAAGTACCGATTCGATACTATAGCACTGGTCAGATATCGGATGAAAAAGTTTTTGATTTCTCAGCCAAAGGTACATAAACTCCTAAGAACGTTGAAATATGGGAGCAATGATTATTCATAATGCTAATTCGTTAAAGAAGAGCTGTGTGCTCAGCAATTATTTTCGAAACATCGCACCTTAACCTAATGTAAATCATGACTGCATAACCTATAAATAGTTCTGTTCCGGTTTTTCCGCTCAGTTTGCTAGGAATCGACAAGATCTGGTTGCCGGAAACCGTGATCTTTTCATGAAGAATCTCCCTGAGAGCAAAGACGGCGAGAACAGTTCCAGAACATGCTGACGTAGCGCTTTCGTGGTGAACACCCTCAGTTTGACCAAGCCTGAAGATAACTTCGGCGCTCGCTAGCGCGACATCCGGCAGTTCAGCTAGGATTTCTATATTGAGGTACGAGGGGTAACTGGTACAATACATTGTACTGTAATGCGGACAACCGGCGAAGATCCGTATCGGTGTTAAAATGAGCTTACCGTTTATGACATTCGTGATAAAAAAATTTTCCAGTTAAACCCCCGGAAAATAAGAGCCCACAGGTTGTAACACCGCCAAAATGCGCCTTAATGTTGTCCGGCCGGAAGATATATTCTATATACCATACAGGAAGTAAGGCAGTAGTCAGTTTTATGGAAAATATAGCCATTCGTCTCGAAGAAAAAAACGGCATTGCTCGCATCAACGAGCCAGTGGGCCTTGGCATACCGCTCCCTGTAGGCTCGGTACAAGCAACCAGCGAGCTCGCAGTATTAGACAGTCGGGAATCAATCAGCGCGCAACTTGATCCCCTTGTACGCTGGCCAGACGGCAGTATTCGCTGGATTCACGTCAGCTTTCTGGCCAACCTTAACTCGGGGTGCGAAAAAGAGCTGTCGCTGGTTAAGTTAAAAGCCCCCGCGCCTTCTAGCCCTGAACTTGCGGTTGAACAAACTACCGATGGCCTTGTAATCCGCACATCAACAGGTCGAGTGGTTTTAAGCCCCAGTAATCTAAACTGGCGCGTTATCCAACAGAATGACGCAAGTATTCCATCGTCAGTGATCCTGAGCGACGAGAAAGGTCTGCCCTGTACGGTCAAAGCTGAAGCCAGTTGGAAAATTACCCATCGAGGTCCGATTTTTTTTACGGCATTGTTAAAGGGCCAATGGCTTAGGCAAAATAGTGAAGTGCTCGCACGTTTTAACTGCGAACTAAGAGTGTTTCTGGAAACCGGCCTCGTTCAAGTGGAGTTAACAACGCACAATCCAAAACGTGCCCGCCACTCTGGCGGTTTGTGGGATTTGGGCGATCCAGGTTCCGTATATTTTCGGGAACTTGCAGTCGAAACGACGTTGCCAACCAAGAGCATTGCGCAAGTCACACCACAGTCAGCTGTTCAAGTATCCGAGATGGTTCAGCTTAACGACTTCATTCTTTATCAGGACTCCAGCGGCGGCGAGAACTGGCAAAGTAGTAATCATATAGATTTTGATGGTGAAATTAACACTCAATTCTGTGGTTACAGGCTCTCTGGCCCGGGTGACGTATTGCAGGACGGCAAACGCGCCAATCCGCTGATCCGTATTGAACACGATGATGCCAAGCTCGACATAGCGGTGCCAGACTTCTGGCAGAACTTCCCCACGAGTTTACGTAAGGAAGAAAATAAGCTCACTGTTGGTCTGTTTCCGATAGAGGCAAAGAACACCTATGAGTTACAAGGTGGAGAGCGAAAAACACTTCGATGTTTAATGGCGTATAGTTCCAAAAGCAACGTATCCGCAATCGCCTATACACCCCTTATACCAATGCTTTTGCCAAAGCATTACGAACAAGCCGACGCCTTCCCGTGGTTCAAGGCCAACTCGCAGCGTAACGCTCTCGACCAGCTGATCGATAAAGGCATTAACGGAAACTCCAATTTTTTTGCAAAAAGAGAAGTTATCGACGAATTTGGTTGGCGCAACTTTGGCGAGGTTGTTGCCGATCATGAGTCGCTTTATCAAGATGACGGAAAGCCACCATTTGTCTCGCATTACAACAACCAATACGATCCGATTTACGGCTTTGCAAGGCAATTCGCCCTTACCGGGGATAAGCGTTGGTTTCAGTTGATGGACGATTTGGCTCGGCATGTCATCGACATAGATATCTACCATACCGAGGAAGATAGAGCTGGGTACAATAACGGTCTATTCTGGCACACAGACCACTACCTCAGCGCCAAAACAGCGACACATCGAACTTTTTCTCAGCGAAACAACTCCAGCTCGACACCGGGACAGACCGGCGGGGGGCCGGCCGAGGAGCATTGCTACACAACTGGCCTCCTCTACCATTATTACCTCACGGGTAACGCGCAATCACGTCAAGCCGTTCTTGATCTAGCTAATTGGATGACAACGCTTCACGAAGGCCAAGGCGGATTCCTTGAGCAAATACTTGCCCTGAAGAAAAGAGAAATCCGAACTTTTAAAAAAATGATCCGCGGCGAATACGTATCCACCCACAGATATCCCTTTAACCGCGGAACCGGTAATTATCTGAACACACTTCTGGACGCGTGGATACTTGATAAGGATGGGACCTGGCTTGAGCAGGCCGAGAACCTAATCAAGAATACAATTCACCCAGGAGACGACATCGAGAAAAGAAACCTACTCAACGTCGAGACCGGGTGGTCCTACCTTGTACTACTCGCCAGCATTTTTCGTTATCTTTACCTTAAACGAGAGATACACGAAAAAGATCAAAATTATGACTTTGCCAAAGACGCATTGCTGTTGTACACCAGCTGGATGCTCGAAAATGAACGGCCTTTCATGACGGATAAGATACAACTTGAGTTTCCGAATGACACTTGGGTGGCACAAGATATACGAAAAGCAATGCTCATGTTTCAGGCATCCGAGCTGGATCCTGAAAAATCGATTCAATATCAGAAAACGGGCCAAAAATGGCTTGAGGATATTACAAACACTCTCCAATACAGTCAGGAGGTTCATTTCTCTAGGATACTCGTGATTCTCATGCAGAATTATGGGCCCCAGATGCTGACTGAATCGGAGCTCCAATGTGATGATCGCGCAGTGAATCCAAATCGTCATTGGGCTCCGCCGGTAATGACGTGGAGATTGCTGATAGCACGCGTTGGTCAGCGAATGGCCCGTGCCCTATTAACTTTTCGGCCATCCCGCGAGATAACCTGGCTGATTACAAGGCTGGATCGACCTTGAAGATGCGTCAAAAATTAAAAAGAACGATCAAAAACCTTTTCCTACTACTGGCCTTGCCGCTCTATGCAGTTTACTTTTTGCTCAGTTTCTTTGGGAATCCAGATGGCATTTTTCAATCCTTCTCTCAAGCGCTTAGCTTAATACCGGGTAAACTTGGCATCTACATTCGTGCTGCGTTTTACCGTCTAGCCTGCTCAGATACCTCTGATGATATTCTCGTTGGTTTTCTCACCGTATTTTCACATCGGGACACTTCGATTTGCAAAGGCGTATATATTGGTCCTGGCTGTAACATCGGAAAATGCACGATTGGCAAGAACACACTGCTGGGCAGCGGGGTTCATATCCTGAGCGGCAATCAACAACACAATTTCCGTGATCCTGAAATGCCGATTCAAGAGCAAGGTGGCGAGTACCTTAAAATACAAATTGGTGAAGACTGTTGGATTGGGAATGGCGCAATTTTACTAGCAGGTGTCGGTGACAAGTCCATAGTCGCTGCTGGTTCTGTACTGACTCGCCCCATTGAGGAATCAGGTGCTATTTGGGGCGGAAATCCAGCCGCCAAAATCAGTTTAAGGCAGAAAAAAGGTAGCAAATGTTGAAGCCTAACTCTTTTCTAGTGACCATCGGAACCGGCGACGATAGTAGTTCTGACTCAGAGAATCCCAGTTCTAAGACTTTCCTTCGGACCAGAGATATCAACCCTTTTTATATACGCCAGGAGGTTCATCCATCTGGGGACTTCGAACTGTTCTTTGGTGAAAGAAAAGATAGCAAAATTATCAACTTCAAAAACCCGGTCAATGGAACGTCTATAACCTATTCTGTAACTAATAAAAAATTAATTGTAAGATCGGATCTGGCCGGTGCAGAACCTATTTACTATCGCACTAAGAAATCAATTATTTTACTGTCGAACCGATTGGACAATCTAATAGATAGCGATGATTCCCCCAATTGGGAAGCAATTCACTGCTACCTTGCGTTTGGGTATACCGTCGGCGAAAGCACCTTTTTCAAAGGTATCCAGCAGACCCTTTCCAATCAGAAGTTAGAAGTAGACACCGAATTTCTTGCTATATCAAAGGAGGTTTCGGAAGCTCCACCACACACATTAAATTCGGACACGCTGACAACCAACGGCCGAACGTTTGCTAAACTTTTTAGCAACATCATGCTCAATTATCGCCCAATGGCCCTCATGATGTCAGCTGGTTGGGATTCCAGAACGTTGCTGGCGCCGAGAAGTACCCCGATTAAAACAGCATATACCCACGGTGATCTATCAAGTCGCGAATGCACTATTGCGAAGAAACTCTCGGGTTCATTAAGGACAGACCATTATTTTAAAGACGTAAAAGGAATGATAATAGATACTCCTTTACTCGACGAAATGTTGGAGCTTCACGGTCACTGCCTCTGGCCGATTTGGCATTTATCCAGCAAGTTCATATCAGAACGTTTATGCCTTCCGATTGCCAGTGGCGTAATTGGAGCAAGACTGGGCGGCCACAATGGCTTTACAAGTGTCGGAACAAGGTTTCAAAAAACAATTAACGCTGCACACTTGATTAGCGCAAAAATAGTATCGAAAGACAAAATTATTAACGATGTTAAAGCAAGCATGACGGCACCGAAAACTTTCTGGTTTACAAGCGAAAAAGGCAATCAGATATTCGGCAAGACCGCCATCAAAACCACCAAAAAAATTCATCAAACCCTAGATGATTATTTAGACACTACTGACGACTTTTCTTTTGCAATTGAGAAATTCAATTACGACCATGCCAGCCGGCAGTACATGATGAAGCAGCCCGGCATGGCAAAAGCGTTCCAAGGATATTACTCCCCTCTAAGTCATCCAGAATTACTGAACCTCGTTTACACAGTCCCGTTCAAACAAAGGGTCCAGAACCGACTTACCAGACAAGTAATTTCTGAGCTTAACCGCGATTTGTTGGAGTTTCCTATGGCCGCTACCTTAGTTAAAGCGAAACGACCAATTTTTACACAAGAGCTTTCGCGAATCTTGAGAATAATCTTCGAGCGGACTATTTTTAAACTGAAAAAGAACCGACCAAACCTCGGCTGGTTTAATTATGAGCATCTTTACTCTGGAAACTTTTTTGAGACTGCCATAAGCTCATTAAAATCAGACATCTGGTCTAAGGAGCGAATGTTAAAAACGATCGCTTCAAACCAAAAAAACGGCATAGATGCCGGCTCTACCATGGACATGGTCTGTAAAATAAAAACCATTGATTATTATTTGTTCGCAATCGACAAAGCTGCGGAAAATGAGCGCGGAGTTCATGATGAAAGTCACTGAAAAACTGTACTTCCGCGCTCCCGCAGTGCTCCAAAATCTTATGATATCAGGCTATGGGCGCCTGTTGTACCAAAAGAGATACACAGGTCTATACCACAAAATTCGCACTGAGCTTGAAAACGTCAAAGCGTTGAGTGCCCCAGAGGTAATGGCACTTCAGGAAGAAAATCTTCACCAGATGGTGAACTACTGCGCAACGCAGATTCCGTACTATCAAAAGTTATTTGCTGAACATGGGCTGCGCCCAGGCGATATTACAGCGCTTCAAGACCTCAAAAAGCTTCCCACCCTGAATAAGCAGACAATACTGGAACAAAACCATAACTTTCGTGCCAAAGATGCCAAAAAACCCTTTATGATTCAGCATACAAGCGGTAGCACTGGTACCCCGCTAGCGCTCCAAGTCGATGAGCGTACTTATAAACTGGCTATGGCGCTGCTGGTCGATCACGAAGAAAGTCACGGCGTTCCTTTTGGCGCCAAACGAGCGACCTTCGCAGGCAGAATGCTTAAATCAGCGGGTGACATGAAGCCTCCTTTTTCGCGCTTTAACCGATCAGAAAACCAGCGACTGTTTTCCAGTTACCACCTTAATGAAAATACCTTTCCCCATTATGAGAAAGAGTTGAACAGATTTCAGCCTGAGGAACTGATCGGCTACCCATCTGCAATCTATGATCTGGCGGTGCACTACCTAAAGTCTGATTCCAAACCGGACTTCCAACCGAAAGCTGTCATTACGAACTCCGAGACACTCCTTCTGTGGCAACGAGAAAAAATTGAATCTGTATTTGGGTGCCTGGTTTACGACTACTATGGGACGGCTGAATATGTAATGTTTGCAGGGCAGGACAGGACAGGAATCTATAGGCCAAATCCTATCATTGGCATTACAGAGGTTGAAATAGATTCAGACTCAAATGACACGGGTAGACTACTGGCCACCTCTTTGACCAACAAACAAATGCCTCTACTTCGATATAACCTTGGCGATACGGCAACGCTCGCGAATTCAACTGAAGCAGCCATTGGCATACCAGGATTGAATTCTATTAATGGAAGAATCGACGACTACATCGAAACAAGTGACGGGCGCCTAATCGGGCGCATTGACCACATTTTCAAAGGTGTCGACGGCATCCAGGAAGCGCAGGTCGTTCAGAGCCAACCTGGCTGGGCTACCATAAAATTAGTTAAAAATCAGTCTAGCGCCTTTAATGAGTGCACCCTTATTTCCAATTGTAAACAAAGACTCGGAGACGACTTTCGAGTAGTCGTTGAACAGGTATCGGAAATTCCGCGGGGGCGTAATGGCAAATTTCGTTCGGTGATTAGAGAAAAATGAGCGAACAAAAGAAAGCACCGTATGCTTCACCCTACTTTTCCATCGTGATACCTGCTTACAATGAAGAGGATCATATTGGATCGTGCCTTCAAGCTATTTTTGACTCCAAGTACGACAGCGAACAGTATGAGGTCATTGTGGTAGACAACGGATCCCACGATCGGACCCGTGAAATCGCTCTTAACTCAGATCGCGCAAGAATATTTCAGTTGCTTGAGGGAAATGTCGGTGCCGTCAGAAATTATGGAGCAAAGCAGTCGCGTGGTCAGATACTTATTTTTATCGATGCTGACTGTATTATGGACAACAACTGGCTAAACAGAGCTGAAAAACTAATTAAAGATCGCCCTAACTGTGCTTATGGAGGCGGTGCCAAACTACCCAGCAACGCAACATGGATTGAAACGTCATGGCTACTGGAGAATAAAGGCCAACCTACGTTGCCGAAACATCTAATCGGCGCGAGTACGATGCTGGCCAAAGAACTTTTTTTAAGTACAGATGGTTTTGATGAGTTGGTATCCGCTGGCGAAGACACCGATCTGCATAATCGGTTAATTTTTAGACACGTACCTGTGCTTATTGATCATTCGTTGGACATAACTCACTTGGGCAATGCAAAAACCGCACTTCAATTTATACGTCGGCAAATCTGGCATTCAGAAAATTATATGCGAGATATTAAGGGCTCAATTACAGATCCCACATTTGACCTGATATTGGCATTTACCATTCTGGTCCCAACAACCGCTGCTATCGCGCCATTCAACAGTAAATTATCTCTATTAATCGCACTAACTACCGCCTTTATTCCACTATTGTTTTCGGTTAAACGAGTTATACGCTCGAAAAACTTTGCTCACTTAAAAAATTTCCGCAAAATTTATTTTTTAGATTTGCTATATGTTTTTGGGCGCAGCTTAGGGCTATTGAAGGGACTTTATAATTCTCTGCGACACCCTGCATACCAAAATTTATAGTTTTTAGTTATAATAATTAAATTTTCAATAGATTTATACTATTATAATCGCCACAAGGTCAAACCTTTTGATTCACAGCCCAGCGATGGTGTGCCGTTATTGCACAACAATAGGACTCGGGGGATTTGGAGGACTTACACGACTATCTGCTTTGAGGCGCGCCGGAAGATCGGATCTAATAACAATATCATCGATTGCGTACCACTCTTCATGCCGCACAGCATTATCGTAATAATAGAAGTAATCATTCCCACCAATCCCGACAATGTTCCATAGTTTGTCTGCTGGCTGGGCAGACGTTTGCCACGCAATACCGCTTGCGTTGAGGATCCGTTGGTCATCTACGAATTGCTGAAGGCGCCCATCTGCAACCCCAGGGGCAGAGTTCATCTGCAAATAGAAGCCCACTTTGGTCCAGTGAGTTTCATCGCCGAAAACTTGGTCAATAGCCACCGGGCCTGTCAGAATATCCCCGCCATTCTTGATATCCGGCAGGATCGTGTCTCCGCCATCAATAGCCGCCCCCTTCATAGCTGACGGGGCATACCACAAAGAAAAATCACCATTGCGACCGTAGCCAGAAAAGTTGGCTGTGGTCGCGCTTAAGTCGGGGTCTGGCGAACTCTTTTCCCTGTAAATTGCCATTTTGTTTCTAAACCCATACTCATTTTGCGCCATACCCCAAAGAAACATCGGCTTATGGTTGCTTCCGAAAAAGCTGTAGTAATTAGTCGGGTCCGTTTCGTCCGGAAAATCATGACTCATCACGCGGAACATTTTATTCAATCCGAGGGCGTGAGTGGACATATAGGAGGTAGCGACCATTTCGTTTGAAAAGTTGATCCAAAATTCAACGTAAATATTTCTAAGCCCCGCGCCAGGTATTCTGAAAAACATATCGCCATCTGTGTTCCACTGATCCCCACCCTGCTCGCTATCTCGCCACGTAACAAATGATTTTCCCGTGCCGCCTCGCGCTCTGTTAGGATTTTCGGCAATCGTCGCATCAGTAATCTCGATAACATTATGACGATCGGGGTGGCCCATGGCAGGCGACCATGTAGACCGCTCATAAGTCCTGTGCCAATTTACGGGGATGCCCATCCCGCTTTGTGCCTCCCAATCCGGCTGAGAATCAAACGTTTCCTCAAAAATTATTTCCGCAGTCGCTGTTGCAGCTATTCCGAAAGCAATAACCGCCGCGCCCAACAAGTGTAATTTCCGGTTGAAACTCATACTTTTTCCTCAAGCTGACACTTTAGAATCAAAGTTGGGCCCTTAATTTTCATTCGTACATTTCGTGGCCAAGCCCAATTATCTCGTAATTTATTGAAGGTTTACTGTCACCGAGTCGCTAAAAGCACTTGCCGCACCATCACTATCAACAGCTCTAATCTGAAAGACCCAAGAGCCACCGGGCAATGCCTCCTCGAGCTTCACAGAATGCTTCGAGCCGGGCACCACAATCATACTAATCGATGACACAACGTTTGGGTTTAACCTCACTGCATCTGCAATAACGTATCCATCAGCCGTGCTCGGAAGCTCTACCACAGCGGATGCATCTGACGGTGTGAATTCTGCCACTTGCACCCACTGGCCTCCTGAGGCTTTCTGGTCAATGGCTGGGCTCTGAACGATAACTTCTTCAGCATCTCCTTGAAACCTAATTCGATAGGTAGCCTGCTGAGAGCGATTGAAGTCTGCAGCCCACCTTGCCTCAACCGCATACGGTATGCCGGGAGTCAGATCAAAAAAGCTCCACTTTGCAAACACTGATCCATCGCCCGGCGCGATCGGGTGATACCCTTTTCCCAAATATCCGCGAGTAAAAGAAGAGACAGAAACAGTAGCCCCAACCACATTAAAATAACCCGAATCGTCGTCGAGCGTTACGGTTTCGGCAGAATAAACTGGAGAGTACTGTATTTCAAAATGGTCAATCTCCGAAAGGTTGAGCACGCTTCCATCTGCACGACTAACCGGGGCAATCCAACTTAATAAAGGCCCCTTACCTGGCAGGCTACCTTTGTCATCCGGAGCTGAACCGGCATTATACTCATCAACATTAAGAGAACCGTCCAGGTCCAGATCCAAAAGCGCGTCGTTGATTGTGGGGTTCAAACCATAACTGAGTTCATAGCCATCTGGAATGCCGTCACTATCAGTATCAACCCTCGCTGGGTTTGTACCGACGTAATATTCCTCAAGATTCGTTACGCCATCGCCGTCGGAATCCATAGTCGCATCGTTAGCATCATTTGGATTCAATCCAACGCGCGTCTCAAACTCGTCATCCATCCCATCGCCGTCGGAATCAACCACCACTGGCGGTTTTTCCATTTGATAAACCGGCACGAACTTCACCGCATCAGCAACAACGTAACCATCTGCATTATCAGAAACTTGGACTCGACCCGTAAGGCTAGACATCTTATAAGTACCAAGCTTAAACCACTTTCCTCCGCCGGAACGCTGGTCAACTACAACTTTAGCGACCACGAGTCGGTCGTCATCGTCCAAGTAGTGCACTTCATACTGAGCGTTCGACGCCCTATTACCATATGAAGTCCAACGAACATAAACGTCAAAGTAATCAATCAACTCCAAATTCCAGACAGCAAAATTATCACCCTGCCCTCTGGGAATAACCTGATAGCCACGTCCTAGATAGCCTGGGGTATGAGATGAGGTCTTCCAGGGGCCATCAAAAAAAAAGGTCGAGGCCGTGTCATCAACGATGACCTCTCCGCCCATCCCTGCCGAGGGCGGAGGGAACTTGTCTTCAAATGGCGGAGCCTGGGTTGCGCACCCTGTAAGAGTAATTAGCCCACTAATCATTAATATATTACAATTTTTTAAGGGCATATCCTGCCTCTCTCAATCTCATTTTTTGCCAATAAAGTTGTGGCGGCTGTATATCCACCAACCAATCGCTTACTACATCGACCTGCCCTAAAACCCGGTGCTAACAAGCTGAAATTTAACGATAATTAAATTGCTTGAACTGTGCATCTATAATAGTTTTAATCACATTAGTATCCGCTTCCGTCAGCCATAAGTAAACGATCGATAGACTAACAATAAACCGGCCGACCGGGACTTTCTAGAACTGAAGTGGCTTGTAGGTATGGAGCGAAAATCCACCAAGAAGGCTCAAACATTGGTGGGGGCGCTGGTCATTTTCGGTAGAAGCAACGGAAAATTGTCAACTGGGAGATTCACCCTGCCGGGCTCGGAAAGCGATTGAAGAGCAGTTCTCTAGACTATCTCATCCACATCGCTACACTATCCGATCTTGTTATCGAAGAAAAAGGCTGGCTAGCAGGTTCTTTAAGGAGGTTCGGTTAAACGGCCCTGCAAAAACGCCCGCCACTGCAGACTTTATTGCCTCAAACTTGAACCCATTATTTCTATACCAATAGGTGTTTAGGTTTAGATGGTGGATGATGTTCTTTTTTAAAAGCTCCCGATATGCACCGAAAGCAGGGTCATTCAGTAGTTTTCGAAATACTAATGGTGCATCCTTAGTTTGTGGTTTTCCCGAGTGCGTAAGACTTCCTAGCCGTTGCCTATACCTTGATCCCACGAAAGGAATGTATACCATGCATTGCGAATAGGCCGATATCTTCAACCAAAGTAAAACATCTTCATAAGTATTCAAAGATTCATCAAACCCACCTAAGGTCCTTAAAAGATCGGAACGAACCATGATCACGGAGGTGTGAGTGAGCGTTGACTCAATAAAGGCTTCAATGGGTTTATACATCAAAAGAAATTTTCCGTCGATGTTGCTTTTAGAGAAGTATTTTTTCCAAACATCATTATGTGAGCTTATAGAAAACTCTAAATCGGAGTCTTCAGGAAACCATATATTATAATCTGATGTAAATACATCACACTTAGGATATTTCTTGACGGCATTGGCTCGTTGTAAAAGCGTATCCACGTACCAGAGGTCGTCGCAATCAAGAAAGGCAATCCAGCCTCCTTTGGCTTCCATTATCCCAGTGTTCCTCGCGCCACTAGCTCCTTTAGAAAATACGTTGTCTACAATACGAACGCGGTGATCACTTCCTACAATCTCCTCAACAATATTTTTTGTCGCGTCAATAGACCCGTCATCAACAACCAGCAGTTCGAAATCCTTATAACTCTGATTAAGAATAGACTCAACACTACGACCTATATATTTTTCCGCATTAAAGGCCGGCATAATCACACTAATCATTTTCATATTTTTCATTAATGTAAGCCACTCTTTCTTGCAAGTCTCGCTTTTTTTCAGAAAGTAACGCATCACTGCTCATAATCGCTTCGTTAGATGAAGCCCATTGGCTGATTTGCTGCGCTATCAGGCCACTCTTCACAGCCTGATAAGGAGCTTTAATAGAACGCTTCACAATACTCTTCGGAGAGTTCCAGATCGATACATTCATCTTTCTAGAAGAATAGTTCTGATTAATTGACTGAAACCAATCTTCCCATTTAAACCGATTGTGTTCATATATTTGAATAGGCAACCACGGCACTCGCATTGTATCTGCTAGTATCGCACCGTGCATCGCTTCAGTAATAACCAACTTCGACTGTGACACCTGCTTAATAAAATCAACCTGAGTCACGTCGGGTGATAGGTAATTTATACCCAGGCTTTGCGTGATTTTTTTCAGAGCTTTTCCTGCTGACCAGTGAGTTTTCAAATGGGGTATGAAAGTCACCGATATACATCTGCACGACTCTGGAAAAACCTCATAGTAATCAGAAAGCAAAATAGCTCCGTCACAGACTGCCTTTTCTGCTCCAACCTTAAGAGCTTCTGCAGACTTCGGACCTCGAACGCATACTACATCCCAGCTTTCGTCTAGATCGTTTGTAACAGCACCATAGCCAACACCTGAACTAAAAATAACTTTTTTCTTAAATGAATCAACTGCCTTAATATTATGATCATTTAATATCGTTCCCACACCTAAAATGCACACATTTTCGCTAGCTATTAATCGCTTAGAGAAAAGTCTACCCAAAAGCTCAGGATTTATGTCATCACCAAAATTGCTACTATTATATTCCGAGGAGAATTTACTAAAATAAAATATTGACATATCGTAGCTCACAATTAAATAACGTACAAAAAACTATTTGCGAGTAAAGGAAAAAAATTGAGATATCAAAAATCTAAAAAAATCTCGGGGACCACAATTTACAAGGGTCAATAGTCGCCAAAATCTGAGGGCCTCTACATACTCCCCATGCCAGTAGCAAGCTCTGAACAACCTTAGGTGATAGATTTCCACTCGAGAATCAATTAATCTCAAGGATGCTACAGGAACTAAACGTCGAAATTTCAGGTCATTCAAAACGTCAAGCTCACCTTTGAGGTTTTTTATATAGTCTCCAGAAAAATTGTTTTCATGCTTATTTATCAAAACGCTTGGACGTAAAGATACAACGCCTTTGCCTTTTGCAGCCATTCTGGCAGTTAAATGAAAGTCTTCGGACGGCCATCGTGAAACATAATCCATGATACCTCCAATATCGTCATAGAACCTCTTCCTAAATACCATGCATGATTGAAAGCATCCCTGAAACCTCAAAAGTGCCGTTAGAAAGGGTTCGCGACATCGATAATAGTGCCCACCCGTAGCGCTTCTTGCCGAAGCGAGTTCTTCGAGCCAGTTTTCCGGGGCTTGAGCAAATTTTGAGCACTCTAAATCATCAGACAAGATAAAATCTGAAAAATACAAGTCCAAATCAGAGAATGACTCCACTGCTTTACGAAAGTTTTTTATATGATCCGGCTCCCAGAAATCGTCACTATCACACAACGCAACCCAGTAGCCGGTAGAGTTATCAATGGCTATTTTTCTCGCAATAGCGGGGCCACTATTTTCGATTCGAACAAGTTTTATTATGTCTTCAAAAGGCTTCAATGCAGATTCTAGATCGTCAGTCGAGCCATCATCGCATATTACAATCTCATCAACGAGTACACTTTGATTAAAGACATGCTCAAGCGTCCGACCAATCCACTTTGCTCGATTGTAGACGGGAATGACCACAGAAATCGTCTCATCCATCAAACATTTTCCCTGCTTTTACTTAGTGTTTCGGCTGACTATGATTAGTACAGACACTGCATAGCTTCCTGAGCAAGCTGATCCCATGAAAATTTATGCTCAACATGGGCGCGCCCTTCATTGCCCATAGATTTCAATCTATCCATATCCTGAAAAAGCTTAGTGATTCCCTGTGCAAGGGTATCAGGCTTGGTGCAATCAACGATGACACCGGTTTGGTTTACCTTCAATGTTTCCCGCGTCCCACCGGCATCTCCGGCTAAGACAGGACGCCCACAAGCCTGAGCCTCCAAGAGAACCATTCCGAAGCCTTCATCATCATTACCAATGCGGCGGTTGGGCAATGCAAACAGGTCGCAATGCCGGTAATGTTCCACCATTTCCGCATCGTTAATCTCCCCCGCGAATTCGACCATATGAGACACGCCTAGCTCAGCAGCTAATGTGGCCAGAGGTTCCCTTTCATCACCATCACCAACAATGCAGTAATGCAAATTCGGAACCGAGGCTGCTAAAGTCGGCAATGCACGGATCATCATGTCTTGGCCCTTTCGCTTCTGCAATCGTCCCACCGTTAAGATAACCTGCTTGCCCGCCCATTTTGGGAGCAACTCGCTGCTGCGGGCGGGGGTAAACTTATCCACATCCACGCCTGGCGTCATAACCACGACTTTGTGCTCGGGCAGGTGCCATTTCTCGGTGAGAATACGACGACTGTTCTGACTATTCGCTACGATCCGCTCGGCGCGCATCATCACCAGCTGCGTCAGCAGCTTCAATTCGCGGCTGGTCAAAGCCACTTCCACATCTTCACCATGAACATAACAAGTGTAAGGCACGCGATGAGTCAGTTTGATGAGCATAGCCGCCAGCCCCTCCGGCAAGATCCGCCCGCAGTGTATCTGCGCAATGCCTTCGCTTTTTACAAGTTTCCGAAGCTTGTTCCACACCTTCAAGTAAAAGCGTAGTCCAGAAAATGAACGCAGTCCCCATTCAGGACTATTCAGAGCGAAACGATATACGGGGTGAGGAAAACCGGAATCAGTTATTTTGGCATTGGGATGCTCTCCCGCTAAGCAGGCTACACTGCCCGCTGCAAATCGGCTGTAAATCTCCCAGAACCAGCGCCCGCTTCCGCCGTGGGTTGGGGGAAATATTTCGCTGACCAATAGAATTTTCCGCATTCTTTAATAACTCCCTAAAAATTTAGCCGACACTAATGTCTCGCAAACTCCTGAACGTCCTAAACTTTACGTCGTGCTGTAAAACCAATTTCTTTATACAATGGATGTCCGAGAGCCACCAACGACAATAACCAGATAGGGGGTAAAAATAATGCTATTACACATATCGGCTTCCAGGCAGGCTCAGCCTCAAACGGGATCCAAATTGAGATGGCGTAGGTGGCCGCTGCGCAGACTAGTGATATCAGTAAATTAGGAAGTAATGTGCGGTAAAATGTAATTATATTTAAATCAAGAACCCTAACGAGAAGCCAGGTAACCACAACTACCTCAAGAACGCCAAGAATCAGAAAAGCGTAGGCAACAGCCTGAAAGCCTATCGGGAAGGCAAAAATAACCAAAGCAAAGATCGCAAGAAGCAAAAATGCTTCTTTTTTGAGCATAGTATGCTCGTTGCCTGACGCGATCAAAAGATTATTGGCGAAGTGATGTGTGGAGCGAAGTATCAGCCAGATTGCCAGTATTGATGCAACCGGCGCCGCGGCGTCCCATTGGTCGCCGAAAAATATCCGGATTGCCGGCAGGCTAGCCACTGAGGCGACAGCCAACACAGGCCACATTAGAGCACCCATAAGCAAAGTCGCTTTAGTATAGGCGTTAATTAAGTTTGCCCCCGACCTCTTGGCTTCGGAAAGATAAGGCAATACAACTGGGGCTGCGCCCGACACCAACGTGCCGGCTATAAAAGTGACAAAGCCCTGCCCCCGAGAGAACATACCAACCTGAGCTGTGGTACCCATTTTGCCAAGAACGAGATCCGGCGCCACTGAAACACCTTTTTTAAAAAGATTAGTGAGAGAGTTATAAACGCCAAACTTGGCTATCGCCCCAACGTCCGAAAATATCGGGCGCCAGTAGGTTGGGAAACCTTTGGTAAACGTAACGACCAGAAACTGAACCAAAATTGTAGCAACATGCCCCCAGGCGAGTGAGTAAAAACTAAAACCCAGATTAATCAAAGTAACTGTCACCACCAAAGCGGAAGCCGAGCTTAGAATATTAACAAGAAGCAAAATTTTAAAGTTGAATGATCGGGCAACCAGCGCCATGGGGATACTGATGAATGGCCCAAGAAAAAACGTAGTGGAAAGAATCGGAAATATGACCGCCAGCGGAGCCAACTCATAATAGCTTGCAACCCAGGGCCCCACCCCTATGATAAATATGCCCAAGCCCCAGGAGATGAGCATGGTCAATCCAAGCGCGCGCCGGATTTTTTCTTCACTTAAGTTTTCTTCCCGTATCAAATAGTCGGCAGCACCCAGAAGCTTAAACTCGGCAATAATCATCACGATGGCGCTAGCGACCGAAAAAGTTCCAATTTCATCCGGCGTCAACAACCGGGCGACAATGATTGTAGTCGCGAGGCCAATTAGCCGCACAACATATTGGGAAACTGAAGAAATAATAATAGCCGTTCGGACTTTAGACATGGAGGATGCCCATATTGAACGTTATATTCAGGAGATGTTCATGTTGTGAGCCCTTATTCATCACGACGGGTTCCCGTTTTTGGCTCGCTGCTTCCGCCTAAGCCAGGCAAAGTAACCAAGAGACAGCGAGATAAGCGACAAAGGGACTATCCATTTCGCTACATAGCTCACATTTTCGAAAACATATCGCAAGGTCATAAAGTGATATGTGTTGTCGAACAGCGCGAAATCGGTTTGATAAATGCTGATCAGATCATCTATTTCAGCAGCGCTGTACCCAGCCGCCGAATATCGATCGCGCACATGCTCCAACCGCTCCGATAGCTCATCAAGGGGAACCCCCAAGGAAATACCAAAATCCGGATCAAGAAGTTGCGGCTTGCCGTCCTCACGCTCATACTCAACAATGACATGCCCACCAAAAGATACGATACGATTGGGAATCTGATGTTGATCGAGAACGCTGGAGAGAATCGTGGAGGCGTCTCCACAAATCCCGATGCCCCTCTCGATGTTTCGCTCATAATTTGCGTAATGATAGCGCTCGAACTGAGGTAGCCCTGAAAACATACCAATACCCCACAGGAAGTAATTTTCCCAAATGGGCACCAATTGCCGGTATTCCACAGGATTTACTTTTTGCCAGTCAATGTGTATCAGGCTCTGATTAACAACTTGGTTAGCTGCTTCTGCGAATTCACTTCTTGGTAAAGAAGCATCAAGCCCATTAATCGCGATGAGGCTATCCTCATAACTCCAGATCTGCTTCGGGATAAACCGAAGCTGATCCTGGTCGGTCACGCCCAGCCCCGGCTTCCGGATGGGCTGGGTGAGTCCGTAAATATTAATCCCCATAAGCACAAGAGCAACCACGAGGCTAATGATAGCCAGCCCTTGAATCCAGAATTTGGGCTGTTTCCTCATTTTTTTGTCACTGTCGTCTTCCATGGCAGAGCCCTTTCTTCCTATTCTTTTCATCGTTGGTACGCTCTCCACCAAAGCTCAAACGCCAGCATGCTCCAGAGTTCTTGGGTGTTGTAGTCGTGACCCCTCTGATGGTTCAGCCACAGTTCACGGACCTTGTGCATGTTAAAACACTGTGCCAGCCCACCATTATTGGAGCGAAAGACTTCGTCCGCGAGTTCAAATAGCTCGCTTCTCAACCACTGGGCTAGTGGCACTGAAAACCCCATCTTCTTACGATAGAGCACATCTTCCGGGAGCAGCTTTTCGAATGCATGCTTCAGAATGTATTTTTTTTCTTTACCATTGAGCTTTAGCGCAGATGGAATACTGGCAGCGTATTCAACCACTCGGTAGTCCAGCAGCGGCGCTCTTGTCTCAAGGGAATTGGCCATGCTCATTCGATCTACCTTCACCAGAATATCTCCAGGCAAGTAGGTCTTGATATCTGTATAGAGAATTTTACCCAGATGATCATCAGTGTCCGCCTTCGCGTAATGGTCGCGGGTAATATCGGCGGGATCATACCCCACGGTTTCACGTTTCAAGTCACCCCGAACCAGATCGTCCCATACACTCTGACGGAAAAAACTATTAGTGACGAAAAAGGAACGGTCTGGATCCATGGCCAAGGTTCCGAGAAGTGACTGCGCCTTGCGGGTGGCCGCTGTACCAAATCCACCGGCTATCTGTGCCAACATAGGAAACAGGCTGCGGCGCAGGGGCCTGGGAAAAAGATTGCGAAGCCGGTTCTCGATCTGATCCGTACGATACTTGCTGTATCCCGCAAAATTTTCATCACCACCGTCACCGGCAAGAGCGACGGTAACTTTCTGGCGCGCCAACTGTGACACGAAATACGTTGGAATAAACGAAGGGTCAGCAAAGGGCTCATCAAAGTAACGGGCGATGTCGACCAAGCTGTCCGCAACGTTACCTTTTACGGTGAATTCGTGATGATCTGTTTTGAACTGTTTGGCAATTTTTTTAGCCCAGTGCACTTCGTCAAAGCGCTTTGAATCGAACCCAATTGCGCAGGTGGTCACTGGTTGACTGGAGTGGCCTGCCATTAGCCCCACCACGGCGCTAGAGTCGATCCCGCCGCTGAGGAAAGCGCCGAGGGGGACGTCACTGATCATACGAAGGCGAACGGCGTCATCAATCAGATCGTAGAGACCGGCTTCCAGTTCGGACGGGCTTGCTGCACTAGGATTGGCGAAAGACAGGTCCCAGTACTGTTGTAACTGACATTCTTCGCCATTCGTGATCAGCCAGTGGCCGGGGGGTAGCTTATGAATATTCTTGTAAATGCTTTTAGGGTCCGGCACGTATTGGTAGGCAAAAAAATCTTTCACTGCGTCCGGGCGAAGCTCTGTTTTGATAAACGGGACGGGAAGTAACGCCTTTATCTCCGAGGCAAACGCAAATTGGCCGCCTTCCTGGTAATAATATAACGGTTTCTTACCCAAGCGGTCCCGGGCCAAAAACAGCTGTTTTGCTTCGGTATCCCAGATCGCAATGGCGAACATGCCATTGAGCTCATCGAGACAGTTGACACCTTTGTGCTCGAACAGAGCCAGCAGAACCTCGGTATCGGTCTGGGTGCGAAAAGTGAAACCAACGGTATTAAGCGCCTGCCGAAGCTCTAAATAGTTGTAGATCTCACCGTTGAAGGCGATGACATAGCGCCCAGTTCGGGAAACCATGGGCTGCGTGCCCGCATTACTAAGGTCTAGGA
Source organism: Marinobacter sp. M1C (assembly GCF_023314135.1). Taxonomy (NCBI): domain Bacteria; kingdom Pseudomonadati; phylum Pseudomonadota; class Gammaproteobacteria; order Pseudomonadales; family Marinobacteraceae; genus Marinobacter; species Marinobacter sp. M1C. The sequence goes on from NZ_CP092289.1 coordinate 2,535,381, forward strand.
TGCTCAGGCGGCGATGAACCATGCCGACGTGATCGTCCAGCCATACGGCACCGGCGTCCGGCCCGCGGTGGATGATGGCCTGCCCCATAGTTTCCAGCCAACCTTGATGAGCCTCACGATGGGGTGTTGAGGGGTTACGAAAAAAACCTGCCAGCCCGCACATACCTAACTCCCCTCTTTCTCAGAAGGCAGTTCCTGCTGATCGGGACTCACCAATTCCAAGAATAGCGATTCATACTCCCGAGCCATGCGCGCGGCAGAGAAACGGTGATCGATCAGCGTTCGCGCTTTAGCAGCCATGTGTTGGGCCAGTTCAGGATTTGTAAGCACCTGATTACAACAGTTCACCAAAGCATTAACGTCGCCTAAAGGCGCAAGCAAGCCAGTCTCCCCATGTTGCACGAGTTGATCTACCCCTGGAATATCGTAGGCGACGATCGGCACGCCCACGGCCATAGCTTCCATCAGGCAGCGGGGTATCCCCTCAAGGGAAGATGTCATCACAAAAAGATCAAACTGTGACAGCAGGGCAAGCCTGTCGCTGCGGAAACCCAGAAACTCTATCGCACTGGCGCTTTTCAAGGAGGCAGCCTGTTCTTCAAGTTCTGCCCGCTGACTTCCGTCACCGAGCATTTTCAGCTTCACGGTCGGATCCGTGGCGTAGAGCCTGTCAAACGCGTCCAACAGGTCAGGCAGCCCCTTTCGTGGAATCATCTGCCCAATGTAGCCGATGTGTTTGGAAATTTGCTGGGCGTCGCTAGGGGGCAGGTTCTGCATTGCAGCATCAATCTCCGTTAGATCGACGCCGTTGCGAATAGACCGGGTTTTACTTTCAGGCACCTTGAAGCGGCCCATATCCGCAGCCAGCTCTTCAGACAAAGGTGCGACCGCGTCGAAGTACCGAAGCATATGAGTACCGATTCGAATAAAGGTAGCCAGCTTAAAGCCCACTTTTCCCGAGAAACCATGAGGCGTACTCACGCAGCGAATACCCGCTTTCTTAGCCGCTAACAACCCTAGAATATCGGATTTGTAGCCGTGGGTATGAATGACATCTATCTGTCGTCTTTGAATCACACTCACCAATTGACGAACAACCCGCAGATCGAAACGCCCGGCCATATCAAGGTAATGAACCTCGCCCACAGCTTGTGGGTAAACCTCTGCTACGGTGAGGTCTTGGTGCTCGCTCTCGCGTGTTACCGCCAGGTCGCAGGTCACCCTTTGCCGGTCAACGTTATTCGCCAGGGCCAACACCCAGCGTTCGGCGCCGTAAAAACCAGCGGGGGTAATGAACTGCAGAATGTTCAGACGTCGCATCAGCGCGAGGGCTCCTTGCTATAGTTTGGGGTTAGTGATTTGGGCACCGTATTTTTTTGTTTTTTGGCAACTGCTACTTTCGCTTTCCGACGTTGCAGGAAATAGACATTGATTCCGATAGCTAACAGCAAAATCATCCAGTACAAAATTTCAGCGCGGAAACGATTTATAAAACTTCCAGCTGCCAGATAGCCTAATAGTGCACATTCAAGCGCTAGTAACTTGAAGTAAGAGACGTTGTCCTCATTTTCAAGCACCCATTGTTTTGCCTTTCTGGAGAATCTGAATAACGACATAAGCGCAATAATAAAGAGCCCAATCCCGGGCCACCCAACCTCGCTCAGCCCCTGAAACCAGAGCGAGTGCACACTTTTCCCCCCCTCTCCCCCCTGATATTCGGGTGGAAGATAAACATCGGAAAGAAAGTTAAAACCATAAATTCCAGCACCCAGCGGATAGTCTGTCGAAATATCCAGTGCTGCCAACCAGTAATTAATGCGTTGCGAGCCGCTTGCACCTTCATCTTCAACATTCTCCATGGTGCGCATGCGATCCCAGAACTGGTCATCGGCGACATAGAGCCCGCCACTGATCCCAAGGATAATAATGACAACGGCCATCGCCCGTTGACCTTCCTTGCGGTAACGGGAAAACATCATGTACAAAAGAAAAAGGCCCGCACTGACCACAACGCCCACAAATGATCCCCGGCTGTTAATCAAAACCAGTCCATTCGCTATGAGGGCCCCGCAGAAAACGCAGAGCAATTTCACTTTTTTGTTGCCCATCCACGCGTAGTACATAAGAAAAACGGCAGCGGGTACCAAAGCTGCTGCCGTATCGTTTGCGTCGGGCGCATCGGCCATGCCGATACCTTCAACCCGGGCCCCAGCCCCCCTTCCGACGGAAGTAGCGAGATAACCAATATAAGTGGCGCCTACCAAGTAAGCCCATATCGAAACATCAAGAATTCGAGGTGAATTGACCAGTTTGTAAGCGACAAAAACGATAATCACCAGTTTGGTAAACTGAAACGTGAACTCGTAATGCACAGCAGGATTCAGAGCCCAAAAATACACCAGGTAGTGATACAGCAACAGGGCGATTATCCACTTAAAAACTGGCAGTTCTCCCCAAGGCGCCAGCGTGGAATATTTTCGATAGCCAATACCGAGAGATATCAGCATGAGCATAGAAGCAATAAAGGAATAGCTTATCCCCGGTATCTCGGCAGACCACCACCGATAGTCCGGATTCAGGAAGTATACAAACTGATAGAGTATAAATGAGGAAGCACCGCTAAAAGTGAAGGTAGCAATAGTACCGCCAAAAAAAGCCATCAAGAAAATAAGGGCTATTTTAGACATGGTTTAGTTTGCCTGCAGATTGGCGGGAGAAATAGTCAACCCACATATGCCCACCCCAAGCTTGATAACAATAGAATCAGGCCCACCACCCACCATGTGAGCGCCCCCATCGGATTCTCTGGAACGGCCCCGGAATCAGCTGGTGCCGCGGGCCTTGCACTGTTCCAGGTAACCTGAGTTTCGCCTCTTACGGCACTTAATACCCCACGGACGGAGTAGGCATTCACCAACACGAAGTAATAGGGAACCGACAACCATACCGGCAAGTCGTTCTTGTTTTTGGACAAGTGTCCCGCGGTAGCCAGGGCAAGAAGTGCCAAAGATCCAAAAGTGATCAGCTGGAACAGTGACAGCCCCTGGGCTGCAAGTAAGGCGCTTCCCGCGACGCCGAGAACCAGAAACACCGGTATCAACCAACGTAGAAGTTTGTGGGAGATTACTTCCCAGGCAAAAACCCCGGTTTTGCGGGGATTCATAACGGCTTTAACCCGCATCAACCCACGAATGCTTCGATTTACGATGCGCTCTTTGCGGACCACCTCACGGCCGAAGTCGCCAGCCGTTTCTTCATAGCAGCGGGCTTTTGGGTCAAATACTCCGCGATAACCTTTGGCGACGATTTGTAGTGGATTGACAAAATCGTTGATGTCTTGCTGCTGCAAAGGCTCCCAAAGTTCGGTACGAATGGCGTAGATCGCGCCGTCGCCGCCTACCACCGAATGCAGTTTTGATTCCATTTCTTTAATGGCCAGTTCGTAACGCCAGTATAGGTTTTCATTATTGGCGCTGGCGCCGCTATTTGCATCTGTGTAGAGCGCAGCGCCTACGGCGTAGCCGACCTTGGGATCGTCAAAATTTTCCGCCAGCCGGCTGATGGCATCTGGCGCGTACATGGCGTTGGCGTCGCTGAACACGGTGATTTGACTGCGTATCTGTTCCATGGCCAAGTTAATGCCCATGGTTTTGCCTAATCGGCCTTCCTGGCGAATGAGTTTGATTCGGGGGTTGCTAAGGGCTTTTACCTTTTCGTCGGTGCTGTCATCGGAGCCGTCTGATACTACAACGATGTTCAGCTTGTCTGTGGGATAATCCAGTGCCAGGGCGTTGTTGAGTTTTTTTTCTATTACTGCGGCTTCGTTATAGCAGGAAATGACCAGGGTTACGGTTGGAGCGTTATCTATTTCGATATTGTTTTTTTCAGTACTGCTTGTTTCAGTACTGAACGTTGCCGGGGTTGGCTTTGGCTGAACATTGCGGGTGAGCAGCCACAAAATAGCCGGGTAGCCAAAATACACGTAGACCGGCACCAACAAACAGACAGTGGTGATAAACAGTATAACGTTCATAAGGTGATGTAACGCCGTAATTTAGGGCCAATCCAGTTGGCAACGGGTAAAGGAAAACGTTGCCAGATGCGCTCGATCAGCGGGCGCAAACGGCTGACCGTCCTGCTTAAACTAGAACTTAAAATTGAGTTTGAGTTTTCGCATTCGTTAGTCTGGCTTTCGTTGCGCCAGAATAAATGATGAGGCACCGCGCCCCACTGCTTTTTAAAGCGGAATGTGCCCTCCCCCAATGTGGAGCGGCCAAAATCAAATTGGGTACAGCCTAAATCATTCACTCGGGCCAGCAGGGTCCAGTACAACAGCATGTTCGGTGCCAGTTTGTTGTGCTCTTCAAGGGTAGACGCCCAAGGAATGCACGCTTGCTTGCCCTGCACCAACACTATGCCGCCACCTACCGGCTCGTCACCTTTAAACACCAGGCCTACCAGCATTTTGTCGCCGTATGCTCTACCCAGTTCTTTGAACCAGCTCAGGCTGTGTACCGGTGAACCCAGGCGCAGCATGTTACGTGAAAACACCGCATAAAATCGTACGATGGCGTCGTCGCCCTGACGTACTTCTGCGGTCAAGCCATTTTTTTCGGCTTTGCGAATCTGGCTGCGCAGTTTCGGTTTGTAGCTTTTGAACAAGGTTTCGCTGCAGGCCGGTAATTCACAGAGCATGCGCACTTTGGTGTCGCCGGCAAGGTCTATGCATTCTTCCGGCAGCAGTTCTGGCCCGCCTTCGCGAATTTCCAGAGCCGCCCCTCCAAGACTGGCCGCAAGATTCTGAGCAGCGAATCGAATTTCGCCAGCAATGTCTCGGCTGTCAGCCAGCAGCCCGCCGAGATCACAGAATGGCAGTGACACCAAGGTACTTGACCGAAAAGGTCGCTTCACTTCTACCAGCGGCAAGGCTCCGCACAGCTTGCCATTTTGATGGGCGGTTACCACCCAGGCAGCGTGACCGTAGGCTTTTTTAACCGCTATTAACCAGCCGCTATAATGGTAAGGCGTAGCGTTTGGTTGGCTGGCGATGTAATCGTTGTAGTCTTTCAACGGGAAAGCCGACAACCGTGAGGCACGTACCTGCAGTTCAGCGTTCATTGGGGGCTGCTTCCTTCAGCCAAAGCTGTTTGGTGCGGCGGGCGGCGTCTTCCAGTTTCAGTTTGAAGCGGCCACGTTGCAGTGATACTTGGGTGAGCTGCCGGTGCAACTGGCCCAAGTTGGCTTTATAGCGCTCATCGCCACCCATAAAATCGTAATAATGAAAGCCATGGTGGCGGTAATCTTCAATACACAGGGTGTGGCCCAGAAGACCGGGTTTTAGCCGGTTGTCGGTTTCAGTTTCCATGCCGCCCAGGTAAAAATAGATAACGCCTTTGTGCAATAGGTTATAGAAGCTGGCGATTTCCTGATCGCCGGCCATCAGCGAAACCAGGTCTATACCGCCATCCGCCCATTGGGTGCGTATCAGTTCACGATGGAAGTGCAAGAAATCCGGGTTGGCAAAGCCGCTCTGGTCGGTGCCACTTCCCCAACGCTGCAGGTGCCGCGGGCCTATGCGATCAAATAATGCCAAAGCGCCTTCGACCGAATCTGGCCGCTGCAACTGCACCTTCCCCCGTTGCTGGTATAAGCGTTCGCAGCGGCTTATCTGGTAACGGGTGTTGCGTGACAGGGTATCCAGGTAATGCACGCCCCCGCGCCGCAGTTCGTCCAGATTTACACCGAAACAAGGTGCTTCCCAGCGGATGTGTTTGTGCAGGCCGGTTAACTGGGCGTAGCGGTCGGCGTCTTTACTGTCGATGGCGCCGACAATGAATTCGTCCCATTCCGGCAATTCTTCACAGATATACTTTAAAGACGCTGCGGCAACGTGGTCTTCCTGACCTTTTTCAGACAGAAAACCGTTGTATTCAATCCAGATCTGGTCTTGCAGGCGCTGCCCAGTCTGGTGCAAGCGCAGGCAATGGCTTTTTAGTACGCCATGGCGGCGCTCGCTGGTTTCAACCAGCAGGCCCAGACCAATAATTCGCTCGCCCTCGGTCACTTTTAATACCAGGGCCGCAGGCTTATAAATGGCCAGCCAATGCCCAAGCCACTGCCACGACAAAAATACCGTGGGTTCGGCGCGGTTTTCCAGATCTTGCCAGTCAGCCTTCAAACCCGCGTAGGCGGAAGCGGGCTGCAATGTCACTGATAAGGTGGCCTTTGCCATGGCATTGCTTCCTGGCACCTGTTTAGTGCTGCGGATTCGGGTGTTTCACCAGGAATGGCCCTATGGCCAAATAATCCAGTGCTCCCTGCAGGAATGCACGAACGCCGTCTTCCGGAGAGCTTACGATGGGCTCTTCGTGCATATTAAAGCTGGTGTTGATCAGGCTGGGGATGCCACTGATTTTTTCATATTCTTTCAGAATGTCGTAGTAGCCCGGGTTCACGTGGCGCTGTATCAGCTGGGGCCTGGCGGTGTTGTCGACGTGTACGGCGGCCGGGCAGTTTTCTTTCATGAACTCGGTGCAGTCAAAGGTGATGGTCATGAACTCGGCGGCGTGTTCGGCGCCTTTGATGTTGTGATAGCACTTCTCGCGGGCCTCGTACAGGGTAACCGGGGCGAACGGCATGAATTCTGTGCGGCCCAGGCGTTTGTTCAGCCACTGGTTCACTTCCGGCTCGCGGGCGTGATACATGATGGTGCGATTGCCTAAGGCGCGGGGGCCGTATTCCATGCGGCCATCAAAACGGGCCACTACGTTGCCGTTGTGAATCAGCTCGGCTACTTCTTTCGCCAGATGTTCCGGGCGCTGATACGACAGGCCTTCGGCTTTGAGTGCTGTTTCCATTTCAGATTCGGAGTAATCCGGCCCCATGTAACTGTTTTCTATCGACGGCTTCGCCCCACCCTGCCAGCTGTGGTAGAGCGCAGCGCCGGTGCCGCAGCCGCCGTCGCCCATGTTGGGGTATACGAAGATGTGGTTCACGCCTTCAATTTCAAAAATGCGCTGGTTCAGCTTCACGTTGGCGGTAACGCCACCGGACAGCACAATCGTGTCGATACCGGTTTTCTGAACCCAGTGGCGGATGTAATCGGTGGCCACTTTTTCCAAAACGTACTGATAAGCCGCGGCCACGTCGATTTTTGGAAACTTGGACGCCAGGTAACGGGAGAAAAACACATTGTTGGCTTCGTAAATGCGGAAGTCGCCCGGCGTCTGCTGTATGCGTGACAGCAGAATGTCGCCCAAGATGGACGGATCACCGTAGGAGGCCAAACCGACAATTTTGCCTTCGTGGCGGCTGGGTTTAAAGCCCAGGCTGGAGGTAACGTGTTCGTACAGGGTGCCCAGGGAGTTCGGGAACGGCAGGCCGTGCAAACGATGGATTTTGCCATCGCGGCCTTCGCTGATGGAACCTGCCAGTCCGGTGCCGTAACCATCCAGGGTAACGCACAGGGCACGGTCAAAACCGCTGCACAGGAAGCTGTTGGCGGCGTGGGACAGGTGGTGGTCCATGCGTTTGATGGGGCCGCTCCAGCCTACTGACGCCAGGCCATCGGTCAGTTCTTTCTGCAAGTGCTGGAAGGACTCCTGAGCGTTCTCGCCCCACTGCCGCGAGGCTTTTAAGGCCATGGTGTTGGATGCCATTTTGGTGGCACCGGTCATGGAGTAATAAGAGTTGTATAGAAAGCTCTTTTCCATCATGGCGTTGGGGTGCGTAAGCCCGTGAATCGCTTCACTGCGGTCTGGCACGCGACCAAGAGCTTCTTTAATTTGCGGGCCCAGGTCTTTAGGTTCGAAAGACTTTATGAATTCTTTTTCGTCTTCCAGGTTTTTGGAAAACAGTTTCTGCTCGTTTTCTGCGGTCAGAAACGGGTAGCAAACCTGGTCAAAATCCGACATGGACAGGCCGGTGTAGGAAAGGGCTTTTTCCAGGGCCAGGCGTGGAAATCCGGATTGCTGTTTAACCCGGGTAAACCGTTCTTCGCCGGCGGCAAACAGGATGTTGCCGTCTTCAACGATGGATACCGTTGAGTCTTTGTCCAGGGGTGATATGCCAAGCACCTTCATGCCATTCTCTCCATAAGCGTTCGAATGCGGGTAGGCGATGACGCCTGGCCGCCTAATTCATTAAAGAAAAAATCAAAATACTGTCGAAAACTGTCCAAAAACAGGCGCAGCTGCGGCTCGCTCTGAACGTAAGAAGTGTGCCCGGGCACCACGCTGGGGCTGTGAAAGCTCCAGGTGAAGGTGCGCACACCCTGTTTGAACAGGGAGCGAGTAAGTTTTATGTGTTCTGCCGGGGCGAAGCCCTCTGGCGATAGCATTAACCGGTCAACCGCGCCCAGGCGCGAGAGAATGCCGGGGGCTCTGAACTTTTTCAGCGCCAGCGCAGATTCGTAGAGCGGAATGGCGAGGGCGTTGGCCCAGCCTATGAATCCGCCGCTGCAGGGAATTTCCAGGATACGCTCGCCGTTGTCGCCGCCAAACCAGAACGGGCGGGCATCAAAACGCCGGTAATCCGGGCCGCCGTCTGCCCGGGAATCCAAGGGCGGGCAAACGGACAAATCAATGTTGAAACCCAGTTCCTGAAGTATGCCGGTGGTGTTTGGCCCAAAGCCGTAACGCCCGGCTTTGTAGGTGGTGGGTGTGGTGCCAAAGTTGTCAGCGATGGTTTGCTGAAGAATCTTGAGCTTTTGACGTTCCAGATCGGCCGGCAGATTGCCCGGATAACTGTTGGCGCGGTTGACCACTTCGGTTTGCGGCGGATTGACCCAGGGGTGCAAATGGGCGCCGATTTCGCACTGGCCTTGTTCGGCAAACTGTTTTAACAGGCCGTAACCGTGGGGCTGGCTGGCTATCGGGTAGTCAATGACGTAACACGGACAAATACCGTATTCGTTAAAAATACTCTGTACCCGGTCGATATGCGCCATGGCCGACACCTGATTTGCCTGGGCGTTTGGCTCGGCGCTCCAGTCAAATTCTTCTTCGGTGTCGATCACTACAATTAATTGTGGTGGCAATTCGTATGGCAGGTTGATGGCTTGGCGTTGTGAAAACATAGGTGCGTCCCTGAATCCCTGTGTCATAAAATCTGCCGCCTAGCGGCTGGTTAACGCAAAACCGTGGGTTAACTCTAAACGGATGACGTATTGATCGCGATCATCCCTGCCCAAATCATTACGCAGGTACGACTGACTAAACGCCACCGCAAACTGCGTGTTTTCTGCCAGTTGCCGCGACCAACGGGTATCAAACCGGTGTATTTGGTCAACAATGGTACCGGCTTCGTCTTGCGCATCGCCCAGCCAGCTATAGCCAAAGCTGATGCGCTGCAAATCCGTTAACTGCACACCCAGGCTGATGCTGGATCGGTATTCATGGGTTTGGTCGCCGCTGAGCTGGGATTTCAGCAAGGCAGCTTCGGCGGCCAGGTTGAGTGTACAGGCGTCGCACAATAGATCGGTGCTGTGGGATGCCGATAGAGAGTCGCTGACCACCAGGTCGCGCAGTTGAACGGTTTCCGGTAAAAAATCAAATTCAGGCGGTAAATTCAACGACAGGTCAGTAGCGCTGTCGGACAGCCTTCGGTTGTACTGAACCGAGGTGCGGTATTGGTCAGCCACCCAGCTGCGGTCTGCGAACCCAGTCAGTGCGTCACTGTTGTTTTCGCTATTATCCGAATACTCGCTGGTTGCCCAACTTTTACCGCCACCGATGCTGAACGAACCGTTTTCCAGTTGGCGCTGGTATACCAGCTGTGCACTGTCGATTGTTTGATTAACGCTGTTCCCATCAGACCAGCTGCGGTTGGCGTTAAGGCTGGCACTGGAGCGCTCGCTTAGCCTTCGGGTTAGTTCGGCGCCGGTGGTGATGGAATTTTCATCGTTCAGGCTACCGCCGCCAAAGCTCTGCCCGGCCTGACTAAAAAGCCGCAACGTAGAGAGGCTGCCCGCATTAAAGCGTAAGCCCGCCCCAGCACTTAAGGTATTGCGGGTGTCATAGCTGGAAGGATTGACCACAAAACCGGTGTTGTTGCGCACCGAGGTAACGCTGTGGCCCAAATTAAAGTCCAGTGGCTGCGCCGGATCGAAGTAGGCATACCTGGCCGCTCCCAAAATGGAGCTACGGTTAGTCTGGTCGCCATCTCCCGTATCGCGGCGGGTTTCGAGGGTACCTCTGTATCGCAGCTGCAGCGAGTTTGCGCCGCTGGCGAGCGCCCCCCCCAGGCTTCCTGATACACCGACGCTGGGCTCTGTGCGGGTATCGGTGGTATTTCCACGGTCGGTGCGGGTATGGGTGGCCGCTGTGAACACAGAAGCAGAGCCAGAAATGGCTTTTACGGCGCTACCATCGGATACTTGTGCCGCTAAAGGCAGTGGTAAACCACATACTGCTATTAATGCAGCCGATGCGCGGCCAAATTGTTTCCCTACTCTGCGTTCCATGTCTTACTCCTGAAAAACCAACCCGGCAAATTTGTCCGTTTCCAACAGACTAACCGCTTCTGCGATTTCGTCGCCTGTTACTTCGCCAAAGGGCACACCCATGACCACTTGGTCGGCAAAACGCTCGAGTATGCGCGCTTCGGTGTTGTCGCGGAACGCCGGGGCGTTGATAACAATACAGCGGTCCGGATAACGATTTTTTAATTCGCTGATCAGCTCGCGCATGCGCACGGCTGAAAACAGCTCTACCGCCGATGACGCCTGGTTGCCCGCCGGAATGACGCTTAAACGGGCTACGCCACTGGCGTACAGGATGTCTTTTATGTCCAAAGAACGGTCAGCGACGAAATCCGTCACACCAGCACCCAGGGTTGCTGACACCAGGTTCTGCAGGCTGTGATTGTAAGGATCGCAATCTACCAGCAGTGCAGACGTGTGAGAGTCCAACGCAAAGGCGGCCGCCAGGTTGTAGGCGGTGGCGACGGAACTATTGTCATGCCCCAACGAGCTGAACATAACAGCGAAGTTGCCCTCGCCGTGGCGGCTGCGCAGCTGTATGCGCAGTTCGCGGTAGGCGTCCATTACTTCTTTGTCTGGCATGCCGGGATAGATGATTTTCTTTTCCCGCAATTGCTCCCGGCTCCAGGGATTAGGGTTGCCGATCAGCTCCAGCGACACGGCAGCGTCGTAGACGGAGGGCGGGCTCTCTGAGTCTGCACCTTGAACCGCGCCCAACTGGCGCCGCGGTGCTTCTACTCCGGCGAAGGGCCGCTCCTTGCGAAAGTTGTCTTCAGAGCGCGCCTCGCCTTCTGAATGAGACGGGCCTTGGCGTTCTTTCTGATTTTTCAGCAACGCATTGTAGAGCTTGTTGTCGTCCATTAACTGCCCCCGAACCCGGTTAACTCGCGGGCTTTATTGATCAACTGTTCCGGGGTGATTCCCATTACGCTGAATAGCAATACGCCCAGGTATACCGCCATGAACACACCCAGAATAACCAGTAATGCCATGACATCCTTGCGTAACAGGCGATCTTTCCAAGTGCTGCGGTAGTGGGGAATGCTGGTCAGCACCGGAAGGCCTGCGGGCAATGACAGCTGCAGGGCTCGCGGCGAGCGCAGGCGCTGGTCAAACATTACCAACATCACCAGCAGGCCGAGCACCATGGTGCTACCCAAAAACGGCCCGGCTAACCCAACCTGGTAAAGCTGAAGGCCATCCCAACGGGTGGGATAAGAGGCTGGCTCCTGAATTTTGTAGCTGGCGCCCTCGCCCTGCACATCCAGGGTCATCGACAGCCTTGCGCGTTCCCGGCTCTGTAGCATGTCTTCGTAAACGCCACGGGTTACGTCGTAATCACGGGTCAGTTCAGAAAACTGAGCCTGATTTTCCGCAACGCGCTGGGAGCGTTCAAAGGCCTCTTCGAGGAGTCGCTCAAGGGAAGCCAGGCGATTGGTTTGCACGGCCAGCTGAGTGGTGCTATCAGAGAGCTGTATTTTCAGCTTCTCGTAGACCGGGTTTTCCATGACTTCGGTGACCGCGTTTTCACGGGAAGAATCGCTCTGGCCGGACACCTGGCGCTGCAAATCCGTTATCTGTGCTTTGGTACTGACCACGTCCGGGTGGCGCTCGTGGTAACGCAGCATTAGCGAATCCAGTTCCATTCGCATCGATAACAGGCGGCGCTCGGCAGCGGATTTTCCGGGGTCGACGGTGATGCGGCGTACCGGCTGTTCCTGGGACAGCTGTTCGCGGGTTAAGCGCACTTCGGCGTCGGTTTGTTGAATTTCCAGTTTCAGGTTTTCAATTTCCCGTCGTAGACCTTCTATACGCGCCATGGCGCTATTTTCGCTGCCATCCTGATTGGCGCTTTTGAATTCTTTCAGGCGCTCTTCGGCTTCCTCCAACTGGCGCTGGTAGGTTTTCACCTGAGAGTCGATAAATTCGAACGCGCCCTGGCTTTCAGAGCGTCTTTTGCGCACGGAACGTTCAACAAAACGGCTTAGCGCTGCGCTCAGCACTTTAAAAGACGTGTCTGGATCGTCGCTGGTATAGTTCATTTGCAAAAAGCTACTGTTAGATACCCGCAGCCGAATCTGGTCACGCAGTGCACTGATTATGCCGTTACGCGTTGCATCGGCTTCGCCGCCGTTGATCATTCCGGTGTCCAGAGCGATTTGCTCCAGAAAAGACCGGCTCTGAATCATTTCGCGGGCTTCGTTGATTCGGTCGAGTTGTGTGATCTCGGCCTGGCCGCGCAGCAAGGGCTGCAAAATGTTGGACTGATCGGCGTACAGCACCGCCTGGGAGGTGTAACTTTTGGGTGTAACGTACCCCATTGTCAAAACTCCGGCCGTTACCAACATAAAGATAACCGCCGCCGCCAACCTGTAGCGGTAAAGCTCAAGCTTTACCGCGCGCAGGGTGTCGATGATGAACTGTAGATCCATCAGAGCTCGCCTCGGAACAACTGTTTGCGGGGCACGCTGATAACGTCACCTGGCTGCAGTGTGTGGTTGGTCTGCATGTCGCCTTCGGTCAAAATGGCACTCAGATCCAGGCCGTAGCTTTTATATTCGCCGTCAACCTGGCGGTGCAAAACTGCGCGGCCGTCTGCAGCAAAGTCAGTGACGCCACCGGCGATGAGTACCAGGTCCAGCACGGTCATGCCTGGCTGGAAGGCGACAGACTGCGGAGCCGCTACCTGGCCGGTTATGCGAAGGCGGTTGCGGAATTCTTTACTGGCCGGAGATGTGACCATTACCGTCACTTCGGGAGTGCGAATGAACTCACTCAAAGCAGTGTCTACTTCACTGGCCAGTTCTTCGGGGCGCTTGCCTTCTGCTTTCACGTCGCCCATCAGGGGCATGGAGATAAATCCGTCCGGGCGCACTACGATGGTCTGGTTCAGTTCCGGGTTACGCCACACGTGTACTGCTATTGTGTCGCCAACGCCGATTTCATAGGCTTCGGTTTCCGTTTCGGAAGACGGAGGCATTTGTGCTGAAGACGGCAAGCCGGAGCAACCCGCCAACACTACTGTGAACAATGCCGTACATACTGCTGCAATCGCTTTAAACCTGCCCATAATTTTCCCCAGATCCCTGTTTTTTATCGTTGCTGCTATCGCACGCCTTTGCCTAGAAGCACCACTTCCACTGTTTGAATCATGATGAGTATGTCCATCAGCAGGCTGTGATTTTTCGAGTAGTAAAGGTCGTATTCCAGTTTGCCTTTGGCGTCTTCTACCGAGGCGCCGTAAGGGTATTTAAGTTGGGCCCAGCCCATTAAGCCAGGTTTTACGTAATGTCTTGTGTCGTAAAGTGGAATTTTCTCTTTTAATTCAGAGACAAATTCCGGCCGTTCCGGGCGTGGCCCGACAAAACTCATTTCGCCTTTGATCACGTTATAAATCTGCGGCAGCTCATCCAACCGGGTGTTGCGTATGAACCCGCCAACTCGTGTGATGCGATTGTCATTCGCCGAGGCCCAGCGAGCCTTGCCGTCTTTTTCCGCATCATGGCGCATGCTGCGGAATTTATAGATTCGAAATTCTTTGCCCAGCAGGCCGATTCTTTGCTGACTATAAAGCACCGGGCGGCCAGTCTCTAGGAATACTGCAATAGCGGTTAGTATAATAAAAGGCGACATGATGGTCAGCAACGAAAGACTGAGCGCTAAGTCTAGCAGGCGCTTTGTAAGATCGCGGCTGCGAGATGCGCTGAATCCGTCTGAAAACAGGATCCACGAGGGGTGCACCATATCAAGCTTGGCTTTTTTAAGTTCGCGCTCATAAAAATCTACGCCGTGGGTCACGCTTATGCCTCGCAGTTTGCACTCCACCAACCCGGTTATTGGCAACCATCCGCCCTCGGCCTGGCGCCGTTCTTGCGGCGCGATCACAATTTCAGACACTTTTTTGTGGCGGCAAAACTCGTAAAAATCCACAGGAGTGGGTAATAAATGGTCTTTTTTTACTGCGGCTTGGTCAAGGTTGTCTGCGATGCAGCCGATAATGCGAACGCCCATGGCGCGCATGTTCTGATCGTACTCTTGCATTAGGTTAGCGGCGAACGGGCCTGCGCCGAACACCACTACCCGGCGTACCAATTGCTCTGAATCCACTACCCTTAAAAAAACCAGCCGGCACAGAATGACGATTAATGAGGAAAGAGCGACGGCGTAAAACAGCGCGGAGCTGCCCGGGTCTAGCGCTGGCACAAATAGATAGATAATGGTGAGCCCCAGCCCGCCTACGAAGCAGTAGGCCACCAGAGTTCGGAAAAACAGGGACGTGACGTTTTCATTGGCAAGGGACGAATAGCCGCCCATAGACAGAGTACCCGCGCTGAGCATAAGCGAGAAAACCATTGCGGCCAAGGTGCCAGACGCCAATTCAGGCGGTAAAGAAATGGCCGGATGAACGCCGTACGCGAGCACCAGGTACACAAAATACAGCAGGCAGAATTCCAATACGCCCAGCAGCAAGTACGGAACGTGTAGAAACTGTTTTCGAAAACGAATATAGGACACACCAAACTTCCTTGCCGTCTGCCAACTGTGTAACCCAAAAATCGACACCGCGATCTGGCCGATTTTAAGCCGTTTGTATTTTTCTATGACGAGCATTTAATGCTTTATAACTGAGGCAAAGATATTACGGGTACGGCGATTGTTTTTGAACCTGCAGTAGGTGAGAATTGCAAAATATTTTCAATAAGGATGCCTGCGCCCATGTCAAATAGGCAAAATAGTGAATCCAGCGCACCTGCTGCCGCATCAGGCGACACTTTACGCGACAGAGAGAACGGTACGAGAACGCTACACGCCATGAGTATTGATGTGGAAGACTACTTTCACGTGGCCGCTTTGGCAAAGGTGATTCGCCCTGACCAGTGGGGTAGCCTGCCCAGCCGTGTAGAGCAAAACACCGAGCGCCTGTTGGCATTGTTCGAACGTAATGACGTGAAGGCCACCTTTTTTGTGCTGGGATGGGTGGCCGAGAAGTATCCGCAGTTAGTGCGCAAAATTGCCGCTGGGGGTCACGAAGTGGCGTCCCATGGTTATAGCCACCAGCTGATTTACAGCCAGACTCCGGACGTGTTCCGCGAGGAAACTGTGCGATCAAAAGCTTTGTTGGAAGACATTATTGGGGCTGAGGTGAGCGGTTACCGCGCTGCCAGCTACTCGATTACCCACAAATCGCTCTGGGCGCTGGATATTTTGGCGGAATGCGGATTTACTTGGGATTCGAGTATTTTCCCGGTGCGCCATGACAATTACGGCATTCCGGGTTCGCCCCGTGCGCCCTACACCATTGAAACCGAAAAAGGCCATTTGTTGCGGGAATTCCCGCTGACCACAGCTAAAATCGGCGGGCTATCTATACCCGCTGCGGGCGGGGGCTATTTCCGCCAGTTCCCCTACCCTGTTTTCCGCTATCTGTTCAATAACGCCTCTGGCGGTGGCAGCCGGCCGCAAATGTTTTACTTGCACCCCTGGGAGATAGACCCAGACCAACCGCGCTACAACAACGCCAGCTGGTTTTCCCGCTTCCGCCATTACACCAATCTGGATAAGTGCGAACACCGCTTGGAAAGGCTGATGCAAGACTTCCGCTTTGGTACAGTGTCGCAAAGCTACGATGCGTATAGGCCCGAGAGCTCTCAGTCGGACACGCGACTGACCACGCAACAGATGGTCGGACTGGCCTGAAACTGACAGGGATTACTCATGTATCTAGAATTTTTCGGCCTACACAGACACCCTTTCCGGATTACGCCGGAAGACGACTTTATTTATATGAGCCAGCAGCATTCGCGGGCTTATGTGTACATGTCGTCGGCCATTTGGAGTTCAGAAGGTTTTGTAGTGATCAGCGGCGAAATTGGCTCTGGTAAAACCACCCTGCTGAAGAAAACCATCCGCAATATGGATGGGGATTTGAAGCTGTTGAACGTGGCCTACACCAACCTGGAATCGAAAGACCTGTTCAGCCTGATTCTACGCAAGGCGGGATTGAAGGCCGAAGATGACAGCAAGGTTGGCATGCTGTTCCAGATTACGGAATATCTGGAGAAGATGGCTGCCGAAGGCACTCCGGTGGTGCTGACCATCGACGAAGCCCAAAACCTGACCCGGGAAAACCTGGAAGACGTGCGCATGCTGGCCGGTATGGAGAGCATGGGCGGTCCATCCATGCGGGTAATTTTGCTGGGGCAGCCTGAGCTTAAAAAGGCAGTAACCTCTATTCCCCAGCTGTCGCAACGGGTGAAGCTGTTTTTCCATCTGGAAGGGCTGACGCCAAAGGAAACCGCCGAGTACATTGATTACCGCCTGCTAGTGTCTGGCCACGGTGGCAACAAGCTGTTTGATAAAGACACCGTTCAGGAAATTCACGAGCTGAGCCGTGGCATTCCGCGACTGATTAACAAGCTGTGCGATGGCATGATGATGTGCGCCTACGCTGAAGACCGGCCGTTTATAGACCCCCACGATTTGAAAAATATCCGCAAGGACTTGCTGGGCGAAGACGACGAGCAAAAGGCGAAAGCACCGGAGGCTGCGAGCCATAAAGCAGACGCCGTGCCGACTCTAGGCATGTCACAAGCACCGGTAGGCTTTGGTGATATGGCCAAAACCCTCCATCGTATTGCCAGCGCCCTGGAGAGTATTGATGGGCGTTTGGCGAAGATGTCACCGGAAGGGACCTCCTCACAAAAAGAATCCGTTGGTTCCGCTGACAATGTGAAGCCACTCACGCCCTTCTGGAAGAAATAGCTGCTTGCGGCTGTCGAGTTACTGGACACAATTCGCCACAACTTGCGTGTAATACAACGTGAACGAAACTCGACGTTATGGATTTTTAG
Organism: Marinobacter sp. M1C; assembly: GCF_023314135.1. Taxonomy (NCBI): domain Bacteria; kingdom Pseudomonadati; phylum Pseudomonadota; class Gammaproteobacteria; order Pseudomonadales; family Marinobacteraceae; genus Marinobacter; species Marinobacter sp. M1C. The sequence continues at coordinate 2,552,712 of NZ_CP092289.1, forward strand.
TGTCGGTATTTTTTACATATGCCTCTGCACAGCCGCGGACTTAAACTTTCAACTCACTGAAATAAAAGTCGGAAATATTTCTGGCACCAAACTTGCTTTCCTTAAAGTATCTTAGAAAACAATTCAGTTAAGGAAAACCTTATGTCTATATTCAACCGTATCGCAGCTATAAGCGCCTTGGGTGTTTCTCTTGCCATTGCAGCCCCTGCCATTGCAGCCCCTGTCGCTGTAAACCTGATTCAGAATGGCAGCTTCGAAAACGACTCCGTAGCTGTGAACAGCTGGAAATCGTTCACTGCTATCGATGGATGGAACGCCGATAACAACGGATTCGAAATTTGGAACAACTATAACGGCGTAACCGCGAAAGAAGGCAACCAATTTGCCGAGCTAAACGCCGACCCTGGCACAGGCACTGCTTTCAGTATTTACCAGGATATCAACACCGTCGCAGGCCAATCCTACGACATTAACTTTGCTTATCAGGCCCGCAATAACAACGACGAAGCGTTTTCCTTCTTTGTCGGAAGTATTGCCTGGCTGCTAACCGACCACACGACTGATGGCTGGAGCATATTCTCCAATTCATTCGTAGCCCAGCAAGCAACTACGACAATCACGTTCGCCTCTGTGACTCCGTTGACTGGCACCGTTGGTAATTTCCTGGATGATGTGAAAGTGACCGCCGCGGTTCCAGAGCCTGGCACTCTGGCGCTTCTTGGCCTTGGTCTGTTTGGTTTGACTGCTGCGCGCCGTCGTAAGACCGCCGCGTAAGTTGATAGCATAAAAGGTAAGTTTCACCGGTCGTTCCCTGACTGGCGAGCCTTTAAAAACCCCGGCCCTGTGCCGGGTTTTTTGCTTTCTACGGTTGCTGATTAGAGGTCGTCACATTTTGCTCAAATCACAAACAGCGAGGTGAATTCATGAACAGTCATGCATTCCAGCTCCGCTTGGCTTTGTAACGCCTGGGAGATTCGCTGGCATTGGCCTGCGGGGAAGCGGGTTGCGAGGTTCTGCTGGAACTTCTGTTTAAGCAGCGGAATCGCGGCTTCGCGACGGCGGCGGTGGCCTATTGGATACTCGACGACCACATTTTCTGTGCTTGAACCGTCTTTGAAGAAAATCTGCACTGCGTTCGCAATGGAGCGCTTGTTTGGGTCCAGATAATCCATTGAGTAGTCCTCGTTTTCGACCACTTCCATTTTGCTTCGCAGCTCATCAATCATTGGATGGGCGCTGTGAAAGCTGTCTTCGTAGTGCTCGGCTATGAGGTCGCCAAATATCAGCGGCACGGCTGTCATATATTGCAGACAGTGGTCGCGGTCTGCGGCGTTGGCCAGGCTGCCTACTTTTGAAATAATACGAACGGCGGATTCGTGGGTGGTCAGTACTATTTTATCAATATCTTGCAGGCGGTCTTTAACTTGTGGGTGAAGTGTAACTGAAGCTTCCGCGGCGGTTTGGGCGTGGAATTCTGCAGGGAAAGACACTTTGAACAAAATGTTTTCCATCACGTAGGAACCAAATGCCTGTGGTAAAGAAAGCTGACACTTGTCCGCAGGTTTGATTTTTTGGTCTTTGTTGGTTTTGCTGAACAGCACGTCGTTAAAGCCCCACTGGGGAGCTGTAAGCGCGCCAGGTATGCCCATTTCGCCGCGCATGGCGATATCGGCCAAGCGAACGGCTCTGGAGGTTGCGTCGCCAGCGGCCCAGGATTTACGGGAACCGGCGTTGGGGGCGTGGCGGTAGGTGCGCAGGGATTGGCCGTCTACCCAGGCGTGTGACAACGCTGACAGCAACTGGTCGCGGTTGGCGCCCATCAGGCGGGCTACGACGGCGGTAGACGCGACTTTTACCAGCAGAACGTGGTCTAGCCCTACCCTATTGAACGAGTTTTCGAGTGCCAGCACGCCCTGGATTTCGTGGGCCATGATCATGGCTTCCAGCACGGCTTTCATGGCGATGGGGAATTTGCCTTCGGCCACGCGCTTTTGTGACAGGTGGTCCGCTACTGCGAGTATGCCGCCCAGGTTATCCGACGGGTGGCCCCATTCTGCTGCCAGCCAGGTGTCGTTGTAATCCAGCCAGCGAATAATGCAGCCAATATCCCACGCGGCTTTGACCGGGTCCATACGGAATGATGTGCCTGGCACCCGCGCGCCGTTGGGTACAATGGTGCCTTCTACCAACGGGCCCAAGTGTTTGGTGCATTCCGGGAATCTTAGGGCTAGCAGGCCGCAGCCAAGGGTGTCCATTAAGCAGTGGCGGGCGGTTGTCCACGCCTCGTCACTTTTAATTTGGTAGTTGAGGACGTAGTCGGCGATGGTTTGCAAGATGTCGTCGTAATCCGGGCGTTCATTGAGATCGAATGTGGCAGACATGGTGGTTCTCCTGAGTATTTGATTGGCTTTAAAATAACGCGCGCACTGATACATACCGCTAAAATTGTCATGTATTTATTTAACATTCAATACTTTTGTCTACAATACTTCCATCTACAATCATTTGATTTAAATTAATCGTTTTGTGTCGTTGAAATACCTAGACCTTAGTTTCCATTATTTTTTCTTAATGTAAACGTCATTACATATCTCCTTCGATCGCGCCCAACTACCTGTTCGCAGCTCTGTTATTCAAAAAAAAATTTTTAGAGCTGTAATGTTATAGCGTGGTTTCGCCAACCTTGTGTCGACTATAATCGTCGCGTTATAGATGAACAACTCAACATTAAAATTTATCGACGCATTTATGATCATCATCGAAAAACCATGGAAACGCCTGTGACTATTATGCCTAACGAATCTGCAACGGCCGAATGGTTCACTATATCCCAATTTCACCCTCGCACCCGGGCGATATGTGCCAGTACCAGGCGTTCCGAGGTCTGGTGGGTTTTAACCTCGATACACCCGTAATGCGCCGTCTTAATACGTTAAAACGGCGTTTTTTCTTCTGGCGACTATTGTCACAACAGCTTCCTTTACGGGAAAGCATCAGGACCCAAAAATGTATACAACCTTTAATCTTCATCATGAAATACGAAAAACAAAAAACCAGCAATCTGTCGAAGACGTCGGTGCCATTTTCAATTCGGTGTTCAGTGTCGAGTTGGCAACGTCTCCCGAGGAGATTAACGAAATCTTCGAACTTCGGTATCAGGTTTATTGCATTGACCGACCTTTTGAGGACCCCAATTGCTTTGCCGATAAACGCGAACACGATGCATACGACCCACGATCTGCGCACGCATTGGTTCGGCACCGAGCAAGCGGCGACAGCGTAGCGGCCGTTCGGATTGTTATGTCGGGAGATTCGCCGGAACAGGCTTATTTCCCGATGGAGGGTTCCTGTGTACATCAGATGGACCAGCATGCACGGGATGCGTTTGCGAGCGCACGCCGCGAGCAGGTTGCAGAAATCTCGCGGATGGCGGTCAGCCGAGAGTTTCGGCGGCGCTTCAACGAGGAAAACTCAGCTTCTGGCATCAGTGATTTCGCCAGCTACCGCGATTGGGAGAATGGTAAACGTGCGTTGCCCTACATCAGCCTGGGGCTTTTCGCCGCAATTCTACAGATGTCGGTTAACCATGGCATAACCCATTGGACGGCGGCCATGGAGCCAGCACTGCTGCGTATGTTAAAGCGATTTGGTGTGGAATTTGACCACGTGGGCCCCATTTTAGAGTATCACGGGCGCCGTCGACCTGCTTTCACCGAAGCTGCGTCAATGATTGAAGGCGCAAAGAGGCGCCGCCCCGATGTGTGGTCGCTGGTGACTGACAATGGGCGACACATACCAGCGCAATCGACTACCGACTGTATGGCAGCCGAGAAAGATGTTGCGTGACATTACGCCTGAGCGATTATTAATTTCCCCGTTACTTGCCGCATAGAAAAAAGCTCAATAAAAAAAGCCCCCGCTTCACAGCGGGGGCTTCTTTTATTAGCACTGTTATCTAAACATTATAGCTGTTCAGATATTATGCCTTTGCTGCTTTTTTCCTGCGTGACATACCAAGCCCGGCGAGGCCCATGCCCAGCAGTGCCAAGGTGCCGGGCTCGGGTACAGGGATCTCTGTAGCCGTGATACGGAATTCGCTCTCGAAGGCATTAGTAAGGCCCTCTGTAGTCAAAAATCCCACACAACCCGAGGCAGGCTCACCGGCCGCTAGTGAGCACTGCGCGTCGGTCAGGAAACTCAGGTCCATCAGCTTAAGAAATACGGTGTAGTTAAAACCGTCATAGGCGAAGGACGACAGCAACTCGAGGTCGTCTCCCAAAAGGCTGGGATCACCAATCGTGAAAATATCATCGCAAGCGACGGTATCGCCGGAACAATTTGAGGCCTGGTTAGGTGTTTCTTGGAAAAAGCTACCGAAAGCAACCGTTGGCAAAGTCGCCGTGGGGCCGCTAGCAGGAGCAAACGGAGTCAGCATCAAAGACGATAACAGCGTGAATTTTGTCAGTGCAGGCGAGTTATCAGTGATCACATTGTTGTTATGAGTGAACACTCCGCCGTTGACATAGCCCCCGTTGGGCGTCGTGCTGTTAGTTACGAGACCGCTTCCTGCACTCGCATTAGTGATCGTGATAGAGGACTGGTTGCCGTTGCCGTTAGTAGGAGAAGGAACGCCCCATGACAGGGAGCTTCCACTTGCGGTTGTCGTTGCTGGAAGGGCGGCGCCGCCAGTGACAAAGGCACTGACGAACGTGTTGGTGACATTATAACCCCAATCGGAAACCAACGTCCCTGCGCTAACAGACTGTGCACCCAATGCAAAAGGCACAACAAGAGATGCTAAAAGCGTTTTTCTAAAGGTGTTTTTCATTATCTATCTCTCCATGATTGTGGACGCTGTCAGCTAGACTGCACGTCATCAACTCAGCGTTGTATAATACTTAGCATTGCCCATGCCACGAATTTAAAACTATTATCTTTCATAGACCTAAGATTAAAAAAGCATCGACATTGGGCGGTATGTGTAAGACTTTTCGACGTTTTAATCTGTTAAATACATCGCATAAATAACCATGTATTTTTAAGCGGAACATTTAATGCTCTTTAATCATGAAAGTAGCAATTTTTGAATGTCACTTTCTAGCTATTCGATGTTTAAGAGACTTCAAAATGATCAGTAAGCTTCGATGTGCGTAAAATAATCTGACACAATAAAAGCAAGGTTGAACCAAACCCCGTAAAACTTACAGGCAAAAAAATACCCCCGGTTAAGCTCCCCATGCTTTAAAGGCAATCGGTTCTTAATTCGGGGGTATTTTCGGTGTTCTGTAATAAAGCGTTAGAACGAATCTTCGGGAATTCTTACCCACCCTTCCATCAGCACTCGCGCGTTGCGGCTCATGATCGCCTTGGTGGCTGTCCACTGGCCGTTTACTTCTTTGGCTTCTGCGCCCACTTGCAAGGTGCCCGACGGATGGCCAAAGGTGACTGAGGTACGGTCACCGCCGCCGGCCGCCAGGTTTACCAGGGTGCCTGGAATGGCCACTGCCGTCGCGATGGCAACGGCCGCAGTACCCATCATGGCGTGGTGCAGCTTGCCCATAGACAAGGCTCTAACGAGCAGATCTATATCATCGGTGGTAATGGCTTTGCCGCTGGAGGCGCTGTAGTCCGCAGGCGTCGCAACAAACGCCACTTTTGGCGTGTGCTGGCGCGCGGCGGCTTCTTCGATGTTCTGAATCAGCCCCATTTTTACCGCACCGTAAGCGCGAATGGTTTCGAACATGGCCAGCGCTTCGGGGTTGCCGTTAATGGCATCCTGAAGTTCGGTGCCGTTGTAGCCGACTGCATCGGCATTGATGAACACCGTGGGAATACCGGCGTTGATCATGGTGGCTTTCAAGGTTCCGACGCCTGGCACTTCCAAGTCGTCCACCAAGTTGCCTGTTGGGAACATGGCACCTTCGCCGTCGGCCGGGTCCATGAATTCTACTTGTACTTCGGCCGCTGGGAAGGTGACCCCATCCAGTTCGAAATCACCGGTTTCCTGCACTTCGCCGTTGGTGACCGGTACTTTGGCGATGATGGTTTTGCGTATGTTGGCCTGCCAGATGCGGACGGTGACTGTTCCACTTCCTGTACCATTTTCGGGTAAGCGATCTTTTTCCACATAGCCACTGCTAATGGCAAAGGCGCCGACTGCTGCGGTGAGGTTGCCGCAGTTGCCGCTCCAGTCCACAAAGGGTTTGTCTATGCTGACCTGGCCAAACAGATAATCCACATCGTGGTCTGGCTGGGTGCTTTTGCACAAAATGACGGTTTTACTGGTGCTGGAGGTTGCGCCGCCCATGCCGTCGGTCTGTTTGCCATAGGGATCGGGGCTGCCGATTACCCGCAGCAACAGGTTGTCCCGGGCCGGGCCCGGGGTTTGTGCGCGCTCGGGCAGGTCGTCCAAGCGGAAGAACACGCCTTTGCTGGTGCCGCCACGCATATAAGTGGCGGGGATTTTTACTTGTGGTGCTTTCATAAGGCCGTCCCTAAGACCGCTCATGCGACCGCCCCTTCTGCCTCAAGGAAATCCTGAGCGAAGCGCTGCAACACACCGCCAGCTTCGTACACAGACACTTCGTCTGCAGTATCCAGGCGGCAGGTAACAGGCACGTTCAGGGTTTCGCCGTTGGTACGGTGAATCACCAGAGTCATGGTGGAACGCGGGCTTATATCGCCTTCTACGTCGTAGGTTTCGGTGCCGTCTAGCTTCAGAGTCAGGCGGGTGGTGCCCGATTTGAATTCCAGTGGCAATACGCCCATTCCGACCAGGTTGGTACGGTGAATGCGCTCAAAGCCTTCGGCGGCGATGGCTTCTACGCCAGCTAATCGCACGCCTTTGGCGGCCCAGTCACGGGAGGAACCCTGGCCATAGTCGGCGCCGGCCACGATAATCAGCGGCTGCTTGCGTTCCATGTAGGTTTCAATGGCTTCCCACATGCGCAGGTTTTTGCCTTCCGGCTCCACACGGGCCATAGAGCCCTGAATAATCTCGCCCTTGTCGTCCCGAACCATTTCGTTCATCAGTTTCGGGTTGGCAAAGGTGGCACGCTGGGCGGTCAGGTGGTCGCCGCGATGGGTAGCGTAGGAGTTAAAATCTTCCTCTGGCAGGCCCATTTTGTGCAGGTATTCGCCGGCAGCGCTGTCCATCATGATGGCGTTGGACGGCGACAGGTGATCGGTGGTGATGTTATCCGGCAGAATCGCCAGCGGGCGCATGCCCTTCATGGTGCGCTCGGCCGCCAGCGCACCTTCCCAGTAGGGCGGGCGACGAATGTAGGTGCTGGCCGGACGCCAGTCGTACAGCGGGCTTTCGGCTTCTTCGAACGCGCCCAAGTCAAACATCGGGATGTACACCTGTTTGAACTGCTCGGGCTTGACGCTGGATTTTACGATGGCGTCGATTTCTTCATCGCTTGGCCAGATGTCTTTCAGGGTAATCGGGTTGCCGTCTTTGTCTTTGGCGAGTACGTCTTTTTCGATGTCAAAACGCACGGTACCGGCGATGGCGTAGGCTACGACTAAGGGCGGCGATGCCAGGAACGCCTGTTTGGCGTAGGGGTGAATTCGGCCGTCGAAGTTACGGTTGCCCGACAGTACCGCCGTGGCGTACAAATCGCGCTCAATGATTTCCTGCTGGATGACCGGGTCCAGAGCGCCAGACATGCCGTTACAGGTGGTGCAGGCGTAGCCCACGATACCAAAGCCCAGCTTTTCCATTTCTTTCAGCAGGCCGGCTTCTTCCAGGTACAGGCGGGCGACTTTGGAGCCCGGTGCAAAAGACGATTTCACCCAGGGCTTGCGCACCAGGCCCAGCTCGTTGGCTTTTTTCGCAATCAGGCCTGCGGCAACCACGTTGCGGGGGTTCGAGGTGTTGGTGCAGGAGGTAATGGCGGCGATGATCACCGCGCCGTCTGGCATTTTGCCTTCGGCTTCTTCCGCCAGCGCACTTTCCAGATTGCCGGCAATGCCTTGAGCGTGCAGATCGCTGGTGGCTACACGGCGATGGGGGTTAGACGGGCCAGCCACGTTGCGCACAACGGTGGACAGATCAAATTCCAGTACTCGCTCGTAGAACGCGTCTTTCAGCGAATCTGCCCAAAGGCCGGTGTGTTTGGCGTAGGTTTCTACCAGGGCAATCTGCTGGGGCTCACGACCGGTCAGCTTCAGGTAGTCGATGGTCTGCTGGTCGATGTAGAACATGCCGGCAGACGCACCGAATTCCGGGGTCATGTTGGAAATGGTGGCACGGTCGCCGATGGTCAGGCTTTCTGCGCCTTCGCCAAAGAATTCCAGGTAGGCGGATACAACGCGCTCTTTACGCAGGAACTCGGTAATGGCGAGTACTATGTCGGTCGCGGTAATGCCCGGCTGGCGTTTGCCCGTGAGCTTCACACCAATGATGTCTGGCAGGCGCATCATGGACGGGCGGCCGAGCATGACGGTTTCTGCTTCCAGGCCACCAACGCCAATGGCGATAACGCCCAGGCAGTCGATGTGCGGGGTGTGGCTGTCGGTGCCGACGCAGGTGTCCGGGAAGGCGACGCCGTCACGGGACTGAATCACCGGAGACATTTTCTCCAGGTTGATCTGGTGCATGATGCCGTTGCCGGCGGGGATCACGTCGACGTTTTTGAAGGCCGTTTTGGTCCACTCGATAAAATGGAAACGGTCGTCGTTACGGCGATCTTCAATGCTGCGGTTTTTTTCGAACGCGTCTGGGTCAAAACCCGCGGCTTCTACCGCCAGGGAATGGTCCACAATCAGCTGTGTGGGTACGACCGGGTTCACTTTTGACGGCTCACCGCCTTTTTTAGCGATGGCATCGCGCAGGCCTGCCAAGTCGACCAGAGCGGTGGTGCCCAGAATGTCGTGGGTGACCACGCGGGCCGGGTACCAGGGGAAATCCAGGTCTTGCTTGCGTTCGATAAACTGCTTTAGCGATTCGGTGAGCATGTCGGGTTCGCCGCGGCGAATCAGTTGCTCGGCTAAAACGCGGGACGTGTACGGCAGTTTGGCGTAGGCGCCAGGCTGTATGTCTTCGATTGCCTGGCGGGTGTCGAAATAGTCCAGGCTGGTGCCTGGTAGGTTTTTGCGGTAATGGGTGTTCATATTTTGGGCTCTCTCATTAGCGCTTTTCGATCGGTAGCCATTCGGCGTGATCCGGGCCGGTGTATTCGGCGCTTGGACGGATGATGCGGTTGTTGGCGCGTTGTTCTTTAACGTGCGCAGTCCAGCCGGATACCCGTGACATCACGAAGATTGGGGTAAACAGTTCGGTGGGGATGCCCATGAAGTGGTAAGTAGAGGCGTGGAAGAAGTCGGCGTTGCAGAACAGTTTCTTCTCGCGCCACATGACTTCTTCACAGCGTACGGACACCGGGTAAAGCACGGTATCGTTCTCTTCTTTCGACAGTTTTTCAGACCACTTTTTGATGATGATGTTGCGCGGGTCGGAATCGCTGTAAACCGCGTGGCCGAAGCCCATGATTTTTTCTTTGCGCTGCAGCATGCCCATCAGCCCTTCTTCGGCTTCTTCCGGGGTCTTGAATTTTTGGATCAGTTCCATTGCTGCTTCGTTGGCACCGCCGTGCAGCGGGCCACGCAGGGTGCCGATAGCGCCGGTTACGCAGCTGTGGATGTCAGACAAGGTAGAGGCACATACGCGGGCAGCGAAGGTAGACGCGTTGAATTCGTGCTCGGCGTACAGAATCAGGGAAACGTTCATCACCCGTTCGTGCAGCTCGCTCGGCTTTTTGCCGTGCAGCAGTTCTAGGAAGTGGCCGCCGATGGAATCGCAGGTGCCTATGGTGTCGATGCGCACGCCTTTGTGGGCAAAGCTGTACCAGTAGTTGATGATACTCGGGAACACTGCCAGCAGGCGGTCAATTTTGTCGTCTTGCTCGCTGAAGTTTTGCTCGGTTTCCAGGTTGCCCAGCATGGAGCAACCGGTACGCATCACGTCCATCGGGTGGGCGTCTTTAGGGATATTTTCCAGCACGGTTTTCAGTGCCTCTGGCAGGCTACGCAGGCTTTTTAGCTTGGTTTTGTAGGCGTCCAGTTCCTGCTGGTTAGGCAGTTTGCCTTGCAGTAGCAGGTAGGCCACTTCTTCGAACTGGGCGTTGTCTGCCAGGTCGCTAATGTCGTAGCCGCAATAGGTCAGGCCGGTTCCGGTTAAGCCAACGGTGCACAGAGCGGTTTGACCGGCGACTTGTCCACGCAGACCTGCGCCACTTAATTTTTTTGCTTCAGCCATGGGTGTTTTCTCCCTCAAAACCGGGGACAGATTTGAAATCTGTCCCCTATTGTTAGACCGGGGGCAGACCTTAGGTCTGCCCCCTATTTAGGTCGGGGACGGATTCTAAATCCGTCCCCTGCTTAGTTGTTTAGTGCCGGGGACAGACCTTAGGTCTGTCCCCTATAACGTTCCCATATCAGCCTTTGGACTGCTGGAAAAGCTGGTCAAGCTTCTGTTCGAAATCGTGGTAGTTCAGGTAGTCGTATAGTTCCATGCGGGTTTGCATGAGGTCGATTACGTCTTTCTGGTCGCCCTTCTCCAGAATGTTCTGGTAAACCGTTACGGCGGCTTTGTTCATGGCGCGGAAGGCGCTCAGCGGGTAAAGCACCATGCTGGCACCGGCATCACCCAGCTCTTTACGGTTGTACAGGGGCGTAGCGCCAAATTCGGTGATGTTGGCCAGTAGCGGCACATCGCCCAGGGCTGCAGAGAAGGCTTTGTAGTGTTCCAGCTCGTTCACGGCTTCAGCGAAGATGCCGTCGGCGCCGGCTTCTATATAAGCTTTGGCGCGATCAATAGCGGCGTCCAGGCCTTCTTTCTGGAACGAATCGGTACGGGCCATGATGAAGAAGTCTTTGTCGGCGCGGGCGTCAACGGCCGCTTTGATGCGGTCTACCATTTCTTCTTTGGAAACAATTTCTTTGTTCGGGCGATGACCGCAACGCTTCTGGGCGACTTGGTCTTCAAGGTGAACAGCAGCCGCACCGGCTTTTTCCATTTGCTGAATGGTACGGCCAATGTTGAATGCGCCGCCCCAGCCGGTGTCTATGTCTACCAGCAGCGGAATATCCGTGGCGGCGGTGATGCGGCGCACGTCTTCTACTACGTCATTCAGGCTGGTCATGCCCAGGTCTGGCAGGCCGTAGGAGGCGTTTGCAACGCCGCCGCCAGACAGGTAAATAGCCTGGTGCCCTACCCGCGCGGCCATCATGGCCGCGTAGGCGTTGATGGTGCCAACAATCTGTAGGGGCTTGTTGTCGTTCAGGGCTTTACGAAAACGGGCGCCCGGGGAAAGTTTGCTGGACATGGTGTTGCCTCCTTTGAATAAAGATAACGGTGGTTTACTGATTACTTAGATAGTCAGTTCGCCGTCGCGGATTTTTTGTTCAATGTTTTTTCGTGCTGCGTGAATATGGCGTTTCATCAGAAATTCCGCCAGTTCGCCATCTCGGTTGGCAATGGCATCGACAATGTTGCGATGCTCGCCCAACGCCATGTGCGGGCGCCCGGCCGAGGTGCTTAAACGGTAGCGGTACATGCGCACCATGTAGTACAGGTCGCCCAGCAGCATTTGAGTCAACTTGGTGTTGCGACTGCCAGTAGCGATGCGGTGATGAAAATCGTAGTCGCCCTCGGCCTGGTAGTAAGCCTGGCCCTGGGCTTGTTTGATCATGGTTTCGTGGGTATCGAGGGTGGCGCGCAAGGCGGCAATTTCGGCGTCTGTCATGCGTTCCGCGGCCTGCCGCGCGGCCAGGCCTTCCATAAGTTCGCGTATGCGATAGAGCTCTAGTAATTCGTCTGCGCTTACGGAGACGACTTTCACCCCGGCGTGGGGGCGGCGTACCAGCAAGCCACGGGATTCAAGGCGACCCAAGGCTTCACGCAGCGGCCCGCGGGTTAAATGAAAGCGGGAGCAGAGCTCAACTTCACCAATTTTTTCGCCCGGAGTCAGGTCGCCTTTCACAATCGCCGTTTGCAGACAATCGAAGGCTTCATCAGCGCGGGTATAGGCTTGCGGGACAAGTTCCAACATACTTTGTTAACAATCCTGTGAGTGATGTTGCGAAATTACGCGCCCTCACACGAATTGTCAACAATCCTTCAGTATAAGACGCCATCTCTGACGCTTTACAATTCTAAAAACCGAGCTTGTTCGTCCACCGGCGGCGGCGTGTACTGGTAAAGCCACACTTCAGAGACCGGTTGCCCGCTGAGCATCAACTGCAAACGAATGTCGACGGAACCGCCCGATTCACCGGGCACCAAATCAAACATTGCGCGGTAGCCCTTAATCGAGTCCAGAGGGCGCACAGACACTAATTCTACCTTGCCACTGCTGGTTTTGATGGCAGCTTCCAGCTCGGCATTGGCCCCCAACATACTCAAACCACCGCCACCGAAGTCGATCGCAAAACGCCAGGAAAATATGTCCCGAGGCTTCCCTATAACGCCGCCAAGTCCGGTGCGGGTGGCTTGCACTTGCGCCAACTTGTCGGGCTGCACCGGTGGCTGTTCACCCCAGGTCAACGTGTAGGAAAACAGGTGTTCTTTGCCAACAGCCAACGGCTTTTGCGGGTTCCAAAACGCCACGATATTGTCGAATGTTTCGTTTCCCGTGGGGATTTCAGTGAGCATTACCTGCCCTGGACCCCAATCGCCTTTTGGCGCGATCCAGGCGCTGGGCCGGCGGTTGTAAAACACGCCGTCGTCTTGGTAGTGCTCAAAGTTACGGTCGCGTTGCAAAAGGCCAAAACCTTTCAGATTATTGTCAACAAAACTGCTGACATGAACGTTGCGGGGATTCATCAACGGCCGCCACAGCCATTCGTTGTTGCCATTTTGAATCGCCAGGCCATCTGAATCGTGAATTTCCGGACGCCAGTCGTAGGCCATACGGCGATCGTTTTCGCCCACCTGATACATGCTGGTTAGCGGCGCAATGCCCACCCGCTCGATGGCTTTGCGTGGGTAGAGCGCTACATCTACATCCATCACCGTATTTTGCCCGGGCTGAATCCGGAAAGCATAGGCGCCGGTCACGCTGGGAGAATCCAGTAAGGCCCAAACGGTGACGAAGTCCTGACCGGGGGCCGGTTTCTCGAGCCAGAAGGTGGTGAAATCGGGGAACTCTTCTTCCCTACTCATGCCCGTGTCTATGGCCAAACCGCGGGTAGACAAACCGTACTGCATGGATTCGCCCACTGCACGAAAGTAACTGGCGCCCAGGAAAGACGCCAGATCTAACTGAAAGTTGGTGTAAAAATGCAGGCGAAAGCCTGCGTAACCAAGATTCGGTTCCAGATTACCCAGCGCCTCTTCGCCGCTGTAGTCGAAGTTGCTCTGACGATATTCCAGAACCCGGGCGATACCGCCATCCACTTCGAATATTTGCACTGGCTTTTTGAAGTACAAGCCAAGATGGAAAAGCTGCACCTGAAACAACAGATCGTCGCTGCGCCAAAGCGCATCCTGGGGCTTGAAGCGGATGGACTGATAATCATCCCAGCTTAGGTTGCTCAGGCTTGCGGGAATGCCGCTGGTTTGTGGCTGGTAGGCTTTGCTGGCCAGATGACGAGCGTGACCTTTGAGCCAGGCGTAATCAAAAGGCCCACTGTATTTTGTGCTGCGAGCCACCTCACTCGCCTGCAGCCAGGCCGGCATGGGTAAAAGGCCCAGAACAGTAGCGGCAGATACGGCTTTTAGAAGAGAGCGACGGTGCATTATTAAACCTCTCAAGTCGGAGTGGTAGGTTGTCGATGTTCTGTTGTTGGTCGATAGTCAGTTGTTCGTTGAGTCCGTTATTCGTCACTATCTAATTGTTAAAGACGGGCCAGTTGTTAAAGACGGGCGATCGCCTGGCCCCAATAACTGTCCGTTGGCGCAATCCAGGCACGGCGATGAAGCTCGGCCAGGGCCACTCTGTCTTCGCACAATTCGCTGATTTGTTTTTTATTCAATGCCGTCGGGCCGGTATGAATGCATTGGTCCACCAGGCCGTTGAGCCTTTTGGCGCGCCTGGAATGGCGGTCCGGCCTGGCCAGCGCCAGTTGTTGCTGGTGAACCAGCGGCACCAGAACGGCCTGTTCAAAGTGGCCAAGGCTCCAGGGGCTGGCCGGCTGGGCGCGATTTTCAGCGGCATTTTTCAGCAACGTCAGCGGTGCCAGCTCTTCAGGAATCAGTAGCAGCCCGGCGCGGCGTATGGCTTGGCCCACCCTGACCCGGCTGAGCAGCACCGAGGTGGGCGCCGCCAGTATTAAAGGCACAGCCACGGGCAGCGACCAAATGAAAAAGCTGACATCTAGCCACCAGGCGAACACCGCCCAACTACCGCCAATTATTAATCCCGGTGCCTGGGTTATTAACGCTTCGCGCCAGCCGGTTTCTTCCGTGCGGTTTTGCCCGGCCCAGCTTAGGGAGACGTTTAACAAAGACGCGATGACGAACCGGCTGTGGGCCAGCATGCGGATGGGTGCCAGTAATACCGAGAATACAATTTCTACCCACACGCTTAAAAACAGCCGCAAAGGGCCACCGAAGCCTTTGGCTAAGCCGTGAATGATGGCGTCGATAATGGCCAGAAATTTTGGCACGAACAACAACGCCAATGTGCTGAGGGCAAGGGTAAGCGCCCACTCTGGCCGCCATTCCGGCCACAGCGGGAAGAGCCCTTCGTGGCCGGCTGGAAAATATTCGATGGGCGACAACGTTAACTGCGCGGCGGCCACCGTGGTTAACGCCAGAAACGCCAGCCACAGGGGCGAGGCCACGTAAGCCATTACGCCGTTGAGGAACGCCATACGGTGCGCCAGGTTGATGCGACGGCCGAAACACAGAATCCACAGGTGCTGCAGATTGCCTTTGGCCCAGCGGTTGTCTCGTGACAGTTCATCCGCCAGCGTGGGGGGTGACTCTTCAAAACTCTCGCCCAGACCGGGTTCCAGCCAGACTTCGTAACCGGCGCGGCCGATATAGGCAGCCTCGACAAAGTCGTGGCTCATGATCGGCCCTTTAAACACACCAAAACCGCGTAATTTGCGCAAACCGCAGTGCTGCATAAACGGCTCTACCCGCAGGATGGCGTTGTGGCCCCAAAAAGCGGCATGGCCCATTTGTACGGCGGCAAGGCCGGTCGCAAACAGCGAAGAATACAGGCGATTGCCAAACTGTTGCAGGCGGGCAAACAGCGACTGGCCGTTAATGATGGAGGGGTTTGTTTGCAGTATGCCGACCTGGGGCTCGCGTTCCATCAACTGAACCATACGCACGATGGTACGCCCGCTCATCAAGCTGTCGGCGTCTAACACCACCATGTATTTGAAAAGTCGACCCCAACGCCGCAGAAAATCGGCGACATTGCCACTTTTATAGTTCAGGTTAACGCCGCGGCGGCGGTAAAACAGCCGGCCGTGGGCGCCCAGCTCGTCACATAACTGATGCCATTTTGCCTGTTCTTCCAGCCATATTTCCGGGTTGCGGCTGTCTGACAATATGAAAAATTCAAAGTATTCAATCTGGCCGTTGCGCTCCAGCTCCTGATACACCGCTTTCAGCCCGCTAAACGTCCAGTGCACCGGTTCGTGGTACACGGGCAGCACAATGGCGGTTTTGACCAGCGGGGTGTGTTCCAGGTCATCGCTGCTGTAGCGGTTCAGCAGGGAGTGCTTATCGCCACCCATCAGCCGCAACACAAATCCGACCACCGCGGTCCAAAAACCCACGGCTATCCAGGCGTAGAGCAATGCAAATAATACCAGCAGGCCGATTTCCAGCGAGGTGCCGCCGTGGTAAGGCATGATCCACAGCAAGTAATAGCTGGCCACCGCGGTTTGGCCGAATACCAGCAGCGCCAGCAAGCTGCGCCTTATTCTGGCTACTGTGCGCCAGCGCCAGAGTGTCTTGGGGACCCGGTCACTCATAACCCATGCTTCCCCTGAGTAGCTCTGGCCCGGCTTCAAGCGACAGTTTTGGTTGTGGCAACTCGAAATACTGGGGCAGCAGCTCCATAACCAGCTTTAGATAATCGCCATCAGGGGCCTGCTGCAAAGCGTGGCCAACCAATTCAAGCGCGGTGCGGCATTCATTGACACCCGGTTTGATTCCACTGCCGCGAAGGTAGGCTATTACCCGGTCCAGTGCCTTCTGGCACGGTAGCTGCTGCACGTTTATTCCCTCGCCTGGGCTAAGCCAGGCAGCTGATACAACCAGGTTTCAGACACCGCATTCGGGCCTGCCAATAATCGCGCTCTTAGGGATGTGTCCTTATTGGGTGCAGGCTTAACCAGCATCGACAGGCGCCAGATGCCCTGCTCTGGCAGGTGCTCTACAAAGTGTTCCAGTATTTCGGCGCTGTCGTTGGTACCCACTTCGCTGATAACCGGAACAGTGGCGGCGTTCAGGGTTTTCCCCTCAAAGTCGACGACCACCCGCCAGGTACCTTCCAGGTTGCGATTATTTTCGTCCTGGCTGGCGCCATTGGTTCGACCAGCACCCACCCAGGTGTCCACAACGCGGCCAATATCACCGTCGAAGGCGGTGTGTTCGCCGAATCTAAGGCGGTACTGGAAATTCAGTTCTGCGCCCTGCTCGATTTTCTGACGCGGTTTCCAAAAGGCCACGATGTTGTCGTTGGCTTCTGAGGAGGTGGGGATTTCCACCAGCACAATTTCGCCTGAGCCCCAATCGTCGGTATTGTCGACCCATGCGCTCGGGCGCTTTTCGTAGTGGGCTTCTGCGTCTGAAAAATCCTCAAAGCGGGTATCGCGTTGCATCAGCCCGAACCCTTTCAGGTTGGTCACTTGAAAAAAGTTCATCCTCAAACTGGTGGGGTTTAGTAATGGCCGCCACACCCACTCGGTCACTTCTGCGGATTTTTCATCCTGTATCAGCAGGCCGTCAGAGTCGTGAACTTGCGGCCGCCATTCACCCGCTGGCTGGCGGGTGTTTTCACCGTAATAAAACATAGACGTTAGCGGCGCCAAGCCAATCTGGTCAATATTGCTGCGGGCAAACAGACGGGCACTGACTTCAATGCCAGTGGCTGTGTTCGGGGTGATCACAAAGCGGTAAGCGCCGGTCGCGCTGGGGCTGTCTAGCAGGGCATAAACCGTGATGGTGGCGGCGTTGGCGGCTGGCCGTTCTAACCAAAACTCAGTGAAGGCCGGAAACTCTTCGCCGGAAGGTAAGCCGGTGTTTATGGCCAGGCCCCGGCCTGACAGGCCGAAACCGTTATCCGCCCCAACGCCGCGAAAATAACTGGCGCCAGCGAACACCAGGAACTGGTTGCCCTGGCGCTCAGGATTTTTGATTGCGGACGATGCTTGTAACGGCCAGGTCAGCCGAAAGCCCGCGTAACCCAAATCAGCGGGGATACGCTTGGCCAGATCGGGGGACGGGTAAGTAAAGTTATCGCGATTAAAAATCAGCGGCCTTACGCCCTCTTGATCCACTTCATTCAAGGTAACCGCGTGCTGATATACGCTGCCGGCGGGCACCATCATGACCTCAAAGTGCTTTTTGCCCGCACTGGCCGGCTGGCGCCAAAGATTGACTTCGGTCTTGAAGCGGATTGACTGGTACCGGTCGTAAGGCAATGCGGTTAAAAATTCAGGAACCGCGCTGGGTGCTTTGTACGGTGTTTGCGCCAGCGCCTGAGCTTTTTCGGTGACATCGGCAAAACCAAAACTCCAAACCGGAGCGCTGGCGCCTAGACAAAATACGACAACGCACCCGTTTACAACACGGGATGTCCTTGCAAGCATGGCTGGTATTCCCTGAGTTCAATTCAATTTGTTATGACTATACAACACCACGGTGTTGATGCGCTTTATGTGACAACGATGTAAGGGGTTCTCCACTAACCAAACCGGAGCAATTCCGAGCGGAATTAAGGCGTTAGATATCGACCGTCAGGGAGAAACGGAAGTTTGGCGAATTTCCGGCATCGGGGAGCAGCGGAGAGTCGCCCAGTATCCGACCAATTGACGTGCTAGCGCGCAGATAGCGGGTTCTGAGTTGCAGTGAGAGTTCGCCGGCGTCGGCATTCAGATACTGATTATACCGGGTGCTGTGAACATCTGCCCAGCCCCGCAGTAACGACAACCGCGCCCCGGCGCGAACGCCACTGACAAAAGGAAAATTAACACCGGGTGTATCGGCATCTATTCGCAGCCAGCCACCGGATGCGGCCGTGTACGAGCTGCCAGCGAAACCCTGCAGCAGCTGCGAGCCGGCAACGCGGATTTGCTCTGCCGCAGGCAGTTGATCGGTGGCCGCCTGATAGCGCCCGCTTAACCCCAGATGCCAGTCGTTCAGTTCGCGGCCGAGGGAGCCACTCAACAGCATCTTATAAAAATTATCAGAATCTCGATAGCCACCCTGGGTGGGTGCCTGCCGGCTACTTATACTCAGCCCGCGGGAGAAAGTGACCATTGTTGCGGCATTCCAACCGTAAAGCTGTATTAACTCGCGCTTGCCACTCACCCCCAACGACGATACCTGTGCAGCGGTGGTTTCAGCCCACTCGCCCTGCTGCATGCGCCGACTTTCGCGGGTGCTATGGCGCAGAACGCTGGCGAATTGCAACCCCTGCCAGCCAAAAAGTGCCCGCCGCGCCGAAAAGTCGGTTTCGTCTGACAACACATGCACTTGCTCGCGCAACGTGCCTGATAACTGATCGCTGTAACGACTATTGTTGCGTGTACTAAATGCAAAGTAATTGCCTTGCAAGGGGAAACTGTAGCTGGCGAACAGCGATTCGCGACTGGCGCCTTCAAGGGCTCGGCTGTTGCGGTCAAAAACCACGCCCAGCAAGTGTTCGCGGAACACCAGACCGTCGGCACTGACACCCAGCGAGCCGTTCATCTCATCATCCGATAACGTGCTGTTACCGGTAACAGACAAAGCAGACCACAGCCCTGCAGCAGCAGCGGGATGGGCCAGTCCGCAGGTACTGGCAAATAAACCGATAATCGAGAATATAAGACGAAGCAATAGCACAAGCAATTCCGAGGTTTTGGCAGACAGAACAAAAACTGAAGGGGAACCATAAGCCATGAGAATTCCTATGACTAGCCTGAACCCTCAAAATTGAAAACTTTAATAATTTGATTTTTCAACAAGTTATTACACAATGTTAAATAACTTATTAACATTCAGCCTATTGCGCCAAATCTGCCAGCGTGCTGAACTGCCACACTATAGACTAGCCGTGAGATGAATTCTTTGATGGACACTGCATTTTAGGCATCAACTTCGGTAAACTTTGCCAATACTGACTTTCATAAGGACGCTGAAATGATCAAGAAGTGCCTGTTTCCCGTTGCCGGCTATGGCACCCGCTTTTTACCCGCCACCAAAGCCATGCCCAAAGAAATTCTTCCTATCGTTAACAAGCCGTTGGTTCAGTACGGCGTTGAAGAGGCGGCAGCTGCCGGGATTCACGAATTCGGGTTTGTGACCGGTCGGGGTAAGCGCGCCATTGAAGATCATTTTGACATCAGCTATGAGCTGGAACACCAGATTGCGGGCTCTGGCAAAGAAGGATTGCTGACCTCTATCCGCGATTTGATTGACCACAATACCTTCGCCTTTACCCGCCAAAGCGAAATGAAGGGCCTGGGCCATGCGATTCTAACCGGGCGCAACCTGGTGGGCGATAACCCTTTCGCCGTGGTGCTGGCCGACGACTTCTGCGTGGGGCCTGACGGCGAAGACGGCGTGTTGGCGCAAATGGTCAAACTTTACAGCCAATTCCGCTGTTCTATTGTGGCCATTGAAGAAGTGCCCGCCGACGAAACCCACAAGTACGGTGTGATTGCGGGCGAGTGCATGAAAGACGGCCTGTTCCGGGTAACAGACATGGTGGAAAAGCCTGCACCGGAAGACGCGCCCAGCAACATGGCCATCATCGGCCGTTATATTCTGACACCGGATATTTTTGACATTCTGGAGCGCACACCGCCTGGTAAGAACGGTGAAGTACAAATTACCGACGCCCTGCTGGAACAAGCCAAAACGGGCTGCGTACTGGCCTACCAATTCAAAGGCCGCCGTTTTGACTGCGGCAGCATAGACGGCTTTGTAGAAGCGACCAATTATGTGTATGAAAACATCTACAAAAAGGGCTTGTAGCCTAAGCCAATAAAGAGTTGACGCATCGCAGCCAAATCAGTATATTTCGCTGCGTTGCAAAACAGGACCATAGCTCAGTTGGTTAGAGCGCTGCCTTGACATGGCAGAGGTCGGCAGTTCAAATCTGCCTGGTCCTACCATTATTTAGTTCAATAAAAGCCACTTAGAGCGCGAGCCTGGTGGCTTTTTTTGTGTCTGAAGGTTGGGGATTGAAAACCAGGGACAGATTTAAAATCTGTCCCTTTTCTTTCCATGTTGATGTGGGGAATTGCCCCGCAGGTGCTAAGCTCCAAGTTTTGCAGGTGCAAGGACCCCTTCAATGGCCACCTACCGAATGATTTTGTGCTTTTTGTTGCTGTTTATCTCGAGTTTTGCTGCTCAGGCGTCGCCGACTCTGGATATCGGCCAGGAAGCGATTCGGTTAACGGATTTTCAAGTTGAGTATTTCACTGACGGTTCTCAGTCGCTGAGCTACAAGGAGGTTCGTGAGCAGACCTTTCAGGAGACGACCAGCAGCACCTCGCTTGGCACCAATGCGGCCGTGACCTGGTTCCGATTTACTCTGCGCAATTCGAGCCTGAAAGCAAGGGCTCTTTTTCTGCACTTGCCCAGTGCTTATCACGTGCGTTCAGTCGATATCTTTCAAGAGCGTTCTCAAAACCTGATTGACCAGGCATCGGTTGACCTTAACGATGCCAGTGATCACCCCATGATGTACCAGGGAACGGTGATCTATCCGTTCACGGTGCCCTTGGGAGAAACCGTGGTTGTTTATGTTCGCAGCCATGTGTATTCGCACCAATGGTTTTCATTGGAAATCTACGACAATGAGCGATCTCGCCAAGCACTCGTTGGTGGTCACCTGGATATCGCGCTGTTGGTGGGCATGATGTTGGCAATGGTTTTGTACAACGCACTTTTGTACTTTGCCACCAGCAAAAGCGAGAACATTTTCTATTCTTTGTATCTGATCTCGGGCCTGGCGTGGATTGCGCTCTCCTACGGGCTGCTTGGCAAAGCGTTCAATGTCTACGGCGATGCCGTTTTCGTGTTGAATCTGGCGCTTATCAGCATGCCGATTTTTCTGTTGTTGTTCATGATGTCGATTTTCGAGACGCGAGAGTTCTACCGCACCGAACACCGCGTGCTGCAGGGCATGCTGGCTTTGTTGGTCATCACACTAGTGTATGGCCTGTTTGATCCTGTAGGGGCAATGAAACCCGCAGCCAGCCTCGCGGCGCTGTTAATGGTTGTGACCTTTTCGGTAGGTATCTCGTTGTTGCGTAAGGGACACCCTTTGGTGAAGTTCTTTCTTGTTGGCCACACTTTCTTTGTGGTGTTCAACGGGGTTGCCGTGTTGTATTACAAGGGCCTGGTCGAACCGAATTATATAAACAGCCATGGTGTCGGGATTGGCATTGTGCTGGAAGCACTAACACTGGCGTTCATCATCTCCTACCGGATAAAAATGCTGGAGGATATCCGCTCCAAACAGAATGAATTCAAACAGCAGGCGGCTACCGACCCGCTCACTCAACTTTATAACCGCCGACATTTCATGTCTGAGGGTGAGTATATGGTTGAAAAGGCGAGAGCCGCCGGGGAAGCTTTATCTGTTATTGCACTTGATATTGATTATTTCAAAGCGGTGAACGATGAATACGGCCATCATGTTGGCGACCTGGTATTGGTGGACATAGCGGTCATTTTCCAACAGTACAGCCGGGACAGGGATCTGGTCGCCCGGTTTGGCGGCGAGGAGTTTATGATTCTTTTGCCCGGCGCTGACCACGCAGAAGCCCGGAGTTGTGCCGAACGTATTCGCAGGGGCGTTGAAAGGCATGCCGTTGATGCCGGCGATGGATTGGACGTGCGTATTACCGTAAGCATAGGCGTTGCGGAAGTGAATACCGCCGTGGAATCGGTGGAAAACGCCGTTAATCGAGCCGATAAGGCGTTGTACCAAGCCAAGGCTTTAGGGCGAAATCGCGTGTGCTGTTCTGAGGTGGTGGCGGGCGAGGTGAGTTTTACTTAGGTGACTCTTAAATCGGAGTGCACTTTGACGAGCACCACCATCAGCCGTCTTCCTTTTTTACTTCGCAAACTATACATTACTCGCAAACTGGGGACAGATTTTAAATCTGTCCCCTCTCTTTTGACAGCCGAGCCACACCATGACCAACGCCCATAAATCTGACCTGATTCTGGTTGGTGTTACGCTGCTTGCTGCCACTAGCTGGATATTTTCTAAAGAAGCTATTTTGCTTATGCCACCGTTGTTGTTTATGGCGCTGAGATTTTTGATCGCAGGTAGCTTTTTGGCGGCTTTCGCTTACCGGTCACTGGCACGTTTGAGTGGGGATCAGGTTAAACGCAGTTTGGGTGTAGGCCTGGTATTCGGCGTTGCCATGAGCTTCTGGGTAATGGGGTTGTTTCATGGCACCAGCATGGGTGAAGGTGCTTTCATCACCAGCCTGGGCGTGGTGATCGTTCCCATCCTTGCTCGCCTCCTTTTTAAAGAGGCACAACCTGCAAGCACCTGGCTTGCCATTCCCGTCGCGGTAGCCGGGCTGGCACTTCTGTCACTTCGAAACGGTTTTCAGCCAGAGCCTGCGCAGATTTTTTTCGCGATGGCGGCTTTTATTTTTGCGCTGTACTTTACATTGAACACCCGCGCCGCGAATCAGCGCATTGCCATCAATCGGCAGGGCAACGCCATCGAAAAACAGCGCATTCCCGCTCTTCCACTGACGGCTATTGCTCTGCTTACCGTCGGCTTGGTGACTTTGGTGGAATCGCTCATGACAGAATCGTGGCAGCCAACGTTCAGTAACCCGCCACCGCTTCTGATCTGGTGGATTCTTGCCAGCGCAATTGTGGGCACTGCAGGGCGTTTTCTTGCCCAAACCTATGCACAGAGCTTGTCTGCGCATAGGCACGGTGCCGTTATTCTGGTGATCGAACCGGTTTGGGTGTCTTTGTTCGCGGCAAGATGGTTTGATGAAATCATGACGCCAGTTCAGCTGGCCGGCTGCGGTTTGATCTTTGCGGCATTGATCGTAAACCGCTGGGGCGTGCTCAGTTCGGCTCTTCGAGCTTCGCTGCGAAAAAGCCGGAGCTAGGGGGCGGGGACGGATTTTAAATCCGTCCCCTGTCTTGGGCGAGCCAAGCGGCACCGCGGACGCCACTGGAATCGCCGTGTATCGCTTGTCTTATGGGTGTTTCGCACTCACTTCCGAGAACGTACGTCGGCAAACGCGTTGCCAACTCGTCGTAAAGGGTCGGTACATTTGACATGCCGCCGCCCAGTACGATGACGTCTGGGTCAAGCAAGTTGATGACGGCCGCCAGGCCGCGGGCCAAGTGATCTGCGTAATCGTCGAGTGAGCGGGCAGCGCGGGGATCGTTTTGAAAACGCTCAACGATGTTTCGGGCATCCAACGGCTCTTCCCACAGCAAACGATGGGTTAGGGCCAGCCCGGTGCCAGACAAGAAGGTTTCGTTGCAGCCAAAGCGGCCACAGAAGCACGGGCGCTGGTTTAGTTCTGTTTGTGGTGTCCATGGCAGTGGGTTGTGGCCCCATTCGCCCGCAAGGCCGTTTGGGCCTGTGAGCAGCTGGCCGTTAACGGTGATGCCAGCGCCGCAGCCGGTACCCAGAATGGCCGCGAACACCACTTTGTAGCCCTGCCCTGCGCCGTCGCTGGCTTCAGACAAGGCCAGGCAGTTGGCGTCATTCGTCAGGCAGACCGGGCGTTGCAGCAGGTGGGTTAAATCAGCGGCCATGGGCTGGCCGTTAAGCCAGGTGGAATTGGCGTTTTTGACCAAACCTGTCAGGCCCGACACGGAGCCGGGAATGCCCACACCTACGGGCAGTGCGTCTTCGCCGGCCCGTAATTCAGCGGCTTCGACCAGTTCTTTGATAGCATTCAGGGTGGCTTCGTAGTCTCCCTGAGGGCTTGAGATGCGGGCGCGAAATTGGGTTTCGTTGGCGCCGTCTAACAAGATGACTTCGGTTTTTGTTCCACCAAGATCGATGCCTACCCGCCAGCGGCTGTTCATGCCCATATCACCCTGCTTTGTCATTTTCGGAATGGTCACAGGATTCTGCGCGAAGCGCAAAAAATCTGATACCCTGTCGATCTTTAGTTGCGAATTGATCGTAAATAATTACGGGTTATTTTTTAATACTGACCGCCAAGGCTTATTCCATGAGAATTGTTATTCGTTATTTTTTCCGCACTTTGCGGCTTATTCTGACCCCGTTTGTACTGCTCAACGAGCAAATCGGAGGTGGCAAACCAGTGCAGCGTAGCGCCCAGGAGCAACAGAAAGTAGACGAAGCGTGCCAGGAGCTGGCGCTGTATCAATTCAAAACTTGCCCGTTCTGCGTCAAAGTTCGTAAAGAAATCAAGCGCATGAATTTGAATATTGAACTGCGTGACACCCAGCATAACACTGAGCACCGCGCTGAAATTTTAGCCGGCGGTGGTGCCGTGAAAGTACCCTGCTTGCGGATTGCCAAAGCGGACGGCAGCCACCAATGGCTGTACGAATCCAACGACATCAACGCGTGGCTGAAGCAGCGCTTCGAGCCGGCCTGATTCGTTACACTGCCCTTCCCGCACGTTTTTTGTGCCACGGCGGCGGCTTAAAAGCCACCGCCGACTGCTTTGTACAAATCCACGGTTGCCAGTAAGCGATTCAGCCGCGCTCCGCTGCGCTGCACTCTGGCATCGAACAACGTGCGCTGGCTGTCCAGCAGAGTAATCAGATCTTCTACGCCCTGGCGATAGCGAACCTCACTTAAGCGCAGGGTTTCATCGGCCTGCTGTTCAATTTCCGCCAGTCGCCGTTCCTGTTCCCGATACAGATTGATGCGCGCCATGGCGTCTCCCGCTTCTGAAAACGCGCTCAATAGAGATGAGCGATAATTTTGTACCAGGGCAACCTGGCGCGATTCGCTGAGCGCCACATTATTGCTTCGCGCGCCACCGTCGAACAGGGTTTGGCTAAGGGCAAGCAAACCGTTCGCAGTCGTCAGCGGACTGGAAAGGCTGAACAACCCATCAGAAGAGAGTCCCAGAGCCGCGCTTAATGACACCGCCGGCAAGAGCGCGGCTCGGGCCTGGGCGATGTCGGCGTTGGCCGCCTGCAAGCGGGCTTCGGCGGCGGCAAGGTCTGGCCTTCGGGTAATCAGCTCTGCGGGCGATGCTGCATTAATGTCTGGAATACTGAGTTGTTCTAAAGCCCCTGCTGGCACATCTGCGTTTACCATCCAGGGCGGTTCGCCGCTAAGCACCTGCAGTGCCGCTTCGCTCTGGCGCAGGCCATACACCAGCGTGGGCAAGGCGTTGCGCAACACCAGCACGGCGGTGCGTTGGCGGGCTAGTTCGGAACGGGCGGCAACGCCGTTGCGGTATCGCACATCCACAATGCGCAGGGTTTGCTCTGCCAATTCCAGATTTTGCCGGGCGATGTTCAAGCGCTGGCGTAACTCCAACAATTGGAACCAGTTACTGGCCACTGCGCCGGAAAGGCTGAGCTGCGCGGCGGAGAAATCAAAAGCGCTGGCATCTCGGCGGAAGCTGGCGGCACTTTCTGCTGCGCTCAGCCTGCCCCATAGATCCACCTCGTAACTGATAGACGCGGATACCGAAGTGGACCCACTGCTGCGCCAGTCGTCGCCGTTTGGGCGCCTTGTTTGTTCGCCAGTACTGCCGCTTAAACCAATGCCGGGCAGCAGGCTGGCGCCGGCGTTCTGCAGCTGTAGATCGGCCTGTACCAGATTCTCGGCCAGAATGGCCAAGTCCGGGTTGGCCGCCTGCGCTTTTTCAATCAACGCCGACAAGTTGGGATCGCCATAGGCCTGCCACCATTGTTGGTCGGTGACGGCTAGCCCGCTTAAAGCACTCGAGTTCAGTTCTGGCGCCCAAGCCAACGCGTGTAGAGGCGCGCCGTCCATCGACACGACCGCCGTTGTGGCCATCTGAGTAGCGCAACCTGCCAGGGCCAAGCAGGCCGCTAAAACGCAGATGCCGGATGTCCGTCGCCGTTTAGGCTGGGCCAGGCGCCGTTTCAGCCGTGCCAAACGCAACGTGTGTTGTGAGCGATGGATCATAAAATTACTCCGCGGCCAAGGCCTGGACGGGGTCCAGATGAGCGGCTTTGCGCGCGGGCAAATAGCCAAATAGAAGCCCGGTACCAAAGGCGCAGCTGAACGCCAGCACCATGGGGAACACGGTGACCACAACGGGTGTGTCAAGCCAGCCTACGATTTGAGTTGCTGCTATGCCAAGGATGACGCCTATAACGCCACCAATGGCCGACACCAGCCAGGCCTCGGTTAAAAACTGCTGAAGAATGTTACGGGTGCGCGCGCCTGTGGCCATACGGATGCCAATTTCCCGGGTGCGTTCGGTCACGCTCACCAGCATGATGTTCATCACGCCGATGCCACCCACCAGCAACGAAATGGCCGCGATGGAACCCAACAACCATGTCAGGGTGTCTTGGGTATCTGACACGGTATCGATCAGCGACGCCATATTGCGAATCTGGAAATCTTCGCTGGCGTGGCGCGTGAGTAAGGTGCTGTGAACCTGGTCTTGCACCGCGTTCATGTCGGCGGAATCTGCCACCGCAACGGTGATGTTGCGCAGATAATTTTGGCCAAATATGCGCAGGTTGGCGGTGGTGTAAGGCACCAGCACAACGTCGTCCTGGTCTTGACCCCAGGGGGAAGCCCCGCGCTCCTCCATTACGCCAATGACCTGAAACAAAACGTTGTTAACCATCAGGTAATGGCCCAACGGGCTTTGTTCGGGAAATAAAGATTCGGCCACGGTTTTGCCCAACACCGCCACCGCGGCGTAGCGGTTTTCGTCGGCTTCGTCAAAAAAGGTACCGGCGACCACGGACCATTGCCGTGCGGCGGGAAATTCGTAGGCCGTGCCATTCACTTCGGTTTGGTGATCGCGATTGCCGAAACGCAGGGTTTGGCCGCCTGTGACTTCCGGAACCGCTGCGCGAATGCCGGGTATGTCTCGAATGGCGTGGTAGTCAGACGGCACCAGGGTGGTGACGCTCCAACGTCCACCCCTCTGGTCCGGACCACCGGGGCGCACCAGCAGTAGGTCACTGCCCATAGCGCTGATTCTGTCAACAATGTCTTGGCGTGCGCCTTCACCGATCGCCAGCATGGTGATCACCGACGCTACGCCAATCACAATGCCCAAAAGGGTCAACGCCGTACGGAACAGGTTTGTGCTGAGGGAATGCACCGCGCTTTTTAGCGCCTCAAACCAACCGGAAGCGCCACTAACGTCGGTTGTTTTAGCCATGGGCTGCGCGGCCGGGGGAGTTTCTGACGCATCAGCGTTGCCTTGAACGGCGCCGGTATCGTGGGTAATCAGCCCGTCGGCGATGGTGATCTGGCGATCTGCCGCCTGGGCGACTTTGGCGTCATGGGTAATAAGAATAACGGTGTGACCGCGGTCTGACAGGCTTTGCAGCAGCCGCATGACGTCTTTGCTGCTGACGCTGTCGAGGGCGCCGGTTGGTTCGTCCGCCAGTATAATCTGACCGCCATTCATTAACGCCCGGGCAATCGATACCCGCTGCTGTTGCCCGCCCGACAGCTGGGCCGGGGTGTTGAGCAATTTATCGCTTAGCCCGAGCTCACCAAGCAATTCGGTGGATCGCTCCCGGCGCTGTTTTTTGCCAAGGCCGGCGTAGATGGCCGGTATTTCAACGTTGTCTAACGCGCTTATGCCCGGCAGCAGATTGTAGCTCTGGAATATAAAGCCGAAGGATTCGCGGCGGGCACGAGCCAGGTCGTCGCGCTTGAACCCGGACACGTCTTTGCCCTGAAATAAATAGTGCCCGGAGCTTGCCACGTCCAGACAGCCAAGAATGTTCATCAAGGTGGATTTGCCAGACCCGGATGCCCCCATAATGGCGACAAATTCCCCGGCTTGAATGCTCAAATCTAGGCCCTTGAGCACAGGCACCTGCAAGTCGCCTTCGCCGAAGGTTCGGGTAATCTGGCGTAATTCAATCAGCGGAGCTGTCACCGTGAGCGCCCACCCATGCCCGAAGACGCTGCTTCCATTGATGGAGCTCCGCCTGTGACCACCAGATCGCCATCGGCCAGACCGTCGCGAACCTCGGTATAAATACGGTTGCTGATGCCTACCTCAATTTTGCGCTCTACCAGCTCGCCAGAGCCCTGTTGCAACCAAACCTGACCGCCCACAACGGTCGCCGCGGGCACCCTCAATACGTCACGCGCCTGTTCCACTACAAAAAATACCTGAGCGGTCATGCTGGGCAA
Source organism: Marinobacter sp. M1C (assembly GCF_023314135.1). Classification (NCBI taxonomy): domain Bacteria; kingdom Pseudomonadati; phylum Pseudomonadota; class Gammaproteobacteria; order Pseudomonadales; family Marinobacteraceae; genus Marinobacter; species Marinobacter sp. M1C. The sequence goes on from NZ_CP092289.1 coordinate 2,581,196, forward strand.
TAAACGCCCTGCTTCATTGGGCACGCTGAAAAACGCGTTGTACAACACCACGTTGTTGAGCACTTCGGGCGTGGGTTCGATGTAATCCAGCTGGCCATAAATCTGTTTGCCAGGTTCGCCCAGAGTGGTGAAATACACCTTGTCGCCCGGTGCTAGCCTGCCCACGTCGGCCTCAGACACTTGGGCGCGGACTTTCATGCTCGACAGATCAGCAATGCGCATCAGCACCGGTGCTTGCTGTGACGTATTCAGGGTTTGGCCCTGGCGGGCAGTGATGGATACGACGGTGCCTTCCATGGTGGAATAAATGCGGGCGTAATCCAGGTTGGCTTCTTCCGCACGCAGGGTAGATGCGGTCTGCTCCAGTTGCGCTTGCAACATAGCTAACTGAGCCTTGGCAGACGCCAGCGAGGCATCGGCAATTTGCAGGTTTTCCCGGGTGGTGGCGTCTTCACGGAACAGGTTGGTCTGGCGCTGGAACTGTATGTCGGCAAGGGTAAGCTGGGCTTTGCGATCGGCCAACTGGGCCTGTTGATTTTTTAGTTGGGCACGATTGGCATCTACCCTGGCCAGATAGATGGTCGGGTCAATTTCTGCCAGCAGCTGATCTTTGTTGATTTGTTCGCCCACTCTGACGTGAATCGCGTCTAGCAGTCCGGATACTTGCGCGCCCACATCCACAAAGTTGCTGGGTTCCAGAACGCCGGTGGCGCTCACCAAAACGTCAATGTCCCCTCGACTGACGGCTGTAGTGGTCACGTCAGCGGTGTTATTACTTGCAGCGTAAGAGTGGCGATACGCCCAAAAGGCGCTACCCACAAGCACAGCAACAAAAATCAGAACGACAAGAACACGAGAAAAAGACCACTTTGATGAAACCACAACTTCAAACCTCAAAAATCGTAAGCAAGCGGCATAGCCTAACCTGATCGGCTTAAATAACCAGACATCAGGCGAGCATTTACGGATTATTTACGCTGGTGCTGGTGTTTTAGCTGACGGAACCAGAAATCAACGGACTGGGGGTCGGCATGATAGGGGACGGATTTGAAATCCGTCCCCGGTTTGGCGTCCCCTGCTTGTCTAGCCAGCCATATCTTCTATAATCGGCGGCTCACTTTTCTATCAGGCCCGCCCATGCGTACCACCGTCGATATCACCGTAGAAACCCCCGGCTTGGCCGTGGACATTCTAAGTGAGGCTTCTGGCCTGCCGAAGCAGCGTATCAAAGACGCCATGGCGAAAGGCGCTTGCTGGTGGACCTTGAAGGGAAAGATTGTGCGGTTGCGCAAAGCCAAGCGCGACGTGAAAGCGGGCACCCGCATGCAGTTGTACTATGACGAGGCGGTTCTGGCGCGCAAGGCGCCAGAGGCTGAGTTGCTGGAAGACAAGGGCCGCTACAGTGTGTGGTTTAAACCCCACAGGCTACTGGCCCAGGGCTCGCAGTGGGGTGATCACTGCAGTTTGTTGCGAGTGGCCGAGGTGCAGTTAAACCGACCCTGCTTTTTGATTCATCGCTTGGACGCCGACGCCGCGGGTTTGATGCTGATTGCTCACGATTCAAAAGCCGCTGCGGCACTGTCACAACTGTTTGCCGGGCGCACAATCATCAAACAATATTTGGCAGACGTAACAGGCGTGCTGGGTGTGAAGGAGCAAACGATTGACGGCGAAATTGACGGTAAAGCCGCGATTAGCCATGTGAGTACTCTTTATATCAATACCGGTTCTATCAATACCGGTTCCATCAATATCAATTCCACCACAACTAGCGTCGTCAATACGGGGGCCGTTGACACTAAGGCCAGTACTTCCAGGGTAAATGTGCGCATTGAAACCGGTCGAAAACACCAGATTCGCCGCCATTTAGCGAGTATTGGCCACCCGATTGTGGCCGACAGGCTGTATGGATCAGCCGCTGGGGTACCCTTGCAACTGCTGGCGTATTATCTGCAATTCGACTGCCCGCTGGCGAAGTCAAAAATTACCCTGGAATTGCCGGAACGGTTAAAGCAGCTGGGCTCAAACGCGCAATAAAAAGTTCTTGGGAGAAAGCTCTTTAAGAATTGCTGACACAAGACGCATTTAAACCTTATAGAAATCCCGATACCAATGAACAAACTGTTCAATGCCCTGCTCTAGCTGGGTTTCTGGCTTGTAGCCGACATCGCTGATCAGGCCATCTACGTTGGCGTACGTTGCGACCACGTCACCCGGCTGCATGGGCAGCAGATTTTTCTCGGCTTTTTTACCGGTACACTGTTCAATGGTTTCAATAAACCGCGCCAGTTCCACCGGATTGTTGCTGCCGATGTTGTAGATGCGATAAGGCCCGCGGCTGGTACTTGGGTCTGGCTGGGCGCCGCTCCACTGGGGATTCGGTTGCGCGATTTGATCCAGAGTGCGCACCACGCCTTCCACGATATCGTCGATATAGGTGAAATCGCGTTTGTGATGGCCGTGGTTGAATACGTCAATCGGCTCGCCGGCCAGAATTTTCCTGGTGAAGATGAACGGCGCCATATCAGGCCGGCCCCAAGGACCGTACACGGTAAAAAAGCGCAGCCCGGTGGTGGGCAAGTTGTACAGATGGCTGTAGGTGTGGGCCATCAGCTCATTGGCTTTTTTCGAGGCAGCATAGAGGCTAAGCGGGTGGTCTACGTTGTCGTGCACCGAGAACGGCATGGCTTCGTTGGCACCGTAAACCGAGCTGCTGGAGGCATATACAAAATGCTGCACATCGTTGCGGCGGCAGCCTTCCAGAATATTCATAAAGCCTACCAGGTTGGCGTCTACATAGGCTTGGGGGTTTTCGATGGAATAGCGCACCCCGGCCTGGGCCGCCAGGTGCACCACACGCTCAGGTTTGTGCTCTTCAAAGAGCGCGGCCATAAGGTTGCGGTCGGCGATATCCTGGCGTACTTTGGTAAAGCCGGCTCTGCCCGTTAGCTTTGCCAAGCGAGCTTCTTTCAGATTCACATCGTAGTAGTCATTCAGGTTATCAACCCCGATGACTTCGTCGCCGCGATCCAGCAGGCGTTGCGCAAGATGGAAACCAATAAAACCGGCGCTACCGGTGACCAGAATTTTCAACAGACTTTCTCCTTAAAACACCACACCGGCGCTGACAAACGGGCCATCGATTTTTACATCGAAGCGGTCGTCACCGTCTTCGTAATCCACTGCCATCTGGCGATAGCCGGCGCGCAACTGCAGTAGTGACAACTGATACTGGCCGTACACGTTGAAATCGTGCAGGGAGTCACCGCTGTAGGCAATGGCATTGCCTTCAATGCCAACACTGGCACCGCTGAACGGCAGATCAAAACGCGCTGCCAAATAGCCCATGGGCACAACCGCACCGGCTGTCGTCCGACTACTTTGGCCGTTACCCTGCACCAGCAACTCGCCGGAGAAATCGCGGACCGTCAAGCCTAGGTCCAGATTAACCCAGTTGTCCAGTACTTCGTAATACAGGGTTAAATCCAGCTGTTCCAGTTCCAGATCAGAGCGTACGTCTGAGCCGGCGCTAATACCATCGAAGCTACCGCTCAACTGGCCACGGGCAGTCTGGTCAATATTGATATAAGCCACACGCACATTGGGCAGCAGAGGGACCGGGTGTTCCAGGTACAAACTCAGCTGATTGCTGCTTTCACCGTCCAGATTAAGCTCGTCTTTGACGTCCACCGAGCCACCATTGGCTGCAACGTCACCAGACAGCTCTGAATTCCAGTAACCCACCTGAGCGCCAAGCCCCAGCACGTCTGCTTGCGCCATTGGCGCTGCTAGAACGGCTGATCCGGCCAAAATCATGAATAATCTGCGCATAGTTGATGCTCCGTATTTTAAATCCGTATCAGTCGAACGACATACCCAGGCGGCGGCCTACTTCTTCGTAGGTTTCAATCACGCTACCAAGGCCCTGGCGGAAGCGGTCTTTGTCCATTTTATTGCGGGTTTTGGCATCCCATATGCGGCACCCATCGGGGCTGAACTCGTCGCCCAGCAAAATCTGGCCATGGCTGCGGCCAAATTCCAGTTTGTAGTCCACCAGCAGCATTCCGGCGTCTGCAAACAGGTTTTTGAGCACGTCATTCACTTTATACGTCAGCACTTTCATCTGTGCCAGCTCGTCGGCGTTGGCCCAGCCCAGACTGATCGCCAGTGATTCGTTGACCATGGGGTCATGCAGCGCATCGTTTTTCAGGAACAGTTCGAAGGTGGGTGGATTCAGTTCCAGGCCTTCTTCTATTCCAATACGGCGGCACAAGCTGCCGGCGGAAATGTTACGAATCACGCACTCGACCGGAATCATGTCGAGCTTTTTCACCAGGCATTCAACGTCTGACAGCAAGCCTTCGAAGTGGGTAGGAATGCCTGCAGCTTCCAGCTTTTCCATAATGAAGGCGTTGAACTTGTTGTTCACCATGCCTTTGCGGTTCAGCTGCTCTATTCTCTCGCCGTCAAAGGCCGAGGTGTCGTCGCGGAATACCAGTACAAAACGCTCAGGGTCGTCAGTGGTGTGCACCGATTTGGCCTTGCCGGCGTAAAGTTCTTTGCGCTTTTTCATGGGATTCTCCAAAAACGGGCCGGCGTAAGCCATCCCGGTTATCATCAGTAAAGCCAGCGGTTAATAAAGATAGGCAAACAGGCGGTTAAGAAGCGTGGAAGGTGTTTGTTCACCGCTATAGTTAACGGCGGTTTCCGCGCTGACCTGTACCTTCTGTTCGCCGCGGGTAACGTTCACCGTATGGGTGTGGCGCGGAGCTTCGTTATCGCTAAACCAACTGAACCAGCCCGATTCGCGCTCGTCGGTGCTGCGATAGTCCACCTGGAACCAGCCTTCACTGCGGTTCAGGTCTATAACGGTCATATCCGCTTCGTTCAGCGCGCGGCTGACTTCCGCCCAAGCACGGCCGTAATCGAGCTGCATTTCGATGGCACTGGCCTGCTCGTTTTCGGATATCAGTTTTACCAAGGGTTTGCTGGTCATACCCGAAGCCGCGCGGGAGAAGGACTTGTTCTCTTCCCCGGCTTTCAAAAACTCGCCCATGTCGGCCAGAACGCGTTTTTGCAGCTCCAAGTCAGCGGAGCCTGGGGCGAGGGTGGTGTCCCAGCTCAGCAGAGCCTCGGGCTGATCGGCTACCACTATGTTACGCACTTGAATTTCCGTGGATTTACGGCGAACACCGGGTGCAATGCGTACCTGTATTAGCACTTTGGGTTCGCTTGCGCTGGCCTCGCCCTCAAGCTGCACCAGTTCACGGGCGCGCAGGCTGAAGTTCACCAGCTCGCTTTGCTGCAAGCCAAGCTGCGGACTGTCGAACGCAACGCCCAGGCGGCGGTCCGACATATACGCGGTGACTGCAGGCCACAAGCGACCCGGAACGTCATTCACCAACAGCCAGGCGCGGCCGTCTAGCTCTTCTACCACATAATTCTGGTCTAGAATTTCAGAGGTCATGTCTGGCGGTGTTGGAATGCCGTCCGGGTAAAGTTTACCCGCATTGGCCAGGTTAATATCACGCACAGGCATAACTTGTCGGAAGCGGGATTCGTCGGCGCCTGCGGGTAGTTCAATGGCCTTGCCTTCGGGCGCACTGACGTAATCCGCGGAACGATCCGAAACCAAGCTGCAGCCGCCTAAGCCCGCCACCAGCGCAAAGCCGGTGGCGATGGCCAGGGGTTTACCGGCCGAGAATGGAAAGGCTTGGATTTTGAGGGCTTGGGCTTTTAAGGTCAGCGCCTTAAAAGGCGCTGTGCATCTTAAGTAACGGGTTCTGGAGAGAACCTGCATGGACTTACTCCGGTATTGGAACAGATTCAGCACGTTCAGAGTACGCCTGAAGCTTTCAGGGCCTCTTCCACTTCGCCATGGAATTGTTCGCTGAGTACCGTCAATGGCAGGCGCAAGCCATCACCGATCATACCCATGCGTTGCAACGCCCATTTTACCGGAATCGGATTGGCTTCCAGGAACAGTTTGCGGTTCAGGGGCATCAGCAGTTCGTTCAGGCGTTCGGCTTCTTCGCGACTGCCGGCAACAGCCGCCGTGCACAAATCGGCCATGGCCCGGGGGGCGACGTTGGCCGTTACCGATACGTTGCCTTTGGCGCCGGCCAGCATCAGTTCCATGGCCGTTGCGTCATCACCCGAATAGACGTCCAAACGGCCTTTTACCGCTTGAATTAACTCGGCGCCGCGGGGAATATTGCCGGTGGCGTCTTTAATGGCGATGATATTGGGAATATCGGCCAGACGAACCACGGTTTCGTTCAGCATGTCGCAGGCAGTGCGGCCAGGCACGTTGTAAAGCATTTGCTTCATCATTGGAACGGCTTCGGCGATGGTGCGGAAATGCTGGTACAGGCCTTCTTGGGTCGGCTTATTGTAATAAGGCACCACTAGCAGGCAGGCATCGGCTCCTAGCTTGTGGGCCGCGGACGTGAGCGCAATGGCTTCGCGGGTACTGTTGCCACCGGTTCCGGCGATCACCGGAATGCGACCATTCACACGTTTGATGATGTGGCCGATGGTTTTACAGTGCTCTTCCGGGTCCAGAGTCGCAGACTCGCCGGTTGTGCCCACGGCAACGATGCCATGAGTGCCATTTTCAATGTGAAAGTCCACCAGTTTGTCCAGGTGCTCCCAATGAATGTCTCCATTTGGGTGCATAGGTGTGACCAGTGCGACAAGGCTACCCGTAATCATAAAAGCTCCGTCCGATTAAAACCGTTATGGTAATGTTGGGCACGAACTGACACAAGGGAATTAAAGGAGATGTCATGCCATCCGTAGAACTGAACAAAACCATACCTGACTTTGAAGCGACTGCTACCGGCGACCAGACGGTTCGCCTGGCCGATTTACGCGGCCGCAATGTGGTGATCTATTTTTACCCGAAAGACAATACACCCGGCTGTACCACCGAGAGCCAAGACTTTCGCGACAACATGCAAGCCTTTACCGAACATGACACCGAGATTTTTGGTGTGTCCCGCGATGGCCTGAAATCCCACGACAATTTCCGTGGCAAGTTCGAACTGCCGTTTCACCTGATTTCCGACAAAGACGAAAAGCTCTGCGCTTTGTTCGACGTCATCAAACTGAAAAAACTCTACGGCAAAGAATACATGGGCATTGACCGCAGCACCTTTCTGATCGACGCCAAAGGCGTTCTTCGTCAGGAATGGCGCGGCGTAAAAGTGCCGGGCCACGTTGATGAGGTTCTCGCTGCAGTCAAAGCACTATAGTCGTTATCTGCCTTTCGCGGTTGGTCGGTGCCGGGGGTAACTCACGCACCGGCCAGGCGGCCACCACCGCTTTCAGCATTGTGGCCAGAGGGATGGCAAAAAACACGCCCCAGAGCCCCCAGATACCACCGAAAAACAGAACCGCGACAATTATGGCGACCGGATGCAGGTTGTTGACTTCAGAAAACAGCACCGGCACCAACACGTTGCCGTCTAAAGCCTGAATGACGCCGTATGCCACCATTATCCAGATAAACTGGCTGCCCCAGCCAAAGGCAAACAAGCCGATGATAGCCACTGGCACAGTGACAACTGCGGCGCCAATATAAGGAATCACCACGCTCAGACCCACTAGCAAGGACAGCAAGGCGGCGTAAGGCATACCCAAAAGTTTGAAGGTTATATACGTGGTGGTTCCAACAATCAGGATCTCCAGGGCTTTGCCACGCACGTAGTTGGCGCACTGGAGATTCACTTCGTGCCAGATTTTACGCATGGTTGCACGCTGCGGCGGCAACATGCGGGCAATAGAACCCAACAGAACATCGCGGTCTTTCAGGAAGAAAAATACCAGTATCGGCACCAGAACAGCGTATATCAGCAGTGCCAACAGGTCTGGAATGCTGGACAGCGACGCAGACACCAGCCATTGGGTGGCCTGCCCCACTTCGCTAGACACCTGCTGGTAAATCGTGGCGATTGCATCCAACGACACCAGCTGCGGGTAGCGTTCGGGCAAAAGTTCCATATACGACTGTAATTCGCCAATAATGCGCGGTGTTTCCCGAGCCAGATTAGACAGCTGGGTCCACACCAGTGGCAGCAGGCCAAAAATGGCACCGGCCAAAATGCCGAGGAACAGTAAAAACACAATCAGGATCGCCAGCGATTCCGGCACTTTCCAGGCCAACATTTTGGTAACCAGGCCCTGCAGAATAAAAGCAACGATCAACGAAGCAATGGCCGGGGCCAGCATGGCACCAAACCAGATGACGAACATGGTGCCGATAACCAGCATCAGCCCAAGGATGACGGCTTCTTCATCTGAAAAGTATTTGTGGGCGAATCCGCGTAATATTCTAACCATTAATAGCTCCGCCGCACTGAATCGCCGCAGCGGATAATAAAACGGTACTGGCTGCCGTTAACGGCAGACTCCACCAGGTGATGGGCAGACAAGGCGATAAACGCCGGAATGTCGCGGGCTGAGCCAGGATCTGTAGCAACCACTTCCAGCTGTTCGCCGGGGGCCATGGTGTTCAGTTCGAGTTTGGTTTTCAACAAAGGCATTGGGCATTGCAGGCCCGATGCATCCAGTGTTCGATCAGCCATGTTAAACGTTAACCCGTAACAGCGTTTGATTAATGAGCCGGCATTATGCCGCCAGTGTTATTGTATTGCATCACAATCATTGGTTATGTGACGCTCAGGATATTCCGACACAGGATAGACCCAGAACATGAACAGCCTGAATGGCCACTTTCGCTTCAATACCCTGCTCTGTGCGCTGCTCGCGCTGCCGTTAATGACGATAGGTGTCAGTACAGGCGCCGCCGCCCAAATTCAGGGTAGCACGCTACCCACCATCGGCGGCACCGGTGGCGGCCTGATTGCCGGCCAGCAGGAAGCCGATATCGGCCGCGAGGTGTTGGTATCGCTGCGGCGCTCCGCTCCGCAGATCACTGATCCTTTGGTATATGACTACCTGGGTGCCATTCTTTACAGCCTGGTGCCAGCGGCGCCCCTGCAAAACCGTGACCTGACGCTAGCGCTGATTGACGACCCTGCCATCAATGCTTTTGCGGTGCCCGGCGGCATTGTAGGGGTAAACGGCGGTCTGTTTCTGTTTGCCCGCACCGAGCAGCAGTTTGCGTCGGTGCTGGCTCACGAGCTGGCTCACCTTAGCCAACGCCATTTTGCCCGCCGCCTGGAGCAGCAGCAAACCAGCACTCCGCTGACCATCGCCGGCCTGATTGCCGGTATTGTGCTAACAGCCGTTACCCAGTCTGACATCGGTATTGCCGCCATTGCCGGCACTCAGGCCCTGGCCATTCAGAATATGCTGGAATACAGCCGCGCGAATGAGCAGGAAGCGGACCGGGTCGGGCTGGATATTCTTGCCAATGCCGGGCTAGACCCGCGGGGCATGCCGGAAATGTTTGAAATTATGACGCGACAAAACCGCTTGCAGGGCAACCGCGTACCAGAGTACTTGTCTACCCACCCGCTAACCCAGAGCCGGGTTGCCGACACCCAGAACCGCGCCGAGCAATACCCGGTAGAGCGCATCGAAGACAGCCCGGAATACCATCTGATACGGGCCCGCCTGCAAGTGCATTACGCGGCTTCTGCGACCGCTGCCATCGACAGTTTTCGGGCGGCGCTCAATGAATTAAAAAATACCGGCACAGGCTCTAGCAACGATACCAGCAATACAGCGATTCGTTATGGGCTGGCAGTAGCTTATATAGAAGACGGCCAATACGCTGAAGCTGAGACCCTGCTTAACCAGCTGTTGTTGGCCAATCCAGGGCGCATTACGTTTCAGGTGACCCTGGCACAAAGCCTGATTGCCGCCAAACGCCTGACCGAAGCGCGGGCGCTGCTGGTGCAGGCGCTGGCCCGCAACCCGGACAACTACCCGATTACCCACACGCTGGCACAGCTGGAGCTGGCCTCGGATAACGGAGCAGCGGCGGCGGAGCTGCTGTCGCAGCTGGCTCGCAACAAACCGCAACAGGAGCACTTATGGTTCCAGCTGGCAGAAGCCGAAGGTATGGCACGCAATATTGTGGGAGTGCACAGGGCAAGGGCGGAATACGATGTATTGATGGGCGACCTGGAATCGGCCCAGCGCCAATTACGCCAGGCCCAGGAAAAACTGACGGTCGGCTCACCCATGCGCCAGATTGTAACCGAGCGTTTGAACGCCATTACCGCCGAGCTTAACGTTCGGCGCAATGGTTAAACATTTCAGGCGTTGCCGGCCGCCTTCAGACTCATGTTGGCGGTAAAATCCAGCATGCGCTGTAAAGGCCGCAGAGCATCTTTACGCAGGGCTTCGTCTACCAGCACTTCCTGATTGCTGGCCTGGCCCTTTGGCGCTTCCAGCACGGCCAGCAGGTTTTCCAGCCCATTCATAGCCATCCACGGACACTGGGCGCAGCTGCGGCAGGTCGCACCGTTACCGGCGGTAGGCGCTTCAATCAGGGTCTTGTTGGGCGCCAGCTGCTGCATTTTATAAAAAATGCCGTTGTCGGTCGCCACAATAAAGCGTTCGTTCGGCAGGGTTTGTACGGCGTTGATCAGCTGTGAGGTAGACCCTACAACGTCGGCCAGTTCCACGACCGCATCCGGTGATTCCGGGTGTACCAATACGGCAGCATCCGGGTAAAGCGCTTTCAGATCTTCCAGGCCACGGTGTTTGAACTCTTCGTGCACAATGCAGGAGCCATTCCACAGCAACATATCGGCGCCGGTGGTTTTCTGCACCCAATGGCCCAGATGTTTGTCTGGCGCCCACAGGATCTTTTCACCGCGGGCGTCCAGCGATTCCACAATGGCCTGGGCGCAGCTTGAGGTGACTACCCAATCAGCGCGAGCTTTAACTGCCGCCGAGGTGTTGGCGTACACCACCACAGTGCGGTCTGGATGTTCGTCGCAGAAAGCTGAAAACTCATCCACCGGGCAACCTACATCTAGCGAGCAGGTGGCCTCCAGGGTAGGCATTAGAACGGTTTTTTCCGGATTCAGGATTTTAGCGGTTTCGCCCATAAAACGAACGCCGGCCACCACCACGGTAGACGCGGGATGTTGATTGCCAAATCGGGCCATTTCCAGGGAGTCGGCGACACAGCCACCGCTTTCTTCAGCCAGGCGCTGAATGTCTGGGTCGACGTAATAGTGCGCCACCAGAACAGCGTTTTTTTCCTTCAGAGCAGCCTTGATGCGAGCTTCAAGCCGCGCCTTTTCTTCAGCGCTAAGGGGCTTTGGCTCCGCGGCGTGGGCCAGGTATTCCTGAACAAGGATACGGTCGTCGGCTTTCGTCATTTAAAGCTTCTCTCAATTGCTTTCTGGCAGTGACATTCTGTGAACGAGTATATCATCTCAAACTCCGGTGTACCGCCTGGCAGCAGAGCAAAAGCGACGGAGAACAAGTGGGAACGTCGGGAGCGATGAGTCAAAGGTAAAAAAAAAGACAAAAAAAAGGTCTGCTTTGCAGCAGACCTTGAATAATGGTGGGTCGTGATGGATTCGAACCATCGACCAATTGGTTAAAAGCCAACTGCTCTACCAACTGAGCTAACGACCCTAAATTGCTCACTGAATAACAAACAGCCTGTTGGTCGGCGTGCTTGCGCGTTGAAACTGCTTTAACACCGCAGCACTGCAACGCTTCAGTGCTTACCGTCGGATCACTATAACAGCAATCTGTGCTAACACACTGCGTTAGCAAGACCCTGACGGGTGTTTGGTGGGTCGTGATGGATTCGAACCATCGACCAATTGGTTAAAAGCCAACTGCTCTACCAACTGAGCTAACGACCCTGAGCGAGGCGCACATATTAATGATTTTTCAGGCGTGATCAACCCCTTGCGCCCGTTTTTTTCATTTTTCCCAAACGCCGAACCTCAACCGCCGCTGCTTTGGCCGTCAAGATAGCTCTGAGCCAGCTTCGCCGCGCTGGTGTCCGGGTAGTTTTTTACCACCGTTTGCATTCGCCGTCCGGCCTCTTCCTTTTCGCCCAGCCTGTCCAGAGTAACCCCAAGCTTGTAAGTTGAATCTGCGGCTTTGCGGTGGTCGGCAAAGCGCGTGGCAACAATACTGAAGGCCTGTTTGGCCTGCTCTAGCTGAGGTTTTACCAGATAGACTTCGCCGAGCCAGTAATAGGCGTTCACGGTTAGGTCACCTTCGGGATACGTGTCCAGAAACTCATAAATTTGGGTGATCGCCTGATCGTATTTTTTCTGGTTACGGATCAGATCAACAATGCTGTTGTAAGCTTTGCTTTCTTCAGCAGAGGGCTGACGATAGTCTTTGGTTTGCACGCTGGCAGTTTCGGGCGTTGCGGGCACAGGTGCGGCACTGGCGGCCACCTGAGCCTGCTGCTGTGCTGCAGTCAGCTTCAGAATACGCTGGTCAAGATCAATGTAGCGATCGCGGCCCTGTTGTTCCAGGCGCTCTACCAGATGGCGCTGTTCTTCCATCTCACCCTGCAGGCGCCGTAAATCTCCCTGCAACTGCTGCAGCATGTAAAACAACTCTGCGCTCGCTTGATTATTGCCGGCCTGACGGCTGGCCTCAGACGTATTATTCTGGAATGCCGGTGTCGACGACTGTGCCAGCACCACTCCTGCCTGCGTTACCGCAAACAGGAGGGTGGCAGCCGCCATGAGCTTTATAGTCATGGGCGTACCTGTTGGAGGCTAAAAGTTCCTGTTGATACTAACAGCAACGGTTAACGAAAAATCAGTTCTACCCGACGGTTCTGGGACCGGGCGCTGTCGCTCATGCCCTGTACCGCTGGCTTTTCTTCACCATAGCTGATGGTTTCAAGCTGGCCACGTGACGCGCCATTTACGATCAGGAAGCGCTGCACTGCGTTAGCACGGCGCTCGCCCAGGGCCAGGTTGTATTCTTTGGTGCCACGATCGTCCGCATGGCCTTCCAGGCGGGCGTTCATTGACGGGTTAGTAGACAGGTAGCGGGCATGGGCAACCAGCGCGTCACGGGATTCTGCGTTGATTTCAGCGGTGTCAAAATCAAAGTAGAAAACGGTAACGTCACGCAGCGCCATCTGTTGCGACTGCTGCTGTGCAGCCATACGCTCTTCTTCGCTCAGCTGTGAAGACGATACACCGTCACGGCTGCCATCGCTGTACACGGTGGAGCCACCCTGCTGGTCTACCGCTGACACATCGGAACCGTAATCGGCGTCTTCCATCGGATCACCAGTAGAGCTACAACCGGCAATGAGGCCAACCGAGAACAGCATGGCAATGGCTTTGGACTGAACTGAAAAATTCATGAGCATTTCCTTGTGATTAATAGGTTAAAAATTTGTCGTCAATGGGTTAAAACACGGTCATCGATTATTCAAAAACTGCGTTTACGTCGTCACTCACCCGCCGGCCTTTTTGGGCCAGCCAGTTACCGAGGCAGCGGGCCCCACGCTGGCTCACGGACATCGCCTTCGGTAGCGGGCAAGCTATAAGCTGCACCGCCATCCGCCGAGATAACCGTCAGCACGCTGGCACCACCCTGACGGGTAGCGTAGATCAGCATGCGTCCGTTGGGGGAGACACTGGGTGATTCATCGGATTCGGTGCGGGTAAGCACGGTTTCTTCCCCGCTTTCAAGATTGGTGCGCGCAATGTGAAACCCGCTGTTGCGCTGGTGCACGTAATACACAAATTCGCCTTTTTGGTCTGGCCTCGGGCGCGCGTTGTAGCGGCTACCAAAGGTTATCCTGCGCGGCTCGCCCTTACCTTTCTGACGGTAGATTTGCGGGCCACCAGAGCGGTCAGAGGTAAAGAAGATTTCGTCTCCGCCGGCACTGTAACTGCCTTCGGTTTCAATGGCCCAGTGGTCGGTGAGTTTGGTTAGATCACGGCTGGCCAGATCCATCTGGTAAATGTCAGCATTGCCGTCTTTAGACAATGTCATCAATAGGGATTTTCCGTCAGGAGACCAGGCCGGGGCCGAGTTCAAACCACGAAAGTCGGCAATTTTTGTGCGTTTTCCGCTGGACAATTCGTGCACGTAAATCGCCGGCTTGCCGGTTTCAAACGACACATACGCCAAGCGACTGCCATCCGGTGACCAAGCTGGCGACAGTATCGGTTCAGCGCTTTCAAGACGCACCCGCGACCGTTTGCCATCAATATCGCTAACCTGCAGACGATAGCGAACTTTATCGCCGACGTTTTCCCGGGTTATATACGCCAGTTGCGTTGAAAAAGCACCCGGCTCGCCGGTAATGGCCTCATAAACCCGGTCACTGACGTGGTGCGCCAAGGTCCGAAGATCGCCCAGAGCCGCTCCCGCGCTCTCACCCAAAATGCGCTCCTCGCGATTCACATCAAACAGCTCATAACGGGCTTCGAGACGTTCACCCTGGCGGGTCAGCTGGCCGACCAACACATACCGCTGGCCCAGCAGCCGCCAATCACGGAAGTGCACCTCGGAGCGCTGCGATGGCAGGCTGAGCATTTTTTCCGCTGGCAAAGTGCGAAATTCGCTGCTCATGGTCAGATCGGATTGCACAATGTCGGCCAGGGTATCGCCCGGCGGGATAGCGCCACTTTCGGCAAACGGAACGACGGCGATAGGCAACGCCGAATCGACGCCTTCGGTGATGCGGATCAGCAGCTCGGCGCGCAGCGGGAAGCTGGTCGCTAGCAGCAAAACCAACATCAGCGCCGCGCGCACGGTGGTTTTAGCCAAAGTTATCGAGGTTGTCAGGGTCGTTAACGACGTCATGTTCAGAGCCTGTGTCATATTGTTACTCGTGTTCTAGCGCAACCGACTGGGGTTGAACTCAATGGTAAACTGGCGAAAGTAGCTGTCAAACGTGTCCCGGTCTTTAGGCACAGGGTAGCGGTTCAATGAACGCACCGCACTCAAGGCCGAGTTATCAAACGCTGTATTACCACTACCGCGCACCAGCGTTACGTTCACCAACTCACCGGTTGGCAGCAGGGAAATCTGTAATCGTGCTGTCATCTCTTCGGTAGCTGACGACGGCGGGTACCAGGCCCGGCTCAAGCTTTCGCGAATCAACGCCTGGTACTTTTCTGCATCGGTCAGCATTTGCGCTTCTTGCGCCCTGGCTGCCGCGGCCTGTTGTGATTTGCGCGCCTGGTCAGCTTCTGCGTCTGTCGCCTGTTGCGCCAGTGCTTTCAAATTCTGCTCACGCAGCCTGCGCTCTGCCTCCTGGCGTTTACGCTCGGCTTCTACGCGTTCCTGCTCGGCTTGCTTTTCGCGCTTCTGGCGTTCTGCCTCTGCCTTTTTGCGCTGTTCTTCCAGCTGCTTCTGCTCTTCGGCTTTGCGCTCTGCTTCCTGGCGCTGACGTTCGGCCTGCTGTTCCGCTTTCTGCCTGGCCCGCTCTTTGGCTTCGGCGTCGGCTTTCAGCTTTGCCGCCTCTGCTGCCTGCGCCTGCTTCTGCTTTTCAGCCTGTACACGGGCTTTATCTTGGACCTGTTCCTCGCGTTTCTGTTCCGCCTGCTGTTGCGAGCGGGCGTCTGCTTCCTGTTTTTTCTTTTGCTCTTCGGCTTTGCGTTGCTGTTCCGCCTCACGCTGTTGTTCGAGCAACTTGCGATCTTCTACCAGGCGCTGTTCGGCTTCATCAGGCTGGTCCACCTCGGTTACGGCCGGTGCCGGCCGCGGCTCAGGGCTGATCAGCCGGGCAGAAATGCTGCGCGGTGGTGGTTCGTAGTTAGAGTTGCTCAAGCTCCAACCGCTAATGGCGATCACCAAAATCAATAGGTGCAAGCCAACGGAAACCGCCACAGGCGACTTCCAGGCTGGCGTTCCAGCATTATTCTGCTCGCGCTCCCGTCCGCTCACCGCAAACCCGCCTGCACTGCTGTCATGGTTTGTCCAGAGGCGCTTCGGTAATCAGCCCGATATTGGCCGCGCCAGCCGACTGCAGCGCCGACATCAAGCGTACCACCGTGCCATAACGTACCTGTTCATCGCCACGCACCAATACTTCGCTGTTGCTGCGCTGGGACAAAATTTTGGCAATTTCTGACTGCAACTCTTCCAGCGCCATTGGGTCACTGCCGCGATCACCCACTTCCACATAATAGGCGCCGTTGCTGTCTACCGACACGATAATCGCTTCCACATCTTTCTCGGCCTGGATCGGGTCGGAACTGGTTTGCGGTAAATCCACTTTCACGCCTTGGGTCAGCATGGGCGCGGTCACCATGAAAATGACCAACAACACCAACATTACGTCGATGTAGGGCACCACGTTGATTTCAGACATTGGTTTGCGCCGGCTTTCCGGCATCATCCCCATACCTTTCATAAGGTTACACCCTTGCCTTCAGCGAATTGAGATTCACGATGCAGCTCTGTCGCCGCTGTGGACCCGGCGGTGCAATATGCTGGAGAACTCTTCAGCAAAGGTTTCGTAGTTTTTCAGCAGAGCATCGGAGCGCGCAGCAAAGCGGTTATAGGCTATAACCGCAGGAATGGCGGCGAACAAGCCCATAGCGGTGGCAATCAAGGCCTCGGAAATACCGGGCGCCACTGTGGCCAGCGTTGCCTGCTGCACCTGTGCCAGCCCGCGAAAGGAGTTCATAATGCCCCACACCGTGCCAAACAGACCCACGTAAGGGCTGGTAGAACCCACCGTTGCCAGAAATGGCAGGCTGGCTTCCAACCGTTCCTGCTCGCGGGAAAAGGCGACTCGCATGGCGCGCTGGGCGCCGTCCATTACCGCGCCTGCGTCTTGGCTTTGCTGGCGCAGGCGGGAAAACTCGCGGAAGCCAGCGCGAAAAATAGACTCCATACCGGAAAACGGCGTGGGCTCGGCGGCTACCTCACGGTACAGCTGGCCCAGGTCCATGCCTGACCAGAACCGCTCTTCAAATGCCAGCCGTGACTGCTGGGCTTTACGAAATACCTGAACGCGTTGCAGGATCAGCGCCCAAGACGCTACCGACGCCAGCAGTAATAACAGCATCACCAACTGCACTAGCACACCGGCGTTGGAAATCAGATACCAGACCGAAATTTCAGATTCCACCTTCTACTCCCGGTTATTTTGATGATTCTTCAGAAAATTCTTTAATCCATTTTTTGGACGGCATTTCAAATCACTTTTTTAACAAATCTTCAAACTTTTCTAAAGCAGCTTTGCGCTCTGTAGCGACTCGCCCCATTGCACCTGCTGCTCAAGCAGGCTGGTCATATTAGCGGGTAAACGCTGGGGCCGACCAGTGTCCATGGTTACGCAAGCGACCGTAACGCTGGCCTCGCACAACAGCTTCTGATCGCACTGGCGCACGACTTGTTCGCGAAACTTCATCCACACCCTACCAAAGGAAATTGGTACAGCGCGAACTTCCAGCATGTCATCAAGCTTTGCAGGGGCGCGGTAATACAGTTCCATACGCTGCACAACATAACTGACGTTGTCGGCCAGGCCGGCACGCAGGCCAATGCCATGGCTGCGGAGCCACTCGGTACGGGCACGCTCCATGTAGTTCAGATAGTTGGCGTGAAAAACAATGCCGCCGGCGTCGGTGTCTTCAATGTAAACCCGTACCGGTAAAACAAAACGGTTGCTGATGAGTTCAGTCATCAGCAACCGCTCCATTTGCCGGCGGCGGCGCGCCTTCTCCGTTTGCTGCTCCACGCACTACGCCAAAATGCTGGTAGGCGTGGTTGGTGACCATGCGCCCGCGAGGGGTCCGCAGCATAAAACCCTGCTGAATCAAAAACGGTTCCAGCACGTCTTCAATCGTGCCGCGCTCTTCGCTGATGGCAGCGGCCAGGCTTTCGACGCCCACCGGGCCACCGTCAAACTTTTCGATCATCGCCAGTAACAGACGCCGGTCCATGTGATCAAATCCCTGATCGTCCACTTTCAGCATGTTCAGCGCCAAGTCGGCGATATCGGCCGTAATACGGCCATCTGCGCGCACTTCGGCGTAATCCCGAACCCTGCGCAACAGGCGGTTGGCGATACGCGGTGTGCCGCGGGAACGGCGCGCCATTTCAAACGCACCGGCCTCGTCAATATGTACCGACGACAGCCGCGCCGAACGCAGAATAATACGGGTCAGGTCGGCGTTGTTGTAAAACTCCAGACGCTGCACAATGCCAAAACGATCCCGCAAGGGCGACGTCAGCAAGCCTGCCCGAGTGGTGGCGCCTATCAAGGTAAACGGTGGCAAATCGAGCTTGATCGAGCGCGCCGCCGGGCCTTCGCCAATCATAATGTCCAGCTGATAGTCTTCCATCGCCGGATAAAGAATTTCTTCAACCGCTGCGCTCAAACGATGGATTTCATCGATAAACAACACGTCGCCAGCTTCAAGGTTGGTCAACATGGCCGCCAGATCACCGGCTTTTTCCAATACCGGACCCGAGGTGGTTTTGATCGCCACACCCATTTCATTGGCAATAATATTGGCCAGAGTGGTTTTACCCAACCCGGGCGGACCAAATATCAACACGTGATCCAGCGCTTCCTGACGGTTGCGGGCCGCAGAAATAAAAATATCCATCTGCTCGCGGACCGACGGCTGACCTACGTAGTCCGCCAGCAATTTAGGGCGAATAGCGCGGTCCTGAACGTCTTCGTAGTCGGCGGTCTTGGCCGAAATCAGGCGATCAGATTCGATCATTGTGTAAGCGGCTCTTTTATCAGGACTGTTTGAAAACGTGGCAATTGTACAAAGGTTGTGCAGGCTGTCACGTTACGCTGACGCAAGGTTCGGCGCCAGTGCTCTGCACATTAAAGCCATGTCACACCGTTGGTATCATATTGCGCAGCGCCATGCGAATCAGCTGTTCATTAGTCATGCCATCTTCGGCAATACGGCTGATGGCCTTGGCGGCTTCCTGGGGTTTGTAACCCAGCACTATCAGGGCTGCTTCGGCTTCTTCGCGGGGGTCGTTCGCCGCCGGCGTGCCGTTAGCGGGCAGCGTTACACCAGAAGCGGACGCGGCCGTCAGTTCAAATTGCCCTTCCAGCTGACCTATCCTGTCTGTCATCTCGATCAGCAGGCGTTCGGCGGTTTTTTTGCCCACACCGGGCAGTTTTACCAGGGCGCTGGTGTCTCGCGCCTGCACGCTGCGAATAAACTGGCCGGCGTTCAACCCGGACAGAATGCCCACGGCCAGCTTGGGACCCACACCATTCACTTTTATCAGCAGGCGAAACAGGTCGCGATCCAGCCTGGAGGAAAAACCAAACAGGCTTTGAGCGTCTTCGCGAACGACAAAATGAGTGTGTAATGTGAGTTCCTGCCCCGGATCGGGCAAGTTAAGGAAGGTAGAAAGGGGGATATCAATCTCATAACCCAGTCCCTGGCATTCAACAATCGCCTGGGCCGGCTTTTTTTCCAGCAAAATGCCGCGGATACTACCAATCACATCAAGGCTCCTGGCACGGGTGCCGGTTGGATGTCGGTTATTGCTGCCGCATTCGCCCGCTGCGGGCCTTACCGCCCTGCCCGGCTACACGCAACAGGCTCTGATTCATGTGAGCGTGGCAAAGCGCTATGGCAAGGGCATCGGCGGCATCCTCTTGAGGCTTGCGCGAGAGGCTCAAAAGCACCTGCACCATATGCTGCACCTGGGCTTTTTCGGCGGCGCCTGACCCCACCACCGCCTGCTTTACTTGGCGCGCCGAGTATTCGTGCACTTCCAGACCGCTGGTGGCTGCGGCTACAATAGCCGCACCGCGGGCCTGCCCCAGCTTCAGGGCAGAGTCCGGATTGCGAGCCATAAACACTTGCTCTATGGCAAATTCCTCGGGGCGAAATTCCGCAATCAGCGTGACCAGGCTTTGAAAAATCACTCGTAGCCGCTCCGCCATGAGCTTTTCACCCACGCGGATGCAGCCACTGTCGATGTATTCAGTGTGCCTGCCCTCGACGCGGATAATACCGTAGCCGGTAATGCGCGAGCCGGGATCAACGCCGAGGATTATGGGCACGGATCAGGCGTTACCGTCGACGTCGCTATTGTCGACGATACGATCAGTACCCGCAATATTGCCTTCGACATCTTTAGCCGATTTACGCAGGCGAATGTGCAGCTCGAGCAGCTGCTTTTCGTCGACCGCGCCGGGCGCCTGGGTCATCAGGCAGGTGGCGCTTTGGGTTTTCGGAAACGCAATCACGTCGCGAATGGAACTGGAACCGGTCATCAGCATCACCAGGCGGTCCAGGCCAAAGGCCAGGCCACCGTGGGGTGGGCAACCAAACTTCAGTGCGTCCAGTAGGAAGCCAAATTTGGCGCGGGATTCTTCTTCACTAATACCCAGAATGCGGAACACTTCCTGCTGCATTTGCTGGCTGTGAATACGGATGGAACCGCCGCCTAATTCGGTGCCGTTCAGAACCATGTCGTAAGCGCGGGACAGCGCAGTGGCCGGGTTGGCCGCCAGCTCTTCCGGCGAACACGAAGGCGCGGTGAACGGATGGTGAATAGCGGTCAGGCCGCCATCAGGCAACTCTTCGAACATGGGGAAATCCACTACCCAGATCGGCGCCCATTGACAGGTCAGCAGATTCAGATCGTGGCCGACTTTGATGCGCAGCGCACCCAAGGCTTCATTCACCACATTGGTTTTATCGGCACCAAAGAACACGATGTCGCCGTCTTGGCCGCCAACGCGTTCAATAATCGACAGCGCAACATCGGCGCCCAAAAACTTAACGATGGGCGACTGCAGCCCTTCAGCGCCTTTGGCCAGCTCGTTGATTTTGATGTAAGCCAGCCCGCGGGCACCGTAAATGCCGACGTACTTGGTGTATTCGTCAATCTGTTTGCGGCTGAGTGAGCCACCGTTGGGCACACGCAGTGCAGCAACACGGCCATTGGCATCGCTGGCAGGGCCGGCGAACACTTTGAAGTCTACATTGGCAACCAGGTCGTCTACGCTTTGCAGTTCCAGCGGAATACGCAGATCCGGCTTGTCGCTGCCATAGCGGTCCATAGCTTCGGAATACGGCATACGCGGGAAGTCTGGCAGTTCTACTTCCATGACATCTTTGAACAGGGCGCGAATCATGCCCTCGTTCAGATTCATCAGGTCTTCTTCATTCACAAACGACGCTTCGACGTCTATCTGTGTAAATTCCGGCTGGCGGTCAGCGCGCAGGTCTTCATCGCGGAAGCATTTGGCGATCTGGTAGTAACGGTCGACACCGGACACCATCAGCATCTGCTTGAACAGCTGCGGCGACTGCGGCAGCGCGAAGAAGGAGCCTTCGTGGGTACGGCTAGGCACCAGATAGTCGCGGGCGCCTTCCGGGGTCGCACGGGTCAGGATGGGAGTTTCCACATCCATAAAGCCGTTGCTGTCTAAATAATTGCGGATATAGCTGGTGACCCGCGAGCGAAAGCGCAGGCGATTCAGCATTTCCGGGCGGCGCAGATCTATAAAGCGGTAGCGCAGGCGTACGTCTTCGCCCACATCAACGTGTTGGTCCAGCGGGAAAGGCGGCGTGGCCGCGGCGTTCAGAATGGTCACTTCTTTGCCCAACAGTTCAACCTGGCCGGTGGCCATGTTGCCGTTTTCGGTGCCGGCAGGACGACGACGTACACGGCCGGTAATTTTCACCACGTATTCGCTGCGGACTTTTTCCGCCAGCGCAAAGCTTTCGGGAACATCTGGGTCTACCACTACCTGTGAGAGTCCGTCCCGATCGCGCAGATCCAGGAAGATAACCCCACCGTGGTCACGGCGGCGATGTACCCATCCGCAAAGTGTAACTTCCTGATCAATGTGAGATTCGTTGATCTCACCGCAATAATGACTGCGCATACCGGTTCCCGTTCTGTGTGGTGTCTGATGTTTGAATACTAAAATATTTTTACGGCGTTCGCGTTTTAACGTCGGGAAAGCGAGCGAGCGCCGTTAAGTTGATTCTGACCCGCTAATTTCCGCGAACAATACTGTAATGGCGCCATATTATAAACAGAATGGGTGTGAAAATCAGGCCAGTTTGAGGCCTGTCATCATAACGGCCTTAACGCTAAGTGACGCAGCCTTGTTAGCTGACTAGAATATGCGCTCTAAGCCGTTTTTGGAGTCACTATTTTGTCGTCCCGTGCTGAGCAGAAAAGCCGTACCCGCCGCGCCTTAATGGATGCTGCCCTTGCCCAGTTAAGCGCCGACCGCAGTTTTGGCAGCCTTAGCCTGCGTGAAGTGACGCGCCAGGCTGGGCTTGCACCTACGTCATTCTATCGCCATTTCGCGGATCTGGACGAGCTGGGCATGACTCTGGTGGACGAAGGCGGCGTGGCGTTGCGCCAGCTGATGCGTCAAGCCCGCCGGCGCATTGTTCGCAACGGCGATGATGGCAGCGCTATCGCGACCTCTATTGATACCTTTATGGAATATTTGCAGGGCAACGCCAACCTGTTCCGCTTGATGCTGCGGGAGCGCACCGGGCTGTCGGAGCATTTTCGGACCGCGATTAAAGCCGAGATTGATCATGTGGCAACGGAACTGGCGGTGGATTTGCGCCGCTTTGCCGCCGCAGAAGGCCACCCTCTGGCGGAGCCCAAGTTGGTGGCCGAGGCTATGGTGGCGCTGGTTTTCAGCCAAGGAGCGGAAGCGCTGGATGCCAGTGCGGAGATTCAGGAACAGCTGAAAGTTAAACTGAAGATTGAGCTGCGGATGGTGTTGTTAGGCGCCCAGGAAATGGGCGCCAAAGGCTGTGACAAGCTTTAAAACAGCCTCGCCAAAACCGACTCTAGCAGCTCGCGTACGCGGGCGAGTTCCGCTTCACCATAGGCCACTGGAGGCTGCGCACCCCACACCGGGCCAGGCCAGGCCGGGTCGTCTTGGTAACGTACGATATGGTGCAAATGAAGCTGCGGTACCATGTTGCCCAGTGCAGCGATGTTCATTTTATCGCCGTCGAACAGTTCCATCATGGCACGGCTGATCTCTGACGACTCCCACAACAAACGCTGCTGATCAGCTTCTTCAAGCTCATAAATCTCGCGAGTGCTTCCGCGCATGGGCACCAGTATCACCCAGGGCCAGGTGCTGTCGTTCATCAGTCGCAGCTCGCACAAACGGCTTTGGCCCAGACTGTGTGTGTCAGCTTCCAGGCGCCGGTGGAGGCTAAAGTCGTTAATGTTTGCCATGCCGCTTCCTGCTATTCACTGTGGAACTGGTTGCGGCCGCGGCCGATGGCGTAATACACCAGGCCGTGGCGTTCCAGCATTTCCGGCTCATAGAGGTTGCGGCCGTCAAATACAACGGGATGCTTGATGGTTCCGGCAATGGCCTTGAAATCTGGCGAGCGGAATTCTTTCCATTCGGTACAGATCGCCAGCACGTCGGCGCCTTTAATGGCCTGCTCTTTGGTTCCGCATAGGGTCAGGCGCGCTTCGTCACCGTAGATGCGCTGGGTTTCTTCCATGGCTTCAGGGTCAAACGCTTGCACGGTTGCGCCGGCTTTCCACAGGTCTTCCATCAGGGTGCGGGCCGAGGCTTCGCGCATGTCGTCGGTGTTGGGCTTGAACGCCAGGCCCCAAAGGCCCACAACCTTGCCCTTCAGATCGCCACGGAAATAGTGGCTGATTTTGTCAAACAGCACGTGCTTCTGGGCGTAGTTGACGGATTCCACCGCGTTCAGAAGCTTGGCCTCGTAACCAATGCTTTCGGCGGTGCGGGCCAGGGCCTGCACGTCTTTGGGGAAGCAGGAACCGCCGTAACCGCAGCCGGGGTAAATAAAGTGGTAACCGATACGGGGATCTGAACCAATACCGCGGCGCACGGCTTCGATGTCGGCGCCCAGGCGCTCTGCCAGGTTGGCAATTTCGTTCATGAAGCTGATTTTGGTGGCCAGTAGCGCGTTGGCGGCGTACTTGGTCAGCTCGGCGGAACGGATGTCCATGTACACCATGCGGTCGTGATTACGGTTAAACGGGTAATACACTTCCTGCAGCAGCTTCGCAGCACGATCGCTGTCGCAGCCGATGATGATTCGATCCGGCTTCATGAAATCGTTAATCGCCGCGCCTTCTTTGAGGAATTCCGGATTCGACACCACATCGAATTCCAACGTCAG
The DNA here is from genome assembly GCF_023314135.1 of Marinobacter sp. M1C. NCBI lineage: Bacteria > Pseudomonadati > Pseudomonadota > Gammaproteobacteria > Pseudomonadales > Marinobacteraceae > Marinobacter > Marinobacter sp. M1C. Next base: position 2,605,234 of record NZ_CP092289.1, read on the forward strand.
GCCGCGGCTATCTAGTTGCGCACGCACTGCAGCTTTGACCTTATCGGCCGTGCCGACCGGTACGGTCGATTTATCAACCACCACCGTGTAATCGTCCATATACTGGCCGATGGAGCGGGCTACCGCGGTGACGTATTGCAGGTCGGCGGAGCCATCTTCGTCTGGCGGCGTACCTACAGCGATAAACTGCAGATTGCTGTGCTTTACCGCTTTTTCAGCGTCGATGGTAAAGGACAGGCGCCCGGCTTCCACTGTGTGCCGCACAATATTTTCCAGACCGGGCTCGTAGATGGGAATCTGACCGTTTTCCAGCTTTGCGATCTTGGCCTGATCCACATCCATGCACAGCACGTTATGACCGACATCTGCCAGGCACGCGCCCGTTACCAATCCTACGTAACCGGTGCCAAAAATCGTTATATTCATGAATCGTTTCCTGCTGTTCTAAGCAAATTAAGGGTAACTGTGAATTCTTGCGGAGCCGGTTCTATTGCTCGCGCTTGCGGGTTTGCCAGATACCTTCCCACGCCAGGGCAGTACCCACAATGGTGTCCAAATTGTCGTAATCCGGCTGCCAGCCCAAGGTGTGCTTGATCAGCTGGTTATCGGCCATCAGCGCCGCCGGGTCGCCCGCACGGCGGACACTGCGCTCAACCGGGAAGTCTACGCCCGAAAGGCGCTTGACCACGCTGATGACTTCATCAACGGTAAAACCGCGGCCGTAGCCGCAGTTCATCACCTGAGACTGACCACCACGGGCCATGTAGTCCAGCGCCATCACGTGGGCCTTGGCCAGGTCTTCCACATGAATATAATCGCGTACGCAGGTGCCATCTCGGGTGTCGTAGTCGGTGCCGAATACGCTCATGCCCTCGCGCTGGCCGGTCGCACATTCGCAGGCGACTTTGATCAGGTGGGTGGCTTCCGGCGTGGCCTGGCCCAGCAGGCCATCGGAGTTGGCACCGGCAACGTTGAAGTAGCGCAAAATAACGTAATTCAGGGACGATGCCGCGGCCAGATCCATAATCATCCGCTCGCTCATCATTTTAGAGGCGCCATACGGATTGATGGGTACTAACGGCAGGTCTTCAGTGAGCACGGTCTGCTCTGGCGTACCGTAGACTGCAGCGGTGGACGAAAACACCATGTAAGGCGTTTGATGGAGCTCAACCGCCTGCAATAAATTCAGGGTGTTGCGTGTGTTGTTGGCGTAGTACTTCAGGGGATTGCTGACCGATTCCGGCACCACAATGTTGGCTGCAAAGTGCAGTACCGCTTCAAACTGATGTTGGCTGAATACGGCGTCAATGGCCTCCGGGTCTGCCAGGTCGCCCACCACCAGTTTGCCGGCGGTAACGGCCCAGCGATAGCCGGTGGACAGATTGTCGAACACCACAATGTCGTGGCCTGCAGCAGCCAGTTGGCGCACGACGTGGCTGCCAATGTAGCCGGCACCGCCGGTAACGAGAACTTTCATGTTCATTTACTCCGTTTTGGCTAACTGGCGCCTAAGTTCGCGCCGACGACTGAAAAACTCACTGATAATACGGCTGCAAGGCTCTGCCAACAAACCGCCACGGGTTTCAACACGCCAGTTAAGGTGAGGTTCGTCAAAGGTACGCCGGGCCGATTCCACCGCGCCGGCTTTGGGCTCGGTAGCGCCGTACACCACTCGGCTGATGCGGCTGTGAACAATCGCGCCCACGCACATGGTGCACGGTTCCAGTGTAACGTAAAGCGTGGCGCCGCTTAACCGGTAATTGTTCAGGTAGGCCGCGGCCTGGCGCAAGGCACAGATTTCGGCGTGGGCAGTCGGGTCGCAGCTGCTGATTGGCTTGTTAAAACCCGCTCCCACTTCCTGGCCGTCAACCACCACTACCGCCCCCACCGGCACCTCGCCCAGAGCGGCGGCCTGTGCCGCCAGCGCCAGAGCTCGGTTCATCCAATGTTCGTCGTTCGCGGGCGGAGAGGTCTGCGATTCATTCATTAACACGCGTTTCCTGACGATAGTTCTTTCCACAGCAAAGATAGCATTGAAACAATTGAGAAAATATTATTGCATCACTACGATTTTATTATTAGCTTTTCCGTTGTGTAAAACTAATAATTCTTCATTAAAAACATCAATCTATTATGATGCCTGAGACCTTCCCGATCATAAACTCTCGGTTTCATAGCCTAATGAATAGAGTGTTTTAGACCGCGCCGGAAAATCCACTGCAACGTAATGATCCCGTTCGTCATTTACCAGGGGAATCACGCCGCGCAAACGCCCTGCGCGGTCTACGCTTGTGCCAGTAACTTCGCCTCCATCCAGTGTCACGTGGCCCATTTGCTCCGCTTGTTCTCCGTTGCAACTGACGTTGATGTGGTAAACCGTCTCGCGATAGCGATAGTGGATTGTGTATGTACCCCAATGTGCAGGGACGCAGGGAGAAATGATCAGATGATCTTTTTCCAGCATCAGGCCCAGAAGGTTTTCCAAAGCCAGCCGATACATCCAGCCCGCCGCTCCGGTGTACCAGGTCCAGCCACCCCGGCCTGTATGCGGCGGTGCGCCGTAGACATCCGCGCACATAACATAGGGTTCAACCCTGTAGTGTTGCATCGAATCCGGCTCACTGCCGTGGTTGACAGGGTTTAGCATGACGAAAAGCTCCCACGCACGTTCCCGGTCGCCCAGCTCGGCGAACGCCATCGTGGCCCAAATTGCAGCATGGGTATACTGGCCACCGTTTTCGCGCACACCCGGGACATAACCTTTGATATAACCGGGTTCAAGAGCGGATTTGTCGAAGGGAGGATCAAGCAGCTGGATTAACCGGGCATCGCGGCGCACCAACCGCTGATCGACCGCCATCATCGCCTGACGAGCGCGCTGGGGATCGCCACCGCCTGAAATAATCGCCCAACTTTGACTGATGGAATCAATCTGGCATTCTTCGTTTTCGGAGGAACCCAGCGGCGTACCGTCATCAAACCAGGCGCGCCGATACCAATCGCCGTCCCAGGCATTCGTTTCGATGTGTTCACTAAGCTGCGAGGCCTGAGCGCTGCACAATTCGGCGAAGACCGTGTCGCCCCGGCCATGTGCCAAAGCGGCAAACTGTTGCAGATTCTGGTACAGAAACCAGGCTAACCAGACGCTTTCACCTCTGCCGTGTTGGCCGACCAAGTTCATTCCATCGTTCCAATCTCCGCATCCCATCAATGGTAACTGATGGTCACCGAAGCGCAGGCCGTGCTTGATACAGCGGACACAATGCTCGTAAAGGCTGGCCGACTCAGCCGAACGCTGAGGCTGATCGTAGTAGGCCTCTTCGTTCGCATACAGCTCGCGTCCCTCCAGGAAATGCACGGGTTCATCAAGAACGTCCGTATCGCCGGTCGCCAGCACGTAACGGCAGGTGGCATAGGGTAGCCAAAGATAATCATCCGAAAAATGGGTTCGAACACCCTGCCCCCTGGGCGGATGCCACCAGTGTTGCACGTCGCCCTTGGCAAACTGGCGCCCGGCGCAACGGATTAGCTGCTCACGGGCAAGCCCCGGTTCGGCATAAATCAAGGCCAGCGTATCCTGCAACTGATCCCGGAAACCGTAGGCGCCTCCAGACTGATAATAGCCACTTCTACCCCAGAGCCGGCATGACAGGGTCTGGTAAAGCAGCCAACCGTTAACCAACACATCCATCGCGGGATCTGGCGTCTCAACCTGCACCGCATTCAAAGTGTGGTGCCAGTATTCTCCGACCGACTCCAAAGCTCGCCGGGCGCCCGCAGACCCGCCGAAGCGCTGAATAAGGTGTTGTGCTTCATCCGTATTGCTGGCCGCGCCGAACACAAACACAATTTCACGCTCTTGCCCGTCAGCCAGTTCAATCTGCGTTTGCAGCGCAGCGCAGGGGTCCAGACCTGCGCCGACTCTACCCGACAGGCGGGTGCGGTGAAGTGCCGCTGGGCTGGCCAGAGAACCGTTGCGACCAATGAACTCACTGCGGTTACCCGTCAGTGTCTGCGCCTGTTCGCCAAGAGCGTCATGGGCAACGTTGGCGAAGACAACCCGATTGGCGCATTCACGGCCATAGGCATTGCGTGCAAACAGTGCCCCGCTGTGCGGATCTTTCTCAGTTACGATGTGCATCTGATTGGAGTGGCGCCACTCGCCGAGCACCAGTTCCCAATATCCGGTAAGCGATATACGCCGCGTTCTGCCCGAATGGTTGTTCAGTTTAATAACCAGGAACTTCACCGGTGCATCCATAGCAACATAGGTGACCAGTTCCGAGGCGATACCGGCCTCGTCGTGCTTAAATACGCTGTACCCAAACCCGTGACGGCAAACATAGCGTGCGCGATGCTGGTTCATTGTTGGCGCCGGCAGTGGCGTCGGTGACCAGAACGCACCGGTGTCCTCGTCGCGGATATACAGCGCCTCGCCGCTGGTGTCGCTCAAAGGATCATTATGCCAGGTGGTAAGGCGGAATTCGTGGGCGTTTTCAACCCAGGTGTAAGCACCTCCACTCTCGCTGACAACCGTGCCAATGTGCGGACTGGCGATAACGTTAACCCATGGCGCCGGTGTCGTTTGCCCTGGCTCGAGGTTAATAACATATTCACGTCCGTCAGATGTGAATCCACCCAAACCATTGAAAAATATAATATTATTAGCCGGAGAAGTGTCGGCACGTTCAGTTGTCTGTTCATCCTTTTTTTCAGAAAACGTTTCAATAACCGTTTGCGCCAAAGGCAGTGGACGATCCGGCACACGCTCTACGAACGCCATACGCCCCACCTGTTCCGCCAAGGTCTCAGCCGTATCTGTGATTACCACGCGAGCAACGGTCATAAACAGGACTCGATCCTCCTCGGAAAGCTCATCGGCGCGCCGCACGAAAACCCCACCCGGTTTGTCGATAGTCTCCGCGTCGACGCCGGCGTTGATTAAGCCCATGATCCGATCCTGCAGAACCGCACGGTAGCCAGAAAAGTCTTCGTTCAGAATTACCAGGTCCGCACTCAGGCCCTTCATCCGCCAATAGGCATGGGCTTGCAGCATCTGCTTCACCAGATCGATGCGATTCAGATCACCTATTCGCAACAGAACGATCGGCAGGTCTCCCGATATGGCGAAGCGCCACAGCCCAGACTGGCCCAACTGGTTTCGGGCAATAACGCTGGGCGCTGAACGACGCAACGTATGTGCGTAAATTACCGAACTGGCCAGCCGGGCATAAACCTGCGCATCCGCCTCCGTTGTATTGATAAGGTGCAGCACTTCTTGGCTTTGGCACCACGCCATTTCAAAGGCGCGCTCGATGAAGTGCCTGTCGCAATATTTCTCGAGCAGCGCAATGGCCGCTTCTCGCGTGTCCGCGACGCCAGAAATGAGCTGTACCGCAGCCGTTTCGTCAGGCGCCAGAGTAACGGTACTGCGGATCGCCACAATGGGATCGAGCACCGGACCTTCCGTATTCGACAGCCGTTGTCCGCCTTTTGTGGTCTCACCTGCAAATTTTTTCGTGTGCTTGGCTTGGCTGCTGTCCAGCATCAAAGGATTTGCAGCGGTTCGACCCCGCCCGATGAACTGGCTGCGGTCGGTTTCATACGACGGTTCGTCGGCATTCGTGCCGGGTGCGGCAAAAAGGTGGAACATCCAGGGTACTTTTTCACCCGGTGTACGCGGGCGACGTGTGCAGAGAATGGCCTGCTGGTCAGGCAGGATTTCGGTCTGGACAAACAAATTACTGAAGGCCCGGTGCGCCAGGTCAGCGTTCAATGGCGCTAACACGACTTCCGCGTAACTTGTCACCTCAATGTGGCGAGTTTTGGAGGATTGATTAGTCAGTGTGATTCGACGGATTTCGACATCGTCTTCGGGCGATACGCTGACTTCGGTGTGCGCCTCGATTGCCTCATCAAGACGGCGATATTCAGCGCGCGCCTGGACAAATATGGCTTCGTAATGATCAGCCTTACGCAGGGTCGGCTGATACGCCGTCGACCAGTACCGCCCCGTGTCGCGATCGCGCAGGTAAATAAAGGTGCCCCAGTTGTCGGCCGTGGCGTCCTCGCGCCAGCGAGTGACAGCCAGATCTTTCCAGCGGCTGTAACCGCCACCCGCATGGGTCGCCATGACGTGGTATCTGCCATTGGACAACAGATGAACTTCGGGTAGCGGTGTATTCAGATGGGTGAATACGCGCATAACGGCCCCGGTTTCCGCTGCGGGAGCCTGAGCGAAAGCACTGACTTCTGAAGCGTGGGGCTGCAACATGGCACTCTGTTTCGGCACCCGTTCCTGTAGCAGTAATTGCGTCGCCCGCGCCAGCGGGTCAGACATAAACCGACGCTGCATAGGCTGATCAAGCAACAGATGCCCGAATGCGAGAAGGCTCATGCCCTGGTGATGCGCCATAAAAGTACGCACGATAGCGTGCTGTTTGCCCCGCGGCACCCGCGACGGCGTGTAATCAATCGCCTCGTAAAATCCGTAATTACCAAGAAAGCCGTTTTCCGCTAATAACTGCAGATTACGACAGGCCGCCAACGGTATTACCATCAGCGCCAACGCACTGGCGTAAGGCGCAATGACCAAGTCGTCTCCAAGGCCGCGCTTCAAACCCATTCCGGGCACACCAAACGCCCGATACTGATAAACCTGGTTCATATCAGTGGCGTTATAACACGACTCAGAAATACCCCAGGGTACCGCACGCTGCCGGCCGTATTCGATCTGGCGCGATACCGCTGATTTGCAGGTCTGATCTAACAAAGTGCTGTCATAACTTGGCATGATCAACTGCGGCATAAGGTACTCGAACATCGAGCCGCTCCAAGAAATAAGGCTCACATCGCCGCCACGACTGGTCAACGGCCTGCCAAGTGCGAACCAGTGCTGCTGTGGTACCTGACCCTGCGCTACGAGCAAAAAACTGGCCAGGCGCGCCTCGGACGCCAGCAAGTCGTAACACGCCGGGTCGCGACGTCGTTCGCCCACATCGAAGCCAATCGCCAATAGGCTGCGGGTGGTATCGTAGAGGAATTCAAAATCCATCATGGCCAGTTCACGGCACCGAACGGAAAGGTCATTGATACTTTGAAGGCGCTCCACAGCGCCCTTGTAACCCGGGCCTCCTGCCTTTGCCAGGGTTGATAGCGTCGGGATGGTATCAAAACGTTCAGGTTCATGAGCCATGCCGCGAAGATCGTCTTGCAACGCGAGGGACTGCTGATCAAAAGTCCGTGCCCAGTAATAGAGTTCACCATCCATATCGGAATTAAGCGGCAAACAGGCAACCAGCCCCCCTGTAATACGATGAAGCCGGTTTAGTGCTTCGTCAGCGGCAATCAGCGTCTGTGGCTGTAAATCAAGAGTAAGCGCATACAAAGTGTTATGAAGCAGTCGGATCTTGCCACTAAGCTCTTGGCTGAGTGCCGCAGGTATATGTTCCTTAAACACGTTCAAGGTATCCTGTAACCCCTGAAACGCATTTTTTGACAGTATGGGCGCGTCTTTCAACTCCGCCAGCCCCGCCTGTAACGTGAGCAAACTGCCTGCCAGGTTACCGCTGTCCACCGAAGACACATACTGCGGTTTCAACGGTTCCAGCGTGCGGGTGTCGTACCAGTTGTAAAAGTGGCCACGGTAGCGCTCCATCTTTTCCATCGTTGCCAGCGTGTTTTCGATCAGACGCAAACATTCACCCGCGTTGATGTAGCCAAAATCGTACGCTGCCAGGTCGGCCAGCAGCGCCATGCCCATATTGGTGGGCGAAGTACGGGGGGCAATAACCGGCGCTGGATATTCTTGAAAGTTATCGGGGGGAAGCCAATTGTCCAGCGGTGAGACGAAGTCGGTGAAAAAACGCCAAGTTCGGCGAGCCGATGTGCGTAGAAAAACGCGCTGGGCACTTGTCAACTTCGGCTCTGGGGTCACCAGCGGCTTACTGATCCACCACGCGACGCCGGGTGACGATAGCCATAACAAGAGTGTGGGCAACCAGTACAACCACTCTGCAGGGCGGACCTGCCACAGTGCAATCGCCAACAAAACCGCTAGGGTTGGCGCGACCCACATCTCCTTGAAATAACCGTCCAGAGTTTTGCGCGCATTACGAATCGCGTAGGATTGCAACTGCCAAAGTAATAAACCGCGCTGGGTAAACAGCATGCGAATCCCCGAACGCAGTATCGCGTCAAGGTGAATTAAGGTTTCGTAGGGCAATAAAACCCAGACCATAGTGGACACTGTTAAAGGTCGCAGCGCAGATTGACTGGTCAGGATCAGATGATGCCGCCCGTTACGCTCGCCAGGTTTACGAATTAATTCAGTCAAAATCCCCAAAAGCGTGGGAATAAAGACGATGCCGGCGACCAGCGAAAACCAAAACCACGCAGGTCCCGGCCCCAGCCACCAGCCACCCGCCAGCAACCCCAACAACGCCGGCGACACGAGGCTGCGGCGCAGATTGTCGACGATCTTCCACTTCGATAAAGTGGAAAGCGGGTTTGGCTGCCGCTGTGTTCCCGGACCGGGCACGTGCGGCAGCAACCAACCTGCAAGCTGCCAGTCACCACGTATCCACCGGTGCCTGCGGCTGGTTTCCTGGGCATAACCGGCCGGATGCTCTTCAATAAGATCGACATCTGTTACCAACGCCGAACGCGCGTAACCGCCCTCCAGCAGGTCGTGGCTAAGTATCAGATTGTTTGGAAACCGACCATCAACGGCCTGGCGAAACGCATCCACGTCGTAAATGCCTTTACCGACGAAAGATCCTTCGCCGTAGATATCCTGATAAACATCCGATACTTCACGGGTGTAAGGATCGATGCCCGCTTCGCCGGCAAACAGTTTGGTAAATCTTGACTGACCTGCACTGGTGAAGTTGATTGAGGCACGCGGCTGCAAAATCGCATAGCCCTCTACAACGCGCCCTTTGCCGGCATCGTAGACCGGCCGGTTGAGCGGGTGCGCCATATTACCAATCAGTGCGCGTGCGGTGTCACGTGGCAGCTGGGTGTCTGTATCAAGGGTAATGACATACTTGATTGACTCCAGGATGGACGAATCACCAATTATTTCCGAAAATGCCGTTTGCCCTTCTCCCCGCAACAAAGCATTAAACTGTTCCAGTTTGCCGCGTTTGCGTTCATGCCCCATCCAAATCTGTTCGATCGAGTTCCACACACGAGGCCGATGAAACAAATAGAAAATACATGGACGATCATCGTTGTAAGTTGCATTGAGCGTATTGATCGCAGAACGTGCGTATTCAAGCAGCGGTTCATCATTCGGCGACGTGCACGAGGACGAATCGTGAAAATCCGTCAGTAATGCAAAAAATAGATTGCGATCTCGATTGCCAAGATAACGGATTTCCAGTGCGTCACGCAGATTATCAACGTCCTGCGTTCGGTTAATCAGCGTAGGAACGACCACCATGGTGCGTTCGCTTTCCGGTATGCCCTTGGAAAAATCCAGACGTGGTAATGCTCGTGGCGGCAGAAACGTCGTCACCACGCGATTTACCAGACCAACGGCCATAGCTGAGCCGCCGATCAAGCCCAGTGCAACAAATAGCCAGTAGCGCCAGTTTCCGGGTTCGAATTCATTAAACGGAAGTAGCGTTATGACTGTCATCACGAAGGTAATCAGCAGAATTGGGCTGAGGTACAGCGACAGGCGGTGGCGCCGACTCATCCGGCTGATCCGTGTTTTCCAGGTCAAACAACAGCCAACGGACTGCTCAAGACCGTCGCGACCGTGATCAATCAGATAGTAACCAACGTGAGCGCTGCGATCACCCGTACCGAATCGCTTTGCAGCCCGCTCAGCAAAAGCAATCGCTTCGCGTGCCACTTCCCACTCGCTGTGGGGGCTCACTCTCGCGATGTCCTCGATAACGTGTCGATAACGATCGCGGGTAGCAAAATCCTGATCAGCGTATGTCGCTGAGGGATCTTCTCGCAAACTCTTTTCGACAACGCTGAGTGATTCGACAAAATCGTTCCAGTCTGTCGCACCAATAAAACGCAAACTGCCGATGCTGTTGGCGATGCTGACCTGATTGGCGGCGGCTGTTCGGCTCGCGGATTGCGACAACTGGCTTGCCGTTACACCCTGTTCGTGTAACTTTTGCTCAACCCAGGCCTGTACAAATGCCAGCGCCGGCCCCTGAATCTGCAGTCTGGCGTAGAACTCTTCTACGAAGGGGGCAGTAAGCGGAACGTCGGCCTCGGCAAACTCTGCCAGCAAATGCACCAGGCGCGCGGGTTCGTTTTCAGCGACTGCGAGCATACGATCTGCCCAGCTGATGGCCGCATCGAGATCTTCACGCCGTCGCGCTATACGTACCGCCACACGGCGAAGATTTTCCAGCAGCGCCAACTGCAACATGATCGGGAATGCCCACAGTTCGCCAAGTTGCAGATGTTCCTCGGTCTGGTAGGCGGCGGCAAACTGGGTGGTGTTGTCAAGATCCACCCGGCCGTCCATATGTGAAATCAGTTCGAGGGCCAGATCATAAATGCGCGGAAAACCGGCAGAAAGACCCTCCGCCAGCCGCGGTAACTGCCGGCTGTAACCACGGGGAAGATGCCGGCGCACCAAATTAATCTGCTGTTCGATGAGGTAGAAATTGTCGAGCAGCCAGGCTTCCGACGGTACCGTTCTGTGTCCGGGCATAACAGCCTTGGTCACAACGTCGTAAGCCAAAAAAAGCACACGCGCATTGTCCGCTAATCTGGGCAGCAGTTTGTCCGGCCCCCGGCGCGGATCGATTCCATGCTGCGCGACCAGTGTAACCGCGTGGCGCTTTAGCTGTTCGACACTAAACAGTTCCGCTCGTAACAACTCCATATCCTGGTCATTAAACGGAAGGTTCGAGGTGCGTGAGGTAGATTTAATGTCCATCGTGTTTATGACATTCTCCTGGTGGGAATCCGAAAAATTCCGTTCAACAAGAATTCAGTACTTCCTTTTTAACTCCTACACCTACATCTATCCACGCCGCCCAATAGTGCGACTCTTATTCAACGAGCACTTATTTCTTGCGCCGTATCACATTTCTTCTTGTACCTGGCCATAGGCCAGCATCGCAAACAAACCTGTGCCTCCCAGAATGTTACCGATGAGTACCGGTACAATGTGGTGAGTAAAAGCGGTAAAGATATTCATTTCGCCATTGAGCACCAGAGTGAATATTTCATTCGATCCGGCAATCACGTGGGTAAAGCCACCCGCCGCAATTAGCCAGGTGAACATAATAATAACCAGTACACTCGACCCCTTCGCCGAAGGCAGCATCCACACCAGGGCCGCTATGAAAAAGCCTGAGGGAATGCCGCGCAAAAACGTCTCCATGGGGGTCAACGTCGTCAAGTGGCGCGAGATCTCTAGTATTGCAAAGAGGGTGTCGTCGGTGAGGATGCTCCCGTAGACCGCTATAGCGGCGGTTAGAAATGTGCCACACACGTTGGCTGACAGCACGATTGCCCAGAGCCTTGCAGCGCTATAAAACTGATTGCGAGTGGGGTCGGCCAAAACCGGTAACACCACCGTAATGGTGTTTTCGGTGAACAGTTGAAGCCGACAAAGAATGACCAGTACAAACCCGAACGCGTAGCCCAAGCTTTCAAATAACGTCAAGTAGGGGTGGTCGGAACCCATGTTGGCGCGAATAATTCCTTCGGCCAACACCGAGGTTGAAATTCCAATACCCGCTGCTACGCCGGACCACCAGAGCGATATTTTCGGACGGTGTAACTCTTCCTCACCCTCACGCCAGATGACGGAATAAATAGCCAGCGACGACAACTTTCGATTTTCGGCCACTGAGTCACGTTCTTTCGGACCTAATGACTTTTCGCTCGAGGTAGGTGTTCGTTCTCGAGTCTCACGACCCTGAGCCCTGGCACGAGATTCTTGGTCATCGGACTCTTTCTTGGCCTTATCTTCGGGGGAGGTATTCCAACTGGCATCGCCGTCACTCATTTGACTGCCCTCTGACTATCCTGGAACGCTTTTGTTGCTCAAAAATTCAGTGACTCGGCAAAATTGACTCCGTTTGCCAGACTGCGCCGCTCAAACATTATCATCGCGAATTATGATAACTCAGATTCTGCGATTAACGCAGATGGCATAAAACACGACATGAAGCGGAAAGTAACCCTGATCGTCGCGCTTGAAAAGCCAGCTTGAACCTGTGATGGAAGACTTACTCGCAACCCCCTAGGTATAATGCTCGTCCATAATTCGGGCCAGTATTGGACGCTCATTAAAAGATAGGAAGCCCTCTTGCGAATCCTCTTCAATCACAACATCTCCGGCACGGCTGATCTCATTGACCTGATGCGGCGCGCTCGGCCAGATCTCTACGTTATCGCGACCCATGAGCGGCGAGATACTCCGATCGCACTCGCGGCGAACCGGCTGTTGCCAGAGCCGTTCGAGGCCCGATTGATGAGTCCTGACGCTTATGCAAATTGGCTGCTTCAGATCGCGCTCGCGGAGGGTGCAGAATTGGTGGTGCCTTACCGACGACGCGATGAACTGGCTGAATTCCAGGGCATGTTCAAAGCCCAAGGGGTTCGGCTTCTGACTGTCGCGGACTCACACACAATAAGACTCATTGAAGACAAACCATCACTTCTGGCAAGAATGCAGTTGGCTGAAATACCGACCACCCCATTCCGGCTCTTTGAGGGTGCTGAAGGATACGCGCGCCTACGCGCAGAAGGCCGGCTCTTCCCCGATCACCCAGGCCTCCTCTGCGTGAAACCCGCTGCTGGCATATACGGGGCGGGATTTCGCATTCTCCATGATGAACTGCCCCCCGACACCCCACTCTCCGGCTTATCCACGCTGGATTTGTCCGACGTTGCCTTCCGTGCCCTGCTCGCGACTGTATCGCAGCCAGAGCCGATGATGCTGATGCCGTTCCTTGAGGGACCGGAACGAAGTGTTGATTTTTCCTGTTATGAAGGACACTTACTTGGAACGGTGACCCGAGTCAAAGCCAAGACCTCGCAGATGCTCTTTCACGACTCCTACGGGGAGGAGCTCGCCGGACTGATCGCGCAGACATTTAAGTTGACGGGAGTCTTGAACCTACAAACAATTGAAGATGCCAGCGGAACGCAGAGGCTAATGGAAGTGAATACCCGCGCTTCCGGCGGCATCGGAATGACAGGGCTGACAAACGTCAACCTGCCTGCACTTTTGCTTAATGCATTGGATGGCCCCGTACCGGATTGTCCGGCACGGGTCATTGGAGAGGTATGTGCGGGGCGACGCGAACTGTTCTGGGGGGTTTAAGCGAACGGCCGATTATTTGCGACCGGCGGTCCAGCGAAATCCCCAGTCGTACTGTTTGTCCAGAGCCTTATGGCCACTGTGGAAAGTGACCTGCCGGGAGACGCGCACCTGACCGTTGTGATTGTCTATGCCAACCACCGCGCACATGCTGCCGTCCTGTTCGAACTCGTTCATCCGGATTTCGACTTCTGGCTGCCCCGGAACCAGTACTCGAACAATTCCGTCGGTTTCCTTCCAGTTCGGAACCCCTTCGTAAATGAATGCGTAAACAAGAACGCGCTTGATGTCGGCCCATCGGTCCCCGTTTATCTCAAGCCATTCTCCGTCTGAGACGGAGCCGGTACGATCATCCCCGAGCAGTCGCACAAAGGGCGCCTGCTGGAAGTCACCGAAGCCGTTGCCAAGCGCCTGAACCACATGTCTTTTACCGTCTCGCGTTTCTACGAACGCGCCCAGGTCAAGGTCGATCGCGACCGAGCCTTTCGAGAAAAACCCGGTTTTTTTCTGGGTTTGGCTCTGGTTCCAATTCAAGTTGATCTGCATTTTTCCAAAACGGCCGCCCTCTTTCTTCAAAGAGACCGTGTTGTTCTGCTTGGTCAGACTCACTTTCGAGAGGTTGACCGAACTTCTTGACGGCGAGGGAGTCGGGCTTGGAGCCGGAGTTGAAATAGGAGTCGGCGTTGAAATGGGAGCCGGAGTTGAAATGGGAGCAGGCGCCGGGGTTGGAGGGGGTGCGGGTGTTGGAGTCGGAACAGGCGGAGCCGGCTCGGCAATTTCGACGCCAAGGTGTTTCGCCAACGCGGCCAGCCCTCCATTAAACCCTTGCCCAACGACCCTGAATTTCCAGGCTCCGTTGCGCTGATAAAGTTCGGCCAGAATAAGCGCCGTTTCTGTCATGCCGGCGCAGGGAATGGCACCCTGTATTCCGCCCGCATCCAGTGTAATCTCCGGGACTTTCGAGAACGATGCCCGATTCTCGTGAATCGTGGCCGTAAACACCACCTTTTCTATCTCGGCTGGAACTTGGCCAAGCCCCAAAGCAAACCGGGCCTCTCCGTTTTCGGAGCCCGACAGCGCCACAGCGCCGCCGGCAACCGACGGCTGCCCGTAAAAACACATATCCGCATCTGACCGAACTTTGCCCGACGCAGTAACCAAAAAAGCGGACACGTCGATATCCGCACCCGGTATGGTGCCATGGCGGATCAGAACGGTTAGGTCATTCGAGGTAAGGGGCGCGTTTGCGCCAGGGCCCAGGACAGTCATCAGGAACTCCTTAATAAACCGGTGCGGGCCACCAAAATGGCGGCCCGCCCCCGAACTAGCCGATGTTCACGCCGTGTGCCGTGGCCAATGGTCCTAGACCGCCTGCGAAGCCGGCGCCAATTGCCTTCATTTTCCACTCTTCGTTATGCCGATAGATCTCACCAAAAATCATAGCAGTCTCGGTTGAGTAGTCTTCGGAGAGGTCGTACTTCGCAAGTTCAGCGCCTCCGTTCTGGTTAAGAATGCGCATAAACGCATTGCTAACCTGGCCAAAGTTCTGATTTTTCTTTTCGGCTTCGTGAATCGTCACCACGAAAACCAGCTTTTTCACGTCCGCCGGGATTTTTGACAGGTCGATCTTGACTTGCTCGTCGTCACCTTCACCTTCGCCGGTGCGGTTGTCACCAAGGTGCTCAACAGCGCCGCCAAGCCCGCTCAGATTTCTGTAGAAAATGAAATCCTCGTCGGAACGCACCTTGCCGTTTTCACCGCAGATAAATACTGACGCGTCCAGGTCAAATTCTGTGCCGTCAGTAACGCGCGGGTCCCAGCCAAGACCAACCAGGATGGAAGTGAGACCCGGAGCCTCTTTAGAAAGCGAAACGTTGCCACCTTTACTAAGAGAAATTGCCATGTCGTTTTCCTTTGCGAAATGTAAGTTGTAACCCGCCCGAATCAGACGGGTAAATATTACAGGTTGCTACCAAACTCGTTGTGCATCGTTATACGTAGTTATACATTAAGGGGTCGCGACCCCAACGAATGCGTCAGCCACTCCGCTGTACTGAGCGACGGTGAACAGCAGATAAGAGACCGCCATAACCCCACCGGCAATCCGACCAATTCGGCCGACAAACAGCAGGAAGAGCGCGAACACAAACGTTACGGCAAGAACGATCAACAGGTCAAACTGGCCGAACCGCGGATCGATCACCAGCGGCTTCACTACTGCCGTAATCGCCATCACCGACAGGATGTTGAAAATATTCGATCCAACAATTCCGCCAATGATCATATCCGACTGACCCTTACGAGCCGCCGCCACGCAGGCTGTTAGCTCAGGCAGGGAGGTGCCGAATGCAATCACGGTCATCCCGATTACCGCTTCGGGAACGCCCAGCGCGAATCCGCCGGCAACCGCCCCCTGAACGAGCACTTCCGACCCGATCACAAGGGTTACAATTCCGATCGTGACCATAACAAAAGGATTCCCGGGAACCCCATCTTCGCCCTCGTCGTCTTCGTCGACTTCGATTTTACTGGCTTTGTACTGATAGGTTACATAGGCAACAATAGCGAAAACCATTGCCAAACCTGCCCAGCGGGGCAGAAGCTCGGCCCAGACTGCAACGGCCATAGCCCCGGTGGCGAAAATCATCACCAGGGTGTCGACCCGAGCTTTTTTACGGTCAAACACGACCGGGGCGATCATTGCCGAAATACCAACCACCATCAACACGTTAGCGATGTTGGACCCGATTACGTTTCCGACCGCGATGCCTGAAAAGCCGCTGATGTTTGCGTTCACCGATGTAAACAGTTCCGGCGCCGAAGTACCAAACGCAACGATGGTCGCCGCAATGAACATCTTCGAAAGGCCAGACCTTTCAGCAATGCGTACCGCTGAGTCAATCGTGATATCACCCCCTTTAACAAGAAGCCATACCCCGAAAAAAATAGCACCCAGCGCAATAACAGCGAGCTGATAGGTGGTTAATCCGTCCATTTATGATTCCGTTTATTTAAAAAATTGAGGGCAGCATGAGCCGCCCTCGTTGAATTCTCTATTAAAGATCGAAATCGGCGGGTTTCAACCCGAGCTCCAGACAGATCTCGCGCACTACGGCCTTTTCATCGTCATCAAAGGTTCCATCTGACGCACCGATCGCGCAGGCAACACGAACCATAACGCGAGCTTGTTCCTCGTTATCACGAAGGCGACCGACCACTTTGAGCGCCTCGGCTTTACCGATCGCCGCGTCGAAATCAAAATTCCCGAC
Source organism: Marinobacter sp. M1C (assembly GCF_023314135.1). Classification (NCBI taxonomy): domain Bacteria; kingdom Pseudomonadati; phylum Pseudomonadota; class Gammaproteobacteria; order Pseudomonadales; family Marinobacteraceae; genus Marinobacter; species Marinobacter sp. M1C. Next base: position 2,621,818 of record NZ_CP092289.1, read on the forward strand.
GACCTTCTCAAAGTAGGCAATCACGTCGGTCATCGCGAAGTGCTTGAGCTCATCCGAGTTGCGCATGTACCCCGCCATCTTCTGTTTCTCATCAGAGGATACGGTTCCATCCGCCGCCGCCACCAGGGCACAGGAGGCAACAACGGCCTCCATAAAGGTGCGATTGCGGAACTTCGACACTTCCGCAGTCAGGCGGGTGCGGGCTTCATTACTTTTGTCTTTTAACCAGTTCAACATAGTTAATCTCCTGTTAGATGACAGATTTCGAAACGCCTACCAGGTCGTCGACAGTGCGGCCGGTGGCTTGAACTCCGTGGGCCGTCATGCTCCACCCGTCGCTGCCTTTTGACAAAGACGCCATAACAACGCCTGTATGTGCGCCTTGCTCGCGCAAAGTGTAAGTGCAGATTTCTTTTTGATTGGTGTCGTCGACCAGTCGGGCGACTGCGTTATCGACTTCATTAAAAGTTTGACCGCGAAAGCTGTTCACGGTGAAAACCAGGTGCGCAGCTTTTGCGTCCAGACGGGACAGATCGACCCGAATCACTTCGTCATCGCCATCGCCCTCACCGGTCAGGTTGTCGCCGTCATGGGTGATTGCGCCGTTTGATGATTTGAGTTTGGTGAAACAGACTCTGTCAATTTCATTCTTCGCGCTGTCAAAAACGAGTACGCTTGCGTCCAGATCAATGGATGAGGCGCCACCGCCAAACAGCTTCGACAGGAAGCCGCCGCTGCTTTTCACCGGATCCCAGCCCAGCCCCATGAAAACACGGGTCAGTCCCGGATTATCTTTTGACAGACTTATCGCCTGGCCTTTCGATAGAGAAATACTCATTTCTTAATTCCTTTTATGGCTTTGAAAAACAGTACAATTTTCTGCATCTGTTGTGCAATGCATTTTCCATTCCTTAATGAATCCTAATTTACATTTTCAGCCGGTACCAGTCTCTCGCTTATAACTGCCCTGCCCAAACGAGTGACACCCGAACCGATCCGCCCGCGCTAATGTGCGGCGTGCCCACGCAGCATGGGTTGCAGGCTCGCACATAACGCCACCAATCTGAAACACGGCACTTGCGTCCCGATCAAGGATTGCTCTGGCTGCACGAAGGTCCTCTTCCGATACGGAGAACGCACCTTCAATGATCGGGACCTGAGCCGGATGGATGGCTGTTTTTGAGACGAATCCCATTTGCACATCGCGTTCCACCTCACGGCGCAACGTCTCCGTGTCTTCAATGATGTCAAAGACCGGGGCGGAAACGGGAATCCCGGCCGGGATCAGAATCGATGCCGCCATCGATAAAAACCAGCCAAGCGGCCCCTCGTAGGCCGTCATGCCACGCACCCGGCGCAGCGCCATCGAACCCAGAAGATCGTTCCCACCAATCCGGACCGCGGCGATCCTGTCAGGTCCGGCACTCAGCAGTAGGTCCCGAAACTGAATCAGCCGGGCCGGATCGAAAAATTCCGGTGTCTCAAGCGTTGGCATGAGTTTCAGGGTGGTTCCTGACAGCAGCGAAATCCAGTCCGGGGCGGTTTCAGGCCGCGCCTTCGGCAAAACAAAACCGTCAATCTGGGTAATGCCGTCAATAGCCCGAAGCCGGCACGCCATATCGTAAGACCGGGGCCGGATGAAAACCTGCGGCCGGCTGTCAATGTTACCAAGACGGGTCTTTAGCAGTTCCGTCAGGGTTCGGATGCCTTTCTCAATGTCCTCCTCACGCAGCGCGTCCTCCAGGCAAAGAACAATCGATGAGGCTGGCGACGGTGCCAACCCTGACACTATGTCAGGCACCTTCGGATGTATGGCGGGCATGTAGAGAGTAGCCCCCAGTTTATAAGCCGCAAACATATGAGACCCAAAGTCAGTCATTTAGTTTCCCTGATGAGCGTAATCGCCCGGTAAGGGCCGGTGAGGTCAGGCGCCTCAATCAGATTGACCCCGTCCTGACGGCAAAGATGAATGAGCGCTGCAAGGTCTGGGTCTTCGCTGAGCGATCGAACCAGGACGCATTCTGGCCGGCGCCGCAGAACCGCCCTTGTAGCCTCCGCAATGCCTGGCTTGATGCGGTTGCGGTTCTGCACTCCGAACCGCGTGGCAACCGCCGCAACGGTGCGGTCCGCCTCTGTGCGGAACCGGGCAGCCGCGGACGAGTCCGCCTCTGGATCCAACTCAACCCGAGCTTCCAGCGTCGACAACGCCACATCCACCCGATCGACAAACGAGCGCGACAAGTCAATATCAGCGAGGTGATCCAGCAGGATGCAGCCGTGATAGTCCCCTGGCCCTATCAGGTCAGACCGGAGGATGGAGCGGGAGATAAGACCGGACACGTTACCGCCAAGAATGCCGGAGGGGATCAGCCAGTCCTCGCGGGATCCGCAGAGGTTTGCACGGCCGCAAGGGTCGGCGATCACAGCGAGCATTGGCTCCCGGTCAGTGAGAGCCCGCCAGGACTCCGCCAGCTCCGCCGTGATGGCCCCTTTGCCGGTCCACCCGTCAACGAAGATCACCCCGTCAACAGGGCGCCGCGCAAGAACTTCCCCCATGGCCGCCTCGTCAAGGCCCCGATCGCGGATGATCGAGATTCCGAAATGGGTGACGTCGGCGCCCAATCGGGCTAAATCGCGCTTAAGCAGAACCCCGTAAGGCACTCCGGCCCGAACAAGGCTGCACAAGGTGATTTCCTGGTTCAAACGGCCCTGCTGGACCAGATCAAGAATTTGCCCCGCCAGGGAACGGATGTCTCGGGCGAGCCGCGGCACTCCAAGCCGACAAGACTCCTCGAACAGCGACAGGTAACGGGCATCTGGGCGCCGCTCCTCGGAGATCATTTCCGAGTAATGGGTCACACCGGCCTGAATTCGGCGCTCTTTCTCCTCCACCGGGGTGGGTTCAAGCGCGACCGGCTTCAACAAAAATTCCACGTCTTCCGGTAGATAGCTGCCTGAAAAAGGGCGCTTTTCGGTATCCGTCAATGGGCGGCTCAAGGTGTTAGATCCCCATCGGACGCTCTCGCCATCAGGCCTGCAATCTGCGACCCGGACGGGGTCATGATGAAATCGCAGAGACCCATGAACGGAAGGTCCGTCAGGCTGTCTCCAATGCCGATCAGCGGCGCCCCGCTGCCGTCTTTGATGCTGTCTATCAGATGCCGACAGGCTTCCCGCTTTGAGATGCCTGTTGGCGTGAACGAGAGATTATTGCCGTTTGCGTGTTGTTGCAGACCGGACAAATCGAACCGGCTTGCGAGGAGCTCCGCTGCGGCGTTGATACCGTTCCGAACGTCTTCCGCCCCGGTCGCGTTCATCTTCACGCAGAAATAGACCGGCGCGCCGTACTCTTCGACGATCCAACTGCGGGCTGCAGCGCCGAATTCCGCACTGATAAGCCCGGACATATCGCGCAGCAACGCTTCTGCGCTGCGCCCAATGTGCGCCGTGTGCGCGAGCCAGTCAGGGTCTGCAATGCCCTCGGCGTTCAAAATCACCGCCCCGTTGGCCAGAATAGCGCGCCGGGTGCCAAAATCGAGATGAACTCGGGAGAAGGCGTCGGTGCTACGGGCAGTCACCGGAATCACCGCCCCGGTTGCCCTCAGCGCCGAGAGTAGGCCCTGCTGCGCCGGGTTCATGTGGCCATGGTGGCCATTGGTCGCGGTGGTTACCCGGGTAAGGGCTTCGCCCTGCGGGTGTTTGTGAAATGATCGAAAAAGAGTGTCGTCAAGATCCGTCAAGTAGATACATTGGCCCATTACGTCTCGAACTCCGTCACTTGGCCGGCTCCGTTAATGATGTGCCCGCGCCCAAGATAGGCCCGGAGCGTTGGGCAGATTCCGTCATTACCTGTTTCAGTCATGATGATGACTCGAGCGCAGGGGCGTTCGGGAACGTTGTGAAGATACATCGGTACGCCTACCCGGTAATGGTCTGGAAACGTCACTTTATGCCGGATAACCTCTCCGTTGAGGATTGGCGAGCGAGTCGTTGCGACGAACTTTACATCTGCCCCTTCCTGCTCAAGGCGTTCAGCAAGTAGCATCGGACCCCAAACGTGCTCCCCGGTTCCGATCACAAGAACGGAGTCGCCTGCGGCCACCGTCGGCAGAGCGGCCGGAATCAAGGGCGCTGTCTGTTTGCTTATCGATTCAACAATCGGTTCGACAGTCGGCTCCATCTGAAGCCCAAGCCGCGGAGCATTGGACAGCGGATTCGGCACAGAGTTCAGGTTCGAGCTCGGAACCCAGGCCGGAAGTGTCGCTTCCCCGGCCCAAACCGGGACAGCCGGGAGCGCTGCTTTAGCGTCTTGCTCCCATCGCCACTCCCCTCGAACTAAAGAGAACGCGTCCACCGGGATGCCAGGGCAGAGCTCCGCGATTGCTTGGGCGGCTCGTCCGTTAGACCAGTCGGTCAGGGTCAGAAGTAGAACACGTTTAACGTCTACCCCGCCGTCATGAACCGCCTTGAACAAAGCCGCAAAGGTGTTTCCGGTGGTTGTTTCGTCATCCACAAGAACAAGCGTTCTTGCAGGCCCGCTTAACAGCTCGCACGACGTTGGCGCCATCACATGATGTGCGGTAGCGTGACTGTGCCCTTCCGAAAAGCTGACCCATTCCCGACCCGCAACCGGGTGCCGGGTGGTCGACAGGTAGAGCAGGTCCGCTTCGGGCCGCCGCTCCCGGATGCGCCGAGCCGCAGCCGCTCCAATCCCCACCGCCGTCTCCGCGTAACCCATCACCAAAAGAGGGCCGCCAAGCAGCGCATCGGGAATCTGATCGACGATTCCGTTAACCGCATCAAAATGGTCCCGCGGTCTGACGGGGATATGGCGCCCGAGTACGGTGGATACGAAAAGAAAGCTGCGCTTAGGGTTGATACGCTCCGCAATCCGGAATAATTCGCCGTCTGTCGGCGCTGCGCTGGTCCGCAGCTCAAGAACCCCTGTGTTCAGAGGATGTCGCGTGATAACCGGTGTTTTTTGCATCCGTTCAGTCGTCCCTCCCCGACTTATCAGACCGGTTCGACGTTTGCTGGTCGCTCTGCAGCCATTCATCGTGACCAGCATCGCTTGCCGGGGATGATTTTGAGGATGATGAGGACGAAGACGAGGGAACATTGTCCGCACGCCCGGGCGCATGCCGGGCACGCAGTTCTGTAAGCTTACCGGACGCTCGCTTAAATGCGCGGCGCACTATAAACGCCAAGCCGAAAAGGAACACCAATATAACTATGTTGAAAATCGGGATATGACGGTAACCGGGCTCTACAGGCCAGACTGACGTCGCATTCGGGAACATCGACAGAAGCGGGAGACGCCAGCCGTAATAGCGAATAGCAACTGCCGTGCCCTTCTCTTCGCGGGCAAAGACAGCCGCTTGCGTCTGAAGATTCGCGGAGTTGAGCTTAAAGTAAAGCCATGAGTCTTCGTTGCGGAACACGCGGACTTTGTCGCCGCCGATCACCCGGGTTTGAATCATGTAAACATCTCGGGTTCCAACCTCGACATCGGTACGTTTAACCTCAACGCCGACCACCTCGACAACGGAAACCCGCGGCAACACATAATGCAGGGCCAGGCCCATAACGATCAGGCAACACCCGATCAGGATAATTTTGAGTTTCTTCATATGCAGTTCCCTCGAGTTCTATTTCGCTCTGACAGTCTTCCGAGCTTTGGCCTAACAGCCTGAGTGAGTGTGTCACAGCGACGCTGCCCGGTCTTGCAGGAGTTTACTAGACTGCACGAAACCCTGCTCACTTTCGCGATCTCGATTGGTTTCCTGTTTACGCTCTTCTCTCTCAATTTTTTGGAGGCGTGGGAGCTCGGCTTTTAAAAGCGCTTTCACGTTATTTGAGTGCGGGATATCTAAAGAAGCTAAAGCCGCAATGCGCCCCGCCATAATGTCGGCTCTGCTGTCAGACCCTCTCATCGGGCTAACCGCTTCAATATAAATCTTGAGGACATCCAGCGGTTCAGGCGCATTTCGAAGAATAGCCACTGCTTGCTCGGATAGCTCTACCGTTCCACCTTTATGGCAAGATCCAAATGGAGCAATCGCATTGGAGACCAGCGCCCAAGCCCTTTCGTCACCTGCATTGCGGCACCAATTGACCAAATCCACTGGGCTGACGTCTTCAAGCGGGTTCTTCGAGTGTGACCTGCCTTCAAATGCGCGAAAACGCAAGTAATCCTGCATATTAGCAGGTTGTCTGACGCAGCCTCGTCCAGCAAACTGTCGACGAGCGGCCTATCAGATTTTGAAAGCTCTTCGAGCGCCCCTGACAAGACTCCGTAGTTGAATGTTTTTATGTCGAGGGCGCGTAATGCACCCAAAAGCATCAACCAAGTTTCGCGCGGCTTTACCGAACCGCTCATTAAGCCGCGGCCAAAAGCCATTTGGTAAGGCGCATAATTTTGTTCGAACAGCCTCGCAACAAAACCGTCCAGCAGGGCCGGTGTTGCCCCGATGGTTTCACCGTATTTAAATGCTCTGCTTTCTAGTCTCAGGCAAGCTTCTTCGCGTTTTTCAAGACTCGAATTATCGAATTTTTCCTCAAATAACCGGATATCATGACCAGGATTGACCACTAGCGCTTCAATCTCAGAAATAAGGTCTCGAGGGGCGAGATCGGCTTCCAGTTGTTCAAGGTGCGTTTTCGCCGTTCGCCGATCTGGCGTATCTATGGGGTCTCTATAGTCAAAATAGAGCGTTGAACGAACGGCGCGCCAACCTTCCAACCATGGCAAACCGTTGTTTATTTCTGCTGCGTGTTCAGAGAGGTCGGAACGAAGATCAGGGTACCGCCAAAGACTGCGAAACTTGCTAGCAATGAGGTGACGAGCCGAGCTTTCCAATTTTGGCCGTCCAGAGCTGGCGGCTTTGAACGCGATCCCCAGAAAGCGCTTTAACCATTCGAGACGCTCAGTGAAATTCGGGTTATATCCGAAGTCTCTAGGGCGCGCACCAAATTCGAAGGTGTTGAGGCCAGTCCATCGGCACGCCTCCAATGCCGAGTCTAACAGCTTAAGGCCAATTTCCTGCCGTAAATGACTATTGGCACTGAAACAATCCTCGACGATCGAGGCGCGCTGCTTCAACGTTGCGTGGGTCCCGGATAGGTGGATCTGAAACAATCCTTCAAGCTTCCCGCGTACGCTGTCATAGTTGTTTTTTGGGTCTTCATGTTCGGCAATTTTCAATAAAACTTCCACGGCCCGTTCAAAGTGATCAGGGTAATAGGCTATCCCGACTAGCAGATTGAGGACGACTGACCTAAAAATTCGTAGGCTTGAGGTCGGTGAGGACTTCGGTACCCGTCAAACTGCGTTCTATTAAATCCAACGTGCGCTCTGGGACTACCGGCGCAATATGCAAGAACAACTTCTGACCATGTTCATTGAGCCGCATCAGGTCGGACAACAGCCCGCCTTCGGACACCCAGCGGGTCACAATTTCGATTGCAACTGGGTGTTCGTGTAGAAAACCCAATCGCCGCCCAAAGGACTTGAGAAGGCGTGAACTGGCGCGGCGCTCAAATACGTCTACGAGAAGTTCGACCGGTATCTTATTGAGCGCCTCAGTCGCTAAGCGGTTCGCAACCGCGTGAGGTAAAACGGCTCTCCAACGAGATCTTTGTTGCGCCACTTGGCGTTCAACGAGTGTCTGGGCCGCTCTGTGCATGCGCAGCCGGCTATGTTCGCAGAGTTCACCCAGAAGGCTGAGTTCGTCCACTCCTTCCTCATCACTATTAACCGAAAATGAATAAACAAGTGATAGCGCTTCCGCCCGTTCCTTGAGTCCCGCGTCAAGATCGTGTCGCTGGAAAAACAAACGATTGAACAGTTGTTCGTCAGTGAGCTTCGACAATGTACCGTCAACCGGCGCGGACTCAGCGATTGCTAGCGCTAGCCGAGCATTGCCTTCCGAGAATTCGGCAATTTTTGCAGCGTTAAATTGTCCCAGTTCGGGGTGACGCCGCAGGAGCAGTGTTTCAGCGATCTTCGGCCCATGCGCTTCAATTTGTACAACTTCGGTCGTCTGCGATTTGTCTTCGCGGATGTCATATTCGACCGTAATGAGCTTCACGGAATTTGTTTTTGCGCGAAGACGGGCAGAAAGTGAGTTATGAAGGTCGGATGCGCAATTGTCCAAAACGACCGTAAGCGACGAGTCCTGCGCAAGAAGCGTATCAATCATGGCACGAGCCGATGGTTCCGGTTGATCCCCGATGTCAGTATAGATTACCGAGGTTCGATCTAGTGCACCTTCGCCAACACCTTCTTCAAATAACGCTTGGACAAACCGCGACTTACCTACGCCAGACAGGCCTGTAATTCTAATCGGCTTCCCAGACGACGAAATAAGGTGCCGAACTACAGGAAGAGCTTCTTCTAGAGTAAGACCATTTTTCCCAGTTGAAGGTACGTTGACTGTTACACCTTCTTCCAATATCAAAGTGTCATCGGCATCAGTCGGCGTGGCACTCCACCTGCCGAAGGCATGCCAACCAGATAAGGGCCGTCCGAGAGCCCCCCTCAGCCAAACGTGAACTGACGGATACTGACGCAACCAGCGATGAAGTCGTGACCGGTCATAGAAATCAAGTTGAAGTGAACCGGCCTCTGGCAGTGACTCAACAGCTCTGCGCATTGCTTCAATGCGTCTAGCATAGGTCGGAGGGGAGCAATCCTCTGTTGAAGCTATTATGTAAGCTCCTCCAGCTTCGACAAGTTCCTTCACAATGGGAGATGGTGTGCCATTTTCTAGCATTTCGTCGCGTATCTCAGCAGGCTGCATAGACTTTGCCTTGGCCTGAAAGACGGTATCGAGACGGGGCACAAAATCACCATCGAATTCCCCGCTTGAAATCGTGACTCGAACGTCGACACCGCCATCAGGTGCTTTGATCGAACCTGACCACATAACGTCCCTGAGCTTACCGCTGCGTGTAGCGAGTTCGGCTTCACATAAACGTGCGACAAGCTCTTCAAGCAGTGTATCGGACAAAGCAGCCAAGTCTTCTTTTTGCAATTCAATTATCGACAAAATAAAACCCCCATCTCAGGTTTTCAAACCATTGTACCGTTCATGTCGCCATAGAAAATTTGGTGCAGCGGCGACTTAAGAAAAAACACTTAACTATCTGAAAACGCGGGGGTCATCTCGAAGAAGCAGTTGCGGCATTGAAAGTAAATGTGGCGAGGGCAAAGAGTGCTGCCTCGATAGTCCGCAGCGTGGGCACTCTCAATTATCACTCAATTGGAGCGGCTTCCAGCTTACACAGGGCGGTCACCCATTCGTCGCGCCGAGGGTCTAAGCTCTGGGAACCGCCACCTCAAGTATCCGACTGCGTCATCTCGCGCTCGCCTATATGATTGAGCGGGACCATGCGCTTATGAAGTACCGCAAATACTACCAACTGCTGCCTACTTACAACGTAATAGATGACGTGACTGCTATAAGGAAAACTCAAAACATTCAGCCCAACATCTTGTTGACGCTTGCCCATGGCATGATTGTCAGAAAGCATGCGTATGGTTTTGCGCAGTTGTGCGAAGTATTTTTGGGATTGAGCCTTTCCCCATTGCTTTAGTGTGTACGTGCGTATTTGAACCAAGTCCGATCTCGCATCCAGGGTTAAGCGATAACCTGTCATCAATCGAAATGGCCTGCATCCAATTCGTCGAAAAACGACTCACCATCAACCAGCTTATCTGCATCAATATCTGCTTCGGCCTGTTCCACTCTGCCTTGCAAAAATCGTAACTTGAGCGCTTCGATACCCTCATACTCCTCTACTGAGATAATCACTGCTACCGGCTTACCGTTCTTGTTGATTTGAACCGGCGACCGCTGAGCTTTTAAAAGAAGATCGCCAAAGTGAGTTTTTGCCTCATTGGCCGAAAGTGCATCCATCGTTGCTGCCTCAATATCGTTCGATTTGAATACTCTAATCGATTCCAGCACTACTGGCGAATTTTGAGCTCTGTAAAAGCCACCAAGCCCAGCGTAATGCTGAGCTTGGTGGCTTTTACTATTTATTTGTATCGATCAAAGCCGGTCGTCCACCTACTCCCATTCGATGGTCGCCGGCGGCTTCGACGACACATCGTAAGTTACCCGTGATACGCCGCTGATTTCATTAATAATACGGTTAGACACGGTTTCCAGCAGTTCGTACGGCAAATGCGCCCAACGTGCGGTCATGAAATCGATGGTTTCTACAGCGCGCAGCGCGATCACCCATTCGTATCGGCGGGCGTCGCCTACTACGCCTACCGATTTCACCGGCAGAAAGACCGCAAAGGCCTGGCTGGTTTTGTGGTAATAATCGGCGCGGTGCAGCTCTTCCAGGAAGATGGCATCGGCGCGGCGCAAGATGTCGGCGTAGTCTTTTTTCACTTCGCCGAGAATGCGCACACCCAGGCCCGGGCCCGGGAACGGATGGCGATACACCATATCGTAAGGCAGGCCAAGTTCAAGACCGATGCGACGCACTTCGTCTTTGAACAGTTCGCGCAACGGCTCTACCAACTTCAGTTTCATGGTTTCCGGCAAGCCACCCACATTGTGGTGAGATTTGATCACGTGGGACTTGCCGGTTTTGGACGCAGCCGATTCAATCACGTCCGGATAAATAGTGCCTTGGGCCAGCCAGTGCACATTCTGAATGCGGGTAGCTTCTTCATCGAACACGTCGATGAATGTGTTACCGATCACTTTACGCTTTTGTTCGGGGTCACTGACGCCTTTGAGGTTAGTCAGGAAGCGTTCCTCGGCGTCGGCGCGAATAACTTTTACGCCCATGCTGCTGCCGAACATGTCCATCACCTGGTCGCCTTCATTCAGGCGCAGCAGGCCGTTATCAACAAACACGCAGGTTAGCTGATCGCCAATGGCTTTGTGCAGCAGCGCGGCGGTCACCGAGGAATCTACGCCGCCAGACAGGCCCAGCAGCACTTTGTCGGTGCCGACCTGTTCGCGAATTTTTTGCACGGCGTCGTCGACAATTTTGGCCGGAGTCCATAACGCTTCGCAGCCGCAGATGTTCATCACGAAGTGTTCCAGAATGCGCTTACCCTGCAAGGTATGAGTCACTTCCGGATGGAACTGCAGGCCGTAAAGATGGCGGGACAGATCTTGCATGGCTGCAATAGGTGCGCTTTCGGTGGATGCCAGAAGTTCGAAACCTTCGGGCATGGCAACCACTTTGTCGCCGTGGCTCATCCACACGTCCAGCAGCGATTCGCCGGTCACAGTCAAGTGGTCGGTGATGTCTTGCAGCAACGGGCCTTTAGCGCGCACTTTTACTTGGGCGTAGCCAAACTCGCGCTTTTCCGAACTCGCCACCCGGCCGCCCAACTGCTCGGCCATGGTTTGCATGCCGTAGCAAATACCCAATACAGGAATACCACGATCAAACAGGCCGTCAGGCGCGCGCGGGCCACTCAACTCGGTGACCGACTCAGGACCACCGGCCAGCAGAATGCCCTTGGGATTGAAGGCTTCAAGCTCTTCAGTACTGATGTCAAAAGCGCGCACTTCGCAATAAACGCCGATGTCCCGAACCCGGCGGGCAATCAGCTGGGTGTACTGGGAACCGAAATCTAGAATCAGGATGCGGTGATCGTGAATGTCGTGGGCCATGGAATCCTCGGGGAAATTAGCAATGCGGCCCCAACAATGGGGCCGCATAAAAAAACCTGTGATCAGCTAACGCGGTAGTTCGGTGCTTCTTTGGTGATGGTCACATCGTGAACGTGACTCTCGCGCATACCGGCACCGGTGATGCGCACAAACCGAGGCTTGTTGCGCATATCGGTTATGGTGGCACTGCCGGTGTAACCCATCGCAGCGCGCAGGCCGCCCATCAGCTGATGAATAATGTTGCGCATCGGGCCCTTACAAGCGACGCGGCCTTCAATACCTTCCGGAACCAGCTTTTCTATGCCTTTGCTGGCATCCTGAAAATAACGGTCGCTGGAACCCTGGCCCATGGCGCCGATTGAACCCATGCCCCGATAGGCCTTATAACTGCGGCCCTGGAACAGCTCGATTTCACCCGGGGCTTCGTCGGTGCCGGCCAGCAGGCTGCCGATCATCACACAGTGGGCGCCGGCCGCAATAGCCTTGGCGATATCACCGGAGAAGCGCAAACCACCGTCGGCAATCAGCGGAACGTCACTGTTTTTCAGGGCCTCAGCCACGCTGGACACCGCTGAAATCTGCGGCACGCCCACACCGGCTACAATGCGGGTGGTACAGATGGAACCCGGGCCGATACCCACCTTCACCGCATCTGCTCCGGCGTCAACCAGGGCAAGGGCAGCCTCAGCTGTGGCGATATTGCCGCCAATCACCTGCAGTTCGGGGTAATGTTCCTTAATCCAGCGCACACGATCAAGCACACCGCGGGAATGGCCGTGAGCCGTATCCACCACAATTACGTCAACACCGGCTTCCGCCAGAGCTATCACGCGGGCTTCAGTGTCGCCGCCGGTGCCGACGGCCGCGCCAACACGCAGGCGGCCCTGGTCGTCTTTACTCGCCAGCGGGTAGTCTTTGGACTTCTGAATGTCTTTTGCTGTAACCAAGCCGCGTAGCTGGAAATTATCGTTTACCACCAGGATTTTCTCGATGCGGTGGCGGTGCAGGAGTTCTTTCACCGATTCCAGATCGGCGCCTTCTTTCACCGTAACCAGCTTTTCTTTGGGCGTCATGATGTCACGCACAAGCGTGTCCATGCTGCTCTCAAAGCGGATATCGCGACCCGTAACAATGCCCACCAGCTCGCTGCCGTCTACTACCGGCAGGCCGGAAATATTATTGGCCATGGTAATTTCGACCAACTCACGTACGGTGTTCTCGGGTTTGACCGTAATAGGGTCTTTTACCACGCCGCTTTCAAACTTCTTCACCTTACGCACTGCGGCGGCCTGCTGCTCCGGGCTCATATTTTTGTGCATAATGCCGATGCCGCCTTCTTGGGCCATGGCAATCGCCAGCTCTGCGTCTGTCACTGTATCCATGGCCGCCGACACCAGCGGGACATTCAGTGTGATGGTTCGTGTCAGGCGTGTGCGAAGGTCGGCTTCGTGGGGCAGAACCTCGGAGTAACCGGGCACCAACAGTACGTCATCAAATGTGAGAGCTTCTTCGGCAATTCGCAGCATTGGGATCGGCCTTTTGAACGTGCTAAATTTAAACCTTGGCAAGGGCATAGAAAAGTGCCGCTGCAAAGTAGAATTCTTAATCGCGTTATTATAAAGATCTGTTGCAGCCCAGTAAACCGCACAGTTTCTCACCAAAGGTTGCATGTATCTGAATTTTAATCAGTTTACATTCAATTTATTCGGCTATTGCGTATAAAAATATGGGGATTTTTTGGTGAATGATGCCTTTCAGGACACCCGGTCGCGGGCGCTCAGCGTTAGTGAGCTGAATCATCAGGCCCGTCACCTGCTGGAAACCAGCTTCATGCAGGTTTGGGTTGAAGGCGAATTGTCGGGGTTTTCACGCCCTTCTTCCGGGCACTGGTACTTTTCTTTGAAGGATAGTAACTGCCAGATTCGTTGTGCCATGTTCCGCGGCGCCAATCAGCGGGTTCGCCCGGCGCCAAAAGAAGGCGAACTGGTGCGAATTCGCGGCAAAGTAACCTTGTACGAGAACCGCGGCGACTTCCAGATTATTGTCGAGCACCTGGAGCCAGCCGGCGCGGGCGCCCTACAGCAAGCGTTTGAAGCGTTAAAATTAAAGCTCTTTAACGAGGGCCTGTTTAGCACCGAGCGCAAAAAACCCATACCCGCCCTGCCCCGACATATCGGCGTGGTTACCTCCCCAACGGGTGCTGCGATTCACGACATACTCACGGTGCTGGCTCGGCGTTGCCCGGGCATTCCAGTCACACTTTACCCAACCGCGGTGCAAGGCCAGGCGGCAACCGCAGACATAGTCGCTGCCATCGGCCGGGCTGTCGCCCACAATCGCGCGGACGTGCTGATTATTGGCCGCGGCGGCGGTTCGTTGGAAGATTTGTGGTGCTTTAACGAAGAAGCCGTAGCCCGCGCCATTGCCGCCTGCCCTATTGCCACCGTCAGCGCCGTGGGGCACGAGGTAGACACCACCATTGCCGATTACGTAGCGGATTTGCGGGCGCCGACACCGTCAGCAGCGGCGGAAAAAATATCGCCAGACCAGAGCATCTGGTTACGTCAATTACAGGCCATCAGCGAACGCCTGCAGGCTGCAGTGGGGCGCCAACACACGGCGCTTGAAAACAGACTGTTGCAGCTTTCCACGCGATTAAAAGATCCGCGCCGTAGCCTGCAGGAAAAAGCGCAGCGCCTGGATGGGCTGGATGTGCGCCTGAGCCGCGCAATCGCTCAGATAACCCAGCGCTTGCATATGCGTACCGACCATTTGCAACAGCGCCTGACCATGCAATCACCTAGCAGGCAACTGGCCAGCGCCAGCGAACGTGTGTTGCGGGCAACAACAGGCTTGAATCTGGCCATTGAGCAAGCGCTTAAAATCCGCCGTGGGCAACTGGATTACGCAGCGCAAACCCTGAATCTGGTGAGCCCCTTGGCCACTCTGGGGCGGGGCTACGCCATTGTAAAAGACGACCAGGGCAAGATTGTGCGGCATGCCGGGCAGCTTGAAGCCGGCCAGGCCATCAGCGCCCGAGTGGCCAGCGGCACCGTTCACGCCCAAGTGACGAGTTGCAATGAATCTTGATGCAGCGCGACTCATTTTGATGGAGCCTAGGGGCTGCTGACAATTCACATCGGTAGCCGTAGAAACGCGCAAGCCATAGACACGATGCTGTCATAAGGTGCCCCACCGTCTCCGGTTCTTGCAAACCGGATTCTGAAAGATGCCTTGGATCGGTGGTTAACGGCTATTCACAAAGACATTCCATTCTGTCGTTATGCTGACATAACTCGGGTGCTTCCGGGTTACCCGCCGCCGTGCCATTGCCTGATGAGCCGGAACCATCAAAACATGCTGCCAGCGGCAAGACGCTGGCAGCAATCATGGACACGAAAAAACAAACGCGTCATGTAAACCCATCCCATTGAGTGTCATTGCGGGAAAGAGTCTGCGTGTTTATTATTTTTGGAATATCATAGCGTTAGGCGCTACATAGAAATTCACTCAAGCTCGTCGACAAGCAGAAACGTTCAATCCTCCGGCATCTGCCCGTTAGCAGCCTTGGCCTGTCTTCCGAGCTCAGCAGCCAGGTTTATAGCCATACTTAAGCCTCGGCGGGCGTCTTCGTCTTTGCTTAACCGCCGCAGGCTTTGCCAGATTGTCGGCGGGGTTTCGTCATGAGCAGCCTGGACTGCTGCATATCTCAGAGCGTTGCTGATAGCCCAGGCACCGCCAATGCCCTCTTCATAGAGTGCCATCAACTTTTGCACCATATTATCATCCGCCATTTCGATAACGTCGGAGGTCGCTGCGAGCAAATCAATTATGTTGTGCAGCCGCCGCCCCTGTATTATCGGCGCTGCTTTCGTGATCAGATCCGATAGACCGTCCAGTGTTGCCTGGTCCTGCAATTCCGGCGACGTTTTCAGTAATTGCTCAAGCGAATGAGGCGCTGAAACTGTTGTGGATTCGTTGTTCATTTTGCTCTCCTTGTCAGACCAGCCCACGGGCG
The DNA here is from genome assembly GCF_023314135.1 of Marinobacter sp. M1C. Taxonomy (NCBI): domain Bacteria; kingdom Pseudomonadati; phylum Pseudomonadota; class Gammaproteobacteria; order Pseudomonadales; family Marinobacteraceae; genus Marinobacter; species Marinobacter sp. M1C. Next base: position 2,637,487 of record NZ_CP092289.1, read on the forward strand.
ACAGACCAATAAATGCCTCGGTTAAATCCCTTACGCATTAACCCGCCGATTTTGGTTGGTGGCGTCGGTATGACATCTACATCGTAGTCGTACCAAAGCGGCATGCCGACTTCCATACCCATTTGGGCGATGGCCTGTACCCTTCCATCGTATTCAGCCGGGGTTTCACCAAACCGCATCAGGCCAGCAATGTTGTTGCAGATTACCGGCGACTGGTTATGGCAACTTCCACCTGCCTTACTGATAGGCAGATCGACCGTGTCGCCCATTACGAACACGTTTTCATAGCCTTCAAGTTGCAGCGAATGGCGATCTGTCGGCAACCATCCTTCGTTGTTGGGAGCCTGAGAGGCACCCGAATTAATAACCGCATCTACGGCTCGAATGGGCGGGGTCTGCATCAGAATATCGAAATCTTCTTCGTCTCCTTCCTCGGAAATCGCCACCTTACGCTCGGGGTCAACGCTTGCAAGGGTAAAACCGCGTTTGTGTTTGATGTTTTTTGAATCGAAAATAGACGGCAGAACTGCACCTGTATCTTTCTGCAAGAACAAACAGTTACGGACAAGTTGTGAAACAGTCGGATACGTGTAAACGATCTCTATCTGATCTCTTACACCTCGCTTGCGCAGAAATTCATCGAGCATCAGGGTGGTTTCCATCGGCGCAATGCCACACTGGTGTGGAACGTTAGGCGTCGTCGGAAAGGTAACGCCGATAAATATACGGCCTTTTTCGATGGTCGAAATTTTCTTGTACAGTTCTCGTGCAGGATCGTGCTGATAGAAATGATCGCCAGCTTCTTTAAGACCGCTTATGCGCTCTGGTGAGGGAATGCAGCCAGTCGACACAACAAGGTAGTCATAATCATAACTCTTACCCGAAGCCATTCTCAGGCGACTGTCCTTAAACTCAAAGCCTTCAACCTCGTCAAGAACGAAGTCGATTTCCGGGCGCAGTAACGAGGCCTGTGGGCGGCGCAGCTCGTTTTTGTAGAATGCACCGAATGCGACGTACATAAAGGCGGGCTTGTAATAGTGCCATGGACTGTTTGATATCAGGGTAACGCGTGCCTTGCCCCTGACTATCTCCGGGTAGAGTTTTGCGACCAGGTTATTTGCGGTCATTGTGCCGCCAATACCCCCGCCAACCACGATGATGTTCTGAACCATGTTATATCTCCTTGAGGGATATAGATGCCTCTTAAATATCGTTTTTATTAGGACTCGCCGTGTCTCTCCTTTGAAAAAATTTCCTGTAGTGCCCTGAAGGGTAATAATGCAGAGTCATGCCGGGACGGCATGAATGCCGCGTGTTGAAAAATCGCTAACTCAGGCCAGATCAAAGCGTTTTGAGGTGGGACATCATTTTTTAAAATCTGCTCCAGCTGACTCTGAACGGACTGAAGCTTTTCCGCTGTCATTCCTGGTGCACGTTCATAAACGATCGCGGTTGTTGCCTGCCCCAGTGAGCAGGCCCTAACTTGGTAGCCAAGCTTTTTGATCCGGTTTTCTTCAATTATCGCGTCGAGTGTCAGCCGGCTGCCGCAGAGCTGTCGGCTGTGTACGGTAGTCGTTCGCACATTCGGTCCCGACAATCTGCGATCACGCCGCACTTGTGTGATATAGCGCTTCAGACTTAGCACAAACTCTTCAGCACTAAGCGCGCTTCCCAGGTTCTCGACATCACCCAACGTTTCACCTCACCCATTTGGTAGCAACCTTATTAGCACACTAGCAAATAGAATAAAAAATATACAGCTATCCCCGAAGCTTACTCAGCAGCTCTTCAGCAATATCCACCCTCACCTTCCCCAATCTGACCAGATCTTTCGCCACGGCTTCGATCTCTGCACCGAGCGCACCTGCCATCAACGCTATGTTCTTGGCGTGCAGTGCCATGTGGCCTTTCTGGATTCCGGTGGTCGCCAGGGCTTTCAAGGCGGAAAAATTCTGTGCCAACCCAACGGCAGCAATGGTGCGCGCTAATTGCTCCGCACTTGTAACGGCCATGATATCCAGGGCAATGCGTGCGGTAGGATGGGATTTGGTTGCCCCTCCTATTAACCCCACGGGCATGGGTATTTCGATCATGCCGGTCAGGTTGCCATTACGGTCTGCCTCCCAGTGGCTCAACGAACGATAGCGGCCGGTTTGTGCTGCGTATGCGTGAGCACCGGCTTCAACCGCACGGGTGTCATTGCCTGTGGCGAGCACTACCGCACTGACGCCGTTCATAATGCCTTTGTTGTGAGTGGCAGCACGGTATGGGTCGATGTCGGCGAACTCGTAGGCGGCCAGGATACCGTCACGTACTGATTCGCCCCCGATCGCATCCAGCGTCCAGGTTGCACGTGCTCTCGCCAGCCTGCGATCAGCAAGATTCGACAGAATACGCAGGTAAGTTCGTCCTCTTGTCCATTCTGCAATCAGCGGTGCAACGGCTTCCGCCATGGAATTCACGGCGTTGGCTCCCATGGCATCCCGGGTGTCCACAATAAGATGTGTGATCACCATGGTGCCCGTCTTGCGGCCCTCCAGAACACGAACTTCCACGTCGCGGAATCCGCCACCATGCTTGAGCAGCACCGGGTCGGTTTCGTCGCAAACCTGCTTGATGTCTGCTTTGTGTTCCAGGATCTGCAAACGGGCAAACTTCGGGTTGGGCACATCAACCAACTGAATCTGGGCAATCATCAGTGAGCCCGACATGGAGGTGATAAAACCTCCGGAGTCCCGACATTGGCGCGCAGCGTTGCATACCGCCGCGACGACTGAAGACTCCTCTGTGGCCATCGGAATCAACGTATCCTGCTGATCCACCATCATGTTGGTCGCAACGCCAATGGGAATGTTCATGGTCCCGATGGCGTTCTCAATCATTGAGTCTGCGATCTCTGCGTCCAGATTGCCCGTGTTGCCCATGTGGTCTGCAACGTCTGGGGCCAGGCCAGCCACTTCGATGACTTTCTCCAGGCGCTCGTGCATGGAAAGGTTGTGAAAACCGGAAATACGAGAATTTTGGGTAGACATGTAATCAATCTCCGCCATTAAAGAATCAGGAAACCAGGCGCTGGGATAGCTGATTGGGCAGCCATGTGACCAGGTCCGGGAACAACATGAACAGAATCAGCGCCAGAATTTGCAATACGAGGAATGGGAGGATTGCCCGATAGACAGTCTCCATTCCAATTCCTGGCGGCAATACCCCTTTGATATAAAAAAGCGTGTAGCCGAATGGCGGAGTGATATATGCCATTTGTGCGGTAATCAGAAACAACACACCAAACCACACTGGATCGAAACCAAACGAACTGATGATTGGCATGAACACCGGTACACACAGCAGAATGATGCCGATTTCATCCAGGAACAGGCCCAATAGAACGAGAAGGCCCATCATCGCCAGCAGCACCAGCCAACGGTTGAGCTCAAGGTTTTCAATGAACATCAGCAGCGAATCGGCACCTCCGATCCCGGTAAAGATCGAAACAAAGATTTTGGCGCCTATGGTGATCCACATGATCATGGTGGTAACGCGCAGCGTATCCATGGCCGCATCACTGAGATTTCCGATCGTAAACTGGCCCTGCAGCATCGCGGACAACATCGCCCCCACTACCCCAACCGCAGCGGCTTCCGTAGGCGTGGCGATCCCGGCGTAAATACTGCCCAGAACACTGAACACAATCAGGGTGGGTAAAAACAACGATTTCAAGGAGCCGAACATTTCAAACCAGCTCACTTCGATGTGTTCCGGAGTGGGCGCAAGGCTGGGTTTGAGCATGGTTCGGATAACCACGTAGCTTACGTAAAGCCCGGATAGCACCATCCCTGGCACTATCCCGGCAGCAAACATTTTGCCTACGGATATCTGGGCAGTAGCGGCATACACAATGGTGATGATGGAGGGCGGAATCTGGAATTTGACCCATTTCTGATCGTCTTTTTTAAACTCTTCTACGTTCACCGCGTGCAGCGATGAGGTTTTGGCGCCGGTATCCAGTCACGCTTTAAGCCTCAGGCCTGTGTCGTTCATCATGACCAATGCTACAAAGCCCAAGATCTCAGAACCGACGCGTCGCTTTTAGGCGCTGTTTCTCCCAGCGCTGCAGTTGGGAAAATGAGCGGCTTAGCGAGTGGTGAAAAGACAAGAAAATTTATTCAATTCCTCCTGCAACACTCTGTAAACAAGGGGAAAATTGATGACAAATTTTCTTCAAGCTCTGAGTCTAAAGGTCGTATTTCGTTAATGATTCCGGCAAATGAGTTCTGAAACCGGATGTGCGCAGCCACTCTGTCCAGCGCATAACCGATGCTGTTTAGATCGCGATAGAATCCGAACCAGTCGTGAGAAACCATATGCCGCGTTCTGCTCATATCAGGTGTCATCAAGTCTTCGTTATCCTGCAGCTTTGTATACACCTCGCTGATAAAGGTATTCTGGCCGGCATCGGTAAACTCATTCCAATGCCGCAGAAGAAAGTGGCCATACAAGACATCCAGAGCATCGGATTTCTTAAGGGCAAAGGCACTTGGAAGCACTACTCATTCTTCTTGGCGTGGGCCTCGTACTGTTTATCCCCGTGTGTTCGGTTCTGAGCAAGACCTATGAAGCCAGGCAAGTAACCCACGCCCCGGGGACGGATTTCAAATCCGTCCCCATGTACATGATTTGCGACACGCTCGACAGCGCAGCCTAACCAAAATAGAGTATCATTATTCAAACACATACCTTCAAGGATTGAAGATATGCTCAAGGCAAATGGACTGCAGTTCACCGCACAAGTCGGTGAGTTTCCCTCTGAAGTATTTTCCGTTGTTGCCTTCGAACTAACAGAAAGCCTGTCACAGCTGTGCTATGGCCGCCTGCAATTGGCCAGCACCGATTGTGATATCGATGCCAGCGATGTTCTGGAACAATCGGTTGACCTGGTAATATGGCAAAACAGCGAGCCACTGCGGCGCTTTACCGGCGTGGTCAGCGACTTTGTCATTTGTGACAGCGGCCACCACCGCACCCACTATGAAATCGTGCTGCAGTCGCCTCTGTGGCGCCTTGAGTTGATGTACAACAGTCGTATTTTTCAGGGCCAGACCACAGAGTCCATTGCCAGCGCGCTTCTGCAAGAACGCGGAATATCCGCTGTAGCGTTTCAACTGAAGTGCCGTGGCGACGTTCGGGAATACTGCGTTCAGCACCGGGAGAGTGATCTGGCCTTTATCCAACGCCTGGCGGCGGAAGAAGGTTGGCATTACCGCTACGGTCACGGCAGTGTAGACGCCAGCCGGCAGCCCACGGTTATTTTTGCAGACCATCACGGTGACGGCCCAAGATTGGACGCCGCAGAATACAACGCCAAAGCGGGTGGTAGCAGCCAGCAACCCGCCGTATTTCGCTTGTGCTCCGAAGAACGCGTAAAAGCCTCGGCCGTGGTGATGAAAGACTACACCTTCAAAAATCCGGCTTACGCCATGATGCATGAACACCATGCGGCCCTCGAAAACCAACGCCAGGATTACCAACACTTCGACTACCCCGGCCGATTCAAAGCCGACGCCAGCGGCAAGCGTTTTACCCAAGCGCGCCTGGATGCGCTTCGAAATGACGCCAACACCGCCACGGGTGCCAGCAACCGGCCAGATTTCACCTGCGGTGCGAAAGTGAAGCTCACCAATCACAATCACGAGAGCATGAACCGCGACTGGCTGCTAACCAGCGTCACCCATACCGGCAAACAGCCTCAGGCATTAGAGCAAGAAGCTGGCGCCGAACCCACCACCTATCACAACGCGTTCAGCGCCATACCCGCCAATAAAACCTGGCGCCCCGATTTACCCCAAGGGGACGGATTTCAAATCCGTCCCCGACCTGTCTCCGATCTGCCCGAGGGGGACGGATTTCAAATCCGTCCCCAATCTCGCTCGCTTCCCCGACCTGTGATGGACGGGCCACAAATGGCCATCGTCACAGGCCCGGAGGGTGAAGAAATCCACTGCGACGAACACGGCCGGGTAAAAGTCCGTTTCCCCTGGGACCGGCGGCCGCTATCCGGCAATGCCGAAAGCAGCGCGAACAACCAACACAGCAGTGCCTGGCTCCGGGTTAGCCAGGGTTGGGCCGGTGGTCAATATGGTTTTATGGCCCTGCCCAGAATTGGAAGCGAAGTCATCGTCTCCTTCCTGGACGGCGACCCGGATCAGCCCATCATCACCGGCTGCACCTACAACGCCACCAGCATGCCGCCCTACGCGCTGCCGCAATACAAAACCCGCACCGTCCTGAAAACCCAGACTCACAAGGGCGAGGGCAGCAACGAAGTGCGCTTTGAAGACGAAGCAGAAAAACAACAGGTGTATATTCACGCTCAGAAAAACCTGGACCTGCTCACCGAAAACAACCGCACCGAAGTTATCAAAAATGACAGCCATCTGACCGTGGAGAAAATCCGGATAAGCCACGTCAAAGCCAGCGAACACGAAACCATAGGCGGAGGAAAACGAGAGCGCACAGGCAAAGACCACAGCTTCAGCGTCACCGGCACACTGCACCTCAAAGCCGGAACCGCCTGGCTCAACGAGGCCGGTACAGAGTTGCACATCAAGGCGGGTCAAAAGGTAGTGGTAGAAGCGGGTGCAGAAATCACTCTCAAAGCCGGCGGTAGTTTCGTGAAAATTGATCCCAGCGGTGTCGCCATGGGCGGAGCGTCTATCAAAATGAATGCTGGTGGTGGTGCTGGTGGGGGAAGTGGGCAAAAGGTTCAGGTGCCGGAGATGCCGGGGTTGGTGGAGAAGAACGGTGGGGCTGTGGCGCCTGTTAAGTTAGCGGATGTTGGACAGCGGGCGAATGCCAAACCAAAACCAATAGTTGCCCATCGATTAAAGCAAGCAAGAATAAACAGGTCTGCGGTGGTGGAGCGTTGTCAGGAACGGCCAGACGGCTCTTGCCCCTTGAGCAATTGCCCGTGTGGTAAAGCGCAGCCGGTATAAATGGAGATGTCGTACACCATGGTCAGTTCAACCGACACGCGCTATCTGGTGCTGGAGTCAAGGCAGAAAAAGACGTTACTTCAGGCGCTCTACGATATCTCCGATAATCCTCAATGGGCCTATCTGTTCGCGGATAGCGAGTGGCAAGACTACCTGGATGAAAGCCCGATTCTGTTGGAAACGGTACAGAACAGCGCAGAATATCGCTGGGCACTGATGGGCCTCGAAGACGAAAGTTTGAGTGGTTTGATTTTAGAGTCTACACAGGGTCTGGATGCTGTAGTCAGTTGGTTAAGAGCCCGGCTGACCGTGTGTTTTGACGGCGATCGGAAAGGACTTTTGCGGCTCTACGACCCAAAGATTTGGCGCAGTCTGGCGGTAAAATCAATGCCGGACGCTGAGATCATTGATCGCGCAATATACTGGTACGGCAAGCCCGGTCAGCAGCGCTGGGTAATGGATGAAAACCCGGAGCCGATTGCCATGTCACCAATGCCGACACTGAACGAGCAACAGTGGCTGGCACTGAATGACGCCAGCGCCGGATCATGAATTTATTGTTTTAAGGGAAAGGAATCACAAGGATGTCTGAAACCACGTCTACCCAAACAGCAGGAAGCTGTGGCCCGGCCTGCGAAGGCGAATCGTTGATCATTGAGGTGATGGGGCAACGTTCCGCAGAGGGTCATTCGTTCCAGATCTTTGACGAGAGTGATAACGAACAGCAGGAGTGGCTGGAGAATCAGGTTTCACGGGAGGAGCTCGGCAACAGCCAGCTTTATGTCTGGCCCTGGAAGGCCCAGCCTGCAAGGAATATTTGGCTGGATATTGATGCAGAGGAGGGCGCTCCTGTGCGGGTGCCGCTGTTTGAAGCGGTTTCCGCCACCGAAAGGCAAATGGAAAAACAGTGGAATCGTATCCTGCCGCTGGTTCCCCTGACACTCATTCACGATCCCGAGCCTGAGCCCGGTCACCCGAACGAACATTTGGTACCTGTGCGCCCAGGTTTTATTTACGTATTCAGAAAGGGGCACCTCTGGCGGGAACTGGAAGTTCGCTACTCCGATTCGAGAACCATGGAGTTTCTGGATATTCGTCTGACGGATTACCGGGACAGCGAGAAATCTGACCTGACGGAAGATCGGCGACCAGCTATAGGGAAGCCCCAGCAGGCCATCTGGATGCCAGTCAGCGAAATGAACCGCTCTGTTCTTGCCGAATTCCAGATGGCGTTCTCTGAAGTACAGTGGTCCTCGCGGCGTGTTGCTTATCTTGAGGCTTCTGATTCGGCTCGGGCCGAAAGGTGTCAGGGGTTAAAAGGGCCGGAGCCAGCGCCGGAGGTCGCCTCGCAACTACGCGACCGGCAGACGCCGGGTCACCTGATTTCTTTGTTACAACTTCCTGAAATGAGGCTTCGGGAGCCTTACCTGGAACAGCTTCTGCCGAAGCCGTGGAGCAGCGTTTATGATTTACGCGGCCAATATGCAAAAAACCTTTACGGACAAGCACGTGAAGAAGCGCAGGCTTTCGCCGCGGACAAGGAATCTGGAGAGGACGCATGGGAAGCCGCGTGTTACCGGAACGCTCCCTTAAGGCGAGCGCCCGCAGCGCGAGCAGCGGCCTTTATGGATGAAGCCTCCGGAACTGAAGAAAATTCCCTCTGGCAAACACTGGAATCCACTGGGGACACTCTTGCCGCCCCGCGGGAGAAGGGCTATAGCGGCATTATTCTGGAAGACCGCCTGTTCCACCTACGGCATCGCCTGACCGAGGCACTGGAAGCCCAACGGTTTCTGACCAGCCTGCTGGAAGCAATCGGCCAGAAGCCCCACAGCGACAGCGCCCAGGTAGTCTACCGGTTAATGGCGCCCGAACGACTGGGGGGCCAGGCCAACCCCCTGCACCGTTACCTCGAAGAGATTGATACTAGCCGCTTCAGCCCTTTGCACACCCATCTGCTGACGGCGCAACGCCAACTTGCGAGGGCAGCGCTGGCCGAATCCCAGAAACAATTGGCGGACCTGGTCCGGCAAACCGATAATCAAGTCGCCATGGCGGACCTGTTCAGTCTCTCCGGTGCCGACTATCTCGAGGGTTTCGCCCGCACGCAGGATCTGTTCCATGTCCTGGCCATAGACCCCAACAGTGTCGATCACCTCGCGCGCTCGGCCCCTACCAGCGAGGCCCAGGTGCGGGACGCCAACGATCTGGTCCTGAAAATTGTTGGAGACGGCAGTGATCAGCCCTTGCACGCCATGCTGTTCCCGGCGGAGCAACTAGATGAAGTGGGCAGCACAGCCACCGAGAGCGGGAACCGGGCAGAGTGTGGCGATGGTCGTTGCCGGCCGGCTGACCTGGAGCAGTTACCCGACCAGCCACCGCAATCGGACGAAGTGCAAACCCTCACCGCTGCAGCACTGGCAGGTCTGGTAAAAACCGATGCCATCGATCTGTCCTCAGAATCCAAGCGATGGATGGCCGCCGTTGGCGCCATCCTGGACGGAATCGATAAGCATGTCCGGGCTCTGGCCAACCGGCTGCAATCCCAGACTTACAGGCTTGACAGCCGACTTTACGGCCCCCTGCTAAGAATGGCCAAGGCGCGCGACCCGGCTCTGTTGGGAAGTGTCCAGATGGTCGCCCGCAATGCCGTCCCACAGGGCTGGATTATCCTGGGGCTGCGCGATCCGGCTTCCGGCCTGGACATGGGGTTAACAGAAGCAGACCGGGAATACACCCACAAAGCCAATGGCCACCGGCGCTTCTACGGAGAATACCTGGATGCCGACGGCAACCCCCTGGCCAGTACCCGCAAATCCGCCATCCCCGATCTGACCGACACCGCCGAAGCCCGGCGGATGCAGGTTTACGCCGCCCCTGAGACTTCTGAGGTGGTCCGGGCTCAGCGGGATATGCGCAGGCTTAAACGGTGGGATGAACTTTTTAGCCGGATACGAGTGCCATATCTTGTGTTGGTGTTCGAGGGGCATAATATTCTGAACGAATACAACTTGGCCCAAGCAACTTTCCGAAGAAAAGGTTCAGTGAGAGCGGCAGCGGGCATTTTCAGTTCAACCATGGATCTAGGCTTTGCTTTGACAATAGCAGCCGAGCGATTAAGCAAAGATCTGGGAATCTGGGGCAATGTATCGCCAAAGCTGAGTGAAAAGGCCTTTCAGACTACCAATCCAGTTTTCCAGCGAGCGTTACCTTCATTGGCGCGCGCAGTTCCAGAAATAGTGACAAAACGTTTGCTCGGAGGAATCGTTACAGCCGGGCTCACTATAGCGGTGTCGCTATTGGATATGGCCCATGAGTGGGACACTGGTGATATGGACACCGCTGCAGCTTACGGGGCCTCGGCCGTCGGTGGCGGCATGATGCTGATGGGTGGCCTGATGATGGCCAAAATGACCGAAGCGGGTATCGCTCCCATACTGCTGGGCCTGGGGCCTTGGGGTTGGGTGGTGGCCGGTGCCACCCTGGCTATCGGGGCCGGGTTACTAGCCGTAGTGCTGGACGACCCGCCCCTGGTGGACTGGTTGAAGCGTGGACCTTTCGGACCGGAACAGGACGACGCTTATCCCCACCTGGCCAAAAACCCGCAAGAGACGTACTACAGGCTGGTTGATTTGTTAGCCAGGCCTCGTATTACCATCGAGAAGGCTCACAACATGTCCGCCAGACTGGCGGGTCAGGGGTACAACATAGATCCCCGGCAGGACAGAGAGTTTGCAAAAATCAACACAGTGGTAAAAGTGGAAAATAATCTGACCGCCATGCTAAACGAGGCCAGCCTGACCGTTGCCATGCGCCCGGTGCAGATCACCCGCAAGCCCTCGCGACGCGGATTAAAAACCCAACGGGAAACCCTGAAGGAACCGCCGAAGGTGGTGCTGGAACAGCCCCTACTTAACGGCAAGGCCTACTACCTCGCCCTACCGCCTCGGGAGATCTTCAAGAATTTCTGGGGTCAGGAGGGCCTAAAAACCAGCGAAGTGCTGGTTCGGGCCCAATGGCGCGGCAGTTGGGATTACGGTCAAGCCTCACGCAACCTGGTGTTCCCCGCGCCGGAACTGCACGACCCGACCACCTTCGATCTGGCCGCACACGGCGAGCCAGATTTCACTGAGACCGGCCAGCTTTTCTGGGCGGATGAACAGACCCATCAATCGGAGGAGGCCAAATGACCGCCACCCTCGACCCGACCGGCTACGCCCCCACGGCCTACCGCAGCAACCGCAAAACCCCGGAACCGGCAGAGCCCAGCCAACAGAGCACATTGTTCCGCAAAAGCTGGACCATGGGGTCGCCGTTGCCCAAGGGAAAGCTGTCCGGCGTGTACCCCCCGAATTTTCTCAAGACTTGGGGACCCAAGGAGGTCAGGGAAGATGAGGAGAGCCTTCATTGCTTCAAAGCTGAGGCAGAGGCCGGGGGAGAGCCGTTTAACCCAGTTGGATGGATCAATGGCGACAGCATACGCTACGCTACCCTTCCCAACGTTAGCTGGGCGCTGCTGTGGATGCAGCATGGGGGACGGTTGCTGTTCACCTGGTTGTTTCCAATTTTTTTGCTGGTCATCGCCTTTGGTTGGACTCAAGAACCGGATCATGTGACTTTTCATGAGTTCTTCTGGGACGGAATTTTTCCGTTTTTGGCCTATGTTTTCCTACCCATGCTCCTCTGCTGGGGTATCGGCCGCTTCCTCGAGAAAAAATACCCCAAAGTGGTCTACCAGGAACTCAAAGGCCCTCTCTGGGAGCTCAACCGCCGCACCGGCATGGTGACCTTGTTCGAAAATCCGGAAAAAGACGGCCAGTCCGGAGAAATCCGGGCGCAGGCCCCTTTTCATGAATGGGACGGCTACCTGCTGAGCCTGCCGGATCATCAGGGCAATATCTGGTACCGGCTGGTGCTGGTCCACAAGACTCAGGAATGGGCCCTGCCCATGAACCAACTTCTCGCCGCCACCACCAACCGCGAAGACGTGTTGGCCTACTGGGACCTGATTCGCCAGTACATGGACGTAACCAAGTCGCTGCCGGATATTCCCCTGTTCGAAGCCTACCGCCACTTGGACCTCACCACCCGCGCCCAGGACGAGAAGAAGGGGCGAGATCCCTTATACTGGCGAAATATGAGCGAAGATGACTACGAAGCTTTCAAACGCGAAAACCGGACCGACCTGGCCAATCACTCATGGCGCTAGTCCAGCCCCTACCCAGCGGCCACATCGATCGCAACCTGGTGTTTCCCGCGCCGGAACTGCACGACCCGGCCACCTTCGATCTGGCGGCACACGGCGAACCAGACTTCAGTGAAACCGATCAGCTTTTCTGGGCGGATGAGCAGACCCATAAAGCGGGGGAAGGCACATGACTGCCGTTCAGGATGACTTCGGCTACGCGCCCACCGCCTACCGCAGCAACCGCAAAACCCCGGAACCGGCAGAGCCCAGCCAACAGAGCACATTGTTCCGCAAAAGCTGGACCATGGGGTCGCCGTTGCCCAAGGGAAAGCTGTCCGGCGTGTACCCCCCGAATTTTCTCAAGACTTGGGGACCCAAGGAGGTCAGGGAAGATGAGGAGAGCCTTCATTGCTTCAAAGCTGAGGCAGAGGCCGGAGGAGAGCCGTTTAACCCGGTTGGATGGATTAATGGCGACAGCATACGCTACGCCACCCTGCCCAGAATAAGCTGGGCGCTTCTGTGGATGCAGCATGGGGGGCGGATATTGTTCACTTGGTTGCTGCCAGTCTTTGCTATTTCCATGGCGCTCCTATGGGCCCAGTTGTCGAAAATTGAGAGCTTTACGCGTTTTTTTTGGGATGGAATTTTCCCTTTCCTAGCCTATTTTTTCCTGCCTATGCTTCTCTGCTGGGGCATCGGCCGCTTCCTAGAGAGAAAATACCCAAAAGTGGTCTACCAGGAACCCAAAGGCCCTCTCTGGGAGCTCAATCGCCGCACCGGCATGGTGACTTTGTTCGAAAATCCGGAAAAGGACGGCCAGTCCGGAGAAATCCGGGCGCAGGCCCCTTTTCATGAATGGGACGGCTACCTGCTGAGCCTGCCGGATCATCAGGGCAATATCTGGTACCGGCTGGTGCTGGTCCACAAGACTCAGGAATGGGCCTTGCCCATGAACCAACTTCTCGCCGCCACCACCAACCGCGAAGACGTGCTGGCCTACTGGGACCTGATCCGCCAGTACATGGACGTAACCAAGTCGCTGCCGGATATTCCCCTGTTCGAAGCCTACCGCCACTTGGACCTCACCACCTGCGCCCAAGACGAAAAGAAGGGGCGAGATCCCTTATATTGGCGAAATATGAACGAAGAAGACTACGACGCCTTCAAGCGTAAAAACCGGACCGATCTGGGCAATCACTCATGGCGTTAGTTCAGCCCCTACCCAGCGGCCACATCGATCGCAACCTGGTGTTCCCCGCGCCGGAACTGCACGACCCGGCCACCTTCGATCTGGCCGCACACGGCGAACCAGATTTCACTGAGACCGGCCAGCTTTTCTGGGCGGATGAGCAGACCCATAAAGCGGAGGAAGGCACATGACTGCCGTCTTGGATGATTCCGGCTACGCGCCCACGGCCTATCGCAGCAACCGCAAAGCCTCGAAGCTGGCAGAGACCAGCCAGCAGAGCACGTTGTTCCGCAAAAGTTGGACCATGGGATCGCCCTTGTCCGAGGGAAAGTTGTCCGGCCTGATTCCTCCTGGATTTCTAAACACTTGGGACCCTCAGCACTTAAGAGAATCTGAAGAAATCGAAAAGCGAAAGGGCATCACTGAACTGGAGGAGCGGCACACCTATCATGGTCGCCTGGATGAAGAATGCCTGCGCTACGCCACCCTGCCCAAGATAAGCTGGGCGCTGCTGTGGATGCAGCATGGTGGACGTATACTGTTTACTTGGTTATTTCCGACTTTTTTACTGGTAATCGTATTCGGTTGGACCCAAGTGCCAAAATACATGAATTTTCAAATGTATTTCTGGGATGGCATTTTCCCTTTCGTGACTTATTTTTTCCTACCCATGCTTCTCTGCTGGGGTATCGGCCGCTTCCTCGAGAAAAAATACCCAAAAGTGGTCTACCAGGAACCCAAAGGCCCTCTCTGGGAACTCAACCGCCGCACCGGCATGGTGACCTTGTTCAAAAACCCGGGAAAAGAAGGTCAGTCCGGAGAAATCCGGGCGCAGGCCCCTTTCCATGAATGGGACGGCTACCTGCTGAGCCTGCCGGATCATCAGGGCAATATCTGGTACCGGCTGGTGCTGGTCCACAAGACTCAGGAATGGGCCTTGCCCATGAACCAACTTCTCGCCGCCACCACCAACCGCGAAGACGTGTTGGCCTACTGGGACCTGATTCGCCAGTACATGGACGTGACCAAGTCGCTGCCGGATATCCCCCTGTTCGAAGCCTACCGCCACTTGGACCTCACCACCCGCGCCCAAGACGAGAAGAAGGGTCGAGATCCCTTATACTGGCGAAATATGAGCGAAGATGACTACGAAGCTTTCAAACGCGAAAACCGGACCGACCTGGCCAATCACTCATGGCGCTAGTCCAGCCCCTACCCAGCGGCCACATCGATCGCAACCTGGTGTTTCCCGCGCCGGAACTGCACGACCCGGCCACCTTCGATCTGGCGGCACACGGCGAACCAGACTTCAGTGAAACCGATCAGCTTTTCTGGGCGGATGAGCAGACCCATAAAGCGGAGGAAGGCACATGACTGCCGTTCAGGATGACTTCGGCTACGCGCCCACCGCCTACCGTAGCAACCGCAAAGCCCCGGAACCGACAGAGACCAGCCAACAGAGCACGTTGTTCCGCAAGAGCTGGACCATGGGATCGCCCTTGTCCGAGGGAAAGTTGTCCGGCCTGATTCCTCCTGGATTTCTAGACACTTGGCACCCTCAGCGCTTAAGAGAATATGAAGAAATCGAAAAGCGAAAGGGCATCACTGAACTGGAGGAGCGGCACACCTATCATGGTCGCCTGGATGAAGAATGCCTGCGCTACGCCACCCTGCCCAAGATAAGCTGGGCGCTGCTGTGGATGCAGCATGGGGGGCGGTTGCTGTTCACCTGGTTGTTTCCAATTTTTTTGCTGGTCATCGCCTTTGGTTGGACTCAAGAACCGGATCATGTGACTTTTCATGAGTTCTTCTGGGACGGAATTTTTCCGTTTTTGGCCTATGTTTTCCTACCCATGCTCCTCTGCTGGGGTATCGGCCGCTTCCTCGAGAAAAAATACCCCAAAGTGGTCTACCAGGAACTCAAAGGCCCTCTCTGGGAGCTCAACCGCCGCACCGGCATGGTGACCTTGTTCAAAAACCCGGAAAAAGAAGGTCAGTCCGGAGAAATCCGGGCGCAGGCCCCTTTCCATGAATGGGACGGCTACCTGCTGAGCCTGCCGGATCATCAGGGCAATATCTGGTACCGGCTGGTGCTGGTCCACAAGACTCAGGAATGGGCCCTGCCCATGAACCAACTTCTCGCCGCCACCACCAACCGCGAAGACGTGTTGGCCTACTGGGACCTGATTCGCCAGTACATGGACGTAACCAAGTCGCTGCCGGATATTCCCCTGTTCGAAGCCTACCGCCACTTGGACCTCACCACCCGCGCCCAGGACGAGAAGAAGGGGCGAGATCCCTTATACTGGCGAAATATGAGCGAAGATGACTACGAAGCTTTCAAACGCGAAAACCGGACCGACCTGGCCAATCACTCATGGCGCTAGTCCAGCCCCTACCCAGCGGCCACATCGATCGCAACCTGGTGTTCCCCGCGCCGGAACTGCAAGGCCCGGTCACCTTCCAGGTTCCACTCGCAATTCGAAAAAACCGGGGCAGATTTATTTTAAGAATTTGCGCGAGTGAAGACCATGACGCCGGTATCGTTCAAGCGGAAGCCCGAGCCCGGCCGGAGGCTGGCGTACTGAAACCATTGCCAGAAAATCGGGCACCATCCGTCAGGGCATTGAAAATGACTACGACGAGCAACGCCAGTCAATCAACTTCATGATTGGCAAGTCGCAGTTGTCAGACTTTACGCCGCAATCGGACTACGAGCGTGTCAAAACCCGTTACCGGGTGAAAAGTCTTTCGCTGACTTTTACGGTTGATGTATGGCAGCGAGACGCAGAGCAATACGAGGGCCAGGAAGTGACTCACATAATGGAGCATCTGGACGTTGAGTGGCAGCGATAATCAGTTAGATATGATGAGCGAATACCGTGAAACGGCTTTTCGTTCAGCTAATATTCCGAAACAACATGCTTTGGAGAGCCCAGATGGCTTTGTGAAGTTGCTTGAAGGGAGCGACCTGATAGAAAGGTTGGCTTGGGGGCGCTACAGCAAGTTAAATATACACGAGCGCCCTAAATATGCAGAGGCTCATCAAACTCAAAGCGGCAGTCGATTGCCAGAGGGTCGTGCGTGGACCCACAAGAAAAAACCTAAAGATCTAATTAAAACACGTTGGCAGCTTCTATTAATGCTTGCTGGAGCTTTCGCGGATTACTCGATTTTTGGCTTTTTTTTCGCGTGCAATTTTTTGGCAGCGATGATCGTTGGATTTTTGGATGGTTGGACTGCGTTCGCTTCATTCTTTGAAGTAGGCGCTTGGATGGTTGGACTCCATCTCTTCTGCCGCTACCCCTTCACCTGGTTCCTCGAGCGTAACCCCGACTTCATCGTCAAAGACCTGGGCTGCGGCTTCTTCCGTCCCACCGGCATGGTCAAATTCCGCACCTGGCGCGAAGAAACCTTTGAAGCGCCGTTTATCGAGTTTGACCCTTATATTTCCTATCACGTTCAGCCCAAGGGCCCCTTCAGTTACAAGTTACAACTTCGCCACCGATACAGCGGCTGGCAAACGGCAGTGGCCGAGGTGCACAGCACGCAGAAAGTAGAACTCTACGCCCACTGGGATGAGTTGCAGCGATACATGGACGTCAACCAACCCTTGCCGGATATCCCGGCCCTAGAACCTTATCGTCATCTCGATCCGACAACAGCCGCGTACGACGCCGCAGGCAAACGCGAACGCCCGGCTGACTATTGGGCCACGCTGGATCTGGAGTGGTGGGAAAAAGAAGGCTACCCCGCCCACATAGAAAAGATCCGCAACTTCCCGTGGGACTCGCTGGAAGACCAGATGCAGTACAGCGTGCCGAATTTGAATGAAGCGACGATGGCTTGATCTAAAAGTGGTCGAATGAGAAAGAAAACGAGATCGGTCCATGCCTCGTGCCAGTATCGCGCCGACCCACTGATGCTGCAGCAGGACTCTCATGCAAACGGTGATGACGAAGCGGCTGCAATGGCATTGATGATTGCCAAAGGCGAACATCCCCTGGGTGCGATGCTATTGCCGTTCCAAAACACCGCGAGCGAATGCCGGGTTGGCAGTGCGACCGTGTCTAATCTGAAATTTATGGTTGAAGCACTGGAAGACCGCAGCCAGGACATGCGCGTGTTGGAACCCAATGTGCTACGCAGCATGGCGGATCATCAGGAACAGATTCGGGCACCGGACAGCGAGGCGAGAACAATGCAGGCACGCTCTGCGGCATACGCCTTCTCCAGTGTCGCCGGTGAAATTTCCCAGTGGTGGCTGACGAGGATTCAAACTGAACTGACACAACGTGGCGCCGTGTTTACGGCTGACATCAACCGTATAAAAGGTGCGTTTGAAGGCTTTTCCGAAACCGCAATCCCCGGCAAAACTACCCTGCAGTTGGAAGGTGCCGACGAGGGGCGTACTTACATTGTGCTCGACGTACTCGATGAGCAGGGCAATACGCTGACGTCTGGGGCGGTAGTAGCGGCCAGTCTGAAAGTGGCCGATGCCGATGCGTTTAATGGGGTGGTGAAACACCCGTCGGTTAAGAGTTTGCTACATCAGGCCACGGTTCGGCCGGATGGATTGCCGGCGTTATTGGTAGTGTTCGATTTTTGGAATTTTTGTGTTCAAGCACAGGCTCTTCGACTCGAAATAAAAAGTGTTGCCAGGTTTATTAGTGCTTTTGCAGATTTGGGCATTAGCTCAGCCCAACTTGTAACGTTGTTGCCTAAGCATCCCGGATGGCTCGTCCCTTGGATTGCCAAAGGAAAGGAGGAAGCCAAGTGGTTTACTGCAATGACAAACAAGGTCAACGTGGCTGAGGAAATGGCAGAAGAAATTGTTCGCAACAAACTTCAGGCGTTGGGCTGGGTCGCTGGTATGTTCACGACCGCCCTGATGGTCAATGATTCTGTTGTCTCTTTCGTCAATGGACGATGGGGCACCGGCTTTGCCCAACTTACCAAGGCCAGTGGCGTGGCGACCATGGTCAGCTCTGATATTATCGCAGCGCGTTTATTGACACCTACCACTCGTCGCGTTGTTGAGCGAACGTCTGTCCAGGCGGCGCAGGTAGCTCTCGGACGGATCATCCCGGCTGCCGCCGGCTGGGCAGGGACGGTTGCTTCCGGCTGGGTAACGGCTCTGGGTTTTGCCATTTACGTGGTTGGTGAAGCGGCCTATTACCGAATGATGGACGATGCGGTTAGCGAGTGGCTCCGGGCAGGTCCATTCTCTGGTGATCGGGACAAGCAAACAGCGAAGCTTAACTCCGAATCGGAAGCCTACATTGCATTGGTTAAAGCGATGACGCCAGTGTCGTTCAAGCGTATCTCAGACAATGACATGATGAAGTGACTCGATAGTCGCGGTCTAAAGAGTTGGAAGGATGAAGCCGAGAGCGTTCTCACATTCGCCAGCCCAGCGCTGGCGATCACAGGTGAGCCTTCGGTGACTAAACTGGAGCTGTCCTGGCGTCAGGCGCGTTATCGCGTGTTCGGACGGAACCCCGCAGGGGAGTTGCGAAAAGAGTTTATCGGTGCGAAGTCGGGAACACTGCTTAAGGGAATTCAAGAAGATTTCGACGACAAGCGTCATGCTATCGATTTCATGATCGGCCAGTCACAGTTAGCGGAGATGATGCCCCAAGGTTTTAATGAGCTCGTGGAAACCCACTACAAAGTGAAAAGTCTTTCCCTGAACTTCACCGTCGATGTCTGGCAGCGCGATACGCAAAGCTACGAGTCACAGGAAGTCGAGCATAAAATGGAGGATCTGGACGTTGAGTGGCAACGCTAGTCAGTCAGAAACAATTAGCGAATATTCGAGCTCGGCCTTTCGCTCGACGGATATCCCGCGTCAGAAGCCTCTGGAAGATCCGGGGGGCGCTATTAAAGCGCTGGAGGGTGGTGACCTTATTGAGCGGTTGCCGTGGGCGGCTTACTCGGGATTGGATAACAGCCTGGGCCCGAGCTCTGTGGAAACCTTTAAGGAGCGAGCAGCGGGTAAAGGCCCCAAAAAACTCGCTGGTCCGGCGTGGACGCATAGTGTCAGTCCCAAAGATTTGATAAAAACCCGTTGGCAATTACTTTTGTTGCTGGCGGGATCTTTTGCTGACTATGGAATGCTTAAGTGGATGATCTTGCTGGTCGCGTTAACAGCGATAATCGTATCATTCAGATTCGGTTTAAACGGATTTATCGACACATTCAACATTGCCGCTGTCATATTGTTGCTCCATTTTTTCTTCCGCTACCCCTTCACCTGGGTTCTCGAACGCAATCTCGATTTCATCATCACAGACTTAGGCTGCGGCTATTTCCGCACCACCGGCATGATCAAATTCCGCACCTGGCGAGAGGAGACGTTCAAAGCCCCATTTATTGAATTCGACCCCTACATTTCTTACCATATTCAGCCCAAAGGCCCGGTGAGTTATAAGCTACAGCTGCGCCACCGTTATACGGGGAAACAGACAGTGGTAGCGACCGTGGGAAGTTCGAATCGGGCAGAGCTCTACGCTGAATGGGACGAGCTTCAACGCTACATGGACGTCAGCCAACCCCTGCCAGACATCCCGGCCCTCGAACCATACCGCCACCTCGATCCCACAACAGTCCAGCACGACGGGGCCGGCAAACGCGAACGCCCCGCTGACTATTGGGCCACGCTGGATCTGGAGTGGTGGGAAAAAGAAGGTTATCCCGTCCACATGGAAAAAATTCGCAGTTTCCCGTGGGATTCACTGGAAGATCAGATGCAATACAGCGTGCCGAATCTGAATGAAGCGACGATGGCGTGATCCAAAATTTGTCTGATGAGAAAGGACATGGCCCATGAGTGGGATACCGGTGATATGGACGCCGCCGCAGCTTACGGGACCTCAGCCGTCGGTGGCGGCATGATGCTAATGGGCGGTCTGATGATGGCCAAAATGACCGAAGCGGGAATCGCTCCCATACTGCTGGGCTTGGGTCCCTGGGGCTGGGTAGTGGCCGGTGCTACCCTGGCTATCGGGGCCGGGTTATTGCCAATAGTGCTGGACGACCCGCCCCTGGTAGACTGGCTGAAACGTGGTCCTTTCGGACTGGAACAGGACGATGCCTGTCCCCACCTGGCCAACAACCCGCAAGAGACGTACATAGCGGCCATCAATGAAGACCCACTTCAGGTCCGAGTCGGTTGTCAGCCCACTAAAGAGCTTTTTCCAGATGCCTTTTTTCGACCAGTGATTGAACGCCTTGTAGATGGAATTCCACTTGCCGAAATGCTCTGGCAGATTTCTCCATGGTATGCCAGTGCGTATTCTGAACAGAATACCTTCGACTGTCCTGCGCAGGCCTGCCTTGTCATAGAGGCTGAATTGAAGCAATATTTCTTTCAACTTGGACCACAGCTCCTCTGTGAGCATGTATCTGGGCATTGCAGGCTCGTATGATTGCTGTTTTGGAACTTCATTATACAAACCAGCTTTTATCTTTCAAAGGCTTACGAGCAATTGTTAACAGCCCCTGGCAATGATTAAAAACACTGCTCAAAAACACCTCATTTCGTCATGTGATTGCTTTATTCAGGCCCGCGCCCACAAATCTACGCCCATGGTCTACTGGTTGCGTAACCGAAACGGCCTAAAGTGGTTTACAAGCACACTAAGAATAAACACTGACACGGTGAGGTGGAGTTAATGATTTACAACGCAGAATTTACACGCTCGATCAGCAAACCGGACGATTTCTGGCGTGAAAAAGCCGCCGACATCGAATGGATTAAATTTCCGCACACCATCTGGCAGGCTAAAGACAATGGCCACGGTGACTGGTTTACCGATGGCGAGCTGAACACCAGTGACATTGCTCTGGACGCCAACCTTCGCGCTGGCCGTGGTGAACAAACCGCACTGATTTACGACTCACCGGTAACCAATACCCAGCAAAGCTATACCTACAATCAGCTGACAGATGAAGTCGCGCGTTTTGCCGGCGCCCTGAAGGCCCGCGGCATCGAAAAGGGCGACCGCGTCGTTATTTATATGCCGATGATCCCTCAGGCGGTGATTGCGATGCTGGGCTGTGCTCGTATTGGCGCGGTTCATTCGGTGGTGTTTGGCGGCTTTGCGGCCCACGAGCTGGCCGTTCGCATTGACGATGCAACGCCCAAGGCACTCATTACCGCATCTTGCGGCATCGAAGTCAGCAAGGTGATTTTCTACAAACCATTGGTGGATAAGGCTCTGGAACAGGCTAAACATAAACCTGAGCTGTGTGTTGTGTATCAGCGCCCGGAAGCACTGGCCAGCCTGCAAAGCCCGAGAGATGTGGATTGGAACGAACTTGTTCGCGATGCCGAGCCAGCTGCCCCGGTCGCCGTCAAATCGACCGATCCGCTGTACATTCTTTACACCTCCGGCACCACCGGTAAACCCAAAGGTGTGGTGCGGGACAACGGCGGCCACGCCGTGGCCCTTAAATACAGCATGAAGCTGGTCTACGACGCCAGCCCCGGTGATGTGTTCTGGACCGCATCGGATGTGGGCTGGGTGGTGGGTCACAGCTACATTGTTTATGCGCCCCTGTTTGCCGGCTGCACAACCGTACTGTATGAAGGCAAACCGGTTCGCACCCCCGACGCAGGCGGTTTCTGGCGCGTGATCCAGGATCACAAGGTCAATATTCTATTTACCGCCCCAACCGCTTTTCGCGCGGTGCGCAAAGAAGATCCTGAGGCAAATTTTTTAAAGAAATACGACATCAGCTCGCTGAAGCGGATTTATCTGGCCGGCGAGCGCCTGGACCCGGCCACCTACGACTGGCTCCGTGAGCATACTCATTTGCCCGTGCTCGACCACTGGTGGCAAACCGAGACCGGCTGGGCCATTTGCGGCAACCCCGCCGGTATCGAAATGATGACCACTAAGCCCGGTTCCGCCACTATGCCGTCCCCCGGCTACGATGTTCAGATTGTCGATTTACGCGGGAACCAAATGCCGGCGGGTGAACAGGGCCAGATCGCGATAAAACTGCCACTGCCACCGGGCTGTCTGCAAACCGTTTGGGGTGATGACAAGCGTTTCCGTGAGAGTTATCTCGACGCTATTCCCGGCTTTTACAGCACCGGTGATGGCGGTTTTGAAGATGAAGACGGTTATATTTTCGTTATGGGCCGCACCGACGACGTGATTAACGTAGCCGGCCACCGGCTATCT
Source organism: Marinobacter sp. M1C (assembly GCF_023314135.1). Taxonomy (NCBI): domain Bacteria; kingdom Pseudomonadati; phylum Pseudomonadota; class Gammaproteobacteria; order Pseudomonadales; family Marinobacteraceae; genus Marinobacter; species Marinobacter sp. M1C. Next base: position 2,660,047 of record NZ_CP092289.1, read on the forward strand.
ACCGGTGAAATGGAAGAAGTGGTGTCGTCTCATCCAGCTGTGGCCGAATGCTGCGTGGTAGGTGTTCATGACGAAATGAAAGGCCAGATTCCGATCGGGCTGGTGCTGATTAAAGACGGCGCCACCATTGACCATGACGAACTGGAAGATGAACTGGTAGAAATGATGCGTGAAAAAATTGGTGCCATTGCCTGTTTTAAGCGAGCTATGGTGGTTGAACGTTTGCCAAAAACACGCTCTGGCAAGATTCTGCGCCGAGTTATACGACAGATTGCAGACGGCGAAGCCTACAGTGTGCCAAGCACCATCGATGACCCGTCCATTCTGGAAGAAATCAGCGACCAGTTCCGGCCTCGGTAAATATTCCAAAACAGCGCCCGAAAGGGCGTTGACGGCGCCTTCGTCGGGTCTATACTGCAATGGCAGTACCAAAACCCCTACCGGGGAAAATCAGAAAAAGCTCCGTGTATAGGAGCTCATGTGAAATACAGGAAAGATCGATGTCTGAGACCACAACGGGCCACGTGAAGTGGTTCAACGAAGCAAAAGGCTTTGGCTTTATCGCCCAGGAAGACGGCAGTGACGTATTCGTTCACTTCAGCGCCATCAACGCAGACGGTTTTCGCACCCTGGCTGAAGGCCAGAAAGTACAGTTTACTGTAACCGACGGCCCTAAAGGCCCGCAGGCAGAGAACGTAACGCCTGTTTGATATGGGCTGTCGCTGATGAAACGTGACCAGTCAGAAAAACGGGCCGATGATTCACCGGCCCGTTTTTTATGGCTAATGTTAAGATCAGACGCTTAACGCCTTATCGGCCGCTTTTGCGCTAGCGTGAACACCGGGCACAACTTGGGCCACCGCATTCAATAACGCCTGCAAGGTCGCCGACGTGGTGTCTTCCGCCAGGGCTGCTGCGCTGCACGTCTGGCCGTTAGCCTGCAAACGAATACACGCCATGGCATTGGCCGAAGTGCCTGCACCCAAGGCGAACTCGTCGTAAGCCTCTACCGCCAGGGTAATGGAAAAACGCTGGGCCAGCGCCGCTGCCACGGCTTCCACCGCCCCGGACCCATAGCCTTGTAACGTTACCGGTTTATTTTCATTGCCTATTACCAAATCTGCGCGCACGCCCTCTTCGTTGCGATGAAGATCGTAAGTGCGCAATGCCCAGTCTGCCGGCACGGCAAGGTAGCGAGCTTCAAACAGGCGGTGAATGCTCATCGAATCGATCTCGCCGCCGTTGTTTTCCGCTTCACGCTGCACCACTTTGCTGAATTCAATTTGCAGCCAACGGGGCAAGCTGATGTTGTAATCCCGCTCCAGCACAAAAGCCACGCCGCCCTTGCCAGACTGGCTATTGATGCGCACCACCTCGTCATAGCGACGGCCCAGGTCGAACGGATCAATCGGCAGATAGGCCACATTCCAGGCATCGCCTTCTTTACGCTGGGCCAGACATTTGCGGATAGCGTCCTGATGGCTGCCAGAAAACGCGGTGAATACCAGCTCGCCGGCGTAGGGGTGGCGTGGATGGGTCGAAATTTCGGTGCAGGCTTCAACCACCTCGGTAATGTCAGCCATGCCGGACAAATCCAGGGTTGGGTCAATCCCCTGCGAATACAGGTTCATCGCCATGGTCACCAGATCCATATTACCGGTGCGTTCGCCGTTCCCCATCAGCGTTCCTTCCACCCGATCAGCGCCCGCCATGACCGCCAGTTCGGCTGCGGCGACGCCACAACCCCGGTCATTGTGCGTGTGCACGCTGATGCTCAGATGCTCGCGGCGCTGGATAGTATCGCAAATCCACTCAATCTGATCGGCAAATACGTTGGGCGTGGCCATCTCTACCGTGGCAGGCAGGTTAATAATGACCGGCTGACCTTGGTCCGGGCGCCACACTTCGGTCACTGCATCGATGACTTCAGCGGCAAAATCCAGCTCGGTGCCGGTAAAGCTCTCCGGCGAATACTGAAAGGTCCATTCGGTGTTCGGGTAACCGGCGGCCAGCTCCTTCACCAAACGCGCGCCTTCTACTGCAATATCACGGATGCCATCACGGTCTAATCCGAACACCTGCTGACGCTGCACGGTGGAAGTGGAGTTATAAACGTGCACAATGGCTTTTTTGGCGCCTTCCAGTGCTTCGTAAGTGCGCTTGATCAGCGTCGGCCGCGCCTGGGTCAGCACCTGAATCTTTACATCGTCAGGAATACGCCCTTCTTCGATCAGCTTGCGGCAGAAATCAAAGTCCGGCTGACTGGCTGCGGGAAAACCGATCTCGATTTCCTTGAAGCCCAGCTTTACCAGCAAATCAAACATCCGCTGTTTCTGGCTGACCGACATAGGTTTGACCAGAGCCTGGTTGCCATCCCGCAAATCAACCGCGCACCAAGTGGGCGCGCGCTCAATCACACGATCGGGCCAGCGCCGGTTGGTTTTGGCAATGGGCTTGAAGGAGGCGTACTTACGATGATCAAAAGCCATACAATGGTTTCCTTTTGCGGATGCAGACTGCCGATTACAGAACACAATATTACACAAAAAGTCGCCGCAGGTGATTGCTAATGAAGGCTATAAACCGGACTATAAAGCTATTAAATATTGCGAAAGATGAGGTTAGTGGCAGAATATGCTTAATAAATCCGAAACCCTGATCGCACTGGACAAGACCGACCGAAAAATTCTGGACCATCTGCAAAAAGACGGCTCGCTCACTAACCAACAGCTGGCCGACAAAGTCGGGCTGTCGCCGTCGCCCTGCCTGCGCCGGGTGCGTGCGCTGGAGCAAAGCGGCGTGATCGTGCGCACGGCAACCATTCTTAATCACAAAAAACTCGGGCTGGCGCTCACCGCCATCATTCTGATCGGCATGGACCAGCACACACCGGAACGTTTTGCGGCGTTTGAGGAGGCCGTCAGCGCCTATCCGGAGGTGCTGGAGTGCTACCTGATTACCGGCCACGATGCGGACTACATGCTCAAAGTGGTGGTGCCGGATATGGACCATTACCATCACTTTCTGCTGAACCAGATAACCCGTATTGCCGGGGTGAGCGGCGTGCATTCAAGCTTTGTGCTGCGCCGGGTTCTGGATAACACGGCCCTGCCCTTAGGTTACTTGTCGTGAAATGCCCGGCCGGTGTCTGTACCTGCCTGTTGTGGCTCCGTACAATAGAACCCATTATTTTTGAGGCTTCGGCCTCTCCATGAATCACTCCTGACGGAACCCAAAATGCGAGCCAGCCGTTATCTGATTGCCACCCAGAAAGAAACACCCGCCGACGCGGAGATTATCAGCCACCAGCTGATGCTGCGTGCCGGTTTGGTCCGCAAGCTAGCCGCCGGGCTTTATACCTGGCTACCCATGGGCCTGCGTACCCTGCGCAAAGTTGAGCGCATTGTGCGCGAGGAAATGGACCGCAGCGGCGCGCAAGAACTGCTGATGCCAGCGGTGCAGCCGGCGGAACTGTGGCGGGAATCCGGCCGTTGGGACGAATACGGCGGCGAACTGCTGCGCATGAACGATCGCCACGGCCGCGAGTTTTGCTTTGGCCCTACCCACGAAGAAGTGATTACCGACCTGATCCGCAACGAGCTGAAAAGTTATAAGCAGCTGCCAGCCAACTTCTTTCAAATTCAGACAAAATTCCGTGACGAGCGCCGCCCCCGTTTTGGCGTGATGCGCGCACGGGAGTTCATCATGAAAGACGCCTATTCATTTCACATCAGTGCGGAATCCCTGGAAGAGACTTATCAGCTGATGCACCGCACCTACTGCGCTATATTTGATCGCCTGGGCCTGGATTACCGCCCCGTGCAGGCAGACTCTGGCGCCATTGGCGGCAGTGGCTCCCAGGAATTCCACGTGCTGGCCTCTTCTGGTGAAGACGCCATTGTGTTCAGCACTGACAGCGACTACGCGGCGAATATAGAGAAAGCTGAGGCTGTCGCACCCGTCGGCGAGCGCCCCGCGCCCTCCCAAGCGATGACCGAAGTGGCGACGCCGGGCCAACGCACCATTGCCGACATTACCCAGTTCCTGAAAGGAGACGCCTCCCAAACCGTGAAAACGCTGCTGGTGAAAGCCGAAGCGGCAGCCGGTGCCGAAGAAGGCAGTGACCCGGGATTGGTGGCACTGGTTCTGCGCGGCGACCACACCCTGAACGAGATCAAGGCGGAAAATTTGGTCGGCGTAGCCGACCCATTGGCTATGGCCACGGATGAGGAAATCCAGCGCGCCACCGGATGCGAACCTGGCTCGATCGGACCGGTGAATCTTTCGGTGCCGGTGATTGTCGACCGCAGCGCAGCGCACTTGGCGGACTTTGTCTGCGGGGCCAACAAGAATGACGTGCACCTGACCGGCGTAAACTGGCAACGCGACCTACCATTGGGCCGGGTGGAAGACCTGCGCAACGTGCTGGAAGGCGATGCCAGTCCTTGTGGCCAGGGCACCCTGGTCATTCGCCGCGGTATTGAAGTAGGCCATATTTTCAAGCTGGGCAACAAATACAGCAAGGCGCTTAACGCCACGGTGCTGGACGAAAATGGCAAAACCGCCACTATGGACATGGGCTGCTACGGCATTGGCGTGTCGCGGATTGTGGCGGCGTCAATCGAGCAAAATCACGATGACCGCGGCATTATATGGCCCGACGCCATCGCGCCCTTCCGGGTTGCCGTGGTGCTGCTAAACGGCCATAAATTGCCAACGGTGGCCGAAGCCGGAGAAAAGCTTTACCAACAGCTGCAAGAAGCCGGTTACGATGTGCTGCTAGACGACCGCAACGAGCGGCCCGGGGTGAAATTCGCGGATATGGAGCTGACGGGTATCCCCCATCGCTTTGTGGTGTCTGACCGCGGGCTGGAAGCCGGCACTCTGGAATACAAGGGCCGTCGCGATGCCAATAAACAGGACATTGCCCTGGCGGATGCAATTCCCTTTCTGAAGAGTGTTTCACCGCTATAACATTTTAAACAGCAACAGAAGCGCCTCATGAAAAAACCCTGACCGCCGAAACGCACCAGGGTTTTTTTAGGAGTAACCGATCAGCCAGGCTAATCAATGGCAGGCTGTGTTAGCGGTTCCTGCTCCAGTTCAACGCCAAAGCGCGCCTGGACCGACTCACGTATTTCCTGAGCCAGCGCCAGCAACTGTGCTCCGTTACCGCCGCCGTGGTTGATTAACACCAAAGCCTGGCGGTTGTGCACGCCAACCCATTTATTGCGATAGCCTTTCCAACCGCACTGCTCAATCAGCCAGCCCGCCGCTAGTTTCACGCCCTGACCGTGTGGCAGTGGGTAGGCCACCAGATCTGAAAAACGGCTTTGCAGCTGTTCAAACACCTTTTGGCTGACCACCGGGTTTTTAAAAAAGCTGCCGGCGTTTGGCAGGCGCTGCGGATCTGGCAGTTTGCGGCGGCGAACGGCCATCACTGCTTCGGCCACGTCTTCAGCGTTTAATTTTGCCACGGGCGTGTCGCCAAAGTACGCCGCCAGCTCGCCGTAACCCAACTGGAAAGGCCGGCTGCGCGACAGGCGCAGATGCACATCCAGAATCAGATACCGTTCGGGCTGCTGTTTAAACAGGCTGTCACGGTAGGCAAAATTGCACGTTTCTGCGCTTAGGGTAACTGGCTTTCCGCTGCTACGATCCAGAGCGGTGACACACACCAGCGTGTCTGCCAGCTCCACGCCGTAAGCGCCAATGTTTTGTACCGGTGCGGCACCGCAGGTGCCGGGAATCAGCGCTAGGTTTTCGATGCCGCGATAGCCACTGCGGGCGGCGTACAAAACCGCGTCATGCCAGTTTTCACCGGCGCCCAACACCAGCGTGGCCGCCTCGGCACTGATATCGTGCCAGTGCCGTCCGGCCAAGGCCATGTGCACAACCAGGCCATCAATGTCGGCGCGGAACACTAGATTACTGCCACCGCCGACAATCAGCACCGGCAAATTTTTTTCATCAGCCCAGGCCAGCGTGGCACCAACCTGTTCACGATGGGTAATGCGAGCGAAATAGCGGGCACTGGCCGCAATAGCCAGGGAGTTATGGGGCGTTAAATCTACCCTTTCCCGTATTTCTGGCCGGGTGTTCACCCTAGCTTCCCGCGAATGTCATTCAGCAGACCTTCACCGGCTTGATGGATCAATTCGAGCACGTGTTGAAAACCATCGTCTGCACCGAAGTACGGATCTGGCACTTCCTGGTCATCAAAATCAGCAAAGTCCAGGAACAGCCGTGGCACTGTGCCCCCGTTCTGATGCCAGATTTCTTTCACGTCTGCCAGATTCTGGCGGTCCATCACCAATACATAGTCAAAACTGTCCAGGTCTTCGACCTCGAACTGACGCGCTCTCAGGCCGCTGATATCAATACCGATTCGACCAGCCGCGGTTACTGCGCGCTCATCCGGGCCTTTGCCAATGTGCCAGTCACCGGTACCGCAAGAATCAATACGTACCTGCGGTTCAAGGCCGGCGGCCGCTACCTGTTTGCGAAACACGCCTTCGGCGGTGGGTGAGCGGCAAATGTTACCCAGACACACAAATAAAACGCTAACAGAGGCTGCCATTACGTTGTCTCCTGCTTGTTCAAAAAAGCCCTTACCCGTTGCAGATCCGCCTCGGTGTCTACCCCGGCTGGCGGGCTGACGGCCGCCAAATCGACATGAATGCGAGCACCGTTATAAAGCGCACGCAGCTGTTCCAACGCTTCAACCTGTTCGGCGGGCGCCGCTGGCCAGCGCACAAAATCCGCCAGTACGCCGGCGCGATAGCCATAAATGCCGATATGGCGAAAATAACCAAAATTGTCTGGCAGATCCCGATTTACAGTGTTGCCTGTACCGACCGCCGTGGCCCAGCCATCGCGATACCAGGGTATGGGCGCGCGGCTGAAATAATGTGCCATCCCCTGCTGGTCGAAAACCACTTTCACCACGTTGGGATTAAACACCGACTCAGTATCGTGAAGGCGCTCACACAGAGTGGCAATGGCCGCTTCGGGGTGCAATTCCAGATTGTCTGCCACCTGGTTGATCAACACGCTGGGGATCAGTGGTTCATCCCCTTGTACATTTATTACCCGGTGGTCTTCGTCCAAATTCAAGGCCTGTGCCACTTCAGCCAGACGGTCGGTACCGCTGACATGGCCAGCCGAGGTCATGACGACTTCGGCACCAAAGCGCTCGCAGGCTTGCTGTACCCGCGCGTCGTCGGTGGCAATCACCACTCGCCCGGCGCGGCTTTCCTGCGCCCGCTGCCACACATGTTGAATCATCGGCTGGCCGCCAATGTCTGCCAGGGGTTTGCCTGGCAAGCGGCTTGAGCCGAAGCGCGCGGGAATCACGACGGTAAAGGACATGAATGGCTCCTCGCTCAGCTTTTGTGCAGGCGTTCATCGGTGCTCAGGGTGCGGGCTTCGGTGGCCAGCATCACCGGAATACCTTCGCGCAAGGGAAACGCCATGGCGTCCTGATAGCACAACAGTTCGGTTTTTTCGTCGTTGAGCTTGAGCTCGCCTTTACACACCGGGCACGCCAGCAGTGCCAGCAGTTTTTTATCCATGATGATGGTCTCGTTCTGTTGCAACGGAAGCAGCCGCCAGCGGGCCGCTTTTATTCGGGTGCAGCTGGCGCCAACGGGCCAACTGGCTCAACAGCCGGCGGCCAAATTCGGCAGGCAGCTGGGCTTCAATCATCAGAGCGTAAGCGTTGTCAGGTGCAAAATCCTGGCACTTCACCGCGTCTTTGGCAGTCATTACCAGCCATTCACCACTGTCGGTTTTCAGATCGCCCGGTTTAAAACGGTGATGGTCGGCAAAAGCCCGCGGCCTTACCTCTGCGCCCAAGGCGCTGAGGGTGGCAAAAAATCGCGCCGGGTTCCCGATACCCGCCACCGCCAGCAGATTTTGTCCCGCCAGCTTTGTCAGCGGTACCTGCGCACCGCTGGCCAGGTGCAGAAGATGCATCGGGCTAAGATTCATGGTGTAGATTGCCTTGTGTTGCACGCCGGCAAATTGGCTGTGGCGACGAACGCGCGCTCCGGTAGAGCCGTTAAGAATAATATAATCGACCGAGTTCAACCGTTCTGCCGGCTCCCGCAGCGGCCCCACAGGAATGCTGGCGCCATTGCCCAAGCCGCGGCTGGCGTCGAATACGGCCAGTTCTATGTCACGGGGCAGAGCGTAGTGCTGAAGACCGTCGTCGCACACCAGAACATCGCCCAATCTCTGATCAATGGCGTAGTGCGCTGCGCGCAGCCGTTGCGGATCTACCACCACCGGGCAGCCAGTGGCCCGTGCCAGCATAACGGGTTCATCACCGGCGATACTGGCGTTGCTATCGGCACTCACAAAAAGCGGGTATTGCGAGGACTTGCCACCGTAGCCGCGGCTGAGAATCACCGGCGTCCAGCCCGCGTTGCGCAATTGCGTTACCAGCCAGGCCGTAAGCGGCGATTTACCGGTGCCACCGGCGGTAATATTACCCACCACCACCACCGGAGCCGTTAACGACGGGGCCCGATTTTTCAACGCTTTGCGCCTGCGCGATTCAGCAATGCGCCGGTAAAGCCAGGCCAGTGGCGCCAGGAATCCCAGCGGGCGATTTTGGCTATACCACAACCGATCGACCAGCGAACTCATACCCGCTTACCGTTGGTCATGCGTGCTCGCTGAATTGCATTTGATGCAATTGGGCATAGGCGCCGCCCTGGTCCAGCAACTCCTGATGGCGGCCAGATTCCACTATGCGGCCATTGTCCATCACCAGTATGCGATCGGCGTTTTCAATGGTCGACAGGCGGTGAGCAATCACCAAGGTGGTGCGGCCTTTCATCACCGTTTCCATAGCGTTCTGGATGTAGCGCTCAGATTCGGTATCCAGCGCCGATGTGGCTTCGTCCAGAATTAGAATGGGTGCGTCTTTCAGCAGCGCCCTGGCAATGGCCAGGCGCTGGCGCTGGCCCCCGGAAAGCATAACGCCGTTGTCGCCAATCATAGTATTCAGACCCTCAGGCATGCGGTCGATAAATTCCAGAGCGTGCGCTTTGCCAGCGGCTTCGCGAATGGCCTCGGGGCTGCAATCGCGCAGCGCCCCGTAGGCAATGTTCGCTGCAATCGTATCGTTAAACAAGACGACGCTCTGAGTAACCAACGCTATCTGAGCGCGCAGGGCCTGCAGCGTAAAGTCTTCCAGCAAATGGCCGTCAATACGGATTTCGCCGTCGGTGTAATCGTAAAATCGCGGCAACAGGCTCACCAGCGTGGATTTGCCACTGCCACTGCGGCCGACCAGGGCAACGCTCTGCCCCGCCGGAACTGTCAGCGAGATGTTGTCCAACACTTTGTCGAGCTGGTCGCGATAGCTGAAGCCCACGTTACGAAATTCGATGTCGCCTTTAACCCGCTGCGGGGCAAAGGTGCCGAAATCCGGCTCCGGGCGTTCGTCCAGGGTTTCAAACACGTCGTAGGCTGCCGCAAGGCCCTTCTGGATTTTTGAATGCACGGAAGTCACTTGGCGAATAGGCTTGGCCATAGTTGTTGCTGCGGTAATAAAGGCGACTAATTGACCGGTACTCATTTCGCCGCGAATGGTCGGCGACAACATAGTCCACACCAGCGCCGCAATCGCAATGGCCACCAGAACCTGAATCACAGGCACGCTAATGGCCTGGGTAGACGACATTTTCAAGCTTTGCTTCAGATTGCCTTCGCTGACCTTCTGAAAACGCTTTCGTTCGAAGTCTTCACCGCCAAAGGTGCGCACCACTCGATAACCGCTGATTGATTCCGACGCAACGTGGGTAATGTCGCCCATGGAGCCCTGAATGCGTTTGCTGATTTTGCGGAAGCGCTTGCTGGCGTAGCTGACCACCGCTCCGATCAGCGGCCCTACCGCCAGAAATACCAGCGTGAGTTTCCAGTTGGTGTAAAGCATGTAGCCCAGCAGCCCGACGATGGTCAGGCCTTCGCGAAAGGTAATGGTGATAGCGTCGGTTGCGGCTTCAGCCACTTGTTCCACGTTAAAGGTCAGCTTCGACACCAGTCGGCCGGCCGCGTTGTCATCAAAGTAGCGCGACGGCAAGGTAAGCATACGGTCAAATACATCGGTGCGCAGGGCATTGATGACGTTACGACCCACGTAGCTGATGAAATATTGGCTCAAGAAGGTGCCCAGGCCACGAAACGCGAACACCCCGACAATCAGCAGGGTTAAAATCAGCCGATTCTGCTCGGTCGGATTTTCAATGGCCTTGATGACGTATTCCATGGCCGCCGCCATGCCGGTCGACGCCGCGGCATAAATTACGTTGCCGATTATCGCCAGGGTAAACGCTATCCAAAAGGGTTTCACATAGCGTAAAAGGCGCTTGTAGGTGTGCCAACTGCCTTCTGGCATCTTACCCGGGTTTTTAAGCTCTGGGTCTGCGGAGCTTTTGGGGCTTTTGGGGTTTGTCGGGCCTGGTGACCTTGCTGCACTCACTGGGATTGGGCCTCACGTTCGGTGGTGATGCTGAGTTTCGCGAAACCCAAGCGACCGGCCGCATCCATCGCCCGCACCACAAACTCGTGGGGTGTACGGGCATCGGCGGTGATAATGAACGGCAATGATGTGTCTGCGTCGGCCAACTCCCGAATGCCTCGTTCCAGCGTTTCGCGGCGATTGTTCACCAGCGGTTTGTCGTTCAGCAGGTATTGGCCATCGGCGCTAATCACCACATCAATCTGTTCGACTTCTGCCGGCGGCGCCGGGTTACCGCTTGCTTGCGGCAATTCCACCTGAAGATGACTTTCCCGGGTGAACGTTGTCGATACCATAAAAAAAATCAACAACAAAAACACCACGTCGATCAGCGGTGTCAGGTCCATAGCCACGTGCTGGCTGCGCTGGCGCTTGAACTTCACTGGGTTCAGGCTCCTTTTACGTCAATTTCGCGGTCGCCGTGTACCACTTCCACCAGTTTGATGGCCTCTTGCTCCATGTTTACTACCAGGGCATCTACCCGGCGGATAAAGTAGCGATGGGCAATCAACGCGGGAATAGCCACACTGAGGCCAGAGGCTGTTGTTATCAGGGCTTCGGAAATACCGCCAGCCAGATTGCCAGCATTGCCTACGCCGGCCAACTGAATTTCCGCAAACACTTTGATCATGCCGATGACCGTGCCCAAAAGGCCCAGCAACGGCGTTATGGTTGCAACGGTGCCCAGTGGGTTCAGAAACCGCTCGAGCTGATGAACCACCTGACTGGCTTCGTGCTCGATGCTTTCTTTCATTACCTCACGGCCGTGCTTGGCGTTCAGCAAACCGCTGGCAAGCACACGCCCCATGGGTGACGACGCCTGCAGGGTTTTCAGGCGTTTGCCGTTCAGCTCTTTTTTCTTGATCCAACGCCACAGCTCATTCAGCACCTCTGGCGGCGCGATCCGGCTGTCACGAAGGCTCCAGAAACGTTCAAGGATGATGGCCAATGCCAGCACAGAACAAAATAGTATGGGCACCATCAAAATGCCACCGGCTTTTAAAAGCTCGAACACGCTCGGTCTCCTGGTCAATTACAAGCCGCGCTACTTTAGCATAGCTGTCGGTATTTTTTGCATAGCGACTATTGTGTGACGTTGCGCAACCGTTCCAGACACCGCGCGCGTGCCAGACCGGGGCCACTGATCCAAAATGGCGCGCTTTGTTGCACCTGACGGATTACCAGCCCGTCAGATTTTACCCCCATAATCACGGCTCCAGCGCAAGCGGTATTGATCTGATGGCTACCGGCCAATTCATAACGGCGGGTAACCTGCGGGTGCGGGTGGCCGTAACGATGGCGGTAACCGGCGGTGTAAATAACGGTATCGGGCGATAGAGCCTGAATTAGAACGTCGGACGACGACGTTTTGCTGCCGTGGTGGGGCGCCAACAGCACTCGATTAATGGCGTTACGCGCCTTTTGCGTTTTTTGCGCAGACTGATCATTTAGATAGCTCAAGTATTCGGCTTCTTCCCTGACGGTAATATCACCGGTTAATAGCCACTCGGTCGCCGAGTCTGGGTCACGAATGCGTAGCACGCAGGACGCCCCGTTACCCTCTTTGGCGCGATCTGAGCGCCAGAAATTCAGCTCCAGTCGCCCCAGCATCAGGGTTTGCCGCCTGCAGTCTGTCACTTTTCTGACCAGCCCGGCCTGCCCCAGGCGACCGGCTGTTTCGGCCGCTTCGCCGCCGATCAAGCGCGCTAACGGCAATTCGGTGACAAGCTGCTCCAGACCACCGCTGTGGTCGCCATCGGCATGGCTCACCACCAGCGTATCCAAGCGCTGCACCCCCAGCGCCCGAAGGTTGGGAAGTATCACCGACTCTACCGCCGAGAACACACCGGGAATGGCTGGACCGGTGTCGTAGAGCAATGCCTGCTTTTGATGACGCACCAGAACCGACAGGCCCTGACCGACATCCCATACGATCACCTGCGGCAGAGGTACGGGGCGATTATCAACCGGCGCCTGAAACCACCCGTGCGACACTAACCAAAGCCCCAAGCACACCGCCAGCGCCAGACGAAAGCCCCGCTGCGGATACCACAAAGCCAACAGCACGACCGCCGCCAACCCGATGGCAGCGGCCACACCCAGTTGAATTATCGGGCTGTCCCAGCCCGCCAACCACTGCAATCCTTGCCATAAAGCTCCCAACACGGTGTCCAGAAGCAGCGTCACCCACACGCTGCTGGCGGGTACAAGCGCCACTAGCAAGGCGCCGCACAACAGCAGCGGCATAACCACCATCGACACCCACGGAATGGCAAACAGATTGGCCACAAACCCCGCCAGCGGCTGATTCTGGCCCAGTAACAGCAGCCCCGGCCATAATCCGGCGAACATGGCAGTCTGCGCCAGCACCAGCGCCAGCACGCCCTGAACCGCGCCAAGGCGCCCGGAGAACACCAGTATCAAAACCGCCACCGCACAAAATGACAGCCAGAAGCCAGCGTCCAGCGGCGAAAACGGATCGGCAATCAACACCACTGTCAGCGCCAGCAGCAGGCTGCGCCAGGGCGGTATGTGCCAGCCTTGCAGCAGCGACCAGCCCAGTACAGCGATCATTAACAGCGCGCGCCGGGTGGGCACGGTAAAGCCGGACATCAACGCGTAGGCCAGGCAGCCAATCATCACCACGCCAAACACCAGGCGCCGCCTGGCACGTTCAGACAGAATGGATTCGGGTACTCGCACCGCACACCGACGCGCCACACATCCAATGCCCAGAGCCACTAGGCCCAGATGCAGACCCGAAATCGCCACCAGGTGAATGGTGCCGGTGGCTTTCAGAGTGTCCCAATGGGCGGGGGTCATGGCGCCGCGATAGCCAATTAGCAAAGACGCCAACAACGGGAAATGCGTGGCTTCGCCAAACTTTGCCGTCACCCAGTTCAGCAGGCGGCGGTGCTGGTAACGGTAACGGCAGTGCAGGCCGCATTCAATGCTGGCATCCGGCACCACCGTGCGCACACTTCCGGTGGCGCGGTAACCGTGACGGAACAGCCAGTCTTCATAGCGGAAACCGGTCAGGTTCAAGCCACCGTGGGGGCGTTTAAGCACAACCGTTATCGTCAGGGTGTGACCGGGTAACTGGTCCGGATGGTCGCCGTACCAGGCCAGGCGTAAGCGGGAGGGTAAAGAGTGCGCCGGTGATGGCGCTTGCACGCTATGCTGGTAAGCGTTTTCCACTAGGCAGAAATCGAACTTTAAACTGTTGAAACTGCCCCGAGCGGGAAGACTGCAGACATAACCGGACACCTCCAGCGGCACCCTTTCCCATGCCGCCGGCAGGCGCTCATGCAGGCGCTGACTGGAGTGCCATGAAGCCCAGGCGGTACCCGCTAACAGAGCCGCAAGCAGAATAAAAGCCGTGCGGCCCCAGCGGTGAGGAAGCAACAGCGCCAGCACGCCGCAACCGGCCATCGCCGCAAACAGTAATTGCCACACTGGCAACACCGACAACCGATACAGTAAGATAACGCCGCAACAGAACGCGATTAGCAAAGGCCCGATAACAAGGCCTCGCGGGCTGCGAGACAGCGGGCGGTTTGAGCCACCGCTGAAAAAATCGCCGGACATTCCTTGTCCTCCTGAATTATGGCACCGGCGCTGTCTCTAACACCGGCCGTTTACACGTCTATAGGCAGAACAACTTCTTATGCCGAAGAGGTTCATGAAACGCTATTTGCCGTCTCCGGAAAAGGTGAGGCAAATGAAATCGCTGAGTTTTCTGGGCGATATTATACAGGAACCCAATCTGTGGCATATCAACCGCCACAGTGTGGCCCGTGCGTTTCTGATAGGCGTGTGGTTCTGCTTTATTCCGATGCCTTTCCAGATGTTTGCATCGGCGCTGTTCGCGGTTTGGTTCAACGCCAACCTGCCGCTGGCGGTGGCACTAGTGTGGATCAGCAACCCGATTACCATGCCCCCGATTTTCTACTTCAACTACAAGCTGGGGGCCTGGATGCTGAACAGGCCACTGCTGGATTTTGAATTCTCGCCGTCACTGGCGTGGATCAGTGAACGTCTGTTGGATATTGGCATACCGCTTTATCTGGGCTCGCTGGTTGTGGCGACGGTGTCTGCCTGTTTCGCTTATTTGATCATTCAGTTGTTATGGCGCAGAAGAGTCCGCGCCAACTGGCGTCTGCGTCGGGGGCAACGCCGCCACTAACCTTCGTGCACCAAACGCCCCTGCTCCAGCCGCATCACTCGCCCCAGACTTCGTGCCATCGACATATCGTGGGTCACCATCACAAACGCCATGCCAAACTGGTCACGCAGCGATTCGATCAATGCGCGCACACCGGCACCGGTGTGTTCATCAAGATTACCGGTGGGTTCGTCCATCAAAACACAGTCGGGCTCGTTCACCAGGGCCCGGGCTATGGCCACGCGTTGACGCTCACCGCCAGACAGCTCGCCCGGCTTGTGTTCCAGGCGTGCGCCCAACCCCACACTGTTCAGCAGAACAGCGGCCTTCTTGCGCGCTAACGCCACGCTGATACCGCCCAACACGCAGGGCATCATCACGTTCTCAAGCGCAGAGAACTCCGGCAACAAATGGTGAAACTGGTACACAAACCCAAGATGCTTGTTGCGAAAGCGCGCCCGCGCAGCTTCTGACAGTTTGTAAATTTCCTTACCGCAAATTTCGATATGGCCCGTTGACGGGCGGTCTAGCCCGCCTAGCAAGTTCAACAGCGTGGTTTTTCCGGAGCCGCTGCTACCGACAATGGCGATTGTTTCACCGGCGGTGACTTGCAACGAGATGTCGGAAAAAATCGTCAGCTTTTCCGGGCCCTGGCTATAGGTGCGGGTCACTTGATTGCAATCAATAACCCAGTTCGCGGTGTTGGTCGTTACGTCTTTTATACTTTTGCTCATAGGTTGGCTCTATTCATATCTAAGCGCGTCTGCCGGGTCGATACGAGACGCACGCCAGGCCGGGTAAATAGTGGCCAGCAGACTCATGGCCAGGCCACTACCGCTGATGATCATGACGTCTTCCCACAGCAGCTGGGACGGCAAGTAACTGATAAAATAGACGTCGGCACTGAGGAACTGATGGCCCAGTGCGCCCTCCAGCCAACTGATGAACGCGCTGATGTTGAGTGCACCCAGAATACCAAGCACAGTGCCCACCAGGGTTCCGAAAACGCCGATGACCGCGCCCTGCACAATAAAGATTCGCATGATACGCGCGGGTGTCGCGCCCATGGTGCGTAAAATGGCAATGTCTGCGGTTTTGTCGGTGACCACCATGACAAGAGTGGACACAATATTGAATGCCGCCACCGCCACAATGAACATCAGCAACAGGCCAATCATGGTTTTTTCCATTCGTATAGCCTGGAATAGATTGCCGTGGGTGCGGGTCCAGTCGGATACGTAATAGCGCCCGGTAAGCAGCTGCGCCGCCTGCTCTGCCACCCGCGGCGCGGCGAACAGGTCGTCTACCAACAAACGGATACCCTGGGCTTTACCGTCTGTGCGCATCAGTTTGGCGGCGTCGTCCATGTGAATCAGAGTGTAACTGCCGTCTAGTTCGGCACCCACGCTGAACACGCCCTTTACGGTAAAGCGCTTCAATCGCGGCAATACGCCAGCCGGCGTTACCGACGCCTCAGGCAGCACCACGGTTATTTTGTCACCCAGCTGCAGGCGCAGGCTGGACGCCAAAAAGCGCCCGATAATGATGCCGAATTCGCCAGACTTCAGATCGTCCAGGCTGCCCTGCTCCATGTGGTCTTCAATAATCGATACGGTTCGCTCCTGGTCTGGCAAAATGCCGTTCAACAGCACGCCGCGCACCACTCCGCCGCCGGTGACCATGGCCTGGCCCTGAATAAACGGCGCCGCCGCCAACACTCGCGGGTGTTTCTCGACTGCTGCGTCTACCGCTTCCCAGTTTTCAAGCGGGCCAGCGCCCTCGATAATAGCGTGGGGCACCATACCCAGAATGCGCTGTTTTAGCTCGCGATCGAAACCGTTCATGACTGACAACACGATAATCAGCACCGCAACGCCCAGCATCAAGCCGATCATAGAGGTGAGTGAAATAAACGAAATAAAGTGATTGCGGCGTTTGGCAGCGGTATAGCGCAAGCCGATATAAAATGATAAAGGTTTAAACATAAAGCCTTGCCTGCTGCTGGCTGCGACTAATTCGTGATTGATTGAACCCGGTCGTGTTAATGCCTCGCCGGGAACTGCTAAACTTCACCCTACAAATGAACATCCGTATCGGAGTCCTAATGACCCAGCGCAACGATGACAGCGCCAATGCGAAGACACAACGCGAACGGCGGGATTACTTTAGAATCAACGACCGGATTGGATTGGAGGTACACAAACTGCCCACCAGTACCCAAGACGATTTCAGTGCCTTCGGAAATACCCCGTTCACCAGCTTACAGGCCGAATTCAGACGCCTTGACCAAGACATTAAAACCCAACTTGCCGGCTTAAGCGAGCGCGACCGGGCGCTGCAAAGCCTGTTAAAAGCGTTCAACTCCAAGCTGGATATTCTGGCGCGCATTATGGCCTTTGAGCAAAATCCGTTGCAACCGGAGCATTGGCACCAAGCCACGCTCAGCGAGGGTGGCGTTGCCTTTGTTAGCAACGATGACAGCTTGCAGGTGGGCGACCATATTGCCATACGCCTGACTCTGCCGCCGGAACTGTTTCAGCCCCGAGCCGTTGGCGAAGTAGTCGGCGTTAACACCGAAGACTGCGGCGGCACACGGATTCACACCCGCTTTGTGCGCTTGGAAGACAGTGATCGTCAACAACTGGCGCGCCATATCATGCGCTGGCAAATTCGCCAGCGCCAGCAACCGAATGCCGGAACTGCCGAGGCGAATGACCAAAGCGCAGACTAAATTACGTTTTATCCATTTCTCCTGCGGAGTCACCCTGACTATGAAGACCCATCGCTTTTGGCGCTCATTGCTGCGAGCCGGCCTGTTGTCCGCCGTTCTGGCGGCGACCTTGTCGGTGATGCCTGCCAGCACTCAGGAACTGGTTGTTCCACTTGGCCAACAGGGCGACCGCGATGCCAACTCATTGCCACAAACCGGTATGAAGGCCGAGCGCGTGCGCGAGCGCTGGGGCTCACCCGAATCTACCCGCGGCCCGGTAGGCCAGCCGCCCATCAGCCAGTGGCACTACCCGGCTTTTGTGGTGTATTTCGAGAGCGATCGGGTTATTCGCGCGGTTATAAAGCACACGCCCTGACACAGACACAGAAAAGGCCGCAAAGTTTCGCCAGTAGATCCTGACGTGCCGGCGCCTGTCCGTTAGAATGGTTTTTTTCAATAGGAAAAAGGTACTGGCCCAGTGAAATCGAAGCCGTTATTACCCGCAGAGTGGGCGCCGCAGAGTGCGGTGATGCTGACCTGGCCCCATCGGAAAAGCGCATGGGCCAGCAGTCTGGCACAGACAGAGCCGGTATTTATGGCGATTGCGCGCGCGGTTTTGCGCTTCGAATCCGCATTGATCAGCTGCGAAGACCCAGAGCAGGCGCAGCGACTGCAGGAACAGCTAAACCAGTATATAGAAACCTCTGGCGTGGCATTCCGCGCTCGGGTTCTGATTGCGCCGTCAGACCACAGCTGGGCACGCGACCACGGCCCTTTAACGGTGTTCACTCACCAAGGCTCGAGGCTGGTCGACTTCGGTTTTAATGCCTGGGGCAATAAGTTTTCGTGGGACAAAGACAACGCCCTGAACAACAGGCTGCTCACGGCCGGTGCGTTTGACGGCAGCACCTTGAAAAGCGTCGAATTCATCCTGGAAGGCGGCGCCATCGACACCGATGGCGAAGGCACTCTGCTGACCACCAGCGAATGCCTGCTAAGCCCCAGCCGCAACCCCGATTACAGCCGCAGCGCCATGGAGAAACTTTTTGGCCAGTTGCTGGGCATTCGCCGGGTGCTCTGGGTTAATCACGGTTACCTGGCCGGCGACGATACCGACAGCCATATAGATACTCTGGCGCGGTTTTGCGCACCCGACCACATCTGTTATGTCGCCTGCCCTGATGAAAGCGACGAGCACTACGGCGCTCTTAGCGCCATGGCCGAAGGCCTGCGCGAATTCCGCCAAGCCAATGGTGCGCCTTACCGTCTGACGCCCCTGCCCTGGCCAGACGCTATCCTTGATGAAAAAGGCCAGCGCCTGCCGGCCACTTACGCCAACTTTCTGATCATCAACGGCGCGGTGTTGCTGCCAGTATACGATGTACCACAAGATGCCGCAGCGATTGCCACATTGCAGAATCTGTTCCCAGACCGCGAAATCATAGCCATACCCTGTCGCCCGCTGCTTCAGCAAGGTGGCAGCCTGCACTGCGTGACGATGCAATTGCCTGCGGGCGTAATAACCAGATAGCGCCGCAACTGTTTTTTCCTGAGCAACCGGCGTATTGCCTTTTACGCAGACATTTCAAACGGGCAAGAGATTGATCAAAATATGCACAAAGCGATAAATCAGATTGTCGACCAACTCAATGGCATTTTGCTGGGCAAAGACCGGCAAGTGCGCCTGGCGCTTTGCAGCCTGTTCGCCGGCGGGCATTTGCTGATTGAAGACATTCCCGGCATGGGTAAAACCACGCTTGCCCACGCTCTGGCA
This sequence comes from Marinobacter sp. M1C, assembly GCF_023314135.1. Taxonomy (NCBI): domain Bacteria; kingdom Pseudomonadati; phylum Pseudomonadota; class Gammaproteobacteria; order Pseudomonadales; family Marinobacteraceae; genus Marinobacter; species Marinobacter sp. M1C. The sequence goes on from NZ_CP092289.1 coordinate 2,679,227, forward strand.
CACATAATAGGCCTGCGCTATCAACGCATTCAATTTACCAACGATTTGTTGCCGGCGGACGTGCTGGGCTATTCGATTTACGACAAGGCTGCCGGCAGCCTTGTTTTTCATCCAGGGCCGATCTTTGCCCAGCTGATTCTGGCCGACGAAATAAACCGCGCATCGCCGCGTACCCAGAGCGCTCTGCTGGAGGCAATGGAAGAACGGCAGGTGTCGATTGAAGGTGAAACCCGCCCCCTTCCCCATCCATTTTTTGTGATTGCCACCCAAAACCCCATCGAACAAGGCGGTACCTTTGCGCTGCCAGAAAGCCAGTTAGACCGGTTTTTGATGCGCCTGCATCTCGGCTACCCTGACCCCCAGGCAGAACGTCAATTACTGGAAGGCGAAGACCGCCGCAGCCTGACCCAGCGCCTGCCCACCCTGTTAGCTGAAGAACAATTGGAGCGCATTCAACAAACGGTGCTGCGGGTTAACACCAGCCCGGCGCTGCTGGATTACGTACAACGCTTGCTGGAAGCCAGCCGCAACATTCCGGGCCTGCTTTACGGCCTGTCGCCGCGGGCCGGTTTGGGCCTGCTGCGCGCAGCGAAAGCCTGGGCGCTGATGCAGGGCCGTGAACACGTGTTACCAGACGACGTACAGGCGGTGTTTGCGGCGGTGGCAGAGCATCGCCTGGAACAGGGCGAAAGCGGCAAAAGTCGGGAGCGGGTGCAGCGCTTGCTGGCCGGCGTATCGGTGCTTGGCGACTGAACCCATAGAGCAGGCGTATCGGTAGAATTGGCCAAAACAACTGGCAAGCACACCGGCTATTCATGATAGCCTTTGTATCTTCCTATTGAACTTTCTAAATTTTTTAAACGTTCTAAACTTTTTAAATTTCGTGCCGCTGCCATAACGAGCTGCGGACACAGTGAATACACTCGTATTAAGTGAGAACAGCATGAGCACCAGCACACACTCCCGCCTGATTATTCTAGGTTCCGGCCCTGCCGGCTATACCGCTGCCGTTTACGCAGCCCGCGCCAACCTGAAGCCAACATTGATCACCGGTATTGAAGTGGGTGGCCAGCTGACCACCACCACAGACGTCGATAATTGGCCCGGTGACAACGATGGCGTGCAAGGGCCAGAATTAATGCAACGTATGTTGAAACATGCGGAACGCTTTGAAACTAAAATCATTTATGACACGGTTAATGAAGTCGATTTGAACCAGCGTCCGTTTCGCCTGAAGGGCGACAGCGGCGAGCACACCTGCGATGCGCTGATCATTTCCACCGGCGCCTCGGCCATGTATCTCGGGCTTGAGTCGGAAGAAAAATTCAAGGGCCAGGGTGTGTCGGCCTGTGCAACCTGTGACGGCTTTTTCTATCGCAACCAGAAAGTAGCGGTTATCGGCGGCGGCAACACCGCCGTTGAAGAAGCCCTGTACCTGTCCAACATCGCCGCGGAAGTGACTCTGGTGCATCGCCGCGACAGCCTGCGTGCAGAGAAAATGCTGCAGGACAAATTGTTTGAAAAAGCTGCCAGCGGCAATGTGCGAATCATCTGGGATCACACCCTGGACGAAGTGCTGGGTGACGGCACCGGCGTAACCGGTATGCGCATCCGCAGCATGAAAGACGACTCCAAGCAGGACATAGAGCTTTCCGGCGTGTTTATCGCCATTGGCCACAAACCCAACACCAGCCTGTTCGAAGGCCAGCTGGAAATGACAAATGGTTACCTGCACATCCGCTCCGGATTGGACGGAATGGCGACCCAAACAACCGTGCCCGGCGTGTTTGCCGCCGGTGATGTTGCCGATCATGTGTATCGCCAAGCGGTAACTTCAGCCGGTTTTGGTTGTATGGCGGCGCTGGACGCCGAGCGCTATCTGGACCAAATGAGCTAAGCTAAACCAACAAAGCCGAGCTGAACAGCGAACCCACTATGACATCTTTGCCCTGGTTGCCTGAACACGCGCTGTGGTTCCCCTCGCCCGAGAGCGCACTGGTGGAACCCGACGGCCTGCTGGCTGCAGGCGGCGATCTGAGCAGCAAGCGCCTGGTGATGGCCTATGAAAACGGTATTTTCCCTTGGTACAGCGATGACCAACCCATACTCTGGTGGTCACCCGATCCGCGCTGCGTCATTTTTCCGGAAAATATCCACGTTTCACGCAGTCTGCGCCGCAGCCTCAACAAAGACTATTTCTCGATAACCGCAGACCGAGCCTTCAGCCGGATTATGCGACTGTGTGGCTCTACCCGCGCTGAAGGCACCTGGATTACCGAAAACATGCTTCAGGCCTACAACAAGTTGCACCGAGAGGGGGTTGCCCACTCGATTGAAGTCTGGAACCCGCACGGCGAATTGGCGGGAGGCATGTACGGCATAGCGCTCGGCAGCTGTTTTTTTGGCGAGTCGATGTTCTCGCTGGAAACCAACGCCTCCAAGGTATTAATGGTGCACCTCGCGAACCAGCTGCGGCAGTGGGGATACCGGATTATTGACTGCCAGGTAGCCAGCGATCACCTTTTAAGCATGGGCGCACAAACACTACCGCGAACGGAGTTTCTGGCCCTGCTTGGCCGCCATACAAAACAACCACCGGCGGTGGAAGATTGGCAGTTTCAATGGCGCTGGCCGGGCCCGGAGGGTGAATGAGCAATTTGAGAACACTGGTGTTCTTTGCAACACCCGCTCACGACTGCAGCTATCTGCCAGATCGCCAGTCCACCACCATGTTTGTAGACCCTAAAGCAGAGGTTGACCGCACGCTTTACAGCCAGCTGACAGCTCTTGGCTTTCGCCGCAGCGGCTCGCATTATTATCGCCCCCACTGTGAAAACTGCCAGGCCTGCATTCCGGTCAGGGTACCCGTCGCAGAGTTTAGCCCCGACCGCAACCAACGCCGGGTGTGGAATAAGAATAGTGATCTGGCCTGTGCGCTGGTGCCGGCAGCCTATTCGGAACAATGGTACCGGCTTTACGCCCGCTACATTGAACTGCGCCACAAAGACGGCGACATGTACCCGCCATCACGAGAGCAATTCATGGCATTTCTGGTGGAAGGCCAGACCGATTCCTGGTTTCTGGAAATGACCCTGCACGGTGAGCTCGTCGGATTGGCGGCAGTTGACCGCTTGGACGACGGCTTGTCGGCCATCTATACCGTGTTCGAACCAGACCTGGATCATCGCAGCCTGGGCACCTTCGCGGTACTCTGGCAAATTGAAGAGGCTCGGCGCCAGCAGCTCAGCCATGTGTATTTGGGGTACTGGATTCTGGAATGTCGCAAAATGAACTACAAAAGCCGCTTTAAACCCATCGAGCAGTTCACGCATAACCGCTGGCAAGCACTCGATAACAACTGACTTTTGCTAAACGGCTCAAAATCAGGCAGTATTACGCAATTTAAAATCACGGAAAGTATTCCAAAACGAGGTTTTTACTGAATGGCGAAGACAGATGTCATTGAAATGGAAGGCGTTATTATTGATACGCTACCAAACACCATGTTCCGTGTAGAGCTGAGCAACGGCCACGTTGTGACCGCACATATCTCCGGAAAGATGCGCAAGAACTACATCCGCATTCTGACCGGCGATAAAGTCAAAGTGGAACTGACGCCATACGACCTAAGCAAAGGTCGCATCGTTTACCGCGCGCGTTAATGTTTGGCGGTCACGCTGCTAGCTTTTTGTAAATAGTATCGTGGTAACACGCGTATCTTAAAATATCATAAAAGAAGAGCTCGCCTTGGCGAGCTCTTCTTTTTGCACTTCTCGAAACTGGCGCATCGCCGTGTACTATGTTGTTAAAGGCCATCTCCCTGAATAGCCTTTACATATCTGCTTTAAGGTTTCATAGACACAGCGAGCTTCGCACACTGTGTCTATAATTCGGCTGCTTCTGCAAAATCACTGATTGACGTAAGAGGCTAACGCCGTTTGTAGCCAGTGAACATCGAACGGATAAGGTTTTCCTGGTGATGGAAGCTCTCATAGATCGCCGCACCCACGTGTAATGCGATTGCGACAAGCGTAATGTTCACGGATATCTCGTGCACATTTTCGAGCATCCCGCTGCCCCAGCCCCAATCAGTTGTAAGTAGCCAGCCGCTGATGCCAATCACACCGTTCGCCAGCAACAAAAACAGGATCATGATCGCCGCTGCCGGATTATGACCTAGGTGGCGTGGCTCCCGCCCCTTCAGCATAAGACGTATATAATCAGCCAGACGTTTCGGCTTCGGCACAAAATCACTAAAGCGTGCATAACGACTGCCGACTACACCCCAGACCAAACGGCAACCTATCAACCCCAAGACCACATAGCCCGACCATTCGTGGATGTTCCGGTAGTCGTCGGCAGTGAAATAAGCCACGAAAAACGCCGCCACCAGACCCCAATGAAAGATTCGCACCGCCAGATCCCAGACCTTGACACGGCCATCCTGGCTCACGGTGCTCGCTTTCAGGGTATCAGTCATCGCGCTCTTCCTTGATCACATCGCCACTGACCGGGTTGAAATAGATCTCGACCTTCACGCCGCCCTTATCCATACCGTAGATCTCGTAGCAGTTGCCACTGGTAACATTGAACTTTTTGATCGTGTAGCCTTGATCGGCGAGGTTCTGTTTCATGGTGTCCTGAGACATCCATTCGGATTGCGGGGCGTCGGTGCATTGGGGGCCAGCGACAGCGGCTCCGGTGAACAGCAGAGCGGCGGTAGCGGCGGTAGCGGCGGTAGCGGCGGCAATATAACGAATCTTCATGGCAGATTTCCTTGTCGTGTTCAGGTGGCATGCCGGTTTGGCATAACATGCATCGAAACACGCCAACCTGACAGGGACCTTAACGCTCGAAATCGAAGACCAATCAATGCAATAAAAAAGGGAAGAAGGAAAGAAGGGAGATATTAAAATGGCACTTGCTCAGCCTGGTCCAGGTGGACCAGGCTGAGCAAACAGGTCAAACCGCTTCTGCGGGTTCCGGCTCGTACTCGAACACCAGTTCGTCGTTTTCGAGGTGCACAAACACTTCGCCGCCCTTCTCGGCCAATCGACCAAACAGGATCTGCTCAGCCAGGGGCCGCTTGATTTTGTCCTGAATCAACCGTGACATCGGCCTTGCACCCATGGCCACGTCATAGCCTTTGTCTGCTAACCACAGCTTGGAAGGCTCGTCTACGTGCAATACCACGCGTTTGTCGTCCAGCTGCGCCTGCAGTTCGGTGAGGAACTTATCCACCACGTGAGTGATGGTCTGGCGCTCCAGATCCGCAAACTGAATGATGCCATCCAAACGGTTGCGGAATTCCGGCGTGAAGGTCTTGCTGATGATTTCCATACCATCGCTGCGGTGATTTTGCTCACTGAAGCCAATGGAGCGACGGGCCATGGTTTCGGCGCCGGCGTTGGTGGTCATCACCAAAATTACGTGACGGAAGTCAGCTTTGCGGCCGTTGTTGTCCGTCAGCGTGCCATGGTCCATTACCTGCAGTAGCAGATTGAACACCTCTGGGTGAGCCTTTTCAATTTCATCCAGCAGCAGCACGCAGTGCGGATGTTTGTTCACCGCTTCGGTTAGCAGACCGCCCTGGTCAAAACCGACATAGCCCGGCGGCGCACCAATCAGGCGCGACACAGTATGGCGCTCCATATACTCAGACATATCAAAGCGCACCAGCTCGATACCCAACACCTTGGCCAACTGCTTGGTGACTTCGGTTTTACCGACACCGGTGGGGCCGGCAAACAGAAACGCACCTTCCGGTTTTTCAGGTGATTTCAGCCCGGCGCGAGCGAGCTTAATAGCCGTAGACAAGGATTGGATGGCCAAGTCTTGCCCGAACACCACCATTTTCAGATCCCGCTCCATATTACGCAGCACATCTTTGTCACTGGTGGACACGCTCTTGGGTGGAATACGTGCAATATTGGCCACGACTTCCTCAATTTCTGCGACGTCGATCACTTTCTTGCGTTTGTCTTCACTCATCAGGCGCTGATGGGCACCCGCCTCGTCGATCACATCTATGGCCTTGTCAGGCAGGTGCCTGTCGTTGATGTAGCGTTCAGACAGCTCAGCAGCCACGCGCAGGGCCTGATCGGTGTAGGTTAAATCGTGATGTTTCTCGAAATTTGGCTTCAGACCTTTCAGAATCAGATACGTGTCTTCGACGCTGGGTTCGTTAACATCAATTTTCTGGAACCTGCGAGCCAGGGCAGCATCCTTCTCGAATATACCGCGAAATTCTTGATAGGTGGTCGAACCAATGCAACGCAGCTCACCCGAGCTGAGCATGGGTTTGAGTAGGTTCGACGCATCCATCACGCCACCTGATGCCGAACCGGCGCCAATAATGGTGTGGATTTCATCGATAAACAAGATAGCGTGTTCCTGCTTTTTCAGATCCGACAACAGGCCTTTCAGACGCTTTTCAAAATCACCGCGGTACTTGGTACCTGCCAGCAGCGCTCCCAAATCCAGCGAGTAAACCACCGCATCAGCGATCACTTGCGGCACCTGAGCATCTACAATGCGCTTGGCCAGACCTTCAGCGATGGCGGTTTTACCAACGCCGGCTTCGCCGACCAGCAAGGGATTGTTTTTGCGACGGCGCACCAGAATCTGCACCACACGCTCGACTTCGTGTTCGCGCCCGATCAGCGGGTCGATACGCCCTAGGCGGGCTTGTTCATTCAGGTTGGTGGTGTAATTTTCCAGGGGTGTAGACTGCGTCGCTTCCTCGCCGCTCTCTTCCTGAGCAGCCTCGCGGCCTTCTTGATCCTCCGCACCCTGCACTCGGGAAATGCCGTGAGAAACAAAATTGACCACGTCAATGCGCGCTACATTCTGCTTTTTCAGCAAGTAAACCGCCTGACTTTCCTGCTCACTGAAGATCGCCACCAGCACGTTGGCGCCGGTTACCTCTTTTTTGCCGGAAGACTGCACGTGGAAAACCGCGCGCTGAAGCACACGCTGAAAGCCCAAGGTTGGCTGGGTTTCGCGATCGCCGTCAGAATCCGGGATGATTGGCGTTGTGGAATCAACAAATTCAAGCAGTTCCTGTTCCAGCTGGCCCAACTCTGCGCCACACGCTTTCAGAACTCCCACTGCCGAATCGTTGTCCAAAAGGGCCAACAGCAAATGCTCTACTGTCATGAATTCGTGACGTTTGTCACGGGCATTCTTGAAGGCCGAATTCAATGTAAGTTCAAGATCTTTGCTCAGCATGGACTACTCCAACTGCTATCAATCTGCACGTTCAATTTCGCACAACAGCGGGTGATCACATTCTGACGAATACTGATTCACCTGGGCTGCTTTGGTTTCTGCGATATCCCGGGAATACACGCCGCATACAGCTTTGCCTTGCGTATGGACGAGAAGCATTACCTGTGTTGCCTTTTCTTCATTCATCGCGAAGAAAGTCGTTAACACCTCCACCACAAAGTCCATGGGAGTGTAGTCGTCGTTTAAAAGAATCACCCGGAACTGCGCGGGCCGCTTCAGAGCTGGCTTTTCCAGCGCCACACTGAGCTGGTCGTGGCGACCCGGCTCACTTTCATCTCCCTGATTCCATATTAGTTGAGAATTTTCAATCATACGCATCATTCTTTACCGAAGTTGCCGGTGCCTTGCTAGTAATGTGGGTATTGGCCCCCGCTTTTTCAAGCAGGCTTATGTTCCGTCTGACTTAAGTATGCCTGTCAGTGGGACACCAAGCCGCGATCCTTAGCCTATATAAGTACGAACATGATACCGGTTCCGGACTGCCTTCAACCACCCAAAACCTCTATAGCGAGCAGTTGACTGCAACTCCGTATTGAACCAAAGTTCATTGCAATGTAAAAAAATGTTACCAAACTCCGGAATTCAACAATAATAATCACTGACAGCATAAGTACAGGGGAGTTCAACATGCCCAGCGGCAAAGTGAAATGGTTCAACAACGCCAAAGGTTACGGTTTTATCATTGAAGACGGCTGCAGCGACGACCTGTTTGCTCATTTTTCGGCCATTCAAATGGATGGCTATAAAACTCTGAAAGCCGGGCAGGCGGTCAGTTTCGAGAAAAAACCGGTGGATGACGGTGTCCACGCCGTCGACATTATTCCGCTGCTGCAAACAAATCACATCGTCCCGTCTGGCTGAACGATAAAACTGCCGAATTTCTGTGCATCCACGGGTACTGGACGGTTGCGAAATCCTGTATCTGGGGTAGTCTCTGCGTCTAGCCCTACTAGCAACACAGACTATCTATGGCCGAATTAATCCTTTTCAACAAGCCGTTCCAGGTACTCAGCCAGTTTACTGATGAACGGCAGTCAACCGACAAGCCCCGACGAGCCACCCTGGCTGACTGGATCAACCAGCCGGGCATATACCCTGCCGGCCGCTTGGATTATGACTCCGAAGGCCTGCTATTACTGACCTCAGACGGCCAACTACAGCATCGCATCGCCTCGCCCCAGGGTAAGATGGAAAAAACTTACTGGGTGCAGGTTGAAGGCACGATTAGCGAGCAAGGCCTGCGCCAACTGGCACAGGGGGTTCAACTAAAAGACGGCCTGACGAGCCCGGCCCTTGCCCGTACCATGGACGAACCGGCGGTTTGGTCACGCAATCCCCCTGTACGTTTTCGCCAGAACATCCCCACCAGCTGGCTGGAACTGACCATCTGTGAAGGCCGTAATCGCCAGGTAAGACGCATGACCGCGGCGCTGGGTTTTCCTACGCTACGGCTGATCCGCTATCGCATTGGTGACTGGAGCCTTAACTTACTTGAACCCGGCCAGTTCAGTTCAACAACCGTAAATATAACCACGACTGCAACGCCGCATCGTAAACCCACTGGCAGCCGGCAAACACCAAAAGCAAACCGCGGCCACCGCCCTCACCGGAACAAATAGCCGGTCTGGGTGATAAGCTGCGCAGCCCGCTGGTACTTCAGTGTATGGAAGATTACCAAAGTGGTAGGCGTTTGCCGCTGGATCTGATTCACGACCCACAGACGTGACGACCGCAAGCTGATAAAATCATCCGCTTTTACTGACACAGAGCCGTTATGACCGAGTTCCACACAGCCGCAAATACTGCCCCTGGCACTAGCCCAAACACCAGCCGCGTTATCGTCGGCATGTCTGGCGGTGTCGATTCCTCCGTTGCCGCCTGGCTACTGAAAGAACAGGGTTATCAGGTAGAAGGCCTGTTCATGAAGAACTGGGATGAAGACGACGGCACCGAATACTGCACCGCCATGACCGACCTGGCCGATGCTCAGGCGGTGGCCGATCACATCGATATAAAGCTACATACCGCCAGCTTTGCGGCGGAGTACTGGGACCGGGTATTCGAGCATTTTCTCAGCGAATACAAAGCCGGACGCACCCCAAACCCAGACATTTTATGCAACAAGGAGGTGAAATTTCGCGCTTTTCTGGATTACGCGATAACACTGGGCGCCGACTACATTGCCACCGGACACTACACCCGCCAATGCCCGCTTGATGACGGTTCCGGCCGGGCTCAGTTACTCAAAGGCCTCGACGGCAATAAAGATCAAAGCTATTTCCTGCATGCAGTATCTGGCGATCGTATTGCCCGCACCCTGTTTCCAGTGGGCGAACTTGAGAAGCCGGAAGTGCGCCGTATTGCCGAAGCGCAAGGGTTTATTACCCACGACAAAAAAGACTCTACCGGTATCTGCTTTATTGGCGAGCGCAAGTTCACTGACTTCCTGAAGCAGTACCTGCCGGCCCAGCCCGGCACTATCGAAACGCCGGAAGGTCATGTTATTGGCCGCCATCAGGGGCTGATGTACCACACCATTGGCCAACGCCAAGGCCTTGGTATTGGCGGATTGAACGGTTATAGCGATGAGCCCTGGTACGTAGCGGAAAAAGACCTGACGCGTAACGTATTGATTGCAGCTCAGGGTAAAAACCATCCGCTGCTGTTTTCCCGTGGCCTGGTATCTGGCCCCGTCGACTGGGTTGCTGCTGAGGCTCCGAGCGCGCAGTTTCGCTGCATGGCCAAAACCCGCTATCGCCAGCCCGATCAACTGTGCGAGGTAACCGTCATCGATGGCGGCGTCAAAGTGGTGTTCGACGACGCCCAGCGCGCAGTAACGCCGGGCCAATCGGTGGTATTTTACGATGGCGAGATTTGCCTGGGCGGCGGCGTCATTGAACACACCTGGCGCCATGGCGAATCACTGCCAGCGCGCCTGACCACTGAGTCAACTAACGGATTGAAGTCAGGAGTGCAGTCATGAGCCGCACACTGCACGACCAAACCCTGGCCCTGGCCGGCGTTTTTCAGGCCGCGAATCTGGTTACCCAGATTGCCCATGACGGCATTTGCGACGCAACCGACCTGGAAACCTGCCTACGCTCACTGTTCGCCACTGACCCGGCGACCACGCTGGACGTTTACGGTGGAGAACTGCGCGACTTGAGCCTGGGGCTAAATACGTTGATTCGTGTGCTCAGCGAGCAAAGCAAGCCTACCGACATCGAAATACTGCGCTACGTGCTGAATTTAATCCAACTGGAGTCCAAGCTCAACAGCAGCAACGACATGATGTCCGTGCTGGGCAGCCGGATTGAGCAGGCGCGTCACACTGCCAGCCATTTCGGTTATGTACACAGCAATCTGATTGGCAATCTGGCGTCAGTGTATACCGACACCATCAGCACCTACCGCCAGCGCATTCAAGTCGGCGGCACGCCAGCTATTCTGCAGCGGGAAGAAAACGCCGCTAAAATACGGGCGTTGCTGTTAGCCGGCATCCGCTCTGCGGTGCTCTGGCGGCAGACCGGCGGGCGCCGCTGGCAACTGATCTTTACCCGCAAAAAAGTAATTGCCCACGCCCGCGAATTGCTGAAAACCGGCTAGTACCCCATTTGGCTGATTCGCAAACCTGCTGAGCTGATTCCGACTGGCCGCTGGTGTATTATATCGCCCTGACTTTTACCGCCCCGCTTCAAACATTTTGAGAGGTTTTCGATGGAACTCACCGCCCTGACCGCTATTTCCCCGGTGGACGGACGCTACGGCAGCAAAGTTAGCGTTTTTCGCGACATTTTCAGTGAATATGGCCTAATCAGAAACCGCGTAACCGTCGAAATCCGCTGGCTGCAAAAACTGGCGGCTCATCCGCAAATTCAAGAAGTTCCGACGTTTTCTGCTGAAGCAGAGACCGCTCTGAACGCCCTCGTCAGCGAATTCGGTCTGGCCGATGCCCAGCGCATAAAAGATATTGAGCGCACCACCAATCACGATGTGAAAGCGGTGGAGTACTTCATCAAAGAGAAAATCGCCGATAACGCCGAACTTCACGCGGTCACCGAATTTGTTCACTTTGCCTGCACCTCAGAAGACGTCAACAACGTGTCCCACGCATTGATGCTGCGAGAAGGCCTGGACAGCGGCATGCTGCCGGCGATGACAAAAGTCATAGACCAGGTCGCCATGCTGGCACACGACCACGCAGCCCAGCCCATGCTATCGCGTACGCACGGCCAAACCGCCTCGCCGACCACCGTGGGCAAAGAACTGGCCAACGTTGTGCACCGTCTGCGGCGCCAGCTAGCGCAGATAAAAAACGTCGAACTGCTGGGAAAGATCAACGGCGCGGTGGGCAACTACAACGCCCACATTTCTGCCTACCCAGACATTGACTGGGCCGAAACCGCCAAAACGTTTATCGAAAGCCTGGGGCTGAATTTCAACCCGTACACGACCCAGATTGAACCCCACGATTACATCGCCGAACTGTACGACGCGGTTGCCCGCTTCAACACCATTTTGATCGACTTGGATCGCGACATCTGGGGCTATGTTTCTCTGGGTTATTTCAAACAGAAAACCGTCGAAGGCGAAGTGGGTTCGTCCACCATGCCACACAAAGTTAATCCCATTGACTTCGAAAACTCCGAAGGCAATCTGGGCATTGCCAACGCCTTACTAAACCATTTGTCAGCCAAGCTGCCGATCTCGCGCTGGCAGCGCGATCTGACCGACTCCACGGTGCTGCGCAACCTGGGCGTGGGGTTCGCCCACAGCCTTATTGCCTATGAATCTACCCTGAAAGGCCTGAGCAAATTGGAGCTGAACGCGGCGCGCCTGGACGCCGACCTGAACCAGGCCTGGGAAGTTTTAGCGGAACCGATTCAGACCGTGATGCGCCGTTACAATATTGAAAAACCTTACGAAAAGCTGAAAGCCTTAACCCGCGGAAAAGCCATGAGCGCCGAGGTTATCCAAAGCTTTGTCAGCAGCCTGGACATTCCCGAACAGGCTAAAGCCGAACTGATGGCGATGACGCCCGGCAGCTACATTGGCAACGCCATAGACCAAGCCCGCAACATCTGAATACCGGAGTAACACCATGGACATGCTTGGCGGAATAACCCCTGCAGAGTTTTTACGCGACTACTGGCAGAAAAAGCCCCTGGTTATCCGCCAGGCGTTTCCCGGCTTTGAGAGCCCGGTGAGCGCCGACGAACTGGCCGGGTTGGCCTGTGAAGAAACCGTAGAATCGCGCATCGTAATTGAAGACGACGCCGGCAAGCCCTGGCAAGTTCATAACGGCCCATTCAGCGAAGAGCGTTTCAGCAAGCTGCCAGAGCAAAACTGGACCCTGCTAGTGCAGGGCCTTGACCACTGGGTGCCGGAAGTCGCCGATTTGCTGGAGCACTTCCGCTTTGTACCCAACTGGCGGCTGGACGACATTATGGCCAGCTACGCGCCGAAAGGCGGTAGCGTAGGCCCCCATTACGATCAGTATGACGTGTTTCTTTTGCAGGCCCAGGGTAACCGTCGCTGGACGTTCGGCGGTGAATGCGGCTCTGCTTCGCCCCGCCTGAAAGGCACACCGCTGCGTATTCTAAGTGACTGGCAGGGCGAGGAAACCGTGATTCTAGAGCCGGGCGACATGCTGTACCTGCCGCCCGCCATAGGCCACCATGGCATAGCCGAAGAAGACTGTATTACTCTGTCAGTAGGCTTCCGCGCGCCCACAGTCGACGATTTGCTCACCGGCTTTACCGACTTCCTGTGCAACCAGCCCAATGCGGCCGAGCACATGAATGATCCGGATCTGGCGCTGCAGGACAATCCCGGCGCCATCGCACCGGTGGTGATTGACCGCCTGGAAGCCTTGATACAGGAAAAAATAGGCGACCGGCGCAACCTGTCACTGTGGTTCGGCCAGTTTACCACTGCTCCAAAAAGCGCTGAAACCGTGGTGCCCGCCGATGAACCTGCCGCAAGCGAAGACCTTCAAGCAGCGATACAGGCCGGTGAACAGGTTCGCTGGAACGAAGGCTCTCGATTTGCCTTTTATGAACTGGACAACGAAACCGCACTGTTTGTAGACGGCGAGCAATACCTACTGCGCGGCGATGCTCGCCCATTTGCGCCGCTGCTGTGCGCTGGTGCCCGGGTTAACGCAAAGGCTTTGGCAGCGTTTGCCGAAGACGAAGCGATACTTGGGCTGCTCACCAATCTGTACAATCAGGGTTCTATCTACTTCGAATAAACGGCCGCACGGGGCTCCGATGAATATGCGCATTCGGAAATACAACTGGCACAGCGCGCCGCCGCAAATCCGGGGCATTCGCCAGCGGGTATTTGTTGAGGAGCAGAAGGTGCCGGAGGAACTGGAATGGGACCTCATCGACCAGAGCGCCGAACACTTTCTGGTAGTGGTAGATGGCAATATAGCCGCCGCCACGGCGCGCCTGTATGGCATTCCAGGTGCCACTGGTTTCATCGGGCGCATGGCGGTGCTGCCGCAATTCCGCGGCCAACAGATTGGCCAGGCTCTGTTGCAGCATCTGATTTGCCAAGGTGCGGTACACTACTCCCAGCTGCAGCTATCGGCGCAGCAGCACGCCGTTGAGTTTTACCAGCGTGCCGGATTTCACCTGTGTTCAGACCAATATGACGACGCCGGCATAGCGCATTTTGATATGCGTTGCCTGGCGCCTTCTGTGCTGGCCGAAGAGCTGGCGGCAGAACCGGCCGGGAAGCGGCCTGGCATTCGCAAATTTCCAATGAACCTTGGCGACGATTCGCGCAGTTGGCTGTTCGAGCGGCAGCAGCAACTGGTAGAGCTGATGCACAGCCTGGCGGGACAGGCCCGGCAGCGATTATGGCTGTACGACAACACGCTGGACTTCGACCTTTACGGTCAACCGCGCTTTTGCGAGTTGGTGTCGCAAATGGCAAGGCGCCATAGGCTTAGCGATGTCCGCCTACTGATTCAAGACGACAAAGCGCTGACTCAACGCCAGCACGGGCTGGCTGAGTTAATGCGGCGGTTGCCCAGCCGCATCGAACTTCGACTGTTAAGCGATACAACCCCACCAGAAAAAGAACCCTTTATGCTGGCCGACCGCCAAGGTGTGATTTACCGCCATGAGTTTGGCGGTAGCCAGGGATTTGCCAATTTTGCCGACGGCGGGCGGGTAAAGCGCCTGGAAGAGCGTTTCTTGCAAATGTGGAACACCGGCCAGCGCTCTGCAGAGCTACGAGTGCTTTCTCTTTAAATCAGCTGCGTTCGAAGGGTGTGCCAAATTCGGCAAACTCTGCGTCTACCTCTTCAGCCACCTCAGCGATCAGCCGGCGCAACCATTGGTGGTCGGCGTTGTGTTGCAGCAGCGGGCTCCAGGCCATTTTCAAATCGAACGGCGGAATGTCGAAGGGCGGCACTTTGAACACCAGGTGCGGGTTGTCACGCTGGAGCCAGGCCGCCCGTGATGGCAGCGTGGCAATCAGGTCGTGTTGCTCGGCCAGCAGCATGGCCACCTGATAGTGGCGGGTAAATACTGAAATCTGCCGTTTATGGCCAATCTTGGCCAGGGCTTCATCAACCCAGCCCAGGCGCTGCACGTCTTTAGGATTCACCCCTACCCCCACCCCAAACCCGGTCTTGCTGACCCAGATGTGGCTAGCCTGAAGATAGCTTTCCAGGGTAAACGATTGTTGCAAAATCGGGTTTTCAGCGTTCATCAGGCAAGCAAAATATTCGCTCCACAGGGTTTTCTGGTGAAACGACTGGGGAATCTTGTCGAAGCGGTTGATGGCCATATCCAGCCTGCCCTGCTCCACATCCAAAAAACTGACGTCGCTAGGGGTCAATACATCCAAAGTCACCTTCGGAGCTTCTTGGCGTATACGCCGCAGTACCCGCGGCATCAGGCAGGACTCAGCGTAGTCACTGGCCATAATACGAAACACGCGCTGGCTATTAATCGCAGAAAACGGGGTTTTATCCTGCATCACCTGCTCGATGCTGGACACAATCGAACGCACCACTGGCTGCAGCTCCCGGGCTCTTTCAGTGGCGGTCATGCCTTCGCTGGTGCGCACCAGCAAGGGGTCACCGAACAACTCGCGCAACCGTCGCAAGCCGTTACTCATGGCGGGCTGGGTAATGCCCAGATGGTTGGCTGCCTTGGTTACATTACACTCACGCAGCAGCACGTCCAGATACACCAGTAAATTCAGGTCTACGCGGGAAATATCCAAGGCCTGCTCTCCTTCACATTTAACAACATTCTCAAGCCTTCACATTTAAAAACATTGTTAAGGCGCTATTTCTGATACCCTTTTTATAACTACTAAAGCTGCGCCAGCTTGCCTACGGAGTCTTGTCGTAAGTCATGAAAACTTCAACACTTGTTCTGCTATTAGCCGCCGTGGTTGCCATTGCGATTACCGTGGTCACCATCAGCCACCTGCGTGAAAAGGCCCGCATTCAGCGCATCCGCCGCATTGCTATGCTGGAAGAGAGCTACAAACTCGCCAATCGGCTTTTAACGGAACTGCCGGGCCAGTATGTGACCGGTGATTTGAAGCTGGTCCTTATTAAACAAATGGAACACAGCTGCAATGGCTTGGCAACCCTGAACACAGCCTTGCCAATTGATAAACGACGCGATGCGCTGGGCCATCTGAAGCAGCAGATACGCGACGGTGCAGACAAAACAATGCAGATGCGCATAGATTCACCGCAAAAAGCCACCGCGGTCAAAGATTTACTGCAGAGCCTGTTCGCCCTGTTAGAGACGATGCACAAGGCCGGCCGGCTGGACACCGCCACAGCGCGGAAGAACCTGAAATACGTGCTGTTTCTGGTGCACAAAACCCACACCGATCTGCATGTTTTCCAAGCCCGGGATTATGTGCACCAGAACGAAATACGTAAAGCCATTCACGCATACCATCTGGCCAGCACCGAGATGGGCAAATCTGCGGATAACCCCGTGGCCATGAAAGCCGTGAAAAGCTTCCGCACACGCATCAAGGAACTGGAGGCGCTGACCGGCACAGAGACCGACAGCGTAAGCCTTGACGCTCACCGCAAGCACGATAAAGAGTGGGATACCCTTTTGGAAGACGACAGCTGGAAGAAAAAAACCAACTACGACGATTAAAAGGGTACTAACCCAGCGCTTTTTCGATGTCAGCACGAATGTCGGCAGGTTTGGTGGTGGGAGGGTAGCGCTTGAGCACCTCGCCGTCGCGATTCACCAGAAACTTGGTAAAGTTCCACTTCACTTGCTCAGACCCCAGCAGCCCCGAGGCTTCGTGCTTTAGATAGCGGTAAAGCGGATGTGTGTTGTCGCCGTTTACCTCAACTTTCGAAAACATCGGAAAGCTGACGCCGTAGTTCAGCGAACAAAATTGGCCGATGCTGTCGTTGCTGCCCGGGTCCTGATTCATAAACTGATTGCAGGGAAAACCCAACACTTCCAGCCCCCGATCAGTCAGGTCACTGTAAAGTGTCTGTAACCCCTCAAATTGTGGTGTGAAACCGCATTTGCTGGCGGTGTTTACGATCAGCAAGACTTTGCCCTGATAAACAGCCATGCTTTGGGCGTTACCGCTAATGTCTTTTACCTCAAAATCATATATACCGGCCATCGCGCTGTTCCTTTTATCTGAAATACGTTGGAATGTTGTCTGAAACACGTTGGAGCGCTTTCTAAAATAAGGAGAAATGCTGTGGAACCTGGTCGAACGCCAAGCTTAGCACTCGTTGCCAGCCTGCGTGCAGATTAGTATTTCACATGCAACGGCGGAATCTGCTGTAACTTAACACTATTCATCATAATTCAACTGTTGTTCAGGACACCTGCTCCATTAGAATGGAAAGCGACTTCCTGATTTTTTTATTCGCCGCAACATACGCCATAGAGGATCGACCGGGCATGCAGAATTATCACAAATCCACCAAACTGGACAATGTGTGCTACGAGATACGCGGCGTGGTTCTGCGTGAAGCGAAGCGCCTGGAAGAAGAAGGCCATCGCATACTGAAACTGAATATCGGCAATCCGGCCAGCTTTGAGCTCGATGTACCGGAAGAAATTCAGCAAGACGTCATCTACAACATGCACCTGGCCCAAGGCTATGTGGAATCCAAGGGCCTGTTTTCCGCGCGCAAGGCGGTGATGCACTATTGCCAGCAGCGCGGCATCGACAAAGTCGACATTGATGACATTTACCTGGGTAACGGGGTCAGCGAACTGATCGTAATGTCTATGCAGGCCATGCTCAATACTGGCGACGAAGTGTTGATTCCCGCGCCTGACTACCCGCTATGGACCGCCGCGGTAGCGCTTTCCAGCGGCAAACCCGTGCACTATCACTGCGATGAACAGCAGGGCTGGTTTCCGGATATTGATGACATCCGCCGCAAAATCACCAAACGCACCCGGGCGATTGTGCTGATTAACCCCAACAACCCCACAGGCGCGGTTTATTCCACCGAGCTGCTGCATCAGGTGATTGAGCTGGCGAGGGCCCACAACCTGATCATTTTATCTGACGAGATTTACGACAAGATTCTTTACGATGGCGTAACGCATGTTTCTACCGCGTCCCTCGCCGATGACGTGCTCTTTTTCACCTACAACGGCCTGTCGAAAAATTATCGTGCTGCAGGCTATCGATCCGGCTGGATGATCATCAGCGGCGCCAAACACAAAGCCACCGACCTGATTGAGGGCATCGAAATGCTCTCGAACATGCGCCTGTGCGCCAACGTACCAGCCCAGTTGGCTATCCAGACGGCGTTGGGTGGCTACCAGTCCATCAACGACCTGGTGACTCCGGGCGGCCGCCTGTTCGAACAGCGCCAAACCGCGTGGGAATTGCTCAACGACATCCCCGGCGTCAGCTGCGTAAAGCCACAGGGTGCGCTCTATTT
Source organism: Marinobacter sp. M1C (assembly GCF_023314135.1). Taxonomy (NCBI): domain Bacteria; kingdom Pseudomonadati; phylum Pseudomonadota; class Gammaproteobacteria; order Pseudomonadales; family Marinobacteraceae; genus Marinobacter; species Marinobacter sp. M1C. The sequence continues at coordinate 2,697,450 of NZ_CP092289.1, forward strand.
GTTCCCCAAGCTGGACCCCAAGCGCTACCCCATCGTTAACGATGAGAAACTGGTACTGGACCTGCTGATTCAGGAAAAGATACTGCTGGTTCAGGGTTCCGCTTTTAATGTAAAAGACAGGCAACATCTGCGGGTTGTTTTCCTGCCGCGCAAAGACACTCTGGCCGATGCCGTGGGTCGCTTGGAGCGATTCCTGGAACAATACAAGCAGTAAGACTGTCACATCGTCTGATTGGCCGAATTTACAACCGCCCTTTAATGCGCATTCGTAAACATTTTTACATTCACAAGAGAAGGAAACTATGAGAATACTGCTGTTTCTGGCCACCAACCTGGCGGTAATCCTGGTAGCCAGTTTCACTTTGAGACTACTGGGCGTAGACAGCTATCTGGCCCAGAACGGTATTGATTACGGCTCTCTGCTGATTTTTGCGGCTGTATTCGGCTTTGCCGGTTCCCTTATATCGCTGCTGATTTCAAAACCGATGGCGAAATGGAGCACCAAAGCCCGGGTGATCAACACACCGCGTACATCGGTGGAGCGCTGGTTGCTGGAAACCGTAGCGGAGTTGGCCAAAAACGCCGGTATTGGCATCCCTGAAGTGGCCATTTTTCCCGCCACCCAGTCCAACGCTTTTGCCACCGGCTGGAATAAAAACAAAGCCTTGGTGGCTGTCAGCGAGGGCCTGCTAAGCCGTTTCAGCAAAGACGAGATTCGCGCTGTGATGGGCCATGAAATCGGCCACGTGGCCAACGGCGACATGGTGACCCTGGCGTTGATTCAGGGCGTCGTAAACACCTTTGTCATTTTCGCAGCGCGGGTTATTGGTTCCTTTGTCGACCGTGTAGTTTTCAAGAATGAAAGCGGCCACGGCATGGGCTTCTTTATCGTCAGCATGGTGGCAGAGCTTGTTTTAGGCATTCTGGCCAGCACCATAGTGTTCTGGTTCTCCCGTCGCCGAGAATTTCGCGCCGACATCGCCGGCGCCCAACTGGCCGGCCGCGCAGCCATGATCAGTGCCTTGGGGCGACTGAAACAGGAAAGCCAAGTACCAGACCAGATGCCCGATACCCTGCAAGCGTTTGCTATTAACCGTGGCCATCGAACGGGCCTGGCCGCTTTTTTCATGACCCACCCGCCGCTGGAGCAACGTATCCAGGCGTTACAGCAGGCCAAACTTTAAAAAAAGGTATAAATACTTTCTATGCTCAATAAGCGGGACGTGGACAGTAAAAGCACGAAGGAACAGCTGATGAAGCACGACGAGATACCGGCAGACAGCGACGACCCGCTACTGAACATACTGCACAAGTCAATCCGCTTTGCGGTGCGTATACTCGCAGTCCTGATGGTGATGGTGATTTACTGGAGCGTCGCCGACGTCATTTATGTGATTTACGAAAGATTGCAGTCCCCACCCTTTATGTTGATGGATGTGGAAGATATTCTTCAGGTGTTTGGTGCCTTTATGGCGGTGCTGATCGCCATCGAAATTTTTATCAACATTCGGCTTTATCTGGGCTCAAACGTGATTCCGGTACAGTTGGTTATCGCCACTGCACTAATGGCCATTGCCCGAAAGGTTATTGTGCTGGACCTGACCCTGGTCAGCGCTGAACAGATTGTTGGCATCGGCATTACTGCACTGGCTCTGGGGATCTGTTACTGGCTGGTACGACAGAAAACCTGACTCATAAGGAAAAACTCTATTTTTCTGAGCCACGACCGCGGTAATATCAAGCTCTACGCCACATAGGGGGTAATTGTCATGAAAACGATCCATAAGTTTCGGCTTGAAGGCGGCAAGGTTATCAACACCCTGAAACTGCGGGAGGGCTACAGAGCGGTGCGCTGCGAGTACATAGTGCCCGACAAATGCGTGTACCTGTGGGTTGAGCAGCCGTTAAATGTTGACGTTGCAACGGTAGTGCGGCAATTCGTTGTGACGTTTTCAGGAGACCCGGTACCCATCCGCTACAACTATATAGACACCGCCATCGACACGCTGGGCGCCGAAGCCTACCACGTGTTCGAAGTGTCCGGGGCGGCTACCGACGAGATGCTGGCCAAAGGAGAAGTGCTCGCCGAGCCTCAGGCTGCTGCGCACTAGAGCGCCGCTTTTACACAGCGGCCGTCGGGATTTGCCTGCAGGATTCGACTTTAACAAAACACAAACAGGCCCTAATGGGCTTGTTCTGGTTGTGAGCGGTAAAGCGGACGTCAGATATTGACTTTGAATCCCAGCGAGCGGAACTGCTCTCCCATGGATTTGCTACTACCCTTAAGCTGGATTTTCAGACTGGAACATTCACGGCGCACCGGATATTCCTTGCGAAGCCGATCAAAGGCTTGGGCTCGCTGCTGTTCATCGCCCGCCATGCTCAGCCGTAAGCGAGCGTCGTCACGGCGCGGATCGTAGCAGTTATGCAAAGCCAGTTGTACCGCATCGTCACCGGCGCTGCTGGTGAATGCCAGCTTGCTTAGAGGAGGCTGGGGCAAATACTGGCCTGCCTGTTTGCGCACGGGCAGGCCAAGAAAGCGAGACAGCGCCCGGTATATGGTTTCAGTGCCATGCACTTTGCCTTCCAGACTGTACCCGGCGATGTGCGGGGTGCCCAACCAAACCTGCTGCAGCAACTGCGGGTCTATTTTCGGTTCGTTTTCCCACACGTCTAACACGACTGTTGGCGCATCTGGCTGGTGCAGACGGGCAAGCAAAGCGGCGTTATCGATTACTTCACCTCGCCCGCTGTTGATCAATAATTGACCAGATTTTAGTGTCGCCAGCTCTTGAGCTCCCAACAAGTGATAGGTTGGGTGCTCGCCATCGCGGGTTAGTGGGGTGTGCAACGTTACCAAGTCACACTCAAGCGCCTGCTCAAGACTGGAAAATTCGGTCGCGCTTGGCTCGCCCAGCCCGTCGAACTGGGCCTGCTGCCTTGGCGGATCGCACAGAACAACGGTAAAGCCCAAGCGCTCCAGCCTTTGCGCCAATAACCCACCAACGTTGCCGGCCCCCACAATACCAACACTCTGCCGTGCCCAGTTGCTGAGCCCGCACCTGGATGCATGCAAAGAAGCAACAGCCAGCACGTACTCAACCACACTGTTGGCATTGCAGCCGGGGGCGGCGCAAAAGTGGATGTCCTGGGATTCTAGCCAGAACCGATCAACATGGTCGGTGCCAATGGTGGTGGTACCCACAAAACGCACCCGGCTGCCTTCCAGCAAGTCGCGATTTACCCGGGTAACCGAACGCACCAGCAACACATCGGCATCGCGCACTTGGTCCGGGCTGAGCTCTCGGCCGCTGACCCGGCGAATGTCACCAAAATCGGAAAAAAACGAGTCCAGTAACGGAATGTTTTCGTCTGCAACAATCAACATGCCGGTCGTCCGCCTTTTTATCTAAACTGGTATGTGCCTAAAACGTCATCTCTAAGCTTTTGTGCCCAACGTCTCTATTCAAACTGTCTTCAGGTCTATTTAAAAGGTCGCCTGAATCAGCTTCTGCGCGGCCGGCTATTGCCGCTGCGGTTGCCACTGCTACGGTTACCAGTCGGGCGCGTGCCCTGTGGCCGACGACCGCGCTTGCGGGCGATAGGGGCGTTATCCATCGGCACCATCAACGCTTCGTCCGGCACCTCGTTGGCAAGCTTCTGACCGATGTACTTTTCAATCGCCGGCAGGGCGAAGGAATCGTCTTCGCCGGCAAAGCTGATAGACACGCCGGTGCTGCCGGCACGACCGGTGCGACCGATACGGTGTACGTAATCTTCGGCGTTATCGGGCAGATTATAGTTGAACACATGAGTTACGCCGTTAACGTGAATACCACGGCCTGCAACGTCTGTTGCCACTAACACTTGAATGCTGCCGGCTTTGAACTGCTCAAGGGTTTTCAGGCGTTTAGCCTGGGCAATCTCGCCAGACATCAGCGAAACAGACACCCCCTGGTTGCGCAGGTCTTCTTCCAAATCACGGCACTGGTCACGGCGATTGGCGAACACCAGTGCCTTGTCCACTTCCGGGCGCTTCAGATAATTCACCAGCACCTGCAGTTTTTCATCATCGCCGACCAGGTACACGGTCTGCTCAACCCGCTCGGCGGTTTTTTGCTCCGGCTCAATTTCCACAAACTCGGCGCTTTGGGTCCACATAGACGCAAGATTCAGTACATCCTGGTTGAACGTCGCGCTAAACAGCAGCGTTTGGCGATCTTCCTTCGGCGTGCACTTGCGGATAATGCGTTTAACATCCGGAATAAAACCCATGTCGAGCATGCGGTCGGCTTCGTCAAGAATCAAAATATCGATCTGGTCGAGAAACACGTCCTGAGAGCCCAGAAAATCGATCAGCCGGCCTGGCGTTGCCACCAGAATATCCACGACTTCGTTCTGTAACTGATCACGCTGCTTGTCATAGTGCATTCCGCCAACCACGGTCACAACTTTATGGCCGGTATGGGCACACAACTGCTCGGCGTCTTTGGCGATCTGCATCGCCAACTCGCGGGTGGGCGCCAGCGCCAGAACCCGCGGCTCCGAGGCAAAGCGCTTGCTGTCTTCAATCGGGGTTTCCAGCATGGTCTGGATCGCGGTAATCAGAAACGCTGCGGTTTTGCCGGTGCCGGTCTGGGCCTGGCCGATCAGATCCTGGCAGGCCAGGGTCCAAGGCAGGGTTTCGGCCTGTATCGGAGTGCAGTATTCAAAGCCTATGGCGGCAATGGCCTGCTGCAGGCGGTGATCCAGATTCAGATCACTAAAGCGCAAATCAGAGGTGTGGCTGCGATCGGTAGTAGGGCTGTCAATAACGGGACTGTCACTAGCACTGGAGATGTCGTTATCAGCAGTAGACGTCGGGTTGCTGTCAGTAGAATTATTATCAATGGTCATACAGTTTCGGTGTCCTTGGTATTCCGGGAGTCAGAACCGACAGCCGCCCATAATGGCGCAACTCGCCGTGCATCTTTTTGCAAGGCCTCTGTCAGCGAGCCCTCGGTTCCATAAAAACGCATTAGCGCGTGTAAAAAATCCGCTGCGCGGCAGGGTATGTTGTTATAGAAGCCGCTCAGGGGTGTGTTCTTAAATTCGCCCGCACCGGCATCAGGATCATCCTGTGCAAGATACTCTGTTGCCTGGCAAACAACCTGGTTGGCAAACAGTTGCGGATTGGCTGCGCCCTGCCCCGCCAGATTGTCGACGCTGATATGAAAACGCCAGCCACAAGCCAAGGCAAACAACCATTCCAAAGCCTGGGGTTTTACCTCAACCTGCTCGAAAGCGCACTGCTGCTCGCGGCTGCGGCCGTCAGGGCAATACCAATAGCCGTAATCTTGCAGCGTACGGCGGTATTCACCGGCAATGCACCAATGGCTGACTTCGTGCAAGGCACTGGAAAAATAGCCGTGAGCAAAAACCACTTGTGCCGGACCTGAGCCAGCAGGCAAATATTCCGGTTCGTCGTCGCCACGCACCAAAATAGTCTGGCGAGGCTGACGGAACAAACCATTAAATAGCATGATAAGATCGTTTGAGCAGTGCATCATTGGGGAGCTATTGTGCGACTTTAACAGCCTCAATGCCAGCGCGATCTTGGGCCTGCGTCAAGGCATAAAGTGCTGCGCCGGAAAACGTCGACGCACACTTGGGGAACTTGGCGCAACATTTACCCTCTACACCGCAGTCGGTTTCCATTCATTCGTTTGCAATTAAGGCTCAACATGATTGTTACTGCCACAGCCCGGCAACGGCCTCGGGCTTTTTGCCAGCTAAGCGCGCTGGTCGCATTGATGGTGTTTTTGCTGGCGCACAACACCGCGTTCGCGCAACAGGATGCCACATTCTCAAGCTGGTTTGGCGGCAGCTCCGCCAGCCAAGGGAATTTTCTTCCTGTCGATCAGGCGCTGCCTTTTAGTTACCGCACCGACGGTGACGCGCTAATACTCGAGTGGGACATTGCGCCAGAGCACTATCTTTATAAGAGCCGTATTTCAGTAACCCCGGTCAGCGCGGACATCAGCTTGGGAGAGCTTAGCTTCGAACGCCTGGGCATTATCACCAACGACGAGTTTTTTGGCGAGATGGCGGTGTTTTACGATCCAATCCAGGCTCGACAACCGATTCAACTGCCCCCCGGGGTCACCGAAGCCGAGCTTCAGGTCAGCTATCAGGGCTGCGCCAGTGCCGGTTTGTGCTACCCGCCGCAAACCCGCGACCTGCTGTTTTATGCCAACAGTAATGGCTTAAGCAGTGCTGCGCCCGGCGAGGCGATCAATTCCAATGCCACGTCTGCCAGCAGCAACAGCCGCCCTAACCCAGCGGACGCTGTGTCCGATACTCGCAGCGCCAGTGGACTTGCCGGCTTTATGAGCCAACAGCCAACCTGGCTGATCGTTGGCGTATTTTTCCTGTTGGGCCTGGGGCTGACTTTTACTCCCTGCGTGCTACCCATGATACCCATCATTTCCTCGCTGGTGTCTGGCCAGAATACCCGCTCCAGCGCCCATGCTCTGGTGCTTGCGTCTAGTTACGTGCTGGGCATGGCGCTGACCTACGCCGCAGCCGGCGTGGTGACCGGTTTGCTGGGGGCCAGCTTTAACCTGCAAGCACAACTGCAGTCGCCCGTGGTACTGGGCGTATTCGCAGCGCTGTTCACCGTATTTGCGCTGGCCATGTTTGACGTTTTTGAATTACAACTACCGGCGTTTATCCGCAACCCTCTCAGCAATGCCAGCCAAAACCTGTCCGGCGGGCGCATTGCCAGCTTGTTTGGAATAGGTGCGCTGTCGGCGCTGGTGGTATCGCCTTGCGTGTCGGCGCCGCTGGCAGGCAGCCTGTTGTACATTTCCGCAACCCAGGACGCGGTCATCGGCGGTCTGGCGCTGCTGGCCATGGGCCTTGGTATGGGCGTACCGCTGATTGCTGTGGCGGTGGGTGGGCGCAAAATTCTGCCGACCTCGGGCGCCTGGATGTCGACGATCAAACACGGCTACGGCATTATGCTGCTGGCCGTCGCCATCTGGCTGCTGGAACGGATGCTTGCGCCTTGGCTTACTCTAACGCTGTGGGGCTTGCTGGTTGCCGTGGTGGGTGTTCAGTTGGGCGCCTTCGACGCCGCCAAAGCCGGCTTGCAACGCACCCGCAAGGGGCTTGGGCTAGTGGCCTTTGCTTGGGGTATGGCGCTGCTGGCGGGTGCACTGGCGGGTGCCAGCGATCCGCTGCGGCCGCTGGCACCGTTCACGGCGGGTAGCGTGGGCAGCGGCGCCGGCAGTGCGGCCAGCCACGCCAACTTCCAGCGCACCAGTGAACCGCAGCAGATACGCCAGCTTTTGCAACAGGCACAAGCAGCCGGTAAACCCGCGTTACTGGATTTGTACGCCGACTGGTGCATTGCCTGCAAGGTTATGGAGCGCAATGTATTCAGCGACGCCCAGGTAATTCAGGCACTGGCACCTTACAGTCTGATACAGCTTGATATGACGGCCAACACGCCACAGCAGCAGGCCCTGCTAGACGAGCTCGGTCTTTTCGGACCGCCGGGTATCTTGTTTTACAACTTGAGTGGTCAGGAAATCGGTAACCAACGTATTCTGGGAGAGATGAACCGCAGCGAATTTCTACAGCACCTGAGCGGCGTTAATATTCGCGACTGACACGTTAAACCTTCAACCGCCGCGACGAATCATAAAATGGAACTCGCCATCGGGTTGGTTCTGGGCTAGAAGTTCGTGGCCGAGAAACTGACAAAACCGGGGAATGTCACGCACAGTGGAGGGGTCTGTTGCCGTTACCCGAAGAATGCCGCCCGCCGGCACGTCCAAAATACGGCTGTGCAGCATCATTACCGGTTCCGGGCAATATAGGCCCCGGGCATCGAGTTCTGCATCAAATTCTGGATTTTCCACGGTTTAGCTCCTGAGAATGGGTCGATTCAACCTATAAATCTGTAAACTTGCTGCTTATTGGACACCAGAATTCGAACCACAACAACCGAGGCACGCCATGATCCGAGTATTAATTGAACGGCACATCGCCGAATCCCTGGAGGCAGCTTACGAAACCCGCTCGCGCAAGGTGTTGCAAAACGCGGTTGCGGCCCCGGGCTTTATATCCGGTGAAGCCTTAAGCAATCGAAACGATCCGAACAACCGCTTTATACTTTCGAATTGGCGCTCGGTCAGTCACTGGGACCGGTGGTACCGATCGAAAGAGCGCAAAGAGCTAATGGCGGAATTGATGCCGATTATGGATCGTGAAGAAATAATCACCATACTCGAGCAGGGCGGATCCTGATTACCCGGCAAGAGTCAGCGTTCAGCGATGATCCTGTTTGCGAATTGCCGAGTCAATTGCGCAGCCTGGCGAATTAAATCGTTCTGGGTTTCTGGCTGGCGCGCGAAGGGCTGGAAGTCATGATTGCCACCCTCCAGCCAACGCAACTCGCAGTTGGCCAGAGCGGCGCTTTGAATTACAAGCTCTGCCGGTTTGCCGAACGGGTCGCGGGTACCCTGAACAATTAGCAGCGGACAGGTAATGTGCGCCAAGTGCTCAGTGCGCCAGCGGTCAAGCTTGCCCGGCGGATGAAACGGGTAGCCGTAACAGACCACCGCATCCATCAAGTTGCTCGCTAAAAGGTTGCTATTAAAACTCGAGTCCGAACTTTTACTTATATTGGCAGGTTGAGCCAGTAAGCTGGCCATACGCCCGCCCATGGATTTTCCACCTGCCATCACAAAGCAATCCTGCGGCAGCTCGTCTTTTGCACGCTTGAGCGCCTGAACGAAGCTGTCTAGCAAGCCCGGTTGCCGACCGGGCGGGCGTTTACGTCCGTCAAAGCGGTGCTGTTGCATGAAAGGGAACTCGAATCTCACGCTAGAAACACCTACGTCACTCAGTGCGATAACCAGTTGTTCCATATAGTCAGAATCCGCCGGCGCTCCGGCACCGTGGGCAATAACCATAGCAATCTTAGGGGTATTGTAAAAACCAACACTAGGCAACCATGTATTTTCGTTCATGTTTCTCCCAGGAGAGTCACGTTAAATGGCATAAGCACAATACGAAAAGAGTCCAACCAGATTGCATCCCACTTACTTAACTCCTTGCCGCACATCCATTTCCGCTACTTTTGATGCATGCCAGGAGTTGACCTGAATCATTGCAAAGGCCTAATGCTTTCCTCATAATTACGCCCGCATAAACCCCTTTTTAACCCAATGGTAAGGCTATGAGCACATTGAATCCGAACCTGACATACAACTACAAGGTGGTAAGGCAGTTCGCCATCATGACGGTCGTATGGGGAATTGTTGGCATGGCTCTGGGTGTGCTGATTGCAGCACAGCTGGTTTGGCCGGCCCTCAATTTCGACCTTCCGTTTACCCACTTCGGCCGTTTGCGGCCGCTACACACCAACGCTGTTATCTTTGGCTTCGGTGGAAGTGCGTTGTTTGCAACGTCGTACTACGTCGTGCAGCGTACCTGTCAAGCACGCTTGTTTTCCGACAAGCTTGCTGCCTTCACGTTCTGGGGCTGGACAGCCATTATCATCTCCGCAGCCATCACTCTTCCCATGGGCCTGACGTCCACAAAAGAATATGCCGAACTTGAGTGGCCGATCGACATCGCAATTGCGATAGTGTGGATCACTTATGCGGTCGTCTTTTTTGGCACCATTACCAAGCGCAGCATGCCGCACATTTATGTGGCTAACTGGTTTTACGGTGCTTTCATTATTACCATCGCGGTTCTGCATATCGGTAATAATCTGGCGCTTCCGGTTAGTGCGTTCAAGTCCTACTCGGCCTATGCCGGTGTGACCGATGCGATGATGCAGTGGTGGTATGGTCACAACGCCGTAGGTTTCTTCCTGACGGCAGGCTTCCTGGGCATGATGTACTACTTCGTTCCCAAGCAGGCTGGCCGTCCGGTTTATTCTTATCGCTTGTCTATCGTTCACTTCTGGGCGCTGATTGCCACCTACGTATGGGCCGGTGGTCACCACCTGCACTACTCTGCCCTGCCAGACTGGGCCCAAACCGCCAGCATGGTTATGTCTCTGATTCTGCTTGCTCCATCCTGGGGTGGCATGATCAACGGCATGATGACGTTGTCCGGCGCATGGCACAAACTGCGTACCGATCCTATCCTGCGCTTCCTGGTGGTTTCCCTGTCGTTCTACGGCATGTCCACCTTTGAAGGCCCGATGATGTCAATCAAGACCGTTAACGCCTTGTCGCACAACACAGACTGGACCATTGGCCACGTGCATTCCGGTGCTCTGGGCTGGGTTGCCATGATCAGCATTGGTGCTATCTATCACCTGGTTCCAAAACTCTGGGGCTTGAAAGAGATGCACAGTACCAACCTGATCAACGTCCATTTCTGGCTTGCCACAGTGGGCACCGTATTGTACATCGTCTCCATGTGGGTTAACGGCATTATGCAGGGCCTGATGTGGCGTGCGGTTAACGAAGACGGCAGCCTGACATACAGCTTTGTGGAAGCTCTGGAAGCCTCTTACCCCGGCTACTTTGTCCGCTTCCTGGGTGGCGTGCTCTTCCTGAGCGGTATGCTGTTTATGGCGTACAACGTCTTCGTGACTATTCGTCAGAAAGAAGCCGTTGCCGAGAATAACGCCGCTGTCCAGGCCGTGTAACGGAGAGAAATCAGATGAATCATGAAACAGTAGAAAAGAACCTTGGCTTGATGATCGTACTGATCATTCTGACCATCAGTGGCGGTTTTTTGGTGGAAGTCGTTCCGCTATTCTTTTTGAAGAGCGTCAACACACCCATCGAAGGTCTTGAACCTCTGGCAGCGCTTGAACTGGAAGGTCGTGACATCTACATCCGCGAAGGTTGTCATGTATGCCACACCCAACAGATCCGCCCGTTCCGTGCGGAAACCGAGCGCTATGGCCACTACTCCGTTGCGGGCGAGTTCGTTTACGACCGCCCGTTCCTGTGGGGTTCCAAACGTACCGGTCCGGATCTGGCCCGCGTTGGCGGCCGTTATTCCGATGCCTGGCAGCGCCAGCATCTGTATAACCCGCGCAGTGTGGTTCCCGAATCCAACATGCCAGCATTCCCCTGGCTGTTCGAAGATCGCGTCAATCATAACGGTACCGCAGCCAAATTGACGGCTATGCAAACCCTGGGTGTTCCCTACACCGACGAGCAGATCGCAAACGCTCCAGCCGCATTAGAGGGCAAGTTTGAGATCGAAGCTCTGCTTGCATACCTGCAGCAGCTGGGTACCATCCTTCCGAACAAACGGTGATTTGATGGATGCTAACGACTTACGCGGTGTTCACACCCTTATTATAATGGCGATGTTTATCGGCATTATCTGGTGGGCGTTCAGCGCCCATCGCAAGAAGGCGAACGAAGAAGCATCGCACCTGCCGTTTGATGACGACGAGGTCGCACAGCGTACCCTTGAACGGGAAAAAACGGAGAAAAAACAATGACTACCTTTTGGAGCATCTGGGTCACTGTGATCGTGCTCGGTACTATTTTCGGTTGTACCTGGCTGCTGCTTTCGACTCGCAAAAGCCAGACCTCCGATGTGGAAACCGACCGTACTATGGGTCATTCCTTCGATGGCATCGAAGAATATGACAATCCGCTGCCGAAGTGGTGGTTCTATCTGTTCATGTCCACCATTGTATTCGCGCTGGGCTATCTGGCGCTCTACCCGGGCCTTGGTAACTTCAAGGGCCTGCTGGGCTGGACGTCTGTCAACCAGTGGGAAGCAGAAGTTGCCGAGGCCGATGCGCTTTACGGCCCGATCTACGCACAGTACGGCAAAACAGCGGTACCGGAGCTTGCCAAGGTAGACGACGCCAAGAAGCTTGGTCAACGTCTGTTCGCCAACAACTGCGCAGTGTGCCACGGTTCTGCCGCACGCGGCCAAGTGGGCTTTCCCAACCTGACCGACACTGACTGGCTATACGGTGGTTCACCGGAAGCTATTCTGCACACATTGAACAACGGTCGCATGGGCGTTATGCCGGCCAAAGGCGTGATGCCCAACATGACCGATACCCAAGTCGATCAGGTGGTCAACTACGTGTTGAGCTTTAGTAACCGTGCCAAAGATCCAGAATCTGTTGAAGCTGGAAAGGCCGTGTTCATGCAGGCCTGCACGGCGTGTCACGGTGTCGACGGTAAGGGCATGCAAGCCTTGGGTGCGCCTAACTTGACTGACAACGTATGGCTGTATGGTTCTACCTTCGACTGGATCCGTCAAACGGTCATCCACGGTCGGCAGAACCAAATGCCTTCACAAAGCGGTCGCTTGTCTCAAGATCAGATTCAGATTCTCGCCGCCTACGTTTACAGCATGTCGAACTGAAAAAACCGGCCGGAGTTCGCTCCGGCCTGGTCCTTTCAACTCTGCGTCTGCCTCTGGCGGGGACAGACTTGAAGTGATCAAACAGGTGATCCACCTGACACAGATCAAGCATTCACTTCCAGGACCCTCCGCGCCCTGCCCCTGTTTATTTTCATCGGAGAAATCGATGAGCACCAAGATTCCGGTACAACAAATTGACCCGGCCAACGAGCCTTCAGACAAGAGGAAGGGGTCTCAATCTGTTGACCTTTACGCCAGTCGCAAAAAGATTTATGTCAAAGAAATAAAGGGCTTTTTCCAGCGTATTCGCACATTCAGCCTGCTGGCGTTGATGGGCATGTATTTTTTGTTCGCCTGGCTAACGCTGAACGGCGAGCCGTTGATTCACTTTGATCTGCCAGCCCGCGAATTCCACATGTACGGTGCTACCTTCTTCCCGAAAGATTTCTTTCTACTGTCAGGCATGCTGATCATCAGTGCTTTCGGTCTGTTTTTTATCACCACCCTTTTTGGTCGCGTATGGTGCGGTTACACCTGCCCGCAAACGGTATGGACCTTCATCTTTATGTGGGTGGAAGAACGCATCGAGGGTGGTCGCAACAAGCGTATGAAGCTCGACAAAGCGCCCAATTCCCGCTCAAAAGTCGCAAAGAAAACCGCCAAACATGTCATTTGGCTGCTAATTTCGCTGGCAACGGGTTTGACCTTCGTTGGCTATTTTTATCCAATTCGTGAGCTGATTGTCGATCTCTTTACCCTGCATGCCAATGGCTGGGCTTACTTCTGGGTCGCCTTTTTCACCGTTGCCACTTATCTTAACGCCGGCTGGATGCGCGAGCAGGTGTGCCTGTACATGTGCCCGTACGCCCGCTTCCAATCGGTTATGTTTGACCCCAATACCCGTATTGTGTCCTACGACCCTAACCGCGGCGAACCCCGTGGCGGCCGTAAGAAAGAAGTCAAACCTGATGAAGTCGGCCTGGGTGACTGCATCGACTGCGGCCAATGCGTTCAGGTGTGCCCGACCGGCATCGACATTCGTGACGGCCTGCAATACGAGTGTATCGGCTGCGCCCTGTGTATTGATGCCTGCGACGACATCATGGACAAGATGAACTACCCGCGCGGCCTGATTCGCTACACTACCGAAAACGAGCTGGAAGGAAGAACCTCTAAACTGCTGCGCCCGCGCACCTTCGGTTACGGCTTTATGCTGGCGCTGATGATCGGCGCTATTGGCTACACGGTAGCCAGCCGGGTTCCAGCGCAATTGGATGTACTGCGCGATCGTGGCGCACTGTTCAGCTTTAACGGCCAGGGCCGGATCGAAAATTCCTACACCCTGAAGTTGGCCAATATGTCTGAAGCAACGCAAACCTACACACTGAGCGTCAGTGGCATGGACGACATCCAGATTCTGACGCCGACCCAGATCACCGTTACAAGCGGCGAAAAATACTCGCTACCGACCGTGGTGGACGTTCCGCCAGAATCCATTAGCCAGAGCAACAACGATATTGTCTTCAAGGCCGAATCCGATGACGAAATTGTTCTGACGCTTGAAACTGAAAGCCGATTTGTCGGTCCAACGCGCTAACGGCGGTTGAGCCGCAAAGCACGACGCTTGAATAAAGCTTGAACGTAAAATCGAGACATAACTTTATGACTGCTGAAACACCCGTTGCACCCTGGTACCGCCAGCCCTGGTTCTGGTTTTTGACCATCGCTCCACTGGCAGCGATTACGTGGAGTATGACCATGCTGGTCGTTGCCATTAACATGGAAGACAGCATGGTGTCAGACGACTATTCGAAGGAAGGTCGGGGTATCAACCTTGAAATAGCCCGTGACGTCAGGGCCGCCGAACTGGAACTGGTAGCCGACATCCAGTTTGATGGCCGCCAACTGTCCCTGGACCTGGCCTCTACCGAAGATTTCCCGTATCTGATACTGGACTTGTTCCACCCAACCCTGGACAAGTACGATCGGGTGGTACAGTTCCGCCGCGAGAGCTTGGGCCACTACACAGCGCTAATGAATGAAGACATCGACGGCCGCTGGTACTACGATTTACGCGGTCCTACCAACGACTGGCGACTGAAAGGCGAAGCCTGGCTGCCAGCAGAGAACGGACTCAAGCTGAAAGCGGGCCTAGTTAAAGGGTGATCCCCTTGAATTGCTTCCACTGCGGCGAGCCGGCAAACGGCGAGCCGGCTATTACCCTGCTTTTGGATGACAAACAAAGGCACTTTTGCTGCCAGGGCTGCAAAGCCGTTTGTGAAACCATCCGCCGGGAGGGCTTGGCTGGGTTCTACGATTTCCGCACAGAGCCTGCTATCACTCCGCGACAGCTTACCAGCGCAGAGCTTGGCCGCCTGCGCGAGCTTGACCATCCTTTGGTACAGCAGTCGTTTGTCAGCCCGGTAAAAGCCGGCCAGGAAGCCCAGATTCTGATTGGCGGCATTACCTGTGCGGCCTGCATCTGGCTGCTTGAAAACCACCTGCAGAGACAGACCGGAGTGCTGTCGTTTACCGTCAACCACACCACCCAGCGCGCGCGACTGGAGTGGGCCTCAGACCAGGTTCAGCTCAGCGACTTGCTGATAGCGGTGCACCAGCTGGGCTATACCGCCCGGCCCTACCACGCTGATGAAGTAGAAAACGCACTGAAAGTAGAACATCGCTCTATGCTGATCCGCCTGGCCGTGGCAGGCATTGGCTCGTTCCAGAGCATGATGCTGGCGTTTCCCATGTATTTTGGAATGGTGAACGATCTATCGTCAGATTTTGTCAGCTTCTTCCGCTGGTTCAGCCTTCTGGTGGCCACCCCGGTGGTGTTTTACAGTGCCAAACCGTTTTTCCGGAACGCCAGCCGCGACCTTCGTAGCCGCCACCTGACTATGGACGTGCCGGTCGCCATTGCTATTGGCCTGGCCTACGGCGCCAGCGCCTGGGTAACGGTAATGGGCGGCGACGAAGTCTATTTTGAATCGGTGTGCATGTTCACTTTTTTCCTGTTGCTGGGCCGTTATATTGAAGTGCAGGCGCGTTATCGTGCCGGCCTGTCCGGCAACGCCCTGGTGGGTTTTCAGCCCAGGGTGGCCACGCTTGTGACCGGCAGCAACAGCGAAACCAATGTTGTTGCCGCCCACAGCTTGAAAGCCGGCGATGTGGTGCGCATCCGCCCGGGTGAAACCCTGCCAGTAGACGGCGAAATACTCCGCGGCCAGTCTACCCTCAACGAAGCCGCGTTAACCGGTGAGTATCTTCCAGAAACCCGAATACCCGGAGATACCGTGCACGCCGGCAGCGTTAACGGCGAAAACGCGCTGGACATCACAGTGGTGAGTGCAGGCGCGCAAACCCGTCTGTCGAGCATTCTGCGGGTGCTCGATCGGGTGCAGTCGGAAAAACCAAAAGTAGCCCGCATGGCCGATCGGATGGCTGGCAAATTTGTCGGCCGAGTGCTGATTCTGGCGCCTATAGTGTGGTTGGGTTGGTGGTGGTACGGCGCCGATAACGCGTTTGATATTACTCTTTCAGTGCTGGTGGTTACCTGCCCCTGCGCGTTGTCGTTGGCCACTCCTACTGCCATTACAGCGGCCACGGTAAAGCTGCGCAAACTTGGCCTGCTGCCCACCCGTGGCCATACCCTTGAGTCCATGAACGATGTCGACACCGTGGTGTTTGATAAAACAGGCACCCTCACCCGTGGTGAGCTCAGCCTAGTGAACCAGCACAGCGCGGGCACTCTCGATGCTGACCAGTGCCTTCGCCTGGCCGCTGGCCTGGAAGCGTTTTCTGAACACCCCATTGCCAGAGTGTTTCACGATTTGCCAAAAGCCCTGATCAGCAACGTCAAAAATTACTTGGGCGGCGGGTTGTCTGGCCACTGGGGCGAACAGACTTTGTACATTGGCCATCCACAATTTGTCGCCGAGCACAGCGGCTTGGCCTTGCCAGAGGCGCCTGAATGTACAGGTATCGCCATTTGGCTGGCCTCAGACCAACAATGGTTGGCCCGCTTTCAGCTTGACGACCAGCCCCGTGCCGACGCAGCCAACGCCATTGCAGCGTTACACGACCTTGGCATTCGCACCCTACTGCTCAGCGGTGACCGCTCTGGACACGTGCAGCAGATTGCCCGCCAACTGGGTATTAATGAAGCCATTGGCCAGGCTTCGCCGGAAGACAAACTGGCGGTGTTACAAAAGCTCAATGCCGAGGGCTGCAAGATCATGATGGTGGGCGACGGCCTGAACGATTTGCCGTCTATGGCCGGAGCCAGCGTGTCTGTGGCCATGGGCTCAGCCGCAGACCTGACCCAGCTTAAAGCCGACGCCGTTCTGCTCAATGGCCAGCTAATGCAACTGGTAGAAGGGCTGGCCACCAGTCGCCAGACCCGCAAAGTTATTCGCCAGAATTTGTGGTGGGCACTGATTTACAATCTGGCCGCGCTGCCTTTGGCGGCGGCAGGCCTGGTGCCACCCTGGTTGGCGGCCATCGGTATGTCCGCCAGTTCTCTGGTGGTGGTATTAAACGCGCTGCGCCTGGGCAAAATGCCAACGCCAGCCCGCGAATCACAGCCGTTAGTTGGCAGTATGGCGCTGCGCTGATAGCCTGAATTTCATGAATCCGTTTTCAAAGCTGGACTTTAAACCCCAAATCCCGGGAGTGCATTGTGGAAATCGTTGTGGTGCTTGTACCGTTAATGCTGATGCTGGTCACTGGTGGCATTGTTCTGTTCAACTGGGCGGTCAAAAACGGCCAGTATGACGACCTGGAAGGGCCCGCCCACCGCATTCTGTATGACGACGACAAAGACCGGATTCCGGAAGACGCCATCACCGGGTTGGAAAAAACCCGGCGTAGTGCCAGCGACCCACAAGATGAGCCACAAACCGACACTGACACGTTAAAAGCCGATGAAGCGGCGAGCAAGCCTGGCAACAGCAGCACCTGATGGCGGGCGAACTTTACCTCAGCTATTCCAGCGCGTTTCTGATTGGTATCCTCGGCAGCACTCATTGCCTGGGCATGTGTGGTGGAATCAGTGCGTCACTATCTATGGCAATGCCAGTAGGCAAGGGTTTTCGCCTGCGCCAGACACTCACGCTGCTGGCGTTCAACGGGGGCCGCATTGGCAGCTATGCGCTGATTGCCGCCTTGGTGGCATTACTGAGCACCTCGGCGGCAAGCCAATGGGCGTCCATGGGGCTGGCATTACGAACTCTGGCAGGGCTACTGCTGATTTTTATGGGATTGTCCATGGGGCAGTGGTGGCAGGGTATCCGTTATGTGGAAAAGCTGGGTGCGCCGGTGTGGAAAAAACTGTCGCCGCTAACCCGCAAACTGCTGCCAGTGCACAACCCTATGCAAGCTCTTGCGTTGGGTGCTCTTTGGGGCTGGCTGCCTTGCGGTCTTGTATACAGCACTCTGGGATGGGCAGCACTGCAGCCTACCGTGCCATCAGCGGCACTGACCATGTTGTTCTTTGGTCTGGGTACCTTGCCCTCTATGTTGGCCACCGGTTACGCCGCGCGCTGGGTACGCGGGCTGCAAAGCCACCGGTTATTCCGTAAATTCAGCGGCGTGATGCTGGTTGTGTTCGGGTTTTGGACCCTGCCTCTGATGGCTCTGATGGGCGCCGGCGGCATGCACTGACCAAAACCTTCAAGGTTACAGGTTCAGAACGTCAAGGCGCCCGAACTCTTCCCTAGCCTTGCCTGAAACCACTGTAACGCCCGGCTTTGCGTCGCCATTCGGAGCAACAGAACGCGGTGCCCAGCTTCTGGAATTTTCCGGGAAATTATATAACTGCGGGTCTGCCAGGTGCGATGGTTCTACGTTACACAAGGCACTAAACATGGTTTCCAGGCGCCCGGGGTGCTGTTCATCCCAGACCTTGAACATGTCTTTTATCACCTGGCGTTGCAGATTTTCCTGAGAGCCACACAAGTTACAGGGAATAACCGGATAGCCCCGCAGTTCGGCGAAGCGTTCAAGGTCCTTCTCACGGCAATAGGCCAACGGTCGGATGACCGTATTTCGGCCGTCGTCACTGTGCAGCAGAGGTGGCATAGACTTGAGCTTGCCAGCGTAGAACATATTTAGAAACAGGGTTTCCAGCAGGTCGTCACGATGATGGCCAAGAGCAATTTTGGTCACCCCATTGGCCTCGGCGAAGGCATACAAAATCCCCCGCCGCAGGCGTGAGCACAAACCACAGGTGGTTTTACCGGCGGGAATTTTATCTTTAACGACGCTGTAGGTATCACGCTCGATAATATGGTACTCAATGCCCAGATTCTGCAGGTATTGCGGTAAAACATGCTGCGGGAAACCTGGTTGTTTCTGATCCAGATTGACCGCAATCACCTCAAAACGCACCGGAGCTTTTTTCTGCAAGCTCAGCAGAATGTCCAGCATCGCATAGGAATCTTTCCCGCCGCTGAGGCAACACATAATCTTGTCGCCGGCCTCGATCATCGAGAAGTCCGCAATTGCTTGCCCGGCTTCCCGTTGCAGGCGCTTCTGCAGTTTTTGTTGCTCGCGCCGCGCATCGGGTTTTTGCGGATCGGTTACTGGGTGCATAGCGATTTCAACGTTGAAAAATGTAAAGCGCGATTATACCCGTCGCATTCCGCTGTTAACACTGAACCAGCCCACATACGTTGCCATCAGACTGGCAGGGCGACCCGTGAGTGCTCTACCATAGGCTCATGACCAACACATCAACACTCAACCAGCCCGGCGCCATTACCCACTCTGGCGATTCCAGTCCCCATCAAGCTCTACAAAGCCACATAGCCCACCTGCAAGTTGCTCTGGAGCACGAGCTGCGCCAAGCACCTGGGGGGCTGAGTGAATACGCCCTGATCAAAAAGCTGCAGCAGCCACCTTGGCAACTCTTGGGTGATGTGCGCTTTGATCAACCCGAGCTGTTATACCAAGTTCACTTCTTGCTGTTTCACACCCTGTATACGCTGCGCGATCAATTGGCCGAAGACGGTGAAACCCTGGCGATATCAGCCTTGCTGACCCGGCTCGAAAAGCGCCCCGAAGTGTCGAGCCAACAGCTGTCTGGCCCGAGATTATCTGGCCAAAGCCTGCCGGCCCAGGCCGATTCCTTGCGGGCATTTTATCTGGACCTGAACCAATATCGGCTATCCACGGCCCAGATCCACGCCATGCTCGACAACTTCTACGCCGGCCATCGGGGTGCCAATGATCATCACGACACATCGGAGGTTGGCGCAGCAGCGCACTGTCTGGGCTATAACGACAGGCGTTTGCCGGACCGTTTTCACGAGGTAAAACAGCGCTTTCGCCGCGCCGTCATGCAGGCGCACCCCGACAGGGGCGGCAGCACTCAGCAAATCCAGACACTTAACGCAGCCTTTTCCGTTATCAGAAACCACTATCGCGGGCGCTACTAAGTGCGGCTGTAAGCAACGTGAAGGCAACCCTCTAAAATGAAGGAATTTTACATGAACCGACAGGGTTTTGTAGCCGCCACGCTGGCTATCGCACTGGTATTGCCTGCGGGCGCCAGCGCAGATCTGGCCATATTGCAATACCACCACATCAGCGATAGCACGCCGGACGCCACCAGTACGTCGCCGGCACTGTTTCAAGCCCAACTACAACTGATTGAACAACTCGGGCTGGCAGTTGAGCCACTGTACGAAGCAACACAAAAAGCCCTGGCGGGTAATGGCGGCGATGCCGTCGCTCTGAGTTTTGATGACGCCTACAGTTCCGTGTATTCCAATGCGGCACCCATATTGGCGCGACTTAACTATCCCTACACTCTGTTTGTGAACGCCGACACCATCGGCAACAGCGGTTTTATGACGTTACAGCAGCTGCAGGAACTGGCGTCTACGGGCCTGGCAACCATCGCCAACCACAGTGCCGGGCACGGGCACCTGGCCAAGACACCCAACGAGGAAGCAAAGCAGTGGCAAGAGCGCATTAATCAAAGCCTTGATAGCGCGCAAACGTTGCTTGAAAAAGAGTTTGGCAAAGCACCGCCAATGTTCGCCTACCCTTATGGCGAGTTTGATGCAGCTCTGGAACAGCAAATGAACCAGCGCGGCTGGCTGGCGTTCGGGCAGCAATCCGGCCCCGTCGGTGCAACCTCAAGCCGCACCCGCCTGCCACGATTCCCCATGGCTAACGCCTATGGGCAGCTACAAGGCCTGGAAAACAAGTTGTTGAGTAAGGCTTTACCGGTGTCGGGCGAGGATCTTCCGGACGGCATTGTCAGCACCAACCCACCGCACCTGCGGATGACCCTGCCCAGCGGATTCACGCCAGGCAAACTGACCTGCTTCGGCTCCGGCCAGGGCCGAATAAAGGTAACCGCCAATGCGCAGCAGGCGAATGTTCAGGCGCCCGCAGCATTCAGCAGCCGCCGCTTTCGCTATAACTGCACCTACCCCGCAGGCGACGGGCGCTTTTACTGGCTTTCCCAACCCTGGCTGGACTTATCCCGGCCAGAAGACTGAGCGTCTGAGCCTAATCACAAACCAAACACCCAGCCCAATAACCAATAACTGGCCAGAGTAACCACCACCACACCCATCAGGTTCAGGGCGAAACCGGCACGCAACATATCGCCGATCCGCATATGGCCGCTGGAGAATACAATGGCGTTTGGCGGTGTGGCCACCGGCATCATGAAGGCACAGCTGGCGGCAATGGCCGCGGGAACCGTCAACAACAACGGAGAAATATCCTGCGCCACTGCCAAAGCGCCCAGCAGAGGCAAAAAGGCGGCAGCGGTGGCCGTGTTGCTGGTGACTTCGGTCAGGAAAATAATCACCAGGGTGACCAGTGCGACCATCAACAATGCCGGCAACAGGGTTGCTGCACCCATAGCTTCGGCTATCCAACTCGCCAGGCCAGAGCTGCTAATGACGCCAGCCATGGCCAAGCCACCACCGAACAGCAGCAACACACCCCAAGGCAGTTTTTCCGCGCTCTCCCAGTCCAGCAGAAATTTACGCTCTCGGGTGTCCACCGGAATCAGGAACAGCGCCAACGCGGCGGCAATGGCAATACCGGTATCACTCAGCCAAGGCGCCAGGTTCGCCGACAGTAACGGGCGAAATATCCAGGCGCTGGCTGTTAGTAAAAACACCAGTCCGACCAGTTTTTCACCGCGCCCAAGTGGCCCAAGGGCCTCCAGCTCGCGGCGGATCATTTCGCCGCTGTCGTCAGCGCGACCAATACCAAAATCTATCCGGGTCAGCCACCACCACACCAGCAACAACATCACCACCGAAACCGGCAGTCCCAACAGCATCCACTGGGCAAAGCCGACTTCAATGCCCTGGGTTTCCAGCAGATAAGCCGCCAGCAGAGCGTTGGGAGGCGTACCAATCAAGGTCGCAATACCACCAATACTGGCGGAGTAGGCAATCGCTAAAAGCAGCGCTGTGCCGTAGCGGCGCAGGCCCTCTTCATTGTCGCTCTGGGTCATGGCGATGATAGACAGGCCGATGGGCAACATCATTACCGCCGTTGCCGTGTTGCTCACCCACATGCTCAGAAACGCAGTGGCCATCATGAAACCGGCAATCTGATTTTTTGGTTTAACACCCATGGCCCTCAGCGTTAACAGAGCAATGCGCCGGTGTAAATTCCAGCGCTGCATCGCCAGGCCCAGGGTAAAACCGCCCAGAAACAGGAAGATGATGGGGTTTGCGTACGGCGCTGTCGCCTGGCCAATACTGCCCAAGCCTAATGCCGGAACCAACAAAATTGGCAAGAGCGCCGTGGCAGGAATCGGAATCGCCTCGGTAGACCACCAGGTGGCCATCAACCACATCATGCCCCCAGCAGCCCATGCTTGGACCGACATTCCACCAGGCGGCGGTATAATAAGGCACGCCAAAAAGCCCGCCAAACCGACCACCAACCCGATCACCTGACTCCGCGGCAAACCTTCCGGCTGCGCCACTGACAATGGCTGATTACTCATATCATCTGTTCCATTTTGTTAAGACACCGATGTAAAACCAAACACTCCATACACAACACAAATAGCGACAGGTGCTATTGGTAGATCAACCCGTATTGAGGCATAATCGATCAAATTCTTCTGTAAATTCATGCCTTCAGCATGGCACCGCAAACAGGATTCTATTCGTATGGTACCGCAACTTCTTGTTTCCCGACTGATGCACAGCGGTGTCCTTCTGCATTGCGATCCTGATACCACTATAGCCACTGCCGCCGCGATGATGGCGGAGCGAAGTGTCAGTTCCATTCTGGTTATTCGCAATGACGACGTGTTGGGCATTTGGACAGAGCGCGATGCCCTGGCCATTGATTTTACATCATCTTCTATCTTTGCCCAGCCGGTCAGTTCGGTAATGAGCTCGCCGGTTATCTCCGTGCCCACCTACATGCCCATGCAGGAAGCCGCGGTTAAATTCCGCGAAACCGGCAAACGTCACTTTCTAGTGGTCGACGCCGACGGCAAGGCGGCCGGTATTCTCTCGCAAACCGACATGGCGATAAACCAGGGTATTGAACCCTATCTGCGTTTGCGTGACGTGCGCTCCGCCACCCCCACAATGCCACTGTCTATAGACGGTGATAAGACCCTGGCGGAAGCTGCGGCCAGCATGTACAAAAACCACGCTCATGCGGCGATTATTGATTGTGAAAAACTGGGATTGGGGATTCTTACCGAGCGCGACATAGTCCGTCTTATCAGCCGCAATACCGGTAATGAAGTGGTCGGCCCCCTGGCCAGCCGCCCATTGATAACCGTGCACGAGGAAGAGCCGCTTATTCACGCCCGTGATCGCCTTCTGAACCTGCGCATCCGTAACTTGGCGGTGGTCAATGACAATAACCAGGTGATCGGCCTGGTGGGCTACGGTCAGATGCTTGCCGGTGTGGACCAGCTGTATATGAAGGATTTGCGCGCCGCGCTGGAGCGGCGGGATTCGGCCCTGGCCCAGTCGCGGCGAACCCTACAACTGGCTGAGCGGGTGATTGCCTCTTCACTGGAAGGCATCATGATTACCGATGCCAAATCGCGCATAGAATTCACTAACCCCATGTTTACCCAACTGACCGGTTACAACGCGGACGAGGTAATCGGTAAAACGCCGGCGCTGTTTTCATCTGGTCGCCATGACAAAGCCTTTTACGACCAGATGTGGCAAGCCCTGGCGCGGGAAGGCGTATGGCGCGGCGAAATCTGGAACCGGCGTAAAACCGGCGAGTTGTATCTGGAATTGCTGACCATTACTGCGGTAACCGATGATAACGACATCATAACCCACTACGCTGCCCTGTTTACCGACATCACCCAGAACCGCCGCAACGAGGAGCGCATTCGCCAGCTGGCCTATTACGATGCACTCACCGGCATTCCCAACCGCCGGCTGATGGAAGACCGCCTGGAACACGCCATCCGCCAGACCCACCGCAACCGACTGGTGCTAGCCGTGCTGTTCATCGACCTGGATCATTTCAAACAGATTAACGACACTCTGGGGCATCACGTAGGCGATTCTTTGCTACTTCAGTTCACCGAAAGAGCACAGACCTGCCTTCGCGAGGGCGACACATTAGCTCGCCTTGGCGGCGATGAGTTTGTGGTGATACTGCCAGAATTGAACGGTCCCGAAGCAGCAAAAATGATTGCGCAGCGCTTGCTGGACAAGCACCGCGAGGACTATCACATTGATGGCCATACCCTGAGTGCCGGCGCCAGCGTAGGCATAAGCCTGTGTTCGAACGAGGTCGACACCGCCCGGCAGCTGCTGGAACGGGCCGATGCGGCCATGTATACGGCCAAACGCGCCGGCCGTAACGCCATTTGCTTATTTACAGACGCCGAAAGCCAAAAAAACGAAACTAGCGGTCAGACAGCGTCTGCTCATGGGCCAGCAGCGCTTTTTTGATAGCAACACCGCCATTATAGCCACCCAGGTCGCCATTGCTGCGCAATACCCGATGGCAGGGCACCAGCACGGCCACCGGGTTGGCTCCGCAGGCGCTGGCGGCGGCGCGCACAGCCTTTGGGCGCCCTGCCCGCCGCGCCAGCTCGGCGTAGCTGATGACTTCACCACTGGGGATGCTTTGTAACGCTTGCCAGACTTGCTGCTGAAACTCAGTGCCGCGCAAATCCAGAGCCAGGGGTTCCGCGCTGCGGCCGTCTGTCAGCTGGGCTTTCACTTTGCCCAGCCAGCTCGGGCAAGCACTCTCTGCCTGGCATAATTGAGCACGTGGGAAGCGACTGCGCAATCGTTCCATTAGCGGTGGCAATGTCTGCCCGGTCAGCAGAGCGCACACACCCTTGTCACTGCAGGCTACAAGCACCTGGCCCAGATAGCATTGCGCGGATTGCCAGGTGATGTGCTCTGTGACCTGAGATGATGACATAGCGACCTCTTCTTCTTACACCAGCATAGAAACGCAGTATGGCGCAAAATTCGGCCGCCACGTAATCAGAATATATAATCCGTGGTCAAAGTTCTGGAATGACGCTCTCGCACAATGCTGGTGACCAGGTCGCGGTTGGATTCACTGGATTTGGCGGCGATCGTGGTGCGAATTGAAAACACCCGCAGCGCATCCGATACCGACAGTGTTCCTTCCGCCGAATTTTTGCGACCGTTGAACGGCAGCGTATCGGGCCCACGCTGGCACTGGCTGTTCAAATTGATACGCCCCACCTGATTAGCCAGAACATCGATCAACCCACCAATGGCAGCAGGGTCACTGCCAAATATGCTCAGTTGCTGGCCAAATTCGGATTCCCGGACGTAACGAATCACCTCGGACTCATCACTGAACGCCACCACCGGAATGACCGGTCCAAATTGCTCTTCCTGGTAAGCGCGCATCTTGGTGGTCACCGGGTACAGAACTGCAGGGTGGAAATAAGTGCCGTTTGCATGGCCACCTCCGGTGTTCATAACGCGCGCGCCCAGAGCCTCGGCGTCGCTGACCAACGCTTTCAGATAGTCGATCTTGCCGGGTTCGGGCAGCGGCGTTAACGACACATTGGGCTGCCACGGCATGCCTGCAACCAGATTATCTACTGCCTTGGACACACGCGCCACAAACTCTTCTGCCAGCGACTCGTGTACCAGCAGCAGTTTTAAGGCGGTGCAACGCTGACCGTTAAACGACAGGGCCCCGGCCACACACTCACTCACGGCCAGATCCATGTCGGCGTCTGCCAATACAATGGCCGGGTTGTTGGCATCAAGGCCCAGTACAGCTTTCAGGCGATGCGGTTTGGGGTGCATCTGTTTCAGCGCCGACGCACCGCTGTGGGTGCCAATGAACGCGAACATATCAACCTTGCCGCTCTTCATCAGTGGGCCGATGGTATCGCGGCCGCGGCCAAAAATAATATTGATCACACCGGCGGGGAACGCTTTCTGGAAAGCCTCCAACAGTGGGCCAATCAGCAGCACGCCGTATTTTGCCGGCTTGAAAACCACGGTGTTACCCATGATCAGAGCCGGAATAAGCGTGGTGAAGGTTTCATTCAACGGGTAATTGTAAGGGCCCATGCACAGAGCCACCCCCACGGGTAACCTGCGAGTTTGGGCGACCACACCGCCGACGGTTTCAAAACGCGACGAGCGGCGGTCTAGTACTTTCAACTCGTGAATGGTGTCTTGAATGTAGTCTGCGGTTCGGTCAAATTCTTTGCAGGCGTCGGCGTAGGTTTTACCAATCTCCCACATCAGCAGCTCCACCACCGCTTCACGGTGGCTGCGCATTTCCACCAAAAACTGTTCAACGTGCTCAATCCGCTGGGCAACCGACAGGCTGGGCCAGATTCCACGGCCCTGTCCATATGCTTCAACGGCTGAGTCCAGAGCTTCAAGCGCGGCATGGCCATCCATCAGCGGCGTTCTGCCAATCACCAGTGGCTGGGGTTCTTCTGTGCCCGTGACACGCAAACAGATCGGGCTGCGCACCTCTGCAAAAGGGCCTGGCCAAGGTTTCAGCTGGCCATTAACCAGGGTTTCGGTGATGGACACTCCGCCCTTCTGGCGAAACTTCTCCGGAACACTCTCGATGTCTGGAAAAAAGTCGTTAGCGCTCCAATTTGCAGATTCAGTGCTTATTTCAGAACCGGATTTTGTTTTTTTTTGCATGACAGTCTCCAACAATCTTTATAATTTTTCGTTAGGGAGATTCACTCTCGCCTACCACCTCAGGACACGTGGCCCCGAGGGCCTCGGCGATGGCGGCGAAGTCATCAGCATGCAATGACGCGCCGCCAATCAACCCACCGTCGACATCTTTCAGGCTAAAAATCGCAACCGCGTTCGCCGGCTTGACGCTACCGCCGTACAGAATCCTCAATGCCTGGCTGATCACCTTGGCCTTGGGCGCGCCACAGCCAGCAATGAACTGACGAATACCAAAATGCGTCTCTACCACTTGCTCGGGCGTGGCAGTCTTGCCAGTGCCAATAGCCCAGACCGGCTCATAGGCCAATACGCCCTCAGCAAGGCCAGCCAGCCCGACTTCATTAATCACCGCCTGAATCTGCGCCTGAACAACCTCGGCAGTGCGACCTGACTCACGATCCTCGAGCGACTCGCCCACACACAGCACCGGTGTCATACCCAGGCCACGAACCGCCGCAAAGCGCGCGGCAATGTCGTTATCGGTTTCACCGTACAGGCTGCGCCTTTCTGAATGCCCCACCAGCACGTAGCAGCAACCCATCTCCTTGAGCATGGTGGCACTGGATTCACCGGTATGGGCGCCGGATACAAACCCGGACGCATTCTGAGCGCCCAGAGTAATGCCGGTATAACCCAGCAAATCGCGTACCTGAAACAAGTAAGGCAGAGGCGGACAAACCGCTATATCAACCACTTTGCGCATCGGTCTGAGCCGCGGTAATAATCGGGTAATCAGAGCCTGGTTAGACTGCAGACTGCCGTTCATTTTCCAGTTTCCAATCAAAATCGGCTTTCTCATGGGTATTCTCCCAACAAGGATGCAATCAGTTATCAAGCGCGCAGCGAATGGCACCAATACCGGGATAAAAAGCGTGCGCACCCAGTTCCTGTTCTATCCACAACAAACGGTTGTATTTGGCCACTCGGTCTGAGCGGCACAACGAACCGGTTTTGATCTGTCCGGCGCGGGTGGCAACGGCCAGATCGGCAATGAAGGTGTCTTCGGTTTCTCCACTGCGGTGTGAAATCACCGCGGTGTAGCCAGCGCCTTGTGCCATGGCAATGGCCTCAAGAGTTTCAGTCAGCGTGCCAATCTGGTTGAACTTGATCAGCACGGAATTGGCAATGCCTTTTTGGATACCTTCGGAAACCAGCTCGGTGTTGGTGACAAACAAATCATCACCCACCAACTGAACCCGCTCACCGACTTTTTCGGTCAGCAACTTCCAGCCTGCCCAGTCGTTTTCATCCATGCCATCTTCAATGGACGCAATGGGATAGACTGTGGCCAGAGACACCAAATAATCGGCAAACTCTTCCGAACTGTACTTTTTCCCGGCGCCCTTAAGGTTGTAGCAGCCATCAGAGTAAAACTCAGAGGCAGCACAATCCAACGCCAAAACAATATCGGAGCCCGGGCGGTAACCGGCTTTCTCAATCGCCGCAAGAATCAGGTCAAGAGCCTCTTCGCTGGACTGCAAATTGGGCGCAAACCCGCCTTCATCACCTACGGCGGTAGACAATCCTTTTTCTTTCAGCAGTGCTTTTAAGGCATGAAAGGTCTCAACCCCCATACGCAATGCGTCGCTGTAGCTGGGAGCTCCCACCGGCTGGATCATGAACTCCTGAATATCCACGTTGTTATCCGCATGGGCACCACCGTTGATGATGTTCATCATTGGCACCGGCAGCACGCTGGGCGACGCACAACCGTACAACTCGGCAAGATATCGAAAAAGCGGCAGTTTGCGGGCCTTGGCCGCAGCATCCGCTACACCCAGTGACACGGCAAGAATTGCGTTGGCACCAAATTCGGCCTTGTTCGGCGTACCATCCAATTCGCACATCAAGCGATCAATTTGCGACTGTTCAAACACCACGTGTCCCACAAGAGCCGGCGCGATGCGTGTATTAACAGCGTTGACCGCTTGCAACACGCCCTTGCCGTTGTAACGCGGGCTATCAAGGTCGCGTTTTTCCAACGCTTCGCGGGAGCCGGTAGACGCTCCAGACGGCACGCGTCCGCAACCGACCACGCCGTTATCCAGCAGAACATCCACTTCCACTGTGGGAAAACCGCGGGAATCCAAAATTTCACGGGCCGTAATGTGAGTTATCTTTTCCATAGTAGCCTTCCTTTCAGTTGTTTTTGTTTATGAATACATCATTTTTTTCGAACACAAATGTTGATGACAATGTTTGAAAACGAACATAATCAAGTAAAAGAAAGCCAGAGGGAAACCGAATTTTCGATAAAGAAACGAAAAATCAATCACCTCCGGACAAATTAATTAACGCGGAATCGCCCCGCCAGCGCTTCGATATTGCCCACAGAGGCCTCAAGGCGCTCGCAGGTTGCAACGAGTTCGTCAATTTCCTCCAGGCTGGCGTTAGCGGAACTGCTGATTTCGTTTACCTGGCGAGCAACCGACTTACTTACGCTTTCCTGTTCATCCATCCCCAGACGGGTTTGATCGGCTCCCTGGTAAATTCGCGCCATGGCACTGCGAATCTTTTCGGCGCCTTCAGAAACACTGGCCATCAGCGTTCTGACCGCCGCCAGTTGCGAAAAGTTGTTGTTCATTGAACGGACAGATTCCGACGCTTCTCCCTGAAGACGCTCTACCAACGTGCGGATGGTCTCGGTGCTTTCCGTGGTTTTCCGGGCCAGACCCCGAACCTCGTCGGCGACGACCGCAAAGCCGCGCCCGGCCTCTCCCGCCCGAGCAGATTCAATCGCGGCATTCAATGCCAGTAGATTCGTCTGATTGGCGATACCATCGATCACTTCGGTAATTCGGCCGATGTCCTGAGACGCTTTTTCAAGTTCATGGAGCTTGGCCGCTGTATGCCCGGATTGGGTTTCGAGCTCTGCCACACAAAGGCTTCCACGTTCTGCATCGGACAGGTTCTCGGCAACCTGCTGGTTTATCTCACCCACCAGATCGTGAGTTCCCCGTACTGAACCCGCTACCTCACGAGCAGACGCCTCCATCTGGGTCATCGCCGCCGCTATGGCACCGAGTTCTTCAGACTGTCCGCGCACCCGTTCATTGAAGTCCCGGGCAAACCGGGCATTGCCTGTTGCAATAACGGCAATGTCACCACCCGCCTGCTGCAAACTGCCCAGAACAGTCGCCATGGCATCCGACAACTGGTTCACGGAAGCTTTGAGGTCAATAAACTCACCCTTGGCGTTAAACTCCAGCCGGCGCGAATAATCACCCTTTGCCATGCTGGCCAAGTGCGAAAGTGTGGCCCTAAGCGGCAGACTGATCATTCTGGCAAGCCACACCGAGGTGCCCAAAGCGAACAAAACAACCAGCGATAACAACCAGTAAACCAGCTGTTCCGACCGCCTGGCAGACTCGTCAAGCGCCGCGACCGTTTGGGTTATCCGGTCTGAAACCGCCACTCTCATCCCGTCGAGATTATCCGCAAGATCACCCAAGTGGCTATCCACTTCTCGCCCGACTTTAGCCAACTTAAGGCGATTCTGACGGTAGCCCAGATACTGGTTAATGATGCCGGCGTCCTGATTTACCGCCGCCATAAAACTGCTTATCAATATTGGAAGTCCTTCCAGTCGTGGAACTTCCGACACTAACGCATTAATATCCGGTTCAATAATCTGGGTATTAACCCGCAGATTCTCGATGACGCTAGCCAATTTATCGGCATCGTCAGTACTCACCATTTGCATAATGAGCAGCTCAATGTACGCCAGGTTTTCCATAATCGTAGTAAACAAGTCCCGAATATAAATATCGTCACCGGCGGGTTCCGTACCCTCTCTCACTAATAGCCGTTTCATTTCTGCGTTATTAGCCAGAAATGCTGACAAACCTTCAGTAACTATTTCGGAAACTTCCAACACCGAACGATTGTATTCGCCCAGTTGATCAACGGATAATTTCAGCGCCATAACATTTTGTGCAACACGTTGGTTTCGAGTTTGCACCACAGGAAATTTCTCTATGTTGTCTAAAGAAGAAATGCCACTCGCCAAGGTGTTTAATGTCTTAACGGTTGTTTCAAGCGCAGACAGCCTGGCAGCCAGTATATCGGGGTCTTCTGCCGCCATTATAGAAAGCGCCTGTTTTCCGGCTTCAGCCCGGTAAGTGTCAATTTGCTGGATTTGTGCAGCGAGGGGAAAGTAGTCTGATGTCAGCTCATAGGTGGTACCCGAGAAAGACGACATAATGCGACTATTAAATACGCCCCAGCAGACAATGATTAAACAAAGAATCGCAAAGCCAGCGTAGAGCCGGTGAATAACCGAGATTTTATTCATGTTTTTGTACTCTCACCACTAGCCCAAAATGAACTGAGCAAAAGAGCAGGAAAGGCCGACAGGAAAACACGTAGGCCAGAAGAGTTCGTTTGAATTAATGTAATCGGGGGAAGATAAGAAATCAACCGGACTCACCATAGTAACGGTGAGTTGCCTGCTGCAATCGAGAGGTTCAACTGCAGCAGGCATCGGTCTTCAGAAATTAGCTCTTACGAGCGTCTTCCCAAGTTTTGAGCAGTTCATTGTAAGGTACGGTTACGCCTTGTACCTTTTCGTTGGCCAGCTTGGGCTTAGGTGCGCCCGGCTGATCAAGCCAGTACTGCGGGTCACGCGGCTCGTTCAGCTTAGGACCACAGGTTGCCAGTACGTTGGCACGTTCCAGGCGCTCCAATACGCGATCTTGAGCATCGGCCAGGCCATCCAAAGCTTCCTGCGGCGTTGCTTCACCACTGGCTGCTTGGGAAACGTACTGCCACCAAAGCTGGGCCAACTTCGGGTAATCAGGAACGTTGGTGCCAGTCGGCGTCCATTGAACCCGTGCCGGGCTGCGATAGAACTCAACCAAACCACCAAGCTTCGGCGCCATTTTCGACATTACGTCAGAGTTAAGGTCAGAATCGCGAATCGGCGTCAGGCCAGCGACGGTTTTTTCCAGGGACACAGTCTTGGAAACCGTGAACTGGGCGTACAACCACGCTGCCAGGCGGCGCTTCTCAGGAGTGGACTTCATGAACGTCCAGGAACCTACGTCCTGATAGCCCAACTTCATTCCCTCTTCCCAGTAAGGACCGCGGGGCGAAGGCGCCATACGCCATTTCGGAGAACCGTCTTCATTTACAACCGGCAGTCCATCTTCAATCATGCTGGCGGTGAAGGCCGTGTACCAGAAAATCTGCTGGGCGATTTCGCCCTGGGCAGGCACGGGGCCAGATTCAGAGAAGGTCATACCCGTTGCTTCGGGCGGCGCATACTTCTCCATCCATTCAACATACTTGGTGGTCGCGTAGACCGCTGCCGGGCTGTTAGTTGCACCGCCGCGGGACATGTTAGACCCGACCGGATGACAGTCTTCAACCCGAATACCCCACTCATCTACCGGCAGGCCGTTAGGCAGGCCTTTGTCGCCAGCACCGGCCATAGAGAACCAGGCATCAGTGAAGCGCCAGCCCAGAGAAGGGTCTTTCTTGCCGTAATCCATGTGGCCGTATACTTTCTTGCCATCGATCTCTTTAACGTGAACCGAAAAGAACTCCGCGATGTCTTCGTACGCAGACCAGTTCACCGGAACACCAAGATCATATCCGTAAATTTCTTTGAACTGCTTTTTCAAATCTTCACGTTCAAACCAGTCCGCACGGAACCAGTAAAGGTTTGCAAACTGTTGGGTCGGAAGCTGATAAAGCACGCCATCAGGCCCTGTGGTAAAGTCCAGGCCAATAAAGTCTTCAAGATCCAGAGTCGGCAGAGTAAGGTCTTTACCCGCGCCATTCATGATTGCGTCAATGGACTCCACTTTTCCGTAGCGGAAATGCGTACCGATGAGGTCTGAATCGTTTACATACGCGTCATAGATGTTACGGCCAGACTGCATCTGGGTCTGCAGCTTCTCGATAACGTCGCCTTCCTGGAGCAGGACATGAGTAAGCTTGATGCCGGTAATTTCCGAGAATGCTTTAGCCAGAACGTTGGATTCATACTCGTGAGTGGCAAGGGTTTCTGAGACCACGTTGATTTCCATTCCGCGGAACTCTTCCGCAGCCTGGGTAAACCAAGCCATTTCCTTCATCTGCTCTTCTTTGCTGAGAGTCGACTTCTTGAATGACTCACTTACCCACTTTTCAGCTGCGTCCGAATATTGATCGGCGTAAGCTTGCAGGCTCAAACTCATACTGGCAGCGGCAATAGCGACACTGAGTATAAGAGTTTTAGGATGTTTGTTATTTTTGAACATACCCAACCTCATTTACTTTTTATGGATGGAGCGGGACCAGTCCGCACTCCGATTTTACATCAACATCACTTACAGCACTCGAGTCATTAAACGTTATATTCGAGAACCGCCTAATGATCGCTTTCGATCATTAACTCAAATTTAGTTCGTTTTCGAATCCTTTACAACCTTTTTGGTCCACAATTTTCACTATTTCACATCGGGTCATGCTCTCGTCTCATTAGCCCCAACGTAACAACACCGCCGCCCAGGCCACAGACACCGCCAACGCAACCCATAAGCTGACATCGCTTATTGCCAGAAAAGTCAGGTGAATATAAGCAGTCGACAACAAGCTAATAAACAACCGGTCGCCGCGAGTGGTTTCGATAGGCAAAAATCCTTTGCGCTCACGACAGGGCGAAACAATTTCGTAAACGGTCATAAACGCAAGAATCGAAGCGATCACCGCAAAAAAGATTACGACCGTGGGGGTCCAGTTCATCCAGTCAATCATCAGTGTTCTCCTTATACGCGTCCGAGAGCGAAGCCTTTGGCCACATGGTTACGAACGAACCAAATCACCAACATGCCGGGAATAATCGTCAGAACACCCGCTGCCGACAGCACACCCCAGTCAATACCGCTGGCGCCTACGGTCCGCGTCATGATGGCGCCAATAGGCTGAGCGTCCACAGATGTCAGGGTGCGGGCAAGCAAGAGTTCTACCCACGAAAACATAAAGGTAAAGAATGCGGTCACGCCGATACCAGAACGAATCATCGGCAGGAACACTTTGATAAAGAATTTTGGAAAGCTGTAACCGTCAATAAAGGCCATCTCGTCGTATTCACGAGGTACACCTTTCATAAAGCCTTCCAGAATCCACACCGCCAGGGGTACGGTGAACAAACAGTGCGCAAGTGCAACGGCAATGTGTGTATCAAACAGACCAATTGACGAATACAGCTGGAAGAATGGCAACAGAAATACCGCCGGCGGCGCCATCCGGTTGCTCAGCAACCAGAAAAACAGATGCTTGTCGCCCAGGAACTTGTAGCGGCTGAATGCGTAAGCCGCCGGCAGAGCCACCAGCAACGTAATGACCACGTTCATGGCCACATACGTCATCGAGTTGAGGTAACCGTTGTACCAACTAGGATCACTAAAAATGACCGCATAATTGTCAAGGGTGAAGATTTTTGGAAAAAGCGTAAGGCCACCCAGAATTTCCTGGTTTGTTTTGAACGACATGTTCAACAACCAGTAAACCGGAGTTAGTACAAACGCGATAAAAAGGGTGATCCCTACGTTTTTGGAACGACTTTGTTTCATCTCACTCTCCTTATTGTTCTTTGTCAGCTTGAGTGATGGCGGTAAAGAACAGCCACGAAATCAGCAGCACAATCAGGAAGTAGATCAGCGAGAAAGCAGCTGCACGCCCTAGGTCGAACTGTCCGATGGCCATGGTGGTCAATGTTTGGCTCAAGAAAGTGGTCGAGCTGCCAGGCCCGCCGCCGGTCAACACAAACGGCTCGGTGTAAATCATAAAGCTGTCCATAAAGCGCAACAGCACCCCAATGATCAACACGCTTTTCAACCGTGGCAGCTGGATGTAACGAAACACTGCCCATTTAGAGGCGCGGTCAATTTCAGCTGCTTGATAAAAGGCTTCCGGGATGGCGCGCAGGCCCGAATAGCAAAGCAGCGCCACCAGCGACGTCCAATGCCACACATCCATCAACAGAACCGTTAACCAGGCATCAACGGTGTTGCCGGTGTAGTTGTAGTCAAAGCCAAGCTCGTTAAGACCCCAACCAAACAGGCCGATGTCGCCACGGGCGAAAATCTGCCAGATGGTGCCGACCACGTTCCAGGGAATCAGCAGCGGAATAGCGATCAGAATCAAACACACAGAACCTTTAATGCCAGACTTCGGCATCATCAGCGCAACACCGATACCCAAAGGGATCTGAATCAGCAGCACAGCGCCGGAAAACATGAACTGGCGAATCAGGGAATCCTGCAAAAGCTCGTCACCCAGAACCTCTTTGAACCACTCGGTACCGACGAAAAATGCCTGTCCAGGGCCGAAAATATCCTGCACTGAATAGTTTACAACGGTCATCAACGGAATCAACGCTGAAAAAGCGACTAACAAAAATACCGGCAGCACCAGCCACCAGGCGCGATTGTTATGGATTTTTTTCATTATTGTTGCTCCTGTACCAGGAATTCATCGACATACAGCTTCAGCCACTGTTGCGGGAACGAAAGGTACGTGCGGTTGCCAATGACACCCTCAAACTCTTCGTTCATCCGCACTTTCATCTCCTGCTGATCCAGCCGCACGGTGATAATTTTGTAAGTACCGAGGTCTTCCATATCCAGGATCTCCGCCTCGTAAGTATCGTCTGAAGCAGTCGGAGACAACTCGATAAATTCCGGGCGGATCCCAATTTTGATGTTTGTAGATTTGAGGCGTTTCAACATCTCGACCTGCCACGGCGCCAGGTCCACCTGAGTAGACCTGAAACGAACCCCTGCGGCGCTGCGCTCTACTTCAATCAAGTTCATGCCCGGGCTGCCAATAAAGTAACCAACAAAGGTATGGTTGGGCTGCTCAAACAACTCGGTGGGCGTACCGAACTGAACAATCTGGCCGCCGTACATCACCGCAATCTTGTCGGCAAATGTAGACGCTTCCAGCTGATCGTGGGTCACGTACACCATAGTGATATCAAACTGCTCGTGAATCTGCTTCAGTTTACGCCGCAGCTTCCACTTCAACTGGGGATCAATCACCGTCAGCGGTTCATCAAACAGAATGGCCGACACGTCTTCCCGCACCAGGCCGCGCCCCATGGACACTTTCTGCTTTTCGTCGGCGGTCAGATTTTTAGCTTTCTTGTAAAGCTTGTCTTCAATTTCCAGCACTTCGGCAATTTCTTGCACTCGCGCCTTGATGCGTGACTTCGGTATTTTGTTGTTCTTTAACGGAAATGCCAGATTGTCAAACACGGTCATGGAGTCGTAAACAACCGGAAACTGGAACACTTGGGCGATGTTCCGATCCCGCGGCGACAGCTCATTGACCCGCTTACCGTCAAACAGCACTTCACCTTCAGAGGGCTGAACCAGGCCGGAAATGATGTTCAGCATGGTGCTTTTGCCACAACCAGATGGCCCTAGCAGAGCGTAGGCGCCGCCTTCATGCCAAACGTGGTCGAGCTGGCGAATCGCATAGTCTTCCGGCCCGCCAGGCGTTTCGCTGTAGCTGTGAGCCAGTGATTTCAATTGAATTTCAGCCATTAGACAGCCCCTCGTGATATCCGGGATGGTGTGTGCACCAACTTTTCGGCGCTATCGAAAACGAACAGCTTGTTGATTGGCAGGTAAATCTTAACAGGGGCACCGGTGTGGTATTGGTGAACACCCATCAGCTGCATCACCATTTCAAAATGGCTGTTTTCGATGTGTATAAAAGTTTCCGAACCGCTGATTTCGCTCAGCGCTACTTCCATTGACATTTCAAGATCGTCGTCGTTGGCCGGCACCAGAGCAATGTGGCTAGGGCGAACCCCGAACCAGTAATCTCCTGGCGTCAGTTTAGACAACTCCTGAGTCAGGGCATGATGGGAGTATTCATCAAACGTCACTTCGGTGTCTGTCACGCGTCCGCGGATCATATTCATCGGCGGTTCACTGAACAGCTGCGCGGCCAGGGTATTTACCGGTGACCGGTACACATCCATAACCGGACCGTTCTGAATCACACTGCCTTCATGCAACAGCGTAGTTGTGCCGCCCAACGCCAAGGCTTCGTTGGCTTCCGTGGTGGCGTATACCGCAATACACTGGCGCTCACGGAAAAGGTCTCGCAGTTCGGCCCGCAGCTCCTCCCGTAATTTATAATCAAGGTTCACCAAGGGTTCATCGAACAGCACCAAAGTGGCATCTTTAACCAACGCCCGCGCCATCGCCGTACGCTGTTGCTGGCCGCCGGAAAGTTCAAGGGGATAACGCTTTAGAAGGGGGCTAATCTGCAGCATGGCCGCGGTTTCTTTCACCCGGCGGTCAATCTCAGACTCAGCCATTTTCGCCAAGCGCAAAGGCGACGCAATGTTTTCATACACCGTTATGCCTGGGTAATTGATGAACTGCTGGTAGATCATCGAGACGTTCCGGGCTTGCACGCTCTGTCCGGTTACATCCTGGCCGTTGAAGATCAACCGACCTTCGTTAGGTTTATCAAGTCCGGCCATCAAGCGCATCATCGAGGTCTTACCCGAGAGCGTTCGACCTAGCAGCACATTAAAAGAGCCAGCCTGAAAAGTGAGATTGGCATCCCGGATATAGTCGACACCGTCGACCCTATGGGAGAGGTTCTCCAGAGTTAAGGACATATCTATTCCTTCTTGTTCTTGTGGAAACACATCTGGGCAAATGATCGCGCCCGATCTTTTGATTGCGAATTAGACAACGCAAACGCTATACCAGTTTTTCGTAATTCTACGTAAAAATACTTATAGTTCTGATTTATATAGAATTTTTTTATCGCTGCTCTTTCTAAATCGAAATTAACTATGTTCGTTTAACACTACTTTGTTCAACTTGAACATTGACCTCAACAAAAATTACACAGATGATTGAACAGTATTTAGTGCAATAATGAACAACCCGCTTCGCACATCGGCGTCGAATAACTCCAAAACGAACACAGAGATGCGGCTTAATGAAAAACACCGAATACGAAAATGAACGCAGCCTGGTCGAACAGTCCTGGGATCGCTGCATCGCCTGGGGCCTTG
Source organism: Marinobacter sp. M1C (assembly GCF_023314135.1). Lineage (NCBI taxonomy): Bacteria > Pseudomonadati > Pseudomonadota > Gammaproteobacteria > Pseudomonadales > Marinobacteraceae > Marinobacter > Marinobacter sp. M1C. The sequence goes on from NZ_CP092289.1 coordinate 2,735,034, forward strand.
ATCACGACTTTGAACCCACACCACCGGCACCCGGCGCAGCACAGGTAGAGGAGCTGGAGCGCCAATATCACGAACTACTCGCCAGTACCGAAGCCGAAGTGTTGCCCTACTATAGAAATGTACTGTCCAGCAGTCGCTGCCTGATTCTGCTGGCAAACCGGCACGCAACAGTGCTCAAAAGCTGGGGTGACGAGCGTATTACCGGGGCACAATTAAAACCTTGGTTCCAGCAAGGCTCAAACTGGCAGGAGGAGCGCTGTGGTACAAACGCCATAGGCACTGCGATTGCCGCCAACAAAGCGGTGCAGATTCAGCGCAACGAACACTTTTTAAAACTCAATCGCAGCATGATTGGCTCTGCCGCGCCTATTTTTGACGCACACAAGCAGTTGGTTGGCGTACTCAGCGTATTCAGTGACGCCTACCTGCCCCAGGCTCACACTCTGGGCGTGGTTCGGTTGCTGGCGCAGTCGGTAGACAATCGCCTGCTAAAGCGGCAATTTGAGCGGGACCATTTTCTGCTGACACTCAGTACCACCGCAGACAACTTCGACAGCCCCTGGTCCGGTATACTGATTTGCGATGACTTGGGGCGTGTCGTGGCCAGCAATCAGCGTGCTGATCAACTGTTAAGTAAGACGACCGTTGGGGTTCGGCTGGACGACCTGTTTACGACCCATCGCAATCACATTCTTGGGCACCCACCGCAATCTGCGTTGCAGCTCAGCACTAAAAATCGAGTACGTTTGAGTGCGAAGGTCCAGCGACCCACTGTTGCCCACGTAAAGTCGCCCGCCGAGGATGATCTAGTAGTAGCACGACAAACCAAGGCGACACAGACGAACAGCGCCGACTTTTCAACCCTTGAATACGGCGACGCAACCGTTCGCCGCTGCGCCGAACAAAGCCTAAAAGTGCTGGAGCGCGGCGTGCCAGTGCTGATTACCGGGGAAACCGGGGTTGGCAAAGAAGTGCTGGTTAAAGCCCTGCATCAGGCCACACAGCGCAGAGAGCAGGCGTTGGTTGCCGTTAATTGCGCGGCTATTCCGCCGGAGCTGGTGGAATCGGAACTGTTCGGCTACGAAGCCGGCGCCTTTACCGGAGCACGGGCGCAAGGTTCGTTGGGGTTCATTCGTAAAGCTCACAAAGGCATTTTGTTTCTGGATGAAATTGGCGAAATGCCATTATCGGCACAATCCAGGTTATTGCGGGTACTTCAGGAACGAGTGGTAACACCGGTTGGCGCCACCGACAGTATTGCGGTAGATATTTTGCTGATAACAGCCACCAACCGAGCACCGGCCTTGCACGTTGAGTCGGGCCAATTACGTGCAGACCTTTACTATCGCATCAACGGATTGTGTGTCGAACTGCCAGCACTTCGTGATCGCACTGATAAACAAAAACTGGTGCAACATATTTACAGCCAATACCGCGACCCAGTGCAAAGCGAGGCACTGTCGCCCCGGATTCTGGCAGCACTGACCAATCACCCGTGGCCCGGAAATATCCGCCAACTGGTCAATGTGGTCAGGGTCGCTGTTGCCATTGCCGACGGCGAAGATCTCCAGATATGGCATCTGCCCGCAGATTTTTTGGCACAGCTCGACCCCACCGCTACCGGCAACCTGTCAGACGCAGTTAACGCCGCCATCGGCGAGAGTCGCTTGGAGGCCACGCTTGGCAGACTAAAAAAAACCGCGCCAGAACCCCTTTCTCACACATTGCAGGTCTATCAAAAATGCATGGGTAACATTTCCAGCGCAGCGCGAGAGCTATCAATCAGCCGCAACACACTTTATAAGCGCCTGCGGGAACTTGGTGTGCGCTAACGCGTATACCGAGTTTATTACCGCTTCACCTAAAGCTTATGGACCGCCTGAATCCAACCCGCGTACAGTCGATCGCGATCTGCTTTCGACATCACCGGTGCAAAGCGGCGATCACAGCGCCATAACTCGGCGAGTTCGTCCAGCGAACCGTATACACCCGCTTTCAAACCCGCCAAATAAGCTACGCCCAAAGCAGTGGTTTCCACCAACGAAGGCCGATCAACAGTTGCGCCCAAGATATCGGCCAAAAACTGCATAACCCAGTTGTTTTTAACCATGCCACCATCTACCCGCAGGGTAATCGGACGAATGCCGTCTTTCTCCATGGCTTTCTGCAGGTCTTTGGTCTGATAGCACACCGATTGCAACCCGGCGGTCACAATTTCCTTAATGCCGGTGTCGCGGGTCAGGCCAAAAATGGCGCCGCGGGCGTTAGGGTCCCAATAAGGTGCGCCCAGTCCGGTAAACGCCGGCACCAGATAAACGCCGTGGTCTACCGGCGTGCATTGCGCCAGTGGTTCAGCCTCGCTGGCGTTATTAATCAATTGCAAACCATCACGCAGCCACTGAATCGTTGCCCCGGCAATAAAGATGCTGCCCTCTATCGCATAGGTCGGCTTACCATTCAAACGATAGGCGACCGTTGTCAGCAAACGATGCTCGGATTGCAGCGCTTTGTCGCCGGTATTGAGCATGAGAAAACAACCTGTGCCGTAGGTGCTCTTCGCCATACCGACCTCGAAACAGGTCTGGCCGAACAACGCCGCCTGCTGGTCGCCGGCAACACCTAAAACAGACACGCCGTTTAGCGCACCGCCTTCCGTGATTTTGCCAAAATCGTCTGACGAGTCCATCACTTCGGGCAGTAAGGACGCGGGAATGTCAAATAATTTCAGTAGCTCTTCATCCCACTGCTGGGTATGAATATTAAACAGCAACGTGCGACTGGCGTTGGTAGCGTCGGTGCGGTGTACCTGCCCCCCGGTGAGCTTCCACAACAGAAAACTGTCAACGGTTCCAAAAGCCAGTTCCCCACGTTCTGCCCGCTCTCGCGTGCCTGGAACATTTTCCAGTATCCAACGGATTTTTGTGGCGGAAAAATAAGGGTCTATTAACAGTCCGGTTTTGCTATGCACTGCGGGTTCATGGCTGGACGACTTCATTGTTTTGCAGTAAGCGGCAGTTCGCCGATCCTGCCAGACAATCGCGTTATAAACCGGCTCGCCGGTTTTCCGATCCCATATAATGGTGGTCTCACGCTGATTGGTAATGCCCACTGCGATTACTTCGTCATCTGCACCGAACTCTTCGGCCATCACTTCGTCGCAGGTACTTTTCACCGTCGACCAGATGTCTGCCGGCTTGTGCTCTACCCAGCCACTGTCAGGAAAATGCTGGGGAAACTCCTGCTGCCGTACCGCATGAATATTGCCACGCAAATCAAAAAGAATAGCGCGGGAACTGGTGGTTCCCTGATCTATGGAAAGTATGTATTGACTCATTTTTTGTAGACCTCGTTTTCTTATTTGTTCGTATTTTTACTTTTTTGAACATGAATGCCAAGAAGTTTCGCCTGTATCCGCACTCTGCGCACGTCTGTTGGGCCCGAACGGCTGCATAAAACATCGAAAACGACTAAACTTTCGTAGTATTTTCAATCAAACACACAGTCATATAAAAAGAACCCCAAGTGGAGGATGTTGAATGGCACAGCGGCGCCGACAGGATTTGATTATGGAACTGATCCAGCACAACGGTTTTGTAACCACCGAACAGCTCGTAGACCAGTTCAAAGTAACGCCGCAAACCATTCGCCGGGACTTGAACGAGCTAGCCAAACATAAAAAACTAAGGCGCCATCACGGCGGTGCGGGCATAGACTCAAGCACCGTCAACACCGATTATCAGGCCCGCAAGATTATGGACCTGGAGGCCAAAGAGCGCATCGCCGAAGCCATGGTCAAGCTGATTCCCGATAATTCCTCAATATTCATCAACATTGGCACCACTACCGAAACCATTGCTAAAGCCTTGCTTGAAAAGAACAACTTACAGATTGTAACCAACAATTTGCACGTAGCCTCTATTCTATCCGCCAAGGACGACTTCCACGTTATTATCGCCGGTGGCGAAGTACGCAGTCGCGATGGTGGCATCGTAGGCGAAGCCACGCGGGATTTTATCAATCAGTTCAAAATGGATTTTGGCATTATCGGCATCAGCGGCATTCACAACGACGGCTCGCTACTGGATTTTGATTACCGCGAAGTGCGAGTCGCCCAGGCAATCATTGCCAATTCCGGTCAAATTTTACTAGCAGCGGATCACTCCAAGTTTGGCCGCAACGCCATGGTTCGGTTAGGCAACATCACCCAAGCCGATCACGTATTCACTGACCAGCCACCACCCCCGGAAATCTCGCGACTGCTCATCGAACACGATGTTATTCTTCATTTAGTCTGATTTTTGGGCGAAGAATCGGTTTGATGCTCCATATCTTCTTTTATTTTCGCTTTTTTTCTATTTTTTCCTTTACGAATATATCTACCTTTCGCATAATACGGTTTTCAGCGCGTATGAACTCTGAAAAGTGCGCATAACAAGAAAGCGTCTTTTCCAATGGCATCAGGAGATGACCGACAATGACTGTAGATCACCAACGTTATGACGTCGTTGTAGTTGGCGGCGGCGTAAATGGTACAGGCATCGCAATGGACGCTGCCGGCCGAGGCTTGAAAGTACTGCTTTGCGAAATGAATGATTTGGCTTCGGCGACGTCATCCAGCAGCAGCAAGCTTATTCACGGCGGACTGCGTTACTTGGAACACTATGAATTTCGCCTGGTGCAAAAAGCACTGGCCGAGCGCGAGTCTCTTTTGCGCAATTCTCCTCACATTATGTGGCCCATGCGCTTTCGTTTGCCACATCGGTCGCACTTACGCCCGGCGTGGATGATCCGCGCAGGCTTGTTTCTTTATGACCATTTGGCCAAGCGGGAAATTTTGCCCGGCTCCAAGTCCATTCGTTTTGATGAGTCCGGTCCGTTGAAACCGGATATTACACGCGGCTTTGAATATTCCGATGGCTGGGTAGACGACGCACGACTGGTGATACTGAACGCTAAAAAAGCCCAGCAGTCCGGTGCCACCATTTTGACTCGCACCAAGTGCGTACACGCAGAACGCGGTCACGAAGAATGGCAAATCACCCTTCGCGACACCGACACAAACGCAGATCAGATAGTTTCTGCCAAGTGCATTGTGAACGCTTCGGGCCCTTGGGTAAGTTCACTGTTTGGCGAAAGCTTGTCGATGCCGGCGCCGAAGATGATCCGCATGGTAAAAGGCAGCCACATTGTTGTGCCCCGCCTGAACCAGGAAGAAGAAGCCTATATTCTTCAAAATGAAGACGATCGCATTGTGTTCGTTATTCCTTACGAAGATAACTTTTCGCTGATTGGCACCACCGACGTTGAATACGAGGGCAATCCGAAGGAAGCCAAAATTTCGCCAGAAGAAATCATCTATTTGCTGAAAATTGTGAACTCGTACTTCAAGCGACAGCTGGAACCGTCTGACGTGGTCTGGTCCTATTCGGGCGTGCGCCCGCTGATGGACGGTGAAGAAGAGAACGCACAGAAAGCCTCCCGCGACTACACCTTTGAAGTCAGCGAAGAGAAAAACAAAGCGCCGTTGATTTCGGTGTTTGGTGGCAAAATCACCACGTATCGCAAACTGGCGGAAGCGGCCACCGATAAAATTTGCCACTTCTTCAAAAACACCCGGGGCCATTGGACAAAAACGGCCGTGCTTCCGGGTGGCGACTTTGATAACCAGATTAATCTGGCCGCGTCGTTCAATGAGGCCTATCCCTGGTTGCCGGAAAAATTGGTCAGCCGTTACGTGCGCACCTACGGCACAACGTCGCGGGATATTCTGAACAACTGCGCTAACGTAGACGATCTTGGCAAGCACTTCGTGGGCACGCTCTATGAGAAAGAAGTAGAGCATCTGATCAAAAACGAATGGGCCGTGACCTCCGAAGACATCCTATGGCGCCGCACCAAGCAAGGGCTCTACGCCTCAGACAGCGAAGTCGAAGCGCTAGACAGCTTCCTGAAAGACAGAGCAACCGCTTAAAGCAGTCAACTTTCTCCACCACAGCGCCTGATACTCTCTCAGGCACTTTTCTCCGGCCGGATTATTCCGTCCGGAGTTTTTTTGCCTGAAATTCAGATAAAAAATCAGGCAAAAAAAAAGACTGAGAACCCCACTCAGTCTTTTTCCATGTCATTGAAGGGTTCTGATAGCAGAACCCTTCAATCTTCAAACCATCAGCATTAGAACGTTAGCTGTGAGCCGAAGATGATGGCGTTGTATTCGCCATCGCCGTCACCGGTGCCATAGATCTGGTACTCGGCCAACAAGGTAAAGTTATCCGTAGCCGCATAACGGGCGAACAACATAGTCAGGTCTGAATCACCCGCACCGGCGCCATTCAGCTCCTCGAAGTCATCTTCGCCTTCACCGTAGCTAGCACCCAAGGTGGTGCGATTAATTTGATAGGTGGTTTCAACATACCACTGGTTTGCGTCTTCTTCGTTTGGATCAAAACGCGCTGCGAACACTCCGTTGCCGGTGCCTGAGGTCATTGAGTAGTTACCACGGACAGCCAGGTCACCTAAGGAAACGGAGCCACCAAAGTCGATACCAGACATAGTGTATTGGTTAGTGCCCGTTTTGGAGCCTACGTCTTGACTGAAACCGCTGGACCAAAGCGAGAAGTTATCCGCCGAGTACACGACGTTGGCTTCGATGCGGGGCGTGTCATATTCAGCATTTGCACCACCGGCGGTGGTGGAGTCGACCTTCGATGGGCTAAACACGCCAACCTTGAACTGCAAACCACCAAGATTATTAGAGGTATACATCACACGTGGCTGGAAGTCAGCATAGAAATAGCCATTGCCGATACGCCCCGCCGTAGCGGCTACTTGATCAGGGCCAGCGCCGATCAAACCAACGCCCATCCCACTGCCACTGTCGCCAATCGCAGGCGTCCCAAAGATACCGAAACCTTTACCGATATTGACGGTACCAAAATCACCGGCCACGGCAATTTCAGATACCCGGCTACGGAACTCTTCATCCGCATCGCCCGGCGCAATGCTGGCATTCATCTGAAAATGACCAGATACCTGAAGACCGTTTTGCATCGGTGCATAAATATTGGTTTGCAATGTTGCCGGATTAAAACCAGTGGTGATGGAAAATGAGTCTTCCCCATCCAAGAAATCACCACCTGCTCTTTTGTCGTAATCGCCAAAAACCGCAAAAATTGGTAAATGGCCATTAACGCCCACTTTCCAACCATTATCTGATTCAAATGCGACTTCCGCCATTGCCGGTGAAGCCATCCCTGCTGCCATAAGTGACAGCGCAGCCGCCAAGGGCGCCTTGCGCAATGGACGACGGCTGGGAGTTTTCGCAAATGCGTTATGTTCGATCATGTCAGCTTCCTGTTGTTATTAGTGCCAGATCTCAGACTGCTGTACCGTCGCAGCGCCCGCGGCGCTTACTTTTTGGTACGACAACCCAATTCGTGAACGAATATTTTTATTTCGTTTTTAATCATAATATTCGGAACACAACAAATCTAACTCTCGAATAACAAAATGGAAAGGTTTTGGTCGAAGTTATTTTCGCTTTGCGTGACTTTAGACGCGCTAACTGCCCATAAAATTGCATTAAAATATTGTTCTATAAGCACTTATCGAAGAATAAAAAAAATTAATTAAATTCGTTAGCGAACTTACTAATAACGCGATTTTAATAGTTTTGTACGAAAACAAACATAACCGCGGCCCTATGTGTCGGCTTAATTGTCATAATTCCAGAACACACTGGCCCCCTGCTCCGGATTGCTGGCGCTGCGGCGCATCCAACCAAACAGTTCACGGCCATGACCGTAATGGGATGCCGCCAGGTTGGGTTTTACCGGTTCGCGACTGGCAAGAACCTGTTCATCTAACAACAGCTCCAGCGAACCGGTATCTGCGTTCAGGGATATCAGGTCACCGTCGCGCACTTTGGCCAAGGCACCACCGTCAAGTGCTTCCGGATAAACGTGTATGGCGGCTGGCACTTTGCCCGAGGCGCCAGACATACGCCCATCGGTCACCAGCGCTATCTGAAAGCCGCGGTCCTGCAGAACGCCCAGGTAGGGCGTCAGCTTGTGCAACTCCGGCATGCCATTGGCTTTCGGCCCCTGAAAACGCACAACCACCACGCAATCCCGATTCAGCTCACCCGCATCAAAGGCGGCTTTCAGATCATTCTGCTCGTTGAAAACCACCGCTGGCGCCTGCACTTTGTGGTGCTGGGGTGCCACCGCAGACACTTTTATAACTCCGCGGCCCGGGTTGCCATCAAGCACCTTCATGCCGCCGTCTGAGGCGAACGGCTCGGCAGCACTGCTTAGCACGCCCGGATAAAGGCTCTTTGCCGGCGCCGGCTGCCAGGTCAGTCCGTCGTTGTTCAAGACAGGCCCCTGGGTGTACCGCTCAAGACCAAAACCCACCACGGTTTGTACATCGTTGTGCAAATAGCCGTGGCTGAGCAGTTCGCGAATCAAAAAAGGTGTGCCACCGGCTTCGTGGAAGGCATTGATATCCGCTTCGCCATTGGGATAAATGCGAGTCATGGAAGGCACCACCGACGACAGCTCAGCGTAGTCGTTCCAGTCAATAATGACCCCGGCCGCGCGGGCAATGGTCACCCAGTGCAAGGTGTGGTTGGTTGACCCGCCGGTGACCAGTAAGGCCACCAGCGCATTCACAATGGCTTTTTCATCCACCATGTCGCCCAGCCCAAAGTACCGCCCTGGGGTTTCGACAGGCGGATAACCTGCTCCGTCGCGGCACAGGTAAGCTGCTCCCGTAAAGGCGTGTCAGGATGCACAAACGCACTGCCTGGCAGGTGCAGCCCCATCACCTCAACCAACAACTGGTTGCTGTTCGCAGTGCCGTAAAACGTGCAGGTGCCGGGGCTGTGGTAAGACTGGCTTTCGGCTTCCAGCAGTTCCTCTTTACCAATTTTGCCCTCGGCGTGCAGTTGGCGAATGCGTTGTTTCTCTTTATTTGGCAGCCCAGACGGCATGGGGCCCGCCGGTACCAGAATCGTCGGCAAGTAACCAAAGCTGAGCGCGCCTATCAACAGGCCCGGAACAATCTTGTCGCAAATACCCAACAGCAGTGTTGCATCGAACATGTTGTGGCTGAGCGAAACCGCCGTGCTCATGGCGATGGTGTCCCGCGAAAACAGGCTAAGCTCCATACCTGGCTGGCCCTGGGTAACGCCATCACACATGCCCGGTGTACCATCCGCGAACTGGGCCACAGACCCCATGCCATGGGCAGCCTTACGAATAACATCGGGGAAGGACGCGTAAGGTTGGTGCGCCGACAGCATATCGTTGTACGCAGACACAATCGCCACATTGGCCCGGTTCATCAGCTTCAGGGTGTCTTTATCGCCCTACTCACAAGCGGCAAAACCATGGGCCAGATTACCGCAAGACAAGTGCCGCGCTGGGGCGAACTGTTCTTCAACGCCTGCATACGGGCAAGATAATCCAGACGTGACGCTCGGCTGCGCTCAATAATTCTTTGGGTTACGCGATCAACGGTTGAGTTCATGGCAAGCTCCACGGGCAGCAGGTTTGTTTGATTATTTTGGTTATGAACGTAGTTTTACGTTCGATTTCTTACATTTTACGGGTTTAGTGTTCATTTTTTTGCGTTTTGTTGATACATTTACTACATCAAATGTATTTCCGAATAAAAAATATCCATTCAGGAGTAAGAGTATGACCATCCGAATCGCAATTAACGGGTTTGGCCGCATTGGCCGCAACACGCTTCGCGCCCTTTATGAGAACAATTATCGCGAGCAGATGCAGGTGGTCGCTATTAATGACCTGGGCGATGCCGAAACCAACGCTCACCTGCTCAAGTATGACAGTGTTCACGGGCGTTTTTCTGCCGACGTAAGCCACGATGCCGATTCCCTCAGCGTGAACGGCGACCGCATTGCCATCAGCGCAATCCGCAACCCAGCCGACCTGCCGTGGAAAGATCTGGGCGTAGACGTGGTGCTGGAATGCACGGGCCTGTTCACAACACGTGAAAAAGCCGCGGCCCATTTACAGGCGGGTGCCCGCAAAGTAATTATCTCTGCGCCCAGCCCAGACGCAGACGCCATGGTGGTTTTCGGTGTAAACGACCAGATTCTGAACGCCGACCATCACATTATTTCCAACGCCTCCTGCACCACGAACTGCCTCGCACCGATCGCCGAAGCTTTAAACAATGCGGTCGGAATTGAAAGCGGATTGATGACCACCATTCACTCCTATACCAACGACCAGCATTTGAGCGATGTGTACCATTCAGACCTGTACCGCGCGCGCTCGGCCACCCAGTCGATGATCCCCACCAAAACCGGTGCCGCTGCCGCGATTGGTAAAATCATTCCGGCACTGAACGGCAAGCTGGACGGCCTGGCGGTTCGTGTACCCACTATTAACGTATCGCTGGTCGACTTTGGCTTTATTGCAAGCCGCGACACCTCCGTAGAGGAAGTTAACGCCGCGGTAAAAGCCGCAGCTGACAAAAATAGCGTACTGGGATATAACCAGGAAAAACTGGTTAGCGTTGACTTTAACCACGACGCTCGTTCGAGTATTTTTGACGCCAACCACACGCGCGTGATCGGGCGTCATGTAAAAGTCATGGCCTGGTATGACAATGAGTGGGGTTTCTCGAACCGAATGCTGGATAATGCGGCTGCACTTATAAAAGCCAGCCAATGAAGGCACAAGCCGACAACCAGCCAAACCGCGTAAGCGAAACACCTTCACACTCTGAAAGGACACCCACTATGCTCCGGCGTACAAAGATTGTTGCCACCCTTGGTCCCGCTACCGACAGCCCCGAATCTTTGGGCGCTATTATTGCTGCGGGTGTCGACGTTACCCGTCTGAATTTTTCCCACGGCACGGCGGAAGATCACGAAAAGCGCGCGCGCCTGGTACGCGACACCGCCAAGGCACAGGGCCGTTTTGTCGCTATTATGGCCGACCTGCAAGGGCCAAAATTGCGCATTGCCCGCTTTCGCGACAATAAGGTCACCCTGACCGCCGGCCAAACCTTTGTGCTGGATGCCACCATGGACAAAGAAGGTGGCACCTCCGATTGCGTAGGCATCGATTACGAACAGCTGATCCGCGATGTAAAACCTGGCGACATTCTGGTGCTGGACGACGGCCGCATCGAAATGCAGATAGACGCGGTAGACAATCACAGCATCACCTCCACGGTTTTGATCGGTGGACCCTTGTCTAACAACAAAGGCCTGAACAAGCGCGGTGGTGGCCTGTCGGCTGAAGCGCTGACCGAGAAAGACAAGCAAGACATTGTTACTGCCGCCAAATTGGGCGCGGATTATGTGGCCGTTTCTTTCGTTCGCAACGCCGAAGACATGCACACAGCCCGTCGTTTGCTGAAAGAGGCCGGCTCTGAAGCGGGCCTGGTCGCAAAAATTGAACGCGCCGAGCTGGCCCACGATGACGCCGCTCTGGATGCGGTCATCGAAGCGTCTGACGTGGTCATGGTTGCCCGCGGCGACCTGGCTGTGGAAATCGGCGATGCCGAACTGGTCGGTGTACAAAAGCACATTATTCAGCGCGCTCGAATTCTCAACCGCGCGGTGATTACGGCCACCCAGATGATGGAATCGATGATCACCAACCCCATGCCCACCCGCGCCGAAGTGTCGGATGTGGCTAACGCGGTGATGGATTACACAGACGCAGTGATGCTGTCAGCAGAAACCGCTGTTGGTGATTATCCGGTGGAAGCGGTAAGCGCCATGGTAAGAATTTGTATTGGTGCGGAGAAACACCCCTCCATGCATCAGTCCAAACATCGGATGCACGAGTCCATGGGACGGGTGGATGAAGCCATTGCGTTGTCTACCATGTACGCAGCCAATCACCTGAACGGCATAGCCGCTATCATCTGCCTGACCGAAACAGGTGCAACCCCGCGACTGATGTCTCGCATCAAGTCCAGCCTGCCGATTTACGCGTTTTCACGCCATCACACCACCCAGCACCGGGTAGTGATGTACCGCGGCGTGCAAACCGTACCCTTTGATGCTGCAAACTTTGCGGCCGAAGACACCAACACCCAGGCGGTTGAGCAGCTGGTAAAACAAGGCGTGGTGAAAGACGGCGATCTGGTTATCATCACCAAAGGCAGTTTTACCAATGCCCAGGGCGGCACCAACTCCATGCAAATCCTACGTGTAGGTGAACATCTGCACTAAACCGCAGGTTATTCAGCCAATAAAAAACGCCAGCTTGCTGGCGTTTTTTATTGGCTGTTCATTGCCTTCTCGTGTCAACCTTAAGCCTCAGCGGAACCTATTGACGCGTTCAGTTCCGCCAGACTTGCCCTGGCCAGCTCGCGGATTCCCGCCCAGTCTCCGCTCGCCACTGCGTCTTCCGGCGTCAGCCAGGTTCCGCCCACGGTCATCACGTTGTCTAAAGCCAGGTAACCCGCTGCGGTGTTTTGGCGAATACCGCCGGTGGGGCAAAACCGAACCCCGGCAAACGGTCCGCTTAATGCCCGCAAGCCCGCCGTGCCGCCGGCCACTTCTGCTGGAAAGAACTTGAAACGGCGGTAACCCAACTGGTAACCACTCATTAATTCTGACGCCGTAGCAATGCCCGGCAGCAGCGGCGCCTGCGCTTGCAACCCGTATTCCAGCAACGACTGTGTGATTCCCGGTGTTACGACAAACTGCGCACCCGCTGCCTCTGCCTGCTTATACTGCTCTACCGTTAACACCGTACCCGCGCCTATCACGGCATCGGGCAATGCCTTGCGCAGAGCACGAATCGCATCCAGACCGTAGTCACTGCGCAGAGTGATCTCGAACACCTTAAGACCACCCTGCATCAACGCCTCGCAAAGAGGCACCGCGGTGTCTGGGTGATTAATGGTGATCACCGGCAGCAGCGGCGACAGGCTGATGATGTCGTCTAACCGTTGGCGCTGTGCTTGTGCTTGTGCTTGTGCTTGTGCTTCGGCATTCATCAATAAGGTCACTTTGCGGGGCTCCAAAAAATGTGCAAACCCGACCGCAGAAACGCGCGGATTGGCATGTGCGCCCAGTTATCAGGTTCGGCCAACGCCTTTGTCAGAGTGGCCAGCTTGTCGTCGCCCTGAATGTGCAGAATACAATGACGGGCGCCAGCAATGGCGCTTCGGGTCAGAGTGATTCGCGCCTGGGCATGTTGGGGTGGTGTTATCGCAGCCAACTTGCTGCCGCTGTGCTCCGCCATGGCAGCGACCAGTTCCGGCGCATCAGGAAATAACGATGCGGTATGGCCGTCGTTGCCCATACCCAACACCACCACGTCCAGCGGCCAGCTAAGAGATTCAAGCCGTTGGCAAACGGCACCCAGGCCGGCTGAAGGGCTTGCGACCTTTTCGTACAGTGGATAAAAACGTGCCACTGCAGCCCTTCCCTGCAACAGATGCTCGCGTATCTGGGCGCTGTTGCTGTCTGGGTGCGATGGCGCTACCCAGCGCTCATCTACCTGCACAATATCTATCCGCTGCCAGTCCAGCACTTGCTGGGCCAAAGCCCTAAACAGCAAAATCGGTGTACTGCCGCCAGACAACGCCAAGCTAGCCCGCGGCGCTGCGTCAAGACGTTGGCGCAGAATCAATGCAATCTGCTCTGCCAATTTCAGGGCAAGGTCTGCCGGAGTCGCAGCCGGGTGCCAAAATACGCCGCTGGGCAATAGGGGCTTAGACATCTTCATACCAGCTTCGTCCGTCACGGGTTATTAAAGCCACCGAGGCCACCGGCCCCCAACCACCTGCGGCGTAACGTTTGGGTGGCTCGCCGCTGTCTTGCCAATTGGTGATGATCTGGTCTACCCAGCGCCAGGCGTGTTCAACTTCGTCACGGCGCACAAACAGGTACTGGTGGCCTTTCATGACTTCCCACAGCAGCCGTTCATAGGCTTCGGGGATGCGAACCTTGGCAAAGGTTTCGGCGAAGGTTAGATCCAGCGGCCCCTGGCGCAGGCGCATGCCTTTATCCAGGCCTTGGTCTTTGGTGAGTATTTTCAGCGCCATGCCTTCGTCTGGCTGCAGGCGGATAATCAACTTATTGTTGGCCAGATGCTTCTGGTCCGGGTCAAATATATAATGCGGTGCCGGTTTGAAATGAATCACGATTTGGGACAACTTTTCAGGCAGCCGTTTACCGGTGCGGATGTAAAATGGCACACCGGACCAGCGCCAGTTATCGATTTCCACTTTCAGCGCGACAAAGGTTTCCGTATCACTGGATTTATCCGCACCTTTTTCATCAAGGTATCCCGGCACCGCCTTGCCCTCGCTGGAACCTGCGGTGTACTGCCCGCGCACCGCGTAATGTTCCATCATGGCGGGCGTAATTTTGCGCAAAGCTTTCAGCACTTTCACTTTCTCATCGCGAATGCTGTCCGCCGACAAATCAGACGGTGGATCCATGGCAATCAGGCACAGCAGTTGCAGCAGGTGGTTCTGAATCATGTCACGCAGTTGCCCGGCCTTGTCAAAATAGCCCCAACGCCCTTCAATACCCAAGCTTTCTGCCACGGTGATTTCTACGTGGGAAATGTGGTTCTGATCCCACTGGGAGGCAAAAAGATTGTTGGCGAAACGCAGAGCAATCAGGTTTTGCACCGTCTCCTTACCCAGATAGTGGTCAATGCGGAACAGCTCACTTTCAGCGTATACCTCGCCCAGGGCATCGTTGATGACCCGCGACGATTGCAGGTCATGGCCAATGGGTTTCTCAACCACCACCCGGGTGTGCTCACTGCAGCAGTCGGAATCTCGTAGATTGCGCGCAATCACCCCGTACAACGACGGCGGCGTGGCCATGTACACAATCAGATTGTTATTGACGCTGTCGCGCCAACCGTTCAATTCCGGATAACTCTCGCGGCAGCTAAAGTCAAGGCTGCGGTATTCCACCCGCTTTAACAGACGCTCTACAACCGATTGTTGAAATTCTTCAGTCGGAACCCGCTGACGCAAATTATCGGCAATCTGCTGGCGCACGTCGTCGCTGCTGTGTTCGCTCCGGGCCAGTGCCAGAATACGGCTTCCTTCAGCAAGCAAATCCGCGCGTTCAAGCTGGTAAAGCGCCGGAAACAGCTTGCGGTTGGCCAGGTCGCCCAGGGCGCCAAAAATTATCAAATCGCAGCGAGTATGGTCTGATTTGGTCATTGTAGTAATTTTATCCAATAATCGCCGCTAAAATCGGCGCATACAGTTATTTAACCCCACTTCCGACACTTTTACTACACCCAAAATCTGTCAAACAGGGTATAATTTTTAAAATTTCGCATCAAACATTTCGTATCAACCGTTCCGTATCAACGAAAGTAATCAGGGAGCTTCAGGCATGGCTGCAACTACCCTCACCCATTCCCGCCGGGATGATAATCTGCTTGAGGATATTCAGCAGAGGCTGGAGCAGCTCAACAAATCTGAGCGCAAGGTGGCAGAGGCCATTATGCGCGACCCCAGCGCCGCAACCCGTTACAGCATTGCCGCGCTGGCGCGGGCGTCTGACGTTAGCGAACCGACAGTTAACCGTTTTTGCCGCGGGTTTTCCGCCACCGGTTTTCCCGACTTCAAGATTCGCCTGGCACAAAGCATTGCCACCGGCACTCCCTATGTCGGCCAGAACGTTGAGCCAGACGACACCGTGGCGGAGTTTGCCGACAAGATCATACTCAGCACCATGGCAAGCCTGGATAAGGCGCGCCAGACGCTGGATGCCAAGGCGTTGGCGCAAGCCATCGATTCGTTGATTCAAGCCAAGCAGATCAGCTTTTTTGGCATGGGTGCCTCGGCGTCGGTGGCGATGGACGCCCAACACAAGTTTTTCCGCTTCAACATACCTGTTACGACTTATGACGACGCCTTGATTCAACGAATGGTGGCTGCTGGCTCCCACGTGGGCGATGTGATTGTGGCTATCTCATACACCGGGCGCACCCGGGAAACCGTGGAAATAGCACAAATTGCCCGCGATAACGGCGCCACGGTCATTGGCATTACCAACCCTCAATCGCCCCTGGCGGCAGTGTCCAGCGTGGTGTTGCCGGTGATTTCGCCGGAAGATACCGAAGTGTATATGCCCATGTCGTCGCGTATTATACAGCTTACCGTCATCGACATTCTGGCTACAGGGGTGACGTTAAAGCGCGGCCCGGATTTTCTCAGCCACTTAAAAAAGGTAAAAGAAAGCCTGCGCCCGACCCGCCTGCCACTGACGCAGCCCTGACAGCACATGCGCTAAAGCAACGTTGACGTTAGAAACAAAAAAGCCCGAACCGGCTATCCGGTTCGGGCTTTTCTACTCGCCTTGGGCGTCATCCTGCCCTGGATTCTCCCTAGCTTTACGCTAGCTGTGTGCCAAACCTGTACTACGGGCGCTCCACCTCGGCGTTATTCCGCAGCCACTGCTGGTAGGCCGTATATTCGCGCTGGCCGTCCAGTGAGGCCAGAAACTCCTGCAACTGCACGTATTCGGTGCTGTCGGTGTTTACCTCGCCTTCGTTAACCTTATCCAGAGCGATTACGACGGCACTGTTACCGGTAATCGTGTGGCCATAACTGACTTTACCTGCCAGTGGGCGCGGCAACGCGTAAACCGTCTGCATGACCTCACCGCCTAATTCCGGCGCACTGCGGGGCTGTTCGCTGTAAGCCGTCCAGCTGTCGTCGGCGATATCCGGTAACGATTCGCCGGCCTGTAACTGCGCGGCCATTTCGCTGGCACGGACCACCAGCGCGGTACGGGTTTGCTCGACTTCCAGATTACTGCGAATTGCGTCCTCCACGCCGCCTAGCGGCAGCACCTCGGCCTCGCGATAAACCCGCACTCGGGCGACCACCGCGCGATTGTCGGCAACGTCAATCAGCTCGGTGTTATAACCACCGTTCAATACGTCTTCCGAAAACAACTGGCGCACCAGTCCGGCATGATCAAACGGCTCAGCGCCACCGCTACGGGTAATGTTGTCAGCCTGGCGAAGCTCAAGATTCAGGTCTTTCGCTGGCCCTTCCAGATTGTCGGCCGCGTAAGCCGAGTCCGCCAGTGTTGTACGTGCCTGGGCATAAGCTTCACGCGCTTGCTCGCGGGACAGATCGTTACGCAACTGCGCGGCAACGTCGGCCAGGGCGGGCACGTCTGAACGGCGAACGTCGTTTAATTTGATCAGGTGTACACCAAAACTGGTGCGCACCGGGCCTGAAACAGCGCCAGGTTCAAGGCTGAACAGGGCTTCATCGAAGGCTGGGTCGTAAACCCCGCGGCCGGCAAAGCCCAGATCGCCGCCCTGCTCGCCAGAAACCGTATCAATCGACAGTTCCTGCGCCAGCGCTGCGAAGTCTTCACCGTCAGCCAGGCGCTGCTGGATACTCTCAACAACGGTTTCCGCATCGGCGGTGTCTTCAATCAGGATATGCGCCGCCCGGCGCTCTTCGCGAGCCAGATCGGCTTCGCGGCTTTGATAATAAGTCAGAAGCTCTTCGTCACTGATGACGATGGCGTCAGCCAGCGCGTCCAGCGATAACACAACATAGCTGACATCGACTTGCTCGGGCTGCTGAAATAAGTTTGGGTTGCTGTCGTAAAACGTCTGTATGTCATCGGCGCTGACGTTTACCTTATCAGCCACGGCGCTGGCAGAAATGCTCAGCAGGCGAAAATCACGGGTCTGATTTTGAATCTGCATCAGCCGCGTAATGCTATTGCTGGTGACAACGCCGCTGGCGACGATACCGGCGCGAATCTGGTTCACCACGGTTTGCTTGCGTATGGCATCGCGGAATTCGCCAACACCCATACCCACATTGCGGACGGTGGCAACAAACTGATCGCGATTGAACTGGCCGTCTACCTGAAACTGGGGCATCTGCGTGATCAGAGCATCAATATCGGCGTCAGACAACGCCAGGCCCTGCCGGTCTGCGTCCTGCGCCAGCACCTGCTCTTCGATCAGTGCCTGCAGTACGTCGACTCGAATCTGATCTTCGTTCAACAGAGAAGGATCCGGCCGTTCCATACGCGACAGACGGTTCTGACTTTCCAGCTGCACCACCCGTAAAAATTCGCGCTCGGTAATGTCTTGGCCATTCACCGTAGCCACTTCCGGTTCGCCGCTGAAGCCGCCAATAATGGCGTCCATTCCCCAAACGGAAAGCGACAAAATCAGCAAGCCGATAATGATCTTGGCAATGGTGCCCTGGGCGTTTTCCCGCATATCTTGAAGCATGTGTCTCCCGAATCCCTGTTCAAGGTCGTACTGTGCCAGCGAATGCCGGCGAATTTTTTATCGTCATCAACGCAATTCTGGCGCTGTTAACGTAGATCTCGCGTTGTTAACGTAAAAAGGCGCATTCAGTGTGGAATGCGCCTTTAATATTTCTGGCGCAGCTCCAAAACGCGGAGCTGCCGTCGAAAAACCCGTTACTTAACGGCGTCTTTCAGGGCCTTACCTGCTTTGAAACCAGGTACTTTAGAGGCCTTAATCTGAATCTCGGCGCCTGTCTGCGGGTTACGGCCAGTACGGGCAGCTCGTTCTTTCACGGAGAAAGTACCAAAACCAATCAACGTTACCTGGTCGTCCTTTTTCAGGGCACTGGTAATGGAGGTGGTCATGGCATCCAGAGCGCGGCCAGCGGCGGCTTTGGAAATATCAGCGGACTCTGCAATTGCATCAATAAGTTCGGACTTGTTCACACTAAACCCCTTCGATTTCAGGTTGAAGATGTTATAGGTCGATGGATCTCAAACGCAGAGACTATTGCACATACGTTTGCAGAATTCCATTCGGCAATTATTTTTATTCCCTGCGGCAACAATCCGTTAGTCGGAGCGGTAAACCGGTAGTTGGAATAGCTTTATAAAACGCGGGAGCCCTTGGTACAGGCTGCTTCACGGCGAAACAGTTATACCAATGGGCTCTTCCGTGTGTCAACAATTCATGTCGGATTTAGTGCGTATTTGGGCGTTCGTTCGATTCTGCGTCGTCGTCACAGCCGACCTTAGCGGCTGTTTTTTCCGCAATATCACCCGCCATTACCTCCGGCGCATACACCAACGCAATGTCTAGCACTTCGTCAATCCATTTGACCGGGCGAATTTCCAGAGACTCTTTGATATTTTCAGGTATCTCCTTGAGATCTCTGACATTTTCATCCGGTATTATAACCGTTTTAATACCTCCCCGGTGCGCTGCCAGCAGCTTTTCCTTAAGTCCGCCGATGGGTAAAACACGACCGCGCAAGGTTATTTCACCGGTCATCGCGACGTCACTGCGCACCGGGTTACGGGTCAACGCAGACACCAATGCTGTACACATACCTATACCGGCGCTGGGGCCGTCTTTTGGAGTCGCGCCCTCAGGCACATGCACGTGCAAATCGTGTTTTTCGTGGAAATCGTCGGCAATACCCAGCGCTTTAGCGCGACTACGCACAACGGTTAATGCCGTCTGGATAGACTCCTGCATAACGTCGCCCAACGAACCGGTTTTCACCACCCGACCTTTACCCGGCGTAAGCGCACATTCGATGGTCAGCAATTCGCCGCCCACCTGAGTCCATGCCAGACCGGTCACCTGGCCAATTTCGTTATTTTCTTCTGCCAGGCCGTATTTGAATTTCTGCACACCGGAATAGTCTTCCAGCATCGCCGGTGTTATCGCTACCTGGTTCTTATCGCCGCTTGAAACGTGCTCACGCACCACCTTACGGCAGATCTTGGCAATCTCGCGCTCCAGTCCACGTACGCCAGCCTCGCGGGTGTAGTAACGCACCAGGTCGCGCAGGGTTTCTTCTGGAAGATCCAGTTCTTTGTCGCGCAGACCGTTGGCCTTTATCTGCTTGGGCAGCAAGTAACGCAGAGCGATATTCACTTTTTCATCTTCGGTGTAACCTGGAATGCGGATAATTTCCATTCGGTCCAACAGCGCCGACGGCATATTCATCGAATTCGAGGTGCACACGAACATCACATCTGACAGATCGTAATCCACTTCCAGATAATGATCATTGAAGGTGTGATTCTGTTCCGGATCTAGCACTTCCAGCAGCGCAGAACCGGGGTCTCCGCGCTGATCCATGCCCATCTTGTCGATTTCATCGAACAGGAACAGCGGATTTTTCACCCCGACTTTGGCCAGTTTCTGCAGCAGCTTACCGGGCAAAGCGCCGATGTACGTTTTGCGGTGGCCGCGAATTTCGGCTTCGTCACGCACGCCACCCAGGGCCATACGGGTGTACTTGCGATTGGTGGCACGGGCAATGGACTGCCCCAAAGAGGTTTTACCCACTCCAGGAGGCCCTACGAGGCACAACACCGGCCCTTTGATCTTCTTCACCCGGGTTTGTACCGCCAGGTATTCCAGAATGCGGGTTTTTACCTCGTCCAGACCGTAATGATCTTCATCGAGTATTTCGCGGGCCCTATCGATATCGTGGCGCACGCGGCTGCGCTTTTTCCAAGGCACCGCCAGCATCCAGTCGATATAGCCACGAACCACTGTGGCTTCGGCCGACATAGGCGACATCATTTTCAGTTTGTTCAGCTCACTTTCCGTTTTTTTGCGGGCTTCTTCCGGCAGACCGGCATCTTCCAGTTTCTGTTCCAATTCCTCGAAATCGTTATTACCATCACCCATCTGGCCCATTTCTTTCTGGATGGCCTTCATCTGTTCGTTCAGGTAATACTCGCGCTGGCTGCGCTCCATCTGCTTTTTGACCCGGCCACGGATGCGCTTTTCCACTTCAATCAGGTCAATTTCACCGTCCAGCTTGCCCAGCAGCAGTTCAATTCGCTCACGGGTATCAAGCGCTTCAAGCAGCTCCTGCTTTTGCGGAATCTGCAAGTCCAGATGGGCAGCAATGGTATCCACCAGGCGCTCTACGCCGGTAATCCCATTGAGCGCACCAGAGACCTCGGCCGGCACCTTTTTTGAGAGCTTCACAAACTTCTCGAACTCTTCCATCAAGGTCTTGCTGAGCACTTCTTCTTCGCGCTCCGGCAAGGGTTCTTCGCGCAGAATGCGGGCGTGTGCTATCAGGTAGTCGCCATCTTCAATCTGTTCCAGCGCGGTACGTTCGTTGCCCTCTACCAGCACTTTCACGGTGCCGTCTGGCAGCCGCAGCATCTGCAGGATGGTGGCGAGGGTGCCAATGTTGAAAACATCGCTCACGCCGGGGTCGTCTGTGGCCGCATCACGCTGGGCGACCAACAGAATTTCCTTGCCGCGTTCCATCGCCGCTTCCAGCGCCTGGATAGACTTCTCTCGGCCCACAAACAGGGGCACAACCATGTGCGGAAACACCACCACATCGCGTAACGGAAGCAATGGGTAAACTTTCACGGTTTCTTCGGGTATCCGGGTCATAGGGAATCCTCTGACGGGGTATCATTAAAGGTATCAATAAAGAGTTTTAATAAACGTAACATCAATCATTGGGGCATCTGCGACATAAAAAAAGGGGCTAATCAGCCCCTTTTTCAGTCAATACGCGGATTTAGCGAATCAATCGTCCGGCGCAACTTTGGCCAGGTCGTTGTTGGCGTAAATCTTGAACGGTTCAGAATCACCGCTGATCACGCTTTCATCAACCACCACCTTGCACACATCCTGTTCCGACGGGATCTGATACATGGTGTCTAGCAGCGTTGCTTCCATAATCGAGCGCAAACCACGGGCACCTGTATTGCGTTCTTTCGCTTTACGAGCCACGGCGCGCAGGGCTTCCTCACGGAAATCCAGTTCTACACCTTCCATTTCGAACAGCTTCTGGTACTGCTTGGTCAAAGCGTTCTTGGGCTCGGTCAAGATCTGAACCAGGGCGTCCTCGTCCAGCTCGGTCAGGGTTGCCACAACCGGCAAGCGGCCGACAAACTCCGGAATCAAGCCAAACTTCACCAGATCTTCGGTTTGAACATCTTTGATGATCTCGCCGGCGGATTTGATGTTGTCCTTACTCGCCACCTCTGCAGAAAAGCCGATGGACGAACGCGCAGAACGTTGCTGTATCACCTTATCCAAACCCGCAAACGCACCACCGCAAATAAACAGAATATTGCTTGTGTTCACCTGCAGGAACTCCTGCTGCGGATGCTTGCGGCCGCCTTGGGGTGGTACCGAAGCCACGGTGCCTTCAATCAACTTCAACAGCGCCTGCTGCACGCCTTCACCAGACACATCCCGTGTGATGGAGGGGTTGTCAGACTTGCGAGAAATCTTGTCGATTTCGTCAATGTAAACAATGCCCCGCTGGGCTTTCTCGACATCATAATCGCATTTCTGCAGCAACTTCTGAATGATGTTTTCAACGTCCTCGCCCACATAACCGGCTTCGGTCAGGGTGGTAGCGTCGGCAATGGTAAAGGGTACATTCAGCACCCGCGCCAAAGTTTCAGCCAGTAGTGTCTTGCCGCTACCAGTAGGGCCAATCAGCAGGATGTTGCTTTTACCCAGCTCGACTTCGGCCTTACCCTCACCGTAGCGCAAACGCTTGTAGTGGTTGTATACGGCAACTGCCAGCACCACTTTAGCCCGATCCTGGCCGATCACGTACTCGTTCAGTGTTTCACGGATCTCGGCCGGTGTCGGCAGACGATCGCTGGCCTCCTCCTGAGCATTTTCCTGAATTTCTTCACGGATAATGTCGTTGCAAAGGTCAACGCATTCGTCGCAGACAAACACCGAAGGCCCTGCTATGAGCTTCCGGACTTCGTGCTGGCTCTTTCCACAAAACGAGCAGTACAGCAACTTGCTGCTATCGTCACCTCTGCCGTTTCTTTCGTCTGCCATTGAAATACCTCTGATCTCTGTTTGCCGGCGCCGGTTAAAACGGAACGCCACGCCGGCCACGGATGGAGCGTGTTACCCAAGTATTATTTATTCGGTACGCGCTTATCAAGTACTGAATCGATCAGACCATAGGCCTTAGCCTGGGTCGGATCCATAAAATTGTCACGATCGGTATCGCGTGAAATGGTTTCCAAATCCTGGCCGGTATGGTGCGCCAGAATGGAATTCAGGGTGTGGCGAATCTTGAGAATCTCACGGGTGTGAATCTCGATATCCGTTGCCTGGCCCTGATAGCCACCCAGCGGCTGATGAATCATCACCCTCGAGTTGGGCAGGCAGGCACGCTTGCCCGCAGCGCCGCCCGCCAACAAGAATGCACCCATGCTGGCCGCTTGGCCCACGCACAAAGTCGCGACATCGGGTTTAATAAACTGCATGGTGTCGTAAATCGACATACCAGCACTTACCGAACCGCCCGGACTATTAATATATAGATGGATGTCTTTGTCCGGATTTTCTGATTCCAGAAACAGCAACTGCGCCACCACCAGGTTAGCCATGTGATCTTCCACCGGGCCTACCATAAATATGACCCGCTCTTTCAACAGGCGGGAATAAATATCAAACGAGCGCTCGCCGCGCGCCGTTTGCTCAATAACCATCGGCACCAGGGCGGCACTGGGTGACATTGCGGAACCATCAATTGGTTTTTGCATCATGATGCGCCTGAACTCCTTATGAACAATGGGCATGGGCTGTCTTAGAAAGAGCAGCCGGGCATGCCGGCTGCTTGCAATGATTGTTTGTGCCGACTGCTAACGTTTGCAACCGGTCAACTATCAACGCTGGGTTTGACCCGCCTGAATGGCCTCTTCGTACTTCATGGCCTTTTCAGTTACTTGGGCCTGACCCAGCACATATTCAACCACTGCATCTTCCAGAACGGTAGATTCTATCTGGGACTTCTCCTCCGGGCTGCTATTGAAGTGTGCAATCACTTCCTCAGGTTGTTCATACGTAGACGCAATTTCCTGGATCTTTTCTTCTACTTTTTCCGCATCGGCAGTCAATTCATTCTTCTTGACCACTTCCTGGAATAACAGCCCGGTCTTCACGCGACGCGTGGCCTGCTCTTCGAAGATTTCTTTAGGCAGTTGCTGGAAATCCATCTGGCCACCGAAGCGCTTAACCGCGTCCTGACGCAGACGGTCAATTTCCTGATCAACCAAGGATGTCGGAACGTCTAGCTCTGTGCTGTTCAGCAGCGCGTCAACAACGTCATTTTTGACCTTATTGGAAATCGCCTGCTTGAGCTCACGCTCCATGTTCTTTTTCACTTCTACGCGGAACGCAGCTTCGTCTTCAGCCTCAATGCCGAACTTCTTGAAGAACTCGGCATCCAGTTCTGGCAGTTGCGGCTCTTCCACTTCGTGAATCATGACTTGGAATTTGACCGGCTTACCTTTCAACTCTTCGTTGTGGTAGTCCTCGGGGAAAGTCACGTCAATTTCCAATTCCTCGCCGGCCTTACTGCCCACGATGGCTTTCTCGAAGCCTGGAATCATCTGGCCAGAGCCGAGGGTCAAGCGATGCTTTTCAGCCGCGCCGCCTTCGAACTCTTCACCGTCGATGGTGCCTTTAAAATCAATAACGGCTATGTCTTTGTTCTTGGCCTTGCGCTTGACCGACTTCATGGTGGCCTGCTGGGTGCGCAGGTTGTCAATCATGGTGTCGATGTCTGCGTCGGTTACATCAGCCTGGGGCTTCTCGATGGTAACCGCAGACAGGTCTCCCAGCTCGATTTCTGGCAGCACTTCGAAGATGGCCACAAACTCGAGGTCTTTGCCTTCTTCCATCGTCTTGGGTTCGAAGCGCGGCCAGCCAGCGGGATTGAGATCCTGCTCCTGCAACGCCTTAACATAATTGTCGCGCATAATTTCGCCAACAATTTCCTGACGTACGCTGCCACCGAAACGACGCTTTACCACGCTCATAGGCACTTTGCCCGGGCGAAAACCATTCAGGCGTACGGTGCGCGCAGTTTCCTGCAGGCGCTTCTGAACCGCCTGGTCAATTTCCTGGGCGGGCACACCAATCGTCATGTGACGTTCGATGCTGGAAGTCGTTTCAACAGACACTTGCATGGAGAATCCTCAAAATCAGGTTCGGACTATGGATGAATTTAAAGCTCAAAATCTCTCAGCGGCACGCCGCCGCAGAAGCACTGAAAATTAAAAGCCGGCAGTTTATCACGGTTTGCCGTGCCGAGAGAATCACCTGTTTGCAACAAGCAACTGTTGACCGCATAAACGCTCGTCAGGCGTCACCGGGAACACCGAGTTCTGCAATCATTTGCCGGGCCTGAGCCCGCAGCCGAAGTTAACGCCTAACTATTTAAAGAGCAGTTACTATACGAAAAAATTCGTTCTTTTATATCCGATACGTTGGTCTATATAACTTATATTTTTCTGAAACCACAAAAAAACCCTGAAGGCGCAAACCTGCAGGGTTTTAAAATAATGGTGCGGGTGGAGGGACTTGAACCCCCACATCTCTCGATACCAGAACCTAAATCTGGCGTGTCTACCAATTCCACCACACCCGCATAACTCTTTTGCACCCGCCTAAATTTGGCCGCCGCTGATCCAAAACTTCTACTGAAACAAAAAAACCGGAAACCCGCTATTGCAAGGTCCGGATCTGATTCGAAGCGGTGAAATGGGGTGGACGAAGGGGATCGAACCCTCGACCGCAGGAGTCACAATCCTGAGCTCTACCAACTGAGCTACGCCCACCATATACACACGCCGAAGCGTGAAACACCATCAAAACCACTTGGAAAACTTTGCCGCCCCTGACCGAGGCTAAATGGTGCGCCCGGCAGGACTCGAACCTGCGACCACCGGCTTAGAAGGCCGGTGCTCTATCCAGCTGAGCTACAGGCGCATTAACCGCTTGCCCACCTGAACAGTCAGAAAAGTGGTCGGGGTAGAGAGATTCGAACTCCCGACATCCTGCTCCCAAAGCAGGCGCGCTACCAGGCTGCGCTATACCCCGTCTGAACTGCACAACAACGTGTGTCAGCAAAGTTGGCGCAGATATTAGCGGCGGCGGGGGCCTTCGTCAACCATCATTTGAAAAGTTTGTTAAAAAATCGCCCCGCCGCCGCTCTCAAGCCTTTAGAATTCGGGCACTAATTGGCCTGAACCCGGAAGCGTGCGACAATAAGACGCCTTTTTTAGCAACCAATCCACGCCCAACCCATAAAGACGAACCATGAGCGCCGAACTGATAAATGGAAAACAGATTGCCACCAAGGTTCGCCGGCAGGTGGCCGAAGGTGTACAGGCCCGCCTCGACAAAGGTCTGAGGGCGCCTGGCCTGGCGGTGGTCCTGGTAGGCAGCGATGCCGCATCACAGGTTTACGTGGGCAACAAGCGCAAAGCCTGCGAAGCGGCAGGCATTGTGTCGCTGTCTTACGATTTAGCGGCAGACACCTCGCAACAAGCTCTGGAAAGCCTGATTGACGAGCTGAACGACAACCCACTGATAGACGGCATATTGGTGCAACTGCCTTTGCCCGCCCAGCTGGACGCCGACCCCATTTTGCTGAAGATTCGACCGGACAAAGACGTTGACGGCTTTCACCCGTTCAACGTCGGCCGCCTAAGCCAACGCAAACCCACCATACGCCCCTGCACACCGGCCGGCATCATTACCTTGCTTGACAGCATAGGTACCCCCTACAAAGGCCAGCACGCGGTCATTGTAGGCGCCTCCAACATCGTCGGCCGCCCCATGAGCATGGAACTACTACTGAAAGGCGCAACCATCACCGTGTGCCACCGCTTTACAGCGGATCTGGAGCGTTTCGTCCGTGACGCCGATATATTGATAGCCGCGGTGGGCAAACCGGGGCTGATCAAAGGCGAATGGGTAAAGCAGGGTGCGACAGTGATTGATGTTGGCATCAACCGGATGGCAAACGGCACTCTGCAGGGCGATGTGGATTTCGCCGCTGCATCGGAGCGCGCCGCCTACATCACTCCGGTACCGGGTGGCGTGGGCCCTATGACCATTGCTGCTTTGCTGGAGAATACATTGCACGCAGCAAACATTCTGAACGGCGGATAATCGCACAGCGCTTTTGTTACTGCGGACAGAAAGAGCAGCCGAAAACGACCTGCATAGGAATAACTTTTTGGCTGATTTCTTAAATATGACTCCACGTTGTCATACACGTCTTTGAGTATCGCGCCATTGCCTGCACTATTTTGTGTATTGACCGCTTAGCAGGCGGCCAGCGTTGGGCACGAAGGGCGCCAGACCCAGCGCTTTCAGCATCTGAAAAGTGGTGCAGGTTGCCGCCGACACCACAGGTAGACCAATGCTGTCTTCAACCGGCTGAATGGCAGCCAGTGAGGGCATTTGAACACATGCGGACAGCACCACTGCGTCTGCCCCAGCCCACTTTAGCCGCTTGACAATCTCCAACAACGCCAGCGGATCTTGACGCCCAACCTCAAGATTGTCGGGGATTTCCAGCGCAATACTGTCGACCACCTCAATGCCTTCGGATTGAATGTAATCCACTACCATTTGCGTCAGTGGCTTCATGTAGGGCGTAATAATCGCCACTTTTTTGGCCCCTAATGTCGCCAAGCCTTCCACAAGGGCACCTGCACTGCTAATCACCGGAGTCGGAAAACCATTATCAACGGTTGCTTCGTGCAACCGTCGCTGAGACTCCCGATGGTAACCCGCACCACGACTCATAATCGCGATTAGGCAAGCGTAACCCATCACGTCCACTTGAGCGTCAGATAGCTCCAGTGCGCAGCGGTCGGACTCATCGTCCATGGCAGCAAGCTCCTCGCGGGTTACCTTCTTCATCCGCATTCGACTGGAGTGAAACGTAAAGCGCTCCGGCTCTACCGCTTCACGGGCGCGAAGCATGGCAGGAATTTCCGTTTCCATAGTGGTATTGGAGCTCGGTACGATCTGTCCGATACGGTAGCTTTTACTGATCATAGACATCTCTTTGCGTTAAATATGGATTAGACGTCGGCGTAAATGTCTTTGTATTGGTCCCGCAACTGATTTTTCTGGACTTTGCCCATTGTGTTGCGGGGCAGGCTGTCGACAAAAAACACCCGCTTGGGCTGCTTGTACTTGGCCAGTTTGTCAGTCAGCTCGGACAGCACATGTGCCTCTTCAACCTTGGCACCTGGCTTTAAAACCACTACAGCCGTAACACCCTCACCGAAATCGGGGTGCGACACACCAATCACCGCCGACTCCACAACGCTGTCCATTTCGTCGATGACCTGCTCGACTTCCTTCGGGTAAACGTTAAAACCACCTGAAATCACCAGGTCTTTATCGCGACCAACTATGTGGATGTACCCGCGGTCATCGGTCATGGCGAGATCGCCGGTCACGAAAAAACCATCGTCAAGAAGTTCGGCGCGTGTTTTCTCGGGCATACGCCAATAGCCGCTGAACACGTTAGGGCCGCGAACTTCCAACATACCGATATCGCCCGGTGCGACTATCTTGTGAGTTTCGGCATCGGTAATTCGGACCTCGACGCCGGGTAAGGGCATGCCAACGGTGCCGGCAAGACGGTCACCGTCGTAGGGGTTTGAGGTAATCATATTGGTTTCAGTCATACCATAGCGTTCAAGAATGGCGAACCCCGTACGCTGTTGGAATGCGTTATGAGTGTCCGCCGTCAGGGGCGCAGAACCAGAGGTAAACAAACGCACATTAGCGGTAAGCTCAGGGGTCAGGCGCGTGTCCTGCAACAAACGGGTATAGAATGTTGGCACTCCCATGAGCACGGTGCCAGCCGCCATCGCACCAATAACGCTGTCGACGTCAAACCGGGGCAAAAAGTACATGCTGGCACCGGACATCAGCACAACGTTGCAGGCTACAAACAAACCGTGGGTATGAAAGATAGGCAGGGCATGAATCAACCGGTCGGTTTCGGTAAAACACCATGCTTCTGCCAACGTTTTGGCGTTAGAGCCTAGGTTCCCGTGGGTCAACATAGCGCCTTTCGAGCGTCCAGTGGTGCCAGAGGTATAAAGAATGGCCGCCAGATCACTATCAGCCCGGGCTTCAATACCCGAAAACGGTGTCACGCCAGCGGTTTTATCCATCAACGTGCCGTCACCCTCTGTACCCAGAGTGACTACCTGAGGGCACCCGGTATCTGCCGCAATCTGATTGGCTGCGTCAAAGGAGTCGGGCCTGCAAACAAACAGAGCCGGCTCTGCATCGCCTAAAAAATATCCGATTTCTGACGCTGTGTAACCTGTGTTCAAGGGCAAATACACACCACCCATGCGCAAACAAGCCAGGTAAAGCAAGATGGCCTCCGGGCTTTTTTCGACCTGCACAGCTACCCGGTCGCCTGGACTCACCCCCAGGGATACCAAGGTAGCGGCCAAAGTGGCGCTTATATCGAGCGCCTGGGCATAGGTGTAGTTGCGCCCACCTGGTGTGACGATAAAATTCGCATCTTGGCGAGCACGCATACGGGTTGAGAAGGTATCGAACAGATTATGACTCATTTATCAGACTCTCCTTTGAGCAGCTTGCGACTCCTGCGGCTAAGATCACGAACGCCGGATGAGCACACAATGGTCCCACTGGTGCTGTACTGCTCATGATTGCGTTCAATATTGTCGAGTACATAGAGGTAATTAACCATGAGCCCAGCAGATTGCTTCATACCTTTGGCCGAGATGTCGCCAAGCCAATTGATGCGGTGCAGCTCAGCCCCGTTACCCAGATGAAAGCGGGCAACTGGGTTCATTGGTTGGCCGTTGGTGGTTTTTTCTTTCAGTAGGTAGCGTGCCGCCAACGGCTTAATTAGGCTACCGAGACGCTCCGCAAGCTCTTCGTTCTTATGCCAGTCAGAATCATCCAAATGTTTGAGTGTCTCCTGGGCTTCCGGGCTTAGCATGCACGCATCATCGGAGCAGGTTGTTTCCAGCCATCTACGGAAATTGGGTACCGGTGACAAAGTCACAAAGTATTTCAAGTTAGGTAACTCTTGCTTCAGTTCCTGTACCACCTGCTTTATCAGAAAATTACCGAATGAAATGCCTCGCAGCCCGACTTGGCAATTACTGATACCGAAGAACGCCGCCGTATCGGCAGACTCAGGATCGTCAATATCGTAGCTGTCGCTATCCAAAATAGGCTGGATCTGGCTGGGCAATCCTTTGTTGAGCGCAACTTCAACAAAAATCAGCGGTTCATCACCAATAGCGGGGTGGAAAAAACCGAAACAACGGCGATCCCTGGCATCCAATCGGCGCCGAAGATCATCCCAGTCCTGAATTTCATGCACCGCTTCGTAGCGGATAAGTTTTTCCAGGATATTGGCAGGCGTGTTCCAGTCAATGCGCTTCAGCACCAGAAAGCCCCGGTTAAACCACGAGCCAAAAAGGTGCATAAAATCCGAATTAATGGCTTTAAGATCTGCACTATTTGCCATCAAGGCGAGCATGTCCTCCCGCATTTTCACCAGCTTGTGCGTGCCACCACTGGACAGGTTAAGCCGTCTTAATAACTCTTGCCGCCGTGGCTCGCAGGATTCAAACAAAGTCTCAAGATTTTCATTGGTTCGTGCCATCTTGTAAGCCAGGTAGGCTTGGTCAATCTGCTCCGGCTCGGCCGAAAAAAGCATAGCCAGCTGCTCGAAAAAAGAACGCTTTTCGTCATCGTCTAAACGGGCATAAATTTCCAGCGCTCGACTGGCAAGGCTTATACTTGAGGCTTCACCGTCACTTTGAAGTAGCGCTTGGCAGGCCGTTACCAGTTGACTGTGGTCGCAATGGTCGAGACTGCCGATGCGCCGCCATCGAGAAGCTTCTCGCTGGGTAATGCTGTTGAATAACTCTTGCAAAAAACTCATGTTCATAACGCCTTTCCTCAGATGTATCGGAAATTTAAAGACCGAATCAGGACTCCATAAGCAAGTCCGGCAGCCAAGTGACAATTTCTGGGAAAAAGCACAACAACAGGATACCCAGCACCATGCAAAGGGCATAAGGCAAACTGCCCAACAATATGTCGCGCAGTGCAATATCGGGCGCTATACCTTTTATAATGAACAGATTCAAACCCACCGGCGGGGTGATCAGTCCAATTTCCAAGTTGATGGTCAGGATCACTGCAAACCAGTAAGGGTCAAAATTTGCTGCCAATATAATGGGCAATAAAATAGGAGCCGCCATCACAATGACGGCCACTGGCGGCAGGAAGAAACCCGATACCAACAAGAACAGATTGATAATGCCCATCAGCACCCATCGATTGACTTCAAGGTCGGCGATAGCGCCAGCGACGGTTTGAGTGATGAACAAAGACGACAACGCAAAAGCAAAAATCTCGGCGCAAGCAATGATCAACATGATCATTACGCTTTCACGCAGTGCGTCCCGCATAATTGTAACGATCGGTTTGGTCTGCCACATTCTGTACACAATGATGGCAAGCGCCAGACACAGAAATGCACCCACGCCGGCCGCCTCGGAAGGTGTCGCAACGCCGCCATATAAAGCAAACAAAATACCTGACACCACAACCATGAAGGGCAGCACCCGAATCAGGGCTTTCACATTGCCTTCAACGTTCTCTTTCATTTGGGCGGCAGCTTGGGCGACGGGGTTGGCGCTGTTATAACCACCGTGAAGCTTGCACGCAATCAGCGTCCAAACCATGAAAAGACCGGCCAACATAAGGCCCGGGATGGCGCCTGCGATGAATAACCGACCAATGGATGTTTCAGTGGAAATGCCATACACAATCATTGTGACCGAGGGCGGAATCAGAATGCCCAGGGTGCCACCTGCAGCAATACAGCCTGCAGCTACACCGTCTGGGTAACCACGCTTGCGCATTTCTGGAATACCAAGCTTACCGATCGCTGCACTTGTGGCGGGCGACGAGCCGGACAAGGCCGCGAAAATTGAGCAAGCGGCAATATTTGAAATTGCCAGTCCTCCCGGCAGTTTACCCATCCACAAGTCCAGTGAGCGATATAGATCGCGACCGGTCGGGGAAGAGGCAACAGCCGCCCCCATCAGGATAAACATGGGAATAGCAACAAAACCAAACGAGGCCATGTTGCCAAAAAAAGTTTCACCAAAATAAATCAACTCACCAACGCCGCGGTCCAACATCAATGCACCCAGAGCAACTGCACCTAAAGCAAACGCAATGGGCGTACCTATGGCCATCAGAACCAACAGCGCTATAACAACCAGAATGCCACTTGTAACGGGATCCATGATCAGGCCTCTCCACGAAGAATTTCTGCTACGTATTGCAGTGATAGCAAGCTTGCACCAACGGCCATAGGCAACACTGCGGGCCACAGGGGAGGATTCCACACCGTGCCGGTCGTCCAGGCCATGGTGTATGCTTCGTAGACGTAGTACCAAGAACCATAAGCTAGGGCGAGGCAGAAGCTCAGCCCGACAAGCGAGGCCGTCAAGCGCATGATGCGTTTGGGCAGTCCATGCAGAGCGTCGGGCAGAACGGTTACCGCTACGTGCCCGCCGGTTTTCAGAACGTAAGGCGTTGCTAGCAACATAGCTGCGGTAATGGCATAGGTCGTAAACTCTGTCTGCCATATGGTGCTTTCACCGAGCACATAGCGCGTGAAAACCATTTGCACAACAGCCAGAACGCCAAGCGCGAGCAGAATGGCAGCGATCACGGCGGTAACAATCGCAAGCGTGTCCATAACGCGGATATAACCTGCAATAACGCTATTGCGAGATGCTATTGAGTGGGTCATAGGCTGAGACATAGAATCCCTAAGGTCGAATGATGTAGGCATCGCCCCAGCAATGAGACGTCACCAATGGATACCACAGTCACCGGGGACGTAACGCCCCGGTCAATTGAGGGTTAACGGCCTATTCGACAGCGAGTGCTGCGTCAATCAGGGCTTGGCCGTTAGGGACATTCTCAGCAAACGTCTTGTAGGAACTCTTTTTGGCAATATCAAGCCATGCTTGATAGTCCTCGGGTGACATGCTGACAACTTCAACACCGTTCTCGGCGAAAACGTCGGCCATCTTCTGGTCAAGGCCTGCAGCCTCTTTGGCAAAGTAGGTCTCGGCTTTCTCGGCAGCCGCCATCAGAGCGCTCTGCTGAACTTCGTTGAGCTTGCTCCAGCTTCGTTCCGAAATGAGGATTGGTTCATACATAAACCAAAGAGCGTTTTCTCCAGGCGCCGTCAAGCAGGTGACTTGCTCGTATATGCGGTAGGAGACAAACGAACCTGATGAGGTGTTGGCACCGTCCAACACGCCAGTTTGCATGGCGGTGTATATTTCGGACGATGGCATTGAGGCAATGGACGCACCTGCGACTGCAAGCATCTCATCAAACGCCGGGCCGGCGGCTCGCATAGACTGACCCTGAACAGTATCCGGCGAAGTGACACACTGCGCGTTAGACGCAAAACCACCAGCCAACCAGGCATCTGCAAGAACCCGGACACCTGCATCGTTAATAACGGTTTTTATCATGTCCATAAATTTGGAATCGTTCAGCCGCTGAGCGCGTTCATGGCTCCGCACCAGACCGGGCATCAAGGTTGCCGAAAACTCAGGGTGACGTCCACTGGCATAGTCTAAAGGCAAAGAGGTCATATCCAGCCGACCGCGAACGAGCGCACCCCACTGCTCTTTTGCTTTGAACAGTGACTGACCGGGGTAAATTTGTAGTTCCAGACCAACATCCGCGGCTTTTACTTCACGGGCCATGAGCTGGACCATTTCATCCCTGACGTCACCTTTGCCGCCTGGGAACTGATGCGACACTCTTAATGTCGTATCGGCTGCGGCTGCACCAATGAGTGAAAACGAGAGGCTGGCAGCGATAGCCAGTTTTGCGAAAGGCAGTTTCATAGTGATCTTCTCCGACGCTTTTGTTTTTGTAATATTCATCAGGCATTGCTGATATATATATCATTATCTTTTATGTGTACTATTGTCAACGTGGCGTGATGAACAGCGAGAGACCACGAGGCAAAATCTGTGTTCACAACCGCCGGAGCAAAGCCAGCATGAAGCGTCCAAATACTCAAAAGCTCAAAGATTTCCTGGAAGACGCCATCATTAATGGCCGCCTGCTACCCGGGGAGAAGTTGGATCCCGAAGCACTCTCAAAACAGTTCGGCGTGTCCAGAACCCCTATCCGAGAGGCGATTCAGCAGCTTTCTGCCAGTGGTTTGGTGATGGTATTACCGAAAAAAGGCACCTTTATCGCGAAGGTGAGTTTCGATCAGCTCATCGAAATGTTCGAAGTGATGGCCGAGTTCGAAGGGATGTGCGGACGGTTGGCCGCCCGCCGCATAACGGAAGATGAGCTGATTGTGTTGAAGGCTGCGTTACTGCGCTGTGAAGACCCGGCTATTCGAGCAAACCCTGACGACTACTATTACGAAAATGAACACTTTCATAATTGTATTTACAACGCCAGTCACAATGCATTCCTTGCCACCGAAGCACGTCAACTCAAACAACGCTTGAAGCCATACCGTCGCTTACAGCTTCAAATTCGTGGTCGCGTAACAGACTCCATTCAGGAGCATCGCAATATCTATTCAGCAATTAATGCGGGGGATGCGGCACTAGCGGAGGAGAGACTTCGGCAACACGTGCTGATTCAGGGCGAGAATTTTGGCGATTTCGCGGTACGGGTCAAGGCGTACAGCGACTTGTCACGAGAACCGATTCAAAATGCCCGCGACTCAATAACCAAATAAAATCAAGAAACATGCAGTTCCTACCACATAGACTTCTGAGCGGTAGAAACTGCATCGACGGCGAATTACTGTCCGTATTTCGCTTTTGCCTTCAAACGATATGCATGCAGCAACGGTTCTGTGTAGCCATTCGGCTGCTCGGCGCCTTTCAGCACCAAATCCGTAGCCGCCTGGAACGCAATGCTGTCGGCAAAATTATCGGCCATTGGGCGATAGGTTGCGTCACCGGCGTTCTGCTTGTCTACGATCAGCGCCATGCGCTTCATGGTTTCTTCAATCTGGTGCGTGTTGCAGATACCGTGATAGAGCCAGTTCGCCAGCAATTGCGACGAAATCCGCAGGGTAGCCCGGTCCTCCATAAGGCCCACGTTATTGATGTCGGGCACTTTAGAGCAACCTACGCCACTGTCGATCCAGCGCACCACGTAGCCCAAAATACTTTGGGCGTTGTTATCCAATTCCTCTTGAATTTCCGCCGCGGTCAAATCTTTCGAGTTCAGATTGATGGGCACCGTGAGAATATCATCCACGCTTGCACGCTCGCGACTTTCCAGCTTCTGCTGGATATCAGCCACACTCACCTGATGATAATGCGTGGCGTGCAGGGTGGCGGCGGTCGGTGATGGAACCCAGGCAGTGTTAGCACCGGCTTTTGGGTGCCCAATTTTCTGTTCCAGCATATCGGCCATCAAATCCGGCATGGCCCACATGCCCTTGCCAATTTGCGCGACACCGCGAAACCCGGCTTCCAGGCCGATGTCTACGTTCCACTGTTCGTAAGCGCCAATCCACGTGGCCTGCTTCATTTTCCCTTTACGGATAAACGGAGCGAGCTTCATGGAGGTGTGAATTTCGTCACCGGTACGGTCCAGGAAGCCGGTGTTAATAAACGCCACGCGATCTTTCGCGGCGTGAATGCAGGCCTTCAAGTTCACCGTGGTGCGGCGCTCTTCATCCATAATGCCCACTTTCAAGGTAAAACGCGGCAAGCCCAAAGTGTCTTCCACCCGGCCGAAAAACTCGTTGGTAAACGCAACTTCTTCCGGGCCGTGCATCTTCGGCTTAACAATATACACCGAGCCTTGGCTGCTGTTCTGAAACCGGCTGTTGCCTTGAAGATCGTGCATTGCCATCAGCGATGTCATCACGCCATCCAGCAGGCCTTCCGGTACTTCGCTGCCATCTGCCAGCAGAATCGCCGGGTTGGTCATCAGGTGGCCGACGTTACGGATGAACATCACGCTGCGGCCTTTCAATTGCAGTTCGCTACCATCGGCGGCGGTGTAAACGCGATCCGCATTCATCTTGCGGGTTAACGGCTTGCCACCTTTTTCAAAGGTTTCTTCCAGACTGCCATTCATCAGGCCCAGCCAGTTGCGGTAGGCCAGAACTTTGTCGTCTGCGTCAACTGCGGCTACCGAGTCTTCGCAATCCATAATGGTGGTCAGCGCCGATTCCATCAGCACGTCTTTAACGTGAGCACCATCGGTTTTGCCAATGGGATGAGTAGCGTCGATCTGGATTTCAAAGTGCATGCCGTTTTTAACCAGCAGAATGCCCGTAGGGGCGTCTGCCGAACCGGTGTAACCGACAAAACCGGTTTCATCTTTCAAACCGATGCTGTCACCGTTTTTCAGGTCTACAACCAGTTTGCCACCGGCAACATGATAGAGCGCTGCGTCTTTGTGACTGCCAGAGGCTAAAGGCGCTGAACTGTCCAGAAGGTCACGGGCAAATTCGATGACGAGCTCGCCGCGCTTGGGATTGTAGCCTGCAGTCTTTTCGGCGCCGCCCGTCTCAGGGATCGCGTCGGTGCCGTAAAGCGCATCGTACAAACTACCCCAACGGCTATTGACTGCGTTAAGGGCAAAGCGAGCGTTCATGATCGGCACAACAAGCTGTGGTCCCGCCATGACGGCTACTTCGGGATCTACGTTAGCAGTGGAAATGCTGAAATTAGCGGGCTCGTCGACCAGATAGCCGATTTCTTTCAAGAAATCTTTATAAACGTGCATATCCGGAGTCTGGTGCTGGTGATTATGGTTCCAGGCGTCCAGTTTTTCCTGCAGGGAATCGCGTTTGGCTAACAGCTCACGATTGCGGGGCGCAAGATCGTTGACGATTTTGGCGAAGTCAGCCCAGAATTTGTCTGCATCCAGACCCGTTCCAGGGATCGCTTCATTATTAATGAAGTCGTATAAATTCCCGGCAACCTGAAGACCGTCAAGCTGTACGCGTGATGTCATCGTATTTCCCTCAGTAAGTTAAGAAATTCCCGAACGCAACATTCTACGTGATAGCGCGTATCGGATCATACCCCAAATCAATCCTTCACTTGGGGTATTTTCTTAATGAACTGAGGCTTATACAGCGTTTTAGGCGGCTTAACCGCGCCGCCAGCTGGTGCCCTCGCGGGAATCGTCCAGAATAACGCCCTGCTCTAACAGCTCGTTACGAATCCGGTCTGCGCCGGCGAAGTCACGAGCTTTGCGGGAGTCCGCACGGGCCTGAATCATCGTTTCGATTTGCTCGGCGCTCAACTCATCGCCCTGCCCGCTACCGCTGTCACCCTGGAAAAACAGCTCCGGGTCTTGCTGTAGCAAACCCAGCACAGAGCCCAAGCGCACCAGCACCGTAGCGCTGGCCGCAGTGGCTTGTTCGTCGCCGTCACGGCGTTGCTGATTTATTTCGCCGGCGATGGCGTGCAAAATCGCCATCGCGCCCGCGCAGTTGAAATCGTCATCCATGCGCTCGGCGAACAGCGTGTCGTATGCAGTCCGCACCACCGCATCGCTGGCCAGCGGAGTGACACCACGCAGCGCATTGTAAAGCTTGGTCAGGCTACGACCGGACTCAATCAGATTGTCTTCGGAGTAATCCACCTGGCTGCGGTAATGGCTGGACACTAAAAAGTAGCGCACCACTTCCGCCGGATAGGTTTCCATAATCTCGCGGATGGTAAAAAAGTTGCCCAGTGACTTGGACATCTTTTCCTTATTCACTCGAATGGCGCCGGCGTGCATCCAGGTATTCACAAATCTGTGACCCGTGGCGCATTCCGACTGGGCAATTTCGTTTTCGTGGTGGGGGAACAACAGGTCTGGCCCACCACCGTGAATATCAAAGGTGTCACCCAGGCAGTGATTGGCCATGGCCGAGCACTCGATGTGCCAACCCGGGCGACCATTGCCCCAGGGCGACGGCCAGAACACGTCGTCGGGCTTCGCCGCTTTCCACAGGGCAAAATCCGCTGGGCTGCGCTTGGCCTGTTCTACGTCCACCCGGGCGCCCGCCAGCAGGTCTTCCAGCTTTTTCTTGCTGAGTTTGCCGTAATCCGCAAACGACGATACCGAAAAATACACGTCGCCGTTGTCTGCCGCGTAGGCGTGACCACCGGCAATCAGAGTTTCAATCATCGCGATCATGTCGCTAATGAATGCCGTAGCACGGGGTTCCGCGTTAGGCGACAGCACACCCAGACGGGCTTCGTCTTCGTGCATAGCGGCAATCATGCGTTCAGTCAGGTCGGTGTACACCTCGCCGTTTTCATCGGCGCGGCGCAGAATTTTGTCGTCTATGTCGGTGATGTTCCGCACGTAGTTCACATCAAAACCACTGTGGCGCAAATATCGGGTGATCACATCAAACGCTACCAACACCCGAGCGTGGCCCAGATGACAGTAGTCGTACACGGTCATGCCGCACACGTACATACCGACTTTGCCCGGCTCTAGGGGTTTGAACTCTTCTTTTTTCTGGCTAAGGGTGTTGTAGATTCTGATCACAAAATGCTCTCGTTTACCGTTTCATTGCGGGCCCGAACGCAATGAGCCGACCTTTCAAAAAGCCGGCTCATTGCGGATTATTTACCCCAGGAATCGCGGAGGGTGACGGTGCGATTGAACACCGGTTTGCCGGCGTTTTCCGTCAGCTTCTGGTCGAAGAAAAAGTAACCTTCGCGCTCAAACTGATACGGCAGATCGCTCGCCGGCGACGCCAGATTGCGTTCGGCACGGGCGCCTTGCAAAACCACCAAAGAGTCCGGATTCAGGTGGTCCAGCATATCGCCTTCTTTATCGCTGTCTGGCGTTTCCGCGTTAAACAGACGGTCGTACACGTTGATGTCGCACTCCACGCTGTCCGTTACAGACACCCAGTGAATCACACCGTTGGGCCTGTAGCCTTCAGGGTTCACACCCAGAGTGTTTTCGTCGTATTCGCACTTCAGTTCGACAATCTCGCCACTCTGGTCGCGGATGATTTCGCGGCAAGTCATCACATAGCCGCCGCGCAGGCGCACGGCCTGATCCGGCGCCAGTCGCTTCCATTTGCGCGGCGCTTCCAGGGCGAAATCTTCGCGATCAATAAACAGGGTTTGGCTCCAGGTCACTTCGCGACTGCCCATATCCGGATTTTGCGGATGCACCGGCAACACCAGGGTTTCGGTTTTGTCAGCCGGGTAGTTGGTCAGCGTGACCTTCAATGGACGCATCACGCACATGGCGCGGGGCGAACGGATGTTCAAATCTTCGCGGATGGCGAACTCCAGCATGCCCATGTCTACGGTGCCGCCCGCTTTGTTCACACCGATCATGTCGCAGAAGGTGCGCAAAGACTCAGGCGTGTAACCGCGGCGGCGCAACCCTGAAATGGTGGGCATGCGCGGGTCGTCCCAACCGTCAACGATGTGCTCGTCCACCAAACGTTTGAGCTTGCGTTTGCTGGTAATGGTGTAGTTCAGGTTCAGCCGCGCAAATTCAATCTGGCGCGGGTGACAAGGTACGCTGATGTTGTCCAGCACCCAGTCATACAGCGGGCGGTGGTCTTCGAATTCCAGCGTACACAGGGAATGGGTAATGCCTTCCAGCGCGTCTGAAATCGGATGGGTATAGTCGTACATCGGGTAGATGCACCATTTGTTGCCGGTCTGGTGGTGTTCGGCGTAGCGGATGCGGTACAGAATCGGGTCGCGCATATTGATATTGGGCGATGCCATATCAATCTTCGCCCGCAGCACCATTTCGCCGTTTTGGAAATCACCGTCGCGCATCTGGCGGAACAGTTTCAGGTTTTCTTCCACCGCGCGCTCGCGATAAGGACTGTTGCGGCCAGGCTCTTTAAGGCTGCCGCGGTAGTCCGCCATTTCGTCGGCGCTGAGGGCACAGACGTAAGCATTGCCGCGCTCAATCAGCTTTTCGGCAAAGTTGTACAGAGCATCAAAATAGTCCGAGGCAAAATGCACCTTTCCTTGCCATTGATAACCGAGCCACTCCACATCCGCTTTTATCGCGTTGATGTATTCCTGGCTTTCTTTTTCCGGGTTGGTATCGTCAAAACGCAAATTGCATTCACCGCCAAAGGTATTGGCAATGCCAAAATTCAGGCAAATGGCTTTGGCGTGGCCAACGTGCAGGTAACCATTGGGCTCCGGCGGGAAACGGGTCACGACCGTGCCTGTGTGTGCGCCTTTGGCGACGGCGTCTTCAATCAGGCTCTGAATAAAGTTATGGGCTTTCTTGGGCTCGGCGCTCATACAATCTCTGCAAAAAGGAGGTGGATCTGAGCGAGCTATTATACGCATAAAAGCACTGCAGACTCATGCACCGCGCCAAACTCTTGCGTACAATGACGAGCAATGTGTGCATTGCGCACAACCTTCCCTCACAAAACAGGAAAACCCTATGATTCTGCTGACAACCAACCACGGCCCTATCAAGCTGGAACTGGATTACGACAAGGCACCGGAAACCGCCAAAAACTTCGAACAGTATGTGCGTGAAGGTTTTTTTGACGGCCTGATATTTCACCGGGTGATCAGCAACTTCATGGTTCAGGGCGGCGGCTTCGAACCGGACATGACCCCGCGCAAAACCCGCGCGACTATCCAGAACGAAGCCGACAACGGCCTTAACAACATGGCCGGCACCGTTGCCATGGCCCGCACCATGGACCCGCACTCCGCAACCGCGCAGTTTTTCATCAACGTTGAAAACAACGGTTTTCTGGACCATTCCGCCAAAACTGCGGAAGGCTGGGGCTATTGCGTCTTTGGTAAAGTGGCCGAAGGCATGGACATCGTCGACAAAATTCGCGCAGTGCGCACCACGATGAAAGCCGGCCACCAGGATGTTCCTGCGGAAGACGTGATCATCGAAAAAGCCGAAGTAATCGAGGATGGAGGCGCGGCGTGACCACGCTGTTTATTTCCGATCTGCACCTAGAAGAGTCACGCCCGGACATTACACGGGCGTTTCTTACCTTCTTGCAAGATCGCGCGGTGAGTGCTCACACACTGTACATTCTGGGCGATTTCTTTGAAGCCTGGATTGGCGACGATGAGCACACGCCCTTGCAAGAACAGATTGCCGCAGCATTGAAGCACGTCAGCGATGGCGGCACCGCTGTGTATGTGATGCACGGCAACCGGGACTTTTTACTGGGTGTGGATTATTGCCAGCGTATCGGGGCAACCCTGCTGGACGACCCGACCGTGATTGATCTGTACGGCATCCCCACCCTGCTGATGCACGGCGACAGCCTGTGCACCGCCGATGTGGAATATCAGAAATTCCGCGCCAACATGCGCAACCTGAAAACCCAGCAAATGCTACTGGCTCGCCCGCTGAAAGACCGCCAGCTGATGGCTCGCCAACTGCGCGAACTGAGTATGGCCAAGAACAAGAGCAAGACCCAAGCCATTATGGATGTAACGCCCGAAGAAGTATTGCGAGTGATGGAACAGCATAACGTGTCGCAGCTGATTCACGGCCACACCCATCGCCCGGCCCGACACCCGTTGCAGGTGAATGATCAGCCTGCTGAACGGATTGTGCTTGGGGATTGGGACAGCCACGTTTGGTGGCTGGAAGCCGCAGCAGACCAGCCGCTGCAGCTGAACAAACAGGCGCTTTAAATCAGGCCGGGCGGCTAACGACCATATTGGTGGCGTAACCCTCGGCAACCACTTTGCCATCGACCGTGCACACGGTTTTCAGCTTGACCCGGCGCCGTCTCAGATCAACTTCCTCTACTTCCGCACTCGCCACAACGGTGGCACCAATGAACACTGGTGCCTTAAAGCGCAGCTGCTGGTCAATGTAGATCGCACCCGGCCCCGGTAACCTCGTGCCAAGCACCGCAGAAATCAGCGCTGCGCTGAACATACCGTGAACAACGCGGGCTTTGAACGGAGTGGTTTTGGCGTAATCGTCATTCAGGTGCACAGGGTTGTTATCGCCGCTTAACTTGGCAAACTGAACAACGTCTGCGTCGGTGATGGTTCTCGTGACGCTGGCTGTCATACCTACTTCCAAATCTTCCAGATAATAACCGTGTAAGTCGTCCATTTTAATTCCTATTTTTGTCAGAAAAATTCGGGATTAAACTAAAGCCCAACTGCGCTTTTTTATTCCCCTGCTACACTAAAAATGTAACCTGATTTCCATCGTTGAAACAGAGTTGAAACAGAGTACTCAAATGCCAACCGGCAGACACACAAACTATTGGCCGGGCTGAATTGACGGAAGATAAAATAAAACCCAAGGGAGAATTATATGCCAAATCGTGTCGCCATTGTGACGGGTGCAATCGGAGCCCTAGGCACCGCAATGTGCAAACAGCTAACCGATCAGGATCGTACCGTTATCGCCACTCACCGCCCAGGCGACGAGCCGCGCAAAAAAGCTGAACAGTGGCAAAAAACCATGGCCGAGGCAGGCTACACCGTTAACATTATGCCGGTGGACGTTGCCGACTATGACGGCTGCAAAGCCTTTATGGAAAGCGTGGAAAAAGAGTTCGGCCCGGTGGATGTGCTGGTCAATAATGCCGGCATCACCAACGACTCACCGTTGAAAAGAATGGGGGCAGATCAGTGGACCCAGGTTATCAACGTAAACCTGAACTCCATGTTCAACATGTGCCGCCACGCGTTTGAGGGCATGTGCAACCGTGGCTTTGGCCGCATTGTCAACATATCCTCCATTAACGGTGGCAAAGGCCAGTTCGGGCAGAGCAACTACGCTGCTGCCAAGGCCGGCGTTTACGGCTTCACCAAATCGATTGCACTTGAGGGTGCCCGCAAAGGCGTTACCGTCAACTCGATTTCGCCGGGCTACATTGATTCCCCGATGGTGCGCGCAGTGCCTGAGAAAGTGCTGGAAAGTATTGTTGCGGACATTCCGGTGGGCCGCCTTGGGCAGCCAGACGATATCGCCCGCGCGGTAGTGTTTTTGACCGCCGAAGACGCTGGCTTTGTGACGGGCGCAGACCTGGTGGTCAACGGCGGCCAGTTCATGGGCTAACGCCAAACCTTGAAAAGCCTAAAGTAAAAAAAGCCGGAGTGAATGAACTCCGGCTTTTTTAATGGCTAAGATATAGAAATGCATTCAGCTAGCGGCTGATCAGGATTCCGGCAGTGTCATTACGTCCGGCTCGCGATAGGTGTTCAGGCGCTTGCGCCAGCCGGGCAACCACTGCTCGCGTTCGCGCGCCTGAGTCGCCAGCTCAGCGCGACGGGTTAACACTTTGTCGGCCGCTTCGCGGAACTGTTGCAGCACCGGATCGGCAGAGTGTTCCGGCATGGCCTGAAGAACCTGCAGCAAGCCCCAGCCCTCACCTTCATAACGTTCAGATGCTGCCAACCCTTCGCCCTTGAAGTTCACATAATCCACTAATGCATAAACACCACCCGGTGTTTGGCTCAGCTGCGCCAGGTGATTGCTTACTGCAAGCTGCCGGGATGATGGTGCCGCCTCAACAACGGACTTTATAGACACTTGCGCCCGGCGAAATATGAACTCTGCCTGAACACCTTGGGTGCCCGCCAAAAATTCTCGCAGTTCCGCTACCTCGGGTGAATTTCCCACCGCTTCAAAGGCCGCTTTATCTGCCCAGGGTGCATCAAACGGCTTAAGCTCCCGCAGCCAATCCGGAATCGACCGCTGACGCTGGGCCATGTAATCAATCAGTGTGGGAAAACTCTCGACAAAACCCGCTTCAACGTCTTTCGGGTACCAGATGAAATGGCCGATACCGAGTGACGGAAATGCCTCACCGTCGTTCCAGTGCACCAGGCAGCGAAACTGCCCCGCGCATTCGTTCTGGAAAATCTG
The DNA here is from genome assembly GCF_023314135.1 of Marinobacter sp. M1C. Classification (NCBI taxonomy): domain Bacteria; kingdom Pseudomonadati; phylum Pseudomonadota; class Gammaproteobacteria; order Pseudomonadales; family Marinobacteraceae; genus Marinobacter; species Marinobacter sp. M1C. The sequence continues at coordinate 2,778,761 of NZ_CP092289.1, forward strand.
CTGACCAATCCAGTCAAGCTGCGCGGGCTTTAACACCAGGGAAATATCGCTAACGCCCTCACCAGCCACCTGCGGCTGATTAACATCGAGAGTCTCGGGCTCCGGATTTTCGCTTTGCCCTTCCATCCCGATACCGGTGTTTTGTTCGCAGCCGGCCATCAGTGCCGCCAGAGCGCCCACCAGCATCAAGGCGAAAAGTGCAGACACTCGAGTGCGATACTGATGCTGCCCGCGAATACTATTTTTGCCCAACGCTCAGGCACCCCCGCCCGGATTTATTTTATCTTCAGTGCGCAGCTCAAAATCGCTGGCGTCGTGGCGTTCGCGGAGCTGTTTATGAGGCTCGCCGGTCACTTTATTCACCATACGGCCACGCTGTACCGCCGGGCGCTTCGCCACTTCTGCGGCCCAGCGCAGCACGTGGGTATAGCTTTGCGCGTCCAGAAATTCTGCTGCTTCGTAAACCAGATTGTTTACCAGCGCTCCGTACCAGGGCCAAACCGCAATGTCTGCGATTGTGTAGGTGTCACCAGCAATATAGCGATTGCGCGCCAGTTGCCGATCCAGCACATCCAGCTGGCGCTTTACTTCCATCGCGTAGCGGTCAATCGGGTACTCGTATTTTTCCGGTGCGTAGGCGTAGAAGTGACCGAAACCTCCGCCCAACATCGGCGTACTGGCCATCTGCCAAAATAACCAGTTCAGGGTTTCAGTGCGGCCAGCGGCGTCTTTAGGGAGCAGCACGCCAAACTTTTCGGCCAGATACAACAGCATAGAGCCTGATTCAAACAACCGCTGAGGTGGTTGCACGGAATGGTCCAGCAGCGCTGGAATTTTTGAGTTGGGATTGATGTCGACAAAGCCACTGCCAAACTGATCGCCTTCGCCAATGTTGATCAACCAGGCGTCGTACTCAGCATCAACAATGCCCAGCTCTAGCAGTTCCTCTAGCATCACGGTTACTTTTACGCCGTTGGGCGTCGCCAGTGAATACAGTTGAAACGGGTGCTTTCCGGTAGGCAGGGGTTTGTCGTGGGTAGCCCCGGCAACCGGCCTGTTAATGCTGGCGAAAACACCGCCGTTGGCTTTGTCCCAAGTCCATACCTTTGGCGGTGTATAACCCTTGTCTGGCATTGTTTACCCTCCGAATTGCGAAGAAAATGTGTGGCTGGCGGATGTAATCGGCGGGCAAAGAACCTTCAGAGAACCTTACTGCTCCACAAACGCCCGCTCGACCACGTAATGCCCCATGTCTCTCCCACGAGCTTCTTTAAAGCCCATGCTATTGAGTATGGCGCACGTGTCTTTGAGCATACTGGGACTGCCGCAAATCATGAAGCGATCATTCTCGACATCAAGCTCTGGCAAGCCCAAATCCTGGGTGATTTTACCGCTCTCCATAGCGTCTGTCAGCCGCCCGGTGTGGCGAAAAGGTTCGCGGGTTACCGTAGGGTAATACAGCAGTTTTCCATCCACCATTTCACCGAAGAACTCGTTCTCTGGCAGAGCCTCGATTTCGTGCTGGTATGCCAATTCGGTAACGTAGCGCACACCGTGAGTTATAATCACTTTATCAAAGGTTTCATACACGTCCGGATCTTTTATGATGCTCATAAAAGGCGCAAGACCGGTGCCGGTGGCAATCAGCCACAGATTTTTTCCTGGCAGCAGATTGTCCAGAATCAGCGTGCCGGTAGGCTTGCGGCTAACAAGAATTTCATCACCTACTTTTATTTTCTGTAGCTTGGACGTCAACGGGCCGTCTTGCACTTTAATGGAGAAAAACTCGAGCTCTTCTTCATAATTTGCGCTGGCGATACTGTAGGCGCGCATCAGCGGTTTGCCTTCCGTTTCCAGGCCGATCATCACAAAGTGGCCGTTCTTGAAGCGGAAGCCAGGGTCGCGACTGGTTTTGAAGCTGAACAGAGTATCGTTCCAATGGTGCACACTGGTGACGGTTTCTTTAATCAGATTGCTCATTTCACCCTCTTGCGTCAATTCGCGTTAAATAGGAATAGCGTGTTTATCAGCGACATGCTGCGTCAACGGGCCGCTGTGAAAACGAAACTCGGAATCAGGCTGTTCAATCAGCTTTTGTTCGATGGCCAGAAACACCGCAACTCTGTCTTCAACCGGGCCGCCGTTAGCCTGTTCGGCCAGAGCCAGGTAGTCGCGATAATGGCGGGCTTCGGATTTCAGCAGGCCGTTATAAAAATTGGAAAGCTCGGTATCAAGATACGGTGCCAGGGCCGCAAAGCGCTCACAGGAGCGTGCTTCAATGATGGCGCCAATCACCAGCAGATCGACCAGACGGCCAGGGTCGCTGCTGCGCACTGCGGCGCGCAAACCTGCCGCGTAGCGCGCCGGGGTTAAATGGACATAACGAATCCCGCGCGCCGTCATCAAAGCTAGAACCTGTTCAAAGTGCCTTAACTCTTCCCTCGCCAGTCGCGACATCTTGTGCAATAGGTCGGCGTTATCCACATAGCGGTACATCAGGCTGAGTGCTGTAGAAGCCGCTTTTTTCTCGCAGTGGGCATGGTCGATCAGCAGCAAGTCCTGATTCGCCAGAGCATTATCAATCCAGGCCTGAGGCGTCCGGCACGGTAAGAAGTCATTAATACTATCATGAGCACTCTGGTAAATACGCTCGTTAGTGCTGTCGATATTAGTCTCGATAGTACTATCGATATTGCTCTTGATAGTGCTGTGGGTATTGCTGTGGGTATTGCAGTGGAGAGTACTCTGCAGCGCGTCGTTCATGGCATCCCGAACATTAGGTTAAAATTGATGCGCCAGTATAGCGCAGCCAACAAATCTCTCCGACCTCTGTCCAATTTAACTTTATAAGGGCTTTCATATACAATACAGCGCCAGTTTAAAGCCTTTTCACCACAACATTTCCGCCAGGCGCCTTGCGCCAACAAAGCGGAACACTTCAACCGATGAGGGTCAAACCGTGTTAGAAGCCTACCGTGAACACGTTGCCGAGCGTGCAGCTCTGGGTATTCCACCCAAGCCTCTGAACGCCGAACAAACCGCCGCACTGGTGGAATTGCTAAAAAAGCCGCCCGCCCCTGAAAACGAAGACGAAGACGTACTGATTGACCTGTTGGAAAACCGTGTTCCGCCCGGGGTGGACGAAGCCGCTTATGTAAAAGCCGCGTTCCTGACCGCCCTTGTGAAGGGCGAAGCCAGCTCCCCGGTGATTAACAACGGCAAAGCGATTCAGTTGCTGGGCATGATGCAGGGCGGCTACAACATCACCACTCTGGTGGACCTGTTAGACGATCCCGAACTGGCTGAACCCGCCGGCATTCAACTCAAGCACACTCTGCTGATGTTCGACGCCTTCAACGATGTGAAGGTGAAAATGGACGCGGGCAACGCCGTCGCCAAAGACGTGATTGAATCCTGGGCCAACGCCGAATGGTTCACCAAGCGTAACAAAGTTGCCGACAGCATCAAAATGGTGGTGTTTAAAGTCACCGGCGAAACCAACACCGACGACCTGTCGCCAGCACCCGATGCCTGGTCACGCCCTGACATTCCGTTGCATTCCCGCGCTGCTTATAAAATGACCCGCGATGGCCTGAGCCCCGAAGAACATGGTGTTACCGGCCCCATGAGCCAGATTGCCGACATTAGCGCCAGGGGCCTGCCCGTTGCTTTCGTAGGTGACGTTGTAGGTACCGGCTCTTCCCGTAAATCCGCCACCAACTCGGTGCTGTGGTTCTTCGGTGACGACATCCCTGGCGTGCCGAACAAGCGCGGCGGCGGTGTGTGTATCGGCAACAAAGTGGCCCCTATCTTCTTCAACACCATGGAAGACGCGGGCGCGCTGGTATTCGAAGCGCCGGTTGACGACATGAACATGGGCGATGTGATTGACATCCGCCCGTATGAAGGCAAAATTCTGAACGAAAACGGCGATGTCATCTCTGAATTCGGTTTCAAGTCTGACGTGATTCTGGACGAAGTTCAGGCTGGCGGCCGTATTCCGCTGATCATCGGCCGCGGCCTGACCACCAAGGCCCGTGAAACACTGGGCCTGGGCGCTACCGACCTATTCCGCCTGCCAGACGACCCCGAAGTTGGCACCAAGGGTTTCACCCTGGCGCAAAAAATGGTCGGCAAAGCCTGTGGACTGGAAGAAGGCCAAGGCGTTCGCCCCGGCACCTATTGCGAACCAAAAATGACCACTGTGGGTTCCCAGGACACCACGGGCCCGATGACCCGTGACGAACTAAAAGACCTGGCGTGTCTGGGTTTCCAGGCTGACCTGGTCATGCAGTCATTCTGCCACACAGCCGCTTATCCCAAGCCGATTGACGTGGAAATGCAGCACACCATGCCCGATTTCATGCGTACCCGCGGTGGTGTTTCCCTGCGCCCGGGCGACGGCATCATCCACTCGTGGCTAAACCGCATGCTGCTGCCAGACACCGTAGGCACCGGTGGTGATTCCCACACCCGTTTCCCCATGGGCATCTCCTTCCCGGCTGGTTCCGGCCTGGTAGCGTTTGCCGCTGCCACCGGAGTCATGCCGCTGGACATGCCGGAATCGGTACTGGTGCGTTTCAAAGGCGAAATGCAGCCCGGCATTACCCTGCGTGACCTGGTGCACGCCATTCCCCTTTACGGCATCAAGCAAGGCATGCTGACCGTAGAGAAGAAAGGCAAGATCAACGAATTCTCTGGCCGCGTGCTGGAAATCGAGGGTTTGGAGCACCTGACCGCAGAGCAGGCATTCGAGCTGTCCGATGCTTCTGCCGAGCGCTCCGCTGCAGGCTGCACCATCAACCTGTCAGAAGAGTCGGTGGCCGAGTATCTGCACTCCAACATCACCATGCTGCGCTGGATGATTGCCGAAGGTTACGGCGACGCGCGCACTCTGGAGCGTCGCGCCCAGGGTATGGAAGCCTGGCTGGCCAACCCTAGCCTAATGCGCGCCGATTCGGATGCCGAGTACGCTCACATCATCGAAATTGATCTGGCCGATATTAAAGAGCCGATCGTGTGCTGCCCGAACGATCCGGACGACGCCCGCGTTCTGTCCGAAGTCGCCGGTGACAAGGTCGACGAAGTGTTCATCGGTTCGTGCATGACCAACATCGGTCACTTCCGCGCCGCTGGTAAACTGCTTGAGCAAAACAAAGAGCCCCTCAAAGTTCGCCTCTGGATGTCTCCGCCCACCAAGATGGACGAGTCCCAGCTGATGGAAGAAGGCTACTTCAAAATCTACGGCGATGCCGGTGTGCGTACCGAGATGCCGGGCTGTTCGCTGTGCATGGGTAACCAGGCGCGGGTAGGCGCAGGCACCACTGTGCTGTCTACATCCACCCGTAACTTCCCCAACCGCCTGGGCGATGGTGCAAACGTGTACCTGACCTCTGCGGAACTGGCGTCGGTAGGTGCGATTCTGGGTAAACTGCCGACTCCGGCAGAGTACATGGAGTACGCCAAGAACCTGAACAGCATGTCGAAAGAGATCTACAAGTACCTGAGTTTTGACAAGATGGACAACTACACCAGCAAAGCCGCCGAAGCCAATATCGCTTAAGCCTTTGGGACCCAACCGGGGACAGATTTTAAATCTGTCCCCTATCCTAAAAACGCCAGCCCGAGAGCTGGCGTTTTTTTGGTGTAATATAAAAGTTCAGCAGGTCACGGGGTGGGGTGTCCTTTCTGTCGGGAAAAAAATGTCTGAGCGCAGCGAGTTATTTTTCCCAGAAGAAAGGACACCCCGCCCCGGGGCCAGACACCCAAACAGCCAAATAATTTCAGCCAAAAAAAAGAGGCCCCCGAAGGAGCCTCTTTCATCACCAACCGGGGACAGATTCGAAATCTGTCCCCTATTCGCTTCGTTTACCGCTCAATGTGCTGATATTCACCGGAATCAGCCGTCATGCTACTAACAACCATGATTGCAATCCAGGAAGCGATAAAGCCAGGAATGATCGCGTAAACACCCGGACCACCCATGAACTCACTACCCCAGCCCAGTGAAATCCAGACCATGACAGTAACCGCACCCACAACCAGACCAGCGATGGCACCGGTACCGTTAGTGCGCGGCCACATTAGCGACAGCAGAATCAACGGACCGAACGCCGCACCAAAGCCTGCCCAGGCGTTACTCACCAACCCCAGAACCTGAGAATTGGGATCGGATGCAATAAACGCAGCAACCAGGCCAACCAGAACCACACAAACACGACCAACGTTCACGCACTCGCGATCAGTTGCTTCTTTGCGCAAGAACAGGCGGTAAAAGTCTTCGGTCAAAGAAGACGAGGACACCAGAAGCTGACTGGAAATGGTACTCATAACCGCAGCCAGCAGCGCAGCATAAAGGAAGCCAGTAATCAGCGGGTGGAACAGCAGGTCAGACAAGATGATAAAGAGTGTTTCCGGATCATCAATCACCATACCATTGCGCACTGCATAAGCCCGGCCAAAGACACCCAGAGAAATAGCACCGATTAGCGAAATAGCCATCCAGCCCATGCCGATATTACGGGCAATCGGAACATCTTTAAGGGTGCGAATAGCCATAAAGCGCACGATAATGTGAGGCTGACCAAAATAACCCAAACCCCAGGTAACCGCAGAAAGCCACCCAATAAAGGTTAGCCCGTCTGTCCAGGACAAGAGCGTGGGGTCAATTTCATTCAAGGTCTGAGCCGCCTGCGTATAACCGCCGCCGCCTTCACCAAAGAGCACAACCGCCGGCATAAGAACCAGCGCCAGCATCATGATGACGCCTTGAACAAAGTCCGTCATGCTCACTGCTAGAAAACCACCAATAACCGTGTACACCAGTACCACGCCCAGTGTGATGATAATACCCGCGGCGTAGTCGCTCAGGCCACCGAAGTTGAAGATTCCGGAAAACGCACTTTCGAACAGCTTACCGCCAGCAACCAGGCCAGACGCGGTGTAAACGGCAAAGAAGATAACGATGACGATTGCCGACACTGTGCGCAATGACAGCGCCTGAGTCGGGAACCGATTTGCCAGAAAGGACGGAATGGTAATGGCATTACCATAATGAACCGTTTGTTCGCGCAGCCGGGGCGCAACAAGCGTCCAGTTTACGAACGCGCCCACAAACAAGCCAATACCGATCCAGGCTGAGGCCAAACCAGATACGTACAACGCACCCGGAAGACCCAGAAGTAACCATCCGCTCATGTCCGAAGCGCCAGCCGAAAGGGCCGCCACCTTTGGACTGAGCGATCGCCCACCCAACATGTAATCTTCGGATGAGGACGTAGATGTGCGCATCGCATAAATGCCGATAGCAATCATGAGCGCAAAATAACCAATTAGACTGATCCAAACGCCAATAGCCATGAAACTCCTCCAGTTCAAATAGGACGGAATCAACTCCGACCGTTCGGCGCATTCACCCGGTAAATTCAGATGGTCGCACCGTTTGTTTTTTTTAACTTTCTTTGTTTTCGCCTGATAAAGCTCGACTACCTACAACGTATGACTCGACATCACAACACTTACTGCCTCCCTACCGTTTCATTTCGTTTCATTTCGTTTCGTGCTGTTTCCATTCCCTACTGACTTAAGAGCATCTCACCCCTCAAACCTTTTCAATACCCAGCGACAGCAATGATGCGTTACCGCCTACCGCTGTGGTGTCAATCGTGCGAGTACGTTCGGTAGCGAAACGTAACACGTAGTGTGGGCCACCCGCTTTCGGGCCAGTGCCAGACAACCCGCGCCCACCAAATGGTTGCACCCCAACCACCGCACCAATTTGATTACGGTTCACGTAGCAATTGCCCACTTTTACCCGGCGTTCGATGTAGGCGGCGGTGGATTCGCTACGGCTGTGAATACCCAGCGTAAGGCCGTAACCGGTGGCGTTGATTTCGTCGATAACCTTGTCGAGCTGTTCCGCCTTATAACGTACTACGTGCAAAATGGGACCGAAATGCTCACCGTCCAGATCGTTAATGCTGTTAATACCGTAGGCAGACGGAACTACAAAATAACCCGCGGAACAATCGCTTGGCAACTCTCTGCGCCCAATCAACCGAGCGTTGGCTTCAAGATTGACCAAGTGTTTCTCAAGATTCTCTTTGGCTTTCTGGTCGATCACCGGGCCCACGTCAGTGCTGTGGCTTTGCGGGTTGCCGACCACCAGCTCATTCATAGCGCCCGCCAAAAGGGTTTCCATGCGATCGGCTACGTCTTGCTGAACGTAAAGAACCCGCAGTGCTGAACAGCGCTGACCTGCACTGGCGAACGCAGACTGCACCACGTCGCGCACAACCTGTTCGGGTAAGGCGCTGCTGTCAACAATCATCGCGTTCTGGCCGCCGGTTTCGGCGATCAGCGGCACAATAGCACCGCTGCGTTCCGCCAGCGTGCGGTTCAAAAAATGTGCAACCTGGGTCGAACCGGTAAAGCAGACGCCGGCAATGCGTGAATCTGGAGTCAGCACCCTACCGAGTCTGGCGCCGTCGCCCGGCAAGAACTGCAGCACATTGGCCGGGAAACCGGCTTCCAGCATCAGCTCCATTCCACGCATGGCCACCAGGCTGGTCTGCTCTGCGGGTTTTGCAATCACGGTATTGCCCGCTACCAGGGCCGCCATAATTTGGCCGGTGTAAATAGCCAGCGGAAAGTTCCAGGGGCTGATGCACAGGAAAACGCCGCGGCCTTCCATGTACAGCTCGTTACTTTCGCCGGTGGGCCCTGGCAGTGCGATGGCTTTGGCAAAGCGGGCACGGCCATCGTTGGCATAGTAGCGGCAGAAATCGACGGCTTCACGCACTTCGTCAATACCGTCCTGCATGGTTTTTCCAGCTTCCTGGCAGCACAGAGCCATCAGCTCTTCCATGTGCTTTTCCATCAGGTTCGCGAACTTTTCAAGGCACAGAGCGCGCTCTTCAACCGGGCGCTCATTCCAGTTGCGGAAGCCGGCAAAGGCCACTTTTAAGGCGTCTTCCGCGTGTTTTTCATCAGCCCAAACTACGTCGCCCACCCGTTTGCTTTTGTCATAAGGCGCGCGCACTTCCGTTTTATCGCCGTCGCTGCGGCGCTCGCCGTTAATGACGGGGCAAGCGTGCCAGCGGGTGCTGTTCCACTTCTGCAGATTGTTTATTAACGGCTCCAGCTGGGATGCCACGTGAATATTAATGCCGCGGGAATTACGGCGCTGCTCGCCAAAAATATCCATAGGCCCAGGAATGCGACTGTTCGCCAGCGAGTCGTATTTCTGCAGTTCCTGCACCGGGTTTTGCACCAGGTCTTCAATCGGTGTACCGGCATCGACCAAGCGATGTACAAACGAGGAGTTGGCACCATTTTCCAGCAACCGGCGAACCAGATACGGCAGTAGATCTTTATGGGCACCCACCGGGGCATAGATACGAACCGGAATGTCGTATTCTTGAAGAATGCTGTTGTACAGGGCGTCACCCATACCGTGCAGGCGCTGGAACTCAATTTTACGATTGCGTTTCTTGGCCATAGCCAGAACCGCCGCAACCGTGTGTGCGTTATGACTCGCAAGCTGCGGATACAGCGCACCGTCAGTATAGTCACTCAGCAAAAAGCGCAGGCACGCCAGGTAGGAAGTATCGGTGGCTTCTTTGCGAGTGAATACCGGATAGCTTTCAATGCCCATTTGCTGGCACATCTTGATTTCAGTGTCCCAGTAGGCGCCTTTCACCAAGCGAATGGGAATTTCGTCACCGGTTTCCTTCGCCAGCTTGGTCAGCCAGCACAGCGCCGGCAGCGCGCGCTTTGAGTAGGCCTGAATAACCAAGCCGAAACCGCCCCAGCCTGATGCGGCCGGTGACTTCAGAATTTTCTCGAACAGCTTCAGCGACAATTCCAGCCGGTCCATTTCTTCGGCGTCTATGGTGATAGACACGTCTTTGTCACGGGCGAACTGCACAAGGTCACACACGGTACTGTATAACTCGGTGAGCACCCGGTGTTCCTGGGAAACTTCATAACGTGGGTGCAGAGCTGACAGCTTGATGGAAATCGACGGCCGCGGTGCGTTATTTTGCGGATAAGGATCATTGCCTACCGCCTCAATCGCCTGTAGATAGTCTTTCAGGTAGCGATCAGCATCGTCTTGCGCCATCGCGGCTTCGCCGAGCATGTCGAAGGAATAGCTGTAACCCATCTTGCGGTAATCACGGGCCTGTTTCAGGGCTTCGTTGATGTCACGGCCCAATACAAACTGCTTGCCCATAATGGCCATGGCTTGGTTCATGGCACCGCGAATCACTGGCTCGCCGCTGCGTTTAACCAAGCGGTTCCAGACGTTCGACGGTGAACCATCGAGGCGCTTGTCCATCTTCACCACACGACCGGTCAGCATCAAACCCCAAGTGGAGGCGTTAACCAGTGTCGATTCACTGCGCCCAACGTGTTTTTCCCAGTCAGCGCTCAACATTTTGTCTCTGATCAGCGCATCAGCGGTGTGCTTATCCGGAATACGCATCAGCGCCTCAGCCAAACACATCAACAAAATGCCTTCCTGGGTGTCCAGGCTGTATTCCTGAAGCAGCGCGTCAATCATGTGCACGGAGCCGTTCTGCGCGCGCACTTTTCCAATCAGTGAACTGGCGGTATCGGTTATCGCCTTGTGCTCGGAGGCGTCACTCTGTGCAAGCGGTATAAGCTCTTTCAGATAGGCGGCTTCGTCTACCTGATAGTTTTCCGTTAATCCCTGCCAGAAGAAGGAACGCGGCTGCTCTTGAAACGCCGGCTCCAAAACCTTACTCGCACGAAACATAAAGACACCTCTGCCAAAACGGATACCCAGGGAGCACGTCTGTCTCCAATACAGGCGCACCAAGAAAATCGCACATCATGTATTGATGCCAGTCCTCATACATTAGTATTACTACGGATCTCGATCTTGCAAATTTCTACTGTTTATTTGCAAAATCCTGCGGAAATTGAATTTACCCGCTAAAACCCCGAAAAATCAAAAAAATTGGAAGACATCGAAAGAAAACGGAAGGAAATCGGAGCTTAACACCGACCGCGCAAAGCACTGGCGGTCGTTCCGCGGTACTTTTTCAGCGCGTTGGCCAATGCGCTTTGGGAAGAAAATCCAGTACGGTGGCTAATTTCAGACACTGATAGCGACGTTCTCTCGAGCAGTTGCGAGGCTTGTTCGAGTCGGGTCTGCAAAAGAAATTGATGGGGTGTGGTGCCGGTGCTCTGACGGAACAGATCGTGAAAGCGGCTGACACTCAGGCAAGAAACCGCAGCCATGTCCCGAACGCCAATGTCACGATGCAGATTTTCAAGCAAAAAACGGCGCACCATGTCCGGGTTCACAGCGTTGCGCTGCGGCGCAGGTTGCCGCGGTGTTTCTGCCAGGCGCTGAGCCAGGCAATGCAGAATGGTCCCCGCCAAGTGCTGGTGCAGTGAGCTGTTTTCCGGAGCCCGGTCAAACTCGTCGGCGGCAAACTGCACCAGACCTTGAAGGCGGTTGTCCAGGCGCACAGTACTGGATTGCCGGAACAGGGGTTTCAGGCGTTGATAATGGCTGTGAGCATGGCTGCCGATCTTGGGCATATAAGGATCGACATCGATCACCAATACATGATTACGTTGGTCGCCGCTGTAATCATGGCGAGCATCTGTGGGAACAAGGCACGCACGCCAGGCATCTAGATGGGAAGCATTGCCATCAACGCACAAGTCGGCCTCCCCCTGCACACCCACAACCACCTGATGGTGTTCGTGGCGATGCTGGTGCGAAGCGGTAGGCAGTTTCAACAGCTTTGCGTTCAGCATAAGTTCCGCTCTTTGACGCGGATAAGCGCCTTTCAGGATTCACTCGTGTGCACGGAGAATCCGCGTACCACTAAAGTAAAGCAGTCGTCGCGCAAATATTCAAAGACTGACTATAACTTGAAACAAGCGTTTCACATCCGCACTTACCCGCGCCAGCGGTTGGCTGGCGTCAATAATGTGATAACGCTGAGGATCGCGACAGGCACGCTGCAAATAGGTTGCGCGAATACGGGCGAAGAATTCCACGGTTTCCTGTTCAAAGCGGTCCAGCTCTCCACGCTTGCGGGCGCGAGCCATGCCGGTTTCCACCGGCGCATCCAGCAGCACAACATGGTCAGGGCGAAGATCGCCCTGCACCAGCGTTTCCAGCAACCCTATACGCTCGGCGGGCGTGCCGCGGCCACCGCCCTGGTAGGCGAAGGTTGCATCGGTAAAACGGTCACAGAGCACCCACTGCCCCGCGGTTAGCGCCGGCAGTATGCGCGTATGCAGGTGCTGGGCACGGGCGGCGAACATCAGTAGCAGCTCGGTCAGCTCGTGCACCGGTTCATCCCGCGGTGCCAGAAGGAGCTCACGAATCGCCTCGGCCATAGGTGTACCGCCGGGCTCGCGGGTGATCAGAACGTCTATACCCGCAGCGCGCAAGCTGGCCGCCGCAGTGGCCAACTGGGTTGACTTCCCCACCCCTTCGGTGCCTTCAAAGGTTATAAAACGGCCCCGCTGACTCATGGCTGTTTTTCCTGTTTTTCCTGTATTTCCTGTATTTCCTGTACTTCCTGTACTTCCTGTACTTCCTGTACTTCCTGTTGTACGGAAGTGCTCTCGGTGGCGTCCTCAACGGGCGCCGGAGACGACCGGTAATCACTACGCCGGTTTAGCTGGAACTGCCTGACCGCCCGCTGGTGTTGAGCCAGAGTATTGGAAAACGTGTGCGTGCCATCACCGCGAGCCACAAAAAACAGCGCTTTACCGTCAGCGGGGTGCAGGGCTGCGTGAATGGCTTCGCGACCGGCCAGGGCGATGGGCGTGGGCGGCAGACCGTCAATTCGGTAGGTGTTATAAGGCGTGTGCGTCTGCAGATCTTTGCGGGTAATGCGGCCTTTGTACTGGCTGCCCATGCCGTAAATAACCGTTGGGTCGGTTTGCAGGCGCATGCCCTTGTGCATGCGCCGCACAAACACGCCAGCTACCTGCTCACGCTCGTGCGCTGCGCCGGTTTCACGCTCGACAATAGACGCCATAATCAGAGCTTCGTAAGGCGTTTTGTAGGGCAAATCCGCGGCCCGGGCAGCCCACTCTTCCGCCAGCACGCTCTGCATACGGTCGAACGAGCGCTGCAGCACATCAAGGTCGGAGTTGCTGCTGATAAACAGATAGGTATCGGGGAAAAACCAACCTTCGGGATGCTCGCCGTCGGCACCTACCGCCGTCATGATTTCAGCGTTGCTCCAGTCTGCTGTTTTTTGTTGCAGGCGCGGAGCCGCGGCCAGCGCCTTGCGCACATCGGCAAAGGTCCAGCCTTCGATAAATTGCAGCGCCCAGTGCTTGGTATCGCCGTCGATCATCATTTGCAGCATGTTTTTCGGGCTTTGGCCGTCTATAAATTCATACTCACCGGCCTTAACCAGGGTTTGCTGCGGATGCAGCCTACCGTATACCCGCAACCACAGACTATCGGGCACCAGATTCTGTTGCTCCAACTGCCGGGCAACCTGGCTAAAAGCGGTACCCTGGGGTACGGCGAACAATTGCGGCTGTTTCAGCTGGCCTGGCACATCCAGAGTTTTCAGGCCCTGGGACACCCACAGTGCCGTTCCGGCCGCCATCAGCAGCGCCGCTCCCAGCATCATTAGAATTAATTTATTCAACAAGGACAGTTTTTTAAACAAGGAATCTATTCCAGAGTGGTCAGCAGGTCACAGATTGTCGCAAGTCCGCCGGTGACAGGCAAATGAGCATTAGCCAATTGATAAACCGGCACCACACCCAGCACGCTACTGAGCAAATACAGACCTTCGCAGGCCGGCACCCTAAGGTCAGCCAGCCTGAGCGAACGCTCCAATACCAGTTCACCGCGGCGGCGCAGGCAATCCAGCACCCACTGGCGCATCACACCGTCTACCGCCAGAGCCGTTGCCGGCGGCGTTATCCATCCGGCAGTGGTTTTTACCAGTAGATTGGTTCTGGTGCCCTCTACCAGGCAATCGTTGTGGTCACGCATGATCAACTCGAAAACCCCATCGGTCAGTTCACGAGCCGCCATCACCTGCTCCAGGCGATTCAGGGTTTTCATACCGGCCAACTGTGGGTTAACCGTTAGTCTTTGCCGTGCAATATCCGCGACCACACCCGTTGCAGACGGCAGTGGCGGCAACGGCCTGGCGCTGATCAGCAACTGCGGGCGGCTGTTACTGTCTGGGCGATAGCCGCGTCCGCCCGGGCCACGGCTAAGAATCAGCTTCAGCACCCAGCCACCTTTCCCGGGCCAGCCGCCTGTCCCGGAATGAGCGTCAGATTTTTCGCCAAAACCCGGAGCATAGCGTTCCGCCGCCAATTGGCAGGCGCGGCTCAGGGCATCGTGGGCAACCGTAATACCCAGACGTTCGGCATCGGCTAGCAGTCGGCGCTGGTGGCGGCCCAGCAGTGCGCCACGCTGGCCCTGCATGCGAATGGTTTCAAAGAGCCCGTCACCGTAGGCCAGCCCGCGGTCATTCGCCGTCAGCCCGCCCTCTTCCGCCCATACAACATTCACCACCTGCCCGCTCCCACTTTCGATTCCTTCTCTTTTTCCGCTTCCGCTTTCGAGCCGATTTTTGCCAATAAAAAAGCCGCACCTTGAATTACCAAGGGCGGCTTTTTTATTGCCTACCGAACGTCATCGTATCAGGTATGCGATACGATGTAGTCGATGGCATTCTGAACGCTGGCCAGTTTTTCGGCTTCTTCGTCAGGAATTTCAGTTTCGAATTCCTCTTCCAACGCCATAACCAGCTCAACGGTGTCCAGTGAGTCAGCGCCCAAATCTTCAACAAAAGAAGATGAGTTCTGAACTTCGGACTCTTTAACGCCCAACTGCTCACAAACAATCTTCTTAACGCGCTCTTCAACTGTACTCATAACGTCCTCACTTTGTGTGTCAACCAAGCAACCAATTGCTGCCAGTTTAGTGTAAAGCCTAACTGCAAACAAGCAGCGGCTGTTGGTAACCAATTGTGCGCCAAGGGTTTACCGCACATGCCCGCCTGCGGGCTTAACCCATGTACATACCGCCGTTTACGTGAATGGTTTCACCCGTCACATAGGCAGCTGCATTCGATGCCAGAAACGCGACAACTGCCGCGACTTCTTCCGGCTCACCCAAACGACCCGCAGGAATAACGTTCAGCATAGCGTTACGCTGACCGTCGTCCAGTTTACGGGTCATATCAGTATCAATAAACCCTGGAGCCACACAGTTGGCAGTAATTCCACGGGCAGACATTTCTTTTGCCAGGCTTCTAGTAAACCCCTCAACACCGGCCTTGGCCGCGCAGTAGTTACCTTGACCCGCGTTGCCCATGCTGGCAACGACCGAGCTGATATTAATCACCCGGCCCCAGCGCGCTTTTGCCATGCCGCGCAGTACCGCTTTACTGGTGCGGTATACGCTGGTCAGGTTGGTTTCCAGCACATCGGCCCAGTCATCATCTTTTAAACGTAGTAAAAGATTATCACGGGTAATACCGGCATTATTGACCAGAATCAGCGGAGCGCCGGATTTTTCGGCGATCGTTTTCAGACCGTCTTCAATGTTCTTCAGGTCGGCAACGTTCATCACCAAACCGTAGCCTTTGAAGCCACCGGCCTGCAATTCGGCGCTGATCGATTCAGCACCTGCGGTGGTGGTGGCGGTACCGATTACTTCGGCACCCTGCTCTGCCAAAGCCCGGGCCACGGCTTTACCAATTCCCCGGGTAGCACCGGTAACCAGTGCAACTTTGCCTTCCAGAGACATGCAATGCTTCCTTATTCAGTACGAATTTATAGTTGAATAATCAACAGATTCAGCCCGTTATCAGGCTTTAGGAAACGCGGCCAGTGCTTTTTTCAAGCTGGCTTCGTCTTCAATATGGTATACCGCCAGGTCGCGTTCTATGCGCTTGATCAGCCCTGCCAGTACTTTTCCGCTACCGCATTCAACAGCCACTTCTACACCATTATCAACCAGAGTGCGCACCGAATCTGTCCAGAGTACCGGCGAATACAGCTGCTGCAAAAGGTTTGACTTAAGTTTAGCGGAATCTGTCTCGGCCGCGGCGTTAACATTTTGTATAACAGGCACGCGGGCGTCGCTGAACCTTACCGCGTCTAAAGCGTCTGCCAGTTCTTCAGCCGCGCCTTTCATCAGCGCACAATGTGATGGCACGCTAACCGGCAACGCCATGACTTTACGGGCGCCTTTCTCTTTACAGGCTTCAATCGCGCGATCGACAGCGGCGGTATCGCCGGCAATCACCACCTGGCCCGGGGCGTTAAAATTCACCGCCGATACCACATGCCCTTGCGCCGCACTCGCACAAGCCGCAATCACGTCGGCGGCTTCCAGGCCAAGAATTGCGGCCATTTTACCTTCACCGGCGGGCACCGCTTCTTGCATCAGTTCACCGCGCAGCCGCACCAGCTTGACTGCTTCCACAAAATCCAGGCTCTCGGCAGCAACCAGTGCGCTGTACTCACCCAGGCTATGGCCGGCGAAAAAGTCCGGCGAAACACCACCTTCTACACACCACTGGCGCCACAGAGCCACGCTCGCTGTTAGTAATGCAGGCTGGGTAATCATGGTCTGATTCAGCTCTTCAACCGGGCCTTTCTGGCACAGCTGCCACAGGTCATAACCCAACACGTTAGACGCATCGTCAAAGGTTTTGTTAATAATGGGCCAGGTCTCGGCGGCTGCAGACAACATGCCGATAGACTGAGAACCTTGGCCGGGAAAAATAAAGGCTAATTTCATAGGGCGAATCTTATCGTCTTTAAAGGTTTGCGGAAGTTAGCCAATAGTGCAAGCCAAGTCGTACACGCCAGAGTGGCTATGAGTGCTTGACCAGTACCGGGCAAAATCAATTTAGCCGCAGTGTAGCCTATGCGCCAGGCCAGCGCAGGTTCTACGCCCTGATCATAACAGGATTTCATCAAGCCGTTTGTTAATGCGCCGGGGTACCTCGCACTCAACCTCACGCACTGCCAGGCGAACCGCTGCCAGCACAGCACGCTCATTGGCATTACCGTGGCTTTTAACCACCACTCCCTGAAGGCCAAGCAAACTGGCTCCGTTATGACGCGACGGATCAATTAGCCGCAACAGTTTCCGCAGCAGCGGCTTGGCCAGCAAGCCCACGAAACGCCCATACAGCGAGCGAGTGAACGCCTGCTCCAACAGCTCAATTAACAGCCCGGCCACACCTTCGCCGGTTTTCAGAGCGATATTACCCACAAAACCGTCGCACACCACTACATCGGCAACATCACGGAACAGATCACTGCCCTCCACATAGCCAATGTAGTTAATGGTATCGCTCTGGGCCAGTAAGTGAGATGCAAGACGCACCTGTTCATTGCCTTTGACCTCTTCTTCACCCACATTTAAAAGTGCCACACGGGGTTCAGACTTACCGGCTACAGCGGTGGCCAATAAAGACCCCATAAACGCGTACTGGTAAAGATTTTCAGCACTGGCGTCCACGTTGGCGCCCAGGTCTAGCACGTGGCAGCAACCCCTTAACGACGGTATAAGTTTAGCGATCGCAGGGCGCTCGATACCCGGATACATGCCAATGATACTGCGCCCAAAACCCATCAGAGCTCCGGTGTTGCCGGCACTAACGCAACCGCCGGCTTTGCCCTCGGCGACCAGGCGCACAGCCACCGCCATCGACGAATTTCGCCTGTGGCGCAGGGCGAACGACGGGCGGTCATTCATTCGCACCACGTCAGCCGCTTCCTCAATACGGATGCGGCTGTGGCCCTGTGGCGCGCTCTTTAACAACAAAGCCTCAAGCTCACTCCGGATTCCCACCAGAATGATGCTCAAGGCTTTATTTTCGTGCACTGCCTGAACCGCCGCCGAAACAGTCACCGCAGGCCCACGATCACCGCTCATGGCGTCGATCGCAATTGTGACAGGCTTCACCGTGTGTGTTTCAGGCATAGATCAAAGCCATTCCGTAACGGAATTACTCGTCGCGCGCTTCAATTACCTGCTTACCACGATAGAAGCCGTCAGGCGACACGTGGTGGCGGCGATGTACTTCACCAGTAGTTACGTCGGTAGACAGCGCAGTGGCGCTCAGCGCGTCGTGTGAACGACGCATGCCACGCCTGGAACGGGTTTTACGACTCTTCTGTACAGCCATGGTTCAACTCCTGACCTGTAAACGCAATCCTGAGCTAAAAAGCTGCAAGTCATGCGTATGGTTATTAATGAAAATGAAATGCGCTGAAAACGGATTTTGAAACAATAGTTCGAAAACACAGTTCAAAAGAAGCTTTCAGTGCTTCGTGTTCTTAAGACCCGCCAGCACACTGAACGGATTCTCGGCGGATTTCCCGGCCGGCTCTTCTGCATTGCCGCCAGGCTCCAGGGCTTCAAGATCTTCCCGCGCCGGGCACTCGTCGCGTTCATGGAGCGGGAACGGCGGCAGCACCAACAACAGCTCGTCTTCAACCATAAACCAGAGGTTCGCGTTGAAGTCGTTTGTCAAAAACGGTTCAAGGCTCTGCGGTAGCCTTTGCGCCTGCTCGTCGCTGGTTACTAACCCCAGCTCAAAGTGTGAACGCAACGTTACCTGCATTGGCCCCATGCAACGCTGACACTGCAGCTGTACCGGAGCCGCCAGCTCTCCACTTACGACACGGCGACGTTCAGGATCCATCCGAAAGGACAGACGAACGCTGCAAACGGCGTTGTCATCCAGGCCCATAACGGCCTCGCGGAAACGCAGTAAAGCCCCAGTAGGCACTTCGCCTTCCAGAACCGTATGCTGTTCCGCCAACTTGTATGGATCGACGGATTTGGGTAGCTTGGGATTTATCGCATTTGACATAGGCGCGCAATTCTAGGGGCGACATGGCCCCGTGTCAAAGACTTCGTCGGCTTTTGGCCGAGTTTTACAGATAGCCTAACAAGGATACACCATGGTAAACGCATCTTTGCCCCGCAGCGACCACGCCAAGCAAACCGACAATGACGCTGGGCCCACCCTGGTGCTGGCGTCATCTTCACCTTGGCGGCGGGAGCTGCTTCAGCGCCTGGGCCTGAATTTCGACTGTGCCAGCCCAAACATTGATGAAAGCCCGGCCAGCGGCGAAGCACCGCAAGAACTGGCGTTGCGCCTGGCCCGGCAAAAAGCCGAGGCCCTGACTGAACAATACCCGCACCACTGGATTATCGGCTCGGACCAGGTCGCCTGCCTGGCCAATGGCGAACCTCTCGACAAACCCGGAACACACAGCAATGCCGTGAGCCAGCTCACCCGCAGCAGTGGGCAACAGGTGTCCTTTTATACCAGCCTGTATTTATTAGACAGTTCTAACGGTGCCAGCCAGCAGCATTGTGAGCCATTCAACGTGCAGTTCCGCTCCCTGAGCCTGGCGGAAATAGAAGCCTATTTGCAGCGCGAGCAACCCTACCAGTGCGCTGGCGCCTTTATGATGGAAGGCCTCGGAATCACTTTGTTCGACAGCCTGCAGGGCCAAGACCCGAACGCGCTTATTGGTCTGCCCCTGATTGCTCTCAACCGAATGCTCATTAACTGGCACTGCAACCCGCTGCTGCAAAACGCCCGCTGCTAGCGCGTAAGCGCCAACGTATTAACGTAGCCTTTTAACTCAACTCTGGTTAACGCAGCTCTTTACCGCAATTCCAGGCGCTGCTCGCTGACGTATTGCGCCACACCATGGCCCACCGAAACGCCAAGCTGATCCACCAGATTCCGAAGCGGCGAGCGCGCGCTACTGTAATCAACCAGATTTTCATGGCCGACAATCTGCCGTGCCACATAGGAGGTACTGCCAAGGCCATCAATCAACCCAAGTTCCAGCGCCTGTTCGCCACTCCAGATCAGGCCGCTGAAGACTCTTGGGTCGTCTGCCAGGCGGTCACCCCGGCCTTGCTGCACGGCCGCAATAAACTGCCCGTGCGTGTTCTCCAGAACGCTTTGCCAGAACGCCACTTCTTCTGGTTTCTCGGCAGAGAACGGGTCTAGAAAACCCTTACTCTCGCCGGCGGTGTACAGCCTGCGCTCTACCCCCACTTTTTCCATCACTTCGGTAAAACCAAACCCGCCTGCTACCACACCAATGGAACCTACCAGACTGGCGCGATTGGCGTATATTTCATCGGCCGCAGACGCAATGTAGTACGCACCCGAGGCGCCAACGTCAGAAATCACCGCGTACACTTTCTTGTCGGGATATTCAGCCCGCAGACGCTTGATTTCATCGTACACGTAACCGGACTGCACCGGGCTGCCACCCGGGCTGTTGATGCGCAAAATCACCGCAGCGGCGTCGGGCTCTTCAAACGCCGTACGCAACGAATTGATAATATTATCGGCGCTGGCCAACTCATCGGCGGCAATGGGGCCATCGACGCCTACCACCGCGGTGTGCATGCCACCGGTCGCACTTTCGAGCCCCTGCCCCAGCGGAAACTTGAACAGCAACACAATCCCGAACAGATACGCAAACGTCAGAAACTTGAAAAAGATGCCCCAACGCCGGCTTCGGCGCTGCTCCACCTGCATCGACATGACCAGCTTTTCAATCAGCTTGCGGTCCTGGCGGCTCTGTTTTCCTTCGCTTGCGCCGGCTACTGCCGCTGGCTGATCATTCCAGCCTGGCTTGCCGTCATTTTTACCTGAATCCCATTCGCTCATTTCACATCCTCTATGGTGACTGCCTTATTCTTACAAACCCAAAACCTGACGCAATTCTGTGACCGTTTCAACAATGGCGTGAGGCGCATACTGGCCCAGCACGTCACGCTTGTGCACCCCCCACTCCACGCCGATGGATGGCATGCCAATGCGTTGCGCCATGTCCAGATCGTAGCGGGTATCGCCAATCATCACCGCCTGTTCAGGCTTGATACCGTAAAACTCCAAAATCCGCGCCAACATCGCCGGATCTGGTTTTGAGCGGGTTTCATCGGCGCACTGGGTGATCCCGAAATGCGGGCCCAAACCGCTGGAGCTAAGCGCGAAATCCAGCCCGCTCCGATTTTTACCGGTGGCTACGGCACAGTGACGCCCGGCGCCGCGCAAATCCGTCAGGGTATCGGCAATACCGGCAAACACATTTTGCGGGGTTGTCGTTTTTTTGAAAAAATACTCACGATAGCTCTCCCGCATACCAGCGATGCATGCAGCGCTAATGCCGGGGTATAACTTCTGCAGTGCCTCTTCAATGCCCAGCCCGATAATATCCCGGTAAGCCTCGCGCGGAAGCGCTGGGAAACCCAGGGCGGTCGAGGCCAGGTGCAGACTCTCGGCAATGTGCTCTACCGAATCCACCAAGGTACCGTCCCAATCGAAAATAACCACTTTTACGTTCATGAATTGCGTCCTGTGCGGGCTGCAAGTTTCTGTAAGGCCGCCGCGAAGGCGTTGTCATAAGGTGCTTCCAACTTCAGCGCAGGGCTTTGGCCGTCGCTGTCGGGCGGCAAGCTCAACTCCAACGCCCGTGCGTGCAGCATCAGGCGCGAGCCCCCCAATGCGCGGAACGCCTTCAGACTGGCATCGTCCATATATTTGTCGTCACCGGCAATAGGGTGGCCGGCAAAGGCGGCGTGCACGCGAATCTGATGAGTACGGCCGGTGACCGGTGACGCCTCCACCAGGCTGTAACCGTCGTAGCGCTCCAGACAGCGAAACAACGTCAGCGATTCTTTACCGGAACTGTCCACTTTTACCCTGCGTTCGCCGTTAGGCATCTCATAACGCAGCAACGGCTGAGCCACTTTGCCCATTCCTGCCGGCCAATCGCCAGATACAAGAGCGTGGTAATGCTTACGAATGTGCCTGTGCCGCAGTTCATCTTGCAGGTAACGCAGCGCCGAGCGTTTCTTCGCCACCATCACCAATCCCGAGGTATCCCGGTCAAGCCTGTGCACCAACTCCAGAAACCGCGCTTGTGGTCGCCCGGCCCGCAACACCTCAATCAGCCCGAAGCTCAAGCCGCTGCCGCCATGAACCGCAATACCGGACGGTTTATTCACCACCAGCAGCTGTTCGTTCTCAAACACGACAGCCGCCTCTATCACCGCCTGCACCCTATCGCCGGGCGCGGCCTGGGGCACCTTTTCTTTGCGCACCACCGGAGGAATGCGCACTTGATCGCCGGTTTTTACCCGGGTGTCAGGCTTTACGCGGCCCTTGTTAATTCGAACTTCACCTTTGCGAACAATGCGGTAGATGATACTTCTGGGGACACCCCGCAGCTGCGCCATCAGGAAATTGTCCAGACGCTGGCCGTCATTGTCTTCATCTACCGTTACCCACAACACAGCCGGGCGCGGGGTCTCCGGAGACGGATTTTTCTGCGACATGAAATTCCTTTAAAATGAAGCGGGCAGCGTTGCTTGGCCCGGGAAATACTGCTATATTCCGATGTGCTACGCCGTTTGTTTACGGCCTGACAGACTTCAGTCAGAAGCCGGAGCGGTTGCAGTATACCGACACTACTTGCGAGTTTGAATTGCAGTGGCTTGCAAGCTTGAAATGAAGCAGCTCTTAAGTTCGAAGTGCAACAGTAATGCCGGGCTCCTAATTGTTACAGCCTTGGCAACGAAAGACTCCCCGCACCCCGGCGCAGAACCAACATTGGCTGCCAACCGGCACGGGAGCCGAAACAAACCTTGCGGAACACCGCCGGGGACGACATAACGAAGATTCATTGCCACGCAAGGCCGGGCCGTCCAGTTTACGAACACGACGTAAGACCAAGCACTTGTGTGAACCTGAAAACGGATAACATGCGCCTACAGACAATCACCTGAACCGTTTTTTTCCTGCCCGCGGGCACCGGAATCATCGGCGGTGATCTTGAACCAACAGAGTTTCGCCCCGTAAGGGCTTGATTCGTCTGGCAGCCTCCACTTCGCTAATGCCTTTCTCGATGGTTTTCTGTTTAAATCAAACGACAGGAATTCATCCTTTCCATGAAAAGAATGCTTATAAATGCAACTCATCCCGAAGAGTTGCGCGTCGCCCTGGTTGACGGCCAGCGTCTGTTTGACCTCGATATCGAATCTAGCTCGCGCGAGCAAAAAAAGGCCAATATCTACAAGGGTAAAATTACCCGCGTAGAGCCCAGCCTGGAAGCCGCATTTGTGGATTTTGGTGCTGATCGTCACGGTTTCCTGCCGCTAAAAGAAATTTCCAAGGAATACTTCAAAAAATCTCCCGGCCAGATCGAAGGCAAGGTCAACATCAAAGATGTGATCGCCGAAGGCCAGGAAGTGATTGTTCAGGTAGACAAAGAAGAACGCGGCAACAAAGGCGCAGCGCTGACCACCTATATTTCGTTGGCCGGCCGCTACTTGGTGCTGATGCCCAACAACGCCCGTGCCGGTGGCATTTCTCGCCGCATTGAAGGCGAAGAGCGGGCCCAACTAAAAGAAGCCATGAACCAGGTTCAGGTACCCAAGTCTATGGGTATTATTGTTCGCACCGCGGGCATTGGCCGCAACAGCGAAGAACTGCAATGGGACCTCGACTACCTGGTTCAGTTCTGGGAAGCCATTACACAAGCTGCTGGCGAGCGTAAAGCACCCTTCCTGATCCATCAGGAAAGCAACGTGATTATCCGCGCCGTGCGCGATTACCTGCGCCAAGACATCGGCGAAGTGCTGATTGACGCCGCCGCCGTGCACGAAGACGTGCTGAATTTTGTGCGCGCCGTTATGCCTACCTTTGAAAACAAAATTAAACTGTACAGCGACGAAATCCCGCTGTTCAGCCGCTACCAAATCGAAGGCCAAATCGAAACCGCCTTCCAGCGCGAAGTAAAACTGCCGTCTGGCGGTTCTATCGTGATTGACCCGACCGAAGCGCTGGTGTCTATCGACATCAACTCTTCGCGGGCAACGAAAGGCCACGACATAGAAGAAACGGCGCTGCAAACCAACCTGGAGGCCGCTGAAGAAATCGGCCGCCAGCTACGTCTGCGGGATATGGGCGGCTTGATTGTTATCGACTTCATCGATATGACCCCGGCCCGTAACCAGCGCGAAGTAGAAAACAAAATGCGCGAAGCCCTGGAAATCGACCGCGCCCGCGTGCAGGTCGGCAAGATTTCCCGCTTTGGCTTGCTGGAAATGTCGCGTCAGCGTCTGCGTCCGTCACTGGGTGAAACCCGCAGCGAAGTCTGCCCGCGCTGTGAAGGCCAGGGCACCATTCGTGGTATCGAATCCCTTGCGCTCAGCATCATGCGCCTGATTTACGAAGAGTCTTCCAAAGACAAAACCGGCGAAGTACGTGCCGTTGTGCCAGTATCCGTGGCCACCTTCCTGCTGAACGAAAAGCGCAAGCAGCTGGCGACAATTGAAGCCAACCAGGAAGTGTCGATTGTTATCGTGCCGGTTCCGCAAATGGAAACCCCGCACTTTGAAATCATCCGCATGCGCGACGACGAAGCCGGCTCCGAACACGTAGCCAGCCATCAGGTGGCTCATGAATACATCGAGCGCGAAGAAGAAGTCGCTGACGTAACCGTGCAAGAAAAACCCGTACGCGAACAGGCCGCCGTAAAATCTGTGCGCCCCGCCTCGCCCGCGCCTGCGGCGACACCGGCAGCAGCACCCGCCAAAGTCGCAGCCGAGCAAGCCCGTGACGAAGGCATGTTCAGCCGTTTGGGCCGTAAAGTTGCGCGCTTCTTCAACGGTGAAGAAGAAAGCCAGTCTGTTGCTGACAGCAGCCGCAACGCCAAACCGGCAAGCAGCGAGGACCGCTCCAGGCAGCGCCCCACGTCAAACCGTAATGATCGCCAGGACCGCCGCAAGACCCGCGTCGCCCGTGACGACCAGCAAGACAGCCGAAGCAATGGTGAACGCAGTAGCAGTAGCAGCTCCAGCTCCAGCAATCGCAACGACGATAACCGCAGCCGCAGCAACCGCGGACGCGCTCGCAATGAAGGTCGCAGCGAAGAGAAAACCAACGCGGGCAGCCAGAACAGCAATGCTCAAAACAGCAGCGCCCAGAGCAGCAATTCGCAGAGCAGCAGCGCCCAGAGCAATAATGTACAGAACGGCAACGCCCAAAGCAGCGGCAACGACACGCGCCGCGATGGTCGCCGTGACAATCAGAATCGTAGCCGCTCCAATCGCGATTCAAATCGTGACACAAGCCGCGATGGCAATAAGCCAAACGCTGAACAGGCGGATCAGAAGCCGGCTATAGAGCAGAAATCTGCAGAACTTCGCAGCTCAAGCCCTAGCCCTAGCTATAACGACCAGAACGATGCGCAAAGCCCCGCAGTCGCAGGCAAAGCCGGTGGTGACGAAAAACGCCGCAGCAAGCCTCGCCGCAGCCGTGGCCGTGATGGCTCACCGGCGGAGAAACCGGTATCAAACCCGGCTGAGCGCAAGGCAGCTCGCAGTGAAATTCATCAGCAAGACACGCAGCCGGAAACCCGTGACGCCGAAGAACGCGCCAAAGCGAAGGCCAAGGCCGCTGAGAAGCCCGCAGATGCTCAGGTACAGCCTGCAGCCACTGCAAAGCCGGCCAAGCAAGCAGCGCCGCAGGTTGCACAAAACCCGGCCGATGCATCACCTGAAACAACCAACGAGCAGCCTGTTGCAGCCAAGGCAGTGGAAAAAGCGCCAGAGCCAGAGGTAAGCAAACCCGCTGCGCCTGCATCCGAAGCACCTGTTGAGACAGCCCCGGAAAGTGCAACTGTTTCTGCTGCCAAGACTGCACCTTCCCGGATAGATGCCTACAACGGCGGCACCCGAAAGGCTGCAAACAAGGTCGAAAATACCGAGGCACCAGAGATAGACCGCCCGGACACAGATAGCGCACCGGTCGAAGCTGTCGAGGCTGAAGCTCCCAAAGCTGAGACTCATACCGCCGAGGCCACGCCGACCGACGCAGAGGACGAGAGCGCAGATAGGCCAACCAAGCCAATCCGCAAGCGCACCCCTGCCCGCAAAGCCAAAGCGTCGAAAACAGAGACCGGAAGTGAGCAAGAGCCGCAGCCTGCAAACACTGGCGCCAGCGACGACAATGCAGCGGAAGCCGACGTTGCTGTAGAGCAGCCAGCAGCACAGGTAGCCGACGCAGCATCCGAAACCCCGGCAGCACCAGTAGCACCAGGCCGGGCTTATAACGACCCACGTGAAGTACGTAAGCGCCAGCGTGCAGCAGACGCTGCCCAAAATGGCGGGAGCGAGTAACTATGCTGAACGACGCTGACATTGAAGCCCTGGAAGAAATTCTGTTTGCAGAGCCCTGGGGTGAAGACGCAGTAGACTTCTTCGGCTTCCACGGTTTGGTGTGTGCCAGCGTTGTGGGACCGGTAGATTTCTCGGTAGACGAGTTGTTTCTGCTGGCCACAGGCGTTGACGCCCTTCCTGGCGGCAAGGTGCCAGACGTGTTCAGTCGCTGTGTGCAGCAACTGAGCGGTGCCATGGCCAACGCTCTGGATATGGGCCTGGCCTTGGAACTGCCCGAGCCCGAAGACGATGACCCCATGAACGCACTGGAAAACTGGTGCGCCGGATTCATCGAAACCTTTATGGAGCGGGAAGACGCCTGGATGGAAGCCGCCAGCGAAGAAGAAGTGGGCGATTTGATTCTGCCCATGCTCGCGCTGTCGGGCTTATTCGAAGATGAAGACTTCCAGAACGTGCGCGACAGCGAAACCCTGTCGACACAGATGGCAGAAGCGATTCCCGATTCGCTCACCGACCTGTACTTGCTGTTCCACGCGCCGGACTGATTCGGCGCGTTAAGCTATTGCGTTAGCGCGCCCACGCTTATAAAAAGCGGGGCAGCAGAATTAAAGCGCGATGGGTTGCTTGAAATGATGCCAGACGGGTGAAAGCCCCTCTGGCATTTTTTGTATCCGCCCTAACTCTGCCCAAGGCGCTTTCGGCGTATGAAAATCACTGCCTTGGGATGCCCACAAACCCTCGCTCTGGCATAGCTGCACCAGAAAGCTGATGTCTGAAGACGTCAGGCCCGGACTGCAAACCTCCATTCCCTGGCCACCGGCACGGCGAAAATCCGCCACCAGGGCCCGCAGTTTGGTCGCGCTCAAGTCGTACTTACGCGGGTGCGCCAGCACCGCTATACCGCCAGCGTCGTTTACCCAGCGCACCACTTCTTCCAGCTCCGGCCAATACGCCCTTACATCTCCCGGCTTGCCTGCGCCCAAGTGACGCTTGAAGGCCTGTGCGATATTCTTTACCACACCGGCGTCCACCAACGCCTGGGCAAAATGTGGGCGCCCTGGCACATCGCCACCGGCGTGTTTGGTCGCGTGTTCTAGCAGATTATCAACCTTCAACCTGGCCAGACGCTCTACAATCACGCCGGCACGGGCGTGGCGATTGGCATTCTGCCCCTGCAATCGCGCAAGAAACTGGGGATCATCTTCGGCAAAGTCCAGGCCCACAATATGAATGGTATGGCTTCTCCAGGCGCAAGACAGTTCAACGCCGGAAATCAGCTCAATATTGTAATCCTGAGCGGCAAGGCGCGCCGACCCTAAGCCGTTAAGGGTATCGTGATCGGTCAATGCCAGATGGCTAACGCCCTTCTCATGCGCCCGGGCCAGCAACTCAGCGGGGCTTAGAGCGCCGTCTGAGGCAGTACTATGGCAATGCAGGTCGATACACAACGGTGATTGTTGCGGTATAGTCGCGTCATGCTGCTGAGTTGGCTGTTGCTGCATAATGGTCACAAGCATTCCTGATTACGGGCAAGGGTAAAAAACGAAAAGCGACCCACTATAACAGCCATCACCGATACGACCGAGCTTAAACACCGAATCTAAACGCCGAACCTAAAACGAAGAGCGCCCCTTTATGTACTACGCTATTATCAGTGAAGACATCAATGACAGCCTGGCACTTCGCCAAAGCGCCCGCCCGGCTCACCTCGAGCGTTTGCAGGCACTGGCCAATGAAGGCCGCTTATTGGTCGCTGGCCCGCACCCGGCCATAGACACCAATGACCCAGGCGATGCCGGCTTCAGTGGCAGCTTGGTAATAGCCGAATTTGAATCACTTGAACAAGCGCAAAGCTGGGCAGACGCAGACCCTTACGTCAGCGCCGGGGTTTACCAGCAGGTAAAGGTCAAACCGTTCAAACGGGTATTGCCCTAGTGCTCTGCAATAAATGTCGGATAAACGTCACCATGAGCGTTTGGTAATGAATACGCGCTTGATCGACAAAGCCAGTGTGCCAAAATTACGTTCTTATCCATTTTTTGTTCAAACAGAAACTTTCAGGAACCCCGCCCAGTGACCCCTTTTCGTCTGCTTGTTGTCCTCGTTTTTGTGTTCTCGTCCATTGCCGCGGCCCAGGCCAGAACGGTGTGGGTAGACGACAAAATCTACCTGCCGGTGCGCTCTGGCGCAGGCAGCCAGTTCCGGATCATTGAGAACGCCGTTCCCAGTGGCACCGCAATGGAGCTGTTGGAATCCGACCAAAATGGCTACAGCAAAGTACGCACCACCAAAGGCACCGAGGGCTGGGTGTCCAGCCAGTATCTGAGCTCGACACCGATTGCCGCAACACAGCTTAAAAAGGCGCGTCAGGATCTGGAAACCGCACAGGCGGAAGTGCGCCAGATGCAGGACGTACTGGCAAACGTGACCGGTGAACGCGACAGCCTGCAAAATTCTGAAAGCAGCCTGGCTGACCGCTCGTCCGAACTTATGGCTGAACTCAAACGTATCAAGGATATCGCTGCCAACTCGATTAATCTTGAGCGCCGCAATGGCGAGTTGTTAGAAGAAAATCAGAAAATCCGTAATGAACTGGAAGTACTGACAGCTGAAAACGAACGCATGGAAGCCGGTAAAGAATCAGATTTCATGCTGCTCGGCGCCGGCTTGGTGTTAGGCGGTGTGTTGTTGGCACTGCTGATACCGATGCTAAAACCCACCCGTAAAAGCGACAACTGGGCCTGACTGCTATGAGGGAATATTCAGAAAAGCGTGATTTTCATCGAATGCAGGTGAACACGGATATTGAAATTATAGACAGTAACGGCAATACCTTTGCCGGCGTGTGCCGTGATCTAAGCGCTTCGGGAATGCAGATTCTGGTCGCTCAGAAAATGGCTGTAGGCTCTGAGCTGCGCACCACCCTGCACCCCACAAGCGACAAGTTTCCGCCATTGGAAACCCTGTGCGAGGTGCTGCGCTGCGAGCCCGAGGGTGATGGTTTTTTGTTAGGTGTGAACATTGCCGAGGTGACTGACTAGCAATACACGGAACCGATAGAGAGGGGACAGGCTTGAAGTCTGCCCCCCGTCAGAGAGCAAGATAGGGACAGATTTCAAATCTGTCCCTGATTCGTAGTCGGCCAATCAGACCAGCGCTTTTTCCGACACAATAATGCCGTTGTTATCAGCGTACACAAAATGCCCCGGGTGGAAGGTAACGCCACCAAAAGTCACGGCAATGTTCAGGTCGCCAACATCACGTTTTTCAGTTTTGCGCGGGTGGGTTCCCAGCGCTTGCACGCCGAGAGCGGTTTTGGCGATCACGTCGGCGTCACGGATACAGCCATAAATAATCAGCCCCGCCCAACCGTTACTGGCCGCTTTTTTCGCCAGCATATCCCCCAGCAGCGCGTTACGCTTTGACCCACCGCCGTCGACGACCATTACCCGGCCAAGGCCCGGTAAGCCTACCTGCTGCTTCACCACCGAGTTATCTTCAAAACACTTCACGGTAACAATCTCGCCGCCAAAGTTGTCGATGGCGCCAAAATTACGAAACCCCGGTTCAACAACTTGGACTTCTGGAAATTCGTCGCATAGGTCAGGGGTTACAACGGCTATCACGGTTTCGGTGGCCACGCGGCCAACGTCAGACACATTATCAGACATGATTTGTTCACTCCTTTTATCCGTGTGGGGCCGCGCCACCGTATCGTGGTAGAACCAGACACGCCGCCTGCATCGATTGCGGGTACAATGAATGCGATGAAGGCGGCGTCTAGTCATCAGTCTGGCTTCTGATCTGCTAGAAAGAACCAGGTATCCAACACCGAATCCGGGTTTAAAGACACGCTGTCGATGCCCTGCTCCATCAGCCACTTGGCCAAGTCTGGATGATCAGACGGGCCC
Source organism: Marinobacter sp. M1C (assembly GCF_023314135.1). Taxonomy (NCBI): domain Bacteria; kingdom Pseudomonadati; phylum Pseudomonadota; class Gammaproteobacteria; order Pseudomonadales; family Marinobacteraceae; genus Marinobacter; species Marinobacter sp. M1C. The sequence goes on from NZ_CP092289.1 coordinate 2,808,899, forward strand.
TGCCCACAAATACCAATGTACTTACCGGCTTTCCGGCAGGCCTGAATGGCGCTCGACAAGAGCACTTTTACCGCGTCGTTACGCTCGTCAAACAGGTGGGCAATAATGCCGGAATCCCGGTCCAGGCCCAAAGTAAGCTGGGTAAGATCGTTAGAACCGATAGAAAAGCCGTCGAAGTGCTCCAGGAACTGGTCCGCCAGCAGCGCGTTACTGGGCAGTTCGCACATCATGATCACCCGCAGGCCATTCTCGCCCCGCTTCAGACCGTTCTCCGCCAGCAACTCCATAACCTGAGCCGCTTCGCCTACGGTGCGTACAAACGGAATCATCACCTCTACGTTGGTGAAGCCCATTTCGTTACGCACCCGCTTCATGGCACGGCATTCCAGCTCGAAACAGTCGCGGAAGGTTTCAGAGATATAGCGCGACGCACCGCGGAACCCCAACATCGGGTTTTCTTCATCCGGCTCGTAAAGCGCGCCGCCAATCAAGTTGGCGTACTCGTTAGACTTAAAGTCTGACATGCGCACAATCACTTTCTTGGGCGCAAACGCCCCTGCCAGGGTCGAAATACCCTCCACCAGCTTGTCAACGTAAAAATCCACCGGCGAGGCGTAACCGGAAATACGTTTGTCGACCGTCTGCTGAATATCCCGCGGCAGAGTGTCGTAGTTCAACAGCGCTTTGGGGTGAACACCAATCATCCGATTGATGATAAATTCCAGACGGGCCAGGCCAACGCCTTCGTTTGGCAGCGCCTGGAAATCAAAGGCGCGGTCCGGGTTGCCCACGTTCATCATAATCTTGAACGGAATATTGGGCATGGATTCTATGGTATTTTCACGCAGCTCAAAGTCCAGCGCACCTTCGTAAATAAACCCGGTGTCGCCTTCAGCGCATGAAACCGTCACTTCCTGACCGTTGTTCAGCAATTCGGTGGCATCGCCACAGCCAACCACCGCAGGAATACCCAGTTCACGGGCAATAATGGCCGCGTGGCAGGTACGGCCGCCACGGTCGGTAACGATGGCGGAGGCGCGCTTCATCACCGGTTCCCAATCCGGGTCGGTCATGTCGGTGACCAGTACATCGCCGTCTTGCACCTTGTCCATTTCATTGATGCTGGTGATGATTTTCACCGGGCCGGCACCAATCTTGTGGCCGATGCTGCGGCCTTCCACCAGCACCTTGCCGGTTTCTTTCAGCAGGTAGCGTTCCATCACGTTGGCAGAAGCGCGGCTTTTTACGGTTTCAGGGCGCGCTTGAACAATGTAAATACGGCCATCGTCGCCGTCTTTGGCCCATTCGATGTCCATCGGACGCTGGTAGTGATTTTCAATAATCATCGCCTGCTTGGCCAGCTCCTCCACTTCCGCATCGGTAATGCAGAAGCGGCCACGTTCGGCGGCATCCACCTTCACGGTTTCCACAAACTCACCCTCGGTCGGGTTTGTGTGATAAATCATTTTGATGGCTTTGCTGCCCAGGTTGCGGCGTAGCACCGCAGGGCGGCCAGCGGTCAGCGTGGACTTGTGCACGTAAAATTCGTCAGGGTTCACTGCGCCCTGCACCACGGTTTCGCCGAGCCCATAAGAGCCGGTGATAAACACCACACCGCGGAAACCGGATTCGGTGTCCAGAGTAAACATAACGCCGCTTGCGGCGGTCTCACTGCGCACCATTTTCTGGATGCCTGCCGACAGGGCAACCAGTTTGTGGTCGAAGCCATGGTGAACACGGTAGGAAATCGCGCGGTCGTTAAACAAAGAGGCAAACACGTCTTTCACCGACGTGCGAATATTATCCAGACCCACCACGTTCAGGAAGGTTTCCTGCTGGCCCGCAAAAGAGGCGTCTGGCAGGTCTTCCGCGGTGGCAGAGGAGCGCACCGCAACCGCCATTTTAGGGTTGCCGTTCTGTAGCTGTGCGTAGGCTTCAGCTAGTGCATTATCCAGCACTGCGGGGAAAGGCGTATCAATCACCCATCGGCGGATCTTCGCGCCAACGCGGGCCAGTTCGTTAACGTCGTTAACGTCCAGCGCGTCCAGGGTTTCATCAATTTTGTCTTTCAGGCCATCGGTCGCCAGAAACTCACGGTAAGCATGAGAGGTCGTCGCGAAACCGCCCGGCACAGTCACGCCCGCATTGGCGAGATTACTGATCATTTCACCGAGGGAAGCGTTCTTACCGCCTACCCGGTCCACATCAGACATTCCCAAGTGTTCAAACCAAATGATGTAATCGTGCAAAATGCATCTCCCTTGAGTCGGTTTTGCGGAGTGTCGAATGTGGGGTGTCGAATTTGGAGCGTTCAATGTGGTGCGTTTAATTTGGTGCGTTGAATTTGGAATGTATAATACTGGAAATTGTGGCAATTACCTAGGGAACCGCTCCAACATGAAACGCACCGCATTCTTTCTGTCAGACGGAACAGGCCTGACTGCCGAAGGGCTAGGACACGCGCTGCTGGCTCAGTTCGAGAAAATCGACTTTGAACGCATCACCGTTCCTTACATTGATGACGAGAACAAAGCCCACCACATTGTGGAACGCATCAACCTTGCTGCTGAAAACGACGATGCCCGTCCACTGGTATTCGACACCATTGTAAACAGCGATATCCGCCGAATTGTGTCTACCGCAAACGGCTTTATGGTGGATATATTCGGAACGTTTTTAAACCCGCTGGAACAGGAACTGCAGTCTGCATCTTCCTACACCGTGGGCAAATCACACTCCATTGTGAACGGCGACAATTACGAACGCCGTATAAACGCGGTGAACTTTGCACTGGATAACGACGACGGCGCGCGCATTCGCCATTACGACGAAGCCGACCTGATTCTGGTGGGCGCATCCCGCAGCGGCAAAACACCCACCTGTTTGTATCTGGCCCTGCAATACGGTGTAAAAGCGGCTAACTACCCAATCACCGAAGAGGACCTGACAGACCAGCAGCTACCAAAGGCATTGCGGCCCCACAAACAGAAAGTGTTCGGCCTAACCATCGAGCCGGAACGGCTGGCCACCATTCGCAACGAACGCAAACCAAACTCCCGCTACGCGTCCATCAACCAATGCATGCATGAAATCGAAGAAATAGAGCTGATATACCGCCGTGAGCGCGTACCATTTTTGAACACCACGGCTTACTCGGTGGAAGAAATATCGACCCGCATTATGGTATCGACCGGGCTCAAACGAAATCGCTGAGCCCGGGTTGCTTGTTTGCTAAAACTCGCCTTACAGCTCCTGAATAGCCAGGCCCAACTGCTCTACCAGCGCGCGATTGTCGGCGCTGGTGACCACCGCAATGCTGGCTTTTTCTGGCGCCAGCCAATCTGCAGCCACCCGTTTCAGGTCGTCAATCGTGGTCGCAAGAACCCGCTCGCGGAAACGCCCGCGCTGCTCGGCGCTGCGGCCAAACAATGCACTGTGAAACGCATGGCGCGCTGCGCCGGCCGGCGAGTGGGGTTTGTCTAGCTGGCCGATCACGCCCAGAATAGACTCTTCCAAATCTTGATAGCTGTGATCGGTTTCCACCAACCACTCCAGAGCCTTGTCAAAATCCGCCAGGGTATCGGCCAGGCGCGGGTCGCGGTAAGAGAAGAACTTGAACGTGCCGTTCACGCTGTCCTGCGCTGCACCGCCGCCATAAGCACCGCCTTTCTCGCGGATGGCACGGTGCAAATAACCGTTACGCAAGAATCCGCCCAGCACCGTCAACGCGGCCGCATCCGGGTGATCAACCGCCACCGTGGGATAGGCCTTGGCGCAGAAGTTCACCTGGGTTGAAGTCAGCCAGGCTTCATGAGTGGTGTAATTCACCGGCTCCATGCGCCACGCGCTGTCTGGCGCAGACTCCGCGTTTTGCCACAGGCCTTTCACATCGTCCAGCATCGGCTGCAGTTGCTCGTCTTCACCAATCAACAGGAACTGGCGGCTTTGCTTGCCAACCTTCTGATGCAAATCCGCCAGCTTTTGGCAGAACGCCTTCAGCTCGGACGGCTCTTTCAGGGATTTATCCAATGATTTGGTGCGGCGAATGGCTTCCAGCCCGCCCAGGCGAAAACTCAACCAGGCGCCCGGGCTCATGCCCTGAGCCGCGGCGCTCATGGCCAACGCATGGCCACTGCCAGTAACGGCTTGTTCTCGACGGGCGCGAATCTGGGCGATAATTTCCGCAATGCGGCCGGTTTCATCAAAACGGGCGTTGCTGTAAACGTCTTTCAGCAAACGCGCCAGTGCGTCACTGTTGCGCGCCAGAGCCTTGCCGCTGAACACCAGGTAGCCGGACATATCCTGCACGTTGTCAATCTTGCCCTTGCTGACAAAGCTGGCCGAAATGCCACCGGTCTCTGCGGAGATGCGGTCTTGCATCTGCAGGTAATCCAACTCACCACAGCCCACTTCTGAAATCAGCGCAGTGTAATAAGGCATCAGCGCCAGCTCTTCTTCATCCAACGACGGCAGTGGCAATACCACCTGCTGATACACCAGTCCGTTGGTACCACGGGCATAGACCGTGGCCGACAGATCGCCATCAAAACGACCTTCGGGCTCTGGCATCTGCAGGGGCACATCGGTCAGATCCACCTTTGGCAGAATTGAGTCGTCGTCTTTGCGGGTTTGACGATCTTCCAAAGCTTGGGCGCGCTCAACGATCTGTGCTGTTTCTTCGTCGCTCAGCTTGGCCTTGCGCTGCGCCAGGGCCGCACGAATAGACTCGGTACGCAGGCCTTCCAGCTTGTCATCCGGGCGCAGGGTCAAGGTTACCCGGTGCGGGTTGTCCAGCAACTTGCGACGAATCAGGTTCGGCACAAACTGTGGGTCCTGAATTTTCTCCCGCAGACGAGCCAGAACGGGCTCCAGATCCAGCAGATCCACCGGGTCACCGCCGTGCACCATTGGCGAAATGGCGGACATAATCAGCTGCAAACCGTAAGGGAAGCCGTCACCGGAAATTTCGCGCTGGTGCAATTCCAACTGGTGCAAAATCGCTTCCAACCGTTCACTGCTAACGCCGTCTTCAACAACCTTCTTCAGGGTATCTTCAATCAGCTGTTCAAGCGCTTGTTGCTGCGCAGGCTCGCTGCCTTCGATACCGCACACGAAGGTCATTTCACGATTGGAATCTTCCAGCCCGCACAAAGGCGAAGGCGCCTGGCCCAGCTCGGTGGTTTCCAAAGCACGCATCAGCGGTGACGCGCTGTTATCCAGTAGCACCGAAGACAACAACTGGCCTTCCAGGTTTTCTTCCAAGTCAAAACTGTGACCTAACAGCCAGCCCATAACAATGTGGGTTTTGGCTTCCGTTGGTTCGCCTTCGTTAACGGCGTAAGCCTGCTCTACCCGCAGCGGCGCAAACATGCGTTTTTCATCATAAACCGGCAGTTTTACATCCAGCTTGTCAAAACGCTTGAGCACCAGCTCTTCGAAGCGCTCCTGGTGTTCAACGGCAGGAATATTGCCGTAGGTCGCAAAAATCGCGTTGCTGGGGTGGTAATGATGCTTGTAGAACGCCAACAGGTCGTCATAGGACAAATCGGTAATGTGATCCGGCTCGCCACCGCTGTTGTAATGGTAGGTGGTGGTGGGAAACAGATGGCTAGACAGGTTCTGCCACAGCTGAGACGTGGCCGAACTCATAGCGCCCTTCATCTCGTTGTAAACCACACCGCGGTAGACCAAATCGCTGGTCGGATCTTCCGGCTTGTCGAACTCCAGGCGATGGCCTTCCTGGGCAAAATCCAGTTTATCCAGCTTGGAGAAAAACACCGAATCCAGATACACATCCAGCAAGTTGTCAAAATCTTTGCGGTTCATGCTGGCGAACGGATAGGCTGTCCAGTCGCTGCTGGTGAACGCATTCATAAAGGTATTCAGCGAACGACGAATCATCATAAAAAACGGATCGCGCACCGGATAACGCTCGCTGCCGCACAGTGCTGTGTGCTCCAGAATGTGAGCCACGCCGGATGAATCCATCGGAAACGTACGCAAGGCCACAAAGAACACGTTTTCGTCATTATCTGCAGCCATGTGCAAATGGCGCGCGCCCGTCTTTATATGGCGATATTCTTCGACATCCAGATTCAGGGTGCCGATGTGGTGGGAACGGATTTTTTCAAACGCCGGGTGCATTGCGTTGTCAGATGTTGCAGCCATTCAAACTGTCCTGTTGTTGACTCTATAGTTGACTCGAGAGACCAATCGAGAGATGAACCAATTATGGGTTGCGCGGTAAAATCGTTACACGCTGGCACTGTTGCAAGGTGGTACGTTATAAACAGATACGATGTAAGAAGCGCAAAGGTACAGCGTAACACGGGTTATCCGTTATCATGCAGCACACCCGGTGCAACAAGGTTATTGCTATCACTATGAGCCCAATAGAAAATACCCTCGGCAACCCCGCAGACTCACAAGCACCAAAACCGTCCCCGGCATTAAGCACCAGCCAGGCGCCTGGCGACCCGGTTCCGGCCCGTGAAGTCGCCGCTTACTGGGATGAACGCAGGCGCTACCTGAAAAGCATCCGCAAAACACCGGCTGTGCGCCATCACTACTGGCGAGCCATGGCGGTTTATCTGTTGCGGCGGGTATTGTGGTCATTCGGATTTTTCCCGGTGTTTTTCGCCTTCTGGATTCCGCTGGTGCTGGCCCAATTTAATCCGGTTGTACTGGCCAATGATATGATTGCGCTACTGCAGGACTTCACCGGCAGCAATCCGGAACTTCAGGCCAACACCCTCAGTACCTTGGTGATTGCCTGGGCGTCTATCGGCGGCTTCTTTTTGATCTTTGATTTTGTACTGTCGCCGTTCCGCTCGCCCTATGAATACGAAGCCGACGTCTACATGCGCGCCTGGGAGCATCAGTACAGCACAACCGACGCGTCGCTCAGCACGTCGCGCACCACATCACCAAACACACTTTCCAGTAGCACGACATCTAATAGCATATTATCTAAAACACCCTCCAACACTGCGGAAGCTTCATGAATCACCTGTTTGTAGACAACCTCACCGTCATCGACTTCGCCTACCTGGACGCAACCCGCGGCTTAGTGGGTGAAAGCTGGATTGCCGACATTGTTCTGGGCGGCGAATTGGACGAACAGGGCATGGTGTTTGATTTTTCACACGTTAAGCGGGTCATCAAACAGGTGATCGACGCCCAGGTAGACCACCGATTGGTAGTACCAAAAGGCCACCCGGGGTTGTTGCGAAATAACCAAACACCCCAACACTTTGTATGGCTGCTCACCAACGGTGAACAGATCGCCCACACCGGCCCGGATGAAGCCGTGCTTTGGCTGGCCGGTGATACCGTCACCAAAGCGGCTGTTGCCACCCTGCTGGAACACGAACTGAAAGCCGTACTGCCCAACAACGTGATATCCGTAGACGTACACCTGCGCGAAGAAGTGCTTGAAGGGCCTTACTACCATTACGTGCACGGCCTGAAAAAGCACCTGGGCAACTGCCAGCGCATCGCCCACGGCCATCGCTCGCCCATTTGCATCCATCGCAACGAACAGCGAGACACAGCTCTGGAAGCGCTCTGGGCCAAACTCTGGAAAGACATCTACGTGGGCAGCGAAGAAGACGTCAGCCGCCGCTTTGTAGACGACCATGGCACCGAATACACCCACTTCGAATACGAAGCCAACCAGGGCGAATTCGCCCTGACCCTACCCGCCAGCCGCGTATACATGATGGACACAGACACCACGGTGGAACTAATTGCCGGGCACATCGCCGATCAGCTGAAGCAGGAGTTTCCTGATGACTCCATTCGGGTGAAGGCTTTTGAGGGTGTGGGAAAAGGAGCCATGGCGTCGCGATGAGCCAGACGGGGACGGATTTGAAATCCGCCCCCTTGACCTTACATTACAGGCACAAAAAAACCACCCGAAGGTGGTTTTTTTGATGGCTTGCCGGTGGACTAAACCTGCAAGCCGTATTGGCGTCCCCTAGGGGGTTCGAACCCCTGTTGCCGCCGTGAAAGGGCGGAGTCCTAGGCCGCTAGACGAAGGGGACTAGAAAAAAATTGGTGGAGCCAGACGGGATCGAACCGTCGACCTCAACACTGCCAGTGTTGCGCTCTCCCAGCTGAGCTATGGCCCCCAACGGATGCGTATATTAAGGATCGACCCCTGGGCCGTCAACCCTTTTCTGCCTCTTTTTCCAAGTTCGCCGAAAACCACCGGTATCCCTGCCTTTAGCGCTTAACGATTGAACAGATTGATTATTCAGCCACCAACGCAGCGTATTCTTTCTCTACCTTTTTCGTTTCCTTCTTGGAAAAACCACCCAAAACTTCCAACCCATGGCGCAAACGCGCACGGGTCATGTCTGGCCCCAACTGTTCCATAGAGTCCATCACCGACCAGGAATTGGGCGTACCGGCAATCGCCACGAACACAGCGAACATAAAATCGCCCATTTTCAGGTCCATCGCCTTGGCCAGAAACTTCACATCGGCAAATATGTTGTCTTTACTCCAGTGGCGCTGAGCCTCCAGTTGCCACAACGTAAACTGCAGTACCCGCTTCACCTGCCCTTCTTCCAGTTTGTTGTGGGCGAAGCTCTCTGGCGTCAACGGCAACATGCCGCTGAACATGAACTGGGCCATGGGTGCCACATCCGAGAACACGTCGGCACGGCCCTTCACAAACGGCACCAGCGCCGCCAAATCGTTCTGATTGAACCACCACTGACTCATGCGCAGCATAAACTGCTCGTCGCTGAGCTCTTCCCGAAGCCACAGGCCATTCAACCAGCGCAGCTTCTCCACATCAAACACCGGGCCACCCAGCGACACTCGCTGAATATCAAAATCACTGATCATTTCGTCCAGAGTGAACTTCTCGCGCTCATCCGGCATCGACCAGCCCATGCGACCCAGGTAATTGGTCACCGCTTCCGGCAAAAAGCCCATGCGCTCATAGAAATTGATACTGGTAGGATTCTTGCGCTTGGACAGTTTGCTCTTGTCCGGGTTACGCAGCAGCGGCAAGTGACACAGCACCGGCATGTCCCAGCCGAAATACTCATACAGCAGCTTGTGCTTGGGCGCCGAGTTAATCCATTCCTCACCTCGCAGCACGTGGGTGATTTCCATCAGGTGGTCGTCCACCACGTTCGCCAAGTGGTACGTGGGCATGCCGTCAGACTTCAATAGAATCTGACAGTCCACCTGAGCCCAGTCGATCTCGATGATACCGCGCAGCATATCGGAAATTTCGCACACGCCTTCGTCGGGCACCTTCATGCGAATGACATAGGCATCGCCCGCTTCCCGGCGACGATGCACCTCTTCCGGTGACAACTCAAGATTGCCCTTAATACCTGGATTGAGGCCCGCAGCCTTGCGCTCCTCACGAATTACATCCAGCTCTTCAGGTGTGCGGAAGCAATAGAACGCGTGACCGGCGGTTACCAGGTCTTCCGCGTATTGTGCGTAAGAGTCTTTGCGCTCCGATTGGCGGTAAGGGCCGTGGGGGCCACCCACATCGGGACCTTCATCCCAATTCAAACCAAGCCAGCGCAGCGCAGTCAGAATTTCCTGTTCGGATTCCGGTGTGCTGCGGGCCTGGTCGGTGTCTTCAATGCGCAGAATAAACTGGCCACCGTGCTGGCGCGCGAAACACAGGTTGAACAAGGCCACGTAAGCGGTGCCAACGTGCGGATCGCCAGTGGGCGACGGAGCAATTCGGGTACGTACTAAAGTCATGGGTGATTCCTGAAATAAATTCCCGAGAATAGATTGGCAATAAGAGCCTTATGGGAATAAAAAGTGGCCTTTAATTGGCAATTGTTTCCCATTATAACGGCCAAACCGGCAAACCGCATTGTCACCAACGCTTTCGCTTCAGCTTACATTTGCATCGCACCCCGTAAATGCAATATTATAACATTTCTAAAGCAGGGGGCGACTCACCCGCACCCACTCTGATAAATCTGAATGGAACACCAAGCCATGAATGCTCATCTGTGCCTGCCCCGCGCCGCTTTTATAACCGGCCTGCTAACACTCGCCGCTGCCCTGCCCGCAGTCGCCGAAACAAACATAGTCACGTCCATCAAACCGCTGGAACTGCTGGTACGCGCCGTGGCCACCGATGACGTCACCATTACCAGCCTTGTCGCTCCAGGCGGCAGCCCGCACAACTACACACTGCGCCCGTCCCAACGCCGCGCCCTTGAGCAGGCAGACGCCATCTTCTGGGTAGGGCCCGATATGGAAAGCTTCCTTACCCGCCTGCTGGCCAACAACGAATTCAGCGGCAGGACCCATCAACTGATGGGCCAGACGGACACCCACAATGAAGAAGCGCGCCACGGCGACGAGCATGCCCAGACTGATGATGAACACAATCACGACCGCGGCACGGGTGACGACCCACACATTTGGGTAGACCCACAACACGCCCTTGAAATGACCCGCGCCATTGCACAAACACTGTCAAAACTGGACAGCACCAACACCCAGGCCATCCAGCAAAACCTGCAAGCGTTTGAACAACGCCTGAATGCCCGCGAAGCCAGCATCCGCGAGCAACTCGAACCGCTGCAAAACCGAAAACTGTTCTCCTACCACAGCGCCTTCACCCGCTTCGCCGAACACTACGGCCTGCAAGTGCAAGGCGTGCTCACACTAAACCCGGCACTCAGCCCCGGCGCCAAACACATCGCCGAAGTACAAAACCAGCTAAAACAAGCCGGTAGCGCCTGCCTGCTCACCGAACCCCAGTTCAACACTCAATGGTGGAAAAGCATCACAGAAGGCCTAGACATCACCTTCAGCACCTGGGACCCACTGGCCACAGACATGGCCGCAACGCCCGAAGGCTATGAGCAGTTCCAACAAAGCATCGCTGATGCCGTGCTGACCTGCCGCTAGGGAGGGGGCCAGGGGACGGATTTGAAATCTGTCCCGGCAGTAAGCTTTATGAGAAACTGCTCCCCCAACAAGGAGCCTCAGCCATGCCCGACCACAGCCCATCACCCAATCACCACCCCGCCACCCGCATCATTCACAACCGGCGCCATCGGGACCAGCAAGGCAGCCCTTACTCGCCGATTTACAACACCACCACCTATCGTTTCGACACCACCGCCGAACAGCTGGCCGTGGTAAAAGGTGAAAACGACGGCAACCTGTACACCCGCTGGGGCACCAACCCCACCATTAAAGAGTTGGAACAGGGCCTGGCGCAGCTGGAATCAGCACAGGCCGGGCTGGCGTTTGCCTCCGGCATGGCGGCCATCTCCGCCACCCTATTTGCCCATGGCCGCAACGGCATAGTCTGCGTAGGCGATCTGTACGGCGGCACCCAGGAACTGCTGGTGAACCATTTCGAGCCCCTGAGCATTCCCGTCATTTTCCTTCTGAACCAACAGCTGGATGAGCTGGAACAGCATCTGACCAGCCCCGGCATGCTGGTGTACTGCGAAACCCCGGCCAACCCAACCATGGCCATACTAGACATCGCCGATCTGGCCCGCCGCACCCACGCCAAGGGCGCCTTATTGGCCGTTGATAACACCTTCGCCAGCCCCATCAACCAGCGCCCGCTGGAACTGGGCGCCGACCTGGTCATGCACAGCGCCACAAAATACCTGGCCGGCCACAGCGACTTAACCGCCGGCGCCTTTATGTCCAGCGCAGAACTCGCCAAACCCGTCGCTGCGTGGCGTAAAAGCCTGGGCCAGATACTGGCACCGGAAATGGCCGCACTGCTGTCGCGCAGCCTGCGCACCCTGCATGTCCGAGTCCGCCAGCACAACGAAAACGCCATGGCCGTCGCCATCGCCATGGAAAAACACCCGAAAGTCAGCCGCGTACTCTACCCCGGCCTGCCAGATTTCCTCGGCCACCAACTCGCCAAACAGCAAATGCACGGCTTCGGCGGCATGCTCAGCATTGACGTGGTCGGCGGCGGAAAAGCCGCAGAATGCGTCGAAGACCACCTGCAAGTCTTCCTGCTAGCCACCAGCCTGGGCGGCGTAGAAAGCCTCGTCAGCCAGCCAATCGCCACCAGCCACTACCGCCTGACACCCGAAGACCGGGCACAAAGGGGAATCAGTGATGGTTTGTTACGATTGTCGGTGGGGCTTGAGGATGCGGGGGATTTGATTGCGGACCTAGAGCAGGCGCTGGACAGCTTGGCGGAGTGACTGTGTTACCAGGGACGGATTTCAAATCCGTCCCTTTTTTTCGAACACCGGGGACAGATTTCAAATTTGTCCACTCAGTCGCTAAAAATACGCAAATAAGGAGTAAATCAATGGAATGGCACGTTATTGAGGGCGGCGCCAGTTGCCAGACACATTAATACTTCATTCGAAAAATTTCAGCTTGCTCTCCAATTTTGCGCATGACGTTGCTAACGGTGGCTTGCTCATGGGCATCAGGGCTCAGAAGTGTGATGAGCAGGTAACACTCCCTGTGGATGGCACCTTGACAATAAACCAGGTGCCGATCACTCGTGCGATTAAATTGCATTAGCCGAACCGGCCAGGCGCCGAATTCTGATAAATGAACGTGACGCACATCTTCCTGCAGAATTAGCGATGGAGTATGCGGGTGATCATAGGCGACATCCCGCCCAAAGTAATCCGGGCAAAGACCACTTTCCTTGTACTTTCGAAAGTCGTTGATGAGATCGTCTAAATCCTGTTCTTTGAACAGTTTTTGGATCGTGACTGACTTGAAAATACGTATCACTCAGAGAAGCCCTCCATGTCCTCTCGGGTCGTTTCCAGCATTAAGTCAGCTCCCTTTTTACAGAGGTCAGCAAGCTCAGAGCCTCGCGGACGAAAACGTCCCACAAACGTACGCGATTCTTCCTGATCCCCAATCAACTGAACCATCTTCTCAAACAGCTCTGCACCAATCATGTAGCCTGCTGGCTTGTTGTGGTTCAAAACCGCAATAGGCTCGTTTTGGAAATACTGCGCCGGATTATTGCGTAGTGCAGAAATACTGACCGACTTTTCCGCTAAGATAGCATTTGTTGCCATAACCCGCTCCAACAATAATTCGCACAAAAATTTGTGCTATTTTTTGCACTATATCTTATTAATAGCTCTGCTAGCAAGCGAGCTTGGGCGGCGTAGAAAGCCTCGTCAGCCAGCCAATGCCACCATCACCGCTCAGCGCCTGACACCCGAAGACCGGGCACAAAGGGGCATCAGTGATGGCTTACTGCGATTGTCAGTGGGGCTTGAGGATGCGGGGAATTTGATTGCAGATTTGGAGCAGGCGTTGGATAGTTTAGGGAACTAGCTGCAGCACTCCCGGGGACGGATTTGAAATCCGTCCCCTCGTCCCCTGGATTTTATAGACCGGCACTGCTTTACAGAACTCTCATAAACTTGATTCGCTGCTCAACCAGTTTCTTATACTTGCCTTTTACGTCCTCGGGCATGAATGAACTCTGAATAAACTCGGGGGCATGTTGATCTACGTTTTTAATCAAGCGATTCAACCGCCCCATCAAAGCTTTTGGGCGAACGCCCGCGCTAGTGCCCATCTCGATGAAATCTGAACCAGAGTAATAGCCGTTGGCCATTTCCCCGTGGTATTTGGGCTGCTTGCCGTCTTTGAGCATAGCCAGTGCCATCGGACTATCGATTGCAGAGCTATAGAGCGAGGATGCGAGAACGTCATAGCACGGCGCCAGCCTAAACGCGGGTTCATGAAGAAAGCTGATATTCTTCAAATGATGATCGTCGTTCCCCACCAGATAACTGAATGCCAGGCGATCGAACAGGGAGGCAGCCACCGCATCGCCTCCATGCTTCTTCGCCAGATTGAGAACTTCTTCATAGCTTGCGGCCGTATATTTCTGTCCTGAATCGGCATTCGAAATGCCCAGCGCCTGCATGGCGTCTTCCTGGTGGTATTTCGTGCCGTCTTCGAAGTTCCTGTCGTAGCGCCGGATAACGAACACTAAATGGCCATCATTAAGCTTGAGAAGGCCGCAAGGTGGCACCTCAAACCCCACCCGATCCATGAGCTTCAATGTTGCATGTTCATTTTCGGCAACGTTTGGGTACTCTTCTGGCGATGGCTTCATGATGAATTGGCCACCGCTGTCGACCAGCTGCAGCTTTCCGCCTTTAACGGCCAACTGACATTTCATTTGCACGCCGCTGATCGAGAACCCATGGGTTTTCCTGGGCATATCGGTAACCAGATCTTTTCGGCTCTCAGCAAGCGTGACATCAATTTTGTCAGTACCAAACAGATCTTTCAGGCACTTGCTGTGATAGCCAGATGAAAGTTTCTGTGTGATTTCTTTAAGACATATCAAACAATTCAAGGGTTACCGCTCCCGGCAGGTCTTCTCCGTTGTGAACCAGCAACGAAAACTCATCGTTTGGGTCAATTCTTTGTTCTTTAGCTTGTATCCGCTTAAGCCATCCTTCACTGACCAGTCCGCTAAAATAAGGCAACAGGCCTTCATACTCATAAGGCTCTTCCCGCAAAGGCAAGCTCAGGCTTAACGGAGGCATACGCATTTGAAGGTAGGCCTTGTCGTACTGGAAACGCACAGTTGTGCCCTGAAGCTCAAGAATGCCGGCAACCCGTCCCTTCATTCGCACACGCGCTTTCATGGAAGATCAACCCATAACTTTACATTGAGAACACCACACACTGTCTGGAGAGTATGGATTCTTGGGTTACCCGAACCACGTTCGATGGATCGATAAGTAGTTGGCGATAGTCCGCACAGCTCAGCCACCTCTGCCGGTGACATATTGAGTGATTCGCGACGTGCAACAAGCAGTGTCGACAGCTCTTCAATAGGTCGAAAATCAGGAGCCTCTGAAGCCTGAATTTTATCGGCCAGCCCCTGCAGACTGCTAATTTGATCATTCAGCGCTTCTAAAATGCTGTGCTTAATCTCCACAACTCACCTTTAAGGTCACTGTTTTGGCTTTAATATAACGATAAGAACTGATAAATCAATATAATGACTTTAAGAGGGGAATAAAACACATTACTGACTAAAAATTGATAATTTATTTTTTTAGAGCAGTTTATTGGCGGGAGGAAAGGGGACAGATTTCAAATCTGTCCCCTTTCGCACTACTAAACTAAGCAGCTCTTTTCTTGTTGCGGCGGGTTTGGTCACCAAGGCCCGCCAGGAGCCCCTTTATGCTGATGTCCTCATCCAGTGCGTCCCAATGAATACCATGCACACTCAACTCGAAATCTTGACGGCTCACTGGGTCCGCGTGAAGTAATCTGGGAAACCATGCCAGTGGTGCACCTATAGTTCGCGCATCCGACAGCATTACCCAAACGTTATCTTCATCAAACCAGACTTTTTCAGGCGAAATAGTCATGCCATGCGTCCTCCAAAAGCTGTTTATTCTGCTCAACTACTCCTAACAATACCCGAATAGTGCGAGCATCGAAACCATCATTTCTGGCCATCGTCACCTCATCAGAAAGCCAGAACTTGGCCTCTTTACCCGCGATTCGGACATGGATGTGAACCGGCTCTAAGGGGTTACCCTCGTTCGAGTAGAAAAAGAATTTAAAGCCTTGATAACGAAATACAACTGGCAATGGGCATTACTCCTCATCCTGAACGAGCTTATTAAGTCTATCCGCGTTTTCACGCGCTCCCGCTACGTCGCTATAACAATCCGAGATCTCACCTCGGTCTCAAACACCTTCTTCAACGCCGCCTTAGCACCATCATCACCGTGCACCAGCCGAATTTCCCTGGGCGCTTCGGGAATGCCCAACACAAAATTCAGCAAGTCACTTTGCCCCGCGTGGGCGGAATAGCCACCTATTTGGTGAATGCGGGCACAAATGGGGTAACGTTTTTCATCAAGTTCCACCCAGCCAGCCTGATCCGGTGTTCCCACGCCGGCGTTGCTGCCGTATTTTAAAATATCCCGACCTGGTGTGCCCGCGGCTTGATAGCCCACAAACAACACATCATTACGGGCGTCGCCGAGTATCGCTTTCAGGTAATTCACCACCCTGCCACCAGCACACATCCCAGAGCCGGCCAACACCACTGCCGGGCGCTTGAAACTGGCCAGGTACTCCACGGCCTCAAGATGGCTCGCATGGCTGTTAATCAGCGTAAGCTGGTCGAAACCCAACGGATGCCGTCCCTGGCTCAGCACTTCCTGGGCTTCCGCGTCCCACATGGGTTTTAACTGGCGATAGATACGAGTGAACTCTGCTGCCAAGGGTGAATCCACCACAATCGCCAGATCCTGCCACTTCACACTTGCCGCCACCGATTCACCACCAAACTCATGAATCAGGCTTTCAATTTCGTACAGCAAATCCTGAGTTCGGCCAATACTGAACGCCGGCACAATCACGGTACCGCCATCTGCCAGGGCGCTCTGCAACACCTCCTTCAAGCGTAAACGTCGTGTAGTGCGGTCTTCGTGATCTTTATCGCCGTAGGTGCTTTCGATCACCAGCCGATCAGCACGTTCCGGCGACACCGGTGCCGTCAGCAGCGGCGCGTGGGCAGCACCTAAATCACCACTGAAGACTATGCGCTCATTAACCAGCTCGCCCTGTTCCCCGACACGCTCTCCTTCTCCTTCTCCTTCTCCTTCTCCTTCTCCTTCTCCACCGTGCGCTCCCTCTTGCCCTACTGCGGTAACATCACATTCCACATAGGCCGAGCCCAGAATGTGACCTGCCGGCTGAAAACGAACATCCAAAGAACCACCGGTTTCGTCATCCGCCACAAACACCGAATGCCATTGCCCATAAGGCACCGGCACTAAGCGCTGGCGAATCAGTCCCAGCACCCTCTCAATCAGCGCCCTATCCCGGGTGAAACCAATTTTCAGAGCGTCTTCCAGAATCTCCGGCAACATAATGGCTGAAGGCTCAGAGCAAATAATCGGCCCGCTGAACCCCGCCGCCAGCAAATAAGGTATGCGGCCAACGTGGTCAATGTGCACGTGGGTAACCACCAGCGCACGAATGTGATCAAGGGGGAAATCGATAGCGAGGGCGACAATACTCGCCGAAGCAGGGACAGATTGATGAGCCAAAGCGGGGACAGATTTAGAAATCTGTCCCCGTGCGAGCCTGCCAGCGGCGTCTGCGCCCTGAAACAGGCCGCAATCAATCAGAATACCGGCGGAAGGATGCGATCGGTCAGGGGGAGTAATGCTCAGTTCGTGGCAAGAGCCAGTAACGCCAGAAACAGCGCCATGGTGGGAAATATTGATCATAACAACCTCCTTGTTGCCGGTTTC
This sequence comes from Marinobacter sp. M1C, assembly GCF_023314135.1. Taxonomy (NCBI): domain Bacteria; kingdom Pseudomonadati; phylum Pseudomonadota; class Gammaproteobacteria; order Pseudomonadales; family Marinobacteraceae; genus Marinobacter; species Marinobacter sp. M1C. The sequence goes on from NZ_CP092289.1 coordinate 2,826,172, forward strand.
AGAAGCCGGCCAGGGACAGACTTGAAGTCTGTCCCTGCTTTGGTGCTGACTTCGGGACAGATTTCAAATCTGTCCCGGCTTTATCGGCAGCCAACGGCCGCGGATTCAAATTCCACACCAAATCCCCAACGCCCCCATTAGGCGCAACGCAAAAGAGGCCCAAAGCGCAAAAGAAAGCGCGACAAAATCCACAAACAGGGAGATTGCGCGCTTTTTGAAGCGAGAAAGTTGCAGAAACGAATTAAACATTGTCACTCACGGCTTGCTCCATGACGGCCGCTAATACCCGGCAGGTCTTCTCTACACTATCTCCTGCCCCCTTGCCTCGAACCGTTAATAGAATCCGGTTCTCCTTTACGCAACAAAGAGGCTATAAGCCCTTACGTTAATGCCGACTAAGCAATGACTCCAACGTATCCGAGGTCAATATAGCTTCCAGCCAGACCTCCAGTTCTGGAACACCGGCAGATTGAATTTGCGCTTCGGCCCAGCGGGGAAGCTCACCGAATTTCAGGTTGATCAGCTTTTTCAAAGCGGCGGCCTCACCTTGTTGCATGCCTTGTTGCATGCCTTGTTGCATGCCTTCCGCTCGTAACCGCTCACTCAAGGTGGCCATGGTGTTGCTCTCCTGCGGATATTGCGCTTTATATTGTTCCATTTCATTATCATCCAAGGCTGAGTAGATGTCGATGAAGTCAATATACTTCAATTGCTTCTCGGGGTCTGGCTCCAGCGTGCTCAGACCTCGTACGGCGCGGGCGTAGACTTCCAGCTTCTGCTCCTCTTTCCATTTCATCAGGTTCAGACACAGCCGGGCGATCAAATTGCTGCTTTCCCAGTAGTCCTCGGCATTCAATTCCTGCAAGGCACAGCGAATGTAGTGGAATCTCAGGTACTCATGGCAGTCACCGCCCAAATTCAGTTGAACAGGTTCGCTGCCGCGAGTGTTCAGGAAAATCACCACTGGCACCACCCGACTGGTCTTACAGAGTTCCGACAAATCCAGGCAATAATGGGCCAGGCGGTGTATCGAAAAGCGGTCGGGGTCGGTTTCCTCCTCAAGCACGAACAATAGCGCTTCGCGCTCACCGCCCGGCCATTCCACCATCAACGGTACATCCAGCTCGCGAAAGCGCTCACCAAGCCGCTCTTTTAACTGCTCTTGGCGCAATGGAACAACCCGTGCTCTCGGGCCAATGTGCCTGGCCTCTTCGGGGCTGAAAAGCTCAATGGCTTGCCGTGGATAATCGATGATAAGGTTCTTGAAATTCTGGTCGTGGCTAACTCGCTTGGGTCCATCCATACCTTTCGTCCATTTACTGTATTTAAACAGTAATTTAGTGAACGAACTGAGCGGGGTCAAGCCGAAAGAGCGAGCACTTAGTCCCTCGATCACCCGTGCCCTTGCTGGACACCGTCATAAGGATGTACCTGAGTAAGCGCTCATTCCATAGCGTAGTTGACTTATTTCACGTCACGAAGAGGTCGTAGCAGGCCCGGCGAGACTTTGCACTGTTTCATGCCGTCGTCTTCGGCCAGGGGCCAACACGAAATTCAACAAGTCACTTTGCCCCGCGTGAGCGGAATAGCCACCTATTTGGTGAATGCGGGCACAAATGGGGTAACGTTTTTCATCAAGTTCCACCCAGTCAGCCTGATCCGGTGTTCCCACGCCGGCGTTGCTGCCGTATTTTAAAATATCCCGACCTGGTGTGCACGTGGGTAACCACCAGCGCACGAATGTGATCAAGGGGGAAATCGATAGCGAGAGCGGCAATACTCGCCGAAGCAGCGACGGATTGATGAGCCAAAGGGGGGACAGATTTAGAAATCTGTCCCCGTGCGAGCCTGCCAGCGGCGTCTGCGCCCTGAAACAGGCCGCAATCAATCAGAATACCAGCGGAAGGATGCGATCGGTCAGGGGGAGTAATGCTCAGTTCGTGGCAAGAGCCAGTAACGCCAGAAACAGCGCCATGGTGGGAAATATTGATCATAACAACGTCCTTGTTGCTGTCGGTTATTGCAGTTGCAGCCCTATGGTCTTGGGTTCTCTAGCGGTTTTTTATAACTTTACTTACGAATTCCGACCACTCGCTTTTCAGGCCAGCTATATCAACCGTCTGTATCGCAAAATACCAAGTGCCCGGCGACAGCCCCTCTACGGTGTAAGACATCCGCTGACCGTCCTCAACCTGTACGCTTGTGTTCACGCTCTCTAAATCCGCAGACAAGCCATAGCGAACTTCATAACGGCCTATCTCACCCATCGCCAAAGAGCCGCCATCCTCCCGGTTTAAAGGCGCCTGCCAGCTCAGGGTTGCGGTGCCGTACAATTCTTCGGGAGAACTCCCTGCAGTAGTCGAACCTTCAGCGAAACTCTCTCCTTTACCGTCACCTTCACCACCACATGCGGTCAGCAGCAGACACAACAAAACGGCAGCCGTTAAGCGCACAAAATGATGAATCATGGGAACCATAGCCTCTCCGAGAATGGGTAATTGGGCTATGGTAACGATCGAAAACACTCAATTCTGTTAACAACTTCGGTTTTTTAACACAAAGTTAAGTGCGGCCGTACTTATCCTCAAACCGCACAATGTCGTCTTCCCCCAGATAGCTACCAGACTGCACCTCAATCAACTCCAGCGGAATAACACCGGGGTTTTCCAGTGTGTGAACCTGCCCTACAGGAATGTAGGTAGATTGGTTTTCTGTCACCAAATACGTTTTGTCGCCGTTGGTTACCCGCGCGGTTCCGCTCACCACAATCCAATGCTCTGCACGGTGGTGGTGCATTTGCACAGACAGTTTCGCGCCCGGCTTTACGGTAATCCGCTTTACTTGATAGCGAACGCCGTTGTCGATTGAATCGTACATCCCCCAAGGCCGGTATACTTCGCGATGGTTCATGTGTTCGTGGCGGCCATCGTGACGAATTTTCTCAACAATCTTTTTCACATCCTGCACCCGGTCTTTGTGGGCAACCAACACAGCGTCTTTGGTTTCTACCACCACCAGGTCATCAACGCCTAAGGTAGCTACCAGGCGATGTTCAGCGTGCAAGTAGGAATTGCGAGTCGCGTGGGCGATGACGTCGCCTTTGCTGACATTACCTTCACTGTCTTTATCGCTGACGTCCCACAGCGACGACCAGGCGCCAATATCACTCCAGCCCGCATCAAGCGGAACCACGACAGCGGAATCAGTGTGCTCCATTACCGCATAATCAATGGATTCGTCCGGGCAGGCGGCAAAGGCTATGGCGTCTACTCGGGTAAACGGCGCATCGCAGCTGGAACCGGCCAGGGCCAAACGGCAGGCCGCAAGAATATCCGGGCGGTAGAGTTCCAGCTCATCGAGATAACGACGAGCGCCAAACATGAACATGCCGCTGTTCCACAGGTAATTGCCACTGGCCAAGTACTCCTGTGCAACCGCCGCATTTGGCTTTTCAACAAAGCGCTTCACGCCGTAACTACCGCCAACCTGCTCACCACCGCGTTCGATATAGCCGAAGCCGGTTTCCGGATGAGTGGGCACAATGCCAAAAGTCACAAGTTTGCCCTTTCGGGCCTGGCCCAGCGCATGGTGAATGCTCTGGTGAAATGCATCCAGGTCACGAATCAGGTGGTCGGCAGCAAGAATTAACAGTATCGGATCTTCGCTCTTGTCTTCCGCCGCATTCAGCGCCTGCAGCGCCGCAAGCGCGATGGCCGGGGCTGTGTTCCGGCCCACAGGCTCTAACAAAATACCGGCGTTTTCCATGCCAATCTGGCGCAGTTGCTCCGCCGCCAGAAACCGGTGTTCTTCATTGCACACCAAGTTAGGTGCGGCCGCGTTCAGCCCGTTCAGGCGCGCAATCGTTGCCTGCAGCAATGAAAGGCTGGCATCTGCCAAGGCTAGAAATTGCTTGGGATTCAGCTGGCGCGACAGCGGCCAAAGCCGTGAGCCTGTGCCCCCGGCCATCACAACGGGTTGAAAACTGACTGTCATTGAATAAATCCTTTTGGTTCAATTCGGTTAGCGACACAAGAAAAATGTCGACAATGCATTAGCGGAAGGTACCGTCGCCTTTACCCTGCCCCAGCAGCGTTCGAAACAAATAACGAAAGTAGCCGCCAAGGGTTAAACCGTGCAGCATCTTGGCGTCGGTTTGCGCCAGTAATTCCGGCGTCGACATATCAATACCGGTGGTTTGCGCCAAACCTGTCACTCCGGGCCTGGCGACGTAAACCCCGAGGCGCGCCCTGGCATCAATCAGTTCATGCTGGTTAAACAGGCATGGCCGCGGGCCTACCAAGCTCATTTCACCTTTTAACACATTCCACAGCTGTGGCAATTCATCCAGTTTGGTTCGGCGTAAAAACCGGCCATAAGACGTCACCGCGCTACCGCCAACCAGATGGCTGGCAACCGATTCCGTATTCACCGGCATAGTGCGAAATTTCACCAGAATAAAAGGCTGCTGCTGCCGGCCTACCCGCTGCTGAAAAAACAGCGGTTTGCCCGTGTCGAACAGGCCAACCAGGTACAACACAAGCAAAAACGGCAAACCCGCAAGCAACCCCAGTAAAGACAACAAAAAATCCAGCGCACGTATCAGCATTTCAAAGCTCCGCCACGCCAAAACAAAGCACCAGAGCCTCGCCTGCGGTTAAAGGCGGCACCCAGTTCAGGCGCTCGCGGGTAGCGCTGTCATCCACTTGCAAACACTCTAGAAATCGCTTGGCGCGCAGGCGCTGGCCAACCATGCAGGCGCCCAGATATAGCAGTTTCTGCGGCACAGGAAACAGGCGCAAAGACTGGCCCAAAGCACGCGCCAGCGCACGCAACAGCTCCGTTGTTGAAAAATCTTGACCGTCCTTTACTAAGAACACCTGTCCACTGGCGTCAGGGTGGTCAACACAACAACCAATCAAACTGAGCAAATTGGGCAAAGCTACCATCGAACGCCGATTATCAACACGGCCAAACGGCAGTGGCACACCGGTTTTAACCAACTTGAGCAAGGCTAAAAAATTGCCTTTAACACCTGCGCCATACACCAAGGGCGGGCGAATAATAACCAGTTCCAGGCCGGTTTCCGCCGCCAGCGCCTGCAAACCCAGCTCTGCCTCGTACTTTGTTTCAGCGTAGGCACCTTGCGGGCCGGGCTTGGTGCAAGCCGTAAAAGGCTGGCCAGGGCCTGTACTTTCACCATTCACTTTAATGGTGCTGATAAAAATAAACCGTCGCACACCGGCGGCCACTGCCTGGCGCGCCAAATGCAACGTGGCCAGCACATTCACCTCGCGGTAAAGGGCCGTTGGGTCCGTGGCGGTTTCTTGCATCACGTGGGCACGCGCCGCACAGTGCACTACCGTTGTTTGTCCGGCCAGCGCCTGGGCCCAGTTTGTGTTGGCAGACAACGCCCCTACAGCCATGTTTCTGACTGAAGGGGATGCATTGGCCGCCGGCTGCCTTGTCGCTGCCGTTACCACAACACCTTGCTGCGCCAAAACACTCACCAAAGCGCTACCAATAAAGCCGGTGGCTCCGGTTACCAACACCCTAGCGTGCTCAGTCATTACGTAACCGCCTGTACACATCCACAGTTCGGTTTACACACTGTTCCCAGGAAAAGCCGGCGGCATGGGCCAGCCCATCCGTTGTTGCCTGAACTCGCCAAGGTTCGTCCTCCAAGGCAACTCTCAGGTTTTCACCCAGCGCGGCCGTGTCTTCGGGCTGGCACATAAGGGCCGCGTTGCCTGCCACTTCGGGCAAAGATGCGCTACTAGAACACACCACAGGCACACCGCAGCTCATGGCTTCTAGCACAGGCAACCCAAAACCTTCGTACAAAGAAGGAAACGCAAACACCCGCGCTGCGGCGTACAACGCCGGCAAATCGTCTGCGGGTACAAACCCCAAGTAGCGCAGCCAACCCTGACTTTCTGCGCGGCGCATCCGCTCATGAATGGCATCGCTTTGCCACCCCGCATAACCGCTTATAACCAATGGCCAGCGCTGGCGGATGGTCAGCGGCAACGTACCGTAAGCGTCTATCAGACGCATCAGATTTTTGCGGGGTTCTATCGTGCCTACATACAAGGTATAGCCCTGATACGCCAGGTTGTAGCGGGCAAGATTCGGCGCAACCTCTACCGCCGAACGGGGCCGAAAATCCGGTGCCGCCGCCAACGGCACCGTATGAATGCGTGACAAAGGCCAACCCGAAAACTCAGCCAGTTCCTGGCGTATAAACTCAGAGTCAGTGATCAGGCGGTCAGCCGTTTTTAAAGTATGCTCGAAGCCTTTGCGGAGATAATTCACCATTGTTGGGTCAAAGTATTCAGGCGATCTGAACACTGACAAATCATGAAACGTGGCTACTTTTCGACCTGCAAAAGGTGGTAAAAAATAGTTGGGGCTGTGATAGATATGATCGCCCATAGAACGCAAACGCAAAGCGCGAAAAACGGGTTGCAACTTCTGGTAAGCCGCCACCGCCAGCCTATTGCCCTGTATTACACGCTTCAAAACGTGATGGCTGCCGGCGCTTGCGCCAGCAACGGGGAGAGTCGCTTTAAAGTTCAAACCGCCTAGCAGTTTCAACTCCGTTACCTGCGAGTGCTGCTGCAAGCCGCGCGCCAGTTCGTAGCTATAGCGCCCCACGCCCGTTAGCGGAAAGCGTACCGTATCAATAGACAAAATAATCTTCATTACAGTTACGCTAGCATCCACTGCAAAGTTTGCTCCAACGGCTGTGGTTGCCAACCGGGAACCGCCTGGCGTAAGCGACTGGCATCTCCGCACAGCACTTTGACTTCGTTGGCACGAACAAACGCGGGGTTTACCTGCACGTCTATACTGTGACCGGTCAGTTTCTGGCACAGTTTGATAATGTCACCCAGCGAATGCCCGCGGCCCGAAGCAACGTTGAAGGTTTGCCCCAGCGGGCATTGTTCAATCAACCCGTTATAGGCCGCCACCACCGCACGAACATCGTTGAAGTCCCGCGATACATCCAGGTTACCCAGCTCGATAACCGGCGCCCGGCGTTGAAAATGAGCCACAATTTTGGGTATTAGAAACTGTTCGTTCTGGCCTACACCGGTGTAATTAAAGGGCCGAGCAATAACAATCGGCAAACGCGGCATAAAGGTTTTGGCCATGTACTCCATGGCCAGCTTACTCACTGCATAATCGTTAGCCGGCGCCGGCGCCGTTGTTTCATCCAGCAAGCCTTCGGCCTGGTTGCCATACACATTGGCGCTGCTGGCCAGTAACACACACTCGGGCTGAATAGTCGTATTGGCCAAGGCTTCAAGCAAATTACGGGTACCCATCAGATTCACCCGGTAAAACGCATTGGCGTCGTCATGGCCCACAAACGCCAGCGCGGCCAAGTGGATCACAATATTCGGTTGTACCTTGTTTACCAGCGCCTGAACCGCTGACGAACGGGTTAAATCCGTCTGAATATAAAAGTCGTTACCGGGCTGTTCTGGCTGGCTGCCGGTGCCGGTTACCCGATACCCCTTAGCCACCATTTCCTGAACCATGTAGTGCCCGGTGAAACCTTGAGAACCGGTGACAAGTACCCGTTTTTGCATCACTTCATGCCTCTGCCAGTTTTTGGTAAAGCTGATAATACGACTGCCCGACCTGGGTTCCTGAAAAATGTTTTTCTAGCCTCTGGCGGCCAGCATTGCCGAGCTCTTGCGCAAACTGTGTGTCTACATCCAGGCGTCGCATAGCCAGCGCCAGCGCCATAGGATCCTCAGGGGGCACCACTAGACCGGTTTTATCCGCAAGATTCACAAACGACGTGCCTGTTCCTATTTCACAGGTAATCAGCGGTTTGCTGTACAGCTGCCCCTCTAGCAACGTAACTCCAAACGCCTCAGAGCGCACGCAGGAGGGGAATACCACAGCACGACAATTCGCCAGCAGCGCTGCTTTTACGTCATCTGTCACAAAACCGGTAAAGTGAACGTCAGACAACCCCAGTTCAAGTGCTTGGGCTTTTAAAGCAGCCTCTTCCGGGCCTGAACCGGCAATAACCACTTTTAGCCTGTTACGGCTGGCCGCCTCAAGCAGGGTATGCAGCCCCTTGTAATAACGCAGCACACCTACAAACAAAAAGTAATCATGACCAAACTGGCGTTCAACGTCTGCCAGGGTATCGGTATCGGGCGCGGCGTAGCTTTGTGGGTCCAAGCCCAAGGGAATCATCTCTTTTTTACCCGGCAAAGCGTTTAAAAAAAGACTGCTCTGCATATAGTTGGGCGACGTGGCAACCGTTGCGCCTACCCGTTTAAAAAAACGAGCACGCAAAGGGCTATACAACCGTTCCAGCGTTCGCTGGCGGATAATATCAGAATGATAAGTGACGACTACCGGCTTATGAACGCCTGACAGAACATGCACCAAATCCGCAAACGGCCAGGGGTAGTGAATGTGAATTACATCGGCCCACTTCGCATGCTCACGGTACAACTGAAACAGCTGCCAGCCCATCGAACAAGACGCCGGTTCCCATTGCAGCGGCGCCCTGATAACCAGAGCTTCCGGGCGCTGTATTTGCTCAACAGTGTCAACATGGGCCAGCGTCAGTACCCGGTGCTGCACTCCAAGCTGGCCAGTCGCCAGGCAAATCTGGCGTATGGCCTGCTCTACACCGCCTTCCGACTGGGGCATATAAGTGCGGTAAAACTGCAGCACCTTCACAACAGGGGCTTCGGCTCATTGCGCAAATTGGCATCTGTGGCAGATTTTAAGAGATTAAACATTAAAACGTAAAGCCCTGCTGGTTACGGCGCAAGTCGGCGGCAACCATCATCTGGCAGAGCTCTTCCAGATTGGTGGTAGGTTCCCAACCCAGCACGGCTTTGGCCTTGGCCGGATTGCCAATCAGCAGTTCCACCTCGGCGGGGCGATAGAATTTCGGGTTTACCCGCACAACCACCTCGCCAGTAGCACAATCTTTAGCCTGTTCGGCTTCGCCCTCGCCTTGCCATTCAATGTCAATATCTGCGACTTTGAACGCCATGCTGACAAAATCACGTACCGTCACAGTGCGGTTAGTTGCCAACACAAAAGTGTCGGGTTCGTCGGCCTGCAGCATGCGCCACATGCCCTCTACGTAGTCTTTGGCGTAACCCCAGTCGCGCTTGGCGTCCATGTTGCCCAGTTCCAACACATTCAGCTTGCCCAGCTTAATCTTGGCCACCGAATCGGTAATTTTACGGGTTACAAATTCTTGGCCGCGCAGCGGTGACTCGTGATTAAACAAAATACCGCTGGTAGCAAAAATGCCATAAGACTCGCGGTAATTAATGGTCATCCAGTGGGCGTAAAGCTTGGCCACGCCGTAGGGGCTACGGGGATAAAACGGCGTGTCTTCCTGTTGCGGTATGGCCTGAACCTTACCAAACATCTCGGAGGTAGACGCCTGATAAAACCGGATGGCCGGGTTTACAATCCGAATCGCTTCCAGAAGATTAACAGCGCCCAGGCCCGTAATTTCGGCCGTGGTGATAGGCTGGTCAAACGACACCCCAACAAAACTCTGAGCCGCCAGGTTATAAACTTCAGTAGCGCCGGTGTTTTGCAGTAGTCGAATATTGGTCGAAAGGTCGGTCAAATCGTATTCAACAAGATGCAGGTTCGGGTGTGCGGAAATGCCCAGCTCTTCCATGCGCCAAAAATTGACAGAAGCCGTGCGCCTGTATGCACCGTAAACGGCATAGCCCTTATCGAGCAACAGTTCTGCCAGATAAGCGCCGTCTTGGCCCGTAACACCTGTAATAATTGCTTTTTTCACAACATTCCTTTCCTGACACGTTTGATAAACCTAACCGGTAACGGATACGGTGTTAATCTAATGTTTATTGGCAACTGCCCCACTCGCGTAACGATCTGCGTTTTAACGATTGCGTGGCGCTTCTTAAACGGCCAACAGTATATCATCTTCGCAATAGACGGGCGCGATAACGGGATTGTTATGTTAGACGAACATGTGTATCTACGCAGGCACAAAAAACCCCTACAACTCTCGCTGCAGAGGCTAATGAATAATTCTGTCTAGATTTTACTCAGGCTTTACTCTTTTTTTCGTTTCTTTTTTGACTTCTTTTTTGATCTCTTTCTTCGGCAGCTCGTCGCTTAGCGCTCGGGCATAAGCGGTCCGTGCCGTTTGAAAAATAGCCAGCTGCTGCTGCACGCGGACAATTTCTTGGTCGGTCACTTGCAGATTGATCACTTGGTTGCGAGCGTTCTCGGAAAGGTCGGCGGTATTGTATTCAGTGTCATCGATGGTGATAACCTGGTTCTGTTCATCGGCCATGGTTAAGCTCCTTAGCTATCAAAGTTAAAATTGAATTCGTCGTCATCTTCGCCAAACAACGCTTCGAGGTCTTCCAATGGTTCACTGGATTCCGCGTGTTTGGCCTGAAACTCTGCCCTCTCTGTTAACTGGCTTAGCTGGCTTACAGAGAACATTTGGGCATGGGCGAGCGCCATGGGGGCGCCCTTCAGCGTAGCGTACACATCACTTTCAAGGTTATTTAGCGCCTCTTCATTGATACGGCAAAGGCCGTTCACGTTCAGCGGCTCTAGCCCTTCACCACGTTGAATGGTTAATGGCCATGGCTCGATGACGTCGGCATGCTGCAATGCGTCGGCGGCCTGCTGGGTGGCATGGCGGTTGCGTTCACATTGGGTTAAAAAATCCAGCGATTGGGCAGCAGTGTCTGTCAGCTTACCTTCTTCATCAAACAGGATGTCACCTTGGCTGTCACTAAGGTGCTGCGAATCAAGGGCAAAAACTTTTTCACCCCGCTCATTGTTGGCCAGAATGAAGGGGTAACCGCGAACGCTAGCGGGCACATAACCGCCCAGCCATTTGCCATTGGGTGCAACATAAAGATTTTGCTCACCAATGCCCAGCAGCACCATCGGCTGAAAGTGTTCGCCCTCTTTTATAAAAACCACAACATAATGCGGCAGCAGTTTAGGCAGTTCCGCCAACAAAATGCCCGCAACGTTTAGCGGCGTTGCGTAGTGATACCCGTCGCGGGGCAAATAGCGTTGGCCCGCATGCTGGCTAGGCGAAAGCGCGATCCATTGGGGCATCAAAAATCCCTACTTCGTTACGTTTATAAAAATGCAGTGTAACAGATGTGATCGAGCGAGTTGCCTGTCCATGTATTCATGTTCATGCGCCTCGGCGAACATAAATTCTAATGGGAGGTGGTCTTCGCAGACACGCCACTATTAACCGGCTCCAGCCATGGCAAATCCAACGGCAAATGCCATTGCGCTTCGGTTGATTTCGCAATGATCAACTCCAGGAACTGGTGCACCTGCTCTGGCTCCAATGTAAACGCAACAACCGGTTCGTGGCTGCAAGAAGTGCGCATCGCCTTTGGCAAAGGCAAACCTTTAAAAGCCAACAACAGCCGTTTTTCACGCAGCTCCGACGTTATTTCGGTGGCGAGATACAGGTCAGGTTCATCCGTTGACTGATCGCTATCTTCCGAACCTCCTGAAGGCCCCCCGCCTGCGACGGCTGCCGAGCTGTCGGGCGCAGCCTCTTTTGCACCGCTCGACGCACGCCCAGCAAGGGCGCGCTGGTGGGCCATCTGCAATACTTCCTGCCAATAAGCGTGCGGCGTTTGTTCAAGGCCAGAAAGATCTGGCAGCTTAGACAACAACTGCCGAATGACCAGCACCGTCATTCGCCGGGTCAGCAGCAACGTTGCGGCCCCAAACTGCCCCCGCTGTGTCGACAGCAGCAGCCTATCCTCGTAAGCGCTAAACCTTAGGGTAAAGTGATCACTCAATGGGTAATTGCTTTCTTGTTTCATGGATAAAAACCGGAGGTACTCTGAATGGTTAGAACGCCAGGCAGCTTTCTTTGAAAAATTCCTGGGAGCGTTTTCGATTAAGTACTCTATCATTTTTTCAGGGGACTTTTACACCGGGAGCTGGGGCAGATAGAATACCGATTCACTGTATACAACGACCACGAGGTAATGGCCCATGGTGACCCTAACTCGCAATCCTGACCGCCATAAAGTGTTGCCTAATGAGGGCTACGACGGCGTTGTTCAGGTATTGGCAGGCGGTTTCTATGGCACTGGCACACTTCTTTACGGCGGGCGGGCGGTGCTAACTTCCGCCCACGTACTGGAAGGCTCCGATGCCGTTTCAGTTCGAATGGATACGCCTGACGGGCGCATTACCCTGCAAGCATCACAGTATGTTCTACACCCTCTTTATGAGCGTGCCAACAGCAATAATGACCTCGCGCTGGTGTGGTTAACCAACCCCGCACCGATAAGTGCGGAACGAAGCGCTCTATTTCGCGATAGCAACGAGCTGGGCAGTGCGGTAACGCTTGTCGGCTACGGCCTATCCGGAGATGGCGCCAACGGCCATGTGGAAAGCGGCAGCAGCGAGCCCGAAAAGCGCCTTGCTGAAAACCGCTTCGACACCACGGGCGAGTCTTTAAAAACAGACTTTGGGCGCGGAATCATCTTTGACCCACTGCCTGGATCGCAGCTTATTATTGATTTCGACAACGGCAGCAGCGCTAACGATGCACTGGGCGTACTAATGGGTATAAACGATACCGGACGCGGAGCTGAAGAAGGGCTAATTGCCCCAGGGGACAGCGGCGGCCCCGCTTATATTGCTGACAAAGTGGCAGGTATTGCCACCTACGTGGCGTCGCTCAGCCGCAACGGACAGTCCCCCGATGTGAACGATACCCTGGATAGCAGCTTTGGCGAAATTGCAGGCTTTCAGCGAGTCAGCTTCTACCAGCAGTGGATTGACCAGAGCCTGCGCCTGATGGACCCCAACGCACCTACCCGCGCGGAAGAGGTCATTACCTCGGTTCAGGAAAGCAATACAAGTACGCAACGCGTCTATTTTTTACTCGAATTCAACGGCCTTCGTGACGACGTTGAACAATGGTTAAGCGTTGACTATGCCACTCGGAATGGCACCGCCACCGCTGGGGAGGACTACCTTGCGGTAGCGGATACACTGATTCTTTATCCCGGTGAAACACAAGCGGCCATTGCCGTTGAAGTGATTGGTGACACTCTTCTCGAACCCGACGAAACTTTCTACCTGGATGTGTTTAACCCACAAGGCGGCAGTTTTGGTGCAGGCGTTGCCCAGCTAACCGCGGTGCGCACCATTGTAGATGACGATGGCTGGAGCTGAACGGGGATAGGACAGGATAGGGGACAGATTTGAAATCTGTCCCCTATATTGATGCAGCTTTAGTGATTTAATTCGTCTTATTTAAACGGAGAACTCGACGAAGTCGGTGTTGCTGAAATCGGTTACTCCAACAAGGGAAACGACATTATCGAACGTCGCAATCGGAAAAAAGGAAGGAGAAAAAGGAAGGAGTGCCTGTCCCTGCACCCACCTGTCCCTGCACCGTCGATAATCGTCGTGACGTCAGCCGAGCCCGCAGATGGCTGACCTCATTTAGTGTCAGGCCTCGAAAGCCCCTTCTTGACGGCCTTCCTGCATACCTTCCAATCGTTCTTTCTTAACCAGATTTTCCAGATTCTCTGCCAACACACCTCTGTCCTCTACCTCCAACGGGCGGAGACATTTTAAGCTAGTGCTTGTCTTCCAGTCGCAGTTTGGCAATCTCTTCCAGCTTCAAACCCGTGGCATCAGAGATTTGCTGGTCACTAAGCACACCAAATGACAACAGATTTCTCGCCGTCTCACACCGTGCTTTAAGGGCACCCTCCTGAAGGCCCTCTTGAAGGCCTTCCTGGCGACCTTCCTGCAGGCCTTCCTGCAGGCCTTCCAAGCGTTCTTTCTTAACCAGATTTTCCAGATTCTCTGCCAACATATCTCTGTCCTCCGTTAAACTGTCGAGCCGCTCCAAATGAAGGCCTGCGCCCAACCTGCTCAGATGGCGCTTAATCCAGCGGGTGATAATACGATCTACCCGTTCTTTGTTGGGATCGGCTTCGATAATCCCAACCACGCGATCCACGGCCTGCTGCAGTGCTTCCCAGCTATGGCCTGCGTTCTCAATACCAAACACGCCGCTCAGGGGTGAGTGGTGATTGCTCAATTCTTCATCCGTGTAGTGTCCCTCGTCAATCAGATAATAGCGAAGGTGTGGCTGGTACGCTCTCAGAAACTCCGGGGGTTCCGGCTGCACCATGTCGTAAATGTCCTGTTGAGCCGACCAGCGCTGAGAGCCATTGTACAGAACCACCGGAAAGATCGGCGGCAAGCCTTGCCGCGCCGTGGTGGACCGATTCTTCAGCAGGTGATCGTAAAAACAAGCCACATAGTGCATCAGGCGCAGCGGCATGGTGTTATCAATTTTGGATTGAAACTCCAACAAAAAACGGAAAACGAGTGCCTGTCCATGACAAAACGTTTGACGTTTGAGGCAACTTACGGCGACTATCGAAAAGAGCGCCGACGAGCGGCCTAGCGGCGTACCCTTTCGAGCCATTCCCCGCTACCGGCGACAATGATCGGGACTCGCGTCTGCCCCGAATCGCGGAACAAGAACGAGTGCCTGTCCATAATCGTCGCGTCGCGCGTCGTGACGTCAGCCGAGCCCGCAGATGGCTGACCTCATTTAGTGTCAGGCCTCGAAAGCCCCTTCTTGACGGCCTTCCTGCATACCTTCCAATCGTTCTTTCTTAACCAGATTTTCCAGATTCTCTGCCAACACACCTCTGTCCTCTACCTCCAACGGGCGGAGACATTTTAAGCTAGTGCTTGTCTTCCAGTCGCAGTTTGGCAATCTCTTCCAGCTTCAAACCCGTGGCATCAGAGATTTGCTGGTCACTAAGCACACCAAATGACAACAGATTTCTCGCCGTCTCACACCGTGCTTTAAGGGCACCCTCCTGAAGGCCCTCTTGAAGGCCTTCCTGGCGACCTTCCTGCAGGCCTTCCTGCAGGCCTTCCAAGCGTTCTTTCTTAACCAGATTTTCCAGATTCTCTGCCAACATATCTCTGTCCTCCGTTAAACTGTCGAGCCGCTCCAAATGAAGGCCTGCGCCCAACCTGCTCAGATGGCGCTTAATCCAGCGGGTGATAATACGATCTACCCGTTCTTTGTTGGGATCGGCTTCGATAATCCCAACCACGCGATCCACGGCCTGCTGCAGTGCTTCCCAGCTATGGCCTGCGTTCTCAATACCAAACACGCCGCTCAGGGGTGAGTGGTGATTGCTCAATTCTTCATCCGTGTAGTGTCCCTCGTCAATCAGATAATAGCGAAGGTGTGGCTGGTACGCTCTCAGAAACTCCGGGGGTTCCGGCTGCACCATGTCGTAAATGTCCTGTTGAGCCGACCAGCGCTGAGAGCCATTGTACAGAACCACCGGAAAGATCGGCGGCAAGCCTTGCCGCGCCGTGGTGGACCGATTCTTCAGCAGGTGATCGTAAAAACAAGCCACATAGTGCATCAGGCGCAGCGGCATGGTGTTATCAATTTTGGATTGAAACTCCAACAAAATGTAGAGAACCACGTCCTGCGTTACCCCATTCCATGTGACGTCCACTGACCACACGACATCCTCAAACTTTTCCTCAAACAGCGGCGTGATGTAGTTCCCGCTGTGCTGCTTGAGCGTGGAGAAGTTCATCAGGCTTGCGATCTCATTCGGTGCAAAACCCTCTATCAACTGCTGCACAAATTCCGGGTGGCTAAACAACTCTTTGTAGCCGGTGTCATGGTGATTGCTGGCCATTCATTTCCTTCTTATTTCTGATGTTCAATTGTACCACATTTCGGCTTGTCAAGCATTTTCCCTGCACCGTCGCGCGCGGCAAAGGCAAAAAAAAGAAAGCCGCCTGAATACTCCCCCGCGCGGCCTGATGGCCAGCGTGAAGAAGCGTTCAGTTTTGCACGACGTTACAGCCACCCGCGTTCCGCAAACGAGGTGTAGCCTTCATAGCCGACCACCACGTGATCCAGCAACCACCCGACAAACCCTGAGTATGGCACCAGAAACACAAAGGGCAGCCTGTGGCTGCCCTTTTTATGTCTGACTAAAAAGTTCTTTTGCATCAATGTTTGTCTTCAACCCGCAGCTTAGCAATCTCTTCCAGCTTCAAACCCGTGGCATCAGAGATTTGCTGATCACTAAGCACCCCAAATGACAACAGATTGCGGACAGTCTCGCGCTTCTCCGCCAGGGCGCGTAGCTCAGCCTCACGACGGCCTTCCAGCAGGCCTTCCTGCAGGCCTTCCAAGCGTTCTTTCTTAACCAGATTTTCCAGATTCTCTGCCAACATATCTCTGTCCTCCGTTAAACTGTCGAGCCGCTCCAAATGAAGGCCTGCGCCCAACCTGCTCAGATGGCGCTTAATCCAGCGGGTGATAATACGATCTACCCGTTCTTTGTTGGGATCGGCTTCGATAATCCCAACCACGCGATCCACGGCCTGCTGCAGTGCTTCCCAGCTATGGCCTGCGTTCTCAATACCAAACACGCCGCTCAGGGGTGAGTGGTGATTGCTCAATTCTTCATCCGTGTAGTGTCCCTCGTCAATCAGATAATAGCGAAGGTGTGGCTGGTACGCTCTCAGAAACTCCGGGGGTTCCGGCTGCACCATGTCGTAAATGTCCTGTTGAGCCGACCAGCGCTGAGAGCCATTGTACAGAACCACCGGAAAGATCGGCGGCAAGCCTTGCCGCGCCGTGGTGGACCGATTCTTCAGCAGGTGATCGTAAAAACAAGCCACATAGTGCATCAGGCGCAGCGGCATGGTGTTATCAATTTTGGATTGAAACTCCAACAAAATGTAGAGAACCACGTCCTGCGTTACCCCATTCCATGTGACGTCCACTGACCACACGACATCCTCAAACTTTTCCTCAAACAGCGGCGTGATGTAGTTCCCGCTGTGCTGCTTGAGCGTGGAGAAGTTCATCAGGCTTGCGATCTCATTCGGTGCAAAACCCTCTATCAACTGCTGCACAAATTCCGGGTGGCTAAACAACTCTTTGTAGCCGGTGTCATGGTGATTGCTGGCCATTCATTTCCTTCTTATTTCTGATGTTCAATTGTACCACATTTCGGCTTGTCAAGCATTTTCCCTGCACCGTCGCGCGCGGCAAAGGCAAAAAAAAGAAAGCCGCCTGAATACTCCCCCGCGCGGCCTGATGGCCAGCGTGAAGAAGCGTTCAGTTTTGCACGACGTTACAGCCACCCGCGTTCCGCAAACGAGGTGTAGCCTTCATAGCCGACCACCACGTGATCCAGCAACCACCCGACAAACCCTGAGTATGGCACCAGAAACACAAAGGGCAGCCTGTGGCTGCCCTTTTTATGTCTGACTAAAAAGTTCTTTTGCATCAATGTTTGTCTTCAACCCGCAGCTTAGCAATCTCTTCCAGCTTCAAACCCGTGGCATCAGAGATTTGCTGATCACTAAGCACCCCAAATGACAACAGATTGCGGACAGTCTCGCGCTTCTCCGCCAGGGCGCGTAGCTCGGCCTCACGACGGCCTTCCTGCAGCCCTTCCTGCATACCCTCCAAGCGTTCTTTCTCACGCTCCAAGCGTTCCACGGTGTTGATATAAGGCATGTGTTTTTCCTCCTGTATGGCGTAGACCGCCTTTACAAATTCCGGTTCCAAACCTCTCGGCAACTGAATCATCCAATCGATAATGTTAAACAGCCGAATGATCTCATCGCGCTGATAACCTTGCTCAAACAGCAGCCGTGTCAGGGCGACCTTGGTCTCCTTGCGTGACGCCCCGTCCTTTATCCGCTTAGCTTTGATCTGGGCCATCACAACCAGAGCAAACACGTTATCGCTGGTTTCCAGCTCCGCCCAACGTGTTTCCCAGTCAATCAGTTTAGCGATGGGGAAAGTAAACACCAGCTCACAGCCCCAGCGCTTATACTGAAACAGCGTTGGCCGGAAGCTGTAGCGAGTGTCCGCCAAAACGGCCAGGCTCACCACATCCATCCCGTAACGATCCCGCAGCCGATACTGATAAGTATACATGCGCTCGGCAAAATCGTCTTCCGGCTCACCCTGCACCTCCACGTGAATGAGCACCCAGGTTTCGCCACCGTCTTTAGCGTAGACCTTAATAAGCTTGTCGGCATAGCGTCGGCCACTGTGCGCATCGGCGGTAATCTGCTGTAGTGTAGCTCATTATCAAGAAAACTGTAGCCCTTTGACCAGTCTACGTGCACATTCATCGCTGGAAAAAGTAACTCAAGAAATTCTTCAAAATACGCCTCCAGCGCCATCTTCCACGGGCTGTCGTGGTCGGCGCGACGGTGATCCTCTTGCTGAGTCATGCGTTCTCCTTTATGAATGGCCCTAGTTTACCACACACCCTCACCCGCCTGAGTGTGCTCGGCCCTACCCCATTGGCTCGTTGCCTGAATAAAACCAAAAAAAGAGTCGCTGCGCCTCCCACACACCCACGCCGCCTTAAGCGAGCGTGAGACTGGGCTTGGCAGTGACGTTACAACCACCCGCGTTGTGCTGGATGGCGTGTTTGATCACCTCCCGTGGGTACACGGCGGCACCGTCGAGGGTACCCCGGAACAGTTCTTCAAACCGTATCACGCGATGCCGGTTGTCCAGCAGCAGAATACCAAACACTTCGTAGGGATAATCCAGAAGCAGCGATTGCAGGCAGCGATTGGTTTGATCGGGGGTTGTCAGTTTGCTGCCTTTGCGCAGTTTGCGCCGGGCCAACAGTTTGGCCAGGTGCAACAGTTGGGCATCGGTCACATCGCCCTCGACCCGATAGGTATCGGGGGTTTCTCCGGCCATCAGTTTTGGGGGCAGTACGGTATCCATGAGAATGCTCCGTGCACAGTTTGAAATGACCAGGGTCAGGGGCAGGATGAAATCGTTATAAAGAACCCGCACTCGGCAGGCATGAAAGGGTCAGGCCTGTTTGGCCAGGGGTTGTGTGGATGGCTTTACGTCTTCAGAAGTGCGTTCCGGTTCAGGTTTTACCTGCAGGCTCCATCCCTCTCTGAGGGTGATGTCCACGTAGTAAATCGGGGTACCCCGGCTTTGGCGGGTGGACTTGCCTCGGAGCCTGAGCTCCAGAGGCAGGCAGGCCAGTCGGTTGCCGGAAATGGCTTTGAAGTACGCCAGTCGGGCGGCAAGCGTGCGTATGGAGTTGAAGCCGGTGGTGCGGAAGATAAAACTGCCCAACGGATCATCCTACCCAATCACCACGTTCAGCCGGCCATAGGGCTTGCAGGCGCCGCCTTGGGCCAGTGGACAGGCGTCTGGGGCAGGCACGGCAGGGTTTCCATGCCCTCACGGGTGCGGCGTTTGCACTGCTCGCCGTCGCCCACGCACAGGGGCCTCGCCGTTTGTCGATCAAACAGCGCGTATTCGGCGCGCAGGTTCAGATCCGGCTCGTTGAACAACAAGCGAATGGGTATTTGGCGCGCAAGAAGGAGTGCCTGTCCATGACCCAGGCAATGACGTTATAATCGGCGGAATGGGCAACGATAATCTAACAGGTGGTTCCGGGAACGACACATTCGTGAAGCGTTCAGGCGACAACGATGACACAATCACTGATTTCGAAAACGATACGGGGCCGTCCAACGGAGACAAAATAGACGTCAGCGCCTACGGATTGAACTTTGACCAATTTGGGTTCGAGACAGAGGTGAACGGTCTTCGAGTTCGACTTGGAGCAGATAGCATGCTACATCAATCAACTTTACCTCAACGTACTAGAGCGTCCTGCGGATTTATCTGGCATGGATTACTGGCTGATGGACATAGAGCAGAAGGGCCGTAGCCACGCCGACGTGCTGGTCAGTTTCGCTCAATCGGCAGAGAATCGCGCGAACGCTAATGACTGGCTGCCCGGCCTGGATTATGACGCCTCCGCCAATGATTGGTTTATTGCCTGAGAGCCGTTACATCCATATAGATACAGCAAGGGCAGCCCTAATTGGCTGCCCTTGTCATGTTCGTAACTCTCATTGAGTTTCGGTCAGTGCTTGATCTCTGACCTTAACCGACTGACCTCATCAAACGTCAAACCAGCAATCTCCGCAATCACCTGGTCGTTCATCTCGGTACGGTTAATTAGATTGCGGGCCATCTCTTGCCTGGCTTCACGCTGTCCCTCCGTCTTAGCGTCATTCAACAAAGATACTTCATCCCGAAGTGCCCGCTCCCTAACGAACGCCAGACGACGAGCTTCCTCGTCCGCACTTAACTCGCGGATGCGGCTCATCGCCTTCTTAACCGGTTCATGTTCCACATTGGCCATGGTCAATTCCTCCTGCCAGTGCTTGAAAAAAGTAATCCAGGCGCGCAGTGGGCCTTCTGGCAAGCCCAGGTGATCCGCTTTGTTCAGTTCGATCAGGTTCATCTGCAAAATGTTCCCCAGCGAAATATTGGGCTGGGCTTCATCACGCATCTCGAAACGCCACACCGCCTGTTGGCGTTCAGACTCTGATTCCGTAAACAGATCAAAGTCCAGCAGATGCAACCCCACCGAGGCACGCAGCTCCTGGTAATCATCACCCGCATTCAGCTGGGTGCCCAGAGTACGAGCCAGATAGAACAGACCCCGCTTGTGCCAGGTTCCATAGTGACGAACTTGTATCTCGACATTATAGCAGTGACCATCACCATCCCGAGCCAGTACGTCGAGAATAATGTACTTGATAGTAGTGCCTGTCCATGGCAGGGCAGGCACAGGCCCTTCCGGATGCTTAGGATGTCCCTGCCTGGAGGAAAGAGGAATGCCTGTCCAGGAAAGGTCGGATCACGCTGCCGGTTCTTCGTGTGGCCGAGCAGTCAAGACCACGCCCAAAGCACGCGTCACGGCGAGCATTGTTTTCAAGGTAGGATTACCTTGCTCACTGAAGGAGCGATACAGCTGCTCACGGGAAAGTCCCGTTTCACGGGCCAGTTCTGTCATGCCCTTGGCGCGAGCCACAACGCCCATTGCTTTTGCAATGTAGGCGATATCACCCGTTTCCAGGGCATCGGTGAGAAACACCGCAATGGCTTCCTCGCTCTTCAGCGCCGCCGCTGGATCGTAATCGTAAATCTTGTCGCTCATAACGCCTCTCACCCTGCTGCCAGACGTACTGCAGTGTCGATATCACTTTGCTGGGTATCAAGCATGAATCAACTGTAGTTCTTAGACTACAAAACCGCAAGGCCGAACGAGATGAGTGCCTGTCCATGCACATCATGATATTCAGTGCTATACGTAAGTCTCGCTGCAATAGGCGCTTACGGCGTCCGGGACTTCGCCTTTTTAACAACGGCAAGACAAATGGCCTCGTTTTATTTTAACGGACTGACAAGCGGATTTGGCAGGCATTGTTAAACCAGGCAACTCCATCTTGAACAAGGTCAACAGACAGCAGGTAATCACCGTTATCGACCGGGGGAAAGATGACGTTGACCTCGACTAGCTCCCCTTTGCGTAGGTCCCCTGCCAGCCCTGCGCGTAATATGTCAGGTTGGACGGGCGTGCCATCCGGTGCTAACAGATGAGCGCCCACGCGCACCGGATAGGGACCTCTCGAAGACCATGTTGTCTGCGACAGGTTCCGAACCTGAAGTGGTATCCTCACCGTTTCATCTGCAGGAATCTTTAACTCCTCCGGACAGCCTTCCAGCTTTCCATGTCGGGCATCCCTGGGTAAGGCAGACCGCATTATAGAAACAGGGCCTCCATCGTAAAGCTTCTCCATGATATTGAAATCATAGACAAGCACTCGGAAGTGATCGACATCATGGATGACTGTAGGTTGACCAAGTAGCGTAAGGATGTGATCGCTTATCAATTTCTCCTCTTGCGCACTCAATATCAGGAAGGTCGGTCCGCGGTAAAAGGAAGGGCGATACCAGGCTTCAGAGGTCAGGACTCTGAATGGTGTGATTCCGTCGCTATTTATATTGACCCCCGCGATTCTAACATCACCCGCGCTCAGCACCGTATTGACGGAAGCATTCCAGAAACTTGCATAGCCATACTCGAGATCATGCTCACGCAGCAAAGAGATCAGCGGGTCAAATTGACTCTTCTTGAAGCGCAGTTCGCCGCTTTCACCCCGTGTCAGCCCATCTGCAACAAGGTGCTGCCAGGAAAATATTGAATGAAAAACCAGTACAACAAAATAGAGGTGCCAGATACGGGGACCCCAATTTTTCGCCAGTGTAGAGATGAAAATAATGCTGATTGTTGTGGACAGCACCTGCAGCAGTGAAAAGTAGCGAATTGCGGGCATGGCTATTGCCAGATTATTGCTGAAAAGGTAGAAAATTAGCGTCAAGGTAAAACTGAAACAGTAAAAGACGACCAGCGTAAAGAGCAGGTGACTGTCGATTTTTCCAATTTTAAACAGCAGCACCCAGGGTAGAAAGAAAAGCCATCCGAACAGCAGGATGCGGAAGATCATTTCAATACCATCCAGCGACACGATCGATGTGTTATAAAACGTTGGCAGGCTGTATTCATAGCCAGGATGGAACGCTACTCCAGCAGAAAAAAAGTATCCTTCAATGAAAAGATCAAGGTGTCTGGCGATCTGTTCAAAGCTGGTGATCGTCAAGGAAGCGGAGATGTCCATATAGCTGACAGCATCGATCAACCACTTCTTGTTTAAAAGCAGGCCTGAACCGTAGAAAAAAAGAAAAAAGCCAATAAGGAAAGCAAGAAATGAATAGTTGGACGCTTCAAATATTTTACTTTTTTGAAGTTTTCTTTCCTTTAGCATTCCGTCACGCAAGTATTTCGTACACATGATGATCATCAACACAGCGCAAAGCGGAAGCAATATGCTGAATAGAAAGCGGACGCCAGTCAGGCCTAATAGAAAAAGGAGAATGGCCAGTGCCGCCAAGTGCCATCGGTCTATCTGCGCCTCTTTCCGCGACTTTATCGGTAACAGAGCGCCAAGGGTCAGGAGCAGAAACAGGAATCCCCAGGCATAGCCATGGGACATCTGTCCAAAGAGGCTCTCGGATACATAAGCGGAAATTCCGGTAAAAATCGTTGCCACCAGAGCGAAAAGTACCGTATTTGATAAATGAAGGCGCTTGGCAAAGTAGACTGTCGAAGCTAAAAGAAGCCCGGTAAAGATCCATCCGGAAGCAGCGTGGAGGGCAAAGCTATTTTCAAAAAAAAGCAGTAGAGGAGCAATGATGGCATGGTTAAAAATAATCCATATATCACCATTTCCATAATACCATTCTTCTGGAAAAAACTGGCCTGTCCTTGCGATCTCTCCAGCCAGAACATTGATGATCGCTGAGTCAGAGTGGAAAAATACACGGTAGGTGATTGATTGATAGAAAATAACGGCGAAAACATTGACGATCGCGACCGCAAGAAATAGCGTTTCAATGTTCCTTAAGCGTCCTTTCAACTTCTTTCTCCTACACGGCCAGCAAAAGTCCAATAATGGTTGATTAAGTAGTTGGTCAGCGGAATGACCAGGACAACAAATGCCTGTGAAATGCCATAATGAAATCCAAAATTGTTGACTCCCACATGCATGATAAGCGCATTAAGAAGCAAGCCGCTGCAGGAAACGGAAAGATATTTGATGAAGGTTGGCAGATGATTCCCGCGGGTTTTAAATGTCCAGAAGTAGTTCAGTATATAAGAAATGATCACCGTTAGAATAAAGCCGCAAGAGGATGCTTTTACTGCGTCGACGGCATATATTTCGACCAGAAAAAAGAGGGTTCCAAAATGAACAGTCGTCCCTATCAGGCCGGTGATGCCGTATCTGATGATTTGTCTTGTGTTGGTCATGGTTCGGTTGCCAATACCCTCTAGCAAAAAAACATTATTATTTCTCTTCTTCAGTTTCTGGGCGGTGAAATTGGCGGACAATATACAAAGGTCGTTGCTTGGTTTCTTCAAAGATACGGCTGATGTATTCACCGAGAATTCCTATACCGGAAAGAATCAACCCGCCCATAAAAAAAATCGCAATTATAATGGTTGGATAGCCTGGAATTTCGGAGCCGATAATGAGAGTTTTTATAAAAACATAAATTGCGTAGACGATAGCGGAAAAAGAACACATCAAACCGATATGAGTCCATATCTTCAATGGAAGGCTGCTGAATGAAATAAAACCGTCGATAGCGAAACGAAGCAGTTTGCGGTAGTCCCATTTGGTCTCGCCCGCACTGCGCTCCCGTAACGGATGGTATATATGGCACAGCTTGAAACCGATCCAGTTAAAAAGCCCCTTGTTGAATCGCGCCCGCTCTGGCAGCCTAAGCAAGGCATCAATTGCTTTTCGATCAAGCAAACGAAAATCTCCTTCTCCCTGCATGATCTTTACTTCTGATATCTTATTGAATATTTTATAGAAATAGGTTGCTGTTAGCCGTTTGGTAAATGTCTCTATCTGGCGGTCCTCACGTACGGCTGAAACAATCTCATAGCCGTCGTGCCATTTTTCCAGCATTTTAGGAATGTATTCAGGGGGGTGCTGCAGATCGGCATCCATGGTGATGGCGACGGCCCCGGAACAGTGAGCCAGCCCGGCGATAAGAGCGGCCTCTTTACCGAAGTTGCGGGATAAGTCAACAATGGCCAGTTCTGGGATTTTCTGTTGGTATTGCACCAGGATATCGAGAGTGGTGTCCGAACTGCCGTCATTTACTGCAATAATTTCAAACGGGCCCATATCTCGGCAGATGGGAATCAGCACATCGAAGAGCGCTGGAAGCCCCGCTTCCTCATTCATCATTGGGACGACGATACTGATCATGGTTTTTACTTAGCAGCAGATGGTCACCTTTAGATGGCGACGGAAAATATTTGAAAATCATAGGCTGATCAATCCCCTCTTTGTGGGAACCGTTACTTAACGGACTAAGATCAGATGGCCGGTAGACTAACCTTTAAAGGATAATAAAACAAATATTTGGCTGCCGGTCGAGGAAAGTTCTTTAGGGAAGTGGGATGATCGATCGAGCCAGTAGCTATTGCCCTTTGCATTCGAGCTGCGGCCTAAAAATTGGCATAAAATGAACGAGATGAGTGCCTGTCTGTCCATGCACATCACCGAAACAATGTTCCCGGACCGACCTCTTTGACCGGGACTCGTGCATGCCCGAGATTCCGTTATAGACGGTCTTTTTAACAGAATGGCGCCCTTTTTGACGTATGGTGGCGGCATTTAACGTAAGAGCCGATGAGGCGAAGTGGAAAGAGAGGGGAAAGAAGGACGGGAAAGGCGGGGTATGCGGGTGCCTGTCCATACAAATATTATACAAATATTGCACGCTGCTTGAAGTAGACACGGTACCCGGGGCCATGGTGGATGCGCAGCTAGCTGACACCTTGCCCTACAGGCTTAACGTCCCCAGGCAAACCATTGGCCAGCCGAAAGACGCGCGCTGCAATCAGGGCTTTGCCACGCTGATCACGGAGCTTGCGCTCCCACTTTCGGTAGGTATCCGTTTGTTTGATATCAAGCATGAATTAACTGTAGTTCTTAGACTACAAAAACGCAAGGCAAAGAAGGATGTGCGAACGAGATGAGTGCCTGTCCACGCCTGTCCACGCCCATTGTATACAGATCATACCACGCCCCGCGAAAGGCTATACACCGCGCGAAGCCCCTCCCACCGGAAAGCTGGTTATCCATCCAGTACTATGCCATCATTTCAGCTATCGGCATTTGACAAGGAGTCACCCATGCCCAGGCCACGAGCTGAGCAGATCAGCGTTGCAGACACACCCTACTATCACGTCATTTCCCGCTGTGTGCGGCGCACTTTCCTGTGTGGCGAAGACCGGCAAACCGGGCGCAGCTATGAACACCGGCGGGGCTGGATTGAAGAGCGCGTTCGCTTGCTGTCTTCCGTATTTGCTGTCGAGATTGCCGCCTACGCGGTGATGGCTAACCATTACCACTTGGTGGTTAAGCTGAGCCCAAACGATGTTGAGCCATGGAGCGACGATGAGGTGTTGGCGCGCTGGTGTTGCCTTCACAAAGGCCCACCACTGGTGCAGCGGTACCAACGGGGAGAAGCGCTGTGCCAGGCTGAACTGAGAAGAGTGTCGCAATATGCGGACACGTTTCGCGCCCGCCTGGCGGATTTAAGCTGGTTTATGAAGTGCTTGAACGAACCCATTGCGCGCCAGGCCAACCGGGAAGACCGGTGTACAGGGCATTTCTGGGAAAGCCGCTTCAAGTCCTATCCCTTGGAAACCGAGGAAGCACTGCTCACCTGCATGGCCTATGTAGACCTGAACCCCATTCGCGCAGCCATAGCCGAAACCCCGGAAACGTCGGACTACACCAGTATAAAAGAGCGCGTTCAGCCCATATTCGATCTGGCCGCAGCGATTCAAAACCAGACAGAACAGCAGGCACTGAATGATTTTAGTGTGCCGTTGAAGCCCTTGCTGGGCTTTGACCATGTGATTCGCAACTGCGAACAGCGCGGCATTTTGTTCCGCTTGGACGACTACCTGGCCTTGGTTGATGAAACCGGGCGCATCACCCGCGATGATAAACGCGGCGCTATTTCTGCAGAGTTACTACCGATCCTGCAACGCCTGAATCTGGACCCGGAGCGCTGGTGCGAGCGCGCCACGGCGTTTGAAGCCAACCACGGCGATTACCGCAAAGAACACCGACGGGCGGCGTAGCTGCGCCAATACCCTCTGATAACCACCATTAGACCGGCCCCACCGACCGGGGCCTGCAGCCGCCTGCAATCCGCCTTACCGCTCAACTTTTACAAAAAAACGATAAATCTCGCCAAGTTCGGGACATTTTTGAGCGGCTTTTGGGGGTGTTTTACGTAATCGGGAATTACGCGCAGTAGGAGGGAAGAGAAAAGAGAGGAAACGGAAGGGAGGAGTGCCTGTCCATTGAGAGTGCGTTATCACGATCAAGAAAGAGTGCCTGTCCATGACTGGCGGCATTTAGAGATGGTTTCCATGACAACAATGTCATACATGCCGTGGGAAGGGAGGAGTGCCTGTCCATGTAGAGACGCAAAAATAGAGGAAACGGAGCGAGAAAGAGTGCCTGTCCATGACAAAAACACCCTTTATCCCCGCCACAAAGCAAAATGACCACCTCATTACCCCTCTGCTTGAAGTAAACACGATATCCAGGGCCATGGTGGATGCGCAGTTCACTGACGCCCTGCCCCCACCGGCTTCACATCACCTGCAATATTATTGGCGAGCCGAAAGATGCGCGCAGCAATCAATGCCTTAGCACGCGAGTCACGAAGTTTACGCTCCCATTTTCGGTAGGTATCGGTCTGTTTAATATCGAGCATAAATAGAGTGTAGTTCTTCGACTACAAAGGCGCAATGAAAAAGCTGTGCCTGTCCATAGGCAGATACCTGAAGGGAGGAGTGCCTGTCCATTGAGAGAGATGTGACAAAAACAGATGAGTGCCTGTCCATGCACACTCGTCCACTGATAGTAGTGCCTGTCCATGGCAGGGGTAATTTGGTGGTTAAGCTGAGCCCAAACGATGTTGAGCCATGGAGCGACGATGAGGTGTTGGCGCGCTGGTGTTGCCTTCACAAAGGCCCGCCACTGGTGCAGCGGTACCAACGGGAAGAAGCGCTGTGCCAGGCTGAACTGAGAAGAGTATCGCAATATGCGGACACGTTTCGCGCCCGCCTGGCGGATTTAAGCTGGTTTATGAAGTGCTTGAACGAACCCATTGCGCGCCAGGCCAACCGGGAAGACCGGTGTACAGGGCATTTCTGGGAAAGCCGCTTCAAGTCCTATCCCTTGGAAACCGAGGAAGCACTGCTCACCTGCATGGCCTATGTAGACCTGAACCCCATTCGCGCAGCCATAGCCGAAACCCCGGAAACGTCGGACTACACCAGTATAAAAGAGCGCGTTCAGCCCATATTCGATCTGGCCGCAGCGATTCAAAACCAGACAGAACAGCAGGCACTGAATGATTTTAGTGTGCCGTTGAAGCCCTTGCTGGGCTTTGACCATGTGATTCGCAACTGCGAACAGCGCGGCATTTTGTTCCGCTTGGACGACTACCTGGCCTTGGTTGATGAAACCGGGCGCATCACCCGCGATGATAAACGCGGCGCTATTTCTGCAGAGTTACTACCGATCCTGCAACGCCTGAATCTGGACCCGGAGCGCTGGTGCGAGCGCGCCACGGCGTTTGAAGCCAACCACGGCGATTACCGCAAAGAACACCGACGGGCGGCGTAGCTGCGCCAATACCCTCTGATAACCACCATTAGACCGGCCCCACCGACCGGGGCCTGCAGCCGCCTGCAATCCGCCTTACCGCTCAACTTTTACAAAAAAACGATAAATCTCGCCAAGTTCGGGACATTTTTGAGCGGCTTTTGGGGGTGTTTTACGTAATCGGGAATTACGCGCAGTAGGAGGGAAGAGAAAAGAGAGGAAACGGAAGGGAGGAGTGCCTGTCCATTGAGAGTGCGTTATCACGATCAAGAAAGAGTGCCTGTCCATGACTGGCGGCATTTAGAGATGGTTTCCATGACAACAATGTCATACATGCCGTGGGAAGGGAGGAGTGCCTGTCCATGTAGAGACGCAAAAATAGAGGAAACGGAGCGAGAAAGAGTGCCTGTCCATGACAAAAACACCCTTTATCCCCGCCACAAAGCAAAATGACCACCTCATTACCCCTCTGCTTGAAGTAAACACGATATCCAGGGCCATGGTGGATGCGCAGTTCACTGACGCCCTGCCCCCACCGGCTTCACATCACCTGCAATATTATTGGCGAGCCGAAAGATGCGCGCAGCAATCAATGCCTTAGCACGCGAGTCACGAAGTTTACGCTCCCATTTTCGGTAGGTATCGGTCTGTTTAATATCGAGCATAAATAGAGTGTAGTTCTTCGACTACAAAGGCGCAATGAAAAAGCTGTGCCTGTCCATAGGCAGATACCTGAAGGGAGGAGTGCCTGTCCATTGAGAGAGATGTGACAAAAACAGATGAGTGCCTGTCCATGCACACTCGTCCACTGATAGTAGTGCCTGTCCATGGCAGGGGTAAGATAAGTGCCCGAACGAGATAAGTGCCTGTCCACGCCCATTAAAGCACGCGTCACGGCGAGCATTGTTTTCAAGGTGGAACGAGATGAGTGCCTGTCCATGCATGTCCATTCTGTCCATGACTACCCAATGGCAAGGCGGGAATTATGCGCAGCAGGGGGGAAGGGAAAGGAGCAGAGAGCAGAAACGGGAAGGAAGAGTGCCTGTCCATCAATAAACCAAAAAACGATAAATCTCGCCAAGTTCGGGACATTTTTGAGCGGCTTTTGGGGGTGTTTTACGTAATCGGGAATTATGCGCAGCAGGGGGGGGGAAGAGAAAAGAGAGGAAACGGATGAGAGGAGTGCCTGTCCATGGAGAAGAGGAATAATCAATCAATAATCAATGACCGACAGTCCAATAAGGTTACGCAAGAAGGAGTGCCTGTCCATGACTCACACCTAAGAGAGCGCTTGTCCATGAATTAATTGTCAGACAAAAAAACCCCACCAGGCGAACCTGATGGGGTCTTATTTAGTACCTTGAACAGGTACTCAGGCTATTGACTCAAAGAGTGTTCGCCTGTTGATGCTGTCAATTAATCTTCATTAAAATATTGAGGGCCTGGATATGCGCCCTCAAATGTTTAATTTACGCGATGAACATAGCAGCTGACAGATCGTCAGAGTCTACACCGACAAGTATCATAGCGTTATCGTTGGTAACAATGCTGTTATCACCACCAGCCATGCCGTCATCAGCGCCTGACTGCAGAACAAGAGTATCTGCGCCAGTGCCGTTAGCAGCAAAGGTGAACACACCGGTTGTTGCGTTGTAGGCGCCTGAAGCGAAGTAGTTGGTGTCTGCAGTCAAGTCATTGCCGCCAGCACTGTTTAAAGCCGATGCGCCGATCAATGTAGCGAAGGTTGAAGCAGTAGCAACATTGAGCAGATCGCCATTCGCAGCACCAAAGCCGGTAATGGTATCGACGCCATTACCAAAGGTCATGGTATCGCCGGCAGCTATCGTGCCGCCTGCGAACGTCTGGGCGCTACTAACAGTACTATCAGCCAAGCCCTGAGTAACGATGTTAAATACACCCGCTGCGTGTGCAGCATAGGTGATCGCATCGTTACCAGCTCCGCCCGTTACGCCTGTTGCAGCTTGGTTAAGCACACCACCCGAACCTACAGAGATAACGTCATCTCCAGCTCCTGCAGTGATCGTGTTGTAACCATTGCCGACTGTAATGGTATCAACGCCTGCACCACCGGTGATGGCATTATCACCATTACCAGCAGTAACGGTGTTAGCACCGGCGCCGGTAACGACAGTGTTGTTACCATTACCCGCCGTGATGACATCATCAGCTTGACCACCGGTCAGAGTACTGTTGCCATCGCCAGATACGATAGCGTTGCCTTTACCGGCAATGTCTGTACCAGTCAAGGTGTTATTACCATCGCCTGCCTTCAGAGAGATACCGTTCTCAGCGCCCCCCAAAAAGTTTAGGACAACAGCGCTATCTACAGCAGAAGCATCAATAACGGAGTTGACGTTTAGAGCAACTACATCAGAGGTGATGTCTACAGTGCCTGCGCCAGTCACGTTGAGATTGGTCAGAGCGGTAACACCAGTCAATGCTGAAATTATGGTGTTGTCCGTCGCTGTCAGGTTTATAGTTTCAACACCTGCCAGTACCGGAGCTGCCAGATTAATGGTGTTAACTGCAGAAGCCCCATCGTTGACGTCGATGTTAACGGTATCCAGCTGACCAACAGTCGTTGCGCCGGTCAATCCCAAGCTAATACCACCACCAGCTATAGCAGTAACATTCGCAGCCTGAGTAGCGTTCAAGGCGGTGAAGGTTGAGCCGCCGTTAGTTTTAATTGCAGTGATCGTAGAGCCGGTGAATTTGGACACATCAACCGCGACGCCGTCTGATTGCAGTGTTTCAAAACCACTGAACTTCGCAGCACCAGTCGTGGCATAGTTTGCAGCGTCAGTTAACACTAGGGTATCAGTCCCTGCGCCGCCAGCAACGGCGGCAGTCTGCAAAGCAGCGCCGGTTGTGACAGTGTCATTGCCTGAGCCACCTGTGAAGGCTTGCCCTGCAGCAACTTCCATTGCTACGTCACCGGTTGCGGCTGATGCATTAATAACTGCAGCAGCCTGGCCTAATACTGAGCCGAGAGTCACGGAACCCGCACCTGAGATGTTCAGAGCAGTGGTATCTGCAGCTGTCAACGTAAAGGTGTTGGTGCCAGTGCTGGTAAGGTTGATCGTTTTAGTGTCACCAGCGGAGGTGGTTACAGTGCCAGTCACACCATTGGCATTGATTGCCACTGTGTTGGCTGCAGTTGCATTAACAATAGCAACGGTATCCGATTGATCGGTCAAATTTACTGTTGCAATAGCGCTACCAGTTAGCGTTGCTGCACCAGCATCATTCAGTGACACTGTTGCTAACGTGTTACTAAGCGTTGAAGCATCAGTAACTGAGTTAGTTGCACCATCATTGGAATTAATGCTCACTGATGTCAGAGCTGTGTTCTGTGTAGCAGTGACATTCATGTTATCAACAGCACCCGCCACAAGGTTAGCGGCAGTTACGACTGCGTTAGCAGCGGTTTCAACGGTTTTAGCAGCGGTTTCGGCAGCGGCTGAAGTAACTTTTGCTGCATTAACAGACGCAGTCAATGTAGCAGCGATTGCTGCTGTTGCAACTTGCGAAGCGGCGGTATCAGCGCCAGCAACAAACGCAGCATCGATTGACACTTTCTCTGCACGGCTGATTGACGAATTACCGTAAGCAGCCGCAGTCAGCGCCTGAACTTCAGATAATATATCGCCAGTGTTACCAGCCAAACCCGACGTCAATGCGGCCAGGTTGAGGACTTGAGTATCAATAACGTCATCGGCAGCTTCAGCAGTGTTAGCAGCAGTGGCAGCAGCAGTATTAGCAGCAGTATTAGCAGCTTCAATTGCAACAGTAGTTGCATTAGTAGCCGTCACATCAATGGCTGTACCGCCGTCAATAAAGACAACACCGGCATTTGCAACTGCTGTAGCGCCCATCTTAACAGATACACTGCCCTTAGCATCAGTAGTAGCGTCATTGTCTTGGCCACCACCGATTGCAACATCACCAACCGCAGACGTTACATTAAGAGCACCTGCTGTTGCTTCAGCAGTTACATCACCAGTAGTAGTGTGAACAACAGTGACGTCTTTACCACCAGTGATGGTCGAAGCAGCAACAGAAGTCAGTTCATTAACATCAGTTGTTGCAGCTGCTGTGATACCAGTAGCGCCAAGAGCTTTCACGTTGGCGGTAGTCAAACCAGTCCAGCTAGAGACATCAGCGGTCAGGGTGTCAACACTGTTCAGCTTCGCAACTTCAACATTGCTGACAGTGACAGAAGTAGGAAGGCTCAGACCTGTGGTCAGACTGTTCACGATCAGGGTGTCAGTTCCTGCGCCGCCGTCGATGGTGTCTAGTGCCGAAAAGGTCCCATCAGCGTTCGCGGCAGTTTTCAGAGTACCGTTAATGGTGTCGTTGTTTGACGTGCCGGTAACAGTGTCGATACCTGCAGTTAGCGTGAAAGTATCCCCAGAAGACTGAGTTCCAGCATCAGTAGCAGACTTAGATTCCACAACCGACGCACGAGTACCATCTACATCTTCGATGGCCGCTTTAGCTGCATCGCGAGTAAAGCCAGTACCGACATTAGCTGCGTAGTACGTAGCCGCTTCGGTCTTGTTGTCCAGCGCCAAACGATCGCTTGCGCCAGCAGCGTTGGTCAATGCCAGAACGAGCTGGTCAATGTTTACTGAAGAACCTTCACCGCTAACCCAGTAGTTCAGGCCAGCTGATTCAGCGGCGCGTTCAAACAGGTTTTGATACAGCTCTGAAACCACCTGAGCGCGGCTCAGAAGACCCAAGCCATCGGCGTATTCTGGCTGTTCATTAACGATGTTCGCACGCAGCTGTTCAATAGACAGAACACCGGTTGTGATTTCGTTGGTCCAGTAATCCAGGCCAGCTTTATCAGCTGCACGACCCAAAAGGCCGATGTAGATCTGCTGAACTTGCTGCTCAACTGTTAAAGTTGCCATAACTCGTTATTCTCCGTTGGTTAAGTCGAAACGACTAATTCAGGCTTGGTTTGTGCCCTAGGCATCCGTCGATGCCGGCCTGATATGTACTCCTTGGGACAATGCCCTAAAGGTCGAACATTTCAGCTGCAGACCACGATCGCTGACCGAAGTGCTGCATATTACTGCGACCTGTTAACAGGCTTGTCGCAATTGTGGCACGAATCCTAGCACTCGAACCCCACTCTGACAAGCTTGTTCAGGCTCCGTATATAGGAGGATTTGCTTCGCCCTTACACCTTGCCACCCAAGATCACTTCGTGGTTGTTTTATAGCTCACCTGATTACAAGCGGTCAACCTTCCTTCGAACTCAAATCTATAAAAAATGATTTGGCACCAGAATGTTACAAAGCTTTACACTTGAAGGGCGTTAATGACCATTCATGTAACTGTAACTCTGCTCAAAACGTAGACAGCGGAACCCTGGATTATTAGGATGACTGCTTCTTGTTTACTATCCGGCGCCCTCACCTTTTCACTCGGCTACCAGCAGGCTGTCATCGTTTATGCCCAACCCGTCAAACGTCACCGCTGTTATAAACCTGTTGAAACGCCGGGCACTGGAGCGAGACAAGCAACAACACCTTGCGCTCAGCTACGGCCTGGTTGTGGTGTTTTTCTTTATTGTTCCCAGCCTTCCGGTTGCGGCGGGCGGCACCCTGGCACTGGGCCTGTGCAAGGAAGCGTGGGACAAGCATTACGGCTCTGGGTTTTGCTGGTATGACATGCTGGCCAATGCTGCGGGAACCGGTGCCGGCATGGCCACCATTGTAGCCTTTACCGGTTAAGCCACAAAGACCGCAGAAGGTTGAAGGTTCGCTTTGCAACCACCGGGTAGGCCCTTGACTCACGCCACTGGCGCAAGCGTTCGGGGTCTGGCCCAAGCTGCCCGGCCAGGGCCTGGGCCAGGCCGTCGCGAATGGCTTCTGCGCTGGTGCCCGGCAGAATTGCCACTGCCGGCTCTACGTCGCCAAATATCGGCAAAGGCGTTACCAGCACCGGCCTGCCAGACGCTATAGCCATACGCACTGCGGCGCTGGAAGACTCCCCGGTTTGCTGATACGGCAAGGCAATCACACTGGCTTGCTGCAACAGGCCCAAACATTCACCATTGCGCAGGAACCGATGCTCGGCATGAACGGCATCGGCAATACCGAGTTCGCCGATGCGTTGGTGCAATGTTTTTATGAATTGGGCCGATACCGGGTCTTGGTGTTCGGCATTGAGCAGTAACAGGACCAGCTGGGGGTTTTCCCGGTGCAGCTGGGCGAATGCCTCTATCAGCTGTTCAAGCCCTTTATGGGGCAAGGCAAAACCGTAGGACGCAATGCAAGGCCGGCCGTTGAAGTTCCATTCAACCGGTTCTGGTTCAATATCGGCAATACCGTGGGGCATCAGCAGCGTATTGCTGACGATGCCAGCCTGGGCCAGGCGGTTGAGGTCTGGCACTGTATGCACCAGTACACGGTCTGCCAGCTCGGCGGCCCGGGCCAGCCGGGTGAGTGCCTTTCTGGGTTCCGGGTCCACCGTGGAATGCAGGGTAAAGGTTACTACGATGCCGCTGGCCTTGAGGGTAGCAATCAGCTGGGCCAAGGCGTCGAAATCGAAGAAGTAGTAGTTCATCTGGATAACCACTGCGTCTAGCTTGGCGGCCAGCAGCTGGCTGGCCAGTTCGTGCAGCGGGTCTTGATCATTCTGATGCCAGCAGCGAATGACCTGCGGGCCGTTTCCACTGTCGTCGCTGCCGCTGTTGTGGGGGGCGAACACAATCACCTGGTCGTGCTTATTGGTTTCAGTGAGGTGTTCCGAGTAGGTGGCCACCCCGCAGCGTTGGTTCCAGGTGCTTACCCAGCCTACCCGCAAGGGCCGCTGGATATCTTCGTTTTGCCTGCGCTGTATAATGTCGTCCGCCTGATTGGCCAGCCGCAGTGCAACCTGCTCCCAGGTGAACTGCTCACGCAGGCGTTGAATGGCGGCGGCGGTTTTACGGCGGCGTTCGCTCGGTGGCAGGGCGTAAACCTCACACAGCTGGCTGGCCAGGTGTTCTGTGTCCGGGCTTGCCCAAACCGAATCCGGCAACTGGAAATGTGTCTGGGCCGGCTCGAAGTGAAACTTGGTCAGCCAGGCGGTATCGTGGTCACAAAAATCCAGCTGGCCGCTCCAGCCGGTGGTGATTACAGGTAGCCCACTGAGCATGGCTTCCGCAAGCGGAAGGCCAAACCCCTCGGCTTTGCTGGGGGCCACAAGGGCCTGGCAGTTTTCGTAAAGGTATTTGAGCTGGCCGGCGGGCAAATCTTCACTGATGATAACCACATCCGGGTAGTCCGGCCGGGCACGCCGCTGGGCTGCGAGCAGGTCTTGCACGTTGTTGTGTGGGTTTTCGAACGTTTTGATGACCAGGGAAACGTTATCGGCGTCACTGAAGGCCTGGCCCCAGGCTTCCAGCAAGGCGTCTACACCCTTGCGGGGGAAGCAGGAGGACACATGCAAAAAACGAAAAGCTCGTGCCTGCAACGGGTACGGCTTTGGAACCACACGGTCCCAGTGATCTACGCCGCAACCACTGACTGACATGGGCAGGCAAACGCCGTTGTCTATGAGCACCTTGCGAACGTGTTCAGACAAACAAGTAATGCCGGTCAGGTGGCGATTGAAATCTTCGACCCATTCCTGCGGAAAACCGGCTTCTTCCCAGGCGTAGTGGTGCAGGAGGTGTGCCCCTTCTGCCATGTCGTTGACCCTGGGCGGGTAAAGGTTGCGGCTGATGATTGTGGGCCGAAACGCTTTATCGTGGCTTAGGGAGTGCATATAGGCGATGTCGGGATTGTCTGCCAGGAATGCCGGCGAGGGTTCGAAATCGCCGGGACCTTCGGTGGAGTGCAGGCTTACCGGCTGGCCAATAGCAGCCAACCCGCGGGCAGTTTCCCGGTTCAGCAGGGCCAGGCTGTAGCTGGAGTCGAAAGGGCCTTCGAGGCGCCAGTTGTATTGCCGTTGGGGCAGGATTTTGGTGAGCGCGAGATCGTTGGCGGCCAGTGCGTTGGCCAGCTGGCGCAGTTGTCTGTCGTCCAGCTTCCAGCGTTGACACAACTGTGCCAGGGTTTCAATTCGTTTTGTATCAGCGCTTGAACTGCCGTTGGAAGGGGTGCTGCCCGGTGGTGAGCCCCTATGTTTGTCGATGGTTTGTTCAATCTGATGCAGCAGTTCGGTGGCGGTTTTATGCCAGGAGAAACGGCGGCTTCGCTCCAGGCCATGGTCTATCAGCTGCTGGCGAAAATCAGGTTCGGTAACCACCCGGGTGATTAATTGCGTGAGCCGGGGAATGTCGTCTGGCCCGAACATGGCCGCCTCAAGCCCCATCACTTCCGGCAGGCTGGTGGTGTTGGCACAGAGCGCTGGCGCACCGCAGGTCATGGCTTCTAGAACCGGCAGCCCAAATCCTTCATGCCGGGAGGGGAAAACGAACACCTGGCAATGGTTGTAAAGAATGTTCAGGGTTTGCTGAGGCACAAAACCGGTATAGAGAATGTGCCTCGGGGGAATGCCGTGGGTTTTGGCGTATTGAGAAAGCCGGGCTTGATCGACTTCGTTAAATTTACCAACCAGTACCAGCCTGAGGGATTTCTTTAGGTCAACCGAAAGCCGATTGAAGGCCTGAATCAGAGCGTTCAGGTTTTTGCGCTCGTCAGAAGCGCCGCTGTAAAGAATAAAGGGCCCACTGATGCCCAGCTCCCGAAGCACTTCGCGCTGTATTTCGTCTGTTTCGCCCAGGGGGTAATAGCCTTGGTCACAGCCTGTGGAAATCGTCGCCACGCTTCCCTCGGGCAGTTCAAGATGGGTTTCGAATTCGCGGCTGGCACTTTCTGATATGGCGAACACCCGATCCACCCGCTGCAGGCTATCGATTTTGCGCCGGTACCAGCGGTTGATTACCGGATCACCCAGGTACTCCCGCGGACTGATCAGCGGAATCAAATCGTAGCCGATCACGCCCACCGGGCAGGAACGGTTGCGGGGGATATCGCAGACGAAATCATCAGCCATACCCTCAAAGAGTGAGCTGATGAGTACGAAATCTGGATTCAGGCGTTCTATGAATTCGTTTCTGAGCTGCTCGCTGATGCGGACTATGCCCGGGTTACAGAATGACAGCTCGGCCGTTTCCGGCAGTGCATGAAAAACACGGATGGCGCCGGGCGGCAAGAGTGACGACCAGTGTTGCTGAAAGTCCTGGATTAACTCTGGCTGATAATTATTGAGCAGAACAATAATATCGTGGGGCTGCTGTCGCTGCTGGTTAACCTGCAGCAAGGCTTTAAGCAACGAGCTGACGTAATGGCCAATGCCCCGGAAGCGGCTTGAGGTTTGCAGGCACTGGAGATCAATCAGGAGTCTCATTTTTGTCCTTGCTGGAATTCTGGGTGTTAATAATGCCAATGGCGGCTACGAGTTGCCGATAAATATCCCGGGATCTGGGCGTAAGGCTTACTGGGTTGTTGAGCGCGACGGATTGTGGGTTACGCCGCATCCGCCGCAGGCGGACCACCAGCCAGGGCATGCGCAGCACAAGGGCCAGCAGGGCCTGTCGCAGACGGGGATGGCGGCGGGTGCGCCGTTCTGTTGCAGCTGCAATGTCAGATACGTTTTTTTGCAGCGTGCCCCTTAGGGACGTAGAGGAGATAACGCCAGCCAAGCCCGTTGCCCCAGACACGCGCCTTATCACAAGGGCACTTTTACGCAGTGGCGCTGTTAGCCTCCAGGAACTGCTTTGAAAGATGTCGCCCAGCAACTGCTGAGACGAATTCAGCTGCCGGTCAAGATCTTCTGCGGTGCTTTTATGCCGCTGGGCTTGACGTTCGATCCAGTCACTTTTTTGTGCTGTTTCTTCAAGTTGCTCTCTGAACACATCCTCCCGGCGATGCGCTGTTTGCAATTTGGCATCGCTTTGCTGATGAAGAGACAAAATTTCTTCATGGCGGCGCCGCAGCAAGTCACGGTAGCGTGACAGTTCGTTGGCCAGTGGTACCTCTTGCCCTGCCAATGCATGGCACTCGGGCGCAGCTTGCTGCCTGAGGGTCAGTAAGCGCTGAAGGTCGCTTTCGGGCAGGCCGGCTTCTATCCAGAGTTGGTGAATTTCTTGTTCCAACTCGTTAAAGCGAGCCTGTTCCTTATCCGTAAAAGACGACACCGGGCTGTGGCAGTCGTCCAAAGAAAGCCCCGACACACCAACGCGCTCCAGAGCCGCTACGGCATGGCGGCGCGCCGTGGCGTTTGCACTTAACTGATCAATATTGACGAGCTGGTCTGCGTGCTTGCAGCCTTGGTGAAGGCCCAGCAACCAAAGCGTATAGAATGCCTGGTAAGCGTGATCTGGCGATAGTAGCCGCCGGGAGAAGTGATCGTAGGCTACTTCCAAAGGCCCCAACGGCAAGGGCTGAAAACCGATATGCTCACTGACCAACTGAACCAGCGGGGGCCGGCTTGAGGCGTTGAAAATCAGCTGGGTGGTCAAATCAAAATAGGGAGAGACCTGGTAAGACCACCATTGGTCCCAGGGATTACGCCATAAATAGACATGATGCCCCCCAAGCTGACGCCTTATGCCTTCAATGCGGCCAGCGGAACGGCATTCCTGAATAACCGGGCGGGCAGCAGCCTGCTCGATAAGGGACTGCCAGTAGTCGATTCCCCTAGGGCGGGTGTCTGTGCCGAAGTAGCCATCATAGATGTCACGCTCCTGCAAATGCGGCAGGCAGGCATCGGCCACCTCATACAATTCACTGAAGTAAGACCGTGACAGCGGCGGGTGCCGAAGAACGTTTGCCTTCTGGGTATCCTGAGGGTCATTAAGGATGGCCGTGTCGGTTTTTGCATGCAGGGCAATTTCGTGCAGGGGCTCTTGAAAGCACATGTACTGGCTGCCCAGCCTGCGGAAGACTTCGAACATATAGGTGCTGCCCGTTCGGAACAGCGCATGAATAAAAATAGGCTGGGGCGAGGGAGTAGCGGTCATGTGTCTGTTTCTTCGATGGTTATCTTTGCCGGGACATTGATCAGGCCCGATTTTACCGT
Organism: Marinobacter sp. M1C; assembly: GCF_023314135.1. Taxonomy (NCBI): domain Bacteria; kingdom Pseudomonadati; phylum Pseudomonadota; class Gammaproteobacteria; order Pseudomonadales; family Marinobacteraceae; genus Marinobacter; species Marinobacter sp. M1C. The sequence goes on from NZ_CP092289.1 coordinate 2,865,415, forward strand.
GGTGTTTTCGTCGCTGCGCACCCGGAACAGCACAGCATCTAGCCGGCGATGGAGAAACACCGGTTCGTTGCTGCGATCGTCTCTTACACCGCAGTTGATGTAGTAAACGCCAGGGGCAAAGGCGTTGCCTATATCATAGCGCAGGGTGACTAACTCGCCTTCCTGGAAGGTTCGGCCGCTAAACTGTGCTAGCTCGGAGGTGTCGGTGCCGAACAGCCCCAGGCCTTCGCGGGTTTTGATCATGATGGCAAATACGGCGTGGTCCACCGCTTGATTGAAGCGAACACAGGCTTTTAGCACAAGCGGCTCGCCACTGTTAAACAGGTTAACCGGTTCACCGGATTGATTTTGCAGCCAGATCGACTCGATGGTGGCGCGGCCATCTCCGTAACTGACCTCACAATCGGAGGCCAGGGTTGGGTCAAGTTGGCGACCTTCGGTAAGCTCCTCTGCGGCAGGGGTGCCGCCGCCGAACAGTGATTTTTCGTAGGCGTCGCAGACTTCTTTGGCGGCGCCATAAGCCTCTATTTTCCCGTAATGCAAAAAAATGGCTCGTTTACACAGTTTTTTGACGGCGTCGATGTCATGGGTGACGAACAGCAACGTGGTGCCCTGCTCCAGAAATTCGTTTATGCGACGGAAACATTTGCGCTGAAAAGCCGCGTCGCCCACAGACAAAGCTTCATCGATAATCAGGATGTCTGGCCGAACAGCTGTGGCCACGGCAAAGGCGACGCGCACCTGCATGCCGCTGGAATAGACCCTGACAGGTTCGTCAAAATACTCGCCAATATCGGCAAAGGCTTCAACTGCGGGCATGAAGTTGTCCACTTCGGCGTGGCTGAACCCCATGATTGAAGCGGCGTGATACACGTTCTGACGGCCGGTGAGTTCCGGGTTGAAGCCCATGCCCAGCTCCAGAATGGCTGCAATACGACCATTGACAGTAATAACGCCAGCCGTGGGCATAAGGGTGCCGGTGATCAACTTTAACAGTGTGCTTTTGCCAGCCCCGTTCTGGCCAAGAATGCCAATGGCTTCACCGCGCTCGATGCTGAAGCTGATGTCTCGCAGTATCGGGTTTTCGGCCACCGGTTTAAAAGGCAAGCCGAACCAGCGGGCCACCCGCTTCCATTCAGAGGCGTATTCACGGAAGGATTTACTGACGTGTTCAACGGTTAGCAGGCTCATAGTACATCTACCATTTCGGAGCTTGCCTGCCGGACAAGCCACAACCCCAACACCGCAAACACAATCCCAATGGCGGCCATTACCGCCAAAGCCGCCAGGTCTGGCTGCTGTTGATACGCCAGCACGTCATGGTAGGCCTTTATAGCCGGGTAGACAGGATTGAACTGCAACGCCCAGCGCAAATGCTCGGGAATGATGGTTAACGGATATACAATCGGAGTAAACCAGAACAAAAATTGCAGCACAATGGGCACAATCTGGGCGATGTCGCGGATAAACACATTCAGTACGGCAATCACCAACCCAAGGCCTAGCGAGAACAGCAGCAGGACCGCGGTAATCACGGGCACCCAAAGCAGAGTGGCCGACGGCGGATGACCCAGAAACGCAAAAATGACCAAGATGGCCGCAAGCAGAAGCCCATGGCCAATCAGGCAGGTGCCGGCCGTTACCGCGGGCAGCGCGATTTTGGGTACCTTCATCTTTTTAAGAAGGTCGGCGTTGCCTACAAAAAGGTTAAGGCTGCGGCTGATGATGTCGCTGAACAGAGTCCAACCCAGAATGCCCGACGTGAGGTAGATGGCATAAGCATAGCGGTTGTCGATGCCGTCAAACTTCGCAGAGAGCACGGCAGACAGCACAAACGCATAAATGGCGACCATGACCAGTGGATGTACAATCATCCATAAGCCACCTAAGCGGCTTCTTGCAAACTGGTTGACCAAGTCATTACGAATCGACGATAAGATAAAGAAACGGTAATCCCGAAAGCTTCTGAACCAGCTTTTCATTTATTTATTCCCTGCACACAGCATTAATGACCAGATAGCTAAACGCCGTGGAGTTTGCCACAGCATAGGGCCTTTTTGGTTCGTGGGCCCGCTTAGCGCGCCCAGGGCTGCAAGCGTTGCGGATTCAGCTCGTCGGCCAGTGAAAGCAGCTGCAAGCGGTTACTGAGGTTGTCGTATATGGCGTTAATTAACTCTTGTTCAATGGCGGAGCGGCGCTTGCGTACGTCAAGCAGACCGACCAGGTTGCGTACGCCGGCCAGAAAGCCTTCGTTGGCGGCTTCTTCAGAAGCACTGGCCGATTCCAGTGCCTGCTCTAGCGCACGAATGTTGTTATAGCCGCCGCCCAGCTCGGCGGTTAGCCGCTGAACTTCGACCGCAACCTGTTCTCGCTCGCTGGCCAACAGCCACTCTGCGCCTTCTTCCCGGTAGCGGGCCGCGCGTGATCGGGCGCTGGTGCTGCCACCCTTGTATATGGGTATGGATAGGCGAAGCTCTACTTTGCGCTCTTCCAGTACTGAGGTGGCAAAGCTGTCGTTGTCGGTATAACGGGCATTCAGGGACAACTCAGGGTAATGCCCTGACGTTGCCACTTCATAGCTGGCGCTGGCAAGGCGGCTTTCTGCCTCGGCTATTTTTACGCTGGGCGCATTGGCCAGCACGATGGCCTGCCAGTTGGTAGCCAAAAACTCCGGCGTTTTGCGCCACAGCGATTCTTTTACGTTTGCCACCTCGGTTACCGGTTTGCCCACCAGTTGCTGCAACTTTTGCAGCGCAGCCCAATGCCGGCTTTTAAGCTTAACAAGCTGGGCGCGAACTTCGTCTACCCGGGACACAGCCTCCAGTGCTTCGGCTTTGGTGGCAAAACCGCGTTCCAGCTTCTGTTCAACCTGGTTTGCCTGCTGTTGGTGGCTTGCCAGTTCGTTGTCTAACACCGCCACCAGCTTTTGCAAACGGTTGACTTCGAGGTAGCTTAGCAAGCTTTCCACGCCAACCTGCGCGCGGGTGGCGTCAAGCCGTGCCTGCTCTTTGTCCACCGAGCGCTCGGCTTCGTCTATGCCTTTAAAGGCACGACGGGAATATAGAACCTGGCTAACGCCGACATCCAAGCGGCTGGGGCTGTCTTGACCTTCTTCCAGATTTCCCCGGCCAAGGTCGCGATTGTACCAAGTGCGGCCGTAGCCGGCGGTAAAGTCTACTTGCGGCTTTACAGCGGCCCAGGCTTCGTCTACCCGTGCGTCTTCACCGCTGACGTAGCTGGCTTCGCCACGCAAACGCAGGTTATTTTCAAGGGTGCTTTCCCATGCCTGCTGAATCGTCAGGGGCGGCGCGGCCATAAGCGGCGCGGCAACCATGGACAGAAGCACAGCAACCAAGCTGGCGCTGAGTGTGTGGGTTGGCATTTTGGCTTCCTCAGCTTTCGCGGAATGCGCGTTCAGACATCCGAATGAATGGGTCCAGCAAGTATTCCAGTACGGTGCGGTTACCGGTACTGATCAGTACTTCAGCGGGCATACCGGGCAGCAGGAACATGTCCTGTTTGGCCATAGTGGCTATGCCTTTTTCGGTAATGTTCAACCGCACTTCGTAATAGCTTTCGCGGGTTTGCTCATTTTCGTAGGTGTCTGCCGATACGTTAATCACCTCCGCTTCTATCACGTGGGCGGCCTGGAAGTTGAACGCGGAAAGCCGAATGCTGGACAGCTGGCCCGGCCTAATACGGTCAATTTCTGTGGGCTGCACTTTTGCCACGATCGCCAGCTTCTGATTGCTGGGCACAATTTGCATCAGGGTGTCGCCGGGGCGAATAACGCCGCCCTCGGTATGCACTTCGGTGCCCACCACGGTGCCGCTCACCGGGCTGCTGATCACCAACCGGCGCAGGGTGTCTTCAAGGCTGGTTTTACGGGCCTGCAGATCAGCGCGTTTTTGCTGTACTTCGCGCAGGCGGGTGCTGACCTTTTCCATGAACTCTTCGCGGGTAATCAACAGCTCTGAGCGGGTATTGGCGATTTCTGCGCGCAGACGGCCAACTTCGGTTTCTGTGGCGTCGCGCTCACCTTGCAGGCGCAGCAATTCGCGGGTCATTTCGTTGATGCGCAAGCGGTCAGCCAGCTGCCTGTCGTAGAGTTCCTGCCACTGTTTCACTTCTTCCTGGTAAGACGAAGCGCGACCCGCCAAAGATTCACCCATCGCTTTCTGCCCTTTAACCTGCTGGGCCAAAGAGGCGGCTTTTTGCTCTAGAATCTGCTCGCGGCCGCGAACGCTTTCTACGCGGGAGTTGAACAGCGACGTTTGACCATCAATAATCGCCGCAACGCCGGGCTGGTCTTTTCTTGACCGCAGAGCAGGAGGAAATTCGACCACATTTTTCTGTGCTCTTTCGGCCAGCAAGCGGGCTTCTTCGCCAAGAATTTCATCCAGCTGCGATTGAATAATGTCCAGTTCGGCAACCGCTCGAATATCTGACAGTGTGATCAGCGTGTCGCCCTGCTCTACCTGATCGCCGTCGTCTACAAAGATGGTGTCGACAACGCCGCCTTCCAGGTGCTGTATGTTGCGGTTCTGGGTACTTACAATCACCTCGCCAAGGGCCACGGCAGCGCCGTCTACGTGGGCAAAAGTGGCCCAGCCGCCAAAGCCGACAAAGGTCAGCAGTACAATCAGGACTCCGAAGCGCGAACGCCGGCTGTGGCTGGTTTCAACCTGAGGCTTGGACTGTGCTTCTGGCACGTCCTTTTCGTATTCTGCTTCCAGCCATTCGGCTTCTTGCGCTGTTTTCTTTGTGGCGCCGTCTTTTCCGACATCTTGCTGTTCGCTCATTACTTTACGCCTCTCAATGCTTGCTGTTTGTTTTTACCAACGTTAAGAGTGCCGTCTTGCAGGGCGCGCATTACGTCGTCACGAGCACCGAAACCAATCGCTTGCCCGTCAGACAGAACCAGCATTTTGTTCACCAGGCGCAGAATGGGCTTGCGGTGGGAAATAAGAATGACGGTGGCTTTCTTTTCACGCAGTGACTCTAGCGCCGCGACCAAAGCTTGCTCGCCCTGGTCATCCAGATTGGAGTTGGGCTCGTCTAACACCACCAGGCGCGGGTCGCCGTATACGGCGCGGGCCAACCCGACACGCTGGCGCTGGCCGCCAGAAAGGGCACCACCGTTTGACGCGATGTGGGTGTCGTAACCATTGGGCAAGCGCAGTATCAATTCATGCACGCCGGCCATTTTTGCGGCGTCTACCACAGCCTGCGGATTCACCGGGCCAAAACGACAAATATTTTCGCTAATAGTGCCTTCAAACAATTCGATGTCTTGCGGCAGGTAGCCAATGTGCGGCCCCAACTGGGCTTTGTCCCATTGATGAATGTCGGCGCCATCCAGGCGCGCGGTGCCGTTGTTCAGCGGCCAAACACCCAGAACAGCCCGTGCCAGCGTGGACTTGCCAGCAGCGCTTGGGCCCACAATCGCCAACATATCTCCGGCGTCTAACGCAAAACCGACGCCACGCAAAGCGGGTACGTTGGCACCTGGCGGCACTACCACCAGTGCTTCTACGCTCAGGTGGCCTTCCGGGGCCGGCAATGGCATGCCGGGTTCGCCGGTGGGGTATTGTTCGAACAACTGGTTCAAACGCTGGTAGGCCTGGCGCGCCGATGCGAAACCTTTCCAGGAACCAATCATCAAGTCCAACGGCGCCAGAGCACGGCCCAGCAGAATGGAACCGGCAATCAGCATACCGGGGGTAATTTCCTGTTTGATGGCCAGGTATCCACCTAACCCCAATATGAGCGACTGAAACAGCATTCTGAGGGTTTTTGACACGTTGCTGAGTACGGCGTTGCGGTCGCTGGCGTCTGACTGGTCTTTCAGGAACCCTAAATGACGTTCAAGCCATTTCTGCCGCAAGCTGCCCTCCATGCCCATGGCTTCAACCACTTCGGCGTTACGCAGGCACGAGTCTGCATACCGCGTTGACTGAATGCTTTTGCTGCTGGCGGAGCTCAGTGGTGCTTTTGTGAGTTTTTCGTTCAGCCAAGCCAGGGCCACCAGAATAACCGCGGCAATAATGGCAAAAATACCAAACCAGAGGTGGAAGCCAAACAGCACCGCAATGAAGATGGGCAACCAGGGGCCGTCGAAAAAGGCGAACAGGCCTTGGCCGGTGAGGAACTGCCGTAGCGCGGTCATGTCCTGAATAGGCTGTGAACTTTGTTTGCCCGGCTGGCTGACCGACTGTTTGAACATAGAGCCAAACAGCTTGGTGTTCATAGCCATGTCTAACCCGTTACCCAGCCGCACCAGTATGGCCGAGCGTGCCACCTGCATCAGCGCCAATGCAATAAACAGAAAGACCACAATTAAGGTCAGCATCCACAGGGTATCCATACTACGACTGCCCAAGGCGCGGTCGTATATCTGCAGCATGTAAAGAGCGGGCACCAGCATCAAAAGGTTAATGAAAAAGCTGAGAAAACCCGCTGAGTAAAAGCCGCCTTTACATTGTTTCAGCGCTTCCTGGAGGGGAGTTGGCTGCTTTGGCTGATTGGTTTTCGCTTTGAACATTCGGAAAGAAACTCCAGAAGCTGGAAAGAAAGATGACGCTAGTCAGGATGTTAAAGATTTTCAGGAATGGAGCCGCACACTGTGCTTCCTTAAAAAAACGGTTTGATGCCCGCCACGGCGGCGCATTATCGGTTATTGGCGCACGTGAGTCTACCCCGCAGGCTATGCGCCAATGGCGCTCTACGGTGCAAGACCTGCATTCAGACTGGAAATTTATAGACGTTTGGGGACGGAGTACGCTTGCTGTTTCGGGAAACCGCCAAGCCAGGGCCGCGCTGACCGACGTTATCGGAAATACGGCTCCAGAGCGCATCTTTAACTGGCCCGTCGGGGCTGTATCCGGTTGGCGCCTTACCAAGAATATCGACCACTTTCTGGCAATCAAAACTCTGACTGGCGCTGGCCAGGGCGTTCAGCAACACTTCTAGCCGGGGCCAGCTAAGCGATTCTTCCCGCGCCATGAGTATGCGCGGGTGCAGCGTGGGCTGCGGGCTGTTACCAATCAGCAACTCTTCGTACAGTTTTTCGCCAGGGCGCAGTCCGACGTAAACAACGGGCACGTCGCCCACCGGGTTTTCGGCGGTTTTCTGACTAAGCCCCATCAGGTGAATCATTTTTCTCGCCAGGTCGGCAATTTTAACCGGCTCGCCCATGTTCAGTACAAACACTTCACCACCGTTGCTCATCGCTGCGGCTTGCAGGACCAGTTGGCTGGCTTCAGGAATCGTCATGAAATAACGGGTAATGTCCGGGTGGGTAACGGTAACCGGGCCGCCCGCACGAATTTGCTCGCGAAATAATGGCACAACAGAGCCTGAGGAGCCGAGCACGTTGCCAAAACGCACCATTGAAAACATGGTGTTCTGCTGGCGTTCAGCCAGGGCCTGCAAAACCAGTTCGGCCATGCGCTTGCTGGCGCCCATCACGTTGGTTGGGCGCACGGCTTTGTCTGTGGAAATCAGCACGAACTGCTCTACACCGGCAGATATGGCCGCTTCAGCGCAGTGCCAGGTACCCATTACATTGTTTTGAACGCCTTCAATGGTGTTGTGTTCTACCAACGGTACGTGTTTATAGGCGGCAGCGTGGTAAACCACCTGAACGCCAAAACTGCGCATGATATTTTCACAACGGCGGCGGTGTATTACGCTGCCCAACAAGGCGTGCACGGCTACGTTGGTGGATTGGGATTCGTTAATGGCCAGCAGTTCTCGCTCGATTGAATAGAGCGCGTATTCAGACTGTTCCATCAGTACCACGCAGGCTGGCCGGTTGCGGATAATTTGGCGGCACAGCTCGGAGCCGATAGAACCGCCGGCACCGGTTACCATGATGACCTTTCCGGTGATACTGGTGGCGGTTAAGGCGGGGTCGTGCAGAACCGGATCGCGGCCCAGAAGGTCTTCAATGTCTAAATCCCGAACTTCGTTGATACGCGCTTGCTTGGCTAACAGTGCCGACATAGAGGGCACTGTTTGCACCGGCACACGCAGTTCTTCCAGCACCATCATCAGCTGTTTACGGGAAATTTTGCCGCCGTCTTCCAGGGCCAGAAATACCCGTTGTACGCCCTGCTCTTTTACGACTTTCCCAACTTGGGCTACGGAATACACCTGAAAGCCCGCTATAAAGGAGGTGTGGCGGCCGCAATCCAGCGCTACAAAACCCATGGGGCGGTATTCGGTACCTTGCATTAACGCGTAATGCAGCTGTAAAGCCCGGCGCCCTATACCCACAATAAGCACACGGCCTTTGAGCTTTTCACGTGGGCGATTAATAATTGAGCGAAACAGGAAACGGGTACCGGCCACCAGTAAAAACAGCAGGGCGCAGTAAATAACAGGCACCGAGCGCGGTATGCCTGCCTGTAACATGAAGCCGGATAGAACCAGCGCAACCGATGAGCACACCACACCTATCATGATAACCATCAGGGCTTTTTCACTGATATAGCGGATGACGGCCCGGTATAAGCCCAAGCGGATAAAGATGATGATGGTGATGATTGCGGTCAGGGAAAAAACGAGAATGGCGGTTGTTGAGGGAACCCAAAACCAATTTTCAAGGCGCAGGGCAAAGGAGCCCCAGAGTGCCAAAATAATAAAACAGACATCTGCCGCAACGGACACCAGGCGCTTGTGTGGCCTGGGTAATTCAAAAAGCCAGTTTATAAGCCGCGCAGCCACAGATTTCATTCGCTTTTACCCTAGTGCCGGCCCCTTACCGGCAACCGTAATCACAATGTATATAAAAACACAGAGCAACGGGCAAGTTACTGATGGTTAAGGCAACAGAAATGAGGCGTTATAATAGCGTAGCGGCCTATTTAATTCTATTAGCACTTCCTCTAATTCTACAACCATTTACCGGGTTGCCCCAAGTGAGTGGTCATTTAATGGCCTCGCGATCGCCATGCCGCACACACCCGCAAATCAGGGAAAACACCCACAGTCACGCCGTCAAAAACTTGGCTTGGACCACCCGCTGCGCCGGCTGGTCGGCTTAACTTGCCTCGCCAGTGGTGCTATTTTAGATGCGGCTTTCGCACGCTTCCAGGGCAAGGGAACCGATGAAAAAAACTTGCCAAGAAACTTGCTGGACAACCTGAACGCAGACGATATCTTGCTCGGTGACGCCTTTTACCCCACCTATTTTTTGCTCTGCGAACTACAGCGGCGCGATGTGGATGGCAAGTTGCTGGTGACGACACTCTTGAACCCTCGGCAGGCATCAAAGTCTGCCCCTGGAAAAGCTGTTCCTGTAGCCTTTTAGAATTTGATTCACTTTACGGATGCTGACATGACGCTAACTCCCCCTAAGAAAACCCATCTCAGGCAGCTTGAGGCGGAATCGATTTACATCATCCGCGAGGTGGCGGCTGAGTTTGATAACCCGGTGATGCTCTATTCCGTCGGCAAGGATTCTGCGGTGATGTTGCATTTGGCCCTGAAAGCCTTTGCGCCCGGCAAGCCGCCGTTTCCGCTGATGCATGTGGACACCACCTGGAAGTTTCGGGAGATGATTACCTTTCGGGACACGATGGTGGAAAAAGTGGGCATGAAGTTGCTGGTGCACACCAATCAGGAAGGCGTGGCCCAAGGCATTGGCCCGTTCACTCACGGCAGTACCAAGCACACCGATGTGATGAAAACCCAGGCTCTGAAGCAGGCACTGAACCAGTACGGCTTTGATGCCGCGTTTGGCGGTGCCCGCCGGGATGAAGAGAAGTCCCGCGCCAAGGAGCGGGTGTATTCCTTCCGCGACAAATTCCACCGCTGGGATCCGAAAAACCAGCGCCCGGAGTTGTGGAATCTGTACAACGGCAAGGTGAACAAGGGAGAGAGTATTCGGGTGTTTCCGTTGTCTAACTGGACGGAGTTGGATATCTGGCAATACATCTATCTGGAAAACATCGACATTGTGCCGCTGTATTACGCCGCGAAACGCCCGGTGGTGGAGCGCGACGGCACTCTGATTATGGTTGACGACGACCGCATGCCATTGGCGCCAGGCGAGACGCCAGAAATGAAGATGGTGCGGTTCCGCACGCTGGGTTGCTACCCGCTGACCGGCGCGGTGGAATCAACCGCGACCACGCTGCCGGAGATTATTCAGGAAATGCTGCTCACCAAGACTTCCGAGCGCCAGGGCCGAGTGATTGACCACGACGGCGCGGCCTCTATGGAACAGAAAAAACGTGAGGGGTATTTCTAATGTCACACGCAACGGTTTTGATTGAAAAAGACATCCTCGCGTACCTGGACCAGCACGAAAACAAAGACCTGCTGCGGTTTTTGACCTGCGGCAGTGTTGATGATGGCAAATCTACATTGATTGGCCGCTTACTGTTCGACTCCAAGCTGATTTTTGAAGATCACTTGGTGTCTTTGCACAAAGACAACGAGCGCCAGGGCAACGCCGGTGAATCGTTGGATCTGGCGTTGTTGGTGGACGGCCTGGCGTCTGAGCGAGAGCAAGGCATTACCATTGATGTGGCTTATCGATATTTCTCCACCGACAAGCGCAAGTTCATCATCGCTGACTGCCCGGGCCACGAGCAGTACACTCGCAATATGGCCACGGGTGCTTCGACCTGTGATCTGGCCGTAATGATGATTGATGCCCGCAAAGGGGTGCTCACGCAATCCCGCCGGCACAGCTTTATTGTCAGCCTGCTGGGCCTGAAGCACATTGTGGTGGCCATTAACAAGATGGATCTGGTGGATTTCTCTGAAGAGATATTCAACAATATCCGTGAGCAATACCAGCAGCTGGCAGCGCAGCTCGGGCTGGAAGACCTGTATTACGTGCCCATCTCTGCCCTGAACGGCGATAACGTGGTCAACCGCAGCGAAAGCACGCCTTGGTACCACGGCGAAACCTTGATGAGCATTCTGGAGCAGGTGGAACTGCGGGACGACCAGAACGTCACCGATTTGCGCTTCCCGGTGCAGTTTGTGAACCGCCCGAACCCCGACTTCCGCGGCTATTGCGGCACTCTTGCCAGCGGTGTCGTACACAAGGGCGATGAAGTGGCAGTGCTGCCTTCGGGTAAAACCACTCGGGTAAAGGGTATTCACAGTTACGAAGGCGAGATGGAGCGAGCCTGGCCAGGAGATGCGGTTACGCTGACCCTGGAAGACGAAGTAGATGTGTCCCGCGGCGATCTTCTGGTGCATGCCAACAACCAGCCGGCGATGGGTCATCGCTTTGCGGCCCATCTGGTGTGGATGAGTGAGCAAGCCCTTACGCCTGGCCGTGAGTACGGCATCAAGATTGGAACCCGGATGACGAACTGTTACGTCAACGAGGTTCTTGAAGAGATTGATGTGAATACGCTGGAGCGCAATCCAGACGCACAGGGCGGCCTTGGCCTGAATGCCATTGGCCTGTGCGATGTGGAGCTTTCCGAGCCGGTGGTTGTTGAGGATTACCAGCACCACCCGGGTACCGGCAGTTTTATTCTGATCGACAAGTTAACCAATGTGACGGTGGCGGCTGGCATGGTGGCGCGGGCGCTTGATGGCTCTGGTGGGGTGTCCGCGCGGGAATACACCAAAGCGGAGCGCAATCTGAACCGGTTTATTCGGGAAAACTATCCGGAATGGGGCTGTGAGCCAGTTTAATAAGGAGAAGGATTTTGGCTGATAATATTATCTGGCACGATCACAAAATCACTCGCGCTGAGCGTTCTATTAACAAAAACCAGAAACCCTGCCTGCTTTGGTTTACCGGCCTGAGCGGTTCCGGCAAATCGACGGTTGCCAACGCACTGGACGTCGCCTTGCACAAACGTGGCTACCACACGTTTGTGCTGGACGGCGACAACGTTCGCCACGGTTTGTGTAAGGATCTGGGGTTTTCGGACGATGACCGGGAAGAGAATATCCGCCGCGTGGGCGAGATTTGCAAACTGTTTGCTGACGCTGGTTTGATGGTCATGAGCGCCTTCATTTCGCCGTTCACCGGCGACCGACGTCTGGTACGGAAGTTGTTTCCGGCGGGCGAATTCATTGAAGTGTTCATAGATACGCCGCTGGCTACCTGTGAAGAGCGCGACCCGAAGGGGCTTTATCAAAAGGCTCGGTCTGGTCAGATTAAGCGCTTCACCGGCATCGATTCTCCCTATGAGGTTCCCTCCCGTCCGGAAGTTCGGCTCGACACGTCGAGCATGTCGGTAGAGGTGTGCGTTGAGACCCTCATTGCTTACCTGCTTGAGCGGGAACTGATTATTCGTAGGGATTAATTCCATGGAGTGGCAAGGCATAGTGACGTTGATAACACTGTTTTCGGTGTTATCAACGCTTTCTTTTACCCGCGTTTCCGCCGATCTGGTTCTAATGGCGGCGCTTGCGTTCCTGTTGATCACCGGCATTCTGGGCCCTGTTGATGCGTTGGCAGGCTTTGGTAATCCTGGTGTTATCACCATTGCTACGCTGTATGTAGTAGCCGCCGGGTTGAAGGAAACGGGGGCCGTGCAATGGATAGCGCAACGTTTGTTGGGCCATCCCAAAACTGAAAAGGGTGCCCAGCTGCGAATGATTGCGCCCACCAGCATTCTTAGCGGTTTTATGAACAACACCGCAGTGGTTGCCATGTTTATACCGGCCATTCAGGAATGGGCTCAACGGCTTGGTATTCCCGCTTCCAAGCTGTTGTTGCCCTTGAGTTACGCCGCCATTCTGGGTGGTACCTGCACCCTGATTGGCACCAGCACTAACCTGGTGGTGGACGGCATGCTCCAGGCTCGGATGAACATCAGCCTTGGGTTGTTTGAACTGGCTTGGGTTGGTATTCCTTTACTGCTGATTGGCGGGGCTTTTCTGGTTTTTTTTGCGTCCCGGCTGTTACCAGACCGCGGGGGTTTAAAAGAAGAGCTGGACCAGGTTCGTGAATACGGTGTGGAAGTAGAGGTGATGAGCCCCGGCCCGTTGATTGGTCGCACCATTGCGGAAGCGGGTTTACGTGCTTTGAGCTACGGCTACCTCACGGAAATTGACCGTGGCGGCCGCCTGATTACAGCTGTGGAGCCAGACCGAACCCTGCAATCGGGCGACAAACTCTATTTTGTGGGTGCACCGGAATGTGCCAGTGAATTACGCCGAATCCGGGGCCTCAAACCGGTTTACGGCAGTGTTCACAAACTGGATCTGGAAAATCATCAGCGTTGCCTTGTGGAAGTGGTGCTCGGGCAGGAGTTTCCCGCGCTGGGCAAAACCGTTCGCGACAGCCGCTTCCGCACCCGTTTCAATGCCGTGATCCTTTCGTTATCCCGTGGAGGTAAGCGGGTACCCGGTAAACTGGGGGATATTACCTTTAAAATGGGGGATACCCTGTTACTGGAAGCCAGCCACCAGTTTGTTGAGCAGTACCGTTTTCGGCGGGATTTTCTGCTGGTCAGCGCCCTGAACGACTCCACTCCGCCGGATTTTCGTAAGGCACCGCTGGCGATGGGTATTTTGCTGGCGATGGTGTTGGTAAGCGCAACCGGGATGCTTCAGATCATGGAAGCGGCGTTCCTGGCCGCCGGGGCGATGATTATGTTTGGTTGCATCACGGCGAGCAGGGCAAGGCGCAGTGTGGATTTGCCGGTTCTGGTGGTGATTGCTGCTTCGTTTGCCTTGGGCAACGCCATGACTGAAACCGGGGCTGCTGTGTGGGTAGCGGGTGGCTTGCTGGGTTTCGGCGAGTTGACGCCCTGGATTGCCTTGGCCTTGATTTACATTCTGACGGCGGTATTCACCGAGGTAATTACAAATAACGCCGCTGCTGTTTTGATGTTTCCCATCGCCCTGGCGCTTTCAGAACAACTGGGGGTGAATTTCCTGCCCTATGCGATAGCCGTCATGTTTGCGGCATCGGCGTCTTTTATCACGCCCCTTGGTTACCAGACCAATCTGATGGTCTATGGTCCAGGGCGCTATAAGTTTACTGACTATATTCGTATTGGTCTGCCGCTGAGTTTGCTGGTGGGGTCTGTGGCGATCGGGTTAATCCCGTTGGTTTGGTCGTTCCACGGATAGTTCTTCGAACGAAAGCGCGGAGGTGACGGTCGCAGAAAAGGATGAGGGGGCAGGGAAACTGTTAGAACCTAATTATGGATATTATTGTATCTATTTTGCTATTATTGTCCATGTAATGGATATGGAGGTGTCTAATGGTTAGTCTTGTATCAGGGCGAGATGTTCAGGCCGCATTGGCGGGCTACGTGCAGCAGCGCCGGAAGGCGCTGAAGTGGTCGCGGGCGGCGTTGGCTGAGCGCAGCACGGTGCCAGCGCCTACGATCAAGAAATTTGAAACCACGGGGCAGATCTCACTGCGGCAGTTTTTGTTGTTGTGGCAATGTGTAGACGATCTTCAGCGTGTTCAAAGCCTGACTCAGGGCCCTGAACAAAAGCCGCTTCCGCGCACCCTGGATGAGGTGCTTGCCCAGTGAACTTTACGCCTGTTCGCAAGCTGACAGTCTGGCGTACGTTCAGTGATGGGCAGCAAGCCCGGGTTGGTGGGCTGGCGCAGAACCGACAAGGTGTGTTTTTTCAGTATGATGCGGACTATCTGGCGCAATTCAGCCCGCTTTCGCCTTTTACCTTGAAGTGGAATGCGACTGTGCAGCAGGCACCACGAGAGCCCCATGGTGGCTTGCCCGGGGTATTTGCCGATTCCCTGCCTGATGGCTGGGGATTGTTGCTCATGAACCGGGTGTTTCGCCAACAGGGCGTTTTGCCGGCGCAGGTAACACAGATGGACCGGCTGGCGTTTGTGGGTTCCAGTGGCAGTGGCGCGCTGAGTTATACGCCGGTGGCGGATTTTGCGCCTGCGATAGATGATAAGCCGGTCAACATGGCTGAGTTGGGGCTCCACGCGCAATCCGTGTTTGATGGGAAAACCACCGATGTGTTGGCAGATCTGGTCACGGCAGGCAGCTCGGCAGGCGCCCGGCCAAAGGCTCAGCTGTATTTTTCAGCAGGAGATTATGGCGTTTGTCGGACCCGCGCAAAGGCAGGCGATGAAGCCTGGCTGGTGAAGTTTACCTCGGCCAACTTGCCCCTGAGGCACGAAGAAGGATTGTGTGAGGCGGTTTACTTGTCGCTGGCAGAGCGAGCGGGTTTGCAGCCTCCCCGTTGGCAGTTGCTTGCCGCCCCGGGTGAATCCGGTGCCAGGGCCTGGCTTGCGGTTGAGCGGTTTGACCGGGTATGGCGCGCCGATGATGTGCCGGGCTGCGTGCATTTGCACAGCGCCTGTGGCTTGCTGGATGCTGATTTCCGCGCGCCCAGTCTGGATTATGAGGATTTAATCAAAGCCAGCGGCCAGTTGTGTCGTGGCGCTAAGGCTGCACAGTTACAGTTCTTGCGGGCGGTGTTTAATCTGTTTGCCTTGAATCAGGATGATCACAGCAAAAACTGGGCTTTTCTGCAAAGTGATGATGGCGACTGGCAGCCCGCGCCGTTTTACGATGTAACCTTCAGCCCCGGCCGTTTTGGTGAGCACAGTACGGCTTATGGAGGTTTTAGTAAAAAACCGCCGTTGAAGGCGCTGCAGAAACTGGCCGCTGAAGCGGGTTATGCCAATTGGCCGCAGGCTCGCCGGGAAGTACAGCACGTGGTGGATGCTCTGGCCGGGTTTTCAGCGGTGGCAACAGAGCTTGGGGTGGGCGCCGAGACCACCCGGTTAATACAGCAGCAGCTCGACCAAACGTATCAGCAGAACAGTGGGATTCTGGGCGCTTGAGTTGTATAAGTTAGATCCCACGGGGCAGCCCCGGAAGCCAGACCCAAACGAACGCTTCCCGACCTCCCTCAGAAATCATCGTCTACTTCCTTCCGTGGTTTATGAGCCGATTTTGGCAGCAATGCCAGAGTTTGTTGTGTGGCTGCCAGGGCTTTGTCGAGCGCTTGAACGTCTTGTTCAAACAGGGGGACTGAAAGAACCGTAGCAACTTCGAACACTGAACCAATCGCACAGGCGGGATCTGTCTTCTCTACCCGTTGCAGCATACTGCGAGAAATTCCGGCTCGGCCGGCCACTTCCTGCGTGGTGAGCCTTTGCTTCAGCCGCTCTGAACGAATCATACCCGCCAAAAGCTGCAAGGCCGCACGATTGTACCGGGAATGTGTACGAGCAGGGGTTTTTGCCATTTGAGTCACTAATAAACCATTTAAAGCTATTATGGCTGCCTTATAACCCACTTTCAAATTGTTGGCCGAGCACGACAGCTTAATGTCTTGGGGTCTGACCCCAACTTGAATTTTTTGGTCAGCTCAGGCAGATTACCAGAACTAAAAATAACTTCACAAGGAATGTGAAATGCCCCGCCGACTACGGATTTGTCCGACCGGGATGCCCCAGCATGTGATTCAGCGGGGCAATAACCGGCAGATTTGTTTTCAGGATTTGGCCGATCGCGCCACTTACGCCATGTATCTTTCGCGCTACCAGCACAAGTTCGAGGTAGATGTTCACGCCTGGGTGCTGATGACCAATCACACGCATCTACTGGTCACGCCGAACTCTGACACCGCACTCTCTGACCTCATGAAGGCCGTGGGCCAGAACTATGCCCAGTATTACAATCACAAACATGGTCGCTCTGGGACTCTGTGGGACGGTCGATTCAAATCTTGCCTGGTGGATACCGAGCAGTATTTTCTGCAGTGCCAGCGCTATATCGAGCTTAATCCGGTGAAGGCAGGGCTGGTGGCTTATGCCGGCGACTATCAATGGTCCAGTTACAACTGCCACGCTTATGGCATGCGCTCCAAACTGCACACACCGCACGAGTGTTACCTGAATTTTCAGCCGGATCCCGACAAGCGCTTCGTGAGTTACCGGTCGTTTGTCGCCAGCCCCGCGCCGGAGGGCATGGCCGATCAGATTCACCATGCGGCGATTTCCGGGAAGGCGCTGGGGTCGGAGGAGTTTCAGGAGCGTATGGCCCGGTTTCGCTGAGTTGGGGTCTGACCCCACTCTGAAACCGGCACTTCTTCCTGAACCTGCTTACAAGGACAACCGGAGGTTGGAGTAAATCTCCTGTGACAGCTCCGAATGGACATCCGCTCGGCGAGCATAATCCTGCCATTGGTTCACCACCTCAGTTACCTGGTCAATAATGGCCCGGGCATTTGACTCGAAACGGGGAATTTGGGTTGCGACTGCGAGAATATCCCCGCGAGTGAACTTATCCCGTTTACCGTTGATGGTCATCTGATGGGTGTCCACCCAGTATGAACCGGGTTTGTAGCTGTAGGCGATATCAAACGCCGGTGCCAAACGCCAACCGGCCGTTGAATGATCCAACAGAAAGCCAAAGTTCTTGGTGTGGTCGTCCTGGTTCCGGGCAATGACGTTGAAGACCATACGCCTGAAAATCTCGATTGCGTCTACCCGTGGCAACCCGAGTGTTCGGGCAATGGTCATCAGTTCTTCATAGCTGTACTGCCCAGGTTTCCGGAAGTCCGCATGGTCCATCGCGCATAGGGACTGGTAGTGGCGCTTGCGGTCACCGTCCCGGTCGAAACGCTGGGTCATAAAATGGGCTCGCTCCCCTTCTATCAACAGTTCAGACGGTGCCATATTGATGCCTGCGTCCTTGGCCATCAGGTAGTAGGCATATTCCATCCGGCCATACCCCTGCGGGTCACCAAAGACCTCGCTGGTGGATGATCGCTCTTTGACCCCATCGAATTTAATGAGGTAGTGAGTGAATCCTTTGGGTATGGGAGTCTGGCCGGAAACTACCCGAGAACGATCACGGTTCACGGCAATAACGGCCTTGGGACGAGCCCCACCCG
Source organism: Marinobacter sp. M1C (assembly GCF_023314135.1). Classification (NCBI taxonomy): domain Bacteria; kingdom Pseudomonadati; phylum Pseudomonadota; class Gammaproteobacteria; order Pseudomonadales; family Marinobacteraceae; genus Marinobacter; species Marinobacter sp. M1C. The sequence goes on from NZ_CP092289.1 coordinate 2,883,247, forward strand.
CCGATGTGCCCACCTGGAAAATGGCACTCATCGCATCATTGTTCTCATCACCCTCTGATATGGCCACATCCAGGCCAGCTCTTTGGTCCAACACGGACTGAGCCAACTCGACCAGTGTATCGACCTTGATATCTCCTGATACCTGAGTCTGAGTGTTCCGGCCGTCTGGCTTGTACTCCAGCGCACCCATGCCACGGTTGCCGGTGTATAGGAGGCGGTCAACCGGGCTGAATGAGCTTTTTGGGATTCCCTGGCGAGCCAGCCAAGCGTTGATAACGGCATTGCCAAAGTCATCTGGCAAAGTGTCGGCAAACACGCCCGGCAGTCCAAAGAACGTTTCCTGTGGCAATGAGGGGAAATTGAACCTCCCAGCCCGAGGAGGTAGGTGGAGCGGGGAAATTGAAACGTCCTGCTTCAACCAACCCTTATCGTATTCGAACGTCGACAGACCGGTTTCTGTGTCATACAGCAGGGCACCGACACTCTTCCCCCATAGGATAACTTCCGTAACGGTGCTCACCAGCCCAGGTCTCCTTTGTCCTGTTCAACGGGCTTATTACCGGGGCGTGCACGCTGGCGAATATGGCCAGCACTCTTTAATGCCGCAATCGGTGAATAAGGCTCATCTGGCAAGAAGGCATCCAACGCCGGGAGCTTTCCGAGAACACGCAGGGCAGCAACCAGGACTTCAAGTTTCCCGTTACCATCCTCAAGCCGGATGTACGTTGCTCGGCTGACACCCATGCCCTCTGCGATCTGCTGCTGGGTGATGTTTTGCTCCAGTCGGGCTTGCTTGAGGCGCCGACCCAGCTCATCGAGGATGGCCAAGTCTGACATGCTGCGCTTAATTTGGCTCATAATGTTACAAAATTAACTCACTAAATAGGTTTTATGGGCTGAAAGTATCAGTAATGATACATTGATTGCACTCCGAAGCCGACGTATAAACAATATCTTTGAATAACGTACCAATTATAGGGCATAAAAGACTATTTAGCAGAATAGTGACCCAAAAATACAACATTAATTCGGGACATGAGGGTAAATAGCAGGTGATTTCTGAATTGCAGAGCCATGCGGCAGCGGGTTAGCAGTTAGATTTCTTGTTTCTCTGGTTACCTGAAATGCGATTTCGTCCGGGCACCTGTCTTGTTCTTCCCGTGAATGGGGCGAGCTTACAAGCAGCTGCGCCTGGTGGCAGAGGATCTGATTGACGGGAGAGATGGGGAATTCTTGTTCCCAGTAGCGTAGGACGTGGGCTTTTACGGCGCACAGTTCGGCTACTTCGCCGATTGTGAAATAGCGTTTGCCGGGGATGGCAGGTAGGTCGTTGTTGTTGGGTTTCGATCTGGCTGTACCAGGGACAGACTTCAAGCGGGGACGGACTTGAAGTCTGTCCCCTAGTCCTTTTCTAGAAATTCCGCCCCGAGCACTCTGCTCACTTCGAAGACGGCACTGCGAATCCGATAACTAAGCTCTTCCTCCCTGAGCATATCTGTTCTTTTTCCTTCGTCCGTGAGTGTCTGTGAGCGTCCGTGGCTAAAAGGTCTTTAAGCACTTGGTGTTTAGTGATTTGCCGCCACTAATTCCAGAACCTGCTTATCCAGTCTGGCGGCGAACTGTTCCAGAGTATCCCTATTGTCATGTGCGGTGGTTAGAGCATCGAATAGTGTCTGTGCGTTTTCAATGTACTCATGAATCATCTGGTTTCGTATCTGCCTTAGCGCTATCCACTGCTCTGAGGACTCTAGCCAGCCGTACTTCTCAGCTTTCTCAAGATTGATAAGAAGGGCCCGGTCCGGCTCTCCCAAGGCCTTTAACAAGACCGGTAACAGCTTATCCCCCAGAGTATCTTGCAGGCGGCAGAAGCGGCTCGTAAACGCCTCTACCTTCATGGCCAAGTCTGGAGTTGAGTCGAGGGCCTCAACAGCTTCATAGGTTAAAGACCCGCCGAAAACCTGGCTTGCTGCATATTCGAGGTGTTTGATTTCCTTGATCACAACACGGCTCAGAAATTTGAGCCTTTCCTGAATTTCCGGTGATGCTTTCACAACGCAATTCCTTGCGCCCGGGCAATCTGGTGGATTGCAGCATCCGGCATGTTAGGTGCATCCAGAAGTACGTCTATTTTCCTTTCACCCAGCTGTTTGATGATTTTTGCCTGTAGCCTTGCGACATCCCAAGCCGGGTGTTCTACCAAGCTTTCAACCTTAACCAGTAAGTCGATATCGCCACCTCTGGCGGTGTCATCAGCACGTGAGCCGAACAGTGAAACCTCAGCTTCAGACCCAAAAACGGATTTCACCGATGCTTTGATTACCCGGATTTCTATGGCATTCAATCTCATAGCATGGTTGCCTGCTTTGGTGTACGAGAGCCCTCTGGTTAGTGACGGCCCAGCTTATTCGTTCAAGCATAGGCTTTCTTGGCTTGGTTGACCATGGATTCTGGTGCTCGCTCTGCGCTTTCTGCTATCACCAATGAGGATGATTTTTTGCTGCGGAAAGATAAAAGAACGAGAGTTTTGCCACGGAGGCCAGCTATACCAATGACCGCTTCTTTATTTCGGAGCTTTGCAAGAGTGGTTTCTAGAGTGCTCATTTAGCTTTCTTGTTTCTCTTGGGGCGAGCTTACAAGTAGACGCACTTGGCAGAGGATCTGATTGACGGGGCATACTGCGGAAGTTTGTGATCTATTGTGAAGTAGCTGATTTTATCGACTACATAACAGCCAGAACCTCTTCCAGCTCACGAATCATTTGCCGTATTAACTGCTTATACTGGGAGATGTCGTCTTTCGCTTCCACGCCGGACAGCTGCTGTTTGGCGCCGCCGATGGTGTAGCCCTGGTCGTACAATAAGCTGCGGATCTGGCGGATGGTGATGACGTCGGCGCGCTGATAGTAGCGGCGGTTGCCGCGGCGCTTTACCGGGGAGAGATGGGGGAATTCCTGTTCCCAGTAGCGCAGTACGTGGGCTTTTACGGCGCACAGTTCTGCTACTTCACCGATGGTAAAATAGCGTTTGCCCGGGATGACCGGCAGTTCGTTGTTATTGCTGGGTTCCAACATATTTGCTGCTCGGTTTCGATCTGGCTGTACCAGGGACAGGCTTGGAGTCTGGCCCTAATCTCTAAAGCGGGGACAGACTTGAAGTCTGTCCCCATCCCATGTCTTGTCTTGAGCGGGGACAGATTTTAAATCTGTCCCCGTCTGTTTATTGCTTAGTTTCGACGTAGGCTTCTACTTTTGCTTTGAGTTTCTGGCCGGGGCGGAAGGTGACCACGCGGCGGGCGCAGATGGGGATTTCTTCACCGGTTTTTGGATTGCGGCCGGGGCGCTCTTTTTTGTCGCGCAGGTCGAAATTGCCGAATCCTGACAACTTTACCTGTTCGTTGTGGCTGAGTGCGCCGCGAACTTCGTCGAAAAAGGCCTCTACCATTTCCTTGGCTTCACGTTTGTTCAGGCCAAGTTCGTCGTACAGGCGCTCGGCCATTTCCGCTTTTGTCAAAGCCGCCATCCGTTAACTCCTTAGTGTTGCCCCCAGTTCAGTTTTCAGGGCTTCTATTACGCCGTTGAACAGCCCGTGCACTTCGTCTTCGGTCAGTGTGCGCTGCGGGTGCTGCCAGAACAAGCTGAGTGCCAAGCTACGATTACCTTCGCTTTCACCTTTACCGAGGCTTTCGCCTTGGTATACATCGAACGCACGCAGTGCGTTTAGGTGCTCGCCGGCGTGGTGTGTTGCCACACGATCGACGTCCGCAAATTTCACGTCGCTTCCGATAATAATAGCCAAATCTCGACGAACTTCTGGAAATTTTGAAACATCTTTGAAATTAGGCACATAACCGGTAACGATTGGGTTTAAGAATAGCTCAAACATTATAACTGTGCCATTAAGTTCCATATTTTTCTGCACCTGCGGGTGCAAGGTGCCCAACCACCCTACCGGCTGCCCTTCGCGCAGCAATTCCGCGGTCTGGCCAGGGTGCAACGCGGAGTGCTTTCCGGTGCGGAACTCTATGGTAACGCCCAGCAAGCGGAACAGGCTTTCCAACTCTCCTTTTGCATCAAAGAAGTCGGCGTTTCTGCGACCGTTCACCCAGTTTTCGGGGTTTTGGTTGCCGGTGACGACGCCTGCCAGCATGGGCTGCTGCAGAATGCGTTCGCCATCTTTCACAAAGCGAAGGCCGCTTTCAAACAGGCGAATGCGCGGCTGCTGGCGATTCTGGTTGTGGACCACGGTTTTCAGCAGGCCGCTCCAAAGGGTGGTGCGCATAACTGACAGGTCTGCGGAGATCGGATTGGCCAGAGCAATGCCTTCGTTCTGCGGATCCAGCAATTCCTGTACCTTCGGGTCCACGAAGCTATAGGTAATGGCCTCCTGATAACCGTTGGCAACAAAATAGTTGCGGATGGCGCTCAGCGGGCGGGTGTCTTCGGCCTTGGGACGCAGGCCCAGAGAACCGATGGGTTCGGTGACCGGCAGGTTGTTGTAGCCGTAGATGCGCCCTACTTCTTCAATCAGGTCTTCTTCGATGGTGATGTCTGGGCGGAAGCTGGGCGCGCTGACTTTCCAGCCGCTATTTAACCGCTCTTCTACCGCCAGGCCCAAGCGGGTGAGGATGTCTTCCACTTTGGCGTTTTCGATGGCCAGGCCTAACACGTCGGCCAAGCGCTTTTCACGGAGCACGATGGAGATCGGCTTTGGCAGATGCTCGGCGCTGGTGACGTCGACAATTTCGCCGGGTTCGCCGCCGACAATGCTGACCAGCAGTTCGGTGGCGCGTTCCATGGCGTCGCGGGCCAGGTTGTAGTCTACGCCGCGCTCAAAACGGTGGCTGGCATCTGTGTGCAAGCCGTAATGGCGGGCTTTTCCGGCTAGGGTAATCGGGTCGAAATAGGCAGATTCCAGCACTAAGTCGCGGGTTTTTGGACTAACACCGGAGTGTTCGCCACCCATTACGCCGGCAATGGCGATGGGTTTGCTGTGGTCTGCTATTACCAGGGTTTGTTCGGTGAGGGTAACTTCCTGGCCGTCCAGCAATACGAGCTTTTCTTCGGGCTTGGCCATGCGCACCACTATGCCGCCGTCGATTTCGGCGCGGTCAAAGGCGTGCATGGGCTGGCCTTGCTCCAGCAGAATGTAATTGGTGACGTCTACCGCGGCGTCTATAGAGCGAACGCCAGAGCGACGCAGTTTTTCCTGCATCCATAGCGGGCTTTTCGCAGAAAGGTCGACGTTGCGCAGTATGCGGCCCAGGTAGCGCGGGCAGCCGGCGGGGGCTTCTACGCGTACATTGGGCACTTCGCTGTGGGTGGCGGCTACCTTGTGAATAGCAGGCGCGTTCAGCGGCAGGCTGTTAAGCACGCCCACCTCACGAGCCAGGCCCTTGATGGAGAGGCAGTCGGCGCGGTTTGGGGTTAAATCCACATCGATAGCAATGTCGTTTAGTTGCAGGTAGTCGGCGAACGACTGGCCCACGGGGGCGTCGACCGGCAACTCCAGGATGCCATCGTGGTCTTCAGACAGGCCCAGCTCAGCGCCCGAACACAGCATGCCGACAGAGGGCTGACCGCGGAGTTTGGCTTGTTTGATTTTGAAATCGCCGGGCAATACGGCGCCCAGTTCGGCGAAGGGGACTTTGATGCCGGCGCGCACGTTGGGGGCGCCGCAGACCACTTGCACCTGGGTGCTGCCGTTGCTGACCTGGCACACTCGCAGCTTGTCCGCATCGGGGTGGGCTTCTACGCTGAGCACTTCGCCAACGATTATGCCGGTAAATTTGCCCGCTACGGGCTCAAAGCCGTCGACTTCCAGGCCAGCCATGGTAATTTGGTCCATCAACTGCTGGGAGTCCAGAGCCGGGTTAACCCATTCGCGCAGCCACTGTTCACTGAATTTCATGGTCATTACCTTAATCTGTTGCGGTTCAAAGAACTTAACGGAACTGGCGCAGAAAGCGCAGATCGTTCTCGAAGAACATGCGCAGGTCGTTGACGCCGTAGCGCAGCATGGCCAGGCGTTCTACGCCCATGCCAAAGGCAAAACCACGGTATTCTTCGGCGTCTATGCCGCAGTGCTCGAACACTTTCGGGTGCACCATGCCGCAGCCCATAACCTCCAGCCACTTGATGCTGCCATCGGCTTCACGGCCCCACTCGATGTCTACTTCCGCCGAGGGTTCGGTAAACGGAAAGTAAGACGGGCGAAAGCGTACTTTCAGATCCCGTTCGAAGAACACTCGCAAAAACTCTTCCACGGTGCTTTTCAGGTCGGCGAAGCTGACGTTCTTTTCGATCAACAGCCCTTCCACCTGGTGAAACATGGGGGTGTGGGTCATGTCGGAATCGCAGCGGTACACGCGGCCGGGGCAGATCATGCGGAACGGCGGTTTGCCGGCTTCCATGGTGCGAATCTGAACCGGTGAGGTGTGGGTGCGCAGCAGTGTGCCGGGATCGAAATAGAAGGTGTCGTGCATGGCACGGGCCGGGTGGTGGCCGGGAATGTTGAGGGCTTCGAAGTTGTGGTAGTCGTCTTCGATTTCCGGGCCCTGTTCCACGCTGTAGCCGGCGCTGGCAAAAAAGTCTTCAATACGCTGCAAGGTGCGGGTAACTGGATGTAAGCCACCCAGTTCCTGGCCGCGGCCTGGTAAGGTCACGTCAATGGATTCGCTGGCCAGTTTGACTTCAATAGCGATGCGTTCAAGGTCACTGCGGCGGGCGTTGATGGCCTGCTCTACCTGGCCTTTGGCGTCGTTGATTTTCTGGCCTGCAGCGGGACGTTCATCGCTAGAGAGTTTGCCCAGTGTTTTGGCCTGTTGGGTAATTACGCCTTTTTTGCCGAGGTATTCCACACGAATGTGATCAAGCGCCTGCAGGTTGTCGGCGCTTGCAACCGCCGCTAACCCGTCCTGAACCAGCTGCTTCAGGTTTTCCATTGACCCTGCTCCAAATCAGAAATGAAATCTATAAACACACGAAATCCGGAAACAAAAATAGGGGAAGAGCGTGCCCTTCCCCTATTAAACGCTGCCTGACGGTTATGCCTGGCAGCGGATCGATTCGTGATCGATGATAGAGCTTAAGCGATCACAGGGATGCTTTGGCTTTCTCAACAACCGCAGCAAACGTTTGCTGCTCGTTCATGGCCAGGTCGGCCAGAACTTTACGGTCGATTTCCACGTTGGCCTTTTTAAGACCAGCGATCAAGCGGCTGTATGACAAGCCATTGGCACGGGCACCGGCGTTAATACGCGCAATCCACAGTGCGCGGAACGCACGCTTGCGGTTACGACGGTCACGGTACGCATACTGACCTGCTTTGATAACCGCTTGCTTGGCAACGCGGTACACACGACTACGGGCACCGTAGTAACCTTTAGCCTGCTTTAGAATCTTCTTGTGACGACGGCGTGCAACCACACCACGTTTAACACGAGCCATACTATAATCCTTCTACCTTAAAACCGTTTGGGGTGCGCTGTACTCTAAACTCCGAGCATGCGCTTTACGGAAGCCACATCAGACTTGGAGATAAGCTTGGTTCCACGCAGCTGACGCTTACGCTTCGGGCTTTTCTTGGTCAGGATGTGACTGGTGAAGGACGACTTGTGCTTGAAGCCGGTGGCAGTTTTCTTAAACCGCTTGGCCGCTCCACTTTTCGTTTTCATTTTCGACATTTTTTAAAACTCCGCATTCTGTTTTTTTGATACATCGTATGTAAACCTGAAACACAAATCCCCCGCCTTTGGCAGGGGATGAGCAACAACAACAGGCTTACTTCTTTTTGCGGGGGGCGATAATCATGGTCATCTGGCGGCCTTCCATCTTCGGACGCATCTCGACAGTTGCCATTTCTTCCATGTCTACTTCAATGCGCTCCATGAGTTTCATACCAATTTCTTGGTGTGCCATCTCACGGCCACGGAAGCGAACAGTGATTTTGCCGCGGTCCCCGGCTTCAAGGAAACGTATCAGGTTGCGTAGTTTTACCTGATAATCCCCTTCTTCAGTTCCTGGACGGAACTTAAGCTCTTTGACTTGCGTCTGTCTTTGTTTCTTCTTGGCAACGGCCTTCGCTTTTTTCTCGTCGAAGATCTTCTTGCCATAATCCATTATTTTACAGACGATCGGATCGGAATCTGTCACTTGCACCAGATCCAGGGTCGCCTCCTCTGCCATCCTGAGGGCTTCTGCGATTGAAACCACACCCACTTGCTCGCCTTCGGCGTCAATCAGACGGACTTCAGTTGCATCAATGTTCTCATTGATTGGCGCCTTTGGTGTACGCGCACCCCGATTCGTTCTCTGTTTAATAATTAATTCTCCAACTTAGTTCTGCTCTTGCGTTCAACATCTTCTTGCAGAAGTTGTTCGAACGCTTCAAGCGATAGTGTTCCCAAATCTTCACCTTTGCGGGTTCTCACCGCAACGGCGTTGTTGTCGACTTCTTTATCGCCGACAACCACAAGAAAGGGAACCTTGTTAATTGTGTGCTCGCGGATTTTAAAGCCGATCTTCTCGTTTCTCAAGTCAGCATTCACCCTAAAGCCCAAAGAATCCCACTTTTTCGCAAGATTCTCGCAATATTCCCGTTGATTATCGGTGATATTGAGGATGGCGACCTGTGTTGGAGCTAGCCAGCTGGGGAATGCGCCTTCGTATTCTTCAATAAGAATACCGATGAAACGCTCAAACGACCCAAGTACCGCACGGTGCAGCATAACCGGTGTTTTGCGTTCGGAGTTATCCGACACATATTGTGCGCCTAATCGGCCCGGCATGCTGAAGTCTACCTGAATGGTGCCACATTGCCATACCCGGCCGATGCAGTCTTTCAGAGAAAACTCGATTTTAGGGCCATAAAACGCGCCTTCACCCGGCAACAGCTCCCATTTCACGCCTTCGCGGTTCAGGGCTTGCTCCAGTGCAGCTTCAGATTTGTCCCAAACTTCGTCGGAACCCACGCGCTTTTCCGGGCGGGTCGACAATTTGTACAGAATTTCGGTGAAGCCGAAGTCTTTGTAGACTTCGTGTAGCAGGTCGATGAACTTCGACACTTCGTTCTGGACGTCGCTTTCTTCACAGAAGATGTGGGCGTCGTCTTGGGTAAAGCCGCGCACGCGCATCAGTCCGTGCAAGGCACCAGACGCTTCGTTGCGGTGGCAGGAGCCAAACTCCGCCAAGCGCAGGGGCAAATCTTTGTGGCTTTTCAGGCCTTGGTTGAACACCTGGATGTGACACGGGCAGTTCATGGGCTTGATGGCGAAGTCGTGTTTTTCCGACTCGGTAGTAAACATGCCTTCTTTAAACTTGTCCCAGTGGCCGGACTTTTCCCACAGCGAGCGGGACACAATCTGGGGTGTTTTGATTTCCTGGTAACCGTGGCGACGCAGGATATCGCGCATGTACTGTTCCATTTTTTGATAAATGGTCCAGCCGTCTGGATGCCAGAACACCATGCCCGGGGCTTCTTCTTGCATATGGAACAGGTTCAGCTTTTTGCCGACTTTGCGGTGGTCGCGCTTTTCGGCTTCTTCGATGCGATGCACGTAAGCTTTCAGGTCTTTTTTGTTGGCCCAGGCGGTGCCGTAAACGCGCTGCAACTGTTCGTTGTTGGTGTCTCCACGCCAGAAGGCACCGGATACCTTTGTCAGCTTGAAGGCTTTCATTTTGCCGGTACTGGGCACGTGGGGGCCGCGGCAAAGGTCGATGAAATCACCCTGGCGGTAAAATGACAGGTCTTCTGCGCCGGGAATGTCTTCAATTATGCGAACTTTGTACTCTTCACCCATGCTGCTGAACAGCGCTACGGCTTCGCTGCGGGACATCACCGAGCGGGAAACCGGCAAATCTTGCTTGGCCAGTTCTGCCATGCGTTTTTCAATACGGCCCAGGTCTTCGTTGGTGAAGGGGCGATCGTATTTGAAATCGTAGTAAAAACCGTCGTCAATCACCGGGCCGATGGTGACCTGGGCTTCCGGGAACAACTCTTTAACCGCCATAGCCAACAGGTGGGCGGTGGAGTGGCGGATGATGTCCAGGCCTTCGTCGTCACGCTCGGTGATAATAGCCAGCTGTGCGTCGTTTTCGATCAGGTAGCTGGTGTCGACCATTGTGCCGTCGACTTTACCGGCCAGAGCGGCTTTGGCCAGGCCTGCGCCGATGTCGGCGGCTACGTCGTGCACAGTGACGGCTTCGGCAAAACTGCGGTGACTGCCGTCAGGGAGGGTTACTACGGGCATGGTGTGCTCCTAAGGATGCTCAGCGGTGATCTATACCAAAGATCACTTGTTTGGCGAGGACATAAAGCGGGGACGGATTTCAAATCCGTCCCCGCTTTATGTCCTCTTTTTTGGCAGCCGCGATACGTCCGCGGTGCCAGGAAGATGAGGAGTTTAACAGAAATGTAAAGCCGGGACAGATTTGAAATCTGTCCCGAAGGGCAAGTGGAAAATCGGGGACAGAGCGGGGACGGATTTGAAATCCGTCCCCTTTGGCTATTTCATCAAGCCGGCTTCTTTGTAGTATTTGACGGCACCCGGGTGCAAGGGGGCGCTTAGGGCGCCTGATACCATTTCTTCTTTGTTCAGGTTGTGAAAGGCCGGATGCAGGCGCTTGAAGCTGTCGAAATTTTCGAACACGGCGCGCACTACCTGGTAAATCACATCGTCTGGCACGTCGGTGGACGATACGAAGGTGGCGCCTACGCCGAAGGTGGTTACGTCTACATCGCTACCGCGGTACATGCCACCGGGAATGATGGCTTTTCGGTAGTAGGGGTTGTTTTTGATCAGTTTTTTGGTGGCGTTGTTATCAACGGTGACCAGAACGCTGTCACAGGAAGTGGTGGCTTCTTTTATCGCGCCTGACGGGTGGCCCACGGTGTAAAAGAAGGCGTCGATGTCGCCATTGCACAGGGCTTGGGACTGCTCGGCCGCTTTTAGTTCGGCGGCCAGAGCGAATTTGTCCATTTTCCAGCCCATTTCTTTCATCAGCGTTTCGGCGGTAGCACGTTGCCCAGACTCCGGGTCGCCAACCGCAACTCGCTTGCCTTCCAGATCTTCAAAGGTGGTGATTCCCGAGCTTTTGCTGGCAACAACGGTGAACGGCTCCGGGTGCATCGAGAAAACCGCGCGCAGTTTTTTGTTGGGGCCGTCGCCCTCAAACTGGCTGCTGCCGTTGTAAGCGTGGAACTGCCAGTCTGATTGGACGACGGCCAGGTCCAGCTCACCTCGGGCGATGGCGTTCAGGTTGTAGACAGAACCACCGGTGATTTCAACTGAGCAGCGAATGCCGTGATCTTTACGATCCATGTTGACCAGGCGGCAGATAGCACCACCGGCCGGGTAGTACACACCGGTAACGCCGCCGGTGCCGATGGTAATGAACTGCTGTTCCTGAGCAGACACCATGGCAGAGGCTGCGCCGAGGCTCAGTGCCGCGGTAATCGCCAACACGGAGGCTTTCAGTTTCACCGTCATCCTAGTTGTCCTTTTTACTGTTATAACCCTTAGAGCCCCGCGAACGAGAAAATCCAGCTTTTGGCAGGCCATTAAAACATAGACCCACCAGCCAGATAAATGAATCTGACTAATTTAACCAGACGGGACATCAGGCGCTTGAGTAAAAAGAAGAAACCGCCCTGTCATGATCTGCCAGGGCGGTTTACACAGCTAGCTTTTGACGCTCGCCAGGCGCGCTTTCTCGCGCATCTGTTCCGGCTTCAGCAGGAAATGCGCCAGCGCTGGCAACAGCCAGATAGAGCCAATCATGTTCCAGATGAACATGAAGAACAGCAGCAAGCCCATATCGGCCTGAAATTTGATGGGCGAGAAAATCCAGGTAACCACACCAAGGCCCAGGGTAATGCCGGTGAATATCACCGCCTTACCGGTAGAGCGCAGGGTTTCAAAGTAAGCTTCCTGCAAGGACTTACCTTCCAGCAGAAATTTCTCCAGCTTGCTGTAAATGTAGATACCGTAGTCCACACCTATACCGACACCTAGCGCTATCACCGGCAAGGTGGCCACTTTGATGCCGATGCCGCTCATGGCCATAATGGCTTCCGCCAGCACAGAGGTAAGCCCCAGCGGAACCACGATGCACAACACTGCCCGCCAGGAACGGAAGGTGGCAAAGCACAGCAGGCTGACAACACCATAGACGAACACCAGCATCCAGTCTTTGGCTTTCGCGATGACGTCGTTGGTGGCCGCTTCTACCCCGGCGTTACCCGCTGCCAGCAGGAAGGTATGGTCTTCGTTGCTGTTGTTGGCAGCAAAAACTTCCACCGCGCTCACCACGGTTTGCAGGGTTTCGGCTTTATGATCTTCCAGGAACACCAACGTGGGCGTAAGGCTGCAATCGGTGTTGATCAACCCGGATGGCGCATCACGAATCGAAGCGTTGATGATGGTTTGGTTGCGGGAAATGGCGTACCAGTTCCAGTTACCTTCGTTCAGCGCTTTGGTGACGATTTTCGACACGTCCGCCAGCGAGACGGTGGATTGCACGCCTGGCGTATTTTGTAACTCCCACTGCAAGGTGTCCATGGCCCGCAACACGCTGTACTGGGTGCACTGTTCGACCGGGGTTTTCACCATAACCACCAGCACGTCGGCACTGGTGGAATAGTTATCGATAATGAAAGCGTTGTCTGTGTTGTAGCGGGAATCGGCGCGCAGTTCCGGGGCGCCTTGGTCTAAATCCCCGACTTTCAGGTCTTGCTTAAGGTAGACACCCACACCCAGGCCCAGAAGTGCGATCAGCACGGATATAGGCGCGGCTTTTGGGCTGGCAAACGCTGACAGGCGGCGCCATTTTCGGTCGGTTTCTTCACCCTGTTTTTGCACGTGGCGAATACCACCAGCGGTAATGCCGATGTACGACATAAGCAGCGGGTGCAAAACCAGGTTGGTGATGATCACGATAGCCACGCCCAAGCCTGCGGCTACGGCCAGGTCTTTAATGACGTCGATGTCGATAAACAGCAGTGTTAAGAAGCCAAAGGCGTCGGAAATCAGCGCCAGCATGCCGGGAATGTACAAGGCACGGAACGCTAGGCGGGCCGCGTTGAGCGGGTCAAAACCGCGGGCGGCTTCCATCGCCATGGCGTTCACCAGCTGCACCCCGTGGCTGATGCCAATGGCGAACACCAGAAACGGCACCAGCACCGAATACGGATCTAACCCGTAACCCAGTATTTTTAGCGCGCCTAGCTGCCAGAACACCGCCACAATGGACGTCAGCACTGGCACCAAGGTGCCTGCGATGCAGCGGGAGTACCAGAACAGCAACAGCGTGGTCAGAGCAATGGTGATGCCGGCAAACCAGGCAATGGCGCCAATGCCTTCAATCAGGTCGCCGACTTTTTTGGCGAAGCCGACGATGTGAATACTGACGTTCGGATTCTGGGCCTGGTACTTTTCCCGAATCTTCTCTTCCAGCTGGCGGGAAAAATCGGCGTAATCCAGGGGCTCGCCGGTTTGCGGGTCGTTTTCGTACAGCGGTGCGTACACGATGGTAGAGCGGAAGTTATCGGATATCAGGCGCCCCACTTCGCTTGAGCGCAATACGTTCTGGCGCAGCTTTTCAAGGCTTTCAGCAGAACTGCCGTCGTAGTTGTCGGGGATGATGGTGCCGCCCTGGAAGCCCTGCTCGGTAACTTCTACCCAGCGCACGTTGGGGGTCCATAGGGATTTCAGGCCGCTGCGATCAACACCGCTGAGATAGAACACTTCGTCGGTGATCTGGCGCAGAGTTTCCATGTACTCTTCGGTGAAGATATCGCTGCCGTCTTTTGTGGCCACGGCAATACGCACGAAGTTGCCCAGGTTTTCCAGATCGTCTCGGTGTTCCAGCATGCTCACGATGTACGGGTGTTCCAGCGGAATCATCCGCTCGAAGCTGGCATCGGGCTGGATTTTAACGGCGTTATAGCCCAAAAATACAGTCAACACCGCAAACAGAACCAATATGATGACGCGATTATTGAAAATGAGCCGTTCCAGAAAGGGCGCGGCTTTGGGTGTGGTGAGGAAGTGCTCACCTCTGGCATGCTTTGGATTTGTCATTCAACCGCCCCTTGTTCTACACCTTCTTCTACCAGACCCGCGTCGCCTTCCATCAGAACGACGCCGCCCTCACCCACCAGCAACAGTTTTTGCGGGCCATTTATCACAACACCCATCAAGCCCAGGCGGTCGGCTCGCAGGGTTTCCTTGAACGCGTCATTGGCGCCATCGCGAGTGACCAAGGTGCCGTTGTTACCCACCAACACCAGGCGTTCGCCGGCGCTGGCGCCATCATTCAAGGTGGTGCTGGAGCCGGTTTGCACGCGATCCCAGCTTTGGCCGTTATCGGTTGTGTGCATCACCGTACCGCGCAGGCCAAATGCCAGCGCCTCGCCGCTGTTATTGGTACCGGTCACGCCAAACAGCGAGCCTTCGTAACCGCTGTCGCGGCGGTCCCAGCTATTGCCGTTGTCTTCAGACACGTGAATTTGCCCGGCTTCGCCGACAATCACCAGCGCGCCACCACCGATTTTGGTAATGGCATTGAGGTGGTAGTTGTCGCCGTTGTCCAGTTTTCGCGCCCAGTCCTGCCATTGACTGCCACCATCAACGGTGTGGAAAATCATACCGTAGGCGCCAATCACAAAGCCGCGGTCTGCATCTTCAAACCACACGTCCAGAAACGGGTTCACCGGCCCTACAGACAGATCTGCCTGCATGTTTTCGAGGCCAAACGTCAGGTCATCCATAGCCCATTCCAGATCGCCGACGTCTTCTTCGGCTGCGGTTTCAAGGCGCTGTTCCAAAGCTTCGATTTCCTGCTGTACACCGGCAATGGCCAGATTGGCAGCCTGAATGCCGGTCATCTGCAGCGTCCAGTTAGCGCCGCTATCGCTGCTGTGCAACACCGCGCCGCTGTGGCCCACGGCCCAGCCGTGGCTGGCCGAGCCAAAATCCACTCCGGTGAGAGTGACGGACACCGGCACGCTGGCCTGGGCCCAGTTGGCGCCGCCGTCATCGGAGTAGATGATGTGGCCGCGTTCGCCAACGGCTACCAGGCGCCCACTGTCGCCTGCGCGCGCAACATCGTTCAGCAAACTGGTTGTAGCCAGTTCGGTGCTGCGGGCGGGGGTTTCCAGTAAGTCAGCGACGGCGAATGCCGTTGACGGGGTTAAAACGCAGAGCGCAGCCAAACTGATGGCAGCAGCAAATCCCGGGCAGGCGCAGATTGGACGCCTGTTGCGTGTGGCCATTCGATTTCCTATTGCTGGTGTTGTTGTATTTGATGCACGCAAAGCGCTGCAATGGGTTGAGTGTAGTGCATTACTGGCAGGTTGCTATCGCCCGAAAGTGCGATATTTATGGTAGTACGGGGATGGAACGGCGGGGACGGATTTGAAATCCGTCCCCTGGGTGGCGAACTCGGGAACAGTGGGTTCCTTGGGTTAATCCGCTAAGCTCTTGTGCACTACTTCGTACAAATCCCGGGACAGGTTTTCTTTGTCACGAATCTGCACCAGAGCGGCCTGCATTTGCTGACTGTACTCGGGCGCGAATTTGCGCCAGCGGGTCAGCGGGCTTACCAGCCGCGCGGCAATTTGCGGGTTGCTGTCGTCTAGCTTGCAGACCTGGTCGGCCAGGAACTGGTAACCGGAACCGTCCGGGTTGTGGAAATTCACCAGGTTCTGGCCGGCGAAGGCGCCGATCACCGCGCGGATTTTGTTGGGATTTTTCCAATCAAACGCCGGGTGTTCCAGCAATGCGTGAATGTGTGACAGCTGCCCGGTACGACGGCTGGCCGCCTGTACCGAGAACCACTGCTCCACCACTTGGGGGTCGTGCTGAAAGGTCTGGTAAAAATCGTTCAGGGTGGTCGCACGATCGTCGTCGTAACCGGAGTTCACAAACGCCTTCAGGGCGCCCATGCGGTCGGTCATGTTGTCGGCGTCGCGATACTGACCTAAACCCAATGAGCGGCCTTCTTCGTCATTAATCAGCAGCAGCCAGGCCAGCGCGGTGTTGCGCAGGCTGCGACGGGCAACGGCTTCGGGACCAAGTTGGTAAGGGCCGCTGTCGACGTTGCGGCGGTAGCAGGCCACCAGCTCGTCGCGCAGGGCAATCGCCAGATGCTTCAACACCCGGCGGCGAGCCCGGTGAATAGCAGGCACGTCGGCGCCATCGGTCAGTTCGGCCAGGTAAGCCACGGTGGGCAGCACCAGCATTTTGGCCACCAGCGCCTGATCCAGATCGGAATCGCTGATCAAGTGGCGGAAAGCACCTACCAGGCGAGTATCTACGATTACGTCTTTTGGCGCGCCAATCATCTGCTGGATGACGTCTATGGCCAGGCGCTGGCCCGCGTCCCAGCGATTGAAGCCGTCTGAGTCGTGGTTCATCAGGAACAGCAGTTGTTCGCGGGTCCACGGATAGCTCACCCGCACCGGTGCTGAAAAGTGCCGCAGCAGGGATGGCACCGGGCATTCGCTGAGACCGTGAAATTCAAAACTGTGGCTGGCTTCGGTGAGTTCCAGCACGCGCTCTTGCGGTGCATCGCCGTTGGCCAGCTCATCTGCGCTTAACGCCAGCGCCAGATCTTCACCGCGGCTGCCTAACAGACCCAGCGCGAAGGGTATGTGCTGAGGCTGCTTGTTGGTTTGGCCCGGGGTGTCTGGCAGGGTTTGTTCGATGTGCAGGCGATAAACGCCGGCGCTTTCGTCGTATTCGTCACTGATCGCCAACTGCGGCGTACCGGCTTGCTGGTACCACAAACGGAACTGGCCAAGGTCGCGACCTGAGGCGTCTTCCATGGCTTTGACGAAGTCGTCTGTGGTGACTGCCTGGCCGTCGTGGCGCTCAAAGTACAGGTCACTGCCTTTGCGGAACAGATCCGGCCCTAACAGGGTGTGAATCATACGCACCACTTCGGCGCCCTTTACATAAATGGTCAGGGTGTAGAAGTTGGTGATTTCCATGTAAGACGCCGGGCGCACCGAATGGGCCATGGGGCCTGCGTCTTCGGCAAACTGGGCGGTACGCAACACAGTGGCATCTTCAATACGCTTGACCGTGGCCGAGCC
Organism: Marinobacter sp. M1C; assembly: GCF_023314135.1. Lineage (NCBI taxonomy): Bacteria > Pseudomonadati > Pseudomonadota > Gammaproteobacteria > Pseudomonadales > Marinobacteraceae > Marinobacter > Marinobacter sp. M1C. The sequence continues at coordinate 2,900,340 of NZ_CP092289.1, forward strand.
CATGTCCCCAGAGAACTGGGTGTCGCGAAACACAGTAAAGCCTTCTTTCAGGCTGAGCTGAAACCAGTCACGGCAAGTAACCCGGTTGCCGGACCAGTTGTGGAAATATTCATGGGCGACAATGGATTCAATGCGCTCGAACGCCATGTCGGTCGCCGTTTCCTGGCTGGCCAGTACGCATGAGGAGTTGAATATGTTCAAGCCCTTGTTTTCCATGGCACCCATATTGAAATCATCAACGGCAACGATCATGAACATGTCGAGGTCGTATTCGCGGCCATAGGTTTTTTCGTCCCAGGCCATGGCGCGTTTCAGGGAGTCCAGCGCGTACTCGCATTTTTCAGAGTTGCGCGGCTCTACGTACATGCGCAGGTCTACTTTGCGGCCGCTCATGGTGGTGAAGCTGTCCTGCTTTTCCAACAGGTCACCGGCGACCAAGGCAAACAAATAGGCCGGTTTCGGGAACGGATCTTCCCAGGTCACGAAGTGGCGGCCATCGCTCAGGTCACCCTGTTCGACGGGGTTGCCGTTCGACAAAAGCACCGGATAGGCGGTTTTGTCTGCTTCTATGCGGGTGCTGAAGCGGGCCATCACGTCTGGACGGTCCGGGAAATAGGTGATGCAGCGGAAACCTTCGGCTTCGCACTGGGTGCAGAACATGGCAGACGATTTGTACAGGCCTTCCAGGCGGGTGTTGTTCTGGGGCTCTATCCAGGTGACCACTTGCAGAGTGAAGTGCTCCGGCACCTGGTTAACGGTCAGCAGCTCGTCGCTGACGCTATAGTTGCTCTGGGCCACAGCCTCGCCGTTCAATATCAGGCTTTCCAACTTCAGGCTGTCGCCGTGCAGTTGCAAAGGCGCATCGGTCCCTAGGTTTTCCTGGGACTCGGGATTACGGCGAAAAGTCAAGGTGCTGTGCACCCGTGCGCCGTCTTCGAACAGTTCAAATCGCAGGTCGGCGGTATCCACCAGATAGGCGGGCACCTTGTAATCGCTCAGGTAAATGGTTTGCGGCTGATTGCTAGGCATTGCTGTCTCCCGTGTTTGCCGGTGCGCAGAATCGAACTTGATAACCGGTGTATTTGCGAATGTTGATCACGCCCGTGTCCAGAATCAGGTACTGGCCTTTTACGCCTTGCAGTACGCCAGACACGCGGGGTGTTTTGTCCAGGTTGTGTGATGTTACTTTCTGCGGCCAAACGTCGACCGGATAGCTTAAACCCAGAGACGGTTCCTGCACCGCGCGGATGCTCTCTGCGCCATGTTCTGCGCGCAGGGCGTCCAGTTCTTCGGCCACCAGGGCCAGCAGTTTGTCGCGTTCTTCGGCCAGGTTCAGCTCGGTGATTTCGCCTTTTAACATGGTACGCCAATTGGTGCGATCTGCCACGTGTGCTTTGCAGGCCACTTCCACGAAACCGGACAACTGGCGGGTGGCAACGCGCAACATGGGGATGGCGTCTACTGCGCCCTGGTCAATCCAGCGGGTAGGCACTTGGGTGCCGCGGGTAATACCGACTTTTAAACCCGACGAGTTAGCCAGATAAACCACGTGCTCGACCATGCAGTTGGCCTGCCCCCATTCGGGTTCACGGCAGGTGCCCAGGTGAAAGTGACACTTTTCCGGGCTCATGATGCAGCTGTCGCAGGCTGCCAACTTGCGCATGCAGGGAAAGCAGAAACCTTGGCTGAAGCTTTTTTTGGTGACGCGGTCGCAGTTAATGCAGCGGATAATGCCGTCAAACTCGATACTGACGGGCTGGCCAATCAGTTCGTTCAATGCGACATGATCATCGCCCAGGCGCAGTTTGTACTGCACTGGATCGCCGATAGAGTGCCCAGCACTGGCGGGCATTTTGCGCAGGCGGCCGCTAACGTCCACCGGATTTACGGGTGCTTGATTCAAACCTTTACCTCGGTGTACTGCTCGGAGCCGTCGCTGTCGTCGCTGCGCTCATCTAAAGAGCCATTTACGGCGTCATTTTTAGCGGCTTTTTTGGCGGCTTTTTTCTGCATGCGCACGGTAGGGTCGCAGTCGGTGCCTGCTTTAGCACCGCGGTCTATGTAACCTGTGCGCTCTTCTTCAGCCATATTATGGGTGTTTTCATAATGAATCACCGCTTCCAGGCTGATGGAGCGCTGCTCCGGGCTTAGCTTGCGGCCATCGGGCCATTTACCCATTTCAATAGACTGGCGCAGGCTGCGGTAGACGTTTGGGTCTAGCCGTTTAATCAATTCTTCGTAAGTCATGACACAGACCTCCTAAAACACACTTTAAAAAAGACTATCAATAACCGTTGACAGGCGCGAACGATAATGATTATTATTACTTCACCAAATGACATTAAGCAACACGGTCGTTCATTTGGTGTCTCTCTCATCAGAGCTATGTCGCTCTCTTAATACCTCACCTTTTGGTGGGGTTTTTTTATGCTTTTCGCCTGCCCGGCGGTGGCAACACTAAAGCCACTAGCAACCCCGCCACAAAACCACCCAGGTGGGCTTCGTTGGCCATGTTGCCCATGCCCAGCATGTTGGGCAGCGGAGTAAAGCCCAAAACCATCCACGCCAGGGCGAAGGTGATCAGCGCTGGCGGGAACTGGAATCTGGGCAGCCGCCGCTGGCTTAGCCAGCAATAGCCCATAATGGCGTAGACCACGCCCGACAAACCGCCAAACAGCGGGCCGGTGACCAGGTATTGCAGGCCATTCGACAGCAGGCTGGCCACCAACGCCAATACCAGCAGCCGGGTACGGCCGTCTATAAACTCGATTTGACTGCCCAAGAACCACAACATCACCGAATTGAAGATGATGTGAGGCCAGCTAAAGTGCAGAAAATCTGGCGTAATCAGGCGCCATATCTGGCCTTTCGACACTGTGTCCAGTAACGCATTCAGGCGATCAGCCAGGCTGACCCATTCGTACTGGCGAGGGTCAACTATCATCAAGCCGGCAGCCAGTTCGTTGCTGCTCATGGAGGTTAGCCACACCGTAATCACCGCGATCACGATGAGACTGATCACCACCGGTGCATGGCCGGGTGACGGTTGCCAACGGCCATTGACGAGGGGTGAACGGCGGCCGGGTTTTATCTGTTGATCGTCCATTAGCGTGCCAAACTGTCTTCGTTGGTGGGGTAATTGCGTTGGTCCAGGTCGCTAGGCCATTGCACATCTACCCATACGAATTTATCCGGCAACAAGACTCTTTCGCCGTCCATACGATAGGCCGCCAGCTTGCCGTATTTCACCGCGCTGTAGTCAACACAGGCCACATTGGATTTTAGTTGTGACGGTTTACCGTCCATCCAGTAATGGCCTACAAACACCGGGGGCGCATCCAGCGGATAGCTCAATAGTTGGCGATGTTCATCCGGCGTTAACACATGCACTGCCACGTCTGCAGGCAAGGGGTCGGGCTGGAATACCACGTCGGCGTAGGTGTGTGGATCGTCTGCCCAGAACTTGGTGCGGAAAAACTTGCGTACAAATCCGTCACTGCCGGTAATCGCGACACCTTCCGGCAAGCGCAAATCGGTGCCGCGCAGCAGAGTGTCCATCACTTCGCCGGGGAAAGAATCGAGCACCGACGAGGCGTGTAGAAAATCTTCGGTAATACAGCCGTCAGGGTGTTCCTGGCGGAAGCGGCTAATCAGGCCATCGTCCCAGCAGGCGTGCACGGCGCGGAAGTGTTCGTCGTCTATAAACAGTGGGATGGTGTAAAACCACGCCAGGAAGTCTTTCCACTCGCCGGGGTGGGCTTCGAACTGCTGCAGGGTTTCTTTGATCAAGCGGTCGTGGCGGGGTATGTGCTCACGCAGATAAGTATTGCCGCTGCCCGGGCGGGCACGGGTGCAGTAGCCCAGGGCGTTGTACTCATGGTTGCCCATCACAATGCGGGCGGAGCCCCGCTCGACCATGTCACGCACCAGGTGCAGCGCTTCGCGGATGCGCGGGCCACGGTCAATAATGTCGCCGATAAAGATTGCCTGACGGCGCTTGTGCTCGTACACGCCCTTCACCTTGGTGTAGCCCATCCGCTGCAAAAGGCTTTCCAGGGTAAGCGAACAGCCGTGAATATCGCCAATAATGTCGTAGCCGCGGCAGGGATTGCTGGACAGTGTGGCCATGTTCAACTCGCTGTTGTATTGCTGGCCCAGCCAAGTTTATCCCGGCAGGTGGCGTAAAAATTGTGATCGGTTGGGTGAATCAAACGGATTTTAAACGGCTTCTTACTAATACGAATGATATCGCCCGGCGCGCAGGCAATGTTCATCTGGCCGTCAAAACTGACCTGCGGATAGGCTTCGTTTGTTTCACCAATCACCAGTTTTATTTCGCTGCGACCGTCCACCACGATGGGGCGGCTACTGAGGGTGTGCGGGAACATAGGCACCAGCACAACGGCATCCAGTTTGGGATGCATAATGGGGCCACCGGCGGACAACGAATATGCTGTGGAGCCGGTCGGCGTGGCGACAATCAGGCCGTCGGAACGCTGGGCATAAACAAAGTGGCCGTCGATAAACAGGTCGAAGCCGATCATGCGGGTGGATTTTCCCGGGTGCAGCACCACATCGTTCAGCGCCGTGCCAAAGCCCAGAGGTTTGCCGTTGCGCTCTACGTGGCCGTCTAGAAGAAAGCGGTGCTCAACAATGTATTCGCCCTTAAGCACTTTGCTCAGTCGCTCTTCCAGATCGCTGGGGGAGATATCGGTCAGAAAACCCAGGCGGCCGCGATTAACGCCCAACAGGGGTATTTTGGACTTCGCCAGTTCACGGGCAGCACCCAGCAAGCTGCCGTCGCCCCCGACAACAATCACCAGATCGCAAATTTCACCCAGCAGCCTTTTACTGGCGACCTGCTGGCCGTGGCCGGGAAGTATGCTGGCCGTGTCTTCTTCCAGAATAACCTGGTAATTATTGGCAACCAGATATTGTTTGAGCTGGCGCAGGGTTTCAACCACCTTCACGCTGCCCATGCGGCCAATCACACCAATGTTGCGAAATTGCTCCATGGAATTTCCTGTTGTTCTGCCGGGCTGCCATTCTAAAGCTGGCAGCCCGGTAGTACCAGCTTGCATGCTGGCGGATCGATAATGATAGTTTGAGACTACCAATTTGAGGCTGCCAGCCAGAGAATGCCAATTTGAAAGTGCCCGACAATAAAGAACGGGCGCCAAGCGCCCGTTAAAAACTCCTGATGCTGAGGCTGGGCCTTTACAGCTCGGCGGCTAAGTAGCAGCCCTGGTTGATGGCGCGTTTGGCGTCTAGCTCCGCTGCCACATCGGCACCGCCAATCAGATGCGTTGAAACATTGGCAGCTTCCAGTTCTGCCTGAAGCTCGCGCATTGGGTCCTGACCTGTGCAGATGATGATGGTGTCCACCGGCAACAGCTTGTCTTCGCCCTGCTCCGCATGCTTGGCAGTCACGGTGATGTGTAGGCCTTCGTCGTTAATCTTGCGATAGGTGACGCCCGGGATCATCTGTACTTCACGATGCTTGAGTGATGTACGGTGAATCCAGCCGGTTGTCTTACCCAAGTTCTTACCAATTTTCGAGGTTTTACGCTGTAGCAGGTACACCTGGCGCGCCGGCTCTGGCAGTTGGGGTTCTACGCCCTTCACACCGCCACGATGCTGACCACTGAAATCTACACCCCACTCTTTCATGAATACGTCAGTATCCAGCGCGGCGGAAGCGCCCTGATGGGTAATGAACTCGGACACGTCAAAACCGATTCCGCCGGCGCCGATTACCGCCACCCGCTTGCCTACGGGCTTGCGCTTCTTCAGCGCGTCCAGATAGCTGATAACGCTGGGGTGTTCAATGCCGTCGATGTCTGGCATGCGCGGCTGAACGCCGGTGGCCAGAATGACTTCGTCATAACCGTCGGCAATCAGCTCTTTGGCGCTAACGCGGGTGCTCAGGCGCATGTCTACGTTGTATTTTTTCAACATAACGCTGTAATAGCGCAAGGTTTCGTAGAACTCTTCCTTGCCGGGAATCAGTTTGGCAACGTTGAACTGACCGCCAATTTCCTCACCCGAGTCATACAGGGTGACCTTATGTCCACGCTCGGCAGCCACCGACGCGGCCGCCATACCTGCAGGGCCCGCTCCCACCACCGCGATGTTTTTCGGGTTGGCGGTTTTCACGTAATTCAGTTCGGTTTCGTGACAGGCCCTTGGGTTGACCAAGCAACTGGTCAGCTTGTTGCTGAAGGTATGATCCAGACAGGCCTGGTTGCAGCCGATGCAGGTGTTAATTTCCTGGGAGCGATCTTCGGCGGCTTTTTGCACCAGTTCGGCATCGGCCAGGAAAGGCCGCGCCATAGACACCATGTCGGCGTCGCCCTCGGCTAGAATTTTTTCAGCCACTTCCGGCATGTTGATGCGGTTGGTGGTAATCAGCGGAATGCTGACTTCGCTCTTCAGCCGCGCAGTAACCTTGGAAAAGGCGCCACGGGGCACAGACGTCGCAATGGTGGGTATGCGGGCTTCGTGCCAGCCAATGCCGGTGTTGATCAGGGTGGCGCCGGCTTTTTCGATTTCTTTGGCCAGTTGCACCACTTCTTCCCAGGTGCTGCCGTCTTCAATCAGATCCAGCATCGACAGGCGATAAATCAGAATGAAGTTGGGCCCTACCCGTTCGCGCACGCGGCGCACAATTTCAATCGGCAGGCGAATGCGGTTTTCGTAGCTACCGCCCCACTGATCCGTGCGCTGGTTGGTGTGGGCCACAATAAACTGATTGATGAAATAGCCTTCAGAACCCATGATTTCAACGCCGTCATAGCCGGCTTTTTGGGCCAACTGCGCGCACACGGCGTAGTCTTCGATCTGTTTTTCAATACCGGCTTCGTCCAGCTCTTTGGGAGTGAACGGATTGATCGGCGCCTGAATGGCTGACGGCCCCACCAACGCCGGTGAGTAGGCGTAGCGGCCGGCGTGCAGGATTTGCATGCAGATTTTGCCATCGGCCTGGTGCACGGCATCGGTGATGATCTGGTGTTGTTTGACTTCGTCATCGGTAGTCATTTTTGCAGCGTGCTGGAATACGCCGCCTTCTTCGTTGGGCGCAATACCGCCGGTGACAATCAGGGCCACGCCGCCACGGGCGCGTTCAGAGTAAAACGCTGCCAGCCGCTCAAACCCGTTTTTGGCTTCTTCCAGGCCGGTGTGCATAGAGCCCATCAACGCGCGGTTGCGCAGCTTTGTGAAGCCCAGGTCCAGCGGTTCCAGCAAATGGGGGTATTTGCTTAAGCCCGGCGTGGCGGCTGCGTTGACATTAGTCGCGGTCATGTCTCTTCCTCGTCATTATTGAGATTATGTTTTTTGTATAAGCTACCCTTGTACCCGCGGTGCGACAATATCTTGGGGGTACAATTTATTATCTTTGAGTGACTCTTTGAAAAACCCAATAAATGGCTTTCTGAAATCCCGCTGAATGGCTCTCTGAAATTCCGCTGAATGGCTCTCTGAAAAAATGCCGACAACAAACACGACCAAGCCCAAACCGGCTTACGCCCTAGGTGATATAAGCGTGCTCTATGCTGCGGTGCTATTGCGTGCCGCCGCTGCAGAGGGCGCAGACGCTGCGGGGCTGGCGCAGCGTTTTCGGCTAGACGCACAAACCCTGGAGTCTGCAGAGGCGCGCATCAGCATTCCCCATTATATGCGTCTGGGCCATGCCGCCATCATCGAAACCGGCAACCGCGCGTTGGGTTTGCGTATGGGGGCGCTGTCACGGCCTGTGGATGCAGGCTCGGCGGGGTTGGCTGGCGAGTGCGCAGCCAGCGCCGGTGTCGGTCTGAGCACACTGATTCGCTATGCTTTGCTCACCAGCCAAAACAGCCGCGGTTTACCCGAGGTACAGAGCGCAATTCGCAAGGCGGTGTTCTATTCCATCCGCCCCTATAACGACTACAACTGCTTTGTTGTGGATTCGGTTCTGGCGGCCTGGACCCAGTTTTTACGAACGCTGACCGGCGATTATGGGGTGCTGGAAAAAGTGCAGATTGAGTACCCGTCCCAAGGGATGGACGAGCTGTATGAAAGCTGGTTCCGCTGCCCGGTGCAGTTCGGTGCCGCTGAAAACAGCCTGGTGGTAAAAGCCGACACATGGCAACAAACCCCGCGCCAAGCCCAACCGGCTATGCACGGCGCGATGGTTCGGCAATGTGAGCAGCAATTACAGCAGGTACACCGAGGTTGGACGCTGCAAGAGCGTGTGCAGCATTGCCTGACCCCCCTATTCCAGGGCCAAACCCCAGCCCTTAACACCGTCGCCGCGAAACTGGGCCTGACACCCTGGACCCTACAACGGCAACTGGCCGCAGAAGGCATAAAATATAAAGATTTGGTCGACAGCACCCGCCAGCAACTGGCCGTGGACTACCTGCGCGAAACCCGCCTGTCGCTGGCGGAAGTGTCGTGGCTGCTGGGTTTTGCTAATCCGGCGGCTTTTCATAAGGCTTACAGGCGCTGGTTTGCGGTTAGTCCCGGGGAGCATCGAAAGCGGCTGACTGATCGGACAAGTCGGGGACGGATTTGAAATCCGTCCCCATGCGTTATCAGACGGGATTGGTCGCCAGAATCTTTTTCAGAAAGTCCTGTGTGCGGGGGTCTTGCGGGTTCGAGAAGATCTCGCTGGGTGGGCCCTGTTCTACAATCCTGCCGCCATCGATAAAAATCACTCGGTCAGCGACATCTCGGGCAAAGGACATTTCGTGGGTGACCACCATCATGGTCTGGCGTTCCGATGCCAGTTGTTTCATTAGCCCCAACACTTCTTCCACCCATTCTGGATCAAGAGACGAGGTGGGTTCATCAAACAGGATAACTTCAGCTCCGGTGGCCATGGCGCGGCCAATACCCACCCGTTGCTGCTGGCCGCCAGACATCGAGGCGGGGTAGGCATCTGCTTTGTCGGCAAGGCCGATACGTTCAAGAATCTCCCGGGCGCGCTGGTGAGCCTTTTCTTTTGGCCATTTGTCGACCACCACCAGCCGTTCGGCAACGTTTTCCAATGCGGTTTTGTTAGCGAACAAGGCGTAATTCTGAAACACAAAAGCAGTTCGGCGGCGCAGTGAGAGAATCTGTGCCCGGCTTGCCCGGTTCACATCCACCGTAAGGTCGCCGATGGTAATTTCGCCCGCCGTGGGGCGTTCCAGAAAATTTAGACAGCGTAGCAGCGTGGATTTACCGGTTCCCGAGGGACCAATAATAACAATGATCTCGCCCTTCTCGATGGTCAGATCAATGCCGTCGAGCACCACAGTCTTGCCGAAGTGTTTACTCAGAGATTTGAGTTCAATCATCGGCTATAGGCCTTATTTAGGCGAATTTCGAGATACTTTTGCAATTGTGAAAGTATCTCGACCACGATCCAGTACATCACAGCGGCGACAATGAACGCCTCAAAGTACAGAAAACTTCCGGATGCTTCTTTCTGGGTGGCCCCCATCAGCTCGGTGACCCCGAGAGTAAATGCCAGGGAAGTAGCCTTGATCATATCGATGAAGTAGTTCATCAGTGTGGGCAGGGCAACCCGCGTGGCTTGAGGCAGGATAATGCGCCGCATTAGCTGGCCATTGGTCATGCCAATCGAGAGCGCCGCCTCGGTCTGGCTGCGATCAACGCCAATGATGGCCGCGCGGATCGATTCCGCCATGTACGCTGAAAAGTGCAGGGTCAGGCCCATGATGGTCGCGGTGACGCCGTCTATCACGGTTAACACGCTGAACAATTGTGGCAGCCCGTAATAGAACAAGAACAACTGGACCAGCAGCGGCGTACCCCGGAAAAACGAGATAAACACGATGGTCAGTTGATTGAGTACCGGGATACCCAGCACCCTCACCACGGCGAACACGCAGGCAAGAATCAATGCCATCACCATGGCGGCCCCCGCCAGTTGCAGGGTAAGGGGCAGATAGCCAAGCAGAACAGGCACCAGCCCGAGCATGTACTCTACGTTCAGAACGCCCATAGGGTGTCAGGCCTTGTGGTACCTATCATGGCTGGGTGATGTCAGTGCCGAACCACGTTTCGGAAATGGACGCCAGGGTGCCGTTTTCCCGCAGCGTTTTCAGGGCTTTATTCACCTCGTCTCGCAGGGCCCGTCCTGTTTCTGTGTCTTGGAACGGATAAGCGTTAGTGATTTGTGAAAAGGGTTTACCGGCCAGTGCCAGCGGCAAGGGTTTGTCTTTGATGATCTGGCTAGCGCTGACCCGATCCATCACAAACGCATCTACGCGGCCCAGGGCGGTGTCGCGCTCAATATTGCTCTCGTAAGTCTTGATGTTGATCTGATCGGCGTAAGGCAGTTCACGCAATAGTGTTTCGAAATTAGAGCCGAGGTTCACAGCGACCGTTTTGCCTTTGAGATCTTCAACATCGCGAATCTCGGTGTTACCTTTTTTGACCACCACTTGGGCACCGTCATAAACGTACGGCTCACTAAAAACGTAAGCTTTTTTACGATCCTCGGTGATGGTGATCTGATTGGCGACTGTGTCAATGCGGCCGGTTTCCAGCAGACCGAAAAGCCCCGAGAAACTCGCAGTCTGGAAGATAATCTCGCGCCCCATTTCTTTTCCCACGGCGTTCATGATATCAATCTCGAAGCCTTTGAGCTCGTCTTGTTCCACGAAAGTGAACGGGAAATATTGCCCGGACATGCCAACTCTCACCGGGTCTTCCTGGGCGAACAACTGCGAGCTGAGCATGAGCGATAAAGCCATGAGTGAGTTAACTAGCCAAAATTTCATAACGTCTCCTGAGTTTGTTGCCCGTGCGTCAATTATGAGCCGGACCGTAAATGAGCCATCGCTCAACATACAAGATATGGGCAGCAAAATCTTTATAGAAATTATGGATGCTGCTCAACCACATTGATTCCATTGTAGACTTTGTCATGACGAATGACCTAAGACGACAACGCGGTGAGTATTGGTATGGGTGACCCGATCAAAGGCTCTGATAACCAACAAACTTCGGCGTCTGGCCCTGCTCAGACAAATGCTGACACCGCCAGCAATCCCCTAATGAAGCCACAGAAGCAAGGCGTTCGGCCATGGATACTCTTTATTCTGTTAATTGGACTGGTTGCTCTTCTTATTGTTCGCGATGACTTGCGACAAAACGCGGGCGACAGCAGCGAAAAGGCAGTTCGCTACCTCGCCTTCGATATATTGGGTTGGTCGTCGAGGGATGTTTTTGTCTGGCGTTTGCGCTTGTCCGGGCTGTTGGATAGCCCGCTGGGGCAGCAGTGGGCCGGGGCCGTTGAGCGGGCGAGTGGCCAGCCTTTGCAAGTTGGCGATACGTATCGCACTTCTGACACTTTTGAAGATGATCGGGTTGAAGCGCGTGTCTATCAGGTGGTGCTTGAGCGAGGAGAATTGCTGATATCGCAACTCAACCGTCTGGATAACTCGGCAGGCCGGCTATACGCCAGTCTGGAACGCCGCGAACGTGGCGGCCAGGGTTGGTCAACTGTCGCGGACCTGGAAACAGATGGCACAACCAAGAGTCGGGTTGTGTCTTCATCTGGTGACTACCGCATTGTGCTTCAGCCGGAGTTGTTCGCCAAGGTGGAGTATTCGCTGGCCATCGCTCATGGCGGTTCATTGCCGTTTCCGGTAGAGGGCGCATCACAGCGCGATATCGGCAGCCGCTTCGGCGCACCTCGCGATGGCGGTGCCCGAGCGCATCACGGCGTGGATATTTTTGCTAAAAAAGGAACGCCGGTCAAAGCGGTCATTGCTGGCCAGGTCCGTACCGGCACAGGTGGTATTGGCGGCAACCATGTTTGGCTGTTGGGCGGCTTGCTGGAACTTGGCGGTGCACGCTACTACTACGCCCACTTGAATTCGTTCGCGATTGAATCCGGCGATACGGTTAAAAAAGGCGAGATACTCGGGTACGTGGGCAACACCGGTAACGCCAGAACCACGCCACCCCATCTGCACTTCGGGATTTACTCAGACGGCCCGGTTGATCCGGCGCCGTTTCTAAAGTCTGAGCCGGTATTGCCTGAGCAATGATCATCGATTTCGCGCCGGCTGCGCTCGTTTCGCGTCAGGCGAGTTAGTCAACTTGGTAAATCGATGGTCTGGAAGAGTTGAGTATAATGTGCGGGCTAAAGTCGGTAATGGCCCAGAATGCCAGCCATGTCTTCGCCCAACTCAACCACATTGGGCGCGCATGTATCTCTTTGTGCGAAGGAACGTAAACCAATAATTTGGGCCTGAAGCAGGCGGGCAAGGCGCTTGCAATCTACGTCGGGCTTGAGTTCGTGATTGCTTTTGGCCTGTTCCAAAACTTCGCCGAGGCGATGCTCGATTGCATCGAGTACACGATTAACTTCCTGACTGATCGCCAGATGGGTGTTCCGGCGCACACCGGTATTGCTAAAGCGATGGGAGTGTCAGACGACATCACTAACGCCTTAAGGAATGAAACACGTTTGGCAGACGGTAAGCTTGAAGCTTTGCGCACCTTCACTTTGGCAGTTGTCCGTAAGCGTGGGGCAGTCAGCTCTGACGAAGTGCAGACCTTCATTGATGCAGGTTATACCCAGCGACAGGTTTTGGAGATAATACTGGTTCTGTCTCAAAAAATAATGAGCAACTACATCAATAACATCGCCGAGACGCCGGTAGATGAGCCGTTCAAGAAGTTTGACTGGACCAAAAACCAGTAAAGACTGGCTTTGTCGCAAGATCTGGCGTTGGCTTATGGTACGGCCCGCTAACGCCGCTACTTGCGCAATGACTTTTGGGTTTTGCATCCACACGCTGACTAAACGTGTGTTCTTGGTGCATGGAGCCGCCAAGACAGGCTTATTCTGACAGCTGAAATTACAGCTCCACCGCATCATTCCCGCTTTCGTCGTCGTATTCTTCCGAGCGGATTTCAAGCAGTTCTTCTTGGTAGTCGTTCATTTTTTATGCTCCTTTCTCTATTTTTTACAGCATGGGACGTGATTGTTACCGACTGATGACATAACAGGGACAGATTTGAAATCTGCCCCTCATCCATATCCCACCCTTTGCCACCAATAGGTTTGGGCTCCCCGGCTTAGAGTTCCCAGAATCGTTTATCGAGTTTCCGTATCTCATTGGCAGCCGTGTTCAAGTTTTCTGACTTTTCTGGGTCCCCAAGTCTTGAGAAATTTCGGGGAAACACACCGGCCAGGTGGGGATAGGCATCGCCCTGTTACGGTCCGAAAGGTCCACACTTCAGTCAGTCTACCAAGGGCGGATCGTCTAGAAATACCGCCAGTAACCCGACCTCTATAGCCCGTATGGCGTCCACATCAGCGGTGCCCCACTCATGAGCCATGTTCTTTCTCATCTGACAATTTTTGGATCAGGCCATCGTCGCCTCGTTCAGGTTGGGCACGCTGTACTGCATCTGGTCTTCCAGCGAACCCCACGGGAAGTTGCGAATCTTTTCCATGTGGGCGGGGTAGCCTTCTTTTTCCCACCACTCCAGATCCAGCATGGCCCAGTAGTTGGCGGGGCGCTGGCGTTTGCCGGCGGCGTCGTACTGGGCTGTTGTGGGGTCGAGGTGGCGGTAAGGTTCGAGGGCCGGGATGTCAGGCAGGGGTTGGCTGACGTCCATGTAGCGCTGTAGTTCGTCCCAGTGGGCGTAAAGTTCCTCTTTTAGCGTGCTGTGCACCTCCGCAACAGCCGTTTGCCAGCCGCTGTATCGGTGGCGAAGCTGTAGCTTGTAGCTGACCGGCCCTTTGGGCTGGACGTGGTAGGAAATATAAGGGTCAAACTCGATAAACGGGGCCTCGAAGGTTTCCTCCCGCCAGGTGCGGAATTTGACCATGCCGGTGGGACGGAAGAAGCCGCAGCCCAGGTCTTTGACGATGAAGTCGGGGTTGCGCTCTAGGAACCAGGTGAAGGGATAGCGGAAGAAGAGGCGCATTGCTGCTAACCCAATCATCGGCCAAGTTCCATACTGAACCGCGAGAAGAAGTCCCTCTCGAACAGCACCAAAAACAAATGCGGCGAAAGAACAAGCCATGAAAAAACCGACAATTTGATAGTCAGCCATTGCGCCCGCAAACATCAAAAGCAGCTGCCAACGTGTTTTTATTAGATCTTTAGGTTTCTGCCTGTGCGTCCACGCACGACCCTCTGACAATCGATTGCCGCTTTGTATCTGAGTTTGATGAGCCTCTGCATATTTGGGGCGCTCGTGTATATTTAACTTACTGTAGCGCCCCCAAGCCAACCTTTCTATCAGGTCGCTCCCTTCAAGCAACTTCACAAAGCCATCTGGGCTCTCCAAAGCATGTTGTTTCGGAATATTATCTGAACGAAAAGCCGTTTCACGGTATTCGCTCATCATATCTAACTGATTATCGCTGCCACTCAACGTCCAGATCCTCCATTATGTGAGTCACTTCCTGGCCCTCGTATTGCTCTGCGTCTCGCTGCCATACATCAACCGTGAAGGTCAGCGAAAGGCTTTTCACCCGGTAACGGGTTTTGACACGCTCGTAGTCCGATTGCGGCGTAAAGTCTGGCAACTGCGACTTGCCAATCATGAAGTTGATTGAATGACGCTGCTCATCGTAGTCGTTTCCAATGCCCTGACGGATGGTTCCCGATTTTCTGACAATGGTTTCAGTACGCCAGCCTCCGGCCGGGTTCGGACCAAGTTTGCGGTAGTGCTCCTGCTCGTACGATAGCACCAGTTCTATTTCGGCGGGCTTGCCGGTAATGGCTAGGGCTGGACTGGCGAATGATAAAACCGCCTCTGCTTCATTTTGCCAGTGCATCAGCTTCCGTGTCTGAAGCCACTCCAAAACACCGCTTTCGGGAATCCGCTTGAACGATACCGGCGTCATGGCCTTCACCAACCCCATGTAGGCTTCAGTTTCGGAGGCCAGGTCATCAGTTTGCTCATCAAGGTCGCCGGAAAACGGTCCCGCCCGGAGCCACTCATTGACGGCATCATCCATCAGCCGGTAATAGGCGGTTTCACCGAACACATAAATAGCGAATCCAAGCGCGGTGACGTAACCCGACGCTACGGTTCCCGCCCAACGAGTAGCGGCCGGCATCAAACGTCCAATCGCCGCCTGTGCAGCTTGAACGGATGTTCGCTCAACCGCTCGACGACCGGTTGGCGTAAGTAGACGGGCAGCGATGACATCAGCATTGACCATGGTTGCGACGCCCCCTGCTTTGATTAATTGAGCGGAGCCTGTTCCCCATCGTCCGTTGGCAAATGAACTCACCGAATCACTGACCATTAAAACTGTGGTGAACAAAAACCGGGACAGATCTATTTTTCTGCGACTGTCTCAGGCGAACATGGCTCCACGCGGATCTTCCGGCAGCGGTAGCCCTCTGCCCTGAATACGGGCATCGAGAATACACGGGCCATGAAAATTCGTACTCCGCAAGCGGTCCCGGTAGGTTTGCTCGTGGTTCTTTCGCCAGGACTCGGGTGATATTTTCCGCCACTTGAACGGATCACGCCCGGTGCGCTCGTCCCATTCCTGTGTGGCCGGATCCCTTGAGCGGAACGGCTCGAAGATGGGCACATCCGGCAAGGGCCGAGTGAGATCCATAAACTGCTGAATCATATCCCAGTAGGCGCACACTTCCTTTTGATCCATCGCATCGGTAAGCAAACCCTTCATCCACAGTTGGTGTTTGCTGTAGCGGTGCTGAAGCACCAGGTTGAAGTAGCGGCCACCGCGGCCCGAGGGGGAGTGGACCAGATAGGCATCGAATTCAATGAAAGGGGCCTCGAAAACTTCCTTGCCTTCCTTGATCCGAACCACACCCCCCGGCGGTATAGGCCCGTGGGGTTGGACCGCTGGCGCTTATCGGTGAGGTGGGCTAACAGGAGGCGACCGTATTTGCCGCCAAAGTATAAAAGTAACGGGGTAGTCGGTTAGCTCCTCTACCCACTATATGTTGTGTTTTCACCAGAGGTACCCGTGAGTTATTTTAGCCTCGGTCACCGGCTCTGTGATGACCGCCTGCTCCAGGAGTCGACGGAAGACAAGTCCACGGCTGCGCGAAGTGCGGCGATTGAATCGAAAAGTAAACTCCTCCAAATAAGACTGTAAATGCCCAGCGGTGACCGAGCCCTGATGTGTGCCGAGAATCCATCTTTTCAGGAGGCTGGCAACTCGGTGCACTCCTGGCATAGAAACGTGTGCAGGGTCGCCTGTAGATGACAGGATGCTCTTTTGGTGCAAGTATCCGTGCTTTGGCAACTCATTGTATCCACGCCAGCCGTCCGTGTGAACCGCAGCATCAGGACGTGCTACATCACACACGAACGCCACCAAATTGTCTCCTGACGCATCAGGAACATAGCGCATCCTTATTCGCCCGAACCCCTTGGGTTCCTTTATTTCGATGGCAATTACCACAATGGATCTACGTGTACCGCGTCCGCGCTTTCTTCCACGTTCTACGCCTCCTACAAAGCTTTCATCTACCTCAATCAGGCCCGATAATGGTTCGCGCTCACTACGCACCATCGCCACTCGGAGCCTCTGCAGCATCGTCCATGCAGTTCGGTAACTCATACCCAGCGTACGCTCAAGAGTCTTGGCTGAAAGGCCATTCTTCGCGGTAGTGACATGCCATACAGCCTCGAACCATGTTGTCAGTGGCGTTCGTGTTTTGTCGAAGATAGTGCCTCCCGTTACCGACGCTTGGTATCGGCAACGGGGGCACACCAACCGACATCGAGTTTGTCGCCATGGTTCCTCGGTCCCTCCACATTGAGGGCAAATGAATCCGCCTGGCCAACGGAGTTGCTCTCAATAGGTTGCGCACGATTCATCGTCAGGGAACTGCACTACGAACTCCCGGTAAGTACGCGGATAGTCATGTCCAGCCACCAGTGGACGGCGTATTATTGCTCCGGTTGCAGATATTCCCATTACTACATCTTGTGCCAAGAGGAGCTAACTGACCACCCCTTTAAAAGTATTAACGCGCCAAAATAGTACTTAACAGAATCAAGAAGCACTGCAAAATTTCTTAAAGTTGGGTAGTGTATAACTGGGCCAATAGTGGCTATTGCTAATCCAACTAATGATGCCCAAAGACCTACCGCCATAGACATGTAAAGGATGTACAAAAAGCCTTGAAGCCCAGCCAAAATCCCTTGCTGACCGAGAATACGGATTCTCCCCAGGGATGCCCATCCTCCACATCACTTTCATCCTCGAACAGGCGGGCATAGGCCAACTGCATCTCCATGGTGTTGGGCACAACTGGGTTCTGGTAGTGCCCCCAGGGCAAGCGCTGGGACGCCTTGTCCATGTCTGGATGGCCACCCGACGGTAACGCCGGAATGGCGCCGGAGCGGTAGGCGGTGTCTTGGTATTCATCGGTCATAACTTATCCTGATTACGCATATTGATCAGCCACCATTCCACCAGCTTGACCTATACTGGAGTTATGTCCAGTAGAGGAGGCGACGTCATGGCACGCAACCCTATCCAGTTCCAGCCCGGCCTGTCGTTGCCGGCGTTTCTTGAGCAGTACGGCACGGAATCGCAGTGCCAGACCGCCCTCCTCCAACATCGCTGGCCCAAGGGGTTCGTGTGCCCCGACTGTGGCAATGCCACCGGCTGCCGGCTGTCCTGGGGGCTCTACCAGTGTCACCGCTGCCACCATCAAACCTCGCTGACCGCCGGTACCATCTTTCATGCGACACACTTGCCGTTGACCACCTGGTTCCTGGCCATTTATCTGCTGACCCAGCGCAAGAGTGGTATCTCGGCACTACAACTGTCCCGGGAGCTTGGCGTCGCCTACAACACGGCCTGGAAGCTTAAACACAAGCTGCTGCAGGTCATGCACGGGCGCAACCAGGGAGAGAAGCTCTCCGGGCGCATTGAGATTGATGACGCCTACCTGGGCGGTGAACGGCCGGGAAAGCGCGGTCGCGGCGCTGAGCACACGTTCCCGTTTGTGGCGGCCGTACAAACCGATGAGGCGGGCCATCCGCAGCGTGTCCAGCTTCGCTGTGTGAGCGGCTTTACGCTTGCCGAGATACGTCGCTACGCTCAGCAGGCCATTGTGCCTGGCAGCCAGGTCATCAGCGACGGCCTGGGGTGCTTCCGAGCCTTCGATACGTCCACCTACGTACATGAGCGCCATATCACCGGTGGTGGACGTGCCAGCGTGGCGAACCCGGCGTTCAATTGGGTCAACACTGTACTGGGCAACGTCAAGAACGCGATCACCGGGACTTACCATGCCATCCGTGGACAGCATGCACCTCGCTACCTCGCCGAGTTCGAATACCGCTTCAACCGGCGCTACGACCTCAAGGCCATGCTTCCACGATTTCTGACGGTGGCAACCCGGACACCACCGATGCCTTACAGGCTGTTGAAGATGGCTGAAGCTTATGCGTAATCAGGAAGTTTTATGCCCTTTTAGCAGCGCAATATCGTAGCCGTCCAGCAGCCAGTTGATCTGCTCGCCGGTCAGCGGCATCAGCTCGTCCGAGGCTCTGGGCCACTTGAATTTCTCCTCGGCCAAGGCCTTGTAATAGAGTACAAAACCGTTGTACTCCCACATCAGACACTTGATCTTGTTACGCTGCCGATTGGTGAAAGCGTAGAGTGCTCCGGTGAAGGGGTTATGGCCCAGTTCCCGCTCAATCAGCACGGCCAAGCCATTAGCCTGTTTGCGAAAATCAATCGGCGCACGATAAAGATAGATCTCCGGCAACGCCAGTGATGGGCGCAGGTATCGGCGGCGCATCACAGTTGCCTCAGAACCGCACTCAGCAGTTGGATGTTGCCTGCGTGCAGCCCGGCGATTGATACACCACCGGGCAACGATACGGTCAGACCCTCTATCGCGCCCGCGCCGGGAACCGACACCACACGTGCAAATCCACTATTCGCTTTTGCTTCTTCCGGATTCGGATACGCTTTAATAGCGCTCAGCTTCCTGCGCCAATAAACGAATTGATGGTAGATCAGTGACTGCTGCTTGCAGTAGAGGCTGCCGGACACACCGGCGGTGTGCCAATCATTGATATGCTGTTGCCAGAAGTGCGCTCGTTCGGTCGGGGTCATGCTAATTCCTCTCGGTGCTGGTGAGGAAATCAGTGTGTGCAATCGGGGAGCTGGGGTGTAGGTGCTGATTTATTGGCGCCGCCTCCGGCTGAGAGGCAACCGGATCCCAAAGACGAGAGGCCGGCTTCTAACGACTCGGCAGGACGCCGAATCGAACCCGTGCGAAATGACGGAGACCCCCGTCCTACGTCGACGCATGTCGTACACAGGCAAACCGGGTCTTCTTGATCATTTCGTGACACAAATGAAAGTCTTCACCCGAAGTGATTGATATTTTGGCTCTCACTTTTTCTCCCTTGCTTGGTCAGACCTGAAGACAAGTCGATGTCCGGCCTTTCGAGCTGCTGGACGCCCCTAAAAAATCACTCCGGGCAGGCCAAAGGCACTGCGTAGAGTCTGAAGTGGTCCTGACTGCCTAACACAGAAAATTACGCCCTCGCGCACCTTCAACTATTACCTTGAATACGGTTTTCCTCTTCCCCGGAACGGGCCGCGGAAAGGCGGATTTAAAATGCAGCTCTATCCTAAATACACCTTGCAGGATATGTTTTTCCTTATATATTAGTGGCTTGAATAAATTTTAAGCAATGAATCACTGTATTGTAAATGCCTCAGATCGCAAGCCTTTTCTCGCGAGGGTACTGATCGCTGAGCCGACAGGAAGGAGTGTGAATCAAAGAGATCGCGTCACAGGTGAAGAGCAAATATCCCCTGAAGTCAGGGCCCCTTCTCTATTGCACAATTGCACACACGGATCAAGCGGGCTTGTGGGCTGCGTGCGTATTCTGATGAACGTGAACACGCATACTGGTCGAACTTGAACACCTGATTTCCTAATGCATCACCCACCCTGGTTTTTACATCGGGTGTTCACATTCAGTCAATTCGCTTTTTCGTTTCCTCATCGA
Source organism: Marinobacter sp. M1C (assembly GCF_023314135.1). Lineage (NCBI taxonomy): Bacteria > Pseudomonadati > Pseudomonadota > Gammaproteobacteria > Pseudomonadales > Marinobacteraceae > Marinobacter > Marinobacter sp. M1C. The sequence goes on from NZ_CP092289.1 coordinate 2,920,341, forward strand.
TTCTCCTTGCAGGTTCAGTTTGTGAGCGTTGTGCATCAGGCGATCCAGAATGGCATTGGCCAGGGTGTTATCACCGATGCTGGCGTACCACTGGTCGGTGGGAAACTGGCTGATCATGAACGTGGATGTGCTGCCGTATCGGTCATCCATGATCTCCATCAGGTCATTCCGGTGAGCCGGCGAAAGGGGTTCCAGTCCCCAGTCGTCGATGATCAAGAGGTCGATTTTGGCCAGTTGTCCCAGCAGCCTCTTGTAACTGCCATCGGCAGACCTTGCTGACGCCGCTGCGTAGATTATCGGGGACCAGTAGCGTGGGGTGCCGCCATAGAACTCGAAGGTGCGTACATGGCTTTGCAGCCAGTCCCGCAACAACTGACCCCAGGTGGCTTCGACGTAGGTGTAGTTGGAAGACCCTAGGACCGCCACAAAGATCTGGGCCTGGCGTACCTCGCCGGTGGACGGGCTGACCACTGGTGTCGTCACACCGCAGTAGTCGATAAAACACTTCTCGCTCGCCTTGTGGACCTGGCGCACGGAGCGCCGCAGTCCCTTGGCCTACTGCCGATAGCGGGCACAGTACTGGGAGTAGCTGTAACACCGGTTCGGATACTGCGCGGTGTATCCCTCCCACAGCAACAGTTTAGTCATCTCCTTACGACGCAGCTCCTGATCGTCCGTTTCCCAGGCGGGCTCCTGGAAGTGACGGGAGGCCCGGGTATTGGCCGCGGGATAGAACAGCTGAGCCAACCGGGACTCGGTCAGCGCCTCCGGCAGCGGCAGTAATCCCCCGAGAAACGACGGTGATCAAAAGTAGAATTTTCTGTAAGCTAAACGCAGGGAGATTCTGCATGAAAAAATCACGGTTTTCCGACAGCCAGATCCTGTCAGTTTTCAAGCAAGCCGAAAACGGCGTACCGGTACCGAAACTGTGTCGCGAGCACGGCATAAGCAGTGCGACCTTCTACAAATGGCGCGCCAAGTTCGGTGGCATGGACGCGTCGATGATGGCCCGGCTGAAGGAACTGGAGGATGAAAACCGCCGGCACAAGAAGATGTACGCCGAGGAACGACTAAAAGCGGACATCCTCAAGGAAACCATCGAAAAAAGTGGTAAAGCCGTCTCGTCGCCGTGAGGTGGCACAAAAAGCTGTCAGCGAAAAGGGGGGGTGAGTATCCGCTTGTCCTGCTCAATGTTCAGCATCAGCGAGACCTGCTATCGGCATCAAACCAAGCTCAGCGATGAGAATGCCGAGATGGCCGACTGGCTGATCCGATTGACGCATAACCAGAAGAACTGGGGCTTTGGCCTGTATTTTCTGCATCTGCGCAATGTGAAGCGCTTTGGCTGGAACCACAAGCGGGTCTATCGAATTACCGAGAGTTGGAGTTGAACCTGCGTATCAAACCCAATAAACGCCTGGTTCGCGAGAAACCGGAGCCATTGGCGGTGCCCGAAACGATCAATGACAGTTGGTCGATGGACTTCATGCACGACCAGCTCAGCGATGGCCGCAGTTATCGGTTACTGAACGTGATCGACGACTTCAATCGCGAAGGTCTTGGCATCGAGGTCGACTTCTCATTACCAGCGGAACGCGTGATCCGGACGCTGGATCAGATTATTGAGTGGCGCGGAAAGCCTCGCTCAATCCGCTGTGACAACGGGCCAGAGTATATCAGCGGCAAGCTGTCGGCATGGGCTGAAAGTCAGGGTATCCATTTGGCCTTTATACAACCCGGTAAGCCCCAGCAGAATGCCTGCATCGAACGCTACAACCGAACCATTCGCTATGATTGGCTGACACAGTATCTATTCGACAGCACCGAGGAAGTCCAGAACTACGCAACCCGCTGGCTCTGGCACTACAATAACCAACGACCCAATATGGGAATTGGAGGGATTACCCCTCAACAGAAACTGGCCATGCTGGCCTGAGGTCTACTTTTGAACCCCGCTAAAAATGGGGGGATTACCCTGTTTCTCAGACGCTTGAACATCTCGTCACCACTTAGTCACCGTCTCGCGTACTTCTGCAGCATTCCTTTTGTCAGAACCGGCTCAACCAACCGACCAAAATTCTCGTGGCCCGACTGATTCCGAAGCCGGTGTTAAGAGCCTCGTGCCGTTGGTTTGCAGTAACGACCGGTTCGCCGCGTGATAAACCTGTGTCATCTCGGCCAGGATTGAGATGGCGATTTCGGCAGGTGCCTTTGCCTTGATGTCCAGCCCGGCCGGCGAATGTATTCGCTTGATTTCCTCATCAAATCCCAAATCTTTCAGCTGTTTCACCCGTTGCTCATGGGTTCTGTGGCTACCCAGCGCGCCGATGTAAAAGCAGTTTGATCTGAGTAGTACTTTTAGAAATCCGGGTTCCCGTTCATGCTCATGAAACAGCAAAACCGCCGCTGTCCAGGCATCTGTTTGGATATCTGAACAATCTGAGGGGGCAGCAATGTGCTGGGTTGCCAGCCCGAGATTTGCGCTGGATTCAAGGGTTTTCTGGTCCGGCGACATGATCAGTACCTCGTAATCACTGGCCGCTGCGAGATGTCCAAGGGTGGGGGTGTTATACCCTTTTCCCATAATCAGCACCCGACGGCGGGGGATATACCAGCGCCGGAACACTCGGTCGGGCAACGGGTGGTTCCGGTCGGTCAGCGAGTGATGATTTCCGCTGCTTAAATCGGTGTCCAGCGCGATCGGTTGCCGCGATTGCAAAGCTTGATCAATGCACCAGATGGACGCGTCACTGAGATCAACATCAATATAGATATCGATGCCCGCGCCGCACGGTAGTTGAATATCAATATAAGGTGACCCAGCGCCAAGTCTAAGCAATCGGTTGGCTCTCGCAGCCATAGCGGCAACGGCCTCCGCAACAATGACTGACTCTGCACAACCTCCGCCAGTCAGGTGGCCGGCATACTGGCTATCTTCCGCAACCACCATCTGACTGCCCAGCGGTCGGGGAGACGAGCCGTTATTATCTATCAGGGTGACAAGCGCGACCCGCAGCCCTTCTTTACGGAAGTTGATGAAATCGGAGATGAGGTTTTCAAAGGAATCCATGGTTGTCTTCGGGTTGCCCCGGCCTCCTGATGTGACTCGTTAGCAATGATTGCCAAAACGATGTTTGCACAATGTCAGGCCTGATGCTCTCCGCATCCCTGAGAATCGCATCGAAATCAGACTCAGGGGTAAAACAGAATACGGCGGGGCAACAAGTCGTTCTCTCGGGCAAGGCATCTCTCAATATCGCCGGATAGACTCTTCTCAAGGTGGTCCCATGTCCCGTACCTGCCACCAAGGAGGAGAGTATGACTGCTTATCAGCCACCGGTGTCCGGCAAAAGCCAGGTGCATATTGGCGTTCGCCAGGAGCGAATTGAAGACGAAGCTCTTTTGCGGGGGCTTGGTCATTATGGCGACGATCTGCCAACGCCACCGGGGACACTTTATGCGGCCGTCGTTCGCTCACCCCACGCCCATGCCAGACTCAATTCGGTGGATGCTTCGCGGGCGCTTAGTATGGCCGGTGTCCATGGTGTATTGACCGGAGAAGACGTCAAGCGTTGGGCAAATCCCTTCCCCGTCGGTGTGCGACAGCCCATGGAGCATTGGTGCCTGGCCATCACCAAGGTTCGATATGTGGGCGAGCCCGTTGCGGTGGTAATTGCGGAAAGCCGTTATCTTGCTGAAGATGCGATGGAAGGCGTTAATGTTGAGTATGAGGTTCTGCCCGTTGCTGTCGATCCTGAATTGGCGGCTGGAGATGATGCGCCGGTCCTCCATGATGAGGTTGGTGGCAATATCGTCAATGATCGTCAATTTCTCTATGGCGATCCCGACAGTGCCTTTGCCGAAGCCGATCATCGAGTTTCCATCAAAGTTCGGTTTCCTCGCAGTGCCTGTACTCCAATCGAATGCTATGTAGTACTGGCTCAGTTTGATCCCACCGCCACCGCTTATGACGTTACCTCAAACTTCCAGGGCCCCTATGCGCTTCACTCGGTCATGTGCCGGGCGTTGGGTGTGCCGGCAAATCGACTGCGCCTGCGCACTCCGCCGGATTCCGGGGGTAGTTTCGGTATCAAGCAAGGGGTGTTTCCCTATGTGGTCATGATGGGGTTGGCGGCGCGAAAAGTAGGCGCGCCGGTTAAATGGGTTGAAGACCGCCTTGAGCATCTGCAGGGCGCATCGTCCAGCACCAATCGCGTAAGTTGTATTGAGGCTGCGGTGAGCAGAGAGGGGCGTGTTACTGCACTGCGACTGGATCAGCTCGATGATTGCGGAGCCTATCTTCGCGCCCCGGAGCCTGCGACCACCTACCGGATGCATGGCAACCTTACTGGAGCTTATGACATCCGTAATCTGGCTGTGCGCAATCGTATAGTCATGACCAACAAAACCCCCACTGGCCTCAACCGTGGATTTGGAGGGCCTCAGGTTTACTTCCCACTGGAACGGTTGATGCAGCGGATTGCCATCGAACTTGGGCTGGACCCGCTCGACGTCATTCGGATCAATCTCATACCAAGCGGTTCCTTTCCTTATCGCTGCGCAGCGGGTTCGCTCCTGGACTCAGGCGACTATCCCGTCGGTCTGGAGAAGGGCGTCAGGGAAGGAGGGCTTGATGAACTTTTGGCCCGTCGTGATGAGTATCGCCGGCAGGGTCGAATCTATGGCATCGGCTACACCGCCGCGGTGGAACCGTCGATTTCAAATATGGGCTACATCACCATGGCTTTTACGCCCGAGGAGCGTCGCCGGGCTGGCCCTAAAAACGGCGCTGTGAGTACCGCAACCATTACCGTTGACCCGCTCGGCAGTGTCAGTGTGCACGTGTCGTCGACCCCGCAGGGCCAGGGTCATCGGACAGTTATCGCTCAGGTTGTCGCGGAAGTACTGGGTATTCCACTCGAATCCATAAACGTCAATGTCGAGTTGGATACCAGTAAGGATGCCTGGTCGATTGCCTCTGGTAATTATTCCAGCCGTTTCTCAGGTGCTGTTGCCGGTGCTGTCTATAACGCAGCCATCAAGATTCGTGATCGTTTGGGGCGGATTGCCGCCGCGCAATGGGGCGTCGGCGCCGAGGCCATCTTGTTTGGCGGTGGCCGGATCTTTGCGGAAAGTTCCGATCAATCGGCGTCGTTTCACCGTATTGCCGGTGCCGCTCATTGGGCACCGGCGACATTGCCCGACAGTGAATCAGGTGGGCTGCGGGAAACGGCCTTCTGGACTCCAGAGGAGCTTGCCGCACCTAAAGATGATGAGCTGATCAACAGTTCACTCTGTTACGGCTTCATCTTTGATTATTGCGGCGTTGAAATCGACAAAATCACCGGGGCCGTCCGCATTGATCGCTACGTCACGTTGCACGATGCCGGTCGTATGCTCAACCCGCAACTGGTCGATGGTCAGATCCGCGGGGGGTTTGCCCAGGCATTGGGAGCGGCATTGATGGAAGAATTCAGTTATGGCGAGGATGGCAGCTTCATATCCGGCACCCTTGCTGACTATCTTATTCCCACCAGCATGGAGGTTCCGGAACCGGTCATTTTGCATATGGAAACGCCTTCCCCTTTCACGCCTTTAGGCGCCAAAGGAGTTGGTGAGGGCAATAATATGAGCACACCGGTGTGTATTGCCAATGCGGTTGCTGATGCTCTCGGCGAGAAAGAGATTGAGTTGCCGCTGACACCGTCAAAGGTGCGAACCTTGATGGGAATTGATGAGCCGCCCCGGCCAGAAGGCGTTGGTCAGGCCGACGCCAGGTCCTCAGGTGCTGGCTCCAAACTCATGGCTCATGACTCGGTCGACCTTCCCGGTAAACCCCAGGACGTTTTCGACACCCTCCTGGATCCCGCCACCCTGGCAGCCATTATTCCGGGTTGCCATACCCTGGAGCTGGCCGGAGAAAACTGCTATCGCGCGGATGTAACAGTGGGCGTTGGCATGATCCGGGCCCGCTTTGCCGCACAGGTTTCGCTTTCTGATCTTGTCCCCCCCAACAGCCTGCGATTGTCCGGCTCAGGTACCAGCTCAATGGGTTCGGCCGAGGCGACAGCGACGATTGTTCTCACGGCAATAGCGGGCGATAAGACTCGGCTGGAGTATGACTATGAAGCCACGGTCGGGGGCAAAATTGCCTCGGTGGGTGGGCGCATGCTGCAAAGTGCATCGAAAATGATTATCGGACAGATCTTCTCACGGCTTTCCGTTCGAATGGGGGGTGGCCCGTCTCGCTTCAAGCTGCTGCATCGCCTGTGGGACTATCTCAAAAGCTTGCTTAAAAGCAAGGGAGGTCAGTCATGAAGCCTGCCCCGTTTGACTACGCCCGTCCGAACACACGTCGCGAAGCCTGTGAACTGCTAAAAAAATACGGTGATGAGGCCCGGCTGCTTGCTGGTGGCCAGTCGCTTATGGCGGTGCTGAATATGCGGTTAGCGCAGCCAAAAGTGCTGATTGATGTTTCGGCTATAGAGGACTTGCACTACATCGAACGCCGGGATGATTACCTCGCGGTGGGCGCGGGCATTATTCAGGCGGAACTACTGGAGCGGCCAACGCTCGTGGACGAAGTGCCCCTGCTGGCTCTGGCGATGCCCTGGATTGGGCATGCACAGACCCGCAATCGTGGCACGGTCTGTGGCTCGATTGCCCATGCGGATCCCAGTGCTGAACTGCCGCTGTGTCTGCTGACGCTGGGCGGTGAGGTCGTGCTTGAAGCACATCGGGGCAAGACCCGGCGGGTGCCTGCCGCGGACTTTTTCCAGGGGGTCCTGACCACTGCACGGCGTCCCGACGAGTTGGTGACCGAGGTTCGTTTTCCGCTCAAAAAGCCCGGCAGCCGTTATTGTTTTCGCGAAGTGTCAATGCGCCATGGTGACTTTGCAATTGTGGCGCTGGCGGCGGTTATTGCCGATCAGCAGGTGGATCTCGGGATTGGTGGCGTCGCTGATCGACCGGTTGTACGCACCCTGTCCAAGGGCGAGAGGCTTAATGCCGAACTGAATGAGTTTGCCTGGTCGCTGGATGCTCAGGACGACGCTCATGCGTCGGCGATTTATCGCCGACATTTAATCCGTGAACTTGGTTCCGTAATGATCAACGATCGTTCGGCGACAGAAGAGGGCCCCATCCATGCAATCCAAAGCTGATACTCGATACCGCGTGACGTTGACGCTTAATGGTCGCGAGCGAAGTGGCTACGCCGAACCCCGCATGCAGCTCTGCGATTTTTTGCGTCACGATCTTGGTGCGACCGGTACTCATGTGGGTTGTGAGCATGGTGTGTGCGGTGCCTGCACGGTGCTTGTGAACGGCCGGGCCAGTCGGTCCTGTCTTATGCTCGCGGTACAGGCTGACGGTAAACAACTGGAAACCGTTGAATCGCTAGCGGCCGGTGATGAGCTGAACGATTTGCAAAAAGCTTTTCGCAAACACCACGCTCTGCAATGCGGGTTTTGCACATCTGGAATCCTGATGTCGAGTATGGAATTTCTGGCTAAAAGTACGAGCCCCACAGAACCCGAAGTGCGCGAAATGCTGTCTGGTCATTTGTGCCGGTGCACGGGCTATACGGGCATCGTGAATGCAATTCTCGAGGTAGCGGAAGAGCGGAATTCTGGTATCTCACGCCAAACTGACATCAATAAGGAGAACAATAATGTTTGATCTTGGCCGTAGCTTTCTGGCCGCGGTTGAGCGTCGCCCATGGGCGATTGCGATAGCCGATGGCGATATACATAAACGTTACGATACCTGGTTTGAGGATATCCAGAGCGTCGCCCGGGCACTGGAGGGCTTTGGGCTGCGCAAAGGGGATCGCCTCCTGGTGGTTATGCAGAATCGTTGGCAGATGGCCACGCTGCATTGGGCCTGCCAGTTTGCGGGGATCATCATTACCCCCGTCAACTGGCGTTCGACTGCCCAGGATCTGGCATTTTTTATTCAGGATTCGGGCGCCAGGGTGTTGGTGTATGACGGCTCAGCAGGGGAGGCGGTGGACAATTGTGCCGAGGCCCAGGCGATGACTCATATTGCGGTGGGTGAGGTGGGTAGTGCTGCCGCTCACGATTTTGACACGCTGTTGGGTGGAGACGGGGAGACAGTTCTGCGAGCAACCCCCGAGGATCTATCCCTGATGTTGTACACCTCGGGAACTAGTGGCAAACCCAAAGGAGTTCCCCGTCTGCACCGTGCTGAGCGAGCAGCGGCTTTGGCCCACGTCGCGCAAAATCTTTATGGCCATGACGAGTGCACGCTTGGGGTCATGCCACTATACCACACCATGGGGGTGCGCTCATTGCTCGCCATGGCGTTGATCGATGGTAAGTTCGTTTGCGTTCCGAAATTTGATCCCGAGGTAACGCTGGAAGTCATAAAAACTGAGCAAGTAACCAATCTTTATCTGGTCCCCACTCTTTATCACATGCTGATGGAGCACCCGGGCTTTCTGCCTGAGCGCGTCAAGAGTGTCGACAAGCTGGGCTATGCCGGGGCACCCATGAGCGCCGGACTTATCGGCCGTGTTGAAGCCGCATTCAAGCCCGCTTTATTCGTCAACCATTACGGCAGTTCTGAAATATATACCTTCACCATTAATCAGAACGCCAGTCGCAAGCCCGGTTCCTCTGGCCGCGCCTCGCTCAATCAACGTATTCGTGTCGTCAAGGCGGGCGCTGGCATGCCCGATGCCATCATGCCGGTGGGGAAAGAAGGCGAAATTATCGCGGATATGGAGGGTGATGAAGCCTTTCAGGGCTATTGGCAGCGGCCGGATGCAGATCAGAAGTCGATCAGGGATGGTTGGTATTTTACCAGCGATACCGGGTATTTCGACGCAGATGGCGATCTTTTTGTCACCGGTCGTGTTGACGACCTGATTATTACGGGGGGTGAAAACGTCAGCCCTGCAGAGATTGAGGATGTGCTTTCTCTGCACCCCCAGATCGAAGAAGTGGTCGTGGTTGGAACGCCTGACGAGCGGTGGGGGAGCGTGGTAACTGCTTTTGTAAAGTGTCGCGAGACATTGGAGGAAAAGGAGCTTGACCGGTACTGCATTGACGGTGGCCTGACCCGGTTCAAAAGACCTCGGCGCTACGTGTTTATCAACGAGATTCCAAAATCCCCGATCGGTAAGGTATTGCGCCGAGTGCTCCGGGATCAAACATCATCACCTGCGAAGCCTTAATCAGAGCTCAGGTAACAAATCAGGAACATGTCATGAACAGTAAAAATAAAGAACTGGTGGATTTCCTCGCTTCCGAGTTTGACGGCTTTGACGTGCAGATCGATCCGCAAGCTGAGCGTGCGGATATCATTCTCAATCGTCCTCCGCTGAATGTCATTGAAATGGCCCAGCGCGATGAGCTAAGGCAAGTGTTTGAGGCGTTAGATCAGCTTGATGATGTACGCGTCATCGTCTTGCGCAGCGAGGGCGAACACTTTTCCAGCGGGGGCAATATCAGGGGCTTTCTCGAGGCATCTCCGGAGCATGTGTCAAAGCTGGCCGACAATGTTGCCGCGCCGGCTCGCTGCTCAAAACCGGTCATTGCTGCCAACCGGGGTTACACCTTTGGTGTAGGTTTCGAATTGTCGTTGGCATGTGATTTTCGAATTGCCTCTGAATCTACACTCTACGCCTTGCCTGAACAGCGGTTGGGCCAAATTCCGGGTTCCGGTGGCTCGGCGCGATTGCAAAAAACCATTGGCATTACTCGAACCAAGCACATGGTTATGCGGGCTGCACGTATCAGCGGGAAGCAAGCACTTGACTGGGGATTTGTGACTGAATGCGTTGCAGACGACCAACTTGAAGTCGCAACCCAGGCCTTGGTGGATGAGCTGCGCACCTTCTCACCACTGGCTCAGCGTACTGCGAAGCGAATGATCAATGATAACGAGGACGCGACTCTGTCTGTAGCCATTGAGATGGAAGGTCACTGCTACAGCCGTCTGCGTTCGTCCGACGACTTCCGCGAAGGTGTGGAGGCGTTCCACTCCCGGCGCAAGCCCGAATTCCGGGGACAGTAATAGCGCTATCAACGTCTGACATCCAACAATAATGAGAGACAAAGCATGCCAAATCACACACTGAATAATACGGGCGACGCACCATCGTCTCACCCGGAGACGCCATGGTTTACAAGCCTGACTCAATCGCTGAACGTCAAGTCCGTCAGTGCGGGCGTAGTTGCCGCGCTATTTGGATGCTCGGGGGCGGCACTGATCGTTATAAGTGCCGCTGAGGCGGGCCATCTCAGCGACGGTCAGACCGTTGCCTGGTTGTTTGGTATCTATTTCATCGGTGGTTTGATCAGTTTAATCATGGCGCTACGCTATCGTCAGCCAATTACCGGGGCCTACTCCATCCCGGGAGCAGCCATCATGATAGGTGCCCTGGCGACCATTCCATTTACGGAAGCCGTCGGCGCATTCATCATGAGTGGTGCGATTGTCCTGGTGTTGGGACTGAGTGGCGTGGTGGGGCGGATCATGAACTGGCTGCCAATGCCCATCGTGATGGCGATGATCGCCGGCGCACTGATACGTTTCGGTATTGGGGCGGTGCAGGCGGTAGAAGCTATGCCGTGGATCGCAGGTAGTGTTGCCCTGACATTCTTTCTCTCGGCCCGCTTTACTAAAGCAATACCGCCAAGTGCTGGCGGCAGCCCTGGTTGGGTTTGTCGTCGCACTGATGACCGGTTCCGTGGAACCCGCTGCGGTGAATATCGCCTTTGTGTTTCCCGAACTGACAACGCCAACCTTTACGCTAAATGGCTTTCTGGCCATCTCTATACCGTTGGCGGCACTGGTATTGGGCGCAGAAAACGCCCAGGCTATTTGCGTATTGATGGCTGAACGCTATGCCCCGCCCGTTAATGCGATGACGACCATTAGTGGTATCGGCGGCATGGTGACGGGGTTTCTGGGTGGCCATAATGCCAACATTGCCGGCCCGATGACCGCAATTTGCTCGTCCGAGCAGGCGGGTGATGATCGCAGTCAACGTTATGGGGCCACCGTCGTCAACGGAATCTTGTTCTGTGCATTCGGCTTATTTGCCGGTGCAGCTGTACCCTTTATTCTCGCACTGCCGAAAGCGCTGATCGGAACCGTCGCTGGCCTGGCCATGATTGGTGTATTGGTGGCGGCCTTTCAGCAGGCGTTTTCCAAGCCACTGGGGCACCAGATCGGGGCAATGGTTGCGCTGCTTGTTGCCATGAGCGGTATTAGCTTGTTTGGGATTAGCTCACCTTTCTGGGCGTTAGTATTCGGCATAGTGATCTCACTTCTGCTATCCGAAAAGCCAACGGAAGCCACTGGCGTCAAATCTGACGAATGATAGTGCGGGCCGCAGCAATGCGGCCATGCTCTCCTAGCGTTACCGTTTTGCCACGCTAACGCTCTTTTACAACGTAGCGCGCTGGCACTAACACAGGTAGAACGGGAAAAAAAGACGTGTTATCGTCATAACCTTCGCATACGAGAGATGTGATTGTTATGTCAGTTGCTCACCGAATTTTTCATGGGGCGTTCGGGCGGATTGCGCTGCTAGGGATGGATCAATCGCTGGTTGCGCATGCCCATTCCGAGTGTCATGTATTGCTCAAAGCGTCCGGAGGAGATACGTTTTTCTCGGTTCGTAATCGACAACAGCCGTTGACCGATAAAACAGCTGTGCTCATTAATGCCTTGGAGCCTCATTCATACGTGCATAAGCCTGGTGCAAACGACACATTGATCCTGGCCTTGTACATTAACCCTGACTGGCTTGCGGCACTTCACTACACGCTCGCGTTCAGTGGTCGTCCCGATTTTTTCCTGAATCCCTGCATTGAGCTGTCTCCGGTCTTGCGCCGTAAGGCTGATTCACTGATATCGGAAATGCTTTCTTTTGGAACGATTGCTCATAGCAGACTGGAAGATCTGCTATTCGATTTAATGATCAGCATTAGCGAGAAACACTCTGACTGGCGTCACCTGTCCAAATTACGGGTGTGGGAGACACCTAACTGCCATGATGCCCGCATCCGAAAGGCCAAGGAGTTGATTTTTGGGCACCCGGAAGGCGATTTGGATATAGGCATGATCGCGAGGGAATGCGGGTTGTCGAGAGCGCAGTTTTTCGCGCTGTTCAAAAAAAATACAAGTATGACTCCGCAAATGTTTGCCAATATCGGCAAGATGCAGACTGCCTTTCAGTGGCTATCCGAGCACCGGTCCTGCACCTTGGGCAATCTTTCGGATAACCTGGGTTTTTCCAGTCAAGGGCATTTCACCCGATTCTTTCGCCGCCATATCGGTGCTGCACCCAGCCAATACCAGCGCACAATCGACGTTTACCCATCTTGAAATTTGATCTTGGCCGCTTCGTGACGTATTGAGTTGGGGTAGGCTTGGCTGACGTAAAGCGTGCAAGCCATGCAGAGTAAAAGCCTCTGGGGTGACTTAGGCGATTGACCGATAGTGCTATGGCCGCATAATCGGACCATATTGGTATCTTTCAAAGGGAAGGCCCCCGGGGGGGGCTTCCCTTGGGTTGAACTATCAGTGGGCTCCAGGCTTTGCCCAGGTACGCTTCCTGAACCTCTGACGAGACCATCAGCGCGTTTGCAGTATCGGCATGGACGATCTTGCCAACTTCGAGTACATAGCGCCGGTCAGCCAGTTTGAGCGCCATGCGAGCGTTTTGTTCCACCACCAGTATGGTCACCCCGAATCTACGAATATCGGCCAGGGCACTGAAGATGTTCTTCACGATGATGGGGGCCAGTCCGAGACTGAGCTCATCAAGCAGCAGCAACCGAGGTTTAGCCATCAGGGCGCGCCCCATCGCCAGCATCTGCTGTTCACCACCTGAGAACGCCCCGGAGAACCGCAAGCGGCGTTCCAGAAGCCTCGAATACAACTTGTACACCTGTTTGCGGGTTTCCAGTGCTTCCGCTTTCGGGCGGGTATAGGCGCCCAACATCAGGTTTTCCTCAACGGTCAGGGTACCGAAGGCCCGCAGACCGATTTGGCGCCTTATGGCCACTAGGAATGGACATTGAGATCCTGAATTCAGATACTAACCGCAGCAGTACTGCTTTTCCACGAACACGACTGGGAACCCGGAGTATTAGCGGCATTGTTCGGGACGGAGTGTTTCATCTGGGCGCGCTAGGCAGTCGCCAGGCTCATGCCGATCGGCTCGTCCGCTTGGGAGAGATAGGTATCAATGGGGAAGCGAGCCGTATCCATGCACCCGTGCGCATCGATATCAACGCCAAGACGCCGATCGAGATAGCGATTTCGATTCTCGCCGAGATACCGCAGGCCTACCGGGCCCAAGGCCACAGGCTCCTGGAATTGAAGAGGCCACATCCGAACCATTTCTGCTCTGAGGCAGATAGTTCGCTGCCCCCTTAAGTGGGCCCGACGAACGATTTGTAGGGGTCAGTGACTGCTACTTTTCTCTCCAGCGGCGGACGACGCCAAGCTCGATGCCAAAGAGATCCAGTACCCGGCCCAGGCTATGGTCCACCATATCGCTCAAGGATTCCGGCCTGGCATAAAAGGCAGGCACCGGCGGGGCGATAATAGCGCCGACTTCAGATAGCGCGGTCATGTTGCGTAAATGGTTAGTATGCAGAGGCGTCTCGCGGACCATCAGGACCAGCCGGCGGCGTTCCTTCAAAATGACATCCGCTGCCCTGTCCAACAAGGATGACGTAGTGCCAGTGGCGATTGCAGACATGGTGCGTATCGAACAAGGCGCGATTACCATGCCCATGGTTCGGAAGGACCCACTCGAGATGGCTGCCCCGATATCTTTGTTGGCGTAGCAAGTGGTTGCCAGCGACTTTACGTAGGCGACCTTGTGATCGGTTTCGTACGCCAGAGTCACGGCGGCCGAGTCGGTGATGACCAGATGCGTCTCGATCGGGGTATGTTGGAGCAGCTCCAACAGCCTGATACCGTAGACGACGCCCGACGCGCCAGAGATTCCCACGACCAGCCGCTGGGGGGTATCTACCTGTAATACATTCATACCATTCTCTTTTTTAAAAGCTGAGCCTATAGCTCGGCGTCAGAGCCCCTTGTAGGCCTCGGTCGCCTCGACCTTGGCCTGCATATTACTCCTGATGCTCTCTACGAAGAGACATGCGGCGGGGCTCAAGGGACAACTGTGTGAGTGCACGCACACTACGTAGCGAGTAAGGCCAGGCGGCTGTAGGGGACGCACGCGAAGCTCCCTAGCCCGCAGGCCATCATAGACCGTTATCACCGGAAGGATGGAGACCCAGTCGCTGCGCCTCACGAGTTCCTCGATCGAGGACAGGTCGTCGACTTCGATATGCGGCTCCAAGGCGAGGCCCTGGCCGGCAAAGACCTGGTCTATGAGCGTTCGTAGGCCGTGGCGCCTTGAGGGCAGGATAAGCTTCATGCTCATCAGCTCCTCGAACGCTACCGGCCCGACGTCCAAAACCTGGCTATCAGCCCCCGTTGTCACGAGCAGCGCTTCATCTACCACAGGCGTGCTGATCAGCGACTCGATGCGTTGGTTCTGGTTGATGACGGCAAAATCCAGCTCACCATTGAGGACACTGTCGATCAGATCCTGAGTATATCCAGTGGTGGCGTAGATTTCGACCTCGGGATGGCTTTTCGTGAAAAACTGCAGTACATCCCACAAGGCCGTTGTGGTGGCGGAGGCAATCAGGCCGACAGCCACCCGGCCGGTGATTTCCCCGGCCAGGTTGGCCATGCCGTGGCGGGCCTCGAACAGCTTTCGAACCAGGGGCTGGAAAGTCCGGTACGCTTGCCTGCCGGCAGGCGTCGGCGTCATTCCCTTGGGCGTTCGATCGAAGAGCACTTGGCCGAACTCTTTTTCGAGTTTGGTTATCTGGCTGCTGAGAGCCGGCTGGACGATATTTAGACGCTGCGCTGCACGAGTCGCGGAGCCTTCTTCATACAGACATATAAAGTACTTCAGCTGTCTGAGTTCCATGAGTATCCCTGCTTGCTGTTGCTGAGCCATCAGTTATACCCGCTTTGGGACCATCGTACCTATAACCTCCAGCATGTGCTCCGTATCAGTCCGTCTGTTCGCCGCCCGCCTTGCTTATCCGAGCAGCGTTCTTCAGACATGAAATACCGCTGTCAGTGCATAACCGAGCCGCCATCGACGACCACTGTCTCTCCGGTCATGAATGCACTATCGTCGGAAACAAGAAACAGCAGCGGTGCTATCAGGTCTTCAGGCATCTGGTCACGTTTAATGGCCCTACTGGCAATGACCGGACCGGTCAGTTTATCACGAAGTTCCTTGTTCTTGATGACTCCTTCGCTCAGGACCAGGCCCGGTGCCAGCGTATTGACGCAGATGCCGTGGTCACCAAGCTCTCTAGCCAGGGCTCGAGTCAACGCCAGGATGGCCCCCTTGGAGGTAACGTAGTGGAGAAGGTTGGGCATTCCCTTGAACGGGGTGCCGGAAGAGATATTGACTATACGACCATACCCATTGCACTTCATGTACGGCACAACCGCTTTGGCACACACGAAGGGTCCGCGGACATTCACACCCATTACTTTATCCCATTCGAGGACATCTATTTCCTCGAATGGTTTAAGGTCTAGCGATGCATAGATCGCGGCATTATTCACCAACACATCAATACGTCCAAAGCATTCAACCGCGGCGGCTGCCATGGCCGATGCAGAAGCCTCGTCGGCAACGTCCGTGGTGACCGACAGGGCCCTGCCGCCGCGCCCTTCGATCTCGCGTACGACTTCCGCCCCATCCAGGATGTCGGCAACAACGATACTGGCTCCTTCCGCCGCCAGTGCCTTGGCATAAGTCGCACCTATTCCTTGGGCGGCGCCGGTAATAATCACCACTTTATCTTTCATTCGACTCACAAGACTATCTCCTGGTTAACGCCTGGGCAAAAGGCCCGGGTCAGGTTACAGATAACTCAGATCTAATCGGAAACGAGCCACGTTGCCAGTTCAGGCTGCCAAGCGATCAGCACCATAATCAGTATGGTTGACAGCAAGAAGGGCGATAGTGGTCGAAAAATCTGACCGGGGGTGCACCCGGTTACACGGGATGCCACAAAGAGCGCGGCACCGACAGGGGGAGTAAAAAGGCCCAGGGTCAGGTTGATACACATAAGGACCCCCAAGTGATAGGGGTTGATGCCATAGACGCTCTCAGCTACAGGCAGCAATATGGGTACCAACAGAATCAATGCTGCAATGCCATCGATTACCATACCCACCAGCAGAAGCAATCCCATCACTAGTAGCAGGTAGACGAACGGGTCAGAGGTCATACCCAATATGAGGTCACTCAATTGCTGGGGTATCATCTCGTAGACGATAACCCAGCCAAACACCGCGGCCGCCGCCACCATGGCCAGGACCACGCCAGTATTTATACCGACACGCAGGAGCATGCCGCCCATGCGTTCAAATTTCATTTCCTTGTGGGCAAATCGGCCCACGACTGCCGCCATGGCTGCGCCTACGGCCGCGGACTCGGTCGGGGTTGTGAAGCCGCCAAGTATGCCGCCGATCATCACTACTGGTACGCTGAGCGAGGGCATGCCGGCAAGGATGTTTTTCATCTTCTGTGCCCGGGTCAGGCGCGCGCTGGCAGGATACTGATAGCGTAGGCCGAGAAGGGCGATAATAATGATGAAGCTGGCTGCCATCATCAGCCCAGGGACAACACCGGCCAGGAAGAGATCGCCTATGGAGATCTGGGCCAACACGCCAAATATGATAAAGAGCATGGACGGCGGAATCACTGGAGCCAGCAGGGCTCCGGCCGCGGTGGTCGCTGTTGCGAAACCTCGATCATACCCCTGCCTATGCATCTCGGGCACCATCACCTGCCCCATCACCGCCACCTGGGCATTTGCCGAGCCTACAATCGACGCCATCATCATGTTGGCGATGATATTGATATAGGCAAGGCCGCCACGCACCGATCCGAGGAAGACCGATGCAAATGAAACCAGGCGCCGGGTAATTCCTCCCTCGTTCATTAGCTCCCCCACCAGCATGAAAAGCGGAATCGCTAGCAGCCCGTAGTTCTCTAGCCCACCGAAGAACTGCTGGGGATAGGAGAGGAAAAGAACGCTGTTGCCGCTTAGATAAATGTAGATCATGGCCGTGATCGCAAGGACAAGTGCAATTGGCAAGCCTATGAAAAGCAATGTGAGAAAGCTGGTAGCAACCATGGTCTCAAACTCCCGTTTCAGTGATTACATGGCCTATTGGCTCCGATGCCGGCACTGTCAGCGTTTGCAGGAGATTCGCCAAGGCATGAACACTGCTGGTCAGAGCCGTGATCGGCAAGATCAACCAGAACCAGACTTTGGGGGCCCCAAGGGTCGCGGTAGGCGAGTCATAGATGAAGTTGAAGGATTTGGCTGCAAACTGCTCGATATCAAAGCCAGTACTGACCAGCAGGACAGGGTCAAACCACAGGTAGCAGAGCACGAGGAACGCGATTGTGAACGCAAGGACAAACAGATCGCTGATACAGCGAAGCACCCGGCGGGCGCCCGGAGGTAACGCATTCTGCACCAGAGTGACCGAGACCGCATCGCGAGTTTTCAGAGTCAGTGAAAGGCCGATCATGGCCAACCAGACCATAAACAGCACGGCCAGTTCATCGAGCCACAAGACCGGAGCCCCCAGCGCGCGCCCAGCCACATTGACCAGAACCATTACAGGAATGACAAGTACCAACATCCGCAGTACCCCCCGCTCACACCGGGCCACTACTTCGCTCAGAGCTAGGATTGGACGGATCATAGAGCCCCCTTGGAGACATCCGAATACCAACAGACAGGCACGACAGGCGGAGTGAGCCTGTTGCGCCCATAGACGAACTCAGCTATTCGAGTTCGGCGGCTTCCTTGCGCAGATCTTTGAGAATTGAACTCTTCTGAGACCAGGTCTTGTCCCACTGCTCCAGCTTCCCTTCAAAAAACTCGGGGCCGACCTCCACCACATTCAGTTCGGTCCCCTGGAGGTTCTTGAGCATCCGAGCTTCGATCTCGGAATACTGGCCAAACAGGTTGTTAAGATGTTTTTTAGCTACTTCCGCAATCAGGGCCCGGTCCGCCTCGCCCAACTGAGCCCAGAGCCGGCCCGAGATCAACCCCACTACCGGGAACATCATGTGCCTGGAATACAACAGGGTGTCACCGCGCTCGTAGAGCTTTAATTTCCAGACCAACTCCAGGTCTGCATCTATCCCATCTACCTGGCCATTCGCCAAAGCATCGTAAACCGCAGGCAGGGGCATAGGTGTCGGGGCAGCGCCCAGGATCTGATAGAAGTCTTGGACGGGAGCGAATGGAGTCACCCGTATCTTGCGGCCATCAAGGGACTCGACGCTATCCGCTGGAAATGTGGTTAGCATCAGGCGCATTGCAGCTATCCCATAGCCCAGACCGACAGTCCCGGTCTTTCTTGGAAGCCTGTCCAACAGTCTTTGTGCCGTCGGACCGTTTAGCAGCTTACCGGCCTCTTCGACATCGCCAACCAAATAGGGGGCGAATAACGCGCCCATATCAGTCACATGATTCGTAAGCTCGGCCGCAGTCAAGAAGGCCATGTCCAAGGCACCCGTTTGCAGTTGCTGCATCATCTGGGCCTCGCTTCCGAGCTGGCCTGAGGGGAAAATCGAGACACTGAATTTACCGTCCGAGCGCTCTTTCAACTCCTCCCCCATGGCTTTCGCGGCGACCGACCAAGCGTGAGAGATAGGTACTATAAGCCCAAGCCGCATTTCTTTCGCGCTTGCAATCGAGCTAAAGGCAAGGGTTATGGCCGCAAGCAGCGTACCGATTATTCTTGTTCTTAAAATCATGTGGATCCTCACTTTTTCGAACAGTATGTTGTTGTTCTTTAGTAATTTCTTTCCGGTCCGCTTATTCTTCGTGGTCTTCCTGGGGCGGCCATGGGTCACGTGCACCCCTGCCCTTGTAGAAGTTCTCGTACCGATTGCGGTCGGCTGGGCGCATGCCATGGTGTTTGGCTCCATTGAACATGGTTCGCCAGAATCCGTGTTCCAGGTCGCTTGTTCCAAAAATCACATCGCATATAGGAAAGGTGAGATTGAAGTTCCTGTGCTGCATCAGGCCAGGATGATGGTGGATGACGTGCATTCTTCTGACCGTATTAATCAAGGGCAGGTTATCGAGGAATTTACTGTTCTCCACGTGAGATAGCGTATGAAGCCCCTCATACATGAGGTAATAACTTGCCATGAAGATAACCACCATATAGCCCGCATTGGCCGACCATACAGCTCCCAGTATTAGTGCTACCGGTACAGCGCTCAGCACAAACATGACTGGAGCGAATGGAGGAAACAGTAGCGCCCGCCAATCCTTCTGGTCCTCGAAGGACAGATCATCATGGGTAAAAAACCGATGATGGGAATTTACATGGCGCTGATAAACCGTGCGCAGTCCCTTGACGGGCCGATGCAGAATGTAGCGATGGGCCGCCCACTCGATATAGTTTCCGAAAAGAAACATCGGGATGAGCAGCATCCATTCCCAGGCGGTGGGGCTCTGTAATTGACGCCAACAGTAGAATATGGCTCCGAAGGTGAATATGAGGGTGAAGCCGAGATGCAGTTCACCGCGGTACCAGCGGGGAGTAGAATCACGGTATTCTTGGCGGTATGTTTTTTGTTTGTTGTTCATTGCCAGTCTCTTTTTTCTAGTAGATTCATGAACGCTGTTCGGACAGCGCTAGCCTTTCCTCAAGAGCACTACTTAGCCACTCCACAGTTCTGATAGACGTGTTTAAGCTCGGTGAAGTCATTCAGGGCGTCATAGCCGTGGAGTCGACCGATGCCGCTCTGCCGGTAGCCACCCGTCTCGGCTTCAGCGAACAGCTTGTTATGGTCATTCAACCAGACGGTTCCATTAGCTAGGGCCCGGGCTACCCGCAGCCCACGACCGTCCTTTTCTGTCCAGACACTGGCAGATAACCCAAAGCGGGTATTGTTCGCTTTACTGATCGCTTCGGCTTCGGTGGAGAAGCGCTCCAGCACCAGAAGGGGGCCGAATATCTCTTCCTGGCAAAAGAAAGCGTTGTCGTCGCCGTGCGTAATAAGCCCCGGAGTCAGGTAGGCGCCCTTTTCAAGTTTGCCTTTGGGTAAGGTGCTCTCCAGGACGACATCATCGCAGCTGGCATAGGCCCGATTCATTTGTTCCGCAACCCGGTCCCGCGATTGCCAGTCAATCAGCGGCCCCATCTGGCTGACGGGGTCCAGTCCGGACCCTACTCTGACAGCTTGGAGGGCATGCATCAGCTGTTTCCTCATATCGTCGAAGCGACTCTCGTGTACCAGCACGCGCCGGGCTGCAGTACATTGCTGACCGGAAATAATAGTCGCAGCAGCGGCGAGTTTAGGGGCGATGTCTGCCGGCTCAACATCCTCGAATACCAAGGCGCATGATTTTCCGCCGAGTTCCAGCGACAGTTTTTTCATGGTGGGAGCGGCATCGGCCATGATCCTCTGCCCTGTTGCGGTGGAACCGGTGAAGCACAAAACGTCAACTTCAGCACTTGCGACCAGATGTCGGGCACCTGCATGCCCAGTTTCCGCAAAGAAATTGACCACTCCTTTGGGCAGGCCCTCCAGGTCCGACAGCGGCTCGAGAAGAGCTGCAGTAATTAACGGGGTCTGGGGCGCCGGCTTGACGACGACCGTACAACCTGCTGCCAATGCTGGCCCTATGGCGCGCGCCAGCAGTGTCGCAGGAGCGTTCCAGGGGATAATCAACGCCGCTACGCCAGCCGGCTCCCGGAGGATGGTTGAGAACTCACCCGGCGCTACCTCCAGAACATGCCCAGGATTGTGCCTGGCCAATCCCGCGTAATATCTAAGCTCCGAGACAGTCGCAGCAAGTTCGCCACGAGATTGGGAGATGACCTTGCCATTTTCACGAGTCAGCAATTCAGCCAGAGCTTCCCCATCTTCTTCAAGGCGAGCGGCCCATTCCAAGAGGACTTGCTGCCGGAGACGGGGGTTGTGAGACCAAACCGGATCTCGAAAAGCTCGTCGTGCCGCCTCAATTGCGGCCTGGGCCTCTCTCTCACCACCGTCAGCGAAGCGCCCGATCCGGTCCCCGCTTGACGGATCCAGACTCTCTGCCCAACAATCGTCCACCGATGGATAGCGCTCTCCACCAATCAGATGTAACGCTTCAATTTCTGTCTTCATGCAGATCCCCTAAACCTATTGAATTCCGACTTGCTCACGCCAGCTATCTGCCGTGTTGTTTAGCACTTGCTCAAGGTCCACGTCAGCTTCCCCTGGAACGCTGATTCGCAAGAATTTGAAGGGCGGAGCGTCGAGGGGAACCGTTGCGTCGAACCCCAGCTTTGCCCCCACACCATCGCGGGTGGAAGGATCAAGCTTGGATGCTTGGGTTTCACTGATCACTACCAGGTCGCGATCGCCTTGGAACCGGGTCGCAACGGCCCACTCAACCTCGCCCGGGTCGTGGATATTTACGTCACTATCGACCACAGTGACATGCTTGACATCATAATGGCCTGCCAACGCCCCCAAAATGATATTCTTGGCTTCACCCTCGGCCCTCTTTTCAATTTGTACATAGAGGTGGTATCTGCATACGCCCCCCTTGGAAAGATGAACATCTCGGACATTTGGAAAGCTGCGCTTAAGGTGAGCCAGTAAGGTGGCCTCCCGGGGTATGCCTCCGAGAAGAAGGTGCTCCAGGCTGCCTCCCACGATGGTATGGAACAGGGGCTTCTGACGATGAGTAATAGCATCCACTTCAACAACGTGCCGCTCCGCTCGCTCACCATAGTACTGGGGAAACTCGCCGAACGGACCCTCCATCTCACGAACCTTTACCAACAGGCGGCCCTCGATAACGATCTCAGCCTGTGCCGGGACCAACAACTGGTTGGTGACACATCGCACTACGTCGAGAGGCCGCCCCCGTAACGCACCGGAAATCTCCAACTCGTCATGATCGATCGGAACAATGGCCTGGGAAGAGAGGAGCGTCAGCGGGTCGGCGCCGATGACGATCGCAACTTCAAGATCCTGACCGCTGGCTTCTGCCTGCTGGTAGAAAGACAATGCATGACGGGGGAGCAGAAGCGCGCCCAGGCGATTTGGGCCAGTCACCTGCAGACGGTGAATCGAAACGTTCTGTATACCGGTAGTCGGGTTCCTGGTAATCATAAGCCCAGCCGTGATGTATGGGCCGCTGTCGTGCTCGTTATGGGTCGGGATCGGCAACAGGGACTCCAAATCCACCCCATCCGTGTGCACGATTTCCTGACAGAGCGCCTCAGTTGTTTCACTACAAGGCAGTGGGTTCAGAGATGCATCCAGGAAGCGCTCCAGTACCTGTCCCGGTTGGACTCCCATAGCCTCGGCCATCCAGCCCCGATCCGACAATAGGCCTGAGATCACGGGGACTGAATGTCCGCTGGGTGAAACGAAGAGCGAGGCCGTATGCCCATCCAGGCGATTCGCGACGGCGGCCACCCCGAACTTGAGAGCCACCCCTGCGCGAACAACGCTCAGGCGCTTCTCTCGGTGGAGGTGGTCAAGCCAGCCTCTTAGATCTGCACCGGGCGGGAGCCCGGGCGCCCGCCCGGACGGCACAGATTGAGAAGAAGCTTCACCCATAAACACCTCTGATTAGTTATTGTTACTTCGGCTTTGGTCCCTGGAGTTGCGTCCAGGCATTCATGACCAAGGTAGGTTCTTCGCCCAGTGATCTGGTGGCCATATTGTTTAGAATAAGCGTGGCGAGCAGCCGATACTATTAGGAAAAAATGATGTCAAGTATCACTTCTCGTAATGGCTCCATGCAGAGTCTTTTGAAACAGTTCAACACAGGAATCTATCTTGTTTTCCGGGCGCTCGAACCAGCCAGGACGTCCCGCGGATTTCGGCTCGACTATGTATTATGGCTTTAGAATACTGGGATCCAACTTCAACTCGATTAGTGTCAACTTGTCACTATTAAGCGCAATCGGGAAGAACTCCTTGAAATCCTCAGCTGTATTTACGCATCGCGCTTCGGCTCCGAATGATCGAGCCAATTCGACAAAGTCGGGGTTGTGCAGATCAGTCCCGAACCTACGATCGTACGTCCGCTCCTGGTGCATCCGGATAGACCCATAGCTCGCGTTATTGATGAGAATGACGACTATCCTGACTCCGTACTTGATTGCTGTGGCCAGCTCCTGGACTGTCATCAGCAGACAGCCATCCCCAGCGAAACAGATGACCGGACGGGCGGGACAAGCCAGCTTCGCTGCAATCGCCGCAGGCAGCCCATAGCCCATTGATCCGGAAGTAGGCGCAAGCTGCGAATGAAGGCGGCGGTAGCGAAAGAAGCGCTGGACCCAGAGCGTGTAATTACCAGCGCCGTTAGTAACGATGGCATCGTCGGGTAGTGTTTCGCTTAGCCACGTGACGATATCACCGAGTTGGAGCTTTCCTGGCAACCGCGTAGGCACCGTCCACCGGAGGTAGTCATCCTTTGCCGTAGCAAGCCAGTCCTCACGACAGGGGCTTGTTTCCGGATGTTGCTCAAGGGAGGCCAGGGCCTCGGCAAATGGCACGACCGCCGAGCAGATACCCAAATCTGGCTGGTAGACTTTCCCGATTTCGTCGGCACCGGCATGCACATGGACCAGCCTCTGGAACGGGCGCGGCACCTCGACCAAGGTGTAATGCCGGGTCGCGATATCGCCAAGACGTGTACCCAGCGCAATCAACAGATCTGCATTCTGAATGCGCTCGGCCAAAGCCGGATCCATGCCCAAACCCGCCTCGCCGACATAATTCGGGTGTGCATTGTCAAAACGGTCCTGTCGGCGAAAAGCCGCTGCCACGGGGATCGCGTGTGCAAGGGCAAAGTTCTCGACCTGGCGACGTGCCTGTTCTGTCCAGTTAGGACCACCCACAATAATAATCGGCCGCTCAGACTTATGGAGCAACGTCACCATGCGTTCCACATCCCCAATATTTGGGTGAGGTCTAACCGCCAACGCCGGCTTGAGCGGTGGACAGAGCAGAGTCTCGTAGAGAAGATCTTCCGGCAGGCAAAGGACCACAGGGCCAGGTCGACCACTCATGGCCGTCATGAATGCCCGATTGAGAAGTTCGGGCAGACGCTTGGCGTCCTCCACCTGAGCAGACCATTTGGTTATCCCCCCGAACCAGGCCTGGGGATGAACTTCCTGCCAGGCTTCTCGCCCGACAGCGTCTCTTGGTACTTGACCGACAAGCACCACCAGGGGCGTAGAATCCTGATACGCAACATGGAGTCCTGAAAAAGCATTTGCCGACCCCGGCCCGCGGGTAACCAGAGCAATGCCCGGTCCGCCGGTAATCTTGGCATGAGCCTCCGCCATCATGGTCGCACCGCCCTCGTGACGGCAGCTAACGAACTCGACATCCGCGGCGTCGCAAAGCGCATCCAGGACCGGCAGGTAGCTCTCCCCGGGAACACCGAACACTCGCGTGATTCCGTTTCGACGGAGCAGTTCGACGATCACCTGCCCGCCAGTCAAGGCTGCGTTTTTCTCAATCAATGTCAGACTCTCTCAACCCTATTGCTATTTGAGTATCCCAGCTTCCCGATAGTACCGCTCAGCGCCAGGATGCAACGGCATTTGCAGGTTCTCTTGCTTGGCTGATTCTTCAGCCTTCCAGCTAGCCATCGAACCGAACTGCTGCTTCAGTCTCTTCCGGTTTTCCATGATCCCCTTCGTTATCTGATAGGCAAGCTCTTCCGAAAGCGCCTTATTGGCATACAATGAAGTCGGGAAACCAACGCCCTCCACCGGCTCATTCTGGCCCTCGAACGTATTGGCCGGCATGGTAGCTGGGCTAAAGCCGTATTCCTTGAGGTAGGCCACGGACTCGTCACTCAGGCTAAGAAAGCGCTGTCCTGGGGCGATAGAAAGTTGCGCTGTGTTTGGATGCCCTGGCGTGGTGATACCGATGATCATGTCTATTTGATTGTCACCGAACTGGTTGCGCAAGACACCGAAACTGTTCATGGCAACATTACCGCCGAAAGACTCAATATCTTCATAGCTCAGACCATAGGATTGCAGGATAAGGCGGGCGATGTATTCGTTCAGGCTGCCGCGGGGTCCGGTCCCGATACGAACCGGGAGCTTCTGTTCCTTGATGTCTGCCAGCGACTTGATTGGGCTGTCCTTTTGAACGGTTATACGCTGATAGTACTGGTCCATACCGCCGACCAGCCCACGCACGTTTTCAACCTTGCTATCAAACGGACCAAAACCTTGAGCTGCCCAGTTCGCCACCGGCGGAAAAATCATGCCAATATCGGCACGCTCGCCGGTCAGCAGTTTTGTATTCGCGATAGCCATGGGTGTATTCATAATCGCAACGGAAGAACCTGGAGGCAGTTCCTCAAGCATTGCCGAGTGTAGTGTACCGGCATAGGCATACCAGGTGCTGCCGGTTGGAGCTGCTGCAAACAACAGATGAGCCGGCTCAGCGGAGGCAACCGCAGGCAGTGCCAGACTGACGCCCAGTATCAAGCCGGCGACTTTGCTTTTCAGTGTGGTAGACATGTTCATGTTTCCTATCCAAGTTTGATCGTAATCGGCAGCTTAACTGCCGGCTTTCCCCACTGGGCTAGAATAAGACAGCTTCGTTTTACGGCCCTGCCACAGCCAGACGAGAACAAATAGCCCGAGCCCAGCCAAGGATGCCTTAAGCATCGGAGCGATGAGCAAACAGGCTGCAAAGAAGAGCATTACGGTCTCGGCTCGGGTGTTGTGTGTCCGCAAGTACCCGGCGACGCTACCCGCCAACACGTAACAGCCGAGAGTAGCGGTGACGCCGGCAAGGACTATGTCTTGCCACTCGCCCTCCAGCAAGAGCGCCGGATTAAACGCGAAAGCGAAGGCAACCAGGAATCCCGCCAGACTGTAACGAAATGCATAGAGGCCGGTCTGCCAGACATTCGCGCCGGCAATACCTCCCGCCACGAACGCGGCCAGCGCTACGGGAGGGGTCACCATCGATAGCGCGGCGAAATACAGCACGAAGAAGTGCGCCGACAGCAGCGAGACATTGAATTCGCTCAGAGCCGGTATCGCCAGGATTGCGCCCATGATGTATGCGGCTGTGGTGGGCATCCCCATACCCATGACGATGACCATCAGCATGACTATCAGTAGCGCGGGCAGCAGCATTCCCCCTGACAGCAGCGCAACGAAGCTACCAAAGGTCAGGCCAAGATTGGTCATCGATGCGACACCGACGACGATGCCTGCGCCGGCACAAGGGATCGCCACCGCCACAGCACCGCGCGCGCCATTGTCCAGAGCCCTGACAGAATCGACCAGCACGCCCTTGGCCGCAGAGATGGCGCCGGCAGCACCGTGCCGGCGGAATGCGCCGACGGAACTGGAAAGTATCGCCAGTACGATGATGAGCACGATCGATTCAAGCGTTGCGGAGCTGAGCGCGCGGCCAGCCAGGATCTGGTAGATCAGGACTACGACGGGTATAAAAAGATAGAGGCGCTTGGCAACATTGCCCCACGTCACTGTCATCTCATCCTGAGTCATGCCGCGATAGCCTTTTTTCTTGGCAGTGAAATCGACGACAAAGTAGAGCGCTGCGTAGAACAGGATTGCGGGAATCAAGCCTGCTATCGCCACTTCTGCGTAGGAAATTCCCATGAACTGGGCGATCAAGAAAGCCGCCGCTCCCATGATTGGCGGCATGAGCTGCCCTCCAGTGGAAGACGCCGCCTCTATCGCGGCCGCTTCCTCGCCCTTCATACCCGAACGCTTCATAGCCGGAATGGTAAACATGCCCATCACCGCGGCGTTAGCGGTTGCGCTACCGCTAACCGCGCCAAACATGGATGATGAAATGATGGAAACTTTGGCCATGCCACCCCGGAATTTCCCCACCAGCAGCACCGCCACGTCGATGAACAACTGGCCTCCCCCGAAACGCTCCAGGAACGCACCGAACAGCAGGAAGTAGAATACCTGGGTGTAGGATACGACGCTGGGGATGCCGAATACCCCCCCGCTCTGCAGCACCTGCAGGTCGAGGAAGCTCTCGAAGAACCTCATGCCCGGTTCTCCCCGATGAGCTATGGTATCGAGCACCGGAATACCGCGCAGGTAGGGCCCGCTGAACTGGTACACCAGGAAAAGCAGTATGACCACAACTAGACCTAACCCCAAGGCACGGCGCGTCGCCTCGATTACCAGCAGGAGGATGACAGTCCCAACAATGAAGTCGGCTACAGTCAACGGGTCGACCGAGGCAATCCGGGTAGTTAACCGCCCTTCGTTGACCAGGTAGTAGGCCGCGACGGCAACAGCAGCAAGAACACAGAGGTAATCAGTCGCCCTGGAAAACGAGAATGTCCCCGCCGAGCCCTGGATCAGGGGGCGAGTCACGAACGTCAAGGCTACCGCGAACATCACGTGGACGGGCACGGCCACGATCAGATTCAGGGGTATGCCCCAAACCATGTAGATCTGGAAAATGGACCACGCAATGGCAATGACTGAGGCGGGGGTGAGAAAGGTTTTCAGCATCCGCTCGAACTCCTCTTTCGGAGCAGCGACGCTTCCTCTCTGCAGCCTGAGTGACCGGCTATAATCGGGATAAATGCTAGCGGGGCGCAGGCGCTCGCCTCTGCAGCGGTAGAGTTTGCGCTCCTGCGAGGAACGGAGGCCGCTCCAAGCTTGCAGGGTAGCTCTTCGCACAGAGCATTCGAGGAGAAGCAGTGCGGCTGTCGACCTCTGCGCGGCTCGCGCCGGTCTATGACCTGCAGCCCAAAGTCCAACCAGGATATTCCAAGCCAAGAAGGCTGCGACCAAGCCCAAGCTTTCATAGTAAAAGCCTCTGATTTCTTTGTTTTTATTACTGGTTCGGAAAAAGGCAAGAGAAGCCAATCCATCGCCATTGGGCCCGTTTTAGGACCATCAATTTTAACGTTAAGCTAGAACGTCCAGAATCCGAATGCCATTAGGAATTAATGATGCCTACTATCAGTAACTGCTATAGCACGGGCCGGGTTACGGAATGACCGGGGGTTCATCATTAGCCGCCTCGTAAGCGCCAATAAATCGGCCCACTTGCCTTCAGTCGAACTGCGACACTTTTTTTGACGCCTGTCCCAGTTCCGCATTCCAAGGCAGAAGCAGCTCCAACTTTTCCAGCGTGTCAGCGTCAGCAATCCGCTTCAGAACATGTTGGATATAAGCCGAGGGTTCCAGGCTGTTGGTTTTAGCGGTTTATGCCGAACTCAGAACTATGCCGCACCCCCCATTCGGAAGCCTGCATTCCCCGGACTTGCCGTCAGCCTATTCGGCATAGTTTGATCTCTCTCCCGTCATTCGATGAGGAGTAGAGCTCGCAATGAAGTGGTTGAATGGATGTGACCAGCCCAGTTAAGGAATAATACCCTGAACCTGGAGAACCTACATGACCACAAGAAAGCTGTACTCAAAAGAATTCCTGATTACGCATAAGCTTCAGCCATCTTCAACAGCCTGTAAGGCATCGGTGGTGTCCGGGTTGCCACCGTCAGAAATCGTGGAAGCATGGCCTTGAGGTCGTAGCGCCGGTTGAAGCGGTATTCGAACTCGGCGAGGTAGCGAGGTGCATGCTGTCCACGGATGGCATGGTAAGTCCCGGTGATCGCGTTCTTGACGTTGCCCAGTACAGTGTTGACCCAATTGAACGCCGGGTTCGCCACGCTGGCACGTCCACCACCGGTGATATGGCGCTCATGTACGTAGGTGGACGTATCGAAGGCTCGGAAGCACCCCAGGCCGTCGCTGATGACCTGGCTGCCAGGCACAATGGCCTGCTGAGCGTAGCGACGTATCTCGGCAAGCGTAAAGCCGCTCACACAGCGAAGCTGGACACGCTGCGGATGGCCCGCCTCATCGGTTTGTACGGCCGCCACAAACGGGAACGTGTGCTCAGCGCCGCGACCGCGCTTTCCCGGCCGTTCACCGCCCAGGTAGGCGTCATCAATCTCAATGCGCCCGGAGAGCTTCTCTCCCTGGTTGCGCCCGTGCATGACCTGCAGCAGCTTGTGTTTAAGCTTCCAGGCCGTGTTGTAGGCGACGCCAAGCTCCCGGGACAGTTGTAGTGCCGAGATACCACTCTTGCGCTGGGTCAGCAGATAAATGGCCAGGAACCAGGTGGTCAACGGCAAGTGTGTCGCATGAAAGATGGTACCGGCGGTCAGCGAGGTTTGATGGTGGCAGCGGTGACACTGGTAGAGCCCCCAGGACAGCCGGCAGCCGGTGGCATTGCCACAGTCGGGGCACACGAACCCCTTGGGCCAGCGATGTTGGAGGAGGGCGGTCTGGCACTGCGATTCCGTGCCGTACTGCTCAAGAAACGCCGGCAACGACAGGCCGGGCTGGAACTGGATAGGGTTGCGTGCCATGACGTCGCCTCCTCTACTGGACATAACTCCAGTATAGGTCAAGCTGGTGGAATGGTGGCTGATCAATATGAGTAATCAGGAAAGAATTTAAGCTGGACGCCATCAGCCTTGTGCTGGAGCAGGGATATTCAAGGGCCCACGCGGCGCGCAGTCTGGAGATCAACCCAAACATGCTGGGGCGTTGGATAAAAGAGCATGAATCGGTCGATGGGCAGGCTTTCAGAGGGAACGGCAAACTGACCGCTGAACAGTTGGAAATTCGCCAGTTGCGAGAAGAAAATCGCCGCCTGAAAATGGAGAAAGACATCCTAAAAAAAGCGACGGTCTTCTTTGCCAAGGAAACGCATTAAAGTACGCGTTCATCACCCAGCATAAGAAGACCTGGCCAGTCGACGTAATGAGTCGGCTCTTGGGTGTCAGTCGCAATGCCTATTATCGGTACTGCCAACGTCAACGCGAACGGCTGCCGAATGCGGAGCACGAGGCGATGATTGAGGCTGTGAAGGAGGTCGGTAAAAGGCGCGGTCTCTAATGCGCGAGGCCGACGTTAAAGCCCGGTACCGGAAGAAGTTTAAAGTAACCACCAACAGCGACCATAAACAGCCGGTGTTCGACAACGTACTGGCACGAGACTTTAGCGCTGCTGAGCCTGATCAGGCGTACGTTGGTGACATCACTTACATCTGGACCCGAGAGGGCTGGCTGTATCTGGCGGTGTTCATCGATTTGTTCAGTCGACGGATAGTCGGTTGGAGCATGGGTCGCGAATGAACGCCAGGCTGGTGACAGACGCCCTGACCATGGCCCTCTGGCAGCGGCAACCGAAACCCGGTTTAATCGTCCATTCGGATCGAGGCTCTCAATATGCCAGCAACGCTTATCGGCGGTTGCTGTACGCAAACGGCTTCGTTGGTAGCATGAGCCGCAAAGGCGATTGCTGGGACACGCGGTCGCCGAGAGTTTTTTGCGAGCTTAAAAAAGGAACGTGTGCAGTGGCGAAGCTACCAGACGCGCACGGAGTCACAGCGGGACATTCTGAATTACGTTGTGATGTTTTATAACAGTCGACGACTGCACTCTACGCTGGGTTATATCAGCCCGATGGGTTACGAAGCAGCCGCTGTTGAACTGAGGAAAGCAGCTTAACTGGGTTGTCACAAAGTGCTTGACCACTCCAGTTTGACGTCATCCTTTCCGCGTGTAAACAGCGCCACACCGACCTCCGATTCCAGTTTTTAAGTTGATATGGAAAGCGGAGGCTGGGAACATATGGTACTTTTCTGATGCCCTGCGAAAATTCAATGTTTCGGCGAGCACCACGAACCGCCGGAGATGACGGGAATCCATACTTCCCCTTACCCAAAGAATAAATATTTACAATTTACGATCCACATCAACTTTCAAATAATTAATATTGAATACAAACATACACTCTTTTGGATATATGCCTGAGCAGCGGAAACTACCCTGCTCCTCAATGTAACGTGGCATGAACGTAGGCTTCTCGCTCAAATCCTATAATCTGCCAGCTTTCGGCGATTAAACACCAGTGTGGCAAGCATAATGGCTTGCAGGACAACCAGCGCGCCAAACCCAACCTGATAGCCCTCGACCTGATACGCGCCAGCGTCCGCCTCACCCCAAAAACCGATTACTATCCCAATACTCCACTGAAAAACAAAGGCTGACAGGAACACCAGTAAGTTGAGCGCGGTACCGGCTCGGCCGCTTAGGTTGCTGTCAAAGTGGCCGGACAGCAACGAATAGACTGTCGTGGGCGCGGTGCCAAAAAAACCCATAGCCGCCATGAACAGATGTAACGCTGGTATGTGCCAGCCTGTTGCCATGGCCGCAACCATGCACATAAATATTGTCATAAGCACTGCGATAACCGGTACCGGTCGAACTCCGTGCCTGAGTAACCACGTCAGAGCGAAACCCAGGCATAGATATCCGGTACCCATACCTATGGCCATGAACATCAACGCAGCCGCCGCCTCCCCAGAGCTTTGCAACATAATGTCGCGCAGCCACGGGGCAGCCCAAAGCGTGGCAATAGCCATCGACGAACCACTAAACACGGCGACTACCGGTGCAACACGCCAGAAAAAACCGTCACACAACACCTGTTTCAGCCCATTGATCAGGGCATGAAAATGCGTATCCTTCGGCGATTTTGAGTCCTCCGGTACTACAAAAAAAATTAATGCTGATATCACTAGAGTAATCGCTGCCAGCCCCATGAACAGACGTCTCCAGCTTGTAAATTCCAATACCCACGCTACCGGTACTGTGGCAGTCAGCGCCCCTAACGCCCCAAAAGCCAAGAGACTTCCATTCAGCATCGGTAGCTGATTTGGCCGAAACCAAAGGACGAACACCTTAAACGACGCCATCAAGCAACAGGCCACACCCACACCGATCAGCAACCGGCCCATCGTCAAGGCCGCAAGACTGTCTGCCCGCGAGAAAACAACCGCCCCAAAGGCAGCCACTAGTAACAACACTGACTCAACCCGCCGGGGACCAAAACGATCCAGCAACATGCCAACCGGCAGCTGAGCCGCTGCGAATGCCAAGAAGTAGGCACTGGTCAGCAGTCCAAGCTGATCTGCGCTCAGGTCTACATCGGCCACCAATTCATCTGCGATGACCGCATTGATTGCACGATACAAGTAGGAAACAAAATAGCCCGCAGCGAATGGTAAAAAAATACTCAGGGCAACTTTGCGCGCATGCGCCGAGCTCGCTTCAGGCTGAACCATTACCACTCCAGTTATTCTATCGTGCCGCGATTAGGTTACAGCGATACAGTACCGCCGGAACTCGCTTCGTTTTTGTACTCAGGACATCGCACAGCATTCAGGTCAAGATCCAACTTTTCAGATTCAGTATTCAGGTCTACGTTGACGGCCAAGCTGGGCCCTCCACTCACCTGCCACACGTTCTGACTTGAACCCAGTTGCATTACTGCTCCAGCTGAAGGAGCTGACATCGAAACGATTTACGAATACGTGCAACTCGTTGTTAACGTCTGTCCTTTGCCGTCGAAGACAATGCGTGGACTGTCCGCCCCGCCCTCGGCATCGTGACTCTCGATTGGCGTTGCTGACCCCGGTGATTTGCAACCCAGTTGTCCAAATAGCTGCACTTAAGCAGCCTGTTTATTGCGCTCAATTTCCTGCAATTTTCCAGGGTTGAGGGATACGGCTCCGGCGACTGTCCAGTTTCGAATGTCACCAGACCAACGCCTGGGATTCAGACTCTTTGCTCGTTCATACACCGCTTCACGTTTGGCTAGCAACTCTGCATCAACACCTTGGTGTCGTTGTGCGGGCGTCACGAAGTTGATGCCGCTGTGCAAGTGCTCCTCGTTGTAGGCCTGCTCGAACAACAGCATCCATTCACGCACCGTTGTTAGTGATCTAAAGCCTTTGGCAGGCCACTTCGGGCAGTACTTCAGCGTTTTGAACAACGACTCTGAGTACGGGTTATCGTTGCTCACTCTGGGTCGGCTGTGAGACATCAACATACCCAATTCTGCCAGCCGCGCTTTCAGTGTGTAGGACGTCATCGGCGCGCCATTATCTGAGTGCAGCACCGGTGGGTTTTGCCAACATCTCTCGCGCAACAGAGCTCGATCTATGAGCTTTTTGGCGAGCTCGCCGGACTCGGCTTCGTGGATTTCCCACGCCACGATTTTGCGGCTGTAGATGTCCATGATCAGGTACAGATACCAGTGCTGACCGCGCACCTCTGAGGGGCAATAACTGAGGTGAGTAGGCCAAGA
Source organism: Marinobacter sp. M1C (assembly GCF_023314135.1). Taxonomy (NCBI): domain Bacteria; kingdom Pseudomonadati; phylum Pseudomonadota; class Gammaproteobacteria; order Pseudomonadales; family Marinobacteraceae; genus Marinobacter; species Marinobacter sp. M1C. The sequence continues at coordinate 2,953,641 of NZ_CP092289.1, forward strand.
GAGTTTCACTCTCAGCCTCTCGCAGAACGGTGCGTGAACCTCTCGGCTCACACCGCTCCCATCAAGCAAACGCACCCGACATTCCTAGCGACCAATGCGCAAACAAATTGGGTCGCGCTTTGACCAGTCGTTCTAGCGTGGCAATCGTTTTCACCTTCCGTCCTCGAAGATGTTTGTACTTTCGCATAGCCCATCTGACCAGCCGTTGGTTCACATATCGCGATACTCGGTACATCAATGACCGATAGTAGCAACCATAGTAATTCCACCAGCCTCGCAGGTATGGATTGATAAAGTCAGCAATGTCCATTATCGACAGATCCGTTCGCCGCCCTATCTTCCACGCTCGCACCTTCTGAATAATCGCCTTAAGTGAGGGACGACTGATGCCCGGACAAAATCCCAGAAAAAGCTCTCCGGTTTTGTCTTTGACCATTCGCTTCATAAAGGTATAGCCCAAAAATTCAAAGGATGTGTGTTCGTGGTTTCCTGTTCTACGGTGATCCTTACAGTAAACAATCTTCGTTTTCTCTGGATGCAGCTCAAGCCCACATTCACCGAACCTTTCACGTAGCCTACGTAGCAGGAAGTGAGCCTGCTTTTCAGTACTACAATGAGGCAGCCCATCATCTGCGTACCGACACCACTCAATGGTTGGAAAGTGCTGGCTCAGCCAGCAGTCGAACGTATAGTGCAAGAAGAGATTCGCCAGCACAGGGCTGATCACACCACCCTGTGGCGTCCCTTTCGTGCGCTCAATCGCCCGCCCCTCCGGACTCATTAAAGGTGCCGTTAGCCAGCGTCGAATGTACAGTTTTACCCGCGGATTGGTTGCGTGCTTGTCGACAGCTTTCAACAAGAGTTCATGCGGAATGTTGTCGAACAGACCACGGATATCAAACTCCAAGACCCACGGATAACGCCAACACCTCTTCTGAGTGACGCCTATAGCCTGGATCGCCGATTTTCTTGGGCGATAGCCGTAGGAATCTGGAAGAAAGCAAGGCTCGACCTCGGGTTCAAATTGGAGCTTGACCACCATTTGGGCGATTCGATCCGCTACCGTTGGTATTCCCAGAACCCGCTCCCCGCCCGATTTCTTCGGGATGGAAACGGCACGAACCGGTGGAGGCATATAGCTGCCCGAAGACATCCGGTTCCAGATTTTATAAAGATTATCCTTTCGATCACGGTCAAAGTCCTCCAGTGACTGCCGATCAATACCGGCTGCCCCTGCATTCTTTTTGACTCGTTTGTACGCTTCAACGATTAACCATTTATCAATGTCGAATGGTTTTGCCTGATGTCGATCCTCCTCCTGCGCTTGCAGTTGAGACCGAGATACAGGCTGCTTGATGCTGCCCCTTCGCTCCACTCCCATTACAGGAGCTTCGTCACTACTACGAGCAGCTCCGTCCCAGTATCGTGCATCGGTACTCTCAGCCTTGTGGTGGTCGCCACTTGCGCTTTCTCCCTTAAACATCACGATGACGGGTTCCCGCAGTTCCCAACAAGAGCCTGATATTGAGTCGCGCCCACTTTATGCCGGACACCACTTGAGCAGCATTCGGAGTTCACCCACAAGCTAATCTCGAAGATGGGACACGCCTTCGATTTTGATGTCATATATGGTTTTCGACACGTCATCATGGGTTCGTTTTCACTCGCCTCTCAATATCACACCTGACTGCTTTTTTTCTCGCAGCCTTTTGACCCAACGCTCACCACGAATACTCTTAATACATGCAGCTTGGGCTGGTTTGGAGCCTGCTTCCGACAGCCGACTCCGGTGGGCCTACCACCATCTCTTGCTGAGCTTATGGCTCAGTAAAATGTCTGCGTCCTTGCATCTATTTTCTGGTGCCTCTGCGGCACACTGTCCCAGCTCCACACCTGGTTCGGGCCAGTGGCCGTAAAGCTAGTGGGCTCAGGGACTTTGCGCGGTGGTTTCATGCGGCCCCGATGATTCAATTGCGGGTGCTTTTTGAGCACTCGGTAAAACGAAGACTCCGACGCCAGATAAAGTCCTTTATCCGCCAGTCGAGGCACGATCTGGGACGGTGGCAATCTCTGATACTCCCGTTCATTGCAGGTATCCAGAATGGCCGCTTCTTCAGCGTGAGTGAGCTGGTGTGGCTGCACAACGCGCTCCGCTTGCGGGCGCTGATCCTCTGCCACAGTGCCGTTAGCGCGTCGCCAGCGTTTCAACGTGCGCTGGCTCAGCTCCATCAAATCGGCCGCCTTGTAGCGGGCCGCGCCACTGGCAACAGCTTCGTCATAGTCGTTTAAAAGCCTTGTACGTTCGGTCAGCGGTGTCAGTTGTCCTCGCTGTCCGGGTCCTCGCCGTACAAGGCTTCGAGCTTTTTTGACAGCACCAACAAAGAAGTTGTTTCCGCCAGAACCCGGTCTTTACGGCGAACTTCCGCCTTCAGCTTTTTGATGGTTTTACGGGCGTCTCGCTGCTGTTTCTGAGCGGCTTTCTCTTGCCCTTCTTGCAGACCCGTACCGTGTAGGCAGGCCTCTTTCCAGCGCTGCACCTGCTCAGGATACAGGCCTTTCTGGCGGCAATACGCACCCAGTTCCGCTTCGGACATAGACGCCGTTTCGATCACGACGGCCAACTTGGCTTCAGGAGACCCATCGTCTCCTGCATTACGATAACCCGGCACAGGCACTCCTTGTTGTCGACACTGTTTTAACCAACTATACAGAGTCACATCCGATATGCCTTCCTCTGCCGCCACCTGCACCACACTGCGGTTCTGCGGAGGTAATAACTTCTTCAACACGGCCGCTTTACGTTCCTCGGAATAACGTGGCATGACTGCTCTCATACCGCCCAATCTGACATGAATTTAGGCAAAATCGCCAACTGGACAACTAGGCTGGCAGAGGGGGATGCCTTACAGGCTGTTAAAGATGGCTGAAGCTTATGCGTAATCAGGTTAATTTATACATCTGATCTTCCATGAAACGTTGGCGTATTGCCTGGAAACGGGACAGATCACTATTTTTTCAGCTGTCTCAGGCCAACATGCCCACATGGGATTGCTGTGGCATGGGCAGGCCCCGGCCCAGAATACGAGCATCAAGAATGCAGGGGCGCTGGAGCCTGACCCCGGCAAATTATTGCGGCCCTGCCTTAACGCCGTCTGGTTCTGATGCTTGAACGCTTCGTAGTCTTCCTCGTTCATGTTGCGCCAGTATGAGGCGGCGCGGCCTTTCTGCTTATCGTGCGAATCAGCTTATATTTGACCTTAATTGGTAAACCGAATGTTCCCCGCAGCGGTGAAGGGCCGATCCTGGGCGCTGAGGAAATTTGCTTTGTCTTCGGGCAGATTCACCCCCATTAAAGAGCAGCGCTGGAAACTTTCATCGCTAGCAGCGTAGCTCCGGCCCTCGCTCGGATTCGAAAACATTGACTGAGAGTATTCGACATTGCTCAGCATTCCGAGATAGACACGGAAGTAGCTTTTATGGATATCGACCTTCCCGTCGTCACTGTAACGAGTTCCCGTGTACTTGGTCACAAATTCGATATTCGCTTGATCAAATGGCATATCAGATCCGTCTGCCATCGAGACTCTACGGGCCAATTTTGGTGTGCGTTGTTTAAGCCCCATCAACTTCATGACTGTTTGGCGGTGTTCGCTTAATTTCTCCTGAGGGGAATTATTTGATTTGAAGCTGGGTAACAGCGTGGAAACTTGAAGCTCAGCAGCGCAGACTACTCTGTTGCCATTTTGTCCAGTCACGAACAGCTCGGGACGTCCCCTTCCCTTCAGCTCCATTGAGAGGTGATCTTTTCCGTCCAACCGGTCGATTAACTCCTGCGTTGCGCCATTGAGGCCACGAGGAAAGGTAACGATCAATCGCCGTTCAATCCGCGGCATCGAAACATAAGCTTCTAATGCTTCTTTGAGGTCATTTTGGGTGTGATTAGTGTCACCTGAAATTCGGGCAAACTGAATACGCAGAGTGTCATCATTTTTTATCACACCGACAATTTTCGTCAGCCCTCGTCGCTCCATGTAGTCATTTAATGCCCACGCCACCTCCTGTCTGTCTATTCGATCATCCTTAATCGGAATGTTCGCGACTAACGGTTTTTGACAACCAACGAAGAGAAAACAAGCTACGACGATCAGTAAGTTACGGGGGAACATGATTGAAAATCCTTTTCAGTGTCTTTGAATCTGACCTATTCTCAGTCTCAAGAAAGTGGCTCAGCGAACTCCTTGGAGCAAGATCACCATTCTACGGGTCGTCCATTATTCGGCATCCAGTCGTTGTAGGAATGCCAGGTCGCGTTCCAGATGCTGCACGCAGTATTCCCGTTCCTGGGCGGTGCGCGCTTCAGGTCAAATAGGGTGTCGATGCCCTTAAGCCATGATATGACTTGATTTTGCACGCTCACCCGAAAGCCATTGCGAGACTGGCCCCATCTGGTTGAACGCTTGTCCCTGGCGATAGGCGGCGGTCAATTGTGCATTCAGCGCTTTCAGCTCTTCGGACGGCTGCGCCCACTCGCTTTCCGGCAGCGGTTGTGACCATTCTCTTAGCTGCTCCGGTAAGGCTTTGGGGATGAGCTTGCGTACCCGGCGCTCGGTGGCCAGGCGGGCCAGATAACGCTGGAAGAACCAGTCGCCTATCTTTTTCCATAACCAGTCTGCCATGCCCTTCTCTTGCCGGGCCTGACGGCAGCTTGCCTTGTAGTCGGCCAGCGTACCGTAGTCCCGTGGGTCGGGGCAGGCGGAGGGGCCTTCGTCCATGAACGCACGCAGGCATTCCCACTGCGCAAGGCCCACGGTTTCATGGCCGACGTTGATGGAGATTGCCGCTTTGGCACTGTCCGGGTTGTCAGGGTCCGGCACGGCCAGGGTGAGCATGGTTTGCTGTGCGAGAATTGTGGGGGTGGTCACCTGTTGTTTCTGGATGAAAGCGACGATTTGCTCCCAGGGGTGGTAGATATAGGTCAGACGAGGTTCACTTTTTTTGGACAAGTAAAACCCAACAGCAATATAAGGAATCAGAATCGCACCACTGACACCTGCAATCCAGTGCACACCGTTTAGAAAAACATTCGGCCCTTCACCGTCCCACGGGCCTGCCATTTAATTTCCGCCATAACCGCCGACAACCACGAGGAAAATTATGTAGGCCGTCACGGCGAAATCGTCTCCCCAATACGGCATTTTAAACTCACTTCCTCCGACCCAGTGCGGTATCGCAATCTCGCGTTTCTGGCGATTAAGCCGAATAGGCGGGCCTTCTTTAATCGCTTCGTTGGTGGTTAGGTGAAAAACAAGCCCAACTCCAATCGTCATAAGGCTCAAGCTTAGAAACATCAATGTAAATTCAGCTCCAAATACCAAGTTGCCGCCCTGAAGGTCCATCCAGATATCGTTCTTGCGCCTGACCCAGTCGGTAGAGTCCGCTGCCTGGGCATCTGTTTTTACCGGCTTAGGGCTAAAGGCTAGCAGATCACCATCGGCTGCCGTGCGCCGTTCCCCAGCTTCCAGTTGCGGTTCGCTCATGCATTATCCTTGGGATCAACCAGCGGCAATAGATTGGCTGTGAATGTTTCCAGTCGGGCTGTAAGGGAGCAAGAGGCAAGACCTGACCCCGGTTTTCTTACAGCTGGGCAGGGGCTGAACTAACGCCATGAGTGATTGCCCAGATCGGTCCGGTTTTTACGCTTGAAGGCGTCGTAGTCTTCTTCGTTCATATTTCGCCAGTATAAGGGATCTCGACCCTTCTTCTCGTCTTGGGCGCGGGTGGTGAGGTCCAAGTGGCGGTAGGCTTCGAACAGGGGAATATCCGGCAGCGACTTGGTCACGTCCATGTACTGGCGAATCAGGTCCGAGTAGGCCAGTACGTCTTCTCGGTTGGTGGTGGCAGCGAGAAGCTGGTTCATGGGCAGGGCCCATTCCTGAGTCTTGTGGACCAGCACCAGCCGGTACCAGATATTGCCCTGATGATCCGGCAGGCTCAGCAGGTAGCCGTCCCATTCATGAAAAGGGGCCTGCGCCCGGATTTCTCCGGACTGGCCGTCTTTTTCCGGATTTTCGAACAAGGTCACCATGCCGGTGCGGCGGTTGAGCTCCCAGAGAGGGCCTTTGAGTTCCTGGTAGACCACTTTGGGGTATTTTTTCTCGAGGAAGCGGCCGATACCCCAGCAGAGAAGCATGGGCGAAAAAAAATATAAAAATATCGGAAGAACGGCATCTGAAAAGAAATACGTAAGAGAGATCTCGCCAGGCTCCATAAACCACATCACAAGCCAAACGAATACGAATATGGGAAACAACCAGGTGAACAGCAACCGTCCCCCATGCTGCATCCACAGAAGCGCCCAGCTTATTCTGGGCAAGGTGGCGTAGCGTATGCTGTCGCCATTAATCCATCCAACCGGGTTAAACGGCTCTCCTCCGGCCTCTGCCTCAGCTTTGAAGCGATGAAGGTTCTCCTCATCTTCCCTGACTTCCTTGGGCCCCCAAGTCTTTAGAAAATTCGGGGGGTACACGCCGGACAGTTTTCCCTTGGGCAACGGCGACCCCATGGTCCAGCTTTTGCGGAATAACGTGCTCTGTTGGCTGGTCTCTGCCGGTTCCGGGGTTTTGCGATTGCTGCGGTAGGCCGTGGGGGCATAGCCGGTCGGGTCGAGGGTGGCGGTCATTTGGCCTCCTCCGCTTTATGGGTCTGTTCATCCGCCCAGAAAAGCTGGCCAGTCTCAGTGAAATCTGGCTCGCCGTGTGCGGCCAGATCGAAGGTGGTCGGGTCGTGCAGTTCCGGCGCGGGGAACGCCAGGTTGCGTGAGGCTTGACCGTAATCCCAATTGCTGTTCCATTGAGCCCGGACCAGCACTTCGCTGGTTTTTACACCCTCCTGACCCCGGAAATTCTTGAAGGTCACTCGGGGCGGTAAGGCCAGATAGTAAGCCTTGCCATTATGCAGGGACTGCTCCAGCACCACCTTCGGCGGTTCCTGTAGGGTTTCCCGTTGGGTTTTTAATCCGCGTCGCGAGGGCTTACGGGTGATCTGCACCGGGCGCATGGCAACGGTCAGGCTGGCCTCGTTTAGCATGGCGGTCAGATTATTTTCCACTTTTACCACTGTGTTGATTTTTGCAAACTCTCTGTCCTGCCGGGGATCTATGTTGTACCCCTGACCCGCCAGTCTGGCGGACATGTTGTGAGCCTTCTCGATGGTAATACGAGGCCTGGCTAACAAATCAACCAGCCTGTAGTACGTCTCTTGCGGGTTTTTGGCCAGGTGGGGATAAGCGTCGTCCTGTTCCGGTCCGAAAGGTCCACGCTTCAACCAGTCCACCAGGGGCGGGTCGTCCAGCACTACGGCCAGTAACCCGGCCCCGATAGCCAGGGTGGCACCGGCCACCACCCAGCCCCAGGGACCCAATCCCAGCAGTATGGGAGCAATACCCGCTTCGGTCATTTTGGCCATCATCAGGCCGCCCATCAGCATCATACCGCCACCGACAGCCGAAGCCCCGTAAGCTGCAGCGGTGTCCATATCACCAGTGTCCCACTCATGGGCCATGTCCAGCAGTGACACCGTCATGGTGAGCCCGGCTGTGACGATGCCCCCGAGCATGCGTTTTGTTACTATTTCTGGAATTGCACGGGCCAAAGAAGGTAGCGCTCTCTGAAAGACTGGGCTAGTGGTCTGGAAGGCTTTCTCGCTGAGCTTAGGTGACACATTGCCCCAAATTTTGAGATCCATACTTAGCCGCTCGGCGGCAATAGCACCTGCGAAAAGTAAATCCAAAACTGCACTCGCAGCTCCAAATCCCGCGCGAATTCGCCCTTTTTGAGCTTCTACGCTTTTCAACAGGCTGAGTTCACTCCAAATATTATGTCCCTCAAACACCAGCACAAGATATGGCACCCGCACCCGGCTAAAAAGTTCATCCCACTTTTTCAGCCTGCGCATATCCCGCTGAGCCCGGACCACCTCAGAAGTCTCTGGGGCAGCGTATACCTGCATCCGCCGGGCCTCGGCGGTGTCGGCCAGATCGGGGATAGCGGATTTTCGGGTACTGGCCAGGGGGTTGCCGTCAGCATCCAGGTATTCTCCGTAGAAGCGCCGGTGGCCATTGGCTTTGTGGGTGTATTCCCGGTCTGCTTCTGTTAACCCCATGTCCAGGCCGGAAGCCGGATCGCGCAGCCCCAGGATAATCCAGCCCTGTGGGACGGCATTGCGGGCGACCATCTGGACACTTCCCAACAGAGCCGGGTCGCGCGCCTTGGCCATTCTTAGCAGGGGGCCGTAAAGTCGGCTGTCAAGCCTGTAAGTCTGGGATTGCAGCCGGTTGGCCAGAGCCCGGACATGCTTATCGATTCCGTCCAGGATGGCGCCAACGGCGGCCATCCATCGCTTGGATTCTGAGGACAGATCGATGGCATCGGTTTTTACCAGACCTGCCAGTGCTGCAGCGGTGAGGGTTTGCACTTCGTCCGATTGCGGTGGCTGGTCGGGTAACTGCTCCAGGTCAGCCGGCCGGCAACGACCATCGCCACACTCTGCCCGGTTCCCGCTCTCGGTGGCTGTGCTGCCCACTTCATCTAGTTGCTCCGCCGGGAACAGCATGGCGTGCAAGGGCTGATCACTGCCGTCTCCAACAATTTTCAGGACCAGATCGTTGGCGTCCCGCACCTGGGCCTCGCTGGTAGGGGCCGAGCGCGCGAGGTGATCGACACTGTTGGGGTCTATGGCCAGGACATGGAACAGATCCTGCGTGCGGGCGAAACCCTCGAGATAGTCGGCACCGGAGAGACTGAACAGGTCCGCCATGGCGACTTGATTATCGGTTTGCCGGACCAGGTCCGCCAATTGTTTCTGGGATTCGGCCAGCGCTGCCCTCGCAAGTTGGCGTTGCGCCGTCAGCAGATGGGTGTGCAAAGGGCTGAAGCGGCTAGTATCAATCTCTTCGAGGTAACGGTGCAGGGGGTTGGCCTGGCCCCCCAGTCGTTCGGGCGCCATTAACCGGTAGACTACCTGGGCGCTGTCGCTGTGGGGCTTCTGGCCGATTGCTTCCAGCAGGCTGGTCAGAAACCGTTGGGCTTCCAGTGCCTCGGTCAGGCGATGCCGTAGGTGGAACAGGCGGTCTTCCAGAATAATGCCGCTATAGCCCTTCTCCCGCGGGGCGGCAAGAGTGTCCCCAGTGGATTCCAGTGTTTGCCAGAGGGAATTTTCTTCAGTTCCGGAGGCTTCATCCATAAAGGCCGCTGCTCGCGCTGCGGGCGCTCGCCTTAAGGGAGCGTTCCGGTAACACGCGGCTTCCCATGCGTCCTCTCCAGATTCCTTGTCCGCGGCGAAAGCCTGCGCTTCTTCACGTGCTTGTCCGTAAAGGTTTTTTGCATATTGGCCGCGTAAATCATAAACGCTGCTCCACGGCTTCGGCAGAAGCTGTTCCAGGTAAGGCTCCCGAAGCCTCATTTCAGGAAGTTGTAACAAAGAAATCAGGTGACCCGGCGTCTGCCGGTCGCGTAGTTGCGAGGCGACCTCCGGCGCTGGCTCCGGCCCTTTTAACCCCTGACACCTTTCGGCCCGAGCCGAATCAGAAGCCTCAAGATAAGCAACACGCCGCGAGGACCACTGTACTTCAGAGAACGCCATCTGGAATTCGGCAAGAACAGAGCGGTTCATTTCGCTGACTGGCATCCAGATGGCCTGCTGGGGCTTCCCTATAGCTGGTCGCCGATCTTCCGTCAGGTCAGATTTCTCGCTGTCCCGGTAATCCGTCAGACGAATATCCAGAAACTCCATGGTTCTCGAATCGGAGTAGCGAACTTCCAGTTCCCGCCAGAGGTGCCCCTTTCTGAATACGTAAATAAAACCTGGGCGCACAGGTACCAAATGTTCGTTCGGGTGACCGGGCTCAGGCTCGGGATCGTGAATGAGTGTCAGGGGAACCAGCGGCAGGATACGATTCCACTGTTTTTCCATTTGCCTTTCGGTGGCGGAAACCGCTTCAAACAGCGGCACCCGCACAGGAGCGCCCTCCTCTGCATCAATATCCAGCCAAATATTCCTTGCAGGCTGGGCCTTCCAGGGCCAGACATAAAGCTGGCTGTTGCCGAGCTCCTCCCGTGAAACCTGATTCTCCAGCCACTCCTGCTGTTCGTTATCACTCTCGTCAAAGATCTGGAACGAATGACCCTCTGCGGAACGTTGCCCCATCACCTCAATGATCAACGATTCGCCTTCGCAGGCCGGGCCACAGCTTCCTGCTGTTTGGGTAGACGTGGTTTCAGACATCCTTGTGATTCCTTTCCCTTAAAACAATAAATTCATGATCCGGCGCTGGCGTCATTCAGTGCCAGCCACTGTTGCTCGTTCAGTGTCGGCATTGGTGACATGGCAATCGGCTCCGGGTTTTCATCCATTACCCAGCGCTGCTGACCGGGCTTGCCGTACCAGTATATTGCGCGATCAATGATCTCAGCGTCCGGCATTGATTTTACCGCCAGACTGCGCCAAATCTTTGGGTCGTAGAGCCGCAAAAGTCCTTTCCGATCGCCGTCAAAACACACGGTCAGCCGGGCTCTTAACCAACTGACTACAGCATCCAGACCCTGTGTAGACTCTAAAATCAAACCACTCAAACTTTCGTCTTCGAGGCCCATCAGTGCCCAGCGATATTCTGCGCTGTTCTGTACCGTTTCCAACAGAATCGGGCTTTCATCCAGGTAGTCTTGCCACTCGCTATCCGCGAACAGATAGGCCCATTGAGGATTATCGGAGATATCGTAGAGCGCCTGAAGTAACGTCTTTTTCTGCCTTGACTCCAGCACCAGATAGCGCGTGTCGGTTGAACTGACCATGGTGTACGACATCTCCATTTATACCGGCTGCGCTTTACCACACGGGCAATTGCTCAAGGGGCAAGAGCCGTCTGGCCGTTCCTGACAACGCTCCACCACCGCAGACCTGTTTATTCTTGCTTGCTTTAATCGATGGGCAACTATTGGTTTTGGTTTGGCATTCGCCCGCTGTCCAACATCCGCTAACTTAACAGGCGCCACAGCCCCACCGTTCTTCTCCACCAACCCCGGCATCTCCGGCACCTGAACCTTTTGCCCACTTCCCCCACCAGCACCACCACCAGCATTCATTTTGATAGACGCTCCGCCCATGGCGACACCGCTGGGATCAATTTTCACGAAACTACCGCCGGCTTTGAGAGTGATTTCTGCACCCGCTTCTACCACTACCTTTTGACCCGCCTTGATGTGCAACTCTGTACCGGCCTCGTTGAGCCAGGCGGTTCCGGCTTTGAGGTGCAGTGTGCCGGTGACGCTGAAGCTGTGGTCTTTGCCTGTGCGCTCTCGTTTTCCTCCGCCTATGGTTTCGTGTTCGCTGGCTTTGACGTGGCTTATCCGGATTTTCTCCACGGTCAGATGGCTGTCATTTTTGATAACTTCGGTGCGGTTGTTTTCGGTGAGCAGGTCCAGGTTTTTCTGAGCGTGAATATACACCTGTTGTTTTTCTGCTTCGTCTTCAAAGCGCACTTCGTTGCTGCCCTCGCCCTTGTGAGTCTGGGTTTTCAGGACGGTGCGGGTTTTGTATTGCGGCAGCGCGTAGGGCGGCATGCTGGTGGCGTTGTAGGTGCAGCCGGTGATGATGGGCTGATCCGGGTCGCCGTCCAGGAAGGAGACGATGACTTCGCTTCCAATTCTGGGCAGGGCCATAAAACCATATTGACCACCGGCCCAACCCTGGCTAACCCGGAGCCAGGCACTGCTGTGTTGGTTGTTCGCGCTGCTTTCGGCATTGCCGGATAGCGGCCGCCGGTCCCAGGGGAAACGGACTTTTACCCGGCCGTGTTCGTCGCAGTGGATTTCTTCGCCCTCGGGGCCTGTGACGATGGCCACTTGTGGCCCGTCCATCACAGGTCGGGGAAGCGAGCGAGATTGGGGACGGATTTGAAATTCGTCCCCTTGGGGTAAATCGGGGCGCCAGGTTTTATTGGCTGGTATGGCATTAAACGTGTTGTGATAGGTGGTGGGTTCGGCGCCAGCTTCTTGCTCTAATGCCTGAGGCTGTTTGCCGGTATGGTTGACGCTGGTTAGCAGCCAGTCGCGGTTCATGCTCTCGTGATTGTGATTGGTGAGCTTCACTTTCGCACCGCAGGTGAAATCTGGCCGGTTGCTGGCACCCGTGGCGGTATTGGCGTCATTTCGAAGTGCATCCAGGCGCGCTTGGGTAAAACGCTTGCCGCTGGCGTCGGCTTTGAAGCGGCCGGGGTAGTCGAAGTGTTGGTAATCCTGGCGTTGGTTTTCGAGGGCCGCATGGTGTTCATGCATCATAGCGTAAGCTGGATTTTTGAAGGTGTAGTCTTTCATCACCACGGCCGAAGCTTTTACGCGTTCTTCGGAGCGCAAGCGAAATACGGCGGGTTGCCGGCTACTGCCGCCCGCTTTGGCGTTGTATTCCGCGGCGTCCAATCTTGGGGCGTCACCGTGGTGGTCTGCAAAAATAACCATTGGCTGCTGGCTGGCGTCTACACTGCCGTGACCGTAGCGGTAGTGCCAACCTTCTTCGGCCGCCAGGCGTTGGATAAAGGCCAGATCGCTCTCCCGGTGCTGAACGCAGTATTCCCGAACGTCGCCACGGCACTTCAGTTGAAACGCTACAGCGGGTATTCCGCGTTCTTGCAGAAGCGCACTGGCAATGGACTCTGTGGTCTGGCCCTGAAAGATACGGCTGTTGTGCATCAGTTCAAGGCGCCACAGGGGCGATTGCAGCACGATTTCATAACGGGTGCGGTGATGGCCACTGTCACAAATGACAAATTCGCTGACCACGCCGGTAAAGCGCCGCAGTGGATTGCTGTGTTGCCACACCACCAGGTCAACCGATTGTTCCAGAACATCGCTGGCATCGATATCACAATCGGTGCTGGCCAATTGCAGGCGGCCATAGCACAGCTGTGACAGGCTTTCTGTTAGTTCGAAGGCAACAACGGAAAATACTTCTGAGGGAAACTCACCGACTTGTGCGGTGAACTGCAGTCCACTTGCCTTGGACATATCTTCAATCCTTGAAGGTATGTGTTTGAATAATGATACTCTATTTTCGCCATGCTGCGCTGTGGAGCGTGTCGCAAATCATGCCTATGGGGACGGATTTGAAATCCATCCCCTAACAAAAAAACCCCAGATTGTTTCCAATCTGGGGTTTTTGAATTTGGCGGAGCGGACGGGACTCGAACCCGCGACCCCCGGCGTGACAGGCCGGTATTCTAACCAACTGAACTACCGCTCCAAGCTGAAACCGTGTGTGCGATCTTTTCAGATTGCTCGGTGACAACGAGGGCGAATTATAGAGAAGCCCCACTTTATGTCAACGTTTTTTATGAATATTTTTTATTTCTTGGCATTCATATTTCTGGCATGGCAGCCAAAGAGCCTGCTCAATCAGATTCGGGCCGGGCAACGGCCACCACGGGCAGCGTGAAGTAAAAACAGGTGCCGCCGTCTATCGGGCGCTCAAAACCAATTTCACCGCCTTGGGCGTGAATCAGCGATTGGCAGGTGGTCAAGCCGATGCCCATGCCGTCGCTTTTGGTGGTGTAGAAGGGCAGAAACAACTTTTCCTCGGCGTCGTCTTGCAGACCAATGCCATGATCACGCACCTCGATGCGCACAAAGCCCTGTGCAGTGAGCGTTGCGCTCACTTCCACCGGTACCGCCGAGTCAACGCTGCGGGTAGCCTCCAGGCCGTTGCGGATCAGGTTGAGGGCTACCTGCTGGACCTGAATCGGATCTGCCAGCACGTCGGGCAGGTTTGGGGCCAGAGTCAGCTCTATTCCGCCCTCGTTATTGCGCATGTCGACTTCCGCGAACTGGCGGGTATCTTCAAGCAAAGCGGCAATAGCGACAATCTCTTTGCCGGTAGCGGGCTTTTTCATAAATCGGCGGATACGACGAATGATTTCACTGGCCCGGTGCGACTGGGCTTCTACTTTGTCCATGGTTTGCTGTAGCAGAACTAAATCCGGCTCTGCTTTGCCCACCAAGCGCTTAGCCACACGGGCGTAATTGGTAATAGCGGTCAGCGGCTGGTTCACTTCGTGGGCAAAACCTGCGGCCATTTCGCCCATGGTGGTCATGCGCGAGGTATGGGCCAACTGATCGCGCTGTTCCTGCACCGTAGCGCGAGCTTCTTCAAGCGCCTGTTCATTAGCCAGTTCTGCGGTAATATCGCGAAACACCACAACAGCGCCCTGCAACTCGTCGGCATCCTGCTTGGGCGAGGACCGATATTTTGCGCGAAACGCCGACCGGTCTACGCGCAGCATCTGAATATCGCGCTGCGCCTCTGCAATGCCGTAACGACAAGTGGCCTGAACCGGCAAGGGCTCTTGGCTATCGCCCGCAACGGCAAAATGCAGGTCAAAAAAACATCGGCCAATCAACTCTTCCACCGGAGCGTTCATAATCTGGCCAGCAGCAGGATTGGCAAATTCGATAATGCCGTTTTCGTCGAGGCCGTAAATGCCTTCGCTGATGGCGTTAAGAATACGGGACTGATCGCTTTGTAATTCACGGTTGCGCGCGTGAAGTTCGCGCTCAAGGCGAATAACCCGGGCGTGGGTTTTTACCCGCGCGATCACTTCTTGTGACTGAAAAGGCTTGGAAATGTAGTCAGCGCCGCCCAGCGAGAATCCTTTTACCTTGGCACTCAGGTCGTCAAGCGCCGACAGGAAAACCACCGCGCAATCGGCGGTGGCCGGGTCAGCTTTCAAGCGACGGCAGACTTCATAGCCGTCCATTTCCGGCATCATGATGTCCAGCAGAATCACTTCTGGCTGATGACAATGGGCAAGTTCCAGCGCTTTTCCACCTCCGTTGGCGATCAGCAGCCGATAGCCTTTGTCTTTCAGAGTCTCATAAAGCACTTTCAGGTTCTGGGGATTGTCATCCACTAGCAGAACCGTTACCTCACGGTTGTCGATGACGGAATCAGTCATATGCAAGAAGCCGGTTACCAAAGTAACCGTATGATGCCGTTCGGATCATCGTGGGTCGATAAGGTTCTTTACTGACAGCACCATACGAACCAGGTGTGCCAGTGAATGGGTGCCCATCTTGTGCATCACCCGGGAACGGTGAATCTCTACAGTGCGCTGACTGATTTCCAGCTCTATGGCGATCACTTTGTTAGCCTGGCCAGCGATCATCCGATCCATAATTTCGTGCTCGCGGGGGGTCAGACTTTTTACACGGCGCACGATTTCCTGCTTTTCACCCAGGCTTTTGCGCTGCTGGCGGTCTTGCACCAGGGCGGCTTCGATCTTTTCCAGCAAGGCCTCTTCGCGGTAGGGCTTCTGAATGAAGTCTATGGCGCCCTCTTTCATGGCATCTACCGCCATGGGAACGTCGCCGTGCCCGGTCACAAAAATAATGGGCAGAATCGAGTGTTTATCGTTAAGTTTTTTCTGTAGCTCCATGCCATCCATACCCGGCATGCGGATATCCAGCACGATGCAGCCCGCCATGGCGTCAGAATAGCTTTTCAGAAACGCGGTAGCGCTGTCGTAGGTTTTTACCGGTTTGTCGTCTGACTGAAGCAGCAGCTCCAGTGAATCGCGCACCGCTTCGTCGTCTTCAACCACGTATACCGTTTGTTGGATGTCCGTCATGGCGCTGTAATCTCCTGTCCGTTTTATAGTGCTGGTCAGTGAATGGACGGATCTTTGTTA
This sequence comes from Marinobacter sp. M1C, assembly GCF_023314135.1. Lineage (NCBI taxonomy): Bacteria > Pseudomonadati > Pseudomonadota > Gammaproteobacteria > Pseudomonadales > Marinobacteraceae > Marinobacter > Marinobacter sp. M1C. The sequence goes on from NZ_CP092289.1 coordinate 2,969,371, forward strand.
TCATCCCGACTATGTTCCTGACGCTCGTGTTCACGCATTTTTTCTAACCGTTGCTGAATAATGCCAAAAACGGTGCCTTTAGGGTACCTGCCTTTGCTATCGGGCGTGCCCGCTGGCGTGCCCATCAGCATGGCTACGGCTTCTTCCACGTGGCTGACAGCGTAAACATGGAAATCGCCGGCTTTCACCGCCGCAACCACTTCGCTGTCTAGCATCAGGTTTTGTACGTTGCTGGCCGGCATAATGACGCCTTGGTTGCCGCTCAGGCCACCCTTAAGCTGGCAGGTCGTGAAAAAGCCTTCAATTTTCTCGTTCACCCCACCAATCGGCTGCACTTCACCAAACTGGTTGATAGAACCGGTAATGGCCAAATCTTGCCTGACTGGCAGTTGCGCTATAGACGACACCAAGGCGCACAGTTCTGCTAAAGAGGCACTGTCGCCGTCTACTTCACCATAATTTTGCTCGAATGTGAGGCTGGCCGACAGGTGCATCGGGTCGTCTACGGCAAACCGCGACGCCAGCCAGGACGCCAGAATCATCACACCTTTCGAGTGAATGCTACCGCCCAGCTTTACGTCGCGTTCAATATCAATGACGTCGCCATCACCATAATAGCTGTTGGCGGTGATGCGGTTCGACAAACCAAATTCGAAACCGCCGGTAGAAAGCACTGAAAGCGCGTTGACCTGGCCAACGCAGGTGCCGCTGGTCGTCACCAAGGTAGTGCCATCGCGAATGGAATCGTAAAAATGGTCGCGAATGCGGCTGTTGCGATAACGGGCGCTAACCAAAGCACGCTCTACATGTACATCCTGAATCTGTTTGGCCTCGGCTTGGCGCGCCCAGTAGTCTGACTCGCGCAGCAGATTTGCGATGTCGGCGGCGTGCAACGACAGGCGGTTCTGATGCTCGGCCATGCGGGCGCTTTGTTCAATCACTCGTGCAACGGCTTTATGGGTGCAGTGCAGCAGTTTTTTCTCGACCACCAGGCTGGCAATAAACTTTGCGTAGGCAAGTTGGCTGGCGTCGTTGCGATACATCTCATTTTCAAAATCTGCGGTCACGCGGAACAGTTCTGAAAACTCGGGATCGTATTCCTGCAGTAGCATCCAGGTTTCACGGTCGCCAAACAGTACGATTTTCACGTCCAGTGGCACCGGCTCGGGCTCAATGGAGATGGTGCCAGATAAGGTCAGTTCACGCTCCAAAGAGTTAATCTGGATGCAGCGGGACTGCAGCGCACGCTTTAGGGCGTCCCAGGCGAATGGCTGTTCCAGCACTTTTGTGGCGTCCATCAACAAGTAACCGCCGTTAGCGCGATGCAGGCTGCCCGGGCGAATCAGCGAAAAGTCAGTGAACACCGTGCCTTTATAGGTAACGTTTTCGACATAACCGAACAGGTTGTGATAAGTGGGGTTGTCTTCCACTGCTACCGGGATCTCTTTGGTTTTCTGATGTACCAGCAGATTCACCAAATAGCGCCGCGGCATTTTTTTATCCAGTGACGCGTAGGCAATTGTGGCCTGTTCATCATCGTCATCCAGAAAAATCTCCAGATTCTCGGACAGATCTTTGCGCACGGCTTCAATAAATCCGACCACGTCTGGCAGGTCTTTGTAACGTTCTTTTAACTCGTCAATCTGGTGACCGGTAACGCCTTCCAAGGTTTCCTGGTTCAGCGACTGTTGTTTGTCAGCGTATTCCTGTTCCCAGTCGGCCAGTTTGCGCAGGGCGCGGCGCAGGCGTTTTTCCAGAATATTGACAATCTCTTCGAACTTTTCGCGCTGAGCGTCCGTCAGGGCCTTAAAAGACTCTGCGGTATGAGCTTCATCACCACTCATAGCCACTAGCCGATAACCGCCCGGGGTGCTTATGGTCAAGCTGACTTTTTGACGCTTGGCTTGCTTCGCGACTTTTTCCAGCTCGCCATCCTGAAGCCCGGTGTAATCGTTTTTCAACTTTTCAGCACGTTCCAAAAAGCCATCGCTATCGAAGGTTTGCGGAATCACCTTCACCAGCCGGCTCATCAGTTTTTCCATATCGCGCTTCAGCTGAATGCCCTGCCCGGCAGGCAGTTTCAGCAGCTTTGGCACTCGCGGCTCTTCAAAATCGGCCACGTAACACCAGTCGTGGGACTGCTGATCGGTGTCTTTATGGTGTTCCAGGTACCGCAGCATCATGGTGCGCTTACCCAGGCCATTGGCACCGACTGCATACACGTTATAACCACCGTGAGGCATAGCCAACGCAAAGCGCACCGCTTCCTGAGCACGGTTCTGACCCACAATTTCAGCCAGGGGCTCTAGCTGACGGGTGCTTTTAAATGGCAGATCTTTCAGAACACAGGCTTTGTAGAGCTGATGCGAAGGCAATGACTTCAAGGTTTAATCCTGTAACAGTCGGAATAAAAAGATGACTTACTGCACACGGCGGCAAGTCCGATTAAATAATTGAGCCATTGTACATTTTTTAGAGGCGAGGGGCTGTTGCAAGCCGTTTAGATCAGACCGTTATCGAGACTGGCCGCAACGTACAAGCCCAACTCTTCGCACTGCTGTTCAAATTCATCGGCATAATTGCCACGGCACAGCAGGGGCTCTTGTACCAGCTTCCAGCGCAGGCCGGTGGTGATGCTGTCAATCGCACGGCGGGTGCCAGTACCGTCATGACCGGCCCGAATATAAAAGGTAAATGGCAGGCCTTGGGTTTTTTCCAGGCAAGGATAATAGCAGCGATCGAAAAAATCTTTCAATGCGCCGCTCATATAACCAAGATTTTCGGTGGTGCCGAGGATAATCGCGTTGCAAGCCAGAACATCGTCGGGGCCGGCATCCAGCGGAGCCAAAACCGTTACATCAACGTTTTCAATATCGTTATGGCTAGCGCCAGCAGCAACTGCGTTGCGCAATTTGAGGGTATTTGACGAGGGAGCGTGGGCAACAATCAATAGTTTTTTGGCGCTGGGCTTTCCGACTTCTGACTGTTCAGAATCTGAGCCTCTAGAGTCTGGCATAGCCGGCCTCACTTTTAGTGCTTGTCAGCGCACTGTAATCACCAGTGCACTGACAAACTAACGGTCTTACAGTAGTTCGTCGCTGGATTCTGCAGACGCTATTGCTGCATCCTTTCCCGCGTTTTTCCCTACATCCTTTGCCGCGTCTTCCCCTGCATTTTTCCCTACATCTTTCCCTGCATCTTTTGCCGCGTCTTTTTTCTCTGGCTTGGGCATCAGCTTGTCGCGCACTTTGGCTTCAATTTCTTTCGCCATTTCCGGGTTTTCTTCCAGGAATTTACAGGCGTTGGCTTTGCCTTGGCCAATTTTGTCACCGTTATAGGCGTACCAGGCGCCAGCCTTATCCACAAAGCCTTCCTTTACACCCATGTCCACCACTTCGGCCATGCGGTAAATGCCCTTACCGTACAAAATCTGGAATTCGGCCTGGCGGAACGGCGGTGCCACTTTGTTTTTAACCACTTTCACCCGGGTTTCGTTACCGGTCACTTCGTCGCCGTCTTTCACTGCGCCAATGCGGCGGATATCCAGACGCACAGAGGCGTAGAATTTCAACGCGTTGCCGCCGGTGGTGGTTTCGGGACTGCCGAACATTACGCCTATTTTCATGCGGATCTGGTTGATGAAAATCAGCAGGACGTTGGCATTCTTGACGTTGCCATTCAGTTTGCGCAGAGCCTGTGACATCAGGCGGGCCTGAAGACCAACATGAGAGTCGCCCATTTCGCCTTCAATTTCAGCTTTTGGCGTTAATGCGGCAACGGAGTCCACGACGATGACATCCACCGCGTTGGAGCGCACCAGCATGTCGCAGATTTCTAACGCCTGCTCACCGGTGTCGGGCTGGGAAACAAGCAGCTCATCAACGTTCACGCCCAGCTTTTCAGCATATTGAGGATCAAGGGCGTGCTCAGCATCAACAAAAGCACACGTTTTGCCCTGCTTCTGGGCTTCGGCAATAACCTGCAAAGTCAGCGTAGTTTTACCAGAGCTTTCAGGGCCGTAGATTTCACAAACCCGGCCATAAGGCAGGCCACCAATGCCAAGAGCAACGTCCAGACCAAGAGAACCGGTAGAAACGGACGGGATTGCTTCACGGGGGTGGTCGCCCATCTTCATGATGGCGCCTTTACCAAACTGGCGTTCAATCTGGGTCAGAGCGGCGGATAAAGCTTTCTTGCGGTTGTCTTCCATAGGTACGAACCTTCTTCAAAATGGTGCGTTAGAATAGTGCGCTAATAATATAGTGCGCTGATAGGGCGCGCCGGTAATATGATGCGCTAATCTAAACTTGGGAACTGGCTGCCCCGGAAAATCACTGTATATTTAACCAGCATTAAACCACATTAGACAAAGCAGACCAACCCTTGTTTGGGGGATTTTTTAGCCATTGCGGATCAGATATCACTCGATACGAAACGGCGCACACTTTCAATCGCAAAGATCACAGCCTGGCGCCGCACCTGGTCGCGATCGCCGTCAAAATGCTTCAAACCGGTGCTGATATTTTCAGCGCTGCCCCAGGCGAACCACACCGTACCTACCGGCTTGGCATCGCTGCCACCGCCCGGCCCGGCAACGCCGCTGATTGAAACGGCGACGCTTGCACCCGACACTCGCAGTGCTCCGGAGACCATCTGTCGCACCACCGGTTCGCTCACCGCGCCGTGTTCCGCCAGGGTCTGTTCACTGACACCCAGCAACGCGTGTTTAGCATGGTTGCTGTAGGTAACTAGCCCACCCGTGACGTAGGCCGAGGAACCAGCCTGGTCGGTCATGGCCTTGGCCACCCAGCCGCCGGTGCAGCTTTCTGCCGTCACCAGCATAGCGCCAGCGCGGGTTAATACGCTACCCAGTTCTGCCGCCTGCTGGCGGATGTATTCATCAGTGATATCGGGCATGGTTACGTCAGACATAGCGACCTCATTTATAATCCACGTTTCATCCTGCGGTGTAATTTTCTACAATCCACCGCCAGTTCCTCAAAACAGCCATCGCGGATGTCCCATGTCAGCAGCGCACACCGAAAGTCCAAAAATCACGCCCATGATGCAGCAATACCTGAAAATAAAGGGCCAGCATCCCAATGAGCTGGTGTTCTACCGCATGGGGGATTTTTACGAGCTGTTTTATGACGACGCTAAAAAAGCCTCGGAACTGATGGATATTACCCTGACCGCCCGTGGTCAGTCAGGGGGCAATCCGATTCCCATGGCGGGTATTCCGTACCATGCGGCTGAGGGTTACATTGCCCGCCTGGTGCGCGCAGGTCAATCCATTGCCATTTGCGAGCAGATTGGTGATCCGGCCACCAGCAAAGGCCCGGTCGATCGCCAAGTGGTGCGCATTGTCACCCCCGGCACCCTCAGTGACGACGCCTACCTGGAAGACCGCCGTGACAACCTGCTGGTGGCGATTTATCACCATAAGCAGCACTTCGGTTTTTCTTCTCTGGACATCTCCAGCGGCCGCTTCGCGGTTTCAGAGCTGAATAGCGCTGAGGCCTTGCAAGGCGAGCTGCAACGGCTGCGCCCGGCGGAAATTTTAATCAGCGAAGACTTTCCGTTTACCGATTTGCTGGAAGGCTTTACCGGCATTCGTCGCCAGGGGCCCTGGCTGTTCGAACCTGACACCGCGCGACGGGTGATTACCCAGCAATTGCAGGTGCGGGACCTGACCGGTTTTGGTTGTGAAGATATGCACTTGGCCGTGTGCGCCGCCGGCTGCCTGCTGCAATACGCACGGGAAACCCAGCGCACCGCCCTGCCCCACATTCGCAAACTCAGCCGCGAGCGCCGCGAAGACGCGGTCATTCTGGACGCCGCCAGCCGCCGCAACCTGGAAATTGACACCAACCTGATGGGCGGCACCCAGTACACATTGGCCTGGGTGATGGACCGCACCGCCACGGCTATGGGTGGGCGCCAACTGCGGCGCTGGTTGAACCGTCCGCTACGCGATGTGGCGGTGGTGCACCAGCGCCAGCAGGCGGTTAGCGCGTTGTTGAAAGATTTTGACTATGAGCCGATTCATGACCAGCTGAAAACCATTGGCGACATAGAACGCATTCTGGCGCGCGTGGCGCTGCGTTCGGCACGGCCCCGTGATCTGGCACGGCTGCGGGACGCGTTCGCCGTGCTACCCAATTTGCAAAAATCCATGGCCGCGGTTGATTCCACCCACGTCGGCGAGCTTGCCACGGCTATTGGCGAATATCCGCAGTTAGCGGATTTGCTGGGCCGGGCAATCATCGATAACCCGCCGGTAGTGATGCGCGAAGGCGGGGTGATTGCAGACGGGTTTGACGCCGAACTGGACGACTTGCGCAACATCAGCGAAAACGCCGGCCAATATCTGTTGGACGTGGAAACACGCGAAAAACAGCGTACGGGCATCAGTACCCTGAAAGTGGGCTACAACCGCGTGCACGGCTATTACATTGAAATCAGCCGCTTACAATCGGCCCAGGCGCCTGCGGATTACATTCGCCGGCAAACCCTGAAAAACGCTGAGCGTTTTATTACCCCGGAACTAAAAGAGTTTGAAGACAAGGCCCTAAGCGCCAAAAGTCGTGCCCTAGCCCGGGAAAAAGCCCTGTGGGATGAGGTTCTGGAGACGGTCGCGGCAGAACTTGCACCGCTGCAAGATGCCGCTCAGGCGCTGGCCGAGCTAGACGTGCTAAGCAACTTTGCCGAGCGCGCCACCAGTTTGCGCCTGTGTGCACCGCAGTTCAGCGATGAACCCGGCCTACAGATTGAGGAAGGCCGGCACCCGGTGGTCGAGCAGCTATTAGACGATCCGTTCGTGCCTAACAATCTGCTGATAGACGCCAAACGCCGCATGCTGATGATCACCGGCCCCAACATGGGGGGTAAGTCCACCTATATGCGCCAGGTGGCGCTAATTGCTTTACTGGCTTACACCGGCAGCTTTGTGCCGGCTAACAGCGCGGTGCTTGGGCCGGTAGACCGAATATTCACCCGCATGGGATCGTCTGACGACATAGCCGGCGGGCGCTCCACGTTTATGGTGGAGATGACCGAAACCGCCAACATTCTGCACAACGCCACCGAACACAGCCTGGTGCTGATGGATGAAGTGGGCCGTGGTACCAGCACCTTTGATGGTTTATCGCTGGCCTGGGCCACGGCCGAGCATTTGGCGCGGAACATTCTGTGCTACACGCTGTTTGCCACCCATTATTTTGAACTGACCCAGCTCGCAGATGAACTGGAACACGCCGTTAACGTGCACCTGACCGCCACCGAGCACGATGACAGCATTGTGTTTCTGCACAACGTGCACGAAGGCCCCGCCAGCCAGAGCTACGGTTTACAAGTAGCAAAACTGGCCGGCGTGCCGGTGGAGGTTATCCGCAATGCCAAAGCCCAACTGGCGAACCTGGAAGGCGCCAATGCAACGCCCGATGCAAAACGCTCAACCACCGGGTTGCCGCAAAAAGTGACGCGACGGGCGACGGCTATTGCGGATTCAACTGCGTTTCAGGGGGATATGTTCGCCAGGCAGGAGCCCAGCGCGTTAGAGCTGGCGGTGAGCGCACTCGACCTGGATGACATGACTCCGCGCCAGGCGCTCGAACATCTGTATCAGCTGAAACAGCAACTTGAAAAGTAGTGACAAAAAAAGTGCCGATAAATTGACCTAGGTATAACGTTATAGAAGACGGATGCTTGCGACCGGAGTAGTGGCTCCCTACAATATCGCGCATAAAACTATAATCTTGGGAGCCTGCATTCTAAGCTCCTGATGAGACAGACCAGCCAACCAGGAATATGAACATGGCGTTTATCGTTACTGATAACTGCATCAAGTGTAAGCACACCGACTGTGTGGAAGTCTGCCCTGTAGATTGCTTCTACGAAGGCCCGAATTTTTTGGTTATTGATCCTGACGAGTGCATCGACTGCGCACTGTGCGAGCCCGAATGCCCGGTTGAGGCTATTTTCTCGGAAGACGAGCTACCCGCGAACCAGAAAGTGTTTATCGAACTGAACGCAGATCTGGCCGGAAAATGGCCCAACATCACAGAGAAAAAAGAAGCCATGGTTGACGCTGAAAAATGGGACGGCGTGCCAGACAAACTGCAGTATCTGGAAAAGTAACTGTTCATAAAGTAAAACCGTTAAGGTGTGCGAGATCGAAAACAGCCGGCTAACTGCCGGCTTTTTTGTGTCTGGTGATCGTGTTTTTCCAGACACAAAAAAGGGAGGCACTAAGGCCTCCCAAGGACACACATCGTTTTGCCGCCGGGGCCTGTGACCCCGGTCAACAGAGTTCTTTAGCTCTTTGGTGCGGTTTCCGGCTGAACGATCACATCATCGGCACCCGGGGATTCGGGATCCGGCGTGAAGCCCAGCAGCTTTGTACGCTCAATCAGGAAGTAGAGCACCGCACCGGTGGCCAGGCCCCAGCCCGCGCCGTATACCGCAAGCACTACGCCCATGGTGCCGGCAATGCCGCGTTCGGTGTTGTTCTCAAGCTGTTCCAGGCCCACCATCAAACAGATGTAACCGGTCAGCAGCAGGGTCAGTGATAGTGCGATGGGCAGCACCGGTTGGAAGAAGCTCACCAGCGGCAGTACAAACAGCGCGATGAAACCGGTAATCCAGAAGGTACCGCCGCCGCTGTAGATGGAATCCATCGCGTTGCGGCCATACTTGTAACGCTCGGCCATAGTGGCGGTAACAGCGGTCCAGATCGGGCCGGCCAGACCGGGGTAAGGGGCGAAGAAAGCGTGACCACCGTTACGGATAGCGGTTACCAGGTGGACGCGGTCGATGCTGTTGTCGATGTCTTCGTCGCGACGCAAGTGGTCAACACGATTCATCAGTGACTGACCCACAACAATGTCACCAAAAGCAATAACGTAGGCAATTACCGCGGTAGGAATGGCGTACATAAATACGCTGGCATCCGGGAAACCGACGCTGAATGGCAGGTAGTTCCAAAGCTCACCAAAGTTGGGCGCGGTGATGCCCCACTTTACCTCCGGCACGGCGTACTCACCGGTAGCAAAGCCCACCAGAATCGCCACAATCATGCCCGGCACCATGCCGTAGTTGGCAATTTTGCGCGCAAACGAGTTGGTTTCAACAAAGCCTTTAAACGACACCGAGAACATCAGGTATAGACACACCAGACCGCCAACAATCAGCGAAATGGGTGTGGTTGCCAAACGGCCACCGGCTTCGATCTCGCCCATCAGAGCGGCAATACCCGCACCGATAATAATGCCGCCTTTCATAGAGCGCGGTATGAAGTCGACTAGTTTACTGCCAAGACGTGTAACGCCCAGGAACAGAAAGATGATAAACACCAGAAACTGCAGGGCAAACAGCGCCTGAATAGCTTCAGGGCCGGGCTCATAATCGCTCAAGAACAGCAGCACCACGGGAATACCCGGTGTGATCCAGCCTGGGATCAGCGGCACACCCAACAGCGCCGGCAACATAAAACCAATACCGCAGATAACCACATACGCCAGGGCAACGTCATACGGCACGCCCAGGTAGTTCTCAAGCAGTGGAATCATGGCCAAACTGACCACGAACATAATCAGCGCTTGCGCCATTTCCGCGAATTCCCAGCGGTAATGCACAAACGGCAGACGAATCTTGAAGGGGCCCGCCGGCCAATAGGGTTGTTCTTCGCCGTTCTTGCGATGGAACATTTGCATCTTGAGTTTTCTCCGAATACCCGGCGAACCGGGCGTTAATGTTGTTTTTGTGTGAGCTCTTGTGAGAGCTCTTGTGTAAGTCCCTGCAAGGCGCTTTCCAGCTACTTAATTTCCTTAGCCTGGTCGCGCAGCAGGAATTTCTGGACTTTACCGGTCGAGGTTTTTGGCAGGTCCGAAAACACAACGGTTTTCGGAACCTTGAAACGAGCCATGTGCTTACGGCAGAAGTCGATCATTTCTGCTTCAGTCACGTTGCCGGCATCGGGCTTTAGAGTCACAAAGGCGCAGGGTGTCTCGCCCCACTTTTCATCCGGGCGGGCAACAACGGCGGCCTCCTGAACCGCCGGGTGACGGTAAAGAACATCTTCAATTTCAATGGTGGAAATGTTCTCGCCGCCGGAAATAATGATGTCTTTCAGGCGATCCTTAATTTCCATGTAACCGTCTTCGTGCCAAACGGCCAGGTCGCCGGTGTGGAACCAGCCGCCACGGAACGCTTCTTCGGTGGCTTTCGGGTTCTTCAGGTAGCCCTTCATCACGGTGTTACCGCGCAGGAAGATTTCACCAATGGTTTTGCCGTCTTTCGGCGTCGGCTTCATAGTGCCCGGGTCTGCAATCATGGTGCCGCCCAGGGTGTGGTAACGAACGCCCTGGCGGGATTTGATGGCAGCGCGCTCTTCCAGCGGCAGATCGTTCCAACGATCTTTCCAGGCACAGACGGTCACCGGGCCGTATACTTCAGTCAGACCGTAGGTGTGGGTCAACGCGATGCCCATTTCTTCGACTGCACCAATAACCTGGGCGGGAGGTGGAGCGCCGGCAACCATAGCCTTCACAACGTGATCAATACCGGCCTTGGATGCAGGTGGCACGTTCAACAAGGCGTTCAGCACAATCGGGGCGCCGCACATATGGGTAACGCGGTGCTCGCGAATCAGTTGCAGAATCTTTTCCGGATCAACCCGGCGCAGGCACACGTGGGTACCGGCCATGGCGGTGATGGTCCAGGGGAAACACCAGCCGTTGCAATGGAACATCGGCAGTGTCCACAGGTACACCGGATGCATGGCCATAGACCATACCGCGGTATTACCCAGTGAATTCAAGTAGGCCCCACGGTGGTGATACACCACACCTTTAGGGTTGCCGGTGGTGCCGGAGGTGTAATTCAGGGAAATGGCGTCCCATTCATCCGTCGGCATATCCCACTGGTACTCGGGGTCGCCTTCTTGCAAAAAGGCTTCGTAATCCAGGTCGCTGACCTTAACGCCTTCACCGTACTCAGGGTCGTCTACATCAATTATCAGCGGCTTTTTGTCCAAACGGCTGACGGCGTCCAGAATCACTTCGCCAAATTCGCGATCAACCAGGATGACTTTGGCTTCTGCGTGCTCAAGCATGAAGGCCAGCACTTCGGCGTCTAGCCGAACGTTCAGGGCGTTCATTACCGCGCCAGTCATGGGCACACCAAAATGACACTCGACCATGGCTGGAATATTGGGCAGCATGACGGCGACGGTATCGCCTTTCTTGATACCGCGGCCTACCAGCGCTGACGCCAGGCGCAAACTGCGCTCGTGGGTCTCGGCCCAGGTTCGGCGAATGGCACCGTGAATAATCGCGGGATAATCCGGATAAACACTGGCGGTGCGAGTGATAAAATCGATGGGTGTCTGAACGGCGTAGTTGGCACCAACGGGCGTGAGGCCCTGGTCATAGATCGAAGTCATTCTGTGTGGTCCTATAGGTAGGCGTAAACACTGTTTTGCTTGGTATATTCTGACGAATCACCAAATTAGTTATAATTTACAGCTGAACAAATAGTATTAAATAGAAGTCTTACTATAAATTGCACCAACGTATTATAGTAAAAATACTATAAACTCGACCGTATATCGAAGATCTGCTTGCTATGAACGCAAATTGCTTTGACTTATCAATGGGCTTTGCCGCGACCGATCCGCAACCACTGCTGATTGTTGACCACAAAAGCCGCACGCTGAGCATGAATTCGGCCATGAAAAACCTGGTCGAAGCGATTGATGGGTCGCCCAATGCGGCTGACCATTCCGGCACCGTGGCCGACCCGCGACGTTTTCTTCCAGTAAACGTGGAAGAACTGGTGCGAGCCTGCCTGAATCAGCAACGCCCTGTGGACAACGTAGAGGCGCGTTACAAGGGCAAAATTTACCTTTGGGCGTTGGTTCCTGACGTTGGCCAAAATCAGGTGTTGTTAAAGGGGCGGGATGCAACCCAAGAGCTGGAACTGCAAGAGCAAGCGGTGCGCTCAAACCGTTTGTACCGGTTGATCACCGAGAACACCACCGACCTGATTTCCCGTCACGCGCCGGATGGCCGTTTTATTGACGCTACGCCGGCGTCCTGGCGACTGCTGGGCTACTGGCCGGAAGACCTGCGCGGGCGCCTGCTGGAAGACCTGTTTCCCAATGGCCAGCCACAAAAGCACTTGATAGAAGCCCGTAACCGGCTCAGCGAAGATGGCTACGCCATTGTGACCGCGCAAATTGTGCACCGTGACGGCACCCCACGCTGGTTTGAAATTGCCAGCCGCGCCATTCGCGAAACCTACACCGGCGCGGTGGTGGAAGTGATCAGCGTATCCCGTGACATAAGCGGGCGGGTGGCGTCGGAAGAAAACAACCGCCGCCTAGCGGACGAACTGGCCCACGCCGCACGGCTGGCCACGCTAGGTGAACTGGCCAGCAGCATTGCCCACGAAATGAATCAGCCACTGGCGTCTATTGTGAATTTTGCCAGTGCCAGCCAGCGTTTTCTGAAAACCGCAGACACCCAGCCCGCTAACCTGACCAGGGTAGGCGACGGCCTGACAAAAGTGATTCACCACGCCAATCGCGCCTCGGAAGTCATTCGCCGGCTGCGGGCGTTTTTGCGCAAGGGCCGCAAACGTTCAGAACTGCTGGCCCTGAATCAGGTGGCCAGCAACGTGGCCCTTCTGTGCCAGTGGGAGGCCGACAAGCATCGAGTATCGGTGGTATGCCGGCTGCCAGAAACCAGCCCTACCCTGACCGCCGACCCGGTACTGCTAGAGCAGGTGATCATCAACCTGGTGCGTAACGCCATCGAAGCGAATGTGGAGGCCCGCGTTGATACCAGCTCCGAATCGGCCATCATCGTGACCATTCGGGTGAACAATCTGGGCGAAACCCTGGTCGAAGTGACGGATCAAGGGCCGGGTTTGAACGCCGATGGCATCCGTCAGATGTTTCAGCCATTTTACACCAGCAAGCCGGATGGGCTGGGGCTGGGGCTGTCCATGAGCCGTTCTATTGTTGAAGGTTTCGGCGGTTTTCTGGATGCTTACCCGGCGCCAACCGGCGGTTTAACGCTGGTTTGTCGATTTCCACCACCGGCCTGTCAAAAATCTATTATAAGTCCATGGGAGGCACCCAATTGCCAATGACTGACCAGCCCACAGCCCAGACCACCTTCGTTTACATAGTCGACGACGACGCCGGCATGCTGGAGTCCACTCAATGGCTGCTGGAATCGGTGGGCCTGGCCGTGGAAGCCTACAGCGACGGCCGCAAATTTCTGGATTCTATAACCACGCAAAGCAACGGTTGCGTTGTGCTTGATATCCGCATGCCTGGTTTGGGCGGCCTGAATGTACAAGAAGAACTGCAAAAGCGCGGGTTGGCGTTACCCATCATTTTTGTATCTGGCCACGCCGATGTGCCCATTGTGGTGCGCGCGTTCAAATCAGGCGCCTTTGATTTTATTGAAAAGCCGTTTAACGAACAGCTACTTCTAGACAGCGTGCAGCAGGCATTGCAGGAGCACCAACAGACCAGCCATCAACAGCAGGACAGCAGCCAGACCACAGCATTGCTGGATACCCTTACCCGTCGCGAGCGCGATGTATTTCTACCGCTGGCCAAAGGCTACACCAGCCGTGAAATCGCCGAACAGTTGGGGGTAGGCGTAAAAACCATCGACCTTTATCGTGCGCGGGTGATGAAACGGCTGGGGGCAGACAGGCTGCCAGACGTCACTGGCATCGCTCTTGCCGCAGGTTTGGTTGACGCGCTGGATTTGCGCAACAAACGCTAACTGGCAATATGATCGCTAAATCGACCGCGCCTGTACTTCGTGGGCAAGCGCGCCAAGCCTTACAACAGCCTGGTCGATTCGGTCACTCCATGGGTTGCCACAGTTTATTCGCAGGCAAGATTCAAACTTGTTTGAAATAGAGAACATCAAGCCCGGTGCAACATTGATGTTTTCTGCCCTGGCAAGCTGATAAACCAGTGTGCCGGAAACTCCAGCAGGCAGTTGAACCCAAAGCACAAAGCCGCCTTGGGGCCGGCTTATGGCTGTACCTTCGGGAAATGATCGAGCAACCGCTGTACGCATTCGTTCCGTAGCTTGGCGATAATTCTGTCGCGCAGAACGCAGATAACGATCATAACCGCCCTGTTCAAGAAAATGCGCAACGGCCATTTGTGGGATGGAAGACGTCGCCAGATTCGAGAAATATTTGTGTTGCCTGGCGCTCGCCATATAACGCCCGGGCAACATCCAGCCCACTCTCAATCCCGGCGAAATGGTTTTTGATACGGAGCTGCAATAAATTACATTACCTGTGTGGTCAAAGGCCTTCGCGGGTTTCGGTCTTTCGCCGGAATGGTACAAGTCGCCATAAATGTCATCTTCAATCAACGGTACGCCCGCAACGGCAAGCATTGAAACCAGCTGTTGTTTGCGCTCATCCGACATTCTGGCGCCCATTGGATTGCTGTGATTACACACCACCACACAAGCTTTGACAGGCCACTGCTCCAGGGCCAACTCCAAACCCTCAAGACTGAGGCCTTCCGCGGTATGAGTGGGGATCTCCAGCGCTCTCAGCCCAACAACTTCTAGCGCTTGAAGAATTCCGGGAAACGACGGTGACTCAACCGCGACGATGTCTCCGGGTTGGGTCACCGCCCTAAGACCAAGAATGATTGCTTCCTGCGCTCCGTTGGTGACGAGCACGTCCTCAGGAGTGATCGGCACGCCTATCGTCGCCATACGCTGAGCGATTTGTCGGCGTAATGGCTCCTTGCCGGGAAAAGCATATTCCAGTGTTTCAATGCCACGTCGCGCCGCCCAGAGCGCGCTTTGCTGAATCTGGCGAAAGGGCAGAAAATCCGCATGAGGAATAGCTCCAGAAAGGGGCACCATGCGTTTTTGCTCGTCAGCGCACAATTCCAGGGTCATTTCCCGTGCATTAACAGGAACGGGACGGCTCCGATCGGTTTGCATGACGGGTTCCGGAGCATCCCGCAGCGGCAAGCGTACAAAGTAGCCGCTGCGCTCGCGGGCCTGAACATAACCGCGGGCCTCAAGTGTCTGGTGCGCTTGCAATATCGTCGAAACGCTGACGCCAAACTGCCGGCTTAGTGCCCTGACACCGGGCAGCCGATCGCCATCCCGAAAGACCCCATCCTGAACCTGAGCCTGAAGCCTGTCTGCTACCTCGTTATAAAGAGCGCCCATCCTGTTTGCCTCGTTAAACCAAAAAGATTATAGCCTTTAAGCAGACGTTGACTTTATTTCAACAGACCGGCGGCAAAACGGAACATCACAGATGCCACTGAAAATTGCAGTACAGAAAACCGAAAATACAATCTGTACCGGTTCAAAACCAGGTTATCTGATTCTGTTTTGGAATTTGGTATGGGCGGAAAATAGCAATACCGTAACGAGAAAAAGGAATTTGATCATGGGTATAACCAACAATCCCGCGTCCAGCGCAAGTCAAAATAACCTTTTTGGTTTCAGGCCGCCATCTGTGAAACTTGCCGCAAAACATCCTGATCAAACCCGTAAGGATTTGGCAATACTAGGTCTATCTGTTTGCCAGTGCGAGTCAAAACACTGGATGGTAACGCATCGCGCTACCCTGCCCGAGCTGCACTTTTACAGTGAGTGGGAATTAACGCAGTTTGCCAACCACAAGGCATACCAATACGCCAATCAACCATCAACGGAGAACACATGACACGCTATCCCATTTATCAGGTAGACGCGTTTACCAGCGAAATTTTCAAAGGTAACCCGGCCGCGGTCATGCCCTTAAAGGCGTGGCTTCCCGACGGGGTTCTTCAGGCCCTTGCCGCCGAGAACAACTTGTCAGAAACGGCCTTTTTTGTTCCTGAGCCAGAGGCTAGTGAAGCAGACTTCCATATTCGCTGGTTCACGCCAGAAATCGAAGTTCCTCTTTGCGGTCACGCTACGCTGGCAAGCGCCTGGGTTATTTTCAACAAACTGGGTTGGACTTCAGACCGGATTCGCCTGCGCTCCAAAAGCGGTCCGCTTGGCGTGCACAAGCAATCCGACGGTTGGCTGGTTTTGGATTTCCCAAATCTTGCGGTTACCGAACAATCTACACCCAGCATCATACTTGAAGCTTTGGCGGATGCGCCGACTACGATTTTTTACGTCGCAAAAGACACCAACTACATGCTGGTGTTAGAAAACGAAGCTGCGGTAAAAGCAGCACAACCCGACATGCAGAAAATTAAACAGCTTAAGAGCTTG
This sequence comes from Marinobacter sp. M1C, assembly GCF_023314135.1. NCBI lineage: Bacteria > Pseudomonadati > Pseudomonadota > Gammaproteobacteria > Pseudomonadales > Marinobacteraceae > Marinobacter > Marinobacter sp. M1C. Next base: position 2,985,651 of record NZ_CP092289.1, read on the forward strand.
GGGTTGATAGTCACCGCGCCCGGAACTGATTCGGACTTTGTTAGCCGTTACTTTGTGCCGTGCGCCGGTATTACCGAAGACCCTGTGACCGGCTCTATACACAGTGCGCTGGTGCCGTATTGGGCAGAGAAATTGGGCAAGAAAGTTCTGGAAGCGCGTCAGCTTTCTGCACGTGGTGGTCTGCTGCGCTGCGAATTGAAGGGAGAACGGGTAGCCATTGCCGGCCAAGCGGCGTTTTACTTGGAAGGCACCGTATACCTTCAATAGGACTGGTATACTTTGTGCCCACATTTTTAGCGGCAGACGGTAATGACAACGCTTTCCAGTAACCAGAACGCCAACAATCAGCACGCTAGTGACCATCGCGGCAGCCATTACGATGTCATTATCATCGGCGCCGGCGCGGCGGGGCTGATGTGTGCGGCAACCGCTGGCTATCGAGGGCGTAAGGTTCTGGTGCTGGATCATGCTAATAAGGCTGGTAAGAAAATTCTGATGAGCGGCGGCGGGCGCTGTAATTTCACCAATCTAAACAGCACAACCGCGAACTTTTTGTCCGACAATCCCCATTACTGCATTTCAGCGCTGAGACGCTACACCCCCAGGCACTTTCTGGATCTGGTGGAGCGGCATGGCGTGGAGTACGAAGAAAAGGCTCCAGGCCAGTTATTCTGTCAGCACAGCGCCAAAGACATACTGAACATGCTGCTGACCGAGTGCGAATGGGCCGGAGCTGAAGTGCGCCTAAAAACCGGCGTTACGGAGGTGGCAAGAACGCCCAAAGGTTATCGCCTTACCGCGGGTGGCCAAGCATTAACCTGTGAGTCTTTAGTCGTTGCCTGTGGCGGGATGTCTATCCCCACCCTGGGGGCTTCTAGCTTCGGCTACAACCTGGCCCGCCAATTCGGGCTGGAAATACTACCCACCCGCGCCGGGCTGGTGCCCTTTACTTTACATCCGGAACTGAAAATGACACTGGCCCCGTTGGCTGGCATCAGTTGCCCGGTAAGCGCGGAGTGCAATCATGAACAGTTCCAGGAACCGATGCTGGTTACCCACCGCGGTTTAAGTGGCCCAAGCATGCTGCAGATTTCCAGCTTCTGGCAGCCCGGTGACGAACTGCACATCAACCTGCTGCCACAACAGCAGGTTGAGCAAGACCTGCTAAGCCTGCGCAAACTCAAACCGCAAAGCACGCTCGAACACTATCTAAACGCGCACCTGCCAAAACGCTTCGCGCAAGCCTTCAACGAGCTGCAACGTTGGACCGGTCCGCTTCAAAGCTACCGCAACCCGGATATCGAACAGATCAGCCGCACGCTGCAGCAGTGGACCATAAAGCCCGCAGGCACCGAAGGCTATCGCACTGCGGAAGTGACCTTGGGCGGGGTTGACACCCGCCAGTTGTCGTCCAAAACCATGGCGGTTCTGGAGCAGCCTAATCTGTATTTTATTGGTGAAGTGGTCGACGTTACCGGCCATTTGGGCGGGCATAACTTTCAGTGGGCCTGGGCATCGGGTGTGGCGGCCGGGCAGGCGGCGTGAGTTTGCAAAAAACCGCAAAGCGGGGACGGATTTCAAATCTGTCCCCTATCCCGCTGTCTATTCAGGCCTGCCAACTCACATCCGGCTTCCAGTTATCAATCCATGCCGGAACATCACTCGCAGGCATCGGTCTTGCGATGCCGTATCCTTGCGCTAATTCGCAGCCTAGCTTTGATAACGCCGCACCGTGGGCAATCGTTTCCACACCCTCTGCAATTACGTCACGTTTGAATGATTTCGCCAAACCTATTATGCCCTCAACAATGGCTAAATCATCAGAATCGACTAGCATGTCGCGTATAAAGCTTTGGTCTATTTTAATCAGGCGGGCCGGTAAACGCCTGAGATGTGTCAGTGACGAATAGCCTGTGCCGAAGTCATCTAAAGCAAAGTTTACACCCAGCGCTATACACGCATCCATAACCTCTGACACATGCTGCACGTCGTCTAAGGCGCTTGTTTCCAGCACCTCTAACTCTAAAAGCTGAGGTTTAACATCAGGGTGGGTCGCAAGCAGAGTGGCTAGCTTCTGTGTAAAATCAGGTTGTTGCAATTGTACTGCCGCAATATTTATGCTGATGTTTATAGAAAGACTGAACCCCAAGTTTTGCCATTGACTGATCTGCGCCAGCGCCGTATCAATAACCCATTCACCCATCTCGATATTCATAGCATGTTTTTCAATCACGGGCAAAAACGCAATTGGATTTAACAGGCCCCGTTCAGGATGTTGCCAGCGAATTAACGCCTCAACACCCGTAACCGTACCCGTCCGCATATTAACTTTAGGCTGATAATAGAGCACGAATTGTTTATTATCCAATGCACTGCGAATAGCCGCCAGGCTTTTCCGTTGCTCTTTAACCGCATCATCTTGAGCCGTATCAAACAAATGATAACGATTCTTACCTGATTCTTTAGCCACATACATGGCTTGATCTGCGTGGCGCACAAGTTGGTCAGCATCGACATTGTCCTGCGGGTAAACGGTAACCCCAATACTTGCTGATACCTTTACCACCGCTTCACCAAGAGCCACCGGCCCAGAAGCCGCGAGTAGAATACGCCCTAGTATGGGCTCGCAATCTTCGACCCTCACCAAATTAGTTAAAACGGCAACAAACTCATCACCGCCAATCCGGGCTAAGGTATCACCTTCACGTAATGCATCTTGCATGCGCTGAGACAGTGCAACTAGCAGTTCATCGCCCACATCGTGCCCGTAGGCATCATTAATGCGCTTAAAACCATCTAAATCGAGAAATAAGACCGCTAGTGATTTATCATGGCGGTGGCACTGCAACATCGCTTGCGACAATCGGTCCGCAAGCAATGAGCGATTGGGTAACCTCGTGAGTATGTCGAAATGAACTATACGTTCTAGCTGGTCTTGATGTTCTTTAATCTGGGTTATATCGGTACATAAGGCAACATAGTGGGTGGTGACGTTATTTGCATCGCGTACGGCACTGATGGTTTTCATTTCCGCGTATAATTCACCACACTTACGACGATTCCAGATTTCGCCATACCAATAGCCTTCTTTCAGTAGCGCATTCCACATATCAACATAAAATTCTGGGGATTGCCGACCCGATTGTAGAATCCGTGAATTTTTCCCAATAACCTCTTCACGGCTATAGCCTGTTGTTTCTGTAAAAGTGTCGTTAACGTCCAGTATGGTTCCAGCAGCATCCGTAATGGTGATCGCTTCACCTGCATGGGCAAATACACTGGCTGCCAAGGCTAACTCATTTGCTCGTTTTTCCTTCTCCGCATTCGCGAGAATTAATTCATTTGCTCGTTTATCTTTCTCTTTATTTTGAAAGGCGAGTTCTTCGTTAGCAAGAATCAACTCGCTTGCCCGCTTTTCTTTTTCTTCATTGGCTATATTTTGGTTCTCTTCAGCTTTCTTTCTATCGGTAATGTCAATCATCGCGGTTAGGCAGTCCATACCCGTAACGCCCAGATTCGCCTCGACACTGAACCAAGCCGTACGCTTTTCAACCTTAACTAATATTTCGCAAAATTCTATGCCGTTGCCTTCAAAGGCTTTTTCCAGACACCGTTTAAAAGTATCACGATATTGAGCCGTCACGTGGTTTGAAAACAACTTCCCTACCAGATTGGCTCTTTCGATGCGCAGCAGGCTCGCACCGCGCAAATTGACCTGATTGATAACGCCATCCCGATCAAAAGCAAAATACGCAATCGGTGCAAATTCAAATAACTCCGTATATCGGTAATGCAATCGTTCTGTTATCCGCGCCTGCTGCAATTCCTCATTTTGCATTTCCAGTTCGATTTTATGAACTTGCAGTTCATACAGCATCCTTTGGGCGTTCTCTTCACTCCGGATAGCGTTGTTACGCTCAACCTGGTTTTCCAATCGTATTTCGGCACGCTGCCGCAATTCTGTTGACACCGGCTTTGGCGGCTTTGGCGGCTTTGGCGGCTTTGGCGGCTTTGGCGGGGTGGTCATATTACCGGCCTTAAAACACGTAATTCTTTCTCTAACTTTTTGGCTTCGCTAATGTTAATGAAGGTAATAACCACACCACTGATCACGTCATCCTGCGTTCGGTAAGGCATGATGCGAACCTTGAACCAGCGATCATTGTCGGCAGTGATCTCCTTTTCTGAAAACACCAGCGTCTCTAACACCGCCTTCGCATCCTTTTGCAGTGTGACATAATCCAGCTCAGTCGCTACATCCGAAAGTGGGCGACCGACATCGCTCGCGATCAGTTTGAACAGAGGAGTGATGTGAGAGGTAAAACGCCGTACGCGCAGTTTATTATCGAGGAATATCGTGGCTATTTCCGTGCTATTAAGCAGATTCTTCATGTCGTTATTGGTCCACGACAAATCTTCGACCTTGGATTGCAGTTCGGCGTTGACGGTTTGTAACTCTTCGTTCATCGACTGCATTTCTTCTTTGGAAGTGGTTAGCTCCTCATTGGTCGACTGCAACTCTTCATTGGTTGATTGCAGTTCTTCATTAGCAGATTTCCGCTCTTCCTGGGAAGCCTGCATTTTTTCGTGAAGTGATTGTATGTCGCTACGAGCCTGTTGCAATTCGGCCTTACTTTCTTGTTCGGCTGCACCCGGTTTTCTGCGGGGCAACTTGGTTGATTTCGCAACATCGGTAAACACCACCATTAGCAAACCAAGCAGAGATTTTGGTTTAGTAATGGCTTGAACCGTCAAATTAATAGTGCATGCATCTACCGTCAGGTTTGGAATATTAACAGGCTCTACCTGCGTCTGAGCTTGCTTCATTGCGAGATTAATGTGGTGTTGCAGTTCCTCACGCGCCATTACGTGAATATTCCAGTTGGCTTTTCCTGCAGCGGGTTCTAAATACTTTCCGGTGCGACCATTGATATAAAGTATATCACCGGCAGCATTCACCAAAACCGCGGCGGGTGAGTAGTTTTGTAGCAGAATTTGATCCGCCTGCCCTTGTAAGTTGGTGATTTTTGGGGTCATGTCACGAGGACTCTCAGGTTCATTTTCTAACAAGGATATGACGGGAACTTTGTGTGTAGGGAAGTCAACTTCTACATGGTGTTCAAGAGTATCAATACGGGTATAGATCCGGGCATTATCGTTGAGTGCTGAGAACAATGAAGTGGCATTACCAATCGTTTCAGCGTTGCCTAAAAGCAAAATACCGTTAGACGTTAATGCGTAGTGAAACAGTGGAATTAGCTTCTGCTGTAAGCTCACACCAAAATAAATTAAAATATTACGACACGTAATAATATCTAATTTTGTGAATGGTGGGTCCATAATGATGTTCTGTGGTGCAAATATAACCATATCACGTATTTTCTTAGTGATGCGGTAACCGTTATCCTCTTTAATAAAGTAACGATTTAACTGATCTGAAGGTACAGCAGCTTCAATATTTGCGGGATACTGACCTACTCGCGCAATATTAATAGCATCATCGTCTAAATCAGTCGCAAATATCTGTAACTTGAAACGCCCTTTGGGCTTAACGTCATCCAAAACGTCCATTACCGTCATTGCTAGCGAGTACGCCTCTTCTCCCGTGGAGCAGGCCGTCACCCAAGCTCGAAGTTCTTTACCTTCAGGATAATGAGCTAAAAGTGCTGGCAATGAAACTGACCTGAGCTGTACCCATACTTCTTGGTCACGAAAAAAATGGGTGACCCCAATTAATAATTCTTTGAACAGTAAGTCTTGTTCTTGTAAATTCTCACGTAGATAACGCGCATAGAGTTCCATGGTTTTAAGCTGGTGCAAACCCATGCGTCGCTCAATGCGACGATAGAGCGTATTTTCCTTATAGAATGAAAAATCGTTCCCGGTACGCTCACGCAATATGATAACGATCTTTTCAAGCGAGCTTGCTGGCTTAAGCTTTAACTTCATTGCAATGTTATTCAGAACACCCCGTGGGCTATGGTTCATAAACGCCACTATGTGTTCTGGCAGTTTTTCAGTCGATGCGACGATGTCAGCTAGCCCAGCATTGATCGCGCTACGAGGCATTGCATCAAATTTCGCGGATTCAGGCGACTGCACCAAAGACAGCCCCGCATTCTCCTTGATGGCGCGTAAGCCTATCGTGCCATCAAAACCCATGCCAGACAGAATGATACCCACAGCGCGTTCGTGCTGATCATCAGCCAGAGACCGAAAAAAGTAATCAATGGGTAACCGCAACCCACGCTTATTTACCGGATCAAGCAAAAATAGTGAACCGTGTAGGATAGACAAATCTTTGTTAGGTGGGATTACATACACGCAGTTAGGCTCTACCTTCATACGGTTGCGCGCTTGCATCACTTTCATCTGTGTAATGCGTTGCAGCAACTCGGGCATAATGCTTTTGTAGGTAGGGTCAAGATGCTGGATGACAACAAATGCGGTGCTACAGGGAGTTAGCACATGAGAAAGAAAATCTTCTAACGCTTCCAGGCCACCCGCAGATGCACCAATGCCTACGATGACTGGCGTGTTCGCAACAGCTGACGGCTCCGGCTCGGCGGAAGGACTTGTCTTGATAACGTTAACTTTCTGTCGCATCCCGCTAAATTCCTTTAAACCCGACGCATCGATTGTAAACTTTACTGTTTACTTTTGTAATCACAATAGACGAATTGGTTGTAGCCCAGCCCGGGTAGGGAACAACGTTGATAAAAAAGGCGAAACCACGTTAGTGGCCTCGCCTTTTTAAGGGTCGGGCGTAATTTCCAAAGCGGGGACAGATTTGAAATCTGTCCCCTAAAACCACAAATGTATCCACTATTCCGTAAAATCTCAGCGCAGAATAACCAGTGGTTTTTTAGCTGTTTTCAGCATATTGGTGGTGGTACTACCGAGCAGGAACCTACGAATTTTTGAGTGGCCATAGGCGCCCATTACCAGTAAATCAATGTTGTGTTCGTTCTGGTAGCGATGCAACACATGCTCTACCTCACCGCTGCGGATGGCCAGGGTGATGTCGGCTTCCAGCGGTGCCAGCATGGCCTCGGCTTTGCGCAGCTGCGCCATGGCCTCTGGGCTTTCCTCGCCTACCATCACCAGGTGCAGTGGCATGCCTCTCAAAACCTGGGTGGCGGCTAAGTGCTCTACTCCACGAAACGCGGTAGCGCTGCCGTCAAAAGCCAACATGGAGCTTTGCGGCGCAGAAAAGTTGTCAGGCACCAGCAGAATTGGGCGGCTCATGCTGCGAATCACCGTCTCCAGCTGACTGCCAATGTGCAGATCGCGGTCGGAGCTGCTTTCGCCATAAAGACCCATCACCAGCAAGCGCGTCTGCTCCTGAAGCCCTAGTAGGGATTCGGTGAGGTCGCCGTGGCGCTGACGCTTTTTGATGTCGCTGATGCCCGCCTGCTTAACTCGCTGCTCGGCGTTTTCCAGCATGTGATTGCCGTGCTCCAAAGCGAGCTTAGAGCGTTTGCGATCCAGTTCGGCCAGTTCGTCCAGCAAATGTTCCCGGCTGCCGAGGCCAATATTGCCAGCCAGGTCCGGCTCTGACGGATAGCGCTCTTCGTCCAGCACGTGCAGCAGGGTCAGCGGCGAGTCCATATATTTGCTCGCCCAGGCAGCGTAGTCACACACCGCCGGCGCAGCGCGTGAGCCGTCAATGCAGGCCACCACGTGCAAGGTGTCTTGCGGCGCGTTTTGTGACGCTTTTTGTGAAGGGCGCTTGGCGTTCGGTGTTGTATTTTGCATATTAATGGCCTATCAGCTGGTCAACGCCTTCCGGCTTGTCGTGCACACCAAAGCGGTCAACGATGGTGGCACTGGCTTCGTTCATGCCAATAACTTCTACCTCTGCTCCGTCGCGGCGGAACTTGATAACGACCTTGTCCAGCGCACCCACGGCGGTAATGTCCCAGAAATGGGCGCGACTCACATCTATTACTACTTTATCGACCACTTCACGGAAGTCAAAGGCGGCTACAAACTTTTCCGACGAACTGAAGAATACTTGCCCGGTAACCTTATAGGTACGGGTACTGTCAGCCTCGTTCAAAACACTGTCCACGCCCATGTAATGGCCAATTCTGTTGGCGAAAAACAGCGCCGCCAGCAGCACACCGGCAAATACGCCCAATGCCAGGTTGTGAGTGAACACCACCACCACCACGGTCACCAGCATCACAATGTTGGACGACAACGGATGGGTTTTCAGATTGCGGATAGACTCCCAGGAGAAGGTGCCGATGGACACCATGATCATCACCGCTACCAACGCGGCCATGGGAATGCGCACCAGAAAGTCGTCCAGTACCAGAATCAACACCATCAGGAAAACACCGGCGGTCAGCGTTGACAGGCGGCCACGGCCACCGGATTTGATATTGATGATCGACTGGCCAATCATGGCGCAGCCTGCCATACCGCCCAGCAAGCCCGAACCGATGTTGGCAATACCCTGCCCCTTGCATTCGCGGTTGCGGTCGCTTTCGGTATCGGTCAGATCGTCCACGATGGTGGCAGTCATCATCGATTCCAACAGGCCCACCGCTGCCAGCGGTATGGCGTAGGGCAAAATAATCATCAGGGTTTCAAGATTCAGCGGCACATCTGGCCACAGGAAAATCGGCAGTGTATCCGGCAGGTCGCCCATATCACCTACGGTGCGCACGTCGATATCAAACAGGAACGCAACAACCGTCAGCCCCACAATGCACACCAATGGCGACGGCAGCACCTTGCCCAGCTTCGGTATATAAGGAAACAAATAGATGATGCCCAGGCCAGCCGCCGTTAGTGCATATACGTGCCAGGTAACGTTGGTCAGTTCCGGCAGCTGAGCCATGAAGATCAGGATGGCCAAGGCGTTGACAAAGCCGGTCACCACCGAGCGCGACACAAAGCGCATCAGGCTGCCCAGCTTTAAGTAGCCGGCCACCAACTGAATCAGACCTGTGAGCAAGGTGGCGGCCATCAGATATTCCAGGCCGTGTTCTTTTACCAGGGTAACCATGAGCAGCGCCATGGCGCCGGTAGCTGCAGAAATCATGCCCGGCCGGCCGCCGACAAAGGCGATGATCACGGCGATGCAGAATGACGCGTACAGCCCTACTTTCGGGTCTACGCCGGCAATAATGGAAAAGGCAATGGCTTCGGGAATCAGCGCCAGCGCCACCACTACGCCCGCGAGTAAATCGCCGCGCACATTCGACAGCCATTGATGCTTAAGGGTGTTCACCATATCGGGTTCCGTTTTTACTTAAGAGCTTCTTAAGAGTTGCTTAAGGGTTACTCAGTTCGGGTCATTGCGACAGCCGCTATCGCCAGCAACCGTCTGCGGTTGTGGTAATGGGTTGTAAGCGTGAAAATAGCTGTGAAAAGGTGGCAGAGTTTAGCAGATTGTGTTGCCTGGCAAAAACCGCTGTGCAGGACAGTTATTACCATGGACGTAACCACCGATTTTTTGGCCACTAATCAATCCACTATCCGTTTGGCCATTGCTTTGTTGCTGGGCGCCATTGTGGGCCTGGAACGGGGCTGGGATGCCCGCGAACAGAAATCCGGCGATCGTGTTGCGGGTATTCGCACCTTTGCGCTGGTCGGCTTGCTGGGCGGGGTGGCCGCGCTGATTACCCGCGAACTTTCAGCCTGGGCATTCCCGGTATTGCTGATTGCCGTGGTCGCGACAGGCCTGGTTGCCTACAGCAGCCGGTTGCAGTACATCCGCAACTTCAGTATTACCGGAATCATCGGCATGGTGCTGACCTTCTGTTTTGGCGCCATTGCGGTGGCCATAGATCCGGTGATTGCCACGGCAGCAGCGGTGGTCACGGCTATCATTCTGGACAATAAGGAAGAGATTCACAGCCTGGTACATAAACTTCAGGCCAGCGAGCTGGACGCAGCGCTCAAGCTACTGCTGATTTCCGTGGTGATGCTGCCCTTGTTACCCAATCAAAGCATGGGCCCCGGCGGTGTGCTGAACCCGCGGGAAATCTGGTGGATGGTGGTGATGATTGCCTCCATTTCCTTTGTCGGCTATTTCACTATGCGTTTGGCCGGCACTCAAAAGGGTATTCTATTCACCAGTCTGTTCGCCGGCTTGAGCTCGTCCACCGCGCTGACCCTGCACTTTGCGCGGCAGTCTGCAAAGGCGCCGCAAATAGCGCCGCAACTGGCGGCCGGCATTTTGATTGCTTGCGGCACCATGTTTCCGCGCATTCTGATTTACTGCTTTGTGATTGCGCCGGCTCTGCTTCCCAGCCTGGTGCTCCCGGTTCTGGTGATGACAGCGCTGCTTTACGGCCCGGCCCTGATAATCTGGTATCGGCACAGCCACAACAGCAATGTCAGCCAGCCGGTGCTAAGCCAGAATCCGTTGGACTTAACCTCGGCCCTGGTTTTTGGTGCTCTTCTGACCGGCATCCTGCTATTGGGTGAGTTCCTGAAAAACTGGCTCGGCGATACCGGCATCTATGTGCTGGCCGCCAGTTCAGGCATCGCAGATGTGGACGCCATTACTCTGTCGCTCACCCGCATGTCCCTCGCTGGTCTGGACAGCAATACCGCGGTAATAGGCATTGTGATCGCCGCGGCGGTGAATAATCTGGTGAAATCCGGCATGGCACTGGGTATTGGCAGCCGCCAGACTGGATTGCTAGTGACGGTGCCCATGGTATTGTCGCTGGCGGCCGGCTTGCTAACGGCATTGTTACAAACGCCTTAAACCCGGTCCAGAAGCCGAGAATTGTGCGAAAAAATACCCTTTTAACGCGCCATTCATGTATTAAGTGGCAAAAACCCGTATATTTCCACGATCTAAATCTTTTACAAAGGATACCTTAATGCTGTTTGCAATCATTCTAGGCGGCCTGATTGGTTCGGCTTTTGGCGGCTTCGCCGGCTTCATTATTGGCGGCGCGATTGGTGCATTTTTACTGAACCGAATAAAAAGCCGGTTAATCGGAAAACTGCAGAATATTCAAAGCGGTTTTGTTGAGTCTGTGTTCGCGGTCATGGGTGCGGTGTGCAAAGCCGACGGCGTGGTTTCACAAAATGAAATCGCCGTGGCGGAGGCCATGTTTACCCGCTTTCGCCTGAACGAAAGCCAGAAGACCAACGCCCGCGCCGCGTTCAACCGCGGCAAAGCACCAGAGTTTGATCTGGACGCCGAACTGCAACGCTTTATGCGCGTCAGCGGCGGCCAGTCGGCTTTGTTGCAGATGTTTCTGCAGGTTCAGGTATCGGCGGTAGCCGCCGATGGTGTAGTGCACCCGGCCGAGCACGAGATGCTGGTTAAAATTGCCCGTGGCCTGGGGTTGCCGGAAAGCCAGGTTGACCAGCTGGAAGCCATGCTGCGTGGTGCCCATTACAGCCAGACCGGCGGCGGCCAGCGCTCCAGCGTTCAACAAAACGAAGACGCCTACAAGGTATTGGGGGTATCGCCGCAAGACAGCGATGACGACATCAAAAAGGTGTATCGCAAGCTGATGAGTGAAAATCATCCGGACAAACTGGCCGGCCGCGGCTTGCCAGAAAGCATGCGCGAAATGGCCGAAGAGCGCACCGGCGAAATCACCCACGCCTACGACGTAATCAAAGACGCCCGCAGTGCCAATAAATAGGGGCTCCCGGGGACAGATTTGAAATCCGTCCCCTAGCTCAGACCCCCAGGGACGGATTTCAAATCCGTCCCTTAGCTTGCCCCCTAGCTCCCAGCAACTGTTTCACTTTTTGCCCGCTTTGCTCACCCAGTACCAACAGCGCCGGTGTGAGTAGCAGGGTAAGCACCGTTGCGAACGTCAGCCCACCGGCAATGGCGCTGGACATCTGGGTCCACCATTGGGTGGATGGCGCGTTTAGCCCTAGCGACGGTGTAATCAAATCTACGTTTATGCCCAGCACCATCGGCATCAGGCCTAGTACGGTGGTTATGGCGGTTAGCAACACCGGGCGTAGGCGCAGGCAACCGGTTTCCAGCGCCGCTGCCGCCGGTTCCATGCCGTCGGCCCGCATCTGGTTGTAAGTATCAATCAGAATAATATTGTTGTTTACCACAATACCCGCCAACGCAATGGTACCCATACCCACCATCACAATGCCAAACGGCTGACTGTTCAGAAGCAGGCCCAGTAACACGCCAGCGGTAGACAGTACAATGGCCGACAAAATCAAAAAACTTTGGTACAGCGAGTTGAACTGGGTCACCAGAATCAGCAGCATCAGCCCTATGGCCACCAGAAACGCGTTAATCAGGAAGTTGGCCGCTTGCTGTTGATCTTCACTTTCGCCACCTTCAAGCACGGTTATGCCGTCCGGCAACTCAGGCATGTTAGCGAGCAGCTCTCGTAACGCCTCTTCCACTTGGCGACCGGGTTGCAGATCGGCTTTGATGGTGATGGTACGGCGGCCATCCACCCGCACGATGTTGCCGGTTTTATCACCGGGCTCCAGAGTTACAAACTGCGACAGCGGTACCTGGCCCCGTGAGGTGTTCAGAGTTTGCCGTTCCAGTTGATCCAGTTCACGCCAGTTGTTAGGAACGCGCACCACAATGTCCACTTCGTCGCGCACGTCTTCAGGGCGGTAATTGGCCAGCACCAAACCGTTGGTCACCAGCCGCACGGCGTTGCCGATGCTGGCCACGTCGGTGCCGAAACGGGCAGCCGCTTCGCGGTTCACCTTCAGGCGCCATTCAATGCCGTCAAGGCTGCGATCGTCTTCTGTGTCGACATAAGCACCCTGCTCCAGCATTTGCGAACGAATCGCGCTGACCGCGGCTTCCAGGTTGTCGGGATTACGGCTGCTGATCTGCAACTCAATCGGTTTGCCGCCGGCCGGGCCATCTTCCTGCTTACGAAACTCCAGCTCCACGCCTGGAATGTCGGCGGTGCGCTGGCGAAAATCCTCTAAAATAACGTCGGCGGCACGCCGGGTGTTCCATTCGTTAAACTGAAACTGCAGCACACCAATAACATCCGGCGCCATTTGCTGGCTGCCGCTGATCATCGAACGGCTGTACAAGGCACGCACCTCGGGCATGCCCTGTAAACGCCCGGCCACAGCCTGCACAATGGCGTCGCGCTCCCAAATGGACAAATCACCGCGGGCACGCACTTGAACCTGGGCCGACTCCGGTTCTACGCTGGGGAAAAACTCTACGCCGTGGTTTAACCGGCCATAGACGGCGTAAACCACGCCAATCACCAGAATCACCGCTAGCAGAGTCAGTCCGGGGCGACGCAATATGGCGGCCAGACTGTTGCGGTAAACGCCCATCAAACGGTTATCAGTGTGCACCGCCCGCGGCCGGCGACCGCCGCCAATGCCACCCAGCACCGGCAAAAACACCAGCGCCATCGCTAAAGACGCCAGCAGGCAGATAATCACCGTGATGGGCAAAAACTTCATAAATTCCCCGACCATACCGGGCCAGAACAACAAGGGCACAAACACCGCCAGGGTGGTCGTGGTGGAGGCGATAATGGGCCAGGCCATGCGGCTGGCAGCTTCACCCCAGGCGTTGTTAACGCTCAGGCCGTCTGACAGATTTCGATCTGCCAGCTCCGACACCACAATGGCGCCGTCTACCAACATGCCGGTCACCAGAATCAAGGAGAACAGCACAATAATGTTAAGGGTCATACCCATAGACCAGATCACCAGAATCGCCGTCAGGAAGGCGCCCGGAATGGTCAGGCCGACCAATATAGCGGCGCGCGGGCCCATAGTGGCGATGATCACGATGGTGACCAACACAATGGCGGTCAGCACGTTGTTCAGCAGGTCGGTTAGCATGTCCTCCACCTCGCCCGACTGGTCCATGATGTAACGGATATCCAGCTCGTCGGGCAGGCGTTCTTGCGCCGCCACGATCAATTCACGCACCTGAGCACTGGTCGCGATGATGTTGGCCCCGGAACGCTTGGACACTTCCAGCACCAGCGCCGGCTTACCGTTGATACGGGCAAAACCCTGGGGATCTTTGTAGCTGCGCTGCAGCATGGCGACATCACCAAAGGTGATTACGGTGTCGCCAGCTACCTTTACCGGTATCGACAGCACGTCTTCCACGTTTTCAATCACGCCCGGCACTTTCAACGTCATCCGGCCATTGCCAGTGTCGATGGAGCCCGCCGCTACCAGCTGGTTGTTGCGCGACACCAATGTGCCCAACTGATTAAAATCCAGGCCATAACTTTCCAACACCTGGGGGTCGACGACAATTTCCAGCAGATCTTCGCGATCGCCGGCAATGTCGACTTCCAAAACTTCCGGAATGGCTTCAATGGCGTCTTTCAAGCCGCGGGCGATGGTGATCAGCTCACGCTCGGCCAGCGGGCCGGAGAGGCCAATGGACATCACCGGAAACAGTGAAATATTCACTTCATTCACTCGTGGCTCATCGGCTTCCTGCGGCAGATTGCTGCGTGCGGTATCTACCTTTTCGCGCACGTCCTGCAAGGCTTTGTCGGCGTCGAAACCAGCGTCAAATTCCAGCATGACGGACGCAAAGCCTTCAGAGGCGTTCCCGCGCATTTCCTTGACCCCTTCCAAAGAGCGCAATTCCTGTTCCATCGGCCGTACCAGCAAACGCTCGGCGTCTTCCGGGCTGACGCCTTCAAGGCTCATGGACACATAAATCATCGGAATGGTGATGTCCGGATTGGCTTCTTTGGGAATTACCATGTAAGCGGCGTAACCGCCAATAACCAGAAACAACAGCAACAGCAACGTGGTGCGACTGCGGTCTATAGCTGCAAATATAAGGGAGCGCATGAGTTAGCCCTCGCCGCTGGTTGCGGCAACGGCCGTGACTTCTTCACCCTCGCTGACAAAGCCTGCGCCGCGAGTAATCAGGCGCAGGCTTTCCGGTAAGCCATCTACCCAGGCGCCATCGGTTTTCACGCTGAGCAGGCGAACCCGGGAAAACACCACTTTGTTGTCATCGCCGACGTGTTTTACGCCAGGCTTACCGTTGCTATCCAACGCCAGAAACGCCGGCGACAGGTGATGGGCGCTCACCTCGGGCAAGGCAATGGCCAGGTTGGCGCTGCCACCAGCGATACGCCTTTGTTGCGGGTTGTCTACCTCTACTTCGATCGCAAAGCTGCGGGTGCCGGTGTCGGCGGCGCTGGCTAAAAAACGAACACGCCCGCTTAATTCTTCGCCGTTCAGCAACCGCACACTGACCAGCTGGCCTTCAGCGACCTGGTGCACCGCTTGCTGGGGTATCTGGGCCGTGGCTTTTAGCCGGTCTACCTGAACTACGTGCATCAAGGCCGTGCCCGGTTGTACCCAATCACCCGCTTCTACGGATTTTTGGTTAATCACGCCATCAAAGGGCGCTTGGGGCGCCAAATCTGCAACCCCCTGATCGGCCATTTCCAATTCGGCTTTGGCCGCCGCCATTTCGCTTTCCAGCCCCAGCAAATCCGAATCAGACGCCAGATTACGGCTGCGCAAACTCTGGGCAGCGTTCAAATCCGCGTTCAGTTTGCGCACCCGTGCCTGCCAGCGACTGCGTTCGGCGCTGCGACCGTCGTCAGTGAGGGTGAGCAGCGTCTGGCCTTTACTAACGGTGTCACCCAGTCCGACCTCCAGTGATTTCACCGTGGCAGATATCCTGGCGGACACGGCAACGGATCGCCACGGCAACACCTGCCCTTGTACCAACAATTCGGGCTGATAATTGCGAGCGTTCAACGTTGTTACCTGTACCCGGGTCAGTTCGGTGCCCTGCTGCGCCAGTGGCTCCGGCGCTTTGGTTTCTGTCTGTTTGATGTCGCCGCTGGCCATCCAGACTAGCAACGCCACAATTAACACGACGGACAGGCCGACAGAGCTCCATTTGAATTTGTTCATACTGCTCTCATTAAAAAAACCGGTTGTTGCGAACACCACTAAAAAAACGGGTTGCCAAGCGCATAAAAAAGAGGTTAGATTCTACACAGTTTCGGTAAATGAATTTCGAAGAGATATGTATTAAATGAACTTTAACGCTGTTGTTATCCTAATGAAGCTCGTGCTGGTGGTGATGGTATCCCCCGGGGGCTTTTGCGTGGATACACAGTTGAGGCGAGATTTCTAAACCGACACTGCAAACACCAAAGCCCCCGGCACCGAAAGGTCCCGGGGGCTTTTTTTTGGCCTTTTTTGAAAGCACTTGTAACGGTAAACCGACAATAAAAGGAACTCAGACCATGAACGGCGCGCAGCACATACTCCAGGCTTTCCAGCGGCACAGTATTACCACGGTATTCGGCTACCCCGGCGGTTGCATCATGCCGCTGTACGATGCGCTGGTGGATGATGTGAGTGTGGAACATGTGCTGTGCCGCCATGAGCAAGGCTGCGCCCTGGCCGCTGACGGCTACGCCCGCGCAAGCGGCAACTTGGGCGTGTGCATTGCCACGTCCGGCCCGGGCGCTACCAACCTGATTACCGGCGTGGCCAACGCGTTTCAGGATTCGGTGCCGCTGCTGGTCATCACCGGCCAGGTGCCTTCGGAGCTGATTGGTACCGATGCGTTTCAGGAAACGGATGTACTGGGTATGACGCTGGGCATTGTTAAACACAGCTATCTGGTGGATGACGCCGACAGTTTGCCCGGCATTCTTGTTGAGGCCATTGCTTTGGCGCAAAGCGGCCGGCCAGGGCCGGTATGGATCGATATTCCCAAAGATATTCTGCTGACTCAGGTAAACCCGGAAGCAGCTGATCATGATAAGCGCGAGAGTTGTGAAAGCGCAGAGCCACGAACCGATTCGGCCATATATAGCGCCGCTATCGATAAAGGTATCAACGAAACTCTGCGCCTGCTGCGCGAGGCCCGTCAGCCATTATTGTACAGCGGCGGTGGCATCACGTTAGCCGGCGCTGAGGACAGCTTTCGCGAGTTTGCTGAACACTCGGCCCTGCCCGGTGTTGTCACTCTAAAGGGCATTGGCAACCCGGGCCGGCACAACCCGAACCACTTGGGCATGCTGGGCATGCACGGTTGTCGTGCGGCCAATCGCGCGGTGGACGAATGTGATCTGCTTCTGGTGATCGGCGCCCGCCTGGATGACCGTGCGACCGGCAAGCCGGAAACCTTTGCTCCCAACGCAAAGATTATTCACATCGATGCCGACAGCGCCGAGTTCAACAAGATAAAAGCCGCGGCTGTGACCATCAACGCGAATTTGAATGACGTGTTGAGCGCCCTTACCCGCGGGCTACAAGCACAGCCGTTGAGCATTGAAACCTGGCAGAAGCAATGCCGCACCTGGCTCACCACCGGTGGCTTTCAGGCTGCGGATAACGAGGAAGCCCTGGCGCCCATTACCGGCCCGGCGTTTGTGCGCCAGCTGTCCCGCATTGCCAGTGATGACACGATTATTTCCTGCGACGTAGGCCAACACCAGATGTGGGTAGCGCAGCATTATCAGTTCAATCACCCGCGCCAGCATCTGACCAGCGGCGGCCTGGGCACCATGGGTTTCGGCCTGCCAGCAGCCATTGGTGCGCAGTTCGCAAAGCCTGGTACGGCGGTTATAAACGTAGCCGGCGACGGCTCGTTCATGATGAATGCCCAGGAGCTGGCTACTATTCGCCGTTACCGGCTCCCACTGAAAATAATCATTCTGGATAACCAGTGCCTGGGCATGGTGCGCCAGCAGCAGGAGCTGTTTTATAACAACCGCGAAAGCCACATTAACCTGGACGACAACCCGGATTTTGTAGCCATGGCACGGGCCTTCGGTATTCCAGCGTTGCACATCAATCGCACCGATCAGATTCGCCGCGGTATTGAGACGATTCTGGCTTACAAGGGCCCGATGCTGTTGCACGTGGCCGTTGCTCGCGAAGAGAACGTGTGGCCCACAGTAAGACCCGGCGGAAGCAACCGCGACATGATCGAAAGTACGAAACCAGCGAAGAACAAAACCGAGGAGAATGCAGCATGAGTAAGGCCATACCATCCAACACAACGGTATCTAGCAAGACTGTCTCCAACCGGCATGTTTTGTATTGCCGTATGCAGTCCGAACCGGCTGGCCTTGAACGCTTGTGCCGCGTGGTGCGGGTTCGGGGTTTTCGGATTGCGGGTATGTCGGTTGAGTGCAGTGGGGAGCATTTTGATATTGCTCTGACGCTGGAGGGTAGCCGGCCGATTTTTATGCTTCAGTCGCAGTTATTGAAGCTGCATACGGTGGGTGAAGTTGTTCTTGGTGAAAGGCAAATGCGCTCGGTAGCCTTTTGATTTGGTGGTGGGTTCGCTTCTTAGCTTAATAGTTTCGAGGCGAACTCGCTTCGTAGCCTGATGGTTCAGGGGCGGGTTCGCGAGGTGGGGGTATCTTTCTGTCAGGGAAAAGGTGTTTGAGCGCAGCGAGTTCTTTTCCCAGAAGAAAGGTACCCCCGCCTCGGTGGCCTCCCCCCATGTCAAAACACAGAAGGAAGAACCGCCAAAAGTCAGATCAACTCAATAGCCACCGCCGTCGCCTCACCACCGCCGATGCACAGTGCAGCAACACCGCGCTTCAGGCCTTTTTGCTTCAATGCGTTGATCAGAGTGACCAAGATTCTTGAGCCGGAGGAGCCAATGGGGTGGCCGAGAGCGCAGGCTCCGCCGTACACGTTCACTTTATTGGCATCCAGGCCTAGTTCGTTGATGGCCAAAAGGGAAACGACCGCGAAGGCTTCGTTGATTTCGTAAAGGTCTACGTCGTCTTTGCCCCAGCCGGCTTTTTTCAAAACTTTGTCGATGGCGCCGATGGGGGCCAGAGTGAACTCTGCGGGTAGCTGGGCGTGGGTAGCGTGGGCGATGATTTTTGCCTGTGGGTGCAAACCGCGGGCTTTCGCTTCTTTTGCCGAAGCCAGTACCAGTGCTGAGGCGCCGTCGCTGATGGAGCTAGCATTGGCAGCGGTTACGGTGCCGTCTTTTTTGAACGCGGGCTTCAGCGTGGGGATCTTATCCGGGCGGGCGTTGCCTGGCTGCTCGTCGGTATCCACCACTGTGTCGCCACCACGACCGGCAACGCTGACTGCGCAGATTTCGGGCGCGAACCAGCCGTTGTCGATGGCGGCGTTGGCACGGTTGAGGGACTCGATGGCAAAGTTGTCCATTTGCTCACGGGTGATCTTATAGTCATCCGCGCTCTTTTGTGCAAAAACGCCCATCAGACTGCCTTCGTAGGCGTCTTCCAGGCCGTCGAGGAACATGCTGTCCATTACCTGGCCATGGCCCATGCGCATTCCGCCGCGAGCCTTGGGTAGCAGATACGGCGCCTGGCTCATGTTTTCCATACCACCGGCAATCATAATATTGTTGGTACCGGCTTTGATCTGGTCGTGGGCGAGCATTACCGCTTGCATACCCGAGCCGCACATTTTATTGACGGTGGTGCAGCCAGAGCTGTCCGGTATGCCAGCGCCGCGGGAAGCCTGTCGCGCAGGTGCCTGGCCGAGGCCAGCCGGCAATACGCAACCCATGATGACTTCATCAATGTCAGCCGGCTTCAGGCCGGAACGCTCTATGGCGGCTTTTATCGCAACCGCGCCCAACTGCGGCGAAGGTACGCTGCTCAGCGAGCCCATCATGCCGCCCATGGGTGTACGGGCGGCGCCGGCTATTACTACGAAATTATCATTAGACGTGTCAGTCATCGTTGTTTGTCCCCGTTTTATTGAAAGGTTTGGTTGTTATTGGCCATCGTTAATCAGGCGCGGCCGAAAATTGAGCGTGCAATAATTTCCTTCATGATTTCCGACGTACCGCCATAAATGCGCTGCACGCGAGCATCCGCGAAAGCTCGTGAAATCGGATATTCACTGGTGTAACCATAACCGCCAAACAACTGCAGGCAACCATCGGTCACCCGACACTGCATTTCGGTTGCACTGTATTTGGCCATAGACGCAGTGGCGGCATTCAGAGTGCCGGCGACGTATTCGTTGATGCACTGATCTACAAAAGCCTTATTGATGCGGTATTCGGTTTCCATGCGGGCCATTTCAAAACGGGTGTTCTGCAGCTGAGCCAACTTCTGGCCGAACAGCACCCGCTCCTGACAGTAAGCAACGGTCAGGTCCAGAGCACCGCGGGCCGCTGCCACACCCAGCGCGCCAATCACCAGGCGTTCGCGGGGCAGTTCCTGCATCAAATAAGCAAAGCCTTTGCCGGCCTCGCCCAATAACGCCGACGCAGGCACCCGCATATCAGCAAAAAACAGCTCGGAGGTATCACCGGCATGCTGGCCAATCTTGTCCAGATTGCGACCAACGCCATAACCCTCCAGCGTGGTGTCCACCAGAAACAGGCTGACGCCCTTGGCACCGGCGGAGGGATCGGTTTTTGCCGCCACAATCACCATGTCTGCGTGCTGGCCATTGGTAATGAACGTTTTGGAGCCGTTCAAAATGTAGTCGTCGCCCTCTTTTACGGCACTGGTGCGCATGGCCTGCAAATCACTGCCGGCGCCGGGTTCGGTCATGGCGATGGCACCCACGGTTTCACCTGAAACCATTTTTGGTAGCCACTGCTGTTTTTGCTCGTCGTTGCCCAAGTGGCTCAGATAAGGCGCGACAATGTCAGAGTGCACCATCACATTAGTAGACAGCGCGCCAAAGCCCATCCGCGCCAGTTCCTCGCTTACCACTACCGAATACTGGAATGGCGCGCCGCAGCCGCCGCAGTCCTCGGGCACGTCTACGCACAGCATGCCGGCGTCGCCTAGAGTGTTCCAAAGCTTGCGGGGGGCAATGCCGTCTTTTTCCCATTGCTCGTAGTGGGGTTTAATTTCTTTTTCCAGTGCCTTGATTACCGACTCACGGAACAACGCTAATTCTTCTTGATCGACAATCGCAGTCATACAGACTCCTACTCATAATAAATTGCTGAAAGACCGTTTATCTCGGAGCCATACGCAAAGCGCTATCAAGACGGATGACTTCACCGTTCAACACCGGGTTACGCACCATCTGGTCCACCATCATGCCAAACTCTTCCGGCTTACCCAGGCGTTTCGGAAACACCAAGGTTGCCGCCAGGCTGTCTTGTACTTCCTGCGGCATGCCGGCAATCATCGGCGTCATAAACAGCCCGGGGGCAATAGTGTTCACCCGAATGCCCTCACGCGCCAGCTCACGGGCGGCCTGCAGAGTTAAGGCAACAACGCCGCCCTTAGACGCACTATAAGCTGCCTGACCAACCTGGCCTTCATAAGCGGCAATAGACGCGGTATTGATAATAACGCCCCGTTCACCGTCGGCATTGGGCGCACGCTGAGCCATATCCGCCGCTGCCAGCCGCAAAATATTAAAGGTCCCAATCAGGTTAACTTGCACCACCTTGCTGAAATTTTCCAACGGCAAAACGCCTTCGCGCCCTAAAATTTTGCCAGCGGTAGCCACGCCTGCACAGTTTACGACCACGCCGCAAAGCCCATGGGCCTCACGGGCTTTAGCAAATGCCGCTTCAGCACTTGCGGCGGAACTGACGTCGCACTCAACAAAGATTCCGCCCAACTCTTTTGCAACCGCTTCACCGCGTTCTTTCTGTAAATCAAAGATCGCTATTTTACAGCCGGCTGCCGCCAGCGCCCGCGCTGCACCCTCGCCAAGGCCAGATGCACCACCTGTTACAATAGCCGCTACGTTCTGAAATTCCATCGGATACTCCCGTCGCTGTGGATAACAATACAATCAAATTGCTTTACGTTTACGTAAACTTTAACTAACCTGACAAAAAAAGGAAATACTCAATGGTTCAAAAGAAAACCTACAGCATCAGCGAACTGGCTCAGGAGTTCGATGTAACAACCCGTAGCGTTCGCTTTTATGAAGATCAGGGCTTGCTAAAGCCCAGCCGTAGGGGCCAAACCCGCATCTTCAGCTCCAAAGACCGGGTGCGCCTGAAACTGATCCTGCGCGGTAAGCGCATGGGGCTGTCGCTGGCCGAGACCAAAGAGTTGTTTGACCTGTGGGATGAAACCACCAGCGGTAACGAAAAACAGCTGTTGCTGATGCTGCAAACCATCACTCGCCGCCGCCAGGCGCTGGCGCAGCAAAAAGAAGACATCGCCATTGTGGAAATGGAAATGGAAAACGCCGAGGCCCGCTGCCTCGAAGCATTAAGCGAACTGCAAATGAAAAAACAGACGGCAACACAGCGCTGACGCCCCAACAACACGGTGACCATCATGAAATCGCAATACTCGGAACTGAACTTCGGCCTTGGTGAAACCCTGGACATGCTGCGCGAACAAATCAACGGTTTCGCGGCGCGCGAAATCGCACCGCGTGCGGCAGACATTGATCAGTCCAACGAATTCCCCATGGATTTGTGGAAAAAGTTTGGCGACATGGGCCTGCTCGGCATCACCGTCGACGAAGCCTACGGCGGTTCCGGCATGGGCTACTTGGCCCACGTAATTGCGATGGAAGAAATCAGCCGCGCCTCCGCATCGGTAGGCTTGTCTTACGGCGCTCACTCCAACTTGTGTGTGAACCAGATTCACAACAACGGCACCGAAGAGCAGAAACAACACTATCTGCCCAAGCTGCTCAGCGGCGAACACATAGGCGCTTTGGCCATGTCTGAGCCCAACGCCGGTTCCGACGTAATTTCCATGAAACTGAGCGCCAAAGACGCCGGCGACCACTACGTGTTGAACGGCAACAAAATGTGGATCACCAACGGCCCGGATGCCCACGTTTACGTAATTTACGCCAAAACTGACGTCAAAGCCGGCTCGAAAGGCATCACCGCCTTCATCGTAGAACGCGACGCACCTGGCTTCAGCCGCCACCAGAAACTCGACAAACTGGGCATGCGCGGCTCCAACACCTGCGAACTGGTGTTTCAAGATTGCAAAGTACCCAAAGAAAACATCCTCGGCCAACTCGGTGGCGGTGCCCGAGTGCTGATGAGCGGCCTCGACTACGAGCGTCTGGTACTTGCAGGTGGCCCGCTGGGCATTATGCAAGCCGCCGTGGACGTGGTTGTGCCCTACATCCGCGAACGCAAACAGTTCGGCCAGGCCATCGGTGAATTCGAACTGGTACAAGGCAAAGTAGCTGACATGTACACCTACATGAACACCGCTAAGTCTTACGTCTACATGGTCGCCCAATCCGCTGACCGCGGTGAAACCACCCGCAAAGACGCCGCCGGTGCGATCCTCTACTCCGCCGAAATGGCCACAAAGCTGGCCCTGGACGCAATCCAGCTGCTGGGCGGCAACGGCTACATCAACGACTACCCCACCGGCCGCCTGCTGCGCGACGCCAAGCTGTACGAAATCGGTGCCGGCACCTCGGAAATTCGCCGCATGTTGATTGGACGAGAGCTGTTTTTGAACAAGTGAAACTCTAGGGACAGATTTAAAATCTGTCCCTTTTCAAACGCGCAACCAATCTACAACGAGGGTCTGGGGTGTTTAGCGTTCCGGGAAACGCTCCAGACCCGATGCACCGAAACCCGATGCACGGAAACCAAGGCTATGACAATACTCCAAAGCAAAATCAACTCCAGATCTGAAGAATTTCAGGCCAAACACCAATCCATGGCCGACGCCGTAGCCGACCTGCGGGAAAAGGTTGCCACCATCCAACAAGGCGGCGGCCCCAGCTACCAGGAACGCCACATCGCCCGTGGCAAACTGCTACCCCGGGAGCGCATTAACCGCCTGCTGGACGACGGCTCGCCGTTCCTCGAAATCGGCCAGCTCGCCGCCTACAACGTTTACGAAGACAACATACCCGCCGCAGGCCTGATCGCCGGCATCGGCCGCGTTAGCGGCACCGAATGCATGATCATCGCCAACGACGCCACCGTAAAAGGCGGCACTTACTACCCGATCACCGTCAAAAAACACCTGCGGGCCCAGGAAATCGCCCTCGCCAACCGCCTGCCCTGCATCTACCTGGTAGACTCCGGCGGCGCCTACCTGCCGCGCCAGGATGAAGTGTTCCCCGATCGTGATCACTTCGGCCGCATCTTCTACAACCAGGCCCGCATGTCCGCCGAAGACATCCCCCAGATTGCTGTGGTGATGGGCCTGTGCACCGCCGGCGGCGCCTATGTACCGGCCATGGCCGACGAATCCATCATCGTGCGCAACCAGGGCACCATATTCCTGGCCGGCCCGCCGCTGGTGAAAGCCGCCACCGGTGAAGTGGTCAGTGCCGAAGATCTGGGCGGTGCCGACGTGCACTGCAAAGTGTCCGGTGTGGCCGACCACTATGCCGAAAACGACGCCCACGCCCTAGACATCGCGCGCCGCTGCGTGTCTAACCTGAACCGCCGTAAACCCGCAGACGTGCAAATTCGCAAACCCAAAGCGCCCCTGTTCGACGCTAGCGAAATTTACGGCATCGTCGGCACCGACCTGCGCAAACAGTTTGACGTGCGCGACGTTATCGCCCGCGTTGTAGACGGCTCGGAATTCGATGAATTCAAACGCTATTACGGTCAGACTCTGGTCACCGGCTTTGCCCATGTGCACGGCTATCCCGTAGGCATTATTGCCAACAACGGCATACTGTTCAGCGAATCCGCCCAAAAAGGCGCGCACTTCATAGAACTTTGCTGCCAGCGCAATATTCCGCTGCTGTTCCTGCAAAATGTGACCGGCTTTATGGTGGGCCAGAAGCACGAAGCCGAAGGCATTGCCAAACACGGCGCCAAAATGGTGATGGCCGTCGCCTGCGCCAACGTGCCAAAAATTACCGTACTGATCGGCGGCAGCTTCGGCGCCGGTAACTACGGCATGTGCGGCCGCGCCTACAGCCCTGATTTCCTGTGGATGTGGCCCAACGCCCGCATTTCCGTAATGGGTGGCGAGCAAGCTGCCGGGGTTCTGGCACAGGTTCGCCGCGACGGCATGGAACGCGATGGCGAAACCTGGAGCCAGGACGACGAAGCCGCCTTCAAACAGCCCATTATTGACACCTACGAACACCAGGGCCACCCCTACTTCGCCAGTGCCCGCCTGTGGGACGACGGCGTGATAGACCCGGCCCAAACCCGCGAAGTATTGGCGCTGAGCCTGTCCGCCACGCTTAATCGCCCCGCCCAGCCAACACGCTTCGGCGTGTTCCGCATGTAACGGGGGAATAACCATGACCGATTTGAACTCTAACCCAAACTCTGGCTCAAACTCGGCCGTTTTGATCAACACCCGCAGCGCCGGCGTGACCGAGGTGGTGCTGAACCGCCCCGAAAAACGCAACGCCTTTGACGACGTGATCATCGGCCAGCTGATTGCCGCGTTCCAACAGATCGGGCAAGACAGCGGCACTAACGTGGTGGTACTGCGCTCCGAAGGCAAACACTTTTCCGCCGGAGCCGATCTGGGCTGGATGCGGCGCATGGCCGACAACAGCCAGCAGGAAAACCTGAACGATTCACGCCAGCTCGCGCGCCTGATGTCGGTGCTGAACAGCCTGCCACAGCCCGTGATCGGACTGGTTCAGGGTGCCGCTTTTGGCGGTGCCGTGGGCCTGGCAGCCTGCTGCGATATTGTGATTGCGACCGAACAAAGTAAGTTCTGCTTAAGCGAGGTGAAGCTGGGGCTGATTCCAGCCGTGATCAGCCCTTACGTGGTGCGCGCCATAGGTGAGCGCCAAGCGCGGCGCTATTTTTTGACGGCGGAAGTATTCGATGCCTATCAGGCCTGCGAGTTCGGGCTGGTGCACATCGTTGCGACAGACAACGACGACCTGCAAACCCGCTGCGACCAAATGCTGCGGCAGCTTGCTGGCAATGGCCCCCAGGCCATGGGCGCCGCCAAAGCGCTCATTTTTGCCGTCAGCCAACAACCGCTAAGTGCAGATGTGATTGAAGACACGGCCCGGCGCATTGCCGATATCCGCGTGGGACAAGAAGGCCAGGAAGGCCTTGCCGCTTTCCTTGAAAAACGTGCCGCCAGCTGGGTTCCGGAGGACCAACACTGATGTTTACAAAAATACTGATCGCCAACCGCGGCGAAATCGCCTGCCGGATCATAGAAACCGCACACGCCATGGGTATTCGCTGTGTGGCTGTCTATTCCGATGCCGACGCCAACGCCCGCCACGTGGCCATGGCCGACGAGGCCTTTCGCATTGGCCCCGCCGCCAGCTCTGAAAGCTATTTGCGCGGTGATATCATTATTGAGGTCGCGCTGAAAAGCGGCGCCCAGGCCATTCACCCCGGCTACGGATTTCTGTCCGAAAACACCGGTTTTGCCGAGTCCTGCGAGGCTAATAATCTGGTGTTTATTGGCCCTCCCTCCTCGGCCATAGCGGCCATGGGTTCCAAATCTGCCGCCAAGGAGATTATGGGCAAAGCCGGCGTGCCGCTGGTACCCGGCTACCACGGTGCCGACCAGGCACTGGAAACCCTGCGCGCCGAAGCCGAAAAGTGCGGTTTTCCGCTGCTGTTAAAGGCCGTTGCCGGCGGCGGTGGCAAAGGCATGCGAGTAGTGGAGCACATAGGCGAGTTTAATGAAGCCCTGGCCGCCGCTCAGCGTGAGTCCAAAAACGCGTTCGGCAACCCGGATATGCTGATCGAGCGCTATCTGACCCAGCCTCGCCACGTGGAAATTCAGGTGTTTTGCGACCAGCACGGCAACGGCGTTTACCTGGCCGAACGCGACTGCTCGGTACAACGGCGCCACCAGAAAGTGCTGGAAGAAGCACCCGCACCCGGCCTCAGTGATGAAACCCGCAAAGCCATGGGCGACGCCGCGGTCACCGCCGCTAAGGCCATCCAATACGTTGGCGCCGGTACCGTCGAATTCCTGTACGACGTCGACGGCTCGTTCTTCTTTATGGAAATGAATACCCGGCTGCAAGTCGAGCACCCGGTCACCGAAATGGTCACCGGCCAGGATCTGGTGGAATGGCAATTAAAAGTGGCCTGGGGCGACCTGTTACCACTAGCGCAGGACGACGTAAAAATCCGTGGCCACGCATTGGAAGCGCGGATTTACGCCGAAGACCCGGACCAGGACTTTCTACCCGCCACCGGCACCCTGCGCTATTTGACCACGCCCGATGAAAACGCCCACGTACGGGTAGACACCGGCGTGACCGAAGGCGACGAAATCAGCATTCATTACGACCCGATGATTGCCAAACTGATTGTGTGGGATGAAACCCGGGAACAGGCCATCAACCGCATGGTGCAGGCGCTGGAGAGCTACCGCATCGCAGGGGTGAAAACCAACATCCGCTTCTTGCACGCTCTGGCCGACGCCCAGCCCTTCCGCGAGGCCAAGCTGACCACCGGGTTCATCGACGACCACCACGATTTGCTGTTCCCGAAATCACGGCTAGACACTCAAAAAGCCCTGGTACTGGCCGCAGGCTTCGTACTGGAACAACGTAAAGCCGGTGAAGTGAACGCTCAGGATCCCTGGTCGCCGTTTGGCCGCCAGAACAGCTGGCGCATGAACTCGGAATACGCTCAACCCTTGCAGTTCAAAGTGGGCGACGACGTCCACGAACTGAAGGTGTTGGAGCAAGACGACGGCTATCAGGTGACGGTAAACGGCAGCCTTTACAACCTGACCGCGCAGCTCGACGACGATCATCTGCAAGCGGTGGTTAACGGCCACCGCCTGAGCGTGCACGGCAACCTGCATAACGATCAACTGGTCTTGTTCCATCAAGGGCAGACTTTCCCGTGTGTGGTCTATCGTGAAACCTACGGCTTTGAAGAAATGGCCAGCGAAGGCAGCTTGGCCGCACCCATGAACGGCGCAGTAGTCGCGATTCAGGCGAAAGTAGGCGATAAAGTAGTCAGCGGCCAAACTCTGGTGATTATGGAAGCTATGAAAATGGAGCACGCCATTAAGGCGCCAGCCGATGGCGTAGTCACCGACATTTTTTACGCCGAGGGTGATCAGGTAGCAGAAGGCGCCGAATTGATCGCGGTGCAAGTAGAGACTGAAAGCGAGCAACAGGAGGCAGGCTAATGGCCTTTCCCAAGCGTGTACGACTGGTAGAGATGAGCCCCCGCGATGGCTTGCAGAATGAGCCCGGCCCGGTAATTCCTACCGCGGTCAAGGCGCGGTTGATCAAGCGTTTAGTGGACAGCGGGCTGACACATGTGGAAGCCGCCAGCTTTGTATCACCACGCTGGGTGCCGCAAATGGCCGACGCCAGCGATGTGATGGCACTGATCGAGCGCAAACCCGGTGTGTGCTATTCGGCGCTGACGCCCAACCTGCGTGGCTTTGAAGGCGCTCTGGCCGCGGGTGCCAGCGAAGTGGCGGTATTTGGCGCGGCTTCAGAATCGTTCAGCCAGAAAAACATTAACTGCTCCATCACCGAAAGCCTTGAGCGCTTTGCTCCGGTCATGGAAGCCGCAAAGCACAACGGCATTCCGGTGCGTGGTTACGTGTCCACCGTGCTGGGCTGCCCTTACGAAGGCGAGATTGCCCCGGCCAAAGTGGCCGAAGTGGCCAAAGCCCTGTTTGACATGGGCTGCCATGAAATTTCACTCGGCGACACCATTGGCACCGGCACCCCGGCCAAGGCCAAGCGTATGCTCGAAGCCGTTGCCCGTCATGTGCCGGTTGAACACCTGGCGGCACACTTTCACGACACCTACGGCCAGGCCCTGGCCAATCTGTACGCGGTATTGGAGGAAGGCGTGGCGGTGATAGATGCGTCCGTTGCCGGCCTGGGTGGCTGCCCCTACGCCAAAGGTGCGTCTGGCAATGTGGCCACCGAAGACGTGCTGTACATGCTGGACGGACTGGGCATTGAAACCGGCGTCGATTTGCACCAGTTGGTGGCGACAGGAAACTGGATCAGCCATCGCCTGAAGCGCCGCAACGGCTCCAAGGTCGGACTGGCTCTGGCAGAACCTGACGCTCGCTAATGGCACTTTGAAGTTCATAAATAGCACTTTGAAATTCATAAAAGGATTTGGCATGAACCCTAAAAACAACGCCGTCGCTCTTGATCTTCCTGTTCCCGAAGTTGCCGAACTACCGGATGACGTTCGCAAGTACTTTGAGATATGCCAGGAAAAGCTGGGCATGATTCCAAACGTACTGACCGCCTACAGTCAGAATCTGAAACAGCTGGATGGCTTCTCTCGCCTTTACAACGAGCTGATGATGGGCGAAGGCGAGCTCAGCAAGCTGGAGCGGGAAATGGTGGCCGTGGTGGTGTCCTCGGAGAACAAATGCTTTTACTGCCTGGTGGCCCACGGCGCCGCAGTGCGTGTTCTGAGTGGCGACCCGACGTTAGGCGAACACCTGGTAATGAACTACCGGACTGCAACCCTGGATAAACGCCAGCAAGCCATGCTGGATTACGCCTCGCACCTGACCCGCTCGCCCGCCACCGTCGGCGAAGAGCAGGTGCAAGCCTTGCGCGATGCTGGCTTTAGTGACGTCGGCATCTGGGATTTGGGCAACGTGATCGGTTTCTACAACATGTCGAACCGCGTGGCCATCACCAGTGATATGCGACCCAATCCCGAGTACCACAGCCAGGCCCGCTAAAAGGAGGCAGACAATGACTCAGACTCTTCCAGGTAATCCTTTACCCAGTTATAGCAGCGGCCCATCCACCACCCCACTGCTGGGCATGACCATTGGTGAAATGCTGGACCGCACCGCTGGAAAGTTTCCCGATAACGAAGCCCTGGTGTGCCTGCATCAAGACATTCGCTGGACCTATAAAGAATTCGCGGCCAAGGTCAACCAGGCCGCGCGAGCTTTTCTGGCCATCGACGTCAAGCGCGGCGATCGGGTGGGCATCTGGTCACCCAACCGTTACGAATGGACCGTTACCCAGTTTGCCACCGCCAAGATTGGCGCCATTCTGGTGAATATAAACCCGGCCTACGGTGCCCATGAGCTGGAATATGCCATGAACCTGTCGGGCATCAGCGTGCTGGTCACCGCTGACCGATTCAAAGCATCTGATTACCGTAAAACACTCTATGAACTGGCGCCCGAACTGAAAGCCAGCGCCGCTGGCAAAATCAAAGCCCGGCGTCTGGAAGACCTGCGCGCGGTCATTAACATGGACACCGAACAACACGCAGGCATGTGGAGCTGGGAGGAATTTATCGAATTTTCCGGCCAGGTGGAGCAGCAGGAAGTCGACAAAATTCAGAACCAACTCCAATTCGACGACCCTATCAACATCCAGTTCACCTCTGGCACCACCGGCAGCCCCAAAGGCGCTACCCTTACCCACCACAACATTCTTAACAACGGCTTTTTTGTGGGCGAAAGCCAGCGTCTTAGCGAGAAAGACCGGTTGGTGATTCCGGTACCCCTGTACCACTGCTTTGGCATGGTGATGGGTAACCTCGGCTGCGTCACTCATGGTTCTACCATGATCTACCCGGGTGAGGGCTTCGAGCCAAAAGCCGTGTTGCAGGCCGTGCACCAGGAAAAAGCGACTGCGCTTTACGGCGTGCCCACCATGTTCATTGCGGAATTGGCAGAGCCAGAGTTTGAAACCTACGACTTGTCGACCCTGCGCACCGGCATTATGGCCGGCTCTATCTGCCCGGCCGAGGTGATGAAAAAGGTCAACGGCAAGATGAACATGAAGGAAGTTCAAATTGCCTACGGCATGACCGAAACCAGCCCGGTGTCTACCCAGACCAGCTCCCAGGATCCGTTCGAGAAACAGGTAACCACAGTAGGCCGCACCCAGCCCCACCTGGAAAGCAAAATTGTTGAGCCGGCCAGTGGCAACATAATGCCCCGCGGCGAGATTGGTGAGCTGTGCACCCGCGGTTACAGCGTCATGCTGAGATATTGGAACAACGCCGAAAAAACCCGCGAAACCATAGACGATGCAGGCTGGATGCACACCGGCGACCTGGCCACCATGGATGAGGACGGCTATATCCAGATTGTCGGCCGCATAAAAGACATGGTGATCCGCGGCGGCGAAAACATCTATCCGAAAGAAGTTGAAGAGTTTTTGTACACCCACCCGTCCATTGAAGAAGTTCAGGTGACCGGCGTTCCAGACGAAAAATTCGGTGAAGAACTGGTGGCTTGGGTGAAACTTCGGCCCGATGCAGACTCGGTCGGTGCCAATGATCTGATCGCCTTCTGCAAAGGCAAAATCGCCCACTACAAGATTCCGCGGAACTACAAATTTGTGGAGGCGTTCCCGATGACGGTGACCGGCAAGATCCAGAAGTTCAAAATGCGGGAAATGTCCATCGAAGAAATGGGGTTGAAAAAATAGCACCTATGCCAAGTTCCATGTCGCAGCCAAGCCCAAAGCCCAGCTCCATTCGCGTTGGCCATCGTTACCGCGCCAACCGCCTTAAAGGCCCCTACGATGCCATTGTGATTGGCTCTGGCATTGGCGGCCTGGCTGCGGCGGCTTGCATGAGCAAACTGGGCAAAAAGATGTTTGTAGGCTGATACCCTCTTTGCCTGAGACACGCACTCATTATTTTACGCCCAGGAAACCGGCGCGTTGCTAACAAGGAGTTTGCATGAAAACCATTGGCCTTATCGGCGGCATGAGCTGGGAGTCAACTCAAACTTATTACCGTCTGATTAACCAGAAAGTACGCGAACAGCTCGGTGGGCTCCACTCGGCAAAACTCATACTCTACAGCGTGGACTTTTCCGAGATTGAAGCGCTCCAGCACCAGGGCGACTGGGAGGGAGCGGCCAAAATACTGGTCGCCGCAGCGCAATCCGTGCAATCCGCCGGGGCCGATTTTCTGGTTATTTGCACCAACACCATGCACAAGGTCGCCCCGCAAATTGAGCAGGCCACGGCCATGCCCCTGCTTCATATTGCCGACGCCACCGCTAAAGCGCTGCTCAGCGATGGAATAACCTCGGTGGGACTGCTTGGCACCCAATTCACAATGGAACAGGCGTTCTACCGGGAACGGCTTGAGCAGAAGGGCATCACCGTTATCATTCCAAATCATAACGAACGGACTGTGGTGCACCGAATAATCTACGACGAGTTGTGTCAGGGCATCGTTAATCCTGAGTCAAAGGCCGCGTATCTTGATGTGGTCGCTGGATTGGCCGCTCGAGGGGCGCAGGCCGTTATTTTAGGGTGCACCGAGATCGGCCTGCTAATCCAGGCCTCCGATACACAGGTTGCGCTTTATGACACAACAGACATTCATGCCGATCAGGCTGTTGCGCTCGCGCTGAATTGAACGTGTCGAGCCTGACCCTAAACGACTCACCAAAATGCCCCGGGAAGGCTACGAACCTGCGATCACCCTCAGTCGCCAGGGCGAGAAACACACCGATCCGTAAAAACCTAAAGCCCGCAACTAAAATTTTTGTAGCGCTCTGTGCGTCCTCGTGTTGGTGACGTTTATGACAGCAACGAAGTGCTGGAAGCCGCCCTCTTGTCGGGCCGCTCCGGCTACGATTTGGCGGTGCCACCACCCTACCCATGGTGGTGTTCTCGTCGGTGCGCATGGGTGTGTCGCCAAAGATTAACGCGCTGGCCACGCTGATCATTCTGGTGGTATCTCTGGTGGCGTTTATAGCCTGGTACATTATGCGCCTTAACGAAAAAAGGCGGCGCAGCGACCGCCTTTCTTAATGCCAGAACCGGGGACAGATTTTCGACCAAACCGGGGACAGACTTGAAGTCTGTCCCCTACCTTATATCGTGCTTAACCGATATTTTTCTTCATGAACTTCTGTACCTGGCCAACAATCCCGCTCTGGAACATCATTACGGTCAGTACAAAGATAGCGCCAAGAATCGCATCTACCCAGTCAGCCAGCGGGCCTTGCGACAGCTGGTATTCGAGGTTAACCACAAAAGCCGCGCCCACCACCGGGCCCAGCAGGGTTCCGGTACCGCCCAGCAACGTCATCAGAATAACCTCGCCCGACATATGCCAATGGGCGTCGTTAAGGGACGCCAGCTGGAATACCACGGTTTTCATGGATCCGGCTAAACCGGCCAGGCCTGCTGAAATCACAAAAGCGATGATCTTGTAACGGTTGACGTTATAGCCCAGGGAAATCGCCCGTGGCTCATTCTGCTTGATGGCTTTGAGCACCTGGCCATAAGGGCTGCCCACAATCCGCTGCACCAGAAGATAGCCGGCTAAAAACACCGCCAGCACAAAATAGTACATGTTGAGATTATCGTTCAAATCGATCAGCCCCAGAAACTGACCACGGGGTATGCCGTGCAAGCCATCTTCACCGCCGGTGAAACTCGATTGCACAAAGAAGAAGAAGACCAGCTGCGACAGCGCCAAGGTGATCATCGCAAAGTAGATACCCTGGCGACGAATAGCCACCAATGCGAAGCCGAAACCGAGCAAGGTTGCTACCAGTGTGCCGGCGATAATGCCAAGCTCGGTACTCAAACCCGAAAAAGTGGTTAACAGATAACCGGTGGTGTAGGCACCGCTGGCCAAGAAGGCTGCATGGCCAAACGACAGCAAACCGGTGAAGCCCAGCAGCAGGTTAAAAGCAACCGCAAACAGGGCAAAGCACAGGATTTTCATCAGAAACACCGGGTACATCACCATCGGTGCCGCCACAAGCAGAACCAGCAACACCAGATTCAGTATCAGGCGCCTGCGATGTTCTGATTTTTGCTGATCGAGCATGGTTTTGTGAATATCAGCCGGATTTACGGAATTGCTCATGGTTACGCCTCCTTTCCAAACAAGCCGGATGGACGCACAAAGAGCACAACCACCATCACCAGAAAAATCACTGCCGACGAGGCCGGTGGGTAGAAGGTTTTGGTCAACCCCTCAATCACGCCCATCAGAACGCCGGTAATGATCGCACCGGAAATCGAGCCCATACCGCCAATCACCACCACCGCAAACACCACAATGAGAATATGCGAGCCCATCACCGGTGTGACTGAGTAAATCGGTGCCGCCAGCGCGCCGGCAAAAGCCGCCAACATAACGCCGAAGCCATAAGTGAGGCTAACCAGCAAAGGCACGTTAATGCCGAAGCCCTGCATTAATTGCGAATCTTCGGTGCCGGCCCGCAGATAAGCACCAAGCTTGGTTTTTTCAATCATGAACCAGGTGCCAAAGCACACCAATAGCGCAATCACGATAACCCAGGCGCGATAATAAGGCAGAAACATGAAGCCCAGATTCATACCGCCCTTGAACACGTCAGGCATGGAGTAACGCAAGCCAGACACGCCGTACATGTTAGTCAGCACGCCCTGAATGATCAGCGCGACGCCAAAGGTTAACAAGAGACTGTAAATATGATCCTGACCTGCGATTTTACGCAGCAGGAAATACTCGATAGCAACACCCACGCAGCCCACCAGAATTGGCGCGACAAACAGCGCCGCCCAATAGCTAATACCCAGGGTATCGAACAAAATGACTGTCGCCATGGCGCCGAGCATGTACAGAGCGCCGTGGGCAAAGTTGATAATTTTCAGAAGACCAAAAATCACAGCGAGGCCCAGGCTCAACAACGCGTAAAAGGCTCCGTTAATCAGCCCAAGCAGTAACTGGCCGAAGAGCACAGCGACGGGGATTCCCAGAATCATGGACATGTAGCTAACTCCAAAAGCAATGCAGGGGGCACCGGAGGTTGGTGCCTGTTCTGCTTGATTCCGAGGGCTCCCCGCCGCGAATGCCGGGAGCCCCGTGGTTCAACCGCTTACTTGCTGGTTATCAGCGGGCACTTGCTTTCAGACAGTGGGCGGAATGCTTCGCCTCCTGGAATGGTGCGGATGATCTTATACAGATCCCATTCATTTTTAGACTCGGCCGGGGTTTTTACTTGCGCCAGGTACATATCGTGAACCATGCGGCCGTCTTCACGAATGCGGCCGTTGGTGGCAAACATGTCATTGATGGGTGTGGCCATCATCTGCTTACGCACTGTTTGAGCTTCGTCTGAACCCGTAGCTTTTACCGCGTTCAGATATTGAATGGTGCTGGAGTAGATGCCGGCATGAATCATGGTTGGGCGCACTCCGGTTTTTTCCATAAAGCGATCGGACCAGGCACGGGCGTCGGCATTCATGTCCCAGTACCAGCCAGTGGTTAGCTGAATACCTTGAGCCGCTTCCACGCCCAGGGCATGAACGTCGGTGAGGAACAACACAAGAGCCGCCAGGGTCTGACCGGACTGGGTAAGACCAAATTCACTGGCGGTAGTAATGGCGTTTGTGGTGTCTGCACCGGCGTTGGCCAGAGCCACAACATCAGCTCCAGAGCCTTGGGCTTGCAGAATAAATGACGAGAAATCTGGCGTCGGGAACGGGTGACGAATAGAACCAATGATCTCACCACCGTTGGCTTCCACTACCTTTGTTACGTCGGCTTCAAGAGATTGGCCAAAGGCGTAATCGGCAGCAAGAATGAACCATTTTTTACCGCCTTCTTTCACGATGGCGCTGGCTGTACCGTTAGCCAGTGGGTAGGTGTCGTACACATAGTGAATGTGGTTAGGCGTGCAATGCTCGTTGGTAATACTGGAGGACGCAGACCCGGACACAATGCCCAACTTGCCACTTTCTTCCAGAATGTCGATGACCGCAATAACAACTGACGATGCCACCAGGCCGGCAATCAAATCAACGTTATCATTTTCAACCCAACGACGCGCGGTGCTGGAAGCCACATCGGGGCTGTTGCGGTCATCGGAACTTATGACTTCAATCTTGGCGCCATTGACCGTGCCACCGAAGTCTTCGATTGCCATTTTGAGGGCGACTTCACCGTTGGGGCCAGCGAAGTCCCGGTAGGTACCCGACATATCTGCCAGGTAGCCGATTTTAACCATATTGTCCGATATGGCTGCTTGGGCACCACCGACCAGCATGGTTGAGGCAATGGCCGACGTCAGGAGCTTTTTCATAATTGTCATTGTTGTATCTCCATTAATGTCTTTGTTTTTGTTGTCTTCTTATGGCTCGGAGCCGGCTGTTACCTCGTTACGCCTCCTATGGAGTACGCTACTCAACCGGCTCCGCTTTCTGCCTAACAGGCGTCAGACGCCAAAAGACTGGGAGCCCCGTGATTCAACCGCTTACTTGCTGGTTATCAGCGGGCACTGGCTTTCAGACAGCGGGCGGAATGCTTCGTCTCCTGGAATGGTGCGGATGATCTTATACAGATCCCATTCATTTTTGGACTCGGCCGGGGTTTTTACTTGCGCCAGGTACATGTCATGAACCATGCGGCCGTCTTCACGAATGCGGCCGTTGGTGGCGAACATATCGTTGATGGGCGTTGCTATCATCTGCTTGCGCACAGCTTGAGCTTCGTCTGAACCCGTGGCTTTTACCGCATTCAGATATTGAACGGTGCTGGAGTAGATGCCGGCATGAATCATGGTTGGGCGCACTCCGGTTTTTTCCATAAAGCGATCGGACCAGGCACGGGTGTCGTCGTTCATATCCCAGTACCAGCCAGTGGTCAGCTGAATACCTTGGGCCGCTTCCACACCTAGGGCATGAGCGTCCGAGAGGTACAAGATAAGAGCCGCCAGGGTCTGACCGGACTGGGTAACACCAAATTCGCCGGCGGTAGTAATGGCGTTGGTGGTATCGGCGCCAGCGCTGGCCAAAGCCACAACATCAGCTCCAGAACCTTGGGCTTGCAGAATAAATGACGAGAAATCCGGAGTCGCTAACGGGAAACGAATAGTACCAATAACTTCACCACCGTTGGCTTCCACGACCTTTGTTACGTCGGCCTCCATAGCGTGGCCATAGGCATAATCGACGGTGAGGATGAACCAGGTTTTGCCGCCTTCGTTAACGATGGCGCTGGCTGTGCCTTTAGCCTGTGAGTAGGTGTCATAAATATAGTGGATATGGTTGGGCGTGCAATACTCGTTGGTAATGCTGGAGGCTGCAGATCCGGACACAATACCAAACTTGCCGCTCTCTTCCAGAATGTCGCTGACCGCGATGCTGACCGACGATGCCACCAGGCCGGCAATCATGTCGACGTTGTCATTTTCAACCCAACGACGCGCGGTGCTGGAGGCAACATCCGGGCTGTTGCGGTCGTCTGCGCTGACGATTTCAATGTTTTTCCCGTTCACCTGGCCACCAAAGTCGGCCACAGCCATTTCCAGGGCTATCAGGCCATTTGGCCCCCCCATGTCACGATAGCCGCCTGACATATCGGCCAAATAGCCGATTTTAACCATATCATTGGAGATTTCTGCCTGGGCAGCGCCAGCCATCAGAGTGGTCGCTATGGCGGTCGTTAGCAGCTTTTTTATCATTGTCATTGTTATTTCTCCACTACGTTCATGCGTGATTTTTATTAGTTTTCGACGTCGATTACTGCACTTACACTTGTTTTTATTGAGCCCCGTTCTGCAAGTTTTTGTAATTACACCCCCAGATAGCCGTTCAGCAGAGAGCGCTTGGAGTCCAGTTCTGCGGCACTTACTTCCGCCACAATCTGGCCATGCTCGACCACGTAATGCCGATCCGCCAGAGGCGCAGCAAAGTGGAAGTTCTGTTCTACCAGAATAATAGTCAGGCCTTTATTTTTGAGATTCATCAGAACCTCAGCCAGCTTCTCCACAATCACCGGGGCCAGGCCCTCAGTAATCTCGTCAAGCAGCAACATGTTGGCACCGGTACGAAGAATGCGTGCCAGAGCCAGCATCTGCTGCTCACCGCCTGACAGTTTGGTACCAGGGCTGGCGCGACGCTGATACAGGTTAGGGAACATGGTGTAAATTTCTTCCAGACTCATACCGCCGCTGCGCACGACAGGCGGCAGCGTCAGATTTTCTTCAACGTTCAGCGACGCGAAAATTCCTCGGTGTTCGGGACAGAACCCCACGCCCAAGCGCGCTATGTGGTGCGGCGCACAGTTCATGGTCTCTTCGCCGTTGATCATGATCGAACCGGTGCGCCGGCCCACCATGTTCATGATGGCTTTGAGCGTGGTGCTACGTCCGGCGCCATTGCGCCCTAGCAGCGTAACCAACTCACCCCGATTCACGACCATATCAATGCCGTGAAGGATGTGGGATTCGCCGTAAAACGCGTGCAGGCCGGAAATACGGAGCTGTTCGTAGTCTTTTTTTCCAGCTTGGTTTTTGACAGCCTGGCTCATGCGTTTGCCTCTTGTTCCGACGCCTGAGGATCGCTGGCGCTGCCCATATAAACTTCCCGCACCCGCGGGTCTGCTGACACAGCTTTGTAGTCGCCTTCGGTAAGCACCGCACCCTGGGCCAGCACAGTGATGCGGTCACAGAGTTTGCTGACAACACTCAGGTTGTGTTCCACCATCAGCACGGTCCGGCCCACGGCCGCTTTGCGCACCAGTTCGACCACCTGATCAACATCTTCCGCACCCATTCCCTGGGTGGGCTCGTCCAGCAACATCAACTGCGGTTCCATCGCTAGAGTGGTGGCCAGTTCCAACGCGCGCTTGCGGCCGTAGGCCAGCTCGACGGTGGTGGTGTGGGCGAACTCTGCCAGCCCTACTGAATCCAACAACTCCATTGCGCGATGGTTCAGCTTGTTCAGGCAGTTGCCGGATTTCCAGAAACTGAATGAGTTGCCTTCAAAGCTTTGCAACGCCACCCGGATGTTCTCCAAGGCAGTCATGTGTGGGAACACCGCCGAAATTTGGAACGACCGCACCACGCCTTCGCGGGCAATAGCGGCAGATTTCATCGTGGTGATATCACGACCATTGAATAAAATTTTGCCGCGAGTAGGCGTCAGAAATTTTGTAAGCAGGTTAAAAACCGTGGTTTTACCCGCTCCATTAGGCCCTATCAGCGCGTGAATATGGCCTTTGCGGATGTTCAGGTTAACGTCGTCAACGGCCACAAAGCCTTTGAATTCCTTAACGAGGTTGCGCGTTTCCAGCACGTACTCTTCGCTCATGGGCCAATCTGCCTTTGTTATTGTTGTACATCAGAACTAATCATAGAATGGATTGACGTATACGTAAACGTCAATCCTGAATTTTGTGATTTTTTCGTGTTTTTTTTGCTGACCAGCTGTGGACACAACGCTGAAGCCCCTCTATTAGCGTTGCGGCGGTATGGAGTAAGTCATCGTAGAATGTGCGACCGGCTCATCGACACCCAGGGAATATATAAACACCTCCCCTACCGCCATGGCTTTACCCACCTTAAGCATGGTGGCACGGGCCCAAATAGGTTGGTGTGCAGCCGGTTTGCGTAAAAAATTGATATTCAGATTGGTGGTAACCGCCAGCGGCACCAAGCCGATTCTGGACAGCAGCGCCGCGTAGAGCGTGACATCCGCCAGCCCCATCATCACCGGCCCAGACACGGTGCCGCCTGGGCGCAAATGGGTTTCGTCTATGTCGAGCATCATTTCAGCACTGCCATCGCCCAGCTCGCACAGGGTGCCGAACGCAGCACCTTGCGGAAATTGCTCGTCCAGAAAAGCCTGCAACTGCTCTATTGTCACCTTCATTCGCTGACGTCTTCTCTGGCACGATCGCGCAGAATAAAGCGTTGAATTTTGCCGCTCGGCGTTTTGGGCAGCTCGTCAACAAACTCGATCTCGCGGGGGAAGGCGTGCGTGGACAGGCGCCGGCGCACGTGATTTTGCAACTCTTCTCTCAAAACCTGGTCATCGGCCGGAATATGGTCGCTTTTGATCACCACGTAGGCTTTGATGATGGCACCACGCTTTTCATCGGGCTTGGCCACCACACCAGACTCCGCAACCGCCGGATGCTCTAATAAAGAACTCTCTACATCCGCTGGCCCTACTCGGTAACCCGCGGTGGTAATAATGTCATCGTCACGGCCACTGAACGAAAAACTGCCGTCGCCGTTGTTAATGGCCATATCGCCGGTCAGGTAGTAACCCTGCGCGAACGGGTCTTTTTCGCCCCAAGTATAGCCATCGAAATGAAATAAGGGTGACGCAGCGACATCAATGGCGACCTGCCCGGCTTCACCGGCACCCACCTCTTCGTGCTTTTCATTCAGCGCTACGACACGATGCCCCAGCGATGAAAAACCCATGGCACCCTCTTTGACCGGATGCGCCAGGCCGTGGAAGTTGCAGCAGGTCATGCCCGTTTCAGTCTGGCCGTAGTGATCTTTCACCTCACAAAAGTGACGACGCCGAATCCAGTTCACCACTTCCGGGTTCAATGGTTCACCGGCGCTACTCGCTACCCGAAGCCCAAGATTTTCACCTTCAGGCAGCACGTGATCATTCGCTTTTAACAATCTATAGGCCGTAGGCGCCGCCGCAAGATTTGTGATCTTGTATTTGCGGATCATGTCGTAGGTGCTTTCAGGGGTGAACGCGTTGGGGTTGAAGTGGGTAGCGTGACCCATCAGCAACGGCCCGATGACCGCGTAATACAAGCCGTAGGCCCAACCCGGATCGGCTACGTTCCAAAATGTATCGCTGTCACGAAGACCCACCGCATCGCGCATGTAAACGTAGAATGACAACAGTGCTCGGGCTGGAACAGACACCCCTTTGGGCTTGCCCACGGTGCCCGAGGTGAACATTTGCAGGAAAGGATCAGTACCCTTGATCAGCACCGGCTCACAGTGATCGGACTGCTCGCCCAGCGCCTGGTAAAAATCAGCATCACCATGGCCAGCTTCCGCCGAATCGACACACAGTACCGGCGGGCAGTTTTTAACATCGTCCAGTTTTGAACGGTTTGCCGGGTTGGTAACAATCAATTTGGTGCTCGCCCGTTCCAGGCGGTATTCGATGGCGCCAGATCCGAACGCAGTAAATAGCGGTTGATAAACAGCGCCAATGCGCCAAGCGCCCGCCATAACGATGAGCAGCTCCGGTGTGCGCGGTAACAAACCCGCAACACGGTCGCCCTTGCCCACCCCCTGCAACTTCAGGTAATTGGCGAAACGGGCGGACGCCTGTTTCAGCTCGGCAAAGGTAAGAACGCCGTCACCGCCGGCTTCCGTCTCGTAATACAGCACAACTTTTTCGGCATTGGCTGCCCATTTATCGCAAATTTCATGGCAAACATTCAGCCCGCTGTCCAGGCGCCCGTCCAATACCTCTGCCTCCAGAGCAGCAAGGTCAAAATGTTTGTACGCATCGACGTATTCCGGAAGGCTCATTTTTTGCTCCTGTTATTTTTGTCCGTGGTTCTACGTGCATCAGATTTATCATAGGTGCCAGTTTACGTAAAGGTAAACTTTAGGCCAAGACAACTCATATCAACCGGTATCTACTTGTTAGCGCGCAATAACTTTGTAAAAAGGGCTCACCAAATCGGCGATAATTTTCTGCCGCGACGGCTCGGACTTCCAGGCAGTTTACCTGCGCCGCTGAATTGGCGCATTACGGTTAAATAATGGCTCGCCCATAGCAATCAAAACCCTACCGCTTGCCTAAAAACCGCGGTTGCTCAATACCATGGTGCCGCAGCCACCGATATATAGTGGGCCGGGACACATCAAAGCGCCTGGCGACTTCGGTAATGTTCCACCGATAGGTTTCAAGTGCCAGCAGCAGACAACGCCGCCTGTCAGGGCTTTCGCTCGGCTCTGTGGGCACAGACACACTCTTTTGCTTCAAACAGACTTCTGGCAGATCTTCGGCGGTGATTTCGTGGTTATCACAGGTGGCTTCCGCAAAAGCCAAAGCGTTGACCAATTCACGAATATTTCCTGGCCAGTGGTACGCCAGCATGGCGCTCATGGCGTCGGCTCGAATGTGGACGTCCTGGACTTGACCCTGCTTTATCAGCTTTCGCAATACACTGTTAATAACATGCTGGCGATCGGCTCTCTGACACAGCAAGGGCAATTTCAGAGTCGCGCCGTTCAAGCGATAGTATAGGTCTGAGCGGAAAGCCCCCGTCTGAATCAGCTGCTCAAGATTCTGATGCGTTGCCGCCATGAAACGGCAGTTCACCCGAATCGGTACCTCTGCGCCAACCGGTAGAACTTCACCTTCTGCAAGCACCCGCAACAACCGGGTCTGCAAATGCAGGGGCATGTCGCCGATTTCGTCCAAAAACAGCGTTCCACCTTCTGCCTGTTGAATCAGGCCGCGCATGCCTTTGGCACGCGCGCCGGTAAACGCGCCGGCCACGTAGCCGAACAGCTCACTTTCAATCAGGGATTCTGGAATTGCCGCACAGTTAACAGCGATGAACGCGCCGCTCGCGCGGCTGCCTGACTGATGTATGGCCTTGGCCAGAACTTCTTTGCCAGTACCCGTTTCACCAAGAATCAGTAGCCCCACATCGCGATTTCGCAGGCGCTTGGCCAACGAAAGGGTACGCCGCATGACCGGGTCGTCTGCGGCCAGCTGATCCAATTCCGGCACGCGTTCGTCGTTACTGGCCTTTACGCTACCGGAGTAATCGGCCGGTTTGGCTTTTGGTTTGATCAGTGTGGCAAACAAGGTGTCTTTATTGGCGTGATGCCTGAAGGCCTTGACCTGATCATCATGATCGTAAGGAATGCTCCAGATATCTCGAAGATCGCATTCAAACAATTCGGTTACCTCGGAAACCCCATCCATAAGGCCGGCTGCATTTTCGGGCATGAGCGAGCGTCCCGCCGTATTAGCGGCTTCGATGCGACCACCTTCGTCAATCGCAAGTAGATACTGGCCATTGACCTGGACAAATTCACGGGAAACGCCGCAGCGTAGAACGGTCTGGTTACGGTAGCGACGTAAAAAATAAGCGTCTTCGATCAAGCGTGCATAAAGCTGGGTTAAATGCAGCGCGAACGTCTGGCTTTCACGGGCATTTGGCGAGTCCAGGGCCGATATGTCGAGCACCGCAAGCAAATTGCCAGAAGGGTCACGAATCGGCGCCGACGTGCAAGTAAGGCTGATGTGCGTTGCATCGAAATGATCAACTCGGTGGCAGGTCAACGCTTGCTGTTCCTGAATGCAGGTGCCCACAGCGCAAGTGCCGGCATACTGCTCGTTCCAATCGGCACCTAGATAAAGCCCGGCTTTGCGCAAACGCCGGTCGTAGCGTCGGTCGCCAAGATATTGAACGGTAATTCCCCGGTGGTCGGTCAACAGCACCACGTAACCCAGGCCCGCAATAATCCCGTAAAGCTGGTCTACCCCTGCCCGGGCTACGTTCAGGAATTCGTCCACCGAGTCCTGGTGCTCGCGCAAGGTCTGCTGCGTAACAATGCGGGCGCTGCGCGGCCGGCTCGGGTCCATACCGTAGTCTTCAATGCAGCGCTTCCAGGATCGCCCGATCAACTCGGCGCTTGGTGTTAACGCAGGGCAAGAGTCTTTCGCCGCAAAGTTCAAGATTGAATGAATATGACGACTCTGCGCCAGCTGATGGGTCATAACAGGCCTCGCGATGCTGTACTCATTTTGTTGTTGTTCACAACGGATATAAAGGCAACCAATAAAGAGCATAGACCGCACAACTCCATAACGACATGTTTCGTTAGTACCGGCTGCGTTACACCTGTAACGCTATTGAACTCTGCGGTGTGTCAGGTGTAACGCCGAAACCCTCTAACGCCGGTTCTAACATCTTGCGCCACACAGTTTAGAAATATTTACGTCATTATTTTCAATGTCTTATATTTCGAAGGTTTTTCTGAAAGAACTGGCATGCCTGCTGCAACCTGATAATTGTCATGAAAGGATCAATTCCTGCAGTGGGTGCCACCTGCAATTAAGTGCCAGGCACCCCGGTAACAAAAACAATCCAACACCGGAAAGCGACGATGACGGAGACCAAGATGACGGAAGCCAAAATGACAGCGACCCAACAAGCCAGACAATGGCTTGAAAATTTTGAGGAGACCCTGAACTCGGATAACCCCGCGCAAGCCGCCGATCTATTCGAAGACAGTGGTTTCTGGCGCGACCTGGTCACCATGACCTGGAATATCAAAACGATGGAAGGGCGTGAAGCCATTCGCGATATGCTCAGCGCCACGGCTCAGCGAACCCGGCCCACAAACTGGCAGATTTCCGAAGAGGCCACCGAACAGGACGGCGTGATCGACGCCTGGGTCACCTTCGAAACCGTTAATGCCATCGGCAAGGGCCATCTGCGCTTGCGCAACGGCCATGCATGGACACTGCTGACAACCATGCAGGAGCTGAAGGAATTTCCGGAGAAGCGCAAATTCCGCCGCGCCAAGGGCGCAGAGCACGGCGCCAGCAAATCCCGTAAATCCTGGCTCGAAACCCTGCAAGACGAGCAGCAGGAATTAGGTTATAGCCGCCAGCCTTACTGCGTCATTATCGGCGGCGGCCAGGGTGGTATTGCCCTGGCCGCCCGGTTGAAGCAACTGGACGTGCCCACCCTTGTGATAGAACGCAGCGCCAAAGCCGGCGACTCCTGGCGCAACCGTTATAAGTCCCTGTGTCTGCACGACCCGGTATGGTACGACCACCTGCCTTATTTACCTTTCCCCGATCACTGGCCCGTTTTTGCACCAAAAGACAAAATTGGTGATTGGCTGGAAATGTACACAAAAATCATGGAACTCAACTATTGGAGTTCTACCGAATGCACCGCAGCCCGCTATGATGAGGCCAGTAAAGAGTGGGTAGTAAACGTG
The DNA here is from genome assembly GCF_023314135.1 of Marinobacter sp. M1C. Taxonomy (NCBI): domain Bacteria; kingdom Pseudomonadati; phylum Pseudomonadota; class Gammaproteobacteria; order Pseudomonadales; family Marinobacteraceae; genus Marinobacter; species Marinobacter sp. M1C. The sequence goes on from NZ_CP092289.1 coordinate 3,030,140, forward strand.
GTTCGTGACGGCGAAAAGGTGACCCTGCGCCCGCAACAACTGGTACTGGCCACCGGCATGTCCGGCATCCCGAATATTCCCGACATTCCAGGTATGGACACGTTTGAAGGCGAGCAACATCACTCCAGCCGGCATCCCGGCGGCGACGCCTTCAAAGGTAAAAAGTGCGTGATTCTTGGCGCCAATAACTCTGCTCACGACATCTGTGCGGCGCTTTGGGAAAACAACGCCGACGTGACTATGATTCAGCGCTCATCGACTCACATCATCAAGTCGGACACCTTGATGGATGATGTTCTTGGCGGGCTCTATTCGGAACAGGCGGTTGCCGATGGCATGACAACGGAAAAGGCTGACCTTACCTTTGCGTCTGTACCTTTCCGAATCATGCCTGATTTCCATATTCCGGTTTATCAACAGGTGGCCGAAAAGGACGCCGATTTCTACGGACGGCTGAAAAAAGCCGGATTTATGCTGGACTTCGGTGACGACGGTTCCGGTCTGTTTATGAAGTATCTTCGCCGGGGATCGGGTTACTACATTGATGTGGGTGCGTCAGAGTTGGTCGCAGACGGCGAGATAAAACTGAAAAGCGGCGTCAGTATCGAACACATCAACCCACACTCTGTGACCCTGACAGACGGCACAGAGCTGCCTGCTGATCTGATTGTTTACGCCACCGGTTTTGGCTCTATGAACGGCTGGGCGGCACGCATTATTTCTGAAGAAGTTGCTGACAAGGTGGGTAAATGTTGGGGTATGGGATCAGACACCACCAAAGACCCAGGCCCGTGGGAAGGCGAACTGAGGAACATGTGGAAACCTACGCAACAGGAGGCCCTGTGGTTCCACGGCGGCAACCTGCACCAGTCCCGGCACTATTCGCTGTATCTGGCGCTGCAGCTAAAAGCGCGTAAGGAAGGCATTGATACGCCGGTGTATGGACAAGAATCGGTGCATCATTTGTCTTGATTAACCACAAGGGCTGCCGTAACGGTCAGCCCTTGTTATTTCCTTCCAGTTGCTCTGTACCGGTTAATCTTTATCGGATACTCTCTACCAGTTAAACTCTGCTGGTTTTACTCTGGATTGTAAAGCCGCTGAATACTGGAAAAATCCAGATCCGCGTTGCCCTGCCCGGCGTGCAGCGAGAACAGGTTCCGAGCCAGTGAGCCCATGGGAATCGACGCCTGGTTTTTCACCGCGTTGTCGAATGCCAGGCCCAAGTCTTTGGTCATCAGCTTCACCAAAAAACCGCCTTCGTAGTTGCGTGATGCCGGCGCCGCTTCCATCACTCCCGGCCAGGGGTTGTATACGTTCAACGCCCAGTTACCGCCAGAACTTTGCTTCATAATTTCCGACAGTACCGCTGGGTCCAGCCCGTTCTTAACACCCAGAGCCAGTGCTTCGCTGGTGCCCGCCATCAGAATGGCCAGCAACATGTTGTTGCAGATTTTGGCCACCTGCCCCGAACCGTGTTCACCAGCGCGAAAAATATTCTTACCCATGCCCTGCAAAATGGGCTGGGCCGCTGCGTAATCGGCTTCAGAGCCACCGCAGATAAAGGTGAGCGTGCCGGCCTTTGCACCACCGACACCACCGGACACCGGTGCATCCAGAAAGCGGAGTTTGTGTTCTGAGGCTTGCGCCGCTACTTTTTTGGCTGTTTCCGGGGCAATGGTCGAAGAATCTATCACCAGAGTGCCTTCAGGAAGCGCGGACAGTAAGCCTTCATCGCCCAGATAAACCGCTTCTACATGCTGCCCGGCAGGCAGCATGGTTATCACACACTCGGCGCCTTTAACGGCTTCGTGGGCGGTATTGGCGCTGCTTGCACCTTCGGCTTTCAGCGCGCTGACGGCGTCTGCCGACAAATCAAACACGGTGACCTGGTGGCCGGCTTTCAGCAGATTACTGGCCATAGGGCCGCCCATATTACCAAGGCCAATAAATGAAATAATTGCCATCGTATTTCCCTCTTTTGTTTTAGTGCGGCTTCTTTTTTTAAGTGCTATTAAGTGCTACTAAATGCTGTTAAGTGCTCTGCTTATGGCGGCTCTAAACAGGCTCAAACAAAAAAACCGTTAATCCATTCGCTATCAATGTCCCCCAGGGTGGCGTAACGCCATCTTGGTTGCTGGTCTTTGTCGATCAGCAGAGCCCGCACACCCTCGGCAAACTCACCTTTGCTAAGGCAGTTGGTCGACAGCAGCAATTCTTTGTCAAATATCTGCTTTAATCCATCCAGGCGGCAGCGGTGCATGTGTTCCCACACCAACGCAAAAGCCACCGGCGACGCTGCCGCGAGCGGCTTCACGGCTTTGGCCAGCCAGCCATCGCCAGACGCCAATTCCTTCAACTGGGCAATGGTCTGCTCCAGAGTGTCGGCGTCGGTGGCGCGGTTGATCTCATCAAAGTGATCGCGAACGGGTGAAGCTGGCTGCGCATCGGCGCTGCGTTGCTCAAACTGACGCAATACCGAACCTACGATCTCCTGACCATGGCGTTTGTGCCAGTCGGCGCCAGTCAGTTCGGCAACCACCTGAGCCTTTAACTCGTGCTTTATAAAACGATCAGCCATACCGGTGAACAGCGCATCGGCGCCGTTCATACGGGCGCCCGTCAGGCCTAAAAACAGACCGGTGCGGCCGGGGCAGCGATTGAGAAACCAGCCGCCGCCCACATCCGGGTAGAGCCCGATGGTAGTTTCAGGCATCGCCAGTTTTGAGCTTTCGGTCACGACCCGATGGGAAGCACCCTGCATGATGCCCATGCCGCCGCCCATTACAATGCCGTGGCCCCAGCACACAATCGGTTTAGGGTAGCTGTGAATCAGATAGTCCAGTTCGTATTCTTCGGTAAAAAACGCCTTGCCAATATCAGCGCTTCCGGCCTCTGTCATACTGCGATACAGCGCAACAATGTCGCCGCCGGAACAAAACGCCTTGTCGCCTTCGGCTTCCATCCACACAGCGCGTACCCGGTCATCTTCAGCCCAGGCTTTCAGCTGTGGCGTCAGCAGGCGAATCATTTCCAGTGACAGAGAGTTCAGCGAGCGCGGCGCGTTCAGGCGCACGACTCCGATGGTGGCGTCGCCTGACGTTTGCCACTGTTCAAAAACAATCGGTTGATCACTCATGGTGAATCCTTGGTCCCGTGTGTCGGATTGGCGTTAGCGGTTTTTCCACTGCGGCTTGCGCTTGCCTAAAAACGCAGTGACGCCTTCTTTCTGATCTTCGGTGAAAAACAGCTCGATGAACAGTTCCCGCTCCAAGCGCCAGCCGTCCTCATGGTTATGACCGCCGCGCACGTTCATGATCAGATTCTTACAGCGAGAAATGGACGACGGGCTTTGCTTGCAAGCGCCTTCTGCCAGTTCCAAAGCTTTCGCCAAGCCTTGGCCAGTGGGAACCACTTCTTCGACCAGACCAATGCTCAGAGCTTTGTCGGCTTTCAGGCGCTCACCACACAGAATCATGCGCTTGGCCCAACCTTCGCCCACCAGCCATGGCAGGTTTTGAGTGCCGCCAGCGCAGGGCAGCAGACCGACGGCTGCTTCTGGCAGAGCCATTTGCGCGTGCTCTTCAGCGATACGGATATCACAGGCCAACGCGCATTCCAGGCCGCCACCCATGGCGTAACCGTTAATGGCCGCAATGGACACGCCGCGGAAGTGGGTTAGCGCGTCAAACGCTGCGCCAAAAGCCCGGGACATTTCTGTGGCGCGGGCAATGTCGCCGTCGGCAAAGGCATTCAGATCCGCTCCAGCAGAAAAGAATTTCTCGCCTTGGCCAGTAACCACCAACGCAAAAATGTCTTTGTCAGCGTTCAATTCAGCGATCGTGTGTTGTAATTTGCTTAACGAGTCGCGGGTCCAGGTGTTCGCCGGTGGGTTGCTGATGGTCAGCACGGCAATGTGGCCGCGCTTTTCCAGTTGCAGCTTGTCGCTCTTAAAATCGAGTGTGTCGCTCATAAGATCTCCGCAATGTGTTGTTGAATGGCTTTCGCTATTGAATCGCTTCTGCTATTGAATCGCTTCCGCGACGCCGTGCTCCAGAATGCGGCGAGCCACAATCAGGCGCATGACTTCGTTGGTGCCTTCCAGAATCTGGTGCACCCGCAAGTCCCGTAGGTATCGCTCAAGAGGGTATTCACGAATATAGCCGTAGCCACCGTGCAATTGCAGGGCATCGTTGACCACGTCGAAACACACGTCGGTGGCAAAGCGTTTGGCCATGGCACAGTGCAGTGTCGCTTCAGGATCGCCGTTGTCTAATTTGAACGCGCCCAGGCGCACCATTTGCCGCGCTGCAACCAGATTGGTGGCCATATCCGCCAGTTTAAATTGCAGAGCCTGAAACGCCGCCAGCGGTTTGCCAAACTGGGCGCGGGCGTGCATGTAGTCACGGGCACGTAGCAACGCCGCCTGGGCACCGCCCAGGGAACAGGTGGCGATGTTCAAGCGGCCACCGTCAAGGCCCTTCATGGCAATGGCAAAACCCTCGCCTTCGGCGCCAAGGCGGTTGGCCACCGGCGCCCGCACATTTTCAAGTGTGACTGAGCGGGTCGGTTGGCTGTGCCAGCCCATTTTTTTTTCATTTTTGCCATAGGACACGCCGTCGGCGTCCGCCGGAATCAAAAACGCAGAAATGCCTTTGGCACCGCTGTCCAGGCCGCCGGTACGAGCCATCAGAATCAACACATCGGTTGCCCCGGCACCGGAAATAAAAACCTTGCTGCCGTTGATGACGTAATCATCGCCATTCCGTTCTGCTTTGGTGCGCAGGCTTGCTGCATCGGACCCTGCGCCGGGCTCTGTCAGGCAATAAGACGCCAGTTTTTCACCGCTGGCCAAGGTAGGCACCACATTTTGTTTGACCTCGTCTGTGCCAAAACTGGCCAGCATCCAGGTCGCCATGTTGTGAATGGTAATGAATGCTGCGGTAGAGGGACAAGCCGCGGCCAGCTCCTCTACAATCACCGCGGTATCTTGGCGCGAAAGCCCCATACCACCACAGGCTTCAGGTGTATAAAGCCCGCAAAAACCCATTTCTCCCGCCTGACGCAATACGTCTCTCGGGAAAATACTCTCCTCGTCCCAATGCGCAGCGAAAGGCGCCATGGATTTTTGCGCGAATGCCCGCGCTGCCTCACGAAACGCCTGCTGGTCTTCAGTCAGGTCAAAGTTCATAGCTGACTCCTGTTCGTATGCCGCCTGCCTGATTAGCAAACTTGTGTATCAGGCAGACGGGACACTGCGAATCAACGCAACTGAATAGAGAAGTTGGCGTCGGTGCTGGTGGCTTCCGAGCTGAACCAGCGCGAGGTGACGGTTTTGGTTTCGGTGTAGAAACGCACGGCCTGCTTGCCGTAAGCATGCTGATCACCGTAGAAAGAACCTTTCCAGCCGGTGAACGAGAAGAACGGCAGGGGCACCGGAATGGGGATATTCACACCCACCTGGCCGACTTCAATTTCGTGCTGGAAGCGACGGGCTGCACCACCAGAGCCGGTGAATATAGACGTACCATTGCCGTAAGGGCTGCGATTAATGAATTCGATAGCTTCGCCCAGAGAATCAACTTCAGAGCAGCAAAGCACCGGACCGAAGATCTCTTCGTTGTAAATGTCCATTTCGCTGGTCACACCGGCGAACAGTGTAGGGCCTACCCAGTTGCCATTCGGCAAACCGTCCACGGTGCAATTACGGCCGTCCAACAGCAGCTGGGCACCCTGGGCTTCACCCGTTGCGATCAGCGCCTCAACACGCTCTTTGGCTTTCGGGCTGATAACCGGGCCGTAGCTGGCGCCGGAATCGTTCCAGGCGCCGGGGCGCACTTTTGCCATAGCTTCTTTTAATTGCGGAATCCACTGCTTGGCTTCGCCCACGAATACCGCAACCGAGATGGCCATGCAGCGCTGCCCTGCGGCGCCCACAGAGGCGCCTACAAGAGCGTTGAGCACCTGCTGCCTGTCGGCATCCGGCATGATAACCATGTGGTTTTTAGCGCCTGCGAAAGACTGCACACGCTTCATATTGCGGGTGCCGGTTTCATAGATGTAGCGCCCAACCGGCACAGAACCGACAAAGGAAATGGCTTTAACGGCAGGATCGGTCAGCAGGGTATCTACCTGCTCTTTACCACCGTGAACAACCTGCAGCACGCCTTTAGGCGCGCCAGCCTGTGCGAATAATTCCGCAAGACGTGTCGGCGTCAGGGGGTCCTGTTCCGACGGCTTCAGAATAAAGGTGTTACCGCAGGCAATAGCCATGGGGAACATCCACAAGGGAATCATTGCGGGGAAGTTGAACGGAGTAATACCGGTGCACACACCCAACGGCTGAATCCAGGAGTGGGTGTCGACTTCGCGGGCCACGTTTTCAACGGTTTCGCCCATCATCATCGACGCGACGTTAGCGGCGTGCTCAACCACTTCGATACCGCGCCACACATCGCCCTTTGCATCATCAAATGTTTTTCCGGTTTCCTGGGCCAGGATTTCGGCAATTTCATCGTGGTGTTCTTTCAGCAACGCCTGATAGCGCAGCATCACCCTTGCCCGCTCTGACACTGGCACTTCTTTCCAGGTTTTGAAGGTTTCAACCGCAAAATCGATGGCCTTGCGCATCTCTGCAGGCGTTGTACTAGGGGCCCTGGCGATGACTTCATTGGTAGCGGGATTGGTCACGTCAATCCAGTTATCGGTCTGGCTTTGAACAAATTCACCTGCAAGGTACAGAGGGACATTTTTCATAGGGCGGATCCTGCGTGTTGTGTAGATCGAGAGTTTTGTTGTTGTGCAAATGTTGAGCGATGCCGGATTATCGTGCGGATTAGCTCAAGCGTGTCATTCAGACTAGCACGGTAATTGGAGCCGTGTGATTGACTAAGTTTCGCCAATGATGGACTATCTTTCGATCACGAAAAGCGGGGATTCCACATGGCCCTAATGTCGCAATGGCCGGCGCCGCCCGACAGCGTACGCTACTTGCTACCCGAACCCAGTGTTCAACTTCTAAGCTCGCACCCGCTTACCCGCGAGCTTTACCCCATCGCTTTCGGGCATTACCGGCGGGCAAGTGGGCACCACATGCACCGGGAGCAGCCTGCAGATCATTTGCTGATTTATTGCAGCGACGGTCAGGGATTTTTGAATGTGAATGGCCAGGCTTTTACCGTGAATGCAGGCGACTTGTTGTTACTGCCGACCGGTGTCAGTCATCGTTATACCGCCGACCCAGCCAACCCCTGGACAATTCACTGGGTGCATTACACTGGCCCTTTGGCCGAGGCGTTTAATGGCCACATGGGGTTCGACGGGCAAACACCCGTGCTATACATCGGCCGCCAGCCAAGGTTATTGGTCGACTTCAACGGCTTACTGTCGGTGCGGCAAACCGGCTTTCGCACCAGCGGACTGATTCACGTAGCCAATCGCCTGCGGCAAATGCTGGCGGCAATACCGATGATTGCAGAACACAGTGAACAAGACGCCGGTCCGGATCTGGAAGTGTTGAATAGTTATATGCGGGAAAATCTGGAACAAAGGCTGACACTGGAGCAACTGGCGGAATTGGCTGGTTTGTCGCCGGCGCATTTTGCTACCCGCTATCGCGAGCGCACGGGCATTTCGCCCATCCAGCACTTTTTGCGCTTAAAAGTGGAGCGCTCTTGCCAGTTGCTGGATAGTACAACGCTTCCGTTCGCGGCAATAAGCCGCCAGTTGGGCTACGATGATGCCTACTACTTTTCACGACTGTTCAAGAAGATCATGGGAAAGTCACCGCGGGATTATAGACACACCGCACGGCACTAACTAAATGGAAGCGTAAGATACGTCTGCACAATATTAGCAAGCGGCTGTTACGAAATTGATCTGGGGCAACGCTCTATTTTGATTGATTCCGTAGGCTCCGCGAGACTATTTAATGAGCGTCTTTCAGGAGAATAACATGGCTGCAGAACCCATTGTGCTGTTCGATAACGGGCACCACAAATGTTTGATGTTTGATTCGCTGGTTATTGGTGAAGGCGTTCAGTCAAACCAGTTTCTGCTGGTAGATGGCAAACACGAAGCTCTGATTGACCCGGGTGGTGATCTTACCTTTACGCCGCTGGCCGTGGCGGCATCGCGCTTCATGAATATTCGCGAATTGGATTACGTATTCGCATCACACCAGGACCCGGACATTATTGGCGCTATTGACCGTTGGCTGGCACACACCCGCGCCAAAGTGGTGACGTCCAAACTATGGGCTCGCTTCCTGCCTCATCTGGTGTCTAACCTTGTGTCTAAACTGCCGGGCGGCAACGTTTTTGATCGCATTATCGCGATACCGGATGTCGGAGCGAATGTTCGCTTTGGAGACACTTACGTTCAATGTTTACCCGCCCACTTCATGCACTCGGTGGGTAACATTCAGTTTTACGATCCGATCGCGAAAATTTTATTTTCCGGGGATTTAGGCGCGTCTATGGGCTGCCCCGATGAACACCTTCCGGTAACCGATTTCGACAAGCATATTCCTTACATGATGGGCTTTCACCGCCGTTATATTGCCTCGCAGAAGGTATGCCGTCTGTGGGCCAATATGATTCGGGAAATGGATGTACAGGCCATTGTGCCTCAGCATGGCAAACGCTTTGAAGGCCCGGAAATGGTGGAACGCTTTCTGAACTGGGTCAGCTCGGTAGAGTGCGGTATCGACCTGGTGACTCAGGATAACTACCGCCCACCGGTAGATTACGTCTAAAAGGAATAAACTCTGTTCCCTCCCTTCGTTGTCCAGTAAAATCTTGCGCTCTTAAAAGAGTTTCAACGGGGCCTATAAAAAGTTTCAACGGGACTTGAAAGAGCCCCACTCAGCAATCAACGAGGCAGCGCACATGGGCAGAGCCTATCAGAACCGCAAACAATCGATGGCCAAAACGGCCGACGCCAAGACCAAGGTTTACAGCAAGTACGGTCGTGAAATCTATATGTCGGCTAAATCCGGCGGCACCGACCCAGACGGCAACCTGTCCCTTCGTGGACTGATTGATCGCGCCAAAAAAGACCAGGTCCCCAGCCACGTTATTGAAAAAGCCATCGACAAGGCTCGCGGCGGTACTGGAGAAGACTACTCACCAGCGCGCTATGAAGGCTATGGTCCAGGCAACTGCATGGTGATTGTGGACTGCCTGACCGACAACCCAAACCGCACATTTGGTGACGTGCGCCTGGCGTTCACCAAAACCAAAGCCAGAATCGGCACTCCGGGTACGGTCGCCCACATGTTCGACCATTGCGCAATTTTTGCCTTCAAGGGGCAAGATGAAGACGCCGTTCTGGAAGCGCTGATGGATGCCGATGTGGACGTAACCGACATCGAATCTGAAGACGAACTGATCACTGTGTTCGCGCCTCACACTGAATACGCCAAGGCACACCAGGCGCTGATAGACGCGTTTGAAGGTATTGATTTCGACGCTGACGACATTCAGTTTTTAGCGAAAACGACCACTGAAGTCACCGGTGATGACATTCCAATGTTCGAGAAATTCCTGGATATGCTGAATGACCTGGACGATGTTCAGAATGTATTCCACAACGCGGAACTGCCGCCGGAAAAAACATCTTAAGCAGTAAATTTTTCGGCTATGACTACTTCACTCACTGACGCGCGCAAGCCCCGCGTTATTATTGTAAAAACCGGCGAAACCTACCCACAGATTCGCGAACGCAGTGGCGATTTCGAATCCTGGTTTGTTCGCGGATTGGCGTCGGCTCCCTGGCTATGGTGAGCAACCGCGACCCTTGAGGCGAGCGAACCGCACAGTGGCTGACTGCTGCGGTTTTCGGAATTGGTTGTTTCTAGGCGGTATTAAAATACTGCAATAAATGCCGGCATCTGTGATGGATTGAGGTATTTGTGCGGCTAGGGGTCAGGGTGTTGAAAACCGCCCGCGCTTTTCGCAAAGCTCAACGCCACACTCATACCTCCTCATGCTGCTTTGGTAAAAATAGCCACATCCTTTCTCGGTACCTCTAAGCTCCACTGATGCTGTTTCGCTATCGACTCCAGTGTTTCTTCTTTGTAAAACACCACGTGAGTCGGGTCACGCCGGTAGTGCCAGCTTGCAAAGCGAGTGTCGTCCGTCTGAAAGCAGGTCATTACGGCCAGCAAACCGCCAGGTTTCAACAGTCCATCTAGCTGGCGCAAAACCGACGCAGGCTGGTGCAAATGTTCCAGCACTTCCGTGCAGGTAATGAAGTCGTATTGTTGCTGCAAGACATCAGGCTGCGGATAGAAGAACGGATCGTACAGCGCCATGGTCATACCGACTTCCTTCAGCATACCAGCCAGCACAGGGCCGGGGCCGCAGCCGAAATCCAAGCCGTTCGCTCCGCGGGGAAGTTGAGTCAATAATGGATCGGCCACCTTGGACAGAAAACGAAGGTAACCGGGATCACCCGGGTTGTTGTCGTGGTATTGGTAGATGGCTTTTTCCTGCTCTGCACTTAAACGACACTCAGGGGCCATCACGGTGCACTGGCATTCCCGGCAGCGCAAATAGCGCTGTTGCTTAATGCTCTGAAAGTGCTGCAACTCGGCCCGCTCGCAGACGGGACAGTTCATCGAAAGCGTTGGGGGCATGGGGCGATTCTGGTTGGGTTCGGCGGGCGTTATCTGGCAACAATGGCAGAGGCGGGTATTCACGTCCAGCGCTCTGGTTAACACTCTGGCGATTAAACCCGTGCCTACTGTCAGCTGCTACCGGCGCGCTCGCCTGTTATAATGCACCGCTTAATTGAACCCACACCCAGCCGGTGCCCTGCATGACCCAGTCTTCTTCCACACGCCTGAACAAATACATCAGCGAGAGCGGCATTTGTTCGCGGCGCGAGGCCGACCGATATATCGAGCAGGGTAATGTGCGTATCAACGGCAAGCGAGCCAGCGTTGGCGATCAGGTATTGCCGACGGATACGGTGATGGTCAACGGCCAAATCATTGAACCCCGTGCTGAGGAAGATCAGGTATTCATCGCTCTGAACAAGCCGGTGGGCGTTGTCAGCACCACCGACAGCGCCGAGCGCGACAATATCCAGCGCTTTGTCGGGCACACGGTGAGAATTTTCCCTATCGGCCGACTAGACAAGGATTCTCAAGGGCTGATTTTTATGACCAGCAACGGCGATCTGGTCAACAAGATCCTGCGGGCGGGTAATAATCACGAGAAAGAGTACTTGGTCACCGTTGATAAACCCATCACCAAGACCTTTATTGATGGTATGGCCGGCGGGGTGCCGATTTTGGGTACGGTTACAAAAAAATGCCGGGTGTCGCAGGAATCGCGCTTTGTGTTCCGCATTGTTCTGGTACAAGGCCTGAATCGGCAGATTAGACGTATGGCAGAGCATTTTGGCTTTGACGTAACGCGCCTGGAACGGCAGCGCATTATGAATATTAGCCTGGGCAATCTGCCCGTAGGCCAATGGCGGGATTTAACATCGAAAGAATTGGCGGTGCTGATGGACAGCATTCGGGATTCGTCATCCGATGCGCCGGCGGCGCCTCAAAAGCCCACCGGTAAGACGAAGCCCACCACTGCTCCTGCGCAAAAGCGCGAGAGCCACAAACCACGCTCCAGCAACAAGTCACCTGCCCGGCCAGCTACCAAATCTGCAGGCAAGCCCGGCGGACGGCCAGACAACCGCGCAGGGGCAAAGCCTGCGGCGCGGCCAAAACCCAAACCGAAGAAGCAGCGCCAGCGCAGTCCTAAACGCTAGCACAGGCTTTCGTCTATTTTCCCTATCGGCACTCTTCTAGGCTACTCAGGCTAGCACTACTCCGGCACTATTTTTGGTCTATTCGTCTTTGATCGCAGGCGTAGGCCGCACCAGTATTTCGTTCACGTCTACATGAGCGGGTTGGGCCACGGCGTACATCACTGCGTTGGCAACGTCGTCTGGATGCAGTGCGTTGTCTGGCTGTTGGTCAAAGAAGGGCGTGTCTACCATGCCCGGCTCGATCAGGGTGACTCGAATACCGGAGCCCCGCAGCTCTTCGCGAGCGCCATATCCAATGGCCGACACCGCCCATTTAGTCGCGCTGTACATAGATCCCGGAATGGTTACCCGTCCCGCGGCAGAGCCCGTCAGTAACAGGTGCCCACGGCTTTCCCTCAACGCTGGCAGGCAGTGCTGCACGGTCAGGCCAACACCGTAGATATTGGTCAGAATCATGTCTTTCCAGACTTCCGCATCGGCACCGCTGAAGCCGCCGGGTTCACCCCCGCGGCCGGCGTTGGCGAATACGGCATCGATGCGACCAAAAGCGACCAGCGCTTTTTTCACCATTTCACGCTGGTCTGTGTCGCTTTGTACATCGCAGCGCACCGTTAATACCTGCTCTTTACCGCCCAGTTCCTGTTGCAACTTGTGCAGTTTATCTTCCGAGCGGGCCGCCAGTACCAGCCGATAACCCTGTTTGGCTGCTGCCCGCGCGGTAGCCGCGCCAATACCTGAAGATGCGCCTGTAATCAGTAGTACGGGTTGATCGCTCATAATTCGTTTCACCGTGGTCAATGAATGTTAATAACCCTTACTTACTTTAGGCCGCCGGCTCACAGTTTCAACTGCGAGCGGTATAGAATCTGGCAACAAACGCGTGCTTATGTGATGCTTAAAACAGAAGCTGCAAGCGGTTAGAGAGGCATTTTATGATGTGGTTTTTGTATTTACTGATATTTATCGGGCTGTCTTTGCTGGTTTTTTTAGCCGTATCGTTCGTGCTGTTCCGGCCAGACGACTACTCAGCGTTTGATAGCCATGATTTCAAATCCCGCACCGCCCTGCCTAGCACCGCCAACAAAGACGTGATCGAGCGCGTGCGCAATATGGGTAACGACCTGCGTGGCGTTAGAGGTCGGGCGCGAATTCTTGCCATACGCAAGTATATGGACAGCATCAGCGATGACCTGCACATGGTGTCTACCGTCACCGCAACCGACGAGCCCCGCGGTGAATGGGTGGTGGCCCCCGGCGCCGATACTCGTCGGCGTATTTTGTACATTCATGGCGGCGCATGGATGGCAGGTAGCCCGCGCAGCCATCGCAGTATAACCGATCAGCTGTCGCAAGTTAGCGAGGCCGCAGTGTTTGCGGTGGACTATCGGCTGATGCCGGAGTATCGCTATATGGCCGGCGTGGAAGACTGTCGCAAGGCCTACGAGTGGCTGTTAAGCAACGGCCCGGAGGGCAAGCAGGAAGCTCAGATTATGGTAATTGCGGGTGATTCGGCCGGCGGCGGCCATACTCTAGCGCTGATTGCCTGGCTGCGCGACCAGAAACTGCGCCAGGCCGACGCGGCCATTGCCTTATCGCCGTCCACCGACATGACCATGACCGCGCCCAGCAATCGCAGCAATGTAGCCACAGACCCCATGTTGGGCCCTATGTTTAGTAGCCTACAAAAAATACCGCTTCCGGTTTTGTGGTGGTTCAGTACCGCAACTTTCCGCATGCGACCGGCCAGCCCCGTGGCTTCGCCATTACGCGGGCCACTGCATGACCTGCCACCCACGCTGATTCAGGTCAGTGACTGCGAAATGCTGGTAGATAACGCAAGACGCTACGCCGCTAAGGCGCAAGCAGAAGGCTCACCGGTGGAACTGCATATCTGGCAGGGTATGGTACACGTGTGGCAGATTTTCGGCCCTATGCTGCCAGAAGCAGACGAGGCGTTTGACGACATGGCGGAGTTTCTGCGAGCTCACACCGGCGCGGCACATCAGGCTCGGGTGGGTTAAATCTGAATCTTTCCCCGCAGCGCTTTGGTACGGCCCTTCTGCACTTTTCCGTCAGTGCGCTTGCGCTTGGCGGATTTGCTCGGTTTTGTGGCACGGCGAGCTTTTTGCGGTTTTACCGCTTGCAGGATCAACGCCTTAAGCCGCTGCAGTGCGTCGTTCTTGTTCAGTTCTAGCGTACGATGGCTCTGTGCTTTAAGCACAAGTACACCGTCTTTGCTGATGCGCTGATCGTTCAGCGCCATCAAGCGTTCTTTATAAAACAGTGGCAGCGACGAGTTCAGAATGTCAAAGCGCAAGTGCACCGCAGAGGAGACCTTGTTGACATTCTGCCCACCGGCACCCTGAGCACGGATCTGGGTGATTTCGATTTCCCAGTCCGCGAGTTCAACAGCGTTGGATAATTTAAGCATGACCTACTTTACCACGCCAGATGGAGCACTAGTCCGCAGCATGTACAAATATGCGCGCTTCTACCGGCAGGTTTGCCAACTTGCGATGCAGCCGAAATCTGAGGCGGTTGATATCGTCCGACCAATTATCCGGCAGAGCCACTTCTACCATCAGTGATGGGCCAACCTTGATGGTACTCGCACAGTCAGGGTGCAAGCCAACATCCCGCATAGCTTCGGATACACAGCTTTGCAATTCTTCAGATGGCGCAGACAAAAGCAGTTCACGCACAGCTGCCGCGGTCATTTTCACCGGAACTACCAGAAAATAGCCTGAAATCAGCACCATCATCAGCGGGTCTGCGTACCTGGCCAGATGAGCCCAGGCACCGGTTTCCAACAAAGCGGCCGCCGAAAAACCAATCAGCACGGCCGCACTCAGCGCCACGTCCATCAGCCACTGTTTCTTTTCTGCCAGCAGCAAACCGGACTGGTTGTGGCCCGTGGCCCAATGCATATAGGCCCACACCAGCGCGCAGCCAATGACGCTGATTCCAGAGAAAATCAGAGCCATACCGGCGTCAACCACCTGACCACCGCTGAGCAAAGCGGCAATGGCAGAGAACAGCGAAATGACACACACCAGGGTAATCGTCAGGCCCTTTATTGCAATCACCAAGGGCTCCAAAGCACCACGGCCCAAGGGAAACGCATCGCAGGCCGGCTTGCGCATCAGGCGCGCCGCATAAACCGACAACAGGGACAACATCAAACTCACCAACGAATAGGCGCCATCAAACAGAATAACCAAAGAATCGACCCATAAGCCCCAGGTAATCCCCAGAATCGCAAACAGGGCAGCACCTATCGACGATAAAATCAGCGCCAGGTTTTCCCGCGCCAGAAAAGCAGCCATAAACACCTCCAGTGACTGGCGGCAGATACTAATGATAGATACACTGAGGCGCGAGTCGGTGGCCGACGGTTTTTCCGTCGCTAATAAGGGTAAATACGCAATTTAAGGCACTTTCTTAAGCACTTTCGTATGCGCTGTCTAACTAAGGCATTTTCTAACTAAGCCACTTTTTAATTAGGGTACTTCGAGCGTGAAAACGTCGCAAATACAGATTTTTCTGACGATTGTGCGCTTTGGCACCGTTGCCGCAGCTGCCCGCGAGCTCGGCCGCAGCCGCACCACCGTCAGCACGGCATTGGCGGCGCTGGAAGACGAGTTGGGTGCGCAGCTGTTCGAACGCAGTGGAAACCAGCTTCAGCTGACTGCTGTGGGCCACTCCATTGTGACGGACTGCCGGCGCTTTGATCAGGTAGCGGGTCAAATCATGGCGCGCTGCGAGCACCACCTCAGCGGTGCCGAAACCGCCCTGCGTATTGGCCGTGATGATTCCCTGCCCGAGTCGGCATGGCGCAGCATTTTGCAGCGTCTGAAACAACGCTTCCCCCATACCAGTATTGCGGTGTATCTGACCTCACCCCGGGAATTGCCGGCGCTGGTGGAACACCAGTCGGTGGATGTGTGTTACGGCTTGATGCCGGAACCCACCACCGAAGGCTATGAATGGCGGCGCGAGTTGGCGGATGTGCGGATGTTAACGGTGGCCGCAAGCAGCCACCCGTTGTGCCAGCTGGAACGGGTAACTCAAGACGACCTGGTGGCGCACACAGAAGTCACCTTGGCGTCGATGCGCGATATGCGCCTGGAGCCGGAATCCCCGGAAACCGCCAACTATCTGGCATTTACCCAATACGAACTTATACGGGACTCAGTGATTGATGGCGCTGGTTGGGCGGATTTACCGCTTCCACTGATTCGCGAGGCGTTGGCCAACGGCGAACTGACCACCATCCATCACCGCAGTGCCAAATGGTGGAAAGTGTTCAGCGCGCTGGAATCCGAGTATGCCCAGGGTGGCGCTGTTGTGGTCTGGCTGGGCAATGAACTAACGACCTATCTGGCCGAGGTGGCCAGTTAAAGAGCGCTACAGACTGCCATTAAGAGCCAACTGCAACGCTATCGCCGCCATCATCAAACCAATCAGGCCGTCAATGACGCGCCAGACCAGTGGCCGCGACAGCACGGGTGCCAAAGCTGCACCGCCCCAAGCCAGCAGGCTAAACCACACCACCGAAGCGGTGCTGGCGCCGATCACAAAAGCCACGGCGCTGCTTTGCTGGGCACCAATCGCCGGCACCAGCAACAATGTGTCGAGGTAAACCTGGGGGTTTAGAAGAGTGACCGCCAGCGCGGTCAATACCACCTTGCGCAAACTGCCTCGAGTGGCCGCGCCAACTTTTAACGCAGCGCGGCCCCTCAAGACACGCACGGCCGCCTGAAGCGCCAGCCAGCCCAAAAACATCACGCCTAGCCAGCGCAAAAACTCCAACGCCTGGGGCACGGCCATCAGCGCCGCGCTAACGCCGAACATGCCCAGGGTGAACAGGCAGGCATCACACACGGCACAAATAGCCGCCACCGGCCAATGGTGCTCTTGGCGAATGGCCTGGCTCAACAAGTACGCATTTTGAGCGCCAATGGCGATAATTAAACCGCCACACACCAGCAAACCGGTTAGGTAACTTTCAAGCACTCGCAGGTTCCTTTCAACAGCTTGGTTTTTTAGGGGCTGCGCAGAATATCGGCTTTACACCACAATCGCCATTAATGATCCATACCGGAGTGGTTCATATCAGAGTGGTTCATATTGGAATGGCCTGTAGCGGAGTGATTCATAGTCGAATGGTCCATCCCAACATCGTCTTCACCAGCATTATCCAGCGATCTGACCTCCAGCACGGCGTTCTGGGCCGGAATGCGCTCAAACTTAAAGGTCACAGGAATTTTCTGCCCGACCTTTAGCGGCTGCTTTAAACCCTCCAGCATCAGGTGATAGCTCAGGGGCTTGAACTCCACGCTCTGACCAGAGTCTATGCTCACACCATCCGGTAACGGTTTCATACGCATCATGCCGTTGTCTGCGAGAGTTTCATGAATTGAAACCCGTGTGGCAACCTCGCTGGTGGCGCCGGTGAAGCGTACCGCTGCGTCAGTGTGATTGTGAATGGCCATGTAGCCAACCCCGACCGCTACGCCCGGCGGCGTTGGGCGGCTCCAACCGTGCTCCACCATAACCCCGCTAACATCGGGAGTGGGAGCGGTGTCGGCCGTAGCCGTCAGCGGAATGCAACTCGCGACCGCGGCAACAACAGCGACAGCACTTACATGGCGGGCAAAGCGACGAATCAAGGAAGAATGTTCCATCAAAAGCTCCTGCAAGTTCAAAATCAGTATTCAGCATAGCCTGCCACAAACAGCCACAGCAACGCTGCGACCAATTGTCGCTGGGCCAAATCAGCCAGACGAAACACTAATTAGTGGGGCGACTTTGGCTCAACAGCAAGAGCGGCCGGACGGCCAAAATAGTAGCCCTGAAACAATTTGCAACCCATTGTCATTAACGCCAGGTATTGGCCTTCGGTTTCTACGCCTTCGGCAACCAGTTCAAGCTGATGACTGCGGGCAATACTGATAATGCTGGCGACCATGTTTTGGGCTTTGTGATCATTTAGCAGACCGTCGATGAAGCTCTTGTCGATTTTCAGCTCGTCAAGCGGCAGAGTTCTCAGCAAGCTTAGGGACGAATAACCGGTACCAAAATCGTCCATTGATACCCGCACACCCTGTTTACGCAATTCGTTGAGTACCGCCAGAACATCGTCAAAATTCGAAATAAACAGGCTTTCGGTAATTTCCAACACCAACTGCTTGGGCGACAGCGCGTATCGCGATAGCAAAGACAGAACATCATTGGCAAAACCCGGCTGCAAAAATTGCAATACCGATATGTTCACCGCCAGTTTCCGCATTTCACCTTGGACACCCACAAACTCGGAAAACTCGCGAACGCTGGCTTCCATAACAAACCGGCCCAACGCCGGCATAAGGCCGCTGGACTCGGCAACCTCGACAAATTCATCAGGGCCGACCTGGCCGAGTTCCTCATCGTTCCAGCGCACCAGCGCTTCGTAGCCATAAACAACTTTGACGTGATCAACCTGGGGCTGAAACACCATGGTCAGCTGCCCAAGGTTCAGCGCTTTGCGCAAGCGTTGTTCAACCTGCACTCGGCGGATGTAGGCCTGCTCTAGTTCTTCCCGATAGAGACACCAGTCATTACGGCTCTTCTTGGCCTGATACAGAGCCAAGTGCGCGCTGCGTAAAAGCGTATTCACCGAATCGCCATCACGGGGATACACCGCTACACCGATGCTGACACCCAACTGCAAGGGAAACTGTTTCAGCTCCAGCGGTTTGTCCAGTTGGTGGCTTAGTTGACGCGCATGACTCTCAAGCGCCTGTAAATTCACCGCCTTAATCAGTAAAACAAATTCATCGGCGCCCAGACGGGCAACCACGTCTTTCTCGCCGACCACACTGCGCAACCTGCGTGCAAATGCGCAGAGCACCTGGTCACCGTATTCCTGCCCAAAACGGTCATTAACCCCGCGAAAGTGGTCGATATTGACGACAGCCACCATGAAGCCCTGTTTGCGCCGCAGCAGGCTGCCGATTGTCACGCTCAGCCCCGAACGATTGTTCACTCCGGTCAATTCATCGTGCCGCGACAGGTACATCAACTCTTTAAGGCGCTTGGCTTCGGCTACCGCGATAATACGAAACATGATAAACAAAGCCAGAAAACTGCCTAGGAAAATGCTGACGTATAACAGTGCGGTTTTGAAAAACGTCACCCACAACGGGCGCATCAGGGTTTCAGACATCACCCACATTTGGAACCGACTGTTGAATTGGGCAGCTCCCAGATAGTTTTTCTGATCACGATGAATGCGGTAGGTATAGGGTGTATCTGACTGCTGCGTGTCTGCCGGGGACAGATTCTCCGACTGAGGAATTTGGCCCACAGGCGTTTGGCCCTGATAACGGAGTTTGGAATACTGCTCCGGACCCATGCCTTGCTCTGAAATAAACTGCACATAGCCGTCTGATGCCCGCGTCAACGTGACTCGATCGTATGCGCCGCTGTGTAAGGAGTTGCTCAGGACACCGGCGCGGCCGTCAATGCGAAGCCCAGCCGTCATGACCGCAACCACCTCACCCTGTGGGTTACGCAGCGCTTTGCGCACCGGAATTACCCACTTGTTCATGGCGCTCATAAAATAAGTGCGCCCCAATACCATGGTGTCGGTTGCCACAGCTTCTTGAAAACTGTCTCGCGAGGTTTCGAATCGCCGTAGGTTCGGCAACAAATCCAGATCCAGATTAGAGCTAACCAGCATTAACTGTCCGTCTGCACTGGCCATTCCCAAGCCAGTAGCAACAGGATTTTCCAGCAGGATGCTGTCCAGTTCAGGTGAGTGCTGGGGTGTTTGTGGCAGATCGCCAGCGCGAAGAATTTCGCGACCCACAACCGTCAGCAATAGCTCTTGGGTACGCAAAACGCTGTCCATAGACTGCGCCACCAATGCCACCCGCGTGCTATGGACTGATTTTTGCTCGGCAACAATCGATTGCCAGGATGACAACAGAAGCAAAACCAGAATCGCGCTTCCCGCTGTCAGCGTCAGCAGAAAGAGTGTCCATAAATTGCGTTTTAATAATGCCAAAGAAAGAGCGTCCGCTGGGATTGCAGGTTTTGCGATCTTTTCACGATAATCATTCGGGGTTCGCCATCTGCGAATATTCCTTGATTTTAATTCGCATATTAACAGCTACATCCCAGATTTTCACAACCTGGAGCACATACCTCGCATCAGACTTTCTTGACGAACTCCGACTTCAGTTTCATCGGCCCAATACCGTCTACTTTGCAATCAATGTCGTGATCACCATCCACCAACCTTATACTTTTAACCTTTGTGCCTACTTTTACCACCAGCGAAGAACCCTTCACTTTAAGGTCTTTGATCACCGTTACACTGTCGCCGTCTTGCAGTTCATTGCCGTTAGCATCACGGATCACTTTCTCTGATTCTGCGGCGGCGACCTCAGTTTCGCTCCACTCGTGGCCGCACTCGGGACACACCAGTTGGGCGCCGTCTTCGTAGGTAAATTCAGAGGCGCATTGGGGACAAGGTGGCAACTGTGACATGGCAGGTTTCCTCGGTGATTGGATAGGGTGCGCATTATAGCAGAATCACCCCCGACCCAGTCGCACCGAGCGGCACTTGATCTGAGTGTTAACGTGATAAATCGCTTTTATAAAGGAACTTGACCGGTCAGAGCCAGCGCGGTCAGCACAAGGCAGATAAACAAACCCGCAGTTCCGGCAATTTTCAGCCCACCCATCAATTCCTGTTCCGGCGTCATAGCACTTCCCTGATTTCAGATGTATCCCAATAAAACAATGGCCAGCATTAAACTGCCTTGTGGTGGCATTTCCCACCGATGCGCTTTCACAAGTATCAGCACAGCGCCACACAAACAATTTAATACGAACGATTATTATTTACAATGCATTTGTCAGGATTGCCCCGGAAAATTGACCGTGCAGCTCAGTGGGGGTCGTTCGTGCGCTCCGTTTTATCAAACTGTGGCAGCGAATCGGTGATCTGAAACCAGTCTGACTGCGCGGCTACATACACGTGTTGGGCCGCACCTTTACCCAGCGGCTTTTCCAGCGCGCCTACCCGCAGCCGCAAAATGGCGGGAATGGCGTCTACCCTGCTATACAGCTGAGAGCCGCAGCGGCCACAAAAACCGCGGTATTTGCCCGGGCTGGAAGCGTATTCTTTTAGTTGGTCTACGCCGGTCAACCACTGCATGTGAATTGCCTGTGCCGGCGCGCTGGCAGAAAACGCACTCCCGTGCGCCCGCTGACACTGTTTGCAGTGGCACAAGACCACCGGGCCCAGAGGGCCGTCATACTGGAACTGGATATCGCCGCAAAGACATTGGCCGCTGTACGCCATTAATAAAAACCTCTCATCATCGAGTCGCTGCACAACATCCTCAGTGAGCACACTGAAGGCCTGGTACAAAAGACTTTTGGTAGAAATGTCGTAACCGCACCAAGAACGCTAAATGTGTGCGTCAAAGTGTTGTTCATTCGATGTCCTTTTATAAAAAAAATAACGAGCTAGAAATAATATTTAATGTTTTGCCGAGCTTTGTGAATGGTAGCTGTGGGGAAAATAGGCTACTGTTTAACGTGTCGAAAGTTTAATCAACAAGCAACTCCCGCTATGGCACTTCGGACCCTATTATGCACTGCTCGTTTCCCACTGTGAACGCGTTTACTGCCCTGCCGGCTCCGGCTCGCCGCCTACGAGGATTGGCCTTAGCCGTACTGCTGGCATGGCCGGGGACTCAGGCACTGGCCGCAGATGCGAATGGCCAAAGCGCGATGGCACAGGCAGGTGCATGGAACGGCACCATGAGGGCCTATGCCAGCAAATCACTGAACAGCGACAGCGCCTTGAGCATGGCGGCGATGCCTATGAACGGGCCGGGTGTAGAGCAGTTTATTAATGCCGACACCCTAATGAGCCCTGGCTCCATCATGAAAGTCCTGACCACCTACGCCGCTTTGGAGATCCTCGGTCCCAACTACACTTGGGACACGGATTTTCTCACCAACGGTGACATGTCCGACAGCACGCTCAATGGCAACTTGTATGTGCGCTTCGGCGGCGACCCGAAACTGACCTTCGAGCGCTTGTGGTCAACGCTAAGAGAACTGCGGGACATGGGCATCACCAGAGTCAACGGCGACCTGATTCTAGACGGCAGCTATTTCCAGATTGACGGCGGTTTTCCACCTTTTCACGATAACGGCAGCAACCCCTACGCCCCGTTTCTGGTGGAACCCTCTCCGTATTTGACCAACCTCAATCTGAGCCAGCTGGAGGTTCGTTCAGACGAACGCGGCACCCGCGCATGGAGCACCCCGAACCTGGCTGAGGTGGTGATCGACAACCAGGTGATCAGCTCGGCCGAAGGCAACTGCCCGGGCCGCGGTTCATTCACTTGGACGCCGGTTTTTCACAGCGACCAAAGCGTGACTGTGACGGTTAAAGGCACGTTGCCCAAAGGCTGTCGAACCACACGCTACTTGTCTCTGCAATCCCATGAGCGCTATAGCGCTTCCTTGATTCGCTCGCTACTGGCAGAAATGGGTGTGGAAATCAGCGGCATCAACAGCGTAGGCATTACGCCTGAGAACGCCAAACTGGTTATGCGCACCACATCGCCAGATCTGGTAACCATGGTGCGCGACATCAATAAATGGAGCAGTAACGTGATGGCGCGTCAGCTACTACTGGGTATTGGCGCAGAAAAACGCGCAGCTGCTGACAACGATGACCGGGTAACTGGCATTCGTGCCATTTACAGCTGGCTGGAAGATAACGGTATTAACACCACCGGTATGGTGATCGACAACGGGGCCGGTTTGACCCGACATGGTCGCATCAGCGCACGCCAAGGCGTGGACATTCTGAGAAATGCCTGGAACAGCCGCTATGCAGCGGACTTGATGGCGTCCATGCCATTGATTGCGATGGATGGCACTATGGCCCGCAGGCTGCGGAACACGGGTATGAAGGGCGAGGGCAGGATCAAAACCGGTTACCTGGAAAATGTGCGCTCCATTGCCGGTTTTACTCGTGACGAGAACAACACCACCTGGGCCGTGGTCGGCATGGTTAATCACAACCCTGCCTGGAACGGCCAAGCAGTGCTCGACCGCATTTTATATTCACTGCATCACAAACCGCCAGTGCCGACGACCCTGTCACAATCCGCAGGCCAGAGCGAAAACGGCATTCTGCAGTAATGGGCAACCGGTCTAGTGTTCCATCTGGCTAATTCGCAAGCCTACCGTCTGGCACTTAGCGGCCAGGCGGCTTTTCGGGTTTTTGACCGGTAATCTGACGCAGGGTGAACTCGGTCAGCTTGCCCGCAATGGGAGCTATAAACGTTACCAGCGGAAAAGCGACGGCCCACGCTACAAGAAACGCACGTAACCAGCGAAATACGAACTGCGTATCCAGCCCGGTGTTCATAACGGTAATGACCCCAGACATCAGTAATGACATCATGCAGGACATATAAAAGCCAAAAATTAGCTGGCGCACTCGGGTAGATTTGAAGCGGGACATGAACATTCCTGTAACGTCTGAAATCAAGCGGCTGTCATAAACGTAGAAACGGCTGTAGCGTATTCCAGTGCCATACGCATAGTAATAAGTAAGCGATCTTTTAGGTAGCTTTTGATGTTGGCATTCCCCCGATCACAACGCATTTCACCCGCCACCTTACTGCGCTTGGCACTCACGCTGGTGCTGGCGTTGGCCATTGTCGGCTGTAGCTCTGCCAGGCTGGCTTACCGTTACGCAGACTGGGGCACGGTGTGGTGGATGGAAGACTATGTATCACTCACCGGCACCCAACAGCAAGCCCTTGAACAAGGCGTTCGCGATTTTCGGCAATGGCATTGCAGTCAGGAGCTGCCCCGTTACGAACGCTGGTTAAGCACCGTTATAGCCGATGCAAATACAGCTGTACTGACGGATTCAACGCGTATGGAGTTCCACCAGGAGCAACTGCTTGGCTTGCTGCCAGCACTCACCGAAAAAGCGACACCCATGGTAGTGGCCTTTCTTAAAACATTGAGTGACGAGCAGGTTCGGGAATTGGCAGCTAATATGGCCGACCGCCAGCAAGAGCTGGAGCAGGACTTGCTGAAGCGCTCGCCGGAAGCCACTGCCTCGGCTCGCGCCGAACGAACCGCGGAACGTCTTGAATCGTGGCTGGGCAACTTCAGTGATGATCAGTATTTCCGCATTCAGCGCTGGTCTGCAGCCCAAGCCGGCCAAACCGACATCTGGCTTGAAGGTCGAGAACGCTGGCAGCAAGCGTTTCTGGCAGCCCTGCAACAGCGCCAGCAGGCGGAATTCGCCAGCGTTATCTCCGATTTGTTGCAAAACCCCGAGCAGGCACGTGGGCTGGATTACCAGCAGACCATGGCA
Organism: Marinobacter sp. M1C; assembly: GCF_023314135.1. Lineage (NCBI taxonomy): Bacteria > Pseudomonadati > Pseudomonadota > Gammaproteobacteria > Pseudomonadales > Marinobacteraceae > Marinobacter > Marinobacter sp. M1C. Next base: position 3,054,330 of record NZ_CP092289.1, read on the forward strand.
CAAAGCAAAAACGCGATGGCAACGCTGTTAAGCGACCTGCTAGCAATGGGTGGCGAACCTGCCCTGGAACAGGTCAGAGCCAAGGCTACTGAGCTGAAGAGCGACGTTGACGCACTCACCTGCCCGCTGCCTACAGCCTGAGGCTGTGCCATTCGCGCCAATTCAAATGGTCAAATAGCCACCGTCAACGTTCACACAAGCACCGGTGGTGTAACTGGACGCGGCCGATACCAAATACAGCACTGTGCCCGCCATTTCGTCCGGACTGGCTACCCGCTTCATCGGTATGTGCGCCATCGCTTGTTTCTTGATCGCTTCGTTGCTGGTCAGCGCGCTGGCAAATTTTGTATCGGTCAGCCCAGGTAAAAGTGCGTTTACTCGAATGTTCTTGGGCCCCAACTCCATGGCGAAAGACTTGGTCATGGAAATCACTGCGGCCTTGGTAATGGAATAAATACCCTGGAAATGGCCGGGGTTAACGCCGTTCACTGACGCCACATTCACAATGGCTCCGCTGCCGTGTTTTTTCATCAACTGCGCACCCTTGGCGCACATAAAAAAGTAACCGCGAATATTCACATCCACGGTTTTATTGAAGGCGGCCATATCGGTGTCTTCTACCGGCCCAAAATAGGGGTTGGTAGCAGCGTTGTTCACCAGAATGTCCAGCTTGCCGTGCTTTTGTGCGATATGTTCCCAAACCGCGTCAATCTGGTCCATCTCGCCAATATGGCAGGCGAAGGCCTCGGCGCTGCCGCCAGCGCTGCGAATACTGCTGGCCACCGCCTCGCAGCCGTCCAGTTTGCGACTGCTGACAATCACGTGGGCGCCTTGGGCGGCTAATATGCGAGCAATGCTCTCGCCAATACCGCGGCTAGCACCGGTGATTAACGCGATTTTCCCCTTCAGATCAAACAGATTAGTGCTCATGGATTTCCCTGTTTTTAGCGAAGTTTTTGGCGAAATTGTTAGCGAAAGGTTATCAGGGCGGGGTCTTCCGCCTCCAGGTGACTGTAATTGTTGAACACCGCCAAACTGCGACGACTGTGGCTATGGCGCCCGCGGCTACGATAGAGCACTCGGGTAACGCTGGTGTTGGCGATCATGCTGTTCAAGTCCAGAGTGCGTTCATCGCTCAGATCAAGCAGCGCTTGCACTATCACTGCGATGGGGCCACCTGAGGTTGCAACCAACAGATCTTTACCCGCAGCGCAGCTGACTGCCTCGTCCAACGCTGCCAAAACCCGTGCCTTGAACCCGGGCCAGCTTTCCGCGTATTCGTGATCAAAGCCGCCACTGGCCCAGCGCTGGACCGCCACTACAAATTCCACTTGAAACGTCTTGGCCGGCGCGATGGACGCAGCCAGATCCCGCGCCATCACGCTATGGTCCTGCCACTGGGGCCGGTGGCGGTGAATCAGCGCCACATGGTCAAACTCATCAAAACCGGACGCCACCTGCATAGCTGGCAGGCCGTCACCAAAACCGCGAGCCATAGCCTCCACAGTTTCCCGATGGCGCCGCAACGTGCCGCCAAAAACCGCAAGCGGCTTTGCTGTCGCCGCTTGCGAACACCTCAGTGCGCGCCCCAGCACCCGCCCCTGCTGCCAGCCGATTTGCGAAAGGCGATCGTAATCTTCAGCGCCAAAGCTAGCCTGGCCATGGCGCACCAGATAGATCGTTGCCATTACAGGCTGCTCTTTGAAATCAGCTTCTCACAGCGCATTTGTAAATAATTGGCGGCCTGGCCAAACATCGCAAAGCGCTTGTCTGCGGTCTGGCCATGGTAATAGCGGGTGTAGATCTGCTGAACAATCACCGCCAGACGAAACAGGCCGTAAACCTCGTAAAAATCAAAGTTATCGATCTGTCGCCCTGATTGTTGAGCATAGTAAGTGACGACCTCGTCGCGAGTCAGCATGCCCGGCCGATGAGTTGGCTGGCGCCGCAACATCTTAAAGGGCGCCTCGTCATCCGCCTGTATCCAATAGGCCAGACTGTTGCCCAAATCCATCAACGGATCGCCAATGGTCGCCATTTCCCAATCCAGCACCCCAATCACCTCGAACGGGTTGTCGGGATTCAGCACCACGTTGTCGAAACGGTAATCGTTGTGGATGACCACTTGGGCGACATCGTCTGGCATCTTGTCGTTCAGCCACTGCATTACCGTGGCAAAGTCGCCGACGTCATCGGTACGGGCTTTTAAAAAGCGCTCGCTCCAGCCACGAATCTGGCGCTGCACATAACCGCCACCTTTGCCCAAATGATTCAGGCCCGCAGCTTCGGCATCCACCTTGTGCAGCTCAACCAGCTTATCGATCACGTTCGTGCAAAGTGTGCGAACGTCTTCTGCTGGCATGATCAGATCCGCCGGGAAATCCTGGCGTAGAATTACGCCTTCAAGGCGCTGCATCACGTAAAAATCACAGCCCAGAACGCTGTGATCATCGCAGGTGGCAACAATTTCTGGCACATAACCGTAAACTGGCTTGAGCGCCGCCATCACACGGGCTTCGCGCAGCATATCGTGGGCTGAACGGGCAATTTTTCCAAACGGCGGCCGGCGCAGCACAAACGAACGCGAGCCGTAATCAACCTGATACGTCAGATTTGAAGCACCACCGGGATACTGGCGAATCACCGGCTCGCCCTGCAGATTAGCCACCGCCTGCTTCATAAAGCGATCGACCGCCGAGGCATCCAGCTCCTCGCCATCGCGCACCGCCACCGCCTGATCAACCTGACTCATTATATCCACTCCCGTTTTACAAAATTCGACCGTGCCGGCACCTTCAGGATTTGGGCTTCGCACTCATCTTTTTAATCCAGCTCTTACTGCCCTGATGCATCAGCCAATCAAAAGCCCAGGGGGCATGGCGCTTGAGCACCCACATACGACGCTCCTTAACGTGGGGCAGAACCCAGAACGTGTTGCTTTGAACCGCCCGAAAAATATCATCGGCCACGTCTTCCGCAGAAATCGTGGAGCGCTTCATCAACTTGGCGACATTGCCCTGAATACCGGGAATCACCGAACGCATACCTTCGGTCAGATTGGTCTGAAAAAACGCCGGGCACACACAGCTCACATGAATACCGTTCTCGCGCAGCTCCTGGCTCATGGTTTCCGATAGAGCAATAACACCTGCCTTGGACACGTTGTAACTGTCCATCATCGGCGCCAGCATCAACCCCGCCATAGAAGCAATATTCACAAACGCACCCGCGCCCTGCTGTTTGAACATCGGTGTAAACGCCTTACACCCGCGCACCACACCCAGCACATTAATGTCCAGAATCCACTCCCAGTCCGCCATCGGCGTGTCTTCAATAGACCCGGCCGACGCCACACCGGCGTTATTCACCACAATATCCACCCCGCCCCAACGCGCGGCCAGATCATCCCGAACCCGCTCTAGATCCTTCAGCCGACGAACATCGCAATCCACATAATAGCCTTCACCCCCAGCCTTATTAATCTCCAACTCCACCAACACGCCCTGCTGTGGGTTCACATCGCCAATACACACCTGCGCGCCCTCACGTGCATACCGCAGCGCAATCGCTCGACCTAATCCACTGGCCCCACCGGTAACAAACACTCTTTTTGTCATAGTTATGTCCTGATGTGTGAAAACACGGCCTAACATTCACCTAAGCTGGAGAGCAGCCTGCTCCCGACGTAAACTCCGAACTTTATTTATATTTGCGCAACTCAAGCCGAGCCACCATAGCCCGATGCACCTCATCCGGCCCATCCGCCAAACGCAACACCCGCGCATACGCAAACAACGCCGTCAGCGGAAAATCATCATCACTCACACCAGCCCCACCGTGAATCTGAATAGCGTCATCCACAATCGTCTGCAGCATCTGCGGCACCAGCGCCTTGATCATAGACACCTCCTGCAAGGCCCCGGTAATGCCCTTGGTATCCAAGGCCCAGGCGCACTTCAACGTCAACAAACGCGCCTGCTCGATGGCCATACGCGCATTGGCAATTTTGTCCACATTGCCCCCCAGTTTAGCCAACGGCCGACCAAAGGCCTCACGGGATACCGCACGCTTAATCAGCAGTTCCAGCGCCCGTTCAGCAGCCCCAATCGCACGCATACAGTGGTGCACCCGCCCCGGCCCCAAACGGCCCTGAGCAACCTCAAAACCACGGCCAGGCCCGGCAATAAACGCCGAAACCGGCAGCCGCACGTTATCAAACGCCACCACGCCATGGCCGTAGGGCTCATCATAGGCACCAAATACCGGCAACATGCGTTCAATGCTGACACCCGGCGCATCCATCGGCACCAACACCATCGAATGGCGACGGTGCTTGGCAGCATCCGTAGCGGTTACGCCCATAAAAATGGCGACCTTGCAGTCCGGATGGCCCACACCTGTGCTCCACCACTTACGCCCGTTCAGAACCACCTCATCGCCGTCCACCGTAGCGGTGGCCGCCATAGTCGTCGCGTCTGACGAGGCCACGTCGGGTTCGGTCATACAAAAGGCCGAGCGAACTTCACCACTCAGCAAACGCGGCAGCCATTCTGCTTTCTGCTGATCTGAACCGTAATGGATCAGCACCTCCATGTTGCCGGTGTCTGGCGCGTTGCAGTTGAAGATCTCCGGCGCAATAAAGCTGCGACCGGTCTCTTCGGCAATCAGCGCGTAGTCGGAATTCAGCAGGCCACAACCGTAGGTGTCATCAGGAAAAAACAGATTCCACAGGCCTTGCTCACGGGCTTTGGCCTTCAGTTCACGGATAACGGGCAGCACCACCCAACGGTTATCCAGCGCCGCCAACTCCCGGTGGTACTGTGCTTCTACCGGAACAATCTCGTTGGCCATGAAGCGTTTTACCCGCTCCAGATAATCCTGTCCCTTGGCTGAAATTGAAAAATCCATTGTTTCACCTCCTACGCTGATTGAGCGCTACTGACACCCGCGGTTTGCGACTGGTTTAAGTGTAGGCACAGGCAAAGTATTACGCGACTGAATTATTCTTATCCTTTACCATTAGTAAAATTGATATCACAGCGCACCTCGGGAATGAAAAACATGGCGGCAAACCGGCCAGACCTGAATCTGCTTCAGGTTTTTGACACTATTTATCGCGAGGGCAGTCTGACCCGCGCCGCCAAGACCCTGCACTTGACCCAGCCAGCGCTCAGCCACTCGCTGGCGCGGTTGCGGGCCTGGTTTAATGACCCACTGTTCAGCCGCCAAGGCAATCGCATGGTACCTACGCCGCTGGCCACCCGGTTTGTAGAAACCATGCGGCCAGGGCTCAACCAGATACACAGCGCCGTCGCTCAGTTCCATAGCTTTGACCCGACACATCAGCGGAAGACGTTTTCGTTGGCGCTGCGCGACATTTTGGAATCGACATTTTTGCCCCAGCTGATGGCGCAGCTGGCGCCTTACCCGGATTTGGACATTGTTAGCCAAAGAGTGGCGCGCCGGGAAATGGAAAGCCAACTGGCGGCCGGAAAGCTGGACTTTGCGATTGACGTGCTACTACCGGTGAGCGAACACACCGGCCACCAATGGTTGCACCAGGACCCGCTGGTGGTTCTGGCGCGCAAAGACCACCCGTGGGTGACTATGGCGCCAACCGGGACCAGTGACGAGTTATCGACTGAGCGTTATTTGGAAGCGTACCTGCAAGCACAGCACGTACTGGTGTCGTCGCGGGCCACAGGTTCAGGAGTGGAGGATTTCGAGTTGTCAAGACTGGGACTGCAGCGGGATATACGCTTGCGCTGTCAGCACTATTTTGCAGCCTGCCGGGTGGTCGCCAACACCGAACTGTTGCTGACCATGCCGGCGTCTTACGCGCGACTACTGGCCAGCCACCACGACCTTGCCGTTATGCCAACGCCAGCCCCACTGCCGCCGGTGAATGTTCATTTGTACTGGCACAAAGCCTATGAGCAAGAACCCGCACTGGTGTGGTTTCGCCATAAACTGATATGTGACCAGCCTTAATAGGCGCCGACCAATCCCAGAAAACCGAAGAAACCGGCTGCGGTAATGCCCAATGAGGCAACCACAATCGCAAACCCCCACCAAATTGCCTTACCCGAGTCCACGGCCAGATCATACCCTTGCAGGGTCCGGTAAAACGCCCAAGGCCCTAATACAAAAGCGCCCACAATGGCGAACACCAGGCCCACACTGATACCCACAAAGGTCCAGGTGGCCAAATTGTTGGCGCGCTCCTGCAATTGTTCGGTAACACCCTGACGCTGCAAAAACAGTCGGCAAAATAGCCAAACCAGAGCGAACAAAATGGCCACAAAAACGGCACCACCAATAACGGTCAAAATACGATAAAACACACACACCTGCCTTGGTAGAAAGAAATGAACAACACGCTTGTGCAGTGCACAGGCGTAATTTTGAGCGAATTACTCCTCCGGAAAAAAGGGTTCCGGCAGTTCTTCAAAGCCTGGCCGGGCGAATAAGTAGCCCTGAAATCGAGGGATGCCCTGCTGCCGAAGCCAGCGATATTCCTCCATGATTTCCACGCCCTAGGCGATCACTTGGCTAACCCGCTGGTCCGACATGACCAGCATACCGTTAACCACTGCCTGTTGGTTATTATTACGCTCAATACCACGCAACAGAGTCATATCCAGCTCAATCAAGTTCGGCGGACTGGCAATCACCAAGCTGATGCGCGAATGAAAAAGCGACATCCAAACCTTCGTCACAGCCACATTCGTCACACCGGTTTTTTTCATGTCGTTTTTCAGACAACGTCATTACCCTCTCTGCGTAACCCTTTCTGCGTATATTTATGTAGGATTACGACACATTACCAACTTAGCCGTAAACAACTCATCGAATCAGCCAGTGGCATTGGCTGCCATCACAGCTACACTCATCACAACGACGCTAACGTAGCGCTTTTTTTGTTTACCGGCCAAGGAGTTTGAATGTCTGCTACAACCAACATCGCTATCACACCCGGCGACGGTATTGGCCCGGAAGTGGTCAATCAAGCCGTTCAATGTCTTGAGTTACTACGCCAACGCTACAAACTGGATCTGGGCTGGCACCAGTTCCCCTGGCCCTCACACCATTGGCATCAGCAACACGGCGAATCCATGCCTGCTGACGCTCTGGAGCAATTGCGCGCTTTTGATGCCATTTTGCTGGGTGCCTTGGGCGACCCTGGCCCGGTGACCGATCGCAATCGTTATCTGTTGTCTGACAGCGTGTCGCTGGCGCCCTTGCTGCAGATCCGTAAGGGCTTTGACCAGTGGGCGTGCGAGCGGCCCGCGCGCTTGCTGCCCGGCGCTCGCCAGTACCTGGCGGACGATCGCGCACGCGATATCGACATGCTGGTCATTCGGGAAAACTCAGAGGGAGAATACGTCAGCCAGGGCGGGCGTCTGCGCCAGGGTACGCCCCATGAAGTGGCTACCCAGATTGAAGTATTTACCCATTTCGCCAGCGAACGCATCATTCGTTACGGCTTCGAGCAGGCCCGAGCCCGAGCCGTTCACCGCAAGCAACACGACGAGACACGCCAGTTTCAGACATTAGATGGCCGCGTCTGTGAAAGCCAGGTTTGCCTCGTAACCAAACGCAACGCCTTGCGTTACTGGGGTGATCTTTATACCGAAGTGTTTGAGCGCATGAGCCTGGAATACCCAGATGTGGCAACCCATCATGAGCTGGTGGATGCCGCCTGCATGAAGTTCGTGCAGAGCCCATGGGCATTTGATGTGGTGGTGGCCAGCAATCTGCAGGGCGATATTTTAACCGATCTGGCTGCGGTGCTGTCCGGCGGCTTGGGGGTGGCACCATCCTGCAACCTGAACCCCACAGACCCAACCATGCCGTCAATGTTTGAGCCCACCCATGGCAGCGCGCCGGATATTGCTGGTCAAGGCCTTGCGGACCCCACAGCGATGTTATTTACCACCGCGCGCATGCTGGAATGGTTAGCCCACAAAGATCCGGCTATGGCCGCGGCAGGCCATGCCCTGTTTGAAGCCACAGCCGCAGATCTGGCAAAGCACGGCGGCAAGCGACGATCAACCGCCGAGATCGGCGCAGCCGTTTGTGCACGGTTAAACGCCTGACCTGAAAATAAACACCGCTGCGCCTAGTCGGCCATAACAAACTCAAGCCGGCCTGGCGCTACGCGGATATCCATAGGCACCATGCCAAACATACGCTGGGCCATGCTGCTATCGTCTAAGCGATATATCGGCATGGTTTCCAGCATTTGCGCCACTACCCGCATAACCGTGTCGGTCACGGGCTTAAGATCACCGCGGAACAGTGGTGATTCAACGCTGCTCTCCAATAGCTGTAAACGGCGAAGATACACCGCCTTTTCAGCACTGTCATAAACCGGAGCACCTTCCAGCTTCAACGAGATATCCACCGGCAGTTTTGCCATCAACACGTTGAGGGCTACTTGCCCCTTCAACCCTATGACGGCCACATCACGACCGTCCGGGCCAAGGGTAATATCCGCGTCATTCAAGCTCAGGCTTAATGGCGAACCACTCTGCAACTGCTTACGATCGTAGTCGCGCACAGCATCCTGCAGGTGGCGCTCAAGCTCACCTTCGGAAACCGCGTAGGGAGAAAGGCTGGCGCAACCGCTGGCCAGAACGGCCAGCAGGACAATACACAACCAGCGTGGGGTGTTCAAAATTCCGATCATCAGCATTGCCTCCGTGGGTTCGGGCTCTATCCTGACCCACGGCTGCCAAGCGGGCAAGGCCCGCTTGGCCTTATTGGCTGGCCATTATCAGATTGATTATAAATTCTGCTTGGCCATCCACGGAATGATGCGGTCAAACGCTGCATCCAGTCTCTCGCAGGTGGTGGAAAAACTGAAACGCAGGGCATTGGTGCAGCCCTCACCAAAGGAGTCTCCCGGTACCACGCACACGCCCGTTTCTTTCAACATCCGCAGCGCCAGGTCCGTGCCATCCACATGGGGGGGCAAGTCTGGAAACGCGAAGAACGCACCGCCCGGTTTGTAGCCACTCAGGTGAGGGGTTTGCGCAATCAAGTCCACAACTCTGTCGCGGCGCTCGCGATAAATATCCACCATGTCGTGAACGCATTGCTGGTCGCCGTTCAGTGCCGCGACACCGGCGAACTGAGCCGGCGTGTTCGCCACTGACGTAGTAAACATATGATAGCGCCGCAGCGATTTGATGGCCGCTTGGCTGGAAATCACCCAGCCAATTCTCAGGCCCGCCATGCTGTAAGTTTTGGAGAAACTGCTGATACACATGATGTTGTCCAGATCAACCGCGCAGGTTAAAACACTGGCAAATTCATCGTCATCAAAAATCAGATGATCGTACACCTCGTCGGCGTATACCTGAACTCCGCGGTAAGCACACTCCTCTAGAATGGCTTCCACGGTTGAACGCGGATACACCGCTCCGGTGGGGTTATTCGGATTATTCAAAACCAGCGCGAAGGTGCGCGGCCCAATCGCTCGGATAACGTCGTTTGGATCTAACTGGTGGTTGTTTTCCACGTGAGTAGGCACATATTTCACCTCGCCACCGTTCATACGGATCAGCGGCGCATACAGCAAAAAAGACGGATCTGTAACCAGAAACTGGCGCCCGGGTGCAGCGGTTGCCGCTATGGCCAGGTACATCGCCTCGGTGGCACCATTGGTTACCAGGATGTTGTCGCGCGTAAGCTTGCGGTTGTAACGTTTGCTGTAATAGTCGCGCAGCGCTATTACCAATTCTGGTAGGCCCGCATCCATGGTATAGCCGGTTTGGCCAGCGTGAAGCGCATCCACGTAGGCGTCAATAATGTGTTTGGGCGTGGGTAGATCTGGCTGACCAATGGACAGATGAATCACGTCCTTCATGGTAGCCGCCAGATTCACCATGCGACGAATACCGGGTATGGGAACCGCCTGCATAGCAGGGTTCCAGCTGGCTTTGGTTTTGCGGTACTTGACGGTTCTGCTTTTGGCCTGGCTGCTTTCGTGATTGGCGGACGCCACCATAAATTAACTCCTGCAAGCTGCGACGACATGAGACGGAAAAGTTCCGCTGTGACTGCAGGTTAGTCTCGTTACGCAGGCTCTACAAGCACGCATATGCAGGTTGACCCCAGCCCATGTGCTGTCCAGACTGTAAGCACACTCGTTAATCCATTCACGCTCCAGGGTTCAAGGGAAAAACACTTATGGCCACACAGAAAAAACCGGTGATTACCATTCTGACTGCCCCCGGTGATCCGCAACCCGAGGGGTTGCATGCTTTGCGGTCGCGAGTAGAAATACGTCACGCCTGGGACGAAAAAACCCTGAAAAATACCTTGCCCGGTACCTCGGTGCTGCTGGTCACTGATTTTCGTACAGAAGCGCTGGAAGCCGCCTGGCCCTGCGCCGATGAGCTGCGTTGGATTCACGCCACCAGCGCCGGCGTGGATGCGCTTATGTTTCCGGCGCTGGTGAGCAGCAAGGTGATGGTCACCAACGCCCGCGGCATTTTCGATCGCACGATTGCCGAGTATGTATTGTGCACCATTCTCATGTTTGCCAAAGACTTCCCGGCATCGTTGCGATTTCAGTCAGCGCATCGCTGGCAGCACCGCGACACAGAAAGAGTAGAAGGTAAACACGTGCTGGTGGTGGGTGCCGGCTCCATCGGTCGACAAATTGCCCGCCTAACGAAGGCCATTGGCATGAACCCCCATGGCATCGCCCGCAGCGCCCGCCCGCAAGATGCAGACTTCGTTGCGGTACACGCCAACGACCAGCTCCACGAGCAACTTGGCAAAGCCGATTACGTGGTCATTGCGGCACCACTAACACCCCAGACAGAGGGCCTTTTTGACAGCGCCGCCTTTGCTGCAATGCGTAAGGACGCACGCCTGATCAACATTGGTCGCGGCCCGATTGTTAAAACCGATGACCTGATCGCCGCCTTGGAACAGGGTCAGATTGCCGGTGCAGCGTTAGACGTGTTTGAAGAAGAACCGCTGCCGGCCGACCATCCGCTGTGGGATCGGGAAAACGTAGTCATGACGGCCCATATGGCCGGCGATTTTATTGGCTGGCGGCGGGCTCTAGTGGATCAGTTCCTGCAGAACTTTGATCGCTGGCACCAGAATAAAGAGGTGTTCAATCGCGTTGACAAAGGGTTGGGCTACGCCGCCAAAGGCTGAAAATACGGCGCCGAACAAAAACAGAAAGAAACAAAAAAGCCGACGGCTTTGACAGCACGTCGGCTTTTTGTTGTACGGTTTAGGTTAGCTGCCTGAAAGCGACTGCACCGCCGGATCAATTTCCATTTGTTGGATGGCAATCACGGCTTGAGTACGGTTGCGCACACCCAATTTTCGGAAAACCGCGGTAATGTGGGCTTTAATAGTAGCTTCAGACACTTCCAGATCGTAAGCGATCTGCTTGTTCAACAATCCTTCGGCCAGCATGCCCAACACACGAAACTGCTGTGGTGTGAGTGACGCCAGTTTCTCGGAAAAATCGGTGGCATCTGAATGCATGCGTTCGATTTTGTCCGCGGCGCCCTCAGGCAACCATACATCACCCTGCAGTACGTCCTGAATGGCCTTGGTGATGGTCGGCAGCGGCGCCGATTTCGGAATGAAGCCAGACGCACCATAGTCTATTGAACGGCGCACTACCTGCAACTGCTCCGAACCCGACACCACCACCACCGGCAAGCCAGGATACTGCCCGCGCATGAACACCAACCCAGAGAAGCCGTGAGCACCTGGCATGTTCAGATCCAGTAACACCAGATCGGCATCCGGGTGAGCCTCTATCGCCGCTTGCAGCGCCTTGATGCTGTCGACCTCTACGGTAAGAGCATCGGGTACTGCCTGGTTTACCGCCTGTTTCAATGCTGCCCGAAACAGCGGGTGATCGTCCGCGACAATTATTGTTTGTGCCATTTCACGGTATCCTTGACGGTGCCGGCGCTTGCCGAGCGATTGCTTTGAATGACGGCTACTTTAACTGACGGCTGCTGATCAGATCGTCAACAACGCTTGGGTCCGCCAGTGTGGACGTGTCGCCCAATTGATCGTACTCGTTGGCAGCAATTTTACGCAAAATGCGGCGCATGATCTTGCCTGATCGGGTTTTTGGCAAGCCCGTTGCCCACTGAATCACGTCCGGAGAGGCAATAGGGCCAATTTCCTTGCGCACCCACTGTACCAGCTCTTTTTTCAACTCGTCGGTCGGCTCTTCGCCCTGCATCAACGTCACATACACGTAAATGCCCTGCCCTTTGATGTCGTGGGGGTAACCTACCACCGCCGCTTCCGCTACTTTCGGATGAGACACCATCGCACTTTCTACCTCAGCGGTTCCCAGGCGGTGGCCAGATACGTTCAGCACGTCGTCAACCCTGCCGGTAATCCAGTAGTCACCATCGGCGTCACGGCGGGCACCGTCACCGGTGAAGTACATGCCTTTGTAAGCGCTGAAGTAGGTCTCAATGAAACGTTCATGGTCGCCATAAATGGTACGCATCTGCCCGGGCCAGCTGTCCATAATCACCAGATTGCCTTCGGCTACGCCTTCCAGCAACGTGCCTTCGGCGTCTACCAGGGCAGGCTGCACACCAAAGAATGGCACGGTCGCAGAACCCGGTTTCAAATCGGTAGCGCCCGGTAGAGGTGAAATCAGGATGCCGCCAGTTTCGGTTTGCCACCAGGTATCTACAATCGGGCATTTGCCATGACCCATCACCCGGTGGTACCACTCCCAGGCTTCAGGATTAATGGGTTCACCGACCGAGCCCAGAATTCGCAGGCTGTTACGGGTAGTGCCATCCATGCAGCTTTCGCCCTGAGCCATGAGTGACCGGATTGCTGTGGGCGCGGTGTACAGGATGTTCACCTTGTGTTTGTCGACCACCTGGCCCATGCGCGAGCTGTCCGGGTAGTTGGGCACACCCTCAAACAGCAGCGTAGTGGCACCGTTGACCAAGGGGCCATATAGAATATAACTGTGCCCAGTCACCCAACCGAAGTCGGCGGTGCACCAGTACACATCACCATCGTGATAATCAAAAATGTATTGGTGAGTCATGGAGGCGTACACCAGGTAGCCACCGGTGGTGTGCAACACGCCTTTGGGCTCGCCGGTGGAACCGGAGGTGTACAGCATGAACAGCGGGTCTTCGGCGTTCATGGGTTCGGGCTTGCAGTCTGCCGACGCATTGCCCATCAAGTCTTCGTAGCGCTGGTCGCGGCCTTCTGTCCAAGCAATATCACCGCCGGTACGAGTGACCACAATAACGGTTTTTACCGTGTGGCGACCGTCGTTTTTAAGCGCTGCGTCGACGTTCTTTTTAAGCGGGATTTTGCGGCCGGCGCGAAGGCCTTCATCGGCGGTAATCACGATGCTGGATTTGCCGTTAACCACTCGGGAGGCAACTGCTTCTGGTGAAAAGCCGCCAAAGACCACCGAATGGATGGCGCCAATACGGGTACACGCCAACATAACCACGGCGGTTTCGACGATCATCGGCATGTAAATGGTGACAACATCGCCTTTTTTAACACCCTGGCTTTTCAGCACGTTGGCAAATTTGCACACTTGCTCGTGCAGTTCGCGGTAGCTGACATTGCGGGAGTCCGACGGGTCATCGCCTTCAAAAATGATGGCGGTCTGGTCGCCACGGTTTTCCAGATGGCGGTCCAGGCAGTTGGCAGACGCGTTCAGTTCGCCATCTTCAAACCATTTAATAGACAGCGCATTATAATCGTAAGTGGTGTTTTTGACTTTGGTAAACGGCGTGATCCAGTCTACGCGCTTGCCATGCTCGGCCCAGAACTGATCCGGGTTCTCGATGGACTGCTTGTACATCGCCTGGTACTGGTCTTTATTAATCAACGCGTGTTTTGCCACTTCCGGGGTTACCGGATACACCTGTTTATCAGTCATGTTGCTCCCCTTTTTCCTGGTCTATTGTCATTATGGTTTTGAAATTCAGAGCGAGCGAACCTAACGGCCCGCCATCGGGATACCCATAGTTCACTACAGTTCACCACGCCGATGGCCTTTTGTTGAATTAGACGAACGTACTATTTAACGTGAACGTGTGGCAAAGTTGCAAAAAATGGCACCATTAAGGCGACAAATTGCGAGGCTTTAAATCTGGTCCCAAGAACCCACTATAGCACTGGGAGCAAGGCCCAGGCCGGTCATAAAATACTCTATTCCGGGGGGCGCCGACGCGCTGAACAGCGCCTGCTGCAAAGGCGCTGACGGCATGCCCGACTGCAACTTCAATGTGAGCGCTTGCGGGTGCGCTGATTTTAAGGAGACGAGCAACTGCTCTACCCTGCGCGCGATGGCATCACCACTGTCGACCCAAAACTGCACACCGGGCGCTGCCTGCTTCAAGGCAGGCAGCAGCAGTGGATAATGCGTGCAACCCAGTACCACCGTGTCTACCCCTGCGAGCTCAAACGGAGCCAGAACCTCAGCCAGCTCTGCGTGCGGCAAGGGCTCGCCCCGCGCCAGCCCTTCCGCCCAATGCACCAGATTTGGGTGCCCAATACGACACACTTGGCAGTCAGCTGCGTAATCCGCAATCAGCTGGTCCAGATACGGCCTTGCCACAGTGGCCGGCGTAGCCAGTATCCCGATACGACGATTGACACTGATCGCCACCGCTGGTTTGATGGCTGGCACCACACCCACAACCGCCTGCGATACACATTGGCGCAACGCGGGCAATGCCACTGTGCTGGCAGTGTTGCAGGCTATAACCACAATCTGGCAATCAAACTGCGACAGGGCGCTGGTTACCAGATTGCAGGTGCGCCTTATGACCTCCGCTTCGGGTTTGTCGCCATAGGGAAACCCTGCGTTGTCCGCCAGATACACCAGAGGCAATTGCGGGCACAGGCGTCGAATGCTGGCCGCAACGCTGAGCCCGCCTACACCAGAATCAAACACCAGTACACTGGGGGGCGACGCTTCGTTCACCGATTCGCCCTGCCCGCAATGTCCGCCAGAATTTCCTCAGACATATCATGAATCAGCTGCCCGGAAATGGTGGTTAATGGCGGTATGGGTGGCGTGTGATTTGGCACAAACCAGCCTGCGTCTGCCAGCTCATCCTGCTGCAAAACCAGTTCGCCACTTTCATAGTCAGCAAAAAAACCGGCCATCAGTTGATGGGGAAACGGCCAGGGCTGTGACAATCGATAGCGTATATTGGACACCTGCAAACCGGTCTCTTCCTTGACCTCGCGGGCCACCGCTTGCTCCAGGCTTTCGCCGGGCTCAACGAAGCCCGCAATCAGGCTGTACATGGGCCTGCGCGTGCGGGACGAACGTGCCAGCAGCATGCGCTCGCCGCGGCGGATAACCACAATCACGCAGGGAGCAACCCGCGGATACCAGGGTATTTCACACCTTTGGCACCAGCATGCGCGCTCGCGGGCGTGAATGACGGTGGCCGTGCCACAGCGTCCGCAGAACCGGTGATCGCGCCACCAATGCGCTAGCTGCACCGCGATGCTGACCAGCGCTACCGGGGCGTCATCGGTGTGCAAAATTACGTCGCGCAACAACAAGGGCTCCAGGCCCGCCAGGGCGCCGTCTGTCTGATTGACCACGAACAGCGGCTGGCCCTGGAACTGACCCAACGAAACCGCACTGGCGGACAGCGAAGCGACCTCATCGGCGGCCACCGCCTGCAACCACCCATTGGCGGGCTTCAGCACCATATCGCCGCTTACTCGCAACACCCAGTCACCAGTTTGCAACGGCTGTGGATCCCAACCGGCAACCCAGTTTGCTTCAAGCTCGCGACCGCTTTGCTCGCAGGTACGTTGATAGGCTGGAACATTTTTCTGAGACATGACTGAAACCCGATCCTGATATAGCACCGATGCGTGATGCTCGCGCCGGCTCTGAAGTTGTTAACTTTAATGTATCATAGCGCCTGCGGCCAAAGCACAGACAGCGCCCGCACCGTCAGCACAGAATGACGGGCCGCTTTGACCCCGCGCGCCGAGCCGGTAAACTCGACAGCTGAATTTCTACGGAGCAACACCCCCTATGGCATTTTTCCAGGGCATTCGCCGCCTGATTCTCGCCATTTTTCGGAAAATCCTGTTTCTTTGGGTGCGCACCCAGGTTACCGGTGCCACGCCGGAAGCTCTAGGCCTGACCCCGCAGCAGCCAGTGTGTTACGTGTTGCAGTACAGCTCGCTGTCCAGCCGCCTGGTGTTAGAGCAAGAAGTTCTGCGCGCAGGCTTGCCTCACGGTACTCGCAAGAAAGCGCCGAAGCCTGCTGCCGTACCCTGGTTTGTTTTTCTGTACCACCGCGTGGGCAGGCTTCTTCGGGGCGGGCGCCAAACGCCGGTAGCCACTGACAATTTCAGGGCGGTGGTTCGGCACGCTATCAAAAACCTCGATCAGGATTGGCATATTGTTCCGGTATCGCTGTTCTGGGGGCGCTCGCCCGACAAAGAAAAGTCGCTATTTAAACTATTTTTATCAGACACTTGGTCGGTGGCAGGCCGCTTGCAAAAGTTTTTGATCATTCTGGTGAACGGTCGCAACACTTACGTGCAGTTCGACAAAGCGCTGCGCCTGCAGCCGCTGCTGGAAGAATATCGCAACAGCGAAGAACTGGCCAGTCGCAAGCTGGCGCGGCTTCTTCGCACTCACTTTCGCCGGGTTCGCCAGGCCGTATTAGGACCAGACCTGTCGCACCGCCGCACGCTGGTCGAAGATCTGTTGCGCACACAGGCCGTAAAGCAGGCCGTCCGTGACATGGCCGCGCAGCAAAACATGGCCGAAGACAAAGTGCAGCTTAAAGCCTACAAATACGCTGACGAAATCGCCGCCAACATGTCGGTAGCGACCGTCCGCGTTATGGACGTATTGCTAACCTGGCTGTGGAATCGCATTTATAACGGCGTTTCGGTGAATAATATTCAAGTAGTCAAAGACGTTGCCCGCGACAACGCGGTTATCTACGTACCCTGCCACCGCTCCCACATTGACTACCTGCTGCTGTCATATGTGCTTTACCAGAACGGCCTGGTACCACCGCACATAGCGGCGGGTATCAACTTAAACATGCCGCTAGTAGGCCCCATATTGCGCCGCGGCGGCGCCTTTTTTATGCGCCGCAGCTTCCGCGACAACCCGTTGTACGCCACCGTGTTCAACGAATACATGCACGTGATGCTAACCCGCGGCTACTCCGTGGAATACTTTGTTGAGGGCGGCCGCAGCCGCACCGGCCGAATGCTGCAGCCACGGCCCGGTATGCTGGCGATGACGGTGCGTAGCTTTTTGCGCAATCACCAGAAGCCTATCGTGTTTGTACCGGTTTACGTGGGCTATGAAAAAGTGATGGAAGGCCGTTCCTATCTGGGCGAACTACGGGGCAAAAAAAAACCGAAAGAGAGCGTGTTTGGCCTGGCCAAAACCGTACGCAAACTCAACAAGTCCTTCGGCCGGGTTGCCCTCAATTTCGGCGATGCCATCCCCTTGGCCGAGGTGCTGGACCACACTCAAAGCGACTGGCGCGAACTGTCCTATGGCGATGAGTACCGGCCACCCTGGCTGAACCAGGCCGTCAGCGCTTTGTCTGCGCGAGTCGCGCAGAACATCAATGCGGCGGTCGCCGTTAATCCCATTGGCATGACCGCGACGGTGCTACTGGGAAACGAGCGCCCTGCTATGGGTGAAACCCAACTGATTCGGTTGATGGACCAGTGCGCAGACCTTCTGCGGGCCTGCCCCTATGCCGACACGGTCACCCTGCCCGAAGGCAGTGGCAGCGACTGGCTGGCGTATTCCGAAGCCATGGGACTGGTGGGCCGTCAGCCGCAAAAGCTGGGGGATATTATCGTTCTGCAAGGCAGCAACGCGATCCTGATGACCTATTATCGCAACAACATTCAGCATCTGTTTGCCCTGCCCTCACTGATTGCCTGCCTGTTCGAAAACCGCCATTCACTGACGCGGGAAAACATCGTGTCTCTGGCCAGCATCGCCTATCCCTATTTGCAGAACGAGCTGTTCCTGAAATACCAAGGCGTTGAGCAGGTCACCCATATCATTAACCGCTGGCTGGACGTTCTGATCGCCCAAGGACTGTTGCTAAAACAAGAAGACGGGCGGATTGCACGACCGGTTGACGGCACTGATGCCACGGTACGGCTCCGCTTACTGTCGCGGTTTATCATCCAGACGCTGGAGCGCTATCACATTGTGGTGGGCATATTACGCCGCTACGGCTCAGGTAAAATCACCACAGAGGCGCTGGAGGAGCAAAGCACTCTTCTAGCCGAGCGCATGTCCATTCTGTTTGGTCTGAATGCGCCAGAGTTTTTTGACAAGAACCTGTTTCGTCACTTTATCAGCGCATTACAGAGTAACGACGTGATTAACACCGACGAACACGGGGTGATTTATTACGACGACAGTCTGGACGAGGTCGCCAAAGATGCCCGACTGGTGCTCAGCGTAGAAAAACAGCTGGCCATTGAAAATGTTACCCGCATGGGGATTTAAAAGCACAGATTCAAGGTAAAGCTCGCAAGCTGTAGATATCGTAGCGACTGCTCTTACCCTCTACCCGTGTGGTGGGTGTGGCGCCCTCTATTGCCGGAGCTTTGCGCGGGCGTTTGACCACCACACGGTAACGCGCGGCGTTTAGCGCCAACTGAAGCAACTGTGGCGTGTCGTCATCCTGCCCCACCAGATGGCGGAACACCTGCATTTCTTTTTTCACCAGAGCGGTTTTATCCTGGTGGGGAAACATTGGGTCCAGATAAATAACGTCTGCCAACGCGTGTTCCGGCTCGGCGGATTCGGCCTGGCTTAGAAAATCGAGACTGCTGCCGGCGCGCAGGTCCATGCGCGCAACCACCGGCGCGCACTCAACGTTGAGTGCCGCGCGGACCAAGCCGTCTTGCAGCAAAGCGTGAATGACGGGGTGGCGTTCAAACAGAGTCAACCGGCAGCCCAGGCCCGCCAGAATAAACGCGTCTTGGCCCAGACCTGCAGTGGCATCCAACACGTGCAAAGGAGTGCGGGTTTTATGCAGACCCACAGCACGCGCCACCAGTTGCCCGGTGCCACCGCCGTGTTCGCGACGAAAACCCATTTTGCCGCTGACGAATTCGACCCGAACGGGCCCCGGTGCGCCCTTACCCGTCAACTGCAAAGCTAGCCCTTGCTCATCCAGGGTCACCAGCAAAGGAACGCTTGTTACGCGGCGCGGATCTGTAGCGGCTACCAGCGACACGCCGAGCTCTGTCGCCAATTCCTGCGCACGGTGCTTATCGCCTAGTGCCGAGCAGGCTACGGCCAGATTTACAGCCAGATTTGCAGCTAGAGAAACCTGCATTACTCGCGACCGGGCAGTTTTTGCCACGTTACTTCGTCGCGCAGGTACACAGGCTGAGCCTGCTGTGCCGACACACCGGCACCCGCGGCAAACTGTTTGGCGGCCAGGCGGGCAACGCACGCAGCTCTTGGCACCAAATCAATGCTGGGCAAGGCCACCAACGCAGAGGTCACAGCTTCGGGCATCTGTTCACTCAAAGCCCAGCCGGAACCCGCACCAAGCCAATCGGCGTTGTCGGCTCTGGCATGAGCACCTTCAACGTCGCCGGCAGAGCTTTCTGCTGCCGGCATTGCCAACGCAGATGGGGCGCACACACGCTCTTTTCCGAGCAGTACCGGTGCGCTATCAAGCAGCTGATAACAGCCCCAATATACCTCGCCCATACGTGCATCAAAGGCCACCGCCACGCGCTGGCCTTGAGTGGCGCCAGCCTGGGTCAAGGCATCCAAGGCCACGGCCGCCAGCGATGAAACCGGTATGACCGGTATATTCAGCCCCCAGGCCAGGCCTTGCACCACGCCGGTGGCAATACGCAACCCGGTAAACGACCCCGGCCCGCAGGCGAAAGCAACGGCATCAAGATCAGCAGGCTCCAGCCCGTGTTCCTGCAACAAGCTGCGAACCATAGGCATCAGCAAGCGGGTATGGCCCCGTGGCGCAATTTCAAAACGCTCATAGGCCAAACCCGCTTCTGCACTGCCCAGCCAGAGAGCCGCCGAGCAGCCTGCAGCCGAGGTGTCCAGTGCCAGTAATTTCATTTGCTTACTTCAGCTTGGCGCTGATCTGGGCGCGAATATCGTCCAGACTGCCAATGCCTTCAACTTGAACATAACGTGGCGCGCTGTCTGCATTTTTGGCAGCCCAATCCTTGTAGTAACCGATAAGCGGAGCGGTCTGCTGGTGGTAGATACCGAGGCGTTTGCGCACGGTTTCTTCAGTATCGTCTTCGCGCTGAATCAACGCTTCGCCGGTTTCGTTGTCTTTGCCTTCCACTTTTGGTGCATCGTACTTGATGTGATAGATGCGACCACTGCCTTCGTGCACGCGCCGGCCTGACAGGCGGTTAACAATTTCTTCATCGGCAACGGTAATTTCAACCACATAATCTATGGCAATACCCTGATTATTCAGCGCTTCAGCCTGAGGAATAGTGCGCGGAAAGCCGTCGAGCAAAAAGCCATTTTTGCAATCCGCTTTCTGGATACGCTCATCAATCAAAGCAATGATGATGTCATCTGACACCAAGCCACCCGAGGCCATTACTTCTTTGACCCTACTGCCCAGATCCGACTCGGCCTTGACCGCGGCGCGCAACATGTCGCCGGTGGAGATCTGAGGAATATCGAACCGCTCTGTTATGAACTGAGCCTGTGTACCCTTACCGGCGCCCGGGGCGCCCAACATAATGATGCGCATAGTTTATGCTCCTGAAATGATGACTGAATTGAAAAAGCTATGGCAAAAACAGGTGCTTTTGCCGCAGCCTCTCGACTTTTTTTACCCGAGTAAAGGCTCGATAGTGGCGCATTATACGAAGTCGAGCCGGCAAGCGAAAGCCGACCTCAGTATCATGCCCGTTTGTATACAGTGGAATACCGAAACGAAGCCTTCCCTGGCCCTGTAGTGCTTAAAGTGCTAAAGAGTATTAAAGAGTGATGAGAAGAGCGTTAAAGAGTAATTAGGACTGATCAACCGTGGTCCGCGCTGTTAACTTAACGCCGCCGCCATAGCGTCAAGATCATCGGCCACATCGGCAACTTCCCCACGGGCCTGTTCCAGATCGCTCTGCTCCAAGCCTAGCTTCACGGCCAGAGCATCGGTATCGTCGGGAACAAACTCATCACCAATACCGATGTCTTTAAGAAGAGCGTTTGCCAGCATCACTGCATTCACATAAAGCTGATGCTCGCCGTTGTATTCGCCGCGCTGGTGCATGGCAGCCGCCTTTATAACCGGCCCCGGCAAGTTCCACAACCGATGCAGAACACCACCGATGGTGCCATGGCCCACCGCCATCATGGATGGGTCAGAGCCGCCGAATATCTGCTGCTCCAATTGCTGCATACTGGTTTCTGGTTCGGCGTCACGCAACTCGCTGAGGCGAGCGTACTGTGCTGGAAACAGGTGCGCGATAAGCAGCAGCCCAAAATTATGTAAAAGCCCACACATGTAGGCCATACCGGATTCGGCACCGCAGCGCCGGGCCAGGCTGGCGCTCAGAAAAGCACAATACAAGGAATGGCGCCAAAATTGATCGATCCCTAACGGGCCCTCACGAGGCACATCAAAGGCTTTTATTGCGGCAATGCCCATCGCCACATGGGCCACCCGTTCAAATCCCAACACACGTGCAACCGCATCTTGCACCGAATTGATCTGGCCGCGATAACCGAACAGCGCCGAGCGGGCGTAACGTAGCAGCTGTGCAGTCATGCTGGGGTCTAGCTCGATCACCTCGGCCAACTGTTTTACCGTCGCCTCGGGCTTAGCCGTCAGTTCCAGAATGCGGAAAGCCAAAGCCGGCATCGGCGGCAGTCGATACAGCTTTTGCAGTTTGGCAGCAATCTGATCCAACGTTAGCTGGTTTATGCTGACATCAGGCGCCAGCCCTGTCGCCAACCCTGTTACGAGAGGCCCTTTGCGGGCGCCAGCCAAAGCCAGGCGCAGACAACGCCCCTCCAGCACCAAAAGCCGGCAATTGGAGCCACTGGCTAAGAGCGCCCGGGGCAAGTCGTCTAACTGGCTGTCTGCCAGCATAGGCAAATTATAGGCTGCGCCCAGCGGCGGCAAAAAACCCGAATCGCAGTCGTCAAACAAACGGGCAACCTGGCGTTCGGTCAGCACCTGCATCTGACGCCCCGTCAGGCGATATACCGCGGCGAGATCTACCTCGCCGTGCAGGCGGTGGGTGACCATTAGTGCGCCCTTGCTGTCAATCAGCACCGTGCCCGTTATGACCGTCGACAGCGACTGACCGGTGGCGCTGACGGCTGCCTCCAACGTGGTCGCTGGCAGCAAGCCCAGTGCCTGAAACGCAATGGCCTTACGGGCCAGAAACAGCTCAATTCGCGTTGCAGATTGCAAAGTTCAACTCCAGCGATGTGCATGACAAAACAGCAGTGGTGTTCGCGACGCTTTAACCAGTGTTGCGCATACCCGCTGCGATCCCGGCCATGGTGACCTTTAGCGCCCGCTCAACCACTTCCGGTACCTTTCCGTTGCCTTCATCATCGCCATCGTGACCCTCCTTGCTCTCGCTTTGGCGCTCACGCCGTAGCAGTTCGGCCTGCAGATAATGCAGTGGATCGGTATACGGGTTGCGCACATTCATGGAGTGGGCAAATACCGGCTCGTCCGCCAGCAGGTGATCTTGCTGCTTCAATTCCAGCACCCGATAAATACAGCGGCTCAAACGCTGGCGCAAACTTTCACCCAAAG
Source organism: Marinobacter sp. M1C (assembly GCF_023314135.1). Lineage (NCBI taxonomy): Bacteria > Pseudomonadati > Pseudomonadota > Gammaproteobacteria > Pseudomonadales > Marinobacteraceae > Marinobacter > Marinobacter sp. M1C. Next base: position 3,077,144 of record NZ_CP092289.1, read on the forward strand.
CCCGCAATTCGGGGTCTTCCACCAGAGTCTTTTCATAGTAACTGGCAATACGCAGGTCAGCCTTTGCCAGCACCATCTCCAGCATATCGATGTAGGTGCGGAAAAACGGCCATCCCGCCATCATTTCCCGCAGCTGGTCTATGCGCTGGTCTTCTGCGGCCGCCTCCAGAGCCACGTCGCTGCCCAACCAGGCAGGCAACATCAGGCGCATCTGGGTCCAGGCAAATATCCACGGTATGGCTCTCAGGCTTTCAACGCCGCCGCTGGCTTTACGCCGCGCCGGGCGACTGCCCAAGGCCAGTTTACCCAGCGCTTGCTCCGGCGTAACCTGGCGGAAATAAGGCACAAATTGCGGGTCGTCACGCACCACGTCGCGATACGCCTTTAACGAGCGCTCAGTCAGCCAGTCCATAGTTTCGCGCCAGCTGTCTTTTGGCTGCGGTGGCGGCGCCAACGTGGCTTCAATTACCGCAGTGGTGTACAGCGTCAGACTTTGCACGGCAAGATCCGGCATGCCGAATTTGAAGCGAATCATCTCGCCCTGCTCGGTAATGCGGAAGCTGCCGTTGACCGATCCCGGCGGCTGCGACAGGATCGCCCGGTTAGCAGGGCCGCCTCCACGACCAACCGTGCCGCCACGGCCGTGGAACAAGGTCAAGCGCATATCGTATTCTGCGGCCACTTTTGTCAGTGCTTCCTGGGCCTGGTACTGGGCCCATGAAGCCATCATCTGGCCGGCATCTTTCGACGAATCGGAATAGCCAATCATGACTTCCTGCTTGCCGTCGCAATAGTCGCGATACCAGTCAATCTGATAAAGCTCGGTCATGCTTTGTGGTGCGCCGCTCAGGTCGTTTAATGTTTCAAACAGCGGTACAACCGCCATCGGATACTGCATGCCCGCCTCGCGCAGCAGCAGAATAACGTTCAGCACATCGGACGGCTTACTGGCCATGGAAATCACATAAGAGCCCAACGCCTGCGGCGTTTGCTCGGCCACCACCTTGCAGGTGGCCAGCACTTCCTCCACCGCTTCGCTGGGTTGCCAGTTACGCGGAATCAGCGGGCGGCGGCCTTTAAGCTCGCGCACCAAAAATGCCTGACGCTCTACTTCTGACCAGGTCTGATAATCCCCAAGCCCCAAATAGCCCACAATTTCGGCCACAGCCTCCGCATGGCGGGCTGCCTCCTGGCGAATATCAAGACGGCTCAATGGCAAGCCAAAGGTATGGGCACGGCGAATGGTGTCCAGCAATGGTCCATTGGCGATGTGCTCCAGACCACACTCAACCAGTGAGCGGTAGCACAGCTCCAGGGGTTCGATGAAATCGCTGTTGGCGAACAATATGTCTTTACTGTCGGCCACAACGCCGCTGATGCTGGCTTCAGCCCAATCACGGGTGCGGCTGAGTTGGTCACGTAACCGGCCCAGGATCTGGCGATAAGGTTCACGGGTGTCGCCAACCTTTGCTCGCAGCTCATCGCTGGCCTGCCACATAGACAACTCAGCGCGCAGCGCCGTGATGTCCTTCATATATAGATCCGCAGCCATCCAGCGGCCCAGCAAAAACACCTTGCGAGTTACCTGGTGGGTAACGTTAGGATTGCCGTCACGATCACCACCCATCCAGGACGCGACCCGCACCGGCGTGGCTTGCAGCGGAAGGCCTTTTCCAGTGGCCTCCACCAGCGCAGTATCCAGGCTTTCCAGGAATCGCGGTAACGCCGTCCATAGACTGTTTTCGATGACTGCAAAGCCCCATTTGGCTTCGTCTACCGCGGTGGGGCGATCGTGACGAATTTCATCGGTGTGCCAGGCTTCGGCGATCAGCCGGGTCAAACGGCGCACAATTTCGTCGCGTTCGCTGGGCATCAGATCCTGATGGTCCAACTGCTCCAGGCAACCCGACATGTCGTCGTACTTCATAATAAGGGTGCGGCGAGCCACTTCGGTGGGATGGGCGGTCAGTACAAACTCCACCCGTAAATTGACTACTTGGCGGTGCAGTTCGTCAGCGCTTATGCCGCCGGCTAATAGACGTTGGAACACTTCGGAGAATGATTCCACCATTAAATCAGCGCTGTGACCGCGATTGCGACGGATGCCGTGATATTGCTCAGCCAGGTTGGCCAGGTTCAGAAACTGATTAAAAGCGCGGGTCACCGGCAGAATTTCATCATCGGTCAGCTGGCCCAGTAGATTCACCAGGCGCTGGCCCGAGCCGCTCTCCTGAAGCCGGTCGGCTTTGGCGGCAGCTCGTACTTCTTCAATTTTATCAAAACACTGCTGCCCGGGATGTTGAAGTATACTCTGCCCCAGAAGTTCTCCCAGCATCCTCACATTTTCCCGCAAATCGGGGTGTAATTCAGTCACATTGGTATCCTTTTGTCGTGTTTAAGGCAGCATCCGATTCGTTGCTCGTCAAGGTACTAAGGAACCACTGCCGAAGTCTACGCGGCTTAAAGGCCTCAGCGCTGGCGCTCTACACCTTTCACTGACTGCCAGATAGCGTCCAGCGTTTCCAGGGTTTCGCTGTCCATATCACGGCCCTGGACCCGCAACTCAGCCTCGATGGCGCGAAAGCGTGCTTCAAATTTATGGTTGGTTCGCTTTAAAGCGTGTTCCGGGTTTACTTCCATAAATCGCGCCAGATTCACGCACACGAACATCACGTCGCCGAGTTCATCTTCGAGCGCATCGCGTTCTCCGCTGCCGTTACTGGCGATCTGCCAAGCTTCTTTCAGCTCATCAATTTCTTCGTGCAGTTTGTCAAACACCGGGCCGATATCGGGCCAGTCAAAACCGTGGCGGGCAGCCCGCTTTTGGAGTTTTTCAGCCCGTGCCATCGCCGGCAAAGTGCGGGCAATACCGTCCAGACGGCCTGTGGGCTCGGCGTTGTCAGACGCTGGCTTTAATGCCCGCTCTCCCGCTTTGATACGCTCCCAGCTCTGTTTGATCCAGTCCTCGCTCGGGCGGTTATGAGGATCGATCCGGCTTTCAAGGGTGCCTTCAGGGAACACATGTGGGTGGCGTCGAATCAGTTTACGCACCAGATTGTCCACCACCGAATCAAAATCAAAACGCTGCGTTTCCTGCCCGATCTGGCTGTAAAAAATGACTTGGAACAGCAGGTCACCCAATTCATCTTCCAGGTGGGGATAATCCTCGCGTTCGATGGCGTCAGCCACTTCGTAGGCTTCTTCCAAGGTGTGGGGCACGATGGACGCAAACGTCTGGCGGGCATCCCAGGGGCAACCGGTGTCTGGATCGCGCAAGCGTGCCATCAGGGTTTTCAAGTCGTCCAGCGAATAGCTCATCAGCGTTTTCTCTTAGCTTCGATGACGTTGGGCAGGTTGCGGATCTGGGACAGCAGTTTGGCCAGTTGTTCCAGATCGGAAATTTCTACAGTGACCGTCAGGTTGGCCGTGTTGTCGTCGCGATTACTCTGGGTGTGTAACGCCAGCACATCGCAGCGCGATGCCGACAGCACCTGGGTGATATCGCGCAAGAGGCCCGAACGGTCGTAGGCGTCAACGCTGATATCCACCGGGTATACCGAGGCCTGGCGCTCGCCCCAGCTGACGTCGATAATGCGGTGTGGCTCTGCTTCCGCCAGTCCCATATAGGTGTTGCAGTCCTGCCGGTGAACGGTCACACCGCGGCCAACGGTAATGTAGCCGCCAATATCATCACCCGGTAGAGGCTTACAGCATTTAGCCACCTGGGTTTTCAGCTGGCCCACACCCACAATGCGAATGTCAGATTCGGTATCGTAGGCTTTGCTTTGCTTGCGCAGCTTCAGTTCGGGCTGCTCATTTTTTGGCTCCAGCATTTGCTGGGCCACATTGGCCACTTGGGCTGGGCGCAGGTCGCCCGCGCCAATTGCCGCACACATGTCTTCCGCGCTGTGGTAATTCACCTTTTTGGCGAGCAGTTCCAGATTGCAATCGTGCAATGACAAACGCTTGAATTCGTCATCCAGAATGGTACGGCCGTCGCTGATATTACGACCGCGATCCTGCTGTTTGAACCAGCTGATGACCTTGGCGCGGGAGCGCGAACTCCGAATGTAGCCCAGGTTGGGGTTGAGCCAATCGCGGCTGGGTGTCGCATTTTTAGACGTCAGTATGAACACTTGATCGCCGGTTTTCAGCGGGTAGATCAAGGGCACGATACGCCCGTTGATGCGCGCGCCTCGGCAAGCGTGACCGACTTCTGTATGTACCCGATAAGCGAAGTCTACGGCGGTGGAACCTTGGGGCAGATCAACCACATGGCCCTCAGGCGTAAACACGTAGACCCGATCCGACGTTACCTCGGATTTCAGGTGCTCCGCCAAACCAGACAGATCGCCCAGCTCTTCTTGCCACTCCAGCACCTGGCGCAACCAGTTTATTTTGGCATCGTAACCGGTGGATTTGTTTTTGGTGTCGGTCCCTTTATAAAGCCAGTGGGCGCAGACACCCAGTTCGGCTTCTTCGTGCATCTTCTGGGTGCGAATCTGCACCTCCATCACCTTGCCTTCCGGGCCGATGACCGCGGTGTGCAGAGACTGGTAACCATTTTCTTTGACGTTGGCGATGTAGTCGTCAAATTCATTCGGAATATGGCGCCACAGACCGTGGACTATGCCCAGCACGGCGTAACAGTCGCGTACCTCCGGCACCAGAATACGCACGGCGCGCACATCATACACCTGGCTGAAATCAATGCCTTTTCTGCGCATTTTGCGCCAGATGCTATAGATGTGTTTAACGCGGCCCGACACATCGCCTGTGATGCCGGCGCTGCCCAGCTCCGACTCCAGCGCAGCCACCACCCGTTTGATGTAGCCTTCCCGATTCAGGCGCTTTTCATCCAGCAGTTTGGCAATTTTCTTATACGCGGTTTCGTGCAGGTAGCGGAAGGACAGGTCTTCCAGCTCCCATTTGATATAGCCAATGCCCAGCCTGTGCGCCAACGGGGCATAGATTTCAAATACTTCCCGGGCAACTCGCATGCGTTTTTCCGGCAATGCGTCTTTCACTCCGCGGATGGCGCAGGTGCGCTCAGCGAGTTTGATCAACGCAACCCGCACGTCGTCAACCATGGTCACCAGCATTTTACGCACGTTGTCGAGCTGGCCTTCGCTCTGGCCCAGAACATTGCCTTTCAGGGGATGATGGATAGACGAAATCGCCGCCATCTGTAGCACGCCGTTAATCAGGCCAGCCACTTCGTCGCCAAACTCTTTACGCACGGCTTCCAGCGTTACCCGTTCTTCGCGCACAGCGCGATACAGCACAGCAGCCGTCAGGCTAGCCTGGTCGAGATGCAGCTCTGCCAGCACTCGAGCCATTTCAATGCCGGTGCGGAAACTGCTGGCGCCGGGGGTCCATTGTCGGTCTTCCCGATAGGCCTGAAGGTCAATGGCTGCAGCTCTTTCGCACGCCTGGCGCAGCAGGCTGTCATCCTCAAGTCGGGTCTGCTCGGCCAGCTGGCGCACGCAGTGGGCAATGTCTACTTCACCGCTGCCGGTCACGGCGTAATCTTCGCGAACTTTTACCATGTCGACTCTTTTCCAGATTAGCCGGAATCGCGCTTAACCAGAATCACGCTCAAAAAGCGCTATGGATTCCACGTGAGTAGTATGCGGGAACATATCCATGACACCCGCTTGCACCAAGCGATAGCCATTACGCACCATAACACCCGCATCTCGCGCCAAAGTGGCCGGATTGCAAGACACATATACAATGCGGCTGGCGTTAAAGGCAGTTAAGTACTGGCAAATGTCTTCGGCGCCGGAGCGCGGCGGGTCAATCAGGATTTTGTCGAAACCCTCTTTGGCCCAGCTCTGGCCGGTAAAATCGCCGTGCAAGTCGGCGCCAAAAAAGGTGACATTATCCAGGCCGTTCAGCGCGGCGTTCTCGCGGCCGCGTTCAACCATGGCGTCGTCGCCTTCAACACCGACCACCTGGCCACCACTGCGGGCCAGCGGCAGGGTAAAATTGCCCAAGCCGCAAAAAAGATCCAAGACTCGCTCGCCGGGTTGCACGTCCAGCCAGTCGATGGCGCGCTTTACCATTACCTGGTTGATGCTAGCGTTCACCTGAGTGAAGTCCATTGGGTGAAACGCCAGAGTCAAATCAAATTCCGGCAAGCTGTAGCTCAAACGCTCATCCTGGCGACCTGCAGATTCCGGCCAGATACGGTGAACCGTGTCCGGGCCTTTAGGTTGCAAATAGATGTGCAAATCGTGATTTTGACCAAACACAATCAGCTTGCTGCGGTCGCCGTCGCTCAAGTCTTCCATGTTACGGAACACCATCACTGCCACATCATCACCGCAGGCAACCTCTACCTGGGGAATGAGGTCAAAAGCATCCATGCCGTGCAGCAGTTCGCGCAGCGGCATAATGCGTTCGCCAATACGTGGGTCCAGCACCAGGCAGCGGTCAATATCCGTCAGAAAATTACTGCTCTTTTCGCGGAAGCCAACCAGCACGGATTCACGTGCTTTTACAAAACGCACACCCAGCCGCGCTTTGCGGCGGTAACCCATGGTGTCAGCGCGCAGCGGTTTAACCCACTGCTCGGGCTCGATACCACCAAAATGGGCAAAGTGCTCTTTCAGAGTGTTTTCCTTGAACGCAATCTGCGCCTCTGCGCTCATGTGCTGCAGGCTGCAGCCACCGCACACAGCGGCAAAGTCGCAGGGCGGAGTCTGGCGATCAGGAGCCGCGGTGAGTACCTCAAGTGTGCGCAATTCGTCAAATTTGCTGCGGCTGCCAACCATCTTGGCCATCACTGTTTCGCCCGGCAGCGCGCCGCTGACAAATTGCACTTTACCCTCGTTACGAGCAATACCACGGCCATCATGGCCGAGCTTTTCGACCTCGCAGCGCACAGGTTCCTGGGGCAACACTTTTCTGCGTCTTCTACTCATCAATTCTTCTCTTTTTTAATCAGACTCAGGCGCTAGGAAATACGCCGGTAGACAGGTAACGGTCACCACGGTCACAGATAATGCCCACGATAACGGCGTTTTCAAGCGTTTGGGAAAGTCGCAGCGCCGCGGCGATGGAACCGCCAGACGATACGCCGCAAAAAATACCTTCTTTTTCAGCCAGCGCGCGCATCGTAGTCTCGGCCTCGACCTGACCAATATCCATTACCTGATCAACCGCCTTAGCATCAAAAATTTTAGGCAGATAGGCTTCTGGCCAGCGCCGAATGCCGGGTATAGACGCGCCCTCGCTGGGTTGCAGGCCAACAATGCGGACGTCGGGGTTGCGCTCTTTCAGGTAGCGGGACACGCCCATAACCGTACCCGTGGTGCCCATAGAGGCCACGAAATGGGTTACCCGGCCATTGGTCTGCTGCCAGATTTCAGGGCCGGTGGTGCGGTAGTGCGCCAGGGGGTTGTCAGCATTGGCGAACTGGTCCAGAACCTTGCCTTTGCCCTCGGCCTGCATGCGTTCGGCCAGATCCCGGGCACCTTCCATTCCGTCTTCCTTGCTCACCGCAATAATTTCGGCGCCATAGGCGCGCATGGACGCGCGCCTCTCTTCACTCATATTGGAAGGCATAATCAACACCATGCGGTAACCCTTTATCGCTGCCGCCATTGCCAGGGCAATACCGGTATTGCCGCTGGTGGCTTCGATCAGGGTATCGCCGGGCTTGATGTCGCCGCGGATTTCGGCTTGTTGGATCATGCTAATCGCGGGCCGATCTTTGACCGATCCGGCCGGATTATTACCTTCCAGCTTGGCAAGGATGACATTACTGGTGTCGCCTGGCAGGCGCTGCAGGCGAACCAGGGGGGTTTTACCAACATAATCTTCAATGGTTGGAAAATACATAATGAGTCCCTGTGGTACACTTTTGGGGTTAAATCATACGCCTTATAGTGACTCCAGCCCAATACAGCTTATTGCTATCGCAAGAGCCTGGGGTTATAGCTACGAAATACGTTAACGACTGCCGGCAACAACACCCGTCGGGCGCAAACACCGAACCAACACACTGATGCCCTTAGTACGCGGGCAAAATGCCATTTTCAGGAGTTGTTTATGGGGCGCTGGGATTTTACCAACCGAGGTATTCGTCACTGGGGCATTCGCAACAAGGTACTGATGGCCACACTGATGCCCACGCTGGCTACCACTTTGCTGCTAGGCCTGTTTTTCAGTTCAAGTTGGGTTAACCAGATTGAACGCCTGCTGCGGGACCGCGGCGAAGCCTTGTCGCGGCAACTGGCGGCGGGCTCAGAATACGGCCTGTTTACGGCCAACCGGCACTTGTTAGACAGCCTTTCCAACGCCTTACTGCAAGAGCAGGATGTGCGTTCCATCAGCTTTTTCGACAGCGCCGGCGAGCGTCTTCTGCACACCGGCCCAGACACCCACAAACGCGATATCGCCGAGCTGCTGCAGGATCAGGTCGCGCAGCAGCTGCCGCGCCAGCAGAGCACCTTTTTCATTACGCCGGTTACCCTGCAGGACCTGATGATCGAGAATCTGCTCAATGCCAATGGCGAGGCTGATGTGCCCAGTGCCCAGCAAACTCTGGGCTGGGTAGCCGTGGAGATGTCCCATATCCGCACCGAAAAAGAAATCTACAAAGCCCTGCTGATTTCCCTGCTTTTAGTCCTTTCCGGTGTGGTGTTCAGCATGCTGGTGTCGTTGCGCCTGAGCCGAGCTTTCACCAGCCCGGTTTATAAACTTAATAAAGCCGTTGCCGAGCTTAAAGAGGGCAAATTGGAAACCCGGGTTTGTACTCGAGCGGGGCCCGAATTTCAACAGCTTGAGTCCGGCCTGAACGCCATGGCGGCCGCCTTGAGCAAGGCCCAGGCCGACATGCAGAAAAACGTCGATCAGGCCACCGAAGACCTGCGTGAAACGCTGGAAACTATTGAGATCCAAAATATTGAACTGGATTTTGCGCGTAAGGAAGCGCTGGAAGCGAGCCGTATAAAATCGGAATTTCTGGCCAATATGTCCCACGAAATCCGTACTCCACTCAACGGTATTATCGGGTTCACCGAACTGCTGTTAAAAGGCTCCCTGGCCCGCCAGCAAAGAGATCACCTGAACACCATTCGCAAGTCATCGGAAATCCTGCTGACCATCATCAACGACATTCTCGACTTTTCCAAAATCGAAGCCGGCAAGCTAACGCTGGACCGGGTACCGTTCCAACTGCGGGACATTGTGGAAGAAGTCATGGTGATGCTCGCGCCGGCAGCGCACGACAAAAACCTGGACCTGGTGACCCTGGTTTACAACGATGTGCCCAACAACCTGATGGGCGACCCATTAAGGCTGAAACAGATTATTACCAATTTGCTCAACAACGCCATCAAGTTTACCCACACCGGCGAAGTGGTCCTGCGTGCCAGCCTGGAAGAAGAAGACGCCGATAATGGCTCCGTTACCCTTCGCGTCAGCGTAGCGGATACAGGCATGGGACTGTCACGCGCACAACAGCGATCATTGTTTGATGCGTTTAGTCAGGCCGACGCATCAACCGCACGGAAATATGGTGGTACTGGGCTCGGACTGGCTATATCCAAGCGCCTGGCAGAGGAAATGGGCGGCAAGATCGGCCTGGAAAGCGAGCCCGGGAAGGGCTCTACATTCTGGTTCACCCTGACCAGCACGCGGGCCAGCCAAAACGATAGCGACAGCCCCCGTAACGGCCTGCGCGGTGAACGCATGATATACTTGGAGCAACAAAAAACCACCGGCCTGGCGATGGAGCACCTATTGCGGGACTGGGGCGTTGCCGTAGAGCGGGTTAGCTCTCCTGGCGCCATGCAAGAGCGCATCGAACAAGCGCAACGAGAGCAGGCCGGCTTTGCCGTCGCGCTGATTGGTATTAATCGCCATCTGCTCAACTCCAGCCAATATCGCAGCCTGGTACACAGTATTGAGGTTGACCGCGATTGTCGCACCCTGTTGCTGACGCCAACCCTGGAAAGCCACGACACCCCCCTGGTGGCCAATGTTAGCAGCCACCTGACCAAACCCGTTCTGCGCGGGGCGCTCTACAATGAACTGGTGTTATTGGTGCACGGTATCAACGCTAACGACCACACGGCCGATCGCGGTTACGGGCCGACCACACCACCGCCAGAACCCGATAGAGAAAGCCTCAACCCCAGGGTTCTGGCGGTAGACGACAACGAAGCCAATCTCAAACTGGTGCTGACCCTGCTACGGGATGCGGGCGTAAACACGGTAGGCGCCGCCAGCGGCTTTGAAGCGCTGACAAAGGCCCGCTCCCGTCAATTCGATTTGATATTCATGGACCTACAGATGCCAGGTATGGACGGCGTTGCTACCACCCAAAGGCTAAGGCAACTGGAAACCGCCGGCTGCCAGCGTGCCGCCATTATTGCACTGACCGCGCACGCCATGAGTGACGAGCGAGGCCGCTTGGCGCGGCAGGGATTCGACGGCTATATGACCAAGCCGGTCAGCAGCCGCCAACTGCTGGACGCCGTCGAACAGCACACAGGATTGGTATGTTGCGACGGCACAGACGACGGCGGTCGAGCTAACGAAGTGCGCGACAGCCGCAGTGCACTGCGGCCGTCGAGTCGAAAAATGACCAGGGAATGCATCAGTATTGAGGAAAGCCTGCGCCTGGCAGCCGGCAAAGCAGACCTGGCCGAAGAGTTATTCAGCATGCTGCTGGAACAAATAGCACCTACTGTAGAGGCCATTGAGCAGCACTGGCAAAGCGGCAACAGGCTGGAACTGCTGGAGTGCGTGCACAAGCTGCACGGTGGCGCCCGCTACTGCGGCGTACCGGAAGTTCGGGCTGCTGCCAATCAACTGGAGACCGCGTTAAAAACGGCTGACAGCGATATTGACACCCTGACCGATCAGCTGTTAAAAGCATTGAAGCGGCTATTGAACTGGGGCGACAACACTCATTGGCAGTTACTCTTCAGGCAACACGGAAGCCTTACGCACTCTTAAAGCTGACGCATTCCTAACGCTGACAAGCGTTATCAATCAGTGCTTTCATATCCCGCACTGCTTCTTTCAGGCCGGTGAAGACCGCCCGGGAGATAATAGCGTGGCCGATATTCAACTCGTTAATCCCGGCAATCGCTGCCACCCGCTCGGTGTTGTGATAATTCAGACCATGGCCGGCGTTAACCACCAAACCCTTCTTTCGAGCGTAGATGACCGCTTCCACCAATACTTTGAACGCCGCATCCGCAGCCGCGCCGCTGGCCTCGGCGTACTCGCCGGTGTGCAATTCAATCACCGGCGCGCCACAGCGCACGGCGGCATCAATCTGAGTTTTGTCCGGGTCAATAAACAGGGATACTTCCGCACCTATGGCCGCCAGACGTTCGCAGGCTTTGGCAATGCGAGCTTCCTGGCCCTCGACGTCCAAACCACCCTCGGTGGTCAGTTCTTCACGCTTTTCAGGCACCAGGCACACGCAGGCCGGGCGGATTTGTTCGGCAAAATCCAACATGGCGTCAGTCACCGCCATCTCAAGGTTCATTTTGGTCTGCAAGGTATCGCGCAACAGCAGAACGTCACGGTCTTGAATGTGACGGCGATCTTCCCGCGGGTGAATGGTTATGCCGTCGGCGCCGGCTTCTTCCGCCAGCAATGCGGCCTGTACCGGATCGGGATACCGTGTGCCGCGGGCCTGACGCAAAGTGGCCACGTGATCAATATTCACACCAAGCAATACTCTGGAGTTCATTTTACTGCCCCTGACTGGATAAAAAGTTGGCGGCTGTGCAACGGTCGCCCCTGTAACAAATAGTCTACCAGCGCACGCATCACTCGCTTGGCGATGCGGCGCGCTTCAATTTCACTGTAATCATTGGCGGCCAGCGCAAGCAGCGCATCGCCAGGAAGTTTTTTCACCCGCACATCGGCACCCGGGCGTTCAACAATACCCTGCTGCGGATGATATCCGTAAAACCAGCCTGATTGCACCGGCGCACCGCTATCGGTCGCCAGGTCCCAGGCAAAATCGTACCCCAGGGCCAGCGCCAGACTGCGCTCGAAACGCCGCAGCACTGGTTCCAGCTCAGCAGCAGCGGCCAGTTCGGCCATGGCATCAAGATAGGCAGCAAATAACAACGGATAGGGGTCAGCTGCGGGGAGAACGCGCTGCAGCAATTCATTAAGATAAAAACCGCTGAACAACGCTTGCGATTGCGCCAGAACCGGCGCTGGGCGAACGTCTACCTGGGTCAGGGTTTTCAGGTCCCCGCGGCCAACCCAATCCAGCAATAGCGGCTGGAAAGGTTGCAACTGGGCTTTGAGCGGGCTTTTGCTGGTGCTGGCGCCGCGAGCAATCAAGTCAATGCGGCCATAATTCAGAGTGAACACATCTACCTGCAAGCTGCTTTCACGCCAAGGCCGGCGATGGATCACATAGCCCGGTTCCTGAATCACCTTGCCCCTCATAGAAGAAGCACCTTAGCCCTCATGGCAGACTCAGAAGTCGTTCATGCCCAGGCTTTTCAACGCCCGTTCACTGTCGGCCCAACCGCGTTTGACCTTCACCCAAAGCCGCAACATGACTTTGTTGTCGAACATCCGCTCCATATCGATCCGGGCATCCTGGCCAATACTGCGCAGGCGGTCGCCCTTATCGCCAATGATGATTTTCTTCTGGCCTTCACGTTCAACCAGTATCACGGCTGATATGTGCAGAGTTTTACCATCGTGCTTAAACTCTTCTATTTCCACCGCCACCGAATAGGGCAACTCGGCACCTAACTGGCGGGTGATTTTCTCACGCACCATTTCCGAGGCCATAAAGCGCTCGCTGCGGTCGGTAATCTGGTCGTCCGGATAGAAATGTACGCTCTGCGGCAGGAAGCGGCCGACACATTCTTCCAGCGGTACTAGATTCGTCTCGCGCAGGGCCGAGACCGGGATCATTTCGGCGAAATCGCGCTTGCGCGACAGCATGTCCAGATGCGGTAGCAGGGTTTCCCGCTTTTCCAATTTATCGACCTTGTTGATCGCCAGAATCACCGGGCATTTCAAGCTGGAAAGCTTCTCCAGCACCAGTTCATCGGCGGTGGTCCAGGCCAACTGGTCAACCACAAATACCACCACGTCGACACCTTTCAAGGCCGAGGTAGCTGCCTTGTTCATGTATCGGTTTATCGCCCGTGGTTGTTCTTCATGCATACCCGGTGTGTCAACATACACAGCCTGCACCGGGCCAATGGTTTTTATACCCAGAACCTGGTGACGGGTGGTTTGCGGCTTGCGCGAGGTAATACTGAGCTTCTGGCCCAGTATGTGATTCATCAGGGTAGACTTGCCCACATTGGGGCGCCCTACGATGGCCACAAAGCCACAACGGCTGTCAGGGTCTTGCGGGCGGGTTGTATCCGTCATCAATCGTTCTCCACACCCAGTTCTTTCAGGGCATTACGGGCGGCTTGCTGTTCGGCTATGCGGCGACTGTTGCCGCTGCCGGTGGTTTTGCGCCCCAATGAGGACAGCGCGCAGGATATGTGAAATGTCTGATTGTGGGCTTCACCGTCAACCGACAGAACGTCATAAATCGGCAGCGGAAACTGGCGCGACTGAAGATATTCCTGCAGGCGGGTTTTCGGGTCTTTCTGGGTATCCTGTAAGTCCAGATTCTGCAGGCGCAAATCAAACCAACGCAATATCTGAGCCTGACAGGTAACAAAATCACTGTCCAGATAGATAGCGCCGATGATGGACTCTACCGCATCTGCCAGTATGGATTCACGACGAAAGCCGCCACTTTTTAGCTCACCTGAACCCAAGCGCAGATAGGAGCCTAAATCAAACTCCCGCCCAATCTCCGCCAGAGTTACGCCCTTGACCATGCGCGCCCGCAAGCGGCTTAGCTGCCCTTCACGGGCTTTGGGAAAGCGCCTGAACAAATGCTCGGCGATCACCATGTTTACAATGGAGTCACCCAGAAACTCAAGGCGTTCATTGTTCTGATTGCCAAAACTGCGGTGGGTCAGAGCCAGCAGCAAACGTTCCTGGGATTTGAACTGATAACCGATACGTCGCTGCAAGGGCTCAAGGTCGGGCTGGACGCTCATTGGCTACTCATATCGTAGGCGTGCTTGAAGTGCATCACGGCATCTATGTTACTAATTACCGGCGAGCGCACTTCATAGTCCACCACAATCAGTACCCGGTCACCGTCTTTGTTAACGGTAATACTCTCGGAGCTAAGAGTGCGAACATTGTTCACACTCAAGCGCTTATTAATGTGTGAACGCACTTCCGCCGGCCCCATTTCTGACAATCCTTTGGTATCGCTCAGGCCTTCGAGTGCTTCCTGAATGGTGTAATCATCCATGTACGCTGGCCCAAGTTTTAACAAAAGGGTCAGCAGACTGCCAAAAAACAGAACCATAACCAGCATGACCAACCCGGATGCGCCGCGCTGCCTGTTCATATCTGACCCGTTGCTGTTCATCCCCTGCATTCTCATTAGGTTTTCCATTATTCTATGCCACCCACCCGGCCAAACGATGGCAAACTGACCAGCGACTCCCAGTGCATCCAGATAGCAAAGGCCTTGCCGACAACAAGGTCGTCTGGGACCGTGCCCCAGTAGCGGCTGTCATTACTGTTGTCACGGTTGTCACCCATTACAAAATAGTGGCCTTCGGGCACTTGCCATTCGCCTTCACCGCCGGTACCCAGACGGCCCGTGGTCAGAAAAATATCGTGTTCTACCCCTCCTAGCTGTTCGCGCCTGTATTCGTTGGGCGGCAGACGCGCCACAAATTCCGATTCTACTTTTTCACCGTTTATGAACAGAGTTTTATCGCGGTAGCGAATCTGATCACCGGGCAAACCAATCACTCGCTTTATGTAATTGGTTTTGCGGTCTTCAGGGTAGCGGAATACCATCACATCGCCGCGGTCCGGATCGTCGATGCTGACCACTTTTGAGCCCAGAACCGGCAGCCGAAGGCCGTAAGCAAACTTGTTTACCAGAATGAAATCGCCCACCTCCAGGGTAGGCAGCATAGAGCCGGAGGGAATCTGGAATGGCTCTACCAAAAACGAACGCAGAACCAACACAATGGCCAATACCGGGAAAAACGAACGGCTCAGCTCGACCAGATAAGGCTCTTTTGCGGACGAGTCTTCGTCTGAGGCCACGGCACTCGCTTTGGCGGCACGGCGCGAGCGTAAAAACAGCTTGTCAGTGAACCAGACCAAACCCGTTGCAAAGGTCAGAATGACCAAGATCAGCGGAAAATTAATATCCATTCAGATGCCTACTTATCAGATGCCTAATTTTTGTCGATTTTCTAGTTGTCGATTTTCAATACCGCTAGAAACGCGTCTTGGGGCACTTCCACATTACCCACTTGCTTCATGCGTTTTTTACCGTCTTTCTGCTTTTGCAGCAGTTTCTTTTTGCGACTGACATCGCCGCCGTAACATTTAGCGGTCACGTTCTTACGCAAGGCTTTCACCGTCACTCGTGACACTACCTGGTTGCCGATCGCCGCCTGAATGGCAATATCAAACATCTGCCGCGGAATCAGCTCTTTCATTTTTTCCACCAGTTGACGGCCTTTGTGATTCGCCAGTTCACGGTGAACAATCAAGGCCAGAGCATCCACCCGCTCACCGTTGATCAGCACGTCCAGGCGCACAAGATTGGCCGCCTGAAACCGAATGAAGTGGTAATCCAGTGAAGCGAAGCCTCGGCTGACGGACTTTAACCGGTCGAAAAAGTCGAGAACCACTTCGGCCATGGGCAGCTCATAGGTGAGCTGCACCTGCCTGGTGGTGAAGTGCATACTTTTTTGTACGCCGCGTTTTTGCTCGCACAGGGCAATCACATTTCCCAAATGCTCTTGCGGCACCAAAATGTTGGCTTGCACAATGGGCTCACGCATTTCCTCAATTGAGCCAATATCCGGCAACTTTGAGGGGCTGTCTACCGATAATGTCTCACCCAGCTTAGTGAGCACTTCATAGATAACCGTGGGCGCAGTAGTGACCAGGTCAATATCGTATTCACGCTCTAGCCGCTCCTGAATAATTTCCATGTGCAGCATGCCCAGGAAACCACAGCGAAAACCAAAGCCCAATGCGTCGGAGCTTTCCGGCTCGAAAAACAAGGACGCGTCATTCAGCGTCAGTTTATCCAAAGCATCACGGAAATCGTTGTAATCGTCGGAGCTGACCGGAAATAGACCGGCGTATACCTGCGGCTGAATTTTTTTAAAACCCGGCAGCCTGGAGGTTTCGTCGGCAAATTTGTGATGCACGATGGTATCGCCCACCGGCGCACCGTGAATAGCTTTGATCCCGGCAACCACAAAACCTACATCACCGGCTTCCAGAATGTTGGTGTCGTAAGGCTTTGGGTTAAAAATACCCACTTTGTCCGCATTCCAAGCCTTGCCCGTCGACTTAATAACAATTTTTTCGCCCTTTCTCAGCACGCCCTGGGTCACGCGCACCAGCGACACAACGCCCAGATAATTATCAAACCAAGAGTCGATAATCAGTGCCTGCAGCGGCGCCGAACGATCACCTGTTGGCGGTGGAATTTTCTGGATCAGATCTTCCAGAACGTCTTCCACACCCATGCCGCTCTTTGCCGAGCAGCGCACGGCGCTGCTGGCGTCTATGCCAATGATGTCTTCGATTTCGGCGGCTACCCGCTCCGGTTCTGCCTGCGGCAAGTCCATCTTATTTAGCACCGGCACCACTTCCAGACCCTGCTCAATGGCGGTATAGCAGTTGGCCACCGACTGAGCTTCAACGCCCTGCCCGGCATCCACCACCAGCAGCGCGCCTTCGCACGCGTAGAGTGAACGCGACACTTCGTAGGAAAAGTCTACGTGCCCTGGCGTATCAATAAAGTTGAGTTTGTAAACCTGGCCGTCACGAGCGGTGTAATTCAGCGTCACGCACTGCGCTTTGATAGTAATACCGCGTTCACGCTCAATATCCATGGAGTCAAGCACCTGTTCCGCCATTTCACGGGAGGACAGGCCACCGCAAGTCTGGATAAACCGGTCTGCGAGTGTGGATTTGCCATGGTCAATGTGGGCGATAATAGAAAAGTTACGGATTCGGCTCAGTTCAGTCACAGACAATGAATACTCGTATAAGACACAGGATTGAGCCCGAGGAGGGCCGCTGCCGGATCCGGCAACGGCAAGATTTTACAGTTTACCGGCCGCCATTGCCATTGCTGTCGGCGGCCGGGTTTGAGGAGGTGTTAAGGTTTCATAACCAGATAGAGCGCACGACCCTGACGCACTACGCGCACTGGCACGGCGCGATCGTCGGCCAGATTGCCGGCAATGTTGCGGAAGTCCGCCACCGACGTCACCGCTTTGCGATCGATTTCAGTGATCACGTCATTGGGGCGTATGCCTGCGTCGAAAGCAGCGCCACCCTGAACATCCGCGACTAATACGCCGGCAATGATGCCCTGGGCATTGGTCATGCTAGCCGGCAGCGGCTCAACGCTCAGGCCGAATAGCGACGAAGCACTATCGCCCGGGACTACGGGGCTCTGCGCCTGGGCGTCACGCTCATCCGGAAGCTGACCAATTTTAACATCAATAGCCATTTCGTTGCCGCCACGCAGTACCGTCAAACGCGCTGACTCACCAATCGGCGTGCGCCCTACCATCGGCGGCAACTCAGCTGACAGCTGCAATTCTTCGCCGTCATAGGCCAGCACAATATCACCAGACTGCAAGCCAGCAGCTTCCGCCGGTGAACCACCAAGCACTTCGGCAACCAGCGCGCCGCGCGGACGCTTCAAGCCAAAACTCTCGGCCAGATCACGGTTCACTTCCTGAATAAGCACGCCCAACCAACCACGGGATACGCTGCCATTGTCGCGAATCTGGCGGAACACGCTCATGGCGTCATCGATGGGAATGGCGAAAGAAACCCCCATAAAACCTCCGGAACGGGTATAAATCTGGGAGTTAATGCCAATCACATCGCCGTCCATGTTGAACAACGGCCCGCCGGAATTACCGGGATTAATAGCGACATCGGTCTGAATAAAAGGCACGTAGTTTTCGCTTGGCAGGGAGCGGCCAAGAGCGCTGACGATGCCGGCGGTGACGGTATAGTCAAAGCCGAAGGGTGAACCGATGGCAAAAACCCACTCGCCCACTTTCAAATCTTTCGATTTGCCCACCTGAACGACAGGCAGGTCGTCACCATTTTCAATTTTCAACACGGCCATATCCGAGCGCGGATCCGTGCCAATAAGGCGCGCGGGCAGTTCACGGCGGTCGTTCAAGCGTACAATAATTTCGTCAGCGCCCTCCACTACGTGATTGTTGGTCAGCACGTAGCCATCGCGGGACACGATAAAACCAGAGCCCATAGACTGGATTGGCTGGGCGCGGCCACCGTGGGGATTACCGGAGCCAGGACCACGAAAAAAATCCTGAAAAAACTCTGGCATCTGCTCAAGCTGGCGCTCGTCAAAAGGCAGATTTTGGAAACGGCTTGTATTTTCCGGCGCTGCCGAGGTTGTGCTGATATTCACCACCGCACCGGCATTATCTTCCACCAGTTCTGTAAAATCAGGCAGGCCACGGGCTTGGGTAGCTTGGCTCCATACCACCAGTACCATCAAAACAGTGGCCAGCAACGCAGCCCACATCAAAGAAACGAAATTGGTGGACTGCCTGGCAGCCACAACCGAGGGTGTTTTTGGCATTGAGCAACTCCCGTAATGAGTTCCGAGCTGACCTAAACGGCCAGCGAACAGTATTAGCAAATGTGTGTGAGGGCACTTCCCGTTATTTCAATATACGAGCACTAGAAGAAATTATAACGCTTGGGTAGGGACGTTCTTATTAACCTTCATTAAGTGTGGCTGATAATCACCGGGCATGCGGCGCTGCCAAAGCTTTGCGACTAAAAAGCCCGCGCCCAAGCCAAGGCCAGCGGCCAAGATAGCTACGCCGTCGCTGCCCGGCACCAGCTGGTTTGCAGCCATGCTCGCAGCGACCATCAACAGCAGCGGTAACGCATACACCAATAGCGACGCCTGCAATAGCGCCTGTTCCGCAATGCCCAGAGTGACATCGTCGCCCACACCCGCGTGCAGGCTGTTCAGAACCTGCACTTGATTGGCGCGGCCACCGCTGGCAGCCGCCAACACGCGCTGGCCGCAGCCACTGCGGGCGGAACAACTCTGGCACGCGCTCTGGCGAATGGTTTGCACCCAGACGGTGTTGCCAGACACCGCTACCACTCGACCGCTTTCGGTGATCATCGGCTCGCGCCCTGATGCTCGATCAGGCTTGCGGTGGCGCTATCAACATTAGCACTATCAACCGCAGCGCTGTCAAAACGCACCGACTCTGCCACTTTACGGGCGGTGATCGGAGGCACCTCGCCGACCACCGAGATCAATACCTGGCGACCGTCTGACTGCACCGGCCGCAAATACACCGTGGTAGCACCAATGCGCGATGCACCTGTCGGCATGTCCAAACTAGCAATGTCTTCTACAAACACTGAAAAAGCCGCCAAACCATCACTGAACGCAATCACCTGGCGTTTATCCGATCGCGGCGTAGCCGCAGGCTCAAAACCCGCGGGCACCCAATCCAGCGACCAACCTTGCAAGCGGGTCACCAGCTCGGTGACGGAATTTGAAGGTTCAAGGCTCATGGTACTGGTCTTATTCTTGTCTGCCGTTGTTATCTGAAGCTCGCTGTCGACAATATCATCGGTGATATCAAGACTGGTGAACTGGAAATGCTCCAGGATCTGGTCGTCGGCGTTACGGGTTTGGCTTTTTACCAGCAGGCCGGTCTCTTTTTCCAGCCACAAGCGATAGCTATAGCGGTAAGGATCATTAGCGGTCAAGGCGATTTTTACAGCGGCGTAACCTGCTACGCGGCCCTCTCCCAGCATTTGCGCCTGGTACCAGCGCGTCGCAGGCAATAGCTGATCACTAAACGAATCAGCCAGCGGCCCGGAAGGAATAATAGCATCTAGTATGACAGTATCTTGGGCTGGCAACACGCAAACAACCTCCATGTCACGACGCACAATTTCGCCGCTGCCGCCGTCCTGAATAACCAGTCTTTCCTCAACCATACTGCCGTTGTAGCGGTGAGCCACTTGCATGGAATGCACCTGCTGGCCGCGGCCGTACACAAACACTCCCCGGTAGGAGGTCATGTTCATGGCCGGGCCCAGGCGCTGCAACCACTTGACCGCTTCTGCGCTATTGGCCGTTTGGGGCTGTGCCTCGGTCGACTGTGCCGCAGCCGGCATCCACAACCCCATAACCGTAAGGGCCAGGAAAAAACGCAACCATGCTGAGCCTGCCTGCCCGTTCACGATTTAGTAACCCCCCGCATCGGCGCTGACCAGACGCGCATAGCCCACCGAGCCGCGACCGGCACCCACGCTGTTATGCTGGGCGTGTTCCAGTAGATAACGGTGAATCTGCTGCCGCTGTCTGTCATCCAGGCCCTGCAGCGATACTTCGCTGACCGAAGCAACCGTTGCAGCCGCGTTTGGCTCCGTTGAGGCCGGAGCAGCAATCAGCTCCGGCTCGCCGGCGCTTTGCCAGCCCGAACCAGCGCCAAAACCCACCACCAGCGCCATCGCTATCATGGCCACTGCGGGCCAGTGCCATCGCTGACGACTTGTTGCCCTTATCGCATTGTGCTCTGACGTAGGCGCCCCGCCGTCAAGGCGCTGCCAAACACCGGCACTAACATCGGCGGCCGGCGAAACCGAGTCGGCTGCGGCGCCCGTGCCATGCATCAGGTCGTGAATGTGCTGCCAGCGTTGCCACTGGCCGCGCACCTCATCCTGATCGGAAAAGGACAGCAAACGCCGCACAGCGAGTTCGTCTGCTTCGTCGTCCATCATGGCCGACAGGGTTTCTCTGAGACGATCATCCATGGGATGCAACCTCAATTGCTTGCAGAATGGTTGAGCAAGGGGCCAAGATGACGGTCAACCGCATCTCGGGCCCGAAAAATACGGGAACGCACCGTGCCAATCGGGCATTCCAATATGCGGGCAATGTCTTCGTAACTCAGGCCGTCGTATTCGCGCAGCAGAAACGCCGAACGCAATTCTTCCGGCAGTGCGTCTATGGCTTTATTCAACGCCTGCTGCAACTGGTCGCGCTGCAGCAGCTTCTCTGGCGAGGCGATATCTCGCAGGCGCTGGCCATCGTCGTAGTTTTCCGCGTCTGCCGAATCTGCGCTACCCAGAGGGCGCCGACTGCGCGCTTCCAGATAATTTTTGGCTGTATTAACCGCTATGCGATAAAGCCAAGTGTAAAATGCGCTGTCACCACGAAAACGGTCAATAGCGCGAAAGGCTTTAACGAAAGTTTCTTGAGTAAGATCCATCACTTCGTGGCTATCGAATACATAGCGGCTGATGATAGACGCCACTCGCGACTGGTATTTCAGCACTAGCAAATCAAAGGCAGCACGGTCGCCATTGCGTACCTTGCGCACCAACTGCAAGTCAGTCTGGCTGTCGCCCTGGTCGGGGGCTGTCTGATCTATACTGGACGTCATGGACGGTTTGCCGGCACTCGCTGGTTCGGTGGCCTGAGTTCCGGCCTGCTTGAGAATGGAATGCATCATGCTGCTGCCTGGCGTCCGTTAATGGAGTCTTCGGGAAAAATGACCGCTTAAAAGCGACTTCCCGGTTCTGGCAAATGGACAGCGAGCACAAAGTTTAGTTCAATACACACCCACATTATGGCCTGCGATACCAACCCAATGCCACAATCCTTCGAGTTCGATGTACTGGTGATCGGCAGTGGAGCTGCCGGTTTGACAGTGGCTCTGAATCTGCCACCCCATTTGCAAGTCTGCGTCCTCAGCAAAGCGGCCATCAGCAGTGGCGCCACGCTTTGGGCCCAGGGCGGAATTGCGGCGGTTCTTGACGGGGAAGACTCCGTTGAAAACCACATCCAGGACACCCTGGACGCCGGAGCAGGCCTTTGCCACAAAGACGCTGTGCGCTTTACTGTAGAGCACAGCAAAGCCAGCGTTGACTGGCTGGTTGATTCCGGCGTGGACTTCACTCGCGATAACAACGCCGCTTTCCACCTGACGCGCGAAGGCGGCCACAGCCATCGCCGCATTATCCACGCTGCAGATGCCACCGGGCAGGCGGTATCTACCACTCTGGTGGCCCGGGCCGAAGCACGGGCAAATATCACGCTGATGTCCGGCCGGGTGGCGGTAGACCTGATCACCAATCGCAAACTGTCGCTGCCAGGCAATCGTTGCGTGGGCGCCTACGTGTTGAAACTGGATGACAATCACGTTGAACTGATTCGTGCCCGCTTCACGGTAATCGCCACCGGCGGGGCCTCCAAGGCCTACCGCTACACCACCAACCCAGACGGTGCGTCTGGTGACGGCATCGCTATGGCCTGGCGTGCTGGCTGCCGTGTCGCCAATATGGAATTCAACCAGTTTCACCCTACCTGCCTGTACCACCCCCACGCCAAATCGTTTCTGATCAGCGAAGCTCTGCGCGGCGAAGGCGGGCACTTGAAGTTGCCGGATGGCAGCCGCTTTATGGACCGTTTCGACAGTCGTGCCGAACTGGCACCCAGAGACATTGTTGCCCGTGCCATCGATCACGAGATGAAACGCCTGGGCGTAGACCACGTATATCTGGACATCAGCCACAAGCCGGCAGATTTTATAAAACATCACTTCCCAACCATTTACGAAACCTGCCTGACCTATGGCATTGATATCACCTGCGAGCCAATTCCAGTGGTGCCTGCGGCTCATTACACCTGCGGCGGCATCATTAGCGACCAGCGCGCCAGAACCGATATCAACCAGCTTTACGTGGTCGGCGAAGCCGCTTTTACCGGCCTGCACGGTGCCAACCGCATGGCCAGCAACTCTCTGCTGGAATGCCTGGTGTATGGCCGCGCTGCCGCGGAAGACATTACCCGCCGGGAAGCCGACATACCGGCCGTGCCAGACGTTCCGGAGTGGGATGAAAGCCAGGTTCGTGATTCTGATGAAGACGTAGTCATTTCCCACAACTGGGACGAACTGCGCCATTTTATGTGGGACTATGTCGGCATAGTTCGCACCACGAAGCGCTTGCAGCGTGCCAAGCACCGAGTCGATTTGCTGTCTCGGGAAATTGGCGATTTTTACAGTAATTACCGGGTATCCAACGATTTGCTGGAACTGCGCAATCTGGTTACCGTGGCAGATCTTATTATTTGTTCGGCGCTGCAAAGACACGAAAGCCGTGGGCTTCACTACACCCTGGATTATCCGGCGATGCAGGCAGAAGCCGGTGACACCGTATTGGTACCCACCACTTACCGTACCTCTGCGCCCTGATATCCCAATATGAGTGATATCAGGTAGTACTAAACCTACAACTGACAGGATGCGTTATGTCTGAAACTCAAGTCACTTCCAACTCGCCCGAATTCAAGCGCTTATGGTGGCACAGCCGCCGCGGCATGCTAGAGCTAGACAATCTTCTGGTGCCATTTCTGGAACAGGCATACTGTGATTTGAACCCAGATGACCAAGCCCGCTATGAAAAACTGCTGACCTGTGAAGACAACGACATGTTCGAGTGGTTTATGCAACGCAACAAGTCTGACGACCCGGACCTGCAGCGCATCGTTGAGGTTATTCTGAAACGTGTCCAGCCGAATTGATATCAGACTGCGCCCAACCGGGCTGGTGGGTGCTATCGCCGCCCTACCTTGGTTGGTGCTAGCGGGTTTTGTGAGTTTGCTGTCCACTGATGGCCATGTATGGTTGCTGGCGATGGTTCCTTTAGCTGCCGTTGGTACGTTTTATGCCGTTAGCAGCCATGGCTTGCTGCTAGGGCAACATTGCGTGGTTGGATTGCGCCTTCATGACGGCCAACTGTGGGCCTTACACCACGACAACGCGGCGGTCGCCGTCAATCCGGGCCCTGGCAGCCGCATTGGCGCCCGCTTCAGTGTTCTGCAATTACGCCAAGCCCACAGCAACCGCTATTACACAACGGTATTGCTGCTCAGCGGCGGCCGTGGCAACCTGCCCTCAGACGATGCGCGCAGTTTGCGCCTGTGGCTGAGGCTCGGGCAAAAACCTATACCCGCCACCGTTTGACCCCATTTGCATTTGTTTTGCGGAGCTTGTAATGAGTGATACCACCACCTACCCATCAGTTGACAGCCCAATTGCACCCTCCACTGGCCCCTCCATTGCAAACGGGATAGCAGAGCAACCACTGCCAGAAAACAACTGGGCAGAGCTGAGTGACCGACTGATGCTGACGGTCAGCGGGGCTGGCACCGAGAAATTTTTGCAAGGCCAGTTCAGCCAGAACGTGAGCGAAGTCACCGCGGGTAAGTCCCTGCATGCAGCCGCCAGTAATCGCAAAGGCCGGGCCTACGCCCTAGTGCGTATGTTGCGCCACGATGACGATATTCTGATGGACTTTAGCCGCGAGCTGGCGGATGCCACTGAGGCCGAGCTGCGCAAATATTTGATGCTGTTTCGCGGCACCACTATGGCCCGCCTGGATGACAGCAAAATCATCGGCATCTTTGGCAGTGAACTGGCACAGGCGGTGGCGGGTGACCAGGCTTCGCTAGTTACCGATCTGCGGCAACCCGGGGACACCCTGACCACTGGCCACGGCCATCTTATTTTGCTGGAACCGTCCATCGAAGGCCCTGCGCGCTATGAGCTCTGGTCACCGGACGGCGCCTTACCCGATGTACTCCAAACCAAACGTCAATGCAGCCTGGCTACCTGGCAAGCCGGACAAATTGCCGCCGGGGTGCCATGGTTGACCAGCGCAACCGCCGGCGCCTACGTACCACAAATGCTGAACTGGCAACATTTGGGAGGCGTCCACTTCAAAAAAGGCTGTTACACCGGCCAAGAAGTTATTGCGCGCATGCACTTTCTCGGGCAGCTGAAAAAGAGCCTTTACCGGCTGACCGTTACCGCCGATCCAGAACCGGCCGTTGGCGACGCTATCAGCAATGGCGAACGCAACGTGGGCGAAGTGGTCAATATTTTGCAGACCGGGCCGCAGCAATATCATTTGCTTGCGGTCATTCGCCATGACGCCGCAAACGGCCCACTAACACTGGAAGACAGCGCCGATGCCAACATACAGCTGTGCCCGCTGCCATACGCGGTGCCGGAACGCGAACAGCCGCATAAGACGGCAGATACATAATGTGACAGGCAAGCGTCGCTGAATTTGCTATAAACTAATCGACGATGCGGATACCCAACAGGCCACAGGCCCGCGCTTCATCGCTTAACCGCTTAATTGCTCAACCGGATCTGATCACCCTATGTCGAACATCGCTGACACCATCAAGAACGATCTGATTACTGCCATCAACAGCGACAAGCTGGTACTGCCCACACTGCCCGAAGCTGCGCTTAAAGTTCGTGATATCGCACAGTCTGAAGACTCGGCAATCATAGATCTGGTCAAAGTAATCAGCAACGATACAGCGTTGTCTGCGCGCCTTATTCGCGTTTGTAACAGCCCGTTGTTCCGCGGAAATCGCTCGATCGAGAACCTGAATATGGCGGTAAGCCGCCTGGGTATGACCTACACCAGCAGCCTGGCCATGGGCCTGGCCATGGAGCAGATGTTTCAGGCCACCTCGGATATGATCGACAAACGCATGCGCGCGACCTGGCAGGCCAGCATAGAAGTCGCTGGTATTTGTCACGTTCTGGCCCAGAATTACACACGTCTTAAGCCCGAACAGGCCACCTTGGCGGGCATGGTGCACTTGATTGGCATGCTGCCGATACTGCGCTATATCGAAGACAATGACATCCAAATAAGCGGCATTGTGCTGGATGAAATCATTGCTGAACTGCACCCGCAGATTGGCGCCATTATCCTCAAGCGCTGGGATTTCCCCGCCGACCTGCAAGATGTTCCGTTACTTTATAATCAGTTCGACCGAAGCCCTGCCAAGGCTGATTACAGCGATCTGGTGATGATAGCAAATTTGCAGAGGGTTGCCGGGACCGATCACCCCTGGGCTCAGATGGACTGGAGCACCATTAGCGCGTTTGAACGGCTTGGGCTGGACCCAGACGGAAGTGACGATGAAAACCTGGACGCCCAGATGGCGGCCGCCATGGCGATGCTGCAATAGTTAGTGTTTATTCGGAAACATGAATTTTCAGCCAGTTCAACTCACCTTTGGACGTGGAACTGAGCTGAGTACATTCAAAAAATCGGAGGCGGCTAAATAACGATCCGTTTGGCCGTTACGTTATCAGTTCGTCCAACTATAAGGTTATAGGGGTGCATTTTGTGGCCGGAAAGAATTTCTTTTCGGGCTGGTGATGGTGTCTCAACAAAAAAATGTATAGGCTTCTATCGTCTTAAGACAAGCCGGTTTTCGGAGTAAAACCGGTGTTCACCCAAGGAAGGAATATCTCATGAGCAACCTCATGGTCGCCTGCGTTGGCGACACCCACGTTTGCCCCATCCCCGGCCACGGCAGCAGTCCCATTATTGCGAACGGCGCGACCGCAAGCGTGGATGGCGTACCCATCGCCCGGGTGGGCGATGCCTGCGGCTGCGGTGCCGTGATCGTTCAGGGCTATCCACTGGCCCTGCTGGACGGCCGCCCCCTTGCCCACATGGGCAGCCCTACCTCCCACGGTGGCCAGATCATCACCGGCAAACCCCGTGTCCTATTAGGCGTAGCCACCTTCACGGCACCGGTGGTGGATTTCGCCAAGGCTGGCGCCTTGAACAGCCAGGGCCAACTGACCCCGGAAGCTGAACAGGCGCTGAACAAAGACCCTTTCGGCTTTGTTGAGTGGGCCAAAGCCAAAGGCGCACTGGTAGACGAAGGCCTGGAAGGTGCGACCCCGGAAGAAATCGAAGCTTCGAAGCGCTATTCAGAAGGCCGGTCTGACCTGCGTGCCAAAGTGACCGTTGAAGCCGGCGTGTTCTTCGACGGCACCGGCAACAGCATCGGTAACACCGGTGCCTTTGAGCGAAAAGTAGATGAATGCTTGACCGCTCAGGCAGCAGGAGCCATCAGTGAGGAAACCTGCAGCGCTGAAATCTCGCAACTGATGGAGGGGAGCTATCTTAATGCTGAGACCAATGTGGCAAAGCTCCACACGCTCTATCAACCCTTGTCCACCGACACGGTCACCGTAGAGAATCACCGTATTCCCGTATACGTCTCGGGCGTTGGCACCAAATCCGGTAAAGAGGACGATGTCTGGGCCATGGGGACTGGCATGGGGGAGCGAGGCGTTCTCGCCAAAATCGAATCAGGCTGTAAGAATTTAGCCGAAGAAATATATAAGAATGCGGGTACTCGGATAGATAACCTTGTTTTGGATGTTTTCGGCTTTAGCCGGGGCGCGGCCACCGCCCGGCATTTTGTGAACGAAGTGCAGGATGGCGTTGGTGGTGCGTTGGGCCAAGCATTTCAGGAGCAGGGCATTGCCTGGCCAAAAAACGTCACCATTCGTTTCTTGGGGCTGTTTGATACCGTCGCAGCAGTTGTAGACGTGCGGAGTGGCGACTTTTCAGCTCACAATGCCAACAATGGTGACGTGCGTGTAAATATCACCCCCGACGCGGCTCAGAGAGCCGTACACCTGACCGCCCGGGACGAATGGCGTTACAACTTCTCTCTCAACAGCCTGCGCGGGCCGGATGGCAGCCTGCCGGGTCATTTTAACGAGTGGGTACTGCCCGGGGCGCACTCCGACATTGGCGGTGGCTACCCCGAAAATTTCCACGAACACATTAAAGTAGTCCAGTCCCGTAAGTTCCTCGGCCACCACCCCAGAGAAAGCTATGAGTACGCAACAGTACTGATGGAGCGCAGGCAGCTGATTGATCAAGGTTGGCTGGGGCCAAATAACCCTGAAGCCACGTTAACGGTTGAAGAAGCCTACCGGCGGAGGCTAAAAGAAGGCGAAGTCGAATTGCAGTTCCAACTCTGGCTGGACCGGCGAGTACAGGCCGAGTATTCCCGTGTAGCCCTGCGGCAAATGTATCGGTTGGCGAAAGATGCGGGTGTGCCACTTGACCCGGTAGACCCTGCCGATCCGGATATCATCTTGCCGGATGAACTCCAATCTATAGCTGCCCAGATCACCCGTCACATCAACGAAGGTCATCCACTGCAATTAATGCCCAAAGAAGAAGCCTTACTTCGCCAACGCTACATTCATCACTCGGCCCATTATCAGACCGCCGGACCACTTTTTCCATTCAAACCCGCACCCGGTGGCATGCGGAACATCCATCCAAACAGGGGACTCAAATGATGAGAAGACTCGTAGTGCTTGTAACAGTAATCTGCACGAGCCTACTGTTAAGTGGCTGCTCCGTGGCGAGCACTCCCAAATGGGATCGCCCTGTAACGTACGGCGTTCGAGTAGCTGTCCCACGTCATTACGACGCCTGGGTCAAAAGATTACGGTTTGAAGCGACAGGTGAGCGAGCCTGGTGGTGGCCGGTTGGCATCACCAATTGTTGCTGGAAAGATCTGGGGAGAGGCGGTGGCGAACTGGAACCCATGCCCGATTATATCCACGTAACCTGGTTTTCCTTTGCCGAACAGCAATCCTATACCCGGCTGATCCACATCCCTGACCCGGATGCCTTGCGCGAGCGCATGGAACAACCCGCACCCGTGCACAAGTGGGGCAAACTACATAACTTGCCCCGATATGACTTGGTTCTGGGGCTTGCTCCTGGTGGCACAGTCGTCCTATGGATTATGAATTGGGGTGAAACCGCCATCGAAGTGGGACGCTATAAAGCAGTCAAAATAGACACTCACCCTGAGTATTATGAGAAGAGAACTGAACGCTATTTATCGGATAATGGCTCCTATCTCAAGGAGCACGGCCTTCAGCTTGACCGATGGTAAAGATGGTTTTCTACCGGCGCGCGTGGGTGCTGCCCGGGGCGCACTCCGACATTGGCGGTGGCTACCCCGAAAATTTCCACGAACACATTAAAGTAGCCCAGTCCCGTAAGTTCCTCGGCCGCCACCCCAGAGAAAGCTATGAGTACGCAACAGTACTGATGGAGCGCAGGCAGTTGATTGATCAAGGTTGGCTGGGGCCAAATAACCCTGAAGCCACGTTAACGGTTGAAGAAGCCTACCGGCGGAGGCTAAAAGAAGGCGAAGTCGAATTGCAGTTCCAACTCTGGCTGGACCGGCGAGTACAGGCCGAGTATTCCCGTGTAGCCCTGCGGCAAATGTATCGGCTGGCAAAAGATGCGGGGGTGCCGTTTGACACATTGAACCCTGCCTTGGAGGAATATGCCCTGCCCGACGAACTCCAACCCATCGCCACCCAGATCACTTGTCACATCAACGAAGGTCAGCCACTGCAATTGTCTATGCAGGAAGAAGCTCTGCTTCGCCAACGCTACATCCACCACTCGGCCCATTATCAGACCGCCGGACCACTTTTTCCATTCAAACCCGCACCCGGTGGCGTGCGGGGCGTGTATCCAAATAGGGGCTTCAAATGATCAGAAAGCTCGTAATGCTTGCAACAGTACTCTGCACAAGTGCCCTGTCAGGTGGCTGCACTCTAGCGGGCACTCCCAAATGGGATTACCCGGTTACGTACGATGTTCGAGTGGCTGTCCCACGCCATTACGACGCCTGGGTCAAGACATTACAGTTTGAAGCGACAGGTGAGCGAGCTTGGTGGTGGCCGGTTGGCATCACCGGCTGTTGCTGGAAAAGTCCAGGAACAGGGGAGGGCGAACTGGAACCCATGCCCGATTATATCCACGTAACGTGGTTTTCCTTTGCCGAACAGCAATCCTATACCCGGCTGATCCACATCCTTGACCCGGATGCCTTGCGCGAGCGAATGGAGCAGCCAGCACCTGTATACAAGTGGGGAAAACTACACAACTTACCCCGATACAACTTGGTTCTGGGGCTTGCTCCTGGTGGCACAGTCGTCCTATGGATTATGAATTGGGGTGAAACCGCCATCGAAGTGGGACGCTATAAAGCAGTCAAAATAGACACTCACCCTGAGTATTATGAGAAGAGAACTGAACGCTATTTATCGGATAATGGCTCCTATCTCAAGGAGCACGGCCTTCAGCTTGACCGATGGTAAAGATGGTTTTCTACCGGCGCGCGTGGGTGCTGCCCGGGGCGCACTCCGACATTGGCGGTGGCTACCCCGAAAATTTCCACGAACACATTAAAGTAGCCCAGTCCCGTAAGTTCCTCGGCCGCCACCCCAGAGAAAGCTATGAGTACGCAACAGTACTGATGGAGCGCAGGCAGTTGATTGATCAAGGTTGGCTGGGGCCAAATAACCCTGAAGCCACGTTAACGGTTGAAGAAGCCTACCGGCGGAGGCTAAAAGAAAGCGAAGTCGAATTGCAGTTCCAACTCTGGCTGGACCGGCGAGTACAAGCCAAATATTCCCGTGTAGCCCTGCGGCAAATGTATCGGTTGGCGAAAGATGCGGGTGTGCCGTTTGACACATTGAACCCTGCCTTGGAGGAATATGCCCTGCCCGACGAACTGAAACCCATCGCCACCCAGATCACCCATCACATCAACGAAGGTCATCCACTGCAATTAATGCCCAAAGAAGAAGCCTTACTTCGCCAACGCTACATTCACCACTCGGCCCATTATCAGACCGCCGGACCACTTTTCCCATTCAAACCCGCACCCGGTGGCGTGTGAAACATCCATCCAAACAGGGGGCTCAAATGATGAAGAGGTTCGTGATGTTTGCAACGATACTCTTTATGAGTGCGTTGTCGGGCGGCTGCTCCATAGCGAGCACTCCCAAATGGGATCGCCCTGTAACGTATCAGCTCCAGGTCATCGCGCCCCGGCACTACGATGTCTGGGGAAAATCTCTGGAATTGGAGGCGTCCGGCGAGCGAGCCTGGTGGTGGCCAGTAGGCATCACCACTTGCTGTTGGAATAGTCCGGGGTTGAGTAACGGTCCCGAGCTGGAACCCATGCCCGACTATATTTACATCAGTTGGTTTTCACTTGCCGAACAGCAGTCTTACGCCAGACTTATCCACATACCCGACCCGGAAGCCTTGCGTGAGCGTATGGAGCAACCTGCTCCGGTTCAGAGAAAAGGCAAGACCGTCAACATGCCACGTGACACGCTGGTTCTGGGGCTCGCCCCCGGGGGCACGGTTGTCCTATGGATTATGAATTGGGGTGAGACCGCCATCGAAGTAGCGCGTTATAAGGCGGTGCCTTTTGACGATGAGAAAAACGACTACTCAATATGGGTTGATGAATACCTGAAAGAGCATGGCGACTATCTCAATCAGCACGGCCTTCAGCTTGACCGTTGGTGAAGATCATAGGCCAACGAATCACGGGAGAGCTCTAATAGTGAGTTGCTCAGTGAAGAGAAAGTACGGGAGGCTTATTTGAGTATGTGATTGCGTGCAGCTGCCGGCTACCAATGAAGCGTTTTTCATCAATCAGATTCTGCCTGTGCCCGATTAGGTCTTTTGTCATCACACCTCTGTCGGTTTCGACCTCCCAATGCGATGACAGCCAGCAACAGATTGCAAGCGAGCATCGTCCTATTATGCTCGTCAGTGGAGAGATCAAATATCTCCAGCCCATCTTCAATATTTGCACCAAGTAGAAAAGGCATTTGGTCATCTGAGGTGGCGCTCAGGCGCTGGCCGTTTCACAAAGCCAAAAAGAGAAAAATCACGAGCGCTGGGGAAGCGCCCAGTCAATAGCGCCAAGACCCTTGTCACCCAGCCATTGATTGGCCCGGGAAAAATGTTGGCAACCAAAAAAACCGCGATAGGCGCTCAGGGGTGATGGATGCGGCGCTTCCAGCACCCGATGTTTTTGATGATCAATACCGCGACCCTTTTTGTGGGCGTAACTGCCCCAAAGCATAAACACCACTCCCTGGGCCTGCTCATTGACTGCTGAGATCACAGAGTTGGTAAATTCTTCCCAGCCCATACCTTGATGCGCACCAGCACGGCCCTGCTCGACGGTTAAGACGCTGTTCAGTAGCAATACGCCCTGGTCGGCCCAGGCCTGCAAACACCCGTGCGCTGACGGCTGTATGCCAAGGTCACTGCGAATCTCTTTAAACATATTCACCAGCGATGGCGGTGTACGAGTACCGGGCAACACCGAAAAGCTCAAACCGTGGGCCTGGCCCGGCCCATGGTAGGGATCCTGCCCCAGAATCACCACTTTCACCTGTCCCAACGGCGTACTGTTCAGCGCGTTAAATACCTGGTGCACCGGTGGGTAAATGTTCTTACCCGCCGCTTCCTCTGCGGCTAAAAACTGCGCCAAAGACGCCATGTACGGCTGCCTGAACTCTTCTGCCAGCTGTTCCGACCAGCCGCGGCCCGGCAGCAGTTGCTGCGCCAGCCCCTGTAGCGGCGTCATCGCTTAGCCTTCGCTCTTTTTGCTGTCCGCTTTGTGTTCCGGGCGCATGGCCGGAAACAGGATAACGTCGCGGATAGAGGCGGAGTTGGTCAGCAACATGGCTAAACGGTCGATACCAATGCCCTCACCCGCGGTGGGAGGCAGGCCGTATTCCAGCGCCATTATGTAATCTTCATCATAGAACATGGCTTCGTCGTCGCCTGCGTCTTTTTCCGCCACCTGGGCGCGGAAACGCTCGGCCTGGTCTTCAGCGTCATTCAACTCAGAGAAGCCGTTAGCAATTTCGCGGCCACCGACAAAGAATTCGAAACGCTCGGTAACAAACGGATTGCTGTCTTTGCAGCGGGCCAACGGTGACACTTCTTTCGGGTACTCGGTAATGAACGTGGGCTGCATCAGGCGGTGCTCGGCGGTTTCCTCGAAAATTTCGATGTGCACTTTACCAAGGCCCCAGCTGTCCTTCACTTTAACGCCCAGGTCTTTCGCCATCTGCCGCGCAAAGGTTTCGTCCGCCAGTTGTTCGGCGCTGACGTTTTCGTTGTAGCGCACAATAGCGTCAACAACGGTCAGCCGATCAAACGTTTTACCAAAGTCGTATTCAATGCTGCTTTCGTTACCGTCGGCGTCAACCGCCGTATTCACCACCAGGCTGGAGCCTAAAACCTGCTCGGCAATGCTGCGCAGCATGTTTTCGGTCAGATCCATCAGGTCGTTGTAGTCGGCGTAGGCCTGGTAAAATTCGACCATGGTAAATTCCGGATTGTGACGGGTAGAAAGCCCCTCGTTACGGAAGTTACGGTTGATTTCGAATACTCTTTCAAAACCGCCCACCACCAGGCGTTTCAGGTACAGCTCCGGGGCAATGCGCAAGTACATATCAATACCCAATGCATTGTGATGGGTCATAAACGGCCGTGCGGCAGCGCCACCGGGAATCACCTGCAACATGGGGGTCTCAACTTCCATGAAGTCACGATCGGCAAAAAACTGGCGCATGACGGTAATGATTTTTGAACGCGCCAGGAATACTCGACGGCTGTCTTCGTTGACCATCAAATCCACATAGCGATGACGATAGCGGGACTCGGTATCGGTCAGGCCTTTGTGTTTTTCCGGCAGCGGGCGCAACGATTTTGTCAGCAGCAGGTAATCATCCATAGTGACGTAAAGGTCGCCCTTGCCCGAGCGCGCCAATATGCCGCGAACCCCGATAATGTCCCCCAGATCCCAGTGCTTTGTGGCCTTTTGCACGTCTTTGGAGGCGTACACCTGAATTCGGCCAGTCACGTCCTGAACTACCTTAAATGCCTTGCGATCCAGCATCATGCGGCCGGCAATGGCCACAGGAATCGCCATGTCTTCCAACTGCTGCTTGCTATAATCCGCGTATTTTTCCAGCAGCTCGGCGGCGGTACTGTCTCTGCGAAAATCGTTGGGAAACGCATTGCCCTGCTCGCGAATATCCGCCAGTTTGGCGCGGCGCTCGGCAATCAGCTTGTTCTCATCAGGCTGGGCATCGGGCTGGGCATTGTGCATTTGTTCAGTCATTTTGGCTCACTGGGAATAGGAATCGGGTTAGTCCGGATCATAAAAGAGCGGCGCTGAATCAGAGCGCCATTTTCAGGCTGGCTTCAATAAACTTGTCGATATCGCCGTCCAATACTGCTTGGGTATTGCTGGTTTCTACCTTGGTGCGCAAATCCTTGATACGGCTGTCATCCAGCACGTAAGAGCGGATCTGACTGCCCCAGCCAATATCAGACTTGGAATCTTCCAGCTTTTGCTTCTCGGCGTTACGGGCCTGCATTTCGTGTTCGAACAATTTGGCTTTCAGCTGTTTCATGGCCTGATCTTTATTTTGATGCTGGCTACGACCGGCCTGGCAGGCTACAACAATGCCGGTCGGGTTGTGGGTCAGGCGCACGGCCGACTCGGTGCGGTTAACGTGCTGGCCGCCAGCACCGGACGCGCGATACACATCCACCCGCAAGTCCGCCGGATTGATTTCAATCACAAAGCTGTCGTCTACCTCAGGTGCCACAAACACCGATGAAAATGAGGTGTGCCGACGGTTGCCGGAATCAAACGGCGACTTCCGTACTAAACGATGCACGCCGGTTTCGGTGCGTAACCAGCCGAAGGCGTACTCGCCCTGAATATGAAGTGTGGCGCTCTTTATACCCGCCACTTCGCCTTCCTGCAGTTCAACAATCTCGGCCTTAAAACCACGGCGCTCCGCCCAGCGCAGATACATACGCAGCAGCATATTGCCCCAATCTTGGGCTTCGGTGCCGCCAGAGCCGGCCTGAATGTCCATATAGGCGTTGTTGGCGTCCATTTCACCGGAAAACATACGACGGAATTCGAGCTTTTCCAACTTTGCATCCAGCTCGGCAAGATCGTTTTCGATGTCGGCAACCGTGGCTTCGTCGTCTTCTTCAACGGCCATTTCAAGCAGACCGTCGGCATCGGTCAGGCCGCTGGTTAGCCGGTCAATGGTGGACACGATCAGTTCCAGATCAGAGCGCTCTTTGCCCAAAGCTTGCGCCCGTTCGGGATCTTCCCAAACGCTGGGCATTTCCAGTTCGCGCTCTACTTCGGTCAGACGTTCGCTGCGCTGGTCGTAGTCAAAGATACCCCCTGAGCGCTTCAGTGCGCTCACGAAGTTCTTTGATCTTCATAACAATGGGATTGATTTCCATGAAATGCGGACTCGCTCTGGCAAGTGATGATTAAAACAGTGGCATGATTCTACCGGAAATCTGCCGTTAAATCAGCCGCCACAAAGCCACACACAGCGTGCTTTTTTGCGCTTGGCACACACCCTTCTGCCTGACCCACTGATTCAGCGCCGAATTGGCAAGGGTTTCGCAAAAACTGGCACAAGTTTCGCAAGTTCCTCATCAACACACAGTTAAATGCCGGCAAAACTGCAGGGTTTTGCCGCTTTTTATGCGAACACGAGGTGCCCCATGCACGCACAGTCCGAAGCCCGTCACAATCCCGCTCACCAAACCGAAACAGCCCGGCTGCTGCTGCTGGCCAATGAGACTTATAGCCGCTCTAACCAAAGCGACACAGCCTACGCTCAGCGCGTGGCCGCGCGTATCGAATGCCGTGAACAGCTGCAAAGCCTGTTAATGCGGGCACCCGAAAATGCCCAGGCGCAAGGTTTGATGGGCAGAGTGGAGATGGACGACGGCAATCTGCAAAAAGCCCACACCTTGTTTAACACCAGCCTGAAACTGCACCCCGACCAAGCACAGCAATACATCAACCTGGGTTACTGGGCGCTGAAAGTTGAGCGCCCGGCTCAGGCCGAGCAGTATTTTTCCCAGGCGTTGCAGCACGAACGGCAATCTGCTTCCGCATTTAGTGGCATAGCCCATGCAAAACGGCTTCAGAATCAATTTGATGTCGCCTATCTACATTACCGCACGTTGATTCACAGCGGCCACGCCAGCACCAGGGTTTACAGTGCGATGCTGGAGTGTGCCAGCGACCTTAGCGTTCATAACGCTGATCCGCTGCTGCGTGTAGACGCCATTACCTTGCTCAACCAGAGCCACCTGGCGCACCAGAAAATTGGACGCTTTGTCTGTGAGATACTACGCCAGCACTATTCAACAGACACAACAGCACCAGATACAACCGGCGCAATGGATGAGCTGGCCGTTGCAGCCAGCGACGAGCTGCTGCTTCTGGCGTTAAACCAGATCCTTCTGCCCGACCCTGCTGTGGAATCACTGATCACCTCATTGAGACACCAGCTGGTAAAGCACATTGCCGACAGTGGCGAGCTAGAGGATGGGCTGCAACAGCTCGCACTCGGGCTGGGTCGCTACGCCGAACGAACCGGTTACGCGCTGGCCACCGAAGAAGATGAACAGCAACTGGCAGCGACCCTAAACACCAATCTGCGAGCACAATTCAATCAGGGAGACAGCCCGGAGGCTCTGGCCGGCTCGATCATTATCAGCGCGCTTTACGGCGCTCTGTTCCATCAGGATTTTGCCGCCGCGCTGGGGCATTGGAATCTGGTGGATTGGCCGTTGGCGATGCAACCACTGATGGCCGCAAGTTATTACGACCGTGCCTGGGAAGAAGCCGTGAAACAGGATTTTGCAGAGAAAGCGGACGAGCTGCATCTGGATCGCGACGACACACCCCAAGCCTGGCCGGCCTGGACAGAGCTCAACAACAACACTGAAACCAGCCTCCGAGCGCTGATGGCCAACGAATTAGGCCTGCCTGTCGAGCAGCTGCCGGCCACATTGCGGCTGATGGTGTGCGGCTGCCAGAGCGGCCAACGAGCGCTAGAGTTGGCGCGTTATTTAAGCGATGTGGAAGTCATCGCGGTGGACGAATCCTTGGCGAATGTAGCCCGCGGCAGCGCCATGGCCGAGGCGACAAATATTGATAACATTGTGTTCTGGCCATGGTCGTTGGCGCAGCGCTTTATTGCCGACGGCCATCAGGTGCACTGGGTCGAAATAGGCCGCTTGCCCTCGCCAGCAATGGCTGACCTGTCGCTGGCCAACCTGGTGGACCAGGTTGCCGCCTCTGGCGCAGTCGTCCATCTGCACACCGATATGGCCGAGCAAACCCGTGGCGACAAGCAGATACGCCGGCTTATCAGCGAGCACAATTTAGAGCCCCGCCGTAATACGTTGCAGCAACTGCGGCGCATGGTGTTGAATAATCGCTTAGGCGACGTTTGGCAGAGCCTGCTGCAAGATGAAAATTTCTACAGTCTGGGCGGTTGTCACGACCGCTGGTTCCGGCCACAGAGCGAACAGCAACTGAAATCTGTGCTGGCCATGGTCAGTAACGAAGTGCAGTGGAAGCTGGTCAAGGCCCGCGACGAAGACGGTCACAGCCTGGCCACCGGCCCGGTACAGCAGCAGATTCGCGAGGAAGCCTTAGGCAGTCACGTTCAGAGTCTGCTAGGCCAGCAACTGAGCGTGTATTTTCAGCGCCGGCGCTGATTGCGACAACTCTGACTAACGCGAATCAGGAAAACACAACGGGCCTTAGCGGCCCGTTATTCGTTGCCTCTACAAGTAAGGGGAAATAGCTTCACCATACAAGTGCAGTTCTTCGAGAATGTGCCGTTGTTGCCGAGTTATATCTGGCTTCGCCATCAGGCGCTGAAGTTCCGCGCCATATTCGGCAAGTGACAACCAACCTTTCGCTGGCTGGGTCAATCTTTGCTCGCGAAACTGCTCCCAACGCTGCATTTCCTCACCGCTCAAGGTATCCGGATAATTGCGAGCACGATAACGAAACAGCATTTCGGCCAAGCGTTGGTCGGTAAACTGGAATTCGCTTTCGGCAAGCTGCTGCGGCTCCATTGCCAGCGCGCGATCCAATTGCCCACGGTCCCCCGGGCTGAGAAAGCCGCCCG
Organism: Marinobacter sp. M1C; assembly: GCF_023314135.1. Taxonomy (NCBI): domain Bacteria; kingdom Pseudomonadati; phylum Pseudomonadota; class Gammaproteobacteria; order Pseudomonadales; family Marinobacteraceae; genus Marinobacter; species Marinobacter sp. M1C. The sequence continues at coordinate 3,115,006 of NZ_CP092289.1, forward strand.
CATAAATCTGTTCGTCCGGATCCGTCAGCTTGGTGTCATAATCACGTTCGAAAGCAGCGGCCACGCGCTGCCCAAAATCTGGCCCTGCCTGGCGCAGAATGGCCAGATGGCGACGCATCTGCTCACCATCGAGGTCCAGCTGTTGCAAACGTTCCGGCGAGAGCGTCGCCAGCATGGTCGCCGGCGCCAATACCGGGCACTTGTTCAGCTGAATCGCCTTTAGCGGGAATCGGCGAATGCCTTCCGGTAACGCAGACTGCGCGGTAAAAACCCGCTCGCGAATCTGCTCAACGCTGGCTTTAATCAGTTCATTAGGATTTTCGCGCAAATCATAAACAATCACCTGATTCTTGTTGCTGGCGTGTTCGGCAACTGGCGCTACCAGCGCGCAACTGCCCTGGCTGGCCGGGTACTTTCCGGACACGTGAAAAACTGGCTTTCGTGTGGAGGTATCCAGCATTTTGCGGGCCGCCTGCTTGGATTTGTTGGCCAGCGCAAATTCAAACAACCGGGGTTGGCGCTCCTTGATCAGTCGCGCCAGCGCAAGCGTTGCGGTTACATCAGACATGGCATCATGGGCTTGGCCATGTTCAAGGCCATTGGCTCGGGCCAAATCTTCTAGGCGAAAGCTCGGGCTACCATCGGGCTTTAGCGGCCATTCTATGCCTTCTGGACGCAGCGTATAAGCCAGGCGCACCACATCAATCAGGTCCCACCGCGAATTACCATTTTGCCATTCCCGACCGTAAGGGTCCCGCAGGTTGCGATACAGAGTATTGCGGGTTACTTCATCATCAAAACGCAAACTGTTATAGCCCACCACACAGGTGCCAGGCTGACTGAAGGCGCTGTTGATCATCGTAATGAATTCGGCCTCGGGATAGCCTTCCTGCGTGGCTTGCTGCGGTGTTATCCCGGTAATCAGACAGGCTTCAGGGGCCGGCAGATAATCATCAGATGGCCGGCAGAAGATAACCAAAGGCTCTTCAATAATACTGAGCTCGCTGTCAGTGCGGACACCTGCAAACTGACAGGGTCGGTCGTGCAATGGGTCGACACCAAAGGTTTCATAATCGTGCCAGTAAAATGTGGGGGTCAAAACCGCAAACTCCTGCAAATAATACGGCGCTGATTCTGACAGAAAATACTGCCCGCGCCCGGTTGTAGCCGGCTTACACAAAAGCACCGGCCATTTATATATGTACAGATCTCATACAATTAACGTAGCACCAATGTACATACGAGGCTTCACTGTTGTAACATCCAAACACTTCCATTTTGCCTGGATTTGCATATGTTACCTGACATACTGATTTGCGACGATTCCGAGATGGCTCGCAAACAGATGGCCCGAGCGCTGCCAACCGCATTGCGTCATCAGGTCAGCTTCTGCCGCAATGGCAGTGAAGCACTCGCCCATATACGCAACAACGTGCCAGACCTACTGTTTCTGGACCTGAATATGCCCGACCTGGACGGCTACGAAGTGCTTGCGCATCTTCGCAGCGAACAGATCGAGCTGCTGACCATTGTGGTGTCTGGTGACATTCAGCCCCAGGCAAAGGCCCGGGTTTTTAGTTTGGGGGCCGTGGCTTTTCTTAACAAACCGACAGCCCCGTCAGCGGTTGCAGGGCTGCTTGCCCAGTACGGCATTTACAGCGAGCCGGAGCAACCTCAACCTTCAACTGCTCCACCTTCGGGCTCGCAGCCGGAGACCGACACCCCGAGCCACTCTGCAAACACCAACCCTGACCTGCAATTATTGCTGAATGACTACCTGCGGGAAATCGCCAATATCGCCATGGGGCGCTCATCAGATCTGTTAGCACGTTTACTGGGTATTTTCGTGCGCCAGCCGATACCGAAAGTGGCTTTTATTGCCAGTTCCGAACTGCACATGACCATCGCCGCGGCGGATGATGAAGCGCATTATTCGGCCGTATGCCAGGGCTTCACCGGAGCCGGAGTTGCCGGCGAAGCTATGCTGCTGTTCGCAGACAGCAGTTTTCGCGAAATGGCAGAGATGCTGCACTACGACAATCTGGACGGCCCGGCGGTCAATATTGAAGTGCTAATGGACATGTCCAGCATTTTGTTCGGCGCATTTTTGAAAGGCATTGGCGATCAGATGAATTTACGGCTGGGCCTTAGCCTCCCAACGGTACTAGGCCAGCATCGACAGATTGCCGAGCTGTTGGACCACCATTATAATCACGAGCAGCAACTGTTGTGCATTGAAATCACTTACACCATTGAAAACCATAATATTCAATGTGACATGCTTGTGCTTTTTACCGAAGATTCGCTGCCATTTTTGCAGCAACGTTTACAATACCTGGCGGAGTAACGAATGCCATCATTAAACTCGGAAAGCGTAAGCTCGTTCCACTGGATGGCTGACATGGTTGAGTCTGTGGAGGTTGGCCTGGTCGTACTAGACTTGGAGTTCCGCGTGCAGATGTGGAACGGCTTCATGGAGCATCACAGCGGCATGACCGCCAGCAAAATTCACAATCAGGTGTTGTTCGAGCTGTTCCCGGACATCCCCCGCGCCTGGCTCAGCAGTAAAGTTGAAGCCGTGACCCTGCTGAACACTCGCGCGTTTACGTCGTGGGAGCAGCGCCCTTACCTGCTGCGCTTTCGCAATACCCGGCCAATTACCGGTACCGAAGAGTTCATGTATCAGAACCTCACCATCAGCCCGCTATGCGGCCCGTCTGGGAAAGTAGAAAAAGTGTGCCTGATGATCTACGACGTTACCGATATTGCCAGCAGCAAACGGGCACTGGAGCGCGCTAACGATCAACTTGCCAAGCTAAGCATGATCGACAAATTGACGGGACTATTTAACCGCGGCACCTGGGAAAATCTACTGGATGCGGAATTTTCACGCCATCGGCGCTACGGTGGCAACAGCACATTGGTGATGTTTGATATTGACCATTTTAAAGCCATTAACGATAGCTTCGGTCACTTGGTAGGAGATGAAGTGATTCGCCACACCGCGGCAACAACCCGCAGACACTTGCGCCATTCAGACAGCGCCGGGCGTTATGGCGGGGAAGAGTTCGCTATTATTCTGCCAGAAACCGATACTGAAGGGGCTCTCACTATTTGTGAGCGTATTTTGAGCGCCATTTCACGGGAAACGGTCACAGTAGATAGCCACGACATTAGCTACACCGTCAGCATTGGCATCGCGCCTCTCACCGATAATTCAAAAAATTATATGGCTTGGTTAGAGCAGGCAGACCAAGCTATGTACTCCGCGAAACAGGGTGGGCGCAATCAGATTGTTACTTTCTAGTGGCCGTTTTTGATGCTGGTTGCGGCTGACCAGTAACTACTTGAGCCCCAATAATAATATTTGCCATCAGAAACGCAAACCGGAGCGCTGGTAAATAAGCGCTCCGGTTTTTTGCACACTATGACTGCAGCCGGATTATGACTGGCAGACTAGTCCTGCCAGCTCTGTACTGCCTCTTTTCCGTGCTTTTCACGCCACTCGTTAAGCGTCTTGTGGTTGCCGCCACGGGTTTTAACCACTTCGCCGGTGTGCGGGTTGCGATAAGTTTTTTCCGGGCGTTTGGCACGATTACCACCGCCAGTCGTGGCGGTTGATAACGAAGCAATAGACGGATCAATCGCGGCCAGAATCTGCACGACGTCTTTCGGCGATTTGTTGTATTCGCCCATCAATTCACGAACTTTGTTTTCAAACGCCAATTCACTTTTCAGTGCTTGATCTTCTTCCAGCTTCTCCAGCTCTGCCGCCAGCTTTTCCATCAGCTGCTTCTTTTGATAATAATCGTTAATTTTCGCCATGAAATTTAAACCTTAAGGTCTGAAGTGCCTGATATGAACGATGACAATATACCAATTGTATGTAGTCACCAAAATGTCGATATCAATAGTAATGAATCAGTAACGCCAAATCAAAGTATTAATGAAATATCCACCGTATTAAAACTTACAATTACTTCAGACTCCAAAACCTCTACCATTTCTGTTAAGGCATTATCAATTGTCACTGATTTCTTAATGACGTTATCGGCAGAGATATACGCTGGTTTTTCTGCATGAAGGTTAACGAAGCCAGCAAAGTAAAACTCCACGGTGAATACTGGCCGGTGAAGGCTCAAATACATAATCTGACGTTACTGTCGGCCCACGGCGACTACAACGAGATTCTTGAATGGTTGCCAGCGACCAAGTGCGCCGTCGCCTGCATGAAACCCTCAGGTGGGACGCCGAGGTACCGGAGCTGGGCGCTGGAGTGGATATATGATCTGACATACGCTCTGTGCGCTTTTTTGTAAGCCTGAACTTACACAACAAAGGGTAAAAGGCTTACAACAAAGCGTAGCGAAATTGGTTACACTTTAACGGTCAAGGATGACACGCTGGCACGGAATGCTAACACATGGAAGAAACCCCACGGAACCGGGGGCGCTCGAAGGAGTCGGGCATACAAGGATGGAATTCAGGGAAGATGCGCCCAGGATGGGTGAAGCCTGATGGATCAGGCCGGGGTCATAGTCACGGGCAACACAGCTGGCAAGGATGTCAGCTGTGCCGTGCGCCCCGTAGCAACCTACTCTCCTATCTCTTGAAGTTGCGCCTGCCCTTTTCGGCTCTGGTTTAGTCCCGTGGCGCCGTGTGGATACTAACCACAACAACCGACGAGAACGTCCGGAGTTAAATCATGAAACGCAGCTCACTGCTCGCTACGCTTACTCTTTTGTTAAGCCTGATGTCCGGCTTTGCCTTTGCTCAGGCGGCGAGCATCAATATCAATACCGCCGACAGCACCAGCCTGGCCTCGCTTTCAGGCATTGGCCAAAGCAAAGCCCAAGCAATTGTGGAATACAGAGAGGCTAACGGCCCTTTCGCCAGCACCCAAGACCTGACCAACGTTAAAGGCATTGGCGCACGAACAGTCGAAAAAAATGCAAACCGGCTAAAGACTCAAGACATAAATAGCCCCAAGGCACCCTAAAAAAACGGGTGGTTGCGATTAAGCAACCACCCGTTTTTTTAACGCCAACCAGCCCCACCTCCGCCTTATAACATTTCGATCGCCATCGCAGTTGCTTCACTACCGCCAATACACAGGGCCGCAGCACCTTTCTTTTTGCCGCAGCGCTGCAGCGCTTACATCGGAGTGACCAAAATTCGCGAACCTATTGAGCCTACGGGGTGGCCCTGTTCAATTGCGCGTTGCGCACGATTGAGGGAGCTGATGGCGTAGTTATCCATGCCTTCTCGGGTATAACCTTTTTTATCGGCCATTTCTTGCGCAAAAGTACCTATCAAACAGCCCGTTTCAGCATCTTCCAAACCGTCAAAAAACATGTGGTCCTGAGGCCATCGCCTGGCCCCATGCGGTAACCACTGCGTGCTTTTAACAACCAATACGGAGCGCTTGACATGGTTGCTATTAACGGAAGCTCGCTCAAGCGTATTTCAGCCCTCAGGCACTGCACAAAAACTTATGGTCTATGGGGCGCAGCCAAGTAGTCTTTGGATTGCATTTCCAGCAAGCGCGACTCAGTGCGCTCAAATTCGAAGTTTAGCCGGCCGCCGGCGTATAGTTCTACGATTGGCACCGCCGCCGAAATAATAACCTTTACATTACGATCGTAGAATTCGTCGATCATATTGACAAAGCGTCGAGCCTGGTCGTCTCTGTCCTTACCCAACAGCGGCACATTGCTGATGATAATGGCGTGGAACTGGCGGGCCAATTCGATATAGTCATTCTGGCTGCGAGGACCGTCGCAAACAGCTTCAAAATCGAACCACACCACGTCATCGGCATGGGCACGGGCTGGAATCTTGCGGCCGTTTATTTCCATCGATTTACTGTGCTTGCCTGCTTCCACCGCCAAATTTTCAAAACTCTTGGTCAGACTGGCATCGGCTTCAGCCCCCAGCGGCGAATGATAAAGCTGGGCTTGTTCCAGCGTGCGTAAGCGGTAATCTACGCCGCCATCTACATTCACCACATCGGTATGTTTTTTTACCAGCTCAATAGCCGGAAGAAAGCGCGCCCGCTGCAGACCGTCTTTGTACAAGCCGTCAGGAACAATGTTAGACGTGCACACCAAAGTAACGCCACGCTCGAACAGACCTTGCATTAAGGTGGCCAGTATCATCGCGTCACCAATGTCGGACACAAAAAACTCGTCAAAACAAATAACCCGGGTTTCATCGGCAAATTTTTTGGCCACAAGTTCCAAAGGATTCTTTTGCCCCTTCAACAGCTTGAGTTCATTATGAACGCGCTGCATAAAGCGGTGAAAATGCACTCTCATTTTGCGTTCGAACGGCAGGGCCTCAAAAAATGTGTCCATCAGATAGGTTTTTCCGCGTCCAACGCCGCCCCAAAAATACAGACCGGTGATCGGCTCCTTTTTGCCCGCTCCCTTGCCCAGCTTGCGACGCAATTTTGACATCTTGCTGTCGCGGGAGCTTTCCGCTGCCAACAGTTTGTCGTAAAGTGATTGAAGACGCTTTACGGCATCCTCCTGTGCAGCATCACTCAGGAACTCCGGACGTTGGAGGTCCTGCTGGTAGCGTTGCCAGGGTGGCATATTGATTGAACTGGCAGTGGGCATAGACGCTGTCATCTGTGGTTTCCAAGGGTTACTGGTCGATTTTGGCGCTGCATTCTCGCGCAATTTGAGTTTTTTCGCCATGTGGTGCCACAACGCGACAATAAGACGATTGGCTCAAGCTTTTGTCGTGGGCGTATGGAGTCAGTGACGTTATACTCATTACCTGTTCTACGGTTCACTATTTTTAAAAGGACAAAGCAACTTATGACAAACCTGATTATGGCAGCAGTTGCCGCCCTGGTGGTTGGCATTCTGATCGGGGTATTGCTGGGCCGCTCTACCGGGCAAGGCTCATCTCTGCGGCAACGTCGCACCGAGCAGCAAGTTGATGAGCTGCGCAACGAATATACCCGCTATCAGGCGCAGGTTAACGAGCACTTTATGGAGTCCGCCCACCTACTGCGCCGCTTCAATGACAGCTATCGCGATGTTAATCAGCACATGGCCAAAAGCGCAACTCGCCTGTGTAACGACGACGAGCTGATCCATGAGCTAGAGCAGAACTCAGCTCAACGCCTGAAAGATGAGCGCAAAGAAGGTTCAGAACCGCCTCGCGACTATGCGCCAAAAGACCCTGACGGTTCTGGCACGCTGGCAGAAGATTACGGTCTGAAAGAAAAAGCCAAAGCTAGGGCCAAAGCAAAAGCCTGAGAACATGCTGGCCTAAGCCGGGTTATCGCACTCGATAAACCGGTGGGCCAGACCCAACTCCTTCGCCAAGGCCTCCCCTAACGCCTGAACGCCGTAACGCTCGGTGGCGTGATGCCCAGCCGCAAAATAGTGAATCCCCCGCTCTCTGGCGATATGAGTCGTGGGTTCTGAAATCTCTCCGCTTATGTAAGCATCCAGCCCCGCATCCGCCGCAGTATCAATAAATCCTTGCGCACCACCGGTGCACCAAGCCACCGTTTTGATCAGGTCTGGTCCGCCCTCAATATGCAAAGGTTGCCGCTGCAAGCAACCCGAAATACGCTCGCTTAGCGCCTGAGGCGTTAACGCCTGAGCAAACTCACCACGCCACACCAGACCGTTCAAAGGCTCCGGGCTATCAATACCTAACACCCGGGCCAGATTGCGGTTGTTACCATACAGCGGATGATCATCCAACGGCAGATGATAACCCACCAGATTGATCTCGTGAGTCAGCAGGGTTTTCAAGCGATTGCGCTTTATACCCACTACACGCTGGTCTTCACCTTTCCAGAAATAACCGTGGTGCACCAGAACCATATCTGCTTTCAACTCCACCGCCGCATCCAGTAGCGCCTGTGAGGCTGTAACGCCGGTAATCAGCGTGTTTATCTCGGCCTTTCCTTCCACTTGAAGCCCGTTAGGGCTGTAATCCTGAAATTTTTCGGGCGTCAGCCAGCTCTCCAGCAGCGCCATAATCTCGTTTCTATGCGCCATAGCAGTGCCAGACCTCGATAATCAGCGTGTATCACAGAGTGTTTTTAACGCCTCCAAAAGAGCATCGTTCTGTGGCGCTTTAGAAATGGTGATACGCAGAAAATCATTGATTCTTGGCTTGTTAAAGTGCCGAACGATCACACCTTGCTCTCGTAAGCCGTTCGCCAAATCAACTCCAGCCCGTTGCGGATGGCGGGCAAACACAAAGTTAGCTCTGGACGGAAGCACCTCGAAGCCCAGTTTCTGCAAACATTTGCTAACCCGCTCGCGCTCACGAATCACCCCGTTTCGGCTGTCCTGAAACCAGTCATCGTCTTCATACGCGGCCTGTGCGCCCGCCAAAGCAAGGCGATCGAGAGGATAGCTGTTGAAGCTGTCTTTCACCCGGTTCAAAGCCTCTATCAGTCCCGCATTACCGGCAGCAAAACCGACCCGCAAACCCGCCAGCGAACGTGATTTCGACAGAGTTTGAGTAACCAGCAGATTTGGATAAAGGTCAATTAAGTCAATGGCGGTTTCGCCGCCGAAGTCGATGTAAGCTTCGTCAATTACGACGACTCGGTCGGGATTGGCCTTTAGCACCACCGCAATCTCGGTAAGGTTCAGGTAGCGGCCAGTGGGCGCATTCGGATTGGGAAAAATGACGCCTCCGTTGGGCTGGCTGTAATCATCAGGGTCAATCGCAAACTCGTCATTCAATGGCACTTTGCGAGCTTTGATGTTGTAAAGAGCGCAATACACAGGATAAAAGCTGTAGCTGATGTCCGGGTAAAGTATCGGTTGGTCCTGCTGAAACAGTGCGCAAAAAACATGCGCTAAAACTTCGTCGGAACCGTTACCCAGAAACACTTGGTCGGCTTTAATACCATGGTAGGTGGCAATGGTTTCCTTCAGCGCCTGACCCTCGGGATCCGGATACAGGCGCAGATTGTCGTTAAGCTCGGCTTGAATGGCTTCGATGACCTTGGGCGACGGCCCAAAGGGGTTCTCGTTGGCATTGAGTTTTACCAGATTAGCGATTTTGGGCTGTTCGCCAGGAATGTAAGGCACCAAATTGTGAACCAGTGGGCTCCAGAATTTGCTCATGTGTGTTCTCCGTAGCGGTGGCCGTTGGTAATGCGGCGTCTAATCTTGCTGAATTCGGTATTCTGCCGAGCGCGCGTGGGCGGTCAGGCCCTCGCCTCTGGCCAGTACGGAAGCCACTCGCCCCATACGGCTCGCACCTTCGGCGCTAAATCCGATAATAGATGAGCGCTTCTGGAAATCATAGACACCCAGAGGCGATGAAAAGCGCGCGGTACCGCTAGTAGGCAGCACGTGATTCGGGCCGGCACAATAGTCCCCAAGTGCCTCGGCGGTATACCGGCCCATAAAAATAGCACCGGCATGGCGAATGTCCGCCAACAACGCTTGCGGATCAGCAACGGACAATTCCAGATGCTCCGGCGCAATTCGATTGGATACTTTGGCCGCTTCTGCCAGATCGGCAACCTGAATCAGAGCCGCGCGATCGGCCAATGAGGTGCGGATAATCTCCGCCCGCTCCATGGTGGGTAGCAGTCGTTCAATACTGGCTTCCACCGCATCCAGAAACTCGGCGCTGGGGCTGATCAGAATCGATTGCGCCTGCTCGTCGTGCTCGGCCTGGGAAAATAGATCCATCGCAATCCAGTCCGGATCGGTCTGACCGTCACAAATCACCAGAATTTCCGACGGCCCGGCAATCATGTCGATACCCACGGTGCCAAACACCTCGCGCTTGGCAGTCGCTACAAAAATGTTGCCCGGGCCCACAATCTTATCCACCGCCGGCACCGTGTCAGTGCCATAAGCCAGCGCGGCCACTGCCTGAGCACCCCCAATGGTAAATACTCGATCTACTCCGGCAATCGCCGCCGCCGCCAGCACCATGTCATTCACCACGCCATCCGGTGTCGGCACCACCATAATCACTTCGGCCACGCCGGCGACTTTTGCTGGTATGGCGTTCATCAGAACCGACGACGGATAGGCCGCTTTGCCGCCGGGCACATACAGCCCTGCCCGATCAATCGGTGTAATCTTCTGCCCTAGCACCGTGCCGTCGGCGTCTTCATATTGCCAGGATTCCTGACGCTGGCGCTGGTGATAATCCCGCACCCGGCGAGCCGCGTGCTCCAAGGCATCACGCTGGTCCTGAGGAATGGTTTTCAAGGCATGCTGCAACCGTTCCTGACTCATTTCCAACTCGGCTACGCTGCTAACGTTCAGGCGGTCAAACTTGGCGGTAAACTCCAGAACAGCCGCGTCACCGCGGGTTTTCACCTCGTGCAGAATATGGCGCACCGACTCGTTCACCTGATGATCCACGCTGTCATCCCAGGCCAACAGGGCAGACAGCGCGCTGTCAAAGCCTGCATCGGAGGCGTTCAATCGCTGGATGTTAACGGTCATGTGCTAAACCCTGTAGTTAATAAAACTGAGAGTGAATAAGAACTGAGAGTGAAAGAGTGCGGGCTATAGAAAATAAGCAGCCCGCGCCGAAAAGAGTTTGCCATCACCTAAGGTACAGCAAAGCAAGTGAGGGGCGGCTTTTCAAAACTGTGCGGAGCCATGGATGGCGGAGCCCAAGCGTCACATGGATGTGCTTGAGCGTGTTTTGAAAAGCCGCCCCTCACTTGCTTAACTCCAAAACAACGGGGCAAAAAACTCTTCCCGGGCGCCCACTCCAGTCCTCGCTAGCTATCGACGCTTTTCCACCGCAGCCGACATCATTTCAATAATGGGTTTTATACGTTCGTGTTTCATTTTCATGGAAGCACGATTCACAATTAATCGGGTGCTGATATGTTCGATCAATTCCCGCGCTTCCAAGCCGTTGGCTTTCAAAGTATTGCCGGTATCAACAATGTCGACGATCTCATCGGCCAGACCCAGAATCGGCGCCAACTCCATGGCGCCGTAAAGCTTGATGATGTCGGCTTGGCGGCCTTGAGCGGCATAATAGCGCCGCGCCAGATTCACAAACTTGGTAGCGACCTTTAAGCGCCCAGTCGGGACCGGACACCCTTTGGCGCCGGCGGTCATCAGGCGGCAGCGAGCGATATTCAAATCCAGCGGCTCGTAGAGGCCTTCACCACCGTGTTCCATCAGCGTGTCTTTGCCCGTCACGCCCAAGTCAGCAGCACCGTATTGCACATAGGTCGGAACGTCGGTGGCTCGAAGAATAAGCACGCGCACATGGTCGTTGGTGGTAGGAAACACCAACTTGCGGGACTTATTTACGTCGTCGATCAGCTCAATTCCGGCTTCTGCCAGCAAGGGCAAGGTTTCTTCCAGAATGCGGCCTTTCGACAAGGCAATAGTGATGGAATCTGTCATATCGTATCCGGTTTCCCGTTAGCTCTTTGCTGCCGTGTTACTTAACCCGGCAAACGGCGAATGCTGGCACCCAGCAACTGCAGTTTTTCCTCGATGCACTCATAGCCGCGATCGATGTGATAAATACGATCAACCACCGTGTCGCCCCGGGCTACCAAGCCCGCAATCACAAGGCTGGCAGAGGCACGTAAGTCGGTGGCCATGACCGGTGCACCAGTCAAATGGTCAACGCCTTTTATAATCGCCGCGTTGCCTTCCATGGTGATATCGGCACCCATGCGGATCAGCTCTTGCAGATGCATAAAGCGGTTTTCAAAAACCGTTTCTATGATGGTGCCCGTACCTTCAGCGATACAGTTCATGGCCGCAAACTGGGCCTGCATATCAGTAGGAAATGCAGGATAAGGGGCGGTACGAATACTGACGGCTTTGGGCCGTTTGCCTTTCATATCCAGCTCTATCCAGTCTTTACCACTGGTAATGTGGGCGCCAGCTTCTTCCAGCTTCGATAACACCACATCCATCAAACCTTCGCGGGTATCTTTCAGTTTTATTCTGCCACCGGTAGCAGCGGCAGCCACAAGATAGGTGCCAATTTCAATTCGGTCGGGCAGTACATGATGGTGGCAGCCATGCAGACGCTTTACACCGTTAATCTCAATAGTAGAAGTACCGTGACCTTTAATATCGGCGCCCATGGCAATAAGGCACTCAGCCAAATCCACCACTTCTGGTTCACACGCGGAATTTTCCAGAATGGTTTTGCCGTCGGCCAGAGTCGCTGCCATCAGCAGGTTTTCAGTACCGGTAACGGTCACCATATCCATGAAAATGTGCGCGCCTTTCAGGCGGCCATTGGTTTTCGCTTTTATGTACCCATTTTCTACGGAAATTTCAGCACCCATGGCTTCCAGGCCCTGAATGTGCAGGTTCACCGGGCGGCTACCAATGGCACAACCGCCGGGCAAAGAAACCTGTGCTTCGCCAAAATGCGCTACCAACGGGCCTAATACCAGAATGGACGCGCGCATGGTTTTCACAAGCTCGTAGGGCGCATGGAAGTGCTTAATGGTGTTGGCGTGAATTTCAACACTCATCTTCTCATCAATCATCAGCTCAACGCCCATACGGCCAAGCAGCTCAATCATGGTGGTGACATCGTGCAGGTGCGGCAGATTGCTGATGGTGACCGGTTCATCGGCCAAAAGTGTCGCAGCAAGGATCGGCAAAGCAGCGTTTTTGGCGCCGGAGATGCGAATTTCACCGTCTAACGTCCTGCCCCCGCGAATCAGAAGTTTATCCACAACAAATAGTATCCTGTATTTTGCGGGCTATCAGCCCTGGCGCGCAGCCCATTCGGCGGGAGTAAAGGCCTTGGGATGCAGAGCGTGAATGGTGCCATCCATAATCATCTGAAACAGCGCTTTATTGATCAGCTGTTGGCGCTTGATGGTTGGTAAACCTTCAAAAACGTCGCCCACTGCCACAACCATGCAATGTGAGCCGTCAATCTGCACCTGAATCTCACAGTCTGGCAGCTCATTCTGCACCAGCGTGGTAATTTCGGCGACATCCATAAACACTCCTCGGACATTGAAAAATCAAGGGGCGGAATTGTAACCAATTCCTTAGCCGGGGTCAGCTTTCGCATCGGATAATCCGCATCAATGCTGGTCGCCAGCGATGCGTGCCAGGTTAATCCGCGTTTACGCCAGATCTGACAGGAGAAAATCCTGGTAATGCGTCATTCAGACTTGCCAGCGCAGCTAACGCCAGCAAGCGCTCACCGGGGTGATCAAAGCGCAGGTTCAGCGAGCGCTCGCGCGCGAACCGTTGCCAACACAAAAGTACCGACAGCAACGAGCTGCTAGCGCTAGTCAACTTTGCCAAGTCCACGGTGATATCGCCTTTGGCCCCGGCCAACAAAGCCTCTCCGCGCTGGCGCAGGTCCGCAGTGGCCATGGCGTCGGCTTCGCCGTCAATTGTCAAGTTGTTGTCGCTGAAATTAAGCGTTGGCTGAGGATTACTGACGCTCATTGTTGCCCTGCTTTTTCGTCAATGGCCTGCTCTAGATTAAGGCTCTCAGCCGCATCATTCCAGCCGTCGATCACCACCTGCACCTGGTCTCTGTTGGCTTCCATTTCCTGACTGAACCGGTCACGGAACGCCAGTCCGATATTCACCCCTTCCACGATCACATTTTCCATCATCCACTGGTCATTTTTGGCGCGGTACATGGAGTAGGTAACAGGGTAGCGATTGCCTGTTTCGGTAATCACCTGCATATCCACAGACGCACGGTTATCATCGCGGGGGTTGAACGTAGCGCCGAGCACCTCGATGCGAAAGTTGCGCGATTCTACTAAAGCCTGGGCATAGCTCTCAAATAAGCTGCGTTTGAACTTTTCTACAAACTGATCACGCTGTTCCGGAGTCGCCTGGCGGGCATAGCGACCCATTACCCGGGCAGCAATGCGGCGGAAGTCCACAAAACCCTCCATAGCCTGGTTCATGCTGCTGTAAAACGCTTCGGAGTCGTCTTGGTACAACCCCCGTTCCCGGTTAAGCTGTTCAACCATGCGTTGGGTGTTGTCGTTCACATAGGCTCGCAACTGTTCTTCAGTATCGGCTTGAACTGACACGGCAAGCAGACTGAGCAAAACGAACAGAAAAATGGATCGATAACGCGCGACGGTCATCTTGGTGTCTCCGGTTGGGTGCTTGTTAAAAAGGCCTTAACGGCCAGAGGCAAAATTACTGATCAGCCGCTCGATATTCATCGCCGACTGGGTGGTGTAAAAGTTGTCACCCGGCTGCAGGGACTCCAAATCGCCACCAATGGATATGTCAATATACTGCTCACCCAGGAGACCGGATGTACGTATCATCGCGGCGCTGTCAGCAGGGATGTTGTTGACATCGGAGTTAATGGACAATGTTACGCGGGCCTTAAACGTATCGCGATCCAGCTCGATCGACTCGATAGAACCAACCTGCACTCCCGCCATTGACACTTTACCCCGTGCCCCCAGGCCTCCCGTATCGGTAAAGTCTGCATATACGGTGTAGGTGCTGCCAGCCGCAGCCAATGACAAACCGCTGACTTGCAGCGCCAAAAACATCATGGCACCCATGCCTGCCAGCACGAACAATCCAACAATTATTTCAGTGGTTCTTTGCGCCATCACCGGCTCCTGTTAATTTCCAGATAATCAGAAATTGCCGAACATTACGGCGGTCAATATAAAGTCCAGCCCAAGCACGGCCAGCGACGAATACACCACGGTTTTTGTGGTTGCCGAACTGATGCCGGCGGATGTTGGCACGCAGTCATAGCCTTGATACACCGCAATCCAGGCGCACACAAAACCAAACACCACACTTTTTATGACGCCGTTTAGCACGTCGTCACGAAAATCAACCGAAGCCTGCATGTTGCCCCAGAACGAGCCTTCGAACACACCCAGCCATTCCACTCCCACCAGCATACCACCAAGGATACCTACCATCGAAAACACCAGGGCCAGAATGGGCATACTCAGAAAGCCCGCCCATAGCCGCGGCGCTATGACTCGGCGCAAAGGGTCTACGCCCATCATTTCCATGCTTGAAAGCTGCTCTGTGGCTTTCATCAAGCCAATTTCTGCGGTCAACGCCGAACCGGCGCGGCCAGCGAACAAGAGCGCGGTCACCACCGGTCCCAATTCGCGCACCAGGGTCAGGGCGATCATCTGGCCAATGGCCGACTCAGAGCCAAAGTCGCTGAGAATCGTGTAGCCCTGCAAGCCAAGTACCATGCCAATAAACAGCCCGGAAACCACCACAATCACCAGTGACAGCACCCCAACCGAATATATCTGTTTCAGCAGCAGCGGCAAGCCCACCGACGGTTTTGGCACACCTACCAGCACGCCCAGCAAAAACTGACTGGCTCGCCCAAAAGACGCCAGAAAATCCAGCGTGTTTTTGCCCAGGCGGGCAATCGCATCCATCATTGCTTTGCTCCCGATTGCAGGACTGCCAGCCCGAAATCCGCGGCGCGTTCTGGCGCCGGATAGTGAAAAGGTACGGGCCCGTCGGGCTTGCCCTGCAAGAACTGCTGCACTTTCTCTGATGAGTGTTCACGCAGTTGTTCCGGCGTGCCAGCGCCGATCACCTTGCCGTCAGAAAGAATACAGGCGTAGTGACAAATACTGAGAGATTCCGGTACGTCGTGAGACACCAGCACGCTGGTCAGACCCATGGCACTGTTCAGTTGTCGAATAAGCTTCACCACCACGCCCATGGCGATGGGGTCTTGGCCGGCGAAAGGCTCGTCGTACATAATCAACTCCGGGTCCAGCACAATGCTGCGCGCCAAGGCCACTCGCCGCGTCATGCCGCCGGACAGCTCTGCGGGCATCAGGTCGCGCGCGCCCCGCAGGCCCACGGCTTCCAGCTTCATTAGAACGATGTCGCGAATCATGTCTTCCGGCAGTTTGGTGTGTACCCGCAACGGGAACGCCACGTTCTCGTAAACACTCACATCGGTAAACAGGGCCCCACTTTGGAACAGCATGCCCATTTTTTTTCGCAGCTGATACAGCGCACCACGCCGCAGCTTGGGTATGTTGTGGCCGTCAACCAAAACCGAGCCAGACTCCGGCTTCAGCTGTCCGCCAATCAAACGCAACAATGTTGTTTTCCCGGTGCCACTAGGACCCATGATCGCAGTGATCTTGCCACGAGGAATTTGCAAGCTGAGGCCATCAAAAATACGCCGCCCAGACCGCGAAAAAACCACGTTTTCCAAGGAAATATAAGCAGCTTCTGCCATAACCCACCCCTTAAAAGAGCCGCTACATTATGCCAAGATGCACTCAAGCTCAATCCGCTATGGCTAAAATGTAACCTTGCGAACTGGCCGCAGCCGGGTTTTGACCCATTCAAAGACAGCCCACGCCTGCCCAATGTTATACTCTGTTTCATGACAGCCCAAGCGGCGAAATCTCGGCCATCAGCCGAATTAGAACTAAAGAGCAGGAACAGGATGACAGACCCAGTGCCAAAGGATTTCCGAGAATCCGCGCTCAACACCATCCGCATCGAGCGCGATGCCATTGCCAGCCTTGAACAGCGTATTGGTGAATCATTCACAAGCGCCTGCCAGGCACTTATGGCTTGCCGTGGCCGTGTAGTGGTGACCGGTATGGGCAAATCTGGCCATATCGGCAACAAAATTGCTGCGACTCTGGCCAGTACCGGCACACCGGCTTTTTTTGTTCATCCCGGTGAGGCCAGCCATGGTGATCTGGGCATGATTACCAGCCAGGACGTGGTGATCGCCATCTCCAACAGCGGCAATACCAACGAAGTGGTTACCCTGCTGCCATTGCTAAAGCGCATGGGCACACCGCTGATCAGTATGACCGGTAATCCGCAATCGGTGCTGGCACAGGAAGCATTGGCCAATCTGGACGTTAGTGTATTGAAAGAAGCCTGCCCTTTAGGCCTGGCACCCACATCCAGTACGACCGCCACATTGGTGATGGGCGATGCTTTAGCAGTTGCCTTATTGGAAGCAAGAGGCTTTAGCGCCGAAGACTTTGCGTTTTCGCACCCTGGGGGGCGCCTTGGCCGCCGTCTGCTGCTGCGAGTGCTGGACATCATGCACAGTGGCGACAGCGTTCCGGTAGTCAGTGAAGGTACGACCCTTAGCGGTGCGCTGCTGGAAATTTCCCGCAAGGGTCTGGGCATGACCACTGTCGTGGACAGCAACGGCGCCTTGATAGGTGTATTCACTGACGGCGACCTGCGCCGCAGCCTGGATAAAAACGTAGACGTACACACCACCGCCATAGAGCAACTGATGACCCGTAATGGCAAAACCATCCGCGCCGAGCAACTGGCAGCAGAAGCTCTGAATATCATGGAAGAAATGAAGATTAGCGCACTGCCAGTCGTCGGTGAGCACGGTGAGCTGGTGGGGGCCCTGAATATGCACGACCTGCTGCGTGCGGGAGTCATTTAATGGACACTCCTGTTGTGGATGCCCCTGATTGCCGGCCGCAATGGCCGGCCAGCGTGCTCGCCAAAGCAGCCAATATTCGCCTGATTGCACTGGATGTGGATGGCATCATGAGCGATGGAAAAGTTTACTTCAGTGCCAGCGGTGACGAGCTAAAAGCCTTCAATATTCTCGACGGGCTCGGACTCAAACAGCTGATGGCCGCAGGCATTACGGTCGCAGTCATTACCGGAAGGCGTTCACCACTGACCGAAAAACGCATGACTGACCTGGGTATTCCGCACTTGTTGCAGGGCCGCGAAGACAAACGCACTGCACTGCTGGAGATTGTCGATCTGCTGGGCATCCCGGCCAGTGATATTGCGTATATGGGTGACGATTTGCCGGATTTGCCAGCGCTTCGCTACGCCGGCCTTGGCATTACCGTGCCCAACAGCTATTGGCTGCTGCAGGAGCACGCCGATTACTGCACCCGCAGTCGCGGCGGTGATGGCGCGGTGCGCGAGGCCTGCGACCTGATTCTCGCTTCCCAAGGCAAGCTCGACACGGCCCTAGCGCCCTACCTTGAACCCTATCTTAAACCTGCCCGCGGCGCGGAAAGCGCACCATGACCTTAGGTAAAGGCGGCGGCCTGCTTGTTACGCTGTTACCGGAACAACGCCCCAGGTGGCAAACGATTGCCCTTCTGGCCACGTTTATTGCCGCCGCTGCACTGCTGTGGCACAGCGACAGCGAAGTACCCATGCCAACGCAAGATAGCGAACTGCGCGGTGACAGCGAGCCCGACAGCTTTGTGGTGGACGCCCTGTACACTTCCTACGACGAACAAGGCACCATCAAAATCCAGTTTGTCAGCCCTCGCATTGAACAGTTCGAGGCCAACGGATACGCCATCATGGCCGAACCACAAGCCACGATCCAAGGCGAGCCCGGCTCAGAACCCTGGCAGCTTACCGCCAAACACGGCAAACTGCTCGACGGCAACAGCCAGCTGGAGCTTGAAGGTGATGTGCGCATTGTTCGACAGATTGGTGAGCGCAGCGCCACCTTGAGCACGACCAGATTGACGCTGGATAACCGCACCAATATGGCGTACACCGATGCCCCCGTCGAAATCGTTGACGCCACCGGCACTACCAACGCCACGGGCATGAAAGCCTGGCTCAATGAACGTATTCTGGAACTTGATTCCCAGGTGGAAGGACGCTATGAAACTGGTAACTGAAGGTAATACACTCTTTTGGCGCCGCGCACGAGGCCTGGGCAAGAGGCTGGGCGTGAGCTTCGGGCTGGCAGGCTTACTCGTCAGCACGCCAGGCCTGGCCTTTGATCTTGATTCCAATATCCCCATCAACGTGGCCGCCAATTCAGCGCGGCTTGACGATGCCAAAGGCGTTGCAACCTACACCGGCGATGTTGAACTGGTGCAAGGCGACACCAAGCTGTTTGCTCAAGAGGTGGTGCTCTACCGCGACATAAATGGGCTTAACCGCATTAAAGCCACCGGCACCCCGGCCCACTACGTTCAGCCCACGGCCAACGGAAAAGGGGAAACCGACGCAAAAGCCCTCACCATAACCTGGTCTGCTGCCGAGAAGCAGCTGACCTTTGAACGCGACGCAGTGATCATGCAAACTGGCAATATTTTTCGCGGTGAACTGATTCTTTACGACACCGTGAACCGCGTCGTCACTGCCCAAGGCAGCACCGAAGCAGGCTCCGGGTCAGGCCGGGTAGAAATGACGATCCAGCCGCGCAGCACACAGGAATCCGATGGCCGTTCTCAGAGCCAG
Source organism: Marinobacter sp. M1C (assembly GCF_023314135.1). Lineage (NCBI taxonomy): Bacteria > Pseudomonadati > Pseudomonadota > Gammaproteobacteria > Pseudomonadales > Marinobacteraceae > Marinobacter > Marinobacter sp. M1C. Next base: position 3,134,193 of record NZ_CP092289.1, read on the forward strand.
TAATCTGGCAAAAAGCTACAAACAGAAAAAAGTGGTGATTGACGTGTCGCTGGAAATTCGCAGCGGCGAAATCGTCGGACTGCTAGGCCCTAACGGTGCTGGCAAAACCACCTGCTTTTATATGATTGTCGGGTTGGTGCAGGCTGACCACGGCCGCATTACGATTGATAACCAGGACATCACCCCGCTGCCCATGCACGGCCGTGCCCGCAAAGGCATTGGCTACCTACCCCAGGAAGCCTCGGTGTTTCGCAAGCTCACCGTGCGCGACAATATCATTGCCATTCTGGAAACCCGTAAAAATATGAAACGGGCGGAACGCGAAGCGAAGTTAGAGGAATTGCTAGCCGAGTTTCACATCAATCACATCCGCGACAGTATGGGTATGGCCTTGTCTGGGGGCGAGCGCCGCCGGGTAGAAATTGCTCGCGCACTGGCTATGGAGCCCGCTTTTATTCTGCTGGACGAACCCTTCGCCGGGGTGGACCCAATCTCGGTTAGCGACATCAAGCAAATCATTCGCCACCTACGCGACAAAGGCATAGGCGTACTGATCACCGACCACAACGTGCGCGACACCCTGGACATCTGCGAAAACGCCTACATTGTATCCGGGGGCCATATTATTGCCTCCGGCAGCTCCGCCGAAATCTTTGCCAATCAACAGGTCAAAGAGGTCTACCTGGGCAACGAATTCCGGCTGTAATAAACCTTAAAAGTGGGCATGCGATGACATCGCCAAAGGTGAATCGGTTGATTCCCCGGCGAACTCTAGTAGACTCGGCAGAGAATTTGCTTGTGAACGCAAACCCCGGTTAGCCAACCTTTTTTCGGTGGCTGCCACGCGCCAACCGATCGAGTAATGGATTCCCAAGAATGGTGATGAAAGCTTCTTTGCAGCTCAAGCTGGGCCAGAGCCTGACCATGACGCCCCAGCTCCAGCAGGCGATTCGCCTGCTACAGCTTTCTACCCTCGACTTGCAACAGGAAATTCAGCAGGCACTGGAATCCAACCCCATGTTGGAAGCACCGGAAGACGACGATCACGGCGATGAGGAATCCACGCACGCTGACACCAACAGCGATCAAAATACGGACTCCAGCGCAACAGATGCCTCGGTGGACACCAGCAAAGACTGGGACGAAAACGAAAATGGTCCCGACTGGGCCAGCGAAAACGAAATCCCCGATACCCTGCCAGACGACCTACCAGTGGATACGGCTTGGGACGACGTATACCAATCGGCGCCGGCACCGGCCAGCAGCAATGGCGACGATAACGACTACGATTTTGAAACTCGCAACTCGCCCGCTGAAACCCTGCGCGATCACCTGGAGTGGCAGCTTAACCTGACCACCATGACGGACCGCGACCGCGCCGTTGCTCACGCCCTGATGGACGCCGTTGACGAGCGCGGCTACCTGACCAGCTCGCTGGCCGAGATTTATACCGGCCTGCAGGACGAACAAGACGACGACCCGCTGGAACTGGATGAACTTGAAGCGGTACTAAGACGCCTACAGTTTTTTGACCCACCCGGTGTGTTTGGCCGCAACTTGCAGGAATGCCTGCTAATCCAACTGAACCAGATGTCACCAGACACCCCTTGGGTTTCTCAGGCGCGCATGGTCATCACCCACTACATCAGCCTGCTGGGCAACCGTGACTACGCCCAACTGCTGCGTCGTAGCCGCTTAAAAGAAGATCAGCTAAAACACGTACTGGCGCTGATTACCAGCCTGAACCCGCGCCCCGGCGATGTGATTGACCGAACCGAACCGGACTACGTGATTCCAGACGTGATTGTGTACAAGCGCAACGAGCGCTGGCGGGTAGAGCTGAACCCAGAAATTGCACCGCGCATTCGCGTCAATGCCAGCTATGCTTCATTGATAAAGCGCGCTGATAGCAGCGCTGATAACACCTACATGCGCGATCAGTTGCAAGAGGCTAAATGGTTCATTAAAAGCCTGCAAAGTCGCAACGAAACGCTGCTAAAAGTGGCTACCCGTATTGTGGAATATCAACAGGGTTTTCTAGACCAGGGGGAAGAAGCCATGAAGCCGTTGATCCTCTCGGAAATCGCCCAAGCCGTAGAAATGCATGAATCTACCATCTCCCGGGTAACCACCCAGAAATTCATGCATACACCTCGCGGCATTTTTGAACTCAAATATTTTTTCTCCAGCCATGTCAGCACCGATGCTGGCGGAGAATGTTCTTCAACTGCCATCCGCGCCATGATAAAAAAACTGATAGCCGTTGAAACCTCCAAAAAACCGTTGAGCGACAGCAAGATTGCCGCCATGCTTGGGGAACAGGGAATCCAAGTGGCACGGCGTACCGTGGCCAAATACCGGGAGGCACTACAAATACCTCCATCGAACGAAAGAAAGCGACTGGTGTAGCAGCACCAATGTAACAACACCGATGCAATAGCAGGAGAAGCCTATGCAACTCAATATTTCTGGCCATCATGTCGAACTGACCGAAGCACTCAAAGAGTACGTGAACGAAAAGTTCCAGCGCTTGGAGCGCCACTTCGACCAGATTAGTAACACCAATGTGACTCTGCAGGTGGAAAAATTGCGCCAGATAGCCGAAGCTACCGTAAATATAAGCGGTGGCGAATTGCACGCTAAGGCCGAAAATGAAGACATGTACGCAGCGATTGACGCTCTGGTGGACAAACTGGACCGCCAGATCCTCAAGTACAAAGAAAAGCAAGTATCCCGGATGCATGGTAACTAACACCGGATACAACGCGTAAACGCTTCACGCGCTGCGGCATGGCACCATGCCGCAGCCTTTTTTTTAATGGAAGTACCGTCGACCCATGAGCGAGACATCCCTGACTATAGAAACCATCCTTGCCCCGGAACTGACACTTTGTAACGTGCCAGCGTCCAGCAAGAAAAGGGTTCTTGAGTTTATTGCAGAGCAAATTCACCTGCATAACGCCACCTTGGGCAACACTCAGATATTCAGCAATCTGATTGCCCGCGAGCGCCTGGGGTCTACCGGAATCGGCCAAGGCATCGCTATTCCCCACTGCCGCCTGGAAGGCCTGGAGCACGTTATTGGCCTTCTCATCACCCTCAGCGAAAGCGTGGACTTCGATGCCATTGACAACCAGCCGGTGGATTTAGTTTTTGCTCTGGTTGTGCCAAAAGAAGCCACCAGCGAGCATCTTGAGCTGCTTAGCCAGCTTGCAGAAAAATTCAACGACCGGGCTTTTTGTGACCGTCTGCGCCAGTCGGAAGATGCCATTACCCTATTTCAACGTATGACCTCGGGACGCTAATCTGTCTTGACCGGATCCACTTCGACCGTTCGCACTCAAAGGGGTATTAACGATGAAACTGATTATTGTTAGCGGCCGCTCCGGATCGGGTAAAAGTACCGCGTTGCACGTTCTTGAAGATCTGGGTTTCTACTGCATCGACAACTTACCCATTGGCCTTCTGTTCCCGCTGACCAAAGAAGCTGCCGCACAAGAGCCTGCCGGCCGCCTGCACAAAATGGCGGTGAGTATAGACGCGCGCAACCTGTCCGGTGAACTGGCCAATTTCGAAGATATTCACGGACGCCTGAAGGACACCGGCGTCAGCACTGAAATCATATTTTTAGACGCCGACGAGCAATCTCTGCTGCAACGCTTTCATGCTACCCGACGCAAGCACCCACTGAGCGACGATCACACGTCATTGCGCGAAGCCATTAGCTCAGAAAAAAAACTGCTGGAACCCTTGTCGAATCTGGCTGACCTTTACATAAACACCACTGGCATGGGCATGTATGATTTGCGGGACATGGTCAAACAGCGGGTGGTCGGCCGCAAAGACCAGGAACTGGCGCTGCTGTTCCAGTCTTTCGGTTTCAAGCACGGCGTACCGGTTGATTCAGACTACGTATTTGACGTGCGTTGCCTGCCTAATCCCCACTGGGACACCTCTCTGCGCAAGTTTACCGGCATGGACCAACCGGTGATCGATTTTTTGGAGAACGAACCCATGAGCGCAAAAATGGTGCAGGAAATCATCGCTTTTCTGACCTCGTGGCTACCAGCATTTTCCGACAGCAACCGCAGCTACATGACCATTTCCATTGGCTGTACCGGCGGCCAGCATCGCTCGGTTTATGTCTGCGAGCAAATGGGCGCCCACTTCCGCCAGCACAGCAACAACGTGCAAGTACGTCACTCCGAATTACTGCACCTGAACACCGTACAGGACGCCTGATTCAACCATGATCCGACGCCAGCTTTTTATCATCAACAAACTGGGTCTGCACGCCCGCGCAACGGCCAAACTGGTGGCTACAGCGTCTGCTCACCAAAGCAAAGTCAGAATCGCCGGAAAAGGCCGTGAAGTGGATGCCAAAAACATCATGCAGGTGATGATGCTGGCCGCCAGCCAGGGCACGGAAGTTGAACTGATTGCCGACGGTGACGACGAGCAACAGGCCATCATCGCGTTGACAGAACTGATCAACGATTACTTTGGCGAGGGCGAATAGTCGCTCACGCAGTGCCCGCAAGTTCGCTATAATACAGCCGTTTTCTGACAGCGGATGAGCCATGACCGATATTCTGGAAAAAAGCCAGGCACGCCAGCGTCTTCGCTCGTTAGGAGAAGCGCTGGACAGTGGTGCCCTGAAACAAGTGGCACGCATCCTCAATGGCGGCCTCAGCCCCAGTGATATCGCTCACTTGCTGGAATCATCGCCTCCGCGGCAACGGGCGCTGCTGTGGAATCTGGTCGACAAACAGCTTGAAGGCGAAGTTCTTCAGTATCTAAATGAAGACATCCGGGGCGATTTCCTAAGCAAATTCAACGCTCAGGAGCTGGCTGACCTGATTGAAGACTTTGAGTCGGACGATCTGGCCGACTTGCTTCAGCAGCTCCCCGACACGGTGATTCAGGAAGTTCTGAACACCATGGACGAACAAGACCGCCAGCGGGTGGAAGAGGTACTGTCGTACCCCGAAGACACCGCCGGCGGTTTGATGAACACCGACACCATTACGGTGCGCCCGGACATCAGCATTGACGTGGTGCTGCGCTATCTGCGCCGCCACCGCACCCTGCCCTCTATGACCGACAGCCTGATTGTGGTCAGCCGTCGCGATGAATTTATCGGCATGCTGCCGGTTACTTCCTTGCTGGTATCGAATCCTGCCGCCACCGTGCGTGAAGTGATGGACACTGATATTGAGCCCATCCCTGTCACTTTGTCAGATACCAAGGTTGCCATCCTGTTTGAGCGCTATGACCTGATCTCGGCGCCGGTGGTAGCGGAAAATGGCAAACTGCTGGGCCGCATCACCATCGATGACGTGGTCGATGTTATCCGCGAAGATGCCGATCACTCACTGATGCGGATGGCGGGCCTGGATGATGACGAAGACACCTTTGCACCGGTTTGGAAAACCTCACGCAGGCGCGCGGTTTGGCTGGGTATTAATCTGATGACCGCGTTCATCGCCTCTGGAGTGATCGGTCTGTTTGAAGAGACCATCACCAAGGTGGTGGCACTGGCGGTGCTGATGCCCATTGTGGCCAGTATGGGCGGCATTGCCGGCAGCCAGACCCTGACACTGGTCATCCGCGGTATGGCCGTTGGCCAGATCAGCAGCGCCAATGTAGGCTGGTTGTTAAACCGCGAGTTTCTGGTGAGTGCAATGAATGGCGTGTTGTGGGCTTTGGTGGTGGCCGGCGCGGCTACCCTGTGGTTCAAGGATATTATGCTGGGCGCGATCATTGCCGCGGCGCTGGTAATCAATCTTGTCGCTGCAGCCTTGGTAGGCACCGTGTTACCGTTGTTTCTGAAGTCGCGTAATATTGATCCGGCGCTGGCCGGCGGTGTGATTCTGACCACCGTCACCGATGTTGTCGGGTTTGTGTCCTTTCTTGGCCTCGCGACTCTTTTTTATGCTTGAACCTTTTACATCTAGATGCTTTTTAAATCTAAACAGATTTTTACATCTAAATAGCTTTTTACACCTAAGTAACCGGTAATTTCATGATTGATCATAACGAAGAAGAGTTTGAATACGACGGCCCCAGCAAGTCTCAGGTCAAGCGCGAGATGCACGCGCTGCAAGGCCTTGGCAAACAAATGCAGGAGCTCAGCCATGAACAGCTCGACAGCCTGCAAATCAGCGACACGCTGCGCCGCGCCATCGACGAATCGGTCCGCATCCGCCAAAACGAAGCCAAGCGCCGCCATTTGCAATACATTGGCAAGATCATCCGTCAGGAGCCCGACCCCGAGGCCCTGCAGGCCGCTATCACCGCGTTCTCTGCGGGCAGTGTAGAGCACACCCGCCGCCATCACCTGGCTGAGCGCTGGCGCGACCGTATCATCACCGAGGGCGACAGTATTGTTGGTGAGTTTTTAAGCCACTGCCCGGGTGCGGATATCCAGCATTTGCGCAATTTGGCACGCAATGCCCGCAATGAAGTGCAGAAACCGCAAAGCGCCGGCCACGGCCGAAAACTGTTCCGCTACCTGCGCGAGTGCATTGACGCCAACGAGCAAATGTAGGCCAGCCAAAAGCGTTTTGCGTGCTTACGCAGTGGCCGCTACAGGCGGCGATGACTCCATACCGGCATTTGCTGGCGCAGCTGATCCAGCCAATGTTTGTCCAACGCTGCGGTCACTATACCGGGGCCGTCCTCGTTAACCTCAGCCAGCACACTGCCCCAAGGGTCGCAGATCAGACTGTGGCCGTAGGTGCGGCGCTGACTGCTGTTGTGCCCACCCTGCCCGGCAGCTACCACGTATAGCTGGTTTTCAATGGCGCGCGCCCGAATCAGCGCGTGCCAGTGGGCATTTCCGGTTTTCCAGGTAAAGGCACTGGGCAGGCATACCCAGTCAGCGCCTTTGTCACGCAGCGCGCGGAACAGCTCCGGAAAGCGCAGGTCGTAGCAAACCGCCAGCCCCAGGCGCCCGGCTGGCGTGTCCACAGTAATCACCTGATCTCCCGCTTCGAAGGTATCCGACTCACGGTATTGGCCGTGGGCATCGTCCACTTGGGCATCAAACAGGTGGATTTTGTCATAACGCGCCACTTCGTCGCCCAGATCATTGAACACCAGGCAACTGGCTCGCACCCGGTCAGCAATGACCGAGCCATCCGGGCGCAGAGCCAACGGCAATGAACCGCCCACAATCCAAAGCTTCAGGGTTTTCGCCTGTTGTGCCAGAAAAGTTCGAATAATGCTTTCGCTACCGGCCTCCTGCTGCCCGCAGGGAAGCATTTGGTCGCTGGCCAGCACTGCGAAGTTTTCCGGCAGCACGGCCACCTTTACGCCCGCCTCCGCAGCCTGCTGTAAAAGTGCGGCGGCAGCATTCAAGTTATCCTGAAGCTGGTGCCCACTGACCATTTGCAGGGCCGCCACAAGCGCCGAGGATTGCTGTGTCATCACCAAACTCCTTAATTGTTACCGCCGCATAACGTAATTGTTACTCATAGGCACCTTACTCCTGTGCCCATGACCAACGCGATTATGAACTCGAACCGCAGCGGGGTTCAGTTACCTGCGCCGAACACACCCTGCAAGTTGGTTTTGGGATCGTCCCAAGTTCCAGACACTTTATAACTGGCACTGGTCAGCTTGCTTAACGGATCGCCCAGTATTTTATCCAGTACAAAAAGAGCACCGCCAATGGGTGCTCCTGCCCCCATTAGCAACGCTGCCAAAGGCAAATTCTGAGTTAAAGGCACCACCACGACCAACCGCATGTCCAGGCTCTCAGCGGCCATATCGGTGGTGCCGCTTAATTTAAAAGCACCGGAGGGACCCACAATTTGCAGTTCGGGGTCCAGGGTTAACAGCCCATTAGCAATCTGCGCCTTGCCAGAAAGCGCATCAAACGCCACGCCGCGTTCATACAAGTCGGAGAAATCCAACTGCAGCCTGCGCCACAGGGTGTCGGTGTTCAGCAGGTTGAACACGCGAAACAGCTGGGCACTGCTGTTCTGTTGCAGAATCACACCGTCTTCCAGGGTCATGCTGATATTGCCGCTCAGCTGCTTGAGCCCGAACTGATCCGGGCGACCTGGCCATTCCAGCGCCAGTTCAATATTGGTCGCAAGGTTCTCAAGAGGTATATCCGCACCAAACAACCCTCCAAGTTCAGCCAGTTGGCCCCCCGTGACGCTACCTTTAAAACGGCTAACCTGATTTTGCCCTTGCAACAGCCAGTTGAGTTCACCCGCCAGCGCCAAGGAATCCAGTTTGCCCTCAATGGAGCCGATGTTTACACCACCAGCCTGGGAGCGCAGCAAGAATGACCATTGCCCCAGCGGCTCGCCGGCCAGGGCGAGCCGAGCTATGCGAACATTTGCGGAAGGCCAGTCTTGGGGCCGCAGTTCGGCCGCGGCGCCTGAGTCAACACTATCGCGCAGGTTCGCCGCTGCAGTAGGTGCTGGCTCCTGCGAATCGTTACGGGGCAAGTTCAGGTGTTGTAAATCCACCGTCAGCTCAGAACCGTCGTTCGGAACCTCTATGCGTCCGCTGACCAGGTCTGAGTCCAATCGCACGGTCCATTGTTTATCCAGGTCCAGAGCACTGATATTTATATCACTTAATCGACTGCTACCCAGCTGAAGATAATCCACGCGGGCATCAAACCCGGTGTCCAGTGTACGCACATAGCCATGGCCCCGATTTTCCCAATTCACTCCAAATGCCACACCGTCTTTTACCGACGAATCCAGAGTCAGGCGTAAAGGTGCGGTCTCGGTCATCGCTTTTTCGAGAGACCCGGGCCAGTCTATAGCCAGCCCCCGTAAGTCTGAATACAACTCCAGCTCGGGCGGGCTTGCCGCCATCAGAACCAGATCGGCGCTGTAGGTTAACCCTCCGCTGATGCCGTAACTGGCATCAGCGGCCACATCTGCTAATTGCCTAAGGGCTTCGGCATCCAACTGGCCAATCTGGGTGACGGTTAACCCGTCCTGTTCGTTAATACCCAAGCCTATGGTGACAGGCTGGCCTTGGAAAATGCCCTGCATTGGTGCGCCACTAAAGCCCTGCTCGCTGCGATACCGGGCCTGCCCGCGAATCTGCATCCATTTCAGGCCTGAAGGCAGATGTTGCAAATCAACATCGTTGGCCGCCACGAGGGCATCCACTGAAAATTGCCGGGGCTGATTTAAGGGTAAGCGCAAAGCCAGCTGTAAATCCGCACTGCCGGTAAGCGAAATCTGGCTTAAACCGTCGCCGGCAACCTCGCCGAGTGGGCTGTTCTTCATCCAGAAGTCGATGGCTTGCGCGGGCACTTGAGCCGCTGTGTTAACGCTCACCACGGGGCTTTCGTTATCAGTAACCAACCGCACCGTGCTCGGCCGCAGTTGCAAACCACCACTATTTGCCTGTTCTACGCTGACCACCGCCGAGCCGTTGTGAACTTCCACCCGGCCGCGGGCGTCGGTCACTGCCGGCCACTGTGAGTCATAGCGCAGAATGGCTTCTTCAAACTGGTACCACATAGCCGACATAAACGACTCCGGTGGCGCGTCGGCGCCAATCTGGCCGTGGCCGTAATAAGCGCCAGAGGAAATTAGGCCGGCCTCAATGGCGGTGGTCAACCATCTGTAAAGCTCCGGTGCCACGGCGTACTCTGGCACCAGGTCCGCAATCATTGCGGCATCACCGTTCTCAATCTGTACCTGCAAACCCAAATTATCGTCGCCGTGCTGGTCCAGGCGCAGATCAAAACCGCCAACCAACTCGGTCTGCTCACCCATACCCAGGCGCATATCCTCAGAGAACACCCGTATAAGAGCACCGTCAATCTGCCAGGCTACCAGGGCTTTGAAGCGGGGAAACTGCCAGCGTGCCGAAAACAGTTCAGGAAATTCAATTTCTACCGGCTGCTCTGCGGCATAGGTATCCACATAGCCGCCACGGCGGTCAACGTAGATATGCCCCTGCACAGAGCTGGCAGCCGGCGCACCGTTGTGTGCGTTAACTTTAACATCCCGCAGCCGGGCGCTGAGCTGAAAATCGGCTGGGGCCGCATGGGGTATGTCTAGCCGCATAGCGTCCAAAAAACCTGCGGGTTTGTAGTCGTCCAACGCTGCCTGGGCAAGCTGCGGCAATAACGGCAATGCCGCCACAAGCCGGCGCAATGGCCGCAGCGGGAGCGCCTCAGCCACGAATCTTACGCCAGCGGAATCAGTACCGGCCTCGGCAGAGCTGTTGGGCAGCGTTGTCAGCCGTGCACTGAATGGCGACACCTGATCGCCGTTCCAACGCCATTGCAGCTGCCGCAAGTGCCATTCACCGATGCCACCAGGCGTTTGCTCGTCGCGGCGCCATCCAAAACGGGCGCGAATGTCTTCCAACGGAGCCAGCGACATAGCACCAACCCCCAATTGTAAATAGGGGGTACGCAAGGTCCCGTTGACCTGCTCCAACTGGCCGTCACGAAAGCTGAGCCAGGCCTGGCCGCCCACATCAAAGCCTTCCACCCGCATATCACGCCAGCGATAGTCGTCGATCAGACCATCAAACAGGCGCCCGGAAGCAACGTCTACGTAAAGTTGGCCGGTGAACTGACCCAACAAAAAGCTCCGGCCTACCAAGCGAAAACTGGCCAATTGCTGATTGGTGCCGGCTTGCATAGCACGGCCGGAGGCGCGGAAAAGACCGCGCTGATAAAGCAGATCAAGTTGCGGAATGTCCAGTTGACGCAAGTTGCCACTGCTGTCGGTAACAGCCAGCTGTATGCGTGTGATGCGGACAAAAGGTTTTGAAAGCCAGCGTTCGGCCAAAGCGACCAAGCGCAGCAACGAATTGTCGCTGACCTCAAGACCGCTGCCGGCAAGAACCACCTGCCCAGCCGCTTTCTGGCGCAGGGCCAGATCCAGGCCGTCAGCCTCGAACTTTTCCAGCACCAGGCGCAAACGCAACACCGAGGCCAGAAAATCCACGCGCATTCGCAGATGTCTCAGGTAGGCCAAAGGCTCGTCCAGGCCGGTCTCTGTGACCATCACATCTTTTGCGCTGAACTCCGGGTTGAGCCAATACCAACGCGCCGACAACTCACCAATGCTAACTGTGTCACCCAGCTGTTCCGAAAGCTGGGTCTGCAAGGTATCGCGGTACTGGTTCATGTCCGCGGTCAACTGGCGCCCCAAACCGGCATAAAGAGCTAACAGCAGCAACAAAGCCAGCGCCAGCCACCATACCAGCGCAGACAAACGCGCTAACCAGCGCAGCGGCAGGGAATTCGGGGCCGGGGGCGGAGATTCCTGCTTTGACACCGAGTATTACTCCAAACGCCGGTTGCCAACAGCAAGCTTACAACAGCACAACATCGTACTGCTCCTGGCTGTAGAAAGGTTCGACTTGAAAGCGAATGGTTTTGCAGATGAAGGTTTCCAGATCGGCCACATTATCCGACTCTTCATCAACCAACAGGTCGACAACGCTTTGCGACGCCATTACCAGATAGCTTTCGGTGTCATACGCGCGATTCACCCGCAATATTTCGCGAAAAATCTCATAACACACCGTTTCACCCGTTTTCAGAAAGCCACGACCGTCGCAAATCGGGCAGGGCTCACACAGCACTTGGCCCAGGGATTCGGTGGTGCGCTTGCGGGTCATTTCCACCAGGCCCAGTTCGGATACCCCGGTAATTTTGGTTTTGGCGTGGTCCCGTTCCAGCATTTTCTCCAGCATGCGGTGCACCTGGCGTTTGTGTTCGGCGTCTTCCATATCGATAAAGTCGATAATTATAATGCCGCCCAGATTACGCAGGCGCAGCTGGCGGCTGATGGCACGAGCCGCTTCAAGATTGGTTTTAAAAATCGTTTCTTCAAGATTGCGGTGACCAACAAATGCCCCGGTATTGATATCGATCGTGGTCATCGCTTCGGTTTGGTCAATAATCACATAGCCGCCGGATTTTAGCTGCACTTTGCGGCTAAGAGCCTTCTGGATTTCATCTTCTACCGAATACAGATCGAAAATCGGGCGCTCACCTGGGTAATACTCCACTTTGTCGGCAAACTCGCTAACGAACTCGTGCACAAATTCCATCACCCGCTGATGGCTTTCACGGCTATCGATGCGCACTTTTTCAGTCTGAGGACGAATCAGATCGCGAATGGTGCGAATAAACAGCGGCAGATCCTGATAAATCACCGCTGGCGCCTGAACTTTGTCCATGCGCTCGTTAATAGACTGGCCAAGCCGGTGCAAATATTTCATGTCGGCGGTCAGGTCTTCTTCGCTGGCAGCTTCTGCAGCGGTGCGAATAATATAACCGCCCTGAATGGCTACGGAAGACGCCTGCTCTGAGGCGGCTTCATTCACGATCGCCTTGAGCCGGGCACGCTCGGTATCATCTTCAATGCGTTGGGAGATGCCAATATGGTTAACACCCGGCATAAAAACCAGATAGCGGGAAGGAATCGAAAGCTGGGTGGTCAGGCGTGCGCCTTTGGTGCCAATAGGATCTTTGGTAACCTGCACCACCAGCGACTGGCCTTCGCGCAGCAGGGTGCGAATATCTGGCACCACACGGGGTCCGTCGCTAATGTCGTCACTGCCGGGCTGACTGGTAACCACATCGGACGCGTGAATGAAGGCCGCACGCTCAAGACCGATATCAACAAACGCGGCTTCCATACCTGGAAGCACCCGCACCACTTTGCCTTTGTAAATATTGCCGACAATACCTTTGCGGCTGGCGCGTTCGATGTAGGCTTCTTGCAACATCCCGTTTTCAACCAGCGCAACACGGGTTTCTACCGGTGTTACGTTGATTAGAATTTCTTCACTCATGATTGGCGCTCCTTACTGCATGGCCACTGGTTCCACACAGGATAGCCTGCTGCGCTCAGCAATGCCGCGGTTTCCTGAAGCGGTAAACCCACCACCGCGCTGTAACTTCCCTGCAATTGTTCAACAAACATGCCGCCAAGGCCCTGAATGCCGTAACTACCGGCTTTGTCCATGGGCTCGCCGGTGGCTACGTAGGCGTCAATTTGTGCCTCCGTCAGAGTGCAAAAACTGACGTTGGTGGTGACCAGGCAAGAACGGCAACCATCTGCGCTTGCCAGCACTACAGCGGTGAGCACCTGATGTGCGCGCCCAGACAACGCCGCCAGTGTGGCCCTGGCATCCGCAGCGTCAACGGGTTTCCCTAGAATGACGCCGTCCATTATCACCGAGGTGTCCGAGCCCAATACCAGTGCACCGGGTTGCGCGGCGGCAGCCACTAATAGCGCCTTTTCTCGCGCCATGCGTTCAACGTAGTCGGCGGCAGGCTCAGCGGGCCGAGGGGTTTCATCAATAGCGGCAGGACACACGTCAAAGAGTGCGCCAATTTGCTGCAATAATTCGGCGCGGCGCGGAGAAGCCGAAGCCAGTATCAGTGTCTGCATTGACTGCCTCTTGTGCGGGCCTAGCCCAGTCGGCGATTTATATTGTCCAGCAACAAGCTCAGAAAAGGCCAAATCACCGCGCTGGTTAGCGCCGGCCACAAATAGCCGAAACCGGTATTGTCGGCCCCCAGGGCCTGTTTGATAACGTGCACCAGCATCTGATTAATACCCACCAACAGAAACACAATGGCGCACTGTTGTGGCAATGGGTACATGCGCAGGCGCTGGTGTACGGTCAGAACCAGAAACGCCACAACCGCCATGGCCATGGCGTTCACACCCAGTGGCGTTGACTCCAGCACGTCCAGCAACAGACCCAGAGCGGCAGCGAGGAAAACGCCAAATTGCGCCGGCGCACGCACCGTCCAGTAAAACACCATTAACGCCAGCCATTCCGGGCGAAACTCCAGCCACCCAGAAGGCACTGGAGCAATGCTCAGCGTCAGCGCCAGCAGCACCGACAGAGCAAACACCGGGTAGCTAATCACCGACAGCATCAGCGTTCCTCCTGCAAACGATTGCCGTCTTGCGCAGGCTCAAGCTGATTTTCTGACCGCTGGTTATCGGGAACAGGAGCTTGAAACACAACCAACAGCATACGGCTCTGATTGAGCTTGGCGGTGGGTGTGGCTTCAATAGTGATAAACGGCTCGCCAGGTTCCTTGCTGATGCGGCTTACTTCAGCGACCGGATAGCCGCGGGGGAAGCGCCCGCCCAAGCCGGAACTCACCAGTAGATCACCTTCACGAATGTTGGCCGTATCCGGAACGTGCACCAGTTCCAGACTGTTAGCTTTGCCGGTGCCCAACAGAATAGCCCGCAGGCCATTGCGCACCACTTCTACCGGCACCGCATGGCTGCTGTCAGATACCAACAAAACGCGCGCGGTTATCTGGCTGACCTGAATCACCTGCCCCATCAGGCCGCCGGCGTCCAGTATGGCCTGACCTTTGTGAACACCGTCGCTGCGGCCTTTATTGATGACCAATTCATGGGAAAACGGGTCGGGCGACACGCTCACAACTTCGCTGACTATAACGCGGTCGTCGAGCACTTCGGAGGAGTTCATCAGGCGGCGCAGTTCATTATTTTCAGAGGCCAGAGCGGCATATTTCAGAGCACGACGTTCCAGAATTAGCAGCCGCGCCTGCAATTCGTCGTTGTCACGCTTGAGGTCATCTTTGTTGACGAACAGGCTGGCAACCCAATCAGAAAATTGAGTGGGCGCATTGCCCAGCCAGTAGACCGGCGTCAGCCCCGTGGCCAGCGTGCTGCGTACCACTCCCAGCTTGTCGAAGCGGGCATCAGCAACAATCAACGCCAGCGCCAACACCACAACCAGCAGCAACCGGAATCCCGGAACCGGTCCCTGCACGAATATGGTTTTAATAGCTTATTCTCCCCACGGGATCAGCCCTCTTGGGAGAACATTCCAATGCCGCCGCGATCAATCACTTCCAACGCTTTGCCACCACCACGAGCGACACAGGTCAGCGGGTCTTCAGCGATGATCACCGGCAGGCCGGTTTCTTCGCTAATCAATTTGTCCAGCCCGCGCAACAGGGCGCCGCCGCCGGTCAGCACAATACCGCGTTCGGCAATATCAGAGGCCAGTTCCGGTGGCGACTGCTCCAGAGCACTTTTAACGGTCTGGACAATTTGCGCCAGGGACTCTTGCAGAGCATCTAGAATTTCTTCGCTGTTGAGCGTGAACGCCCGCGGCACACCTTCAGCCAGATTGCGGCCACGCACGTCAATTTCACGAACTTCCAAACCTTCGTAGGCGCAACCAATTTCATGCTTGATGCGCTCCGCAGTGGATTCACCAATCAGGCTGCCGTAGTTACGACGCACATAAGTGACAATAGCTTCATCAAACTTGTCACCGCCTACCCGCACCGAATCGGCATAAACAATACCGTTCAAAGAAATAATGGCAATTTCAGAGGTGCCGCCGCCGATATCCACAATCATCGAGCCGCTGGCTTCTTCCACTGGAAGGCCGGCACCGATGGCCGCCGCCATAGGCTCTTCTATCAGGAACACTTCGCGCGCACCCGCACCCATGGCCGACTCGCGAATGGCCTTGCGTTCCACCTGAGTGGATTTGCTGGGCACACACACCAATACCCGAGGGCTGGGGGTAATAAAGCTGTTTTCATGCACTTTATGAATAAAGTGCTGAAGCATTTTTTCCGTCACCACAAAGTCAGCGATTACGCCATCTTTCATCGGGCGAATGGCACTTATATTGCCCGGGGTGCGGCCCAGCATTCGCTTGGCTTCGGCGCCAACAGCGGCCACCGTTTTCTGCGAATTAGTGGTACGAATGGCTACAACGGAAGGCTCATTTAATACAATGCCGCGACCGCGCACATAAATAAGAGTGTTTGCGGTGCCCAAATCAATGGACAGATCGCTGGAGAATAATCCTCGGAGTCTTTTAATCAACATTCGTGTAGTTTCAACCTGAGAGTGGCGGCTGCGAAAAGATGCGGCAACTTTAGCAGCGCCCCCCCGCACAGGCAAGGCGCAGCCTTCGCAAATGCAAATGACCTGCCCTAGCATGAACAAACCGTCATGCATTTACGGGGCCAAAATGCTGTTTTGAGCGACTTGCGGTTTGACGAAGGTCAGCAATTAGACTTTGATTAGATTGATAATAGCTAACACCAATGCCTTGGCTGGGCGGATCAACCCGCAATAGTGGAGACTTACCATGAAAATTATCAATGCCTCAATTTTATTGATGGTTCTTGCGCTTGCCGGCGGTTTGTCCGGCTGCAACACCACCGCGGGCGTAGGTCAAGACATCGAAGCGGCCGGTGGTGCGATTGAAGGCGCAGCAAAGGATGCCAGCAATTAAGCCGCCAGCACTCTCGGTAAATGCGGCAATGGTCTGGCGCCTGTTGATTGTTCTGGCGCTGGCTATTGCCGCTAGTCCGTTTCCTGCTGTCGCGGCCGAGCAAGGTGAAACGCCTACAGCGGCCATCATTGCCTTGGAACCAGGCGAAGGCAGCGACGCACTTATTGCCCAGCGCATTGCCGGTATTTTTGCCCAAATTCGACAGTTCGAATCACTTGAAGTCGGCGTTAGCAGCGGCGTTGTAGCCGTGTCAGGGCAAGTTGCAAACGAAGCCCAGGCCCAACGCGCCCTGCAAATGGCCGGCCGAATTGACGGCGCAATAGCCGTAGACGATCAAGTGGTCCGCACACTGGACCTGAAAGACAACCTGAACCCCATGTGGGACTCGCTGCAAAACACCCTACGCGGCTGGGTAAGAGCGCTTCCTTTATTTTTGGTCGCCTTCGCGATCTTTGTCATTGTTGCCTTCGCCGGGCATCGACTGGCGGGCAACACACGGCTTTGGTCAAAGCTTACCCACAATCCCTTCCTGGCCGAGCTTGCAGGTCATGCCTTGCGGCTGCTAACCATTATTCTAGGCCTACTAGTGGCCCTCAACGTGCTTGGCGCCACCGCCCTGATGGGCACCCTATTGGGCAGCGCCGGCGTTCTGGGCCTGGCCATCAGTTTTGCGGTCAAAGATTCCATGGAGAACTACATCTCCAGCATCATGCTCAGCATCCGCCAGCCCTTCCGCGCCCAAGAGCACGTGGTCATTAACGACTACGAAGGCGTTGTGGTGCGCCTCACATCACGCTCAACAGTACTGATGACCCTTGACGGCAACCACCTGCGCATCCCCAACGCCACCGTATTTAAAGCCGTTATCCTCAATTACAGCCGCAACCCCCAGCGCCGTTTTGAATTCGTGCTGGGTGTAGACGCCGAAGACGATCCCGCCCAGGCCATACAAACCGGCTTGACCGCATTGCAACAACTGGACTGGATACTGAATGACCCCGAACCCCACGGCATCATCGACTCCGTGGGTGATTCCAACATACTGATCAAATTCATGGCCTGGATAGACCAGCGCGACTCCGACTACGGTAAGGCCCGCAGCCTATCTATTCGCGCCGCCAAAAACGCATTGGAAACCCGAGGATTTACATTGCCTGAGCCTATTTATCGCCTGCGTTTCGACCAGGTTCCGGCGGCTTTGTTAACCACAATCTCAGGTGAGCACTCAGAAGCAGATTCGAAAACCACGAACACCAGCCCAATCACACCACCAGCCATACCCCTGACGCCAGCCGATGAAGCGCTCAATGTAGCCCCGGACACTCACATATCCAAGCAGGTGCGCGAGGAGCGCGGCGACGCCACCTCCGAAGACCTGCTGGACGATGCCAGGCCAGTTGAATAGGTTTCGACACAAGCTCTCGAAGACGAGGAGGCGCCTTCTTCAGAAGGCCGCCGCGCCTCTCCCGCCAGGCCACGAATCTGTTACTATATCGGCCTTATTGCCAAGCCCACCCGATCTAAACTCCGCCGTAAAGAATTACGGCGCTGTCGAAATATCAAATGCAAAGAACCGGAGTCAACGTGACCATTTCCCGCGCAGACATTGAAAAAGTCGCCGTACTGGCCCGTATCCGTCTTGATGACGAACAGATACCCGCACTGGAAAACGACCTGAGCAACATCCTCAGCCTGGTTGACCAACTCAGCGCCGCCAACACTGACAACGTAGAGCCTCTTGCCCACCCACTGGATGCGGTACAGCGCCTGCGCGCCGACGAAGTCACCGAAAGCAACCAGCGCGAAGCCTTCCAGGCCATGGCTCCCGCCACCGAGGGCGGCCTCTATCTTGTACCCCGAGTGATTGAGTGAATAATTGAGTGAATAAAGGGAATCGAGTGATCTGACGAACCACACCATCAGGATTGAACATGCATAACAAATCCGTAGCAGAGCTTTCCCGCGAACTGGAAAGCGGCAAGATTTCAAGCGTGGAACTGACCCGCGAGTTCCTTGATCGCATCAAAGCAGAAGACGACCAGTACAACAGTTTTATAACCGTCACCGAAGACCTTGCCATGGCCGATGCCAAAGCCGCTGACGAACAGCGCGCGGCCGGCAACGCCAGCGTCTGGACCGGCGTACCCTTTGCCCATAAAGACATTTTCTGCACCAACGGCGTGGCGACGACCGCCGGATCGAAAATGCTGGCTGATTTTGTGCCGCCCTATGACGCTACGGTCGTGGCCAATTTTCGCGCTGCTGGCGCCGTGTGCCTGGGCAAAACCAATATGGACGAGTTCGCCATGGGCTCGTCTACCGAATCCAGCTTTTTTGGCCCGGCGACCAACCCGTGGGGCTTGAATAAGGGCGAGAGGCGCGTGCCCGGTGGCTCCTCAGGTGGCTCTGCAGCGGCCATCGCCGCGCGCCTGGTGCCGGCCGCCACCGCCACCGACACCGGCGGGTCCATTCGCCAACCGGCAGCGCTGTGTGGCGTAACCGGCTTGAAACCCACCTATGGCAGGGTGTCACGCTACGGCATGATCGCTTTCGCCTCTAGCCTGGATCAGGGCGGCACCATGGCGCGCACCGCCGAAGACAACGCGCTGATGTTGAATGTAATGGCCGGATTCGATCCGAAAGACTCCACCTCTGCTGATCGCGCCGTGCAGGATTACACCGTAACTCTGAACCAGCCTTTAAAAGGCCTGCGCGTGGGCCTGCCGAAAGAGTATTTCTCCGACCAGCTCAATCCCGCCATGGAACAGCAGGTCCGCAACGCGGTGAAGGAATACGAAAAGCTGGGCGCCACAGTGAAAGAAGTGTCCCTGCCCCACGCCGAACTGGCTATTGCCGCCTATTACGTCATCGCTCCGGCCGAGGCTTCCGCCAACCTGTCGCGCTTTGACGGCGTGCGTTACGGCTATCGCTGCGACAACCCGCAGGATCTGAACGACCTGTACACCCGCACCCGTGCCGAAGGCTTTGGCAACGAAGTGAAGCGCCGCATATTAGTCGGCACCTACGCCCTGTCCGCCGGCTACTTTGACGCCTATTATTTAAAAGCGCAGAAAGTACGTCGTCTTATTCAACAGGATTTCATCAATGCGTTTAAAGACGTGGACGTGCTGATGAGTCCGGTGTCGCCGTCGCCGGCGTTTATACAGGGCGAGAAAACCAGCGATCCGGTGACCATGTACCTGGAAGACATATTTACCATTGCGGTAAATCTCGCGGGCGTTCCGGCTATGTCGGTACCGGCCGGTTTTGTCGGCGGTTTGCCGGTGGGCCTGCAGATAATCGGCAATTACTTTGAAGAAGCCCGCCTGTTGAACGCAGCTCATCAGTTCCAGCAAGTTACCGACTGGCACCAGAAACTTCCCCAGTAAACCCGAATCAGGAGAACCGTTATGCAGTGGGATATTGTGATCGGGTTGGAAATACACGCTCAGCTTGCCACCAAAACCAAGATTTTTTCCGGCTCTAGCACCGCTTACGGCGCCGAGCCCAACACCCAGGCCAGCGCAGTTGATCTGGCCATGCCTGGCACCTTGCCGGTGCCCAACGAACAGGCCTTCCGTTACGCAGTGATGTTTGGCTTGGCGGTAAACGCCGAAATTGGCCGGCGCTCGGTGTTCGACCGCAAAAACTACTTTTACCCGGATTTGCCCAAAGGCTATCAGACCACGCAGTTGGACCACCCTATTGTGGGCCCAGGCTTCGTGGACGTTGATTTAGCCGGTGGCCGCAGCAAACGCGTTCGCATCCACCACGCACACCTGGAAGAAGATGCCGGCAAATCCCTTCATGAGGGTTTTCAAGGCATGACCGGTATCGACTTAAACCGCGCCGGCACTCCGCTGATCGAAATTGTTACCGAGCCGGATATGAACAGCGCCGAAGAAGCCGTCGCTTTCGCCAAAAAGCTGCACAGTCTGGTGTCGTCCTTGGGCATCTGTGACGGCGACATGAGCCAGGGCTCGCTGCGCTTTGACGTGAATATCTCACTCAAGCCCAAAGGCTCTGACACCCTGGGTACCCGCACCGAAACCAAAAACCTGAACTCCTTCCGCTTTATGGAGCAGGCCGTCGCCCATGAAGTAGCACGGCAGATGGACATTCTGGAAGACGGTGGTCGCATCATTCAGGAAACCCGTCTGTACAACGGCGATCGCGACGAATCGCGCTCTATGCGCAGCAAAGAAGAAGCCAACGATTACCGCTACTTCCCCTGCCCTGATCTGCTGCCGGTGGTGATCGATGATGCCTTTATCGAAAGTGCGCGCGCTCTGTTGCCAGAACTTCCGGATGCCCGCAAAGCACGCTTCAAAGAGCAATATAGCCTGAACGACTACGACGCCAGCCTGTTGAGCGACGACGCTCGCCTGTCAGCATTTTTTGAAGACACCGCCGCTCACTGCAAAGACCCCAAGCTGGCCGCAAACTGGGTGCTAGGCGAGTTCTTGGCGCGCCTGAACACAGACAACAAAACTGTAGCGCAGGCGCCAATAAGCGGCACCCAACTGGGCCAGCTTGTCGCGCGCATCGCAGACAACACGGTGTCGTCCTCAGGCGCAAAAAAGGTGTTCGAAACACTGTGGAATGGCGACGGCGGCTCTAAAGAGAATGCGGCTGACGCCATAATAGAAGCTCAAGGCCTGAAACAGGTTTCAGACACCGGCGCTCTGGAAGCCATTGTGGATGAAGTATTGGCAGGCATGCCCGAGCAGATCGCCCAGTACCAGGAAGCCGACGAGAAAAAGCGAAAGAAGCTGATGGGCGGTTTTATGGGGCCGTTAATGAAAGCCTCAAAAGGCCAGGGTAACCCGCGCCTGTTCACCGAAATTCTGCAAAGAAAACTCAACGCCTGAATTGACGCCTCAGGCGCTTCTATGGCCCGGAGCGCCTGAGGAACAACTGCTCAAACCGACGGATATTCTGCTGCACATAATCAATAAACGCCCGCATGGCCGGGGTTGGGTGGCGCGCTTGGGGATACACCACGCACCAGCTGCGCCTGAGCGGAAACCCGGCAATATTCACAATGCTCAAGCTGCCCAGGGCGAGCTCGGACAGCACCCCCAGTTTCGGCAAAACCGCCACGCCCAGGCCAGCCAACACCGCATGCTTTACCGCGTCGTTAGAGCCCAGTTCCATACTTGGAATCGCCCGTAGACGTTGATTCTGACAATACAGTTCCAGCGCCAGGCGGCTGCCCGAACCGCTCTCCCGCACCAGTAAACCGCTGTCCAGAAACGCCTGAGCGTTGACGTTCGCTTGCCCAAGTAACGGATGGCCCTTGGGCACCACCGGCACCAGCTCGTTGTCCAGAAACGGCAAAGACGTCAGTGGCCGCTCCGCCGGCACCATACCCATAATCACCAGGTCGTCGGCGTTGTCATTCAGCCGTTGCAGCGCCGTTGCGCGGTTCACCACCGACACTGACACGGTGACCTGCGGGTTTAGCTGCAAAAACGCCCCCAACATATAAGGCACCACATATTGCGCCGTATTCACCGCGACAAGCCGTAACTCCCCGGCCACCTGCCCTTCCAGC
Organism: Marinobacter sp. M1C; assembly: GCF_023314135.1. Taxonomy (NCBI): domain Bacteria; kingdom Pseudomonadati; phylum Pseudomonadota; class Gammaproteobacteria; order Pseudomonadales; family Marinobacteraceae; genus Marinobacter; species Marinobacter sp. M1C. Next base: position 3,156,028 of record NZ_CP092289.1, read on the forward strand.
GCCGCCAAATTGTTCTGCATCTTCTCCAGGGCGGCAAACACCGAACGCACACATTTAGCCATTTCCTCACCGGCGGCGGTGCAATAGAGCTTGCGCCCAACGTACTCAAACATCGGCAACCCCAGTGCCTGCTCCAGATGTCGCACCTGGCTGCTGATGGCCGGCTGCGTTAATCCCAACAACTCCCCTGCCTTGCTATAGTTTTTTAAATCGTAAACCGCCTTAAATACCTGAAGTTGGCGAAAAGTCAGGCGACTGGCAAGATTCTGAATGGTTAACGGCATGGCGTGGGGGCCCTCTGAATCGACTCATAAGGAATTACTTATACTTAAACAAAATAATATCAATTTTTACGAAAGAGTCGAGAGCGTTAATCTTTTCGAGTGCGTCATTCGGGTTTTATTACCTTCATTAGGGACGAAGAAATGAGGAATCTCCGATGTTGAAGAAAGTACTCATCGCCAATCGCGGCGAAATCGCCGTCCGCATTGTGCGAGCCTGCGCGGAAATGGACATACGCTCGGTCGCCATTTACACCGAGCCAGACCGTTATGGCCTACACGTAAAGCGCGCTGACGAAGCCTACTCGTTGGGCGAAGACCCACTAGCGGGCTATCTGGACCCAGCCCGAATTGTCAACCTGGCGGTAGAAACTGGCTGCGACGCCATCCATCCCGGTTACGGTTTTTTATCAGAAAACGCCAACTTTGCGCGCTTGTGCGAACAAAAAGGCGTGGCGTTTATCGGCCCCAAATCCGATGTCATTCATAAGATGGGCGATAAAACTCAGGCCCGCGACAGCATGCGTGCCGCCGGCATACCCATCACACCTGGCTCCGACGGGAATCTTGCAGATCTGGATGAAGCTTTGAAAATGGCCAACGAAATTGGCTACCCGGTGATGGTGAAAGCGACGTCAGGCGGCGGCGGCCGGGGTATTCGCCGTTGCGACACACCTCAGGAACTGACGGCCCAGTATCCGCGCGTCATTTCTGAGGCCACCAAGGCCTTTGGCTCGGCCGAAGTGTTTATGGAAAAGTGCATTGTGAATCCGCGCCATATTGAGGTTCAAATACTGGCGGACAGCCACGGCAACGTTATTCACCTGTTCGAACGCGATTGCTCGATACAGCGGCGCAACCAAAAGCTGATTGAAATCGCACCAAGCCCGCAGCTTACGCCGGAGCAACGACAGTACATTGGTGCCCTGGCGGTGAGGGCGGCCGAAGCCGTAGGCTACGAAAACGCCGGCACCGTGGAATTTCTGCTGGCCGGCAACGAAGTACACTTTATGGAAATGAACACCCGGGTGCAGGTGGAACACACCATCACCGAGGCCATCACCGGTGTGGATATTGTGCGTGAACAACTGCGCATTGCCGCCGGCCTACCCTTGAGTTATCGCCAGGAAGACATTCAGTTTCGCGGCTATGCGCTGCAATTTCGCATCAACGCGGAAGATCCGAAAAACGACTTTTTGCCCAGTTTTGGCCGAATTACCCATTACTACGCGCCCGGCGGTCCCGGCGTGCGGGTCGACACCGCAATCTACACCGGCTACGAAATCCCGCCCTATTACGACTCTATGTGCCTGAAGTTGGTGGTGTGGGCGCTGACTTGGGACGAAGTCATCGCCCGTGGCAAACGCGCTCTGGACGACATGCGCCTGCACGGCATCAAAACCACAGCCCAATATTACCAGCAGATTCTGGCGCATCCGGATTTTCGCGCTGGCAACTTTGACACCAGCTTTGTGCCCAGCCACCCGGAACTTTTGAAATATTCAACCAAACGCCACCCCAGTGCCATTGCGCTCGCCATTGCCGCCACCATCGCCGCGCATTCAGGCTGGTAATTCACAGGAGAATAAGATCATGAGCCAGGCAAAACGAATTGAAGTCACCGACCTGATTCTGCGTGACGCGCACCAGTCGCTGATTGCCACCCGCATGCGTACAGAAGACATGCTGCCCATCTGCGGCAAGTTGGACCAGGTAGGCTATTGGTCGCTGGAAGTCTGGGGCGGCGCCACCTTTGACGCCTGCGTGCGTTTTCTGAAAGAAGACCCTTGGGAGCGCCTACGCCAGCTGAGGGAAGCACTGCCCAACACGCGCCTGCAAATGCTGCTGCGGGGCCAGAATCTGCTGGGCTATCGCCACTACGCAGACGACGTGGTGGAAGCCTTTGTGCAAAAAGCCGCGGACAACGGCGTCGACGTATTTCGGATTTTTGATGCGCTAAACGATTTGCGCAACATTGAAGTCGCTATGAAAGCGGTGAAAAAAGCCGGCAAGCACGCCCAAGGCACCATCTGCTTCACCACCAGCCCGGTGCACACTGCAGAACTGTTTGTACAGCAAGCCAAAAACATGCAGGCCATGGGCGCCGACTCCATTGCCATCAAGGATATGGCGGGACTGTTGACGCCTTACGGCACCTACGACCTGGTCAAAGCCATCAAGGCGGAAGTCGACCTGCCATTGGTGATTCATAGCCACTCCACCTCTGGCTTGGCGCCTTTATGCCAGCTCAAAGCCATTGAAGCCGGCGTGGACCGCATGGATACGGCTATTTCTTCGTTCGCCTCGGGCACCAGTCATCCGGCGACCGAATCCCAAGTGGCCGCGCTGAAAGGCACCGCTTACGACACCGGCCTGGATTTGAATCTGCTGAGCGAAATCGCCGATTACTTCCGCGAAGTACGCAAAAAATACCAGCAGTTCGAAAGCGAGTTCACCCGCGAAGACGTATCGGTTCAGATTAATCAGGTGCCCGGCGGCATGATGTCCAACCTGGCCAACCAGCTCAAAGAACAGAATGCGCTGGACCGTATCCGCGAAGTGTTCGACGAAATTCCGCGGGTACGGGAAGACCTTGGTTTTCCGCCGCTGGTTACGCCCACCTCGCAGATTGTGGGCACTCAGGCGGTGTATAACGTACTGGCCGGCCAGCGCTATAAAACCATCACCAACGAAGTAAAGCGTTACCTGCAGGGTGGTTACGGCCGGCCGCCAGCGCCGGTGAACGCCGACGTACGTAAAAAAGCCATAGGCAATGAAACCGTTGACGAAGGCCGTCCGGCCGACCATATAAGACCCGAAATGGACAAGCTGCGCAAAGACATTGGCGAACTGGCCCTGAACGAGGAAGACGTACTCACCTTCGCCATGTTCCCTGACCTTGGCCGCGAATTCCTGCAACAACGCAAAGACGGCACACTGGTGCCGGAGGCCCTGTTGCCACCAGAAACAAGATCCCGTGATCGCCTGGTTACCGGTGTTGCCACTGAATTCCGCATTGAAGTGCACGGTGAAAGCTACGAAGTGGCGGTTACCGGCTCCGGCGAATCCGGTGTGGGCAAGCGCAAGCTATACCTTTCGCTCGACGGAATGCCGGAAGAGGTGGTCTTTGAATCCCTCAACGACTATGTGGCACAAAGCAGCAGCGGCCGAAAAAAGGCATCCATGCCCGGCCACGTCAGCACCGCCATGCCCGGCAATGTAGTCGAGGTTCTGGTGAAAGAGGGCGATACGGTGAGTGCCGGCCAAGCCGTACTGATCACCGAAGCGATGAAGATGGAAACCGAAGTGCACGCTGATATTGACGGCAAAATCGCGGCAATTTACATAACGAAAGGCGACCGGGTAACCCCGGGTGAAATGCTGATCGACATTGTCTGATCGGCGCAAGATTTGGTTTGAATAAAAGCAAAAAGCCGCCCCTGAGATCAGAGGCGGCTTTTTTGGTTTCAATAGACGATCAGACCAAAGTCGCCCAAAGGTCATGCTCGTCAGCGTGCTCAACCACCGCCTGAACAATCTGCCCGGGCACCAATCCCGTGGCGTCATTCAGATACACCATGCCATCAATCTCTGGCGCGTCGGCTTTTGACCGCCCGATGGCGCCTTCTTCGTCTACTTCGTCAATCAGCACGTCAATTGTTGTACCAATTTTCGCCTGCAAACGGGCGGCTGAAATTTCGGCTTGCTTGGTCATAAACCGCTCCAAGCGTTCTTCTTTGACATCTTCTGGTACGGCGCCTTCGATCTCGTTAGCCTTGGCTCCCTCAACCGCGCTGTAGGTGAACGCGCCCACGCGGTCTAGTTGCGCCTGGTCCAGCCAGTCCAACAGGTATTGAAAATCTTCTTCGGTTTCACCGGGAAAGCCCACTATGAAGGTAGAACGAATGGTGAGTTCCGGGCAGATTTCACGCCATTTACGAATGCGGTCCAGAGTTTTGCTGTCGTGGGCCGGTCGTTTCATGGCTTTCAGCACTTTCGGGCTGGCGTGCTGGAACGGAATATCCAGATACGGCAGGATTTTCCCTTCCGCCATTAACGGAATAATGTCGTCCACATGGGGATACGGGTACACATAGTGCAGCCGTACCCAAACGCCCATTTCACCCAATGCTTCGCACAGCGACTGCATTTTGGTTTTAATCGGGCGGCCCTGCCAGAAACCGGTGCGGAATTTGGTGTCTACACCGTAAGCCGAGGTGTCTTGGGAAATAACCAATAATTCTTTAACGCCAGCGTCGACCAACCGCTGGGCTTCGTCCATCACATCGCCAATGGGCCGGCTGACCAGATCGCCGCGCATAGACGGAATTATGCAGAAGGTGCAGCGGTGGTTGCAGCCCTCGGAGATTTTGAGGTAGGCGTAATGCCGCGGCGTCAGTTTGATACCCTGGGGCGGCACCAGATCGGTGAACGGGTCGTGCTTGCGGGTGGGCGGCACAAACTGATGTACCGCACCGACCACTTCTTCATACGCATGGGGGCCGGATACAGCCAGCACCCCGGGATGGGTTTTACGGATTTTGTCTGCTTCCACGCCCATACAACCGGTCACGATGACTTTGCCATTTTCATTTATGGCTTCGCCAATAGCGTCCAGAGATTCCTGTTTTGCCGCATCAATAAAGCCGCAGGTGTTCACCACTACAATATCGGCGTCTTTATAGGTTGGTACTACATCATACCCATCCAACCTTAGCTGGGTCAGAATACGCTCGGAATCTACCAGAGCCTTGGGGCAACCCAGGCTAATAAAGCCAACTTTACCGTTACTGGTTTGCGTGTTTTCAGTTTTTTCTATCATAAAGCGGTTCGTAATTCCTGGCGCCGGGCGTAAGCACGCAAATGAATGGAGAGCGATATTTTACACCAGTCGAGCGCGCCGCTACAGTAAAAGCCGAAACCTGTTTCATCAACAATGGATCATTCCAAATGAAAATTTGTGAACATTCATCCGGAAAAAATCGAATAATCTGCCACACTGTAAAATAAAAAAATTCCAACCACATAATAATCAGACATATTGAGTCCGACCGCTGCCTATGAAACTTACGTCTACACAACCGAATCTACGCGATCAACAACGAGTTTACGTTGCGGCCAAAATCGTTATTGAAAGACCCGACGGTTGTCAGTGCAACTGCACAACTACAAACCTGTCGCGCACAGGTGTGATGATATCGTGCGATCTATTAACGGCTGATCAGTTAACTCAGGGTAACCGCGCGCTGGCACCGGGAAACCGCATGCCGGTGAAAGCCCATTTTTCAGTGCCCTTACAACCGGCACAGCCGATCATTGTCGCCGCGGGTAATATTGTGCATTTTCGACGAATCGCACAGAACCAATTTCAGGTTGGCATCCAATTTGAAGAATTTGAAGGCGGTGGGTCCGCATGTGTTGATCTGTATGTACGCAGTCTTCTGAATAAATGTGGCAAATCTGTCTGAAAGTCCCGAACTCCCCGCCAAAACCATTACAATGCTTAGCTGCTTGAGCTGCTATCAGGCCCGCCCTTATTCGTTCATCAATCAGGAATCTGCTACTTCATGGCTATCAAACATCTTCGCACTGCCTTCGCCAGCCAATATCAGCCGGGGCAACCCGCACGCTTGCGCAGCGGCGAAGCTCTGGAAGAGCCCGGTGGCGATTACGAAGCCCTGCACAAACAGATGAAGCGTTTGTTCAACGCCAAACCCGGAAAGAAGTTTGGTCGTTTTTCTGACGATATTGGCGAAAGCCCTTTCAGTAGTTGGATAAAAGATTATCTGGAAGGCAAACAGGGTTTTGCGGCCATGAGCAGCAGATTGTTCGATCAATGGCAGGAGCTTCTCAGCGGCTGTCAGGAAGAGCATCACGGCCATTTGATGCTGGTGCACGAGGCCCTGGCGGATACAGAGGTTGCGTACTTGCTGGTTATAGAAGCAGACAGCGCCATGCGATTTGATGGCAACCAGGCGTTAGACGCCACCGACATTCTCAGCCTTTCACGGTTGAACCTGGCACTGCGGATCGAGCTTACCGACTGGCAGCGTGATGGCGGTGGCAGCAGCGACAGCAATTATCTGACGCTGGTACACGCCCGCGGCACCGCTGAGCCGGGTGAGCTGTTTATTCGTCTGTGCGGTTTTACCAATCAGGTGGATGTGGAAAAAGAGACGATGACGTTTCTGGACGCGGTGGAAGCTTTCGCGAAAAACGAGCAGCCGGATAAAGCCGGCGGAGTGCGCAGCCGCGCTTATGAGTTCTGCAAGGAGCAGCACGCTCTGGGGGAGCCGGTGGCCATCGAGGCCTTATCGGGTTATCTGGATGAGGACCAGCCTGAGCGTTTTCGCGAGTTTGCCAGTAAAACGGCGGAATTGCCGGAGAGCGGCGTGTTGCATCCGGATCATCGTAAGGTGAAGAAGCTGGTGCGGATTGGGGGATCGGGCGGTGGTATGAGCGTGTCATTTTCTTCGGATTTGATGAATCAGGCGGTTTATTATGACCGCGACAAGGATTCTTTGACGATTACTCGTTTGCCTAAGGTTTTGCGGGAGCAGTTGCAGCGTTATCTTGATACTCGCGAGGGGTGAATTAGCTGAGCTTGGGTGACTGGCCACGCGGCGGGGGAAATCTTTTCTTATGGAAAAAGAACTCGCTGCGCTCAGACACCTTTTTCCTGCCAGAAAAGACTTCCCCCACCCCGCTACCGACTTAACTTTGTAGTTACGACCCCATAAATTTTAAAACTGGTCGGATCGACTTTTATCTTTTTTAGGGAATTGGCCTGTTTCACTTATACTTGTTTTTTGAGCTGTTTATCAGCGGGCTTTTATTATGAATATTGATAAGGCAAAGAAGCGGATCGCGAAGCTGGTTAAGAAAGGCTTTGATGGCTATCCGTTGATTTCGTTGGAATACTTTGGTGAAACACCAGGATCTGCGACAAAAGTGGTGGTTTCATTTGTTGCGGAGGAGAACGCAGAGCCTCAGAAGCAGGCATTTTCGAGCGATACCGACGCACGGAAAGACGAGGCGATTCAATCGACTCTGGTGAAGATTATTGAGCGATCTGACGTTAGAACGGTGATGGAAGTTGAGGGTGTTTCAAAATGATACGGCTGACGAATATTCAACTGGCGCTTGATCACGATGATCAGGCGATGACCAGCGCTGTATTGGATCGTTTATCAATCATGGCCGAGGATCTGGTTAGCGTGCACGTGCATAAGCGCGGATACGATGCCCGTAAAAAAACCAATATCGTGCTTATTTACACGCTCGATGTTGAGACGACACAAAACGAATTCCTGATCGAGAAGTTTGCTGACCATCAGTTGGTCAAAGAAACTCCGGATATGAGCTATCAGTTCGTCGCTAGCGCGCCGGCAGATTTACAGGAACGCCCGGTTGTTATCGGTTTTGGGCCCTGTGGTTTGTTAGCCGGATTGGTGTTGGCGCAGATGGGCTATAAGCCCATTATTCTGGATCGCGGCAAAGAGGTGCGTGAGCGTACGAAAGACACCTTTGGTTTTTGGCGCAAGAAAATCCTTAATACCGAATCCAATGTGCAGTTTGGGGAAGGCGGTGCCGGAACCTTCTCTGACGGTAAGCTGTACAGCCAGGTGAAAGACCCGAATCACTACGGTCGTAAGGTATTAACCGAGTTTGTGGCATCTGGGGCGCCGGACGAGATCATGTTTGTCAGCAAGCCGCACATTGGCACTTTTCGGCTGGTCACCATGGTTGAGCATATGCGTGCGAAAATCATTGAGCTGGGCGGCGAAATACGGTTCAGCGCCCGCGTTGACGATGTCCAGATCGACAACGGCCAGATTACCGGTGTGGTATTAGCCGATGGCGAAGTGATCAATTCCAGACACATCGCACTCGCGATTGGCCACAGTGCTCGCGATACTTTCCAGATGCTCTACGATAGCAATGTGTATATCGAAGCCAAGCCGTTTTCTGTTGGCTTCCGCATCGAGCACCCGCAATCTGTCATTGATAAGGCGCGTTTTGGCAAAAATGTGGGCAACCCGATTCTGGGTGCCGCCGACTATAAACTGGTTCATCACTGTAAAAGTGGCCGCTCTGTGTACAGTTTTTGTATGTGCCCGGGTGGCACTGTGGTTGCCGCCGCATCGGAAGAGCATGGCGTGGTGACCAATGGTATGAGCCAGTACTCCCGTGCCGAGCGTAATGCCAACAGCGCGATTGTGGTGGGTATTGACCCGTCAGATTACCCGGGCAATCCACTGGCAGGGATCGATTTCCAGCGAGCACTCGAACGTAATGCCTACGTGTTAGGTGGTTCCAACTACGATGCGCCGGCGCAGAAAGTGGGTAACTTTTTAAAAGGAACGTCCTCAGAGACGGTCGGCAGTGTAGTGCCCTCTTTCCAGCCCGGCATCAAACTGACCGACTTGTCGAAAGCTCTGCCTGATTTTTGCATCGAGGCTATCCGCGAGGCTATTCCGGTTTTCAACAGAAAGATTAAAGGCTTTGCTTTGGAAGATGCGCTATTGACCGGTGTAGAAACCCGAACGTCTGCACCTATTTGTATCAAGCGGGGCAAGGATTTTCAGAGCATCAATACTCACGGGTTGTACCCGGCCGGTGAAGGCGCGGGCTATGCCGGCGGCATTCTGTCGGCGGCCATAGACGGCATTAAAGTTGCCGAGGCTATGGCGCTTAGCATTAACAGCGGGCATCAAGAGTCTGCGTCAAAATTCGCTTGAAAGACTGAGCAGGTTTATTTTGCGGGAAACTGGGACTGGCCCCGCGGCGGGGGAAATCTTTTCTTATGGAAAAAGAACTCGCTGCGCCCAGACACCTTTTTCCTGCCAGAAAAGACTCCCCCCACCCCGTGGCCGAGGTATCATTGAACTGTCGCCTTGCTTTTTTTATGGGTGCTTAACCTTCTCGCCAGAGCTCTCTCAAGACAATATCACCAGGTGATTTGGCAGTTCATTTTTCTGACGGGTGGCTGGCAGTTGGGTTTTCAGATGTGTGCCGCAGGCTTCGATGCAGGTGATAAAACCGTGTAGGGTTTTGCCTTTTTTCACCTGTTCGGTGAAGTCCGCAATGATGGCGTCCCAAGCGCTGTTGTCTATTTTGCTGGAAATGCCCTCGTCTACCAGAATCTCGACGTAACGCTCGGCTTCAGAAACGAAAATTAGCATGCCCGTGGCGCCCGCTGTGTGATGCAGGTTCTGTTCCAAAAACTGGCGCCGGGCCAGGTTCGAAGCTCGCCAGTAGCGCACGGAGCGGGGGATCAGTCGCCTATTTATGCCAGGTAACCTGAATATAAGACTGAGCACGATAAACACGCCCCACTGGCCAAGCAGCAGCGTGTCTGCTGTCAGCCAGCCGGCAAAGTAATTGACGATGCCAGGTACCACAAGCGCAATCAGCCCCGCCCAGAGGAGCGGAATATAGGCGTAGTTATCGGCTTGTGCCGTCAGCACGGTTACTATCTCCGCGTCTGTTTCCTGCTCAACGGCGCTGATGGCGGCCGCGACCTGTTCCTGTTCTTGCTTGGTTAATAATGTCATGGGGTATCGCTTATGAAAGGTTTGAGGGCGGTCTTGGTGATGTTTACCGTGTTTTTACCAGCCACCGGATGCACCTCCGCCACCGAAGCCACCGCCCCCGCCGCCAAAGCCACCACCGCCGAAACCGCCGCCTCCACGGCCGCCCATGCTGGCACCTAAGAGCGCTCCACCTAATAAAGCTGCGCCACCGCGTCCGCCACGCCCACGGCCGCCACCAATGAAATAAATAACAGCCAAAATAATCATGAAAAATAGCGACACCAAGGAAAGTTTCGGCTTTTCCTGGCCTCCGACAGTCTGGCTCGGCAATGCCAATGGTTCGCCACCCAGAACTTGCACGATGGCCGCGGCACCGTTGAGAATACCCTGCTCAAACTGCCCCTGCTTGAACGCAGGCGTCATAATTTGATTAATAATGGTGGCTGAGGCCGCATCGGTAAGGCGCCCCTCCAGGCCATAGCCCACTTCAATCCGAATTTTGCGCTCCTGCTGGGCAACAATAAGCAGCGCACCATTATCATCGCCTTTCTGACCGATGCCCCAATTCCGGCCCAGTTGATAGCCATAGTCTTCTATAGCGTAGCCTTGTAGATCCGGCAGTGTGACCACGACAACCTGTTCCGCGGTTCCCTGTTCATGGGCCTGGAGCATCTGGGTGATCTGGGATTCGGTGGAGGGGCTCAGTATTTCAGCCTTGTCCACTACCCGGCCACTTAGCTCCGGAAATACCGGCGCGGATTGCGCCATGCCCGTTGTCGCCGGCAAAACAATCAGAGCAAGTAGGGCCGCGACGAAGTAGCACACGGAGTAGCGGGAAGGAAACCGCATTTAAAACGTGACCTTGGGTGCTTCTTCGGCGTTTTCTGCAGTAGCTTTGAAGTTTTCACGCTGTTCCAAATCGCTATAAAGAATGCTGTGCCAGATTTTTCCGGGGAAGGTGCGAATTTCGGTGTTGAAACGTTCGACCGACTGAATAAAGTCGCGCCGGGCCACGGCTATCCGGTTTTCGGTCCCTTCGAGCTGCGATTGCAACGCGAGAAAGTTCTGGTTGGATTTCAAGTCCGGGTAACGTTCGGACACAACCATCAATCGACTCAATGCGCTGCTAAGCTCGCCCTGCGCTTGTTGAAATTGTTGGAATTTCTCGGGATTGTTCAGAATGCTTTCATCCACCTGAATGGAGGTTGCCTTGGAACGTGCCTCGATAACGGCCGTTAAGGTCTCTTTTTCCTGGGCAGCAAAACCTTTGACCGTTTCCACCAGGTTAGGTATCAGATCGGCCCGGCGCTGATACTGATTTTCAACTTGCGACCAGGCAGCCTTAACGCTTTCGTCATAGGTGGGAATGTTGTTAATGCCGCAGCCAGTTAGCAGGAGCGCCAGCATCAGCAGCGCCGTCAGTTGCCGCACTGAGCGTATGGGTGTATCAATTGGCCTTGTTTGCATAGTATCGGGAGTCTCCGGAGATGGACGAGGCGCTCAAGCTGGGGCCGCGAATGTCAAAGAGGATCTCACATTCAGCCATTTCAAAACAGCCAGGCGGTTTCTGTGATTCTTGCAGATTACCGAGACAACGCTGGTTGCGGAATGATCGCCCCGTTATAATGCACATTTGCTCTTTTCAGAATGTTTCCGAAAGCTTCTCGCCCGAAAATCCTGACTGCGGGCACCCAATACATCCAGTTGCGTTGAGACCCATGGCCAAAAAGTTATTCATCAAAACCCACGGCTGCCAGATGAACGAATACGATTCATCCCGCATGGCTGATCTTTTAAAAGTCGGTGAAGCGGTTGAAATGACCGACAGCCCGGAAGACGCTGATATTCTATTGCTGAATACCTGCTCCATTCGTGAAAAAGCCCAGGAAAAGGTGTTTCATCAACTGGGTCGCTGGAAAAATCTGAAAAAGAACAAACCGGGGCTGATCATTGGCGTTGGCGGTTGCGTGGCCAGTCAGGAAGGCCAGGCGATTATTGACCGTGCGCCCTTTGTAGATATGGTCTTCGGCCCGCAAACCTTGCACCGTTTGCCGGACATGATTGCCGAGGTGCGGGTGAAGGGTAACGGCGTCGGCGTGGTCGACGTCAGTTTCCCGGAAATTGAAAAATTCGACAATCTGCCAGAACCCGGCGCCAATGGCCCGTCTGCGTTTGTGTCAATTATGGAAGGCTGCAGCAAGTACTGCACATTTTGCGTGGTGCCCTACACCCGCGGCGAAGAGGTCAGCCGGCCGGCGGACGATGTGATTGCGGAAGTGGCGCATTTGGCCTCACAGAACGTGCGAGAAATTAACCTTCTGGGCCAGAACGTAAACGCCTACCGCGGCGACACCCACGATGGCGATGTGATGGATTTGGCGGAGCTGATCACGCTGATTGCCACCATTGACGGTATCGACCGCATTCGCTACACCACCTCGCACCCGGTGGAGTTCACCGATGCGTTGATTGATGTGTACGAGCAGGTGCCGGAGCTGGTTAGCCACCTGCACCTGCCGGTACAAAGCGGCTCAGATCGAATATTGTCGGCCATGAAGCGCGGCCACACGGCGCTGGAGTACAAATCCAAACTGCGCCGCCTGCGCAAAATCCGTCCAGATATCAGTTTTTCTTCGGACTTCATCATTGGTTTCCCCGGTGAAACCGAGAAAGATTTTGAAGACACTATGAAACTCATCAACGACATCGGCTTCGATATGTCGTTCAGCTTCGTTTACAGCGCCCGTCCCGGCACTCCGGCGTCAGATTTGCCGGATAATACGGAGATGGCGGTGAAGAAGCAGCGTCTGAAAATTCTGCAGGATCGTATCAACCAAACGGTTATGGATATCAGCCGCAAGATGGTAGGCACCACGCAGCGCATTTTGGTGACAGGTCTTTCCAAAAAGGATCCGGGCGAGTTTTCGGGGCGCACGGAAAATAACCGCATCGTCAATTTCCGCCATGAGAATTCAGCGGCTATCGGGCATTTTATAGATGTTGAGATTGTAGAGGCTTATTCGAATTCCTTGCGTGGTTTGCCGGTGGATTCTGAATTGTACTAAGAGAATTCACCCATCACCGATATCAGCAAAATCAAAAATGCTCCCTAAAAGAACCACGGGAGTAAAACGGAGAAAACTTGGACACCAACGATTCCAGACAATTTGATTTGTACCCGATTGATCAGCGCCGTTTAACGACCCTTTGTGGCCAGTTTGATGAAAACCTGAAACAGGTTGAGCGTCGCCTTCAGGTTTCGATCAGCCGCCGCGGGCATCACTTTCGCGTTCAGGGTGCGACCGAAAATGTGGCAGCCGCCACTGAGGTCGTGCGGCATATGTATCGGGAAACAGAAGCGACCGAGGATCTGACGCCAGACACCGTGCATCTGTATATTCGTGAAACCGGGTTTGAACGGTTGCCCGAAGAGGTACCGTTTGACGGTGCCGTAACCATTATCAAAACCCCGAAGCTCACCGCCAAACCCCGTGGTGCCAACCAGCAACGATATGTACACAATATTCGCACCCACGACATAAACTTTGGCATTGGGCCAGCGGGTACGGGTAAAACCTGGCTAGCAGTGGCCTGTGCGGTGGAAGCATTAAAAGACGAGCAAGTTAAACGCATTCTGCTGGTGCGCCCGGCGGTAGAAGCCGGTGAAAAACTCGGTTTCCTGCCCGGCGACCTGGCGCAGAAGGTCGACCCATATCTGCGCCCGCTGTACGACGCTCTCTACGAGATGCTGGGTTTTGAACACGTAACGCGTCTGATTGAAAAAAGCGTGATCGAAATTGCACCGCTGGCGTTCATGCGCGGGCGCACACTGAACAACTCGTTCATCATTCTGGACGAAAGCCAGAACACCACTCGCGAGCAGATGAAGATGTTCCTGACCCGCATCGGCTTTGGTTCGACCGCGGTGATTACCGGGGACACCACTCAAATTGACCTGCCCCGCGGTCAGAATTCAGGATTGAGTCACGCCGCCACGGTGCTGAATAACGTTGCCGGGATAAGTTTTATTCATTTTGAATCCAAAGACGTGGTTCGCCACCCGCTGGTTCAGCGTATCGTTGAAGCCTACGGTGCTATTAACGATGGCAACGATCGCAACGGCGCAAACGAGCAGTGAGCATCGTCACACTGGACTTACAGTTAGCCAGCGACGCGGCGAACATCCCGCCAGAAGACCTACTGCTGCAATGGTCGCAGTTGGCCTGGCTGGGCGATGAGCCCACCGAAGTGACCATTCGTATCGTGAATGAATCTGAAATGCAGGCGCTGAATTGTCAATACCGCGGAAAAGACAAACCGACGAATGTCTTATCTTTTCCATTTGAAGCGCCTGCCGGTATAAACATCCCATTAGCGGGTGATCTGGTTATTTGTGCCCCAGTAGTTGCACAAGAAGCCCGGGAGCAGTACAAAGACACTCACGCCCATTGGGCGCACATGGTTATTCACGGCATGCTGCATCTGCAGAGCTACGACCACATCGACGATAACGAGGCAGAGGAAATGGAAGACCTCGAAATACGTCTGCTGTCGCAGATCGGCATTGCCAATCCTTACGACCACGCAGAGGTAACCGAAAAAGACTCATGAGCGATGATCACTCGAGTCGCAGCCAGGGTAGCAATAACAAATCTTGGCTGGAGCGTATATCACAGGCCTTTTCTAGCGGGCCAGAATCCGTAGAAGACGTGCTGGAAATTCTGCGCGATGCCGAAGCCCAGGAAATCATTGACACCGATGCCATGAGCATCATCGAAGGTGCGATGCAGGTTCTGGACATGCGCGTTGAAGAAATCATGATTCCCCGCTCGCAAATGATTACGGTGAAAGCCAACCAGGATCCCCGTGAATTCCTGGGCGAAATCATCTCTTCCGCCCACAGCCGTTTTCCGGTGATTGGCGACAACCCGGATGACGTCATTGGCGTGCTGCTGGCCAAAGACCTGTTGCCACTGGCGATGGATGGCGAGCTGGATTGGAATCATCTTCGCGAAATTCTGCGACCGCCTAATTTTGTGCCCGAGAGCAAGCGCTTGAACCAGCTGCTTAAGGAATTTAAAGAAAATCGTAACCATATGGCGATGGTGGTCGACGAGTACGGCGGTACCGCCGGTCTGGTCACCATTGAGGACGTTCTGGAGCAGATTGTGGGCGAGATCGAAGACGAGCACGACTTCGACGAAGAAACCCACATCAAAGCCCACGGCGATGGTAGCTGGGCGGTGAAGGCCGTTACCCCCATTGATGACTTTAACGAAGCTTTCAGTGCCAGTTTCGACGAAGAAGAATTCGACACCATTGGCGGCCTGGTTCTCAAGGAATTCGGACACCTGCCAAGGCGCGGTGAAGCGGTTGAATTCGGTGGCTTGCGTTTTACCATTGCCAACGCCGACAACCGTGTTATTCGCTTATTACAGGTTATCCGCAGTGAGTTGTAAGTGAATAACATTAGCAACCAACACCCCGCCAGCATCCCCTCTGCCGTCACCCGCTCCCTGTCAGCCAACCGCTGGCTAGGAGCCGTACTGCTGTTGATTGCCGGCGGGCTGCAAACCCTGACCTTTGCGCCTTACTATTTATGGTGGCTGGGCCCTGTTTCCATATTGCTGATTCTGTTGGTGTGCGTGCCTCTGGCGTCCGGCCAGCTCTTCCGCGCCGGTTGGCTTACCGGTTTGGGGTTATTCGCCAGCGGCGCCAGCTGGGTGTACGTCAGCATTAGCGAGTACGGCAACACCGGTCAATGGATCGCCATTGCTCTGACCGCGCTGTTTGTGGCTGGCCTGGCGCTGTTCCATGGCCTGGTGTTCTGGTTCTGGGGCAAGCTCGCGCGTTTTAGTGCGGTGCGCCGGCTGTTGCTATTCCCGGCTATCTGGCTTTTGGGCGACTGGCTGCGGGGATGGGTGCTCACAGGCTTTCCATGGCTGTATTTGGGCACCGCGCACACCGACGGTCCGCTGGCCGGGTTGGCGCCCATAGGCGGAGTGCATCTGGTTACTCTCGCCATAATAACCACCGCCGTTGCCGCCTATGGCGCGCTTTGGCTAATACTGCAAGCGCGACATACCTTGGCCGCTACCGTGGTGGTCGCTGGGCTATTGCCTTGGCTGGTCGCCCCTGCCCTGAACCGCACAGACTGGACGACCCTGGCACAGGAACCCACATCGGTGGCCGCCATGCAGGGCAATATCCCCCAGCAGATCAAGTGGGATCCTGAGTTTCTGAAAGACCAGATTGTGGCGTATCTGGGCATGACCGAAGACCACTGGAACACCGATATCATTTTATGGCCAGAAACCGCTATTCCTATCCCCCAGGATAAGGCCGGCAAAATCATTGACCATATTAACGAGCGCCTGGGCGACAACAGCACGCTGATTACCGGCATACCCTGGTACGGCTTCAGCGAGCGCCTGGAGGGATTCACCTACCACAACAGCATTACCGCAATAGGCGCCGGTGAAGGTATTTATCACAAACAGAAACTGGTGCCTTTTGGCGAGTACGTGCCGCTGGAGAAATATCTGCGGGGGCTGATCGGTTTTTTTGATTTGCCCATGTCCAACTTCACGCCAGGCCCGAAAAACCAATCTGCTCTGACTGCAAACGGGCTGCGGATAATGCCGTTCATCTGCTACGAAGTGGCCTATCCGGATTTTCTGGCGCGTAACGCGGTGAACACCGATCTGCTGCTGACCATCAGCAACGACGGCTGGTTTGGTGATTCCATCGGGCCGTTACAGCACCTGCAACTGGCCCGAATGCGAGCCTTGGAAACCGGCCGTTACATGCTGCGCGGCACCAACAACGGCGTAACCGCGATTATCGACAATAAAGGCCAGATAACCGAACGCATTCCGCAGTTCGAACGTGCGGTTATGGCCGGCGAGGTCTACCGCGCCAGCGGCAGCACGCCCTACATGATTACGTCATCCTGGCCGGTACTGACATTTGCGCTCATCCTGATCGTGTTTGTCCGCGAGCGGGTTATACCGAAGCTCTAGGGCAACAAATCAACTTGTCTTAATTGGCCAGCGACTGGTCACCCGCTCGTAATAGTGCGACCCGCAGGCCTCACAGGGTTGCAGATGGCTGGTAGAAGTCAGGCATAGCATGTGCTCGCAGTTCAAACAGCGGAACATGCCGGCGGTAGCCACTTCACCGGAGATATACTGCCCAGCCTTATGGCTTTCCAGCTTCTGGCGCAGTGCCAATGTATCCACCATCGTTTGATCAGCAACCGACAGCAGGCGCTCGGTCAGCCGCTGCTCCAGCAGCGATAAATCCAACTGCAGCCATTCCGCCAGGCCTTCCCCGGTCTCTCCCACAAAATCCAGCAGATGCTCCAAGTCCCGCTGCAAATAAGCACCCAACAAGCTCAGCTCATCACGGGTCATCTCCTGCAGTTCCTGCTCGGCTTCGATCGCTTTGTCGATCTCCTCTTCCAGGGTTTTCATCGAGGTTTCCTGCACCTTACGCAAGCGGCTCTGCACCTGTTCAAGCATACGGTCGTAGGCCTCAAGGGCTTTTCCAGATAGCTGATTACGTTCGGGTTCGGTCATGAGCGTTTCCTTGTGGTTTTGCCAGCTTTGGGTGGCTGATCATTGGTTAATCTAATCATGGCACACATTATTGAAGTTGGCGCGCATCCCACAATGACTGCGATACGCCCAAACGCGACACCATCGTAACTACGGAGGGCGCAAAACTCCGGCAGACTACCTGTTACCGCCCGTGTGCGTTAGAATAACCGCCCGCTGCGAACATCATATTGATACAGGGTAACTTGGGTAATGGCAGGTATGGACGAGCAATACAATCCCCGTGACGTAGAACAGACCGCCCGCGATTTCTGGGCCGATAACAACACGTTTACGGTGAAAGAAGAACCGGGCAAGCCAAAGTACTACTGCCTGTCCATGTTCCCCTACCCCAGCGGCAAGCTGCACATGGGCCACGTTCGCAACTACACCATCGGCGACGTAATCTCCCGCTACCAGCGCATGCTGGGCAAAAACGTCATGCAGCCTATGGGCTGGGACGCCTTTGGCCTGCCTGCGGAAAACGCCGCCATTGCCAACAAGACTGCGCCCGCCAAGTGGACTTATTCCAATATTGAATACATGAAGAACCAACTCAAACAGCTGGGCTTCGGTTACGACTGGAGCCGCGAACTGGCCACCTGCAAGCCGGATTACTACCGCTGGGAACAGTGGTTCTTTGCCCGCCTGTATGAAAAAGGCCTAGTGTACAAAAAGATGGCCACTGTAAACTGGGACCCGGTCGATCAGACCGTTCTGGCTAACGAACAAGTTGTTGATGGCCGCGGCTGGCGCTCCGGCGCGCTGGTGGAAAAGAAGGCCATACCCCAGTGGTTTATCCGCATTACCGATTATGCCGAACAACTGCTGAACGACATGGACGATATGGATGGCTGGCCGGAACAGGTCAAAACCATGCAGCGTAACTGGATCGGCAAATCCGTAGGTACCGAACTCACCTTTCCTTTAAAAGGCAGCGACGAAGGCCTGACGGTTTATACCACCCGCCCGGACACTCTAATGGGCGTGACCTACATGGCGATCGCCGCCGAGCATTCATTAGCCAAAGCTTCTGCCGAGCGCCATCCAGACGTTGCCCGTTTTGTAGATGAGTGCCGCAACAGCAAAACCGCGGAAGCCGACATGGCGACCATGGAGAAAAAAGGCATTGATACCGGTTTCAAGGTAGTGCACCCGCTGACCCAGGAACACATTCCGGTATGGATCGCCAACTTTGTACTGACAGACTACGGCACCGGCGCTCTGATGGCTGTTCCCGGCCACGATGAGCGCGACCACGAATTTGCCTTGAAGTACCGCCTGCCGATCAAACAGGTAATCTCCGCCAGCGACAAACCTGATATAGACGTGCAAGAAAAAGCCTTCACCGAAAAAGGCGTTCTGGTGTCGTCTGGCAAGTACAGTGGCATGACCAGCGATGAAGCCTTCGGTGCCATCGCCGACCATCTGGAACACACGGGTATTGGCAAACGCACCATAAACTATCGCCTGCGTGACTGGGGCGTATCGCGCCAGCGCTACTGGGGCGCGCCGATTCCGATGATGACTCTGGAAGACGGTACCCAACGCCCGGTTCCAGACGATCAGCTTCCGGTATTGTTGCCCGAAGACGTCGAAATGACCGGCGTACAGTCCCCGATTAAAGCGGATCCAGAGTGGGCCAAAACCACTTTTGAGGGCCAACCTGCCACCCGCGAAACCGACACCTTTGACACGTTCATGGAGTCATCCTGGTACTACGCGCGCTTCTGCAGCCCCAACTACGACAAAGGCATGCTAGACCCGGCCGCCGCCAACTACTGGCTGCCGGTAGACCAGTACATTGGCGGCATTGAACACGCCATACTGCACCTGCTGTACGCCCGCTTCTTCCACAAGCTGCTGCGCGACGTGGGCCTGGTCACCAGCTCCGAGCCGTTCAAGCAACTGCTGACCCAGGGCATGGTGCTGGCAGAAACCTATTCCCGCGAAAACGCCAAAGGCGGCATCGTTTGGATTCCACCCACCGACGTGATCGCCGAACGCGATGATAAAGGCCAAGTGACAGGCTACGTGCATAAAGACGACGGCCAGCCGGTGCAGGCCGGTGGCGTTACCAAGATGTCAAAGTCGAAAAACAACGGCATTGACCCGCAATCGATCATCGACGCCCACGGCGCCGATACCGTACGCCTCTTTATGATGTTCGCAGCACCCCCCGAGCAGTCTCTGGAGTGGTCAGACAGCGGTGTTGAAGGCGCCCACCGTTTTCTTAAGCGCCTGTGGCGCCTGGTGAATGAACAAGTTACTAGCGCCGGCACAGTGCCTGCTATAGACGCCTCGGCGCTGAATGATAACCAGAAGAACCTGCGCCGCAAAGCTCACGAAACCATTGCCAAGGTCAGCGACGACATCAGCCGCCGGCTGACCTTCAACACCGCCATCGCAGCGGTGATGGAGCTGCTGAACGAAGTCAGCAAGCTCAACGACAGCGAACCTCAGACCCGCGCCGTCCGCCAGGAAGCCCTGGAAACCGCAGTAATGATGTTGTCGCCGATTGTGCCCCACGTCTGCCACAGCCTGTGGCAATCGCTCGGCCACAACGAGCCGGTGGTCGATGCACGCTGGCCGGTGGCAGACGAGAGCGCCATGGTGCGCAGTGAAATACAGATTGTGCTACAGGTGAACGGTAAAGTGCGATCCAAGGTAGAAGTGCCGGCAGACATCAGCAAAGCCGACCTGGAGACGCTGGCCCTGCAAAACGACAACGTAGCGCGCTTCACCGAAGGCAGCACCGTGCGCAAGGTAATTGTTGTGCCCGGCAAACTGGTTAACGTGGTGGCTAACTGATATGACCCAACAGCAGCCTGTATCAAAACGGACACCGGCCTTGGCGCGCAGCCTTTTTCTAACCCTTGGTCTGTTGGCAACGACCAGCGGCTGCGGTTTTCAGCTTCGCGGTGCGGCGCCGGTTTCTGCTGCACTACAACCATTGGCTTTGCAGTGCGCCAGTGATGTACCCATAGACCTGTGCCAGTCGGTTCGTCAACAGCTGACTCTGGGCGACGTGGATGTTCGTGAAGCCAACGCCGCCAACTACATACTTGCGATCGGCCAGTACACCGCAGACCGCCGCGCCAGTGCCATTACGATTAACGCAGGAGCGGCCGAATACACCCTGCGCCAGTCGGTTAGCATCAACCTGATCAGTCGCGATAAGGTGCCCTTGATTGTAGACACCCGCCTGAATGCCAACGAAAGCTATCGCTATGATGAAACCAACGTGCTGGCCAAGCAGCGGGAAGAACAGACCTTACAAAAACAGCTGCAAGAGAGACTGGCCCAGCAAATTATTTTCCGGCTGGCACCCCTGACCCAAGCGCGTATTGATGCCCTTCGCGAACACTATCGGGAGGCTACCGGTAACTCTGTGGAAAGCTCCGAAGCGGGAACAGAACCGGCGGCCAAGGCGCCTACTTCAGCCCCATGAAAACTACACCGGCGCAACTGCCCCAAAGCCTTAAGAAAGGCCTGGCGCCGGTGTACCTGATATCTGGTGACGAACCGCTTCTGGTGCAGGAATGCTGCGATCAGATTCGTAAAGTCGCCCGCGACCAAGGCTTTGCTGACCGGCTAACCTTTCACGCCGACAACCATTTTGACTGGAACATCGTGGCCGATGAATTCAGCGCCATGTCGTTGTTCGCCGAAAAACGCCGCATCGAAGTCCACTTACCAACAGGTAAGCTAGGTGACGGCCGCGCCGTGATGGAACGGATACTGGCGCAACCTGCCGACGACATTGTGTTACTGCTGATCAGCGCTCGTCTGGATGCGGCTGAAACCCGCCGTAAATGGTACAAAGACCTACAAGGCAAAGGCCTGCACGTGCCGGTATGGCCGGTAGACGCTGACAAGTTTCCCGGCTGGTTACAACAGCGCGCCGCCAGTCGCGGTCTGACTCTAACCCGCGACGCTTTGGCAATACTGGCGGAGCGGCTGGAAGGCAATCTGCTGGCCGCCAGCCAGGAACTGGAGCGCCTGGAGCTATTCAGCAAGGGCGCAACTATTGACGAAGGCCTGGTGGAACAGGCTGTGCAGGACAGCTCGCGTTTTAACGGCTTTGAACTGGTCAGCGAACTGCTAACGGGAAATGCGTCACACGCCTGCAAAATGATCGGCATATTACAACAGGAAGGCGAAAACCCGCTTGGCTTGCTCACCGTGCTAACGCGGGACATTCACCTGCTGCTGGAACTGAAAGCCCCCGGGCAAAACACCGCGCCTGCGGCTTTTTTCAAAAAACGCGGAGTCTTCCAGCCACAGCGGGCAAAGGCCCTGGAGCAGGCGGCAAAGCGCCTGAACCGTTCACAACTGAATAACGCCATTCACCTGTGCAGCGAAGTGGACCGCGCCGCCAAAGGCTTCGATCCACTAGGCCCCTGGCACTATTTAAGAGACATGTCCGCGTTGCTTGCCAGCAGATCCTGACGTAAATCAAATCGGCTCTATACAGGCTCGCGGCAGTGCATCAGACGCTTGAAACTTCCCACCATCCGGCGCATTGTTTAGTCATCATCAATGCAAGGAGGAGTGAAACATGGGACTTCAGGAAGAACTAAAAACGCTGCCGGAAAAAATCAGACAACACCGCGACGAAGCACGCGTACAGCTCCATCTGGCACGTCAAGATGTCAAAGACGAGTTTGATAATTTGGAACAGGAGTGGGACCGATTCAAAGGCAAGTTCGATCACGCACTGGATGACGCCACCGAGGTTTCCACCGAAGCGTTGTTAACGGTGCAGATTATTGGTGAAGATCTGAAGAAGGGTTATAAGAACATTCGCGACAAGATCAAGTGACACCTGACAGATTCTAACCGTCAGATCACCCATGAAAAAAGCAGGCTCGATAGCCTGCTTTTTCGTTCAACGTCGATAAAAACTGATCAGAATTCTCTTATCAAAACTCTTCAGCCGTTAACGCCATCATCGAATCACTGCCACTGCGAATGCCTTCCGCCAGCGACACGGTCTTTGGCAACAGGCGATCATAATAGAAGCGCGCCGTTTTCAGCTTGCCAGTGTAGAAACCAGAGGTGTCACCCTCGGCTTTCGCTGCGGCCGCCTTCACCATACGGGCCCACATATAAGCCAGCGCGGTCAGGCCAAACAAGTCCAGATAATCCACCGAGGCTGCGCCTACAGCATCAGCGGTTTCTGATGCCTGATTGATCACGTGCTCGGTTACGTCTGACAGGCGTTCAAGAGCTGCTGCCAATGGCTCCAGATACGGGCGCAGGCTTTGTTCGTCACTGTTTTCCTCAACGAACGCCGCTACGTCCTGGGCGAACAGTTCGTAAAGCTTGCCCTGGCTGCCCACAACCTTTCGGCCCATCAGGTCCAGCGCCTGAATGCCATTGGTGCCTTCGTAAATCTGGGTAATGCGGCAATCCCGTACTAGCTGCTCCTGACCCCATTCGCGGATAAAGCCATGGCCACCCAATACCTGTTGACCAATAATGCAGACGTCCAGGCCACGATCGGTCAAGAAAGCCTTGGCCACCGGAGTCAGCAAAGACACCATGCCCTCAGCGTGGGTACGGCGATCCTGCTCGCTGTCGTCGGCGTATTTGGCGATATCCAGCCACTGCGCGACGTAAGTAGAAAAAGCACGACCGCCTTCCACATAGCCTTTCATGGTCAGCAGCATGCGGCGAACGTCCGGGTGCACCAGAATCGGGTCAGCGGCTTTTTCTGGCTGCTTTGCTCCGGTGGGTGCGCGGCTTTGAATACGATCTTTGGCGTATTCACGGGCACTCTGCAGTGACGCTTCAGCCGCGCCCAAGCCCTGTACTCCAACGCCCAGGCGCTCATAGTTCATCATAGTGAACATGGCGTTCAGGCCTTTATTTTCTTCCCCCACCAGCCAGCCCTTGGCGGCATCGTAGTTCATTACGCAGGTAGCTGAACCTTTGATACCCATTTTCTTTTCGATGGAGCCACAGGTTACCGGGTTGCGATCACCCAGGGAGCCGTCGTCTTTCACCAGAAACTTTGGCACCAGGAACATGGAAATGCCCTTGGGGCCTTTAGGCGCGCCCGGAAGCTTGGCCAGCACTAGGTGAACGATGTTCTCCGCCATGTCGTGCTCGCCCCAAGTGATGAAGATCTTGGTGCCGGTGACGGCGAAGGAGCCGTCATCGTTGGGCTCGGCTTTGGTGCGGATAATGCCCAGATCGGTGCCGGCGTGGGGTTCGGTCAAATCCATCGCACCACTCCACACACCGGAGTACATATTTGGCAGATACTTTTCTTTCAGTTCATCGCTGCCGTGAGCATCGAGCGCCAGGCAAGCACCGGCGGTAAGCATAGGCGCCAGACCGAACGCCATGTTGGCGCCCTGCAGCATTTCCTCAAACTGGGACACCAGAGTTTTTGGCATGCCCATGCCACCCTGTTCCGGGTTACCACCCAAGCCGTTCCAGCCGCCGTCAACGATGGTCTGGTAGGCTTCTTTGAAACCTTCCGGGCTAGTGACACCCTCGGCCGTCCATTTGCAGCCCTGCTCATCGCCTTCGCGGTTCAACGGTGCCAGCACGCCACTGGTGATTTTACCGGCTTCTTCTAAAATGGCGTCGGCGGTTTCCGGGTCTACGTTTTCTGCCACTTTTGGCAGCGACGCCCACAGTGCGGGGGCATCGAACACTTCATTCAAAACAAAACGCATTTCACGTAAGGGTGCCTGATAATCGGCCATTAACACTCTCCAACATTCAGTAACAGTCTGTCTGGTCAGGACGCGATCCGGTAGAAAAAAGCCGGGGCCCCTGTCTGTACGTGTGTCCGCGATTATTATTTTTTTACTGCGCAGAGTTTACCGCAATCCCGTCACTAACTCATGAAAAAAGGCCCGTCCCAGATCGAGACGGGCCTTTTACCGCGTTAGCGATGAATCAAACGCCTCAGCGTTAGATGATAAACGCCTCTTCCGGCATATCCAGCAGAGTGTCAGCCCCCGCCAGCATGGTGACTGCATGGGCCCGGGTGCGCGGCAGCATGCGGGTGAAGTAGAAGCGTGCAGTCTGCAACTTGGCGTTGTAAAACAACTCTTCCGTGCTGCCTTCTGCCAACTTGTCTTGAGCCACTTTTGCCATCTGCGCCCATAGATACGCAAATACCGCGTAACCGGAATACATCAGGTAATCCACAGACGCGGCGCCAATCTCTTCGCGGTTTTTCATGGCGCTCATGCCCAGCTTCATGGTCAGCTCGCCCCATTCTTTGTTGATCGCGGCTAACGGTTCAACAAACGGCTTCATTTGTTCGTTGTCGGTATTTTCCTTGCAGAAAGTGTGCACCAGCTTAGTAAAGCCTTTCAACGATTCGCCTTGAGTCATCAGCACCTTACGACCCAACAGGTCCAGCGCCTGAATGCCGGTGGTGCCTTCATAGATCATGCCGATACGGGCGTCACGCACGTTCTGCTCCATGCCCCACTCGGAAACATAGCCGTGGCCACCGAATACCTGCATTCCCAGGCTGGCTGATTCGTATCCAATTTCGGTCAGGAACGCTTTGGCAATGGGCGTCAAAAAGCCCAACAACTCGTCAGCGGCCTTGCGCTCTTCTTCAGTTTTACCACTCTGAACAATATCGGCTTTCTGTGCCGTCATGTAAATCAGCGCACGGGCGCCTTCAGCGATGGCTTTCTGGGTCAGCAGCATGCGGCGAACATCCGGATGCACAATGATCGGGTCTGCATAACTGTCCGGATTTTTTGCACCACTTAACGCACGCATGGCCAGGCGGTCTTTAGCGTAGGCCACTGAACCCTGAAGGCCCAGCTCTGCTGCACCCAGGCCCTGAATTGCGGTGCCAATACGCGCGACGTTCATAAAGGTGAACATGGCGTTCAGGCCTTTGTTTTCCGGGCCAATCAGCCAGCCTTTAGCGCCGTCAAAGTTCATCACGCAGGTGGCGTTCGCGTGGATGCCCATTTTGTGTTCAATAGAACCGCAAGACAGCGCATTGCGCTCGCCAGCTGAACCGTCCTGCGCCGGCAGGCACTTGGGCACCACAAACAGGGAAATACCCTTGGTGCCATCCGGTGCGCCAGGCAAACGGGCCAGCACAATGTGAACAATGTTGTCGGTCAGGTCATGCTCGCCTGCCGAAATAAAGATCTTGGTGCCGGTGATGCTGTACGAGCCGTCCATATTGGGTTCGGCTTTGGTACGCAGGGTTCCCAGGTCCGAACCACAGTGTGCTTCGGTCAGGCACATGGTACCGGTCCACTCACCGCTGATCATCTTGGTCAGGTACGTCTGCTTCTGCTCTTCGGTACCGTGTTCTTCCAGAGTGTTGATAGCGCCGTGGCTCAAACCCGGGTACATGCCCCATGACCAGTTAGCGGTTCCGTTCATTTCGCTCATCACGATACCCAGGGAGCTAGGCAAGCCCTGCCCACCGTGATTAGGGTCAGCCGCTAATGATGGCCAGCCGCCCTGAACAAACTTGCTGTAGGCTTCTTTGAAACCGGCCGGTGTTTTAACGCCGCTTTCACTCCAGGTACACCCTTCACGGTCGCCGCTCTGGTTCAGTGGGGACAGCACCTGTTCTGCAAATTTTGCACCTTCCTGAATGATCGCATCGATCATATCCGGCGTTGCGTCTTCGGCGCCGTCCAGATTGGCGTAATGACTGTCGCTGTTCAGCAGCTCACTCATTACAAATTTGATGTCGCGCAGGGGTGCTTTGTAGTCTGGCATGTAATCGACCTCGGTTTTCAGTGATGGCCGCCTTAAATCGTGGCAGCTGGTAACCCGATGCAGCCGGAGGGATTCCGGTAACGTGCTTCGAGTTTATTTAAACGATTGTTTGAAACATACGTTTCGAAGCACAGAACTGTCAAGAGTCCGGTCAAAAATAACTTGTTCTGCGACAACTCCCCACATGAGTCCAGCGTTTGCCAACCATCGAAAACGCGAAACAAACACTTACCTTTGACTTGCCGTTTACAGGTATAAGGGGCGTTCATAAGGGCTTAGCGGGCGATGTACGAAGGCGGGAAATAAAGAGATTTTTAGACAGAGATGTTCAGAAAACCTGATGTGCGAGCGCTGTTGTCGTCGCCAAAGGCGGACACTCTTGCGTAGGTATCCCGGGCCTGACGAGCTCCCAAAGGTTCCTGTACGGCTGGGTCGGCCAACTCCATCTGAGCTTGTTGCAGGGTCTGCATGGCCTGGGCAGCCACCGCAAGATCTGCCGATGATGGCTGGGCCGGCGCCATGGCGGCCGCCCGCACGGTGCGCATTTTTTCAACCGTGGCTTGGGGGTCACCTGAAACCGCCGAAACGCTGATAGGCACTTCACCGCCAACTGCATACTGCACGCCGTCTGGCCCTTGCTCATAAGTGAGCGCCATTGCACCAGCATGCTGACCGCCCGCCGCCTGGTGGGCAGCCTCATGGGCACGCACCTCTCGGTCACGGGCTTTTAGCTGTGTCAGCAGTTTTAAATCAGATTCATTCAGGCGTGGCGACTGATCGCTGGCAGGCGACGGGCGCAAAGTTATGGCTGAGGTTTGAGGAGAAGCGGACGAAATATTCATGGTGTGAGAATATAACCCTAACTAATCAGGGCGAGGGCCTTAAGCCATGATGTCGAGGAGCGAACCCAGGGTTTCGTCCGCGGTTTTTACCACCTGCGCCGACGCTTCAACGCTGCGCTTGTACAACTGTAAATCCACCATGGGCTCGATAATCCCACCTCCAGTTGAACCGCCAGTGCCTTGGGCGCCGTCCACACCACCACGGGCGATACGGCGGGCAGCATCGTCCATGCCGGCCACACCGCTCTGTATGCCCTGCATACCGGTACTGAAAGCACTGGGAAGAGTAGTGTTGATCATGGTCACCTACCAGAAGATATGATTACGCCATTAGTAAGCCACAATGCTGTTCAATTTTCAATCAACGGCGTCACATTCAGAAATTTAGCCAGAGTCTGTGGCAGGGGCTCACTCAACCAGGGCATAACGCCCAGGCATGGGCAAGCCAGGTGCTGTTGCAGATACGCCAGGGTATCGTTTTCACAGCTCATCACGGTTTCCCGCGGCCGGTTAGCCACCCAGCCGGCCAGTACCAGGCCATCGCGGCGAATGGCTTCGGCGCTCAGCAATGCGTGGTTGATGCACCCAAGCTCCAAACTGACCACCAGAATCACCGGAATATTCAATCGCTGCGCCAGGGCACTGTAGGTTTCGCGATCGTTCAAAGGCACTCGCCAGCCACCTGCCCCCTCGATCAGTAACAGGTCTGCTGGGCGCAGCTGTATGCCGCGACAAAAACCGGCTAGCCGATCGGCGCTCAGGTTGCGCCCGGCCTGTGCCGCCGCCACGTGGGGTGCAACAGCAGGCTCCAGAGCGACGGGATTGATCACGTCATAAGGCAGCTGTTCAGTCATCGCGTTCTGCAGAATAAGCGCATCACTGTTACGCAAGCCATCTGGCGTTTGCACGCAGCCAGAGGCAACCGGCTTCATCGCCAGGGTACGTTTACCCAGCAGCTTCGCGGCCTCCAGCAGCGCAGCAGTCACCACGGTTTTGCCGACGTCAGTATTGGTACCCGTTACAAAATAGGTTTTTTTGGCCATTGAAAATGCCCTGACAGGGTGAGTGTTTAGTCACGAATTAACGGGGTTGGCACTGGTTTTCGCCATTCCAGCCAGCCCGCGTGATAGCTGGCAACAATACTGCCATCGGGCTGTTGTGGATAGTTCTGGTACATCTGTTTTAATCGCCCGGGCGCAGTGGCGGTCTTGCGCCGCTGAATGTCTTTATAACCCGCCCCCAGTTGCCGGAGCTCGTTCATTAACGCCATGGGCGTTGGGTAATCCAGAGTGATCATCTGCGAGCGCCATTGTGCCGCTGGCAAAATCTCAACGGTGGTGGCCGCGAAATCCACGGCAGAAATAAACCCATTTACATGCTTCTGATGTGGATCGGCCAGGGTCCACGCCTGTTGTAGCTCCTGCAGTGTACCCAGCAAAAGCGTTGACACCCGCAACTGACCACCCGGGCGCAATACCCGCAGGCATTCCCGCAATACGCCTTGTGGATTATGGCACCACTGGATCATCAGATTGCTGTAAATCAGATCCACACTCTGGTTGGCCAAGGGCAACCGCTCCGCATCTGCCTCTAGCCATTGGATTGCTTCAGGGCCCATTAATTGTGCCTGGGCATACGCCAGCATACCGGGCGCCAGGTCTACACCGACGGTATGCGCTCCAAAGCGCTGCGCCAACTGGCGCGTATACCAACCCGTACCGCAGCCCAAATCAACAACAGTGGCGCCCTGCAATAACGGTTGGGTAATCGTTGCCAACATGGCATCACCCATTTGCCGTTGCAGCCGCGCCGCGCCTTCATAGCTGGCGCTGGCGCAGCCGAAATCGGAGGCGACCGCCTGTTTAGTGGCAAACATCGTGTGAACTCGTTAGAAAATCGTGAATGGCTTGCCAGCATTCGGGGCCATAGTACTCCCCGGGCCAATGGCCCATGCCGTCGATGGTAACCGCACGATTGTAAGCGGGCATAACCATGTGCTGGGCCCAAGGCGGAACCACTGCATCGCAGCTACCCCGCACATGTAAGGTTGGCACCGGGCACTGCTGCCAGGCACACAACTGACTGCAGTCCCGCAGCCAGCGCACGCCTTTCGCCAATGGATCAATCAGCTCGGGCAAGCCCTGCTTCAACCAAGGTTTTATAGCCCGAGCCAAAGCTGCCTGGTGTTCGCTGCCAGCAATCATCTGCGCGAAAAAAGACGCCCGACAGGCCTGTGGCTGGCGCTCAAAATATCGCTCAAAGCGCCGAAATATAGCGGTCGAAACACCCCACGGCCAGTTTTGCGACGCCACAAATTGCGGAAAACCACCCAGGGTCACAACCTTATTAACCGAGTGCGGATTCGCCCGGGCCGCAGCCATGGCAACTTGCGCGCCCAGCGACCATCCAAGCCACACCGACGGCTGGGGGTAGCGCTGGAGCAGAATCGCGGCCGCGTGTGCGGGGCTGTCGCAGGAACTTAACCCGTCGTCGGTTAACGAAACGACTTCCACCGCGCCTTGCCAGTGCCGATACACCGGTTCCAGCATGGCCGCCTGCACACCCCAACCGCCTATCACCACAAGTGAACTGAAGCGCGCCATCAAACATTCTCTCCGCAGGATTCAATAAGCACGGGGCTTACAACACAATCGGGGCGACATTGCACCAGCGCCTGCAGCAGGCGATCCAGATCGTCAAAGCTATGGGCCGCGCTGAGGGTGATGCGCAAACGGGCCTGACCTTCGGGCACCGTGGGCGGGCGAATAGCCGTCACCAGCAGGCCGCGGCTCTGTAACTCACCGCTGAGCGCCAGCGCCGCTTCGTTAGAGCCTACGACAATCGGCTGAATGGGCGTGGCCGAGGGCATCAGGTGATAACCCATACGTGTAACCTGATCGCGGAAACGATCAATCAGCGCCGCCAGGTGCGCGCGCTGTGGATCAAAGCTTTCGATCAGGCTCAAGCTATTGCAGCTGGCCAGCGCCAAAGCCGGAGGCATGGCCGTGGTGTAAATGTAGGTACGCGCTTTTTGCATCAAGTAGCCGGTTAACCATGCCGGGCCTGCTACAAAGGCGCCGCTGGTGCCTGCGGCTTTGCCCAGAGTGCCCATCAGCACCGGCACTTGCTCTTCACTTAACCCGGCAGCCGCTACACTGCCACGGCCCTGGGGGCCCAACACGCCAAAGCCGTGGGCGTCGTCGATCATCAGCAGTGCATCGTGCTTTGTGCACAAATGAGCTAATGACACCAACGCCGCTTCATCGCCATCCATGCTGAATACACCGTCGCTTACCACCAGTTTGTGGCCCTCGGTTTGTTCCAGCATTCGCGCCAACGCATCCAGATCGCCGTGATGATAACGCCTGACCCTTGCTCCACTGAGCTTGCAGCCATCTACAATAGAAGCGTGATTAAGGCGATCCGAAAAAATCGTATCGCCGCGGCCTGCAAGCGCCGAGATTACACCCAGATTGGCCATGTATCCGGTTGAGAACAGGAGCGCCGAGCTGCGCCCGGTAAAAGCTGCCAGTTGGTTTTCCAGCTGCTGATGAGCCCGGTGATGGCCGCAAATCAGGTGGGAAGACGCACCGCCCAGGCCATCCTCGTTAAGCGCCTCAGCCAGCACTTTGCGGTTATCCGGATGATTGGCCAGCCCCAGGTAATCGTTGCTGCAAAACGACAACAAGGGCTGGCCATTCACGGTTAACGCCGGCCGCTGGGGCCCCGAGATTTCCCGGCGCTGGCGATGCAGACCGGCCTCGCGGCGTTGCTGCAACTCAAGCTGGAAGTCACGCATACTCGGTCACTCGCGGGTCAGACCGACGCGGATTCGCGGGTCGCATCGTAAAATAGGTGGCGCGTTGCTTCCTGATTGACAGCCTCTGCCAGCACCTCTTCGTGCTCTTGCTCTGTGCCGCACTGCTCGCGCTGCTCCGGGCGAATCCCCAAGCGGCGGAACAGGGCCATGTCGGCATCGGCTTCCGGGTTGGCGGTGGTGAGCAGTTTTTCACCGTAGAATATGGAGTTGGCGCCGGCCATAAAGCACAGGGCCTGCATTTGCTCGTTCATATTCTCCCGGCCGGCGGAGAGGCGCACGTGGGACGCCGGCATCATAATCCGCGCAACGGCAATCATGCGCACAAAATCAAACGGGTCCAGATCGGCCACGTTTTCCAATGGCGTACCCTTCACCTTCACCAGCATATTCACTGGAACACTTTCCGGATGCTGGGGCAGGTTGGCCAGTTGCATCAGCAGGCCAATGCGGTCGTCATCGTCTTCACCCATGCCCAGAATACCGCCGCAGCAGACTTTCATGCCGGAGTTACGCACGTTGCTCAGGGTATCCAGGCGATCCTGATAGGTGCGCGTGGTAATGATATGGCTGTAGAATTTTTCCGAGGTATCCAGGTTGTGGTTGTAATAATCCAGCCCGGCCGCCGCCAGTTCGTCGGCCTGTTCGGATTTGAGCATGCCCAGGGTCATGCAGGTTTCCATGCCCAGGGATTTCACCTGTTTAACCATATCCAACACGTAAGGCATGTCTTTTTTGGACGGGCTACGCCAGGCGGCACCCATGCAAAAACGCGAAGCGCCCTTGGCCTTGGCCGCACGTGCTTCAGCGACGACTTTCTCAATGTCCAGCAGCTTTTCTTTTTCCAGCCCGGTGTTGTAATGGCCGCTCTGGGGGCAGTATTTGCAGTCTTCCGGGCAAGCGCCGGTTTTTATCGACAGCAGGGTGCTGACTTGCACCTCATTAGGATCAAAGTACTGGCGGTGCGAAGTCTGGGCACGGAACAGCAGGTCGCTGAATGGCAGCTCGAATAATGCCCGGGCCTGTGGCAGTGTCCAGTCGTGACGGAGTTCATTGGCGCTCATTGGAGTTCCTGTTAACCTTTAAAGGATTCTTGGTTTACGGAGAAGCCAAATGATAAAGCCATCGGAGTGGCTGTCAACCCTAAACAAAATTTTGGTTAACAGCAAAAGCGGTTTTTTGGTTAACATTGAGCGCCAGGCCGGGCGCTGTGTCGGCTGTTTAAACCCGGTTGCCCGCAACGGTCTGTGTCAGGGTTGTTTTGCCGACCTGCCGTGGAATCGCTGGCATTGCCGATGTTGCGCCCTGCCTTTGCCGTTTCCGGCAGCCGGTCATTTGTGCGGCGAGTGTCTTCAGCGACCACCGGCGTTTGACTTAACACTGGCGCCCCTGCGCTATCAGTTTCCGGTGGCGGCAATGATCGGCCGTTACAAATACCAGGGCCAACGAGCCTATGGCCGCCCACTGACCGCCGCACTGGGGGAGTTGGTCAACGAAAGCCTGCTGCGCCAGCCGCAACTAAGACCGGATGTATTGATACCCGCCCCCATGCACCCCAAGCGCAGGCACCAGCGCGGTTTTAATCAGGCCAGGGATATTGCGGAACAACTAAGCAGACGGCTGGATATTCCGCTGGCAGGCAATCTGGTGCAGCGTCGAAGCACGGTTCAAGCGCAACGCACGTTAAACCGTGCACAACGGTTAGCCAACCTGCAGGGCGTGTTCCAGGCCACCGGCACGCCTCCGCCACGAATTGCGATTATTGATGACGTGGTGACCACCGGCGCCACCGCGCGCTTGCTGGCGCAGGCACTGCAGCAGGCCGGGGCTGAACATATCCAGATTTGGGCCCTGGCGCGAACGCCGGGATAGCACCGATTAGGCGAGGCGCTCGGCGACGCCATGCTGGGGCGGGCCATCAATGCGGAAATCACAAAAACCGCCGTCTGACCGGGCCAGTTTTGGCCGAATACCGGCGTAAGCAGGCTGTCACTTTTCCGGATTCAGCCCAGGCCGCCGGGTTCCGGCAGCGGATACACCAACTGACGAAACGAGTGCTAGCCGCTGTAGCTAAAATACACGCCAAGCGCTGGGCCTGGGTTTCGCTGGTGGCCCAGTTGCGCCAGCCGGCGCGCCACAGCCAAGCCAACAACACCGGCCCCGATCACGGCGGTTTTTGCGATTAACAACGGTAAGGCCATGATTCCCCCTGGTCTGGATGGCGTTATTGTGGACTGGGGAATTGTATCAGCCAAAACAGCGAGGCATAGGTGCGCTGTCAAGATTACGCCAGCGACGATACCGGTTATACTGGCCGGCAAATTCATGGCGGCAGCGAATTCATGACTGAACATCCTGACAATGCGATTTCCGGGCACCCATACGATGCCCTAAAGCCAGACGCGCTTTTAGATGCGATGGAAGACGCAGGCTTTGCGGTCAGCGGCCGCCTGTTTGCGCTCAACAGCTATGAAAACCGGGTGTATCAGATCGGGCTGGACGAAGGCCCGCCAGTGATTGCAAAATTTTATCGCCCGGGACGCTGGACCGAAGCCTCGATTCGCGAAGAGCACAGTTTTACCAAAGAACTGGAGGCCGCGGACATTCCCGTGGTTGCACCACTTACCCTACCCAATGGCGATACCTTGGGCCAGAGGGGACCTTTCCGGTTCGCCGTATTTCCCCAGCGCGGTGGCCAGGCGCCGGATGTCAGCGTAGAAGACACCCTGTACCGGCTGGGCCAATGGCTGGGCCAGATTCACAATGTTGGCGCTGCCCGAAAATTCAGCCATCGCCCCGACCTGTCGGTGGCGTCAATACCAACCGGCATCGAGCAAAATAATGAACTGTTGCTTGAAGGCAACTGGGTCCCGCGGGACCTGCGCCCGGCTTGGGACAGCCTGATGGTAGATCTGCTGCGCTTATGCCGTACCCGTATTAACGACGCAGGCAACATCAATACGTTGCGCCTGCACGGTGACTGTCACGCCGGCAATATTCTGTGCCGTGAGGACAGAATGTTGTTTGTCGATTTGGACGATTGCCGCAGCGGACCCGCTATTCAGGATATGTGGCTGTTGTTGAACGGTGAAGATAGCGAGCGCGGAGCGCAACTGGGCGAAATATTGGAAGGCTATGAGATGTTCCGGCCATTTGAGCGCCGCGAACGCCACCTGATTGAGCCACTGCGTTGCTATCGCCAGGTCAGCCACTGCGCCTGGTTGGCGAAGCGCTGGGACGACCCAGCCTTTCCACGGTTTTTCCCCTGGTTCGGCCAGCCGCGCTTCTGGTCAGATCAGATACTGTCGCTGCGCGAGCAACTTTCGGCCCTTCAGGCACCGGCGATTTCACTTCCCGGTCAGTACTGATCCTTTTCCGTATTTGTGATCAAATTTTTTCAGATATTTTACAGAGGCCACTATGAGTCAGGATTCGAAACTCTATACCACCCGCAGTTTAATTCTCACCGCCGTCATTGCTATTGTTGGCTCGGTATTGGTGCTGGAGATCACCGGAAAAATTGATCATTCTGACAATAAAGAGAACCTCCCCATCGGTGAATTTACGGCCATTCAGGTCAACCCCGGGGAATCCTTCAACATGTCATCAAAAGCCTCTGAACTGCACGCGCGATGTGAAAACGGCTATCTGGCCATTGCCGCGGATATCGACCCTTCCTATCTCGGCGTTCTGGTGGATTACAAGAATCGTGGCGTGCGCTGCTCGCGTCCCTCACCGACCGGACCGTCGGCCCTGCCGGAGCCAGAAAACCCGGGGCAACGGGACCAAAGCGATGACTGAACAGCCTAAACCGGTGGCACCACAGCAACTCACTGACCGACTGTTTGCCACCGAACGCAACCCGGAAGACTTTCGCTTTGATGCCGCAGTAGCGCGAGTGTTTCCGGACATGATCCGGCGTTCTGTGCCGGGCTATACCACCATCATTCCAATGATCCAAGTAATCACCGAGCAGTACATTCAGCCCGGCACCAACGCCTATGATCTGGGTTGTTCGCTGGGTGCGTCTACCCTGGCCATGCGCCATGGCATCCAAGACCGCGACTGCGAACTCATCGGTGTCGACAACTCGGTGGCGATGATCGAACGCTGCCGGCATTATATAGCTCTGGATGATCATCCGCTGCCGGTCACTCTGCGTTGTGAAAACATACTGGACACCGACATGCGCAATGCCTCGGTGACCACGCTGAATTTCACCCTGCAGTTTGTGCCGCTCTCTGATCGCGCAGATCTGCTGACGCGAATTGCCCGGGCCACGCGCCCGGGTGGCGCGCTGATTCTGTCGGAAAAACTGCGCTTTGACGACGATACCGATCAGGAAATACAAACTCGCTTACATCACGAATTCAAACGTGCCAACGGCTATTCAGATCTGGAAATCAGCCAAAAACGCAGCGCCATAGAGCACGTAATGATTCCGGAAACCCTGGAAGCCCATCGCCAACGCCTTTTAAACGCCGGTTTTGAACGGGCGCTGGTGTGGTATCAGTGCTTTAATTTCGTCTCGATTCTGGCCATTAAATGAGCTATTTCAACTGGCAGACCTGCTATAACAACCTGTTCGAACACCTTGAGCAGCAGAATCACGGCGCCTGGGCCACGCAGATTCGTCAGCAGCTGACCCAACGCTTTGATGAAACGCCCCACGGCGACGTTCCGCGCTGGCAGAGTGCGTTGAATTTACTGCCGACGCTGCCGAACGTGCAGCCCATACTGGATGCACACGCCGTGACCCTGCGTGCCGGTCAAACCCTAGCCCGGGAACAATCTGCAGATCTGGAAACGGGATTGCGGGGCTTGATGCCCTGGCGCAAAGGCCCGTTTGATTTTTTTGGCACCGCGATTGATACCGAGTGGCGCTCAGACTGGAAATGGGACCGGGTGGCGCCGTTTTTGACTGACCTGCACGGGCGCCAGGTGTTGGACGTTGGCTGCGGCTCTGGCTATCACTGTTGGCGCATGCACGGCGCCGGCGCCGCGCGGGTGATTGGCATTGATCCGGGGCTGTTATTTCTATTCCAGTTTCTAGCGGTGAAAAACTATCTAACCGATGTGCCGGTGGACCTGTTGCCACTTCGCATTGAGGACCTGCCGCCAAAACTCCAGGCCTTTGACACCACTTTTTCTATGGGCGTTTTGTATCACCGACGCTCGCCACTGGACCATCTTCTGGAACTTAAAGACACCCTGCGCAATGGTGGTGAGTTGGTGCTAGAAACCCTGGTAATAGACGGCCCGGAAGGCGCCAGCCTGATGCCGGAAGATCGCTACGGCCAAATGCGCAACGTCTGGTTTCTGCCCAGCTGCGCTACTCTGCTGCGCTGGCTCGACCGTTGTGGTTTTGTGAATGCACGGGTGGTGGATGTGACTGCAACCAGCACCGAAGAACAACGCAGTACCGACTGGATGCGGTTTAATTCGTTACAGGATTTTCTTGATCCCGATGACCCCAAGCGCACCATTGAGGGTTATCCTGGCCCGCTACGGGCGACCCTGATTGCGAACAAACCCAGCTAAAGTCCGGGGACAGAGTTCAAATCTGTCCCCGATTTAAAGACCAGGGACAGATTTGAACTCTGTCCCTGCACCTGGCGTACTACTCACCAAACGGATGGCGCAAAACAATCGTTTCAACTCGGTCAGGACCGGTAGAAATGATGTCAATCGGCGCTTCAATCTGTTCTTCCAGGAAGCGAATATAGGCTCGAGCATTTTCGGGCAGCTGGTCGAGACGGGTCAGCCCTACAGTGCTTTCGTGCCAGCCCGGCAGATCCACATAAATCGGCTCGATGTCTTTGTAAGTATCGCAGCCAATGGGCGGGCGGGTAATTTCACCCTTCGGCGTTTTATAGCCGATGCACACCTTAACCACGTCCATGCCGTCCAGAACATCGAGCTTGGTCAGGCAAATACCCGATACGCTGTTGATCTGAATGGCGTGGCGCAAAGCAACCGCGTCAAACCAGCCACAGCGCCGTGCACGGCCAGTGGTGGTGCCTACTTCATTGCCTTTCACCGACAGGTACTTACCCATTTCATCAAACAGTTCGGTGGGGAACGGACCAGCGCCAACACGGGTGGTGTAGGCTTTGGTGATACCCAGCACATAATCCAGAAACAACGGGCCAAAACCAGACCCGGTAGCGGTGCCGCCAGCTGTGGTGTTGGAAGAAGTCACGTACGGATAGGTGCCCAAATCAATGTCCAGCAAAGAGCCCTGGGCGCCTTCGAACATGATGTGCTCGCCGCGTTTGCGATAATCGTGCAGCAAATCGGTGACATCAGCCGCCATCGGCAGAATCTCCTCACCCATCTGGCGCAACTCGGCCAGAGCCGCATCGACGTCTTCAGCTTCTTCCTTGAAGTACTCGGTCAGCACAAAGTTGTGGAAGCTCATGATTTCGCGCAGCTTGACTTCAAACTCAGCCATGTTGCACAAATCGCCCACCCGCAGGCCACGGCGCGACACTTTGTCTTCGTAAGCGGGGCCAATGCCACGGCCGGTGGTGCCGATTTTATCGTTACCACGGGCGTGTTCACGGGCCACATCGATGCGCACGTGGGTACGCAGGATCAATGGGCACGCAAGACTGATTTTGAGACGGTCGCGGACCGCAACACCATTGTTTTCCAGCTCCCGCACTTCTTTCAACAACGCTTCCGGCGAGAGCACCACGCCGTTACCAATCAGGCACTGAACGTCCCGACGCAAAATACCAGACGGGATCAAGTGCAAAGCTGTTTTCTTGCCCTCAATCACCAGCGTATGGCCAGCGTTGTGGCCACCCTGGAAGCGCACGACTGCGGCTACCTTTTCGGTAAGCAGGTCTACAATCTTGCCCTTACCCTCGTCACCCCATTGGGTACCCAGCACAACAACATTTTTGCCCATGATTCTCTCTCTGTGCGGCCGGCCAATAATGAACGGCCTGCAAGTTTGACTATTAAAAGTCCAATAAATACCAACGCGGTAGCGCGTCAGCCGAGTTTTTCAACAATCCACTGGCCTTGATACTTCACCAGCTGGCGATCACAGCCGCGAGCACCAGGATCGCAATTGTGGTCTTCCGGCAGTGCGCGGATAACCGTATCGCTGTGTCGTAATTCCACAATGGCCACGGCCAGTGTGGGGTCGGGGTCTGCAGGGGCCCAGATTGCACCCTGCGCAGGTGCCGTGCTGCTGCCCAAAGCCACCAGCGCGCGAAGGTCCAGACTGAAACCGGTTGCCGGCCGTGAGCGGCCAAAATCACTGCCAATGGCATCGTAACGGCCGCCTTTCGCAACTGCGTCGCCATGGCCGGGCACGTAAGCGGCAAACACCAGGCCGGTGTGGTAGTTGTAACCCCGTAATTCACAGAAGTCGAAGCCCAGGCGAATACCCGGAAACTGTTGGCTAAGCGTATCGGCCACCCGACCCAGTTGATCCAACGCCGAGTCCAGCTCGGCGGAGGCACCTTGAACAATATCCCGGGCCTGATCCAGCGCCTCACGACCTCCACTTACGGCAGCCAGGCGGCGCAGACGCCCACCGGCGCTGTCCGCTGCTTCGTCACCCAACAAAACGTTCAGTTCGGGCAAGGATTTACGGCCCATGGCGTCAAACACTGCGGCTTCGGTATCGCGGTCAAAACCCGCATCGGCGATCAGATGCTGGTAGATAGCCACGTGTGCCAGGTCCATGTGAATAGCCGGCAGACCGGCAACACTCAACGCTTCCAGCGCCAGACTGATAATTTCCATATCGGCGCTTTCAGAGCTGCTGCCAAACAACTCGCAGCCGGCCTGAATAGGCGTACGGCCTGTCAGCATGTGCCGGGGACGGGTGTGTAACACGTGCCCGACGTAACACAGCCGGGTGATACCTTCCTGCGCCAGAGTATGGGCGTCAATGCGCGCGGCCTGAGGCGTCATGTCGGCGCGCACACCCATCATTCGGCCCGTCAGCTGGTCCGTCAACTTGAACGTTTGTAACTCAAGATCATGCCCTGTGCCGGTAAACAGCGACTCCAGGTACTCTATCAGCGGAGGAATCACCAGTTGGTAACCCCAATGCTGACATACGTCCATAATGTTGCGGCGCAAAGATTCAATCTGACCCGCAAGGGGCGGCAGAATATCCTCGACACCGTCTGGCAACAGCCAGCGATCAGATACTGTCATGAGATTCCGTTATCTGTTTTAACCACGCCGGGAGCATCCCGGAACCCAAACCGGTCAGAGTCTACACTCTCGGCAGACACAAAAAAACCGGAGTACCTGAGTATTCCGGTTTTTTCGTTTTCTACCCGGGCTTAATTAGCGCCCTGGGGGTCCTTCAGGAACTTAAGAAAAGCGCTGTTGGCGTCAATCACCATCAGATCATCCTTGTTCGCAAAGGTATTACGGTAGGCTTCCAGGCTTCGGTAGAAGCTGTAGAAGTCTGGGTTCTCGCCATAAGCGTCGGCATAGGTTCTTGCCGCCTGGCCGTCGCCTTCACCACGCGTCGTTTCTGAGCGCGAGAACGCCTCTGCCAGAACGACGGTGCGCTGGCGGTCGGCGTCAGCACGAATGCCTTCTGCCAGCTCGCGACCGCGGGAACGGAACTCCTGCGCCAGTTTCATCCGTTCTGTCGCCATACGGCGGAAAACGTTTTCACTTACCTGACCGGGAAATTCTATACCCTTTACCCGTATATCCCGTACTTCGATGCCAAACTCACTGACGGAGGTTTGGTTGACCAGGTCAATCAGGTTCCTCATCAGCTCGTCGCGCTCACCAGATACTACCTCCACCATGGTGCGAACACCGAACTGATTACGCAGACCGTTGTCGACCCGTGATAACAGCAGCGACTGAGCACGGAGTTCGTCGCCACCGGTGGCGCGGTAAAACTGGTCCACATCGCGAATTTTCCAGGCAACGTAGGAATCCACATCCAGTGGTTTCTTTTCGACCGTCAAGTACTGCCGGGTTGGCAGATCCATGGTCAAAATACGGATGTCGAACTCACGTACTTGGTCAATCACCGGCACTTTAAAGTGAATGCCAGCCTGAATATCGGTCTGCACCAGTTCACCAAAGCGCAGTTTTACGCCGCGGTGAGTCTCTGGAATAATAAACACGCTCGATAATACCAGCAGGACTACAATCAGGGCGCCTGCAAGACCAACAATACTTTTAGGTCCCATGATTATCTGCTCCTTCGGGCGTTGGTGTCTTGACGGGTGTTCATTTCCTGGATCACCTGATTGGTGACATCCTGAATATCTGCCCGAGAAGCACTACTGCTACCACTGCCGTCTCTGAGCGCTGCCGATGCGCCTTGGGTCAACCGATCCAGAGGCAGCAGCATCATATTGCCGCTGCTTTCGGTATCAACCAACACTTTGCTGCTGTTTGACAACACGGTCTCCATGGTCTGCAGATACATCCGCTCGCGGGTAACGACCGGTGCTTGCTGATATACCGCAAGCACCTCGAGGAAGCGAGCTGTTTCACCGTTGGCACGTTCGGTTACCTGCGCTTTGTAAGCGTTGGCTTCTTCAAGCATGCGCTGGGCTTCACCACGCGCTTCAGGCACCACCTTATTGCGGTAGGTTTCTGCTTCTTCTTTCACTCGCTGCTCGTCTTCACGGGCGCGCTGTACTTCGCGGAAGGCATCCTGTACCGCGGGTGGCGGCTGGGTGCTTTCTACGTTAACGCGTACAATTTCAAGGCCTGTGCCGTAATCGACCAGAAATTTCTGCAGGCGCTGTTCAACCATCACGCCGAGCTGGGCACGGCCTTCTGTCAAAACGTCGTCCAGCGTGGCACTGCCCACTTCATGGCGCAGCGCGCTGTCAGTGGCAAACGCCAAAGCCTGGTTGGAATCACGCACGTTCAAAACGTAAGATTTGGCATCACCGACCCGGTACTGAACCTGAAGGTCAACTGTTACCAGGTTTTCGTCTTGGGTCAACATCTGGCCACTAGACTGCGCGGTACGTACGTTGGTTACACCCACTTTTGTGACATCGTCAATTAGTGGCACTTTAAAGCGCAAGCCAGGACTTTCGGTGCGGTTGTACTCACCAAAACGTAACACCACTGCACGCTCTTGCTCGTCTACGGTGTAGAACGATTGAAAAGTGACATAACCAATAACTAGTATGCCGGCCAGCGCCAAAATGGCACCAAAACCACCAGAACTGCCGCCGATGCCCATGTTGCCACCGCCGCCAGACTTGTTGCCTTTACCCTTTCCACCCAGAAGACTGTTGAGCTTGTCGAGGCCTCTTTTCAGAGCTTCGTCGAGATCTGGTGGTCCTTTATCTTTTCCGCTACCGCCGTTACCCCAAGGGTCGTTATCGTTGCGGTTCCCACCCGGTTCATTCCAGGCCATAGTACTCTCCGTTCCTAACATGTCGAATGGCTGCAAATACTAGGGATTTATTGGCTTTCGGGCAATAGGCGATGGTTTTCACTCGCCGCCTGTCCGAAACACCAGTTCATCCTCCCGCACTCCCGCCCGGCTCAGTAGCTGATGCCAGTCGCGGTTTTGCAATCGCACTTCCAGTATGGTTTCACCGGTTTCCCGGCTGGACTCGCTCAATACCGAACCCGCTTCATGAAGCAGCGCACGGAACCTGCCATCGGCCGGTCCCAGCACAACAAAATGATGGACAACGTCTTCCGCCAGACGCTCTACAACGGCATCAAAAAGCCCCTGTAAACCGTCCCCGGTGACTGCCGACACCCAGGCCCTCACCGGCACGCCTTCTTGATTGCGATCCACTCGTGGAACAAAATCGTCTAGCAGATCCGTTTTGTTAAACACCTGTAGAACCGGCACTTCATCAGCGCCGATCTCCGCCAGCACATCTTCTACCTGGGCTATATTGTCATCGCGACGTTCGTCGTGACAATCAATCACATGCAACAGCAGTGCTGCTTCGTTCGTTTCTTCCAGTGTGGCACGAAACGATTCTACCAGTTTGTGTGGCAAGTGGCGGATGAAGCCCACCGTGTCCGCCAGAATGACCGCGCCGATATCCGGAAGTTCCAGGCGCCGCATAGTCGGGTCGAGCGTCGCGAACAACTGGTCCGCAGTGTATACGTCGGAACTGGTGATTCGGTTGAATAGTGTAGATTTTCCAGCGTTGGTATAGCCAACCAGCGACACCGTAGGCACATCAGCCCGCACCCGTGCCCGGCGCCCCTGGTCACGCTGCCTGCGCACTTTTTCAAGACGCTTGTTGATCGACTTAATGCGCTCGCGCAGCAACCGGCGGTCAGTTTCGAGCTGGGTTTCACCGGGGCCACGCAGGCCAATACCGCCTTTTTGACGTTCCAAATGAGTCCAGCCCCGCACCAGACGCGTTGACATATGTTGGAGCTGTGCAAGCTCTACCTGCAACTTACCTTCGTGAGTGCGGGCACGCTGTGCAAAAATATCCAGAATAACGCCAGTGCGGTCCAACACCCGGCACTGCAGTTCGCGCTCAATGTTGCGTTCCTGGCTGGGACTTAGGGAATGATTGAACAGCACCACGTCTGCCTCTGCCGCGGCTATTGCAGCGCGGATCTCCTCAAGCTTGCCATCACCCACAAAAAAGCGCGGGCTCGGCTGCTTACGCGACCCGGTGACTGTATCCACAGGCTCTACACCAGCAGAAATGACCAGCTCGCGAAATTCGCCAGGGTCTTCATTTCCATCGTGCGCGGTAAAATTAATATTGACCAAAACCGCACGCTCACCAACGTCAGGACGCTCAAACAATGGGCAGTTTCTCCGGGTTACGCAATCAAGAAGCCAAACTCATATAAGCAAACACCCACGCCCCTGTGGAACCCTAGGGTTCGTCAGGGGCGTGGGTGTACCACTGGAACCAGCACAGAAGGACAGAAGAATCAGTCTTCAGACTCGCCCTCATCCTCCTCGCCTGCAGGATTCTGCGGCGGAATACGAACATTCCTTGCCGGCACAACGGTAGATATAGCGTGCTTATAGACCATCTGACTGACGGTGTTTTTCAGCAAAATAACAAATTGGTCGAAAGATTCGATCTGGCCCTGCAATTTTATGCCATTGACCAAAAAGATAGAAACGGGAATGCGCTCTTTCCGCAGCGCATTCAGGTAAGGGTCTTGTAAAGAATGCCCTTTTGACATGTGTGTTCTCCTGTTTGAGTAAGTCAGATCGTCAATTTAAGGTTTTAATGTGGTGCTAAGACCGGCTTTTTTCAAGGCGTCCGCAATGATATCTTTGCTATCACTGTCCAGCCAA
Source organism: Marinobacter sp. M1C (assembly GCF_023314135.1). Lineage (NCBI taxonomy): Bacteria > Pseudomonadati > Pseudomonadota > Gammaproteobacteria > Pseudomonadales > Marinobacteraceae > Marinobacter > Marinobacter sp. M1C. Next base: position 3,199,103 of record NZ_CP092289.1, read on the forward strand.
AGCGCATCCGGCCATTTTCGCAGCCATGTAAGCTGCCGCTTGGCCAACTGACGGGTGGCGGCAGCCCCTTTATCCACAAAAGTCGCATAGTTACACTGGCCAGACAAATGCTCCCATGCTTGGCGATAACCTACACAGCGCATAGATGGCATAGAAGGATCAAGATCACCGCGAGCCATCAGGCCTTCTACTTCGCTCAATAGACCTGAATCCAGCATAGTCACAAAACGCTGGTAAATACGCTCATGCAGCATCTTGCGCTGCTGCGGCGCTATCGCCAACTGTGCAACAGTATACGGAAGGCAGGGGCCTGCGTCTGCCTGCCAACGGGTGACATAAGTGTAATCCTTATTATCAGCAGCGTTGACGTCCGCCGTGCTGGCGAACACTGCAGGCGGTGCTTGCCACAATGACGAAATCGGCTGCCCTGTCACGCGCTGCACTTCCAACGCGCGGATCAGCCGCTGTCGGTTATTAGGATGAATAAGCCGAGCCGCAACCGGGTCCGCCGCGGCTAACTCTCGATGCAGCGCTTCCCAGCCCTGCAGTTGAGCCTGCTGCACCAGCTGCTCGCGCACTTGCGGGCTCGCCGATGGCAAATCCGACATGCCATGAAGCAACGCTTTGAAATACATCATGGTGCCACCCACTAACAGCGGAATGCGACCTGCTGCCGTGATTTTAGCCATTTCGGCCAGGGCATCCCGACGAAAATCAGCCGCAGAATAGGTGTCAGCAGGGTCACAGATATCAATCAGGCGGTGAGGCGCCTGCGCCAGCTCGGCGGCACTGGGCTTGGCAGTACCAATATCCATACCGCGATAAATCATCGCCGAATCTACGCTGATAATATCGCAGGGCAAACGTTTGCAAAGCTGGAGAGCCAGGTCCGTTTTACCGGAGGCGGTGGGGCCCATAATGAAAATAGCAGGAGGCAATGCTGCCGCCGCGGGTTGATCGGCAGAACCGACAGCGTTCATCAACGCCCCCGTAGAAACAGTTTGTCCAACTCGGCCAGAGTCATCACTGTCCAGGTTGGGCGACCATGGTTGCATTGGCCGCTGCGCTCAGTGGCCTCCATGTCCCTCAGCAGCGAGTTCATCTCCGGAACAGTTAACTGGCGGTTGGCCCGCACCGATCCGTGGCACGCCATGGTGCCCAATAATTCCTGAGTGACGGCCTGTACCCTGTCACTCTGGCCATGCTCAATCAAGTCAGACAGCACATCCCGCACCAGCTGTTCACCATCGGCACCGCGCAACAACGCTGGAATTTGTCGCACCGCCAGCGTCTCTGGCCCAATGCGCTCTATTACAAGGCCCAGCTGTTGCAGTTCATCGCCGTGGGTCTCAACCAGTCCGGCCTCTTTTTGGCTGACTGCCAGCGATAGCGGCACCAACAAAGGCTGGCTTTTCAGATCCTGCTGAGCCAACGCCTGTTTCATGCGCTCATACGTAATGCGTTCGTGCGCCGCGTGCATATCCACCATAATCAATCCGGCGCGGCTCTGTGCCAGAATATAAATGCCGTGCAACTGGGCAATGGCGTAGCCCAAAGGCGGTTCTTGTTCGCTGTCTTCGGGCATTTGCGAAGGGGCGGCGGCAACCCTTGCCTGGTGGCCCGCAGACACGCCTCCCCCGGCATTCAGGGCCTGATAAAAACCAAGCTGGTCACTGGCCTGCCACTGATGTTGCGGATCTGGGTGTGTCACTTGACCAGGCGTTCGCTCGAGGCCGCCCGGGTAGCCCAAAGTCGATTCACTCGCGGCCGAACCTGGCGACGGGAGCTCTTCAGCAGAAGCCGCAAACCCCGTACCGGCTGCAACCGCGTTTTCGCGGCCCAGAGACTGCGCTACCGCACCACGCAAGTGGTCGTCCGGACGCACGTCCGCCAGCGCTTTGTGCAGAGTACGAAACAGAAAATCGTGGACCAGACGGCCATCGCGGAAGCGCACCTCGTGTTTGGTCGGGTGCACATTCACATCCACCGACCCCGGGTCTACTTCCAGATACAGCACAAAAGCGGCGTGGCGATTGTTGTACAGCACATCGCGGTAAGCTTGGCGTACGGCATGCGCTACTAAGCGATCACGAATCACGCGACCGTTGACGAAAAAGTACTGAAGGTCAGCCTGACTGCGGGAAAAGGTGGGCAGAGCAACCCAGCCCCAAAGTTTCAAACCGGTGGCTTCGGCGCTAATGACCACTGCATTGTCGATAAACTTCTGACCACACAGCGACGCAATCCGCCGTTCTCTATCTAGACCTGACAAGGCCGGTCGCAGGCTTTGCACGGCACGCTGGTTATGGCGCAGATTGAAGCCGGTATCGAAGCGACTTAGAGCCTGGCGCCGGACGCACTCTTCCACGTGGCCAAATTCGGTTTTTTCAGTACGCAAAAACTTGCGCCTTGCCGGCGTGTTAAAAAACAGATCGCGAACCTCTACCGTGGAACCCACCGGGTGCGCCGCCGGCGATACGTGCGCGTCCATATCGCGGCCTTCCACTTCGACTTTGCTTGCGGCTTCCTGATTTTCGGTGCGCGAGGTCAGGCTCAGGCGGGACACGGAACTGATACTGGCCAGTGCCTCACCACGAAAACCCAGCGACGCGACTGCCTCGAGGTCATCCAAACTGGTAATCTTGCTGGTGGCGTGGCGGCTCAGGGCCAGGGACAGGTCTTCAGCGGCGATACCACAGCCGTCGTCGCGCACCCGGATCAACTTGACGCCGCCCTGCTCTATGTCCACATCCACCCGACTGGCGCCCGCATCCAGAGCGTTTTCTATCAGCTCTTTGACCACAGACGCCGGCCGCTCCACCACCTCACCGGCGGCGATCTGGTTAGCGAGCCGGGGGGACAGCAAATGTATGTGGGGCATGTCTGGCGCGGACCTCTTTTTTCAACGAGTTATTGAGCAAGCCGCTCAGCTAATCGCTCAGCTGGCAGGAATGGTAATGGTTTGGCCTACCATAACACGGTCGCTCTGCATGCCGTTAAGGTGCATAAGCTCGCGCACGGACAGCTGATTTTCCCGAGCCAGGTCAGACAAGGTGTCGCCTCGCTGGATGCGGTAGCGGCTCACACTATTCTGCATCTGGCCGTTATGCTTCTGCCACGCCAGCAAAGTACCCGGCGGCGGTGTTTTGCGGAAATAGCCGTCAATACCGGTCATAATTGCAGCAGATAAGCGCTTACGATAGAGCTCAGTGGACAAGTTCTTCTCTTCCTGAGGATTTGAGATAAAGCCGGCCTCCACCAATATAGACGGTATATCCGGAGACTTGAGCACCACAAAAGCGGCCTGCTCTACGCCGGGCTTGTGAAGCTCGGTCACTCCACCCAACTGCCCCAGTATTGCGCTACCCACACCCAGGCTGGCGTTAATACTGGCCGTCATAGACAAATCCAGAAGAACCCCGGCAAGGGTGTCATCGCGGCCTTCCAGCGAGACGCCTGAGCCGCCAATCAGGTCAGAGCGGTTTTCGCTTTGCGCCAACCAACGTGCCGTCTCACTGGTCGCTCCCCGTTGCGACAGAGCAAATACCGATGCCCCTTTTGGCTGTGGCGTGCGGAACGCATCCGCATGCACTGACACGAAAAGATCAGCGTTGTATTTACGCGCCAGAAGCGTGCGATTACGCAGGCCTATGTAGTAGTCGCCGGTACGGGTCAGCTTGGCGCTGTAGCCCGGGCGACTGTTGATAAGGTCGTGCAGGGTTTTGGCCATGTTCAGCACCACGTCTTTTTCACGAGTACCGCGGGGCCCGATAGCGCCCGGGTCTTCGCCGCCGTGGCCAGCGTCAATCACTATGACAATGTCGCGTTTACCCGCGGAGTCATGGGTAACGGTAGGCTTTGCCGCCTTGGCCCTATCAATGCGGGTGCCGCCCTCGTCAATCAGGTCTACCACCAAACGGTGGCCGTATTGCTGGTTCGGTTTTAATAAAAAGCTGCGAGGTTTCACGCTTTTTTGCAGGTCCAGCACAACCCTCAGGTCTTTACCATTGCGCACCGCGCTGCGAATGCGGCGGATAGGGCTGCCAGACAAGTCCAGCTTGTCCAGGCTCGTCTGCAACCGGGTGTCTTTCAGGTCAATAACCAGGCGGTCTGGACCCGCCAACGCGAAAATATTGTGATCTACTTCGCCGGCCGTATCGATGACCAAGCGAGTGTGATCCGGCGCCGGCCAGATTCGCAGGCCTTCCACACGGGTACCTGCCTGTACCACCTGCATGAGAAGTAGCAGGTTGAAGGCAAGAAAAGCCCGCACGACTCTGCCGCAGATCCTGTTATAGAAGTAAGCCATTGAACATCCCTTTGTCACGAATCGGTATGGTGCATATCTTCCGGGCCGACTATTTCCAGATCGTTCAGCATATCGGCACCCACCTGAGATCCAGCGCACAAAATGGCCGAGCGACCATTGCCCTGGGATTCCAGATGCACTGTCAGGTCCGCCGTGGGCAGTAACGCCTCGCCCCTTTCCGGCCACTCCACCAGGCATAAACTATGATCATTGAAATAATCACGAATGCCCATGAACTCCAGTTCTTCCGGGTCTTTCAGACGATACAGGTCAAAATGGTATACCGGCGGCTGCAAATTCTCGTAAGGCTCCACAATGGTGTACGTCGGACTCTTTACCGCACCCTCGTGCCCTAACCCGCGCAGCAGGCCGCGGCTGAGTGTGGTTTTGCCCATGCCCAGATCACCATCCAGATAAATCGCCAGCGCGCTTTCTGCACGCTGGACCAAGCAAGCCAACTCCCGGCCCAAGCGTTCGGTTTCACTGTCATCCGCCAGGAACAGCCGGCGCTCACTACCAAAAATTGTCATAGGTCCTCCTGTGTACCGCGAACTCGTTTACACAACGCTCCGTTCAATGACGGTTCAATTCAATGCCCTGAGCAGGCTAACACCCGGGGCAAAGCATCAATAACGTCGGTTGGCTGCAAGCCCATATAGCCAAACTGCTGAGTTGCCAAGTTAGCTGCCGCCAGGTGCAGGGCTGCGGCCGTCACGACGGCCTGGGTCGAATCCTTCAGCTGAGCCAATAAACCACCAGCAATACCCGCCAGTACATCCCCCATCCCCCCGGTAGCCAACCCCGGATTACTGCCACTGACCACAAACATTTCACCGTGCATGCTCGCAATCACGGTGCCGGCACCCTTAAGTAGAATGGCGCCTCCGTACCGCGACTGTAACTTGCGCGCTGCACTTAACCGGTCAAGCTCCACCTCTGCAACGGTGCATCCCAGAAGGCGCGCAGCCTCCCCAGGGTGAGGGGTAAAAATACAGTTGTCCGCGGCTACCGACGCTTTGTTCGTCATCAGGCCGCTGGCCATCAGATTCAAAGCGTCGGCATCCAGCACCTGCGGTTTGTTACACGCCAACACTTGTTCCAGCATCCGTTGACCCCAGGCCGACTGGCCAAGGCCTGGCCCACAAACCACCACGGTTGCCGCCGCTAGCAGAGGCGCCAACTCAGAGCCATGCACAACGCCGTGGCTCATTATCGACGGGCACCGGCTCAGTGCTGCAGCCACGTGCTCTTGCCGGGTCGCCAAGGAAACCAGGCCCGCACCGCTGCGCGCAGCAGCCTCAGCCACCAGCAACCCCGCACCACCAAAACCGCGATCGCCGGCAACCACTAGCACATGGCCAAAATGGCCTTTGTGCGCGTTGGCAGCGCGCTTCGAAATACCCAAAGTAACGGAGGACCAGTCGGCCCGTGTGGCCAACACCGGCTCGGTACAGCCACCAAGCTGCTGGGCGGCACCCAAATCTTCAAAAATCACCTCACCGCAAACCGCGGGGCCATGGCCGGTGAACAGGCCGGCTTTTAGTCCAATAAATGTTACTGTGGCATCTGCCGCCACAACATCACCCACGGCTGCTCCGGTGGTGGCGTTGAGCCCTGAAGGGACGTCCAGCGCCAAAACACCCGCGGCTGATTGATTGCAAAACTCAACAACTCGCGCGAATTCACCCCGTGGTGCGCCATTCAGGCCCGTACCCAACATGGCGTCTACCGTCACATCGGCCTGTTCTAGCAAACTGATCAAATCCTTGTCCGCCAACTGCGCTGCAGTCACCATGCTGATCTTTTGATCGCTCGCCCGCTGCCAGGCTTTACGGGCATCACCCTTCAGTTTGGCGGGGTCTGTTAACACCAAGCAGGTTACGCCCAGGCCATGACGCAGAGCGCACGTTGCCAATAAATAACCGTCGCCGCCATTGTTGCCAGCCCCGCAAAGCACCAGCACGTGACGGCACTGGGGCCAGCGTCGCCTAAGCTGGCGAAAAGCACTGCGAGCAGCGGCCTGCATCAATTCAAAGCCGTCGACTCCTTGTTCGTCAATCAAGTACCGGTCCAGATTGCGCACCGAACCGGCGCTGTACAAAGCCTGTGGCAGGCCAGCACCGAACCCTGTAGGCACTGACAGATCAGACTTTGATAGATGGGGTTCTAATAGACGGAGCTCTGATAAACAGGACTCTGATAGACTGTGCCTTGCTGACCACGACATCGGACACTCCAAGCCAAAGAAACCGGTTTAAGACAAATTGCCAGCTATTTGTAAATCATAGCAAAACCACAAAAAAGGTCACAACTTAATCAAATTAAATCTGCACGCCAACGCCAGCAAAACGCAGATTCGCCCCACACACACGGCCGGCCAATGACAGCATCACCTGCAACATCAACAACCTGCGCAAAAAACAGTCACCAGAAGGCGAATCTGCAGGCATTGGTGCAACAGATTCGCGACTGGGCCCAAGAGCTGGGTTTTGCCGACCTGGGCATCACCGACGCAGATACCGGTGAGCACGCGGAGCGTCTTAAGCACTGGCTCGAACAGGGCTACCACGGCACCATGGATTACATGGCAAACCACGGCGACAAACGCTATACCCCGGCATCGCTGGTTCCGGGTACCGCGCGCGTCATTTCCGTGCGCATGGATTACCTGACGCTGCCCGACAATCCACAACAGGCGCTTCGCAATCGTGAAAACGCGTACATCAGCCGTTATACCTTGGGACGCGATTACCACAAGCTTATGCGGAAGCGCCTGGCGCAGCTGGCCAAACGTATCGACAGCGCCCTTGAAGGCCACCAGCATCGCGCCTTTGTGGACAGTGCTCCTGTGCTCGAACGCGCTCTGGCCCAGCGTGCCGGGCTGGGCTGGATTGGCAAAAACAACATGGTGATACACCCCAAAGCCGGCTCGTTCTTTTTCCTCGGGGAGATTTATACCAGCGCGCCCTTACCTGTAGACGCGCCCTTTACAACAGACCACTGCGGCAGCTGCTCGGCCTGCCTGCAGCTGTGCCCTACCGATGCATTTGTAGACGCGCACATGCTGGATGCGCGGCGCTGCATAAGCTATTTGACCATTGAATTGAAAGAGAGTATTCCGGAAGAGCTGCGCCCGCTAATGGGCAACCGGGTGTTTGGCTGCGACGACTGCCAGTTGGTGTGCCCGTGGAACAAGTTCAGCAAACATTCAGAGGAAGACGACTTCAAACCCCGCCACGGTCTGGATAACACGTCTCTGGCAGCGCTGATGATGTGGAGCGAAGAACAGTTTTTACAGCGTACAGAAGGCTCGGCTATTCGCCGCACCGGTTATCACGGCTGGTTGCGCAATCTGGCGGTCGGGCTGGGCAACGCCCCTACCACCATTCCAGTAATAGAAGCGCTGCGGGCGCGTCAGGATTACCCGTCTGAGATGGTACGCGAGCATGTGGAGTGGGCGCTGGCCCAACACGGCCTGGGGCCTTGAAAGGCAGCCGTTGCACTCTGAGCGCTCGTATGACTTGAGCGCATCAGAATTTAAACGATCTTACAGTTTGAAAAAGTGCTCGCGATAATGGCGCAGCTCGTTAATAGAATCGCGAATATCGTCCAGCGCCAAATGATGGCCCTGTTTCTTAACTCCATCCAGCACATCCGGGCGCCAACGCCGCGCCAGCTCTTTGATGGTAGACACATCCAGATTGCGGTAATGGAAGAACTCTTCCAGCTGCGGCATGTACTTGACCAGAAAGCGCCGGTCTTGGCCGATACTGTTGCCGCACAGAGGAGAATCACCCGGCTCCAGGTGTTCACGCAAAAACGCCAGGGTTTGCTGCTCGGCTTCGGCTTCGCTGATGCGACTGGCTTTTACCCGTTGGGTCAGACCACTTTCGCCGTGGGTACGGGTACACCATTCGTCCATCGCGCCCATCAGGGTGTCAGACTGATATACCGCAAGCACCGGGCCTTCGGCAATCAGATTGAGTTCGGAATCGGTAATCAGGGTAGCCATTTCGATAATGCGCTCCTGCTCCGGATCCAGACCTGTCATTTCCAAGTCAATCCAGACCAGGCGATTGCCCTTTGCCATCGGTATTTCTCCTGCGTGGTGCTAACGGTAAAATCCGGAATTTATCAGCGCAACAGTCGGTAGTGCAGTCGCTAAACCGATAGTATGCCAAGTAGTATGACAAATAATATGCCAATATGATGACACAGCAGCATTGAAACAACCCCCGAAACTTTACCCGGTTAATGAAAAATTTATGGCAAAACGGCGACTCAACAAACAGCAACAATGGCGTATCGAAAAAATTCAGGGCGAGCGGACAGCACGCGCCGCGCGCAAAGAAGAACAAGTAAAAGAGCAGGTCGATGCGGGTGAGTTAGGGCCGGAAGTTCAAGGTTTGATTATTGCGCACTATGGCCAGCAGCTGGACGTAGAAGCCCTTGAAGGCGGGCACCAAGGCACCGTTGTGCGCTGCTTTGTGCGCGCCAATATCGACAGCCTGGTCACCGGCGACAAAGTCATCTGGCGCTCCGGTAAAAATCTGACCGGAGTGATCGTCGCTCGCTGCGAACGCCTCAACCTGCTGCAACGGCCGGACAATTTCGGCGCGCTGAAACCGGTGGCGGCGAATATTGACTACATTATTCTGGTGATTGCCCCCGAGCCCGAGCCCCATGACAACCTGATTGACCGCTATCTGGTGGCGTCAGAAACCACTGACATTCCGGCCATATTACTGCTAAACAAGACCGACCTGATCAACGACAACAACCGCGGCGCCATAAACGCACTGCTGGCGCGCTATGAAGCACTGGGCTACCAGGTGGTTCGTACGTCTGCCACCCTGGCCGGCAACCAGCCACCGCCGGAAGTAGAAGCCCTGGTGAAAGATCGCACGACGGTATTTGTGGGCCAGTCTGGGGTGGGTAAATCGTCCATTATTCAAACCCTGTTGCCCGATGAAGAGCTGCGGGTGGGCGCAGTGTCGCAGAGCACCGGCAAAGGCATTCACACCACCACCACCGCCAAGCTGTTTCATTTGCCCATCGGTGGCGACCTGATTGACTCGCCGGGCATTCGCGAGTTCGGCCTGTGGCACATGACACCGCAAGAAATCGAGTACGGCTTCCGCGAAATTCGCGACCTGATGGGCTACTGCAAGTTCCGCAACTGCCGCCACGCCGGCGACCCCGGTTGCGCCATTGATGCCGCCGCGGAAGACGGCCGCCTGAGCCCGGAACGCAAAAGGAGTTTCCACCGCATTTTACAAGCTATGGCAGAGCAGCAGGCTCGCGGCCTAAAACTGGACCAACCCGGAACACGGTAGCGCCGTAAATCTTGTGCGTTAGGGTATAAACCTTTTGATGAAATGAGCCGTTTGTTCGACTTCGCGCCACCGTAGTTAAAGGATTTTTCTGATGATGGAAAAGCTGTTTGTTTTGAGCCAGTATCTTACGCCCCAGCTCCCACTCTCCCGTCTGGCTGGGCGCCTGGCTGACAGCACCGGTACGCCAGCCTTACGCCACCGCTTCATACGCTGGTTTATTAACCGCTATGGCGTAAACATGAACGAAGCTGAAAACAGTGACCCCGATGCATACGACAGCTTCAATGATTTTTTTACCCGAGCACTCAAGCCTGGTTTGCGACCCATTGAGGGTAACGAAAGCACGCTGGTTAGCCCGGTAGACGGTTGTGTCAGCCAGTTGGGCAATATAAGCGGGGGCCGCATTTTTCAGGCCAAGGGCCAATCGTTCAGCTTGCTGGAACTGTTAGGCGGCGATCAGCAACGGGCCGATATCTTTGCCGAAGGTGAATTCGCCACCATTTACCTGGCCCCCGGTGATTATCATCGGATTCACATGCCGATGGCCGGACAGTTGCGAGAAATGGTGCACGTGCCCGGCCGATTGTTCTCTGTAAATCCAGCTACAGCGGCCAGCGTGCCCAATCTATTTGCCCGCAATGAACGCGTCGTATGCATGTTTGATACCGCGGCCGGCCCAATGGCGCTGGTATTGGTAGGTGCAATGATTGTTGGCAGTGTGGAAACACCCTGGGCCGGCGTCGTGAAACCGGGAGCGGCGCCAGGCGATGGCGGTGTCAGCCAGAAAAGCTACAGCGGCGAGCAGGCCCTGAAGTTTGCACGGGGTGAGGAAGTGGGTCGCTTCCGCCTGGGATCCACAGTCGTGATGGTGATGCCAAAAGGCCGAGCGCAGTGGAATGATGCCCAAAAACCCGGAAAAAAAGTGCGGTTAGGCGAAGTTTTCGGCCAGGTCGAAGTTTGAAGTTGGCAGCTTGTACTTGAAAACTATCGCGCTCAAGCCTTGGCGAATGGGAAGGCCAGCACGTCATCAATCGAACTGACACCCAGCTTCAGCATCAACAAACGGTCCAGCCCCAGAGCAACGCCGGCGCAATCGGGCAAACCGCTGTCCATCGCGGCCAAAAAAGCGTCGTCTTGCTCCATGGCTGCCTGGCCGCGGGCCTGACGCAGCCGGTTATCCGCTGCAAAACGCCGGCGCTGCTCATCCGCATCCGTCAGCTCCCAATAGCCGTTACACAACTCCAACCCATTAATATACAACTCAAAGCGATGAGCTACCGCGAAACCGCCAACCTGGCTGGTGCGCGCCAGCGAGGCCTGTGACGCCGGATACTGGTGGATGAACACCGGGCAATCCAGCCCTAACCGGGGCTCCACCGCAAAACTCATCAGCAAGTCCAGGCAGTCATCGCGGCTCATACCCACAAGCTGCTGCGGCTCCATCCATTGCCCGCAGCGGGCGTGCAGCTGCGCATCGGTGCAGGTGCACGGATCAATATGCGCCCAGCGGCGAAGCGCTTCGCGATAACTCAGAGTGTGCGGTCGCGAGCAGTCAAGCCAGGAACAGACCAAGTCCGCTACTTCGTTCATCAGGGTTTGGTCATCAAAGCCGCAGCGGTACCATTCCAGCATGGAAAATTCGGGGTTGTGCCGTCGCCCGCTTTCACCGTCGCGAAACACTTTTGTAACCTGGTAGATATCGCCACAGCCGGCGGCCAACAAGCGTTTCATGTGATATTCCGGGGAAGTCTGCAACCAACCGCCTTGACGGCCCGCTGCGCTCACCCGGGCAGCAATACCGAGTAGATTGGGATCGGTGACGCCGCAGCGGCCAAGCACCGGGGTTTCAACCTCCAGCACTTGGCGCTGCGCAAAAAAGCCGCGCAAAAACGACAGTTGTTGTGCGCGGCCTTTCAGGGCTCGACTGGCAGCGCTGGGCTGCCAGCTATCAGCGTTGCTCATCCGCGTCCTAGCTTTTAACCCGGTTCATATATTCACCGGTGCGAGTGTCTACTTTCAACACTTCACCAATGGTGATAAACAGCGGCACGCTAACAACAGCGCCAGTGGACAGAGTCGCCGGTTTGGACCCGCCCTGGGCGGTATCGCCTTTCATACCCGGATCGGTTTCGACCACTTCCAGCTCGACAAAATTCGGCGGCGTAATCGTCAGCGGCGCACCGTTAAACAATGTAACCGTGTAAACATCCTGTTCTTTCAGCCATTTAAGGGTATCGCCCACGGCTTTTCCATCGGCCGCGTACTGCTCAAACGAACCATCGGTGAGCATGAAGTGCCAGAATTGACCGTCGGTGTACAGGTATTCCATGTCCTGATCCATCACGTCTGCACCTTCCAGGCTTTCGTTAGACTTGAAGGTACGGTCCCACACCCGGTTGGTTATCAGGTTGCGAAGGCGCACCCGGCTGAAGCCCTGGCCTTTACCGGGTTTTACAAATTCGTTTTCCAGAATGATGCAGGGGTCGCCTTCAAACAAAACCTTGAGACCGCCGCGAAATTCGTTGGTAGAATATGAAGCCATGAAATGTCCACCTGCCAATAGGCTGTTCAGAATTTTAAGGCCGCTATGATACAGCGAACCCCCATACGTATAGAAGCCCGCGCTTACCCGGAGTCTGGGAAAAGTTCAGAGTCCGCCGGCTGGCAGCAGGTTTTAGCCAACTCCATCAACCGTCCGGCAGAGCTACTGGAACGCTTGGGGCTCTGCCCTGAACAATGGCTGGCCGGTGCCGATGCAGGGCACTTGCTGTTTTCGATACGGGTGCCCGAGCCTTTTTTGGCGCGCATGGAATATGGCAACCCCAACGACCCCTTGCTGCGCCAGGTACTGCCATTGGCCGACGAAACCCGCACCCTGGCCGGATTTGTCGCCGACCCATTGGCCGAAGCCGACGCCATGGCAACAACAGGGCTGATCCGCAAATACAAAAGCCGTGCCCTGCTCATGGTGACCGGGCAGTGCGCCATTAATTGCCGCTACTGTTTTCGTCGCCACTTCCCCTATGACGAGCAACGGCTAAAACCGCAGGACCGCCAAACCGTGCTGGACACACTGGCAAACAGTCCGGAAATTAACGAAGTGATTTTGAGTGGTGGCGACCCCCTGGCCGCCAACGACAAATTACTGGCGCAATGGGCCCGGGCCCTGGAGCAGATCCCTCACCTACGCCGGCTGAGGATTCACACCCGGCTGCCGGTCGTGATTCCACAGCGGGTTTGCGATGCGCTTTTGCAATGGATTCGCGCTACCCGTTTGCGGGTGGTTGTGGTGCTTCATATCAACCATCCCGCGGAAATCGACCAAGCTACGGTTCAGGCCCTGCAGAGGTTAGCCGAGGCCGGTGTGACCCTGCTGAATCAGAGTGTTATCCTTCGCGGTGTGAATGACAGCGCCGATGTACTGGAACAACTTAGCGAGCGGCTATTCGATGCCGGTGTGCTACCCTATTACCTGCATGCGTTTGACCCTGTAGCAGGAGCTCACCATTTTGCAGTCCCGGACAGCGAGGCCAAAGCTCTAACACGTGAACTGCTTGAGCGCCTGCCAGGCTTTCTGGTACCGCGTTTGGTGCGCGAGTTACCCGGTGCTGGCAGCAAAACGCCTCTTGATTTGGAGTAAGGCGAAACAGCTTGTTTTGTAAAAATTTATCAACACGGCGGTTTTCGCTTCCCGTATTCGCTTTGCTGGCCTACATTACGTAGTGAATCTACACACTTTTCCCATGCGCACTGGCACTCACTATGGAAGGCACCTCTCTGAAACCAGATATCCGGGTACCGGAGCAAAAAACTGCGAGCCTTTCGTTCTGCGACACCACACCCAAAGCCTTCAAACAATGGATTGGGTTGTTGCCCATGGCCAACATTGGCGAAGTGTCGCGCCAGCTCTATCACGCCATTATTGAACTGAATCAGCTTTTTTTGCCGCCACAGCAGCGCTTGCAACTGCTTGAACTCATTCGCGGAAAAATCCACTTTGTGTGCGCAGAACTGTCCCGTCACTTCATTGGCACCGCGGTATCACTGCCGGAAAAGCAGCGCAAAATCGCCAATCTGGCGCAAGCCCTGCAATTACACCTTTCCGGCGGTTACAAACTCTGCGTGATGGAACTGTTGGATGCCGGCAACCCGGATAAAAACCGTAAGGTTCTCGCCACCGCCATTCACCGCAGCATTGCCGAGCTGTCCGGCACCATACTGCGGGCGTATCAGCTTTATTGCCCTCCCCCCCCAAACAGCTGGCTGGATTGTCATAAGTTTTACCGATTTGCGCTCGCACACCAGTTAAACGCCGTTGAAGTCGACGACGCCACTCTTGGCCGGCGCAATTCAAGCAGCATTGACGATGCCTACAAACGCATTTTATTGTTGGGTTGCGCTCGGCCTAATCAGTTGCGTCAAACGGAACTGAGCCAGCTTTTCACTCTGCTGGAACCCTTGACCGATCTGACAGATTTCGTGCCCGGCGCCCAAGGTGACAGCTTGTTTGTGGTCAATATGCGCGCAGACAAGTCGCCGGTATACCGCAGCCTGTTGGGCAACGCCGAAGAAGGCGACTTTTTCAGTTTTGACAGCCGCCACCTGTCGGCCCAAATTAACCAGGCCATTCAAACAGCTGATAGCAAAGAAGCGAGCGAACTGACGCTGCCGCAACATACCAGTGATGCTCTGCTGGTACACCTCATCCAGGCACTGGGCACTCTTGCCAAACGCAACTTCAACCGCATAACCAGCCATGGCAGCCTAGAGCTGTGTGTCGGGCTAACCGCCGTGCACTATTTTATGGCGGGACGCACAACCCTGAACGATTTCACCCGACAGCCCGAAGCGGAAGACACCGAAGACAACATGTTTATCCGCAGCTCCACTCAAAGAAACGACGCCTGGGCCGGCGCGCACGATGCCGGTAACAAAGACGAGGGCATGTTGGCCAGCAATGCTCCTATCAACTTCACCAGCGCCCGCACCCGTGCCAGTGCGGCACTCAAAAACGCGCCCCGTGCCTGTCGCGCAAAGATGGTCAATACCAGCCCTGGCGGCTTTTGCATTGCCTGGGACAGCCAAATACCCAGCAGCCTGCAAACAGGCGAAATTCTCGGCGTAAGGGAGCAAAGCTCACAACCCTGGAGTGTTGCCGTGGTTCGCTGGATTCGCCAGATTAAAAACGAGGGCACGCAGATTGGAATTGAACTACAGGCACCCAGGGCGACACCTTGCGCGGTGCGTCTGATCCAGAAACTGGGTAACAGTAGCGAGTACTTACGCGGGCTGATGCTGCCGGAAATCAGCGTCATTAACCAACCTGCCACGTTGATTGTGCCGCGGCTGCCCTTTCAATCTGGAAATCGTATTACCCTGCTGATTGATGATCAGGAAGAACAAGGCCAGTTGCTGAAAAAAATGACGGCAACCGGCAGCATCAACCAATTTGAAATAAAGCTTCAGAGCAGGCCTGACGCTAAAACCAGTGCCAATAGACCCGGTCCTGCTGCCAGCGAAGATGAATTTGATTCGCTCTGGCCCTCGCTGTAATACGCGTAAACTCTTTGTACCTGATTGCGTAACCATCGCTTGGTGTGTATTGACATAGCACCGCGTCCGCGCCGGACTTGTTATTACCCGGCAACCTCTTCATCATTCATACTCATCCAAGAGCCTGGCCTTGCCAGTGGCCCGGCTCCGTCAGTGTGCAGCACGAGATTGTCGAGCCATGCAGAAGAAAGCCTCCACCGTTCATATGCTTATTCTGGATCCGTCACTGAATGACGCAGAAAACCTGATCAGCCTGTTACGCAATTCCGGTCGCGCTACCCGGGCCCATCGCATTACCTCCGAGGAAGACCTCGAAGAGGCCCTCAAAAATGGCAACTGGGACATAGTGCTGGCGCGTGACATTGAACAGGAATGCCCGGTAGACGCCGCGTTAGCCATGTTGCGGAGGCTTGGCAAAGACATTCCTTTCATACTACTGACCGATGACTACGACACGGCCCGCGCCACGGCCGTTCTTAAAGCCGGCGGACAAGATACAGTACCTTACACCGAACAGGCGCTGCTGGTGCTGGTTGTAAATCGCGAACTGACGGACCTTGACGAGCGCCGCCGCCGCCGGCTTTTGGAATCTCACCTGCGCGAAGCCGAACAACGCTGCCAGCGCCTGCTGGAAAGCTCAAAAGACGCCATTGCCTATGTCATTGAAGGCATGCATGTTTACGCGAACGAATCCTATTTAGAGTTTCTGGGTTACGACGACATCGACGAGCTGATGTGTATCCCGGTTCTGGACACCCTCGGCAGCCAAAGCCAAGACGACTACCGCCAACTGATTAAAGGCTTTGCCAACCAAAGTAGCGAACGGGTGAGCCAAAAAGTAACTGCGCGGCGCAGTGACGGCCGCGAGCTGACGGCCAATATGCAGGCCTCGGCCGCCACCTTTGACGGCGAACGCTGCACCCAGATTGTGCTGCGACCGGAGCACAACGGCGAAGAACTGGAAGAAAAACTGAGGCAAATCAGTAATCAGGACCTGCTTACCGGCCTGTATAACCGCCCATTCTTCATGGCCTCGCTAGCGGAAGCTATTACCCAAGCCGGTGCCAGCAGCGAATCTGGCGCGCTGGCTTATATTTCATTAGATAATTTTGCGCCGCTGAAGCGGGACGTTGGCATTGCAGGCGTCGACTTTTTGCTGCGCGATTTAGCCACTCTGCTGCGCGAGCAGGTAGGTGCAGACATGACCTTGGCGCGCTTGGGCGACGACTCGTTCGCACTGCTGAACCTGCCCTACAGCGAAAATGACATGGTCCGCCTGGCACAGAAAATCTGTACAGCCATTGCGGGTTCGCTGTTCGATGTCGACGGCCATTCGGTGCAGCTCACGGTGAGTATCGGCGTTGCGGCCATCACCGAAACGGCGCCCAAAGCCGAAGAGTTGATGGCCCGCGCGCACCGCGCTTCAGCCGAACTAAAAAAACAGAACGAGCAAACCCACGGCAACGGCGTGCAGGTACACAATGCCGCCGAACACCGAATACTCAGCGATAACACCGCCATAGACGGCATACATCGTGCGCTGGACAACGATCAATTTCGCTTGCTATTCCAGCCAGTTATCAATTTGCGCGGGGAAAATGAGGAACACTACGAAGTTTACGTGCGTATGCTGGACGACAAAGGCGAAGAGGTTTCCCCCTACGATTTCTTACCACCCTTAGGGCCCACAGACACAGCTATGAAGGTTGACCGCTGGGTATTCTTGCAAGCCATAAAAAAACTGGTTGCGCATCGTGTGAAGGGCCAGAACACTCGGTTATTTCTGAACGTGACCGCCGAAACCCTGCACGATAAAACTTTCACACCCTGGCTCAGTGTGGCTCTGAAAGCTGCACGCCTGCCAGGTGACACGCTAATATTTCAGCTCCGCGAATGCGACGCCAATAATTTTACAAAACAGGCAAAGGACTTCGCAAAAGCCCTGCATCAGCTGCATTGCAAAGTGTCCATAACCCAGTTTGGCTGCGCCTTGAACCCGTTTCATGCGCTCAACCATATCGACACCGACTACGTTAAAATAGACGGCTCGTTTACCGAAGAGCTGCAGAATGATAACGACGCCCGCGAACATCTCAAGGAAATGGTACAATCACTACAAAGCGCCGGCAAGCTGTCGATTGTGCCGCTGGTAGAAAGCGCCGGCATACTGGCAACCCTGTGGCAGGCCGGGGTAAATTACATTCAGGGCTACTACTTACAACCGCCCACCCCCGAAATGACCTACGATTTCAGCGACAATTGATCCCCAGGCGCTCTTTCAGGCACTATTTCAGGCACTACTTATAGCCCCGTGTCATGGCTCCGTGGCGGTTGCACCTGTTGATTGGTTTCACTTTCACGAAAGCCAATCAGGTACAGAATGGCGTCTAACCCGAGCGTTGAAATGGCGTGGCGGGCAGATTCCTTCACCACGGGCTTGGCACGAAACGCCACGCCCAAGCCGGCTTCGCTGAGCATGGGCAAATCATTAGCGCCGTCACCCACTGCAATCACTTGTTCGTGGGAAATGCGTTCTTTTTTCGCAATTTCCAGCAGCAGTTCGGCCTTGCGCGCGCCGTCTACAATGGTGCCAGACACCTGGCCGGTTACCTTACCGTCCACAACCTCCAACTCGTTGGCATACACATAATCAATGCCCAGTTGGCGCTGAAGGTTGCGAGCGAAGTAGGTAAAGCCGCCCGACAGAATCGCAGTCCGGTAACCCAACGCCTTCAAGCTTCGAATCAGGTGTTCAGCGCCTTCTGTCATTTTCAGGCGCGCGGCAACCCTCTCCAGAACCGACTCATCCAAACCCTTCAGCAGCGCAAGACGCTCGGCAAAGCTCTGGCTGAAATCCAGCTCTCCGAGCATTGCACGCTCGGTAATAGCCGCCACCTGAGGCCCTACACCGGCCTCTAGCGCCAGTTCGTCAATCACCTCGGCTTCAATCAAGGTGGAGTCCATATCGAATACCACAAGGCGGCGGTTGCGGCGGAAAATAGAATCTTCCTGGAACGCAATATCCACATTCATCTTGCTGGCCAGATGCAGAAAGTCGGCTCTCAACTGTGCCAGATTATCTGGCGTGCCACGCACGGAAAATTCCACACAGGCAGTGCGATTTTCATCCACGTTCAGTGACGGCCGCGCCGACAGGCGCGTAATGTTGTCGATATTGAGCTGGTGCCGCGCGGTAATCGCCGACACCCGCGCAATCTGCTTAGCGGTTATGTCCCGCGCCAGCAAGGTTACAATGTAGCAGGCGCGGTTGCGGCCTTGGGCCCACTGCTGGTATTCCTCCGGTGTAATCGGCGCAAACCGCACCTGCAGATCCAAAGCGTGCAAGCGAAATAACAGATCGCGGATCACCGGTGACGAGTGCGACGCGTCAGGAATCTGGATCAGAATCCCCCACGTCAGGTAATCGTGAATCACCGCCTGGCCAATATCCAGAATGCGCACCTCGTACTGGCCCATGATACCGGTAATCTCGGAGGTCAGGCCGGGCTTGTCGCGCCCGGAAACGTTGATCAGAACCAGTTCACTCACTGTCTGCTTGCTCCTGTTGATGGGCCGCACCGGTTGCTGCCAATCCTCTACCCGCAACCCCGATACGGTCAACCCGCTGCAGGCCCCGTGGCAACTTGTGGCCGCGACGGCCACGCTCACCCAGATAATGCTCAAGATCGCTGAACTGAAGGCTCATTTTGCGTTTTCCGGCGTGGATCTCGAGCTGGTCGCTGCGGGCGAATACCGCCACCGCTACTACAAACTCTTCACGGGACTGCACCCGCGTCGAAGGAATACTGATCAACTTGTTGCCTTTGCCTTTAACCAGTTCCGGCAGTTCTGTGAGTGGGAACACCAACATCCGGCCTTCGTTAGACACCGCGGCCACGTATAGGGTTTCGCGACTTTCAGGCGCCATCACCGGCACCATCACCGGCTCCATAATGCGGGCACCCTTAGGCACACTGACCAGAGTCTTACCGTTGCGATTCTTGCTCAGCATGTCACCCAGCGAGGTTGCAAAGCCATAACCGCCATCGGTCACCAGCACCACCTTGCGCTGGCTGTCGCCCATCAGCAAGCCGCAGAATTGAGCGCCCGGCGGCGGGTTGACGTGCCCGCTCAGCGGTTCGCCCTGACCTCTCGCCGACGGCAGGCTGTGAGCCATCAGGGCGTATGCACGCCCGGTCGAGTCAAGAAAAATAACCTGCTGGTTATTGCGCCCGTGTGCCTGCAAAGAAAACTTGTCACCTGCCTTGTAACTCAGACCCAGCGGATCGATATCGTGGCCTTTGGCCGCTCGCACCCAGCCTTTTTCAGACAGCACAACCGTGACTGGATCGTTGGACACCAAGTCAATATTACTAAACGCCCGCGATTCACCACGCTCTACGATCGGTGACCGGCGGTCATCGCCGTAAGTTTCGGCATCTTGTTCCAATTCGGTTTTAATCAGCTTACGCAGCTTTTTCTCGGAGCCCAGAATGGATTGCAAGTGATCGCGCTCGGTGGCCAGTTCATCCTGCTCGCCACGAATTTTCATCTCTTCCAGCTTCGCCAGGTGGCGCAGCTTCAGCTCAAGAATTGCCTCGGCTTGGTCCGCCGACAACGAGAACCGAGCCATCAATTCGGCTTTAGGCTTGTCCTCATAGCGGATAATTTCGATCACTTCGTCCAGATTCAGATAAGCAATCAGCAGCCCTTCCAGCAGGTGGAGTCGGGCCAGCACTTTATCCAGCCGGTATTGCAGGCGTCTTATCACCGTGGCGCGGCGGAACGTAAGCCACTCGGTCAGCAGCTGCACCAGGCCTTTCACACCCGGGCGGCCATCGTTACCAATCACGTTGATATTCACCCGATAAGGCTTTTCCAGGTCGGTACTGGCAAACAGATGCGCCATCAGGCCTTCGTCGTCTACCCGGCCTGAACGGGGCACAATCACCAACCGGGTGGGGTTTTCGTGGTCTGATTCATCGCGCAAATCCGCCACCATGGGCAGCTTTTTGGCCTGCATCTGATGGGCAATCTGCTCCAGCACCCGGTTACCGGATACCTGATGGGGCAAGTCAGTGATTACCAGGTCGCCGCCTTCATTCACCCAGCGCGCACGCATGCGCAACGAACCGCGGCCGGTCTCGTACATTTGCAGCAGATCTTTACGCGGGGTAATAATTTCTGCCCGAGTAGGGTAATCCGGGCCCTGGATGTATTCGCACAGCTGTTCTACCGTGGCATCCGGCGCGTCCAGCAGGTGAATACAAGCAGCCGTCACTTCGCGCACGTTGTGGGGCGGTATGTCGGTCGCCATACCCACGGCTATGCCCGTGGTGCCATTAAGCAACACATGGGGCAAGCGCGCCGGCAGTATCGAAGGCTCGTCCATGGTGCCGTCAAAATTGGGCACCCAGTCAGCCGTACCCTGGCCCAGTTCGCTGAGCAGCACGTCGGCGAAGCGCGCCAAACGCGATTCGGTATAGCGCATGGCAGCAAACGATTTGGGGTCGTCTGGCGAGCCCCAGTTACCCTGACCATCCACCAGCGGGTAGCGATATGAAAATGGCTGCGCCATCAACACCATGGCTTCGTAACAGGCGCTGTCGCCGTGGGGGTGGAATTTACCCAGCACGTCGCCCACGGTGCGCGCAGACTTTTTGTATTTGGACGTCGATTTCAGGCCCAGTTCCGACATGGCGTAAATAATGCGCCGTTGAACCGGCTTAAGCCCGTCACCGACATTGGGAAGAGCCCGATCAAGAATGACGTACATGGAGTAGTCAAGATAGGCTTTTTCCGTATAGTCCCTGAGCGCAACCCGCTCAAAGCCCTCATCCGTTGTCTGAAACTCTGGCATGGATGCCTCTTTTGCCTGAATTATCTGAAGGAAACACAAAGCTGCCGGCGCCTTGCGCGGTCAGTCTGGAACCGCACATTATATGGAGCCGGCGGCAGATACACCAATTCCAATAGCGGAATTCCCGAATGGAGCGTTTTCCGTAACCATCGTATGCTTCGCATTAGTAATAGAAGACCGTTTTTTCTTTCACCTAAGCGGACCACTATGAAGCCAAACCTAAAAGCCTGCGGGCAAGCCATGATGACTGCGTTGGCTAATGCAGTGCTAGCGTTAGTGTTGATGCTGTTGGTGGAGTTTGCTATCAGCGGAAGTTTCCGCGTTCCGGCGGCGTATCTGTGGGCCGGCCTGGTGATATGGCTGGTTATTTTTGTCGGCCAGTTCTGGCGTATGCGTCATCTCTGCCAATGCAGTGAATCGCGCCACAACAAAGCCTGAGCTCGCTCAATATGCGCTTGAAAAAAACGGCGGAGCTACACAGCTCCTCCTTTTTTTTTACGCCGATTCGTCGTTCCCGCCATTTGGGGATTACTGGCGAATGCCTTCCACTGAGATTTCAAGAGTAACAATCTCGGACGCAGGCCCCAAATTGGTAGGAATACCAAAATCAGTAAGCCGTAACTCGGTTTCAGCTTCAAAGCCCATGCGGTAGCCACCCCAGGGATCCGCGCCGTGACCAATCATTTCCGCATCCAGCACTACTTCACGGGTAACACCGCGTAGAGTCAGGTCGCCCACAATGTCGGCTTCTCCTTCTTCGTCCAGGCGGATCCCGGTGCTTTTAAACGTCGCTTGCGGGAACTCACCGGTAGAAAGGAAATCTTCACTCCGGATGTGCTTGTCGCGTTCGGCGTGGTTACTATCAACACTGACGGTATCAATAGACACCGTTACCGAGCTGTTCTGCGGATTTTCGGCGTCGTACACAAACTGACCATCAAAATCATTAAAGCGCCCGTAAAGCCAGCTGTAACCCAAGTGTGAAATACGGAAATTAATGGACTGATGAGCGCCCACTTTATCAAAAGCGTAGGTGCCCGAGTGGTCCGCCGCCTGAGCGCCACCGACCAAAACCAGAGACACCGCCGATGCTAAAAATAATCGTTTCATAAGAGAGTTCTCGTTAATTAAAAGCCAGTGCGGGACATCTTTAGCGTCCCAGCATACGTCGCAAAGTATTGTCTCGGTCGATAACATGATGTTTGAGTGCACCAAGCGCATGAATACCCGCTAACACGACGACACTCAAGGTTACCCAATAATGCACCACACCCGCGGTGTCTTCCATGCCCTTGATGCGACCCGTGATGGAGGGCACATCAAACCAGCCAAACACGCTCACCGACGAGCCGTCAGCGGTAGAAATCAGGTAGCCGCTGACCATGGCAACAAACAGCAGCAGATACAACAAACCATGGACCAGGTGCGCCGCGACAACCTCCCAACGCCGATGACCTGGCACCGGCTCCGGCCGCGGGTTCATCAGGCGCCACACAACCCGCAACAGCATGGCAGTAAACAACAACACGCCAACACTGCGATGAATGTCCGGCCCCTGTTTGTACCAGGCGTCGTAATAAGTAAGGCCGACCATCCAATAACCCAAGCCAAACATACCCGCCACGGTTAAGGCCACCAACCAGTGCAGAAACACCGCCACCAGGCCGTAAGTCCCTTGACTGTTATGCAGCTGCATAGCGCTTCACGCTCCTTTTCCTACATAAGTCATTTGCCGTATAGGGCATTTACGGATTGTTCAAAAATAGCGCAACGCTATGATAACCATATTGCATATCAATCAACAAAAAAGGACGCTTTATTATGGAACTTGAATTCGACGAACACGTAGTTGTACCTAGCAATAACTAACAGTTGTACCCAGCAATAATTAAAGGCAACGCCAACACTGCAACGGCTCACGCCGGGTAAGTTGTTACGACTTCGCTGATTTCCCAGAACCCTTCGTAAAAGAAGCTGGCCCGGAAAATCAGCGAAGTCGTTTTGCTTTTGGTGGGCCTATTTTCCCAGGTTTATACCGGAACATCCGCCATATTACCGTAAGCTTCCAGCCAGGCACGCCGGTCGGGCGCCCGTTTTTTACCCAATAACATGTCCATACAGCTGTCGGTGTCGTCACCGTCTGCAATGGTCAGCATCACCAGCCTGCGGGTATCCGGCGCCATGGTGGTTTCGCGCAACTGCAGCGGGTTCATCTCACCCAAGCCTTTAAAACGCGTGACCGACACTTTTCCGCGGCTATTCTCTGCCGCCAGGCGGTCGATAATGCCCTTTTTTTCCGATTCATCAAGGGCGTAGAAGGTCTGCTTGCCAAGATCTACGCGGTACAGCGGCGGCATAGCCACAAACACGTGGCCGGCGGCAACCACCGGCCGAAAGTGCTTCACAAATAGCGCGCACAACAGCGTGGCGATGTGCAGCCCGTCGGAGTCGGCATCGGCCAGAATACACACTTTGTTGTAGCGCAAACCGGCCAGCTCGTTTGAACCCGGGTCTACCCCGATGGCCACGGCAATGTCGTGAATTTCCTGGGACGCCAGCACTTCGCTGGAATCCACTTCCCAGGTATTCAGAATTTTACCTTTCAAGGGCATAACGGCCTGAAATTGGCGGTCCCGGGCCTGCTTCGCCGAGCCGCCGGCGGAATCACCCTCTACCAAAAACAATTCCGACCGGGCCGTGTCACTGCCCGAGCAATCCGCCAGCTTGCCTGGTAGCGCAGGGCCCGAGGTAATTCGTTTACGGGCTACTTTTTTACTGGCTTTCAGGCGGCGCTGGGCGTTGCTGATAAAAAGCTCGGCCAGTATTTCGGCGATGTCGGTGTGCTGATTCAACCACAAACTGAAGGCGTCTTTCACCACTCCGGAAATAAACGCGGCAGCCTGACGTGATGACAGGCGCTCTTTGGTCTGGCCGGAAAACTGTGGCTCCTGCATCTTGAATGACAGCACATAAACTACCCGTTCCCAAATATCCTCAGGTGACAACTTAATGCCACGGGGCAGCAGGCTGCGAAACTCACAAAAGTCGCGCATGGCTTCTAGCAAGCCCGTGCGCAGACCGTTGACGTGGGTGCCGCCCTGAGCGGTTGGAATAAGGTTAACGTAGCTTTCGGCAACGGCGTCACCGCCGTCAGGCAGCCACTGGATGGCCCAGTCCACAGTTTCTGTATTGCCAGAAAAACTGCCAGTAAACGGCTCAAGAGGCACCACTTCACTGCCCGCCAGGGAAATGCGCAAATAGTCTCGCAGGCCGTCTTGATAACACCATTCGTCTTTCTCACCGGTTTTTTCCTGGCTAAAGGTCACCGTTAACCCGGGACACAAAACCGCCTTGGCGCGTAAATTGTGGCGCAGGCGGCTGACCGAGAAATTGGCCGAGTCGAAATACTTAGTGTCCGGTGTAAATTTAAGCCGGGTACCAGTATTGCGCTTTCCGCAGCTGTCGACGACCTCCAGCTCAGTCACTTTATCGCCGTTGGCGAACGTCATCCGATGTACCTGACCGTTGCGCCGAATAAGCACTTCCAGATGGGTCGACAGCGCGTTGACCACCGACACGCCAACTCCGTGCAAACCACCGGAAAAACTGTAGTTACCTTCGGAAAACTTACCGCCGGCGTGCAGCCGCGACAGAATCAGCTCTACCCCCGGCACACCTTCTTCCTTGTGCATGTCCACCGGCATGCCCCGGCCATCGTCTTCCACGCTCAGTGAGCCGTCGTTGTACAGCACGACATCGATACGCTTTGCATGGCCGGCCAGAGCCTCGTCCACGCTGTTATCGACCACTTCCTGGGCAAGATGATTGGGGCGGCTGGTGTCGGTGTACATCCCCGGCCTTTTTCGCACCGGGTCCAAACCGCTTAGAACTTCAATGGCATCGGCGTTGTAAGTTTGCTCGCTCATAGGCGGGGTAAAGCTCCGAATGGGAAATAGTGGGCCGCGGCCTAGCTTAGAGAATCAGCAGCAAAGTTCAACGGCTGTTTAACACCGCCAAGCTACAAGGACTCAGAACCCAACTTTAAGGACCACCTTACCAGTAGCACGACGCTCAGTCAGGGCACCAAGGGCCTTGGCGTAATCCTCAAACTCGAAAACCTCGCTGATTTTCGGATCAATTTTACCCTCGGCGTAGAGCTTCATCAGCTCCATCATGTTCTGGGCACTCGCTTCCAGCTCTCGCTGGGTAAAGCTGCCCCAGAACACACCGACGACAGAGCAGCCTTTCAATAGCGTCAAGTTCGCTGGAATTTTCGGGATATCGCCCGTGGCAAAACCAATAATCAGATGGCGGCCGTTCCAGGCCATGGCTCGCAGTGCCTGCTCCGTGTAATCACCACCCACGGGGTCGTAAATTACATCCACGCCCTTGCTGTTGGTCAGGCGCTTTATGGCGTCTTTAAGGGGCTCTTCCGTGTAATTGATCAACTCATCCGCACCCGCGGCTTCGGCAACTGCAAGCTTCTGTGCTGAACTGGCGGCAGCAATCACACGGGCACCCATGGCCTTGCCCAATTCAACCGTTGCCCGCCCTACACCACCGCTGGCGCCCAGAACAAGAAGACTTTCCCCAACCTGAATGTTCGCGCGCTGCTTAAGAGCGTAATAGGACGTGCCGTAAACCATCATAAATGCAGCGGCTTTTTCGTCACTCATGCCGTCTGGCAAAAGCAACACGTTATGCTCAGGCACAATCACTTCCTCAGCAAAAGCGCCATAGCCGGTCAAGCCCGCAACCCGATCGCCGACCTTAAAACGAGTGACTTTTTCTCCCACTGCAATCACTTCACCCGACATTTCGCCGCCCGGAGAAAACGGCAAGGTCGGCTTGAGCTGGTATTTCCCTTCGATAATAAGCGTATCAGGAAAGTTAAGGCCCGCTGCTTTTACGCGCACTTTAACACCGCGGCCTTTCGCTACAGGGCTCGGCACATCTTCAATCACGAGCGTGTCAGCAGGGCCGTATTCTTTGCAGAGAATGGCTTTCACAGAGACTCCTGTAATGATGTCATTGCATGATTCTGACAGGGCAAAATTATACCCCTGATGGTTGCCATCAAGCTAAACACAGTCCATCTATGAAGCAAATAAATCTTTCTTATTCGTCTGAATAAAAACGACTTATAGCCTGCACGAGGACTAGAGGCTTTATAAATGAACTGGCCACCCTTTCCTCAGGCTAATAAGTTGCTGGTTCCAACCGGAACTGTGGGCAAAATCAATCATCCCTTGGCCTGAGAGCCGTCAGGCGTTAACATTGCCGTTTTTTAAGCAGCCCGATTTTTCCAATCAGCCCGACTTTCGAAACCCCAGCATCTGTGAGGCAGACCCCCGTCATGCTTGAACGATTGTTTAAACTCCAGGCCCACGGCACCAACGTTCGTAAAGAAGTCGTTGCCGGTATTACCACCTTTTTAACCATGGCCTACATCATCGTGGTTAACCCCAGCATTCTGTCATCCACAGGTATGGACTTTGGCGCGGTGTTCGTCGCCACCTGCCTGGCGGCGGTTGTTGGCACACTGATTATGGGCCTGTGGGCAAACTACCCGATTGCCCTTGCACCGGGCATGGGCCTGAACGCATTTTTCTCGTTCACCGTGGTTGGCAGCATGGGATACACCTGGCAAGTGGCTCTTGGCGCTGTGTTTCTGTCGGGTTTGATATTCTTTGCGCTGAGTATTTTTAAAGTGCGGGAGTGGATCATCAACTCCATACCATTGTCTTTGCGCTTTGGCATTTCTGCCGGTATCGGTTTTTTTCTGGCGTTGATTGCCCTGAAAAACGCCGGCATTATCGTCGATCACCCAGCTACCCTGGTGGGTATGGGCGACGTCAAGGCGGCCGAGAGTCTGCTGTTTTTTGGCGGTTTTATTTTAATTTGCGCGCTGTCGTTCCGCCGCGTTACCGGCGCGGTGATGATCGGCATTATTGCGGTCACCCTGGTAGCGTTGGCTACCGGCATGATTGAATACAACGGCCTGTTTTCAGCACCGCCCAGCTTGGCCCCCACCTTCATGCAGCTAGACCTGGCTGGCGCGTTTAACGTCGGCATGATCAGCGTTATTTTTGCCTTTCTGTTTGTTGATCTGTTTGACACCTCTGGCACCCTGATCGGCGCCGCCCAACGTGGCGGCCTGCTGGACGAAAATGGCAAACTGCCACGTCTGGGCCGCGCGCTCATGTCAGACTCCGTGGCCACCATGTCGGGTGCTGTTCTGGGCACATCTACCACCACCAGCTATGTGGAATCCACCGCCGGTATCGCCGCAGGTGGTCGCACCGGCCTGACGGCAGTGGTTGTCGCCGGCCTGTTCGCCGCGTGTCTGGTGCTGGCGCCCCTTGCCAGCATCGTCCCTGCCTACGCCACCGCTCCGGCGCTGTTGTACGTCGCGGTGCTAATGGCCAGTGGACTAAAGCTGATCGACTGGGACGATGTGACCGACGCTGCACCAGCGGTTGTCACCGCGCTGATGATGCCGCTGACGTTCTCGATTGCTAACGGCATCGCTCTAGGCTTTATCACCTACGCGGTATTGAAAGCCCTGAGCGGTCGTTGGTCTGATCTCAATCTGAGCGTGATTGTTATCGCTCTGGTGTTTATTCTTAAATTCATTTTCCTGGATGTCGCGTAAGCGGCGCCCGGGAGTAAGGCAGGGGTTTCATGGATTACTTTTCTCAGAGCATCAAGCAGGCTATCCGCACGGTTCCGGACTGGCCGAAACCCGGTGTTACTTTCCGCGACATCACGACGGTGCTACAGAACAAAACCGCGTTTCGCAAACTGATTGATGCCTTTGTACACCGCTACCACGACCAGCAAATAGACGCGATTGCGGCGGTAGATGCCCGTGGCTTTATCATTGGCTCTGCCCTGGCGTATGAACTGAACGCCTCGCTGGTGTTGATTCGCAAGAAAGGCAAGCTTCCGTTTGATACCTTAGTGGAAGACTACGAACTGGAATACGGCACCGCCTCGGTGGAGCTGCACAAAGACGCCCTCAAACCCGGCGACAAAGTGGTGCTAGTCGATGATCTGATCGCCACCGGTGGCACCATGCTAGCGGCCTCCCGGCTGATTCGCCGGATTGGCGCCGAAATTGTAGAAGTAGCGGCGATGATCGATCTGCCTGACCTGGGCGGTTCTGACAAGCTGCGAGCCGAAGGCTTAGCGGTTTATACTGTATGCTCATTCGAGGGAGAATAAGCCGCCCTCAAACCTGAGTGAATGCAGGAAGTTGGTTAAGAGGTGCGAAAACGCTGTTCTCAACGAGTTTCCTGAATTTACGCAGATTTCGGAGGACACTATCGTGAATTATCAGCACCATTGGCACGACGCCACCCCTATTCATTTGCCCCTGGGCAAAATTGTCTGCATCGGCCGTAACTATGCCGAACACGCCAAAGAACTGAACAACCCGGTCCCGACCGAGCCCCTGCTGTTCATAAAACCCGCCACCGCCGCGGTACACCTGACCAGACCTCTGGACTTCCCGCGGGATCAAGGCGCCGTGCACTTTGAAACCGAATTGGCAGTGCTGATTGGCAAACCCCTGACCAACGCCTCCGCCAGCGATGCAGAAGCGGCGATACTGGGTTATGGCCTGGCGCTGGATTTGACCCTGCGCGACCTGCAAAGCCGGCTAAAAGAGCAGGGGCAGCCATGGGAGCGAGCTAAAGGATTTGATCGCGCCTGCCCACTCACGCCATTCATACCAGCCAACGAGCTTAACAAGCGCCGCCTGCACTTCAGCCTGGATATAGACGGCGAGCGTCAGCAAAGCGGCGACACCGCCGACATGCTGTTTCCACTGGTGCCCCTGATTGCCCACATCAGTACACAGTTCTCTCTGTTACCCGGGGATGTAATACTGACTGGTACGCCCAAAGGTGTCGGGCCACTGGAATCCGGACAAATCCTGCAACTGACGCTGGAAGATCGCCTGTCGGTGTCGACCAGAGTGATATAAAGAGTGATTTAAAGAGTGATATAAAGAGTGATTTAGACAACAGCCTTAAGCGTGGTTTAACGTGACGACGCTGAATCGTTTTTTGGTTAGGAGCGTATATCTGGCATGGCAAAAAAACCGGTTACCACCCGCAGTGGTCGTTTTTTCAAACTCGCAGGCATGACTGCCTCCGTGGCCGGACAATTCGCTGGCCAAAAGGCACGCAGTTTTTTTAGCGGTGAAAACGACGAAGGTGCGCGCAGCGAGAGCTACAGCCGTATGGCATCGCGCATTACCGACACTCTGGGGGAAATGAAAGGCGCTGCCATGAAGGTGGGCCAAATAGCATCGCAAACCCAAGATTTTTTACCCCGGGAATTTTCTGACGCCCTGCAAAAGCTTCAAAAAGAAGCGCCGCCCATGCCCTTCGAGGTGATTCGCCAGCAAATTGAAACCGCCTTGGGCAAACCGGTGCACGAGCTTTACGAGTACCTGCAGGAAGCACCTTACGCGGCGGCCTCGATAGGCCAGGTGCATCGGGCGCGGATGCACGATGGCACCGACGTGATCGTAAAGGTGCAGTATCCGGGGGTTGACCAATCTTGCGATTCCGACCTGAAGCAGCTTCGCCTGGCTTTAAAACTAGGCGGCCTGCTGAAAATGCCCAAGGAATCGGTAGATCAATTATTTAGTGAAATCCGCGAACGCCTGCACGAAGAATTGGATTACGACAATGAAGCCCGCAATCTTGATGTGTTTCGCGAGTTTCATCGCAACGATCCCTGGGTGGTTATTCCAGCGGTGGTGCGTAGCCACTCAACCCGCCACGTCATGACTCTGGAGCTGGAAGAAGGTGACCACGTCGGCGATATCACCCCGGAGCGTTACGACCAAAACACCATCAATCTCATCGGCCACCGCATTTTTACCGCGATGGCGGACCAATTGTTTCGTTTTCAGTGCATTCACGGTGACCCACACGCCGGTAACTTTGCTTACCGGCCGGACGGCACCATCGTGATGTACGATTTTGGCTGTGTAAAAAAGCTGAAGCCGGAGATTGTGCGGGCTTACCGCAATGCGGTAACGGCTGCTTTAGATCAGGATTATAAGGCGCTAGACCAGTATTTGATCGATTTGGGTGCGCGAGTTGAGAGCCAACCGGCGATTGATGAGGCTTATTACGCCATGTGGCGGGACATTTTAGTGGTGCCGTTTGAGTCTGAACAGCCCTACGATTTTGGTCAGGCGCGGTTGCATAAGGATGTGGCGGCCAAGACCAGTACGGTGTTTAAGTATCTGAATTCTTTTAAGCCGCCGGTGGAGAGTATTTTTATTGACCGGATGATCGCGGGGCATTATTGGATGCTGAAGCGATTGGGAGTTCAGGCGGCTTTTGGTAATGAGTTGCGGGCTTATTTGGCTGAGTTTGCTGATTAGGCGTTAATGGCACAGGTCTGGATTGAGAGTTAACAGCACAGGTCTGGATAAGCTGTTTACCCATTCTGCTACACCTTCCACTGCGCTTTTTTGAATAAACCGGGCGCGGGAGACTCTTCCTGTGGGGGTTACCGGGTCTATAACGGTGATGGGCACGTCGCGTTCTACTTTGTGGACCAGGCCGGCGGCCGGGTAGACTTGTAGGGAGGTGCCGACAATGAGCAGGTCGTCGGCACTGCGCACTATGTCTATAGCGGCTTCCAGCATCGGGACTTCTTCGCCGAACCAGACGATGTGGGGGCGCAGTTGGCTGCCGTCTTGGCTGCGTTCACCCAAGCTGATATCGCGGTAGCCGATGCTGTGGATGGCCTGGGGGTTTTTGCTGCTACGGGCCTTGGTGAGTTCACCGTGCAGGTGTAACACGTGGGTAGAGCCGCCGCGTTCGTGTAAATCGTCTACGTTCTGGGTGATTATGGTCACCTGATAACTGCGCTCCAATTCGGCAAGCAGGCAGTGGGCGCGATTGGGTAGAGTGTTGGCCAGTTGACGACGGCGTTCGTTGTAGAAACGCAGCACCAGCGCCGGGTCGCGCTGGAAGGCTTCGGGGGTGGCTACATCATGTACGTTGTGCTTTTCCCACAATCCGTTGCTATCACGGAAGGTGGCCAAGCCGCTTTCGGCGCTGATGCCAGCGCCGGTGAGTACTACGATGTGTCGCTTCATGTGCGCGCTAACCGCCGTATCAGTCGAAGATTTTACCCGGGTTGATGATGCCGTTAGGGTCAAAAACCTGTTTGATGCCTCTCAGGTACGCAATTTCAGCTTCGCTTCGAGTGTACTGCAGGTAGGCTTTTTTGGTCATGCCCACGCCGTGTTCGGCGGACACGCTGCCTTGGTATCTTTCCACAATTTCAAACACCCACTTATTCACTTGCTGGCACTTTTCGAAGAAGTCTTCTTTCGCCATGTCCTCAGGTTTGAGGATGTTCAGGTGCAGATTGCCGTCGCCGATGTGGCCAAACCAGATAATTTCGAAATCCGGATAGTGGTTGCTGACCACCTGGTCGATTTCGTCCAGAAAGCCCGGCACCCGGGATACCACCACAGAAATGTCGTTTTTGTAGGGGATACGCGGGGCGATGGATTCGGAGATGCGCTCGCGCAGCTGCCACAGGTTCTGGGCCTGGGTTTCGCTTTGGCTGATCACGCCGTCGAGCACCCAGCCGTTTTCCATGCACTGCTCGAACAGTTCCATGGCTTGTTCCGTCACCTGATCAGACACCGCTTCAAATTCCAGCAGCGCATAGTAAGGCGCCTCGGTGTCAAACGGCGCTTTTACCTGGCCGTGGGCCAGCACGTGATTCATCGCCTGGTGTGAGAAAAATTCGTAGGCGGTTAAATCCAGCTTGCTGCGGAAGGTGTTCAGCACGTCCATAGTGCTGCCCAGGTCATTCAGGCCCAGTACTAACACGGTAAGATTGTCTGGCTGGCGTGACAGCTTCATGGTGGCTTCTGTAATAAAACCCAGAGTGCCTTCAGCGCCGATGAACAAGTGGCGCAGGTCGTAGCCAGTGTTGTTCTTTTCCAGGTCTTTGTTCAGATCGAGAACATCGCCTTTACCGGTGACAACTTTCAAGCCAGCAACCCAGTCTCGGCTCATGCCATAGCGGATAACTTTGATGCCACCGGCGTTGGTGGACAGGTTGCCGCCCAGCTGGCTGGAGCCGGCGGACGCAAAGTCCACCGGGTAGTAAAGGCCGTTTTTTTCGGCAAAATTCTGCAGCTGTTCAGTAATAACACCGGCCTGGCAACGCACGGTGCGGTCACAGGCGTTGAAGTCCAGAATCTGGTTCATATTGTCAAACGCCACCACCACTTCACCGTCGGCGGCTACGGCGCCGGCGCTCAAGCCAGTTCGGCCGCCAGAGGGCACCAAAGCAACTTTGTTTTGGTTAGCGAACTGAACCAGCGCCTGCACGTGTTCGGTGGTTTTCGGCAGCGCAATAGCAACCGGATTTGGCGTGTATATTCGGGTCCAGTCGGTGCCGTAGGTGGCAAGATCAGACGGATCTGTCAGCACTTTACCCGGGGCATCACCCTTGGCCATCAGTTGCTTCAGGACGGCTATGATCTGTTCAGATGTCATCAGGCTGGGCTCTCGCGCAAGTGTGTCTCAAAATGGGGCGGTACAGTCAACATTAGACCGCCTGGAGGCGCAGGCCTGTATAAAAACAGGAGTGCTCTGCAAGCCGCCAACGCCAAGGATTATGTTATCATACCGCCCCTGTTCTGTGTGCCAGCCCATGCGATGTAAAGCTGAGATGACTGGCCACGGGTGGTTAAACGCGACAAAAAGTTGGAAAGTAAGCCCATGTCCAATACGTCTCTGCAAAAAAGCAAAATCCGAATCCTGTTGTTGGAAGGTGTTCACCAGTCTGCACTCGATTCGCTGCACTCCGCCGGTTACACCAACATTGAGTCCCTGTCGCACTCGTTGGCTGAAGACGAGCTGATCGAGAAAATTGCCGACGCCCATTTTGTCGGCTTACGATCGCGCACGCAGCTGACAGAGGCCGTATTCGAAGCCGCCAAGAAGCTGGTGGCAGTGGGTTGCTTCTGTATTGGCACCAATCAGGTAGACCTGCAGGCGGCCACACGCCGCGGTGTGGCGGTATTTAATGCGCCCTTTTCCAACACCCGCTCGGTAGCCGAACTGGTGTTGGCGCAAGCCATTTTGTTGCTGCGCGGCGTGCCGGAAAAGAATGCCAAGGCCCACCGTGGCGAATGGCTAAAGTCGGCCAAAGACAGCTATGAAATCCGCGGCAAGAAGCTGGGCATTATTGGCTATGGCAATATTGGCACCCAGTTCAGTGTGCTGGCCGAAGGCTTGGGCATGGACGTGTACTTCTACGATGTGGTGTCTAAACTCTCCATCGGCAATGCCACGCAAGTGGGTTCCCTGCAAGAACTGCTGAATCTGTGTGATGTGGTGAGCCTACACGTACCGGAAACCGCAGCCACCAAGTACATGTTCAAAGCCGAGCAGCTGGCACATATGAAGCCTGGCTCTATTTTGATGAACGCCTCACGTGGCACGGTGGTCGACATAGACGCCTTGGCTGACTCACTGCGCAGCGGCAAGCTGCTGGGCGCTGCCATTGACGTGTTCCCGGTTGAGCCAAAATCTAACAAAGAAGAATTCGAGTCGCCGTTACGTGAGTTCGACAACGTGATCCTGACCCCACACGTGGGGGGCTCCACCATAGAAGCCCAGGAAAATATCGGCCGTGAAGTCGCAGAAAAACTGTCCATGTACAGCGACAACGGTACGTCCGTATCGTCCGTGAACTTCCCCGAAGTGGCCCTGCCCTCGCATCCGAACCAGCATCGGCTACTGCACATTCACGAAAACGTGCCGGGCGTGATGTCAGAAATCAACCAAGTCTTTTCCGCCAACGGTATTAACGTCTGTGGTCAGTACCTGCAAACCAAGGAAGACATCGGCTACGTGGTGATCGACGTCGACAAAGCCTACGGTGAACTGGCGCTGGAAAAGCTGTTGGAAGTGAAGGGCACCATTCGCTGCCGCGTGCTGTTTTAAGCCCGCAAGGCCGAATAGGAAAAACCGGGGCTCAGGCCTCGGTTTTTTTGCTTTTAAGGGACAGATTTGAAATCTGTCCCTGGCCCGCCGAGGCCCCGGTTTTCTTACTCAAAGGGGATAGATTTGAAATCTGTCCCTGATCTTTTTGAGCAGTCCTCTCACCCAGCAAGCCGCTGGTTCCACCATAATCTGACGATGATAGCGTGCGGAAGTGTCAGCGCCGCCAGCGCCCAGAACATGACTCTGACTGCGTCAACCAGCAAACTCGTCGAAGGCCCAATAAGAATAGTCACTCCCCAGGCGACACTCGCCATTGCGATTGCCCCCAGCGTTGCAGGCAAGATTTTACGGGCCGGAAACGCCTGGAACAGGCTTTTTTGATTCGACAACAAGCGGTGTTCTGCAATCGAAAGGAAATGACGCACGCTGTGAATCGTACAAAAATAGAATGCGAATCCCAGAAGCGGTGGCAGTGCGATCAAGGCCGCACCCACCAGGCATAACTCGACCCACACTCTTGGGTCTAGTCGGTTGAGGCGTCCGAACAACAGGCATCCGAAGCCCAAAAGCCAAAACACCGCCAAATAAGGCCCAAGCCACACCACGATCTCCAAAACCACCTGTAGGTCACTCTTAACCAGCCAGGAAAACAACTCGCTTGTTTGCTGCGGGTGCCCGAGCATCGGACCCAGAATGGGCATGCTCCCGCTTAGCCAACGCAACAGAGGGTTTTTTGCCAAGCTTAGAAAAGCCTCGTCGGTATAGCCAAAATGCCAGACCGACAATCCCAGAAACACCAGCAGCGCCACCACCGGTAGAACCCAGATTAGCGCGACAAAAGCCAACGAGGCCATCAAGTAGACACACAGAACAACGAATAAACCGGTTGGCGACGTCGCGGTCAGTTTCTTGAGAATCATGGGGTCCGCGCCCCCGTGGGACAGGCCGAACACACCAATAGGCAGCAACACAATCCAGAACTGTTGTTCGATAGACAGAGCCGGCAACATAACGCCGACGATCAGCGCGAGGCTGGCAATGATCAATATAACGAACTGGTGAAGGCGTCCGCCTGAACTCCGATAAAGCACATTTTCAGTGTTAGCGGTGTCGTTTATCACCATGGCAATGCGGCTCGCACAAAGGGCCTGGGCGGTAGCGCGCTGGCCACTGCTAGAGCATCACGCCAGCGTGGCTGGTCGTTCATAAACCGGCTCATTTGTGCGGCACTCGTGGCAGCAAACAACCCCACGAACCATTGCGGTGCTTTGTCCGGGTGCCGCTTCAATGCCCGCAGAAATACGCTGTCCATCCAGTCCAGCCAGCCCGCCCGCACCACTGGGCCCTGAAGCATCCAGTCGCCACTGGCATGAGCCGCAAGAATCTGCCGGGCAAGCGCCGCGCTGCCTCTTTGGCAACTAACAAAATGATAGCCCGTGGCGGCTCTCATCCAGCCTGCACCGACGCCTGCCCTGAGCACCCGACCAACGCTCTGAACATTCGGCATGCGCAACATAGGCAGGCTACCAAACTCCTCTCTTGTGACCTCGTAATACCCCAGGTCCTGTCGCTGCAGCCATGAATCAAGGTCTGAGCGATAGTCCGGCGCAGGCTCCTTCTCTGGTTGAAAGGCGGTCCATTCAATCAGAAAGTGGTCCTCGTCGAGAGGCAACAGGTACAAAAAACACGGGTGCGGGTATCCAGGCTGAAAATCCATCAGTGTGGCCGTAGAGGTATCAAAACCGTGCTTGGGACAGGTAATCTCAAGGCCTGAGAAAACCTGCCAAAACCCAACGCCGAATATCAGCTGACCCTTGTCGGGAGGGCGCGTGTCTATGACTGCCTTTGCCTGCCAACGGCGTTGATCCGCCGACACTAAGGCGCCATCATCGGTGTGTTCGACGCCGTTAACGATCACACCAAGGTGTAAATCAAAGGCCGGAATATCGTCTATTTTGGCCAATGCATGCCGATACAGAACATCTGCCGGCAGCATTGCGTAAGCAATGTCCCTGTCAAACTGACACGCTGTTTGATGACCCTGGCTGACCTGCCAGCGAAACCAGCGATGGGTGATAAGATCGCGAAAAGGATGTGGCTCAAGGTCCCAGAAACACCATGTTCGATCGTTACTATAGGATGTTCGTGGTTCGAGAAAACAGACTCTGGGCAATGTTGTTTGCCCCTCTTCTGCCAACTGCAGAAGCCAACAGGCCAGGCTGAGCCCAGTTAACCCGGCTCCGATAATGACAAGGTCATACTCAGCGTTTGGCTCAGCGCGCTGGCTTGTGGGCTTCGGTCCAGATTCAGGTTCGACTTCAAGACGGCGGTTCATCGCTTTTCCGGCTGGCGCAGTTTAAGACTGGTAATCAGGCCTTGATGCAACTCGTGATCGTGACGAATAGACTGGCGGCTGATAGCGCCTGCCGTCAGTTGAACAACGGCTGCCACCGACACCTTCAATTTCTCGGCAGAGCCAACCACACATCGGCTCTGCCAATAGCGTTGTTCGCCCCTTTGCAGAATCTGTCGGCCAATTTGCCGATAGACCTTTGCAGCAACGGCAATGGCTAAACGTGCTCTGAACGGCAGATAACCCAACCCATGCCACCCACTGCGATAGTAGGCCTCGGACATGCCCAGCAGATTGCGGACGCCCAACCAGGCTTGATGCCGGGCATCTCGATTTCCAGCCACAATATCTTCTGGCGTAATCGTACCCCCTGCCCCATCGGCCGGCAGGTATAAGCGGTTCAAGTGGGCATCCTCCAGAACATCTCGAGAGATGTTGGTCAGCTGCATGGCAATTCCCAAATCAATGGCGTGCGGTAGGGCTTTCTCCCGCTCACGTGCGTTTAACAAGCACGTCATCATAACCCCTACCGTTCCGGCCACACCGTAGCAATAACGAAGGAGTTCGGCCTGATCCGCCACTCTGACAAGGTCAAGATCCCGACGCACCGTGGCAACAAGATCTCCTAATGCGCTCAGCGCCAACGGATGTTCTCCCAGCAGCAATTCGGCCTGCTGGTAAAGGTTGGGGTTTTCGTCGGCCAATGTTGGCCTGGACATCAGCGCCTGATGGAATTCGCCAAGCTGTCGGTCAGCGGCCATCGCCTGGGCGGGTGTTGATGCCTCGTCCGCCAAGTCGTCTATGCTTCGGCATATCCGATACAGGTCTGCGGCGCTCTCAAGCTGTTCCGCGGTCAATAGCTGGCCGGCCCAATAAAAGCTCTTCCCCTTGCGCCGCAGCACATCAGCGCCGGTTGCGGTTAGAGTGGTCTCGGCCACCGAATCCGTCATTTCACGCCTCTGATGGCGGTGCCTGCTGACGCTCCCGCTTCGGTGTCGGCCTGAGATTCAAAGGCTCTGACCACTAAGCGCTCAACCACACCTGCCGAGCACACGACACCTGGCACGCCTGCACCGGGATGAACACCAGCACCCACAAAAAACAGGTTCCGGTAGCGCGGCGACTGGTTATGAAAACGCAGCCCGGCCGACTGCGTGAGTGTAGGCGCAATGGAGAACCCGCTGCCAAAAGGACTGTTCAGTTCAGTGTGGAAATAGGTGGGCGAAATGCTGCGTTTGGCGCGGATCTGCTGCGGAAGGTCCGGCATGAGGCGCTGAGTCAAAATGTTGATAATTTGATCTTCAACGTCAGTAGAAATCTGATCCCAATCCTGATTGCCCTGAAGATTAGGGACCGGGGCCAGGACATAAAAGGCGTCACCATTTTTTGGCGCCATGGTCGGGTCTGTCGCGCCGGGCCGGTGCAAATACAAGCTCAGATCTTCCGGAATCTGGCGCTGTTCAAAAATCTCGGTCAAAATTTCCCGGAAGGTTTCACCAAACACAATCGTGTGGTGTTCAATGTCGGAGTAAACCCGCTCGGTGGTGAAATAAAGCACAAACAGCCCCATAGACTGCTTTAACCGTGCCCTATGGCTGTCGGCAAGCCGCTGGCGAGTGGTTCTTTCAATCCAGTGATCGTAAACGTAGAGCGGGTCCGCGTTACTCACCACCAAGTCGGCATCAAAACGCCGGCCCTGGTCGGTCACAGCGGCGCGCACGTTCAGGCCGTCCATGTCCAGATACTGAACTGACTGGCCGACGTGCAAGCGACCGCCGTGTCGCTGGAACAGCTCCGCCAATGCTTTAATCAATACACCGGTTCCGCCTTGTACATACCAAACACCGCTTTTACGCTCCAAAGCATGAATCAGGGCGTAAAGTGACGATGTTTGAAACGGGTTACCCCCCACCAGCAGAGAAGGCACAGAGAAAGCTCTGCGCA
This sequence comes from Marinobacter sp. M1C, assembly GCF_023314135.1. Lineage (NCBI taxonomy): Bacteria > Pseudomonadati > Pseudomonadota > Gammaproteobacteria > Pseudomonadales > Marinobacteraceae > Marinobacter > Marinobacter sp. M1C. The sequence continues at coordinate 3,237,468 of NZ_CP092289.1, forward strand.
GACGCTCATCGCTGAAAAACTGGGAAACGAATTGGTAAATACTCCGGTCGGCCCTGAGTTTAATGAGGTCTGGCAAAACCTCCAACATGTCCGCGACTCGGGTAAAAGGCCGTTGTGCCAACTCGGTGAAGCCGCGATCGTACATTGCTTCGGCGGCTCGCAGGAATTGCGGGTAATGTTCGCCTTCGCCCGGCGAGAGCCGGTCAATCTCTTCAACCAGCGCCTCTGTTGTGCCGTGATAGTCAAAGTGACTGCCATCGGCAAAGTCCATGCGGTAAAAGGGCGACACCGGCAACAGTGTCACCTGATCTTTTAGAACTTCACCAAAACGTTCGAACAATTCAGCAAAAAGAAAAGGCGCGGTAATGACGGTTGGCCCGGCATCAAAGCTGTGGCCATCCAGTTCGAAGGTTCTGGCTCGCCCCCCCAAATCCTCGTGCTTTTCCAACAGGTCGACATTATAACCTCGAGCCAACAAGCGTAAGGCAACAGCAAGTCCGCCAAATCCGGCTCCAACAACCACCGCTGTTTTCGCCGCACTAACCCCACGTAGTTGTTGTGTCATGACATCACTCCCCATTCGATCCAAGGGTGTAGCGATGTGCTTGTGCTCTGCCTTCCAATTTCATGAGTAACGGGCCGAGCGTGGGCGTAATCGGCGTAGCCATCTGTGTTTCGAGACGCTTAAGCTGGCGTCGGCCACGCTGCAATGCAGCCAGCGCGTGGCGGGTCGCCCTTTGGACTCTAAGTTCCGGACTGTCGCTCAATCTGCCACGATGATGGTGCCATGCATGAAAAGGATGGAGCGATTTCACCTTGGTGTCCAAATCAGCCATTGGCTCCGCCAGATCGTCCAGGTCGTCGATGATCTGATAGGCCAGACCAACCGCCTCTGCGAACCGCTTTATAGAGTCCAGAACCGACAACTCAGCCTTCGCCGCTATCGCACCTGTCATCAGCGGAAGCTGGATCAGTGGCACAGTTTTGGCTTGCGCAGCTTCTATATAAGCCTTGAACCGGGGCTGAACGCCGGGTTCTACCGGTGCAATCTCAATGCTTTGCCCGACAATAACCCGACCGGTCATCGCCGCCAAATATTGTGTCAAAAGACGGGATTGCTGGGCATCGTCCAAACCAGCGGACACAGCAAAAGCCGTACAAAGAAGTAAATCGCCGGCGCACAAAGCGACACCTCTGCCGTGTCGTTTCCATACTGTCGGCTGCCCTCTTCGGAGGTGATCGCCGTCGAGGAGGTCATCGTGGACTAAAGACGCGTTGTGGATGAGTTCGCAGCATGCCGCTGCAACAACCGCGTATTCTTGGGAACATTCAAAACTTCTGCAACTGGCCAGCGCCAGACGGGCTCGCAACAAACTCCCCCTGGTACTGATCTGGTATTGGCTGGCGTTGTTTGCTGGCCCTTCCATTACACCTTGCAAAGCGTCGAGCATCAATGCCCTAACCTGCTCCAACGCTTGCGTATGATCGGCCTTGTCGGCTGATTGGACCGCCACAACGTTAGCACTGGCGTTTTTTTTCAAAGGTGACTCGGCGCCTAAGACGGAAACAGTCATTGTTATTCTCCCTACCCGGGGATGAGTACTGAAAGCCGCTTATTGAGCCCGCTCAATCTTAAAGGGAAAAGGCGGAACCGGCACAGACCTGGTCCGTGCCGGTTTGATCACAATGGCTGGCAATCAGCAGTCAAGTTCCGACTGATCTTACGACTGCGTTAAGGCGCCTTTTTTCACCGGGGTTTTCTGCTCTGCTTGCGCGGCTGTTTCTGCTGGTACTTTCACATGTTCACGCTCATCTGCCTTACCCTTGCGCACTGCAATCGTAAAGATCAACAGCCCGAACACGGCTTTCGCAACAATGTCAGCAATGGTGTAGCCGGTTTCAACAGCAACAATCGCTGAACCGCCGGTTACGCCAAGCAGTGGTAGCAAATAGACGATTGGGTAAAATGCCCAGGAAGCCACCACCAGAATAGATGCTGTGCTTATCAGGCCTTTCACTTCGTCCGGCTGCTGTGAAATAGATTCTTTAAGACCGATTACCAGCTCACGCACGATGTACAGGAACGGGATCATCGACAGAATCCAGAAAAGTGCCCGGGTTCCGACTTCACTCGCAACTTCGCCAGGATAGCCAAGAACAATCATTAGCGCGGCTGCACCACCAAGCTTGACAGACCGGCTCACGGTCTCGCTATTGCTGAGCTTCATCACCAAAATCAGCTCAACCAGCAGCAAAGGCACTGTTAACAGCCAATCTACATAGCGGTACGCTCGGTTAAAGCCTTCACCCGAAGCCAATACGTCACCCGTAGTCACCGATGCAGCCCCGTGCCAAGAGAGCATGATTTGGAGGTAATGATAGGCTGCAATAGCCGTCACCAAACCGCTGATTGTGATGGCCATTCGATAGGCCGGCGCAACAGACGACTTCATCAACCACAAAAACAATGTGGCCGATGCCATGACGGCAAAACCGAAAGAAAAAACATTGCTTATAAAACCATATTGACCAACTGATAAACTTTCGAGCTCTAACATGTCCTTAACCCTCTCACTTGTTGTATTAAGAAGTCAGCCATCGGCATGTTTTTAAAGCTTTTTTACCCGACTGCCAACCTTGGGGACAAGATAAAAAAAACCTTACAATTGGTACTTACGTTTAACCGATTTTTTAGATCAGGCTCATACCGCTATTCATGAATAATTTTCCGTAAAAATGACAGGCAAGCTAGAAAATTGCGTTTTCGCTGCAGGCTGGTGTCTGCGCCAAAGCCGCTTTTCTTCCTTGTGACGGCACCGCAACGTGGTGCAGGATTACCACATACGTTAATGATACGACATGTAGAAAAAGGCTCAGGAAAGTTTAGTTCATGAGTGGGCAATGGCTGCCCACTCATAGACTGGCAACCAATAAAAAAGCCTGCCCGAGCGCAAACTCGGACAGGCTCTTCAGACGCTTTCGCTAGCGAATGACAGCGCTCAGGAAGCGCTCAATGTTGCCCGTGCTTCTCTAACCGCAGTCGAAAGTTCCCGCGTCAGTGACAAAACATCATCGCGGCCCTGCGCTTCGGTATCTGCATTGGCTATGCACTCCACCAAAGCCGAGCCCACCACTACGGCATCCGCAAAACGCGCAATACGTTCAGCTTGGGGGGCAGTGCGAATGCCAAAGCCCACGGCCACTGGCAAGTTTGTATGCTCGCGAATCCGCGCCAGTTCTTTTTCCACTTTTTCAGCAGTAGGTGCGGCAGAACCCGTAACACCGGTGCTGGAGACGTAATACAAAAAACCAGAGGTATTTGCCAACACACTTGGCAGCCGGGCCGCATCAGTGGTGGGCGTTGCCAGGCGAATAAAGTGGATACCGGCTTCGCGGGCCGGCACGCACAGTTCGTTGTCATGCTCTGGTGGCAAGTCCACCACGATCATGCCGTCTACACCAGATGCTGCGGCGTCGTGTAGAAACCGATCTACTCCGTAGCAGTAAATCGGGTTGTAATAGCCCATCAGTACAATCGGCGTGTCCTGATTATGCTCACGAAATTCACGCACCATCTGCAGGGTTTTGATGGTGTTGTGACCACCGGCCAAAGCCCGCTGGCTCGCAAGCTGAATGGGCACGCCATCGGCCATAGGGTCGGTGAACGGCATCCCCAGCTCGATGATATCGGCACCGGCTTCAGGCAACCCTTTTAGAATCTCCGCGCTGTGCTGGTAGTCCGGATAGCCTGCGGTTACAAACGTAACCAGGGCAGCACGATCTTGCTCGCGCAAGGCTTCAAAACAACGATCAATACGACTTGCGCTCATATCAGGCTTCCCTTTTAACGTCTTTTCCAGCGTCTTTATCAGCGTTTTCAGCACTGGCGTCCATGGCGGCAAGGACGGTAGACATGTCTTTATCACCGCGGCCGCTCAGGTTAATAACAATCAAATGATCCTGCGGCAATGTCGGGGCCACTTTCATCACATAGGCAATAGCATGGGCTGTTTCCAGCGCCGGAATAATACCTTCAATACGGCACAGAGTGTGGAAGGCTTCCAAAGCTTCGTCATCGGTAATGGCGGCGTAGCTGACCCGGCCAATATCATTTAACCAGGCGTGTTCAGGGCCAATGCCCGGGTAATCCAGGCCCGCCGAAATCGAATGGGCATCCTGAATCTGCCCGTCAGCGGATTGCAGCAAGAAGGTACGGTTGCCGTGCAATACGCCAGGAGTGCCGCCTTTCAGGCTGGCCGCGTGGCGCTTGTCCAGGCCTTCACCGGCAGCTTCAACACCCACCATAGCGACGCTCTCATCATCCAGAAATGGATGAAACAGGCCCATGGCGTTTGAGCCGCCACCCACACAGGCTACCAGCGTGTCAGGCAGGCGCCCTTCGCGCTCAAGAATCTGCTCGCGGGTTTCTTCACCAATAATCGATTGGAAATCACGCACCATGGCCGGATAGGGATGCGGGCCTGCGACTGTGCCGATGATATAAAAAGTATCGGCCACGTTGGTCACCCAGTCACGCAGGGCTTCATTCATGGCATCTTTCAAGGTGCCTGCACCGCTGGTGACCGGGATTACTTTTGCACCCAGCAATCGCATGCGCTGCACGTTGGGCTGCTGACGGTGAATGTCGACGCTGCCCATGTACACCACGCACTCCATACCAAAGCGCGCAGCTACCGTGGCGGTTGCCACACCGTGCATGCCCGCCCCGGTTTCCGCAATGATGCGGGTTTTACCCATGCGTTTGGCCAGCAAAATCTGGCCCAGGCAATTATTGATCTTGTGAGCGCCGGTGTGCAGAAGATCTTCACGCTTAAGGTAAACCTTGGCCCCGCCGAGCTGTTCGGTTAAGCGCTCAGCCAAATACAACGGGCTCTTGCGGCCGACAAAGTCACGGCGCAGCGCATCCATCTCATCAATAAAGTCTTTTGAGTTGCGTGCAGTTGTGTATTCTTTTTGCAGTTCAAGAATGAGCGGCATCAGGGTCTCGGCCACAAAACGGCCACCAAAATGACCAAAAAAGCCGTTGATATCCGGGCCCTGTCGAAGCGTGGTTGCTGTGCTCATGCGATTGACTCCATTGCGCTGATTCGATTTCTGTTCGATTTCTAATTGATATCCAGTGTAAAGCAGGACAGCACAGAGGAAAATCGATAAAATCGCACCAACCTGTGAGAAAAAGTAACCGATTTATGGAACATGCCAACCTACCTTTACCGTCGCTGAATGCGCTGCGCGCCTTTAATGCTGCAGCACGCTTGCTCAGCATGAGCCGCGCCGCTGAAACCCTAAGCGTGACTCACGGCGCCATCAGCCGGCAAATCGGCCAGCTTGAACAACAACTCGGCATAGCGTTATTCGAACGCCAGGGCCGCGGCATTGCTTTGACCGCCGCAGGCCATCAGCTGTTCGCCACCACGGATTCGGTTTTCTCACAGTTGGAACAGGTTTGCGATCGCCTGCGGCGAGAGGCCCGTGATGCGCCCCTGGTGTTGAGCTGCTCGGGTAGCTTTCTGGCGCGCTGGTTTATTCCGCGCCTGGGCCGGTTACGCCAGGACTGCCCCGGCCTGGACATTCACCTGACCACCACCGACGAAGAGCTGCACCTGCCCGCGGGGGTAGACGCTGCTCTGGGCTTCACCTCGGCGCCGGCGCCCTCAGGCCAAAACCTGATTGTTCTGGGTCCTGAACGAATTGGACCGGTGATGGCCCCCGGGCTGGCCCCTGCCAACCCAGACATGCCGGCGAGCGCACTGCTGGAGTTGCCGCTACTGGAAACCCTGTCACGGCCGCAAGCCTGGCCACAATGGTGTAAGCATCAGCAATTAGATACGCAGAGTTTGCCGATACGGCAATCATTCGAACATTTAAATTACATGCTAGAGGCCGCATTGGTAGGGCTGGGCGTGGCAATAGCGCCGCAATATCTGGTGGAAGAAGACCTTCGCAGCGGGCGACTGCTGGCGCCCTGGGGTTTTATAGAGACCCGCGACACCCTGTGCCTGCGGCTTCCCGGTGATACGGTGTCGCCGCGGGCCCAGCGCCTGGCCGATTGGCTGGCCAAGGCGCTGGCACAGTGACTCTAATCCGGGAGTTGAACCTAACTCCGTCGCGTTAGCGCACGGACATCCGCTTTAACGCATAGGTACCAGCGTTAGTTCAACGCGACGGTTCTGTTCACGGCCGGATTCGGTGTCGTTAGACGTCACCGGGGAACGTTCTCCGTAACCCACCGCGCGGGTACGCTTGGACTCAATACCCTGATTTAACAGAAAGTCACGAACAGAAGACGCGCGGCTCTCACTCAACAACTGGTTATAGCTATCGGCGCCTTGGCTGTCGGTGTGCCCTTCTATTTGAATAATAGTTTGGTCAAATTCTTTCAGTACTAAGGCAACAGAATCCAGAGTTCCGGCAAACTGCGAGCGGATACTAGTCTGGTTGAGGTTAAAAGTAATGTTGCCAGGCATCACCAGCGAGATCTGGTCGCCATTACGCACCACGCGCACGCCGGTACCTTCAAGCTGCTGGCGCAGTTGCACTTCCTGGCGATCCATATACACACCAATACCGCCACCTAAAGCACCGCCAGCTGCAGCGCCAATCAGCGCACCTTTGCCGCGATCGCTTTTGCTGGAGGTAGCCACACCAATTACAGCACCGCCAAGTGCGCCAATCACGCTACCCTTGGTGGCGTTCGATGTTTTCTGTTCGCCGGTGTATGGGTCGTATGTCATACAGCCGCCAAGCGTCAGGCTGGCCAGTGTTACCGCAAGTATGGTTTTTTTCACAACACTTTCCTTCTTTCCGTGGGTCTGCGACAGCGTGTTCACACGTCTGTCGTGAATGTATCGATAATCGTGTTAAACACCGTTGCCTGCAAATCGTGGGCCTCGTTGACCAAATGGTGCCTGCCCCGTGGCAACTTGACTTCATGAACCCGCGCAAACTTGTTACGAATAATCCGCAAATTATGGGGCCAATCTACGGTCAGGTCTTTTTCACCCTGGACTACGGTTATATCGAACTCAACCGGGCGCGCAGACTCAATATGAGGCACCCACTGACGCAATGCCGAAACCCAGTCAACGTGAACAGCGCGGGCCTGCAACGGGTCGGCGTTACGTAGAAATTTCAAAAACTCCGAGTTGCCGCTGTTGGCACTGAATACCCGCCGCCAACGGCTGACAAACGGCTTAAGCACCGTGTGCAACACGCGGGCTTTAACCCAGCCGGCGGGGCGTATCAGCGGCGCCAGTAAAACCACTTTGCGAAACTCTGATGTGGCCCGGGTATGATGATTCGACAGCAGATAGTCAATCAGTATGGCGCCGCCCGTGCTCTGCCCCACGGCATACCAAGGCCCGCGAATTTTGTGTCGCACCTTTGCCGTTACATCGCTAAGCACCAGCTGGTACTCCAGAAAGCTGCCTATAGCCGCCGGAGTGCCACTGGAAAGCCCGTGGCCCGGCTGGTCATACGCCAGCACGTCAAAGCCTTCCCCCAAGCAACGATCTATCAGCTGGGTGTAAAGCCCGACATGGTCGAAATAACCGTGCATTACAAAAACCGTTCCGCGGCAATGTGTTGCGGCTGCACTGCGGTAATAGTGCACCATGACCTGATGCTTGCCGGAGTTCACATAGCCTTGGTGGTATTCCACCTGCGAATGCTCTACCCAAAGGTCCAGCCCATAAAAATGACAGTAAGCCATCATTTCACGGCTCAGTTCTCGCTTGTTTTCTGGCTCGAACGCTTCCAGCCTGTCCAGCAACGAGTTACGGTCCCAGTCGGGTATTTTTATAGTATCTGTTTTCCAGTACACGAGGGGCTAAACACCTGTGGTGAGTAAGAAACATTCGTTGAGGGCGTCATGTTCTGCGCCTTTAAGCTCACGAAACCCTACTGGTCGGAGAGCCAGTCGTCCAGCGCAAGCTGGCCATTGCACAGGGCCTCTTTACGGTTTTTGGGCCAGCGTTTGATTTTCCACTCTAACTGCATGGCTTGAGCGCGGCCACCAACACAGCTCTGGAACGCCAGAACCAGCGGGCCCTTGCCGCGAAGGCTGCGAGCACCTTTGACGCTGCCCTGATGTTCTGAAAAACGCCGCTCCACATCCGTAGACACCCCGGTGTATAAGGCGCCAGCGGCGGTTCGCACCAGGTAAACCGACCACTCAACCGCCACCGCTCACGACTCCTGCGGCGGCATCCTGTTTCTGTGAGGCTTTTTTCTGCTGCAACCACAAGCCGGCCATAATCAGTACCAGCCCAACATAAGTAGACGGCAAAATCCGCTCGCCCAAAATAAACCAGATAAACACCAGCGACAAAAACGGCGATATGAAAATAAGGTTGCTGACTTTCGCCGTGTTTTCGGCTTTTTTCATGGCGTAGGACCAAAGCACGAACGCAATGCCCATTTCAAACACGCCAACATAACCGGCCGCCAGCAAGGAACCCGTCAGCGGAAAGTGCAGACTGTCGGTGGCTATGGCCGCTGCAACAATCACTGGCAAACCAAATAGAAAATTCAGGAACAAGCCCACCACTGGGTCGCGGGTATCGCGGGTGGCAATAATCCAATAGCTCGCCCATACCAACGTACTGCCAACGGCAAAAGCCACTCCCACCGGGTCCGAAAAGCTCAGGTCGGTTACCGCGCCACGGGTGGCAATCACAAATACGCCGGCGTAGCACACCAGCCCGGCCGCAATGTCGCGCCCGCGCAAACGTTGGCCCAGAAAGGGAACAGACAGGTAAGCCAACACCAGCGCCCAGGTGTAATTGATGGGCTGGGCTTCCTGGGCCGGCAGGCGGTCAAAGGCGCCAAACAGGAGGAAATAGTACAGGCACGGGTTAATAAGGCCCATCATAAATGACTGCGCATACTGCCCGCTGCGCAACTGGAACACCAAGCGCCAGCGGCCCTGAAGCCCCAGAATTGTGCCCATCACCAGGATAGAGGCCACACAGGCAATTAACAGCAGCTGCAGCGGAGATAGATCCGCCAGTGCCAACTTGAACGCGGTGGCCACGGTGGACCACAGTAATACCGTGGTAAGGCCGTACATCATGGCCTGTTTTTGATTGGTCATAGTTTAAACTCTCACCGCGGCTTTGACGCCGGACTATGGGCAACGCAGTATACCCATCCTTACCGTCCTTATACAGGTCGGTAATTTGCTAACAATATTGCCTTATGCCAGCCTAACAACTGATTTTTCGCCATCATCGGAGACTATCGCCATGAACAAACGGATTCTAAGCGTTCTTACCACCACAACGCTCGTTAGCCTGCTCAGCGCTGCCGGCGCCATGGCTCAGCAGACACCGGCGATTGAGAAGATTACGGAAAGTTTCAGCAAGCCTGCAGCGGCCGGAACACACACAGCGTTTTACAACGATGCACAGCTACACAAGTTCGTGAATGCACAACAACAGATTAGCGATTTAGAAAACGATTACAAAGATCGCATTGACAGCGCCGAGTCTGAGGCTGACGCAAAAAAACTGGGCGAAGAAGTGAATGTGCGAATGGCAAAAATTATTGAAAGTCAGAATCTGGATGTTGAAACTTATAACGCCATCGCATTCGCGTACAACAGCGAACCGAGCATTCGCAACCGAGTTGACGCCTTGATGCCCTGATGTCGTCGCCCCCGAATGAGCCGTCTGGGTCAGTTTCCAGTCACCGGCGCAGATACAAAACCGATACCCTCGGTGGCCATAACCTGCGCGCCAGTAGCGGTTAGTTCACTGATAAATCGAAACTGGGCGCTTGGCTTTATCGGAGATGCTTTAAGCCTGTAAACCATACCCCACGGTTCGTTAGATACTACCACCAGAACTGGCTTCCAGGTTTTGGTGAGCGGGTGGGTGAATGCAACAGTGCGCAGCAACGTCATCACTCTCGCCATGTCATGGTGGGGTTGCAGGTGAAACTCGGCAACACACATAAGATGATCAGTGCCGTCATTGCCGTTGGCAATCAACGAATCCCACAGTTTGCTATGAGGTACCACAATCACCGTGTCGTCTGGCGTTAACAATTCGGCAGCGCGGGTGCCAATCGCACGCACTTCGCCGTATTGGCCGTCAATTTCTATCCAGTCGCCAGGCCGGTACGGCATTTCGTAAAGGGTAACAATGCCGGCAATCAGGCTATTGGCGTAGTCTTTGAATGCAAAACCCAGCGCCAGCGCCAAGGCGCCAAAAATAGCCACCATATTCTCTAAAGTCGGCTTCACCAGAATCGGCACCACCAGAATGACAGTAGCGACGATAATCACTAATCGCAGCAGCGGCACCGATGCCAATAAGTACAGTCGAGGTTTACCGCCGAGTTTGGCGGCTATACGGGGGAAAACATTCTGCACTGCCCAGCTCAGCAGTGACGCGCTCACAATCAGAATTAACGCCTACCACAACGCTTCGGACGTTATGCTGTCCAGAGCATGTTTTAAACCGAGCCCTTCTTTCATCGATCGCTCTCCCCGTGTTCGTCGGTATAATCAGAAACGATCAATGGGAAATCCCCACGTCTGCAAATGCCGGCGGACGCTTGGATACCCAAGCGGAGTGACTCGCCATGACGCATCTGCGGCCATTTCCTGATAGGCCAACGACTTCTGTTCCGGCCAACTCAGCTCAAAAACTGCGTCTGGGCACGGCGCCACATAGACAAAGCGATGCCCGGAATTCCGCGGGAATCTGCCGCCAGATTACGTAAGAACTCGCTGTATTTACGATTTTCCCCCGGCTTTTCATCGGTTTCCTCTGGTTCCAACGGCAGCACGTATAAGCCATCCGTCGTCATTCGCACGATCGGTACGTCATCGCGGCTGTGACACGCCAGTTGCTGCAACTAGGCACCTAAACGCTCGGTCGTCATGGGAGCCGGCATCCAAGGTGCAAACTGGGCATCTGGGTAGTAGCTGGTCCAAAACTGCCAGCACCAACTATTGCAACCAATAATCCCCTCGCCGGCACTGTTTTGTGCCACTCGCCGCAACAGCTCTTGCACCAGTGCAAGGCCACTGCGGTGGCGACGCCAGAAAGCGGCCAGCTCGCTGATTACCCAAGGTTTATCCAACGGTTGCTGCTGCCACCACTCCCGCGCCGCTTCTTCGCTCATGAGGAGGTTGTCGGGCGGCAGAATTAATTGATAAGCGTGTGCCTTTGAAACACTCTTGTGTCCTGATTCGGTACGGGCAGCATCAGATTATCGTTCCCAATGCTGTCATTATCGGCGCTGTCGCTACTTTTTTGCTCTAGTGTGTGCTTTGTCACTCGCTCTCCAATGCGCTAATCGTCTGCAAAGGCCTCACAATCCATAGCATAGTCCTAAAACAAAGCATTACGACGTTATTCGGGAACCAGCCACTCCGTCTGTTGACACAGGCCCAGCCTTGCAGCCGGCTCTAGGTCGCTTATCATCGCCGACAGACGTTCATCCATGCCCCACGGCGGGTTGATGACCAGCATTCCCGAACCGACCATGCCGCGCTCAGGCGGCGTATGCAGTCGCACTTCGCTGCGTAGGATTTTGCGAACCGGGCCAGCCCTGAAACTGTCTAGCAAAGTCTTTTCAAGGCCAGTGGTCAGAATGGGATACCACACCAAAAACACCCCGTGACGGCATTTTTGCCACGCGCGGCGGAGTGTTTCGGCTACGGCGTTATAGTCGGTTTTTACTTCGTAAGACGGGTCAATCAACACCAATAAGCGCGGCTGACGGGGTGGAAGTACTCTCAACAAGCCCGTCATACCGTCTTGATGGGTTACTTTTAATCGTTTGCCAGAAGCCCACTGGCTCAAACTGTTCGTTTCTGACGGGTGCAGTTCGAACACTCCCAAATTGTCCTGCCCACGCAGAAAATGTGCGAACCACGCAGGAGATCCGGGATATTGACGCAGGTTCACACCCGAATTAAGTTCGCGCAAATACGACCGAAATAGCGGCCAATCGGCTGACTTCAGAGTGTCCAGCTGGGGCCAGAGTTTGCGGATACCCGCGTCAGCTTCGGCTGTTTTGCGAGCGCGCTCACTATCAAGATCGTAAAGCGCACTGCCCGCGTGGGTATCAATACAGGCAATGCCCGATGCTTTTGCTTGCATCATATTAAGCGTCAGCACAAGCGCAGCGTGCTTGTGCACATCGGCGAAATTGCCAGCGTGAAAGGCGTGGAGATAACTCAGCATAAATAGCTCCCGTTTAATGGAAGCCATTAAGCCCGAGGGCGGCCAACGTGTGCAAGCGCATCACCGGTGAATACAATTCAACACGGCCACACGGGTCTGTAAGAAGACATCAGCAGCCATTGTGCTTATTGATTATTGCCGGTTTACCGGCGCTCGGTACTGCGTTTTGAACCCGCAGATTTAACCGCTTCTGACGCGGCAAAGGAACCCTTTTTAATTTCTTGCCAGGCCGTAAAAATGCTGGCGGACGTTCCTGCAAGCTGGATAACTGAGCTGCTCATGATCCGATTCTCCGCGGTGTTTGATTGACACGGCGCGCACCAGAGTCTTATCAGGCGCTTGCTTGACGTCAATGTAACAGCCTTGATAGTGATTGCAAATCATTCTCATTGTTATTTTTGATCGAGATCAATTACAGTTTGCGCATTCGCATTGCGGTACTTCATAATGCAAACGCTAACCGGTATCATTACAAACAACTATTTTTGGAGTTTATTATGCCCTTTCCATTCCGCCCAGGGACGTTGGCGATTGCCGTTTCTGCTTTGCTTGTGGTCGGCTTCAACGCCAACGGTGCCGTTGCAAAAAACCAGCCTGCTGATCAGACTGTTAGCCGCAGCGCAGTGGTTGCTCATTATGCAGACGTTGCCCACGCCACCTTTGAAGATGCGTTAATCACCTCACGCGCGTTAAACGCGGCGGTTGACCGTCTGATTGCGGACCCGACCGACGCCAGCCTGAATGCCGCTAAAAAAGCTTGGTACGCAGCACGCGTTCCTTACCAGCAAAGCGAAGTTTTCCGCTTTGGTAACACTCTGGTAGACGACTGGGAAGGCCAAGTAAATGCTTGGCCGCTGGACGAAGGCATGATCGACTACGTCAAATCCGATGGTTACCAGTACGAGCTGGGCAACGCTGGCGCAACCGCTAATATTATCGCCAGCACCAGTATTAACGTGGGTGGCGAACAGCTGGACGTAAGCACGCTGACGGCTGAATTGCTGGCCGACCTGAACGAAATCGGCGGTTCCGAAGCCAACGTTGCGTCTGGCTATCACGCCATTGAGTTTCTGCTGTGGGGCCAGGATTTGAACGGCTTCGACGCAGGTAATGGCGAACGGCCAGTCAGCGACTATCAGCAAGGTAAAGATTGCACCAATGGCAACTGCGACCGCCGTGGCCAATACCTGGACGCCGTGACCGACCTCTTGGTTGAAGACTTAGAATGGATGACCGCACAGTGGGCCCAAGGCTCCGCCGATAACTATCGCGCTCAGCTGACGGCTGCCGATGCCGGGGAAGGCGTTCAAAAGATGTTGTTTGGAATGGGGTCGCTGTCGTTGGGCGAACTGGCCGGCCAGCGCATGAAGGTCGCATTAGAGGCCAACTCCTTTGAGGACGAACACGACTGTTTCAGTGATAACACTCACAACTCTAACTATTACAACGGCCAGGGCATTCAAAATGTTTACACAGGAAGTTACCGCAGAATAGACAATTCCGTGGTCACCGGCCCGTCCTTGGCTGATCTGGTTGAGCAAACCAATCCCCAGCTAAACGCCGAACTGAATAAACAGCTGGACGAAACCATGCAGGCGCTGACCATTATGAAAGCCAAAGCCGAATCGTCAGAGGCCCCTATGGCGTTCGATATGATGATTGCACCCAGTAACGATGAAGGCGCGAAAATTGTTAACGACGCTATCATGGCATTGGTTGTTCAAACCGGTTCTATTGAAGAGGCTGCCCGCGAACTGGGAATCCAAACCCTCTCGCCGGACGACGCCGGCCAAGCATTCTGAGGCAAAATGAAAACACTTTTCTTAACCGGAGCACTGGCTTTTGCCAGTGCCTCCCTGTTCGCCAATGCAGCAACCAGTGCCGACGGTTCCAGCGAACACGCCGGATACGCCCTGCAAACTAACCCGATGACGGGTGGCGATGGCACCGTAAACCAATCTGATAACAATGCGTTTTCCCTGCCGCAGGGCAACCTGTCGATGACCAAACGGCTCGACTTCAGCGTTGGTAATAGTTTTTTCCGCAACCCTTGGGTAGAAGCGCCTGCCAGCACCCAGGCCCGCGACGGCCTTGGGCCGCTGCTCAATACCAATACTTGCCAGGGCTGCCACGTGAAAGACGGGCGCGGCCACCCACCGGCGGTTGATACGCCGTCAGTTTCTTTGTTTCTTCGCCTTGCTGTACCTCATGACCCTGTCGAAGACGCCGATATTTTACGCACCAACGGGTTCAAACCCCACCCGGTCTACGGAGCACAGTTGCAGACATCTGCCCTGCCCGGCGCCAAGCCAGAAGCCGACATGATTTTAAGCTGGACCAGTCGCGTTGACGTGCTTGCTGACGGTACCGGGGTAGACTTACGCGAGCCCGTGTACACGATAGAAAATCCGAACTACGGACCTCTGGGAGATGACCTGTTGATGTCACCGCGGGTGGCACCACCGATGATTGGCATGGGGCTGCTGGAAGCCATTCCCTCCGAAACGGTGGCAGCCCTGGCCGACCCCAATGATGCCAACAATGACGGCATCAGCGGTAAGGTTAACCAGGTGTGGGACATCGCCAGCGGCCAGACCGTTTCCGGGCGCTTTGGCTGGAAAGCTGCAGAGCCCGATGTGCACCAGCAAAGCATGGGCGCCTTCGCCGGTGACATGGGCCTTACCTCATCCCTGAAAACCGCCACCGACTGCACGCCAAGCCAGAACTGCGGCGACTGGGCCAATGGCGGCGAACCGGAGGTGACGGATAAAATTGCCGATTTTGTGACCTTTTACTCTAAAAGCCTGGCGATTCCTGCCCGCCGCGATATGGATAGCGCCATCGTTCAGCAAGGCGCCATGCTGTTTAATGAAACCGGCTGTGCTGCCTGCCATACACCCACACACGTGACCGGTGTTGATCCGCAACGCCCTGACCTGAGCAACCAGACCATCTGGCCTTACAGCGATCTGCTGCTGCACGACATGGGACCAGCGCTGGCCGACGGTCGCGACGAGTTTTTGGCCAACGGCAATGAATGGCGTACGGCTCCTCTTTGGGGCATTGGCATGGCTCAGCAGGTAAACCCTCTAGCCGGATTTTTACACGATGGCAGGGCTCGTACGCTGGAAGAAGCGATTCTTTGGCACGGTGGCGAAGCCCAACCCGCCAGCGACCGTTATCGTCAGATGGACGCACAGCAGCGCCAGGCGCTGGTTGAATTTCTAAACTCACTGTAAGGACGTTTTATGCTGCGATTTACCCGCTATTTCCGCGCCACCGCACTTGTCCTGTTGATGCCAACGCTGGCACTGCCAGGCCTTGCAATGGCTGCTTCTGCGGAATCCGGAACCGCTGTTGAACAGCAGACACGCGTAGACTGGCATCAGGATATCGGCCGCGGCTATCAAGCTTTGGCAAGCGATAGTAAAACCCTGCTGCAGCAGGCAGAGGCTTATTGCCAGCAGCCCTCAACGGAAGGTCGCAACACCGTTGAAAATGCTTGGAAACAGGCGTTTGGAGCCTGGCAGCAGGTGCGGTTTGTGGACTTCGGGCCCATTGAAACCAATAACCGCGCCTGGCAGTTCCAGTTCTGGCCGGACCCGAAAAACCTGATCGCCCGCAAAGCTGATCTGCTGCTGAAAGATGACGCAACCGTCAGTGCCGAAACCGTTGGCCAGGCCGGTGTGGCGGTTCAGGGCTTCCCCATGCTGGAATACCTGCTGTTTGACACCCGCTTCAATACTGGTGATCACGCTCTACCAACCAAGACAAGCTGTCAGCTTCTGACTCAAGTGGCATCTCATGTTGTCGATAACAGCCAGCAGTTGGTCTCAGATTGGAGCGAGTTTGAACCCCGTTATCTGGCGACCGGCAATTACACCCACGCCACCATTCGCGCCGCCATGACCGCACTGGAAGTGGCCGAAGAACGCCGGCTGGCAACCCCCATGGGTTTGCGCGGTAATGGCAAACGCTCCGTTTACGCCGCCGACGCGTGGCGCAGTGGCAGCAGTCTGGCGAGCATTGGTGCCAGCGTTGACGGCTTGCAAAAATTCTTCCTGCCCGGTCTGGAAAAGCTGTTAACCGCCCAAGGCAATAGCGATCTGGCGGAGCGCATCCACAAACAGTTTGGCGAAGTACAGGAGCACTTCCCGGCTATGGACCTTGCGTTGGAGCCATTGCTAGAAGACGATAACGCCTACCGCAGCCTTCAGGGCCTGTATGTTGACCTCTCGCAGCTGGCCACGCTGGTCAACGGCGAAGCCGCCGCCAGTCTTGGGGTGATTCGCGGCTTTAATTCCAGTGATGGTGACTGAGCCATTATGAGCTTAAATCGCAGACATTTCCTCGCGTCATTGGGTGGCGCCATTGGCGCAACCGGCCTGAGCTTAACAGGTTGTTCGCTGTTGCCGGCAAAAGCCAACTCGCTGAAAAAACGCGAATACGTGGGCGCCAGCAAGCGTAACGATGGGCGCTATGCCGTACAAAGCCTGAACAGCGATGGCACACAACGCTGGCAAACCCTTGTTGAAGCCCGCTGCCACGGTGGCTGCTTCCGCCCGAACAGTGCACAGGTACTGATTTTCGAGCGCCGGCCCGGCTGGTGGTTTCACGTGTTTGACAGCCGCAGCGGCGAGCGCCTGGCGCACATAAAAGCCAATGACGGCGAGCATTTTTACGGCCATGGCGTGTTCTCAACCGATGGTCGCTATTTATACGCAACGGCCAGTCGCTATCAGCACGGAGACGGCATTATTGCGGTGTATGACGCCCAAGCCAGCTATGCGCGTGTCAACACGCTCGATCTGAAGGGTATAGGCCCCCACGAACTGCGCCTGCACCCTGATAGTCAAACCCTGGTTATCGCTCTAGGTGGCATAAAAACCCACCCGGATTACGACCGCATCAAGATGAATCTCGAGTCCATGGCGCCCGCGCTGATGATGATGGACCGCACCAGCGGCGAGATTCGAGCGCGCTTCAGCCCGTCACAACATCAACTCAGCTGTCGCCATCTGGACGTAACGCCACAAGGCCACATTTATGCGGGCTATCAGTACCAGGGACCGAATGATCACACACCGTCCTTGATCGCCAGGTACCGCAATGGCCGCTTCGACGAAGTCGAGTTTACCGACGATGTCCAACCGCAATTAGCAAACTACATTTCCAGCGTGTCTGCGCACCCGCAAAGCGACCTGGTGGCAGTCACCGCGCCCCGCGGCGGCCGCGCTCTGATATTTGAGGGCGCAACAGGGCGAATACTTCGCAACGAAGCGATAACGGATGGCGCAGGAGTGGAGGCCCTGGACGGCGGCGATTTTTTGGTGACCACCGGCCACGGCAAGCTGATTCGCATGGGCATAAACGCCCCGGCATTGGAATTGGCCACCCTGCCCCTGCATTGGGACAACCATCTGGTTTAGCCCATCCGTAGCGACTGGTATGCTGGGCATTCACTTTTCACAGGGAATGCCGGTGTGCCAACGTCCAAAACACGTCTAGACCGACTCTATGGCCTGATCGCCAACGAGGAAGACACACGGGTCTGTAAAGACATTCCTGATTCAGCCTGCCGCGAAGTACCGCGTAACTTTTTCCTGATTCTGGCCGCTAACGTGCTCACCAAACTGGGCGATTTGCTGATCAGTCCAAAAACGGTGCTGGCCTGGTTGATGAGCGCGGTTGGCGCACCGGCCTTAGTGGCCTGGTTGGTACCCATTCGTGAATCCGGCTCCATGGTTCCACAAATGGTGATAGCCGCCTGGGTGCGGCGTAAACCGGTACGCAAATGGTTCTGGACACTGGGCAGCCTGGGCCAGGCCCTGAGTGTGGCCGCCATGGCCGCCAGCGTGTGGTTTCTGGACGGCTACAGCGCCGGCTACGGCCTGATTGCCGCGCTTATCCTGTTCTCGCTCTCCCGTGGTTTCTGCTCGGTGTCGATGAAGGACGTTCAGGGCAAATGCATTCCAAAAACCCGTCGTGGCCGCTTGTCTGGCCTGGCTTCCACCATCGGCGGCACAGCCACCGTTGCCCTTACCGCTCTGTTGTTCTGGGATCGGGGCGACCCAGGCATGGCCTTTTATAGCTTGCTGTTGTTGCTGGCTGCCAGCCTGTGGCTCATAGCCGGAGCGCTATTTGCCGGCGTTGACGAGTACCCCGGTGAAACCGGCGGTGGCGGCAACGCCATTAACGATGCCATTTCCAGCCTGTCGCTACTAAAAACCGACAAGCCGTTCCGTCATTTTGTGATTACCCGTGCCTTGTTGCTGTGTTCTGCCCTTGCCTCGCCGTATTTCGTGGTCTTGGCTCAACAACAAAACGAATCCGGCTGGGCATTGGGAGTTTTCCTGATGGCCAGCAGCCTGGCAAGTTCATTGAGCGCCAGTTTCTGGGGTTGGGCCGCCGATACGTCTAGCCGTAAAGTCATCATTCACGGCGCGCTGATGGCCAGCATTGTGTGCCTGAGTGTTGCGGGCACTGCTCTGGTTATGGGGAACTCAGTGGGCGGTGTGTGGTTCTATCCAGGCGCTTTTTTTGTGCTCAGCATCGCCCACGCCGGCGTAAGGCTTGGCCGAAAAACCTATCTGGTGGATATGGCGGGGGGCAACAAACGCACGGACTACACCGCTGTCAGCAATACCGTTATCGGTGTTTTACTGCTGGCAACCGGGGCCCTGACGGCGCTAATCTCAACCTTTTCGAATATTGCGGTTATTCTGGTGCTGGGGCTCATGGGCCTGGCCGGTGCGTTCAGCGCCATGGGCCTGAGTGAAGTGACCGGCGACGATAACCCCTGAGCGGCGAGCGCCGGTCGCGCTAGCCATTTCAACGGCTTTGCTAATGCTTTGAACTGCTTTGAGGGTGGTAACCAATACGGAACCCACCCCAATGTTTGCCGTCGATGTAAATGGGCACTGACAGGTCGTGCATAATTTCACCGGTGTCGCGGCGATACGTTTGCAGCAGCATTTCCTGGGTATGGCTGCCGCAGCGAATGCCCGTGCGATCATTGAACAACCGCTTACTGCGGCTACGCGCCAAATCGGTGGCGGCATTGCCGGTAGAAGCGTGGGCGAACTCGCGATTGTGAGTAGGCACGTAGCCATCCGGCGCCGTGGTAATCGCGTACACAATCTGCGCGTTGGCGCCCTTTATCGCCTCCTGAATAACAGGCAGGGCCTGATCCGTGAAGCGGTCATATTCGCAGGTGTATTTCGGTGGGCTGGTATTGTCCACAGGCTGGCGATTGCGATCGAACAGGGCTGCGGCGCTGAGTTTATTGTCACGTAAAGCTTGTGCAAAAACATTGGCAACTTGCGCCGCACCAACGCTGGCGTGCTGGAAAAATGGGTGGTGGTAACTGGTGTCGCTGTTTAACGCAAATACCGCGTTCGTGGTTTCAGCAATTTCCATAAGGCGGGTGGCCTGCTGTGCCAACGAAGCCACATTGACATCGCTCTCGGTGATGTCATCGCGCACCGTTTCAATCACTGTGAATATCTGCTGCAGATTGTGTTCGTTATCCCGATCAATACTGGCAATCTGCGAGACCTGTTGCTGGAGCTGGTCAGACTGCTCGCGAATACCGTCCAGTTGCGTGCCCACCAATTCCACCGACACCACACCCTGCTCGATACTGACCGTTAAAGCTTCTATACCGGTGACAATCTGGGCAGTGTCCTCGCGAATTTCTCCCAGTGTGGTGGCAACATCGGCCGTGGCCTCTGCAGTGCGACGTGCCAGCTGTCTTACCTCGTCGGCAACAACGGCAAACCCTCGCCCCTGATCGCCAGCCCGAGCCGCTTCAATGGCCGCGTTCAAAGCCAACAGATTGGTTTGCTCAGCAATGCCCTGAATCGTGCTAGTGACCCCCTGAATACGATTAGACTTTTCGTTAAGCTGCTGAATACGTAATAAGTTATCATCAGACTGACGATGCACATTTCGGATACGCGCAATCACCTGAACCAGCGCCTGGCGGCCTTCTTGGCTGGCGGAACTGGCCTGCTGTGCAAGGGCAGCGGCATCATTGGCCTGCAAAGTCGATGCCTGGGTGGCGCCAGTTATTTCGCCGGCGAATTCGGCAAGCCTGGCGGTTTCCTTCACCTGGCGGTCCAGCCGCAGTTTGAGCTGATCGGCAGCGTAAGATACTTCTGCGGCAGAGATGGCGTTGGTATTGGCACTGTGGCGAAGATTTTCCAGCAGTGCGCGGCCGGCTTTAGCATCGCTGAGCAGCTGCGCGCACAAACTTGCAAACGGGTGTCCCGGCGCTAACTGGCCCTGGCTGAGATGAATAAGACTGCGCTCTGCCGGCGCGAGAACCCGCCAGGCAATAAAAAAACCGGCCACCCCCAGACCAACCGCCAAACCGGTCAACACGGAAACCAGGTCAATCGCGGTAACGGCCGCAACCAAAGCGCCACCGGCCAGCGTAGCTAGCACCATTACCAAGCCCCAGCCTTTCGTTGCCTTGTCTACAAACAACATCTGATTACCCCGTTTTATCATTGTTCGTTGTCGGGCGCAGCGCGCAGCGCGCAATCCGCAATCTGTCACCAAAGTCGCCCACAGCTTACCGAAAAAGACACCGCCAGGCCTTGCTACTTTGGTAAAGAACGCTTGCGGTTACTTATTTTACGACTGCAATGGGTATTTCTGAAGTGCGTGATCTGGCCAAATATGCAACACAAAAAAACCGGAGCAATGGCTCCGGTTTTTTGATCTGTGCCGATGCTTACTGAGTAGCGTCGTCCATAGCGCCTTCCGCAGCGTCGCCGGCCTCTTCTGCGGCCTCACCGACTTCTTCACCAGCATCTCCGGCGGCGTCTTTAGTTTTGTCCGAAGCGCTATCGTTCTGCCCGGTAACGTCTTCATAGCTTTCCTCAACGGCATCGCCGGCATCATCAGCCATGTTGCTGATGTTGTCGCCAGCCTTGTCCAAATCTACCATCTCGTCATCATCGGAACTGCAGCCCGCCAAGCCCAGAGTCATCACCAATGCCAATGCGCTAATTGTAAATTTTTTCATAAAAAAACCTCCATTGATCGTCATTGAAACCAGCGCCAAGATTACGCTGCGACCCAGCGAAAACACAATTACACACGGGTTACCCTTTGGTTAATCGTGCAAGGTGTCAGAACCACTCCGCTTTCATTCATTGCCAGGCAGGTGTCATCCATGTTGCGCAGTAGCACCAGATCCTGAGCAACGGTGGGTAACTCCCAATGAAAAAAGTACGGTGCGGCCTGCAATTTACCCTCATAAAAACAGCGTTCACGATCGTTGCTGGCATCGTTCAATCCTATCGCGGCAGCATTGGCCTGGCGCAGCCACATCCAAGCCCCACAGATGCGACCGAAAAGGTGCAAATAGCAAGACGCGTTGGCCAGAGCCTGCTCGGTTTCACCGGCCATCAGCATTTTACCCAGGCTTTGGGTGACTTTCACCGCCTGTTGCAGAGTTTCGCTGAGTGACATGAACGCAATTATGGCGCCAAGGCACAAGTTACTTGACCTTCAGACTGCGGCAAGTATCATTCTTTTTCATACTTTTTATACGGAGTAACCATGACGGAGAGGTCTTTCAGCTGCTGGCTCACATCAGATCTACTTTGCATGGCCGACATCGCCCGCTATCGCGGCAAACTTCCCTATTTTCCAGACCCTCCAAGACATTGAGCAGCTCATAGTTAACGGGTGTCAGCCCACTTGTGATGGATCGCTGGTAACATCCGGTTCTGTATTACACCTATAATTGAGATTGCGATGTCGCTCCTCCTGGTTGTTTTGCTTCCCTTCTTAGGGGCTATGGCCGCGCCCCTGTTCGCGCAGGGCGGGCGCACAGCCATCGCTATTGCGTCAACCGTTCCGGCGTTTGTTGCTCTCGCCGCGTTATTTCCCCACTGGCAGACACTGGCAGACGGCGGTGTTGTTTTGCACACCTACGAATGGCTACCTGCGATCGGGCTGTCGCTGAGTTTCCGCCTGGATGGCCTGTCGCTGCTGTTCGCGCTGCTGATTCTGGTGATTGGTATCCTGATCATTCTTTACGCCCGCTACTACTTGAAACCTGAAGAAAACATTGGCAAATTTTACGGCCTGCTGCTGTGTTTCAAGGGATCAATGCTTGGCATTGTGCTTTCCAGCAATTTGTTGCTGATGATGATTTTTTGGGAAGTCACCAGCTTGGTGTCATTTTTACTGATCAGTTTCTGGACCCACAAAAAAGGCGCGCGGCGCGGTGCCCGTATGGCGTTGACGGTTACCGGCGGCGGCGGCCTGGCCCTGTTAGCAGGTGTTCTCATAATCGGTCAGATTGTCGGCAGCTACGAGTTGGACGATGTGCTGGCCGCAGGGCCCATCATCAAAGCACACGCGCTTTATCCGGTTGCGCTCACTTTGGTGCTACTCGGCGCATTTACAAAATCGGCCCAGTTCCCGTTCCATTTCTGGTTGCCCCACGCCATGCAGGCGCCTACTCCGGTATCGGCCTACCTGCACTCAGCCACGATGGTAAAAGCCGGAATATTCCTTCTGGCACGGCTGTATCCGGCGCTGGCAGGCACTGAACAATGGTTTTACATGGTCAGTTTTACTGGCATGGTAACGCTGCTGTTGGGCGCTTACATCGCCATGTTCAAACACGACCTAAAAGGCTTGCTGGCGAACTCCACTATTAGCCATCTGGGATTGATTGTTCTGTTGCTCGGCATGGGTACAGAACTTGCCACGGTTGCGGCCCTGTTTCACGTCATTAACCACGCCACGTTTAAGGCATCGCTGTTCATGGCGGCCGGCATTATTGACCACGAAACCGGCACCCGCGACATGCGCCGCATTAACGGGCTTTGGCGGTTCATGCCCCATACCGCCACCCTAGCGATGGTGGCAGCGGCCTCTATGGCCGGTGTACCGCTGCTGAACGGGTTTCTCAGTAAGGAAATGTTCTTCGCCGAGTCTCTGGCACTTAACCTGCCCGGTTACTGGGCCTGGTTGCCGCCGATTGTGGCTACCCTGGCCGGCATTTTCGCGGTTGCTTATTCCGCCCGGTTTATTCACGACGTGTTTTTTAACGGCAAGCCGATAAATTTGCCCATTTACCCGCCCCATGAACCGCCGCGCTATATGAAAATCCCTGTGGAAATATTGGTGTTCGCTTGCCTGATGGTGGGTATGTTTCCGACCATATCCGTAGGCCCGCTGCTTTACGCCGCATCCTCAGCAACCTTGGGCGTTCCGGCACCGGACTATCGTCTGGCGGTACTGCACGGCTTCAATCTGCCGCTATTTATGAGCTTTTTAGCGTTCTTTGGCGGTTTGCTGATGTACAGCCAGCGCAAGCGTTTCTTTGCCTTTCACGACCGCTTCCGCGAGATCGACGAAAAAGCGATCTTCGAAAAAATGGTATTCAGCCTGAGCCTGAGAGCCAACCAGCTCACTGCTGCCACCGAGAACGGCTCGCTGCAGCGCTACGTTATGCTGCTGATTGTCAGCGCTCTGGCCGTGGCGTTTTTACCGATCATCAAAATGGGCTTTTTTATTGGCAGCAACGGGTTAACCCCGGTGGACTGGCCTACGGCAACCTTGGGTGCCGTTCTGACTGCCTGCGCCCTGGCAACTGCAGCCATGCACCGTGAACGCTTCTTTGCGCTGGTACTGATCAGCGTAGTCGGGTTGTTAACCGCGCTCACCTTTGTGCGTTTCTCGGCGCCAGATCTGACCATGACCCAACTTTCTGTGGAAGTGGTCACCGTCGTGCTGTTAATGCTGGCGCTCTATTACATGCCCTCATGGACTCCGATTGAGAGCAGCCGTGGCCGCCGCTTCCGTGACATGGGGATAGCCTTGTTAGCCGGCAGCGGCATGACCATCATTACCCTGGCCATTCTGACCCAGCCGTTCAGTTCGATTTCCGAGTTCTTTCTGGCAAACAGCAAAACCGGTGGTGGCGGCACCAACGTAGTCAACGTGATTTTGGTGGATTTCCGCGGCTTTGACACCTTGGGTGAAATTTCGGTGCTGGCGATTGCAGCATTGGGTATTTTTGCAATGCTCAAAAACACATCACTTACGCCGCCTCCGGGCGATGGGTTCGGCCACACCTGGACCCGTGACCGACATCCAACCATGCTGAAGCAAATTGCCCGGCCGATGCTGCCGTTGGCATTGATGGTGTCGGCGTTTATATTCCTGCGAGGCCACAACCTGCCAGGCGGCGGCTTTATTGCCGGTTTGATAACCGCCATTGCGCTGATTCTGCAGTATATCGCCAGTGGCTTTTCCTGGACTCAGGACCGCATAGCCGTGCGCTATCACAATGTGATTGCATTAGGTCTGCTATTTGCCGTTATTACCGGCGCCGGCAGTCTGGCGTTTGGTTATCCGTTCCTAACCTCCACGTTTGGCTATATCACTTGGCCGGTGGTGGGCAAGTTCGAGCTAGCCTCGGCGCTGATGTTCGATCTGGGTGTGTACCTGGCAGTAGTGGGTGCCACGCTAATGATGCTGGTCAGTATTGGCCGCATCAACCCCCATTCCGCTATCCGCGCTATCGACAGCGAGTCGAGTCACGGCGCTGACACTATTACCCCGACTCAAAGAGAGACCGAATAATGGAACTTGTATTCGCACTGGCCATTGGTGCGCTCACAGCCGGCGGAGTGTATCTGTTACTGCGCGCTCGCACGTTTCCGGTGGTGCTGGGCCTGACCATGCTATCGTACGGGGTGAATCTGTTCCTGTTCGCCAGCGGGCGCCTGGCCACCGGCAGCCAGCCGGTTCTGGGCACCGCTGCCCAGTACGCAGACCCATTGCCCCAGGCGCTGGTGTTGACCGCGATTGTTATCGGCTTCGCCATGACCGCATTCGTGGTGGTGTTGTCACTTCGCAACCTGGCCGACCACGGTAATGATCACGTAGACGGCGATCCGAAAAAGCGTACGCCGGCGTCCAAGCATGTGCGGGAAGGCCGGCCCCTATGACCCACTGGCTGCTTGCCCCGATTCTGATCCCGCTACTGGGCGCTATTCTGCAAATATTTGTGGGCTACGCGCCCATGCCGCTGCGGCGGGTGTTGGCCATTATTACCTCGGTTCTGACCTTGGCCGCCGCCATTGTTCTGCTAAATTTGGCCGGCGACGACACCTACCGTGTCTACGCCATGGGCAACTGGAAGCCACCCTTCGGCATTGTGATGGTGCTAGACCGTTTGGCCGCCATGATGTTGGTTCTAACGGCGTCACTGGCACTGCTGTGCCATCTGTTCTCGACCGGGGGTGCCGACGAAGGCACGCGCCAGTTCCACAGCCTGTTCCTGTTCCAGCTAATGGGCCTGAATATCGCCTTTCTGACCGGCGACCTGTTCAACCTGTTTGTTGCGTTTGAGATTCTGCTGATTGCCTCTTACGGACTGTTGATGCACGGCAGTGGCAGCACGCGCTCAACCCCAGGGCTGCATTATGTCGTGTTGAATCTGGTGGGCTCGTCGCTGTTTCTGATCAGCGTGGGCATGATTTACAGCGTTACCGGCACCTTGAATATGGCCGATCTGGCCGTGAAAGTGCCGCAGGTCAGCGGCGACCAACGCTTTTTAGTCGAAGCCGGTGGCATGCTGTTGTTGGTGGTATTTGCCCTTAAAGCAGCGGTGTTGCCACTGACATTCTGGCTGCCGCGGGCCTATGCCAGCGCTACCGCACCGGTCGCTGCATTTTTTGCCATCATGACCAAAGTCGGTATCTACGCGATTATCCGGGTTTACCCACTGGTGTTTGGCGCCAACGCCGGCGAGATGGCGAATCTGGGCATGAACTGGCTTTTCCCGCTAGCGCTGGCCACCCTTATTATGGGCGTTATTGGCGCTATGGGTGCACAAACCTTGCGCACCCTAGTGACCTGGCAGCTGGTCATTTCCGTTGGCACTCTACTGGCCCCCATCGCGCTGGGCTCGCAAAAAGGCCTGGGTGCGGCCCTGTTCTACTTGCTTAGCACGACCTGGACAGTGGGCGGTTTGTTTCTGCTGATTGAGCTGGTGCGCAGCCAGCGCGGGTCCGCTTCTGACAAAATCGTTATGGCGCCGCAGATTCGTCATCGAACCCTGCTTAGCTCGCTGTTTTTCTTTGGCGCGGTGTCCGCTGCGGGTTTACCACCCCTAAGCGGTTTCTTTGGCAAGGTGATGATTCTGCAATCCGCCACCAGCGGCGTGGAAATGGCGTGGCTTTGGGGTACGATTCTCACGGGCAGTTTTTTCACTCTGATTGCCTATAGCCGCGCCGGCAGTGTGGTATTTTGGCGCAATATTGAAGGCAAAATTGAAAACAGCACTCCGGTAACGCCGTTGCTGGCCATTTCTACCGGCGCGCTGATTGGTATGAGTGTGTTAATGGTGGCACTGGCCGGGCCTATCAGTGCCTATACCAACGCCACTGCCGTGCAGTTGCTGGACACCCGCGGTTATATCCAGACTTTGCAAGCGCCAATGGTTGAGGAGGGTTCGTAATGCTCGATCGCCTGAGTTTCCCGCAACCCTGGCTAAGCCTTCTGCTGTTCAGCATCTGGCAGTTGCTTGCCAATGGCGTTAGCGGTGGAAGCGTGGTTCTGGGTTTAATACTGGCCTGGGGTATTCCGCAGCTCACCCAAAGCTTCTGGCCTGAGCGTCCGGCAGTGTTCAAGGCTTGGCGTTTGCCGGGTTATTTGCTGCTGGTGTTATGGGACATCGTAATTGCCAGCTTTGAAGTGGCCTGGCTTATTATCAGCCCGCGCCGACCAAAACCGATGTTTATCAGCTACCCGCTGCAGCTTGACTGTCCACAGGCTATCGTTATTCTGGCCAGCACCATTTCCCTGACACCGGGGACAGTGACCGCCGATATCAGTGATGATCACAAGCATCTGCTGATTCACGCGCTAGACACCCGAACCGCAGAAGAAGTAATTAAGGCCATTCACAATCGTTATGAAAAGCCGTTGATGGAGATGTTCCAATGATTGCGATTGTGTTGAAAATATCCATCGTCTTAGTGGTGATTGCTGCGTTGCTTAATGTGTATCGCCTGATCGTTGGCCCACATGCCCCAGACCGGGTTCTGGCCATAGATACTCTGGCCATTAACGCCATAGCGCTCATCATTCTTCTGGGTATTACATTGAACACCCGGATGTATCTGGAGGCCGCGTTGCTGATTGCAGTCATGGGTTTTGTCAGCACGGTGGCTATGGCCAAATACCTGAAACGCGGCAGCGTTATTGAATAACAAGGGTGCAGAGCGAGGCGCCAGGCGCTTTGCAAAGGAGACGACACAATAATGAACCTGTTTATCGAACTCGTTATCGCAGCCCTGTTGTTGCTGGGTGCAGCATTTACATTGGTGGGCGCCATCGGGCTTGCAATCTTGCCCGATTTTTTTACCCGCCTGCACGGGCCCACCAAGGCCACCACCGTGGGTGTGGGATCTATGGCGTTAGCGTCGATGATTTGGTTCGCCAACCAGCCCGTGGGCACAGGCTTCGTGGAAATTCTTATCATGGTCTTTTTGCTGCTGACTGCACCGCCAAGCGCCAATATGATGGCAAAAGCGGCAATGCACATGAACGTACCTAAAGTGGGCAATACCCGCGGCGATCCCTGGCAGCAATAAAACTGTCTTTGAATGTGAGTGCCTGCGAAAACGGCGGCGGTACGCTAGGTTAGATGATTCGCTGAGTTAGAGGGTGCGCTAAGTTAGAGGGTGCGCTAGATTAGGTGCGTAGCTATTACGCAGAATGGTGTTTGAAACAGTCCGACACGGAGTTCTGTTTATGCTTAAGGTAAATGAATATTTTGATGGCAAAGCAAAGTCGATCGCCTTTCAGTCAGACGCATTACCCGCCACCATTGGCGTAATAAGCCCTGGCGAATACGAGTTCAGCACCCAGCAAAAAGAAACCATGACCATTGTCAGCGGTGTGATGTCGGTGTGCTTGCCAGGTTTGGAAACATGGATGACCTATGGTGCCGGTGAATGCTTCGGGATTGCACCCAATTCCACCTTTCAGGTTACCGTTGAATACGATACCGCCTATTTGTGCATCTACGGCTGAGGCGGCTTACCTCCCCCAATAACAAAAAGGATATTGTCATGGCCTCGACCCGTTTGCTGACTCCAGCAAAAAACGCCTATCAGTACCCATTACTGATCAAACAATTACTGGCTTCCGGGCCGCGTTTCGCCGGCTCCCAGGAAATTATCTACGCGAACAAAAGCCGCTACACCTACACTGAATTACAAGCCCGTATCGGCCGCTTGGCTAACGCCCTGACCAAAGCCGGAGTGAAAGCCGGCGACACCGTTGCGGTGATGGACTGGGATACGCCCCGCTATCTGGAGTGCTTTTTTGCGATCCCGATGATTGGCGCCGTTCTGCACACCGTTAACGTGCGGCTGTCACCGGATCAGATCGTATACACCATGAATCACGCCGAAGACGATGTGGTGCTGATACACGACGACTTCCTGCCCATACTCGATGCTGTCAAAGACCAGATCGAGACGGTAAAACACTATATACAGCTGACCGATAACGATCAGCCTGCAGCCGCCAGCGTCGCGGTGCTGGGTGAATACGAGCAGCTTCTGGCCCAGGAAGACAGCCATTTTGATTTCCCGGATTTTGACGAAAACAGCGTAGCCACCTGCTTTTACACCACTGGCACGACCGGCAAGCCTAAAGGTGTGATGTTCAGCCATCGCCAGTTGGTGATGCACACCATGGCGATGGTAGGCTCCCTTTCAATGTTCGACGAGGCGCCGCTGCTGCGCTCCAGTTCTGTTTACATGCCGATGACGCCCATGTTTCACGTGCACGCATGGGGTGTGCCCTACGCTGCCACCTTAATGGGCATTAAACAGGTATACCCCGGGCGCTATGAACCCGAACTGCTGATGAACCTGATCAAAACCCACAATGTGACCTTCTCCCACTGCGTGCCCACCATTATGCAGATGCTGCTGGCCACCGAGTCCATCAAAGACGCAGATCTGAGTAACTGGCAGGTATTGATAGGCGGTAGCGCCCTGACCAAAGGGTTGTGTGAGGCCGGAGCCGAGCTGGGTATTCGCATGTACACCGGCTACGGCATGTCGGAAACCTGCCCGATTCTGACCATCACCCACCTGACACCGGAAGATCTGGAACGGCCGCTGGCGCAACAGGCCGAGCTGCGAGTAAAAACCGGTGTCGCCATTCCGTTGGTTCAAGTTGAAATTGTGGACACCAATGGCAAACCGGTTGCCCACGACGGTCAGGCCAAAGGCGAAGTGGTTGCGCGCTCGCCCTGGCTAACGCAAAGCTATCTGAAAGAACCGGAAAAAGGCGAAGAACTCTGGCAACATGGCTGGCTTCACACTGGCGACGTGGCCAGTATGGAGCCGAATCAGACCCTGATGATCAAAGACCGCATCAAGGATGTGATCAAAACCGGGGGTGAATGGTTGTCGTCACTGGACCTGGAAAACCTGATCAGCCAGCACCCGGCGGTAGCCGCCGCCGCGGTTGTCGGCGTTGCCGATGAGAAATGGGGCGAGCGCCCACACGCATTGATCACGCTAAAGCCCGGCCAGAATGCCACACAAGAAGATATTCAAGCGCACTTACAGCGCTATGTGGATAAAGGCGAAATCAACAAGTGGGCGATCCCCCGGCAAATGGACTTTGTGGACGACATTCCAAAAACCAGCGTAGGCAAGATCAACAAGAAGCAAATTCGCGACCAGTTAGGCTAGCGCGACTTATGTCACTGAAACGCCACTGAAGCGAAAATCCAGCTGCGGCGGCCGTCCGGCGATAATATCCGCCAGCGCGGCCGCTGACCCGCAGGCATGGGTCCAGCCCAAAGTACCGTGACCGGTATTCAGAAACAGATTACTGATGGCGCTCTTACCCACGTAGGGCACGCTGGATGGCGTTGTTGGCCGCAACCCGCTCCAGTACTCAGCCTGCTCCCAGTGCCCCGCCTCGGGCATAACAGCCGCCACCCGGCGCAACACAGCCCGGCAGCGGGTGACATTCAGGCGTCTGGAATAGCCGCTGAACTCTGCCGTACCCGCAATGCGCATACGATCCCCCAAACGTGAGTAAACCAGCTTGTACTCATCGTCGGTCAGGCTGACGTTGAACGCGGCCTCAGGATTTTTCACCGGCACGGTGATGGAATAGCCCTTGGCCGGATAAATATTCAAAGCCAGTCCCAATTGCCGCGCCAGTGGCGCACTAAAGCTACCCAGGCTAAGAACCCAAGCGTCTGCGCGCAAACTATCGTGATGGCCTTGGGACAGGGTTTCCACCGCATCTACACGCCCGATACCGCGTTGAAACCCAACCACTTGGGTGTTGTGTTTGAACACCACACCCGCTTGTTTACAGCGCTCTGCCAAGGCCTGGGTAAACTTGCGGGCATCACCGGATTCGTCTTCCTCGGTGTAGGTGCCCCCTGCGAGGCGATGCTTCAAGGGCGCTAAAGCGGGCTCCAGTTCGATTGCCCGCGTTGCACTCACCACTTGCCGGTCACACCCCAGTTCGCGCATCTGCCGCGCCGGTTCCAGGGCGCTGTCGAATTCTTTCTGGCTGGTGTAAAAGTGCAGAATTCCACGGGTCAGATGGTCGTACTCTAAACCCAGTTCGGCCCGCAGTTCCTGTAATTTGCTGCGGCTGTAAAGGCCTAGGTTGACCATCTGACGCAGATTGTCGGCCGCCCGTGCAGATGTGCATTGGCCCAGAAACGCCAGCGCCCAACGCCACTGGGCAGCATCCAGTCGTGGCCGGAACAGCAGCGGAGCATCATTGCGGTGCAGCCATTTCAGAACCTTCAGCGGCGTAGACGGATTGGCCCAAGGCTCGGCATGGCACACTGAAATCTGGCCGCCGTTAGCGTAACTGGTTTCAAGCCCGGCTGCTGGCTGACGATCTATCACTGTGACTTGGTAACCCTGACGCTGCAAAAACCAGGCACTGGTAACGCCAACCACACCCGCGCCTAAAACCACTACGTGCATACCCGTTCCTGTCGGTTATTCGTGTTGTTAATCGTTGATTGCTGATGGCTGTTTGTTGATGAGCAGGCTCAACCACCGGAACGCTTTACCACCCAGCCTTTTTGCATCAGCAACGGCACCAAAATATCCCGCTGGTCGCCCTGAATTTCGACAACGCCGTCTTTCAGGGTGCCACCGGTGCTGCATTTGGCCTTAAGCTCTTTGGTGTAGGATTTCAGCTCTTTTTCTGCCAAGGGTATGCCGCTAATCAGAGTAACGCCCTTGCCTTTGCGGCCTTTGGTTTCGCGACTGACCCGCACGACGCCGTCACCCAGCGGGCGTTGTTCCCGGCCGCAGCTGCACTGTTCCTGCGGATGACGACACTGGGGGCACATGCGGCCCTGATCGGTGGAATAAACCAGTCCGCCGTCGTGTTTTTTACTCATTCAGTCCAGCCCAGGCGGATATTTGGTGAACATTTCCTGAACCACTTCGTCGATCAGCTTGCGCCGCGTTTCTGGTGACTGGTTTTCGTTCAGGTAGCGCTTGCTGGCCG
This sequence comes from Marinobacter sp. M1C, assembly GCF_023314135.1. Lineage (NCBI taxonomy): Bacteria > Pseudomonadati > Pseudomonadota > Gammaproteobacteria > Pseudomonadales > Marinobacteraceae > Marinobacter > Marinobacter sp. M1C. The sequence goes on from NZ_CP092289.1 coordinate 3,269,255, forward strand.
CACGCCAAATAACCTGACGGTTTTGCGCATCGGCTAGTTCGATCACCAGTTTACCTTCGTCGACTTGACGCACCGGAGGCGGTGCCGACAGCCCCCAACCAAAATTACCGGTACCAAACCCTAACCCCAGGCCCAAGCCGCTTTGTTCCAGGCGTTCTTCCTTTGCGATGTGCCAATTCACCAACATGTCCGCCTCAGCAGCGCTTACTGGTTTCATAGCCTTGCCTGCCAGCTCACGCTCCAGCGCGCTTTTTACACGGCTGCCGTCGAGTGACATAAAAGAATCGGCGCCGGCATCGTCGGCATAGGCCCAGGTGTTGTAATTACCAAAAGCCGTGGTTGAATTATAATCCGTCACCACGTTGCTAGCGCAGCCGGCCATGGCCAGCGCAGCTACTACACAGGTTACAAGGCGCATCATTGCATTCTCCTTTTTTTTGACGAGTCAGTACATTATACGCGCTGCCCGGCAAGCGGGTCAGGTATCGAAGTGGTAATTCAGGCCGCGAGCGTTACAAAAGCCAGCAAACTCTTCTGTCGCAGGCTCTGGTACGTCAACAGATACATTGACCAACTGACCGTAATCAATCCCGATAATGGTCGCACTGTGCAACTCGCACCAGTGCCGCAAGGGCTGCTCATCGCCAAAATCAATCACCGCAAAGGCTAACCGGCTGGGTTGGTGTACAACCCGTTCTACCGCCGACAGCACGCTTTCTGCGGCACCAGCATAGGCTCGCACCAAGCCACCGGCACCCAGTTTTATGCCACCAAAATAGCGAATAACCAATACTAGTATATCCCCCATGTCTTTATGCTGGATGACACTGAGTATTGGTTTTCCGGCGGTGCCGGACGGCTCGCCGTCGTCGTTCATTCCAGCTTCCGCCGCCGAGCCCGGGCGGCCAATCTGATACGCCCAGCAGATATGGCGGGCATCAGAATGACTTGCCTGAGCCTGTGCCAGCCATTGATGAACCTCATCGCGACTGTTTACCGGGGCCACGCGGGCTATAAACCGGCTCTTTTTAATTTCCGTGACCCGCTCCAGATAACCGGCGGGGACGGGGTAGTCTTTTTTCATTCGGTTATGCCTGTTTGCTCGAAATATCTATTGGCCGTTAGCGGGATGCATGCTTAGCTAACCACAAACACTGGCAGTTTTACCTGAACCACCAGGCCACCTGCGGCCGCGTTAGCGGCACTGACCTCACCATCGTGGGCCACAATTACCTTTTGCGCGATTGCCAGCCCAAGACCCCAGCCCGGGCCACCACGGGATTGGTCGCCGCGGTAGAACGGCTCAAACAGGTGCGCCAAGGCTTCGTCTGGCGCACCTGGACCGCTGTCGGTAATTTCAATCCATAGCCGGTTGTCTGCAACCGTGACCGCAACGGTCAAGGCTTGTCCTGGTGGCGTATAATCCAGAGCATTCTGCAGAATATTGTCAAAGGCTCGATGCAACAGCCCGGCATCACCCAGAACCAGCGTGTGAGTTGCCTGCTCGCTGGCATTCAGCCGGCATTTCACATCCCGTCCACGGGCATACCCTGCTGCGTCTTGCAGCACAGCGTTTAATAGCTCCATAACAGCCACTGGCTGGCATGCAAACTGCTCGCCCTGGGCGGCTAACCGGTAAAGGGTCAGCACCTGTTCGGTCATGGCTTCCAGGCGCTCGTTCTGGCGCAGTATGCTGTTGAGCAATGCAACATCGCCGCCGCCGTCCAGAGCCAGTTCAATGGCTACCCGCTGCCGTGCCAACGGCGTGCGCAAGTCGTGGGAAATATCCCGTAATAATTGCTGTTGGCGATCAAGAAGACCCCACAGCTGTGCCGTCATGGCGTTAAATGCACTGGCAAGGGCGCCAATCTCATCACGGCGCGAGGCAACCTTGGGGTCAACACGCAGGCTTTTGTCGCCGGCGGCAATAGCGCGAGCAGTAGCTTCCATGGTTTTTAACGGCCGTGACAGGCGCCGGGCAATCAGCCAGCAGGCCAGGGAAATCAGCACCACCGCAAAGCCGGCGTTAATGGCTCTTAAAAACTCAGGGGTCAACCAGCCGGCGGATTTGCCGCGCGGCCAGGCAATCAACTTATAATTGCCTGCCAGTTCAATCACTGCGGGTTTCAAGGCAAACCAGTGCGAATCCATGCGTTTATGAACGGAGGCCGGCAGGTTTCGACTAGGGCCGGGCTCGCCGGAAGCCTCGGGCGCGGCCAGTATCAGGTGCAGGCCCAGGGTTCGGCCTTGCTGGCGCAAAAATTGGCGGGCCGCATCACCGCCACCACTCTGGCTGAGCTCCAGCGCTTCCTGGCCTAACTCATACAGCCCAAGCTGACGCGTCATGGCCTGCTGTTCTTGTGTCACCAGCAACCGCGATACCAACTGCCCGGCGGCCAGCGTTAACGCCATGGCCAGCCACACCATCAAAAAAATGCGCCAAAACAGTGACACCGTAAAACGTCGCCGCGGCTCGGCAGCTTCAACGGCGCCACTATTGTTTGTGCTGTGGAATGGTTTCATGGCACTACCCGGTAGCTATAACCAAGCCCGCGCACGGTTTCGATGCGAGGCGGTTCGTCGTTGCCGAGTTTCTTGCGCAGATTGCTGATGTGCATATCCAGAGTGCGATCGTAGGTCTCAAGACGCCGGCCCAGCGCCCACTGCATCAGATCGGTTTTCCGCACCACACTGCCGGCGTGAGCCAAAAGCACCTGCAGAACTTCGTATTCGGTAGCGGTTAAGTCCAGCGGCGTGCCGTGCTGACGCACCCGCCGGAGGTCTGGTTCCAGACGCAAATCACCGTAGTTGCGACTGTCGCCCAGTTCCGCTTTTTGGTCCCACGCAATACGGCGCAATAGTGCATGCAAGCGCGCTACCAGCTCACGGGGATTGCAGGGTTTGGGGATGTAATCATCGGCGCCCACCTCAAAACCGACAATGCGATCGGTTTCATCACCGTGGGCGGTCAGCAGAATCACTGGCAGATGAGTACTGACACGCAACTGTCGCAGCACGTCGAGCCCGCTGATATCCGGCAGCATAATATCCAGAACCACGATGTCACAGGATTCGCTTAGAGCCAGTGCCAGTCCGTCTTTACCATTGGCTGCTTCGCGCACAGTAAAGCCCTGGGTAGTAAGGTAACGGGCCAGTAGCATCCGTAGCTCTTCGTCGTCTTCTATCAGTAGTACCCGGTTTTGCATGCCCTCTTCACCCCATCTGAAACCGCCCTGGCCTAGCGCCAGTCTAACATGCTTGAACTCGCCCCATTTGGCTGGCCGCAAAGCCTTTACAGAACCTTTACCCAACGCTGACAGCGCTTGACACTGCAGTGGTTAAGATGGGCCCACCTAAACGAAACCACGAATCGTTTATGGCTTCATCACAAACGAGTTACCGGAGAAATCACCATGAAAACACGCCAATCTGTTCGCATCGCAGCTGCCCTGATGACCTGCGCATTGCTGTCCACCGCTTCGCTTGCCATGGCCCAGGGCTACGAAAAAGGCCAGGACAAGCATCAACGGATGCAGGAGCAGTGCGAACAAATGGACAGCACTGACATGCAGGCCCGACATGCGCAACATCAGCAAAAAATGGTGGAGCGCCGCAACGAAATGGCCGACCGCCTGAAGCTAACCGATGAACAGCGCGGAATTTGGAACGATATACAAGAAGAGCGCCAGCAACAGATGCAGAAGAAAATGGAAAAACAGCAAAAGCGTTGCGACAAGATGGCTAAATAAATCGCAACGGGTGATCGCCTGGGGGGTTCTGGCGTAAGGTATGTGCAGTGAGTGTACCGTCTTACAGGAAATCGAACTTACATGACCCACCGCGATAGCCAACCATTAAGCCTTACCTTTAACGGCCCTGCACAAAGCAAGATCCACATTTGCCAGTCTATCGACGATATTGATGTCGTAGACTGGCAAAACTTGGCCGGTAACGATTACCCCTTTGCGCGCTACGATTTTATTCAGGCACTGGAGCACAGCGGTTGTACCAATGCTGCTACCGGTTGGCAGCCCAGCCATCTGGTGATCCGCCAGCAGGGTCATGTTACCGGCATTATTCCAGCATTCTTAAAAAATAATTCCCGCGGCGAATACGTGTTCGATTTTGCCTGGGCCGAAGCCTACCAGCGTTACGGCCAGCCTTATTATCCCAAGTTGCTGATGGCCATTCCCTTTACCCCGTCACAGGGGCCGCGGCTGCTGCTAACACCGCAGCTGCGCAAAATTCTGGACAGCGCATCTCTGCACAAGCTGTTTGATACAGCCACTACTGCACTCGGTGCCCACTCCTGGCACCTGCTATTTCCCGACAGCGCGGATCAAGCGCTGCTTGGCCAGCAGCAAACACCAGACAGCCCGCAATTGCACCGGCTGGGCTGCCAATTTCACTGGCACAATGCCGGGTACGAAGCCTTTGACGACTTTCTGGCGCAATTAACATCGCGCAAGCGCAAGTCCATCCGCAAAGAGCGCAAACAGGTTAGCGATCAGGGCATTGAGTTTCAGCGTGTCAGTGGATCAGACATATCTGAACGGGTACTCGATGGCTTCTACGTGTTCTACCAAGCGACTTATCTTAAACGCGGCCAGCGGCCTTATCTGAACCGTGACTTTTTTGAGCGCTTGTTTCGCCAGATGCCAGAGCATGTGCACATTGTGATCGCGCTCAAACAAGGTGAAATGATCGCCAGCGCGCTTTTTCTAAGTGGCTCTGACACCCTCTACGGGCGCTACTGGGGTTGCCTCGACGAGTACAATCATTTGCACTTTGAAACCTGCTATTACCAGGGAATAGAACTGGCCATAGACCTTGGCCTGCAGCATTTTGACGCCGGTGCTCAGGGCGAGCACAAACTGGTACGGGGTTTTGAGCCGCTACTTACCCACTCATGGCACGGCATAGAACACCCGGGTTTTCGCGATGCCATTGCCAATTTTGTCGCTGAAGAGCGCGAGGGAGTTCGCAGCTATTTTGAAGAGAGTAAAACATTACTGCCATTTCGCCAGACTGAAAACGACAAAAGCGGCTGATTGCGCAGCCGCTTTTGGGTTATGCCATTCAACATGAACTAGCGTGCAAAATCAGTCTTTACCAATACGAAAGCCAATTTTCAAACTGACTTGGTAGTGGCTCACCTTGCCGTCCACAATGTGGCCGCGGGTTTCAACCACTTCGAACCACTCCATGTTACGCAGGCTTTTACCGCACTCGTCCAGAGCGTTCTGAATGGCTTCCTCAATGCTGTTGGGAGATGACCCTACAATTTCAACCTTCTTGTAAGTATGCGAGCTGTTCAATATTGAGTTCCTCCTATCTTGATGAATCGACACATACTTTCAGCCTAGAACAGGATTTTATACAATGCAATTTCAAGCGGATGGATTTTTTACTCTGTCTGCGGCTAAAGCTGGTTAATGCACACCTGAAGAGTGCCCGCAATGCTGGCGTTTAGCCTCAGCACTGCCATAGATTCGGCGCGGGTTCGGCCAAGATTCAACGTGGCAATGGGTTTACCCCATTCATGAGCGTAACGGCAAAAACGGAATCCCGAGTAAACCATCAGCGATGAGCCAATCACCAACAGGCCGTCGCTGGCTTTAAGCGCATCCAGCGCCGCATACACCCGATGTTTAGGCACGAAATCGCCAAAGAACACCACGTCTGGTTTTAAAATACCGCCGCAAGCCGGGCAGTCTGCCAACTGGAAGTCTGCAAAATCAATGTCTAAATCCGCATCACCATCCGGCGCCACGTCCGCCGTGTACCCACTGAATTGCGGATTAAGAATCGCACAGCGCTGGTGTACCTCGTCCCTCATGCATCGATAATCACAGCTCATGCACAGCACCTCGTCGGCGCGGCCGTGCAAATCAGTTACCGCTTGAGTACCTGCTTTTTGATGCAATCTGTCAACATTCTGGGTGACGACCAGCGCACTGTGATTGAGCATTTCAAGCTGGGAAATATGATGGTGAGACGCATTCGGTGCGGCGTTGCGCATCAGCGGCCAGCCTATCAGGCTTCGGCCCCAGTAGCGCTGGCGGGTTTGAACGCTGTCCATAAAGGCCTGATGTTGTACCGGTTGCTTACGCTTCCAGGCGCCATCGCCGTCGCGGTAGTCTGGAATACCCGAATCGGTGCTGACACCGGCGCCAGTGAGAATCAACAATCTGGGATGGCTATGAATATAATCAGCAAGCATGGCACCGGCCTGCTCGGGCTGGTGCGCATTGGGCGTAATGTCAGTATCTGGCAGCCGCTGATCAGAGCTAAAGGGGCGGGAACGGTGACGGATTTCAGACATGCACACTCCGGTCAGGAAGGATTTTCCAGGCAGCTCGCCAGTAAGGCGCGCATTTTCTGGGCACCCAGTTTTTGCGTGAGTTCAATATTACGGTCTGGTATGTCATCTACGTTCGGATAGTGATCAATAGCCACTTCCAGGCTGGCTTCGCGTAGCAGATGTAGCATTGGGTAGGGCGATCGATTGGTGTAGTTCTCGGCATCATCCGGCCCGGTGCCAGCGAACTGATAGTGCGGATGAAAACTGGCAATCTGGTAAACACCGTCCCTTTCCAGAACCGCCAACAGACCGGTGGCTTCTTCCAAAAACTCGTTGTACAGCATGAAGTCGCCCAGCGCGTAAGGGTGAATCAGCAGTGAGGTTTCCAGATCTGGCTCGTCATCCAGACGTTGGAGTTCCTGCTGCAGGCACTGCAGCAGTTCCTCTTCGTTCGTCGCTTCGCATACCGTAAAACGCACACTGCCTTTGACCAGCTCGCGCTTGGCGAACGGACAGAAGTTCAACCCAACGACTACCATGTCCACCCAGTTACGCGTAGCGCTTATAATGTCTGACTGGTTCACACCCTATCCTCTTGCATAACCAAGTGCGTTACTTGCTATTACTTATACGTAGCCGCGGCTGCGCAGGTATTCGTCGTAGTTGCCGCTGAAATCGATGACTCCGCTAGCGTCGAGCTCAATAATACGGGTCGCCAGGGACGATACAAACTCGCGGTCGTGGCTCACAAAAATAAGCGTGCCTTCGTAGTTTTCAAGAGCCAGGTTTAGCGCTTCAATCGACTCCATGTCCATGTGATTGGTGGGCTCGTCCAGCAGCATCACGTTGGGCTGTTGCAAAATCAGTTTGCCAAACAGCATCCGGCCCTGCTCGCCTCCTGACAACACGTGAACAGATTTTTCGATGTCATCGCTGGAAAACAGCATGCGGCCCAGTGTGCCGCGAATAACCTGCTCGCCGCCGGTGGTCCAGCGTGCCATCCATTCGTTCACGTTCATGTCCTGAGCGAAATCTGACGTATGGTCCTGGGCGAAGTAACCAACCTGAGCGCTGTCAGTCCACTTTACCTCGCCGCTGTCTGGCTGGTAATCCCCTGTCAGACATTGCAACAGCGTCGTTTTACCGACGCCGTTGGGGCCGATGATCGCAACCCGTTCGCCGGCTTCAATTTGCAGGCTGAGTTTTTTGAACAGCGGGGTATCGGTAAAGCCCTTGGTCAATTCCTTAAGCGTTAATGCCTGGCGGTGAATCTTTTTACCCGGTTCAAAACGAATAAACGGACTGACGCGGCTGGACGGTTTTACATCATCCAATTGAATCTTGTCGATCTGGCGCGCCCGCGAAGTGGCCTGTTTGGCTTTAGAGGCGTTGGCCGAAAAACGACTGACAAATTGCTGAAGTTCGGCAATTTGGGTCTTTTTCTTGGCATTTTCTGACAACATGCGCTCGCGGGCCTGGGTGGCCGCGGTCATGTACTCGTCGTAGTTACCCGGGAACAGGCGCAGCTCACCGTAATCCAGGTCCGCCATGTGGGTGCACACGCTGTTCAGAAAGTGGCGGTCGTGAGAAATAATAATCATGGTGCTGTTGCGCGCCACCAGAATGTTTTCCAGCCAGCGGATGGTGTTAATGTCCAGGTGGTTCGTGGGCTCGTCCAACAGCAGCACGTCCGGATTTGAAAACAGCGCCTGAGCCAGCAAAACCCGCAGCTTCCAGCCGGGCGCCAGTGCACTCATCAGGCCTTCGTGCTGGTCCAGAGGGATGTCCAGGCCCAGCAATAACTCACCGGCACGGGAGTCCGAGGTATAACCGTCCATTTCAGCAAATTGCACTTCCAGATCCGCCACCGCCATGCCGTCGTCTTCGGTCATCTCTGGCAGCGAATAAATACGGTCGCGCTCTTTCTTCACAGCCCACAATTCTTCGTGGCCCATGATCACGGTGTCAATCACCGTGGAGTTCTCGAAAGCGAACTGGTCTTGGCGTAATTTACCCAGGCGAATATTAGAATCGAGCATAATGTGACCGGAGGACGGCTCCAGATCGCCACCCATGATTTTCATCAAGGTCGACTTTCCACAACCGTTGGCACCGATCAGGCCATAGCGATTGCCGTTACCGAATTTGGCTGAGACGTTTTCGAACAGGGGCTTAGCCCCGAATTGCATCGTAATATTGGCAGTAGCGATCAAGGCAGCAACCTGTAGACGTAAGGCCGGTACCGGCAATTCACCAGGGAATCCGGAGCGGCTGAAAATAGACGCGGTATTGTACAGGATTGCGCACAAAATGGTCAGCCAGCATTAACACTGACAAAAAGTTCTTGCCAGAGGCCGCCATGGCGGGCAGCATTCGCCAGTCGTCTTTAGACACATAAAATCACTTGAGGAAACGAAACATGGCACAAGCAACAGCGCGTCACATTCTGGTAGACACCGAAGCAAAGTGTGAAGAACTGAAAAAAGACATCGAAGGCGGGCAGGATTTTGCCGAAGTCGCCAAGAAGCACTCGTCTTGCCCATCTGGCCGCAACGGCGGCGACCTGGGTTCCTTCGGCCCCGGCCAGATGGTTCCGGAATTCGACACCGTGGTTTTTAGCGCTGACCTAAACACCGTACAAGGCCCGGTTAAAACCCAGTTTGGCTATCACCTGCTAGAAGTGACCGGCCGCAGCTGATTTGTTCGCCCGGCGAATCGCTCATGGATCGCCGGGCGATTAGTACAAAATGACTCTCTTGTATAACGACTATTTAGTGGCCTGAGGTGCCAAAAACTGGCCCAACTGCTCGCCAATACTCTCTACTGGCTCAATAACCGCTTGTTTCACACCACTGGACACCACGCGGGTAAAAGCCGCACCGGCATCGCTTTCCAGAAACCTGAGATACTGCTCCATTTCCGCACCACTGATATCCTGGTAGGCATACAGGTAACTGTTAAACACCTGCTGCTCCACTACCCCTTTCAAAACCGGACGCTGGCTTTCTATACGCTTTTGAAGAGTTTCGAAGTTCACCGAATCGCTGCTGAATGCTGCCATGGTAGACGCTAACCCAAGCTGCACCGCAATGGTGGTATCAACAGCGCTTTGGGTTGCGCGCGAAGCGCGGTCAAAACGCACGAAACTCTTGGCGCGGTCGGTATTGCCAAACCTTTGGGCCAGTTGGTCGGCCTGCGCGCTGATTTGCGGCCACACCGCCGGTGCCGATGCGGCGACTTCCATTCTTGAGATTTTCTGTGCGACGGGTGTGTTGTACCAGTCCGCCACGGCTTGCAACTGTTCATTGCTCAACTCCGCCTGCAGCCGGACAGCCACCTGCTGTTCTATCTTCTGCGGATTAAAACTGTTGCTAACCGCATAACCAACGGCGTCAGCGATCATCGGTGGAACCTGGCCTGTCTGCTTCAGGCCATCGCGTATGCCTTGGCTCATCATCGCCGGGTACTGGGCAATAATTTCGTCCATTGGCGAGGCTCTGAGCACCTGCCTGGCGTCCACCGTCTGCTGCTGTTTTGCAGTAGGTGACGTTGCAGCAGTAAGCATAGGGCTACCCAGCAGTGCCGCCGACATCAAAAAAACACAGATTTTGTTACCGCCCATCATAATGCCGCCATCCAAAGATAATGAGGGCTGTTTATGACACGGCCAACGCCCACGCGGCAAGTAAATCCCTGCGCGAGCGGATGACAGTTTGGTAGGGTTGAACGCCGTGCGGCACACCGCAACGAGCATTAATAAGTGGTGCTGAACTCCAGGCTAGCCTCAAGGGCCCGCAAGCGGGATACCAGAAAAGCCATCACCAGCCGCACCCGAGCCATTTGTAGAGTGTCTTGATTTACATGCAGCCATAAATCCACACTTTCGCCTTCCAGTGGCTCCGACAGGCGCCGCAATTCACGAGCGTCTTCGCCCAGATAGCAGGGCAATACAGCCACGCCTGCACCGCTGCGGGCCAGCGCCACCATTGCCTGCAAGCTATTACAACGAATCACCGAGGTCACGTTTTTCAGATGGCGACGATACCAACGTCCAGTCGCCAGTAAACTGAAGGTTTCATCCGGAATAATCCAGCGCAGTTGTTCCGGCCGCTCATCAATATCAAAACCACGGTGGCGACGACAGTATCCGGGGGTGGCATACACCGCATATTCCATCGCTGCAATGCGCTCACCTTCCCATGTCGCCTGAGGTTTGTTTTCCGGGCGCAGGGTCAAATCGGCTTCGCGATGGCTTAAATTGCTGACGTCGTTGTCGGTCAGAACTTCCAGTTCGATGTCTGGGTACTTTATAAGCAGGCTCGTCAGAATCGGCGCTAACAGCTCAGCCATCAGCGTGTCCGGGGTGGCGATGCGTATCTTGCCCTCAAGCGCGGTTGTTTCCTGGCGTAATTTACGCTCCAGGTTTTCTATTTCCGCCGCTAGTTTATCAGCCTCGTAAAAAGCCATTTCTCCGGCGGCCGTCAACTTCAAACCTTCGCGGCTGCGCTCGAACAACCGAACTGCCAGGGCTTCCTCCATATGGTCAAGCCGACGCAACACCGTGGTTTGGTGCACACCCAGTATTTCTCCGGCTTTGGCGAGGGTGCCACCTATTGCCAAAGCGCGTACATATCGTAGATAATCCCAATCCATAGATCACTGCATATTTGCAACGTGGATAGGGATTATAACGTATTTATACTGCGAATATGAATCTATATAGTTAACTATATATTCGGTAAACACCCGAAATTCACTGTTAAACACATTCTTAAAGGAGGAAGGCGTTATGGCCATGAAGCCTATCGCAAACGTTCACCAGCTACCGTCGTCTATCCTGCATAACAGTGGAGCTGTTCGGAGCCAATATACCCGTGAGGCCAGCCGTTACATGGTTCAGGTGATCGTACGCAAATTCCGCACTTGGAATAGAAGAGCGGTGGCTGTTGCTACCGACATAGCCCAGGTGCAGGGCGGCCACTGAGCCAACTCAGAGCCCACAAAAAAACGCCGGCAAGCACTAAGCTCCCGGCGTTTTTTTGTGGATGAACCGTATTAATCAGTAACCCACCGGTTAAAAAACGCTCACTATTGCCATTCGCTCGCCATAAGCTATAGTGAATATTGAAGTAAATTGCTGCGCTCAATTATAAAAAAAGGAGAATTCGCCATGAGACTTTCACGCAGAGCGCCTTACACCACGGCCGTTTGGTCTTTCATAATGATTGGCTCAATCGCGTTTTTTCTGTCCAGTTATTTTGGTTTGATGAGTTAAAGGCCCGAGTTCGTCGGGCCAATCGCATCACCTATCGCAGCGTGGCCATCCTCTCCGGTACTTCGGGTAAATAACAACGCTGTCCCGACCGCCACTGACACACAATGTCACCTGACGCCCTACGAACGCAACTCGGGCGTCAGTTGCGCCACACTCTATTGTTTTATTGCCCCCTCAGTTTTCTTAGCCTTTTGCACCAACCGATTCAGATGTCGGCATACTGCGATGTAACGCTAGGTTCCAACCAGGCAACTGTTGGGAAGCCCCAGGCCCGGCCAAGGTTACTTGCGAGTTCCCCTCCCTGCCCCTTTGTTAAACTGGACATTTGGTCAAGCAATTGGCCGGGCGAAAGTTACTCACCAAGCGCATCCACAGTTTGCGAGAGGTTAGCGCGCGCATCATTAACCTGGCGTTCTAACTGGTCAGCATCTTTGCTGCGTATTGTTCATGACACTTTCCTTGTGGCCGTTTCTGCGTCAATTTTCATCGCGTTCACCGTACGATTCGGCGTGAACGGCTTCGGTTTAATCTTCGCTTGCCCGGCTTTAAGCATCATTACGCCCACGACCAATACGACACCACCCACAATAAATGCGGACAGCCAAACGGTGATCTGAGTGGCGAGCAACAACACCAGACCAAGCACCAACGTTATCAAGCCAGCGTTCGCCAAAGCCGCGCCACCCGCCATTCCGGCAATGCCTGCTTGCGCCTCTGTCGCCGCCTCTCTCAACTCTGCCTTCGCTAAAGCGACCTCAGAGCTGAGCAATACCGATACATCACTCGCCAACTGTTTGATGAGCGTCGAAACAGTCTCCCCCGCCGGAGCGCTGACGCTCGGCGCTGCGCCGAGGGGGTCTCTGGTGAAAAGAGGTTCATGTCCAACATGAGCAGATGAATTTTTAGGGAATTCATTCATAACGGGGTCCTCGTAAGTGGAACCGAAGATGAGGCTGTTGTCGACGCCTTAGCGAATCGAGAAAGACCAAACCTCAGGGCAATAGAACCTAGTAAAAATCCTGTCGGATTTTCCTTCGCCAGCTGTTGTGCATCATGAGCGAGGTCGGACGCACTTTTCTTCTGTGGATCCGCTGCAAAACTCAATGATTGCTCTCTGAGCTGTCTGGCATCTTTTTTCAACGTTTCTTTCATTGCCTTAGTACTCGTCGAAGAAGACAACGGCGATTTCGACGTATAATCACTCATGGCATTAACACGCCTTCGCGCAAGCCTTGTTTAAGTCCGACTTGTGATCCCAAGGCGATGGATCAACGAATCACTCAGTTAATCTTAGTTGACCTGGCCTTCCGCACATCTATAAGATTTGAGTTTTGGATCTCAGGCTTTACGGAGATTCCTCACACATCGGTCGCAGAGAGCCTGCCGGTAGCGTGTATAAAAGGTCGCAACCTTTAACGACCCTTTAACCAGTTTTAAATTACTGTGGGTTAACAACGGCTATCAGCAACTAATGAGAATCGCAGTTACACCCAGAGTGGTTGCAACCTTTCCCTTCCGAGCATCCTTTACTGCAAAATATCCCTTCCGCAGTTTTTACAGGTTCTTTTTCATTGGCAACATTGCAATCACAGCCCTCATGCGCGCACAAATGAGCACCGCCAGAATTTGTATTTTCCATATTTCTCTCCTTTACCTAGTGGTTAATTCGGTAATATTAAAACCAACATCTTCACTGGCATTTTTAGTATAGGCATAAAGTTCGAATAGTAGAGATACCTGTTAACAGAACTACCCTTAAATTTTTGTAAGGGCCGCATCACTACATCTAATCTATAGTTCTGAAGAGGCTGCTCCGGCTTTATAACGTCTGAGGCTTATAATAGTATGTAGCATTGCTTTGTATATCGTATCGATACATGTTCGGACGGTACGACGTTGATCCGCACTCGTCACAAAAACTATTCGTTCAATGGGCCGGGGACAGAATTTGATGTTGAATCAGTGGCAGCTTTCCCGTGGAATGGGTAGCAGGCTTCGTCTGGAATCAGTGGCAACCTTGGTCTGGAATACGCAGCATGCTGGACTGGCGGGGCAATGGCTCTGGTAAGTTCATTGCGTCAAAGAACTCTTAAGGGTGGCCACGCAAAAGCCCACCTGGGAGCCATGACGGCCTTGGTATGCAGCATGCAGTTAATGCTTCGGTGGGGCGCAGAGCAAATCGACGCCGACCCTACTAATAGGTCAGGACAATTATTCCCGGTTGCGCTAATGGTGCGGCACCAAATTGAGCGTGGCTGCACGGAAATCCTTGATCGTTTTGGTCGCACGCTTGGCCCACGGCCCTACGCCTTTGAGAGAGACAATGCTCGCCGTATTGCAGAACTCACTCTTTATATTCGCCAATGCCACGCAGAGCGCGATTTAGAAGAGCTTGGTGACTATCTTGAAGAGCACCCCGAATTTCTTCAGAAATTCAACTAGGTACGTCCCGATACTATCTGTTGGGCTGAGATAAAGGCCAAGGTAATCACCAAGGCCCTTACCGGAAGATTTATTTCGACAGGCGTTTTGCATTCGCCGTTGTGCGTTGATGAAGAGGTTTCAAGGTACGCTGGCCCGTTGTCCACCAGGGCGTTTGTCCTCCAGACAACATGTTCAACCAGGCCTTCTGAACTTCCAAGCCAACCTCCCAGCTAGCAGCACGCTTTTCATTCACCATTCGTTGATTTTCTTGCATCATGGTTGGGTCAAGAGGCGATTTCGTCTCCCACAGCAACACTCGAGAGTTGATCGTCGAAAAGGCAGAAGACCAAAATTCCGTCGCCATCTGGCTTAGCTTCCACACATCGGAAATTGCGGCGGGTGTAGCCGGAACAATCAAAGATATACGACTCTTATTGCTCATCATTTTCTCCAAAGAACCAGTCGGGTTGTAAAAAGGAAGTCTTTTTAGTGGCTTACAAACGATTATCCAGGCGGTCACCAATCAAGCTGTCCGGCCGGCCGCCGAACGCGCCCCCGCAGGCAGCAATAAGGCCCAACAGCGATGCAAGCGTTAGTAACAAAGCAATTGACGAGATCGCTTCGCTCAGGTTCTGCGCAGCCTCAATGGCTTTGGCCTGCGCGGTATTGATCGTTTCGCGCAAATCCGCCATCGTTTCGTCAATGCTGTTCTCAATCGATACAACTATCTGTTCAGCTTCTTCCGGCGTTATCCCAAGACGCTGTTCCATCGCGGTAAGCGCTTGCTGCCTGTCTTGTTCCGAAATGATGGCATCTGGGCCTTCCAGCATGTCGTTCGCAAAAGCATCGAGATCCTCACTTATGTCTTGCGGTGAGGTCACCATATCTCGAATAGTCGCTTTTGCTTTAGCCATAGCCGCCTCTTGTTCACGCTCGCTAAATACATCGCGGAACGCCGCTTTTGCCTCAGAACGTAGATCTTCCTCAGTAATGCCGTTGTCGCGCAACATTGTTTGGAGCTCATCGGGTAAATCGTCTATTGATAGCTGATTTGCCAGTCTGGATGGGTCAGGCAATGAAATATTATCCGGTATCATCGCCTCACCCACCGACGCCACAGAACTGGCCGTTCCACTCAACAGTGACCCCGCCGCCCCAAACATGGCTCCGACGCCCACAACCGAAGCCCAGGCCATAAAAACCGTAGTGACGGCCCATACTGACGCACCGTGTAACAGCGACGATATCGTACGCGGTATACCCGCCATTCTGGCCGCAACAAAACCGCCGGCACCCAAAGCAACCAACTGCGTTATAATCAGGTAAATCATTGCGGTAATTGACATGCCGTCGCCTGGATTCTGATCATATTGCGGGTCAATTATCGCTGCGCCAATTCCGACGCCAAAAAGCGTAAACAAAGTCATAAGGGCAATCGCAATAACTGCGCCTGCAATAATTGCGCCCCAAGAAACTCGCTGGACCGTTCTTGCTCCAGCTACGGTTGATGAGGTCCGATAGTTTTCAGTAGTAGCCATACGATTCTCTCCAGTGTGGCAAACTTAAGCGCTAGTCCGTATTGCATCGAGTCCAGCGGCTATGGGTGTTACGCGATTGCTTCATCATCTGCGTACTACATGTGAAGAATAGCGGGCATAATTCCCGGTAGTTGATTAAACTTTATTCAAGATAACAACAAAATGACGGCGTGATATTTGCAAACACGAATTTTTAACCGTTGTTCGTAAGTGGTGGTGGCCTTGCTATATACAACCCTATTTAACGGTCCCCCGTGTAATAGGGTCGCTTAAACTGGTCATCCGGTATTCGGTAAATTTTACCGACTGTTCTGTAAAAATGACTGATTCGATACGTACCAGCGCGATACAGATATGTTGTCGATTACCGAACTCACCATTGGGTGCCACAAATAACACGGAAAATTTTGATTATATTACCTTTTTAAGAGTATTAAAAAATTGGCCTATAATTTGCGTTTAAGTTATCAGCCAACGCAAAACGTTGATTGGCCTCAACCACCATATCGGGGATAAGTTATGAAACGTTACGTAACGCTCATTGCAGGCTTAACATTGGCAAGTGCCTCTTTCGTATATGCAGCGGAAGACGGCACTATGAAATCCACTGATAAGACGGCGACTGATCAAAACAGTTCAATGAATACACTCAACTCTATGAACCCTGACGAATTGGAAGGCGTCGACATCTACAACAGCGATGGTGAGAAGATCGGTGATGTAGATGAAATTGTAAAAGGCAAGAACGGGCAACGCATGGCGGTGATCGGCCTGGATGGCGACACTAAAGAAGTAGCTGTGCCGTTAAGTAAACTATCCATGAACAGTGATGGCGATAAACTCATGATAGAAATGACGAACAAACAACTCATGGCACTGCCTGATTACGACCCTATGGACATGGAAAGCGTAGATGAGTAAAAACGCTGACAGATTGATACGTTAAACAACCGCCTTCCCTGATCGACGTTCCAAATCACGGAAGGCGGGCCCTTACGGGCCAAGGTATTCCTTATTAAAAATTATGATTTTTTTGACCGTCAATAATTAGAGACGCACTTTGGATTTCGTATTTACGCAATCGGTTATAAAGCGTTTTTAAACTGACGCCTAGAAGATAGGCAGCTTCTGACCTGGATCCACCGCACTGGTTCAGCGTGGCGAAGATCAAATTCTTCTCGACTTCGGCTACTGACGTGCCAATTTGAACGGCCAATGTGCGACCCTTTTGGCGCACCGAGCTTAGCGGTTCGCCCAGACCTGGGGGCAAGTCTTTCTGTGAAATCACGGTTTCCGCCATGATGTAGGCTCGTTGTACAACATTTCGCAATTCTCTGATATTGCCAGGCCAGGCGTGACATTCCAGTTTAGAAAAAACATCGTCAGAAAACGTCTTCACTGATCCCTCAGCAGTATTCAGTTCACTTAAAAATAGACATGCCAACTCTCGAACATCGCTATGCCGCTCGCGCAGCGGAGGTAATTCAATAGGAAATATTTGAAGCCGGTAAAGAAGGTCTTCTCGTAACGTACCTGCGTCGACTTCTTTCTGCGGACAACGGTTAGTGGCCGCGATAATGCGCACGTCGGTTTTCTGTTCGAACTCACTCCCTACTCGGGTAAAACGACGGGTCTCTAAAACACGAAGTAATTTGACTTGTAGATCGATGGGCATCTCGGTGATTTCATCCAAAAACAAAGTACCACCATGGGCCTGCTCGAACACCCCCCGATGGCTTCTAAAGGCACCAGTGAAGCTACCTTTTTCATGGCCGAAGAGTTCGCTTTCAATCAACTGGGGTGACATAGCACCGCAATTAACTGCAACAAATGGTTCTTTATTCCGGGTACTTTGTTGATGAATGGTAATGGCCGTTACCTCCTTTCCCGTACCGCTTTCGCCTGTTATCAGCACAGTCGCCAGCGTCGGCGATACGCGCGCAACCTGATCCCGAATAGCCTGCATGGGCGCCGAACGACCGACTAGTTTTTCTAATAATTTGTGATTCTCAAAAACAGACAAGCCAGACTGTTTATACAAGTCTTCAATTTTTATTCTTGATGTAATTTCGTCACTGCTTACATCATGTTGGGATAATTTTTTAGAATTAAAAGGGATCATTATTCGCTCTCCATTGCACACGCCATTTGGACTGTTAAATCAGCGATAGCTTTAACGCAACGATATTTTATAATTCATAATCATCGAAACTTAGTTTTATTTAAAATTTTATTTACAAGCTGTTGTTTTAAAAGTTATAAAAATAATTTCAAGAAATATTAAACCGGGCCGAATAAATGTCAATAGTTTGACTTCCTCGCAATCAGTGAGTTTCAGCTACCTGTTTTTTTTATTAATCGATGATATTTTTGCTAAGCATCTAATTCACAACGGTGAAAGACGAAGGCAAAGTCTAACGCCGTGTGAAATGGCTAATTTTTATTAAATTTATTTAGCTTAATTCACTACTTATTCTGTACATATTTTTACTTTTGGTTGCACCCTACTCACGGTTAGAAAAGCCGGGGAAAACCTACGGAGTAAAGCTTGCGTCCGATTATGGCGGTAGGCTCACGCGGGCCAGGTTATTAAAAGATCATGTGATGCGGGAAAAGATCTTTCACTTTGATCATGAGCGCATTCCGGAGTGGGTTGTTCATGCTCGCGGAGTTGGTTTTCATGGCTATTTCGAAAACTACAGCGATCAATCGGAACTGACTGCCGCTGGTGTGTTCCAACGTCCCGGTGAACACACAGACACCGGTGTTTACACGTTTTTCCACAGTGGCGGGTAACAAAGGCTCTGCAGATCTTCCCCGAGATGTACGCGGCTTCGCCGTAAAATTTTACACTCAACAGGGCAACTGGGACCTGGTGGGCAACAACATGCCTGTGTTTTTCATTCAGGACGCCATGAAATTTCCCGATCTTGTGCACGCGGTAAAAGAGGCGCCAGACCGCGGTTTTCCTCAAGCCCAATCAGCTCATGATAATTTCTGGGATTTTGTCAGCTTGATGCCAGAAAGCACCCACATGCTGATGTGGACCATGTCGGACCGCGCCATACCGAGATCACCCCGCTTCATGGCAGGTTTTGGCGTGCACAGCTTTCGCTTCGTAAACGCAGAAGGCGACTCCAAATTTGTGAAATTTCATTGGAAGCCCAAGCATGGCATGCAATCGGTAGTGTGGAACGAAGCTCTGAAAATAAACGGAGCAGATCCTGATTTCCACCGCCGCGATATGTGGGACGCGATCCAGCGTGGTGACTACCCCGAATGGGAGCTGGGCGTGCAAATATTCGACGACGCTTTTGCAGAGGCGTTCGAGTTCGACATTCTCGATGCCACCAAGCTTATCCCTGAAGAACAGGTGCCGATTACGCCATTAGGCAAAATGGTACTGAACCGGACTGTCGATAACTTTTTTGCCGAGACAGAACAGGTCGCATTTTGCACTCAGAATATCGTTCTCGGTATCGATCACTCAAACGACCCGCTGCTTCAGGGCCGCAACTTTTCCTATCTGGATACAAAGACCAAACGCCTGGGCGGGCCTAACTTTACCCACATTCCCATTAATGCGCCCAAGTGCCCCATGCACCACTTTCAGCAAGACGGTCACATGGCGATGACCAATCCCAAGGGCCGTGTTAATTATGAGCCCAACAGCTGGGAAGATAACCCAGGACCACGTGAGAACCCGACCACGGGTTTTCGCAGCTATGCCGAAGACATTGAAGGCGCAAAAGTTCGTGAACGCTCCCCAAGCTTTGCAGATCATTACAGTCAAGCTTGTCAGTTTTACATCAGCCAGACCGAAGTTGAACAAAAACACATTGCCGCGGCCTTCGTGTTCGAGCTCAGCAAGGTTGAACGCGAAGACATTCGCCTGCGAGTGGTTGTGCACTTGCTGAACGTCGACGAGTCACGGGCTGTCATTGCGCCGACTATCGACGGCGTAAGAGACAAAAATGGTCAACAGCTAATGAGTAGCGCCGGCTTTGGCGCCAGACAGGATGGCGGCTGTATATCGTTAGATTCAACCAATGCTGAAGAGACCTGCATCAGGTTCATCGAAAGCTGTGCGGCCCTACGTTATTGGGACAGGGAATAAGCGGCCGGGCGCGCCTGGGGTAATCGCGAAAACCTGAAATTTTGCGTTTAACCCCACCGCGCCAATTTCCCGACTGAAGATAAAGTTGGGCCCAGCCTTAAAACTGCTACGATAATGAATAGCGTCGTCGTAAGCTGCATAGGCGATTAGGGTAACCATAAGCCGTTTTATGTCAACGAAGAATCGGGTCCGGAGGCCGTGTACACAGCTATGGAGCAGCAATCCGAAGGTGCCCTCGATGCGGGTCCAGTGGCTAAAGCCACCACACAAACATTACGCCAGGTAAACGCCATACTGTCCCCAGTCATTGGCGAAGTGGGTGTGAACGTGCTGTTCAAGCGCTCGATTCACCTCACGAGTAGAACATTTCCGTGGCTTGCAATTGAAAAAAATCACGGAGACACCGGCGACCTGCTTGTGAGTCTTAATGAGCGCCTGGCGGGCCGCAATACGAATGAAGCTGTAGAAGCAAGTTCAGCCCTGTTATCAGGCTTTACCGAACTACTGGAAACCTTGATAGGTGATTCCTTAGTCGATACTTTACTGGGTTCGCTCAGCGCATCTCTGACACCCTTTTCTAAGCAGGTCACTACACCTGAACAGGACACAGCTTCATGAGTAAAAAAGTGACCATACATCGGCTCAAAACCTGTGTTCAGGGACTTGATGAAATCCTGGGCGGTGGCATACCTGAGTATTCTTTTAACCTTATTAGCGGGGATCCCGGCGCTGGCAAAACAACGCTGTGCCATCAGATTATGTTTGCCTTGGCCACTCCTGAAAGGCCTGCACTATTTTTTACAGCGTTCGGCGAGCCGCCATTAAAGATGCTGCGTTATCAGCAGCAATTCAGCTTTTTCGATTCCAATAAGGTTAATGAATCAATTCACTTCATTAACTTGAGCGCCGATGCTGCAACGGGCGACTTTAATCAGGTTTTGGCGCGCATTACGCAGGAGATCGAGGCATTTTCTCCCGCGTTGGTCTTTGTCGATTCGTTCCGCTCGGTTTTACGTGAAGCCGAACACCAACCCGAAGATGCAATCGACTTGCAACGCTTTCTGCAACAGCTTGGACTTCAACTGGCCGGCTGGCAAGCCACCACCTTTCTGATCGGAGATTTTTTGTCTGACAGCGGCTCTCAACAGATCTTGACGGTGGCTGACGGGCTGCTGTCACTGGAACAGTCTGTCGAGCGGAATTCGATGGTGCGCAAGATGCAAGTTGTAAAAATGCGCGGTCAGGCGACTTTGCCAGGAAAGCATGCATTCCGCATTTCCAGCGATGGGATCAATGTTTTTCCGGCGACGGTTGCTCACAATAACCCTGAGAATGCGGGGGAATTTTCCAAGGCATTGCGCAGCAAAAAACGGGTTACGATGGGTGTGCCGCGCCTCGATGACATGTTGGGCGGCGGCTTGCCGTCGGGCCATTCGCTGCTAATTGCCGGGCCGTCTGGGTCGGGCAAAACCATTCTTGCCACTGCTTTTCTGGCAGAAGGCGCGCGCTTGGGTGAGCACGGGGTGATTGTCGCGTTTGAACAAACGCCTAGCCAGTCCTGGATCCGTACCCTCGCCGAAATGATTAACCGCCGACAGATCGGCCTGATTAATGTCCGCGCCCTGGACCTGTCGGTCGACGAGATCTTACAGCGCGTGACAAACCTTATTAAGGAGACGAAAGCAACCAGGGTGGTAGTCGACTCGCTGTCCGGGTTCGAGTTAGCAGTGGCCCCCACGTTCCGCGAAGATTTCCGCGAGTCGCTGTTTCGCATGATTGGGGTACTCTCCGGCCTAGGTGTGACGGTGCTGATGACATCAGAACTCGAAGACCGATATACCGATCTGCGCTTCAGCCCCTACGGAGCCGCATTTCTCACCGATGCGATCATCGTACAACGCTACATCGAGGTTGAGAGCAATCTACAGCGCGTTATGGCGGTCGTCAAAGTGCGTGGCAGTTCCCACAGCGCCGAAATCAGACGATTCGATATTACGGATAAAGGTATCGAGATTGGTGACCCGGTGTCCGGCTTTGAGGGAATCCTCGGCGGGCAGCCAACGCGTACAAAAACGATCAAAAGCGTTGAGTGAGGTTGGACGAAATGAACAAGAAGGGATGCAAAGATCGGAAAACCGGAATTGGACCATCGTTGGATCCAGCAGAAAACGCCGTGTATTCCAGCTCGGTTCTCAAAACGCGCGCAGATCACAGAGCCGTGGTCGTTGCTGACGAACCGACCGTCCTTGCTGATGCGGCAAATGTCGAGGCGCGTGAAGATGCCGCCGAGTTGCGCCAGGCCAGCGCTGCCCTGCGCAAAAGAGCCTCAGAGTTGCGCCAACGTAACGCAGATCAACGCGAAGACATCGCAGATCAGCGAGATTATATTGCAGACCAGCGCGAATATATCGCAGATCAGCGTGAAGAAGCTGCAACGTCCAAGGCCAAACTCAGCGCGATCACTCAGACGTTGCTGAAGGAAGCGAACGAGCGTCTGGTCATCTCTGCAATTCACGCCCAGACGATGAAAGAGTCCGCCGAACTGGCTAACGAGCTGGCCAGTCACGATTACTTGACCGGGTTACCGAACCGTTTGCTGTTGGACGATCGGGTAGCGCAATCGATTGCGCTCGCGCAGCGTCATAACAAAAAGGTCGCCCTGATGTTTTTGGATCTGGACCGCTTTAAACACATCAACGATTCGCTCGGGCATGCGGTTGGTGATGAGTTATTGAAGTCGATTGCAAAACGTCTGCAAGCCTCCGTTCGTCTCTCTGATACTGTCTGCCGTCAAGGAGGCGACGAATTTGTGGTGCTGCTGAACGAAGTTGAAGAGTTGCAAGATGCTGTTGTCATGGCAGAGAAAATAATTAGAGCAATGGGTCTGCCACACCTCGTTAATGGTCATCAGCTCAACGTTACCTTCAGCATTGGTATTAGCATCTACCCTGACGATGGTAAAGATCTCGAAACCTTAGCAAGAAAAGCCGACACAGCTATGTATCAAGCCAAAGAAAAAGGCCGCAATACTTATCAGATATTTATAAATGAAATGGATTTCCACTCGCTCGCGCGGCAGTCCATGGAGCAGAAACTGCACCGCGCACTTGAGCAGAACACGTTTGTACTGCATTACCAGCCCAAGGTAAATCTTGAAACCGGATCAATTACCGGCGTCGAGGCGCTTATCCGCATTCGGGAATCAAATGGCCAGCTTGTCTATCCGGTGCACTTTATTAGCGTTGCGGAAGATTGCGGTCTGATTCTCCCGATCGGCAGGTGGGTTCTCCACGAAGCCTGTCGGCAGACACAGGTATGGTTGCAGGCCGGATTCGATATTGATCACATAGCGGTCAACGTGTCGTCCAGGGAGTTCCATAGCGAGGATTTTCTTGCCGGGGTTATTTCCGTACTCCATGAAACGGGTCTGGACCCGCATCATCTGGAACTGGAAATCACAGAGAGCGGCCTTATGAAGGACACAGAGCACGTCATGGCTATCTTTTCTGCGCTCAAGAAACTCGGCGTGCGGATTGCTATTGATGATTTTGGCACCGGTTATTCCAGCCTAAGCTACCTGGCGCGGTTTCCTCTCGACACACTTAAAATTGATCAGTCATTCGTACACAATTTGGACAACACCTCAAACGATACAGACAATATCGTCATCAGTGCGGTCATTGCGATGGGCGAGAGTTTGAAGCATCGTGTTGTGGCTGAAGGAATTGAAACGAAACAACAACTTGCCTTTCTACAATCTAAACACTGCACCGAGGGACAAGGTTTTTATTACAGCCGACCTGTAGCTGCCGAGGATTTCACCGTATTGATGGCAACCGCTTTTTGACGCCAGGCACGATGCTGACAATACCCATGACAAATAGAATGATCAGGCTTTTACGAGGTTCGTTTTTTATTACCGTTTTTGAATCTTCCATTTTTTCATTCACATTTTAGGGTCACCGGAAGCATAGCTCGGAAGATTTATTCATGCCGCTCCATTTAAATAATGCTGAAAACACAAGCGCGTAACGGCGAACAAGCGAAGACTGATTGTTAGATAGTTAAAAATGCACATAATTGATAATGCTTTAAATAATAATTATAAATTTTTAATCATCAATTCATAAGTATAAAAATATTTTCTTAAACATGATGTTAGCTGATCATGATCGCTATCTTACGCTTTTGCAATTTGAGCAAGTCAGGGGGCTGTGCCATATTTTATGCGAACTCAAGAACAGGAGAAGTGCGATGCTTTATTGGGCTCTGGTATGTCTTGTGATCGCGATTGTGGCGGGTGTACTCGGTTTTGGCGGTATAGCCGGAACAGCCGCAGGTTTTGCACAAATATTATTTTTTATATTTATTGTGCTGCTGGTGGTCTCCCTGATTGCTAACGCCTTGAGGGGCAAAGGCCCGAAGATATAACTTTCTCTACAGCATGAAAAAGCCCGCGAAGCGCAAAACTTCGCGGATTTTTTTCATGATCATTGCGGAGGGGTTAACTCCCCGGTGCTTACAATGCGCGTCCCGATGGACGCGTACCCCCCGTCGCAGCGCGCACAAGCGTGAAAGCCACGTTCACGTGTAACGTTGCGCCCCGGACAATCAACCAGTACGTCATCGGATGCTCCTTAGGGAGTTACCATCGGCGAATCAAGCGAAGGCTCATACTGCCCTTCGCACCCTTCCCTGCCACGAGGAAATACTGTACACAATCAGCGCCAACCAGATCACCATAAAGCTTGTTAACTGAATAGGGCTCAGGGGCTCATTAAAAACCAACAGGGCGATCACAAACTGTAACGTCGGGTTTATGTACATCAGAAAGCCAACAGTCGCTAATCTCAGGCGTCGCGCGGCGCCGGCGAACAACAGCAGGGGAATAGCCGTTAACACACCGCTGGCCATCAACAAGCTGCCTGTGGGCAACCCTCGGGTAAAGTTCGAAGCGCCCGACGTCGTCAGCCAGCCAAAGGTCATTAAACCCAAGGGCAGTAGCAAAAGGGTTTCCACAAATAAACCGGACAAACCGTCTAACTGGACCTGTTTGCGCAGAAGCCCGTACACGCCAAAACTGAAGGCCAAAACCAGGCTAATCCAGGGTAGTTCACCCAGCATCAGCAGTTGGAGCGCGATGCCGACGCCTGCGATAGCGACCGCTGCCATCTGCCAACGCCCCAGTTGTTCGCGCAACACCACCATGCCCAAGGCGACATTCACCAGCGGCGTCAGAAAATAGCCCAAGCTAGCCTGCAACACGTGGTGAGTTTCAACGGCGTATATGTACACGCCCCAGTTCAGCGCTATAAGCAGCGCGCAGCCCAACACCCGCCAAAGTTGTCGCGGGTGGGCAAAAGCGTCTTTTACCGGCTGCCAGCGCCTTAACCCGGAAATCAGGATGGCTAGAAAAACACAGGACCAGATAATTCGATGCACCAGAATCTCAAGGGCCGGCACGCCCTGAAACAGCGCAAAAAATAGCGAGAATGAGCCCCAGATAGTGTAGGCGCATACGCCATACCATACGCCTTTGGTCTGTTCGGGCACTGGGCTCTCCGCTGTGCAACAGGCAATAAAAAAACCCCGGGGCCTGCGCCCATGGCGCAGCCCGAAGTGCAGGATCTATAATCAGTGAAATCAGTACAATCAGAGTTTAACGGATTATTTACTGGTCAGTATCGCGAGCAACATTTGCGCCTGCTCGATCGCTTCGCTACCCAATGTGGTCAGGTAGCCGCCGTCGTCGCGGGTAATCAGGCCTTTACTGAACAAGCGCTCTGCCGCCGAAACCAGCTCCGGGGCGGCCTCATTGCGATGTACTTTGATACCTTCCTGGGCAGACGACGAATGGAACTGGGTTAAAAGATTCAGCTCGGCCAGGTGATTTGCAGAGAATGACATGTAATTTCCTCGTATGATGTCAGATGCCCGGCTTCGGGCCCGTTGTTACAGTCTATACCATGAGCGCCATGAAACTTTCCCGTATTGTCAGCAACCAACCCGATATAAGCCGCAAAAAAGCGAATTGGCTGATTGCTACCGGCCGAGTGTACGTTAACGACCTGAGTTGCCGTAACGCAAACGCCGATGTGGACGAATTTTCGGTGGTCAGCGTCAACGGAAAAATCTTACAGCAGGGCCATGTTGCCCGCTATATTATGCTGCACAAGCCCGCTGGTTATCTTAGCGCTACCGAAGATGATACGCACCCTACGGTTCTGCAATTGCTGCCTCCCGCTTTGAGCCAAGGCCTGCACATTGCCGGCCGGCTGGATCGCGCCACTACCGGCCTGATGATACTGACCAACAACGGCACCTGGTCACGGCAATTAACGCTGCCCGGCATGGGCATTGACAAGGTTTATCGGGTAACAACCGCCTACCCGATTGGGCCCGACACGCCGCAGCGCTTTGCTGAGGGTATCTGGTTCGAATACGAGCAGCTCACCACAGCTCCCGCAACGCTTGAATTGCTGGCAGCAACACTGGCAAGATTGACTATTTATGAAGGCCGCTATCATCAGGTGAAGCGCATGTTCCACGCCGTAGGCAATCGGGTCATTGCGCTACACCGGGAACAGATTGGCCACTTGCAATTAAACAGCGATTTGGCCGAGGGCAACTTCAGAATGCTGACGGGTTCAGAGATTGAAGGGCTGAATCGGTATTACACTTGAGGAATAACCCTTGTTGAAGCGATATACTTTATAGCTATGAAATACGCCCGCACTTTTTGCTCTCCGCTTTTCGCACTTTTTCTGGCATTCGCCAGCGGCGCGACCTGTGGCGACACCATCAAGCGTATTGTGCACAGCGACGGCAGCGTGGAGTTTTCCAATGTAAAAAGCGACAGCCCGCTGGCGTCGGATGGCGCAGCCACGGTGTACCGTTATCAAGATAAATACGGCGTCGTGTCCTACAGTGGCGAACGCCCGGCGAACGCCAAGTTTTCGGTGATTCGCTTCCACTGCTTCGCCTGTGATCCTTCGTCTACGGTGAATTGGGACACCACGCCGCTGTTTGCATCCCGCTACAATGAACAGATTGCGACGTCTGCCAAAGAGTTCGATGTAGATCCCGCCCTCGTTCGCGCCGTTATTCACGCCGAATCGGCATTCAATCCCGCGGCGCTGTCGCCCAAAGGGGCACAAGGACTTATGCAGTTAATGCCCGCCACTGCACACGAACTGGGGGTGGCTAACGCCATGGTTGCCGAAGACAACATTCGCGGTGGTGCAAATTATCTGGCGCAAATGCTGGATCGCTTTCGGGGCGACATCAAGCTAGCCACAGCGGCCTACAACGCCGGCCCGGGAGCCGTTAGCCGCCACAATGGCATTCCGCCCTACGCAGAAACTCGGGCTTACGTAAAAAGAGTGGGTATTCTGTATCGCCGTTACGCCGCGCTTTAACGCGCCTTTCCAAAGCCCGCTCAAGCCCAGAGTCCTTTCAACCCGTTCAGCCCAAAGCCAACCAAACACCTACCAGCATCATCAGGCTGCCTGAAATTCGATTGGCCAGCCGAACTTTATCACCACTGCGAAGAGCTCGACGCAAGGTGCGCCCGCCATTGGCATACAGCAGCAAGCACAAAAATTCCATGCTCAGAATAATCAGTATCAGCGCCGTAAGCTGCGGCGCCATTGGCAGTGAGCTGTCTATAAACGGCGGCAGCAAAACCACCAGAAACGCCCAACCTTTAGGGTTGGCAATGGCGGTTATAAAACCCTGCATGGCCAACTGCCAGCGGGTGCTACTCGGCAATATCGCGCCTTCTTCCGGCATCGCCATTTTGCCGCGGGAACGCCACATTTGTACGCCCAGCCATATCAAATAGGCACCGCCCGCGACTTTGGCAACTTCAAACACCGTGGGATAACCCAGCATAAATGTAGCCACGCCTACAGCAGACGCGATGGCCACAATACCAACGCCCAGCAGTTCGCCGATCATCATCCACAGCGCCCGGCGCACACCCACAGTAATGCCCAGCGACAACGCCAGGGTCATGCACATGCCGGGAGTGATAGACACCACAAAAAAAGTAGGCAGAAACACCGACAACAACGCCAAATTCAAAACCGACATAACCATCCTTAAACGTTTGCAGCGACGCTGCGCATAAATTTTCCGGCGTAGCGCCGCTATAGCAGCACGCTGACAATACCCACACTGCTAACGATGAACAGCACAACTCCCAGCAGGCGGAAAAACACCGGCGTTTCGGCTTTCAAAATACGGTCGTGAAAACGCAGCCCTATTACATGACCAATGGCGGCGCAGGGCAACAGCCACAGATGGTGAATCAGCTGCAGATCCAGCCCAACCCAGATAAACGCAGCCAGTTTGATCAGCACCAGAATAAACCAGAGACCAAACAAGGTGTCGCGCAGCTTTTCCCGGGGCAGATGCTGCGCCGCCACCGCAATAATCAATGGTGCACCAATCAGCGAGGTACCGCTGATGTAACCACCGGCCATCAGCAAGCCCACGTCCACCGCTTTGCTGTTGCTGCGAAAAGGCCGGTTGAGGACATAAGACACCGAATAAATCGCAACAATCACAAATATGATCGAGCTAAGCACATTCGCTGGCAGCGTAAACAGTCCAAACACGCCAATCAGTTTGGGTACTATCATAATGCGGAGCATACGCCACAGGTAAGGCCAATCCACCGTGCTTTCTACCTTGCTTTCCGGGGCTGTTGCGGCTGCATCCGGGCCAAAGCCGGTTAATGTCTGACTGTTATTACCACCTTTCTGGCTTTGACTGCGGCGGTTGTTCATCCAAATAGTGAGTGATGAAAACACCAGCAAGTGAACGGCTATGATCGGCAAAAAGACCAGCGGGGCGTCTTTCACCAGCAGCAAAAACGGCAACGACAATACGGCCCCACCGAAGCCCAAGCCAGAGCGTACAAAACCGCTCCAAATGAAGATCAGCGCAATCAAACCGTACTGAATTAGGGAAAGATCTGACATAACATCCTGAGCGGTTAGAATAAACGTGTTCGAGTGTAACGGTTTTTCAATAAAAAACACCGGGCAAAGCCCGGTGCAACATGCGTAATTTATCCGCCGTGGCGACTTACCGGAGCGTTTAATCGCTCACCGGGCCCTCCTTGATAGCTGAACGCATGCGCCGGCGCAGTATTGGCCCAACCAGCGTTGGCAGCACCAGGCCCAAACCCGCGACCAGCCACAAACCAATAGCCAAAGGGCTAGACCAGAGCGTCATCCAGTCTCCGTCAGACAATATCAACGCGTGACCCAGGTTCTTTTCCATTTCTGGCCCCAGCAGCAGGCCTAGAATAATGGGCACCATGGGAATTTCCAGCTTGCGCAGAATAAACCCGCCAACTCCAAATACAATCATGAAATACAGGTCGAAGGTGCTATGACTGATGGAATATATACCCACAAATGCCACCATAGTCACAATCGGCAGCAGGTACATCGGCGGCACCGACAGTAGCCGCACAAACACTCCAATCATCGGAATGTTCAGTATCAGCAGCAATACGTTGCCAATCAACAGCGCAGCAATCACCCCCCACACAATATCAGCGTTCTGGGTGAACATTAACGGCCCCGGCGTGATATTCAGGGAAATCAGCATGGCCAGCAACACCGCTGTAGTGCCACTGCCCGGCACCCCCAGGGTCAGCATGGGTACCAAAGCGCCCGATGCCGCACCGTTATTGCCCGCTTCCGGCGCCACTACACCCCGGATGTCACCTTCGCCAAAGCGGCCTTTTTTGCCGATCACTGCTTTTTCCAAAGTGTAGCTGATGAAGCTGCCCAAAGACGCCCCGGCACCCGGCAACACGCCCGCAATAAAGCCCAGCACACCACCGCGCAGTTGGGTAGGAATGGTCGACACAATTTCTTTGAAACTCAGCGTCAGTTTCCCCACCTTCACTTTACTGCGGCCTTTGCCCATTCGTGCTTCAACAAAAAACAACAGCTCGGATATGGCGAACAGCCCAACAATCGCCAATATAAAGTCGATACCTTCATACAGCTCCAGCACACCGGCGGTATAACGCTGGGTGCCGGTGGATATGTCGATACCCACGGTAGAAATCATGATGCCAAGCGCTGCTGCGATCACCGTTTTCATCGGATTTTTGCCGGTTATACCGCCAAGAGTGGCGAATGCCAGCAAAAACAGGGCGAAGTATTCCACCGGCCCGAAGGTCAGTGCGAATCGCGCCAGCACCGGCGCCAATATAATAAGCCCTATCGTGCCGATCAGACTCCCCGCGAAGGACGCAATCGCTGAAATGGCCAAAGCATCTGCCGCACGGCCTTGTTGCGCCATGGGATAACCGTCCAGGCAGGTCATCATGGCCGGCTCGTCGCCCGGTATATTTAGCAGAATGGACGAAATTCGCCCGCCGTACATAGCGCCGGCGTACACCGAGGTCAGCAGAATCATCGCCGTTTCCGGCGGCAGCCCCAAGGTGAAGGCCAGCGGAATAAGAATGGCAACGCCGTTAGCCGGGCCCAAGCCTGGCAAGCAGCCAATCAGAGTGCCCACAAAGGCCCCGAATAACGCAAACATCAGGTTGTACGGCGTTAGCGCCACCGCAAACCCGTCCATCAGAAAGCCCATAGTTTCCATGGTTAGGAGCCTCCCAGCAGGCCGTTAGGCAGGCTCAGCGACAAGCCATAATTGAACA
This sequence comes from Marinobacter sp. M1C, assembly GCF_023314135.1. NCBI lineage: Bacteria > Pseudomonadati > Pseudomonadota > Gammaproteobacteria > Pseudomonadales > Marinobacteraceae > Marinobacter > Marinobacter sp. M1C. The sequence goes on from NZ_CP092289.1 coordinate 3,299,603, forward strand.
ACCCGAACACCACAACGGCACTGATTAAACCAGTCACAAATGCCCGCAATGGTGGTGCACCCATGCGCCAACTTAAAACGCCGACCGCCAACGTGGTGGATATAATAAAGCCCAACGGCTCCAGCAACAGCGCATAAATCACCAATACAATGATCGAGATCACCAGTTCCAGGGCTGATTTGCCCACCGGCCATTTGGCATCGGCGTCTGGTTTGATCATCAGGTACAGGCTACCCACCACCAGCACAATCGCCAGAATGGTGGGAAACGTTTCTGGCCCTACACCCTCGGCACCGCCGAAGGGTTCAGGCCACTGCTGCGCTACCCAGCCATAGGCAACCGCCACAACCAGCAGAAACAAGCCTAGAATACGGTCGCCCATGCCGGTCATTTTAGTAGACCGATTTCCCGGGACAGGTCTTCAATGTCCTGCACCTGATTGGTTACAAAGCTCTCGAACTCACCGGCCTTGGGATGGAACGGAATCAGACCGTTACTTTTCATTACGGCTTTCCATTCTTCGCTGGCGTACAGAGTGTCCATTGCCTCTACCCAGTATTGTTGAGCTTCTTCAGAGGTTTCTTTAGGCATATAAAACCCGCGCCAGTTAGGGCCAAGCGCATCAATACCCTGCTCCCGGGCAGTAGGTATGTTGCTAAACTTGCCTGGTAAGCGTTCTTCGGACAGCACCGCCAAAACACGTAAATCACCGGATTCCATGAAGCCAGTGGCTTCAGACACGTCGCCAGTAAAGGCATCCACCTGGCCACCCACAACTTGAGTCATGGCTTCGCCGCCATTGTTGTATGACAGGTAAGGAATGGACGGCAATTTTTCAGCGCCCGCCGCTTTTGCTGCAATCAGCACTTTCAAATGATCCCAACCACCGCGAGCACTGCCGCCGGCAAACTTGACCGCGCGCGGATCTTCTTTCAGCGCGTCCATTAACTCGTTCAGGTTTTGGTACTTGGAATCTTTGCTCACAGCAATAATGCCGTAATCGGCTCCCAAAGCGCCGATCCACTTCACCATAGACGCGTCCATACCCGGAAACTGTTTCTGTGCCAGGCGAGTGGTTGTCGCGGTAGATGCAGCAACAATCAACTTGTCGTCATTTTTACGCTTGCTGACCGTGTGGGCATAAGCCACACCGCCACCGGCTCCAGCCATATTAACGGTTTGTACAGAGCCTTCTACCAGCTTAAGCTGCTGCATTACGTTACCCACGCTGCGGCAGGTAAAGTCCCAACCGCCGCCCGGGTCGGCAGGAGCCAGGCACTCTACTTTTCCACTGGGTTGCCAAGCCATGGCAGACATACTGAAAGCGGCCGCCGCCGCAAGCGTTATTGTTCTTTTAATAAACATATACGTCACCTTGTTGTTTCATTAAGAAGGGTGTTTCAGCAAGCAGAGTAGAAGGCAATGCGTAGTTGCTGAAGTTTGCGGGCGTAACGGATATAAAAAAACTAGTATTCATTCTGTGCATAAAGTTCACGGGCAAAACTGGTTACGGTGTTTTAACCTGATTAGCCCGTGCGCGCAGCGCCGATGAACCAAGCTGACGGACGCCCATGCCTGTAAAGCGACGCACAAAACTTAAAACCCGCATGATTCTCACTCTTGGCCTGGTGAGCGCTCTCCAAACCGTGTTTATTGGCGTGTTTGCCGGTTATTACCTGAGCGAATCCCTTTATAACGAGATTGGCCAGAGAGCCTTGATGGTCGCCAAAACCATTGCCGCCAGCCCGGCGGTTATCCGTGGTATACAACAGCGAAATCTTGACGACCTCAACACCCTCACCCGCACTCTGGCCCGAACCAACGAAGCCTTGTTTATTGTGATCGGCGATCACAACGCTATTCGCCTGGCGCACCCTTCGCCCGAGCGCATCGGTCGCTCCATGGCCGACGACGAAGGCGATTACGGCCGCCGTGCACTGGTGGAAGGTAAGGGCTATGTCGCCCTTGCCATGGGCAACCTGGGCGAATCCATGCGAGGCAAAGCACCGGTATTTGAACCCGGCAGCGGTGCCATTATTGGAATTGTGTCGGTGGGCTACAGCGTAAGCCAAGTAGAAGCCACCGTGCAGCGCTACAATTTTGTGCTGTACGGGGTGATGGGGGTGGTATTGCTAATCAGTATCCTGGCAGCAGTAGTGATTGCCAGTCGTTTCAAGCGCGCTATTTTAGGCCTGGAACCGGAGGAAATCGCCGGTTTGTTCCAGGAACGTGATGCTACGCTGCAATCCGTGCGTGAAGGTATTATCGCCATTAACCGCGACGGCATTATTACGACGGTGAACCGCGCAGCTCTGGTTACTCTCGGGCTGGATACCGACATGCCTGTGGCTGGGCGCCCAATTCACGACATACTGCCGGAAAGCGGTTTGATGTCTGTTCTGGCCACTGGCACGCCGGATTTCGACCGCGAAGTGTGGCTGCGCAACCGCCAGATGGTAGTCAACCGTCTGCCGGTGCGCCAAGGCGACGACATCATCGGCGTGGTGGCCAGCTTCCGTTTACGTAACGAGCTGGATCAAGTCAGCCAGCAGCTCACCCGCATCCAGCAATACGCCGACACTCTGCGCAGCCAAACTCATGAATACTCTAATAAACTGCACACCATCGCCGGGCTGATACAGTTGGGCGCCTATAACGATGCTCTAGGCCTTATTGGCAGCGAAGTCAGCAGTCATCAGGCGCTGATTCACTTGCTGCTGGAAGCCGTGCCCGACCCCATCATTGCCGGTTGCCTACTGGGCAAACACAACCGTGCCCGAGAAATGGGCCTGCATCTGGACATAGACCCAGATAGCCAAATGACCGACCTGCCGCACAATTTACCGCGAGAGCAACTCGTCAGCGTACTGGGAAACTTGATTGATAATGCGTTGGAGGCCACCCGTCGGCATACCGGCGTCAATGGCCGGGTACAACTGTCAATGACCGATCTTGGGCAGGAACTGATTTTCGAGGTGGAAGACCAAGGCCCAGGTATTGCCCCGGAGGTTCAAAACCGAATGTTTGAAAAGGGTGTTACCAGCAAAACAGGTACCGATCACGGTTTTGGGCTGCACTTGGTTCGCCAGTTTCTGGACAGTTGGGGTGGATCTGTGACGGTGGAAAATCTGGATAACCCCGGCGGTAGCCGCTTCACCTTATACTTACCAAAAACACCCACCGGCAGGAGCCAACTTTGACCCCCATCCGACTGTTGATTGCTGAAGATGACCGTCAGATTGCGGAAATCCAGCGCCGCTTTATCCAGCGGCTGGAGCAGGTGGAACTTTGCGGGATTGCCCACACCCTGGCCGATGCCCGCGAACAGGCGGACGTACTAAAGCCTGACCTGATACTGCTAGACGTGTATTTCCCCGACGGCAACGGCCTGGATTTACTGCGTGAGCTGCGCGCCAGTAATAGCAGCAGCGACGTGATCCTGATCACTGCCTCCAAGGAAGTAGAAACATTGCGGACCGCTTTGCGCGGTGGCGTGTTTGATTACATTCTGAAACCCTTGGTATTCGAACGCCTGGAAGAGGCCATTAACCGCTTCTGTGACCATGTTGAACGCCTATCGGCACTGAAGCATTTAGGTCAGGACGAAGTAGACGCCCTGCTCCCACGCAACAGCGGCGAAAATGGGCACTACAGCCATCACCGACTGCCCAAAGGTATTGATGTGATTACGCTGGACCGGATTCGTGAGGTGATTGCGGATGGTAAACCCTGGAGTGCAGAAGAAGTAGGCGGCGCCATGGGTGCATCGCGCACCACAGCCAGGCGTTATCTGGAATACATGACGGGCACCGGAACCCTGGTGGCCGAGGTTACCTACGGCAGTGTTGGCCGGCCCGAAAGGCGCTATCGGATGCAGCGCCTACCGGCTTGAATGCGCCCCGCCAGGCCTTAGCTCTTATAGATGGCCATTGGCGCCCGACCGAACACCCACCTGCTATATCAGCTTCTGCGCCCGCGCCATGGCAAACGCAGCCTGCGGACCTGTCCACAGCGACGGCAGAATAATCAGCGACACAGGAATGGCGGTTAGCACAATGAACTGTTGCAACACACCAATCTGACCGGCACCCATGTACAACAGAATCGCCGCCATAATTGCCATGGCTCCGCCCCAGAAAGCGCGAACGGCGTAATGTGGCTCATCGTGGCCTGCGCCTACGGTGGCAATGGCGTAGCTCATAGAGTCGCCGGTGGTAGCCACGAAAATAGTGGTCAGCAGCAGTACGGCTGCGGCCATCATTACGCCGCCGGGCAAATTCTTGGCAACGGTCAGTGTGGCTTGATCAAAGCGGAACGCGTTCAGCGCTTCGGTCAGATCAAACACCCCCGTGAGCTGGTAATACACTCCCGAACCACCCAACAAAGTAAACCAGATAGTGGTGGCTATTGGCGCCAAAATCGATACCGCCAAAATGGTCTGTCGAATAGTCCGACCGCGGGAAATGCGCGCTACAAAAATTGACATCAGCGGTGTGTAGCCAATAAACCAGGCGAAAAAGAACACCGTCCACCACTTCATCCACCATTCCGGCGCGGTTTCACTGGTCATAGTGGCCATGGCGAAGAACGACGTCAGGTACTCGCCCATAGAAGCCACATAGGTATTGACTAAAAACAGGGTGGGGCCGAACGCGAAGATCACCGCACCGATAACCAGTGCCAGAATGACATTGAACCGGCTCAGTAGCTGAATACCACGGTGAATACCACTAACCGCTGAAGCCATGTAAACAACAGCCAGCAGGCCAAGAATAATCAATTGGGTGCTGAATTCATCTGCTACGCCAAACAACTCATGCAGGCCGAAACTCATCTGCGTGGCCAGAAAACCAATGGGACCGACGGTACCGGCTACGACAGCAATCACACACATGGCATCAACAACGCCGCCCAACCAGCTGCTCATGACGCGCTCGCCAAATACCGGGTACAGCAAGGTACGCGGCTGCAGTGGTTTGCCCTGAACGTAGTGGGCGTGAGCCAGAACCATGGCTGTTAATGAACCCAGTACGCTCCAGGCCAAAAAGCCCCAGTGCATGAACGACTGCGCCATGGCCGGCGCAACAGCTTGTGCCGTGGCCGCTTCGGTATCAAACGCCGGTGGCGTTACCACAAAGTGATACACCGGCTCGCCAGCGGCAAAGAACACACCGCCACCCGCCAACAGAGTGCACAGAATCATTGACAGCCAGCGGAAAGTGCTGAATTCAGGCTTATCCATACCACCCAGGCGGGCGGCACCGGCGCGACTAACGGCCACGCCCATAGCAATGAAGAACGTCAGCAACAACAACAGCTGGAAAAAGGTGCCCATATACTTGGCCGTCCAGGCAAAACCCACGTCAATCACGGAGGCAAGACTGGCCGCATCCGTCAGCGACCAGCCTACGAACAGCAGAATAAAGCCAATGGTCAGAACCAGAACAACCGGATCGCCAAAACGGTGAGCATCTGCGGAACCAGCGGGGGAAGAATCAGAAGAGGTAGAACGGGGGTTATCGGTATTACTTGCACTGCTTAAAGACATGTATCGACCAGTTTCGAAAATTGGCAGACTAGACTACACACCTAGTTTCGTATTATCCAGCACGTTTGGGCGTTTTCGCGTTCAAAGATCTGTTTTTTCGGGTGGGCCCAGCTGCTTCAACTCGTCGCTATACAGGGCCACCAGCAAGGGTTCGCCTTGTTCGTTCACCCGAAACTGACCGTACCTGGCGGCCTCGTAATATTCAGCATCGCCCTCCTGGAAAAAGAATGCGTTGGTGGCGAAGTGCACGATGTCATGGCGTATCCGGTAGCGCAGCAACAACTCCTCCAGGGCCAAATCTTGTCCGTTGAACAGCGTTTTGAAGCTCGCCCTGTTCTGGCTGTCGAGGGTAACAATGACGTAGTGGGTTGACGTCTTCGCCGTTAAAAATGCCTGCGCACTGTGTCCAAAGGCACGGCGAATTTCCTGGCCGATAGCGAAGCTCAGGGTCATGTAGTCGCCTTGCATCAGCGAGCGCGGATCTACCGGCGCTAAATCAAGATAAACCACCTTGCCATGAGCCAACTGCTGCTCTTTCTGGAACACCGACAGGTTCACCATCGCCAAAGCGACCAACAAGGCTAGCAAACCAATAATTCGGCGGCTTAACCATTGTTTCATGGGTGCTCTCCCGCCTGTCCATTCACCAGTCTTAACATCAACCAGCGCACGGCCAACAGCAGTAAACCGGTGGCTAGCAAAATCTGGGCTTTAACCATCAGGGTTACGTGCAGCTGATAATAAAAAGCACTGACGTAAAACAACAGGCCCGCAATACCGATGCTTTTCAGCAAGGTGTTGCTGCCAGCTTGGCCCAGCACAATCACCATCATGCACACCAGCAAGCCCGGCGCGTCGGCACTGGCTAACGCCAGGGCTGTCAGGGCGCAAAGCGCCAATATTTGCACCCAAACCGCTGTCTGCAGGCGCTGGCAAACGCTGTACACAATATAAACAGCAGCCAAGCCCTCCAACAACGGTGCCGACCAGCCATAAATCGCAGGCAGCGTATCAAGAGCTCCGTTCCACACCGACCAATTCAGACCGAGCACAACCTCACTTCTGCTGGTAACCAGTGCCAGCACGCCGCCATAGCCCCAGGCTCGCAGAGCTGGCAACATACGCGGCAACTGGAATTCATGCAGCCACACCCAACCGGTAAATGCCAACACAGTGCCGCCCGCCGCCACGTTCAGTAGCGGCAATTCGACAAACACAAGCAAGCCAAGTGCGGCTATACAAGTTGAAAACACGCGGTGGATAAAGTCCGGCATAAACACCGCTAAAAATATTTGAAAGCCAGTAATCAACAGCGTGGCACCTATAGCATCAGCGCCCCCAAACGAGCCCCAGGCCACAAAACCCTGCCCTGCAAGGCTAAACGCCAACGCCATATGCCTTACGAACTCGCTGGCCGCACTTCGCAACAGCCAGAATGCAATGCCAATCAACAATAGCCCTATTGTCCACAGCAATAGCGGGCTTTCAAAAAACCAATCTAACTCCAGGTCGAAGAAAAACAGCAGCGCGATGGCCAAAAACAAAAACAGCGCCGCCAGCCAGCCAAAAAAGCCCATAAACACCGAGATGTACCAGGGCGAACCTGCCTCCCCCGGCACTGGCGGCGACCCCTCTACCAAGCCTTGCTGTTGCAAGCTGCTCCATAGCCGTTGATGTTCAGCGTTCATACCTGCCATCCCCGGTGAATAGACCGCAGCCAGTTAACGGCCAACGTACTCAGAGCCATCAACGCTATAGCCATCAGTAATACACCCCCGCTGTTGTCGAGGTGCCACACCAGATGTTTAACCAGCAGGCTGACAACAATCGCAATCACCGAAGCCGCCGCGAGCGTCAGCATAAACAAATCCTGGCGTTGGTAGCGGTAAACCCCATACACAATCGTCACTGCCAATAGAAACACCAACGCGGGAAGCCATAAATCACTGCTAGAAAACACACTTTCAACTACTCGCAGAGTCAGTGGCATTAAGGTAGCCATTGCCAACAACCGCACCGCCCAACGCTGATTAAGCCAGGGCGCACGGCCGGCTAGCCACTCCCATGCACACAACATAAACCCGTTCGCGGCAAACTGGACCCACAACAGTTGCCCATAAGCCTCCGTTGAAAAGCGGCCACTAGGCTGAAAGTACAACGTCAGCGCGAAGTTGACCAAAACGGCCCAAAGTACCCACAGCGGTGCAAATCGGCCAATCAGGGCAAAGGGTGTCAGTAGTAACATCCACACAAAAAACAGCTGCCAGGGGTCGGCACCGGTCTGGTAGGTTTGCCCGAACAGCGCCAGCAATCCGCCCAACAGAAGACCGGTCGAAAGCAGCGAAACCTTGCCAGCCAAGGTTTCGCGCCCGGCCAGCCAGTAACCCACAAACGCCAGCAGTAAAGCTCCTTCGACCAACGCGAAACGAGCCAGTCGGCCCAGCTCACCCCAGTTGAAGGCTACAAAAAGCAGTACGGAAAAGGCCAGCGCCAAGCCACCCAGGCACAACAGCAACACGTCTAAAAAGCGCAGCCACTGCCGGCCCGCCGGAAACACACCGGCTATCGCCGCGGCGCGGTTTGAATCTATGGGCGCAATCTGGCCGCCGTCAACCAAAGCAACAAACGCTTTACGTGTTTCAGACTGTATTTCAGGCTTTGCTTCAGATTGCGTTTCAAACATAGCGGCTGCGCCCTCCTGGCACGACTTACTAGGCAGATGCCCGTTACTCCGCGGTCGCCCGCCCCATGAACCTGCGTTCTTCCACATTCACTTTGATGCGGTCGCCCGTGGAAATGTGTTCAGGCACCTGAATCACCAAGCCTGTGACCATAGTCGCCGGTTTGGTTCTGGCTGTGGCAGAGCCACCTTTAACCGAGGGAGCCGTGTCCATTATTTCAAAATCGACCGTGGGAGGCAGCGCCAGCGCTACGGGTGTATCTTTAATTAACACAACCATCATGCCTTGGGTTTCTTCGGTAACAAACAGCAGTTCTTCAGCAATGGCGCCTTTATTCAACATGTACTGCGTGTAGTCTTCGGTATCCATGAACACACATTCTTCGCCATCGGCGTAAGAAAACGACGCAGTACGGCGAGTCAAGTCCGCCAGATTCAGCATATCGCCGTCTTTGAAGGTTTCGTCTTTCTTACTGTTGGTAACCACATCATACAACCGCATGCGGTAAAGGCTGCCGCCAGCCCGGCCTTGGGGTACAGACCGCTCGATGTCCTTGACAAAATACACCCGACCTTCAAACTCGATGGCAGAGTTTTTCTTGATTTCACTTGCTCTAGGCATTTTCAAAGCTCCAAAACAGCATGATAAACAAACCGGTGCCAAGCAAATGCCGGCACGGGTTCAGACCCGGTGATTCTACCGTCAGAAGCGCTTTGCTGGTAGCTCTCACAGATCAACACAACCAAAACCGATTTAATGTAAGATTGCGGCCCTATGAAAACACCAAAACGATTACAATCCCTTTTAGACGACGGGCTGATAGACAGCGTGCTGTATCAGCTCATGAGCGGCAAAGAAGCTCAGGTATACGTGGTGCAGTGTGGCGACCAGGTTCGATGCGCCAAAGTGTTTAAAGAAGCGTCAAAACGCAGCTTCAAGCAGGCCGTGGAATACCAGGAAGGCCGCAAGGTACGCAACAGTCGCCGTGCCCGCGCCATGGGTAAAAAAACCCGCTACGGCCAAAAAGAGCATGAAGACGCCTGGCTGAACGCCGAGGTAGACGCCCTTTACCGCCTGGCGGATGCCGGTGTGCGGGTGCCACGGCCATCAGGCTTTGTTGATGGGGTACTGCTGATGGAACTGATCAGCGATGCCGATGGCAAAGCCGCGCCCAGGCTGGACGACGTTGAACTGACCCGCGAACAGGCGCTGGACTTCCACCAGCAGGTGATTGCCGACGTCGTGCGCATGCTCAGCGCCGGACTGATTCACGGCGACTTGTCGGAGTTCAACGTACTGCTGGATGATCAGGGGCCAGTAATTATCGACCTACCCCAGGCGGTAAACGCCTCTGGTAATAACAACGCCGAGCGAATGCTGGAGCGAGACGTAGACAACATGCGCCGTTACTTTGGCAAGTACGCGCCGGAGCTGATGAACACCGATTACGGCAAAGAAATCTGGGAGCTGTACGAAAGTGGCCGCCTACACCCCACCAGCAAACTGACCGGGTGCTTTATTCACGACACCCACAGTGCAGACTTAGGCGAGGTGATGGCGGTGATTGATGCCGCCAAGGAAGAAGAACGCGATCGCCTGGATCGACAGCAGGCGAACGACGAAGAAGATTAGCAAACATCGAAGCAAAGCTGACGCCACAACGTCAGCTTTTTTTACATGTTCCTTCAAAATCTGCTTAAAAAATCTGCAGCTCTCTCACTAATCGATTGTTTTCTGAACATTATCCGTGAAACGGCTTTACTTTTGCTTGCTTATTCGATGCGACCCAATCCCGGGTCACGGCGAGCTTTTTTGTTGGCGCCTGATAATAAAAAAGGTGTACTTCATGACCAGAAAGACCAGAACCGTCCCGCTGTTTAAACGCGTCATTTTTGCCACATCGATCATTCTTACCAGCAGCCTGGCCCTCGCCGGTCCGTTGTCGTTTAACGACATTTTTGTGTTTGGCGATAGCTTGTCTGATACCGGGAATAACCGAAGCAAGGTGCCATTTGGCAGTTCTGCCCCTGTTGCCAACGCCGTAGGCTATGGTAGCAATGGCCGCTTTTCCAACGGCCCGGTATGGCACGAATACTTGGCTGACGCATTGGGTATACCACGCGCGACCAATTCGGAAAGCGGCGGTAATAACTACGCCTTTGCTGGCGCCGAGGTCAACAACGATCCCGGCCTCTTTGGCGCCACTTCTGGCATACTGGTTCAGGAAACACTCTACAACAACGATTTAGCGGGCAGTGCCAACGCAAACGACCTCTATATTACCTGGGCCGGCGGCAATGACATGCGTGGCCTGGCAGGCGTTGCCGATCCGATCGCCGCCATTAACGCCCAACTGGACAGTTTTGTGGGGGTTATGAGCCGGCTAGTGGGCAACGGTGTAGGCACGCTTCTGGTGCCCAACCTGCCGGACCTTGGCCTGATTCCGGAGTTTGCCGGCTCAGCTAATAGGGCCGCAGCGACCGCCGTCAGCGAAGCCTGGAATATCGGCCTGGAGCAGCGTCTGATTAGTTTGAGCACAACCACCTCAGCCTCTATATTTTACCTGGATGTTTTCGGTATATTCGGATCTGTTCTGGACGGTACTGCCGTCGCCTCAGGAATTACCAATACCACCGACCAGTGTCGGTCCGTATCGGACAACTTCATAACTGAAACCGCATGTAATAACGCCGACACATTTCTGTTCTGGGACGAAATACACCCCACCACCGCCGCTCACAAGTTCTTGGGATTAGAGGCATTTGCACTGCTATCCTCAGGCAATTCGGTACGTGCCGTACCCGAACCGGCGGTGATCTGGCTGATGCTGCTGGGCCTTGGCGCTATTGTTGGGCGCCGGGCGACAGCCGCAAAGCCTGTCTGACCTGCAATCAGATTTCAGAGAGTGATCGCAAATGCCCGCCGGTGCTAACGGCGGGCATTAACCTCACCAGGGCAGCCGCTCACCGGTCTGATGCCAGAACGAACCCGTGTTATCCAAATTCAGCGCCTCAATTCGCGCCGTTAGCCCGCTGATGGATTCGGCAGTTGTGATTTCGCCCCTGCCTTTGGTCATGCCGGTTTGCACAAAACCTGGGTGCAACTGAGCCACTGCAATGCCTTTGGGTTCAAGATCTACCGCGAGGGATTTGCCAAACGCATTCAGTGCTGCCTTAGAGGCCCGGTAGCCATACCTGGCCCCCGAATTGTTCAGGGTTATTGAGCCCAATCGGCTGGTAATGTTGGCAACTTTTCCTCCAGACGGTATGAGCAACATAAGCGCCTCTGTCACTCGCAGCGGCGCATAAGCATTTACTTCCATCTGTGCTCGCAGGGAATCGAAATCAATGCTGCCCAGCTCGTTTTCCTGCAGCAAGCCGGCGTTGTTGATCAAAAGATCAATGCGCTCGCCTGCCAATGCGTCCGCCAGCCCTGCCACGCTTTCATCGGACGTTACATCCACATGCTCTATCACCCGCGCCGCTGCGGCGTCCAGCTCGTCAGAGGTTTGGCGGCATACGCCAATAACGTAATGGCCAGCACGGCTATAGTGCTGCGCCAGCTCCAAGCCAATGCCGCGGTTGGCGCCGGTAATCAAAACAACCCGTTTTTTCATTATTCATTCCCCTGTAAATAGCGATTGTACGTCGATTAAAAACAGTAATACCTTTCCGTCAGTCAAAAAAAAACGGTGAAGAGGCTTCATCCTCTTCACCGTTTTTATCAGCCGTTGATTCGGTCAGGTATCGCGCCGGCTTTCAGAGCGCGCGATGATAGACGTACCCACCAGATCACCGGTCACGTTCAGGCCGGTTGCGCCCATACCCACCAGGGCATCAATCGACACCAGCAATGCCACGGTTTCGATGGGCAGGCCCACCTGTGCAAACACCGTGGCGATCATCACAATACCGGCGCCTGGCACGCCCGCGGTGCCAATCGATGTAAGCGTGCCAATCAGCACAATCTCGGCCATGGTCATCAAATCCAGCGGAACACCCACCACATTGGCGGCGAATACGGCGGAAATGGCGATTCGAATGGCAGCACCGTCCATATTAATGGTGGCACCTAACGGCAAGCTGAAACCGTATATCCGCTGGGGAATATTCAGCTTCCGCGCTGCGGTAATGGTCAGTGGCAAGGTGCCGGAACTGCTCTGGGTGGCGAAAGCCGTCGCCATAGGCGTTCTGGCTTCGCGGAAAAACCCGCGCACGTTTACACCAAAACCGCGCATTATCACGCAATACACCACCAACTGAACGGCGAGCGCAATGTACAGCACCACCACCATGTCGCCCAGGGCCATAATAGTCGCCATGCCCTGCTCACCGGCGGTTTTCGCCACAATCGCAAATACCCCGATGGGCACGTATTGCAACACGCCTGCCATCACTTTCAGGGTCATTTCACTGAACCCCTCAATCACCTTATAAAGGTGCTCGCCCAGCTCAGCGTGCTGTTCTGACTCCCGCAACTTCAACAGCGCAATACCAAATACAATGGCGGTAAAAATAATCCCCAGCAAATTCAGTTCGGTGAAAGCCGTAAAAATATTATCCGGAATAATGTTTAGCAACACCGCCGCAAAGCCGGGGTTATCCGGAACTTTTATCGTTGCATTTTCATTCAGCGTCATACCACTGCCTGGCTCAAGCCAGGTTGCAACGGCTAACCCAACAATAATCGCCAGTGCGGAAGATGCAATGTAATACAGCATCAGTTTGCGACCGACCCGTCCCATACTGCCGATATTGGCCTGGTTGATACCCACCATTAAAGTGAACAGCACGATGGGTACAATCAGGAATTTCAGCAAACGCAGTAACAATTCGCCAAACGGTGCCAACCAGTCAGCCACAGGCTGGCCACCAATAAGCCCAACGGCGATGCCCAACACCAACGCAATACTGATGCGCAGAATCAATGACGAATTGAGGTAGCCCCGAAACAAAGCTTTCATCGGCTGATTCCCGACAAAATTGAATAATCGTGTGCCATAAAACCCGTTCCTGATTTTGAGTGGCGCCGATTGTGGTGGAAATCAACCGATAGGTAAACTGACGCAACCAAGCATAAGCTAATAGCTTCAATGCGTTTTGATCTTTGGCTGAGCCGTGAATTTTTACCCACAAAAGCTGTGGATAACCTTGTGAGAAGCCTTAGGGCAGCCTCGCACAACCCTGTAGCCATGGGCACCGACGGAAGTTGGTGGGAAAGTGACCGGTTGATAAGTGACGCATACCCAACAGCGCACTGGCGTGTTTCAGATTACAGGTGCATTATCAGAGTTATGTCTTCTGTATAAGGACAATTGCTATGCCAATGATCGGATGGATTATCTTACTCGTCTCGCTGGCGCTGATTTTAGGCAACCTGGTCATACTGCGTGACACGTCAAACAATATGAGCCTGTCTGGCGAAAAACTGGAAAAAGTACGCAAACGCAAGGCCGAGCAGGAAGCTCTCGACAAACAAGACAAACAGGACGACTGACGGCACTCAGGCTACTTCAACTGAGCGCCCAGCCACTGATCAATCTGAGCCTGATTCACGGCGCCACTCTGGCGAGCATACTCGCGCCCATTGCGAAACAGAATCAGCGTGGGAATACTGCGAATCCCAAACTGCCCCGACGGGCCTGGGTGCTGCTCGGTATTCAGCTTGGCAAGCCGCACCTTACTCTTCCAGCCTTTCGCCGCCAGCGCAAACTGCGGCGCCATCGCCTTGCACGGGCCGCACCAGCTGGCCCAAAAATCTACCAGCACCGGTAAGTCGCTACGAGCGACGTGAGTGGCAAACGCCTGTTCAGTAAACTCGGGCACATTATCTGGCCATAGCGACTGTTTGCATGCGCCGCAGGTGCCACCCGCTGACAAGCGACTGGCAGGAACCCGATTTACTTTATTGCAGTTTGGGCAAACGATGTGCCGGTTTTCATCCACCATGAAATTGCCTCACTTAAGATACTGTTCAGGATACTGCTTAAAATACTAGTTACGATACTGCTCAAGATACTATTCAAGATACTATTCAAGACACTACTCAAAAGCCGCACTTTACGTTAAGGTCAACTTTTCTGTGGGCGATTTCGCACAATGCGTTCTATACTCTGGAAAAGATTAACACCCTTAACCTGACAAAACCAAAGCCCTCACAAGGGGCTCTGTGTTCCTCAAGCCACCACCCAAGGACGAGGATAATGACAACAACAAAGTCAAAAACCGTGCACTCCCCCATTTTCACTGATGGCGCGGAGTTTCGAATTTCCACCTTCAAACTGCTCAAACAGGACGGCTCGCTGTACAAAGGCGGTAAAGCGCCTGATGTAAGCAAAGAAAAAGCCCTGCGCATTTATCACGCCATGGTCACTACCCGCATTCTGGACGAGCGCATGTTAGCCGCCCAACGCCAGGGCCGGCTCAGTTTTTACATGCAATGCACCGGTGAAGAAGCCGCCGTTATTGGCAGTGCAGCAGCACTGGGTGATAGCGACATGATTATGGCCCAATACCGCGAACAAGGTGCGCTGGCCTACCGTGGTTTCACCATCGACGAGTTCATGAACCAACTGTTCGGGAACGACAAAGACTACGGCAAGGGCCGGCAGATGCCGGTGCATTACGGTTCGAAAAAACTCTATTACATGACCATTTCGTCGCCGTTGGCCACCCAGATTCCCCAGGCCACCGGTTATGCCTATGGCCAGAAGCTGGCCGGTGAAGGCCACTGTACTCTCGTCTATTTTGGTGAGGGTGCCGCCTCCGAAGGCGACTTCCATGCGGCTCTGAATATGGCCGCCGTTCACCGGGTACCGGTGATCTTTTTCTGCCGCAACAACGGTTACGCCATTTCCACACCGGCTTCCGAGCAGTTCGCTGCCGACGGTATAGCACCGCGGGCCTACGGCTACAAAATGGACGTAATTCGGGTAGACGGCAACGACGTTCTGGCAGTGTACCAGGCCACCGAAAAAGCCCGCCAACTGGCCGTTGAAGAGAACCGCCCGGTGCTGATTGAAGCAATGACGTACCGCTTGGCCGCCCACTCGTCTTCCGATGACCCCTCCGGCTACCGCAGCAAAGACGAAGAAGCCATCTGGCGTGAAAAAGATCCAATTCTGCGCACTCAAAACTGGCTGAAGTCGCACGATTGGTGGACTGACAGCGAAGAAAAAGAATTACAGGAACGCCTGCGCCGCGAAGTTCTTGAAACCATGAAACAAGCGCAGAAGCGGCCACCACCGGCACTGGAAACCTTGATCACCGATGTTTACAAAGAAGTGCCTCCCGCCCTGAATGCGCAATTCGAGAAACTGAAAGCGCACATTCGCCGGCATCCGGACGCCTACCCAAAAAGCGCAAACGATCCGGCCATTACTGGCAAACCCGCCAGCACCCAAAAAGGAGAGGCTTGAAATGGCGAAAATGAACATGCTGCAAGCCATTAACAACGCCTTGGATACTGCCATGGCGGCGAATGAGCGGGTGCTGTGCTTTGGCGAAGACGTCGGCATTTTTGGCGGTGTATTCCGCGCCACCAGCAATCTGCAACAAAAATACGGCAAGACGCGCTGTTTTAACACGCCCTTAGTGGAACAAGGCATCATCGGCTTCGCCAACGGTCTGGCGGCGCAAGGCTCGGTGCCCGTGGCGGAAATACAATTCGCCGATTACATTTTCCCGGCTTTTGACCAGATCGTGAACGAAACCGCGAAATTCCGTTACCGCTCCGGCAACCTGTTCGATGTTGGCGGGCTGACCATTCGCGCACCTTACGGCGGTGGCATTGCCGGTGGCCTGTACCATTCCCAATCGCCGGAAGCCTATTTTGCTCACACACCAGGCCTGAAAGTGGTAGTACCACGCAATCCACATCAGGCCAAAGGCCTTTTATTGGCCGCCATTCACGACCCCGACCCGGTGTTGTTCTTTGAGCCCAAGCGCCTGTACCGGGCATCCGTGGGCGAAGTGCCCGAGGAAGCCTACCAACTTCCATTGGGCGAGGCCGAAGTGCTCAAAGAAGGCACAGATATAACGATTCTGGGCTGGGGTGCACAAATGGAAGTGATCGAACACGCCGTGGAAATGGCAGAAAAAGACGGCATTTCCTGCGAAGTGATCGATCTACGCAGCATCTTACCCTGGGACATCGATACCGTGGTCAAATCGGTTCTCAAAACCGGACGCCTGGTGGTTACCCACGAGGCCCCGTTAACCGGCGGCTTTGCCGGCGAAATCGCGGCCACTATTCAAGAACGATGCTTTCTATACTTGGAATCGCCCATTGCCCGGGTAGCCGGAATGGACACGCCCTTCCCGCTGGTGCTGGAAAAAGAACACCTTCCCAATCTGTTGAAGGTGTATGAAGCCATTTGCGACAGCGTCGAATTCTAACCCGGTATCAGGACAGGAGAACAAACATGAGTGATTTTATACTGCCCGATATCGGCGAAGGTATTGTGGAGTGCGAACTGGTGAAGTGGCTGGTCAGCGAAGGCGACATGATCGAAGAGGATCAGCCGGTGGTTGAAGTAATGACCGACAAGGCGCTGGTGGAAATACCCGCACCTCACAAGGGACAGATCAAGCGCCTTTATTACAAAGAAGGCGACATTGCCAAGGTGCACGCGCCGCTGTTTGAGTTGTCAGAAGAGGGCAGCGAACAAGAAGACGACGCCAACAACGATAACGACGATTCCGCCTCAGAAAAGGCCACCGCAAGCTCAACGCCGGCCATTCAAAAGACTGAAACAAAAAAACAGGCGAGCGATAGCGCCGGCCCTAGTGAAGCAACAAGCGCTACGGAACTTAAAACACCGGCCAGCCCGGCAGTAAGACGCCTGGTGCGCGAGTACGACTTGTCATTGGGTCACATCAGCGGCTCCGGCAGAGACGGCCGGGTGCTAAAAGAAGATGTGCTGGCTCACCTGAAACGACCACAAGGCCAAACAGACACGCCCGCACCCACTCAATCAGCGAAGCGCACCAGCGCCGCTGACCAGCAGGTACGCGTAGAGCCTATCAAGGGCATGAAGGCGGTGATGGCAAAGCGCATGGTGGCCGCCGCCTCCAGCATCCCGCACTTTATCTTCAGTGAGGATATCGATGTGACCGAACTGCTGGCGCTGCGCGCGCAGCTCAAACCCTTGGCCGAAGCCAGCGGGTCACGGCTTACCTTGATGCCGTTCATCATGAAAGCCATGGCCCTGGCCATTCGCGAATACCCAATTCTGAACAGCCGGGTAAACGACGAGGTCACTGAAATCCATTACCAGCCCCAATGCAACATTGGTATGGCGGTGGACAGCAAAGCCGGGCTGATGGTGCCCAACATCAAAGGGGTGGAACACCTCACCCTGCTGGAAATTGCCGATGAAGTGACGCGCCTGACCGAAGCGGTCCGCGAAGGCCGCGTGGCTCAAGACGACTTGAAAGGCGGCACCATCACTATTTCCAACATTGGGGCATTAGGCGGCACCTACGCTTCACCCATCATCAACGCACCGGAAGTGGCTATTGTAGCCTTAGGCCGCACCCAAACATTGCCGCGCTTTGATCAGGCAGGCAATGTAACTGCGCGCGCTATTATGCCCGTCAGCTGGGCAGGGGATCACCGCATAATCGACGGCGGCACCATTGCCCGTTTCAGTAATTGCTGGAAAGGCTATCTGGAATCGCCACAGTCCATGCTCTTGCACTTGGGCTAAGCCAGATGGCCCGGCCGAAAAAAATGCGGGGGCAGCAAGCGCCGCCCTCGCAGATTCAACAGTTCTACATACCCGAAGAGCAGTCCATTTATCTGCTCAGTCACGACGACGCGCGCAAACTGAAAAACTGGGTGGCGCTTTGTACCACCCAACTGCAAACGCTGGGATACCGCGACATCGAGATGATCGGCAAAGGCGCATACGGCTTTGTGTTTTCCGGCAAACTAACGCTGGAAGGCGCCAGCGATCTGGAACACGTGTTCAAATTTATCCGCATCAATCTGCCTCGCCACCTGCACGACCGCCTGGAAGACGAAGCTTATATTCTGGAACAGGTAGAGCATTCGCGGGTGCCGCGCCTGATTGCTTTCCAACGGGCGCGCAGCCAGCCCATTCTGGTGATGGAACGAGCGCCAGGGTTAAATCTGGAAGTGGTATCGCTGCGCGAAGGGCGCCTGAAGCCGCGGCTGATCATCCGCATAGCCGACCAGCTAGCCGACATCCTGCGCAACCTGCGCCGGGAACCCACCGATGGCAAACGGCCCATTGTGCACGGCGACATCAAACCCTCCAATCTGGTCTTCGACGCCAAGCACGAAAACATCGCCCTGATCGACTGGGGCTCGTCGGTGTTCGCTCAATTGGATGCCAGCCAGCAGTTCCTCAACAATAGCGTGATGGAGCTGATGTCGGACAATCTGCAACAAACCAACGCTCGGCTGGGCGATGTGTACTTTATTGGCGAGGAACAGCTTTACGGCGGCCTGTCATCGCCGCGCTTTGACGAGCAAGGTGCCGCAGCCACGCTTTACGCCCTGGCCTCCGGCCAATCCTGCCGCTTTGGCCACCAGGCAATACCCGCCGACTCGTTGGGACTGCCCATGGAATTCGCCCGAATGCTGGACGGCATGCTTAGCCCCGATCCCCAGCAGCGCCAGCAAGCCGGTGACTACTACATTCGGGAAATGCCCAGAATGGCACGCACGGTGATGATTGATCTGCTCGAACCTGCGCCCGTTCCACTGGTACCCGTGTGGATACGCCAGCCCGGGCGCGAAATCGACACGGTGGTGTACAGCTCGCGCAAATCCTTCCTGCGCCAGGAAGGCGCGGTAAACACTCTGGACGACGTCAACGACGTGCAGCTGGACCGTTACTACAAGAACTTCATGCAGGGCATGGGCGACACCGAAAAAGCATTCCTGGCTGCGGTCAGCCGCCTTGGCCGCTACCCGGTAGAAGGCGGTCTGGCGGTGCGTTGGGAGCCTAACGGCATTTATGTAGACACCTCATTGCACCTGCACGACCCACAACTGAAAAGCGCCTTCACCACTGCCGTGAACAACATGGTCAACCTGGCCCAGGCCATCTACCGCCAAGGCATCTTTAAAAGCTGCCTATTCAACGCCCGCGACACACTGCACATTGAACGCGATCAAGCCGACCAGCCGTTTGTGACGCCGCCGACCATGCATTTGCCATATCAGATCAGTTCGGCGCCAGAGGTAGAAGACCGCTCACGAGTGCACTCCTACTTTGAAGACGGCCCAGACCCGGAAGAGTTTCTGGTATTGCCGCCCACCATTATCACCGCACTTGAAGCCTTGAACAGCATCCGCCATACCGGCATGATCATTTTTGAAGCCCTACCCCTACACCTGAAAATTCACAGCCAATACCGCCTGCTGGACCCGGCCAAAGAGGACGAATTCCGCCAGCACCTGGACGAAATTCTGGCCGCCGTCGACGAGGTCACTGGCCTTGGCGTGTCCGGCTTTATGAAAATGCCTTACAAAGACACTCGCTTCTTTCCCCACATCGAACGCCTGCCTGAACGCTATTACCCCCGCAATCCACGGCAGGAGGCCGCGCAAGCAATCTAGATTGCCCGGGGCGCCGCACCCTTCGCAAACACAGCACTTTGAGATAGGATGCTGCGCCAACCTATTTATCGCCAACACGCTCTATTTACGCTTCACACACTCAGGCTGCCATGTCCTCCAACGCGCTCTACACCGACCTGTCGGGCTATTACGATTTGCTGTGTGCCGACATCGACTACCAGGCCCAGAGCCACAGCGCACAGCGCCTGCATCAGTTGTTCGGTAATGGCGGTAATACTCATCTGGACCTGGCCTGCGGCACCGGCCCCCACGTGCGTTACTTTATCGATGCCGGCTACCACAGCCGCGGGCTGGACATTAGCCAGCCCATGCTGGAAATGGCAAAAATCCGCTGCCCGGAAGCGCAGTTTGTACTGGGCGACATGTGCGATTTTCAAGTGAATGAGACGCTGAACCTGATCACCTGCTTTTTGTATTCCATTCATTACAGCAGCGAACTTGAAGCGTTACAAAAATGCCTCGTCCGCGTGCATCAGGCATTAAAGCCAGGCGGCGTGTTCTGCTTTAATGCGGTTGATAAACACAAAATCGACAACAACCTCTGCGTCAGCCACACCGCCAGCCATGAGGGCAGCCACTTTACCTTCAGCTCAGCCTGGCATTATGGCGGCACGGGCGACCGGCAATCGCTTAAACTGGGCATAAGCAAAGCCACAAACGGCGTTACGCAAACGTGGCAGGACGAGCATCCGATGGTGGCAGTGAGCTTCGACCAATTGAACGAGCTCCTGGTGCCGTATTTTGACGTTCACATTTTCGAACACGATTACGACAAAATTACCCCTTGGGACCAAGACTCTGGAAACGCGCTTTTTGTGTGCGTGAAACGCAAGATCTGCGACACCGCTTAATTTTGGAGGTGAAGCCCATTTCGACAATATGAGACGTTTCTGCTCCGTCGCGTCTGGCGTAACGTGCGGAATAGCGCCACTGCCATAAACATCAGAAGAATGCAGAAGGGCCGGCTGATCATCCCGCCGAGTCGGCATATCAATCACCACGGAGGCGAAATCGGATGAGGTCGTAAAGAAAATGACGACGGGACGAAAATGCGCCGGGGCTTTGGGCCAGCCGGCGCGTGTCACGGGCAATGCGGGTTTTAGTTGGCCGTCTGTTCAATCACGTCGATGCCATAGAGTGTTGTGGTGCCACTCACTTCGTTACCTACCGCCAGCATGGGTTTGCTGTTCGGACTCTGGCCCGCCGGGATAAAGACCATGCCTTCCGGCCCGAGATCTCCGGCCATGCCGTTTTCCAGGTCAATCTGTGATACCGAAAAGTCGCGGTTGTTGATGTATTGCACGAATTCCGGGTTCTGCGGATTGGTCACATTGTAGACCATGATACCGCCGACCCGCTCAAGGCCGATGAAGGCAAACGTCTGTCCGTTGATCTCCCCGGTTGTGATGGCTTCTGGCTCCGGGCCTTTGTCGTCAGACCGGTTGTCGAACGAGTTCTCGTCGTTCTGACTGTTGAAGTTATCGGGAATCAAGCTGGCGGTTATCCGTTCAAACTCGCTGCCGCTGTCGAATACCCGCTTGCCGTCGGATGACCAGATGGAGAAAGACCGCGCGCCGTAGGCGTAGAGTTCTTCGTAAACGCAGGTGGTTTTCACATAACTGGTGTCGTATTCACCGCCAGTCAGCGTCACGTTAGCGGGGTTGCTTGGATCACAGGTACCGCCGTTACCCAAGGTGGATGTAACGTTCAGGCGGCCGAGGTTGGCATTTTCCTTTAGTTCGGCGGCGTTCGGGAACGCCGTGCCATCCAGGGTCAGGTCAGCAATGCGGAATTCTTCGCTGAAGCCGCCGTAATCCCGAGAATCGCCCTCGTTGGCAGTCAGGTAATAGGTTTTGCCGTTGTAGCCGTAGCTGGCCATTGAATCCGGGTTGTACATACCCTTCACCGGCCAGTTACGAATGTTGATACCGCCGTCGTCGTTGCTGGCGTCCAGTTCGTTGCCGATGAGGCTATGGTCTTTGAAGCCCAGCGGCAGGATAGCGGTGATTTCACCGGCGGCAATATCCAGTTCAGCCACGGCGTTGTTTTCCTGCAGGGCAACCCAAGCGGTCTGGTTATCAATGGCAATCGCAATGTACTCCGGCTCCATATCCTGCGCCAGTGTTGCGCCCGGGCCGAATACCCGCAAGCCTTTAGCCTCAAGTGCGGCCTGAGCAACGTTAAACGCCGTGAAGCCTGCAGTGGTTACTGTCGCGGAAGCCACACCATTGGACAGGTCGATGATGCTGACAGAGCCTTCCGGGTCATTGGTGTAGTCGTCACTTGGCTCGCCTTCATTGGCGACCAGTAAGGCTTTGCCGTCCCGGGTGAAGGTGACCATATCCGGCAATGCGCCCACGGTAACTTCGCCCACTTTGTTCAGAGCGGTGGTGTTGTAGAACACGACCTTGCCGTTGTCCTGCTTAACATTCGCTTCAATAGCGACGGCAACCAGGTTGCCATACACTGCCACACTGTTGGCGGATGCGCCTTCAGCGGATGCGTCGATGGTGCCCAGCTTGGTGGGCATTTTCGGGTCGTTGATGTCCAGCACATCAACCGTGGAGTCGTTGGCATTGACCACAAACAAACGCTGGTTAGCAGTGTCATAGGCGACGATTTCGGCCGCGCTTTCGTCGAAGGCACCGCTGGCGTAACTGCCCAACACATTGAGTTCAATGAGGGTCTGGCTGGTGCCAGATGCACCATCAGCACCGTCATTGCCATCGTCACCGCAGCCGGTCAATGCAATGAAGGAGCTCGTAATGGCTAGAGTCAGAAAAGATTTGCGAAATTCCATGGTCGCCTCAGTGTGTCCGATGTGATTGGCTTTCGAATGGACCATAAAACGGCAATATGACAATCTTGGGTCAGATTAAAGTCTGTTTCATGTCAGGCATGGGGCTAGACTGTCTAGGGAGACGCTGATCAAGTCAGCTTGAGTCGCTGATTTGGTAAAATCAAACTCCCGATTTCTGACCGGGATTGAACAAATCGTGCCCTGGTCACGGCGGCTAAAAGCACTATCGCCCTATTACTACCCAGATTCCCGCGGCAAACGACGACGTCCGCCAATTCCCCTGAAGCGCATTCTGCGGATGTACTTTGTTCATACTGACCTTCCCTCAGATTGAAAAACCCCCTTTAGCTGAAGTCACACCGAAGTTCACGGCATAAAGACAGAGCCATCTTCTTAAAATGTTTTTGCGCAAGTAGAGACGGCGACACCCGCACAGTTCTCCGCCGTTTTGTTATCTTTATAGAGGAAGGACGATCTGAAATAATGCGCTAGAGCGACGTAAAACTTTGTGTTCAAAATCGAGAGCTGGTCGCTGGATTTATCTCAACTACGCTGTTAACGTTCAACCCGGATTTTTCAACAGACTCACATATTTTCAAGGACTGAAGATATGCTCCAAGCAAAAGGATTGCAGTTCACCGCCCGTGTTGGCGAACTGCCCGAAAATGTTTTCTCCGTAGTCGGCTTTGAGCTCACCGAAGGCCTGTCGGAGCTGGTTCATGGCCGTCTTAAAATGGCCAGCAACCTGCCGACGCTGGCGGCCGCCGACGCATTAGAGCAGTGGTTAGAACTCATTATCTGGCAGGACGGCACAGCGATTCGCCGCTTTACCGGTGTTGTCAGCGAGTTTGTCCGCGGCGACAGCGGGCATCGCCGTACTCACTACGAAGTGGTTATTCAGCCGCCTCTATGGCGCCTGGGGCTGATGCACAACAGCCGCATAT
This sequence comes from Marinobacter sp. M1C, assembly GCF_023314135.1. Lineage (NCBI taxonomy): Bacteria > Pseudomonadati > Pseudomonadota > Gammaproteobacteria > Pseudomonadales > Marinobacteraceae > Marinobacter > Marinobacter sp. M1C. Next base: position 3,323,189 of record NZ_CP092289.1, read on the forward strand.
TCCAAAGCCAAAGCACCGACACCATCCTGAGTACGCTTATACGCGAAAGGGGCATTGCCGATGCGGTGTTTGACCTGCAACACACACCGCCAGAACGAGAATATTGCGTGCAACACCGGGAAAGCGATCTTGCTTTTCTTGAGCGACTGGCCGCCGAAGAGGGCTGGCATTTTTATTATCAACACGGGCGTTATCAAAACGGCAGCGTTGACGACCAGGAACAACCCGCTCTGATTCTAGCCGACAACCATCGCAACGCCCCCAGGCTAGAAGCCGTTGAATACAACGCCAAAGCCGGCGGCAGCAGTCGGCGACCCGCGGTATTTCGCCTGCGGTACGAGCAACGGGTAAGAGCTGCAGCGGTGGCCATGAAAGACTACACCTTTCACAATCCTGCTTATGCATTAATGCAAGAACACACCGCCAGCAGCCTTCAGCACCGCGACGACTACCAACACTACGAATACCCCGGGCGCTTTAAAACCGATGCCAGCGGAAAACGGTTTACCGAAGCTAAGTTAGATGCGCTGAGGAATGACGTCAGCGTCGCCAGCGGCGAAAGCAACCGCGCTGATTTTACCTGCGGCGCCAAAGTGCAGCTCACCCACCACAACAACGAAAAATTAAATCAGGACTGGCTAATAACCCACGTTGCCCACAGCGGCAGCCAGCCACAAGCACTGAAAGAAGAAGCCGGTACTAAACCAACCACTTATCACAACCGCTTCAGCGCGGTTCCCGGAAACATCAACTGGCGCCCCCGATGCACTCACCGGCCGCTGATGGACGGCCCACAAATCGCCATCGTAACCGGGCCTGATGGTGAGGAAATCCACTGCGACCAACACGGCCGGGTTCAAGTGCGCTTCCCTTGGGATCAGCATTCACGGACGGGCCAGGCAGAGAGCTCTGAATCAAGCGGGGCACAAAGCAGCGCCTGGTTGCGAGTCAGCCAGGGTTGGGCAGGCGGTCAGTACGGCTTTATGGCGTTACCAAGAGTGGGCCACGAAGTGATCGTGTCGTTTCTGGACGGCGATCCAGACCAACCCATCATCACCGGCCGCACTTACCACGCCACTAACACACTGCCCTACGCCCTGCCCCAGCACAAAACACGCACCACTCTCAAAACCCAGACCCACAAGGGCGAAGGCAGCAATGAGCTACGCTTTGAAGACGAAGCCAACAAAGAACACATCTACGTCCACGCCCAGAAAGATCTGGACCTGCTCACGGAAAACAATCGCACCGAAGTCATCAAAAATGACAGCCATCTGACCGTTGAGAACGACCGCTTCAGCCACGTCAAAGGCAACGATCACACAACCGTAGATGGCGAACACCGGGAAAAAATCGGCGGCGACTGCAGCCTCACGGTTAACGGCAGCCACCACAGCAAATTCGGCAAAGCCCAACTCATCGAAGCCGGCAACGAAATCCACCACAAAGCAGGCCTGAAGATTGTTATTGAAGCCGGTGCAGAAGTGACGCTGAAAGCCGGTGGCAGCTTTGTGAAGCTGGATCCGAGTGGCGTAACCATTTCCGGGCCGCTGGTGCGGATGAATTCCGGAGGTGGGGCTGGGGGTGGCACCGCTGCAGCTTTGACGACCCCGGACCTGCCGCATGCCATGACTGCAGTCGGAGAAAAGACGGCTCCGGGCGGATTGGCTGATGTGGGGCAGCGCGCGGACGCAGCCTCAGTCGCTACAAATGCAACGGGTTTCGCCGCCGCCTCGGCGGCGACTGCCACTGTAAAAGCAACACTAGCGCCAACAAAAACCGTATTAAGAGAGGCTGCCAATGCTGTCAGCCTGACCGCTTCCGACTGCGAGTTTGATGAACGTGGGCGCTGCAAATTCCATCAACACGATTCAAGTAATGTAAGCCAATCAGCAGTCAAAACGAGTACAACCAGCACCTCAAAACCGAGCAGCGCAGGCAGCAAAGAAGACACAACAGATCACGCTGAGCCAGGGTTTCACGTTGTTCGAAAGGTCATGAGCAAAAATGCTTTGCTGCAAAGCTTGTATGGCGACACCTCTGCCAAGCCGGACAGTTTTGATCGTCTGAACCCCAACATCCGCGAGCGGATTCTGCCAGGGGAAATGATCATACTCGGTGACCCAAATGGAATGGAATGTACCCAGGAAGAAGCGGATTTGATGCAGGTTGCCAGTCAGGTTAATGAGAGAGTGCAAGCGCTGGACGAGGAAGAAGCCCAATTTCTAATCGATCACTATGATTTGCTGGAAACACTCACGTCAAGCGCCTCAGCTGGTGTGGGCGCTGGCTCAGTAATGATCGCAAACCAGATCAAATCTATCGAAATTACGTTAAGAGATCTTGAGGCGCTCCATCAGGATAGTTACAAAAAGCATGGCCACCTCAATAGTTCAGAATTTTTTGAGAAGCGCCAAGGACTTTTCAAAAGACTGAATTTCTCACTGGGGAAAATCGCTCGCAAAGGCATGTCACTGGGCGATAACCCGAAACTTAAAATCGCCCTTGGACTCTCTTCTAAAAGTATCGTGCACAATTGGAAACAATCCGGTGTCGGCAATATCCCGGGCTATGCAACCCACTACGACAAGCTGGCCACAGGCGCGAAATATGCCAAATTTGGCGGTTACCTTGCTATTGGACTTGATATCGCAGTGACTGAAATGCGGATCAAGGAAGCCTGCATAACCGGCAGGGATCAAGAATGCACTAAAGTAAAGTATAGCCAGCGTGGCCGGGTAATCGGTAGCACAGCAGGAGGCACGTTGGGGGCGACAGCCGGCCTTGCTGGGTGTGCAGCCGTTGGTTTGACAACCGCTGGCATCGGCGGGCTCGCCTGCGCAATAATCGTCGGTGGCGCAGGATCAGTAGCGGGAGGCAGCCTTGTTGGTAGTGGCGGCGAACTTATAGGAGAGGCGGTATACAAAAATGTCTACAGTAACTGAGGAGATAGGCGTAATTACAATGTATGCGGGAATCATTGGCGTTGCAGGTTCTCTGATTTTCTCATTGGTCATAGCCACCATTGCGTTTCCTAAAATCAGAGAAATTGAAAAAATTATATCAGCGGCCACCCTAAACCCATCAACTGGACGTAATTTATGGGGCGGTGATCCGTTCGGTAGACTCGTTCGGACCACCCAGGTTTTTTCGTTTTTAGCAATGCGCAACCTGCCTGGTCATTTTCGTCGCGCAGCTAGCAAAATAGGAAACGTCAACGCCGAAGTTTCTCGCTATTTATTTCTTTGGGCGTTCATACCGACTTTGGGGCTTTTTTCATTTGGAGGAATTGCCGTAAGCGTCAGTCTTATTATCAGTTGATAAACCCACTGCATGCAGCTTTGTGAAGGTGGATCCGAGTGGCGTAACCATTTCCGGGCCGTTGGTGCGGATGAACTCTGGGGGTGGGCCTGAGAGTGGGGGTTCGGTGGCTGCAAAGGCGCCGAAATCACCTGCATTAATTACTGCAGGTGAAACAAACCTTGCTCCTGTGAGGCTGGGGCATGATCGAAACTAATGAAAATATTGAGCCGAGCGCGCATAGCGTATGGACAACGACGGAAGGAGACTATCAGCAAGCCAGGCAGCAATTTGAAACCGGCCAACTCGCCAACGAAACCCGTACGGCTATTTTCGTAAACACGATCCGCAACAATCGCACGTTGATGGAATACGAGTTGGCGAGGGATAAGCCCGACATGACACAGGTAGAGCAATACCTTGTCGAGCTAGAATCGCTGCAAGATAAGATGCGCGAATACGCCCTTGCCATTCTTGATCTGGCAAATATAGGCATCGCAACACCAGAATACGCACTGGCCAGCGGCCGGCAAAGCACGAGTGACGGGATCGTTCAATTAGCCAATTTTCAAAAATTGCACTGGCGCATCGGCTCGCTTACGGATGACATGAAAAACGAGGGCCACTCCTGGTTCAGCGCCCTTGGCGGCAATGGGCCGGTCCCGGCAACCGCTCTTTTGAAATACCAGACCGACATTCAGGACCTTCAGACACAACAACAAGCATTACGCCACACCGCGCAAAAAAATGCCGAAGCCCTGTTGCCACCAAAAATGTTTGTTTGGGAACCCAGCGATTATCAAATTACCCCACAAGAAACATTGGCTCGCCCAGGTATTCCGTTGCGCGAATTTTCCATGCCCTGCGGCGGTTCGACGCTTAAACATTTTTCATTGCTCGACCTGAACGGCGGTAGAAAGCTTTTAGGGGAAGCGGAGAAGCTTCATTCCGCTGACGATATAGCCATCTCAATAAAAGCCGCACAGAAACCTGGCGAAGACAAAGAGTTGGAAAAACTGCTACTGGACAGCGGTGCTCAAAGGTACTCTCTGAAAGATCATTGGTTCGATAAAAAGGGACTGTTCAAACCAGAAACCTTCTGCAACGCCATCGAAACCGCCGGCGTATTGATCGAAAGAAGCGCGGAAGAACTTCTGGACTGGGGTACGCAGCTACGAAGCTTCCTGTTTGAGGCGGAAGCGAAACGCCACCTGTTGAGTTTTGACGACAGCTACACAGCGCAATTTACCCGCCTTGTGATTAGTGGAATACCCGGAGAGCTGGGAAAAACTCTGGAAAACAATCTAACAATCAATATTCTTACAGGGATTGACGGCCCAGACAGCGCCCCATCCTCTGGTGTGCGCGGCAGCCAGGCAACAGCAGGCTATACATTTGGCCAGGCCAGCATTGGCGCTGATCTGGTTTACCGCCAAGGCCAACTGGATCTAATTTCGCTCACGTTTCCAAAGCCGGAAGAAGCAACGCCAGTGACGATTTCCTACGTAACAGAAAGCGACGGCGGCCACTTGGAACTGGGACACTTCTCTTGCGAACTGAATGTAAAGTGTTGGGGGTACGTCGGTGCTCGCATCCTGCTCAGCCGTTCCATTGGCGTAGAAGCCTCCCCAGAAGCCGGCATCCAGATTACAGGCATAGATTACAAAAACCGCGAAGCCACAGGGGCAGAGTTCGACACCTTCGCCGGAGCCCAGACCGGCCTGATGGCTCACGCTGACATGAAATGGGCGATACCAGACCGTCTGCGCAAATCCAGAAAGTGGAAGTTGATCGGCGAAGATGTCCCCAAATGGATAAGCTTAGGCACCATGAGTGCCGACTTGATCGGTTCCGGCGGCGTCGGAGCACAAGGCGACATCGGCATCGGTTTGAAAAACGGGCGACTGATTTTTTACGCTAAGCATCGCATCGTTGCCGGCCTGGGTGGTGGATATTCCATCGGATTCGAAATAGCCTTCAACGCCATCCCGCTGTGGATACAACTGCTCCAAATGGAACTTCATGACAACGGCTACCGCCGCGTCTATTGGATTGACGACGATGCGTTCAAATACCTTGGCATGTTGACTAATTTGTTTCTTTCTTCGGCCCTGAATATCTCTTTTCTAGCCACGCAGACTTATGACTTTGTTGAAGAAATCTATCGTGACTTTAACAGCGGTAAAAACGCAGGGATTATAGCGACGAGCATAACGGAAGCTATTGAAATCAATGAAGGTACACGAGTGGTTTCTGACGATCGCCCGCGAGTATCGTTGGATTCGTACAGGTCCTGGTTCTCAGGCTTGCAGCCCGAAGCAATTGGGCCAATGCTGCATAACTTGGTGTCTGAGCCGGTCACCTTCAGAGGCAGAGAAGGAGAAGAGTCTAAATCTGCAGATGAAATGCTATAGCTCCAACAAGCTTCGATCTTACAGTGTTTAAGATGGATAGCGGAATCATACTGGGTCGGCGAAATATTGCGCAAACGCTATTCCTTCATTACTGGTGAGGCTGATACTTTCTACCGCCAAGCCGCCGATGGAGGAGAAGTCTATGCAATGCTGCGGTTTGCCCAAAAAGGCAATATGTGCGGAACACTCCGAGATTGCGATTACGATCACAAGCAGTGGCTAGATCGTGCGGAAGAAACGGCATTAGCTCGCGCTGAAACCGGTGACGCGGTCGCTATGATGGAACTTTTTTCTGTTTCCTGGATGCAAGGTAATGAAAAAGCAGCGTTTAATTGGATTTTAAAAGCAGCTGAAGCCGGCGATGCAGTAGCTCAGCATTGGCTTGCTATTGGTTTGCTGAGTGAAAGAGAAATGGGCTTCTATTGGACAGAAGCTAGCCGCCGAAAAGATGTCCTGAAATGGCTCAAAGCCTCAGCAGAACAAGGGTTCCCAAAGGCCATTGAAAATCTGGCCGTCGAATATTACAAGGACGGACGATTTGAAGACTGCCACGAATGGGTCGATCGCATGGGGCAAACCGACTATTTCGACGCCTTATATAATTACGGTTTGGTCCTTATGGATGGCCCCGAGGGCATGTACCGTTATCCTGAAACTCGTTCAGTTGATGGCCTTGCAACATTGCTGGCCCTGCACAGACAAACCGGCAGTTCCGCTGTACAAAGAAGTATTGATCGACGTTTGCCAGATCTTGATCCCGAGATTGTGAATGAGGCAAGAGCTCGTTCTGAGAATTTACTCGTTGACACCCCCATACTCCACTACCTACCCAAGTTCGGTATCTGAACTCTTAACCGAAGCAATAAATTAGATTTTATAGTGCGTACATTCAAGAGCAAAACTTGAAAACCCTGAAAAACACTGGATGGACACGTTATTTCTGCGCAAACTTACAAGCTAACCAGCCGACAAGCGCCATTCATCTCGAACAGGCGGTTTATATCAGGAAATTATTAATCAATGGCTTTACCCTACTTCCTCGGCTGCCCGCAATGGCAAGACTCGGCCTGGAACACCTTGTTACCACCAGGCCAGGCACCACTGGCCCGTTACAGCCAGGTGCTGAATTGTGTAGAAGGCAACACGACGTTTTATGCCACGCCCAGCCAGGAGCAGTGCCGCCAGTGGCGCTTGCAAGTGCCAGACGATTTTCGCTTTCTGTTCAAATTTCCCCGTCGAATTACTCACGATCAATTACTGTCAGGAATAACGGCTGACACAAACGCCTTTTTGGATATACTTTCGCCGTTGAATGACGTGCTCGGCCCAATGTTCATTCAGCTGCCGGCGGCTTTTAAGCCGGAACATCTGGATCGGCTGTGGCGGTTTATGGATAAATTGCCAGAATCTCTCTCCTGCGCTGTAGAAGTTCGTAACAGCGCATTTTTCAGTAAGGGCGAGGCCGAAAAAGCGCTCAACCGCGGGCTGCGTGAACGCAACAAGGCCCGTGTCTGTCTGGACAGTCGGGCGCTCTTCTCGGCAGAACCCAGCACCGATATCATTCGCGATGCCCAGCGCAAAAAGCCGAGGGTTCCGGTTCATCTCCTGCCGGTGGACGCTCCACCGATGATCCGCTACATCGGCCATCCCCGGCTTGAGCAGAACCGTCCGTTTCTGGCGCCTTGGGTAGAACGTGTCGGCCAGTGGATTGAACAGGGCCAACAGCCCTATGTGTTCATGCATATGCCCGACAACGACGATGCACTGGCACTGGCGCAACTTTGGAGTAGGCTGTTACAAGACCGCTTACCACAGATAGCCGCTTTGGATCTGGCCGCGCAACGGCCCCAGCTTGGATTGTTTTAATGAAAAGAACCTCGCTCACCCTTGAAAGTCTTGACTACGGGGCACAACAGCTCGCCGCTGTGGATGCGGACCTTGGCCGTATTTATACCCGCTTGGGTGCGCCGCCGCTGTGGGCTCGGGAGCCTGGTTTTGCTTCACTGGTGCACATTATTCTGGAGCAACAAATTTCCATAAAGGCCGCGCAAACCGTGTTCGAACGGCTATGTGCCCACCTGGGAGAAATGTCGCCGCAGCGGATGGTTTCAGCCGGTGAGGAGGAACTGAAGGCGTTTGGGCTAACTCGTCAAAAAGCCCGTTACTGCTTTGGATTGGCAGAGCGCATTCATACCGGAAAACTCAATTTGGCGCAGTTAGACGCTCTGAGCGATACCGAAGGGCGCGACGCGCTCTTGGCTGTCCCCGGGCTGGGCCCATGGAGCGTTGACGTATACTATCTGATGGCATTGCGCCGGCCGGATGTTTGGCCGCTGGGTGATTTGGCACTGGCAGCGGCCATGCAGGAGATCAAACAGCTGGACGCACCCGCAACCCACCAGCAACAGGTGGGCATTGCCAACGCTTGGTCGCCTTGGCGCGCCGTCGCTGCGCGGCTGCTGTGGATGCACTATCTAGACAGTCGCTAGACGCCCACGAACAAAACGCAGCGCCAAAGCGACAACGCCTCATTATTTGTATAACTTATCCACTAACAGTTACCCACAGAAGCTGTGGATAACATTGTGAGCAGGGCAAGGATAGGTCTAATGAACCCCTAAAACACAGGGCTTGCGGGGATGTGGTGTGAAATTGATCAGCTCGAGCAAGCTGATCAATTTATGTTCAGCCCGAGGCATTAATCGAACAATATCAAGCGCACTAAAGTTTCAATCCGCTTGACACAGGGGGCAATAATACAACCGCCGGCTGGCAACGCTGATTTTTACGATGGGCGTTTCGCATTCGTAGCAAGGCTCAGAGTCGCGATTGAACACCATAAATCGGCGCTGAGAAAAAGTACGCCCTTCCCGTTTTAGCCTTTTCACTCGCTCAGGATCGTTGGTAATGCCTTTCAGGCGGTAAGTCCGTTCGATCAAAACCAGAATGGCCTTGGCCAGGCGCTCGCGGGCTTCTGATGGCAAGTCCTTTGGCTTTACGGACGGCATCAAGCCCGCTTCAAACAGGATTTCCGAGCGCAGATAATTGCCCACGCCGGCGACAAACCCCTGGTCCAAAAGCAAACCGCCCAAGCCGCGGCCGCGAAAGCGTTTATCGTCAAATTGCGCGAGCACGTTTTCAACTGAAACGGTCTGGTTGACCGGATCGGGGCCCAAGCGCGTCAAATACGCTACCTGTTCCAGATCGTCAGGCCGCACCAGTTGAATGTCAGATGCACTATAAAGCCAAGCGGCCTTTTCTGACCCGATAACCGCAAAGCGGAGTTGCCGCCCGGTTTTCGGCTGGGCATTCGTTTTGCTAATGCGCCACTGGCCGTAAAGCTGGTTGTGGCTGTACACGCACCAAGGCCCGTCATCGCCGAGGGCCGAAAAAAACACCAGTACGGCTTTACCGCGGGCCTCTACCGCCGTTACCAGGCGGCCGGCCAATGTTGGTTCAAAGCTCTTGAAGCGGTCGAATGCAAAAAACACCTTGTCCGCCTTGCATTGGCCAACGGCGTTTTGAATATCGTCGACCATGCGGCGTATCTCGGGTCCTTCAGGCACTCTTATTCTCCATCACTGTTCGCCGTCGATTAAATTGTCGTCTAACCTACGGGGCTTAGGACAGAACCGATGACATCACAGCGCCGCCAACGCCTCGTCCACCGGCGTAGTGCCAGAGAGCACTTCGAATGTACGGTTATCGCAGTTGTCTGAATTCAATACCGCCAACAGTACATTGGCTACGTCTTCCCGGGGAATGTCACCTGAGCGGTCCAGGGTTTCATGAATATCGACCTTACCGCTGCCCGAATCTTCAGTAAGTGGGCCGGGGCGTACAATGGTGTAGGTTAGGCCGCTGGCCATCAGATGCTCGTCCGCTTTGTGTTTTGCTTCCAGATAATGGCGAATCTTTTCAGGGGCGTCGCCAGGCTTGTCTGCGCGCATACTGCTGACAATTATAAAGCGCTTGATACCCATTTGTTTTGCGGTGTCCATCAGATTGATGGCGCCGTTCTGATCTACGTCGACAGTTTTTTCAGGGCCGGTTTTGGGGCCTGAACCTGCGGTAAAAATAACCGCCTCACAACTGCGTAACGCTTCGCGGCAATCACCTTCCAGGTTCCCCACCACGGTTTCGGTAGCGCCTAGTTTTTGCAGATCAGGCCCCTGCTCCGGGTCACGAATCAAGGCCCGTGCCTCGTGCTCGGTGTCTGCCATCTTTTCCAATAAATGACGGCCTATCTGGCCATTGGCTCCAGCAATTAATACACGCATGATGTGATCTCCTGTTGCAATGACTTGATAATGTACCTAATGATCTCTGTGCGCCAACGCGCTCTTTCAAGGCCTGATGGAGCCAAGTCGTAACTAAGTAAGAACTAAGGAGGAACCAGGTTGAAAAGACTCTTTGCTGTTTTTGTATTGGCCGCCTTAATGGCCACTTTTTTCAGCCTTGCTGCCGAACCCGTTCCGGTTGAGCAAAAACTCATCCGCATTCACGCCAACGATGTGCTGGGCGAGTTCCCCGGCATTGAGCATGAATCCGTTGATTTGCAGGCTGTCCTAGCAGATATGGCCGAGGATCCGCTGCTGGTACTAAAGGCAAGAGCGGCTCTGTTGAAATACCCGGGTATGGCCCGACAGCTGCTAAAAACTTACGGCGGCGAGCCGGAGTTTCAGGAAATTCTGCGGCAACATGGCGATTCGGTGTTTCCACCCATCCAATATTTTGTGTCCAATTCTGTTGAATCCATTGAATGGGTGAACCGGGCTGGCACGCAATATCAGCTCTTTAAAAAATGGTTTACCGATCACGAAAACAGCTTGGCGATCGTTGATTCTGCACGGCCACTAACACCCACCGAGCGCGGCTGGTACGCGGTTCAATATATTCATACTGAAGGTCATGATTTTCTGGGCCAATTTCTGGTTAATCCTGAGGGCAAGGTTGAATGGCTTGCCAGCGAGCGTGTTCTGGAAGGCCTGAACCAGTTTTTCGCCGGTGGCCTGCGCCAACTGGAAAAACGCCATCGCATGAATGAACCCATTGGCGCCGGGGATATTGGCTGGGCGGCGCTGGATGTGGTGGTGTTCGCCAGCGCGGTGAAAGTTCTGCGTATTGGTCGATTCGCTGCCGCAACCACCCAGAATGCCAGCCGCGGCACGCGCTCTGCGGCTCTGGCAGTACGCTTCAGTCGCGGTGGCCGCTTAGTACTCAGTAGTGCCCGCTATGCCAAATGGCCACTGATTGTAGGCGCAGGCTATCTGGTTATTACCCATCCCAGCCTGATTAACGACTTCCTGGTCGAACTGGCCGACGTGATTGGCGCACCGGCCTTGCTGATTCAAATTGTTGGTTGGTTATTGCTGCTAATGCCGGCTCTTTATATTTTGCGCGGCCTTCTTTGGCTTATAACGCCTCTGTTGCAAGCTGTACTTTGGAGCATCGGGCGCCTGCTAGCGCAGCTTAGCGGTCGCAGCGCGGCCTGAGGCGGTTACGCCAATGGCTGCGAGCTAAGCTGCGCGACCTGTGTTTTATTTTGAACAAACACAAACGGGCTAGTAGCAACATGCCCCAACGCCTATCATAGCTTCCTTTCTTTTTGCCGGATGTTCTTATGCTCAGGGGCGTATTGCTAATCGCATTTGCGGCCGTGCTCTGGTCTACCACCAGCATCGTCGCTAAATTTCTGTTTGCCAGTTCTGATCTGGGAGGCCTTACCCTGGGCTTACTCCGATTAATGGTAGCCCTGCCGTTTTTCTGGCTGTTGATGCGCCGCGAACAACACCGGCTGGCCCGCCAGCAACGGCAAAACCCGACAGACGGCCCTGCGCCGCTCACCCGCCTGCGAGAAATTCCGTTAAACGCTTTGGTGCCACTGGCCGGGCTGGGCATTTTTCAAGCATTTTACCAGGGCAGCTATCTGGTGGCGGTAGATTTGACCGGCGCCGGCATTGCCACTTTGATTTCACTGTGCCTGCCACCTGTGTTTGTGGCCCTGTTGGCGGCACCCATACTGGGTGAAAAACCGGGCGCGATTACCCTGGCGGCACTGTTCGTTGCCATAGCCGGTACCGTTATGCTGGTGTTAAGCGATATGGAAACTGCGGGTACGCTACGCCTGGCCGGTATTTTAATGTCGCTGCTGGCCGCGGCGGTGTACACCGGGTTCAACCTGACCAGCCGTTACAACTCTGCGCGAACGCCGGTGTTTACCACCGCTTTTCTGTGCTTCTTCACCGCTGCGTTGGTCTTGCTGCCAGCGGTCTATTTCAGCGGTGGCTTTGCCGAAGTGCAAAACTTGCAATGGCAGCACTGGCTGATGGTGATTTACATCGGGGTAGTGCCAACCTGTATCGGCTACCTATGCTTTTTTGCAGGCATGCAGACAACGCCGGCCACCCTGGCCAGCATCATCGTTATTCTCGAACCCTTATTTGTCGCACTACTGGCATGGCTGATTCTGGGCGAGGAATTAGGCACAATCGGCCTTGCGGGCGCGTTTATACTCACCGTAGCGGTGGTGGTAGCGTCACGCTACGGTAACCAACCACGGCCAGCCAACTAACGAGTGGGCGTTAAAGGCTGACCGCGCGCATCAGTCTTTGCGCTGGTGTTCAAGCATATCGGGCTGCAGAATTTCAATCCAGTAGCCGTCGGGGTCTTTTATAAACGCCAGGCCCTTCATTTTGCCGTCATCCGGCTTTTTCACAAAATCGACGTGCAAAGCCTCGAACCGATCACAGGCCGAGTAAACATCCGGCACCGCGATACCAATGTGGCCAAAGCCCTGGGGCTGGTCGTTGCCGTTGTGGTAGGCAAAATCGTCGTCGTTCTCCGTGCCCCAGTTATGAGTCAGCTCCAACATGGCTTCGCGGCCAAAGGTGTAGGTGGTGCGATAGGCATCATCGGTCGGCACCATGCTGGCCTGACGATCATCCAGATACCCCAGAAAATACAGGGTGAACTTCATCTCCGGAAAGTCAAGTTTGCGGACCAAACGCATACCCAGAACCCGACTGTAAAAATCCAGGGATTTTTGAGGATCTTTTACTCGTAACATGGTTTGGTTAAATACGAAGCCTTCAGTTTCTGGTACCGGCTCGTGATGAAGTCCGGGCGCCTGTTCAAAGTGTTTTGGCATAATGAAAACCTGTTGGTAAGCCGCGCAATGCCTATAAGCACGCAGCCGATGAATGGCAGGTGTACAAGGTTTAATTGTGATCCGCCGAGGGCTTTTCAAGGTTATGTTAGGCTACACACTCTAAATTGGCCATGTTGCTCTTATACGCCTGACGTGAGTACTTCCGCTGTGAACCAGCCCACTGAAAAACATCAAACCTGCCCGAAAGCGCCCGAACCAATACCCAAAGCGCAGGTTGAAACCACCAGAAGACGTGCTATCAATTCAAATCGAAAGGGCACATCTGGAAAACGTCTGGCGCTATTCAGCCTTTTGTTCGTCGCGCTCACAAGCGTTGGCCTTTACACCGTTTATACCCATTTTGCAGGCAAAAGCCTGAGCTTTGACAACCGCCTGTTGGAGCCGGCTACGCTGCTGCCTCTGGCCGCTCTGCTTGCTGTTTACTTCAGCACGGACGCCCTACGCCTTCACTTTACTCTGCGCGCACTGGGGCACCGGCTGAATGCCGCGGTCATCGCCCGGCTGGTGTTTATTAATCTGTTTTTCTCAAACGTCACGCCTATGGCCACCGGCGGCGGTTTTGCCCAAATCTGGTATCTGCACAAGCACGGCGTACCCATAGGCACCGCAACCGCGGCCACTACCATCCGCACTCTGTTGGCCGTTATCTTTATTTTTTCGCTGACACCGGTGTTTCTGCTGTCATTAGAAGCATTGGAGGGACGCGCAATCAGCGGCAATGTGGGTATCGCACTGACGTTCCTCATTTTGCTGTACTTGGGGTTTTTCGCGGTGCTGTTATTGCGCACACGGTGGCTTATGGCGCCTTTGGCGAAACTACTGACGGCTTTGTGGCGCCTGAAGCTGATAAGCGCTGAAGGCCACCGACACTGGCAGTTCAAGGCCAAGCGGGAGATGCTGAGGTTTTCCGCCAGTTTTGGCGACTATCTGCGCGGCCAGCCAATGTTTATTGCGCTGTCGGTGTTATTTACCGCTGTTTTTCTGCTCAGCCTGTTCAGCTTTCCGGCCCTTTTGCTCCACAGCCTGGATTACACGGTGGACTATATAACAACGCTAGGCTTGGTGGTGGTCACAACCTTCATCATGTACTTCTCGCCCACCCCGGGAGCATCAGGCATTTCAGAAGGCGTGTTTGGCAGTTTTTTCAGCGAGATCCTGGCACCCTCACATCTTCTGCTGGTGATTGTGGCCTGGCGTTTTCTGACCATTTATCTCGGTATGCTGATTGGCCTGGTGGTCATGCAACAGGAGTTAATACGGCAGCGGCGAGCAGAACCATGAATCGCCCACGGCTTCTGAAATGGCTCTTTTACCTTTGCCTCACCGTGGTGGTTCTGCTGGTGGGCTACAAAGTATACCTGAACCTGTTTATGAAGGACTTCAATTCGCTGCATTCCAAGCAGGCAGAGCGTATTAGCGAGGCCCTGGCAAACGACCAACCACTGCGCTTCGCGGTGGTTGGCAACATCAATAACTCCATCGGTATTTTTGAGGAACGTATCGTGCCGGCGCTAAACGCGGCCGAATACGACTTTATGGTGTCCGCCGGTAATGCGGTCAGCGGCGGTGGCGAGGACAAATACCGGGCGTTGTTTGGCTCGCTGGGGCACCTGGACATCCCCTGGTTGATGACCTTTGGCGACAACGAATATGACAACTTTGGCAGCTTCCGCTTTTACGATCATTTCGGCCCGCATTTTTACAGCGTACGCGCCGGCGTCAGCCGGTTAATCTTCCTCGACAGTACCGGCAAAACCGCTTGGCAATGGCAGCTGCATTGGCTCGATGAACTGCTGGCCGAAGACACCTCCAAGGCCCGCATTATCTTTATCGGTGACCCGCCGTTACACCCATCCCAAAGTGCGCCTTTTGACCAGAGTGACGACTATCTACAGCCACCGGAATTCCGTGAGGCACTGCTGGACATCGTCAAGAAGTACGACGTAAACGCGGTCATCTCTGCAAACCTGTCCCTTTACGACGAGCAAATAATCGACAGCACCCTATTTATAACCACCGGCGGTGCGGGCGGCCTGGTATTGAATGACGACATCAGTTTCTACCACTATCTGATGCTGCAAATTGATACTGACGGCAACGTCAGCCACACGCTGCAAAAGCTGGAAGTGGGCCAGCATCCGCTTTTGAAAAAACTGGAAAGCCTGTGGTTCTTTATCTATTCGCTGTTTTACACCGGCTACCTGAATTTCTTTTTACTGATAGCTGTGTTTTCCGCCATCGCTATTAAGCTTTACGGCCTTATCTTCGTTGGTAAAAACTACTACCCAGACTACGATCTGGACGCCACGCCCTTTTTGCAAAAGCCCATACGGGTGGCCATGTTCACCAACAATTATTTGCCGTTTATTGGCGGCGTGCCTATATCCATTGCCCGTTTGCGCCGGGGACTGGAAGCCATGGGCGACAGTGTGCTGGTGGTGGCGCCGCGTTATCAGAACCAGCCGGCACAGGAAGAAAGCGTCCTGCGGGTACCAGCGCTGCTCACCATGGGCTCCAAACGCGAATTCCGCTTGGCCAATATATTTTTAAGCCGCATTCGCAAACGCCTGCGGGCTTTCAAGCCAGACATTATTCACCTGCACCACCCCTTCTGGCTGGGGTCGCTCGGGCTGTTTCTGGCCCGCCGGTTAAAAGTACCCGCGGTGTACACCTACCACACACGGCTAGAGCATTACGCGCACTTTGTCCCCCTGCCAGGCATGCTGTTTCGTAATCTGATTTCCCACGCGCTGATCAAACGCTTTGCCAACAAGTGCGACACGGTGATTGTTCCCACTTACTCGATTGAAGAATATCTGCGGATGATCGGGGTGAAAACTCCCGTTTACGTGCAGCCTACCGGCATTGAGTATGAGCGTTTTCAGGCGGTGAACCCCGCCGATGTGCAAAAATTGCGCAAACGATTGGGCCTGAAAAACGAGAAAGTGCTGGTGAGTGTGTCGCGACTGTCGAGCGAGAAAAACATCGACTTCATGATCGATGGGCTGAATGAACTGCGCGGCAAAACCGCCGTTGCGTTTCACTTTGTCATGATTGGCGAAGGCCATCAGCGTGAACGCCTGCAACAAAAGATAGACGGTCTGGGTTTACAGCAGCACATCACCCTGGCCGGCAGCGTTGAGCCAGAGGCTATGGCCACCTGGTATCAATTGGGCGACATCTTTGTGTTTGCGTCGAAATCAGAAACCCAGGGCATGGTGATTCTGGAGGCCATGGCGGCAGGTTTGCCGGTAGTGGCCGTGCGCTCAAGCGGAATTGATGACGTAGTACGCCAAGGCTTCAACGGTTTTAAAACACCGGAGAAACAGGGCCTGTGGTGCGAGCGAGTACAACAATTACTGGAACAGGATGAGCTGCGCCAACAATTGGCAGAACAGGCCCTGGCCTTTGCCAGGGACTATTCAGTCGAGCAGTTTGCCAAAGACGTGCGTCGAATTTACGGTGAAACGCTGGCACTGGCCGCCAAAAAGGCGAGACCTAGAAGGTCTTAAAGCCGCAGACCGCTAACGGCTTTTCCGATGCTCACGGCTTGCGCTGGATAAAAGCGTTGAGCCCATCAGGAACGGGCTTTTTCACCTTCCAGGCTTAGTTTGGCCTGACGTGCACGCTCGGCCTGCTTGCGTTTTTTGCGTTCAGCAACAACGCGGGCCGCATCGCCCCCTACGTGAACTTCACCCCGTTCCTCGGCCAGGCGCATTTGCCGTTCGCGCTCGGCGAATCGTGCCTTTTGGGACTCGCTTGATACGCCAGCGCACTGGTGACAGCTCACGCCTTTGTTGTACTCCGGCCGCAGCTTGTCATTTTCAGTGATCGGGCGACGGCAGGCGTGGCACTGGTCATAATCGCCACGTTCGAGACGATGATTGACCGTGACACGATCGTCAAATACGAAACATTCACCTTCCCACAAGCTTTTCTCTTCCGGCATCTCTTCCAGGTATTTTAAAATGCCACCTTTGAGGTGATACACCTCGTCAAAGCCCTGCTCTTTCATATAGGCCGTCGATTTTTCACAGCGAATACCACCGGTGCAGAACATGGCAATTTTCTTGTGTTTGGCCGGATCAAGGTTCTGTCTTACGTACTCGGGAAATTCGCGAAACGTATCTGTGGCGGGGTTAAGGGCGTTTTTGAAGGTGCCGATTTCCACTTCATACTGGTTGCGGGTATCGACCAGCACCACCTCGGGATCGGAAATCAATTCGTTCCACTGCTCGGGATTCAGGTAGGTGCCCACGATGCGCTTTGGATCAATACCTTCAACGCCCATGGTGACAATTTCTTTCTTCAGCTTGACCTTGGTGCGCTTGAACGGCTGCTCGCCGACAAACGATTCCTTGTACTCAATACCGGCGAAACGGTCATCGCTGTTAATCCAGGCCTTTACCGCATCAACGCCGTCGCGGCTGCCGGCTACGGTGCCATTCATGCCCTCACTGGCCAACAATAATGTGCCGTGCACACCTTTTTCCAGCATCAGGCTCAGCAGCGGCTGGCGAAGGGCCTGGTAGTCGTTCAGAACAGCGAACTTATACAGCGCACACACAACAACGACATCGGTCATAGCAATCTCCTGCGGGCCGGACCGTAAATCCGGAGCATGGTTAGGATAGTCTGGTATTCAAAGAGGGAGTAATTTTAGCCAATTAAGGCGATGGATCAAGTCAGGAGTGGCCGCAGCAGTGCGCTGCAGCCAGATATCACCAGGAAATTTAGCGGCTGGCAGCCAGTTCGCGTTCCACCACAGCCGACAGCTGACCCCAGCCCGGACGGGTCAGGACGATGTTATCGACCATCACAGTGGGTGTGCTGACCACTCGCAACTGCGTTGCTACTTTGGCACTTTGTTCAATGGCCTCGCGGTGCAGTTCGGTGGCCATGCAGCGGCTGAATCGATTTTCACTCAGCCCAAGGTCGCCAGCATAGCGGGTAAACGTTGCCTGCGGATCTGAAACGTCCGCCCAGGCCGACTGATTGCTGTACAACGCATCGTGCATGGGCCAAAAGGCGTTCTGGTCGCCCGCACAGCGCGCGGCTTGGGCCGCCGGCATGGCGTTGGCGTGCTGTGATAACGGCAGCTCAAAGTACACAAAACGCACCTTGCCGCTTTCCACGTACTCTTTTTTCAAGCGTTGGCTAGCGTCGGCGAAGCGGGCGCAGGCCGGACACTGATAATCCGCAAATTCCCGCACCACAACCGGCGCATCCGCTGCACCCACTGAAACACCAAACTGGTCCAACCCAGCTGGAAACTCCGGTGTACCTTCTTTTGCAACGGGCAGTTCATCAGAATCCGGCGACGGGCCAGACGTTATAAAAAACAGGCCAATCAACATGGCGACGACAATCAAAGTCATAACACTCAAGGCCAGAGAGCGCTTGCTGGACGGTTTATGAGCCCCAGCGGAACCGCTGTGATGGCGACGTTTTGCTTCACCCATGAAAACCAACTCCGTTGCGTGTTAAAAGCTTAGCAGTAGAGCATAAACTGTAGTGCCGGCCTAGTCATCGGATTCGATGTATTTGCCGTATACACACAAAATTCTACTAATTAAGGAAGATTCAATGTTGGGATTATTTAAAAGCGATCCGAAGAAAAAGCTGCAAAAAGCTTACGAGGCCAAGTTGGAAAAAGCACTTCACTATCAGCGCAATGGGGATTTACGCACCCACAGCACGCTGATGTTAGAGGCAGAGAGCCTGTATGCGAAAATTCAAGCGCTCGAAAAGAGCGCCTGAATACAAAACAACGGCGCTGCTGTCATCAGCACGAGCCGAATACTTACGTTTAGCCTATTCGCCTGATAGCTGTCGAAGGCGCTGGTTAAGGCGGTTTACTTCCCTACGCATTTGCTGAACTTCATCCAGCAAATCGAGCGATACCGCCAGACCCGGCAAATTCAGTTTCAAATCCTGCTGCAGTCTTAGCGCCCGCTGTAGGCGTGTTAAAGCCATTACATCGAATTGCCAGTCCCGCGGTGGGTGGTCCTCTTCAATGGGCGACACAATGCCGTAGTTCACCAGCTTAATCACGAATTCTGCGTGGCATTCGCCACGTTCGCAAATCTCGTGCAATGTAAACACACCACCGTCGGTATCGGTAATTTCTACAGTCAAAATGCGGTCTTGTCTGCTCATCCCAAACCTCCGGTTACACGTGCAGTTTGGCGCGTGGGTTGAAGTCTTTTTCGGCGTCTGCCAGCTGTTGGTAAATGGCCAGCGTTTGTTCCGAATGCTCCTCAGGTAGCGTCACCAGCAACGTCACAATCTGGTCACCCACGTGCTTGCCAGGCAAGCCCTTGCCTTTCAGGCGCAGCTTGCGACCGCTGGAAGAACCTTTCGGTACCTTCACGCTCACCTTACCACCGACTACCGGCACTGTAATGCTGGCACCTAACGCGCCCTCCCACGGGCTGATAGGCACAGTGATCAGCACGTCGTTGCCTTCTACTGTGAACTGCGGATGAGGCGCCAGTTCCATCTCAATAAACAGGTCCCCGGCGCTGGCACCACCCACGCCGGGCGAACCCTGGCCTTTCAGGCGAATGTGCTGGCCCTCGCGCATGCCAGCGGGGATTTTGACCTTGAGGGTTTTCTGCCGCGCCGCAACCCGGCCATGCTCGTCTGCGCTGTGCACAACGAACGACACCTGTTTGTCGCAACCGTTGTAGGCTTCTTCCAGAAATAGCGCCAGGCGGGCATGAATGTCTTCACCGCGCATGCGCGTGTTCTGACGAAAACCGCCGCCACCGGCCTGCTGGCCACGGCCAAACATCTGCTCGAAAAAGTCACTGAACTGGCTGGCATCGGCTTCGGTGTAGCCACCGCGGCCAAAACCGGATTCACTCTGCCAGCCAGGGGGTGGCTGGAATGAACCGTCAGGTTGCGCGCCGTACTTGCGCAACTGGTCGTATTCGGTGCGTTTTTCCGGGTCTTTCAGAACTTCATAGGCTTCGCCGACATTTTTGAACATCTCATCGGCGTTGTCTTCCTTGCTCACGTCCGGATGATATTTCCGCGCCAGTTTGCGATAGGACTTTTTAACGTCTTCGGGAGAGGCAGACTCGCTCACACCGAGCACGGCGTAATAATCTTTGAAATCCATGGCTTTCCTCATATCGGCGCACAGCGGCTCGCAGCGGCTCAAAGATGGTTATCCTACTATCTATCATCGGCCCAAACGGGAAAATTGCAAGTGAGTTGCCGCAGCTAACCGGTTTAGCGGTGCAGGCGTTTCATCCAGGCGACCAGCATTGGCGTCAGAAGAATCAGCACGGTAATGCGCAACAAATGGTGAGAAGTGACAAAGGCCGGCTCGATACCCAGCGACAAAGCGACCAGGCTCAACTCAGGCGCCCCGCCAGGCATGTACGCCAACAGCGCAGCAGCGGCCGAATAGCCCGTCAGCGCGTAGGCCACCCAAGCGGCAGCAAAGGCGATCAGCAGCAACACCAGCGCCTGCACGAATGCAATCAACAGGTTAAATCCCACCTCCTTCAACGAGGTGCCGCCAAAGCGAACACCTACAGAAACGCCAATCAACACTTGGGCGAAAGCCACAATAAACGGCGGTACGCTGGCGTCGCTGATGCCAGTGATGTGCAGTGCCGCGGACGCTATAACTGGCCCGAACAGCAGCGGGTTGGGCAAGCGCAGCAGACGCCCCAGCCAGAAGCCAACTAAACCCGCGCCAATCAGCCACAAGGTGTCTATAAAATCGGGAAAGCTAAACCACTGGGCCAGCGACATAACCGGCGCTTGCAGGCTAACGTGACCAATAATTTGCAATAAGGGGGGAATTGCCAGTAACAGCACCAAAATACGCATGGCGTGGGTAAGCCCCACGACGCGCAGGTCAGCGCTGGTTTCAGACGCCATCAAAATCACCGTAGAAACACCGCCGGGCATGCCGGCATAAGCCGCTGTGTCGATGGAATTACCGGCTATGCGCCGGCTCATCCACACAGACACTGCCATCATAATTGCCGTACTAACCAGCATGATGCCAAGGCTGGCGGCCCACAACCTGATATCGCCGCTCATATCCGCGGTAAACGCGGTGCCCAGCATCACGCCGATTACCACCAGAACCGCTTTGCGCATGGTGGTGGGGGCTTGTAGCCGCATACCACCGAGGCTCAGCACCGTGGTAACAATCAGCGAACCCAGCAGCCAGGGCAACGGCATATGGATGACGTAAGCCACACCACCGCCGAAAACGCCCAATAACATCGTTGGCAACCGCCTGGCCGCATTCAAGCACCCGCGTTTCATGGCGCTTACCGTTCTTGCTTTTTCCACCACTTTCGCCGCTCTCTCTGCTCTTTTCACTTTATTCGTATTTAGGCATGAGTCAGCGACTTGCCGGGCAGCAGTTTTGCCATAATCAACGGCATCGTCACCAATAACGCCGCCGCGATCCACAACCCAATAGAGATACCAGACTGCCACAGAATGTTCATATCACCACCGCTGATGGACAACGCACGACGCAGATTGTCTTCCATCAGGCCCCCGAGCACGTACCCCAAAATGATCGGCGCAAGCGAGAACCCTAGCTTGCGCAGTGCGAAGCCCACCACCCCAATCACCAACATCATGTAGATCGCGGTCAAGCTTGAGTGCAACTGGTACACCCCCACAAATGCCAGAATGGCTATGCCTGGAACCAGCGCCCAGCGTGGAATGGTCAGAACTTTTGCAAACAGGCCGGCCAGCGGTAGGTTCAACAACAACAGCACGATGTTACCGATGTATAGGGAAGCAATCAGGCCACCGGCCACCTCCGGGCGTTCGGTGAACATCATAGGCCCCGGGGTGATGTTGTACAGCATCAGCGCACCCAACAGCACGGCGGTGGTGCCGGAACCAGGAATACCCAGAGTCAGCATTGGCACAAAAGAACCTACAGCTGCAGCGTTGTTGCCTGCTTCCGGAGCGGCCAGGCCGCGCATATCGCCGGTGCCAAAGGTATTGTCTTTGTCTGACAACCGTTTTTCAGTGGTGTAGGCGACCGCGCTGGCGACAGAGGCGCCGGTCCCTGGCAGTACGCCCACAATAAAGCCGATAATGCTGCTGCGGAGCATTGCCCATTTGCAGTACATAATCTCTTTCACGTGAACCATCACCCGGCCCACCGGTGGCATGTCGTCTTCCGCTTTTTTGCTGTGAGCGTGCTCCAGCATCAGCAAAATCTCACTGATGGCGAACAGGCCTATGATCATCACCACAAAGTCGACGCCGTCGTAAAGCTCTGGCATATCCAGGGTGAAGCGCATAACACCGGTGCCGGAATCAACACCAATCATAGCCACCAGCACACCCAGAACAGCACCAATGCCGGTTTTGACCGGGTCATTACCCATCATCACGGACATAGACGCAAAGGCGAACACCATCAACCCGAAGAATTCAGCGGGGCCAAACAGCACCGCCACTTCCGCCAGCATGGGCGCAAACAGCGTCAGGCCAATAATAGCAACGGTCGCGCCCACAAACGAGCTAACGGCAGAGAGCCCCAGCGCCGGCCCGGCCAGGCCTTTTTTCGCCAGTGGATAACCATCCAGTGTGGTCATTACCGCGCCGGCATCGCCGGGTACGTTGAGCAGAATACTGGACATGCGGCCACCGTACTCGGCGCCGGTGTACACGCCCGCTAGCAGAATAAGCGCAGATTCCGCCGGCAAGCCCAGCGTGTAGGCCAGCGGCATCAGAATCGCGATGCCGTTGATCGGTCCAATGCCCGGCAAAGCGCCAAACAGAGTGCCCAGCAAGGCACCCATAAACGCCAGCCCCAGGTTCAGGGGCGTAAGCGCGACATCAAAACCTTGAATCAGAAAATCAAACATGGCGCGGGCCTCAGTTAAATTTGGGCAGCCAAAGACCGGTTGGCAAAGAAATACCCAGCCCCTTAGTGAACAGGTAGTAGCTACCCACCGCCAGACACACACCTGTGACCAACGCCTTTTTCCAGGGCGCCTCGAACAAAAGTGCCAGAAGCAGCACCATCACAAAAGTGGTTATCATGAAGCCCAGGCGGGTAAACAGCATGGCGTACACCAGCAGAACAACCAGCACCGCAAGCAGCCTTAACGCAACGTGTTTGTCTGGCCATTCGCCGTTTTTGCCGGGACGAAACACCAGCACCAGCGACAAGCTGGCCAGAATGGCCGCCAACAGAATCGGGAAGGCCTTGGGCCCTACCGGTTCGTAGCTGAACAAAACCTCGAACTGCGACGCGTTAAAAGCAGCCAGCGCCGCCAGACCAATCAGGGCAATCCCTAAAATCCGGTCGGCGGCGATTCTCATTTTGTCAGCCCTACCTCTTTAGCCAGCTGCTTGAACTGTGTAACTTGCTGTTTCACGTAGGTGTCGAAGTCTTCGCCGAAGCGCGCCATCGGGAACAGGCCACGGGCTGCACGCAGTTCGCCAAACTTCTCTTTTTCAGACAGTTCTTTGAAAAGGTCTACCCAAGCGTTGTAGGCCTCGTCGCTGACGTCCGGGCCCATGTAGTAACCGCGCCAAATGGGCCATTCAACATCATAGCCCTGCTCAATGGCGGTGGGGATGTCGGCGTAAGGACCGCCCACGCGCTCGTCAGACAGTGCCGCCAGCACGCGTATCTTGCCGCTGTCCAGATGCGGGCGCAGCTCGGAAAGATCGCCGGTGAACACTTTGATATGTCCACCCAGCAGAGCAGCCAGTGACTCACCGCCGCCTTCAAAGGCTACGTAGCGCAGGTCGCGGGGTGAAATATCGGTGGCCTTGGCTATCAGAGCTGCTTTCATCCAGTCCTGACTGCCTACGGTGCCACCCGCACCGAATACAATTTCGCTGGGGCCTTTTTTGAGATCTTTCATCAGCTCGTCGAGATTTTGCCAAGGCGCGTCGGCTCTAACCACAATGGCTCCGTAATCCGCGCCCAGCGCACCCAACCAACGAACTTCGCCACCGTCGTACTTGCCGAACTTGCCCAGTGCCAGATTTACTGCAGCACCGGTACTGGCAGCCACAATCAGGCTGGGGTCGTCTCTACGAATGCCGTTAACGTGGTTGTAAGCAACCGCGCCGATACCGCCGGGCATATAGCTGACCATCATCGGGCGATCAATCAGGTTTGTGTCTTGCAGGCCGTTGGCCGCAAGGCGGCAGGTCAAATCGTAACCACCGCCAGGTTTGGCCGGAGCGATGCACTCGGTGGCGCCGGATTGGGCAGCGGCATTGCCAGAAACCAAAGCCGCGCCCATAACAAGCGGGGCCGACCAGCGCAGAAAAACGGAATTGAGTTTCATAAAAGACTCCCGTGTCTTTGTTGTCCACAAGGGTGAGACTGCACCTTCTTGCGGTTACTATTGTTTGTGACGCTACTGATACTAGAGACCTAACCTGTCATCAACCTGTCAGACCTCTATAATTATCGTTGTCACTCTCACCCAATATGAGACACCGTCCCAATGCGCCTGCTTATCGTCGAAGACGACCCGCTGATTGCCGTTTCCCTGACCCAGAGCCTGGCGCCGCTGGGCAATACGGTTGAGGTGTTTCATCGTTTAGGTGAGGCCCGCACGGCTCTGGCCCACAGCCAGTTTGATTTGGTGGTATTAGACTTGGGCCTGCCCGATGGCAGTGGGTTGGCGCTGCTAACGGAAATTCGCAACCGCGGCAACGCCACGCCCGTGTTGATTCTGACTGCCCGCGATGGGGTGGCCGAGCGCGTACAGGGACTAGACGCCGGCGCCGACGATTACCTGACCAAACCTTTCTCGCTTCCAGAATTGCAGGCGCGGGTGCGCGCTCTGATGCGCCGCAGCCAACAGCGCACCGACAACCGCCTGCGCTTTGGGCCGCTGTGTTTTGATCAAAAATCAGGCGACGTGACCCTACACGGCGAACGCCTAGACTTACCGCGCAGAGAACTGGGGCTGATGGAAGGGCTGCTGCTGCACGCCGAGCGCATTGCGCCACGGGAACAGTTAATTGACCGACTGTTCGGATTCGGCGAAGTCGGGCCCAATGCCCTGGAGGTTTATATCAGCCGTCTACGTAAGCGCTTAAGTGGAAGTGGTGTGCGTATTCGCACTCTGCGCGGGCTTGGCTACCGGCTGGAGGACGACCCAGAGTGATCGTGATTGACGGCACGCTTAAGCAACGCCTGGCCGGCTGGTTGTTGGCTGCCGTGGGTCTTTTGGGAACTTTCCTGTTGATTGAAGCCTACACCAGCGCTCAGCGTGCCGCTGGCCGGGCCTATGACAGCCAGTTGCAGGCTGCAAGCCTGACCATCGCCGAAGCCGTACAATGGCAAGATGGCGAACCGATAGTGGAAATACCCGCCGCTGCACTCCAGATTCTGGCCACCGATCATCAAGAACGGGTGTTCTACACTCTCTTGAACGCCGCAGGCCAGCAGATAACGGGTAATCTGAATCGCGCAATGGCAAAGAGCCTGGGTGACGCCTTCAGCACGAACCCCATGTGGAAATTCGCCCAGAACCGTGGTGTACGCATTCGCCTATACGGTCGGGAACTCAGATCCGCAGGCTGGGAATCCAGCGAACCGGTGCAGATCTGGGTGGGCCACACCATGTCGGGCCGCGAGGCGCTGGCCAAAGAGCTCTTTCTAGGCACCCTGACCCGCTTTTTGGCTATGGTTGCCCTGACTGCACTGCTGTCCATATTGGCCATTCGCATGGCGTTACAACCTGTGCGTCGCCTGAGACGAACTCTGCTCCAGCGCAATGCCAACGATGTCAGCCCCGTGGGCGCGCAAGTGCCTGGCGAACTCTACGAATTGGTGGAAACATTGAACGCACTGTTTGAACGCCAGCGCCAGGGCCGCAATACCTTACTGCGATTTACCGCAGACGCCAGCCACCAGCTGAAAACCCCATTAGCGGGCCTGCAGAGCGTCAGCGAGCTGGCACTGCTGAGCAACAAGCCGGAAGACTGGCGCCAAGCGCTGCAAACCGTTCACGACAGCAGCGAACGCACCAGCCGACTGGCTGGTCAGCTGTTGAGTCTGGCACGCCTGCGCCACGGCACGGGCGAAATACACGCCAGGCTCAACCTGACCGACCTGCTGCGCGAGACCGTGATGGAATGGGCGGAGCGCGATACCGCACAAAATCATGACTTGGGTCTGGCCGTAATGCCAGACAGTCCGCTTGTTATTTCGGGCGAACCCTGGTCGCTGCGGGAAATGATCGGCAATTTGATCGATAACGCTCTTCTCTACACCCCCGCCGGCAGTGAAATCACGCTAGGCCTGAAGCAGTCTGCAGGTTTGATAACACTGAGCATTCAGGACTCCGGCTCCGGCGTTAGCAATGCCTTGCTTGAACGACTACACCAGCCCTTCGAACGCGGCGGGCGCCAAGACACCGCAGGCTCCGGCCTGGGCTTGGCCATTGTGGATTCCATCGCACAAGCCCACAACGCAACCCTGCAGATGCGCAGCGAACCTAGCCAGGGTTTGTGGATTGGCGTTCAGTTCCCTGTGCTGTCATCCACGCAGCAACATTCGCAATCAGAGCAAACCTGAAATGACACCATACCTGCGCGCAGGCATAATTCTGCTGTGCCTGCTGCCCATCGTAGCAACCGCACAAAACCCAACACCGCTCATTATCGAAGCCGCCCTGGATCTGAAAATTTTCACCCCTCTGCTCGAAGCGTTTGAACAGGCACACCCGGATATCGCCTTGACCTATTACGACCGCTCTACCCTGGAGGTCAACCAGCGGGCTCAAAATGCCGACCCGGCGCCTGACGTAGTAATCAGCTCCGCCATGCCCTGGCAAATGGCTCTGGTGAACCAAGGCTTGGCGCAACCGCTGGACAGCGACGCCGCACGCAATTGGCCGGCCTGGGCCAAATGGCGCAACGAAGTGTTTGGTTTTACCTTCGAACCCATAGTGACCGTGTACAGGCTTGAACTGGCGCGCCACATGATGCCACCAACCACCCACGCAGATGTGCACAAACTGCTCAGCACTCATCAGGACTTACTGCGCGGGAGGGTCACCACTTATTCGCCTACCGGCAGCGGTATCGGCTTGATGCTGTTCCAACAAGACGCCCGCTACTCACCCCGATTCTGGGATTTGGTTGCTGCCATGGGCGCAGCCGATATGAGCTTGGAAAACAACACCCAGGCCATGCTTGACGGACTCACCGATGGCCCCTATTGGTTGGGCTATAACCTGCTGGGGTCCTATGCTCTGCAATGGGCTCGTAGCCACCCGGAGCTGATCGTGCAGATTCCCCAGGATTACGCCCTGGTGATGATGCGCATGGCCTTTGTGCACCGGAACGCGCCCCATGCAGAGGCCGCAAAAACCTTCATGAACTTCTTGCTTGGCGCCGAAGGCCAACGCGTGCTTGCCGGCGACACCCCACTGTTTAGCGTACTGCCAGAAGTCACTGGGCCCTACACCGCCCAACGCCTGCGCGACCAGATTGGCGAACGGCTTTACCCCATTCCCATTAACGCGTCACTACTGGCGTTTGATGATCCCTTAAGGCGCCGGTTATTTATGCAGCGCTGGGCGCGGGAGATAGAGATTCTTGGGCCATGAATTCCTCTGCCCGCTAACGTATGATAAATCCGCGTTTATTGGTACCGCAGTTAATCTGCTCAATTATTACCTCAGGAGAACCCGATGATCTGGACTGTCTATCTTTCTGGCGAAATTCATACAGACTGGCGCGAACAAATTCAGGCGGGCGCAGAAGCGGCCGGCCTGCCCGTGGAATTCACCGCCCCAGTCACCCATCACGAAGCCAGCGATGCGGCGGGCGATATGCTGGGCAAGCCCGATGTGGCGTTTTGGCGCGATCACCAGTCATCCAAGGTGAACGGTATTCGCACCAAGACGATGCTGGAGCAGTGCGACCTTGCAGTGATTCGCTTCGGTGACAAGTACAAACAGTGGAACGCCGCCTTTGACGCCGGGTTCTGCGCCGCCATGGGCACGCCTTACATTACCCTGCACGGCAACGACATTGTCCACCCGCTGAAAGAAGTGGACTCCGCCGCCATGGCGTGGGCACAGACGCCTGAACAGGTGGTTGAGGTTTTGAAGTACGTGACCACAGCTTAGTAAACACAGGGCCACCTTATATATCGACTCGATGGCAAAGCCGCAGACGTAACTTACGCCGCCCTTTGCCTCGCACCTGATGAGTCAAACTATGTCACAGGCATCGAGTTAAACATTGAATGTGGGCTGGAAATATGTGGTGTCACCACCCGCGAGCCGAACCGTACGATGCTTGTTTGCAATCTGCTGCTGGCCGTCATTGTGTTGGGAGCAGGTGGAAACCCAAAGATGTGTGGTGATAAAAGGTCTAATCCTCCTGTAACTCGTTGGCCAATGATTTTTACCAACGGTCAAGCTGAAGACCGTGCTGTTTGAGATAGGAGCCATTATCCGATAAATAGCGTTGAGTTCTCTTCTCATAATACTCAGGGTGAGTGTCTATTTTGACTGCTTTATAGCGTCCCACTTCGATGGCGGTCTCACCCCAATTCATAATCCATAGGACAACCGTGCCCCCGGGGGCGAGCCCGAGAACCAAGTCATATCGAGGCAAGTTATGTAGTTTGCCCCACTTATGCACGGGCGCGGGTTGTTCCATGCGCTCGCGCAAGGCATCCGGGTCAGGGATGTGGATCAGCCGGGTATAGGACTGTTGTTCGGCTAAGGAATACCATGTTACGTGGATATAATCGGGCATGGGCTCCAATTCTCCCCCCCCCGTTCCTCGGCTTTTCCAGCAACAGCTAGTGATGCCTACCGGCCACCACCAGGCTCGCTCACCTGTCGCTTCAAACCGTAATCTTTTGACCCAGGCGTCGTAATGACGTGGGACAGCTACTCGAACGCCGTACGTTACAGGGCGATCCCATTTGGGAGTGCTCGCTACGGAGCAGCCGCCCGACAACGCACTCATAAAGAGTATCGTTGCAAACATCACGAACCTTTTCATCATTTGAGCCCCCTGTTTGGATGTATGTCCCGCACGCCACCGGGTGCGGGTTTGAATGGAAAAAGTGGTCCGGCGGTCTGATAATGGGCTGAGTGATGAATGTAGCGTTGGCGAAGTAAGGCTTCTTCTTTGGGCATTAATTGCAGTGGATGACCTTCGTTGATGTGACGAGTGATCTGGGTGGCGATGGGTTGGAGTTCGTCAGATAATGAAAAACCGATATCTGTTGGTTTCACGGTATTCAGTGGCACACCCGCATCTTTCGCCAACCGATACATTTGCCGCAGGGCTACACGTGAATACTCGGCTTGTACTCTTCGGTCTAGCCAGAGTTTGAACTGCAATTCGACTTCGCCTTCTTTCAATCGACGCCGGTAGGCTTCTTTCAAGATTAGCGTGGCTCCAGGATTGTATAGCCCCAACCAGCCTTCGCTGGTGCTATCCGCTTACGGTCCATCAGGATTCTTGTGTACTCATAGCTGTCTCTAGAGTGAATTCCGCATGTCACTGAAAAGCTGGCGACAAACAGTTTCAAGACTATTCCCAACGCTCATAAGGTATGCCATGTTCTTTCAGGTAGTCACCCTCACGTTCCATATAGGACTCTAGGGCACCCTCGTATCTGGCATCATCGTCAAACGGCACCGCTTGATAACGCCCCACCTCAATAGCGGTCTCACCCCAATTCATAATCCATAGGACGACTGTGCCACCAGGAGCAAGCCCCAGAACCAAATTGTATCGGGGTAAGTTGTGTAGTTTTCCCCACTTGTATACAGGTGCTGGCTGCTCCATTCGCTCACGCAAGGCTTCCGGGTCGGGGATGTGGATAAGCCAGGTATAGGATTGCTGTTCAGCGAGAGAAAACCACGTAACATGAATGTAGTCGGGCATGGGGTCCAGTTCGCCTCCCCCTCTCCCTAGACCTTTCCAGCAACAACTGGTGATGCCCACCGGCCACCACCAGGCTCTCTCACCTGTCGCCTCAAACTGCAACCGCTTGACCCAAGCATCATAATGGCGTGGGACAGCCACTCGAACATCGTACGTAACCGGGTAATCCCATTTGGGAGTGCCCGCTAGAGTGCAGCCACCTGACAGGGCACTTGTGCAGAGTACTGTTGCAAGCATTACGAGCTTTCTGATCATTTGAGTCCCCTGTTTGGATGGATGTTCCGCATGCCACCGGGTGCGGGTTTGAATGGAAAAAGTGGTCCGGCGGTCTGATAATGGGCCGAGTGATGAATGTAGCGTTGGCGAAGTAAGGCTTCTTCTTTGGGCATTAATTGCAGTGGATGACCTTCGTTGATGTGATGGGTGATCTGGGTGGCGATGGGTTGGAGTTCGTCAGATAATGAAAAACCGATATCTGTTGGTTTCACGGTATTCAGTGGCACACCCGCATCTTTTGCCAACCGATACATTTGCCGCAGGGCTACACGGGAATACTCGGCCTGTACTCGCCGGTCCAGCCAGAGTTGGAACTGCAATTCGACTTCGCCTTCTTTCAATCGACGCCGGTAGGCTTCTTCAACCGTTAACGTGGCTTCAGGGTTATTTGGCCCCAGCCAACCTTGATCACTCATCTGCCTGCGCTCCATCAGTACCTTTGCGAACTCATAACTGTCTCTGGGATGGTAGCCGCGGAACTTGTGGGGTAGCCTCCACAATGTGGAAGTGGGCACCGAGCAGTACCCACGCGCACCGGTAGAAAACCATCTTTACCATCGGTCAAGTTGAAGGCCGTGTTCTTTTAGGTAATCACCCTCACGTTCCATATAAGACTCCAGGGCACCCTCGTATCTGTCATTATTGTTAAAAGGAACCGCCTTATAACGCCCCACTTCGATGGCGGTTTCACCCCAATTCATAATCCATAGGACAACCGTGCCCCCGGGGGCGAGCCCCAGAACCAAGTCATATCGAGGCAAGTTATGTAGTTTGCCCCACTTATGCACGGGCGCGGGTTGTTCCATGCGCTCGCGCAAGGCATCCGGGTCAGGAATGTGGATCAGCCGGGTATAGGATTGCTGTTCGGCAAAGGAATACCATGTTACGTGGATATAATCGGGCATGGGCTCCAATTCTCCCCCCCCGTTCCTCGGCTTTTCCAGCAACAGCTAGTGATGCCAACCGGCCACCACCAGGCTCGCTCACCTGTCGCTTCAAACCGTAATCTTTTGACCCAGGCGTCGTAATGACGTGGGACAGCTACTCGAACGCCGTACGTTACAGGGCGATCCCATTTGGGAGTGCTCGCTACGGAGCAGCCGCCCGACAACGCACTCATAAAGAGTATCGTTGCAAACATCACGAACCTTTTCATCATTTGAGCCCCCTGTTTGGATGTATGTCCCGCACGCCACCGGGTGCGGGTTTGAATGGAAAAAGTGGTCCGGCGGTCTGATAATGGGCTGAGTGATGAATGTAGCGTTGGCGAAGTAAGGCTTCTTCTTTGGGCATTAATTGCAGTGGATGACCTTCGTTGATGTGACGAGTGATCTGGGTGGCGATGGGTTGGAGTTCGTCAGATAATGAAAAACCGATATCTGTTGGTTTCACGGTATTCAGTGGCACACCCGCATCTTTTGCCAGCCGGTACATTTGCCGCAGGGCCACACGGGAATATTCGGTCTGTACTCGCCGGTCCAGCCAGAGTTGGAACTGCAATTCGACTTCGCCTTCTTTTAGCCTCCGCCGGTAAGCTTCTTCAACCGTTAACGTGGCTTCAGGGTTATTTGGCCCCAGCCAACCTTGATCAATCAACTGCCTGCGCTCCATCAGTACTGTTGCGTACTCATAGCTTTCTCTGGGGTGGCGGCCGAGGAACTTACGGGACTGGACTACTTTAATGTGTTCGTGGAAATTTTCGGGGTAGCCACCGCCAATGTCGGAGTGCGCCCCGGGCAGTACCCACTCGTTAAAATGACCCGGCAGGCTGCCATCCGGCCCGCGCAGGCTGTTGAGAGAGAAGTTGTAACGCCATTCGTCCCGGGCGGTCAGGTGTACGGCTCTCTGAGCCGCGTCGGGGGTGATATTTACACGCACGTCACCATTGTTGGCATTGTGAGCTGAAAAGTCGCCACTCCGCACGTCTACAACTGCTGCGACGGTATCAAACAGCCCCAAGAAACGAATGGTGACGTTTTTTGGCCAGGCAATGCCCTGCTCCTGAAATGCTTGGCCCAACGCACCACCAACGCCATCCTGCACTTCGTTCACAAAATGCCGGGCGGTGGCCGCGCCCCGGCTAAAGCCGAAAACATCCAAAACAAGGTTATCTATCCGAGTACCCGCATTCTTATATATTTCTTCGGCTAAATTCTTACAGCCTGATTCGATTTTGGCGAGAACGCCTCGCTCCCCCATGCCAGTCCCCATGGCCCAGACATCGTCCTCTTTACCGGATTTGGTGCCAACGCCCGAGACGTATACGGGAATACGGTGATTCTCTACGGTGACCGTGTCGGTGGACAAGGGTTGATAGAGCGTGTGGAGCTTTGCCACATTGGTCTCAGCATTAAGATAGCTCCCCTCCATCAGTTGCGAGATTTCAGCGCTGCAGGTTTCCTCACTGATGGCTCCTGCTGCCTGAGCGGTCAAGCATTCATCTACTTTTCGCTCAAAGGCACCGGTGTTACCGATGCTGTTGCCGGTGCCGTCGAAGAACACGCCGGCTTCAACGGTCACTTTGGCACGCAGGTCAGACCGGCCTTCTGAATAGCGCTTCGAAGCTTCGATTTCTTCCGGGGTCGCACCTTCCAGGCCTTCGTCTACCAGTGCGCCTTTGGCTTTGGCCCACTCAACAAAGCCGAAAGGGTCTTTGTTCAGCGCCTGTTCAGCTTCCGGGGTCAGTTGGCCCTGGCTGTTCAAGGCGCCAGCCTTGGCGAAATCCACCACCGGTGCCGTGAAGGTGGCTACGCCTAATAGGACACGGGGTTTGCCGGTGATGATCTGGCCACCGTGGGAGGTAGGGCTGCCCATGTGGGCAAGGGGGCGGCCGTCCAGCAGGGCCAGTGGATAGCCCTGAACGATCACGGCACCGCAGCCGCAGGCATCGCCCACCCGGGCGATGGGTACGCCATCCACGCTTGCGGTCGCGCCGTTCGCAATAATGGGACTGCTGCCGTGGCCGGGGATGGGGCAAACGTGGGTGTCGCCAACGCAGGCGACCATGAGGTTGCTCATGAGATATTCCTTCCTTGGGTGAACACCGGTTTTACTCCGAAAACCGGCTTGTCTTAAGACATCAGAAGCCTATACATTTTTTTGTTGAGATACCATCACTAGCCCGAGAAGAAACTT
Organism: Marinobacter sp. M1C; assembly: GCF_023314135.1. Lineage (NCBI taxonomy): Bacteria > Pseudomonadati > Pseudomonadota > Gammaproteobacteria > Pseudomonadales > Marinobacteraceae > Marinobacter > Marinobacter sp. M1C. The sequence goes on from NZ_CP092289.1 coordinate 3,356,387, forward strand.
CTCCGGCGATAAAGGCTGTGCTTCCTGGCAAATGACTGTTGGTGATTGAAGATCGTGCGACGGGTAACAAAAATCCGAGCCTTCCTTTCGGAAATTGGGGAAGGCCTGCGCTAAACTTGAGGGAAAATCCGGCAACAACAAATAAGTAGTTAGTCAGCTAACAGGCTCAAAATAGCCGAATCGCTTCGCTAAAAGCTCGACATCTCTTCTTGCAGATCGCGTTTTAGTTCTTCCGGCGAGGTTATCCACAAAGTACCTTCCGCGCCGGGGAACACGCCCACTTCCAGTTTATCTTTGGTCAAGCCCGGCACCCATTTTTTGAAAAAGTCTGGCAGGGAAATGCTTTTCGGGGTCAAATCGTCTGAGCCTTTGGCATATTCCGCGGCGAACTCGGCGCTAGGCCACACCGGCATGTGCGCCACGCCCTCATCTTCTGAAACAAGTTTCAGAAAACGGTTGTCGGCATTAATCAGTATCCAGATATCCCGCTCTTCAAGCACGGCGCTCAAAAAGTAGTCGTAGCGCTCTTCGCCGTTCATTTCGAGCACGTCGGTTAATTCATTGCTGCTCATAAGAATTCCATCAGTTTAACGATTTGGATTCGAGTTTTCTTGCTCAGGAGTTTGACACAGGCTGCTGGGAGAACCGAATAAACTGATAGTCGTCGGCAAGGGCCGCCACGATGTGCCGGACGTGCTCCGGTGTAATCTCGCAGCAGCCGCCAATAACCGTCGCCCCGTCAGCCAGCCACTGGCGCACATGGGCCACATAGGCCTGCGGGGAAATATCTTCCCGCGCCTCCAGTGCATCCACCGAACCACCCTGCGCCAGGGCATCCACAGACTTGAAAGCGTTGGCATAACCTCCGACGCACGGGTACAACCTAACCAGCTCGGGCATTGCAGCAGAAATTAACTCGGGATCACAGCAGTTCAACATTATCGCCGTGGGCGAGTATGGTGAAACTGCGGAAACCGCCTCAGCCAGGATTTCACCAGACATTAACTTTCCGTCTGCCTCAAGGCGGAACGCGACACCATAAGGCTTGCCCAACTCGCTCGCGGCGGCGCAGGCCGCACAGGCTTCCAGGGTATTGGTCATTGTTTCAATCAACAGCACGTCTGCAGCGGCTTGCTGCTTTACCAGCAGCGCGTATTCACCCCGCAAATCTTCAAACGAACGCGCCGGCTGGCCCTGATAACTTCCGGCTAGGGGCGGCAGGCAACCGGCAATATCCACATCTGCACCGGTGGCTTTTAAAGCTTGCCCCAGCAACTCGAAAGCGTGTTGGTGAATAGCCGCCAATTGTTCCAACTGGCCGTGCCGCCGTAAACGGGATGGCGTAGCGGTGTAAGTGTTCAGCGATAACGTTTTGGCACCAGCGCGGATGAAGTCAGCGTGTACTGCGGTAACCACGTCTGGCTGCTCGTGCATGACCGCAACCGACCATAGCGGCGAACTGACATTCGCAGCACGCCGGTAAATTTCCTGGCCGAGGCCACCATCAAGAAGTACTACAGATCGCATAAAGCGTTTTAATTCCTCAAAGTGAACACGTGAACCTGAACATTGCAGGCGCTACTTTGCCATATGCCCCACATAAGCCGCGGTAAACGCGGTTTCCTGAAAAATCTTCAAACCGGTGTCTGCAAACGGAACAGGCAAAGGGTTCGATGAGAGCGTCGATTTAATCAGTGCAGGCGGAAGCAAAACAACCTCAATGTCAGCACCGGTCATTAATTGAATAGCTGCCTCTAACTTGAAGCTGATGGCACCGCCAGCGAACTTGCCTTTTGGCATACGCTCTTTAATAGCCACTTTATTAACGCCGTGCCCCACCAGAAACTCCACGAACAACACCTGAAACTCCTGAAGATCGCCACGGGTGTGATTTTTCTTCAGACTTAACTTACGAACCTTACTGTCTGGCAGACTGAAATGCCCCTGATCCAGGTTCAGCAAACACACCACGGCATCGCTGCCGGTTAATTCAACACCACAAACGCGCATACACTATCCCCGCGGCTTAACCGCAGCACTTTTTGAATTTAACACCGCTGCCGCAACTGCAAGGATCGTTTCGGGCAGGTACTTTGGCCTGCGTTACGGTTACACCCTTGTTTAGAATCGTCGTTAGCTCACCAATGGATTCAACCGCATCCGCACTTGCGTCTACCGTAATGCTGGCGAACAGATCTGCTTCGGCTACGAGAACTTCAACTTCTTGCTTTCGTGCTTCACTGGTAACAACCAACGTTAACGGGAACTTCTTACTACCCGGCTTTTTGCTGGCATTAATTTGAAAACCGCCGCGCGCCGTATGGTGCTGACGGGCATCCTGCCTGCCTTTAAAAAAGAACTTGTCGGACATGCTGCTATCTCTGATGGGTAAAAACGATGTGCCCGAGCCTATAAACGCAGGTTGCTGTCGGGGGGAAATGGTTTTAGCACGGTTATCGAGCGGGATATATAGTAGATGGTGGAAAATACGATGTCGTTTAACCCATTTAACGAGCGTACATAAGAAAATCCTCTGCTGGCTCTCGCAGTACAGGTTGTTCATTATCATTTACCAAAAGACTTCAGTAAGCTTCGGGCACAACGACTAGACTCGCAGCAACCATCAAAGGCCACTAATATGAAAAGCATTACCCTTTCAAGCCCCGGCGGCCTGGGACACCTCAGCCTTAACGATAGCGCGGAGCCCGGCGAGCCGGAGAATGGCGAAATACGGGTACGCATTCATGCCTGCTCCCTGAACTATCACGATTATGCAGTGGTTGTCGGGGCAATCCCAACCGAAGACCAGCGCATTCCCATGGCTGATGGCGCTGGTGTCGTGGATGCTGTCGGTGAGGGTGTCAGCGAGTTCAAGGTTGGCGATCATGTGGTGTCAACCTTCTTCCCTGAATGGCTGACTGGCCCCGCCCCTATTGATAACTTTAGCACCACGCCCGGTGACGGTCAGGATGGTTACGCTCGCGAACAGGTCGTTCGCCCAACCAACTGGTTTACCCTCGCACCGAAGGGCTATACCCATGCTGAAGCGGCCACTTTAACCACCGCAGGCTTAACAGCATGGCGGGCACTGGTTATTAACGGTGGCTTAAAAGCAGGCGATACCGTGCTCACGCTGGGTACCGGTGGGGTGTCTGTGTTTGCGCTGCAGTTCGCCAAGATGATGGGCGCGCGGGTCATTTCCACCTCGTCTTCAGACGAAAAACTGGAACGGCTTACAGCATTGGGTGCAGACCACACCATCAATTACAAAACAACCCCGGCTTGGGGCGCAAAGGTTCAGGAACTGACAAACGGCATAGGTGTTGATCACGTTATAGAAGTGGGTGGCCCTGGCACTCTGCCGGAATCCATTGACGCCGTTCGCATTGGCGGCCATATCGCGCTTATAGGCGTACTCACCGGCCGGGCTGGCGATATTCCCACCGCAAAACTGATGGCCAAACAGGCTCGCCTGCAAGGCTTGATTGTGGGCAGCCGAACCCATCAGCAAGAAATGATTCACGCAATTGAAGCAAACGGCATGCACCCGGTTCTTGACCGGTCTTTTGCGCTGGAAGAAATTGCCGATGCTTTTCGCCATGAAGAATCCGGCAAGCACTTCGGGAAAATCTGCCTGGAGTTCTAATTCAAAAGCCTACTTGACCGGGTCACTCCGAACGGTGGCCTGGTGACACCCATGCGTAAAGCCCGAGTTTTTTGTCAGGAGTCTGTTATGCCCGAAGATATTCACTTTTACGAACCCGCCAATGGCCACCGACTGGCACATGACCCATTCAATGCCCTGGTTGCCCCGCGGCCGATTGGATGGATTTCATCCAAAAGCCGTGACGGCGTGCTTAATCTTGCGCCTTATAGCTTCTTCAACGCTTTTAACTATATTCCCCCGATCGTCGGATTCTCCAGCATCGGCTACAAGGATTCCGTCCGCAATGCCGAGGAAACCGGTGAGTTTTGCTGGAATCTGGCGACTCGTCCCTTGGCAGAGGCCATGAACCAAACCTGCGCCGCTGTCGGGCCTGAAGTGGATGAATTCGTTCTTTCAGGGCTGACGCCGAGGCCTTCGCGGGTTATCTCGGTGCCGCACGTGGCGGAAAGTCCGGTAACATTCGAATGTCGGGTCACGCAGATACTTCAGTTGGCAGGCGCCGACGGGAAGAAGGTCAATACCTGGATGGTGTTTGGCGAGGTGGTTGGCGTGCACATAGCGCAACACCTGCTAGTTGATGGCATTTACGATACTGCGGCGGGCGAACCCATTCTTCGCGGCGGCGGACCGGCGGACTACTTTGCAGTGGACGCGTCGCAAAAATTTCAGATGCATCGGCCGAAATAGATCAGCCTCGACTTAACCGGAAGGCGTTAAAAATAGCTGCGCTAATATCAAGAAGCTGCAAACAGCTCGCGCGTGTTTGCAGTCTTAGCCATTCAAAAAGCGATACTGCTGTCGGCTTACGAGCACGAACCGCAGCAGACGCCCGGATCGCCGTGTTTACCTTTCTTTTTGGGCGCCATCTCGGCTTCAACAGCGGCTTCTTTTTGTGCTTTTGGGTCGAAGTGCTGAGCTGAATCTGCTTGCACTGCCGCGGCTTTTTTTCCTTTGAATACGTCTTCAAATGATTGAACCATTGATTGCACCTCGGTTTTGGCCTTTAACATCTATTTATAATGAATCTTATTGATTGGGCCAAAATTAGTCAAGAAGTTCTTTGCCTGCGGGGGCGTGTAGCGTTAAGAAAACGCTAGAACCCGGCTTTCATTCATAGAGGGGCTTCTGCGACCTATGTACAATGCTCTCTGCGGTTAGTTCTTTGTTACGAATCAGCCTTCCGAAACCTTCACCAGACCATTATGCAATCATCAACTGCCCACACAGACCCTCACAGCTTATCAGCATTCCTGGTGTTTCTCGGCGCCGCCTTCGCGTTCAGCGTGGTGATGATCGGCACCACCATGCCGACCCCGCTCTATCCCATCTATCAGGACGCCTTCGGGTTTTCTCAGTTAATGATCACCATTATCTTTGCTGCGTACGCCTTCGGTGTCATTGCAGCACTGGTCATCACGGGGCGCTGGTCTGATCAGTTGGGTCGCCGGCCGTTGCTGTTTGCCGGCATCGTGTGTTCGATTATCAGCGACCTGGTGTTCTGGCAGGCCGACGGGCTAGCAATGATTCTTGTGGGCCGTGTCCTGTCCGGGCTCTCCGCGGGTATTTTTACCGGCACCGCGACCGTGGCCGTGCTGGAACTGGCACCACCACACTGGCGTGAGCGGGCCACGTTTTTTGCCACCGCCGCGAATATGGGCGGTTTGGGCCTTGGCCCTATGCTCGCGGGCGCACTTTCACAATACCTGCCCTCTCCACTGGAATTAACCTACCTGATACACATCGCGCTTGCCCTTCTGGCATTCATCTGTATCTGGCGAGCGCCGGAAACCGTAACAAGACCGACTCAGCCAAAGCTGTCACTTCAGCGCCTGAATGTGCCCCCGGAGGTGCGCGGTGTGTTTGTACCCGCCGCCATCGCCGGCTTTGCTGGTTTTGCGGTTTGTGGTTTTTTCACCTCGATTGCACCGGCTATGATGGGCAACGTGCTGGGTTATGATAACCGTCTGCTGATCGGCGTTGTCGCAGGCAGTATCTTTATTGCCTCAACACTCGGCCAGTTCCTGCAGGGCAAACTGCCGCTGCGCCTGCGTTTACCCATCGGGTGCGCCACGCTCGTTGCTGGCGTGGCGCCCGTAGCGCTCGGTATCCATTTTCAGTCGCTCACCCTGTTCATGGCCGGTGCAGTCATCGCTGGCATGGGCCAGGGAATCGCTTTTCGCGCCGGCCTGGGCGCTATAAACGCAGCTTGTCCGCCGGCTGAGCGCGCCGCGGTAACCTCAACCTTCTTTATTGTTGCCTACATCGCCATCTCAGTGCCGGTGATTGGCATCGGCTTGATGGCCAGCCTGCTCAGCCTTAAAGCAACCGGTATTATCTTTTCCGTCTTCGTTGGCTTTATGGCGGCCGTGGCATTGCTGATTCTTTTATGGCGTGATCACCGTACAAACTGATGGGTAAAAAGGACGCGCCCGTAAAACGCGTAGTGGGCACAAAATTTGCTTACTACTCTCTCAAAAAAATATGTTAGGTTATTAGTACCTATTCCCCAAGGCTCACCGGGGCACAGGCGCTGCCCTACCGGTATTTGTACCGGGACCGCGCCTCGAAAATAACCATCAGGTGATGCAAGAGCTAAGGAACCTGCTCGACAGTGTCGCAACCCAGAACTCAAGCAGGACAATCACATGATGTACTTTGCCCACGAGATAGGCCGCGCCGCCCTCAAGCCCATGCGCATGCTCACCAGCGCCCACAGCACCCTACTCCAACACCGCCTGAGCCCGTTATCCCGCATTCCTGGGTCACGCAGCATTGCCTCGGCTTACGATGTGTTCGGAGATCTCACCCACCGCTACTCGAAACCGGCTTTCAATCTGACTACAACCGTCTGTGACGGCCAGCAAGTCGACGTTCATGAAACCATCTTGTGCCGCAAGCCGTTTGCGCAGCTCAAACACTTTAAACGTGACGTAACGCGGCCCAATGACCCGAAACTGCTGATCGTAGCGCCGCTGTCCGGCCACTTTGCTTCGCTCTTGCGTGGCACCGTGGAGGCCATGTTGCCGGAACATGACGTGTACATTACCGACTGGCGCGATGCCTGCAAGGTTCCGCTGTCAGACGGTGATTTTGGTCTTGATGATTACATCGACTACGTCATCGACTTCATCGACCACCTTGGGCCGGACACCCACGTACTGGCCGTCTGCCAGCCCGTGGTACCAGTGCTTGCTGCCACCGCCATCATGGCAGAGGATGGCCACCCCGCCGCCCCGCGATCGCTAACGTTGATGAGCGGCCCCATAGACGGTCGCGTCGACCCCACCGCGCCGTGTAAAGTGGCCACCGAACATAGCCTGGCGTGGTTCAAACGCAATCTGGTCCATCCGGTACCCGCGCCCTACCCCGGAGCCATGCGCGAGGTTTACCCCGGATTCCTGCAGCTGACCGGGTTTGTAAACATGAATTTCGACCGCCACGTTGATGCCTATCGCGGCCTATTTAGGTCCATTCGCGACAAAGAGACCGAGAAGGTCAGCCGCCACCGTGAGTTCTACAACGAGTACCTGGCGGTAATGGACCTGCCAGCCACTTATTATCTGGACACCATAGAGCGCGTCTTTCAGGAGTTTCATCTAGCTCGGGGCTGCTTCAAGCACCGCGGTCGACTGGTGAATCCCGCTGCCATTCGTAACACGGCTCTGATGACTGTCGAAGGTGAGAAAGACGACATTTCGAGCCCTGGACAAACCTATGCCGCGCAAGATTTGTGCGTCAATGTGCCAGACTCCCGCCGCCTGCATCACCTGCAACCGGATGTTGGCCATTATGGTGTATTCAACGGCAGTAAATGGCGCGAATCCATTGCGCCGCGGTTGCGGGACTTCATCCGCGCGTCCTAACCGGTTGATGTGCGCCAATTCCTTGTAATGCAGGAAGAGGGCATCTGAACGCTAAAAAAAAGCTAAGTTATAGCCCTAATACTTATTGGCTATAACTTAGCGTTAACCAATTTCTTCTGCAATATTCATACAATCGACATTGTTTTAAATTTCTTATGTAACGATGCCTGTTATGTATGAACAATTATCTTCACTGCTGATTCATTATTATGAATCAGCCTTTCGAAACCTTCAGAAACCAGATCGTCCAATTGGATTCGCTGAGTAATGAAAGGCTCCAGGTTCACTTTGCCTTCTTCCACCAACTTGATGGTGTCTGCATGGTTGTTTGCGTAAGCAATGGTTCCGCGCACGTCTAATTCTTTCATCACAACGCTGTGTACATTCACCGTCGCCGGGTGGCTCCAAATCGATACGATAACAACGGTTCCGCTCGGTTTTGTCGCCTCGACCAGTGTATCTAGCACGTCGTTGATGCTGGTGCACTCAAACGAAACATCCACGCCCCGCCCTTCAGTTATCTTCATAACCTCTTCGATAACGTTGACTTCAGAAGGGTCCAGAACATAGTCCGCAACGCCGGTTTCTTTCGCTTTTTCTTTACGTTTCGCACTCAGCTCCGTAAGGATAACGGTTATCCCCTTTGCCTTTAATACTGAAGACAACAGCAAACCAATAGGGCCACCGCCGCCTACCAGGGCAACATCACCGGTTTTGGCGCCACTGCGAACAAACGCATGATAGCCAACCGTAAGAGGTTCAATCAAAGCGGCTTGATCGAGGGGAATGGCGTTAGAAATCGGATGCACCCAGCGACGTTTGACTGCGATTTTTTCGGATAAGCCGCCACCGTGGCCACCAAGGCCAATAAAGTTCATGTTTTTGGACAACTGGTAGCTTGCGCCCGGGCCTGTGTCTACGCCATCCGCAATAATATAAGGCTCGACAACAACGTGCTGGCCAACTTTGATGTCGTCTACACCTTCACCCACTTCGTAAACCACGCCTGAAAACTCGTGCCCCATTGTTATTGGCGCAGATTCCCCTGAGATCGGGTGAGGGTGGCCGCACGGAGGAATAAATATAGGTCCCTCCATAAATTCGTGCAAATCGGTACCACAGATACCGCACCAGGCTACATCTATGCCCACAGTGCCCGGTTCTACCGTCGGTTCGGGGATGTCTTCAATCCGGATATCACCTTTGTCATAAAAACGAGCAGCTTTCATTTGAATTTCCTTGCTTCTAGTTGAAAAGAAATACTAGATTTTCACCATCAATTTGCCTTTGTTACCACCGCTCAGGAACAGGTTCAGGCCGTCCATAGCCGACTCCAGCCCTTCCAGAACATGCGTGCGATATTTGATATCGCCGTTCTGAACATAAGGGGCCAATTTGGCTTGCAGCTCCTGCGCCTTGTGCATGTGGTCGGGCATAGTGAAGCCCTGGATGGTCAAACGTTTTTTGATAACACGCATCCAGCTTGGGCCAGGGCGCGGCGTTTCGGCGGTGTAATCGGCAATCATCCCGCACACCACAATACGGCCGTGCGCGTTCATGCGATCGAACACGTGGTGCTGAATCGGGCCACCGGTGTTTTCGAAATACACGTCTATGCCATTCGGCACCAATTCATCCAGTTTTGCGCTCAGGTCGTCGGTTTTATAGTTTACAGCACCGTCAAAACCCAGCTCGTTAATAATCCAGTCTGCTTTCTCTTGGCTGCCAACAACACCAATAACTCGCAGGCCTTCCGCTTTGGCCAACTGGCCGACAATCGAGCCGACCGAGCCCGCCGCTCCAGACACCACCAGCGTTTCACCCGATTTGGGATGACCACAGCCGAACAGCCCCTGAGTGGCAGTCAGGCCCGGCAATGCAAAAACCGCCAGCGCCATTTCCAGTGGTATTTTTTTATCCACCTTGTTGATACCTTTGCCGTCGGTAAGAGCCATTTCCTGCCAGCCGAACATTCCCATCACCCGATCGCCCACGGCAAAATCAGCGTGCCTGGAGGCAACCACCTCACCAACGCCAGATGAACGCATCACCGTTCCCAGCTCTACGGGTGGGATATAGCTATCGGTGTCGCCGGTCATCCAACCCATCATGGCCGGGTCCATAGACATGTAAGCCTGCTTAACCAGAAATTCGCCATCGCCAGGTTCCGGTACGGTTTTTTCCACCACCTCAAACAGCTCCGGTCCGGGCTTTCCCTTGAGGTGTTTCACCAGATTGATCGCTTTGTAGGTACTCATAAACAAGTCTTTCCTATGATGATTAAGGGATCGCTATCAGCTATTGATCGCTAGACGTTAAGGCATCTGACAGCTGAACACTATTGCCATAAAGACACAATTGAACGTGGCGGAATGGCTTTTAATCCTTACCGGGGGGCGTCCATACAGGAACATCTTCAGGCCTTGGTGCTTCCCAGTCCCGCTGCATGGACGTGCTCAACGCTTCTTCGAGCTTCATGAACAGCTCGCCATAGCGGGGGCTGAAGTTAATGCCTTCCTCGATTTCCTTCCAGGCTTCGAATAACTCTGCGTCGTGGGCCCGTTCATTCTCGACGAACGCCCAAGTCATCTGTTTTGCCCGCATGGGGTGCACGCCCATCGCCGTAAGCGCATGGCCACCCAGCTCCAGAGCAGAGTGATAGGTTTCGCTCATCACATCATCAGCGCCCGCCTCCAGAAGCTGATATCCGTGGCCACGGTCGAAGGCGCGCGCCAGCACCCATACACCGGGGAAGAACTTCTTCACATGATTCACCATTGCTACAGCGCGGTCTCGATCATCAATCGCCACAATCAACAGACGTGCGTGTTCAATACCCGCCTTTTCCAGTAAATCAGGGCGACTGGCATCCCCAAAAAAACTCTTGATGTTGATTCGTCGTACATTTTCAATCTGCTCGAGCTCATGATCGAGCACGACGATAGGAATACTGCTGGCCCGCAGTAAACGGCAAACAATCTGCCCAAACCGCCCCACGCCCGCCACGATAACCGGGGCTTGTTCATCAATGGTGTCCGCATCGCGATCATCGTTTTGCGCGCGTCGGTAACGGGGCAGCACAATACGGTCGTAAACGATAAACAACAGAGGTGTGAGGAACATAGACAGCGCAACAACCAGAGAAAGAATCTGGGAAATTTCTAGCGGAATGACATCACTTTGCACGCTGTAGGTGAGCAACACAAAACCGAACTCGCCGGCTTGCGCCAACCCCAGAGTAAATAGCCAGCCGTTGCTGCTGTGAATCCTGAACATCTTCGCAAGCACGAGTAGAATCAGCGCCTTGACCACAATAACCGCCGCGCCTAGAGAAACGATGGTGCCCCACTTGGCCAGCAATATCTCGAAGTTGATTCCGGCACCCACAGTGATAAAAAACAGACCCAGTAACAGGCCTTTGAACGGCTCGATGTTGGCTTCCAGCTCGTGGCGGAACTCGCTGTTGGCCAAAACCACACCTGCCAGGAAGGCTCCCAAGGCGGGCGAGAGGTTTACAACACTCATGAGTGCCGCAATACCAATAATCAACATCAGCGCTGTGGCGGTGAAAACCTCTCGCAACCCGGACTTCACCACGTAACGAAACAACGGACGGCTCAGGTAATAGCCGCCAACAATGACGGCAGCGACCGCACCGACAACCACAAGGGCATGAGCCCAGCCCGAAAGGCCAGCCACCAGGCTCAGGCCCGCGTCTTGGCTGGGCCCAGAAGTGGAAGTACCCTTCAATCCTGGCAACGCCAACAGCGGAATCAGGGCTAGCATGGGAATAACAGCGATGTCCTGAAACAGCAACACAGAAAATGTATTGCGGCCACCTTCCGTCTTCGACAGCCCTTTCTCGTCCAGGGTTTGCAGCACAATGGCCGTAGACGACAGCGCAAAAATAAGGCCAACCGCCAGGGCCGTCTGCCACTGAAGACCAAGCCACCAGGCCCCGGCCATCCCTGCGGCCGCCGTCAACGTAACCTGAAGACCGCCGAGCCCCAATAGGCGCACCCTCATGGCCCAAAGCGCTTTCGGATCGATTTCCATACCGATCAGAAACAACATCATGACAACACCGAATTCCGCAAAATGCTGAATAGTGCTGGTTTCCTGCCCAACCAACCCCATAACCGGCCCGATTACCACGCCGGCAACCAGGTAACCAAGCACGGAACCCAGGCCGAAGCGCTTTGCCAAAGGCACTGCGATCACCGCAGCCAAAAGATAAATAAACGCCTGAATGAAATAGGCCGTCATGGTTTGGTCACAATCCTGCTGACAGACATCTGATGCAATCGTCCTTCTGCAAAGTGATCCATTACGATGCCTGACTGTCGGTTAAGAAAAAACCAATATTATTCCCAACCAAAAAAAGACGGCCACGAAGGCCGTCTTTTTTCTATTTAATCTCTTTCAGTTCTGGCTCTACGGCATCAGCACCGTATCAATCACGTGGACTACGCCATTAGACTGCATCAAATCTGCCGCCACCACTGTGGCCATATTTCCTTTTGAGTCCTCGATCATCAACGAGTCACCCTTGAGGCTGAACGTAAGCTCCTCGCCTTGAACCGTCGCTACCGAGGCCGATCCACCGCCATCCTTAACCATCTTGATCGCTGCCGCCGCAGGCGCTTTGGTCGCCAATACGTGATAGGTCAGAATCGACTTAAGTTGTTCTTTGTTCTCTGGCTTCAGCAAGGTTTCAACAGTGCCCGCGGGCAATTTTTCAAAAGCGGCGTTGTTGGGGGCAAATACCGTAAACGGGCCTTTTCCGGAAAGCGTTTCTACCAAGCCGGCGGCTTTAACCGCAGCAACCAATGTGCTCAAGCTATCTGTCTCTGCCGCTTTTTCTACAATATTCATCTTATCTGTTTTTCCCATTGCATGATTTTCAGCGAAAGCCGGTAGGGCAACTGCTCCAGCGCCCAACATCAGCGAAGAAATTACAAACGACGTTACGATTCCTGTTTTTTTCACGTCAACATCCTTTCGTTTAGTTCGGGTAATTACACCTATGTTTACGGACACCCGACGGTGGCGGATTCTGACAATCAGCTTAAATTGATTAATTTTTATACAGAAAAGCTTTGCTGGCTTGTCAAAAAACGAGCGTCAGGCCCGCCACAATAATCCCAAACAAAACGGCCAACCCCACCAAAATCTTCCAGGGAAAAGGTGGCGCAGGTGGCTCTACAGCGAGTTGCTCTTCCAGATAACGTCTCAGCAACCGTGTATTACGAGTATTGGCCTTGTAGATGGCATCAAAGGCATCTCCCACCACGGGTAACAGGCCACCTATAAAATCGATACCCATATTCTGCAGCATGCGCCGCTTTACATCCTTGCTGGCACCGGCCCGTTGCGCTTCGATCAACACGTAACCGGACAACGCCAAGCCCACGATGTCTCCCAACACCGGCACCAGGCCGATAACCGCTTCAGCCCCAATTTTGAAGCGAGTAAAGGGGATGCCAATGCTGCTGTCGGTAAAGCGGCTAAACCTATCCAGCCGTGCAAGGATCGCCCGTTGTCGAGCTTCGGTGGGCTTTGCCATTGCATCTCCACAACCAGATGATAAAACGAGGGTCGAGGACAGGTTAGCAGAAAATAGATCTGTCCCGGATTTTAGTCCAGAGTTACTGATCGTGGTTAGTCTTCTAAGCATCGCAGGTATTGCAGCCCGGACAACTGTTCCATCTGGCCCCGAATCCACGCAACCCGACCCCATACATAAGCTGAAGGTTGTGCGGCGTTGAGCACTTTCGGGTTCGGAAGAACCGCCGCAAGCCGGGCCGCCTGCGTTTGCGACAACTGGCTGGCTGGAATACCGAAATAGCGCCTGCTGGCCGCTTCCACCCCGTAAACCCCGCGGCCAAATTCGGCAATGTTCAGATAAACCTCAAGGATTCTGCGCTTTGGCCAAAGTGCATCAATGGCTATGGCCAAGCCGGCCTCCAGAGCCTTGCGAACAAAGCTGCGACCATTCCAGAGGAACAGGTTTTTAGCGGTTTGTTGGGTAATGGTGCTGGCGCCACGCAAGCCTTGCCCCTTTTTATGCTCTGAAACCGCTTTGCGGATAGCCGCAAAATCAACACCATGATGCTCAGGGAATCGTTGATCTTCGCTGGCAACCACGGCCAGCGGCATCCAGGGAGAGATATCCGATAGCGCCACCCAGTCATGCTGCAGCTCAGGGTCTGAATCAGTTACCAGATAAGCCAGGATAAACGCAGAGGTTGGCGGGTTCACAAACCGGAACAGCAGTATCATCATCAACACAAAGAGCACACAGCCGGCAAGGAACCAGGTAGAGCGGCGTAGAAATTTTCGGATCAATGATTGTCGGGCCACAATTTTATCTTCACGCAGTTTTGGGTCAGAATTGAATCTGAACAGAAACTGGAGGAACTTTCCATGAAACATGTAACTATTGATATTGTGTCAGACATCGCCTGCCCATGGTGTGCGATTGGCTATGCACGGCTGGAAAAAGCCATGGAAGAGCTGAAAAACGAAATGGATTTTACCATCGAATGGCACGCGTTCGAGCTCAACCCGGATCCATCCGGCGACGGCGAACCCATACTCCCGGCATTGAGCCGCAAATATGGGCGCAGCGAAGACGAAATGAGGGCAAATCAGGCCCAGATGATTGACGTCGCCCACAGCCTCGGCCTGAATTTCGAGAAACTGCAGGAACGCTATACGCGCAATACTTTTGACGCTCATCGATTGGTAAAGTGGGCTGGACAGCACAACAAGCAGACGGCGATGAAGCAAGCATTTTTCGAAGCCTATTTCGGCCGCGCCGAAAATATCGCCCAGGCGGACATTCTTGTTCAATGCGTGGAGGAGATTGGCTTGAACGGTTCTGACGCCCGAGAGGTTCTTACCTCAAACCGGTATGCGGATGATGTAAGACAAGACGAGGCTAAATACCAGCAAGCCGGGGTTTCAGCCGTGCCTGCCTATATCGTTAATGACAAATATATGATTTCTGGGGCTCAGGAACCGGATACGCTGGTCAAAGCCTTGCGGGAGATCGCAGCGGAACCGGTCTAGGTCGTCTCATTACGGGGCGTGGGGGCCCTTCCATGGGCCTCCTGCGCCTTGTCACGGTGTCGCTTACTCAGACGCAGCAATCAGGCTGGCATTACCGCCAGCAGCCGTTGTGTCAACACACAGGTGGCGCTCAATCACATACCGCTGATCAAGTTTATGCTCCGTAATCAGCGGCAGCAGTGCACCATCGCGCTTTCTCAGCGCCTGCCGATACGGTTTCAGCACTGAATGCTCGCCGCAGCTAACCGCTGCCTCGAAGCCCTTGACGGTTTCAAGAGCATCCGGCTCCAGCTCGCCTTCCACACCAACCACCGGCAAACCAGCCTTGGCAGCGCGATCTACTGTGTCACTGACACCCGGCGCAACCACCACTACCTTGTTGCCCTGAGCCAATGCCATAATCATCTGTTCGATCGCTGTTTCTTTATCCGGACCCAGACACAGCACAGTGCCACGGGCGTGGTTGGTCAGAATATTGCTTTCACCGGTTGGCCCCGGCATTACCTCTTCGTGCGCATCAAGTGGCTCCGGAATACTGTCGAAGACCGATTGCATGGCCTCGACCCGCGCTTTTGGCACTTGGGTGTTCATTCTGCCAAGCTTGCCGATCAGATTCTCCAGCGCTCTTGCATCCACTTTCTTGCCGCCCGATTCTGCCGGCCGCTGAACCGTCTCGCCTTTCATAAACCGACGCACATACTGCGGGCCACCGGCTTTCGGACCCGTCCCTGACAAACCTTCGCCACCAAACGGCTGAGAACCCACGATCGCACCGATCTGATTCCGGTTAACGTAGATGTTACCCACCTTGATGCGACGGGAAATACGATCAACTCGGCTGTCTACCCGGCTGTGAACGCCAAAGGTCAGGCCGTAACCCTTCGCATTAATGTCATCCACTACCTTGTCGAGTTCTTTCGCATCAAAAGTAGCCACATGCAGAACCGGGCCGAAAATTTCTTCTTCCAGATCCCCAATACCGTTCACCTTGATCACCGCAGGAGACACAAAGTTGCCTTTGTGCGGCACTGACAGTTTCTTCAGAAGCTGGTCCTTGTTCTCGAACTTCTTACAGTGATCGATGATTTTCTTCGCGGAGGGCTCATCAATGACCGGGCCTACATCTGTCGACAACAGCCACGGATCACCAATGCCCAGCTCTTCCATAGCGCCATACAGCATTTTCAGCAGGCTATCGGCAATGTCCTTCTGCACATACAACATCCGCAGCGCCGAACAACGCTGCCCCGCACTCTGGAAGGAAGAGGCCAGCACATCACGAACCACCTGTTCCGGCAGTGCAGTAGAATCCACGATCATGGCGTTCAGGCCGCCGGTCTCTGCCACCAAAACGGCATCCGGTGCCATGTGTTCGGCCATGGCCTTGTCGATTACCTTAGCGGTATTGGTAGAACCGGTAAAACAGACGCCGGCTATGCGGGAATCCGAGGTCAGGCCCGCACCCACGGTGGCACCGGTGCCCGGCACCAGTTGAATCGCATCCTTGGGAATGCCTGCTTGATGCATCAGTTCTACGGCTCGAACGGCCAGCAGCGAGGTTTGCTCGGCTGGTTTGGCCAGAACGACGTTACCTGCCACCAGGTTAGCCAGAACCTGACCGGTGAAGATAGCCAGCGGGAAATTCCAGGGTGAGATGCACACCACCGGGCCGATGGCTTCACCGCTGTTTTCATAGCGCACACCTTCGTTGGCATAAAAGTGGGCAAAATCCACCGCTTCACGAATTTCAGCAACGGCGTCCGACAGCGATTTACCCGCTTCCCGGGTGGCCAGCGCAAACAGCTCTAGGGTGTTCTCTTCATACAAATCCGCGACTCTGCGCAGGCAGGCTGCGCGTTCTTCTACGGGCGTGGCAGACCAGGACTTGAAACCTTTCTGCGCGGCAGAGATTGCCGTTTCAATATCGGCCTCGTTGGCCTGGGTCACATGCCCCACCAAATCTTCCGGGTTGGCCGGATTGCGAACTACCTGTACTTCGGTGCCCGATACCTTACCCGCAATCAGCGGCCCGCCTTTCCAGTGGTGCTCTTTGAAAACATCGCGGCCCTTATCAATAGCTTCGATAGTGACCGGGTCAGTCAGGTCCCAGCCTTTCGAATTGCGGCGATGCTCACCGAAAAGCTTGGATGGACGCACAATCGCTTTACTGGAAATGTCGTCACCCATTTCCTTGACCAGCTCGATCGGATCTTTTGCGATCATTTCAGGCGTAATGCTTTCATCCACAATCTGGTTTACAAAGGAACTGTTGGCGCCGTTTTCCAGCAGGCGACGTACCAGATACGCCAGCAGTTCATGATGGGGACCTACCGGCGCATAAATCCGGCAAGGTACGCCGCTTTCGGCCATTACCTGGCTGTGCAGAGATTCACCCATACCGTGCAGGCGCTGAAACTCGTAGTTGGCTTCACCACGGACTCTGGCCAGCTCAAGAATTGCCGACACGGAATGCGCGTTATGGGTCGCGAACTGAGGGTAAATGCGATCCGTCATGTTCATTAATTTGGTGGAACAGGACAGGAACGACACGTCACTGCAGGCCTTGCGAGTGAACACCGGAAACCCGTCCAGGCCCATCACTTGGGCGCGCTTGATTTCAGCGTCCCAGTAGGCACCTTTAACCAACCGCACCATGATGCGACGATCGTATTTTTCGGCTACTCCGTACAACCAGTCCAGCATGAAAGGTGCACGCTTACCGTAAGCCTGCACAACCACACCGAAGCCATTCCAGCCTGCCAGTTCAGGATCGCTCAAAAGAGCCTCAATAACGTCCATTGAGAGGTCTAGGCGATCCTGCTCTTCCGCATCAATATTGAAGCCCATGTTGGCGGCGGCCGCTTTTTTGACCAGTCGCATAGCCCTGGGCACAAGCTCTTTCATGACCCGCTCTTTATTGCCGTACTCGTACCTTGCAAGCAACGCAGAGAGCTTGACCGAAATGCCCGGATTCTTGCGAACGTCACCGCTGCAATGTTTGGCGATACTGTCGATACCGTCAGAATAAGCATTGTAGTAACGCTGGGCGTCATGATCCGTGCGAGCCGCTTCTCCAAGCATGTCATAGGAGTAGGTGTAGCCCTTTTTCATGTAGCCTTCACCGGCTTTCTGGGCTTCCTTGATGTCGCGCCCGAGCACGAATTGCCGCCCCATCTCTTTCATGGCTTGGCTTGCCACCGTACGAATCACCGGCTCACCCAAACGCTTCAGAAGCTTACGGAGGGTTTCACCCACGTTTTTGCGCTCGGAATCCTTGAGCAGGTTGCTGGTCAGCAGCAGGGCGATGGTCGCCGTATTTATCAAAGGAGAAGAGGCCTTGCCCACATGGTCACCCCAGCACCCAGACGTGATCTTGTCTTCGATCAGGTCGTTGATCGTCGTAGCGTCTGGCACACGCAGCATGGCCTCAGCCAGGCACATGAGAGCAACACCCTCTTTCGTAGTCAGCCCGTACTCGGCCAGGAATTTTTCCATGATGGTGGGCTTGGCGTTCTTCCGAACGCCACGAACCAGGTCGGCCGCTCTAGCAGAGATGGCCTTGCTCTCGGAAGGGGATAATTGAGCGCCATCAATCATTTCGTGAACCACGACATGCTCAAACGCAAGATAGTAATCGCGAAGCGCCTGTCGGCTGTCGACAAGTGCGGGAGTCTCTGATTGCAGCGGTCTCATGGTTGTACCCTCTTCTTCATTGTTTGTATTGCTCACCGTGCTCGCATTCTACCGAGAACAGCAGAAACATTTTCACTGTAAAAAAGGAATTTACAGGCCATTTTATCTTTTCTTGGGGATAAAAAATGACAAAAACTCTGAGGCAGCGCGATTAGATAGGCTAAACTCCCAAATCTGAACATTTAAGTGCCACTAACCCCCTAATCACAGCATGCTTTTAAACTTTTAGCGTAGACCTAAAGCTGATGATTTGCAGATAAGAAGTGGAAGCAAAATCAGATCCCATGCAATTGGTTCTTGAGCATCTGGCAGATTTTACGTACGAACTGCGGAAAAGTTCAACCAAACCGGAGCACACCCAGCAGGAGATAAAGATCGTGGAACTGGACCGGATTGATCACTCAATTATCCGCGAATTGCAGAAGAACGCGCGAGTCACGGTCACAGAACTGGCATCCCGGGTTGGACTGTCCAAGACGCCCTGCCAGGTACGCATGCGCCGGCTAGAAGAACAGGGCTACATTACCGGGTACACAGCGCTGGTTAATCACACCAAGTTGCAACAAAACCACATAGCATTTACGGAAGTGAAACTGAGCGACACCAACAGCCACGCTCTGTCCGCATTCAACGTAGCGGTCAATCAGATCTCTGCCGTTGAGCAGTGCCACATGATTGCTGGTAATTTCGATTATTTGCTCAAAGTCCGCACCCGTAACATGGTTGAATACAGGCAAGTTCTCGGCGAACAGATTTCGGCCCTACCCCACGTTTTACAGACCAGCACATTTGTGGTGATGGAGAATATAAAGGACGTGGGGGTCTGAACGTAAACCGTAACGAAACCGGTGACAGGAGCCCACGCTATAACAGCCCGCCCTTTCGAGAAGCGCTTGAGGCAATGCGGTAACAAGAACATTAAAAAAGGGGTCGAGTTTTCACTCGGCCCCTTACAAATTCAAATCAGCAATATCTTATCAGCGTACTTTTGACAGGAATTTCTGAGTTAGCGGGTTTTGCGGATCGGTAATAACCTGTTTAGCCTCACCGAGCTCGGCAATAACACCTTCGTGAAAGTAAGCCACGCGGTCCGACACATCACGCGCGAAACTCATTTCATGTGTCACGCAGATCATGGTCATTCCCTCATCCGCCAACAGGCGCAATGTATCCAGAACCTCGCCCACCAATTCAGGGTCAAGAGCGGATGTAACCTCATCAAAAAGCATGTAATCAGGTTTCATGGCAAGGGCGCGGGCAATCGCCAGGCGCTGCTGTTGGCCGCCAGACATTTTGGTAGGATAAACGTCAAACTTGTCACCCAGGCCAACATGAACGAGTTCCTTTTTGGCAACTTCAATCGCTTCCGCCTTGCTCATTTTTTTGACGATTCTGGGCGCCAGAGCCGCATTTTCCAGCACGGTCATGTGCGGAAAGGAATTCCATTGCTGAAATACCATGCCCAGCTTCTGACGCAGCTTATCTTTGTTGGTCTCTTTGCTATGAACATCAACGTCATCTACAAAGATTTTACCTTTGTGAATACCCTCGATCGCATTGATGCAATACAACAGAGTCGACTTACCGCTTCCGGAGCCGCCGATAATGCTGAGAACTTCGCCTTTTTTAACATCTAGGCTAACGCCTTTCAGAACCTCAAGATCACCAAAGGATTTATGGACATTCTGGATACTAATCATATTGCCATTTTCCTCTCAACATACCGACCATATGACGATAAGGGGTATGAAATAATAAAGTAAAAGATACCAACACCGATAAGAATCTCTAATGGTTGCTGGGTACGGGAGATGAGCTGATCAGACGTACGCAGCAACTCCATATAACCAATAACAGAGACCAGAGCCGAGTCTTTGATGACACTTAGGGCAACGCCCAACCAGGAGGGAAAGACTGCGCGCAAACCGATGGGTAAACGAATATAGAAGATGGTTTGCCAGTATGACATACCCAATGAGCGGGCTGAGGTCCGCATGGATTGATGCACGCTTTCGAAGCCACTGCGAAAAACTTCGCTCATGAACGCCATGGTGTAGAGCGTAAGAATGATAGAGCCAGCCACAAACGGGGCTAATGGGTATCCCATTGCGCCAATAAAGGTCGAAAAAAGAATCAGCTGAATGATCAGCGGCACACTTCTGAGTATATCCAGCACACCACCAAGCAGTACGTTAACAACTTTGCTGCTTTCAGCGCGCAAAAAACCAACGGCCAAACCCAGCAGGGTTCCCAACACGATCGCTACTATCGATATGGTCACCGTATTCATGATACCGGTAAGAATAAAACCGGTATCGCTCCAGGACAGAGGCGTAAACAAAGAGTTCATCAGATTTCCCCTTTGAATAGTTTGCGGGAAAGAAGTGACGAACTGAACAGCACCAGCTTAGTGATGATGAAGTACATAACCGCTGCCACCATAAAGAACTCAAGCGTCCGGAATGACAATGACTGGAGTCTTTGGGTTGTTCCGGAAAGCTCGCCCATTCCAACCAAAATACCCAATGAACTCATCAGAATAGACCAGACAAACTGGTTAGTCATCGGATGATAGATTCGTCGGAGCATTTGCGGCAAGATGATGTATCGATACACCTGAATACTGGTCATACCTAAAGATTTGGAAGCGCTGTACTGTGTGCTGGGGATGGACTGAAATCCACCGCGGAAAGTCTCGGTCAAATAACCCGCATTGATAAAAATCAGTGCGCTTAACACTGCAACGTAAGGGCTTAAATGGATGCCTAAAGCTCCCAGCCCGAAATAAGCCATATAAATTTGGAAAAGCGCTGGAGTGTTTCGGGCTATCTCGACCCAGGTAGTCGCTATATAACAATAGGGCTTGCTGTTGTTCATCTTGGCAATCGCCAACAGTATCGCGATCACAATACCCAAGAGCATTGCGAGCACAGATACGTGCAGGGTTACAAAGGCCCCATTCAACAACTCAGGCATATTCTGGAACACGACGTTCCAGTGAAATTCATAATCCATACCTTGGCCACTTTCTGTGGTTAAGAAGGGCTCTGATGGGTGATTTATCAAAGCACCTATCAGATCTCGAAGCCGTTACGCAGGGATATATGCGTTTGGCCTGTCAACAAGTAATATTGGCAGCCGCCTAACTGGCGGCCACCGATGTCGTTATTACTTGTTATCCCTCAAGGACTGGATCAGATCAGCAGGTGCATCTGAACCGAAGTGCTTGTTGTAGTGCGCATTCATGTTGCCATCGCGAATCTGATGCACCAGAAACAGGTTCAGATAGCTAATCCAAGCGCCCTCGCTTCTTTTTGCGATCAGACCTACAACGTCGTCATAGTTAGGTACGAAAGGGCCCGCAACAAAGTCTTTGAACTCTGCGCTTTGTAGCTTGGTGGCAATATTGGTGTTGGTTGAGATAACCGCATCCACTTTGCCTTGGTACAAACCCAGGTAGGCGTCGTTTTCAGACTTGAACGCGGTGTAATTATCCGTTCCCCAGCCTTTTTTCTCGGCGTAGGCAAGGTATTCGGTTTCGTAAGTAGTACCCAGTGCAGCGCCAACTTTCAGGTTCTTGAGATCGTCAAACGACTGGATATTCTTGTTTTTTTGGGCAATTACCTGGAATTTGAAAACAAAGTACGGGTAGGTGAATCCAACGGATTTTGCACGTTCTAGAGTATCGGAAGTAGAGCCGATAACAACGTCGGTTTTTCCGGAAATCAAGGATGGGATTCGATCACCCCAAGTAAGATTGAGTACGTTTGACTCCACGCCGAGGGCGTCAGCCAGATCGTTACAATAACCTACATCGAAACCTGCGGGCTGATTGTCTCCGTCAAAATAGCCCATCGGTGGGAAATCGAGAACCACACCACAGTTCAGTGTTCCCCGCTGGATCACGGTGTCAAGTTGATCGGCTGTCGCATTCACGGAGGTGAACGCAATGCAAGAAAACACGAGTGACGTTGCTAATTTACGCATCATAGTTTTTTTCTCTGATTTTTTTTGTTACGTCATAAGTTACGAAACTTACATGGACTTAAACTAAGCCCAAGAAGCTTACCTTAGATTTGTGAGTGAAAATCACTAAAAAACATGATTGAACAGGCGATTTAACTTTTGTATCTAGCTTTAACAGGAAATTACGAACAAAATGCTTAAAACCCAGACTAAACTCTTAATTTTAACATTAAGATAGCCATGTAATCCTATGAAATAAAAACTTTTTTAAATTTAACCCACAGAACATGAACAGAATTATTTTCAGGCCCGCCCGAGCAACAAAAGGAGCATCGGCGGGTTTCGGCCATCGGTCAACCACAAACGAGAGTACTTACAATGACACTAACGCTTAAAGACGCAGCGCTGCTTCGACAGCAGGCTTTTATTAACGGCAAGTGGTGCGCGGCGGCCAACGGCCAAAGCTACTCCGTCACCAATCCCAGCACTGGCGACCGAGTGGGCGATGTGCCCGACATGGGCGCGGCGGAAACCACCCGCGCCATCGATGCCGCTGCAGCGGCGCAGCCCGCATGGAGCGCCCTGACCGCCAAAGCGCGTGCCACAGCGCTGCGCAAATGGTTCGAACTGATCCTCGCCCACCAGGAAGACCTGGCACAACTGATGACCAGCGAACAAGGCAAGCCCCTGGCTGAAGCCCGAGGCGAAGTGGCCTACGGCGCGTCTTTTATCGAGTGGTTCGCCGAGGAGGCCAAACGGGTTTACGGCGACGTTATCCCGTCCCACGGCCCTGACAAGCGCATTATTGTTCTTAAGCAGCCCATTGGCGTAGTAGCAGCGATTACACCCTGGAACTTCCCGATCGCCATGATCACCCGTAAAGTCGCCCCGGCGTTGGCGGCAGGATGTACGGTGGTCGTCAAGCCCGGGGAAGACACTCCCCTTTCCGCTCTGGCTCTGGCCGAACTGGCATCCCGTGCCGGCTTGCCCGCTGGCACCTTTAACGTGATCACCAGCCAAGATGCCGCCACCGTCGGTCAAACCCTCTGTAACGACAGCCGGGTACGCAAACTCTCTTTTACCGGCTCAACCCCGGTGGGCAAACTGTTGATGCGCCAATGCGCCGATACGGTCAAAAAGATTTCTCTGGAGCTTGGGGGTAACGCCCCCTTTATCGTCTTCGACGACGCCGATCTGGACGCAGCAGTGGCCGGTTTGATGGCATCCAAGTTCCGCAACGCCGGTCAAACCTGCGTTTGCACCAACCGCATTCTGGTGCAAGATTCCGTCTACGACACCTTCGTCGAAAAGCTGACCAGTGCCGTAGCCCAATTGAAGGTCGGTGACGGATTGACCGAGGGCGTCACCATCGGCCCCCTGATTAACGCCAAAGCAGTGGCCAAAGTAAAAAGACTGGTGGCCGACGCCGTTGACCAGGGTGCCATCCTGCATCAAACCGGCAACGCCGAGGGACTTGGAGAAAACTTCTACGCGCCGGTGATCCTCACCCAGGTTACGACCGCCATGAGCATCGCCAATGCAGAGATTTTCGGCCCGGTGGCGACCGTGTTCCGCTTCTCCAATGAAGCTGAAGCCGTGCAAACCGCTAACGACACCCCCTTCGGTTTGGCCGCCTACTTTTACGCCCGGGACATCGGCCGTATCTGGCGGGTCGCCGAAGCGCTGGAATACGGCATGGTGGGCATCAACGAAGGGATAATTTCCACCGAGGTAGCTCCCTTTGGCGGCGTCAAAGAGTCCGGCATTGGACGCGAGGGCTCCAAGTACGGCATCGACGACTTTGTCGAAATCAAATACCTGTGCATGGGCGGCCTAGGCTGACCGGTCAGATATCGCCACAGCAACGATAAAAAAAGAGGCAGAACCCGAAGGGGTGTCTGCCTCTTTTTTGTGGACGCCGCCTCGCGTTAACAGAGGCAGCGTCCACAGCTCCCTGTCAGGGGATGGTTCGGGGATGATCAGGCCTTTGGCCAGCAGCTCACTGAACATGACCATCTGAACTTGGGGGAAGCGCGCCATCAAAATATTAACGCGCTGACGCATGGCTTCGGTGTTGTCGCCATGATGCAAAGCATGCATCTGAACTCCGGCTATTGTGAAGTAAGACATGGTGTTCCTCTATATGGCGATACTACAAAGTGTGGCGATACTACAAACTCTAATTTCAAAATCCAGCTTTTGCTCGGAGATCAAAACAGCTCAATTTAGCCTTCGGACTGGATGGTTTTACGTTGATATCACCACCACAAAAGATTGTAACTTTAACAAGCTTAGGTCAAATATGGGGGTCTGTCGAAAGGCAATTTTGATGGGTGTAGATTTACTAATATTAGCGCAACCTGCGCATATTTCGGTTTTTTATTTCAGCCTTGAAACAAGCCGAGCCAGCTGCTCGCTGGTGCTTTCAAGATAGTGCGCTGCACGCGCAATAGCGTCACTTTTACTGATTGGCCCAGGGGCAATCGAGAAAACCGCCGTAATGCCCGCCTCATGAATGGCCGTCATATTTTCGCCCCCCAACATGCCGGCAAGGCCAATAACAGGCACCTGATAGAGTTGTGCCAGTTTGGCAACGCCGGTCGGCGTTTTACCAGAAGCACTTTGGCCGTCAATCGCCCCCTCGGCCGTAATCACCAAGTCGGCGGCCTTCATCTGTGCGTCCATACCCACGGCGGCCATCACCAATTCGATACCGGGTTTTAAAAGCCCACCAAGAATCCCGGCGACCGCTCCCCCAATGCCGCCTGCTGCGCCACTTCCTGCAAAGCTACTTATATCGTAACCATTTTGTTCCACGCACCTGGCAAAGTGCCCAAGGTTGTTGTCGAGCACTTTGACGTCGCCTGGTGAGGCACCTTTTTGCGGCCCGAATACTGCGGCGGCACCCAGGTCGCCGAGCAAGGGGTTGGTCACATCGCAAGCAACCACGACATCTACACCCGCCAGGCTTGCTTTCGTGCCGGCAATATCAAAGTGGCTGATGTACTTTAAACCCGCACCGCCGGGAGGTATGGGCCCGCCTTTACTGTCCAATAATTGTGCACCCATAGCTTGCAGCAAACCCGCGCCACCATCGGTGGTGGCACTGCCCCCCAAGCAAACAATAAGGGTCTTCGGCCGGTGTTTCAAAGCAGCCATGATGAGCTGGCCGGTGCCATAACTGGACGCTGTCATCGCATTGCGGTCAGGTTCGGCCACACAGTGCAGGCCGCTTGCCTCTGCCACTTCAACGATGGCGGTTTTCCCATTATCTATCAGCCCGTAACTGGCGTTGACCGGGTCGCCGGAAGGGCCGCTTACCCGTGCCTGGTGCAACGTGCCGTGCATAGCCCCAACAAGAGTGGCTGTTGTGCCTTCGCCGCCATCTGCCAGGGGGATTTTAATCACCTGGTCAGCCGGAGCACCACGCAACCAACCTACAGCGATCGCGTCAGCGACGGCTTTCGCTGTCAGACACTCTTTGAACGAGTCAGGGGCAATGAGTACGCGCATGCTTCAGTCCTTACCAAGTTGTTTGAATATCGCTAGTTCCCCTTACAGAGCTACCAGGGATGCTAGCCACACGGCAGTAATCGTTACCAGGCCCATGAAAAGTGTCGCCGCTGTGTGTGAGCGATACGCCGTTGCAACGTCCATTTTACTGAACTGCGACACCACCCAAAAATAGCTGTCGTTGGCGTGGGAGACGGTCATTGCACCGGCACCAACGGCCATGACCGTTAGTACGCGGCCCATATCTGAGTCCAACCCCAATTGCGGCAACAACGGGGCAACCAGCGCAGAAGCGGTAACCAGGGCGACGGTTGAAGAACCTTGTGCCGATTTGAGCGCAGCGGCCACAATGAAAGGCATGATAACCCCCAGGCCCAATGTAGACAGATTCTGGCCAAGAAAATCACCCAGCGGTGTCGCGGCAAGCACAGCACCGAATGCGCCACCCGCACCGGTAATCAGAATAATCGGTGCTGAGACAACCAGGCCCTTTTCGGTGTGACGGGCAAACCCTTTGAGTTTCTCATCACCTTGAATCAGCAGTACTGCAAACCCAAGGCCAATCAACAGAGCATTTAGCGGCTTACCAAGAAAATTCAGCGCTTCATAAAGAAACCCATCACCCAGCGGGGCGGTTGGGTAACTGGCTACTGAGGCCAAACAAATAAGGACAATAGGTACAAAAATAGGGGCAAAGGCTTTCCATGGGCCAGGCAGTTCACCGTAATGCTCTTTACCTTCCTCAAACGCTTCTTCTGTTTGATCCAGTTCTGTACTGGGCAGGTTTCGTGAAAAATAGGCCCAAACCAAACCCGCCATCGCCGCGATTATGGCGAAAACAAGGCCGACGCCGATAACCAGCCCCAAATTGTCTTCCAACCCCAGGTTGCCTGCGGCCGCAATCGGGCCAGGCGTGGGTGGTACAAGGGTGTGGGTTGCAAATAAACCGGTAGAAAGTGCCACCGTCATTGCGACGGGGGATACGCTAAGGGTTCTCGCCATGGAGCGCTTCAAGCTGTTGAGAATGACAAAACCAGAATCACAAAACACCGGAATAGACACAATAAAACCAACGATGGACATCGTCATGGTAGGGAACTTTTTCCCCAAACATCTAATGATGGTCTCAGCCATCACAATAGCGGCACCCGTGCGTTCAAGAATGACACCAATGATGGTACCCAAAACGATAACCAGACCGATGTAGCCGAGAATTTTACCAAAACCACCGCGAATCGTTGATTCGATGGAATCGAGGGGCAGGCCAAATGCGAACGCGGCAATGAACGATGCCAGCAAAAGTGTAATGAAAGGGTTGAGGCGCAATTTGCTCGTTGCGAACACAATGAACGCGATAAGGGCGATTAGAATAAAAACCATGTACATAGAAAATCTCCTGCATTGCCATGCCTAAGAGGCGCTGAGCCGTCGCTTGATCAAGTGTCGTCATAGGCGTTTTTGGCAATCAGTCGGCATACACCAAAAAATTGAGGCAACGCTACTCGACGACTCTGTGTTTTATCATCTAACTCATCACTCACAGTGATACCAGAAATACCAGGCAACAATTATTCATCCTAGCTCTTCACCCCGACAATGCTTGCATCGGATTCGAAAGCACCCACGTGGTTTCCAGTCCCCGACAAACCAATCGATGATCCTTAGGATAATAATTATGCGTAAAATTACAGCAACCGCAATCGTAGCCGTCTTGTTCGCTTTCGCCCTTCCCGCTTCTGCCAGCTTGGCAGACCGCAAGTCGGACGAGCAGAAGACCGAGCAGCCAGCAGCGCCCGCCCCATACAGCGGCCACGTTGTAATTCGCGGCGAGATTGTTGCCGTTGACCACACATCGGCCCAACGCACATCTAAAATCTGAATAGCGTAGCCATTGTGCTTAAGAACTCAGCCGTCGGGATGTATTTTTTATCAGCTGCTCGGCGGTAAAACGTATTTCCCCCGACCCGCTGGGCTTAACTTTGTACTTTAAATATCATCAAAAATGATGATTTAGTCAGTCATGTCCATGATGCTTGAGTAACGCTCTTTCAGCGAGTTCTCGATCAACTCTCGCAACCAGACAATGCCGGGGTCACGGTCGTGCCTGGCGTGCCAAAACAGGTAGAGGCTACTGGGATCAAGGTTAAACGGCAAAAGCGTGACCCACAAATTCCGTGTGAAGTCGTCACTTCGAAGAATAACGTCCGGAACTGCACAAATTAGGTCGGTGTGACACAACAAGCTGGGTACTCCCACAAACTCATTCACCGTTACCGCAATGCGCCGGTTCAGCCCTTTTAGATCAAGATAGCTGTCGACAAGCCCGTGAGCTTCGCCGGACATCGTCACCAGCAAGTGCCGCGCATCTATGAAATCTTCCATAGAGAGCGGTTTACCTGCCAGAGGATGGTCGGCCCGCATTGCAACCTGATAACCCCCCTGGAACAGCCAGATACTTCTAAGGCTATTGTCGTGATGGCTGATTGGTCCAATGGCGAGATCTACGTTGGCTTCGCGTAAATCACTGTAGGTTCCTTCCGGCGTGTAAGGAACAGCGTGAAGGTCAACGCCTGGAGCCACTCGCTCGAGTTTTTCAGCCAGTTGGCGCCAGATCATTTCTACGGTGAGATCCGTGACCGCAATCCGGAAAGTCCGGCGTGCCTGAGCGGGGTCGAACTTAGTGGATCTGACGGCGGTTGACAGGTCATAGATTGGGCCCCGAATACGGTCCCAAAGGCTGAACGCATAGGATGTCGGTTCTATTTTGCGCCCCTTTCGCACGAACAGCGGGTCATCCCAGACCTGTCGCATTCGCGAAATCGCGTTGGAAACCGCCGGCTGCGTCATTGCCAGGCTTTCGGCCGCACGAGTGACCGAACGCTCGGTCATGATCGCATCGAACACATAAAGTAGATGCAACTCCTGGCTTTTCATCGAGCGGTTTTACTCCGGTCTGGAATGACCCGCTGTTCGTGTGAAAGGGGCGCAGGAAAACAGTCGTCGCATGCCGTAAACGCCCCAGCTTAAGCTTAGCGCACGATCATTACCGACATTCTGGCATGATGCACCACATGCTCGGCATTGGGACCCAGCACATAATCGGCAAATTTGCGCTTGTTATGGGATGCCATAACGATCAAATCGATCTCGAGTTTCTTGGCCACCTTGATGATCGCCTCCCAGGGCGAGCCATCAACGATGACACTTTGCGCTCTTACATCCGCGGGCACGTTCGCCTTAATGAACGCGCGTTGAGCCTCGGCTATCGCCTCATGTGCTTTCGAAGCGAAGTCCTTGGGAAAGTAAGACCCCACTATGGGCATGTTGTAGTCCGGCAGAACCGTGACCAAATGTAGCGAGGCGTTGAAACTTCTGCATAGCGTCAAAGCCGTTGGAAGCGCTTTCGACCAGGATTCCTCCTCATTAAGGTCCACTGGCAACATAATTTTGCTGTACATGGCAATCTCCTTCAAGCAATGGCGGTAGCCGCCGTATTATCACGACGCCGGCGCTGCAACACTATGACCAGCCCAAATACAAGGAAGGCAGGAATCCACATCAGCTCCTTGGTCCAGCGGTCAACAGGGGCCAGCACCTCTATAATTTCCTGGTCGAAGTCGAAGCCAAGATCCGACGCCTGACTGCCATAGGCCACCATATCAACGATTGCCGTATCACCCTCGATCAACAGGTCCATGCCCAGGTTATCGAGCCGCTCCTGCCCGGTGTCGCCATCCGGCACTGGCAGAGTCATGTAGGTGGTCATGCGATCGCCGTACGCATCGCGACCTGCAATCTGCAAGCGCAGGGTCGAATCTTCATCGGCAGCGCCCAGGGCCTCTACGAATTGTGCGGGCGGCATAGACTGATAAGGGTCATGAATCATGTCCATCCAAAACCCGGGCCGGAACAGCGTGAACGCGATCAGCAGCAATGCGGCAGATTCATACCAACGGCTGCGAATGACCATGTAGCCCTGAGTCGCCGCCGCGAAGATCAGCATGGCTATTGTCGACACCACGAAGATCAGAACGCCCTGCAAAAAGGTTACATCGATCAGCAGCAGGTCCGTATTAAAGATGAACAGGAATGGCAGGGCCGCAGTACGAAGGCTGTAGTAGAAGGCTTGAAAACCGGTTCGGATAGGATCGCCACCGGAAACCGCCGCCGCCGCGAAGGACGCCAGCCCCACCGGCGGCGTCACGTCGGCCATAATGCCGAAGTAAAACACGAACAGATGCACCGCAATCAAAGGCACCAGCAGCCCGTTCTCTGCCCCCAGCTGAACAATAACCGGCGCCAGCAGCGCCGAAACTACGATGTAGTTGGCCGTTGTGGGCAGTCCCATGCCCAGAATCAGGCTGAGCACCGCCGTAAGCATCAAAATCAGCAGCAGGTTCCCCATAGCGAGGATTTCTACCACCTCGGCCAGTACCAGCCCTACCCCGGTCTGCGACACAGCCCCAACGATGATGCCAGCAGTGGCCGTGGCAATACCGATGCCAATCATGTTGCGGGCACCGGTAACCAGGCCAACCCACAAATCCATGGCGCCTTCACGCAGATCTGCTGCCATTTTGCTGCGACCGCGGAAGATCGAGGTAATGGGGCGCTGGGTAAGAATGATAAAGACCATGAACACCGTGGCCCAGAAAGCCGACAAGCCCGGCGACAGGCGCTCCACCATCAAACACCACACCAGCACAACCACCGGTAGGATGTACTGCAAACCAACTAACACCGTGGGCCTGGTTTGCGGCAGCGAATAGATCGGTTGATTGGGATCATCCAACTCGAGTTCGGGGTAACCGGCCGCCAGTTTGAGCAAAGCGACATAGATCACCGCCAGCCCAACCGAAACCACCCAGGGAGTGGCATCGCCAAGAACCGGCTTGAGCCAGCCAAGGCCGTAATAGACGACCAAAGCCGTCACCATCATCAACAAAAGCCCACCGAGAAAACCCATCACCTTGCGTACCAGGGGCTTAGGCGGATTGCTGCTCTCAAGGCCCTGCATGTTGGCCTTCAGTGCCTCCAGGTGAACGATATAGACCAGTGCGATATAAGAGATCAAAGCCGGCAAAAAGGCATGTTTGATGACATCGACATAGGAAATACCCACGTACTCGACCATCAGGAACGCGGCTGCGCCCATAACAGGCGGCATAATCTGACCGTTGACCGAAGACGCCACCTCGACAGCACCCGCCTTTTCGGCAGAAAAACCGACGCGTTTCATCATCGGAATGGTAAAGGTGCCCGTGGTGACCACGTTGGCAATCGATGAACCGGAAATCAGCCCGGTCATGGCAGACGCCACTACGGCAGCTTTGGCCGGCCCGCCCTTGTAATGGCCAAGCAGCGAGAACGCGACCTTGATAAAATAGTTGCCCGCTCCGGCTTTGTCGAGCAAAGCGCCGAACAACACAAACAGGAACACGAAACTGGTCGAGACCCCCAGCGCGATGCCAAAAACCCCTTGGGTCGTCAACCACTGGTGATTAATAAGCCCAAAAAGGCTAACCCCGCCATGGGATAGAATACCGGGCATCCAGGGACCAGCAAGGCTATAAATAAGAAAGACCGACGCCACAATCATCAGCGGCGGACCAAGCGCGCGGCGGGTCGCTTCGAGCAGCAGCAGTATCCCAGCCACCCCGACGATCACGTCCTGCAATATCGGCGCACCGGGGCGCTGAGACAGCCCTTCGTAGAAGATAAACATGTAAGCGCCGCAGAAGGCCGCCAACGAAGCAAGCACCCAATCCTGAATGGGGATTCGATCGCGGGGCGAACGCTTAAATGCGGGATAGGCCATGTAAGCCAGAAAAAGCGCAAAGGCCAGGTGAATGGAGCGGGACTCCGTGGCACTAAACACACCGAAACCCAAAATGAAAGGCACCGGAGAAGCAATCCATAATTGAAACAGCGACCATGCCGCTGCAATGCTAACCAATAACTTCCCCGGCATGCCAGCTGGTTTGCGGGCTCCCGAGTCACTGGAGGCAACCATGTCCTCCAAATCGGCACTCGAGTCTCGAGGTTTTGTATTTTCGTCAGTCATACTCAGCCCTATCCGCCGTCAGTCAGGTTGCTATTGATATTATTATTGCGCTTGGAAACGGCTCCACAAACGCAATGCGCGGATACCTACAAGCATCCGCGCATCGGTCACTCAGCTATAACAGCCATCAGAAACAGCCGTTAAAGCAAAATCACTCAATCCAGCCTTGCTCACGATAATAGCGTGCAGCGCCATCGTGCAGCGGCGCTGAAAGCCCCTGTGTCGCCATTTCTTTGGGGACCAGGTTTTCGAAGGCCGGGTGCAGACGCTTAAAACGATCGAAATTATCAAAAACGGCCTTGACTGTCTGGTAGATAACTTCGTCATCAGCCTTAGCGGTGGTTACGAAAGTCGCCGCCACACCGAAGGTTTCAACGTCTTTGTCATTGCCCTTGTAAAGGCCACCAGGGATCACCGATGCGGAATAGTACGGATACTCGGCGACGATGCCTTTAACATCGTCGTCGTTCAACGGGATAAGGCGAGCATCAACGGTTGTGGTCGCTTCCTGGATTGAGCCGTTGGGGTGCCCAACTACATAAACCATCGCATCGATGTTGTTATCGGCGAGCGCCGCGGCTTGCTCGGCGGCATCCAACTGCGACGCCAGGGAGAAGGTATCCATGGTCCAGCCTTTGGCGTCCATCACCACTTGCATGGTGTTGCGCTGGCCAGAACCGGGGTTGCCGATATTGACGCGCTTGCCTGCAAGGTCATCCAGGGTAGTAATGCCAGAATCGGCGCGGGCCAGCAGGGTCAAAGGCTCGCCATGAACCCGGAAAACGGCACGCAGGTCTGTGTAGGCATCACCTTCGAAGTTGCCGGTACCATTATAGGCCTGATACTGAACGTCGGACTGAGCCACACCCATATCCAGTTCGCCGGACTTGATGCCATTGATGTTGGCAACAGAACCACCGGTAGACGGCGCATTACACTTGATATTGGCATCTTCCAGACGGTTGACCAAACGACAGATCGACTGACCGACGACATAGTACACGCCGGTCTGGCCGCCGGTGCCGATGGTAATGAACTGTTCTTTGTCTTGGGCCATCGCCGGTGATGCAAACATGGCAGCACTCAGCAGGGTGCCGGTAAATACGGCAGAGAACGCATGGCGTTTCATAAACACACCTCAATAATTGTCATTATGGTCGGTAAAAAGCGAAAAAAATTACATATACGGAAAAACGCCTGCTTGATGAGGTCTGTTTCCCTTATTTCCCAGTTTAGCCGCGACTTACGTGAAGTAAAGCTTAATTTACAGACCCAAACGCCCCAAAGCCCAACTGTTTTGGGCCAGGTGCATGGCCTGTTTTACGTCATCGGCTGGAATATCACCCGGTTCACCCTTTTCAAGCGGGTCGTAGTGAAACACGTACAACCGCGAGGCGAACTCGGCCACCGGCAACGAGGCCTCACCGTAGAGCTCGCCGTGGCCCTGGGTCGAGGTGACAATTCCCTGACCCCAGTTTTGCCCGCTGTCGTTGTTGGGATTAAAGAAATAAACGCGCATAACCTCATCGGTGTCCAGCGCAAGCCGCTGGATAGTGATGGCGTGCCAGCCGAGAAAGCGTGTGGCGCTGTCGGTCACTGCAATACCGGCCGGCTGAGGATTAATAACCGGAATATTACCGTTGTAAAAGGGATGATAGGCGGCATAAAAATCTCGTATAAACCCTTCAAAGTCTTTCAAACCACCGGTAAATATGTCGACGACGATACGAAACCCGTGGCCCACATGATCACCGTGGAATGCGGAGTTAACCCATTTATGCGGATCTTCTCCACGCCCAGCGCTGCGACGACCCATTTCGAAGTAAATGCGGTCCAGATGCGGCACAGTCAGCAGTGAAACGGCATCTACATCCACCGGAGGCTCGCTGGCCAGCCCGGCGCCCAGATCCCGCGAAGAAATACTGTTGCCCTCAAAGCGCATCACCACCTCGTCGTCACGTGCCGCCCAGGCAAGAATTCGAAGCAGTTCCGCCGGCATGTTGTAAGCCCACATAGACAAGGCGCGCGTCGACTGACAAGTAGGATAGTTTCCCTGCCCCACCCCTAGCGGGCGCCCGAGCACATTGAGCACATCCGCAAGCAGAAAGCATTCCGGCGAACGGCTGCGCCCAAAGACCGCCACAATCTTCTCGGCTGCGACCTCGCACAGCGACAGTCGTATTTGGCGCCACAGAGACGGCGCCACCGGAGGCGAATAGAGGATGCCCCGCTCGAGCATCATGGCCAGGCCATAGGCACACTGGCTGGTCTCGGTGAACAAGGCCTCATCAATCAGGGTATGAATCAACGCCGGATAGCAGTGAAAGGCGTCGGCGCCCGTGTGGCTCAGGCCCAAAGCCGTGGGAATCAGGTCGTTCCAACGGCTACGCAGGTAACGTATAAACCCCGGCATATAGGGTGAAACCAGGCCGGTACTGTGCATGGCCTTGGCAAAGGCGATGGCCTCTCGCAGCAAGGTGGCATCGTCCATCTGTGTCAGGCGTTCAGCGTAAACATCTAAGCCGGGATCTTCGCGGCAGCCCTCGGTAGGGCTGAACACGGCATGGATCAGTTGCAGTGCGTCATCGCCGACGTTGCCACCGAGCGCATCCGGCTTTTGCAGACAGACGGCGATCTGCGTCACCATCTGTTTGACCCCATCTACCTGAACCGGCCGTTGCGCCAGAATCCGCCAGACTTCAGCCACCAGATCTTCCAGAAGATTCTCGTAGCCCAGATGCTGAAGCAGAAAGTGATACAGACCCTGAACGGCGAAGCCGATCCCGTCCGGCCGCAGCCGGTCGCTCTCCTGAAGATCGCTGACCACCAGATCCAGATTCATCGCCAATACCTGGGCAAGAAAATGCTGGGCGTGTTCTGCCGAAATCGAAGGGTGTACGTAGTGGCCTTTAGCCACCGCCAGAAGGCGAATCTGGCTCAGGCTTTCGACCAGGGTTACCACGGATTCGCCATGGCGAATCGTGCGCACGGCCAGTGAAGGCACCAACGTTTGTGGATAATCCCAATCGCTGCCGCCAAAGCACCCGGCCGCCTCAATCGCCGGCACGCGTTGGTAAAGAGCTTCCAGGCCTTCGTCCGTGAACATCAGGGCTCGTGCCGCTTCAATGACCTCCAAAACGGGCGACACGCCCTCAATCACATTGATTTCGGCCAAGCGGTTGATGGCCGCGTCGAGTGACTTCGCTAGCTCATCTAACGCGCCGTTATGCTGATTTTCGGGTGTATATGTGGCTCTGCTCATACTTTGCGATCCTCCGGTCAATGCCGGGACATGTCAACCTGACCCGGTTTCCACACGCACGTGCCTCGGGCGGAAAGACCACCATTCACTGCGTCGCCGGCTCGGCACGACTGACCCGCCAGATGATATTGCCCACGTCATCCGCCACTAAAAGCCCGCCCTGCTTGTCGATAACAACGCCAACCGGACGACCCTGAGCTTTGTCGGCGGCATTGATGAACCCGGTAAGTATATCGACCGGCTGACCATCCGGCTCACCACCGGCGAAGGGCACAAAGATGACTTTATAGCCGCTGCGGGGTTTGCGGTTCCAGGAGCCGTGCTGACCCACAAACATGCCGTTGTTGAATTGCTCAGGCAACGTGTTGCCATCGGCGGCCGTTAGCCCCAGTGAAGCGGTATGCGGCCCGAGCGCGTAATCGGGCTTGATCGCCCGGGCCACTTTTTCCGGATGCCGCGGCTTTACCCGCTCATCCACATTCTGGCCAAAATAGCTGAAGGGCCAACCGTAGAAACCACCATCCGCCACCGATGTCATGTAGTCCGGCACCAGATCACTGCCCAGCAGGTCACGCTCATTGACAGCAACCCAAAGCTCGCCGCTTTCCGCCTGCCAGGCCATCCCCACGGGATTGCGCAGGCCAGTGGCAAATTCGCGGTGCTGACCGGTTTCGGGGTCGATTTCCCAAATGGACGCGCGACCTTTCTCCTTTTCAAGACCGTTTTCGCCGATATTACTGTTAGAGCCCACACCGACGTAAAGCTTGCTGCCATCCGGGCTGGCAACCATGCTCTTGGTCCAGTGGTGGTTAATCTTTCCGGCTGGCAAATCGGTGACTTTGGTGCCTTCGGCGGTGATGCGTGTCTGGCCCGTCTCATAGGGAAAGCGCATGACGGCGTTCGTGTTGGCAACGTAGAAGTCGTTCCCGATCAGCGCCATACCAAACGGGGAGTGCAGGTCTTTCAGTAGCGTCGAACGTTCGTCGGCTACGCCGTCACCATCACTGTCCCGCAGCAGGGTAATCCGGTCGGCGCTGGGAACGGTGGCACCGGCACTCTCCATTATCAGCCCCTGGATCCAGGCGCGAATTCCCCCGCCACCGCCCGGTTTCGGCTGCGCATTGGTTTCAGCGACTAACACGTCACCATTCGGCAGAACATAGAGCCAACGAGGGTGTTCGAGGTTGTCTGCGAAGGCGACCACTTGGGTTCCCGCAACGGCGTCGGGTTTTCCGCCGGAAGGCCAGCCAGCGGCTTTGGCAATATTGACGGTGGGAATCAGGGATTCGCTCGGGCTGGGTAATATTGGATCAGGGCCTGTGCCTTCAGCAACGGAGAGTTGAGCGACATTCCCGCAGGCAGTAAGCGTGAGTGCCAGACCGATGGGCAATAACCAGTGACGCTGTTTCATACTAATAAGCTCCAAAACCAGAATAACCAAAGCGTAGGCCGATTTCGTTGCAATTGCTTTCTCTGCGCCACAAAACTTGCATTCAACGAGCCGTGCAGTATCAGCTTCTGTTAGAAAGTGGCGACGACTTAGAGGACAACTGCGATGGCAGGATGTTTATTACAATGCCGGTAATATCGAGTCATAGCCCCGGGTTATGGCCAATCAAATTTGCACTCATATCAATTGAGAAATTAGCGCTATGTAACCTGATGTTAATCTCATTCACATGTCGCAATTTTAACGCACTGCTGTCCTCTACCTGATATAACTTGGTAGCACATGGGAGCGAATCCATTGGCGGTTTTCACGGAAGAGCATTGTGGAAAAACCCTAAAGGCTGGCGAAATCCCGTTCCCTATTGGGGCTCACAATCTGTGTCAGGATTAGCCCATGACAGACACAACCAACAGCAAGCAGCCACACATAAGCCCGGTTCGACAGTGTCTTCAATTCGTGCACCGGGTTTTACGCAATTTTCTGCGCAATCATGGGGTATTGCTGGCGGGCGGGGTTGGCTATAACGTACTGCTGTCGGCAGTTCCGATGCTTGCCCTGCTGGCGGTATTGCTTACCCGCGTAGTGAACGAAGAGCAGTTGCTGGAAGTCATGGCGGTGCAGGCACAGCATTTTGCCCCGGCCAATGCCAGCCTGCTGCTCGATGCAGTCCGGGCTTTTATGGAGTCAAGGGATATCATCGGTATTGTCGGCGTGCCGGTGATGCTGTTCTTTAGCTCATTTGCTTTTCGTATGCTGGAAGACTCCATTGCCATTATTTTCCATCGGCCCGACAACCCCCGCCGCAGTTTCTGGGTGTCTGCCTTCCTGCCCTATGCTTTCATCTTGATTTTGGGCGCAGGTTTGCTGGCCCTAACCCTGCTGTTCAGCCTGATCAACGCATTTTACGAAGCTCCGGGGCTGATTCTGTACCTGATCAGTTTTGTTGGCGTATTTATTCTGTTCAGCGCCATTTACAAGGTTCTACCCATTGTGCGTATCTCTACCCGAAGGGCCATCGTGGGTGGTCTGGTTGCAGCCATTCTCTGGGAAGCGACCCGTTTGCTGTTGATGTACTACTTTCTCAATATATCCTTCGTTAATGTCATTTATGGCTCCTTGGCTACCATCATTGTGATACTGATCAGCCTGGAAATTGCTTCCATTATCCTGTTGCTCGGGGCCCAGGTGATCGCAGAGCTGGAACGGAGCGAGCGGCTGGGCCTGCGCTGGCATGTCTCCCCGGACTGAAACCGATGGAGTTCCTCGCCTTTCAGCTGGTATTTGCTTATGTCGGACGCACAAAAAAGGGAGGCACTAAGGCCTCCCAAGGACACACAATTATTTTCTATCAGGCAGAAGCAGTGGTGGTTGCCTTCTTGGCCGGGGTTTTAGTAGCAGTCGGCTTTCTGGTGTTAACCTTGTGCTTGGTAGACTGCGCTACGCTGGTCACATCATCAGCGGCGTCAGATACTGCGTCAGCGACCGTATCGGTGCCTTCAACCGCTTCTTTCTCAATTTTTGACAAGATATCGGCAGCAAAACTACCCATACGTAAATTCAGGCTGCGAAGCTGTTCAAACAGCTTTTCACTGTAACCGTAGTAGTGCTCGCGTAATGATTTAACAGTGTATTCGCGAGCGCCAGATTCCAATTTCTCGGCATAATCGAAAGGCTTGGCAGACAGCTTTTTCTGTTGCGCTTCTGCAGCATTAATACCTTTCTGGACAATTTCCTGAATCTGTTGCTGATATGTCTTGAGTTTACCCATTTTGAATCTCCTGATTGCTAATGATCGCTTTGATTGAAGAAGGGTTCACCAAGCGAGTTTGTCGACTAAAGTCCGTCGAACTTCGATCTCAAGATCTACAATACGGTGAAAAATTAGAGTGTTCATACTAGATCGCGAAAAAACCGGAAAAGAAAAACAGTTTATAAATCTGGATCGCGTTGAATCTAACACTACAGGCCGACTAAAAGCCCTGGCACGGAAAGGATCGGGAGCATACAAAGTGCGAAAGCAATCAAACGCCAATGAAGATTGCCATGCAGGGCCATGCCGCCCTTGAGGCCTATGGTCAGCATCAGCAAAAGGCTGAGAATATCGTAAACGGCTTTTGGGATCGTCAGGTCAGAGCGCAGGGCTCCCGCGATCAATCCAAGCAAGAAGAACATCACGATGGTGTCGGGCATGAATCAAACGTTCCGGTGAATCGGCATAGGGGAGATAGAATAACTGATCGATCCTGTGCCACACCAACCGGCAAACGCGGCCGCGCCCTGTTTGGAAACGGAGGTTTTATAGACACCGAAAATGCTGTCATCACTATTGCTGGCGGAATTTGTGTCGATAATTTTTACAGCCATTGAATTAACGAATTCGCAAGCTATTGGAAAACATATAGCAAGACATTATGGCGCCGTTATTGCTTAGGCTATTTGCGGGTCCAAATATGAATTGCGAGAGGTAAAAACAATGAACTATTTCGAACGAATCATTTCCGTTGCATCTATTTTTGCAATCACGTCGTTTGCCCATGGCGCGGCCATCACGACGCAACTGGAGGATTTTACTAACGGTGGCGGTTTTTTTGGTGAGGTAACGTTTGAGGACAACGGCACTGATACGGTCACGATTTCTGCGAACATTGCAGCCCCGATCAACGCAGGCCTCACCCAAGGCGATGTTCTGGCGCTCTGGTTCGACTTTGCGAACTTTGGTGCGCTTACAGGGTCGACAGCAACGTTCGGTGACGAAAACCCGTCTGGCATAGTGAATGGCTATTTTTTCAGCGAGAACGCAGTCAGTTCGAGCCTCGGGGGTAACGTAAACCTGAATGGGGGGTCGCCCACCCAGACCAATTGGGACTTTGCGGTACTAACTGGAACCAATGGTAGCGCGAATGGTTTTATACAGACTCTAAGCTTTGATCTGACGATTGTCGGTCTGGACCAGACCCAGTTCTCGAACCAGAGAGTGGGCATGCGCGTGCAAAGTATTGAAGGCGGAGCCTTTGATGGAGTGGGCTCATCAAAGCTGGTTGGCACAGGTACATCGGTGACAGTCCCTGAACCTGGAACGATTGCCTTGTTGGGCCTGGGTCTATTTGGGCTTGGAGTACAGCGGCGCAAGCATCAGATTTAAACCAGAGCGATTGATTCGCGTGCAAGGGAAAATGCGGCATGACCATTGCGCCAACATTTGGACAGCGCGACCGGTCGATTTCATGTTTCACAAACACGTTTGCGAACGCCTTGGTGGCTCAGGCACCTGGGTTTTCTAGGTGCCTGACTCTTTTGCTTTCTCGAAAGCCTCGGGATAACGCCGTTTTATTTTCGCCAGCCGGTATATGGTAATGAAGTTAACGACCAGTACCATAGCTTCCGCCAGCGTACCGCCCACCGAACCGATGGCAATATTGTTCAGCATCCAGGCAACCGCGGCGGCGGCCAGCATCAGCCGCATGGGAATACCCCTGAGCATGAACATGCCCAGGGTGCCGAAAATAGCCGCCGCAATGGCGAAAAAATCTACCGGGCTGCGCCAGGTCAGTAACGCAGCCACTAGATTTACAGCCAATACCACCAGCATCACCTGCCAGCTGCCCATATAGCGCCGCGCCAGCATAATGCGGCCGATCACCAGAAAGCTCAGGATCGCCGCCGTCCAACTACCAAACAGCGCAAACTGCAACGCAAAGGCCACATTCGCCGCAATCAACAGCATCATCAGCCGGTCATCGTGCTTGCTGGTAAAGCCAACAATGCAGAAGCCCAGCGCAATAAAGCTGACAATCTGGCCCGCCAGGGCTGTGTAACTCATTTCCTCGAACATCGTCAAAGTCTACGGCACAGGCACTATCGAGAAAAGCCAGCCAGATAGTCGACACAGATTTATTTTCCGGAGCACAGACTCAGTCCCGATTTCCCGTATTGCTGCACCGAATACCCATATACTAGTGTCACGTCTTTCAGTCCACCACTGCCAGCATGATTACTTATTTCAGAAAACATAATGACAGATAGAGCTGCACGCCCTCCCCCGGGGAACTGGCACGCATTAAAAGTTGGGCGATACGACTGATCTACTCCCGGCACGCTTTCTGGGGGCTGGGTATTGCGTCTTTTCTTGAATCCATTCTCATACCCATTCCGCTGGAGGTGGACGGATTCTGGTTCATTATAAGTGTCGGGGTTATTCCGATTCCGTTTCAAATTGCCATTCTCGCAGCTGGGGCCACGAGTTATTCCTTCTTCCTGTTTATGCTCGCGTCTGCTTTGTCCCGGGCAGTGAGATACTATGGTCTGGGAATGCTGGTTCTTATTGCCGGCAATCACGCGCAAGCCATCTTCGAGCGTCACAAAGTGTCTGCTGTCATAGTGGTTACAGCAGTGGTGCTTGTGATCTGGGCCGCCGTTTTATTGGGCGGGTGACAAAAATTCTGTCCCGGTTTTTCTGAGGAATACATGACACTGTTTGAAATCGTCGCCATCCTACTAAGCCTCTCCGCATTGTTCAGTTACATCAATGCTCGGTTTATCGGTTTACCAACGAGTATTGCCATAATGGCATTTTCGCTGGCGTTTTCGTTGGCTCTGGTCGGTATCAACCACCTGGGCGGCCAAGATCTGACCCACTGGGCAGAGCAGCTGATTGCGCAGGTTGACCTGGGTGAAACGTTGCTGAACGGCTTATTGAGTTTTTTGTTGTTTGCCGGTGCCCTGCACGTAAATCTTGACGATCTGGCCGACCAGAAATGGCTGGTGGCGCTGCTGGCGACTCTGGGTGTCGTGGTCACCACATTTTTAGTGGGATGTGCCATGTGGGTGGTGCTGGGTTGGCTCACTATTCCATTGCCGTTTATCTACTGTCTGCTCTTCGGCGCCGTGGTGGCGCCCACCGACCCTGTGGCGGTGTTGGCCATTCTTAAATCGGTGGACACACCGAAAGCCTTGTCCACCAAAATTGCGGGTGAGTCCCTATTCAATGATGGCGTTGCGGTGGTCATGTTTATCGCCATTCTAGGCATTGCACAGGGAGACAGAGAGGCTACATTTCAGGGCATTGGCCTGCTGTTTCTGGAGGAAGTGGTGGGTGGATTGGTGTTGGGCTTTATACTGGGATGGGCGGGGTATTACCTACTACGCCGGCTCGACAATTATCAGGTCGAAATTCTCGTAACCATTGCCCTGGTAGCAGGCGGCTACGCGCTCGCCAGCAGGTTGCATATGTCCGGCCCGTTAGCGGTGGTGGTCGCGGGACTGATGATCGGCAACCATGGTCGACGATATGCAATGTCCAAAAAAACCGAGCAGCAACTGGATACGTTCTGGGAATTGATCGATGAAGTGTTGAACGCGGTCCTGTTTTTGCTGATTGGTCTTGAAGTCCTGATTGTCACGTTTGAATTACCGGTGCTGTTGGCCGGACTTGCAGCGATTCCGCTGGTGCTTCTGGCGCGACTGGTGGCGGTGGGTGTTCCCGTGATGGCGTTAAAACCGTTCCAGGAACATACCTCCAGCTCCATTCTGGCGTTAACGTGGGGTGGCCTGAAGGGCGGCATCTCCGTTGCATTGGCATTGGCGCTACCCGCAGGGCCGGAGCGGGATCTGATTCTACCGATGGCCTACGTGGTGGTGGTGTTTTCCATTCTATTTCAAGGCTTGACGGTGAAGCGGTTTTTGGGGCGCGCGGTGGCTGAATAACCGGCCGTCCGTGCTGAAGTGACACTGTTGGTTTTTGACGGGCGATTGTCAGTTAATAGCGTAGTAAATCCTTAAATAAATCTGTTCCAATTTTTCTATTTTCCTGAAATCCTTACCAAGGACGCCAGAAAAGGCGAACAGCACTTCTGCCCCGGTTTTGTGGTCAGAGTGTTCGCTAGCGAACAGACCCCACACAGGTCACTTGCTCATCACACGAAGATAAAAATCGGGCGGATGT
Source organism: Marinobacter sp. M1C (assembly GCF_023314135.1). NCBI lineage: Bacteria > Pseudomonadati > Pseudomonadota > Gammaproteobacteria > Pseudomonadales > Marinobacteraceae > Marinobacter > Marinobacter sp. M1C. The sequence goes on from NZ_CP092289.1 coordinate 3,398,880, forward strand.
CGCGCCACCGACAGGAGAATGAAACGTGGTCAAATTTACGCTCAATAAACGATCGGTGGCGGTCGACGTTCCAGGCGATACCCCGCTGCTATGGGTTCTGCGCGACGAACTTGGCATGACTGGGACAAAGTTTGGCTGCGGCATTGCACAGTGTGGCGCTTGCACCGTTCACGTTTACGGCCAGGCTCGTCGATCCTGTGTTACACCGATTTCGTCGATTGAGGGTGCCGACGTCGTAACAATTGAAGGTTTGGCAGCCTCCGCCGGTATGGCCCAGGGCGAACTTCACCCGGTTCAGGCTGCCTGGATTGAAGCGCAGGCGCCCCAGTGTGGCTACTGTCAGTCTGGTCAGATCATGCAAGCGGCCGCGTTGCTTGCCGAAAGCCCGGAGCCGACAGACGAAGAAATCTCTGCAGGTATGGCGGGGAATCTGTGTCGCTGCATGGCGTACATCCGGATTCGCAAGGCGATCAAACTTGCCGCAGCACCCCAGAACGAAGGGAACACACAATGACCCAGCACTCGAATTTTTCAATGACGCGCCGCTGGTTCCTTGCCCTCGCAGGCGCCGGTGTTACCACCGGGGTTCTAAGCACTCTGGCCTTCGCACGCGCCCCGGTAGGGCAAGCCATGGGCGAAGGGTTCCAGCCGACGGTGTGGTATGCGATTGCAGCCGATGGCAAAATCACTATGCACATCCATATGGCGGAGATGGGTCAGCACGTTGGTACGGCGCTGTCCCGGATCATCGCTGAGGAACTTGAAGCAGACTGGGACGACGTCGAGTTTGTCCACGTGGATACGGACCCCAAGTGGGGTTACATGATCACGGGTGGCTCTTGGTCGGTGAACCACAACTTTTTTGCCTTCAGCCGCGCCGGCGCTGCCGGACGCATGGCCCTGATCGAAGCGGGAGCCCGTGAAATGGGCGTGCCTGCCGCGGAATGCATCGCACGCAAAAGTAAGGTAATCCACGGTAAACAATCGATCAGCTACGGTGAGCTTGTGGCCCGCGGCTCCGTCGACCGCCAGTTTAGCAAAGAAGAGCTAAAAGCGATCGAGCTGAAACCCGCGTATGAACGGCGACTTTTGAACCGCGACACCGTCGCACGTGACGTGCCGGCAAAGGTCGACGGCAGCGCGATCTACGGCATCGATCGCACCATCGACGGCATGGTGTATGCCCGTCCGGTGATGCCGCCCGTCCGCTTTGGTAGCAGGGTCACAAACTGGGACGACACCGCCGCGAAAGCCGTTCCGGGATACATTCAGACGGTTGAAATCAACGATCCTACCAACACCTGCCAAGGCTGGCTGGTCGTAGTAGCGGAAAGCTGGACCGCCGCTTCGAAGGCTGTCGATTTGCTCAACGTCACTTGGGAAGGCGGCTCGGGCAAAGACACGAACGAGGCAGACCTGCTGGCCGAAGGCGAACGATTGGTAAACGACAACACCGCCGGGTCACTCTTCGTGCTCGAGGGCGAGCCCGATGCCGTGCTCGACACTGCCGAGAAAGTGCACGAGGGGCTTTACCAGACCCATACCGTGCTTCACATGCAGCTCGAACCCGGCAACGCGCTTGTCTGGCAGGATGGTGACACGTGGCGCGTGCACGCAGGGAATCAATGGCAGTCACTGACATTACCCCTTGTCGCTAAAGCATTGGAGATCGACCCGGCGAACCTCGTATTCGAGACGTCTTACCTCGGAGGCGGGTTCGGGCGACGTCTTTTTTGTGACTTCGTGGTCCCCGCGGCGCTGACGGCAAAAGCCATCGGCCGTCCGGTCAAAATGGTCATGGCCCGTCCCGACGACGCACAGTTCGACTGCCCTCGCTCTCCAACTGTGCAAAAAATCAGATCAGTCACGGATGAAAGCGGAGCGATGCGGGCTTACGACCACGCTTGTGCTGCAGGTTGGTCCACTGCACCGATCGCGCCCGCCTTCCTGGCTGACGGCATAAACGGAGGCAAGGTCGACCCATTCTCAATCAGCGGTGCGGATCACTGGTATACGGCCGAGACCATACGTGTTCGCACAGTGAAGAACGAGAAAGTGCACGAAACCTTTCTGCCTGGCAACCTACGCTCGGTCGCCCCGGGTTATACGCTTTGGGCTGTTGAAACGCACATGGACGAGGTCGCCAACAAACTTGGACAGGACCCGGCGGCTTTCCGGCGTTCTTTGCTGAATGCCTCAGGCCGCAACGCCGGTGAAGCTCCGCACGCCGTTGGCGGTGCTGCGCGTCTGCGCGAAGTGCTCGATCGTGTGGTTGAAAAGTCGGGATGGGCCAAGCGGGAGGACCTTCCAGAGGGTACCGGCATGGGCATCGCTATTACCGCCGGCCAAGAACGTGCAATGCCCACCTGGATCGCCACCGTCGCGCAAGTTCGCGTTGACCGCGACACCGGCGAGGTAACGTTGCAGCATCTCTGGGCCAGTATTGATGCGGGCACGTTGGCGCATCCGGATGGAGCGCTTGCCCAGGCAGAGGGTGCACTTCTGTGGGGGGCTTCTATGGCAATTCACGAAGGCACTGAAATCGAAAACGGCCTGCCACGCGATCAAAATCTTGATACCTACACACCGATGCGCATGCATCAGGTTCCCGAACTCCATATCGACTTCGTGACGAACGACTACATGCCGGTCGGCCTTGGCGAGCCGGGCGTCATCGGCGTGGCGCCTGCCATTGGCAATGCAATATTTCATGCAACGGGAGCCCGCTTACGGTCTATCCCGATGCGTCCGCAAGACGTTCTCAAAGCGTTGGAGTCCTGACATGCGCGTGACAAGCCTGATAATCGCGGCCGTCGTTCTGGCCACACCGGTCGCGGCAGAGGAATTACGCGGTCCCGGTGAGTTCGAAAACATTGAAGACCCGTCTGAACGCTCGCAAGCTTTGTTCAATGAAATGGCGAAGGTCATCACCCACCCCCGCTGCATGAACTGCCATCCCGTCGGAAATCTTCCGATGCAGGGTGATGAGATGCGGCCTCACAACCCACCCGTTGTGCGTTGGAATGAGGCTGGCTTTGGCCCTCCAGGGCTGCACTGCTCATCCTGCCACGGTGCTGAGAACGTCGATTTTGTCGGCGGCGAAGGGAGCATTCCTGGCCATCAGCCGTGGCATCTGCCTCCTGTCAGCATGGGTTGGATTGGGCTCAGCGTCGGCGAGATCTGCACTCAGCTGAAGGATCCGGAACGCAACGGTAACCGGACGCTTGCAGAGATCCAGGAACACAATGCCTCCGACGGCCTTGTTGGTTGGGCGTGGAACCCGGGTAAAGGACGCACCCCAGCTCCCGGCACGCAGGAAATTTTTGGCGAATTGACAAAATTTTGGATCGCAACTGGAGCCGCCTGTCCGAAGTGAATGTCGGCGGCAACCTTGTTGTGTTCCAGTTATTCCTTGAAGTGATCCTTCAGGAAGTTTGCCGCCTCAGTTATTGCCGCCGTCGTCGCAGGCGTCTGCGCGTAGGCGTTGAGCATCACAAAATCATGCGTCGTGAAATTGTAACGCGTGCTCTGCGTCTTCACTCCGGCCAACGTCAACTTAGACGCAAAGGCCTCACCCTCATCGCGCAACACGTCGTTGGCGTCGGTGATGACAAGCGCTGGCGGCAGGCCTGCAAGTTCTTCCGCACCGTAGTTCAGCGGCGAAACCGAGGGATCGCCGATGTCAGTATCCTCTTCCAGGTAGGCCTCCCAGAACCACGCCATGCTGGCTTTGGTGAGCCAAGGCCCCTCTGCGAACAACTCGTACGAGTGACTAGTCAGGTCTGCGGTGGTGACCGGGTAGAACAGGACCATTGAGTCGAGCGCCAGACCATCGACTTTGGCGCGCACGGCGCTTACGGCTACCATCTGACCGCCGACCGAGTCGCCTGCGATGGCCAGTTGATTGGCATCAATGCCGAACTCGGCGGCGTTCTCTGAAACGTACTTCAACACGGCATAGACCTCATCCAGCTGAACGGGATGCTTCTGCTCGGGTGCGGGGCTGTATTCCACAAAAACCATCGCGGCATTCGCCTGTGCCGCCAGATCACGCATCAATCTTTCATGGGTGGCAAAGTTGCCGAGCACCCAACCGCCGCCGTGGAAATAAACAACGCCCGGCAGTGACTTGCCTTTATTGCCCGCAGGGCGGACGGTATAGACCTTCACCTCACCGGTGGGACCAACCTTGAGGATCATCTCCTTCACGTCCGCGTCGGGCATGGTGGTGTTGCCCTTGGCCTGGGTATCGATCAAGACCTGACGCGCCTTCTCATAGGGCAGCTGGTTAATTGGCGTCGACCCTTTCAGGCTATCGATGAACTGCTGTGTGGTCTGCTCCAGCACGACAGCAGGAAGATCGGCATTCGGTGCCGTAGTGCCCTGCGAGAAAGCGAAAGTTGGCATGGCAGCAATGACTACGCTGGTTGTGAGGGTGCGAAGGATGGTCATATAAGCCTCTTTTCAATATGAAGTTAACATTTAACGCTCGGGCCCATATCAGATTAATAGGGCGATGCGTCCAGCCAAACTTCGTGTGCTTGAGCAGATGTTATGCCCCTCGACAACAAAGCTGTTAAGGACAAAGGCAACTATGATCTGACCTACGTTTGTCTGTCTGTTCGTTAGCGCACGCACCGTGCCATCCTATGAGGTCGACTGCGAAACTCCATGCTGAAGGAAAAAGGGGATGATTGTTTGCCAGAGATGACTCCTACTCTTCGTAGACCATCTCGCGCACCATGCCGCCATCCACCACGATGTTTGGTCCGGTGATAAACCCCGCTTGGGGAGACATCAGATAATGCACCATTGCCGCGATGTCGTCGGGTTTACCGGCCCGGCCTTGGTGGCAGCACATCCAGTCGTTTCTGCCATTCCGCCAACGTCAGCCCCGCTTCAGCAGATACGCCACAGTGCCTCTGCCTATGCCATGGGTTCCACCGGTCATCAGGGCAACATTGCGATCATCAAACATCGACCAGACTCCTTCAGAAACATGAACGGAATGCAGTGGCAGGGAAAACAGCTGACAGGAAGCGTCGCAGGAGAATACGTGGGTACTGCGGGAGAGAAAGTCTAAATTACGCGTAATCGGGATAAAGCAGAAGTCTAGGAGTTAGATACCGTCTTGAAGCGCAGGTTGTTGCATCGGTATCCGAATGGCGTGCTGGAACAGACTACCCCGTAAATGAATGTCGTTATTTACCTTTTAAAAGCGGCCTTGAAGTTTCTGCTTCAAGGTGCCCGAGATTATCAAAGACCTTAAACGCCACGCCTTTGCTGTCCGTGATCGAAGCTAAACGACGTTCGTCATGATCTGCGTACCAACCAGAGGAGTTCTGGGCCCAAACTCCTTTTCCCCCGCACAATAGCAGGGTTCACAGCAACTCATAACGCTGCCAGTACAGGCCGGAACACGCAATGCGAAAGGCCAGCCCAGAAGCGGCGGTTATGCCTGGCCTGGTTATACTTTTAATCTCAGGAAATAAATCTGTCCCGGTTTTCCAGGTACTGGGCAAACGATTGACTGACTCTATCGATCCGATAATTTCTCAGCGTTGGCGTTTTCTTGACTCATTCAAGCCAATCGCCAATGATCATATTCGTGGCAAATAAAAAATTTCGACCGTCAACCAGGAACTACGGGCGCACGGGCGGCGCTTTACGTCTGCATGATGCGCCTTGCTTGTCTAAGCGACACACGTAGCTCCGGGGAAAGTACGACGGCTTGAGGCCGCTTACTGTGTGCGTGCTGGCGCGGTCAAGCGCGAGCAGCAACCGCAACTCGACGACGCTGGCATACGGTAGCAAGGCAGTCGTCAATTATAAAAGGAAGCTTAGTATGAGCGAAGAAATCAAAATCGGAGGCAAGTGCCCCTTCGCCGGTAATACGGTGGGCGGCGCTGCAGGTTCCGAGCCGACCCTGCCGAACTGGTGGCCCAACCGTCTGCAGGTTGAACTGCTTCACGAGAACCCGCGCGAAGCCAATCCCCAGGGCAAGGACTTCAACTACGCCGACGCCTTCAACAAGCTGGATCTGGCCGAGCTAAAGAAGGATATCAAAAAACTGTTGACGTCGTCGGTGGACTGGTGGCCGTCCGATTACGGCAACTATGGCCCGCAGATGATCCGCATGGCCTGGCATTCCGCCGGTACGTATCGCATCGCGGACGGCCGTGGCGGTGCCGGCGAAGCCATGCAGCGTTTCGCGCCGATCAACAGCTGGTGGGACAACGGCAACGTCGACAAGTCCCGTCGTCTGCTTTGGCCCATCAAGCAGACGTATGGTGAGTCCATCTCCTGGGCGGATCTGATCGTGCTCACGGGCAACTGCTCGCTGGAAATCATGGGGTTCCCGACTTTCGGCTTTGCCGGCGGTCGCATTGACGCATGGGAGCCGGACACCTTGACCTATTGGGGCCCGGAGGGTTGGTTCGGCAAGAAACCGGAGGATGCCCCGCACGGCCCGCTGGAAGGTCATCCGGACCAGATGGTCAACCGTGACCTGCGCTGGACCGGTGAAGCCGGCGACGAGGATTACGATCTGGAAGCGCCGCTGGCCGCTTCAAATCAGGCCCTGATCTACGTCGATCCAGAAGGATCGGCCAAGAAGGGTATTCCGGAAGATTCGGCAGTCGATATCCGCATCACGTTTGGCCGCATGGCCATGAATGACGAAGAAACCGTAGCCCTTATCGCCGGTGGCCATGCCTTCGGCAAATCGCACGGCATGACGCCGCCGGATCAGATCGGTGCCGCGCCGGAAGGGGCGCCCATGGAAGCGCAGGGCCTGGGTTGGCACAATCCGCGTGGCAAGGGCAAAGCCGAAGATACGATGACTAATGGTATCGAGGGCTCCTGGACCCCGAACCCAACGGTCTGGGATAACGATTATCTCGAATCGTTGTTCAAGTTCGAGTGGGAACAAACCCGCAGCCCGGCAGGCTCCTTGCAGTGGACGCCGGTGAACACTGACGCCCCGCGTACGCCCGACGCGCATCTGAAGGGCGTCGATCACCCGTTGATGATGATGACCTCCGACATCGCGCTGAAGGTCGACCCGTCTTATCGCAAGATTTGCGAGAAGTTCCTCGAGGACTTCGATTACTTCACTGACGCGTTCTCGCGTGCATGGTACAAGCTCACGCACCGTGACATGGGCCCGAAGTCGCGTTATCTCGGCCCGGAAGTACCCAAGGAAAATCTGATCTGGCAGGACCCGATCCCGGTTGTGGATTTCGATCTGGTCGACGACAACGATATTGCCTCATTGAAGGACAGGATTCTGGACACTGGCCTGAGCGTCTCCGAGCTGATCGGTGTGGCCTGGGGCGCCGCCTCAACATTCCGCACCTCCGACAAGCGCGGTGGTGCCGACGGCGCCCGCATCCGCCTTGCACCCCAGAAGGACTGGCCGGTTAACAACCCGGGGGAAGTGGATAAGGTCGTCAACACGCTGGAAGGCATCAAGCGCGACTTCGACGCTGCCCAGTCGGGCAACAAGAAGGTCGCGCTAGCCGATCTGATCGTGCTCGCCGGCTGCGCCGGTGTCGAGAAGTCGGCAAAGGACGCCGGTATCAACGTGACGGTGCCCTTCACACCGGGTCGTAACGACGCAACGGTTGAACAGACCGATGAGCAGACCTTTCGCTGGCTAGAGCCGGTCTCAGACGGTTTCCGTAATTTCCATCGACACGACGTCAACTACAACGTCTCGCCGGAGCGGATCTTCCTTGATCGTGCTGCCTTGCTGGGTCTGAGCGCGCCGGAGTGGGCGGCTCTCACCGGTGGTCTGCGCGTGCTGGACATCAACTCGGACGGTCATTACAAGCAACACGGCGTGTTCACGCACAAGCCGGGTGTGCTAACCAACGACTTCTTCGTGAACTTGACAAGCCCGGAGTTTGAGTGGAAAAAAGTCGACGAGGAAGGCATGGAATTCACGCTGGATGATCGCAAGAGCGGCGACACGAAATTCAAGGCCACACGCTGTGACCTGATCTTCGGTGCCAACGCGCAGTTGCGTCAGCTGGCCGAGTTCTACGCGCAGAAAGGCGGCCACGAGAAGCTGGTCAAAGACTTTGTTGCTGCCTGGAACAAAGTGATGATGCACGACCGCTTCGACGTCGCTGGCTGATAGACGGCAACCGGTCCGGAGGTCCCGTCGGGCTCCGGACCGGTTTGCTTCGCTTTTACAATAGGTATCTTGTTTACGTATAAAATCCGTATCACCTCGACGAATTTGGCACCGCCCGTCCGCTTGTTGCTGTTGATCGCAGATGAAATCATTCCGGAGACCCACCGCACGAAATACAAAACCGTTGCCACCTTTTCATTGCTCGGCGACTTTGTGGTGCTGCATGTGTCTGGTGCAATGTGCCACTGGAAAATAAAACGCGGTAGCGCTATAAAGCGTATGGGCCTGCCCGATTAAGACATAAAATCAGGGCAGATTTTCGGGAATAGTTTGAGCCCCGCGAGCAGAGCACTTTGAACGGCCTTGGCCGGAGTGTAGGATTTTGAAGCATTGGCTGGAGCCTGAGTTATGAGGGAAGCGAAGGAGAGCCCGAATCACTTTAGGGATGAAATCATTCCCTATTGTATTCAAAACACAGACCTCCATTCGCCTCTTAATTCTGCAAATTCACAAGAAGGTGTCAAGCCAGCGCGGCCCGCACTTTCTTGCCCAGATGGCCCATGTCTACCCGACCAAGTACCTGGGGGCGAAGCTCGTTCATCACCCGCCCCATGTCCTGCATTCCCTGAGCATCGGTTGAGCTGACGGCCGCACGGACCAAGCCGTCCAGGTCGTCCTCAGTCAGGGCGGCGGGCATGAATTCCTCAATAACCACCATTTCGTCCCGCTCGATGTCGCCCAGCTCCTTGCGGCCGGCATCGTCGTATTGACTGGCAGAATCGCGACGCTGCTTGAGCATTTTGTCCAGCACCTTCAGAACGTCCTCGTCATTCACCTCGCGGCGCTCATCAATCTCGATCTGTTTAACCGCAGCCTGAACCAACCGCAGGGTGCCAAGCCGAAACTTTTCCCTATTTCGCATCGCGTCTTTTACCGCATTGCTCAGTTGTTCTTTGAGTGATAATTCCGCCATTGTTGAACTCCTATTTCATAAATTAAGGGGGTTAGGTTCACATTAAACGAAGAAATAGGTGTGTTTGTCATCACCATATTAGAGGCTGCAAAGACGTCGACAAATCAAAACCCAACGGCCGTCGAAAGCCCTCAATACAAACGATCGATATAAGACTCGTGGGGCTTCGCCGTGCGGTTATCGTCGTGCGCCCATTCGCGCGGAGGCAGATCCGGAACTGGCGGCAAATCGCGACTATAATCGAATTGCTCCAGCAGGTTGCTGATGCAGTTCAGCCGTGCATGGCGCTTGACGTCGGCATCCACCATCCGCCACGGCGCGTAAGGTAAATCCGTATAGCGCAGCATCTCGTCTTTGGCATTTGAGTACTCGGCCCACAGCTCGCGCGACTTGAGATCCATCGGGGAGATCTTCCAGCGCTTGGTAGGGTCGGCGGCACGGGCCTGGAAGCGCTGTTCCTGAACTTCCTCGCTGACCGAGAACCAGTACTTCAGCAGGATAATGCCTTCCTCGACAAGCATGTGCTCGAATTCGGGGCAGGTGTGCATGAACAGCTCGACCTCCTCGGCCGAAGCGAACCCCATCACCCGTTCAACGCCGGCCCGGTTGTACCAGGAGCGGTCAAACAGCACCATCTCTCCCGACGCAGGCAGGTGAGACACGTATCGCTGAAAGTACCACTGACTGCGCTCGCGATCGGACGGTTTGCCAAGTGCGACCGTACGCACAATACGAGGATTCGTCTTCTCGGTAATGCGTTTGATGGTTCCGCCTTTGCCAGCGGCGTCGCGGCCCTCGAATAAAACCACAATGCGCAGGCCTTCGTCGGTAATGGTGCGCTGGAGCTTGGCCAGCTCCTCCTCTAATCGTGCCAGTTCCTTCTCGTAGATTTCCTTCCTCAATATACCGTGTTTATCGTAAGCATCGTCGCTGAAGCGGCGACTCGGCGACAATAGTTGCATTCGGCCTCTCCAGATTGACTGCCTGGCTTTATAAGCCGTGAATTTACTTACATTACAGAAGTGTTACAAGATAATAAACGTCATCGAAATCTTGCCAGATCGATGGTGAGGGCGTTCCAAAAAGGCCGAATTGGACTGCAGAAATTCTACCACCGCCTCTTCGGAAATAATGGTCTTCATGGCAATCCCTCAAAAACGTTACGTCATTTGTAGCATGCAAGTACCCGATTCGCACCCTGTGCCACATTACCAAATAAGAGGCTGAAAGGACGTCGACAAATCAAAACCCAACGGCTGCCCCCTCGATCACTGCCTACAATTTCTGGAATAAGAGATTAAACGCTTCAGCAGAGCAACTCCATGTCCCACCCGTTTTAAGACCTCAAACAGGACTTTCTGCTACTGGCTCAATTTATCCTCGTCTTCTCCCGTCTCGACTTAATAGCTCCGCCGCAGGCATACCGAAGTATTCCCCCTGCGAGAAATCAATGCCCAGCTCCACCACGCGTTCCTGCACCGCTTCGCTGTGCACGAATTCTGCCACTGTTTTGATCCCCATGCTTCGAGCAAATTGCACAATCCCCTTGGTCACAAGAAACGCCGTGTGGTCTTGGGCCAGATAGCGAATCAGGCTACCGTCTATCTTGATAAAATCCACGTTCATCTTGAGCAAATGGGAAAAATTGGAATAGCCGGTGCCGAAGTCGTCAATGGCGATTCGGCACCCAAAGGACTTTACTTTCTCGATAAAGCTCAAGACGTCGCCGTAATTGCGGATGCCATCAGATTCGAGAATCTCAAAGATCACCCGCTCACCAATATTGCTCGCCCGCAGATGCTCCAGAATCAGAGCGAGGGTTTCCGGGTCAGTAATATCCACGTAGGACAGGTTGATGGAAAACTCCTGAGGCTGCGTGGCAAAAGCGGCGAACGCCTTTTCTACCATGATTCGGGTGATGTGCCGGTTAAGCCGGAGTTTATTGGCCACTTCGATGAACTGCCCGGCGGCGATCACACCATGCTCGGAATCTTCCATCCTCACCAGGCACTCATACTTGGTGACTGTGCCCTGCTGGTTGTCGTGAATCGGCTGAAAATACGGCCGCAATGCGTTGGTTTCGATCGCCGTCTTGAGGCGCCGTGCCCAGTAAATGTTTTTCTCGTAGCTTTTTTCAACTTCCTGGCTCTGATCATAAAACAGGTACTTACGCATCTGCTCCCGCGCCTGCAAAACAGCAATAGTTGCCTGGTTAAGCAAACGGTCCGGTGCTGCATCGGCATTACCCTCTTTGTGGAAGGCAATGCCCGCGCTGGTATTCAGACATAACGCCTGCTGCTGCCAGATAACCCTCTGCGCACACAGAAATTCGGTCAGCTCACCGGCGAAAGTGCGCACCCGGGACTCAGCAACATCAGGACCGAGGAGTGCAAACTCATCACTGGACAGGCGATAAAGTTCGGGTGAAAGCCCAAAAGGGTGCGAGTGGGTCTGAATAAACGAGCGCACCTGCTTGCGCATGGCCAACAGCACAGCATCGCCACATTCATTGCCAAACAGGCTGTTAATTTCCTTGAAACGATCCAGGTTCAGGAGGATGAGGCAGCCACCTTGCCGGTCTTGCAGATCTCGCAACAGGCGCACACGATTGGGAAGGCCGGTCAGAACGTCTGTGTAGGAGGCCTGCAATTCACGCATGAGCTGCATAATCCGATACAGCAGGTAAAAGCTCAGAATCAGCAAAACCGAGCCCGTGATCAACAGTATCCGGTAATTGGTGTCGCGCATGGGCGCAAGCACCCGGTCAATTTCATCGTTTGGCACGCCAGCCCCATAAACCATACCCGCCGGTGTTGTGGCGTAATACAGCTCATAGAGTCGCCCGCCTACGTCCAGCTTACGTGTGCGCAGACGTTTCTGAGGGGTCTGGACATCACTTGATGCGGGTAACGCATCCGGATTATTTCCCGAAAGATTCGCTGCCAGAACGGCATCTATAATTTCCTGCTCCTGAACCGGATCTTCGTTTTGACTGAGACTGGACAGGTTTCGGTTGTTGCGGTCATTAAGAAAAGAAAAGCTGTTTTGCGTGACCTCCATACGGCTGACCAGATCTACAACCTGACCTGAAGCCCAGTCAATGGTCGCGACACCAATCCACTCACCCGCAGCATTGACCACCGGCTGGGCAAGGGTGAGAACAGCCCGCTCAGTTGCCATGTCAAAGTACACCGGTGACCAGTAAACGGTCGAGCCCGACGCGGGACCGCGGGGGCTGTCCGCCCCGAGGGTCAGATCATACCAGCGGGTTTGCCTGAAATCGGTTGATTGTGACTGCACTCTGAGGCCGCCACTTCCGGCTTTTACCAGATAAGGCGCGTAGCGTTCATCGGCTGGCGCTACAATCCCCGGCTGATACCACAGACCCGCACCAGAGACATCGGCCTCGCTCTGAAGAAGGCTCTGCAGCGTTTTTTCAAGCTGAACCTGCAGTTGGCGCTGAGCGTTTGGCGAATCCGCCTGTTCCCGCGATAAGTTATAGAATGTCTCGCCGATGGTCGCCAGAGTGGCCACCTGCCGTTCCAGCGCAATCTGGTGGGCGTCAATGCGGACCAGTCCCGTAAAGAATACATCGCGGATCTGATCCCGGCGCAACTCATACATCGCCTGCTGGGAGTAACTCAGGTTCAGGTGAGATAACAGGAACATACCAACAGCGAAAAGCGCGATCAGCAGAAGTAGCAGCCCCATGATAGAGTGCATGGCGTAACTGCTTCTCCAGAAGCCCAGATGTGACCGTGTACATCTGAACAAAACTGGCCGTAGCAGCTGTTTAAATGGCATTGGCTGACATCAGATTGCCGAGAGCAATTTTAGCCCCCGCGTGGCCCAGCTCAACCGCAGTTCTGAACCACTTCTTGGCCGCGTTTTTGTCCTGAGCAACGCCGAGCCCCTGAACGTAAATCTCGCCCAGCAGGTTAGCGGCCTGACCGGATTCAGGCGCGGCCTTCAGTGCCCAGCTAAAAGCTGACTCGTGATTACCCAGCGCGCTCTCAATCTGCGCCATGCTCGCCTGCGCACCCAAAACGCCATCGTCGGCCAGGCCGCGACAGGCTTTCAGGGCACTGCTGAAGTTACGAATTCGGGTGAGCAGGTAGCAATCGTTAAGCTGGGGGGAGACGGCAGCTTTGGGAGTTACCACAACTTTCCGAGCGTCGTCTGCGGCGTAGGTTCTCGTACTGTCGACATGCCGTTCCAGTTCAGCCCGTTCAGCATCGCGTACTTCCCGACCATCGTTCACGGGCTCACCAGCAGACTGCCGTGCAGGTTTTGGCGACTGCTGCATGGCTTCGAGCCGCGCTTCATAAGCCGCCACATCCTGCGAACAGGAAAAGTTATAACCACGACGATACAACGTCAGGCCGGTTTTGGTGATCTCATCCGAATTGTAACGCCGGGCGGTAACGGCACAGCGGAGTTCGCGCTCCTGTCTCACTTGCCCGAGCAGGGCCGTGCGGGCCGGATCATCCGCGTATTGCTGCAGATACTCCGTCAGCGGATCAATGTAGGGTTGATCAAAAAGCGGTTGGATTTCCTGGTCAAGACTGGCAGTGGAACTCCTTTGACCGATTTTGCTCAGCGCGTCACCGGTACGGCTCAGAAAGTCACTGTTCTTTAAACTGCTGCAACCTGCGGTTAGCACCGCACACATCATGATTAAAAAAAATCGATACATCGAGTTCACCAAAAAATCCAAAAAATTTCAGAAGACCAACCCACTCTCATTAACATTAATTCACCCGCTGCCCGATGTCCGCGATGAATTTGTAACGTAATGAAACCAGAACGCCAAACTAGCGAAAAATTCAAGCACCCGTCATCAACACGGCTGGAACCCTCCGGCGTAATGCAAAAAAACCCCTCAGCATCGTTCGATGCGGTGAACAATTCTGTCTGGTTGAATGAATTTCTCCTTTCAGATCCTGATACCGGGCACGCGTCTTGTGCCGTTTATTGTTTGGACATTACAACCGGGAAACTTGGACTTTAATTGTGCCCCCGACACCCTAATTTAAAATACTATGTCGATTATACATTCCCCAGGACACCCCAATGAACGCTATTCTCAAGAAGTTCCTATTCGTTTCAAGTATCTATCTGCTAGCACCGACCGCTGGCGCTTTCAGTCTGAATGACCCTTTGTCCAGCGGAGCACAAGCACTTTTCTCAGCAACGGAAGTCAGTGGTGAAGCCCAGCCATTGCTAGGGCAGCTCAAGGGTCAACTTGGCGTCACCGACGCTCAGGCAATGGGTGGTACCGGTGCATTGTTGCAGCTGGTGCAAAATCAGCTAGGCACCGGCGCTATGAGCTCTCTCAACAGCGAAGCTCCAGGCCTATCCAGCCTGTTGGGGGGAGGCAGCAGTCTGAGCAAAAGTCTGCTCTCCAATATTTCGTCCATGAGCGGAGTGCAGTCGACCTTCTCAGCGCTGGGCATGAACAGCGCCATGATCCAGCAATTTGTACCGATTGTGATGGGTTTCCTTGGCGAGCAGGGGGTTAGCTCATCATTGCTTGGCCAGTTACAAAACCTTTGGGCGCCTGCCGGCTGAGCAGACAGTATTAATTTCGATTTATTCGCGATTTTTTAAACAGCACAAAGCCATTTTAGTGACTAAACTACACTGGAATAAATGGTTATCAGGAGTTCCGTATGCAAGCACAGGGTTGCTATGCCTATCCGCACCGGCTACTCCACTGGTCAGTGGCTGGCGTGGTGTTGCTCTCTTTAGCCAGCGGCTTAACGATTGGCTTTCTGGATTTTGACGGCGCCGTCGATCTACTAGGCCAAACGCTAACCAATGTGCTCTACGGCGGCCATAAAACGCTGGGTGTGTTGATATTACTGCTGATGATACTGCGTGTTATTACCCGCCTGGCTTTTGCAGTGCCAGACCATGTACCGCCCTTGAATGCCTTAGATAGAGTCGTCAGTACAAGCGTCCAAAGCTTGCTCTATTTAGCACTGATTGCCATGCCGCTAATCGGCTGGGCAGGCACAGCCAGCGGCGATTTCCCGGTTGAATTTTTCCTCTGGCAGTTGCCCGGGTTTATTGGCAAGGACGAACAGCTCTCTGAACAGCTCTTTATGCTGCATGAATGGCTGAGCTGGATCATTTTAGCGTTGTTGGTGCTGCATGTATCTGGTGCGATGTTCCATTGGAAAATCAAACGCGATAACGTTATGAAGCGTATGAGTCTGTTTGATTAACGGACGGGTCTAGCGCAGCCACACATAAGGCGAGTGGTTTGGCCAGTTCCTGACGTGTTTGATGATGCGCTTTAAGCTTTTGCGCCCAGAGAATAAAGCTTTTACGCAGGTACTGGTTACGAAAATCACGGCTATTGGTGATAGCGGTGAAAGGTGTATAAGCCATTGTATTTCTCTTCGGAAAAATAGGTTAATTTGTGTCCGATATCTTAGATTTAGTTAGTTTACTCATCAATAAGTCACAGTACTTATCAGCGAGCTTTTCGGGACTATAATTATTAATTTTTGTAAATCATTCCGAGACAGAAAAGACGCACCCTCACGTATCCGAAGCCTCCCAGATCTCGTCGATGCGAATCATCACAGAAGCTCACGCTGAAGCGCTTGTTACTATGCCCATTGCCACATCGCCCGAGCACAACGTCTCCGAAGTTGAGATAGAGCAGGCAATCCGCTCAGGCATCGAGCGTTACTTTGACGACTGCCGGGCGCGGGTACCGGCGTTTATTGACCGGCATTTCCATTATCCCGGTGCCCTGGCAACCAACCGAATGGCGCTGGGATGGGACATGCTGCGGGCACCCATCAACCTACTCTGGGCGCCGGTGTACGCCTTGGTATGCCTAGTGAAGATTCTAGTTCCCAAACGAACAGGCCTGATGTGGCTGCACGGTTTGGCAAATCGTGTACCTGCCGGTTTTACCACCCGAGTACAACAGCACATCTCGCACCTTATTCTGGCGGACCTGTTGAACAATGGTCAGAAGGACTCACGTCTGGAGGGATATCTGATTGAGGCACTGGAGGCTGCCTATGAACGCCATAGCTGCAAGCCAATCGAGCACCAGCGATTTAGCACCCTGATTGAACCGCTGGTCGCGGACGCTCTCAGTCAGTACCGGATGACCCGGACGGCGTCTGCCGATATCACCAACAGTATTTCATGCACAGTGTTGGGCGCGTTCGCATTCCAGAAGTTTACCCCGGGCGGCATTGGGCTCGGAGTAGTGCTCGCATCCATGCTCGCAGAGACCCTGGCCGCCCAAGACTTTATCCTTGGTGGAACCCTCGGCAGTTGGTACTACAGCTGGTTTCCACCAGAGCCTTCGCTGGCGACGACGGCCAGCGTTATGATCGCTGTCATGGGCTCATTGGCGGCGTTTGCAGCTTTTTCCGGCGTTATATTCGACCCGGTTCAGGCGGCGGTCGGTTTGCATCGTCGGCGCTTGCACAAACTAATGGATCACCTGCAGCGGGACGTTACCATCAGCTCCCAAAGCAGCTTTCGCCCGAAAGACCAGTTTGTGGCGCGAATTCTGGACATGTTCGACATGATAAAATCTGGTTTACTTTAGTTAACGGAGTTTCTGCATCATGACCATGAAGGTGTGAACTGCAGAGGCATCTTTAAATTCTCGCGCTCCGCGCGCACAATTGAAAGGCAACTCACTTCCAGGCGAACACGCAAACGATGTCATTAAACGTAAAAACCCGGATTCTCTTCTACTCCAAGCGCCTGAGCGTTTACTTGGTGCGTTACCCAGAGGGCCACAAGGTGGTGCCCCACGTAGACATGCTATCCGAAGGCCAGCTGTACAAGCTCAATTGCGTACTGGTTAAGCCCAAAGCCGGCGGTGAGTTCATCTGCGAAAAAAACGTATTCAATCTGTTTGGGAGAGTCATACTCTTCCGGCCGGACCTTTACCAACACCGGGTTTCGAAGATTGAGCGCGGCAACCGCTGGCTACTCAGTTTTGCGTTGACCCAAAACTGAGCGAAAACGAGGAACGATGGAATTCACCTTCCTGGGCACGTCTGCCGGAACACCGACACGTTCACGAAACGTAACCGCCCTGGCCCTGTCGCATTCTGGCCACAAACCCTGGTACCTGGTGGACTGTGGCGAAGGCACTCAGCACCAACTGCTACGCGCTCACTACTCCGTGATGCAATTGCGGGCGATATTCATCACCCATATCCACGGTGACCACACCTTCGGCCTGCCGGGGCTGCTCACCAGTGCCTCCATGCCGGGCCGCACAGAACCTTTGGACATCGTCGCCCCCGTCCAAACTCAACGCTTCATCAACGCAACGCTCGAAAACAGCGACTCCAGTCTCGGCTATACCCTGAACTTCATCGATTCCGAAGCACCGGACTTCTGCTGGAAGGATCAAGACTTTGGGGTGACGAACGTGGCGTTGTCCCATCGAGTACCTTGCCGTGCCTACGTGTTCACTGAGCGAAACATTGAGCGACAACTGTTACAGGACAAGCTGAACGAGGACGGCATCGAATCCGGGCCCAGCTGGGGGGAGTTGCAGAAAGGCAATGACGTAACGCAGAAGGATGGCCGCCTGCTAAGGAGTGACGATTACACACAAGCTCCCCGCGTTGCCCGCCGCCTGATCGTCGCCGGCGACAATGACGACCCTAACCTGCTGACCGACGCCTGCAAGGGAACCCATGCGCTGATTCACGAAGCCACCTACACTCAGGACGTGGCCGACCGGGTTGGGCCCTGGCCACAGCACAGTTCCGCAGAACAGGTAGCCCGGTTTGCTCAACAGGCCCAGTTGCCCAGCCTGGTACTTACCCACTTCAGCTCACGCTACCAGTCCGCGCCGGGCGGCACGCCCAACATCAACCAATTGGCAGCCGAAGCCATGCAACACTACAAGGGCCAACTATTTCTGGCCCGGGATTTTGACACTTACCGGCTGGAGAAGGACTTGTCGCTGATGTGCCTGACCACATAAGGGCCTACTACTCTTCAATACGCCTTCCGATAGTTACCCTGATAATCAAAAATCCGTTCCTGCACCTGCCAGTAGTGCTTTTGTTTGCGGGCAATGACAAAATCCGGCGCAGGCAACAAGGCTTGCATCTCAAGCACCTGTTCAATCCTGCTGAACACTTGCGGGGCCTGGCTATTCGCGAAACGCCGTCCAAACAGTTTGTTAAACACGTTGCGCTGTGCCGATTTGCTGAAATCAAAAGACTCGCTGAGTTCTTCCCCTTCTTCACCGTGATAGGTGATTCTTAGTTTGCTCTCTTTTTTTCTGTCATTGACGCTTAATGTAATCCCAGCGCAACGAATCACCATGACATCTTTGAGTTTCAGGGCGTCTTTTAGCTGATCATCCGGGTCGATAATCGCTTTCTTACACTGCTGACAGTTGCGGGCCGCGATATCATTCTCGGCACCGCAGTGTGGGCACTCCTTGAAACGAAAACGGTAATCGCACTGTTCAGGGCGCCGGTTCCGCGCTGCAGGCTCATCCCCTTCAGCAAGCTCTAGCAGCCCCTGACAACGGCGACCGTAATGCTCGATAACATGGCCGTCACTATCTACTTTGCCCCAGAAAACATTGGCAAAACCACAGCCTGGGCAAAATACCTGCACCGGTTCACAATCGGGGTTCGGTTTCTTCTCCCCTACTTCCGGGTGGTACAGATTGACGCTGTTGCCCGCATAATCAATCACCAAGCAATCCTGTTTACCCTCGTCCAGACGAAGACCGCGACCCACGATTTGCTGATACAGGCTGACCGACTGGGTGGGGCGAAGAATGGCAATAAAGTCCACATGGGGCGCATCAAAGCCCGTGGTGAGTACGGATACATTCACCAGATACTTTAACTGCTGTTTTTTAAAGCGCTGAATCAGCGAATCCCGTTCGTTCAGATCGGTAGCGCCGGTAATCAAGGCGGTCTGGTGTTCCGGCAAATAGCCGGTGATCTCCCGCGCATGGTCCACGGTTGCCGCAAAAATCATCACCGCCTTGCGCTTAACGGCCAGTTCCATCACCTGTTCAATAATGGCACGGGTCACACGCTGATGTTTGCCCAGCAGCTGGTTAACGTCTTTTTCGGCGTATTCGCCAAAACGGTTCTGAGACAGCGTGGAGAAATCGTATTGCGCCACTGCCGCGTTAACCAACTCAGGCCTGGTGAGATACCCCCAACTAATCATATAGCTCAACGACAATTCATAAATACAATGCCCAAAGGGCTTAGTCTGTTCATCACTACCGCTACGGACGAAGCCCCGATAGTGATAGCGATAGATCCAACCCATGCCCAGGCGATAGGGTGTGGCGGTTAGCCCGAGTACTTTAAGGGAGTCATTCTGTTGCCGTAGCAACTCGATGATTGTTTGATACTGGCTGCTGTCATCTCCACTGACCCGATGGCACTCATCAATGATGATCAATGAGTATTCATCCTTGAACTGATCCAGATTTGCCGAAACAGACTGCACACTGGCGAAGGTTACCTGATGTCGGTTTTCCTTACGCTTTAACCCGGCGGAGAAGACCCCGCCCGTTAACCCATAGCTCTGGTATTTGGCGTGATTTTGCTCAACTAGCTCTTTTACGTGGGTCAGCACCAAAATTTTACGCCGGGCAAGACGGGCCAACTCGGCAATGACCAGACTTTTACCCGCACCGGTCGGCAGCACAATAACCGCAGAATCATCCGATTTGCGAAAGTGTTTCAACGTGGCATCAACGGCTTCCTGCTGGTAAGGCCTCAGTTTAAAAGGAGCATTCATTTCGCAGTGCTTAATCGTTATTAGGATGGGAAGGGGGTCATATTAACAAATACCGGTGCCGTTCGTTCGGGAAGCGAAGAAACTCTGACTGAAACATCGACAACGATGGAGATCAATATTCTCGCATTGTGAATAACAGCCACAAGACATGCAGCAAAAAAACATGAACATGAGCGGGGAAGAGTAACCTCAAAATGCTGAATTTCAACCCTCGAACCGGTTATCCGTCTTACCTGCCAACCCGCGCAGAAAGTGGTCCAGAGAGATGTTGCTGGGTTGTTCGCGAAGGGCTTTCAGCAGACGCTCCTGGTCACCAAATATAACCTGATCGTAACGAGGCTCCCGGTCAGAGCCTCGAATCACAGACTGGACGCCTGCCGGCCTCGAAGACTCGGGCGCGACCTGGCCTGCCAAATGTCGCAAATGAGTGGCGAAGTGGGTTCGTTGAGGAACGCTCAGAGCTGCCCAGTCAAGTGCTGCCAATCCGGTCTGGATAATCTCTACGGTGTCGTCGTCCATCGTGCGCCCAATCAGCGCAAAGCAGGCCGCCAATGCTTCATTACGAAGCATTGGCGGCAATGACGGATCAGAGACAAGATCATCGAATTCGACAACGGCCTGCCGAACCCGGGTCCCAAGGTCGGCTTTTGATGGCGTGGGTTCGTTAGCGGGCTTTGCTGTCGGTCTACCCTGCTCCGATCTACGAACGGCCTTGTACCAATAGGCTGCAATTCCGGATTTTCTGGGTGGCAGTTGTTCCAACCTTATCTTCACCCTGTCCGCCAGCGAGTGAAACTGCCGGCAGGACGGGTCTGACTGAGCCAGCAAAGCCACCGGGCGCTGGGTGATCACTGATTGGCGCAGTGTCTCGTCACGCCAGATGGCGCCCAGATAATGTGGCCGCACGCTCACGTGACGCTGCAATGCCGCTGCAAAGCGCTGGAATATCGATTGTGCCTGACTGGCACCGTGAGCCATGTTAACCAGCACACTCGGGGTACGCCGGTAGCCTTGCCGCTGCAACACCTTGATTAGCGAAAATGCATCGGTTAGAGAAGCAGGGTCGGGAGTTACCACGACACAGGCCATGGCAGCAGAGGCAATCATGTGAAGAACAACTGGCTGCAAGCCAGCGGCAGTATCAATGAGAACATAATCGTAACGGCGTTCCAGTGCAGCAAGGCTCTTAAGCAAATCAAGACTGCCCGCAACACCCATGTCCATGCAGCGCTGCACCCCCGATGCCCCTGGAATCACATGTAGCCCCAGAGGCGCCTCCATGATGATTTCATCAAGTGTGCATTCCCGGCGAAGTACGTGTTCCAGAGTGTGTTTCGGATACTGACCCAGCATGATGGCAACATTGGCAAGATCCAAGTCTCCGTCGAGCAGCAGCACTCTGTGGCCCTCGCGCGTAAGGGCCAGCGCAAGATTGATGGCAACAGAGGTTTTACCAACACCACCTTTACCGCCGGTGACGGCAATGACCCTGGGCTGGGCTGAAATACCCCTCGAATCCGTCATCGGCCTCTCTTTGATACTGACTTCAAAACCACGGTCATAGGAATAGAACAGACTAATCTACGAATTTAAGTCTACCGCGAACATGCAAGACAATATAGCCAGCGAGACGACACTTCGGGTACATTCGTTGTGTTTTTGACAATATTCTGCGTGGCAATATCAGGTAGATGACACGGAATAAGTCCTATTAACGGGTTTTCGTTTGCCACAATCTGAGACTCAAATCGGACTTTAATTCATTCAGAATTTAGTGAAATTTTCAACAGCCTGCATTTGTTTACTGGAATTGATTGTTAAAATCTTAACATTATGGTAATGATCGATGAATTGTAAGACATATATGACCGGTAATTCCATGCAGATATCGCCCAACACAGAGTTACCCAGCCTCCCCGAAGTCACACTCAGGGCGCTGGAAGCGTGTCGAAAGGAAGACAGCTACCGTCATATCAGCGATATCATCTCGGCCGACACGGCACTCACGGCGCAAGTACTGGCCATGGCTAATTCATCAGTCTACGGCCGGTCGGGAGAAATTCGCTCGGTTGAGCAAGCACTGCTCCGGCTTGGCACTGAACGTTTACGCACCCTGATTCTCACTGCATCACTCCGGCAGTTGATGTTCGATCTTGGTGCAGACCAGTGGCAGCAACTTCGTGATTTCTGGCGCCACTCTCTCACCACCGCACTGACCGCCAAAACCCTCGCCACGCTTACCCGCTACCCCTCGGCGGACGAAGCCTTTATGTTGGGAATGCTCCATAACATTGGCGAACTGATTGCTCTGAAAATGACTCCAGATGATATTCAACAGGAGTATCTCGCTCACCAGGCAGAGATCGCAGCGCAGCTTGCTCAGGCTTGGGGGTTGGGGCAGATGGCAGTAGATGCCATGCGTTATCAAAAGGCTCCGGCGTCGGAAATCCGTGACGCAGCCCATCTGGTCAAGCTGATCAATCTGTCAACACGGCTGGCTCAGTCCGATGCGGCCGGTATTGCTGCCGCAGGTACCATTTTCAGTTTTAGTGAAGATCTCACCCGGGAATTATCACTGCGCATCAATCATGAAGTGGCTGCCCTCGCGGAATCGTTGGGTGTTGTCCTTGAACATACCTATGACGGCCACAAGGCAAGCCAAACATTGCGCAATACCGTTATTCGCCAGACCATGACCGACCAGGCTCTCAGCCTGGCCAACGGTTCAAGCCCGGTACTCGTCAGCACAGTGATCAACCTCACTCTATTAACAGGTTGCCCCAGCCTGTTTTTCAGAGTCGACGATGACATTTTGATCCTGGCATCAGACAGTCAAGGTGAACCGCCCGACATGACGATTGTTGCCACTTCCACAGGCAGTGTGCTGACGCAAAGCTTCAGGGATCAAAAAGCTGTGCTGCTGGCTGACCGCTCGCCCAACGTGCTCGACAAACAATTAATGGCGCTACTCAATACATCCTCTCTGATGGCTGTTCCGGTGCTGTCCGAAGACGGCTGTCAGGGCGTTTTTGTGATTGGCACCGATGCCGTAAACATGGCGTCAACGCTGGAACTGGCTGAAATGTTCTGCGCGCGATTATCACATCTGCTTGCGAGCGGAGAGGCGAAAAATCAGGACGATGTGACAGGAGGGGATATTGACCAGGCCCTTGCCCGAGACAATATACGACGTCACATTCATGAGATCAGCAATCCCTTAACCATCATTCGGCAGTACATTTTTCAACTGCGAGGCCGGCTTGAAAATGAGCAGGTCCGGGAACAACTGGATATTATCCGGGAAGAGCTTGAGCGCGCTGGCAATCTGTTAGTGCAGATGGGTGAGAGCCAAGAGCCCAACCCGAACACCGACGAGCCGACAAACCTTAATCGCGAGTTGAGAGCCCTGCACAACCTGTTTCAGGATAGTCTGTTCGGGGACGGCGATATTGATTGCGATCTGATTTTGAGCGAAGAATCAACAGATCTGGCTGCTGGCCGGGCGCCGGTGCGCCAGGTGATTCTTAACCTGATCCGAAACGCGGTCGAGTGCATGCCGGATGGGGGGAAGCTCAGGCTTGAAAGCGCCTCGCCCGTCTGGCAACAAGGCCGGCAATGGATCGAAATGCTGATCGAAGACAACGGCCCGGGTTTACCGAAAGCCATTCAAAGTAGCCTGTTCAAGCCTGTACAATCCAGTAAGGGCGTGACCCACAGCGGACTCGGGCTGAGCATTGTCAAACAACTCATCGATGACATGGAGGGCATCATTGGGTATCGCACGGGGAGCTCTGGCACCAGTTTCAGGATTCTCCTGCCTGCGGCATCCGATTCCAGCAAAGGTCCGACATAAATCATGGGCAGCGCGCGATGACACGGCAATCGATCCACTCGCCAGTGACTGACACTACCGTGGCCAGGATACTCGTCGCCGATGACGACCCGAGGCTGCTGAGCAGTCTCTCCTCGCTGCTGGAACAACAGGGTTATCTTGTTACCTCGGCGCTGGGTGGAAGAGAAGCCTGCAGACAGCTGAACACGCGCACCTTTGATCTCGCCATGCTCGACCTGAGAATGCCTGAATTAGACGGCTTTGAGGTTATTGCCCATGCCGCAAAGGTTCAGCCCAAATGCGGCATTATCGTAGTGAGCGGAGAGAATTCATTCAGTTCTGTCAGTCGTGCGCTGCGCAGAGGAGCTCAAGGTTACATCAAGAAACCCTTTGACCCGGACGAAATGCTTACCACGCTGGAAGCTGCATTGGGCAAACAGTCGCTGGTCAGAGCTCATACCGATGTGCAACAGCGACTTGAAAAGTCCGAAGCATTGCACCGTTACATCGTCAACAACTCCCCAGACATTGTTTTCATGCTTGATGACAAGGGGCGCTTCTGTTTCATCAACAGCAAGATTAAATCGTTGTTGGGCTACAACAGTGAAGAGCTCAACGGAAAGCATTTCCGGCACCTACTTGACGAACAGGACATTGCTCGCGGCACCCATGCCTTTCGGGATCCAAGCATAACACCCGAAAACCCCCGCACCTTCGAAGTGAAACTCAAAACCCGGGGCAGCCAAAAGGCCAATCGGTATTTTGAAATCACTGCGTTTCCGATTGATCACGAAACCTTGCCTCTGGGGGCCAATTTCAATGCCAGCACCTCTGGTCCCAAGGCGCGGTTTTACGGCACCGCAAGAGACGTGACTGAACGCCAGGAAGCAGAAGCATTCATAAATTTCCAGGCCTACCATGATTTGCTCACCCGCTTGCCCAACCGGGCACTGTTTACCGACCGGCTGAGCCTTGCCATCACCCAGGCGAGTCGCAGCAAACAAAAACTCGCAGTCATGTTTCTGGACCTAGACCGGTTCAAGGTGATTAACGATACTTTGGGTCACGCCATGGGTGACGTTTTGTTGCAAATGGTCACCCAGCGTCTGGAGCATTGCCTCCGTAAAGGTGACACTCTCTCACGGTTTGGCGGTGACGAGTTCACACTGTTGCTGCCCGCCATTAACAACAGTAACGATGCCCGGCGTATTGCCAAGAAACTGATTGATGCGCTCAAAGCACCCTTCCAATTGGGCGAACACGAGGTATTTGTCGGAGTTAGTATCGGTATCTCCCTTTACCCGGAGGCCGGCACCTCGCTGGATCAGCTGATCCAGAACGCAGATATCGCCATGTATCACGTAAAGGCCAGGGGCAAGGATGGCTACCGTTTTTACAGCGAATCCATGAACATCGACACCGCCAACCGTCTTAGCCTGGAAAGGGATCTCAGACAGGCTCTCGAGAACAACGAACTGCGGGTTTACTACCAGCCGCAAGTTTGCGCCAAAAGCGGGCGCATTGTGGGACTGGAGGCGCTGGTTCGCTGGCAGCACCCGGATCGAGGATTGCTCTACCCCAAGGATTTTCTGCCATTAGCCGAAGAAACCAAACTGATTGTAGCGCTTAGCGAGCAGGTACTGGCCCAGGCCTGCCGGCAGGTCAAAGAGTGGATACTTGATGGCACCAGGGATCTGAGGTTGGCAGTAAACATGTCGCCGATTCAGGTAGAGCACCCGAAATTTGTCGAAAGCCTGATCAGGCAGCTCAAAAATGAAGAGTTTCCAGCCAACCATCTGGAAATCGAAATTACCGAAAATGTCATTATGAATGACCTTAAGCAGATCAGCCAGAAGCTCCGACAACTGGCCGATCATGGGGTCCGCATTGCGATCGATGATTTCGGTACCGGCTATTCTTCGCTGAACTACCTTCATCAGTTGCCTATCCACACGTTGAAAGTAGATCAGTCGTTTGTTCGCGGAATTGGAAATGGAGAAGACGACGCCTGCATCGTTAACGCTATCGTGGCCATGGCCCACGGCCTGAAGTTGGACATTATCGCGGAAGGCGTAGAAACAGATACGCAATTAGCTTACCTGAGAGGGCTTGGCTGCCAGCAGATACAGGGCTTCCTCTATGGTCCCGCTCAGCCCCCCGAAGCCATTTCAAGGATGTTGGATGATCAGCGAGTAAAAGCCGTCGTCTGACGAATGTCCCATGAACGTGGTAAAAAAAGCTGTCTCCTCCCCCGTCAGTGGCATCCACTCATCCGAGACCTTAGGCCACTTGAACCTCTCCTTCTTGCTATACAGATCCACGGAATTGAACTATAAATAATGATAGCTGCAGAAACTGTACATAAACTGCACAGCCCGTCAATGGGCTAAACCCATATTCGGT
The DNA here is from genome assembly GCF_023314135.1 of Marinobacter sp. M1C. Lineage (NCBI taxonomy): Bacteria > Pseudomonadati > Pseudomonadota > Gammaproteobacteria > Pseudomonadales > Marinobacteraceae > Marinobacter > Marinobacter sp. M1C. The sequence goes on from NZ_CP092289.1 coordinate 3,425,016, forward strand.
ATGTCGCAGGGAGAACAACATGGCTCGGAAAATTTCACGAAGGGCATTGCTGCAGGGAACCGTGCTCGGTTCCGGTGCCATGGTGCTAGGCGCACCGGCTGCTTTTGCCCAAGCGGAGGAAAAAGTTATTCGTTGCGGTGTGGTGACTTCGCTTTCCGGGGACAACCGGTTTGGTGGCAATCTTACCCGCCGGGGATACGACTTGTGGGCGGAGGAAATCAACAAACTCGGTGGAATAGAGATAGCGGGTCAGCGCTATCCTATGAAACTGTTTTATGGTGATGCGCAATCACGTCCGGCCTCGGGTGCTGACGCTGCGGTGCGGTTGATTATTCAGGACAAGGTTGATGTGCTGTTTGGGCCCTACACGTCGGGCGTAACGCTGGCGGTTCAGCCAATCAGTGCGAAATACCAGGTGCCAATGATCTCAGGCTCGGCAGAGTCCCCCAATGTCTGGCTGTCGAAGCCGGCTTTCAACTTCGGCATGATACCGGCTGTGGACCTTACGTCTGGTGATTCGATCAAGGTACTTGCCGAGAGCCTGGGTTCACAGGCGAAATCAGCTGCAGTGATTGGTGTCGATGAGCCCTTTTCCAAAGAAACGGCCGAAGGCTTTCGCAACGGCGTGCAAGAAACGGGTCTGGAGCTGAAGCGTTTCGAGCTGTTCCCGGCCAATGCGGACCTTACGCCCGTTATCTCCAAGCTCAAGGCTGACAATCCTGACATTGTCGCCGTTGGCGGCCATGAAAGTGTCTTTATAAATTTCGTCAATGCGGCGGTGTCACTCGATTACAAGCCTAAAGCACTCATCATGCATTATGGCGTGACCTCAGCAGCCTTCATTAGTCAGTTGGGTGAAAAGGCCAACGGCGTGCTCGGAGTGTCCGTGTGGACGGCGGGGCTGCCTTACCGTGATGATTTGTTCGGCACCGCCAGCGACTATTCCGATCTTTCGTTTGCGCGGTGGGGTACCCGCCCTGACTATACCGAGGCAGGGTGCTCCGCCAGTGGTCTGGTGCTCCAGGACGCGGCCCGTCGGCTTGGCAAGGCACCGCCCTGGGATCAGAAAACCCGGGTGGAGTTGACGAAAGCCATTGAAGACACCGACATTGAAACCTTCTATGGCCCTGTCGCTTTTGCGAAAGAGGGGGACCACTTCCACAACAATATCAAGCCAGTACCCGTTGTCGTTCAGATCAAGGACGGCAAGGTTGTACCCGTTGCCCCAAGCGGTGCATCGGAGGGAGAGCTGCTATACCCCATGTCCGGTGCGACCTGACCGAACCGATATGTGGTAGTGCAAGACGGCACGCTCTCTGGATACGATAGGAGAGTGCCGTCTAAGGAAGCAGTAAACACCCTTCAGGAGCGGCGCCTTGGACCTATTTCTGCAAACCATCGTTAATGGGGTATTGATAGGCGGGATATTGATCTGCCTGACCATTGGCTTCCAGCTGACGTTCGGCGTGTTGCATGTCATCGACTTCGCGGTCGGTGGGTGGGTGATGTTGGGTGGCTATGCCGCGTACTGGTTAGTGGCGTTGGCCGGTATTGATCCGTTCATCAGCATTTTTTTTGTGTTCGTTTTGTTTGCCCTTATTGGCCGGGCTGTAGGGCCTTTAATTTATCACGTGCGAACCAGTCGTTACGCCCGCCCGGATCTGATGGCCCTCGCCTTTACCTTTGGCCTGTTCCTGTTGATGCGCGGTGGCGCGCTCTGGCTGTGGTCCTATAACAGCCGAAACGTCGAATCGATATTTTCCGGCGAATTTTTAACTCTCGGGCCTGTCACCATTCCCCTGTTGCGCCTGAGTGCCTTTTTAATGGCTATTGTCATCAGCCTCGGGGTTTTCCTGCTTCTCTACCGAACCCGTTTCGGCATGGCGGTCCGGGCGGTTGCTCAAAACCGGGACCATGCCGGGTTGATGGGTGTCAACGTAAAGCGGGTTTCGGCCTACGTTTATGGGCTCTATACCGGAATAACGGCCTCGGCGGGCGTACTGATCGCCACGATTTACTCTGTAAACCCCTCCGTCGGCGTGCGTTATACCTTGTTCGCCTTCTTTGTTGCGGTGCTGGCTGGGCTTGGGTCCGTGGGGGGCGTGCTGATTGCGGGGCTCGCCCTCGGGCTAATGGAATCTGTCGTGTCTACCTATATCGGCACCCGCTATTCATTGCTGGTTGTATTCGGAGTGCTGTTTCTGGTTCTACTGGTCGCGCCAAAGGGGGTTCTTGGACGTGGCATCTAATCCTGGCCAAGTTCGTGGTTATTTAATTCGATTTGCAGCCGTTGCGGTCGGTCTGCTGGCACTGGCGGTGGTTCCCGCCTTTATCGATCCATACAGCCTGCGCATTGTCACCGGGGCGTTGATGTGGGCCGGTTTGGCTTGCGCCTGGAATATTGTCGGCGGTTACGCCGGCTACATAAGCTTCGGCCATTCCGCCTTTTTTGGCATTGGTGCTTACACAACGGCAATACTCATGCAGCCTGGCATCGGGATGCCATTTCTGGCGACCCTACTGCCCAGCGTTGTTTTTGCAATGATTGTGGCCGCTATCATTGGTGGCCCCACGATGCGCTTGCGTGGTGCCTACTTTGCCATCGCGACCTGGGCCTTTGCGGAGATGTTGATTCAGCTGGCCACCGTACTGGATATAACCGGTGGTACTAGCGGCCTTTCGTTACCGGCCTATCTGAACGAATTTTTCTTTTACTACACGATGCTGGCGGCAGCTGCCGCCAGCTTTCTCGGTGTCTGGTATCTGATTGAGTACACCCGCTTCGGATTCCGTCTCAAGGCATTGCGTGACCATGAGCCTGCGGCTGAGGCTATGGGTATCCGTACCAACCTGGTGAAGGTGCAGGCGTTCGCCCTCTCGGCCGCGATCACCGCGCTGTTTGGCAGTGTGTTCGCCTATTGGACGACCTATATTGATCCACAGTCAGTGTTGGGGCCAGACATTACGGACCAAATGGTGGTCATGGTTTTGTTGGGTGGGCTGGGCACCATTTGGGGGCCTGCTTTGGGCGCGGTTGTGCTGTGGATGACCAACCGCTATATCTGGTCTACTTTCGGAGATACTGTGGTGTACCTTCCTATCCTCGGGTTGATCATTGCGATGGTGGTGCTCTTCCTGCCCAATGGATTGATTAGTCTCATTGTTGGGCGTCGGCGTGGGCGTGAACTGATTTCGCGTATTCTTCGCAAGTTCTAGGAGTGGAATTATGTCGTCCCCTGCAATTAAGACATCCGCCACGGATAAATCACCTCTGGTCCTGGAGTCAGTCGTCAAACGTTTCGGCGGCGTTACCGCGGTCAATGGCGTCAGTCTGGTGGCAGCACCGGGTGAGGTTGTTGGTGTAATCGGGCCCAATGGTAGCGGCAAGTCCACATTGTTCAGCTTGGCGGCAGGCGGGCAGCCAGCGGATGAAGGGCGCATTTGGCTTGATGGTGTTGATGTTACGGGTCAGCCTACCTGGCGTATCGCTCGCTCGGGCATAGGGCGGACATTTCAAATTCCCTCTCTGTTCGACAACATGAGCGTGCGTGAAAACTTGTTGGCCGCGGCTGTCGAGGGTGACTGGAAAGGCGCGCCAGGCAGGGCAAAGGAAGTAGCGGAGATGCTTCAAATCACGCCGGTTATCAATAATCTGGCCTCGGAGCTGTCTGGCGGGCAGCAGAAGCTTCTAGAGTTTGGCCGGGTATGCATGCGCGACCCGAAAGTGATTTTGCTTGATGAGGTCACCGCGGGTGTTCATCCAAATATCCGTCGCATTATTCTGGAAGCCATACGGCGTCTTCGCGAAACGGGCATAACCTTCCTGATTATCGAGCACGATATGGAAATGGTGAGTGAGATATGTGACCGACTCATTGTTATGAATATGGGTGAGGTCGTGGCCGAAGGCACCTTCGAAGAAATAGCGAGCAACGCCGAGGTTCAGCAGGCCTACTTGGGACGGCAGCCATGAGTGAGGCGCTGACAGTCACCGACCTGACCACCGGTTACGGTAAGCAGGAAATCGTTCATGGTATCTCCATAACGGCCCAGCCTGGCCATATCACCTGCGTGTTTGGCCCCAATGGCAGTGGAAAATCCACGGTGATAAAGGCAATCGCCGGCCTGTTACCGGCCTGGTCAGGAAAGATAACGCTGGGAGACATCGATCTTACTGGGCTTCCTGTCCATGAGGTGGTTCGCAAAGGCATCGTGATGATGCCTCAGGGTGGAGGTGTGTTTCCCCGGTTTTCAGTCATGGAAAATCTGCGGATGGGTGGCTATTCGCTGAAGGATACCCGAGACGTTGAGGATCGCATCGAAACATTGATCGCCGACTACCCGAACCTGCAACGACGCCGTAACGTTGCGGCGGGTTCGCTTTCCGGTGGTGAGCAAATGATGGTGGCAATCGCCCGGGCACTGGTGCCGAATCCAGCCTTCGTGATGCTGGATGAGCCTTCAGCGGGCCTTTCGCCTGCCTTGGTCAATGAGACCATGGACAGAGTGCAGGCTTTACGTGAACGCGGTGTTGGCGTGATCATGATAGAACAGAATATTCGAGAGGCGCTTCCGGTGGCGGACAGTGTTTATATTTTTGCGGGTGGAAAAAATAAGTTTTCTGGCACCAGAGACGATATACGAAGCGACGAGCACCTTATGTCGATTTACATGGGTGTTAGTGATTAGGTTTGCCGAAACACCTTGTCCTCGGGGTCAGGTCTTGCGTTTTGCCTCTCGAATAATCCGGCTTACGCAAGAATAATGCAGTCCAAAGAAATCGCCAATCTGCCTCATGCCGTGTCCGGCAGCGCTTACTGCAAGCGACAGTCACTGGCTTACCATCAATTTATTTACTGGCGCCGGAAGCTGGCTCCGACTGAAGACTGCCTGAAGCAGGTGCAAGATCAAGTGCCTGATTGAGCTGAATTTTTATGGCGTCCAGGCGACATTTAAAATCGCCCGGCCGGCGCTTTTAAATGTTGCTCTTTTTTTATGCTTCACATTTCCAATACGCTTTGCAAGGGAAAATCAGAATAGTCTTGGTATTTGTTTCATTTATACATTGTATAAAAAATTAAAAATTGTTTTATGCAATTCGTAGTGATACTTATAAAAAACGTTCAAGTATTAAAAAAATGACTGGTCCAGCAAGTCGCCGTTGTCGCAACTTTCACGACAGGCGCCCCAGGTCAGTACCCAACATTCAGATTAAGAATCTGATCAGTATCGCAGACCAGCAACGTTGATAAAAACGACAATAGGTGAGCCGAGTGAATAATTATCCAGGAGTTGCTTCACGGCAGCCGTTGTTCAATAGGCACTTCTGCCATCGCTCGGTGCACAAAATCAAAGAACACGCGCTCCGCTTGGGAAAAGCGCGAGTCCTGATGCCATATCAGGTGCAGGTCAATATTGGGAATGCCTTCGTAGGGCGGCAACGGCCACAGCAGGCCACTGTCAATGTCTTGCTGAACGGTGTGCTCCGGCAGGCAGCCAATGCCCCAGCCGCTGCGCACAAAACGCTGGATTTCCGTCAGACTGCTCGACGTGACGACCTTCTCTCCCACCAGTCCTGCATTGGCTCGAAACAGCGCGATGCCCGCCAGGGCGCCAGAAAGCTGAGCGCTGGTGAACGAGACGAACGGTTCGTGGCTGAGGGCCTGCAGCGACAGGTTCTGCTGGCCAAAAAAGCGATGCGCCCGACCACAAAAGAACCGATAGCGCTGATTCACCAGCAGTTGGCTGTTCAAGACCTCTACCGGATGCAGCTGCAGACTCACTCCCACCGTGCCCATTTTCTGCACCATCGACTGAACCACATCATGGCTCGACAGCACGTTAACCTCGCAGGTAATGCGGGGGTGTTGATGATGAAAGCGTTGCAGCACGTCATCAAGAAAGCTGCATTGAATACCGCTGACCAGAAACAGGGTGATCTGCCCGGCCACTTCGGGAGGAGCGTCGCGCACGTTGACGCTGAGCCGCGCCACATTGGCATAGATTTCCAGCGCTTCGCAATAGACCAGTTCGCCTGCTGCAGTCACTCGAAAGCGATGACTGCCACGCTCGATCAGGCTCTGCCCAAGATGCGATTCAAGCCGCTTCAACGCTAGGCTGACCGCCGGCTGCGAAAGGTTCAGGCGCTGCCCAGCACGACTGATACTTTTTTCCTGGACGATACTGACAAAGGTACGCAGCAAGTTCCAGTCAAGCGAGTCGTGTAGAGGCCTCATCCAAGCAAACTCCCGTGGGCGATAGAAACGTCACCTGTCAATTTTGAGAAAGATTACAGCAAGGCGGCGTAGCTGCCAATCACCAGCCACCAGGCTTATTGATCAGTAAAGGAGTACATCGCATGACGACTCACGCTACAAATGTGCCCACTACCCCGCAGATTGATGGCGAACGTCTTTGGTCATCGCTGATGGAGATGGCGCGTATCGGACCATCTCCCAACGGCGGTAGCCGTCGGCTGGCCCTGAGCGATGAGGACCTGGCCGGTCGCCAGCAGCTACTCGACTGGGCCGCATTGCTGGGCTGCGAATGGCAGATGGACCAAGCGGGCAATATGTTCATTTATCGCCTTGGGCGTGACAACGATCTTTCTCCTGTGGCGATTGGCAGCCATCTGGATTCACAGCCGCTGGGCGGGCGTTTTGATGGTGTGCTGGGCGTGCTCGCCGGATTGGAAATCTTTCGCACCCTGAACGACCAGGGCATTACCACCCTCCGGCCGCTGGTGCTGGTGAACTGGACCAACGAGGAAGGCAGCCGCTTTGCCCCGGCAATGGGCGGCAGTGGTGTTTACAGTGAACGGCTGTCGCTGGAGGATTTTCGCGCCGCCGAGGACCGTGATGGTGTCTCTTTGGGCAAAGCGCTCGACCAATCCGGCTATCAAGGCTCTTTGACTCGCCACGATTTGCCACTGGCAGCCTATCTGGAACTGCATATTGAACAGGGCCCGATACTCGAGAAAAAAAACCTGCCGGTGGGCATTGTCAGTGGCGTGCAAGGGTTACGTTGGTACGACATCACATTTACCGGTGATTCCGCTCACGCTGGCCCGACGCCCATGGAGTATCGCCATGACCCATTAATGGCCGCGACGGCCTTTGTGGAAGCCATGCGCAAGAGCGTACTCGACGATGCCGATGGCGCCTCGCGCCTGACCATCGGCGATTTTCGGGTCGCCGAGCCGTCGCGCAATGTGATCCCAGGGGCGGTCACCTTGCAGGTCGATGTGCGTCATACCAAGGAAGCCGCCCTGCAAACGCTTGATGACAGCCTCCGCGCCCATGTAAAGGCGGCCGCGGAACGCGAAGGCGTCAGCGCCAACATCAGTGTGGTGTGGCATATGCCGGTCACCCGCTTTGATGAGGCGCTGGTGAAGGATCTTTCCAGCGCGACGGAGGCGTTGGGCCACGTGCCGTTTTGCATGATGAGCGGCGCCGGTCACGACGCGGTGAATATCAGCTATGTAACGCCGACCGCGATGTTGTTCATACCTTGCCGAGACGGCATCAGCCATAACGAACGTGAATGTGCCGAGCCCGAGCACTGCGCTATCGGTGCACAAGTGTTATGCGATGCGCTATTGCGCACGGCGAATCGCGAGTAACAAAGCAGCTTAGACGAATTCAATGCCTTAATAACCCGGCTCTGCGGAGCCATACTTCCCATCAACCAACCATAAGTACGGGGAAAACAATGAAAAAAACCTTAACCCTTGTCATTACTATTGCATCTCTGGCGGCCACTTTCGCCTGGGCGGAAGAACCCCGCTCAGGCGGCGTTATCAACACGGTGATACAGCCTGAACCGCCCGGCATTATTGCCGGGGTTCACCAGAACGCACCGACCCAGATGATCTCCGGCAACATCTATGAAAGCCTGCTGCGTTACGATACCGACCTCAAACCCATGCCGCAGCTGGCCCGTGACTGGACAGTCAGCGAAGATGGCCTGACCTACACATTCTACCTGCATGAAAACGCCACCTGGCACGATGGCGAGCCTTTCACTTCCGCAGATGTGGTGTTCTCCACCGATGTTTACCTGCGTGAAATGAACCCTCGCACCCGGACGATTCTTTCCCACGTCAAGAGCATCGAAGCTCCTGACGATCACACCGTGGTATTCACGCTCAAAAACGCCTTTGGCCCTTTTATGCTGGCCTTTGAAGCGGGCACCATGCCGATGATGCCCAAGCATATCTATGAAAATACCGACTTCCGAACCAACGAGGCCAACAATCATCCGATTGGCACCGGCCCGTTCAAGTTCGAAAGCTGGGACCGTGGCCGCGTCATTAAGCTGGTGAAAAACGAAGACTATTACGAGGAAGGGCTGCCCTACCTGGACGGCATCAACTGGCACGTTATTCCGGATGCTTCGTCGCGTGCGGTGGCTTACGAAAACGGTACGATCGACGTGCTACCGGCCAACTCGGTCGAAAACTTTGATATCCCGCGTCTGAGCGAACTCGATAACACCTGTCGTACCGAACAGGGTCAGGAGTACTTCAGCCCCTTCGCCATGCTGTGGATGAACAACCGCGAAGGCCCGACGGCGGATAAACGCTTTCGTCAGGCAGTCATGTACGCCCTTGACCGCGAATTTGTCCGCGATGTGCTGTGGAACGGTTTGGGCAAGGTACCGCTTTCCTCCTTTGGCTCGAATGCCAGCTTCCAGAATGACAGCCTGCCACCTTATGAACACGACCCGGAACGCGCCCGTGAACTGTTGGATGAAATGGGCTACAAGGGTGAAGAAATACGCTTGTTGCCGATTCCCTACGGCGAAACCTGGGTACGCTGGGCCGAAGCGGTTCAGCAGAATCTGCAGGAAGTGGGCATCAACGTCACCACACAGTCCACTGATGTCGGTGGCTGGAACCAGCGCCTGGCCGAGTGGGACTACGATCTCGCCTTTACCTACCTCTTTCAATACGGCGACCCGGCCCTGGGTATCTCACGGACCTATATTTCCAGCAATATCGCGAAAGGCTCTCAATGGAACAACGTCGAAGGTTATAAGAACGAGCGCGTAGACGAGCTGTTCGACCTGGCGGCGACCGCCTACCCGGACGAAAAACGTAAAGAGTACTACCACGAGGTTCAGGAGATTCTTCACGACGAGGTCCCGGTCGGCTGGTTGCTTGAACTGGGTTTCCCGACCATCTACCGCTGTGATGTTAAAAACCTTGTCACCACAGGCATTGGCCTTAACGACGGCTTTAAAAACGCCTGGTTTGACCGGTAACACGACGTTGGGCGGCGTTTCGCCGCCCAACTCTCGCATCACGTCGCCACGGGAGTAATAGCATGCTCTATGCTAGGTTGATCATCATGCGGCTTTTGAAAGCCGTCATTGTTCTGTTTCTGATCGTTATCTTCAATTTTTTCCTGATTCATATGGCCCCCGGTGATCCAGCGGTTGTAATGGCCGGTGAAGCGGGTGCCACCGACGCGGAATTCCTGAATCAGCTGCGCGAGCAGTTTGGGCTTGATCAGCCGCTTTACGTCCAGCTGTGGAATTACGTATCAGGCATCGCCACACTGGATTTCGGTTATTCCTACCGTCAGCAGACGCCGGTGTTTGACCTGATTATGGACCGTTTGCCCGCAACCTTGCTGCTGACCGGCACGGCCTTCGTCATGTCACTGGGCCTGGGCATTCTGGCAGGATCTATGGCGGCGGCACGGGCTAAAAAACTTAGCGGTTCGCTGATCATGGCACTCGCGCTGGTATTTTACGCCACGCCGCTGTTTTGGGTGGCGCTGATGGCTGTGATGCTGTTTTCGGTGCAACTTGAATGGCTGCCCGCTTACGGTTACTACACCGTGGGCGCCGATCTCACCGGCTTTGCCCTGGCGCTGGATATCGGTCAGCACCTGATTCTTCCCGCCACCACCCTCGCGCTGTTTTCCATGGCCGTTTATACCCGTATGACGCGCACCTCCATGCTGGAGGCTAGTCAGCAGGATTACGTCAAGACAGCAAGGGCCAAAGGGCTGGCACCCGGGGTCATTCAGCGGCGGCATATTCTGCGCAATGCCCTGCTTCCAATTATCACCTTGGCAGGCTTGCAGGCTGGCCAGATGGTAGGGGGCGCAATTCTCACTGAAACGGTTTTCGCCTGGCCGGGTATCGGCCGCCTGATGTTCGAGGCACTGATGCAACGTGACTACAACCTGCTGCTAGGAATCTTTTTCTTCTCTGCTGCACTAGTCATTGTGTTCAACATCATTACCGACCTTGTTTATGGCCTGGTTGACCCGCGTATCAAGGAGTCATCATGAATTTCTTTGCCCGCTTCGCCCAGAACCGTGGAGCCCTGGTCGGGTTGATCATACTGACCATCATTATTCTGATGGCGATCACCGCCCCTTTGTTTTTCCCCGAGTCGCCGTGGCGGATGTTGCAGCGCCCCTTCCTGACACCCTTTGAAGTTGATGGTTTCCCGATGGGCACCGACACCATGGGCCGCAACGTCGCCGCTGGGCTGATGCACGGTGCCTGGGTGTCGCTGCTGATTGGCTTGGTATCCACCACTGTGGCGCTGCTGATTGGCTTGCCGCTGGGAGCCATTGCGGGTTACTACGGTGGTCTGCTCGATGATGCGCTGATGCGGTTCACCGAGTTCTTCCAGACCATTCCCAGCTTTGCTCTGGCTATTGTCCTGGTCGCCATCATGCAGCCCAGCGTGACCTCGATTGTACTGGCCATTGCGCTGGTCAGCTGGCCACCGGTGGCCCGTTTGGTGCGTGCGGAGTTCATGTCGTTGCGCAACCGTGAGTATGTCGAAGCGGCGCGTCTGGTCGGCCAGGGCAACACGACTATCATCCTGCGCCAGATCCTGCCTAACGCCATGTCGCCGATTATTGTCCTGGCGTCCTTGATGGTGGCTACCGCTATCCTGCTGGAGTCCTCTCTTTCCTTTCTGGGGCTGGGTGACCCGAACGTCATGTCATGGGGCTATATGATTGGCGCCGCTCGCACGGTTATTCGCCAGGCCTGGTGGCTAAGTTTCTTCCCTGGGCTGGCCATTCTACTCACCGTACTGGCCTTGAACCTGGTCGGAGAAGGCCTCGACGATGCGCTTAATCCGAAACTTAGCCGAGAACGCTCATGAATAAGGGAAACCATATAGCTTCAACAACCGATACTCCCTTGCTGAGCCTGCAGGATCTGACCATTGCGCTGCCCACGGGGGCGGACCGCGCCTATGCTGTGGAAAACCTCAGCTACGATGTACTGCGCGGCGAAATTCTATGCGTAGTGGGCGAATCCGGTTCCGGCAAGTCCATGGCCGCCAACGCCGTCATGGGTCTTTTGCCCAAGGGCGTTCGACCGGTGGGCGGCAAGGCAATGTTTGCCGGGCAAGACCTGTTGAGCATCACCGAAAAGCAGCATCGCGAACTGCGTGGCCTGCGCATTGGCATGATTTTCCAGGAGCCGATGACCGCCTTGAACCCCTTGATGCGAGTCGGTGCGCAGATCAACGAGGTCTTCGAAGCCCACAGCCAGCTGAACAGAGCCGAACGTGGCGCCAAAGCGCTGGAGCTATTAAAGGAAGTGGGTCTTCCCGACCCGGAAAAAGCCATTCGCGCTTACCCTTTTCAGCTTTCCGGCGGTCAGCGCCAGCGGGTCATGATTGCCATGGCCCTGGCATTAGAGCCAGAGCTATTGATTGCCGACGAGCCAACCACGGCATTGGATGTTACCACTCAGGCCCAGATTCTGGACCTGATTATTGATCTGCAAAAAAGACACGGAATGGCAGTGATGTTTATCACCCATGACTTCGGGGTGGTGGCTGAAATTGCCACTCGGGTTTGTGTGATGCGCCATGGCCAGATTATTGAGCTCGGCGAGGCCAAGGAGGTACTGGCCAACCCGCAACATGAATACACCCGTGCCTTGATCGAGGCGATCCCCAGCGATATCGTGCCGGACGCCCGCGGGGCAGAAACCGACACACTGTTGCTGGATGTCAAAGGTCTCAACAAGGTCTTCCGCTCCAGTGGCGGCCTGTTCAAGCCCGCCCGTGAAGTGCATGCCCTCGACAACGTGTCGTTTTCGCTGGCCAAGGGCGAAACCATCGGCATTGTTGGCGAATCCGGCTCGGGAAAATCCACCTTGGGGCGCTGCATTGTGCGTCTGGAGACCCCGGATAGCGGCACCATGAGCCTGTCCGGCATCGATTTCATGCAGCTCAACGGGGAGTCGCTGCGCCGCGAACGCAAACGCGTGCAGATGATTTTTCAGGACCCCTACGCATCCCTCAACCCGCGTACAAGGGTGGGCATGGCCATTGCTCAAGGCCCGATTGCCAATGGCGTGCCCAAGAAGAAAGCCCTGATACAGGCCGACGACCTGCTCGAACTGGTGGGCCTGGCCAACACCGCTAACCGCTTTCCGCATGAGTTTTCCGGTGGGCAACGCCAGCGGATCGGCATCGCCCGCGCACTGGCGCTGGAGCCGGAACTGATTGTTGCCGATGAAGCTGTCTCGGCACTGGATGTGTCGATTCAGGCCCAGATTCTGAAGCTGTTGGAAGACCTCAAGCAGAAACTCTCGTTATCGCTTCTGTTCATCACCCATGATTTGCGGGTGGCTGCCCAGATCTGCGATCACATTATCGTCATGCAGCATGGCCGTGTTGTGGAACAGGGCCCTGCCCGTGACGTCTTCCTGGCGCCACAGCAGGCGTATACCCGCCAGTTGCTAGAGGCAATTCCCGGCCGACCGGAGGCCACTGAAACCGCAGCACAACAACGAGGCTCTGAATGAATGCACTATTAGCCGAAATCATCGCCATCGTCGGCCCGTCGCATCTGCTGGAGGGTGATGATGTCAGCGCCCGTCGCGATGACTGGATGCACGGAACGCCCTGCCGGGCACGCGCCATTGTGCGCCCGGCAGATGCCGAACAGCTTTCTCAGGTGATGGCCGCATGCCATCGGACTCGCCAGCCAGTCGTTCCCCACGGCGGGCTGACGGGCCTGGTCGGCGGCAGCGTGGCCAGCTCTGACGAACTGGCAATTTCGCTGGAGCGGATGAACCAGATCGACGCCATTGATCCGATCAGCGGCACCTTGACCGTGCAGGCGGGCACGCCCCTTCAGCGGGTGCAGGAGGCTGCCGCCGAGGCGGGCATGCAATTCGCCCTCGATTTAGGTGCGCGTGGTTCCTGCACGGTGGGCGGCAATATCGCGACTAATGCCGGGGGCGTGCGGGTAATTCGTTACGGCATGATGCGTGAGCAGGTACTGGGCGAGCAGCTCGCGGCGTTTGAAGTCATGTGGCACAACCACTATGCGCTGCTTACCGAAGAAAGCGGTCGCCATAAGATACTGCCGGATGAGGTGCCTTGAACTTTTCCGGCGTTCGACGCCAGTTCGCGCAACGACGCGATAGCGGGCAGTTATCCACTATCGCGCTGATTGCGACCATCGGGTTGTTCTGGGGCGGCAACTGGCCAGCGGTACGTTTTATTCTGGCCGACATTCCCCCGTTCACACTGCGTTCCATTGGCTTCACCACTGGCGCGGTGCTGCTGCTCAGCTGGGCGTACTGGCGACGTTTACCGTTGAGGGTGTCGTCAAAAGAATGGCCGTGGCTGGCGGTAACGGGGCTGTTCACCATTCTAGGGTTCAACTTGGCGACGGCTTTCGGCCAGCTGCACATGCCGACCTCGCAAGCTGCTATTATCGCCTTCAGCATGCCCTGTTGGGCCTTGTTGCTGGGCTGGTGGCTGCTTGGTCAGCGCATCACCAAACGCCAGTGGCTGGGGCTTGCCTGCGGGCAGGCTGGGCTTTTGGTGCTGTTGGGGCCTTCGGCCTTGCAAGGTGGCAGCCAGGGGTTGGTTGGCCCCCTGATCATGCTCGGTGCCGCCCTGTCATGGGCGCTAGGCACGGTATTGATCAAGCGGCGCGGCGGCTGGGAAAGCCATGCGGTGGTGATTACCGGCTGGCAATTTTTGTTGTGTGCCATCCCCATGATTATCATGATGGTCGCCCTAGAGCCCATGCCCAAACCCGCCACCTGGCAGACGTCCACCTGGCTGGCGCTAGGCTACCATCTGCTGTTTTCGATCACCCTGGCGCAGATGCTGTGGTTCATGAACGTTAACCGTCTGACCATTGCCCAGGCAACCATTTCGACCTTGATCATTCCCACCGTGGGGGTATCCAGCGCGATCGTGCTGCTGGGAGAACCGCTCAGCCCCAAGGTGTTTATCGCCCTGCTGCTGACGCTGGCTGCGGTGGCTATCGTCATGTTCAAGCGTGCGGGCCCTGCCACTGGCACCCCCTAACCCCCAATTAACCTGCCCATGCGATATATCTTTAAAATAGTGACCTTAAAAGGCTGTTCGCCAATGTACAGCATGTTGAAAGAAGCACTGGCGTTCGGTATTCCGGCTGAAAACGTCCAGTTTGTTGAATGCTGCCGCAGTGCCGAGCACCAAATCTTCCACGAAGAGCTAACAGAGCTGGAAAAGACAGCCGGGCTGAATCTCAAGCGCGCATTTGAGTTTGGCGAAGGTGCGGACTGGGTTGGGTACTTATCCGCTGATATTCTCAATACATGGCTGACCGACAAAACGGCTCACGTTTACTTCTGTGGCCCTATGCCCTTTATGGCGTCCCTCAAGGGCATACTTAACAGCATAGGATTCACCGACGACCAGTTGCACTACGAAGTATTTGGGCCAACAACCGAATTGCCTACAGCCCACTGACGTTATAAAGCCATTGCCGGCGCGGCTCAGACTTCAATAGTTCTGTCTGCAACAAACAGTGGTGGCTCATATTCTTTCGGATAGGCACCCGGGTTGGCAAATACTCGGGTGCCATCAACCTGCAGATCCACCGGCTCGTGAACGTGGCCGTGAACCCACAGATTCATTTTCCCCATCAGTGCCCGCAAATCCGAAGCAAAAGCCGGCGACAACGAGTCACCCTGATATTTTGGCGGAATACACTCCGGTAATGGCGCATGGTGGCTAATCACCACTCGCGGGCCCGGGCAAGGTTCGCTTAACGCCGCCTTAAGCCAGGCCATGGCTTCTGCATGCAACCTCTGACTTTCTACAATGGAGAACACCTCGCCCACCGGTTGCTCGATAATGCGGAAATCAGGCATAAACGCGAGCGCACGTTGTTCAGTCTGCAACGGATCATAGTCAGGTTGGCCGGTATACAGACCAAAATCTGTCCATAGTGTGCTGCCATGAAAGCGCACGCCGTCAATGTTCACCGTGTCATTATCAAGCAGGTGAATTCCCAGGCGCTTGGCGTCGGCCCGCAATGCTCTGCGCACGTCGGGCATGCTTGTTCCATAAAACTCGTGATTGCCCGGAACGTAGATGATGTTCTGCCCGGTAAATCGTTCCGCCGCCCATACGAGGCCTTCCGTTATACGATGAATGTCACCAGCAAGGATAACCACATCTGCGGCCACATCAGGCAGGTCGCGACCTGCCTGAAAACATTCAATGTGCAAATCCGACAGTATTCGCAAGCGCACAATCTTATCTCCCTGGAAAACCTGAGTGGATTTTTTCTCAGGAGTTAGCCTACTCGGTTTGACGCGTCTGGGGCTATAATCCTCGGGGTCAGATCTTGCGTTTTGCCTCCCGAATAATTCGGATTACGCGAGAATAAGGCAGAATGAGACGATTACAGGGAAAGGGAGCGACAATCTCAACCCCCAGCGCTTGGAATTTGAAACCGCGTTGCTTATTTCCAGCAAGTGTTGCGCAGGGCTGCGTCGCCGACTGAAACGCCGCGCACGCCGATTGAGTTCAGGGTAAAGCTTCCACAGTCATCCGCAGCCATCGATCCGCCGGTAACGGGAGTCATTTTGAGCTCATAACTGACAGCATTCGCCTTTGGAACTGAAAGCTTATAGATTGCGTCGCCGTCTGCAGGCGACTGCTTCAGGTTGTCTGGGATTTGATCGAACACAGCGTTGCTGGGGCTGGCGCGATCTTCTCTAAAACTGTCATTGGCAGCATAAAAACGCTGCATGAACTGGGCAACCTGCAACAACTGGGTTCGGGCGTCCGCCCGCTTTGCGCGCGCTATATACTGGGTATAAGACGGCAGCGCTATGCTGGCTAAAATTGCGACAATTACCACCGCGATCATGAGCTCGATCAAGGTAAACCCGGAACTAAACCGCCACGGTGAGGGTTTGAGCGAGTGGAAATTAAATCGCATAAAACATACTCCTGATTGAATGTGGGGGGCATTTTCCCTGCTAACGCATAAAAATTTGACGCCACTGGCGCGATATTATTTGTGGTAGTGAAATGGGGGGGGGGCCAATTTCGCAACTTGTGCCAATTCTCTCGCCGACTGTTGCACCAGCCCCGATTGTTAGAGCGCCAGCGTTATGGACTTTGGCTCTACCCGTGACGTTAGCCAAAGCGCCAACAGTGATAGCGCCTGCTGTGGCGGTTTCAACATTGCCGCCAACGTTTGCGCTAGCCCCGATGGTGATAGCGCCGGAGTTGCCGGAGCAGACACTACGGCCAATATTTGCGCCAGTCCCAACGGTAATGGCTCCAGCGTTGGTGCTGACGTTGCCGTCAACTTTTGCGTCTTCCTCAACTGTAATTGCACCGGTGTTAGTGGTTACCGAGCCATTGACTTCGGCACCGCTTTTGATGGTAATAGCGCCGGCACCAGTCCCGCTGCCGATGGAGGTGGTAGCGACATCGCCCGTAACTTTTGCGTCAACTCCTATTGTGATGGCACCCTCCCCACTAGAGAGGATCGAACCTGTGATCGTGCTTATATCGCCGACGTTGATGGCACCAAATTTGGTGTTGAGATCACCGATTATGGTGCTGTCATCGCCGATGTTTATAACACCCGCCAGGCTAGAGCTGATCGAACCTGTGACCGTGATTCTATCGCCGACGTTGATAGCACCAGATTTGGTGGTGAGTTTGCCGATTATGGTGCTGTCAGCACCGATGTTGATGACGCCTGCTTCGGTTGTGGTCAGGTCACCTTCAACTTGGCTGTTAGCACCGATGGTGATGGTGCCAGTTATGGCGTTGTTGCCAATAATTCTTCCTTTAAAAATTGTGTTGGCGCCTAAATCGGTAATCCCGGTAACCGTAATCGTCAGGTCGGAGGGGTCTCCTGCTGCATTGATTTGTGTGGGGCTGACGGTTGTGAAGTCACCGATGACAGTGATCGCGATTGGACCTGTGATGGTGATCGTGTCTGAGGCGGCAAGCGTTAGTGGAGTGCAGGTGTAAACATCACTCACAGGCCCTGTGCAGGCTGCTGGAATATAGTCTGTTGGGATATTGTTAGTGAAGTTGTAATCTTCCGCTTGAGCCGGTAGCCAAACCAGTAACAATAATAGTGGGACCAGCCGCAATATCCATTGACGTGCGTCGAAACCGAATGACGGGCTGTAACAAAATAGTGCCATATACTGCTGTGACCACGGTCCCCGGTTATTGGACCTTCTGACGGTGGATAAAACAGTGCACGAAAGCTTAATCATGGATGATTTTATCCTGTGTTTTAATATGTGAATTTAATCATCATCAACTTCATAAAAACGTATTTTAATCTGAGATTGCAGCCAGACTTCACTGCCAACAGGACGGCCGGCACCCTTCTCCACTTCAGGACCAAATCCGCGGGCGGTGATCCGAAATGAGGAATCCGGATCTACATCAGAATCCGGGTCTATATCATACTTTGCTGGTACAGCTGGCACAGCTGGTACAGCCGGCACAGCCGATGGCTCACCCCCCGGTCCAGCCGGTACAGCCGGTACAGCCGGTACAGCCGGTACAGTCTTCGCTACAGTCGTCGCTACAATCATACGCTCGACCATGCACTCGGGTGCTCGCTTGTAGGTGGTGACCATGCCAGTTTGGTTGACCATGATCAGAGGAAGCGGGTAAACCTTATTAGATGAGGTGTCGTCCCACATTGTCGGCTTTTGCCAATTCGGCGGTGTAGCCTCAGATAAAATATTATCGTCACTAAATGTGGTTACATAGTCATCGGTGCCACCAGCGGCAACGGTTAATATCTGCAAAACAGAACGCTCGCAATGCTGTAAAGCAATCTCCGCGGCTTGGGTAGCCAGTTCAGTGGTGCGTACATTGCCGGACACACTGACTGTGGAGCTGGCATTGCGGATACTGGTTACGGCAAGCAGCGAGATTACGACTAATACAATCAGCGCAATGATCAGTACTACGCCATGCTGGGATTGCGCCAATCGAAAGTGCGGCGAGATTTTTCTCGGCGTTGGGCTGGGTGCAGATTGGACGGATATTTTCATGATTAGGTGGGGCCCGCAATTTCTAGCCAATTTCGCAACATGACTGTGGTGGAGTAAGTGCGCCGTAGCCGAAGGTCATCTGGGGGGGCGGTTTCCAGAGTGCCGGCACAGTTGAAGTAACGCGCTGAGGCCAGGTCTGACACCACGGCATTCTCGCTGCGCACCAGTAGGCAAATGCGAACCGTGACGACTTTTCTCCAGCGTTCCTGAGAGGTAAAAGCCGCCAAGACGTCGGGGTCGGGAGTCGCGAGGAGTTCATCGGCGCGCAAATAGCCGGCCACAGTTCGCGTTTGGCCGTCGGGGATCTCTACCCCATAGGTGATCTGCATGTCCTCAATGTTCTCGACTAAGGGTTGGGCTGTGCTGTCGATACCATTACCTTGGCAATACAGGCTGGGTGCGGCAGTAGCGGAGGATGAGTCAATATAAAACCGATTGTCTGCCACGAAATAGAACACATCTTTAAGCTCGGCAGAGAAAACGTCTGAACCGTAGCCAGCTGGAATTCCGGGGATTACGGCCTTAATCTTATCCAACGCATACCCAAGGCAGTCGGTCGGGAGCGGTGGGGTGGCGGTGGTGGGCACAGTATTGAAGTCATCTGCTTCGTAACTAAGCGCAATGGAGTCTGGTACAGCGATAACGGGATCAGGTACGGCGCAGACGAGGCCATCGAGACTGGTTGCCGCATTAATGTTGCTGAACGCTCCGTCGCAGCCACGAATGTTGTAATCGGAGAGCTCGAACGCTGGTGTAATTGATGAGTCGACAAACACAGGCAATATATCACCACCATATGTCAGACCAGAAGCTATCGGCTTCGTGTAGATAGGGTCTTTTACACTGGTGTCGAGCCGATTAGTCTGGTCGGGGTTGTTGCCCGCCATTCGTAACTGCTGGGTCAGAATCGTCAGTGCTGCCTGGCCATCTTCGTACATGCGCCCCTGGGCTTCGGCCATTTTTGCGGCCGATGCTGCGCCCGTGTACGCGGACAAAACCGCAACTAAAATGATCAATCCAAGAGCGAGGGAAATCATCAGTTCGATCAACGAGAAACCCTGAAGGTAGCGCGATTCCGGTGAGCGGAAGTGGCGTGTCATAGCTTAAATCTCACGTACAGACAACGCGGGTTGGGGGCAGTGCTCGCTACTCCAGTGGGGCAATTGTCGGAGGATGATGGATTGAGTGCGGCAAACGTGTCGGGCTCCTGCCACATAATCCACAGGTTGCCGATGCCGTTGCTGCAACCGCCGAGGTCGCACGATACGACAATACCGCCAGCAGGCAGTTCGCGACGTGCTGCGACTTGCATCTCATAGACGTCCCGAATGACCATGGTGTATGTATCGCATGTGGGGTAGTCGCAGAGCGAGAGCGGCGGCGCAGATATGTCCGATTGTGTACCGTCGTAACTACTGGGTTTCTCGCTGTAGGGGAAGAGGCGGTCAGGATTGGCCGGATTGGCAGGATTGGCCCGCATGCGTTCGACATAGTTAGATGCCAGGTTAACGGCGGTTGCACGGTAGCCCGCTAATTTTGGCATCTGTACGGAAAAAGTCATCATCGCAACAAGAGGCAGTACCCCAAGCGATAAAAGCAGCGTAGCGACCATGACCTCGATCAAAAAGGCGCCGCTTTGAGGATGACGATTCATAGCTGGTCTCTTCTTCTTAGTTATTGGGGCTAGCCACATGAGGTGGCCCCGTCGCCTGCAATTCGGGCGCGGCCGCTAAGGCCGATACACACCACGCGCTGCACTGTTTTGGCAAACATGCCATCACCGCCAAATGGCATTGTTGTCACCCCATTTAAGCTGCGCAGGCGTCCGGTCGCCGTAAAGCTGAATGTGGTGGAGGATGAGCTGTCGGGTAAGGTGCCCAGAATCGAATTTATCGCGATGATGGGTGCCTGCACGCGCAGCAGTGGGTCGCCTGTGCTTTTGGTCCCGCTATTGTTCAAGTCGTGAAAAATAATCCAGCCACTGACCCAGCCATTACCATCAAGGCCGAAGCCGCTGCCGCAAGCGGGAGTCGCCGCTTCCGGGGCGTCGCTACGACACAGCACAACACCTCCGCCGCGCCGAATGCCTTCACTGCGCGCATAGCGCATGTCGGACAGAAATGTATTCACGTTGCTGGATATCGTGACCTTCTGGACCATCCACTGGAACGATGGCACTGCCATCGTGATGAGGATGGCGACAATGACAACCACCAACATCAATTCGAGTAAGGTAAATCCGCTAGATTTATACATTGCACTCGGAATACATACAGTGAACCCCTCCGTTAAGACTGCCTTGTCCTGTTAGAAGAGGCTGTGACGTTGCCTCTTGCTCCAAGCAGATTGACTGTAAAGAAATGGGTGTTTCCTAGGCCCTAATGTAGACTCTTTCTCGCCCGGGGAACCGGGCTTCTACAAACTGCTCTCGTGGGTTTTAATACTTACTTCTACTACGCTCAGTCACAGAAATTGAATGCTTATACTCTAGATTGTCGTCAATCCCGGTACTGAAGGGATTCATCGGCTGTTATCCCTATTAGTCGGTGCGTCCCTGGCGTGTAGTTATCTACGATAGGTTATTTCAGCGCTTTTTGTGTGTTTTCATTACAAAAACACACAAATTTTGTGCCACAAAAAAAGCTGTGCAGTCATCCCGCACAACTTTCGGTTCCACCTCAACTTTTAAGCCAAGACGCTTACGTGGCAGCCAGCAAGGCGCTGATTGAGGCAATCACACCACCCAGTATACGACCAGCGCGCTTGTCAGTTTTCTGCATCAAAGCCTCATGGGCAAAGCCATAAAACACCATAAACGGCGCAATCCGTGAGCCACCCACGACCGTGGCCAGCCTGGCCAGTATGGCCAGCCTGGCCAGTATGGCAATCAGAATGCCAACCAGTATTACCGACAAGCTAATGCCGGTTCCCGTGCACGTATTCAGCGATGTCGATTTTGTCGACAATCAACAGGTCGGATTTGGTGATGCTGGGGCCGCCTTTGCGGGGATTTCGTCGCCGGCAGGTTCATAGAGGAGCCAGCAGACACAGGCACTCTACCCGTCACTTCACGCTGCGTAAGACGCGCATTCATGTGCGGCAAAAATCGTGCTACCGGGAGCTGTTAACAGCACCGGCTGGATTTCCTCATCAGAGGTTTTGAATGGTCGACATTCCACCGTCTACGCCCAATATCTGTCCCGTAATCCAGGATGCCTTTTCACTAAGCAAAAATGCAGCGGCCTCGGAGGTGTCCTCAGGCTTTCCATATCTTTTGAGCGGATGGCGTTGTTTACCGGCTTCTTTTTTCGAATCATTGCTGAGCAAGCGCTCCGCCATTGGCGTATCAGTCAACGAGAGCGCAATTCCGTTTACGCGAATATTGGGTGCAAACTCGGCACTCAACGCCCTTACCAGACCCTCTACTCCGCCTTTGGCTGCGGACACCGATGCGTGAAAGGTGAGCCCTCTCTGTACCGCGACGGTACTCAAAAGAACAACCGCTGCATTCCCGGCTTTTTTCATTCCCGGCAGGCAAGCCTGAATGGTATTTACGGCGCCCAACAGGTTGACGGTAAAGTCCTCAAGAAAATCTTTGTTGCTCAGTCGGTGAAAGAGTTTCAGATTAATGCTTTCGCCCAAATACGCCACTCTGGGAAGCTATCCCCGCCGTGGTGAACAATCACCTCTACGAGATTAAGTCACCCCTGATCCTTCAACCCGGGCCAGCTGCGCTGACGGATGGGCTAGACGCGTTGTGTGAGATCATTGACCAGGTGTGAGGACCTGGCCATTCCCTGGCCCCCGAGCAACTGCGCGCTCTTCGAACCGACGCTGAGCTACAACCTGCGGATATCAGAAGCGTTGCGGTGGTCGCCATTGGTAAAGAGTTTGATGTTGAAATCTGCGTGCGGCGATTCGGGTTTTTCCTCTAAAATCGGGACTAATTCAACTTGGAGGATCCTCAGAAAATAAATCTGTCCCGGTTTCTCGGTCCCGGTTTCTCGTGGGTTGCCTGGCGCCAAACCCACCCGAGATGTCATTTCAAAAAACATCTTCTTTACGCAATGAAACATATTTGCACTATCTAACCATGAATTCCCTGTAATAAAATAAACTCTTTAACGTAATGATGAACAAGCAAATTTTCGTCGTATCCCCAGACTGCCCCCCTCACATAAAATAGGTTTTCGATGTTAGAAAGCAGTTACAACGAAGTGTTAGTTGCCTGTTCCATAATAGTTGCCATTCTCGCATCCTATACGGCCCTAAACATGGCCAGCCGCGTAACCAGCGCCTCAGGAAGAACGGCTGTACTGTGGCTTGTTGGCGGTTCCTTCGCCATGGGATTTGGCATCTGGTCGATGCATTTTGTCGGCATGCTAGCCTTTAGCCTTCCCATTGATCTGGGCTACAACGTTCCCCTGACTCTGCTTTCGTTGCTCATTGCCATCGCTTCCTCTGCGCTCGCACTTTATCTGGTCTGTCATGACAAGTTGCCTTGGAGTCGCCTGCTGTCCGGCGGTACTCTGATGGGTCTGGGCATGGCTTCTATGCATTATATCGGCATGGAAGCCATGCTCATGAATCCTTACATTTTTTATGTGCCTTGGCTGGTGGGGCTATTCATCATTATCGCCATTATTGCCTCCGTGGGAGCCCTTTGGCTGGCTTTTCGCCTGCGCGAGGAAGCAAAGTGGGCCACTTTTAGCCGCATGGGTGCGGCTCTGGTTATGGGCTGCGCCATCATCGGAATGCACTACACGGGAATGGCCGCCTCCAGGTTTCCCCTCAATAGTTTCTGTGGTGCAGCTAACAGCGGTATCGATACAAAATGGTTGGCCGTGCTGGTCATCATTGTAAGCCTCGCGGTTTTCGCGATTGCTCTTATTGTGTCAATGCTCGATGTACGCACGAACCGCCTGTCCAATTCGCTCGATGACGCCAACAACGAACTGATCAAGCTGGCCCTGCATGACAACCTGACCGGCTTACCAAATCGTGTCCTGCTGGGCGATCGGCTGGAACAGGCGATACATCGAGCCGAGCGAAACGAAAGTGAGTTTGCCGTGCTATTTCTGGACCTGGACGGCTTTAAGGCTATCAACGACATGCACGGGCACCATGTGGGCGACCTTTTGCTAAAAGAAGTCGCGCACCGCCTTCTGGTGAACAAACGTGAAGGGGACACGGCTGCAAGGCTTGGCGGAGACGAATTCGTTCTGTTGCTGGAGCCCTGCACACCGGGAATTTCCGCCGCTTTTGCACAGCGATTGATTGATGCAATAGAACAGCCATATGAGGCCTCGAATAATCTCCTTCAAATATCAACCAGTATCGGTATCGCCATTTACCCCCAGGACGGTCAGACCGAACATGAAGTGATGGTCAACGCCGACGGCGCCATGTACCACGCAAAAAAACAGGGTCGCAACGGCTACTGTTTTTTTGAGCACGGCATGAACGCCGATGTGCACCTGCAAATGCAGATGCAACAGAACCTGCGACAGGCAGTCGATCGCAACGAGCTGGTTTTGCACTACCAACCCAAAGTGATCGCACCGAACGGCCCTATGGCCGGACTGGAAGCATTACTGCGGTGGCAAAGCCCTGATTACGGTTTTCTGTCGCCAGACCGCTTTTTGCCGTTGGCCGAGAGCTCAGGGCTGATCGTTTCCATTGGCAATTGGGTCATCAACGAGGCCTGCCAACAAATGAAAATCTGGTACGATCAGGGTCATCGGGACTGGAGTATCGCGGTAAATCTCTCCGCTGTTCAGCTGGAACACGACAGCTTGCTGGACGTCGTTCGTTTGGCGTTAACACAACACTCCTTGGCACCCTCACACCTGGTGCTTGAAGTCACCGAGTCGACTGCCATGCGCGATGCCGAGACCAGCCTCAAAGTGTTAAACGAACTGTCTGCTCTTGGTGTGTCTATTTCCATCGATGATTTTGGCACGGGTTACTCAAGCTTGCTCTATCTGAAACGCCTGCCAGCCAATGAGCTGAAAATCGACCGCGGCTTTATTACCGAGTTGGCCCAGGGCAACGATGATGAAGCGATCATAAAGGCAATCATTGCTCTGGGTAAGACGCTGGGAATGACGATTGTCGCAGAAGGTGTTGAAACATCAGACCAGCAGGAGCTGCTGACGCGGCTGGGCTGCGATACCTTGCAAGGCTACCTGTTAGCCAGGCCCGTCGCACCCGATAAATTACTCGAAACAATTACTCACCTGTCCAAACGCGCCGAGCCAACTCCCGTTACTACTTAACCCCGGTTGGCGGATTAACAACCCATTCCGGATCTTCAAACTCACCAAAGGGCCGGATTTCACAGAAAGGCGCCGCACTGCGGATAATCTCAACCACGTCGGAATTGTCTTGTGATTCCATCGCATCTCGGCTGGCTTTACTATCCCAGTGCGCAATGGCTATAAGTGTATCCCGATCACCAATTTTGCGGTGCAACTCCGTTCCCCGTGCGCCCGGGGCACGCTGAATCAACTCACTTGCGCGCACCCAGGCATCCGCATAATCCTCGGCGGTATAGCCCTCCCTGATCTGCACTTCGAAGATGTACTTCATGCATGCCTCCTCTATCGGTAGGGGTAATCCACAAGCGAAGCCATTTCAAAGACCTCGAGGCTGACGCTACTCCACGGTTTGACCTTTATCAAGCAACCCACCTTGACTAGGGCTCTCATCACCTTATAACATTTAACATTCATTTTAAATACTCGTTAAAAGGCGACCTCATGCTCTCGGAACATACCATTGCAATCGTTAAGTCGACGGTGCCTCTACTGGCCGAAAATGGCCAAGCCATTTCCCAGGATTTTTATAAAAGGCTGTTCGCCAATAACCCCGACCTGCAGCACATATTCAATATGGCCAATCAACGCAACGGCAGCGGTGGCCAATCATCCGCTTTGGCAGATGCCGTTTTTGCCTATGCCAACAACATTGACCAGATTGACGTGCTGGTACCCGCCGTAAAGCGGATCGCCAGCAAGCATGCCAGCATTGGCATTGAGCCCAAGCACTACCCGATTGTAGGGGAAAACCTGATCGCGGCTATTCAGGATGTGTTGCAGTTGCCAGACAATCACGAAGCACTCATCGCATGGGAAGAGGCTTACGGCGCGCTCGCACAGATTTTTACCGACACTGAAGAAAGCATGTATAGCGAAAAGGCCACTCAACCGGGTGGCTGGCGCGGATTTCGTCCCTTCACCATTGAGCGAATTGTTGCAGAAACACCAGACGTTAAATCGTTTTACTTCAAACCAACCGATGGCGGCGCTATTTGCTCGTATTCCGGCGGTCAGTATCTTGGCATCAAGCTGGCCGGAACCGGTGACAGCTATGACGAAATCCGCCAGTACTCACTGTCGTCGTGGGGTGCAGGGGATTACTACCGCATTTCGGTCAAAGCCGAAACTCACGGGGCGGCATCGCAACAACTCCACCAATGTGTTGTCGGTGATACGGTTGAACTGAGCGCGCCCAATGGGCAGTTCCTGCTGAACAATAACGCTCCGAAGCACGTCTTTATTTCCGGCGGCGTTGGCATCACGCCACTGTATAGCATGTTGAAAGAAGCGCTGGCATCCGGTATTCCGGCTGAAAACGTCCAGTTTGTTGAATGCTGCCGCAGTGCCGAGCACCAAATCTTCCACGAAGAGCTAACAGAGCTGGAAAAGACAGCCGGGCTGAATCTCAAGCGCGCATTTGAGTTTGGCGAAGGTGCGGACTGGGTTGGGTACTTATCCGCTGATATTCTCAATACATGGCTGACCGACAAAACGGCTCACGTTTACTTCTGTGGCCCTATGCCCTTTATGGCGTCCCTCAAGGGCATACTTAACAGCATAGGATTCACCGACGACCAGTTGCACTACGAAGTATTTGGGCCAACAACCGAATTGCCTACAGCCCACTGACGTTATAAAGCCATTGCCGGCGCGGCTCAGACTTCAATCATTCTGTCTGCAACGGATCATAGTCAGGTTGGCCGGTATACAGACCAAAATCTGTCCATAATGTGGTGCCATGAAAGCGCACGCCGTCAATGCGAGGCCTTCCGTTGTACGATGAATGTCCCCAGCAAGAATAACCACATCTGCGGCCACATCAGGCAGGTCGCGACCTTCCTGAAAACACTCAATGTGCAAATCCGACAGTATTCGCAAGCGCACAATCTTATCTCCCTGAAAAACCTGAGTGGATTTTTTTCTCAGGACTTAGCCTACTCGGTTTGACGCGTCCGGATCGATAGTCCTTTCTGATTCACTGGACCTATTCCTTCAAAATCTGATACCGGGCACACGCCTTGTCCCGCTCGCGCAAAAGACGCACATCCGGATTACCAATAACCGCAGCGATCAGTGAGTTGCAATCCTGCCTTGCCAAAAACAACTCGGATGGAGGCTGGTAAACACGCTGAATGCCGGTGTCTGAGTTCGTTTTTGTACCCGCTGCTTTAGAAGCAGCTTTTGGTTGAGCTTGAATTTCGGGTTGGCGAAGCACCGGCTGCTGGGGCCTTTCGACCAGTTGGTCAGAGGCGTGTCGCATGCCTATCGCCGCGGCGTCCTTAGCAAAATCCGAAACGGCGTTCATCATGATCGCCGCGACCCCTAACACCACAACCGGATAAATCACGATCTTGAAAAACCATTTGCTTGATCGCCGGGGCGGAGCGCCGTAACGTTTCGCCACCAACCCTCTCACATGACGAGCGTGCGACTGATCAGTAGCCAATGATGCCTTCAGGCAACCGGACGTCACCTTTTCCCGCGCCTCTGCCACCTGCTCCGGGCT
Source organism: Marinobacter sp. M1C (assembly GCF_023314135.1). Lineage (NCBI taxonomy): Bacteria > Pseudomonadati > Pseudomonadota > Gammaproteobacteria > Pseudomonadales > Marinobacteraceae > Marinobacter > Marinobacter sp. M1C. Next base: position 3,452,175 of record NZ_CP092289.1, read on the forward strand.
CAGCACAAAATCTTTTTTCGATTTGATATAACGAACATACCCGAGGCCGTGGGTAACGTTCTCCGGCAGAGGTGTTTTGAACGTACTGCCGACGACGAAAACCACCACCGAATGCACCTGCTGATCGCCCAGCCCGAGCAGCGCTTGCAGTGTTTTCACATGCTTGTAGTTCTGGTGCAAAGGATTTTGGAATTTGTAGCTGGATCTGAAAATCTTCTGTGTCCAAAAAGGCTGCGTGGCGCTGCCGAAAATCCAGCCTTTCATATTCTTGGTTTCCACCACAAACACGCCAAACTCGGAAACCAGAATGTGATCAATCTGCGTGGTGCCATCCTCGGTGGGAAGGGTTACGTTTTTGATCAAGTGGTAGCAAGACTTGTCGAGAAAAAAACGAGCCGAGAGATTAACCAGGAACTCCCCAAGCTTACCTTTGAACCAGGGGGTTTTGACGACGCCGGCAATGATGAAGATGGGTATCAAGTACCAAAGCACCGCAACCAACGGCTGGAACATGGGGTTAAAGTCCATTTAGCGGGAGTCCTTGTGGTATTGCTTTAACGGGGCTAAAAAATCAGGCCAAGTATTCCACACCAGAGTCAGAAAGCTTCAGAAATTTCGCATTCACAAGCTCGTTAAGCTCTTTCTGAATCGCCATGTCATTGCCCTGAATCTTGAGCTGCGCGGCAATGTGGTTTCGTAAGCTAGCCACCTTCTGCGGCCGCTTTTCTTTCTGCATTGATGACAGATTTTTGATGAGTTTCTGAGGCTCGCCCGCAGCGCCGGTGATTTTGACCTGTTTACATGACCGTCCGCTCGTCTTGATGTGAGCAATCAGAGGCGAAAAACCGGTGTCATTGCTGATCACCTCGAACGCTACGGAGCTCTCTGCCTGCGCATCAAATTTGCCAAGGTAATAGGCAAGATGGAAATCCAGATTATTGGCCTGTGAGTCCTTCACCTGAACCACCACAAGGTTGATCGGCTTGTCATACTTTGTGTCGGTGAAGTCCAGCCTGGGCTGCCTGGCGCCAAGGAACACGATGACGCGCTCATAGCCGGAGAGGTCAACTTTTCCCAGACTTCCAACGTTTTCGTAGTCAATGAAGGCCCATTTCATATTTTAACGTCCTCTGTGTTAACGCATTGTGCCACGGCAACGTCGGAAACACAGTTCAAGAAAATTCACCCGAAAAGTAAATCTGTCCTGTTTTTTTCATCCTGTTTTTGGTCGACACCATAAACCTTCTTGAAAAGGCCGGGCGGGCATTCATGGCCATCCTGCTGACAGCGTCATTGAGTGAAAGCTGATCAACGGCAAGCCCCATAAAGAGCGGGAGAAGGAAAAGCTTACTCAGGAAGTCATCACGAACGAGTAATGCTGTTTATATATAAGGGGTATCCTCTTAGCTCCACAGACCACTATATGTAGTATTAGCTCTAATGCTGCTCACCACTTATAAACCAATTTTTGTCATTATCTGACTGGCTGAAATCGACACTAACCTGTCTCACACCTCTGGCTAAAACGTGCTGTTAATGAGGTTGCTGCGCCCCTGATAGCGGACACACCGCGTATCGAAAGGCGATGACTGGAGTATCTACTAAGCGGCCACGCCACTGATGAGATTCTAGTATCTCGGGGCGAGAGCACCTGACACATAAAACCCTGATGCCCTAGCGCCCCGCACTGGCTATTGCCGACTCTCATCGGACAAAGTAAGCACTGGTTTTGCCAGTTCTGAACTTGAGCTGAAATAGCTTGGCACAGTTATATTTCTGAACGATGGTGCACATCTGTGTAAAATCCAACTTTACCAGTGTTCAACGGGAAGCCCCCCGCTACGCTATGATTTATCCTGATATAGGCCTGAGGTCAGGCTCATAGTCGATCTCCAAGGACGTCATTATCTATCCAATACTGCGTACATTGATTTTCTGCTCAGCACTGTTCTTTTTCACATGGATGTCTCCTGCCGTTGCAGCACCCTCAGGGCAAGAGGATATTGTTGATCTGCAATTGCGCTGGCATCACCAGTTCCAGTTTGCCGGCTACTATGCTGCCGTTGAAAAAGGTTTCTACAAGGAGGAAGGGTTACAGGTTCGCCTCCATGCCGGAGATCCTGAGCATCAGCCGGTGTCTGAAGTTCTATCCGGGCGTGCCCAATATGCAGAGGGTAATAGTGAAGTCCTTTACCAGCGCCTACAGGGGCAGCCACTCGTCGCTCTCGCCGTGATATTTCAGCACTCTCCCTCTGTTCTACTCACTCTCAAGAGTTCCGAGATCAGTTCTGTGCACGACCTCATCGGCAAAAACGTCATGCTGGCGAACTCAGATGAAGACGCCGATTTTTTGACCATGCTGCTCAACGAAGGTATCTCGTTCTCGCAGCTCAACATCATTCCGAGTAGCTATCAGCTTGATGACCTCATCTCTGGCAAGGTCGATGCGTTCAACTCCTACACCACCAACGAGCCGTACTTTCTAAAACTGCACAACATTGCGTACAACATTATCGATCCGGGTAGTTATCGGGTTGATTTCTACAGTGATATTTTGTTTACGTCCGAGGCTGAACTGCGCGACCATCCAAAACGGGTCGAGGCGCTACGCCGCGCGACGCTGAAGGGCTGGCGTTATGCGATGGACAACCCGGAAGAAATTATCGATCTGTTGATCACTAAGTATCAGGTCGATAAGACCCGCGATCATCTGCGCTTTGAAGCCGCTGAAATGCGCAAGTTGATTTTCCCCGACCTGATCGAAATCGGCCATATGAATCCGGGACGCTGGCAACATATGGCCGAAACCTTCGTTAAAGCCGGGCTAGTCTCGGAATACGACGATCTTGATGGCTTCATGTTCGACGCCAACCCCAGTCGTTTGCCCGTTTGGGTGCTACCGGTACTTATCGCAGCACTTCTATTGCTAGCCGCGGCTGGGTCCATCGCCTATTACCTGCACCGCTTTAATCGCCGCATGGCTCATGCTCAAGACACGCTAAGAGAGAGTGAGGAGCGTTTCAAAGCACTCAGTGACGCCTCTTATGGCGGCATCGTCATTCACAACAAAGGACTGATTCTCGAGTGCAACCAGGGCTTATCCGATATCACTGGTTTCAGCTATCAGGAGCTCGTCGGCATGAACGGTCTCGGGCTCATCGCGCCAGAATTTCTCGAGACCGTACTGGACAATATTCAGAGCGGCTATGACCGGAGTTACGAAGTTGTCGGCGTGCGCAAGGATGGCTCGAAGTACCCCCTGGCCATTAAGGGAAAGAATATCGTGTACAAGGACTACGATGCACGGGTCATCGAGTTTATTGATATCACCGAACGTAAAGTCGCCGAAGAGCAACTCAGACTAGCGGCCAGCGTGTTCACCCATGCACGTGAAGGCATAATGATCACCGACAGCAGCGGTAACATCGTCGAAATCAACGACACCTTCAGCCACATCACGGGCTATAACCGCAGCGAAGTACTCGGCAAAAACCCACGATTACTCAAATCAGATCGCCAGAGAAAAGAGTTTTATACCGACATGTGGGCCTCATTGCTCAGCAAAAAACACTGGTATGGAGAGCTGTGGAATCGGCGTAAAAACGGTGAGTTATTCGCCGAGCTGATGACGATCAGCGCAGTCTCAGATGCCGATGGACAGACCAAGAATTATGTGGCTTTGTTCTCTGATATCACGCTGATGAAGCAGCACCAGCAACAGCTCGAACATATTGTCCATTACGATACTCTCACCAATCTACCCAATCGTGTGCTGCTGGCAGACCGCCTTCTTCACGCCATGAGCCAGAGTGAGCGACGAGGGCAATCGGTGGCCGTCGTTTACCTTGATCTGGACGGCTTTAAAGCCGTCAATGATGCCCATGGACACGAAGTGGGTGATAAATTGTTGATTATGCTTTCACAGCGTATGAATGAGGCTCTACGTGAAGGAGACACGCTGTCACGCATCGGCGGTGATGAGTTTGTCGCTGTGCTGGGTGATTTGGAGATGATTCAACATTGTGAGCCAGCGTTGAAGCGGCTGCTTCTTGCGGCGGCTAGCCCTGTCACCGTAGGGCGCGTAACGTTACAAGTATCCGCCAGTATCGGGGTCACGCTCTACCCGCAGGACGGTGCCGATGCCGATCAGCTCATGCGTCATGCCGACCAGGCGATGTATGTTGCCAAGCAGATGGGCAAGAACCGTTACCACCTGTTCGACGTCCATCACGACGAATCGGTCAAAACCCAGCGCGAGAGTATCGAACATATCCACCGAGCCCTCGATGACGATGAGTTCGTGTTGTATTACCAGCCCAAAGTGAACATGAAGACCGGTGCGGTGATCGGTGCCGAAGCCTTGATCCGTTGGCAGCATCCTGAACGTGGCTTAGTCCCGCCCGGAGACTTTCTGCCTATCATTGAGAATCACCCAATAAGCCTGGACATAGGGGCATGGGTGATCGATACCGCCTTGTCGCAAATGGCCGAATGGCTCGCTATGGGACTGAATATCCCCGTCAGCGTCAATGTGGATGCCCTTCAGTTACAACAGCGAGGCTTCGCCGCCAAACTGTCAGAGGCACTGGCCAGGCACCCGGAAATAAAACCCTGTTGGTTGGAGCTGGAGATACTGGAAACCAGCGCTCTGGGTGACATGGCCGACGTTTCAGCCATCATGCTCGCCTGCCGCGAAATTGGTGTGAGCTTTGCGCTGGATGACTTCGGTACGGGTTTCTCCTCGCTGACATATCTCAAACGCTTGCCCGCCGATCTGCTGAAGATCGATCTGAGTTTCGTCAAGGACATGCTAGAGGACCCGGATGACCGTGCGATCGTGATGGGTATCATTGGCTTGGCTGCGGCCTTCGATCGTCAGGTCATTGCCGAAGGAGTGGAGACCACGGCCCACGGAACTCAGTTGCTAGCGATGGGCTGCGAGCAAGCTCAGGGTTATGGAATTGCACGGCCGATGCCAGCAGCTGAGATCCCCGCATGGGTAGCTCAGTGGAAGCCAGATGCCGCTTGGAATGGATGAAGGCTCATTCGTCGAGCAGGCAGCCTCAGAGAGGACACTCAAAGGACGTGTACGGCTAGTTTATTGAGTGCTGCAGAGTTATTCGCAATTCATCCCCTATGGCTTTGCCGTGGACGGCCATTAGCTGACGGCTAAAGATTCAGGGCTCTTAATGACCGGTTTGTCGCAGCTCTTGCCGTTACCGAACACTCAGAACAGTGGAACCAGCGTCCGCTGCTATGTTTCTGGCTAGCAAGAGCTGTTGCTGTAGCCACAGACCTTAAGTGCCTCCTTTGGCCGACCACTGACGTTAGACAAGTTCTTTTTAAGTGTCGGCTAGGGGCCGTAAGGAGACAGTCGGCACTGCAAAGTGTGCTTTGTCATGATATGCGAAGTTGGATTTGACCTAATACTACTTATAGTGGTCTGTGGAGCTAAGGGGATACTCCTTTTATATATACAGTCTTTATTGGTATTGTTTGCCTCTTCAACTCTATATGACATGGCACCTGCAAGGAGGCAGCAATGAGCAATAAACTGATCCGCAACAGCACCGCCGAGTTTTTGATTTTCACCGGCCAATCGGGCGAGCAAAGCATCGAAGCACGGTACGAAGATGAGTCGATCTGGTTGACACAGAAGCTGTGAGGACTACTTTGAGCGCCTGCTGGAAGAGATTCGTGAAATCCGGCTTTCGGAGCGGCGCTTCTATCAAAAAATCACCGACATCTATGCCACCAGCATGGATTACAACGGGCAAGCGCCGACCACCAAGGCCTTCTTCGCCATGGTTCAGAACAAGCTGCATTTTGCCATCCACGGCCATACGGCTGCCGAACTGGTTAAGCTGCGCGCCGACAACAGCTGGCTAAAAATCAGAACGGTGGAAGGTTTGAGTGGTCTGGCAGAGATCTATCCGAATATTTGCCAAGGCAAGCTGGCCGCAGACGAAGGCGTTATCGTAGCACTCACACCGTCATGCTGAGCCAGAGCGCCTAATGGCTCATCCCTTTCAATGATGCCCACCCGGCCCATGCGCGTGGCCGTGGGCTATCTCTTCCGGACTGGCGGCGCGTACTTCGATGATGTCGATATCGAAGGTCAGGGTTTTGCCGGCCATCGGATGGTTGTTGTCGATATCGGCAAACTTGAGGCCAACCTTAACAACGATCACGTGGCGCTGGCCCTGCTCGGTTTTCACCTGCGCGACCATCCCCGGCTTCCAGCGTTTGGCACCGATCAAATGCTTGATCGGCACACGCTGAATGGAATCGGCTTTACGCGGACCGTAGGCTTTTTCCGAAGTAATGGTGACACTGAAACTTTCGCCGGCGTCGCGACCTTGCAGGGCTTCTTCCAGGCCGCGGATAATGCCGCCGTGACCATGCAGGTAGGCGTTCGGCTCGCCGCCACGGGAATTTTCAACGACCTTGCCTTGATCATCACTGACACTGTAGTGAAACAAGACCACCTGATTCTTTTCGATTGGCATAGGATTCTCTGTGAAGGTTCAAAGTACGCCATTATAACCAACGGCGGCGCTGACTCCAGCGTCCGCTGCGGTCGACTGGCGCTCTGGATAACAACAGGGTGGTTGAACCGGGTTGATCCAAATTAAATGGTTACGCACCCTTTCATTGCCACGTTGAGATTTAGGCTCAGAGTTGACCAGGATTATCTGCTATGACACCTTTTTTCCCCTTGCACGCCGTGACCCAATGCATCACACTAAAACATGATCATAAGCTTCAAACACAAGGGACTTCGCCAGTTCTATGATACGGGCTCAACTTGTGGCATACGCGCCGATCATGCCAAGCGACTAGCTCGCATTCTGGCATTCATGGATCTAGCGACAGCCCCGGAAGATCTTGATATTCCCGGCTGGCGACTGCACCCACTCAAAGGCAAGATGGCGGGGTATTGGTCACTGACGGTAAGCGGCAACTGGCGGGTGATACTTCGCTTCAGCGGCCATGATGTTGAGCTGGTCGACTACCTCGACTATCACTGAACTGGAGGCAATTCATGGCTATGTATCAACCCCCTCACCCAGGTGAAACATTGCGCGAAGACGTGCTCCCCGAGCTCAAGCTTAGCGTTACCGAGCTGGCCCGCCGTCTTGGCATGGCGCGTGAGACGCTGTCACGCATAATGCATGGGCGCGCCCCAGTGAGCCCTGATCTCGCGGTTCGGCTTGAGCTGGCCGGCATCGGCAAAGCGCGTGTCTGGCTGGGTGTCCAAATGGATTATGATCTGTGGCAGGCACGTCACCGCGCTCAGCCACCCATCGAGCGCTTCGCAGCGGTCATGTGATGCTTGCCCCAGCGTTACCCTGGCGGGTAACGTCCCAAACCTACCGCTACCAATAGTGGTGAAATAGTCAGGCCAGGCATTCCGCGCCTGAATCAGACAGCTTCAGAAATTTAGCACTCACAAGCTGGTTAAGCTCTTTCTGAATCACTATCAGCCTGCAGCGTCCAAGACATTCCCAAAGCCAGCCCAGCTTTAATCAGAGTGGTAATTGTCACGCCAGTATCTTTGTCATCAAGTAGCCGGTTAACCACTGTGCGGCTGGTATGCATCCTCTGAGCCAGCTGGGTTTTGTTGACGCCGACATGTTGCATCGCCTGCTGGACCTGCCAAACGATCACCCGCTTCAGCGCTTCTGCTTCCACTTGCTCAAGCGCACCATCAGACTTAAGCAGGTCATCGAGAGAGCTGCCAACGTGTTTATGCTGTGTCATGTTCCCCGCCTCCTATCAGACAAGATTCTTCTTCCGGTCTCTCGCTTTTTCTAACTCTTGAGCCGGTGTTTTCTGAGTCTTTTTGATAAATCCATTCAGCAAAACCATATCGCCCTGAAACATCGTGAAGATGACTCGTGCAATCCGGCCGTTTGAGAGATCACTGCGCACCTCCCACAAATCTGAATCCGCTTTCCCGGAAAACCCCCTCACCAAGGGCATACCCAGTGGCCATCCATATTCCACGGTTTTCAAATCGATGCCGATTACCAAGCGATCATCCTTACTGAGATTAAGGAGCCATTCTTTAACCGGCTCACGCCCGCTGATCGTTCTATAAAATACGACGTTGACCGTCTTCTTTGTCATTTTGCACCTTCCATGGTCGCATTAGTGTACCTAAATAGGTACGAATAGAAAAGAGAAAGCCACGACGTCCGTTAGTTTTTTCCCTAAGTGTCAGCCTAGCTGACGAGTCGGCGATTTCGCCTGAATTGCACTAGCTGGGGCGGCATGGGAGCTGGTTCCTGTTTGAGCCGCCGGAAGCCATAATAATAGCTGTCCGTAATGCTTCGCATTGATACTTGAAATTATATGAGACGTATACTGGTTGGATTTTGATCACCAACCAATACATGCAGTCCGAGGTACCCCTGGAATGATTAAACTCCTTCGATGGCTCATCAGAACCACCGTATTTTTGTTGGTTCTGCTGGCAGGCCCCGCACTGATTGCGGCCTGCAGTACTCAGTCTGGCCAGAGCTGGCGTGACGCCGATCGCTCCAGCGCAGGCATTGCGCCACTGCCGGGCCAGACCGAAGAAGCCATTGTGCAGGTTTATGGTGCCCGAGCTTATAATTGGCGCGGCAATTTTGCGGTGCATACCTGGATTGCAACCAAGGCGCGCGGGGCATCCACCTACGTGGTTCACGATGTTACTGGCTGGGGTTATAAGCCGGTGCGGTCCCGCCCCGGTGAGCCGGATACCGCTTGGTACGGCAACCCGCCGATGTTGCTGGCAGATCTTCGTGGTGAGAAAGCAGGCGCCGCCATCATCAATATCCGGACAGCTATCGACGCCTACCCCTTCGCGAATGAATACAAAGCCTGGCCCGGGCCCAACAGCAATACCTTTGTAGCCTGGGTAATCCGGCAGGTACCCGAACTGAATGTTGCGCTGCCCAACACGGCCATCGGAAAAGACTATCTCGCTGACGGAGTATTTGCGAAAGCGCCCAGCGGTTCGGGCTACCAGTTCTCCCTCAATGGTTATTTCGGCCTTATGGCGAGTATCCGGGAAGGTGTTGAACTGAACATCCTCGGCCTCAATATGGGTATTGACCCACTGGCTTTGGCCGTCAAATTACCCGGCATCGGGCACATTGGCCTGCGCGACCCCTGGATGGATCGCTCGACGTGGCACAAAGCCCCGGTTATGGAGCAGGTTTCAGACACCAATTGACGGGGACAACATTAACCAGGCATAAAGCGCCCGCTTTGCGGAAAGCTCCTTGGGGTCAGGTCTTGCGCTTTGCCTCTCGAACAATCTGGCTTACGCGACAATAATGCAGGCTGAGACGATTACAACGAAATGGCAAGACAGGGGCAAAACACAAGACCACCTGATTCTTTTCGATTGGCATAGGATTCTCTGTGAAGGTTCAGGAACACACGTATCAGCATGAGGTTAAGGGCGCCTTCAGCAGCAGAGGCGATGGTTTGCCAATGTAGTAGCCTTGGGCAAAATCAACGCCCAGCTCCCGTAATTTAATCAGAGTCTCTTCGTCTTCGACAAATTCAGCAATCGTTTGCATCCCGAATGCGTTAACCATATTGGTCAGGCTTTCAACAAACACCTGATGGTCCGGATTCTTGTCCAGCTCCAGAATGTATGAGCCATCGAGCTTGACGTAGCTCAGGGGCAGCTTCTTGAGGTAGCTGAAGGATGAGAAGCCCACGCCAAAGTCATCCAGAGCAACCATGACCCCCATGGCATTGATTTCTTCCAGATTCGACCGAACCATCTGGAAGTTTTCAATGTATGCGGTTTCTGTCAGCTCCAGAATCAGTTGGCTGGGGCTGATTTGATATTTGCGAATCAGCGCAGTCAATATCTCCGGCAGATCTGCCGACTGCAGAGTTGGGGCTGACACGTTGACGGCAAAGCAAACGGGATCACCCTCAGCATTTTCAGCAGCCAGTCTCTGGATAGCACACTCCAGAACCCAGGTATCGACCAATCGGATCAGTCCCATACGCTCTGCTGCGGGAATGAATTCGCTGGGAAAAACCGGGTTGCCAAAGCCGTCCTTCAGCCTCAGAAGAACCTCATGATGGCTGATCTTGTTCTCCTTGAGGAACAGAATGGGCTGAAAATGCAGCTGGAACAGGTCGCCTTCGGCTAATGCGCGCTTCAACAGCGCCGTCAGGTCATGGTCCCGGCGCAAACCTTCCAGGTTGTTGTCGGCAGGGTCAAAGATTTGCCATTGGTTGGCGCCTCTTTTCTTGGCCTGGTACATCGCCATGTCTGCATGCACCACCAGTTCCTGCTCTGTGGTGCCGTGGTCCGGAATCAGGGCGGCGCCAATACTGACACTGTATTCGGTGGTGCGATCCTCGGCCGGGATGAGGACTTCGCCATTGAGCTGACTTGAGAGTTTGGCTAGCACAATTTGAAGCTGAGCCTGCGTGATGCCTGGGAGGATAATGGTGAATTCGTCTCCTGCCAGCCGGCTGATGGCATCGCTGGATCGCACATTGTCGGTCAGTGAATTGGCGATCTGAATCAGCACACTGTCACCGACCGCGTGGCCGTAAAGGTCGTTAATCTGTTTGAATCGATTGACGTCGATAAAGATGATGGCGCCCGTGTTTTCGGTTTCAAGAACCTTTGCTAAATCATGCTGGAAGGCCCGACGGTTTCCTATGCCCGTTAAAGGATCGTTATTTGCCAGCCATTCCAGTGCTTGTTCGTCCCGTTTACGCTGGGTCAGATCGACGCCGATAGCAAGAACGACAGACTGCCCGTTTTCGTTTTCGACCAGAGAGCAGGTCCAGTCTGCGTAGACAATGTGGCCCTGGTCGTTGGTGAAATTGGCATCGAACTGAATGACGTCACGCTTGCCATTTTGCAGGAGTGTAATTCTGCTGTCGTAGTCCGCACAGACGGCGTCTGATTTGAAAATCTGCTGGAACCTGGACAGTGGCTGGTTGAACTCTTTCTCAAACCGCGTGTTGGTGGTCAGGACGGCACCGTCCAGAGTGTGGGTCGCGATGAACAGATGTGAGCCATCGATCAATCGTTCGAGGAAAGCGCGGGAGCGGGAAATGACAGCGATCTGGTTTTTGAGAGAATGTTTTTTCTGCTCAACCTCGAGGTGCAGCGTTTCCAGTTCCTTGGTGACAAAACGTGTACTTTTCTCGAGCAGGGTGAGTTCGTCACTGAAATACCCCTGCCGCTCCCGTATTTTCTGCTGTGCTTGCTCGTACTCATGCTTTGGCAACAGATTAAGCGCCTCGACAACCGCAATCAGGCGTCGCAGCGGGCTTAGCATCAGCATGATAAGAATGACTTCGGCGATGATCAGCGCCAACACCCCGATCAACAGGCTGTTTTTTACAGAACTGACAAGGGTGTTGTATTGCCGGGTTTCGTCACTGATGGCCACGAAGTGCGGGGCAGCGCCCATCGCTTTAAAGCGAGTCAGGTCAAGCCTGTTGAAAAGAAGTCTTCGGGATTCATAGTCGAAGACCTGGTTACGACTGAGGATGTCGAACGATGCTATTGCTTCAGCTCCCTTGAGCTGCGCAAAGGTCTTTGGGAAGTTGCTTGCGGCCCACACTCGTTTGTTCCAGCTGTCAAGCGAGCGCTCGTTCCCGGTATCGCTACTGTCTGGGGCCTGGCTGTCGAGAAGAATTGCCAGTTCGTCGGTGGATACCTGCTGAAAACGTTGGATTACGTCGGCAATGTTCTGGCCAATCACCATCACGGCTTCGGAACCATTGCCCAGAACAAAGGGCTCGATAACGAACTGAGAGCAACCAAAGCCGCAGTAGAGGAAAGATTGGGGCGCTCCTGAATCGCTCGCTTGCACAAGCTGGTCAATTGCCTGACTCAAAGCCGCTGGGTCCCGAAAAAACACCGGGTTCATTGCTGAACCCAGTCTGTTGCCCCGTGCCGAATAGACCGCAATGTAATCGATTCCGGTATTGATGTTGAGTTTGAACCACTCCTGTTGCAGAAAGCGGTTCATTTCCGCCTGCTGATTATTCTCATCGGTCGTCTGTATACGAGGGGTCTCAGCGATCAGCTGGGCAAGTTGAGACAGGCGGAGGGCGTTATCCTCCAGCTGCTGGGCAATCACGAGCTGCTGGTGCTGATGTAGGTCTGTTACCCGATTTTCGTAGTTATCAAGTGTTTTGAAAACTTGTTGGGCGACCCAAGCCGCTATGATGACGATCAATACCAGGCTTAAAAATGTGACCGCCTTCCACTTGATGCTGACAAACATCGCTGTGCGCCCGTTTTTTAGAATTGAAAGGTTAGCGAGACGACATAATAGTTCCAGTGTTTACTGATGCTATCGTCTTCCATGCCGCTGTAGCTGGGCAGCCAGGCTGCGCCCTCGTTGAAGCTGGCCTGACCGGTGACTGTCCATTGCGGGTAGAACATCCACTTGCCACCCACACTCCAGCCCTTGCCATAACCCCGATAGCGATTGTAGGTCGAAAACAGCTTGCTGCCGGAGCGATCGTCTTTGTCGAGATAAAGCTCCTCATAGCGGGCGAACCATGCGGTGGTAAGCGTCGGCAGCCACTCAAGCTGCAGATAGTAGGCTTCGGTGGTGGTGCTCTTGTCATTGTCCACTCCTGCGAGCTGGAGTTTGAGATCACTGAACAGATTCATGTATTCAGCCGTGATCACCCAGTCGTTGTAGCTGTACTGGGCCGAAAGAATGGCAAACAGAGCGTCAACGCTGGCTCCGGTCACGTAGTTTTGCGGGTTCGCGGCAATATCTGCCTTGCCTGCAGTAGCCAGCACCATTTGTGCGTCTGAAACACTCAGGGGGTTATCCAGATCAAAATCCGCGTCCAGCAAACTGAAGCCAAGCTTCAGGCCTCTTTGGGCTGCCGGCACGAAATTCAGATTCAGGCCTATCACTGGCACATCGTCAAACTCGCCCTTAGGCACAGGGAGCCCGTAGAGGTAATATTCGAGGTTTTCACTGTCGATGCTCTTCTGACCGGCGAAGAGCTCCCAGCTCAGCTGGTTGTCCTGGAACAGCAGGGAGCCGTATAGGTTGATGCCATCGGTAGACAGGATGGCATCCCTGAAAGAGTCAAAATAGATTGAATCTGGCACGTTAAAACCGGGCCGAGCGGAGGGTATGTCGCGAGTGGCGTTATAAAAGCCCACATTGTTTTTGACGCGGCCGAGACGAACACCGGCGGTCGTGCCCATATCGCTGTAAAAAAGGTAATCGGCCAGCAGGAAATCAATCCGTGCATCACCGTCGTCGGTCTCGTCTCGTTGTCGGCTGATTACTTGTCCTGCCAAGCGAAACTCTGGAGATATTTCGGTAAAACCGGTGATGCCGAGTTCACGGAACTTGACGGAACCGTTCAGGGAATCGGTTCCTGCGTAAGGATTGTCCGGACTGTACAGGTACGCCTGGTTCACGAATCCATGGAGCTCAGACGAGTTTCCCAGTTCAAGTGCGCTTGCCGGTGCCATTATCACTGCGGCCGTGACAGCCAGAACCATCGAGGAGAATTTGCTCATTGCTCCTTATCTCCCAGGATCACAATGTTTCCGGTGGGGTAGTCTGCGGAGGTATACCCGATTGCGCCGGGCGTGCTTTGAATCATTTCAATCATCTCAGCCTGAGAATTGACGACAGCTGGCGCTTTGCCTGTTCCGGTAAAAAGCATCCGGTTCCATATGCGATCGAGTTGGTGAGCTTGAATGTGCAGCCGACTAATGACGAACTCCCGGTGGAGCTCATTCTTGCTTGGTAGAGTAAAGACCTGGATAGCGAGGCCGTTTGGCCACTTTCGGATTTGCATAGCAAAAATCTGGCTCAGGTAGGCGAAGCCAAACGTGGTGATGCCTGCATCGCCATTGAGTATGACTTTCGGTGCCGAAAGGAGAGGTTGGGCAAAGGAAAACAGCGCGGCAAATGCGAGCACCCTACATCCTGTTCTCAAGTAACCGCAGTTAGTTCTATCCATAAAATCAGTTCGTTTCTGTGTGTACCTGGCAGGGCGACATCAAACAGCAGCTTTACCAATTTTTGCACTATCGCCGATGATAACCGAATTTATGGCCAAAAATTAATTTTTAATGTTTCTTCAGTCAACGAAGAAACCAAATCCGGCTTTTCTGGATGTACCCAAAGATTCCAGCGACAACAGTCAATGCAATAAGTAGGTTTTTTATAGTGAGTTCAGGCTCTTGGTGCAGCTGAGCAAGCAGCAAGAGATTCGAAAATTACGAGGCAAGATCAAGTGAGAAGGTGATCTCGATGAAATGCCGAGTACCGGATGATACTAGGGAAAGGTTACGGGGTCAGGTCTTGCGTTTTGCCTCTCGAACGATCTGGCTTACGCGACAATAATGCAGGCTGAGACGATTACAACGAAATGGCAAGACAGGGGGCAAAACGCAAGACCTGACCCCGGCACCGTACTGGGCGTCTACCTGCTACTTGGCGGAGATGACAACGGCCCGCTGGTGTATATCGGCGAAGGTGAGGACATTGGTGACCGGATCAAAAGCCATGACACCAAAAAGGACTGGTGGACGATAGTCATGCTGATAACCTCTGCGGCCAATAACCTCAACAAGGCGCATGTAAAGTACCTGGAGTCCCGCTTGGTAGAAGCGGCCCGCGCCAATATGGAGAATTTTCTCGAATATATCCTGATGGTATTGCCGGCGTTGCGTATCGACAGCTTTCTGGCCAATACCCGGCCCAAATCACCTGCTCGCATATCGCCGCTGGATAGCTCCGCCGAGAGTGCTCCCCCTACCTTCATGCTGAACACCCCCAAGCACGGTATCGAAGCCGCGGCAGTCGTCAACGGCCGCCCTGCCAACGGTACTATTGAATGGAAGCTAATCAGCGGTAAAACCTACAAGGAGTGGGAGCAGGAGAAGCTGGCTCAGGAAGTGAGCACGAATGAATAATGCTGTTTATATAAACAGCCTTTATTGCTATCGTTTGTCTGTGAACCCCTATGTGACATGGCACTCTGCAGGGAGGCAGAAATGAGCAATAAACTGATCCGCAACAGCACCGCCGAGTTTTTGATTTTCACCGGGCAATCGGGCGAGCAAAGCATTGAGGCGCGGTATGAAGATGAGTCCATCTGGCTGACGCAAAAGCTGATGGCCGAATTGTTTGGCGTTGATGTCCGCACCATCAATGAGCACCTAAGAAACATATTTAAATCCAATGAATTGGATGAGCGTTCAGTTATCCGGAAATTCCGGATAACTGCCGCAGACGGAAAAAACTACAACACCCAACACTATAGTCTCGACGCCATTATCTCTGTCGGCTACCGCGTCAACTCCCTGCGTGCTACTCAGTTCCGTCAGTGGGCCACCAACGTATTGCGTGAGTTCGCGATCAAGGGTTATGTGATCGACCGTGAGCGCATGGAGAACGGCAGCTTTCTGGGTGAGGATTACTTTGAACGCCTGCTGGAAGAGATCCGTGAAATCCGGCTTTCGGAGCGGCGCTTCTATCAGAAAATCACCGACATCTACGCCACCAGCCTGGATTACAACCTTGCGGCGCCTACCACCAACGCCTTCTTCGCCAAGGTGCAGCACAAACTGCATTACGCCATTCATGGCCATACCGCTGCCGAACTGGTAAAGCTGCGTGCCGACAGCAGCCAGCCAAATATGGGGCTGACCAGTTGGGCCAAGGCGCCTGAGGGCAAAATTCTCAAGACCGATGTGGGTACAGCTAAAAACTACCTAAGCAAGGATGAGCTGGATTCGTTGGGCAGAATAGTGAACGCCTACCTTGAGCTGGCGGAAAACCGCGCCAAACGTAAAATCCCGATGACGATGGAAGATTGGGCGAAACGCCTCGATGCTTTTCTGAAGTTTGATGAACGCGAAATTTTGCAAGATAGCGGCAGTATCAGCGCCGCGTTGGCCCGCCAATACGCCGAAAGTGAATTCGAAAGCTACCGTATCATCCAGGACCGCCTGTTCGTGAGCGACTTCGACAAGCTGGTCGAAAACAGCGATGGCGCGGCAGATATCAACTTACCCGTGAAAGACAAAACCCATAAGGATTCCGCTAAATGAGCCCGGCAAGTGCCCCGATCATCTCCAAAGTATGGAGCTTCCGAAGAGCTCCTTGGGGTCAGGTCTTGCGTTTTGCCTCTCGAACAATCTGGCTTACGCGACAATAATACAGGCTGAGACGATTACAACGAAATGGCAAGACAGGGGCAAAGCACAAGACCTGCCCCCAGCACTTCAATAGGCTTGAAGCCCATCTGCACGAGAATCAACGCGGCGAACAGACCTCAGGGCTGTGATCAAGGGGCAGTTGCAGTTCATTGATGCGAATCATGGGGCTTTCCTGGCCGGTGACGCTGGCAGAGGTAGATAACATCTGGGTACCATTAATCTGTCAGGTGCACAGACTGAGAGGGACAAGTTTACTTCGCACCCGCTAAAAGTCCATTGCTTGCTCTGCTTGCCGAGCCGATACCATGCCGTGCACCGCGGGTGCATAGACTGTCCATTTGATTGCCAGCCCGACTATCGCGGCGCAACAGAAAACCAGAAACGGCAGACCTAATACGCCGCCTGCCAAATTCACGAATGCATGGGGAAAGCCCGGTAATATGCGTACTGCACATTGAGTAAGAAAGTCGCTGCGTTTGCCAAGCAGGTTGAGTACCTGCCTGGCCAAATAGCCGGGTCTCCAGGTATCACCCAGACCCATACCAAAGCGATATGCACCCATTGCGCCGGCGACGCTGCCAACCAGCAGTACGCTGACGCTTAACAAAGGCGCATGAAAAGGTGCGATAAGCCAGAAGCACAGGCTGCCTGGCAGCCCAAGGCTCATCAGCACAGCCATGATTAGAACGATGCCAACCATAGCCATGGGATGACCCGCCAATTCGCCACCCCAGCGCCATAAGTAGCTGATCTCGATAGACAAAAGGATAGCCGTCACCGTCAACACCACTACCAGGCTCAGTAGCAGTATTAACAGCAATGATCGGGGTGCGAATCGTGATTTTTCAGACTCAGATGCAGTGGTTCCCGGGATAAGCGGTTGAAGCGAAATCAGAAGCCGTATAGGCGGCCATAATAGTAGCTGCCGGTAATGCTTCATTGGTACCTGATATTATACGAGACGTATACTGGTTGGGTTTTGATCACCAACTCATGCATGCAGTCCGAGGTACCCCTGGAATGATTAAACTCCTTCGATGGCTCATCAGAACCACAGTATTTTTGTTGGTTCTGCTGGCAGGCCCCGCACTGATTGCGGCCTGCAGTAGTCAGTCTGGCCAGAGCT
Organism: Marinobacter sp. M1C; assembly: GCF_023314135.1. Classification (NCBI taxonomy): domain Bacteria; kingdom Pseudomonadati; phylum Pseudomonadota; class Gammaproteobacteria; order Pseudomonadales; family Marinobacteraceae; genus Marinobacter; species Marinobacter sp. M1C. Next base: position 3,469,502 of record NZ_CP092289.1, read on the forward strand.
GGCGTGACGCCGATCGCTCCAGCGCAGGCATTGCGCCACTACCGGGCCAGACCGAAGAAGCCATTGTGCAGGTTTATGGTGCCCGAGCTTATAATTGGCGCGGCAATTTTGCGGTGCATACCTGGATTGCGACCAAGGTGCGCGGGGCATCCACCTACGTGGTTCACGATGTCACTGGCTGGGGTTATAAGGCGGTGCGGTCCCGCCCCGGTGAGCCGGATACCGCTTGGTACGGCAACCCGCCGATGTTGCTGGCAGATCTTCGTGGTGAGAAAGCAGACGCCGCCATCATCAATATCCGGACAGCTATCGACGCCTACCCCTTCGCGAATGAATACAAAGCCTGGCCCGGGCCCAACAGCAATACCTTTGTAGCCTGGGTAATCCGGCAGGTACCCGAACTGAATGTTGCGCTGCCCAACACGGCCATCGGAAAAGACTATCTCGCTGACGGAGTATTTGCGAAAGCGCCCAGCGGTTCGGGCTACCAGTTCTCCCTCAATGGTTATTTCGGCCTTATGGCGAGTATCCGGGAAGGTGTTGAACTGAACATCCTCGGCCTCAACATGGGTATTGACCCTCTGGCTTTGGCCGTCAAATTACCCGGCATCGGGCACATTGGCCTGCGCGACCCCTGGATGGATCGCTCGACGTGGCACAAAGCCCCGGTTATGGGGCAGGTTTCAGACGCCAATTGACGGGGACAACATTAACCAGGCATAAAGCGCCCGCTTTGCGGAAAGCTCCTCGCGCAACCCTGCGCAACCCCTTGCTAGGCAAGCACGGGGATCTTTGCCTCAGCCAGCCGGATACCAGTCAATGTCTATTATAATTCTCACAGATATCCCAGAATGGGTTCGCCCCCTCGTTGACTTTTTAGAATCGAGGGGCATCAAAGTACAAGTCGCTGATGATCCGGAGGAGATCGTAGCGAATGGGTTGATCGTCAACCGCGTATCCGCCCTTCTTGCTGAGCGGGATAAGACTCGGGCGGATCGGATCACCCATTCTTTGCGAACCTGGGAGGCCGAGGGTAGATCTGTGATCAACGGATCACTCTGCTTCCAGATCGGCTACAGTAAGCTGGCTCAAGCCAAGCTTTTTACCGAGTGCGGAGTGCTTACGCCGCAAACGTACCCCGCCGTTCCCGGCGGACGCGCCATACATGGGCAAGCTGTCCTTCTCAAACCACCTGCAGGTGGTTTTGGGAGAGGAATTCGGATGCTTGAAGACGGCGCACCCGCCCCGGTCGGACTTTTCAGTCGAGAAGAAGGCTGGATTGAGCAAGAGATGCTAACCGCCGCAGACGGCTGCGTCCACCGGATCGAAGTCCTCGGCTCCGACATCCTTTACGAAGCCCGCTCACCGATTCAAGCTGACCAATTCAACTACTGCCTGGCTCACCCGGAATCGGATGTTACCCTCTTGCCTCCTCGCGAAATTGCCCCGAAGGTGACCGAGGCAGTCAAAAAAATTCTACGGGCCGCAAGGATGGAGCTCGGCGCAGTCGAGTACCTTCTGGATGAAAAGGACAATCCCGTTTTCATCGACCTGAACCCAGTTTCCAGCTTTCATCCCGGAGCGACAGCCGTCCTTGGTCGCGATCCCCTCGACGCCACCGCCTCCTATTTGATTCATAGATCTGAAGGATTTAAAGACAAGGGTCCAAGGTAAGTCTAGAAACAAGTTCCTCGAGGTCAGGTCTTGCTTTTTGCCTCTCGAACAATCTGACTTACGCGAGAATAATACAGACTGAGACGATGACAACGAAATGGCAAGACAGGGGCAAAACACAAGACCTGACCCCGGCACCTTTCACGCCCCCTGGATGGATCGCTCAACCTGGCACAAAGCCCCGGTTATTGAGCAGGTTTCAGATGCCAATTGACGGGCGGGCCTACCCGATTACCCTGTGCTAAGTGCCTCCAAACCCGCGTCCTTTAATCGAACGTTACCGGATTGGATAAGCCCTTGAACCTCGTTGGCGTCTACCGCCTCATGGTGGAGTTTGTGTATCCGGACCAAGTTTTCCAGTGCTTCTTCATTCATTGATGCTTCCTTTCAACAATATGTACTGTCCTTCCAGGACTTTCCTTAAAAAAGGGTTTTTATTGGCTCTACGTTTTTTAAACTCTTCTTGCTTGTAAAGGGTTGGGTTGATGGTACGGGAAAGCTTGATCTCTGCTGGCCCCAACGCTTCAAAGGCCTCCTCCAGGGTGAGGGAATCCGATACCAACATGAGGTCGATATCGCTATTGGCATGATCGGTTCTCTTCGCCACCGAACCGTAAATCAGGGCCAGATCGATTTTATCGCTAATCGAATTGAGAGCGTCTTCAACCTGTTGTTCTGGGCCGAGCAGCTTGGAAACAAGAGAAGACAACTCCGGAAAAACAGGCGAGTCCGGGTTGGCCTTATATCGTTTCTGGCGCCCCTGCAGCTTCACTTGCACCAGGCCGCTATCCACCAGACGTGCCAGTTCCCGTTGCACAGACCCCGAACCTGCTTCGGCATGCTCGATGAGCTCTTTGATCGAAAAGTCCCTTTTTTCACGCGCGAAAAACAGTCGCAGTACCTTTTGGCGGGTTTGTGAAAACAGGGCATCCGCCAACCCAGTGCATTTCGATGTTTTTACTGCTGGCATGTTAACGGTACCCCTAAAACCCATTTTGGGTAATACTATACCCAAAATGGGTATCATGGAACTGTTGGAGCCGAAGCTCATAAACCGGCAGCGTGTAGCGATAAACTTTCGCAACCAAATGGAAATGGCAAAACAAGGACTGTGATATGAAGAAAACCGCCCTGCTAATAGGTTTGGCCTTTACCTCTCTCTCAGCCTGTGCTCAAACCGATCAATTCATTACAGCCGCCTATGATGGCATGAAGTTCCAGGTACCCGAATCGCCCGTCATCGTTGGGTCGCTTGGTGCCAACAACGACATTCTGTTGGTCAAATATTCCCATACCATCGGCAAGCAATACATTAGTTTCGGGACAGAAAACATTCTCGAAACAGGAGGCTGCGGATGGTCTGACTTTTTCGAAGCGACACTGTCAGAGAACAAAGCCCACAGCTGTGATCAGGCTAGTGTAGAGTCTTTCCAGAGTGTGTTTGTTCAAGGTGGAGACTCTGGCACCTGGAAAATTGCAGATAAAGTCTATTACCACTTCCTGTCTGATCAGGGTGCCTCGTTTGTTTTCTTCCAGTCCAACAACGGTAACTTGATCAAGTTGGAATCTGACTTTCTTGATTCTGATGGTTTTCGGCGGGTGTTAGGGGATATCTAGGCGCCGTGGAAAACCGGGACAGATCTATTTTTCAGTTGGCACCGGGCACCTCTGCCCTCACCGTCAATAGGCGAGTTTTGATCTGAGCGGGAATCTCCAGTCCGAAGAATAGTCTGCGCATGGATCTATTCCTTATGAGTCATCTTGCGCACCACGCTACTGCCTATCGTAACGCGCCACCATCTGCGAATAGTATCCCAAGCATAGTTGGCCCCGTCCGTCGCTGCCATCGACTTACGGATCCCCAAGCCTCTGAAAAAAATCTGTCCCGGTTTTTCAAGATATTTTCCATAACTAGAGTTATCATATATGATAACTTAAAAATACAGAGCACCCATGGACTGGGACATTGAATTCTACAGAAAGGTAGACGAAGAATTGGCCGGGATGCCGCCCAAGATTCAGGCGAGAATGATCCGGCTGATGGAATTGATGGAAAAACACGGAGCGAACCTTGGGGAGCCACACACCAAGTCACTTGGTGATGAGCTGTTCGAGATTCGCGCAAAAGCCAAAGAAGGCATTGGAAGAGGTATTTTCTGCTATATGCAGGATAGGAAAATCATCATTCTCCATGTCTTTGTGAAGAAAGATCAAAAAATACCGAAGAAAGACCTAGAGCTAGCAAAAGTGCGTTTGAGGGAGGTCAAAAAGTTATGAGCTTCAAACAGTTTAAGCAGAAGGCACTCGAGAATCCTGAAGTGCGTAAAGAGTACGATGCCCTTCAGGAAGAATTCAACCTGATCGACCAACTGATCACCATGAGAACGAAAGCGGGCCTTACCCAAGAGGATCTTGCCAAGAAGCTGGGGACGAGCAAAAGCAACATCTCCAGACTTGAGCGTGGCCGGGGAAACCCTAGCTGGGGAACGCTCAGCAAGTACGCCGCAGCCTGTGGTTTTCGAGTGAAACTGGAAACCACAGAAAACGACCGAGTTTCCGTATAACCCCCGGAAAACCGGGACAGATCTATTTTTCAGTTGTCGGCCTTCCCGGCTTGCGAGTTTCAACTCTGATACCGATACGGTTTTCAATTTCATCGACGAACTTATTGCCGCCAGTCAGCTTGTTGCTATTGATCGCCGCGCGAATCAATTCATCTGACGGCGAACCATTTTCCTGCCCAACAAACTGCCGATACGCCTCAACCCTCAGAAAAGCCGCGAAAATAAATCTGTCCCGGTTTTCCTATGTGTGTGCCGCTCCAGCGTACCTTGCCGAATTCGGTGAGCCTCATAAATTATCAGACCTAAACCATCATAATTGTTTGCAGGGATCAGCTGACCATTGGCACTTTCAGGACGAAGGTAAAACGCGCAATATAAATATTAGTGGCAATCTGCGCTGCAACTCCGGCCGCGCCCTGGTGGATGCCGCGTTAAAAGGGCTTGGCATTGTGCAACTTCCTGGGGATTACGCGTTGAGCTATATCCGTAGCGGGCGATTTACCCTCATAACAGGCATCTGTTACCCAAAGTACGCATGCTGATCGATTATCTTGACGAAGAATTATCCGGCCATTCTGCTCTTGCGCATTGACTGGCTGTAAATAGTACTAAACAGATATAGTTCAATCGTATTTTTGCTATCGCCAAAGGAGACCTGACCAATGGCGCAAAATAAATCGAAGAGCGTCCCATGCGATCCTGACCATTGCATTCAGGTGCGGGGTGCGCGCGTCCACAATCTCAAGAACATCGATGTCGATTTGCCTCGCAACGCGCTCGTTGTTTTTACTGGCATCTCCGGATCTGGAAAGTCTTCGCTTGCGTTTGGAACATTGTTTGCGGAATCCCAACGCCGTTATCTTGATTCTGTGTCGCCCTACGCGCGCCGGCTGATTGACCAGGTTGACGAACCAGACGTTGATGCCATTGACGGACTTCCGCCCGCAGTCGCGCTTCAACAACAGCGAGGAGCGCCGTCGGCCCGTTCATCGGTCGGTAGCGTTACGACGATTTCCAACGGCCTTCGCATGCTGTATTCGCGGGCCGGGCAGTATCCCCGTGGCCAGCAAATATTGTATGCCGACTCGTTTTCGCCAAATACACCGGAAGGTGCCTGCCCTCGGTGCCATGGCATCGGGCGGGTGTTTGAAGTGACTGAAAAGTTGCTCGTTCCTGATGACACGAAAACCATTCGAAATCGCGCTATCGCAGCGTGGCCACCAGCGTGGCAAGGTCAGAACCTGCGCGACATACTTGTTTCACTCGGCTACGACATCGATAAGCCGTGGAAAGACCTGCCACAAAAAACCCGAGACTGGGTTCTGTTTACTGATGAGACACCCGTTGTGCCGGTTTATGCAGGGTTCAGTCCCGATGAAACGCGCATGGCGAAAGAGCAAGACCTGCCGTCCAGTTACACCGGGACATTTACCAGTGCGCGACGCTATATATTGCATTCGTTTGCGACAACGCAAAGCCATCGTACTAAGAAACGCGTCTCTCAGTTCATGCAGATTTCCGTGTGTCCGGACTGCAACGGCAAAAAATTGAAACACAAGTCGCTGTCGGTGAAATTTGCAGGGCTGGATATTGGTGAGTTGTCGCAACTCACGTTGAGCGAACTCGCCCAGCGGCTACGCGATGCTTCCATCGCAAAACCCGTAGCGCAAGACTTGCACCCGGAAAAGGTGATCGTGGCACAGCGAATCGCCCGCGACATTTTGGCCCGTGTCGAAGCGCTTACAACTCTTGGTTTGGGTTACCTATCGCTGGAACGCAGCACACCAACCTTGTCGCCGGGCGAACTGCAACGTCTGCGGCTTGCAACGCAAATTCGGTCGCAGTTGTTTGGTGTGGTCTATGTTCTTGACGAGCCGTCGGCAGGGTTGCACCCGTCTGACACATTGGCACTGCTGGGTGCGCTGGATGAGCTCAAACGTGCTGGCAACTCATTGTTTGTTGTCGAGCATGATGACAGCGTTATTCGGCACGCCGACTGGATTGTGGACATTGGGCCAGACGCGGGAGTGCACGGCGGCGAAGTTGTCTACAATGGCCCGATAGACGGTCTGCGCGAGGTTAGTGAATCCCATACCGGGCGATATCTGTTCTCACCGGACATCGTTATGGAGCACACGCCGCGGCAAACGACACGCTGGTTGAAGCTGGAGGGGGTCAAGCGAAACAACCTCCAAGGTCTGGACGTTGAGTTTCCTTTAGGCGTTTTGACAACGGTTACTGGTGTGTCGGGCTCGGGCAAATCGAGCCTTGTCAGTCAGGCCCTCGTCGAACTGGTTGGCGAATCGTTGGGGCAAAAGAAAACCACTGAAACCGCCAATGGTGAAATCGACCTGCTGGAACAAGAACTGGAAACGCACACCGCCGGGCGAGTTGCTTATGGCATGGAGCACATTCGGCGCTTGGTCACCGTTGACCAAAAAGCGATTGGGCCAACCCGCAACCGAACTTTCGGGCGGCGAAGCGCAACGAATAAAGCTCGCGACCGAACTGCAACGCGCGCAGCGAAGTGACACACTTTATGTGCTGGATGAACCCACCACAGGCCTCCACCCGGCTGACGTGACGATGTTGACGACACAGTTGAATGGATTGGTCGACGCAGGTAACACCGTCATCATGGTCGCACACAATATGCTGGTTGCCAGGGGCAGTGACTGGATCATCGACATCGGCCCCGGCGCTGGCGATGCAGGCGGCACCGTTGTCGCCCAAGGTTCGCCTGCGAGTGTGGCAAGATCGAAGAACAGCCGAACAGCCCCCTTCTTGCTCCCGTAGCGCTTGCCGATTCTATATTGTTGTTGGCTGGTAAAAATGAATTGCTGAATGGGGCGATTATCCCGACGCGGAAATAGTGTAAATTCTCAACAACAATCACTGTACGAACAAAAAATTCATCCATCAAAAGCAAGGCAAGCCCTACATGACTGAAAAGAAAACCGGGACAGATCTATTTTTCAAATCAGCTCCAAGCCATCAGAGAAGCCGCAAAAATAAATCTGTCCCGGTTTTCTCGCCGCATCACAGCCGTTATCGGTGCAGCTACCGATCAGGAAGAAGCCGATTGCCTGCGGTATCTGATGCAGTGTCAGCAGGCGTTGATCGGCTGCTGGCATACGTCCCATCCGCCGGAGCCGGCACGAAAAGCCATGCAGGTAGAACCGTTGACCGTGTTCCAGTTGAATTTTTCGGACACCCTGAGGCTCCACCTGGGCATTTTAACCGAGGCGTTTATTCGCTACCAGATAAGCGACTGAAAGGAGCATTCAATGACGTTTGATTTCCACGGCCGGCGCGTCATCGTCGCTGGCGGCAGCAAGGGTATTGGCCGGGCCATTGCCTTGGGATTTGCCCGAGCCGGTGCCAGCGTTTCCGTGTGCGCGCGCGGGCAGGCGTCCCTGGACGCACTGGCGGAAGAAGTGGCAGGCGAGGGGCTGGCGCTGCATGTGGCCTCCTGCGACATCGGCGATAAGGCCGCGCTGGAGACCTATCTGCAGAGCGCCATGGGCGAGTTGGGCGGCCTGGACGTGCTGGTCAATTGCGCCTCGGCGTTCGGGCGGGAGGACAACGAAGAAGGCTGGCTGAGCAGCGTTGAGGTGGATCTGATGGGCACGGTTCGCGCCGGCCATACCTGCCTGCCAGCGCTTAAGGAAACCGGGGGCACGATCATCAACATTGCCTCCATCGCTGCCCTGCACGCCTCGACACGCACCGCCCCCTACGCGGCCATCAAGGCCGCCGTCGCTCACTACACCGGCAGCCTGGCGGTGGCCATGGCCCCGCATAAAGTGCGTGTTAATGGCATTGCCCCGGGCTCGATCGAGTTCCCGGGCGGCGTCTGGGATCAGGCCCGTCAGCACAATCCGGAGCTCTACGAGCGTATTCGCGGGGGGATTCCCTTCGGGCGCCTGGGCACGCCGGAGGAAGTCGCCGACGTGGCGCTGTTCCTGGCCTCCGATCTGGCCCGGTGGATGACCGGCCAGACGCTGGTGGTGGACGGCGGCCAGGTTCTGTCCTGAGCCAACCCGCCCCCAAAGCAGGTCTGTCGGAAAAACACCATCGGACAGACCTATTATTCGTGTTAGCAACTCGTTCCAGTGTTGTGTCTACTGAGCGGTCTCAAAAATAAATCTGTCCCGGTTTTCCGCCGCCTGACCTACCGGCAGTTCATTCAGTTAGCGAGTGAGATCTTCAATGCCGACGGCCAATACAAGGTACTCAAGCGCTGGCAGCTGAAGCTGGCCGGGTTGCTGAATCAGCAAGTCCGGGATGCGGCGGAACTGTTACAACGCTACCAGGTGGACAACATTTTCGTGTCTGACAAGTTCAAAAAACGCTTTCCGGAGTTTCGCGTAACAACCTTTCGTGAGGGTTTGACGGCGTCGGTTACTGGTGGTTAAGCCACTATGTGTTTCCTGAGAACTTCGAACCCGTAACCCTGAATGCCAGTGAACAGGATTCACTCAACAACAAACTGAATACTCTGGGCATTGATACCCAAGGCGGCAGAACCCTGCGAGTAAATGCCGGTGTGGAATTGTCTTTTGCCAACGGTCGACCCCTGGTTAAGTTAAAGGGCGTCAGCCTCATGGGCGTACCCATTCCGAATGCCTGGCTGGGTAACCTCAAGAATGTGGACCTGGTTAACGAGTTCGGCGCCAACCCGGGATTCTGGCAATCCTTTGCAGCGGGTGTGGATTATATCCAGGTTGAGGATGGCCGGTTGCTTGTCCGGCTTAAGGAATAGCGCCTGCCGGGCAAACTCCGCATCCGGCCACAGCAACAACCAGCCGAGAACCGTGACAAGAATGTCCTATACATCAAGAACCCGGAGAAATAAGTCCATTCTGCGATCTGCCGGCACTGTCGACAGACCCCAGCGACAGCACCCCCAGGCCGATCAAGTCCCTGCGGCCTGTTCCACAGCGGCGTCTATTTTCTCAATGGCCTGCCGGAGGACCTTTTCGGACTCTCCATGCTTGCCCGCCTTGTGAAGCGACTCGCCCTTCGCTCGGAGTTTCTCAACTTCGGCCCTTGTGCCTGCATCCAAATCTGCGGACTCCATCTGAGAGTCGACCTGCTTCATCAGAGTGGGACACTGGCTACTGAGAGCCGGTGCGGAAAAAAGCAGCGTTGCCAGTAAAACAAAAAGATAGCGCATGATTGTTCTCCCTTTATTTCATCCATCCACTCAAAAGCATAGTCGATCCAAAGGAAAAGCAGGAAGTAATCGTCCAATGATGCTCACACAACCCGTGCGCATGACCAGGCAGATCAGCGTTGCTATACTGAACAAGGACCACCTGCTTCTCCATATGGGCCATAACAGGTGAATACATGTCACGCTCGGTAGGACTTTCCCATGCCCACGTATACTGTTGTCAACGCCAGTTTAAAACTGACCCACTTATTGGCAATATCGCCAATCTAAAACTGACCCACCCTGGGCGTTTAAGTATTGGTTAATAGGTCTTGGCTGCTGGTTGAGATCGGTGCGGTACCCGCCATTTTCTTATCCTTCAATCGATAACTTTCTCCCCGGATTTGGACGATGTGCGCGTGGTGTAACAGCCGATCCAATAGCGCAGCGGTTAATGTCGTGTCGCCATAGAAGGCACTGGCCCACTGTGAGAATGGGAGGTTACTGGTGACGATGACACTGCCGTGCTCGTAGCGTTTGGCGATGACATTGAAGAACAGATTGGCCTCTTCGCGACCAAATGGCAGATAGCCGATTTCGTCGATGATCAATAGCCGTGGCGCTAAGATACTGCGTTTTAAGTACTGATCCAGACGTTCCTGTTTTCGGGCAATGACCAGTTGCAGCATCATGTCGGCCGCGGCAATGAAGCGCGTTTTAATGCCTTGGCTGACGGCTTTGTGGCCCAGGCTGATGGCCAGGTGGCTTTTGCCAACGCCACTGGGGCCCAGAAGCACCACGTTCTCTGCTCGCTCTACAAAGGCCATGCTCGTCAGTTCATTCAGCTGTTTACGCGGGGCTCCGCTGGCGAACTTGAAATCATAATCTTCAAATAACTTTCGCCCCGGGAAACCCGCGAACTTCAGCAACGTCTCTCGGGATCGTTGTGACCGGGCGTTCAGTTCCAGGTTTAATAGCTGTTCCAGGAAGTCAGCCAGGGTGCCTTCGTTTGAAGCAGAATGGTCGGCGATAGCCGCCCATTCACTGGCCAAGGTATCAAGTTTTAGGCTTGCGCAGGCGTGCTCGATACGTTGATGTTGCAGGTTCATAGGCGAGCCTCCAACAGCCGGTCGTACACGCTGAGGGGATGCTGAAAGCTCTCTGTCGGAACAGGTCGGATTGAGGCCGGCGCTTGTTGTACCACCGGTTGTGGCCGTGATGGCAGCGGCGCGAGCTCAAAGCGTTCTTGATCCAGCCGTATCTGAGGTTTAACACCGGTGGTGCCGTGAATGCGCTGATGCGCTATCAACTCAAGCCAAGGCCCTATGTGAGCGTTGGCCGTGGCCACGTCCAACCTCAGTCCAGCCTGGTTCAGGGTGGCCGCCAGAGGCGTGATGAAGCTGCCCTTCAAATAACCATTGAAGCGCTCAACCTTGCCCTTGGTGCGAGCTCGGTAGGGCCGGCAGGCGCGGGCGATAAAACCGTAATCCTGAGCCGTTGCCAACAGTTGAGCATTCCAGCGATGGCGGCCTTCGCCGTAAGCATCACGCTCGATCATGATGGTCTTGGCGTTGTCGAACAGGATCTCCTGGGGGACTCCGCCAAAGTAATGGCAGGCCTCTTCGATGCCTTGCAACCAGTCTTCCTGGCGCTCGTGCTCGGAGAACCGGACGTAAGTGGCACGACTGAACCCCAGCGTGGCCACAAAGGCTTTGATCTTGCGCCGGTGACGGGAAATGGTCGTAAAGTCGACCTGCATCTGCTTGCCAGGCGGCGTCTCAAAGCGAACCACCGGATCAGATTCGACGGTTTTGAAGTCGGCAATGTAGGACTTGAGCCGGCTGATCCCGCCGGCATAGCCGCGGTCCTGGATCTCTCTTAACAGCACGGTTGCCGGTATCCAGTGTGGCTTCGCGGCTTCGATCCGCGCCAGCAAATAGTCTTTATAGGAATCCAGCTTAGTCGCTCTCTGCGTTCGGTCGGGATAGGTGGGCACCGCGCTCAGATCCCGCAGATAGCGGCGCACGGTGTTGCGGGACACGCCCAGTTTCTGAGCGATGGCGCGAATACTCTCGCCCTGACGATGCAATACATGAATTTCCACAAGTGTCTCCTGAGTCAACATCGGCCGCCGCTCTGATCGTGTGATTAAGCGGCTATTTTGCCTCAGGTGGGTCAATTTTAAGTTGGCGTTGGTGGGTCAGTATTACTGTGGCGGTGACATACTGTCACGGTCGCGAACCTTTCTCTGTCGCTGCAGCAGAAATCACAGATAGCGGAGGCCATCACAACGGCCCATCACACGCAAACCGGCGCGTCCCGTTTCTTCGCCCAGGTTCTGTTTTTTTCGACCAACGAGGGTGAGCACTTTGTCGGTGGCCGCGTAAACTCGGCGCCCCAGGTGTATGTGCACGGCCTGGTACGCGAGGGCCGCAATACCGAGGTCAAGCAGGCCCTGATGAGCCAGATGCTTGAAAAGGTAGTGCAAATCACGGGCATAACGGCTGAGGACGTCTGGATTTATCTGCAGGACATTCCAGCCACTCAGATGATCGAGTTTGGCCGGTTTCTGCCAGCGCCGGGCGACGAAGCCGAGTGGGAAAAGGAAATGACACCAGAGAAGCGTTCCGGGTTGCCCGATTAAAGGAGCACTGACACTCGACGACCTGACCGAAAACCGGGACAGATTTATTTTCCAGACGGATAACCCAACAAGGAGACACCATGTTGTATATCAGCCGATATACACCCGAAACCTTGAGCCGTGATGAGCTGGACCAGGGCAAGGGCCCAATAGTGATTGAATTCGGCACCAACTGGTGCGGGATCTGCCAGGGTGCTCAGGCAGACATCAAGGCGGCAATGGACAATCACCCAGACGTTCCGCATGTGAAGATTGAGGATGGCAAAGGCCACAGATTGGGGCGGACGTTTGGCGTTAAGCTCTGGCCGACCCTGATTTTTTTGAAGGATGGTGAAGAAATAGCGCGGGTCGTCCGCCCGGACGGCAGCAGCGACATCGAAGATGCACTGTTAAAAATTCACTAAGGCCAGCGCCGGCAATTGCTGGCCTGCCAGGAACAATACGAAAACTGGAAAATAAATCTGTCCCGGTTTTCTGGTCTTAGTCGGCACAGGGGGCTTTGCGCTGAAAGGTAAAGACTATGTAACGACCTAACGGATGAGATGATCACTCGCACGCATCATCATCCTGGCCCGGGAATGTTTTTCAGAAGCTCGGCATTTGTGGGGTACTTCTCAAGCAGCTCAACCAGCTTTTTTGTGCCCTCTAGCGGTTTGAGACCGCCAAGCGCCCGGCGCAATGCTATTATTTTGTCTAAATCTTTTGGATCCAACAGCAGCTCTTCACGGCGTGTACTGCTTTTCGAAATATCCAGCGCGGGAAAGATTCGCTGATTCGCCACGTCTCTCGATAAAACCAGCTCCATGTTCCCCGTGCCCTTAAATTCCTCAAAGATAACCTGATCCATACGGCTGCCGGTATCCACCAAAACGGTTGCCAAAATGGTCAGCGAGCCGCCATTCTCAATTTTTCGTGCAGCGCCAAACAACCTCCGCGGAATCTCCATCGCTCGAGCATCCACCCCGCCAGACATAGTACGACCGCTACTCTTTCGCTCCGCATTATGCACACGCGAAAGCCTCGTGAGAGAATCAATCACAATCATGACGTTGTGACCCTCTCCCGCTTGTTGGCGGGCGATATCAAGAAGTTCATCGGCAACGCGAACGTGATGAGCATAGCTTTCATCCGAAGAAGAAGCGTGTACCTCAGCCGGGACGCTACGCCTGAAATCAGTGACCTCTTCGGGTCGCTCATCTATCAATAACGCGTAAAGTTTAATCTCGGGATACGCCTTTCCCACCGCCTGGCAAATATGTTTCAAAATTGTCGATTTTCCAGACCCCGGCGGTGCAACTATTAAACCTCGCTGCCCCATTCCAATCGGCGTGATCAAATCCATCGCGCGCACCGTGAGTTCTTCTGAACCTGACTCCAAGCGAATCCCCGGCGTTGGATGGATAACCACAGCATTTAAAAAACGTTTTTGTGGATCAGCCTCACCTTCAACCTCAACCATAGCCTCGGCTTCCTCAGCCACTGGTTTAGCGTCTTTATTTCGTTTTCGGGTTAAACCTAATGTCTTTCTCGTCATGATTGTTTGATAGCTCTTGTTTGATAGATATTTTTCGAAATGGGCTGATAGCGTTAAAAAACAGAAGCCCTAACGGATTGCTGAACACCATTTTCGACAAGACAGCCCAAGGCAAAAAACCGGTGTGCACAAAAAAATCTGTTCCGGTTTTCTCTGCGATCGCCATTACTTCCGGTGAATGCGAAATGAGGTGAAAACCAAATATCTTTCGCGGCTCTATCCGGAACTCCGAAAACCATGCTCCTACAATACATAGTGGCATGCTGAGCCCTAGCATGAGCGCTATACCAGAGTGTTCGTCCCACCACTCAGGTTTTGTTGCCATGGCCGGAGCGGCGCGTCTGACTCGCCCGCCTTCCGTGATTTTTAAGAATTATTTGGCAATTTTCACTTTTTCAGTTGCGTTCACAAGACCTTTCAAAAATCTAATGGCCTTTTCTAAATCATCTCGCTTAACAATATGTGCTGAGTAAGCGTTTGTATTAGCTTTATGTGCAGCATCCCCTCGCTTTGAAATAAGTTCATTCAAAGCCTTTTTTGCTTGAGGTTGAAGATAGTTATCCCACCTCCAATTCTCAGTAATGTCAATATTGAAATATGTTTTGAAGAGGTTTTTGGTACGATCGTGATTGGGATTAAAAAATCGCTTAAGATCCTCATCGACTTTCTTTAACACAAAATTTGAGATTTGACTTCCCTTTAAAGAGCCAATCCAAACATCAATTTCTTCACGAAATCGATCCTTAATATAAGTTTCCCAGGCGGCCAAAGCGATGATCATTCCAGCTCTTTTTAAGGTCTCCGATCCATTCGATGGATCGTGCTTGTCCGAATCGAATCGCGCTAATAATTTTTCTGCATCTTGTATTGAATATTCAAACAGCTTCCCAGCTTCAGACAATTTCATTTCCTCCTGTAAAATTCTAACGCCGGTATTTGACGCTGATTTTGTGTTGCTTGATCTTTTTCAAGCGACGCAAAATCAGTCGCTTAAGATACTTTTGTTATGTTCCCATTAGACAAATATCTATCTGTCCACTTTTACCCAAACTCTCTACCTAACAACATGTTTTCCGGATTATCCTCGAGAGTTATTAATATTTTATCTTCGAGTCTAAAGTCCAGATCTACTGAAACCGCCTCACTATCCGGAAAAATTATCTCATCCTCATTCACTGTGATTATGTATTGAGCATCACTTAACGAATCCAATTTTTTATTAATATAATTGAGGTACTTTATTCGTGTTTTGTGTGCTATTGCATGAAAAACACCGTCGTGTATCAAAAATCTAGGGAAATCATTCTTTCTCAGTAAAGAGGAAATAAACACAGTAAAATCAAAAGCTAATATTTTAAATCGACCTTTACCCAAAGAGCTGCCTCTAGGCACCTCTAGCGTAAGCTTGATTGGACTGTTTTGGTTTGATTTAAACTCGATATTGAAATACGGGCTAGTATCTGAGCTATCAATATCTACTGAACCATCCACCAAATCCAAAAATATATTCTTTGCTTCATCTATCGCTCCTAAAGCTTCATTTTTCCCCACCACAAGCTTTTCTACTGCTGAGCTTACTAAAGACTTCTTAGCGGCAATTGATTCCTCTATGAAATCTAATTGTTCAACGTAAGCAAGTTGTCCAGAAAGCCGGGCTTTCTCCTCCATCAGATTTGCATATGCAGACTTTAGCGCATCAAAAGCCGACTTTTCATCAAACATTTTGAAAACTTTTGAACGCTCTTGCTCAAGCGAAATCAACTTAGTCTTTATATCGCCCAAACGCACCTGATAGTGCGCTTCCCTTTCTTTAAGAAATCTCCGTCTGTTTGTAGATATTTCCTGCCTAAAATCTACAACCTCATTCAGACTTTTCCTTATAAATTCAGAAAACTCCGAATGAATTTCTGAGTAAAACCCAGATACCTGTTCAGGATTGACATCAACATCGATCTTTAAGCTTTCTTGTATATCGTTATACTTAGCTATCAATGATATATGTTGCTTGTATAGATTCGATATCTGGCCACTTAGTTTTTCTATCTTCTCTTCTAAATCAGCGCTATTCTCATTAAACTGGTAATTATCCAAGCCATATTCTAACTTGTCTATTTTTCGTGCAACTGAGTCACACTCGCCTCGAAATTCCTCTATTGACTTCCCTGTCTGCTCCACTATCTGCTTGTTAATACGTGTTTGATCTGTTCGTAAGATTTTTAATTCAACACTACTATTGTCGAAATCCCACACAAGGCTATTATCAATTCCTAAAAGTAAAAAAATGTATGTAAAAAGCTCAGGCTGCCGCTTTCCGATAGTAAATTTTATAACATTTGAAGCGTCTCTTTGCGAAAAATTGTGATCATTCTGCAAAAAAAACGACATCAATGTCCTGTACCAAATTGGCTCATATACACCAACTTGACCTTTTCCCATTTCAGCTCCGAGTATCAATCTAAGATCGCTATCGATGAACTCCTTCGCTACACCTTCGTTAACCGTGAGAAATACCTTTTTTTTATCCTCAAAGCCTCGCTCAACTGAATAACGTTTATTTCCAAGGAAAAAATCTAGCCTGATACTTTCAGACCTCAAAAAATCATATTTTTCTTTAAATAATTCTGATTTCACGCCATTAGCTAAAAGACAATAATCAATAAAATTAATTATTGTGGTTTTCCCTATCCCATTAATATCCTTTCCCGATTTTGAGTACCTTCCAAGTATTATGTTCAACCCATCCTTGAAGACGATATCCTCAAAAAGGCCTGAAGACGAAGACAAAGAAATAAGCTTAAACATTTTTTAAAACCACCCTATAATCCTGAATATTCAAACAATCGATAGAAAACAAGAAAACTAGCCCATCCATAAACTGATCAGGGGTATAGAACTCATACGCCTTCAGAAACTTCCGCATTAAAGTTTCTAAAATCATTTCTTCACCAGATTCAACAAGCTCAATAATTTTTGAAGATACAACAGAAATATGTTGATTTAGGTCCATTTCTATATGCGCATTAATCATTAACCATCTCCGAATCTGGCTTCATACCAAACAGGCACTGTTCAAAAAAATACAGCATGACCACACGCATATGATGACTATAATAATCGTCTTGATATTTGCCTTGAGACATTATTGTAACCAACTCATTCAGCCTTACCTCAAAGCTCCCTGACAAGCATGTATAAGTAGATCTCACTTTACTCCTTATTGCCGCTACGTTTCCTTGTGATCTTGATTTGACCACACTCGAAACTAAGGAAAAAATTGCTAGCGACTCCTCATATTCATCGATAAACGAAGCTTGATGGTCTTTGCTAACGTTTAGTTCGATTTTATCTTGTATGTAAGCAGGCTTCTCATAGGGTTCAAAGGAATCACCTTGGTCACTTGCTTGAATGAGATCTTCAATTACTGTGGAGATAACATCGTTAGACAAATATTGCTCCGGAATATCAAGCGATTTAAAAATTGCCATTTTAATAGTCCATGTTTGATCAGCAATTTTTTGCAACAAACCCTCAATACATATAATGGTTGCATCTATTTTTTTTCCATTCACAAACTTAATCATTTGTGCGGTAGATTCTAAATTTGTTACAACTTGCCATTTACAGTGGGTGGATTCCCAGTTAGTTTTGTAAGAATTAAAATCAGCACCAACTTTATTTTTAAAGTCATTCAAATTGTATTTTTCCGGCGCATAAGCTGCCAAGACAACTTCACCATTTACAATGCCATCGGAGCCTCCATCACGCTTTTGCTTCACTCTCTGAAAGCCACTCCCGTAAATGCAAAGATAAATTCGATCCAATGCGTCTTGAAAGGCAGTAGCTTTGAGGCTCATAATTTTGATTTTCAGAACCTCTCGCACGATATTGTCCATAATTTTTACTCTACCTATTTACGGGAACAAGAACGTATTCTGGGTGAATACTCGACCGAACATAACGCCATGCGCAGCGGCTGGTTTGTGGTGCGCAGGGGAAGTCCAGGTCCGACTGACGCTACTGGTTATGCGTTTGAAATTCTGCCAACTAAGGCAGCTCCATTCCGCATTTTTGGCAATTTAATTTTCAGATCCCTCACCAGACTATGTGGCATTGTTCCAGTCACATCGCCCAGGCTCCTCACTAATGCCGAAAGATCCTCGAGTAGTTTCCACGAGACCTCGTAGCTAATGTTCGGCGCTAATTTTTTCTGTCCCGTGTAGATATTGAGGTCGTAATGAGCATAGATCATGTTACGAGCAGCTTTGATACCTGTTTGAGCAAAATCGTACTTCAAACCCTCCGCTGAGAGCTGAATGTCTTTTGTTACCTTGTCACCACTAACACTTATAAGTTGATCAAGGGTGAGGTTCTTATCTTTACCCATTTGGGCCGGATCAAACATGCCTGAGATTCGACATACAATCTCGAAAAACATGGATCGCTGGAAGATTGAAAAGGCTTCACCAAATGACTTGTTAAGCTGATCGACCGAACTCTTCTCCCCGAACAACTCTTGGTAGAGAGTGATTTCCTTTTTCAGCTCATCAATAAGCCGGTCCATCTGGAAGAATTCGTTCATAACTCCCTACACATAACGCTCTGAATATGCCACCAATTTGGAGCGCCAGCGGAAAATTGGTCGGCTTGATTCATTTGTTAGATGAAATTTCGATCGTTGTAGCGCCCAAAATATCAGCAATCCCCTCTTGGCAGGTGAACTGAGCGCCCAGCTCTCCCGCTTTAAGAGAATATGCAGAATATTTATCAAGAAAATTACTTTTGTCTATCTCGCCAGATGAGTATTTTGAAAAGAATTCGTCAATTAGATTATCCACAAGATCGTCATTTCGACCCTGAGCGCAAACAAAATACTCATCGATTTCAGAACCAACATTGCCCGAAAATAAAGATTTTGATTTAACCAGACTCTCTATTAAATCGGTGTGTAATTCTGAAGCATTATCCATTGCTAAAACAAACTCTTTACCAATCTCTTTCTGTCTGGCATACAAAGCATCGTCAGGATAAACTGGATTCATTGCATTAATAGTGTTTTGGAAAGCCAGAGTAAAAACCTTCGAATTGGCTTTAGCAGATTTTAGGCTTAGGCTTACTAACGAGTCGCGAAGTCCTTCCTTATCTGATAAATCTTCCTTTTTCTCCATATAATCTTGCTGAAATAACCATGCATTTTTGTCAGCGCTTGCCTGATATTTTACTACGGAAAAAGTACCAGCAGTAGTTAATACCGATGTGATAATTGCTAGAAAAACTGCGCTTTTGAGTTCCAAAACTTGATCCTGGTTTGAGTTTGATCGTTGATTGGTCACTTCGAACTACTTCTCGATCTAACGCTGAGCGCACCGGTGACCTTGACGCAGCGAAGCGAAGACAAGGCCATCCGTGTGCCACGCATTGTTAGAATTTATCTGTTTACCCTACTAATTTCGCTTTCCAGTAGCTTCACGTAAAAGCCCAATCTCGGTAATGAATAATGAACGTTGAAGGCAAATACATACACGCCAAATATCACGATGGTGACAAAGAGCGTGATATTTTCATTTTTCTCTGACATGGCGGCTATGATCAATGTTATGAGACCGGGTACGATGCCCACCTTATCCAAGGCCCCGGCCAGAGAACCTACTCTAGCCTCAATGGCCGCCTGCTGAGCTGAAATCCTATTCTTGGCCAGCTGCAGCGATTCAATCGAATGCTTTTTTAAAGCTTTTACCAAGGTCGAATCTGCTGAAGTACTTTGACAAAGACCATCAACAACCATCTGGTTCGAATTCTTGAAAAATTGCATCAACTCAGTCCGATCAGCATATATTTCCATGAATTGAACGGTGGGTAGCGCGACATACCAAAAGAGCAATAAAAGCAGTAATGAAAATTTGAAATAGTCTGACGACCAATCTGCAAAATACACCATGGCCCAGAAGCCTAGGAATAGCAGAAAAGGAAACAAAACGTATCGGACAAGAATTTTTCGCGATTGTGGATGCTTCAATGAGGGCCACTGAAATAACGGGACTGCGACGTTTTCCTCGTAAACTGAAATCGCAGAGTAAATATCGGTAAGCTGTGACTCCAGATCTTTACTGTCATCTGATTGCTCTGACACCTGCTACTCCCTAAATACTAACGCCATTGTTTAGCTGCGCCCATGTAGCGCAGCGAAATGGGCGTCCGGTGTAGGGCCACAAGGCCCGGAACGTACTACAAATATTTGTTAAGTGCTTGACATAAAAAACTTATACTCAAGATAAATTCGACTTGCGTTCATACTTTAAAAGACCGCTTTTGCGCGCCAGCCATCTTGGTAAAACTACAACGTGCCGTCCATTGCCCAAATCATAAATTTTTGAGATTTGTGAAATCGGGAGGAGATAGGACTCGCCGCAGAGGCTTGCTTGGTAAAGACTGCCATAGTCGAAATGACCGCCGCTCACTTTGTAGGAACGAGGAAAAGCTCTTCTGATCATCACGTCGATCTGACAGGTTTCAGTCATAAACACTTAACACCTAAGCATTTAATGGTCGTGCGCAGCATGACCTTTAAATGTCTGTTGGACTAAGCCGCCAACTCCGCAGCTATCGAACGATGCTTAAGGATAAAGTAATTTGGAGGCGAAGCCTGAACGGTACATCTGGGGCCCGGTACGAAGCAATGTCGGCGGGTTTTGGTCTCATTCGATCCTTCATGAGGCGGTTCCTTGTTGTGATTTCCCTCAGACTACCTCTCAGGTACCCGTTTTTCCAGCGTTCGCCCGCAGAAACGCCCAGCTCCTTTAGAATGGCTGTTTTCCAAGCACCGAACCAGGCGGAGATGGGTTACCCCGTTAGGATCACCGCTGGTCTAAATCGTGGAACCTGACGAATCATCCGAACCAGACCGTTGTTACAGAGGAGGCACGGCCAGCATCGCTGAGACGCCGGGCTTTCCAGTGTCGCTTCTGGTTTGGGCGGCTGCGATAAGAAGTGCCGGATAACCGCCAGTTTGCGGCGTCGAGTGCAGTTGCTCAGGTAGCCAAAATGACGAATTCGCATGAAGCCCTTCGGCAGGATGTGCATCAGGAACCGCCGCACGAACTCCTGGCCATCCAGCCATTGGGTCTTCAATCGGGAATGATCCCGATAGTCCTTATAGCGGAACGCGATCCGGTCATCCTCCATCGTCAACAAACGCCCATTACTGATGGCGATTCGGTGAGTGTAGCGAGCCAGATAATCCACTGCGTATTCCAGACCAAGGTTGCCACTGATTCCAGTCGAAGCCTGCCACCCATTCCACGCGAAAGCTGCCACTGATTCCACGGCAACGCTGCCACCCCGGCAGGCTGCCTGACTCACCCCATCGAAACCGTCCGGCGCGGGATAACTTAACGGTACTCTGAGTCTTTTCATCCGGAGAAGACCCGATGCCTGCGAAGAGGTTATCCATGCGTAAGATCAAAGAAGTCCTTCGCCTCAAATGGGAACGAGGGCTGAGTAATCGACAGATTGCAGCGGCCTGCGGCGTCAGCCGCCCTACGGTAAGCGAGTATCTTCGGCGTTTGGCCGAGGCCGGTCTGAGCTGGCCACTGCCGGAAGATCTGGGTGAGGCTCGCCTTGAGCAGCTGTTGTTCCCACCCCCTCCAGATCTGCCGGCCGAGGTTCGAGGCATACCGGACTGGCATCAGATCCACGAGGAACTGAAGGGTCAATACGTCACTCTGTTCCTGCTCTGGCAGGAGTACCGGCAAGCGAACCCGGAAGGGTATCAGTACAGCTGGTTCTGTGAGCACTACCGGGCCTGGCAGGGCAAGCTGGACCTGGTGATGCGCCAGGACCATCGAGCGGGTGAGAAGCTGTTTGTGGACTACGCCGGCCAGACCGTGCCCGTCATTGACCGCACCACCGGAGAGATCCACGAGGCGCAGGTCTTTGTGGCGGTGCTTGGGGCCTCCAACTACACCTACGCCGAAGCCACCTGGAGCCAGAAGCTGCCGGACTGGATCGGCTCCCACATCCGGGCCTTCGAATTCCTCGGGGGTGTGCCGGAACTGGTGGTTCCGGACAACCTTAAATCCGGTGTTACCAAGGCCCACCGCTACGAGCCAGACCTCAACCCGACCTACCAGGACATGGCCGCCCATTACGGCGTAGCCGTGGTCCCCACAAGGGTCCGAAAGCCCCGAGACAAAGCCAAGGTGGAAGGCGGTGTGCTGATCGTCGAACGCTGGATCCTGGCGGCGCTGCGCCACCGTCAGCACTTCTCCCTGGGGCAGCTCAATGCAACCCTCCGTGAGCTGCTGGAGAAGCTCAATCGCCGCCCCTTCCGAAAGCTGCCCGGATGCCGGTGCGACCACTTCGAACAGCTGGACAAACCCGCCCTACAGCCCCTGCCAGCAGAGCGTTATGTCTACGCGGAGTGGAAGAAGGCCCGGGTGAACATCGACTACCACATAGCCGTTGACGGGCATTATTACTCGGTGCCCTACACCCTGATCAAAAAGGAAGTGGAGGTCCGGATCACCCACAACATCATTGAGTGTTTTTACCGGGGCAACCGGATTGCTAGCCATCGCCGCTCTGACCAGAAGGGACGGCATACCACCATCGCCGCCCATATGCCCGAATCCCATCGGCAGGCCGGTGAGTGGTCGCCGGAACGGTTGATTGCCTGGGCGGCCAAGACCGGGCCCGCGACGGAAAAGCTCATCCGCACCGCCCTGGGTGCCCGAAAACACCCGCAGCAGGCCTACCGCTCCTGCCTGGGCATTCTCCGGCTGGGAAAGAGCTACGGCGAGGCACGATTGGAAGCCGCCTGCCGTCGAGCCCTGATGCTGGGTAGCTGCCGCTACAAAAGCATTGAATCCATTCTCAAACACCGCCTGGACCAGAAGCCCCTGGAAGAGCAGCAAGAGCTGGCCTTACCCGATACCCACGACAACATCCGCGGCCCGGCCTACTACCACTGAGGGAACCTGACATGCTGAAACATCCGACTCTGGACAAACTCCATGCCCTCAAATTGACCGGCATGGCCGCTGCACTGGCTGATCAGTCAGCCACGCCCGACATCACAGAACTGAGCTTCGAGGAACGCCTTGGACTGCTGGTTGACCGGGAGATGACCGAAAGAGACAACCGACGCTTGACCAGCCGGCTGCGCCGGGCTGGACTGCGACACACCGCCGTTCTCGAAGACCTGGATTACCGGAACTCACGCGGCCTGGATAAGGGATTAATCCAATCCCTGGCAAGCTGCCAATGGGTGAAGGAACACCTGAATGTGCTCATTACCGGCCCCACCGGTGTTGGCAAAACCTGGCTGGCCTGTGCACTGGCGCACAAAGCCTGTCGGGAAGGCTACACCGCCCAGTACGTTCGCCTGACCCGGTTACTACGAGAACTGACCATCGCCAAAGGAGATGGTCAGTTCCCCAAACTGCTAGCAAATCTCGCCAAAGTCGATGTACTGATCCTGGACGATTGGGGGCTCATGAAACTGAGCGCAGAGAACCGAAGAGACTTGTTGGAAGTGCTGGAAGACCGTTACGGCCGTCGTTCCACCATCGCCACCAGCCAACTCCCTATCGAGGAATGGCATGACGTCATCGGTGACGCCACTCTGGCAGATGCCATTCTGGATCGGCTGGTTCACAACGCCTACAAGATCAATCTCAGGGGTGAGTCCATGCGAAAACGACAAGCAAAGTTGACGGGCACCACAGCTTTGGAGTAACAATGAAATCCCCGCGTCGCTACGCTCCGATGGGTGGCAGCCTTGCGCCGGTCCGGGTGGCAGGCTTCAGGTGGAATGGGTGGCAACCTTCAGCGGTTTACGCAATCCACCACGCTCTCGGCCTGGTTCAGGCAGTGTCGGGTGTAGACCACCCACTCCTGTTGCATCAGGCCGTCGAGCGCACCATCAATCTCACCGCTGCGGGTCACCCGGTGCAGTTCGCCTGCGTTCACCGCCGCTCTTAGCAGCGACACCATTCGTCCTCGAAAACGCCGGGATAAGGCCCGTACCGGGAACAGGTAGTGGCTTTTGGCTTTGTGCCAATCACCGGTGCCGGTCAACACTCCCCCGGGGATCAAGCAATGCACGTGAACATGACGGCTCAGGTTCTGTCCCCAGGTGTGGAGCACCGCCGTCATACCCAGTTCGCCGCCGAGGTGCCGGGTGTTGCACCCAAACTGTTTAAGCGTGTCCCAGACGGCGGCGAACAGACAGCGATAGATCACGTCGGGATGGAGCTGAACCCAGCCGTTCAAGGTGTGAGGTAGCGTAAACACCAAATGGAAGTAAGGCACCGGCAGTAACAGGGAGCGCTGACGTGCGCTCCATTGTTCAGTTGCATGGCCCTGGCATTGCGGACAATGGCGATCCCGGCATCCGTAGTAGCAGATGGAGCGGGCCTGGCAATGATCACAACGCATGTCCATACCGCCCATGCGGGCGGTTCGGCAGTCTGTTAGGCGGGCGCAGACTTTACGACGGTGACTGTCCAGTGTCTGACCCGGAAGAAATCGTGCCAGTATGCTTTGAACGCTCAGTGTGCCCGCCATCACGCACCTCCGAGACTTGCGATCAGGTCTGCGGGTCCTCCGTTTTGGGGTGTAACGCCGGGCAACCAGTGCAGATACCGTTGAGTGCTGCGCAGATCGCTGTGCCCCAAGAGCCGTTGCAGCTCATGAATGGGTAAGCCCCGTTCCAGCTGGTGTGTGGCGTAGGCATGCCGCAAGGCATGAATGCCACCGCATTTTTCAATGCCACTGGTTGTCTTGGCTGTGTGGTAGACCTTCTGAGGCGTGGTGATATGAAGGTGTCTGTCTGGCAGTAAATCGCTGGGAAATAACCAGAGCATGGGATGGCGAATCTGCCAATAGCGACGGAGCGCCTGGAGTAACCCGGGAGCCAAGGGCACCATCCGGTCTTTGGCGCCCTTGCCCTGCTCAATCCGCAGCAGATGGCGTTCACCATCAATGTCTTTGACCTTCAACGCGACCGCTTCGCTGACGCGCAAACCGCATCCATAGGTGACGGATAACAGGGCTTGGTGCTTGGGGTTAAGAACAGCGGCCAGAAGGCGCGCGACTTCCTGGCGTGTCAGTAATTCTGGAATACGCTGAGGTCGCTTGGGCAGCACCAGGGTTACATCGAAGTGCGCCCAGTGCAGCACCTTCAGATACAGAAACCGGATGCCATGGAGGTAAACACGGCAACTGGCCGGTGACAGGGAACGCTCCTGCACCAGATAGTTGAAAAAGACTTGTAAGTCTTCAACCTTCAACTGATCGGGCGAGCACCGATAATAACGGGCCAGCGCGGTGACGACGTAAAGATAGCTGTGCTGGGTTCGGGGGGAAAAGCCATGTTGGCACATGGCCTGGATCATGGTCTGACGTAAGGGTGTCATGACAGTAACTCCTCTTCTGAATAGCCCACTCGGGCTACTCAAAAGTATCCGTCAAGACACCCAACTTCGCAGGAAATGATCGGGCGTCGTCGCTACCGCGAAGCGGTTTAGTTCAACAGTGACTAGGTAGCACGCTTCATTATTACAAAAACCTGAGCGCTACATAAAACTCAGGTCACACTAAAAATCTATACCTTTTCCTCAGACTAAACAACGAATTATAAAAAAAACACCCTGCATCCGCTGGCAATCATCTGACGTCTTCGTTATTGCAATAACGAAGCATTAACTGTTCTCGCACCTTCAAAAACCACCTTCGACGCAAGAACATCAGTTCCTGAAGTTCTGAAGTCTGTCTGCTCTGGCACAGCGATTTTTGTAGCGAAAAACCAAACAGAACGCAGCACAGATAGCCGCAAAATAAACGGTATGAAAAACCAGGGACTGAGAAGAGGCTGTGGTGGTACTGAAAGGTTCATCGGCTGTCATCCTTAACAAGCGGCGCGTCTATATCGGTTACCACGTAGACTAAAGCATCTCAGTACTGCTTGTCTGCCCCTTTGCAAAAATCCATAATTTTAAGCAATAAAAAAAGCTGCGCGGTAGGCCCACGCAGCTTTTTGTTTTAACTTTATTTTCTAACTGTTTCCTTTACGCCGCCGCCAGCAATGCTCCAGTTGCAGCAACCACACCACCAAGCGCTCGGCCGAACCGGTTATCCGTTTTCTGCATCAGGGTGCCAAGGGCACGGCCTGCAAACGTAAGCGCCAGTGTGGCAATAAGGATACCCGCCAGTATTACCGACAAACTGATACCGGTTTCCACGCCCGGCAGGCTCAAACCGCCCCAGGCAATGCCAGCGCCGACAACAAGGTTGGCAAACACAAATGGCCGTTCTCCGCGCATCATTTTGGAATCACGCGCCATGATGTCCAGCGAGCCGTGCACGTATTCGGCGACGTCGATTTTGTTGATGATCAACAGGTCGGATTTGGTGATGCCGGGGCCGCCTTTTCGGGGAATTTTGTCGCCAGCGGATACGTCGATCACTAACAGGGTAAGGTCAGACAGTTCCGGGCTGAAGGTAGCGGAGAGGTTGTCGCCGCCAGATTCCACCAGCACCAGTTCCAATTTCGGGGAAAACACCAAAGACAGGCTCTCTTCACACCACTTAACCTCGCAGGGATACACTATACCTGTCTGTTCTGCCTGTCCTTTCTGGATATGATTAAATCCAACTGTTTAATAACCTCGAAAAGGGTCTACTTGATTCATTAGGGCCTGGCCACTTTTCATCAGTCGATAGTTTTTCAAAATTTGAGGCGCGACTGAGTTAGGATCTGTAATGCTTGAGCAGTGAGGGGTCAGGAGTATTTTGTTATTCTGCCAAAATGGATGCATCTGAGATAATGGCTCCTCTCTAAAAACATCAAGGCATGCTCCTCTCAGCTGACCTTCATTTAGTGCTGTTATCAGATCTTCATCTATCAGGTGTTCGCCCCTCGCTACATTGACCAAGCAAGCCCCAAAAGGCAGTTTATTAATGTTTTCAAGGTTAAGAATACCACGCGTCTCGTTTGTCAGGGGCAATAAGCAAATCAATATATCTACTTGTGAAAGAAACTCTCCTAGTTGCCTGTCACTTGCATAAGACTTTACTCCGGTGATAGTCTTTTGAGTGCGCGACCAACCAATGACATTAAATCCAATCTTAGAAAACTTGCTAGCCGAATATTCTCCAAGCTTACCTAACCCCATTACACCGATGGTCGTATGGGCTATTGCTTTGGGTGACTGCTGTTTCCAGTTCGATTGGTATTGCTGAGCTTTGTATATGTCAAAATCCCGAAAGTAATACATAACTGCTGTATGAAGATATTCATACATAGACTGTGCTAGTAGAGGATCTATGATTCTTATCACCGGTAGATCTTTTGGAAAAAAATCATCATTAAGTAAATGATCTATACCTGCGCCCATAGAGCAAATGCATCGCAGATTTGGGTAGTCTCGTAGAACGCCTTCAGGATGATTCCAACATAAAGCAAACTCAACGTCAGCTTTTCGGCTTTCGTTTGGCCATATTTGAACGTCGAGAGTAGGGTCTAATGCCCTTAGGGCGGCTACCCAGGGTTTAGGGTCTTTATTGGTACAAATAATTGATATTGTCATGTTATTTTGCTTTTTCCCGTAACTATACCGAACGCTTCATCGCCGCCAAAACGCGACGTCCTCATTGTCACGCACTAATGCAGGGCAAAAGTTCAGCCAAGCTATATCGAAAAAATACCTTAGCTCAAAAATTACGTGAGCGCATGGCATCGCGCAACTTCGAGGTTATTGCAATAATCCGGAAGCCACGCGATTTCAAAACCGATCTGGGGAAAGAGCTGGCGTTTGCCGCCAGCCATTCTTGCGGGGACGTTGAAAGGCTGCGCAATCGTCGTCTTAACTCTCAGTGACGTTGCTTAATCTTCTTCCAGGCCGTGAACGCTATCGCGCTGACGATCACTGCGGCAACCAAGTATTCAATATGCAGAACGTCGCCAATGGCTTCGTGGCCGGAGTGCGCCAGCGCGTTCGTGGAGGCCAGCAGGAGCACTGCACTGATACTCATTTTTTTGATGTTTTTCATGACTATTTTTCCGTTTTAATTCGAAAGAAAAAAAGGTGTTCGCTCAGGCTGTCGCAGCCAGCTTTTCCGGCCGCCTTTCTGGCAACATTCCCCGCTCCAAAATAAAGCTGATGATGGTCTCCAGCCCTACTCCGTCATAAAGGTTGGCAAACACAAAGGGCCGCTCGCCGCGCATCATTTTGGAATCACGCTCCATGATGTCCAGCGAGGCATGCACGTATTCGGCGATGTCGATTTTGTTGATGATCAACAGGTCGGATTTGGTGATGCCGGGGCCGCCTTTGCGGGGAATTTTGTCGCCGGCGGATACGTCGATCACGTACAGGGTCAGGTCAGACAGTTCCGGGCTGAAGGTGGCAGACAGGTTGTCGCCGCCGGATTCCACCAGCACCAGTTCCAGGTTCGGGTGCCGGTTTTGCAGGTCGTCGATGGCCGCCAGGTTCATGGAAGCATCTTCGCGTATCGCTGTGTGGGGGCAGCCGCCGGTTTCCACACCAAGAATGCGGTCGGCCGGCAGGGCGTTGTGCTTCAGCAGGAAGTCGGCGTCTTCTCTTGTGTAGATGTCGTTGGTCACCACGGCGATGTCGTAGTGGTCTTTCAGGGCACTACACAGCTGGCGCAGCAATGCGGTTTTGCCGGAGCCTACCGGGCCGCCAACGCCTATTCTCAAGCAATGTGTCATGGTTATTTCCTCGTTCGCTATTCGTTTCTGAAGACGTCAGTTTCTGAAAAAGTTAACTTCTAAAAAGTCTCGAATACTGTGTTTCGTGCAATGCACTGCCCAGCGCCAGCCCCGGCAGGATGGGGCCGAGCTCTTCGTCTTCCCTTTGCAGTGCAAACTCCACGGCTGTCACCAGCAGTGGGCGTATGTGTTCGGTGATGCGCTGGGCGGCGGTGTGGCCAAGGGGCAGCGCTTTGCAAGCGACCGACAGCTGGTTTTCCAGCCAGGCCCAGGCGAAGCCAATAAGTGTTTGCCGTTGCGGTACCTGTCGGTAATGGGCTACCCAGGCGAACATGGTGATGTAACCCGGTTCGCGCGGAATCAGGTTCGCATCCGGCAGCAGGCCAAGGTTGCGCAGCAAGGTGACCAGGGCCGCGCCCAGGCGGGTGTCTTCGTCGCTCAGTTCGGCGGTTTCACGGACTGCTTGTAGCCAGGTGTTCCACTGGGCAATGGCCTCTGCATCTTCCGTTGCCCAGGCCGTTTGCAGCCGTGCCAGCAGGGGCAGCTCGCAGCGGCTGAGGCCATCTTCTAGAACGCCTTCCAGCCATTCGCGTAAGTCGGCTTCGGTTTTCACCCAGCCCAGTTCAAACGCACTTTCCAGGCCCTGTGACCAGGCAAAGGCGCCTATGGGCAGCGCAGGGCTAACCAGCTGCATCAGGCCCAGCAATGCCAGGTCGCTTGTGGTGCCTGGCGGGCTGTCAGTGTTCATGGTTTTCAGTGCTCATGGCTGTGCCCGGCCGAGGAATAAGCACCCGGTTCGGGGTCGAATTTGGCGTTGTGGTGTACAAGGGTGGCGCCCAGATGCTCGGCCAGTTCTTCCAGCACGTGGTCGGGCGGGAAGCGAATCCAGCCGCCCTGCTTGTCTTCGCCAATGGCGAGGGACACGTGGCGGTTGCCCAGGTGGTAGCACAGGCGCGCCAGGGGCAGGCCGGCGCCAACGCGTGCGGTGACTACCGGCTCGTCGGCGGCGCGAATGCGGATAACTTCGCCGGTTCGGGCTTGCAGCAGGTCGCCATCGCGCAGTACCGGGCCACGGTCCAGAAACAGGCCTACATCAAGGCTGGTTTCGGTGGTGGCGCGCAGGCGGCCGCGCATACGCAGCTCGTAAGGCAGAGTCAGGTTGTCGTGAATTTCTGCGCTGTCGATGTTGTGGATGCGTTCTATTAATTCCAACATAGGATTCTCCGGTTGCGCCTTAAAACAGGTGGTAGCGCTGGGCCAGTGGTAATTCGCTGGCCGGCTCGCAGGTGAGTAGCTCGCCGTCTGCGTACACTTCGTAGGTTTGCGGGTCTACGGTGATGTGTGGGCAGGCGTCGTTCAGTTTCATGTCGGCCTTGCGCACCTGCCGTACGTTCTTGCAGGCCGCCAGCGGGCTGTCCAGGCCCAGTGCTTTGCCAACGCCCGCATCCAACGCCGCCTGGCTGACAAACGTCAGGCGCGTGGCGCTGGCGGCTTTGCCAAAGGCACCAAACATCAAGCGGTAGTGCACCGGCTGGGGCGTGGGGATGGAGGCGTTGGGGTCGCCCATGGGCGCAGCTGCAATCATGCCTCCTTTCACAATAAGAGCTGGCTTTACGCCGAAAAACGCCGGGTTCCACAACACCAGGTCCGCCAGCTTGCCCACTTCTACCGAGCCTACTTCATGGCCAATGCCGTGGGTGATGGCAGGGTTTATGGTGTACTTGGCGATGTAGCGTTTGGCACGAAAGTTGTCGGCGCCCAAGCTTTCATCTTGCGGCAGCAGGCCCCGCTGCTGTTTCATTTTGTGGGCAGTTTGCCAGGTGCGGCACACCACTTCGCCCACCCGGCCCATGGCCTGGGAATCAGAGGCAATCATCGAGATAACACCCAGGTCGTGCAGGATGTCTTCCGCGGCGATGGTCTCGCGACGAATGCGTGAATCGGCGAAGGCGACGTCTTCGGGAATGTTCGGATCTAGGTGGTGGCACACCATCAGCATGTCGAGGTGTTCGTCGATGGTGTTCACGGTGTAGGGCCGCGTGGGGTTGGTAGACGACGGCAGCACGTAGGGTTTGGAGCAGGCAGTGATAATGTCAGGCGCGTGGCCGCCACCAGCGCCTTCGGTGTGGTAGGTGTGAATGCAGCGTTCTTTAAACGCGGCCAGGGTGTCTTCCACAAAGCCGGATTCGTTCAGGGTGTCTGTGTGAATAGCCACCTGTACGTCGTATTTGTCCGCCACCGTGAGGCAGTTGTCGATGCTGGCCGGGGTGGTGCCCCAGTCTTCGTGCAGTTTCAGGCCGATGGCGCCGGCTTTTATTTGCAGTTCCAGGGCTTCGGGCAGGCTGGCGTTGCCTTTGCCCAGAAAACCGATGTTCATCGGCATGCTGTCGACGGCCTGCAGCATTTTGCCCATGTGCCAGGCACCGGGTGTGCAGGTGGTGGCGTTGGTGCCGGTGGCCGGGCCGGTGCCGCCGCCGAGCATGGTGGTAATGCCGCTCATCAGGGCTTCTTCAATCTGTTGGGGGCAGATGAAGTGGATGTGAGAGTCGATGCCACCGGCGGTGAGAATTTTGCCTTCGCCGGCGATGATTTCGGTACCAGGGCCGATAACGATGGTTACGTCTGGCTGGGTGTCGGGGTTGCCGGCTTTGCCAATGGCGGCGATGCGGCCGTTTTGCAGGCCAACGTCGGCTTTAACGATGCCCCACCAATCCAGAATCAGGGCGTTGGTGATGACGGTGTCCATCACGGTGTCGTCAGCAAGCTGGCTTTGGCCCATGCCGTCACGGATGACTTTGCCGCCGCCGAATTTTACTTCGTCGCCATAGTGGGTGGCGTCGCTTTCGACTTCAATCCACAGGTCGGTGTCGCCTAATCTTACCCGGTCGCCGGTGGTGGGGCCGTACATGTCGGCGTAGGCTTGTCTTGTGATTTTCATGTCTTCGCCTCCAGATTTCCCATCACTTCGCCTCGAAAACCGTAGATTTTTCTGCTGCCGGCGAACGGAATTAAGGTGACCTGTCGGGATTGGCCGGGCTCGAAGCGAATGGCGGTGCCCGCGGCTACGTCAAGGCGGTAGCCTGTTGCTTTGGCGCGGTCAAACGTCAGCGCCGGGTTGGCTTCGGCGAAGTGGTAGTGGGAGCCGATCTGTACCGGGCGGTCGCCGGTGTTGGCGACGTCGACGGTGATGCGTTCGCGGCCGGCGCAGAGTTCTATGTCGCCGTCTTTCAGTTGGTACTCTCCGGGAATCATGGCGCGGCCCTCATACAATGGGATTGTGAACGGTGACGAGTTTGGTGCCGTCCGGGAAGGTGGCTTCTACCTGCACTTCGGGAATCATCTCGGCGATGCCGTCCATCACGTCGTCGCGGGTCAGTATTTCCGCGCCGCTGCTCATGAGTTCTGCAACGGTTCGGCCGTCCCGGGCGCCTTCCATTATCTCGGCGCTGATCAGGGCGATGGCTTCGGGGTAGTTCAGTTTCAGGCCTCTCACTTTGCGGCGTTCGGCCAGCAGGGCTGCGGTGAACAGCATTAGCTTGTCTTTGTCTCTTGGTGTCAGTTCCATTTTGTTATTCCTCTGATCTCAGGTCAGCCATATCCGCGGCACTATCGCCGCTTTGCCGGTCAGCAAGGGCCGCAATAACTCCCAGGCTTGCTGGCATAAAGCCCAGGCTTCGTTTCTTTCTTGCCCCAGATAACGCAACAACACCACGCCCCGGCGGCGAGTAACGGCCCAGCGCGGGTTTGCCGGCAGTGCGGCGCGCAGAATTTCTATCGCGGCGGCTTCGTCTTCCAGGCCAACAACCCACAAGGTGGCCTGAACGGTTGCGCCGCCCTGCCCCCAGGGGCCTTTGAAGCGACGGTGTTCGGGGTTCATGATTTGGCGTTCCAGCCATAGCGGCTGGCCGTCCATCCGCAGTTGGAAACGCTGTTCCAGGTGGCCGGATGCGAACGGCAACTGGCTGGCCGGGCGGCCAAGGGCGAGAATTTCCCAGCCCAGGCATTTGGCGCCGGTGTGCAGTTCAATGGTGGTGGTCTGTTCGCCGCGGGAGCCGTCAAACGCCAGGGTTTCCTGGGGCAGGTATTCGAGTGTGGCGTTGCTGGCGACGTGCAAGCGGGTGTGTTGGCCCCAGGCCACACCATAGCTGTCAGCTTTGTAGAGTTTGGCGGCGGCGGGTGTGGTTAGCAGCACGTGCGCGCCTTCTTCCACAGTGGCATCAATACGCAGTTCGTCACCGCTGACCAGCCCACCCGGCGGGTGTAGCAGGTACACGTGGCAGCAACCGTTGCGGCCTTCCGGGTAAAACGGCCGCTGCACTCGCAACGGGCCGTGGTGTTTGCGACGCGCTAGCCGGGTAACGGTGCTGCCTGGCCCGTCGTTGCGCAGGTCAAAACCCAGAGACAAGGCCGCAGCCCAGCGCCTTTGTGGGTCGAAGCGGTGGCCGGAATCCTGTTCTGGCGACTGAAAGGCCGCTATGGGCCGAAATACAGTCATACCGTCAGGTGCTTTTTAATGAGTTCGTTGGTCAGACCAGCGATTTCGCCTTCGGCTACGCGGCGGCCGCGGTCGAGGATGGCGAAGCGGTCGGCGTATTTGCGGGCGAAGGGCAGTTTTTGCTCCACCAGCAGCACCGTCAGGCCGTCTTCTTTGATCAGCCTGCGAATAACCTCGCCAATCTGAGTGACGATGTTGGGCTGAATACCCTCCCCCGGCTCGTCCAGAATCAGCAGGCGGGGTTCAATCACCAGCGCCCGGCCAATGGCCAGTTGCTGTTGCTGACCGCCGGAGAGGTCGCCGCCCCGGCGGTGGCGCATTTCTTTTAGCACAGGAAACAGTTCGTACACGCGCTCGGGAATCTTTTTGCTGCCGTCTTTGCGCACCGCCAGGCCGGTACGCAGGTTTTCTTCCACCGTCAGCAGCGGGAAAATCTGCCGGCCCTGGGGCACGTAGCCGATGCCCAGGCGGGCGCGGTCTTCTATTTTTTTCTGGGTAAGCTCGATTTCCTGGGCGAACGTGATGGAACCGCTCTTTACGGCTTCTTCACCCATAATGCATTTCATCAGCGTGGTTTTGCCCACGCCGTTGCGGCCCATAACGCAGGTGCACTGGCCTTGGGGCACGTCCAGTTCCAGATCCCAAAGGGTGTGGCTTTCGCCGTAATACTTCTCCAGTTTCTGGATTTTCAGCATCAGGCTTTCAATGGGCATCAGGCTCTCAGTTAGCATCAGGCTTCCTCCCCCAGATACACCTTGATGACGTCCGGGTGGTTAGACACCTGGTCCATGGTGCCTTCCGCCAGCACGCTGCCCTGGTGCAGCACGGTGACTTTGCGGGCAATGGAGCGCACAAAGCCCATGTCGTGTTCCACCACAACAACCGACTGTTTGCCGGCAAGAGTGGTGAGCAGTTCGGCGGTGCGTTCCATTTCCTGTTCGGTCATGCCGGCCACGGGTTCGTCTACCAGCAACAATCGCGGTTTTTGCATCAGCAGCATGCCAATCTCCAGCCATTGCTTCTGGCCATGGGACAGAATGCCGGCCAAGGCAGCGCGCAGGTTGCGCAGGCCAATCAGTTCCAATACTTCGTTGATGCGGTCGCGGCATTCGCCGTTCAGTACCGCGGTCAGCGTAGGCAACACGCGTTTGTCGGTCGCCATGGCCAGCTCCAGATTTTCAAACACCGTGAGTGCTTCAAACACCGTAGGCTTCTGGAATTTGCGGCCAATGCCCAGCGAGGCGATGTCGGGTTCGCTTTTCGTCAACAGATTGTGACGGCTGCCGAACCACACCGAGCCGGTGTCGGGGCGGGTTTTGCCGGTGATGATGTCCATCATGGTGGTTTTGCCCGCTCCATTAGGCCCGATGATGCAGCGCAGCTCGCCGTCGTCGATGGTCAGGTTCAGGTTGTTGATGGCCTTGAAGCCGTCAAAGCTCACGCTGACATCTTCCAAATACAGAATAGGCCCGTGGCGAACGTCGACCGGCGATTCATCTGGAACAAGAAAGTTAAACACCTTGTCGCGATTGGCCAGTTCCTGAAAAAAGCTCATACGGTGGCCTCCTGCGAGTCGGGATTGTTGGCGGGGGTAGCGGCTTTTTTAGGCCTGAACACCAGCCCGGCAATGCCTTTGGGCAGGAACACCGTGACCAGAACAAACAGGCCACCCAAGGCGAACAGCCAGGCGTCTGGCATCACGCCGGTAAACACGGTTTTAGCGTAGTTCACCAGCACGGCACCAATCACCGCGCCGTAAAGCGTGGCGCGCCCACCCAAAGCCACCCACACCACAATTTCGATGGAAAACAGTGGCGAGAATTCGCTGGGGTTGATGATGCCCACCTGGGGCACATACAAGGCGCCGGCTACGCCCGCCAGCATGGCCGATATCACGAATACGAATAACTGCACACGTTCCACCCGATAACCCAGAAAGCGGGTTCGCGCTTCGGCATCGCGGCAGGCCACCGCCACGCGGCCCAGTTTGCTGGTGACAATGCCGCGGCAAATCACATAACCAATCGCCAGCGCCACGCCGGTGGCCAGAAACAGCCCCAGGCGGGTGGCGTCGGTGCGCAGGTTGAAGCCCAGAAGGTCTCTGAAATCGGTCAGGCCGTTGTTACCGCCAAAGCCCATTTCGTTGCGGAAGAACGCCAGCATCAGCGCAAAGGTCAGCGCCTGGGTGATGATAGACAGGTAAACACCCGTCACCCGCGACCGAAACGCCAGAAAGCCAAACACCAGCGCCAGAAGGCCGGGCGCCAGCAGCACCATTGCAAAGGCAAACCAGGCCATGTCGAAACCCAGCCAGTACCAGGGCAACTCCTGCCAGTTCAAAAACACCATGAAATCCGGCAGAACCGGGTCGCCGTAGGTGCCGCGATCGCCAATCTGGCGCATCAGGTACATGCCCATGGCATAGCCACCAAGGGCAAAAAACGCACCGTGGCCCAAGCTCAGAATGCCCAGGTAACCCCACACCAAATCGACAGCCACAGCCAGCAAGGCGTAACACAGATACTTGCCCAGCAAGGTAACGGTGTAAGCGCTGACATGCAGCGCGTTGTCTTCCGGCAGGGCCAGGTGCAGCACCGTAACCACCGCCAGCGCTGCAAACAGAACGCCCAAAAATGTTTGAGTGGAGCGTTCAGCCAAAGGTCTTGTTAGCCACATGTCCTTACCCCTCCGCTGCACGGCCTTTCTGGGGAAACAATCCCCGAGGCCGTTTCTGAATGAACAGGATGATCATCACCAGCACCAGAATCTTGGCCAGCACCGCACCCACCCAGGGTTCCAGCAGCTGATTGATGGTGCCAAGCGTCAATCCGGCCAGCAGCGTGCCCCACAGATTGCCTACGCCGCCGAACACCACCACCATGAACGAATCGATGATGTAGCTCTGGCCCAGGTTGGGGCCAACGTTGGTAATCTGTGATAAAGCCACGCCCGCCAGGCCGGCAACGCCAGAACCCAAGGCAAAGGTGAGAATGTCGACGCGGGTGGCTCTTATACCCATAGAACGGGCCATGGCCCGGTTCTGAGTAACCGCCCGAACCTCTAGCCCCAGGCGGGTTTTACGCATAATAAGCATCAGCCCGGCGAACACCACCAGCGCAAAACCAATCACGTAAAGCCGGTTGAGAGTCAGTGATAGGGCTTCGTTGATCATCAACGAGCCACTCATCCACTCCGGTGTAATCACCGTGCGGTTCAGCGGGGAAACCACTGTGCGCACCAGCTGTTGCAGAATCAGGCTGACACCAAAAGTGGCCAGCAGAGTTTCCAGCGGGCGGCCCTTCAAGTATTGGATAACGGTGCGTTCAATCACCACTCCGGCCAGTGCCGCCACCAGAAAACCAGCAGGAATGGATAGAATCAGCGCCAGGCCCGGCTGGCCCGGCAGCAGTTGCTGAATGCCCCAGGTGGTGTAGGCACCCAGCATAATCAGCTCGCCGTGGGCCATGTTGATCACGCCCATCACACCAAAGGTAATGGCCAGGCCGATGGCGGCAAGCACCAGAACCGAACCCAGCGACAGGCCGAAATACAGGGTTTCAGCGGCGCGGTTCAGGGTCAGTTTTTGTTCGATGCTGTCCATAGCTTTCGTCGCAGCCGCAACCAACGCCGGATCGTCACTGCGCATGGCTTGCTGCAGGGCAGCGCGGGCTTGCGAATTCAGGCTGCCCGACAAGGTTTCAACCGCCGCCAGATCGCCCTGCTCGGCCACGCGGTAGATGGCCAGTGCCTCGGTCAATGCGGCGCGAACCGGCTCACTCTGCTCGGTATCAATAAGGCCCGGCACGCGTTCGGCCAAGGCGCTGTCTACGCTGCCTTTCAGGGCGCGGGCAGCGGATAAACGGCTGCTTTGGTTAGGGCTTTTGAGGTCAATCACAGAAAGGATGTCTTCCAGTTCGCCACGCAACGCATTGTTAACGCGAACGGTGTCGATGTCCCGGCGGGAGAATTCGCCCAAATTTTCTCCGGTCAGTGCGCTTTGCACGGTCCAGTTACGGCCGCGATTGTCCGTCACGATGATGAATTGCCCGCTGGATTCAATGCGGGCCAGTTTGTTGCTGGCAAACGATTCCAGCCAACCCCGGGCGCGTTCATCGCCGCTGCCTGCAATGCGATTAACCACGGCTTTTTTTTCTGTAAATGACGAGTCCGCCAGTGCCGTGAGCAGTTGTTGCGCTTCGGTGTCTTCCACCTGAGCCTGGGCAAAGCCTGGCCAGAACAGAGAACAGACAAGCAGAAGCTGACTGAGCGATCGGATGATGCCCATGGTTGTGTCCTGTTTTTATTTAACTAAGAGGGTCGAGCGAAAAACGCGGTGCTAAAAAACGGACGGGGGACCAATCCCGCCCGCAAAACGGGTCAGGCCACTTGGCCTTACTCGGCAGCCACCGCCGCTTTACCGCCGCAGGTTCCAGTGACCACATTGAAGTTTCCGCAGAACATCGGCTTGCGCCAGTCGCTGATCAGGTCTTTTGACCCTGGCAGGAAGTCAGACCAGGCATCGCCCACCACCGTTGACGGTGTTTGCCACACCACCGAGAACTGCCCGTTGTCTTGAATCTCGCCGATCAGAACCGGTTTGGTGATGTGGTGGTTGGGCATCATGGTGGCGATGCCACCGGTGAGGTTGGGCACGGCTACGCCGATGATGGCGTCTTTCACCGCGTTCACATCGGTGGTACCGGCTTTTTTCACCGCTTCCACGTACATGTTGAAGCCAATGTAATGGGCTTCCATCGGGTCGTTGGTGACGGCGTCTTCCCTACCGGTGTAGGCAACCCAGGCGTCAATGAAGTCGTAGTTGGCGTCGGCATCTACGCTCATGAAGTAGTTCCAGGCTGCCAGGTGGCCGACCAGCGGGCCAGTGTCGATACCTGACAGTTCCTGTTCACCCACAGAGAACGCGACCACCGGAATGTCGGCGGCATCGATGCCCTGATTGCCCAGTTCACGGTAGAAAGGAACGTTGGCGTCGCCGTTAATGGTGGAAACAACGGCGGTTTTCTTGCCGGCGCTGCCGAACGCTTTGATATCCGAGACAATCGCCTGCCAGTTGGAATGTCCGAAAGGCGTGTAGTTAATCATGATGTCTTCGGCGGCCACGCCCTGTGCTTTCAGGTAGGTTTCCAGAATCTTGTTGGTGGTGCGCGGGTACACATAATCGGTACCGGCCAACACCCAACGCTCAACGCCGATGTCGTTCATCAAATAGTTAACGGCCGGTATCGCCTGCTGGTTGGGCGCCGCACCGGTATAGAACACGTTTTCAGACGACTCTTCGCCTTCATACTGAACCGGGTAAAACAGCAAGCCGTTCAGCTCTTCTATAACTGGCAGTACCGACTTTCGTGACACCGAGGTCCAGTTACCAAAAATAACGTCGACTTTTTCTTTCGCCAATAGCTCGCGGGCTTTTTCAGCAAACAGCGGCCAGTTAGACGCGGGGTCTACCACCACCGGCTCAAGCTGGCGGCCGAGGATACCACCCGCTTCATTCTGCTTTTCGATCAGCATCAGCATGGTGTCTTTCAGGGTAGATTCACTAATGGCCATGGTTCCGGAAAGGGAATGCAGAATACCCACCTTGATCGGGTCTTCCGCGGCAAAACTATTGAAAGAGATGGATAGCGCCAGTGCAGAGAGGCCCAGTTTCACGTGTTTTCTGATGCTCATTTCGTCTTCCTTTGCGTCTTGATGAATTGCGCTGTTCGTCAGCAACACAACCCTCACTTTGCATGGAACGTTCCAACCATGATCATTTATATATAAATTCAACAAGTTAACGCCAAAAAGACGAATAAAATCGAAACAACCTAAAAGCGCAATGCACCAAAACACACGCAGCCGAAAGCCCCATGCTCACAATTGGTGCGCGCTAAGGTATCCGAGGTTGGGTTAAAAAGTGCGGGGCGTTATTTCAGCAAAATAGGTTTCGAACGGGACTAATGCTCAGCCAAAAAAAACCGGATATTGTTCTTACCCTGGCTTTTGGCGGCGTACATTGCACCGTCGGCATGTTTGATTAAATCCGCGGCGGTGTCCCCATCATCGGGGAAGATGGCAATACCCAGCGATACGCCTATTTGAAGCACCTCACCAAGAATTTCGATGGGCTCATTAATCGAGGTAACAATGCGGTTCGCGACTTCGATAATTTCGGCTCTTCCTTGCGGGTTGTTAAGAAGAAATATGAACTCATCGCCACCCACACGGGCTACGGTATCGGTTCTTCGCACCAGCGCCAGTAGCCGTTTCGCCACATCTTTTAACAAATCGTCCCCGAATTTATGACCAAGTTGGTCGTTTACGAGCTTAAACCCGTCAAGATCGAGAAACATCAGTGCGAAATGGCTCTCTTCGCGATTGGCGTGGAGAACCTGTTGGTTAATCCGGTCCATCAATAAGGTTCTGTTGGGCAAGTCGGTCAAGGCATCGTGAAACGCCAAGTGCCGGATGTGCTCGTCTTTACGCCAAAGTGCCGTAATGTCGCTGAACACAGAGACATAATGAATGGGTTCGCCGGCCTCATCGCGCACCATGCTGATGGTCATGCGTTGCAGGTAAAGCTCTCCGTCTTTACGGCGGTTCCATATCTCGCCATGCCAGCGCCCCTTAGCTTTTATTTCCCCCCACATGTACGCATAAAACGCTTGGTCATGCCGATCGGAATGCAGGATATGAGGCGTTTGCCCGACGGATTCCTCAAGGGTGTAGCCCGTAATTTCAACGAACCCTGGATTGACCGATAAAATCACGCCGTTAACATCGGTAATCAGAACACCATCGAGCGTATTGTCGAAAACACACGCGGCCAGCTTGAGCTTTGCCTCAACCTCCTTCAGAACCGTTACTTCACTGGCTTGAATCGAGAACCCTCGCACCCTGCCATCGTCCTCAAAATCCGGAATATAGTTCCCGATAATATGCCCGACGCTGCCATCGACTTTGTTCAGGGTGCGCTCAAAACGCTGCGGTTCACCCGCCAGCACGGCACGAAGATGGGGCTCATTCAGAGCATAAAGTT
Source organism: Marinobacter sp. M1C (assembly GCF_023314135.1). Lineage (NCBI taxonomy): Bacteria > Pseudomonadati > Pseudomonadota > Gammaproteobacteria > Pseudomonadales > Marinobacteraceae > Marinobacter > Marinobacter sp. M1C. Next base: position 3,509,344 of record NZ_CP092289.1, read on the forward strand.
GCTCGCTGACCAGGTCCTGAAACCGAATCCCGATAACGTCTTCGGGTGGCATGCCAAACCATTCGCTGAAAGCATTGTTGGCATAGCGGCAGCGTAAATCTCGATCCCAATAGCCCATCATATTTGGCGTGCTATTAACGATGGTTCTGATGAGCTGCTCGTTCTTGAGGCTCGCCTCTGATGCGGATTCAGCCTGTTTGAATGCTTTTTGGATACGATGAGTAACGTGGATATAGTAAGCAATGAATGGGCAGGTAATGGCAAACGTGGCCATCACCAGAAAATAAAGGCCATGCTCGATAAAAGAATGGTTTACGGATAAGGGCCATATCTCAATGCTTGCGATCAAGCTGACAACGGCGAGTAAAACGAAAAAATACTTGGTGCAGGGTGAGGCGATTACCGTACTTATCCAAGGCCCGCGTATTTTTTGGACGCTCATCGATTATCTCTGGGTGTAGGCATACTATTTCCAAAATGCGTCTATGGCGATGCGACCCTCGGTTTCAGCGTGGAATCTAGCACATATTTCAAATTATTGATGTGAATAATAGGTAGGGGCAAATCAAAAAATGCAGCCTTTCACTACATTTTGTAAGCGTAGATTACGGCTTGGCCGGGCGCTGCACGAACAGTGAGACCAACGCCAGGCACGCTGAACCCACCATCAGCAATACCGACACCGCGTTTAATACCGGTGTTGAACCTTCCCGCAGCCGGTTAAACATGGCAATGGTCAGAGGGGCATCGGAGCCCACCAGCATCAACGTCGTGTTGAAGTTTTCAAACGACATCAAAAACGCCACCACGCCGGCACCATACAGCGCAGGTTTCAGGAACGGCAGGGTAACGGTGGCGATGGCTGTCAGGCGGCTGGCGCCCAGGTTCATGGCGGCTTCTTCCTGAGTAATGTCGAATTTGCGCAAGCGCGCAGAGATCACCAGGGTGGCAATGGTGGTAAGGAATGCAAACTGGCCAAGCGTGACCAATACCAAGCCCGGGCGCAGAGCTTCTATTTCATAACCAAACTGCACCTCAAACCAGTTAGCCACGGTACTGCTGAACACCAGAATGGACACCCCGAGTATGACCCCCGGTATCACCAGCGGCATCAGCATCAGCACGTAAAGAAAGTTCTTACCCGGAAACTGCTCGCGCTCGAACAAAAAGGCGTTGCAGGTGGCCAGTGCCAGACTGGCCATAGTGGTGACAATGGCCACCTGAATACTCACACCTATACTGTCGAGCAAGGCGTCATCGTGAAACAGGCCAAGCCGGGGCTCGCCCTTGCCCAGATACCAGTCCCAGGTGAAACCATTCCACGGCAGCGACGGGAACAATGCGTCGTTAAACGAGAACGCCGCCACAACCACCAGGGGCGTGATTAAAAAGATGAAAAACAGCGTTACATAACTCAGGTAGGAAACCCGAAAGAAGCGGCTGCGGGGAATAGAGGGAATCATGACATCACCCGTGTAAACGATTGCCTGGTGATTTTCAGGCCCAACCAAACGATGAGTGACGAGAGTATCAGCAGCAAAATGCCGAAAGCGGCGCCCTGCTCCCAGTTAAAGCGGGTAATAAACTGAGTGTAGATCTGCTCGGTAAACCACAGGCTGGATTTGCCGCCCAGCAGTGTTGGGGTCAGGTAATTTCCGAGCGTTAGCATAAACACCACAATGCAGCCGCTCATAATGCCAGGCATGGCGTGGGGAATCACAATGCTGCGCATCACGTTCCAGCTGCTGCCACCCAGGTCGTATCCGGCTTCAATCAGGCTGTTGTCCAGGCTGTCGAGGGTGGTCACCAGTGGCACCACCATAAACAGCATGGAGGTGTAGATAAGCCCCACCATAATGGCGACGTCGTTATAGAGCATTTCAACGGGTTGGTCCGCAAGCCCGAACCATTGCAGCGCGCCGCTGATCAGCCCGGTTTCCCGCAGTAATATCATCCAGCCGTAAGTACGCACCAGTTCGCTGACCCAGAACGGCAGCAAGCACAAAATAAACAACGCAATCCGCGGCCTGCCGGTGAGCACCTTGGCAATGTAAAACGACACCGGGAAGGCAATAATCAGCGTCATCACCGTGGCGATGATTGACATCACCGCGGTGCGCACAAAGGTATTCCAGTACAGAGGTTCGGTAAAAAACGCGGTGTAATTACCAAAGCTGAAGCCGTATTGCCGGGATGCAATGCGCTCCCGCAGCGACACCAGCACCATATCGATGTGCGGCAGAATAATCAGCAAGCTGAGCCAGAGTACGATAGGCGCCAGCAACAGCCAAAAGCCCAGGCGGTATTGCGTGCGGTTGAAGTTGCCGTTTGCTTCGCTCATGGCGTACCCAGCGGCTGCGTATCTGCGGGTGCGGGGAAACAAAGGCACTGACTGGCTTGCCAGCTGACATGCACCGAACGGCCCGCCTCTAATGCCTGAAAGTCTGCGGTCTGCGGCAGCGCTACTGTAAGCTCAGCGCCTTCGGCGGTTTCCACCTGAACCCGGCTTTGTGCGCCATCAAACAGTACGCGCGAAACGGTAACGGCCAGGCAATTGTCTTGTTCCGTTGCCGGCCTGGATGTGCTGATCTGCATCACTTCGGGCCGAACAAACAACGTAATGGGTGAGCCCGCCACCAACGGTTGGCTGGTGTGGCTCAACAGACGCACACCCTGCTCGGTCACCAGGGTAACAAGGTCGCCAGACTGCGACTGTACCTTGCCTGCGTACTGGTTGCTGTCGCCAACAAAGCCTGCCACAAAGGCGGTTTTCGGCTGGTAGTAAAGCTCTTGCGGCGTGCCGACCTGCTCAAACCGGCCCTTGTTCATCACGGCTACTTGGTCAGACATAACCAGTGCTTCAGACTGGTCGTGAGTGATGTAAACAAACGTGGTGTTGAACTCGCGCTGCAGCCGTTTGAGCTCAATTTTCATTTGCTCGCGCAGTTTCAAATCCAGAGCGCCTAACGGCTCATCGAGTAACAACACGGCGGGGTTCAGCACCAGGCAGCGGGCTATGGCTACGCGCTGTTTTTGCCCGCCAGAGAGCTGATCAATGCGTTTGTCGCCGTACCCGGGCAAGTGAACCTTGGCCAGCACTTCGTCAATCAGGGTGGCGTGTTCACGCTTGGGAATGCCTTTGCGCTTCAACCCATAAGCAATGTTTTCGGCCACCGACATGGTCGGAAAGAGTGCCAGGTGCTGAAACACCATATTAACCGGCCGCTTGTTCGGCGGCGTGTTTAGCACTGACTTGCCTTTGATCAGAATATCGCCGGAATCCGGTTGCTGAAAACCAGCCAGCATTCGCAGCAGCGTTGTTTTACCGCAGCCAGAGGGGCCAAGGATGGAAAAAAACGCCCCGCGGGGGATGCTGAACGACACCCCGTCGACAGCGGCAAACTCACCAAAATTTTTGCTCAGCAGGGTGCAGGCAAGATCTTCCTGCACCCCCGCGTCGGCACCCGATGCGCATGCTTGATCCGACATAGACAATAACCTTAATCGAGCTTAGTTTGCGGCTTTCACCCGATCGAGAACCTTACCTTCCATTATCTCCAAACCGGCGGGAACGGGCGGGTACCAGTTGATGTTGTCCAGGTCTGCCTCTGGAAAGCTCTGCTTGAACTGGGCTTTCAGCGTGTCATTAACAAAATCATCACTGCCTTTAGAGGCCGTAAAGTTACCGGCAGACTCGGTAATACGAGCCGCAACTTCGGGCTGCATCACAAAGTTGATCCACTTATAAGCGGCGTCTTCGGCCTTGGTTTTACGCGGCAGAACAAACGTATCAATCCAGCCCAGCGCACCAGATGCGGGCGCCACAAACGTAATGTCCGGGTTTTCTGAGTTAAGCTTCCAGCCACCCGCATCCCAAGCCATGGCCGCAGACACTTCGCCCGAGCGCATCAGGTTCAGTAAGGCATCGCCGCCGGACCAATAGGCTTTTACGTTGCTCTTACACGACACCAGTTTTTCTTCCACTTTATCCAGAATGGCCTGGTACTTCTCCGTATCGCCGTAGGCTGCAAACGGGTCTTCCCCCAGCGCGAAAGCAAAACCAATCAACGTGGGGCGCTTCAAGCGATAAGACACAGAGCCGCTTAACGAGGCATCACACAGGTCGGTGTAATCTTTCACCGTGCCCGCGGCCTCGCGGTTGACGATCAGGCCACTGGTACCCCAAACGTGCGGAACACCGTACACCTCGCCTTCAAATTCGGTGTTCTTTTTAGTAGCTGCCAGCATGGAGGGGATGATTTTTGCCGTGTCGATTTTGCTCAGATCCATCGGCTTATAAATATTGAAATCAGCCTGGGCGCTAATAATGCGGTCCTGGCTTGGCTGGGCCAGATCAAAGCCCGCGCCGCGTGTGGCGCGCAGCTTTGAAATCATGTCTTCGTTATTGGAGAGCGTTATTTCAACTTGGATGCCGGTTTCTTTCTCGAATTGCTCGACCACATCCTGTGGCGCGTAACCGCCCCACGTGAGCAGCCGAAGTGTTTCAGCCTGGGCCGACATCGAAAACGCTGCTGTTACAGCAGTAACCAGTGTCAGAACCTTGAATTGACGAAGGAATCTCATGATTTGGCCTGTCCTTATGAGCAATGAAAAACAATGAAGTGCAATTCATAAGCCTAACTGTAGTGGGTTACAGATTTTTGACAAGGCAAAAGCTCACGTCGGCCGCGTAGTGCTCTTTTCAGTCACCGCCCAACAGATTTGCTCGTTCGGCGTCATCGGCCAGTGCTTGAACCAGCATGATGCCCCCGTGCACAATACTCGACCAAATAGTGAACCAGATAAGGCTTGCATTAGCAGAAGGATTCTTCGCAGCACGGATCAGGAATACACCCAGCGTGATGTACATGCCCAGGATCATTTGCTCATACTCGGGCTGAGCTGGTGACCAGCCCCAACCGGAAGGCCAGACCCACATCATCATTGCGGGAACGCCTACGATGAAAATAACACCAAATACGTAGAGCGCCGTTTTTAAATACTTAACCTTTTCTTGTTGTTGCATACAATATTTCCCTAATCTTTATAGCTACTGTTAATGCCGCAAAACGCGACACAACTATGATCAGCTACACTTGTTGAGGAAAGAACCACTGCGGAACGGTTACGGTTCCCTATTAGAGAATAGACTCACCCGCACGATATGTATGTGCATAATGTATATTTTTTCTTGACACCCTATTCAACACGATTCGCTTCCTAAACCGCCGCAACTGCATTTCCTGCAGGCGGCTAGAGATTAAGCGAAACGGGGTTACTGCCACACGTATCGTTACCTGACGGGAATTGCTTTGAAGAAAGGAAAATTAAGCGGATTACAAGCAAGCTATTGATGGCGCTTCAGTTGGCACGCCCGAACACTCTGTCGAAGAAACTGACGGTTTTTACCTCTGGCATTGGCAAGCTGTCTACTTCGGCTGTCGCCTTGCGCCAGAACGTCTGCGGGTCGTCCAGTTCTGCCACCAACGCCCGCTGCTCCGCAGTGTAATGGTTATGTTCGCCGGTCAACCCCTGTGCAATCAAAGCTTTTGCCCACAGGTAAAGGGTACCGCGAACGATTTTGAGAATCTTGCTGTACTCCTCGCGACTCACATTAATCGCAAGCTCTGCACTCAGGTTGATTTGTTTCTGAAGAACGGCGGTTACCTCTTTACTCAACTGTATCCGCTTGCCGTTGCCTTTTTTGCTGGTCAGGCAGAACTCTTCCAGATCTTTGACGCTTTCGGTCAGATCAAGCCGACCAAAGTCCGTTGTTTGCTGTGGGTTCACCGGCGCTGGAATCCAGCCATATTGGGGAGAGTTAGCAACAATGTGACCGGGCAAACCTCGGCGATACGGCAGCGCCGCATCCGCATTCTCATAGCCGTCAAATTCAGTCCTCAACCAGGCCGACATATTCTTGTGGCGCAGCATCATGGCAAAGGTGATCGCTGAGGGCATAATGCCTTCGAGCAATTCCGATGAATCCTGAGTTCGTTCCTCAAGCTGGGTAGCAGATACTGACATGATGTCCCCTTAAACAGCCGGTGTAATCTAATCTGTTCCAGCCGTTAGAAATTGTTATTTTTATGCTTAGTTCTTTTAAATATACATTAACATTAAAAATAGCCAATAGATGGGCCATTCACTGTTGCTAAAGAGTTGTTGATTTGTAACATCGCGTATTTGTAGCGGCTATACGTTGCAATTTTATGCTGCACTTGTCCTCAATCTTTCAAAAATAGCTCTGCTCTGGCTTTTCTTTCATGTTTTATACCGTCCGCGTAGCGATGACGTCTAACTCTATCATCAGCTCCGGCAATGCCAGCGCCTGAACGCCAACGGTGGTGTCAGCTGGCCAAGGTTCACAGAAGTAACGATGACGCATTGTCATGACATGCTCAAAATTGGCCATGTCGGTTAAATAAACGGTTATCTTGAAAATACGCTCAATACCGGAACCAACAGATTCCAGTGCTCGCTTGATGTTGGACATCGCCTGTTCGATCTGAGCGTTGACGTCCCCAGGGCCAACCACCTCGCCCGCATCATTAATGCCAGCCTGGCCGGAAAGAAAAACCAGGTTACCAACGCAATGGCCTTGCCCAATTGCAAAAGCGCTGAATACATCCGGCTCTACCCGAATAGGCTCTGTTCCAACGGTCATGTGTTTCTTCTTTTAAAATCAGTAGGTCAACGCCGGCCAGCTTCCGGCTTGAGCTGTTTTAATCGGCGCCACAAGGTGGTCTGGCTCATGCCCAAATACTCCGCAGCGCGGGTTTTGTTGCCTTCAAACTGATTCAGCACTTTCAGAATTTCTTCCTGCTCCAGAGCCTGAAGGTGGCCGCTTTCAGCCTGGCCTGGCACCCGCTTCGCGACGGTTTCAAACAGCTCGGGAATCAGGCTGGGCAAGTGCGCTGAAAACTGACTGATGGAATCGTACAGTGTCGAAGACACCAACAGACGCTCAAGCAGATTTTCAAGTTGACGAACGTTGCCGGGCCAGTGATATCTGAGAAAGTGTGGAACCAGAATAGCCGCCAGAGCCTCTTCATCTGCGTCAATCTTATAGCGTTGGCCAAGCAACGAAATAAAGTGTTGGGTAAGCGGTTTAATATCTTCCAGGCGCTCTTTTAAAGGGGGGAGATTAACGATGAATACATTAAGCCGATAGTAGAGGTCTTCCCGGAAACGGCCCGCCCGCACCTCTTCGATAAGATCGTAAGTTGTGGCTGCTACAAATTTGATGTTCAGCGCAATCAATCGGCGTGACCCAACCGGCCGGACTTCCCTTTCCTGAAGAACTCTCAGCAGCTTTGCCTGCTGGGGCATTGGCAGCGAATTGATTTCGTCCATGAAAAAGGTGCCGTTGTTTGCCGATTCCAGCAAACCGGACTTACCACCACTACGGGAGTTGGAGAAGGCTCCGTCAGCGTACCCAAACAACTCGGATTCAAACAACTCTCCGGGAATGGCGGCGCAGTTGATGGCGACGAAAGGACCGTCGCGGTTGGCGCTCGACTCATGAACAATGCGCGCAGCAAGCTCCTTGCCGGTTCCAGTTTCGCCCCTTACCAGAACCGCTCCGGGCGTAGCTCCATAAACCTGCAGGAAATGCTTCACTTCGGCCATGGACAACGATTGAGAAACGAGCCGCTCTGCCGCCGAATGTCTCTCCACGCTTTTGTGAGGAGCGGCCTTAATGGAATAAAGGTGGCCTACACGCTTGCCATCGATATCAAACGACGCTTTGTCGACCCGACATAAACGGTCATCGAGCAGTATGGCCTCCGCCACCGTATTTGGCGTCTGCAAAAAGCGACCGTCGAGAAAGCGGTCAACCCGCTTGTTACAAACCAGCCCGTTCACCAACTGCAAAGCCTGGCGGTTGAAACCAATAATCTGTTCATCACGGTTGGTGATGATTGCTGCCACTGGCGACTGATCCAGCAGGAACTGGCCAAATGCCCGCTGTTCTCCCTCGCGCTTAAACTCACCCGCGACCGTAATAGCCTTTCGAATCATTTGACGACAGGCGTTACGAGAGTAAATCAGGATGTACGGAATACCGGCTTGCTCTGCAAGATCACAAACATAGCTCGTCCCGATTACCACCCCGAACCCGTCTTTGTCGATTCCGTTGAAAATGTTTTTTGCCTCTTCCGCCGTCTGATACGTGCGATGGACAATCTCGACGCCCTCAACATAATCCAGAAACTCTGTCCACGCGCCCTGGTGTTCATGGGTCAATATCAGCATTGTGCGGCTGACCTGCCGGGCCTTGAGCACAGCATTCACAAGATCTGACTGCAAAACTTCTAACGCCACCACTGGAACCGGCAGCGTATCCTGAAGGTAGAACGCGTTGGCACCGGCACTGACAAACACATCAACGGCATCATGCTCCACCAGCCGCCGCGCAGACATCAGTGCATCGTTGAAAATACTGTCAATAATGATGACGTCTGCAATAGACGCAAACTCAGGTATCAGCGAATGAACCAGTTTGCTGAGCTTGGAGTTGCCAATAAGGCACACTCTTACCCGACTGGTTTCGGCATTATTGAAATCCAACGCGGTTCTCCCTTGGGTAGGCTACTTAACGAAATATCCAGGGCTCAAGGGGAAGGCGCCGAGCCTCGTATTCACGAATGGTTTCGCCAAATGCCAAAGTACGGCCAATATCGTCCAGGCCGCTCAACAGATTATCCCGGCGACCTGGTTCCACCACAAATGGCCACACATCCTTACCGTGACTGAGCTCGCACCGTTCAAGATCGACATTCAGGGCGAACTCTTCTGGCTGCCTCGCCAGTTCGAACAGCCTGTCTATAACAGGCTGTGCAAGAATCACCGGTAGCAGGCCATTATTGAAACAGTTATTAAAGAAGATATCACCGAAGCTGGGAGCCAGCACCACACGGATACCAAAATCATGCAACGCCCACACGGCGTGCTCCCGGGATGACCCACACCCGAAGTTTGCACCCGCAAGCAGGACAGTCCCGCGATCATACGGCGACTGGTTTAGAATAAAATCGGGATCCAATCGCCGTTCGGAGACTTGAATATCGACATCGCCGGGGTCCAGATAGCGCTCATCATCGAACAGAAAATCACCGTAACCGGTTTTCCCAAGCATTTTCAGATACTGTTTGGGAAGGACGGCATCCGTGTCTACGTTGGCCCGGTTGAACGGAATAACCAGGCCCGAGTGCGCTTTAAAGGGCTCCATATTATAGCTCCCGAACATCGGTGAGTTTACCGGTCAGCGCTGCCGCGGCTGCCATCAGAGGGCTCATCAGATGCGTTCGACCGCCTTTGCCCTGCCGCCCTTCAAAGTTACGATTGGAGGTAGATGCACAGCGTTCACCTGCCTGCAAGCGGTCATCGTTCATCCCGAGGCACATGGAGCATCCGGCCGAGCGCCATTCAAAACCGGCTTTCTGGAATATCGCGTCCAGGCCCTCTCGCTCAGCTTGCAGTCTGATCTGGCCAGAGCCCGGGACAATCAGTGCCTGGGCAATTGAGCGGCTTACCTTCTGACCCTTCACAAGATTCGCGACGGCCCTGAGATCTTCCATCCGCGCATTGGTACAGGAGCCGATAAAAACCTTATCTACAGGCAAACCTTTCAACGCCTGACCGGGCTCAAGCCCCATGTAGTCCAGTGTGCGCTTGAACGAAGCTCTTGTTGCTTCATCAGATCCGGCCGATTCAGGCACACATCCGTCAATGCCAACCACCATTTCAGGGGATGTGCCCCAGGTTATCTGCGGTACCAGCGCAGAGACCGGGAAGTGTTCATCACGATCAAAAACCGCATAATCGTCTGAGTGCAGCGTTTGCCAGTAGCGACAGGCATCCGCATATTCAGTGCCCTCGGGCGCATGTGGCCGACCCCGCACGTAAGCCTCGGTGACCGCATCGTAAGCGATCATGCCTGCCCGTGCGCCAGCTTCAATACTCATATTACACACCGTCATCCGCCCTTCCATGGACATGTTTCGTATGGTTTCTCCCGCATATTCTATGGCGTAGCCAGTTCCGCCAGCGGTACCAATCCGCCCAATCAGTGCCAGTATCAGATCCTTGGGTGTCACGCCAAACCCCAGGGTTCCATCAAACACCACTCGCATATTTTTCTGGCGATGCGTACGCAGAGTCTGGGATGCCAACACATGTTCAACGTCGCTGGTGCCAATGCCCATGGCCAACGTTGCAAACGCCCCGTGGGTCGCGGTGTGCGAATCACCACAAACGATGGTCATACCGGGCAGAGTCAGGCCCTGTTCAGGGCCCACCACATGCACAATGCCCTGGCGTTCGTCTTCAAGCTCAATAAGCGGAATACCGAACTCACGGCAGTTATCCGTCAACGTTTCAACCTGAATCCGCGCCACTCGGTCGGCGATTCCGGCAACGCCAAGCTCACGCCACCTGGTTGGTACCGCGTGGTCCGGCACTGCTACGTTAGGGCCTATGCGCCACGGTTTACGGCCAGCTGAACGCAAACCTGAAAATGCCTGGGGGGATGTCACTTCGTGGAGCAGGTGTCTGTCCACGTAAAGCAAAGCGGAACCGTCTGCCAGCTCAGCTACCAGATGCCTATCCCAAAGTTTGTTGTAAAGCGTCTGTGAAGCCATATCGCTATCCTCGTTGTGAACGCTTCAGTGCCGCCTGAACCGCCTCCCAGTCAAGCCACTGATAAAGATCCTCGCCCTCGTCGGCATCAAGCCGATAACCGCACCAGGTGTCCAGCTTGCCATTTTTCCGCGGTTCAATAATGCAGTAGGGGCGCAAGCAACCGGTTTCTGTCAAACCCTCAACCTCAAGCGTCTGTCGGCTTTCTGACAGTCGCATTTGCGCTTGGCCCTGAGCCTCTGCATTCTCGGCCGCCAGCGCTGCCACGTTTTCACGAAAGCCACGAACGTAGGCCGGCCTGTAGGTTTGGCACGCCGCGGGTGTGCGCGCAAGCTCCTCAATAAACTGCACCCGATTGTCGCCGCCCGCTTTCATGCCAGGCTGCGCGGCGCATCCGGATAGGCCCAGCAGCACCGCCAGAGCCGCAGCTCTGTTAAGCCAGGAACCGAAGGGTTTCTTCAAGGGAAAGTACATCAACATATTTGATTCCCAAGTCTCGCAGATTAGCTTCATGCGCCGCAGCATCACGATCACTCACGGCTTCCCGCGGAACTAACGTGCGGTAGTTGTATTGCAAACTGTCCAGGGCCGTTGCGCGAACGCAACCGCTGGTTGTGAGCCCGGTCACGACCGTGCCATCCACACCGGCGGCCTGAAGCCTGTCATGCAAATCGGTTGCAAAAAAGCCACTGGCCCAATGCTTGACCAGCACCGGCTCATTTTGCCGAGGCGTAAGCCTCGCATCGATTTCTTCAAGGCCAGAGCCAACCTGAAGCACATTCAGCGCCGGCAGTTTTTCCCGGAACACCGTGGCTTGCGATTCATCGGAATAGGCAACTGTGGTGAAAAACACCGGCCAGCTACGTTCCCGAAAAAATGCGAGCAGCTGTTGATTGGCTGCCACCACATTGTCCGCGTCCGACGCCAGCGGGCTGAGCGCCGGGTTGGTGAACCCGACGCACATGTCCACCAGAATCAAGGCGTAGCGGTTACCACGACTCAATACGTTGGATTTGAGTTGCATCAGTGCACTCCGGTCTTTTTCCAGACAGGTGTTGCAGGTGCCGGCAATCCGGTCTCCGCCTCACACCTGGCTTTGATCTCTTCAATGGTTCCCCCTCTTGAGAACAGGTCGTCGCTCGTGCGAGAGAGTGCCATTTCGGCGCGCAGCTCTGCGGTATCTCCGCCATCGACCTTGCCCATTCGGTCCAGTACAACGCCGTAACGACGCGCGCCTTCAACACTGACCAGACCCTTTAGGACGTCCGTTGCGACTGCTGCAGGGTCACGTTCCAGCGGGTTACCCCAACCGCCACCACCCCAGGTATCAAAGATCACCAGATCTCCGGCTTCAACCTTGATGTGGTCGCATTTAGACGGAAGTATCCGGCTCTCACCGTTGGCTTTTATCAGCTCCTTGCGGCTGCGCATTCCAGGGTCACCACCAATAACGCCCCAGGGGTAGGTCAGCCAGCGATCATCGTGGATGGAGATCTCACCGTCAGCCAGAAGGCGATAGGCCATCCGAATGCCGTTACCACCACGGTGCTGACCTGCACCACCCGAATCGGTAATCGTTTCGTACGTTTCAATTCGAAGCGGGAAGTAAGCTTCTACAAACTCGTTGGGCACGTTGGTGAAGTTGGGCCAGAGGCTGTGGCCGTCAGGGCCATCCCCAATCGGACGACCGGGAATGCCGCCAAAGCCAATCTGGAACAACTGGAACCACTCGCCTTTCGAGTCGTATCCCGAATACATGAAGTGTGGTGAATCCGAGAAGCCGGCCGCGTTCATGGCGTCTGGTGTTCCCTGCCCCAACAAACCGCCCATCACGTCAAAGATGCGACCCAGCAGGTGCGTTCGGCACGAAAGCGCCGCAGGGAAGTTCGGCTTTAAGATAGAACCTTGTGGAATGCGTACGTCCACCAGGTCGTAAAATCCGTCATTGAACAGAATCGAAGGGTCAAACAGATTGATGGTGAACGCGCCGAAGAACATCTTGAACATTTCCTCGTTGAGGAAGTAGTTCACGGAGGAAGGCGCCTGAGGATCGGTCCCCTCAAAATCAAAAATAGCTATATCACCCTCACGCCACATAGTGCAGCGAATGGTGTAAGGGCCTAGGCCTGCACCGTCATCACAGATGTAGTCTTCAAAAGACCGTTTTTCTTCAGGTACCACGTTGCGAATAATCTCGCGCATCGCAACGTAGTTGCGCTGCAGCATCATGCCTAGGGCGCTGGCAAAAATGTCATCGCCAAAACGGTCTGCCAGTTCCACACAGCGACGCGCAGCCGTGCGGCAGGACGCCACAATGGCGTTGAAGTCTGAGCGGTTCCAGCTAGGCATCCGCACGTTGTGCAGGATGAGTTCCAGCACATCGTGATTCAGCACGCCCTTTTTGTAGATCTTCACCGGCGGAATCCGGATGCCCTCTTCAAATATGGTCTGGGCATCGGTTGGAAGACTGCCGGGCACTTTACCGCCAACATCAGACATGTGGCCAAACATGGCGGCCCAGTTGATCAACCGGCCATCCTTGAACACAGGTACCAGAACCAACCAGTCAGGAAGGTGGCTCACCGCGCCGTCGCACATGTACGGGTCGTTGGTCAGGAAAATGTCACCCTCTTCTATGTCGCCACTGTAGGACTGCGTAAACCCGGTGATGAACGAGCCAAACTGACCGACCACCATTTTACCTTCGTGGTTGGCGATCATGGGGAAGGCATCACCCTGTTCCCGAATGCCCGGAGACATGGCCGTTCGTATTAGTACGGCATCCATCTCGTTACGGGCGTTGGCCATGGCGTTCTCGATAATATCGAGGGTAACGGTGTCGACATCAATCCGCTTGAGCGGAGTGGTATTTGGTTGAATAATATTCGCAGGCATACGATTACTCCTTACCCTTGTAGCCAACGGGCTCGATCAGCAGGTTGCCGACTTTGTCCACGGTTGCCTGATGGTCAGGGAAGATAACGGTGGTGGAGTCCATTTCCGTCACAATGGCGGGGCCAGGTACAACGTGACCCGGGCAGAGCTTTTCACGGTCGTACAGCGTCGCCTGATAGTCCGTGCCGCGAAGATATATCGGGCTGTGCCCTGTCACGGCGTCCGCAAGTGATCCGGCCTCGGCTTCCCAGACACGATCGGCGATATTCGGCCGCGGCGCACGGGCAATGGCCCGCACGTTGACAAGCTCGCGGTCCTCATCAAGCGCGAAGCTGAACAACTTTTCGTGCTCTGCATCGAACGCTTTTTGAAGTAACTCAAGCCCGTCTTTACGCAAATCATCGGGCGATACATCTTGAGTCAACAACAGCGCCTGCCCTTGATAACGCACATCTGCCTGCCAGATAACCGTTTGTTCGTTGGCGGGTATTGCCTGCTTTTCCAGCGAATTGCTGACTTGCTTGGTCAGGCCATCAAGAATGCCCACTACCTCCTTCAAAGTGAGCTCAGAGAAGTTCTTCACCAGCGAGCGAGATGCTTCATCCTTAACCCGCGTTGTCGCATCACCATAGGCGCAAAGCACGCCGGGCGATGGCGGTACAATAACCGGCCAAGCGCTCATAAGAATGCCGAGCGCATTGGCGTGGAGAGGTCCCGCGCCGCCGAAACCACAAAGCGCAAACTCTCGCGGATCGTAGCCCTGTTCAACAGAAATGAGGCGCAAAGCACCAAATATGTGCTCGTTGGCAATGCGTACAATGCCTTCAGCAGCCTCTTTTAGTGAGACCCCCATGGCATCCGCAACTCTCTGAACGGCTGCTTCGGCAAGGTCCCCGCGAAGGGCCATTTCACCACCAAGCTTTTGGCTTGCCGGCAGGTAACCCAGCACAACGTTAGCATCGGTTACCGTCGCCTTTTCACCGCCTTTGTTATAGGCAGCGGGCCCTGGCTCTGCTCCGGCGCTGTCTGGCCCAACACGCAGGGCTCGAGTCAGTTCCGGTACGAAAGCAATGGATCCGCCACCCGCACCCACCGTTCGAACGTCCACCGAAGGCGCACGAACGGCTACATCACCCACCCGGGTTTCACGTCTTAGCCGCGCGCTGTTGTGCTCTATCAGAGCCACGTCGGTGGATGTGCCGCCCACGTCAAATGTCAAAACCTTGTCGAAACCGCCGCGAGAGCAGAACCAGATTGCTCCAGCCACACCGCCGGCTGGGCCGGAAAGCAGGAGGTTCACCGGCGTATAAGACGCCGACTCACAGGTGGCGAGGCCGCCGTCTGAGCGCAATATTGAAAGCTCAACATCATCGGCCAACCGCGCTCGAATCTCGGTTTCAAGATGGTTCAGGTAGTTGGAAACTTCCGGGCGAACAAAGCTGTTCACCACGGTGGTTTCTGTACGCTCATACTCTTGCATTTCAGGCACAACACGAGAAGACAGCGAGACGGGTATTCCGGGCATTACCTCAGCCGCGATCTCGCCAATCCGCTCTTCATGGACCCCACTGACGTACGCATTGATGAGCGATACGGTCAATGCTTCAATGCCCGCATCTCTCAAAAATTCAAGTTGCTTGCGGATATCGGCCTCGTCCAGGGGCGTTACCACTTCGCCCAGCGCACTCAGACGCTCTATTGCCTCTACCGTATGCTCCAGTGGTGCGAGCAAAGGCTGCTTTTTGAACGTCACCCAGCCGCCTAGGCCGCCCGGTACAAACGAGCGCGCAATGTGCAGCACCTGCCTGTAACCACGAGTCGTGACAAGACCAACCTTTGCACCTTTTTGCGTGAGAATGGCATTGGTTGCCACCGTGGTTCCGTGCATGACCGAGCGAATCTGCTTTGGGTCAATCCCGGAGGTCCGGCAGATCTTTTCAATGCCGTTCAGGACCCCCACGGACGAATCCGCAGGGGTTGAGGGCACCTTGGCCGTATAGGTAGCACCGGTGTCGTCGTTAATGAGGAGCAGGTCCGTGAAGGTTCCACCGACATCAGCCCCTAGTCGAAAGCTCATACTTCTCTCCTGGCTCTGTAATAGGGTTTGTGCCGGTTCAACGAACCGCTGCCTGTTCAAGCTGGCGCAAACTGATGGAGTTGCCATCAACACCCGGCGTGTTGAATTTTGGTATAGGGTTCAGAAAGATAGTGGCGTGGCGGCGTTGGTAATCGATGGTAAAGCCCGCCATTGAAACGATGCCGCGATCGCCATCCTCTGTATCTATGGTGCGAAGGCTGTAGTTCATCCATTTCCAGAACTCGCCCTTGCGATCATAGACATCTGCCATATAGAACCGCGGAAACTCGGTATCCATATACATCACTTTTTTGCTGTACGGATGCTCTGGCGGTGCAATGGCTTCGACTACCCATACTTCACGGGGCTCCCACTGTTCCTTCGGGTTCCAGTAGGGTGCGTTGTCCAGATCAACAATAGGAAATTTGGCGTTGCCACTGGCATCAAAATCCCACGGATTGACCGTGCTATTCGCGACCACCAGAATCTTGCGCTTACCCAGAAGTTTGTATTCCGGGTACCAGGTTGGGTGAGCATTGAAAATTTCGATATCGTCGTTAAGCTGATCGGTTCCGCCGATCGGGTCCATCCAGGTTCCACCGGATAAGCGACGGGTACGACGTACCGATTTAATGTACGCCCAGCTATCGTCAAGCTTTGGACTGTCATAACGAACCGTATAAAGACCCAGCCCGCGAATATCCGCCGGATAAGTGGCGTACAGCAATTGCTTCCAGAGAACGTCGTCATTGCCCTCAACAGTACTCTCTTCGCCCAGGCGACCTTTCATGTAGTAGCGAAGCAAAACCCACTCCTGGGTTCGTTCCAGGCCGCGTTCGTCATCTATAAACAAATACGTGAACTGCGAGTAGTCTTGATAGTTCTTGATCGGCTGAGCAACATTATGATTCCAAATCAGCTTTTCAGCGGCATTCGGTGTGTCTTCAGTAATATTCGGGAACGGTATGCCTGCCTTCCAACCCTCCATCATCCGGGTATCGGTGTTGAAGCTGACACCACCGGAATACTTCTGGGTGGCCGCCAGGTAATCGTCGCCCAACCGAATAGGCTCGGGATCTTTCAGTGTTATCACCAGGCCTTCGTCGCGGATCAGTTTTTGCTGAACATCCGTTAGCAATGTGCCTATTCCGTCGCCCAAAAAGGTATCAGAAAGACGCTGATCAAGATTGCTCGCATTGATGACATCACCGGCAGACAAGTCCGCCGCCGACAGAAAACCCGAGCTCGTTATCAAACCCACAGCAAGGGCGAGGTTTTTAACAGAAGTGCTTGTTTTCATTATTATTCTCCTTAAATCCTCAGAACTGATAAGTCAAACGGGCGACGAGTTGATCGTTGCCAGAGAAATATCCGAACAGGTTGGTATCGTTGAAGCCCTGAAGCGGGCGATCCTGATCTTTTTCATGGAAGAAGATATCCGCTTCCAGGCGCACCCGAACATGGTTTCCGTAAGCAAACTCAACCGCAGGAATGATGAAACCGCCGCCATAGGTAAGGTCTGAACCCAGTGCCAAAGATGGATTGATCTGATCGTTGGCATAGTTGGCTGCAAGAACGGCTGTGAGAATAC
This sequence comes from Marinobacter sp. M1C, assembly GCF_023314135.1. Lineage (NCBI taxonomy): Bacteria > Pseudomonadati > Pseudomonadota > Gammaproteobacteria > Pseudomonadales > Marinobacteraceae > Marinobacter > Marinobacter sp. M1C. The sequence continues at coordinate 3,526,551 of NZ_CP092289.1, forward strand.
TACTGAACTCTTTGGTTTCACCGCCAAAGCCGGCAAGGTTCACAATCTGCTCGTCTTTTTCAAAATCCGTTATCCAGTTATTGAATAGCTGAACAGTGAAGAAAGACGGGCGGCTGGTACCCAGCATGCTCTGGAGATCAAGCTGCTTGTCTACGCGAAGCATTGAGCGGAAAAGGCTCTTTTCCTCTATGCCACAGAAACCCGGGAAGAATCCGCAACCCGCGCCTTCTGCGATGCTCTGGATACCCACGTTGTAGGGTGCGTTGGGGATATAGGCCAATTCGGCACTGAAAACCAAGTCGGGGCCGGCAAAGTAGTTGTTGGCGGTTATGCCGAAAACATCGATGTAGGGGAATATAAACTCGCCCGCTTCCGTGGCACCGCCTTCATAGACGCCTTCATAAGCGCCCGTCTGAAGTTGTGGCTGGCCGGGGTTTGTCGCCGGGTTAGCGTTCGCCACCGGATTGGGGTTAGGCCCATGAAAATAGCCCAGAGAATAACCCCAGTCACCCGCCAGACCACTCCAGCGCAAACCAAAAGAGTCATCGTCCATATCGGCATCGGGATGATCGTAGTTGTAGCGCACGTTGGCGCCGAAAGGTGCCGAGGCAAACGTTATACCCTTGTTCGGATTGTTCGCCCAACGGCCGCCTTCAACATCGTAATTATTGCCCCGATCTTTACCGTCATTCAGTTTGCCCGGGATATAGAGCACCTGAAGGGTCCCATCCAGATCATAGATCTGCTGGGTCAGGTTGATCATGTTCAACGGTTTGCGCAGTTCCTCGTTTTCAGGTTCAAGGAATGAGCGCCAGCGGAAATCATAACCATGAACCACATCCAATAGCTGGAAGAAATCGGTCTCGCCCCAGACAACCTGCTGCCGCCCAACCTTTATATTGGTTGAATCGGTCAGGTTGCCCTGCACCCAGAACTCGCGCAGCTCTTCCGTATCGTAGACATCGTCTCGTAGATTTACCGCAGAGCCGGAGGCGCCGCCGGTAACCGCCCACTCGTCCATCACATCCTGTAGGTCCTGGCCATAATCTGTTGGCGATTCCCGGCTAATTCGCCCGGTTATTTTCGTCCGCCAATTACCAAAATCGCGGTAAAGATCGAGTTTCGCGACTGAACGAGCCATCGACAAATCGTATCTGTAATCATCCCGTTGCTGCCCATCAGGGCCTATCAACGTTGGATTCTCAAGATTCCAGGACAGATACTGGCGAAGATAGCCGTTTACTTCCCAATCCCGGGTCAGCCAGTCGCCCTCATCGGCAAATACCGCCTGGGGCGTGCAAACTGTCGCGGCCATAACGCCAGCAGCCAACAGCCCTCGCTTCAAAGGCCAGCCGCCAAAATATCTATTTTTGTTATCACTTTTCATGTTGGTACCCATTTCACTGAGTGGATTGCGCCAGCCGCTCGGTCTATAGACCGGATTCAGCATTTTTGATGCGGTCACCGAAGATAAACTTCGGTTTCAGCACCCGGATCAGGGATGGCATAACGAACAGCGATGTAAACGCTGCCACGAGCAACCAGAGCCCAATCAATGTCCCCATCTCCGCCTGGAACCGCAGCGAAGAAAGAGACCAGAACAAAACGCCAGCCGCGAGGGTCACAGATGTGAGGAGCACGCCGCGGCCAGCAGAAAACAGGGATTGCCGGATAGCCTCCATGGGCTCCGATTCAGGATATCTCTCAAGATATTCTTTTACAGAATCAACAATATAAAACGCATAATCGACGCCCAGACCAATACCAAGCGCGACCACCGGCAGGGTGCTGATGCTCATACCGATGCCCTGCCACGCCATAAAGGCAAAGGTCACCACGTTGGAGATAAGTACCGGGATGATGAAGAACACCCCGCTGGCTGAAGAGCGGTAAACCAACAGACAAGAGAGAATGACAACCAGCAGAGCAAGCGCAATCGCCTCAATCTGGTCAGACAGAAGGATTTCATTGACCGCAGCAATAATGCCAAGAGAGCCACCCGCCAGGCGAACGTTCACGCCTTCCAAAGGGTGCTCGTCAATGTATCTCCGAATCTGATAGGTCGCCTGGCGCAGGGTTTCACCCTGGCGGTCACGGAAAAACAGAATGACAGAGCCGTTGCGGAACAACGGATCGGCGAACTGTGCCAGGTCATCAGGCGCAGCGCCCTGCATGTAAAAACTGATCAGTTCGCCATTCTCGAGTTGTGTTGCGCCTAACTCACTGTAGCGGGGGTTGCCTTCGTAAAGGTTTCTGCGCACACCCAGCACAATGTCGGCCAAAGAAACACTGCCACCCACTTGCGACAAACGCTCCATCCGCCGCTGAAACCCCTGCATCCAGGAGAGCACGTCCGGGCGTTTCAAAGCATCGATATCGTCCGACTCGAGCACAATGAACATCTGTTCTGTGCCCGGATAACTGGCGTTGATCCGTGCGCTATCACGATTAAACGCAGACTCCTCCCAGAGCACCGGTGAGCCGGTGGTGGCATCACCAATCGTCAGATCCGTTGCCTTGAATACAAGTAGGCCGACCACCAGCAGGGTCACCGGGATCACGAAAAAGCGCGCCTGGGTTTCCACAACCCGAACCGCAAGCGAGAGAACCGCTGTCTGCAAAAAGCGCAGATTGAGCGGGTGTGCATTACGCAGAGGGGTCTTTACCCAACTCAGCATGACGGGCGTAAGGATCACCGCCGAGAAACCGATGGTGACAACCCAGATTGCACCGATAATAGCCACTTTCTGAATCAGCGGAATGGGCGTGAGCAGCACACAAAGGATTGCACCCGCATCGGAAACCAACCCCAGTAGTCCGGGACGGAACAGCTCTTTCATGGTCTGTTCGGCAGACTTGCGGGGAGAGATGCCCTCACCCTCGCAAATATCATCAAATCGAGTGATCAGCTGCACTGCATGACTGAAACAGCGCGCGGTGATGATGAACGCCACAACAATAACCAGTGGGTCAAAGTTGAACCCGAGCAGCACGCCGATACTCAGCGCCCAGATTGCCGACACAACGCCACTGAGCAGTGGAAGCAGTGTTCCGCGCCAGGTTCGGTTGAGCAGGAAGAGCGCAAACAGCATGGCTCCAAGGGAGACCAGTGCGATGGTGACGGTTTCGTCGAGGAAATGGTCCACCCAGCCGTAAAGGATCGGTTCACCCACCACATGATGTGTGACTTGATCGGCTACCGGAGAGGCATCCAGAATGGCTTGAACCTGCGGGAAAATACGGCTGTAATCCACCAAATGGTCGTAGAAGTCCATCTGGATGAGGGTTGATGAAAGGTCTTTTTCAACGTAAATCCCGTAAACCAGCGGGTTGTTGACAATGGCTTCCCTCAGCTCCTCAATTCCCGCCTCAGTCTCTGGCACATCCGGCCACATCAATGGAACGCTTTCAATCCCCTCGGAGGAAGCGCTGACAGACTTCAGTTTTCGAGAGGCAAGGGAGACGATCTGGAACGAGTTTACGCCACTCACTTTCGCCAGTTCGCGGGTTATCCGCTGGACTTCCTGCAATATGGGGAGGGTCATAATGTCCCCTTCCCGGGCCTGAACCAGAATAGAAACCTTGTTACTACCGCCGAAGGTTTCTTTGTAGGCCTCATGCACGTCCACGTATTCGTGGTCGCTCGGAATCATGTCGCTGAACACAGTGCGCACATCGATTTTGAGGAGGTTCAAAGCCATCAACGCGGTACTGACGAAGATAACAATCGCCACCCAGCCCCGATGGCGGATAGAAAATTCTGATAGCGAACGCGCAACCTGAGTAATCATGATCAGCGCCCTCCTGCCAGCGAATCAGGTAAGCTCATCCAACGCTCTCCAGACAGTAAGCCGATTGACTGCCCGGCAATAAGAACACCGTTTTCTGTCGCTAATAGGCGCGTGTGATAGCCATCTGCGAAACCGTCGGGAGAGAGCAGATTCCAGCGTTCACCCTCTTGTGAGCTCAGAAGAGCGCCGCCGTTACCGGTAGCCAGCCAGCGCCCATCGTCGTTGATCACATCGTAAAGATGCTCTGTTGTGGGTGACGATACCTCCACCCAGTTCAAGCCGGAATCGTCTGTGCGAAAAATCACCCCACCGTTGCCCACGATGACGCCTTGGGTTCCAGAAAATGCCAGGGAGCGCAGGCTTTCGTAACCGAGCTCCTGGCTTTCCCAACTATCGCCTTGGTCAACAGAGTGATAAAGCGTGCCAAATTCAGCGGTGATCCATAGCTCACCATTTTCTGTTCTGGCAATATCATTAAGTGCCACATCGCCCTTAATACTGAGGTCTTCCCACTCAGTAGCTGCGGCGTCGGTACGGAAAATGGCACCCATCTCGCCGATCACCCAGAAGTAGCCGTCCTGCCAGGTCACTTCGATCAACTTTCCTGCAATGTCGGAAACAGGCAGGTGGTGCGGTGTCCATTCTCCACCGCCGTTATGACGAAACGTCCAACCGGAATTGCCAACCGCCAGCACCGTTCCATCGGTAGAAGAAGCAATACCCTGGAGATTCACCGGTTCTGACATGATGTGGCGTTGCCATTGGTCTATCGTTTGTCCACCTTCGAGAATCAGGCCGCTATTACCCGCGAACCAAAACTTGCCGGGTGCAGATTCACTGACGTCATAAAAAAGATCGCGAGGCTCGTTAAGCGGTTGCGGCAACGGCAAAGCTTCGACACCGGGCTTGATGAACGCCGCTGCGTAAGCCAACCCACCGACGATCGCCCAGGGCGCTATTTGCGCTGCAAAACCCAAGACTTTACCCACCATGAGACATCCCCGCGGCAGAAGCCTTTGACAACTGCTGACTGAGCCAGCGGAAACTTTTCCCGCCCAGAGGCGTGCCGGTTAGCTGTTCGGCCAGACTTACAACCGGGATGAGATCGAGGGGATTAATTCCCGTTTCATGGCCCATACTGTTGAGTAACAACACCACATCTTCGGTGGCCACATTGCCGGTGGCGCCCGGCGAGAAAGGACACCCGCCAAGACCACCAATAGAGGTGTCGAATTCCCGTACGCCGTGGTCCAAAGCCGCCGTTATATTGGCTAACGCCATGCCCCGAGTATCGTGGAAATGACAGGACAAAATGTCCGAACCCACTTCGCTGATGACTGCACTGAGCAGACGACGAACATGTTCAGGATTTGCAGCACCAATGGTGTCGGCAATAATGATCTTGCTTGCCCCGGCCTGTTCCACAAGTTTGGCAAACCGCGCAACAACCGCTGGTTCAACCAACCCTTCAAACGGACACTCGAATGCCACCGCCAGATAAGCCTGAACCTCGACTCCCTCACCCCGGCCGCGCTCAATAATTGCCGTGCAAACTTCAACGGTCTGCGGCAGAGACATGCGAATGTTTTTCTGATTCATGGTTTCAGTCACAGAAAGAACAACATTCACCACATTTGCGCCGGCCGCAACCGCAAGGTCATAGCCTTTCATATTCGGCACAAGACCGGCGTAACGCACCGCGTTTCGCTCTGGAAGCCGCGCAAACAGATCATCCGTACCCGCCATTTGCGGCACTGCTTTCGGTGACACAAAACTGCCTGCTTCGACGTTTTTCAGTCCCGCATTCACCAGTGCCTGGATCAGCGACAACCTGCTCTCAACCGATAACGTTTTACCCTGGCTTTGCAGCCCGTCGCGGGGGCCTACTTCATTAATACGAATTTTCATGCTGCGTCCTCCCGTTACCCGACGGCCTTACTGGCCTTTAACTCGTTTATGCGCTGATCGCTGTAACCGAGTGATCTGAGTACTTCCTCCGTGTGCTGCCCCAACAAGGGTGGCGCGGTGAAGGAATCCGAGGAGTCAACGCTGAGCTTGATGGGGTTGCCTGGCGCTTTAACCACACCGCCATCTGACTGGGGTATGTCTACAACCATTTTGCGGAACAGTACTTGAGGGTCTGTCAGGGCATCAGAGAATTTGTTAACCGGCCCGCAGGGAATGCGAGCACTGGAGAGTTGCTCAACCCAATGCTCTGTGGTGTTGGTTTGCAGCAGTTCGGAAAGAATTCCGTTGATTTTGTGCTTGTCGGCAAAACGACCCGGCTGAGTTTTATATTTCGGGTCACGAAGCTCATCAATGCCGAGCAACTCGACCAGGCTGTCCCAGAAACTGTCAAAAATAACCGCGATGATCACAAAACCATTACGGGTTCTGAACGAGTCATAGGGCACATGAACAAAATGGCCGTTACCAATGGGCGTGGGATTATTACCGCTGAGAAAATGCATGGTAGCCATGTAATTCAGCATGCTGACCTGGCAATCCAGCATGGATATATCCACGTGCTGGCCATAACCTTTGGCATTCCGTGACTGCAGCGCCGCAAGAATACCCATAGCTGCGAACATGCCACCACCAAGGTCACCAATGGGAACACCCGAACGCGCGGGGTGTTCCTTATCATGACCCGTAATGGACATGCCACCGCCAATACCCTGAACCACCAGGTCAAATGCCGGCCGGCTGAAGTTGGGGCCATCCTGACCGAATCCGGTAATAGAGCAGGTAATAATGCGGGGATTTATTTCTGAGAGATGTGTGTGACCGATTTTAAGTTTGGTCGGGACACCGGCGGAAAAGTTATCCAGAACGATGTCTGCGTCGCGAACAAGATCGTAGAAGGTGTTAAGACCGCTCTCGGTTTTCAGATCAATACAAACGCTTTTCTTGTTTCGGTTGAGCGTTATAAAGTAGGCGCCCTGACCGTTGTGAGAGTTTTGGGGGTCTTTGGCGAGAAGGGCGCGAGTGCCCTCACCCTTAAGAGGCTCTACCTTTATGGTGTCGGCCCCCAAATCAGCAAGGAGCATTCCCGCGTAGGGGCCAGACAGCATATGCGTTAGATCGAGGATCCGAACGCCTTCCAGAGGTTTGGTCATGTTCAGTCAGCACACTGTTGTCGAATGAATTATTGTTGCCCTTTGCAACGGGGCTTTTAAATCATTCAGAGCAAAGGCGGTGCCAACTCCTACAAAAACGACTAAAATACGCGTAACCAACTGAAAAATATGTGCTTTATTGTATGTAGAAACCGAGTAAGCATAACCCGAAATGTAAGAAATAATTTCATAATGAAATAAATGAATTTCATTATGAAATTTATCAATGCTATTCCTGAATAAAGCAGAGTGTGAAACGGGGAAGCGGCGCGCAGTTCCGATAGCTTTTTATCAGACTAAGCGCTAAACATGGCGATTCGTCAAAACAGATACCGCACAACAGCTGCGGCGAAGACACCAGCCGCAATCGCTGGCAACGGTTTTTGAAGGATGAGCATAGTAACGGCCGTCACCGACAAGGCTGCAAACGCTCCTGCATCGCCCTCGAATGCCATAGGCACGATGATGGCGATAAGCACAGAGCTGGCCATGGTGTTGATAAAACTCTCTATACGAGGGCTTATCCGCACGAAGGACATAATAAACACGCCGCCAAAACGGGTGGCCAGGGTCACCAGGGCCATGATCAGTATCAGCACCATAACGCCGCTTGTGGTGGTTTCAATGGTCACGAAGGCGCCTCCCCGGCATTATTGCTGCCCGGTTTTTTCTCGAGCCAGAAGAACCCGACCACACCGCCAGCAACGGCGCCTGCGACGACATGGGTGTTGGCGGGCAGCCATTTCCACGCGGCTAACGACGCCAGCGCCGCCAACGCCCAGGCAACAAGAATACGCGGGCTCTTCTTCCCGCCTAAAGCCATGGCCAGCAGAAAGCAGCCCAAAACCATGTCTAACCCCAGGTTCTTCGGGTTCTGCAACAGCCCGCCAAAGTAGACGCCTAACCAGGTGCCCACAATCCAAGCCAGCCAAAGCACCAGACCACCGCCCAGAATGACCTCCAGGTTGCGATTACCTCTTTGGTAATCCTGAGCGGCTACGGCCCAGTTGGCGTCAGTAAGAACCAGAAGCAGGCTATAGCGTTTGGCGGGTGAAACGTCTTTTAACATGGGATAAAGCGACGCGCCCATCAGCAAATGCCGGGAGTTGATGGCAAACACCACGACCATAACCGGGATAACAGACACTTCCGCTCCCCACATGTCGATCGCGGCAAACTGCGATGCCCCGGCGAACATCAGGGTGCTCATCAGAATGGTGTCTAAAGGGGTCAACCCTTTCTGCACCGCCGCCAAACCAAACGCAGCACCAAACGCCACCACAAAAAGGGAGATGGGGAGCATCCGCATGAGCTCGGAGCGAACCTTGGCGGGTTGAAACCGATAGGAATATAACGTGCTTTTCATAGGCGCAAGCTAGGTAAGTTTTAGGGGCACATGTATACGTCGTTTTTCTATAAACCAAAAAAGGAAACCCGGGGCCAACATCCCCCGGGTTGTCACCACAGGTCTTTATAGCCAGGTAAGGCCCACGCTGATAATCACGCCGGTGATAATCAGCAGCATCAGGCAGTATCCCATAATGTCCTTGGCTTTAAGCCCTGCAATGGCCAAAACCGGTAATGCCCAGAAAGGCTGCAAGAGGTTAGTCCATGCATCGCCCCAGGCAACGGCCATGGCCACTCGCGGAATGCTTGCGCCAAGTTCCTGAGCTGCAGGCAACATAACAGGCGCCTGCACAGCCCACTGCCCGCCGCCGGAGGGAACAAATATGTTCACCAACCCGGCGCTGATGAAGCTCCAGAACGGCAGGCTTTCGGCTGTAGCGATGGACACAAAGCCGGATGAAATACTGGCGGCAAGGCCCGAAGCCGTCATTACGCCCATAATACCGGCGTAGAACGGAAACTGAATCACAATACCCGAACCGCCTTTGACCGCTTCGTGCAGGCTATCCAGTAAGCGTTTAGGCGTCTGGTGCAGAATAACCGCCAGGAACAGGAACATGAAGTTGACGATGTTCAGGTTCAAACCACCGCCGTCCATAAAGTACTGAAAAATAAACGCCAGGCCGCTGAAGCCAATCAGCCAGGCCAGTACCCTGCTGTTTTCAAGATGATCGGCCGGGCGTTTTATAGAAACGCTGGTATCTGGCTCGTCATTCAGCACCGCTGGGTCTACGTACACGCTGTCTTCTTCTTTCGGCAGCATCAGGCGGTTAACCAGCGGAACAACAATAAACAGCGCCCCGATGATGGCAAGATTGAAGAATGCAAAGATGGTTTCGCTAGAATCAATAACGCCAATAATATCCTGGCTAAAGTGTCCTTCGGTGGCGATAACCAGCGGAATTGAGCCGGCAAGGCCTCCGTGCCACACAATAAAGCCGGAGTAGGCGCTTGCGATCAATAGCGGATAATGAACCCTGACGTGCCGGGCGAGTGCCTTGGCAAAAAGAGCGCCTACAACCAGGCCGAACCCCCAGTTAATCCAGCTCGCAATAAGCGCTACGAAAGTGACCAGAACAATGGCTTGGCCCGGCGTACTGGCAAGCGCGGCAACGCGGTTCAGTATTCCCCGAACAAGCGGCGTGCTCGCCAACATGAACCCTGTCACCAGAACAAGCAGCATCTGCATCGAGAAGGTGAGCAGGCTCCAGAAACCGTCACCCCACATTTCGATAACGGCCATTGGGCCATGGCCTTCAAACGCCATAGCGGCACCGAAAGAGACCAAGGTTAGGATGATTACAAAGATGTACGGGTCTGGCAGGTACTTATCAACCAGACTTACCATTGGCCGGGCGGCTCTATCAAGCATTGATATTCTCCTTATTTTTTTATTTACAGGAGCTTAAGCGGTCATAAGCTGGGGTTCAAGTACTAAGTGCGCTACCTATTCTTATCTACAGCACCGGACCGATGGTTGCGATCACATTATTCCAGATTCGCCGGTAGTAGGGCCAGGCAAGCACTGTAGCCAGTACCACCTGTTCGGAGCGGCCAATATAAATTTTCTGTCGCTCGCGAATGGCCATGGTGACGGCCTCGTCGCGCAGCAGTATGTTGTTTTCGTAGTTCAGGTCAAAGCTGCGTAAATCAAGATTAGAGGAGCCAATCAGGCTGACACATCCGTCGATGGTCAGAGTCTTCGCGTGCAGCAGCCCACCCTTGAATTCATGGATGCAACAACCCGCATCGAGTAGCCGATGATAATAGCTTCGACTGGCGGCAGAGACGATCCAGCTGTCGTTCACCTTGGGGTAAATCAGCGTAACCGCAACACCTCGGTGGGCTGCAGCACAAAGCGCATCCAGAAGCGTTGCGTCGGGAACAAAATAGGGCGTGGAAATGGTCAGTTCGGTTTCGGCAATGGCAATCAGGTTGGCAAACAACTGTGGCGTTGCTCCGCGACGCTCCGTGGGCCCCACCCCCATCACCTGCGCCGGAAATCCTTCCTTAATAGGCTCAGCCTTAAGCTCAATTCCGTTTAGGGATTCACCGGTGGCCTGCATCCAGTCGCTGGCGAACAACAGTTGATTCTGCGCTACCACCGGGCCTTCAAATCGCAGCATGATATCCACCCAGGGGCCGTACTTCGCTTTTGGTCGAAACTCAGGATCTGCAGAATTCCGGCTACCACAATAGGTGATACACCCATCAATCACCGTGATCTTTCGGTGGTTACGCAGGTCAAGGCGACTGGTCAGAATGGTGCGTACAATGTTTCTGAACGGCAACGCCACGGCCAACTGAACACCGGCCGCATTCATTCGCTGCCAAACCCTGGATTTTATCAATGCGCGGGAACCCAGCCCGTCGGCCATCGCACGACAGGTCACCCCTCGCTGCGCAGCCCGAATCAAGGCGGAGGCCACATCACTGCCGGTATTGTCATCCAGCCAGATGTAATACAGCACATGCACATGACGGGTGGCCGCATCGATATCCGCGACCAGGCGCGCCCGTGTAGCATCGCCATCCGCCATCAGTTCGGCGGCATTGCCGTCCAGGGTATAAAACCCGTTGATGGAACCCGCGTAACGAAATGCCGGACGGTAAATGGGGTCAATCAGCCTGTTCACGTCTGCCGCGCTTCCCATGAAGTGTGCCGCTTTTGCGCTTATTTCATCGAAAATTTCACCATGGCGCTTCTTGGCGCGATTGCCAATATCAATCTCGCCAAACAGAAAATAAACGGCACTGCCAAAGTAAGGCACCACGTTCAAAACAATAAACCACGCTAGGCGCCCAGGGGGTAATAAGTCATCGCGCAGCAGAATTCGGGCTGTAAACGCCAGAACCAGAAGAGCGTGTAGAGTAAGAACAACGGTCATCTATGATCCTAATGAATTGCTGATCAGAAGCTTGGCGCTCAAAGCGCCGTGTCAAGAAGCATCATCAGCACAAACCCTATGATAAGCCCACCCGTTGCCCAGCTTTCATGACCGGCGCGATGGGATTCGGGAATAATTTCATGACTGATCACAAACAGCATGGCGCCTGCGGCCATGGCTAAGCCCCAGGGTAATAAGTGAACAGAAAAGCCGATCAACGCTACGCCCAACATAGCCGCAACGGGTTCCACCAAACCGGAAAGAACACCTACACCAAGGGCCAATCCTTTGCTGTAGCCAACGCTCATCAAGGCCAAAGCCACCACAAATCCTTCGGGAATATCCTGTATCGCAATGCCAATCGCCAGGGCCTTGGCACCGACCAGGTCAGGCCCGGCAAATGAAACACCAATCGCCATGCCTTCAGGAAAGTTGTGCAACACGATTGCTGCAACAAAGAGCCAAACACGTTTAAGCCTTGTTGCCCGCTCGATATTAACTTCAGCGCTGGCGCCACCTTCGACGCCTTTGACAAAGTGCTCGTGGGGCACAACCCGCTCAATCATCAACAAACCCAAAGCGCCCAGTATGATACCGCCGCCAACAATGCCCCCTGCCAGCCACGAACCTGCGCCCTGATCAGCGGCAGTATTCAGTGCCGGTATAATCAATGAAAACGACGTTGCTGCCAGCATAACCCCGGCACCAAACCCCATTAGGGTATCGATGAGGCGCTGCGAAAGCTGGCGCGCTAAAACCGCGGGAATCGTACCCAGCGCAGTTGCCGCAGCGGCGGCCATGCCACCCAGCAGCGCGCCCGTCATGTGCGGGTCATTCGCCGCCAAACGTACGTATATGCCGGGCAACAACGCGACGACACTGCCAATCAAAATCGTCAGAACTACCCAGTATCGCAATGCCATAAACTCACCTTGTGTTAGTAATACCGTCATCATGGCGCCTAAGGCCCTAACCGACAATCAGCAGGGGTTCATAATGCTTGAGTTCCATCATTTCCACAAAATCTGAGAACCCTGAAAGGCGCACTGAAAAGGCGGCAGTAGGCAAGCCTCTAACATTACTTGACGTACCAGTATGCTCGGCGCCATATTTATCTTGCAACGGGTAATACTGAGCACACGTCTCTCTCTTCAACACGCCACCACAGGGTTACACATGACCACCGCCACCTGGTTTATATTGGTTGGCTCGCTGTTGCTGGTGGTGGGCTTCACAGCGTCCTACATCAATACGATTCCCGTCACGTCAGCCATCGTTTATCTGGTTATCGGTGCCGTTGTCGGGCCGATGGGCTTTCGCCTGTTTCATTTCAATCCGTTGGAAGAGTCAGCGCTGATGGAGCTGCTGACTGAAATAGCGGTGCTTATTTCACTGTACTGCGCCGGCGCAAAAATGCCGGTACCGGTTAATTTTGCGCGATGGCGTACGCCTCTGCGGCTGGCGGTTGTGTCCATGGCGATAACGGTTGGTCTTGTAACGCTCTTTGGTTATTACTGGCTCAGTTTACCGCTTGGTGCCGCCGTGTTACTTGGGGCAGTGGTGGCGCCCACGGACCCAGTGCTGGCAACCGAAGTGCAAACGCGTCACGCCAACGACCCCGACCGATTACGTTTTGCCTTAACCTCCGAGGCGGGTATGAACGACGGCAGCGCTTTTCCTTTCGTGATGCTGGGCCTGGGCTTACTGGGGCTGCACGATCTTGGCGATAACGGCTGGCGCTGGCTGGCCGTGGATGTAATCTGGGCCAGTGGCGCGGGTATCGGTATTGGTATTATGGCGGGTTGTGGTGTCGGTTGGGTTGTCCATACAACCCGTAAAACGTTTACCCATTCGGAGTTGCTGGAAAACTTTCTGGGTTTGGGCCTGCTTGCCTTTGCCTATGGTCTCAGTTTGTTGGTGGGTGCCTGGGGCTTTCTGGCAGTATTCAGTGCCGCAGTAGCGTTGCGCCATACCGAGGTGAAGCATGCCGACTTCATGCAAAGCTACTCGTCTGTGACCTTCGGAGAGGCTACTGAAACGGTTGAACCTCATGCCATCGTTCACATCCATCAAAGCTCCCTGGTCTTTAACGAACACTTGGAGAAGCTTGCGGAAATTGTGCTGGTGTTGTTGATTGGCGGGTCGCTTTTCTGGGACTCGTGGAGTTGGCGGGCCGTTGGTTTCGCCGCTTTTCTGTTCTTTATTGCTCGCCCCGTCAGCGTTCATCTGGGCTTGCTAGGGAGCAAGGCGCCGATGGACCTGCGCAATATGGCAAGTTGGTTCGGGGTGCGCGGCATTGGCTCGCTATACTATCTGATGTACGCGATCCAGCACGGATTACCAGAGAATGTGGCACTTGAGTTGATGCACCTGACCCTGGTTGTGATCGCACTTTCCATAATGGTTCATGGCGTAAGTGCTAAACCGGCCATTGCCCGCTTTTGGCGATCGCGAGACGCTGGGAAAAGTTCATCCTAACTGCACAATAGTGAAAAAAGGGCCGAAATATTCGGCCCTTTCTGTTCATCTAGCGGCTCGCTTACTTTGCCGGTAAGCAGCCGCTTGCTCACACTCCTCAGGCCCGCAAAGCACTCACCAGCTTGTCGATGCTGTCTTTCGCGTCGCCAAAAAGCATGCGGGAGTTGTCCTTGAAGAACAATGGATTTTCCACCCCGGCATAACCCGTTGCCATTCCGCGTTTAAGGATAACCACTTGCCGTGCTTTCCAAACCTCGAGCACCGGCATCCCCGCAATGGGGCTACCAGGATCTTCTGCTGCGGCCGGGTTCACCGTGTCGTTGGCGCCAATAACCAGCACCACGTCGGTCTGCGGAAAATCGGCGTTAATTTCGTCCATCTCCAGAACAATATCGTAAGACACATTCGCTTCTGCCAGCAGTACGTTCATGTGCCCGGGCAAGCGGCCGGCAACCGGATGAATACCAAAGCGCACCGTTGTTCCGCGCGCTTTCAACAGCTTGGTCATCTCGCTGACCCCGTTCTGGGCCTGAGCTACGGCCATACCGTAACCCGGTACGATAATCACCGAATCGGCGTTGCGCAGCTCCTCGCATACCTCCTCAATATTGGCTTCCAAAGCTGTTTGATCAGGCCCAGCGGCGGCAGAGCTCGTGCTGGTTTGACCGAAGCCACCCAAAATTACGCTGACAAACGACCGATTCATCGCTTTGCACATGATGTAACTGAGGATCGCGCCGCTGCTGCCGACCAACGCGCCGGTTACGATCAGCAGGTCATTGCCCAGCATGAAACCGATAGACGCAGCGGCCCAGCCGGAATAGCTGTTGAGCATCGAAACCACCACCGGCATGTCGGCGCCGCCAATGGCCATGATTAAATGCACACCCAAAGCGGCGGCAATCAGCGTCATCAGTACCAGTGCAATAACGCCCGGCGCCATGCTGTCGGTACCCAGGAACCAGGCGCCCAACAGCACCGACGCTAACAGCGCCGCCAGATTCATCAAGTGCCGGCCTGGCAGCGTTAGAGCTTTGCTGTCGATACGGCCGTCCAGTTTGCCGCACGCAATCAGTGAACCCGTGAACGTAATGGCGCCAATAAACACACCTAAAAACACCTCCACCAGCTTAATGGTGTGCTCGGCCCCGGTCGTTTGTATCAACGGCTCGATGTAGCCAGAGAAACCCACCAACACCGCAGCCAAGCCTACAAAGCTGTGCAGCAACGCCACCAATTGTGGCATCTGGGTCATTTCCACCTTGTCGGCGATAACAATGCCAATACTGGCACCCACTAGCACCGCAATCACAATAGCGACAAGCCCGCTATCACTGACGCTGGCCACTGTAGCCACCAGCGCGATAAGAATGCCGGTAACCCCGTAAAGATTGCCGCGGCGCGATGATTCCTGGTGGCTTAAACCTCCAAGGCTGAGAATAAACAGTACGCTGGCGACCACATAGGCCACACTCACAAGTCCTGAACTCATAGCGGGTGCCTCCTAGCGGCGGAACATTTTAAGCATGCGATGGGTAACCCGGAAGCCGCCCCCTACGTTGATGCTGGCAATCAGCACCGCCACAAACGCCATAATCCCGACCGCAACATTTTCCGCCTGGGCCAGATGCAATATCGCACCAATTACAATAATGCCGCTGATGGCGTTGGTCACACTCATCAAGGGTGTGTGCAAAGAAGGCGTTACGTTCCAGACAACTTGCCAGCCAATAAAGCAGGCCAATACAAACACAGTGAAGTGCCTCAAAAAGCTATCCGGTGCGTAAGCGCCAATGCCGTAAAGCGCCGCAATGGTGATAATCAGCACAACGCCCTTACTAATAAGGCTACGACGCTCCGACTCTTTGCGTGCTGCCGCCTTCTGTTCTGCTGAAGGCTCTTCGGTGCCAGGCGCAGCCTTGGGGCTGACCGGCGTGTGCGGTTGCGGCGGTGGCCAGGTTATTTCTGAATCCAGCACCACGGTCAGGCCACGGATAACATCGTCTTCCATATTCACCTGCGGCTGGCCGTTTTTCTCCGGTGTCAGCTCACTTAAAAGGTGAAACAGGTTGGTGGCGTAAAGGTCACTGGCGACTTTAGCCATACGGCTTGGCAGGTCTGTGTAGCCAATCAGC
Source organism: Marinobacter sp. M1C (assembly GCF_023314135.1). Classification (NCBI taxonomy): domain Bacteria; kingdom Pseudomonadati; phylum Pseudomonadota; class Gammaproteobacteria; order Pseudomonadales; family Marinobacteraceae; genus Marinobacter; species Marinobacter sp. M1C. The sequence continues at coordinate 3,542,369 of NZ_CP092289.1, forward strand.
GTAACGTCATGCTTCTCGACGATTTTGCCGGGTTCAGTCAGTTCACAGTTGCCGCCACGCTCGGAGGCCAGATCGACAATCACGCTGCCAGGTTTCATGGATTTCACCATGTCCGCGGTAATCAGTTTGGGTGCGGGCCTGCCGGGAATAAGAGCGGTGGTAATAATAATGTCGACTTCTTTAGCTTGTTCCGCGAACAGCGCCATCTCTGCCTTGATGAACTCGTCGCTCATCTGCTTGGCATAACCGCCGGTGCCGCTGCCCTCCTCCTCGCCAAAATCTAATTGCAGGAATTCGGCGCCCATACTTTCAATCTGTTCTTTCACTTCCAGCCGGGTGTCGAACGCCCGCACAATCGCCCCCAAGCTGTTGGCAGCGCCCACAGCCGCAAGGCCCGCTACACCAGCACCGATCACCATCACCTTGGCCGGCGGCACTTTTCCTGCGGCCGTCATCTGCCCGGTAAAGAAACGCCCAAAGTGACTGGCCGCCTCCACCACCGCGCGGTACCCGGCAATGTTCGCCATGGCGCTTAGCGCATCCATCTTCTGGGCCCGGCTGATTCGCGGCAGGCTGTCGATAGCGAAAGTAGTCACCTTACGGGCGGCAAGCTTTTCCAGAAGCTCAGAGTTCTGCCCCGGCCAGATATAACTGACCAGAAAACCACCTTCCTTCATCAGATCAGCTTCGTGCTTACCCAGCGCCGGATTTTCCATGGGTGCGCGAACTTTCAAGATGAAATCAGCATCGCTCCACACCGAGCCAGCATCCGCTGCAATGGTCGCACCAACGGCCTCATAAGCGGAATCGTGATAATGGGCGGCCGCGCCTGCCCCAGATTCAATCGTGACCTGATAGCCCAGCCCAATCAGTTTGTGAACCGAGGGTGGCGTTGCCGCAACCCGTCGCTCGTCTGTGTAAATTTCCTTTGGAATACCGATCTTCATATAGGGATATCCTTCAGCTAAACCGATGAACTGGATGAATACTACCTATATCCTAGTGCAACTTCGGGACATTGTCCGTCTTACGTTTTATTGCGAACAACAGAAATCTCGATTCGCTGAAAACAGATCTGTGCCAAATCACGCTCAATTTATCCCCACGCGGTGGCGCGCAGCGTCTTTGCCAGCTAGGTTGGAATAGTGCTGCCGCTTTGTGCGTTGATTTTTCGCGTCATATATATAGCCGCACATGTTCATCAACGGGCAAAAACAAACGCCCCAGGCTAAATAGAGGAAAAGGTATGATTCTGGAAGGAAAAACAGCGTTAATTACGGGTGCCGGACGAGGTATTGGACAGGGTATCGCTATGTCACTGGCGGAGGCTGGGGCCAATGTTGTGGCGGCAGATCTGGACATTAACATTGCCAGGCAAACCGCAGAAAAAGTCCAGCAATTGGGGCGCAGAAGCTTAGCGCTGGAAGTGGACGTTACGGACCCGGATTCAATTAATAAAATGGTGCAACAGGCCGAGGAGCAGATGGGGCCTATCGACATTGCCGTAAACAACGCCGGCATTCTGAGCATACACCCTGTCGCTGAACTGTCTGCGGACGCTTGGGACCGTGTGATGGATGTTAACGCCCGCGGCGTATTTCTGTGTACCCAGGCCGAACTGGCGGTTATGCGGCCGCGCAAATTCGGGCGCATCATTAATATCGCGTCTATCGCGGGTAAGGTCGGCTTTCCGAATCTGTCCCATTATTCCGCCTCGAAATTCGCAGTCATTGGTTTTACCAACGCTGTTGCCAAGGAAGTCGCAGCTGAAGGCGTGACTGTTAACGCATTATGCCCTGGCATTGTCGGAACTGGCATGTGGCGCGGGCCAGATGGCTTGTCAGCGGCCTGGGCCCAAGACGGCGAATCGGAAGAAGAGTCGTGGGAGCGTCACCAAAAAACACTGCTCCCACAGGGCGAAGCCCAAACGCCAGAAGACATGGGACAACTTGCGGTGTATTTAGCCAGCGCCGCCCACGTTACCGGTCAGGCCATTGCGGTGGATGGCGGATTTTCGCTGTAACGGAAAAACGCTTCCAGAATCACTCTATCTGAACACTCGCAAAACTGGCTTTTCACCCAATCACAAAACATCAAAAACGAAACCAGTTGGGCCCCTCTGCACCGGACCCCAACTGGCTAGACATTGAAGCGCCGCGTACTTTCGGCAATCACGTTGGCATGCTCGGCCAAACGTTGATTTTGCCTGCCAAGTTCAGCACCAATGGCGTGTGTTTCGACACTTTGACCGCGAATTTCTTCCATTTTTTGCGCAATGTCGTCTGTAGTAACGGAAATTTCCTCAACGGCGACAACAACCTGATCCATTTCCGAGTTCAAGGTAACAATCGACTGAGCCACTCCTCCCATAGCATCTGCAATCTGCGACGCATGGTGCTCGCCTTCTTTCGCGATTTTTAGCCCGTTATTAGCCAGCGTGTCCATACTAGTGGTTTGCATGTTGAGCTCGTCAATAATGCCGACAATGTTGGTGGTGGCAGCAACGGTTTTTTGCGCCAGGGTACGAACCTCGTCAGCCACCACTGAAAAACCACGCCCAGCATCACCCGCCCGCGCCGCTTCAATCGCAGCGTTTAACGCCAGCAGATTGGTTTGGTCAGCCAGACTGTTGATAACGCCAATAATGCCCGTGACTTTGGCGCTGGCCTGGGTAAGCAGTTTGACATGGCCATGGGTATCTTGAATCACGCCTGACAACAGGCGCACTGAGGTCACGCTGTCTTCAACCACCCGGGCCCCGGATTGCGCAGACTCGTTGGCGGCTTGGGTAGCAACACCGACCTGAGAGGTGCGTTCGGCCACGTCGTTCAGGGTGACGGATATTTGCTGACTGGCCGTGGCCGCCAAAATAGTTTGTGATTCAACTATTTCGTTGTTTTGCGTCAGTCGAACCATGGTTTTTTCAAGCTCGTGATGAACCTCGATCAGATCCCGCGTGCCTGCGATGGACTCTTTCATCAGCACGCCGATGTTGTCGATCATCTGATTCGTTGCTTTGCCCAGAGTGTTGAATTCGTCGTTTGGGTTATTGCCGAGTGACAGTTTCTTGGTTAAGTCGCCCTCTGACACCCGTGACAACAATTCAACCACCCGGTTGAGCTGGCTAACCAGAGCCCGCGAGGTAAGAAATAGCACCAGGACCAAAAAAGGCGCAAACAGTAAAATAGAACCAATGCTGACCATTTTGGCCGACACTTTGGCGTTTTCAGCGCTTAGCAGGGTGCGCGCAATAAGACCGGATTGCAGAGCCTCATTTTGCGTTATAACTTGCTGTTGAAGGTTGTCGCCAGCTTTTTCCGCGCTGTTTGAAGTGATGGCAATTTGCTGCAGAAGCACATCAGTCCGATCAAATACAGTACGGTACAGACTCGTAACTTCCCCAATCACGATGCTTTTCCAATCGTGCTTTTCAATAATATTTTCCAGCACCTCAATGGCTCGGTTTGAAACTTCCGACAGTGCGGGATCACGAGTATTAATGTACTTACTCGATGTGCTCTCGACTTCACTAACAGCCTCATCAATCAGGCTGAATGACAGTGACTGCAGTTCTGTCATAACAACAGCGAGTTCCTGGCGAATCCCGGTGGCGTCAGACAAGCCGAGTACGCTCATCTGCCGCAGCCATTCCCGACGCAGCGTTACATAACGCTCGGCTTCCGTATAGATGGATTCCGCAAAGCGGATAGTGCCTGGGTCGTTCAGCTGACTTGCCTGGCGTTGCAGTGCTTTGGCGTCTGATGTCAGCTCATTCAGCTTCGCCAGCGGCTCGCTCTGGTCGTCCCCGGAGAGCGTGTTGAGTTGTTTTTCAACCGCGTTCAATTTAGTAACAAGATTACTCGCGCTGGTTTCATAGCGTGATATCTGATAGACAGACTCATAAGAGGATGAAACAGCCTCTAATCCCCAGAAAATGGCCCCGGCGATAATGGTCAAGCCAGTCAGTGTTACGACGATGAGCATCCGGAACTTCTGGCGCCAGGACAAGTTGAACTTCACAGTGGAATCTCCAATGTTGTTATGGTTGTGGCGTATACAGGCAGGACATTTAACCTAGAGATCCAGCTCGGGTCAATACGGAAATGCCTGTTCTGTCAGCAACGTATCGGCATCGTGAAAGATAACTTTAGCTTCTCAGGCTTAAACGGCCACCCAACAAAAACGCCGAGGCTCTAAATGTGCTAAGGTGCCCCCCTGACGTGCGAGTTACCAAGCATTTTTCTTATGCCTTAGCCATCCGAGCGCTTCCCTCCGGCGTTTTCTCGACATCTCGCACTCAGATCAGTGGTCTGCCCACTCCTGACCCTCTGTCGCCTCCGACAGTTGCTGTCTACATCCTATTCCGCCATCGGTTAATCCGAATTTGGTGTGTCTCATTGCGAAACCTCGCGGATCGATCGTTACCGGTCAAAGCTGAGCCCTTTTTCGCTTCCAGTTGTCGCCCTGGCCGCTCTTGCCTGTGCTCGATACAACGTTCTAAACAGGAATTATTATGAGTTTTAAAATTGCCATTCTAGGTGCAGGCCCAAGCGGCTTGGCCCAATTACGTGCTTTTGAAGCCGCCCGCGACGCCGGTGCAGATATCCCCGAAATCGTATGCTACGAAAAACAGAGCGACTGGGGCGGTCTTTGGAACTACACCTGGCGCACCGGCCTGGACGCCTATGGCGAGCCCGTGCACAGCAGCATGTACCGCTATTTATGGTCAAACGGTCCCAAGGAATGTCTGGAGTTCGCGGATTACAGTTTCGAAGAACATTTCGGTCGTCCTATCCCGTCTTACCCGCCCCGCGCCGTGCTGCGCGACTACATTATGGGCCGTGTGGCCAAGAGCAATGTACGACAGTACATCCGCTTTAACACCGCGGTGCACTGGGTTGACCACAACGAAGCCACCGGCAAGTTCGCGGTTACGGTGCGGGACTTAAAGCAAGACGAACTGAGCACCGACGAGTTCGACCATGTCATCGTTGCTACCGGGCACTTTTCGACCCCTAATGTGCCCTATTTTGAAGGTCTGGAGCAGTTTCCCGGCCGTGTGCTGCACGCCCACGATTTCCGCGACGCTTGCGAGTTCAAAGGTAAAGATCTTTTGCTGATCGGCAGCAGCTATTCCGCAGAAGACATAGGCACGCAGTGCCACAAGTACGGCGCCAAATCGGTCACCTTCAGCTATCGCTCACAGCCCATGGGCTTCGAGTGGCCGGAGTCTTTCACCGAAGTGCCGTTGCTCACCGAAGTGATCGGCAAAACGGCCCATTTCAAGGATGGCACCAGCAAAAAAGTCGACGCGATCATTCTGTGTACCGGATACCAGCATCACTTCCCTTTCCTACCCAACGAACTGACGCTGACCACGCGCAACCGGATGTACCCGGAAGGTTTGTACAAGGGGATCGTTTCCTTAGCCAACCCGAAGCTTATATTCCTTGGCATGCAGGACCAGTACTACACCTTTAACATGTTCGACGCCCAGGCCTGGTATGCCCGTGATGTGATGCTCGGCCGCATAACACTGCCGGCAAGCGACGCCATGGCCGCTGATAGCCGTGAATGGGTCGCCCGCGAGCTGAAGCTCGCCAATCCCGTCGACGAGATCGATTTTCAGGCCGCCTACATACAGGATCTGCTTGAACCTACCGACTACCCGGCGTTCGATGTAACCGCCGTTGCCCATATTTTCAAGCAGTGGGAACACGACAAGGAGGCGGACATTCTTGGATACCGCAATAAGAGCTACCGCTCCACGCTGACGGGTACCCTGGCACCGGTGCACCATACGCCCTGGATGGATGCGATGGACGATTCTCTGGAAGCCTTCCTCAAGGTGAAGCAAGCCCAGCCAGAAAAGGAGACTGTATGAATCAACCAAGCCTGAGCCAGGCTCGGTCTCGTTTCACCTCCAGCAGCATACGCTGGGGTTTTATGTGGGCCATGTGGGCCGCCGTGCTCTGGGGTGCCTGGTACGTGCCAGGGTCCGCGGTCTGGTTTGAAGCGCCGTATATTAACCTGAGCTTCGATACCAACGCCCAGTTTCTGCTGGCGGCGGCGGTGCTGACCACCTTCAACGCCATTGCCGTATTGTTCTTTCTGTTTGTCTGGAACGGGGTATTGGGCAAGCTCGGGGAATACGTTCGTACCATCAAGCAGATGCGTTATATATCCAAGTGGTTTTTCATCGGCGCCATATTTGGCGGCCCGATGGCCATCTTTGGTTCCTACTTGGCGATCGGCTACATCGGCGGGGCCTTCGCGGCCATTTCAGCGCTGATGTACCCCATCATCGGCGCCACTCTGGCCAGGCTCTGGTATCAGGAGAAGATCACCAAACGCGCAGCGGTGGGTATTTTTATCATCCTGGCAGGCGGCGTGACAGTCTATGCTCCCGGCATTATTGCTGAAATCACAGGCACCGGCGACGCCGGCTGGCTTGGCTACCTGGGCGGCGCAATGGCTGCGATTGGCTGGGGCGTAGAGGGCGCAATCGCAGGCCGCGGGCTGGATGTGGCCGATCCGGATGTGGGCATTACGGTAAGGTTCACGGCCGAAGTCCTGTATTGGGTTCTGCTGATTTTACCCGCGATTTACCTCTTCACCGATCAACCGGTTGTCGAACTGGTCATCGCCACATTTAACTGGGCGGTCATAGGCTGGCTGATGCTGGCGGGCGTGAGTTTCGCCTTCTGCTATGTCTCCTGGTACAAGTCTTTCCCACTGATCGGCGTTGGGCGAGGGCAGGCGATTGCGGCGTTGTACGGGCTTTTTGCCGTCATCTTCCTCGCCGCGTTCACCCTCGAATTTCCGGACTGGAACTTCCTTGCAGGTTTGGCTCTGTTCGTAATAGGCGGGTTTGTCATGTTCACGGAAAGCGACGACGTGCTTGAGGTAGTCCGTGCCGTGTCAAGCGACACCAAAACGTCCACCGCCACGGCGAGTGCGGCCAACTCATGATCATTGGAGCAAGCCATGAATAAATTACACATGAAAGGCCGCATTCTACAGTTGATCCATGACCAACAGCATGTCGGCATCTGGGACTGGCAAATCACCGATGTGGTGATGAGTGAATACGGTCTTAGCGGTGCCTATTGGCGCGGCAACACCCGCGTCACACTGACTGACCTGTTTTCCAGCGGCATCATCGAAAGCGTTGAGGAAGAGCTCGATCATCAAGCCTATTTTGGCGCAGGCCGCGTGTTGTTCAAGTTCAAGCTCAACGACTTCGGTCGTCAACGGATGCGCGACACTGCACTGGCCTGATAGCCGGTGCCACCTACAATTTTCACCAAGGAGACACTATGTCTGATTTCTGGGGTTATCCGGGGGCTGACATGCTCGCCGTTGCCGTCATTATTGTGCTCAGTGGCCTGGCCCTGTACCAGGCACGCACCTTTGTAACCAAGCTTTAAACGCAAACGCTGGCCGCCCTTTCGGGCGCGCCAGCACCCATTGTGGTCACACCTTCCCCGTATGACTTCCTTAAAACGTTAATATATAAAGGTTTTCAACCTTATCTCTGGCCCACTGGGTTCTGCGTAAAAACTTCAACGACGATTTGATCGACGGATCGCTCTTAAAGCAATTTATGTTGATTCTTTGAGCCAACCCCTCCCAGCCGTAATGTTGTTCCAGCCTGGTAACAATCTTCTCAAGCGTCACTCCGTGCAATGGGCTATTCGGTTGTTCTTCACTCATGCTTTAAATACACCGTTATTCATTGAGGGGGTAACTGACGGCATCCCGACCGGAGACTAATAAAATCTTCGAGCCTGACTGATCCGGCCGCGCCAATAGTAGCCATTAAGGGATGAGCGCATAACGCCGGACGAAGTCGATGCGTGAATAAAACTGTCATCGCCCATGTAAATGCCGGCGTGCTGGTCCTTTCCCTTTATATTAAAAAACACCAGATCGCCGGTGCGCAGGTTATCCAGGGGAACCCTTTCTCCGGCGGCCAGCATCTGATAAGTGGTGCGGGGTAAACGGCGCCCTATGGCTTCGTGGTATGCAGTGGTGATGAACCCAGAGCAATCAAAACCACTGGCAGACGCGCCTCCATAGCGATAAGGCGTGCCTTCATAGCGCTCGAAGACCTGCCAGAGTTGCTGGGCTGCAGCCATTTCACTACCGGTAGCGGGCCGCTCTGACGGCTGCCAGCGATTGTTGCCTGATGTACCAAGATCCTGATTGCTGGCGCAGCCGCCAAGGCCAACCAGTATCGCGATAGTCAACAGCGGTAGCAGCGATCGCCATGTCATTGGAATTGCCCTCGAAACGTTCAGCATGGGCCTACTGTAAAAGCCCGCGTGCTCCGTGTCAGGTTAAACATTGCGTTTATGTGTGTGCCGGTTGCTTGCGCCCCGTAACCGCAAATGCCACACCGGTGATAGAAACCACACCGCCGGCTATGGCCAAAACACCCAGGCGCTCATCGAACAACCAAAAGGCTTGCAGCGCGGTGACCGGCGGCACCAAATAAAACAGACTGGCCACCTGCGACGCCGCACCCCGACGAATCAGCAGCATGAGCAATAGAATGGCACCGATCGATACCCCAAACACCAGCCACGCCATGGACAACTGTAATTGGATGTCCCAGACCACCTCGCGGGTTTCAAGCGCGAACGCACCGATCGCGAAAAACACCGAAGCGGCGCTGTACTGAATAAAGGTCCCTGCCACCAGGTTAACGTTCGCACCATGGCGCTTCTGGTAAACCGTGCCTACCGAGATACCGAGCAATGACAGCATGGCCCACCCCAAGGTCCACAAGGGAAAGCCCGCTATCCCAGGCCCGCCACCCAACTTTTCCATCAGCACCAGGCTTACGCCCAGCAATCCCAGCGACAAACCCACCCACTGCCGCAGAGTAATCGACTCACGTAATATCACGACCGCCGCCAACGCCGTGACCAGCGGCTGCAGCCCAACAATCAGGGAAGTAATCCCGGACGGCATGCCACCCTGAATGGCGTAATAAACACCGCCAAGGTAACAGCCATGCACCAGCAAACCGGTAACCGCAGTGTGCCCTGCCCCGCGCCACGACGGCCAGGTGACCTTTAGCACCAAGGCCAGAACGCCCAACAGCGCCAGCGTGAACAGCATCCGGTAAAGCAACAACGTGAAAGGTTCAGCGTAGGGTAAGCCATACTTGGCACCAATAAACCCCGTACTCCAGAGCCATACAAACACGGCGGGCACAACATAAACCTGGAAAGCGGAACGCATGCAAATAGCCTTTTAAACGTGGATTGGTGACTGAAATCCGGAACGCGCCTATTTTCAAGCCATAGAGTTGGTAAAGCGAGAGGTTCCACAATGAAATTGAGTTTACAGGAGATTTTTCGGTTAGCGATTGACCCCTGAGCTTTCAAAGATTAGCTTACAGACAACCCGACCCCAAAAGGGCAATCCCCTTCGGGAGATCCGGGTGCATGAAATCAAGCGCCGGCCACAAGCCGGACAACAAAAACAACACCGCCACTGTCGCCGAGATCCGGCCAGGTGGAGAGGATTTCAAAATGTCTATATCAACACGTCTCCAAAGCGTATTGTGCCGTACACAATCGCGTCTACCTGTTCAGACAATCACCCTTTATTTCCGCGAGTTAGCGTCCACTTGGGCCAAGGAAGAAAGGTGATCCCCCATGACCGTATTCAGCCATCCCGAATTTGATAACCACGAACACCTGTCGTTCGTCTGTGACCCGGAAACCGGGCTTAAAGCTATTGTGGCGGTGCACAACACCTCCCGTGGCCCCGCTCTGGGCGGTTGCAGAATGTTCCCCTATGCCAGCGATGAAGAAGCCCTGCGCGATGTGTTGCGCCTTTCGAAAGGCATGACTTACAAATCCGCACTGGCCAATATTGACCTCGGCGGCGGTAAATCGGTGATCATCGGCGACCCGCACAAGCAAAAAAGCGAAGCTTTGCTGGAAGCCATGGGTAAACACCTCGAGGGACTTGGCGGCCAATACGTTGCCGCCGAAGATTCCGGCACCAGCGTGGCCGATCTGAAAATCATGGGGCGGCATACGAAGCACGTCGCCGGCATTGTCGAGCGCATCGCTTTTAACGGCCAGCCCAGCAACGGAGACCCCTCCCCCACCACAGCCTACGGCACATTTGTGGGTTTGAAAGCAGCGGTGAAACATAAGCTTGGGCGCGAGGATCTGACCGGATTGAAGGTGGCTATTCAGGGTGTGGGTAACGTGGGTTATCGCCTGGCCCGTCATCTGCAGGAAGCCGGCGCAGAACTCTGGGTATACGACATTCATCACGCGAACATGCAACGTGCGGTGGATGAACTGGGCGCCCATGCGGCATCAGCCGAAGATATTCTGTTTCTGCCAGTGGACGTGGTTGCCCCCTGCGCCATGGGCGCCGTGCTCAACGACGACAGCATTCCCCGCCTGAAAGCCACGATCATTGCGGGCGCCGCCAACAATCTGTTGCAACGCCCGGATCACGATCAGGCATTAAAAGACCGCGGCATCCTCTATGCGCCGGACTTCGCCATTAACGCCGGCGGCATCATCGATGTGTTCTACGAACGCACCGGCGCGTCCCCAGAGAAAGTACGCGCCCATGTGGAAGGCATAGGGCACACGCTTACCGAGATCTTTAAACGCTCGGATCGCAGCGGCATGCCAACCGGTGCAGTGGCCAACACACTCGCTGAAGAACGCTTCCGGAAGCACTCAAGCGTCGCTCAGGCACCACGCGAGCAGCTTGTGGGCGCCGGGTAGTTAGCGGTATTTGCTTTACCGGGCCGTGATTCAGTCACAGCCCGGTTCTTCCAAACAAAAACAACGATCTAGCAGGAAACAATTATGTCTGAATCACATGCGCCCATTGCGGAAGCAATAGAAGGCTCGAATGTTAAACGGGGGCTCTGGTCCTCACGTTTTGCTTTTATTCTTGCGGCCACTGGCTCTGCGGTGGGTCTGGGTAACATCTGGAAATTCCCCTACATCACCGGCGAAAATGGCGGTGGCGCCTTTGTACTGGTTTATCTTCTGTGCATCGCCGCGATTGGTCTGCCCATCATGATGGCCGAAGTGTTGATTGGTCGCCGCGGCGGCCGCAGCCCGGTTAACAGCCTCAAAGCGATTGCCGGGCACGACAGGTTGAACCCGGCCTGGCGTATGGTCGGCGCAGTCGGGGTGATCGCCGGCTTCCTGATTTTGTCGTTCTACTCGGTGATTGGTGGCTGGGCCGTATCCTATGTCGGCACAGCGGCCAGCGGGCAACTCACAGGCCAATCTGCGGATGCCATTGGCGCTATCTTCTCTGACCTGCTGGCCGATCCGGTAACGCTGCTGATGTGGCACACCCTGTTTATGGCCCTGGTTATGTTTGTGGTGGCAAAAGGCGTTCGTGCGGGGCTTGAGCGCGCGGTCACCATTCTGATGCCGGCTTTGTTCCTGCTGCTGCTCACGGTTGTCGGCTACGCCATGACCACCGGTGAATTCGGCCGGGCCGTGACATTCCTGTTCCAACCGGACTTCTCTAAACTCACCACCTCGGGCATTCTGGTGGCGCTGGGCCACGCCTTCTTCACCCTTAGCCTGGGCATGGCGGTAATGATGGCTTACGGCTCCTACCTGCCAAAAGGCATATCCATCGCTAAAACCTCCATTGCCGTCTGCGTTATCGACACCGCAGTAGCGCTGCTTGCCGGCCTGGCCATCTTCCCGATTGTGTTTGCGAATGGCCTTGAGCCCGGTGCCGGCCCTGGCCTGATCTTTCAGACCCTGCCGCTGGCATTCGGCCAGATGCCTATGGGCAGCTTGTTCGGAACCCTGTTCTTTGTATTGCTGGTATTCGCCGCTTGGACATCGGGCATTTCCCTGCTGGAGCCCATCGTTGAATGGCTGGAAGAACAAAAAAGCATGAATCGCACCCGCAGCACGCTGGCCGCAGGCTTCGTGTGTTGGTTGCTGGGCATTGCGTCGATCCTTTCCTTGAACCTGTGGTCAGATTTTGCGCCACTGGGCTGGATCGGCATGTTGGAGGGCAAGACCGTCTTTGATCTGCTGGACTTCTTCACCGCCAACATTTTGCTGCCCCTGGGCGGACTGCTGGTTGCCGTGTTCGCCGGCTGGGTGATGTCGCGGGAGGCAATAGAGAAAGAGCTGGCGCTGTCAAAACCTATGTTCCGCATTTGGTACATCACCGTGCGTTACATTACGCCAGTGGCTGTGGGCGCGGTATTTATCTACAACCTGTTCGGATCGTGAGCTTTGCCGGATAAGTAGACGGTCTATAACGAAAGAAGGGCGGCCCTCCGGCCTCCCTTCTTTTTTAACGAAATTCAAAAATAGACTTCAGACCTTCAGAAATAATCAAACTCCAAATGCTGGTAGACACGTCCTGCGTTTTTACCAGCCAGCTCCTCAAATGTGTCCAGGTAGGCCCATTGCGACTGGTCAATTTTGTACGCCTCGTCCAGACCGCCACCACTTTCAAGAATCGCGATAATGGCATTTCTGAGAAACACCAGGTAACCACGGGTTTCGCGGTTGACAACATTCAACGTGGTCGGTTCGCCGTGTCCCGGTATGACAACCGTGGGGTTCAACTCGCTCATTCTATCGAAGGACTCAATCCAGGCACCGGTGTCTGTGTCGTCAAAAACAGCCAGCAAACGCTGATGAAAACCCAGGTCGCCGGTGATCAACAATTTGTCCTGTGGTATCCAGAGCACAATATCACCGGGTGAGTGACCCGGACCAAAATAGTGCAGCTCGATCTTCACATCACCCATATCCAGGTCGTATTGATCCGAAAAACCGATATCTGGAACGGCAACATAGGTTCCTTCTGCCTTTTCCTTATTTCGCTTTTGCATGGAGGCCAGCGTGATCTCACCATGTTCCCGGAACTCCTCCAGCGCTGACTCATGAGCAATAATTGGTACGCCCTGATCTCGCCAGTAGCTGTTGCCCAACATGGCGTGACCCTGAGCGTTTTCATTAACCACATACGCGACCTCCTTGTCGGTTACGCTGTGGATTGAGCTATGAAGTGCCTTGGCTAGAAGGTAGTTGTCGCCCCCATTCATCACCACCACGCCCTCTTCGGCAATGATAAAGCTCAGATTATTATTGTGGCCATGATTCTCGTAGGTACCCGGGCCGGTCTCGCCAATCGCGGAATACACACGATCCGATACTTTGGTTAGCTCAAGCTGATCCGGAAAACCAGGCTCGCTGGCGCTCACCAAAACTGGAACCAGGAGCATCAACCCTGAAAGCAGATTGCGTACTGACATTGTTCGCACCTCACTGATACACCGCTCCAATTATTCCGGTAGTCGGAATACCGCCTCCGATAACGCCGAATCGTCCGGAAGACCGACGATCTTCTGGACTGCCCCACGTTCGTCACGGTATATAACCGAGGGTGTGGCCGATACCGCAAGAGCCCGCATAAGGCGGTTGTTATTGCCAATTTTGACTCTAAGCTGCTCGGGAACATTTTCCGGTGTCTCAAGCCAGTCCTTTGGGAACTGAGCCTCATGGAAATCAAGCTGAGCTACCGGATCCTCTGCAGCGATAACACTTGCAGCTTTGGCCAAACTGGTCGGCTGGATCACGCCAACCATGATGTGCCTCAGCTGTATCCCCCGCTCCAGAAAAGGCTGGGCTTTTTTTCTGAAAACATTGCAGTAGTCGCAATTCGGGTCGGTGAAAACGTAGACAATCCGTTGGGCATCTTCCGGCCCCTCCGGCACCCATGTTGCACTTTCCAGCTGGGCCCAGGCATCCGTAAGGTCGGTTTTCGGCAGCCAGTTTCGTAGTTGGTCGGCGCTCAGATCCTGGCCAAAACCATCAACCATCGTCCCGATAACCACATGCTCGCCATCCGGCATAAGGTATAACGTCACGGGGTGACCATTCCTGCGCCCGACGTAACCCTCTAACCCGCCTGGTGCTTCAAAACGGGCCTCGATATTCAGACCCTCATCAACCAGAATCTGAACGGCATCCGGATACTGTCCAGCAGCGATAACCGGTAAAAACCAGAACAAAGAAACTACCGCGCACAATATTTTTAACAATTTTAATTACTCCTATTTATATACTTTTCACTTATTAGAACGACGCCATTTCAAGATCCATTTCAACGGCATCAACACCGGCCTGTGCACAATTTTCATCCGTTTCTCCGGAAGGCGCACCGCTTACCCCCACACCACCAATCGTTTCGCCGCTGGCCCTTATCGGAACGCCGCCGGCGGATAACAGTACTTTTTCAAGCTTGCCGACGGAGAATGGCCCGATAAACCGATCCGTGAGCGCAGACGTGTTACTGGTGAACGTCATTGCCGTATAGGCTTTGCGATAACTGACGTCCAAAGCCAGATCCATTGCCAGGACATCGCGCAGAACGACCTGAGGGTGGCCGCCCCTATCCACCACCGTCACGGCTACCTGAACGCCCTGCTCACGGCATTTTTCAATCGCGGTTTTGGCTATGGTCAACGCGGTGTCCATCGACAACCGCTTGATTTCGACCATCACCGGCTGGTCTGTCTCAGCTGCATCGACCAGTCCCGTTGCTGTAAGGGCTGTCGTAAGTATCAGTATTGATAGTTTTGAACGCATTTTTTCTTCCTTCGTCAGAGCCACTGCATCAGGGGCGAACCAATACGTATCCTTTCTCAACTTGTTCAAGAATATGGGCAACACCCACCGGCACAGGCAAACTTTGAGGATGAAGCTTTGGTCTTTCGCCAGTCTCTCTTTCGATGGTATCCACGGTATTCATACACACCGAAAACCGGACACCCTGGGCCATCAAGCTGGTAATTCGCTCCCGAAGGCGGTTGTCCGCATACAGCAATCGAACGCCCGGGCCAAAGGTTGTAATCTCGATATCAATCAGATCCGGATCGTAATATTCCAGAAGATTGGCAGCGACGCTTAGAACCTTTGCCTGCTTTTCCGGTTCGCCATCGCTCAGTTGCATGAGCAGAAACTTCTCGGCAAACGGCTTTTCCGGATTGATCGGTTCTTCCGCCTGGAGATTCATAGCCATCATGAAGAGACCCAGATAAAGCAGCCACCGAAGGCCTACCTTTAGTGAATCTGCGGCGAGTTTCATAACGAATAATCTTCCAGCCCTGGGTTGTTCTCGACATTTTTCAAACGTGGGGTATTGAACTTTGCGATGGTGACCGTTTTTTCCGACCTCAGATAATCCGCCACCACATCCCAGATCGGGCGACCTGGAGCCTTCGAGTTAACGGTGGCCCAGCCGGCTACTTTGTACATCTTGTCGGCCTGAATCGACTCGCCATTGTCCAGACGCAGATCGGAAATACGGCCATTCATACTGGCGGTCGGGTCACAGGTGTAATCCAGGCCACCCACGCGAACCATGTCGCCGCCCTGCTGGTAATAGGGATCTTTATTGAAGAGATTGTCCGCCACGTCTTCCATAATCAGCTTCAGCTCCGCACCTGACATCTCCCGCACGTAGGTCTCCGGGTAGGTAATGGCGGTCGCGTTCATCACATCGTCCATGGTGATCGCCTCGCCCGGCAATACCGAGGTGCCCCAACGGAACCCTGGTGACAGGGATATTTGCGCGTCCAGCACTTTTCTCTGGGCATCACAGATCACCTGATCCATGGTGCCGTTGAAGTTGCCCCGGCGATAAAGCAGCTCGTCCGTGACCGCCAGTTTCTCCCCCAGCGTGTCTGCGTAGGGCGCGCGAACCTCCTGAATAAAACGATCCATTGCCGCGTCTGGCTTGATCATGTCGGAAAACACCGGCAGCAAGCGGTATTCGTATCCGCGCACGCCGCTGTTGCCGATGTCCAGATCCAGCACCGCGACATACTTGCCATTGGTGCCGGCGTTGCTGACCAGGGTTTTACCACCAGAATTGGTCACCACTGTAGGCTGCGGAACCGCATCGTGGGTATGGCCGCCAAGGATGGCGTCAATGCCCGAAACCCGGCTGGCCATCTTCAGGTCCACATCCATGCCGTTGTGGGACAACACCACAACAGCATTCACCTTTTCGGTTTCGCGGATCTGGTTAACCAGCGCCTGCATTTCGTTTTCCCGGATACCAAAACGCCAGTCCGGAATAAAATAGGAGGGGTTTGCGATCGGCGTATAGGGGAACGCCTGGCCAATAATGGCCACACGTTTTCCGCCAAGTTCTCGAATCGAGTAAGGTTTGAATACCCGCCCGCTGGCTTCGTCAAAGGATTCGGCGCCCATGAACATGGCTTCGTCGGACAAAAACACATTCTGGGCCAGAAACTCGCCCTTGAAGGCGTTAATATTCTTGCGAATCTGCGCTTCCGGGTAGGTAAACTCCCAATGACCGGTGAGGAGATCAACGCCCAGGCGGTTGCTGGCTTCCACCATGTCCTCGCCCTGAGTCCACACGGCGGTTCCGGAGCCCTGCCAGAGATCGCCACCATCCAGTAACAACGAATTCCCGGGGCCGGCCTGTTCGCGCAACTGGTCAATCAGGGTTTTAAGGTGCGCAAAGCCGCCAAGGCGACCGTATTCCTGTGTCGCTTCGGCGTAGTTCAAATAGGAGAAGGCGTGGGAACGCCGGGAATCAGCCGGGATTCCGAAATGCTCAAGAAAATGCGAACCGACTAAATGGGGCACCCTCCCCTTGCTCGGCCCCACCCCAAGGTTCACGTTGGGTTCGCGGAAATACACCGGCGAGAGCTGGGCATGAATGTCCGTCAGGTGAAGTAACCGGGCATTGCCGTACCTGGGTGAGTCGTACAGCCCTTCTCCACTCTTCGCCAACGCAAGCTTTGGGGCAAGACCGACGATGGCCGCTGCCTGCATGGCTACCAGGAAATCTCTGCGGGAAATCGACACTGCACTCTCCTTTCTTTGTTGTTATTGGCGCTGGTCGGCACACCCCGGACCACCAGGGTGCTATCGCCACAAAACAGGCACGGGTTAGTTGCCAATAGCGACGTTGCGCCAGACCTCCGCTTGTTGCTTTCTCTGCGCCACGGACTCTTGCGCAAGATTTCGTGCTTCGGTGGCCATCGTCTTTGCTTTTCCATAGTCGCCGCTGTCAGCAGCCGATCTGGCGGCCTTCAGTCGGTCTGACGTCACCGTCCACTTAAAGGTTCCGGCATTCTGATTTGTGCTTTCCGCCTCTGAATAGACCTGTTGAAAATCCTCTTTCGGGCCTGCGTAGGCGCCCAACGACACCAGCAGGCCAAACGACGTGGCAATGATCAGTGAAGATTTCTTTATCATGCTTTTCACCTCTTCGTTCCCGGTTACGGCCGAGTCGTCGGGCCAACCACCGGCAGGCCGTTGCTCATGTAGGTCAGGAAGTACTCGAGATTCCGATATTCCTCACTTTGAGCCGGTAATGGTTCGGCACGAACGTTGTTATTGCAACCGGCAAAACGCCGGTGGAGCGTACCCAGCTCACCCCATTTGGAGCGGTGCACCGGGAAATTGGCCGGTTGCCCCAAGGTTGGCGATAGCAGATCCGCACGAATCCAGTTGCCCGGGTTCTGGACATGGCAACCCGCGCACGAAAAGTTCAGCTGTCCCCTGCGGCTATAGTAAAACTCCTTGCCATCCTGATAGGCCGCCAGCGCCGCGGGTTCATCCGGAACCTTGATGTCGAAAGCCTTGCCCTTAGACGTCGAGGCCATGTACGCAGAGATCGATGCGATATCCCCTTTCTTATATTTCAAGGGTTTCTCACCATTTGTCTCCCGGCAACGGTTGATGGCCAACTCAAGCGTGATAACTTCTTTCTTTTCCGTGTCAAAATTCGGGTAGTTCTGGCGTATGCCGATGCCGCCGTTTTCAAAACAGCTGGCGTAACTCTTGCCATTGGCAAACGGCGTTTCGAACATCTCCTGGCCTTCCGCTACCGCGAACTCATACGGCGGAAAATCCTGCAGGGACTCCCACTGACTCCGTCGATCTTCATCCAGTGCGTACTGGCCGTTGACGAACTCCTTGAGCGGCACGTCGGGGAACTTCTGCCTGAAGTACGCTACCGTTTCTTTCCGGTCCTCTTCCGGCGTACTGCCCGCCAGCACCTGGGGCACTGCCAGTGACGCTGCAAGAGCAACCAGAATGACTTTCGATTTAAGCATGTCCAATCCTCCTCTGCGACGGACCAAAACCGACCGGTCTTGCCGCCGACAACCGCTAGCCGATCGTCGCTGTGGTTGAATCGCTCTCGCCTTTGTTGTCCGCCCAGCTGATAGTGAGCTTGTCGCCTTTCTTGGCGCCCTTGAACCGACATTCGACGAATGGGTCCTTGGAAACAGCAGGCCCCCAGTTCGCCACAAACACATCTTTTTCATTATGGGAAACCGTCAAAACCTGGATGAAATGCGAGGGAACGACATTCCCGGCTGAGTCCTTCACAAAACCCGAGTCCATCGGGTGTCGAACCAGGGCTTTAAGAGAAGTCACTCCGCCATTTTCAACTGCGCGAACTCTGATACTGGACGCCATTTTTATTCTCCTGTTCTGCTAACGGTCAGCCGCCACAGCCGCCAACGGTCACTTTCACATTCTTGGTTGCTTTGTAAGCCTTGCCGTCGGAAATGACCACGGCAACCACATCGGTGGTTTCGGCCATTTTCAAGCGGTTGGAAACAAACGGCAATGCGCCGTCAGGAACCTCAAAGTAGGCGGCCAATGCATTCGGATTTTTGGCAACCAGTAAGGCGATGCCGGTAATATTTGGCAGCGTTGATTCAACGGTCACCGGCACGACGGCGCCATTCTGGGCAATCGTCGGCAAGTCCATAGAAATCTTGTCCGATTCCGTTGCTTCCATCCCGTACAACTCGGCAATGGTTGCGTCCACACCGGGCGTATTAAACGCTTTTTTGGGCCAGCCAGACACATCCGGCGCCGTGGCCGTTGCCGCCTCGACTCTTAATGGCACAATCCCCGCACTCAGTGCAAAACCGGCAACCCCGGCACCCAGCATTCCTTTTAAAAAACCTCTTCGCCTTTCATTAGTCACGGCAACTCCTCCTCCGCCATTACAGCGTGTACAAATAGTCAACAACGCGGTTGATTTCTTCTTGGCTCAAGATCATGTGTCGTCCGAATGGCGGCATCACCGTCGTCGGGTTGAACAGAGTTGCATCCCAGATGCGTTTGAACAGCACTTCCCGGTCCGGGAAGCGGGCCTTCATCTGCATCAGAGGCGGCCCGATATTACCGGCCAGTTTGCCGTCATCCATCTTATGGCAGGCCAGACAGTTGCCATCCGTACGGCTGAAGGCCAACTCCTTGCCTTGATCAATTTCGATCTGGGACGGCTCCGCAAACGCCGGCGCTGCGGCGCTCAGCACGAGCGTGGTTACACACACAAAAATAAAGACTTTACGCATCACTCAATCCTCCTCGGCACGTTCCAATGGGCCCGTGTTCAGACATTATTCCGTCAACCCTTTGTCGAGCGGGCCGGTGGTGCTTGGTGTCAGATTTTTACCCACTGCCGAATCCGTAATCTCGACCTCGCCCCTGCAATCCTGCATACAGCGTTCATTACTGACTAACGGCCGCGGGTCTTCCCAGGTAAAGCCATCTTTGTTGGGCATATTGACTTGCGGCAGCGTCTCTTTATTGGCGATAAAATCGCTGTCGACGATGTAATTCAAGTTGAGAACATAGGCTGTCAGGGCATACACCTCATCATCGGTCAGGGACTGTGGGGCGAAGAACGGCATGGCTCGGTGAATGTAATCCCAGAGGGTGCTGGCGTAGGGCCAGAAGCTGCCTACGGTTTTTTCCGGGCGGTCTTGCGCCAGGCTCCCGTCGCCGCCGGCAAGTTTGGGAAAACGACCCATCCCTTCTCCGAACGCGCCGTGACAGGATGTGCATTGGGCTTCAAACACACTCATGCCTTCGTCGACACTGCCGCTGCCTTCTGGCAATCCCATGCCATCCGGACGCACGTCAATATCCCACCCGGCAATCTCATTCTCGGTTGCAGGCTTGCCGTAGCCGTAATGCCCGGCAGGTTCGGCATGGGCAAAAACCGCCAGCGTGGCCATCAACACCCCGCAACCCAAACCGGTCAAAGCTCGCGATGATTTATCAAAGCTGAACATTATTCACACTCCCATCCGGCGTCACCTGCCAGGTCTGGATCGCATTCTTGTGGTAAATCGAATTGGTGCCGCGAGCTTCCTTGAGCTGTGCCAGTGTGGGCTGTACATAACCGGTTTCATCGATTACCCGGGATTGCAGCAGTGCAGGGTTCCCGTCCCATTGCCACGCCAGCGAGAATCGTGTCAGCGACTTCGACATCACCGGCTCGGTCAATTGCGCCTGCGTCCAGTTGCGTCCGCCATCCACCGAGACGTCCACTGCTCTGACCTTGCCGCGGCCACTCCAGGCAATGCCTTCGATCTGGCAAATACCACTGCCGCGCAGTGGCATTTCCGGACATGGCGATGTAATGACCGACTTGGCTTCCATCACCCAGGTGAACCCGTGAGCCGTGCCATCCGGCATGAGGTCGGTGTACTTGGAGGTTTCCTCCCGCTGCATCCATGGCTTGTCGCCCACTTCCAGCCGGCGCAACCACTTCACATGGGTGTTGCCTTCCCAACCGGGCACCACAAGCCGTACCGGGTAACCCTGTTCGCGCCGCAGCGCCTCGCCATTTTGGGCATAGGCCACAATTACGTCGTCCAGGGCCTTTTCCATGGGAATGCTGCGGGTCATGGCGGCACCGTCGGCGCCCTCAGCCAGCAACCATTTGCCCTCCGGCTTAATGCCCACTTCCTGCAACAGGGTGGATAGCCGAACGCCTGTCCACTCCGCGCAACTCACCATGCCGTGAAGAAACTGCAGTGAGTTGAGCTGGGCACCGCGCCAATCCATGCCCCCGTTTGCGGGACATTCAATGAAGTTGATCTGGGAAACACTGGGAAAGCGCTGCAGGTCTTCCATGGAAAGAATTATGGGCCGGTCAACCAGACCGTGAATCATCAGGCGGTGCTGTTGCGGATCAACCTCGGGGCGGCCCGCATGGTGGCGCTCAAAGAACAGACCGTTCGGCGTGATAATGCCTTTCAGATGCTGTAACGGTGAAAAACTGATGGAAGAGGTTTGCTCGGCGGTAAGCCAGGGAACGGTTCGCCTGATGACGTCTTTCTCGAAGGGCGACGGAACCCCATACGGATCCGTGACAACGCCTGCGCCGAGGGATCGGGTCCAGGGCGGAATCTCTGGTGGGTACCCCACTTCCGCAGCACCCAGCCTTGGCGACAGCCCGGCCAGGGCACCTCCAACCATGGCGCTACCGGCAGTGAACAGGCCGTTTCGCAGAAAACGCCGGCGTTCGTTCGAGGGTAAACGTTCTGACTCTTCCAGAGCAGTTCTGGACAGGTTCTGGTTAAGCCGGCGGAGCTTGCCGAACATATTTTGTCCTCCTTCGATGCCCTCACCCGGGCAGTCGGCCGGCGATCAGTACACAGACTGAACGGCGGTCTTGTTGTTTATGTTATAAGGATATAATTTATTTATAGACGCCCGAATCGTAGGTTACAAGTTTTTTTAAGCACGCCATCACCCGGCTGAAGGTTCAGATTTCCAGGTAGAACGGGGCCAAAACAGGGAAAAGCACGGCCTGCACAGGTGGTTACAAAACATCCAAAAACACTGAGAGGGACGAAACATGAATCATTACAGAGGAAACATTAATGGTTTTTTAGGCATCCTCGTCGTTGGATTGCTTATATCTCCCCACGCGGCTTTGGCTGAATCTGATCCGACTTACCCGGATATCTCGATACCTTTTGGCGCCGAATCCGTGGATGTAGACAATGTTTACTATTTTTCAGGTCAATCCGGGGTGCCAAACGCAGCCAATCAGGGCTTCACTGCAAATGCCGGATTTGTAATAACCGGTGACGGCGTCGTGGTCTTTGATGCCCTGGGGACACCCAGTCTGGGCGCCGCCATGATCGGCGAAATACGAAAGCTGACGGATCAGCCCATCACTCATGTGGTGGTCAGTCACTATCACGCCGATCACATTTATGGCCTTCAGGCCTTCAAAGACCTGACGAACGCCAAAATCATTGCCCAGGACAGCTTTAACCTCTACACCTCCAGCCCGGATGCGAAACAGCGACTGCAGCAACGCGAAATAGCTCTGGCTCCCTGGGTGAACGACAACACGCGAGTGGTTCTGCCCGATGTCACATTCAGCGATGAAACGTTTCTGGAGTCCGGCGCGTACCGGTTCATGATCTACCACGCAGGACCGGCCCACGCGCCCGACGACAGCATGATGATGGTTGAACCCGCAGGGGTGCTTTTTTCCGGCGATATTATCCAGAATGGACGAGTGCCGTTTCTTAACAGTGCCGAAGTGGATACGGAAAACTGGATGCAGGCCATCGAAAAGGTTCGCAAGCTGGAGCCAAAGGTATTGATACCCGGTCACGGGCCTGCTTCCTGGAATGCGATGGTGGCACTGGATTTCACCTATGATTACATCTCCTTTGTGCGCAGTGAGATGCAACGTGCGGTCGAAAACTGGGTCCCTTTCGAGGACGCATATCAGCAAACAGACTGGTCCCGCTACGCATCGCTACCGGCTTTTGAGGCGTCCAACAAGGCGAACGCCTATCGCGTTTACCTGGATATGGAGAAGTCTGCGCTGGGCAGTGAATGATTGGAAAAATCGGGACTGGGATGGGGTATGCGCCCCATGGCCCCATCGTGTTTGACACACAGGAGGTCGGGCCTGGCACTCACCCGGGCCCTGGCCTGATCTTTCAGACCCTGCCGCTGGCATTCGGCCAGATGCCTATGGGCAGCTTGTTCGGAACCCTGTTCTTTGTATTGCTGGTATTCGCCGCTTGGACATCGGGCATTTCCCTGCTGGAGCCCATCGTTGAATGGCTGGAAGAACAAAAAAGCATGAATCGCACCCGCAGCACGCTGGCCGCAGGCTTCGTGTGTTGGTTGCTGGGCATTGCGTCGATCCTTTCCTTGAACCTGTGGTCAGATTTTGCGCCACTGGGCTGGATCGGCATGTTGGAGGGCAAGACCGTCTTTGATCTGCTGGACTTCTTCACCGCCAACATTTTGCTGCCCCTGGGCGGACTGCTTGTTGCCGTGTTCGCCGGCTGGGTGATGTCACGGGAGGCAATAGAGAAAGAGCTGGCGCTGTCAAAACCTATGTTCCGCCTTTGGTACATCACCGTGCGTTACATTACGCCAGTGGCCGTGGGCGCGGTATTTATCTACAACCTGTTCGGATCGTAAGCGGCGTCGGGTAAGTGTCTGTTTATAACGGATCGGGGAGGCCTGCAGGGCCTCCCCGATAAACGCCTTCAAAAATAAATCTGTCCCGGTTTTCTGCAGAGACTCTGGATGACAGAACGCCAGATGATGTTCATTATTCATACCCGGTCAAACTGGCCGCTTAACTGTGGAAGACCACTTAGCGAACTGTCTGGTTTTAGGGGTTTAGTTCTATGAGCCCTAAATTGCCAGGCGCTGTAATGTTGCTCTTTTGAAGTGTCACGGCCGTTTGTGCCAGCAATCTACCATTAACTGACGCACCCGTGTTCACTGCAATCAATGTTTTACCCAGTACCACACCTTCAAAATGTGCATAGGTTCCAATCGTTACTGAACCTGCAACCTGCCAGATAATATTCTTAGCTAAGGCACCACCCGCTAAGACTACTTTCACTGCACTGGCCTCGGTCAGTTCACCTGATACCTGCATGATCCAGACATCATTCGGACCGCCAGAAAAAGTGACGTCAGTACTAATGTTAAGACTTGAAGACCATTTGTAAAGCCCGGGAGCAAGGGTTAATCCGCCAATTTCACCCGCACCAAGTTCTGTAAAATCAGGCGATGTTCGTCCTGCTGCGTTTTCGTATGCAAATCCCATATCGTTTATTGCTACAGACAACGAACTAGGAGAAATGGTGTAACAGGGAAGCGGACCAGCCGCATCGACGGTATATATATTTCCGGTTACTTCGTCGCACTTAAGGAGTAACGCTGCACCAGTAATCGGACTTGTACCTACATCGCCAACAATTGCCGACCGGTAAACATCGGTAATACCGCTCTGACTAAGAATGGCAAAACTTCCTGCGCTTCTCAAATTTATGGGAGACGGGCCAGACGCTGCTATTGTACTTCCTGAAAACAAACCACCTATAATTAGGGGTAAGAGTATTCTTTTTGAAATATTCATAGTTATTTTATCCTTGTCTTGTTATATGATAGTTAAATCATCAAAGGTAAATATTGTTTATTGTCATTTACCTGATAATATTGCAATAAGCATTCCAATTCAAACTTTAACTTATATAAGTAATATAAAACTGACATTAAATAAACGAGGTGGCTAGCTAGCGCCTCCAGCCACTACCCGATGAGGCATCATTGGCCTCAGTCGTAACCGCGTTAACCCTCTAAAATTAAGCGTTGACAGTAGATTATGGGAGCCGAACCTTCCATAATCTAATCTGTATATTGTATAGCGACGCGCTAGTTAACCAACCCGCTTAGGAAAAATCAAAAGGAGGAAGAGCGGACGCTCGCCTTCCTTAACTGACAAGGTTTGGATGTAAGAAAAATTTTAAATTCAACAGATCAAATACCACAGAAAGTACAACTTGAGCCTTCCTTTCTGGGTTTCTGCGAACTAACTCTTGAACATTAGATCTTGATCACAGAAACATCTGCTATAAATATGTTTTTAATTGTCAGCATTTGTAACGGATGGACAAGTTGACTCCTTAGAATGGGATGGAGAAGAACGTGGCTCGTTACTACCCCAAGGGCCAAAGCGGTCGGCCAGAAAGAGTTGTTGAAATGACAAGAACGACCGATTAGCTCAGTTTCCAACCTCGGCACGTTCTTCCCAATACCGAGCCCGTTCTGCATCCTCTTTTACGCCGGTGCCTGTCCGGTAGGCCTTTGCTGTTTCCTCTATACCGATTCGGTCGCCCGATTCTGCCAGCCGGAGATACCACTGAAAGGCATTGCTGTCGCTTTGCTTTACCCCTTTGCCTTCAGAGTACATGTTGGCGGCGTTCAGCATGCCCTGGCGGTTGCCATCCTCGGCCAGGGCAATGTAGCGCTCAAACGCCAGATCATACTGGCCCATTTTGTACACTGCGTAGGCTTCCAGCACCCGGATCATATCCCGGGCAACACGCATCTGGTCGTCTGCCGGTTCTGCCTGTGTTGTGCTCGGCGCCAAACCGATAAGGACCACAAGCGCCATCGCCTTGAGTGCGTGCCTGGTGCGGTGCATAAGAGCGTCCTTTACAGGTGGCGTGAAGATTGTTTGACCAATTCACGTTAGCAGCGCCGGCAGAGAAGGTGAACGGTACTTAAGTACCTTTGTCATTCGACTCAACACTCCATAGCATTAGCTCTGCTGCCGCTTTGCCTCTCCTGGACGCTGACGTACCTGCCATTGTTCATCCATGACCACAGGTGCATCTAAAGATTGCAGGGGCTCCTTGCCGCGGATCAGATCGGCGGCGCGCTCAGCCACCATGATGGTGGGCGCGTTCAGGTTGCCATTGGGTATGGTCGGGAAAATCGATGAATCCACAACACGCAGATTTTTGATGCCATGAACCCGAGTTTGCGGGTCTACCACCGCACGCTCATCGATGCCCATTTTGCAGGTGCAGGATGGGTGATAAGCGCTCTCTACCGTCTGCCGAACGAAAGCGTCAATTTGCTCGTCGCTGTCAACCGCGGTACCTGGCTGAATTTCAGGCCCGCGGTACTCATCCATTGCCGGCTGATTAATAATTTCCCGGGTCAGGCGAACGCACGCCCGAAAACCTTCCCGGTCGGCGTTGTGCTGCAGATAGTTGAACTGTATCCGTGGCGCTTCTTTTGGATCCGCAGACTTTACGTGTACGGTGCCGCGACTTTTGGGTTTGTTGTGGCCAACATGTAGCTGAAATCCGTCGCCATCAAACGCTTCTTTGCCGTCATAACGCATTGCCGCAGGCAGGAAATGGTATTGCATATCTGGCCATTCCACGCCCGCTTTGGAGCGGATAAAACCGCAAGATTCGAAGTGGTTGGTGGCGCCAAGGCCATCTTTTTTCAGAATCCAGCGCACGCCTATTTTCAGTTTGTTCCACCAGTCGAGCTTGCGGTTTAACGACACCGGCTGCTCACAGCGGAACTGAAAATAAAACTCCAGATGATCCTGTAGGTTTTCACCCACTCCCGGCAGCTCGTGCTTCACCTCAATGCCGGCCTTTTCCAGAACCTCGCGGTTACCAATGCCGGAAAGCTGCAACAGGTGCGGAGAGCCAATGGACCCTGCCGACAAAATCACCTCTTCAGTGGCTTTCACCTCTCGGATCTTACCGCTCTGTTCGTAACGCACACCCGTAGCGGTATTGCCGTCGAGAAGCACTTTGTGCACCAGAGCATGGGTAACCACGGTCAGATTAGGGCGATCCATAGCCGGCCGCAGATACGCATTCGCAGTAGACCAGCGACGACCATTTTTAACCGTCATGTGCATGCTGCCAAACCCTTCTTGCTGGGCGCCGTTGTAGTCCTTTGTAGGGAAATAACCGGCGTCCTGACCTGCGTCAATAAAGGCCTTATACAGGGGGTTTTGCATGTTGTTGCCGTTGTTTACGCCCAACGGACCGTCACCGCCACGGTAGCGATCACCGCCGAATGCCCAGGTCTCCGCTTTTTTGAAATATGGCAGTACCTGTTGGTAATTCCAGCCTTCTGCGCCTTGTGATTCCCACTCATCAAAGTCGCGGGCGTGGCCACGCACGTACACCATGCCATTGATGGACGACGATCCGCCCAGCACTTTGCCGCGTGGGCAATGCATGCGACGGTTGTCCAGATAAGGCTCCGGTTCGGTTTCAAACTGCCAGGCGAATTTTTTGGTGTTCATCGGAATGGACAAGGCGGTCGGCATCTGAATAAAGATGCTTTTGTCGCTACCACCGGTCTCCAGTAGCAGAACCTTACGGTGGGTATCTTCGGTCAGGCGGTTAGCCAGCACACAGCCAGCAGAGCCCGCGCCCACAATGATGTAGTCGTATTGGTTGTCGTTCACACACGTTCCCCTTTTTAGCTCCGAAATCAAAATGGCGCGTCGATGTCTTCCATGCCCACATACACCGCCTTGAGCTGGGTGTAGTGAGAGATCGTCTCGCGGCCATTTTCGCGGCCAATACCAGAGAGTTTGTAGCCGCCCACGGGCATTTCTGCCGGGGAAGCTCCGTAGCTGTTAATCCAGCAAATACCTGCCTGCATCTGATGAACAACCCGGTGGGCACGGCGAATGTCATTGGTAAACACGCCCGCCGCCAGTCCGGTTTCAGTCGAATTCGCGCGATCAATCACTTCATTTTCAGCGGCGAACGTGAGCACAGACATCACCGGCCCGAAAATTTCTTCCCGCACGATCGCCATATCGTCAGTGCAGTCGGTGAAAATGGTCGGTTCAACAAAATAGCCGCCCTTGGAATCTTCCGGCTCAAATCCGTGACCTCCGTGACGGAGTGTTGCGCCTTCTGCCACACCTTTAGCGATATAGCTCAAAACCAGCTCGCGGTGCTTTTCAGAAATAAGCGCACCAAAGTTGGTTTGCGGGTTCATCGGATCGCCCGGCAGGATGTTGTTGCGGGTACGCTCCAGCAAACGCTCCATGAATTTCGGGTAGATATCCTCATGCACGAACACTCGGGTGCCGTTGGTGCAGACTTCGCCCTGGGTATAAAAATTGCCCACCATGGCGGCCGAGATGGCATTCTCCAGATCAGCATCGTCAAAAATAATGAGCGGGGATTTACCACCCAGCTCCATGGTCACACTTTTCAACGTAGTAGCCGCAGCGGCCATGACTTTCTTGCCGGTACCTACTTCGCCGGTAAACGACACTTTGGCGATTTCGGGATGGTGAGTCAGCCAGGAGCCGACCTCTGCTGCGCCCTGCACGACGTTAAACACACCGGCAGGAACACCTGCTTCAATATAAATCTGGGCCAGTTTGGTGGCGCCCATTGGCGTTTCTTCAGAAGGTTTGAAGATCATCGCGTTGCCACACGCCAGTGCCGGAGCAGACTTCCAACAGGCGATCTGTAACGGATAGTTCCAGGCGCCGATACCGGCGCATATGCCCAGCGGTTCCCGGCGGGTGTAATAAAAGTCACCCCCAAGATCCTGCTGGTTACCTTCAATCGACGGCGCCAGACCGGCAAAAAATTCAATCGAGTCTGCGCCCGTTACGATGTCAACGGCTTGGGCTTCCTGCAACGGTTTGCCGGTATCCAGAACCTCAATAACGGCCAGCTCGTCGTTACGTTCACGCAGTAATGCGACGGCTTTCAGAAGAATGCGACTGCGCTGCACGGCAGGCATGGCAGCCCATTCTGTAAATCCAGCCCGGGCGCTCTCAATGGCGGCCTGCTGCACAGATTCATCCGCTATTTCTACTTCGTAGATCACTTTGCCCGTGGCCGGATTGACAACTGGAAACACCTCACCGGTATTGTTGGCAAAGAAGCGACCGTGAATAAAGTTCTGTAAACGAGGTACTGAGTGGGACATAAAAGCGTCAAACCTTAACGTGAATAATGAGTGATTCTGCTTAAACGATGCGGCTACTAAATGTTGCCTGGGGCCGGGCCAGCGTGTCCCGTATAAAGCGCTTACACAGCCGCTCACCCGCTTCGAAACTTTCCTGTGGGTCCAGGCTCAACGCACTACGCAGCCAGAACCCGTCTATCATCGCCGCCGTTTGCCGCGCCACCTCGGTCGCAGCTGTAGGCTCCATCACCTGGGCGAAGGAATAACGCAGGTTGCTATAAAGACGCGCATTGTTGATCTGCTGCAAACGTTGCAGACCGGGCTCATGCATGGACCGCGACCAGAAACTCAGCCAGGTTTTTGCCGCCAGTGCCGAGCGCTGGAAGTTGGAAAAGTTGGAATCAACGATGCAGTCCAGGCGCTGTTCCGGCGACCCGTCGGTCTTCGCCATACGCTCACGAAGCTCTTTTCCCAGCTGGTCCAGTAAATATCGAAGCGCTGCTTCAATCAGGCCCTGCTTACCACCGAAATAGTGGCTGATGATGCCCGAGGACATTCCCGCGCGTTTGCTGATGCTAATAATGGTGGTATTCTGCATCCCCAGTTCCGCAATCGACTCCATCGTTGCTTTGATCAGCTGCTGTTTTCGGGTGTCTTTCACTCCAATTTTTGCCATGATTATTCGCTACTTTATAGCCCTGAGTTTATTAATTGAACGTTCAATTAACTTTAAGGCTACAGAAACTACAACGGAGCTGCAACCTGCAGAAGTACAAAAAATAACCGATCAGAGTCTGGTAAGTCGGGGAACGAGCATCAAACAGATACCCATTATTTGTCCGCATAGTCCGCAGAAAAATGCCCTTTAATTAGCCAATACAATCGTGTTCACAGCGGGTCTGTAGTGCCTGATTGTTGACCGGACAAAATGTGGTGCAAGCTGCGGCACTCAACCATGGGGTCGTCACAGTTGACGACAATATCGGAACGGGCAATCACATAACTCTTGCCGGTAATCTGGTTCTTCACCATCTGGACCTCGCCGTTCTGCTCTACGGCACTGAACTCGCCGATGAAGCTGGTTTCCCGCAGAGAAACAGTTTCCAGCCGGTCACCGGGTTTGATGGTACCTTCGTAATTCATCAATGCCAGCCGCGCCGAGGTTCCGGTGCCAGTGGTGCTGCGGCAGATGACGCCGGGATGCACATAAGTCGCGGAACGGGAACGGTAATAGCCTTCGCCCACATGCTCTACGGGGCCCATAAAGTGGAGAAACGGCAAGGGCCCCACATCGCCCAAAGTGTGATGGGAAAAACTTCGTTCCGCCTGCACCGCCTCAACAATGGCATGAGCCGCCTCGGCAAGCCTGCGCTCTTCGGCCAGAGTAAGGTCGAACCCCAGCTCTTTCGCATCTACCAGAGCATAGAAACCGCCACTGTAAGCAACGCTGTAAGTTACCCTCCCCAAAGACGGCACCTCAACGGTAGCCCTGTAGGTGTGGATGTAGCTGGGCAGACCTTCACAGGTGATGGATTCCACCACCCCGTCACGCACCGTTGCGTCTATTTGCACCAGCCCGGCCGGCGATTCCAATAGGAACTGTTGCCGGCCTTCCTGCTTGGGCACAATGCCCGCTTCCAGAACAGCGGTGGCGGTGCAGATGGTGTTGGAACCGGAGTAAATCGGATACCCCATCACTTCCATGATGATATACCCGGCCGCTGCTCGCGGGTCTGTCGGCGGCACCAGCAGGTCAACAGACATCTCGGGAATACCGTGGGGCTCTTCCAGCAACAAACGGCGCAAGCCATCGGCATTGTCCCGCAGGTATTCCATCTGGGCCCGCACTGTGTCGCCCGGCAGCGGATCAATGCCACCGGTAACAATTCGGCTAACGTCGCCGCCAGCATGGGTATCCATCAACTGAATGGTCAGTTCCGGTTTCATCACACGTCCTCCAGAGTGAAAGGCTTACCATGCTCGTCCCATTGCGCGTCGGGAACAATCACGATCTTGCCGAGATAATTGCTGCCCCGATTTTCAAAATAGACCTCGGCATGGTGCAAATCCGACAGTTTGAACGCGCCGTGCAGCACCGGCTTCAATTTCCCGTCACGAATCCAGGCCATGAGTTGGTCGGCTTCGTCACGGGTACCGTGTGAGACCCCAAAAATTTGTACCTGATAAAGGTAGATGCGGGTCCAGAGAATCTCGCTGATGTTGCCACCACTGGCACCAGCGATGCTCAGCCGCGGGTAGGTGCTGCGGGCCTTCATATCAAAGATCATCGTATCGATGAATGTGTCGGTCATCTCTCCGCCCACCAGATCCATCACCGCGTCAAACGGTTTGCCGCCCGTTGCCGTCTTTACCCGGTCAACAAAGCTGTTCATATCAGAACGATCCAGCACGGCCTCGGCCCCCAGCTTAAGCAGCGCATCGGCTTTATCGTCTTTGCTCAGAGCGAAGGGAATAGCGCCCACAATGCGGCACAGTTGAATCAACGCAGTACCCACACCGCCGCTGGCACCCGTGACAAGTACCCGTTCGCCAGCCTGAATGTTAGCCGAGGTGACCATATGATAGGCCGTTTGGTAGGAGCACATGCCCATTGATGCCAGTTCAGCGTCGGACAATTCTGGGTTGGGAATGTGATGAAACTGGTCCGAAGGCAGCGCGACATATTCTGCATAGCCACCATCCGCGCCGTGGCCATAGTAATCAGGGGTCAGGTTAATATCTGTGCGGGCATCGGCGTAAATATTGAAATCCAGTAAGCCACGTTCGCCTATGCGGCTTTCATCAACACCTTCACCCACGGCCACAACGCGACCGGCTATGTCAGCACCCTGAATGCGTGGGAAAATCAGCGTCGGCTTGCCACCCATTTGGAAAGACGTCATCTCTCCTTTTTTAGTAGGGTAAAGTCCTTCACGGGCCTTGCGATCCGTGTTGTTTTTGGCTGTGGCTGTTACCAACACCAGCACCTGCCCTGGCGCCGGCTCAGGTGTCGGTACCGTCTGGTATTCAAGCGTGTCGATACCACCATGGCCGGTTAAAACCATGGCTTTCATAGTATTGGGAATCATAAGCGCGCGCTCTTGCCAAGTAGAATCCCGATGTTAACAGTTGCAGCGACGATCACCACGTCAACGGGTTTTACCTAACAGCTTTCTGCGCTCACATATGGCCACGCCGAATGGCGGATCGGTCTTGCCACTGCATGTCATACCAAGGGCAATTCAGACTTTCTATCTTTTTTTCCCTCAACCAGACCGTTTGCCCCTGATAATCTTGCGGTTTCCAATTTTCTGTTACTTTTATGCAAAACCCGGGGCGGTCCGGAAGAGACTTTATGTATGTTTTCGGATACCCCGCCGGCTTTTCACCCGTCACAGCAGATTTCAGATCATCCAGAGTCGTAACCTCTTTCTGTGTTGAACAACCGACGACAAAAACGGCAAGAAAAATCGCTATGATTTTTTTCAATGTTCTTCCTCGTTCTGGGCAAAACATCTGCTGTTGCGGCTACCTGAATTCTGGTGCAACTTCAAAATTTTACGTGCGGGGCGCTTGATCACAACCAGAGGGAATCTGAATCAGCCCAAAACTGACCAGCCCTGAGTTACGCCAATAAACCGAGTCAAGCCAGCATTCAGGCTTGACTCGGTGTACTCCAAGATGAATTTGTAAATCTTAGTCAACGGCTCTCTGCACCGCCACATAATGTGTGACCTTAGCGCCGTCCATCACCGGCGATACCTTCCATTCAATGGTAAAAGGTGACCCGTCTTTGCGATAGTTGATGGTGCTGCCGTGGAAGGTCCGATTGTGCTTCAGATCGTCAGCCAAACGATCCGTTTCCGCTTTATCGGTCTTCGGACCCTGCAGCAGACCAGGCGTTTTGCCCATCACTTCATCGGCCGAATAGCCGGTCAGGTCGGTAAAGGCCTGGTTGACATAAATGATCACTGAATTTTTATGATCATCGGTCACGTCAGTCACCATCACCGACTCGAAAGCCAGACCCGCAACAGACTGAAAAAGTGGGGATTGCAGCAATTCTTTGGAATTATTCATACATTTCCTTTTGTATTAAACACACTGGCCCGAGTTAAACGACCATTCTTGTATATACGCACAGCGGCCGGCGCTGTATCAATACCCGCAACGCGATAGACTGGGGCAAAATTATTTTTCAGAGCCCTGCCTATCCGGTTTTCCTCGAGTGAAAAAAACGCCGACACCTAAGATGTGTTAGCCTGCTGATCCTGGCATACGAGTTATCAAGTAGTTTTGCTGCTTGACCAGTTCGAGCGCTTTCTTCCGGCGTTTTCTCGAGATCTCGCGTTTCATCGGCGGCCTGACCGCCCTCGGCCCTCTGTTTCACCGACAGATGCAGCCTTTTCAAAGACAGATACAGCCTTCATAGCATTGCGCCATTGACACATTTAACCCTGGCGCGCATGACCTAAAAACCGAAGTCATTGTGACTTTTAGACGTGCCATTTTAGGTGCTGGCCCAATATCGTGCTTTTAAAAAAAGCTCGCGATGCCGTCGTTGCCGTCTATTTTTTTGCCCAGATATAATTTTTAGCTAAAAACGAAACAGGACTTTGCCTGCGATCAAAGAAAGTAGGAAAGAAAGTACGAGACAAAGAAAGAAACGATCAATTACTGATAACAATACTTTTTCGGAGATGTGTATGAGATTTTTAAAAAAACTTGCTACTGCCGCTGCAGTTAGCTCACTAGTGCTTGGCGCGACGGTAGCCCAGGCAGATTCAAAAGAGCCTATTGTCATTGCCACCCATAACTGGACCAGCCAAATTACTATGGCTTACGTTATTGGCGGTATTTTTGAAAGCATCGGCGATAACGTTTCTTACGTACCTGCTGATAGCCAAGCGGTTTACGAATCTGTTCGTAACGGCGACGTTACTATTGCCCATGAAGTCTGGCAGTCTACTTTTGGCAAGTCTTTCAACAACGCTTTAGACGCTGGCGGCATTATTGATGTGGGCACCCACGCCTCTGTTACCCAAGAAGAGTGGTGGTACCCCGCGTATGTAGGCGACTTATGCCCGGGCCTACCCTCCTGGGAAGCGCTGAACGATTGTGCCGAACTGTTTGCAACACCAGGCAGTGGTGGCAAAGGGCGTTATCTTGACGGCCCTATGGACTGGCATGGCCAGGAAACCCTGGACCGCATTGAAGCTCTTGATATGAACTTTACAGCCAAGTTTGCCGGGTCATCCGGTGCACTTTGGGCTGAACTGGAGTCTGCAGCCAAAGACAACCGTGCGGTGGTTGTATTTAACTGGTCACCCAACTTCACCGATGCCGGTGACGGTGGCAGCTTCGTTGAATTTCCCGCGTATACAGAGGGCTGCAAGAAATCAGACGGCGGCGATGGCAAGTGTGGTTCGCCCCCAGCAGGTTGGTTGAAGAAAGCCGCTTATTATCAAATGCCCGCAAAATGGCCAACCGCTTATAAGATCTTTAACAACGTATCCTTTACCAAAAGCGATATCGGCAATATGGCAGCATTGGTAGACATCGATGGTATGTCCCACGAAGCAGCCGCTACTAAATGGCTGGCTGATAACGAAGCAACTTGGAAAGCCTGGTTGTAAGCTAAACACGCTAACCTGAATGCGCTGCATTCAGGTTAGCTTTTATATTAAGAATCTCTATTTATTTGTTTTTTTTCAGTGACAGCAGTGCTATTGACGCGGTGCAACAATACTCTATTGCGCTTGTTAGTCCGATATATTCACTGAATTATTGCCATCAACCCTATCTTTTAGCACTTCTTTTTTTACAGGAATTTGATTATGTCAACGTCAGCTCAGCCGGTCATCAAGTGCGAGTCTGTCTATAAAATTTTTGGCGATAACGCTGTAAAAATTCTGGAACAATCCGGCGGAAAAGTAGATACAGCATCATTACTCAAAGCCGGCTGTGTCATTGGTGTTAACAACGCTTCTTTTGAAGTGCACAAAGGTGAAATGCTCGTCATCATGGGCCTGTCAGGCTCTGGTAAATCGACCCTTTTACGCTGTATTTCACGCCTGATAAACACCACTGCAGGCGATATTTTTATTGATGGTGAAGACCTGCTTGCGATGAATGCAAAGGAACTCATCAACATTCGCCGTAATAAAATGGGCATGGTATTCCAAAGTTTTGCCCTTCTGCCTCACAAAACCGTTCTGGAAAACATTGCCTTACCCTTGCAGGCAAAAGGCATAAGCACCCGCGACAGCATGGCCCGTGCGATGGACATGGTGAACCTGGTAGAGCTCACAGGTTGCGAAAACGACTTTCCGCGCCAACTCTCCGGTGGTCAGCAACAGCGTGTCGGCATTGCCCGCTCATTGGCCGTAGAACCTGAAATCTGGTTCCTCGATGAGCCCTTCTCGGCTCTGGACCCGTTGATTCGCAGGGAAATGCAAGACGAGTTTCTGCGCTTGCAAAGTGTATTGCACAAAACCATTTTATTCGTTACCCACGACTTCGATGAAGCGCTACGCCTAGCCGACCGCATTGCCATTATGAAAGACGGCGTCATCGAACAAATTGACACCCCGGCCAACATTGTACTCAAGCCAGCCACGGAATACGTCGCCAAGTTCACCCGTGGCGTACCTCGTGAGCGCGTACTTTCTTGCAAAACCATCATGGAAGATTACGACGCAACCGCCAAGATGAGCGACGTCACTGTCTCTGCCAATGCCATTATCGAAACTGTAGCTGGATCTGTTCTAACCGAGCAAAACCCAGTGGCTGTCATTGATGCCGAGGGCAATATTGTTGGCGCTTTAAACCGCAACATTATGATAGACGTCTTGTTTGGTGAAACTAACAGCATGCCAGTTAATAACTAAGTTATGAGCAAAGCCTAATGCAATATTTTACCGAACATAAATGGACGCAGTTTGTCGCCCTATTGGTAGTGTTCTTTGGCCTTGTGATGGCTATCGACCCAGCCACAGGTGGTAACCTATGGCGCCTGCAAGAAACCCGATTTTGGTTGCTTCCCGACGTTGTTAACGACGGCCTTAAGTTCTTAATCAATGATTTTTGGGTGGTCGAGACTTACGATGCCGAGTTAGACATCACCGAACAGTCGACCATGATGAAAGAGTTTACCCGCGACTTGTCTGGCGTGGTTCTGTTCAGCATCAACCTGATTCGTGAGCTCCTGTTAGGGGGCGTCAAAACCGTTGTGGCCTTCACCAGCTGGGATTTTATCAGCGAAAACGAGTGGGCTCGAATTCCGGCACTGCCGTGGCCCGCCGTTGCTGCGGGTGCCTTTTTAACAGGGCAGTATCTTGGTGGCCGCAACCTGTCACTTCTGGCCGGCATCAGCACCATTTACATTGCCGTATTTGGTCAGTGGACACCCGCCATGCAAACCTTATCGTTTGTGTTGGTGGCCGTGCCTTTATCGGTTTTGCTGGGGTTAACCTTAGGCATTGTCGCCTTCAGGAACAAAACCTTCGAGGCTGTTTTGGCGCCACTATTGAACGTGGCTCAAACCATGCCCCACTTCTCGTACTTGATTCCAGTGGTGGTGTTCTTCGGCATTGGTGACCACGCCGGTGCTATTTCAACGGTTATTTTTGCCACTCCCCCAATGATTCGCCTCACCATTCTGGGCCTTAAAAAGGTCTCACCAGAAGTCGTGGAAGCCGGCATGATGAGTGGCTGCAACTCACGCCAGCTGATGTTTAAAGTACTCATCCCCACCGCACGCCATGACATTTTAATCGGGGTGAACCAAGTCATCATGCAGTGTTTGGCTATGGCGGTTATCGCATCGTTTATTGGGGCAAAGGGCTTGGGCTACGACTTACTTGTTTCGTTGAATATGCTCAAGATAGGCCAGGCCCTCGAATTGGGTATATCCATTGTCTTGATTGCGGTGGTTCTGGACAGGTTATCCTTGGCCTGGGCAAAAAAGCAGGTGGATTACTTCGCTGACGTACCCTTTCATTTGCGTCACAAGTATTCACTCGCCTTCGTGGGCATTCTGATTTTCACCTCCGTTGCTGCCTATGTGGCATCCGTGGCTTTTCCAGACAAAGCCAATTACTTCTACTTCATTCATGAATCACAAGGGCTTACCACTGAAAAATTCTGGGATTCTATTGTTGACTGGATCATAACCAACACTTACGACAGCGTACAAAGCTTCAATGCCTTTATGATCATCTCGATTCTGATGCCCATGAAAGAAGCCTACTTAGCGATGCCCGTCGCGGCCACTTTGCTCCTGGTTGCAGGTACCGGTTACATCGTTGGCGGCCTTCGCTCTGCTATGGTTGTAACGGGTTTTATCGCTTTTATTGCCTTGACGCCTTGGTGGGATCGCGCCCTCATTACAGCCTACATGGCCACCTTTGCCGTCATCATTTCCGTCACTATTGGCTGTAGCGTCGGCATTTTGTGTTCGCGAAGCGCCAAGGCAACCAAGTTTATATTGTTGGTCTGTGACACGTTTCAGACATTTCCGTCGTTCGTTTACTTAATCCCGGTCATCATGTTGTTTGGTGTAAGCGACTTATCGGTGCTTATTGCGGTGATCGTGTACGCCACCATCCCTGCCACACGTTACACAGTGGAAGGGTTGAGTAACGTGCCAAAAAGCTTGCAAGAAGCCGGTTCTATGTCAGGAGTTAACCGCACGCAGCGTTTACTGAAAATTGAACTGCCCCTGGCTTTCCCGCACATCATGCTGGGCATCAACCAAACCGTCATATTCTCATTGTTTATGATCATCATCGGCGCCTTTATCGGGACCGACGACTTAGGTCAGCTCATCATGCAGTCTTTATCTGAAGCCAACGGTATGGGCCAAGGCATCGTGCTCGGTTTGTGCGTTGCCTTTATTGGTCTGGCCGTAGACCACTTGATTCATACCTGGGCAGAGCAGCGTAAGAAAGTGCTGGGGCTTGCTTAACCGATACACCGGGACAGGTTTATTATCCATAGCCTAACCTGCCTGGTTTCCCGACAATAAATCATTCATCTGCTGTTGGCGCTGGCGGGTAGTTGAAGCCGGCCGGTGTCGCTTACACAATCGCGGGAGATCAATGCCATACTGCACGAACGCATGAAAGCAGCAGCTGAGGAATCGGATATATGGCAAATGGCAAATGGAATTGGGATCCGAACAGTTTCCTCGATGATTTTCCAGTCGAAGATACCCCCGGTATAAAACTTTTGCTTAACAGTGCTGGCGTGCTTATGGCTGGCCGTGGCGAAAGTATCGACAAGGTTCTTAATCCAGATCAACATTCGCTCGGGGAACACATCGACACCTTATTCCCCGAAACGGCGGGAAACCGGGGACTACGAGAGGCCCACTCCAAGGCTATGGGAGGCGATCTACAAAACTGTCGCCAGCGAGTTGGTAGCCTGGATGTAGCCTGGGAACTCATTCCTGTGAATACAAAAAGAGGCCGGGAAGTGCTCGCGTTGGCCATTGTACTGACCGACAACCAACCCCTGAAGGATAACCCGCACGAACTCCGGGAGATGGACCCGACCACGGGCATTCCAACCCGGTGGGTGGTCATGGCACAAGCTGAAGAAGCGTTCAACCGCCATCCCAACACTCAATGGGCCGTCCTTCGGCTTAAAATCGAAGGCATGAGGCGTATTAACCAGGCCTTGGGCCAGGATTTGGGTGATCACGCGTTCCATCAGGCTGTCGGACGTATCGTGCGTTCGCTAGCCGAGGATGAGTGCGTTGGACGGATAGCCGGCAACGAGTTTATTCTGCTCATCCAGCATAAAAGTGACAACCATACCGTTGAGCGCATTCAGGCCATGGACCTGTTGTTTGATGAACCCCTGAAGGTTGGTCTGCTTCAGTTCATGCTTCGCATAAATGTGGGCATCGCCCGATCTCCTCAGGACGGTTCAACTGCAAAGGATCTGGAACGGCGGGCCACCATCGCCCTTGAACGGACCCGGCGTTCCGGCGTCAACCACTCATTTTTCAGCCTAGCCCTGGAAGACCACGTATTAGCCCACAGCTGGGTACCGGCTGAAGCCCAGCGCGCCCTTCGTGAATCTGAGTTTCAACTCTATTACCAGCCTTTGGTTGACACACGTACCGGGGAAACGGTTTCTATGGAGGCCCTGATCCGCTGGCAACACCCATGGCGGGGAATGATCCTGCCCGGGCACTTTATTCCAGTGATTGAAGAAATGCAGCTTATCGTTAATCTCGATCTTTGGGTGCTTGAGCGTGCGTGTCATGAAGCGATGTCCATGGGCAAGCCGGTAGCGGTCAACATTA
Source organism: Marinobacter sp. M1C (assembly GCF_023314135.1). Lineage (NCBI taxonomy): Bacteria > Pseudomonadati > Pseudomonadota > Gammaproteobacteria > Pseudomonadales > Marinobacteraceae > Marinobacter > Marinobacter sp. M1C. Next base: position 3,581,285 of record NZ_CP092289.1, read on the forward strand.
CCGCCAATACCATTACGGCCCCGGACTTTTTGAAAAGACTGGATCGCGCCCTGACCCAGAGTAAGCTGCCACCAAGCTGGTTGACTCTGGAACTCACAGAGCGGGTATTCAGCTCACCGGAACTGGTGCTGGAGCCGTTAAAGGCCGTACACGAGCGCGGGATTCAGATTGCTGCCGACGACTTCGGCGTGGGCTATTCGTCGTTGTCGTACCTTTGGCAATATCCGCTGGATAAGCTCAAGCTCGATGGCTCTTTTGTCCGCGCAGCGGCGCTGGATCAGCGCGCCCAGGATCTGGTAACCGGTCTTGTGCCACTCATAAAAACCCTTGGAATGACGCTGATTGCGGAATGCGTTGAGACGGAAGAGGACCGGAACTGGCTGCACGAAGCGGGCGTATTTTTCCAGCAGGGATACTACTTCGCACGTCCCGCTCCTTTCTCATAACGTCCAGAACAGCTGGCGCGGCCCAGCTCTATGGCGAGTGCCAAGTCTATTTCGGGAACCACCGACATGACGGCTGCGGCACTGGACTCAAGATGGGATTACCGGACGGTTTTGAGGGCCTGGCTTTCTTGGGCATGAACCAGCGTTAACGTCACCGCGTTCAACCCCGTGTTAGCTTAGCGGAGTATCGTGATTTTAGGAGTTAATAGATTATGAAGTTTATTCTGATGCTTGCCCTGTTGGGCGTAATGATTGGCGCAGCGCCGGCAATGGCCAAATCATCTCATAGCGATCAGCTACCGCCGGGCCTGCAGAAGAAAGTCGAGCGTGGCCAGCCACTGCCGCCGGGCTGGCAGAAAAAGCTGAACTATCGGAAAGGTGATCATTTCGACCGGGAGTTGCTGCGCTTCGGCAATATCCGCGACGTCGATGGCAACCGTCAGCGGGTAGAGATCGAGGGTCGCGTCTATACGATTATTAAGGATACCCGAGAAATCATCGATATTCTCAACCAGTAACATCAAATAAGCCGGGACAGATTTCTTTTCCAATCCCGGACTCCCTGAAGTTATAGGGCCCTGTGGGTCACACCAAAGCCCCATTCACAATGGCCCGCAACTCCTGCCGGATCGGGTAAGACGACGAGGGAATCAGTTGCGTCATGAAGATCATGACCAGCTCCTCCACCGGATCGACAAAAAAGTTGGTGCTCGCCAAGCCGCCCCAACCGTATTCGCCCGCCGACCCGTTGGTCTGGGATTTGGCAACGTCTGTCTTAACCGAGAAACCCAGGCCAAAGCCGGTTCCGGCATAAGGTGTTTCGCTGAAGGCTCCAACCGCAAGGCCCGGCAGATCCTGATTACCCGGCAAGTGATTGCAACGCATGAACTCCAGGGTTTTTCGACCAATAATCCGTCGCCCCCGAAACTCTCCGCCCTGGCAAAGCGCCTGGGCAAAATGAAAGTAATCGTCGATGGTGGACACCAGCCCGCCGCCGCCTGACACAAACTTATTTTTGTGCCGAAAATGTGACGTCTCCGGATCGTCCTGCAGCTTGAGCTGATCGCCAGCCCGGTACTGATAGCAAGCGGCGAAGCGGTCAAGCTGATCGTCACGAACCTGGAAGCCGGTGTCTGGCATGTCTAATGGAGCAAAGATATTGTCGCGTAGATACTCGTCTAAAGGCTGATCCGCCAGCAACTGCACCAAATACCCCAGCACATCCGTGCTGACGGAATAGTTCCAGGCCGTACCCGGTGAAAACTCGAGCGGCAGTTCCCCAAGTTGGCTCACCAGTGCTTCCAGCGTCAGGTTCCGGCTGCCATCAAGCCCTAACTCGCGGTAGGCCGCGTCAACATTGGTGCGGTTCATGAATCCGTAAGTCAGGCCCGACATATGGGTGAACAGGTCGCGGATGGTCATGATGCTGGTGGCAGGCGTGGTCAGAAAATCGGGATAAACACCACTTTTATAAACCCGTAGGTTTTTCCACGCCGGAATGTACTTATGTACCGGGTCATCCAGCAAAAACCGCCCCTGCTCGTAAAGCTGCATCATGGCGATAGACGTGATCGGCTTGGTCATCGAGTAAATGCGAAAAATTGTATCCCGGCAGACAGGTTTGTTGCGCTCCGCATCCATCAACCCCTGGGCTTTCACATAGGCGATTTCTCCTCGCCGGGCGACCAGTGTCAGCGTGCCGGGTAATTTTCCAGGCTGGATATAGCGACGATCAAGATGACGTTCAATATTGCGAAGCTGGTCTGCTGAAAGGCCAGCAACCTGTTTGAGTTCCGTCATAGTGAAAGCACCTTGTTGTGTGGTTTTGAAAGCAATTTACGAATCAATGGTAGCGTCTGGTTCATCCACCAGCCGCGCCCGAACCCGTGGCAGATACTCCGGATAGTTGTTCTGTACAAAGGTCACCAACCCCTCCCGCACTGCGCACCGTAAATCCCAAGCCTTGCTGGAATTCGAGGCACTCATCAGGAAGCGCACCTGCAGCGCCCGCTCGTTCGATTCGGTTACCTGCACTGTCTCCGTTTTTCCGTCCCACAGAGAGGATTTCCTGAGCAGCCGCGCGAACTCCTCGCGCAATTGTTCCACCGGCATGGCGTAATCCAGTGAGAGAAAAACCGTACCCATCAGGTCAGCGCTATTGCGCGACCAGTTCTCAAACGGGTTCTCGATGAACCATTGCAACGGTACGATCATCCGGCGCAGATCCCAGATCCGCAACACTACGTAAGTCGCGGTTACTTCCTCAACCCAGCACCACTCATCCTGAACATGGAGTACATCGTCTATACGGAACGGCTGGGTCAAAGCAATCTGCATGCCTGCCAGCAAGTTACCCAGCACCGGGCGGGCCGCGAAACCCAGAACAATGCCGCCAATGCCTGCGGAAGCCAGCAGGCTGCCACCAACGTGGCGCACGCCGTCAAAGGTCATCAGGGCGCCCCCCAACCCTATAATCACGATCAGGATATTGAGGCCGCGAACCAAAAACCGGGTCTGTGTTTCAACTTTTCGGGCACGTTTCCATTGGTGCTCAAGCGCCGGGTTGAGCGTAACAATCACATCCCCGATGGCCGAGGTGCAACGCACCGCCGCCCAGGTCATCGACAAGATCAGCAGCAGCGTGGCGAAATGCTGCAGTTCCGCCAGCAGGAGAAGACCTTCAGGTGCGGTTTCCAGAACCCCGTTCAGCACCAGCAAACATAAAAATACGCCCAGGGCGCGGGCCGCGGCGTCCAGAAAGATCCGGGGAACGGCTTTGGAACGTGTAACCCGACGTGTCACTCCCAACGCAATCCGGTAAGCGGCGTAGGTCGCTACCAGCGCCAGTAACGCAGAGGCCCCCGGCACCAGCCACGCGGTTAGACCGGCCTCGATCGACTCCAACATTCCTTACTCCCGCCACAATAACTCTGAAGTCGTCAAATTAGCGCATGCCGCGAGTGCTAGCAAAAAAAAGTGTTAAAAAAGGTAATAGGAAAGTCAAAGTTCACGAGTCTGCTACCATGAGTCAACTCCCACAAAAGAGCAGACGCATTATGGATACAACCAAGTTCTACATTAACGGAAAATGGGTAACGCCTCAGGGCGCCCAAACGATAGACGTTATCAACCCCTCTGATGAAACCGGGTTTGCCAAGATTACTCTGGGCTCTGAAGCTGATACGAATATGGCCGTCAGCGCTGCAAAAAGCGCATTTCCGGCTTGGTCGACATCGACCAGAGAACAACGTATTGACCTGCTGGAGCGCTTGCTGGAAACCTACACCGCGCGTGCTGAAGAGATGGCACAAACCATCAGTAAAGAAATGGGAGCGCCCATTAACCTGGCGAGAACAGCCCAGGTGGGTGCCGGTGCTACGCATCTGGCAAACACCATTCGTGCTTTAAAAGCCTTTAAGTTTGAGCACGCCCTGGGTGACCACGCGCCAGAAAACAGAATCATGCACGAACCGGTGGGCGTTTGCGCTCTGATAACCCCCTGGAACTGGCCGATGAACCAGATCATGCTGAAAGTGCCGGCTGCCATTGCGGCTGGCTGCACAGTGGTTCTCAAACCGTCAGAGATTTCACCTTTGTCCGCAATGCTGCTGGCAGAAATGATCGACAGCACGGGCTTTCCTCAAGGCGTATTCAATCTGGTCAACGGCGATGGCGTAGGCGTTGGCTCGCAACTTTCAAAACACCCGGATATTGATCTGGTCAGTTTTACCGGTTCAACCCGTGCCGGCAAAGCCATCACCATTGCCGCAGCAGACACCGTGAAGCGAGTTGGCCTGGAGCTAGGCGGCAAAGGCGCTAACATCATCTTTGCCGACGCCGATGACAAAGCCATAACGCGTGGTGTGCGCCATTGTTTTGCGAACTCAGGCCAATCCTGCAACGCGCCAACACGGATGCTGGTGGAGAAGTCGCTTTACAAGCAGGCAGTTGAAACCGCCGCATTGATTGCCAGCCAGACAGATGTTGGCCCTGCCGACGTAGACGGTCGCCAAATTGGCCCCGTGGTCTCTGAACAACAGTTCCAGAAAATTCAGGCACTGATCAAAAAAGGTATTGCGGAAGGCGCGACGCTGGTCTCCGGTGGCGAAGGTCGGCCAGAAGGGCTGGACAAGGGCTACTTTGTAAGGCCAACGGTTTTCGCAGACGTTACACCTGAGATGACCATCTGGAGCGAAGAAATTTTCGGCCCTGTTCTAGCCATCACACCGTTTGAAACAGAAGAAGAGGCGGTAAAGCTGGCGAACGATACCCACTACGGGTTAACCAACTACATCCAGACCTCCGATAAAGAAAAAGCTCATCGCTTGGCGCGGCAACTGCGGTCGGGCATGATCGAAATTAACGGCAAATCCGGATCGTCAGGCTTCCCGTTCGGCGGCATGAAACAGTCGGGCAACGGCAGCCGGGAAGGCGGCGTGTGGGGGCTGGAAGAGTTTCTGGAAGTTAAATCTGTTACCGACTGGTAATTAGCCTGTCGGGTTAACCACTCACTTAGACTTGCCACACTCTCTACGGGGCCGGGCTGTACAAACAGCCGGCCCCGTTTTTTCATTATTCGGCTATATTTTGTAGTTAGAGTTATGCTGCTTATGGATACGCCAATCAACAACCAAGGAGAAGTTTATGGACAGCCTGTTTAGTAGTGTTGGTAATGCCTTCGGTGGTTTACTGAGCCTGGTTTGGCTGGTCATCGTTATCATGGCCATTGTTAAAGTAGCAAAGAGCCGGGCCAGCACCATCGCCAAAGTGATCTGGATTATCGTGCTGCTTGCGTTTCCCTTGGTCGGCTTCATCATCTGGTTACTGTTCGGGCCCCGAGGTTAGTGATTGGAGCGGTGATTCGAATAGTGATTGGAATACTGAATACAAACAAACTTGATCGGGGAAACACATGAGTAATAAAGATGACATCGTCACCGGTAAGGGACCGGCTGGTGGCTGGGGGTCGTTGAAAGGAATCGCCAGCATCTCTATCGAATCGTCGGCCTCACTTTCCGCAGCGGACACACTGCGCCGGATGAACAAGCCTGGTGGCCTTATGTGTCCTTCCTGCGCCTGGCCCAAGCCCAAAAACTACAGCGCGTTTGAGTTCTGCGAAAACGGCGCAAAAGCGGTCATGTGGGAATTGACAACAGACCGCTGCACGCCCGCATTCTGGGAAACACATACGGTGCAACAGCTCCGCACCTGGACCGACCATGAATTGGAAAAAACCGGCAGGCTGACCCACCCCCTGCGTTATAACCCGCAAAACGACCGCTATGAAGAAACCGACTGGGAATCGGCGTTCAAAGACATCGCGCATAAACTCAACGCACTCGATCCCGAAAGTGCGGTTTTCTATGCATCTGGCCATGCCGGACTTGAAGCTGCTTATCTTTACGCACTGATGGCGCGACTGCACGGCAATAACAATCTGCCGCAAAGCTCGAATATGTGCCACGAAACCACCTCTGTTGGCCTAAGCAAGGTAATTGGTTCTCCCGTCGGCACTATCATCTGGGAAGACCTGGAACAGGCCGATGCCTTTTTCTTCTTCGGTCAGAACCCCGGCACCAACAGCCCCCGCTTTCTTCACCCCCTGAAAGATGCAAAAAAACGCGGTGCTAAAATTGTCACCTTCAATCCCATCATCGAGCAAGGGTTGGTGGCGTTTGTAGATCCTCAGAATGCAGTTGATATGACCACGGGGCGCCAAACCAAAATCTCCGACCAATATCACCAGTTAAACTCCGGCGGCGATGTGGCGGCCATCATGGGTATTTGCAAGCACGTCATCGAAGCGGACAAGACCGCTCAACACAATGGCAAAAAACGTATCATCGATGTGGCCTTCATTGAGGAGCACACCCAGGGTTTCGACAGCTTTCTGAGCTCGGTTGAAGCCGCCGACTGGAACGATATCGAAGTCGGTAGCGGGCTCACCAAGCAATCACTGCAAGAAGCCGCCGACGTGTATATAAAGGCAGAACGCGTCATTGGCGTTTATGGCATGGGGCTCACCCAACACACCCACGGCTCGGTTAATGTGGGCATGCTGGTCAATTTGCTGATGCTCAGAGGCAACCTTGGTCGGCTTGGCGCGGGTATTTGCCCGGTGCGCGGGCACTCCAACGTTCAGGGCCAGCGAACCGTAGGCGTCGCGGAGAAAGCTGGCCTTATTCCCATGGACAAGCTGCGCGAGCTTTTCGACTTTAATCCGCCCTTAAAAGACGGTGTCAACATTGTCGAGATGGTCGAGGGTTTGATCGCCGGATCGGTCAAAGCGAGTATTTGTCTGGGTGGCAATCTGCTGCGCGCCGTGCCGGACCAGCAACGTATGGAAAAGAGCTGGGCCGAGCAGGACCTAACGGTGATGATTTCTACCAAGCTTAATCGCAGTCATATTTTTCCTGGCAAGTCGGCCTATATATTGCCCTGCCTCGGCCGTGCTGAAGTGGATGAACAGGCCAGCGGGCCGCAGGCCGTTTCCACCGAAGACAGCTTTTCGATGATTAGCGGTTCTACCGGCCATCGGTCGCCCATATCCGAACACTTGAAAAGCGAACTCGCTATCATTACCGGTATCGCCAAGGCGCTGTTACCAGAGAATCCGAAGGTGAAGTGGGAGGCGTGGACCGCAGATTATTCGCTGGTGCGGGATCTGATCGAGCAAACATACCCCGACGACTTTGGCGATTTCAACGCACGGATGTTCGAGCCCGGTGGCTTTTATCGAGGCATTGCTGCACATGAACGAATCTGGAAAACACCGGAGAAAAAAGCACTCTTCACCACGCCAGAGCGGCTGACATCGCTGGGATTCGATGCAAAACCCGGCCGTTACAGTTTGCTTACCATGCGTTCAAACGATCAGTTCAACACCACCATTTATGGCTATTCGGATCGCTTTCATGGCATTGAAGGCACGCGGGATGTGCTACTAATGAACCCGGATGATATTAAACGTGCCGGGCTGTCGGGCGGAGATCGAGTGCTGATGATTACAGACCTGGATGACGGCGTTGATCGCCGCCTTGGTGGCCTGGTGCTAACGCCTTACCGGATTCCGGCAGGCACCGTGGCGTCTTACTACCCGGAGTGCAATGTTCTAGTGCCGGTCAGCCATCATGATCAGCTGTCGAAAACTCCAGGGTCGAAGTCCGTTCCGGTACGGATTGAGCGGGAGCAAGCTTAAAAGAGCTCTGCCCTGCGGCTTTTCCACGGGGCAACTCAAAGCGCGATAGTGGTGAACCAAAAAGTCATTTCGAGCCTATTTTACAGGATTGCTCATTCTTTTGACTCGAACAGGATTTCTGCATGATTACCGTCCACCACCTCAATAACTCCCGCTCACAACGCATTCTCTGGATGCTGGAAGAGCTGGGAGTGCCCTACGAGATTAAGCGCTACGAGCGTGATGCCAAAACCATGCTAGCGCCTGAAAGCCTCAAAAAAATACACCCGCTGGGTAAATCGCCGGTAATCACCGACGGCAACTTGGTCATCGCGGAGTCTGGCGCCATTATTGAATACCTTGCCCACACCTATGGCAAGGATACTATGTTGCCGGAAAGCGGTGGCCAGGCTTGGCTTGATTACACATACTGGCTGCATTACGCCGAAGGCTCTTTGATGCCGCCGCTGGTGATGCGCCTGGTGTTTGAAAAGGTAAAAACCAGTCCGATGCCGTTTTTTGTCAAACCAGTGGCAAAAGGCATCGTGAACAAAACCAATGAAGTTTTCATCGGCCCGATGATCAAAACCCACCTGGATTTTGTCGAATCTCATCTAGCGAAAAACACCTGGTTTCTTGGGGATAAACTGAGCGCTGCGGATATTCAGATGAGCTTTCCATTAGAGGCCTCAGTGGCCCGGGGCATCATCGGCAAGAACCGGCCTCATATTACAGCCTGGGTGAAACGTGTGCACGCCAGACCGGCTTACCAAATTGCCCTTGAAAAAGGCGGGAAATACGATTTTGCCTGAGCAGACGGTGGAGTGCGCTCAGGCGCCCTCCCCGCTTTGTGCCACTAACTCAGATCCACAGAATGCTTCTTCAGGTCTGCGAGGTCACACACCTCCAGTGCGGCGCGGTGAGTAGCCTTAAGCCGAACCCGGGGTGCGCAGCCTGCTTCCAAAGCTTCGCGCCAGCGGCCTGCACATAGGCACCAGCCATCGCCGGCTTTTAAACCCGGAAAGCCAAACTCCGGGCGGGCCTCGGTCAAATCGTTGCCCCGGCTGCGGGAGAAATCCAGAAACTCATCGGTCACTACGGCACACACCGTGTGGCTGCCCATGTCATCAGAACCGGTATTGCAGCAACCATCCCGGAAAAATCCAGTCACTGGGTCTTTACCGCAAGCCTCTAATGGCTCACCAATAACGTTGATGGGTTCTTCCTGTACAAGCATGAGGTTGCTCCTTATATAAGTGGACAATATGATAGACCAATATACGCTATAGACAGGCACTACATCATCCAGTGACCGTCAACGAGCGTAAATCGAGGTCGGTTTTACGTCCCACTGCTGAATTCAGGTACTATGCCGTTCCCAGCACGTTGCACTGATAATTGAGGCGGCTTGAATCGTAATAATTCCCGCCTGCGGTTAATACCTAGCTCTACAAGGCCAAACGAAACACATGAGTATATGGAAAACGTATAAAGAAACCTCGCTAGTGATTAAAATGTCAGCGGGGTTTTTTCTGGGCATTGCTATCGCCATCATTTTCCGTGAACAAGCCGCTATCCTCAGCCCCTTGGGCACAATTTTTATCCGCCTACTCAGCTTAATTGCCACACCGGTGATTTTTTTGACGGTCGCGCTGGCAATTGGCCAAATGAATGTCAGGCAAATGGGCAGATTAAGCGCCAAGCTCATACTCTATTACGCTGCCACTACGGCCATGGCCGTGTGTATTGGCGTGTCACTGGCTCTGCTTTTTAATCCGGGAAATAATTTAAGCTTGCCCGATGTGGTTGTCCAGCAACCTGAGATACCGGGCGCGTCTGCCATGCTGTTGAAAATTGTGCCCAACAACCTGCTTGGAGCCTTTGCAGCGGGTGATTTAATGGCCATTCTATTTGTTGCCATTATTATCGGTATTGCCATTTCAACCATGACCTTTTCACCCGACGAGCAGACAAAAGAGCAAGGCCTGTTGCTGGAGCGTTTTTTCAACGCCTTCAACGAATTATTTTATAAAATACTGGGCGGCATTTTGCTCTATGCGCCCATTGGCGTAATGGCGATCAGTGCCGCCACCTTCGGTACCCAGGGGTGGGCCACCCTGAAGTCATTATTGGTGTTTGCCGCCACGTTTTACCTGGGCCTGGCTGTTTTGTGGTCGCTGGTATACACCGGTTTTTTAAAGTTCTACGGCTACGCGGCACTGCGTTTTTTTGGCGACATCAAAGAGGCTTATGCCACCGCATTTTTTACCTCAAGCAGCCTGGCAACGTTACCCGTCGCTATTTCTGCTGCAAAAAAAGCAGGCGTATCGGCCAAAACCGCCAACTTTGCCCTACCGTTAGGCGCCATTTTTAACTCCGACGGTGGCGCGCTGCGCATGGGCGTGTCTTTGGTATTCGCCGCTAACATTATGGGGCTGGACCTGGCATTGATTGACCTGGTAACCATCGTGTTGATCGGAACAGTGCTGTCCATTGGCACGGCGGGAGTGCCGGCCGCCGGCCTGGTTACCTTATCAGCCGTTCTAAGCCTGTTTGGCTTACCGCTGGAAATCGTTGCCCTGATTGCCGGCGTTGATGCCTTAATCGGCATGGGCGGTACCGCTTCCAACGTGGCCGGTGACATCATTGGCGCCGCCGTGATTGATGAGAAAGAAGTCGTTACTGCTTAACGGTCGTGGGAAACCGGCCAAAAACCGGGGACAGATTTCAAATCTGTCCCCTATCTTCCGTTGATAATTCGGTCAGAAAAATATGACCTCAATGTGGCACCTTCTAGCGACATTTAAAATTAATCACTTGTAACTCCTACTCAAATCATTACTCTGGTGACTAAGTAATAACCGAGGTCATAACGTTTGCATTGCCTTTCAAACACGCTCACAAAGCGCGAAATCATCTCCCGAGAAGTCTTCCAGACTCCCTCAGCGGCCCCTGAGCCGTGCACGTTCAAACCAAAATGGAGTACCAACCATGCGTAAATTAACGCCTGTGGCGCTGTTGTGCGCCCTGTCTGCACCCTCGCTCGCTGCCGCCGAATGCGGTGACGTATCCATCACCCAGATGAGCTGGGCCTCGAACGCCGTAGTAACGGGCGTCGCCACATTTATTATGGAACAAGGCTACGGCTGTGACGTAACCGTGATTCCTTCTGACACCGTTCCTGCCGTTACATCGGTCGCTGAAAATGGCGAACCGGACATCGTGACCGAGCTGTGGCTGAACTCTGCCGGCGAGGCATACCTGCGGCTGGAAGAGCAAGGCAAAATCAAGCGCGTGGCCGAAGTACTGGACCCGGGTGGTATTGAAGGCTGGTGGATTCCCACGTATCTGGCCGAGAAACACCCGGAACTGAAAACCATTGAAGGCATCATGGCGAATCCGGAACTGGTGGACAGCCGCTTTAACAATTGCCCGAGCGGTTGGGGCTGCCGTGTTGTCAGTGACAACCTGATTCGCGCTCTCGATCTGGAAGCCTCAGGCATCAAGGTATTCGACCACGGTTCCGGTGAAACCCTGGCGACCTCTATGGCATCCGCGGTTCAAAGTGAAGAGCCCTGGTTCGGTTACTACTGGGGCCCCACTGTTCCACTCGGCAAGTACGACATGACCCGCGTTAAAATTGGCGAGTACAAGCCAGACGTTCATACCCGTAACCAGACCCAAGAAGCCGAAAACCCCGGCGTTTCCGAGTTCCCTGCTGCCACCATTCTGACCGCAGTCACAACCAGCTTTGGTGATCGCGAGCCGGAAGTGGTCGAGATGCTGAGCAAGATGACCTTCAAAACCAGCACCATGAGTGGCCTGCTGGCCTGGATGGATGAAAATAACGCCTCCGCCGAAGAAGCTGCCGTCTACTTCCTGAGCAACAATAGCGACGAGTGGTCTAGCTGGTTGAACGAATCAGCCAGTCAACGACTTGCCAACGTGCTTGGCCAGTAGACGTTCTTAATAAGAGCCGGCTCGCCGGCTCTTATTTTATCTGGCCAATGAAAGTCACACCCAATACCTCATTCTGAATGCGCAAGGAACACTGAACGCTCATGGCAACCTACGACTTCCTATTTTCATCGCTCGGACTCACAGAGTGGTGCGCTGAAGGCAAGAGCAACGCGCCCATGTCAATGGCCGAGTTACTCAACAAATCAAAAGGTACGGAAGCCGAGCAATCCCTCTGGGACGTGCCGTTTCCATCCATGGATGCACTCAATGACTCCTGCGCAGCCTTCCCCCAGTCCCGGGAATTAACTCAAGGGCTGGAGCAAGGTTTTCTGGCCATCAAAGACAATCTCAGCATTGTGCTGGACCCCATTACCCAGCCCCTGAGCTGGGCCCTTGATGGCACGCTTTACGGCATGATCACGACGCCATGGTGGATCGTTATTCCGATTCTGCTGGCGGTTGTTCTGTTTGTCACCAAATCCTGGAAGCTGGTCGGCTTCGTGGCTGGCAGCCTGTGCCTGCTCGCCTTCATCGACTACTACGAATACGCCATGCAAACGCTGGCGATTATATTTGTCTGCGCGTTCATCTGCGTTCTGCTGGGCGTACCTATTGGTATCGCCATGTCCCGGAATGACATGATGCAGAGGCTGACGGTCCCGGTACTCGACATGCTGCAGACCCTGCCTCCTTTTGTGTATCTGATCCCGCTGATTTTTCTGTTCAGCGTGACCGAGTCCAAGCTGTACGGCATTGCCATCATTCTTTACGCCATCGTGCCCGTTATACGCATGACCAACCTTGGTATCCGGCTGGTAGACCCAGACGTAATTGAAGCGGCGAATGCCTTCGGCATGACCAGCCGGCAAAAGCTGTACAAAGTACAGATTCCGCTCGCGCTTCCTAACATCATGGCAGGGGTAAATCAGACCATCATGATGAGCCTGGCCATGGTTGTTATTGCCTCTTTGGTGTCGGCGCCCGGCCTTGGCGTGTTGGTACTGCAGGGCATACGCAACCTGGAACTCGGCGTTGGCCTGGTAGCGGGACTTGGCATTGTTATTCTGGCGGTCATTCTGGACCGGGTAACCAAAGCATCGCTGGCGCGTATTAACGCCTCGCAAAAACAGTAAGGAAGAGCATTGTGGATCGGGACATCAAGATTTCAATCCGAAACCTGTACAAGATTTTCGGCCCTACTCCCGACGTTGCCCTTGAGTACGTAAAGCAAGGCATGGGAAAGGCCGAACTGCTCGAAAAGCACCAGCACGTGCTGGGCCTTCAGGATATCAACGTAGATATACGCGAGGGCCATGTCACCGTCATCATGGGCCTGTCGGGCTCCGGAAAATCCACGCTCATCCGACATCTCAACCGGCTGATCGAACCCACCGCCGGTGAGATCGAAGTGGATGGCGAGAACGTGCTGACCTTTGACGAAGACCAGTTGCGCAAGCTGCGTCGGGAACACATGTCGATGGTGTTCCAAAAATTCGCGCTGCTGCCGCACAAAACCGTTCTTGAAAACGCCGGAATGGCGCTTTCCGTGCGCGGCCATAAAATTGAAGAATTCGAAGCGGAAGCCAAAAAATGGATCGCCCGTGTGGGCTTGGAAGGCAACGAATACCAGTACCCGCACCAGTTGTCTGGTGGTATGCAACAGCGCGTCGGTATCGCCCGGGCACTGGCCTCTAACTCACCGATCATGCTGATGGACGAGGCCTTCTCGGCTCTGGACCCGCTGATACGGTCAGACATGCAAGACCTGCTGCTGGAGCTTCAGGACGAGCTGCACAAGACCATCGTTTTCATCACCCACGATTTGGATGAGTCACTGAAACTGGCAGATCACCTGGTGATACTCAAGGAAGGCTATATTGTTCAACAGGGTGAACCGCAAGAAATACTGATGCACCCGAACGATCCCTACATCGTCAACTTTATCAGCGACATCAATCGCGCCCGGGTACTGCGGGTTCGGTCCATCATGAAGAAAACCACGGAAGCGCCAGACAACGTAGCCGGCGATATCGGTGAAAGGGACAACCTGGAATCGGTGATTGCGCTGTCTGGAGGCGACACCAGCCTCGTCTATCGCGTGGTTCGCAAAGGTAAGCAGGTCGGGGTTCTGGAAGTCCAAGACCTGTTCAAGGCTCTGGTGCCTACCGAAAGCACAGAAGGCGACACCCGCTCGCATTATTGAACGAACGAAAGCCGGAGCAGGCCTAATCTTCAGAATCAAACCTGCCCCGGTTTTCGGGTTTTGCGGTGGCTGCCAGGCTACTGGTTTTATCCGCGGCTTGTTGCACCATCGTTGGAGCGCCACACTTGTGTTAACTATTAACACAGCAAAGGGGTTGCTTCCATGGCCAGAACGACAAGTGTCACTATCGGCGCCCAGTTAGACGACTTCGTGGGAAAAATGATTGAATGCGGTCGGTACGGCTCAACCAGTGAAGTTGTTCGATCAGCTTTGAGGTTGCTTGAGCGCCAGGAAAATCAACTGGCAGCGCTAAGGAGTGCCGTGAACGCTGGTGAACAAAGCGGGGAAAGCGATCTGTCTTTGCACGACATTGCCGCTCGGGTAAAACAGCAGCACAATGTATAGGCTCTCAAACCTGGCGGCAGAAGATTTTGCAGCTATCTACGAGTGCACCTTGCTGCATTTTGAAGTTCTTCAGGCTGACGCCTATACCGACGAACTGGACAGAGTCTTGAAACTTCTGTCCAGTTCGCCTCTGATGGGACATGAATTCCCGGAAATTGCAGATGCGATACGCCGCCATGATCACCAGAACCACGCCATCTTTTATCGGCAAAGCGAACACAGCATTTTCGTGATCAGAATCCTGCATCAGCGAATGGAACCTTGGAGGCACCTCTTCGAGATTTAAGCCATTAAACCTTAGCCTCACGCTGAAAACATGAAAGTAAATTTGTCTCAATGTTCCAGCTTTGCAATCCCTGCTATGCCCCCGGACGATGAAGCGCCTTGTACCGCTCTTCTAGCTCAACACGAATTGCACGGCGTTCCTGGCCGTTCGAAAATCGCCTGATTTGATCACCCGTGAGCGGCTCCAGCTTGGGCACTTCAACGGCTTTTCCATTTTCATCAACCGCCACCATAGTGAAAAAGCAGCTGTTGGTATGTCTGACCAGCTTTTCACGGATGTTCTCCGTGATCACCTTAATACCCACCTCCATGGACGTGCGCCCGGTGTAATTAACGCTGGCCAGAAAGGTCACCAGTTCGCCCACATGAACGGGTTGAAGAAACATAACCTGATCAACCGACAAGGTAACGACATAAGCACCTGCATACCGGCTGGCGCAGGCATAAGCCACTTCATCAAGGTGCTTCAGCAAAGCACCACCGTGCACATTGCCGGAAAAGTTGGCCATATCCGGCGTCATTAAAACAGTCATGGTCAGTGATGCAGATCCGGGTTCCATAGTGTTCTCTTTGTTCTTTGGTATTTCAGTGTATGCGTAGAACGCAGGTCTTGGAACTGGCAAACCATCAGACTGGGAAAACCGGGGACCGATTAAAGGTAGTAAGCTTCAACAGTGCCTTTTAACGTGATCATCATAGGCTGGCCACGACGGTCCAATGCTCTAGGCGATGCGATTTTTACCCAACCCTCGCTGATGCAGTATTCATCGACATCTTTACGCTCTTTGCCATTCAGCCGAATACCGATCTGGTGCTGGAAAAATTCTTCCAAGTGGTGTGGGCTGCGAGGATTACCCGCAAGGCGGTCTGGCAAGGTTGGTTTTGAGTTTGTGTCGCTCATGTTCATGACCTTCAGTGTATGAAAAGTGCGCCATTTTAGACAATGCAAGCGTTGCACTCAAGAACTGAGGTTAAAGCCTCTCGGCTGGTGGTTACACAGCCTAATGCAGGTCTTTTTCGGCGGGGTTGCGACAGCCATCATCACTGCTACTGCTGCTGCAACCGTTACAGCCGCCACAATCTGAAGACTTCTTACCCAAACCGGGTATCCACTGGCGCGCCACGAAAACCACCGCGGCCAATACGCAAAGCCCTACAATAATGTTCTGCCACATAATAGCTCTCCAATAGTAACTCTCCAACAGCAACTCCCCAATAATGACTCCCCAACAAAATTCTCAATGAATCAGTAACCCTGAGATTTGGTAAGTTGCCCAGGCTGCAAAATAAGCCAGACTGAATAAGTAGAGCGTAAAAAGTGCTGTTGATTTCAGCGAGTTGGTTTCTCTTTTAACGACCGCAATGGTGGAAATACACTGAGGCGCATAAACAAACCAGGCGAGATAGGCAAAAGCCACCGATAAACTCCAGCTGCTGTGCAACGCACTGCCCAATGCGTGATCTTCGCCAGCCACGGCGTAGACTGTCGCTAGCGCACTTACAGCCACCTCGCGCGCGGCCATAGAGGGAATCAGTGCAATACACATCTGCCAATTAAAACCGAGAGGGGCGAAAAAGGGCTGCATCCAGTTACCCAGCATGCCGGCAAAACTGTACTCAATCGCCGAGCGAGTGGCATCCACTGGAGCGCCGGGGTAACTGGCCAGAAACCACAGGATTATTGAAAGCGACAAAATAATAGTGCCTACGCGGCGCATGAAAATCCACACTCGCTCACGCAAACCGATGAACACGTGATACGGCATAGGCCATCGGTAACTGGGCAGCTCCAGTAATAGCGGAAACTCTTCACGGGCCTGACGGCGCCGCATTATCCAGGCGACCAATGCGGCGCTCGCAACTCCGGCAAAATAAAGCACAAAAAGGGTTAAACCCTGCAAGTTGAATACGCCTGTTATCGTCTTGCGAGGAATAAAGGCACCGATAACCAGAGCATAAACCGGTAAGCGCGCCGAGCAAGTCATCAATGGCGCCACCATAATCGTAATAAAACGCTCGCGCGGATCAGAGATGGTTCGGGTGGCCATAATGCCCGGCACTGCGCACGCGAAACTTGATAGTAAGGGGATAAAAGACCTTCCTGAAAGCCCGAGCCCGCGCATGGGGCGATCTAGCAAAAAAGCCGCACGTGTAAGGTAGCCACTGTCTTCCAGTAGCAAAATAAACAGAAACAGAAGAACAATCTGGGGAAGAAAAACGATAACGCCGCCAACACCGGCGATAATACCGTTTACCAAAAAGTCGCGCAGAATACCGACGGGTAAAATGTGGGTCAATAAATCGCCCAGCATACCAAAGCCCGCACTTATGGTATCCGCAACAGGGGTAGCCCAGGCAAAAACTGCCTGAAAAACCACCAGCAAAATCGTAAAAAGAACCACCAGCCCCAACACAGGGTGCATCGCCACCTGATCCAGACGATCCTGCCAGCGCGGCATTTGAGCGGGTTGAATGACGTGGGCGCGCATCAAGCTCTCGATCTTGTCGTACAGTGCTTCAACCGATTCCTGCCGGTCGCTCAGTGTCAGTATCTGAGCATCGCCATTCTGCTGGTGGGCATACTGATTCAACTGATGTTTAAGTGCATCCGTACCATTGCTGTTTACGGCGACCGTCTCAATCACTGAAATGCCAATGGCCTTCGACAGGCTGGCTGTATCAATGCTTATGCCCCGGCTGCGGGCTGCATCCATCTGATTCAATGCAAGAATCAGGGGTCGGTTCAAACTGCGCAGTTCCATCACCAGGCGCAACCCCAGGCGCAGGTTGGTGGCGTCTACTACCGCGATAAGCACGTCGGGTCTGGCTTCGCCCTGAATATTTCCCAGGATAAAATCACGTGCCACCTGCTCATCCGGGGAGGTTACAAACAGGCTATAGGTGCCGGGAAGGTCAAGGAGTTCAGCTTTTTTACTGAGGCCGCCAATCATGCCCGAACGCCGCTCGACGGTAACGCCGGGATAATTGGCGACCTTGGCACGTGCGCCGGTTAAGCGATTAAAAAGCGACGTTTTCCCGCAGTTAGGCTTACCTATCAGAGCAAAACGTACAGGGGCTTTATTAGCGTCGATATATGCGTCAGGCTGTTTCAATCGACTACCTACCACCGATTTCGGTGACCGCTTCAACACAAATTTTGGCAGCCTCGGCACGGCGTAAGGCAAACTTGGTTCCATTGACCTGAACCGCCATCGGGTCGCCACCAAAAAGACCAAAACCTATAACCCTGAGACGAGCACCCGGAAGGAACCCCAGCTCTTTAAGCCGAAGGCCAACCTGCTCGTCATGAGAGCCAAATAAAGATTGCGGGAGCAAGCCGATGACTCGTAAGGTCGTGCCCTTTCGGCACTGATCGAGGCGGGCTGAGGTATGCAGTGCACTTGAAGAAACTGCAGAATTCATAAGGGTGACACTCACTAGACGCAAATGAGATTGATTTTCACGTAGAATAGCGCATTTATAAATCTCCCGCAATTGGAAGGGAGCCTGTCTTTGTTGATCTAACGCAAGGTTGTGTGTTTGAAGTAGCAAAGCGGAGTCAAAGGCACCCGAGTGCCGCGCCTGTGTAAATTGCTATCGTTCACCCTACAGGCTATGCCATACCCGCAGAATGATGATGACACTGGCGTGAACTGAGTATCAAACGATGTACTTTTCGAAAATCATATCTCGAATGGAATCAGGCAGTTCAGATCTTCAATGGCTTCATCCGTGTAGACCAGTTTCACTTTCCTGAACTCGGCGCATCCTGCTCAACTTCTGCATGAAGACGAACTGTAGTGACAATCATGACGATACCCTCAGACTCAACAACTACACTGTATTACATCATAATCGGCAAAGGCGCGGCGGTCATCGTCAGGTTCAAAATCACCTCACGCCGATTTCGGCGAGACGTCACATGGTACAACGCACCTGCAAATTCCAGTCGCAGCGGTCTGGCCGCCCCCTGGCTCCTTCCATGGTTCTAATTGAGGCGGGATAGAACGAACGATTACAACGAAAGGGCCAGGCAGGGGAATACGCAGGGCCTGGCCCCGGCATCCGTTTTAGCCAAATTTTTGAACGAATAACGATGCTAATTTAATTTGCATCAGTTGATTTACTAATTCGCGGATTTTTGGCTCAGCGTCAATAAATTTACTCATATTTGCACCACCTTTTGTGGAGTCATACTTGGCTTCACCATCCAAGTTTCCTTTATAAAACACCTTAATTTCGGCATACGACATATATAAAGCAAGATCCCACGTCCAACGAGCAACATAAGTAGATGTCCATTCGCACGAATCGGGAACCGAATTCTCACTTACCAATCTATGCGATATACTTTTACTTGATAGAACAGACTGATATTCTTTTAAGAAACCCTCACGAACATCGGTATTTTCGATTATACACAGCTCGCTCCCTTTAACGATTTCCGCTGGCTCTATAACTTGAGTAATAGAGCAAGCTGAAAGCATCATGATCGAGGTCATTACTGAGGCTTTCTTAATCATTTTTCTTCCTTTTAGCATTGATTAGTTGTTCGTATTCCCTGTGTGTCAATCGAAGCATGAACCAATTAATTTTGAGTTAACATACAAATCAGAGTGCTTTAAGAGACCGTTATACCAAATCCGATGACACAAATCCTACCCAATCCAAAACTGGAAAACCGAGGACGTCGCTCATTTAGTGTAGAATATAAGATACCCATTCTACAGTAATCCGATGCCTATCAACACGATGAATTAAGCTCTCTGTTGCGCATACCTTTCGAAAGATTGCCGCCAGGTATTTCAGGTAGTAATTGCCCATTAGGCAGTAAGCGTGGCATTCCCAGTTGAAAGTTTCACACACTTCGTCGAAATTTTAGGCAATATAGAATGAGACGATTACGACGAAACAGCAAGGTAGGGAAAAAAGCAAGACCTGACCCCGGCATCTGGGAACTGGCAATACCGTTAACAAAACTCAACTGAAGAAATCGCACCCAACCACTATCCTAAGCGGTTTAATCAAACATCCGCTACTTCGCAAGGACACCTACTGCACATGAATAACACTGATCTGGTTTTTCAAAGCTACGGAAGGTGCTGTAGCCGTGACGAATTTTTCGTCGATTTCTACGACCACTTCATGTCGAGCTCAGATGCCATCAAAAATCGCTTCTTAAACACCGATATGGCCGCGCAAAGGCATCTGCTGCGCCATGGGATCTTGCAACTGATACTGACCGCACGAGGCATGTCAGACCGAAAGCTCAAAGCACTGGGCGAAAGCCATAACCGATCGAACTTTGACATCAAGCCTGAATGGTATTCGCTGTGGTTGGGTGCGCTGATGAAAACCGTGCGCAGCCACGATCCTGAGTACACAAAGGATCTGGAAAACGCGTGGAAAGAAGTACTGACTCCGGGAATCGATGTGATCCGGGGAGCCTACTGACAAGCTCGCAACACAGAGCGCCCGCCAGCAGCGCTGATACTTCTTGATTCAGCCAATTGATTTCCACACACTTGAATGCTAGCCCTCAAGCGAAAACTGCTCTTATGCTCTACAAATTACTGCCTGGTTTGCTTTGGCTGCAGGGATGCACGAGAACACGCGGGAACACGGGGTCAGGTCTTGCGTTTTGCCTAACAAATAATCCGAAATACGCACTCCACGGCCAAGTTTCCCGCCATTTTGGCGGAATTCGGGCGCACTGACCCTACGCCAGTAGATATTTTTCACCGATCATCAAGTTGGTGAATGCGGCCAGCAGGTGCAGCCGATGGGTGTTTTTTGATAGGCCACGGTAGCGCACCTTGCTGTAGCCAAAGACTTGCTTGATGTACCGGAACGGGTGTTCCACTTTGGCCCGGATGCTGGCTTTGATTTTCTCGGCCTTTAACTTATCCGCATCTAGCTTCTTGCGAGTGCCAGGGCGCTTGGCAATGAACCAGGACACATCTTTACGATGCTTATGCTCAGCCCGTTTTTGGATGCCCAAGTAACCGGCATCGCCGAATACCCGCCGCTCATCACCGTGCAGCAGCTTGTCGGCGGGTACGATGTCGTGGACGTTGGCGGCCGTGGTGTCGATGCTGTGAATCAGCCCGAGTGTGTCGTCGACACCAATGTGAATCTTCATGCCGAAGTACCATTGGTTGCCCTTCCTGGTCTGGTGCATTTCTGGCGGTCCGCCGATGCGGTCACGCTGGCCGCTCTCATTCTTGGTGGAGCTCGGAGCCGAAATCATGCTGGCATCCACAATGCTGCCTTCGCGCAGCATCAAGCCATTCTTCTCCAAGTGCTTGTTCACCTCTTTGAACAACACCTTGCCAAGGCCGTGGCGTTCCAGGAAATGACGGAACTTGAGAATGGTGGTTTCGTCCGGCAAACGATCCAGCTTCAGGCCAGCGAAGCACCGCATGGATTCGATCTCGTACAGCGCATCTTCCATCGCCGGATCCCGATGTGTCGGACCACTAAGCTTGTAAAACAGTTGCATGCAGTGAACCCACAGCATGGAAGACAACGGGTACGGTGGCCGACCGTTCTGGCCCATGGTGGCGGCGAATCCTATGCGGTTAGCGATGGCTGTATTATCGCCGATTTTGGAAAGTTATTCAGAGGTTCCTTAGTTTCTTGCGGCATCTTGTATATTTTATCAATAACATGGCCACCGGTATCGAGAGGGTTATCTTTCGATCCATGGTAAACCACCGATGGCATCTCATTGACCTGAAACTCCGCAACAATCGGTGTAGCCCGAGTGGTCGTGGCATTCCCATTGGAGTAAACCTCCTTCAGGCTTCCTGAGGGCATTAACTGATTGATGTTCATCCCGTCGTCTCCATCAAAGCGCTTCCTTTAATCGGTAGTTTTCGGCATAACTTTAATCAATTCGTGACAACTGCATATTGCGGTTATGGTCACGTTTCCATAATCGCAATTATCCGTGGTTCTCGATTATGGAAGGTTGCCTAAGACAAATCCCACCAAGTCGCTATTTTTCAGCGCTATAAACGGCTCACTGCGCTGACTTGCCATACATAATTCTCGGTGCTTTCTTTGTAGCTCTCTACCATCACGAAGGAGAGTTGCCATGCTTGATTCTGCATATTCGAAGCATGTACAGAGAACGAGTGAGTGGTTCGCCGGTACAGTACTTGGTTCCAGTGAGGATCCTTACGTTAAATACCTTGCCGAGCGCGGTTATGCTTCTGGCACCATCGAGGGATATTCCAGAAGTGTCGCGCATTTTGCTCACTGGTCCAGAGGACAAGATGTCCATCTCTCAGACATGGGCGAAGCGTTAGTTAAACGCTTCATTGACGAACACCTGCTGGTGTGTCGATGCGCAACTCGGTGCCGACGTGCGCGTAAGGAAGTCCGCGCCGCACTCGGGCATTTACTTAAGATGCTCAGAAGCAATGGTCAATGCAGACCAAAAATATCTGTAGTTCCTGCTCCTATCGCAGCGCAACTAGAGGATTTCGAACAGCATCTTGCCGATGTGAGAGGTCTGGCTCCGACCACCCGTTTGGCCCGGGCACGCCATCTGCGCGATTTTCTCATCGATAGTTTTGGCGCTGGGCCAGTGCAACTGAGCTTACTTGGGCCGGCGGATGTGATCCGCTTCTTCGCCCACTACACAGCAGCATGGGCACCCGCGTCGATTAGTACAGCCACTTCGTCGCTAAAAACTTACTTTGCCTTCAGAGCAAGTCAAGGAGAGCAGACGGCAGCGTTGATTGCCAGCCTTCCTCAAGTCGCACAATGGCGTCTTTCTGGATTACCGCAGGTACTCTCCACCAAGGAGGTGGAGCAATTTCTCAATGCCTTTGATCGCCGCCATGCAACGGGCAAGCGCGATTATGCGATAGCCCGTTGCCTTCTCGATCTGGGCTTGCGTCGAACGGAAGTGGCTCGCCTGCAGCTTGACGATGTGGATTGGCGAGCAGGAACGCTTTATATCCACGGTAAAGGTAGGCGCATCGATATCCTCCCGCTACCAGACGCAACCGGCCGAGCGATCGCACAATATTTGCAGGATGGTCGGCCACAAACGACTCGCCGTGAGCTGTTTGTTCGACATCGCCCACCACTCAACGCCCCGGCCGATCCGGATATCATACGCAATGCCATACGTAATGCAGCGCAACGCTGCGGTCTTGGACACCGCATTCGAGGCACGCACATCTTGCGGCACACACTGGCCGGTCGACTGGTGCACAGCGGCGCCAGATTCAAAGAAATCGCCGACCTGTTGCGCCATCGCAGCCTCGACACCACGACAATCTACGCCAAAGTCGATATTCAGGCGCTAGCACAGGTGGCCCTGCCGTGGCCTGGGAGGAAGTCATGAACACGCCAGAAACATTTGCCCCCACGGTAGAGGCATACCTGAATTACCGGCGGCAGGCAGGGTTTTTACTGAAGATTGAGGGTGAGCAGCTAGAGCGTTTCGCGCGCTTTTCCGAACGCATCGGCCATCAGGGTCCACTGACAATTAAGCTGTCTGAGCAGTGGGCCTGCGCTTCACGCCAGCACAAACGGATCACTGCCGCCCGGCGTATCGAAGTGTTGCGTCCCTTTGCTCGATACTGCCTACAGTTTAATCCTGCGACCGAGATTCCACCCCGTGGGCTCTTCGGGCGTGCTCATCGTCGGCTGACACCGCATATTTATACGGACGCCGAAATCTGCGCGTTGTTGGAAGCCTGCGCCTCTCTGCCCCCGTCGGGTGGTTTACGGGGTGCCAGTTGCGCCACGATCTTCGGACTTATCGCCTCAACAGGTTTGCGGATCTCTGAAGCTACCGGGTTACAGCGCCCGGATGTAGATCTCGAGCACGGATTGCTGCATATCCGGAATGCCAAGTTCGGTAAGTCACGCTGGGTGCCATTGCATTCCACCACGACAAACGCGTTGCAAGATTACGAACGTCTGCGCGATAACCATCCTCTCGCCGCCAATACCAAGGCGTTCTTTGTATTTGATTATGGCCGGTCCGCGTCGATCTCTAGTGTGGAATATGCCTTCAAGTTATTACGACAACAATTGAAGTGGCGTTCTCGTGGTGATCATCCTGCGCCACGCATCCATGACCTTCGGCACTCGTTTGTCTGCCATAACCTTGAGCGCTGGTATGCGCAAAACATCGATATCGAACACCACATTCTAGCGTTATCTACCTACCTCGGACACGCTAAGATCACCGATACCTACTGGTACCTGACGGCGACACCCGAGTTGCTGGCCAAGGCGGCCTTGCGTCCCGAACTTTACCAGGGAGAGCTATTATGAGCGCGCCAGCACCGTTAAGTTTTCCATGTCTATTACAGCGGTTTTTCGTACAGCGGCTGATGCAGCAACAGCAGGCAAGCCCGTGTACCGTTGCGGCCTATCGTGACAGCTTCCGATTACTACTTGAATTCGCCCATCGGCGGCTAGGGAAACAACCCAGCGACCTGGTGCTTGATGATTTGAACGCGGGTCTTATTTTGGATTTTCTCCAGTACCTCGAGGTGGAGCGCCATAACTGTGTTCGTAGCCGTAACGCACGCTTCGCCGCGATCCGGTCCTTCATGGCGTACGTTGCTTACCAAGAACCTTCAGCTCTTGCCATTGCGCAATCAGTGCTGGCAATCCCGATGAAGCGCTTCGAGCACCCGTTGGTCGGATTCCTCTCACGCGAGCATATGCAAGCCATTATCGCGGCACCGGATCAAAACACCTGGACGGGACAACGTGATCGAGTAATGTTCGCCACGCTCTACAATACCGGAGCCCGTGTATCCGAGCTGACTGGGATGCTGGTGGGTGATCTGGTTCTTGACCCCAGTGCTTCCTCCATTCACATCCGCGGCAAGGGACGCAAAGAGCGCGCGGTGCCATTGTGGCCAAATACGGCCGCACAGCTCAAACGCTGGCTGCGAGAATCCCCACGCTCCTTCGAGCAACCGCTTTTTCCGAATAGATCCGGCGGCCATTTGACACGCATTGGCTTGACCGAGCGATTGAAACTAGCGGTTAAATGCGCCGCCAGACAATATCCTGAACTAGCAAAGCGACGGGTATTTCCGCACCTGATTCGGCATTCCATCGCCATGCATATGTTGCAGGCTGGGGTTGATATAACCGTCATTGCGCTGTGGCTCGGTCATGAAAATCTATCCACCACTCATCAGTACATCGAAGCTGATCTTGCGATGAAAGAACGAGCGTTAAAGAGCCTGCAAGCGCTTCCCCTCGCCCCATTACGATACCGGCCATCGGATAGCGTCCTGCGGTTCTTACAGAGCTTGTGATTATGCATGGTTAACAGGGACATTAAACCGTAAGGAGATATAGGATAGATGTTGTTTTGTTTGGTTATTATCGAACAAAACAGCATCCATTCTGGCATATCGTCCATGTCTCTAGGCGCAACCTTCCATAATCGAGAACCACGGATAATTGCGGTTATGGTCACGTTTCCATAATCGCAATTATCCGTGGTTCTCGATTATGGAAGGTTGCCTAAGACAAATCCCACCAAGTCGCTATTTTTCAGCGCTATAAACGGCTCACTGCGCTGACTTGCCATACATAATTCTCGGTGCTTTCTTTGTAGCTCTCTACCATCACGAAGGAGAGTTGCCATGCTTGATTCTGCATATTCGAAGCATGTACAGAGAACGAGTGAGTGGTTCGCCGGTACAGTACTTGGTTCCAGTGAGGATCCTTACGTTAAATACCTTGCCGAGCGCGGTTATGCTTCTGGCACCATCGAGGGATATTCCAGAAGTGTCGCGCATTTTGCTCACTGGTCCAGAGGACAAGATGTCCATCTCTCAGACATGGGCGAAGCGTTAGTTAAACGCTTCATTGACGAACACCTGCTGGTGTGTCGATGCGCAACTCGGTGCCGACGTGCGCGTAAGGAAGTCCGCGCCGCACTCGGGCATTTACTTAAGATGCTCAGAAGCAATGGTCAATGCAGACCAAAAATATCTGTAGTTCCTGCTCCTATCGCAGCGCAACTAGAGGATTTCGAACAGCATCTTGCCGATGTGAGAGGTCTGGCTCCGACCACCCGTTTGGCCCGGGCACGCCATCTGCGCGATTTTCTCATCGATAGTTTTGGCGCTGGGCCAGTGCAACTGAGCTTACTTGGGCCGGCGGATGTGATCCGCTTCTTCGCCCACTACACAGCAGCATGGGCACCCGCGTCGATTAGTACAGCCACTTCGTCGCTAAAAACTTACTTTGCCTTCAGAGCAAGTCAAGGAGAGCAGACGGCAGCGTTGATTGCCAGCCTTCCTCAAGTCGCACAATGGCGTCTTTCTGGATTACCGCAGGTACTCTCCACCAAGGAGGTGGAGCAATTTCTCAATGCCTTTGATCGCCGCCATGCAACGGGCAAGCGCGATTATGCGATAGCCCGTTGCCTTCTCGATCTGGGCTTGCGTCGAACGGAAGTGGCTCGCCTGCAGCTTGACGATGTGGATTGGCGAGCAGGAACGCTTTATATCCACGGTAAAGGTAGGCGCATCGATATCCTCCCGCTACCAGACGCAACCGGCCGAGCGATCGCACAATATTTGCAGGATGGTCGGCCACAAACGACTCGCCGTGAGCTGTTTGTTCGACATCGCCCACCACTCAACGCCCCGGCCGATCCGGATATCATACGCAATGCCATACGTAATGCAGCGCAACGCTGCGGTCTTGGACACCGCATTCGAGGCACGCACATCTTGCGGCACACACTGGCCGGTCGACTGGTGCACAGCGGCGCCAGATTCAAAGAAATCGCCGACCTGTTGCGCCATCGCAGCCTCGACACCACGACAATCTACGCCAAAGTCGATATTCAGGCGCTAGCACAGGTGGCCCTGCCGTGGCCTGGGAGGAAGTCATGAACACGCCAGAAACATTTGCCCCCACGGTAGAGGCATACCTGAATTACCGGCGGCAGGCAGGGTTTTTACTGAAGATTGAGGGTGAGCAGCTAGAGCGTTTCGCGCGCTTTTCCGAACGCATCGGCCATCAGGGTCCACTGACAATTAAGCTGTCTGAGCAGTGGGCCTGCGCTTCACGCCAGCACAAACGGATCACTGCCGCCCGGCGTATCGAAGTGTTGCGTCCCTTTGCTCGATACTGCCTACAGTTTAATCCTGCGACCGAGATTCCACCCCGTGGGCTCTTCGGGCGTGCTCATCGTCGGCTGACACCGCATATTTATACGGACGCCGAAATCTGCGCGTTGTTGGAAGCCTGCGCCTCTCTGCCCCCGTCGGGTGGTTTACGGGGTGCCAGTTGCGCCACGATCTTCGGACTTATCGCCTCAACAGGTTTGCGGATCTCTGAAGCTACCGGGTTACAGCGCCCGGATGTAGATCTCGAGCACGGATTGCTGCATATCCGGAATGCCAAGTTCGGTAAGTCACGCTGGGTGCCATTGCATTCCACCACGACAAACGCGTTGCAAGATTACGAACGTCTGCGCGATAACCATCCTCTCGCCGCCAATACCAAGGCGTTCTTTGTATTTGATTATGGCCGGTCCGCGTCGATCTCTAGTGTGGAATATGCCTTCAAGTTATTACGACAACAATTGAAGTGGCGTTCTCGTGGTGATCATCCTGCGCCACGCATCCATGACCTTCGGCACTCGTTTGTCTGCCATAACCTTGAGCGCTGGTATGCGCAAAACATCGATATCGAACACCACATTCTAGCGTTATCTACCTACCTCGGACACGCTAAGATCACCGATACCTACTGGTACCTGACGGCGACACCCGAGTTGCTGGCCAAGGCGGCCTTGCGTCCCGAACTTTACCAGGGAGAGCTATTATGAGCGCGCCAGCACCGTTAAGTTTTCCATGTCTATTACAGCGGTTTTTCGTACAGCGGCTGATGCAGCAACAGCAGGCAAGCCCGTGTACCGTTGCGGCCTATCGTGACAGCTTCCGATTACTACTTGAATTCGCCCATCGGCGGCTAGGGAAACAACCCAGCGACCTGGTGCTTGATGATTTGAACGCGGGTCTTATTTTGGATTTTCTCCAGTACCTCGAGGTGGAGCGCCATAACTGTGTTCGTAGCCGTAACGCACGCTTCGCCGCGATCCGGTCCTTCATGGCGTACGTTGCTTACCAAGAACCTTCAGCTCTTGCCATTGCGCAATCAGTGCTGGCAATCCCGATGAAGCGCTTCGAGCACCCGTTGGTCGGATTCCTCTCACGCGAGCATATGCAAGCCATTATCGCGGCACCGGATCAAAACACCTGGACGGGACAACGTGATCGAGTAATGTTCGCCACGCTCTACAATACCGGAGCCCGTGTATCCGAGCTGACTGGGATGCTGGTGGGTGATCTGGTTCTTGACCCCAGTGCTTCCTCCATTCACATCCGCGGCAAGGGACGCAAAGAGCGCGCGGTGCCATTGTGGCCAAATACGGCCGCACAGCTCAAACGCTGGCTGCGAGAATCCCCACGCTCCTTCGAGCAACCGCTTTTTCCGAATAGATCCGGCGGCCATTTGACACGCATTGGCTTGACCGAGCGATTGAAACTAGCGGTTAAATGCGCCGCCAGACAATATCCTGAACTAGCAAAGCGACGGGTATTTCCGCACCTGATTCGGCATTCCATCGCCATGCATATGTTGCAGGCTGGGGTTGATATAACCGTCATTGCGCTGTGGCTCGGTCATGAAAATCTATCCACCACTCATCAGTACATCGAAGCTGATCTTGCGATGAAAGAACGAGCGTTAAAGAGCCTGCAAGCGCTTCCCCTCGCCCCATTACGATACCGGCCATCGGATAGCGTCCTGCGGTTCTTACAGAGCTTGTGATTATGCATGGTTAACAGGGACATTAAACCGTAAGGAGATATAGGATAGATGTTGTTTTGTTTGGTTATTATCGAACAAAACAGCATCCATTCTGGCATATCGTCCATGTCTCTAGGCGCAACCTTCCATAATCGAGAACCACGGATAATTCCGGCCCATCGTGAACACCCATTCCGGAAAATTACCCGAAAGTGTTCATCTTCGACCAGAATGCCTGTTCACGTTCGCGGGAATACGCATCACGCCACTGTTTTGCCTCAAATCCTCTTAAAGCATCACGACACTTTTTAGAACTCTCCCCGCTCGTGTCGGCTTGCAATTTCCTTGAATAAATCAAACAGCCCGTCCTCAAACAACCATGGATCGCCCATCTCGAACATCTGGCAGAAGGCCCCTTCTGGCAAAACGGTTGAATGCTCAATGCGGTTGAGATTATCGAAGGAATAGCCGGGGATATACTCACCACCGAACCAGGCACCTCGTGTGACACCGAGGGTTTCGCTGCCATTGACCGGTTCCTCAATGGTAATTTCGCCTCGGG
This sequence comes from Marinobacter sp. M1C, assembly GCF_023314135.1. Taxonomy (NCBI): domain Bacteria; kingdom Pseudomonadati; phylum Pseudomonadota; class Gammaproteobacteria; order Pseudomonadales; family Marinobacteraceae; genus Marinobacter; species Marinobacter sp. M1C. The sequence goes on from NZ_CP092289.1 coordinate 3,610,150, forward strand.
GCACGGCATTGGGGTGATCTGGCGGCAGAAAAAAACGCTCCACGGTATCTACGAACCATCGGGCCCCGGAAAGGGGGTATTCGTATTGAGTAATCGCATTGCGACCAGTTTGCGAGTCCCGGTCGGGTAGCTCTACTTTTTTGTTAACTATTAGATGTGCTTCATGAATAAAAAAGTGCCAGACTTTCTGCGAAGTTTTGCTTCTCGCTCGATCAACGCTCTCTCCAACCTTTAGATAGTCTTGCGGCGGACTTTCTGGATCGATAAATGGCCAAGGCGGCAGTTTGGGATAGCTCATCTCATTCTCCAAAATCAATAGGTGTCAAATCGATTAGATCGACATAGGCCTCCGGCCCACTTTTGCCGCTGCTGGTCATTGCACGGAAGGTCTGTGGATTTTTCTCCACCGTGAAGGTCTCAATGGTGCCATAAACATCCTTGCCATCCTGTGATAGCGCGGTGTGTTTGGTCAGGCCGTTGCCCAGAAAATACTGGTTGGCGCCGGTTTCGTCTTGAATATCGAAGCGTGCTTCGAACGCTTTAATTTCTTTAGCGCCAAGCCCCTGCTTATCTAAATAGTCTCCTCGTATATCAAGATCCTCCCACTCCGCGTCCCCCATGCCCTCAACCAGTTTTTCATACTTGGCTTGATACTCAGGCGTCATTACATCGTCCAACAACGAGTCTTTATCAGCATAACCGCCAGCTTGTAGGTGGCTTTCGGGTTGTACTCCACGCCCATCTGCTGGGCAATGAGCCTGGGACAGGTGTCGGAGGCTTCGACCTGATCAAGGGTTGTGGACCAGAACCGCACTTCGCCTGTGGCGGGGCTGGGTTTGCCCAGCGTGCCATTCATGGCGCCTTCGGGTTGCTGGTAGCCATCCAGGTGGTGCGATTAGCCTTCGTCTTGAGGCGGCCAACGCGGCCCGCACGTCTTTGAAGGTGCTGACGTGCAGGCGTCGGGGCTCAATATTACGGGGGTGCAGGTCGATGCCTTCGGGTCGGGGGCGGCAGGCACTTTCGCAGACGGTGTCGGTTGCCACATTGTAGTGGTATCGGGTCTGGTAGGTAATTTTGAGACGAGCGAGGCTAAGCTGTGCCTGTCCATGATTTTTTGATATTTTTCAACTATGCTCCGATACATATTGCCGCAGAGCTTCGTTCATTCTGGTCTGCCAGCCGCTACCGCCGCTCTTGAAGAACTCGATAACGTCTTCATCAATTCGCAGCGTGGTGGAGTGCTTGGGGGACCTCAGCTTTGGCCGCCCTACTCGTCGAGCCGCCGTGCCTCGCTTGGCTTGGGCAAACATAGTATCAGACCACTCTGGGTTGTCTGTATCTGTCATTTCCGGGTCAATCGAATTGCTCATAGCGTCTCACCTCACGTTTATTGGCTTTGCGCAGGCTGATTACACGAACAATGTTCGTGCGTAGCGTATAGACCAGAGCGTAAAGGCGGGAACCTATATGGCCCAGTGCAAAGTAGCGCTGTTCGCCATTTACCTCCTGCTCTACCTCAATCGCTCCATCGAAATCGAACTTTGCCGCCAGCTCGAAGCTAAGCCCTCTCAGCTCCATGTTGCGTTCGCTCTTAGCGTTATCAAATTCAATTTCCATGTCAATTATTGTAGTAACAAAAACTACGCAGTACAAGAATTACAGCCAAACCTGTCCATGAGAGAGCGTAGTAACAAATCGCTCAACGCCCGGAGGCTGGCTTAGCCTGAACAGAACGTCAAAATAGACACATCAGAAACACACACAGGCCCGAGGGTTGAAACCGCCGGACCTTTCGGAATCACGTCAGGCTAAGCTGTGCCGGCTAAGCTGTGCCTGTCCATGACGACTAATGGTCATTGATTGTATTGGTCATGCGGCGGATTCGTGCTCAATGTCCCAACCCGGGAACACAAGCACGGCAGGATGGCATTGCAGAGCCCGAGCCAAGACCTTTGCACGCTCAACACCCAAGCGCACCCGATCATTTTCGATAGCCGAGATAGTAGACTGCGGTATGCCAGTGGCTGCCGCCAACGCATTCTGGCTCATGACCTGAAGTTCACGCAGAATCCGAACAGATTCGCCGACAGAAACTTCAACTCTTCTTTTAGCTTTAATATATTCACTCATTTTATCTCCTTCCATAATCATGGGGAGTTACTTTTTCAACTTCCACGAGCACTTCGTTGTTCTGCACTTTATAAATAACGCGATACTGAATATTCAGCCGCGAGGACCGAAAACCCTTCCACTTTCCTGATAACGTTTCATCCTTAAAACCTCGAATCTGCCTCAGTCCCTGCGGACCCGAAATAGAAACGATATCCTTCCACTTTTCGTAGCGCTTTTGCACCTCAATAGGTGCCACCAACAAATTTTTTGTTACTCGCCTATGTTCAAATATTCTCCACATACTATATAGTGTATATACTTCATATGGCATGTCAACTATCAGCTGACTAACGCATGATAACGCCGACAGATTGATGCTTACCATAACCCCCGAAATACACTCATTAGAAACAACAAAGACCCGAGGGTCGAAACCGCCGGGCCTTTGGGAATCACGTCAGGCTAAGCTGCGGCTAAGCGGTGCCTGTTCTCGATTTGTGTCCTCGATTTGTGAGCTTGATGATAAGTAGTAGTTTGCCAGCTTTCACCCTAATCGCTTGATATCCGACTCTGGCTATGGCTGTGCAGGTAATTTTGGATTCATTACAGACTAACGTGAAACGTGTTCATGCCACTGTTTTGCCTCAAATCCTCTTAAAGCATCACGACACTTTTTAGAACTCACCCCGCTCGTGTCGGCTTGCAATTTCCTTGAACAAATCAAACAGCCCATCCTCGAATAGCCACGGATCGCCCATTTTGAACATCTGGCAACGGCTACGTGTTAAGAGTGTGCTGTGTTCGTAGCGATTCAGGTTGTCAAGGGAATAGCCCGGAATATATTGACCACCGAACCAGGCACCTCGTGTGACACCGAGGGTTTCTCCATCCACTTCACCTCGCATGTTGAATTTTTCTCGTGGCACAGCGTTGGGGTGATCCGGCGGCAGAAAAAAGCGTTCCACGGTGTCCACGAACCAGCGCGCACCGGCAAGCGGGTATTCATACTGGGAATGGGCGTACCACCCCGGCTTGCCATTTCGACCTTCCAGCCATTCTTTATCGGAAATGACTAAATATCCTTGGCTTACAAAAAAGTGCCAGACCTTTTGGGAGGTTTTACTCCTTGCTCTGTCTATGCTCTCTCCAACCTTGAGATAATCAGACGGCGGTGACTCAGGGTCAATAAAAGGCCATGCCGGCAGTTTGGGATAGCTCATTTCATTCTCCAAAATCTATTGGGGTTAGTTCGATCAGATCGACGTAGGCCTCGGGCCCATCTTTGCCACCATTGGTCATGATACGGAAGGACTGCGGGTTTTTCTCCACAGTGAAGGTCTCAATAGCGCCGTAAACGTCCTTGCCATCCTGCGAGAGCGCGGTGTGCTTAGTCAGGCCACTGCCAAGGAAGTACTGATTGGCACCAGTGTCGCTCTGGACCTTGAAGCGCGTTTCAAACATTTTGATCTCTTCTGAGTCTAGCTTTTGATCCATTAGGTATCGCGCACGGGCCTTATGACTCTCCCATTCCGCTGCTCCCATGCCCTCAAACAGTTTTTCATACTTCGTCTGATACTCAGGCGTCATTACATCGTCCAACAACGAGTCTTTATCAGCATAGCCGCCAACATTCTCACGAATATGCGCCTTGAGGTTGTCAAAGGTCGGAATCAGCGTTTTTGCCCCGGCTTTTTGGGTTGCGATGTCTTTATCAATAACCGCCAGCTTGTAGGTGGCTTTCGGGTTGTACTCCACGCCCATCTGCTGGGCAATGAGCCTGGGGCAGGTGTCGGAGGCTTCGACCTGATCAAGGGTTGTGGACCAGAACCGCACTTCGCCTGTGGCGGGGCTGGGTTTGCCCAGCGTGCCATTCATGGCGCCTTCGGGTTGCTGGTAGCCATCCAGGTGCTGCTCTTCCACAAGGCGCACGATGTAGCGGTCGTTGTCCAGGCTCTGGCTGGCTAAGTGTACCAACTCGTCCTGAGTATACTTGGGTGTAAAGCCACCTCGTGCGATTAGCCTTCGCCTTGAGGCGGCCAACGCGGCCCGCACGTCTTTGAAGGTGCTGACGTGCAGGCGTCGGGTCTCAATATTACGGGGGTGCAGGTCCACGCCTTCGGGCCGGGGTCTACAGGCGCTCTCGCATAGCGTGTCGGTGTCGACGTTGTAATGGTACCGGGTCTGGTAGGTGATTTTCAGGCGAGCCGCCAGATTGCGTAAGGCTTCGCCCAGTGGGGCCAGTTTGCGCAAGTAACGGGGCGCGGCGGAGGCCATGCCTGCCCCAGCGGCGCTGGCCAGTAGAATCGACAGCACGGCTTCAAACACCAGCCCGCCAGCGAAGTAGCTCAGTTCGGTGCTGTCCTGCGCTTGTGCAAAGTCCACGGTGAAGCGGCCCAGCAAGTCGCGGGTGTGCGGGTCCGCCACAATCAGGCTGGCGATGTCATAGGCTTCGGCCAGTTGTTCACGGGTGATGGCGTCCGGGTCGAAACCCAGGGCGTTCACCAGTGCCCGCTTGTTGGCTTCATCAAAGTTCTGTTTGAACGCGTCTATCCAGGCGGTATCCGAACTGCTCTGCGTGGCCGACCATGCGGACTGCAGGGAGCGATTGATGTACCCGAGGTGGGTGAGGTTCACGATCGCGAGATTATTGGCAATCAATCCGACTGCGGAGTCCCACAAGCCCATGAAGCCGTTTGCGAAGTGGACGCCGGCATTGATGCTGAGGGGCAACGCGTCAGTACCGGCTTGCAGGCGGGCGGCCTCTTGACGTTCTCGTGCCAGAACGCCATCCAATTGAGCCTGAAGCTGGCGGCGCAGAATGTCGAGTTCCCCGGCGGGTGCGGGCTTGCCGAAGCGGACATTCACCACAGGATCATTCAATCCGGTTACCCGGGCTTTTCCGGCGCTATCCAGTGTGCCTGCCTTATAGCTATCAAACCCGTCGACCACAAAAGGTGCACCAGCCACGCCACTGCCGTCCGGCCAGCGGTACAGCAGATCAAGGGTGCGGGTGCCCTGTTCAGGACCGGCCTGTTGTGACGGTGGCGGGGACTGATACGCTGGCTCAATGGCTGGAGCCAGGCTGCCGCTCTTGATGGGGGCTGACCGGCCGCCGCCAATGCCTCCTTCGGCATGATCGGTAATGGCCCGGCTAAGACGTGGCGGCAGGTTGGCGACCAGCGCCTCGGCATCAGGACGACGGGCCGTAAAGATGCCGGGGCTGGTGCCGCTGGCATCGAACAAGACCCGTTCACCCATGGTCAACTGCTCTAGCAGCTCGTGCGGCCGTTGGCTCGGATCGAGATTCTCAATCGGATCGCTTGCAGTGGTGTAGGGACTGAGTATTCGGCTGACGATGTCCACCGCGCTCAGGGGGTGTACCAGCGTCAGCAAGGCCTGCGGCGACTGCGGGAGGTCCGTCACATCCGTGAGACGGTAGCTCATTGATTTCATTCCTTGATGTTGTAACGGCCAGCGTCCGAGCCGGCGAAGAGCAATACGCTAAGCTATCGGAATTTGAGCGCTCAGACAAGCACTATAAGGGGCTATCACTCGCGATCCGCAGGGAGCTCTCTGGATGAAGGCAGGCCGCCAGCCTCTCAAGTCAGTGATCAGCCCCGGCGACGAATTGATTGAACTCAGGCAAAAGCTCGCACGGGTGACAGCTAAGGCAGTGGGCGAGGATGTAGAGCTTTTTCAAAGTCACGTTCATCTGGCCCCGCTCGATCTTGCCTACATAACTTCGGTCGATACCGGAGGCGTACGCTAGGAGTCTGCGCGGTAGAAACGTTGTTATGACATAACGGGCGGACTTTCTCGAACGGCGGAATAGATGTGATGGGAACGAGTTTTCGACCTTATTCGCCAGATCAGGAGTTGTTGCTGCCGGCCAGTCTTAACGAATGGCTGGCCGAAGGCCATCTGGCCTACTTCATTAGTGACGTTGTCGAAGAACGGGACGTAAGCGCATTTTACGCTCGCTACGAAGGAGACGGGCGCCGTAAGTCGCCTTTCGATCCGCGCACGATGCTGAAAGTCCTGATCTATGCTTACGCAAACAGTGTTTTTTCCTCCCGTAAGATTGCCAGGAAGTTGGAAGAAGACGTGGCCTTTCGCGTGCTGGCGGCCGACAATTTCCCCAGGCATCGAACCTTGTGCGATTTCCGCAAACAGCACTTGGGTGCGTTCAGAGAGGTGTTTGTTCAGGTCATCCAGATTGCCCGGGAGGCGGAGCTGATTCGTCTGGGAACGCTGGCGATTGATGGCACCAAGATAAAGGCGAATGGGATCTGGTCTGTCTTGCATTGAACCTGAGGCGTATGAGGCCTCTGGTGCGCTTCGACTAGAAGCCTGGGGGTTCCTCTCGGCGCTTAATCGAGTCTAGACGAGGCCAGCGCTATCCGTGCAAGTGCTCCATTGGCCATATTTTGAAGCGAAGCGAATCATTACAGGCCGCCGCTCTGAAATAAGGCGACTTGAAGCGGCGGGATGGACTTGAAGAGCCGTCCAGAAAACTTCTACCGCGCAGACTCCTAAATGAAGACCATCAGCGCTGGAACAAACTCCTCAACCAGAAGGGCTGGTATGCGGTGAGCTGGCCTGTGGAGCATGGCGGCACCGGTTGGACGGTCGTGCAGAAACACATTTTCGATGAGGAATGTGCTGCCGCAGCGCCTCCCCGCCCGGTGGCATTCGGCGTAAACATGGTGGCGCCGGTGATCATCAAGTTTGGTAATCAAGCCCAAAAGGACTATTACCTGCCGCGTATTTTATCCAGCGAGGACTGGTGGTGCCAGGGTTACTCAGAACCCGGCGCGGGTTCCGACCTGGCTGGTTTGAAAACCCGAGCTGAGCGTGACGGGGCCAAACGCGCTGCCGTTTCTGGAGCACGAATTGGAGTCGGACTTCGAGGGGGAACCGCTGTACCAAGACTACAGCTCAGCCCCGGCCAGCCAATACTTTAACCTGCGCAAGCTGTCCATTTACGGCGGCTCCAACGAAATTCAGAAGAATATTATCGCCAAGCGGGTTCTTGAAATTTAGGAGGATGCCATGGATTTTGATCTCAGTGAAGAGCAACAAATGCTGGCGGATACCGTTGAGCGCCTGGTTCGCAACACCTATGGTTTCGAACGGCGGGAAGCTTTCTATCAGAGCCCTGAAGGTTACAGCCCAGAGTTTTGGCGTCAGTTGTCTGAGCTTGGCATAGCCTCCGTTCCAATTTCCGCGGACTACGACGGTTTCGGTGGCAGCGTGATCGAGAACATGCTGGTGATGAAGGCGCTGGGACATGGTCTGTGCCTGGAGCCCTATCTGTATTCCCAGATCTACGGTGCCGGACTGGTCCAGCACCTCGGAACTGCCGAACAGCGCCAACGGATATTGTCTCAGGTTGCTTCTGGCGAACGCAGGCTGGCGGTAGCTGATGAGGAGTCTGGCAGCCAGCATCGTATGGCTGAAATGCGCGGCGAGCTGGAACTGGCCCTCTCCATGACCATTCTCGCGGCATGTGTGGCGGATGATCCGGATTCGAAAGATCGCAGTCGTCGTTTAGCGGCGGCCAAGCATATTGTGGCCCGGTCTTCACAGATGATTGCCGAGCAATCGATCCAGTTGCATGGAGGCATAGGGATGACCTGGGAGTATGTGCTTGCACATCATGCCAAGCGCTTGGTGATGCTTACCCACCAGTTCGGGGATGACGATTATCACCTCGGACAGTATTCGGCTCTGCTAGATCTACCACGGCAGGTTTCGTAGCAGGTGGTCTGGCCATGGGTCAGCCCTCATAATTAATAAATGGATACAGCTATGATGGCACGCTGGAAGGAGCTGGAGGGCGAGAAGCCGTCTCGACGCCGTGAGATGACGCAGAAAGCCGTGATAGACAAAGGCGTTAGTATTTTCCCTGTCCTGCTGGATGTTCAGTATCAGCGAAACCTGCTACCGCTATCAGACTAAGCTCAGCCATGAGAACACCGAGATTGCAGATTGGCTGATTCGTTTAACCCACAGCCGCTGGCTGGAAATCCTTCGGGTCAGGTCTTGCGTTTTGCCTCTCGAATAACCCGGCTTACGCGAGAATAATGCAGGCCAAAGAAATAGCCGACCTCCTTCATGCCGTACCCACCGCTTGAATAGGATAGAACGTTAGTTTCGTTCCGAGAGGAAGCAATATCAGAATAGTGTTGTAAGGGATTTACCAAGGGGAGACGCTGGCTGGACGGTATCTCACTCAGCAGATCTGGCCTCTCAAAACGTCTCTGCAGGTCATCGACAAACTGGTCGCTCCCCAGATAAATCTGATTTTTCAAATGTCCCCATGGTGACGGCTGGTTCTTCCCTTCAGCCACGAATCGCTCATAACCGATTATTGCTGCTTCACGACGCTCACCAAAAGCAGAAAGAATCCAATCCCTATTGAGTGCATTTGAGCCCTGCTGATAACCCGCTGTCGCCCGATAACTACTCCAAGGCCAATCAACTTCAGATCGAACCATGGCAGCGCGAACCGGGTTTAGAACAATGTATCGACACAACTCCAATAGGTAGCTGTTTTTCTCAACCAGGATCGCCTTATACCGTCCCTGAAAACATGCCCCACCCTTCCGTGAGTTCGATTGAAATGCTGGGTGTACATCCCGTTGAGTTGGCGCATACCTTTCGAAAGATTGCCGTCAGGTGTTTCAATCAAAAGATGATAGTGATTGCCCATCAGACAGTAGGCGTGACATTCCCAGTTAAAAGTCTCACACACTTCGTCGAAAACTGACAAAAAGGCGCGGCGGTCTGGCCATTCCCTGGCTCCTTCAGTGGTTCGAATTGAGACGGGGCAGAATTAGACAGTTACAGCGAAAGAGCAAGGCAGGGGCAAAACGCAAGACCTGACCCCAGCAACTTAAATAAAAATTATTATGCCGCATTATTTTTTAAGTATATTGTTACAGGTAAGACTGCAATCTTCATGCTTTTCCTGATCCTAGTGACTGTCTAATTTATAGGCAGTTTAAAACTTTAGCTTATAGCTGGATAAATACTAGCTATATTAGAATTTACCTAAAAAGGAGTGATATCAGACCCACCATGTCACCGTAGTTGTCCAGTTGGCGATTTCGCCTAATTCATCACTTGGTGGGTGGTATGAGAAACGAGATGGCTCGTTATTCCGAAGAGCGTAAGGCCGCAGTCCTGAAGAAATTGCTGCCGCCCCAGAACCACACAGTTGCTGCTGTCTCTGTAGAGGAAGGCATCAGTGATGCGACCCTGTACAATTGGCTGAAACAGTGTCGGCAACGAGGAGTGCCTGTGCCAGGTCATACCAAAACTGCGGACCATTGGTCCGGCGAGGCCAAGCTTGCGGTGGTCATTGAAACCGCATCTTTATCCGAAGAAGAACTCAGTGCCTACTGTCGTGAACAGGGCCTGTATGTTGAGCAAGTCCGGCGCTGGAAGGACGCCTGTATCCAGGGCACCAGCCTGCAGGAGGATCATCACAAAGAGGGCCAGAAAGCGCACAAGCTTAGCCGGAAGCGGATCAAGAAACTGGAAGCGGAAATCCGTCGCAAGGACAAGGTCCTGGCTGAGACCACGTCGCTCCTGGTGCTGTCAAAAAAGCTCGAAGCCTTGTATGGGACCGATCAGGACAACGAGGACAATTGACCTCCCTGGACGACCGTACAAGGCTATTGCAGTACTTTGATGAGGCGGTGAACACCGGCGCTTCACGCTATCAGGCGGCCAACCTGATGGGGCTGAGTGGGCGCACCCTGAAACGCTGGCGCACGGCATCCGGCCAGGTCGCCGAGGACCTGCGCCCAGAGGCCCCCCGTTCACCTCAGCAGCACCAACTGACCGAAGTCGAGGAAATGGCCATTATGGCAGCGTGTAATAAGCTGGCGTATCGCAGCTTGCCACCCTCCCAGATCGTGCCTTTACTGGCCGACAAGGGCGTCTATATCGCTTCGGTGTCTTCTTTCTATCGAGTACTGAAAAAGCACGAGCAGCTCCAGCACCGGGGACGTGCTCGGCCCGCCAAGCCGCACCCCTTGCCCACTAGCTTCACGGCCACCGGCCCGAACCAGCTATGGAGCTGGGACATTAGCAGCTGCCCATCACAGGTACGTGGTGAGCACTGGTACCTGTATCTGATTATGGACGTGTTCAGCCGCAAGGTCGTGGCCTGGGAAGTCCATCAAGCGGAGCTTGGCGAACACGCCAAGGAGCTGGTTCAGAGAGCGCTGTTGCGCGAAGGCTGCTGGCACAAGCCACCGGTGCTGCACTCTGACAACGGCGCGCCGATGACGTCGTATACGCTCAAAGCGCGCCTGGCCGACCTGGGCATGCTGATGTCCTATAGCCGGCCCCGTGTGAGCAATGACAACCCGTACTCGGAAGCTCTGTTCAAGACCACCAAGTACTGCCCCGCGTGGCCATCAAAGGGCTTTGCAACGCTGCAAGCGGTCCGTCAGTGGATGGTGCAGTTCGAGCAGGCCTACAATGAAAAACACTTACACAGCGGCATCAACTTCGTCACCCCCGGCAGCCGTCATCGGGGTGAAGACCGGGCCATTCTGAGTCAGCGGGAGGCGGTCTTTAAAGCTGCTAAGGCGAAGAATCCAAGACGCTGGACTGGCGCAACACGGGACTGGCGTCCGGTGCTGGAGGTCTCCCTGAACCCGGGGCGGGCCAGTGAAATAGAGCTCAATAAATGTGCTGCTTAAACCCTGATACTTGGACAACCCGGTTGACAATCTCCGCAGATGAAAAAACAACGACTTGTAATGGGCGTTACGTTTGCTCTTGTGCTTTCAGGCTGTGAACCGACGGTAACAACTGAAAAAGATTCCAATAAGAGCGAAGACGTTGCCCACGAAGATATGAAAGATATGGTTTATACTAACGATGGAATTATTCCCAATGGTCTAATGAAGGCCGAATATTCAAAATACATTGTCGGATCTGAAGCAATTATTCAAACGGATCATATGGAAGGCATGAAAGGAGCCACCGCAACAATTGTTGGGGCATTTTACACCACTGCATATTCCATCAACTACACACCGACAGATGGCAGTGCAAAAGTATTAGATCACAAATGGGTTATTCATGAAGAAATTGAAAATCCAGCATCCGCTCCTCTTGAGGAAGGAACTGAAGTGACGGTACTTGCTAACCATATGAAAGGGATGGAAGGAGCAAAAGCAGAAATTGAATCTGCCGAACAGACCACCGTATATATGATCGATTATTTCTCAACAACAGACGGGAACAAGGTAACGAATCATAAATGGGTTGTTGAAGATGAGCTGTCAGAAAAGTAAGCCTTTAGGCATCTCTTTACGCTCACTGCTCACAAAAGGTATGAGTCGCTCCCGGCATCCTCGGGGTCAGGTCTTGCGTTTTGCCTCTCGAATAACCCGGCTTACGCGAGAATAATGCAGGCCAAAGAAATAGCCGACCTCCTTCATGCCGTACCCACCGCTTGAATAGGATAGAACGTTAGTTTCGTTCCGAGAGGAAGCAATATCAGAATAGTGTTGTAAGGGATTTACCAAGGGGAGACGTTGGCTGGACGGTATCTCGCTCCGATTTCCGAAACACCTCACACGGTAAAACGCACCGGCAAATTCCAGTCGCTGGCTTGGTTATGTGTTGTTTCAGGCAGCGACAAGCTTCTTAACCTTGAGCTCTTTGCGATGTTGCTCAGCATGCCAGAGTTCATATTGAGACTGCTGGTTCAGCCAACTCTCTGCCGAGGTATCAAACGCGATAGAAAGCCGAATAGCCATTTCGGGACTAATACCAGCCCTGCCATTCAGCACGGCGGTCTGGCCATTCCTTGGCTCCTTCCACGGCCCTAGTTAAGACGGGCGCGCAAAGTTCATGTGCCTGACACCGGCCCGAAATTGACATTGAAGCCTATGTGCCTTGGCGGAGCGAAGGGTTACACACCGGACTTGGCTTCTTGAATCAACGTGACCAAGTCCGGCGCGATTGGCATTTTTCTGAACGGACTGACGTTAGCACCACCTGTATTTCCTTGGGGTACCAGCCCAAATATCGTTTTAGTCGCAGCACCGACGATCCGAAAAATCTGACCTATAACTTCTTTGGCTGAGCGATTGCGAAAAGCCCATACCAGCATCAACACATGAACCTTAACGTGCCAAAACGTCGATTCTTGGCCAATTACGTGGGCTCGTTCCAGATGAGCAAACTCCTGCTGAGTGTCCCCAACCGACTCTGCCCGTTGAGCATTCGCCAACTCGGCCTCAACGTAGGGAGCAATCCGCTGTGAATAAGTACGTTTCATCAAGACCTCCATTCAGTCGCACTAAAATCGGGAATCATTTTCACATGGGATTCCATCGTGATCCCCATCCATTTTAGTATTTGGACAGTTTTTGACAAAATGCACAGCTTCAGCTCTTGAACTCATTTGACCACAGTGTTGCCTGCCATCACATTTAAAACTTGATTTTTCTTGGTTACTGCTCTGGTTAGCGCTTACGGTTTCACTAGAAACTATTGTTAATGAGCCTTTAACGGACTCTCGCCTTTCACATACAGTTCCTTGGGGCACGCCTCAAGCGTCTGTCTTCGGTGCTTTGCTGGGCGGGATCAGGGTAGTTCGTAAATCGATATACCTGCTATTTCGTATCGAGAAAAAACACTATCATTAATTTCGTTCCAGCCTTCAGGCAAATACACCCTAATCGGATCACCTGATTGAAGGTGTTCTTTTGTAGTGGTCACCAATGCGCTGACATTGGTGACCGGACGACGGTAAATCGTCTATGTCAAAGCCCAAGGGCTTATGAATGTGGAAGGTACAAACGTATGCATGTTGTCAGATCTTATCTATAGTGAGAGTTAGCAATTCGCACCGATGAGAGATCTTGGTATGTCCAGATGGTCACTATCCCGACGCTCCTTTCTCAAAGGAAGCGCTGTTGCGGGCGTAACTGCCTACCTCGCTCCTTTGGGCAGCGATGCCTTCGGCGCCCTCTTCGAGGGTCGCATACTGTCGCCGACCAATGAGGCGTGGCAGCTTGCGGAGGGTAAAATGCGTTTCCGTCTTGACGGCATCGCCAAGGTGACCGGCAGCAAGGTGTTTGCCCGCGATATCCGGGCGAAAGACATGCCCCACTGGCCGGATCAGCAATCCCACGCCTTTATCATCCGTGCGACCCGCTGTGATCATAGCCTCAAGGACATCAACCTGAGCCGTCTGGAGCAGGACGGGTTAATGCCGGATCGCCTCGTCACCGCGGAAGACATGGAACGGGATAAAATCGAAGTACCCCGTTTTTTCGGCCCCGACTTCTTCCTGGCCAAAGGCGACACGGCAGTCTACCTAGGCTATCCGGTAGCCATGCTGATCTACCACGACTTCGCCCGTTACCGGCTAGCCAAGAACCGCATTCGCTTCGCCGATGATGTGATCGTCTACGGCGAGCAAACACCGCTGCCGGAAAAGCCGCCCTACGGTGCCTTCCGCTACATCCGTGTCGGGGGCGAAACGCCCTTCGCAGAAGACACCTTCTCCGCGCTGCAGGAGACCGTCCTCTATCCGGACTTCCGCAAGCGCCACCCGGTGTGGCCTGAAGCACTGGAGAACGGCAAGAATACCGAAAAGGCGATGTTCTACTCCCAGCAACTGCAGGGCAAACTGGATAATGCGCCTGACGACTGGCTGGTGTTCGAGGGCGAATATAACTCCCAGTACACGGACCATTTCGCAATGGAGGCGGATAACGCCAACTGCTGGTTCGACCAGAGCAAAGGCGATATGCACGTGGTCTGTGGCACCCAGTCGCCCCAGGAACTCGTCAAGTGGATGCCAGAACTCTTGTCCAAGAGCACCTTCCAGAGCACGCGTTTCTTCCTGCATCCGGCCTACACTGTGGGCTACGGCTCCAAGGATGCCACCATCTTCCCGTATTACGGGCTGATCGCTGCACTTTACGCGGACGGCAAGCCGGTGCGATTGGCCAACAACCGCTTTGAGCAGTTCCAGGCCACCATGAAACGCCACCCCTTCACCATGAAGAACCGCCTGGCGGTGGATCGAAAGACCGGCAAATTCCAGATTTTCAAACAGGATCTGACAGCCAATGGCGGTGGCCGCGCCAACTTCTCCAACTCTGTGGCCTTCGTAGGCACCACGGCCGCGCAATCAATTTACTACATGCCCAACAGCGATCTGACCGCCACGGCGATATACTCACGCATGCCAGAAGCGGGTTCCTTCCGGGGCTACGGCACCTTGCAGAGCATGTCTGCCACCGAAATGATGGTGGATGAGATCGCCGGCCAGCTGAACATGGACCCCATCGAGCTGCGCCTGCGCAACGTGTTCAAAAGCGGCATGAAGAATACCCAAGGTGCAATTCCGGCCGGCCACCTTCGAGGTGAAGAAATTCTGCGCAAGGCCCAGAAACACGCCATCTGGACCGAGCGTGAGGAACGTAAGCAGGCGTATGAAACCACCCACCCGGAAGAGCGCTACGGGGTCGGGTTTGCGTGCGTGCAGAAAGACTTCGGCCATGGCGCTGAATCCGCCTTCTCCGAAGTTCGCCTGACGCCAGAGGGCCGTATCGAGGTGCGTAACACCGGCGCCGAAATGGGCACCGGCTACTCCACCGGTCAGGCCGCCGTGGTCGCCGCCTGGCTGGGCCGTGCTGCCGATCAGGTACGTACAGCGGAGATGGAGTGGGACGACATGCAGATGTACGACACCATCAGTCCTTACTTCATTTCCCAGGAGGAACAGGACAAGGCCATTCAGGACCCGCGCTGGACGCCGCTACTCTTGCAGGCTTCCAGTGCCAGCAACTCGGCTTACTATTTTTCATTTCCCACGCTGGAGGCGGCCCGGGTCATCTTCCGCCACGGCCTCTGGCCCGCCGCCCAGGAATACTGGCAGCGCGGGATCGGTGGCGGCCAGTCGGCACCCTATGTGGTGCGTGAGGAAAACGCCCGCTGGGAAGCCGGCCACCTGACGGCCCGTGGCATGGAACCGCTGCCCCTGGAATTCCTGGCCAAACGCGCCCACGAGATGGGCCTGGTCACCGGCGTCATCAGCCACGCCTTCAATCGCTGGGCATGGTCCAGGGCCGACTATGAGATCAACGGTCGATCCGAGAACCTGCCCCTCGACGGACTCGCCGTTCAGTACGGTACAGGCGCCACCGACGCCCAGAAATCCCTGATGACCAGCAAGCGGGGCTATCATTTGCTGACCCGCAAGAATACTTATATCCCACCAACCCAGCGCAATAATGCCGGCGTCACCTACTACAGTGCCTGCGGCACTTTCGTGGAGCTGGCCGTGCATACGGGGACCGGCAAGGTCTCGCTACTGAACCATCACACCTTCCTGGAATGCGGTAACACGCTTGTCGAGCAACTGGTGTCCGGGCAGATTCAGGGCGGCACCGCCATGGGTATCGGCCATGCGCTCTATGAAGAAATGCCTCTATACGAAGACGGCCCCGGCAACGGCACCTGGAATATGAATCGCTACCACATACCCCGGGCCAGTGAAGTCGCTGTGTGGCAGCAAACCTCAGAAATCCTGCCGCCGCTGTCGCGAACCGACCCGCCTAAAGGCATCGCTGAAGTGGTGATGATTCCCATCGTCGGCGCCATCGGCAACGGTGTCGCCCATGCCATTGGCCACCATTTCCGCAGCCTGCCCATTACGCCGGACAAGATCAGGGAGGTCCTATGACAACGGAACAGCCCAAAACCGCCACCATCCCGGCGCGTTCACTGAAGGTCACAATTAACGGACAGGCTCAGCCGGTTGAGGACATCCCCGAAGAGCTGATGATGCTCGACTACCTGCACGAATACCGCAACCTCACTGGCACCCGGTTCGGTTGTGGTCAGGGCATGTGTCGCGCCTGCACGGTGATTGTTGACAAGCCCGACGGCAGCAGCGAGGAAGTGCGCACCTGCATCACCGGCGCCCACTACTTTGACGGTAAGAAAATCCGCACGGTTGAAGGGCACGCACAACGAGACGAAGAAGGCCATATCAAAACCCTCTCCACGGTGCAACAGCAGTTCCTGGAGCATTTCTCCTTCCAGTGCAGCTATTGCGCACCGGGCTTCGTCAATGCTGCCACGGTTCTGGTGGAACGCCTGCAGCGGCAGCCGATCGCGCGTTCACAGCTGGAAAACACCATCAGCGAGGCACTGGAATCGCACATCTGCCGATGTACCGGCTATGTGCGTTATTTTGAAGCCGTCCGCGATGCCGTTCTGAAGACACCGGGCACCACCAAAGAGGCGAGCTGATTATGAACTATCGCAGCATCCTCGTAACGGCCCTCGCGCTGGGCCTGAGCACCACCAGTGTCTGGAGCGCGACATCAGACAACAGCACCCTGGAGCAGGGTCAGTATCTCGTCCGCGCTGCTGACTGTGCCGCCTGCCATACTAAGGAAGGCGGTACGCCCTACGCAGGCGGAGCTCCGATAGCAACACCATTCGGGACCGTTTACGGCACCAACATCACGCCCGACAAGGAGTACGGCATCGGCGATTACAGTGCCGATGAGTTCTACCACGTGCTGACTGAAGGCGAGCTGCCCGATGGCACCCAACTCTATCCGGCGATGCCGTACACGGCCTACCACAGCATTGCCCGTTCGGATTCGGATGCCATGTACGCCTACCTGATGAGTCTTAAGCCGTTAAACATTGAGGCTCCGGAAACCGACCTCAGCTGGCCTTTCAGCATGCGCTGGACGCTTAACTTCTGGAACCTCATGTTCGCCGGCGAGAGCCCCGGCGACGCTAAGGACCAATCCGAGCAATGGCAGCGGGGTCGTTATATGGTGGATGTTCTGGGACATTGCGGGGAATGCCATACACCGCGCAACGCCCTGGGTGCGCTGGAACGCGACAATCATCTTCAAGGCGGCGTTATTGCCGGCTATGAGGCCCCCAGCCTGACGCCAGACGAACTCGCCGACCGCGGCTGGACACCCGAGGACCTGCAAACCTTCCTCCGCGAAGGCATGAGCGACCAGGGCACCATGTTCAGTGAGATGTACACCGTCTTTCATCACAGCTCACGCTATCTGCGTGACGAGGACCTGAAGGCCATGAGCCTTTACCTGATGGGCGAAAACCCGCCGGACGCCCGGATCGTAGACGCAGGAAACCGTGCAGGTGCCGACAGTCCTGGCCGTCGCCATTACCTCAACGTCTGCGCCGGTTGCCACGGAGCACAAGGCGAGGGAGTGCCCCATGTGGCAGTTGCCATGGAGGGGAATACCACCTTGCGTCTCGACGACGGCCGTAACCTGGTGAAAGTAATTTACGACGGTATTGGCGCCCAGAAATTCAGTGGCTTCGAGCGCATGCAGGCCATGCCCGGTTTTGCCGACAAGCTGAGCAGTGCGGAAATCGCCGAACTCGTGAACTATCTGCGCCAGACGTGGGGCGGTCTGGATGCGACCATTGATGCCGCGGCCGTGGACGAGTTGACCGCGAAGAACGAATAAATAAACAAAGGGCGCCAATGCGCTGGTTTGTACCGGATTGGATGAAGATCGGCATTACGATTGGGAAAACAGCCATCGGGGTCAGGTCTTGCGTTTTGCCTCTCGAATAATCCGGCTAGTGATTACCCATCAGGCAGTAGACGTGGCATTCCCAGTTGAAGATCTCACACACTTCGTCGAAAACTGACAAAAAAAGCGCGGCGGTCTGGCCATTCCCTGGTTCCTTTCGTGGTTCTAATTGCGGCAGGACAAACTGAGACGATTACAACGAAATGGCAAGGCTGGGGCAAAACGCGAGACCTGACCCCGGCTCTTTTTAACGCCCCGATTTGCGGCTACTTTGTAGCGTCAGCGGAAAAACAGTCCGACAACAGCGCCTTGTTACAACTTGCCTCAATTGTGGCGAATTGCTACAATTGAGGCAACTCAATGCAGGAGGTACAGATGGCTACGAACAGTATTCGCTTAGACCAAAACCTAATTAAAAAGGCCACTATTATAGCCAAAGCGCTTAATCGAACCCCGCCCAAACAAATAGAACATTGGGCAAAAATCGGCGAGATGATGGAAGATAACCCCGATTTACCTTACGAGTTTGTAAGACAGGCCATCATCGCGCAGGCAGAGCGGGACGCCGGAAAGCTGGAGGCCTACGATTTTGGTTAAAGCCACCAGTGTATTACAGACCCCTACATTCAAAAAAGCGGTAAAGAAGCTTAAGCCCAACCAGAAGAAAGACCTTGATTTGGCCGTTAAGGACCTAATGGCCAACCCCAACATTGGCGAGCAGAAGAAAGGGGATCTGGCCTTTCTGCGAGTGCATAAGTTCAAAATGAACAAACAACTGACACTGTTGGGCTATAGTTTTGATGATGGCGCCCTTGTCCTTGAACTCATGGCCCTGGGCTTACACGAAAACTTCTACCGCGATATCAAGCGGGAAGAGTGACGTTGTAACGCCTTAGCTCACGAGCGGCAGCGAAGCTGCTGTCTTGTGCAGCTGATTGTTACGTTCTGGTCTTCCAACGACCTGGGTGTCTGCTGCCGTGTATAACCGCAATGACTTGGACAGTCTGAGCTTCTATCCTGAAGTAGACACCAAAAGGGAAGCGCTTGAGCAGGACTCGGCGGATGTCTTTATAAAAAACTGGATAGAGCAGTGGATTACTTCCAAGATTATCAAACGAAGCACTGACTGAATCAAGGAATTCACCGCCCAGACCAGACATTTGCAGTTGATACCATTCAGCGGCTTCTCGAAGATCTGACTCGGCTTCGTCCCTGAGCCGAACGTCGTATCATAATTCCCTACGCAGAGCTTCCAGGACTCCAAAGGCCGGAGCACCGATATTCCGATCGATTGAGTAGGCTTGAAGCCGCTTGTCTAGCAAGACTTTTTGCTCTTCGGTGATCGCAAGTGAACTTTGATCGACTGCGATGCTATCCCAGAGCTCCTGCACTAGCTGAATACGGTCTGCCACGGGAATCTCTCTCAAGGATTCTTTCATGCCGATTGCCTCAATATGGAACGGATCAACACTCTGATCATACTAGAACATCGGTTGTCGAGGAATGGAACATGGGACTGAAGTTCGTGAGTATGAAAGTAATCAGGATAGGGAGGCACCTCACGGCACCCCTCCCCCCACACCACCGGGCATACGGATCACGTACCACGGCGGTTCGGTTGATTGAGTTGTCAGCAATCCACAAGGTCCGGGAGCCCCATAGAGGCAAAGTACTGCCTCGGCAGGGCCTGCCTTAACCCCGGACTATGGCTCAAACGCCACGGGCCATGAGCAGACTTGGCCGTATTCCAGGCCAGCTTTACACTCACTCCGCGCTTGCGCAACTGGCGGTAACCGGATCGCTCCCATTGCTTTAAGTGATAACACCGGAGCTTGCGACGTACCCACTTTTCCAGATCCCGGATCGGCGATTTCACTTGCGCAAAACCGTAATAGCCTTTCCAACCTCTCAGGTATACCACTAACTCACCCATCACCGTTTGCATGGTACGACCTCGCGTTCGCCGGGTGATAGCTCGAACGCGATACTTGAACTGCTGAATCGCGTCTTCGCTCACCTTGCGTCGCTTTTCCCGATCCCGTCGAGTGAACGTGAACCCCAAGAACACTCGCTCCCAGGGACGACCAACCGCGCTCTTTTCCTCATTCACTCTGAGTGTCAGCCGGCAAGATAAGAAGCCGGTGATGCTTGCCAGTACTCGTTGACCGGACCGCTGGCTTTTGACGTAGATGTTGCAGTCGTCCGCGTAGCGGACGAACCGGTGACCACGTCGTTCCAGCTCTTTGTCCAGTTCATCCAGTAGCAGGTTCGCTAACAGTGGTGACAGCGGGCCGCCCTGTGGGGTGCCTTCCGAGGCCCGAGCCCAGACATTGCCCACCATGGCACCCGCTTTGAGGCAGCTGTTGATCAGTTTGAGTATCCGTTCATCCGTGATTCGTCGCTTCACCAGCGTCATCAGTGTAAGCGCCGCTAAATCGACCCACTTGCTTTCAGTCGATCTGCGGCACTTTTTTTGAAGCCCGCTCCAGATTCACATTCCACGGCAGCAGTGCTTCCAGCTTTTCCAGCGTGCCTGCCTCGGCAATGCGGTCCAGCACATATTGGATATACGCCGAGGGCTCCAGACTGTTTGCCTTAGCGGTCTCGACCAGGGAATAGCAGGTTGCACTGGCACGGGCGCCCCGTGAGGTATCTGCAAAGAGCCAAGCCTTTCGACCTAGAGCGAACGGACGGATAGCGTTCTCGGCCAGCACGTTGCTGATCTGCAGGTCGCTCCGTTCGCAGTAGCCGACCAAGGTGGACCATTGGTTCAGCGTATAATCCATGGCTTTGCGAGTCAGGGTGCCCTTGGCAACCTTGCTGACGTTGGCCTCCAGCCAGGTCTTTAGGGTTTTCAGTCTCGGCACGCTCAGTTCCTGACGGATGCGGTAACGCTCGTCCACACTCAATTCTTTGATCTGGCGTTCGATGGCGTAGAGTTTGTTGATGTGGCTCAGAGCCACATCGGCTTTGGAGGCTTTCGTGGGTTTGCCTTTACCCTGAGGCTTGGCCGCTTTGGTGGCCTCCACATACTTACGTCTCGCGTGGTCCCAACAACCAATCCGGGTGATGTTGTTGTCCCGGCACACCTTGCCATAGCCGGAGTAGCCATCGGCTTGCAGGATACCCTTAAAGTCGTCGAGCAGACGCACCGGCACTTTGCCCGCCCGTGACGGGTCGTATTCAAACAGAACCGACGGTTGCCCTGGTGGGCCACCGCGGGTAACCCACATCCACTTGTCGGACTGCGCCGTTTTACCGTCCTCTTTCAGGACTTGTATTCGGGTTTCATCGGCCTGCAGGTAATCGCTGCTGTTTTGCACTTCGCGCATCAGGTTGATCAGCGGTTTGAACACGTCCTCCAGGCGGATAACCCAGTGTGCCATGCTGGTACGGCTGATCTCATGACCCAGACGTTTGAGCATGTGTTCCAGACGATATAGAGGCAGGCCATCGGCGTATTTCGAGGTGATGACGTAAGCCAGTAATGACGTGGTGGCCGTGCACTTGCCTAGCGGGTGAATTGGGCGTGCAGCAGCGACTAAGCGTTCTTCACCGTTGTGTTCGAACACCGCTTTTTCCTGCCAGTATTCCAGAACTTTAAGCTGAGCCGGGATGAATTGCAGTTCTTCTTTGACCTTGGTGAAGAAGGTCTTGCTGGCGCCGGCCTTGTCTTCGTCGCTGAGGGTCAGTTCGATGCGCTCACGCAGCAGTTTGTCTGAAAAGCCACGCTGGCGACGTTTGCGAGAGGCCGGTGGTGCCTCTTCTTCTTTGACATCGTCTGGTAGCTGATCGCGCAGGTCATCGATCTCGGCTTCCAGCTCCGCTTCGTCGAATAAATGGATTTGGTGTGTAGACTTCTCACTGCTGGCGCCGAACTGCTGAATCCGTTTCCAGCGCAGCAGTTCTTCGAGTATCTGAATGTACTGATCGCGCTGTTGAACGGCTGCCTTCTTGGCAGACAATTCTTGCTGAAGGCCTTCGACCACCGACAGCAATTCAGCGGCCGTTAGGCCGCTGATATCGGGTGCTTTTGAAGGGGTTTCAGGCTTTAATTTCATGAACAAATTATAGCAAAAACAACGCATTGAAGCACGTAAAAAGACTTAAATAACGGCCTCATAATGCAGAGTTTTATGGCCTTTCAGCAGTGCAATATCGTAGCCGTCCAGCAGCCAGTTAATCTGCTCGCCGGTCAGTACCATTAACTCATCTGAGGCTTTCGGCCACTTGAATTTCTCCTCGGCCAGGGCTTTGTAATAGAGGACAAAGCCGTTGTCTTCCCACATTAAACACTTGATCTTATTCCGCTGCCGATTGGTGAAGGCGTAAAGCGCACCGGTGAACGGGTTATGGCCCAACTCCTGCTCAACCAGCACCGCCAGGCCGTTGGCCTGTTTGCGGAAATCCACCGGTGCCCGATATAAATAAATCTCTGGCAACGACAAGGACGGTCGCAAATACCGGCGGCGCATTACAGCTGCCTCAAAACCACAGCCAACAACTCGATGTTGCCAGCGTGCAAACCCGTGATGGAAACGCCGCCGGGTAAGGAAACAGTCAAACCATCGGAGTCGCCACTACCAACGTCGGACGCAGGAACCACGCGAGTGAACCCTGTGGTTGCCGGCGCCGGCTTCGGATAACCTTCTGCAGAGCTGAGTTTTTGACGCCAATAAACAAATTGATGATAAATCAGGGACTGCTGTTTGCAGTAAGCGCTGCCGGACAAGTCTGTCGCTTCCCAGTCGTTAATCTGTTGTTGCCAGAAGTGCACTTTTTCGGTCGGGGTCATACTGATTCCTCGTGGAATGAATGAGGCGTTCAGTGTGTGCAATTGCCGAGCTGGGGTGTAGGTGCTGATTTATGGGCGCTTACGTTCCATCAGTCGATCGTGAACAACCGGAGTGTCTTCTCTATCAGATCCAGCCACCACTTCACCCCCTGTTTCCAGGGTCAGCGTTTGCTGTTTTTCTGGTGCACTATGGGGTCTCATCACAACAGTAACTGCTCTCTTCTTTCAAACCCCTGTTCCAAGGGGTACCGTTCGGGCCTTCCCATAGACATTCACTACTGAAAAAAAAATCAGTCGAGTAATCACCGGTACTATGCCCTCTGCTGACTTCTCCTGTGCGGTCGAGAGCGATTGCTCGCTCCCCAGCGGTTTTCAACTGCACGCAGTTTCCCAGCGCAGCAGCAGGAGATCTCCCGGGGTAAGACACTTAACTTTCATCGCGTAGACGCTCAATTTATAAAACATATCCCAGTTGCAGATGGAGGGCTTGGCAGTCACGTGCCCGCTGGCCCCGAATATGTCACACCTCATATTGAGTTCTTGTTCATCGCCCCGCGATTTCGCGTTGGGCTTCCTCCAGACCTCCCTCACGGGTTTAGCCCTTGCCCTTTCGCTAACCTTCGGCCCTGCGAATACCTGGTATCGGGACTTTCACCCAACTAGTTAAGTGCCATGCCCGGCACACACGCTGAGCGCACCGGCGCACTTTAGTGCGTCCGAGTGACGCGATTTGTTAGACACTTTTTGTTCGCCACGCTGATGCCGGTCCTTTTCGTTCAGGTATCGGCTCGATCAAGTTTCGATCTTTTAAGCGGAGGAAAACATTTTTCATAGTATTTTCGCTTTTTATTCCGGTAATATCACGAGCAATACGATTGGTGATCTCCCCATGATCCTCCAAGTATTCCAACACCAACTCTTCTGGCGATGCCAGCGATTCATGGGGTATTATTACCAGTACTGAGTTTTCCTTCTCATTCACAATGGGAGGCTTCAATCTCAATGCTTCCATTGCACTAAATGCCGTGTTTAAACCTTCACCTACGTCTTGGTTGGGAGGGTTCGGAAATTTATTTATCAAGCTGACCAGCATTGGATTACGAGAAGCTTGTGCATCCAAAATATTTTCTGTAGTCACGTGGCCAGGAAGTCTTCCAGGGCTCTCAACTTCGATGCGGTTATCAAAAACTCTAACCTGAACATCCGTGGCTATACTATAATCTCTATGTAAAATAGCATTCGTAATTATTTCATGAAGGGTTTCATGTGGGTAAGCAACCGGTTCCATACCTTTTGAGCCGAGCCTTTGTATTTTCTCAACAATTTTTACGGTCTCTTCGACTGAGGAATAAATTACATTGTAGTTGTCGCCTTCGATCGTTAGCGGGACCCCATCAAGAAACTCTCTTCCAATATCTTCCGTCTTCGTTCGGTAACGCATTATTTTAACGCTGCATCGTTTTGGAAGATAGATTGCGGGCTCATCACAGAAAAGAAGAATGCCACATACTTTGCATTGCCCCTTTCTAATAAGCTCCTTATTATTTAAATAAGTTAAAGGCTCAGCGCTAGGCACAACATTCATCATAAAGTTTATAATAGAAATGCTATTTTCTATTTTTTGTAGGTCTACGTTTACCCATTCATCTTCAAAAGTAACAACACCCTTATCAAGCTCAAGCTGCCTCAACTGCTCATCAGTTTTTATTTTTGCCTTTCCGGCATTCAAACGAACAAATACATCGCCATTACTTGACTTTACTATTTCCTTTACCTTTTTCACTGCAACGTGCAATACATACCCATCGAATCCAACACCGTTGAAATATTCAAATTGTAAATGATTGCCAAAAGGATGCGCCTGAAACAACGTTTGAATAATATCGTTTGCAGCTTCTACGTCTTCAAATCCATTCCACTCTCTGGCTTTTTCCTCTCCAACCTCAGAAATTCCAACGTATATGTCTCCTCCACCTGCATTTGCGAACGCAGAAACCGTTTCTGAGAGCTTTGCTGGCTTGATTTCTTTTGCCTTTACATCGTTCAGAAAGCCTTCTTCGACATATATTATCTGTTCTGCCTGCTCTCTATCGATTTCGTAGACTGGGTACATTACGCCTATCCCCTAGGTTTATTTTGCATGTCTAACGCCGAGCTTTGCGGCTAATTTGGAGCGAAGCGGAAAATTTGTCCGACAACAGCTCATTGTTAAAAAATGAGCCATGAAGACTACTCTGGACTAGGATAACCAATCGTCTTTCCCTTCGGCACGGCATACTTGATCGTGTCACTACTCTCTGGCCTTAATTCAATTTGTTTCTCAGGAACATGCCATTCTCTAGAGAGTGTTTCTTTAAGGGTTTCCAATGAAAATTCCCTGAACGATAGCTTCCACATATTACTGAAGGAATCCTCTTCCGCATCAATTAAGAGGTCCTGACCTTTAACTAAAATCGCCTCAATAGTTGGAGGATCTTTCTTCTGAAGGTCAAGATCGACAACCAAAATTTCCGGATTTGAGTTAGGGATAACAGGAAGCTGATCTTTGTAAGGCTGAAGAACGCGCTTTATGAAGCTTATTGACTCTGAGTACTTTTCAACAGATTGAATTTCAAGCAACTCATCTAAGCATCTACTTTTCAAACTGCGACCTCGAAACTCTCCCTTCGAGTCAAAATAAACCTCATAGAACATCCCATTTATTAAATGCTCTGCAGCTATCTGCCGAAGTGCCGCCATTTCCCTCCGCAGATTATCCAGTATATCGTTTGCTTTTTTTTCTCCACCACACGCTGTTTGGTATATATTCCGACCAAGCACGAATAATTCATCGTCACTCAGAGCGTCTAGATCAAGCTTGAATATCTTGTTAATTGCGGGATTCTGGGTATACCAATTGCTGGACTTCAAATCCACAATGATTTCAGATATGGCAGGGTACTCTACAAGAGGAAAATCTATATCGGCTTTGGCAGTATTGGAATAATTAAAATTTTCCTCTACCTTCAGAGTAACTCCGCTATCCTTCAATTTATTAATTATCTTGTCACCGAGCTCCTCGGGCGAAAGACTACGTAAGCTAATATAGCCGGTGGTTTTCAGCAACCCCGGTATTTCGACACTTTCATCAAACATCGCCGGCAGGATATATTCTTGACTTTCGGTAAAAGCACGAGCCTGCGCACTTTTGCGTTCGTGATTAGTCCATAACTTTTCTTTGTAGGCTTCAGATACGAACATAACGGTGTATAAGGCTCGGTTTTGATATATATCCGTTAAATATGTATATAGATCCTTCCCCCAAAGTTTGGTTTCTTCAAACTTATCGTAGAAAACCTCGACACCATTTTCACGTAGATGGGTCGCGACACGATCGACATAATCCCTATCTTCACCAGCGAACGACAGCGCAATATGGTACTTGCTCACAGAATCTCCTTTTTTGTATTTCTAACACCTAAGCATTTAATGGTCGTGCGCAGCATGACCTTTAAATGTCTGTTGGACTAAGCCGCCAACGCCGCAGCTATCGAACGATGCTTAAGGATAAAGTAATTTGGAGGCGAAGCCTGAACGGTACATCTGGGGCCCGGTACGAAGCAATGCCGGCGGGTTTTGGTCTCATTCGATCCTTCATGAGGCGGTTCCTTGTTGTGACTACCCTCAGATTACCCCTCGTATACCCCTTTTTCCAGCGTTCGCCCGCAGAAACGCCCAGCTTCTTTAGAATGGCTGCTTTCCAAGCACCGAACCAGACGGAGATGGGTTACCCCGTTAGGATCATCGCTGGTCTAAATCGTGGAATCTGACGAATCATCCGAACCACACCGCTGTCACAGAGAAGACACGGCCAGCATCGCTGAGACACCGGGTTCTCCAGTGTCGCTTCTGGTTTGGGCGGCTGCGATAAACAGTGCCGGATAACCGCCAGTTTGCGGCGTCGAGTGCAGTTGCTCAGGTAGCCAAAATGACGAATTCGCATGAAGCCTTTGGGCAGAATGTGCATCAGGAATCGCCGTACGAACTCCTGGCCATCCAGCCATTGAGTCTTCAATCGGGAATGATCCCGATAATCCTTATAGCGGAAGGCGATCCGGTCATCCTCCATCGTCAACAAACGCCCATTACTGATGGCAATCCGATGGGTATAGCGCGCCAGATAATCCACCACGCTCTCGGCCTGGCTCAGGCAGTGTCGGGTGTAGACCACCCACTCGTGTTGCATCAGGCCGTCGAGCACACCGTCAATCTCACCGCTGCGGGTCACCCGGTGCAGTTCGCCTGCGTTCACCGACGCTCTCAGCAACAACACCATTCATCCTCGAAAACGCCGGGATAAGGCCCGTACCGGGAACAGGTAGTGGCTTTTGGCTTTGTGCCAATCACCGGTGCCAGTCAACACTCCCCCGGGGATCAAGCTATGCACGTGCACATGACGGCTCAGGTTCTGTCCCCAGGTGTGGAGCACCGCCGTCATACCCAGTTCGCCGCCGAGGTGCCGAGTGTTGCGCCCAAACTGTTTAAGCGTGTCCCAGACGGCGGCGAACAGACAGCGATAGATCACGTCGGGATGGAGCTGAACCCAGCCGTTCAAGGTGTGAGGTAGCGTAAACACCAAATGGAAGTAAGGCACCGGCAGTAACAGGGAGCGCTGACGTGCGCTCCATTGTTCAGTTGCATGGCCCTGGCATTGCGGACAATGGCGATCCCGGCATCCGTAGTAGCAGATGGAGCGGGCCTGGCAATGATCACAACGCATGTCCATACCGCCCATGCGGGCGGTTCGGCAATCCGTTACCCGGGCGCAGACCTTGCGACGGTGGCTGTCCAGTGTTTGATCCGGAAGGAAGCGTTGCAGAATACTCTGGACGCTCAGTGTGAGCCGTCATCCTGCACCTCCAAGACTGGCGATCAGGTCCGCGGGGCCACGGTTCTGAGGCATTACCCCTGGCAGCCAGTGCAAGTAGCGTTGGGTACTGCGCAGATCGCTATGGCCCAAGAGCCGCTGCAACTCATGAAGGGGAACGCCCTGTTCTAACTGATGGGTGGCATAGGCGTGGCGTAGGGCATGAATGCCTCCGCCCTTAAGGATGCCACTGACGGTCTTGGCTTGGTGGTACACCTTCTGAGGCGTGGTGGGGTGATATGAAGGTGCTGGTCCGGTAACAAGTTGCTGGAAAATAACCACGTCATGGGCTGACAGGCCCGCCAATACTGACGAAGCACCCGGAGTACCCCAGGTGCCAGGGGCACCATCCGGTCTTTGGCTCCCTTGCCTTGAGCCACTCGAAGCAGGTGACGTTCACCATCAATGTCTTTCACTTTCAACGCGACCGCTTCGCTGACGCGCAAACCGCATCCATAGGTAACGGATAACAGGGCTTGGTGCTTGGGGTTAAGAACAGCGGCCAAAAGGCGCGCGACTTCCTGGCGTGTCAGTAATTCTGGAATACGCTGAGGTCGCTTGGGCAGCACCAGGGTTACATCGAAGTGCGCCCAGTGCAGCACCTTCAGATACAGAAACCGGATGCCATGGAGGTAAACACGGCAACTGGCCGGTGACAGGGAACGCTCCTGCACCAGATAGTTGAAAAAGACTTGTAAGTCTTCAACCTTCAACTGATCGGGCGAGCACCGATAATAACGGGCCAGCGCGGTGACGACGTAAAGATAGCTGTGCTGGGTTCGGGGGGAAAAGCCATGTTGGCACATGGCCTGGATCATGGTCTGACGTAGTGGTGTCATGACGGACTCTCCTCTTCTGAATAGCCCACTCGGGCTACTCAAAAGTATCCGTCAAGACACCCAATCTTGCAGGAAATGATCAGGCGTAGTCGCTACCGCGAAGCGGTTTAGTTCAACGCGGAGCGCACCTGTGGCCTTTACAGAGCAGAGCGGCGTAAAGGACATCCGTGTGACGCGTATGGTTATACACCGGACTTGGCCTTTTGAATCAAAATGGCCAACTCCGGCGCAATTGGCATTTTCTTGAACGGGCTGACATTAGCTCCGCCAGTATTGCCTTGAGGTACCAACCCGAATGCGGTTTTAGTCGCAGCGCCGACAATGCCAAAAAACTGACCTAGTGCTTCTCGGGCTGAACCGTTACGAGTAGCCCATACCAGCATCAACACGTGGACCTTGACGT
Organism: Marinobacter sp. M1C; assembly: GCF_023314135.1. NCBI lineage: Bacteria > Pseudomonadati > Pseudomonadota > Gammaproteobacteria > Pseudomonadales > Marinobacteraceae > Marinobacter > Marinobacter sp. M1C. The sequence continues at coordinate 3,638,795 of NZ_CP092289.1, forward strand.
GCCAGTACGTTGATTCTTGTCCCAGCACATGCGCCCGTTCCAGATGGGTAAATTCTTGCTGAAGATCACCGGCTGACCTTGCCCGCTTAGCATTCGCCAGCTCGGTCTCGACGCAGGAAGCTATTCGCTGTGTAAAAGTACGTTGCATAAAGACCTCCTCGTAGGTGTATAACGTAAAGTTAAGGGACTCGCCCGCTTCTGGGCGAGTCCCGCTCGAACGCCGAGTTAGAACTAGCTTGGGCACACATTTGAGAGCGTCTATTTTTCAGCCAACGCAAAACCCGCGTTGCCAGATGCAACCACTGAGACAAATACAAACGGCACTGAACCAAAATTCAAAGCACCATGCACTTGCCCAGGTTTTGCTATGGCAATATCTCCAACCTTTAGATGAGCGACTATGCCGTCCCCTTGGTAATATTCAGCTTCTCCAGAGATAACTGTCCAAGTATCTTGGCCGTGCGGATGTATATGAGCGGCTATTTCTTGCCCAGGATGGGCATGCCAAACAACAACTGCTGACTCTTTTGTTTCCAGAACCACTGAACGAATTGGTTCGCCATCAGATGGACGAATATGTTTTTCTACCGAAAATATTCTTGATTTCATTTCCAAATCCTTTCCAAAAATCTAAATGATTTTAAAGTTATTACTGAACAACTGTATCCGAGAGTTCTAACGAGGCTGTAGAAAAACCCTCGAGTATTTTTTGATGACGCTCCTACGTAAAATCTGGGTGTGTTTTCGATGATAGGTCCTCCAGATTTTAAGAATAGGCGCTATTTTTAGATCGTTTATTGATCAATTTCAGATCGAGGATTGTCTTCGACCTTTTTCTACAGCCTCAACGCCTAGCTCACCGGCCCATATTGCGGAGAGCGTTTTGTGTAAAATGGAGCGCAGCGACTACACAAAACGAGCGTAGCAATATGGGTTCGCGTGCAGCTATTTGTTAGGCATTTTCATCTTCAGTGATTTTTTTTGCCAGCTGTATTGTCTCAACAGCTTTTGCCCTGCGATTTCTTATTTTTATGTTGAGCATCTCTACGACGAAGGAAAAGGCCATAGCAAAATAAACGTAACCTTTTGGTATATGAACATCGAACCCCTCCGCAATAAGAGTGAACCCTATCAGCATCAAGAAAGACAGCGCCAACATTTTTATTGTAGGATTCGCATCTACAAAATCACCTATTGGTTTGGCGGCTACAAGCATAACGCCAACCGATGCAACAATTGCTATAACCATTATGCTTAGATGATCAACTAACCCTACAGCAGTTATTACCGAATCAAGTGAAAACACAACGTCAAGGATAGCAATCTGAATGAGGATTGAGATAAACCCGGAGGCTACAAGCTGCGCCTTAGATGCTTCTTGTATTTCAAAACTACCGTGTATTTCGTGTGTGGATTTTGCGAGAAGAAAAAGCCCGCCTATAACTAGTATGATGTCTCTTCCAGATATTTCATTTCCGAAGGCAATAAATAAAGGCTCCACCAGGCCCATAACCCAAGCCAAGCTGAAAAGCAATAGTAACCGAGTGCCCATCGCTAAGGATAGACCAATCTTTCGAGCTTTAGCCCGTTGTTTTTCTGGCAATCTACCAACGAGTATTGATATAAATATAATATTGTCTATTCCAAGAACAATCTCCAATGCCATTAGGGTTGCTAATGCTACCCACGCCTCTGGACTTGCGATCCATTCAAACATTCTTTTTTACTCTACATTTGTGTGAAATTACGATTGCCTAACACCTAAGCATTTAATGGTCGTGCGCAGCATGACCTTTAAATGTCTGTTGGACTAAGCCGCCGGCTCCGCAGCTATCGAACGATGCTTAAGGATAAAGTAATTTGGAGGCGAAGCCTGAACGGTACATCTGGGGCCCGGTACGAAGCAATGTCGGCGGGTTTTGGTCTCATTCGATCCTTCATGAGGCGGTTCCTTGTTGTGATTTCCCTCAGATTACCTCTCGGATACCCCTTTTTCCAGCGTTCGCCCGCAGAAACACCCAGCTCCTTTAGAACGGCTGTTCTCCACGCGTCGAACCAAGCGGGGATGGGTTAGCCCGTTGGGATCACCGCTGGTCTAAATCGTGGGATCTGACGAATCATATGAACCAGACCGTTGTTACAGAGGAGGCACGGCCAGCATCGCTGAGACGCCGGGCTTTCCAGTGTCGCTTCTGGTTTGGGCCGCTGCGATAAACAGTGCCGGATAACCGCCAGTTTGCGGCGTCGAGTGCAGTTGCTCAGGTAGCCAAAATGGCGAATTCGCATGAAGCCTTTGGGCAGAATGTGCATCAGGAACCGCCGCACGAACTCCTGGCCATCCAGCCATTGGGTCTTCAATCGGGAATGATCCCGGTAATCCTTATAGCGGAACGCGATCCGGTCATCCTCCATCGTCAACAAACGCCCATTACTGATGGCGATTCGGTGAGTGTAGCGAGCCAGATAATCCACTACGCTCTCGGCCTGGTTCAGGCAGTGTCGGGTGTAGACCACCCACTCCTGTTGCATCAGGCCGTCGAGCACACCATCAACCTCACCGCTGCGGGTCACCCGGTGCAGTTCGCCTGCGTTCACCGCCGCTCTTAGCAACGACACCCTTCGTCCTCGAAAACGCCGGGATAAGGCCCGTACCGGGAACAGGTAGTGGCTTTTTGCCTTGTGCTAATCACCGGTGCCGGTCAACACTCCGCCGGGGATCAGGCAATGCACGTGCACATGACGGCTCAGGTTCTGTCCCCAGGTGTGGAGCACCGCTGTCATACCCAGCTCGCCGCCAAGGTGCCGGGTGTTGCGCCCAAACTGGTTGAGCGTGTCCCAGACGGCGGCGAACAGACAGCGATAGATCACGTCGGGATGGAGCTGAACCCAGCCGTTCAAGGTGTGAGGTAGCGTAAACACCCAATGGAAGTAAGGCACCGGCAGTAACAGGGAGCGCTGACGTGCGCTCCATTGTTCAGTTGCATGGCCCTGACATTGCGGACAATGGCGATCCCGGCATCCGTAGTAGCAGATGGAGCGGGCCTGGCAATGAACACAACGCATGTCCATACCGCCCATGCGGGCGGTTCGGCAGTCCGTTAGGCGGGCGCAGACTTTACGACGGTGGCTGTCCAGTGTCTGACCCGGAAGAAATCGTGCCAGTATGCTTTGAACGCTCAGTGTGCCCGCCATCACGCACCTCCGAGACTTGCGATCAGGTCTGCGGGTCCTCCGTTTTGGGGTGTAACGCCGGGCAACCAGTGCAGATACCGTTGAGTGCTGCGCAGATCGCTGTGCCCCAAGAGCCGTTGCAGCTCATGAATGGGTAAGCCCCGTTCCAGCTGGTGTGTGGCGTAGGCATGCCGCAAGGCATGAATGCCACCGCATTTTTCAATGCCACTGGTTGTCTTGGCTGTGTGGTAGACCTTCTGAGGCGTGGTGATATGAAGGTGTCTGTCCGGGAGTAAATCGCTGGGAAATAACCAGAGCATGGGATGGCGAATCTGCCAATAGCGACGGAGCGTCTGGAGTAACCCGGGTGCCAGGGGCACCATCCGGTCTTTGGCGCCCTTGCCTTGTTCAATCCGCAGCAGATGGCGTTCACCATCAATGTCTTTGACCTTCAACGCGACCGCTTCGCTGACGCGCAAACCGCATCCATAGGTAACGGATAACAGGGCTTGGTGCTTGGGGTTAAGAACAGCGGCCAGAAGGCGCGCGACTTCCTGGCGTGTCAGTAATTCTGGAATACGCTGAGGTCGCTTGGGCAGCACCAGGGTTACATCGAAGTGCGCCCAGTGCAGCACCTTCAGATACAGAAACCGGATGCCATGGAGGTAAACACGGCAACTGGCCGGTGACAGCGAGCGCTCCTGCACCAGATAGTTGAAAAAGACTTGTAAGTCTTCAACCTTCAACTGATCGGGCGAGCGCCGATAATAACGGGCCAGCGCAGTGACGACGTAAAGATAACTGTGCTGGGTTCGGGGGGAAAAGCCATGTTGGCACATGGCCTGGATCATGGTCTGACGTAACGGTGTCATGACGGACTCTCCTCTTCTGAATAGCCCACTCGGGCTACTCAAAAGTATCCGTCAAGACACCCAATCTTGCAGGAAATGATCGGGCGTAGTCGCTACCGCGAAGCGGTTTAGTTCAACAGCGTGTTAGATAGCGATCTTCATTATTGCGAAAAACTGACCGCCGCATAACACGCAACCCTCTAACGACGAATTTTTTACTTTTATCCATAAATAACAAATGCTTAATAAATACAAGCTGAACAGCTATTTGTAATCGTTTGACCGCTTCGTTATTGCAATAACGAAGAACGCTCTACTTTCCACGCCTCAAGACCCCCATTCAAGCAAGATTCCGGGCAAACCCACCACGAATCAAAAAATAAAAATCAGCGGCCAAAGATGCAGGCACTACAGCATGCAGACAGCCAAGAAAAAAAAAGAATCATTACAGAAGAAATCATCGGCTGTTATCCTTAACAAGCGCGCGCACCCATAGCGCTAATCCGTACACATTAGACCCTTTTGGGCCTTATGACCTCCCCCAAAGGGTCAAAAAACGCAAAAAAAAGCCCCCGGCTCTCACCGAAGGCTTTTCATCAAAACACTACCTACTTCAACACAAAATCACTTCACCTTAGGGTCCAACTCCCCACGCTCATAAGCCTCATACATCCGTTCAAGATTAATTGGCTTGATCTTGCTGGCATTACCCGCAGTACCAAACGCTTCATAACGCGCAATACAAATATCTGACATGGCCACCATGGTGGCTTTCAGGAATTTGCGTGGGTCGAATTCGGCTGGGTTCTCGGCCAGGAAGCGGCGAACGGCGCCGGTGCTTGCCAGGCGCAGGTCGGTGTCTATGTTGATTTTGCGCACACCGTGCTTGATGCCTTCCACGATTTCTTCGACGGGTACGCCGTAGGTTTCGGGGATTTGGCCGCCGTATTGGTTGATGATTTTCAGCCATTCCTGGGGTACAGAGCTAGAGCCGTGCATCACCAGGTGGGTGTCTGGAATGCGTTTGTGAATGGCTTTAATTCGCCCGATATCCAGGGTGTCGCCGGTGGGCGGGCGGCTGAACTTGTAAGCGCCGTGGCTGGTGCCGATGGCGATGGCCAGTGCGTCTACGTGGGTCTTTTTCACGAAGTCTGCGGCTTCTTCGGGGTCGGTCAGCATCTGGCTCATGTCCAGAGTGCCTTCGGCGCCAATGCCGTCTTCTTCACCGGCCTGGCCGGTTTCCAGGGAGCCCAGGCAACCCAGCTCGCCTTCTACCGATACGCCACAGGCGTGGGCCATTTCTACTACGCGGCGGGTAACGTCTACGTTGTATTCGTAGTCGGTCGGGGTTTTGCCGTCTTCACCCAGGGAACCGTCCATCATCACCGAGCTGAAGCCCAACTGAATGGAACGCTGGCACACGGCGGGGCTGGTTCCGTGGTCTTGATGCATAACCACCGGGATGTGCGGAAACTCTTCAATGGCCGCCAGAATCATGCGGCGCAGGAAGGGGGCACCGGCGTATTTGCGGGCGCCTGCCGAGGCCTGAACAATCACCGGTGAGTCGGTTTTGTCCGCCGCTTCCATAATCGCGCGCATTTGTTCCAGGTTATTCACGTTAAAGGCTGGCACACCGTAACCATGCTCGGCGGCGTGGTCCAGCATTTGCCGCATCGAAATCAGGGCCATTAGGTTGTCTCCTTAAATTGTACGATTGGTTAAATGCGTTTTACGCGCCACGCTCTTCAAGCATGGCGACTGCGGGCAGGGTTTTGCCTTCTACGAATTCCAGAAAAGCACCGCCACCCGTGGAAATATAAGAAATCTTCTCACTTACACCGTACTTGTCAATGGCCGCCACGGTATCACCGCCGCCGGCGAGTGAAAATGCAGCGCTGTCGGCGATGGCGTGGGCCAGCACTTTGGTGCCGTTTTCAAACGGGTCGAATTCAAATACACCCAGCGGGCCGTTCCATAAAATGGTTTTGGCATTTTTCAGCAGCCCGGCAAACTGGCCGGCGGTTTCGGGGCCTACGTCCAGAATCATGTCGTCTTCGGTCACGTCTGAAATGTTGCGAATCGTGGCGGTCGCGGTTTCAGAGAACTCGCTGGCAACCACTACGTCAACCGGCAGCGGAATTTCAACGCGGGAGGCGATGTCTTTGGCGGCGTCTATCAGGTCGTGCTCGCACAGTGACTTGCCTACGGGGTGACCTGCAGCCGCCAGGAAGGTGTTGGCTATGCCGCCACCCACAATAATCTGGTCGCAGACTTTTTCCAGAGCGTTGAGTACGTCCAGCTTGGTGGAGACTTTGGAGCCGCCAACAATGGCAACCACCGGCCTGGCCGGGTTATCCAGAGCTTTACCCAAGGCGTCCAATTCACCTGCCAACAGCGGGCCGGCACACGCTTCGGGGGCAAACTTGCCTACGCCGTGGGTAGATGCCTGGGCGCGGTGTGCGGTGCCGAAGGCGTCCATCACGTAAATATCGCAAAGCGCGGCGTATTGCTTGGCCAGGGCTTCGTCGTCTTTCTTCTCGCCTTTGTTGAAGCGCACGTTCTCGAACAGCACCACGTCGCCGTCGGCCAAGTTTAAGTCTTCGCCGTTCAGGTAGTCTTTTATCAGGCGTACGTTCTGGCCTAGGGCTTCACTCAGGTGCTCGGCCACGGGCTTAAGGGAAGCGGCTTCGTCATACACGCCTTCTTCCGGACGGCCAAGATGCGACATCAGCATAACTTTGGCGCCGGCGTTTGCAGCCGCTTTAATGGTGGGCAGCGCGGCACGAATGCGGGCGTCGCTGGTAATGCTGCCGTTTTTCAGCGGTACGTTCAGGTCTTCCCGAATCAGTACGCGCTTTCCTGCCAGATTCAGGTCGGTCATTTTTTTGATGGCCATACTCTTTTTCCCTTCAACAGTTCGTCAGCGTCAAATGTGATTCAGATTTTGAATCTGGTTATAGCTCAGTGCGCTGCCAGCCAGTGCCGGCTGACATCCAGCATGCGATTGGCAAAGCCCCATTCATTATCAAACCAGCACAGCACTTTCACCATGGTTTCTCCGGTAACCCGGGTTTGGCCGCCATCAACCACGCCAGAACGGGAATCGTGGTTGAAGTCTGAGCTGGCCAGCAGTTCGTTGGTGTAACCCAGTATGCCCATCAACGGTAAAGTGGTCGCCGCCCGCTGCAGTATGCCGTTAACGTCGGCTACGGTCACCGGTGTGCGTACGTTCAGCACCATATCAATGGCAGACACGTTTAGCGTGGGCACGCGCATGGCAACGGAACTGAAGCGGCCCTGCATGTGGGGCAGCAGGCGTTCAATGCCACGGGCCAGCGCGGTGTCTACCGGTACTATGTTATGCAGCGCGCTGCGGGTGCGGCGCAAATCCTGATGATGGTAAGCATCAATCACTGGCTGGTCGTTCATTGCCGCGTGAATGGTGGTGGTGGTGCCTTGCTCTATGCCCAGCGCATCGTCCAGCACTTTGATCATCGGCACCAGACAGTTAGTCGTGCAGGAACCCGCGGCCACAATGCGGTCGTCTTTGTCCATTTCAAGGTGATTGATGCCGTAAACCACCGTGCGATCGACATCGGCTTCGGCCGGCTGCGAGAACAGCAGGCGTTTGGCGCCAGCGGCCAGGTGCTGTTCCGCCGTCGCGCGGTCAGAAAACGCGCCTGAGCATTCCAGTACCAGGTCAATGCCCATTTGCTGCCAGGGCAGTTCGGCCGGGTCGGTGCTGTTTAAAACACGGATAACGTCGCCATTCACCCACAGGCTATCGCCCTCAACCGCCACGGTACCTTGAAAGCGGCCGTGGGTGGAGTCGTAACGGGTCAAGTGGGCGATGGTGTCGATGTCTGACAACTCGTTAATCGCGACCACTTGGAAGTGGTCGCGATAACCGTTTTCATACAGCGCCCGCAGCACGCACTGGCCGATGCGGCCGTAACCGTTAATGGCAACGCGGAAAGGCGCGGGCTGGGTCATCAAGCTTCCAATAGCTCGGCGGCCACGTCCAGGATGTTATCGACGGTAAAGCCAAATTCCTTGAACAGTTCGCCAGCGGGTGCCGATTCACCAAAGGTTGTCATGCCTACAATGCGGCCGTCCAGGCCGACGTACTTGTACCAGTAATCGGCAATGGAGGCTTCCACCGCGATGCGGTTGGTGACGTCCAGCGGCAATACCTGCTGCTTGTAGTCGGCGCTTTGGGCATCAAAGATGTCGGTAGACGGCATAGACACCACGCGAACGGCTTTGCCTTGCTCACGCAGTTTGGCGGCTACTTCTTGGGCCAAGGCAACTTCGGAGCCCGTCGCAATCAGAATCAGTTCTGGCGTGCCTTCGCTGTCTGACAACACATAGGCACCGCGGGCAACATCGGCAAGTTGCTGCGTAGAACGATCTTGGTGGGGCAGGTTCTGGCGGCTGAATATCAAAGCGGTGGGGCCGTCGGTACGCTCAAGCGCGGCTTTCCAGGCAACGGCGGATTCTACCGCGTCGGCCGGGCGCCAGGTGCTCATGTTGGGCGTGGTGCGCAGGCTGGCCAGCTGTTCAACGGGCTGGTGCGTAGGGCCGTCTTCACCCAGGCCGATGGAGTCGTGGGTGAACACATAGATGGCGCGCTGCTTCATCAGGGCAGCCATGCGTACCGCGTTGCGGCAGTATTCCATGAAAATCAGGAAGGTGGCGCCGTAGGGTACGAATCCGCCGTGCAGGGCCAGGCCGTTCATGATGGCGGCCATGCCGAACTCGCGCACGCCGTAATTGATGTAGTTGCCGCTGGCGTCTTCTTTGGTGACGGTGGTACAGCCACTCCAGATGGTCAGGTTGGAACCGGCCAGGTCGGCAGAGCCGCCCAACAGTTCCGGCAGCATCGGGCCATAGGTGTTCAAGCTGTTCTGGGACGCCTTACGGCTGGCGATGGTTTCGCCTTTATCCTGAACGCTCTGAATGTAAGCCTGGGCTTTTCCGGAGAAGTCGGCGGGCAGGTCACCGGCCATGCGGCGCAAAAACTCGGCGGCCAGTTCCGGCTCGGCTTTCTGATACGCGGCGAAGGTGTCGTTCCAGGCACTTTCGGCGCTCTGGCCTTTTTCTTTCGCGCTCCACTTGGCGTAGATGTCTTCCGGCACTTCGAATGCGCCGTGTTTCCAGCCCAGTGCTTCGCGGGTCAGAACGATTTCGTCTTCGCCCAGCGGTGCGCCGTGTGACGATTCGCTGCCCTGCTTGTTGGGCGAGCCAAAGCCAATCACGGTTTTGCAGCAAATCAGCGTGGGCTGCTCGGTGTTGGCGCGGGCGACTTCAATGGCCGCACTCAGGGCGTCGGCGTTGTGGCCGTCTACGTCGGCAATCACCTGCCAGCCGTAAGCTTCAAAACGCAGCGGCGTGTTGTCGGTGAACCAGCCGTCTACTTTGCCGTCAATGGAGATGCCGTTGTCGTCGTAAAAGCAGATTAGCTTGCCCAGCCCCAAAGTGCCGGCCAGTGACGACACTTCGTGGGAGATGCCTTCCATCAGGCAGCCATCGCCTACAAAGGTGTAGGTGTAGTGGTCAACAATGTCGTGGCCCGGGCGGTTGAACTGCGCCGCCAGGGTTTTCTCGGCTAGGGCAAAACCGACGGCGTTGGCCAAACCCTGCCCCAAAGGCCCGGTGGTGGTTTCAACACCCGGGGTGTAGCCGTATTCCGGGTGGCCCGGGGTTTTGGAGTGCAGTTGGCGAAAGTTTTTGATGTCATCAATGGAAACGTCGTAACCGCTCAAGTGCAGCAGCGAATATTGCAACATGGAACCGTGGCCGTTTGACAGCATAAAACGGTCACGGTTGGCCCACTGCGGGTTGGCAGGATTGTGGCTTAGGTAATCATTCCACAGCACCTCGGCGATATCAGCCATGCCCATGGGCGCACCCGGATGGCCAGATTTGGCTTTCTGAACCGCATCCATGCTCAGCGCGCGAATGGCGTTGGCGAGATCTTTACGAGAGGGCATCAACATTTCTCCAATGTTTTTCAAGGTAGTAGGGACAAATCCCGATCTGCTGGCCGCGTGTCCGCACTGCCATAACGGCGTTACAACAGCGCGACAATAAAGCGACAACAGAACGCTCAAAAATAAGGCGCATATTTTCGCCGATTACGGTGGGTGGGGGCAAATCGACTTTGTATTAACAATCTATATCAAAAAACTTTGATATAGCACTTGCCTGGCCCAAAAAAGCTCCTTACACTGCATCCCTATGACAAACACCAGCACTGCCATTCCCGACTCCGCTCCGGCGGACGCCCTGGCCACTATCTATAAGGCCAGCGGTGATCCTTTGCGCCTTGAAATTATGCGGGTATTACGGCGGGACACGTTTGGCGTGCTGGAGTTGAGCCAACTGTTTGATATGCGCCAATCGGGCATGAGCCATCACTTGAAGGTGATGCACAAGGCCGGCCTGGTGGAGCCACAGCGCGAAGGCAATTCTATTTTTTACCGCCGCCCGTTAAACCTGACCGTGAACACCCTGACCGGACAGACCATTCGCCAGGTGTTTTCCACCGTTGATCAGGTGCCGCTGCCCTTACATTTGCAGGAGAAAATTGACGTGATTCGCGGCCAGCGGGCCGATCAGTCCCAAGTGTTTTTCTCCCGCCACGCGGCGCAATTCCGCGAGCAGCAGGAGCTGATTGCGCCGTTCGAGCTTTACGCCAAGCCCGCGGCAAGGCTGATACGCCAACGTGCGCCTAAAAAGAGCTGGCCAACCGCGTTGGAAATCGGCCCCGGGGATGGCAGTTTTTTGCCGGTGTTGTCGCCACTGTGCCATCACTTGGTGGCTCTGGATAACAGCCGCGACATGCTGGCCAAAGCGCAGCAGACCTGTATTGATGAAAAGCTAAATAATGTGGATTTGATTGAAGGCGTAACCGACACCCTGCTGGCCCGCGGCGACGGTTTTGATCTGGTAGTGGCCAATATGGTGCTGCACCACGTACCTAGCCCTGTGGATATTTTTCTAGACGCTGCAGCTCTTATGAATAACGGCGCCTGCCTGATTATCAGCGAGCTGTGCCGCCACGATCAGGTTTGGGCGCGGGAGAATTGCGGTGACCTGTGGCTGGGTTTTGAGCCTGAAGAGTTAACCGCCTGGGCCGCCGATGCGGGCCTGCAATCCCGCGAATGCATATTTATTGGCCTGCGCAACGGCTTTCAGGTGCAGGTTCGGGAGTTTTGGAAGACCACGGCAAAGCGGTGAACACCGGCCTTGCAGGGCATTGAAGATGAATATCAAAAAACTTTGATATAGGTGTAAGTGTTATTACGTATACCTATTCAGAAGTACAATTTTGGACCGCTCACATAATTTTAGATCGCTCATAGATCGCTCATAGAAGGAGCCACCGTTAATGTCTGACTACAGTGTTTTCACCTCCGAATCCGTTTCGGAAGGCCATCCGGACAAACTGGCAGACCAGATTTCGGATGCCGTACTAGACGCCATCCTTACCGAAGACCGGCACGCCCGTGTTGCCTGCGAAACCATGGTGAAAACCGGTGTGGCTATTATTGGTGGTGAAGTAACCACCAGCGCCTGGGTAGACCTGGAAGATCTGGTGCGAGGCGTGATTAAGGACATTGGCTATACCTCGTCTGACGTCGGTTTTGACGGCGACACCTGCGGCATTATCAATATCATCGGCAAACAGTCGGTGGACATTGCCCAAGGTGTAGACCGCCAGAAACCAGAAGACCAAGGCGCCGGCGATCAGGGCCTGATGTTTGGCTACGCCAGCAACGAAACCGACGTGTTGATGCCCGCCCCCATTACTTTCGCTCACCGTTTGGTAGAGCGCCAGGCCGAAGCCCGCAAAAACGGCGTATTGTCGTGGTTGCGCCCAGACGCAAAAAGCCAGGTGACCTGCCGCTATGAAAACGGCCAGGTTGTGGGCATTGATGCGGTAGTACTGTCTACCCAGCACGACCCAGACGTCAGCCAGGCTGATCTGAAAGAAGCCGTAATGGAAATGATTGTGAAGAACGTGTTGCCGGCAGAATTGCTGCACAAGGGCACCCAGTTTCACATCAACCCCACCGGCAAATTCGTGATTGGTGGCCCGGTAGGAGACTGTGGCCTGACTGGCCGTAAAATCATCGTAGACACCTACGGCGGCATGGCACGCCACGGCGGCGGTGCCTTTTCTGGCAAAGATCCGTCAAAGGTTGACCGCTCCGCCGCTTACGCTTGCCGCTATGTGGCGAAGAACCTGGTGGCTGCCGGTTTGGCCGAGAAATGCGAAATTCAGGTTTCTTACGCGATTGGTGTGGCACAACCCACGTCTATCTCGGTAAACACCTTCGGCACTGGCAAAATCAGCGATGACAAGATCATTGAACTGATACGCCAGAACTTTGACCTTCGCCCTTACGCTATTACCAACATGCTGGACCTACTGCACCCGATGTATCGGAACACAGCAGCCTACGGTCACTTCGGCCGCGAGCCGCAGCAAGTCACCATAAATGGCGAAACATTTACCACATTCCCATGGGAAAAAACCGATCGCGCGGCAACTTTGAAAGACGCAGCCGGCATTTAATCGATAATGAACTGGAGAACACCTGAATGAGCACTCCCGCAGAAAAACTGAACACCGTTGAAGACTTTAAAGTACGTGACATCTCGCTGGCGGCTTGGGGCCGCAAGGAAATCAACATCGCCGAAGGCGAAATGCCTGCACTGATGGCGCTGCGCCAAAAGTACAAAGCTGAAAAGCCCCTGGCTGGCGCTAACGTGCTTGGCTGCATTCACATGACCATTCAAACAGCCGTGCTGATTGAAACCCTGATTGAACTGGGTGCCAACGTGCGCTGGTCGTCTTGCAACATCTTCTCTACCCAGGATCAGGCCGCAGCTGCCGTTGCCGCAGTGGGCGTTTCGGTGTTTGCCTGGAAAGGCGAAACCGACGAAGAATACGAGTGGTGCCTGCATCAAACCGTAGGCGCAAACGTGGAAGGCTGGGCGCCCAACATGATTCTGGACGACGGCGGTGATTTGACCGAACTGCTGCACAAAGAATACCCGGCGATTCTGGCCAACTGCCACGGCGTGACCGAAGAAACCACCACCGGTGTACACCGTCTTCAGGAAATGCTGCGCGACGGCACCCTGAAGATTCCGGCCATCAACGTGAATGATTCCGTCACCAAGGCCAAGAACGACAACAAATACGGTTGCCGTCACAGCCTGAACGACGCCATCAAGCGCGCCACCGACCACCTGCTGTCGGGTAAGAAAGCACTGGTTATCGGTTACGGCGATGTGGGTAAGGGTTCTGCTGCTTCCTTGAACCAGGAAGGCATGATTGTAAAAGTTACCGAAGCCGACCCCATTTGTGCCATGCAAGCCTGCATGGACGGTTTTGAAGTGGTTTCTCCGTACATTAACGGCGAAAACGACGGCACCGAAGCCAGCATCGACAAAGCCATGCTGTCTAAAATCGACATTCTGGTGACCACTACCGGTAACTACGACGTGTGCGATTCCAACATGCTGAAGGCTCTGCGCTCTGGTGCGGTGGTGTGCAACATCGGTCACTTCGATAACGAAATTGACACCGCATTCATGCGCAAGAACTGGGAATGGGACGAGGTTAAGCCGCAGGTTCACATTGTGTACCGCAACAAAGCGGCCAACGACCACTTGCTTCTGCTGTCTGAAGGCCGCCTGGTGAACCTGGGTAACGCAACCGGTCACCCGTCGCGCATTATGGACGGCTCTTTCGCCAACCAGGTGCTGGCTCAGATGTACCTGTTTGAGCGCAAGTTTGCTGACCTGCCAGAAGAAGCCCGCGCTAAAGGCGTGTACGTTCAGGTTCTGCCCAAGCACCTGGATGAAGAAGTGGCCCGTGCCATGGTCGAAGGTTTTGGTGGTGTGATTACCAAAATGACCCAAAAGCAGGCCAACTACATCGGTGTTCCGGTGGAAGGCCCGTACAAGCCGGAAAGCTACAAGTACTAGTCATAAAGGCTATCTACAGGTACTTGCTTAAGCACTAAACCGCCACGGCGGATGTGATCACGGGCCAGCTTCGGCTGGCCCGGTTCCAACCCTACATTCTGGACAGCAACATGGAATCCCAAAAACAATTCAAGCGGCGGTTCAGTTTTGAGTTCTTCCCGCCCAAGACCGAACAGGGCAAAATAAAACTGCAAGGCGTTCGCGACGAACTCGCGGCCGTAAACCCGGATTTCTTTTCAGTGACGTTTGGTGCCGGTGGCTCTACCCGCGAACGCACACTGGAAACCGTTTTCAGCCTGCACCAACAGGGCATTTCTGCCGCCCCGCACCTGTCTTGCGTCGGTGGCACCCGGGCAGAAATCAGTGAGCTGCTCGACACCTATAAAGAAAAAGGCATTAACCGCATTGTGGCGCTTCGCGGCGACCTGCCCTCAGGAATGGGTGCAGCCGGTGAATTGCGCTACGCCAACGAGTTGGTGAGCTTTATTCGCGAGCACAGCGGCGATTATTTCAATCTGGAAGTGGCCGCCTACCCGGAGTTTCATCCTCAGGCCCGCAGCGCCGAGGAAGACCTGAAGAACTTCACACGCAAGGTAGAAGCCGGCGCCAACAGCGCTATTACCCAATATTTCTTCAACGCCGACAGCTATTTGTACTTTATTGACCGGCTTGAAAAAGCAGGCGTTACCATTCCTGTCGTTCCCGGCATTATGCCCATTGTTAATTTCTCCAGCCTGGTGCGTTTTTCCGACATGTGCGGCGCCGAAATTCCACGCTGGATACGCAAGCAGTTGGAAGCCTACGGTGACGACAGTGTGAGCATTCGCCAGTTCGGCGAGGAAGTGGTTACCTGCATGTGTGAAAAACTGTTGAAAGCCGGTGCGCCCGGTTTGCACTTTTACACGTTGAACCAAGTTGAACCCAGCCTCGGCATCTGGAAAAATCTTGGATTGGGCGAACGCGAAAAAATATCGTTTTAACCGACACAAACACCCTTAAGAGCTTATAACCATTTGCTAACACGGGTATTTTTTTGCTCTGAAAAAGCCGTAACACGTTTCACGTGTTTGATTTTGCACCACAGTCTGAGTAATAGTCTAAAGTGTACTGAGTGCAGTTCTAAACATGGCTCTTAGCATGGTTTTGAACACAGCTCTTAAACGTAGCTCTTAAAATAGCCCCGACAATTCGCTTCGGTTATCCCCTGCCCTTACCGGCTCGGAAAACTGTTCATATTGCGACAGCCGGGGTCCTATAAAAACCAAGGAGAAAGCATGAGCACAAAATGGCTGAAAACACTGACGGCTGGTCTGGTTCTGACCGCAGCAGCTGGCACCGTGAGCGCAGAAAAACTGAAAATTGCGACCGACCCTAGCTTCGTACCCTTCGAAATGCTGGACACGGAAACCGGTGAAATGATCGGTTTTGACATGGAAATCATTGCCGAAGTCGCCAAACGTGCCGGTTTCGAATATGAAATGAATACCATGGACTTCAACGGTATTATCCCGGCCCTGCAAACTGGCAGTATCGATATTGCGGTTGCTGGCATCACCATCACGGAAGCTCGTGGGAAAATCGTCGACTTTTCTGACCCGTACTACGATTCGGGCCTGCGCCTGCTGGTGCGCGTTGATAACGACGACATTATGGAATTGAAAGACCTGGAGGGCAAAAAGATCGGCTCCAAGATCGGCAGCACCAGCTACGATTACCTGACCAACAATCTGGAAGATAGCGCCGGCGTAACGCCCTACCCGGGCAGCGCAGACATGTACCTGGCGCTGATGTCCCGCTCTGTTGATGCGGTGTTCTACGACGCCCCCAACGTGGCCTATTTCGCCCGGACCAAAGGCGAAGGCAAAGTAAAAACCGTTGGTGCCTTGTATGAAGGTCAGCAGTACGGTATTGCCCTGAAGGCCGGTAGCGAATGGGTAGACGAAGTGAACACTGCTCTGGCAGAAATCCGCGAAGACGGCACCTACAAAACCATTTATGAAAAATGGTTTGGCCCTCTGCCCGAAGCTAAGTAAGCTCGGGGTTTAACGATCTGTTCTACTGCACCGGGGCCACGAGCCCCGGTGTTTTATCTCGCTAACTCCCGCGGAGACATTCACTGTGGAATCACAGTTCCAATTTGACTGGCAAGCCGCCATAGATTCCATACCCTTCCTGGCGAAGGGTATTCCTTACACGTTGATGATTTCGTTCGGCGGCCTTGTTATTGGTTTTCTGCTGGGCATTTTGTTTGGCTTGTTAAGCATTAACAAACACTGGTATTTGCGCTGGCCGGCAACGGCTTATATTGAAATATTCCGCGGCACGCCCATTCTGGTGCAAGTGCTGTTCATATTTTACGGTTTGCCCGACCTTGTCGGCGGCCCGATTGACCCGCTTGTCGCCGGTATTGCGGCCATCGCCCTGAATTCGGGTGCCTATATTTCCGAAGTGGTTCGTGGTGGCGTGCAGTCTATTGACCGCGGCCAAACCGAGGCTGGCCTGTCACTGGGTTTGTCCCGTACCCAGAGCTTTTGGTCGATTGTGTGGCCCCAGGCGTTTCGCCGGATGATTCCACCCCTCGGTAACCAGGCCATCGTCAGCATTAAAGACACCTCGCTGTTTTCTGTTATCGGCGTGGGTGAACTGGTTCGCCAGGGCCAGGTGTACATTGCCAATACCTTCACCGCCTTTGAGGTGTACTTTGTAGTGGCCCTTATGTATCTCGCTATAACCCTGTCGCTATCTATAGTTCTGCGCTACATGGAAAAGCGCGGTTTGGCCTCTGTGTGAAGGAAACTGACTGATGACCCATATTGTGCAGCTCAAACGCATGAACAAGTACTTCGGCAAGCTTCACGTGCTGAAAGATATCGATCTGGCCGTAGAAGCTGGTGAAGTGGTGGTGATTATCGGCGCCAGCGGCTCCGGCAAATCCACCTTGATCCGCTGCGTGAACGGTCTGGAAGAATTCGAATCTGGCCACCTGGAAGTCGACGGCCATAAACTGGCGCCCAAAGGCGGCAACCAGGAATCCCTGGCTGAGATCCGCAAAGAAGTGGGCATGGTGTTCCAGCAGTTCAACCTGTTCCCTCACCTGTCGGTGAAGAAGAACATCATGCTGGCGCCTATGAAAGTTAAAAGTGCCGATAAAACCGTTGCTAATGCCACTGCAGATCGTTTGCTTGAGCGCGTTGGCATCAGCGATCAGGCCGACAAGTTCCCCAGCCAACTGTCTGGCGGCCAGCAGCAACGGGTGGCCATTGCTCGCGCCCTGGCGATGGAGCCGCGGGTAATGCTGTTTGACGAGCCCACCTCGGCGCTAGACCCGGAAATGGTTGGCGAAGTGCTGGACGTTATGCGCGAACTGGCCAAAGAAGGCATGACCATGATGGTGGTGACCCACGAAATGGGCTTCGCCCGCGAAGTGGCCGACCGGGTGATTTACATCCACGAAGGCCAGATTGTGGAAGAAGGCAAACCCCACGACGTGTTCGACAACCCCCAGAACGAACGTACCCAGGCGTTTCTGTCACGGGTGCTGGCGCACTGATGGGTTGTTGGCGTTGAGTGACAGCGTTAATTAAAGAGTAACAACAAAGCCCCCGTATTCGGGGGCTTTGTCGTTTTAAGTCGCGCTCACTGGCCTGGTCGACGTAGCCAACAGGAACTTTGGGCAAACCTTACTTGAACACGCCATCTGTTGATGCTAATTTTGATGCATGTAGTCATCAAATAAAAGATCAGGAGACGTCATGCGAACAACCGTAACCATCGACGACGAACTCTACCAGCAGGCGCTCAGCATGGCTGACCCCGGCATGGACAAGGCGGAACTGTTTCGGGAAGCAATAAAAGTGTTTATAAGAACTCGCGCAGCGAAACGCCTGGCGGCGCTGGGTGGTACTGCACCCGAAATGCAAGACATCCCTCGCCGCCATGAAGACGCTCCGGCGTCATAAATGTACTGGTTGATACATCAGTCTGGGCGGGGCACTTTCGTAATCGCAGTACAACGCTCACCAAGCTGTTGCTCTCAGACCGAGTTCTGACACACCCCATGGTGGTTGCCGAACTGGCTTGCGGCACGCCGCCCTCACCGCGCGCACAAACCCTCTCTGATATCGGTCTACTGGAACCCGCGGACCAGGCAAGTATTGCCGAAGTGAGGATTCTGATTGAACAGGAAAAGCTCTACGGTTTAGGTTGTGGACTAGTGGATATTGTTCTCCTGGCGTCCACATTGATTACACCGAGCGCCCGACTGTGGACCTTCGACAAGCGACTGGAAAGGTTGGCGGAGCGTTTCGATATCCATTATTCAGGGCTCAAGCAATAGCTCTCAGCTGTGCCAGCAAACGTCGGATCTGCGGAGCATGATTGCCTATGCTCTTCGGTGTGCTCCAAATAATAGACATACAGACCCCACCACACATGCACGGAATTCAGGCCCCCGCTTTGGTCTTCTCAACCTGTATATTCATCAAATAACGGCGAGCAGCCCAGCCAAACACCAGCAAACAGAACACAGTCTGCAACAAAAGAACCCCTCCAACGCTAACAACGAACACTACAATGGAAAGATAAGAAAACACCATCATAAATTCCTCAAGCGCTAGATGCCTCCAGTGAAGTAGAGCGTTGCCGCTAACAACACCCACGATATGATCAGAGCACACAGATTAACAGCGATTGATAACACCCAACTTTCCGAACGGTTCGGCGCTCGCCCTAACCCGGGTTTACATTAGCGGAACCCTCTCAATTTTCTCGGCCACTATAACGCTAACTCTTTTCTCTATTGATCATGTGGGCACCTAGCCACTCTCCGTTTTTAATCATCTCATCGACAATATTAAAGAAAAGTTCTCTGACGAAGCGCGCAGCCTCGGTGAAAGGTAGCGAATCAGCCGTGCATAATGAAAGCTCGCGTACAGTGGGTGATGCCAATCGTACAGATGACAGGGCGCCGGAATTTACTTCCTCGCGCACGGCTGACCAAGGTAATACGGTGGCAGCTAAGCCCGCTTTGACAGCAGGAATTAGTATGGCTGAGGTGCTAGCTTCTGCGACTAACACATAGCTCAACTGCTTCTCTAGGAAAAGCTGGTCAACGCTTGCGCGCAGGGTGTTCGGTTTGCTCGGGAGAATAAGAGGAATATTTGCGAGTTCTTCCACGGAAACTGGAATAGAGGATATCTGCATGTCGGGGCTAATGATGAGGAATAACTCTTCAGTCAGCACTGGCTGCATGGAAATTCCCCGGCGAGGTTGCTCGTTGGGAGTGATGGCCATATCTACACGCCCCTGAGCCACAAGCGCTGTTAAATCAGCGCTTGGGACATCAACGATCTCGATAGTTATACCAGGATATAGACGCATGGTTCGCTGCAGCAAGGGTAACGCAATAGCTCTACCTGTGCTTGAGGGCATACCAATGGAAACCTTCCCGTTTATCGGACCGTCTTTCTTCACTAGGAGAGCGTGGGTGTTGTCTATTTGGCGCAAAATAGACCGGGCATGGCGATACAGTAACTCGCCTTCCCTAGTTGGCGAAACCCCGTGCACATTTCTGTGCAGGAGCTTAACGTTCAGCTCAGACTCCAGAAGCCTAACTTGTTGACTGAGGGCTGGCTGCGCTACGTGGAGCTTTTCTGAGGCCCTAGTCATATTTTTGAATTCGACGATTGTTGTAAAATAGTTAAGTTGTTTTAGGTTCATACTGCACCGAGGGCATCGTAAGCCCTTCCTGATTAGTGTTCACACAAAATTGAAACTAAATGGTGTGGAGGCGCTGCTAAGGTTTTCTGCATTTTTCAAATACACGTTTCCGACGACTAAAAAATAACAGCTCAATTATTCTGAATGGGCACGACTTGCTTTGTTGAGCACCCGACCATTGATCAACCTGTGATTCTCCCAAATCTTGCATGACACGCCGCCAGCCACTACCCATTAATAGATCCTAAAGTTTTCAAAGCAAAACTACAGATAGGTATAAGAAAATCTTATCGACAAATAATTATATAGTATTTTTCAAGCTCGCTACCATTGGCTATCTTTATTAAACACAACATTTGGAAATTTTTTAAAAATACTTAGGGAAAGTTATGAATCCGGAATTAGATTCTGAGGAAATGAAATGTCTCTTCCACTGAGCGGAATGCGGGTTTTAGATCTTACCCGAGCTTTGTCAGGCCCATTTTGCACCATGATTCTTGCTGATCTAGGTGCTGAGGTAATCAAAGTTGAACCATGCCCTAGCGGTGACATGATCCGTCAATGGGGGCCATTTGACCGGGGAAATAGTGCGTACTATCTAAGCAGCAACCGCAATAAAAAGGGAATTGGCATTGATTTCCGGAGTCCGGAAGGGCTTGCTCTAATTCGTGAGATGGTACTGAAATCAGATGTAATTGTTGAGAATTTCAAGCCAGGAAGGATGGCCGAGATGGGCTTAGGGTACCCCGAGCTAGCCGATGAAAAGCCCAGTTTAATTTACGCATCTATTACTGGTTTCGGCAGTTCTGGCCCGGCAGGAAACTGGCCGGGATTTGATCAAATTGCACAAGGCTACGCCGGCCTAATGAGCATTACAGGCATGCCAGACACGGGCCCAACCCGAGTTGGTGTAGCAGTTAGCGATCTTACGACCGGCATGTGGGTGGCAATGGGGGTATTGGCTGCTTGGATTGAAAAGCTACAGACTGGCCGGGGCCAGTTGGTCGAAAGTTCATTGCTGGCCAGTTTAGTGGGCCTGCTCAGCGTTCAGGGTCAGCGCTATTTAAGCTTGGGAGAAGTGCCGGAACCTACTGGTAATACACACCCCGTTATCGCTCCATATGGTGTCTTTGAGACGGCTGATGGGCCGATGAACTTAGCCCCCGCCACCCACGACATGTGGCTGAATCTGTGCAAGTTACTCGAACTTGAACATCTTACGACAGACCCTCGATTTTTGACTAACGCAGAGAGAATGCAAAACAGAAATGTATTGAAAAATATTATCGAAGAAAAGTTATTACTGCGTAAACGTAAAGAATGGACGGAGCAGATGATCGACCTTGGGATTCCTGCAGGCCCAATCAACAATTTGGCCGATGTATTTAATGACCCTCAAGTCAAACATTGCCGTATGGTCGAAACGGTCGAACATCCTCAATTAGGCACGCTTAAGCAATTGGCGCTACCTATATCGATGCCCGGGCTCGCTAATGGTTCTGTGCGTACAGCACCACCGACCTTTGGCCAGCATACATTAGAAGTGATGGAGGATTATGGTATTGATGTCGATCGGGTAAAAAGGCTGCACGCTGAGGGAACTATCCACCAAGGAAAGTGATTCAGTAAAAAACATACTTTAAATAATATCGGAGAGCAAAATGATTAATTTAACAAAAACAATTGTTCTTACAACCTTAGTTTTATTGATAAGTATCTCGAATGTACAAGCTGAACCTTTAAAGCTCTCCCATCAGTGGCCCAGAGGTGATGGTAGAGACGTTGGAGCTCGCGCGTTCGCTGAAGAAGTAAATCGCTTGGACTCGTCTTTGAAATTTCGTATATATCCTGGTGCATCGTTGATCAGTAGTCCTGTTGGCCAGCTTGACGCGCTACAGAAAGGCAGTATTCAGCTGTCGGTTTTTCCTCTTATTTATGGTGTTGGAAAAATACCAGAGCTATCAGTAACGATACTACCAGGTGCCGTTAATGGTGTAGAGGCCGCAATGGACCTGGAAAAAAGTGAATATCGGGACCAGCTCCAAACTCTAGCAGAAAGGAATGGCTTCCACATCCTTACATGGTGGTGGACTGAAGGCGGTATCGCCAACCAAGAGCGCGCAATCACAGGGCCAGACTCAGTAAACGGACTGAAGATGCGCGGGGCCGATCGAACGATCGACACAGTCTTGAGCTCTGCAGGCGCCTCAGTTATATCGATGCCCTCAACAGAGTTGTACAGCGCGCTTCAAACAGGAGTGCTTGATGGGCTAATGACCTCCTATGAAAGCTTGCTAAGCATGAGGTTATACGAACAGACTAAATACGCAACATTAGGCGGAGACTACACGATATTTGTGCTCCTTCAACCTTTAGTAGTTTCGATGCAAACCTGGAACAAATTGACACCTAAACAAAAAGAGATATTTGAAAAGGCAGCAGACAACACTAACGCCCCATTCCTTAAAGAACAATTGTTGATTAAAAAGGAAGCCGTTGATAAGTTTAAAAATGCTGGCGTTGAGGTCAGGGAGATGAAAAAAGACGAATTCAACGAGTGGCTTGATTTGGCAAAACAGACGTCTTGGGTTGAGTTTTACAATATAAGTCCTGATGCGAAAATGCTAATCGATGCATTAGATAAGTCTCAGAGTAAATGACGGAATATACGGCTCAAACGGGAGGGCACCCACCCCTCGTTTCACTGAGCCCACTCACTAATTTTTTTAATATTTTTGTAACTCGTATGAGTATTGCCAGCGCAATGATTTCGGCATTACTTTTGTTTGCTGGAGTTCTAATTGTTACTTGGATGGTGCTAGCACGTAACATTGGCCTGCAGACGTCTTGGGAGTTGGAGGCCAGTATTGAAATAATGGTTATCGCCATATTTCTGGCCTGTCCTTACACTTTGCATACAAATGGTCATGTCCGAATGGAGGTTCTTGAAGGAGTCCTCCCCATCAGGATCGGGAATGTGCTTTCAATAATAGCTAAGCTGATCGGTCTATTCGCGTGTCTGTATCTGGCCTGGGTAGGTTGGCAGATAACAGTCGATGCTTATAGTTCGGGAGAACGAGGGCTTGGCGCGTGGGCGCCTTTGGTCTGGCCAAAATACGCTTCAATGGCTTTTGGAATGGCCCTCACGGCGCTGCAGTATATTGTCATAATATGCCAACAGCCCTTCAGAGCCCATGGGGGAAGTGAGAATGTCTGAACTTGAAATCGGTGCTTTGCTGTTCATAGTCACATTCGTGGTATTATTCGCCGGTGTTCCGATCGCGTTTAGCCTGGTTGCGATCGCTGTCGGTTTTCTTGCGACTTTTGGTGGCGCGGGAGCCTTGTCTTCTGTCGCCCACTCGTTTGTTAATGAACTCTCAAGTTTCGCTTTGTTGGCGCTGCCTATGTTTGTGTTGGTAGGGGCTGCGATTGGTATGTCTCCGGCTGGCAAAGATTTATATGAGTCATTACATCGCTGGTTCTGCGGATTACCCGGTGGTTTGGTGATCGCAAACATATTTGGTTGTGGTTTATTTTCTGCAATGTCGGGATCGAGCCCAGCTACGGCCGCAACCATAGGAAAAGTGGGCATTCCGGAAATGGTTAAGCGCGGCGTGCCAGCACGCTTGGCTGCCGGCTCTATCGCGTCCGGGGGAACATTGGGCATCCTTATTCCTCCGTCGATCACTCTCATCGTTTATGGAATAGTTACGCAAACGTCTATCGGCCGCCTTTTTCTTGCGGGGGTAGTGCCTGGGTTACTTCTGGTTTTCATTTTTGCTTTTTACGCTTGGCTGGTGACTGTACTTAGGTTAAGGGCAACAAAAGCTATAGATTCAGGCCCCCCGGAAGTCTATTCATTGAAAGAAAAAGTGTCGGGATTTTCTCGAACCATGCCCTTTCTTTTAGTAATTGCAGCGATTACTTTTTTTATGTATGGCGGGTACGCAACGCCATCTGAGGTGGCAGCTGTAGCGGCATTTATGGTAATCGTATTGGTCGCCCTAATTTACAGGATTTATAGACTATCTGAAGTTTGGCCAATTATGGCAAGTGCAACTCGCGACTCGACAATGATTCTAATGATCGTCGCTGGGGCTGCGCTTTATGCTTATATGATGTCCTATCTTTATCTGACTCAAAGCGTCGCCGACTGGATGTTCGGTTTGAATATGAGCAAATGGGAGCTTCTAATAGCTCTAAATGTGTTTTTGCTTATAGCGGGGCTTTTCCTTCCGGCTGTATCAATAATACTTATGAGTATGCCGATAATCTATCCTGTTCTTGATCTTTACAATATCGACCTTATATGGTTTGCGATAGTAATGACTATCAACCTGGAGATAGGAATGATTACGCCTCCTTTAGGTCTTAATTTATTTATTATCCGGGGTATTGCACCTGACATTACGATGAAAGATATAATGTTGGGATCGTTGCCTTTTGTTTTTTTGATGTTAGCTTACATAGTTTTTCTTGTGATTTTTCCAGAGATAATTACATGGCTTCCTGACATGCTGATGGGCCCAGGCTAATATACAAAAGAGGAGTTTTTATGTCTAAAAATATTGACAATATTCCAAGCTTGACAATATCAGGACCTATAGCAAAAATAACTCTATGCCGTCCTAAACAACATAATCGTATAGATCCTTCCGATCTTTCGGTTCTACTTGATCATTTTTCGGCTATCACCAGTAGCGACAGTATTCGAGTGCTAATTATAACAGGAGAGGGATCTAGTACGTTTAGTTCTGGTTATACGTTGAGCGCTATAAAGGAAGAGTTGGATGATCGCTTTGAGTGCGTGCTAGACACCTTGGAAAGCCTTCCAATACCAGTTATTTGTGCGATGAACGGCAGCGCTTATGGCGGCGCCACGGATCTCGCTCTATGTTGTGATTTCCGCATCGGTATTGAGGGAACTCGCATGTTTATGCCTGCAGCTAAGTTCGGGCTGCATTACTACCCTGGGGGAATCAGGCGGTATGTTACAACACTGGGACTCACTGCGGCCAAAAAGCTATTTTTAACTGCGCAACCAATAAATGCAAAAGAAATGCTTCGAATCAACTTTTTGACGGAGCTCGTTAAGCCTGAAGAGCTCAACGATACTGTCCAGCATTATGTGACAGAGTTGCTTAAATGCGCGCCTAGGGTGATCGCTTCAATGAAGAGTGATCTGAATCAAACTGCGGCCGGCTCTCCCGACCTAGTAGTTCAGCGCGCTAATTATGAAGCCTCGCTGAAATCTGAAGAGCTGACTAAGCGTGTAGCAGGTCTGGCTTAATGACTGGCGCTGAGTTTTTATAAGGAGATTGAACGGAAGCCTCTTGAAATTGACAGATTACTATGGACGGGGGCTGTGGTGGGATAGCGGTGATACGCACTTGAGCGCCGCAGGAGTGCGAAATAGTATTGCAAATAGAGTGATAGATCGGTGGGTAATACACCCCTATGACTCAATCTTCTTGTTAATATGCTTGCCCTAACGTAACCGATTTGAAACTAATTTCAAGGGGAAACTATGGCCGATAATCATTCAATCGACTGGCTCGCTACACCGGCGGCTGTTTGGCGTCGCCACCACGCTGGCCTGCGCGCGATCCGCCGCCTGGATCCGGTTGGCTGGGGCACACTGACTGGCGTCAATCGGCAACAGCAGGAGCTGGCGCTAAACACCGAACGGTTTATTCAGGGCGAGCCGTCCAATAACGTGCTTTTGTGGGGCTCACGCGGCACCGGTAAGTCGTCGTTGATGAAAGCGCTGCTGAACCGCTATAAAGATGAAGGCCTGCGCATGGTCGAAGTCGATAAAGACGATCTTGTGTATCTACCTGAAATTGTGGATGAACTGTGGGATGAACCTTATCGCTTTATTGTTTTCTGTGATGATCTTTCGTTCGAAGCTGGAGAGACGGGATACAAGGCTCTGAAAAGCATATTGGAAGGTTCACTGGAACTGCCACCGGAGAATGTTAGGGTATATGCCACATCAAATCGACGCCACCTGATGCCGGAATTCATGGCCGACAATTTAGGTACCCAAAGCCGCGGCGGCGAAATCCATCCTGCAGAAGCGATTGAAGAACAGGTTTCCTTGGCGGATCGCTTTGGCTTGCAGCTATCATTTTACGCGTTTTCTCAGGAACTCTATCTTAAAGCGGTGGATGCGCTGTTCCCAGAGGTGGAGGATCGAGCTGAGTTGCATCAGCAGGCTCTGCGCTTTGCTACCGCCCGAGGTGTGCGTAATGGCCGCACTGCGCAGCAGTTTTACCGGCATACTGTAGTGGTTCAATGATTCCGGGTTGGCAGAAATC
This sequence comes from Marinobacter sp. M1C, assembly GCF_023314135.1. Classification (NCBI taxonomy): domain Bacteria; kingdom Pseudomonadati; phylum Pseudomonadota; class Gammaproteobacteria; order Pseudomonadales; family Marinobacteraceae; genus Marinobacter; species Marinobacter sp. M1C. The sequence continues at coordinate 3,664,860 of NZ_CP092289.1, forward strand.
TAGCCTTAGTACTCTCAGGATTAATCCAGTCCACTTTTGACACAGGGGTGTTAAGTATCTTTTCGATGTGGCAAATCAGACCTGGTATCGGGATGGCTACTCCTCCGTCGACCAGCATCCTGTTTTCTCTCGCAGTGAGTGGTCCTTGGTCCAATGTCTGAGATTCATCGCGCGCAGATGGCTCTTCTTCACTCATGAATTCTGTCGTAACGTTCTCCTGATTAGCTCTGTCCCTATCTCCAGAAAACACATATCCCGGTATTGGCGGTACGCCGATTCGGCTACAGGTGGACGTAATTTGCTTTACTTAGGATAAAAAAGGCGAGGTCAATATTCTCATCTGTCTGCTCCTTGTCCCGTAACCAGCGGACTTGGATCCCCAAGTAATTTGCCCACTCTACGCCTTTTTTGAACTTTCTTTTCTGGTTGTTTTTAGCGCAAATCTCTAAGTATTGATTGACCAGTTTGTACTGGGATTTTCCGGCACGATATTTTGCCTGTTCAAACGCTTGCTCAAATAGATCCATAGCTGCAGAGAAGTCTTCTGCCCTGTATGTGCGAGCCGCGTCGACCCAGGAAGCTAGCCAGCACAGCTGATCTGCCAAGCCTGAGGTACGCAGATTTTCTTTGAAATCGTCTGCATTGGATTGAAGGGTACTGCTGTTCTTGAGGTCGAACCCTCTTTGGAGCAAGCGCTGGAACTCTGGGTTTACACCCCATCTGTTCGCATGTGTGATTGGATAAAGTGCTGCTATAACAGGATAGCGTATAGCGCGACAATTAACTTGGCCGGTCCGGACAAGATAGTTGACGCTGCATACAAGGGCTACTTTCAGATACTTGAGCTTTAGTTCCTCATTCATGAGATGCCTCCTCCTGCTCCACGTGCCAGAGCGTCTTCACATCGGTCCCTCCACGAAGGGTCTGCAATACTACACAGCAGGCTTCTGCGTGCTTCATCAATGCTTTTAGCCTGCTGTCATCGGTTTGCGTAGCGAGCTGCAGAAATACATTGCAATCCATGCGCTGAAAACCCACCTGAACGGTTGAGTCCACCATGAGAGAGCCCCGCACATCGCATTCCGCCCCGACTGCCACCTCGATATCAGCGAGTTCGATATCGAGCCACTGCGCGATCATGCGAGTGGTGGAGTGTAGACAAGCGGCGAGTGATGCCGAGAGCAGATCCCCCGGATTTGGCGCATCGTGATCGCCCCCAACCGCCCGGTGGATCCCGAAAGACCAGCGCTTTCCTGCGTTGTTCGGTGGCCCTATCTCACCATGAAAAGGGTCACACCGCTCCCAACGACTGCCCGGGCTTCATCTCGAATCCATGCGGCATCAGGCTCTTTACGATAACGTTGCTGCAACGGCTTCTGGCGGGTTGGAACCAACCGTGTCTCGATGTTCGTAGTAGTTGCGTTCATGATCTGACTCCTTTTGTTTGAAGCTTGCGACTTCAAACTACTTCACAACAGGAGCTCCGAGCATGGGGCAATTGTCCCGGTTGGATGGAAAGTATTGCGTTCATACGGGACAAAGGTCCCTGATGAAGTTCAGTCTGCGCCAAACCCCTTCTCCCGTGCCTGCACAATCAATTGTGCACGGGTCGGGAGATCGAGATTGCCACATATTGCACAGACATGATTACGCACGGTTTTTGTCGCGATAAACAGGGCCTGGGCAATTTCGGTATTTGACTGCCCCCGGGCCACGAGGTTGAGCACCACCCGCTGGGAGGCAAGCCATGACAGGACGGTATGAGCTTTCTGAGCAGAACTGTTAAATAAGCCAGACACCCATCCGTAAACTATTGATGGGTATCCATGTGAACCCACTGCGTCCACCTATTTTGCCTTCGCGTTAGGCGCTGCATCCGTTCGCCATGGCGTCCCATTACAAGTCGGGTAATTGCTGCAACTAGGTAGACAGCCAGGACAAGGTAGTCGATGTGATGCCGCTGGAGTATTCGGGGTCGTAGAACCGCTAATCTGGACACCCATCTATAAAAGCTAATTTAATCAATCGTCAAGGCTCATCATGGACATGGGTGTCCTCTTTAAATTGCCCGAGGCCTGATCGACGGCGTCGCAGTCTCCGAGCCCAACGTTAACCCGACGGTGAAAATGACCTGAGCATTCAGCAGGTGAGGCCCCGCCGATCACCGGCCATAGCCGAAGTCTCTATGACTACACCACCGCCCTCGCGCTCTACCAGGGCTGCGCCAACCTCGCGCCGGCTAACGCCGGCGTGAGGTTGAGCGGATTGAACAATTTCGATATCAACGAAACTATCTGTAGCGCGCTCTCGGCTAAGGGGCTCGTGGCAGGCTCCACCGCCGAGGAGCGGGCGACTGATGCCCAGCGGATTCTCAACGAGGAGTTTGCGATCCAGCCTGAGCAGAATCCGCAGGGGAAAGAAGACCTTCTAACTTAGATAGGTTGCTATGAGTTTACCATGGTAGCTATCAGCATGACGGTAGTGGTTCAATTATTCTGGACACCAACGTAGATGGTAATATCGCCACCATAAGCTAGGTGTCTGATGACCAGGAAACCACTGTTTGTTGGCGGCTGAATTACCGCCAACAAACAGTGGTTTTATTTCTAGCTGCGTTCACGATCTGACGTAGGTGTGTTCGCGCGCAGCGTCGTGGTTCGTCAGTGGCCATGTTCGGCGCGTTTCAGAACATTAATCCCGGAAGCCAGGTCGAAAGCATCGGCACGAATGCCAGCAGCATCAAACAAACGATCAATGTCACCAGGAATGGGAAGACCATGCGCGACAGTTCGCCGATCGAGACGCCAGAGATACTGCAAGTGGCAAACAGCGTGATGCCAACCGGCGGTGTCGCCATGCCGATGGCCAGTGCCACGACGGTAATGACACCGAAGTGCACCATGTCGATGCCCAACTGATGAGCGATAGGCGTGAATATTGGCACCACCAGCAGAATGATCGCGCCGGTTTCCATGAAGGTGCCGAGTATCAGATATATCAGAATAATCAGCATCAGGACCAGGTAAAGATTGGTCGAAAGCCCGAGAATGGTATCAGAAACCATCTGTGGCACCTGCTCTATCGTCATGATCCAGCCGAACGGGCTCGCAACGGCGATGAGCAAAATGATCATTGCCGAGTTCAATGCCGCTTTGTAGAAGATGGGGAAGACATCCTTCCAGCCCAGTTCCCGGTAGATGAAGGCGCTGACGATCAGCCCGTAAATAACCGCGATACCAGCCGACTCGGTTGGCGTGAATGCACCGGTCATGATGCCGCCGAGTATGATGACAGGCATCAGGATGCCCCAGAAGGAGTCTATGAGCTTCTTCCAGCGCTGTTTCCAGTTCTGCCTCGCCTCTGCCGGGTAGCCGAGGCGGTGCGAACGCGCGATGCTGACCACGATCAGCGCACCAGCCAGCAGCGCTCCCGGAATGATACCGGCAATGAACAGCTTGCCGATGGACACATCGGCGACAATGCCGAACAGGATGAAGGTAATGCTGGGAGGAATGACGACGCCTAGGCACGAAGCCGAGGCGACGACAGAAGAAGCGAAGGACTTCGAGTAACCACGCTTCACCATTTCAGGAATGGTCAACTCCCCCACGGCCGCCGCGGTACCGGGCGCAGAACCCGAAATCGAAGCGAAAAATGTACAGGCCATTACCGAAACGGCCGCCAGACCGCCTTTGAAATGACCCACTAGGGCGCTAGCAAGCTCGATGATTCTCCTCGAGATGCCGCCACGCTCCATGATGGAGCCCGCCATCATGAACAGCGGGATTGCAAGCAAGGGAAAGGAGTTGATGCCGGCAACCATGCGCTGTGGCAACATTTCGACGGGCATCATGCCACTGGCGATCAGGCTGGCCAGGGCAGCAAGCCCCATCGTGAAACCAATGGGCACGTTAATGATGAACCCTGCCACCAAAACGATTAGAAGAACGGCCAGCATATCATGCCCCTTTACGGATCAAACGTAGTCTGTTGTTGGAGTTGAATATTTCGATCATGCAGTAAAGAAATATCAGTGCACCCATGATGGGTACTGAGGCATATATCCAACTCATGGGTATTCCTAACGCGGGAGATGTTTGAAACCGTGTTGCTATGGCCACCTTGTATCCATAAAAGATTAGATACCCCGAGAATGACATAATGCAGAGATTTCCAACTATCTCGATCATGACCCGTAGCTTCTCGTTAAAGAAGTTGACGATGATATCGATGCCAATGTGTATCTTATCTCGGACGCCCATCGCAATGGATAGAAAACTGCACCAGATAAAGATGAAGCGAATGGCTTCCTCGCTCCAGGAGCTTGACTGATTGAACCCGTATCGCATCACTACCTGGTAAAATGTCAATGCTGCAATGGAAATCATCATTGCAACGATGCATGTTTTGAGAAACAGGTCGAGATAGCGAACTGGGCTCTTATTTTTTTTTTGATCCACCATTTCATCCTCGAAATAACGATGTTGGAAAGGAATGCTGGGGCGCTATGGCATGGTGTAGCGCCCCAGCATGAACGTTACTCCGTTTTCAAGATAGTTGAGATGAGTTCCTTTCCTCGTTCCGCATCTCCACTGCCAAGCACTTCATAGTAATTGGGGTAGATCTTCTCCAGGGCCGTCTCGATAAAGGCATCCTTCTCCACTTTATTGATCTCCATTCCCTCGCCCTCGAGAGCCTTGCGCATCTCAGTTTCGTAATCGGCCAGTGCCTCGCGCTGGATGGTGGCCGCCTCCAGTGCCGCCTTAGAAATGATCCCCTGATTCTTTTCATCTAGGGTGTTCCACCAAACCGCACTAGCAATGTACTGGCGAGGATAATAGAAGTGCCCGCTCAAGGAGAGGTAATGCTGTACCTCGTAGAAGCGCTGGCTTTTGATCAGGTTCATCGGGTTCTCTTGACCATCAACCACACCTTGCTGCAAGCCTGTATAGAGTTCGCCGAAGGACATCGGTACGGCAGAGGCTCCAAACGCATTCAAAGCGTCAATCATGACTTTACTTTCCATCACACGTATCTTGAGACCTTGCAGATCATCCATGGTGCGAATGGGACGCTTGTCATTGGTGAAGTGCCTGAACCCCCCATCGTTATAAGCTAAGTGTTTAATGCCCACATCCAGGTACTTTTCTTGTATCTGACTCCCAATTTCACCGTCCAAGACTTTGTGAGCATGGTTGAGGTCCCGGAATAGAAAGGGAAGATCCCACAGCATTGCTTCGGGTACGAACCCACCCATGGGCCCGTTTTCGACATCTCCCATCTCGATCATGCCCAGCTGAATCCCTTCCACGATTGCACGTGCGTCTCCAAGTTGACCTGCCGGATATATCTCGACATTGATCTCACCATTGGATCGATCTTCCACCATTTTCTTGAAGGCGTTGACCCCAATATTCTGTGGGTCTTCAGGGTTCGTGTTGCTGTTGTGCGCGAGTTTTATATCCACGGTTGCTTGGGCAATCATGCTGACAGACAGCGCAGCCACGAAAGTGCCGGAAACAATGGTGCGCAGGAGAGAGGTTCGTGTTGATGCTTTAGTCATTTTGTTTTCCTAATGAAATATTTTTGTTTTTTGACTATGGGTCAATTTACCGGGTGGGCTGGCGTGCCGCTGTGTAGAGTTCTCGCGATTTCCAGTGAGGCTTTTCTTCTCAGCTCCAACACGGAATCCTGAGATAGGAAAGCGGTATGGGGGGTGATTACGACATTATCCAGTTTGGATAGCTCTGGCGCTCCATCCGGAGGCTCCCGCTCGAGAACATCCATGGCGGCGCCGGCGATGCGATTTTCTATCAATGCGTTATGCAGGTCATCTTCCTCTATAAGTCCTCCTCTTGATGTGTTGATGATAAGTGCACTCTTCTTCATCCTGCCTAACGCAGACTTATCAATTATATGAGTGGTCTTCTCGTTCAGGGGAAGGTGAAGTGATAAAAAATCGACCTCCCCTAGGAATTCATTGAGGTCATCGATCTTGCGTATATTCTGTTGGGACAGCGTCTCGGCTGAGCTGTAGGGGTCATGGCCCACCACATTCAAACCAAAGGCCATGGCGCGTTTCGCGACTTGCTGGCCGATCGCGCCACAACCAAGCAAGCCGAACGTCTTACCTCTCAGTCGTGGAGCGTTTTTGCCATCATTTGCATTCCATGTTCCATTCTTGACTTGATTGTTCAGGTGACAGATTTTCCTGGCCAGAGCTAGAAAAATACCAAAAGTATGATCCGCGACTTCGTCCTGGCAATAGTCGGGAACATTGGCTACGATAATGCCTTTCCTGGATGCCGCTTCCATGTCGATGTTGTTGTATCCAATGCCCGCTTTGACAATGACCTTGCAGCGGTTCAGGTTTTCGATAACGTCTGCACCTATTTGCGCGTATATCACAAGAAGCGCATCCGCCTCCTTGCCGAGTTCCGAGAGCGTTGCGGCGTCATGAGAAGGGCTTAATTCGAAGTCGATACCATTTTCCTTGAACACACTCTGCTCGAGTGATGTGTCAGGAAAAATGGTATCCGTCATCAATACTGATGCATTCATGATTTTGTCTCTTGTTGTTGATATCTTTTTGGGCACAGAAAGATTATGCATCGATTTCCGGGAAGCAATACTTTGCGCGTTTGTTTATAACGGTGATGGTATTATTCGATGGTCAACGTATTAGTCAGAGTGCCAATTCCATCAATGGTGACTGACATCTCATCTCCTGATTTGACTGGCCCGACACCATGGGGAGTTCCAGTGAGAATGACGTCCCCAGGCATCAGCGTCATGTACTGAGAGATGTAACTAACTACCTCATTGACTTTGAAGATGAACATTTTGATGTTCGAGCTTTGTTTGACTTCACCGTTGACGGTAAGTTGTATCTTGGCATCGTCCTGATTTATCTCCCTGACGATACCAGGGCCCAGTGGGCAGAAAGTGTCAAAGGACTTTCCGCGAGTCCATTGCTGGTCGCTGAACTGAATGTCCCTTGCCGTGAAATCATTCGCACAGGTGAAGCCAAAAATCACATTGGCCGCGTCTTCAACAGAGACGTTTTTTGCCTGCTTGCCAATGACGATTGCCAGCTCCCCCTCATAGTCGAGGCGACCCACGTTGCCGGGAGCTTTGATCTCGTTCTGATGCGCTATGACGGTTGTCGGTGGCTTCAAAAACAGCAATGGTGCCTTGGGAAGCTCTAGGTCCATCTCCTTGGCATGATCCAGGTAGTTTAGGCCTACGCAAACCACCTTGGACGGCTCGCAAGGCGCGAGTAGTTTGACGGCGGACGCAGAGATCGTTTCATCGCTTGGTTCGATGCTGTCGAACATGTTGCCTTCGAGCCTGGTAATGACCCCTTTGGCTAAATGGCCATAGTGTGTCTGGTTATTATAGATATATCGCACGTACATGAATCACAGTCCTCCTATTATTGTTTCTTTCTTGATCAGGTGATTGAGCCTTTTCTGGACATCCATCAAGTGCATCTGCATCTCCTTTTCTGCCTGCTCTGCATTTTTATTCTTTAATGCCTCCAGAATTTTCCCATGAAATTTTATGGACTCTTTCATGACTGGGTTGTCTTCCTTTACACTCTTCTGAGCCCTGAATACCAAGGTGATGATGGCGTTGTAGAGGCTCGCCAGTACCTCGCTTTTCGACGCCTTGGCGATCTGTTGGTGGAAGGCGATATCAGCGAGAACAAAGTCGTCACTGTTACCTTCACGCTCAGCCTTGATCATCGACTCAAGTTGCAACGACATGATGCTGATATTCTGCGTTTCGATACGACTCGCCGCTAGGCGAACCATGGTGCGTTCAAGAAACATCCTCGCTTCCATCACATCCTCGTAGCTGTAGTCGTTCAGCAGAATTTTTAGTGCCAGTGTCTCTTCTAGAATGGAGGCGAAGTTGGTGGTGATAACGGTTCCGGCATTGGTCCTACTTATCAGCCCTTGCAAGGAAAGAATCTTGAGGCCTTCTCGAACCGAGGCCCGACTGACGCAAAATTGCTCGCACAGTTCACGCTCGCTGGAAATGCGATCGCCTTCCTTGAGGTCACCACTAACGATCATGGACTTGATCTTGGCAACTACCTCGTCACTCAGACTCTTCTTCTCCAGCGGCTCAATTTTCATGTGGTTGTTGATCTCGGCTCATGCTTTTCATGGTTCTATAATCTGATGGTCAGACCACGCGATAGTTTAAATAACTTAGTCCCTCATACAAACTGGGTCAAGTTTTTTTCGGGCGGCGTAGGGCGAGAATCGCATGTCCGCATTCACCCACCCCGGTAAGCCTCATAATGGAAGCAGTGGAGGTGTTCATAACCGAGAAGACAAGACGTTGGTATTTCGACAAACTAAAGGCCGAGGCGGTAAACATGGTTTGGGCCGAGGGCTATGCCATCGCGGAGGCTGCCAGGTGGCTAGATATCGATCGCAGCCTGCTGGATCGCTGAGGGTCACCGCCGTCCATAGTCCTGCAAGAACCGACCTGATTACCCATAAACCTCAGCCAGTTTCAAAAGCCTTATTGGCATAGGCGGTGTTCTAACGGCAATGAAACAAAATCGCGGCAACATCCTGTCCAGCTCAAAACGCCGGTTGAAGCGATAACAGAACTCCGCCAGGTAGCGCGGCAGGTGTCTGTGATTAATTGCAGGGTAAGCCCCTCTCAGGCTGTTCTTCACATGCCCGATCATCGTGTTGACCCAGGTAAATTCTACCAATGAGACACAGGCTGGCCCACCACCCGTTACAATGCTTGTATGCTGGCACCCCGCTTTTTTAACAGCAGAAAAACATGCCAACCCATCGGATACGACTTGGCACCCTGGCTCAAGATGCTGTTTGGCCCACCGCTCAATCTCTTTCGAACGAAAGCCTTTAACAACATTCATAGTCATGTGGATCGGATGCCCGTCTTCATTAACGGAAACCGCGACGACAAAGGGCGTCTTATTGGGCGATCCTCGGCCTGATTTTCCGCCATGGCGCTCACCGCCCCAATAAACATCATCCAGTTGAATCACACCGGATAGCACCTTGCTGTCGTCACGTTCTTTCATGACCTGCATGATTTTGTGCTTGAGGCTCCAGGCGGCGTTGTAAGAAACACCGAGCTGCCGGTGTAATGACAGCGCTGAGAGCCCCGTTTTTGCCTGCGTCAGCAGGTATATCGCCAAGAACCAGGTTGCCAGAGGCAATTTGGTCGCCTCAAAAATGGTGCCGCTCATCAGCGAGTGTTGATGGTGGCAATGATTGCACTGGTAGAGAGCACGAGTCTTTAGAGTGCAATGACTTTTCCCCCCGCATTGAGGGCAGGCATAGCCTTGAGGCCAGCGTAATTGAAACAGGGTGTTACAGCACTGCTCTTCGGTACCGTAATCCCTCATGAGTTCTATTAAGCTGTAGCCTTTTTGAAATTGAATTTTGTTTTTCATAATGCAACCCTCGCTCATTCCTGCTACTCGTAAGTATAGGCACGAAGTGTTGGCTGAGCTTGAGGGGTAATCAGGAAAATCCAAGTCCACGAACTCAGTTAAAGCGTAGGTAAGGCCCGGTGCGCAAGTCTATGACGAGCAGTTTAGACAGGTTTTACTCTACATCTGGTACACGGCTAATCAGGTTTGTTCGAAGCGACTTGTGCCTTTTCTACCGGACCTTGTCGCTGCCATGGAACGCCACGGCCACCTTCGCATCAACGCAGATATTAGACACAAGTTGGAAAAAATCAGTGCCGCAACAGTGGATCGGCTTCTTCAACCCGAGCGGCGTCAGATTAAAGGCGGCATCAGCCGCACGAAGCCGGGCTCATTGCTGAAGAATCAAATTCAGGTTCGCACATTTGCTGACTGGGACGATGTTACCCCAAGTTTTTTCGAAATAGACCTAGTTGCCCATTGTGGCGGAGATCCTAACGGCGCATTTTTGAACACTCTGGTCATGATTGATGTATCGACAGGCTGGCTTGAGTGCATGCCTTTACTGAAAAAGAGTGCGGCCGATGTGATTAACGGTATAAGCGTCGCTATCAAACTGATGCCTTTCGAGCTAAAAGGCCTCGATACTGATAGTGGTAGCGAGTTCATCAACCTTGAAATGCTCGACTTCTGTGAAGCTCACAGAATCACTTTTACGCGTGCTCGTGCCTACAAAAAGAACGACCAGGCCTACGTAGAAGAAAAGAATGGATCAGTTGTTCGTCGGCTCGTCGGCTCGTCGGCTCGTCGGTTATGACCGTTTCCAAGCGGTGATTTGCAACCCAGTTGTCCAAATAGCTGCACTTAAGCAGCCTGTTTATTGCGCTCAATTTCCTGCAATTTTCCAGGGTTGAGGGATACGGCTCCGGCGACTGTCCAGTTTCGAATGTCACCAGACCAACGCCTGGGATTCAGACTCTTTGCTCGTTCATACACCGCTTCACGTTTGGCTAGCAACTCTGCATCAACACCTTGGTGTCGTTGTGCGGGCGTCACGAAGTTGATGCCGCTGTGCAAGTGCTCCTCGTTGTAGGCCTGCTCGAACAACAGCATCCATTCACGCACCGTTGTTAGTGATCTAAAGCCTTTGGCAGGCCACTTCGGGCAGTACTTCAGCGTTTTGAACAACGACTCTGAGTACGGGTTATCGTTGCTCACTCTGGGTCGGCTGTGAGACATCAACATACCCAATTCCACCAGCCTCGCAGGTATGGATTGATAAAGTCAGCAATGTCCATTATCGACAGATCTGTTCGCCGCCCTATCTTACACGCTCGCACCTTCTGAATAATCGCCTTAAGTGAGGGACGACTGATGCCCGGACAAAATCCCAGAAAAAGCTCTCCGGTTTTGTCTTTGACCATTCGTTTCATAAAGGTATAGCCCAAAAATTCAAAGGATGTGTGTTCGTGGTTTCCTGTTCTACGGTGATCCTTACAGTAAACAATCTTCGTTTTCTCTGGATGCAGCTCAAGCCCACATTCACCGAACCTTTCACGTAGCCTACGTAGCAGGAAGTGAGCCTGCTTTTCAGTACTACAATGAGGCAGCCCATCATCTGCGTACCGACACCACTCAATGGTTGGAAAGTGCTGGCTCAGCCAGCAGTCGAACGTATAGTGCAAGAAGAGATTCGCCAGCACAGGGCTGATCACACCACCCTGTGGCGTCCCTTTCGTGCGCTCAATCGCCCGCCCCTCCGGACTCATTAAAGGTGCCGTTAGCCAGCGTCGAATGTACAGTAATCGGTTTTGTCTGCTTACTTGATAACACGCCGACTTATCTCAAGGACGTTCTGGACTTCGCTCAGTTGGGTGCAGTTGTCTATCGCATGAGTGATACTGAGCCCCGCATCTGGGTAAGATGCGGATTACGTTGTTAGAATGCATCAATAAAATTTAAATATCGGCTGCTTGAGTCTCGCGGAGGTCTTTTTTGGATTGAAAATGACTAAGTACAGCGACCGACCGACAATTTAAGCTTAAAGGGCTCATAATGAATCTACGACAACTGGAGACTTTTTACTGGGCTGCCAGGCTTGGCAGTTTTAGTGCCGCGGCAGAACGCCTCCACGCGACGCAGTCCACGGTTTCGATGCGTATTCGCGAACTTGAGCATACCATGGGTATGGTTTTGTTCGATCGGTCGAAACGGCGAATACAGCTCACTGCAAAGGGCCGTGAGCTCGTCGATTACGCTAACCGTATTCTCGATCTCGAAGCGGATATCAAATATCGCATCTCCTCATCCGATACATTGACTGGGAGTCTTAGGCTGGGGGTTGCAGAGATGATTTCGATTACGTGGCTGCCGACACTGGTCAAATCAGTCTCCAAGCGATACCCGAAAGTCCGTCTCGAAATCGATGAGGGATTGACGGGGGATCTCTTGCAGGGGTTGTCCGATGGCCATCTGGATCTGCTGCTTGTTCCGGGCAATTCATCTGGGATGAACGTCCGCACCTACAGTCTAGGTCATGTCAGTTTCGCGTGGTTCGCAAGTCCTACTCTAGGCTTGGGCACGTCGCGGCATACGCCGCAGTCGTTGTCTGAATGGCCGGTGATTGGGCTCAAGAGCGCCTCCTTCCATCACGCAGGTATCGAACATTGGTTCCGCCATGCCAATGTGCGCTGTCGTTATTTCGCCCGCTGCAAGAGTTTGGGTGTGGTCGCCTCTATGGCCTCTGCCGGGTTGGGCATCGCCTATCTGCCCATACATTATCATAGCGGAAAACTCCCCCACGTTGAGCTTGAGAAGTTGCAAACGACGGACCCCCTCCCCCCCGTCGAGTTTGTGGCCGCGCTCTCGGTCGACGAACCCCATGGTTTGGCCAATCTTATAGCTGAGCTTGCTGTCAGCGCCAGTGATTTTTACCGAACAGGTTGTTTGTCGGCCGACTATGCTGAGGTTGGTAATGACCAGGGTGCATCCTGAAAGATCTGGACATGACTTGTCTCATAAACGATCTGGTCTTTTGTGCTCGGAGCCATGTCAAGGCGGGTTTTGGCGTGAACGGGAATGCCCAAGGTTGCCATTAATTCCTGGACCAGTGGATCGTCGATGACATTGTATCGTCCGCACATGCGTCATCTTCTATATCTGCCCCGTTCTGACTGATCCTAAAGGTATTCATCTGCTGCCGTGTTTCGATCAACTCGGCCGACTGAGGTATGGTTAATACATTGGTGGTGACTTATGAATCGTAAGCGCCAATAATTCGATCTACTTACCTTCAGTCGAACCGTGACACTTTTTGGAAGCCCCTTCCAGGTCCACATCTCATCGCAACGATGCTTCCAGATTTTCCAGTGTGCCTGCCTTAGCAATGGGCTCCAGCGCATACTGCATATAAGCCGAGGGTTCCAAACGCACACCTTGCCATAGCCGGAGTAGCCATCGGCTTGCAGGATATCGTTAAAGCCGTCGAGCGGGCGCATCGGCACTGTTTCCTCCCGACGGGAAGGTGGTTCAATCTAGACGATGAAAAGTGCCAGACAAGCCCATGACGACCAGTTGTCAGTTGTTACCAGGTCTGCGCGAAAAATCCCACAGTAGCTCTTAGCGATTAAGTGCGGCTTTACGGCAGTGATTTCGACCGAGCGGATTGTGCACACGCTGGCGATGCCGCTGGGAGTAGGCCCCTTGAGACACATCAAAAAACCTGATGCATTAAGGTAAAAATTTATCGTTTGTATTTGTATATTTGACAACCCATTGTAAATGACATCGATCAAGCCAAAGCAAATGACACTAGTTTACAGGCACTAGCAGCGACAAAGCCCGAATGTGAGTAGGAGAAAACTTATATGGTCGCCATGCCCAACAAAAACAATCGAAATGTTCTGAATAAGAAAAAACTCAACGTCCGGGTTCAATCAATTTCCTATTTGGCTGAGGACATTCTTGCATTTGAATTCGTAGATCCAGCGGGCATGGAACTCGCGCCATTCGCCGCGGGAGGTCACATTGATGTGCATCTCGCGAACGGATTGATCCGCCAGTATTCGCTGTGTAACGACCCCGCAGAAGCGCATCATTATGTCGTTGCCGTGCTGCGCGAGCCTAACAGCCGTGGCGGTTCGGCGGCCATGCATCAAGAAGTCTTTGTGGGCAACGAGCTCACCATTTCGCAACCGCGTAATCATTTTGCGCTGTCTAAGCACGCCGGCCGGCATGTTCTTTTGGCCGGAGGGATCGGTGTCACGCCAATTATGGCGATGGTAGCCGAGCTCAGTCGCCGAGGCGAACCATTCCATCTCTATTACTGCACGCGCTCGCCCGAGCGCACGGCGTTTATGCCGGAAATTAACACGCTGGCCGAAAAAGGTTTAGCTACGCTTATCCACGACCGAGGTAATCCGAGTGCAGGTCTCGATTTCGGCAGGGTGCTGGCAGATTATACGATCGGCGATCATCTCTATTATTGTGGTCCGGGCGGTTTTCTTGCCGCCGTTGAGGCAGCCTCTCCGCACTGGCCTACCGAGGCTAAACACTGCGAACGCTTCGCTGCAGCAGACGGTGTCGACGCACGCGCAGACACGGATGATCAGGTCGGATTCGACGTCCAGCTATCCCGTAGCGGTAAGACTTTCCGCGTCGAACCTGGGCAAACCATTGTTGATGTTCTTCGCGAGCACGGCATTGACGTGGATACCTCCTGTAGGGAGGGATACTGCGGTACCTGTCTGACGCGATATTTAGCTGGCCGGCCTGCCCATCATGACACCGTTCTTGACGAAGAAGACCGTGAGGTATACGTGATGATTTGCTGCGCACGAGCGGAGTCTGAGGGTGAATGCTTGGTTCTTGATATCTGATCGGCTGGAGATGCTAGTCGGCATCTCCTTGATGTTTGGTGTTTATAACAAAAAATGATGAGGAGAAAGTCATGGCTGAGTTTAAGTATGTTAAAAACTGCTGGTACCCAATGGGGTTATCGACAGAATTCACGCCGGGTGAACTGCAAAGTCACACGGTAGTCGCCAAGCCTTTCGTAATGTGGCGCTCCAAGGAAAATGGTAAAGTTGTAGGGTTCGACGATCGCTGTTGCCACAAACGCTTCCCGTTGTCTGAAAGTGATCTGCTCGAGGACGGTACACTGCGCTGTGCATATCATGGTCTAACCTATGATACCAGTGGCCAGTGCGTAGCCATTCCTGCCCAGCCTGATAAACCAATTCCCAAACAGGCCCGACTGCGCGCGGCACCTGTTCGCGAACAAGACGGTGTGGTCTGGCTATGGCCCGGAGACCCTGAAGTCGCTGAATCGATCAATCCACCGCCTACCCCAGAGCTCAGTTCGAAGGAGACAGTGACTGTCGGAGTGCCCATGCCACTGAGAGTGCCTGCCAATTACCTTCTTTTAATTGAGAACCTGCTGGATATTACCCACTTTTTCCCCCTTCACGATGGGAATATTGGGGATGAAGAAAATAGCAGGATTCCCGTTGAGTATGAGGAAGGCGAAGAAAACGGTTGTCAGTATATTAAGACTATTCGCCATACCAAGCTCCATCGACAGCCGTCGTTCTTCAAGGAATGGTTCCACTATGATGAGGTGGAACGACTGCATACTCACTGCATGGTTACTCCAGGCTTGACCCGTGTAGAGCTGCGCGTAGCTCCACCTGGGGAACTCAACACTGAGGCTGAGCGCGGCTACACCTTACTGCATCTGCACCTGCCGGTGGACGAACGCAACCTCGTTTGGCGATGGTTGGTGTCCTGTAATAAGGATCACACACCATTATCAGATCCCTCGATTTCTACTGTTGAAAAGATAGCGGAGATGTTTCCAGAGGTAGTTGCCCAAGACGAATGGGCGCTGGAAAAACAGCAAAAAATGCACGAGTTCCCCGACGACGGATATTCTGAGCTGTTTCTCAAAACCGACATGGCCGTTCGTCGAGCCCGCCAGATCCTGATGGATATGCAGCGTAAAGAGCGCGCAGAGACTGTGGGTCATCAGGCCCCACAGCCTACGGAGAAAACTGCATCATTGTAATCCAACTAGGGCGGCGTTCACGCCGTCCTATGACTATGATAAAGGATAATCACGATGATTGATGATTTGCTTCTCGACGGGGTTCGCGTGCTAGAGTTCGGCCAAATCGCAGCAGGGCCGTTTGCCGGTTCGTTGCTAGGCGATCTCGGCGCGGACGTAGTAAAAGTAGAGCGCCCTGGCTCAGGCGACGGCATGCGCGGTTGGCCACCTTTGACGGCCAACGACGACGGTGAACTCTACAGCGAAAACTTTGCTTCTCTTAACCGCAACAAACGTAGCGTTGTCTTTGATTTGAAATCCGAAGACGACCGGCCCAACCTTATGTCTTTATGTCGCGAGGCCGACGTTATCGTGGAAAACTTTCGCCCAGGCGTAATGAATCGGCTCGGCCTTGGCTATGCACAGTTGTCCGCCGAGCATCCGGGCCTTATCTATTGCTCGATTAGTGGTTACGGCCAGACTGGGCCATATGCGAACTATGGTGCCTTTGACGTTGTAGTACAAGCCATGAGCGGGCTTATGAGTGTTACCGGCGAAGATGGGTCAGGGCCAGTAAAATGCGGCGTCCCTGTAGGTGATTTCTCCGCCGGACTTTATTCAGCCTACGCGGTCGCTGCGGCGCTTTACAAACGCAACCGCACTGGTCGCGGCCGGCACATCGACTGTTCGATGCTCGGTAGCATGATAGGTGTCGCGGCGCTACAAACCAGCGAATATTTCGGCACCGGCCAGTCGGGCCAACGTCTTGGTTCGGCTCATCCGCGAAACGCGCCGTACCAGGCGTTTCGTGCGAAGGACGACTACTTCGTTATCGCCGCGGGCAACGACAAGCTCTGGCGTGCGGTCTGCGAAGCCGTCGGGCAGCCGGAACTCGCCGAACATCCTGATTTCACCGACCAACTGCGTCGTGCTAAGAACCAGCAGCGGCTGACGAAGATCTTGGAGGTTTCATTCCTGAAGAATTCTGCGGCTTACTGGCTTGAAGAAATGCGTGCTCGCGGCGTACCGGCTAGCCCGATCAATGACTACGGAGATTTGATCGCCGATCCACACGTTGCACATATGGGCATTGTGCGTGATCTGACACTGCCCAACGGCGTCAAGACTCGCACTACTGGCTTCCCACTGAACATTACTGATTTTGAGTTTTCTATACGCAAACCGCCTCCGCACTTAGGCGAACACACCGCCGAAGTCCTAAGACAATGGGGGGTATCCAAGCCCAAAAATCAAACGAGTTGATTATGTACAGAATTAAACCGACATCTACTCGGAGGTGGTTGGCTATATACAATGTGCAGGGCGCTCGTCAAGAGAATCAGTCACTACTTAGCGTTGTGTTCAGTGTCATTGGTGGACTAAACGTGCCCCTCTTTAAATGGGCTAAAGAAACTGAGTAAGGAAGGGAACTTAAGAGTAAAGATCCGCGAACATTAGGTCCGAACTAGTGAAACTAATAATTAACAACTAATCACTAAGAAGCCGGCAGCCGGATAGCAGAACGCTGGCATTGAGAGGTCTCATGACACAACTTGCCTTTTTATCCGCGCGATCCGCGCGCGTTGCACACGCCACTCCACTGGCTGAGCGTGAAGTTGCTCAGCCTACCCGATGTATTGACACCGCTTATTTAGGAGGTTGATATGTTTACACTTTACTGGATTGCAGTTGGTGTTTTCTGGATTGTAGGGCTTGTCGTTTGGAATCATTTCTATCCTAAAAAAAAATAAAAAAAGAGGGGGAATACCATGAAATTTGACTCACCTGTTTTTTTGGTAATGATCGCTGTTTTGCTCATCGCTTATCTACTGTTCATTATATGGGTCGGCAAGATCGGCTCAAAACACAGTCGTTCCATGGCTGGATTTTCCATCGCGCGTGGCGCGGTTAGCCCATGGGTTGTCGGCGTGAGTTTCGCTGCGACGTATGCCAGCGCTAACTTGTTTATGGGTGTGCCCGGCTGGGCGTATACTTACGGCGCACCTGTATTGTGGTGGTCGTTGGGTTCTTTTGGCCTGACATGGCTGGGCTTGTTGCTGTTCGCCCGAACATTTTGGCGCCAAGCCCAGCTCCAAGGCGGCGCGCTGACACTGCCGCATTGGCTGAGAAACCGCTACAACAGCCGTACACTGCAGGTCGTCGTTGGTTTTCTAGCGCTGTTCAATATCTATTACATCATCGGGCAGAACGTCGGCTTGGCGACCTTGTTCGAAACAGTTTTGGGTGTGCCCTATGTCTGGGGCGTAACGTTGGGAGTAACTATAACCGTCGCCTATCTGAGCGTGGGCGGTGCCTACGCTCAGTACATCAGCGACGGGATTCAGGGCATCTTGATGTCGTTTATCTCGGTGCTGCTATTCATCTCGTTGGCATGGTCAATCGGTGGGGGGTGGGGGTTCCTTGGCGAGCTCAACGCCCAGATGGAGCAGATTGACCCTGGTCTAATCGCAGCGACAGCAAAAAGCGGCCCATTTTATAGTGGTCTGGCGATTCTGAGTATCGGATGGTTACTCTTCAGTTTCGGGCTACTGCCACACTTGATGAACAAAGTGCTCTCGCTCGAAAAGGAATCTGACTTGCGAGCGTTCACCCTGTCCTCCGGGATTACACTATTTCTGCTTGCCTCCTTTTCGGCGTTCGCTGGCATGGCTGCTCGCGTGTTGGTGCCGGATCTGGACTCCGCGGACAGTGCTATCCCAGCATATATTATGCATACTTTCCCACCGGTGGTAGTCGCGTTGCTCATTACTGGGCTACTAGCCGCTATCTTGTCGACCACCAACAGTCTTTATATGGGCATAAGTACAATTATCGGCAACGATTTATATAAGCCCATTATCGCGCCGCTGATCCACCGTGACGGTCAAACGACGGAGCAGGCCGACAGGCACTCCCTCCTTGTTTCCAAAGGTGCATTGGTAGTAGTCGGCATTGCGTCACTATTCATGTCACTCAACCGGCCCGACTCTCTGTCCCTACTCACTCAATTCGGTATAGCGGCGATCATCAGCGGTGTCATCGCACCAATTGTCCTAGGTTACCTCTGGAAACCTGCCAATCGGGCAGGGGCAATAGCAGCAACGCTTTTTGGCTCGGGCTGTTATATCGGCCTCTCGCTAACTGGGATCCAGAGTAACGTGTTTCTCGCACTCGGCATCAGTTCGATTGTCGGGTTCGTGATGATGATTGCGGTCAGCCTGTCCACAGCCCGCGCAGGCGACAGCTGGCCGGAATACGACAATGAAGCTAGCGAGGCGAACTTATGAGCGGCGAACTTATCATCAACAATGAAGGTAACTGCGTCACCCTTGAGTTACATCGCCCAGACAAGCGTAACGCACTGTCGGCTGCTTTGATCGAGGAGTTAATCGTAGCCGTCGACAAAGCCGAAGCTAGTGGCGCGGAGATGCTCGTTCTCCGCGGCTCTGGCAAGAATTTCAGCGCGGGGTTTGATTTCACAGGTTGGCGCGAACATAGCGAGGGGGATCTTGTACTGAGGTTTATTCGTATCGAGATACTGTTACAAAAACTTGCGAGTTTGTCAGCTACAACTGTTGCAATGGCCCACGGGCGAAATTTCGGTGCGGGGGTGGACTTGTTTGCAGCTTGCGATCACCGTATCGCTACATCCGATGCAAGTTTTTGTATGCCCGGGCTGAAATTTGGCTTGGTTCTAGGCACTCGGCGTTTCGCAGCCCTGGTGGGGGTCGGCGCTGCACGCTCAATTTTGGCGGAGTCCCGCACTTTCGATTCCGCCGAGGCAATGTCTGTTGGCTTCTTGACCATGTGCGCAGAAATATCGACTTGGTCACATGCCGTCGAAGAGACGATAGCTACGCCCTCGGGCGGACAGCCCCTACTTGAAACGGCATTACAAATTGGCCAGTCGGATACAGACTTGGCCGAACTCGTGCGATCTGCCGCGAGCCCGGGACTAAAAGGTCGTATTGAGGCGTACTTAAAGAAAGTGTCTTGATTAGGGGCTGTTGACGTTTGGGCGCAAGTGATTGAATAAAAGGAGCAAGCTCGTAATATTCAGGTTCCGACACCAAAACAAAACGAGCTTGCTATGCCCCGACGTATGCTCACTGATGAGCACGGGTCGAAGCTAAAAGGAATGATGCTTCAAGAAAATATTTATAACAAGCGCGACTTGCGGATGACGGTCGAAGGCATGTTTTACCGACTACGAGTGGGCTGTCCATGGCGGGACTTGCCCCCATGCTTCGGCCGGTGGAACTCGATTTACAAGACGTTCAATGAGTGGTCAAAAAAGGGTAAATGGTTGGCACTGTTCAAAAAGCTTGTCAGTGAGCCGGATACTGAGTGGGAATTTATTGATGGCAGTTACGTCAAAGCCCACCAGCACAGCGCCGGCGCAAGAGGTGTTGAGCCACAAGCCATGGGTAAAAGTCGTGCGGGCAATACCACAAAAATTCATTTGGCCGTCGATAGTGACGGCTTACCGATTGAGTGTTCAGTGACCGGCGGCGAGATTCATGACAGCACAGCGGCCAGCGAATTAATTGAGCCATTGCCGCCCGCCACAGCAGTGATCGCGGATAAAGGCTATGACAGTAGCAAAATTCGCGAACAGATTAACAGCAAGGGTGCCAACGCCGTGATTCCAAGAAAGTCGAATTCCGTCATAGGCAATGCGGACATGGATTGGCCGCTGTATCGCCACCGTCATTGAGTGGAAAACGCCTTTGCGCGCCTGAAGCATTTTCGCGGTCTGGTGACACGCTATGACACATTGAAACGCAACAATCAAAGCGTCGTGGCCATGGCGTGTGGGTTTTTATGGCTGCCGATGTAATGAAACGTCAACAGCCCCTAGAGTTTTGAATATAGTCAAATCGCTGGGGAAGTGTTGTGTTATGACATGATGTGCCGCAATCGACTGCAAGGGAAGCAGATCAGCGGTAGTTTCCTCAGTTATGCATTATTTAGAATTGCATTCTGCTTAAAAGGAGTTGACTTTAACTGCACGAAAGGAATTCGGGGGTAATAAAGGTGACGCCATTATGCCTCCGTAAGCCTGACTTTTCAGCTGGTAAGATTGCCGTCATTGTAGTGGTTCAATGATTCCGGACACCAACGTAGGTGGTCATATTGCCACCATAAACGAGGTATCTGATGACCAGAAAGCGACGTTCTTTTTCCCCTGAATTCAAACAAGAAGCAGCCAGCTTAGTACTGGATCAAGGTTACACTATCCCCAGGCGAGCGTGTCTTTGGGAATCAGTGAAAGCGCTATCCGGCGCTGGGTTAATCAATTGGCCGAGGGGCGTGACGGCGTCACCCCGGAGAGCAAAGCCTTAACCCCGGAGCAACGCCGCATTCAAGAAACTGGAAGCTCGCTGTAAGCGGCTTGAACAGGAGAAAGACATACCAAAAAAGGTTACAGCTCTCTTGATGTCGAACGAGATGAATCGTACGCGCTGATAGACCGGTTGAGTGAACAAATGCCTATTGAGATCGTCTGTAATGCGTTTGATATCAGTCGTTCCAGTTACTACGAATACCGTCAACGGCGGAACCGCGTGGATGTTAAGCGTCTGGCCCTGAAGGCCCAGGTGAGCCGCCTGTTTACTAAGAGCCGAGTTCTGCCGGCAGCCGAACAATTAAAGGTTTGCTCAGCGAAGAAGATGTTGTCGTTGGTCGTTTCAAGGTCCGACGTCTGATGCCAGTCCGGTATGCCCCGGACCTGAGCCGGCAAGTCTGGAGGGGGCGGGAACAACAGCTGCTCCAGCTGAGTCTCACCCAGACCCTCCGGCAATGGCCAGTTCAAACCGGCTTCGGCCAAACGCCGAAGATACTCGCTTATCGTAGGGCGGCTGACGCCGCAGGCCGCTGCAATCTGCCGATTACTCAGCCCTCGCTCCCATTTGAGACGAAGGACTTCTTTGATCTTACGCATGGATAACCTCTTCGCAGGCATCTGGTCTTCTCCGGATGAAAAGTAAGCGCCCTTAAATCGGCCCACTTGCCCTCAGTCGATCTGCGGCACTTTTTTTGAAGTTCGCTCCAGGTCGACGTTCCACGGCAGAAGTGCCTCCAGCTTTTCCAGCGTGTCAGCGTCAGCAACGCGCTCCAGAACATGCTGGATATAAACAGATGGTTCCAGTTTGTTCGCTTTCGCGGTCTCGACCAAGGAATAGCAGGTTGCACTGGCACGGGCGCCCTGTGAGGTATCTGCAAAAAGCCAGGCTTTTCGGCCCAGAGCGAACGGACGGATGGCGTTTTCGGCCAGCACGTTGCTGATCTGTAGGTCGCCCCGTTCACAGTAACCCACCAAGGTGGGCCATTGGTTTAACGTATAAGCCATGGCGGTGCGTGTCAGGGTGCCCTTCGCAACCTTGCCTGCGTTGGTCTCCAGCCAGGTCTTCAGTGTTTTTAATGCGGGCACACTCAGTTCCTGACGAATGCGGTAACGCTCGCTTACACTCAATTCTTTGATCTTGCGTTCGATGGCGTAGAGTTTGTTGATGTGGCTTAAAGCCACGTCGGCTTTGGACACGTTCGTGGGCTTGCCTTTGCCCTGAGGCTTGGCCGCCTTGGTGGCCTCCACGAACTTACGCCGGGCGTGGTCCTTATCTGGAGCTCCAGATAAGGCTCATTATCCCGAGTCGATTTTTATCCGGAGTGCAGCCTGAGAAAGCCAGTGTTCATAGGGCCGTGAGGCTTTTCTTCAACAGGATAAAATTACCAACGTCTACAGCGACGCCAAGAAGGCGAGCAAGGCAGCGCTTGGCTGCCACGGCGTTGCATTTGTTGGCTCGATACCAGCGCGTTGCCAGAAGGCTTCGAGTGCTTCTCGTTTCATCTGCAAGTTGGTGGTGAGATAGCGACTGGTGGTGGCGATACTGGCATGACCGAGATAATCGCGGATGACGGTGACGTCGACACCGGACTGCAACAGTGCGACCGCGCAGCTGTGGCGAAGCACATGCGGGGTGATTGTTCGGCGCTGCAATGTGGGGGCTGTCGGGATCGCGGCTATCACATACTTTTGAAGCAGATAGGCTGCGCCGTCGCGCGTCAGTGGCTGGCCCTGTCGATTCAAAAAGACAAATGCCCCTGGTGCGCCATCGCGTACGGTAGGCAGACGCAGCAGCGCCTCAGTCGTATCGCGCCACAGCGGGCAAAGCCGATCTTTTTTGCCCTTGCCGTGGAGGCGCACCTGCCGGGGTGTTGTCAGGTGCAGGTCTGCACAACAAACGCTCAGGGCCTCGCTGATGCGTGCGCCCGTATTGTACAGAAACAGCAACAACCCATAATCCCGTTGACCGAGCACGGTACGGCAGTCAGGCTGGTCAAGGATGGCACGCACCTCGGCCGCTTCCAGGTAGCTTGCCAGAGTTTGCTGACACTTCTTCGCAGGCAAGGCCAGAATTTTTTGATACTGCTCGGCATGTGGAAGGTGAACGCGGATCAGATGCTTGCAGAAACTGCGAATCGCTGCGCGTCGGCAGTTCCGCGTCGTAATCGAGTTGGCACGATCCGATTCCAGCTGGGCCAAAAAGGCGGCCACCGCCTCGACGTGCAGATCGCTCAGTTGCAGGTTGGCGACGGTGCTCTCCCGGGTGTCCGCGAGGTAGATGAAAAGCAACCGTAGAGTATCCCGATACGCGCGCACGGTGTGTGCGCTCGCACCACGCAATCGCTGTAGATAGTCGCGGAAGAAGCTCTCAACATAAGCCAATAGCGGATCTTTGGGCAGCCGGGCATGAACATCAACGCCTTCATGATACCAGGCGGTCAGCCTATGCACGGCGAAGGCACGCCGGAACTCATAGGGGCGTGGTCCTGTCCTGCCTCTGTCAGGCTTGAGCCCTTCCCTCCGCAGCAGCCGACGAATGGCTTCTGACGCGCCCTTCACCGGTAGCGCCTGACCGCTATTGCGTAGCAACAGTGTTCCGGGGTCAGCACTTGCCGTGGCGTCCAGAATGCGCCGGCGTAGCCGCAGACAATCGTCAATCTCGTGAGCCAGATCATCCAGAAACGGTACAATCCGGGATCTTCCTTTGCTCTCCCGGACAAAGAAGCCCTGCTGTTCCAGATCGATATCGGACAGCTGCAATCGGGCCGCTTCTCCAAGTCGCAGGCCGGTACAATACAGTATCAGCAACAACATTCGCAGCATGCCGGCACTGAGGTGGCGGGCATCATGAGCGCTGGCTGCGGTAATGAGATGGACGACCTGCTCATGAGTGAAGATATACGGCAGGAAGGTCGACTCCTTTATCGGTGCCCAGTCCTGTTCTGGTAAAAAGCTGGCCGGATCCCGGCGACGGCGATACAAACAGAGTTGGCGGATCACGCCAAACTCCAGTCCCACGCTGACCGGCTGCCGATGTGGATTACGCGATAACCACTCATGCGGCACAGCGTCAAAAGGCACTTTGGCCTGTAAACCGGCTCGATGCTCGACAGCACGCTGAAAGCTTTTCAGCGTGAGTTCACTGCGTTGATATGAATGCCCCATCGCACGCTTGAAGGCGACAAAATGGACGATGTCTTCGGCGAGTTCACCCGCGCAGATAAGCGTCATCTGGGCACCGGGAGAGGCAGTTGGCGTAAGTGTGCGGTGTCAATGCGCAGGTAGGCGGAAAGCGACGTGAGTGAACGATGACCGAGAATATCGCTGATCACCTTGGGTGAGGTCTCCAGCTCCATTTGCCGACAAGCATGTGTATGGCGTAGCACATGGCTACCCAAGTACGCGGCCGTAACGTCGGCAGTCCGGGCATACCCAACGAGCATATGCCGTATCGCTGAAGACGCACTCAAGGGGTAGTGGGGTGCTCTCATCGACAAGAATAGATGTCGTGTTGGTGTCTGACGGGGCCGCCCACTCTTGAGGTAACTGACCAGTGCGAGGGCCAGTGCCGGCAACAGTGGCAGCACGAAAGCGACGCCGGTCTTTGGTCGTACGACATGCAAGGTGGCAGCTTGCCAATCGATATCGTCGAGCGTCAGACGGATCACCTCGCCAGCCCCCAGGCCGTAACTGCTCATCAACAAGAGGACCGTATAGTCGCGCAACCCGACGGGCGTCTTGCGGTCAATGGCTGCCAGGATGCGGAGGACATCCGCCCACGGCAGCGCCCGCAGTGGCCTCTCGTAGCGGCGTACAACAGGGGTTACGATGAATGATGCAAGATCATTGGACATCTGTTCGGTGGTCAACAGAAAACGCAAGTAGCCTCGCAGGCTACTGCCAATGTCAGCTGTGGTCGTGCGGGCATAGCGCTGACTACACGCCATCAGAAATGCATCGACATCCGTGAGTAAAAGGTCTTGCAACGGCCGATGCTGGGTATCAATAAACGCCAGAAAGGAGCGTATATGAGCCAGCTTCTTCTTGATGGTACTGTCCGGGTTACCGCGATGCTGGCGTAAATGCTCGGCGAAACCCCGTAGCTGGGGCTCGGGTTGAAAAGCACCATCGGTTCTGGCTTGCCACGGAGTACCCTCAACGCCCAGAGCGCTTAATCCAAAGGCCCAGGCTCGCAGTGCAGACTGCGCTCCCTGGCGAGCATTTTCCGCATCGACTCGCCGTTGTTGTGCATACCACTGGGCAAAGACGTCGACACCGACCTGCGTCAGGTGTTCATCAGGACTGAGGGCTTTAGCCATACAATACTGATGAAAACGGCGTATCCAGTAGAGATACTGACCAATCGAAGCCCGCTTGAGGCTGCGATTATCTCGCCATACGTCCTGAACCCTGGCTAATTGGGTCTCGAAATCGGGTACCACCTGCTTGCTGCGCACCGTTCATCTCCAGCAGTTGCCTGAATGCTCCGGCGACAACAATACTGGCAGGCAGTGGGCGGGTCTGCCCCAGAGTTGTGTTGGATGCGCAGTACGTGCTTGCCTCGTGGGGCGAACCCTAGGGGCGCGGGTAACCTTGGCAGATACACAGCAAGGGTGGTGCGCAGCGCCAGCAAAACACCGGCTCTCCGCAGTCTCCCCTGGAATGACGTGAGACTTGGCTGGCCGTCGCGAAACACGACCGGTGCGTCTCGTACCAGATAAGTCCGGAGGCGGATCCATCGAGCGGCACTGGGTAAGGAGACATCATCGGGGCGTAATGTGTTCGCCGCAGCTTCGACACTGCTGGCGTGCTCGGCATGCAGAACAACCCGTTCCAATGCCACAAGCGTGCCGGGCAGACGAGAGGCCAGACAATCTGGCAAAAGGCTGAACGTGCAATGGCCCTCCGGACAGTACCAGCGCGGTATCCGCGTACCAGCAGGCGTTACCCTGCAGTAGGTGCCGTGTCGAGAAAAGGAACAGCCACCTTGCGGATGTAGCGGGCAGCTTGGCAATCTCGCCATGCGCCACCCTTGCGCCAACACATAGGCTTCGTCCGAAAGAGATGTCTCGAATCGAAGTTGCATCTGAGACCTGCACCGTGGAATGTTAACCGGTATTTTATCCTGAGAAAAAAATCATCGCAGCGCCTATAAGTCGGGCGATACCTCCCCACACTCCGGATAAAAATCGACTCGGGATAATGAGCCTTATCTGGAGCTCCAGATAAGGCTCACGCGAGACGTAAGTTCGTGGAAGCTATCAAAGGGTCCAAACCTCAAGGTAAAGGCAAACCCACAAAGGTCTCCAAGGCCGACGTGGCTCTAAGCCACATCAACAAACTCTACGCCATCGAACGCAAGATCAAAGCGTTGAGTGTGGACGAGCGTTACCGCATTCGTCAGGAACTGAGTGTGCCCGCATTAAAAACACTGAAGACCTGGCTGGAGACCAACGCAGGCAAGGTCGCAAAGGGCACTCTGACACGTACCGCGATGGATTATACGTTGAACCAATGGCCCACCTTGGTGGGTTACTGCGAACGGGGCGACCTACAGATCAGCAACGTGCTGGCCGAAAACGCCATTCGTCCGTTCGCTCTGGGCCGAAGATCGTGGCTGTTTGCGGATACCTCGCAGGGCGCCCGCGCCAGTGCAACGTGTTACTCCCTGGTCGAGACCGCTAAAACCAACAGCCTGGAACCCTCGGTTTATATCCAGCATGTTCTGGAGCGCATTGCTGACGCAGACACACTGGAGAAGCTGGAAGCACTGCTATCGTGGAACGTCGACCTGGAACGGGCTTCAAAAAAAGTGTCACAGATCGGCTGAGGACAAGTGGGTCGATTTAAAGGCGCTTACAGCGCAAAATCCAGCTTGGTAAATAGTCGTTGCCGCTGATCAAAAAACTCCGAATGATTGAGTGAGTCATGCTTGCGAAACGTATCCTGATGCAAAACTTCCAGCTCTTTCAGAGTCGAATTGATACTCTTGATTTGCTGGCCAATCATCGTCGCGCCGACACCAAGGCCTGTGGCAGCGTTAGACGTCATGACTTCCAGCAAGTCGTAGTGATCGATTTCCGATACCGGGATTAAGGCGCTCGAAATTGTCCGGCTTGGCGGATGCATCTTCATATAGCAGCGTCAGCAACTCATTTTTAGTTATGGGCCGACGCACTACGTGAAAGCCTGGCGCGCTCAAACCCTTATCAGACTTCCCATTCGAGCCGGGAGACGAGTTTGCCATCAATTAAAACATCGGGAGAACCGGCAATCACCGGTGTCGGCGGGAAACCTTCGTGGTCGGAGCCCAGGTCTCCGAGAAGTACAACTGCTTTGCTCATGTCGCATCCTTTGCGTTGTGTTCGTCCTTATTGATTCCTTTCACGCGCCGTGAGCAATCCTGACCCAACAAACGCGTGCGCTTATATTATCGCCCTCAATGCTCCTTGCAAAGCGGTAGCCTGAACCCGCTGTTAACTGTAAAATTCAAGAAGGTTAACAGCCGATTTATCGCAATCCAACACTTTGTCTGTCCGGAGCTCCTCAATGCGCAATGCCGATCTTGTCGCCCGCGATCTAAAGTCCGTGTGGCACCCCTGTACCCAGATGAAAGACCACGAAAGCCTGCCGCTGATCCCGATTAAAAAAGGCAAAGGCGTGTGGCTGGAAGACTTCGAAAACAACCGCTATATCGACGCGGTCAGCTCTTGGTGGGTAAACCTGTTTGGCCACTCCAACGATCGCATCAACAACGCCATCATCGAACAGATCGGCCAGCTGGAACACGTGATTCTGGCTGGTTTCAGCCACGAGCCGGTGGTGAATCTGTCAGAGCGATTGATTGAGGTAACACCGGAAGGACTGAACAAGTGCTTTTACGCCGACAACGGTTCGTCGGCTATCGAAGCGGCGCTGAAGATGAGCTTTCACTACTGGAAGAACCAAGGCCAGCCGAGCAAAAAGAACTTCGTAAATCTGGCCAACAGCTATCACGGTGAAACCTTGGGCGCGCTGGCGCTGGGTGATGTGGCGCTTTACAAAAACACCTACCAACCATTGTTGATGGAGGTGATTACTGCGCCCTCACCGGACGCCTACCTGAAAGAGCCCGGGGAAACCGACGAAGCTTTCGCCCTGCGCCAGTTCGAGGCGATGGAAGCGCTGCTGGCAGAAAGGCACCATGAAATCTCCGCGGTCGTGGTAGAGCCGCTCATTCAATGCGCCGGCGGTATGCGCATGCACCACCCAGTTTACCACACCAAACTGCGCGAAGCCTGTGACCGGTACGGTGTACATCTGATTGCCGACGAAATTGCGGTGGGCTTTGGCCGCACCGGCACCCTGTTCGCCTGCGAGCAGGCAGGCATCACACCGGATTTCATGTGTTTGTCAAAAGGGCTGACCGCCGGCTACCTGCCATTGTCTGTGGTGCTGACCACTGATACCGTTTACAACGGATTTTACGACGATTACGAAACCATGCGGGCGTTTTTGCACAGCCACAGTTACACCGGCAACCCCATTGGTTGCGCCGTAGCACTGGCAACTCTCGACATTTTCCGTGATGATCGGGTCATCGAGAATAATCGACGCTTATCGACCTGTATGGCGGAGTCGGTCGCTCATCTGGCCGATCACCCCAACGTGGGTGATATTCGCCAACACGGCATGACACTGGCCATTGAAATGGTTAAAAACAAAGCCGACAAAACGCCCTTCCACTGGAAGGAAAGGCGCGGTTTGAAAGTGTACCAGCACTCGCTCACCCGCCAGGCCTTGTTACGCCCGCTGGGCAATGTGGTGTATTTTATGCCGCCCTATGTGATCACCGAGGACCAGATTCAGCATCTGGCCCGAGTAGCCACGGAGGGCATTAATATCGCCGTGCGCGACTGAGCCGCACCTTTAAGGAAAACTGCGTTGCGAATACCACGAATCTACACCGACACTCCGTTACAAGCCGGCGCAGAAGCGCAGCTGGACGACAACGCCGCACAACATGTAGGCCGGGTATTGCGTATGCAACCTGGCCAGGCGCTGAGTCTGTTCAACGGCGATGGCCAGGACTACCTGGCGCTGATTGCCAGCGCCAGCAAGAAAAACGTAACGGTTAAGGTGGAGCAACCCACTGCCAACAGCAGCGAATCGGCGCTGGAGATAGTGCTCGGGCAAACCCTGTCAAAGGGTGACCGCATGGATTACGCGGTGCAGAAAGCGACGGAAATGGGCGTTAGCCGAATCGTGCCTCTTTCCACCGAACGCTGCGATGTACGCCTGAAAGGCGACCGCGAAGACAAGCGTCTGAGCCACTGGCGCTCGGTAGCCATCAGCGCCGCCGAACAATGCGGCCGCGCACGAGTGCCAGACATTTTACCGGTGATGAACATCACCGAATGGCTGGAATACAGCCAACGCTGCGACCTGCGCCTAGTGCTACACCACCGCACCGAGCAGTCACTGGATTCTCTCGCCAAACCCAACAGCGTTGCGCTGATGATCGGCCCCGAAGGCGGCCTGACCGCCGACGAAATTGCCCAGGCCGAAAAATCTGGCTTCCTTCCGGTTGCTCTCGGCCCGAGAGTGCTCCGCACGGAAACCGCGCCGGTTGCCGCCATAGCACTCTGCCAGTGGTTGTGGGGTGATTTTGGTGCCTAAGCCCCGTATGTGTTTTCCCAAACTGGCTACATCATCCACATCCACACGCCAAATAGTTAAGACGGGCGGATGACAAGCCTGGCCACGTCCATCGAACTTTTGCAGTACCTCAGCATCCCGGTGATCGCGGCATTAATCGGCTGGGTCACCAACTGGCTGGCTATTAAAATGACTTTTTACCCCATCGAATTTTTCGGCTGGCCACCGTACCTGGGATGGCAGGGCATTATTCCCTCCAAAGCCCGCAAAATGGCGCTCATCAGCGTAGACGCCACCATCGCCAAGATTGGCACCGTGCCAGAAATTTTTCAGCAGCTGGACCCCAACGTACTCGCCACCCAACTGATCCACACCATAAACCCGCGACTTGAAGGCTACGTAGACGAGTTGATCATGCGCGAGTCGCCGGCGCTCTGGCAGAGCTTGCCAGGCCCGGCCAAACGCCTGGTTTACGAGCGCGCCCGCAAAGCCTTGCCCGCCTTGGTGATGCAGATTATGGATGACATAGCGCAAAACGCCGAACAGCTGCTAGACATCAAAACCATGGTGATAGATCGGCTCACCATCGACAAAACCCTGCTAAATCGAATATTCCTGACATGCGGCTACCGTGAGTTTCACTTTATTGTGACGTCAGGCCTATATCTTGGTTTTGGCTTTGGCCTGTTACAGATGTTGCTGTGGTACGTATTTCCAGTGTGGTGGGTGCTGCCGCTGGGCGGTTTACTGGTGGGCTTTGCCACCAACTGGATTGCCCTGAACGTTATTTTTCGCCCGCTGTACCCAGTGCGAATTGGCCGTTGGCGCATTCAGGGGCTGTTTCTGAAACGGCAGCCAGAGGTGGCTGAATCCTTCTGCCACATTGTGGCTCACGACATACTCACGGTGGGTAGTATTATAGAGGCCATACTGGATGGCCCTCGGGGCGGGCAGGCGCTGGATATCATCAAAGCACGTCTACGGCCCCTGCTTAACGCAGACGCAGGCGTCAATCAAACTCTGGCACACATGGCGCTGGGCCCCGTTGCCGCTGCCAGCTTACGCAACCAGCTGGAAAGCAAAGCCGTTGAGCTGTCCCGCAGCGCGTTAAGCCAACCGGCTTTTCAGAAAGACCGTTCGCGAGCCATTGAATCCATTATGGTAGAGCGCATGATGGCGTTGTCGTCCGGCGAGTTTCAGGACTTGCTGCGGCCGTGCTTTCAAGAGGATGAAATCAAACTGATTCTGGTGGGCGCGGCGCTGGGTATGTTGGCAGGTATCGGCCAGTTGCTTCTGGTGTTTGGGCAAGCCTTGGCGTAGGCCATTCAACACGCTGGGAACGTGGGAAAAGTGCTATTTTAGATCTATAATGTAAAGCGTCAGATACATTGCATTTGATCTGTCTACACATCCAACCACTCGCCCGCACTCTGCTCCGGAGGTTTGAATGCCAGGACTGTTTTCCTGGATCACCGGCTTATTCAACCGTGCCAGCGCAGCAGAGCAGAAGCCAGCCATCGGCAATGGTTCTCTGTGCAAGGGTGGCCCCGGCAGCAAAAGCGGCTCCAATAGCAAAACCAAGGCCGAAGCCCATAATCCGCTCGCCGAGGCACTGCGCCAGCACCTTTTTTGCTGGTTGCTGGACACTCGTCCGCAAACGTTGAGAGCCAACCTGGAAGACGCAGAGGCGATAATCGAAGCGATGGCAAAGCGCTTACGCGCCGGTAAGCTCAGCGAACTGCCGCGCCAACCCATGAGCCTGCCCATGCTGATGAGTGCGCTGTCGGATGACACCACCACTCGCCAGGATCTGGGTAATATTATCCTACGTGATCCAGCGCTGACGGATCAGCTGCTAAAAATAGCCAACAGTCCGTTTTTTCGTCCTGACAAAAGTATCATTGAAACCGTAGACCAAGCGATTTTCATGCTCGGTATGGAGGGAATCCGCAGTGTTGTATCCGCCGCATTGATGCGGCCAATGATGTCATCACGTAACAGTGAAGAGACCACCTTCACCGCTCGTGCCTGGCGCTGGGGTATGGCTAGCGCCCGCTCAGCAGAAACCGTTGCCCGTCTTCAGGGCAAAGACGCCAGCATTTATTTTATGGCTGGCTTGCTGCCTGCGCTGGCCTATATAACCCTTTACCGCGAGGCTCATCGCTTGGTGCCCGCCGGCGCAGATGGCACTTTAGTCAAACTCAAACCAGCCGCTTTGCACCAGATTCTAGTGCGCTATCAATGGCCGGTGGCCCGGCTTATTGCCCGCACATGGGGGCTTTCTAACAACTATCAGGGCCTCCTGCACCGGCCCGAAAGCCCACGCAGCCACGAAAACTCCGCGTTAATCGACGGCATAGTTATTGCCACTCGCGAGGTGCTGCGCCAAGCGCGCCAGCGCAATTTGGCAGAAGAAGACCTTCCAGCGTTGGTGCAGTTGAGCAAGAAAGACGTCACGCAGGTTCAGGCTGTCCTGAAGCTCATGCTCGAAGATACCGAAAACACGCCAACAGCTCATGACCAAGGCGCTAACGGGTTCTGACTGTCTTCACCTGCCAGCAATTCAGCGAAGGTAAGCTCGTCGCCCTTCGTGGATCGGCCAAACAGGCTTTTCGGTAGCAGCGCCGGCAACCGGGCCACCACGTTATCTTCATCGTTGCGCACGGCCTTCAGTACGTCACCCACTGAAATTCGTTCCAGCGACCTGGCCGGGTGCAGGCAGTCGCCCTGGCTACCTGCGAGCGTCAGCAGTTTGGCGCGGATGAGTTTGTCACTGATATTACGGGTGACCTCGCCCGGAATTCTGAGCTCGTTCTCAACCACCTCCTGTCGCGGCGCGGGCCGGCCCTCGTGAAACGGCTTGGCCACCATCCACATCAATGCCAGGGCAACATGTTCCTGCAACTCTGGCGCCAGCTGCACCTGATGGCGCTTGGCCACAGAGCCCGGATTCTGCAGGTAAAAACTCAGACTTGCGCCCAGCAGCAGTATCATCCAGTTCAGATAGATCCAGATCAGCATGATAATGCCGATGGCAAAACTGGAATAGATGGCAGCGTATTTGGCAGACCCGGCCACGAACGACGCAAACAACATCCCGGCCGCCTGCCAAGACACGCCAGCAATCAGGCCTGCAATAAACGCGTAACGCACCTTCACTCGAGTGTTGGGAATGAACGCATACACAAACGTGAAGGCGCCCACTACCAGAAAGAACGGTGTAAAGCGGCTGACCAGTAAAATCACCGAGCCAAAAGGTTCTATCTCAATCAGGGTTTGCACAAACGATGAGGAAAAAATGGTGGCGCTGATACCAATAGCGGACACCATCAGCAGCGGCCCTACCATGATAACGCTTAAATAGTTACTGAAGCGCTGCGCCAGAGAGCGCATCTCTGGCACCCGCCAGATCATGTTGAACGAACGCTCTATTTTCTGTACCAGCGACACCACCGTGTACACCAGCACCGCCAGGCCCACCGAGCCCAACACACCCACTTTCATATTGTCTACAAAGCCCAGAATGCGCTCTGCCATTTCCATGCCATCGGGGCCCAGCGGCTGGAAGAACTGGTACAGGAACGGCTCCATTTTCTGGTGCACACCCAGCGCTTTCAGCACCGAAAAACTGAGGGCCAGCAACGGCACAATGCTCAGTAATGTAGTGTAAACCAGGCTCATGGCGTGAAGCGTCAGCTGGCCGCCGATAAAGTCCCGAATCAGCGCATACAGCGAGCGCCCGGTTTTATAAAGCCAAGTCCAGGGCCAACTTTGCGGCGGATTAGGATTTGCCAGTATCCATTTTTCAGCAGCGGCAAGACGTTCTTGTATCTGAAGAGAAGCCACTTTCCGTCCCGTTGCCAGAGTGTGAAAGCGTCCCTGCCTGAAGCAGGGGCGCGCAGATTCAAGTATGGCTCAAATGAGTGCCGGGAGGAAAACCGGCCGCTGATGCGCAAGAAACTACACTTTCAGCCGCAGCCGTTTACCAGGAAACGGATTCATTGGGCCCGCGCTTGATAATGGGCGTTTCTACCTCCCAGGTAGCCAGGCCGGTAGCTAGGTCGGTCAGTGACAGCTGAATGTAATATTCAACTTGCTGCTCTTTACCTGCTTTGTGATTGCGCTGCAGAATTTTGCCCGACAGGCTCAGGTCTGGCGCTATCAAAGTGCCTTTGCGTTGCACACCCGCCTGGTCAAACTCTTCAGAATCACGCAGCTCGCGCACGCGCGCACTCATTTCATCTTCAGCGCCATCAAGGCCTACCGCTGTGGTGGTCACAACTTTTCCGGAGCGCAGCAGCGCCACACGGATCTTCTTGGTGAGCTGATCGGTGTCGATACGCTGCATGGTGTCATTAGTAACGCGGCTGACCACCATGATGTAACGCTCGCCATTGGGTTTACTGACGGCGCCGCTGGCAAGCATGTCATCAACGGCCTCGGTGGCCGCTTTTTCGAAATCCCGGTAATCCATGGTCATGGTTACAGGGCCATCGTCAGCCGCCGGGTCGATATATCGGGTAGGAGCCGCACAGCCGGCAAGCATGAGCAGGCTGACACAAAACACAATGGGAAGTTTAAACATACAGAATCCTTATTGCTGGGGCTCACGAAGATGGAGCTGATAATCGGTAACGCGGGCGTGAGGCGCCGTTGCGGTGAAATAACGGGTTTGACCGGTTAATAGCGAGACTTTTCGATAGCCCTCGCCAACGCCTTTTACGACCATGCCGTTGGGATCAAACCAGGTCACTTTCCAGGCCAGGTCGCCGTTGGAGCGTGCCTCAATAGCGTATTGGATTTGCAACAGGGTTTCTCCGCCAGGCTGAGCAATGCGCTGGCTTAGCAGCTCTGTTACGGCCACAAAATAGTTTACTTCCGGGTCGATCTGAAGTTGCTCTCGGTCGATTGCAGCCGCTGTTTCGGCGGGTGGCTGAATAGCGCAACCGACCAATGCCAGTGCACAACTAAAGGCGATGATCTGTTTTTGAAATCTCATGGTTTGGGTTCTCATGGCTTGGCCCTGATTGAGTTCAGTGAGTGGCTGTCAGCAAATCCTTTCCCGACAATTGCACCGTTGATGCCGGGTTACGCCCTTGCAAATCAAGCGCGACGACACTGGCCGGGCCAGCCAAAGAGGGCCGTTTAACGTAAAGCAGAGTAAACGGCTGGTCAGGTATCACAATAGTACCCAAGGAATGGCCATTTGTGCTTGTTAGCGTTAGTTTACCACTCTCGGGGCGATCGATCCGAGCGGCCTGCCAGTGGTTAGGCAACGCCTGCCAGCTGCGTAAATCAGCCTGGGTAGTGGCAATGGTCAGCGCGGCAGCACCGAGCTGACCCCACACGCCAAACTTTTCTGCAGCTTCGTTCTGGATGACCGCTTTTATCACAGCAGACGACACTGCCCGTGCCAAAACACTGGGGAATCGCTCTTTCATTTCAGTGCGAATCACCGACCCCATATCCGATATACGCTCTGTTTGCACCGCAACATCAGCGCCGGCAAGCACGCCGAGACTCCCCGGAACAGCCGCGCGATTTCTGTATCTGGGCAGTGCAATGCCAAAGTAAGCAGGTGCCTGCTGGTTGCCATGAAATATAAGCAAAGGCACATCAATCCGGGTCTCTTCCAATACCGGGCCCAGACCATTTTCATAAACAACCCACACCTGTGGGGCCAGTTCAGCTTTCGACTGCTTACCAGCGGCCAATGCCTCGGCAAGTTCGGCATCGCGTTGCAGAACACCACTAGCGCTGTTCATCGCGGCAACACGCGTGAGGGACGTGGCGGCTTTCTCGTAATCGGCACGGCCAGCGGCGTTGGCCAGGAAGAACAGGCCATGCAAATAGGTGCTGGCAGGTACAATAAACTCGGGCAGCACCGACCACTCAGACTCTGCCTCATAGCGCTGCGACACCGCATTGCGCAGGCTTTGGTTATTCAGGCTGTTGCGAACCATGGCGGCCGTGTTCTGTCCGCTCTGCGCCTGCTGGTTCAGCGCCTCCCGCTGTTCGATGATTTCTTTACTGAAGTATTCGACCGCACGCCGTGTGCGATCATCCGCCCGATTAAACTCAACACGTGCAAATTCGTTATTGCCCTCAGCCAGAAACGCCAGGCCCTTGTAAGTGTTAACGAGAATCGCCTCCGACATCAACGCTTGATAATCGCGCTCGGAGTCGTTCACCATCAACGCCATAAAAGCTGTGGAAGACTTTTCCAAAATATTGGCCAGGTCGAGGTTCTTCATACCCTCTTCAGCCAAATCATAGGTTTTGGTGGCCTCTTGATAGCGGCCCAACAAACGGTACAGCTCGGCCTGATGCAACAAATCCAGCAAATGCTCATCGGTATCTACAGCCTTACCTTTGGCGGTTTTAAAACTCACCGTTTGCAACGCAAGGTCATAATTGCCTACCGCGTAAGCATCATTAAAAGCGTCCATCTGATTTTTTTGCTGGAACGAAGAACACCCCGCCATCAGCGTTGCTAGAAGAGCGGCCACCAAAAAACGAAACACAACGTCCACTCAAACACTCCCTGAGCTCAAAAGTTGCGGCCAGGGCCGCCCGATTTTGCCTATACTGATACTATTCTTAATATCATCATACGGCGGAATCTGCTCCACACGTCAAAAACCAATCGCAAAAGGCAAGATTATGGATCATGAATTCTGGCATGCCCGCTGGGAACGCAAAGAGATCGGATTCCACCAGGAGTCGGTCAATCACTATTTACACGAGCACTGGCCAGACCTGACAGGGCCGGAAAAAAGTCAGATTCTGGTACCGCTGTGCGGTAAATCCCATGATCTGTGGTGGCTTCACGATCGCGGCCACCCCATTCTGGGCGTAGAACTCAGCAGCATTGCCTGCAAAGATTTTTTTGAAGAAGCCGGCGAAAAAGCAATGGTGACACCCGGTTCGCCGTTTACCCGCTTCTGCCATGACGACACCCTCGAATTGTGGTGCGGTGACTTTTTTCAGCTATCCCCTGCGGACGTAGAAAACGTACGCTGGGTATACGACCGCGCCGCGCTAATCGCCCTGCCACCGTCTATGCGCCAGCGCTATGCCAGCCACCTGAGTGCCATCTTGCCTGAAGGCTGCGGCATGTTGCTGATTACCCTGGATTACGACGGCAGTGAAATGACCGGGCCGCCGTTCAACGTGACTGACACCGAGGTGTACGAACTGTTCTGCGATGACTTTGCCGTTGAGCGCCTGCGCCAGGATAACATGTCAAAAGACGACCCCTTCGCCAAACGCAAAGGCCTGGGTGGCGCCACAGAAAGTGTGTTCCGGCTACACAAACGCTAATTGGGCGAATTTATCGTTTTGGCCACGGAACCGCTACCGTTAAGCCACTGTCCAAACCGGCAAAGGTAAACTAAGCTTCCGATAAGTAGGCCAAAAACGAAAAATAACCCTATAACTAGCCATAGCACGCACGTTGAGCTGCGGGCAATCCGGCCCAAGCGGGCGGCAACAACACACTGATAAGGAATACGCGTTACGAACGGCTAAACCATTGCAAGAGAGGGGCATCCATGAGCATTCTGCAACAGTACAAAAACCGTTATGAAAGGACTCAAGAAGAAGAGTTTTCTCTAGAGGAATACTTGGAGATCTGCAAAAACGACCCCGGCGCTTATGCCAGCGCTTCCGAGCGTTTATTGCTGGCCATTGGCGAACCCGAACTGATAGACACCTCACGTGATACCCGGCTGTCGCGTATCTTTTCCAACAAAGTGATCAAACGTTACCCGGAATTTTCCGAATTCTACGGTATGGAAGAAGCGGTGGAAAACATCGTGTCTTTCTTCCGCCATGCAGCCCAAGGGCTAGAGGAAAAGAAACAGATTTTATACCTGCTGGGCCCGGTGGGCGGTGGTAAATCGTCACTGGCGGAAAAGCTCAAATCCCTAGTGCAAAAGGTGCCATTTTACGCCATCAAGGGTTCCCCGGTGAACGAGTCACCACTGGGTTTGTTTGATCCAGCTGAAGACACCGAAATTCTGCACGAAGAATACGGCATCCCCCCGCGTTATCTAAAAAGCATTATGTCGCCTTGGGCCGTGAAGCGCCTGCACGAATTTGGCGGCGACGTCAGCCAGTTCCGGGTGGTGAAACGTTATCCGTCCATTCTGGACCAGATAGGCGTATCCAAAACCGAACCGGGTGACGACAACAACCAGGATATTTCCGCCCTGGTGGGCAAAGTGAATATCCGCATGCTGGAAGACTATTCCCAGGATGACCCAGACGCATACAGTTTCAGCGGCGGCCTGTGCAAAGCCAACCAGGGCTTGCTTGAATTTGTAGAGATGTTCAAGGCGCCTATCAAAGTTCTGCACCCCCTGCTGACCGCCACCCAAGAAGGAAATTACAACACCACCGAAGGCATGGGTTCTGTGCCCTTTGATGGCGTTATCCTGGCTCACTCTAACGAATCCGAGTGGCAAACCTTTCGCAACAACAAACACAACGAGGCCTTTTTGGACCGTGTGTACATTGTGAAAGTGCCCTACTGCGTGCGGGTAACTGAAGAGGTTGACATCTATCGCAAGCTGCTGGAACACAGTTCCCTGGCGGGTGCGCCCTGCGCGCCGGACACCCTGGACATGCTGGCCCAGTTCTCTGTGCTGTCACGCATAAAAGACCCGGACAATTCCAGTATTTTCTCGAAAATGCGGGTCTACGATGGCCAAAACATCAAAGACACCGATCCCAAAGCCAAATCGATTCAGGAATACCGCGATGCAGCCGGTGTAAATGAAGGCATGGATGGCCTGTCCACCCGGTTCGCCTTTAAAATTCTGTCGAAAGTGTTCAACTTCGACACCAATGAAGTGGCCGCTAACCCGGTGCATTTGCTGTATGTGATTGAAAAGCAGATTGAGCAGGAACAGTTCCAGCCCGAAATTCAGGAGCGCTACCTGCGCTATATCAAGGAATTCCTGGCGCCCCACTACGTGCAGTTTATTGGTAAAGAAATTCAGACTGCGTATCTGGAAAGCTACAGCGAATACGGCCAGAACCTGTTCGACCGCTACGTCACCTATGCGGACCTGTGGATTCAAGACCAGGAATTCCGCGACCCGGATACCGGGGAAATTCTGGACAGGGCTTCTATTAACGAAGAACTGGAGAAAATCGAGAAGCCGGCGGGCATCAGCAACCCCAAAGATTTCCGCAACGAGGTGGTCAACTTTGTGCTGCGGGCCCGTGCCAATAACCAGGGCGACAACCCTTCCTGGCTGAGCTATGAAAAGCTTCGCAGCGTGATCGAGAAGAAAATGTTCTCGAACACCGAAGACCTGCTGCCGGTGATTTCATTCAACCCCAAAGCCAGTAACGAAGACCAGAAAAAGCACAAGCAGTTCGTCGACCGGATGATAGACCGCGGTTATACCGAGAAACAGGTGCGGTTGCTGGCCGAGTGGTACCTGCGGGTTCGCAAATCCCATTAACCGATAGCGGATGCACTGTATAGCGCACTTTAATGGCGCACTGTATAGCGCACTTTATAGAGGGAAGCGTTATGGGAAGCACCCACATTATTGACCGACGCCTGAACGGTAAAAACAAAAGTGCAGTGAATCGGGAACGATTCCTGCGCCGTTACCGCCATCACATAAAGAAGGCAGTGGCTGAAGCGGTGAAAAAGCGCTCCATTACCGATGTGGAGCACGGGGAAAGCGTGAGCATTCCCAACCGCGACATTCAGGAGCCGATTTTTCACCACGGCCAGGGCGGGCGCCAAGAAGTGGTGCACCCCGGCAACCAAGAGTTTCTGGCGGGCGACACCCTTCCCAAACCGCCCGACGGTGGCGGACAGGGGCAAGGCAATGGCCAGGCCAGCCAAGATGGCGAGGGGATGGATGAATTCGCCTTTCAGATTACCCAGGAAGAGTTTCTGAACTTCCTGTTTGACGATTTGGCGCTGCCCAATCTGGTGCGCAAACGCCTGAAAGACACCGAATCGTTCAAATACGTGCGTTCTGGCTTCAGCACCCAAGGGGTGCCTGCCAAGCTGGATGTTATTCGTTCCCTACGGGGGGCCCACGCTCGACGCCTGGGCTTAAGTGGAGCCCGCCGACATAAAATCCGCGAGCTGGAAGAGCAGCTCGCAGCACTGAAAGTCGCGCCGGATGATCTGAACGCTGCGTTCAGCCACGCCGACCAGATTCAGGTTCTGGAAGAAGAGATTGCTCGACTGAAAGCCAACGTCAAACGCATTCCGTTTATTGACGAAATCGACTTGCGCTTCCGCCAGCACCTGAAGCAACCGCAACCTGCCACCAGCGCGGTGATGTTTTGCCTGATGGACGTATCAGGCTCTATGACGCAAACCCACAAAGACATCGCTAAACGCTTCTTTATTTTACTGTATCTGTTCTTGCAGAAGAACTACAAAAAAATCGACGTGGTGTTTATTCGCCACCACACCAGCGCCAAAGAGGTAAACGAGGAAGAGTTTTTCTATTCGCGGGAAACCGGCGGAACCATTGTGTCCAGCGCCCTGAAGTTGATGCAGAAGATTATTGAAACCCGTTATTCACCGGCTGAGTGGAACATTTACGCTGCCCAGGCATCCGACGGCGACAACTGGAATGACGATTCCCCGGTGTGCAGCAAACTGTTAACAGACCGGCTGCTTCCGCTGGTGCAGTATTTCGCTTACATCGAGATTACGCCCCAGAACCACCAGATGCTCTGGTACGAATACGAGAAGATTCTGGCGTGCTTTCCGCACGCGTTCGCGATGCAGCAAATTGCCGATGCCAGCGATATTTACCCGGTCTTCCGCCGGCTGTTCGAGAGGAAAGCCGCATGAGTGAACACGACGACCGCGCACCGCGCGTTGACAGCCCGCCCGAACCGCCCAAAGCGGTAAACGTGCGGGAGCCCATTTCGACCGGGTCAGAATGGACATTTGACCTGATCCAGCGCTACGACGAAGAAATCGCAAAATGTGCAGCTGAATTCGGCCTGGACACCTACCCCAATCAGGTAGAGGTGATCAGCGCCGAACAGATGATGGACGCTTACAGCTCTGTGGGCATGCCGGTAGGCTACAACCACTGGTCGTTCGGCAAGCAGTTCCTCAATACCTCAAAAGGTTACCAGCGCGGGCAAATGGGGCTGGCCTATGAAATCGTCATCAACTCAGACCCGTGTATTGCCTACCTGATGGAAGAGAACACCCTGCCGATGCAAGCGTTGGTGATTGCCCACGCCTGCTATGGCCACAACTCTTTCTTTAAAGGCAACTACCTGTTTCGCACCTGGACCGACGCCAGCGCGATTATTGATTACCTGGTATTTGCCCGCCATTACATCGCTGAATGCGAGGAACGCCATGGTGTAGACGCGGTAGAAGAAGTGCTGGACTCTTGCCACGCGCTGATGAACTACGGGGTAGATCGCTACAAGCGGCCCTCACCCATTTCCGCCGGTGAGGAAAAGCTGCGCCAGACCGAACGCGAAGAGTATCAGCAACGCCGCATCAACGATTTGTGGCGCACCATTCCCCTGCCCACCGATGACAGCGACCCCGAAAATAAGAAGAAGCGTTTTCCGGAAGAGCCCCAGGAAAACATTCTGTACTTCATTGAAAAAAACGCGCCTCTGCTGGAAACCTGGCAGCGGGAAATTATTCGCATTGTGCGCAAACTGGGCCAGTATTTTTATCCACAGCGGCAAACCCAGGTGATGAACGAAGGCTGGGCGACTTTCTGGCACTACACCCTGATTCACGCGCTGTACGACAAAGGGCTGGTGACCGACGGTTTTATGCTGGAACTGCTGGCTAGCCATACTGCGGTGGTGTACCAACCGCCGTTCAACAGCCGTTATTATTCCGGCATAAACCCCTACACCCTGGGGTTTGCGATCTTCACTGACTTGCGCAGACTTTGTGAGCAGCCCACAGACGAAGACCGCGAATGGTTCCCGGACATTGCCGGCTCCGATTGGCGGGAAACCCTGCATTTCGCCATGAAAAACTTCAAAGACGAGAGTTTCATCCAGCAGTTTCTGTCGCCCAAGGTG
Source organism: Marinobacter sp. M1C (assembly GCF_023314135.1). Lineage (NCBI taxonomy): Bacteria > Pseudomonadati > Pseudomonadota > Gammaproteobacteria > Pseudomonadales > Marinobacteraceae > Marinobacter > Marinobacter sp. M1C. The sequence continues at coordinate 3,706,377 of NZ_CP092289.1, forward strand.
ATGCGCGATTTAAAACTGTTTGCCATTGAAAACGACGACGAAGAAGACGTCTACCTGGTGACCGCCATTCACGATGAAACCGGATACCGCACACTGCGTGAAAAGTTGGCGCGGCAATACAACCTGAGCAGTCGCGAGCCGGATATTCAGGTGTGGAATGTCGACTTGCGTGGCGACCGCTCGCTGACCCTGCGCCACATTGTGAATGAACGTCGGCCGTTAGCGGACGATAGCGAAGAAGTGCTGCGCCACATACACCGGCTGTGGGGCTTTGATGTGCACCTGCAAAGCGTCAGTGACGGCAAGGTGGTGACGGAGTATCAGTGCCCTTCGGCAACAGAAAATGCTTGATGCTTGATGATTGCAACGTTGGGCCTTGTTAGACCGCCGGCGGTAACGGCAGCAATACCTGCGCGCACAAACCGCCGCCGGTGCGGTCACCCAGTTGCAGCTTTCCCTCGTGCAGCGCAACCAGCTCACTGACAATAGACAGCCCAAGGCCCGAGCCGGGCTTGGATTGGTCTAGCCGTCCGCCCCGGCTTAACGCTTGCTGGCGGGATTCCGGCGACATGCCGGGACCGTCATCGGTCACGCTGATCAGCAACTCACTGTTTTTAATACTTGCCTCCAACACCACTGAACTTACCGCCCAATTAACGGCATTTTCCAGAAGATTGCCGACAATTTCCTGCAAATCCTGAGCGTCCATCCGTGCTTGCAGGTTTTTGGGCAGGCGTTCTTCAAATACCAAGCCCCGCCGCACCGCCAGCCTATCAATGCCGTCAACCACCGGTTTGAGCACAGCATTTAGCTTCCGCTCTACGCCCAACGCCACCGGCCCGGCTGCAGAGGCCCGCGCCAGGTGATGACGCACGGCGTCATCCAGCCGCTTCAATTCCGCCTGCATGGTCTGTTGCTGTTCTTGCGGCAGGCGCTCCGCCAAGGTGGTCAGCACAGCCACCGGTGTTTTCAACGCGTGGGCCAGATTACCGGCTGCGGTTCGGCCGCGCTCAATCAAGCGCCCGTCCCGTTCCAATACGGTATTAATGGCCCCGGCAAGACGCGCCAGCTCTTTCGGCAGATCGGTTTCGACCGACGCCTGTCGGCCCTGTTCTACCGCTCTCAGGCTTTTTTCTACCCGTCGCAAAGGCTCCAGGCCCCAGCGAAATTGCAACGCAATCAACCCGACCAGCAAGCTTCCCAAGGTGGCCAGCGACAACCAGAGCAGGGTTTGAAAGCTGGCGATTTGGGCTTCTACTTCGGTCAGATCCGCTGCCACCTGCACATGCAGTGCGTCGCTCAGGTTTGGCAAACGGATGTCACGCTCCAGCACTCGCAGCGATTGCTCTCTGGGGCCCGCCATAGTACGAAATGTCAGGCCTGGGCGCTTCGAAACCGCCAGCCTCTGATCCCACAAAGAACGGGATGCCAGCACCCGTTCGCCGACGTCGCGAACCTGCCAGTACCAACCGGAGAACACCCGGTCAAAGCGCGAGTCGCCCAGCGCACGGCTAACAACCAGGGCATCTGTGCGCGGGTCATAACTCACACCGGCCAACACCACGTTCAACAACGACTCCAGCCGCTTGTCAAAAGCAGTATTCACTGCCTCACGGAAATTCCACGATAGCAACCCACCTGCAACCGGTAGTACCAGCAGCACCATAATCAGTGCTGATACCAACATCCGCGTAGCAATGGGGAGCCGCCGCAGGCGCGCAGTCATCACCGGCCCTGGGCGCCTGCAATCATGCGGTAGCCCTGCCCGCGCAGGGTTTCAATACTGTGACTGCCAAGCTTGCGGCGCAGGCGGCTTACCTGCACATCAATCACGTTGGAGTCTGGTTCCGCGTCGCCATCATACACATGCTCGGTGAGCTCAGAGCGACTGACCACCCGGGGTGCCGCATGCACAAGATGGGACAGCAGGCGGAATTCTTGCGCGGTTAATGTCACCGGCATTCCGGCGCGAGTGACTTGGGCGCTGTGGGTGTCCAGGGAAATATCACCCACACGGATAACCGGATGCGCATGGCCATGCGCCCGGCGTACCAGTGCGCGTAGACGGAACAGAATTTCGGCCGTTTCAAAAGGCTTGGTCACATAGTCATCGGCGCCGGCAGAGAAACCCGCCGCTTTGTCTGACCATCGATCCCGTGCCGTCAAAATCAGCACCGGCAGCTCAATGCCGCGATCACGCCAGGCCGACAGCCATTGGGTGCCGTTACCGTCAGGCAAACCCAAATCCAGAATGATCGCGTCATAGCGTTCTGTGCTGACCAGAAAGTCTGCACTGCGACCGTCACCGGCTACCTCTACCAACACCCCGGCATTGTCCAGCGCCAGCGTCAGTCCGCTCGCCAAGGCTTCATCATCTTCTACCAGTAATACCTTCATTTTTTACGCTTCATTGCGTTGATGTTGCTGCCTTCTATACCAATAAGCTCACCCGTCGCTGCATCTATCTCAAATTCTACAACTTGGCCCTCAGAGCCCAAAAGTTCAATTTCGTATATCTGCCGGCCGCGTTTTTGTTCGTAATCTACGTCTACAACCTGCCCTACCCAGTCTTTTGCCAGACTGTCCAGAATGTCGCTCAGGGGCTTTATTCGGCCAGCCTGTACTTCTTTATAGAGTTTGCGCCAGTCGTCATCGGCAATGGCCGGCTGCGGCGCAAGCAAAAGCAACACTACCAGCAGTGCGAGAAAGCTCGCAAGCAGCAGTGCCGGAGTTACAACCAGCAACTTCAACAGGTATCCGGGTAGTTTCTTCATAACTCTATTCTGGCAGAGCCAACATGAACGAACCATGAACAAAACGCTCATCATGCTGTAAGTCGGCTTCACCTAGGATGCTCTCAACGTCATCACACAGCCCTTTGAATCTCTAAAGCGCAACAGCCACAACGAGTGACGCATTTGAACGATCTTAACAGCCGAATCATTCAGGAGTACGATTATGAAAATGTCCAAGAAAACCATCATCAGCACCGCCGTTGCATCCACGCTGGTAGCGAGCCTTGCGGCCGCATCCCTGGCCCAGGCAGCCGGCACGGTCGACGAAGCAAAACGTGCCGTTCAGATTGGCACCGAGTATGGCATTACTCACTTCCACAGCATTGAACTGGACGACGACTTCGGCCTTGCCGACAGCCGCATTGAGCTCGAAGGCTGGGTAGAATCCGAGTGGTATGTAGAGTTGGACGTGAACACAGACGGCAGCATCCAGAAAGAGCAGCGCCGCAAACGCAACGACGGCCCCTGGGGCATGTCATCAGAGCAGGCTTTGAGCTACATCGATGCCAGCGTAAATGAAGGCATGCAGCAAATTGGAGAAATCTCCGCCGACTCCCGTGGCAACATCGAAGTGGACGGCAACAACGCCAATGGCCAAGAACTGGAAATTGATTACCGCAACGACAGCATGGCCCCGCGTAAAGTGGAGATAGACGACCGCAGCTAAGTAAAAAACCACTGCTATCGGGGCTTAAACGCCGATAGCAGTCTTACCGTTTCTACAGAATTTTCTTGTGTCAGCATTCGTTTATCGTGACATTACCTCATATACTGACAGATCAGGGCTCACCGCCCTTTTTCATGTTCCATATACAGTAGGGGTTAACAAGGAATGAAACGCCTGGCAACATTGGACGCGTCTTGGCTAGCGGTTGAGTCTGACGATACCCCCATGCACGTGGGCAACTTGCAGATTTTCAGCCTGCCCGAAAACGCCCCTGCTACCTTCACGGGAGACCTGGTCAAAAGCATGAAGCAGGCCGGTAATGTTGAGCTCCCCTGGGGCTGCAAGCTGGTATGGCCAAGCTTTCTGGGCCGCGTTCTGGCGCCCACCTGGAAGCACGACAAGCACATTGATCTGGATTACCACGTACGCCACTCGGCCCTGCCGAAACCCGGCGGTGAACGCGAACTGGGGGTACTGGTATCGCGCCTGCATTCCAATCCACTGGACCTGTCGCGGCCGCTGTGGGAATGCCACATGATCGAAGGGCTGGAACACAACCGTTTTGCCCTGTACACAAAGATGCACCACTGCATGATTGACGGCATCAGCGGCGTGCGCCTGATGCAAAGGGTGCTGAGCAAATCCCCCGACGAGCGCGACATGCTGCCACCCTGGTCAGTACGCCCGGAAAGCCGGCGCGGCAACAAAACCGACAGCGAAGCCAGCGTGCCCGGCGCCATTTCCCAAGCTATGGGCGCCCTGAAACTGCAGTTGGATTTGGCGCCGCGACTGTGGCAGGCCAGCAATCGCCTGATTCACTCGGTACGCCACCCGGAAGACGGCCTGACCGCACCCTTCACCGGACCGGTTTCCAAAATCAATCACCGGGTTACCGGCCAGCGCCGCTTCGCCACCCAGCAGTATCAGTTAGAAGAGATGAAAGCCATGGCCCGCGCCTCGGGCAGTTCAATGAACGACATTGTGCTGTATTTGTGCGGCACTGCGCTGCGGCGTTTTTTGCTGGAACAGGACGACTTGCCTGAAACATCGTTAACAGCAGGCATACCGGTCAACATTCGCCCGGCGGATGACGAGGGCACGGGCACCCAGATCAGTTTCATGATTGCCGCCTTGGCCACCAACGAACCTGACCCGTTAACGCGCCTGAAATACATCAAGGAATCCTCGTGCAAAGCCAAAGAGCACTTGCAAAAGTTGCCCAAGAAAGCGTTGACCCAATACACCATGATGCTGATGTCGCCCTACATATTGCAGCTGATGTCTGGCTTGGGCGGGCGCATGCGACCGGTATTTAACGTAACCATCTCCAACGTTCCGGGGCCCACCGAAGACCTCTATTACGAAGGGGCCAAACTGGAAGCAATGTATCCGGTGTCGCTGATCACCCACGGCGGAGCGTTGAACATTACTTGCCTGAGTTATGCCGGATCTTTGAACTTTGGCTTTACCGGTTGCCGCGACACCTTGCCCAGCATGCAAAAACTAGCGGTGTATACCGGGGAAGCATTGGAAGAACTCAGAAACCTGCTATTACCGCCAAAGAAAAAAACCAGCCCGCGAAAACCTAAAACGGCCGCGAAAAAGAAACCTGCGGTGAAAAGCGACGTTAGCTGATCTGCAGCAGCCTCAGCAACTGCGATTGCTGTGGCTGGCGCACCACATCGGCTAGAGTGTAGGAGTCCAGGGTTGTTAAAAAGGCCTGCAAAGCTTCCTTTAACATCGATTGCAAGCCGCAAACCGGGGTAATGCAACACTGACTGTTCGCGGAAAAGCACTCAACCAAATTGAAATCCGGCTCGGTATCGCGCACTAAAGCACCAATATTGATGGAACTGGGCTGACGTCGCAGCCGCATACCACCGTTTTTGCCTCTCACTGTTTCTATGTAGCCCTTAAGGTTGAGTTGGTGCACCACCTTCATCAGGTGGTTTTTGGAAATATCATAGGCATCGGCTACGTCCTGAATGGTAACCAGCCGGTCGCCACAAGCCGCCAGGTAAACCAGCACTCGCAGCGAATAATCGGTGTAACGGGTGATGTGCATAAACTACTCCAGCTAGCATACAACTGACATCAATAGGTCGGACGGGTCAGCAAATAGCATGCAACAGCCACCAGCGTAATCCCCACTATTATTAAAACCAGCGGCTTAGCGCCGCCCCAGAACAAAAAACCCCAGCTTAGCGTCATCATCGAGCAGGCCAGCACTTTGGCACTGGCCGGAACGGCCTGGCGGGTGCGCCACTGCAAAATAACGGGGCCAAACTTCGGATGATTATCTAACCAAAAAGCAAAGGCCGGCGACCCCTTGCTGGCAAAAAAAGCAGCCAACAAAACAAAAGGGGTGGTTGGTAACACCGGAAGAGCGACCCCAATCACCGCAAAAACCATGGAGATATACGCGAGTACACGGAATCCAGTTTTGCGATAATGGTTTCTCATAGTGCTGATCTCACAGTCATTAAACTGTCGCTTCAGTATAACCTTGATCAGTGAACCGGTCTGCCCAAACGGCTCAGAAAAACCAGCCGTACAATATAGGCAATTTTGATACCCACCGCGAACAACAAGGTGCCAATGTGGGCCAGAACCTGCAGCATCATTGGCAATCGGCCTGCCAATGGGTACGCCAGAACAACGGTCACCAGCAGACCCAGCACCGACCAGACAATTGCGCTATTGGCACGAAACAGCATCTTTTCCATCTTTTTACCCTCTGCCACTTTTAAACATCTATTTTATAGTTATCTTTAAGAAAAGCACGATTTTTCTGACCTGCGAATGATCTAAGTGATGTGCGCGCAAAAATCAGGCAAAGCTACCCCGCCAGGGGTATCGGATTTCACGCTCCAGTCTGCGATACTCTGTGCAATAACTTTTAAAAGATTCGAACTGGCTGCTACGGGAACTGTGCCAATGTCTAACAATAAGCTGACAGATCGCTTCGGGCGCACCATCAATTACGTACGTTTATCGGTGACCGACCGCTGCGACTTTCGCTGTGTTTATTGCATGGCGGAAGACATGACCTTTCTGCCCCGCCAACAAGTGCTCACCCTCGAAGAAATCGCCAGGCTGGCGCGTAACTTTGTGGAACTGGGCACCGAAAAAATCCGCCTGACCGGCGGTGAGCCGCTGGTGCGAAAGGGCATCGTTGATCTGGTGAAAGAAATCGGAGGTTATGGCTTGCGCGATTTCGCTATGACAACCAACGGCAGTCAACTATCCACTATGGCAGAACCGCTGCGCAAAGCAGGGCTTCATCGCCTGAACATCAGCCTGGATTCGTTAGATGCCGATAAATTCCACAACATTACCCGCACAGGCAAACTGTCACAGGTTCTTGATGGCATAGACGCCGCCCGCGAAGCCGGTTTCCGTGGCATCAAATTGAACACGGTGGTGATGAAAGGCCGTAACGATATGGATGTGCCCGAGCTGGTCGAGTACGCCCGCCGCAAGCAGGTAGACATCACCTTTATTGAAGAAATGCCCTTGGGCGAAATTTCCGAACACGATCGCGGCGAAGCCCTTTGCACCAGCGACGAAGTGCGCGAGATCATTACCCGCCATCACGACCTAGTGCCTGCCACCGCCGACTCCGGTGGCCCGGCGCGCTATTACCGTATGGCAGACAGCCCGATTCATGTCGGCTTTATTTCACCCCATTCCCACAATTTTTGCTCCACCTGCAACCGGGTACGGGTAACGGTGGAAGGCCGTTTGCTGCTATGTCTGGGCAACGAACACTCCGTAGACCTGCGGCGAGTGCTGCGCGCCAACCCCATTTCTGACCAACGTCTGCAAGATGCCATCGCCCAGGCGATGGATCTGAAACCTGAGAAACACCACTTTTCCGTCAACGGTGAGGTGCAGGTGCTGCGTTTTATGAACATGACCGGCGGCTAAGGCGGCCCAGGCCGCTGCAGGTAAACCAATGTTGCCGTGACCGGTGCCTTTGCCACGATAGATTGCCTATTGGCCATCGGCACCCGTTTCGCAGAAATACCCACCAGCAGCTATGGTATAAAGCCACTGAAAAACCTCATTCAGTGCTTCGTTAAGCTATTGGTCATCGAGCCATGATCCATAGCTGCCGGGCTGGAAGCGTTCAGGTCAGACATTGTGATGTCAGCAAAGGGTTTTACATGACCACCGAATTCAGTGGCAAAGCCGTCGGCAACCTTGCTGTCTGCAAACGACGCCAACGTCGGGCCCATTGCGCCCATCCGTTTAGAACCAATCACGTAAAACGCCTCGCGGGCATCAATTAACGCCGTATCCACCGGGCTGCCCCACTCCGACTGCGCCATGTCGTGAACGTACAGAGTGTGATCGCGTTTGATATTTTCCGGCTGCAACACCCAAGAGAACATGTCTTTTGTGGAGCAGAACTTGTGTACCTGCTGTTGTTTCTCGGTAATCACCTCCCCTTTCGGGCCCGGGAAGCCGGTTATAGCCATGCCGCAAACGTGACACTCTTCGCCATCTTCAAAATGCACAGCCGCAGGCTTTTCTCTAACGACCCGCTCCGGCTCGGAACAACCTGTCAGCGCGACAAAGCCCGCGAGCAATAACAACAATCCCAGAGCGGGCGCTTTGGCAAACCAACTGCCTTTGTTAACAATACTCATCCAGCAAGACTCCATTTTACGAAACAATTTTTGAGTGACAGCCACCTGGAACGTATGCAGAGAGTTTTAGATCCGGCGCTTACGGAATAACGCCCAGGCGAGGGTCAAAGGTGCAACACACCACAGCACCAGCCCCAGCCAAAGGCCGCTTTGGCCGATGGGCAAGTCCTTGCCGAGACTCAGAACTCCACTGAGCTGACGACCCTCACCAAAGGCCAGAATATTCAACAAACGGTAGATGTCTGTCGGGTTCAGCATCAGCAACCACGGCAGCAGCTCCGGATTCAGCTTGCCTTCGCTGGCGACCAGTGAGCCCAGTAGCAGCAAGTCGAACACCAGCACAAAGAAGAACCAGATCGCCAAGGCCAGGCCCGCGGCAACCGGCTTCTCGCTAGCGCGCACGCTCACCACATAAGCCAGAGCTATAAAGCCCCAGCCCAGCAAAATGGTAGAGCCAATAAAACGCAACATCGCCAGTGCCAGGCTTGTAATGCCTACGTCTTCTACCAGCACCGCAATGGCAATACCCGCGACGCCAAAACCCAGAATCGTGGCAAAGGCCAAGGTCAGGCCGTGGCCCAGAAACTTGCCGAACAACAACTGGCCGCGGCTAAGGGGATAAGTCATCAGCAGCAATAAAGTGCCGCCTTCGTCTTCGCCGACAATAGCGTCGTAGGCCAGCAGCAGCGCGATCAGCGGAATCAGGAATATGCCCAGGCTGGCCAAGCTGGCGATGGTCGCCGGGGTGGAGGCGTAGCCAACCTGGCCGGACGCAGCCGCACCAAACCAGGCGATGCCCACGGCCAGAACAGCAAACACAATAGCGATGGCCAGCAGCCAGCGGTTACGCAAGCTGTCGCTGAGCTCTTTACGGGCGATGGTCCATACGCTGTTCATTGCACACCTCCGCGGTGGGCCAAGCCACCGGAGCCAATAAAGTGCACGTAAATGTCTTCCAGGGTGGGCTGATGAATGCCCACGTCCGCTACTTCGCCGGAGGCCATCAGTGCCGTCAGCAGTGGCATTTTATCGGCGGGGCGTACGTCTACCTGCAATCGGTTGTTGATGTTTTTTATCACCGGTCTGGCGACGCCGTTGCACTGGTGAATGGCGTTTTCCAGGGAATCCAAAGAGCCCGTTGGCTCCAGCATCAACGTGACCGGCATATTAGCTTGGCGCCGCAGCGCGTCCAGATTGCCGGAGGCCTTTAAGGCACCGTCGGTCAGAATCGCCGCGCGGTCGATGTAAGGCTCCACACCTGGCAACACGTGGGAGCAAAGTACAATGCCGGTCCCGCTGTCCCGCAAGGTGCGCAACAGCCGATACAGGTCGGCGGTCGCGACTGGATCAAGCCCCACCGTGGGCTCGTCCAACACCAACAGCTTGGGCTTTCCCAATAACGCCTGCGCCAGGCCCAAGCGTTGGCGCATGCCTTTCGAGTAAGTTTTTACCCGTGCGTTTATGGCGTCGTCTAACCCAACCTGAGTCAGCAACTCTGGCACCTGGCGCAAGTCTGCGCCCTTTAAGCGAGCGAAGTGCGCCAGAATTTCACGGCCGGTCAGCTGCGGGTAGAACATCACGTTTTCCGGCAAATAGCCGATGTGCCGAGTCACCTGTGGGTCACCCGCGTTGCCGTCCAGCACCGACAAAGAACCCCCTGCCGGCTGCATCAGACCAAGAACCAGCTTGATGGTGGTGGTTTTACCGGCACCGTTATGGCCAAACAGGCCCAGAATTTCCCCAGGCTCCAGGCGCAAATCCACACCCTGCAGCACGGGGGCTTTGTCGTAACGGTAACTGACATTTTCAAGACGAAAACAGCTCATTGCGGCTCCGCAGAATTCGGGTTAGAAACAGCCGATGGAACACGTTCAGGCTCAGGTGGATACATCAGCGGATGGGAATCCTGCACCCCGGCGGCCTTGATCACCGGGAACGCGTCCTGCACCCAGCGCAGGGTATCCACCGCCGGGCTGAACATCAGCACCTTGGCTTCCGGATAGGTCCACAACAGACGATCGACGTTGTCATTAGGCTCGTAAGGAACGTCGCCGGTGCCATCCTGATTTCGATCCCAGCCCAGATAGTCACTCCAGTAATTACCCACGCCATCTTTCGACCACTCCTGGGTGCGGGTGGCCACATACTTCACCTGACGCTGGTTATTCACGAAGGCATTGTTGAACATGGTGTTGTCTTCTGAGCCTGCGGTTAAGTGAATGCCAATATTGCTGTTGGCAAACACGTTATCGGTAAAGGTGTTGTACAGAGAGTTGTAAATAAACACCGCCTTACCCTCGGCACCCGACATCGCCGCTCCGGCAAACTGCCCCTTCGACACACCGGTAACCACATTGCCCCGCAACTCGGACTGGGTAATAAAATTCATCAAAATACCGTAATTCTCATCGTTCTCGGAACGATTATTCAGCACCGTCAGCCGCTTGCTCTGCATCAACGCATAACCGGTGCGCGTGTTACGGGTAACGTTGTTTTCCAGCAGGTTGTCCATCGAATACATGTAGTGAATGCCGTAGCGCAAATCGACCATCACGTTATTGCGAATGCGGTTGTGGTTAGAGGTTTCAATATAAATCGCATCGCGGGTCTGGCGAATGTCATTGCCTTCAATCAACGCGCCTTGGGTGTTGAACAAATGAATACCATTACCCCGATCGTTGGAACGCATACTGGCATTGCCACGAATCACATTACCAATAACCGTCGCATCCGGCGTGGCATCCAGCCACACGCCAAAGGCCGAACCCTGCAAGTTGTTGTCCGCAACCGTAACGCCACGCGCCTCACGGGCCACAAAAACCCCCGCATCCAACTCATTCAAATCCGAGCCCCAGTTACGCACTCTGCAGCCACTGAACGTAACGCCGACGGCTTCAATCAACACCGCATTGCCCTCACCGCCGCCATCAATCACCGTATCGGCATGGCAGCGAACCGTCACATTCGCCACCCGGATAACGATCGGTGGAACCTGTTCAGGTGGTAGCTCAAAAACCACCCCCGGTTCCAGCGCATCTAGCTGTTGCTGGATATTCGCTTGTGCGGTTAGCGATAGCAAAGCGACGGTCAGGACCGCCACTAAACGCAAAATTTGGTGCATCAAATCAGTTCTCAATATGGCTAACACTCGCCAAAGTTGGGTATGACACTGGAAGAACGCTTTTCAAAACTGTGCGGAGCCATGGATGGCGGAGCTCAAGCGCCACATGGATGTGCTTGAGCGTGTTTTGAAAAGCGTTCTTCCAGTGTCATATTCCTCCGAAACATTGTAAAAAGCCGAAGCCCCATTACAGGGCTCCGGCCAAACCACTTAATCAGGCCTTTTCGACCAACATCCGACCCGTCATCTCCATATGCAGAGCGTGACAGAACCAGTTGCAGTAGTACCAATGCACACCTGGTTTATCAGCCACGAACGTCACCGACGACGTCTGCTGCGGACTGATCTCCATGCTCACACCGTGATTCACCACCGAAAAGCCATGAGTCACATCCTCAATGGTGTCCAGGTTGGTCACATACACCGTAACCTCATCACCCTGCTTCACCGTGAACTCGGTTGTACCGTACATAGGCGCCACCGACGTCATATAAACCCGCACTTTTTTACCGTCGCGGATAATCTTGTTATCGCCTTCCAGCGTGACACCGTCTTTCTCGGCCTGGGCGCGGGCGCTGGCGAAGTACGGATCGTCACGGGTATAGATTTTCTTGGTTTTGATCTGATCACGACGCACCATAATGCAATCGTGTGGTTCGGCGAAGGCCGGGCCGTCGTGAACCAGTTTCATTTCATCGCCAGAAATATCGATCAGCTGATCGTTCTCCGGGTGCAAAGGCCCAACCGGCAGGAAACGGTCTTTCGAGAACTTCGACAGCACCACCAGCCACTTGCCATCGGCATCGCGGGATTCCGTCAAGGACGCGTGGTTGTGGCCTGGCTGGTAATGCACATCCAGCTTCTGGCGCAGGTAGTTTACGTCTTCACCGTTGTAATGCTTGATGGCGTCTGCAATGTTCCACTTCACCACCTGGCTGTCGATAAACAGCGTGGTGTAGGCGTTACCGCGGCCATCGTACGTGGTGTGAAGAGGCCCAAGGCCAAGCTCCGGTTCGGCGACAATCACGTCACGCAGCTCGATTTTGTCGTCAAACACATCGTCCAGTTTGTCGATGGCAATCACAGAACAGGTTGGCGACAGCTTGCCGGCAGCAATGAAGTACTTGCCATCCGGCGACGTGTTCACGCCGTGCGGGTTCTTCGGCACCGGAATGTAGCGGGTCAACGGGGATTTGCTGCGGCCATCCACCACGGGCACTTTGGAGTCGCCCAGAGTTTTGAAGTCGCCGTTTTTAACCGCTTGCTCGATGCGTTCAACGTTAAACACCACCACCCAGTCGCGGTCGTTGCGCATAGTACCGGCCAGATCTTTCGCTTTCTCTGAGTTGTAGCAGGTAGAGGCCGCGTATTTGCCGGTGTAGTCAGCGTCAGTGTTGTCCAGGTTGCCGTCGACAATCACCTGCCAGGCCATTTCCATGGTTTCCGCATCCAGGGCGTTGAACATGGTGTAGCTGTTCTCCATCGAGAAATCGCTGCCATCGTTCGGGTGCGGAATCACATATTCTGCGTTGCAGAACACGTATTTTGTGTAAGGCACTTTCTGCAGACGCAAACCGTGAATGGCCTGCACGTTAGGAACGTGGGTAATCTTATCGCACTTCATGATGTCCAGACGGATGCGGGCTACGCGAGTGTTGGCTTTGTCGTTGATGAACAGATACTTACCATCGTAACGGCCGTCAGTCATAGAGATGTGCGGGTGGTGACAATCGCCGTTCAGGAATTTGTTGTCGTGACCCAGTACGTCTTTGCTTTCGTTGGTCAGGCCCCATCCGGTTGCCGAATCCACGTTGAACACCGGAATACGCATCAGCTCGCGCATAGACGGTATACCCATTATCCGCACTTCGCCCTGGTGGCCACCGCTCCAGAAACCGTAGTACTCATCCAACTCGCCCGGGCCCACGTCAATGTTGTTGCGTGCTTTTTTGGCCGCGGCTGCAAACGCCTCACTGCTCATGACTGCACCGCCAAGGCCAGCCACACCCGCAACACCCGCCACTGCGGTGGCCCCCAGAAAACGCCGGCGGCTCAGGCCGGAGTGTTCTGTTTTCGCCAGTTCTTTTTGATTCTTCTCATGGTCTTTGCTCATGATGCTCAACTCCGTTTCAGTTTTGGGGGTTGTACTTTTTTCGTTATGGCACTGCTTTTCATTTCACTTCGACAACTGGAATCTGTTCCGGGCGCCCCGGCGAATTTTGGCCACGGCGCTTGCCGCGGTGCTTCACGATCAACGGCGGGCACTTGTTGTCGTCGAAATAAGTTACCTGGCAGTCCAGGCAGTAGTGGCATTCCATGAAATTGATGGTGCCGTCTGGGTGAATGGCCTGTACCTCGCACTCTTTTTCGCACAGGCGGCAGGGGGTGCCACATTCCTTGCGGCGCTTGAGCCAGTCGAATACCCGCAGTTTGGTGGGCAGCGCCAGCGCGGCGCCCAGCGGGCACAGGTAGCGGCAATACACCTTGCGAGTGAACAGGTTGATCACCAGCAACACCACCGCGTAGAGCACAAACGGCCAGGAGCGGGCAAAATGCAGAGTGATAGACGTTTTGAAAGGTTCAATTTCCGCCAGCCTTTCTGCCATCGCCATGGATTCCAGCGACACACCGAAAAGCACCAGCAGAATGATGTACTTGATGGCCCATAGGCGTTCGTGCACGGCAAACGGCACGTTGTACTGAGGTATTTTTAGCTTGCGGGCGATTTCATTCAGCAACTCTTGCAGCGCACCGAACGGGCACAGCCAACCGCAATAAACCGCGCGGCCCCAAAGCAACACAATGCCCGCCACCACTGCCCACAATATGAACATGATCGGGTCGATCAAGAACGTCTGCCAACTAAAGCCAGACATGAAGCTGTGTACAAACGTTAGTACGTTTACGATGGACAGCTGCCCTAGGGCGTACCAACCAATAAAGAACAGGGTGTAGGTAAGAAAGCCGTGGCGAATCCAGCGGGTTAAGTTGGGCCGCTTTACCAGCCAGTCCTGGAAGAACAGAACAAACAGCAGCACCAATATGCCCGCGCCCAAAACCACAATCTGGAACTGCTTCTGGTACCACACCTGAACCCACATGGGTTGGGTTTCCAGCCATTCTTCCTGGCTGACCACAACGTTCGCACGGGTGTAATACTGCTCGGGTAGCTGGTACTCCAGCGGGAACACCTGGAATTTGCTGTCCAGCGGGCCGGTCTGGCGTTTTACCGTCAGTTCGAGGGTCCAGGGCGTGCCCGGATCGAAGTTGTATTGCTGGCGAATGATGAAGATTGCCATTTCGGAAAAGTCCGGCATTCCCTCGCTGTACACATCGCTTAAACGATAAAAATCGAGATCGCGGAAGTTGAAGGTGTCACCAAACTGACGAATCTGAATGCGGTCGAAAATGCCGCCGCGCACATAGCCGGAGCCCTTGAACGAATAGGAGCCGCTGGCCATCACCGCAATAGCGTGTTCGCCTTCTTTCAACAGAGAATTCAGCCATTCGTGCTGGCTTTCACCCAGTAGATTGCGGCCAATGGTGGGGGCGTCCAAATAGGCTGTATACAGGTCTATTAATGGGTCTTCACGCTGATCGGGAGCGGCGGCATCTACGCCTTCCGCGTCGCTGCCTTTGAACGAGTCATCCACTTGGCCACGGGTCAGCAGCAGGCGGCGAATGGAGCCATCACCCGTCAGTTGCTGCCAGTTAGCTTGCTGAAACTGCTCGTTATTAACCTCGGCAATGGGTGGCCGCTTGATGCCGGCACCTTCCACCAGGCCAAGTTCTACGCCAACTCTGTGGGCCGTGCGCATAATGACTTCGTTCACCACCATCACCGTGACGGTAGCGCCGGACAGGCCGTCTACCGCTACCTTGCGCTCGTTGGTGTTGCCGCCCACAGTAACCCGCTGATCCGCTTTTAGGCCGGTGTACTGGTCGGTAAAGTCGTGCAGTTTGTACTCCGGGATACCGATCAGCAGAATCGGCTCGGAGTGATGAATCACGCGAGTTTTAAGGATTTCGCCGTCGGTATTCATCAATACCTGAATGTTCAGGGGTTTGCCGGAATAGGCGGGCGTTTGCACGAAGTCGAGGCTTTGGTAGGTGTAGCCCACCAATTCTTCGCCGGCGAAGAGCTCGCCAATGGCGCGATTGCTTTCGCGGGGGCGCACTTCGGTGACCTGGGGCAGGGTTTGCGTGATTACTTGGCGACCGGCAACCGGCTGGTATTTGTCAACGGGGTCGGCTTTTACATGGGTGACGCCTGCGAGCAGTGCCAGTACCAACGCCATGACAATCAGATTTACGATATTGCTGAAACGGATACTCACAACATGACCCCGCTGGCGGTATTTGCTGTACAGATTAGATTATTCAAAAGTAATTAAAATACCTCTTACGGAATACACCTAGGAGTCTGCGCGGTAGAAGTTTTCTGGACGGCTCTCCAGCCATCGCGAACCAAATGTTTCGCAAACCGATTAATGTCCTTATCCGAAGAGAACTTCATGCAGCGCCCCCGGCTTCCTTCGAATACCGTGAAAGAAACCGCTCGGGATTGAAGCTCACCTGCTCAAACGCTTTTTCAGCGCCAACCTCCAGAATAGGCTGACTGTACTGATACCCCGCTGAACATGGCGAGTTCTGGAAAAAGCGCCCCTGAGGATCAAACATAATGTACGACTCCTGCATGTCCTGGTTATCCTCAACCACCGCGATTGATCGATAAGCCGAGTGACGATCCACAAAAGCCCGGAACTGGTCGTCCGTAACGTTTGTCGATTGATCAATAACCGGCAGCGCCCTAAGAATTTTCCATTTCTTGGGCTGTATTAAGCCAACAACACTTGAGAGGTCATCCTTCCAGTTCAGCCGATTAACCACGGTATTCAGTTTCACCGTTAGTGCAGGATTACACCGCCTCAGAACCTCGAAAGAGCTGCTGAGAGAGCCCAAATCCAGGAACCGGCCCTGACTATCAACTCTCCCGATAAGGTTGTTGATGTCGGATTGTCCGGAGTCGATACTGACCCCGAGCATATCCAGGCCGGGAGCTAGTGATTTACAAAGCTCCTCAGTCAAAAACGAGCTGTTGGTAATCAAAGAAGTCCGAAGACCAATTCGGAGCGCGCGGTGCACAGCTGTCTGCACTGCCGAAGGAACGAGCAAAGGCTCCCCCACCTGCGACGTTCAAACGTGGATCGACACCGTAGAATCCAAACTTTCTGGCGGCGCCATCAGAACGGAAGAATCGTCCAAGCTCTGTTACCAAGGCACGAACCTGATGTTCCTCTCTGATTAAGTCCTTTATGCTTTCAGCGCGCTCCCAATGGGCATAACAATATCGGCATGAGAAATCACATGCCTCAGTCAGGTGCCAATTGACGACAACGGCTACGGAATGTGAGGTTAGACTCATAAAAGCTCCTATCGATTGATCGAGGAGCCAGAATGTCAGGCATCAAATCTTCCCAGTATGAAATCCGCCGTACCCCCCTTCTCACCCTACCGAGTTCAAATAAAGGAAGGGGGTACGCCACTTTTCAGTGATAGCGCTACCAATTTCGACAAGGATGGAGCCATCACCAACCAAGGAGAAATGTATGGCTACCTTTCCTTCTATTGAGACCGTATTGATGGAAATCCATCAAAGCCTGGAACTCAAGCAAGATCAGACGGTAATCCCCCCATTTTTAAAGGGGGTGCATTCAACCGGTCATGACAACACCTTGGTTTCTCGGGGGGATTACCGAGCACTGCTCACGGAACTCCTGCAAACTCTCATGAGAGACAATATTTGGATCTTACAGAGCAGAACATCATTGACAGAACGTTAGCCCGCTACAACAGCCTTGTTGGTGCCGACTTCTTCGAGCCCATTGTGTGCGACGTAATGCCGAGCTATGCTATCTCTCTCAGTCATATAGCCAACCGCCTGTCCGCAGTGCTCATCCGAGTCATTCGCTCAGCCACCCAGAATCCAAAACTAATCCTTCACCATTGTTGACATACCTTTATTTTCGTATGTATCGACGCCGCAGTGAAGAGAGCGTACTGTAATCGACTCTCCGATAGGTTTCAGGGGGATTATTTAATCTTTATTTTGGGCGTGGACGGGAACCATGGCAAATTTTCCCCGAACAACACCTGAGCAGTTGCGTTCACGTTACTGGTTCGATAATCCCGACCACCTCGGTACCACGATGCTTTGCATCGGGCGCTATCTCAATTACGGCATCACGCTAGGTGAGTTGACTAGCGGGACGCCGATTACTGGTATTTGTCAGTCAGGGCCTGTTTTAACCCCGTGTAACCGCCATCACATCGATTTGGTTAAGCAGGTTAAAAACGGCATTCGCGCCGCAGGTGGCGTGCCGTTCGAATTCCCCTTGCACCCTATCCATGAGAACGTGCGGCGGCCAACCGCCACGCTGGATCCTAATCTGACCTATTTGAGTTTAGTGGAAGTGCTCTCCGGCGAGCCGATGCTAAACGGTTGGCACGGTGCCGGGCGGTTGAGCTCGGGAACGATTATCTGGGAGCTACGAAAGCGCCTGGCGGAGGGCGATATCGACTATGTAGAGTTCCTTTCCCGAGCCAGCGATTCAGCGCCTTCGCTTGGGCAATACAAAACGATGGCCGAAGTATTTGGCATTAAGCTGCCTGGCTCGGCGGTGATACCTGCGCTTTATAACGAGCGGGCGAAGGTACCCTACGATACTGGCACGCGGATTGTAGATGCGGTGTGGGAGGGCATGAGGCCGCTGGATCGCGGTATGAAGTTGGCGCCAGCGACCAAGTATCGCGATGCGCCCCGCCAGCATCCGCCGAGGGATAATCACTAAAATGAACCGTTTGAGTGCCTTGTCGCATCGCCAGCAGGGCCTGCTGTTTACCGGCGGCGGAGCGTTGATAATGGCGCCTGATGCCTTGCTTATCAAGGTGGCCGACCTGCCCGATGCGGAGATACTGATGTGGCGCGGCTTCCTCTCGGCATTAGGCTTTTTGCTGATCGCTCTGCTGCGCTATGGTCGTGGAACGCTGGCAGCCTATCGTCGCTGCGGCTGGACCGGCATCGCCGTCGCGCTGCTGTTCAGTCTGACGACCTGTGGTTTTGTGCTTGGTAATCAGTACACCAAGGCGGGCAACGTGTTGATGATACTGGCCAGTTCGCCGTTAATCGCTGCCGTCCTCTCCTGGATCATCCTTAAAGAGCGTTTACCCAGGAGAACGTGGCTGGCGATTTGGCTATGTATGGTCGGTATCGCGATGATCGCTTTGGATGACGCAGACGCAGGTTCCTGGATAGGCAACGCTTTCGCCTTGATGGCGGCGACTACCTTAGCGATTAATTTTACCCTGTGCCGCACTCGCCCGGGCATTGATATGAGCCCGATGCTGGTATTTAACGGCATTATTATCGGTAGCGTCGCTGGACTGTTTTGGCTTGCGGGCAACGAACCGGCACTGCCAGAGAGGAGCCAGCTCGCCGTGGTCGTTTTGCTCTGCTTGGTCATTGTTCCCTGTGGCGTGACGCTGCTGCAGCGTGGGCCACTGTATCTGCCCGCCGCCGAAGTGGGCTTACTGTTGCTGCTGGAAGTGGTGCTGGGCACGCTGTTGGCTTGGTGGGTCTTGGGTGAAAAGCCCGCGTCAGTGGCCCTGCTCGGTGGTGGGCTAGTATTGGGCACTCTGCTGGCCAAGAGCCTCTACGAACGGCGGCTGGAAATGAGGCAGCGGGCGGGCTTAGAGCCTGATCCGCCGATAACAGCAGACCGGTCAGGTACGGTATAATTGGCAGGAATTGAAATAGGGAGCGGATGCAGGCTCTGAGTAAAACGCGCTCGATGGGCCTCCGTGATACCTCGCCATCAGTTCGCTCATCTTCTCGGTGAGACATCGAAAGTAGAAGCGTTCCGGCAGAGCGTGAAGTTGAGCGCCAAGGTGGCGGCAGCCATGAGGACAAAGGGGTTGCCCACCCAAGACCCTATCCCGCTACCATCGAGCACGACCAACACAATACCCAGCATGCAGATTCCAATCGCTAGCCAAGTCCGGTGATCGCTCGGCGAAGATCAGCCGGGACAGCAGAGCAGCGATCAGCGGCGCTCCTGCAGGGATAAGAAGGATGTTACCCGCCTTGGCGTACTGATTACCAAGCACGAAACCACAGGTCGTCAGACTCAACAGCAGCGCATCCGTCCATCATTTCTCATCCGCTAGGACGCGGATGATTTCCGGCACCGTCAGGTCCTGATCATGGACACCCGTATACAGCGCCTCGACGGCCTCTGCGACCAAGCGGCGAGCCCCCAACTCACCGGTCATGGCGCGGTAATAACCTAGGTCCTTAGTGGCATTGGCCACGCTGAAATTGAAACCGGATGGGTCGTCGGACGCGATGAAGGGACGCAGGCGATCAAAGACGACACCGCCGCCGCCGCCCTTACCCACTACTTCGAGAAAAGCAGCATCGTCAATCCCTGCCCGACGCGACGCCGCCGCGGCCTCGGCCAGCACCGCCGAGAAACCCAATGATACGAAGTTGTGCAGTAACTTTAGGGTGTGCCCAGCCCCCACATCGCCGGCATGGGTGATATTCTCGGCAAAGCATGCAAGTAGCGGCCTCAGCTCCGCGAAAAGCTCCGGGGAGGCCCCGACGATCAGGTTCAGGCGCCCCGCCTCCGCCTCCTTGGGCGTCCGGGTCATGGCAGCATCCATAAAACGCCCACCGGCCGCGGCTATACGCTCAGCCACTCGCTCGGTCGAACTCGGCAAGGCCGTAGAGCAGTCGATCACCGCGCTCTTCAACGCCAAACCCTCCAGCACTCCATCCGGCCCGAATAGTGCCGCCTCGACCTGAGGCGAACCGGTCACGCAGAGCAGCACTACCTCTGCCGCTTCGGCCACTTCGCGCCCGGATGCCCTAGAGGTTGCGCCCGCGGCCAGCAGATCATCCACCGGCTGATTACCAGGATGATCCATAAAGTCGAGTCGGTGCCCGGCCTTGAGAATGTTGCGAGCGATACCGTGCCCCATTAGGCCCACGCCGACCAAGCCGATACGCAACGATTGCGTCATAGTATGTCTCCTAGTTTGAGTGACCCGCCACCCCTCACCCATGTCGAATGGCGACAGTCTTAATCCGAGTATAGCTTTTCAAGCCTTCAAAGCCTTTTTCGCGCCCATGTCCGGAGCGTCCGACGCCGCCGAACGGCAGCTCGATCCCACCTGCGGCACCATAATTGTTGATAAACACCTGGCCACTGCGCACGCCTTTGGCCAGACGCAACTGACGTCCGCCATCGCGTGTCCAAATGCCAGCGCAAAGACCGAAATCGGTACAATTGGCCAGCACCATAGCCTCGGCTTCGTCTTCGAAGTGCTGCACGGCCAGTACCGGCCCAAACAGCTCCTCACGCAGCACTTCGTGTCCCTCAGGGATCTCAACCAGAAGCTGCGGCACCACGAAGTGCCCCTCTTTCGAGGCCCCTTTCGCCAGTCGCCCGCAAGCCAAGGCGCGGACGCCGTCCGCGCGAGCCCTCTCAAGACATGCTTCCAGCTGGGACTTCTGGCGAGCGTTGATCAGCGGGCCGCAGTCGGCATCCGCTTCGCCAGCGTCGCAGCTCAGAGCGGAGAAGCGCTCTGCGAGACGGCTCAAGAAGACCTCGGCTATCTCACGCTGGACCAGCAAACGGCTCCCTGCGGAGCAGGTCTGTCCGGCATTCTGGATGATGCCCCGCACTATCGCCTCCAAGGCAACTTCCAAATCGGCATCTGCGAAAACGATCTGTGGTGACTTTCCGCCCAGTTCCATGGTGACCGGGACATGATGCACGGCCGCCGCTTGAGCCGCCAGAGTGCCGGTCTCGGGCGAGCCCGTGAACGAGAGGTGTTCGATGTCTGGATGTGCCGCTAAAGCGGCACCGGCCTCGAGTCCCAGACCAGGGACGACATTGAGCACGCCTGCCGGCAGACCGTTCTCCACGGCCAGCTCGGCCAAGCGCAGCACGCTGAGACAGGCCTCTTCCGCCGGTTTAAGTACCACGCTATTACCCGCAGCCAGAGCCGCTGCCACACAGCGGCCGAAAATCTGCGTGGGATAGTTCCAAGGGATGATCTGCGCGCAGACCCCATAAGGCTCGCGCCAAGTCATTACCGCGAAGTCGTTTTCGAAGGGTATCGTCTCGCCGTGTAGCTTATCCGCCGCACCGCCGTAGAACCGGAAGTAACGGGCACAGGCGCCGACATCGCCGCGCGCCTGGGTCACCGACTTGCCGGTATCGACGCACTCCAGGGCAGCGAGCCGCTCGTGATCAGCCTCGATGATCGCGGCGAAGGACATGAGCCACTCGCCCGGAAAAGGCGTCGGCGACGGCCCTGACCGCCCCATCTACCTCTGAAGCCTGGCAGCGTGCGATGCGGGAGATGAGACGCCCGTTTGACGGCGACTCCACATCCAGGGTCGCCTGGGTCACGACCCAGTCGCCACCGATCAACGCCCGGCTCGGCGGCATCTGAGGTAGGAACTGCATGGTGTTTTTCCTTGTCGTTGCCATCAATAAAGCAGGTCGACCAGCCCCATCGAGATCCATGGCATGTACGTAATGGCGATCAAGCAGGCTAGTACCACCAGCACAAAACGCATCAGCCATGGCAATAGCTGATCAACCGATAGCTTGGCCACCGCGCAGGCGGCAAATAGATTAACCCCCAACGGTGGGGTAAACATACCGAGCGCCAAGTTCACCACGACGATCAGCCCGAAATGCACTGGATCAATCCCGTACTGTACCGCAATTGGGGTGAAAATCGGCGCAAGTACCAGAATCGCAGCGGAGGTCTCAATAAACATCCCCACAATCAACAGCATGACGTTTACCGCTAGCAAGAACGAAATTTGGCTGTCAAACACCACAGTGACCCAACCGGCGACTTCATTTGGCAGTCCGGAACGGCTGATCAGAAAACTAAACAATGATGCCGCCGCAATGATCAACATCACGGCTGATGTGGAAATAACGCTGTGGCGCAAGATTGGTATCAACTCCTTGAGGTCCAGCTCCCGGTATATAAACCCGCCCACGATAACCGCATAAACCACTGCCACAGCGGATGCTTCTGTCGGAGTGAAGACACCGCCATAGATTCCACCAATCACGACCACCGGCATAAGCATGGCTATCCAAGCGCGTTTCAGAGCAATAGGAAAGACTTGGCGATCTTCATGATCACGCAAGCCATAGCCCCGGACTTTGCAAAACAGATAGAGGAACAGCAGCAATGCACCGCCGATAAGCAGACCCGGGCCGATGCCCGCTATAAACAGCTTACCAATAGAAGTGTCAGTGCTTACCCCGTACAAAATAAGCGGAATAGATGGCGGAATAAGTACGCCCAATTCTGCGGAGGAAGCTTGGATAGAGGCTGCCAGCGGGCGAGGATATCCGTGCTTAACCATCGCCGGAATCAAAATGGAGCCGATGGCGAAGGTTGTCGCCACACTGGAACCAGATACCGCTGCGAACATCATACAGGTGAGTACGCAAGTCATCGCCAGCCCACCCTGCAGGCCGCCGACCATTGACTTAGCGAGGTCCACAAGGCGCCGGGAAATTCCGCCCGCAGCCATCAGGTTCCCGGCAAGAATAAAGAAGGGAATGGCCATTAGTGGGAAGTTATCGAGGCCGATAAACATCTGCTGAGGCACCAGCAGGAGGGGCAATCGTGAGAAAAACTCAATACCAATAATCGAGGCAAGCACTATCGACACCGCGATCGGCACACCCAGGCTGAACAGTATGATCAGGGACAGTCCAATCGCAGCATTCATGACTTGACTCCCCGTACAGATTCGTCTGGTGCCAGTCCTGAATGCGACTCGACCGGTTCTGTCGATACGGTTTCATCGGTCGGCACTTCACTATCTACCGGCCCTATGTCCTCAAACCCCATAGCCTGTGCTATCAACCGGGCCACAATAGCGACTAGTGCGAATAGCGCACCAGTGGGCATAGCAGCGTAAACCCAGCCAATAGAAACCCCAAGGCCTGACAACATCTGCGAACGGACACGCCAAGTCATAGCTGTACCATAGTAGACCAATACCAAAAACACGATGACACAACTCAGGGCAACGAATGTTTCTAGCCAGATCAGGCGCCGTTTTGGCAACAATCTGTAGATCACTTCGACCGACATCATCATGCCCCCACGAAAGCCGGCGGCCGCGCCTAGAAGGACACACCAGATCATAGCGGAGCGAGAGATAACTTCAGACCAAGTTGAGGGCGCGTCCAGAAAAAACCGGGTCACCACCTGATAAAAGCCGAGGGACACCGAAATGATCAGCATGGCCATCGCTGCCAACATGGACAACCGGGTGGTCCAGCGTTCAAATTGCAGGAAATGATTCACCATAGTGATGGTCCTGTGGTGTTAACAGCCCGGTATCGTTAACACCGGGCTGTTGCTGACGTGACAGCTTACTCAGCAATCGCTAGCCTGGATAAGGTCCAACATCTTGCTGCCATACTGATCTGTATATATTTTGTACGCGGGCTCCGCCGCCTTCTGGAATGGCGCCTTGTCGATATCGGTTTCGACCTCCATGCCTTTGTCACGAAGCAGCTTCACGCCGTCTCGCTCAAGGCGAGATACTTCGGCACGGGTGGCCGCTGCAGAGGCTTTAGCGGCCTTGAAAAACCAGCCGCGCTGCTCATCGGTCAGGCTGTCCAGCAATATCGGAGAAGCCAAGACGATCGCTGGCGAATAAACATGGCCAGTGAGTGAAAGGTAATCTTGAACCTCCCAGAACTTGGTGGCCACGATCACCGTACTAGGGTTTTCCTGACCATCCACAGTGCCCTGCTGCAGCGCAGTAAACACCTCTGGGAACGCCATCGGCGTGGGATGAGCGTCCATTTGCTTAAACGCTTCCATGTGTACTTTGTTCTCCATGGTACGAATCTTCAGGCCGGCCAAATCCTCAGGCGTCCTGATTGGGTGCTTACTGTTAGTAATATGACGGAATCCGTTTTCTGACCAGGCTAGACCCACAAGATTATTCTCGCTCATCTTGTCAAGCAGGGACTGACCGATATCGCCATCCAGGACACAACGGGCCTGCTCGTAGCTCTTGAACAGAAACGGCAGATCCAGTACATAGGTTTCCGGTACAAAGTTACCCAGCGGCCCGGTGGAGGTAATCACTACATCGACGGTTCCGATCTGCAGCCCCTCAATCATGGCGCGCTCGCCACCGAGGGACCCAGAGGGGTGCTCGAGAACTTTGAATTCGCCGTCACTCAGGCGTTCCAGAGTTTCCTTGAACGCGTCAGCACCTACTGAGTAATGAGAACTGTCCGATAAGGTATGTCCCAGATTAATGGTTTGTTGTGCCTGAGCGTTGATCGTCATCAAGGCCAACGCAGCCGTGAAGCCACCCATGGAAAGTGAAAGCATGCGTCTTAGGGATTTTGTTTTCATTGTTGATCCTTTGAGTTGCGGTTACACACTTATGATTCCCCCTGACTTACGGTCAAAGGGTCTTGTCGCGCTCATCGAGGAAGGCCTCGATAATTTCGCGAAAATCGCTGTCGCCTCTAAATCCCAGCGCGTTAGCACGGTGGTTATTAAACTGTCCGGGCCAACTGGCAACAATAGCTTCAATACCTGCATCGGGCTTATGCTGTACGCGAGCTAGAGACTCGTCGCCGCCAACCTGACGCAGGCTTTCCAGCATCTCGGCTACGCGTACGGTGATGCCCGGCAGCATAAGACTACGTCGGCTACCCAGATCACGGCCGGATATCTCAGCGCCATGTATCAATGCGTCGATCACCCTTCTCGGTGACATCACGAATAGCTCAAGGTCAACTGACACGGGACACACTGCGTCCTTTCCGCTAAGCGGTTCACGCAGGATGCTGGAGGCAAAGCTGGACGCTGCCGCATTAGGAAGCCCGGGGCGGATCACAATAGTTGGCAATCTCAACACCCGACCATCGACCAGTCCGCGACGACTATAGTCATTAATGAGAAGTTCACTCATGGCTTTTTGAGTACCGTACGAGCTTTGTGGCGTCAGGGCCGTCAGGTCGTCAAGCACTTCGGGCAGGTCGCCCCCATAGACTGCCACCGAGCTGGCCAAGATTAGTCGTGTGGTTGATAACCCACGCAATCGGCACCCTTCCAGCAATGTCCGGGTGGCGTCAAAGTTGACTGCTAAGCCCAGATCCAGATCAGCCTCGGCGGCAGAGCTGACCACAGCAGCGAGATGGAAAATGACATCAGGACGCTCGTCCAGAACAGCATCCAGCGCGCCGGGCAAAGTAATATCGATGGCATGACTGGAAGCTTCAGGAGATGAGCTCGTGGGCACCTCAGGCTTCACCTGATCGATCAGAGTGATTTGCGTTAGCCGCTGACCGCTGAGTTCGCCGCGAACAACCAGCGCTCGCGTCAGGCGTTGACCAAGAAAACCGGCAGCACCCGTGATCAGTACGTGCATGACTATTTCCTTATTGTTATGAATGTTTTCTTGCGTTCGATATGTGTTGTTGCCGGATCGATCATCGGGGCTTTTTAGGTTGTCAGCCCGTACTCTTCGCCCCAGCGCAATCCGGCCCGCGTGCTGCCGGCCGGCCGGTACTCGCACCCCACCCAGCCCTGGTAACCGAGGCTGTCCAAGTGGCTCAGAATCGACGGATAATTCACTTCACCCGAATCTGGTTCATGCCGCTCGGGGACGCCAGCAACCTGGATGTGGCCGATGTGTGGGAACTGGGCTTCCAGATTCCGGATCAGGTCACCCTCAGTGATCTGGCAATGGTAGATATCAAACTGCACTCGCAGGTTATCTGCCCCAACACGCGCCAGTATGTCCGCTGCCTGGGCTTGGCGTTGCAGGAAAAATCCGGGCATATCGCGACCATTAATGGGTTCAATCAGCAGGGTCTTGCCGACTTTGGCCAGTTTCCCGGCGGCGTAGCGCAGGTTTTTTACGTAGGTCATCAGGTACGCCTCGCAAACCTCATCGGTCGCGTCCGCCGGCATCAGGCCAGCCATGGCGTGCACTTGCGGACAATTCAGTGCCTCGGCGTAATGAATGCCCTGAGTCACGGAATCGCGAAACTCCTGCTCACGCCCGGGCAAACTTGCAAGGCCTCGCTCGCCGGCTTCCCAATTCCCCGGTGGCAAGTTAAAAAGCACCTGGGTTAGTTTATTCTTATCCAGCGCGGCTCTCAGCTCATTGGCTTCGAACTCATAGGGGAAGAGATACTCGACACCACGAAAACCCGCTGCGGCGGCAGCCGAGAAACGTTCAATAAACTTATGCTCGGTGAACAACATACTTAAGTTAGCGGCCAGTCGTATCATGTCGAGTCCTTTAACAATTTCAGCTGCGAGGAAAGCGCGCTTCCAGCTCCTGGATCTGGTCGTCGGTTAGGCAACGGGGATTCTGGCCCCGCAGCAGCAAGAAAAGCTTTGCGGTTTCTTCAAGTTCTTCGGTGGCATAAACCGCAGCTTCCAGCGACTTGCCCGCCACTACCGGGCCGTGATTGGCCAGCAACACGGCACTGTGCTGACCCGCCAAGCCCTTCACCGCATCACCCAGGGTTACATCTCCGGGAATGTGATATGGCACCAGCGGTAACTTGCCAACTCGCATTACGTAATAAGCGGTCAAGGGCGGAATACAATCGTGAGGATCAACATCCGGTAGGCAGGAAACCGCCACCGAATGGGTTGAGTGTAGATGTACAATGGCACCTGATTGCGGCCGTTCTCCATACATGGCCTGATGCAAAAAACTTTCCTTGGTGGGGAGATCTCCTGCCACCAGTTGGCCATGACGATCCAGCTGTGAGATGCGAGCTGGATCAAGCCACCCTAGGCAAGCATTGGTGGGAGTCATTAGCCAACCGCCATCGTCCAGACGCACGCTGATATTGCCACTGGAGCCCATCGTCAAGCCCCGATCAAATAGAGATTTGCCATAGCGTGTGATGTCGTCGCGCAGGGAGTTGATAGAGCTCATAACAACACCTCAAACGCCCGTGAAAAGAAATCGACACCGCCAAAATTACCGGACTTGAGCGCCAGTGATAGCGGTGCCTGCCGGTCGCGAAGGCGGGTCTGAGTCCAGGGCACACCCGGGTCAATCTGGTCACCGATGCGCAGTTCACGAATACCAAGGGCTGACACCACAGCGCCGGAAGTCTCACCCCCTGCAATCAGTAAACGGCCTGCGCCCTCAACGACAAGCTCGCTGGCGATCACCCCCAGCGCCCGCTCAACGCACTCACCAGCGACCGCGACCCCCAACTGATCTTGGGCTTGACGGACCTTATCCGGCGTTGCGGAAGCATAAATCAGTACCGGCGCTGTTCCGCCAAGTCGCTGAAGGGCAAAATCCACAGCCTGACAGATTTGAGTGTCGTCTTTGGCCAGTGCGAGCGGATCGAGAGCAAAACCCTCATAACGGGTCAGGAAGTGTTCGATCTGCATCAGAGTCGCCCGTGCGCAGCTACCCGACAGCACCAGCGCACCACCGCTGGCCGGCTCAAGGCGGCCAGCCTGATCCACGGTGTCAAGCCAGCCCAGTCGGCGATACTCAAAGGGTAATGTCTGACCAAGGCCGGAGCCACCCGTGACCAGCGGCAGCTCCACCACCACGGCAGCCAAGGTCGCAAGATCGGTCTCGTCGAGCGTGTCGCAAATTACGTGGCGCACGCCTTGCGCCGCGAGCGCTTCCAGGCGATCCCGCGAGGCCTCAACACCCGCAGCCAAGTCCGACCTGGCCAGCAGACCGACACTATGGTCAGTCTGACGCGACAGGGTGCGCACGAGATCCGCATCCCGCATCGGGTTGAGCGGGTGATGTTCCATTCCGCTATCGTTGAGTAGCCGGTCACCGACAAACAGGTGGCCCTGGTAAACCGTACGGTTGTTGGCTGGAAACGCGGGCACCATAACCGTTTGTTTGGCCTCCAGTCGCTCCAACAATGCATCCGAGACTGGGCCAATATTGCCGACGTCGGTTGAGTCAAAGGTGGAGCAGTACTTGAAATAAATCTGTCGGGCGCCTCGCGCTTGCAGCCAGGCCAGCGCAGCTAATGAGTTGTCGACACCCTCGCGCACCGGGCACGAGCGGGACTTGAACGCCACCACCACGGCGTCGATATTCTCAAGTACCAAATCAGGCCCAGGTATTCCAATAACTTGCAGTGTCCGCATCCCGGCACGGACCAGGTTGTTGGCCAGATCCGTTGCGCCGGTGAAGTCGTCAGCGATTGCCCCCAATACCAGGCTCATTCAGCAGTCTCCTTATCCGGCGCCGCCTTGGCTGTCGGCAGTTCAATTCCGGACAATCTCTCGTAGACCTTGATCACGGCGGAGTCGTCTTCGCGGCCCAAGCCGAGACCGCTAGCCGCCGTGAACTGCTGAAGCGCACTCGCGGCGATCGGCATCGCCAGCGTCAGTTCACGACCGGTCTGATGCACGATGTTCAGATCCTTGACGAAAATGTCGACGGCGGATAACGGGGTGTAGTCGCCCTTAATGATGTGGGGTACGCGATTTTCAAACATCCAGGAGTTACCGGCAGAATGGGTAATGACCTCGTACAACGTGCTGGCGTCGATCCCCATACGCATGCCCAGCGCCATTGCTTCAGCCGCCGCAGCAATATGAACACCGGCCAGATGCTGGTTGACCAGTTTGACGCTGGAACCGGCACCCGCGCTGTCACCCAACCGGTACACCGTTGCGGACATCGCATCCAGTACGCTTTCACCCTTGGCGTAGGCATCGGAGCCGCCGGAGGACATTACCGACAGTTGCCCAGCCCTTGCCTTGACAGTGCCTCCGCTGACAGGGGAATCCAGCATCAGCAGATCTAACTCTGCCAAGCGAATGCCCAGCGCCTGAGCGTAACTGGGGGCAACGGTCGCACACTGCATCACCAGACTACCCGGCGCCAGCTTGGCCGCCAGGCCATCCGCACCAAACAACACAGATTCAACCTGCTCGGCATTCACCACCAGCAGCACGATTATGTCGCACTCGGCGGCCAGCTCAGCAGGTGAGGCCACGCTCCGTCCACCCTTTGCCGCGAACACGTCGCGCGCGCTGACGGAAATGTCGCACCCTATCACAGAAAGCCCGGCCTCCA
The DNA here is from genome assembly GCF_023314135.1 of Marinobacter sp. M1C. Classification (NCBI taxonomy): domain Bacteria; kingdom Pseudomonadati; phylum Pseudomonadota; class Gammaproteobacteria; order Pseudomonadales; family Marinobacteraceae; genus Marinobacter; species Marinobacter sp. M1C. The sequence continues at coordinate 3,735,796 of NZ_CP092289.1, forward strand.
GCATGGCCAGAGCAGAGCCCATCCCCATGGCACCCAACCCAACGACACCGATGACTGAATTGTTGTTTGGCACTTAAATGATCCCTCTCAGTGGCGTGGCAGTTCCATCGTGAAGAGCTTTAGCAAGCCGCAAAAAACGATGCTTAATCATTAAATGTTAGCGCTAACATCAGTATTAAATTATTCTACGTATCGAAGCAATAGCAAGGAAGAAATTAAGTGCCAGCGTCCAGCAAAAAATCCAGGCGACATCGCAAAAGCGTTATGCAACCAACCATTGCGGATGTCGCTCTGGAGGCCCAAGTGTCGGCAATTACGGTTTCGCGGGTCATAAACTCGACCGGTTCCGTGCGCCCAGCAACGCGGGAGCGGGTTGAGGCGGCGATTGACAAGGTCGGATACGTCCGCAATATGCTTGCCGGGAGCCTGGCATCAGCCAGTTCCCGTTTCATTGCAGTCATCGTACCTTCGTTGTCCAACATCGTGTTTATCGAAGTGATTAGTGGTCTGCAGAGTGAGTTCGAAAAACAGGGCTATCAGATCCTATTGGCCAACACCGACTACAACCTTGACCGTGAGTGCCAACTGGTCAGGACGTTTCTGGGCTGGTCGCCGTCGGCCGTGGTAATCACCGGTTTGCGTCACAACGCCGCCTGCCAGCGGATACTGGAAGAATGGGACGGTCCGATTGCTGAAATCATGGAATTGGGTGATGCCATAGATCTTAACATCGGGCTTGATCATCGAGCGGCTGGGCGCTGTATGGCGCGCTACCTGCTGGAGAAAAAACATCGGAATATTGTTTATGTGGCTGCTCAGATAGCACAAGACTACCGTGCCGGATTACGCTATGAAGGCCACAAGGCGGAGCTTGAGGCCGTTGGTCTGAACGCACCGCTGTTCGATATGAATCATTTGGGCCAATTTGAAACCGGTGCTCGCTCGCTCGATATGGTGCTCGCCGATTATCCGGACGCCACAGCCATTCATTTTGCCAATGACGACCTTGCCACCGGTGCGCTGTTGCACGCCCAGCGTCAAGGTATCCGGGTGCCTGAAACCATTGCCATCGCTGGTTTTAACGGGCTGCAAATCGGGCAGCATGTCACCCCACCATTAACCACTATAATTTCGCCTCGCCGGACGATTGGTCGCGCGACCGCTGAACATGTCATTGCTCGAATTGAAGGTCGGCATCTCCAAAATAATCAGACCGATGTCGGGTTTGAGATGTCGATTGGTGACAGCGCTTAGAACAGTTGCCATATCGTCATCAACTCAAGCCGCTTAAGGCCGGTCCCAATGTCGCCGTGTTAAATGATCGATGGAAGAACCGAAAAACGATTGCTCTCGAATTGTACCTTGGACAACGCAATTGGTCAGAGCCTGAGCTCACTGCCCGAGAACCATTGCTTCAACGCGTCCAAACTGCGCGGCGTTTGACTGGCGGCGCAGGTCGCAGAGTATCAGCTTCTGCAACACCAATTGTTCGCGATTTTTGAAGTCGGCTCTTAGTTACGACAGATTACGCTCTAGTGTCCCTTAACAGAAGTCCGTTTGTTTATTGAGTTTGTCTGATAATCTGGCGATTGACTCAATAATCTGATCGGCAGATTTATGCCATTCAAAGGGTTTCGGGTCTTCATTGTAAATCTTCAGATAGTCTTTGATCGAGCTCTCAAGCTCTCGTGTGCTGCGATGTGAATTTCGTTTAATCCAGCGCTCTGAAATCAGCCCAAAGAACCGCTCGACTTGATAGATCCAGGACGCTGAAGTCGGCGTGAAATGCACGTGATAGCGAGGCCTCGCGGCAAACCAGGCGCGCACCTTTGCCGTTTTGTGCGTCCCGTAATTGTCCATGACTAGATGAACGTCCATATCGTGCGGAACCGCGCGATCAATCTCTTTTAAAAAGGCCAGGAACTCCGTTGCACGGTGTCGGCGATGAAGCCTGCCGATCACTTCCCCGGTCGCTATATCAAGTGCCGCGAACAGCGTTGTGGTGCCGTGTCGGACGTAATCATGTGTTCTGGTTTCCGTGTGCCCGAAGGACAGGGGTAGCGCTGGCTGAGTTCGATTGATGGCTTGTATCTGACTCTTCTCATCAACACACAGCACCAACGCCTTCGTTGGCGGGTTCATGTACAAGCCAACGATATCGTGAACCTTGGCTACAAAATGGGGGTCGGTAGACAGCTTGAAGGTATCATGGCGATGTGGCTTCAAACCGAAAGCCCGCCAGATTCGACTCACCGACATAGCGCTCAATCCGGCCTCTTTTGCCATCAGGTTAGTCGACCAGTGGGTAGCATTTTTTGGCTTTTCCCTGAGCGTTTTATTAATTAAATCAGTAACCTTTTGATCATTTATGGTTCGAGGCCGACCGGTTCTGGGCGCATCAGTCAGGCCTGCAACCCGGCGCGCCTTGAAACGATTTCGCCACTTATTCACCGTTTCGGAGGTCACCCCAACGCGGTCACCGACGACACTGCCCGGAAGGCCTTCAGTACTTAGCAGAATGATGCGCGCTCGCAACTGTTCAGCGGCAGGCATGCGTTGTCGCCGCAACCACGACTCCAGCTCCTCTCGTTCAGAGTCACTAACTTCAAGGGGTCTAGCTATCCGCGCCATGAGCACCTCTCCTGTGTCTGTTTGTCAGATTATACAGGACAGAATAATTATCTATACGAATTTTTGTTAAGGAACACTAGGAGTCTGCGCGGTAGAAACGTTGTTATGACATAATAGGCGGACTTTCTCGAACGGCGGAATAGATGTGATGGGAACGAGTTTTCGACCTTATTCGCCAGATCAGGAGTTGTTGCTGCCGGCCAGTCTTAACGAATGGCTGGCCGAAGGCCATCTGGCCTACTTCATTAGTGACGTTGTCGAAGAACGGGACGTAAGCGCATTTTACGCTCGCTACGAAGGAGACGGGCGCCGTAAGTCGCCTTTCGATCCGCGCACGATGCTGAAAGTCCTGATCTATGCTTACGCAAACAGTGTTTTTTCCTCCCGTAAGATTGCCAGGAAGTTGGAAGAAGACGTGGCCTTTCGCGTGCTGGCGGCCGACAATTTCCCCAGGCATCGAACCTTGTGCGATTTCCGCAAACAGCACTTGGGTGCGTTCAGAGAGGTGTTTGTTCAGGTAATCCAGATTGCCCGGGAGGCGGAGCTGATTCGTCTGGGAACGCTGGCGATTGATGGCACCAAGATAAAGGCGAATGCCAGCAAGCACAAGGCCATGAGCTACGGGCGTATGCAAGAGGAAGAAGCCCGCTTGTCGAAAGAAGTGGATGAACTCTGTGGCCAGGCTCGGGCTGTGGATGAAGCAGAAGACGAGCAATTTGGTCCGGCACAGCGGGGCGATGAATTGCCGGAAGAGCTGCAACATCGCCAGTCGCGGTTAAGCAAGATCCGGGCAGCGAAAGCCAAACTGGAAGCGGAGCAGGCGCAAGCCGATGACGCGAAAGGCCGGCATCCGGATGACGAACGGCGATCGCCTCGTGGTGGGCATAACTTCAAACGGGACTATGGCGTTCCGGACGACAAAGCTCAGAGCAATTTTACCGATCCCGAAAGCCGCATCATGAAAACCAGTACCGGGTTCGAGCAATGTTACAACGGCCAGCTGGCTGTCGATGGCGATTTCCAGATTATCGTTGCCAACCATCAAGGCAACAACGCCAACGACAATGGGCAACTATTGCCCGTATTAACGGACGTTGAAGCGAGACTGCAAGCTCAACCTGAACGCTGTCTGGCGGATGCCGGTTACCGCAAGGAGAGCGATTTTCAGGCCTTGGAGGCGCAAGGGATCGATGGCTATATTTCCTTGGGGCGAGCAAGCAAAACAATCGACAAAATCGACCGGAACCGGTATCCCGCGACCGCCCGCATGGCGCAGAAACTCTCAACACCGGATGGCAAGGCCTGCTACTCACAACGTAAGCACCTTGTTGAAGCGGTGAACGGTTGGATCAAGAACATTCTGGGCTTCCGCCAGTTCAGTATGCGGGGGCTTGCGGCGAAAGGCGAATGGGATCTGGTCTGTCTTGCATTGAACCTGAGGCGTATGAGGCCTCTGGTGCGCTTCGACTAGAAGCCTGGGGGTTCCTCTCGGCGCTTAATCGAGTCTAGACGAGGCCAGCGCTATCAGTGCAAGTGCTCCATTGGCCATATTTTGAAGCGAAGCGAATCATTACAGGCCGCCGCTCTGAAATAAGGCGACTTGAAGCGGCGGGATGGACTTGGAGAGCCGTCCAGAAAACTTCTACCGCGCAGACTCCTAGGAGGCTATTGATACCGCTCTATCTCTGATTAGCGCTGATGGCGGACGGCCATCAGCGCCTACAGCTAACCCAGGCTAACGGCTTCACCACTGGAGTCCAAAGGCAAGTAATTGCCAACGTGGCCCATACGAATGCTTTCGACCATCATGGTTATGGGCTGCTGTGTTTCGTCGCTGGACGGAGGAACGCCGCCACGGCCAGACATAGCCGCCACAAATACAACATCCCATTTCTCGCCGGTGCTGCGGGACTCCTCCACCAATTGACTGAAATTTGCGACTTCGGCAGGTGTCTTATCCACGCAGATAATCGGCGTAAGTGCCCCACCCTCGCCTCGCTTAAACGCTGCGCGTTCGTCGGCATTGGCATCGTCTGGCAATTCGGCGCGGCAAAACACAAACAAAAGGCGCTGGGGTTCGTGTTCCTGTTTGGTAGCGGCAATCAATTCGCGGTAATTGCTGATCATTTCATAAATCCTTGTAAATATTGACTATTGGCTTATCTGAATCAGCTTGCTCGGGTCTGAAATAAACACCCGGCTGCGATTTACCCGCACCAGTCCGTTGGATTTCAGGTCGGCCAGAATGCGCGAAAAAGTTTCCGGCTGCATGGCAAGGCGCGATGCCACCAGGCATTTGGGCAGTGGCAATTCCACTTCACCACCCTGCTCGCTGCCTTCTGGCAACAAATCGACTAAATAGCGAATCAGGCGATCGCGGGCGCTCTGCACGGTCATGATTTCCAGATCGTGAAAACGAGTCACTGCGCGCATAGCGTAGTGGCGCAAAGCGGCTTGGGTATAGCTGTGATTGGTGTCCAGCAAGTCTTGATACGCTTTCACCGGAATCATCAGCACTTCGCTGTTTTTCAGGGCTTCGGCGTAACAGGCGTAGCGGGCGGGATCGGCGTATATCATCACTTCGGCAATGCAGTCGCCTGGCGCGATGCTGTCCAGAGTGCGGTCGATGCCTGATGCATCCAGCCGGTACAAGCGCAAACGGCCGGACAACACAAAGAAGAAGTGGTGGGCCGGCATGTCCTGGCGATACAGCAACTGGTGATGGCCCAACCGCAAGCGGCGGGCATGATGCAGAAGCTCTTGCAGGTCGTCTTCTGCCAGAGCGCTGAACATGGCGTGGCTACGCAAAAGCGCCAGGCTGTCTTCGTGGTCACCAGGCTTAACCGCCACCAGAACCGGTTTTGAGTAGTTCATGGGGGTGTCCTGCGTGCGAGTATCGGCAGCCTGTATCAGCGCCATGGCGGCATCCTCTTTAGCGTGTTCATGCATTCATAATCTATGTATGAATACTAGAGGGATCGACTGCAAAAATCGCTCCCTCTTAGGAGGTAACCCATTAGCATCGCGGCCCGCACTGTTTCCAGCCAGGCCGCACATATTGCTTTTAAAATCTGCAACCGGATCTATTGCATCAGTGGTGAATCCGGCAGTTCCAGGTCAACCCCTTCAACACCGGCTTCGGCCGCCAGCACCTGCAAGTACTGGCGGCAAGCGCGGCGGGTCACACTTTCGCTCAGATACTGGCGGATTTTTGGTTTTACATGCTCGTAAGGCAATGGCTGGCCATCAATGCGCTGGTCTACGCGCACAATGTGGTAGCCGTAACGGGTTTCGATCAGCTCGGAATGCAGGCCTTCCTTCAAATTCAGCACCGGGCGCTCAAACTCGTCGACGGTCTGGCCTTTGCTGATCTGCCCGAGGCTGCCGGCTTGATGGCGAGATTCGCAAGCTGAATACTGCTTTGCCAGGTCGTCGAACCGTGAACGACCTTCAAACAACGCTTTCAGCAATTGATCCCCTACTTCTTCCTGGCGCATAAGCTCGGCCACGTCATCCGGTGCTGCCGCCAGCAATATGTGGCTCACGGCCATCACCACCGGGCTGCAAAACCGCCTGGGATTGGCGTTAAAGAAGCGTTCGCAGTCCTGCTCTGTCGGGTCTGGAACACCCAGCTCTGACTCAAGCACTTTGGCGATACGGTCTTCTTCACCCAGATCTTCAGGCAGCTTCAAACGCTTTGCCTGGTCTAGCAGCAATTGACGTATTACTAGGCTTTTGGCGGCGTCGTGCCAGGCGGTAGCGGCTTCATCGGCGGGGTGATACTGCATTTCCCGCGCTATGTCGTCTTCGTTGATCAGCGTATCGCCAACATAAACCGGCGGAAACCGGTTTCTGGGTTGTTCGGCATCACCAGTAGGAATCAATTGCATGGTATTACCCTCTTCACGATGGACCTAAACCCGCTTACGCACCACTTGGTACCTGCGGCCGAAATACTCCAGTGGCACGCTCAGCATGTGCACCAGACGGCTGAACGGAAAGAGTACAAAGATCGTCAGGCCCAAGAAAATATGAGTCTTGTAGATCCAGTGCACACCGGCAATGTGCGACGCGGCATCACCCTGGAAGGTCAGAATGCCTTGGGCCCAAGATGCCAGCAGCAACATGGTGCTGCCATCCAAATGGCTCAATGTGGGGTAAATGGTCAGCATGCCCAGCGCAACCTGAACCATCAGTATCACAATGATCATATTGTCGGAGAAGGAGCTGCTGGCTTGAACCCGAGGATTGGTCAGGCGGCGAACCGCCAACGCGACACCACCGATCAACGCCATGATTCCGGCGATGCCGCCCACGACAATCGCCATTACCTGTTTGGTGCCGGCGCTCATAAAGGGCTCATAGACAAAGTGCGGCGTTAACAGGCCCACCAGGTGACCAAAGAAAATCACCAGTACACCCACGTGGAACATCACGCTGGCCCACACCATGTTTTTCTTGCTCAGAATCTGGGTGGATTGAGCGCGCCAGGTAAACTGGCTGTTATCGTAGCGGGCCCAGGTGCCAACCAACATAATCAGAATGGCAATGTACGGATAAATCCCGAACACCAGTGTATTTAAATAGGACATTGTTCTCTCCTCCTACGCGCTCAGGCGTTACTCACCGGTTGTTGAGCCGGGCGAGGTGTGACATCCGCCATCAGCTGGTCGCTCAAGTGAATGGTCTGAGTTTGCTCCAATTCACGGCGGCGCTGACCTACCACGCCACCGGTGCTGCAGGAGCTGCCCTGATCATCCACAAACTTCACCATTTCCTCTTCCCACACTTTGTCCAGCGCTTCGGGGGTGTCGTCGCGCTCTTCCGAGGCCACAATCTTCGCCAGTTCCTTGCGGTCGGTTTTGCGGCCAGACAGTTCAAGCAGCGAATCCATAATTCCGTGGTACACGCTTTCACGCTGGTAAAGCCTCTCACCCAGCAAGCCCAAAATGTGGTGAATATCTTCCAGCCAGTTTTTGATCTCTTCCCATGGCCGGGTAGACAGGTATTCCATGAACAACGGCAGGTAATCCGGCAGTTCGCGGGCATCAATCTCCAGACCGTTGGTTTTGTATTGCTCCATCAGGTCTACCATCGCCTGCCCGCGATCGCGGGATTCGCCGTGCACGTGCTCGAACAACAGCAAGGACGTGGCGCGGCCCCGGTCAAAGGTGGCTACGTAGCTTTCCTGCAAGTCCAGCAGATTGCCGTCGCAAAGCATGTCAATGCAGCGCAGCAGCTGCTCTTTGTTTTTCCGCGGCAAACGGCTGTCTTCCAGCACCGCAGCCGTCAATTCATCGCGGCCACGCTGCAGATCGGCGTTCGGGTATTCCAGCAACAGCGCCATCACTTTTAGAATTTTCATAATCTGCTCCTCAATCCTGCAGCTGTTTCGGGTCAACCTGTTTCACCGTGGTCAGTTTTTGCACCATGGTGGTGGTCTGGCTTTTGCCGCCGAACATGTTGAATTCACTGCTACTGCCGCTACAGCCGTCGCCAAAGCTGAAACCACAACCACCGCGCTCGGGGAAGGCTTCTTTGGCCATTTCGCGATGACCGGTGGGAATCACGAAGCGGTCTTCGTAATTGGCAATGGCTAGGTAGCGGTACATTTCATCCGCCTGGGCTTTGGTCAGCCCGGCTTCTTCCAGTGCCCGCAGGTCTTCCACGCCGTCTACGGTTTCAGCACGCTTGTACAAGCGCATGGCCATGATGCGTTTTAGCGCACGTACGATGGGCTTTTCGTCACCGGCGGTGAGCAGGTTGGCCAAGTACTTCACTGGAATGCGCAGGCTTTCGATTTTCGGCAGTACGCCGTCAAACTCGACCTGGCCGGCTTCGGCGGCTGACTGAATCGGGCTCAGGGGCGGCACATACCACACCATGGGCAGAGTGCGGTATTCCGGGTGCAACGGCAGGGCCAGTTTCCACTCAACCGCCATCTTGTACACCGGGCTGCGCTGGGCCGCGTCGATCACATTCATTGGCACGCCGTCTTTCGTCGCCTGCTCGATCACTTTTGAATCAAACGGGTCGAGGAAGATTTCCAGCTGCTTCTCGTACAGTTCGTGCTCGCCGGGGGTACTGGCTACTTCTTCGATCCGGTCAGCGTCATACAGCAGCACGCCCAGGTAGCGAATCCGGCCTACGCAGGTTTCCGAACACACGGTGGGCATACCGGCTTCAATCCGTGGGTAGCAGAAGATGCACTTCTCGGATTTACCGGTTTTCCAGTTGAAGTAAATTTTCTTGTACGGACAGCCGGATACACACATGCGCCAGCCGCGGCACTTGTCCTGATCGATCAGCACAATGCCGTCTTCTTCCCGCTTGTAGATGGCGCCGCTGGGACAGCTGGCCACACAGGTGGGGTTCAGACAGTGCTCGCACAGACGCGGCAGGTACATCATGAACGTGCTTTCAAACTGGCCGTAAATGTCGGCCTGAATCTGGTCGAAGTTTTTATCCTTGCGACGCTTGGCAAACTCGGTGCCCAGGATTTCTTCCCAGTTCGGGCCCCACTCGATTTTGTCCATGCGCTTGCCGGTGATCAGCGACCGCGGCCGTGCAACCGGCTGGTGTTTGCTATCGCCTGCGGTGTGCAGGTGCTGATAGTCGAAATCGAACGGTTCGTAGTAGTCGTCAATTTCCGGCAGATCCGGGTTGGCGAAAATGTTCGCCAACACCCGGAACTTGCCACCGATGCGGGGGCGGATTTTGCCGCTAGGGTCGCGTAGCCAACCGCCTTTCCACTTGTCCTGGTTTTCCCACTCTTTCGGGTAACCAATACCGGGCTTGGTTTCAACGTTGTTGAACCAGGCGTACTCCATGCCTTCACGGCTGGTCCAGACGTTTTTACAGGTCACTGAACAGGTGTGGCAACCAATGCACTTATCCAGGTTCAGCACCATGCCTACTTGGGAACGGATTTTCATTTCACACTCTCCTGAACAGTGTCGCTGCCCTCGCCATCAAGCCAGTCAACGTTCTTCATTTTGCGCACTACAACGAACTCGTCGCGGTTGGAACCCACGGTGCCGTAGTAGTTGAAGCCGTACGAGAACTGGGCATAGCCACCAATCATGTGAGTGGGCTTCGGGCACACCCGGGTAACCGAGTTGTGAATACCACCGCGGCTGCCGGTAATTTCCGAGCCGGGAATATTCACAATGCGCTCCTGAGCGTGGTACATCATCACCATGCCCGGCATCACCCGCTGGCTAACCACCGCCCGCGCTGACAAAGACCCGTTGGCGTTGAACACTTCTATCCAATCGTTGTCTTCCACACCTATATCGCGGGCGTCGTCTTCACTAAGCCACACAATGGGGCCGCCACGAGACAGGGTCAGCATCAGCAGGTTGTCGCTGTAGGTACTGTGTATACCCCACTTCTGGTGCGGTGTAAGGAAGTTCAACGCCTTCTCCGGGTTGCCGTTGGGCTTGGCGTTCAGCAGCGGTGCCGCCGCTTTGGTGTTGATGGGCGGGCGATACACCAGCAGGCTTTCACCAAAGGCGCGCATCCATTCGTGATCCAGGTAGAACTGCTGGCGGCCGGTCAGCGTGCGCCAGGGAATCAGCTCGTGCACGTTGGTGTAGCCTGCGCTGTAGGACACATGCTCGTCTTCCAGGCCAGACCAGGTCGGGCTGGAGATGATTTTGCGCGGCTGCGCCACTATGTCGCGGAAGCGGATTTTTTCGTCTTCCTTGTTCAGTGCCAGGTGCGTGTGATCCAGCCCGGTGAATTCAGACAACGCAGCCCAGGCTTTCACAGCGACCTGGCCATTGGTTTCCGGAGCCAGGCTCAGAATCACTTCACAGGCATCAATGGCCGTGTCAATTTTCGGCCGGCCCGCATTAGCGCCTTCAAGGTGTTTGTGGTTCAGCTCACCCAGAAACGCCACTTCTTTTTCGGTGTTCCAATTGATGCCTTTGCCACCGTTACCCAGCTTGTCCAGCAGGGGCCCAAGGGACGTAAAGCGCGCGTAAGTGTTCGGGTAATCGCGCTCAACGGTCATGAAGTTGGGCGCGGTTTTACCCGGAATCAGCTCGCACTCGCCTTTTTTCCAGTCTTTTACATCGAACGGCTGACCCAGTTCAGCGGGTGCGTCGTGCAACAGCGGTACGGTAACCACGTCTTTCTGGATACCCAGATGACCTTCAGACGCCTTGGAGAATGCCTTGGCAATGCCTTTGTAGATTTCCCAGTCGCTGCGGGATTCCCACGCCGGATCTGTAGCCGCGGTCAGCGGGTGAATGAACGGGTGCATATCCGAGGTATTCAGGTCGTCTTTTTCATACCAGGTAGCGGTAGGCAGAACGATGTCGGAATACAGGCAGGTGGTGGACATGCGGAAGTCCAGGGTTACCAGCAGGTCCAGCTTGCCTTCCGGCGCTTTGTCGTGCCACTTCACTTCTTGCGGCTTGACGCCACCGTCGTGACCCAGATCTTTGCCCTGCAAACCACTCGTCGTACCCAGCAGGTACTTCAGCATGTACTCGTGGCCCTTGCCGGAAGAACCCAACAGGTTGGAACGCCAGATGAACATATTGCGCGGGTGGTTTTCCGGGGCTTCCGGATCTTCCGAGGCAAACGCCAGTGAGCCGTCCTTCAAGGACTGAGTCACGTACGCTGGCACGTCCATACCGGCGCTTTCCGCTTCGGCGGCAATGCCCAGCGGGTTACGGTTAAACTGCGGCGCAGACGGCAACCATCCCATACGCTCGGCGCGTACGTTGTAGTCGATCAGGCTACCACCGAATTTGGACTTGTCCGCCAGCGGCGACAAAATCTCGCTTACGTCCAGTTTCTCATAGCGCCACTGACCAGAGTGGGCGTAGAAGAAGGATGTACCGTTCATCTGGCGTGGCGGGCGCTGCCAATCCAGGCCGAAGGCCAAAGGCTGCCAGCCGGTCTGTGGGCGCAGTTTTTCCTGACCTACATAGTGGGCCCAACCGCCACCGCTCTGGCCCACGCAACCACACATGACCAGCATGTTGATCAGCGCGCGGTAGTTCATGTCCATGTGGTACCAGTGGTTCATGCCGGCACCCACGATGATCATGGAGCGACCATTGGTTTTGTGAGCAGTCTCGGCAAATTCACGGGCGATGCGCGTCACTTTGTGAGCGGGTACGCCGGTGATCTTTTCCTGCCAGGCGGGTGTGTACGGCTTGATCTGATCGTAGTCGGTAGCGCCGTCGTCTTCACCCAGGCCACGGCTGATGCCGTAGTTGGCGATCATCAGGTCGTATACGGTGACGACTAAAGCTTCTTCGCCGTCTGCCAGTTCAATTTTTCGGCTGCCCAGCTTGTGGGTCAGGGTGTCGCTGATCTCAACGGATTTGAAATGCTCGTGCTTGATGCCGCCAAAATACGGAAAGGCAACGTCCACAATTTCGTCGTGCTTTTCAACCATCGACAACTGCAGATTTACATCTTCTGTTTTTGCAGTTTGCTTCAGATTCCACTTGCCTTTTTGACCCCAGCGGTAACCGATAGAGCCGTTTGGCGCGGTTAGCTGGTTGGTAATTTCATCAATGGCAATGGTTTTCCACTCGGGGTTGTTCTCTTCGCCCAGTCCGCCCACCAGATCGCTGGCGCGCAGGAACCGGCCCGGCACGTAACGGCCGTCTTCCATTTTGTCGAGCTTCACCAGGTACGGCATGTCGGTGTAGCGGCGCACGTAATCGGTAAAGTAGGCGCTGGGATTATCAACGTGAAACTCTTTCAGAATCACGTGGCCCATAGCCATACCCAGCGCGGCGTCGGTGCCTTGCTTGGGGTTCAGCCACTCATCAGACAACTTCGCAACTTCGGCGTAATCCGGAGTGATGGCAACGGTTTTGGTGCCTTTGTAGCGCACTTCGGTAAAGAAGTGGGCATCCGGAGTACGGGTTTGCGGAACGTTGGAGCCCCAGGCAATGATATAGCTGGAGTTGTACCAGTCTGCGGATTCAGGAACGTCGGTTTGCTCGCCCCAGGTTTGTGGGGAAGCCGGCGGCAGGTCGCAGTACCAGTCGTAGAAACTCAGGCACGTGCCGCCAATCAGCGACAGGTAACGGCTACCCGCGGCGTAAGACACCATCGACATCGCAGGAATCGGTGAGAAGCCGATGATGCGGTCCGGGCCGTGTTTTTTGGCGGTGTACACGTTAGACGCTGCAATCAGCTCGTTCACTTCGTTCCAGTCGGAACGCACAAAACCGCCCAAACCGCGGCGTGGCTTGTATTCAGCGGTTTTCTTTGGGTCTTCCACAATCGAGGCCCAGGCATCCACCGGGTCGTTGAACTGAACGCGGGCGGCGCGCCAGAGCTGCATCAGATGCTTGCGCATCAGTGGATACTTCAGGCGGTTAGCACTGTACATGTACCAGGAATAGCTGGCGCCACGAGGGCAACCACGAGGCTCGTGGTTAGGCAGATCCGGGCGGGTACGGGGGTAATCGGTTTGCTGGGTTTCCCAGGTGACCAGACCGTTTTTAACGTAGATTTTCCAGCTGCAAGAGCCTGTGCAGTTTACGCCGTGGGTAGAGCGCACAATTTTGTCGTGCTGCCAGCGCTGGCGATAGCTGTCTTCCCAGTCACGGTTTTCGGTATGGGTTTCGCCGTGGTCGCCAGAAAAGGATTCACGCTTTTTGCTGAAGTAGCTCAGCTTGTCGATCAAATGACTCATGGTCTCTCTCTCCGTTTGCCGGATCGCATTAACGATTTGAGACCATTGTGTGACAACCCAATAGCGAAAGCAGCGTGGTTACTACCTCTTAACCAGCCCCTACCACCAGGGGGGTAGACGGCACCTAGACCACTCGGGGCTCTGCGAGCGAGAGCTTGCGGCGCTCACGCCGCCGGGTGTTTCGGGCGAACAATAAAATACAGGCTGCCAGCATCACGAACAGCAGCATGAACACGGCAGAACGCACATTCAGCCAGGCGTTGATGGCGGCGAATACAATGGGCAACACGAATGCCACAGCGAACGCACCCAGCAGCAAAACGCCCGCCATTACCGCAGCCGCTTCGCGGCTTGCCAGAATAATCATCCGCTGCAGAGCACCAATAGCCGAGCCCAGGGCGGCTCCGAGCACAGTCATTACACCGGCTTCCCACACCCGCGGCAGCAAAAGTTCTAGATGATAAGAGCGCCCCACACCTTGTACCGAGAGAGTCATCGGTGGGTAAGACAACACAAATAGCGCCGCCAGCGCCAACAGCAATGCCCATATAACGACCCGGCTGCTACCTAAACGATCGGCCAGCGCACCGCCCGCAATCTGTGCCAGAGCGCCCGGCAATACAAACCACAAAGCCCGATGCGCACCCAGGCCTACTGGCAGGCCCGAACGTGCTGACAGGTAATCCGGCAGCCACAGGGCCAATGCGAAAAAACTGCCGGCAATAATGGAAAAATAACCACACAAATTCCAAACCCCTGGCGCACAGCATTTGCGCCAGGTCGCGGCATTGCTCGCAAAGGATGCGGTTTGGTCGTCGGGCTCGGTGAGCATCAGAAACAGTGCCAATATCAGCAGCAGCACAATGACATAAGCCAGAGGAACACCTTGCCAGGAGTAGGCCTGGTGCAGAAGTGGCACCAGGTAATAATTGAAACCGGCGCCGGTAATACCCGCACCAAACACACCCAACACCAGCCCGAGCCGTTGCGGTCGGCAATGAATGGTTACAAATTGCAGACCCGCACTGTAAAAACCACCGGCCAGGCCTAAACCACCAGCGGCGAGAATATAACCAGCAAAACTATCGGCAAAGAACACCAGCGCCATACTTAACGCCAGGCCTGTAAGGCACCACAACATGACTTTCCTGGCACCCCACATACCCGCAAACAGTCCTGCCGGGACCGCTAGCAATGCACTCACCGCCATCGGCATTGCCAGTAACAGGCCAAACTGAAGTTCATTCAGCTGAAACTCGCTACGCAGAGTCACTCCGACCACTGCGAAGAGAGTCCAGCAGGCAGCCGCAATAATGAAACCGGCCAGCGCTAGCGGTAACACTAATAATAAAGATGCATAGCGCTCTTCACCCCGTTCGTCATCCGATTCGATGCTGTCGGCCGATAGCTGTAAAGCTCGGATTTCGGACGGTCCTGGCCCCACACTCATGGCGTTATCCTGTTGGCGGACGTGCCTTTGAGTGTCCTACTTTGCCTGTCCGGCGGTCAAAGACTATGATGGCTTAATAACCTCGTGGGTAGCTGTCTATCCGTAAAGAGGTAGATGGCATTTATCGATATCCACTCTCCACCTCACAAATGCCCTATGACCTCCAAAAGCTCACTAGTAAATCGAATTGCAATCGCTGTTGGCGCGGTGGTACTCACCGCCATTGTCAGTATGGGGGTCACCCTTGGGGTATCACAAAGCATTGCCGGTAACGCCACCGCCATAAACCTGACGGGCACTCTGCGTATGGGCGCGTATCAGTTGTTGGCGCAGGTAGCGCGACTGGAAGACCAGAATACCGCCAATGGGCGCCAGGCCCTTGACCAGATGGTAAGCCTCTACAATCAGCGCCTGGTCCACGCTGATATTGTCCAGTCATTACCACTCACAACAGATCACCCGCTGGCGCAACGCTACCGCGACGTAGTCAACCAGTGGAATTCCAGCGTCGGCCCCATGCTGGCACAACACCGGCCCGGAGGCCCGCTAACAGGCTCGATGATTAACACCACTCAAAGCTACGTGGACAATGTCGATGTGCTGGTGTCTATGCTTGAACATCGCACCGAAGCCCGCATCCGCCTGCTGGACCTGATACAGGTGATCAGTCTGGTGTTCGCTATCCTGATCGTATTGGCGTTGTTTCTGGACTTGAAAAAGCGAGTTCTACGGCCGCTACGAAAACTGGTGAGCATTGCCGAATCCGTGAGCAAGCAAGATTTTTCCCGCAAGGCCGAGCTGCGTGGCTCTGATGAGCTGGCGCAGCTCGGGTCGGCGTTTGACCAGATGACCAGCGAGCTGGCGCTCACTTACTACGAACTGGAAAGTAAGGTCCAAGCCAAAACCGAAGAGCTGGAGAAAAGCCACGCTGCGCTCGAATTACTGCATTCGTCCAGCCGCACTCTGTTTGCGAATCACAGCTTGTGCGATGGTGCAGTGCCCATGTTGAAGCAGCTGGAGCAGATGCTCGGCATAGGCCCTATCAACCTGTATCTGCACGATAAAGCTTCCGCAGAGCCGGTTCAAGCCGTCACTACTGCTACAATGGTGCGCCCATTTTACTGCCGCGATCACAGCTGCAGCGCCTGCCTGGTGACCGAAGAGGAACACGACGAGCTGCCAATGCCCGGCAATGACGGCCGCCGTTTGCTCCTGCCCATTCGCACCCCTGGCCAACTGCTGGGCACACTGGAGGTCTGGTACCCGGCCTCACAAGAGTTGTCTAAAACCGCACGAAGGCTGCTGGAAACTCTCAGCGATCAGCTGGCCACAGCCATATTTCTGGAGCGGCAAATTACCGAAGAACAACAGCGGACGCTGACCGAAGAACGCACCGTTATTGCCCGCGAGCTCCACGATTCCCTGGCCCAGTCTTTGTCATACCTTAAAATCCAGGTTACTCGATTGCGCAGAATGAACATGGACGGCCCACAAAAAACCGGTTATGACGCGGTATTGGACGAACTGAGCACAGGTTTAAGCAGTGCCTATCGTCAGTTGCGGGAACTGTTAGCGACCTTTCGCTTGAAGCTGGACACACCGGACCTTGGCGCCGCACTGCGCCAGACCGTGCACGAGTTTTCTGAACGCATGGCCAAACCCGTCAATCTGGTGTACAAACTGCCCGCACAGACGCTGTCGCCCAATGAAGAAATTCACACGCTTCAAGTTGTGCGCGAAGCGTTGGCCAACGCGGTCAAGCACAGCAAGGCCGAAGCGGTGTGGGTCGACGTCAGTTTCGAGTCTCCGCAGGTTAAGGTTAAAATTCGTGACAACGGTCGCGGGTTACCCGATTCAGACCAGCCAGAGAACCATTACGGCATGATCATTATGCAAGACCGTGCCCGCTCACTGGGCGGCCAGCTAAAGGTCGCCAATCATCCGCAAGGAGGAGTAGAAGTGAGTTTGCATTTTATTCCCCACGCCCGGAACCTGATCCCGGTTAAACCGGCCAATATCCCGCAAACCGCGGATTTCAATTGACGGTTTACCCACATAAAGAGAAAGCCATGTGTGATACACCTGCAAGCATACTGTTGATAGATGATCACCCTTTATTGCGCAAGGGCATCAAGCAACTGATCGAAATGGAACCGGATCTTGAGGTAGCAGGCGAGGCCAGCAATGCGACGGACGGCGTGCGCATTGCTCTGGAACTGGAACCAGACCTGATCCTGATGGATTTGAATATGCCGGATGTGAGCGGTATAGAAGCCTTGCGGCAGCTACGAGCCCACAACATCAGCTCGCGCATTATTATGTTCACCGTGTCAGACCAGCAAGACGATGTGGTTGAAGCATTACGCGCTGGTGCCGACGGCTATCTTCTAAAAGATATGGAACCGGAGGATATGATTAAACAGCTGCACCAGGCCGCCGTAGGAAAGCTGGTCATCAGCGAACGCCTTACCTCCCTGCTGGCAGACGCACTGCGCAATAACAAATCGCAACAGCCGGCGCGGCCAGACTTCGACAGCCTGACGCCAAGGGAAAAAGACATTCTGAAGCTCATCGCCGAAGGTCTGTCTAACAAGATGATCGGCCGCAAGCTGGATATCAGCGACGGCACGGTCAAAGTGCACGTGAAGCACTTGCTAAAAAAACTCAATTTGCGGTCGCGGGTGGAAGTCGCGGTGTGGGCTGTTGAAGAGGGTCTGCACAAGAGCTGAGCGATATCAACGCGGCACGGGCCAGCCTTGGTTAATGTAGGGGTTTCCATACGTGCCCTTAGCGGCGTGTTTGACCAACAACGGAGACACTCATGGCCCTGCACATGCCAACCTTTTTGCCGCGCCCCTCATTATCTGCATTCAATACGCTGCCAGGCATATCCCGTGTGCAGGCCGCAAGCCAAAAACTGGTCGCTAACCCGTTAATGACCGATTCACTGGCGCTGCTGAACGAGTATCTACCCTCGCCTTCTCCGTTATTGGCCGCTATTGATCATCGTATTCCGCTGGTGTTAAAACAGCTGATCATCGAAGCGCCGTTGAATGGGTTGTTTGCCGAAGCCATTGCCGACGGCGAGTTTGATGATTTTGAAGGGCACAGAATTCGCCTGGAGCTGAATGGCGGTCAGCCCGGTGTCACTTTTGGGTTCTGGGCGGGCAGGCTGCGCATTGTAAACGGCCCAGGTGAGGCGACCATTCGGGGTTCTCTGAGCGCTTTCAAAACCTTGGCCGAACGGAATCAGGACCCAGACCAGCTGTTTTTCCAACGCCGCCTGGTGATTGAGGGCGACACCGAACTGGGCCTGGCACTGAAAAATCTGTTGGACAGCCTGGAGTGGAAACTTAATATCCGCCAATTGCTTTTCTTCTGAAACCTTTTGCTGCTGGCAGCCATATCAAATCCGTGCCGCCCTATGGGATGGCGCCCCCGGTTTACGAAGTTTAGGAGGTTTTGCATGGCAAAATGCATTGTGATCAGGCAACTCAGGATTGGCAGGCTGGAACAGCTTGCGGGTACCGAAATGCTAACGGGCATACACAAACGGGAGATAGATTCCGCCTATCTGAATGCCAGTGGCCTAAGCGATGACCAGCAGGGTGACAAGCGCCACCACGGCGGTGCTGAAAAAGCGTTGCATCATTTTGCCTCAGACCATTATGCCCGGTTACGGCGCAAGCTCCCTGTTCCAGCCTCAGAGCATTGCCAGCCTGGTGCTTTTGGCGAAAACCTGGTGACTGACGGACTTACCGAATTCGATGTTTGCGCCGGAGATATTTTTGAGCTTGGAGAGGCCATCATTCAGGTATCCCAGCCGCGCCAACCCTGCTGGCGGCTGAACCTGCGCTTTGGCATACCGGATATGTCCCGCCGACTGCAAAACAGCCTTAGAACAGGGTGGTACTACCGGGTTCTGCAGCCCGGCATGATCAGCAACGGAGACACGCTGATACTCAAGGAGCGGCCCCATGAAGACTGGACGCTTAGCCGGGTATTGTCCGTGCTTTATGAAAACACCATGGATCAGTACGCCCTTACAAACATGGCGGAGATGAAAGAGCTCTCCCCCAACCTTCGCCAGCTCGCGAAACAACGCCTTGAAACACAACAGGTCGAAGGCTGGGAGAGACGGTTATTTGGTTGCAGGTAACCAAGGTATGAAACACGATCTGAAAAGCCTGTCACCGGCCTATTTTGGCATTGTGATGGCAACTGGCATCATATCGCTAACCGCTCACATGCTGGGTTTTGATTTGATAGCCATCAGCCTGTTCACTGTAAACATAGGCTTCTACGGGGCTTTGTGGGCTGCTACATTTGCCAGGTTTCTGAGGTATCGTCGAGAATTCCTGCTCGATGTTATAGACCACCTTCGTGGTCCCGGGTTTTTTACCCTGCCTGCTGGCTCCAGTGTTCTTGGCAGCCAGTTCATTATGTTGACGGATTACACTCTGGCCGGCCGAATTCTCTGGGTGGTTGCCATACTGCTTTGGCTGACGCTGACCTACACCATATTTACCGCGTTCACGGTCAAAGAGGAAAAGCCGTCTCTGGATAAAGGCATTACGGGAGGGTGGCTGCTTGCGGTGGTGGCAACCCAGTCAATTGCGGTACTCAGTGCGTTGATTGCGGTGGATATGCCACAACCTTACAAGCTGGGCATTAACTTTCTGGCGTTATCCATGTGGCTCTGGGGCGGCATGCTGTACATCTGGATGATGTCGTTAATCTTCTATCGCTATACGTTTTTCAAGTTTTCCCCTAGTGACCTTGCGCCTCCGTACTGGATAAACATGGGCGCCATGGCCATTTCCACACTGGCCGGCTCGTTGCTGATCGTGAACGTTAAAGATGCGCCTTTTCTGGATTCACTGCTGCCATTTCTAAAAGGCTTTTCAGTTTTTTATTGGGCGACTGGAACCTGGTGGATACCCATGCTTTTTATTCTAGGTATATGGCGGCACGTTTATAAGCGCTTCCCACTGGAATATGACCCTTTGTATTGGGGTGCGGTGTTCCCTTTGGGTATGTACGCCGCCAGTACCCATGAAATGGCGGCTGCTCTGGGCTTTCACTTTCTTGATTTCATACCCATCAGCTTTTTCTATCTTGCCCTTGCGGCCTGGGCGGTGACCTTTGTTGGACTTGTGCGATCGTTCAAGCCGGCGAAGCTGCACGATTAACGACTGGGAGCGTATTGTTCGGCGTCACCCGAGATCTGTCTGTGCATCCGCAAGCTGTTAAGTAGAACAGGTTCTGGCGCACACGTTTTCGAGCCCGTTGAGTTCTGGAGCATTCAATGAAAATGAGAACAATTCTTGACAACCTGTAACATCTATTATACATATATGTTTAATGGAAAAGGAGAATCAACAATGAACTATCAGGACATTATCGGCTGCTACCATGAAACTACGGTCGCCCAACTCATCGACCAGTGCCCCCAAACCGTTGATATATCAAGCAAGTATGTGCCTGATCTCGGCGCGAATCGTCAGGCAACCGTTGAGGCCGTTGCGACTATTGCCGATATCAATCCGGACCAGTTGTGCCAGGAGTTGTTTGATACGGTGATGGAGCAAACACCGATTGAGGCGTTAGACACAGACGTGCTGCTGGAGCTCATCATACGCGGCTACGATGTCGGTCATGTTGAACAACTGTCGAAACTGCACCGGCTCGCTCGTAAGATCGAGGCTGTCCACAGAACACACCGTGACGTTCCTAAAGGCGTTACGCTGGCCATTAAAAAACTGGAGCGCAGCCTCACCGCCCACCTTGAGCAAGAGAACGCTCACGTTCTGACACGAATGAAACATGAGCAGCCGCGCGATCTGGAAATACCGATCGCCGAGATGAACGAGGAGCATTCGCTCATTAAGCTCGTTTACCGAGCCTCCTAACTTTTTGGCGGAGTTTCTTTTTGTTCAAGATATTGCCGAAACACCCGATTAGAAGCCAAAAGACTGTCCCATTCCAGACATTCGACGGAATCCATGCATTATCCTCAAAGTTAATGTAGCGCCTTATCCAGCATAGCCGGTATGTGCACTGCTACAAATACGCCGGTGC
Source organism: Marinobacter sp. M1C (assembly GCF_023314135.1). Taxonomy (NCBI): domain Bacteria; kingdom Pseudomonadati; phylum Pseudomonadota; class Gammaproteobacteria; order Pseudomonadales; family Marinobacteraceae; genus Marinobacter; species Marinobacter sp. M1C. The sequence goes on from NZ_CP092289.1 coordinate 3,756,633, forward strand.
AAACTAGGAAATCGCCGACGTGTTCGCCTGCCTCTTGCTATTTATAAGAACGGAACAGAAGTCCCAGCTTTGCCAGAGTGAATTTACCACCGTTAATTGATGATGCGTGGCATCGAGTTCTTTTTTCGCACATTTCGCTTGTTTGTATGGATCATCTGCTAACCTTCAAACTGAATACTTCTTTTTTTCGAAGGCATCAAGCCGATGCGTGGGAGAACAAAGCCATGAGTGGTTTTATCGTCAGGCTATACCGCTATAACCCCGAGCAGGATGAAATACCGTACAACCAGGATGTTGAGGTGGGCGACGAGTTCCGGAGCCGCATGGTGCTGGATGTACTGGAGCACTTGAAGACCCAGGATACAACACTCACGTTTCGGCGCTCTTGTCGAGAGGGTGTCTGTGGCTCTGACGGGCTCAGCATGAATGGCCGCAATGGCCTGGGTTGCATTACTGCGGTAGCGGACGCCTTGGGTAAGAAGAACGTTCTGAAGATTCGTCCACTACCAGGTATGCCAGTGATCCGCGATTTAGTGGTTGACCAAGCACTGTTCTTCAAGCAGTACGAACGTATTCAACCATGGCTGATCACCGACACACCAAATCCAGCGATCGAAAGACTGCAAAGCCCGGAGGACCGCGCAAAACTTGACGGGTTATATGAATGCATTCTCTGCGCTTGCTGCTCATCTGCCTGTCCGTCTTGGTGGTGGAACCCGGAAAAATACATCGGACCAGCAGGCTTGCTTCAAGCTAACCGATTTTTGGTGGACTCACGGGACACGGCCACCCGCGAGCGTTTGGCAAAACTGGGCGATCCGTTCAGTGTATTTCGCTGCCGTGGGATAGGTAACTGTATGGCGTACTGTCCGAAGGGGCTCAACCCCATGAAGGCCATTGGTCACATCAAAACGATGCTGCTGCGGGAACAAGTGTAATCAGCCATGACCCTTTGTTAGTTCAGATCATTTGACCCAATATCCGCCAATTGCTTCCGATGCATGTCTGGGCCTTCTCGTCCCAAAGTATCGTTTTCAGCTGTCTAACCTCTCGCAACCAAGCGGCGCAAGCGCGCCATCACGTTCAGATTGTTGCTTTCCATAGCTTCCAGGGCCTTCAAAGCATCTTCTGCACGGCCGTCATGATGAGCTTGCACAGCCTCTTTGGCATAAATATGCACCAACCGGTGGGGCTCTTCAATGGCTCTAAAATCCACTTGGCCCGCGTACTGTTTATGGCCTCCCCCTTGGTAATACCATTGCCCCAATGCGCACTCCGTGGCGTCAGGCAAGCTGTCGGCTGCCTTGTCAGAAAGGCCTGCCAGAATCTGGTACACGGTCAGCTTAATGTCGAGCTCTTCAAGATTAGCTAACTCAATTTCAGACAATACAGCGGCGTGCCCTAATGCATCCGAAGACGTACCGGCCATATCAATCAACATCAGCAACCGTTCGCGTGCGCCATCAGCCTCTGCGGCAAGTTTTTCCATTTCTTCGCTATTAGAACGGCTGGCCCCGGCTGCAATTTTTGTCTGCGCTCGGATACGCTCTATGGCTGACTCAATTTCTTGGGTAGCCTCGCCTGCACGAAGGGCAAGATTTCTGACCTCTATTGCCACCACACTGAACCCGCGCCCGTGTTCGCCAGCGCGGGCAGCCTCAATGCTCGCATTCAATGCCAACAACGACGTTTGGTCAGAAACACCGTCAATCACATCCACCAGCGATGTAATGCTGCCAGTTTCGGATTCTAAAGAGTCCATATCCCGTGCCGAACTGGCGGCACTATTGCGAGCATCTCCGAGTCTTTGCACCAGCGATACCATTCGGTCTCTTACTTGTCCGGATTCATCTCGTGTTTTCAGCGCCTCACTGCGGCGCGACCCCAGAAGCTGCGACAATTCACTGAAAGAACCTTTCAGCTCTTTCAGTGAATTGCCAAACTGGCCTAGCCCTGCCATCAAACGTCGGCTCAACGCCTGCTGCACTTTTGCCTCTTCTAGTGCTTTGGTTTCGGCTTCGAACCGGGATTCAAGAAGACGTTTTTCTTCGTTAAGCTGCGCCACGCTGTTCTGTACCGCAGACAACTCCAGCTCAAGAACTTTAGCTCGGTGCTTATACTGCCAAAAAAACATGTTACGGCTCCGACGACGAAATAGAGTTATATTGTATACATGTTTCGGCAGCGCAGCGTAAAGCAATGTAATGACGTTTTATACTATCGGTGCTCAAAGCCGCTCCGTCACCAGATCCATCCCCGGTTTGCCGTACCAGTAGCCGTTACAGGGCGGCGCTTCCACCAGCTGCAGTGGGTCAACATCTGGTTTTTCACCTCGGCGAACCTGGTCAAAGCGCTGCACCACCTCGGCCATACCTTCGTGTTCCGGGCTTAGACGAACGGTACTTACTCCCATGGCAACCATGTCTGGCAGTTCTCGCAGCAAGTCGTAACGGGCACCGGACAAAGTCGATGTACCATTCAGTCTGAACAGCTCGCGAGATTCCCGCGAACGCAGTTCCAGGCCATCTGGATGCTGTAAGCAGCGAAATTCACAGTTGTCTTTTGGCAGGTTGTAATGGCGTGCGGTAAAGCAGCGCGACGACCAGGCCAAGGGTAAAAAACCCCAGGAAAACACTTCCACTGGCAAATCCAGGCCTTCGGCTTTTAACTCTGCAATCAGCTCGACCAGAGTTTCACGGCCCAACTCCACGGGCAGGTTCCACCCCTTCAAACCACGCTTTGCCAGCACCTTCAACGTCGCAACGTTGTAAATGTTCAGGCCCGGCCCCGTTACAAAGGGCAAATTATTGCTACTGGCCAGCTGTAGCGCGCTTTGGTCATTGGCTTCAATCAGGTAATCCTGTTGACTGCAAATGCGGCGAAGCAGGCGCAGATCAGCTTCGGATTCAATCAGAGTTTGAGTAGAGAGCACCACCTGTTTGCCAGCATCTTTCAGTACGCTCGCAATTTCTAGCCAGTCGACGAGTTTCAGTTCGCGGCGGCGGGCACATACGGTTTCACCCAGGTACACCGTATCTACCGGCCATTCCGCAGCGTTGGCGTAGAAATCAAACACGGTTTGCCGTGACCAAAACCAAAGTACAGGGCCTAATGAGAGTTTGAGCATAGGATCTTTCATCTTATTTCCATTTGCGGTGATAGGCGCCGATGGTGGTTAGGCCGCCTTCTGACAAACCTGCCAGGGTGGCATTCCAGGCCGGGTCTACCACAAATTCAGCGGCGCTATTTTCAAGCCGGTCCAGAGCCTGGCGCCAGGTGCTGGCCACGTCGGCGATATAAGCAGGACTGCGCTGGCGGCCTTCAATTTTCACCGCGCTGATGCCCAGCTCCTGCAACTGCGGAAGCAGGTCTATGGTGTTCAGGCTGACCGGTTCTTCAATGGCATGGTAAACGCTGCCTTCTACTTCAAAGCGACCTTTGCACAGGGTTGGGTAACCGGCGGATTCGCCCTTGCCGTAGCGGTCAATCAAAATGCCATTAAGCCGCGATTCCAATCCCTGGGGAGTTTCCTGCCAGCGCACGGCTTTGGCCGGCGAGCAGGCACCGCGGGTATTAGGCGATTCATCGGTGATATAAGAAGATAAGTAACAGCGGCCTTCGGCCATGATGCACAGGCTGCCAAAGGCGAATACTTCAAGCTCTACCGGGCTGTGCTTCGCCAGACCGCGAATCTGGTCCAGCGATAGCACCCGCGGCAACACCGCACGGCGGATGCCGAAATTATCTTTATAAAAGCGTAACGCTTCGTAGCTGGTGGCTGACCCCTGTACCGACAAATGCCTGTCTATTTGGGGGTAGCGACTGGCGGCATAATCCAGTAACCCCATGTCTGCCAGTATCATCGCATCTATGCCCAGCGTTGCGGCCCGGTCTACCGCGGCGGTCCAGGTTTTCCAGCCTTGAGGCTGAGGAAAGGTGTTAATTGCGCAGAACACCCGCGCGCCTTTTTTGTGGGCGTACTCAATGCCTTCTGAGGCGCGCTTGTCATTAAAATTCAAACCTTTAAACTGGCGCGCATTGGTGCTGTCTTTAAAGCCAAGGTAAACTGCGTTGGCGCCGTTATCCACAGCTGCTTTCAGCGCCGGCAAGCTGCCGGCCGGACATACTAGTTCCATAACCGTCTTCCATACATAGAGTTACGAAACCATACGCCGTGCAATCTGCAGTGCATTGACCTTCGTCAGGTGCTTAGCTGATACCCCTAAATAGGTATTCTGCGTCGTATTGCTAAACTAGACATTACTTTGCTTCTTTCTTAGGCTCCTCCTAACGTCCACATTTTAAGTAGTCAGATTCCCATGAACACATTTCCCCCGACTGGTCTTCGTCTTATCCGGTACACCGAAAAGACAGACACATCTGACTCACCATCAAAAGCCGTCGCTTTTCGCAGGATACTATTATGAACTGGCTTAGATCGTTATCCATGCGTAGCAAACTGATTGTTCTTGTTTTACCGGTGCTTCTGGCCATGCTGCTGTTCGTCAGCCAAAGTGTCATCAGCGACTACAGTGATCTGAAAGAGATGGGTGAACTGCAGGGCATGACTAACCTCGTGGCCCTTGCCGACCCAGTAATAGACGCTCTTCAGGTTGAACGTGGCCGCTCTGCTATTGTGCTGACCAACAACGCCGACACCGATCAGAGAGAAGTCGCATTACAGGCACTGCAAGCCAAGAAACATATTACAGATCAGCAGCTTGCGCAATACCGTCGCCAGCTTCCTGATATAATGCAGGCCCAAAAATTTGATTCTGGTGTTCTGTCCAGTATCGAAGAGTCCCAAAACAGCCTGCTTGGTCTCACCGCTCTGCGTCAGTCCATTCTGGATGGTAAAATAAAGCCAGCAGAATCAGCGGCGCGCTATACGGTAATGGTCCGCCAGCTGATTGACCGCATTCCATTGATTATCCGCCGCACCGACAATGCCGAGCTTACCCGCCAGGTAAACGCTTACCTGAATATGGCAGAGGCCGCCGAGAATGCCGGAACAGAAAGAGCTCAGGGCGCCGTTTTGATCAGCACCAGCGAGTTCAGCCTGAGCCGCCTGAATCAACTGGCGGAACTGGCGGGTGCTCAAGACGGACATATGAGCGCAGCCGCTGCCATGCTGCCAACCGATTCACCCCGGCGCCAACGCCTGATAGATTTTGAAGCATCGAGCCAAAGCCTTGCCATGACTGACATGCGTAACACCCTGTTCAGTTCGACCGCCGGCATGCTCGACCTTATTTCCACTGAGTGGTTCGACACAACCACCCGCCGTATTCAGGCCATGAATCAGGTTCGCACCCTGATACTGGATGAAGCCCACAACATAGCCCAGCGCCACCTTGACAGCGCCCGCTCAGAACTTATTACTGCCGTCGTGCTGGCGGGTTTGGCAACGCTGATTGCTTTGGTGCTGATGGTGCTGATTATCAAGGCGATTAACCGGCAAATAACCAATTTACTCGACGGCATCCGTTTTGCCATGAACAACAAAGATCTGCGCCAGCCCATTGTGATTACCAGCAGCGATGAACTTGGCGCCTTTGGCAAAGCCACAAACGAGTTATTCAGTGTGTTCGGGCGAGCACTGAAACTGATCGACCAGTCCAGCATACAGCTGGCCACGGCGACCGAAGAAACCAGCTCCACCGCGAGCCAGAATGCGAAGCAAATCCGCAGCCAGCAGCAACAGATCGAGCAGGTTGCGGCGGCAACCGAAGAAATGACTGCCACGTCAGAAGAAATTTCACGCAACGTGCAACAGGTGGCAGATGCGGCGAACAGCGCAATGGCGAAAAGCAAAACCGGCGAGCAAGTGCTGCACGGCAGTGTTAGCCGTATCCGCTCGCTGGCAGATTCGGTGCAGCAGGTTAATAAGGTGATTGAAGAGCTCGAAGAACGAAGCAGCCATATCAGTGATGTAGTCGACGTGATCCGCAAGGTTGCAGAGCAGACCAACCTGCTGGCCCTGAACGCGGCTATTGAAGCCGCCCGCGCCGGTGAACACGGCCGCGGCTTTGCGGTGGTCGCTGACGAAGTGCGCACTCTGGCACGCCAGACCCATGAATCGACCATCCGCATTGAAGATATCATCAAGGGCGTGACGGATATGACCGCAAGCGCCAGCCGATCCATCACAAGTAGCCACAAGTTGGCGACGGAAACCAGCCTCCAAGCCGAAGAATTGGAACAGACCTTTGCCGATATTTTGGCGGACGTTAACAACATTTCCGACATGGCGACGCAGATTGCCGCCTCGTCGGAGGAGCAGGTGTCGGTCACCCGGGAGGTCGCCGGCAATATGGAATCGGTTAGCGAATCAGCACTGCTGACCCTGACCGGCTCCCAGGAAATCACCCAAGTGACTGAAGAGCAGGCTCGCCTGGCGCGCCAATTGCAAGACCTGGCTAACGAGTTCAAGGTTGCCACGGTTTAGATTTAACGGTAAAAAAAGGCTATGTCCCAATTAGTTGTTGCGATACTCGACCGGTTGCTTCCAGCAAACAGCATTCGGGAGTTAGCTCAGGGTATCGCTCCAGCAACCGTCGCCAACCCAAGTAGTTCTTCAGGTATTTGGTCGCCACACCGTGGAACCGAATCATCCAGTTTTTCAATCGACTGTCGTACGCATTGACGTTCTGGATATGAAAAGCACCGCGGACACGGGGCCGGCGAGCAGATACAGCCTGGTGCTCGATTCCCGCTTTTGTCGCAAAAGCCCGATAAACCGAGGCCCCGTCAGTACAGAGACAGACATCCGCTGCGACCAACGGCTTGAGTGCGCGGCTGACTTCGATGGCATTGAGCTTTGGCAAGATAAAATCTGCGGTTTCCCCGGTCCGATCACGCACCACCAGCACTGGAATTTGGTCGGGCCCCGTTCCGCGAGTTAGGCTGACTCCGCCCCGCTGACGGGCCTTGCGAGAGATTTTTCGCTGGCCTTTGAAGGACTCCAGAAAGAAGGTCTCATCCGCTTCCACGATGCCGGACTCGCGTTGAGCCTGATGCCCCGCAACCAGAGCCAAGAAGCGGTGGCGCCACAAGAAGGCCGTGTTCTTTTGATGTGACACTCAGTAGCAGCCTGGTGCACGGTTTTGCCGTCGATTAGCGCCTGAGCGTAGCAGAACCATTGCTCACGTTTACGCAGGCGGGCCAGCGGTGTTCCGGTCAACGGATTGCAAGTACGTCTGCATTGGGCGCAACGGTAACGCGGCAGATTGTGGCTTGAGCCCCACGGCCTGAGCCGCGATGCCTGGCAATGCGGACAGCAGGTGGGAGAGTGCTCGACGAGCAGCGTGTCCGCCGCGCCCGTATCGACCTGTTGGAAATAGCTGTGTAGTTGATGCCGCTGGCTGGGTGTCAGTTGTCCCAGTTGCAAAATGAGGAAGTGAAAGGCTTTGTCGTTCATGGCATAACCTCCGATGAGGAGATATCTGCTCTAAGCTGCTCAACAACTAACTCAGACATAGCCATCAAGTAGGCATCGATGTTGAATATCGCCCAAGCTAAGGAAGCCAGCGCAACAATGAGGTTAATGCAGGGCAGGAAAAGCAGAAAAGGCAAATCGCGTCCGTTGCTTTGGTCCTCATGCTCTCCCTGAACATTGGTTTAAATTTCTTCGCTCATTTGAGCAAAGATTTTGATAATAGGTCTTTGAGGGTTGGCAAGTTGCAGTTCCAACACCCGCTTGCTCTGGCGCTTCAGCTCGTCACTGGGCTTTGCCCACTGCTCTTCCGGCAGTGGTTCCGACCACTCCGACATTGCTTTGGGCAGCGTCTTTTGGCTCATGCGCTTGATCTTTTTGACCTCCCACTCCACCAGTCGGTTCGGAATCGTCCAGAAGGTCATGAGGTGGTACAGGTACCAGCCAATCAGGTAGAACACTCCGCGCTTGCCTTCCCGATACTCATCATGCAGACGCTTTCGGGCATTGCGGAAGACGTGAACGCCTTCCCAAGGCGGGTCGTCCGGGCCCTGAAGATCTAACGGATCCTGAATCTCTTTCAGGGTGTGAACTTCGTATTCCATGTAGGCGCGGATTGCTTCCCAGTTGCTGATAGCCTGGAACTGGCCGTAAGTCTGAAACTCCAGAGTGTATTTCTCGTTTGTGGCCGGATGATAGAAACCGATGCCAAAGCCATACTGGCGCTGTACGCCGTATTCGGTAACGCCTTGGGCTTCAGTGACCCAGGCCACCAGCTCTTCCCAAGGGACGAAAATCGGTTCTTTTTGGCCCTCTGGGACGAAACACACTTCGCGGCGTTGGCGGTTGAAGCGGGTGGGGATCACGTTTTTTAATCTGCCATAGGCCAGCCAGCGGGGCAGAGATAGCATGAAGAATCCAAAGAGAGCTCCCCAAACAGCGATCCAGAAGCCGTAATCAAAGGTTACACGAAACCCCCACTGAGCATCTTCCCAGCCATCACCAAAAGCAAACCCCCCAAGAAAAACAACAAAGGGGAAAAAGAAAGCACCAAGTAAAAACAAACCAAAAGGTCCGCCCAGCGTCATCTGCCAGCCAAACACCGAAGTCACCCCGGTCCCAAAATCCAGGTAGCCATCATTGACTTCTCCCACAGCATGGCCGTGATCCACCGGTGGCAAGCCGGTTGGCAGAGGCCTGGGCGATAAAAAGGTCAGCCGGCCGCTCGGGAAAGGTTCAGAACGCCCCGCACGGGGCGGCTGTTCTGGCTGGGTACTTTTGGGGTTCATCAAATACCTTCTGTCACTATTAGTGGCTGGCGGAGCTGCCACCAGGAAATCTCGGCTTTTGGTGCTTCCTGCACGGGTGTCAGGGGGTATTGGCTGTCTGGAGTCGCCTTCAGCATATAAACAGCACCGGTGTAGCGCCCATCTGCTTGCAGTGTTTGCACGCTCACCATCAGGCTAAAGTGCTGGGTGCGGATGCCATGCCGGGTTTTTTCATGGGCTGGAGGCCTGAAGACCAGTTGCAGGTGATTGGTGTCGGCCGACGGCTCCAGGCTGCCGAGAATTGCACCGGTACAGGGTACCCAAGTTTCGGGACTAAGAGAGAACATTCCTCTCTGCCCTGGCTGAATTCGCCAGGCCGCTATCGATACCCGGTGCCGCGCTCTGCCTTGCAGAGGCTCCACCAGGCTGTCTGCCGGCAAACCGTGGCAGTTTAATCGCAACTTGGAACGTTCTTCATCCTTCCCCGGCACTTCGTCAAGGGTGACACTGGCGCCAATCCCGGCAAAGGCCTTTGTGTAATCGTCAAGCGAGCCATTGTGGATCTGCTCAGACTCCCGAGACCAAGGCGTAGTTTGCAGCCATCTATCCCGCTCGCTAAGGTTGTAACGGTTGTACAGCCAGGTACCGCCCAATTCGAAAACCGTAAATACCAGCCCCGCCACGTTCAGGCGGGCAAAGAGACCGGACAAAGTCCGGCCTGCGGTGGCCCAAGCCACGGCCTTGCTTTCCATCCCCCGTGCAGCAAGAACCTGAAAAAACGACTGACCAGTTCGAGATAGCCCATAAGCATTTGTAGCAGCCAGCCCCCCACTACCAATCATTCCCATCACTGCGCCAGCCTGGGCTTCGGAATTGCCGGTCTGGACGGCCCTCAACCAGTTTTCCCGATGTTTGCCCGCACTAAGGACTGCACTGACAGCCCCCGCACCATAGGCAAAAATGCCCAGTGCAACATGCAACTTACCCATTTGGATATGCACACTAGTCACCGCACTACGCTGCCAAGCACTGGCCAAGGCTTGAGCCCTGGCGCCATAGGCGGTATCCATGACTCCCTGAGCAGCCAAAAAACCTGCCGCTGAGGTGGCCCAAAAACTCTCACCCAAGCGCGTCAGGTTATCTTGCCAAAATTTCTGCTTGTTTTCAGATGAAACAAGCTCAACCAATGCAGTTCCAAAATTTACCAATTGCGCTACGAACACCATTGCCCCAAGCCCATCCCCCATCAGGTTCACTCGATGAGCCGAGGCCAAACCCTGCCGGAAATGCCCCACCAATCTCCCCAATTCCTGCTGATCCAATGCCGGCAGAACCAACGTCAGGCCGGCACGACCGGTAACGGCTGTTTCCAGTTTCAGGCCGGTGTCGATTTCCTCAACCGGGCTAAGGGCCGCCGCTACCTGTTTACCGACTTTACGGTGCTTTTCACGGGTCGCCTTAAATTCAGCCACCAGCCCCTGGGCTTTTTCGGAGCGATGGCCATGGGTTGATTTGGCAACGTCATGGTCGTTCTGAAGCTGTTTCATCTGTTGATCAAGCTGCAGCATCTTTGTGAGATTGTTCCGGAACGTCGCCAACTCGCCTTGCGACGCAACGCGAAATTCCGCCTTGCCCTGGTCTATAGCGTCCAGCATGCTGCGCTTGAAAAAATACGGAAGATCTCGGAAAAGATCATCCAGCTCTGGCAAGGTCTGGCTTCCAATCGCCTGGTACAACTTCTCGATAGCACGCCCCTTGGCAAGGGCAATCGCTGGAGCCACGGTGTCTCCCACTGCACCTGCTTTTTGTTGGATCAGCTTTGAGTAGCCGATGAAGTCCGGCAGTTTGCCATTTTCTGCGGCTTTTATTTTTTGCACCCAATTCGCCGCCCGGGTCACCACGGCGTAGCCAGCGTTGCCGACAATGGCGTAGGTTTTCGCCAGCTCACCGTCTGCCGACCGGTCGTTCTTTGGCAGCGTATGGAACAGTGGGCGACTGTATTGAGGGTGCGTGTTCAACCACTCCAACACGCCCTCGCTCGCCTCATCGGAACGGCAGATGTCTTTAAGGCAAGCGTACTCAAGATCCAGTGCTGCCTCGAGCTGCGTCTTATCTTTCGGGTCAAAATACCAGGCTGCATGATGGTAGCGATTGTCTGTCAGCAGTTGTACACGGTCATTGGTTATAGCCGTCAACAACGACTGCCACCGAGCAAGTTTCGCTCGCTGGCCTGTCATGAACTGATCCATGGCCTCGCGGTCAATCAGGTCGTTGATTCCACGATTGCCAAAACCCTGTCCTTCAAGAATCGACTCCAGATGCTCGCGGTGACTTTTCTTCAAAGCGGCAATACCTTCAATGTGGGCATCCACAAAATCCGGCTGCGCCCCTTTCATCGCCTGTCGCAAATACCACTCATCCACCGCTCTCTGCATTTTGGGCACGATGCTGTAAGCGTTAGTGCGGTTGGCTGTAGCCCGAATTTCTTCAACTTTCGCTTTAACTTCAGCAGGAAGAGATGCGTCGTTGGGGCCAGGTCGGCGCTCGTCTCCTTGTCTTTTTAAGGCTGCCAGTAGCGCCGACTGAGTATCCGAGCGATCGCTTTCGGACATAGCTTTCAGATCCTGCCGCATGGAGGCGATAGCAGGGTGATCTGAATTGGACATCATGGAGCCCAAGCCCTGTTCGTCCAGCAGGGTCATTGACTCAATCAACGTGCCAAGAAAATAGTCTCGCTCGTTGCTTCCCTCTTCTGCCCAGTTCTCAATCCATCCCACCACGTCGTCCTGATGCTGTGCCAGATCCAGCATAACGCCCACGTCGTCTCGCAGAACCAGACAGAGGCAATTAGAGGTGTCGTCTATCTTCTGCTGTTTTATCAGTTTGCCAAACCGGCTTCTGTGGTAATAGGGCTGATTTTCCCAGTGGTAGAGTTCGCTTTCTTGTGGATGGGCACCTTCGGTTGGCTCCGGAACATTGTCTTCGGCAAATTCGGCAATCCGTGCCTTCGCCTGATCCGGGGTAAGAAGGAACTCGCCGCCACTCAGCGCTGAGGCACTGGCAAGATCGATTTTTTGTAAAAGCTCATCACGCTCTTCGGAATCATCCAGTACTTGTGATTTTTTCCGCGCTGTCCATTCCATCTCAGAAAAAGCGACGTACAGCGTGTGAGAAGTCGGGTATTCCAGCTTGCCGCCGTTATATCCGGTCAGTTCACCATCCTTGTGCAGATACTCATGGAGCTTCTCTCTATTTGTATCTCCACCGGAGTCTCCACCCGCATCAGCATCCAGTACATAAATATAGCCATTTCTCAGAAGGCGATAACCCACCGGGCGGGAGCTCAGCGAGTAAGGGTAGCCTGGGTCGGTATCGACAGGTGCGACTTCCACTCTGCCGTAGCGAACAGGCAGCAAGTGAACGGACTTTAGTAATGGGCAGGAAGCAGGCTCATCGATGGGCGTGCCCGGTTGCTCCCAGCACAGCAGATCGCTGCTTTCGCGGTCATTAGTGGGGCGTTGTATCCTTGCCATGGTTCATCCTTGATCCATCGGGACTGCGGGTTCAGTGGCGGCATTGCCGCCGGCCAGATTGGGCAACGCTGCAAACAGAAACTGCATCGCGTTTCGTAAGCTGCCGCACTCATTGACGAGTGCCTCATCCAGTATTTTACGAAGCGCCGGGTAGGCATCACACAATTGGGGGCCACCCAATTGCTTACGCACGGGCTCCCCGAGGCTATTCCATATCTGCAGTGCCTCTTTGCGTCGATTGAAAGCCCTGAAGGCCTTCTTCAATTCCGGTAACGTATTTTGTTTCTCGGTTTGACCGGCTTTCTTGGACGGTCGAACGGCCGGCGGCTCAACCAAATACCATTGTTCGCTGATACAGTCCGGGACAATCAGCTTGTCTACGATCCCAATGTCAGAGCCGGTCAGATTGTTCCCGATAACGGACCGAGCCAGCGCCGGGTGAGCAATGCGCATCAACTCGTCGCAACCTTGTGCCGTTTCAACACTCAGGAGCGACCGCAGCCAACGGGAAACGGTAGCGCGGTCTTGGGCAGAAACCAATAAATAGCCGTTCTCTTGCATAGGCCCTTGTTTGAGAAACCCCTGCAGCACCGGATCTTCCGGCCCGCTTAACCACACAAGCCAGGGAGACAAGTCTGACATTACCTCCCAGCGAGTTGCGGCGTACAAGCATTCGGCATTGACCGGCTGGTCGCCGGCCCATTGGTAAATGTGTTTGCCAAGCGGCGAAATAGCGACTCCATCCAGAATAAGTGCGACAACGGAATGGTCAGGCCAGGGTAAGTGGTCAAAAGGAGATTGAGAAATTGGACAGCAACCCTCGTTCATGAACCCTGCTCCTCACACAGAGGGCATGTTGCGTTGCCCTTTCTGAGCGCAGCCGCCTGAGATTCAACATTGATCGCCCGGGCGTTTTCCCGCTGCCCCACCTCTTCCAAAGCCACTTGCGCAGATGCACTGGGTTGATCGCCCTCAATCATCTCCGGCAGTCCCGGCATCAAAACACCCTGCCCGGAACCACTTCCAGGGCTCCCCCCAGAGTTAATCATGATTCCCGGCCCGCTCAACGTAACGCCGCTGGGGTCAAGTTTCAGGAAGCTGCCGCCGGCGGCCAGTGTGATTTCGACACCTGCGTCAATAACGACTTTAGAGCCGGCCTTGTGGTGAACTTCAGTACCGGCTTCGCTGAACGTGGCGCTTCCGGATTGCTGGTGAAACGTTCCACCAATTTTCTTACTGCTGTCGCCGCCAACGGACTGGCGCTTTTCGCCGCCAACGGTGATGTGGTCGTTGTTTTTTACGTGGCTGAACCGGTCATTCTCAACGGTCAGGTGGCTGTTGTTATTGATCACTTCGGTGCGGTTGTTTTCCGTCAGTAGATTCAGGTCTTTTTGGGCATGAACATAAACCTGCTCCTTTTCTGCTTCATCTTCAAAGCGCAGTTCGTTGCTGCCTTCGCCCTTGTGGGTGCGAGTTTTCAGAGTGGTGCGGGTTTTGTGTTCTGGCAGCGCGTAAGGCGGCGTGTTGGTGGCGTGGTAAGTCCGCCCGGTGATGATGGGCTGATCCGGGTCGCCGTCCAGAAAGGAAACAATAACTTCGTTTCCGATTCTCGGTATCGCCATAAAACCGTACTGACCACCTGCCCAGCCCTGGCTGACTCGAAGCCAGGCGCTGCTGTGTTCATTATTTTCTGAATAACGATCCCACGGGAAGCGCACCTTTACCCGGCCAAATTCATCACAGTGAATTTCCTCACCTTCCGGGCCGGTGACGATAGCAATCTGTGGGCCGTCCATACGCAGGCGATGTGCGGGTAAAGGCCGCCAGGTTTTGTCAGCAGGAACAGCGCTGAATGCATTGTGGTAGGTGGTCGGTTCAGAACCGGCTTCTTCTTGCAGCGCCTGGGGCTGTTTGCCGGTGTGAGTGACGGCGATGAGCAACCAGTCCCGGTTTAAGTCAGGGCTGTTATGCTCGGTTAACGCTACTTTGGCGCCGCAAGTAAAGTCTGCGCGGTTACTCTCGCCGTTGGCGGTGCTGGCGTCGTTTCTGAGGGCATCCAGTCGCGCTTCGGTAAACGGCTGGCCGCTGGCGTCGGCTTTGAATCGGCCCGGGTAGTCGAAGTGTTGATAGTCTTGGCGCTGGTTGGGACTGGCCGCGCTGTGCTCGTGCATTTGCGCGTAGGCAGGGTTCTTGAAGGTGTAATCTTTCATGGCCACGGAGGCGACGCGAACGCGCTCCTCAAAGCGGAAGCGGAACACGGCAGGCTGCTTGGTGCTTCCCCCCGCTTTGCCGTTATATTCGGCGGCTTCCAGCCGGGGCGCGTCGCCGTGATGATCGGCAATGATCAGGCCGGGCTGTTCGTTTCCGTCTACGCTGCCGTGCTGGTGGCGGTAATGCCAACCTTCCTCTGCACCCATTCGCTCAATAAATGCCAGATCGCTTTCCCGATGCTGTACGCAGTATTCCCGTTTCTGTGGGGTGCGTTTAAGATCAAACATAGTGTTTACAACGCCCCGCTCTTTGAGCAGCGTGCGCACGATCGTATCTGTGGTCTGAGTCTGGAATATGCGACTATTGTGCATCAGCCCTAAGCGCCACAAAGGCGGCTGAATGATCAATTCGTAGCGGGTACGGCGGTGGCCGCTGCCTCCCCGGGCAAACTCGTTGACCACACCTGTGATACGGCGAAGGGGCGCACCGTCTTGCCAGACCACCAAAACGACCGATTGCTCCAAAACACTGAAGGCATCAACGTCTGCGTTGGTACTGGCCAGCTCAAGGCGGCCGTAAAAAAGCTCACTAAGCCGCTCTGTCAGCGTGAAGCCGACAACGGAAAATAAATCAGAGGGAAGTTCGCCAACATGGGCGGTAAACTGCAGTCCGTTTGCCTGGGGCATATCTTCGATCCCTGAAGATTTGTGTTTTTTCGAGCTCATCCTGAGCCGCCGCCCGATTATAACCTTCAGGTTCGGGAATGTAACCCTGCGGCCCAGAGCCGGGTAAAACATGAGACGTTGGACACAATACCGTTACGAATAGCCGTGCTTCACGCGTTCTCTGCGATAGCGCCCGACAGTAATGCTTTGTAGGCCGGCTTCAATGCGCCGAGGCTGAAACGCTGTACATCCGGCACTGTTAATCGGTCACCATGGCTATCCACAGCCTGCTTTTCAATCAACGCCGCTGCATGAGCCGCCTCGGCCGGAATGTCGTCGCCACAGTCCGGATACAAGTATTCCGGTGCAAACAACTCCGGGTAGGCTTCCCTTGCCGGCACAATGGGCACACAGCCAGCGGCCACAGCCTCAAGCACCGCCAGCCCCTGAAACTCATGTAACGCGGTTGAAAGAATCACGTCCGCGCTCCCCAGCCACTCGTAATACTCGCTGCGGCTCGATGCGTATCCAAACTGCACGAGCCGATGGGCAAACTGCTGTTGAATAGTCGTCATGGCTTCGGGGACTTTGCGGAAACTTTCACCAAGGACACACACCTGAAAACTCACCGCTCTGCGCTCAAGTTCCTGCAGAATCGCAAGCAGCCGGTCAGGACCCTTGTCGTATTCCCAGCGCGCCGCCCACACAATTCTCAGGGGTAATGCACCAGGCCCGGGTTCAAGGCCATTGCGCCATAAACGCTCGCCCGCCTCAAGGCTCTGGCGTTCCGCTTCACTGAGGAACACAGGGTCATCGATGGGGACCGGCAGAACCCGGGATTTCGCGGAAATGAGTTCGAGAGTTCCCTCCGGGATACCATCGGGCAATCGCCGGAAGAGTTGCTCAACACCCTCAAGAAAGCTGCGCCGGTTCCAGTCGCTGTTGAACAGCACGGTATCGGCAGCAATAGCGCTGTATAAGTTCACCATTTGAGGATCAATGCTATTGTGCTGGCCATCGGATGCCGGATAGGCAAACTGGTTTTCATGCATATAGAGCAACGCCGGCGTACGAGCCAGGTTCGGATGAAAACCTCGGACTGACGCCAGGTCGACCATGGACGTCACTAACAGTAGGTCCCAACGCTCCTTCAACAGCGGCTCGCTCAGCCAGGTCAGCGCGTTACCTCGAATCCGCCAGCGGAAAAATCTCGGCGACAGGGCAAGCACATGCCATTCAAATTCCGGCTGGCTGAGCACCAACTGCTCTCGCCAGCGACGATGGCTGCCTGCGTCATAGGCCGAAAGCAGGAGTATTCTGGGTTGTCGAAGGGCAAGCGTTTTGGGCATGAAGGCATTCTGCCCTACTCGCGATTAGACAACCAGACACTCTGATACGGCTTCAGTGTGATACTGCCCGACAGGTTTTATATGGCCATACCCGAGTTCAAGTCAAACCAATGATCCGTGCCACACGGAGTGTGTATCAAGTAGGCTATGTCCCAATTAGTTGTTGCGATACTCGACCGGTTGCTTCCAGCAAACAGCATTCGGGAGTTAGCTCAGGGTATCGCTCCAGCAACCGTCGCCAACCCAAGTAGTTCTTCAGGTATTTGGTCGCCACACCGTGGAACCGAATCATCCAGTTTTTCAATCGACTGTCGTACGCATTGACGTTCTGGATATGAAAAGCACCGCGGACACGGGGCCGGCGAGCAGATACAGCCTGGTGCTCGATTCCCGCTTTTGTCGCAAAAGCCCGATAAACCGAGGCCCCGTCAGTACAGAGACAGACATCCGCTGCGACCAACGGCTTGAGTGCGCGGCTGACTTCGATGGCATTGAGCTTTGGCAAGATAAAATCTGCGGTTTCCCCGGTCCGATCACGCACCACCAGCACTGGAATTTGGTCGGGCCCCGTTCCGCGAGTTAGGCTGACTCCGCCCCGCTGACGGGCCTTGCGAGAGATTTTTCGCTGGCCTTTGAAGGACTCCAGAAAGAAGGTCTCATCCGCTTCCACGATGCCGGACTCGCGTAGAGCCTGATGCCCCGCAACCAGAGCCAAGAAGCGGTGGCGCCACAAGAAGGCCGTGTTCTTGTTGATGTGACACTCAGTCGCAGCCTGGCGCACGGTTTTGCCGTCGATTAGCGCCTGAGCGTAGCAGAACCATTGCTCACGTTTACGCAGGCGTGCCAACGGAGTTCCGGTCAACGGATTGCAAGTACGCCTGCATTGGGCGCAACGGTAACGCGGCAGATTGTGGCCTGAGCCGCGATGCCTGGCAATGCGGACAGCAGGTGGGAGAGTGCTCGACGAGCAGCGTGTCCGCCGCGCCCGTATCTGCCTGTTGGAAATAGCTGTGTAGTTGATGCCGCTGGCTGGGTGTCAGCTGGCCTAGTTGCAACATGAGGAAGTGAAAGGCTTTGTCGTTCATGGCATAACCTCCGATGAGGAGATATCTGCTCTAAGTATAGCTGCGCAACAACCAATCTGGAACATAAAAAGGGTGCCATGAAGGCACCCTTTTTATGTTCCAGATTGCTTTAACAGACGTCAGGGCGGGCCTACCAGAGTAGAATTACCTAATAAACATCAGATAATTCGCGAAAACCGCTGAGTGGCCCCTTCTTTGCGATAGGCATCAAAAATCTGACAAATGGCACGAATAAGCAGCCGTCCAGCGGGCTGCACCTGCAGTACGCAGCCGTTATCCGCAATCAGCTCGTCGGCCATCATCGGCTTTAGACGTAACAGTTCATCGGCAAAATATCGGTCAAAATCTTCGTTCCATTCGGCAGCAAATTGCTGACGATCCAGACGGAACTGACAGATCAGCTGGCCAATAACCCAGCGCCGCAGGCGGTCGTCGCGGGTCAGGTTCACACCTTTGGTGATCGCCAGCTGACCTGAATCTATCGCGGCCTCCCAGGATGGCAGATCGTGGTTGTTCTGGAAGTACGCATCGTCGGTCTGGCCGATGGCCGACACACCCAGCGACACCAGATCGCAATCGGAGTGGGTGGTGTAACCCTGAAAATTACGATGCAGGCGACCGGCGCGCTGGGCTAGCGCCAGGCTGTCATCCGGCTTGGCAAAGTGGTCCATGCCAATGTATTCGTAGCCAGCATCCAGCAGTCGATTAATGGTGTTGTGCAAAATGCTCAGCTTTTGCTGCGCCGTGGGCATGGTGTCGCCCTTGAGCCGTGTTTGCGGGTAGAACCGCTCTGGCAAATGGGCGTAACTGAACACCGACAGCCGGTCTGGCGACATGTCGATCACTTCTTCTAGTGTTTCCGCAAAGCTGTCCGGGGTCTGATACGGCAGACCGTAAATCAGGTCCAGGTTAATGGAACCAAAGCCCAGGCGGCGCGCTTCATCCAACACCCCGCGGGTCATTTCCTTAGGCTGTATCCGGTTGACCGCTTTTTGCACCTGGGAATTTACATCCTGCACGCCCAGGCTGATGCGGTTAAAGCCCAACTCCCACAGTGTGGAAAGGGTGTCGTCATCCACTTCACGGGGATCGATTTCAATACTGTAGTCGTGACTGCCATCGGTTTGCAGATTGAACAGTTCGCCGTAGCCGTGCATCAGTTCGCGCATTACATCGCGGGGCAGGAACGTTGGCGTGCCGCCGCCCAAGTGCAACTGTTTCACCGGCCGGTCAGCACCGAATAATTTGGCTTGCATGGCCGCTTCTTTCAGCAGGCGCTGCACATAAGGCTGGGCATTATTACGCTTCTTGGTGATGACCTTATTGCACGCGCAGTAGTAGCACAGGTGCGCGCAAAACGGGATGTGGGTGTACAACGACAGCGGTCGGCCGGTGGCCTTGCTGCGTGCGGCCGCCTGCACCATATCGTTAATCGGATACGTCTGATTGAATTCCACCGCCGTAGGGTAAGAGGTATAGCGCGGGCCGCTCAGATCGTAGCGGCGAATGAGCGCGTCGTCCCAGGTAAATTCGGGCAGAATAATGGTGTCAGAAGACGGAACTGCGGTTGTGGAAGCCATAAATAAAGACTCTGGGCGCCTTGAGTTTGAAGCAGACTGTAAACCGGCATCGTAACCGTGTTTTAGCGCCGCCATGTTGATTCGTATCATCTGTGAACATGACAACAGTGTATCAAGCCTGAAATGACGCGACTGTTGCGCTTATTGAGTATGTTGGCTACCCCTTTTGGAACACACACTGTCTGGACAAAGCACTATGGCTAACCTGATTTTGATTCTCGCAGACCAGCTAACGCCAGGCCTGAGCGCTCTGGAAGGCGCCGATCGCGATACCGACCGCATCGTTATGGCGGAAGTTCACAGCGAAGCCAGCTACACCAACCACCACAAGAAAAAACTGATACTGCTGTTCAGTGCCATGCGCCATTTTGCCGGCCAGTTGGAAGCCGACGGCTACAGCGTGCATTACCAGCGCTATCACCCCGATAACACGGCGCAAAGCCTGGAACAGGTGATGGCCGAGCAAATAAAGGCCCACCAACCCGAGCGCATTATTACCACCGAGTGCGGCGAATGGCGGCTGCACGACATTATCAGCCAGTGGCATGAAACCCTGGGCGTAACGACAGAAATTCGCCCGGACACCCGTTTTATTGCGACTACACAAGAATTTGCCGATTGGGCCGAAGGCCGCAAACAGCTGCGCATGGAATATTTCTACCGGGAAATGCGGCGCAAAACCGGGCTACTGATGACCCCGGAGCAAAAGCCTGAAGGCGGCGAATGGAACTACGACGCCGAAAACCGCCAAAAATGGACGGGCAAACCACCTGCTCCAGCGCCGTTCCGGATCGAACCGGATGCCGTCACCCAAGAAGTCATCGACATGGTAGAAAAACACTTCGGCGACCATTTTGGCAGCAGCGACGACTTTCATTTTGCAGTGACCGCCGCCGACGCCGAGAAAGCCCTGGAACACTTCATTGACTACGCCCTGCCCTGCTTTGGCGACTACCAAGACGCGATATCCGACCACGAAGACTGGTTGTTCCATTCCATATTGTCGCCCTACATAAACTGCGGCTTGCTAGACCCGCTTGCCGTATGCAAGCAGGCGGCCCAAGCCTGGTACGCTGGGCGTGCGCCCATCAACGCGGTGGAAGGATTTATTCGTCAAATTGTCGGCTGGCGTGAGTTTGTACGCGGCATTTACTGGCTGCACATGCCCGAGTACGCCCGCAATAACCAGTTGGGCAATGACCGCGCCCTACCCGGGTTCTACTGGACCGGCGACACCCGCATGCGCTGTATGCACAAAGCCATTGATGCCACCCGCCGCAATGGCTATGCCCACCACATTCAACGCTTGATGGTGACCGGCAACTTCGCCCTGCTGGCCGGCATTACACCCGATGAAATTTGTGACTGGTATCTGGCGGTCTATGTGGATGCCTACGACTGGGTGGAACTTCCCAACGTGCTGGGCATGGTGATGCACGCCGACGGTGGCTATTTAGGCTCAAAACCTTACGCCGCCAGCGGTAAGTACATCCAGCGCCAATCAGACCACTGTAAAAACTGCCATTACAAAGTGGCGAAAGCCACCGAAGACGACGCTTGCCCGTTCAACTCGCTGTATTGGCACTTTATTGACCGCCACCGTGATCAGTTCGCTAAAAATCCGCGCATGACTATGATGTATCGCAATTGGGAAAAACAAAAACCGGAGCGCCGCGACGCTTTGCTGAAACGCGCCAACTATTTGCTGGACAACCTGGACAGCCTGTAAAACTCCCGGGCAAAATCAACCATCAGGAAACCCGATGTGATGAAAATTGGTGAGGTATCCGGGCACGCATCCGTTCCCGTGGAAACGATTCGCTACTATGAAAAAATCGGTTTGCTGCTAAAGCCGGATCGAGACGCCAGCGGCTACCGTGTTTATCGTAACGCACACTTGAACCGTCTTTTGTTCATCAAGCGTTGTCGTAACCTTGATATGACTCAGGACGAAATCCGCGAGTTGATTCGGCTGTCCGAAAACCCCGAAGCAGACTGCCATGAAGTTGACGCCCTTCTGGCCCGACATTTGAGCCACGTGCGCGACCGGTTGAAGGAGCTCGCAAACCTCGAACAAACCCTGGAGCAACTGCAAAAAGCCTGCTCGAATGCTGGTGGCACCACGGTTCAGGAGTGCGGCATTCTGGGAGGGCTCAGCTCAGAACTGGAAAATTTGCACAAAAAGCACAGCGACCACGAGAATCACGTGCCAGGCACCCACAGGCCTGGTAAAAATTAAGATTCTGCCAAAACGGCTGTGAGATCGAAATCTCCTGCTGTGCTTTCTCAGATATAGGCAATGTTCTGTCGAGCAGATGTATTAGCCAAAACGATAGGCTGAAAGCTGTGTTTTTAAAACTTTTTCTGAGTAGATCTTGCGGCCAATTTCTTGACCAGCAGCACCGGCGGCCACCATCAGTGGTATCAGGTGTTCCTCCCCCCCAGGTGGATGGCATTGGCGGGCATGTGGTGCGCTGATCCAGTCGTGAAGTGCTGCCTTACGCTGCTTGGGATCGGCCGCAACCGCCTGGCTGAGCCAGTCATCGAAAGCCTCCGAGAGCGGTGTAAAATTTGCGTCTCCATAACCACGCATATTGTGGAAACTCATGCCGCTACCGATGATCAGTACGCCGTCTTCACGCAGCGGCTGCAGGGCCTCTCCGGCGGCCAGGTGCGCCGCTGGGGCTAGGCCATCTTGCAGAGACAATTGCACCACGGGAATATCGGCATCGGGGAACATCAGCTTCAGCGGTATAAACATTCCGTGATCGAATCCACGCTGACTATCTTGATGGCTGGTCAGTCCCGCCTCCGACAACAGGCTCGAAACTCGCTCAGCCAGTGCCGGCGCTCCGGGCGCCGGATACGTGAGTTCGTAGGTATGCCTGGGGAACCCGTAGTAGTCAAAAATCAACTCAGGTTTTGCGCCCCCTGTTACGCTGAATCCCGGCGTCAGCCAGTGCGCAGAGATCAGCAAGATCGCACGAGGGCGAGACGGCAACGACGCCGCTATTCCCCCCCAAAAAGGCAGCCATACCGTCCCAGGCATCGGCCGGAGTCCAGTCCATAAAAAAACAGGGACCCGCTCCGTGGGGAATGAATAAGACCGGCTGAGCAATGTGCTCGTTGAGCGTTGCGGTGGAGTGCGTCATTGGCTGGCCAGCCAATGGGTATAGCCCGTCATGTACTTCTGCAGAAAATCTCGGGTAGACTCATCAACCAGACGGCCTTCCTCATTAAAAGCGGTATGCGCGGAAGCCAGGGCGAAATCCGGAGCCAGATACACTGGCGTCAGGGTCGCCGCAAGAATGTCACGCAGATGAACCTGAGCTCGGGCCCCGCCAAGAGTGCTCATCGAACTGCTCATTACGCCGGTGGGCTTGCCGCGCATCACTGAGTTAAATGCCGGTCGCGAGGCCCAGTCAATGGCATTTTTAAGGACACCAGGGACGCTGTAATTGTATTCCGGGGTGGCGATCAGCATGCCGTCGGCATCGGCGATGGCATCCAACCAAGCCTGCACCGGTGCCGGCTTGCTGTCACCATCCAGATCGCCGTTGTAGAGGGGTATATCGGCAAGATCAAACACTTCGATCGATGTGCCTCGATCGACAAACTCTGCAACCGTTTTCAGTAGTTGGGTATTGAAGGAACCCTTACGCAAACTGCCGCTAATGGCCAATATCTTCATTGTCTTTTCTCCTTAAGATCAACCAGATCTTTTATATGTGTTGTTTCGTCGGGGTAGCGATTTCGCCGGCCAGGCGCCCCATCAGCACACCGTCCAGAGCAAACCGGCCGGCGCCCTGAATTGCCAGCGCAAGCGTAACGGCGAACAAAGTCAGGGCGTACTCGTAGCCGTTGTTGGACATGAACAGACCATTACCGATATGCACGGCGAAAATGGCGACCAGCATGGCAAAGGCCGTAACCAGAGCAGCCGGACGGGTCAGCAGGCCCAGCACCAGCGCCAGACCACCGAAGAACTCGGCACCGCCGGCCAGCAAAGCCATCAGGTAGCCCGGCTCCAAGCCGATGCTGGCCAACCACTGCCCGGTCCCTTCCAGACCATAGCCACCGAACCATCCGAAGAGTTTCTGAGCGCCGTGAGCCGCCAGGACCAGCCCCACCGGTACCCGCAGGACCAAAGCGGCATAACCGCCGTTGGAGTTGAATAACGTCTGTGCAAATTTGGAGCTCATCATAGTTACCTTGAATTTTGATCTGTTTATTTGTCCTGAAGACGCGCTCCGGATGTTGAACACACCTTACTGTCACCGGGTCAAAAGACTAAGATGGCGATCGATGCTTTATTATCAATAAAATGTTGATAATGGCCGAAAGTCACAGAGTCAGGAGAAACCAATGGACCGTATCGATGCCATGCGCGCCTTCGTCACAGTGGTGAACGCAGGCACTTTCACCCGCGCCGCCGACCGTCTGGAAATGTCCCCGCAGCTGGTCAGCAAGTACGTGTCCCAGTTGGAGCAACACTTGGGCGTACGCCTGCTCAACCGCACCACCCGCAAGATCCACCTGACCGAGGCCGGAACGAGCTATCACCAGCAGGCTCAACAGGTACTGAACGACATCGATGACATGGAGAGCCAAATCGGAGACCTGCAAACCCAGG
Source organism: Marinobacter sp. M1C (assembly GCF_023314135.1). NCBI lineage: Bacteria > Pseudomonadati > Pseudomonadota > Gammaproteobacteria > Pseudomonadales > Marinobacteraceae > Marinobacter > Marinobacter sp. M1C. The sequence continues at coordinate 3,780,392 of NZ_CP092289.1, forward strand.
CCCAGGGTCTGCTCCGTATCAGTGCACCTGTGTCCTTCGCTATCCGCCACATGACGCCGTTCCTGAATGAATTCCAGAAAGCGCATCCGGGCGTAGGCATCGATCTGCAACTGAACGACCGCAAGGTCGACGTCGTCGAGGAGGGGTTTGATGTAGTGCTGCGAATCGGCCACCTGAAAAGCTCCTCACTGATCGCCAAACGGATCGCACCGGTACGGCTGTTGTTGTGCGCCTCACCGGCCTACCTGAAACAACACGGCACTCCCCAGCACCCTGAAGACCTCAGGGGCCACCGTCACCTGCGCTATAGCTACATGGAGCTGGATACCAGCCAGCCCGTGTACCGCTGGCTGCAAAGCAATCGTCAAGACGGCATCAGCCACATGATAAGCAACAATGGAGATGTGCTGATCGAAGCCGCCATCGCTGGCGCGGGCATTGCCTTGCAACCTACCTTTATTTCAGGCTCGGCAATCAAGGAAGGAAAGCTACAGGTCGTCCTGCCGGAGTATGAACCCGAGCCTATGGGGCTCTACGCGGTGTATGCGCACCGGCAGCTGCTGGCGAGCAAGGTTCGAAGTTTCGTTGACTTTATTGACGGTTATTTTGGCGACCCCCCATACTGGGATTGAATTCGCCGGCATTTCCCCTAAGGGACTGAGTAGCGCTTTGAACATTGTCCGGGATGAGTTGACCACTACAGATTGACGACACCCTGTGGGTTACTACTTACATCCTGTGTAATTACCTTCTGAAAAGACATGGTTGGTGTTGACCCTGTAGTAACTACAGGGCTTTCAATATAAAGCCAGCTTATTATAGGAGGTGTTTATGGCATGCAGTTGCTCTGGACCAGAACTGAAATCCCCTGCCCCAGGTTTTCGGCGTGCACTGTGGATTGCCCTTTGGGTTAATCTGGCCATGTTTTTTGTGGAAGGTGCTGCCAGTTTGCAATCTGGCTCCGTTTCGCTGATGGCGGACGCCATCGACTTCTTTGGCGATAGCGCCAACTACATTCTGTCACTTTCGGTTATGTCTCTCGGCATGCTCTGGCGCGGCCGCGCGGCCATGGTGAAAGGCATTACCATGGTGGTGTTCGGCATAATGGTGTTGGCCCGTGCACTTTGGGTGATGGAACAGGGTGTTACCCCCGAACCCTTTACCATGGGCATGATTGGCCTGCTGGCTCTGGTTGCCAACGTGGGCGTTGCCTTGGTGCTTTTCCGGTTTCGGGATGGCGACTCTGATATGCGCTCGGTCTGGCTATGCAGCCGGAATGACGCCATCAGCAACCTGGCCGTGATGGCAGCCGCTCTGGGCGTGTTCGGAACCGGAAGCGCCTGGCCGGATCTGAGTGTGGCCGCCATTATGAGCGCCCTGGCCATATCGGCCGGTATCAGCGTTGTGCGCCATGCCCGAATAGATATTGCAGGGGCTCAACGCCCTGCTGACAGCGAGGTAAAGGCGGTTCCCCGCTAACCGGGGAACCTCAAAACCTTACCCCGACCTACCTCTACCTCTTCAGAGGTAACCCCCCTGCCTGCTGGCATGAAACGTCGTGACGACCGATAATATTCATTACTGATACATCTTATTGACTCGTTAGTGAGTTCGTCAGGTAGTTCAAATCAACCAAGGGGGGCAGTCCAATGGCCGAACGCTTTACCAAAAGCATGGCCAGAAACATCTATTTGGGAGGAAGCACGTTCTTCATCCTGCTGTTTCTGATTCTGACTTTTGACACTCAATCGCGGGCGATGCCCGAGCGAGATAACCGGGACCAGCTCACCGAGCAGGTTGTTAATGGCAAACACGTCTGGGAAAACAACAACTGCGTTGGCTGTCATTCTCTTATGGGTGAAGGCGCTTACTTTGCACCGGAATTGGCCAACGTATTCGACCGCCGTGGCGCTGGCAACAGCGACGTGTTCAAGGCGTACATGAACGCCTGGATGAACGCTATGCCCACCAACGCACCCGGCCGCCGGCAAATGCCGCAATTCAACCTGACAGACCAGGAAATCGAAGATCTGGCATCGTTCCTCGAATGGACGTCCAAGATTGACGATAACGGCTGGCCACCCAACATCGAAGGTTAAGGAAAAAATATGAAATACGAGTCTCAACGGGTCGCCATGCCCTACTTCATCTTTGCCTTAATTCTGTTTGCCGGCCAGATCGTTTTCGGTCTGATTCTGGGCCTGCAATACGTGGTGGGTGACTTTCTGTTCCCGGAAATCCCTTTCAACGTTGCACGCATGGTTCATACCAATCTGCTGATCGTCTGGCTGTTGTTCGGCTTTATGGGCGCAACCTATTATCTGGTACCGGAAGAAGCGCAAACCGAGCTATACAGCCCGCTGCTTGCGTGGATTCTGTTCTGGGTATTTGCCGTTGCCGGCACGCTGACCATTCTGGGTTACCTGTTTGTGGATTACGCCACTCTGGCGGACATCACCATGAACAAACTGTGGCCCACCATGGGCCGGGAATTTCTGGAACAACCGACTATTACCAAAATGGGCTTGGCCCTGGTGTTCATCGGGTTTTTGTTCAATATCCTGATGACTGCCCTCAAAGGCCGCAAAACCGTGGTCAATATTATACTGATCACTGGGCTGATCGGCCTGACCGTGCTGTGGATGTTCTCCTTCTACAACCCCGAAAACCTGACCACCGACAAGTACTACTGGTGGTTCGTAATACACCTGTGGGTTGAAGGCGTGTGGGAACTGATCATGGGCGCCATCCTGGCCTTTGTGCTGATCAAAATCACCGGCGTAGATCGGGAAGTCATCGAGAAGTGGCTGTACGTCATCATTGCCATGGCGTTGATTACCGGCATCATCGGCACCGGTCACCACTTCTTCTGGATCGGGCCATCCGAATACTGGCTGTGGCTGGGCTCGGTGTTCGGCGCACTGGAACCGATTCCGTTCTTCATGATGGTGCTGTTTGCCTTCACTATGATCAACCGGCGCAAACGTAATCACCCCAATAAGGCCGCGACTCTGTGGGCTATGGGCACTGCTGTGATGGCTTTTCTGGGAGCAGGCGTGTGGGGCTTTCTGCATACGCTGGCACCGATAAACTACTACACCCACGGCAGTCAGATCACTGCGGCCCATGGCCATATGGCGTTCTACGGCGCCTATGTGATGATCGTGCTCACCATCATTTCCTACGCCATGCCGATCATGCGGGGCCGGCCTTACGGCAACAGCAACGAGGCCCAGGTGGTGGAAATGTGGGGGTTCTGGTTGATGACCATCTCCATGGTGTTCATCACCCTGTTCCTGACGGGTGCAGGCATCCTGCAAATCTGGCTGCAACGTATGCCAGAAAGCGGTGAAGCACTGTCGTTTATGGTCACTCAGGACAAGATCGCAGTGTTTTACTGGGCGCGCCTGATCGCTGGCTGCTTCTTTTCCGGCGGGTTGGTCGTGTACTTCTGCAGCTTCTTCATTAAGGGACAAGCGTCTTTTGACGACGAAGTTCGTGGCCCCGCACTTCAGGACGCGTAAGCCCGCCATCCTGAAACCCATAGGGTAAATCCATAGGGCCGGAACACGTTTCCGGCCCTGCTTATCCGGAACGCAATTGTGACCGTGCAGCAAGCGAATCCCAAAGACACACTCCAGGACAAGCGGCTGATCACCCGTGCTGCTTTCTTCGGGTTGTTCCTGCTGGCACCGGTGCTGAATATCTTTCGCTATGACCTGACGGAGACCCGGTTTGTATTACTTGGTTTTCCGCTCTCGTTCAATCTGAATCTCGACTGGGTGGCGCAAAGTTCTCCAGTGGACGTCGCCAGCCAAATACTGCTGTGGTTCATTCTTCCCATTCTAGTGCTGGTTCCCCTTGTACTCTGGGTTGCCTGGAAGTGGGGACGAATATACTGCGGCTGGCTGTGCCCGCATTTCTCTGTAGTGGAAACCATCAACCAACTGATGACACGTATTACCGGCCGCCCGACGCTCTGGGAAGCCCTTAAAAAAGGCCGCCGCGGCAAGGTCATACACTGGGCGGGCTTGTCACTAGTTTGCGGTCTGATTGGTTTTTCTTGGGCCCTCGCTCTGCTTTCTTACCTATTGCCACCCATTCCGTTATATGCGGACTTGATCACTGGCAACCTGGCGTTTTACCCGAGTATTTTTCTGGCCGCAGCAACCACGGCCTTCACGCTGGATTTTCTGTTTGCCCGCCATCTTTTTTGCAAATACGGTTGCGTGTTCGGCGTCGTACAGAGTATTGCCTGGATGGCCCATGGCCGCGGGCAGCTAGTGACCTTTGACACCAGCCGCGCCGCGGCCTGCCGCGACTGCACAAAGGCCTGCGACGAGGCTTGCCCTATGCGCCTGCCTACTCGCAGCCATAAACGCGCAAAGTTTTCCTGCACCCAGTGCCTGCAATGCGTGAGTGCCTGCCGTGAGGTGCAAAAAAACAACCCGGAAGGCAGCCTACTGCACTGGCAACCGGGCGAGCCCAGCCGGCAGACTGTTCTGATTCCCAGCCACCAGCTTGACAGCAAACCCGCCAGACCGCGGGCTGAACAGCGTCTGAGATGAGAGAAACTTAAGATGGAAGAGTGGGTCGGCTACAAGTGGCACGAATACATTACCCGCCAGGCTCTGGGGGAATTCCCCGAGCACGCCGTGTATCTAAAAGACGAAGCTCGCAGCCTGGGCATTGTTTTCCGCGCCTTCGGCGGCGATCCGGCGCTCAGTCTGGTGACGGCAGAACCCAGGCACTTTCGCCTGCGCCGACGATTTTTGCACAAAATCGCCGGAACACACCGCAAATTTGAACTGGCCTGGCGGGATGAGCAAAATCTGCGCCTGCCGGAAAGAGTGGCTAAATTCCCTTCCAAACGCCTGAACCGGGAACTCTATATATGGCTGGCCGCGCTCGCGGCTAACCCGGCTCCGGCTGATCATGACTGGTTTACCGGCAATCAGGCGCTGGTTCAGGATGTGATCGCGCGTTGGCCGGGGCTGGAAGGTGTTTATCAACGCCTGGTAAAACAGGTTTTGCGCGGGCGCCCCGAACCAGAAAGCCTTTCAGCCGGGGAAGCCATCCGTGAACAGGCAATCCGCCAGGCGCTTATCCATCCGGGCAGTGTTTTTGCTCTGCCCACGGCGGGAACCGATCCCTGGCCGGTCATCCTTTGGTTATACCCGGCTCTGGAACAGGGGAAAGCCAACGGACCGGTCACCGGCGATGAAGATACTCAATCCAGCCCCGGGGGGCGGACCAAAAAGAACAAGCGCCGCCAGGCAGAACGAGTGGACGCTTTTGATCGCGATCAGGGGCTGATGATTTTTCGTCTGGAAAGTCTGTTTTCCTGGACCGACTTCATTCCGGTTGACCGAGCCGGCGACGACACCAAGGAAGAAGATGCCGAGGCCGTTGCAGACGATATGGACATGATCTCTGTGTCCAATGACCGCAAGGAGACGTCGTCGTCTATCAAGTTTGACCTGGATCTGCCCTCGGAAGAACACGACGACCTGCGCCTTGGCCCGGGTATTCATTTGCCGGAGTGGGACTGGCGCAGCCAGAGCTACCGGGAAGCATTCTGCTGCGTGCAACCGATGCTGGCAAAAGATGCCGCGCCTGCGGAGCTTCCGGAAGCACTGCGCCGACCCGCCAAACGTCTGCAGCGCCAGTTCAGCGCGCTAAAACCCCTCAAGCAATGGCACAAACGTCAGCTGGACGGCGACGAGCTGGACCTGGATGCCTGCCTGGAATGGGAGGTTCAAAACCGGCGCGGCCAGGGCGCGATTGACCAAAAGCTGTTTCGCCGCTGCCAACAAAACCAGCGCGACCTTGCCTGCTTGGTGCTGGCGGATGTGTCGCTCTCAACCGAGACCTATATAAACAATCATCAACGGGTCATCGACATTGCCCGGGATGGCCTACAATTGCTCAGCGAAGCCCTACAGGCCAGCCGCGACCCCTTCGCCCTGTTTGCATTTTCATCACGACGGCGTGACCACGTGCGTTTCCATCACCTGAAGGGTTTTGATGAAGCCTATACCAGCACCATTCGGGGCCGAATTCAGGCGTTGGAACCGGGCTTTTACACCCGCATGGGCGCAGCCATTCGTCAGGCCACCAAACTGCTGGAGGCGCGCCGTGAACAACAAAAAATCCTGCTGCTGCTGACCGATGGCAAACCGAATGATCTGGATGTCTATGAGGGCCGCTACGGCGTGGAAGACACCCGTATGGCGGTACAGGAAGCCATCAAAGCTGGCCTGACGCCATTTTGCGTCACCATTGATGACGAGGCTAGCGAGTACTTACCTTACGTTTTCGGTAGCAATAATTACGTGGTGATTCGCGACCCGGCACAGCTGCCGTTGCAGCTCCCCAAACTCTACCTGAAACTGACACAGTGATATGACAGACCTGACTCTTGAGCCTACGCCCGGTCCACACCAGCTTCCCGGCGATATCGCCGTATGGATGTTCATTTTCGCCGAGCTGGCCGTTTTCGGAATCATGCTCATCGGTTTTGCCGTGGCCCGCAGCCTCGACCCAGCTACCTTCCACGCCGGCCGCGAGCTTTTGCACCCCTGGATCGGGCTACTGAATACCGTCGCACTGATCAGCTCCAGCTATCTGGTCGCGACTGCGGTTCACCAATTTCGTGACAAGCTCTCCGGCGTGCAGTGGCGCCTGTGGCTGGCGGTTGCGGTCTCCTGCATTTACACCGTTGGCAAACTTTATGAATACGTGGATTTGTACAGCCAGGGCTATAACCTCGGCACAGATACCTTCTTCATGTTTTATTTCTTCCTGACCTTCTTCCACTTTATGCACGTGATACTAGGGCAGATTGTTTTGATGGTGCTTGCCGTTAAAGTAGGCAACGGAGACTACGATGGCTCCGACATGAACGGTATAGAATCTGGCGCCTCCTATTGGCACATGGTGGATCTGGTATGGCTGGCACTGTTCCCGATGCTTTACGTACTGGCTTAGAGAGGGCTAATAATGCTGGCGGTTTATTTTGCATTGATGATTTGCACGGCCTTGCCAGTCATTGCGCTTAAGGCAGGTATAAGCCCTGAATTTCTGGCCTGGCTGGTTTTCGGAATGGTGATCGTGAAATCCTTGCTGCTGGTGGACCACTTCATGGGGATGAAAAAGGCACCACGCGGGTGGCGGGTGGCGGCCCAACTATGGGCGCCGGTAGTGATTGTTGCGGTTGCGGGATTTCATGCGATTACGTGAGGGTATGGTTTTCCGGTCACACTAAAATTATGCGCTTGGCGTCAGGGAAGGTGTCTTCAACTCCTGATTTAGAGCCACTTCGCGGGAAATAAAGGCCTTTTATCAGACATGGCTTGCGCCAATGAAATCATTCCCCAAAGCACAAAACCCGTATGCAACGCGATGGCCCACACCAGGGCAAAGGTTCCGAAATGCCCTACATCGGTGAAGAAAATCCAGCCGAGAGCAACGCCCGAACTGATCAAAGTGAAGCCAATTAACGACATATAAAGAGCAGCTCGCGTGTGAGCACGGCGCAGTTCGTTAACCCCGGAACTTCCGACATACATCCAGAGCAAGATCACAAAACCAATCACTGGCATTGCCAATAAATTCAGCAAGTACCAGATAACCGGTACAACCGCTCCGCTAGCGGGTTTCGTCTGGGCGCCCGAATACTGCATATACCACCTCCATTAAAGAACTGACTGTTGCTTCGTCGTCTGAAAGCGGCTCAATCATGCCCGCGCGACAGGCGACCGCTGTTGGCAAACCGGCCCGTATCAGCAGAGCTGTGTGAATCAGCAACCGCGTGGATGCGGCTTCTTCCAGATCGTGGTCTTTTAGGTTACGCAGCGCTGTTGCCAGGCTAACCAGTTGCTTTGCCAGGTCGCGGTCGCAACCGGATTCTTCCATCACGATGGCTTGTTCTATCTCCGCCGAAGGATAATCAAACCGCAGCGATACAAATCGTTGGCGGGTGCTTGGTTTCATGCCTTTTAACAGACTTTGATAACCCGGGTTATAGGACACAACCAGCATAAAACCCGGTGCTGCAGTCAGCAGCTCACCGGTGCGCTCAATCGGCAGTTCGCGGCGGTCGTCCGCCAGCGGGTGCAGCACAACCGTGGTGTCTTTGCGCGCTTCTACCACTTCATCCAAATAACAAATGCCGCCTTCACGAACCGCACGGGTCAGCGGGCCGTCCTGCCAGTAGGTGCCTTGCGGGCCGATAAGATGCCGCCCCACCAAGTCAGCTGCCGTCAGATCATCGTGGCAGGCGACGGTATAAATCGGTCGGTTCAGTTGTTCGGCCATATAACGAACAAAACGGGTTTTGCCGCAGCCTGTCGGGCCTTTGATCAGAACCGGCAGGCCGTTGTTCGCAGCGGCGTGGAAGAGTTCAATTTCGTTACCTACAGGGTGGTAAAACGTCATCTGCAGAAATCCTTAGTGACTGGCGTAATCTATAAAATTCATATTTAATACTGGTTTAAAAGCCCGCTCTTCACAACCTATTTTTGGTGATACCTCAGATTAGGTAGGCTGTCTACTTGAATTAAAAACAACGGCGATCGACAATCTACCAAGAAAAACAATGAACCCGCGCCAGCGCTTGCAACAGAGCCATTTCGAGTAGCATCTATGAACGGCATTAATGCCCTGCTGCCTTACGATTTTTCACCCCTGACCATCGCCAGTTATGCGCTCGTGTTGGCGCTTTATGGCGTGGCGCTTCTACGCATGCCCGATAGCGAACGTCCCGGCCCCGGGCGCATTGTCACCTTCGTGGTTGGCGTGATGCTGTGTTACGCGGTGATGCAGACCGCTTTCGATTACTATTCCCAATACATGTTTTTTGTACATCGGGGCCAGCATCTGGTTCTACACCACCTGGGCCCGTTTCTGATCGCCCTGTCTAACCCGTTACCGGTAATGCGTTTCTGGGGCCGAAAAATCCCTCGCAGCGCGCTGCCGTGGCTAGCGCCCGTGCGGCTGAGCTACCGCGTTTTACAACATCCGGTCGTAGCGCCAGTGTTGTTCGTGGGCCTGGTTTATTTCTGGCTGTCGCCCAGCATCCACTTCGACGCCATGCTAAGCCGCCAGCTGTACTGGGTCATGAACTGGAGCATGCTGTTAGATGGCCTGCTGTTCTGGTGGCTGATACTCGATCCCCGTTCCCCTTACATATCCAACGCTCTGGGCTACGGCAAACGAATGCTGCTGCTGGCGTTGGTGGCGGTTCCGCAAATGCTGCTAGGCGCCTGGATCGTGTTTTCACGGGGCATGGTGTACAACGTTTACGAGGTGTGCGGCCGCGCTTGGCCGCTGGCGCCAGAGACCGACCAGCTACTTGGCGGCTTGCTGACCTGGATTCCGCCGGCGATGATGAGCGTGCTGGGTATTTTGATTATTTTACGCCGGGCCATGTACGAAGATGGCCGTTACCCAAAACAGGCCGCAGAGCTGGCCCAACCATCCGGGCACATGAACACCTGAGAGAAACACTTGAGAGGAACACACCGTTATGCCGACTTCTATTTCAGGCACAAGAATCGCCGCTCTGACCGCGCTATTGCTCGCTGCCTTTGCGCTGGTGGGTTGTGACCAGAGCGACCGTGAATGGCACGGCAAAGACATCAGCGGGTTAATGCCGCCTTTGGAATTCGAGCTTATAGACACCCAAGGCGAAGCAGTAAACGCCAGCGACTCTGAGGGCCAGGTGCGATTGGTGTTTTTTGGTTTCACCCATTGCCCGGACATTTGCCCTACCACGCTGGCACGGCTATCCCAAGCCGTAGGCAAGCTACCGGAAAACGAGCGTGAACGGGTAACCATTATGTTTGTCAGCGTAGACCCGAACCGCGACACACCCGAACAGATTGCCGCCTACACCCGTTTCTACGGTGACCGGATTGCCGGCGTGACCGGCAGCGAGCCCCAGCTACGGCAGCTGGTAAAACGCTATCGCACCACCTTCGGTTACGACGAGCCGGATGAGAACAACAACTACAATGTGTCTCACAGCGCCGGTGTGTATGTGTTCGATACTCGTGGCAAGGCGCGGCTGTTGCTAAGGCCCGACCTGACCGTGGCGCAAATTCGTGATGACATTAGCGCGCTGGCCCAAGAGAGCCGCTCCTGAAGCGGCTCTTAAAACTAACCCTGAAACCGGGCCTGAAACAGATGCTCAGCGGTTTTCTTCAGCCTCTTCATTGCCTGAGGGATTACTGCTGGCCTCGACGCTTTGGGCCACAGCTACAAACGGCATGACCAATACTGCGCAGGGCGCATTCACGGTAACGTATTCCACCGTCGCCCGGCGCAACGGCCAGAGTCCTCCCGGGCCGCGAGACACCAATAGCAACAAATCGACCTCAGCCTGTGCCGCCAGCGCCACCAGCTTTTCCGAGGGTGTGCCGCACATCACGTGTAAATGCGCAGCCTGGTTCATCGGCAGGTATTTGCGCGCCAGCAGGTTCAGTTTGTCCCGCACCACCTTCTCGCGGTCTTCCGGAGTGTCGTCACTCACGTGAGGAAAAAATCCTGCCCCGCCCGAGCTGAACACGCTGGCCAGGTGCAGCTCGCCGCCCTCAGCCAGCAAGCGAACGCCTTCAGCCAACGTGCGTTTGGCTTCGTCGTCGTCTTCGGTGTCAATCGCCAACAATATTTTATGAAACATCGTGATGCTCCTGTTTAACGTCTTTGTTAGATGACACAGGCGCATAGGCACGGCCTTGCACCAGTTCATCAACCGAATAACCGCGGCTGTCTGCGCGCAACGCTCTGAACAGCGACACCGCCATAAAAATCAGCAAAATGCAGAACGGCAATCCCAGTGCCGTAATCACATTCTGCAACGCATCTAACCCCCCGGCCAGCAGTAGGCTTGCCGCCACCACGCCTTGGGCTGCAGCCCAAAATATGCGCTGGCGCACCAGCGATGGCTGATCGTCACGGCGGGTCAGCATGTCAATCACCAGCGACGCGGAATCTGACGAGGTGGTGAAAAAAATCACGATAATGATGATGCTCAGCGATGATGAAAACTGCGCAAAGGGCAAAGCTTGCAAAAAAGCAAAAATGGCGACGGCCGGGTTTTGCTCAACCTGCGCAGCCAACGCGACCTGGCCGTTCATCTCTACGTGGATGGCCGACAAACCAAACACTCCAAACCACACCAGGGTGAACACCGTGGGCGCAAACAACACGCCCGCAATAAATTCGCGGATGGTGCGGCCGCGGGAAATTCGTGCAATAAAGATGCCCACATAAGGCGCCCAGGAAATGGTCCAGGCCCAGTAAAATAGCGTCCAGTTGCGTTGCCAATCGGTTTCACTGAAGGTTTGGGTCCAGAACGCCAGCCATGGCAAAGCGTCTAAATAGTCACCTACGCTTTGCACCATGCCTTCGGCGATAAACACCGTTGGGCCGACCAACACCACAAACGCAACCAGAACCCCCGCCAGTATGATGTTCAGCTGCGACAGACGACGTACGCCCTTATCCAGCCCCAAGGCCACCGACACCGCGGCAATACTGGCAATAACCGCAATTAACATCACCTGCACAGAACCGGATACCGGCACGCCCAGCAAATAATTCAAACCGCTGTTTAACTGCAACGTGCCCAGGCCTAGCGACGTCGCTACCCCGAACAAAGTGCCCAGCACCGCAATGACATCCACCGCCCAGCCCAAAGGCCCGTTTATTCGGTCACCTAAAATCGGATAGAACAGACTGCTGATGCGCATGGGTAAATGATGGCGATAAGCAAAATAGGCGATGGCGAGGCCGGGCATGGCGAAAATCGTCCAGGTGTGAAGCCCGAAGTGGTAAAGGGATATGGTCATCGCATCGCGGGCGGCACGGTCACTGCCGGGGAGGACATCCGAAAATGGTGGGTTGGCAAAATGCGACACCGGCTCGGCCACGCCCCAGAACATCAAAATGGTGCCAATACCGGCGGCAAACAGCATGGTGAACCAGGTCAGATTGGAGTAATCCGGCCGCGAGTCGTCTGCACCCAGGCGAATCGAGCCGAAGCGGCTAAACGCAAGACCCAGCAGAAACACCAGCAAAAAACTGACGGTGGCGATGTAAAACCAACCCAGATTGCGCGCAACCCAGGCCGTCAGGCCGCCAAAAAAACCGGCTACCGCTTCATCAAAAGGAATAGCCAAAGCCACAAACAACACAGCAATACCTGCCGAGGTAAAGAACACCCCCGGAATGGTCTGCAATCCCAGCAGGCGCTGCAGCCGGTTTAGCACGATGTTTCTCCTTATGGCGTGTGCAAAGCTTTGCTAGCTACCCTACCATAGACTAGTAGGTGAAAAGCTCCAGCGCTGCTTGTCCCTGAGGGCTCTAGACCTGTGTTGCCATAACCTCACGTCAATCGGCTTACCCACAACCGACAGAGCTTCTTTTTTATGCACAATCACAATCATGAGCACAGCCACAGCCACGCCGACCATTTCAACACTCACAATCGCGCCTTCGCCATTGCCGTTGCGCTGAATCTGGGGTTTGTGATTATCGAGGTGGTATTTGGCGTGCTGTCCGGGTCACTGGCCTTGCTGGCGGACGCCGGGCACAACCTGAGTGACGTGCTGGGCTTGCTCATGGCCTGGATTGCCAGTTGGCTGGCCGGGCGTAAAACAACCGAACGCAACACCTATGGCTTGAAGAAAACCACCATTCTGGCGGCCCTGTTCAACGCCCTGTTTCTGATTGCTGCAGTGGGCGGTATAGCCTGGGAGGCCATACGCCGCTTTGGCGACCCGGCCGAAGTGGATGGCATGACCGTCATCGTTGTGGCGGGCATTGGCGTGCTGATTAACGGTGTGACCATGCTGCTGTTTCTGAAGGGCCAGAAAGGCGACCTGAATATACGCGGCGCATTTCTGCACATGGCAGCAGATACCGTGGTATCTGTAGGCGTGGTGGTTGCGGGCGTGCTGATCATGGCGACCGGCGCAAACTGGATTGACCCGGTGGTCAGCCTGGTGATTGCCGCGGTGATCTTCATCGGCACCTGGCAACTGCTGAAGGATTCTATCAGCCTGGCCATAGACGCCGTTCCGCGGACTATAAACTCGGCCAACGTTGCCGACGCTCTCAGCCGCTTGCCCGGCGTGGAGTCTGTGCATCATTTGCATATATGGGCTTTAAGCACCACCGAAAACGCGCTGACCGTGCATCTGGTAAAACCCGACAGTCGCGACGATGACGATATCATCCAGCAAGCCAACCGCATGTTGGCGCAGGATTTCAATATTGCTCACGTCACCATTCAATGGGAACGCAACCACAGCCGCTGCCCCAACAAGATTGATGACGATGTTGACGCCGGAGCCAGCATCTAAAACGCCAGCGCCACCATTAACGGAATGATCACCAGAGCTACTACCGTAGACAACAGCACTGTACCGGCGGCCTGTTTTACCGATGTATCCAGCATGGTGGCGATGACCACCGTATTGGCCGCAATCGGAGTGATGGAAATCAGGAAAATGGCTTTGTGCACAGCGTCTGAATAGACCCCCATATGGGTCGCATCCAGCCACCAGAAGGCACTGGCCAGCAACGGCCAGGACACAAACTTGCCAAAAAATGCCAAAGCGGTAAAACGCAGGTCGCCCGCCAGCCCGCGAAAGCTGGATATGCTCATGCCGATAATCATCATGCCCAGAATACTGTAGGTGCCGCGCAAATTATCGAACAGCGGTTCGAACACCAGCGGAATATCAACGCCCGACAGATTCAACATTACCGCCAGCGCAAACGCATACACAGACGGCAACCGTGCCACCCGTTTAAGCGCGTCGGGCACGCTGTAACGGCCCCGGGCCGCCAGATAAAACCCCACCGAGCTTTCGTAAAGCGCCGTGCCCAGAACGCACACAATATAAATCGCCAGCCCTTCTTCGCCGAATAGCAGTAGCGCCACTGGTACGCCAAAATACCCGCCATTAGGGCTGCCAACGCACAGGGGCATAAGCGCAGCGCTGCTGTCGCCAATCCAGCGCCGGGCCAATGCCTGGTGGGTAATGCCCAGAAAACAGCAAAAACCAAACACCAGAAACGGCAATAAAATGATTTCGGTGGACAAGGGTGCCGCCATCACGCCAGAAAACACGATAGACGGCGTTACGATGTACAACATCATCCCGGCGATATGGCGGCCACTGACTTGTAAATAGCGCCCGGCCAGCCAACCTAGCACCACGGTAACGTAGAGCGGTGTCAATTTGAAGAAGAGCGCCAACGCCGCTGCCATGAAAACTTCATCCCGATTCTTGAAGCGGGCAAGTCTAGCACCGCATTCATCCCAAGACAGCTCGGAAAAACTATGCAGAGCTGAACTATTGGCGGATTTTTGCGTATTTAAGACATTGTGATTAATACCAAACTGAAATCACCGAACGTTAACGATCAGAGTCATTTTGAATACACGTTTTCTGCTAGGCTGTTTGAGTAATTGCATCACTGAGGAGTAGGCAACGCCATGAACAGTATTTTCCAGCCTGAAGTGTCCTCATCGCCCTGCCTGCTGTCGGAGCAACATCCGGATATGGTCAAGCTACCACACACGCCCCCCGAAACGATTTTGCTTAACAGCTTGAGTCGGGTTTTTGGAATCCGCCTGAGCGACAACAAGACGGCGTCAGAAAGCCTGCTTTTGAGTGGTTTGGCCCGCTTATTCAGCGTGCGCAGAATCGATGCTGAAACTGTGATGGAAAAACACGACCGCCCTTGGGCCAATGTTTATCTGATTCAGTATGGCGTGGTGCGCATGTTTCGCGAAACCGCAAGCGGTAAGGTAGCCATTCACCATTTTTTTTCGGAAGGCGATATCATTTGGCCGGTGTTCGGTCGCAGCCGCACCGTGCGAAATACCTTGTGCCTGAACAGCAGTATGCCGGTCACCGCGTGGGTGGCAGATTTCGCCGCATTTCGCTCGGAAGTGCAAAGCCACGGTGAGGGCCAATGGCCCAAATTTGCGCTGGCACTGACAGAAGAACTGGCCGAATTAGCCAGTATGCGCGAGTTTCGAAAACACACCATGCCCGCAAGCGAGCGCTATGCACTGATGCAGGAAGAGTACCCGGAGCTCACAAAACGGGTGCCAGACAACCAATTGGCTGCCTGGCTCGGGGTTGTACCCGCTACCTTCTCGCGCCTGAAAAGCGCGGCGTCAGGTCACCGTAAAAACAGCTAAAGCACATCACTGCGGCTGGTTCAATCAGAAGGCCCACACCGTGACCATCAACAATGCCCAAGCCAGAAACGACGCTGCCATCACCGTATAGGCAGCGGACATGGCTTCAACGTCTGTATCCGGGCGATTACTCAGTGCCTTCAGCCCGTGGTAAATCAGTGTGCACGATAATCCCATTGCGATAAATACAACCACCACATTGAATGCCAAAGACGGCACCAGTAAAGCCAACGAAGACAGCCAAAGGGGCACAGGCGCAATGGCTGCCAGCAAATACGCGTCGGCATAATTGATAGCCAGGTCTTTACCGGCGACGACTGAATGAATCAGCCAGCCCATGACAAAAAAGGTCAGCAGTTCGGCCAGAAACAAGATAGTGGTGATGAAGCGCCATTCTTTGCCGGCAAAACCGGCCATAAAATGTTCGCCGTAGTGGCTGCCGGCGTAATACAGCAACACCGGTGGCAACAGGGATAAAGGCAGCACCAGAGCCCAGGCCAGCAATGGAATGGATAGCTGGCGGCGCTGCAGTTCATGCCAGGCGCCATTGCTGTGAAAGGGTAACTGCAAAAGCATGGTCAGGTTCATGGCATATCTCCGTTCGACAGTATCAAAGTATGATACATCTGAGATATATGTAGCCCCGTAGGCCGGCTGTCAGCAAGGCACTGAGATGACTTAGAACAAGTCGCCTACTTTGACACCCGTTTCTATTATTACCAATGAACCCTTAAACCACCTGCCGCACAGGTTTCCCGGAACGAAACGCTGCCGCATTTTCTGCCACCTGACCCACGATCCGCTGCCGCGCCTCCTGACTACCCCAAGCGGTGTGTGGTGTGACAATCAGCCGTGGAATGTCCTGCGCCAGTAATACGTTGCCATCCACCGGGGGCTCTTGGACCAGCACATCCGTTGCCGCTCCACCCAGGTGGCCCCGGCGCAGCGCGGCAGCTAGTGCCTGCTCGTCAATTAAACCGCCGCGCGCGGTGTTCACAATGAATGCGTGGGGCTTCATTTTCGCCAACTCTGCCTCGCCGATCAGGTGCCGGGTGTTTTCATTCAACGGGCAATGCAGCGTAATGGCATCGGCCTGCTGCAGTAACTCGTCCAAGCTTACCCGTCCTGCTTTTGGCGGACGGCCCGGTAGATTGGCGGCAATCACCCGCATACCCAAAGCTTCGCCCAGACGCGCTACCGCGCTGCCAATCTCACCGCTGCCCAGAACACCCAGAGTTTTTCCATCCAGCTCCACAATCGGAAAATCCAGAAAGCAGAAATGGGTAGACGTTCCCCAACGCCCCTCTCGAACTGCGCTCTGATAGTCAGGCAGGCGTGTCGCCATCGCCAGTAGCAACATCAGGGTGTGCTGAGCAACGGTGGCGGTGCCATAACCCTGGCAATTACACACCGTAACGCCGGCTTCTTCTGCGGCTTGCAAATCCACATTATTCAAACCTGTGGCCGCCACCAGAATCAACTTCAAATCCGGGCAAGCCTTCAGCACATCGGCACTGAGCATCACTTTATTCACAATCGCTACTTGCGCGCCTTGCAGGCGCGGAATGATCTCGGCGGAAGATGTGTGCTCGTAGCAGTCTAGTTTTGAGAACACATTGCGCAATGGTTTCAGGTCAAGATCGTTCTGGTTCAAAGACGTGACATCAAGAAAAACCGCGTTAAATGCAGACATGGTTGAACACCTGAAAAGTGAGAGCGTGAATTATCGGCCGCGGAGCTTGAGGCTGCAACATTGCGCCTATCCTACTGACGAGTAGCAACCTGACGGATAGTTCAACTACAACGGCTCAATTTTAGTAACCTTAGCACTTGTTCCCAAATACTTTGTGGATGTTCCAATGCCAACCCGTCGCCCCCAGGCTTTCTGGCTGTTTTTCCCCGCCGCAGCGCTCCTGGCCGCTGCCGCGGTGCCGCTGTCAGTTTGGGCAGTGCTAGGCGGCGGCGGTTGGCCTGCGGGGCTTTTGAATACTGGTCATGGCCACGAGATGATTTTTGGCTTTGCCCTGGCATTGATTGCCGGCTACACCTTAGGGCCGCAATCGCCGGAGCGCCTGTATCTGTTATTTGCCTTGTGGCTGGCGGCAAGAATCAGTTGGTGGTTTATGCCAGGTACTCTGTTAGCCAATACACTCAGCCCTGCGTTTGCCCTGGCTCTGGCTGCGGTGGTGCTGCCGCGGTTTCGTGCCGCCAAAAAATGGCGCAACAAAATGGTAGGGCCACTGATCGGCACGCTGGCAATCATGGCGGTTGCATTCGGCCTGAGCCGCACCGCTATCTGGCAAAGTGAAATAGCGGAGGTTGGCCCATTTCGCATCATGCACGCGGCCATTATTGGCCTGCTATTGCTGATGACGTTTATGGGCGGTCGCATATTGGCGCCTTCGGTGGCCAACACACTGGATAAAAAAGGCGTTGCCCTGAGTGCTCGCCTGCAACCGAGGGTGGAAGGTACGTTAATTATTCTGTTGGCCGCAGCCCTGCCTTTTTCCCTGATACCTCCGTTGCAGCAGGCGGCCGGGGCTTTGTTGATTGCAGCGGCCTTGATCACGGCGGTAAGGCTCGCGCGCTGGAAGCTGTGGCGCTGCCTGGAAAGGCCCGACTTGATGGTGTTCGCAGCCGGTTACAGCTGGCTGGTGGTCGGCGGCCTGCTCTCCGGTATTGCGCTACTGAGCGGGCGCCCGATGAGCGCCAGCCTGCACCTGATTACCATTGGCGCGCTGGGTACACTGGCCGGCAGTGTAATGCTGAAGCTGGCCTGGCAGCGCGCCTGCCGCCAATTGCCGCCAGCGAACCGCACAGTGCCATTGGCTATTGCTATCGCCGTAGCCACCTTACTGCGTTTTCTGGCCGGTACCGAACCCTTCAGTCATCCACAGATACTGTGGTGGTCGGCTGCTTTGTGGGCCGGAGTATGGCTGCTGATGGCGTTTGAACTGCTGCAACTGGGTAAAATAGCCCGGCAACGAGTGGCTACCTCTACTGCGCCAGCGTGACCTAGCAACTACCTAACGCTAGGTATTACTCGTTCAAGCTTCTGATTTTTAAATAGAAAAATGCCCGTCAACAAGCGCTCAAAGTCCTTTTGAAATGTTCACCAGAATGCCTCCCCTCGTCTTTGATCTTTATCAAGTCTGACTACCCACCGCTCTCTGCACAATAGTGCCAAGTAGCCTGATAGCGCTTTTGCGCGCTGGCAGGCCGGGTATCATAAGGAGCACAATTATGGGCAAACTCAACGGCGACATTGAACACTGGGATGTCGAAAACGAAACCTTCTGGCAACAGACTGGCAAGAGCGTTGCTTCGCGCAATCTGTGGATCTCTATCCCCAGCTTGCTGATGGGTTTTGCGGTATGGCTGATGTGGGGCATGATTACCACTCAGATGAAAAGTCTGGGTTTTCCCTTTACCATCGACCAGCTCTTCACCCTGTCGGCCATCGCCGGCCTGGCCGGCGCGACACTGCGCATTCCCGCATCTTTCATGATTAAGATTGCCGGTGGCCGTAACACCGTGTTCCTGACCACCGCTCTACTGATGATTCCCGCGGCCGGCACCGGGTTTGCCCTGATGGACCCGGATACGCCGTTCATTGTGTTCCAGGCTCTGGCGCTGCTGTCCGGTATTGGCGGCGGTAACTTTGCCTGCTCGATGAGTAACATCAGTACCTTTTATCCCAAAAGCAAACAAGGCTATGGGCTGGGCATGAACGCCGGGCTGGGCAACTTTGGTGTGACCACCATGCAGGTGGTGATCCCGTTGGTCATGACCGTGGGTGTGTTCGGTGCGCTGGCTGGCGGCCCCTTGGCGCTCCAGGCTCCCAGCGGCACTCTGATTGGCCGCATTGAAGCGGGAACCAACACCTGGATCCAGAACGCCGGTTTTATCTGGTTGGTATTTTTGATTCCGCTGGCTTTTTTAGGCTGGTTCGGCATGAACAACCTGAAAGTGGTTACTCCGAACCCGGGCTCGCCAACTTCAGCTTTCAGCAAAATCTTGGGTCTGTACGGCGTAGGCTTGGCCACCTCTGTTGTGGGTGTGTGGGCCTTAACCGTAATGAACATGTGGCTGGCGCTGCCGTTGACCATCGGGCTGACTGTTGTATTGCTGCGCCTGATTCCCGGCGACATCAAACCCAACATCATGAATCAGTTTTCGATCTTCAACAACAAGCACACCTGGTCGATGACCGTTCTGTACATTCTGACTTTCGGTACCTTTATTGGTTTCTCGGCTGCGCTGCCTCTGTCTATCAGCGTCATCTTCGGCAATATGATGGATGTGGCCGCGGATGGCACCGTCACCCGCGTGGTGAACCCGAATGCGCCGAGTGCACTGACCTGGTCCTGGATTGGCCCCTTGGTCGGAGCCCTGATTCGTCCGGTGGGCGGCTGGATTTCCGACAAAGTGGGAGGCTCCATTGTCACCCAGATTATTTCGGTGATTATGGTGTTCGCGTCGATCGCCACCGGCTACGTGATGATGCTGGCTTACAACTCCACCGACCCCAACAGCCTGTTTCTGATTTTCATGATTCTGTTCATCGTGATTTTTGCAGCCAGCGGCATCGGCAACGGTTCGACCTTCCGCAGTATTGGTTATATCTTCGACCAGCAGCAGAAAGGCCCGGTACTAGGCTGGACCAGCGCGATCGCCGCCTACGGCGCCTTCATTGCACCCAAACTATTGGGCCAGCAGATTCAGGCTGGCACCCCAGAGCACGCCATGTACGGCTTCGCGGTGTTCTATGCCCTGTGTTTGGTGGTGAACTGGTGGTTTTACCTGCGCAAGGATGCTTATATCAAGAATCCTTAGAGGCGTTAGCCGTTCAAAAACTGGGCCAGGCGCTCACGCACAATGAACTCGGTCTCGGACATAATGCGCTGGATAAGCTCATCACAGGTGGGAATGTCGTGAATCAGTCCTGCTACCATGCCGCAGCTCCAGGCCGCTTCATCCATCTTGCCTTCCTGAAGAACCAGGCGACCTTTGGCTCCGGTCACCAAATGGCGGATATCATCGATGCTTTCAGACTCACCCTTTTCTTTTTCAATTCTTTCAATTTCCTGAACAGCAGCATTGTTCATGACCCTTTCCGTATTGCGCAGATTGCGCATGATCAGGCGGGTCTGAAGCTCGTCGGCCTTAACAATCGCGCGTTTAACGTTATCGTGAACAGGCGCTTCTTTGGTCGCTAGAAAACGGGTGCCCATGTTCATGCCTTCAGCCCCCAGCGCCATGGCAGCTACAAGACTTCGGCCATCCGCCATGCCACCTGACGCGACGAACGGAATTGTCAGTTCATCAGCTGCTCGGGGCAGCAGAATAAAATTCGGTATATCGTCTTCGCCCGGATGCCCGCCGCATTCAAAACCATCGACACTGACAGCATCACAGCCGATTTTTTCCGCTTTCAGTGAATGCCGCACAGAAGTGCACTTGTGAATGACCTTAATCCCGGCCGCCTTAAACTGGGGCATGTACTGTTCCGGGCTGCGCCCTGCTGTTTCAACTGCTTTTACACCGCCTTGAACAATCGCATCAATATATTCCAGGTAAGGGGGTGCATTAAAGGAGGGTAAAAAAGTCAGGTTCACCCCAAACGGCCTATCGGTCATTTGATGGCAGCGCGCAATTTCCCGCGCAAGATCTTCCGGTGTCGGCTGTGTCAGCGCTGTAATGATGCCCAAACCACCTGCGTTAGAAACAGCCGCAGCCAGCTCAGCGTAGCCCACGTGGTGCATGCCACCCTGAATAATGGGGTGACGAATACCAAACAGTTCAGTAATTCTGGTCTTCATAACGGGTTTCTTCTTTTATCATTAGAATGGATTTAAACGTCAGCCTAATGCCCAGTTCACCAATTATTTTTCGCGTTATTGTGATCATCAGACCAAGGCTTTTGATTTTTTGTCCATTGTCGGTACTCGCTTCCGGGTTTCTAAAACTGATCTTCAAGAATCTCCAGAGCGGTAGAATCGACGGCTTTCAGCAGTTCCGCAGTGCTCAACACGCTTGATAATTCATACCGGGCAAAGTATTCGCAGGCTTTGATTTTGCCTTGGTAAAAGGCCGGCGTCTGTTCGCCTTTGCCCGCCAGCCCTGCTATCGCTTTAAGGGCTTGGCGAAGCCACAACCAACCAACCACAACCTGGCCAAAAGCATCAAGATAAAGCGTAGCATTCGCCAACGCTTTCTCTTTGTTGCCCTCGGTTTTCTCGTGATTGATAACGTCTGTAGCTTCCTTAATGGCCTTCATCGCCTGTTCAAGACGGCCAGCAGATTCTACAAGCCGCGACTCCTGCCTGGCATCACCAATGGTTGCCTCAATGCGCCCCATCAGCTCCTGATAAAACCGACCGCCTGCCACGGACACTTTCCGGTTCAACAGGTCAATACCCTGAATACCGTGAGTGCCTTCGTGAATAGCATTAAGCCGGTTATCGCGGTAGAACTGTTCCACCGGATATTCCCGGGTGTAGCCGTAGCCGCCGTGTACTTGGATCGCCAGGCTGTTAGCTTCGAGGCAATAGCGCGAAGGCCAGGATTTGATCACCGGCGTCAGCAAATCGAGCAATCCTGCTGCCAGACTGCGCTGATCTTCGGTGGCGGCGAATTTCTTCTCATCCACCCACATCGCGCCCTGCAGGCACAGAGCCAACCCGCCTTCCACATACGCTTTTTGTGCCAGCAGCATACGGCGGATATCCCCGTGGCAAATCAATGGCACTTGCGGCGCAGCCGGATTTCTTTCCCCGACCGGCCGGCCCTGATGACGCTCCCTGGCGTACTCCAGCGCGTGCAGGTAACCGGTATAGCCAAGCATGACAGAGCCTAAACCAACACCAATGCGCGCCTCGTTCATCATATGGAACATGGCCGCCAGGCCTTTGTCAGCCTCGCCCACCAGGTAACCGACTGCACCGTCTTTTTCACCAAAGTTGAGCATAGTAGAGGTAGTACCCCGGTAGCCCATCTTGTGAATTAAACCCGCCAGCGCCACATCGTTTCGCTCACCAAGACTGCTGTCTTCATTAACCAGGATTTTAGGCACTAAAAATAGCGAAATGCCCTTAACACCCAGAGGTGCACCCGGTAGACGAGCGAGCACCATGTGGATAATGTTCTCGCTCAATTCGTGATCGCCACCGGAGATATAGATTTTGCTACCGAACAGACGGTAAGTTCCATCCACCTGAGGTTCTGCGCGGGTACGCAGATCACCCAGGGAGGAGCCCGCGTGGGACTCAGTCAGGCACATGGTGCCGAAGAACCGGCCAGCCATCATAGGCTCTGCAAAGCGGACCTTTTGTTCTTGCGAACCCTGCACCATTATAAGATTGGCGGCAGCGATGGTCAGGCCGGCATAACCCTGAGTGCCAACGTTAGCGCCTTTAAGCATTCCCACACACATCTGCGCTACGGCGGCAGGCAGCTGCATACCACCAAGCTCGTAGTCTTGACCCGCCGCCATCAGGCCTGTATCTCTCAACACATCCAACGCTTTTCTTACTTCCGGACGCATCGTCACACGGCCGTTTTCAAAGCGCGGCTCGTCCTCGTCCACCAAGCGCGCATGGGGCGCAAATTCCTCTGCGGCAACCTTCAATGCCAGATCAAGCGCGGACTGAAGCGTTTCCCGACTGTGATCGCAATAGCGATCAAAACTTAAAAACTTCTCGACGTTATGAAGCTCGTAAAGCTGGAACGCCAAGTCCTGCGGATTGATGATCTTTTGCTGCACGTTTTGACACCCTCACCATGTTTGTTATTTTTGACGGTTAGCCACCGAGCGCTATTGGCGATCAAACCACTTCAAACAAACCTGCGGCCCCTTGGCCGCCACCAATGCACATGGTCACCACAACGTATTTGGCGCCGCGACGTTTACCTTCAATCAAAGCGTGGCCGGCAAGGCGAGAACCCGTGACACCGTAAGGATGACCAATAGAAATTGAGCCGCCGTTAACATTCAGTTTTTCCATCGGAATGCCTAAACGATCACGGCAGTACACAACCTGAGAGGCGAAGGCTTCGTTCAGCTCCCAGAGATCGATATCATCCATGGTCAAACCGCTGCGCTCCAGCAGACGCGGAATGGCAAAGACCGGGCCAATACCCATTTCATCCGGCTCACATCCGGCTACCGCGAAACCACGGAAGATGCCCATGGGCTCAATATTATGTTTCTCGGCATAGGTGCTGTTCATCACCGTGCACACTGATGCACCGTCGGATAGCTGGCTGGCATTGCCGGCGGTAACAAAATGACCGTCGCCACGCACTGGGCTGAGGCCCTGCAGGCCTTCAAGCGTGGTGTTAGGGCGATTGCACTCATCGCGGGTGAGAGTGACGTCTTTCTGGCTGATGTCACCGGTTTCTTTATTTTTGACCAGCATGGTGGCATCGAACGGCACAATTTCCTGGTCGAACTTCCCGGCTTCCTGGGCAGCGGCGGTGCGTTGCTGGGAGATCAGGGCGTATTCGTCCTGAGACTCCCGGCTGACGTTGTAGCGCTGGGCAACGATGTCCGCGGTTTCGATCATCGACATGTACAGTTCAGGCTTGTGCTTCATCAGCCACTCGTTGGTCGCATGAAAGCTGTTAAGCTTGTCGTTCTGCACCATCGAGATCGACTCCACGCCGCCGGCAACCATGACCGGTACTTTTTCAAAAATGACACGCTGAGCAGCAATAGCAATAGATTGCAGACCGGAGCTGCAAAAACGGTTGATCGACAACCCGGCGGTCGTTACCGGTAAGCCGGCACGAATAGCGGCCAGACGAGCGATGTTTTTGCCCTGGGCACCTTCTTGAAAAGTGGCGCCAAGAATCACGTCCTCGACAATAGCGGGATCGATACCAGCACGTGCCACTGCATGTTTAATAACATGCCCTGCAAGGTCCACACTGTGCGTGTTGTTAAAAGCACCCCGGTAAGACTTGCCAAGAGCGGTACGTGCGGTAGAAACAATAACGGCGTCTGACATAAAATTTACCTCGAAATAAAAATAGGGTGCCTGCCGGTTAAAGGTAGTTAGCAGACTTACAAGTCGCCGAATTTCTTTCCCTCAGCAACCAATTTCTTGAGCAAATTAGCGGGTTTCCACTGTTCACCACCAACATCACCATGGTACTTCTCAACCGCCGCCAGAATCAGATCCAGACCAACCTGATCCGCCCAGAACATCGGGCCACCACGATAAGCCGGGAAACCATAGCCGTAGATCCAGACCGCATCTATATCCAGAGCGCGGTCAGCTACGCCCTCTTCCAGAATCTTGGCTGCCTCATTCACCATCACATACATGCAGCGCTCAAGAATTTCCTGATCCGTAATTTCACGTGAACTAATACCCTGTTCGTTACGGAAATCTTCGATGATCCGCTCCACTTCAGGGTCAGGAACAGGAGTGCGGCTGCCCTCTTCGTAGGCGTACACACCTTTCATGGTTTTCTGGCCAAGACGATTTTGCTCGGCAAGCTTATCCATCCAGCTGCGCGCTACCTGCTCGCCGGCATTGCGAAGCTCTTCACGAATCCGATAACCAACATCGATACCCGCCAGGTCAGACATCGCAAACTGACCCATGGGGTAGCCCAGGTCCGTCAACACCTTGTCTACCTGTTGCGGCGTGGCGCCTTCATTAACCAGCGCCATAGCTTCGGTGCCACGCTTGTGCAGCATGCGATTGCCAACAAAGCCGTGGCAGTTGCCCACCAGCACACCTACTTTTTTGATCTTCTTGGCCATCGCCATCACGGTCGCCTTCACCTCATCAGAGGTTTGACTGCCACGAACGTTCTCCAACAATCTCATCACGTTGGCCGGACTGAAAAAGTGCATACCCACAACATCTTCCGGACGCTTGGTCGCGGACGCGATTTCGTCAATGTCCAAAGTAGAGGTGTTGGAGGCCAGAATGGCTCCGGGCTTACAGACGCCGTCCAGTTTTGCGAAAATCTCTTTTTTGACCGCCATGTTTTCAAACACAGCCTCAATCACCAGATCCACGCTTTTAAAATCGTCATAGCTCAGACTGCCGGTGATCAACGCTATCCGGTCTTCGACCTGCTGCTGAGTGATGCGCCCCTTTTTCGCAGAGTTTTCGTAATTCTTACGAATAATGCCCAGCCCTTTGTCCAAGGCTGCCTGCTTCATCTCCACGATGGTGACGGGGATACCGACGTTGGCAAAGTTCATGGCAATACCACCGCCCATGGTACCGGCGCCGATGACACCGACGCTGTTCACATCGCGTACCGGCGTATCCTTCGACAGACCTTTTACTTTGGAAACTTCACGTTCGGCAAAGAACGAATGAATCAGACCATCGCGCTGGGGAGAGTCCATGCATTCCATAAACAACTCGCGCTCGCGCTTTATGCCGTCAGCGAACGGCAAGTTAAACGCCCCTTCAATGGCATCGACACACTTGAACGGAGAAAACTGACCACGAGCTTTCTTTTGCAACACCGCACGGAACTGCTCAAACACGTCGCTGCCTTTGTCGGCCGCGATCTTGTCCGTCAAATCACGAACCCGGCGCACCGGCTTACCCTCATCGGCAATCTGCTGTGCGTAGGCAAGGCCTGCCGCTTTTACGTCATTACCATCGTCAACGGCATCTACGATGCCAAACGCAAGAGCGTCTTTAGCACCGACAAACTCACCTGAGGTAATCATTTCCAACGCTTTTTGCGCTCCGGTCAGGCGCGGCAAGCGCTGAGTACCACCGGCGCCCGGCAACAGGCCAAGTTTCACTTCCGGCAGGCCAACCTTCGCACTGCTCAATGCAACCCGGTAATGGCAACCAAGAGCCATTTCCAGCCCGCCACCCAGCGCCGTGCCATGGATCGCTGCAACAAGAGGTTTGTCACTGTTTTCATATTGTTCAACGACTGCGGGCAGCCCCGGTTTCTGCATGGGCTTGCCAAACTCACGGATGTCTGCACCCGCAATAAAGGTACGGCCTTCACACACCAGCAAAAGCACCTTGGCGTTTGAATCTTTTTGCCCTTGCTCCACCGCAGCAACCAGGCCGGAACGTACGGCGTGACTGAGGGCGTTGACCGGCGGGTAATTCACGGTAATCACGCCAATACTGCCTTCACGATTGTAATTTACGACCTCAGACATAACCTCTCCCTCGCTTTATATGAAATATAGTTTTAACACGCGAAACATACATACGATTTAATACAAGTTCTCTCCGGGTTTCAACCACCATTTAAAACCAGGCACAAAAAAACCGCAGAACGAATCCTGCGGTTTTATGTGAAGCTCGGGGTAATGCGCCAGGCCTGGCGCTCCGGAACCGGATTAAACGCCGAGCGTCTCAATGTCACTTGCCAGCAAGGCCAACTGGTGGGCAATAGAGCCACGAAGCTTCTCAGCGGGCACCAAGTAGGAAGGCGCGGCACAGGTCAGTGTCATGATCGTGCCATCTTGTAGATGAACAGGCACACCGGCGGAATTGATATTGCGATCCCACTCACCGATTGAAAGACAAAAGCCATACTTCTTATAGTCTTCCATGGCGCGGTCCAGCCCTTCCTTTTTTTCAGGCCAGGATTCGGGACCGTACTTCACCTCCATCGCATCTTCAATAACCTTACGCCCTTTCTCTGCAACCGCACAATAATAGGCTCTACCTGCAGACGTGGTCGCCATGGGCAGCTTGATACCAATATCCATCCGCAGCAAAGAAGCCTCCGGAGGCAAGCGGTTTTCGACATAAATCATGTGCAGCCGGTCACGACAGGTCAAACCCACAGACATATTGGTCTGGCGCGCGAATTCATCCATGTAAGGCTTGGCTAACTGGCGCACTTTCAGGTTGGAAACGTACGCATAACCCAATGCCAACACCCCGGAGCTGAGCTGATATTTTTCCAACTGGGTGTTGTAGCTCAAATATCCTAACTTGGTCAGGGTGTATGTCATACGGGATATGGTTGGTTTGGGCAGGCCGGTAAGCCGGGCAATATCCTGATTACCGAGAATGACAGAACCCTGACTGAAAGCACGCAGCACATCCAGGCCGCGGGACAGCGCTTCGACGAACTTTCGATCTTTCTCCTGCTTCACTGGTTCGCCGTCACCGGAAGCGGTCACAAGCTCCGGTAAAGTAGCTTCTGCTTTTGACATAATGTGGCGTCCTCCAACAACGTCGTCTGCCCCAGTTCCGGGCTATAAGTTTGGTATATACAAAGTGAACGGCATTCTAATCGTTGACGAATGCAAGTACCACAAACTCAGACCAAACCCCGCGTCAAAAATGACGCATGTGCTAGTCAAGCTGCATCCTTCAGCTCCAAAAACTGCCGGAATCTTTCCTTACTGAATTGCTGGCAAAACAATGATCTCTAAAGCCAGAAGCGCCAGCAGTAGTGGCACCGCTATCAATACAAACACGCCATTCCAGCGGAATGCCACGACCCAACGCGGCACTTGACCAAAACGGGAAAGCAACATGACAGACGGTCCGAAAGGCGAAAGCATCATTGCTAGAGAAAAACCGATCACCAGAGCTACCGATATCAAAATCGGATCCATGCCTTCAGCAATGAGTTGCGGCAACAAACCCGCCTGAATGCTGAGCACCGTAATCGGAATAATTCCAATGGCTGACAGCAGCGGCAGGCTCAGCATACCGACAACTGCGAGTACCCACATTCCGCCAGTGGAGATTGCAAGACCACTTAAGGCATCGGCTGGGATCACGCTGGAAACGGAGACCCCCAGAATCGCCGACGCGGCAAAAATCGCCATTTCATTATTCATTGCTGAAACTTGAGTCACGCTTTCCTTGAGCACAACTCCAAGTGATTTTTCCTGCCACACCATATATAGAAGCGTGACCGCTGGCACAGCCATCATAGCAGCGACCGATACTTTAAAATTAGTCAAAGCAACGATAGCAGCCATCATGGCAAACACGGTTAATACCAGCCCAAGCAGCCGCAGAGTGCCCGGAGGCCTTTGCTCCAGAGCCACTCGTTCACTACTGACCTGCCGAAAACGGCGCTGTTCGAGCAACCATCCAACCGCAATCAGAACCGCAGACGCCGCAAGGCCGTAGGGCAAAAGCAAGGACCAGCTTAACTGAGGCAGCTCCCGGGTCAGTATGGCCACGGCGACACTGGTGGGCGCCACCAGGGGAACAAGAGCAAAGCCGCGAAGCGCGCTAATCAGAACGCTGCGCAGCCACTGCAGTCTGGACTCGCCGGTAATCCCGCGCTCCCGGAGGGTTTCGGAAAGACTGCCACACAGCAGGTTCATCATGCCAAAACTCAGCACAGACGCGATGCCACAACTAACCAGAGCGTATTTCGGATACAACCAGACCGCACGACCACCCAACAAGACATCGTGAATCCGGCGCAGCACTTCAAAACGCCTGACCAGGCACTGCATCATTCCCAGGCTGCCAAGGAAGGCGGCGTAAAATGCTGCATCCGCAGACGCTTTGATTAACCGGTCCATGCCCAGCTGGCCTTGAGCATAAAACCACCCCGTGACGGCCAAAGAAACCAACAACAGAATGCGGGAATATCCCTGCAGGCGACTACCCGCCCATAGAAAGCAGAAAATAAACAACAGGCCCGCGATCGCACTGAGCTGACTGCTGGAAATGCATATAGCAATCAACTGAGCCAGAACCGCCAACGGTAACAGCCACCGGTCTGCAGTATTCATACCTGCTCCGTCCTTGCCAGATTCACGCTAACAGGAATGGTCTCTGCTTGCATTTCATATACACCCGGATTAGTCTTTTGCTAATTGAATACAAAACTAAGTTTCGCTTGATGAAACTATACTAGCATAAACGACAAAGCGTCCCGGGATATTTTACCCCCGAATCTGCACGCTAACCCCGGCGGTTT
This sequence comes from Marinobacter sp. M1C, assembly GCF_023314135.1. Taxonomy (NCBI): domain Bacteria; kingdom Pseudomonadati; phylum Pseudomonadota; class Gammaproteobacteria; order Pseudomonadales; family Marinobacteraceae; genus Marinobacter; species Marinobacter sp. M1C. The sequence goes on from NZ_CP092289.1 coordinate 3,809,529, forward strand.
GTGCACCCCCCAGAGGAAAAATAATGAGTGCATTTATCTATGATGGTCTTCGAACCGCTTTTGGCCGACACGCGGGCGCTCTTTCCCGGGTTCGGCCCGATGACTTGCTGGCACATGTGATCCGCGCGCTGATTGAGCGTAATGCGTTCGCCCCGGAAGCCTATGAAGACGTCATTGCAGGCTGTACCAATCAAGCGGGCGAAGATGCGCGCAACGTGGCACGTCACGCGGGGCTGCTGGCCGGCCTTCCAGTCGAGACAGGCGGACTGACCGTTAACCGGCTTTGTGGCTCCGGACTGGCGGCCATCATAGACGCTGCCCGAGCGGTTCGTTGCGGCGAAGGTGAATTGTTTGTGGCCGGCGGCACCGAGAGCATGAGCCGTGCCCCTTTTGTGATCGCCAAGGGCGAGACTCCTTTCAGCAGGGATTTCCGTGCCTTCGACAGCACCATTGGCGCACGTTTCCCTAACCCGCTTATTGAGAGTGCTTTCGGCGCGGACACCATGCCTGAAACCGCCGATAACATTGCCCGCGATCTTGGCCTGGGCCGCGAGTTGACAGATCAGTTTGCTGCTCAGAGTCAGGCCCGTTATGAAGCGGCCCGCCGCACAGGTTTCTATAAAGACGAGATCCTGAGTATTGATGTGCCTAATGGCCGCAAAAACCCCCCGATTACAGTCTGCGAAGACGAACACCCACGCCCCCAGTCAAACGCCGAGGCGCTCGCAAGACTCCGCCCCTTGTTTGAAGGCGGCGTAGTGACGGCAGGCAATGCGTCCGGCATTAACGACGGTGCAGCTGCCCTGATCATCGGCTCCCGCGAAGCCGGCGAACGCGCTGGAATAAAGCCCCGCGCCCGCATTGTGTCGGCCGCCATTGCAGGTGTTTCACCGCGAGTAATGGGTCTGGGCCCGGTTCTGGCCTGCGAAAAAGCCCTGGCTCGCGCTGGCTTAGGGCTTAATGATATGGATGTCATCGAGATTAATGAGGCGTTTGCAGCCCAGGTTCTCGGTTGTATCACTAAACTGGGCATAGACCCCACTGACTCCCGGCTGAACCCGAACGGAGGGGCTATTGCCATTGGCCACCCACTTGGAGCATCCGGCGCAAGGATTGCACTTACCGCCACCCGTCAGCTGGAATCCAGCGGCGGACGCTACGCCCTTATCAGCCTGTGTATTGGCGTTGGCCAAGGCATTGCCGCTGTGATTGAACGAGTTAATAACTGATTTTCACCGAGGAGAAACAGCATGGCTTCCGCGTCTTGGGATGACCTATTGCACTTTGACAAACAACTGGATGAAACCGAACGTCAGGTTCGGGACAGTATTCGTGGCTTTTGTGACCAGCGCCTGATGCCTGGCATTGTTGAGGCAAACCGGCACGAAAAATTTGACCGCTCTATCTTCACCGACATGGGTGAGTTGGGCATGCTCGGCGCTACCTTGCCGGAAGAATACGGTGGCGCTGGCCTGAACCATGTGTGCTATGGCCTGATTGCCCGGGAAGTGGAGCGTGTGGATTCCGCCTACCGCTCGGCTCTGAGCGTTCAGTCCTCGCTGGTTATGTACCCGATTTACTCATTTGGCCAGGAAGCACTGAAAAAGCGTGTACTGCCAAAACTGGCCTCCGGTGAACTGGTTGGCTGTTTCGGTTTGACCGAGCCCGACCACGGCTCTAACCCTGGCGGCATGGAAACCCGCGCCAAGAAAGTTGATGGCGGCTATCTGGTCAGCGGCTCCAAAACCTGGATTACCAACTCCCCCATTGCGGATGTCTTCGTGATTTGGGCCAAACTTGACGGTAAGGTCACCGGCTTTGTATTGGAGCGCGGCGCCAAAGGTCTGGATACCCCGAAAATTGAAGGTAAGTTTTCCTTACGTGCGTCCGAAACCGGCTCCATCTTTTTGGACGACGTGTTCTGCCCTGACGAGAACAAACTGGACGTAGAAGGCCTGAAAGGTCCGTTCAGTTGTCTCAATAAAGCCCGCTATGGCATCAGTTGGGGCTCTCTCGGCGCCGCGGAATTTTGCTGGCATGCAGCCCGCAATTACACCCTGGAACGCAAGCAGTTTGGTAAGCCATTGGCTGCCAACCAGCTTATCCAGAAAAAGCTGGTAGACATGCAGACCGACATTGCCCTTGGCCTGCAAGGTGCGTTACAGCTTGGCCGCCTGATGGACGCTGGTGAAGCATCTCCGGATGCAATTTCCATGATGAAGCGCAACAACTGCGGCAAGTCGTTGGAGATAGCGCGGGTCGCCCGTGACATGCACGGAGGCAACGGTATTTCAGACGAATACCATGTCATACGCCACGTGATGAATCTGGAAGCGGTCAATACTTACGAAGGTACTCACGATATCCACGCCCTGATTCTAGGCCGCGGACAGACCGGCATTGCCGCTTTCGGTTAACACCGACCTTTACGATGAAACAAAAAAAGGCAGGGCTCCATCGCCCTGCCTTTTTTATATCCGCCCGCTATAGACGCTTCCTTTATACCCCCACTGTCTCGGCCCGGTTAGACCACCACACAAGCGCAAGAGCTGGCACAATCAGCACCACACTGATCAGCGTCAATTCCAGATTGGTGAAGGGTACCGGGCCGCCCCCGGGGATCGCCAATAGCATGCCGCCGGCAATCAACGACAAACGGATAGGCCACTGAAGCACCCGATAAAGCGAAAGGTTGCCAATGCCCAGCAGGTAACCCTGCATACCGCCCGCAATCAGCGCCACACCCACAATGGCCTGAGGCAGCACAACCAGGATTTCATCCCAGGAGCCCTGAAGTATCAACGCCGGGTTCAGCACGAACAGGAACGGAATAAAGTAAATCACGCTACCCAGCTTCATGGCCTGAAAGCCGGTTTCCATTGGCCGTGCACCCGCCACCGTGGCAGCAGCAAAGGCACCCAGTGCCACCGGTGGTGTGATGAAGCTCAGCATGCCCCAATACAGGATGAACAGGTGAACGGCCAACGGGTCCATACCACCGCCGTTAATCAACGCCGGAGCCAGGGCCACTGCCAGGAATATATAGGCCGCCGTGACGGTCATTCCAATGCCCAGGATAAAACTGGTCGCTGCCCCCATAAATAGCAGTACAAGAGTATTGCCACCGGCCAGGAAAATCAGATCATTGGCGATGGTGCCAGACATGCCGGTTACCGAAAGCGCTCCCACCAGCAGACCCACGCCGGCCAGAATGGCAATCAGTTCCGCAAACAACTTACCGGCGCTGGAGAAAAAGCCTTTTACATCCTCCCAGCCCCACCGTTGGTATGGCAGTATCTGGTTGATCACCAACAGCAACGCCGTGGCGTAGAAAGGCGCAATCGCTTCCTGCCGCAGGAAAAACAGCAGCCAGATCAGCAGCGCAAAGACAAAGATGAAGTACCAGCCTTCTTTTAAGGTCTGGCGCAGGGAAGGCAGCTCATCCGCTGGCAAACCTTTGAGCTCGTGGCGCGCCGCGTAAGCGTCAATTTGAATAAACAGACCCATGAAATACAGGAATGACGGAACCGCTGCCGCCAGCGCAATCGTACCGTAAGAAATATTCAGAAAGCTGGCCATAATAAACGCCGTCGCGCCCATCACAGGCGGCATCAGTACCCCACCCGTAGACGCACAGGCTTCGACACCGGCGGCGTAAGACCGCCCGAAACCCACCCGCCGCATGGCCGGGATAGACAGCACACCGGTGGTCAGCACGTTGGTGATCACACTGCCGCTCATAGACCCCATCAGGCCGCTGGAGAATACCGCAACCTTGGCCGGGCCACCGCGAACATGGCCGAGCAGGGCAAACGCCAGATTGATAAAGAACTTTCCACCGCCGGTTTGTTGTAGCGCAACGCCGAACAACAAAAAGCCGATCACCAGATTGGCGAACGCCTGCAGCGGAATACCCATGACGCTCTCACGGCTCATAGCATGGTAAATGGCCGTTTGGGACGGTGATGACGGAAAACCCTGAATCGGTCCCGGCACGATATCGGCAAAAATCGGATAAAGACCTGCAACCGCAACAATAAGACCGATCGGCCAACCGCCGGCCCGCCGCGCCGCCTCAATCACCACGCCCCAAAAAAGAAAGCTCATTACAATGGCGTAGTCTGGCGCGTCGTACTCCCAGCCCCGGTCGAGAATCTGTTCCGCGTTAAACACGAAAAAGCCGCACACCGCGACCGCAAACAGAAACAGCACCACGTCGTACCAAGGCACTTTTGTACGCGACGCTTTGCCAAAGGCTGGCCAAAGCACAAACACCAGCGGCAGCATCAGTGCTACAACGGCATAGAAAAACTGGCTTTCCACCGACGTCAAAGCAGTGAACAAGCCAAGATTAAACAGGTAATCAATTGCCAGCAGTGTCAGCGCCAGGGTCGCCACTCGGGGCACCCAGAGCCAAAACCCCGATAGCTGGCGGATACCGGATATTTCGCCCGTACTAACGGGTTGTTTCTGAGGCAAGCTCATAGGAGGGTAGATTCCGGCGCAATGATGATAGAAAACGAAAACCGCCGGCGCATTGTTGTCGAAACAGCAGCAATACGCCGGAGCAGTGGATCAGGTCTTAACGGAAAACCGGTTTCATTCCTTCTGCTTCAAGCGCTTTGGCTCGGGCTTCCATCCAGCCGCTGCGAAACGCGTCCCTGTCTTCCGGTGGATTGGCGCCCATAAAGCTTTCCCACGTGGTTTTCAGGAGATTCTGGCGCTTGACCAAACCATCCTGATGCACTTGCATGGCATCGGTCCAGTGCCCGATTTCCTTGTAATACTCAACGACTGCATCGTGGTAAGGAATCACCCACTGCATGTTCTGATTCTCTAGCGAGTAACCGGCATTGCCGGGCGCAGCGTCTTTGTACTTGTCATGGTCCTCGATCAGCACACGGACCAGATTCCTGGCGGTTTTGTCGTCCAGGCTCTCACCACCTACCAGTATGGGGTATGGGTAAGTGGCACCGACCCAAGGGCTGTCTTTGCTGTAGTTCTCACCGGCCGCGGCGGTAACATTGTGGGGCTGAAAATACGGCGCTATGGTCTGAAGCTGCTGCCAGCCTTTTTTATTGGCGGGGTCCAGCTCCGGCCATACGATGCCTCTCGGGCTGGCGGCCAGTTGCTGTGCTGGAGGCCCCACGCTATTGGTAAATGCGGCATCGGCCTGGTTGGCCACGATGCCCTCAAAAGAACGGCCGTAGCCCGGAAATTCGACCCGTTCAACGTCATCCCAGGTCAGGCCGCCAAAGGCCAGAAAGGCTTCGGTGCCGATATTCAGGGCGTCATCACCACGGATGTAAGCCACGCGTTTACCTTTTAGGTCCGCCGGCGTTTTTACATTGATATCACCAGCGATAGCAACACCCATGCCGAAATCGGCGGTGGAGGTGCTGATCAGGCGAATAGACTGCGGGCCCCACTGCGGATCGGCAAAAAGCATGACACCTTCCGAACCGAAGTAGCTGGCAATACCGCAGGCACACAGTGGCACCCGACCCATCCGCAACGGCGTCATACGGGAAACATCATTTTCACCGGGCAGAATACGTACCGAGGTGCCGTATTCGTTTTTCAACAGGTTACCGATGGATACCATCTGGGTGTAGCCCGAGGAGCCGGTACCGTAGGCCGTCATGGCCAATGTGGCGGGCAATTCAATATTCTCAGCGCTGTGGGCAAAAAATGGGGCTGTACTCAAAACACCGATGAGCAAACGTTTTGTGAAAGTTGTTGTTTTTATCACTGAAAACCTCGCGTTGTGATTATTAATTAACGGCAATTATGATTTCGCACTGCGGTATTGATATTTTTTTAATTTCGCATTGCAGCACCAGTTTCCGTAAATAGAATATAGGCAATGTCATTCAATACAACAACCTTATAAAACTAAATTCTGCCAAACGCCGTAAAAACGGGGGATTTAAACGAATTACAAGGAATTGACAGAAAAGAGCAGATCATTCACTCTTACTCTATTCTGCTATGCGGTATACGTTTTCGCTAGAACGAACAGAGAGGTTATCCCATGAACATTAACTACACGCCGGACGAACTCGCCTTCCGGGATGAAGTCCGGGCTTTTCTGAACCAGGCACTACCGGCAGACCTTGCCGCCAAAGTGAAGGGTTTCCGTCATCTGACTAAAGAGGACCATCAGCGCTGGCAGCAGATTCTGTGCAAACAGGGTTGGTACGCCACCCATTGGCCAGAAGAATACGGCGGTGTGAAATGGACCCCGGTTCAAAAGCATATCTGGGATGAAGAATCCTGCGACTACGGTGTGCCCCGTTCTATTCCGTTCGGCGTGAACATGGTGGCGCCGGTTATAATCAAGTTTGGTAACGAAGAGCAGAAAAAAACCTATCTACCGCGCATTCTCAGCGGAGAGGACTGGTGGTGTCAGGGCTATTCCGAGCCCGGTGCAGGTTCTGACCTTGCATCGCTGAAAGCCCGCGCTGTGCGCGAGGGCGACCACTACATTGTGAACGGCCAGAAAACCTGGACCACGCTTGGCCAGTACGCCAACATGATTTTTTGCCTGGTGCGCACCAATACCGAGGTGAAGGCACAGGAAGGTATTTCCTTCCTGCTGATCGACATGAACACGCCAGGTATCACCGTACGCCCGATCATCACCCTTGACGGCGAGCACGAAGTGAACGAAGTCTTCTTTCAAGACGTGAAAGTGCCGGTTGAAAATCGGGTAGGAGAGGAAGACAAAGGCTGGACCTACGCCAAGTTCCTGCTGACTTATGAGCGCACCGGTCTGGCCGGCATCGGCTTATCCAAAGCCGCGTTGTCTCACTTGAAGCACCTGGCATCGCGTTGCATCAAAAATGGCCGCCCGCTGATTGAAGACACAGCGTTCAGCCAGCGTATTGCCAAGGTTGAAATTGACCTGACTGCGGCGACCATCAGCAACCTGCGCATTATTGCTGCGGTTGAGGGCGGCGGCATGCCCGGTGCGGAAAGTTCCATGCTGAAGGTAAAGGGCACAGAAATTCGCCAGGCTATAAACGACCTTGCACGCAGAGCCATTGGGCCTTATGCCATTCCCTTTGTGGAAGAAGAGCTAAACCTTGATTATGAAGGCGAGTTCTTGTCAGACGAGAATGCTGCGCCACTATCGGCGCAGTACTTTAACAACCGTAAGCTCTCGATTTTCGGCGGATCCAACGAGATCCAGAAAAATATCGTGTCGAAAATGATTCTCGGGCTTTAAGGAGGCGACCATGGATTTTCAACTCAATGAAGAGCAGCAGATGCTACAGGACACCGTAGCCCGTCTGGTGCGCGGTGAGTACAGTTTTGAAAAGCGCCTGACATTCAGTGAAACCGAAGCTGGCTTCAGTGTGGATTTCTGGAAGCAACTCAGTGACTTGGGATTAACAGCGGTTCCATTTTCCGAGGAGCTCGGCGGCTTCGACGGTGGCGGGGTAGAAATACAGTCGGTTATGACCGAACTGGGCCGTGGCCTGTGCCTTGAGCCATACCTGCAATCGGTTGTTTTTGGCGGCGGCCTTATTAACCAGGCCGGAAATGAGAGCCAGAAAGAAGCTTGGTTAAGCGGTATTGCCAGCGGCGAATTGCAAGCGGCAGTCGCACTGCAAGAGCCTCAGAGTTTTTACGACCTGAACGATGTGCAAACCCGCGCTGAGAAAAAAGACGGGGGCTTCGTGCTTAATGGACACAAAGCCGTGGTGATTGGCGGGCATTGTGCTGACCTCATTGTGGTATCCGCTCGCACCTCGGGCGACGCCCGCGATGCTAACGGCATCAGCCTGTTTGCTTTAAAGCCAGATACCGCAGGCATTGAACGCCGTGTTTACCCGACCATTGACGGTTCAAAAGGCTGTGATATTACGCTGCGCAATGTTCATGTTGACGCTAATGCCCTGCTGGGCGAAGAAGGCGGCGCCAGCGAAATAATAGAGTACCAGGCAGGTCGCGCGATTGCGGCACTATGCGCGGAAGCAGTCGGTGTTATGGAAGTGGCCAACGAGCTTACCCTCGATTACCTCAAACAGCGTAAACAGTTTGGCGTACCCATTGGTAAGTTTCAGGTGCTGCAGCATCGCATGGTCGACATGATGTCCGAACTTGAGCAAGCCCGATCGATGGCTATTCTGGCTGCCAGCGTGGCAGACGAAGAACAGAGCAATGAGCGCCGTCGCGTTCTGTCCGCCGCCAAAAATGTAATTGGCCGCAGCGGGCAGTTCATTTCAGAGCAAGGCATACAATCCCATGGTGGTATTGGCATGACATGGGAATACAATTTTGCCCATTATGCCAAGCGTTTGATTATGATCAACCACCAACTGGGTGATGATGACTTCCACCTGGAACGCTATGCGTCTCTTCTAAAGGCAAGCTAAACTCCTTAATGAGTGAGTCTAAGACCTCGTTCTGCTCTGCCAGGGGACTTTTTTAGGAGGGTCGTTCGCCGCCCCTTTTGTTATTCAAAGTCAGGAATAAGGTGAACAATATGACAACAAACACCTCGAATACCGATGCTAATACGCTGAGAGCGGAAGAATGGCAGGTTCGCACCGAGTTAGCTGCGGCTTACCGCCTTGTCGCCCTGTTCGGATGGGATGATCTGGTTTTCACCCACCTCTCCGCCCGGGTACCTGGCCTCGAACATCACTTTCTTATTAATCCTTATGGCCTGCTGTTCCACGAGATTACGGCGTCCTCTCTGGTAAAAGTGGACCAAGACGGACAGGTTGTGCAATCTGGGGGCCTTAGCAGGGTGAACCCCGCCGGCTTTACCATACACAGTGCTGTGCACATGGGGCGCGACGATGCCGGTGCTGTTATGCATCTTCATGCTCCAGACGGCGTGGCGGTTTCCGCCCACAAAGACGGTCTGTTACCGCTGAGCCAAACGGCCATGCTCTGCCTGGCGCACCTGAGTTACCACGACTATGAAGGTGTGGCCCTGAATCTGGATGAGCGAGAACGCCTGATTCGTGACCTTGGGGACAAATCCATGATGATGCTGCGCAATCACGGTGTTCTGACCGCTGGCAAAGACGTACCGGAAACCTTCACGTATCTGTACTTCTTGATGAAGGCCTGCGAGATACAGGTTAAAGCACAGAGTTGCGGCCCGGTGTATATGCCCTCCGAGCAAGCTATTCGAACAACCGCAGAACAGTCACAATCCCTAGGTAGCGCTGCGGCGCTCACCTGGCCGGCACTGCTGCGGCTTCTCGATAGCAAAAACCCCGGTTACGCGGTATAGGAAGGGCTCACTATGGTGGAAATACAATTTGATGAGCTGGCAGGCCATAAAGGGAGCCTTTGTTGTTACAGCCCCTGGCTTACCATCACCCAGAACATGATTGGAGCGTTTGCTGATGCCACGGGTGATCACCAGTGGATTCACGTGGACGTAGAACGGGCAAAGCGAGAATCGCCCTGGAAAAACCCGGTCGCCCATGGGTATTTAACAGTGTCCCTGATTTCCCGACTCAACCCTCAGGCGCTGCGTATAACCGGCACCAAGGCCACTATCAATTACGGGCTGAACAAACTGCGATTTCCAGCGGCAGTGCCGGTGGGTTCGGATATCCGCACGAAAGTCGAACTGGTGGATTTCACACCGGTGGACGAAGGAAGAATCTTGGCGACTTACAAAACCACGGTAGAAATAAAGGGCCAGGACAAACCTGCCTGCGTAGCAGAAAATCTCGCTATGTACGTGATCTGAACAAGACTGTTTTATTCAGGGCCCGGAAAACGGGCCCTGAATAGTCTCTAAAAATCTTCTAAACACTCGCTAAACACTATTCCCGCCCTTCCAACGCTGCGCGCATCTTTAGAGTAACCAATACGGTATTCAGGTGAGGTACTGCGATGCCCCGGCGCTTGGCTATCGCTACCACGTTGCCCAAGACGGCCTCCCGTTCAATGGGGCGATCATTCAGATAATCCAGCGCCATGCTGTTTTTGTAGGCAGGCATTTTGCGGGTGCCGGTGATGTTCTGATCGATCAGCGCCTCATCCATTGGATAGCCTTCTGCCGCAGCCACATCCATCACCTCACGCATCATGGCCCGGATCAGCGCTTCGCCGCCCGCGGTATTCAGAATGGTTCGGGTGTCCGCGCCGTTGGCAATAACAGACAAAGGGTTGAACGGGGTATTCCAGAGACACTTGCGCCAGCGCTCACCCACGACACGCTCAGTCAGGTCGATCTTAATGCCGCCGTCTATAAACAGTTGAGATAAAACACGGCAGCTCTCATCAATACCTTCCGGATAATGCCCCATCACTAGCTTGCCGTAGGCTTTGTGCTCAACGACACCGGATTCCGTGCGGCTTGCGGCAATAAAGGCCAGGCAGCTTATAAGCGTATTGTCGGGATAGGCATCGGCCAGTTCTTTTTCGATACCCAGACCGTTTTCGATCAATACCAGACAGGTCTTCTTCCCCATCCAGGGCGCAATCAATGCAACCCGATCCACGCCAGGCAGAACTTTCACGCACAGAATCAGAAAGTCTGGTGTTTCTTCAGGTAGGTCGCCATCACGGTATACATGATCTGGATCGTAGGAGAGGTCTCCCAGCGGGCTTGTGATGCGAATACCCTGAGCTCTGACCGCATCATAGTCTGAGCGCAACACGGCGCTCACGGAACAACCGGCTTTCTTTAGAATAGCACCGTAGAAGCTACCAATAGCGCCGGCACCCACAATCAGAATACTGGGTTTATTTTTCATGACCGATCCCTTCCCTTCCACTCTTCCTCTTGAAGCGCTCGCCACATTAGCTTGCCCGTGGGGGACTTTGGCAAGGCACTCACAAATTCAACAATGGCAGGCACTTTATAGACCGCCATCTGTTCCTTGCACCAGCCCGTAATGTCCTCAACGCTGGTGCTGCCTTCCGCTTCAGATGTCAGCACAATACAGGCCTTCACCGTTTCCCCGCGTTTGGGGTCCGGGGCCGAGATAATACACACCTCATGAATGGCCGGGTGTCGGTACATCAGGACTTCAACTTCCGAGGGCCATACCTTGAACCCGGAGGCATTAATCATTCGCTTAAGACGATCAACCATGAAGAAGTAGCCTTCTTCGTCGTAATACGCGAGATCGCCGGTGCGAAAGAAATGCTTGCCATCAATTTCGACGAACGCCGCTTCGGTTTCCGCCGGCCGGTTCCAGTAGCCGATTGTCACCTGTGGGCCACAGGTAACAATCTCACCGATTTCCCCCGGTGCTTTCTCTTCCCGGGTATCTACATCAATAACCCGACTGTCCACATCAAACACGGGGATACCCAAACACTGGGCTTTAGGCTTCGCGTTGGGGTTTATGTGGGTTGCAGCCATGGTTTCTGACAGGCCGTAGCCTTCAATGTAGTTGAGCCCCGTCAGTTTTTTCAGCTTTTCCGCAACGGGGCCTGGCATGGCGGCACCCCCGCCACCAATCATCTTGAGGCTGGAGAGGTCGTATTTGCCAATGTCCGGATTGGAAAGAAAGTCTACCGCCATGGTAACGATGTTGGTCCAGCCGGTAACCTTGTAGCGTTCAATGAGCCTTGATGCCGTGGTTCGATCCCAACGCGTCATGATCACCGATGTGGAACCGGCGAATATCGGCCCGTTCATGGAGCCGGTCATGCCGGTCACATGGAAAAATGGCAGGGTGGCCAGCTGCACGCTGTCGGACGTGCTCAAGTTCCAGAACACACGTTGTACCGCCGTTGCCATCACCGAGCGATGAGTGTGCATACAGCCTTTTGGTGCACCCGTTGTACCCGAGCTATAAGGGATGACTGCCAGATCTTCCGGGCCTGCCGTATGTTTTTGAGGGCTAAGGCTTGCCGCCATAGAATTTTCCCAGCTTACCAGGCCTGGAACATCGCCCGACCAAGCCGGCATTGCGACTTCCGCAGGCAGGTCCAAGTCGGTATCAGGCTTGATGTAGGTGGTGTAGGACGCCACCACGATCTGTTCCAGGTCGGTTTTCCCCAACAGTGGCGCAATATATTCAGTCAGCTCCTGGCCTGCCAGGCATAACGCTGAGCCCGTATCCGCAATGTAGTGCTCCAGCTCTGCGGCTCGGTTCATCGGGTTTATTGGGACTACCACGGCATCCGCCCGCAGAATCGCGTAATAAGAGATCACATACTGCGGCGAATTCTGCATATACAGCAGCACCCGATCACCCTTTTTTACACCCTGCGCCTGCAGGTAACCTGCCATGGCCTCCACTTCCGCCAGCAGTTGACGGTATGTGATAAACGCATCGTAGAAAATAATGGCTGTGTGATCGGGATAGCGCAGGGCCGATATTTCCAGGTTGGTAAAAACACTGGTTTTCGGCAGGGTCAGGGTCTTGGGCAACTCTTTCGGCCAGACCGCGTAATGGCGTGTGAACATGATTATTGTTCTCTTTGGATGTAAATCAGTCTGTCAGCATCGCAGACAGATCAAACTCTTTGGTATCCCCGGGCAGGGGGCCTTCGTGTCGCAGGGGTGTGATGGCAACGGCCCTGTCTCTGAGCACCGCCACGTCGGAATCCGGTGCTACGATATGCCGGGAGCTGCGATCAAAACCCAGCCACCAATACGGCAAACTTCGGGCGTCCCTGCCTTCCTGCAGGCTGGCTTGTTGAATAGAACCGCTCGATTGTTTACACCAGCGGGCAGAGTTAATTTCCGCCACTTCGCACGCTGGGAAATTCACGTTCCAGGCCCGTGTTTCGCCCGGTTGCCACAACCTGCGTATTATTGTTTCACCAAAACGCTCGACGGGCGCCCATTGAACACCGTCCCTCGACAAAAAAGCCTGGCTCAAGGCAATAGCGGCAATGTTCATGTGCTGCGCGCTGAGTACCGCTCCAACCGTGCCCGAGTACTGCACCGAATCGCTGATATTGGCACCGCAATTGACACCAGACAACACAAGATCCGGAGGCGTTTCGTTAAACCAGTGGGCGAGAGAATAAAGCACGCAGTCGGCCGGAGTACCAGAAACCGCATAGCGCTTTTCCCCGGTTTCGTAGACACGTAGCGGATCGTGTATGGAGATGCTCTGACCCGCACCGCTGCGGTCATGCTCAGGAGCAACAATCCAAACCTCTTCTGCCAGATTGCGGGCAATTTTTTCCAGCCTGGCCAGCCCCGGGGCGTTAATGCCGTCGTCGTTGGTAATAAGAATGCGTCGAACAATGGGTGCTGTCATATCTGCTTTCCTGCCTTGGCGATGTTCCAACCGGTTTCGGCCAGCAAGCTGGCTCGCTTACCCACTTCCAGCGCATTGGCATTGGCGGCATTGCCGTCCAGCGCGCGCTTGTAGACACCTTGCACGATGGAAGCTAAGCGGAATAACGAAAACGCGAGATACACGTGCCAGTCGGAAATGCCTTCACGGCCTGTTTTGGCGCAGTAACGAGCAATCGTTTCTTGCTCGTCCGGGATACCCAATGCTTCAAGATCTTCTCCTTGCAGTCCACGCATACCGGGCATATCCGATGGCAGATGATAAGGCAGACAGTAGTAGGCCAAGTCCGCCAGCGGATGCCCAAGCGTGGAAAGCTCCCAGTCCAGAATGGCGATCACCTCGGGTTTGTCTGGCGCCAGCATCAGGTTGCCGAAACGATAGTCACCGTGGGCAATGGCGCACTCATCGGTCGAAGGCAGATTTTCGGGCAACCATGCCATTAGTTTGTCCATGGCGGGCATATCGTCGGTTTTTGCCGCCAGGTACTGTTTACTCCAGCGCGAAACCTGGCGCGCCACATAACCTTCCGGGCGCCCGTAATCCCCAAGACCCACTGCATTCACATCTACGGAATGCAGCTCTGCCAGGGTGTCGATGGCGGAATGGTGAGCCGGCAGCCTTTCCTTGCGATCCAGCACTCGCAAGGCTGAATGACTGACAATGCGGCCTTCCAGAAAGTCCATCACGTAAAAAGGCGTGCCTATAATCTCGCTGTCTTCACACAACACCCGGGCTTTGGGTACCGGCAGCGATGTGTTATCCGATAGCGCACGGATAACTTTGTACTCCCGCTCGACCATGTGAGCGGACGGCAGCGTTTTCCCGGGTGGTTTTTTACGCAGAACGTAGCGACCACTGTCGGTATCCAGCAGAAATGTTGGGTTGGACTGGCCGCCCTGAAACTGTTTTATCTCAAGACGGTTACCAAAACCCGGCATTTCTTGTTGGAGCCAGGACAGGAGCCGGGCTTCATCGAATTTGTGGGCTGGAAGGACGTCGACCAGCTCTGGGGGTATGCTCATTTTTTTCTGTTGCCTTTAGTTATCAGGTTGCAGCCTTTGCATAGGGGCGGCGATAACCCATTCAACAGATGGTTTCGCCGCCGTCGGCTACTATGGTTTGGCCGGTGATGTAGGCGCTGGCTTTGGTTGACAAAAATACAGCCAGGCCGGCGATGTCTACCGGGTCGCCGATTCTTCTTAGTGGGGTTTTGTCTTCTGCGCGCTTCACGCGTACCGGGTCTTCCCAGAGTGTGCGGGCAAAGTCGGTTTTGATCAGCCCGGGAGCGATGCTGTTGATGCGGATGCCTTTCGGACCCCACTCCACGGCCAGGTTTCGGCCCAGCGCTGCTTCTGCTGCTTTGGATACACCGTAGGTTCCGATGGTTGTATTACCGCGTATTCCGGCGATGCTGGACAGCAACACAACGGCGCCCTCACCTTTCTGTGCCATCTGCGGCAACACCATGTTGGTGAGCCAGAAGGTGCCTTTGACGTTGGTGTCCATGATCTTGTCCCAGGCCTCGTCGGTCATTTCGGAGGTGGGACCATAGACCGGGTTGGTGGCCGCGTTGCATACGAGCACGTCGATACTGCCCCAGGCTTCGTTGGTTTTGTTAACCAGGTTTTGCAGGTCGTCTTTTTTGCCGACGTGGCAGGGTATCGCTATGGCTTCGTAGCCTTTGGCTTTCAATTCATTCGCCACCTGCTCACAGGCGTCGGCCTTGCGGCTGGAGATAACAACTTTCGCGCCCAAGCGGGCCATTTCTTCGGCGATTGAACGGCCAATGCCTTTGGTGGAACCCGTGATCAGGGCCACCTTACCGGTCATATCAAAAAGTGGGTTGTTCATAGCTTGCGTTTCCATAAGGGTTTCAGTCTGATCAGCGGTACTGACGAAGTTCAATTTTGGCGACGGAATCCAGATGCACCTCATCCGGGCCATCCGCTAACCGCAACGTCCGCACTTTGGCCCAGGCTGACGCAAGGAAGGTATCCTGGCTTACGCCGGCTCCACCGTGCACTTGTATGGCACGGTCAAGCACCTTCAGCGCCATGCTCGGAGCAATCACCTTTATCATGGCGATTTCTTGACGGGCTACCTTGTTTCCAACGGTATCCATCATGTACGCCGCTTTCAGAGTTAACAGCCGCGCCTGTTCAATCTCGATTCGGCTGCGGGCGATGTCCTTGCGAATAGAATCAAAGCTGGATAACGGCTTGCCGAATGCCTCGCGCTCATTGGCACGGATGCACATCAACTCCAGCGCACGCTCCGCAATACCAATGGTGCGCATGCAGTGATGAATGCGGCCTGGCCCGAGACGACCCTGGGCGATTTCAAAGCCACGCCCTTCACCCAGCAGAAGGTTGCTCACAGGAACTCGTACGTTTTCGTAATGAATCTCCGCGTGGCCGTGGGGCGCGTGGTCGTAACCAAACACGGTCAATGAGCGGACTAATTTCACACCGGGCGCATCTAATGGCACCAGAATCATCGACTGCTGCTGATGCTTGGGCGCGTTAGGATCGGTCTTGCCCATTACGATGGCAATTTTGGAGGTGGTGGTCATGGCACCTGAGGACCACCATTTTTTGCCGTTGATCACATACTCATCGCCCTCACGCCGGATCTCGCAGGCAATGTTGGTAGCATCGGAGGACGCTACATCCGGTTCTGTCATGGAGAAGCAGGAACGAATTTCACCTGCCAGCAAAGGCTTCAGCCACTGATCCTGCTGCTCTTGGTTACCGTATCGAGCGATGGTTTCCATGTTGCCGGTATCCGGCGCGGAGCAGTTGAACACTTCCGGGGCCATTTCAGAACGGCCCATGATTTCGCAAAGGTGGGCGTACTCAAAGTTGGTCAGGCCGGCTCCCAGATCGCTCTCCGGCAGGAACAAGTTCCAGAGGCCCTCGGCTTTTGCCTTCGCCTTAAGCTCCTCTATGATCGGAACCGGCGCCCAGCGATTTTCTGCCTTTTCAATCTGTTCGTGGTGCGTGGACTCGTTGGGATAAATGTGCGCATCCATGAACTCGTTCAACTGCACCTGCAGTTTTTTTGCTTTGTCAGACAACTCGAACATGTCGGTTTCCTCTTGGACATTGAATCGTTGACCGGCCTTCGCAGCCGATCAGGTTTTTGTTTTATGCACTGAAAATCAGATAGGGACGCCTTCGGGCTTGTCACTGCCAGACCGGATCCGGAACGTACCTTCGGCGATGGCAAGCAGGTTGCCTTTGTCGTCATGAACTTCGCCGGTGCTGTTAAAAATCCGCGTACCACCGGCCCGCTTGCGCCCGGTAACACGAATGGTGCCGCTGGAGCATTGGCCGGTAAACGTAGTGGTTAAAGACAAGGTGATGGCTTTACGCATCCGCCCCGGGTAGGGGCAGTGTGTGCCACCCTGAGCCATAGCAATATCAAGCAGCGACGTAAGCACACCGCCGTGAATAACGCCACCGAGGTTCAGGTGCCTTGGCTGTAATTCCAGCTCAATAACCGCTTCGTTTTCCTCCCAGGAGGCCTGACGGTAACCGAGTAAGTTATGAAAGCCCGGCAGCTCTGTACCATCGACATATGTGCCATCAACATGACGGGATTCTTGTTTGCTCATTACACTTTCATTCCTGGTAAATTCAGAGAGGCGGTATTGCCGCCATCCACAGGCAGCGCCTGACCGGTGATATAGCTGGCATCGTCACTGGCAAAAAACAGAATAGCCGCTGCAATCTCTTCCGGCTCGCCATAGCGGCGCAGTTCGCAGCGATTGCCTAGCTTATGGGCTTTTTCATGAGCGCGGGCGTAATCAAACACCTTTTGTGTCATACCGGTCTCAACCAGGCCCGGGCAGACAGCGTTCACCCGAATATTATGATCGCCAAGATCACACGCAGCGGTCATAGTGAGGTTGATCACTCCAGCCTTCGAGGCGCTATAAGCATTGCCCCCTGCGCCCGAGCGGATGCCGGCAACCGACGCTGTATTGACAATGGAACCGAGTTTGCGAGCCTGCATGTGCGGCGCGACGTGCTTTATGAGGAGCATGGTGCCAATCAGGTTCACCGATAACACCGTGTCCCACTCGTCTCGCTCATTTTCGGTTACCGGTGGATGGCCTTTCCCTGTGCTGGCAATGCCAGCAATGTTGCACAAGATGTCGATTTTCCCAAAAGCGTTTATAGCGTCGTTCACCAAATTTTTGACCTGAGCCTCATTGGCAACGTTGACAAGGCGGCGGAGATGCTCAGCGCGCTCGGGCATCAGATTCCCGGTTTCAACCAGACCCGTCTCCGACGTATCAGCCATAACGACTTGGGCACCCTCACGCGCCAGTCGCAAGGCGGTTGCTCGACCTATTCCGCTGCCGGCTCCGGTAACAATAGCCACCCGGTCATCAAAACGCCCCATTCCGCTGCTCCTTGTGTCTCTGGTTTTATTATTGCGGGTTTTATTATTGCACTAGCGATTTTGCTTTCGCATTAATTTGTCACGACTTCCACTTTTGAGTCAATATAAACGGAAGTAAATTTCACTAGTCAAAACACCATAGCAGCATAAGGCACAAAAATGAAAAATATCCTGAGCAAAATGCCGGTGTACGCACCCATAACCCCGAACGAACCCATGGAGGCCATCGGCCACCGGATACAGAGCTTTGCAATGACCCGCGCGGACCACCCGGCGTTAATCAGTGAACAAGGTACGCTGAGCTGGAGAGCCCTGTTGGATCACACTAACCAAATTGCCAACCGCCTGCGAGATGCCGGGTTGCAGCCCGGCGACTCAGTGGCAGCGCTGTCTGAAAACAGCGCCGCCTATGTCGCTCTGTATCTTGGTGTACTGACCGCTGGCGGCTGCATGGTGCCGCTTTCAGGTATGGCCAGCGCCGAAGCACTGAATCTGATGTTGTCCGATTGCGGTGCACAATTTCTTTTTGTATCACAGAAAAATCAGGATCTCTTTCACAGCTTTCGAGCTGGGCTGAAGGAACTATCGGACGACCGCATTATTGCCCTGGATGACGACAGTGAAGGGATTGGCCTGACACTGAAAGACTGGCTTCGCGATGCCTCATTTGAAGCCTGCCCCGCGGACGTATCAATGGATGACGCCTTTAACATCATCTACAGTTCTGGGACCACCGGCACCCCGAAGGGCATCCTTCACGATTACCGATTCCGCCAACGGCAGATGGAACGAATGAGCCGTTATGGGCTGGATGGCGATGCCATTAATATGATCTCAACGCCGATGTACTCCAACACCACACTGGTTTCGCTGTTACCCACTCTGTTCCACGGTGGCACCCTGGTAATCATGGCAAAGTTCGATACCAGACGGTTCCTTGAACTGGCCGAAACACATCGCGCAACTCACGCCATGCTGGTACCGGTGCAGTACCAGAGGATTCTGGCTGACAAAGATTTTGACCGCTTTGATCTCTCCAGCTTTAAGTTGAAACTCTGTACCAGTGCTCCCCTGAGACCGATCGTGATCGCCGATGCCATGGCACGCTGGCCCGGCAACATACGGGAGGTTTACGGCCTTACAGAGGGCGGCATTTCTACCAGCCTCGACTGTGCCGCGCACCGGGACAAATGGAGCTCGGTCGGCATACCGACTGAAGGCGCGGAAGTACGCGTGATCGACGAAGATGGCCATCAGTTGCCGCAAGGCGAAACCGGCGAGCTCGTTGGCCGTGCGATTTCCATGATGCGGGGCTACGTGAACCGGCCTGAGCAAACTCGGGAAATGTTGTGGGAAAGCCCGGAGGGCGACGTGTTCTATCGCAGTGGAGATATGGGACGAATCGACGACGACGGTTTTATCCATATTCTCGATCGTCGCAAGGACATGATCATTTCTGGTGGTTTTAATATTTATGCAGTTGATCTTGAGCAAGCGCTGCTGGCGCACCCTGCGGTGGACGATGCAGCGGCTATCGGTATTCCAAGTGAACAGTGGGGTGAAACACCTTTGGGCCTGGTCGTTCTCAAACCCGGACACCAGGATTCCGGGCTTGAGATACTCGAATGGGCTAACAATCAACTGGGCAAAAGCCAGCGCATCTCCGCTATTGAGCTTCGAGCGGAGCTGCCCCGCTCCACCATAGGTAAAGTCCTGAAGCGGGAGTTGCGCGAACCTTACTGGCACACGGTTGCGCGTTAACCCCGCTCAGCGTCGGGCCAGCTTAGCCAGAGCGGCCCGACAATCCTCTGATCGTAGCCGCTCGGAAAACACCTCCCGTTCCCGCTCCAGCGCCTGTTCTACCTGCTCACGCCAAGGAGCACGGATCAGTCGCTTACTCGCCCGTAGAGCTTCACGAGGTTTATTTGCCAGGTTTGCGGCAAGTGCCAGCGCTTCAACCAACGCCTGCCCATCACCCACAATCCGGCTGACTAGCCCACATTCTCTGGCATCGTTGCCACTGATCACCTCGCCCAACAGCAGCAGATCTGTGGCTCTGCGAGCGCCCAAGTGCAGGGGCATGGTTACCGTAGAAGCGGCCTCCGGTACTAACCCGAGATCCACAAACGCCGTTTTGAATTGCGCACTCTTTGCCGCTATCACGACATCCACGTGCAACAACAACGTGGTGCCGATACCGATTGCCAAGCCTTCAACAGCCGCTATAACCGGCGTATCACAGTCCATCAGCGCTTCAATGAACGCCAGCCCAGCGGAGGGCTTCGGCTGATCATCCATAGCACGGGCCCGAAAATCATCCAGATCATTGCCAGCAGTGAACACGCCCCCGGCGCCGGAAATGACAATGGCGTTTACAGCTTCGTCCTCATTGGCACGTATTATGGCGTCACTCAATTGCTGATACATTTCCCGTGTCACGGCATTTTTCTTTTCAGGGCGGTTGATAACGAGTTGGACCACACCCTGGGAACACTGAATTTCAATCATTGAACTATCCTTATTAAGAGTATTTTGTTGTTTACGCACAAAACATCCTATTGCAAACGCCCAATCATGTGATAGATTTAGAAAACATAAATCCACCCTGCAGTCGTCAGTTCCGCAGAGTGAAACAATAAGAAGTATCATTACAACAACGAACGAGGCACAGTCATGAATCTCTTCGCCAAAGCACGCAAAAACTTCACAGTTTACGTGTCAGCCCTGACCATCGGTGTTACAGCTGCCCTAAGCGCTGCGCCCGCAGTAGCCCAAGAAACATTTACATGGAAAGTGCAATCCCACTGGCCCGGCGCCAGCAGTTCCTATACTGACAGCCTGGTAAGATTGCAGCGAGTTCTGGATGAGCGCACTGACGGACGTCTGAAGCTAAAACTCTATGAGGCTGGCGCACTCTTCAAAGCCCAGGAAACCTTTAACGCCGTCAGCCGCGGCATTTTGGAAATGGGCACAATCTCTCCAGCTTATGCTCAAGACAAAATTTCCCTTGCCGGCATTGCCTCCGGCCTGCCTTTTGCGTTCCGTAACGTGTGGGAGGCTGAGTACTTCCATCAGGGCCTGGGTTTTGAGCAGATGCTTCGCGACGAAGCCGCAGAGCACGACGTTTACTGGGCGACAGACAAAGTGTATCCCACCGAGATGGTGGTTAAGAAGCCTATTAAAACCTGGGAAGATTTCACCAGTCTGAAGATTCGTTCTTCCGGTGCTCTGCAGAAGTTCCTGACCGAAGCAGGTGCTGCAGCGTCTTATATTCCAGGCAGCGAGCTTTACTCAGCACTGGACTCGGGCATCGTTGATGGTGCGCATTGGGGTGCTGCTCAAGGTGCCGCGAGCATGGCCTTGTATGAAGTGGCCAAATACCACGTTCAACCAGCTCTGAACATCGCGGGCACCGATGTTATTATTGTCAGTATGAAGGCGCTGAACAAGTTGCCGGAAGACATGCAGAAAATCGTCAAAGACGCACTTGATGAGCAATTCTGGGTTCGCACAAATGAGTACCTTTATAAGGAACGCATCACTCTGGCCAAGGTCATTGCCGAACAGGGTGTACAGGTGAACGTTCTGCCAGATGACGTTCAGGATAAGCTGGTGAAGGCCGCACAGGCAATGTGGGACGAGGAAGGCAAACGTAGCGATAACGCCAAGAAAGCGTTGGACATGCTGAAGAGCTACCTGGCCACGCTCGGTTACCTCTAATCAGCGAGTTTGAATAAGTGACACAGGCCGGAGTCTTCGACGTCCGGCCTTTTTATCCCTGAAAAACCAACATCCTCCTGGAGAGTGCCATGAATGTTCTGACCGCATTCATAAGAGGGGTAACCCGTCTTAACGACTTTGTCGGGCGCTGGATAGCCCTGCTTATTTTCGCCATGTTCGCATTCTTGTTACTAGAGGTGGGCTTTCGTTATCTGCTGAACGCACCCACAGTCTGGACCAACGAGCTTACCCAGATGCTGTTCGGCGTTTATGCAGTCATGTCCGGAGGCTACATCATGGCTCATCGGGGCCACGTTAACGTCGATCTTCTGCACTCGCAGCTATCACCGCGCAAGCGGGCTTTTATGGACATCGTCACCTCATTGATATTTTTCACTTTTACCCTGGCCCTATTGTGGTTTGGTATTGATATGGCCACTGAATCCATAGCAGGTTGGGAGACCTCCTACTCTGCCTGGAACCCCCCGGTCTGGCCGGTCAAACTTGCCATTCCTATCGGAACTGGACTGCTGGTACTTCAGGGTTTGGCTAAGCTTCTTGAAGACATTGCAATAGCATTCGACTTGGATTACTACCCCCCTAATCAGAGCGTTGCTGAAGGAGAGCAGTCGTGAGTATTGAAATCCTGACCCTGCTGTTTTTTGGTTCGCTGTTGTTTTTCCTTCTATTGGGTTTGCCGCTGGCTTTTGTTCTCGGCGGCGTTTCGGTGATTTTTCTTTACTTCACCTGGGGATTTGATTCCTTTTATATGGTGGCCTCGCAGATCTGGGGCACCATGGAAAGCTTTACCCTGGTTGCCATACCTCTATTTGTTTTCATGGCCATGGTGCTGGAACGAACCGGTGTGGCAAGGGATCTGTATCGGATGATGCACTTGTGGTTTGGCGGCCTTCGCGGCGGTCTGGCTATAGGAACCCTGGTTATCTGCGCTGTATTTGCTGCCATGGTTGGCATCAGTGGTGCAGCGGTGGTTGCCATGGGCACCATTGCACTGCCCTCTATGCTGGAACGGGGCTATGACCGCAAAATGGCGCTGGGTGTCATCAATACAGGTGGCGGCTGGGGCATTCTGATACCGCCCAGCATTCTGATGATTCTCTACGCACTGATTACCGGGGTATCCGTAGGCCAGATGTTTGCTGCCGGCATCATGCCTGGCGTTCTGCTGATGGTAATGACCGTTACTTACATCCTCGTGCGCTCTACCCTTCAGCCGCACTTGGCACCGGCCCTGCCTCCAGAAGAACGTGGCACCTGGCCTGAGAAGCTCCGTGCATTAAGAGCCGTGCTGCTGCCCATTGGCGTTGTTTTCATGGTTTTAGGTTCCATAATCGGTGGCATTACCACGCCAACGGAAGCCGCCGCCATGGGTGTTCTGGGTTCGCTGATTTCGGCAGCCGTCTATCGCCAGTTGAAGTGGAGCATCCTGCAAGAAGCTGCTATCCGTACCTTCAAGCTTACGGGCATGATCATGTGGATCCTGTTTGCCGCTCACGCGTTTAGCTCGGCATATCAAAGCATGGGTGCTCAGGATCTGATCGAAGGCATGATGCAACACATTCCCGGCGGTCCGTGGGGCATCATCATTGCAATGATGGTGATCATATTCTTCCTGGCCATGGTGCTCGATCCGGTTGGCATCATGCTGATTACTCTGCCGGTGTTCATGCCCATCGTAAAATCCCTCGGCTTCGATCCGATCTGGTTCGGCATACTGTTCGTGATCAACATGGAAATCGGCTATAAAACACCGCCCTTTGGATTTAATTTGTTCTATCTGAAAGGTGTGGTACCGCCGGGCATCACTATGAAGGATATCTACACCTCCGTCGTTCCGTTCGTGATCATCGAGATACTGGCCATTGGCATCATTATGGTCTTTCCGGAAATTGCGACCTGGCTACCTGGAGTGTTTTTCTGATCAGCAGACACCAAAACCAGCTTTATAACAAAAATCAAAACGACTTAAAAATGACACCGTTTACCAATCATTTTTTGTCTTTTCGGAGCCTCTTATGAACGCAGCCATCAAACCGGCTATGTCTCTGGCAGATGCCATTCTTCAGCGACGCTCCATCCGTGGTTTCTTTCCAAAAAACGTGCCAGAAGAAATCATGCGGAGCCTTTTCGAACAAGCACAGCAAGCACCGTCAAACTGCAACACCCAGCCTTGGTATGTCGTTGTTGCTTCTGGCGATCTAAGAAACTCATTACGCGATCAGTTTGTTGATCGCGCGATGCGGGGAACACCCCCTGAACCTGACTTTAACTACGTCAGCAAATTTGAAGGTGCTTATCGTGGCCGGCAAGTTGAATGTGCTGGCGCGTTGTACGGAGAAATGGAGATCGCACGCGACGACAAAGCCGGACGCAGCCGGGCGGCCCTTCGTAACTTCGAATTTTTTGATGCGCCGCATGTGGCCTTTCTTTGTATGGATCGCTCTTTTGGCGCCACCATCGCGGTAGATGTCGGCATTTATGCACAAACTCTTATGCTTGCAATGACAGCCCATGGGATTGGTTCCTGTGCCATGGGTAGTTTACGATCTCATCCTGATCTGATTCGTGATGCATTCGGACTGGAAGAGAACATCGGCGTGGTGTTCGGTATCTGTTTTGGTTATGAGGATCCGGAAATCAAGGCAAATAACACGCGAACGTCCCGCGTACCGCTCAGTGAAACGGTGATATTTAAAGATCGTTAACTTAAAATCATCACTTAATTTAACGGGCGAAACACCAATGAAGAACGACGCTTACGCATCCTTGCTTGAAAAGCTTCTTCCCATCGCTCACCGCGCCGGCAACGCCATCATGGACATTTACGCCGGCGATATAGACGTGCGTACGAAAAGCGATGCATCGCCAGTAACAGAAGCCGACGAGCTGGCCGAAGCTCTCATTTTGCCGGCGCTGCAGGCGCTGGACAGACGAATTCCTATTGTTGCGGAAGAGCGGGCTGCCGCCGGCAATACACCAGAAACCGGCGACCGCTTCTGGTTGGTAGACCCGCTGGACGGCACAAAAGAATTCATCAACCGCAACGGCGAGTTCACCGTTAACATTGCGCTGATTGAGAACGGCGTGCCGGTACTGGGCGTGGTTCTGGCGCCGGCCCTGAAGCGGCTATTCGCCGGTGGCCGGGGGCTAGGAGCTTTTGTAGAGGAAAACGGCGAGCGCAAAACCATTCAGTGCCGCCCGGTGCCAGCGGCCGGATTAACCGTTGTCGCCAGCCGCTCCCACGGCGACGAGGCCGCTCTGGCGCGTTTTCTAGCCGGCGCCAAGGTGGCCAGCCAGACCAGTGCGGGCTCGTCATTGAAGCTGTGCTTATTGGCCGCTGGTGAAGCGGACGTGTATCCGCGCCTGGGGCCCACCATGGAATGGGACATTGCTGCCGGTGACGCGGTACTGCGTGCAGCCGGTGGCCGACTTATTACCCTGGACAACAAGCCCATGGTGTACGGCAAGCCAAACTTTGCCAACCCGCACTTTTCAGCCTGGGGTTTGAAGGCTGGGGTTTGAAGGCTGGGGACAGATCTTAAACGGAAACCGGGGACAGGTCTCACAGCAAGCGGGGACAGATTTCAAATCTGTCCCCTACCCTTGCCCCTTATCCCCTATTGCGCCAGGCCGTCTCAGCCAAGGGCCGCCTTGCGAATACGACCCTCTTCCTCGATCTGCAAGTCCACTGACGACACTGCGTATTCGTCGGCGAAACCCGATTCCGGCTCTTTCAGCCACATAAAACACAGTACCCAGCTTACAAACGCACCAGCGGCGATAATGTAGAAGAACTGGGAGGGAGTCACAAAGGTGAAGATCGTCAAATAAACCACCGCTCCGACGTTGCCGTAAGCTCCGGCCATACCGGAAATTTGCCCCGTCAAACGGCGCTTTATGGAGGGGATAATACCAAAGGTAGCGCCCTCTGCACCCTGCACAAAGAACGAGGTAAACACGGTCACGCCCACGGCGATAATCAGCGGCCAGCTAGAATTCAGCATGCCCATGAGCGCAAAACCCACCGCAATACCAAACATATAGCTGAGCATGACAAAGCGGCGGTTACCCATGCGGTCTGACACCAGGCCACCCATAGGCCGGGCAACCAGGTTCACAAAGGCGAAAGAGGCAGCCACCATTCCTGCGGCGGCAGCTCCCAAGCTCCAGGTTTCTTCAAAAAACATCGGCAGCATAGACACCACCGCCAGTTCCGCACCAAAGTTGGCAAAATAAGTGCTGTTCAATGCGGCAACGCTGTTAAACGGGTACTTGTCGTCTTCCGGTACGCCCTTTTTCAGGATAGGAACGTTAACCCGCAGAATCTGCACAATCTGGTAGCAAACGATGGCACAGATCACCACGTAGGCCACGATTGCACCCGTCACGCTCAGATATCCCATGTTCTCAATACGCCACACCAGAATAGCCAGTACGCCAATCAACGGAATGGTCCATAGAATCAGCTTGACCATGTCGCCCCAGGTACTGACTTCCAACGCACTCGCTTTACGCGGCTTGCGATGCACGGTTCCAACGGGGCCATCGGTAACCGCAAACCAGTAGTACACGCCATACAGCGCCATCACGATGGCGCTCTGGGCAATGGCCCAGCGCCAGCCATCATCACCGCCGTACATTTGCAGGGCTATGGTCGGCAGCGTTAATGCAGCAGCGGCCGAGCCAAAGTTGCCCCAGCCGGCGTAGAAGCCCTCGGCAAAACCAATATCGCGGGGCTTGAACCACATGGCGGTCATGTGAATACCCACCACAAAGCTCGCACCGATAGAACTGAGCACCAAACGGCTGACTAGCAGCTGGGTCATGGTATTGCCGAAGGCGAAGGTCAGCGCCGGTATCGACATCAGCACCATCAAAATCGAAAATACCCGGCGCGGGCCAAAGCGGTCCAGTGCCATACCCACAATAATTCGTGCAGGAATGGTCAGCGCCACGTTACAGATGGCAAATAGGCGCAAATCATCGGCGCTCAGCCAGTTCACGCTTTTCAGCATGCTTGACGCCAGCGGCGCCATGTTGAACCACACGTAAAATGTGATGAAGAACGCAATCCAGGTCAGGTGCAGCGCTTTAATCTCTGGATTTTTAAAACCGAATATAGCTGCGACTTTCATTTAAGCCTCCGGGAGCTTTTAGTTCTTACAGTTCTGTCAGTTGCCAGGGCACCAGCGGCCATCAGCAGCTAGGCAGAATAAGCAATGGGCATTGCACCCGGCGCGCCAGAAACGAACTGACCTTACCGAATGTCATGTAATCCAGCTCATCCACGAAATAAGTCAGTGAACGGGCAATAAAACCGCCGTCGGGCTCTTCACTGTGGCGAGCAATCACCAACATATTTGGCTGCACTTTATTTTCGGCTGCGTAGAGCAACATCTTGCGTGCGTCTCCTTCCAGCAACAGAGATTCGGCGCTGATGCCTTCCTTGACGCACATTTCCAGAGCGTCTTGCAGGGCTTTTTTCAGGCTGGCCAGCTCTTCCTGAAACAAGTCCTCGTTGCTTGCGGTTATATCCCGCGGGTTCTCAGCCACGGCAACCAGGCTGAGGGTAGGTTTAAGCTCTTGAAACATGGTGATGGTTTGTGCTAACGCCAGTTTGGCGTTGCGCGAGCCATCGTAGGCGATCATTATTTTCATAGCGGGTTTCCCGGCGAATTTATCGGCACCGTTACAGGCGTTGCGGTGGTCCATGACTGTATTAGCCCATACTTAACAGCCGCTTATAATTGATGTATATCAACGTTCATGACACCTACCCCACCAGAGAAATCAAGACTCTATCCCCCTGCGCCTGTTGCCGCGCAAAAGCCTACCCCACAGCCCCCCAGCAGGAGGTACCCCCGATGCCCCGGCCCAAATAGTCATGGTTTTGGTAACATCTGAAGATGGCAAAAAATATTTTTAAATAAGGCCTCTGCGTGCAAAACAACCGTTTTCAACCGCATCATCAAACGCTAGAAATACCGCTTGAGCCGGAGCTCGCACCAAAAACGTCGGCAACCCTTTTGGGTGCCTTGGCGCTTATGCTTTGCGGAATCAGCGGATTAATATTGGAAAACCGATTACACCTGCAGGCCAACACCCTCAGCCTGTTGTTGGCGCTGGCTGTTTTGGCAGGTTCTGGGTTACGTTTGGCGTTCGGAATAAACGCGGACCGACGAGCAATGCCCGCGAATGTCATAGGCGAAACAGCGGGCAGCAACGGTGCCGGAACACCTTGCATTCAGCAAAGCCGTCTGATGTGGCGTTTTGCAGTGTCTTATAGCGGCGTGTCTGCCAGTTTTATTGTTCTTACGTTGTGGCTGCCGCACTTTCTGGCTGAGGTGTATCAGCTTGATGTTGGCCACGCAACGCTTACCAATTTGCTTTGGGTAATACCCGCAGCGCTATTTCATGCCCCGGCTATAAAGCTGGCACGGCGATTCGGCGCGCGGCGAATGATGTACCACAGCCTGACCGGCATATTGATCGTGACGTTTATGCTCAGCTACCCGCCCACTCACTATCAGGTTCATGGCATCAACCGCGAGATTCCCTTTAACTTGAGCCTCGGTCTGCCACTTTTTTCAACGCTGATGATTGCCTTGGGCTTATTTCTTGCCCTTGGCCAGGCGGCGCTGTTTAGCCAGATGCCCCAACACTATCCCCATAAAGCAAACACGGTGGCCGCCACACTCACGATGGCCGGAGCCATTCTTGCCGCCCCGATGTTACTGGCATTCGCCACCGTCAGTGATATAACCGGCGTCTGGCAAACCAGCTTCATGCTGCTGTTTGCGCTGGCGCTGCTCACGCTGCTGCGCATGCACCTGGCCATTCGTTGTGCCGAACGCAAAGAGTGGGCTAGCGCCGCAGAATCTGCCGACCTTCCGGTGCTCTTTCGCGGCCGTTAAAAAACCGTAGAACTCTATCGCAACCCTCGCCCAAGAACACCTGCGTTGCCTAACGGAACCCCTGACACAGGGCCATTCAGAAGGGCCTAAAAGCTTGGAACTCGACCAAATGCTCGCCGTGGCGTTAAAAGCAAGTTAACGAGCCTTTATTGATTCTGCAAATATAAAGCATTATCATTTAGATTAATGCTGCAAGCCCGTACCCGCACAACGGCTTTGGGGCCGCCCGACCACCACGGGTCAACACAAGGGAAACCGTCCAGAATGCTCTACTCCGATCACCCTGCTACCAAGCGGCTGCTGTCAGTCGTTCTCTGCTCTGTCTTGCCCGGCATGGCCGTCGCGCAATCTGCCTCGACAAACCAGACACAGGCAACCAACGAGCTGTCCCCTATCGTTGTCACCGCCACCCGCAACAAGAGCCTAGCCGGCGAGACGCCCCAGAAGGTGACCATTATCACCCGCGAGGAGATCGAGCAGCAGCTGGCTATTACCCAAGACCCAAGCCAAGTGCTAAGTAACCTAATCCCATCCTACTCGCCGAGTCGCCAGAAGCTCAACAACACCGGCGAGACCTTCCGCGGCCGTTCGGTGCTGTTCCTGCTCGACGGCGTGCCACAATCCAACCCGCTCCGGGACGGCGGTCGCGACAGTTACACCATCGACCTCTCCATGGTCGAGCGCATCGAGGTAATCCACGGCGCCAGCGCCGAGCACGGCCTGGGCGCCACCGGCGGCATCATCAACTATGTCACCAAGCGCGCCAAGGCAGGCACTATCAACCAGCACGCCGGGATCAGCCTGACCAGCGGCGGCGACTTCGAGTCCGAGGGCTTCGGCCACAAGCTGGACTACCGCATCAGCGGCCAGAGTGGCAACTGGGACTACCTGGCCGCCGCCAGCAGCCAGAAACGCGGGGTCTTCTTCGACGGCAACGACGAGGTCGTGGGCACCGCCTACCATGGCGAGCTTCAGAACTCCTCCAGCTATGATTTCTTCGGCAAACTCGGCTACTGGATCGATGATAACCAGAACCTCGAGTTCTCCGTCAACCATTTCGACCTCGACATCGACGACGACTACGTGCCGGTGTCCGGCGATCGGGATGCGGGCATCCCCACCACGGCCCGCAAGGGCAACCCGGACGGCGAGCCCGGCTACAACAAGGCGACCAAGGCCCAGCTGTCCTACTCCCACGGTGACTGGTTCGGCAACGAGCTGGATGCCCAGCTCTATACCCAGCGCTTCCGCGCCCAGTTTGGTGCTACTGGCCTCAGCTCCTTCCCCTACCAGGACGAGAACGGCGAGACGCGATTTGACCAAACCCGCAACGAATCCGACAAGATCGGCGGCAAGTTCACCCTGAGCCGCGACGGTCTGCTCGACGATCGCCTCAAGCTGACCACCGGCCTCGACCTGCTGCATGACGAGACCCAGCAGGTGCTGGTGAAGACCGGCCGCAACTATGTGCCCGAGACCCAGTTCCGCAACTATGCCGCCTTTCTCCAGGCCGATTACGACCTGACCGATTCGCTGAGCCTGCATGCCGGAGCCCGCCAGGAGCATGCCGTGCTAAACGTCGACGATTACTCGACCGTGGACCGCAGCACCAGCGTCGAGAACGACCTGGTATCAGTGACCGGCGGCAACCCCGACTTCGACGAGACGCTGTTCAACGCCGGCCTGGTCTATCAGGTCTCCGACTGGGCCCAGCTCTACGCCAACTACTCGGAAGGCTTCGGCATGCCCGACGTCGGACGGGTACTGCGTGGGGTCAAGACCGTCGGCCAGTCCGTCGACACCCTGATAGACCTCTCTCCCATCGTCACCGACAACCGCGAGATCGGCGCGCGCTTCGACTGGGATCGCTATAGCCTCGAGCTGAGCTACTACGAGTCCAACTCCGACCTCGGCCAGCGCATCGAGCCCGATGCCCAAGGCAGCTACCGGGTCAAGCGCGAGAAGACCGAGATCCAGGGCTATGAGATCACAGGCGAGGCCCGCCCGAGCGATGCCCATCGCCTGCGGCTGACCTACACAGACGCCGAGGGCGAGTCCGACTCCGACGGCGACGGCCAGGTCGACACCAAGCTGACAGGCCGCGACATCGCCCCGGAGACCCTGAAGCTCGGCTGGAGCGCGGCCTGGACCGAGAAGCTGTCCACGCACCTGCAGTACAGCCGCTACTTCGACCGCAGCTTCGACGATCCGGATCTTGAGTTCAACGGCTACGGCCTGATCGATGCCTCCCTGGCCTTTCGCCTGCCGGTGGGTCGCGCCAGCTTAGGCATCGAGAACCTCACCGATAAGGACTACTTCACCTACTATTCGCAGTCGTTCCCCCAGTCGTCCGCGCTGGAAGACGACCTGTACTTCAAGGGCCGCGGTCGCACCCTCACGTTGGGCTACCAAGTCGACTTCTGAGGCGAAGCGACCGAGCGATCCGTCTTATTGAGCGGCGCCAGCCTGGCGCCTGCCATGCTCCACGACGGGAGTATCCATGACAAAAGCTGTCGAGCATGACCATGCCGCTAACCGACTACCTGGCCGACCGCTTCGGCCGCAAGCGTATATATCGGCTGGGCCTGTGGTGCACCAGAGCCGGGCTGCTGGTCGGCCTGGCGCTGGGGCCCAGCGCTCTCGCCGCGAATGCGCCCCAGAGCGGGCGCAGCGTCGCCAATGCCTTCGGTGACACCCATATCTCCGCCCCCCCGCAGCGGGTCGTCACCCTCTACCAGGGGGCGACGGACAGCGCGGTAGCGCTCGGCATCACCCCAGTGGGCGTCGTTGACTCCTGGCTGGAGAAACCCATGTATCGCTATCTGCGCGAGGCTCTGGCCGGCGTCGAGCACGTCGGCCTGGAGACCCAGCCCAACCTGGAGAAGGTGGCCTGGCTGGCCCCCGACCTGATCGTGGCCACGCGCTTTCGTCACGAGCGGGTTCGGCCGCTGTTGGAGCAAATAGCCTCCACGGTGGTCACCGGCACCGTCTTCGACTTCAAGGCCAGCCTGACGCTGATGGCGCAGGCCACCGGCCGCGAGGCCCGGGCCCGAGCATTGATACGGCAGTGGGACGACCGGGTGGCCGATTTTCGCCGGCAGATCGCCGACACTTTGGGCGATGATTGGCCGCAGAAGGCCGCCGTGGTGCGCTTTAAGAGCGACCATGTGCGTCTTTACTCCACGGGGTTCGCCGGCTCGATCCTCGATGAGCTGGGCTACGAGCAGCCGGGCGCCGTAGATGACCAGGGCTGGGGAATGAAGCTGACGAGTGAGGAGAACATTCCCGTCCTGAACGCCGACGTTATTTTCGTGCTGCTGGAGCCGGACGACCCCGCCATCGCTCGGAACTATCGACACTGGGCCTCTCACCCCCTCTGGCAGCGACTGGATGCCGTGCAGGATGACCGCGTCTTCGAGGTGGATGCGGTGACCTGGATCATGGGCGGCGGCATCCTGGCCGCCAACGCGATGCTCGATAGCCTCTATGTCCACTACGGACTGGATAACCCCAACAGGCTTTCGATGCCTACGCCGGCCATGCGGGCTTGCGACGCCGATATCACCAAAGTGCCCAAGCCCCGCGACGAGGGGGCCGCCGCATGCTGATTGGCCGTTTTTACCGGGGCCTGGGACTGCTGCTGGGTCTGATTCTGGTCGCCGCGGCTTTCGTGGCAAGCGTCATTCTGGGCACTACCGAAATCGCCTGGCCCACTTTTTTCGAGGCGCTTACTCACTACGACCCCAGCCGGGTCGCGCATATCATCCTGTTCACGGAGCGCCTGCCGCGGGCGGTCATCGCCACCCTGGTCGGCGCAAGCCTGGCCATAGCCGGCGCCCTGATGCAGACCATTACCGGCAACCCTCTGGCCTCGCCGAGCATACTGGGGATCAATGCCGGAGCTATGTTTTTCGTGGTGATCGCGGTCTCTCTATTGCCCCTCCATACCCCCGCCGACTACGTTTGGGCAGCGTTGCTGGGAGCCCTGGTAGCGGCCTGCCTGGTGGTGCTACTGAGTCGCGGCCGTCATGGGGAGCTGGCGCCGCTGCGAGTGGTGTTGGCGGGGGTAGCCGTCACCGCCATGTTCGTCTCGTTCAGCCAGGGCCTGCTTATCATCGACCGCCAGAGCTTCGAGAGCGTGCTGTACTGGCTGGCCGGTTCCGTCTCCGGCCGTGAGCTGTCGCAGGTGGTGCCATTGCTGCCGCTCTTCGGTGGCGCCCTGCTGCTGTGTGCCCTGCTCGTCAGGCAC
Organism: Marinobacter sp. M1C; assembly: GCF_023314135.1. Lineage (NCBI taxonomy): Bacteria > Pseudomonadati > Pseudomonadota > Gammaproteobacteria > Pseudomonadales > Marinobacteraceae > Marinobacter > Marinobacter sp. M1C. Next base: position 3,842,090 of record NZ_CP092289.1, read on the forward strand.
GCCAATGCCCTGTTGCTGGGCGATGACATAGTCAAGGGCCTGGGCATGCGCGTCGGCACCATTAAGCTGTTGCTAGGCCTGGTGGTGATCCTGCTGGCTGGTAGTTCGGTGGCGCTGGCAGGCATGATCGGCTTCGTTGGCCTAATTGTGCCGCATATGGCGAGAGAGATTTTCGGCGTCGACCACCGCTGGCTGCTGCCGGCCTGCGCCCTTCTGGGAGCGGGCCTGCTGCTGCTGGCTGATGTGGCCTCGCGCTTCCTGATGGCCCCACAGGATGTGCCAGTGGGTGTGATGACCGCGCTGATCGGCACGCCTTTTTTCATCCATCTCGCGCGTAGGAAACCGGCCTGACCATGACCCGCCCCTTGACTCTGACCCCTTCGATCGACGCCACCGTCGCTGCCGGCCGGGCGCGCTACACGAGCCTCTTGGGCCTGCTAGGGTTGGTATTACTGTCCAGCATGGGCCTGTCGCTTAGCCTCGGCAGCTTTCCCACCTCGTTCCCGGAAATCCTGCACGCATTGGCGACACCGCAGGACAGCGATATCGCCTTTATCGTCTGGGAGCTGCGTCTGCCGCGCCTCCTGCTGGCCGTGCTGGTGGGCGCGGCCCTGGCCGTGGCCGGTGCCATCCTCCAAGGTATGGTGCGCAACCCGCTGGCCTCCCCCGATGTGATCGGCATCACCAGCGGCGCCGCCTTGGCCGCCGTGACCTTCCTGGCGTTGTTCGGCACCACTCTGAGCATCCATTGGCTGCCGGCCGCCGCGCTGATCGGTGCACTGTTTGCTGCCCTGCTACTGTTCCTGCTGGCGTGGAAGGGGGGTGTTGCTCCCTCGCGCCTGGTGCTGGTCGGCATCGGGCTGTCCGCCGCCATGGGCGCCCTGACCACTCTGTTGATCGTGATCAGCGACGATGCCGTTGCTATGACCGCCTACGTATGGCTAACCGGTAGCCTCTACGCCGCTCAGTGGCAGGACGTGTTGGGCATGCTGCCCTGGGTGCTGGTGGCGGTACCGTTGTGTTTGGCCTATGCACGGCATATAGATGCCATGGCGCTCGGTGACGCAGTGGCCCAGGGGCTCGGCGTGAACCTGTTGCGCAGCCGGCTGGTAATGGTGGCCTGCAGCGTGGCCCTGGCGGGCGCAGCCGTGGCCTTCGCCGGAGGGCTCAGCTTCGTGGGCCTGATCGCTCCGCATATCGCTTCCCGCCTGGTGGGCCGAGGATTCGCCCGGCTGGTACCCGCCGCCGCCCTGGTGGGTGCACTGATCGTGCTCTACGCCGACCTGCTCGGCCGGGTGGCCTTTCTCCCCAAAGACCTCCCCGCCGGCATTTTCGTCTCGGGGGTGGGCGCGCCCTTCTTCGTTTTTCTGCTGCATCGTACCCGCCACTAGGCGCTCCAAACACTTATGACACAGGGCACCGGAAACAAGGCGAAGAGACGCCCTTTACTATGGGTAAGGCGTAAGGCGGAGAGCATCCTATGCTGATTAAGGCGATTTCAAATATTGATAATGAGAACGTTTTACCTTAGGGTTCTTAGTCTCATATACTCACTAACGAGCCAGCCCATGCCCCCGACACCCGCCAAGCCGCCTCGACTGACGGGCAAAGCCCTGCGTGCCGGTTACAACTCCCAGCATGTGCTAAACGGCGTCGATTTTGCGGTAGACGAGGGCAAGCTGACGGTACTGCTCGGCCCAAACGGTAGCGGAAAGTCAACACTGCTGAAGACACTGGCGCGCACCCTGGTGCCCAGCGCCGGACGCGTCTGTCTCGATGGCAAAGACATCCACCGCCGCAGTACACGCGAGGTGGCACAGCGTCTGGGTATCTTGCCGCAGGGCCCTTCCGCACCGGAGGGCCTGACGGTCAGGCAACTGGTCGGTATGGGGCGCTTTCCCCACCAGCGATGGTGGCGACAGGATGCCGAGCAGGATGCGCGCGCCATTCGCGAGGCAATGGTCTACGCCGATGTCACTGACTTTGCCGAGCGCAGTGTCGACGCGCTCTCCGGTGGACAGCGCCAGCGCTGCTGGATCGCTATGATCCTGGCTCAGGACACAGATTTGATCCTGCTCGACGAGCCGACGACCTTTCTCGATCTGAAGGTCCAGGTGGACCTCCTGGAGCTACTGGTTCTGCTCGCTCACGACAAGGGACGCACACTGCTGGTGGTACTACACGACCTCAATCTGGCCGCGGCCTATGCCGACATTCTGGTAATGATGCGCCAGGGCCGTATCGAACATAGCGGGCCACCGGAAACGATCTTTACTAGCGCCCATCTCAAGCAAGTCTTCGACCTTGATGCGCATGTCATTCGCGATCCGCATACTCAGCGCCTGCTCTGCGTGCCCAGCCTGACGGGTACCACGCCGATTTCCCAGGTGGTGTCCGGGATCGCGCATGGCGGATCCCGTCCCGTTACCACGATGAGTCGCCGATGACCGCCGCCCCAAGAAAGTTCTGTTCCATCGAAAGCGCCGAGATCGGCGACCCGCTAGTGGGCACTGGCGCGCATGCCACACGCAACCTGCTGATCAGCTGGCCGCGGGCCAAGTGGCTGCGCAACCTCCGCCAGGCCAGTGATATGCCGGAAGAGGTGCTCGACCTGCTCAACGCCATCGCCGACGACGGCCGTCGGGTGAATCTGATACATCGCCAGGAACAGCCAACTCATCACCATCGGTTGGTACTAATGCCGGAGGGTCGGACATACGACGTAGCGAGGGAAGAACTGGCCGAGCTACTGCACGCCTTCGACGATGGGAAATCAGTCGAACGCTGGCGAGCCGGCAGCGTCGAGGGATCGCTGATTCTTTGCTGCACCCACGGCAAGAAGGACAAGTGCTGCGCCAAGTTCGGTTACCGCAGCTACAAGGCGCTGGCCAGCGCCGCGCAGCAGTGTGCTTACCCCTTCGATGTCTGGGAGAGTTCCCACCTGGGTGGCTGTCGGCTCGCCGCCAGCGTCATGGTCTTCCCTGCGCGACGCAAGTACGGTCGCCTCACTACCGACGACGTGCCTCGCCTGTTACAGGCCGAGGCCGAGGATCGCCCCTACCTGCCCTGCTACCGCGGCGACTCGCAACTGACGCCCGCCGAGCAGTGCGCCCAGGTGGCGGCGCTTCAGTGGCTCGCGGCCCGCGGCAACACCGCCCGGGTTTGGGTCGAGGACGCACTGACCGATGCGGATGGCTCTCGCCTGCGGCTGCCAGTCCGCTGGCAGGCCGGTGACCAGCAGGGCCAGCTGGTGGTGAGCTGCCTTGAGAGCGAGCTGATACGTCACGACACCTGTGCCGACTACCAGCGCGACGGCGCCCAGCCCAGCCGTGTCTGGCGCGCCATTCAAATCGACTGATGATCTAGCCTCTCGGGTCGCGCCTCTAGCGCTCCTGAGTGACAATACCTTCATGCGACGAGAGCCACCATGACCCTGAATTCACTACTGCACTGATGTCCTCTGTCAGATCCGCGTGAACTTTCGCAACGTCATTCAGAATATCGCCTGCCCCAGTCAGGATCATTTTTTCTATCACCGGCCGAAACTCCAGGGGTAGACAATTCAGCAAGCTAAAAGCTCTTTGGCCCGTTGCGAAGCTAAATTCCCTGCCGGAGCCCTGCTGGTAACAGATTCGCCTGTGTTCTCACAACAGATTGCGAACAGATAATAGGCTGGGCAAGAATGGGGTGCGCCCCGGGCACAAAGGACAGCCCGCAGCGCGACCCAAACGCGTTAGGAGAACAGTATTGGCTTGGCGGTCGCCAAGTAAAATATTGCGGCTATCTGAACCAGTGCAAGCACCGCTGCCACGATGCGTGCGCGCTTATCAACGCTGACTTTTAAAGCGAACAGCCCGGCTATTATATAACCCACCAGCAAGATTATTTTGGCCGTTAACCAGCCATGGACTAACGGCATCCACGGCGTTACAAACACCAGGCTGATAGCGCTGGCCAGCAGCACCGTGTCGTTAGCGTGGGGAATCCAACGCAAGGGCGTTTGTCGCCAACCGGGGCGGCCCACGGCATCCATCAGCAAGCGGAGTGCGAAAAGCGTCACCGTCAGATACGCGGTAAGCATGTGTATGCTTTTTAAAGTCATGTACACGGGGAGGGTTCCTTGATTTCGATGAAATTGATTATAAACCGCGCAAAATAGTCTCTCTCGGCCCAAATCGAAGGGCAAAAGCGCGACGACAAAAACGACATTGTACGCAGACTACTCCTATGCGGGTATGTCATTTGAACTGGCCTTCCTTTAACATATACTTAAAATACCACTATTAACGGAGACCCCCATGGCGATTCCGACACCATCCGCCGACCGCGCCAGTATCGGTCAGCTGTTCGGTTACCCTTTTCGCATTTTCTTCCTGTCTATGGCTCTGCTGGTTGTTGTTGTGTTGCCAGTATGGGTGCTTCAGGCAACAGGCACGCTACAACTGCCACTAGCCTTGCCCGGGGTGCTATGGCACCAGCACGAAATGCTGTTCGGGTTCCTGACCGCCGCCATTGCGGGCTTTCTGCTAACGGCCGTATGCACCTGGACCCAGACCGATCGAATTCATGGGCTGCGCCTTGCTCTATTATGGGGTGTATGGCTTGCTGGCCGGCTATTGCTGGCATTTGGCGGTGATCTTCCCGTTTGGCTGGTGCAGGGTGTGAATCTGGCCTTTCTGCCGTTGGTGATGATCGATGCCGGCTGGCGTGTCTGGCACGCGCGGCAGAAACGCCAACTGATGATACTGGTGGTACTGGGCCTCTTATGGCTGATGCAAATCGGCTTCGTTACCCGTCTTGATCCGGTTTATGGCTACGGTGCACTGCTGATGGGCCTGGCCCTGATCAGTATTGTTGGCGGGCGGATCACACCGGCCTTCACCAGCGGTTATCTGAGCCGCCAGGGGCTGAGCCCTACGCTGGTGAAAAATTCGGCCAAACTGGATATGGCCAGCGTATTTGCGATGATTGTGCTCCTGGCAATGCTGGTGAGCGGCTGGCGCACCCTTGCCGGCGTGATGGCCATCGTTGCCGCGGGTATTATGTTGGTGCGACTTTACAATTGGAAAGGTTGGTTGACCCATAAAGAACCGCTGTTATGGGTGTTACATCTGTCGATTCTGTGGGTGCCGGTGGCGCTGGTTCTGTTGGCGGGCCATCTGTTGTTGGAATGGCCTTCAAACGCCTGGGCCCACGCTGCGGGCGCAGGCGCCATTGGCTGCCTGATATTCGGGGTTATAGCACGGGTAACCCTGGGCCACACCGGCCGGCCGCTGGTGCTGCCACGGGGTATGGTAACCGCCTTTGTATTGATCCAGCTGGCCGCGGTGGCAAGGGTGCTGACGGCCTTCAATATTCTGGGCTGGCACGCCGGTATTGGCGTCAGCACTCTGCTATGGCTGATCGCCTTTGGTATTTTCCTGTGGCGCTACACTCACATATTGGCTAGCCCACGGCCAGACGGCAAAATCGGGTAAACATTGCGCAAATTTTGTAATTATCCACTAATGGTCAATAGCATCAGGCGAATTTCGAGCTAAAGTTATAGAAAATCATCTTGTGAAAGAGACATCGGCACTATGGATTCCAACCCGTACCCCAATACGTTTAGCAAACAAGACCTGATCGACTGCGGTCACGGTGAATTGTTCAAGGGCGCTGGCATGCGCCTGCCCATTGATGAAATGCTGATGTTCGACCGCATCACCCATATTGGGAGCGAAGGCGGGCTTTACGGCAAAGGTGGCCTGACCGCAGAGCTGGATATCAATCCGGACCTGTGGTTCTTCAAGGTTCACTTTGACAGCGATCCCGTTATGCCGGGCTGCCTGGGGCTTGACGCCATGTGGCAGCTGCTCGGTTTCTACCTGGCATGGACCGGCGGCCGGGGCAAAGGCCGCGCGCTGGGTTCCGGTGACGTGAAATTCTTTGGCCAGGTTCTTCCTAATGCCAAAAAAGTCACTTACCATCTTGATTTTAAACGCCTTATAAAGCGCAAGCTAACCATGGCTATCGCTGACGGCCGCATGGAAGTGGACGGCAAGGAAATTTATACGGCCAAAGACCTACGGGTAGGCTTGTTCACCTCCACCGACAATTTTTAGGAGTGACTGACATGCGTCGCGTTGTAATCACCGGGATGGGCATTGTGTCTAGCCTTGGAACCGACATAAAAGCTGTAACCAAATCACTGCGGGAAGTGAAGTCCGGTATCGGCTTCAGCGAAGAAGCCCGCGATAACGGCCTACGCAGCCAGATTTGCGGTCAGATCAACCTGAACCTTCCAGAATTGATTGATCGCAAGCTGTGGCGCTTTATGTGCCCGGCTGCCGGCTATGCCTACCTGTCTACGGTCGAAGCCCTGACCCAGTCCGGCCTGACCGACGAGCAGATCCGCGCCAACACCACCGGGGCCATTTTCGGCACCGGTGGTGCATCTACCGTGGAGCTGATGGACGCCATCGACACCCATCGTGCAAAAGGCATTCGACGGGTGGGTCCTTACCGGGTGCCTCGCACCATGGGCAGCTCTATTAATGCCAGCATTGCCACGGCGTTCGGCATCACCGGTGTCAACTACGGCATTACGTCGGCCTGTGCCACCAGCACCCACGCGGTTGGCCACGCTGCAGATTTGATTGCTATGGGCCGCCAGGACGTCATGCTGGCCGGCGGTGGCGACGACATCCACTGGAGCCTGAGCATGTTGTTCGACGCCATGGGCGCGCTGTCCACCAAGTACAACGACACCCCGGAGAAAGCGTCGCGCACCTACGATGCTAACCGTGACGGTTTCGTGATTTCTGGCGGCGGCGGCACCCTGGTGCTGGAAGCTCTAGAACACGCACAAGCCCGCGGCGCCAACATTCTGGCGGAAGTCGTCGGCTTTGGCGCAACCTCTGATGGCGCCGATATGGTCGCCCCCAGCGGCGAGGGTGCAGTACGCTGCATGCAGCAGGCGATGAAAAACATCGACGGCGAAATCAGCTACATCAACACCCACGGCACCAGCACGCCGGCCGGCGACATCACCGAACTGAAAGCTATCAAGCAGGCCTTCGGTGACCGCATTCCGCCGCTGAGCTCTACCAAAGCACTGAGCGGCCACGCTCTGGGCGCGGCCGGCGTGCACGAAGCCATTTACAGCCTGATCATGCAGCGTGAAAGCTTTATTTGCCCATCAGCCAACATCGAAAATCTGGATGAAGGCGCAGAAGGTTATCCGGTCGTGCGCGAAGTGCGCGAAAACCAGAACCTGGAATATGTGATGAGCAACAGTTTCGGCTTTGGCGGCACCAACGGCAGCCTGGTGTTTAAAAAGTTCTAAGCTCGATTCAGGAAAACCTGACCGAGCGGTATTCAGCCGGCGACGAGCCCATCCAGCGCTTGAACGCCCGGCTGAATGCACTCAATTCTGAAAATCCAAGATGCTCGGCAATTTCTACCAGCGGCTTGGTTTTATCTTGCATGTAGGCCAACGCCTGCTTGCGGCGAACGTCCTCTAATATACGCGCGAAAGTTAGCCCTTCCGCTCGCAGCTTTTTGTGCAAGGTATAGCGGCTCATGTGCAGCTGTGACGCCACCACCTCTACACCTACCTTTCCTCTGGCCAGCTGGCCGTCAATCAAAGCACGCACGCGGATACTCAGAGATGCCCGCGCAGCCTGCTGCTGCCCGTTTACAGCCATGAAACCCCTCCCGACTCAGAATATATTGTCATCTTTTAAAAATTCAGTGGTGAAAGATAAACCATCAAAGCATTCAGCGTACAGATGTTAGCTGAAATTAATCCATAATACCCTTGAGCGAGGTCAACTGACATTCCGATTGGCTCGGGCACAATAGCGCGCTCGCGCCTCTTGATAAGCGCCCTATCCTCAACATACTCATCCCGGAGCCCGTTATGAATACCCCGGAACTGCTTGCGCCCGCTGGCACCCCCGAGCACCTTGAAACCGCCTTTGCCTATGGCGCCGATGCGGTTTATGCCGGCCAGCCCCGCTATTCCCTGCGGGTTCGCAACAACAGTTTCAAGAACGCAGCCGCCTTGGGCGCTGGTATTGAGCGCGCTCACAATTTAGGCAAACAGTTCTATCTGGTCTCTAACATTGCACCCCACAATGACAAGGTTCGCTCCTATCTGAAAGATCTGGCGCCGGTGCTGGAGCAACAACCCGATGCGCTTATCATGTCCGACCCGGGTTTAATCATGCTGGTAAAAGAGCATTGGCCAGACCAGCCCATACACCTGTCTGTTCAGGCCAACGCGGTAAACTGGGCAACAGTAGAATTCTGGCGCAGCCAGGGCATCAGCCGGGTAATTCTGTCACGGGAACTGGCACTGAACGAAATTCGCGAGATCCGCGAGCGGGTGCCGCAGATGGAACTGGAAGTGTTTGTACACGGCGCTCTGTGCATGGCTTACTCCGGCCGCTGCCTGCTGTCGGGCTATATGAACCACCGCGATGCCAACCAGGGCGCCTGCACCAACGCCTGTCGTTGGAACTACAAACCGGTGGCACACTGCCACGATCAAACCGGCGACCTGATCGCCTGCTCTTCTGACAACCCTGTGCAGGAGGCTTTACCCAGGGAGATAGAACCCAAGGAAATTCTGCTGGAAGAACCCAACCGGCCCGGCAGTTTAATTCCTGCTTATGAGGACGAACACGGCACCTACATCATGAATTCCCGTGACCTGCGCGCGGTGCAGCACGTGGCCGCCCTGTGCGAAATGGGCGTGCACTCACTGAAAATTGAAGGCCGCACCAAAAGCACCTACTACGTAGCACGCACTACGCAGGCCTACCGCCGGGCTATTGACGAAGCTGTGCAAGGCAAGCCTTTTGACATGAGCCTGATGGACGAGCTCGAAGCTCTATCGAACCGCGGTTACACCGAAGGATTCCTGCGCCGCCACCTGCCCCAGGAATATCAGAGCTACGAGCGGGGTTCGTCCTATCTGGGCAGCCAGCAGGTGGTGGGCGCCATCGCCGACGCCAACGACCAGTGGCTTACCATCACCGTAAAAAACAAATTCTTCATCGGTGACCTGCTGGAACTGGTCACCTCCAGCGGCAACCTGCGATTCACCCTACCTGCTATGGAAAAGCTGAACGGCGGCACTGTGGATTGCGCCCCCGGCAGCGGCCACATCGTACGTATTCCTGTGCCGCCAAACACTCCGGCGCAGCTTGTTCACAGCTACCTGACACGTATCCTACCGAATGGCACGCAAGGCTAAACTACACGTATAATAACTCGCACTGGCCACAACCCAGACGCGCAACCTGCTTTAAAAGCGGTTTGCGGTCTAAAGCGTTTTTCCTCGATTTAATACCTGACTAAATTACTCTGGTATTGTACAATCAGCATCATCAAGCAACAGATCAGCCCAGCAACCTTTGCGGTTGCTGGCAAATTAAAGGGCGTCACAGCCCACGATAAAAGAACACGGAGCGACGATCATGGCGACCACAGACAAAGAGGTAAGAGAACTCATCAAACGGGAATACGAACACGGGTTCGTGACCGAGATTGAGTCAGACACCTTTGAGCCGGGCCTCAATGAAGACGTAATTCGCCGTCTTTCTGAACTCAAGCAAGAACCCGAATTCATGCTGGAGTGGCGCCTGAAAGCCTATCGTCGCTGGCTCGAGATGGAAGAGCCTGACTGGGCACACGTTGATTACCCTAAGGTGAAGTACAACGAGATTTCCTATTACTCCGCGCCCAAGCGCCCGGAAGATATGCCCCAGAGCCTCGACGAAGTTGATCCTGAGCTGCTGCGCACCTATGAAAAATTGGGTATTCCTCTGCATGAGCGGGCCAAACTGGCCGGCGTTGCAGTAGATGCAGTATTCGACTCTGTGTCGGTCGTCACCACTTTTAAAGAGCCACTGGAAAAAGCAGGCGTTATCTTCTGCCCGATTTCAGAAGCGGTTCAAAAATATCCGGAACTGGTGAAGAAGTACCTGGGCAGCGTGGTTCCCGCCGCTGACAACTACTTCGCCGCGCTCAATTCGGCGGTATTCTCCGACGGCTCCTTTGTGTACATCCCCAAAGGTGTGCGCTGCCCGATGGAGTTGTCGACCTATTTCCGCATCAATGCTGCCAACACCGGCCAGTTCGAGCGTACCCTGATTATTGCCGACGAGGGCAGTTACGTTAGCTACCTGGAAGGCTGCACGGCACCCATGCGCGACGAAAACCAGCTGCACGCTGCGGTCGTCGAACTGGTGCTACTGAAAGACGCCCAGATCAAATACTCCACGGTACAGAACTGGTACCCCGGCGATGAAAATGGCAAAGGCGGCATCTACAACTTTGTTACAAAGCGCGCCGCCTGCATCGGTGACAACTCCAAAGTATCCTGGACCCAGGTCGAAACCGGTTCAGCCGTTACCTGGAAATACCCCAGCTGCATACTGCGTGGCGACAACAGCGTGGGTGAATTTTACTCAGTCGCGCTGACCCACAACTACCAGCAGGCCGACACCGGCACGAAAATGATTCACCTGGGCAAGAACACCCGTAGCACGGTGATTTCCAAGGGTATCTCCGCCGGTCGCAGCTCAAACACCTACCGCGGTCTGATTAAGTTCAACCCGGGAGCCGAAGGCGCACGAAACTTCACCCAGTGTGACTCCTTGCTGATTGGTGACCGCTGCGGCGCCCACACTTTTCCGTACATAGAAAGTAAGAACAAGTCGGCCATCGTGGAACACGAAGCGACCACCTCGAAAGTCAGCGACGAACAGATGTTCCTCTGCCGCCAGCGTGGTATTAACGCGGAACAGGCTGTATCCATGATCGTCAACGGCTTCTGTAAAGAAGTCTTCAAAGAGCTGCCCATGGAGTTTGCGGTAGAAGCCGGCAAACTGCTGGAAGTCAGCCTGGAAGGCTCGGTCGGTTAAGCTTTGTAGAAGCCCAAAATTTGATTGAAACGAATTCAAAAGCTTAAAAGAGAGAAATCACACATGCTGAGCATCAAAAACCTGCACGCCTCCGTTGAAGGCAAACAGATTCTCAAAGGCATCAACCTGGAAATAAAAGCCGGCGAAGTTCACGCCATCATGGGCCCCAACGGCTCCGGCAAAAGTACCCTATCGCAGGTGCTGGCAGGCAATGACGCATTTGAAGTCACCGAAGGCGACGTTACCCTCAACGGCGACAACCTGCTTGAACTGCCCACCGAAATGCGTGCCCGCGAAGGCGTTTTTCTGGCGTTCCAATACCCGGTTGAAATTCCCGGCGTCAGCAACCTGCAGTTCCTGCGCACCGCCGTTAACGCCATGCGCAAGCACCAGGGCAAAGACGACATGAACGCCGCTGAATTCATGAAGCTGGCCAAACAGGTTTCCAAACAGGTCGACCTGGACCCCGCTTTTCTTAAACGCGGCGTGAACGAAGGCTTTTCTGGTGGCGAAAAGAAGCGTAACGAAATCATGCAGGCGTTGCTGCTGCAGCCAAAACTCGCCATTCTTGACGAAACCGATTCCGGCCTTGATATAGACGCCCTGAAAGTGGTTTCCGACGGCGTAAACGCCTTGCGCGCGCCCGATCGCGCCATTCTGATGATTACCCATTATCAACGTCTGCTGGATTACATTGTTCCAGATTACGTACACGTACTAGCCGATGGTAAAATCATCAAGTCCGGCGGCCGTGAATTGGCCTTGGAACTGGAAGCGAAGGGTTACGGTTGGCTCGGAGTCAACGACGCAGCAACTGCCAGCCACTGATCGGGAGGTCGCGACATGAAATCTGCATCTATGCTTTCCAGCGCCTTTCTGCAATCGGCGGGTGAAGCTCTGCCAGAGCCACTGCTGGCGCTAAGGGCTAACAGAGCCAGCGCCCTGACGGATCTGTTGCTGCCCACGCGCAAAACTGAAAACTGGAAGTACTCGGCCAAACACCTGAAACTGACCGACGACATGGCCAGTTCTTTGCCATTAAGTGCCAGTGCCGGCGCCGCCGCCGACATTCAGGGTTACACTGTGGTGCTGGTGAATGGCGTTGTGCGCCCTGAAGCCAGCAACTACCCAACGCTGGAAGGCCTTAGCATTCAGCGCTTTAGTGATTTGAACGGTGACGACGCCGAGCTTGCCGCTGACCTGCTGGGCAAATCCATCAGCGATCAGCCAGCAAAACACGGCTCGGTGAACCTGTCGTTGCTGAACGCTGCGCGCTTTGAAGACGGCCTGCTGATTCAGCTGCAGCCCGGCATCGTGCTGGACCAGCCACTGTTTGTGATTCACCACACCAGCGCCAGCCACAGCGGATCTGCCTTTCCTTGTATTTTGGTAGCCGCAGGCAGCAACAGCCAGCTCACCCTGGTAGAAGACTATGTTTCTAGCGGCGACAGCCCGGTGATGGTCAATACCGCCACCGAGTTCAGCCTGGGCGATGGCGCCAATATCACCAGTGTGCGCCTGAATACCGAAGGCCAGAATGTGCAGCACATCGGCACCACCGGCGTGCGCCAGCAGCGCAATTCGCGCTTTGAAGGCCATAGCGTCGGATTTGGTGGGACCCTGCGCCGCCACGACCTGCACGTCCGTCTTGAGGGCGAACATGCCGAGTGCAAACTCAATGGTGTCGTGGTTACCCAGGGCACCCAGCATTACGACAATCACACCACCATCGAACACGTTGCGGCCCTTTGCAACAGTGAGGAAAACTACCGCAACATTGCGGCAGATAAATCCCACGCCATTTTTAACGGCCGTATACATATTCATCAGGATGCGCAGAAATCCAACGCCAACATGAGCAACAAAAATCTGCTGCTCACCAACGGTGCGGAAATTGACACTAAGCCAGAACTGGAAATTTACGCCGACGACGTAAAGTGCGCCCACGGCGCGACCATTGGCCAGCTTGATAATGAATCCATATTTTATCTGGTGTCCCGTGGCCTTAGCCCGCGCGATGCAAAAGTGCTGCTGACCATGGCGTTTATCAATGAACTGGTCGCTCAGATTCCAGTGGAGCAGGTGCGTGATACCGCCAACACCGGTCTGAACCAGTTCTTCGACCAGGCATTCCAAGAGGTATAACCGGTTATGAGCACTTTGTCCGTGGCCAAAACCACCCAACCGCTGTTTGACGTACACGCGGTACGCCGGGATTTCCCCATACTGTCGCAACAGGTAAACGGCAAACCGCTGGTCTACCTTGACAACGGCGCTTCATCACAACGCCCAGAAGCGGTGTTGAAGGCCATGGACAGCTACTATCGGGAAATGCACTCCAACGTTCACCGTGGGGCCCACACCCTGGCTGACCGCGCCACTACCGCCTTTGAAGGCGCGCGTAAGAAGGTCCAGCAGTTTTTAAATGCGCCCAGCGCACGGGAAATTATTTGGACCCGCGGCACCACCGAAGCCATCAACCTGGTGGCCAACGGCCTGGCACCGCTGCTCAAACCGGGCGACGAAATTTTGCTGAGCCAGATGGAGCACCACGCTAACATCGTGCCCTGGCAGATGCTGGCAGAGCGCACCGGTGCCAAGGTAGTGCCGATTGATGTAACGCCGGAAGGCGAGCTGGACATGGACTCGTTTCACTCACTTTTGAGTGAGCGTACCCGCATTCTGGCCATCACCCACGTATCCAATGCGTTAGGCACCGTGAATCCGGTGGCTGACATGGTGGCCAAAGCCAAAGCACAGGGCGTGGTCACCCTGGTAGATGGCGCTCAAGCCGTGCCCCACTTCCAGCCCGATGTTCAGGCGCTGGACTGCGACTTTTACGTGTTTTCGGCCCACAAGCTGTTTGGCCCCACCGGCATTGGTGTGCTCTATGGCAAAGCCGAGTTGCTAGAAGCTATGCCACCCTGGCAGGGCGGCGGCGAAATGATTGAACGGGTAAGCTTTTCCGGCACCACCTACAACACCCTGCCCTACAAGTTCGAAGCCGGCACCCCGGCCATTGCCGAAGCCGTGGGCCTGGGCGCCGCTATTGATTATTTGGCCACCCTGGATCGCGACGCGATGGAAGCGGCTGAAGGTGCCTTACTCCAGCGCGCCAATGAGCTGGTCGCTAGCGTGCCGGGGATGACCGTGATTGGCACAGCGCGCCATAAAGTGCCGCTGATATCCTTTAAAATTGACGGTCTGCACCCCAGTGATATCGGTACTCTGCTCGACCAGCAGGGCATTGCCATTCGTACTGGCCATCATTGTGCCATGCCGTTAATGGAGTATTACGGGCTTCCCGGTACAGCGCGGGCCTCGTTTGCGTTCTACAATACTTTGGAAGAAGTAGAGCAATTGTTCACTGCTTTGCAAAAAATACAGCGCCTGTTTACCTGATGGAGGTGAAATTATGACAGCCCAAGTGTTCACCCCAACGATTGCGGTCACCATGACCCCCAGCGCCGTTAAACACGTGCGCAAGCAATTGGATAAAAAGCCCGAAGCACTTGGCATTCGCCTTGCCATCAAAAAGAGCGGATGTTCCGGCTTTAAATACGAAACCCAGTGGGTGGAAGAATCTGGCAGCGATGACCGGATATTTCATATCGACGGCGTGGACCTGTTTGTAAAAGACGAACACATGCCACTGGTGAACGGAATTGAAATTGATTTTGTTACCGAAGGCGTGAACTCCACCTTTGAGTTTCGCAACCCCAACGCCACCGCAGAATGTGGCTGCGGCGAAAGCTTTACAGTGGTATGACGGAGTAACAGATGCAAGAACGGGAAGTTGTACTGACCAAACGCGAAGTGGAAGCCCGCCTGGTTCCCTCCGGAACGGAAATCATGATTCCTTCGGATACCTTCGTAACCATTACCCAGTCGCTGGGTGGCACGTTTACAGTGGCGGTTAATGGCAATTTAGCACGCATTGAAGGCCACGACGCCGACGCTTTGGGCAAACAGCCACTGGTCAGTAATTTTGATACTCCGGAAGACGGCACGGTAAACGAAAACCAGATGTGGGAAGCCCTGCGTAACTGCTATGACCCGGAGATCCCGGTCAACGTGGTAGAGCTGGGGCTAATCTACAACTGCTCCATCGAGCAGGAACCAGAGCACGGCAACCACATTCACATCACCATGACGCTTACCGCCGCAGGTTGTGGCATGGGCCCGGTGATTACTGAAGATGTGAAAACCAAATTGGAACACGTGCCCAACGTTGATAAAGTCACGGTAGACCTGACCTTTGACCCGCCCTGGACCAGCGACATGCTGACCGACGAAGCCAAACTGGAACTGGGGATGTTGTAATGACCACCAGCGCAACCGATTTCACGAAAAATCCGCTGGGTACCAGCACCACAATGGAAGACGTGTTTGAGGCCTTCGAGCTTTTGGACGACTGGGAAGATCGCTACGCGTTCATTATCGACCTGGGCAAACAGCTACCGCCGTTTCCGGATTCCGAACGCAACGAAAAGAATTACGTGCACGGCTGCCAAAGCCAAGTGTGGCTGACTCATCACTATGATCAAGCCAGCGGCAAGCTGTTTCTGCTGATCGATTCTGATGCCATTATTGTGCGCGGACTAGCGGCGATCATCCTGGTGGCGCTGAACAATCACGAACCCCGTGAACTTCTGGCCATCGACATCGACGAGCTGTTTGAACGCCTAGATTTATTCCGCCATATCTCCCCGACTCGCGGAAACGGTTTGCGTTCGATGATCAGCAAGATCCGTGATATTGCTTCTAAACAAGCCGCATAACCTGTCGTACGTTTTTTAGCCCAGAAACATGAAAAAGACCCGCCGTGTGCGGGTCTTTTTTTGGCGAACGATAACGCACGCGACGCGCTACCACACCACGGCAATATCGTCCTGCTGGACATTGGTTTGGCCACCATGGGCCGACAGCTTGCCGGAAGCGAATTCAGGGTGAACATTGTTGAGTGTGATGTTAACCCCGGTTTCAGTCAGCTCAGGTGTTGCGTCCAGAGCCTCAAAGTGCTGCGCACTGCGGTATACCTGCAGCGTTGCTGACGGCCGCAATCCGGAGGTGGCACCCGATTCAATAGTGACAAGTTCACCGTCAACACGGCTGATTCGGGTCATAAACGGTTGGCAATTCAGCGCATCCGTCACTGACCTGGCCATGTCATCCATTACCTGCGCGACCGCCTTACCATAGTCGGTTTGTTCAAAACCGGCCGAGGCAAAACCGCTGGCACTGCCGGGGCCAGCATTCCATTGCGCGCGAGCACTGAAGCGCTGCTGGTAAACCGGGGCCCCACTAAAACCATCATAAATCACCATGTCCGCAATAAAGCGCCGGGTCTGATCGACAGCGTTCAAACCACGTTTAAGTTTGCCGAATACCGACGTATTCCAAGCTGCAGGGTCAGCCACATCCAGGTCCCGTATAACCCCGCTGACCACAAACTGAGCACCCAGCTCCCGCGCCAGTTGGCGCACATTGGTCAGCCGGTTGTCATCCTGCTGGGCGGTGGGTGCGTTCAGCAAATCGCCATACATCCTCAAGCTCGTTGCCGAAAGAACCTGCACGCTGCCCGCGTTACGCAAACGGGCCTGTAACTGCTGCGGCAGCATTTCACCGGCATCATCCAGGCGCCCAACGCGGGCGTGATCAGGGTACAACAATGGAAACCCGGTAATCGCCACGCGTTTTTTCAACGTAGACGCCGCACCGTTACCACAACTGCTTTGCTGAGCGGTCATTTCTGCGCGCAGGGTCACCCGCAATAGCTGACCGCTGCGAAACTCATCCACCACCTGCACATTGCGGGCGCGGACATCGCTGGTAACGCGCAGGCGTGAACTGGTCAGCACGCCATTTTCAACTGTGTCGCTGTTGCTGATACGAGCGTCGTATTGCAGCGCCATATCGCGCAAAGCCGCCTGCCGTGCCAGAGCGCGGGCGCTATCAATATCACCATTATGAATGCTGGCATGGCCAATACCCTCAACAACCGCGGCCAGCAGCGGCTGGCTGGCAAGTACCAGTGCCAGTACCAGAGCACAGGCAGCAGCGATTGAAATAGGCAGCGTTAACCTTCGGTAGCAAGCAGTCATCGCTTAATCCAGGTAGTAAAGAGAATCGGTGTTGCCGCTGCGAACATCGCCGGCACTGTCATTTTCGCGGGGCAAGGGTAACGAACAATAACGAGCAACCTGGGTGTCGGGCACACTGGCAACGCATTGGCGAAAGCGTGGCGCCAGTTTCAATTCGACGACGGTTTCCACTACGCCGTCACTGTGCTCGTTCACAGATACGGTTTTCATACCGCGCAAATAGCTGTCGACGTAAGCTCGAAAATCGTCATTCTGCAGCACAAAGTCATTCACCGTCGCACTGCCGTAAACCACCGTGCCGTAAACCCGTTCTGCCAGGTTACGATAGGCGTCCAGCTGCGAAGCCCTGCGCGCCATCAGGCGTTTGCGCGTGTCTAACCGGTCTTTTGTGGCGTCTTCATAGGTGCCATAGCCGCTAACCCGTAGGGTGATGGGCGCGAAACGGTTAGCGTCTGCGTTGCGGCCCTGCTGCCCCGTGGGCGCGCAAGCTGTCGCCATCAACAGCACCAGTAACGCGGTTATAACGCGAAGTGTCATTACTAATCTCCGAAAATGCGGTTTAACTAATATATGAAAGAATCGGGCCAGGTTATGCAAATTACTGACCCTGTTCGAATTTTTACACAGGCGCTAAAATATCTTCAGTGTAAACGGCAAAAGACCGCCGCGCCTGCGTAACCGGCAGCGGCTTGTGTGGCAGCCGCTTCTAACCTAATCTGCGCCACAACTTCTCGTTATTATGGGCACATTTATGGACATCTATCTGGTTGGCGGCGCAGTGCGCGATCAACTGCTGGGTCTACCAATTAAAGACCGCGACTGGGTGGTAGTGGGCGCCACGCCTGAAGTCATGCTGGCACAAGGTTTTCGCCAAGTGGGCGCTGATTTTCCGGTGTTCCTGCACCCCGATACCCACGAGGAATACGCGCTGGCGCGCACCGAGCGCAAGCAAGGCCATGGCTACCACGGGTTCGCGGTGTACAGCGCACCCGACGTAACCCTCGAAGAAGACCTGAAACGCCGCGATCTGACGGTTAATGCCATGGCGCAAGCCGAAGACGGCGAGATAATTGACCCTTTTGGCGGCCGGCAGGATCTTCAAGACCGCCTGCTGCGCCACGTTTCCGAAGCCTTCGCCGAAGACCCTCTGCGCATTCTGCGCACCGCACGTTTTGCCGCCCGCTTTATGCCCCAGGGTTTCGAAGTCCATCCCGACACACTGCAATTGATGCAGGCAATGACACACGCCGGGGAAGTCGGCCACCTGGTACCAGAACGGGTATGGCAAGAGCTTCAGCGCGCCTTACACGAGGCTTCTCCGGTAACGTTTTTTGAGGTTCTACACAGTTGTGGTGCGCTGATTGAACTCGTGCCGGAATTTGCAGCGCAGCCCGTACGCCAGCAGGCCCTTCACGCCCTGCAGCAATTGCACCAGAGCTTACCCGATGCCAACACAGCGCAGCGAATTGCAGCGTTACTACTGCCGCTTTCCAGCGTACAGGCTAACAATCGGGCGACTTTATTAAAGGCGCCAAAAGTCTGCCAGGAGCTTGCCATCCTGGCCTGCACCTTACGCTGCTCATCCTGCATAAACATCACCGACAGCGAAAATGAGCCGGCCGAACAGCTGCTGGAAGCCCTTAACGCCGCAGATGCCTGGCGCCGGCCCGAGCGCCTGCAAGAAGCACTGCAACTGTTACGCGTTACCTTGCCTCTTCAAAACGGCCCCAACCTGCCTTTACAGCAGCTCGCCCTGCAACAGCTGGAAGATTCGGCGCAGGCGGCTGCGGGCGTGCAAGCCAAAACCTTACTGGCCCAAGGTTACCGCGGGCCGGAACTGGGCCAGGCTATGAGCCAGTGCAGGCTGAAGGCGATCCTCAATGTAATACAAAAGCATTAAACCTGTCGCGCACTAAGCAGTTGGTGCTCGCCAGTCAAAGGACTACACTGTGGGCAGTTTCACCCAGGCGCGGCAAATCTGTCGCCCGCATGCTAAAAATGGAGAATACTCATGCGTGATGTTGTCATTGTTGCCGCCAAGCGGACGGCGGTCGGCAGTTTTGGTGGGGGGTTATCAACCCTGCGCGCTGACCAGCTTGGATCGGCTGTCATTAAAGCGCTGATGGAAGAAACCGGCATTGCCGGTGACCAGGTCAGCGAAGTTGTTATGGGCCAGGTACTCACCGCGGGTTGCGGCCAGAACCCAGCGCGCCAGGCAGCTATTAACGCCGGGCTGCCGGCGACTGTGCCGGCTATGACCATCAATAAGGTTTGCGGTTCCGGCCTGAAGGCCGTGCACATGGCAGTACAGTCTATCCGCAACGGCGACGCAGAAATCGTCATTGCCGGTGGCCAGGAAAGCATGAGCCAGGCGCCGCACGTTCTCCCAAACAGCCGCAATGGCCAGCGCATGGGTAACTGGGCGTTGGTAGATACCATGGTTAATGACGGTCTGTGGGACGCATTCAACGACTATCACATGGGTATAACCACCGAGAATATCGTTGAGAAATACGGCATCAGCCGTGAAGAGCAAGATCAATTCGCAGCGGCGTCTCAACAAAAAGCCGTAGCAGCGCAAAAGGCCGGTCGCTTTGACGGCGAAATCGTGCCGGTTTCGATTCCCCAGCGTAAAGGCGACCCTATTATTGTCGCTAAAGACGAAGGCCCGCGCGATGGCACCACCGTCGAAGGCCTGTCCAAACTGCGCCCTGCGTTCAAAAAAGACGGCACAGTCACCGCCGCTAACTCCTCAACCATCAACGATGGCGCAGCCGCCGTTATGGTGTGCAGCGCTGAAAAGGCCAAAGAACTGGGCTTAACCGTACTCGCCACCATAAAAGCCCAGTCCAGTGCTGGTGTAGACCCCACTATTATGGGCACCGGCCCGATTCCTGCGAGCAAACGCTGCCTGAAACTAGCGGGCTGGGATGTTAGCGATCTGGACCTGATTGAAGCCAACGAAGCCTTCGCGGCCCAGGCTATTTCGGTCAACCGCGATATGGGCTGGGACCTAGCCAAGGTTAACGTAAACGGCGGCGCTATTGCGATGGGCCACCCGATCGGCGCCTCCGGCTGCCGTATCCTGGTCAGCCTGCTGCACGAAATGGTGCGTCAAGATGCCAAAAAAGGCTTGGCGACACTGTGCATTGGCGGCGGCATGGGTGTGGCGCTGGCGGTTGAGCGATAGCTCTACATGTTAAACGGAACGCTAATTTAATATGCTGAATGTCGTGCTGTACGAGCCGGAGATTCCCCCGAATACCGGGAATATTATCCGGCTCTGCGCCAACACCGGTTGTAAGCTGCACCTGATTGAACCACTGGGGTTTACTCTGGAAGACAAACAGATGCGGCGGGCCGGGCTGGATTACAGTGAATACGCCAGTGTAAAAGTGCACGAAAGTTACCCGGCGTTTTTACAATCCGAACAGCCGAAACGGCTGTTCGGGCTAACCACCAAAGGCAGCCACTACTATCATGAGGTCAATTACCAAGACGGTGACTATCTGATGTTCGGGCCGGAAACCCGCGGCTTGCCCGGACCGGTTCGCGATGCCCTGCCGGATGGCCACCGCCTGAGAGTGCCCATGTGCGCTCACAGCCGCAGCCTGAACCTCTCGAATACCGCCGCTCTGGTGGTTTATGAAGCTTGGCGACAGCTCGCATTTTTCGGTTCTGAATAAAAAACCCGGCTCGTAAGCCGGGTTTTTCTTGCCCGCTCAGAAAGTCAGTGAGTTTTGGGCTCGCTGGTGGCTTCTGCAGCCGTCGCTTCTTCTTGCTTGCGCTGAAGCGCCTGGGCATAAATCGCGTCGAAGTTAACCGGCGCCAGCATCAGTGCCGGAAAGCTGCCACGGCTTACCAGGTTGTCAATGGCTTCGCGGGCGTAAGGGAACAGAATAGTCGGGCAGTAGGCACCCAACATGTGGCCCAGTTGCTGAGGCTCCACGCCGTTTACCAGAAAAACGCCGGCCTGCTGAATTTCAACAATGTAGGCGACTTTCTCTTCGATTTTTGCCGTTACCGTCAACGACAGCACAACTTCGTACTGATTATCGCTGACTTTGGAATGCCCTGTGTTCAGATCAAGATTGACCTGCGGCTTCCACTGCTCCTGAAACACCGTCGGAGCGTTGGGGGATTCAAAAGAAAGATCTTTTACGTAAATGCGCTGCATGGCGAATTGTGGTTGGTTCTGGTTTTCATTGCCTGCTGCAGCTTGCGAATTCTCAGCCATGTTCAGTCCTTTATTATCAATCTGGGCCAGGTTGCCCGTGAATTAAGCGACGTGCTGCGGCGCTGGGCGGCAACACAACCCTTCGTTATTTCTTTACCAGCGGCAAATTGCTGGCTTTCCAGTCGGCAATTCCGCCGCTCAGGCGCACCACATTGGCAAAACCGTCAGTATTAAGCTGTTTGACCGCCATAGCAGAATGCTGCCCCATCTTGTCGACCACAATCAGCTGCTTTTCTTTATGCTTGGACAGCTCACTGCTGCGGCTTTTCAGAGCGCTCAATGGAATATTCATCGAGCCCGTGATGCGCCCTTCGTTGAATTCTTTGCGCTCACGGATGTCCACCACCACCGCTTCGTCCCGGTTAATAAGGTTCACAGCGCCTTGGGCGGAAATTTTGGCACCACCGCGGCGGGTTTCCAGGGCCAGCAGCGCCAGCAGCAAGGCAACGAATGCCGACACCAGAATGTAATGGTTAACAACAAATTCAAACAAGCGATCCATGAAAACACCCTGCAAAATAATTTGGCAAGATTATACACACCCGCAGCCCTGCGCAGAAGGTAACCAGCGTAGCATGGGCAAATGAAAGCAGTTAGAATCTTGAGTCCCACTCGTCTCGACAACATCTACCAATAACCGGAGCACGTCATGACAGCGACTCGCACGCCAACAGCACTCATCATTCTTGACGGCTGGGGCCACCGCGACCCGGCCGAAGACAACGCCATCAGCAACGCCAATACACCGTTCTGGGATAGTTTGTGGCAAAACAACCCGAAAACGCTGATTAACACTTCCGGAATGTTTGTCGGCTTGCCCAGCGGACAAATGGGCAATTCCGAAGTAGGTCACATGAATCTTGGCGCCGGTCGCGTGGTATACCAGAACCTGACCCGCATCGACAAAGATCTGAAAGACGGTGGTTTCCAGAAAAACCCGGCCCTGTGCAAAGCCATTGACGCCGCTGTGAGCCAAGGTAAAGCCGTTCACCTGATTGGCCTACTGTCGCCAGGCGGCGTGCACAGCCATGAAAGCCACATTCTTGCCGCCGCAGAATTGGCTGCAGCCCGCGGCGCTAAAGCCGTTTACCTACACGCCATTCTGGATGGCCGCGACATGCCCCCGCGCAGCGCCAAAACGTCTCTGGAAAAGGCGGCCGCCACGCTTTCTGCACTTGGTGTTGCACGTATTGCCAGCGTTACCGGACGCTACTTCGCCATGGACCGCGACAACCGCTGGAACCGCGTAGAAGCCGCCTACAATGTAATGGCTTTGGGCGAAGCTGAATACGCTTGCGAAGACGCGGTAACCGCTCTGGAGCAGGCTTACGAACGCGATGAAAATGACGAATTTGTAAAGCCAACCCGCATTCAGGCCGAAGGTGATAGCCCCGCCACCATTAACGACGGCGACGCAGTGTTGTTTATGAACTTTCGCGCAGACCGTGCCCGCGAGCTGACGCGCACTTTTGTAGACGTTGACTTTGACGGTTTCAAACGCAAAAAAGTGCCCCAGCTGGCTGACTTTGTAATGCTTACCGAATACGCCGCCGACATAAAAGCCAGCTGCGCCTATCCGCCGACGCAGCTGGTGAATAGCTTGGGCGAATACCTGGCCAACGCTGGCAAAACCCAGCTGAGGATTTCAGAAACTGAGAAATACGCCCACGTTACTTTCTTTTTCAACGGCGGCCGCGAAGAGCCATTTGCCGGAGAAGACCGCATTCTGGTGCCATCTCCAGACGTTGCCACCTATGACCTGAAGCCGGAGATGAGCGCCCCGGAAGTGACAGACAAACTGGTTGAAGCCATTAAAAGCGGCAAATACGATCTGGTGATCTGCAACTACGCTAACGGCGACATGGTTGGCCACACGGGCAAGCTGGACGCCGCCATCAAAGCGGCCGAATGCCTGGACGCCTGCGTAAAGCGCGTCGTAGAAGCGCTTGCGGAAGTGGGTGGCGAAAGCCTGATAACCGCTGATCATGGCAACTGCGAGCAGATGCAAGACCCGATCTCCGGCCAGGTACACACCGCCCACACCACCGGCCCTGTGCCCCTGGTATACACCGGCCCAAAACAGATAATGTTGAACGACGGTGGCGCCCTGAGCGATGTAGCACCTACGCTGCTAGCACTGATGGGCGTGGCTCAACCCACCGAAATGACAGGCCACAGCCTGGCTAAAATCGGTTGACTGTAAACGGGCAGATTGCCATGTTGCGCGCGCTACTGGTTTTACCTGTGCTGCTACCCTTGCTGCTGGTGCTGGCGTTTGCCGGCGCAGCCCCGGTAGCCGCGCAACAAGCATCTTCTCAACAGGTAACTCCGGCCCAGGTTGAAAAGCTGAAAAAGCAGATTGGCGCCATTAATCAGTGGCTGACCAAAGCGGAAAAAGACCGCTCGCAACTGCAACAACAGCTGACCGGCCTGGAACGCAGCATCAGTGACCTGACCCGGGAAGCTCGCGACCTAAAGCAGCAGGCCGTCAGCCAGCAAACACAGCTGGCAGAACTGGAAACCCGGCAACGGCAGTTAACCCTCATCCTCAACGGCCAGCGCGAACAGCTGAAGAAGCTGCTGCGCCAGGCCTGGATGGAAGGCGACGCCAGCGCCCTGAAAGTACTGCTCAACGAAACCGACCCCAACAATATTGCCCGCACCCTCACCTATTACGAATACCTGGGCAATTACACAGTCGGCCAAGTACAGGCTTTTCAGGCCAGCCTGGCAGAGCTGAACCAAACCCGCACGCAAATGCAGAATACCCGCACCAAACTGGCCGCCACCGAGGCCGATGTAGAGCAACGCCAGCAAAAACTGGAGCAAAGCCGCAAGCAGCGCGAACAGACTCTGACAAGCCTGAACACAGACATCGGCCAGCGTCGCAGTGAGCGCGACGAATTGGCCGCCGATCAAAAGCGTCTGGAGGCATTGTTAGAAGAAGTGCAACAGGCCATTGCCAGCATACCTGCGCCAAATGCCAACCAATCATTTGCGAAGCTGCGTAAAAAAATGCCCTGGCCCGCTGCTGGGACCGTGGTTAGCAGCTTTGGCGAAACCTATGCCGAAGGCAAACTACGCCGTAACGGCTTGCTAATGCACACCGACACAAGCGCAGAAGTGCGGGCTATTCATTACGGTCGCGTTGTATTTGCCAATTGGCTGCGTGGCTTTGGACTACTAACCATTATTGACCACGGCGATGGTTATATGACCCTATACGGCCATGCCAGCAGCCTTTACACCACAACTGGGGACTGGGTAGATGCCGGCGAGGCCATTGCTCAGGCCGGCCAGACCGGCGGCACCGACAAAACAGCGCTGTATTTTGAAATACGCCACAACGGCAAGCCCGATAATCCGTCACGCTGGCTGGCTGGGCAACCCGCGAAACCCGGCAAGAGCTGACAAACGCCAGCGCTCCCGCCATACTGTGGCGAATTAGCGGCAACCCGCCAACTAGCGGAATAAATACAGGATAAGTGAATGAAACTTGCCCAACGCACTCTTCATGCTTTACCGATGCACGCCCTCGTTATGGCGTCCTGTTTTGCCGCTTCCGGTTGGGCTTTTGCGCAGCAAACGCCGGCCAGCACCATAGCCGATCCCCACGTGGGCATTGATATGCCGGCCGAACGCGAGCAGCTACCGCTGGACGACCTGCGTAAATTTACCGCCGTATTCAGTCGCATCAAAGACGCTTACGTGGAGGAAGTCACTGACAGCCAACTGCTTGAAAGCGCCATAAAAGGCATGCTGTCAGAGCTGGATCCGCATTCCGCCTATCTGGCACCAAAAGATTATGAAGACTTGGAAGAAAGCACCAGCGGTGCCTTCGGTGGCTTGGGCATCGAAGTGAGCATGGAAAACGGCTTTATTAAGGTAATTACTCCCATAGACGACACACCGGCACAACAGGCAGGTGTGCAAGCCGCCGACGTGATCATAAAACTGGGTGAGCAACCGGTAAAAGGCATGTCTCTGCAAGACGCGGTAGAGCTGATGCGCGGCGAACCCGGCAGCATTCTGGAACTGACGATTATCCGCGACGGCGAAACAGGGCCACTGGTCATTCCGGTAGAACGCGCCATCATCAAGGTCACCAGCGTGAAATCCCGCATGCTGGATGACGGTTACGGCTATGTTCGCATCACCCAGTTCCAGGCAGAAACAGGCAGCCAGTTCCGCAACGCTCTGAAGGCCCTGAAAAAAGACGCCGGTGGTGCGCTAAAAGGTGTCATTTTGGATATACGCAACAATCCGGGCGGCGTGCTGCAGGCAGCGGTAGACACCGTTGACGCCGTGCTAGACGAAGGCCTGGTGGTTTATACCGAAGGCCGCATACAGAGCTCGCGTCTGCGCTTCAGCGCCACAGAAGGCGACATACTGGCCGATACGCCAATGGTGGTTCTGATTAACGGCGGTTCCGCGTCTGCATCAGAAATCGTCGCGGGCGCCTTGCAGGACCATCGCCGCGCCGTGGTGATGGGCACCCAGTCGTTTGGCAAAGGCAGCGTACAAACCGTGATTCCGCTGGATGAAACCCACGCCATAAAAATGACCACAGCCCGCTACTACACCCCGAACGGCCGTTCCATTCAGGCCACCGGCATAAAACCGGATATCGAAGTCAAACCGGCAGAGCTGAAAGAACTGGACAGCCGGCCTATGTTTACTGAAGCTGATTTAAGCGGCCACCTGGAAGGCACGAACGAGGCCGAAAACCGTAAAAACGAAGCTAAAGATGTAAGCGACAGCAACAAAGAGTCCACTGACGCAGTTCTGGATCGTGACTACCAGCTGCGATCAGCGCTCAATCTGCTGAAGGGGCTGAACATCATCAGCCGCACCGGCACGTCCAGCGCTCAGGAATAAGTTGCTGTCCATGAGGCACTTTCCAAGGGACACTTTGTGAAACCGCGGCTATCGAATACGTCGATTCGCATGTTGCTAACCATGCTTCTGGGCATGGTCAGCAACATAGCGCAGGCAGGGCCGCCACCCACCATCGCCATCATCATTGACGACATGGGCCACAACCGGCTTGAAGGGGAGCGCCTGGCGCGCCTGGAACAGCCCATCACCCTGTCGTTTCTGCCCTACCGCCGCTATACCGTAGAGCTAGCCAAACTGTCACACAGCCTGAATAAAGAAATCATGCTGCACGCGCCCATGGCCAATACCCAGCATTTCGGCCTGGGACCAGGCGGACTGACTGAAGATATGGACCAAACCCACCTTACCCGCACATTGCGGCGGGCCTTGCAGTCGGTGCCTCACGTTCAGGGTGTCAATAACCACATGGGCAGCTTGCTGACGCAGCGCCTGCAACCCATGGATTGGGTAATGACAGAACTGGGCCAGTACCCGCTGTACTTCGTTGATAGCCGCACGATCGCAAGCTCGATAGCCGGTGATGTCGCCCGTGCCCACCACATCCCCAGCTTTACCCGCGATGTGTTTCTGGACCACGAACAAACCGAAGAATTTGTTGACCGGCAATTCAAATTGTTGATTCAACGTGCGCGGCAACAGGGCACGGCCATCGCCATCGGCCACCCCCACAAGATCACCGTAGATTATCTGGAAAAGCACCTACCCCTACTGGATGAGCAGGGCATCGCAATAGCAACCGTCAGCGGCGTTTGGGCCATTCGAAACGGTAATAAAGCCATGTTTGCAAACAAAAAAAAGCAGACCATAGTGCCTGCTTACGCGAGAAAACCGGAATCGGACAGTAGCGCTGCCCGGTTGTAATTGCCTAGCGGGCTAATCCCGCACTTCAATTCCCTGGGCTTTCATGAACGCTTTTGCCTCTGGAATGGTGTGCTCGCCGAAGTGAAATATCGACGCCGCCAGCACCGCATCTGCGCCACCGATGGTTACGCCATCGGCCAGGTGCTGCAACTCGCCTACCCCGCCAGACGCAATCACCGGCACCGTTACCGCATCGCTGACGGCACGGGTAAGGCCCAGATCGAAACCAATTTTTGTACCATCGCGGTCCATACTGGTTAGTAGCAATTCGCCGGCACCCAGCGCCACCATCTTCTGCGCCCATTCCACCGCATCAAAACCGGTTGGCTTGCGGCCACCGTGGGTAAAAATCTCCCACCTGGGTTCTTCGCCTTCGGCGCTCACCCGCTTGGCATCAATCGCCACCACAATGCACTGGCTGCCAAAACGCTCGGCCGCGGTTCTTACAAATTCAGGATCAAACACCGCTGCGGTATTGATGGCCACCTTATCGGCACCGGCGTTCAGCAGTTTGCGAATGTCTTCCACCGTGCGCACACCGCCGCCGACGGTTAAGGGAATAAACACTTCTGACGCCATTCGCTCAACAGTTTCATAGGTGGTGTCACGGCTTTCGTGGCTGGCGGTAATATCCAGAAAGGTAATTTCATCAGCGCCCTGCTCATTGTAACGGCGGGCCACTTCTACCGGGTCGCCAGCGTCGCGGATATCCACAAAGTTCACGCCTTTCACTACCCTGCCCTTGTCTACATCCAGACAGGGAATAATGCGCTTGGCCAGTGCCATGGGAATGCTCCGTACAGTCAGAAAGTCACAGTGTCAGAAGATCAAAAAATCAGGCGCTCAGGCTGTCGCAATAAGCCTGAGCTTCGGCCACATCCAGAGTACCTTCATAAATCGCACGGCCGGTAATGGCGCCCAGAATACCCTGATCGGCCACAGCACCGAGGCGTTTCAAGTCATCCATATTGGTCACGCCGCCAGAAGCAATCACCGGTATACCGCAGGCTTTCGCCAGCGCCGCTGTGGCCTCTACGTTTACGCCCTGCATCATACCGTCGCGGGCAATGTCGGTGTACACAATGGAATCTACGCCGTCATTGGCAAAGCGTTTTGCTAAATCAGTGGCCATTATTTCAGATACTTCGGCCCAGCCGTCGGTGGCCACGCGGCCGTCTTTGGCGTCTAGGCCCACAATAATGTGGCCGGGGAAGCGTTTGCACATTTCGGTGACAAATTCGGGATCTTTCACCGCTTTGGTGCCAATAATCACCCACTGCACACCGGCCTGCAGGTAGGTTTCAATAATCTCTGCGGAGCGGATACCACCGCCAATCTGAATCGGTAAATCCGGATACTTGCGCGCGATAGCCTTCACAATTTCACCGTTGACCGGCTCGCCGGCAAACGCACCGTTCAAATCTACTAAATGAAGGCGCCGCGCACCGGCCTCTACCCAGCGGGTTGCCATATCAACCGGATCGCCGCCGAACACGGTGGAATCGTCCATCCGGCCCTGGCGCAGGCGTACACATTTGCCGTCTTTCAGATCGATAGCGGGGATAATCAGCATAGAGCTTGGTTTTCCTGAATATTTTTAGATATTTCTCGACGACTACGTAGAGATTGGAGCCTGCTCAGTTTCCGGCCCAGTTAACGAAATTCTTTAACAGTTGCAGACCTGCATCGGCACTCTTTTCCGGATGGAACTGCACCGCAAAAATATTGCCTTTGGCGACCGCCGCCGCAAGGTCAACACCGTAACGGGTGCGGCCGGCTATGTCGGCGTTACCTTCGGCTTCGGCGTAATAACTGTGCACAAAGTAAAAGCGCTCATCGTCAGCGATTTTGTGCCACATGGGGTGATCTTGCACCTGCTGGACCTGGTTCCAGCCCATGTGCGGCACTTTTAATCGTTTGCTCCCAGGTTCGCCTAAACGCTCGCCGTTTTCAGTCAGTTTGTGGCCGAAGAAACGTACATGGGCGGGGAATACGTCAATGCAGTCAACGCCACCATTCTCCTCGCTGTGGGACATCAGCGCCTGCATGCCTACGCACACACCCAGCAAAGGGCGATCGCGGGAGACTTCTTTCACCAGTTCATCCACGCCCAGCCGACGGATTTCCGCCATGCAATCGCGAATGGCGCCCACACCGGGGAATATTACCCGGTCTGCGCTGCGAATAAGGTCGGCGTTATCGGTCACCAGCACCCGGGCATCCGGGGCTACGTGTTCCACGGCTTTGCTCACGGAATGCAGGTTGCCCATGCCGTAATCAATGATGGCAACGGTTTTCATAAATTCATTAGTCCAGCAGCTGGAAACAGTCTCGGGCGCCTCGGATCAAAGCGTGCCTTTGGTGGAGGGCATAATACCGGCCATACGGTCGTCCAGCTCAATGGCCATGCGCAGCGCGCG
Organism: Marinobacter sp. M1C; assembly: GCF_023314135.1. Lineage (NCBI taxonomy): Bacteria > Pseudomonadati > Pseudomonadota > Gammaproteobacteria > Pseudomonadales > Marinobacteraceae > Marinobacter > Marinobacter sp. M1C. Next base: position 3,871,527 of record NZ_CP092289.1, read on the forward strand.
GCCAAATGCTTTAAACACCGTTTCAATTTGGTGGTGGGTATTTTTGCCCTTCAGGTTGTCGATATGCAGGGTAATCAGCGCATGGTTCACAAAGCCCTGAAAAAACTCGGCGAACAGGTCTACATCAAAGCCACCCACGGTTGCCCGGGTGAAAGGAACGTCCATGTGCAGGCCGGGGCGACCGGACAGGTCCAGCACTACCCGCGACAAAGCTTCGTCCAGCGGCACGTAGGCGTGGCCGTAGCGGCGAATGCCTTTTTTGTCGCCCACTGCTTTAGCGAACGCCTGGCCCATGGTAATACCCACATCTTCTACGGTGTGGTGGTCGTCGATATGCAGGTCACCATCACACACCACATCCAGATCTACCATGCCGTGGCGGGCAATCTGGTCCATCATGTGGTCCAAGAATGGCACACCGGTCTGGAAGTTGGTTTTACCGGTGCCATCAAGATTTACTTCAACACTGATCTGGGTTTCAAGGGTATTGCGTTCGACCCGAGCCTTGCGTTCGACCATGTGAACTCCGTAACTTACTGTTTAAAATAGGTTTTAAAAACTTCCAGAATCCAAGACGCCAATGAATAGTTGCGCCAAGTATACCGCTTATTCGTACCGGAGTCCTGCCGGTGGATTCATCGCAGTCATTGCCCTGCGCTATGCAAACACTTTCTTCAGATTGCGCATGTACTGGTCTACCAACGAGTTGAACTCGTGCTTGATAATCGGGCTGATGGCCAGTTTTAGCAGGCTCGGCAGCGGTAGCGTCAATTTTGCATTGGTTTTAAACTTCAGAGTGGACATAGTATCGCCCTTGGCGGTAATAACCCAAGACCCGTTCACCACGCCATTGCCCTGGCCCGCAACAGGCTCCCAGCGAATGGTGCCGGCATCGCGGTCAGACACATAATGGCACGCGTACGCCGTTTGGATGGAGTACTTGTCGACACCTACCTTCTCCATTTCCCAGAGGTAGGTGTTATCGCCCAGGTCCGTCAACTTATGCACTTTTGGAAAGTGACTGACTGACCGGCGCACATCCGCCAGCAGGTCAAACACTTCATCGTAACTGCCGGCAATTTCCAGCTCGCGGCTGAGTTCTATTGATACGTTGATGGCCATTGCCAACTCCTTGTTGTCATTATTAGAGGCTCTTGTTCTCATTATTAGAGGTTCTTGTTCTCATTACTAGAGACTAAGATCGTCACAGAAATACGGCGGTACTTTGGCCTAACACTACGGCATTGTCATACACTCACGCTGTTAATTTGCTAACCCTGCGTTATCCTCTGAACTATCGCACACTGATCTGAACGAACAGGACTCGCCCAATGAAAGCACTACGTTACCTGCTCATTACTATTGTGGCACTGATTTTACTGGCCGTAGCGGCAATAGCCGTCGCCATGCTGGTGATTGATCCCAATACCTACAAACCGCAAATTGAGCAGGCCGTAGAAAAGCAAACCAATCTCGACCTGATTCTAGACGGCGACATCAGCTGGTCGTTCATTCCCATCGGCTTAGAGCTGAATAACGTTGAAGCCAAACTCGACGGCGAACGCTTCATCGCGCTCGATCGCCTGGTCGCAGAGATCGATTTCTGGTCATTGGTCGCCATGTCGCCCCAAGTGAACAACTTTGTACTGGGCGGCCTGGACGCGCATCTGAGCGTTAACAAAGAAGGCCAGGCTAACTGGACCCGCATAATGCCGGAGAAAGACGCGCAGCAAGCTGCCTCCAGCGAACCGGCTCCGGGCGCGACTGCCACAACAACAACAGCAACAGCAACAGAGAGTGAAGGCTCGCCAGAACCACTGAACTTCAACGTCAGCAACGTCGAAATCGCCAACGCCCGAGTGCACTACACCGACGCCACCACCGGCCAGGAAATCACCTTGGAAGACTTCACTCTGGGCGCCAGCGACATCACCCTGGGTTCCGAGTTTCCGCTGTCCATCAGCTTTCGGGTAGAAACCACCGAGCCGCAAATGAAGGTAGAAGGCAGTATTGCAGCCCGCCTATCGGCTAACCAGGCATTAGATGCATTTAGCGCATCGGGCCTGGACGCAAGCTTCGACATAAAAGGCGATGCATTCGCCGGTAAAACCATCACCGCTAAAATCAGCGGATCACTGGCCGCCAACCTGGCTAACGAAACCGCGAACCTGAAAGACATCAGCCTCAGCTTTGCCAACCTGAGCGCCAACACCAATCTGAATGTAGAAGGCTTTGGCGACAAGCCAAAATTGGCGGGTAACATCGCCATCAACGAATTTTCACTGAAAAAACTGCTGGAGAACCTGGGTCAACCCGCTATTCAAACCAGTGACGGCGACGTACTCACCGCTCTGGCCCTCAGTACTAACATTGGCGGAGCAGCGGGCAAGCCGGAGCTAACCGACTTAACCCTGAAACTGGACGACACCACTTTCAACGGTTCAGGCAGTTATAACCTGGCCAGCTCCGCGTTTGTTTTTCGCCTGACCGGTGACGAGCTAAACGCCGATCGCTACCTGCCGCCACCATCGGACACCCCGGCGACTGAAAGCGGCACTGGCTCTAATTCTGGCTCTAGTTCTGGTACTGCGGCAGCCCAAGCAGACCCGGACTCGCAATTGCTGCCCCTGGATACCCTGCGCGCGCTGTTATTAGACATTGATTTGGGACTGAACAAGCTAACCGTCAGCAATCTTCAAATTAATGAGATAAAAGCCAGCACCCTGGCCAAAAACGGCGTACTGGAAATCGATGACTTCAGCGGCAAACTCTACTACGGCAACTTTAACGCCAATGCCAGCATCGATGCCCGCTCCGACACTCCGAAATGGAGCATAAACACCGACGTGGCAGGCGTACAAACACTGCCGCTACTGAACGACCTGGCGGAAGTAGACATGCTCTCTGGCGGAGCAAACCTCAAAATAAACGCCAAATCCACCGGCAACACCATGGCCGCATTGCGCGGTAACGCCGATGGCAAAATTACCTTTAACCTGGCAGAAGGTGAGTTCCGCCAAATGAACCTGACCCGCCTGGCCTGCCAGGGCATTGCACTGGTCAATCAGGAAACCTTGGGTACGACCGACTGGGGCACTACCACACCGTTTAATGACATGCGCGGCACCCTGGACATTAACGGCAACACTCTGAACAACACCGAACTGCTAGCATCGCTAGCTGGCATGCAGCTGGAAGGCCAGGGCAGCGTTGATATGCAGCAAACCCTTGTGGACTACGAACTCGGCCTGCGTATTGTGGGTGAAATCCACCGCGACCCAGCCTGCCGGGTAACCGACATTGTGAGAAACGTGGTTATACCCCTGGAGTGCCGCGGCAACCTGAACGATGACCCAGCAGGGCTCTGCTCCTTCGACGGTTCGCGCTTCCGCGACAGCCTGCAAGACATCGCCAAAAACGCAGCCCGCGCCAAAGTAGAGAAAGAAATAGACCGCGCAAAAACCAAAGCAGAAGACAAAGTAAAAGAGAAGCTTCAGGAAAAGCTGGGTGAAGGCGCCGGCGACAAAGTAAAAGACGCGCTCAAAGGCTTCTTTAACTGATGACTGACCGCTTTGCCTCAGCCCTTTTGAAGTGGTTTGATGAACACGGCAGGCACAACCTGCCGTGGCACCACAACCGCACCGCATACCGGGTGTGGGTGTCGGAAATTATGCTGCAACAAACCCAGGTAGCCACGGTTATACCGTACTACCAGGCGTTTATGCAGCGCTTTCCAGACGTTCACTCACTGGCGATAGCGCCTACAGACGACGTGTTCAGCCACTGGTCCGGCCTGGGTTATTACGCCCGCGCTCGCAACCTGCAAAAAGCCGCACAAGTCGTGGTGCAGGAACACAACGGCGAATTCCCCCGCGACCAGCAACAACTGGAAGCCCTGAGCGGCATCGGCCGTTCAACCGCCGCCGCCATTCTGGCGCAATCCTACGATATAAAAGCCGCCATACTGGACGGCAACGTCAAGCGGGTACTTGCGCGCCACCACGCTGTAGTCGGCTGGCCGGGCCAAACCGCGGTACAGCAGAAACTTTGGCAATTCGCCGAACAGCACACGCCCGACGAACGTATTCGCGATTATACCCAAGCCATTATGGACCTAGGCGCCTTGGTATGTACCCGCAGCCGCCCGGGCTGCGAACGCTGCCCGGTGCAGCAAAACTGCCTGGCCTACGCCAACAGTGAAACCGCACTCTACCCCGGCTCGAAACCGAAAAAAGCCAAGCCCGAAAAAACCACCTGGATGCTGATACTGGAAGACAGCGACGGTCGCATACTGCTGCAACGCCGGCCGCCCGCTGGCATCTGGGGCGGCCTATGGAGCCTGCCAGAGCTGGACCCAGCATTGGGCGAAGACGAACTGCAGCAGGCCTGCGAACAACAGCTAGGCCTAAGCTGTGGTGATCCACAACGCATCAGCGGTTTTCGTCACACCTTCAGCCATTACCACCTGCACATACAGCCAGCGCGAATGAGCGCCGAACCCCAGAGCTGCGTTGCCGACGACAATCACCGCTGGCTGCACCGTGACCAAGCATTGAGCCTAGGCTTGCCGGCGCCCATACGCACACTGCTGACAGACCCCGAGCAGACCACGCTGCTGTAGCAACCCGGCAGCCTTATTGCTGATATGATGAGGGCAATCTGACTTTCCTCCAAACATCCCAAAATTTTCACAGGAGCCCCTATGAGCCGCAACGTTTTCTGCCGCAGAAATCAAAAAGAAATGGAAGGCCTGAACAACCCGCCCATGCCCGGCGCCCGCGGCCAGGACATCTACGACAACATCTCCAAAGCCGCCTGGGACGAATGGCAAAGCCAGCAAACCATGCTGATTAACGAAAAACACCTGAGCCTGATGGACCCGAACACCCGCAAATACCTGCAGGCGCAGATGGAACGCTTCTTTAATAACGAACCCTTCGACAAAGCCGAAGGCTACGTTCCACCTGAGAAGTAACCCCTAAACGTGGCCCAACGAGCAGCACTGAAAACTTTAACAAATTTTCAAAGGCCCTCTTGACTCAGTGCGGCCAAACCGGTTTAATAGCGCCCCGTTGCAGCGCAGTATTGCAACATGCCCGGATAGCTCAGTCGGTAGAGCAGAGGATTGAAAATCCTCGTGTCGGTGGTTCGATTCCGCCTCCGGGCACCACTCCCCCCGCTAAATCAATAACTTAGGAGGGGAATCGTGGTTGTCCCATCATTAGTCCCCACATACCCGAATTGCTTGGAAAACGACTAAAATTACTAAACTGTAATTTTTTCTTTCCAGACCTCTGTATTACAAAAAACTCCCATAACACCCTGTTTTTCGATTTCATTTAATCACAAAGCCCCCCTCTGGCCAATTGCTTGCTGCGCCAACGACTTCATGTACTCTGGATTTAGACCGGTCAAAACTAAACCTCTAACCCAGAAGGAAGTCCTACATGAATCAACATTGCAGTCACATCAGCAGTATTCTTCAAGAAGCCCTGGTTATCGCCTGGTTGCTCGACCACTTCAAAACGGCAACAGTCACGTTGGAGCTGGAGTGCCATGACGGCAAAACCGCCACCATCACTGAAACCATGGCAGAGCTGATTGCAGATACGCTGGAGACAGGCTCCCAACTGATACAAACGCCACCACAGCCGAAATCGCTGGCGGACAGTCTTGGTGACATCAAAAAACACGAATGGTTTTAAGGGGCCTATCCATGAAATTCATGAAACTGGCCCAGCAACTGGCCGCAGAACTCTCCAAGCAGTTTGGCAGCGACGAAACGATCTTCAATGCTCAGATGCGCCGCGGCGACGATTGGATCACGCTGGAACTTTATCGTAATGAGGAAGAGCCTGATCGGTTACATGCCATAGTCAACTTCGATACTTGCGGGAACATTCTGCTGCAAACCGAAAAGACGCTCCACTAGACTAGCTTCTGCAACTGTCCATCCCCGACGGTACTACTTATTCGGGGATGGATTTCACTCTTCTTATGACAACAGTTAGGCCTAAGTGTTGTCGAAGACAGACGTTGTAACCGGATACTATCGCCGAGACTCGCCGCACTCGTTAAGCGACGATCAGACGGCCCGCTCTTCACTAGGCGGGCATCAATTGCCGTTGCTCCCCTCTTCCTCTAAGCTCCACAATTATTATTTCGAAATCCGCATACCATAGCGACACTTTTTGTCGCAGTTGCGCGCTATCCTGAACAAAACCGTACGACCGAAACACCCACGAGAGAATCCATGAACAACACGGAACAGCAATTCCTCAAAGCCCTGGACGACAAGCTCTGGAAAGCCGCCGACAAGCTCCGCGCCAACCTAGACGCCGCCAACTACAAGCATGTAGTGCTGGGCCTGATCTTCCTGAAGTACGTGTCAGACGCCTTCGAGGAGCGCCAGGAAGCATTGCTGGAGTTGTTCAAATCCGACAGCGACGACAACATCTATTACCTGCCTAGGGAAGACTTTGATAGCGACGAGGACTACCAGCAAGCACTCCAAGATGAGCTAGAGGTGCTGGACTACTACCGTGAAGCCAACGTGTTCTGGGTGCCCAAGCCCGCCCGCTGGAACACTCTCAAAGAAAAAGCCGTGCTACCCATAGGCACCGTGCTCTGGCAAGACGATGCCGGTAATGACGTGAAGTTACGCTCCGTCTCCTGGCTGATCGACAACGCCCTGGAAGACATCGAAAAGAACAACTCCAAGCTTAAAGGCATTCTTAACCGCATCAGCCAATATCAGCTGGACAACGACAAGCTGCTGGGGCTGATCAACACCTTCTCCGACACATCCTTCACCAAGCCGGTATTGGGTGGCGAGAAGCTGAGCCTGCAAAGCAAAGACATTCTGGGCCATGTGTACGAATACTTCCTCGGCCAATTCGCCCTGGCTGAAGGCAAGCAGGGTGGCCAGTATTACACCCCGAAAAGCATCGTTACCTTGATTGTAGAACTGCTGCAGCCCTACTCCGGCCGCGTGTACGACCCCGCCATGGGCTCCGGCGGATTCTTTGTCTCCAGCGACAAGTTCATCGAACAACACGCCAGCGAGCAGCACTACGACGCCGCCGATCAGAAAAAGCACATTTCCGTGTACGGTCAGGAATCCAACCCCACCACCTGGAAACTGGCCGCCATGAACATGGCCATTCGGGGCATCGACTTCAACTTCGGCAAGAAGAACGCCGACACCTTTCTGGACGACCAGCACCCGGACCTACGCGCCGATTTTGTGATGGCCAATCCACCGTTCAACATCAAAGACTGGTGGAGCGAATCCCTGGCGGACGACGTGCGCTGGAAGTACGGCACCCCGCCGAAAGGCAACGCTAACTTTGGCTGGATGCAGCACATGCTCCACCACCTGGCACCCACCGGCAGCATGGCCCTGCTGCTGGCCAACGGTTCCATGAGTTCTAACACCAACAACGAAGGTGAGATCCGCAAGCGGCTGGTGGAAGAAGACCTGGTGGAATGCATGGTCGCCCTGCCCGGACAACTGTTTACCAACACCCAAATCCCCGCTTGCATCTGGTTCCTGACCAAAGACAAGGCCAACGGCGTAGTGCGCAACGAGAAAAAGCGCGACCGCCGGGAAGAGTTCCTGTTCATCGATGCCCGTAACCTAGGCTTTATGCGGGATCGGGTGCTGCGGGACTTCACCAATGAAGACATCGGCAAAATCACCGACACCTTCCATACTTGGCAGGGCGGCGAAAGCTACGAGAATATCGCCGGGTTCTGCAAATCCGCCAGCCTGGCCGAAATCAAGAAGCACGATTTTGTGCTGACGCCGGGGCGCTATGTGGGTGCACAGGAGCAGGAAGAGGATGACGAGCCATTTGCCGAGAAGATGGCGCGGCTGTCCGGGCAGCTGCGGGAGCAGTTTGCGGAGAGTGACCGACTGGAAGCTGAGATCAAGCGAAGTCTTGGGGGGCTGGGGTATGAGCTCTGAACTCTCCGTCTCACAGGATTGGAACGAGTCACAGATGCAAGAGTTCTGCGTCAAAGTAGCAGACGGAACACACGACTCCCCCAAAAAAACTGAGCAAGGCAAACTTCTAGTAACGTCTAAAAACATTATCGGTGGCACGCTCGATCTTACAAAGTCTTACCGAATTTCCGAAGAAGATTTCAATGATGTGAATCGAAGAAGCAAAGTCGATATAAACGATGTGTTGCTATCTATGATTGGCACCGTTGGTGAGGTTTGCTTGATTGAGAACGAGCCTGACTTTGCAATCAAGAACGTGGGGTTGCTCAAAAATCACGACCCACTGAAAGCCAAATGGCTCTATTTCTACCTGACTTCGCCACTAGCGCAAGCACAAATCAAAGAACGTCTCCGAGGGACAACTCAGCAGTATTTACCACTGGGAGAGATACGTAAGTTTCCGATTATCTATCCTGAGTCACGTACTGTAATGCAAGAAATTGTCGGGGTGCTAGCGGCATTGCAGGACAAAATCCAACTCAACCACCAAATCAACCAAACCCTCGAACAGATCGCCCAAGCCATCTTCAAAAGCTGGTTTGTCGATTTCGAGCCGGTCAAAGCCAAAATCGCCGCACTGGAAGCCGGCGGCAGCGAAGACGACGCCCTGCTCGCCGCCATGCAGGCCATTTCCGGAAAGACATCTGAAGACCTTACCCGCCTTCAGACCGAACAGCCCGAGCAATACACCGAGCTCCGCGCCACCGCCGAGCTGTTTCCGTCGGCTATGCAGGAGAGTGAGTTGGGGGAGCTTCCGGAGGGGTGGAGTGTTGATCAACTTTCCGAGCTAATTCAATTCAATCCTCGCAGATCGCTGAAAAAAGGAGCTCTTGCCCCTTATCTTGATATGAAGAACGTCCCCACCTCTGGCCACCTAGCTGAGAACGTTGTTCTGCGGGAAATGAACAGTGGAACCAAATTCATTAACGGCGATACTCTGCTGGCTAGAATTACGCCTTGTCTTGAAAACGGAAAAACAGCATTCGTTGATTTCTTGGAAAGCGGTCAGGTTGGCTGGGGCTCCACAGAATACATCGTGATGAAATCTAAAGAGCCCTATCCAGAATCAATTTCCTACGTCATCGCCCGAGATACGAGCTTTCGTCAACATGCCATTCAATCGATGACTGGCACAAGCGGACGGCAGCGCGCCAGCGCAAAAGCGCTGGCAGAGCTTCCGTGGATAATATATCCACAAGCGCTAGCAGAAGCATTCAACCGAATTGCATCCCCGTATTTAAGGCTTGCAAGAAGTCATGGTAATGAATCCAAGTCATTGTCGGCTATGCGCGACTCGCTTCTGCCCAAACTTCTGTCTGGGGCACTGAAAATAACAACGGTGGGTACATAAATGACCGATTGGTTGGCTGTCTTACTTCAAAAGGTCAGCAATGTGGATACTTGGAAAGACCTTGCAACAGTCCTCAGCGGATTTTCTACTCTCGTAATTGCGTTGTTAACCCTTTTTCTTTGGCGAGAGAACCGCTTGCTTCGCAAGGCGGGCTCAGAGCCAAGACTGATAGCCTATTTTGAGCCGCACCCTGATGGTACGGGCGGACTAAATATAGCAATCGCCAATGTGGGCAAAGGACCGGCTAAAGATGTCTACTTTCAATTTGAGGGCAATTCCGAAAACTTTGCGAGATACGATCTCGTGCTTGACTGCTCTCACCGCCGCGGTCCAATAGCAACCATTCCTCAGGATGGGAAAATATCCATTTTCTTTGCAGTGGGTTACCAACTTTTCTCACCCAAAAATGAGGAAAAAAGCAACACTAAAAAACCGATAGACCCTTTCCATATCCAGTTGGAGTGGGAGAGTATGAGCAGCAGTAAAAGGCATACCGATCAGTTTTTACTCGACGTAAAACCTTACGCCAATCTGCCGGGCTTCATCAACAAACCCCACCTCCTCAAACTCGTTGACTCAGTCAACGCCGTTGGAAAGCAAATTGGTGCTTTGAAACCGGAAGTTGGCCGGTTGGCAAACCTAATCGAAGCCAACACGCTTGATACCCGTACAACGCAAAAAGTTAAGGGAAACCCTGAGGATGTTTAAGATCGACCAAGCCTCCAACCGCATCACTCCACTAGAAGCCAAACGCTTCGGAGAGCTGGGGTTCACTGAGCGCAAACATCTGCAGGAGTGGCTAGAGAACTACCCGCAAGCGCTGGCCCAAAGCGACGGCGAGGAACTGCTGATTATCCAGAAGGAGTTCGACGGCTTTGACGACACTCGCGAGCGGCTGGATTTACTGGCCATTGATAAGGACGGCAACCTGGTCATTATCGAAAACAAGCTCGACGACAGCGGCCGTGATGTGGTTTGGCAAGCACTGAAGTACGCCAGCTACTGCGCCAACCTGAAGAAGCAGCAGGTGGTGGAGATCTTCCAGCGCTATCTCAACCAGAAAGCCCAGAATGAAGGCGGCGAGCCTGCCGATGCTGAAAAATTGTTGTTGGAGTTTCTGCAGGCCGATGACCTGCCATCCGTTCAGCTCAACACCCTGAAAAGCCAGCGCCTGATTCTGGTGGCCGCCCACTACCGTAAGGAAGTCACCAACACCGTACTCTGGCTCAGCCAGTTTGGCGTGAACTGTCAGTGCTTCAAAGTAACTCCCTGGCAGGCTGGAGACGAGTTGTTCCTGAATGTGGAGCAGATCATCCCCACGCCGGAAGCCTCTGACTTCATGATCGGCATGATGGCCAAGGAAGCCGAGGAAAAGAGCGCCAGCCACGAGCAAAAACACCGGCACACACTTCGCCTGGCTTTCTGGGAGCAAACACTGGAAGCATTTGGACGCAGTGACTGTTCGCTGTTCAACAACATTAGCCCCGCCAAAGATCACTGGCTAAATGCGGGATCGGGCATCAGCGGCATGGGCTACCAGCTGATATTCGGCAAGAACGAAGTGCGAGTTGGACTGAGCTTACAGAGCAGTCGCCCCGAGGCAAATCGTTTTGTCTTTGACCAACTGGAGAGCATGAAATTACAGATCGAAACCGCTTTTGGCAACGAACTGGTTTGGTTGCCGTTACCCGATAAAATCGCTTGCCGTATTCAGTACGAAAAATCCGTAGATGGTTATAACAAGGCAAACTGGCCAGAGATGATCCAGTGGCTGGTTGAACATATGACCCGGCTAGAGCAAGCCTTGAGTGGCCCCCTGGAAAAAGCTCGACAGGAGCTGAGGACTGCAAACCTGAATAAGGAACCGGCTCAGGATGCGGAATAACGTCAGGATCTCTGGTAGGTTTGGCCCTCGTGGTTAACATTCTTCGCCATAAGGAACCCGAGACAAGGAAATGTCATGACTGAGCAACAAGTACGAATCTTCACCTCAAGCGATGGTCAGGCTCAGCTTGAGGTCGCGATTGAGCAAGAGACCGTTTGGCTTAATCAGGCTCAGATGTGTGAGCTGTTTGGCCGCGACCAGTCGGTTATCTCCCGTCACATTCGCAATGTTTTCAAGGAAGGCGAAGTTCCAGAAGTGAGCAATATGCAAAAAATGCATATTGCCGAATCAGACAAGCCAGTCACTGCCTATTCGCTCGACGTTATCATTTCGGTCGGCTATCGCGTCAAATCCCAGCGTGGTGTCCAGTTTCGACAGTGGGCGACCAGTGTACTCAAAGACCACCTGGTCCAAGGCTACACCCTCAACCAGCGCCGCCTAACCGAACGCGGCATCGAATTCGAGCAGGCCGTTAACCTGCTCAGCCGCACGCTCACCAATCAAGGCCTGGTTTCTACAGAAGGCGAAGCCGTTGCCAGAGTAATCAGCGATTACGCCCGCTCTTGGAGCCTGCTGCAAGGCTATGACGAACAGCATTTGGCAGAGGTCGGCATAAAACAGCCGGGCATGCAATCGTTAGAGCTGGACGAGGCGCTGCGGGCTATTGGCGAGCTGAAGCAAACACTGATCGCCAAAGGCGAGGCAACGGAGCTATTCGGACAGTTACGGGGAGACGGACTAACCTCTGCACTTGCCACCATAGAACAAGGCTTCGGTGACGAGCTTTTCTATCCAAACATCGCCACCCGTTCAGCCCACCTGCTCTACTTTGTCATCAAGAATCACCCGCTGGCGGACGGCAACAAGCGCTGCGGCTCTTTTCTGTTTTTATGGTATCTGCGCCGTAACGCAGCTCTGCTAGCAAAGCCAGTAGAACACCTTATCAACGACAACACCCTGGTGGCATTAGCGCTTTTAGTGGCTGAAAGCTTGCCGGATCAGAAAACTCTGATGATCCGGTTGATCGAGCATTTCATCCTGCTAAAGGAGCCCGCCGAAGTTAAAGATGAAAGGAAATAGGATAAAAAATGACGGAAGATCAGCTGGAACAACAATGTCTGGAGTGGTTCGCCGAAGGTGGCTGGGAAATCGGCCACGGGCCAGACATAGCGCCGGACGGTCCGTCACCGGAGCGAGTCGACTATCGACAGGTATTGTTACTGGCTGATCTTGAAGCGGCCATCCGCCGCATTAATCCTCACCTGCCCCAAAGCGCCGTTGAGCAGGCTGTAGATGTGGTGCGCAAACCAGAGAGCCTGGATTTGGTGATCAGCAACCGGGCCTTTCATCGCCTGCTGCTGGAGGGCGTGCCGGTTGAATACAAGCTGCCGAGAGCCTCTGACAAAGAGCACGACAGGGTCATCCACGACCAGGTATTTCTGGTGGACTTCAATGATCTGACCACCAACCGCTTCCGCGCCATCAACCAGTTCACCATTGAGGGCTCCAAGCAACTGCGCCGGCCCGACATTGTGTGCTTCATTAACGGTCTGCCCTTTGCCGTACTGGAACTGAAAAGCCCCGGTGCCGAGAACGTGGATATCTGGGATGCCTTCAACCAGATCCAGACCTACAAAGACGAAGTGGCCGACCTGTTCGCCTATAACGAAGCGGCCATCATCAGTGACGGCTATCTGGCCCGGGTTGGCTCCCTTACCGCCAGCCAGGAACGCTACATGCCTTGGCGCACCCTCAAGCATGAGGACGACAAGCCCCTGCTGGAATGGCAGCTGGAAACCATGGTGCGGGGTTTCTTCGACCGGGAACTGTTCCTGGATTACCTTCGCTATTTCGTCATCTTCGAAACAGATTCCGAAAAGCTGATCAAGAAAATTGCCGGTTACCACCAGTTTCATGCCGTGCGCGAAGCGGTGCGGGCCACCGTGATTGCCGCCCGCGATATGAGTGGCCATGGCATTAGCGAGAAGCGCGCCACCTACGGCGACCAAGTGGTACCCGGCAGCAAAAAAGCCGGCGTGGTGTGGCACACTCAAGGTTCGGGCAAGAGCATTTCCATGTGCTGTTACGCCGGCAAACTGCTGCAACAGCCGGAGATGAACAACCCGACCCTGATTGTGGTGACCGACCGCAACGATCTGGATGGCCAGCTCTTCGCCACCTTCAGCGCCGCGAAAGAACTGCTGAAGCAGGAGCCCGTTCAAGCCGAAGACCGCGATGCCCTGCGCGAACTGCTGGCCGAGCGGGAATCCGGCGGAATCATCTTCACCACGGTACAGAAGTTCGCCCTGCTGGACGGTGAATCAGGCCACCCTGTTCTGAACGACCGCCATAATATTGTGGTGATCTCTGACGAAGCCCATCGCAGCCAGTACGGCCTGAAAGCCACCCTGAAGAAAGACGGCACCTACAAGTACGGCTACGCCCGCCACATGCGGGATGCCCTGCCCAACGCCTCTTTCATTGGCTTTACCGGTACACCCATCGCCAATGAAGACAAAGACACCCGCGCCGTGTTCGGCGATTACGTGTCGATTTACGATATTCAGGACGCCGTCGACGATGGCGCAACCGTCCCCATCTTCTACGAATCTCGCCTGGCCAAGCTTGACATCAATCGAGAGGCCATCGAAGCGCTTTCTGACCAGGTCGAGGAAGTGGTTGAAGACGAAGAAGACGTTGGCAACCGCGAGAAAACCAAAGGTGAATGGAGCCGGCTGGAAAAACTGGTAGGTTCAGGCCCCCGGCTGAAACAGGTGGCGGAAGATCTGGTCAAACACTTTGAGACCCGCAACAGCATCATTGAAGGCAAGGCCATGATTGTGGCCATGAGCCGGGATATTGCGGCTCAGCTGTATAACGAACTCGTGGCTCTGCGCCCGGAATGGCACGACGAAGATCCAGAGAAAGGCGCCATTAAAGTAGTGATGACTGGTTCCGCCTCTGACAAAGCCCTGCTGCAGCCCCACATTCACAACAAGAAAACCAAGAAGCGGCTGGAGAAACGCTTCAAGGACGCAAACGACCCGCTCAAGCTAGTGATCGTGCGGGACATGTGGTTGACCGGTTTCGACGCGCCCTGCTGCCATACGATGTATGTAGACAAGCCCATGAAGGGCCACAACCTGATGCAGGCCATCGCCCGGGTAAACCGCGTGTTCAAGGATAAGCCCGGCGGTCTGGTGGTGGACTACATCGGCATCGCTAACGAACTCAAGCAGGCCCTGAAAACCTATACCGACGCCAAAGGCAAAGGCGCGCCCACCCACAGCGCGGAAGAAGCCTACGCCATTCTGCTAGAGAAACTGGACATCATCCACGGCATGTTTGCGCCCGGCCCCAAAGGCAAAAGTTTCAGTTACGCCGGCTTTGAAGAAGAACCCCACAAACTGCTGGTCCCAACTGCGAACTATATCCTCGGCCTGGAAGACGGCAAGAAGCGTTTTCTGGATACCGTGCTGGCCATGAATAAGGCGTTTTCATTATGCGCCACACTGGACGAAGCCCAAGCCCAGCAAAAAGAAGTGGCCTTCCTGTCCCAGGTAAAGACAGCCATTACCAAGTTCACCAGCGTAGACAAGAAGCTGACCCAGGAAGACAAAAATTCCGCTCTCAAACAGATTCTGGACAATGCTCTGGTGTCCGAAGGCATCACCGACGTGTTCGCCCTATGCGGCCTGGACAAACCCAATATCGGCCTGCTGTCTGACGAGTTCCTGGAAGACGTTCGGCAAATGCCCTACAAAAACTTTGCCGTAGAGCTTCTGGAAAAGCTACTGAAAGACGACATCAAAGCCAAGACCCGCAATAACGTAGTGCAGGAGAAAAAGTACGCCGACCGCCTGCAGGCGACGCTGCTCCGCTACAACAATCGGGGCATCGAAACCGCTCAGGTCATTGAAGAACTCATCGCCATGGCCAAGCAGTTCCAGGCGGAAATGGAGCGTGACGCCGCCCTTGGCCTGACCCCCGACGAAGTAGCCTTCTACGATGCTCTGGCAAATAACGAAAGCGCCGTGCGCGAGCTGGGTGATGAAATTCTGAAAAAGATCGCGATCGAGATCACCGATAAATTGCGAAAATCGACCACCGTGGACTGGCAGGTGCGGGAAAGCGTAAGGGCCAAGTTGCGGATTCTAGTGCGTCGCACGTTACAACGTTATAAGTACCCACCAGATAAGGCTTCTGAAGCCATCGAGTTGATAATGCAGCAGGCGGAAGTTTTGTCGAATGGGTGGAGCCGGTGATGATCCCAGCTTCACATCTTCTTTTTAAAGTCTTAACTGGCTTCCAAACCCCTTTCCGACATATTGACCATCTCACCCAACAGATTTGGGGCGATGTATCGCTAATCTCGACGTCAGAAGCGTAGGTACTTCCATACCTTTTCGATAAGCTCTGTAGCCGAGTTACCGACCGCTCCCGCAACAGCACCACCGATCGCGCCTGCACCACACCCTACAGCCCCGGCACCACGCACCCCAGCCACGCATCCTCGAACCGCACCATCAAGCGCGCCCTTCCCATCGGCGACCGCCAGATCAGTTGCATGACTTAGCGCGGACTTGGTTGGAATAAGAGTATTTTGCATTCCTCCACTTGCCAGCTCTTGAAACAAGTCCTGACCTGGATAGTATAGCCCTTGGCTTATTCCGTCCTCGATAATTGCGCTTGCAGCACGAAACCCTTCATTAACCTCGTTGCTGTCACTAACCTCCTCTATTAGTGTTCGATATATTTCCAAAGTAGCCTCCGGCGAAGTCGCGCTCTCCAAGGCGTCACTGGCCTCACGAGTCACCTCGATCCACTCATCTTGTGGTGGTGTCTCTGCAATTACTGTTAGGCATTCCCTAGCAGTAATTGCCTTCGGGCGCGCCTCCTCTCCGAACACTCCGGACTCAATCAATTGCGCAAGAACTTCCGACGCATTGTTCGCTCCGCGTTGAAGCACGTCCAATCGGTACTCTTGAGCAGTCACAGTAGCCATTCTAATACGCTGTTGTCACTCACCAATGATCAAGGTGTGGTCGCTTGGTTCTAGCCCAACACAAGGGTTAGAGCTGGACTCTTGAGCAGATACTATCGAAAAACTACAGAAAAAAATAACGGTGACCACCGTCCCAGCCAAACGTTTCAACAAGCTGCGCTTATTCATAATTTGAACCTCAACGTCCCAACTCCGCCACTCGTTCCTCGAAAGCACTGTTCAGCTCGCAAGGGCAATCCTTCTAGAATAAGATTAGCAGACGGCAGTCATGTGCGTGCCGAAAAATAGTTTAAAATTTGAGCAATCGACGCTAGCCACTGCGGAGAACGATATTTTTGTTCAGGTAATTCAAGTGAGCAAACACATAACGGAACGTGGTTTCCGAGGCGAGTGCAATTTGACGCTTTGAAGTTGCTGTGTTCCCTGCTTGCGGCCTGTATCGACTCCAACACTTTTGTGAAGCCTTTGTTGCGATTAAAAACTATGATGGCGACTTTGGTATCTCGCCATTAACTGTAGCCAAGCCGTTGATCGATGGTCTTAAGTAGTTTTTTTGCCCGGATCAAAACTTGCAGTCTGCTTGGTAGACAACTGGGCTTGATCGCCCCAAACCGGCCAATACTAAACAAAAGCACATCACGTTCTGGAATCAGTCAGTTGCTCGCGTCTCCGTACTTGCTGACTCATTTGCCAAAAAAGTGAGGCCCATGATGAAATCTCCCTCAACTATCGACGAACTGCGCGCAGAACTGCTCGCTGCTGCGAACGAGTTGTTTGAAAATGATGAGCTGGAAGTAAACGCCTGGCTGAATCGCCCACTTCGCGCCATTGGCTACAAAACGCCCATCGAGTACATGGATTCCCCGGAAAAAATTGGCACATTACGTGACGTTATCGGGCGCCTAGAACATGGGGTTTGGACATAATTGCCGTTTTGATTTTTAGCTGCGGAGTGCACCCGCAGTGCACTCCGAGTGTACCTGCAGTGAACTCAGTCGTTAAACCCGCCAGGTTCTGGTTCAGCGCAGGTACACTGCAGGTACACTGGCGGTACACCGTCACGTCATTTTTCCTCCTGTGCAATTACTCAGCTCGCCTGTATGTTTCACCGATAGCGGTCTTATTGACAAAAAATCGGCAATTAGCCCGCTGGACAATGCTCTTACAGAGCCTGATAATTAAATTTCACTCCTGAGGTTACTCGGGGCAGGTAGCTGACCTGCTAAAACCAAACAGCATCTAATACGATCAACCTCTGACCGTAATCGCAGTCGGCAATATAACTTTGCCAATCTGCATTCCAAGCTTATCAGCATCCAAACGACGAACAACCTGTTCGCGTGTTCCTCCGCCAGCAATGGCACCCTCTCGACATTACCTGACAACAGGTGAACGTTAGAGAGATGATTTGTAAATGGTAGACAAACCCTGTCATACCAACGCCCAGAAGCCGACCTTCGGACTAGAACCTGTCGAAAACCCTGACTAAAACCCTGTTTTGAGCTGATCCGTTCTACCAGTGCGTCATCACCGGCACGCTCGAATCGACTCGTTCGCCTATATGCCGCTCTAATCACATAGCGGCCCTACGCCATTCGTCGTCGCCCTGACACCGCAACCTACCGCTCCCCCAAGCGCTCTGCCTAAGCAGTGGCGTGCAACCCCGGTTCGTAATGGACAAAAAAAGTGCTCGCAGCAGCACGACGGATGTTCCACCTGATCATAGGAGATTTCCCATGGTTTTGTATCTGACTACGGGTCGGGGGCGGAGCATCAGCGAGGAAGCCGGCTTCGCTTCCTGGCCCGCAGGGCTTGCCTCGCAATAGCTGCACAAGTTTTTCAACCTTTTACACGGAACGGTCATTCACTGATGAAACGAAAAAAGAAGATACCCAGAAACCAGAAGCACAATTTCGGATTCGGCAAAATGTTGTTGTTTGCGTTCAAAATGGCCCTCGACGCGCTGTTCGGTGTGCATGACCACTATGGCACTAGAAGATCGCACAAGATCCGAATTCGACTCTTCGCTGAATTCTGTAAGCGGAACAACATACGTGATGCCAGGGCTATCGACCGTGCGTTAATTGGCGCATACGGCGAGTACTTGCGAGTTCGACTCAACGCCCCTTTCGTGTGGCCTGACGGTCACACTGACCAACCGATTTCTGTGGCTTACGCACACAATCTGATATCGACGGTGAACACTACGATGTACGCCATGCGGAAAAACGAGGAGCTACACCTGTCTGCCCGAACGGCTTTAGGCGTAGCTCGTTCATACATCCGGAAAACTCAGATTGAGGCTGACATTGCAGACGCAAAGACAGCAGCAGATCGCATGATCGCAGCAGATATGCTTCGCGGTGCCGCTGTTGTTCTTTTGACACGGGCATGGGGCATGAGAGTTCAAGAAGCCATCCTACAAGACCTAGACCGCATGAAACGCGAAGTCGATAAAACCGGAAGCGCTGCCATTTTGGAGGGCTGTAAAGGCGGGAGGGTCTGTTTGACACGGACTATTAAAGCTGAAGAGTTTCAAATAGAAGCTTTGGAGTTCGCTCTGGCAGTACGTCCACACGGATCAACGTGTCTGCTGTCGAAAACGGACAGCGTGATCAGCTTTTACAGAACAACTCTGAACCGCTGCAGCCGAATTCTGCGGAAATGTGGCCCCCCGTCATTCCGGGAGCTGCGAGCGGGCTTCGCTCAAGATGTGTATGAAAGCATCGTTCGTGGCCCGTCGCCTCTCCGTGGTCCGATTCGGGATCGGGCTCTGGATCGCATAGCCCGGGAAGAAGTCGCCCGAATGCTGGGCCATGACCGCTACCAGGTCGCTTCGTCGTATATCGGGGGTTACTAATGGATATTAAAGAAATCACTCAGCGTATTCGGTGGAAAGAAAAAGCCTCTGAGGTGACTATGAACAGAATGATTGAGCGAATTTATAAACTGACTGACGCTATCGAGCGTCAGTTTCCAGAAGTGCGCCGGAGCAACCAAATCAAACTCAAACATATGCTCTTCCTGAAAAATGCTTGGTTTTGCAATGAGGGCCTGGCACCTGCAACGATAGAGGACTACACACGCGCAATGCGCCTGATCATCGCAGCTAAGGATAAAACTCCGACTGGCTCGGGCCACTCAAGCTCGTCCAGAATCGACAGCAGGGTGGTAGGCCCACGGTGTATCGTGTTACTCGCTCTAAGTCGCGAAACGTCAGGCGGTAAACTGCGACAATGATGCGCCAAACTGGTTAGGCGGAAATCTTCAAACGAATGTGAGTATAAGAAGCGAAATGTAAGTCCGACGGAGGCTCAGGTTGGAGTGGTCAAGCACTTTGTGACAACCCAGTTAAGCTGCTTTCCTCAGTTCAACAACGGCTGCTTCGTAACCCATGGGGCTGATATAACCCAGCGTAGAGTGCAGTCGTCGACTGTTATAAAACATCACAACGTAATCCAGAATATCCCGCTGTGACTCGGTGCGCGTCTGGTAGCTTCGCCACTGCACACGCTCCTTTTTCAAACTCGCAAAAAAGCTTTCGGCGACCGCGTGTCCCAGCAATCGCCTTTGCGGCTCATGCTACCAACGAAGCCGTTTGCGTACAGCAACCGCCGATAAGCGTTGCTGGCATATTGAGAGCCTCGATCCGAATGGACGACCAAACCCGCTTTCGGTTGCCGCTGCCAGATGGCCATGTTCAGAGCGTCTGTCACCAGCTTGGCGTTCATCCGTGACCCCATGCTCCAACCGACTATCCGCCGGCTGAATAAATCGATGAAGACCGCCAGATACAGCCAGCCCTCCCGGGTCCAGATGTAAGTGATGTCACCGACGTACACTTGATCAGGCTCAGCAGCGCTAAAGTCTCGTGCCAGTACGTTGTCGAACACCGGCTGTTTATGGTCGCTGTTGGTGGTTACCTTAAACTTCCTCCGGTACCGGGCTTTAACGCCCGAGAAAGAATCCACTACCGGCACTACCGTACTTTAAATGAAGCGCGTACTGATGTGTTCGATTACATAGAGCGGTTCCATAATCCCAGGATGCGACGTAGAGTTGCTACTTCAGGATCTGAAGTTATCAGCTATTTTAAAACCGTCCGTGGAAACGGGGTAGAACCCCCCCTATGTCCACGATAAGGATGGCGAGGCCCATGATGCAATTACTGAGCATCAAGATATGAACCGAGGATAGCTGGGGCCGACAAGCTTCGAACGTTGGATACCTGCAAGGAGATCATTTCTCGAGTTTCAACAACGCATCGATCACGGCGCTGTTGCTGGTCACAACCGGCACTCCGAACATTTTCTGCAAAGCTTCACGAGCCTCAACAGCCCGGAAGTTAGTACAGGAAACGAACAAAACGTCGAAATGCTCACCGGCGAGCTTATCTTTAGCGAATGCCACGATATCGGCTGGGGTGGGGTCTGCCAATGCTCTGTTATCGGTAATCCCCATTCCATGAGCACAGACTAGCTCACGATTACCCAGCGCGGCCTTTGCTACCGATTGTGTCAGATCTTGATTATAAGGAGTGATCACAGCTAGACGCTTACCTGGCTGTTCATCTAACGCCTCAGCGACTGCGGAGATAACGCCCATGCCGGCACAACTGGCATTCTCACCCAATTCCCGGCAGATGCGAGCGTCGTAGTCTAGCCCGAACAGTGATCCCGCCGAGGTGCAACCGAAGACCAGAACATCAGGCGCCAAGGTGGCCAGGTCACTGGCCGCTTGTGGTGCATAGCGCTCAATCATTTCGAGTTCTTTTTCGCGCGTTGTCTCGGTTAGATACATGCGATCCGTATGGACCGTATAATGATCCTTAGGCAGCGCGGAATGCAAATCGTTTTCCATCACTGTGTTGGATGACGGTACCAGTAGTGCTACGCGGATTCTGCGGTCGGATTTCATTAGATCGTTCATGGAGATTCCTACTCAATATTATTTTGTGCCCCAGCCACCACCACCGGCAGTAACCATTTCTAGACGATCACCTTTATTCAGGAGGTGCGGACCACTCTTTGCATCAAGCTCACGTGTGCCTTGCGCCGTATGCAGACTGAAGCGGGCTAACGCCCCGTTCTCGCCACCGCCGATACCGGCAGCTGGTGTCCGAGTGCGCTCGCCCAGCAAGGACGTCTGGATGCCGTCCGCAAGGACTTCGATAGTTTTCCGCACTCCATCACCGCCGGCGTATAACCCATCACCACCACTGCCGCGAACAATCTCGTAATTGATGAAGCGCACTGGCAGGCTTGCTTCCATACCCTCGATAGGAAGATTCATGGTATTTCCCATATGTACACGCATGCCGCTCGAACCACGGCTTGTTGCGGTTCCACCCATGCCGCCACCGATGGTTTCGTAATGCACAAAGGCTCGTTGATGCTCGGGATCGATTCCACCCATGGTGTAGACACAAGCGGAGCCATAACTTCCGGCGCAGACTTGTGTTGGGTAGGCCTTCCCCAGCGCCCCCAGAAGAATGTCGGCGATACGATTAGCGGTCTCGGTGTTGGCTGCCACGACCGGCGCAGGATAAGTCGCGTTGACGATAGTGCCTGCTGGCGCGATAACCTCTATACTTTCATAGACACCCGAATTTGGCGCAATGGTGCCGCCAAGAAAGCTTAACACTGTGTAATATACCGCCGAGGCGGTTACTGGTAATGGTGCGTTGATCGGCCCGGCAACGCACGGAGAAGAGCCGGTAAAGTCGAACGTCATGTTTGCGCCGGTCTTGCGAATACGGACTTTTACCAACGGTGCGGCATTGGCAGAGATACCATCACCATCCAAGGTCTCCTCATGGAACACTTCTGCATCCGGAAGCTCAGTCAACCTGGCCTCTACCAAGCGACGGCTATAGCGCTGGGTATCTCCCATGATTTTGACGATTGTTTCGGTGCCGTAGCGCTCACATAATTTTACCACCCGCTCCGTAGCCCGCGCATGGCCGGCCAAGGCTGCTTGGAAGTCGCCGTTGCGGTCTTCTGGCACCCGCACATTAGCGAGAATTAACCGCAGTATGTCCCCGCGAACTACACCTTCCTCGATAATTTTGATTGGTGGTACGCGTAAACCTTCCTTGATGATTTCGTCACAGACGCTAGAACTACCCGCGGCAATGCCTCCGACATCCGGCCAGTGGATTCGACTAAGTACGAAGCCGACATGCAGACCTTTTAAAAAAATCGGCGTCAGCAGCGACATATCCGGAAGATGTGTACCGCCCTCGTAGGGATCATTGAGCAGAACACCGTCTCCCTCGCGCCAGGTCTCGACTGGGTAACGTGCCAGAGCTGCCAGACCGGTGAAGCGGGCTGCGCCCAGATGCACGGGGATATCCTCACCCTGAGCTATAACATTGCAACGTTCATCTAAGAGTGCACAAGACAAATCCGCTGACAGGCTGAGCAGAGGAGAAAACGATGTACGCATAATGATGCTCTTCATTTCAGCGCAGATCGCATACAACGCACTTTTCACGACTTCAAATGTTACCGGATCACGCTCAAGCACTGAGGCATTAACGTCAGTATGGGAAGACTCCATGAGTCAAGCTCCTTCTATTCGAAAAGAAACACTGCCATCCGCACCGATAGAAGCATCTTGCCCTCCTGGGACCCAGACGGTTGAACCGGAGTGGTCAATGAGAAGTGGGCCCTGTAGATCACTACCGATACAATCGGCGCTACGGTAGACCGGTATATCGCGCTCAGTACCATCGGCTTCGATATAGTGGCGGTATTCATAGGCTCTCGGCTCGCGTGCCGGAATATCAACCTTCGTCGCGAAGACTCCATCAGCTGACGCCTTCATAGGCAGCTCGGCCATCAAGTGCAGAGATACTAGCTCGACAGTCGCATTTTCCAAGTCGAAGCCGAACTCAGCTGTATAAGCCTCGCGAAAGCTGGTATCGATCTCCACGATTTCTGGCAGCGGCTGCCCGCTCTTGCCCAACGGAATTCGCAATTCGGACAACTGGCCTGCGAACCGTAGGTCGGCGAAGCGCTGTAAAGTCGAGTAACCTTTACCGGCGGTTTCTCGCTCCAATAATTGCTTCGCCTTATTTTCCAAACCAGCAAACGAGGATGCAATGAGCTGTGGATCCAACTCGGGCAAGTTCCCCAGTAGCGTAGTCGAAAGATTATGGCGGATCTCTCCTAGCATAGCGCCCAGTGCCGAGAAGATGCCTGGATATGGAGGTATCAAGACTTCCTTGACCCCCGCTTCATGGCCAACAGCAGCCGCATGCAAGGGGCCCGCACCACCCGACGCTAGAATGGAGAACTCTCTTGGATCCAAGCCACGACGTACAGTGGCTAGACGCACCATTTCTGTCATATTGGCGACGGCAATAGCAATAATGGCATGGGCGGCGCGAGCGACTGTCCAGCCCATCGGCTTGGCAATATGGGTGTCGATTGCCTCGACGGCCAACTCGCGTGAGAAGGCAACTCCGGTTCCCTCGAAGGTCTCAGCACTTAGCGTACCAATCACCGCGTGGGCATCGGTTACCGTCGGTAGCTCTCCACCACCGTTGTAACAGGCGGGCCCCGGGTCGGCACCAGCGCTGACCGGGCCAACCTTTGGCACACCGCCGCTATCGATCCAGGCGATACTGCCTCCGCCGGCACCAACTTCAATGATATCAAGCACGGCGCTGCGGATCGGATAACCTCCGACGTTTCGCCCCTCTATGAGGTGATCGGCATGGAACTCATCTGTTATCGTGGGCCGGTAATCGTAAACCACGCCCACCTTGGCGGTGGTGCCACCCATATCGAAAGCAATAACGTTTCGCCGATGGGTAGCCTGAGCATAGGCCGTCGTGGCAATTATGCCTGCCGCCGGACCCGACTCTATCAGGTGTACTGGGTATCGCTGGGCATTATCCGGCGAAGTCAGCCCCCCGTTAGACTTCATAATCATAAAATCGGCAATGCCCATTTCCGCGGCAGTCGATACCAGTCGCTGGATGTAGCGCTCAACCGAAGGGCCTATATACGCATTTATTACAGTAGTACTGGTGCGTTCGTACTCGCGGAATTCTGGGCAAACATCATGAGACATCGTGATGAAGGCGTCCGGATAGACCTCCCTCACTGCTTCACCAATGGCCTTTTCATGCTCGGTATTAGCATATGAGTGTAAGCAGGATATAGCGAAGGCATCGGCATCAGTGTCACGCAGGGCAGCTATCAGTTCGCTCACATTGGAGAGCGGAGAAACCACTTTACCCTTTGCATCCATTCGCTCTTCGGCACCAAAGCGCCGATGACGAGGTGCTAGCGGTTCGGAAACCTTAGCCGACAGGTCGTACAAGTTGGGGCGGTTTTGCCGCCGCAACTCGATTACGTCGGTAAAGCCCTGCGTGGCGATCAACCCAACCTTTGCGCCCTTGCGCTCGATCAGCGTATTGGTGCCGACGGTTGTGCCATGGCAGACCGTAGCGCCTCTAAGGTCATGCGACTTAGCAATACGCTGCAGTGCTGAAATCACTGCATCCGCAGGGTCGACTGGCGTTGAAGGGAGCTTAAAGGCAGCCAGGATTTGGCCCGAACCTGGATCGAACGCTATGGCATCAGTAAAAGTACCGCCAACATCAATACCAATCACAATCGCCTGCTTTGTCATAAGAAAAATCCTTAATCTTGTGGGATTTCTGACAGGGCCCAAAGAAACCGGTCCATATGCTTCTTGAGGTTTACATCGACACGCAAATACCTATCGCCCAGCCCAATGATATCGTTGCCATCTTTGACGATTACGCCGCGCTGCAGTAGTTCGTTGAATACACGCGTTGCGCCCAACGATGGATCAAGAATCTCAGTCAGAAAGAAGTTGGAACGTGAGCCTGGCACTATACGGAATCGGTCAAGTTTCGCCATCTCACTCTCGACGTAGGAGCGATTCTCAACCACTGTCTTCACGGCGCGGGCAACATGGGCGTCATCATTAATGCCTGCCACACCACCGGCGACTTGCATCTGTCCGATGTTCCAGGTTGGTTTTATGCGGAGTAGCGGTTCGATGAGCTTCCGGTTGTTGGAGATAGCGAAGCCGACGCGCAGGCCGGCCAAGCCGAAAGCCTTAGACATTGTGCGCAGTACAATCAGGTTCGGGTATTCACGCAGCAGGTGCATACCGCCTTCAGTCTCACTGTAGTGGATATAGGCTTCGTCCAGTACAACAAGAGTGGCCTCGTCAGCAGCCTCACATACACGGCGCACAGTGGCTTCATCCACTAACCGACCGGACGGATTGTGCGGGCTGGTTAGAAAGGCGATTTTCGGTCGTTGTTTTAGCAATTCTATATATTGATCCATCTCGAATTCGAAATCCGACCCCATCGGGGCATAGATGGGGCGACGGCCTTCGCAGTTCGAGTAGATGCGGTACAACGGAAAACAGGGTTTGTGCATCAGAACCGCTTCGTCGGGCGCGGCAAAGGCACGAATCACCATGGAAATGACTTCGGTTTCTCCCGAACCACATACGACGCAATCCGGATCGAAATCGTACTTTTCCGCAATGGCGGTACGCAACGCGCGAGCCGTCCAGTCTGGATAAATGTAAAGTCGTGAGCGAGCATCTTCAACCGCCTCCACTGCAAGAGGCGAAGCGCCGTGTGGGTTCTCAGCTGAGGCTAGCTTGGCGATATCGCTGAGTGGGACACCATATTTCTTCGAAACATATTCGGCCGCTAGGCCGGGCACGTAGAGTTCGCCATCAATCAACTCTTTGTTACTGGGCTGGATCACTATACACCTCAGAGCTAGAAGGAAATGAAATTCAAATCTACTTAGTACAATATTAAAAAACAACTAGTATTAATATTTTTTTACGCGAGTCTTTTAATCAAAATCCTAGATAGGGCGAAATTAAAAACACGCCTCTTGATCGTGCAGCGCCTTTTAAAGGCTTCAGCCAAAGAGCCAGAATACCCGACGGCAGCCTCATGAATGCAGCGCTACTCATCGCCAAGGCCCACTCCCTGGCATCCTGAAAAAGCGCACCTAGGGGGCTTGGCGTAACTTAAGGCCGTGCACCTGTTCCACACAATAGAGAAGCTCTTCTGGCACGCATGCCGACCCCTTCCCAAAGCATCTAAAGTCCGCCAGGAAAGCGGAATTAGGGCAAAAAACCAACAATTTTATCGCCGATAATTAGGCCGTTGAATACTGAACGAGGAAGTAGGTTATTCCTTAGGTAAAATTTCGTTGGCTTTCAATAAACTGCCGCCTCTCGATAATTAATCAGCACTTTCCTGGAATTTCCGAGCAGTACAATGATGCAAAAATAAAGTATTGACCTGCTGTGTCGCTAACGTGCAGTATGCTCAGTAGTCACAAATGTGGCATTGGAATAGTATTTCTCGAAAATTTTTGCCAGACGAAATGACATATATGATTAACGGACAATAAACTCCTAACAATCACAAAAAGGGAAAAATCATGTTCATATATCTAAGAAGGTTTGCCGCTACCTTGCTGTGCACCACGGCAATGCTTTCAACGACGTATGCTGCCGATATTACGTTGAGCTTTGCTCACGAGGCCCCCGAAACCGCCATCAAAGGCCAGAGCGCCAACAAGTTCGCCGAGTTGGTGAATAAGTACACCAATGGCACCGTTACTGTGCAGGTTTTTCCGAGCGGTCAGTTGATACCAACGAAGGATGAGATTCGAGCAGTGGCACGAGGCCAGGTTGATATCATCGCGCCCTACACTAGCTACTTCTCTAGCATTGACTCAGCTTGGGATGCTCTCTACCAACCGCTACTGTTCGAGACTCCTGGGCAGGCCATCAATATCTTCGCCGGTAAAATCGGGGACGAATTACTAGGGAGGCTGTCATCCAGGGGAATGACAGGTCTGGGTATCTGGCATGATGGTCCGGTCTATCTGCTCAGTGATGGCGAACCTATCAAGACCCCGGCCGAGCTGAAGGGCCGCAAGGTACGTGTAGCTCCGTCTCGCCCTTTGGAGGCCGCACTCGCAGCCGCAGGAGCCTCTTCGGTATCGATTCCCGCCACTGAGGTTTACCTCGCCTTGCAACAAGGCGTTGCCGACTCAGTCATTACTACGCCTACTTATGCCGGCCCAGCAAAATGGGATGAGGTGCTGGCATCCGGTAGTAAAATAATTCTCGGCACTGGCGGCTATGCCTTCGTCGCAAATACCAAAACCCTAGACAAGCTGAGCGAGGAGCAGAGAGCCGGCTTCATGCGTGCTGCCGAGGAAACCACTCAGTGGAACCGCGAGCGAGCCCTGGAAAACATCGCGCACTGGGAAGAGACTCTAGCCAACAAAGGCCTTACTTGGTACGAACCCTCAGAGGAAGTACTAAAAAAGTGGGAGCCCATTGCAGAGGCTGCGGAGAAAGCTCAGAGCAGCGAAGCCAAAAAACTTATTAAGCAAATACGTAACAGCAAGGATAGCCAGTAGTGAGTAATTTTTGGCGCGGTCTGCTGAGGTGGATTGGCTGGGCCGAAGAACAATTGGGCGGCCTGCTATTGCTGGCCGCAGTCATCCTTGTCTTCGCCCAGATCATCATCCGCGCTTTCGGCGGTAGCCTTAGCGGCCTTTACGAGCTGGCCACGTTTCTCGTGGTCTGGTCTATCTTTTTAACAGCTGGAATCGGTATCCAGCGAAATGTTCACGTTCGTGTCGACATTTTCCTATTGGTTTGTCCACCAAGGCAAGCTTATATCCTGCAAATAATCAGTAATATTTCCGTTTCATTCATGGCTGGCATGTTGTGTTACTCAGGCTACATGCTCGTGAAGGAAAGCCTGCTTTTCGGGGACCACACGATAGGAACCATCAGCATTCCCATGTGGGTTCCGCAATTAATCATGCCGATAGGTGGCTCGCTGATGTTGATTCATTCCATGTCCTGCTTAATTGAGATAATTCGTCAAGGACCGCGGAAGGTCACGATAGATTATGAGCAGGAGGCCAGCGCAATGTAATTCTGAGCCTACTGAATCGTACACGAATGATAATTCGAGCAGAATATATGTCTTTTGCCAGACACTGCCAACGGACCGATGAGCTTTACATTATAAAATATAAAAATTGGCTTTGAAGAGGGGGTCTGACACCTCATGTTTCCTACATTCAGTGTACTTAGTATTGGCTTAATCATAGGCACACCTGTGGCTTTCGTATTGGCACTAACAGGCCTTGCCTATATGATTTCGGAAGGTTCGTTCCCTAGCACCTTTGCGTCCTATTTTTTCGGCGCTCTAAACTCTAACACTTTAATTTCAATACCTTTCTTTATTCTTTCGGCCGAAATCCTTAATCGTAGCGGTGCAACGGCCAAGTTAATCCAAATGGTCGACGCCTGGATAGGACACTATCGTGGTGGCTTGCCTGTGGTGTCAGTGATGGCGACCCTATTTTTTTCGATGATTTGCGGCTCTTCTACTGCAACTGCAGCAGCGGTAGGCTCGGTATTAATACCCGAAATGCTGAAGCGTGGGTATAACCGCAATTTATCGGTCGGGCTCATTGCTACAGCTGGCGGGCTCGGAATAATCTTGCCCCCATCAATCCCATTGATCATCTATGGCATGGTGACTGACACCTCTATCGGAGGCCTCTTTAAGGCCGCTATTATTCCTGGCCTGACGTTATCTGGCGTTCTAATATTGTTTGCCTTTGTAATGGGTGTACGTTCGGGCGCCAAACCTGCACCACGTCAATCCTTCCGCATACGGATGCAGTGCACCAAGGAGGCAGGCGGCGTTCTTATATTGCCGGTCATTGTTCTTGGCGGCATCTACTCCGGGTATTTTACACCCACCGAAGCCGCAGCAGTTGCTTGCATCTATGCCCTATTCCTAGCTTTATTTATCTATAAGGTCCCACTTAAAAAGTTACCGGCCATGCTTACTGTGTCGGCGTCCACCGCTGGTATGATCATGCTGATCCTCGCCGGAGCAAGCCTTTTTAGCTATGCATTAACAGCGGAACGTCTTCCTCACACTATCTTTCAATCAATATCAGCTCTGAATTTTGAAGGCTGGCAACTGCTCACAGTGTTAATGCTATTCTTCTTGGTGCTCGGCATGTTTTTGGAAGTAATCTCGGTTATTCTAATCGTCATGCCAATATTGGTACCGATTCTCATAGCTGTGGACATCAACCTGATGCATTTCGCTATCCTACTAATACTAAACATGGAATTGGCTGTAGTTACCCCACCCATAGGGCTCAACTTATTCGTTATCAGCGCTATCAGCAAAGTTCCTGTAATGCAGGTTTTCAAAGGCGCCCTGCCTTTTGCACTATGCATACTACTGGTATTACTGGCGTTAATGTATATTCCAGGCTCTACATTATTCACTATAGGTTGGTAGCCTAGGAGCATTGATGGATTTGCAGAACCATAAACAGACAGAGAAAAAGAAAGACTCTTTTGCTGCGCGGGCGGTTGGTGTTCCTAGCTCAATATCGATGGCGGAATGGTCGCCAATAATTTATGCGGAATGCAGTAGAAAATATGCCGTTATCGTGTCGACAATTGAGCAGGGGATAGCAGAAGGAAAACTGTTACCCGGCATGCGGCTGCCCACACAGAGGGAAATTGCCAAATACTTCAATGTCACTATTGCTACTGTGACCAAGGCGATTAATATTGCCTCACGCAAGGAACTGGTTTCGGCCCGGGCCGGCAGTGGCACCTATATCAACAGCTCGCCGCATTCTGCCTCTCAGCCCCCTCTACAGGACGACAAGGGTTTAATCGATTTTTCCCTGAATACTCCACCAGTA
This sequence comes from Marinobacter sp. M1C, assembly GCF_023314135.1. NCBI lineage: Bacteria > Pseudomonadati > Pseudomonadota > Gammaproteobacteria > Pseudomonadales > Marinobacteraceae > Marinobacter > Marinobacter sp. M1C. Next base: position 3,901,572 of record NZ_CP092289.1, read on the forward strand.
TCGATTACTGCAGAGCTGCTTCAGGAAAATCTGCGCGACATGGTTAAGGTCTCCACCGGAGACGGCGTCTTTGACTATGAACCGATACCTGGCAGTCTTTCGAATCGTAAAGCTGGCAGCGCTTGGCTTTCTTTGCGTGGTTTCTCAGTCGATCCCGATCAGGTGCTAGTTACCCAAGGTGCCCATGAAGGGCTTATCGTTGCTCTACTAGCTCTAACTCGTCCCGGTGATGCCATTCTCTGTGAGCAGCTCAACTACACGGGGCTTCGTCGTATCGGCCAGTTACTGGGCCTGCGACTGATAGGTATAGAATTGGACCAAGAAGGGCTCGACGCAGACTCGATTCCCGCCTTGATTGCACAGCATGCACCTAAAGCCATCGTATGCACGCCCATTATCCATAATCCCACTACAGCCACACTTTCCGCTCCACGTCGCTTGACGCTAATAAAGGCCGCGCGCGCACAGGTAGTGCCAATCATTGAAGACGACATCTACGGACTCTTCTCAGGTAATACAGTGTTACCTTTGGCTACCCTCTGGCCGGAGGGTGTGATTGTCGTCACCAGCTTATCCAAGACCATCGCACCCGGTTTGCGTGTCGGCTATGTTGCCGCCCCACGCAGTTTAATATCACGGATACGCGATGCGATGTTCATGCTTGCTTGGACTGAGCCTTCGCTGCAGGCAGCTATCGCCACACAACTGATCGTTTCCGGGAAAGCCGAACACTGTGTGCGGCTTCACCAGGATGAAGCCGCGCGGAGGATAAAAATCGCCCATCAGCTGTTTGGCTCATCCATGACCCTGCCTCAGGAAGCGCCTTCATATCACGTGTGGGTTTCTACAGGTTTGGTTCGCTCCAATGACATTGCCGCTGAGCTTTCCCGTAAAGGGATACAAGTTTCGCCAGCCTCACATTTCTTAATTGATGAACAATCTGCGCCCCCACTCGCCTTGCGGATCAGTCTCGGTCGTATTCCTCATGCAGAAGATCTCAAGAAACCGTTGAAAATGATTGCCGACTGTTTGCTGCGTGGTCATACATCTGCTCTTGGGTCGATTGTGTAAACCTTCAAACTCCCTCCTGTGGCTCCGGATCAATTGGTTATCCCCCCATTTTTAACCACCACCGCTCTTTACCGGGGGCATAATGTAGTGGTTCAATGATTCCGGACACCAACGTAGGTGGTAATATTGCCATCTTAAACGAGGTGTCTGATGACCAAAAAACGACGTTCTTTTTCGCCTGAGTTCAAGCAAGAAGCTGCTAGTTTGGTACTTGACCAAGGATACTCCTTTACACAGGCCTGCACGTCCTTGGGCATGGGTGAAAGCGCTCTGCGACGATGGGTTCAGAAACTGGCCGAAGAGCGTGAGGGGGTGACGCCAAAAGGCAAGGCACTGACTCCAGAACAGCGCCGGTGACGGGAAATGGTCGTAAAGTCGACCTGCATCTGTTTGCCAGGCGGCGTCTCAAAGCGAACCACCGGATCTGGAGTGGTCAAGCACTTTGTGACAACCCAGTTAAGCTGCTTTCCTCAGTTCAACAGCGGCCGCTTCGTAACCCATCGGGCTGATATAACCCAGCGTAGAGTGCAGGCGTCGACTGTTATAAAACATCACAACGTAATCCAGAATATCCCGCTGTGACTCGATGCGCGTCTGGTAGCTTCGCCACTGCACACGCTCCTTTTTCAAGCTCGCAAAAAAGCTTTCGGCGACCGCGTTGTCCCAGCAATCGCCTTTGCGGCTCATGCTACCAACGAAGCCGTTTGCGTACAGCAACCGCCGATAAGCGTTGCTGGCATATTGAGAGCCTCGATCCGAATGGATGATTAAACCGGGTTTCGGTTGCCGCTGCCAGATGGCCATGTTCAGGGCGTCTGTCACCAGCTTGGCGTTCATCCGTGACGCCATGCTCCAACCGACTATCCGCCGGCTGAATAAATCGATGAAGACCGCCAGATACAGCCAGCCTTCTCGGGTCCAGATGTAAGTGATGTCACCGACGTACGCCTGATCAGGCTCAGCAGCGCTAAAGTCTCGTGCCAGTACATTGTCGAACACCGGCTGTTTATGGTCGCTGTTGGTGGTTACCTTAAACTTCCTCCGGTACCGGGCTTTAACGCCTGCTTCACGCATCAGCGACCGCGCCTTTCGCCGACCCACTGGATAGCCCAGGGCGTTCAGAGCGTGCTTCATCCGCCTGGAGCCATAGCTCTTGTCGCTACTTTGAGCGACCTCCTTCACAGCCTCAATCATCGCCTCGTGCTCCGCATTCGGCAGCCGTTCGCGTTGACGTTGGCAGTAGCGATAATAGGCATTGCGACTGACACCCAAGAGCCGACTCATTACGTCGACCGGCCAGGTCTTCTTATGCTGGGTGATGAACGCGTACTTTAATGCGTTTCCTTGGCAAAGAAGACCGTCGCTTTTTTTAAGATGTCTTTCTCCATTTTCAAACGGCGATTTTCTTCTCGCAACTGACGAATTTCCAACTGTTCAGCGGTCAGTTTGCCGTTCCCTCTGAAAGCCTGCCCATCGACCGATTCATGCTCTTTTATCCAACGCCCCAGCATGTTTGGGTTGATCTCCAGACTGCGCGCCGCGTGGGCCCTTGAATATCCCTGCTCCAGTACAAGGCTGATGGCGTCCAGCTTAAATTCTTTCCTGATTACGCATAAGCTTCAGCCATCTTCAACAGCCGGTAAGGCATCGGTGGTGTCCGGGTTGCCACCGTCAGAAATCGTGGAAGCATGGCCTTGAGGTCGTAGCGCCGGTTGAAGCGGTATTCGAACTCGGCAAGATAGCGAGGGGCATGCTGCCCACGGATGGCATGGTAGGTACCGGTGATCGCGTTCTTGACGTTGCCAAGCAGGGTGTTGACCCAGTTGAACTCAGGATTCTTCACGCTGGCACGCCCACCCCCGGTGATGTGGCGGTCATGGCTGTAGATGGGAGTGTCGAAGGCCCGGAAACACCATAGGCCGTCACTGATGACCTGGCTTCCGGGCGCAATGGCCTGTTGGGCGTAGCGACGTATCTCGACAAGGCTAAAACCGCTCACACGTCGTAGCTGAACACGCTGCGGATGGCCCGCCTCATCGGTTTGTACGGCGGCCACAAACGGGAACGTGTGCTCAGCGCCGCGACCGCGCTTTCCCGGCCGTTCACCGCCCAGGTAGGCGTCATCAATCTCAATGCGCCCGGAGAGCTTCTCTCCCTGGTTGCGCTCATGCATGACCTGCATCAGCTTGTGCTTGAGTTTCCAGGCCGTGTTGTAGGCGACCCCAAGCTCCCGGGACAGTTGTAGTGCCGAGATACCACTCTTGCGCTGGGTCAGCAGATAAATGGCCAGGAACCAGAGGGTCAACGGCAGGTGTGTCGCATGAAAGATGGTGCCGGCCGTCAGCGAGGTTTGATGGTGGCAGCGGTGGCACTGGTAGTGCCCTCGGGACAGTCGACAGCCTGTGCTATTACCGTAAGCGCCAATAAATCGACCCACTTGCCCTCAGTCGATTTGCGACACTTTTTTTGAAGTCCGCTCCAGATCTACACTCCACGGCAGCAATGCTTCCAGCTTTTCCAGCGTGTCTGCTTCGGCAATGCGGTCCAGCACATATTGGATATACGCCGAGGGCTCCAGACTGTTTGCCTTAGCGGTCTCGACCAGGGAATAGCACGTTGCACTGGCACGTGCGCCCCGTGAGGTATCTGCAAATAGCCAAGCTTTTCGACCCAGAGCGAACGGGCGGATGGCGTTTTCGGCCAGCACGTTGCTGATCTGCAGATCACCTCGCTCGCAGTAGCCGACCAGAGTGGGCCACTGGTTCAACGTATAATCCATGGCCTTGCGAGTCATCGTGCCCTTGGCGACCTTGCCGGCATTGGCCTCAAGCCAGGCCTTGAATGACGCCAGTCTGGGCACACTCAGCTCCTGACGGATGCGATAACGCTCGCCTTCACTCAGCTCTTTGATCTGACGCTCGATGGCGTAGAGTTTGTTGATATGGCTTAGAGCTACATCGGCCTTGGAGACCTTTGTGGCTTTGCCTTTACCTTGAGGCTTGGACCCTTTGATAGCTTCCACGAACTTACGTCTCGCGTGGTCCCAGCAACCAATTCGAGTGATGTTGTTCTCCCGGCAGACTTTGCCATAGCCAGAGTAACCATCGGCTTGCAGAATGCCCTTAAAGTCGTCGAGCAGACGCACCGGCACTTTTCCCGCCCGTGATGGGTCGTATTCAAACAGAACCGACGGTTGCCCTGGCGGGCCACCTCGGGTGACCCACATCCACTTATCAGACTGCGCCGTTTTACCGTCTTCTTTCAGAACGTACATTCGGGATTCATCGGCTTGCAGGTAATCACTGCTGTTCTGCACTTCGCGCATCAGGTTGATCAGCGGTTTGAACACGTCATCCAGGCGGATAACCCAGTGTGCCATGCTGGTGCGGCTGATCTCATGGCCCAGGCGTTTGAGCATGTGCTCCAGACGATACAGAGGCAGGCCATCGGCGTATTTTGAGGTAATGATGTAAGCCAGCAAAGACGTGGTGGCCGTGCACTTGCCCAGTGGATGAACCGGGCGGGTGGCGGCCAGGATACGCTCTTCACCATCTTGCTCGAACACGGCTTTTTCCTGCCAGTACTCAAGAACCTTCAGTTGAGCGGGAATGAACTGCAACTCTTCCTTGACCTTGGTGAAGAAGGTCTTGCTGGCTCCCGCCTTTTCTTCGTCGCTGAGGGTCAGTTCGATGCGCTCGCGCAGCAGTGTATCCGAGAAGCCACGCTGACGACGTTTACGGGAGGCCGGCGGTGCTTTTTCCTCTGCAACATCGTCTGGCAACTGATCGCGCAGGGCATCAATCTCAACTTCCAGCTCGGCTTCGTCAAACAGATGAATCTGGTGTGCGGACTTCTCACTGCTGGCGCCGAACTGCTGAACCCGTTTCCAGCGCAGCAGTTCTTCGAGAATCTGGATGGTGTGATCACGCTGTTTGACCTCTTGATCGCGCTGTTGGATTTCAGCGCTCTTGGCGGTCAGTTCCTGCTGAAGACCTTCGACAACCGACCGTAATTCAGTGGCTGAAAGGCCGCTGATATCGGGTGTTTTTGAAGGTGCTTCAGGCTTTAATTTCATGAACAAAGTATAGCAAAAACAACGCCCTGAAGCACGAGAAAAGAGCTAATTAACGGCCTCATAATGCAGGGTTTTGTGCCCTTTTAACAAGGCAATATCGTAGCCGTCCAGCAACCAGTTGATCTGCTCCCCCGTCAGTGGCATCAGCTCATCTGAGGCCTTAGGCCACTTGAACTTCTCCTCGGCCAGCGCCTTGTAATAGAGTACAAAACCATTGTCTTCCCACATCAGGCACTTGATCTTGTTCCGATGCTTGTTGGTGAAGGCGTAGAGCGCTCCGGTAAACGGATTATGACCCAGCTCCTGTTCAACCAAGACCGCCAGGCCCTGGGCCTGCTTGCGGAAATCCACGGGCGCCCGGTACAGATAAATCTCTGGCAACGACAAGGACGGGCGCAAATATCGGTGGCGCATTACAGCTGTCTCAAAACAGCGCCGAGCAACTCGATGTTGCCGGCGTGCAAACCGGTGATGGAGACACCGCCGGGCAGTGACACGGTCAGACCATCGGCTCCGCCGATGCCAGCGCCAGGAGCAGAAACGACCCGAGCAAACCCGGTGACCGTTTGCGCCTGCTTTGGAGAGTCGTCAGTCGGGGTTAGCTTCTGGCGCCAGTAAACAAATTGATGGTAAACCAGCGACTGTTGCTTGCAGTAAGCGCTGCCGGACACGCCGGAGACTTGCCACTCAGTGATATGCTGCTGCCAGACGTGCGCTCGTTCGGTTGGGGTCATGCTGATTCCTCATGGAATGGGTGAGGAAGTCAGTGTGTGCAATCGGTGAGCCGGAATGTAGGTGCTGATTTATTGGCGCTTACCTATTACCACACTCAGGGCACACGAAGCCCTTGGGCCAGCGATGCTGAAAGAGGGCTGCTTGGCACTGTGCTTCCGTGCCGTACTGCTCAAGAAACGCCGGTAATGACAAGCCGGGCTGGAACTGGATTGGGTTGCGTGCCATGACGTCGACTCCTCTACTGGACATAACCCCAGTATAGGTCAAGCTGGCGGAATGGTGGCTGATCAACATGCGTAATCAGGAATTCTTTTGAGTACAGCTTTCTTGTGGTCATGTAGGTTCTCCAGGTTCAGGGTATTATTCCTTAACTGGGCTGGTCACATCCATTCAACCACTTCACACCAACTCCCAGCGACCATACCCCGCAGTAGATCTATCGTTGATAATCGCTATTAAATGCTGCTTTCGCCACTCTGTTGGAAAATCAGCTTGGACAACGGTACCGGTCGTGTCCCAAAGGAAATTCTCGGCGTCGATGTATTCTTGAATCTTCTCAGAATCATCAAAAAACCGGGATCTGACATTGGGGTGTTTTGCGAACGTTTTCCTCGCAACAGTGATCAATTCATTACGGGATATATTTTCAGGAGTGATGAAAACCTTCCATTTCCATCCATTCGTGGATTGATAGTCACCCCAATGTGCAATCTCCATCGCAACCGGCGGTTCTAATGCACCCGGAGCGATTGAGCTTGTCGATGAACCGCCATCATTAGCCTGAAAGTAAATCCAGAAACCAATAACGATAAAAACTAAAAACACTACAGGGTAAGGAACGTAATTAGCCTTTGCTGCGTCACGCGTTATCCGCTTCTTCTGTTCTTTGGATAAAGGATCAACTTCTGAGCCACAGTGTTTACACTTTATCGCCTCGACCTTTATTTCTTCCGCGCAGTACGGGCACTTCCGACTAACCTCACCCATTGGACTGTCCTTTCCCAGCTAACTATCTCTGAAGACTACATGGCGTTACGGGTCCTTATCACCGAGTTTGGCCACCGGGGGGGAGCGCGGTATTCGGTTGTTTTCAAAATTTCTATAACACCACAATTTGAGTTTTATCACCGGTGGGATGTAAGCGCCCTTAAATCGACCCACTTGTCCTCAGCCGATCTGCGGCACTTTTTTTGAAGTTCGCTCCAGGTCGACGTTCCACGGCAGAAGTGCCTCCAGCTTTTCCAGCGTGTCAGCATCAGCAACGCGCTTCAGAACATGCTGGATATAAACCGAGGGTTCCAGGTTGTTCGCTTTCGCGGTCTCGACCAGGGAGTAACACGTTGCACTGGCACGGGCGCCCTGCGAGGTATCTGCAAAAAGCCATGCTTTTCGGCCCAGAGCGAACGGACGGATGGCGTTTTCGGCCAGCACGTTGCTGATCTGCAGGTCGCCCCGTTCGCAGTAACCCACCAGGGTGGGCCATTGGTTCAACGTATAATCCATCGCGGTGCGTGTCAGAGTGCCCTTTGCGACCTTGCCCGCGTTGGTCTCCAGCCAAGTCTTCAGTGTTTTTAATGCGGGCACACTCAGTTCCTGACGAATGCGGTAACGCTCGCTTACACTCAATTCTTTGATCTTGCGTTCGATGGCGTAGAGTTTGTTGATGTGGCTAAGGGCCACATCGGCTTTGGAGACTTTCGTGGGTTTGCCTTTGCCTTGAGGCTTGGCCGCCTTGGTGGCCTTGGTGGCCTCCACGAACTTACGCCGGGCGTGATCCCAGCAACCGATTCGGGTGATGTCGTTATCTCGACACACCTGCCGTAACCCGAATAGCCATCGGCTTGCAGAATGCCTTTAAAGTCGTCAAGCAGACGTACCGGCACTTTGCCCGCCCGTGAAGGGTCGTATTCAAACAGAACCGACGGTTGCCCTGGCGGGCCACCGCGGGTGACCCACATCCACTTATCAGACTGCGCCGTTTTGCCGTCTTCTTTCAGAACGTACATTCGGGATTCATCGGCTTGCAGGTAGTCACTGCTGTTTTGCACTTCGCGCATCAGATTGATGAGCGGTTTGAACACGTCATCCAGGCGGATAACCCAGTGTGCCATGCTGGTGCGGCTGATCTCATGACCCAAGCGCTTAAGCATGTGCTCTAAACGATACAGTGGCAGGCCATCGGCGTATTTTGAGGTAATGACGTAAGCCAGCAGTGACGTGGTGGCCGTGCATTTGCCCAGTGGATGAACCGGGCGGGTGGCTGCCAGGATGCGCTCTTCACCATCCTGCTCGAACACGGCTTTTTCTGCCAGTATTCCAGAACTTTGAGTTGAGCCGGGATGAACTGCAGCTCTTCTTTGACCTTGGTGAAGAAGGTTTTGCTGGCGCCGACCTTGTCTTCGTCGCTGAGCGTCAGTTCGATGCGCTCACGCAGCAGCTTATCCGAGAAGCCACGTTGACGACGTTTACGGGACGCAGGTGGTGCCTCATCTTCTTTGACATCGTCTGGCAACTGATCGCGCAGGGCATCAATCTCAACTTCCAGCTCAGCTTCGTCAAACAGATGAATCTGGTGTGCGGACTTCTCGCTGCTGGCGCCGAACTGCTGAATCCGTTTCCAGCGCAACAGTTCTTCAAGAACCAGAATATAATGATCGCGTTGTTGAACGGCCGCCTTCTTGGCCGCCAATTCTTGCTGAAGGCCTTCAACCACCGACAGCAATTCAGCGGCCGTTAGGCCGCTGATATCGGGTGCTTTTGAAGGGGTTCAGGCTTTAATTTCATGGGCAAATTATAGCAAAAACAACGTTTTGAAGCACGTAAAAAGACTTAAATAACGGCCTCATAATGCAGAGTTTTATGACCTTTCAGCAGGGCAATATCGTAGCCGTCCAGCAACCAGTTAATCTGTTCACCGGTCAGTGCCATTAACTCATCTGAGGCTTTCGGCCACTTGAATTTCTCCTCGGCCAGGGCCTTGTAATAGAGGACAAAGCCGTTGTCTTCCCACATTAAACACTTGATCTTATTCCGCTGCCGATTGGTGAAGGCGTAAAGCGCACCGGTGAACGGATTATGGCCCAACTCCTGCTCAACCAGCACCGCCAGGCCGTTGGCCTGTTTGCGGAAATCCACCGGTGCCCGATATAGATAAATCTCTGGCAACGACAAGGACGGGCGCAAATACCGGCGGCGCATCACAGCTGCCTCAGCACCGCGCCCAGCAACTCGATATTGCCAGCGTGCAAACCGGTGATGGAAACACCGCCGGGCAAGGATACGGTCAGGCCATCAGCGTCGCCAGCATCAACACCGATGCGGGGAGCTGAAGAAATAACCCGCGTGAATCCGGTGGCTGCCGGCGCCTGCTTCGGATAACCTTTACCAGACGTTAGCTTCTGGCGCCAATAAACGAATTGATGATAAATCAGCGACTGTTGCTTGCAGAAAGCATTGCCAGACAAGTCGGTCACTTCCCAATCGTTAATCTGCTGCTGCCAGAAGTGCACTTTTTCGGTTGAGGTCATACTGAATCCTCGTGGAATGAATGAGGCGTTCAGTGTGTGCAATTGACGAGCTGGGGTGTAGGTGCTGATTTATGGGCGCTTACGGAACAACAATGCCTGGAGTGGTTCGCCGAAGATGGCTGGGAAATTGTCCACGGGCCGGATCTGGCACCGGATGGCCCGTTAACAGAGCCAGTCGACTATCGACAGGTATTGTTACTGGCTGATCTTGAAGCCGCCATCCGCCGCATTGTCAGCGCCGGTTTAAAACTGACCCACCCTTGGCGTTTAAGTGTTGGTTACAAGGCGAGGTGGCGAGGTCTCCAGAGGACTTTGTCGTTTTTGGACGGAAAATCCCTAGAACCCCAATATGCGCCTTCATGTCGAATCATAAAAAGTTGGTAACAGAACGCCGCTCTAGCCCGCATCCTTCCGCACTGAAAAAAACAGCGACAAAGAATAAAGTTGGTAACTTTCGGGCTGCAAATCACGTTCACCGAATGAATCAAGGTTAGGCCGTAATCGGCTAAGCAATTGATAAACCTTGTGACCTTATGATTTAAGGTTTGCTGCAAAGCCGGAAGTTACCAACTCTATTATGTTTGTTACCGACTTTATTAAGAGCCCACACTTCATGCCGAAGTACCATTCGTTGCCTTTCCTGGTCTGGTGCATCTCTGGATCTCGCGCCTTCGCTTTATTCTTGGTGGAGGGCTGTGCCGCAATAATAGTGGCATCAACGATCATACCTTCGCGCATTAGCATGCCGCGGTCGGCCAGATGACCGTTGACCTGTTCGAAGATCACTTGAGTCAACGCCTACTTTTCCAGCAGGTGGCGAAACTCCAGCAGGGTCGTGGCGTCCGGGACCGATTCCACACTTAAGCCGATGCCAACAAAGTCACGCAGGGCCTGACTGTCATAGATGGCATCTTCCAGAGCCTCGTCTGCCAGGGCATACCACTGCTGGACAAAATGCATCCGCAGTATGCGCTTCAGGAGAATTGGCGGGCGTCCGCGTTTGCCGCGGGAATCGGGATAATAATAGGGTGAGAGCGCCTTCAGCCGCCGCGACCAGGGCACCACCTGTTCCATCTCGCCTAGAAACCGCTCACGGCGGGTCGTCTTTTTCTTGGCAGCAAACTCTGCCTGGGCGAAACTCGTTTGCTTTATGATCATTCCTAGTCAATGCGGCTATTGGAGGTTTAATTTTTTACCAAAGCATGAACTCAAGCTGAATTAATCAGTGTTTCCTTAGTGCCATTTCAGGGCTGACAGCGCAATTCTCTCCCAGTAGCTCATTCACAGAATGGCGAGAGACCCCCAAGATTTGGCTAGTCCCGTAACAGTCCGGCATGAAGACCTCTCTCAGTATTTAACTTGGATGGGCCGGCTTGCGTTGCATACCATCGCCGTTAGGCAACAACCGTGGTGATACCGAGTAAAATAAACGCACGACGCTCTCTGCACGATCTGATAGCAGTTCTGCACAGCGTAAAAGAGCTTCGTCCAGTGCCAACGGCCCATCGGCCAAAGCTAATGCAGCGGTAACGCCTTCGTTATATGACAACTGCCATCCCTCACCGAGGCTACCCGCTAACACAACTACTGGAACACCCATTTCCTGTGCGCAGCGGGCAATGCCAATTGGGGTTTTCCCTGCCATGCTCTGACCGTCTAGCCTTCCCTCGCCGGTAATGACCAAATCGGCACGCTCAAGTCGTTGTCGAAACCCTAACTGTGCCATCACCAGTTCTATACCTGGACGCAGCTCCGCTCTCAGAAATGTATGTGCCGCGAACCCCATTCCTCCAGCCGCCCCTGAGCCGGGTAATTCACGAAAGTCTTCTCCGAGAGTCTCAGCCACCTTGTCGGCGAAATGTGCGATCGCAGCATCCAATATGATTACATCTTCTTCGCTAGCGCCTTTTTGAGGGCCGAATACAACACTGGCGCCGTGCTCACCGACCAGCGGATTATCTACATCCACTGCGGTCTCAACGATCACCTCAGACAGGCGCGAATCAAGCCCATCAAGCTCCACTTGAGCAAGATTGATCAGAGCCGCCCCACCGGGCGGCAGAGGTCGTTCTTGGTCATCAAGCAATCTTGCCCCTAAAGCCTGCAGCATACCTGCACCCGCGTCGTTGGTCGCACTACCCCCAGCATGAGTATTATGCGCTTGGCACCTGCGTCAAGGGCGGCGATAATCAGTTCACCTACCCCATGGGTGGAGCTATGCAGTGCCGTGCGCTCCAGAGGCGCCAGGTGCTGCAGACCACACGCTTCAGCCAGTTCGATATAAGCTGTGCAATTAATGGGATGCCAGCCCCACACTGCCTGACGAAGTTGCCCCAAAGGTCCCTGGACCATCTGGTATCGCCGCTCTGCTCCCGTAGCGACAATCAAAGCATCCAAAGTACCTTCCCCACCATCGCCCATCGGGCAAGCATCACACTCTGCAGATGGTAAAGCTCTATGAGTACCGTCAGCGATCGCGCCGACGGCCTCGCTAGCCGAGAGAGCATCCTTATAGCTATCTGGCGCTAGGATAATGTACATCGCTCGCCTCCTCTAGGTTCTCCTCAGGATTGCGTGCCGAGCGCCGGGTGCTGTTTCGCAGCATCGGCGTTACCGGGAGCATGATGTGCTCCGTATTAATATCGATCTGATTGATCTGCGCCATCAGTAGCTCAGTGGCCTTAAAGGCCATCAATTCCACCGGCTGTTTCAGGGTCGTCAGGGAATGACTCGGCCAAGCCGCCATCGGTATATCGTCGAAACCGATGACCGAGACGTCATCAGGCACTTCAATGCCCAATTCATGCCGCAAGGTATCAATAGCAGCAAATGCCATCAGGTCGTTAGCACAGAAAAGCGCATCCGGTGGTGTTGGATTAGCAAACAGGCGCCTCGTTGCATGGCAGGCATCTGCGTAACGGTAGTTACCTACCTCCATCGCATGGCAATCCACTCCCACGGCGGCAAGCCCCTCTAGAAAGCCGGCTTGCCGTTGGAGGTCGGTGGAAGAGCCTGGCAATCCTCCCAGATAGGCAATACGACGATGGCCAAGGGAGGAAAGGTAGTGACCTGCCCAATAACCTCCACTGTGGTTGTCACTGCCGACCTGGCTAATACCATCAAAATTGACCGTACGATTGATGACAACGAAGGGAATACCAAAATCCACTACCTCCTCGGCCTGGGCGCTGTCCATGGTTATAGCCAGCATCAGCACACCCTCGACTTGGCTTCTAATTATGTCGTCGATTACCGTGGCGAAACCGCTATATGACGGAGCAAAGAAAAGCAGAAGATGGTACCCCTGTTGCTGAAAATAGCGTGACGCCTTTTCCAAAATGACACTATAGAACGGATTTTCGAGACTGTAAGTCACCACAGCAATGGTACGACTCGATCTGGTGATCAGCGAGCGCGCAATGGAGTTGGGGCGATATCCTAGTTCCCGGGCTGCCGCCATCACCTTTTTACGCGTTTTCTCCGCCACCTTGGCATCAGGCGAAAAGCTGCGACTCACTGCTGACTGGGACACGCCGGCTAACTTCGCCACATCGCGGGAGGTTACGGATTTTCTTTTCATGCATCACGCTCTCAAAGGGCCGTCTAAATCATATACAGCCCGATTCAACAGAACCAAAGGCGGTGAATTACCGTCCTCACTCTCACAGCTTTTCAAGAGATCAATACTGGTCGATCTTTTCACGTAAACCTTGCTGTTATCTAATGCTCCTTGCACTTCACCATCGGTTAGCTCTCTGACAACCTTAGCGGGCACGCCCACAATTAAGGAGCGCGGAGGGAATCGTTTGCCCGAGGTGACCAAAGCACCGGCAACTATGATGCAATGCTCACAAATTTCGAGCCATTAAGTAGCGTAGCGTTCATGCCCACTGGTACGCCGTCGCCGATTTTACATCCATGTAACATGGCCAGGTGCCCTACCGTCATCTGGCGGCCGATGTCGACCGGGTAATCAGGATCGGTATGTACCACACAGCCATCTTGCAGATTGCTGCCCTACCCGACTGTGATAGGTTCATTATCCCCTCGTAGCACTGCGCCAGGCCAGACAGAGACTTCGTGGGCATGGTGAATACGCCGGATCAGCGTAGCTTCTTCCATCATCATGGCGCCTGGCGCTATTTCGGGAACGTTACCTTCGAGTCGATACACTGGCATTAAGTAATCTCCCTAAAAGCCGACTTGGTCGCCACCTTTAAGTTGAAGTATCTCGCGTGCTTCGTCGGGCGTTGCTACTTCAAAGGAAAGGCCTTCGAGAATTTCGCGTACTTTGGTTACTTGTGCTGCGTTGCTTTCGGCTAACTTGCCTGGAGAAAGCCATAGCGAGTCTTCAAGACCGACGCGAACATGACCGCCGATGGCTGCCGCCTGAGCAGCGATGCGCATCTGGCTGCTTCCGGCACCCAGAACTGACCACTCGTAGCTATCTCCGAATAAGCGGTTGGCGGTTCGGCGCATATGCATAACATCCTCAGGGTGGGGGCCGATACCGCCCAGGATGCCGAAACACACTCTGCACGAAGACTTTTCCACTAATAATGCCGCGATCCATCAAATTGCGTAAATTGTAAAGATGGCCAATATCGTAGCATTCACATTCAAAGCGGGTGCCGTTCTCTTCACCAAGTGTCATGGCCTTCTCGATGTCAGCGAAAGTGTTCTTGAACACCAGGTCGCGACTATTCTCAAGGTGGGCACGCTCCCATTCGTGCTTAAAATTCTCATATCGGTTAAGCATGGGAAACAGCCCAAAGTTCATCGACCCCATGTTCATAGAGGCAAGCTCAGGCTTAAACTCCATGGCCGGCCGCATACGTTCCTCAACTGTCATATGCGGCCTGCCGCCAGTGGTAAGGTTGATGACCGCGTCGGTAGCTTTCTTGATACGCGGCAGAAACCGCTCGAAGACAGATGGATCTTGTGTGGGCTTGCCATTATCGGGATCGCGGGCATGGAGGTGAAGTATGGAAGCGCCTGCCTCGGCAGCAGCGATGCCTGCCTCGGCAATTTCTTCAGGTGTCACCGGTAAGTGTGGCGACATGGAAGGCGTATGGATGGCACCGGTTACGGCACAGGTGATAATAACTTTACGTTTGTTAGCCATTAGAAATTTCTCCTAGTTAAGTCGAAAAGTTATTTGGTATCGATATTGCGCTGATGGGCCATCAGCGCCATTAGGCGTCGGTCGCGCCAGGCTTGCCGCTCAGCTAGACCTTCGGAAGGTAGCTGAGCCCGGCGTTCCTGGCCCAAGGCAGCCAGGGTTGCGGTATCCCAGGGATCATCATCGCTGCGCTGACGGTCAACATCGCGGTAAAGTGGTCCATAGCGATGGCCGTAATCGACGACTCCATTAGGAGCATTAAGGTCGATGGTTTCGAACGGCCCCATAAACGACCAACGCAGGCCAAGCCCGTGTTTGACTGTCTTATCCAGATCCTCAGCGGAAACATAGCCATCGCGAAACAGGCGTAGCGCTTCGTTCAACAATGCGCCTTGCAAACGGTTGAGAATGAAGCCTTGGACTTCCTTACGAACCAGTATCGGGATTTGCTGAGCTTGTTCCATCAGTTGCATGGTGCGGTTCACCGCTCCTTCCGAAGTGGCAGGTGATGGAACTATTTCGACTAATGGAATCAAGTAAGGTGGATTGACAGGATGTGCTACTAAGCAGCGCTCAGGGTGTTTCAGGTCGTCGGTGAACCGGGACGCGGCGATGCCGGAGGTAGAACTTGCCAGCACGGTATCTGTGGCCACCACCGACTCAAGGTCTGTATAGATACATCGTTTGGCATCAACGTCTTCTGGCCCACATTCCTGAACGTACTCAACACCCTTCATGGCATGTGCCAGATCGCTTTCTGTCTGGATGAGAGATAGCGGAGCCTCAACATCTTCAACCAGGCCAGCCTGTAGTAGGTCTTGAAGAGATTGACGAATGCCGTCTCGGACTTGGTTGAGAGCGCTAGCATCAACATCATAGAGACATACAGACATCCCGCTTCGAGCAAAAACAATGGCCCAAGCCCGGCCAATCAAGCCTGCACCGATAATTCCTATACGTGCTGTCATGGGGCTACTCCTATATCAGTTACAAAGATTCAACATTGGCGCAGACACTCAGCGCCTGACCTGAAATATTGGTACCACCAGGTGCTGACAGGAACAGGGCCATAGAGGCAATGTCGGAGGGTTCAACCATGCGTCGCATGGATATCTTAGAAAGATTTTCCTGCTCCATTTCGGCATAGCTAATCCCGCGCTTGGCCGCGCGGTCTTCAATGACCTTCTCAATACGCGGTCCACGAACAATGCCAGGTAGAATTGCGTTGACTCTCACTCCTTCCGGGCCGAGCTCGATAGCCAAGCTCTTGGTCAGTCCGACGACAGCCCATTTGCTGGCGGCATAAGGAGTGCGGTAGGCAAAGCCCAGGCGACCTGCGACCGAAGCCAGGTTGATCAGCAGCCCCTGACTTTCCTTCAGTAACGGTGTCGCGCGGCGAGCAACCCGATACTGACCATTGAGATTGATGTCGATGGTGCGGGTCCAAGCGTCATTATCGATCTCTTCGATCCCCGCAGTGGGCCCGGCGATGCCGGCATTATTAACTACGACGTCAAGCCCACCCAGAGAGGCGACATCTTGGAACAGCCGGTCGACGTCCTCTTCTTGGCTGACATCAGCCACAGTGTGTGAGATGCCCTCCGGCAGCGAGGCCAAGGCTTGGGTGTCGATATCACAGACGTGAACTCGTGCGCCCGCCTCCTGGAAGGCCTTAGCAATTGCTAAACCGATACCATTGGCACCAGCGGTAATCAGTACTCTGAGGCCATGGCGTGGCGTTAAACTTTCTACGACGGTCATAAAGTTTCTCTCCTTGGAGGGGTTTACAGCGAAGGCAGCCAAGTAGACAGGAAAGGCAGCAGGCTGATGATCAGAAGATTGATGAGCACGATTCCTACGAAGGGCAGGACGGCCCAGGTGAGGCGAGCGATACTAATATTAGCAATCTGGGATGCCACGAAGAGGTTGAGCCCGACCGGTGGGGTGAACATGCCCATGGCCAGGTTGACCACCATTATGATCCCGAAGTGGACAGGGTCGAATCCGAAGCTGATCGCAATGGGCAACAGGATAGGCACGAAGATCAGGATCGCCGCTGCTGCCTCAATAAACATCCCTGCAAACAACAGCAGGAGATTGGCCAGGATAATGAACAGTAATGGGCTGTCGATGGCCGATATTGCGAATTGAGACACTATGTCAGGCACCCTTAGCCGCTGAAGAATACGCCCATAGAGCCCTGCAGCGCCGATGATGCTTAGCACAATAGCGCTGGTAACAGCCGATTGCTTGGGATATCAACCAGGCTGTTCAGCTTATTTCCCTATAGATGACAAACCCAATTAGGAAAGAGTAAGCCACCGCGATGACTGCGGCTTCAGTCGGCGTGAAGATGCCTCCGTAGATGCCGCCCAAGATGATGACGGGCATGAGGATTGCTAGGATAGCCTTGCGCCCCGCTCTCAGGACGTCCATCCAAGAACTCTTTTCGATACTCCCAGCCAAACCATTGGCCTTGGCGAAGAAGTAGGCAAAGATCAGCAGAGTCAGAGTGACTAGAATGCCTGGCAGAATGCCTGCGATGAACATGTCCCCCACGGACACATTAGCGGCAATAGCGTAGAGAATCAGTGGGATGCTGGGCGGGATAATGACGCCAAGGGCGCCGGAAGCAGCTTGGTTGGCGGCGGTATAACCTCCTGGGTAGCCCTTGGCCAGCATGGCCGGGATCATGATTGCGCCGATGGCTGCGGTAGTGGCTGCGCCTGATCCTGAGATGGCCGCGAAGAACAGCGAGGTGACGATGGCCACCATCGCCAAGCCGCCTGTCATGCTACCGACCAGGGTGTTGGAGAAGTCGACCAGACGCCGGGATATTCCACCGCTTTGCATCAAGGAACCCGCGAGGATGAAGAAGGGTATCGCCATCAACGGGAAGGAATTCACCGACGCGATGAGCTGTTGGGGGACGATCAACAAGGGTGATAAATCCCCATGCCAAATAGTTATGGCAGAGGCCAGTCCGAGCGAGAGGGCAATGGGTACTCCGATGATGAACAGCGAAATCAGCAGCAGGAACAAGAGCAGTGCCATGGTCAGTTCACCTCCTGCTTGGGCTGGTTGGGTATGTTGAGTGCCTCATCGATCAACAGTCCCAGGCTGTTGATCATGATAACCACGCCTCCTGCGGGAATGGCCATATAAGGCCACATCATGGAAACTCGAGTGCTGGGAGCGGTCTGGCTAGCGACACGATCCATAAGGTCGTACCCGTACTTGATCATGATGAAGGCGAAGAGGGCGGAACACAGGATGATGGCAATCCTCAGCATACGAGCCAGTTTTTTTCCGGCGTGTTCCAGTAATATGTCCACGGAGATTAGGGTGCCCTTGCGATAGGCATAACCGGCGCCGAGGAAAGTCAACCAGAGCATGGAGAAGCGGGCTATTTCATCAGAGAAGTACAGCGGGCTGCCCACGACGAAACGGGCAAATACCTGCCAGAAGATGAGCATCGTCATCAGAAGCAACAACCCTGCCAATATCCAGCCGATCAGACGGTTGAACTCATCGATGGCTCTGTGGATCGCCAATAAATAAGTATTCATGGCTGCCTCATGCGTTAAAAAGTTGCCCACAGGAAACAGTTCCTGCGGGCATCGTTGGCTCAGTACTCGAAATTGATGGCAGCGTTGACCAGATCTTCACCTATGGTGGGAGCCCAGTCTTCTAGAACGGGTTTGACCGCTTCGCGGAAAGGGGCGAGGTCGGGATGGGTCACGGTCATGCCCAATTCCTCTAGTTGAACGAGGTAACGCTGTTCCAGCTCTTGACTGGCTTCACGCTGAACCGGTAGGGCGATCTGGGCCGCTTCCATGATGATCGCCTGATCTTCTTCGCTGAAGGAATTGAACAGGTCCAGGCCCATCATCAGTGGCGCTGGCGAATAGACGTGTTGGGTCATGTTCAGGTAGTCCTGAACTTCGTAGAAGTTAACGTCATAGATGGTGGCAAGGGGGTTTCCTGGCTGTCCATAACACCCTGCTGGAGGGCGGTGTAAACCTCGGTCCAGGCCATGGGCGTCGCGTTGGCACCCAGTGCTTGCCAGGTATCGACCTGGACGCGGCTTTCCTGAGTGCGGTGGTTAATGCCTTCGAGATCGCTGGGTTTCTCGATCGGACGTACCGAGTTGGTGTTGTGGCGAAAGCCGTTCTCCATCCACGCCAGGAACTTCACGTTCATTCCTTCCTCGGCCAGCTGGGCGAGCTGCTCGCCATATTCGCTGTCCAGGAAGGCATAAGCATGCTCGTGGTTCTCGAATACGTAGGGCAGGTCAAGAGCATAAATTCGTCGACGAAGCCCCCATTGGACCGGTAGAGGAAATGCCGGCATCGATGATGCCAAAGCCCATGCCTTCGACGACTTCGCGTTCGGCACCCAATGCGTTGTCGTAGTGGGGCTCAATGGTTAGCCGACCGTCTGATAGGCGTTCAAGCTCCTCACCAAATTTAAGAACCCCAATACCCTGCTGTGAGTCAGGGCCGAGCGGTAGACTCACATTGATAACACGCTCCGATTCTGCAAGAGCTTGGGTTGAAATGGCCAAGGCGACGGCAGCGGCCAAAGATGTAAGAAAGAGGTAAAGCTTCATACAGTACTCTAGTCGTAGTCCAGCAATAAAGCTGTGCGTTTTGTCGTTGTATTTGTCACCTACGTAATACGGGCCTCAAAACCGAGATTCTGTACTGCTGTTCGGGCCAAGTAATGTTATAGGGGAGAAAGGTTACGTATGCAAGAGTGTATAAAAAAATTCGTCAAGACTAGACGTATCTATCTATTTAAAAAGAGGAAAAATTTTATTATTAACACTGAATACGTAGTCATAATTTATTTTTAATAGACATTTAGCCCAGTTTCGGGAAAAACTGAGCGAAGTAAGACGTAAGCTTCACCAGATTATTTTTCAAAGATAATAACGAGCTTATGAGCAAAACGATGTTCATTTTGAGGAAAAGCTTGGCCGCTGAGTTCAATACAATGCCCACCACTAACCAAAACAAAACAGTTCGGGTTTACCTAAGGAAACACTGATTTATTCCCCTCGCGTTGCCGGTTTAGTAAAATGGTAGTTCCTCCGCAGGATTAGCCAGAGGCTGTCATGAAGCAAACGAGTTTCGCCCAGGCAGAGTTTGCTGCCAAGAAAAAGACGACCCGCCGTGAGCGATTTTTGGCAGAAATGGAGCAGGCCGTGCCTTGGCCGAGGCTGCTGAACGCACTATCACCGCACTACTATCCTGATTCGCGCGGTAAACGCCCCCCAATACCTTTAAAGCGCATGCTGCGGATGTACTTTGTGCAGCAGTGGTATGCCTTGGCGGACGAAGCGCTGAAAGATGCAATCTATGACAGCCAGGCGCTGCACAATTTTGTTGGGATTGACCTGGTCGTGGCATCCGTCCCGGATGCCACGACGCTGTTGAAGTTCCGCCACTTACTGGAAAAGCAGGCGTTGACTCAAGTGATCTTCGAACAGGTCAACGGTCATCTGGCCGACCGCGGCATGCTAATGCGCGAAGGTATGATCGTTGATGCCACTATTATTGCAACACCGCCTTCGACCAAGAACCGGGCAAAGGCGCGAGATCCAGAGATGCATCAGACCAATAAAGGCAACGAGTGGTATATCAGCATGAAGGGGTTCTAGGGATTTTCCGTCCAAAAACGACAAAGTCCTCTGGAGGCCACGGATGGCCTGTCCTTCAGAGGGGTATTACTTTTTGAGAGGTCCCTATTTCCACTATATTTGAGTAAGATTTAGCCTTTTTGGGTTAAATCTATGGCATTCGAAGAACGCGCTCAGATCTTGTCCGAGGCGGAACAAGATGAGTTTTATGGACCTCCCGCTTTTACGTCCGCCGACCAACGCTTCTTTTTCGCTCTGAACGATAAGGAACGGGCAACCGCCAAAGGCCTCCGTCACCGGGGCCAGCGCTACATGTTGGTTGTACTGCTGGGCTATTTCAAAGCCAAGCCGGTAGTGTTGAATCCTGGTTTCCATCAGATCAAACAAGATCTTAAATACGTTCACCAAAGCGTGTTGCCGGGTCCGGGCTGCAGGCCTTTCAATCTATCTCCGAAAGAAAACGAACGGATATACCAACGGATATTTCAACTTTGTAATTATCAGCGCTGGAACGCCAAAGACCATGAGGTGGCGCTGCGTGCCCATTTAACCCATCAGGCCAGGGCCTGGGCAGCTCCGCGGCATCTTTTCGACGCAGTCATTGAGTATTTGTCTGTGCAGAAGATTGCGATTCCTGCTTACAGCACGCTGCAAAAGATGATCAGCCAGGTGGTGGGTGATGAACAGGAACACATGACAACCCACATTGAGCGTGCAATGTCCCCGGAGCTCAAGCAAGCACTGGCTGATCTTGTGAACGGTGGAGGGTTGTTGCCGTTTCGGCAATTGCGACAATCGGCGCGCAACTTCACCGGAACCGAACTTGAAAAAGAACTGGCCGTGTATCGCCACACTCAGCATTGGATGCCGGAAGTGGATCTACTCATGAGCACGCTATCGTTGTCCCAGAAAAATCAGCAACACCAGGCGGAGAAAGTCGACTATTACGGTGCCAAACTGAAACGACAAACCGCCGGGAATCAAAGACTGTATTTGCTGTGCTACTTGCAGGCGCGATGGCAACAGGCACTGGAACGCATCGCTGATGGCTTTGTACATCATGTCAGACAGACCAAACAGAAGGCAAAGGAGCATGCACAGGAAGCGGTTTATCAGGATTGGCAAAAGGCCGCAAAAAATGTCAGCAAGGCAGCTGAAGTGCTGCATTTGTTCATTGACGACAGCATCGATTTGCAAATACCGTTTGTAACGGTCAGACAAAAAGCACTGAGCCTGCTGGCCAAAAAAGATCTGGAATCCGTCTGTCTCTTCCTGAACGAGCAGCGGCGGTCTGTCGATGAAGCCATGTGGCAGTACTACGGCGGGAAAGACAATCTACGCAAAGGTTTACTGCGAGAGCTGTTCCTGTGTCTGCGCTTCGAAGGCAGCGATGGTACCCAGCATTTAGCGACCGCCCTGGAGAAAGCACAAAGCGAACTCAACGGCCAGGACGCTCAGTTGCAAACTGACACTGCCTGCAATCATTAAATACCGGGCGCTTGATGCCGACCTGATTGACAGTAAAAACTGGCGAAAAAACAAATATACACTGCTAGAGCAGAGCCAGTTGGCAAAATTGGCCAAAGAGCCTAATAAGTTGATCGAGCAGATGGCGATTGAATTGGATACTCGTTTACACGAGGTCAGCGAGTATCTGGAACAAGAAGACAACCGGAATATTATCCTGCGCAATCCGAAGGGCAAACGCTTCTGGCGCTTACCTTCAGCCAGCAAACATCATCTGGTCAACAACCCCTTATTCCAGCAAATACCCACGACGGGTGTCGCGGATGTACTGCGCATGGTGGACCGCGACACAAACTTCATTGACAGCTTCGCGCATGTGCTGGGTTCCCAATCCAGAAGCCGAACACATGAATATGATCTGTTGGCGATTCTGGTTGGCAATGCAACCAATCAGGGCATTTACGGCATGGCGCAGATCTCCGATCGTACCTATAATCAGCTCAGTACCATCCAGGCGAACTATCTTCGATTGGAAGCCTTGAATGCTGCCAACGACAACATCAATAACGCAACGGCCAAGCTACCCATCTTCAGGTACTACAACATCCAGGAGGATATGATCCACGCCAGTGCCGATGGTCAAAAGTTCGAGGCCCGGCGCGAGACCTTCAAAACCCGCTACTCGTCGAAGTACTTTTGCACTCAAAAAGGTGTTTCTGCCATGACCTTGATCGCCAATCATGCCGCGATCAACGCCAGAGTGATCGGTGCCAATGAACATGAATCTCACTACATCTTTGATTTGCTGATGAGCAATACCTCAGAAATCATTCCGGATGTGCTCTCAACCGATACGCATGGTGTTAACCATGTGAACTTCGCGTTACTGGATCTGTTCGGATACCAGTTTGCTCCGCGCTATGCCCAGGTTGGCAAAGTGATCAATGAAATGTTTGATGTCAAGGAAGACGAGGAGAACAGAATTCAGCTGCGCTTGAAAAAGCCCATCAACACCCACAGGATCGCGCAGCACTGGGATACCATCCAACGGATCGCAGTATCGCTCAAACAAAGGAAAACAACACAATCCACATTGGTAAGAAAGCTCTCGGGGTACAAACACAATCACCCGTTACTGGAAGCTCTGACGGAATACAACCGCCTGGTGAAAGCGAACTACTTGCTGTGCTACATCGATGATGCCAGTTTATGCAATTACGTTCAGCGTGCGCTGAACCGTGGAGAGGCCTATCACCAGTTGCGCCGAGCCGTGAGCAACGTTAATGGGGATCAGTTCCGAGGTAGCTCAGATGAAGAAATCCAACTATGGAACGAGTGCGCTCGGTTGGTCACCAATGCCATCATCTATTTCAACTCCAGGATACTCAGCCAGCTGTTGACCAGCTTTGAATATCACGGAGATACCAAGAGAATGGGAATCGTAAAACAGGCCTCCCCGGTGGCTTGGCATAACATTAACCTCAAGGGCACCTACAACTTTGAATTGAGCGAAAGGTTACCCGATCTAGAGTGGACTGGAAGCTAATGTCATACCAGTCATCAGCAAGAGAACCATTTGCATTGTGAAGGTCAGATAAACCCAGAATCCGCTCCCCCAAGAGTTAACTATTTCCATCCCGCTTCCTGGGGTTGTCACCCATGCGGCCAAAAGGACGCCAAGTGTCATTATTACGGCTATTACAAAGGCATCAGGCAGGTATTTGCTTATTAGGCCGGAAAATCCTTCCGAAATCCTGGATAACATTATTATGCTCCTGAAGAGTTTTAAGTTGCCGGGTTCTTTTTCGTGATAGCAAGAGTCGGAATGCAGGGGGCAAAGCTGCTGTCGATCACGCTCAATGCCTTGATGCCGAAGACATTCATCACCGCGAAGACCGGCCGGATGACCAGCGCCAGCCTTCCGGTCGTGGGGGGGCCGCGCTCAATTGAGTGCGATTCTCATAATTTCCACGGGGTGCTCGTTGAGCCTGTAGTCTTCCACTTTCAGCCAACCTATCTTTGCGTAGTAGGATCCCTTGTCTTCGGTGATCAGGTAGAGCGCCTCGTGGCCCTGCTGACGAAGCGCTTCTTTGGCATGGTCGATCAACGCCTTGCCGATTGCCTTTCCGCGCTGGTCGTGTGTTACGTAGATTCTTGAGATCCAAGGAGAATACTGTGGCCGGTCGGGAATATCGTGCGGTGCCAGGCAGATGCCACCGACCAGGGTGTCGCCATCCAGCGCGATAAAAGTGGCGGGTAGGCTCGTGGTTGAACAGTGTTCTTCCAGTCTTGCTTGCCGGGTTGGCTCATCGAGAGACCTGTCCAGGTGCGCCCACTCGGCCTGATGCCATGCGGCAAGCTTAGGAATGTATTGTGGTTCTAAGGGTTGAATCCTGATGCTCATAGACTATCGATGACCTCTGGGTATCGGCGTCAGGGCGCCAGGATGTTGCGACCGAAATATTTTTCGCTGATGTCAGCATAGGTACCGTCTGCGATAATCCCTTCCAGGGCGGTGTTGATCCTTTCCAGTAGCTCATCGTCCCCCTTGTTGACGACGATGCCCATTTTGTCAACATACAACGGCTTTCCTAGCTTGCGAAGGAGCAGTCCACTTTCCTGAATAGCATGCTCGCCCACTAGCTGATCAGTAATGACTGCGTCCAGTCGGCCGGGAACTGTCAGGTCATTTAGCGCCGTGATGTCGCTTGGATAGGTCTGTACATCCTGAGTCATCTCTCGAGCAACTTTCTGGAAAGTGCTTGATACAAGAACACCGATTCGCTTACCTTTGAGCGATTCTATCGACACTCTATCGTCGTCTTTCTTAACAAAAACCTGAGCGCCAGAAGTGTAGTAGGGTTCCGAGAAGGACACCTCTTTCTGCCTTTCCTCAGTAATCGCCATACTTCCGATAATGGCATCGAAACGGTCGGCCTTGAGAGCAGCGATTAGCGTCTGCCAAGGATTGACAGCGGGTTCGGGGTGCATGCCCATTTTTCGGGAAATAGCCTCACCGATATCGACGTCGAAGCCGTAGATACGATCTCCTTGGCGAGTGTTAAATGGCGGGTACTGTCCATCCATGGCGAATATGAATGTTTCCTTAGCGTCGTCTGCCTGAGCGTCTTTGATCAGAAACGGGGAGATAGTTACAGCCAGCGCGAGAATGCATGTCGTGGTCGCTAGCGTCGCCATCAGGCTTTTTATCGGACTCTGTTTTGTTTTGTTTTGTTTTGTTTTGTTTTCTTTTTGTACATTGTTGTTGTTTCCGTTTATTACGGGATGGATGGGTGCTCTGGGTATCAGAGCACCCGATGATACTTTTCAGTCGTTCAGGGCAGGACTTATTCGGCAATGTTGCGACCGAAGTACTTCTCGCTGATGGCTGCGTACTTACCGTTAGCCTTGATGGCTGCCAGAGCCTTGTTGAGCTTCTCAAGCAGTACCTCATTGCCCTTGTTGACGGCAATACCGATGTCATCGACGTAGATCGGGTCACCCAGCGGCTCGACCTCAAGGCCGGCATTCAGGATCGCATTTTCACCAACCAGTTGGTCCGTGATCACTGCCACCACACGTCCGACGGTGACGTCCCGAAGCGCGGTGGCGTCGTCCGTATAAGTATTGATGTCGTCACTGTACTCGCGGGCGGCATCGGCAAAACTGCTGGAAACCAATACGCCGATAGTCTTGCCGCGGATATCCTCAACCTCGTTGAGTTCGCTGCTACCAGCACTCACGAAGACCTGGGCACCGGAGCTGTAGTATGGGTCGGTGAAACCCACCTGCTTTTGCCGTTCCTCGGTTATCGCCATACTGCCAATGATTGCGTCAAAGCGGTCAGACTTGAGCGCCGCGATCAGGGTCTGCCACGGAGTGGCCACGGGGTTTGGCTCCATGCCCATCTCCTCGGCCAGCGCCTTCCCGATTTCCGTGTCAAAGCCTGAAAGTTCGCCGTTTTGACGGAAACTGAACGGCGGGTACAGACCGGTCATCGCGTAGGTGAAGACCTCTTTATCAGCAGCTTGTACGCTGTCGACATGAGCCACGTTGATGGTGGCGGCTATGATCAGAGCACTGCTGGCTCCAATCAGGTTACGGATCATTTTTTTCATTGTTTTCCCCTTTCGTTGAAGAAGATCAATGCAGTGAGATCTTCATTGATTGAAATGCTCATGGGTTACAGTACCCGGCTGAGAAACTGCTGCGCCTGTGGGTGCTGAGGGTTGCTAAAGAAGGTTTCCGGCGGCCCCTGCTCGGCGATCAGCCCCTTGTCCAGGAAGACGACTCGGTCAGCGACTTCCCGGGCAAAGCCCATTTCATGAGTCACCACCACCATGGTCATGCCATCGGCGACCAGGCTCTTGATGACGTCAAGCACTTCACCAACGAGCTCCGGATCCAGCGCGGACGTCGGCTCGTCAAACAGCATCACTGAAGGCTCCATGGCCAGAGCACGAGCAATAGCAACCCTCTGTTTCTGGCCGCCGGACAGTTTCTCCGGATAAACATCACCCTTATCGCTCAAGCCCACCCTTTCCAGCAGGTCCTTGGCGGATTTGATCGCCTCGGCCCGGGGGATCCTCTTGACGTGGACAGGTGCCTCAATAACGTTTTCCAGTACAGTCATGTGCGGGAACAGATTGAAATGCTGAAACACCATGCCAACGTGCTCGCGCACCTTGTTCAGAGGCGTGGTGGTGGGGTCCACCTCCTTGCTGTCAATGAAGATTCGCCCATCGTCCTTCATCTCCAGGAAGTTCAGGCAACGCAGCAGCGTACTTTTACCCGAGCCGCTGGCGCCGATCATGACTACAACCTCCTGGGGTGCCACTTCAAGGTCGATGCCCTTGAGGACATGGAGGCCATCAAAATACTTGTGAAGCTTCTCGACTTTGATCATTTGGCTGTATCCATCCGGTTTTCAACACGGCTCAGAACGAAGGTGACGATGGTCACCATAGCCAGGTAATAGAGTCCTGCGATGGTGTAGAACTCAAGCTGTTTAAAGGTCACTGCGGCGTTGTCCATGGAAAGACTGAAGATTTCCGTAATACCAATAAACGCCACGAGCGAGGAATCTTTGAGGCCGATAATGAACTGGTTGCCCAGAGGCGGAATGGCCCGTTTGAGGGCCTGAGGCAGGATCACCCGACGCATGGCCAGGGCGCGCTTCATCCCGAGGGATTCGGCGGCTTCCATCTGACCCTTTTCCACCGACTGGATACAGCCCCGAAAGATTTCGGCGATGTAGGCGCCACTGTGAATGGCAAGAGCGATGGTGCCGGCCCAAAAGGCCGAGAGGACGACAATCTGGGTGATTCCGAAGTACAGCCACATGATCTGTACGATCAGGGGTGTACCACGGATAATGCCCACGTACCCGTTGTAGAGCAGGCCCAACCAGCGCACACCTGTGACCTTCAACAGCGCGAAAACAAGCCCGATGACAAAGGCCAGAACCAGTGAAACACCAGTTAGGCGCAGAGTCATCCAGGCGGCTTCCATGAAAGCTGGAAAGGTAGAGATCAGATTCTCAAAAAACGACGTCATTATTGAATTCCTATAGGTCGTGATCAAACCATAGTTTTTTTGTTAATGGAATTCGCCCGTTTTGCAAAACGGAAGTCAGCAACGCTCGAGAACCAGCGCGATCCCCTGCCCCCCGCCAACGCAGGTTGTAGCACATCCAAAACGCCCACCCTGGTGCCGCAATATGCGCGCCAATGTGCCCGCCAAACGAATGCCTGTTGCTCCCAGTGGGTGTCCCAGCGCCAGGGCGCCACCGAAGATGTTTACCCGTTCACGATCAATGTCCAGCGAACGGATGGCATACAGCGGCACTGCACTGAACGCTTCATTGATTTCCCAGGCATCGATATCACTGGCACTGAGCCCCGCAGCCTTAAGCACACGTTCTGCCGCCACGGTCGCTCCGGCTCCCATGCACTCCGGTGATACACCGCAGTCGGCGACCGCCACGACCCTGGCGAGTGGCGACAGCCCGTGCAAGTTCAGCGCAATTTCAGACATCAACAGTGCCGCACTGGCGCCGGAGGTCAGCGGTGAGCTGTTGCCTGCCGTCACCTGACCGTCATCGGAGAACGCGGGTTTTAAATCAGCCAGTCGCTCTGCACTGGTACCCGGTCGGATATTCGCATCGCGTTCAACCGATTCACCGGCGGGGTTTCTGAGCGCCAGGCGCTCCCCCGCAAACCAGCCCTCCTGCTCAGCCCTGGCAGCCCTCTGGTGAGAACGGACAGCGAAGGCATCCATTGCTTCACGGGACAAATGGGCCTCCCGTGCCAGATTTTCGGCAGTCAGCCCCATATTCATGGCCACTGTCAGGTCGACGCTACCCGCCTGTTTCAGAGACTCGGGAATGATCAGCACCCCTTCCTCGAACAGGGCGGGGCCCATCGGAACGCGAGACATATTTTCGTATCCACCAGCCATGCCGGTTTCGATCGCGCCGGCCTGAATTTCCCGGGCGGTGGATCGCAACGCGGCCAGACCGGAACCGCACTGCTGGTCGATCTGACGGGAAGGGCACTGTATGCCCAGCCCGGACAACCATTGTGGGTAGCGACCACCAAAGCTCCACTGATCCTTAACCGGTAATGCGCACCCCACGCTGAGATCCTCAATCGTGTTGCCCGGCACTTTCGTGCGATTCAGCAGGGCATCTATCACCTGGCCTAGCAGAGCATCGCCGCGCTGCCCGGACCAGGCGTCAACCTCGGGCTTGCGCGGATGGGCCCGGGTAAAGGCCGAGCGAGCGAAGTCAACAATATAGGCGGCTTTCATAGCACACTCCTCGCAAATTCGATGTCAAAATCTACCGAGCTGGCTTTCATTAATAATAAGCTCGGCTTCTGTAGCGGCCCGCAAGGTCTCCACATCCAGGTTCTCGGCGATATCAATCACTTCCAGTCCTCTCTCCGTCACCGCCATAACTGCCTTCTCGGTCACGATTAGCGAGGCACACCGGGGCGCAGTAAGGGGCAACCTGCATTGTCTGAGAATTTTCGGGTTACCGTGTTTGTCGTTGTGCGAGCACAGCACCACCAGTTTTTCGACTTTCTGAGCCAGCTCCATTGCCCCACCAATACCGGGAGAAAACTTACCCGGTATCTTCCAGTTGGCCAGATTACCCTGCTGATCCACCTCAAACGCGCCCATGAACGTCACGTTCACCCGGCTGCGACGGATCATGGCAAACGACACTGCGCTGTCAAAGACACTGGCTCCAGGCGTCACACCAATATAGGCGCCGCCCGAATCGATCATCTCGTAGTCCGGGACGGCATTCTCCGCAACAGGCTGACAGCCTAGAATTCCGTTTTCGGAGTGCACCAACACTTCCTGATCCTCCGGCATGTAATGGAACAAGCGTTGTGGCAGGCCAATTCCGAGGTTCACAATCTGGCCAGGCAGGATTTCTCTGGCGGCTCGGGCGAGGATTCTTTCCTGATCAGACGGCATGGGCACGAATTCCCTGATTACTGGTGGCAGGATCGACCTGCACCACATGGTTAACGAAAGCACAGGGCGTATGAACCGCTTCAGGCTTCAATTCACCTGGCGCGGCCACCCGGAATGCCTGGGCAATGACCATGTCCGCTGCCATCGCCATCAGGGGGTTGAAGTTAATTGCGGTGCCCCGGTAGACGAGGTTGCCGTAGTGGTCAGCGAGGTCCGCATGAATCAGTGAAAAGTCGGCGTGGATGGCCGGCTCAATCGCACAGGTTTGGCCGTTGACTTCGATCTCGCGGCGGTGCTGGGCGATCTCGGTTTCGAGGCCAATGTCGGTCAGAAAACCAGGATGACCGACGCCGGCACAACGGATCTTCTCTGCCAGCAGACCTTGGGGGTACATTTCAACCACCAGCTGACCCCGATTCATCTCTTCAATCGCTATACGGTTGAGTCCGATGTGTGACGTTATCAGGCGCTGCACCCGGCCAGCCCGGATCAGCCGCCCAATGCCGATATCTGGTTCATTGGCATCATTCTTGATCAGGGTTAATTCCTTCTGGCCCTGCGCGAGCAGCTCATCCAGCAAGGCGAACGGCGTACCCGGCGAACCAAAACCGCCAACCATGATGGAGGCACCATCAGGAATTATTCCAATGGCAGCTTCGATAGATATGTATTTCTGATTTAACGATGTCATTCGGGCTCAGCCTACGGTGCTCTGGGTGTCAGGTTCTGCGATCGATTGAAGCAACGGCGCCACTACCTCGTTTTCCAGACGGTGCAAGGTTCGTGTCAGTCGCTTCAGCAGTAGGGTAGTCTCAGATTCGGAAATGTTCAGTGGAGGAGTGATCAGAAAGTGATCGCCGGCCAGCCCATTCAGAGTCCGGCGGGGGTAGATCAGGAGCCCCTCCTCCTTAGCCAGGGCGGTCACACTGGCAAACAGGTTGGCCTCGGCGGGAAATGGCGACTTCGTTACCGGATCCATAACCAGCTCCATCCCCCAAAGCAATCCGATACCCCGGACATTGCCAACAAAGTCAAAGCGGGCTTTCAGGGCGGTCATGCCCTCGCAGAGTTGCGCGCCACGGGCCACAACGTTATCCAGCAACTTCTCGGTTCTGATCGTTTCTACGACAGCCAGGCCAGTCGCACAGGCCAGCGGATTACCGGCATAGGTGTGGCCATGCTGAAAACCACCATTGGCCATAACAGTGTCAACAATGTTCGCCCGGCTCAGCAGGGCACCCACCGGATAATAGCCGGCTCCCAGACCCTTTGCCGTGGTCAGCAGGTCCGGTGCAATGCCCCAGTTCTGGTAGGCAAACCAGGTGCCGGTGCGGCCAACACCGGACAGGACTTCGTCATAGATCAGCAGACAGCCAATCTCGTCGCACAATTCACGAATCCCTTCCAGATAGGCCCGATTGACCATCCGGGCGCCTGTACTGGCGCCGCCGACCGGTTCAAGAATCACAGCAATGATGTTTTCACCGCCGACGGTATCAATTCGCTTACGGGTTTCCTCAAGCACATTGCGGACATGTGCGTCATCATCGGTCTCTGTGCGACGGTAGAAATCCGGGCCAGGCACCTTGATGGAGGCCCGTGTGATATCTGCAAACGGTGCCTCAAGAGGCTGATATCCTGTCACGCCTAGAGCACCGAGCGTACTGCCATGGTAGGACGGGCGCAGTGAGACAAAATGGCGCCGGTGGGATTCTCCTCGGGCTACAAAATACTGACGGGCCAGCTTGATTGCAGACTCTACTGACTCCGAACCACTGGACACAAAAAAAACCTTTTCAAGATCATGGTCGGTCATCTCGACCAGCTCTTGAGCCAGCGCCATGGCCGGTGCGTTCTCGAACTGGGTCCGGTAAGTGAAGGCCACCCGATCCAGCTGGGCCAGCATGGCATCACGAATACCAGCGTGGTGATGCCCGAGATTGCAGGAAATTGCACCGGAGCAGCCGTCAAGATACTCCTTACCGCCTGTATCCCAGAGAAAAACCCCTCGTCCATGGGAAATCTGAGGAAGCGCAGGGCCAGCCTGATAGAAAAGTGGAGAAGATGACATATTGCAATCCATTATTGTTGCCCTTTGAATGAGTTTCAGTCTAGGCAGACATGTGAGAGTATTTCAAGATATGATCTTTTTACCGGACTCGATGACTTTTGCTCATGGCTGACATCAACATACATTCGCTGAAATCCCTCGCAATTTTCAAGACGCTGCTGGAGGCCGGAAGTGCCTCTCAGGCCGCACGGACGCTGGGAGTCACCCAGTCCGGGGTAAGCAGATCCTTGTCCCGGCTGGAAAGCAATCTCGGGATCCAGCTGTTCCTGCGGGAGAAAAACCGGCTGGTCGCCACACCCGAAGCGTTGGAACTCTACGAGGAGATTCTTCGCCTGATGGGAAATGTCGAGGAGTTACGGCACAGTGTCCTGGCGCTGAAGGAGTTCGGCACTTCGCGCCTGCGTATTGCTGCAATCCCGGGGCTAGCATTCGGATTTGTACCCCGGCTGATTGGAACTCTGCTGGAGGTAAATCGCGGATTCAGCATAAGTTTTGACATGATGTCCAGCCATGACGTACTCCGGGAAGTCGAATCCGGTCACGCGGACATCGGATTCGTCACATTGCCAGTAAGTTCAAGACTGCTCCGGATTGAAGAATGGCTGACTACTCAGGCGCTCTGCCTGGTCCCCAACGGTCATCCCCTGGCAAAAAAGGATGAGATAACGATTGCAGACCTGCAGGATCAACATCTCGTCATCAGCAACCAACCCAACGTAGGCGCAGACCCGCTGCTAAACCTCGCAGCCAGCCACTCGATTTCGATTGCCGGCAAAACCGAATCGAATATTGGCGCCATCGCCGCTCTGGTGGCCAATGGCGTAGGGGTCAGTGTGATAAATCCGATTACAGCAACAGACCAGCTAATGGGCCGGACAGATGTGGTGATGCGCCGCTTTTCCCCCAGAATTTCTTTCAGTTTCGGAATGGTCTACCGGGAAGACTGGAAAAACGTGCAGGCCCTCGATTCCATCCGCCGAACTGGTAATGAACTTCTGAAAACCTATCCGGACTCAAGGCTCCGGCCAAAACGAGGTCAGTCGTGATCGAAAACCGGGACAGGTATATTTGTTGGCCCGTGGCCATGGAAAATAAATCTGGCTTAGGGTAGCGCTGATCAATTCCCCTGTGCTTCCCTTAGCTATTGTTACTACCTATTTAGTCTATTTAGTTCTCATCCGGAAACGTAACGCACTAATATTTAAAGATAAACTGGACTCTCTAGTGTCCCTTAACAAAAATCCGTATAGATAATTTTTCTGTCCTGTATAATCTGACAAACAGACACAGGAGAGGTGCTCATGGCGCGGATAGCTAGACCCCTTGAAGTAAGTGACTCTGAGCGAGAGGAGTTGGAGTCGTGGTTGCGGCGACAACGCATGCCTGCGGCTGAACAGTTGCGAGCGCGCATCATTCTGCTAAGTACTGAAGGCCTTCCAGGCAGGGTGGTCGGTGACCGCGTTGGGGTGACCTCCGAAACGGTGAGTAAGTGGCGAAACCGTTTTAAGGCGCGCCGGGTTGCAGGCCTGACTGATGCGCCCAGAACCGGTCGGCCTCGAACCATAAATGATCAAAAGGTTACTGATTTAATTAATAAAACGCTCAGGGAAAAGCCAAAAAATGCCACCCACTGGTCGACGAAGCTGATGGCAAAAGAGGCCGGATTGAGCGCTATGTCGGTGAGTCGAATCTGGAGGGCTTTTGGTTTGAAGCCGCATCGCCATGATACGTTCAAGCTGTCTACCGATCCCCATTTTGTAGCCAAGGTTCACGATATCGTTGGCTTGTACATGAACCCACCAACGAAGGCGTTGGTGCTGTGTGTCGATGAGAAAAGTCAGATACAAGCTATCAATCGAACTCAGCCAGCGCTGCCCCTGTCCTTCGGGCACACAGAAACCAGAACACATGATTACGTCCGACATGGCACCACGACGCTGTTCGCGGCACTTGATATAGCGACCGGGGAAGTGATCGGCAGACTTCATCGCCGACACCGTGCAACGGAATTCCTGGCCTTTTTAAAAGAGATTGATCGCGCCGTCCCACACGATTTGGACGTTCATCTAGTCATGGACAATTACGGGACGCACAAAACGGCAAAGGTGCGCGCCTGGTTTGCCGCGAGGCCGCGCTATCACGTGCATTTCACGCCGACTTCAGCATCCTGGATCAATCAAGTCGAGCGGTTCTTTGGGCTGATTTCAGAGCGCTGGATTAAACGAAATTCACATCGCAGCACACGTGAGCTTGAGAGCTCGATCAAAGACTATCTGAAGATTTACAATGACGACCCGAAACCCTTTGAATGGCATAAATCTGCCGACCAGATTATTGAGTCAATCGCTAGATTATCAGACAAACTCAATAAACAAACGGACTTCTGTTAAGGGACACTAGGGAAACGCTGATTAATTCAGCTTGAGCTCTGGATTTGTTAAAATCAAATCCCCGACAATCGAACCGACCAGGAACGATCATGAAGCAGACGAGTTTCGCCCAAGCCGAGTTCGCCGCCAAGAAAAAGATAACCCGACGTGAGCGGTTTCTGGCCGAGATGGAACAAGCCGTGCCCTGGTCACGGCTGCTGAAAGCGCTCTCGCCCTATTACTATCCCGAGTCTCGCGGCAAGCGAGGACGCCCGCCCATTCCCCTGAAGCGCATTCTGCGGATGTACTTTGTTCAGCAGTGGTATGCCCTGGCCGACGAAGCACTGGAAGATGCCATTTATGACAGCCAGGCCTTGCGTGACTTTGTCGGTATCGACCTGAGTGTGGAGTCGGTTCCGGACGCCACGACCCTGCTGAAGTTCCGCCACCTGCTGGAAAAGCAGGCCTTAACCCAAGTCATCTTTGAACAGATCAACGACCACCTGGCCGAGCGCGGCATGCTCATGCGCGAAGGCACGATCGTAGACGCCACCATTATTGCGGCGCCGCCATCCACGAAGAACCGGGCCAAGGCGCGGGACCGAATCGTCGGACCACCAGAAATGCACCAGGCCAAAAAAGGCAATGAATGGCACTTTGGTATGAAGGCTCACATCGGTACGGATGCAGACTCCGGCCTGGTTCACAGCCTGACGGGTACGGCTGCCAACGTGGCGGATATCACCGAGTCCGAACACCTGTTGCACGGTGATGAAACCGAAGCCTACGCGGACGCAGGCTATACCGGCGTGGCCAAACGCCCAGAGTTCCAAGGGTTGGATGTGGTCTGGCACGTGGCTGAGAAGCGCGGCAAGCTTAAGAAGATGGAAGAAGGCCCGCGCAAGACTCTGACGGCCCAACGGGAGCGTGTGAAAGCTCAGATCCGTGCCAAGGTTGAGCACCCATTCCCCGTGGTGAAAAACCTGTTCAGGCATCGTAAAGTTCGCTATCGGGGGCTGTTAAAGAACACGGCGCAGCTGTTTACGCTGTTCGGCTTGGCCAATCTTGTACTGGCCCGTAGGCTAAATCCGTCTCCAGGTGCCTAAAGTGCGCCTAAAAGGCGAGATCTAGTCAAAAAAGCGGCTGGGTTATCGCACACCGGCAGAAGTTTTCTGGGGCGAATACTCAGGGGGCTTGGATACGAGCGGTGCTGCACTTAATACTTGAATCTAGGGCTCAATGATTCATAAGCACGACTATGTTGAGAACGGCACCCCACTGATTAACCCGTCTCATATGGTAAATGGCACGATCAAAGAAGACCGCTCGATCAGCGTCACCGAGTCTAAAGCAGATGATCTGGCAAGTTATCGCCTGGCGGAAGGCGACATTGTAATGGCCAGACGAGGCGAGGTTGGCCGATGCGCAATTGTAGCTAACAGAGAAGCCGGCTGGCTGTGCGGAACCGGAAGCTTCGTGCTGCGGTTTAATCCAGACATCAACCGAAGATTCATTCTACTTTTGTTTGCTACAGCCACTGTTCGCAACTACCTATCGGGCAATTCAGTCGGAACGACTATGACCAACCTGAACCACAGCATCTTGAACAAGATGCCCGTGGCATTACCTTCCGCCGATGAACAACACCGCATCGTCCAAAAAATCGATGAATGAACTCATGGCTCTCTCCGATCAACTTAAAGAACGCCTGAACCAGGCCAGCGAAACCCGCTGCCAACTGGCCAATACAGTTGTGGAGGCAGCTCTTGGTTAACTGTTTATACTGCTTAAGAGTAGATACTGGAATAGCTTGCGCTGTCCTTATAACTACTCGGAACTTCCCTTTTTGGAAACAAACTCTATAATTCCCTCAAAGGAAACTTTCTAGCTTATGAAAATTTTAGGAAGAGAAAACATTTACGATTTTATTCGTAAGCACGCTTCATCCAAAAAACCGCTGGAAGCATGGGTTAATGAAGCTGAGGGGGCGGCCTGGCAGACCCCACAAGACATCAAGAACCGCTATCGCAGTGCAGATTTTCTCGCCGGCAATCGGGCCATTTTCAATATCAAAGGCAATGATTACCGACTCGTCGTTAAAATCCGCTATCAGAACGGCATTGTGGTGGTGGAGTGGGTGGGCACTCACGCTGAATACGATAAAAAGCGATTTTAAGGAATAGACATCATGGATCACATCAAAATTATCAAAACTCCGGAGGAACATGAGCAGGCTATGGCCCGTGTCATGGGTCTCATGGATGCTGATCCTCAGCCGGGCAGTCAAGACGCTGATGAGCTGGATTTGCTGGCACTGTTAATAGAACGCTATGAGCGTAAGCAATTCCCGGTTGATGTGCCGGGCCCTCTGGACGCCATCCGTTTCCGTATGGATCAGCAGGGCCTCAAGAAGAAAGATCTGATTCCTTACATTGGCTCCGCATCCAAGGTCACCGAGGTACTGAACGGCACACGCAACCTGAGCCTCAACATGATTCGTCGACTCACTGACGGCCTTGGAATCCCAGCCGACGTACTCATTCGGGATATGTCACAGGAAACCGCAAACAGCCAGGATATCGACTGGCAGGCATTCCCTCTGAGCGTGATGCGAAAAAGAGGGTATTTCGAGGGGTTCAACGGCTCGCTCCAGGAATTGAGCGAGTATGCCTCCGAGTGGGTAAGCAAGTTATTGAAGGGTATTCCGGGCGGCTTTGAGCTCAAACCAGCGATGCTCCGTACCACCGCGCATTTGCGTTCTAACGACAAAGTAACAGACCCATACGCACTGTGGGCCTGGCAGGCTCGTGTACTGCACAAAGCTCAGGAGCAGAGATTACCCATCGCCTACAAAAAAGGGACTGTTAACCTGGCATGGCTGAAAACTCTTGCTCAACTGTCCTGGTCGGAAAAAGGATCGCAGCTTGCAATTGAATACTTGAACAAAACGGGCATTCATCTTGTTATAGAACCTCACCTGCCAAAAACCTATCTTGACGGGGCGGTATGTATTGCAGCGAACGGCAATCCAGTAATTGCCATGACGCTCAGACACGACAGGCTCGACAATTTCTGGTTCACGCTCATGCACGAACTTTCACATGTTGCTCTACATCTGGATGGAACAGAGACTTGGTTTATAGATGACCTCAAAGCGAGGAGTAACGACGAAAAGGAAGACGAAGCTGACGCACTGGCTCAGAGTGCACTAATGCCTTCCCAAATATGGGAAAGCCAAAAGCCAACAGACCCGGGCAGCATTCGAACTCTTGCCCGAGACCTCAACATCTCGCCTTGCATTATTGCAGGCAGATTGCGTCATGAATCCGGCAACCACATGCTTTTTGGGACGCTATTCAGAGAAAAAATCAGCTTCTGATATGAGCTCTTCGTAGGCTGGCTACTAGGCGGGTGAAGTCGATTTCCCGCAATACCCAATGGCAGCGCCGGCTTGAAAAACAGCTGGAACTATTTCCAGTTCAGCATTGATCGAAGAAGTTGGTACTAAGCGGTATGGGAATTAGAGAAGATTGAAAAGATTGGTGTAGGCAGGAAATAAAAACCCCAGCGTAGATTGCGATTGTCAGCAACCAAGAGGCCAGGGTCGTATTAAGGATTATATGAACAACTCAGGCTTGCAGCCTCAGGGGACTACTCGGCATCATCAACCCATTATGGTGAATGATTTGTGTCAGTACATAAACAAGTGGTCGGGCGGGCGTGCCGTTGGAGCGGAACACTTCTCCGGTTAAACCAGCACCGCCTGAAAGCATACGATTTAACATAGTGAGATGGCCCCTGGGCACATATCCCAGCTTACATCCCTTGCTTTCCATCCGAATTGCACTCGAGTCCACCGGGTTATTCGGCTCAGGAACGAATTGAACTTCATCGCCAGCTTGCAGCTCCGAAACTTCAAGTTCGGCCTCATGTCGGAATCCCGCGACTTCAATCAACACCTCAAAAGCCGCCGGTGGCTCATCGAAGGGGTGCACAAGCTCAAAATCGTCGTCCGGCAACTTGGCGCCACTATAGCCCAACAAAGCAAATTCACTAATGTCCGCGTCAGCCGGAATGGCCCGAAGCTCAAGATAACGGCTAAAATCTCGCCTGGTGCGCGGCGGCAGGCGGCGCGTGAACGCTTCCATCACTTGATGACGGTGCTCTACCTGCTTCAGCGGAAAGGCCGGATAACCTTGGAATCCTACCTCTTTGGCGCGAGCCATCTCAGTTCCAACACTGTACTGGAGCACCACATGGCCACCCTGCTTTACCAATTGCCCCACACGATACCGGGAGCGCTTTTGGCTCTCTCGTGCCTGCCAAAAAAGCAGCAGTCGTTGTGGTTCAACCAGATGTTCAATCAAGCGGGTCATGTCAGTTCTCCAGGGCCTGCAGTAGGCGCTCTCTCCTTCGCAGTGTAAGAAAAGCAACGAACTCAGCGCGCTGCTGAGTAAATGGATGAGGAAGGTCAAAGCACGTTAAGTTATGCAGCATTGCCACCAACTCATCCTCGCACACTCCCACGAGCCGTTCTATTAGTATTGCCCTAATCTCAGGGAAATGCTCACAATACCGAACAATTCCTTGAATTGACGGTAAGCGCCGTTCGTCACCCAACGACCAGCGCATCTGATGCTCCCCTCTTCGTAGATAGGCGTTAAACTCGTTCGGATCACGCACCATGCGTTGCATTTTCTCGGGTTGCAACTCATGGCCGAGACTGGTTCCGTTGTCAAAATATGGTGCAAACCTCGCGGTAGGGCTGTCTTCTGTCCAAATCAGACCCCAGTTCTCTTGATGCCTGTCGGTATTACCAATTAAGGCGTCAAAACAAAGACCTAGCCCCCAGTAAAGTCGCCAATCATGAGAGAGCCATCCGCCTCGCTCCAGTACACGGCTTAACGTAATGATAGTGGATAGATTGTGTCGCTTGCCTTTCTCCCGATCGTAGTCAGGAATGCGGCGTTGCATGTAGTCTCCGCCTGGGAAAAAACGCTCATCGTTTTCGTCGTTGTATCCTAAAAACCATTCGTTTACGGTTCCCGGCTCATCACTGAGCGAATCAATTGCCACAAAAACAGGAGGTAAAGTCAGACCCATCAATCGACCAACACGAAAAGCGATGACCTCGGCCCAATACTGATCAGGATGTCTCGGTTGATTTGGATTCTTGGCGCTTTTTATCGCCTCTTTGAAGAGGTAACGATGCCCGGCCAGGCAGAAGTCGAATGGGGCAGGGCCTGGAGAAACGCGCAACGACTTGTCGCGAGCACCAACCGGAAAAACTTCATAGTCCTGGTGGATATCCCAGCCCGCAATATCAATCACCTGCCCGGGCTCTTGCCAAACTTCCCTTCTATCAATCATCTTTATCTGGCCCGCACAAAACAAAAAACCCCGCACCAGCTTTACCGCAGTGCGGATCCACCGATTGAGGCCGTATTACATTAACATTAACTGTGAGCGCAAGCTTTCTCAATAATCTTTGGCGCCCACAAAGCAATACCCCCCCCGCGTAAGCTCCAATCGGGACCAAGAGGCAGAGGTCGTGTTAGCGGCAAGATAATGGACTGAGCGCCCAACAATCAAGCGCCAACACTAAGCAATGGCTGGTGGAGCATATGATACGACTGGAGCAGGCCCTTAGCGGCCCGCTGGAGAAGATTAAGCAGGAGTTGAAAACCACAGACCTGAGCAAAGAGCCGGTTCAGGATGCTGAATAAAGCCGGAATCTCTGGTAGCTTTGGATTTCGCGAGCAATATGCGCCGCCAAAAGGAACTCTAGACAAGGAAATGTCATGACTGAACAACAAATACGGATTTTTACATCGAACGATGGCCAGGCCCAGCTTGAAGTGGCGCTGCAACAGGAGACTGTTTGGCTTTACCAAAGCCAGATGGCTGCATTGTTCGACACCTCAACGGATAACGTCGGTTTGCACCTGAAGAATATCTATCAAGAGGGTGAACTGAAGGAAAATCCAACTACCAAGGATTTCTCGGTAGTTCGGCAGGAAGGCAAAAGACAGGTTCGCCGAAGCATCACGCATTACAACCTGGATGCCATTATATCCGTTGGCTACAGAGTCAGCTCACAGCGCGCAACCCAGTTTCGCCAATGGGCCACCCAAGTCCTCAAAGACCACCTGGTTCAAGGCTACACCCTCAACCAGCGCCGGCTCACGGAACGCGGCATAGAGTTCGAGCAGGCCGTTAATCTACTGAGCCGCACCCTGACTCATCAAGGATTAATTTCCACCGAAGGCGAAGCCGTTGCCCGAGTCATCAGTGACTACGCCCGTTCGTGGAGCCTGTTGCAGGGCTACGACGAACAGCGGTTGGCCGAAGTGGGTATCAAGCAACTTGATATGCAGCCATTGGAGCTGGACGAAGCACTGACGGCCATTGGCCAGCTGAAGCGAACCTTGATTGCCAAGGGCGAAGCCACCGAACTGTTCGGCCAGCTCCGCGGGAATGGCCTTACATCAGCCCTTGCTACGATAGAACAGGGCTTCGGTGATGAGCTGTTCTACCCGAACATCGCCACACGCGCCGCTCACTTGCTCTACTTTGTAATAAAAAATCACCCGCTGGCCGACGGCAACAAGCGCTGCGGCTCTTTTTTGTTTTTGTGGTACCTGCGCCGCAACGCGTCCTTGCTGGCAAAGCCGGTAGAACAACTTATCAATGACAATACCCTAGTGGCATTGGCCCTTCTGGTCGCTGAGAGCCTGCCGGATCAGAAAACCCTGATGATCCGGCTGATTGAGCATTTCATAATGCTGAAGGAGCCCCCTAGGGAATAGGACTGAGAAATGCCTGAAGGTCAGCTGGAACAACAATGTCTGGCACGATCAGGCGCTTCTGGTGGACTTCGTTAAACAGGAACCCGTGCAGGCAGACGACCGGGACACATTGCGCCAGCTGCTGGCTGAACGTGAATTCGCTGGAATCATCTTCACCACAGCACAGAAGTTCGCCTTACTGAATAACGAAAACTTCATAATAAACCGGCCAATCATCCGGCCAAAATCACTTCGCATCATGCCAAGAAAAAATAATAAAAATGATCTAAAATAAACAGATAGCAGTGCTTATCTTATAAAGACAGTGGTTACAAAACCGGCCAAACCATGACATCGAAACTTGCCATCACTCCCTTTTTCCCCCAAGAATCCGCGCTTCAACAGCATGGGATTTTTGACCTGGTGACTCAATTGAATCGCCAAGCAGCAAAGCTGACGGGGATGATACCGACCCAAAGTGCCGATACAATCCGTTGCCACATGGCAGTCATCAACTTCTATTATTCCAACCTTATCGAAGGAAAACGAACACTTCACCATGAAATTCGGGAGGCTCAGTGCGGGCACTACAGCGACGATCCAGTTAAACGTGATCATCAAATAGAGTCGGTCGCGCACATTAGGGTTCAGAAATGGATTGAAGGCCAGGAACTGACACTGAAAACAGTTTGTTCTACGGCGTTTATTCTCACACTTCACCGTCGGTTTTATGAGGGGCTTCCAGAGTCCTTGCGACAGCTACGCGATGAAAACGAAATCGTTGCAATGGTTGAGCCTGGACAATGGCGGCAACAGAATGTGAAAGTCGGGCGGCATGTTCCTCCTGATGCCAAAGGTCTGGCGAGTTTGATGGAGGGGTTTTGTGATGAATACCGATCTGCCCGCTATCCAGGCTACAGCCGGCTGATCGGCCTTGCTTGTGCTCACCATCGATTTTTATGGATTCATCCGTTTATGGACGGGAATGGTCGAGTCGTTCGGTTATGGACCGACGCCCTCTTTCGGGCGGAAGGTTTGGAGAGCTACGGCATCTGGTCCCTCAGCCGAGGGCTGGCTCGCCAGTCTTCAGATTACAAAGCAGCTCTGGCACAAGCAGACTATCCAATGCAGGGCACGAATGATGGTCGCGTTCCTGGAATGACCCGGAAGTACAGACCGATTACAGTTCTATTGCTTTACAATGCGTTCCTAGCAGGATCTCTGGAACGGGCTGATGCCATCGATCTAACGGGGATGCCGAAACGTAGTGCTATACGATTACTTGCGCAATTAAAAAAGGAAGGCC
Organism: Marinobacter sp. M1C; assembly: GCF_023314135.1. NCBI lineage: Bacteria > Pseudomonadati > Pseudomonadota > Gammaproteobacteria > Pseudomonadales > Marinobacteraceae > Marinobacter > Marinobacter sp. M1C. The sequence continues at coordinate 3,943,235 of NZ_CP092289.1, forward strand.
TGCTCAGCGAAACCAGCAGTCGATCACCTCTAAAATGGGATATCCCGGAGTATGCAGAGCCGTTTTATTTCCCGCAGCTTGCACCAGGTGCCTAGCATTCGCCACGCTTACTGAGGAACACTGCATAATCAAGCGCCAACACTGAGCACGCGATTGTCTATTTTTTAAAAACTACACTTTGAGGTTTTCATGTTTTCTGGATTGAGCTCTGTTTTCCGACCAGTGATGCGCCTGAGTCTTGTTTCTCAAATTGCCATCGGCATTGTTGCCGGTGTGCTGCTGGTTATTATATCGCCAGAGGCTGCCGGCTCTGTTGCGCTTCTTGGTCAGTTGTTCGTCTCGGCATTAAAAGCCGTGGCGCCGGTGTTGGTTTTTGTGCTGGTGGCTGCAGCCATTTCAGGACACAAACAGGGCCAGCCCACCCATATCCGCGGGGTGTTGATTCTTTATATAACAGGAACGCTTGCAGCAGCCGTGGTAGCAGTGGTGGCCAGTTTTCTGATGCCCACAGAGTTGACGCTGGACCTAACGGGCGTAACTGGAAATCCGCCTTCGGGTGTTGGCGAAATTCTGACAAATTTATTACTAAGCGCTGTCGCCAATCCTGTCACAGCATTGATGGAGGCCAACTTCATCGCCATTCTGGCATGGGCGATTGGCCTTGGCTTTATGTTGCGTAACGCCAGCGAGGCAACGCGCCAAGGTCTTAACGACCTTTCTGACGCTGTCTCCGGAATCGTTCGTGGCGTTATCCGCTTTGCGCCTCTGGGCATTTTTGGGCTTGTTGCCACTACGCTGGCGGATGCAGGTCTGGCTGCTTTGTTGGAGTATGGCCAGCTGCTTGGGGTTATTGTCGGCTGCATGGTGTTTGTGGCGCTGGTGACGAATCCGTTACTGGTGTTCTGGCAGATTCGCAGCAACCCTTACCCACTGGTGTTCGAGTGCTTGCGTGGCAGCGCCATCACCGCTTTTTTTACTCGCAGCTCGGCAGCCAACATACCTGTTAATCTTGCGCTGTGTGAGCGCATGAAACTGGATGAAGACACTTATTCGATTTCTATCCCGCTGGGCGCAACCATCAACATGGCCGGTGCCGCCATCACCATTTCGGTGATCACTCTGGCGACGGCGAACACGCTTGGCATCCCCGTTGATTTTCCCACCGCGCTGATTCTTTGCGTCGTCTCAGCCCTGGCGGCTTGCGGTGTTTCCGGAGTCGCCGGCGGCTCGTTGCTTTTAATTCCTCTGGCAACCAGTCTTTTTGGAGTGCCCATTGAAGTTGCCATGCAGGTGGTCGCTATTGGCTTCGTAATCAGCGTGGTGCAAGATTCCACCGAAACAGCCCTTAACTCTTCTACTGACGTGCTATTCACCGCGGCAGCCTGTCGACGGGCGGAAGCCCGGCAAGAAGGGTGAGATTTGAATATTGAAGGTTGGGCGGCATAGCAAATCAGGATGCACGACATGCTAGCAGAGTCTAATAACCTCATTTTTGTGGGTATGCCCGGCAGCGGTAAAAGCACGGTGGGTGTGCTGGTTGCCAAAAAACTCGGACTGGGTTTTATTGACACCGATTTGTTGATACAGCAAGAAACCGGACGTACGCTTCAGCAGATCGTTGACCAGGATGGATACGTTGCCTTGCGAAAGGTAGAGGAGCAGGTGCTATTGAACTTGAATGTGCAACAGCACGTCATCAGCACCGGTGGCAGCGCCGTCTATAGTGACGCAGCCATGAGGCACCTCAAGGTGACAAGCACTGTTATCTTCCTCGATATTTCTCTGGATACGGTTTTCGCGCGGATTGGTGACTACAGTTTGCGGGGTATTTCAAAAAGGCCTGATCAATCGCTTTTGGAGCTTTTTGAGGAGCGATCCGCCTTGTATTCCCGCTATGCCGACCTGACGATTCGGGGCGACGCCCTAAGTCACGATCAGGTTTGCGACGCTTTGATAGACGGCCTGGGCAGTATCAAAAACGAGGCGCGCCCATGCAGCTAAGTTACTGGTGTCACGGCACCATGTCATCTGGATCAACTAACCCAAGTTCGAGCCCGACGGTGTAAAAACTGGTGACCGAAAATTCACTGATTTCGCTGGACGTGTGGGCAACCGTAATACCTCTACACAGGTGCGAGCACGCGGCCTTAGTCACTTCCTGCAACAACGCAAAATCACGGAAGTAGTCTTTTAGCGGGTTTTCACCCAGAGCTTTACGTTTTTGACTCTTCCTCTCGATGCGATCATCGATTGCCCTTTCCAGACGTTCCATTATTCCTGGCCGGCTATGGTTTAATACATCGACTAGCTGGGAATATTTAAGCTCCAGAATCACATTGTCTCGGTCAGCATTGGGCGAATGGTACTCAGCAATCCTCTCGTCCAGACAAACAAGACCGCGGGACAGGCCAAATCTGGCAGCAACCAGAGGCGTAATGGCGGAAATACCCCGCCCTTCCAGCGAGTCACCTTGTGTGATGAGGAACTTTGGCTTTTGTATCTGCTTTTGGCCCCAGTACGACATGATTCGTTCTGAGACCTCAGCTGCGACAACAACAGGATCCCGTGGGTCGTAGCCACCCATTCCCTCGACCACGACCACGACAGGATGATAGTGGCCGAGTGATAACAATAAGTGTTGTGTCAACGTTCTTCCTCCCGGGTGCAAGTCTGAAACTGATCAGAGCTTGATCATGCGCAGATAAAGCCGAAGTTCAACTCAACCGTTCAGAAACATACCTTTTGCTTTTTCATTAGATATAGACGGCGGAATAATAACGTCGCCGCCAAACCAAGACAGGATTATTTTTCAGCCCGCTCCACCATCACAAGAATGCGCCTGACCATGCCTTTATTGATTCTTACCGGCAGATAACGCGCTTTCAGCCAAACACCCTGCCCGCTTGCATCAAGATTCAGAAAGCGCCCATTCTGTGCAACGCCAATAACCAGACTTCGCCAGAACACAATGTATTCTTCGCTACCGGTATAGGCACTCTCGCAAAGCACACGGTGATGCTTCCCGGTTAACTCTTCAGCCTTGTATCCCAGCAGCGCAAGGAATGCGTCACTTACCCGTTCAATCAGGCCATCCGGGGTAAGCACCAGAACGGCCGAGGATGCTTCAATGGCCTGGAAATCCGCCTCCAGCTCGATAATCCGCTTTTCGGCCGCCTCAAGTTTGTCGAGAGCAGCCTGCAGTTCTCGTTTTTTCTTACCAAAAAATGCCATCAGATAGCCTCTTCGTGCAAAAGGAGAGCTTTGGAAAACCGGCGCAGCTGGCGATGTGCGTTAAGCAAAGTGTGTTAGAAAATGTGTCATCAAATGGTGATAAGAACGCCGCCGCTTGCCAGGATAACCACCACCGCCCAAGCCGGTAATTTCCATACGCTTAAAAGAAGAAAGCCGGTCAGTGCCAACGCAAATTCGTAGGGGCCCAGAATGGCGCTGGTCCACACCGGCTGATAAAGCGCTGCGCCCAAAATGCCCACCACAGCCGCATTGGCACCGCTCATCAATGCTCGCGCGCGACCCCAGCGGCGAAACCGGTTCCAGTGCGGCAACACCGCCACCAACAGCAGCATTCCGGGCAAAAAGATCATAAAGAGCGCCAGGGCAGCTCCGAAAAGGCTACCGCCCAGCGGCGTCATCACGGTCCCCAGGTAGGAGGCAAACGTAAACAACGGTCCGGGCACGGCCTGAGCGGCACCATAACCCGCCAGAAATTCGTTCGCCCCGACCCAGCCGGATTGCACCACCTCGGCTTCCAGCAACGGCAGCACTACGTGACCACCGCCAAACACCAGGGCGCCAGCGCGATAAAAGGCATCCATCACCGCCAAAGTGGCGGAAGGGGTAACCCAGGTCAGTAGCGGCAGGCCCAACAGCAAAACAACGAAGAGAAGCCCCGCCAAAAAGCCGGCCCGGGCAGAAACAGTTAGCAGCAACTCGGGTGCGTCGTTGTCAGCCTGAACCCGGCACAGCACCATGCCCGCTAAGGCGCCAATGACGATGGCCGTGACTTGGCCCAAGGAGCCGTCGAACAACACCACAGTGAACACCGCTGCCAGAGCGATGCCGGCGCGCTGGCGGTCAGGGCATAAATTGCGCGCCATTCCCCATACCGCATGAGCGACTATCGCCACCGCTGTCACTTTCAAGCCGTGAATGATGCCTTGGCTTACGGGGTCATCAAGCATCCCGGCACCCAAAGCGAACAGCACCAATACAATGGCTGAAGGCAGCGTGAAAGCAGCCCAGGCTGCAGCTGCACCCCAAGGGCCGGCTCGCATCAGGCCCAAGGCGAAACCTACCTGACTGCTGGCCGGTCCGGGTAAAAACTGACACAAGGCGACAAGGTCGGCGTAAGCCTGCTCGGAAAGCCAGCGACGGCGTTCCACAAACTCCGTACGAAAGTAGCCAAGATGGGCAATAGGACCGCCAAAGGACGTCAGGCCCAATAGTAGAAATGCGCTAAAAACCTCTCTAATGCGCTCTCTACTATATCGGGGCAGGTTTGTTTTCATAAATCCCTCTCAGTTACGGCCAGCCGGCCACTTTCTCCCTATTCAGAACAGTCACTGCTGATTCAAAATAGTGACTGCTGAAAATCCTGCTTGTGTTCGCTCGACGTCTCCGCGGACACACTGTGGCGGTCTGAATCGCTTCGCCGCAAATCGCTTGCCCTGTCTTTGGCTTTTTTTGCCGTTGTCCGATGATCCACAACGGCTTCCGGGTAAGGCATATAACCGAGAATTTCGGCGTGTTTTGACAGCCTGAACGCCGTCTTAGACAAGTCATGAAGTTCACTGCCGGGCACATCCGCAAGTTCCGGAACCCACTTGTGGATAAAATGCCCGTCAAGATCATGGTCCCTGCCCTGTTTTACCGGGTCATAAACCATAAGCTCGTTGAACTCTGTGGTGCCCGCTATAATCTGATGAATAACATGATGAATGCCTGGCTCGTAATCCAGAAACTCGGTGGCCAGATATTCCGCCACTTTGGTGGTGGGTATCCACAGATTCATAGTAGCGAATGAGACCAGGGTTGCCCGCAGACGCATATTGATCCAGCCGGTCTGGTGGAGGAACCTCATCGCTGCATCAATATATGGAAACCCGGTTAGCCCCTGTTTCCAGGCTGTGAAGTGTTTTTCAGACTGTCTTGACGAATGCGCTAAAGAGAAATCGGCCTCACGAACCCCGTTAAACTGCGCAAGCATGCACTCAAATTCCAGCTCGGGGCGGGTTTCAAATGTTTGCATATACTGCCGGCGCCAGCTCAACCTATCTAGATAGAAACGCGCGTTTTCCTGAAACTTACCGAACTGGTCAGCGTTCATCCGGCTGTGTGCGTCGGTTACTACTCGATCCACAGCCTGGAATATCTCTCTGTCTGAGACAATACCGTAAGCCAGATACGTTGATATCCGCGAACAGCCCTGCCAAGCCGTATTCGGGCTGGATATCTGAAACGGGTATTGCTTTAAATACGGAACGGTGAAGAATCGATTTAAATTTTTAATGGCTTGTGACCGCCCGCCCTTCTGCCTCAGCGGTTTGTCTGTTCCAGCGGCTTTTGGTATTCCCTTCGGATCACAAGACGGAAACGGCAGGGGCGCGAATCGCTGGGCTAGGTCGGTGCCAATAGGGTCACGAAGTTTGGATGACACAGAGCCGGCAAAATAAGGCGGGAATAACTCGGGCTTTTGCGACCCTCTGGCAATCCCGTTTTGCGCGAGCTCCAGCAGTTCAACGCCATGGTCGGCACACCAGGCAGCAACCGCTTTATCTCGCTGGAACTGGCTGTTTTGAGTGGTTTCTTGATGGGTCCATATCTTGGTTAGAGGCTGCACGCGGTGGATGCGATCAAGAACATCCACCGTTTCGCCAACAGCCTGAAGGAGCTTGCCTCCGATCGACTGAAAATCACGATCAAGCTCTTCAAGAGTTTCCTGAATGAATAACTGGTGCTGCCTTGAAACGTCTGGCTGCTGAATCAGCTCAGGCTCGTGACAGTAGAGGGGAAGCACTTTCCCCTTCTTGCGGAAGGCTCGCATGCTTTCAAAAAAAGGCTCTGAGTCCTGAAGCCTCAGGTTGCGTTTAAGCCAGAATATCTGCACCCATCAATTCCCGTAAGGCGTTGCACTGTTGTCAAAAGTTAGATTAGAAGGTAAATCTGTTCCGCATCTGATACTTCAGGCTTTTGGTTTAACGGTCTAATCATAACATCCTCCGGTGGTTGCACTGCACACGGGTTACTAAGACGAACCAGTTGCTGAGTGACGTTAATCGCCATGGCAATCCGAACCTTTTTTCCTTGCAAACGGGGAGTGAATGAACCACTAATGAGGGCCTGCTTCCGCAACGGCGAGCGATCATTTTATGGATTACCTTACCTACCGCGAAAAACTGCAAAGCCACTTCCCCGAGCCCATACTGGCGTTCAAACCGGACGAATACGAGGCAAGGCTCGCCTCTGTTCGTCAGAGAATGGCCGAAGCCGAACTTGACCTGTTACTACTGACCGAAGCCAGCGAACTGTGTTATCTGACCGGATACACGACCTTCGAGGTCTCGGTCCAGTGCGTGCTGCTAGTCGCGTTTGATAGAACCGTGCTGTTCGTGCCGGCCATTGAGATGGGCCCCGCCGTGTATCTGAGCCGGGTGGACGATGTTATCGGCTATCCGTGGCAGGCGCCCGAAACAGTGGCAAGCGATCTGGCTGCTCAAGTGCGCCGCACGGCGGGCCGTGCGGCGCCGCGAATTGGCTTCAACCCTTGGGCGGGCTCTTTTCGGCCCGGACTGCTTTCGGCGCGCTGATCGATCGTGTTCGCTTGGTTAAATCGTCTGCCGAACTGGCGTATCTTGCCGAAAGCGCCGCCATTACCAGCGCCGGCATGGACGCAGCAGCGGCCGTGATACGAGCGGGCGTGGTCGACCATGAAATTGCCCGGGCCGGTGCCAGCTCCATGCTGGGGGCGGGCAGCGAATTCATGAGTATGCAACCGATTGTGACGACTGGCGCGCGCAGCGGCATCATTCACACCAATCATGCGGGTTATGAGGTTGCACGCGGAGATGTGGTGTTCACCGAATTCGGTGCGGTTCGCAAACGCTACACCGCGCCTATGATGCGTACCGCCGTCGTTGGCGAAGCTTCCGCCGAAATTCGTGAATTTCATGCGGTCTGTCTTGAAGTTCTGGCAGCAGTGATGTCGGCCGCGCGCGCCGGTGCAAGCTTCGCCTCGGCAGCCCGCGCAGGCGAACTCGCGCTAGCGCCAATCGTCAACCGTGCATTTTTCTCCGGCGTATTTGGCTACCCGGTCGGTGCGTCGTTTCCGCCATCCTGGGTCGCCGGTTCCATGTTTATAACCACAGACAACCCGGCAATTCTGGAGCAAGACATGGTCTTTCATCTGCCAATCTGCCTGCGCAAGCCGGGCGAGTTTGGCGTCGGTTTCAGCGAAACGGTCCGCATTACAGCCACCGGGGCCGAACGCATCACTACAAACACGCTCTCTCTCAGGGAAATCTTCCTATAGAGGCAGCAAATGCATATTTTCGGCGCCGCTAGCAAGCAGGCAAAGGGTTAAACAGCTAGGATAGGAGGTTGCCGCAGCGCGCAAGGCAACACCCAGCTCCGGTTTCTGCCGTCGTGGCCGTACCTTGCAGTGTCTTTGACCGGCATCAATCAACGCATTCCCAAAGGGCCTACACTGGACCTGAGGAAGCGATTCAACACATCACAGGAGTCTCTCAATGCCCATTGAAAAACATGACCTGATCCATGAATTTCCGGAAGCCAAAGATACGATCCACAAGCTAAAAATGTCTGACCAGCACTTCGCCAAGTTGTTTGAGGAGTACCACGATTTACAGCACGAAGTGCATCGTATTGAAACTGAAGTAGAAACAACATCCGATGACTACCTGGAAACTCAGAAGAAAAAAAGATTAAACCTTAAGGACCAACTCTCCGCAATCATCAAGGATTATGAAGCCTCTTCCGCAAGCTAACCCTCACGCGACTTGATATCGACTGAGTATGTCTGCCGTTGCCGCCGGTATTATCGTTCTGCTGATCAGGCATGCCCGTTCGGCGGCAATGGTGTTTCAACCCGCCGTTAGCTCGGGTTTGCAGGCTCGGGCAACACAGCGGCATCGGCAGCAGCTTCGATTTTTGCAACCTCGCGGCGAACCGCCCGCGGCGCACCAAATGCCAGTATGGCCGCCAGCATTGAACACACCGCCATCACAATCACCACGTTCAACAAAGACTCTTCCACTACCGTGGTAGAAAATGCGCTGATGGCGCCAGCCAGAGTGAACTGCGTAGCGCCCAGCATCGCCGCAGCCGTGCCACCCAAGTGCGGAAAAAACTCCAGAGCGTTCGCCATGTTGTTGGGAATAATGGAACCCATAAAACCCACGGCCGTCACAATACAACCGGCAATGACCCACCACGGAGCTCCAACCCAGGCCAGCGCCACTAACACCAACAACGCAAGAAACTGCAACAATACCGATACTCGCAAAATCGACACCGCCTCGAAGTGCTTCAGCAAATAGCGGTTAGATATGTTCAGACTGGCCATTAACACAATGTTGGCGGCAAAAAGTGCAGAAAAAAGGGTGTTAGAAAGGGCAAACCATTCCTGATAGATAAAAGATGCGTGGGTGATAAACACCAACATAGCGCTGAAGCACAACGCTTGTATGCCAACAAAACGCATGGTCACCGAATGCCGCAGCACTAGGCTGTAGTTTGTAACCAGAGTGGATACCGGCGTTTTTATTCGCTCTTTAGCCGGCAGATGGCGAAACAGACGCAGTTTCAGCACAACGGCCAAAAACACCGCGTAGCCTGTCAACATCATGAATATCGCCGGCCAGTCGGCCACTGCCAACAAAATTACCCCCATAGACGGCGCCGCTGCCGGAGCTATAAACATAACAAGGCCAATCAGACCAAACAGCCGGGCTGCGTCTTTGCCGTGAAACTGATCGCGTACAATAGCCGGCACAGACACCGCACAAAAGGCGCCGCCCATGCCCTGCGCCAGTCGCCAGCCCAGCATTTCGTTCAGGCTGCTCGCTTGTGCAACCATGGCCGCAGCAACAGCGAACACAAACAGGCCTCCCAGCAAAACAATCTGCCGACCGTAGCGGTCAGACAGCGGCCCACCCACCAGTTGCGAAAGGCCCAAGGCTCCTACATAAACGCTCAGGGTGAGCCCGACATCAGTGTGGTCAACGTTCAAATCCGTGGCAATCTGCGGGAACGCAGGCAGGTAAGCATCTAGGGCCAGGGGCCCGAGCGCCACTGTCATTCCCAATAAAATTGCCAATTGTAATTGTGACACGCGCATTTGCCTTTTCAGTAGTGCCAGCCCTCACGCGGACTGGTCGGTATTTTCGGTAACAAACTCGCTCTGGACACAGTGCCAGTTTGGCAAACTATCGAGCAGTCAAAGGGCACGCAACCATAAATTGTAGCATGCTCACGGAAATGCGTTATTGCGAAACCAGAGTGTGTCCTTAAAGTGTTTGCATTAGGGCAGGCCAGACCGTATAAAAAGTATTGATTTACACTGCCACAGTCCGTAAAACAGAAGCCTTTGATTTATAGCCTCAGGAGCCACCAATGGCGGACCAATCGCCCTTGATCTGTAAGGATATTTGCAAAACCTTCGACAAACTTGAGGTGCTAAAAGGCATTTCGCTGGAAACTCAAAAAGGCGATGTTGTATCGCTGATTGGCAGTTCAGGGTCCGGCAAAAGCACTTTTCTGCGCTGTATTAATCTGTTGGAGACGCCGACGTCCGGCGAAATTGTTGTGCACGGCGACCCCATCCGTTTTGCGCAGAACCGCAAAGGCGAACGCATCCCCGCCGACAACCATCAAGTTGAGTTAATACGCGCCAAACTGTCGATGGTGTTCCAGGGTTTTAATCTTTGGTCACACATGACCGTGCTCGAGAACATCATTGAAGCGCCCATACACGTGCTGAAGGTGCCAAAGAAAGAGGCCATTGAGCGCGCCGAAAGCTATCTGCACAAGGTGGGCATTTACGAGCGCAAGGATTATTACCCAGCGCAGATGTCGGGTGGCCAGCAACAACGGGCGGCCATTGCGCGGGCTCTAGCGATGGAGCCAGAAGTCATGCTGTTTGACGAGCCTACCTCGGCGCTGGATCCGGAATTGGTGGGCGAGGTCCTTCGGGTTATGCAGAATCTGGCCGAAGAAGGCCGCACGATGATTGTAGTAACTCACGAAATGGCCTTCGCCAAAGACGTTTCAACCCAAGTGCTATTCTTGCATCAGGGCGTCATTGAGGAACAAGGTTCACCAACGAAGGTATTCGACAACCCGGAATCTGAGCGGATGCAGCAATTTCTGGCTCCCAAGTTCGGATAACCGGTGTTATCGTGCTTTTTGTACCGTAGTATCCATAATACGCACCGTGTGCGACCTACTGATAAAAAAAGCCATTAAAGGCAAACAACCGGAGAGTTCCCCATGAAAAAAATTCTGATTGCTGCCAGCTGCGCGCTGGCCATGCTGACCGGCTCGGTACAGGCCGAAGACAGCATCCGCATTGCTTTCGACGTGCCCTACGAGCCGTTCGAATACAAAGATGAAAACGGCGAACTGACGGGCTTTGAGGTTGAGTTGGCTAAAGCCATGTGCGAAAAAATGAACGCTAAATGCGAGTTTGTCATTCAAGCCTGGGATGGCATGATTCCCGGCCTGCTGGCGCGCAAGTTTGACGCCATCATGTCTTCCATGTCGATCACCCCGGAACGTGCCGAACAAGTGCTCTTCTCTAAGCCTTACTACAACACGCCAGGCGGCTGGTTTGCGGCTGAAGGATTTGATGTCGACGTAACCGACATGAGCGCCATGAAAGACAAATCCGTAGGTGTACAGCGCGGTACCACCATGGACACCTTTGTCACTGAAAACATGACCGGTATTGTAAACATCAAACGTTATAACACCGCCGACGATATGGTTCTGGATCTTGAAGGCCAGCGCCTGGACGCCGTATTTGTAGACTACCCGGTGGGCGAACAAACTATCAAAAATAAAGACGGTTTTATTGAAATTGGCAAGCCCGTAAAACTGGGTGAAGGCGTAGGCGTTGCCATGCGCAAGCGCGACACAGAACTGGCCGAGCGTGTAGACAAGGCGCTGGACACTCTTAAGGAAAACGGTACTTACGATGCCATCATGAAGAAATACTTCGCTTACGACGTCAAGGCTTAATCATGCCTTCGAGGTGGCCACTCTGGCCACCTCGGATTATCGGAAGATCTCATGCTTGATCTGAAAGGCTACGGCCCGGACCTGTTAAGTGGCGCTATTGTGACCATGGAACTGGCGTTCCTGTCGCTGGCCCTTGCCCTAATTCTGGGCCTGCTTGGGGCCTCAGCAAAGCTGTCGGGCAATCGCCCGCTACGCGCTATTGCCACCATTTACACCACGTGTATTCGCGGTGTACCCGACATCGTTATGATGCTGTTGTTTTATTACGGCGGCCAGCTAGTGGTAAACAGCCTGTCCGACATGTTGTGGGAAGCGTACAAAATTGACTTCTTTTTTCAGTTCGACCCGTTTATCTCCGGCGTAGTCGCAATCGGCCTTATTTTTGGTGCCTATATGACCGAAACCTTCCGCGGCGCTTTTCTGGCGGTAGACACCGGCCAGATAGAGGCCGCCCAAGCTTACGGGTTTTCACGCTGGCATACCTTTCGCCGTATCATCTTTCCACAAATGCTGCGCCATGCGCTGCCTGGCATTGGCAACAACTGGCAGGTATTGCTGAAAACCACCGCGTTGGTATCTATTATCGGACTGACCGACATGGTGCGGGTGGCCGAAGAAGCCGCGAAAGCCGAGCGCATGCCGTTCCACTTTTTTATACCCGTGGCCTTTGTTTATCTGGCGCTGACAGCGGTTTCCGAGCTGTTTATCAAGTGGCTGGACGTACGCGCCAATGTTGGCGTGGTGCAAGGGAGCTGATTGATGCCAGATTTTATCAGCCAGTGGCTGAACCAGAACGATATTTTTACTGCCATGGCCATCCTGGAATACTGGAATGGTCTGGTAACCACCGTACAGCTGGTGTTTCTGTCGCTGCTGATCGGCCTGGTAATCGCCTTACCACTGGCCATTCTGCGCACCGTGCGCAACCCGTTTGTGTCTGGACCGATCTGGGTGTACACCTATCTGTTTCGCGGCACGCCGCTGCTGATTCAGCTGTACATTATTTATTACGGCATTGCCCAGATTCCCGGTATTCAGGAAACCTTCTGGTGGCTCATTTTTCGCGAGCCTTTCTACCCGGCCCTGCTGGCGTTTACCCTCAACACAGCCGCCTACACCACCGAAATTATCCGCGGTGCCATTATCGCCACGCCCATGGGTGAAATTGAAGCGGCCAAAGCCTACGGTATGAGCTGGATGCTGCGTATGCGCCGCATTATTCTGCCCAACGCGGCGCGCCGTGCGGTTCAGGCCTACTCGAACGAAGTGATTTTCATGCTGCACGCCAGCGCTATTGCCAGCGTGGTTACCATGGTCGATTTGACCGGTGCCGCGCGCAATATTTACGCACGCACCTATGCACCCTTTGACGCATTCATATTCGTCGCGCTGATTTACCTGATGCTCACGTTTATACTGGTGTTTGTGTTCCGCAAACTGGAAAACCATCTGCTACGCCATCAGCGCCCGGCGAAATCCTGACGACGAATTCCTGATAAAGAGAAATCGATGACCGCCAGCAGCGCATTTTTTAATAGCAAGCAAGACTGGCTGAGCCATACTCTGGAACACGCCGGCGAAGCCCTTCCCCAATGCCGCCATGGGTTGCCGGGCGGGGGAGAGTTGGTGCAACTGGGCACCGGCATTTTACAGGTTAACCCGCCAGCAAACCGCCAAAACACCCATCAAGACGCGATGATTCTTTCGGCCGGTGTTCACGGCAATGAAACCGCGCCTATCGAAGTGCTAAATCAGCTGGTGAACCAGCTAATTAGTGGCGCCCTACAACCTACCTGCCCCGCCCTGCTGATACTGGGCAATCCGCAGGCCATGGTAACGGGCAAACGATTTATTGACGCCAACCTGAACCGACTGTTCAACGGCGCACACCGGCGTGACGAAGTCTGTGAAACGCCGGAGGCCGAGCGGGCCCAGCAGCTGGAACAGCTGTGCCAAACCTTCGCCGAGCAGGCACAGACACAGGGCCTGGCGTTGAGCCACTACGACCTGCACACAGCCATACGTTCATCCCAGCGGGAGAAGTTCGCACTCTATGCGTTTGTGACCGGCCGCCAGGTACCTGCTGAGCAGTGCGCCTTTTTACTGGAAGCAGGTGTGCATACCCTGCTACTGCAACACAAGGCCGGTACAACCTTTGCCTCGTTTTCGTCATCCGCTCTGAAAGCTCAAAGCTTCACGGTAGAGCTGGGCCAGGTGAAACCTTTCGGCCAGAACGATCTGAGCCGTTTTCACGGTATTCATGACGCAATAAAACGACGCCTAACCGGATTACCAACGCCAGCTTCCGCGGCTACAGCAGGCAAATCATCAGAAATGGCGGTATTTCAGGTGGTTCACGAAATTCTGAACAGCGGTGAGGGTTTTCAGTTTCACGTGCCAGATGACGTGGCCAATTTCACCGAATATGAGCCGGGCACCGTAATTTGGGAAGACGGTCATCAACGCTACCGCGTGGGAGAGAAGCCCGAAGCGATTGTGTTTCCAAACCGCGATGTGCCCGTTGGCCAGCGTGTGGGATTACTGGTATCCCGGCTGGTTGTTTGAACGTTTCATAAGTTCAAACAACCAGCCGGAAAACGGGTCAGGCCGGTGAGTTGTCCGGTTCGGCTACCGGCACTTTGATCAGCAGCGAGCAGACCGCAGGAATCAGCAGCAGGGTCAGCACGGTAGACGCCAGCAAGCCGGAAATAATGGCCCAGGCCATTGGAGGCCAGAGCGTAGAGCTGCTGAACGCCAGCGGCAGCAAACCCGCCACCGTGGTACCAGTGGTCAACAGAATGGGCCGGGTGCGTTGTTCGACGGCCTTGCGCACGGCGTTGAAAATGTCGTGCCCGTTATCCAGCTCCCTATCCATCACATCCAGCAGCACAATGGCGTTGTTCACCACAATACCCACCAGCGCGACCACTCCCAACAACGATTGAAAACCGAAAGGCGAGCCGCTCAACACCAGCCCGGGGAATATGCCCACGGTGGCCAGCGGCAAGGTCAGCAGAATAATGCCCACCCGGCGGAAGGAATTAAACTGCAACAGCAGGAAGAACAACAGCAGCAAAATACCGATGGGCGCAGCCTTTAGCAGGGCGCCGTTGGCGTCCCCCGAACCTTTGGCATCGCCGCCCAACTCCAACCGTGTACCCGGCGGCAAAGGGTCGGATTCCAGCACACGATTCATGCCATCCAAAGCCTGGCTAAAGCTGAACCCGGTGACCAGGTTCGCCGCTACCGTATTGATTGGCACACCATTGCGGGAATACATCACCGCCGCTTCCCAACGGGTGTCTACAGAGGCCAGCGCCGCCAGCGGTATGGCGTCGCCCTGGCTGTTGTAAATGTTCACCGACAGCAGCCGCTCGAGGGAAATCGCGGTGCCCTCGCGGGAGCGCAACACCAGCGGAATCGGGTCGTCTTCTTGGCGATAAGTTTCCGCCACTATGCCAAAACTCTGGCCGTAAAGACTGTTTGCAACGTCGGCACGGGTCAGACCAAAGCGCGCAGCGGTGGCGTCATCCACGTTAATTGCAACGCCCGGAACGCCAATATCCAAATCATGACGCAGGTCCACCGTGCCAACGGTCGCCCGTAAGGCGCGGAATACCTGTTCGGTAGCACGGGCGCGATCGTCTGCGTTGGCGTTGTATACCCGCACTTCTACCGGCGCGGCCCGCGGCGGCCCCTGCGCCAGAGTGCCTACCACCACCTCCAGCTCGGGCAGATTTTCAGCCACATAAGTGCGCACCCAGCGAATCATGTCGGTGGTATCGGCCAGGGTGGGCGTACGAATCACCAGTCGGCCACGGTTGGGCGCCTGAGGTGATCGTTGAAGGTTGTAGTAAAAACTGGGGCCGGCAAAACCGACAAAACGCTGTATGTCCAACGCTGCCGGCTGGCTGCGAATCGCGTGTTCCAGCTGGGCTGCCACCGCCGATGTCTGGGCCTGATCGGTACCCTCAGGCAGATACATTTCCACTATTACCCGTGGCCGGTCGGCGTTCGGAAAAAACTGCTGAGCCATAAACGGCGTCATACCCAGGCTGGCAACAACCAATAACGAGCCCGCCAGCACCAAGCGCTTGGGATGGTAGAACACCAGCCCGCCCAGAAAACGCGCAAATCCAATCAACCGGTCTTCCTTCACACCGCGGCGGGCCTTCAGAAACCGCGCCGCCAGTAATGGCACCACAGATATAGCCAGCAGGTAGCTAACAGACAACGTCAGCATGATCATGATCGGCACGCCGCGTGTGAAGTCGGCGGCACCGCCTTTCGACAACAACATGGGTGTAAACGCGGCGATGGTGGTGCCGGTTGACGCACCTAAAGGCCCTGCCAGCTCACCCACCGCTTTGCGCAAGGCATCCAGCCGGCGCATACCTTCATCCAGATGGCCCTGTATGTTCTCCACAATCACAATGGCGTTATCAATCAGAATGCCCAGCGAAATCACCATGCCAATAATGGCTACCTGATGAAGCACGCCTCCACCCAGGTCATAAAGGCCAATACTGATCAACGCTACCATCGGCAGAATGGACGCCACCAAAAGCCCCATGCGTATACCCATGCCGGTGAACACCACCGCTACAATAATCAGAACCGACAGCACCAAGCTCCACGCCAGACCTATCAAGCGCTCCTGCACCTTGTCTGGCTGAAAGAACATCTCGTGAATTTGATAAGGCGCAAAATCACCCTCAATCTGTTGCAATCGCTCCCGCACCTGCTGGCCAAAGCGAATGGCATCGGTGGTGTCTTCTTCCATTATCAGCGACAGCGTTACCACCCGCTCGCCGTCATACCAGGTTTCTGGCTGGCGCGGCTCCACTGGCCCACGCCACACCTCCACCGCGGCCGCCAGCGGCACCTGGGAGCCATCTGGCAGCTCAATGGGCGTGGCACGTATGGCTTCAATATCGGTAAATTCGCTGTTCGGCAGTATCGACAGGCGGCGGCCGTTTACCACCACAAAGCCGCCCGGCGTGGTCTGGTTGCGCTGCGCCAGGGTGTCCAACACTTGGGCTGGAGAAATCCCAAGGCGGAAAAGTGCAGCGTCGTCCAGCGCCAGGGTTATCTGTTCATCGCTGTCGCCGTCCAGCTCAACCCGGGACAAGCCGCTGATATCGCCCAGGTTCTGCTTTAACCTCTCGGCCACCGCCGTCAGCTCTGTCACAGAGGGCGACCCCGCCACCGCCAGCACAATCGCCGGAATATCAATCACGCGGTCGTCTAACGTCATCAATCCAACATCGTCAGGAAAATCACGGCGTGCCCGGTCCATCGCCCGGCGCACCCGGTCCCACGCCGGATCGGTTTCATAAATCGTGTCTTTCAGGCGCAAAGTCAGCAGCGCCACACCGGTGCGAGCAATGCCCTGGCTGAAATCCAGCTCCTCCACTTGCCGCAGTTCGTCAGTCAGCGGCTGCATCACCAGGCGCTCTACATCCGCGGCGCTGGCGCCGGGATAAACCACCGACACCAAGCCCGCACGATAGGGGAACGATGGGTCCTCCTGGCGCGGCATGGTGCTGTAAGCAGCAATGCCCAACAGGCACAGCATGGTGACAACCATGCCCAGCAAGCGTTGAAAATTCAGCAGGCGGCGGGTGGTCAAGGCGTTGCTATCCTTCTACGGGTTGAGTGCGCACAGCGTGCGCCGCTTCAATCACGGTGTCGCCGTCTGCCAGCTTGGTCATACCGGCGTACACCACCTGATCACCCGCCACCAGGCCTTCGGCGGAAATAGCCACGCGCTCACCCAATATCCGCAATACCGTGACCGGAGTGCGCCGGGCAACACCATCACGCACGAGGAACACACTGGTGCTCGAGCTGGCACTGGAGCTGGGGCTGGCCAAGGGTATGGAATTAGAGCTCGAGCTAGACAGAGGATTGAAAGCGGAACTGGCAGTGGCGTTGACGTCACGTATCACCGCCAGCAACGGCACGGTTAAGGCCGCGATGGTTTGCGGGGTAATGCCCACTTCTACCGGCACACCTGCATTAAGAGAGTTAGCCGGAAGGTTCACCAGCAGCGGTTGCAACTCGCCACGAATGGCACCGGCCTGGGCGATTTCAACCACGCTGCCCTGCACCGGCGCCTGGCTGCGGTCTTGCACCGACCACACCGGCAAGCTTGCGCCCAGGCTAACGTGGTCCAGCAGGTACACCGGCACTCTTACTTCCACTTCCCGCCCTTGGGGTGAAGATATGCGCATCACCGGCTGACCGGCGGCAACAAATTCATCTTGCTCGACCAACAAGGCTTCAACCCGGCCTGAAAATGGCGCCTTCAGAGTATTTTCCTCCAGCATTTTGCTGGCTTCGGCTAACAATGCCCGGGCGGTGGCAACGCTGGCCTTGAGCCCGTCGCGGCGGGCGGCGATCTGTTCCAGCGCCTGTTCCGACACCACACCGCGCTCGCGTAGGCTACTAGCGCGCTGCCATTCGCGTTGTGACTGCTGATAGTTGGTGGTCAATTCATCTAAGCGAGCGCTGGCAGAATCCCGCGCAGGCTCCAGTGCGGGGCTGTAAATACGCGCTAGCACATCGCCGGCCTTTACAGTTTGGCCCAATTCCACTTTGCGCTCGGTAAGGGTTCCGCTGAGCTGAAAGGTCAGCGTTGCGCGCTGGCTGGCACGCACTATGCCGGCAAAGCGCAGCGATACTGCGCGAGCATCGCCGCCTTCAACCGCCGCTGTGCGCACATACACAACCGCCGGGCCTGCTGCTGTTGCAGACGCAGCAGCGCCGCTATCTTCTGTCGATTTTGAACACGCCACAGTCGTTAAAGCCGCAACCACCAGCAACGCCATGCGCAAATAAGGTCGCACCATGGGTGTTTTTATCCCCGTTGAAAATCGTAAATCGACCCCAGGCCCAGAATGCCGGTGAGTTCGTCCAGCGCTTTTTTTACTTCCTGCAGCAACATGGGATCGGCCAGATCCTGTTGGCTAAGTCTGTCACGATAATGGGCTTCTACCCAGTGAGTCAAACGATCGTATAAAACATCTGTTAGAAGTACGCCCGGATGCATGGCTGCCCGCTCATCGTCATTCAATACTACCCGCAAGCGCAGGCAAGCCGGCCCGCCGCCGTTGCGCATAGACTGCTTTACATCAAACACTTCTACCGCGGTAATGGGCCCGCCGCTGGCCACCAGTTTGTCCAGGTACTGGCTCACGCTGGCCACTTCCCGGCACTCGCCCGGCACGGCTAACAACATGCCGCTGTCGGTGTTAAGGAGTTGGCTGTTAAACAGGTAAGACGCGACCGCATCGGCCAGGGGTACTTCACTGCTGCTTACCCGCAACGCTTGCAGCTCACATCCGGTTAGGCGCTCGCGAATTTCGTTGAGCGTCGAGTTTTCATTCAGAAACGCCATCTCGTGATAAAACAGGGTGTTGCCATTACCGACCGCAATCACATCGTTGTGGAACACGCCAGCGTCAATCGCTTCCGGATTCTGCTGAGCAAACACAACGCCTTCATCGCGCAGATTGTGCAGCCGTGCAATGGCGTGTGACGCCTCAAAGGTCTGCCGCGCAGGAAAGCGCTTGGGTGCCTTCGCTTTATCGTTTAACGCACGCTGGCCATACACGAACAACTCTACTCCGGGAGCGCCGTAATCACTGCACAGACGGGTGTGGTTGGCCGCACCTTCGTCACCAAAATGGCTCACCGCGGGCAGTGCCGGGTGGTGGGAAAAATGGCTTTCGTCGCTGAATATGGACTTTAAAGCACGGCCGGTGACCACGTGCTCGATGGAGCGGTGAAACTTGGCGCCCAGGTTGGCCGGGGTAAAATGCACCCGCCGGTCGCGGGTGTCGGCGCTGGGCGAAACCGTAGCCGCATTCGCTGTCCACATAGCCGCAGCGGAAGACACCGCCGCCAGCACGTCTGGTGATTTCTTTAGCACCTGCGCCAGCACGTCGGCATCAGTGCCGCTAAAACCCAAGGCCCGCAAGGTCGGCAAGTGCGGGCGCTCGTGAGGCGGTAACACGCCTTGCACATAGCCGCGGTCAGCCAGCTGTTTCATTTTCGCTAGCCCCTGCAGGGCAGCCTCCTTGGGATTAGACACCGCACTAACGTTGGATTTCGATGCCACGTTGCCCCAGGACAACCCGGCATAGTTGTGGGTAGGCCCCACCAGCCCGTCAAAGTTGGCTTCTACGGCATGATTTGCCATTTTCAGGATTCCATAGCAGAGGGCCCTGAACGGGCCTTGGATAAACGTGGATGTGCTACCCGGATCAGTCGAAGTTAAGTCCCGGCGCCAGAGTGCCTGGCAGCTCACTAGCGTTGGCTTCCAGCGACGCCATGGGCCAGGCGCAGTAATCCGCTGCGTAATAAGCGCTGGCACGATGGTTGCCACTGGCTCCGATGCCGCCAAAGGGCGCTGCACTGCTGGCACCGGTTAACGGCTTATTCCAATTCACAATACCGGCTCGAGTTTCTTCCAACAGGCGCTGGTACAGTTTTTTGTCGTCCGTCAAAATACCCGCCGCCAAGCCAAAGCGGGTGTTATTGGCAAGCTCCAGAGCGCTGTCAAAGCTATCGTAACGATATACGGTCAGTAACGGCCCAAAGTGCTCGCCGTCCGCCAATTCCAGGCCGGTGGCGTCTATTATGCCCGGCGATAACAGGCCGGAATTGGCTTTAAGCTGCTTCATTTCCAGCAGACTTTTTGCGCCCTGCTCCACCATCTGCGCCTGAGCTGACAGCAATTTCTCTGCCGCCGCGGGCGAGATGACAGCACCCATAAAGGGCTGGGGCTCGGCGTCAAATTCAGCCACCGACAGCCGGCCGCTGACGTCCACCAAACGCTCAAGGAACAGATCGCCTTTGCTGCCTTTTGGCACCAGCAGTCGGCGGGCGCAGGTGCAACGCTGGCCGGCGGATATAAACGCCGAGTGAATAGTGTGGTGCACGGCGGCGTCCACGTCGCTCACGTTTTGCACAATCAACGGGTTGTTACCGCCCATTTCCAGCGCCAGAATTTTCTCCGGCTGACCGCCATGCTGTTCGTGCAAGCGATGGCCCACAGCGGAACTGCCGGTAAAGAACAGGCCATCCAGCCCCGGGTGCGCGGCCAATACTTTTCCAGTCGCGGCGGCGCCTTGCACCAGGTTAATCACGCCGTCTGGCAGGCCGGCTTTTTGCCACAGGCGTACCGTGAATTCGGCCACCGCCGGGGTCAGTTCGCTGGGTTTGAAAATCACCGTATTACCCGCCAGCAAGGCTGGCACAATGTGGCCGTTGGGCAGGTGCCCGGGGAAATTGTAAGGGCCAAATACCGCCACCACTCCGTGGGGCCTGTGGCGCAGCACCGCATGGCCAGCGGCCACCTCAGATTCACGGGTGCCTGTGCGCTCGTTGTAGGCCTGTTCTGAAATACCGATTTTGCCGATCATCGCCGCAACTTCGGTGCGTGATTCCCACAGCGGCTTGCCGGTTTCCCTGCCTATTAATGTGGCCAGGGCCTCTTTGTTGGCTTCGAGCAATTGCCCAAATGCTTTCACAATGCCAAGGCGCTCATCAAAACGGGTATTGCGCCAGGTACGGAAGCTTTTGCGGGCGGCGCGCACGGCTGCGTCTACATCTTCTATACCAGCGGCGCTGCCGTTCCAGATCGTTTCGTCCGCTACCGGGTGCAAAGATTCAAATTCATCGCCGTGGCCGACTAGCCAAAGGCCATCAATGAACAGTTCACCTGTCAGGTTGATCATGGTGTTGCACCTCACTTAAACAATGTGTGTTAGCTATTGGGGGGCTTTGAATGAATTTATCGGCAGCGGGCCGCTGTCTTTCAGAGGCGCCAGGTGCACTGTGTCGCCGGCCTGAACCTGAAGTGCCGCAGCAACGTCTTGCGGCAACGCAATCGTGTCGGCGTTTACGCAGGTAAGCGGCAGTGTGGTTGCACGGAAATGTCGCATCGAACGGTTAGCCACAATAACGCGTTCGGTAACGGGCACATCGGTGGCCACCGGCTTGTCAGTAATGGTGACCGTGCGCTCAACCGCTTCGCGTACCGTGCGGATATTGTCGATAAACGTTTCTACCACCGGGCCGCCGTCAAAAATATCCACTAACCCGTTGAAATTAAAACCCTCCGCCTGAAGCATATTCAACGCCGGCGCCGTATTGGCGTGCACGCAGCCAATAACCGAGCGGGCGGCGCTTGGCAGCATCGACAGGTAAATCGGGTATTTCGGCATCAGCTCGGCAATAAACGATTTATTGCCCATGCCCGACAGGCGGTCGGCTTCGCTGAACGCCATATCAAAAAACTTGGCCCCAAGAGCGTCCCACAGCGGGTTATTGCCCTCGGCATCACTCACACCCCGCATTTCCGCGAAAATCTTCTCAGAGAACTGTTTACGGAAGTCGTCCAGAAATAAAAATCGGCAACGGGACAGCAGCAAGCCGTTGCCGCCACCTTTGTAGGTATCCGCCAACAGCAGCGAGCAAATTTCGCTTACGTCGGTCATGTCATTAGACAGTTGCAGCGTTGGCGTTCGCACGTGTACACCCAGCTCCCGCGAGGCATTCACGGTCACGCTCAGGCGATAGTTGTAAAACACCTCATCACGGCCAACTCTGGCCTGTATGCCGCTTATTCCAACCGCTTGGCCTGTTGTGGTGTCTTCAAGAGCAAACAGATACAGCGCCGCTTCGGGGGCGCAACGCTGGTTAAAACTGTCTCCCGCCAAATCGATTTTCTTCTGTAACAGGCCACGATCTGCCGGCAGCGAGGTCAGGCCCTTGCCCGCCTTTTCCGCCATGGCGTACAGGGCATCAAGGTCGCGGTCAGCCAATGGGCGTATCAGCAGCATGGTCGCAGCTCTCCATTACCAAGGGCACTCATGACGGTACTCATAATGGCGTTCATAAAGATGCTCATAATGGCACTCCGCGCACGCTGTCACCGGTGTCGCTACCCAAGCGGTGCCAGGTGTTTACCGGAACTTTCAAGGCGGCGTCCAGCGTTTCCCCAACCGGGGTCAACGTGCAACGAAAGCTCTGGCCTTCGCCTGCCGCCAATAACCATAACGGGCCGTCGGCATCGGCGCTGCCGCGAAGGATTTTGCGGCGGCTTGCCGCAATACTGTGCAGGCTGTCGGTGCGCGCTTCCAGCACCGGGCCACCGTCAAAAATGTCCACGTAGTGGCCGGCACCAAAGCCTTCTCTTTGTAACAGCTCCAGATTGCCGACCGTTGCCGGATGGGCTTCGCCCAGAGCCTGCTGCGCGGCTTTGCTGAGCAGAGTTACATAGATAGGGTTGGGCGGCATCAGCTCGGCAATAAACGTTTTGCTCAGCTGTGCGGAGTGCCGATCGGCGGTGGCAAAATCCATATTAAAAAAGTGCCGGCCCAGGCTGTCCCAGAATGGCACACTGCCGTCGCTGTGTTGTATGCCTTGCAGCTCTACCACGGTGCGCGCCGCAAACCACTCTCTATGGCCCGCTATAAACAGCAAACGCGCGCGGGAAAGCAGTTCGAATGCCTGGGTGGCGCGGAGTTCCTCGGCGATCACCAGAGAACACAGCAGGGTGCAGTCGGTCAGGGAATGGGATGGGTAGAGCGCTTCCACCCGCCGGGATATACCCAGTTCGTGGGAGGCGTGAATCAGCTCGTCGCGGCGGTAATTGTAGAAAGGCTGGCCATTGCCGGCACGGGCATCAATGCCGGCAATCCCTTTTATTTCATGACTGTCGACGTGTTCCAACACAAACAGAAAACGCGCCAGATGCTTTCCACCGTGTTCACCCGCAAACGCTGCGCAAGATTCCTTTATCCGGCCCGCCAGCGCCTCGCGCTCATGGGGCAGCGTAGAGGGCAGCGCCCGCGTATGCGTCTCGGCGAAAATCAGTATGGCCTCGATGTCTTCCGCTATTACCGGGCGCACCAACCACATAGGGTCTCCGCATTGTTTGATTAGGCGGTGAGTTTCTGCACGGCAGCTTCAAAGCGTTTCAAAGCTTCGTCTATATCGGCTTCCGGAATAATCAGCGACGGCGCCAGGCGTATCACGTTGGCTCCGGCTATTAATACCATTACACCTTCGTCCAGACCGGCATTAAGAAAGTCTTTGGCCCTGCCCTGCCATTTTTCGGTTAATACGCAACCCAGCAACAAACCGGCGCCGCGCACTTCACTGAACACGCCATAACGCTCGCCGATGTCCATCATGCCTTTGCGCAGGTGATCGGACCGTAATTTCACGCCTTTCAGAATTTCTGGCTGGGTAATGGTGTCCATGACTTTTTGCGCCACGGCACAAGCCAGCGCGTTACCACCATACGTACTGCCGTGTGTGCCAACTGACAAACTGGCCGCAACCTTTGCGGTGGTCAGCATGGCAGCGACCGGGAAGCCGCCACCCAAACCTTTGGCGCTGGTCAGAATGTCTGGCACCACATCGTACATTTCGTAAGCGAAGACGTAACCGGTGCGCCCTACTCCGCTTTGCACTTCGTCAAACACCAGCAGCGCGTCGTTCTCGTCACACAACAGCCGCAGGCCTTGCAAAAACTCTTTTGTGGCCGGCATTACACCGCCCTCACCCTGAATGGGCTCAACCACAATCGCGCAGGTTTTTTCTTTGGAGATCAGTTTTTTTACCGATTCCAGATCGTTAAATTCGGCGTGGTGAATGCCGCCGGGCGCGGGCTCGAACCCTTCTAGATACTTGGGCTGGCCACCTACGCTAACAGTAAACAGGGTGCGGCCATGAAACGCATTTTTGAACGCAATGATTTCATGTTTTTCAGCACCCGTATGCTCCCAGGCGTAACGCCGCACCAGCTTAAAGGCGGCTTCGTTGGCTTCGGCGCCGGAGTTGGCAAAAAATACGCGCTCGGCGAAGGTGTGGTCACATAAGGTTTTTGCCAGCCGCAACGCAGGCTCGTTGGTCATCACATTAGACAGGTGCCAGATTTTCTGGCTCTGCTCCTGCAGCGCGCTCAGCAGGCCAGGGTGCGAATGGCCCAGGCAGTTAACCGCAATACCACCTTGCAGGTCGATGAATTCGCGACCTTCCTGATCCCATATTCGCGACCCTTTTCCGCGCACCGGCACAATCGTTCCGGGGGCGTAATTAGGCACCATAACGTCGTCAAACAGCTCGCGGGATACAGGGTCTTTGTTCATGGGTTCTCTCAGTTATAGTCTCGATTGCGCTCTCAACATTTTCCGCAATTAATCAACGCATAAGTTAGCACGAATATACGGTTGAAATAATACTACGCCGGTTACGGCATCAGCACATCAGGCTGCGCTAAAGCCGGCAGCGGTTCTATACGGAATTGCCCGCTGTCTTTACCCAACAGAGCTTTGGCCAGAAGTTTGTAGGAATCCAGATCAAAATTGACCGCCTGACCGCCCAACGACAGCGAGTCCAGCTCATGGTCATCGTGAACCGTAGCAACATGCACCCAGTTGTACACCACCAGCACGTCGGTTTTATGGCTGGTTTCGTTGCGTTCGATAATCGCCACCGGCCCTTTCCAGGGCCAGGTTTGCAGGCGCAGGCTGTGAAACGCAATTTGCATGCGCAAATTATAACGCAGAGGGTCCTCAAAGCCTTCGCAGGCACCCTGGCAGCGGCCAAGTGCACGCTGGAAACAAGGGCCACTGTGCTCGGGCTCCAGGCCTAACAGGCGACTGCACAGTTCGTTTTTCGCCGCAATGCCTGCCAACGCCCGTTCGGCGTCACGCTTGCTGCGAAACAAGCCGTAATAGTTACCTAACCGGCCAGGGTCTACTTCCCGTATCAGCCGCGCCTGCAGATAGCCTTGGGCGTTTGTGGTCAGCTCTATGCTCACCAGATTCTTGGCCGCCCGCGAGCGTCGGTTGAACAGCGGCTTTAGACCTTTGATCTGTTTCAACTCCAGCAACAACGCCCCCAGCTCGCCGGCGGTTTCGGTCCAGTCAACACGGCGCAAGCTTTCGGAAATTCGCACGCCGCGGGTGGAATTGTGGTCGCCGGAAAAGTGCGAAGCCACTCGCTGCGCGATGTTGGTGCTTTTACCCACGTACAAGAGCGCATCGTTCTCGCCGTAAAACCGATAAACACCCGGCCCGCGAGGCAGTTCCTGCAAGGTGTCTAAAGGCAGGTGAGAGGGAATGCTCGGCCGCTGCAGCAACTCGCCTATGGCGGTTTCCAACGTGTCTTTGCCTTGCTGCGCCAAAGCATGTTCAAAAAATTGGAGCATGGCGGCAACGTCTCCCATTGCCCTGTGGCGCTGCACCTGTTGCAACCCATGACGCTCAATTAGCGCGTCCATATTATGGCGTTGAAACTCCGGGTATAGCCGGCGTGACAGTTTCACCGTACACAGTACTTTAGCCAAAAACATTCGCCCCAGCCGGCGAAATTCGCCTTTCACGAAACCGTAATCAAAGCGCGCGTTATGGGCCACAAACACTACGCCGTCCAGACGTTGTTCCAGCTCGTCCGCAATATCCGCAAACAGAGGGGCATTCGCCACCATAGCATTGGAAATGCCGGTCAACTGTTCAATGAACGGTGAGATGCGGGTTTGCGGATTCACCAGGGTTTGCCACTGGTCCACACATTCACCGGCTCGCCAGAACTGGATACCGATTTCGGTAATACGATCAGTTGCCGCACTACCGCCGGTGGTTTCAAGATCCAGGAAGGCGAACGTGGTGGTTTTCAGGTGTTGAATAGCTTGAGACATTTTACAACTTTAATCCCTAACGCCGCAGCGTGCTAATCAGAGTTCGGACGCCCTTATCCAATACAAGAAACACTCCCCGATCAAAGGTTAAATTTCTTTATTTTACGGTATAGCGTCGCTCGCGTTATGGCTAACTCGCGGGCAGCAGTGCTAACGTTGCCTCCGTGCTTTTTGAGAGCCTCAATCACAGCCTCGCGTTCTGCATCCGCTAACACACCCATTTTTGCAGCGGGCCCTTGTACAGACGGTTGACCGACTTTGATATCGTCGGGTAAATGAACAACTTCAATAACACCCTTAGCCCCGTTTCTGGGGCCAATCTTCGTCTCGTAGGTATCAACCAGCAGATCGATAGCAGCAGGGTCAATAATGTCTTTTTCGATCAGGATCGATTCCAACGCCTTTACCCGCAGCTCTGTATCCGGCAGTGGATCGTAATGGTGATCATGTGGCCTCTTCTATAACTCCCTGTTTTCATTTATCTATTCAAGCTGATGCAAAAGCATCAGCAACCTGATAAATTGTTTTCTCGTCCCAGTGCTTGCCAACCAGCATCGCACCAATGGGCAAACCGTCACTCATCCCACAAGGAATGGACATACTCGGGTGACCCGTCGCGTTGAACGGAGCGGTATTGCCGATCATCTCGAACGCGCGCTGCAAGTATAGACCCAATGGCGCATCCGCAGGCGGAATTGGCGTAGCCTTCATCGGTGTCGTGGGCAGTAGCAACACATCAAATTCGGCCAGTGCCACATCATAAGCAGCGGTCAGACGGCGCAGTATGTTTTGCGACTTGGCATAGTAACGCCCGCGATGTTCGCGAATACCGTATTCACCCACAAACATCGAAATCTTCAGCGAATCTGACAATTCATCCGCCCGGTCACGCCAATTGGCATGCGCATCCAACAGGCTAATGGCATATTGCCCCTTCCAGTTCATGCCCATGCCGTTGCCGTGCATCATCTGCCATTGCAGGCCTTCCAATGCAATCGGCGTCCAAAGGGCGGGACCCATCAGGTGCATCGGCACAGAAATCTCGGACACTTCAGCGCCCAAGCCTTTCAGCTTGGCGCCCATATCGCGCACGGATTTATCGACATCCGCCTCGCTGTTGGCATGGCCAAAACCTTCCTTGAGAATTCCGACCTTTAACCCCTTAACGCCTTTACCCAGCGCCTCAGTATAGTTCGACGTTTTCACGCTGTACTGACGTGGGTCCAAACCGTCTTCACCGGCCAACACTTCAAGGAACAGCGCATTGTCGGCGACGTTTTGGGTGATGGGGCCAAGGTGGTCGATTGTCGCCTCAATCGGCATCGCACCAGTGTAGGGAACTAAGCCATGCGTCGGTTTCATCCCATAAGTGCCACTGAACGATGACGGCATGCGAACCGATCCGCCTTGGTCGCCACCAATCGCCATGTCAACCTCGTTCAACGCGGTGACAACTGCGCTGCCTGATGATGAACCTCCCGAGCTGAAGCCCATTTTATGCGGATTGTGAACCGGACCGGTTGCATTGGTGTGTGAACCGCCTGACAAGCAGAAAAATTCGCAATGGGTTTTACCGGCGATGGTGCCACCCGCGTCCAGAACGCGCGTGATCACTGTCGCGTCAAAGTCGGGCATAAACCCTTCAAGTGTGGACGACCCGTTCATCATCGGCACGCCAGCTACGCAAATATTGTCTTTCACCGCGATGGTTTTACCAGCCAGCTTGCCTGTTGCGGCACCTTTGATCTCTGTCTTTACATACCACGCGTTGTGCGGGTTATCCTCGGGCGTGGGGCGATAGCCGGGCGTTCTGGGATATTTCACTTCGGGTATTTCGTCAGGCAGGCTTTCGATCAGGTCATAGGCTTGGAAATTTGGCTCCATCGCCTCCAGAAACTCTCCGACCCGTTCGGCTGACATGTTCATGCCAAGGTCTGATACGATTTCCTGAAGTTGCTTCAACGTCGGACGTTTGATTGTCATTTGCTGCCTGTCTCCCGAACAGATGCATCGTTTGGAGAATCCAACACATGATGCAATTTTGAGTCTTACTAAAGGCACTGCGCAACTTTAGCTTGAAACCTATATCGAATAAGATACTCAAAAGGTCATTTATTTTATTTTCCTATTCAAGTGAATTTTTTTTAACTATTCAGCTGGTTTAATTTAAAATGTTCTGATCATTATCTGCTGCCACCTCCATGAACAGTGGCACACGTCCCTCGAACAGGTGCATCAAGGCTTCGGAGGCACACAGGCTCTGCTTACGCGCCGTCGACAGATAGCTGCGCACGCGGCAGAAGATCTCGGCCCCTTCAACGGAGCGGAAGCGACCCGATATTTTTTGCTGCACTTTGAACATGCGGATGTCCCGCTCACCTTGATTGTTGGTAAACGGTACCTCTGGACTGTCGAGGAAGCGCAGCACATTCGCTTCGTAGGCGATCAGCCGCTCCAGCAGGTTGCGGGCCCGCGTGCGTTTGAGCCGCCCGCGCTTGCTCTGGCGTTGGCTTTCATCCAGTGGCGGACACGCTTTTTCCGCTTTCGCCAGACCGTGTGCCGGTACGCCTTGCGCCACCGCTGCGCCTTGTCCGGTGGCAGGCAGCCGTCGGCGTCAACGACGCTGTCGGCCATGGCGCACAGCAGGGTTTGCATCCGTTGCGCCCAGGCCTGCTTATCCTGCTCCCAGGCGCGCTGGAGCTCTCGCAGGTGGTGCGCATTACAGAGGGCATGCAAGCATGAATAGCGGTAGTACGGCTTCCAGTGATCGCGACAGAGCACACCGTTGAAGCGAGGCAGGATGCCGATCGCATCCATCGCCTGCTGGCCTCGCTGCGCATGGCGCGCCAGCCAGGTCAAGCGGTCATTCGACGCGCCATGCAGCCAGTGACGTTTGCCGCCGATGTTGATGCCTGTTTCATCGGCGCCTCGGCCATACGGTCCTTGACCCACGGATCGAATCCGGCGGCCTTGTTGAAAGCGTCCTGATTGAAGTTGAACATCGAATCTGCACTCAGCGGGATGCCGGCCTGGTCTTCGAAGTACTCGCGGATGTGCCCATAGGGCAGGAGCTGGTATTGCGACAGATAGACCGCGTGGGCCTTCAACCGCGGGCCGTACTGAACCGAGCGTTCAACGCCGACCGGAAAGGGCGCCACGATACGTTGCCCCCGGGCGTTTTCCAGGATCTCGGCCTGGTACTTCGTGACAAAACGGCTGGTATCCAGGTCAATGACATGACGTTTCTCGCAGCCCACGACCCGTAACCGGCTGCCTTTGGGTAAGGTGCGCCAGTCCAGCTTAACCCTCTGGATTGCATCCGGATCCGCCACCGGTTGCAGCGTCTTGCTAATGCGGCCGGACTGCCCTCCCGGCTTGCGCCCGCTTTTAGTCCGGTTCTGTCTGGGGCGGTTCGGATCCTGGGACGGCGGCGTGCTGCTGTTGGCACTGTTGATGTTGAGCCGCCCGCTCAGTATCTGGATCAGCACCACCAGCAACTCGATGGCCGGCTGCAGTGAAGGCGAGACTGTTGTGTCCTCATGGAGTTGCTGTCTGACGTTCGCCAGCGTGGCGTCGACATCGATGTTGCTGATCTTCATGAGCCTGAGTACCGTCGAGTGATGGGCTATCATCGCACGACTTTTTTAGGCCGAATTTTTCCTCCTGAGCGCGGATCTGAGCGACTTTTTCAAGGCCACTGCGCTTGGGGATGAGCGACAGCACAAGACTGCACTGAGAGGATGGTGGAGGTTCTGCGCGCGACTTTATGGCCTCGCGCTGAGTGCGGCCAAAGTTCTCGAAATTGGAGCCAAAACCCTGTCAAGAACTTTTTGAGAAAAATCGAGGTGAATAGTTACAAATAAATAAGAGGTGAGCCCCAGGCTACAAGGCTGAGGGCTCACTATTTAATGGCACCTAACAAAGACAAGAGCGATGAAAAACTCTAAATCTCAACGTCTCTTTTTAAGAGGTCTATTGGCGTTACCGGTCACAATGACGGCACATGGCCAATCCTCAGCCGATATTGTCGTCACGGCACCGGTTATGGAGCGTGAACTCTACAAAACCCCGGCTGCCATATCGGTCGTCAGGCGAGAGTCCATTCAGCAGGGGCAACCCAGATCGAAATTGAACGAAACTCTGAGCCAGGTTCCCGGCGTTTTTCTGCAGAATCAGGAGAACTTTGCCCAGGGCGAGCGCATCGCTATACGCGGCTTTGGAGCGAGGGCACCTTTCGGGGTGCGCGGCGTTACGGTCATGGTTGACGGCATTCCTTACACGCTGCCAGATGGTCAGGCGCAACTGGACGCGATTGACCTGGACAGCGCCGAACGCATAGAAGTCATTCGGGGCTCCGCCTCGGTTCTTTACGGTAACGCGGCGGGCGGGGTCATCAGCGTAACCACGTCAGATGGGCATCGTAAGCCCGATAAAACATCCGTTCGCACCACTGGCGGAAGCGATAACTTTGGCAAGGTGGTCATAAGCAACAACCAGAACAGCGGGCCCTGGTCGCACAGCGTAAGCGCGTCGGCGCTTAACTATGAAGGCTACCGCGACCACGCTAGGGTAGAGAAGTACCTTCTTAACACCAAATTACGCCGGGAGCTCGATAAAGACCGCTCACTAACGGCCATCATAAATCTGTTGGAGAACCCCCGTTCCGAGGACCCGGGCGCCCTAACCGCTGATCAGGTTGAGGCGGACCGGTCTCAGGCAGGACGCTTTACCGAGCAATACGACACCGGGCAAACCGTTGATCAGCAAGTGCTTGGCCTGCAGTATCAGGATCTTTCCGCCGGCCCCGGTGAATTGCGCGCCAAAACCTTTTACATCCGTAGAAACTTTGAGCAACAACTCCCCTACCCCGGCGATAGCCGTATCGACTATAACCGTGACTATTTCGGGGCCAGTGCCGATTATCGTCAGTCTTTCGCGCTTGCGGGGCTGCCATTTCGTTATGTCGCCGGGCTGGAAGCTCGCAGGCAAAAAGATGAACGCATCCGGCGAGAAATGAGTTTTAGCGGTAATTTGCAAGGGCTAACCGCCGAAGAGCTGCAAACGGCAACCACGCTCGGCGCTTTTGTTCGAAGCGACCTGGACCTTACAGACCAACTGACCTTATCCATTGGTGGTCGTTTCGACAGGATTCGCCTTAAGGTCGATGATGATTTTGCCGCAGATGGAAACCAGAGCGGGAATCGCACCTTCCGTGAATGGAGCGGTTCTACAGGCCTGAGCTATCGATATCTGCCCTCACATCAGGCATACGCCAACATCAGTACCGCCTTCGAAACGCCCACCTTTTCGGAGTTTGCGAACCCATCTGGAGTAGGCGGACTCAATCCGGAAACCGATCCTCAAAAATCTCTTAATCATGAGCTTGGTTTGCGCGGTGACCTGAGTAACGGCATCGATTATGACCTCACCCTGTTTTGGGTTGATGTTCGGGATGAATTGATTCCCTATGAATTAACCGGCCCTGATGATCGAACCTTCTACCGCAACGCCGGAGATACCACCCGCAAAGGTTTCGAGGCTGCCGCCGGTTGGCTTTTCTCACCGAGCTGGCGCGCAGAAACCGCACTCACTTTGGCCAGCTACACGTTTGAGAACTACCGTTCAGAGGGCAATAATTACGACGACAATCGATTACCGGGCCTGCCCGAAAAAGTCTGGTCTAACCGGTTAAAATGGGAAGGATTGGGCGGCACTTTTGTCACATTGGAAGCTCGTTATATCGGCGATATGGTCGCTGACAGCGCCAATGAGGTAAAAATTGATGACTACTGGTTGGCTAATCTGCGTGGCGGAAACACCTTGTACGCCGACAGAAACCTTCTTTTGAAAGGCTTCGCCGGCGTTCGCAATCTGGGTGGCAAGGATTACTTCGCAAACGTGCGCATTAATGCCAGCAATGGTCGTTATTTTGAGCCCGCCGCAGGGCGTGTCTGGTACCTGGGACTTGAGACGGTCTTTTAAAGCTCGAACTCTTTCTCACCGATCTTTCAAGTTGTGCGCACCCACTCTCAGCTGAGGCCGGTTTTCATCAATTTCAGTCAGCGGTGCGCATTCTTTGATGGTTTCAAGACAGCGCTCAGTTAACGCCTGATACTCGCGGGTGCCGCTTTGCTTCCAGCCCACTTCTTTATCACTCAACTGTCGCAGCACTTTGGCCGGCGACCCTACAATCAATGAGGCTGGCTCACACTCGAAACCGGCTTTTACAAAAGCGCAGGCACCTACAATCGAGCGCGCTGCAATAACGGCCTCGTCCATTATAACGCTGTTCATACCCACCATTGCGTCTTCTTCAATGGTGCAGCCGTGCAATATTGCGCCGTGTCCCACGTGGCCATTGCGGCGAACAATCGCGTCCCGGCCCGGAAACGCGTGAACAACGCAGCTGTCCTGCAGGTTCGAGCCTGCCTCCATAACAATACGACCGAAGTCGCCACGTAAAGATGCACCGGGGCCAACGTAACAACTGGCACCCACATGCACGTCGCCTATCAGCACCGCTGTTGGATGAACGTATGCGGATGGATGCACTACTGGCGTAACCCCGTCAATTTGGTAACACGGCATAAGATCCCCCTAACTGGACACTAACGTTTATTTCACGAGTTCTAGGCGCTCAAGGTTAAACACAAGATACACATAAAAATCAGAAATCTGCGGACACTACGACACCGAAAAACCGAACGTGATACAAAAATTCATTATTTTGACCCTTGACCGGTATCAATTAAAACCTATACTCTTTCGTTAAAACAAACAAGGCAAAACACCGCTGTAAAGAACCGCCCGACAGCTGCGGGCTCAGGTTCTGGAAAATTAAAAATAATGAAATACCGAGACTATAATGATGCCGCAGATACTGCTATCAGAAGGGCCAACTAACGGCGTTCGCCTTCTAACGCTTAATCGTCCCGAAGCTCTCAATGCACTCAATACCGCACTGCTCGAGGCGCTGAGCGAACAACTCGATATTGCAGAAACCGACCCTGAAACCAAAGCCGTCGTTATTACCGGGAGCGAGCGCGCGTTTGCCGCCGGTGCCGATATCAACGAGATGGCCTCCCGCGATGTTGTTGGAATGCTGGAAGACCCCCGTGTCCAGCACTGGGCGCGCATCGACCGCTTTGTTAAACCGCTGATTATCGCCGTGAACGGTTTTTGCCTGGGCGGCGGCTGTGAGCTCGCCATGCGGGGCGACATTCTTATTGCCGGCACCAACGCCCAGTTTGGTCAACCTGAAATCAACCTCGGCATTATGCCCGGCGCCGGCGGCACCCAGCGGCTGGTGCGAGCGGTGGGGCAATCATTGGCGATGCAGATGGTTCTCACCGGTGAAGCTATCGGTGCTCAAAGAGCCCTAGCAGCCGGTTTGATCACCGAAATCTGCCAACCAGAGCTTACCGTGGAGCGCGCCATGGCGATCGCCACCACTATTGCATCCAAAGGCCCTATTGCGGTGCAGCTGGCTCGCGAGTCAGTGCGCCGCGCTGGGGACATGAACCTTGCTGACGGCCTGCGATTTGAGCGTCACGCGTTTACCATTCTGGCTGCCACGGACGACCGCCGAGAAGGTTTGGATGCGTTCCGCAACAAGCGAAAACCCGAATTCCACGGACGCTGATCCCTCCTAGACAACGACCAACTGCCCGATGACAGACGGGTACCAAAACTGAAAAAAGGACTATTTCATGACCGAGCAGAGCGTGCTTCTCGATATTGACCAGGGGATTGCCAAAGTTACCCTGAACCGCCCAGACAGCCTTAATAGCTTCAACGTTGAAATGCACAAACAGATGCGCGCCGCGCTCAAGCGTATTCGCAACGATGCCTCTGTGCGGGTAATGCTGTTGACCGGTAACGGCCGGGGTTTCTGCGCCGGCCAAGACCTGTCTGACCGCGCCGTCAAGCCGGGCGCGCAAACGCCGGACTTGGGTATCTCCATCGAACAGCACTACAACCCGTTACTGCAAGCCCTACGGGACCTGCCGATGCCGGTTATCTGTGCCGTTAATGGCGTAGCGGCGGGCGCAGGCGCAAATATCGCGCTGGCCTGCGACATCACACTTGCGGCTCGTTCCGCCAACTTTGTTCAGGCCTTTTGCAAAATAGGACTTATTCCCGACTGCGGCGGTACCTGGACCCTGCCGCGCGCGGTCGGAATGGCTCGTGCAAAAGGCCTGGCCTTACTGGGCGACAAATTGAGTGCCGAAAAGGCGGAACAGTGGGGCATGATCTGGCAGTGCGTAGAAGACGACGCCCTGCAGGATGAAGCCATGAAGCTGGCCCGTCATTTCGCCACTCAGCCCACCAAAGGCCTGGCAATGATCAAGCGTGCCCTGCACGCAAGCGCCAATAATACGTTTGAAGAACAGGCACTGGTCGAGCGTGATCTGCAGCGCCTGGCTGGCCGCAGCGATAACTACCGTGAAGGTGTTTCAGCCTTCATGGAAAAACGCACACCCAAATTCACAGGTAAATAAACCATGCAGCCACTCGCCATAGACACCCCTGTTGCCGTTATCGGCGCCGGTGCCATGGGCTCCGGTATTGCTCAGGTCGCCGCGCAAGCGGGTCATCAAGTGTTTTTACTTGACCAGCGCGAAGGGGCCGCCGAAGCAGGCCGTCAGAGCATCGTTAAGCAACTGCAGCGTCGGGTAGATAACGGAAAGATGGAGCAGTCCGCGCTGGACGCCCTCATCAACCGCATTACGCCGGTTAACGAGCTCGACGATCTTTCCAGCGCCGGCCTCGTCATCGAAGCCATCATTGAAGACCTGGATATCAAGCGCAGCTTACTGACCAGCCTTGAGCTCGTCTGCGGCGACGACACCATTCTGGCCACCAATACGTCGTCCATCTCGGTAACGGCACTGGGCGCAAAAATGAAGCACCCCTCGCGCCTGGTGGGCATGCACTTTTTTAATCCGGCGCCTTTGATGGCACTGGTGGAAGTGGTCAAAGGCCTGGCCACCAGCGATGACGTTGCCCAACGCGTTTACGCTACGGCGGCCCAATGGGGCAAGAAACCCGTAACCGCAACCTCTACCCCCGGCTTTATTGTGAACAGAGTCGCACGGCCGTTTTACGCAGAAAGCCTGCGACTGCTGCAAGAACAGACAACAGACAGCGCCACCCTGGACGCCATCATGCGCGAGGCCGGCGGTTTTCGGATGGGCGCGTTCGAGCTGACAGACCTGATCGGGCACGACGTAAATTACGCAGTGACCTCCTCGGTGTTCAACTCCTATTATCAGGACACCCGCTTTTTACCTTCGCTGGTACAGAAAGATCTGGTTGACGCCGGCCGTTTAGGCCGCAAGACCGGCCAGGGCTTTTACAACTACGCCGAGAGCGCGCAAAAACCCCTGCCCGCCACCGCCGAAAAAGCCAACTCCGCTGCCGATACCTTGGTTGTCGAAGGCGACCCCGGCCCGCTGGCACCGTTGGTAAAACGGCTGGCTGCCAGCGGCTTGAACATCATCGAACGCGATGGTCCCGGCCGCCTGCGATTTGGCGATGCCGTGCTGGCATTGACCGATGGCCGTATGGCCACCGAACGAGCGGCGAACGAAGCCTGCAATAATCTGGTACTGCTCGACCTGGCGTTTGATTACGCCAACACCACTCGCCTTGCCATCGCGGTTGCTGCGCAGGCGTCTGAGCAAGCCAGAACCGATGCCTGCGCCCTGTTGCAAAAGGCCAGCTTGGCAGTCAGCCAGATTGCCGACCGGCCAGGCCTGGTTGTTATGCGCACCGTTGCTACTCTGACAAATGAGGCCGCAGATGCGGCTCTGCACGGAGTGGCGTCTATTGGCGATATAGACCTTGCCATGAAAGCCGGCCTGAACTACCCGGAAGGTCCTTTGCGCTGGAGTGACAACCTTGGGTTCAGCCTGGTGCATACCGTACTGACACACATCCAGCAGAGCTACGGCGAAGAGCGCTACCGGCCTGCCTTGCTGCTGCGGCAAAATCGTTTCGCCGAAAAGGGGTTCTATGCATGAGCAACCAACCGAACACACAAACCCCGCAGCAGCTGGCACAAAACTGTGCTGACGCCATGTACCAGCGGGACGAAGCCAGTCGCAATCTGGGTATGGAAATCACCCAGGTTTCCCCCGGCAAAGCCACCGTTACAATGCCCGTGAGCAGCATCATGATTCAGGGCCACGGCTCCTGCCATGGCGGCTACCTGTTCACTCTGGCGGACTCGGCCTTTGCGTTTGCCTGCAACAGCTACAATAAAGCGACCGTGGCGTCTGGCTGCTCTATCGATTACATGCTCGGCGCCCGCGAGGGTGACCTTTTGACCGCCAGCGCGGTTGAGCAATCACGCGGCAATCGTACCGGCGTGTACGACATAACCATCACCAATCAGGACGGCCATGTGGTGGCCCTGTTTCGCGGCAAGTCCTACCAGGTGCGCGGCGAAGTCATCCAGTCGGAGAATAATCAATGAGCTATAACAAACCCCTGCAAGACGCCTACATTGTTGACGCTGTTCGCACACCGGTGGGCCGCTACGGTGGTGCTCTGTCTGCCGTGCGCGCCGACGACCTGGGCGCCATACCCATCAAAGCTCTGAAAGACCGCTATCCGAACCTGGATTGGGCCGCCATAGACGACGTGCTTTATGGCTGCGCCAACCAGGCCGGTGAAGACAACCGCGATGTGGCGCGCATGGCGCTGCTGCTGGCAGGTTTGCCGGTAGACGTACCGGGCACCACCATTAACCGCCTGTGCGGATCAGGCATGGATGCTATCGGCAGTGCCGCCCGCGCCCTGCGCACTGGCGAAGCCCAGCTGATGCTGGCTGGCGGGGTGGAATCCATGTCGCGCGCACCGTTTGTGATGGGCAAAGCCGACTCTGCATTCAGCCGTGCAGCCGAAATATTCGATACCACCATCGGCTGGCGCTTTGTGAATCCTCTGTTGAAAAAACAGTACGGCGTTGACTCAATGCCAGAAACCGCCGAGAACGTGGCCGCCGACTTCAAGATTTCACGGGCAGACCAGGATGCCTTCGCTCTGCGCAGCCAGCAGCGCACCGCTGCGGCTCAAAAAGCAGGGCGTTTTAGTTGTGAAATCGTGCCGGTCAGCATTCCCCGCCGCAAGCAAGACCCACTGGTGGTGGATACCGATGAACACCCGCGCGCAACCACGTTGGAAAAACTCGCCAGCCTGGCCACGCCGTTCCGCGAAGGCGGCAGCGTGACGGCCGGTAACGCCTCTGGCGTAAACGATGGCGCCTGCGCCTTGCTGCTCGCCAGCGGCAATGCCCTGAAGAAATACAATCTAAAACCCCGCGCCCGCGTTATAGCTATGGCCACCGCCGGCGTTGAGCCGCGCATTATGGGCATGGGACCGGCGCCCGCCACCCGCAAGGTGCTGAAAATCGCAGGCCTGGAATTGGCCGATATAGACGTGATTGAGCTGAACGAAGCCTTTGCCGCCCAGGCTCTCGCAGTACTGCGCGATTTAGGACTGCCAGACGACGCCGAACACGTTAACCCTAACGGCGGCGCCATTGCCCTGGGCCACCCGCTGGGTATGAGCGGCGCACGCCTTGTTACCACCGCGATGAATGAGCTGGAACTCCGCCACCGGCAGGGCCAGAAAGCCCGCTACGCTCTGTGCACTATGTGCATCGGTGTGGGCCAGGGCATTGCCATCGTTATTGAACGCGTAGACCACGCCGACTGATGTATTCGACGCGCAAACGCGCGTGCCGGGCACAAAAACTGAAGCTAATCCGGTAGCAAACCGGGGCAACAAGAACAACGCAGGAAAAGATGATGGACCTACCCATGCAAAAAGTCGGAAAACTGGACCGGATGGAAACCGCCAGCGTGGACGAACTTCGCCACGAACAGCTGCAGCGTCTGCGATGGAGCGTCTGGCACGCTTACACTAACGTGCCTCATTACCGCAATGCGTTTGACGCCATTGGCCTGAAGCCGATGGACATCAACCGTTTGGAAGACATCGTCAGGATTCCGTTCACCGGAAAAGAAGACCTGCGGAATAACTATCCGTTCAAGATGTTTGCTGTGCCCATGAAAAAAGTCGTCCGGGTACATGCATCCAGCGGCACCACCGGCAAACCGACCGTTGTGGGCTACACCCAAAGCGACATTGAAACCTGGGCCGACATAGTGGCACGCTCCATTCGCGCCGGTGGCGGCCATGCCGGCGACAAAATCCATATTGCCTACGGCTACGGCCTGTTCACAGGCGGCCTTGGCGCCCACTACGGCGCCGAGCGCCTGGGCTGCACGGTTATTCCCATGTCGGGCGGGCAAACCGAGAAACAAGTTCAGCTGATCAAAGACTTTGAACCTGACATCATCATGGTCACGCCTTCTTATATGCTGAACATTGCCGACGAAATTGACCGCCAGGGCATTGACCCCAAAAAGCTGCCATTGCGATTGGGCATTTTCGGTGCCGAACCCTGGACTAACGAAATGCGCACAGAGCTGGAGGACCGCCTGGGCATTCAAGCGTTGGATATCTACGGCCTGTCTGAAGTGATGGGGCCAGGCGTGGGTATGGAATGCCTGGAAACCAAAGACGGCCCCACCATTTGGGAAGACCACTTCTACCCGGAAATTGTTAACCCGGAAACCGGCGACGTGTTGCCAGACGGCGAATACGGCGAACTGGTATTCACCTCGCTCACCAAAGTGGCCATGCCGGTACTGCGCTACCGCACCCGCGATCTTACCCGCTTGTTACCTGGCACGGCGCGCCCCATGCGCCGCATCGATAAAATCACCGGCCGCAGCGACGACATGCTGATTATTCGCGGGGTTAACGTATTCCCCAGCCAGATTGAAGAGCAGGTATTGAAATGCCGCGCTCTGTCGCCTCATTACGAAATCGAGGTGTACAAAAAAGGCAACCTGGACTGCGTGGATGTTCGGGTAGAACTGAAAGTTGGCGCAGAAGGCGAGAACGTCAAAGAACACACAGCCAAAGAACTGGCGCATCACATCAAATCGTATATTGGTATCAGCACCAAGATAGACGTGCAGGATGCAGGAAGCATCAACCGCTCGGAAGGCAAAGCAAAACGCGTATTCGACCGGCGCAAAGACTGACACGGACGTTTCAGCGATGCATCGCACTCGTCATTTAAATTTTATTGTTTAAATAATGATCTAAAAGTCACAACGTATCGTCTGACACTTTAGCTAACAGATTCAGATACTTAGAACCTTAACGCCCTAACATGATACAGAATAATCTAGCTTGAAATTTATCCAGTATCATATAGTATAAATGCATAGCCCGTGATTCGTCGCGGAGCATTGCTGTCCAACTACAACAGACCAACAAGACAGATTCGGAGAGAGTTATGTACGCACAGCTCGTTGACACCGGTACCAAGCGCCTCAAAACCCGTGAAGAGATGTCCCCCGAAGAGCGGGACTTTCAGGACAAAATAGACGCCGAAACCAAAATCGAAGCCAAAAACTGGATGCCAGACGGCTACCGGAAAACCCTGATTCGCCAGATTTCCCAGCACGCCCACTCAGAAATTGTCGGCATGCTACCGGAAGGCAACTGGGTTACCCGCGCGCCCACGCTAAAGCGCAAGCTTCAATTGATGGCCAAAATTCAGGACGAAGCAGGCCACGGCCTGTACCTTTACAGCGCCATGGAAACCCTGGGTGCTGATCGCGATGAAGAAATTCAGAAGCTGCACGATGGCAAAGCCAAGTACTCGAGCATATTCAACTACCCAACCCTGAACTGGGCCGATATGGGCGCCGTGGGTTGGCTTGTAGATGGCGCAGCCATCGTTAACCAGGTGGTTCTGCAGCGCACATCCTACGGCCCCTATTCCCGTGCGATGGTGCGAGTCTGTAAAGAAGAGAGCTTCCACCAGCGTCAGGGCTTCCAGATTCTGCTGGACATGATGCGTGAAGGCACTCCGGCCCAGAAAGACATGGTGCAGGATTCCATCAATCGCCTGTGGTGGCCGGCGTTGATGATGTTTGGCCCGCACGACGACGAATCCCCCAACTCGCAGCAGTCCATGGTTTGGAAAATCAAGCGCAAGAGTAACGACGAACTGCGCCAGATGTTTATTGACCAAACCATTCCACAGCTGGAATTCCTCGGCTGCACCGCACCCGATCCAGACCTTAAGTGGAACGAAGAATCCGGTCACTACGACTTCGGCACCATTGACTGGAAAGAATTCTACGACGTGCTCAAAGGCGATGGCCCGTGTAACCGTGAACGCATTTCTACTCGCCGCAAAGCGATAGACGAAGGCGCCTGGGTACGCGAATCCGCCGTGGCCTACGCCGCAAAACAAAAACAACGCGCCGCCGCTTAAATAGGCGCGCGAATAGGAGAGCACTTATGTCTGAATGGCGCCTTTACGAAGTTTTCGTGCGCAGCAAGCATGGCCTTAACCACAAACATGTGGGCAGCGTGCACGCTGCTGACAATGAAATGGCCATGGAAAACGCCCGTGACCTGTACACCCGTCGCAGCGAAGGCGTGAGCATCTGGGTGGTTCCTTCTGACACCATCACGGCCTCTGCTTCAGACGAGAAAGAAGTCCTGTTCGATCCGGCAGAAGACAAAGTGTATCGGCACGCGTCTTTCTACAAACTGCCAGACGAAGTCGGGCACATGTGAGGAGCGACCCATGACTGAACAAAAAGCTCTACAGGATTACCTGCTCCGCCTGGCGGATTCCGACATGATTCTAAGCCAGCGCCTTTGCGAACTGTGTGGCAAAGCGCCGGCCATAGAAGAAGAAATGGCCATAATGAACGTCGGGCTAGACCTGGTCGGCCAGGCGCGCAACTGGTACGAATACGCCGCCGAACTGATTGACGACGGCCGTGATGCAGACAAGTTGTGCTTCCTGCGGGACGCTCTGGACTATCGCAACCTGCTATTGGTCGAGCAGCCGAATGAAGACTACGCAGTCACTATGGCGCGCCAGTTTTTCTTCGACGTATGGCACTACTTCACTCTGAAAAGTCTGGTAAATGCCAGCGATGAGCGCATTGCCAACATCGCCGCGAAGGCCGTCAAAGAAGCCACCTATCACTTGCGCCGCTCGTCAGAGTGGGTCAAACGCATGGGCGACGGTACCGAAGAAAGCCACCGCCGCATTCAGGAAGCGTTTGATCTGCTGTGGCGCTTCACCGGCGAACTGGTAACGCCGGACGATACCGATCATGCCATGTTTAAGGCCGGCATTGGCCCGGATCCAGAGAAACTGAAGCAAGACTGGTTCGGCATGGTGCGTGAGGTGGCGGCCCAAGCCACCCTGAAAACCGGTGCGGAAGACGCCTGGATGTACATGGGCGGTAAAAGCGGCGTTCACACCGAACACCTGGGAATCATCCTGGCCGAGATGCAGTTTCTGCCTCGCGCCTACCCGGATGCGACTACTTGGTAAGTCTGTTTATGAAAGGGAGCTCATCCGGTGAATGAACGTGAACCATCGTCTGTAGACCTACTGATTGCCAGCGACCGGGTGCCGGCCAACGCCCACCCCGAACTGCTGACGGAAGACGCAATCTGGGCGCTGCTGGATAACGTCAAAGATCCGGAAGTGCCTGCCGTCAGCGTGTTAGAGCTAGGCATCGTGCGGAGGCTGAGTTGGGACGGCAAACATCTGAGTATTGATGTCACGCCCACCTACTCAGGTTGCCCCGCCACCGAGCTGATTGAAGAACTGATTGCCGAAGCCCTGCGCACCGTTGGCGTTCGCGACCCGAAAATTAATCGCGTGCTGACCCCGGCCTGGAGCACAGACTGGATAACCGACGTAGGCCGGGAAAAACTCCGGGTATATGGCATAGCACCGCCCCAGGGCAGTGCCAGCAAAATGAGCCTGCTGGGCGCCGATGAAATCATCACCTGCCCGTTTTGTGACAGTAAGCACACCGAACGAGTCAGCGAATTCGGTTCTACTGCCTGCAAGGCACTTTACCGCTGCCGCGACTGCCTTGAACCCTTCGACTATTTCAAATGCATATAGAGCCGATACGCCATGAATAAATTCTACTCACTGGCCCTCAAAGAGGTCAGGCCGGAAACAAGAAACGCCGTATCCCTGTGCTTTGATCTGCCCACCGATGTGGCAGAAAAATTCAAGTACAAGCAGGGCCAGCACCTGGTGGTGCGTACCACAGTTGACGGCGAAGAAGTGCGCCGCACCTACTCCATTTGTTCCAGTGTGAATGATCAAGAACTGCGTATTGCCATCAAACGTGTACCCGGTGGCGTATTTTCCAGTTTTGCTAACGACCTGCTAAAGCCCGGATCTGTTCTGGACGTTATGCCGCCCCAGGGCCATTTCTCCGTTGAGCTGGATCCGGAACGTGACGGGAATTACCTGGCGGTTGCAGCCGGCAGTGGCATTACGCCCATCCTGTCCATCATAAAGACCACCCTGGAAACCGAGCCCAAGAGTCAGTTCACTCTGTTTTACGGTAACAAGGGCACCAGCAGCACCATGTTCCGCGACCTGCTGCAAGATCTTAAAAACGAATACATGACCCGCTTCAATCTGGTGTACATTTTCACCCGCGAAGAACAGGACATAGACCTGTACAACGGTCGCATTGACTCAGACAAGTGCGACCGATTGTTTGACCACTGGATTGACGCCAAGAACCTGACCGCTGCTTTCCTCTGCGGCCCCCAGATGATGACCGAAACCGTGCGCGATTCACTGACGCGTCATGGCATGAACAAATCGAACGTTCATTTTGAACTCTTTACGCCTGTTGGTGGCGTGCCCAAGGCACGCAAAGATCGTGCGGAAACCAAAGTCGACCTGCAAGCCGTCAGCGTGGTTACGGTAAAAGCGGACGGTCGTTCCCTGACCTTTAATCTGGTGCGTGACACCAAGAGCATTCTGGAGGCAGGCAACGCCGAAGGCGCCGACTTGCCCTACTCCTGCAAAGCGGGCGTGTGCTCCACGTGCCGAGCCAAGGTCATCGAAGGCGAAGTCGAGATGGATCAGAACTTCGCTCTGGAAGACTACGAAGTGGCGGCAGGCTATGTGTTGTCCTGCCAGTGCTACCCCGTCAGCGACAAGGTCGTTCTTGACTACGACGAAATGTGATTTTGGAGTTTTACTAAATGTCAGTTCTTAAAAGCTTTATTGCCGGTGAATGGATTGGCGAGCGGCGGGCCAAAGCCCTGCCCAGCGCCATCAACGGCGAGATTGTGGCGCACACGCATGGCGACACTCTAGACTTCAAAAAAGCCGCCGAATACGGCCGCAAAGTCGGTGGCAAAAACTTGCTGGCCATGGATTTTCAAGAGCGCGCACTGGCGCTTAAAACCATGGCGATGTATCTGCAGGAGCACAAGAAAGAACTGTACGCGCTGTCTATGCACACCGGTTCCAGCAAAGCGGATAACGGCATCGACATCGACGGCGGCTTCGGCACCATGTTTTCCTACGCCAGTATGGGCCGCCGCGAACTGCCGTCTGGCAATGTGGTACACGAAGGCCCGGTAACGCAGTTGGGCAAGAACAACCACTTTGCCGGCACCCATATTCTGGTGCCACGTGGGGGTGTTGCGCTGCACATCGACGCTTACAACTTCCCGGTGTGGGGCATGCTGGAAAAGTTTGCGCCAACCTTTCTGGCGGGCATGCCCTCCATTGTTAAACCGGCCACCTCCACCTGCTACGTCACCGAACTGGCCGTGCGCCTGATGCACGCATCCGGTGCTTTGCCTGAGGGCAGTCTGCAGCTCATTATTGGCAGCACCGGCGACCTGTTCGAGCATCTGCAAGAGCAGGACGTCGTCTCTTTTACTGGCTCAGCAAAAACCGCGCGCATGCTGCGTAACCACCCAAATATTGTCCAGCGCTCGATACCGTTCAACGCCGAGGCTGACTCGCTGAACAGCGCGGTTCTAGCCCCGGACGTTACCCCGGAACACGAAGAATTCGATCTGTTTGTGCGTGAAATCAGCCGTGAAATGACCGCTAAAGCCGGTCAAAAGTGCACCGCGATCCGCCGGGTTATGGTTCCACAAAACCAAGTGCAAGCCGTGTGCGACAAACTTAAAGAACGGCTGTCGAAGATTACCGTTGGCGACCCTTCCGTTGAAGGCGTACGCATGGGTGCTTTGGCGTCTATTGACCAACTGGAAGACGTGAAAGCCAACATCCAGGAACTGCTAAAAACCAGCGAACTGGTGATGGGCGGAGACGGCAGTTTCAAGCCCACCGGCGAGGGCACAGACAAAGGCGCGTTCATAGAACCGCATCTGCTGCTGTGCCGTAACCCGGAAAACGGTTGTGGTGCTCACGACATCGAAGCCTTCGGCCCGGTTGTCACCATTATTCCTTACCACAC
Organism: Marinobacter sp. M1C; assembly: GCF_023314135.1. NCBI lineage: Bacteria > Pseudomonadati > Pseudomonadota > Gammaproteobacteria > Pseudomonadales > Marinobacteraceae > Marinobacter > Marinobacter sp. M1C. The sequence goes on from NZ_CP092289.1 coordinate 3,987,614, forward strand.
CCTGGACGACATGGTGGAACTGGTTGCCAAAGGCCGCGGCTCACTGGTGACCACCGTCACCACCCGTGATCCTGCGATCATTGCCAAACTGGCACCAGCGCTGGCTGCCTATCACGGTCGCCTGCACCTGCTGGATGCGGAAGCGGCAAAAGAGTCCACCGGTCACGGCTCTCCCCTGCCCATGCTGAAACATGGCGGCCCGGGCCGAGCGGGTGGTGGTGAAGAACTCGGTGGCATTCGCGCGGTACATCACTACCTGCAGCGCACGGCTATTCAAGGCTCGCCTACCATGCTGGCTGCTGTCACCGGCGAATACGTTCGCGGCGCCAAACTGATTGAAAACGACGTGCATCCGTTCCGCCGTCATTTCGAAGACCTGCAGATTTGTGAATCGCTGCTAACACACCGCCGTACCGTCACCGAAGCAGATCTGGTGAACTTTGGCTGTTTGTCCGGCGACCATTTCTATATGCACTTCGATGAAATCGCCGCCCGCGAAAGCCAGTTCGGCAAGCGCATTGCACACGGCTATTTTGTGCTATCTGCTGCCGCAGGCCTGTTCGTGTATCCAGGCGAAGGCCCGGTATTGGCGAACTACGGTCTCGACACCCTGCGCTTTATCGAACCGGTAGCACCGGGCGATACCATTCGCGCCCGCCTGACCTGCAAACGCAAGATTGATCAGGGCCGCACGTCACCCGATGGCCATCCGCAAGGCGTGGTGGTGTGGGATGTTCAGGTCACCAATCAGGAAAACGTACTGGTTGCGAGCTACGATATTCTGACTTTAGTGGCCAAAAACAGCGCCAAAAAGCCGGAGTAAGTATCCGGCCATAAAAAAACCGCCAGCGGCGTTCGGTTCTGGCGGTTTCTTTGTATCTGGCGTTCCGCCAAATTCGACGCTTATGATGGCCCTCAGGCAACGCCCAGCGGCACAATAAGAACCGGACGCTTGGAGTGGGTCAGTGTTTTAGTCGCGGTAGACCCCATCAGCGCTTGCCCTACCGAGCTGTGCTTGCGGGCTCCCATAACGATCACATCAACGTTCATCTCATCGCCAACTTCAAGGATTTTACGCCAGGGCGTACCTTCCTCGATGCGCGCCTGAATGTTTTTCAGACTTAACACTTCGTGCTCTTCCAGCTCTTCCGCGCAGAAGCGCTCAATACGCGCGCGGATCTTATGGCTCAACGCCTCAACACCCTTGTGCAGCATGTCGTCGAGTTCTTCTTTCTCCATCATGTTACTCAGCACACTGCGCGCCGTTCCCGACAGCGACTCGATCACATACAGATAGGTGATCTCAGCCTCGGGGTAGTGGCCACACAAACTGACCGCTGCACGGAATGCCGGGCGCGATCCCTTATCAAGATCTGAAACGTATAAAATCTTTTTAACATCGTAAAACATTTGTGTTTTCCTCTACCCACTGGGGACAGGTAAAGCTGAACCGCCTAGCGGTACAGCAGCTCGGGCAAAAATAGTGCAATTTGGGCAATAAAAACAATCATCATCAAACGCACAATATCGGCGCACCAGAATGGCGTAACGCCTTTGAAGATAGTGCCCGTTTTGACATCTTTCAATACTGCGCTGAGCACAAAAACGTTCATACCCACGGGCGGCGTGATCAGACTGATCTCAGTCACGACAACGACAACTATGCCGAACCACACCAGATCGAAGCCCATACTCGCCACAAGCGGATAGAATACCGGCACTGTCAACAGGATCATCGACAGGCTTTCAAACACCATCCCAAGCACAATGTAGATACCCAAAATTGCCAAAATCACGACAATCGGGGCCACATCCAGCGCAGTCACGAACTCCAGCAACATGCCCGGCAGCCCGGCCCGGTTAATAAAGTCCGAGAAAATCAGCGCCCCGATCACCACGGCAAACAGCATCGCAGAAGTACGCGCTGTATCCGCCAGTGTTTCGAAGAGTGTCGACAAAGTGAGGCTGCGCCGGGCGAGGGCAATCAGAAAAGCGCCACCGGCACCGATGCCCGCCGCTTCCGTCGGCGTGAAGACACCCAGATAGATACCGCCCATGACGACGGTGAACAACAGCAATACACCCCAAACTCCTTTCAGCGCGCGCAAACGTTCCGGCCATTCGGCTTTCTCACCCGCGGGGCCAGCGCTGGGATCACGCCAAACCACATAACGGACCGCGCCCATATACATTAGAATGCCGAGGATGCCCGGAATAAAACCGGCGGCGAACAGTTCACGGATAGAGGACTCGGTCAGCAGACCGTAAATGATCAGAATCACGCTCGGCGGAATCAGGATGCCCAGAGTGCCGCCAGCAGCGATAGAGGCGGTGGCCAAAGAGTCGGCATAACCGTATTTGCGCATCGGTGGCATGGCCACCTTGCCCATGGTCGCAGAGGTTGCCAGACTGGAGCCACAGATCGCCGAGAAACCACCACAGGCTACTACCGTTGCCATTGACAATCCGCCCTTGCGATGACCAAGAAAGGCATTGGAAACATGGTAAAGCTCCTGGGCCAGGCCCGAACGGGTCACCAGGTTACCCATCAGCACGAACAACGGAATTACCGACAGGCCATAATTCTGGACCGTATCGATCACCCGGTTCGACGCCATCGACAGGGCGCCCCGCCAGCGGAAATCCATGAAGTTGTTCAGGTCCAGCCCCATCAGAAAGGCGAAACCAAAGAAACCGACCAGACCCATGGCAAAGGCTATCGGCACCCTCAGAACCAAGATCATGAAAAGGAGAACTGCAAAGCCGGTCAGCACGACGGTCATAGAATTTTCCGTACCTGATTGGTTTATTTGTGAGGATTGGACAGCATGCGATAAACGCCGAGCGTTATCATTCCGGCGGCGGTCAGCCAACTCATAATGGCGATGTACTCGGAAATATAACCACTGGGCATGCCGAGAAATTCCGTCACAACACCACGCCGGATCGATCTCTCGCCAAGCTCAAAGATCCGTACCCCAAGGAAATACATCGAAGAGGAAATAATCACGGCCGAAACCAGTCCGAGAACCTTTAACACCGTTTGCCCCAGCACATTATCGAGCAGATCCACCACGATATGCCCACCCCGATAAGTGATAACCGGCATCGCCGTGAATACCATCAGGGCAAGGCCGAGTCGGATGAGCTCAGTGGCCCCGGGAACGGGGCTGTTGAAGAGATAGCGACCGGCCACGTCCAGGCAGGTAGTCAACATAAGCAGGAAGAGAACTGACGCTGCTACAACCTCCAGAAGGAAGACCAGCCACTTGGCTGGTCCCTTCTCGCTGTAATGCCTGTTAACCCATGTAGCGAGAGTAGCGAGAGACATGTGGTTACTCCTGGTGCTCACGCTCATACTCTCGAGCAACGGTCCGCAGCTCTTTGAGCGCCTGTTGGGCATTCGGAGCACGATCAGACACGTTCTGGATCCACTGTTCGTCCATGCCCTGAATCAGCTTCTGGAAGTCCTGCGCCATCTGATCCCCTTCCTTAACCCGGATGATGTTGACGCCGGCTTCCTGCGCGGCCTTCAGGCCCTCGTCATCAATACTATCCCAAGCGCGTCCGGCCAGGGCGGAGAGTTTTTCACCCGATACGCTCATGATCGCATCGCGATCCTTGGGGTCCAGCTTTTCTAGGAAGTATGGATCGATGAACATGGAAAAACTACCGAGATACATGCCTCCAGGGAGCATGGTGACGTTGGGCGCCACTTCTTTGAGACGCAGGGTCTTCTGCTCACCCATGGGGAGGAAGGCACCATCAATCATTCCCTGCTGCATCATTTGATAGACTTCTGGGGCTGGCGCTGAAACCGGGGTCACGTCCATTCGCTTGCCAAGATCGGTCTGGACGCCACCACCAATACGAATCTTCTTGCCCTTTATCTGATCGAAGGAGGTGATTGGATCAATGGAATGGATATGGCCCGGACCATGGGTAAACATGCCAATGAGGGTCAGGCCTACAAACTCGCCGGAGTCCATGAAGTACTTGTTATACACCCGCCAGAGTGCCACGGAAGCCGCCTCGGCTCCTACACCCAGGCCCGGCAATTCCACAATCTGGGGCAACTCGAAACGGCCCGGAACGTAACCGTGGTAACTGAATCCGGCGTTGACGACACCGTCCTCTACCAGCTGGAACATGGTTTTCGGGTGGCCCAAATCGTGTTCGATTTCAACCTTAACCCGTCCTTCCGTTGCCTCTTCGACCCATTTGGCCCAAGTCGGCCAGACCACGGCATTCTGTGGGTTGGTCGGCGGCAGCCAGGTCCCGACGTGCAACGTCGTGGCGGCGAAAGCGCTGCCGGATATCGCCAGCCCCAATGAAAGGATGGCGGCTTTGGTAAAGAGTTTTGTTTTTGTCATAACGGCCTATCTCCTGATAGTTTTGTAATTATTACTTGCTCGGCCGCGGCCCGGGAAGACCCGCAAACCTTCCTGGCGCTGCCACTACAGGTCTTGCAGCGCCCAACCGTACACACTCCCGTCAGTTATTTGAGAACAGGGCATGAATGTTGTTTTTGTTGAACTTCAACACCGGATCTAGCTCCGTCATCTCGAAAGAGATTTGTACATAACCTTCATCAGTGATCGGTTGCATCCAGTCACACAGAATCTTGAATACCTGCTTAGCGACTTCCTGTTTAAGAGTCATATCGCGACCGTGTCCGATCTTAAGGTTCAGATTCAGGAACGCGAAATTATCACGACCATCAGCCACCCGAAAATCGTTGCAGCGGATTGCACGGCTGCGCACACCGCCAAGCGGGAAAGCACCGGTTGACACCACATATTCATGCAATCCTCTGAATAACGGCTGAAAATCCAGACGGTCATGCAGGTTACCCGAGTATTCAACTATAAAATGCGGCATCGTCAGCACTCTCCTGAGCGATTGATTTGAGTCCTTGCCCCGGAACAATCCGGCGAATATGGGCAAGGTGTTAATAGCGAGAAATATACTTAACATGTTAAGTGTTGTCAATACGTATAGCCATTGCAACACTTTCCTGTGCAATGCCCACACACGATCGTAACTCTAGTTCAGATGTCTGCTCTTGACTTACTTAATATGTTAACTAAAATGGATCTTATTCAATCTGCGCCAACCGATATGGCCGCGCACGATTCCACGCACAGCCAGTGAACCGCAACGGACTATCAAAGGTGCCATCAAGCATGTTGACAAATGAGCAGATCAAGATTGCCGCCGATCGCTTGTACGAAGCAGAAGTGAATCGCAGGCAGATCCCGGCGCTGACCCTGGAGTATCCCGAAATGGACATGGCAGACGCCTACTCCGTGCAGAAAGCCTGGGTAGACCGCAAAATAGAAGATGGCCGCAAAGTGATCGGTTATAAAATTGGTTTGACGTCGCGTGCAATGCAGGTGTCGTCCAACATTGACCAACCCGATTACGGTGTGCTGCTCGATGACATGCTGTTCGAAGACGGTGCCACCTTAAAAGCGTCCGATTTTCTTGATCCCCGCATCGAAGTAGAACTAGCGTTTGTAATGAAAAAGCCATTGTTCGGTGCAAATGTCACCATCTTTGATGTTATCAACGCGACCGACTATGTCATTCCTTCGCTGGAACTGATCGCCGCGCGCTGCCTGCGTACCGATCCAAAGACAGGCTACACTCGCAAGGTGTACGACACCATTTCCGACAACGCAGCTAATGCCGGTATCGTCATGGGTGGCCGACCAGTCAAACCGATGGATATCGACCTGCGCTGGGCCGGCTGCATGCTGTATCTGAACGGTCAAATTGAGGAGACTGGTCTGGCCGGTGGCGTGCTGGGCAACCCGTTAAAAGGGATAACCTGGGTCTGCAAGCGTTTTGCTCCACACAATATTGGTCTTGAGCCAGGCCAGGTGATCCTGTCTGGCTCTTTCATCCGCCCGGTTCCGGTCAAAGCGGGCGATACCGTCCACGCTGACTTCGGTTCGCTGGGTGGCGTAACCCTGAACTTCGAATAAGCCCAAGCGTACAGGAGACTATCATGGAGCTGCCAAAAAACCGCTTCAAGCAGGGATTGGCCACCGGCAACACCCAGTACGGCCTCTGGCTTGGCCTGCCGGATAACAGCGCCGCTGAAATTGCCGCCCTGGCCGGTTTCGACTGGCTGTTGATCGACGGTGAACACGCCCCGTTTGACCTGCGTACCATCATGTCTCACCTGCAGGCAATTGCCCCTTACGACACCGCACCCATTGTGCGCTGCGTCGAGGGCAACACCGCCCTGCTCAAGCAGCTGCTGGATATTGGTGTGCAAACCTTGCTGGTGCCCATGGTCGAGACCGCCGAACAGGCAGCCCAACTGGTACAAGCCGTGCGTTACCCGCCGCAAGGCATCCGCGGTCTGGGCACCTCATTAGCCCGCGCCGCGCGCTGGAATCAGGTATCGGATTATCTGACAAAAGCCAATAGCGAGATCTGCCTGATTGTTCAGGTAGAGACCGTCAGCGCGATGGAAAATCTGGACGCCATACTGCAAGTGGACGGCGTAGACGGCGTATTTATCGGCCCGTCCGATTTGTCTGCGTCTATGGGCTACGTTGGCGACGCGGGCAACCCGGTGGTAGTCAAAACGATCAACGCCGGCCTGAACAAGATTCGCGACGCCGGTAAATATGCCGGCCTGCTCTGCCTCGATCCGTCGCTGGCGGAGAGCTATGTGCAACAGGGTGCTCACTTCGTTGGTGTCGGCGTAGACACCATGATTCTGGCTAATGAAACCCGCAAGCTGGCGCAGCGCTTCAAACACGGCGCCCCGGTTGAAGATGAAAAACCTCAGGCCGGTTACTGATCGCCTGCCATCAACACGAGAAGGTTAACAATGACTGCGAAGACTTTAGTTAATAGCAAGCTGGTCTGCGTCGCACTGAACGACAAAGCTCAGCTGGCTGCTCTGGAAGGGGCATTCAACGAAGCCCCTTATAATAAGCCGCCGACTCAGCCGGTGCTTTATTACAAGCCCCATAACACCTGGAGCACCGAAGGTGCCGTGGTTGAGTGGGCAAAAGATTTTGACGGCAACGACGTTGCTGAAATGGCCGTAGGTGCCAGCCTGGGCGTAGTGATTAGCAAAGAAACCTGCCGTGTGTCTGCAACAGAAGCACTGGATTACGTTGGCGGTTACACCATCGTCGCTGACTACTCCCTGCCGGAGCAGAACTACTACCGCCCCGATATCAAAGGCAAGTGCCTCGACACGTCCGCACCGGTTGGCCCTGACGTTGTTGCCACCGGCAAAGTTGCCAACCCGGATGCCCTGACGGTAACTGTCAGCGTCAACGGCGAGCGCAAGAGCACTTTTGACATGGTCAACATGGAGCGCAGCGTTGCCGGGCTTATCAGCATTATCTCGCGCATTATGACTCTGCAGGCCGGCGAAATCATCGCCGTCGGATTCGCCGGTGATCGTGTTGCGGTCAATAAAGGCGACAAAGTTGAAGCAAGCATCGAGGGTGTCGGCACCCTGAACAATACATTGGGAGGGGCCTGAGCCATGAGACACGCACGCATTATTTTGGACGGTCGTGAACTAGACATCAGCATCGATGCAAACGACAAGATCACCACCACCGGAGGTGAAGCACTGGACGTGGCACTGAATTCCGACAAATTCACCTGGCTGCCGCCGGTAAAGCAGCCGGGCACTATCTTTGCACTTGGCCTGAACTACGCCGACCACGCTACGGAACTGGCGTTTGAACCACCAAAAGAACCGCTGGTATTCATCAAGCACGCCAACACACTGACCGGTCACAAGCAGATCAGCTACCGCCCAGACGGCATTGATTACCAGCACTACGAGTGTGAACTGGTTGCGGTGATCGGCAAAACCGGCAAGAACATCAAGCGTGAAGACGCTCTGGACTACGTGGCCGGCTACACGGTGTGTAATGACTTCGCCATCCGCGACTATCTGGAAAACTACTATCGCCCGAATTTACGCGTGAAGAGCCGCGATTCGTTGCTGCCGATGGGCCCCTGGATTGTCGATACCGCCGACGTCCCTGACGCCAACAATCTGCGCCTGTTAACCGAAGTGAATGGCAGGATCACGCAGGACGGCTCGACCAAAGATATGATCTTTGACATACCGTTTCTAATCGAATATCTCAGCAAGATCATGACCTTAAATCCGGGCGATATGATTGCAACCGGCACACCCCACGGTGTAGCTGACATGCAGCCGGGCGACACCGTGGCTTGCAGCATTGAGAACATCTGCTCACTCGAAACGAAGATCGTTTCCGAGCAGGAATATTACGGCGACAATTACTAAGAGCTTCAGGAGAAGACTATGAGCGATACACTGGCAACCAACCTGGAGCGCGCGCAGCAGTATCTGGAGCGCTTCAAAAATACCACCACCGGGCACTACATCAACGGTGAATTTACTCTGGGTAACGGCGGTCGTGAATACGATAACCTTACTCCTACCGACAACAGCAGCATTGGCAAGATAATGGCAGGCTCCGTGGCCGACATGGATGCAGCCTGTGAAGCGGCTGAAAACGCCTTTGAAGCGTGGACCAACTTACCCGGTGCCGAACGTAAAAGGATGCTGCACGAATTTGCTGACCGCCTCGTTGAGCGCGCTGACGAAATCGCACTGGTCGAATCTATGGACTGCGGTCAGGCGATCCGCTTTATGAAGCAGGCCGCCCTGCGTGGCGCGGCTAACTTCCGCTTCTTCGCCGACAAGGCCACCGAAGCGCAGAACGGACTGGCTCTGCATCAGGATGAGCACACCAACTTCACCATCCGCAGAGCCATTGGCCCGGTTGGCATCATTACTCCGTGGAACACGCCGTTCATGTTGTCCACCTGGAAAATCGCTCCGGCACTGGCGGCAGGCTGTACGGTGGTGCACAAACCAGCAGAACTGACCCCGTTGAGCGCTTATATTCTGGCCGAGATCGCAAATGAAGTCCTGCCTAAAGGCGTGTGGAATATGGTCAACGGCTTCGGTGAAGACGCCGGCAAACGTCTCACCGAACATCCGGCCATCAAAGCGGTCGCTCTGGTAGGCGAAACCGCTACCGGATCGCACATTATGCGTCAGGGTGCAGAAACCCTGAAACGCATGCACTTTGAGTTGGGCGGAAAGAATCCGGTTATCGTTTTTGACGACGCTGATTTTGAACGTGCACTGGATGCCGTTGTGTTCATGATTTACAGCCTGAATGGGCAGCGCTGCACATCATCAAGTCGCCTCATAATTCAAAGCGGCATTCGTGACAAGTTCGTCGCCGCGCTGGAACAACGCGTGCGTAATCTGCGCGTGGGCCATTCGCTGGATCCGGAAACCGAAGTGGGACCATTAGTGGCCACCGAACACTTCAACAAGGTTCTGAGCTACTTCGACATTGCCAAACAAGACGGCGCCAGGATCGCCGTCGGTGGCCGGCGCGTTACCGAAGCAACGCCAGAACTGAACCCGAAAGGGAACTACGTTGAGCCAACCCTGTTTACCGGTGCCAGCAATCAGATGCGCATCGCCCAGGAAGAAATCTTTGGCCCGGTACTGACGACCATTACCTTCGACACCGAAGAAGAGGCTGTTAAGATTGCCAATGACACCCAGTACGGCCTGTCTGGCTACATCTGGACGGAAAATACCGGCCGCGCCATGCGCATGGCCAGGCACGTTCAGGCCGGCATGTTATGGGTGAATTCTGAAAATAACCGTAATTTGCCGTCTCCGTTCGGCGGTATCAAGATGTCCGGCATAGGCCGTGACGGCGGTGATTGGAGCTTCGATTTCTACATGGAAACCAAGAACATCTGCATCGCGCATGGTACTCACCGTGTTCCGACTCTTGGCAAACGCTAAGCGTTGCTGCTACAGGCCATGCCAGCACCTTTTGGTGCTGGCATGGCCGCCTGCCCTGTCTGTTACAATCGTGCTATGAGCGCCTCCAATCACAGCGAATGGATTCCCAACATAGTCCTGGGGCAGGATTACGACCGACGCTATATCGACGCGCCCATTCACTACGATGCTCTGGAAAATCTGGCAGTTTTTTTTGGTCGTGATATGCCTGTGCACCGTCACGCCCAATACCTTCAGATTCATTACATTGACCGCGGCGAGATCAGCTTCCATATTGATGACAAGGTCTACCATGTTCCTGGCCCCAGCCTGATTTTGACGCCGCCTTCTGTACCCCACTCTTTTCTGACCAGATCCGATGCCTGCGGCCACGTCTTAACCATTCACCAGTCCATTGTGTGGCAGCTCCTGAAAGATGGCCTGCAGCAAGAGATGGACACAGAGTTGAATCACGGCATCTGCATTGTGCAAGCCGATCTGGAACTTGAGCAACGGGCGCAGTGGCCACCGATTACTCAGACCTTTAACAATCTAAAGATCGAGTGGTTGCGGAAGCACCCAGCCCAACGACTAGCCCTGCACGCACTGGTACGCCTGCTCTTAATTCAGATTAGCCGTCTGTCTAAAAAGGAGGCAGAGAGTACAACTGTCAACAACGATGACCTGCAGATTTTTCGTCGCTTCTCCGATTTGATCGAAGAGCACTACCGCCAACACTGGCACCTGCCGGAATACACCTGCCGGCTAGGTATCTCTGAGAGCCGGTTGCACCAGATATGCCAGCACGTATCCAATCGCTCGCCGAAGAAACTGATCCACGACCGTATTATTCAGGAAACCAAACGGCTGCTAATCTTCAGCACCCTTTCCAGTAACGATATCTGTTACCAGCTTGGTTTCTCTGACCCGGCCTACTTTTCTCGCTTTTTCAAACGCCACACAAACTCCACTGCACAGCGCTACCGCCGCCAACAGCAATAGGCGCGGCACGTCCGGTTGCTGCTAACAAGCCTGATCAGTATAATTTCGCTCGCTTCGCAGAACGGACTACAGCGACCGACACGAACACCAAAAAGTGAACCATTGATGCGTAAATATGATGACTCCTTACCTCTGAAGTTGCTCAAGGCGCGTGAAGTAACTATGAGCTTCTTCCGACCGCTGCTGCAATCGATTCCGCTTACTGAGCAGCAATGGCGTGTCATTCGCGCACTGGTCGAGCATGGTGAACTGGAATCAAAGCAGCTCGCTGAATTGTGCTGCATCCTCAGCCCTAGCCTGACCGGCATTATCAGCCGACTCGAACAGCAGGACTATATTTATCGTCGCCGCTCACCAGAGGACCAGCGCCGCGTGCTGATTAGTCTGACCGACAAGGCCAGGCAAATGTTTGACAGTGTTAGTCCGGCACTGGAAGCCCGTTACGCAAAAGTCACCGAGCAGTTCTCCCAGAAGAATATGCGGCAGCTGGCAGATCTGCTAGATCAGCTCTGCCAAATAAAACCCTGACTCCCTCTGATAATCCGATCTATCGTTAGGAGGCAACTGCTCTGGCAGCCGTTGACTTTAATTAATATGTTAACTACTATTAGTTAATATATTAACTTAATTTTGAGCTCGGCTGTTAATCAGAACGGATGACATATTTTACAAACATTCTACGCCGTTCTGAGCGCAGACAAGACGCAAAACGATAATCCAACATTCAAGTAGGCGGAGACCCATCTCATGCTGCAAACATCCTACCCCTACTATTTGGCTAACGAAGCCTTGACACCGAACCAGGATCTGGTGGTGTATGACAAGTTCACTGGTGAAGTTGCAACCCGTGTCGCCATAGCAGATGCCGAAGCGATCGACCGGGCAATCGCAGCGGCTGACGCCGCAGCTGAGCCGATGCGCAAGCTCCCAGCCTACAAGCGCCAAGCGATCCTGAACCACTGTGTCAGGCGATTCGAAGAGCGTGCCGAAGAGCTTGCAGTTGCGCTTTGCGTTGAAGCCGGCAAGCCTATCAAGGATTCACGCGGTGAAGTCACGCGCCTGATCGACACTTTCCGTATTGCGGCCGAAGAATCTGTCCGCATCGGCGGTGAAGTTATTCCCATGGACATCAACCCCCGTGCCGAGGGTTACACCGGTATGTGGAAGCGCGTGCCAATCGGTGTCTGTTCTTTTATTTCACCGTTCAATTTCCCGCTGAACTTGGCCGCACACAAAGTTGCACCAGCCATCGCAGCAGGCTGTCCTTTCATTCTGAAACCGGCAAGCCTGACCCCAATTGGTGCAATCATTATCGGTGAAGTACTGGCTGAAACAGATCTGCCCAAGGGAGCATTCTCCATCTTGCCTTGCCATCGCGACGGCGCCGATCTGTTCACAACCGATGAGCGCTTGAAACTCCTGAGCTTCACCGGCTCTCCCGATGTGGGTTGGAAATTGAAGGCCAAAGCCGGCAAGAAGCCTGTGGTCCTGGAGTTGGGCGGCAACGCTGCCTGCGTTATAGATGAAGGTACGGATATCGACGATGCCGTCTCGCGCATCGTGTTCGGCGCGTACTACCAGTCAGGTCAGAGCTGCATTAGCGTGCAACGTATTATGGTGCACGAGAAGCACTACGATGAAGTGCGCGAAAAGCTTACCGTTGCGGTAAAAGCTCTGATACACGGCGACCCGAAAAACGAAAGCACTTTCATCGGCCCAATGATCTCCGAAAAAGAAGCAACCCGACTGCATGACTGGGTACTCGAAGCCAAAGAATCTGGCGCCAGTGTTCTGGCGGGCGGCGACCGTAACGGCGCCATGTTGCAGGCAACATTGATGGAGAACGTGGGTTCAAGGCAAAACCTGAACACCCGGGAAGCCTTCGGCCCAGTCGCCATTTTGTCCAGGTTCAGCGACTTCGACGCCGCGTTAAAGGAAGTGAACAATTCTGACTTTGGTCTTCAGGCCGGTATCTTTACCCGTGATATTTATAAAATCCAGAAGGCGTGGGACGAATTGGAAGTTGGCGGTGTGGTAATTGGCGACGTTCCGTCCTGGCGCGTAGACCACATGCCATACGGCGGCGTGAAAGACAGCGGTCTGGGTCGTGAAGGCATTCGCTACGCGATTGAAGACATGACTGAACTGCGCCTTTTGGTTATCCGCAACCCCAACTAAACGCTATCCGGTTTAACTTTAATGCCCCAACAAGGCTCCAGGGCTACACCGATTGCATGACCGGGCCGAAACACGTTGAAAGCAACACCGTCAATTGCTCTGCTGGCACTGATTGCTATGGCCAGCCCGCTGGCCCTGAACGCTTTCGTGCCAGCAATGCCAGATGCAGCGGCTGCGCTGAATGTGGATGTCGCCACTATTCAACTGACTTTTACCTTCTATCTTCTGACACTGGCCATCGGCCAATTAGTTGCCGGGCCGTTGGCAGACTATTTCGGTCGCCGGCCTGTGCTGCTGACCGGCCTTGGCCTGCACACAGTTGGCAGCCTGTTTGCCGCATCGGCTGACGGCGTCGATATGCTGATTGCGGGTCGCGTTCTACAGGCGCTCGGTGGCAGCGCCTGCATGGCACTGGTTCGAGCCATTATTCTTGATGTGCATGGTCGGCAGGGCGCAGCTGGCCGGTTGGGTTATGTGGTCATGGCCATCGCCATTGCTCAGGCGATCGCACCTGCCATTGGCGGCTATTTAAACCTTTGGAGCGGATGGAACTCTATATTTTATCTATCTGTTTTCGCGGGTGCCCTGATCTGGCTGGTGGCTTTGCGTAAGTTGCCTGAAACCATCCATATCCGCAGTGACAGCCTTCGCCTTGGCAACATTCTTAAGCGGTATCGTACCGTACTAAACTCTAAGCAATATCTGGGGTATGTGCTGTCTACCACAGCAGTGGCCGCGGCTTTCTATTTGTTTGTTAGCAGCAGCCCTTACATTGTGACAGGGCAATTGGGAGGCAATTCGGCCCAATTCGGAAGCTGGTTTCTAATTGTATCTCTAGCCTTCGTGGTAGGAAGTTTTCTGTCAACGCGCCTGACACACTTGCTTAGCGTCGACCAGATGATACTCAGCGGCAACCTGCTTTCACTGCTCGGAGCGGCTTTGCTGGCAGGCGTTTCTGTTGTCAATCAACTCAGTTTTGCCGGCTTATTTCTGCCAATGGCGTTACTGATATTTGGTCGCGGCCTGAGCCAGCCCAACGCTCAGTCGGCAGCCATTAATAGCAGCGACAGCTCAGCCGGAACTGCATCAGGGTTGATGGGCTTTATTCAGCTGATAACCGGCGCCGCCATCGCCCAATTGGTGCCTGTTATGCTGGAATATAACATTACATTGATATTCGGTTGCATATTGTTAGCGCCTATCATTGCCCTTATGGCGCATTGCAGCGTCTGGCAACGAAGACACGACAAAAGAGGAAAACCAAATGATTAAGCTCCCACACCGGATGAAATACAGAAAAGTGCAACAATAAAGCAGAATTTTACATTTCTTGCACACACTTAACTGAGCACAATAGAAATGATGGTTCATATATCATCATTTCTATTGTGGTTTGAAAAAATTCAAAACCTGATTATGACCTGAGCCAGCACTACAAAGGCCATCATGTACGAACAAAAGAAGCGGATTCATATAATAAACGGCGCAAACCGGTATCGATATCGTCCAGCCGCGCTCAGACAACAATAAAGGAGAAGCAACGATGCAGTTTCACCATCATGGCTACGTATCCAGTGACCCGAGAATCGAAGAAGCTTCCGGTACAGGAATTAATCGCCCCGGGACGCTACCGGACGTTGTCGACGTTCTTATCGTCGGCGGCGGTCCTGCCGGCGTCATTACCGCCGCTCAGTTGGCGAAGTTCCCAGATATTACCACCCGACTGATCGAAAGACGCCCCGGGCGACTTGAAATCGGCCAAGCCGATGGCATCCAGGCACGCAGCGTGGAAACATTCCAGGCGTTTGGTTTTGCCGGAAGAATCACCGCAGAGGCCTACCGCATTTCCGAGATGGCCTTTTGGGCCCCAGACGCAGATAATCCCGCGAACATTACCCGCTCCTCGGTAGTGCTGGATGATGCCAACGGTGAAATCAGCGAGTTTCCCCATTTAATCGTCAACCAGGCCAGGGTTCTCGATTACTTCGCCGAATTCGCTAAAAACGCCCCCGCCCGACTAATCGCCGATCAGGGTCTTGAATTCATTGAGCTGACGATTCACAACGGCGACGACTATCCCGTCAAGGCAACACTACGCCATACCGCGGGCGATAAAGACGGCGAGGAATTTACGGTAAAAGCGAAATACGTTGTCGGTTGCGATGGCGCGCGCAGCCGCGTTCGTGAATCGATTGGCCGCAAGCATATAGGCGCGGCAGCGAATCATGCCTGGGGTGTTATGGATGTGCTGGTCGACACCGACTTCCCGGACATTCGCACCAAGTGCGCTATTCAGTCATCAGCCGGTGGCAGTATTTTGCTCATTCCTCGCGAAGGAGGTCACCTGGTTCGGCTGTATGTCGATCTCGGCGAAGTCGCTAAGGATGACAACCGTCAGGTACGCCAGACTACTCTGGAATCCACGATCGCCAAGGCAAACCAGATCCTGCATCCCTACACTGTAGATGTAAAGGATTGCGCCTGGCACACGGTCTACGAAGTTGGCCACCGGGTGACCGACAAATTCGATGACGTGCCGCCCGGCGAGGAAGGCTCGCGGGCTCCACGGGTCTTCATCACCGGTGACGCCTGCCACACACATAGTGCCAAAGCAGGTCAGGGGATGAACGTGTCCATGCAAGACGGTTGGAACATCGCCTGGAAGCTGGGCCATGTGCTTTCAGGCATTGCGCCCGAATCGCTGCTCGACACCTATTCAAGTGAACGCCAGGTTGTTGCGCAGAATCTGATTGATTTTGACCGCGAATGGTCGTCTTTGATGGCCAAGCCCGCCGAGGAGTTCGAAACCCCCCAAGAACTCGCGGATTTTTATCTCAGAACCGCAGAATTTCCAGCCGGCTTCATGACCGAGTATCAGGCGTCGATGATCACGGGCACTACAAAACAGCAGAGTCTGGCCACCGGCTTCCCAGTTGGCAAACGCTTTAAATCGGCCTTTGTAATGCGAGTTTGCGACGGTAATAAGGTTCATCTGGGACACCATGCGACGGCCGATGGACGCTGGCGGATCTACGCCTTCGCCGACAGTGCGCGCCCCGGTACAGATTCCCGCGTAGCTGCCTGGGCGGAGTGGATGCTTAACTCACCTGACTCGCCGGTGGTGAAATATACCCCCGAGGGTTCTGACCCTGACAGCCTGTTCGACATCAAGGTCATTTATCAACAGCCCTATGGTGAAGTCGAATTCGGCCCATCGGTGCCGGCCATTTTTGCTCCGAAAGTCGGCCCATTCCACCTGACCGACTATGAGAAAGTGTATGCCGTTGACCCAGCCGTCAACATTTTTGAAGAGCGCGGCATCGACAAAGAAGGGGCCGTGGTGGTGGTGCGACCCGACCATTATGTTTCACAAGTGCTTTCTCTTGCGGACATTGACGAACTTGCCACTTTCTTTGACGGAGCCCTAAGCCGCCGCGACCGATGATGCCCTCGCCTAACGATGGTAAGCATCAGCTGGGATAGGGATTCGAAACAGAAACAGAAACAATAAAAGAGGAAAACCTAATGGGTAAGCTCGCATTAGCAGCAAAAATTACGCACGTACCATCCATGTACTTGTCGGAACTGGACGGCCCGCGAAAGGGCTTTCGGCAGGCGGCCATTGACGGACATATCGAGATCGGCCGCCGCTGCCGCGAGCTGGGCGTTGATACCATTGTGGTATTCGATACCCACTGGCTGGTGAATGCTAACTACCACATTAACTGCGGCGCCCACTTCAAGGGCAACTACACCAGCGGGGAACTCCCCCATTTCATCTCCAACATGGAGTTTGAATACGACGGCAACCCGGAACTGGGCAAGCTGCTGGCGGCAGAATGTAATGCTCAGGGAGTTGAAACACTGGCCCATGACAAAACTACTCTCGACCCTGAGTACGGCACCCTGGTACCGATGCGCTACATGAACGAAGACCGTCATTTCAAAGTGATCGCGGTTTCTGCCATGTGTACCGTGCACTACCTGAATGACAGTGCGCGATTGGGTTGGGCGATGCGCAAGGCAATTGAAGAGCATTACGATGGCACGGTAGCCATTTTGGCCAGCGGCTCTCTGTCTCACCGCTTTGCCCAAAACGGTCAGGCACCCGAATTTGCAACCAAAACCTGGTCTCCGTTCCTGGAACGTCTGGATCACGATGTGGTGCGGATGTGGGAAAACGGCGAGTGGGAAGACTTCTGTGAGATGCTGCCCGAATACGCCGCAAAAGGTCACGGTGAAGGTTTTATGCACGACACCGCTATGTTGTTGGGCGCAATGGGCTGGTCCGAATACGACCAGAAAGCAGAAGTATTAACACCCTATTTTGGCAGTTCAGGTACCGGCCAGATCAACGCCGTATTCCCGATCTCCAAGGTCAGCGGCGACAAAGTTCCGTCGGCTCAGGCCTCGGTTACCAAATCTTTTGTACCGGGTTCAAGCCGCCTCTGAGGCTGAACTCCAGATTTTACGACGGCCTGCACCTGCAGGCCGTTTTTATTTGGGTCCGTTCAATACCCGACACCTAACCAGGAAGTTCACCAATGTCATCGGTAGCCAATCCTAAACGATTAATCGTACTGCTGGCCGCACTGGTCGCCTTCGGGCCGCTGTCGATCGACATGTATCTGCCCGGCCTGCCGCTGATAGCCCAAGACCTGCAGGCACCCGAATCTAGCATTCAGCTCACTATCAGCGTTTTTCTGGCCGGCTTGTTTGTCGGCACGCTGTTTTACGGACCGCTATCAGACAAATACGGCCGCCGCCGCCTGTTACTCGGTGGCATTATTTTGTACCTGACCGCCAGCATCGGCTGCTGCGGGACTGGCTGTTGCCTGTCAGTTTGGCCATGGCGCGCTCGCCAGCTCAGCAACCAGCGCCCTGCACGACGGTACGGCCTTACCAATGGCGTTAATTATCGGTCTTACCGGCTACGGTTCTCTGGCTGCACTGGCGCTAACGCGCCGGCCTGCAACCTGACTTGAGCAGTGCTGTAGAAAAGCTATCGATTAATTTATTTCGATAGTTTTTTTGATCTCGAAAAGCGAGACCTGAAAAATACAGAAAAATGCAATGATAAGAGAGAATATTACATTTCCTGCAAAAGCTTAACTCCGCATAATTGTTTATATCTTGCACAAATCAGTATCAAAACTGTATTTCAACGAACCACTCGATAACCAATCACGATACAAACGAATCAATTAACAAAAAGAGACTGTTCAAATGCATAACCAGAACCCGATGTTAGACAAACTCAAGGAGGTCCTTCCTGCGATCCGCGCCAACGCCTCTAAGGCCATTGAGCTACGCAAGATACCTCAGGAAAACGTTGAGATGCTGCACGGCATCGGCCTGAACCGCGCTTTTTTACCAAAAGCCTACGGTGGTCTGGAAATGTCTATGCCGGAATTCACCAGCTGCGTGGCAGCCCTGGCGGGTGCCTGCTGCTCCACTGCCTGGGGTTACAGCCTGTTGTGCACCCATAACCATCAGATGGCGATGTTCAGCAAGCACGCTCAAGACGAGTTCTGGGGCGAAAACCCCGACACCATAGCGTCTAGCTCCATTGCACCTTTCGGCAAACACGAAGAAACCGAAGGCGGCATCATTTTCAATGGTGATATGAAGTGGAGTTCCGGTGTTGATCACGCAGATTGGATCATCGTAGGTTTTATCCGGATCAACAGCGCCGATGGGAAAGACTACAGCTTTGCCATTATCCCCAAGAGTGACTTCACTATTATTGATGACTGGTACTCCGTCGGCATGCAGGGCAGCGGAACCAAAACCGCCAGAATAAAGAATGCGTTTGTACCCGAACACCGCATTCAGGCCGCTCTGGACATGATGGAAGGCCGCCATGTGGGTCGCTCTCTGTACCCGGACAGCAAGATTTACCAAACCCCCTACCGCCCCTATTTTGCCTGTGGCTTCGCCGCCATGAGCCTGGGCGTGGCCGAGCGCATGATCGAAGTATATAAAGAACTGACCCTGAACCGTGTCCGTGCCTACACCGGAGCAATAGTGAAAGAGTCGATTCCACCGATTCTGCGTATTGCCGAATCTTACCAGCAGGTATCGGCTGCACGCGCCTATCTGGAAAAAGTCTGGGACGAGCAAAAAGACTACGGCGAGCGTCACCAGTACCCGGATCGTTACACTCTGGCACACTGGCGTACCAATCAAGCCTACGCCATCAAAATGTGCGTGGAAGCCGTCAACCGCCTATGGGCCGTAATGGGCGCTTCTAACTGGTACCAGGATCGTGAAAGCCAGCGCCTGTGGCACGAGTCCAACATGACCGCTGCCCATGCCTACACCGATTACGACGTTTGCGCCCAAATCATCGGTCGAGAGGTTCTGGGCCTGGAGCCAGATCCCAGCCTGCTATGATTTTTCCTGACTAAGAAATGCCCCGAGGAGCAGGTCGAAAGACCTGCTCCTTCGCCGCCATACCTATAAGAATCTAACAATCCAGGTGCCCTTATGAACAATCAAACCGTTGAGTTCGACCCCAAGGCATTTCGCCGTGCGCTAGGAAACTTCGCCACCGGCATTACCGTAGTAACCGCCCAGACGCCGGATGGCGCTAAAACCGGCGTTACCGCCAACAGCTTCAACTCCGTTTCACTGGATCCCGCACTGGTTCTGTGGAGCATCGACAAGCGCTCTGGCAGCTGCGAGATTTTTGACAAGGCGAGTCACTTCGCCGTTAACGTTCTGGCCGCCGGTCAGATTGACGTCTCTAACCACTTCGCCCGCCCGAGTGACGACAAATTTTCCACTATTGATTTCACTGAAGGCTTCGGTGAGGCGCCAATACTTAACGATACGGCAGCCTGCTTTCAATGTGAATCCTATAAAACCGTTGACGGTGGTGACCACTGGATTCTGATTGGCAAAGTTGTTGCCTTTGAGGACGCTGGCCGTGCGCCGCTGGTTTATCATCAGGGCAGCTATTCCGTAGTCATGCCACACACCCGCTTCCCCGCCACCAAACACGGTGAGCCGGCGGCTATTGGACGCCTGAAATCACGCCTCAACGACAATCTGTATTATCTGATGGTTCAGGCTTCGCGTGCCTACCAGGCTGACTATACACCGCTTCAGCTGTCCACTGGGTTGCGTACCAGCGAAGCACGCATGTTAATGGTACTGCAAGAAACGCCGCAGCTCTGCCGCAAGGAACTGTCGCAGGAAGTTAACATGCCAGATGTTGAAATCGACAACTCGGCGGAAATCCTGCAGCGTAAGGGTCTGGTGAGTTTCTCGGAAGACTGCTACAACATTACAGCTTTGGGTGAGGAGCAAGCCGAAGCGCTCTGGGCTTTGTCACGTCAAGAACAGGAGAAACAGTTCGGCGAGTTCAGCAAAGACGAGATTGCCACCTTCAGGAAGATTCTGAGCAGCCTGGCCCGCCGCTAAACACAACAAAAAAGGCTCCCCGAGGGGAGCCAATAGCAACA
Organism: Marinobacter sp. M1C; assembly: GCF_023314135.1. Lineage (NCBI taxonomy): Bacteria > Pseudomonadati > Pseudomonadota > Gammaproteobacteria > Pseudomonadales > Marinobacteraceae > Marinobacter > Marinobacter sp. M1C. The sequence goes on from NZ_CP092289.1 coordinate 4,008,101, forward strand.
TCACTGCTGATCAGATTGCCAATAACGATTGGGCTACTTACGAGCGTGAATCACTTGCAGTTGTGTGTATTCCAGCAATCCTTCCAAGCCAAACTCGATACCAACACCCGACATTTTACTGCCACCGAAAGGGGCGTTTGGCAGCACTTCAGAGTGGTTGTTGATCCATACAGTACCGCACTGCAACTGCCGGGCAACCGTGTTTGCCAAATCAAGATCCGAACCCCAAACAGAGCCGCCCAAACCGAACTTGCTGTCGTTGGCCATTGCAACAGCTTGCTCGGCATTGGAATAAGAGATGACGGGCAAAACGGGCCCAAACTGTTCTTCATCAACCAGTCGCGTGCCATTCGAAACACCTGCCACGATGGTGGGCGGATAAAAGTAACCCTTGCCTGAGCTCGCTTGACCACCAGAAACAACCCGGCCGCCGTTCTTAACGGCGTCTTCAACCAGCTCCGTTACCAGCCGGTACTGGTTGGCGTTTTGTATCGGGCCAAAGGTGGTTGCTGGCTCTAGGCCATTGCCCACTACTTGGCTGGCAGCAATATCGGCCAGCTTCTGGCAGGCTTCCTCGTATTGGCTTTCGTGCACGTACAGCCGCTTAAGGGCCGCGCAGGTTTGTCCCATGTTAATGAATGCGGTGTTGAAAATGCCCTCTGCAATTGACCCGATATCAGCACCCGGCAGAACAATAGCGGCATCATTACCGCCAAGTTCCAGGGTCAGGCGCTTCAGCGTATTCGAGGCATTGGCCATAATCTTCTGACCCGTTGGGGTAGACCCGGTAAATATAACCTTGTTGATATGGGCATGGCTGCTAATAGCATTACCAATTTCAGCCTCGCCCAGCACCACGTTTACTACCCCGGCAGGCAGTACCTCATTCATGATTTCGACGAGGCGCAGGGTATTCAACGGCGTTAAGCCAGAAGGCTTTGAAATAACCGTGTTACCAGTACGCAGTGCCGGAATAATGTGCCAGATGGCAATCATCAGCGGCCAGTTCCAAGGCGTGATGGATGCAACAACGCCTAATGGTTTGCGGTGCGCTGTAATGCGGCGAGCGTCACTGTCTTCAAAAACTTCTGCCGGTATCTCCAAATCAGCGTTGTAGCGCGACCAGGCAACCGCTGCGCCCACTTCCATTTGGGCAAAACCTAAAGGTTTACCCTGCTCCTGCACAATAATCTTGGCCAGCTCGTCCGCATTGGTTTCAATGCGGTCTGCAATTTGATGTATCAGACGGCTACGTTCCGCATCCGGCGTTTGGCTCCATGCCGGCAATGCTTTTTGAGCCGCGGCAACGGCTTTATCAAGTTGCTCAGTACTGGCCATAGTGCATTGGCAAATGGCTTCTTCAGTCGCTGGATTAATCACCGCGAAAGGCTCACCCGCGCCGGTGACAAGCTGACCATCAATAAGCATCTGGTTTTTAAAAGTCATGGGATACATCGCTCCAGTTTCCGACAGGAACCCGGCGGGTTCCTGTCGTTGAGGTCTATCAAAAGGCCCTATTAGAAGGGAACAATAGCGATTATCTGTGCGTAAACGTTCGTATCATCGTTGCCGAGCTGAGTACCACCGTTAGCGGCGCTGTTATCTGGCGAGTAGAAGCCAACCAGCGGGCTTAGAATAAGGTTGGGCGTAACAACCCACTCGGCGTAAATGTCGATTTCCTGGCCATCAAGTGCACCACTGCCCCCGGCTGTGTCGCTGAAGTCAAAGAACAGCGCACCAACGCTAACCATCTCGCTCGGCGAGGCTTTTATGGCAATGTGATGAACGTCGGCATCAGAGTTGAATGGTCCCGCATAATTAGCGGCTACTTCGCCCTGGAACCAGGTGCCATAGCCACGGTTGAAACCGAAAAATAGCGGATCAAAACCTTCCTCAAAAGTAGAATAGCGGTAGCTCGCGCTCGGTGACCAGGGCAAACCGGCAAAGGTCCAGCCCCCCTCAACATACCAGGCATCGGCACTCGCGCTATCGTCGCCCTGATCCTGAGTCACATACTCGCCCGACAGGAACAGATTTTCGACGCCGGCGTTACCCTGATAACGCAAACTCATCGTTTCCTGGCCATCTCGTGACGGCCTTGCTTCGGCATCTAGCCCTTTAATATAGCTAGCACCAAAAGTACCGGCAGCCATAACGTATTCGGTATTAAGGCCTGCCAGCTCCGTTTCGTTCTGGGCAACGTTGTCAGATTTGAGCCAGAACATATCGGCGCGTGCGCCATCACTGCCACCGATACGAACGATCGCCGTTCTATCGAAGGCCTTGCGTGCGGCCAGCCAGTAACTTCCACCGCGATTCAAGCTGCCATCAAAGGCTTTACCAAAGTTTAGAGCGTCGCCGTTAATCAGAAATCCATCGCCAATTGCAAAGTTCTGGCGACCAAACGAGATGTCCAGACCATCCTCGCCCAACATCGAAATCAAGCTGCCAGAACGCCAGCCTAGGTAGGCATCTTCCAGAGTGGATTTTGATTCCTCACCGGTGGTGAACCCTGCTGCATCGCCATCACCCCAAGTCGCAGAGCTGACCATGTTCACACCGCCGTATAAAGCCGCACTGCTAGCTCCCAATGTTTGGCTGCCAGACAAACCGTACTTAATGTAACCCTCACGCCAGTCGGAGCTACCTTCCGTTTTACCGCCAGTGGTACCGTAGTTTTCTCCGCTGGTGAATACACCGAAGGCCGCTTCAATATCAACGTTAAGCTCGGTGCCGTCTTTGCTGTAGAAATTGTAGGCAGAAGCAGAGCCGGATGCGGCAGCAATGGCTGAACCCAACAAAGCGGCGGTTAACGATAGTTTAAAGTTTTTTTTCATCTTTTTATTCCTTTTTATAGCAGTCGGTCATTGTTTTTAGCGTGCGTTCAAAAAGGTGCTCGTAAGGCGTTCGGTTATTCAGTTAAGCAGAGCGTTCTCTGGTTCGGACTACAGTGCTTTCTCCAAAGTGATTTATGGGAAGTATTTTTCTGTCATGAACTTAAATTGTAAAAACACGTCATTGAAAACTCTGTTTGCGCTGGCGCAATTGGCTCCAAACATAAATACCAATAGAGAGGGCAATCATCACCAGTAATGTCAGACTTATCGGTCGTTGCAGGAACACAGTTAAATCTCCTCCCGCCATGCTCAAAGCCTGCTGTGTTCGAGTAAGGAATAGCGGGCCTAAAACTAATCCCAGAACGATGGGCACGGCCGGAATCTGATTGCGTTTTAAGACGTAACCAAAAATGGCGAAGCCGAGGGCAATCAAGCAATCGGTAAACTGATAGCTCTGGCTGTAGCTGCCGATAAAGCCCAGCACCAAAATGAAGGCGCCAATAAACCGTCCGCGTACCCGCGTGAGGTTGACGATCCACTTGGTAGCAAAAGTAAGATAAGTAAAAACCACCACGTTCATCAGCAATAGTGAAATATACAAGCCAGAAATAAACTCGGGCCGCTCAGCGAACAGAGTGGGACCGGGGATGTAGTTGTGCACCATAAACACTGACAAAAGCATTGCCATCAAAGCATCAGCTGGAATCCCGAACGCCAATAAAGGAATCATCACTGACGCCGTTACAGCGTTGTTAGAGGTTTCGGATGCAATCAGCCCCTCCGGCGCGCCCTCACCAAATTTCTCCGGTGTTTTGGAAAATTTTTGCGCTAACGTGTACGAAAAAAACTGCGAGCCGAATTCACCCACGCCAGGCAGTAGGCCCATAAACACTCCCAGCGCGGCAGAGCGAATAACGGTAACCTTGTGTCTGAGCAAATCCGCCACACCAGAGAATAATCCACCCTCGGCCAACTTGACGATCTTGGCATCATTACCCCGTTGAGCCAGTAGAATGAAAGCCTGTGACATGGCGAACAAACCAATAACAGCTGGCACCAGCGGCATGCCAGAAAGCAACCAACTCTGCCCAAATGTATAAACCTGCGTGCTATAAGACAAATCCAGGCCGATAGTGCCAAGAAAAATGCCCAGCCCCAGCATCATTGCCGCTTCCACCACGTGCTTGCGATGCGCTAGCACAACAAAGATCATCCCCAATGCCGCCAGCATGGCGAACTCGGCTGAGCCGAACTTACGAGCAACCTGGGACAAGATCGGCGCCAGCATAATCAATGAAAAAACGCTGATTAGGCCGCCTACGAAAGACGAAGTGAAGGCAATCGACAGCGCTCTTCGGGCTTCGCCGCGTTCGGCCATGGGGTAGCCGTCATAAGTGGTTAGCACGGCAACCGGGGTGCCCGGTGTATTCATCAGAATGGCGGGTATGGCGCCGCCGTACCAAGCGCCACCATAAACACCCAGCAGCAGCGAAACGCCTGGCAACGGCTCCATAGAAAACGTGATTGGTAGAAGAATTGCCATCACACCGGCAGGCTCCAACCCCGGAATCGAGCCGATGGTAACGCCAATTAGAGCGCCAATGACGATTGCCATAATAACGTTTAAATTAGCGACTTCATTAAGGCCTAGCAGAATTGTATCCACGGTAGTCAAACCTCTTAGAAATAGCGGTTAGCGAAGTCAGCCAGGTCATCGGGCAAAAATGAATAGAGCCAGACGTCAGGTAACCAGACGGATACGCCAACACGAAAGATGAGAACCAAAGCAATCAAAGTGCCGATGGTTGCGAGTAACCAAGTGCGGTTTAGCAGTCGCGACAGCCACAAAAGAACGGTAACAAATATAAAAGTGGCCGGTACAAAACCGATGATAGACAGCGAATGGATGTAAGTATAAAACAGCACGGAGGAGATCAACGCCGTACGATATCTGTCCAGCACTGCTAGCAGCGTTTCTAGGGGGTTGCGCCGGAACATGGTGCTGCGCCCCTCGCTGCTGTTATGGCGAGTAAGCTGGATCACTCGATAAGCCGAGAACACAGCCATGGTGCCCAAACCCACCAATGCACCCATCATAGGCTGGGTATACCATCCCCTTCCGGTTTCAACCCAAGAGGCTTGGTACGGAATCAGAATCAGCAAAACCACCGACGTGATAAACATTACCCAATAAATATCGGGTTTAACAACGGTTTCGTTTGGCACGATAGAACTCTTTTGAGTTAATCAAAGTCAGTCGGAAAGACGAAACGAACGGGGGAACGGCTCTCAAAAAACAGCCGTTTCCTGTCCAGAATTATCTATTCATGAACTCAAGTAACCCTTTGGAGCTTTCGAAATCCTTGGCAACAAGTGCTTCTGCCTCTTCTCCACCGATCCAGTAAATGCCGGCACCAGTAGATTCAGCCAACTGACGAATGCGATCTGAGTCCAGCGCGGCTTGGGCTATGACTGCAATCTTGTTTTTAATTTCGTCAGAAGTGCCCTTTCTTACAAACAGGCCATTCCAGGTAGTCTGAGTAATACCGGTCTGCTCGGCCAGAGTGGCAACCTCCGGCGCGATCGTCAGACGATCTTTAGTCAGAGAAGTCAGCAGTTTTACTTCACCAGATTTCAGGCAAGAAAGGATTAACTGCGTGGTTGTATTGATGATGTCAGCGTCACCGGTCGCCAACGTAATACAGTTCGTTGCATCAAAAGCTGCATCGGAAGCGATACGAATACCCGCTTCTGAGGCGGCCTTAAAGGTAATGGCGGTCGGCAATGCCTGGTAGCCGAAGTGACCTAAAGAGATATCGTTATCCTGAGAGTATTTCGCCAGTTCCGCCATATTGTTGTAGGGGGCATCCGAATTGGCGGCAATCACAAACGGGTAATCCAGGAAAATACCAACCGGCTCAAATGTAGACTGATCATAGGGCGCATTACCCGAGTGAATATGAGTGGTCAAAATATCAGCAACAAAAGAGCCGATAGTCTGTCCATTCGGCCGCGCTTTTGCGACATCCAGTGCACCAACGATACCGCCGCCACCAGGCTTGTTGATCACGGAAGCTGGAGTGCCTGTCTCTTCCAACATTTTCTCGGCGATGACACGGGTGATAATATCTTCCAGATCACCGGGAGGCCAAGGCACAACAAATTTGACGGGACGCTCAGGGTATTCAGCCATTGCCGGGCTGCTAACAAGCAGTGGGGAGATAGCCAATGTCGCGACAGCCAAAAATTTTGTTATATTTTTCATGATGTTCCTCATTTTTTTTAGATTGCTCATAGCCGTCTGATCAACTCCGCAGAGGGACAATCAGCACAGGTATTTCTGTTTGCTGGATTACTTTTTGAGTTGTAGATCCAAGGAATAGGCGGGACGCGACTGAACCACCGCGGTCACCCATAACGATCATGTCAGCCTGCTGCTTTTGGGCGACTTTCACGATCACCTGGTCGGGTTGTCCTATAGCCACTTCAATTTGCGGTGCTTGCCCCAGATGAGTGCCCTCGGGAATTTCGCTTTCAAGAAAGGCGGAGATTCTCTGTTCAATCTTGCTACGGTATTGATCCATCATCTGCCTGGTATGATTCAGCTGGACCTTCGACAGCAAATAATCACGCACCATTTCATCGGTATCCGTGCCCATCGGCTCGATAGCGTGCAAGAAAATGATGCGGGCGTTATGCTTCACCGCTTCCTCTAAGGCCATACGAAACGCCGGACGGCTGCCCTCAGTGATATCCGATGCATAAACAATGGTCTTCACAGTTGGCAGCATGGTCGCTCAATCCTCTTTACGATCTCAGTTTTGCTGATTTAAAAACTTGGACGATTTCAGAAATACCGTTACAGTCGATCAAATCGATAAGGAGCAGGGTCGATAACAGGCTCCACGCCAGACAGCAGATCCGCTGCAAGTTGCCCTGCAGCCGGGCCTGTACCAAAACCATGGCCGGAAAAGCCGGTTGCGACCATCAGACCAGGAATAGTTTTTATGTGATCAATTACAGGGTTAGAGTCCGGTGTTACATCGATCACGCCAGCCCAGGCTTCCTCTATTTTCGCCTCGTCAAACGCCGGCCAAGCCGCTTTCAAGTTGTTTAAAGCATCCTGGTTCAGCACCATATTTGGCGCAGGATTATTGGTGCGGACGAGCTCAAACGGAGTTTGGCTATCGGGTTTCCAGCGACGCTTCAGTTTTAGATCTTTAAAGAAGGCCTGGCCGAAATTCATATTCAGAAAACTCCGCTGATTACGTAGCTGATCCATGTAGCGCCAGCCAATCAGCAGATGATCCAGCGTCAAAGGAGCGTCAAGCTTGCCGCGCTGGGTAATGATAAAACCACCGTCCTGATGCTTGCGGAACGAAAAATCCGGGCCACCCACGGCGATGTTCGTGGGACCTTCCATTGGCTGTGTTCTCAACACAGAACAAATCAGCGGCAGCGTTGGCAGGCTTACACCGGCATTGCCAAGAAAGCGTCGTGACCAGGCGCCACCTGCCAGAAGAACCTGCTCGCAACGTATTTCGCCTTTCTCGGTGACGACACCTGAAACACTGCCCGCCGACATTGATAGCGAGCGCACCGCGCAGTTCTGTCGCACAACCGCGCCGAGCTTGATTGCGGCTTCAGCAATTGCGCTGGCGGCAATCGCCGGTTCAGCGTAACCATCGGAGGGCGTATGAATACCGCCTACCCATGGCCCTTTTCCGCCGGGAACAAGCCGGTCGATGTCAGACGGCGCCAACAATTCCGAACCTAGCGACAAGTGCTCGACGGACTTGTGCCAGGCCTCATGCATAGCCATCTGCTCCGGCGTACGGGCAAGAAACGTAATGCCAGCCTGACGATAACCAACTTCACGGCCGATTCGCTCTGACATTGCAGCCCAAAGGCGATCGGCGGCTTGTGCCAGGGGTATATCGTCAGGATGACGGCTGGTTTTACGAATCCAGCCCAGATTACGGGAAGACTGCTCGCCAGCAATCTGGCCTTTTTCCAACAGCACGACGGATATGTTGCGTTCCGCCAACGCCAAAGCCGCAGATACACCCACTATGCCGCCGCCAATGATTACCACACTGGTTGAAGACGGCAGTTCGTCGGCGGTGGTGACGGGATTCAGTGTTCTGGTCATTGCTATTGTCCTGTTGCTGGCGAAACGAAGCGGCTGCCTGACGGCCGCTCCCAAACGGCTATTATTGGGCGATAGTGATCGTTTCGACCTCTGCCTTTGATGCGCCGCGATAGGCCGTTACTTCGAGTTCTACCTTATAAATATTAGAACCCAACGGTGGACAAGTTACGGTGGAAGCCGGGTCAACACCGCGGAATTTTGTACCGATAAATTCCATAACCTTATGTGTATCCGCGGGGTTCTGAATAAACACACGAGACATAACAACATCTGCAAGTGAGGCGCCAACGGCAGCCAAAGCGCGTTCGATGTTCTGAAAAACCTGCTCGGCTTGCTCGATCACATCCTCCGAAATCTCCTGAGAGTCTGGATTACGACCAGCAGTGTTGGATACATGGATAATATTATCTATAGCGACAACTCGCGAATAACTGGCAATTTCTTCAAACTTGGAACCTGTTTTAACTTTTATAATCTTAGTCATGATTGCGACTCTAAACATGGGAGGGTGATTTAATCGGTAAGCGATCGTGACGTTTACTCTTGTTAAATCTTTATTGCTGATCAGCGAAGTACTGGCGTTTCCCAAAGGTTAAGCTTCACGCCTATCCCCTTTTCGATTGCATTGCGATAAATCTTGGTAGCCCAAGCGACATCTTCTACTGGCATACCACCCACAGACATGATGATGATTTCGTCGTCGTTCTGACGTGCGGGTGAATCACCGGCGACAATTGCACCCAAGTCTTCCAGCTCATCCTTCTGCATCAGACCTTCTTCAATCATGTCCATAAAACGCATACCCACCAACGGAATACAGTTGTGGGAAGGCTTTGGCACTTCTTCATACCAAGTTTCATAAAGGCCAACGCTATCCATAACCTTACGTACACCCGCGCTGCTCATCCCGTCATCCAGACTGCAGCTCGCCGGCATCGCCAAATAGGTCCCAGGCTGAACCCACTCGCGTTTGACGATGGGGTATGTTGACGGATCACCCACTTCACCTGAGTTGCAGTAAGTGACTATGTCGGATCCACGCACAACCTCTTCATTGGTTCCAACAATCTGGATGTCGCTTATATGTGGGTACTCGGCCCTGACCCATTCCAGAAAACTTTCCAGACTTCGTTTGCCGCGCCCCTTTACTTTAATAGTGTCAATATCCGGGCAGGCTGCCATGAACGATGCAACCGAAGTCTTACCCATAACACCCGGGCCCAACAGTCCGATCACTTTCGAATTCTTGCGGGCGAGATAACGGGCGCCAACACCCGGAATGGCCCCGGTGCGATAAGCAGATAGAAGATTGGCGGACATATAGGCCAAAGGTGCACCGGTGTCGATGTCACTTAAAATAAACATCAAAATAGAGCGTGGCAGGCCTTTCTCGCGGTTGGCAATATTGGACCCATACCACTTCACGCCGCAGGTCTGGAAGTCGCCACCCAAATACGCGGGCATAGCCATTAAACGCCGGTCAGCCGTTGGTTTGGGCATAGTCGAGAAAACAGATTCCTCCGGAAATGTGATCATGGCACCATGTGAATCACTGTTAGGCCCGGCCATTCGGTAATCGCCCTGATGCAGAAGAATGAACATTTCTTCCATGGTATCCACGCATGCAGACATGTCTGTCACGCCTGCTGAAATCATGTCCGGCTCGGAAAGGTAAATAAAATCAATTCTTGTACTTGTAGGCATAGCATCACCAGTAGAAATAGTTTTCTGCTCCCACAACGAGAGCTTGCCAGCATCTTTTTTCGCAAAACTAGGCGTTCCGTGAGTTTTCCCACGTCCGGTTTCGGATGCTATCCGGAACGCAACAGAGGTGTATTGAACTTTTGCGACACAAATGCGGGAAAGTGCGTATACTAAAACTTGATACGAATGTCGAAAGTTGCGCAGCGAAGTCAATGCTGGAAAGAGGCCGCTGTTTGCTTCGCGCGCGAGGTACGATGTATGGCAGATGCTGGGAAAGAGATACAGAAACCGTCAAGCTGAACCGTATTTTGAGTATTTAATCACTTATTCACTAAGCCATGCTTCAGATCACTAAGCCTTTTTTACATATAAAAATAATATTGATTAAACTATTAGAGACAGCGCAATGTTAAATGTTTCGAATGGTAAAAACTCTAAAGCTTTATTTTGTAAAAAGCTTACACACATTCAACTGGAACAGCCCTGGTTTGTGCTAAGTGCAGAAAATCACTACGATTTTATAATTTCCGAAGACCATGCAATATCACATTTCTATACGTTTGAAGCCGACCTTTCAGACAGCGCTACGTTTGCAATACCGGATGGCGCTATCGATATTCTTTTTGACTGCGATCAAACCAATCCAAGTGCTAAAATATGCGGGTCCACTCTTCAAGCAAGCAGCGCTCACCTAAAGCACAAGCATCGCTACTTTGGCGTAAGATTTGCGGCAGGAGTTTTGCCTGGTTTTCTTACTCTCGCTGCCGCAGAACTGGTAAACCAAGAGTTAAATCTGCTTGAACTATCTCCCGAAAACGAGTCGCTATTTTTTAGAATTGCAAATAACACTAAATTTTTAAGTCAAGTTTCCTTATTTAAACAGATTCTTAATATAAAGCCGCATCGCAAACCATCGATAATAACTAGAAATTTGATTCGTGAAATACATGAAACACAGGGAAATCTTCGTATAAAAAACCTTGAAGAGCACGCTGGTTATACTAGCCGCACTCTCCAGCGACAATTTCAAAATGATATGGGAATGTCCCCTAAGGCTTTTAGCCGTATTGTTCGATGCCAGATGGCCATCCATAAAATTAGTCGTCTGGAAGAGCTGGCTTTTTCGGAGCTGGCGTCTAACTTGGGTTTCAGTGATCAGTCGCACTTTCAACGCGAATTCAAGAAACTCGTATCAACCACACCTCTTAATTACCAACGCCGCATTAAACAAAGACCCTACATTGAAAGAATACGCCAAAATTTCTTACTGGATATTTTCGAATGAGTCTCTAAAGTCAGCAGTATCAGTAGCTTCATAAACCACCTAGAATTCGCCACCAACGGGCCCGCTCAGCAGCGCCCGCATCAGATTGATAAACAACGCTTCTTGAAGTCAGAAGGAGTTATTCCATAGTGGCTCTTGAATGCAGTCGAGAAATAACTGGGACTGCCAAAGCCATATTTGTACACAACTTCCGTCAGATTTAGCCGCCCGCTGTGCGCTCGTATATAATTGGCACACATTTCTAAACGCTGAGCTTTCACGTATTCCGAAAATGTAATCGAATTGTCCGAGAATGCCCGATATAGGCTGCGGACTGACGTGCCAATTGCGCTAGCAACCAGGGATGCGCTTAAACCCGGTTCCGCAATATTTTCTTTGACAAACTCGGAAGCGGCTCTGAACACCCTTTCGTAAGGGGCTGCGCTGCGAACACTCTTCAACACCGACGGTTTGATTAATGTCGCTAGCGAGTCGAGAATGGCTGCGCCTTCTTCCGAATCCAAATTTTCATGCAAAGACGCCTCTATGACCAGCTTGCTAGCAAAACGGGCGATATGAGAATCAGCAGCAATCTTCACACCCGGCTCGACCTTACTGAGGTTCAAAATCCGCTCAATAATTTGACGGGACAGAATGAGCGATATCTGTTGTGAGGGTTCTTGAAACGAGAAGCGAAAAGGCAGCGATGAATCTATCAGCACTATATCCCCCGAAACCAGTGACGAGCGATTTCCGATTTGCTCTACGGAAGAGCGCCCCTGGATCTGAAAAACACAAAAGAAGTCCGGAATCCCGCTTTTCTGTATCTCTTTAGACGTTCGATAAAGGTCCGCTCCTTGAATACTAACCTTCGACATGTCAAGAGATCCGCCTACTTTTTCGACAGATCCACTGAAATTTCCACCCAAAGGGCACGCCAAAAATGGACCACATATCTCATTGATATTGCTAATCCATTTGTCGAAATCATCAGTCCCGGCGGCGCATAGCGACACGGCTACAACCTCTCGTTTTATTATATTATTATCACCCGTAAAAATGGCTAAAATATGATCAAAAGTCAAGAGGATAGCCTGAATACACAACCTATTTAGCCTAATTTGATACACACGTACAAAATATAAAATAATGATGCGTATCACAACTAATTTACATCCGCGCGGCACCTAAGCACACCCCAAAAACGATCTACTTTATACATTGGCGCAGTTGCGCAACGTTCTGGCATCAGCGAGAAAGCAAAAGGCAGGGTTAATTGGTACAAGTACGTATCAAGGCTGCTCCAAACTCGGCAAAGGGGCAACAAACTAAACATCCGTGCGGAGCAAAGAAGTAACCTCCGGAGGCGAAAAAATGCAGACATATCGAAATATCGTAGATGGAACTCTTGTCGAATCTGCCAGCAGTTATGAAATCTTCAACCCTGCCAACGGCCAATCCTTGGGGCTAGCACCGGAAAGCAATGAGCAGGAAGTAGACAAGGCCGTTCAATCCGCTGTGCTTGCGCAAAAAAAATGGGCGCAACGCAGCGATCACGAGCGACGCGACATTACCCGGAAAATTGCTCAAATTCTTCAGGACAACTCGGAATATCTGGCTGAGCTTATTACCCGGGAGCAGGGAAAACCTCTGTCTGGCCCTGGCTCCAGGTTTGAAATGCAGGCCTGTGTCGGGTGGACTCAGGTTCCGGCAAGCTTGGAACTGCCCCCCGAAGTTGTATACGAGGATAACGAACGCAAAGACACACTGCATCGCGTTCCGCTGGGCGTTGTGGCAGCCATCGCCCCATGGAACTGGCCCTTAATGATTGCTATATGGCAGATCATTCCTGCCATAAGGATGGGCAGCGCAGTCGTTCTGAAGCCTTCCGAATACACGCCTATTGCAACACTGGAGATGGTGAGGCTGATCAACCAGGCCCTGCCGGCTGGCGTGCTCAACACGGTAACCGGGGATGGCAGTATTGGCAGCAAGCTGACCCGCCACCCTGACATTAACAAGATTATGTTCACCGGTAGCGAAGCGACAGGCCGCCGTATTATCGAAGCCTCCGCACGGAACTTGTCACCTATAACTCTGGAACTGGGCGGTAACGACGCAGCCGTCGTTATGCCGGGAACGAACATTAAAAAAATTGCCAACGATTTGTTCTGGGGGGCATTCCTGAACATGGGACAGACATGTGCCTGCATTAAGCGCCTTTACGTTCACGAAGATGACTACGAAACCGTTATGGCTGAGCTCAGCGCAATCGCCAGCCAGATAAAAATCGGTGATGGCATGGATGAGTCCGTACTGATGGGCCCCCTTCAAAACAAGATGCAGTTTGAAAAAGTGAAGGCACTCATAGCGGATGCCAAAACCGCCGGTTGCGACATCCGGGAGTTTGGCGACGTACCCAAACAAGGTTACTTCCTGCCTATTACGCTGGTTGGTGACATTAAAGACGGCCAAAGACTGGTTGACGAAGAACAGTTCGGCCCTGCCCTACCGATCATACGGTATCGCGAACTAGAAGATGCCATCGGGTCTGCAAACGGGCTTGAGGCAGGCCTTGGTGCCTCACTGTGGTCAGATAATCCGGCGGATGCGAGCGAGCTCGCAATTCAACTGGAAGCCGGGACGGTGTGGATCAACCAACATGGCGCAATCCACCCAATGGTTGCTTTTGGAGGCAACAAAGCATCGGGCTACGGCGTCGAGTTTGGTATTGAAGGACTCAAAGCGGTTACCCAGTGCCGGGTAGTAAGCATAAAGAAGTAAGAACAGGCTGCCTTAATCCAGGATTGGAGCGGACAGCAAATCAGGTGCGTGATCGGCGATAAAGCACGACGCCCCTTAAAACTAGAAAAATAACATCGAGGATTGTAATGATGCATCTACCTAAACAACTGGCAATAAGCTTGGTGGTAGCGTCCAGCCTGATTGCTGCAAGTGCAAACGCGCGTCTGCCCGATGAAACAGTCGGTAGCACAACTCTGTCGCTGCCTGACGATCACCGCAGCTATATGGTGGACTTCGAATTCAATAACATGGTTTCCACACGTGTCGTTGTGATCGACCCCGACACGCAGAAATATCTCGGGATGCTACCAACGGGGCACGCGGCTCCTGTTGCACTTTCCCGGGATCGAAAAACAATTTTTACCGCTGACTTCTTTTTTACTCGCTACGTGCGCGGGGAACGCACGGATGTATTAACCGCTTGGGATAGCCAAACGTTGTCGCCAAAGTGGGAGCTCGTCGTATCCAGCAAACGCGCGTTTACTCTCACCGAACGCTTTTCACTTGCGACCAGCGCTGACGACAAATTCGTCTACATATACAACTTTACGCCGTCTACATCGGTGACTGTCGTGGACACCACCAAACAAGAGATGGTTAACGAAATCGCGACTAACGGGTGCATTCTCAACTACCCGGTAGGTGACCGACGATTTGCGTCCCTGTGTGGCGACGGATCGCTCCAGATGATTACGCTGAACGACAATGGTGAGGAAGTAGATCGTACCAGAACCGTATTTTTTGACCCGAATGCAGTCAAGCTGGTTGAAAGGGCAACCGTTGTTGGTGAGATTTATTACTTCGTGACGACATCAGGTGAAGTTGTGCCAGTCGACCTATCCGGAGACGAGCCGAAGCCATTACCCCGCTGGTCACTGGTCACCCCGGAAGAACTGGCTGAAGGCTGGGCACCAGGCGGTTGGCAGCTGCTGGCAGCGGCACCGGCTCTAAATCGACTTTACGTTCTGATGCACCCAGACCACGAGGCTTATAAATGGGAAGACCCCAGCCAGATTATCTGGGAGTTTGATCTGAAAACCGGCGAGAAAATCGGAACCCTGGAATCGCCTAACCTCATCTGGAGCCTGAGCGCCACCTCCGATGACAAGCCTCTTCTGCTTGGTGCAAATATTGAAGGTGGGCTGGAGATATTTGATCTCTCAACAGGCGAACACAATGGAACAATGGCAGGCGTAACCAAAACGCCGACGTTGATACTGAACCACTGAGAGGTGACACGATGATAGATCCTGTTATCAGCACATCGGCTGCTTTGGCGCTGAGCGTCATATTCGCCAGTGCTGCCAATCATAAAATCAGGCACCCCAACTGGTTTCGCCGGCAGGTGCGCGAGTATGAATTAATTCCGGGATTCATGGTGCCAACAGCAGCGCTGGCGCTGCCGGTCACAGAGCTGGCGGTTGCCGCCGGCCTGTTATGGAGTACCAGCAGGCCTTACGCCGGCGTTCTGGCATTTTTGCTGATCAGTCTCTACGCCCTGGCTATCGCTATTAATCTGGCGCGAGGCCGCAAAGACATCGATTGCGGATGCTCCGGCCCCGCTATGCGTCAACCCCTACAACCAGCACTGCTCGTTCGCAATGGGCTACTGGCCGTCATTGCTTTGGGTGCGTTGTTACCCATGCTTGACCGGCCTCTGGGCCTGCTCGACAACTTTGTCATTATTGCAGCAGGCACCGTTTTGGTTCTGCTTTACACAACGACAGATCTCTGGATTGCCAACCGTTCGTTACTACTAACAGTGTCAGGAGAAAAATAAGATGCAAGCACTCGTCATTTCAAACATTCTGCTTTGGCTGCTTTTGATAGCCAGTTCTTTGGTGCTGCTTGGCCTTATCCGGCAAATCGGCATTTTGCACTCACGCATCGCACCGGCCGGCGCCCTTATGCTCGATAAGGGCGTTGAAGTTGGTCAACCTGCCCCACAAGTCACAGCAGCAGACCGTTTCGGACGCCCGATCAACATCGGCTATGCCGGTGAACGGTCGACTCTTCTATTTTTCCTGTCGCCCACCTGCCCCATCTGCAAGACACTGCTACCAGCAATAAAAGCCATCAGTCGATCGGCAAAAGACCTGGATGTTATTTACGTGAGCGATGGCGATGCCGCCGAACATGACAAGCTCATATCCCAGGCGGGTCTTGAAAAGTCCACCTATATCGTGAGCCCTGACGTTGGCATGACCTATCAGATTGGCAAGCTACCGTATGCGGTGCTGATTGATAAAGCTGGAACGCTCAAAGCCAAGGGTCTGGTCAACTCCAGAGAACATCTAGACAGCCTGTTCGAAACCGAATTGCTTGGCTCATCAACACTTCAGGATTACATAAAGGCCCAGTCTGAATCCCCAAGCATTCACACGCCATCCTGATTAGGAGAACAATAAAATGAAATTTCTTGATCGCTTTTTCGAACGCTCGTCACGCCACGTAGCCAATACAACCGGGCGGCGCCAGTTCATCGCAAAATTTGGATCTTTTGTGGCCTTGGGCGTGGCCGCGCCAGTTCTTCTGCCTATCGACAGAACAAGTAAAGCACTGGCTGCCGGACTGCCATCAGCCGGAGACCCGGGTGACCCCAACAGTTGCGATTACTGGCGCTATTGTTCTGTCGACGGCTTTCTATGCAGTTGCTGCGGCGGCTCGGCAACCAGCTGTCCGCCAGGAACGGAATCCTCCCAGGTCACCTGGGTGGGGACTTGCCGCAACCCCGCCGACGGAATCGATTACATCATTTCCTACAATGACTGTTGCGGCAAGCACAGCTGTGCACAGTGCGCGTGTACTCGCAATGACAGCGAAGAGCCCATGTACAGGCCTTTCAACAACAATGATATTAACTGGTGCCTTGGCACCAGCAGTAGCGTTTATAACTGCACAGTATCCGTTATTCGGGGCGTAGCGTCCTGAGGAGGATAACAATGCGCTCGATATTCTGTGTGTTGGCTTTAACCCTGATCGTCGCCTCCCCTTCGGGGACGGCACGGGTTATTCCCGACCCTGCCCAAAAACCCGCGCCCGGCAACGAGGCGCGCCAGACACCCCTGCACCTGGCTAATTATTCACCGTCGGTGAACTATCAGTTGCAGTGCCTGGGCTGCCACCTGACGAACGGCGAGGGCGCGCCTAGTCACGATATCCCTATGATGAAAGGCTTTGTCGGGAACTTCTTGAAAGTCGAGGGAGGCCGGGAATTCCTGATACAGGTTCCGGGCGCTTCGCTGTCGGCGCTTAGCAACCAACAGTTAGCAGAACTGCTCAACTGGATGTTAAGAGACGACGAAATAGCCGGAGGAAGTGCCCCTGAAAACTTCAAACCGTATACTGAACAGGAGGTCGAAACTAACCGGGGTGTGATGATCAAAGACCTGATTGGGCACAGGCAGAATCTGATCGAAAAGATAAGGAATCTGAACATAGAAATCCCCGCAAGCGTCATTCCGTAATTTGACATGTGCCCTTTCAACCCAACTCAAGGAGCAATCACGCCTTAAATTGGGTTGGAATGACCAGTTAGGACCTGATTAGTACAGAACACATCAGTTCTAGCTATTGTCCATCCGAAAACGTAAGCGTCTAAATTTTGTACTGAATTACAATAAAAAAGAGGAGAGGCATCTCCTTGTTTTTGCTATCATGAACAGTTAAACCATTGAATATCATGAGTTTGAACTGATTGCTGTGGGCCGCGCACTTTTGCAAGACCCCGAATGGTTCAACAAAGTGAAGGAAGAACGGCTTGGTGATGTGGACTATTTCGCCCGCAAATCCCTCACCAAACTTTACGGAGTCTGTCAGCTATACAACGAATCAATTACCTCGGCGTATTTCTCATAAATTTTGCTCCGACGTACTTTCATGGTGGCGGTCACCTCATCGTCATCGTGATCCAGCTCTTTGATCAATAAATGGAAACGCTTGATCTGCGCCACTTGCGGCAATCTGTCATTGCCTTTATTGACCTCTGCCTGAATCAGTTCCTGCACCTTTTCGTGTTCACTCAGAGTGCGAAACGTGGTGTAGGCAATCCGTTCCTGCTCCGCCCACTTTGCAGCTGTTTCAAAATCGACCTGGATCAGCGCCGAAACATACTTTCGGGCCTCGCCAACAACAATGCACTCTTTAATATAAGGGCTCGCCTTGATGGTATTTTCGATTTCCGTGGGCGATAGATTCTTGCCTCCTGCGGTAATCATGATGTCCTTAAGGCGATCGACTATTCTCAGCTGCCCTTGCTGCCACTCACCAACATCGCCGGTATGCAACCAGCCGTCCTTGAGAGTAGTTGCCGTCGCCTCTTCATCCTTGTAGTAGCCTTTGAAAACGGTGCCACCACGCATGATGATCTCGTTTCGCTCGCCAAGCGTTATTTCAAGCCCTGCGATTGCCGTTCCGACCGTACCGAGGCAAACATTGTCCAGGCGCTGAGCCGTCGCTACACCCGTGCTCTCGGTCTGGCCGAACACTTCAACCAGAGGCACACCCAGAGTGCGAAAGAACTGGAGAATACCCGTTGAGATAGGTGCCGCACCGGTCAGCGCAATGGTACAGCGGCGCAGCCCGATAAAATTCTGCAAGGCACGAAACACCAGCCAGTAATACATACTGTAGGTAAGTCGTTCCTTGACACTCCACTGCGCCTTTGGTTTGGTCGCTAAGGGCTCACAAGCGCTCATTGCGCGCTCGAAAAGCCCCAGTCGCAAACGCCCCGTCTCCTGCATCTTGATATAAATGGCGGAGTGGAGCTTTTCCCATATTCGCGGGACGCCCAAGAAAAACGTTGGAGCAAGCTCCCGGAGGTCTTCCTGAATCGTGCGCAGGCTTTCGCCAAAGCTCACTGCGCTGCCCGCATAAACGGGCGCAATATTGGTAAGCGCCTGCTCTGCCACATGGCACAGTGGCAGGTAAGACAGACTGGTACTGTCCTGATCCACCCCGAGTAACTCAATAAGCCCCCGCGCACCTGACTGCAGATTGCCCCAGCTGATCAGTGCCCCTTTGGGCCGGCCGGTAGAACCGGAGGTGTAAATCATTAGAGCGATATCATCCATCGTCTGGCTGTCGAGCAGTTCGTCAATCAGTTCGGGATGGTTTTTCTCGAACTCCCGCCCCAAGGTCTCAATTTCTTCAAACGCCGTCGGCGGCGACGCGTAGGCGCGCAATCCTTTGGGATCAATAACAATGTTGTGTTTGAGCTGTGGCAACTGAGGCCAGGCTTGTAGAACCTTGTCGGTCTGCTCTTGGTCTTCACACACCACAATTTCTGCGTCACTGTGTTCTAACACATAGGCGACTTCATTCCACGGGCTGGTGGGATACACGCCCACACAGATACCCTTTACCAGGCCAATACCCATCTGAGCGATAACCCACTCCGCCCGGTTTTCCGAAATAATGGCAACGTGGCCACCCTCGCAAAGACCCAGCGCACGCAGGCCCAAACCAAAGTGCCGGGCGTGCTGATAATAATCCTGCCAGGAATAAGCCTGCCAGATGCCGAAATCCTTCTGCCGAAGCGCCAACATGTGAGGGCGCTCTTTTGCGTGGGCACGTAGCATCTGCACAAGAGTCAGATCACGGATTTGCAATGTTGTCATGACAACCACCGCTTACGGCGCTTGTAATGCTTGATGTCCCGATAACTGCGAGCCTCTCCTTCTTTGCCGCCAACCCCTAGATAGAACTCTTTTACATCCTCGTTGGATGAGAGTTTATCCGCCGGGCCGTCAATCACGATTTTTCCGTTTTCCATGATGTAACCATAAGAAGCAATGGCCAGAGACACCGCGGCATTCTGCTCCACCAACAGTATGGATGTGCCCTGCTCGCGGTTTATCCGAGCGATAATGGTAAATATTTCCTCAACCAGTTGCGGGGCCAGGCCTAGGGACGGCTCATCCAGCATCATCAGCTCTGGTTGTGCAATCAGCGCACGGCCGAGTGCCAACATCTGTTGTTCGCCGCCAGAAAGGTAGCCCGCAAGCTGCTTACGGCGCTCCCGCAGGCGCGGAAAGTAGTCGTAAACCAGCTCGTAGGAGTCACTCAAAGACGTCTTGCGCCCACTAAGCGCATAGGTTGCCGCAACAAGATTTTCCTCAACGGTCAGATCTTCAAAGACACGGCGCCCTTCCATCACATGAAACAAACCGTCACGAACCAGCTTTTCCGGTGCTATGCCTTTTAACGCGCGGCCTTTAAAGCGAATTTCTCCGGCTGTCACTTCGCCGTCTTCAAGAGCCAAAAGTCCTGATACACTTTTCAGTGTTGTGGATTTGCCAGCGCCATTAGACCCCAGCAACGCCACAATGGCGCCACGGGGAACCCGAAGTGACAGGCCCCGCAGAACCTGCACCGACTTATTGTAAACCACTTCTATATTATCGATTTCCAGCAGGGCTTCCATATAGCGTCTCAGTCGAGATGAATCCAGTCAGATACCGGCTCATAACGAGCTTCTTTCGCGTTCACACGCCAGATACGACCCACCGGGAACGACATGTCTTGCACCGTAACCGGAACACCAATAATGCCGCCGGTATCCCAGTCTTTGATCGAAGCGAGAGACTCGGCCATGTTATCGGCGGTCAGTTCTTTATCCGCATCCAGTGTGCGCTTTATCACCTCAGTCCAGACCATGGCATTAAACCAGCCTTGCATATAACCGGTCGGCCGGTAACCGGCATTCGGATCACTCTTTTGAGCCTCGGCACGCAGCGCGTCGAGCATCGGCCCGCTTTCTGGGCTGTCATAGTAGTTGTAAGGCATAACACCCATATAACCATCGGCGTCTGCGCCCATCTTGTCGATGATGAGTTTGTCAGTAGACCAGAAGGTGCCTATAAACTGAGTGTCCAGACCCATCTGCCGCATCTGCACCATAAACTCGTTAATGGGCGACAACACATAACCGTGGAATATGACAAAATCCGGGCGGACGCGACGCAGCTTTAAAATCTCTGCAGAGACATCCACACTGCCCGGCTTGGTGACAATTTCCTCTACAACTTTGATGCCCATCGCGGCGGCTTTGGCTTTGCCGTTTTCAATAGGATCTTTGCCAAACTCGGTATCGCTGTAAACAAACGCAACGGTCGGTTTGTCGCCATCTTTGCCCTGAGTGGCAATGTACTCAAGAATAATACCGAGCATCTGGGTGTAATTAGGGCCGGGTATGAACTGATACGGGTATTGCTCATTGTCGGTCAACGCCGTCGCGAAAGACGCACCGCTCATCAGCGTGGTGCCTCTGCTGTTCAGTTCTGAGGCAATCGTTTTCATGAATCCGGTGCTGTCGCCGTAGTAAACCGGAACCGTGTTACTGCCAGAGATTTTCTTGAATGCAGCGACGGAACGGTCAACCTCATAACCAGTGTCCTCCATCACATACTTCACCGGATGGCCGTTGATCCCACCCTGACTGTTGATCCAGCTTGTATAGTCAGTCAGGCCAGCATGAATGTGCACGCCAGCAAACGCGAACACGCCAGACAAGGGTATGGAACCACCAAATACGATGGGCTCTTTATCCTGTGCCATTGCTGGCCCCGCTGCGACCAAGGCGGCAATGCTGCCGATACCTACGAGTCTGCGGCCTTCTTTCAGAATTCTTTTAAACATGTAACTTCTCCTTGCGGCTTCTTGTTGTTGTTAAATCCACTAGTTTTTGAAAGGCCATAAACTGAAAAAACGCCGAATGCGGTGCCAGATCTCCGCCAGTCCGTGAGGCTCGAAAATAAGGAAGCCGACAATCAGGGCACCGAAGATGATTTCTAGCATCGGCGACATGAATATCGGTGCATTTGGATAAAACGGTGTCAGGGCTGCGGTGAGGAGCTTGAGAACTTCCGGAATCAGCGTCATGAATGCGGCACCCAGAATGCCGCCCAGCAGATTGCCCATGCCGCCAACGATAACCGCTGCCAGATAGAAAATGGACATGGAAAGCGGGAAACTTTCCGGCGTAACGACCCGGAAGAAATAAGCAAACAGGCCACCGGCAACACCGGCATAAAATGAGCTGAGTGCGAAAGACATCAACTTGTAACGCAACAGGTTAATACCCAGAATTTCGGCCGAAATATCCCTGTCCCGGATCGCAATAAACGCCCGACCGATGCGGGTGCGGAACACGTTTTTGGCAGCAAATACCATCAGTACCGCAAGCGGCACAATAATGAAATACATTCCAAAATCGCTCTGAAAAGTTAGGCCGAATAAGTGCGCCGGTTCCAGACTTAAGCCGCCCATGCCACCGGTTACAGACTCCCAACTGGCGAAGATAAAATGCAAAAAAACACTGGCAGCCAGCGTAGCAATCGCCAGATAGAGCCCTTTCACTCTGAGCGAAGGAAGCCCCACCAGAATGCCGACGGCCGCCGCCAGCAGCCCGGCAAGCAAGAGCGTCACCGGGAATGGCAACGCGGTGTTGATAGATAACCAGGCCACGGTATAACCGCCCACGCCCATGAAGCCGGCCTGGCCGAGGGAAATCAGGCCGGTATAACCGGTCAGTATATTCAGTCCCGTGGTACTGATAACCGCAATACCGACCAGACAACCCAAATACAATAAATAGGCATCAGCCATAAACGGGAACGTCAGCAGCGCAAGCAGGAAAAGCCCGAACCAGATCTTCTGTGTGGAGCTGGTCAGGATGGCCTCATCGGCCTCATAGCTCTGTTTGGCATCACCGATACGCATCTTACACTCGCTCTATTTCGTGGGTGCCAAAAAGGCCATAAGGACGAAAAACCAAAATGACGGCCAGCACCGCGAACGTAGCCGGCATGCGATACTCCCCGCCCAAGTAGGCGCCGGCCACAGTTTCCAGCCAGCCAATAAACAGCCCCGCAATAAGCGCACCCACAATGCTGTCGAGACCCCCGACAATCACCACCACCAGTACGCTCAGGCCAATAGCACCAAACTGCGGGCTAAGCCCACCGGTTGCGGCCACCAATACGCCCGCAAGTGAGGCTGCAAGAGAGCCAAACACCCAGGCCAAATTGAATACCCGCCTCACATTAATGCCCATGGAATAGGCTGCGGCCTGATCTGACGCGGTGGCACGCAGCGCCACGCCGCCTCGGGAAAAACGGAAATACAACAAGTAAATGATGAGCAGCGCAGCACCGATAAGAAAACCGTACGCAATCTTTGGAGCCAAGTACATTTCACCAATAAACACCGGTTTACGAGGCAGAAAGCTTGGCAGAAGCTGCGGTTCTGCGCCCCACACGAGCTCTACCAGGCCCATCAGAATACTGGCCACACCGATAGTGACCATTACCACCGAAATGGGTGATTCTCCCAGCATCGGGCGGATCATCGTCTTTTCGATCACACCACCCAGAATACTGCCCCCAAGTACCGCCAGCGGCAGCGCAAGCCACGGCGACATTTCCATACCGCCAGCAAAGGCCAGAAACAGATAAGCGGCGACCATCATGATTTCGCCGATGGCGAAGTTGATCACTCGCGTGGCTTTATAAATGATCACAAAACCCAGCGCGATCAGAGCGTAGAGCCCGCCCATGGCAAGGCCTGCAAGGCTAATTTCTCCAAAAAAAAGCCAGTCCACTTAAGCCACCTCGCGTTCGGGGTTAAGTTTCTTGCGCAGGCTGTCCATATCACTGGTGCCTAAATACGCTTCGATCACCTCAGGGTCTGTCTGCACTTCCGCAGGCAAGCCTTCGGTAATAACCTGGCCAAAGTTGAGCACCGCAATGTGGTCGGAAATATCCATAACCATGCCCATATCATGCTCTACCATTAGCACTGTCACGCCCCACTCTTCACGGATATCGAGAATAAACCGGGCCATGTCTTCCTTTTCTTCCCGGTTCATCCCCGCTACCGGTTCATCCAGCATCAGCACTTTCGGTCGCATGGCCAGGGCGCGGGCCAGTTCCACGCGTTTTTGCAAACCGTAAGACAAGCTGGCTACAGGCTGCCGCCGTATATGATCAATCTCCAGAAAATCAATGATGTGGCGCTCCACTTCTTGGCGCACCACCATTTCCTCGCGACGTGCCGCACCGAAATACGCCAGTGAGCCCAGTAGGCCACTTTTCATATGCACATGGGCGCCAAGCTTGATGTTGTCGAGTACAGTCATGCCCCGGAACAGGGCTATATTCTGGAAGGTTCGTGCAAGACCCAAAGCGGCGCGGGCCGGTGGCTTCATTCCCGTGAGCACCTTACCCTGATAGCTGATGGTGCCTTGCTGAGGCTTGTAGAAACCGGAGATGCAGTTAAAAAGTGATGTTTTGCCTGCGCCGTTTGGGCCGATCACTGTGGTAATGGTATTTTCCGGCACCCGGAAGCTGACATCCTTAAGTGCCTTCACGCCACCGAACGAGAGCGAGAGATTATTAATTTCGAGGATATTGGACATTATTCCCAACAGGTCTGTAGATCATGATTGTTTTTATTTTAGTAAACGCCAGAGTACTTTACTGAACGAAAGTTAATGTAACCCAGTTGTATCGTAAAAACCAAGGCAGTGTGTTCTATAGTGATGCAAACACTCTCAGCGACGGAACTCACAACCATGACAGACAGCCCCCTAGTTTCCACATTTAATGAACAAACAGGCGTAGCCACGCTGACATTCAATCGCCCTGACGTTCTCAACGCCATCAACGTACCCATGGCCGAGGCATTTCTGGAGACGGCGAAGGCATTAAGTGGGCAACCGGGATTACGTTGCATTGTGCTGGTCGGTGCCGGAAGAGCATTTATGGCCGGTGGCGATGTCGCCAGCATGGTCGGCACCCCGCAACAGACCCAAGGCGTTATCAATGGATTGTTGTTGCCACTCAATAAAGCGATTCTCCTGCTACGAAGCATAGACGCGCCGATCATAGCCGGTGTAAAGGGCGTCGCCGCGGGTGCAGGCCTGAGTCTCGCACTCATGGCAGACGTCATTGTAGCGGAGGAAAACGCACGGTTTCTTATCGGTTACAACGGCATAGGTGCCGTGCCGGACTGTGGTTGCACCTGGTTTTTACCGCGCAAAATTGGCACGGCACGGGCCACAGAGATGATGCTCCTGAATCGCCAGCTCAATGCAACTGAAGCCAAGAACTGGGGCTTGTTGGCGGAAGTTGGCTCACCAGATGCCTTTGACGACCTACTGGCGACGACAGCAAAACATGTTGCAAGCGGCCCGACAAAGGCCTTCGGTGCCTTTCGACGGCTTGTTGATCAAGGCAGCGGAAGATCACTGGCCGAGCATCTTGAAGCTGAGCGCCAGGCATTCCTGAAAGCAGCGGAGACCGACGACTTCAAGGAAGGCGTCCGAGCTTTTACAAGCAAACGGCCGGCTAAGTTTACGGGTAACTAGCCGCTTACTTCATAAAGCGAAATCTTCTCTGAGCTTTCGTTTCAGCAACTTGCCAGCAGTGTTTTTTGGCAGCTGTTCCACAAAGTGGATATGCTTTGGCAATTTGAAGCTCGCCAGCCTGGTTCGTGCGTAGCTCATCAAAGCTTCTGCGTCTTGCGGATAACCTTCTTTGACCACCACTATGGCGCAGATGGCTTCAATCCACTTCTCATCCGGCACACCGATGACCGCAACCTCCGCAACAGATTCGTGCTGGTAGAGAGCTTCTTCTACGTCGCGACTGGCTACCAATACTCCGCCCGTGTTCACCACATCCTTGATGCGATCAACAATATAAATGTAGCCCTCATCGTCCTGATAGCCCAGATCACCGGAATGGAACCAGCCGTTTTTGAAGACTTCCGCCGTGGCTTCAGGTTTGCCCCAGTAACCCACCATCAGTTGCGGTGAGCGGTGAACCAGTTCTCCGTGTTCCCCGGGATTGCAGTCTTTACCGGTAACCGGGTCCACAATGCGCGTCATCACCGTTTGCATGGGGCGACCGGCAGAAGACGGTCGGTCTGCGTGTTCTTCTGGTAGCAACACCGTCGCCAGCGGTGCAATTTCACTTTGGCCATAACAGTTGTACAGGCCTGCACCAGGTAGTTTTTCGCCAAGCTCTTTTACTATCTGGCCAGGCATGATGGATGCGCCGTAGTAAAGCTTATCCATATGTTGCAGTTTGCCCGGGTTGAATTGGGGATGATGCAGCAGGGCAATCCACACGGTGGGCGGCGCAAAAAAGGCGTTCAGTTGATCGCTTGCCAGCAGCCCGAGAATTGCGTCCGGTGTCGGGGTGTTGATCATCCGGCTGTACCCGCCACTCAGCAGCATGGGCATGGTGAATACATGCATCTGCGCCGAGTGATAAAGCGGCAGCGCGGCGAGTGAGCGGTCGCTGGCCCGAATGTTCAGGTGGTATTGGCAGGCGGCATAATGCGTCATCAGTGAATGATGCGTATGCATGGCGCCTTTGGGGTCGGAGGTGGTGCCAGAGGTATAAAGAATCTGCACCAGGTCTGTATCACAAAGCTCCAAATCCGGTGCTGTGTCTTCGCCGGCCTCAAGCGCGAATGTCAGCGCGTCGTTGGTGTTACCGCCGTGCAGGCTGCCGTGAATGGCAACCTCGGTTGTCTCCCGGATCGCATCGACTTGTGATTGCAGATCCAGGTCGGCAAACAAGGCCCTGCAGCCAGACTGATTGAGCGCGTAGGTAAGTTCGTGGCCAATCAGCGCGTAGTTAAGTGGTACATGAATCAGCCCGGCTTTGGTGCAGGCAAGCCAGAGCAAAACGTAGGCATCCGAGTTTTTGCCATAGGTACCAACGCGGTCGCCTTTCTCAAGGCCGAGCCCGATCAGACGATGGGCCAGCCTGTTTGAGGCTGCGTGAATCTCTAAGAACGTCCAGGTGCGGTCGTCAAACGTCAGTGCCGTGCGGCTGCCATGTATGCTCGCAGAGCGGGCAAAGGCGTCTCCGATCGTGTTGCGCAGAGCCCGCTGGATACCCGCCGATACGGGGCAGGAAGCGGAGGTGCCAGAGTTGTTCATGCATCTACCTATTAGTTTAGTTGCGTAACCCTGTCGCAAAGACGTTTCGATCTTGCACAGGCGGTGGGGCGACCGGGGGCGTGCTGGCGATTACTCTGGATTATGTGCAGCAACGCAGGGCTTTTGGCCTAAGAGTAGCTGACTTTCGAAATATCCGGTTTAAACTTGCAGAAGCCCGTGCACGGCTGGAGATGGCGAAAGCGTATCTGAACCAGTGCACGACTAAATATCTTAAAGGCGAAATGGGGCCAACAGACGCCGCCATTCTGAAGCTGATGCTCACCGAAATGCAGTGCGATATAGCCAGCGACTGTCTACAACTGTTTGGCCGCTACGGTTATACCGTTGAGTATCCCGTATCGCGATTTTTTGTGGATGCGCGAGTACAAACAATCTACGCAGGAACGTCTGAAATCATGAAAGAAGTGATTGCCCGTTCTATGCTGGGCAAATAAATTATCCGCTTTGCGGATTTTTACAGATCGATAACCTGAGGAAACAAACGATGAAACTGACCGATGTAGTTATTCTCGACGGAGCACGCACAGCTATAGGCGGCTTCGGCGGAAGTTTAAGCTCGATGGGCCCGGCCGATCTGGGCACTTGTGTGGCAAAAGAGGCGATCAGCCGATCAGCTGTGCCCGCAGAAGACATCGACCATTCCGTTTTTGGTCATATTATTTCGACTGGCCCGGCAGATGCCTACGTAGCGCGCCATATCGGCCTTAATGCCGGTCTGCAGAAAGGTTCTGCGGCGTTCAATGTAAATCGTCTCTGTGGTTCCGGGATGCAGGCGGTTATCAGCGCCGCGCAGATGATTATTATGGGCGACAGCCAGATTGCATTGGCCGGTGGCGTCGAAAGCATGAGCCAGGGGGCTTATGTTCTTCCTAATGTCCGCAAGGGCTTGAGGATGGGCGACGGGAAAGTGGTCGATATGACACTGGGCATTCTCAGCGATCCGTTTGGTAGCGGTCACATGGGCCTGACGGCTGAGCGTATTGCCCAAAAGTATGGCCTCAGCCGTGAAGATCTGGATGTGTTTTCGGCGGAAAGTCATCGTCGTGCCAGCCATGCTATTGAGAGTGGCTACTTTAAAGAACAGATTGTGCCTGTGGCCGTAAAACAGGGTCGCAAGGAGTTCATTTTTAAGCAGGACGAGCATGTACGTGCAGATACGACTGTCGAAAGTCTTTCTGGCCTCAAACCTGCCTTTGCTAAAGATGGTATCGTTACGCCAGGCAATGCGTCTGGTCTTAACGACGGTGCGGCCGCCATGATATTGACGAGCGCAGCAGAAGCCGAAAAACGTGGACTTAAAGCGCGTGCACGCTTGGTGGGTTATGCCTTTGCTGGGGTGGATCCCGGTCTAATGGGCCTTGGCCCGATCCCGGCTGTGCGTCGGGTGCTGGAGCAGACCGGCCTTAGTGTGGCAGATCTGGATGTAATTGAATCCAATGAAGCGTTTGCCGCCCAGGCGCTTGCGGTCAGCAAAGAACTCGGTTTGCCGGCAGACAAGGTAAATCCGAACGGCGGTGCTGTTGCGCTGGGGCACCCGGTAGGTGCTACAGGCTCCATCCTCATCATCAAAACCCTAGCGGAGCTTGAACGCACGGGCGGTCGCTATGGCCTTATTACGATGTGTATCGGCGGCGGCCAGGGCATTGCGCTGATTGTTGAAAGCATCCGATGATGCTGGCAGTTTGATTTCTTTTTAACGCTGAACTGGATACAGTTTACGTTAACGTAAATATTTTTTGGTTCTGGTTCTGGTTCTGGTTCTGGTTCTGGGTCTGGTTCTGGTTCAGCCCACGAAACCCATGGTCTTTGCGGTATTGCGGTTAGCTGCGCTGGTATCGGCCCGGCGGCTTACAGCGCGCCCAAGACGCGTCATCACTTGAGGAAAACTATAATGAAAAAACTCGGTTTGAATACACTGGTACTTGGCATTTCCCTATCGCTGGCCGCTACGGCTTTTGCGTCAGAATTTACCAACATGGATCCGATTACTCTGCGCTTGGCTCACGTGGTCAACGAGCAAGATGGCTTTCATATTGCAGCCGTCAAATTTCAGGATCTGGTAGCAGAGCGAACCGAAGGTGTGGTGAACATCGAGCTCTACCCTAACGCTTCACTGGGCGACGAGCGCACCCTGCTGGAAGGTATGCAAATTGGCACCGTTGATATGGGCGTGATCACCAACGGCCCGGTCGCTAACTTTGTCGAAGAAATGGCGGTTTTTGAGCTGCCGTTTTTGTTTCCTTCACCGCAAGCCGCTTACGATGTCCTCGACGGCCCCATTGGTCAGGAACTGCTCGACAAGCTTTCCGAGGTCAACCTGAAAGGCCTGGCCTACGCCGAACGTGGCTTTCGTAATTTGACCAACAGCGAGCGCCCGGTCAACACACCAGAAGACATGAAAGGCCTGCGTATTCGCGTAATGGAAAATCCGGTGTATGTGGACACCTTCCGCGCATTGGGTGCCAACGCCATTCCGATGGCGTGGACGGAAGCCTTGACCGCCATGCAGCAAAACACCATTGATGGACAAGAAAATCCCGCCAATGTGATTCATTCCTTCAAGCTCTACGAAACCCAGGATTACATGACCCTCTCGCGACATACCTACGCCCCGGCCATCTTCGTGATGGGCATGCCTGCCTGGAATAAGCTTCCAGAAGCGGCACAAGCTGTGGTCGCCCAGGCAGCTCAGGAAGCCGCCGAACATGAGCGCCGGGTAAACGCCGAGATGGAATCCCGGCAACTGGCCGAGCTGCGCGAAGCCGGCATGCAGATTAACGACACCCCAGATATAAAGGCTTTTCAAGCCGCCGTGGTGCCGGTCTATGCAAAGTACGGTGAGAAGTTCGGTGATTACCTGCCACGTATTCTGGAGGCGCTCAAATAAGTGACGACCAAAACTCAATCGCTGTTAAAGCCGCTAAAGCGAATTGAGCGCGGGCTGGATGCAATCATCCAGCCCGTGGTGTTTGCGGGTATGGCAGCGCTGATTGGCGTGATTACCCTGCAGATTGTCTCCCGAGTGCTGTTCAGCGCGGTCGGCTGGACCGAAGAAGTCGCTCGCTTTCTGCTCGTGTGGATTACTTTTTTTGCAGGCACTCTGGCTTTTCAGCGCGGTCGGCACATTGCCGTAACATTTGCCGTGGACGCCCTGCCCGTGAGCCTTCGACAAGCCGCGCGCATTGCCGGCACCCTGGCGGTATTGGCCTTTACGGTGGCACTGGTGGTGATCGGCTATCGTTATATGCAAGTTCAGAGCTTTCAGAAATCGGCTTCCTTAAGGCTCTCGATGACCTATGTCTACTCCGTGATTCCGCTCTGCGCGGCCGTGATGAGTTGGTACGCTTTCGTCGATCTATTGGAGCTTTTAATAGACGGCGAGCGTCGTGAGGAGCCCGTTCCATGACGCTGCTACTGTTCGGGCTGTTCTTCGCGCTTATGCTACTGGGTGTACCTATTGCCCTGGCAATCGGTGCCAGCACCATGATCGCGCTCAGCCAGGCCGGGGTACCTTTAATGGTGGTCACCCAGCAGATGTTTCAGGGCATCAATTCCTTTGCCTTAGTGGCCATTCCCATGTTCATTCTGGCCGGCGACCTGATGGCTCAAGGCAAAGTGAGCGAGAGACTCGTCAACTTTGCCAACTCTCTGTTCGGCTTTCTAAGGGGGGGCTTATCGGTCGTGTCGGTGATGGCAGGGATGTTCTTCGCAGCAATTTCAGGCTCCGGGGCGGCGACCACAGCGGCGGTGGGAGCAAGTTTGGTGCCGGAGTTACGCAAAAAAGGTTATGACCCCGCGTCTGCTGCCAGCCTGATTGCCGCAAGCGGTACAATTGGAGTGGTCATTCCGCCGTCGGTGCCCATGATTATTTATGCAGTGATTGCCCAGCAATCGGTATCTGAGCTGTTCCTGAACGGCTTTTTGCCAGGGCTCGCCATGGGGCTTGGGCTGATGGCAATTGCCATTACCCAAGCCTACAAACGCCAGTATCCCAAGGGCACGCCGTTCTCACTGGCCACCATCTGGCGCACATTAAAAAGCGCGAGTTGGGGACTGATGACGCCCGTCATCATTCTGGGGGGCATATTTTCGGGAATTTTCACGCCCAGTGAAGCTGCGGTGGTGGCTGTCAACTACGCGCTGCTGGTCTCGCTGTTCATTTACCGTGACCTCAAGCTAAGCGATGTGTATCGCATTTTGATTCGCTCGGCGATTACCACCTCAGTGATCATGCTTGTAATCGCCACCTCGGCGGTGCTGAGCTGGACGCTATCCAGCTGGCAGGTGCCCGGCGCTATTGCTGAAGCGGTGCTGTCTATCTCTACCGATCCTTACGTGATCATGCTGTTAGTGGTGGGCATAATTCTACTGACCGGTGTATTTCTAGAAACCGCCAGCGCATTGATTATTCTAACGCCGGTTTTGCTGCCGCTGGTGATTCAACTGGGAATTGACCCGATTCATTTTGGCCTGATCATCGTGGTCGGGTTGGCGATCGGAATGATCACCCCACCGGTAGCGATCAACCTTTATGTGGCTTCCTCAATCACGCAGCTGCCTTTGGAGCGCATCACCCGGGCAATCATCCCTTACTTGTTGGGGTTGATCAGCGTGCTACTAATGGTCGTGTATATTCCTATTCTGGCCGGCTGGTCAGGGCCTTACATACCCAGATAAGCCTCGCGCACTTTCTCGTTGCTCAACAATTCCCGGCCAGAGCCTTCCACCACCACGCGGCCGGTTTCCAGTACGTAGCCACGGTCGGCCAGCGCCAGCGCTTGGGACGCGTTTTGCTCCACCAAAAAGATGGTCATGCCTTCGTTTTTGAGCTCTTTGATGATATTGAAAATTTCTTCAATAATCAGCGGTGCAAGCCCCATGCTGGGCTCGTCCAACAGCAACAATCTCGGCTTTGCCATCAGCGCCCGGCCCATGGCCAGCATCTGCTGCTGACCACCAGACAACTCACCCGCCAGGTTGCGACGTTTCTGGCGCAATATGGGGAACTTCTCGTACATGCGTTCGATGTCGTCTTCCACTTCGGGGCTGCGGCCACGGGTATAAGCGCCCAGCAGCAAGTTGTCCTCAACGCTCAGATCCTTGAACACCTGTCGGCCTTCGGGCACCTGCACAATGCCACTGGCAACCCGCTTATCGGTCGGCATCTTTAGCAAATCTTTGCCTTCAAAGGTAATGCTGCCCGCGTCTGTTGGTTGCAGCCCGGAGATGGTCATCAGCAGTGTGGACTTGCCAGCACCGTTGGCGCCCACCAGCGACACAATCTCGCCGCTGTTGATGCGGATATCAACGCCATGGAGTGCTTCAATCTGGCCGTAAGAAGTCTTCAGGCCCTTGATCGTGAGCATTTCTTCGGCAGCGTGCTGCGCAGTTCGGCGTGGCGCGTGACGCAGCCCAAGGCCACCCAGGCGCTCCGGTGTGTAGCTTACGATACGATGCCGCAGCTCACGGAACTCATCCCGTACCCGCTCGCCAAACAGCGGATCATTGGCCTGATCACGGGATTCGGTAATCAGGCGCCAGTCGTCTTCACTGAGGAGCTTGCGCGCCCGCGGGATAACCACGCCTTCCTCTTTTTTAATGTGCTTACGCAAAGCTTCGGTAAACCGTGCCAGCGCATGGCTAAATTCCTCACGGCCGTCGGGCCAGCGCTCCATGCACACCATCAACAAATGACGCAGCTCGTTGATTTTCTGATCACCAATCACGTAACCATGAGCGAGCTTGTCTAGCAGCGGCTTGGTTTCCGGTGACTTTTCTCCCAACAGCCGATACAGAACTATCTCAGCAGGGGAGCTGTGAACACGTCGGGCGAAGTGCTGAATGTAGTCGAAAATATTGTTGTACAGTGTTTCATCAGGCTGCTGTTCGTTGATGTTCATATCGTGCTGAAGCTGGTCCAACAAATCCAGTATGCGCCACAGGGCCTGGTGTTCCTGCACGATGGTACTAATGGCCTGCACACTAAAACTGTCTTCAGGCGCCGTGTTGGTCGGTGTTTGTGTCATTGTAATTATTCCTCGCTCCGTTTAACCGCCCAAGTAAGCTGCGATCACGTCCGGATTAGCACGAATCTGTTCCGGTGTGCCTTCCGCCAGCACACGCCCGTAATTAAGCACCAGTAAACGGTCGGAAATGTTCATTACCAACTTCATGTCGTGCTCTACCAGCATGACAGTAATGCCCTGTTCGGCAATTTTGCGGATTAACTCCTCCAGTGCCGTGGTTTCCACCGCGTTCAGGCCGGCTGCAGGCTCATCCAGAAGAATAATTTTCGGCTCTGCCGCTAACGCGCGGGCAATTTCCAGGCGCTTCAGGGCGCCATAAGACATTGCCGAAGCTTCGGCGTTGATGTACTCGCCACAACCGACAAACTCCATCAGTTCGGCGGATTTGGCGTGGGCGGCTTTTTCACCCCGGGTCAGCGCTGGTAAGCGGAAAAGCGTGGTTAACAGGTTGCTTTTCAGGGACAGGTGACGGCCCAGCATCACGTTTTCGATTGCCGTCATGTTCATGCAAATCTGCATTTGCTGAAAGGTGCGACACATACCCCTTTGTGCTAGCTGACTGGGTTCCAATTTTGCGGTGCTTTCGCCGTTCAGCTTTACGTCGCCCCCCGTGGGCGTGTAGAGACCGGTAATCAAATTAAACAGCGTGGTTTTGCCAGCGCCATTCGGCCCAATCACCGAATACACTTGCCCCGCGTCTACCGCAAAGCTCACACCTTCTACTGCGTGCACACCGCCAAACGCCTTGGACAGGTTATTCACTTCCACCAGAGCCGTCATGCGTTACCTCCGGCGGACTTTGCGCGTCGTTTTGCCAAGAAATTGGCCGCGGTTGGAAGCAGCCCTTTGGGCATGAAAATCATCGTCAGCATCAGAATCAGACCAAACAGCACCATCTCAAACTCTTGAAAATCGGCCAGCACTTGCGGCAGTAGCTCCAACACCACAGCGCCAATGATGACACCTATGGTCGACCCCATGCCGCCCAGCACCACCATCGTGATCAACAAAATGGAAAACTCAAAGCCTGCCACCGCGGGCGTTATAAAGCCCTGAAAATGCGCGTAAAGCGCTCCCATTACGCTGGCGTAAACCGCCGAAATAACAAACACCAGGCTCTTGTACTTCGTGGTGTTCACACCCACCACGCTGGCTGCCACCTCTGAGCCGTGTACCGAGCGCAAGGCGCGACCGATAGGCGAGTCAATCAGGTTCTGTGCCAGCCAGACGGCGACCAACAGCACCACGCCTGCAAAAAGGTACCAGGCCAGATCACCGCTGATATCCATGCCAAACAAGGAGTATTCGCCAAATGGGCTGAGCTCCCAGCCAAACACGTCAAAGGCAGGCACCGGCATACCATCCGGCCCGCCGGTCATCTCCCGCTCATTATTCAAAATGATGGCAATAATGAAGCCCACGGCGAGGGTCGCCATAGACAGATAATGGCCTTTTAGGCGCAAAATCGGGCGGCCGACCACCCAGGCAATAATGCCCACACCAATCGCGCCAACAATCAGCGCCGGTATGGCAGACCAGCCATAATGACTGGTCATGATCGCGCTGAAATAGGCACCCAGACCAAAAAAGCCGGCGTGACCCAGGCTGATCTGGCCGGCAAAGCCTACCAGCAGATTAAGCCCCACCACGGCACCGGCGATCAACGCGATTTGCGTGGCCAGGCTGTAGTGAAACGGGTTGGAAATAAACAAAGGCAAAGCAAAAACCACAACGGCCAAAAACACCAGGCCCTTCAAACGAAATTCGGAGAGTTTCGCCATCGTCACACCCGCTCCACAACTTTGGCGCCAAACAGGCCCCGGGGCATGAAGAACAACACCAGCAGAATCATTGAGAAGGCCACCGCATCTTTGTAATCAGACGACAGATAGCCCGCTGCCATGGCTTCAACCACCCCCAGCGCCAGGCCACCCACAACGGCGCCCACACCACTACCCAGGCCGCCAATAGCCGCAGCCACAAAGCCTTTCAAGCCAAGGATGATGCCAATATCGTAAGAAGTGAAGGTAATAGGAGCGACGACAATGCCGGCGATTGAACCCAACAAGGCAGACACCATGAACGCCAGCATCAACACCATCTGGGTACGAATACCCACCAAACGGGCGGCGTCTTTGTTCATAGAAGTGGCAAGAATGGCTTTGCCGGTCATTGTGCGGGTGAAGAAGTACACCAATACTGCCACTAGCACCGCCCCCACACCCAGCACCCATAGGCTCTGACTGTTCAGTACGGCGCCAAATATCTCAATCGGTTCATCGCTGCTGAAGTTAGGCATCACGTGGTACTTTTTGCCCCACACTAATTGAGCAAGACCACGGATAAAAATGGACGCGCCGATGGTAATAATGATTAGCGTGACAACGTTCGCATCTTTTGCCGGCGCAATCGCCAGGCGCTGCAGGGCAATACCCATAAGACCCGCAAGAACAACCGCCAACACGATGGCAAGCAACATGGGCACACCCATGGCCGTTAAGGACACGGTTGCCATACCGCCAATCATCAAAAATTCGCCCTGGGCGAAGTTGATCACATGGCTGGCGTTGTAAATAAGGGTAAAGCCCAAAGCGATCAGGGCGTAGGTCGCACCAATGGTGATACCGGTAAACAGGTACTGCAGAAATTCAGAGAACATAATCAGGTCCGCTCGCGCAGCGGCCGGCTGCCCCGAAAGGCGGATGCCAACCTATGATACGGATAAGAAAGGTTTAGTTGACCAACTTCCAACTGCCATTCTGGACTTCCAGAATGCGGAAGGAATCAGCTTTAAGACCGTTATGATCATCGGCAGACATATTGTAGGTGCCGGTTACGCCTACGTGGCCCTGAATATTTTCGAGGGCGTCGCGCACGGCTGCTTTATCTGTTGTGCCGGCTTTCTCGATGGCCTGCACCGCCAACATCAAGCCGTCATAAGCGTAGGCACCAAAAGTGGACACCTTAGCGTTCCAGCGAGCTTCGTATTCGCTTTTATACGCTTCTACAATCGGTTTCTGAGGGTCTGATTCCGGCAGAGAATCCGGCACCAGCAAAGGCGATGCGGGCAACCTCAAGCCTTCGGCGCTGTCGCCGGCAAGTTCGAGAAAACCGTCAGAAGCAACACCGTGGGACTGGTAAAATGGCAGATCAATGCTCAGCTGGGCATAGTTTCGGGTAACAATGGCCGGGCCCTGCCCAAAGCCAAAGTTCAAAATGGCCTGGATACCGTCGGTACCGCGAATATTGGTCAACTGCGCGGTCATGTCGGTGTCGGAACCGCCGTAGGTTTCGTCCGCCACCACGTCAATCGTGCCCATCTCCTTGGCCACCACAAGGGTTTGCTCGCGACCGGAACTGCCAAAGCCATCGGTGCCAGAGATCAGGCCAATTTTGGTCAAACCGCGGGACTTCATATCATCCAGAATACGTTCTGCAGCCATGCGGTCAGACTGCGGCGTTTTAAACACCCACTTTTTCACCGGCGTTGTAATAACAAGAGCGCCCGCCAGTGAGATGAAAGGGATTTGGGCCTGCTCGACCATTGGCACAGCCGCCATGGTGGCACCGGTTGTACTTCCACCCACAATAATATCCACACGGTCTGAACGAATCAGCCGGCTTGCGAAGTTGCGGGCTTTAGAGGCATTGCCAACGTCATCGTAGTAGATCAACTCAAGTTGGCGGCCAAGCACCCCGCCTTCTTTATTAATTTTCTCAACGTACATTTCCAGGGTTTTAAGCTCTGGGTCCCCCAGAAAGGACGCAGGGCCGGTTACTGACAAAAAAGATCCGATACGGATGGGATCAGCAGCCTGGACACTCATCGCCAGCAGTCCAGCCGCTGTGATGGCTAAAAATTTCTTGGTATAACGAGCCAGTGTTCCATTCATTGTTTTTTTTCTCCACAGAATAAGGTCGGAATCATTTTGTTTTCTATGCGTTTGATTTACCGACTATTACAACAAGTTCTCAAGACAGAGTTGGGCATTTTCGTATCACTTACCCCCACCTGAAAGCCTCCCTCATTAATGATATTTAGCAGCCATCTTGCTCAAAAATCAGTGCTTTCAACACACTGCCAACTTAATACGATACCAACAATATGTGTTATTTGAAAATATTGTATCATTACTTCGGTGTCAACTGCGGCGCTCGTACTGGCCGCTGTTTTATTGACCGCCACTGTCAGTTTAGATGAATGTTCACAAAGCGCTCGATGATGACCTGGCCCGCCGCCTTTACCTGATGACGCCGGCGAGATAAGGTTCGTTCCTTGCAATATTAAGCACTTTGATGGCGCCGAATGCTGCCGGAAAACCCTTTAAGAGAAGAACATGTCAGCAAAAAGTCAGCTTGCCAGTCTGATACAGGAATTTCAGCAACAACGCCCGGTCCGTGCAGGTTCTCTGATCATTACCATTTACGGCGATGTCATCCACCCGCGCGGCGGTAATGTGTGGTTAGGCAGCCTGATGAAGCTGGTCACACCTATGGGCATTAACGAACGTCTGGTCAGAACGTCGGTTTACCGGTTGGTGCAAGAAAGCTGGTTACAGACTGAAAAAGTGGGTCGCTGCAGTTATTACAGCATAACCGGGGACGGCCTCCGGCGTTTCCGGCAGGCGTTCGAGCAGGTTTACAGCATTGGTGATGACGACTGGAACGGTGGTTGGTGCCTGACACTGCTAAATCAGGTGGAACCTGACCTACGCTTAAAAGTGCGCGAGGAACTCAAATGGCTGGGCTTTGGCAATCTGTCACCCACCATCATGCAACACCCGCGCTTCAAGCCCGAGCAATTAACCCCGTTATTGCAAGATTGGGGCGCCTCCGATGACGCCATTGTGATGCAAACCCACCCGATAGAACCGCGGAATTCAAAAGCGCTGCGCAGGCAGGTTAAAGAAAGCTGGGATCTGGATGAACTGGGTTTGCGCTATAAACGCTTCCTGGAAAAATTTCGCCCACTGTGGAGGGAGCTCAGCCATAACGACAACCTCAACGCCGAGGACTGTCTGGCTGCGAGGCTTTTACTCATTCACGAATACCGAAAAATATTGCTGCGCGACCCTTTACTGCCTGACGAGCTACTGCCTAGTGACTGGGAAGGGCGCAGCGCCAAGCAACTGTGCCGAAACCTTTACATCGCAATTTACGCGCGCTCTGACGAATTCCTGGCCTGCAATCTGGAAAATGCATCGGGCCCCTTGTCTGTCACCGGGGCTGGGTTTTATCGCCGCTTTGGCGGGTTGGATGTGCACAACTGACGCCGTCTTCCCTTGCGTTAGGAGCCATAGGGTAAGCTTGAAATGCCACTTTCGAGTTAACGCGAATAGCCAACGAAAATAGACGATAGTCTAATAAACAAAAAATAGTTATTGAATTATGTACGCTTGGTAACTAAGTTAGTGCCCGAGTCTGACAACAATAAATAAATATGTGGAGTTAACAACAATGCAAAGTAACAAATTGAGAATGGCCATTCGTGCGACAGCTGCTGTGGCAGTTCTTGGTATGGCCGGTCCGGCAAGCGCCGTAAGTTTTGACGCAGGCGGCTGGGACACCAGCGTATACGGTTATGCCCGTCTTAACGCCAGTTACGATATCGATGAGGACGTCTCATCATCTACCCGCTCGTTTAACTATAATGCAATCAATGTCGGTGCTGCCGAAGATAACGAAGCAACCGGCTACTTCGGTGCAGACGCTTTTCAAAGCAGAATTGGTATCAAAACAACCAGCCCCGAAGGCGTAACAGTCAACATTGAGGGCGATTTCCGCGGCAACGGCGGTGGTTCAGTACGCCTTCGTCACGCCTATGGTTCATACAAAGGCATTCTGGCGGGTCAAACCTGGTCCAACTTTACCAGTTTCGTAGGCAACACCGGCACTCTAGACTTTGACTCCCTCCCAGGCGCTGCAGGCTACCAAAGCCGCACTGCGCAACTGCGTTACACAACCGGCCCCCTGTCGATCTCTGCCGAGCAGCCGCAGAATTCGATTCAAGGTGCTACAAAAAAAGATGGCATGCCTGCTCTGACTGCTCGTATTGAAGATTCAGCCGGCGGGCTGAACTACTCTGCGGCCGTTTTGGCACAGCAACTGGGCTATGACACTGGAACAACTGACGACAGCGCCTTTGGTTATGCAACATTTGTTGCGGCTAACATGGCTCTATCAGACATGGTCACTATTCAGGGCTCACTGAGCTACACCGACGGCGCTAGCAACTACCTGTATCGTGCAGGCGCGATGAGTGGTTACGTTGATACCAATGGCGATCTGGACACCATTTCCGGCTACGGCGGAACTATTGGTGCATCGTTGAACCTCGGCGGCGGCCGCAGCATCAACATTGGCTACGGCATGACCGAAGTGGATCTTGACGATGGCGTTGCGGCCGGCGTAATTGCAGCTACTGATGCTGATTCCATCTCTGCAGTTATGGCAAACTATAAATGGACGCCAGTTAAGAACGTGATGATGGGCGTTGAATACCAGTATGGTATGAAAGAAGCTCAAAATGGCGACGATGGCGACGCAAGCCGCCTGCTGTTTGCAGCTCAGTACAATTTCTAAAAAGATCACTGATCACTGACTAGAAAACCAGATGCCCCGCCCTGTGCGGGGTTTTCTGTTTCTGCCGATCACTAAATCCTAGCCTCGGCTAAACACCCCGTCACACCACTCTTTAGCTCCGCTCTCCGAAAATGCCAGATCGGTCGCCGCACCGCCGTTGAACTCCTGCCACTGAAGCAAAAATTTCCGTTTCACCACGGTTAGCACCGGTATCCCCGCTTCCAACAATTGCAGTAATTCGGCACGACAGCCCTTGCCGTCAATTTCCTGCTGCCCGAAGCGGTTCACAATAGCGAGCCTGGGCGGATTATTCAGTGCCCCGCGCAAAACTCCAGTTGCGTCCGCCAAGCCAGACGGATCCAGGCAGCAAGATTGGGATTCTTTGCCCAGATTCTGGGCTATGGCGTATTCGGTACCGGTTTCCAGATCTTGCACCGCCATGGGCTCGCGGCGAAGGCCCTGCTCGTTCAACGCCATGGCCAGACCCGCCACGCGAATGCCCCTACGGTTGTAATAATGCGCCAGACTGTGCAGCAGCGCGTCTACGGGCTGGCTGTCGTTATCATAGATAATTGCCGCCAGCTGAAGCTTTTGTGCCATTGGAACCGTCCTGAGGCGCTAACAGGTGTCTATACCAACAACACCTGTGTTGTGAAACACAAAAGGGGCGCAGATTGCTCTGCGCCCCAACGTATCACCAGTGTACTGGCTTGCACCGCCAAAGCGGTTGCTTTATGTCAGGGACCGGTGCTGCCAAGAACCCGACCCCCCTCACTCTCGCTTACAGCAACAGGGTACGAATATCACCCATCAGTCGCGCCAGCGCCGAGGTAAAGCGCGCTGCGTCTGCTCCGTTCACCGCACGGTGATCGTAAGACAACGACAACGGCAGCATTAGCCGCGGCTGGAAGGCTTTGCCGTCCCAGACCGGTTTCATCGCCGCTTTGGACACACCCAGTATTGCCACTTCCGGCGTATTCACAATCGGCGTAAAGGCCGTGCCGCCAATACCGCCAAGGCTGGTAATGGTGAAACAGGCGCCCTGCATTTCTGCCGGCTTCAGCTTCTTGTCGCGGGCTTTCTGCGCCAGTTCTGCGCTTTCTGCCGCCAGCTCCCACAGGCCTTTCTGGTCCACATTACGAATCACCGGAACCATCAAACCGTGAGGCGTATCCACCGCAATACCGATGTGGATGTACTTCTTGTGTACAACCTCTTTGCGGTCCATATCCAGGGCTACGTTGAACTGGGGCAGTTCCGCCAGAGCCGTGGCACAGGCTTTGAGCATGAACGGCAGTGGCGTCATTTTCACGCCTTTCTTCTCGCCCAATGCCTTCAGCGATTTACGGAAATCTTCCATATCGCTGATGTCAGCGTCTTCAAACTGGGTGACGTGTGGCACGTTCAGCCAGCTGCGGTGCATGTTCAGCGCCGTAACCGACATCATGCGCGACATACCTTCCCGCTCAACTTCACCAAACTGGCTGAAGTC
This sequence comes from Marinobacter sp. M1C, assembly GCF_023314135.1. Lineage (NCBI taxonomy): Bacteria > Pseudomonadati > Pseudomonadota > Gammaproteobacteria > Pseudomonadales > Marinobacteraceae > Marinobacter > Marinobacter sp. M1C. The sequence continues at coordinate 4,048,939 of NZ_CP092289.1, forward strand.
TGGCAGTTTCACACCAGGAATGCCGCTGGTGCCGGCGCCGGGCACTACGGCGCCCTGCTGTGCCTGCTGCAGCTGAGCCTTCACGTAGCCGTGCACGTCGTCTTTAACAATACGGCTTTTCGGGCCGGAGCCTTTCACGCGGGCCAGGTCTGCACCCAGTTCGCGGGCCAGCTTGCGAACCGCAGGGCCAGCGTGCACTTTGCTGCCCGCGGCGGGCGCTTCATAGGTTACAGAACCGGCGTCTGCAGGCTTGGCTTTGTTATCACTAGCCGCAGCCGGCTGCTCGGGCGCGGCAGGCTGCTTCTTGCCAGCATCGCTGCTATCAGCCGGGGCTGAATCGTCGGCGTCGTCTGCGTCATCTGCGTCATCTGCGTCATCTGCGTCATCTTCAGTGATGGTCATTTCCAGCAGGTCGTCGCCTTCGGAAATTTTGTCACCTTCTTTGACCAGAATTTTGCCGATTTTGCCAGCGAAGGGCGACGGAATTTCCATCGTCGCTTTGTCGGATTCCACCGTTACCAGCGCGCCTTCTACATCAACCTCGTCGCCTTCAGACACGTTAATTTCGATGATCGGAATGTTGTCGAAACCATCCAAACCAGACACTTTCACGATTTCTGTGCGCGTGCCGCCGGATTTTTTCCGCGGCGTCGGCTTGCTGGCGCTGTCGTCAGACTTAGCCGGTGCGTCATCGCTCTGGGTTTTGGGCCCAGGCTCTGGCGCGCTGTTTTCATTTGAAGCGCCATCTGAAGTGTCATCACTCGCACCATCAGAACTGCCCGCGTCGTCTGAACTAAGAATACCGACAACGTCGCCTTCCTTAACCTTATCGCCCACTTTCACGGTGATCTTTACGACCTTACCCGCACTCGGTGACGGCAACTCGACCGATGCCTTGTCGGTTTCAACCGTCAGAATCGGATCTTCTTCAGCCACCGAGTCACCGGCGCTGACCAGTATTTCAATAACTTCAACTTCATCTGCCCCGCCTAAATCGGGAACCCTGATTTCTTGCTCGCTCATAGCGGTCTCCTTAGCGGTGCGCCGGGTTCGGTTTGTTGCGATCGATTCCGTACTTGCGCATGGCTTCAAGAACCTGCTCGTGCTTGATCTCGCCGTCTTTCGCCAAAGCAGACAGAGCCGCTACGGCAACGTGGTAACGATCAACCTCAAAGAAATCACGCAGTTTTTCACGAGTGTCGCTGCGGCCAAAGCCATCCGTACCCAGAGTCAGGAAGGTTTTGGGGATAAACGCCCGTAACTGTTCAGAGTGCAGCTTGATGTAGTCGGTAGACGACACAACCGGACCCGTCTGATTTTCCAGGCACTGAGTAACATAGGCTTTGCGGCCTTTGTCATCCGGGTGCATCAGGTTCCAGCGCTCTACGTGCTGGCCGTCGCGGGCCAGTTCGTTAAAGCTGGTCACACTCCACACATCAGAGCTGACGCCCCAATCGTCTTTCAACAGCTCGGCAGCGGCATTTACTTCGTTCAGGATAGCGCCGGAGCCCAGCAGTTGAACCCGCAACTTGGTTTTGGCTTTACCTTTTGCTTCCACCGAACTGAACTTGTACATCCCCTTGATGATGCCATCTGCACAACCTTCAGGCATCGCTGGTTGAACGTAGTTCTCGTTCTCCATGGTGATGTAGTAATAAACGTTCTTGTTCTCTTCGTACATTTCCTTCATGCCGTGGTGAATCACCACCGCCATTTCATAGGCATAAGCCGGATCGTAAGCTTTGCAGTTAGGTATGGTGTTGGCCAGGATATGGCTGTGACCGTCTTGGTGCTGCAAGCCCTCGCCGTTCAGCGTGGTACGCCCTGCTGTGCCGCCAATCAGGAAGCCGCGAGCCTGAATGTCGCCAGCGGCCCAAGCCAAGTCGCCAACGCGCTGGAAACCGAACATCGAATAAAACGCGTAAAACGGAATCAGCGGGAAGTTGTTGTTGCTGTAGGACGTAGCAGCCGCAATCCAGGCCGCCATAGCGCCGCCTTCGTTGATGCCTTCCTGCAGAATCTGACCTTTTTTGTCTTCACGGTAATACATGATCTGGTCGCGATCCTGCGGCACGTACTTCTGCCCTTCTGAGGTATAAATACCCAGCTGGCGGAACATGCCTTCCATACCAAAGGTACGGGCTTCATCGGGAACAATCGGTACAACCCGCTTGCCCACACGCTTGTCTTTTACCAACGCGCTCAGAATACGCACGAACGACATGGTGGTGGAGATTTCACGGCCGTTGGAACCGTCCAAAACTTGCTTGAAGATGTCCAGATCAGGAATCTGCAGCGGCTGACTGTCTTTACGACGCTTGGGATAGAAACCACCCAGGTCTTGCCGGCGCTTCTTCATGTAAACCAGCTCCGGGCTGTCTGGCGCCGGGCGGTAGTAGGGTACGTCTTCCAGCTCGTCGTCTTTCAGCGGAATCGCGAAACGGTCACGGAATGACTTCAGCGTTTCTATATCAAGTTTTTTCAACGAGTGAGCCGTGTTGGTGGCTTCGCCAGCGGCACCAAAGCCATAACCTTTGATGGTGTGAGCCAGAATAACAGTCGGCTTACCATTGGCTTGTGTCGCCGCTTTCTTATAAGCCGCATACACCTTGTACGGGTCGTGGCCGCCGCGATTAAGCTTTTGAATGTCGTCGTCGGTCCAGTTTTCAACCATCTTGGCCAGCTTCGGATACTTGCCGAAAAACTGCTTGCGGGTTGCCGCCGGGCCACCGTTGGTGAAACTCTGCAGTTCGCCGTCAACCACTTCGTCCATAGCGCGCTGCATGGTGCCGTCTTCATCTTGATCAAACAGCGGGTCCCACATGCGGCCCCAAACCACTTTGATCACGTTCCAGCCAGCACCGCGGAACGAGCCTTCCAGTTCCTGAATGATCTTGCCGTTACCACGTACCGGGCCATCCAGGCGCTGCAGGTTGCAGTTTATCACAAACACCAGATTGTCCAGGTTTTCACGGCTGGCTTTGGAAATACAGCCCAGAGTTTCGGGCTCGTCACATTCACCATCACCAATGAAACACCACACTTTGCGATTTTCCATTTCGACCAGCTCGCGGCTGTCGAGGTATTTCATGATGTGAGCCTGGTAAATGGCCTGAATCGGACCCAGGCCCATAGACACCGTGGGGAACTGCCAGTAATCAGGCATCAGCCACGGGTGCGGATAGGATGACAAACCGCCGCCGTCGACTTCTTCGCGATACTTGTCTAGCTGCGCTTCTTCAAACCGGCCTTCCAAAAAGGAACGGGCGTAAATGCCCGGCGAAGCGTGGCCCTGGAAATACACAAGGTCTGACTCGCGTTTTTCGTCGCCACCGTGAAAGAAATAGTTAAAGCCCACATCGTAAAGCGTGGCCGCAGACGAGAAGGTGGAAATATGACCACCCAGATCACCCGGGCGTTTGCCGGCACGCACAACCATCGCCATGGCGTTCCAACGGATCAGGGAACGAATACGGCGTTCCATGAACAGATCACCCGGCATGCGCGCTTCCTGAGCCAGCGGGATCGTATTACGGAATGGCGTGGTAATAGAATACGGCAGTTGGGTGCCGTCACGACTAGCACGCTCGGAAAGGCGTTCCAGAATGTACTTGGCTCGGTCTACACCCTCCTGCTCGATCAGTGATTCGAGCGCGTCAAGCCACTCAGTGGTTTCAATCGGATCGTCGTCCTGATACATCAAATCCTCCCGTAGGCGTCTATATAAATGCGGCCCAGGCGCCGTATATTACGGGCTGCGCTGCTGAGTCATTCAGTGGGGCTTGCGGCGTTGGGGCCGCAGCGCCGTTTAATTATTCATAAACAAGCATAGATCAGGTTTCACAATTTGCGTTTAACAGCTTGCAAACTGCTTCTGGAATTGAACGGTATTGTAGTTTTTTTACTACAATTTATCGAAATTTTTTGAATAACCCTCAAAAACTCTGGAAAAATGGGGATTATTTTCGATTCCTTACGGAATAATGACGCTTTTACACCCTCCAGACAAGCCGCACCCGACCAAGGTCGAACATCGCTAACTCTACGTGATTTCGTTTGTAAACTTAAACCTTCTACGTTTCACTTTGAATAATATGCAAAAAACGGGCTTACCGTGAGGTAAACCCGTTTTTTAATTTAAGACCAAATTGCTGTTTAATGCATCAATTTGTACCCCTAGTGCATCAAGGTATACAGTTTCCGCCGGTAGGTGCGCACATCAGCATTGTTGTTGCCCAGCTTTTCAAACAGCTCCACCAGCGTTGTCTTGGCCACTTCATTTTTATACTTGCTGTCTACCTGCATCAGACGAATCAGCAGTTCCATGGCCTCGGCGTTGTTTTCTTTTAACACGTTATGCAGCGCCAGCATGTGCAGCGCGTTGGGGTCTTTCGGGTCTTGCTCCAGAGCCATTTCCAGGTCGGTCTGGGGCGGCAGCTCTGCGGACTGTTTCAAAAATTTGATGCGAGCCGCCAGCTGTTTGGCCTGGTGCTGCAATTTTTCTTCCGGAGGCAGGCTGCTGTAAATCTGTTCGGCGGTGTCCAGATCACCCATTTCGGCTTTGATCTGGGCCAGATCAATCAGCACTTTCAGGTTTTCCGGATCGTTCTGGTTCATATCGCCCAAAATGGCCAGGGCGCCATCCAGATTGCCTTCTTCCCAAAGCGCGTGAGCTTTTTCGTAAGGGTCCTCGGCGGGCGCTTCCACATACTTGTCCAGCACTTTGCGGATCTCGCTTTCCGCTAACGCGCCATTAAAACCGTCTACCGCCTGGCCATCTTTCACCAAAATAACGGTCGGCAGACTTTTCACACCCAAGCTCGCGGTAAGTTGTTCTTGCTGGTCGGCATTCACTTTGGCCAGTAAAAAGGCGCCCTTATACTCATCGGCCAACTTTTCCAGCAGTGGCATCAGCTGTTTACAAGGCGCGCACCATTCCGCCCATACGTCTACCAGAACGGGTGTTGTGGAAGAGGCTTCCATCACCTGCTGCTGGAAATTTTCCATTGTGGCTTCGAAACTATAGGGGGAGCTGCTCATCGGGACACCTGAATCTGTCGCTGTTTATAGATACAGCTAAGATGGGGAGCCCGGCGGCGAAATTCAAGAGGAACAGGCCAAAGGGGTTAACAAGCGGCCTTGAAAATCAGAGTTTTGGCAGCAAGTAAATAGCAAACGTTCGACACCGAATACACGACGCCGAACACACCCAGTACCGGGAAGCCAAGTAGCATGACAGACGACAACAGCAATGAATCTCTGGAACAGCTCGAAGAAGATATAACCGAGTACATAGGCAAAGACGAAGACAGCAAAGGCCTGGCACTGTCTGAACAGACGCTGCCCAAGCGCCTGTATTTGCTGCCGGTGTCTAATCGGCCGTTTTTCCCCGCCCAGGTACAGCCCGTCATGGTCAATCAAAACCCCTGGCACGAAACCTTGAAAAAGGTGAGGGAAACCGATCACGGCATGCTTGGCATTTGCTACGTTGACAACGAAGCCGGCGAAAAGGGCGTGCCTGATAGCAAAGAGCTGGCCACCATGGGCTGCGCCGTACGCGTGCACCACGCCCAGCAAAAAGACGGCAAGGTTCAGTTTATTGCCCAGGGCTTACAGCGCTTTCGCATTGTGCGATGGCTGCGCCGCCGCCCACCCTACCTGGTTGAAGTGGAATACCCGCAAGAACCTGCTGAAGATCTGGACGAAACCAAGGCCTATACCATGGCCGTTATCAGCGCTATTAAAGAGCTGCTGCGCACCAACCCGCTGTATGGCGAGGAGGTGAAACAGTACCTGACGCGCTTCGGCCCGGAAGACAGCTCCCCGCTGACCGACTTTGGCGCCTCAATGACCAGCGAACCCGGCGCGAAGCTGCAAGAAGTGCTGGATACCGTGCCGCTGCTGCAGCGAATGGAAAAAGTGCTGCTACTGATGCGCAAAGAGTTGGAAGTGGCCAAATTGCAATCGGAAATCAGTGCGGAAGTGAATCAGAAAGTGCAAAAGCACCAACGTGAGTTCTTTCTGAAAGAGCAGCTGAAAGTGATTCAGCGCGAACTGGGCATGTCGAAAGACGACAAAACCGCCGACGCCGAACGTTTCGAAGCGCGCATGGCGGAACTCGACCCGCCCGAAGCGGTGCGCGAACGCTTTGATGAAGAACTGCAAAAACTGCGAATCTTGGAACAGGGCTCGCCAGAATACGGCGTTACTCGCAATTATCTGGACTGGATAACCCAGGTGCCCTGGGGCCAACACTCGCAGGATCATTTCGACCTAGCCGAGGCGCGGCACATTCTGGACAAAGACCACGACGGCCTGGGCGATGTAAAAGACCGCATTATCGAGTTTTTGGCAGAGGGCAGCTTCAAAAAAGAAGTCAGCGGCACCATCCTGCTGTTGGTGGGTCCGCCGGGCGTGGGCAAAACGTCCATCGGCCACTCGGTGGCAGACGCGCTGGGGCGCAAGTTCTATCGCTTTAGCGTAGGCGGCATGCGTGATGAAGCCGAAATAAAAGGCCATCGCCGCACCTACATTGGCGCCATGCCCGGCAAATTCGTGCAGGCGCTGAAAGACACAAAAGTGGCCAACCCGGTCATTATGCTGGATGAAATAGACAAGATTGGCGCGTCTTACCAGGGCGACCCGGCCTCTGCCTTGCTGGAAACTCTAGACCCGGAGCAGAACCGCGAGTTTCTGGACCACTATCTGGATGTGCGCATGGACTTATCAAAAGTGCTGTTCATCTGCACCGCCAACCAGCTGGATACCATCCCGCGGCCGCTGCTTGACCGCATGGACGTGATTCGCCTGTCTGGCTACATTGCGGAAGAAAAGCTGGCGATCGCCAAGCACCACCTGTTACCGAAACTGCTGAAACGCGCCGGACTGCTTAAAAAGCAGATGAACATTTCTGACGCCGCCATAAAACAGGTAATTGAGGGTTATGCCCGTGAAGCCGGGGTGCGTGGTCTGGAAAAGATGCTGCACAAAATTATCCGCAAGGGCATCGTAAAACTGCTGGAAAATCCCGGTTTACCCATTCGCGTTGGCATTGCCGACGTACAGGAATACCTGGGGCAGCCTATATTCCGCAAAGAAAAATCGATGAAGGGCATCGGCGTCGTCACTGGTTTAGCCTGGACCGCCATGGGCGGCGCTACGCTCAGCATTGAGGCATCGCGCATTCACAACAGCCAGCGCGGTTTCAAACTGACCGGGCAACTGGGGGATGTGATGCGCGAATCCGCCGAGATTGCTTACAGCTTTGTGGCGTCTAACTTGAAACGCTACAAAGGCGACCCGGTGTTCTTCGACAAATCTCTGGTCCACCTGCACGTGCCGGAAGGCGCGACGCCGAAAGACGGCCCAAGCGCAGGCGTCACTATGGCCACGGCGCTGCTGTCGATTGCCCGCCGTGAAGCGCCGCAGCAGAACATCGCCATGACCGGTGAACTGACGCTGACCGGGCAGGTACTGCCAGTCGGGGGAATACGGGAAAAAGTGATTGCCGCGCGGCGGCAGAAAATCAACCAATTGATTCTGCCAGAGGCCAACCGAGGCGATTACGACGAGCTACCGGGCTACTTGAAAGAAGGCATTGCGGTCAGTTTTGCGAAACACTACAGCGACGTGTTTCAGGTTTGCTTTGGCCAACAACCAAAAAAAGGCGCGGTTATGCACTGACGCGCCGCCCGCTGCTATTTATCCCGACCTGCCTCCTTATCATGCAGACTTACTTGGAGGTTTCCTTCCAACCATCTTCACGCAGTACCGGGCCTACATCCAGGACCGGTGATGCGTCTATGTGGTCTGCGTCCATCATATTAGCCACTCGCTGCAACGAGGCCAGAATCATGGTTTGCTCCCACTCCGCCAAGGCCTGATATTTTTTGATGAAGTCTTCTTGCAACGGGTTGGGCGCTCGGGCCAGAATTTCGCCGCCGGCTTCTGTCAGATGGGCGTGTACTTTGCGCTTATCCTGAGTACTGCGCACCCGGTACACCAATTTGCGCAATTCCAGCCGGTCTAAAATAGTGGTTACTGTGGCCTGGCTAAGGCTGATTTTATCAGCGATGGTGCCAATAGTGACTTGGCCCAAATCCCGTATGGTCCGCATAATCAACAGCTGCGGCGCGGTCAGACCGGCGCTCTTGCTCAATCGTTTTGAGTGCAGATCTGTTGCGCGGATTACCCGGCGTAATGCTACTAATACTTCGTCATAATTGGTCAACGCGCCGCTCCCGTCATGCTTATACCACTAACATTTAGAGTTGTTTATATCACGATCCACTGCAAAAGCCATCAGCTTTTATATAGCCTGGCAGCGATCAAATAGAAGACAAACGACGATTTTCACGGCAAGATGGCAACCTAGAATGGCCTGCGCTTGACAACAACCAAGCGTGGGTGTTTTGTTAATGCCTGAGTATCACAATAATAACCTGAATACAGGAAACCAATAATGCAAAACAACGTTAAAAAACTCGTAACAGCTATCGCCGCATCCGTTGCCCTGCTGGGCGCAGGCGGCGCCGTAGCAGAGATTAAAGTAGGCATTGCCGGCCCCATGACAGGACCGGTTGCGCAGTACGGCGACATGCAATTTTCTGGCGCGCGGATGGCCATCGAGCGTATTAATGCTGCTGGCGGCGTTATGGGTGAAAACCTGGTAGCGGTTGAATACGACGACGTATGCGACCCCAAGCAAGCCGTGACCGTTGCCAACGCTCTGGTCAACGACGGCGTGAAATACGTGGTAGGCCATCTGTGTTCCAGCTCTACCCAGCCGGCGTCTGATATCTACGAAGACGAAGGTATTCTGATGATCACCCCGGCCTCCACCAGCCCGGACATCACCACTCGCGGCTATGAGCTGGTATTCCGCACCATCGGCCTGGACAGCATGCAGGGCCCGGTCGCCGGAAACTATTTGGCCAGCCTGAAGCCCAAGAAAGTCGCGGTTATCCACGACAAACAGCAATACGGTGAAGGCATTGCCACCGCCGTGCGCGATACCCTGAAAGACGCTGGCGTTGAAATAGCCATGTTTGAAGGCATTACCGCAGGCGATAAAGACTTTTCATCGCTGGTGACCAAACTCAAGCAGGCTCAGGTCGATTACGTGTACTACGGCGGCTATCACCCCGAACTGGGTCTGATTCTGCGCCAAGCTCGTCAAGCAGACCTCGACGCTATATTTATGGGTCCTGAAGGCGTTGGCAACAAAGACATCAACACCATTGCCGGCGAAGCCGCTGAAGGCCTTCTGGTTACCCTGCCTCCGGCCTTCGATGAAAAAGAAGAGAACAAAGATCTGGTTGCCGCGTTTGCGGATAAAGACCAAGACCCCTCCGGTCCATTTGTACTGACTTCCTACGCAGCGGTTCAGCTGGTAGCTGAAGGCATCGAAAAAGCAGGTTCCAAAGACCCGTTTGAAGTGGCCGCCGCACTGCGCGCCAACAGCTTCGAAACGCCCATTGGCACCGTTCAATACGACAAAGCCGGCGACCTGAAGTCGTTCGAATTTGTGGTTTATGAATGGCACTCAGACGGCAGCAAGACTCCGGTCAGTAACTAACGCGGGCCCCCAACCCGCCACTGTCGTGCGGGCGCAAGCCCGGCGGCAGCCCTGAAAGAGACGACACCCCGCAGTCTGCCGACGTCTGCGGGGTGTCTTTCCAAGCTTCTGATCTAAACGTTAATTGCGCGGCGCCATTGCCTGCTGCGCGCTTCTCTGCCCGTCAGAAGTCGATTTCCGGAGATGGCACCCTATGCAAGACCTTCTATACTTCTCTCAGCAGCTTATTAACGGGCTGACAATAGGCAGCGCCTATGCCCTGATTGCCATTGGCTACACCATGGTTTACGGCATTATCGGAATGATCAACTTCGCCCACGGCGAAATTTATATGATTGGCGCCTACACCGCGCTCATTGCCATCACCGGTTTGACGACCCTGGGCATTGCCTGGTTACCGCTGGTGCTGGTTGTGGCTCTGGTTTGCGCCATCCTTGTATCCAGTTCTATGGGCTGGGCAGTGGAACGAGTGGCCTATCGGCCTGTGCGCGGCCGGCACCGCCTGATCCCGCTGATTTCCGCCATTGGTATGTCCATCTTTTTGCAAAATTACATGCACCTGGCCCAAGGTTCCCGCAACGTCGGTTTTCCCTTACTGATCGAAGGCGGTTTCAATTTTGGTTCGGACGGCGCCTTCCAGATGTCGCTGTCGTACATGCAGATCACCATCTTCGTGACCACCCTGATCTGTATGACCGTGCTATCGACGTTTATATCGCGCTCACGCACCGGTCGCGCTTGCCGTGCCGTATCCCAGGATCTGGGCATGGCCAACCTGCTGGGCATAGACACCAACCGCATCATATCCGCCACCTTTATCATTGGCGCCGCATTGGCGGCGGTTGCCGGCCTGCTGCTGGGCATGTACTACGGCTCGGTTGATCCGTTGTTTGGGTTTATCGCTGGCTTAAAGGCGTTTACCGCCGCGGTACTGGGCGGTATTGGCAGCATTCCGGGTGCGATGCTGGGCGGGCTTATTCTAGGCATCGCTGAAAGCATGACGTCAGGCTATTTGAGTGGTGAATACAAAGACGTCATCTCGTTCAGCTTGCTGATCCTGATTTTACTGTTCAAACCGACCGGCTTATTGGGCAAACCGGAGGTTGAAAAAATCTGATGGCGACTTCCAATGTTCGGCACGCACTCTTTTGTGCCATCGTAACCATTGTTATCTCTTACCCCATTTTGGGGCTGAATCTGGAAGCCGAAGGGATCAATATTGTCCTGACTGGCACCGACGCCACCACCATCGTCGCCATTGCGTGTGCGGCCCTGATAGTGTTTTTGTTTCAGCTTTTCCGCGACAGCGTGATGGGCAAACTGGGCGCCGTGAGCGACCTGAACCCGCTGACCGGCCGCAAGCCCATGGAGCAAGATAAACGGGCAAAGCTTGAAAGCTGGATACTGACAGGGCTGGTCGTTGTGGCGCTGTTCTGGCCATTTTTCTCATCCCGCGGCGCGGTTGATCTGGCCACGCTGGTACTCATTTACGTAATACTGGCGCTGGGCCTGAACGTGGTGGTGGGTCTGGCTGGCCTATTAGACCTGGGCTACGTGGCTTTTTACGCTGTAGGCGCCTACACCTTTGCCTTATTGTCGCAGTATTACGGCATCTCTTTCTGGATGGCGCTGCCGCTGGGCGCTTTACTGGCAGGGTTATTCGGCCTGCTTCTGGGTTTTCCGGTGCTGAGATTAAGGGGCGATTACCTGGCCATTGTGACTCTGGGTTTTGGCGAAATTATCCGCATACTTCTGAACAACTGGACCAACGTGACCGGCGGGCCTAACGGCATTGGCGGCATTCCCGACCCTACCCTGTTCGGAATGGAATTTGGCCGGAGTGTTAAAGAAGAAGGTAATACCTCGTTTCACGAAACCTTCGGCATCGCCTACAGCGGCGAACACAAGGTCATATTCCTGTACTTGATTGCCCTGGTACTGGCCATTATCACCGCGCTGATTATCCGCCGGTTGATGAAAATGCCGGTAGGCCGCGCTTGGGAAGCTCTGCGTGAAGATGAAATTGCCGCACGTTCTCTGGGCCTCAGCCGCACCGCGGTAAAGCTGTCGGCGTTTACCATCGGCGCCTTCTTTGCGGGTTTTGCCGGCACCATATTTGCCTCGAAACAGGGTTTTATAAGCCCGGAATCTTTCGTGTTTCTGGAATCAGCCATTATTCTGGCCATTGTGGTGCTGGGCGGTATGGGCTCGCAAATTGGCGTAATACTCGCAGCCATTGCCGTCACCATACTGCCCGAGCTGGCACGGGAGTTTTCTGAATACCGCATGCTGATCTTTGGTGCCGCCATGGTGCTGATGATGATTTGGCGACCCCAGGGATTGGTGCCTATGCGCCGTCTTCACATCACCCTAAAAACGCAGGAGTAACAGGCAATGCTTGAAATACAAAACCTGGCCATGCGTTTTGGCGGTCTACTGGCGGTAGACGGCGTAAGTCTGAATGTTCAGGAACGGGAAATTCACTCTATTATTGGCCCCAACGGTGCCGGTAAAACCACCGTGTTCAACTGCATGAGCGGGTTTTATAAACCCAGCGGCGGCAAGATCATCTTTCGAGGGAAGGAGATTCAAGGCAAGCCGGATTATAAAATCTCGCGCATGGGTATGGTGCGCACGTTTCAGCACGTGCGGCTGTTTACTCAAATGTCGGTGGTGGAAAACCTGTTGGTGGCACAGCACCGGCACTTGAACACCAACCTGCTGGCCGGTCTTGTAAAAACGCCGAACTATCGTGAGCGTGAGCGCAAATCTCTGGATCGCGCCGCCTACTGGTTAGAGCGCATAGGCATGCTAGACCAGGCAAACGTCGATGCCGGAAACCTGTCTTACGGCCAGCAGCGGCGCCTGGAAATAGCACGCTGCATGGTCACCATGCCGCAGCTGTTGATGCTGGACGAGCCCGCAGCCGGCTTGAACCCGGCGGAAACCCTGGAGCTGAACCGGCTGATTGTCAGCTTGAAAGAAGACTACAGCGTGTCGGTGGTGCTGATTGAGCACGACATGAACCTGGTAATGGATATTTCCGACCGGATTACGGTGATTAACCAGGGCCGCCCACTTGCCAGCGGAACACCGCAGGAAGTGCGTGCAAACGAAGACGTTATCAAAGCCTACCTGGGCGAGGCCTGAGGACCAGCCATGTTGATACTGGAAGATATACACACCCACTATGGCAAAATTGAAGCCCTGCACGGCGTATCGGTTGAAATAAATGAGGGCGAAATTGTCACGCTGATCGGCGCCAACGGCGCCGGCAAAACCACACTGCTGATGACCGTATGCGGTAGCCCCCAAGCCAGTGCTGGCCGGGTTGTGCTTGACGGCCGCGACATCACCAAAGAGCCAACCTCGCAAATCATGCGTTCCGGCATTGCCATAGTGCCCGAAGGCCGGCGCATTTTCTCCGGGCTAACGGTGAAAGAAAATCTGCACATGGGTGGTTTTTTCAACACCAAATCAGAAATTCGCAAAAGCCAGGAGCACGTTTACGAACTGTTCCCGCGCCTGAAAGAACGCGAAAGCCAGCGCGCCGGCACCATGTCTGGCGGCGAGCAGCAAATGCTGGCCATTGGCCGCGCGCTGATGAGCAAACCGCGACTGATCATTCTGGACGAGCCGTCCCTGGGCCTGGCACCGCTTATTATCAAACAGATTTTCGAGATTATCGGCAAACTGCGCGATGATGGCATGACGGTATTTCTGGTAGAACAGAACGCCCACCAGGCGCTGAATTTGGCCGACCGGGGTTACGTGTTGGAAACCGGGCGCATTCGCCTGCATGACACGGGGGCAAACCTGCTGGTGAATCCGCAAGTGCGGGAGGCGTATCTGGGCGGGTGAATATGGGAACTGTGCAGTAAGTAACCATAAAGCCAGACTTTTTCCGTTATTACAGTGGGCGTGACGGAAAATTTGACTATACTCCGGTAAGCGATGCTGGGCTACGTTCGGTAAGATCAGCCCCATCGCAGCGACTACAGCTATACCAAAAACCAAGGAGTGAATAATGAAAAAACTGATCGCAGGTGCAATTCTTCTGGGTGTTTCGTCTATGGCCTTTGCACAACCGGGCTGTGGCGTTGGCGCCATGATCTGGAAAGGACAGGCCGGTATTGCGCCGCACGTACTAGCGGCAACCACCAATGCATCGTTCGGTAACCAGACCTTTGGTATGACCACGGGCACCCTGGGTTGCTCAACCAATGCTTCTGTTCAATCCATGGCGATGTACATGGACAGCAACATCGACAAAGTAGCTCGTGACATGTCACGCGGCAACGGCGAAAACCTGGACACCCTGGCGGTTCTACTGGGCGTAGAGCAGGCTGACCGTGACAACTTCCGCAGCGTGCTGCAGGACAATTTCGCGACCATCTTCCCGAATGCAGACACCACCTCTGACCAGGCCGTTAGCGCTATTGTTGCCTTGCTGCAGCAAGATGCCGGCCTGAGCAAGTACGTCGCTGCCTGATATTTCCGGGTTCCTCGGAAATACTGTAATTTCGGTGCGCCAGCGATGGCGCACTTTTTTTCTAGACACCACGGACTCTGACACCTGCCATGGGCCAAACTTTTCGTTCTGGTGCAGCCGCAGCCTTATTCGCGTTGCTACCAATGCCGGCCCTGGCTGAGACAGTCAGCGTACCTGCCGGCCTACATCTGTCGCCAGGCTGGCTAACACTGGGCCATTACCACCAGCCAAACCTGAGCAGCGGTTTCAAAAGCCAGGCCGACGACGATGCATTTTTTCTCAGTGCCGACGGCAAGCTCTCCCCAAAGGCTGAATTAGCGGCCACACTTGCGGCCATTCAACAGCCGGGCGGCGGAGACCTGCACGCGCGCTGCCGATTTCCAGCCCGATCAACCTGGCTGCAACAAGAGCTGAATCTGAATTTGCCTGCGGTTGATTGCCCCGCGTATCAGCAATGGCAGGATGAGCTAAACACAGAAACCGTTACCCTAGTGTTTGCGGCGTCCTATCTGAACAGCCCGTCGTCTATGTTCGGCCATACGTTTCTGCGCCTGGACCCACCTCAGGATGACAACGACACTAACCTGCTACTGGCCAACACCATTTCCTACGCCGCCGATGCCGCCGCCCACGACGGTGAGCTGATGTTTGCCTATCGCGGTATTTTTGGTGGCTACCCGGGCATTACCACGGTTCGGCCCTACTACGAAAAAATCCGTCTATACTCGGATATTGAACACCGGGATTTATGGGAATATCAGTTAAACCTGAAGCAAAGCGAGGTCAACAGAATGACCGCCCACGCCTGGGAGATTCAGGACAAAAACTTCGACTATTACTTTTTTGACGAAAACTGCGCCTACCGACTGCTGGCGCTGATTGATGTGGCACGGCCAGGCACTGACTTGCTGGATGAGGTAAATACCCACGCCATTCCAACAGATACCGTGCGCTGGGTAATCGAAAAGAACCTGGTAGCCAATGTGGAATACCGGCCCTCGGCCGCAACCGCGGTCAGCTATTCGCTGGAATCTCTTGGCTCCCAGCAGCAGCTCATTGCCTCTGCCCTGGCCAACGGTTACCTGCAACCGGACAGCGCGGAACTGATGGCACTCAACGAGGCCGACCGGGCCGCCGTGCTGGATGCAAGTTACGATTACGTACGCTACCAGAGCGAAGCCGATGGCTGGCCCCGTGACTTCGCCGCCCCGCTATCACATGCTCTTTTGCGAGAACGCAGTAAACTGATTGCAGACCAGCCCGGGCAGCCGCCGAGGCCGTTGGTGCGAGACGATCAAGGCCATGACACTTTCCGTTTGAGCCTAGGCGCCGGTCGCGCAGAGTACGCGTCAAGCGGCCGCAACTTCTCCCTATTGAGCTTTCGCCCCGCATACCATGATTTCTTGGATCCTCCCGAAGGCTACCGGAGCGGGGCTCAACTGCAGTTTCTGCGATTTGACGCTCGCTATTACACCGATAACAACGAGTTGCAGCTCGAGCAGTTTACCGCCATTGATGTGCGCTCGCTGAGCCCCCGCAATCGCTTTTTCTCGCCGCTGTCGTGGCAGGTCAGCTTTGGCGGTCGGCGCACGGATACAGGGCGTGGAAGAGTTCTGGCACCCTATCTGGACGGCGGCGCCGGCGGCAGCTGGCGTATCGCTAACAACACGCAGGCGTTTGCTCTGGCAACGGCGGATCTGGAAATTGATGACGATTTAGGGCGCGGCTACGATGCAGCACCCGGCGCTGATCTGGGACTTCTGCACCAGACACCCCGCTTCAGCCTGTTGGCCGGCGTGAAAACCAAATCCTGGATTGTCAGCAGCAAGCATAGGCAGGACCAGCTCTACGGCAAAGCAAGCTGGCATCTTGGCCGCGAATTCAGCGTGTTCGCCGAATTCAACCGTGAAGACCACTTCGACAGGATGCAAAACACATGGCAAGCCGGTTTACACGCTTACTTTTGAGTAAAAAAGAATATAGGGCCTACGTAAAGAGCGCAAAAAACATATTTAAAAAAAAGGCTTACTTAACAAAAGAAGACGGATCTTGGGAAAGTGTAAAGCAGACATTGAATATCAGAAAAGCTTGGAGTTCCTTATTAAAATTGAGGGAAGCCAATGCCGCGTGCAGTCGCTTTATGCAGTTTTTCTCATTTGACATCGCCACGACGGTTGAACTGGAGCGTGAAGCCTATAAAATACGCCACCAGGTCTACTGCGAGGAACTGGGGTGGGAAGCTCTGCGCGAATCTGGCGAAGAGACAGACGAATTTGATAATCACGCCGCCTATTGCCTGGTCAGACATAGGTCGACCAATGTGTTTGCGGGCACGGTACGTATTGTTAATAGTACAGAAGAAAATAAAGAAGCATTACCCATTGAGAAGTACTGCCTCGACACAATTACAGACCTTGCCTATTCACCCACCAACTTCCCCAGAGAGCATATCTGTGAGTTTTCAAGATTGGCCGTGCCGTCTTCATTCCGTCGGCGTCAAACTGACAAATTTCCAGGCGCCGCCACGGGCAGCATCAACGTGATGCAATATTCTAAAAATGAATTACGCTGCTTCTCATTCATTGCCATTGGCTTGTATTTTTCTGCCGCTTCATTGGCTATGAAACTGGGAAAAAAACACGCCTACGTAATGATGGAACCGCGGCTAGCCAGAAACATGGGTTTTGTGGGCATTAAATTCAGACAAATAGGTCCTGTCGTTGATTATCATGGCCGGCGAGCGCCCTATTATATCAATGCCGAACTTTTGCATGCGCATTTGGCTAGAGGCTTCAAAATGATGCTTAAAAACATCAAGCACTCTATTGACCAATAGTAGAGACATTGATTTCAATGTGGAGGAATTCTTTTGACACAAGACTTGCACTCACTATTAACTGCCAATGGTTTTGATAATTTCGAACTCTGTGAAGTATTTAACCAGCTTCAGGCCAACACGCTTTACAACAAAGGTACTGAATCGATCTCCAGAAATCTCTACGGTGCGATAAAGGTACAAAAAATTGAAGTAGTAAGCAATTTATTTAAATTAGCAAACAAGCTTGCAACATGCGAACAGAAAAAGATTGTTTTTTACCCCATATCGACCGGCAATAACTGGGGGTATGGCACCTCCCTGCCCAATTCACCCAGCGAAAATTCGGTCATCCTCGATTTGTCGCTAATGAATAACATTGAAATAGTCAATGAGTACTTGGGCTTGGTCAGGATTGAGCCCGGCGTCACTCAAGGCCAGCTCAGTGACTATTTCGAGAAACATAATCTTCCGTTCATGGTACCGGTTACTGGAGCAGGTGCGTCCTGCTCGATTCTGGCAAACGCTCTGGAGCGGGGTTATGGAATAACACCCCATCAGGACCATTTTGCAGCGCTTACCGATCTCAAAGCTGTATTGCCAAACGGGCAGCATTATCAATCACCACTGAGCCAGCTATCGTCTGAAGCGGGCCAAGCCGATCTGGTGAATCAGACTTATAAATGGAATGTTGGCCCCTACCTTGATGGCCTTTTTACACAATCAGGGCTCGGCGTTGTCTATCAAGCCACCATTCGCTTAAAACGAATTCCCGCTGGATTTGATTCATTTTATATTGACTATAAAAATGACGAAGACGTTAGAGTTGCAATAGAATTTATCAAAAGTACACTGGAAAGATTTGAAGGCATTGTTGGCTCGATAAATCTAATGGATCGACTTCGCATTATTTCAATGCTGAAACCAAATCCAAATAAAGACACAGGTAATGTATTAAGCAGCGAACAGATAGAGACAATCACAAAGAAGGAAATGGTGGCTGCCTGGACCATAGTGGGTTCAATATACGGTGAGCCCGGTGTTGTTAAACAAGTCAAAAATCTGATTATAAAGGCTGCCAAGCCCCACGCCCATCACATAATATTTTCGGGTGATGTAAAAATTAAGATCGCAAAATCAGTGTTTGAGAAAATGCCCGCGTGGTTTCTACCAGCGATTCAGGACAAGTTAAAGTCGCTCGCGGCCAGCATTGAGATTATGCGCGGAAAGCCCAATGAAATCGCTAAACCTCTATGCTATTGGCGAACCACTGTGCCTGAACAACAGTCAATTATTAAGGATCCGGCAAAAGACAAATGCGGACTGTTATGGTACGCGCCCCTGATCCCCATGTCCCCGGATAGTGTTAGCAGGTATACCCAACATGTGCGTACAGTCTGCAGGAAACATAACATAGACCCTTTAATCACGTTCACAAATTTACGCCATGATCTGATAGATAGCACCATTCCAATTTTATTTAATCAGTTTTCTAATCTGTCTGTTAGCAATGCTCACGCGTGTTTAGACGAGCTGGTAACGGAGGGAATTACCTTGGGCTACATTCCTTATCGGTTAAATATTGATCAGCAACTGAGGTGGTTTGATGGCCACCTGCAGTCCGATCAAATAATGCAAAGGATATACAAAGCTTTTGATGAAAATGGCATTAGCCAGATTGGCCGTTATGGGAAATAGTATGCGGACGCTGGGTAGTCTGGTGATCGGCACCCTTGCGTTAAGCGGTTGCAGTAGCCTCTTCTTTTTCCCCGACCAGACCACTTATATAACACCGGATCGGCTGAATCTAGAATACAGCGATGCGTTTATCAATACTGCAGACGGCGAAGTGTTGCACGGCTGGTGGTTGCCAGCCGCAACCGAACAGCAGAACGAAGGCGACATAGCATCGGAAAACAACGCGAAAGGCACTGTTTACTACCTGCACGGCAACGCCCAGAACATCAGCAGCCACATCATGAACGTAGCTTGGCTTCCGGCCGAAGGCTATAACGTCTTTGCCCTGGACTACCGCGGCTATGGCCGCTCAACCGGCACGCCGGATATTAAAGGTGCCCTGCACGATGTAGAAAGCGGAATGCGCTGGCTAGTCCAGCAACCACAAACCCAAGGCAAACCCATCTTCCTGCTAGGCCAAAGCCTGGGCGGTGCGCTGGCCATTCCCCTGGCGGCAGAGTGGCAGCAACGCAACGAACAACCACCGTTAAACGGAGTAATCCTCGACGGCACCTTCGCTGGCTTTCGCGCCATCGCCCGCGACAAACTCGCCAGCTTCTGGCTCACCTGGCCGCTGCAGGCGCCTCTGAGTTGGACCATCCCCAACGATTACGAAGGGACCGACTATATCGGCCATATTAGCCCTACTCCGCTACTGATGATTCACAGCGTGCGCGACGGCATAATCCCCTTTGCCAACGGTGAAAGTTTGTATCAGGTAGCGAAGCAGCCCAAGCAGTTTCTCCAAACCGATACACCGCACACGGCGACCTTTGCGCTTCCGGAATATCAACAAAGCCTGATTGATTTTCTGGACAGAACCTCAAAACTCTAAGCGGCAAGTGGACCGGGGCCGTTCAAAACACGC
Source organism: Marinobacter sp. M1C (assembly GCF_023314135.1). Classification (NCBI taxonomy): domain Bacteria; kingdom Pseudomonadati; phylum Pseudomonadota; class Gammaproteobacteria; order Pseudomonadales; family Marinobacteraceae; genus Marinobacter; species Marinobacter sp. M1C. The sequence continues at coordinate 4,068,428 of NZ_CP092289.1, forward strand.
TCAAGCCCACTTGCCGCAAACACCAAAGCTGTAATGTAAAAAACCGCCAATCCAAGGGAAAGGCGGTTTTTATTTGGTTTGGTGGAAGACAGAGCTACGCCTGTCCCCACACCATCAAACTATCAGGCAGAAAGGTCAGTCGGCTTTTCGCCTTCTTTCACTTCCTTCATAGACAGCTTAACGCGGCCACGGTTGTCTACATCCAGCACTTTAACCAGAACTTCCTGGCCTTCTTTCAGCTCGTCAGTCACGTTTTCAATGCGACGGTCAGAAATCTGAGAGATGTGCACTAGGCCATCTTTGCCCGGCAGAATGTTTACAAACGCGCCGAAGTCGACGATGCGCTCAACCCGACCCTGGTAAATAGCACCCACTTCGATTTCAGCGGTAATTTCCATGACCCGCTTAACCGCAGCCTGTGCCGCTTCCATGTTGTCGGCGTAGATTTTCACGTTGCCGTCGTCGTCCAAATCAATAGACGCACCAGTTTCCTCACAGATAGAGCGGATGGTAGAACCGCCCTTACCGATCACGTCACGGATTTTCTCCGGGTTGATCTTGATGGTGGTAATGCTAGGCGCACGTGATGACAGCTCGGTACGCGAAGCCGCAATCACCTTATTCATCTCGCCAAGGATATGCTGGCGAGCGCCGTAGGCTTGCTCCAGGGCCAGTTCCATGATTTCGTCAGTGATGCCGTTGATCTTGATGTCCATCTGCAGCGCGGTGATACCTTCTTTGGTACCGGCTACTTTGAAGTCCATGTCACCAAGGTGATCTTCGTCGCCCAGGATGTCCGTCAGGATCGCGAACTTGTCACCTTCTTTGACCAGACCCATGGCAATACCGGCCACGGCAGACTTGATAGGCACACCTGCGTCCATCAGTGCCAGACTGGAGCCACACACCGATGCCATAGAGCTGGAACCGTTGGATTCGGTGATTTCAGACACCGCACGAATAGTGTACGGAAACTCTTCAACGGTTGGCATTACGGCCAGAAGACCGCGCTTGGCCAGGCGTCCGTGACCAATTTCACGACGGCCGGGGCCCATCATACGACCAGCTTCGCCAACGGAGTACGGAGGGAAGTTGTAATGGAACAGGAACGGGTCTTTGCTTTCGCCTTCCAGCGCGTCAATAATCTGCATGTCGCGCGACGTGCCCAGCGTGGTGGTCACGATGGCTTGGGTTTCGCCACGGGTGAACAGCGCAGAGCCGTGAGCACCCGGCAGAATACCCACTTCGATTTTGATCGGGCGCACGGTCTTAGTGTCACGTCCGTCAATACGCGGCTTGCCGTCAATAACTTGCTGGCGAACAACGTGCTTTTCGGTCTTACCGAAACACTTTTTGACGTCTTCAGCGGAGTGCTTGCCTTCTTCGTCACCGGCCAGTTTTGCAACGGCGGCGGCTTTGATCTCGCCCAGGCGCGCGTAACGGTCCATTTTATCGCGGATGCTGTAGGCCTCTGCGATAGCGTCAGCGAAGTCAGCCTTGATCGCGCCCATCAGTTCGGCGTTTACGGTTTCAGCCTGCCATTCCCAGCGAGGCTTGCCAATTTCAGCGGCAAATTCTTTAATGGCGCTAACGGCAGTCTGCATTTCCTGGTGGGCAAACAGCACGGCGCCCAGCATTTGGTCTTCCGTTAGGCTTTTAGCTTGGGATTCCACCATCAGCACGGCGTCTTCGGTACCGGCAACAATCATGTCCAGCAGCGAGGTTGAACGCTCTTCGTGAGTCGGGTTCAGGAAGTAGCCACGCTCGTTGGTAAAGCCAACGCGGGAAGCACCAATGGGACCTTCAAATGGAATGCCAGAAATAGCCAGCGCCGCAGAAGCCGCCAGCATGGCAGCAATGTCAGGATCCTGCGTTTTGTTGGCTGACATAACGGTCAGCACAACCTGAACTTCGTTCATGAAACCATTGGGAAACAGCGGACGAATCGGACGGTCGATCAGGCGTGACGTCAGCGTCTCTTTTTCTGTAGGACGCGCTTCACGCTTAAAGAATCCACCGGGAATTTTACCCACAGAGTAGGTTTTTTCGGTGTAGTTAACGGTCAGTGGAAAAAAGCCCTGACCAGGCTTGGCTTCTTTAGCACCTACAACGGTGCCCAGCACAGAAATATCGTCGATGGTTACGAGTACGGCACCGGTGGCCTGACGAGCAATACGGCCAGTTTCCAAAGTAACGGTTTTGCCACCAAGTTCGAACGTTTTAGTTACGGGTTTAGGTTCCACAAAAAACTCCTGAATATCTTTCCGATTGATTCAGTTACTCACCCATGTGGGTAACTGCTGTTCTGCGCTACACAAAAAAACACAACCGGCGGTAGCGCTCTTGCAAGCACCACCGCCGGTTGGTCAGCAAGGGCAAATAACCATGCCCCAGCTCTCAGGCCGTCGAAACAGATTAGCGACGCAGAGCCAAACGCTTGATCAGCTCAAGGTAACGATCAGCATTCTTGCCTTTCAGGTAATCCAGCAGCTTACGACGCTGGTTTACCATACGGATCAGACCGCGGCGTGAATGGTGGTCTTGCTTGTTGATCTTGAAGTGACCCTGCAGCTTGTTGATGTTAGCGCTAAGCAGTGCCACCTGAACTTCAGGAGAACCGGTATCGCTTTCAGCCTGCTGGTAATCTTTAACAATCTGAGCTTTCTCGTTGGCAGAAAGTGCCATAAACCACCTCAATATATTGCGATGCTTAAGAATACAGCCGAACCGCGCATCTCTACAGCTTGGCTAAACGGCTCGCCTAGAGGCGGCCGTCGGTTTTAACCAGACGCTTGGGCACCAGCTGGGTGCCTTCACTGTCCGGGAATGCTTCTGCCAGCCCAACAAAGTCTTGATTGCCGTAAACGCGCACATAACCCTGTTCAAGCTGTTCTTCTATTCTAACTGCTTGGCCATTCAATATCGACACCAGCACCGGTCCACTCAGGCGGTGTTCAGGAAACATGCTGAGTGCCGCGTCTGGCGCTACCAGCAAGCCGTCCAAACTTTCATCACGCTCGCGCATGGCTTCCATACCCGGTACGTCGTGGGCATCGGCCAATGTGAAGCCTGCGGCCAGGGTACGGCGCAGTGCAATCACATGGGCGCCACAACCGATGGCTTCACCGATATCTTCCACCAGTGAACGGATATAGGTGCCTTTTGTGCACTTAACCGCAATGTCCATTTCGTTATCGCGGATAGCCAACAGTTCCAGACTGTAAATGGTGACCGGGCGCGCTGGGCGCTCAATTTCGATGCCTTGACGAGCGTACTCGTACAACGGGCGGCCCTGGTGTTTGAGCGCCGAATACATCGAAGGCACCTGCTGGATATCGCCGCGAAAGCGGTCCAACAGGGGCTCTAAAATGTCAGCGTTCAGGCCTTCCGGCACGGGTCGGGTTTCTACCACAGAGCCTTCGCTATCACCGGTTTCGGTGCGTTCGCCCAAGCGGGCGGTCGCAATGTAGGCTTTGTCGCTGTCTAGCATGGTCTGCGAAAACTTGGTGGCCTCGCCGAAGCACAGCGGTAATACACCGGTGGCCAGCGGATCTAAGGCTCCGGTGTGGCCGGCTTTGGCCGCCCCATATAACCGTTTAACCTGCTGCAAAATGCCATTGGAGGTTAAACCCAGAGGCTTGTCGATCACCAAAATGCCATTAACGTCGCGGCCTTTGTGGCGGCGGCTCAAACGTTGGACTCCGGATTGTTTTGGCCATCAACAAGATCACCAACAGGACCATCGGCAGCACTGTTGTCAGCGCTGCCGCTGTCATCACTAACCGCGGGCTGATCACCCACGGCTTTGCGAATCAGGCCATCCAGGCGGCGGCTGTAACCCTGCAGTTCATCAAAGTGAAAGCGCAGAAGAGGCACCACACGCAGCTTCATCGCACGGCCAACCTGGCCGCGCAGAAACCCGGATGCCTTGTTCAGTACCGTCAGAGATTCTTTCACCTCTGGCGACTCTGCGCCAAGCTCTTCAGTAGTCAGCAAGGACACGTAAATGTCGGCGTAACCCAGATCACGGCTTACCTTAACTGCATTGACCGTGATCATGCCCACCCGCGGGTCTTTAATCTCCCGCTGGATGAGCTGGGCCAGTTCACGCTGCATCTGATCGCCAATGCGATCAATACGACTGAATTCTCTAGCCATTGGACCCCCTAGCCATTAGGCCCCCGTGGATTCAAGCTTGCGCTCAACCCGAATACGATCGAATACTTCGATTTGGTCGCCCACTTTCACGTCGTAGCCTTTCACGCCAATACCGCATTCCATACCGTTACGTACTTCTGGCACGTCGTCTTTGAAGCGGCGCAGGGATTCCAGCTCGCCTTCAAAGATCACTACGTTGTCACGCAGTACGCGAATCGGTTTGTTACGGTACACGTTGCCTTCAGTCACCATACAACCGGCCACCTGGCCAAACTTCGGCGAACGGAACACGTCGCGTACGTCGGCAATGCCGATGATGTCTTCGCGGAATTCCGGTGCCAGCATGCCAGTCAGAGCCGCTTTCACGTCGTCCAACAGGTTGTAGATAATGCTGTAGTAGCGTAAATCCAGGCCTTCCTGTTCAACCAGGCGCTTGGCGGCGTTATCGGCGCGCACGTTAAAGCCAAAGATCACGGCACTGGTGGCCACGGCCAAGCTGATGTCGGTTTCGGCTATTCCGCCCACACCCGAAGATACAATCTTCACCTGTACTTCTTCGTTGCCCAGATCCTGTAGCGAACGGGTAATGGCTTCCAGCGAACCACGAACGTCGGTTTTCAATACCACGTTCAGGGTCTTCACCTGCTCTTTGCCCATATTCTCGAACAGGTTTTCCAGTTTGGCTGCCTGCTGACGCTGTAAACGCTGCTCGCGTTCACGAACGTGGCGGAACTCAGCCAGCTCTTTGGCCTTGCGCTCATCGGCTACAACGAAGAATTCGTCGCCAGCGTTGGGCGTGCCATTCAAGCCCAGAACCTCTACCGGAATAGAAGGACCCGCGTCTTTAACCTGCTTGCCAGCTTCGTCGGTCATTGCGCGCACTTTCCCGAAGAAAGAACCTGCAACAACCATATCGCCTTGGCGCAAAGTACCGTTCTGAACCAGTACGGTAGCCACTGAACCGCGGCCACGCTCAAGGCTGGATTCAACCACAACGCCTTGGGCGGGTGCAGACGGAGACGCCTGCAGCTCAAGAATTTCAGCTTGCAGCAATACCGCTTCCAGCAGATTGTCTACGCCGTCACCGGTCTTGGAAGAAATAGGCACGAACTGTACGTCGCCGCCCCACTCTTCCGGAATCACGTTAATGGCAGACAACTCGTTTTTGACGCGATCCAAATCGGCATCTTCTTTGTCCATCTTGGTAATAGCTACCACGATGGGCACACCGGCCGCACGAGCGTGTTCAACCGCTTCTTTGGTCTGCGGCATAACGCCGTCGTCAGACGCCACCACCAAAATCACGATGTCGGTACACTGGGCACCACGAGCACGCATGGCGGTAAACGCCGCGTGGCCCGGGGTATCCAGAAAGGAAACCATGCCGTGGTCGGTTTTTACGTGGTACGCACCAATGTGCTGGGTAATACCACCCGTCTCGCCAGACGCAACCTTGGTGCGGCGGATGTAATCCAGTAGCGAGGTTTTACCATGGTCAACGTGACCCATTACGCTCACAACCGGTGCGCGTTTAACTTGTTCCTGACCTTCTTGGCTGCTGAACTCGCTCAGCACGGCCTCTTCGAAGGCGTCGTCACTGATTGCTTTGGCGGTATGGCCCAGCTCCGTCACCACCAGGATGGCAGTTTCCTGCTCCAAGGGCTGATTAATAGTGGCCATTATGCCCATACCCATCAGGGTTTTGATCACGTCAACGGATTTCACAGACATAAGATGAGCAAGATCGCCCACGGTGATCAGTTCGGGAACTTCTACTTCTTTGACCATAGGTTTGGTCGGCCTCTCGAAGGCGTGTTGCTTCTCTTTAGGTTTCTTTTTCGAACGCAGCGGCTTGCGAAGCTTGGTGTCTTCCTCGTCCGAAGTAACCCGCGGCGAATCCTGAGCGCGGCCACGAGGGCCACGATGCCCGGCCGATTTCTTCTTCGGCTTGCCGTCGTCGTTATCATCGCTACGTTCGCGAACGTTTTCTTTCTTTTTCTTCGGCTTGCGGTCCTTAGCATCGCCTTCAGGCGGAGGTATCGGCATGTCTGCCGGCGCTATTACAGCCGGCTTTTCTGCCTTCTCTGCCACTGGCTCAGCCGCAACCGGCTCTGCTTTGACTGTTTCAGAGTTGGTGTCTTCAACCTTGGCTTCGATCACAGTTTCCGTCGCTGTAACCGGTGTTTCAGCCGCTGTGGTTGCTTCAACTGAAGTGACCGGCGCTTCCACCACTGTTTCTTCCGCTTCGTCTGACTGCGTTTCCGCGCGTTTGATGTACGTGCGGCGCTTGCGAACCTCAACATTCACGGATTTAGCCTTGCCGGCTTTCAACGTGGTGGTTGTTTTGCGCTTCAAGGTGATTTTCTGAGGCTCGGCCTCACTGTCACCGTGGTTCTTGCGCAGATACGTCAGCAGCTGCTGTTTCTCGTCGCCGGAAACTGCGTCGTTCTCAGAACGCGCTTTCAAGCCTGCTTCCACAATCTGCTTCAGTAAACGATCCACGGGAGCGCCTACATCTTCGGCCAGTTGTTTTACCGTTACTTCCGCCATACTGGTCCTCCTCCCGAATTAGGCCTGGTCTTCAAACCAGGGGGCACGTGCTGTCATAATTAACTGACCTGCACGCTCTTCATTCATGCCTTCAATTTCAAGCAAGTCATCAACCGACTGCTCCGCCAGATCTTCCATGGTGCGTATGCCCATGCCTGCGAGCTTGAACGCCAAGCCGCGGTCTATGCCTTCCATTGCCAGCAAATCTTCAGCCGGCTCAGCACCATCCAACGCTTCTTCGTTGGCCAGAGCCTGATTCAATAATGCGTCTTTGGCACGCTTGCGCAGTTCGGTGACGGTTTCTTCGTCGAATCCCTCAATCGCCAGCATTTCCTCCATCGGAATGTAAGCCACTTCTTCAATTGAGCTAAAACCTTCATCAATCAGCACGCCGGCGAATTCTTCATCGATATCCAGATGCTTGGTAAAGTGCTCCAACAGGCGGCCCTGCTCTTGTTCCTGGCGCTCGCCAGCTTCCTCTTCGGTCATTACGTTCAGAGTCCAGCCGGTTAGTTCGGTGGCCAAGCGCACGTTCTGACCGTTACGGCCAATGGCCTGAGCCAGATTGTCCGCTGCAACCGCTACATCCATCGTGTGACGGTCTTCGTCCATCACAATAGAGGCCACTTCGGCCGGCGCCATAGCGTTAATAACCAGTTGCGCGGGGTTGTCGTCCCACAGCACTATGTCAACACGCTCGCCATTCAACTCGTTAGATACGGCCTGAACCCGAGAACCACGCATCCCTACACAAGCGCCTACCGGATCAATACGGCGATCGTTGGTTTTTACCGCAATTTTTGCGCGCGAGCCGGGATCACGGGCAGCGCCACGGATCTCGATCAGCTCTTCAGCAATTTCGGGCACTTCAATACGGAACAGCTCAATCAACATCTTCGAGTCAGAGCGGCTCAGAATCAGCTGCGGGCCGCGGTGGTCGGTGCGGATTTCCAGCAGCAAAGAGCGAACCCGGTCGCCCATGCGGAAAGTTTCCCGTGCAATCAGGTGTTCGCGGGGCAGCAACGCTTCAGCGTTATTTCCCAGGTCAACAATCACGTTGTCGCGGGTCACTTTCTTCACGGTGCCGGAAACCAACTCACCAACGCGACCGCGATAGCTGTCTACAATCTTGGCACGCTCGGCTTCACGCACTTTTTGGAAGATGATCTGTTTGGCCGCCTGAGCGCCAATGCGGCCGAAAGCGACCGAGTCGATCTGTTCTTCGTGCATGTCGCCAGGCTGCAGGTCAGGGCTGATGTCTTCAGCTTCCTGAAAGGTCAGCTCGGTGCCTAGCGCCGGAACGGCGTCGTTATCGACCACCAACCAGCGGCGAAAGGTATCGTATTCACCAGTACGGCGATCAATCGAAACCCGGATATCGGCATCTTCGTCTTCGAAGCGTTTTTTGGCGGCGGTGGCCAGCGCCAATTCGATGGCTTCAAAAATCACGTCTTTCTCGACACCTTTTTCGTTCGAGACGGATTCGACCACCAGCAAGATCTCTTTACTCATTGAATTACCCTGCCTTCAAAATATTCTGTGCGTCCATTTAATGTATTCGCATGCATCACTCAAATAAAAGGTCACTCGAATAGAGTGTTGCTCAAAGAGTGCGTCACTCGAATACCGGAACGATGTTCGCCTTGTCGATACTGTCGAATGGCAACAGATATTCGTGGTCATCAACCACCACAATCACATCGTCGCCTTCAATACCGTTCAGCAAACCCTGAAACTTGCGCCGACCTTCAAACGCCATACGCAAACGGATTTGCACTTTGTGCCCGACGAACGCCTGATACTGAGCCAATTCGAACAGCGGACGATCCATTCCAGGCGATGATACTTCCAGCGTGTATTCGCTCTGTATGGGGTCTTCCACATCCATGACACTGCTGACCTGGCGACTGACTTTTTCGCAATCTTCAATGCCGATGCCTTTTTCGACATCATCAATAAAAAGCCGCAACAATGATTCGTGGCCGCGCGCGCGGAATTCAATACCCCAGTATTCATAGCCGAGGCCTTCAACCACCGGCCGCAGAATGTCTTCCAACTGTTTAATCTTGGCTGACAAGTTACGCCATCTCCGTATTCAGAATTTGCTGACTACAAAAACAAAAAAAGGGCTGTGTATCAGCCCTTTTTATGCACCAGGACCTGATGCGCCAGGCCCCTTTGTCAAACGGCCCACGATATAAAGGCTGTTTGTTGCGAGAACTCGCAAAAAGCACGATTAAACAGCGCCTAATGCTAGCAGACACTTTGCCTGCCGGACGCCAGCCAAACTTCGACTGCACCCAATCTGCGGCGGAGTATAGAGCCGCAGACCTCACTGGTCAAGGACTGACCAAAAAAATGGCCTAGAAAACCAGGCCATTTTTTCACTGCATATGGTGCCCAAGGCCGGACTCGAACCGGCACAGCTTTCGCTACCACCCCCTCAAGATGGCGTGTCTACCAGTTCCACCACTTGGGCAATTCGGTTACTCCAGGCCAGGCAGATCGCTCTGCCCGCCGCCGGTTTCGCTGGCAGGATCTACAGCGGAAGGCTGGGATTCCTGAACCATCGGAATACCAGCTTGACCCGCTACTTCAGCGCGCTGCTTGGCGAAAATCGCCAACGTAAAACTTGTTACAAAAAACGCGATGGCCAAAAAGGTCGTGAAGCGGGTCAAAAAGCTACCACTGCCCTGGCTGCCAAACACGGTCTGCGACGCTCCGCCACCAAAGGCTGCACCGGCGTCAGCGCCCTTGCCCTGCTGGATCAGCACCAGACCCACCAGAGCCACGGCAATAACCACGTGCAGGACAACGATCAAAGTTTCCATCAAATCCATAAAGACGCTCGCAAACCTTTAACAATGGGTATCTGTCGGCAGCGCCTGGCAGATACTGACAAAATCTGTTGTACTCAAAGACGCACCGCCGATCAATCCGCCGTCTATATCCGGCTCAGCGAAAAGTGCGGCTGCATTATCCGCTTTTACGCTGCCGCCGTAAAGCAAAGAAATGGATTCGGCTGGAGCACCCATATTTGCCAGTACGCCACGAATGGCCTTATGCATGGCTTGGGCGTCTTCGCCGGTGGCGGTCTTGCCAGTGCCTATGGCCCAAACAGGCTCATAAGCAACCACAATCTGCCCCCATTGCTCTGGTGTCACTTTGCTCAAACCGTCACGCACCTGGGTGGCAACGACTGTTTCGGCCTGCCCGGCTTCGCGCTGTTCCAGAGTCTCCCCCACGCACACGATGGCGTTCAAGCCTGCATTCAGCAGCTGCTCGGTTTTTACCGCCACCTGCGCATCAGTTTCGCCAAACAGCTGACGTCGCTCGGAGTGGCCCACCAAACCATAACGACAACCGACATCGGCTGCCATAGGTGCGGAGAGCTCGCCGGTGTAGGCGCCCTTTGCCTTCTCACTGACATTTTGCACGCCCACTGCAATTGCGTTGTTAGCAGCCTGAATCACCGCGGAAACATAGAGCGCGGGCGGGAAAACAACCGCCTCAATACCCAATTCGCGCACCTGCTGTGCAACCGGGCCAACCAACTCGTTGACCAGGCTTTGGGACCCGTTCATTTTCCAATTTCCGGCTACAATGCGACGACGCATAACACACCTTTATTCATTCGCAAGCGGCGGGGTGAGTCCGCCGAAAAGAGATGCGAACTATACCCCACACCCCAAGGCCAAACAACTGCTTGCCGCTGACTCTGATCAGGAAATCGAGCTTTCCACCACCTTCGCTAGTTGCCGGGCAATGCGCTCAATCACCTCGGCATCCTGACCTTCTGTCATGACTCGAATTAGTGGCTCGGTGCCAGATGCCCGCAACAACACCCGGCCGTCGCTGCCGAGCTCGGCTTCGGCGCGACTTACAGCGGCCACAATATCTTCGCGCTCAAGTGGGTTGAAGCGCTTGGTCACTCGCACATTGATCATGGTCTGCGGCAGCTTGCACATACCCCGGCGAATTTCAGCCAGGGTTTTACCTGATTTCCAGATAGCGAGCATCACCTGAAGCGCCGACACAATGCCGTCGCCGGTGCTGGTACAGTCACGAATTACCATGTGACCAGAACCTTCGCCACCCAGGAACCAGCCCTTAGCCAACAGCCGCTCCATCACGTAGCGGTCACCCACGTTGACGCGTTCGAACTCAATCCCCAGCTCCTTCAACGCCAACTCAACGCCAAGATTGGTCATCAGGGTACCCACCACACCGCCTTTCAGGCGGCCTTCGGCATGGCGCTGTGAGGCAATCACATACAACAGCTCATCGCCGTCTACTTCGGACCCGTCACGGTCGACCATAAGCACGCGGTCACCGTCGCCATCAAAGGCTATCCCCAGATCGGCTTTTCTGTCTAGAACCGCCTGACTCAGACCTGCAAGGTAGGTTGAGCCCACATTGAGGTTAATATTAAGACCATCGGGTGCTGCGCCAATCACCGATACGTTCGCTCCCAACTCACGAAACACTTTTGGCGCAACGTGATAGGTAGCTCCGTGAGCGCAGTCCAAAACAATGCTCATGCCTTCCAGAGTAAATTCATTGGGCACGGTACTTTTACAAAATTCTATGTAGCGGCCGGGGGCGTCATCAATGCGCGACGCTTTGCCGAGTTCTGCCGAATCACACACCGTCAGCGGTTGTTCCAGCCAGTGCTCGATTTCGGCTTCCAAGGCGTCATCCAGCTTGGTGCCGTCTGCCGAGAAGAATTTGATACCGTTGTCGTAATGAGGATTGTGCGAAGCACTGATCACAATACCGGCCGAAGCGCGGAATGTGCGCGTAAGGTAGGCGATAGCCGGTGTTGGCATAGGGCCCAGCAGCTTTACGTCTACCCCTGCTGCAGCCAGGCCGGCTTCGAGCGCAGATTCAAACATGTAGCCTGACAGCCGGGTGTCTTTGCCGATCATTACGCTGTTACGCTGACCCTCGCGTTTAAACGCCTGGCCTGCAGCCCACCCCAAACGCAACATGAACTCAGGAGTAATAGGGCCCTCACCGACGTGGCCACGAATTCCATCGGTACCAAAATACTGCCTGCCTGACATCACACCGCTCCTTTGATCGCCGCCGCCATTTTAACGACATCTATCGTTTCCCGAACGTCATGCACACGCACAACACTCGCGCCTTTCATGGCACATATTGTCGCGGTAGCAAGGCTTGCCGGCAACCTTTCTTCCACATTGCGACCAGTAATAGCGCCCAACATAGATTTGCGCGACAGCCCCAACAAAAGAGGATACCCCAAAACAGTAAATTGCTCTGCCCGCGCAAGCAGCTGCAAATTATGCTCCAGGCTTTTGCCAAAACCGAAACCCAAATCCAGCATGATTCTTGAAGAATCAATGCCGGCGCCCTGTGCCGCGAGTATTCGCTGTGTCAGAAACAAAATGACCTGTGCGCACACATCCTGATACTGCGGGTTATTCTGCATGGTATCCGGCTCGCCCTGGCTGTGCATCAGGCACACCGGCAAACCGGTGTTTGCGGCAGCCTGTAAGGCGCCTTCGCGGGTTAGCGCTCGCACGTCATTAATCAGCCCGGCACCCAAGGCCGCAGTTTGAGTCATCACCTGCGGCGAACTGGTGTCTACGGAAATCACCACGTCCAGTTCGCCGGCAATGGCCTCTACCACCGGGCACACCCGGTCCAGCTCTTGTTGCAGACTGACAGGCTTGGCACCAGGACGGGTAGACTCGCCGCCCACATCAATAAAACGGGCGCCGTCTTTAACCATTTGGCGGGCATGGGCCAGAGCCTGCTGCGGGCGATCAAACCGACCACCGTCGGAAAACGAATCAGGCGTTACATTCAGCACGCCCATTACGTGACACTGAGCCATGTCCAGCGTGCGCCCGGCAAAATTCATCTTCATTCCAACCTCGGCGAATAATTTGGGGGCCTTACAATGAAAAACGCCGCCCCAAAGCGGGCGGCGTTTTCTACTTCTTCCTAACTAGCGCGTGACAGATCTCTCAGTGCTCTCCGGCCGGGCGGCCAACGCCACCTGGAGAATCGTCGCCGGCTTTGCCATTAACGTTGCCTTCAGTCGAAGGACCTTCTTTGTCTATTGAAGTAGCCTCGCCACCCGAAGAACCACCCCGATCGTCCCAGCCTTTTGGCGTACGGGCAACACGGCCTTCCATGATATCGTCGATCTGGAGCCGATCAATAGTCTCGTACTTCATAAGAGCTTCGGCCATCAAGTCCAGCTTACCGCGATTCTCGACCAATACGTTGCGGGCGGTCTCGTAACAGGTATCAATGATATTACGCACTTCTTCATCGATACGCTGCGCGGTTTCCGGCGAGTACACTGTTTGTTGTTGCCCAGCGGTACGACCCAGGAACGGTTCATCATTCTCACTACCGTACTGCAGCGGGCCCAACTTTTCCGACAGACCCCAGCGGGTCACCATGTTGCGAGCCAGACTGGTCGCCCGCTCAATGTCATTAGAGGCACCGGTGGTGACACCGTCTGCACCCAATGTGAGCTCTTCAGCGATGCGGCCACCAAACAAACTGCTGATCTGGCCATGAAGGAAGCGTTTGGAATGGCTGTACCTGTCTTCTTCCGGCAAGAACATAGTTACACCCAAAGCACGGCCGCGAGGTATAATACTCACTTTGTACACGGGATCGTGCTCTGGCATCAGGCGCCCAACAATGGCGTGGCCAGACTCGTGATACGCGGTGTTCAGTTTCTCTTTTTCGTTCATCACCATGGACTTGCGTTCCGCGCCCATCATGATTTTGTCCTTCGCCAATTCGAGCTCTTCCATAGAGACAAGGCGCTGGTTGCGACGGGCTGCAAAGAGCGCAGCCTCGTTCACCAGGTTAGCCAAATCCGCACCGGAGAAACCTGGGGTGCCACGAGCGATGACGGCAGGATTGATATCGTCATCCAACGGCACTTTTTTCATGTGAACTTTCAAAATCTGCTCGCGACCCAGAATGTCTGGCAAGCTCACCATTACCTGGCGGTCAAAACGGCCGGGGCGCAGCAATGCAGGGTCCAGAACGTCCGGGCGGTTGGTGGCGGCAATGACGATAACGCCTTCGTTGCCTTCAAAACCGTCCATTTCCACCAGCAGCTGATTCAGCGTTTGCTCGCGCTCGTCGTGCCCGCCGCCCATGCCGGCGCCACGGTGGCGACCAACCGCATCAATCTCGTCAATAAAGATGATGCACGGGCTTTGCTTCTTGGCCTGCTCAAACATGTCGCGTACACGGGATGCCCCCACGCCGACGAACATTTCGACAAAATCTGAACCGGAGATCGAGAAGAACGGGACTTTCGCTTCCCCGGCGATGGCTTTTGCCAACAGGGTTTTACCCGTACCCGGAGGGCCGATCATTAGAACGCCGCGGGGGATACGACCACCCAGGCGCTGAAACCGGCTAGGATCGCGCAGGAAATCCACCAGTTCTTTTACATCTTCTTTGGCTTCGTCTACGCCTGCCACATCCGCAAAAGTATTCTTGATCTGATCTTCGCTCATCAGGCGAGCTTTGCTCTTGCCAAACGACATAGGACCGCCTTTACCGCCAGCACCACCTTGCATCTGCCGCATAAAGAATACGAACAGCGCAATAATGATGAGGATCGGGAATGCGGCGACCAGCAATTGGGTCCACAGGCTCTGGCGCTCGGGTTCCTTACCGATCACCTCAACGCTGTTGGCCAGCAGATCGTCCATCAGCTTGTTGTCAGCCACTTGCGGGCGGACCGTCTGGAACTGTGAACCGTCGGGGCGTATACCCTCAATCTGCAGGCCGTCAATAGTGACCTGATTTACCCGGCCCTGTTGAACCATCTCCACAAACTGGGAATAGTTGACTTGTTGGCCACTGGTGGTAGGAGTGAAATTCTGAAATACCATCAGTAGCACTGCGGCTATTACCAGCCATAAAACCAGATTTTTTGCCATATTGTTCAAGGATCACCACCTGTGAATTGCCGGGCTGCGCCATGGCACGCCCTTTTTCGACACCTTACACCATTTCTACGGCCGTTCACCAGAAATGGCCTTGCTGTCACCAAACTTGCCGGTCATTTCTGGCTGCGGGTGCCAGCAACCGAAATACCTGAATTCTTTAAGTGGGGGACTTGATAACGAATTGCAATACCACCACCAAAGGATTCGACTGATTGGAGCAGGTATCGTTCCATTAATGGGCCAAAAAGGCCCGCGCGATAAGTGTTAACGGCAATTTTTCTTGCCGCACTTTCTGCTACAATCCCAACATTATACGTTGACGGCAGCACAACGAGTGCTGACCTTTTGTTAATTGCCGCTATAAAGAGATTGCATCATGAGCCTTTCACCAGAACAGCGCCGGGAATACCGGGCGATCGCCCACAATTTGAAACCGGTCATTATTGTAGGTGATAAGGGCCTGACCGAAAACCTTCAGGAAGAACTGGAGCGGGCATTGAACGACCACGAGCTGATCAAGATAAAAATCGCTAGCCAGGATCGCGAAACACGCCAACAGGCGGTGACCGAACTGTGTGCCGACGCCAAGGCTGAAGTCGTTCAGACCATTGGTAAAATTGCTGTGATTTTGCGCCGCGCCAAGACACCAAACCCCAAGCTGTCCAATTTGTTGCGCCTTAAGCACTGACCAAGGCGCAGGTTGCGCATACAGCAGACACAAAAAAGCCGGTCGGAAATTCCAGACCGGCTTTTTTGTGTAAGTCACATCGCTAATCAGATGTACTCAACCTTCTCAATTTCATATTCCACTGTGCCAGACGGCACGCGAATGGCGACTACATCGCCTCCTCTGCGGCCTACCAGTGCACGGGCAATGGGTGACGACACCGAAATTTTACCGTCTTTAATATCCGCTTCGTCTTCACCAACAATCTGGTATATAACCTGTTTATCGGTGTCCGTATTCAGCAGGTGAACGGTAGTACCAAAAATCACTTTACCGGTGTTTTCGATGGTGGTGACATCAATCACCTGAGCGCCACCGAGCTTACCTTCAATTTCCTGGATCCGGCCTTCAATAAAACTTTGCTGATCACGGGCAGCGTGGTATTCCGCGTTTTCCTTCAGATCGCCGTGTTCACGTGCGGTAGCGATGGAAGCAATGACGCGCGGACGATCTTTCGATTTCAGCTTCTGCAGCTCGGCACGCAGGCGTGCTTCGCCCAACGTGGTCATTGGTACTCTTGCCGACATAATTTTATTTTCCTGAGTGCAAATCCTGAAGGCGGCGAACCGTACGCTCCGGACCAAACTTGATGGCCCGGCAGAAGGCTTCGCCACCTGCCAGGGTGGTGGTGTAACTGATCTTAGCCTGCAACGCGGACTGGCGGATCTGGGACGAATCCGACACCGCTTTACGGCCGTCAGTGGTGTTGATCACGAGTTGAACTTTGCCATTTTTAATGGCATCCACAATGTGCGGGCGACCCTCATGAACCTTGTTCACTAACCCTGCTTCAACACCCGCTTTGCGCAGGGCGGCGGCAGTGCCGGTGGTGGCAATTATCTTGAAGCCGCATTCGACCAACGAACGCGCTACACGTTCAGCGCCGTGCTTATCGACATCGCGCAACGACATGAAAGCGACACCCTGAGATGGCAGACGCTCGCCGGCAGCCAGTACGGCTTTGCCGAAGGCTTCGTCAAAGCTGTCGCCGATGCCCATCACCTCGCCAGTAGACTTCATTTCCGGCCCGAGAATCGGATCAACCGCAGGGAACTTGTTGAACGGGAACACCGACTCTTTCACCGAGTAATGCGCCGGTATAATTTCTTGGGTAAAGCCTTGCTCCGCCAGCGATGTGCCGGCCATAACCCGCGCGGCCACTTTGGCCAAGGACACGCCGATGGCCTTGGACACAAACGGCACGGTACGCGAGGCACGGGGGTTCACTTCAATGACGTAGATTTCACCGTCTTGCCAGGCTAACTGCACGTTCATCAGACCGACCACATTTAGCGCCAGCGCCATCTGTTTGACCGCGTCGCGCATGGCGTTCTGAACATCAGCGGGCAAGCTGTATGGCGGCAGTGAGCAAGCAGAATCACCGGAATGAATACCGGCCTGTTCTATGTGCTGCATGATACCGCCAATGACCACGTCTTTGCCGTCGCAAATAGCGTCTATATCTACCTCTATCGCGGCGTTCAGGAAGTGGTCCAGCAATACCGGGCTGTCGTTAGATACCAGCACCGCGTTGCGCATGTATCGCTCCAGTTCGTCTTCGCCATACACGATTTCCATGGCGCGGCCACCCAGCACGTAAGACGGGCGGACCACTAGCGGGTAACCAATCTTGCGAGCGGCGACAATGCCTTCTTGATGGCTGCGCACGGTGGCGTTCTCGGGCTGCTTCAGACCCAGTTCAGTGATCAGCTTCTGAAACCGCTCACGGTCTTCGGCGCAATCAATGGCGTCCGGGCTGGTGCCAATAATGGGCACACCAGCGGCTTCGAGGCCGCGGGCCAGCTTCAACGGGGTTTGACCACCGTATTGAACAATCACACCTTTGGGTTTCTCAACGTGAATAATTTCCAGCACGTCTTCCAGGGTGATCGGTTCAAAATACAGGCGATCAGAGGTATCGTAATCGGTCGACACGGTTTCCGGGTTGCAGTTAATCATGATGGTTTCATAACCATCTTCACGCATCGCCAGAGCCGCATGTACGCAGCAGTAATCAAACTCGATGCCCTGACCAATACGGTTGGGGCCGCCGCCAATCACCACGATCTTTTCGCGGTCAGTCGGTTTCGACTCGCATTCTTCTTCATAGCTGGAATACATGTAGGCGGTGTCGGAGGCAAATTCCGCAGCACACGTGTCTACGCGCTTATACACCGGACGAATACCCAGCCCGTGGCGCATGGCGCGGAAGGCGTCTTCTTTCACGCCCATCAGCTTCGCCAAGCGCGCGTCGGAGAAGCCCTTACGCTTCAGGCGAAACAGGGTGGCGTGGTCCAGCTCGGTCTTGCCAGACGCCTGCAGCGCCTGCTCTTCTTTAATCAGGTCTTCAATCTGCACCAGGTACCAGGGATCTACGTGGGTCTGGCGAAATATATCCGCAACACTCTGGCCCGCGCGGAAGGCATCACCGATGTACCAGATGCGCTCGGCACCTGGCACGTTCAGTTCGCGGGTCAGGGTTTGCTGGCTTTCTTCGCTGTCAAATTCCGGCAGCATTTTATCAAAGCCGTCGGAGCCTACTTCAAGACCGCGCAGAGCTTTCTGCAGCGATTCCTGGAAGGTGCGGCCAATGGCCATCACCTCACCCACCGATTTCATCTGGGTGGTCAGGCGGGCGTCGGCCTGGGGGAATTTTTCAAAGGTGAACCGTGGAATCTTGGTCACCACGTAATCAATGCTGGGCTCGAACGAAGCGGGGGTAATGCCGCCGGTAATGTCGTTCTTCAACTCGTCCAGGGTGTAACCGATCGCCAGCTTGGCCGCCACTTTGGCAATGGGGAAGCCCGTGGCTTTGGACGCCAGCGCAGAGGAGCGCGATACCCGCGGGTTCATTTCGATCACCACCATGCGGCCGGTGTCCGGATGAATGCCAAACTGTACGTTGGAGCCGCCCGTTTCCACGCCAATTTCACGCAGCACCGCCAGCGAGGCGTTACGCATGATTTGGTATTCTTTGTCGGTCAGGGTTTGCGCCGGTGCCACGGTGATGGAATCGCCGGTGTGTACGCCCATGGCGTCGAAGTTTTCAATGGCACACACGATAATGCAGTTATCGTTTTTGTCGCGCACCACTTCCATTTCGTATTCTTTCCAGCCGATCAGAGATTCGTCGATCAACAGTTCGTTGGTAGGCGACAGATCGAGCCCGCGAATGCAGATTTCTTCGAATTCGTCGCGGTTGTACGCAATCCCGCCGCCGGAGCCGCCCATAGTAAACGAAGGCCGAATAATGCACGGAAAACCAACCTTGTCGGCAATGCGGTGGGCTTCTTCAAGATTATGAGCAATGTCGGCACGGGGACACTCAAGACCTATGGATTTCATTGCCTTGTCGAAACGACTGCGGTCTTCAGCTTTGTCGATGGTGTCGGCGTTAGCACCGATCATTTCGACGCCGTATTTAGCCAACACGCCGTGCTTTTCCAGATCCAGCGCGCAATTCAGCGCCGTTTGCCCACCCATGGTTGGCAGCAGAGCATCGGGCCTTTCTTTTTCGATAATCTTGGCAACCGTTGACCAGATAATCGGCTCGATGTAGGTGGCATCGGCCATGGCCGGGTCGGTCATGATGGTTGCCGGGTTGGAGTTAACCAGTATCACCCGGTAACCCTCCTCGCGCAGAGCCTTACAGGCCTGGGCGCCGGAATAGTCGAATTCGCACGCCTGCCCGATCACAATGGGGCCAGCGCCCAGGATCAGAATGCTTTTAATATCGGTACGTTTTGGCATGTCTTGATCAACCTGTCAGCAACTTTAATTTCTTGCAGCGCGGTGCGCAGCGCCTGTTTTACGCGAGGCCAATAACAGGCCTCGCTCGCCTTTACTTTAGGCGCGCCGGGCTTCCATCGAGCGGATAAACTCGTCAAACAGTGGCGCGACGTCGTGCGGGCCAGGGCTGGCTTCCGGGTGGCCCTGAAAGCTAAACGCCGCTTTGTCTGTGCGGCGCAGACCTTGCAGGGTGCCATCAAACAGTGACTTGTGAGTCGCCTCCAGATTCGCCGGCAGGCTAGCCTCGTCTACGGCAAAACCGTGGTTCTGGCTAGTGATCATGACTGTACCGTCAGCCAGGCACTGCACCGGATGGTTAGCACCGTGGTGGCCGTGGTTCATCTTCATGGTTTTAGCACCGCTGGCCAAGGCAAGGAGCTGGTACCCCAAGCAAATGCCAAACACCGGCACGTCGGTTTCCAGAATGTCCTGAATGGCCTTTATGGCGTAATCACAGGGTTCAGGATCACCGGGGCCGTTAGACAGAAACACGCCGTCCGGATTCATCGCCAACACCTTGGCGGCAGGCGTTTGTGCCGGCACAACGGTGATGTCGCAACCACGCGATGCCAGCATGCGCAGGATATTCAGTTTAATACCGTAATCGTAAGCCACGATTTTAAAGCGCGGGCTTTTCTGCTGGCCGTAACCGCTGACCAGGTCCCACTCCGTTTGTGTCCAGTGGCTAACGTCTTTCGAGCTGACTTCTTTCGCCAGGTCCATTCCTTTCAGGCCCGGAAAGGCTTGAGCCAATTCCAGAGCGCGTTCGGCAGTGGCGCTTTCACCGGCAACAACGGCACCGCTCTGGGAGCCTTTGTCGCGCAGGATGCGGGTGAGGCGACGGGTGTCAATATCGGCAATACCCACAACATTGTTGTCGCGTAAATAGCCATCCAAGCTCTGGGTGCTGCGCCAATTACTGGCTGCCAGCGGCAGGTCGCGGATGATCAGAGCAGCGGCATGTACGCGGTCTGATTCCACGTCTTCCGGATTTACGCCGGTGTTACCAATGTGCGGATACGTCAGTGTTACCAGCTGGCGAGCGTAGGAAGGATCAGTCAGTATTTCCTGATAGCCGGTCATGGCGGTGTTAAACACCACTTCGCCGCTGGTTTCGCCGTCAGCGCCAATAGCGGTGCCGTAAAACAGGCTGCCGTCTGCGAGTGCAAGGATTGCGGGTGTGCTCAAGGCTTCTATCCTCATCGAGTGGCGTCATGTTCGTCATGAACGGGAGCGTAGGCGCAAATTCAGGTCGCAAAAAAGCGAGAGGGAGTTATAGCTCCGTCCCGCTGTTTTGTACTACGGGAACAAAAGAGGTTTCCCGTGGCGCTGTAAAAGCTACGCTTGATGCAGTTAAAGCGCCCTATTGTAGAAAATTGGGCGCTTTTTGTCCACGAAGAATCCACTCAATGGCTTTATTGCTTCAATTCCAACACATCCTGCATGTCGTACAAGCCGGCCGGTTTGTCTTTCAGCCACAGTGCGGCACGCATGGCGCCTTTGGCAAACGTCATACGGCTGCTGGCTTTGTGGGTGATTTCAATGCGATCGCCTTCGGTGGCAAACAGCACTGTGTGGTCACCCACAACGTCGCCCGCGCGAATGGTTTCAAAGCCGATTTCTTTGCGGGTGCGTTCGCCGGTAAAGCCTTCACGGCCGTAAACAGCGCATTCTTTCAAGTTGCGACCCAATGCATCGGCAACCACTTCGCCCATGCGCAGCGCCGTGCCGGAGGGCGCGTCTTTCTTGTGACGGTGGTGGGCTTCGATGATTTCAACGTCGTAATCGTCACCCAGCGCGGCCGCCGCAGTACGCAGCAAGTTCAACACTACGTTCACGCCCACACTCATGTTAGGGGCAAACACCACCGGCACGTTTTCGGCCACTTGTGCCAGCTGCTGCTTTTCAGCATCAGATAAACCGGTGGTGCCAATTACGTGGGACTTACCGTGGGCCTGACAGAAGCGGGCGTTCTCCAGGGTTAAATCCGGAAAGGTAAAGTCGATCAGCACGTCGAAATCATCTTTCACGTCCACCAGGCTGCCCGCCATGGCGACACCGGTTTTTCCGATGCCCGTCATGTCGCCAGCGTCGGCGCCGATCAGGCTATTGCCGGGCTCAACAATAGCCGCGCCCAGTTGCAGGCCATCGGTACCGTCAACGGCTTCGATCAGTACTTTTCCCATGCGCCCCGCGGCGCCGATGATGGCTACCTTCATCTATAAACCCTCAATGCTTGCATCTATGTAAGTCCTTAGTGCTCGCCTCTGCGCAACCTCAGAACTTGGTTTCGTCGAAGAAGCTCTTCACACCTCTAAACCACGATGTTTTTTTCGGGCCGTGCTGGTCGCCGTCATCGCTGTCGAGAGTATCCTGAAACTCGTGCAACAGTTCTTTCTGGCGTTTGGTCAGGCGTACCGGGGTTTCGATGGTCACCCGACACAGCAAGTCGCCAGCACCGCCACCACGCACAGGTGCCACGCCTTTGTTGCGCAAGCGGAACAGTTTTCCGGTTTGGGTCTCAGCCGGTATTTTGAGCTTTACGCGGCCGTCCAGCGTAGGCACTTCCAGCTCTCCGCCCAAAGCGGCATCAACAATGCTGATAGGTACTTCACAATACAGGTTACGACCGTCACGGGTGAAGATGGAGTGCTCGCGCACGGCCATTTGCACATACAGGTCGCCAGGAGGACCGCCCTCTATGCCCATTTCGCCTTCACCAGACAAACGGATGCGGTCACCGGTATCCACGCCGGGGGGCACTTTAACCGATAGGGTTTTCTCTTCTTTCACCCGGCCCTGGCCGTGGCACTTGCTGCACGGATTCTTGATAACCTTACCTGCACCACGGCAGGTCGGACACGCTTGTTGCACGGTGAAAAAGCCCTGCTGCATACGTACCTGACCCATACCTTTGCAGGTACCACAGGCTTCCGGGCGCGAGCCCTTCTCGGCACCACTGCCATCACAGGTTTCGCATTCACGATGGCCAGGAATGGTGATTTTAACCGTTCTGCCTTTAACGGCTTCTTCCAAGTCCAGGTCCAGGGTATAGCGTAGATCAGAGCCGCGGGTGCTGCGGCCACGGCCACCACCGCCCCCAAAAATATCGCCAAATACGTCGCCAAAAATATCCGAGAAATTCCCGTTACCGCCACCAAAGCCACCGCCACCCTGGCCGTCAACGCCGGCATGACCAAACTGGTCGTAGGCCGCACGTTTGTTGGCGTCTGCGAGTATTTCGTAGGCCTCGTTGGCTTCTTTGAATTTGTTGTCGGCGTCTTTATCGTCCGGGTTGCGGTCCGGGTGATATTTCATTGCAAGCTTGCGATACGCCCGCTTTACTTCTTTGTCGTCCGCGTCCCGGCTTACGCCGAGAGTCTCGTAATAGTCGCGCTTGGCCATGCTTCAAATCCCGTGGTTATAACGAGGAAAACGCGGGAGCGACCCGCGTTTTCCAACTACTGGCAAAAATCTAGGTCAATCGATTAACGCTTGTCGTCGTCCTTCACTTCTTCGAACTCAGCGTCAACAGCGTCATCAGCGGTGTTCGACTGGGCCTTTTCCTGCCCTTCCGCCGGCTGACCCTGCTCCGCCTGATCGGCGTACATCTTCTTGGCCAATTCGCCGGAAATTTCCGTCAGTTTCTCAGTTTTAGCCTGGATGTCGTCCTTATCAGAACCTTTCAGCGCTTCTTCAAGCTCAGTCACAGACGCTTCAATCGACTCTTTCTCGCTGTCGCTGACTTTATCGCCGGCGTCCTTTAAGGTTTTACGCACTGCGTGAACCATAGCATCGCCTTGATTGCGGGCCTGAACCAGCTCTTCGAACTTGCGGTCTTCATCAGCATTGGCTTCAGCGTCGCGCACCATTTTTTCAATTTCCTCATCGTTCAGGCCGGAAGAGGCCTTGATTACGATGGACTGCTCTTTACCCGTCGCTTTGTCTTTTGCAGACACGTTCAGAATGCCGTTGGCATCGATGTCGAACGTCACTTCAATCTGCGGCACGCCGCGCGGTGCCGGCGGAATATCAGCCAAATCGAAACGGCCCAGCGACTTGTTCTGCGAGGCTTGCTTACGCTCGCCTTGAACCACGTGAATGGTTACTGCTGTTTGACTGTCGTCCGCTGTCGAGAAAGTCTGCGACTTCTTGGTCGGAATCGTAGTGTTCTTGTCGATCAGCGATGTGGCAACACCGCCCATGGTTTCGATACCCAGGCTCAGCGGGGTAACGTCCAGCAGTAGTACGTCTTTCACATCGCCAGACAATACGGCTGCCTGAATGGCGGCGCCCATGGCAACGGCTTCGTCCGGGTTAACGTCTTTGCGGGCTTCTTTGCCGAAAAATTCTTTTACTTTTTCCTGCACCAGCGGCATGCGGGTCTGGCCGCCCACCAGAATTACTTCGTCGATCTGATCGATGCTCAAACCTGAATCTTTCACAGCCACTTTACACGGCTCAAGAGTACGCTGTACCAGGTCTTCCACCAGGGATTCCAGCTTGGCACGGGTCAGCTTGACGTTCATGTGTTTGGGGCCGCTGGCATCAGCGGTAATGTACGGCAAGTTCACGTCGGTCTGCTGGCTGCTGGAAAGCTCGATTTTAGCTTTCTCGCCGGCTTCTTTAAGGCGCTGCATGGCCAATGAATCGCCGCGCAGGTCAATGCCGCTGTCTTTCTTGAACTGGTCGGCCAGGAATTCGATGATTTTCATATCGAAATCTTCACCACCCAAGAAGGTATCGCCGTTGGTGGCCAACACTTCAAACTGGTGCTCACCGTCTACATCGGCAATTTCGATGATCGACAGGTCAAAAGTACCACCACCCAGGTCGTAAACCGCGATGGTGCGGTCACCGCCTTTTTTATCCATACCATAAGCCAGAGCAGCAGCAGTCGGCTCGTTGATAATACGCTTAACGTCCAAACCGGCAATTTTGCCCGCATCTTTGGTCGCTTGGCGCTGGCTATCGTTAAAGTATGCAGGAACGGTGATAACAGCTTCAGTCACTTTCTCGCCCAAATAATCTTCGGCGGTTTTCTTCATCTTTTTCAAAATTTCCGCGGAAATCTGCGGCGGCGCCATTTTCTGGCCTTTTACATCTACCCACGCATCGCCGTTGTCGGCCTTGGCAATTTTGTAAGGCACCATTTTGATGTCTTTTTGCACAACGTCGTCTTCAAACCGACGACCAATTAAACGCTTGATCGCGTAAAGGGTGTTGTACGGGTTGGTAACAGCTTGGCGCTTGGCAGATTGACCCACCAGAATTTCGCCGTCTTCGGTGTAGGCAACGATTGACGGCGTAGTGCGGTCGCCCTCAGAGTTTTCAATAACCTTAACCTTGCCACCGTCCATAACGGATACGCACGAGTTGGTTGTGCCTAAGTCAATACCGATAATCTTGCTCATTGAGTCACTCCAAATCTTTCTGAATGCTGGGGCCGGAGGATCACTCCGGACTGTTCTGGTTAAAAACTATATTGGCGCTTTAAGCTATTTTTCAAGCCTGCTCATCAATTTTTGGTGCATCTTGGGGCTTGGCCACCATCACCATGGCTGGGCGCACAACCCTGCCATTCAACAAATAGCCTTTCTGCATAACCGCAACCACGCTGTTTGGCTCAGCGTTGGGCGCTGGCACCATAGACATCGCCTCGTGATATTGCGGATCAAACGGTTCGCCGACAGGATTCAGGCGCTCAACGTTGAACTTCTTGAGGCCAGACAGGAACATCTCGAGGGTAAGCTCCACGCCTTGACGAATAGACGCCACCAAGTCACCAGAAGATTCGTGGCCCTCGGTACTTTCAACCGCTTTTTCCAGACTGTCTACCACCGGCAGCAGTTCCTTAACGAACTTTTCTACCGCAAATTTGTGAGCTTTTTCGACGTCGTTTTCGGCGCGACGGCGTACGTTCTGCATTTCTGCCTGCGAACGCAGCACCTGCTCCTGAAACTCCTGGACCTTTGCCTGCAGTGCTTCAAGGTCGGCGGATGGAGAACTTTCTGGCGCCGCCTCGGCTGCATCTGCGTTTTCTTCTGCGGCATTGTCTACAGCTTGTTGCAGCTCGTCTGCAAATTGCTCGTTGCGTTTTTCGTCAGTGCTCATGACTACTCCTGGTAAATAAAACACGACCGGTATGACCACGGCCCACTATCTAAATTCGAATAACCGCCATAACGGCCGGAAAGAGGTATTTGCAAGTCGATATGGGGCCCCGCGACGCAGTTTCAACCGATGCGCGACGCATTTTGCAACAAAGTTGACGCCACGGAGTTTGCAACAATCAAAAAGACTGTATATATTCACAGTTACTGTATGAAAAAACAGTATTTAGACACATGGCATAATAGATAGAGCGGAGGTTTCGGCATGCTCACACAGCTAACGGTTTCCAATTACGCCATCGCGGAACGGGTGGAACTGCACTTCCATAAAGGCATGACCGCCCTTACCGGGGAAACCGGTGCCGGCAAATCAATTGTGCTGGATGCGCTTGGCCTTACCATGGGCGGACGCGCAGACGCTGGCGCCGTGCGTTATGGCGCGAAGCGGGCTGACATTACCGCCACCTTCGATATTTCAGCTATTGCGGCTGCGCGCAGCTGGCTGGAACAGCAAGAGCTGGACGATCATAACGACTGTATCTTACGCCGCGCCATCAGCCGCGACGGCCGCTCCCGCGCCTACATCAACGGCCAACCCTGCCCGCTAAGCCACCTGAAAGAACTGGGCGGCCTGCTGATGGATATTCACAGCCAGCACCAACATCAATCTTTATTGCGCAAAGATACCCACCGCACCTTGCTGGATGAATACGCCGGAGCCGATGAACTGGCCGGGCAAACCCGTCAAGCCTGGAGCGGGTGGAATAAAACCCGCCAGAAAATGGTCCAGCGCCAGAACAATGCCGATGAAACCGAAGCCCGGCTGCAACTGTTGCGCTATCAGGTAGAAGAGCTGGACCGCCTGGGCCTGCAAGAAGGCGAACAGCAGCAGCAGGAGCAGCAGCAACAAGAGTTGAGCCAGGCTGACACTATTCTGCACCACAGCAATCAGGCGGCTTTACTGTGCTCCGAAGACGACACCAGCGCTGCCTCACTGGTGCGCCAGGCGCTGCAGCAACTTGAGCAGCTGCCAACGGAAATTCCAGCACTGGCCGACACCCTGCAGATGCTGAGCGAAGCGCAGATACAAATCAGCGAAGCCGGCGACAATCTGCGCCGCTTTGTTGACGATTACGAAGCGGACCCGCAACGCCTGGCAGAAATAGAAGATCGCTTGAGTGCGATTTATCAGATGGCGCGCAAGCATCGCATCATGCCCGAACAACTGTTCGAACTGCACCAGCGGCTGAACGGCGAGCTGGCCGATCTGGACGGCGGCGCCGGCAGCCTGGAGCAGCTTCAGGCCGAATTGGACGAGCAGCGACTGGAATACAACGCACTGGCCGACAAACTGACACAGTTGCGCCAGCACGCGGCGGTGAATCTGGACGTTCGCGTAGCGGCAGAACTGGCTCAACTGAGCATGCCCAATATGCAGTTTGTTACGCAGCTGGCAGACAACCGTGACGAGCCGGCGGCTCATGGCCACGAAGACATCGAGTTTCTGGTTAGCGCCAATCCCGGCCAACCAGCGCGACCACTGGCGAAAGTCGCCTCCGGCGGCGAGCTGTCGCGAATCAGTCTGGCCATTCAAGTGGTGGTAGCACAAACCTCTACCACACCGACATTGGTGTTCGACGAAGTAGACGTAGGCATTGGCGGCGGCACGGCGGAAGTCGTGGGCAAACTACTGCGGGCACTTGGGGAAAACGGTCAGGTGTTGTGTGTTACCCACCTGCCGCAGGTAGCAGCCCAGTGCCATCAACATCTGTTCGTTAGTAAGTTCATAGAGCTGGAAGCCACCTTCTCGAAAATCGAAACCCTGGACGACCAAGGCCGGATCAGCGAAGTCGCCCGCATGCTGGGCGGCGTGGATATGACAGAACAGACCATTGCCCACGCCAAAGAAATGTACAGCAAGGGACAGGCAACCCATCACTAGCAGCATTCCTCCTCTTTACTCTTTACTCTCTACTCCACTCTCCACTCCGAGAGTTTTCGGGGCGGGCCAGAAGCCCGTCCCTTTTTTTGCGCCTGGGTAAATGCTTGAGCGTGAGCTGGCTTATGACTTAATGGGCTTTACGTACAGCGTCAGGCTGTGATCGACAATCTCATAACCGTGCTCGGCCGCAATGATTCGCTGTCGATCTTCAATCACCTGATCAAAAAACTCGATGACCTTTCCGGTTTCAGTACATACGATATGGTCATGATGGTCTTCGCTGGCCATTTCGAATACCGCGTGGCCGCCTTCAAAATTGTGCCGCAGCACAAGGCCTGCCGATTCGAACTGGGTCAACACACGGTAAACGGTCGCCAGCCCTACGTCGTCACCCTGCTCCAGAAGCTTCTTGTAAACATCTTCTGCGCTCATGTGATGCTGCGTGGCGCTTTCAAGAATACCGAAGATTTTTACCCGCGGAAGAGTAACCTTCAGACCGACTTTTCTTAATTCGGCGTTTTCAGATGGCATATTACTATTCACTCGTTGGTGTGCCTTGCGGCTTCCGGTATGATGGGGCCGCCATTTTAGGATCAACCCGTGCTACATCTGCCATTGGCAGGCATTTTCAAGATAGAGGATTTCCCCCGGCGATGCAAAAGCTCATAGCTCTTATTCTCACTCTTTTTCTGGCTGGCTGTGCCTTTCCCGGCGTTTACAAGATCAACGTCCAACAAGGCAATATTGTCACCAACAAAGAGCTGAACGCGCTGACGGAAGGCATGCCCCGCAGCCAGGTTCACGCGGTGATGGGCACACCGCTGATGATCAATCCTGTAGACACATCCAGGGAGTATTACGTTTACACGTTCCAGCGTGCAGGCGGAGACGTCGAAGAACAGCGCATTATCGTGTATTACGATGATGACCAATTCTCCCACTACGAAGCACAATTGCTGGAAGAGACGCCCGCCTACTAGCGTTAAGTCGGCGCTATATGCGCCTACTGCTTTTTAGCTCTGTTCAATCGCGCCTGTTTGGGATCAATCATGAGCGGGCGGTACAGCTCTATACGGTCGCCCGCCTGCACCTTATGCTGGCCAGGCTGTTTTATTGCCTTACCAAAAATGCCCATGTCAGTGTTGTCGGGATCCAGCCCCGGGAATCGTTCACAAATAGACGACGCTTTGACTGCGTCTAATATGTTGGTGCCCTCAGGAACATCCACCGTTACAATTTCCTGCCGTTCAGGCAACGCGTAAGCCACTTCTACCCGAATGCTCATGAGTTTTTTCCATAAACGACATCTGCCCGCCGGCAAAACGCATCTACCATTGTATTTGCCGCTTGATTAAAAATAGGCCCAAAGGTTATCCGCGCCAAAGACCCGGAAAATTCAAACTCCAGAGTCAGAATCACTTTGCAGGCGTTGTCTTGCAGCGGCTTGAAGTGCCAGCGCCCGCTAAGATTGCTAAAAGGCCCGTCCACCAACTGCATCTCGATGGCTTCAGGCATCAAAAGCTGGTTGCGCGTAGTGAGAATATGGCTCAAACCGCCTTTGGCAATTTCCATCGAAGCAGTAACATGCTGCTCATCTTGCTGCTGCACACTGGCACTGCGACACCACGGTAGAAATTCCGGATAACGGGCTACGTCGTTAACCAGGTGAAACATGCGCTCGGCGGAATGCCACACCAACGCGGTTTTATCAATCTGATGAGCCATCGGGTAAAACGGTCCTATCTAAAAAAAGGGTAAACCTGGTACTAACTCGATGATAAGCGTACTTCTGGAAGCCTTTGCGGGGCCGGAGCCACTTCGGCCTGGGCGTTGCCAGCGCACCAGAAAGTACGACTTTCGCCATCGCACCACTGGCTTAGCGAAAACACCGTGTATTGCAGACCAATGTACACAACCACCAGCGGCAACACCCAACGCATCACCCGGTGCCAGCCATCAAACAACCAACCGGGCGTGTTGCCCAGAATTTTTTGCAATAAGCGGCGAGTAAGGCACCAGCCAGCAAACAGCGACACCATCACCCCAACAACCGGTATAAAAACACCACCAGAGATCAACTCCAGCCAGCGAAACAGCGTTGCACCTGCGGGCCGATAACTGCTCCATATATTCAGGGAATACAGCGACAGCAAGCCCAACAGCCAACAGGAAACCAGAACCAGCAAGGTCGCTTTGCCCCGCGACAGATCCGTACGCTCCCGCAGCCAGCCGATCACCGGCTCCATCAGCGCCAGTGCACTTGCCCAAATCACCATCACCAGCATCAGAAATAGCAGGGCAATAACCACCTGGCTGGCGGGCAACTGACCCAGCGCCGCAGGAAGGGCTACAAATAATAAGCCGAAGCCCCTGTTGGCTTGATTGCCATCGACATCCACTACCACCGCAAACAGCGCCAGGCCAGCCAACACGGCAACCAGCGTATCCAGCAAAACCACGGCCAGCACAGAGCGTTTCAAATGGGTGCGTGGCGAGCTATAAGCACCGAAAATGGCCCACACACCCACACCCAAACCCAGGGTAAAAAAGGCATGGAACAGCGCGGCTCTAAGGCTGTCCATAGTGACATCTTGAGGATGTAGCGCCAGCATACGCGCCGTAGCGGCACCCGCTTCACCGTAATAAATCGCAAATCCGACGAACCCCGCCAGCAAAATCAGAGTGGCCGGCACCAGCAGGCGAAACGCCCGCTCCAGGCCGCGAACCACCCCGCGCACAGATACACCGGCCACCAACAACAGAAAGAAAACGTGCCAGGCCATGAACACCGGGTATTGTTGCGGGTCAGACACCAGGCGTG
The DNA here is from genome assembly GCF_023314135.1 of Marinobacter sp. M1C. Taxonomy (NCBI): domain Bacteria; kingdom Pseudomonadati; phylum Pseudomonadota; class Gammaproteobacteria; order Pseudomonadales; family Marinobacteraceae; genus Marinobacter; species Marinobacter sp. M1C. The sequence continues at coordinate 4,098,489 of NZ_CP092289.1, forward strand.
ACAACACGTCTGCCGCATGGGCGGCCGTATTACCGGTAAAGTCCCCACTGGCGCCGAAAAATACCCACGCCAACGCAATAGCGCCAAATACAGCGGTGTAAGACAACACTATAAAGGCCGCCAGCACACTCAAGTAAGCCAGCCATACCCAATTGCGGGAGCGCTTGGCAGTGAGCACGAAGTTGTCCATCGCCCGCACCATTCCATGACGGCTATAGCGGCCAAACGACGTTTCGGTAATCGCCAGTGGCAGAGTGATTAACAACAAGCAGGCCAAATACAGCAGAATAAAAAGCCCGCCGCCGTGGCGACTGGCCAGATAGGGAAATTGCCAAAAGTTGGCCAATCCCACAGTAGCGCCCGTCGCCGCCCAAAAAAACGTGGACTTACGGGTAAATGATCCCATCTGTGCCTGAAGATGCGGCGGCATGAACAATCCAGTCAAAAATGATTGCCTATTGTAGCCGATACCGGTTGTTGCACACGACCTGTTGCCAGCAGGCGGGTGAATTCGTGACCGGTCTGGCACTCCTGAGCTACAATAGACGCTTTGCCGGACCAGCAATCGCCGGCCGGTACATTCGTGCGACGTCGGATAACGGATTCATGAGCAAGAAAAAACCCGGTACTCCAAGCAGTACCATCGCGCTAAACAAAAAAGCCAAACACGAATACCACATCGAGGACCGCTTTGAGGCCGGTCTTTCCCTGCTGGGCTGGGAAGTAAAGTCCATGCGCGCAGGCAAGACACAGCTGACCGACTCTTACGTGCTGCTGAAAGACGGCGAAGCCTGGCTATTGGGGACCCATATTACGCCGCTGACCACTGCGTCTACCCACGTAATTGCAGACCCTACTCGAACTCGAAAACTGCTATTGCACGCCAAGGAAATCGCTAAAATTGTGGACTCAGTCGGCCAAGAAGGCCATACCTGCATACCACTGGCGCTTTACTGGAAAAAGAACAAAGTGAAGTGCGAGATCGCGCTGGTGAAAGGCAAAAAACTGTTCGACAAGCGCGCCACCGAGAAAGAACGGGATTGGAACCGCCAGAAGCAACGGGTGCTGCGCGAGGCTAATATCTGAAACAACGTCCTAAATAACGGCGGCGCATAGGATAAGGAAGGCCCATGAGCAAGATTACGCAAACTCCCATGTCAGGTGTAGACCTTTCCTGGCTGCGCATGGATACGCCGGAAAATCCGATGATGATTTCATCGGTGCTGATTTTTGACGCGCCCATCGCCATCGCCGACCTGAAGCGAGTGCTGAACGAGCGTTTTCTGAAATTTCGTCGCTTTCGCCAGCGCGTTGTGGAAAAAAGCGGCAAAGTATACTGGCAGGACGACGCGCTGTTTAATCTGGATAACCACGTGCACCGCCGCGCCCTGCCCGGCAGCGCCGACAAAGCCGAACTTCAGGCGTTGGTGAGTGACCTGAACAGCAGCACCCTGGATTTTCGCCGGCCGCTGTGGCAAATCGATTACGTCGACAATTATCAAGGTGGCTGTGCACTGATTGTGCGCATTCACCACTGTATTGCCGATGGTATATCGCTAGTGCGGGTATTGCTTTCACTCACCGACCCAACACCGCAGCCTAATTTACCAAAACCGCGGCCAGCCAGGCCTAAAAAAACCGTGTTAAAGCCCTTAAACCACTGGATGCACAAGGCCGTCAGCAGTGCCCAGGTAGCCAGCCAGCAAGCGAGCATTCTGTTCCAGTCACTGCGATCGGAACCCGGCTATGCTCTACGCCTGATTGGCACCGCCGGTGATATCGCCCTGGACTTGCTGAAGCTGGGCTTAATGCCTTTTGATCCAAAAACCGGCCTACGCCAACCCCTGTGCGGTCGCAAGCAAGTGGCCTGGGCCGAGGCTCTGAACCTGAACGACGTCAAGCGCTGCGCTAAAGCCATGGGCGGCACCATTAACGATACGCTGCTGTGCGCTGCTACCGGCGCCATTCGCCGCCATCTCCTGGAAAGCAAAGAGGCGATTCCCGACTGTGGAATCCGGGTAGCCGTGCCGTGTAACTTGCGACCACTGGACCAGCCCATTTCCGTGCTGGGCAATCATTTTGGATTGATGCTGGTTAGCCTACCCATCGAAATTGATGACCCAAAGGCACGCTTTCAGCAAATCCAAAACACCATGGACGAGCTCAAACGGTCGTACCAGGCGCAGGTAACCTACAGCCTGCTGGATCTGTTTGGCCGTGGCCCTGATATTCTGGAACGCCGGGCATTGGCAATGCTCAGTAACAAAGCCTCGGCCGTGCTGACCAACGTGCCAGGCCCGCGGGAAGCGGTTTACCTGGCCGGCAGTAAACTGCGCCAACCCATGTTCTGGGTACCCCAAAGTGGCAGCATTGGCATCGGCATGAGCATACTCAGCTACGCCGGCAACGTGCAGTTCGGCATTACCGTAGACCAAGGCATACAGGCCTGCCCCAACGCCATCATGGACTACTTTCACGACAGCTTTTACGAGCTGGCCGAAGCGGCCGGTATCGAACTTGAAACCCCCGCAAAACCACGCGCGACCAATGTCAAAACCAAGCCCCCTCGGCGCAAGCGCGAGCAACCGGCTTAAATTCTCTGGCACACAGCCCTTGAAGTTAGTAGGAGCACCCACATATACTGTCGGTAAGGGGACGACATGGCTTCGACGCTGGTGGCGAACCCTTGGGTGCATGTCGAGATGGCAGCCAATCTCGTTAATCCAAAGCTGCACTTTAATAGTCGCAAACGACGAAAACTACTCACTAGCAGCGTAAGCTGCTAGTCGTCCTGACTGAGTCGCCCGTAGCTCAGAGCTACATTTCAGGACGTCATCGCTTACGGGATGCTTCGTTATCCAGAGTTCACTGGCTAACGACTAAGATCTAAAGAACTCGCTTCTTGCGCCCTGGCCTTCGGGTAGCTTGAGGTTAAATCAGTAGAAGGACACAAGCATGTAGATCCTAAGGCACAGTGCTGGCGGACGCGGGTTCAATTCCCGCCGTCTCCACCAACCAAACCGAATTAAGCCCCTGATATTAGGGGCTTTTTTCGTTTCTGGAGTTAAATTTTTTATGGATGTGTCAACGGAGTGTCAACGTCAGAAAACGGATTAAGCCTGACAGCGTCCACAAGATGATCAGGGGAAAGGTGAGCATAGCGCATGGTCATGTTAATAGTAGAGTGGCCGAGGATCTTCTGCAGGGTCAGAAGGTGGCCACCATTCATGGCAAAGTGGCTTGCAAAGGTATGACGCAGAACATGAGAGCACTGACCCTTAGGCAACTGGATACCAGACTGATCAAGGCATCGTCGAAAGGCACTCAGAGAGCCAGAAAAATGAACGCAACTCGTCAAGTGATCCGTCAAATCCTGAAAAAGACCAGGCGAAAGAGGCACTGTGCGAGTCTTGCCAGATTTTGTGTTGACGAAAGTAACGCTAGAATTGCGTAGGTGACGAACTGTTAAGCGCTCAGCCTCACCCCACCTGGCCCCAGTTGAAAGACAAAGGCGTGTCAGTAAAAGAACGTGAGGATTGACGGTAAAATTAGCGATCGTGTGAAGCAAATGCTGAATCTGATCAGACGTGAGCCAGGACAACTCTATTTCATCGACACGAACGGAAGAAACGGACTCAATAGGGTTACTGTAGGAAATTTCGCGAAGCCGGTACAGTTCGTTGTAGACGGCATTAAGGTATCCAAGGTGATTATTGAGAGTTTTTGGAGCTATGCCGGCTGAAACCTTTAACGCTCGATACTGAAGAAAATGCCCAGGCTTGAGGGAACATGCTGCCGGATCGTTAAGGATAGAAGCAATGGCCAGCAAAGAACGTTTGCGCCTGTAGCCATCCTTCAGGTGGACGCCCTTGGCATCGTACCAAAGATTAACCAACTGACTGATCGTGCGCTTGTCCCGAGCAGAAGGGTTCCAGTCGTTACCCTGGGCATTGTGAGCTAACACCAACGATTCAAAACGGCGCGCCTCCAGCTTAGTGTCAAAGCTTTTCCGTATGCGACGAGATCCACGGCCACCGGGTTGGATATCGACTTGCCAACGACCCGTTGAAAGCTTCTTGATCATGAAGCCACCTTAGTAAGCAATCGACGGCGTATGAGTCCATCCTCTATGAGTTTGAAAAGCTCATTCTTGCCAATGCCTCGATTGCGGTAATAACTGGTCAGATCCTCCCAGAGTCCGGATGTTTTCAGACAGTCCCAAGCTTGACGAGGGTTAAAGTGGTTGCGGGCGTAAATGCTCATCAAATTTCCGAATGCGAGAGAAACATTTTTCTCATTGCCGCAACCGGGCTGCTTTTTTGCACGTTTGTAGGCCAGGCTTGGAGCATCCCAACCAAACGAAACGTCATCACGAAGCTTAGTCCATACAGGATGATTCCAGTCGCGTTTTACCTCAAACCTGTTGCGCTGTAAGGCATAACGCCAAAGGCCCGTGAGGTGAGGAACAGCACCGGCAAAATCGACAATCGGCTTAATGTCAGACCCTTGCCAAATCTCGTTTACGATTCGATGATGAAGCCGAATTTCGAGACGCCAAACAGGTTTATCACGGTCATAGCAAGTGTCAGGGAATGACTCTTCACTGACGGCACAGTCCCAAATACCCTCCATGAATGCACGCTTATCAGACACGTCAATTTCTTTAGATTTGTTATAAAGGCAAGTCTGCAAACTATTGGCTTTACCGAACGTGTAGGTCTCACCACGACCGTTCACGGTTGACCCTGTTTCCCATTCTATAGAGCTTACACCGTTGTGAACGCTGACCGTTTTTGCGCGTGTTACAAAGGATTGCGCAAAATGAGTTGGAGGCTCCCAACCTTGGAAATCGACGGCCAGGTGGATAGCAACACCGGACGGTTCCATACCGGTAAGAAACTGACGACCCCAGAACATCAATTCATGATGGATCTGGTCACTGGTACGCTCGTAAAGCCAACGGGGAGACGTTTCAATTTTAACGTGTGTACCTTGGCTGTCAGCTTCTGCATAAAAATTCTGAATCAAGATAGTCAGGCCAAATTCACGATTTTGTAAAATGTAACGGAAGCCACCGCGACGGCCAGACATAACCCGAAAAAGCGTGTTATTAACTGTGAAAGTGGCGTCATGGCCGGAATCATAGGAATGGGCAATTTCGGCGAGCAATTCAGGCTTCAGACGACCCTGAAAAAGCTGACGAACCGTGTCCACACCGCTCCAAAGAACGTTAACACTGGAAAGATTAACCTGTTGACCACCTGGACCAATAAAAAGATCACCCTTACCGACTTCACCGGTTAAAACATCAAGACGTTCAAAATCATGGGTAGGCATAACTGTGGTTCTCTGTGGCTGTATGACGATTAACGATGTTATCTATAAGACGTGTTACAGGGACGTCTGGGAGCGTTGCGCCGCATAACCCAGTGCGCCCGCTGCGCAGTCACCCTGGGTCACGCGCCGAAACGACCGCGAATTCTTAATAATTGTTCTGCAAACGTTCAGTAGCGCGAACCTGATCAAGTCGCCACTGGTAACGCTCCTGGGGTGTCATCCTTGGAAGATCAACAGGAGGATGCTCTGGCGGGCAATAGCTGGTGTGAAGCCTGACAGTGTCGGTCCTGTCATCGTTCATGATGAGAATCTGACAGCGATTGACGAGCCGGACGATATGGCCAGCAGCTCGGAGATTTTCTATGTTGTATCGTTCCTCTTTTGACGCAATCTCAGCAAAAATTATTTCTCCGTTTTTATCTTCAGCAATACCGGAAATAACAAAGCCGGCGAACTTCTCAGACAGGGTTAGCGGCTTATCGCGATTAGAGGGAACGACACCCGGTGGAGTTGTACCAGGTACATCAGAAAAATCCTCAGAGAGAGGATCTACGGCAGTAGACTGAAAAACCTCGGGTTCAGGCTGCATAACAGACGCCAGAGCTACGCCAGCAAGAAGACCGCCAATAAGAGCAGCGACTTTGGATAATCGTTTTAAGTAGATCTTTGTCAATCGCATAAAGAACCGCCATGTTTTTTTGCAAGCGTATCTGCCGTGTGTGTAGTAAGGAGGCAACATTTGATAGATGCCGTGAGCATAGTCATCCGTGAACATCTGTTTTGTGTCATATGCAGGATAGAGATCTATGCCGCGATACCACCAGGTATCGACTTTCAAGCTATTGGGCAAATCGCCGTATTTGACAATACCCATATGAATCTGAGGTTTCGGAATTTCTTTGTTGGTTACGAACTTACAAAGCTTATCCGCAAGCGGATATTTCAAACGGTCCAAACGACGACAATAAACAACAAACTCGCCAACGCTTTTACGTGCCTGTTTATCGATCATACTCACATCTTGGATGATAAAAATAATATCCCATCCGAGCTTCCGAGCATGAAGAAGCCAGTCTATTAAAGGCCGGCGGTCCCTATCTTGCCAATCGCGTGAATTGAACCAGGTGCCGCACTCATCGAGAACAATAACGCCGTTTTTTGATTCGTCGTAAGTGAGATTACCTGAGCCGATAGCGATCATATCGCGAACAGTGGGCTTATCAGGCAAACGATAGACAACGGTTTTTTTAGCGTTTGGGCCAATCAACTTGTTAAGGCGCAATTCCAGATTCGTTGCAACTGGACGGCCTTCTATAAGGGCATCGCGGATCTTGCCGACAGACGCCAACGTTTTACCGCTGCCGAGCTTTCCGGTAACGAAGTACACGGCCATTAGAACAACTTCCATTGAATAATTTTTATATTCCAGTCATAAGCCCAGCGCAAAACCTTGGCTGCAACAATAGCGCCAAAACAGTCTTCAAAATTAGAAGGCAAAAACAAGAAGGCATATTCATAATCTGGAAAAGAAAACTGGATAGCATCGACTAAAGCAGATATAGCGCCAACGAAAACACCGGTTACCAGTACAACAGCCGCAATAGCCGCTATAACAATGGCAATTCGTTTGGTCATGAACTGTGCTAGAAAACTTATAAGGCCTGACATGACGGAACCAAAAACGCCGGCTAAAAATGGAATACCTAACAGTTGAATAGCCATTATCTTTTCCCCGCTGGAACCGGATCAGTCACGATGTTAAACATAAACATCATGGTATAAGCGTAAAGAAGAAAGCCAAGAATATCGCGAATGCGTTTTGAGGATTCGCACGTAATTTGAAAACTAGCCAAACCGACGGAAAAAGAAAATGTGGTGCAAGAACCAGACGGGAGAAAACCCAAAACACCTTCACCTAAACCATCAACTCCATTAGCCGCTCCAGTACCCTCCATGGGGTTACCATCAATACCGTCAATTAAAGCGTCGACCCCTGTGCCAAAAATGGCCTCATTGCCAAATTCAACTACATCGTTAAAGTAATCGCCAACGGTTTTATTATTTGTTTCTGTTAATTGCCCAGGAATATTTTTAATGTCAGAAGATAAACCGCCAATGCCTTTGTTTATTTCGGAAAGCTCTTTATTACCAAGCTTTTGTTGCTTTTCGGATGCGCCACCATCAGTCGTTGTACCGGAATCCGGCTGATTAGAAGGATCGCCACCCTGATCAGGAGGGCGAGAATCGGTCAAATCATTAGTATCATCGCCATCCAGATTACCGCCGTTATCAGGATGATCGGGAGATGTTTCTGGTACAACATGACCAGTGGGATCAACACAAACATTCTCACCATTAAAAGAGCCGCACCCTTTTTCCTGTGGTTCAATGCAGGAAAAAGTACCGTTTTTATTTCCACATACCGCTTCAGGAGATGGACAAAAACGCTCGCCGTTTACACTATAACAATTAGCTTCTTCACCGGCAGGAGTATCGTCACCAACACAAATCAAATCACCCGTATTGTAATTACGTGTGCAACCTTCCGGTAAATCAGGATCGTCAGGATCTTCACCGCCGATATAAGTGCACTCGTTTTCTTCGGTGTGAATAGACGTAAAACAGACAGAGCGAGGCGCGAGACATTCACCAGACACAACATCAACATAATTAGGAGATTCGCAGGGAGGAGGCTCACATTCGTTAGTTGCGGGGTTAACAACATTCGGATATTCGCAATAAGAAACAAGCTCGTATTCTGCGGACACAGCTGAATGGGCGTTGCAACTATCAATATCACTCGTAACGATCGCACGACACGCATAATCAGGATCGCGGGAATACCAACCTAGATCACCACTTTCACAATCTGCATTAACATTATCAATGGCTTCCTGTTTTGAAATCCACCTACTGCAATATGCATTTTGAGGAGCAAACCTCTCTTGAATATTGTAATCAATAGTCCAGGCAAACGATTCGGAAGCCGTGAGCAAAATCAAAAGCGAGAGAAAACAAGTAACGAAACGTTTCATATATAAAACCAAAAAAGCCGCCCGAAGGCGGCCGGACGTGTACCGAAAAAACCGGTTTTAGCTGGCTTTGTTGGCGAACTTCTTGAACAGTTTGACCGCGATGAAGCCGACTACCACAGAGCTGATAATGGGCCACATAACGGTCTCCAAATCGGTAAACGTGGTACCGATCTCCGTCACAGCAGCTGAAGCAGCTGCCGGAAGCTCAGCGGCTGCAGACGTTGACAGAGCGGTAAGACCACTGACAACACATACCAAAACGCCATTCTTTTTAACCATTTTAAAAGCTTGTTTCATGATGAAACCTCATCTGCAAATTTTTTGAAGGTTAGTATTTTTAGGCTTATGGCGTATCCACTCGCCCAGGCAACGACAAAATAGCCGAAGTATTGCAACAGGTCCGATTCGTTCATCGTTGGTGACCTGCTATCCAGCCGAGTGCAAACGTTAGAATGCACCCGAGCGCGAATTGCATGTTGTTGAGGTTGTTTAAAGCCTCAACGGTTAATTGGGCGTCAGTCATTATTGATCCAAAGATAAAAACCAGTAACCATCAAACCGAAGGCTAAAGTGATAAAAATTGGATGAATGTAAATCATTAGGCTAATTTCTTAGCCGGATCTGGCTGTTGCTGGTTCCGTTGACCAGGCACAATGCCAATAATGTGCGGCTGGCTTTTGCCATTAGCTGCCTTTTTAAGCATGGCAATGAGTTTGAGAGACTGGCCGCTTTTGAAACCGTCAGAACTCAGCTGATCAAATACAGATGGGTCAGAAGCTATTTTTGTAATCTCAAGTCCCAGGGTATTCGCCGCGTTATCCCCTACTGGATGCTGGCCAGTAAATATGGAGCAGTATGTTTTACCCTCAACAGTCACTTTGTTGCAGCTAAATACTGTGGCCGTCATTTCAAATTGCATGGTATTACTCCGCGTTTTTTGCCGTTTTATAGGCGTTGGTTTTTACGAGCTTTGGGTTTGACTTGTTAATATCGAAAAGGCCGAAATAAAGACGCTTTATTAAGACTGCTTCTTGTTCACGTAAGGCAATGCTGAAGGTAGGTTCCTGTCCAAAAGCAATTTCTCGTTTCCAGAAGGCAACGCTCTGGGAAATTGCCGTTAATTGACGCTCCAGTAATCGCTGAAGCATGAGGCTTTCAGTATCCGTGATATTAAGCGCAACCCGTCCCGGGCAGGCTCTAGTCGCTATGCTCCCTGCAACTACGGTTGCAGCCCTTACGGGTGACGATCCCTGTTGCCTGCCGCGCTCCGCTTGCCTCGACTGCTCACAGCTCGGAATCAAAGGGGGGTTCTCCCCCCTCGACACCGTCTCCGCTCTTTTACCGGCAACATGAGGCACGGCCTGATCAGTGCAAGGCCAGGCGCTACGCGTGCTGCGCAGCCTTGCGCTGATCATTCCGCACCCCCTGTGGGGCCGGCGAGCGGTGACGATGACGAGGGGGGCGAAAGGGAATTTTCAGTTTCACCTGAATCAGAAAGACGAAGATCAGGGCAACCGGCAGAGAGCCAATCCGTCAGAACAGCACCGCCAAGCGTCCAAAGATCCGTTCCACGGGTAATGGCCTCGTGCTGGAGTTTGAGATAAACAGACGATGGAGCCGCCACATAAAAACGGCGATCCTTGTCTTGAACGTTGAGTTGACGTGGAGGTATGCGGGACATTACGCGGCCTCCAACTGGTCAAGATTGACAGAACCAAGAACAGGCTGACCAACTTCAATAACGCCGGAAATGTAGGCTGACAGTGAGTCAAGGCGGAAAAGAGCGGACTCATTGGAAAGAGCATCAAGACCAAATTCGTCGTAAAAATCCAAAGAAATAATGAAGTCACAAATGGGTGCAGAATTTACTTGGTCCCAGTGATAAACAGTGCAGCGAAATAAATCACCGTCAACGGAATAAAAAGACTTGGTCTGAAGGAGGCCATAAAGGCCAGCGCGATAAGCAAGGGTATGAAGATGAACTAATTTTTGCTTAATATCGTCACGAGTAATTTTCATCAGAATTCATCCTTTTCGAGAGCTTCACGTGAAAGAGCGGCGACATTAACTAAGCGTGGCTTACCAATTTTTATTGACGGGAGGTGGCCCTTTTCGATCATTCCCCGAACCTGACCCTCTGTCAGTCCGGAGAGCTGAGAAAAACGCTCCTGAGTCATAACCGGTATAGATCCCATGAAAACATGCTTTTGTTCGTCCACTTTTCTGCACTCTGTTACACTACAATGGCAGATACAGAGTAACTGTACCTTCGTAATATTTACCATTATAATATATATCGTAATATTTACCAATAAAAGATACCAATGATAAAAGACAGAATGATAGAGCTATTCAATGTACTGGAGGTGTCCTCCAGGGACATGGAACGGTCGACAGGAATAGACAGAAACAAGTGGTCTAATATTCGCGGGGGAAAACAGCGGGTAAATGAAGATCACATAGAAGCTATTTGCAAAATTTATCCACAGTTTGCGTACTGGCTAACGACGGGGAAAACGATTCCAGAAGCAGGACAGATTAGCCCAGAAATTGAAGTAGCGAGAAATGAGAACAACCTGAAAATCGGATAGGATTTACCCTGGCAAACCGAATCACCAAGGCATGGGGAAAAACCAAGGACGGGAATTCGCCAGTTTGAGTGGTGGCGATCTAAGGTTAAAGCAATGAACTTTGTCGAAGACGCTGGCAAGCAGATCTCTTGTACATCTCGTTCTGGGCTGTCTTATCATTTAAATACTCAGACGTCCAGAAATTACACATCTCTCTGTTTTTATCAACAATCATCCTCTTTTTAATTCGCTCATTAGTTTCCCGTTGACGAGCTCGATCCCTGGCTTTAATTTCACTAGCAGTCGGGGGCTTAAAAGGCTCTACGAGAGATTGACCAATTTGCTCAAAAGCTCGAGCCATAGCTTGGTACTCCGCCTCGAGGGATGACGCATAAAATTGAGAAGCAGAAGCCATGATTAATAACAAGGTTAGACCAACCACCAGACAGGAAAGGGTATTGGCGAGAAATACCGCTAAAAACATTCTCCAGAAAGACATAAACGTTCCTCCATGAATAAATGGAAGAGATTACCGAAAGTGTCAACGAAGTGTCTACCAAGCTAAGCAACAAAGTGTTTTTGTGTGGTCATGAGAAAACGTAAGTCTATGCTTTTGTGGTAATTGTGGTTTTATGTGGGCTTTAAGTAGATAAAGGAAACGGGTTCAATTCCCGCCGTCTCCACCAACCAAGAGTTTCAAGGGGTCCAGCGAGATCCACTGAAACGCCCTAAAGCCCCGGAAACGGGGCTTTTTTATGCCTGCAAGATTCATTGGAGTCCACTGGCATCCACGCAAACTTGTGGGTAACATTGTGGGTAACGGCCGGTTCTTCCGACCTCGTTACCCACAAACTGGATATCCATGGCCCACCAGCTCAATAAACTCTCTGCCAAAGAAGTAAAAAATGCCATAGGTTCCGGGAAGATACGGAAGCTGGCGGATGGCGGAGGCCTCACACTGGTCATTAAGGGCGAGTCCAAATACTGGTGGTTGCGGTATCGCTTTGCGGGTAACGAAAAGACGCTGTCGCTAGGAAGTTACCCACAAATCTCACTTGCGGCTGCGCGCCAAGCACGCGACAAAGCCAGGGAGTTACTCCAACAGAAAATCGACCCCAGCGCGCTCAAGCAGCGAGAATCTACACAGAGAGTATCCGACGGCGAGAATACCTTCCGCACACTCTGTGAGGATTGGTACCAGCAGAAGCACTGCGTTGAAGTGACAGAGGCGCATGCAGTGCGGAATTGGAGAAGGTTGGAAATCTATACCTTTCCTATGCTCGCGAGGCGCCCAATTCGCTCAATTCAGCCGACTGATATCCTGCAAGTGCTGGATGGGATTATCAAAAAGGGCAATATCGAAACTGCACACAGGGTCAAGACCCTCATCAGCCTGGTCTTTCGGTATGCGGTTGCAACATCAAGAGTCGACTCAGACGTAACCCGAGATCTCACCGGCTACCTACCCAAGACGCAAGTGAAACACCAGCCCGCCCTTGTTCGCCCTGAAGAAGTTTCGCAGCTGCTGAAAGATATCCATGCCTACCATGGCCATTTTGCAACGTCAGCAGCCCTTAGGCTCTCTCCGCTGGTGTTCACTCGCCCTGGCGATACCAGACAGATGCTTTGGGAGCAGATCGATTTCAACAAGGCTCAGTGGGAACTTCCCACCACAAAGAATGGCGCCCCCTTGATAGTGCCTCTAGCCGAGCAGGCAATTCTCATATTGAGAGAAGTAGAACCGGTCACAATGCACCGCAGTAGATATGTATTCCCAAATGCCCGAGATGCAAAACGCCCCATGAGTAACGTGGCAATCAAAGCCGCATTGGATCGAATGGGATACGGAGGGAAGATGACCGCTCACGGTTTCAGAGCTGCGGCCAGGACACTGCTGCAGGAGGAGCTCAAGTACCCCGTTCATCTGATTGAAATGCAGTTAGGCCATCGCGTTGCAGATATGCACGGACGTGCTTACAACAGAACCGAGTTCATCGAAGATCGCCGACAAATGATGCAGACTTGGGCGACGTACTTAGAGAAACTTCGCACCACTCAGTAAGTAAGAGCACTCCAGATCAGCACTCTTCTTGCTCCTGACTTGCACCCTCATCCCTGCGCAGACCTTCTAAAGCCTGCGAACACAACAGACGTAATGATTCCACATCTGACTGTTCGGCGTTGCCGGCTTCAACATCGACATCCGGTAAAACAGAGCCCCCAGACTCAAACCGAAGCGCAATGCGAACACCGTCCACATCAAGATCTTTGACTTTATCGACCAACTTCTTAACGACCTCGAGATGCCCTAGCTTGACCGACAACTCTTCCTCCATTGTCGAAACCTCCGTCAATCGGGCTTGAAGATCCCTCTCTCGGGCGCCCAAGTTCTTCTCTGCCTCCTCTTGCTTTTCCGTCAGCTCTTTCAGCTTTTTCCGTTGGTCCTTCAGGTATAAGCTCTCAACCTTTTGAAACTCGATCTCCTCCAGGATCAAGCCCTCTACGACTGACGACTGTGTCCGCTCCGTCTGCCTGGAAAGCTGCGCAAGCTTTGAGCAAGCCTTTTTGTTCAGCGAAAGGCGCTTGATGGCCTTCCCTTTACTTTCACGCAGCCTCCTCGCCCTTTCCTGCCTGACCGCATCCTGTAGTGCTTTTACTATTAACTTCCCTTCTGCGGTCGCCTTCAACCGATTGACTGTATCGACCAGTACCGTCGAGTCCGGTTTTGGCTTTTGGTGTAACTGAGAAAGCGCAAAGTAGTGCTCCGTGCGTTTCAAATACTTCAGCGAAAAGATCAACAACTCCTCCCTCTTAAGACCATCAACCCACTCATTCACATTTACAGCCATATGCAAGCTACCTTTATCGCCATTAACTACAAGATGAATAATCTAGCTGGAGTTCACGCATAGTGCATGTGACAATCGTTACGTGTTCATGTTGGACACACGTGATGTATCACGAGTACGCTATATTGTACCTACAATAAAACATGAAACGACCACATGCTAGCCCCTTTGTCTAACATAGATAGTTCGCCTTTCGGGAAATTCTTTCTCCTGGGTTTTGTTCGACTCTATGGTGATTGCTCACCTCGAATGCCGTCCACAAGGAACTTCTCTCGGTATATTGGCCTGCCAAAAGTGAAGTTTTATGAGGTTGTGCGGGAGCTTCAGGATAAGGGGATATTGGAGGTGATCCGGTCGACCCAGGGAGAGCTACCTTGGATTCAATATCGGATATCAGCTCAGAATATTGCCCCCAAGGTTGAAGAAAATCTCCGGCAACATAGCCATTCCGCACTGGTCACACAGTTGTTGCGATGGGGACAGGATCGACTTGAAAGTCGCCCGCACCAACTTACGATTCCTCAGCGAATTCTGCTGATCGCCCTGCTTGAGCAGGCGGATCACGGGGGTGCCGTCAGAAAGACTGGTTTCGGCGAACTGTCGAAGCGATCCGGATTGACTGTTCGGCAAGTGAAAAATCAGATTCGTCTACTAACCCAATACCAATACATTCGGTGCTCTACCCCAGGTGGAAATAACCCGAAGTTCATCGGTCGCTTTAACAGCACACACCTTCTGAACCTGCGGCATCCGAGTTACGGAGATGATATTAAATCTGGTAGTACGGTGTTTTGTCGCCAAGCTGTCCCTTGGCCCTGGGCAAACGATGAGAGTCTTAACATTGCGGATCGCTTAAGGCATCAGTTACCGCAGCTCTGGCCCAAGCTCGCTAAATACCTCCAACGAGCACCAACTCCCGACAGCTGGAAGTTTCTTCACTGGTCGATATATGAACTGGCCTCCAAGAGCTTGACCGAAAACTGGAACGAACTGACCAAATCAACATCTGGAGCGGTAACCAAGCAACTGGCCACCGATGTTCAAAAACTCTGCTTTCCTGAGCCATCTCCAGCGGATGATGAGCTAGAAGAGGCTATATTGGAATTTTGCCAGTTAGTTGCTTCAAACATTTTTTCGGTCGCTTTTGGAGCCAAAGAGCTTCTGTCAGCCTGCTCCATCCCAGCCACCAGCTTGGAGAATGAGGCCTACCAGATACTCCCACCGAAATTTCGCGACGCAAGGGATGCTTGCCTTGCCATCGAGGTGTTTGATATGACAAAAGGCAATTCTCCTACTCACCGCTCTTGGAAAGTGCGGTTAGATCGAAATCAAGGCAAGCCAGTTGCAGAAGAGATAGAAGGCCCACACATCTTCAGTTCCAGGGAACTGGGAAAATTAGGTCTTGCTACCCCGCCCCTCCACCATCCCGCTCTTTATCGCGTTAAGGCGAGAAAAAACGACTAACCTCGTTCATGCTTAATCATCAGCGATGAACAGCCTCTGGCATCCGTCACAGTCCGTTCAAATCTATCATTCCTTACACCCCCACCTGATGTTCTGCACACAACAGCCCAGGAGGTCAGACCATGCGCATTCTCAGACTAAAAGACGTCATCGAAAAAACCGGCCTAGCCCGCTCGACGATTTACAAATACGTTAGCGCAGGTACTTTCCCCGAACCCATACCGCTTGGCGGCCGTTCCGTGGGATGGGTTCAAGCCGAGGTCCACGGGTGGATTACAGAAAGAATTGAAAACCGCGATATCCAAGACCACCCCATGAACCGAAATTCGGTTGCTTAGCTGACCGGCAAACAGACATGGGTTTTTAACGGCATTTTTTGTCACCACACCTCCCCTCTTCATCTCAAAGCCAGTTCAGTCACCAGATCACGCACCTACAGTGAAGCCGCCTATTCATAGTGCGGTTATCCACGCATTGCTGTGCCCGGTGATTAGCGAGCAAGGACATAATCATGACCGACACACCGTATCTCCACAGACACTCTTCCGACCCAAACCTCTGGATTTATAATGGCTATTACTACAGCGGAATGCCTCTCATCTGGCAACAAGGCCCATTCATTCACAATTACCTTCAGCAGATTGATAAAACGATCAAAGAAGCACTCAAGGGCCACGAAAGCATAATCGCCGTCAGGGTCGACCTCAGACTTCCTTTCCAATTCGACTGGAAGAGTCAGCCAGATTGGCGTCCTGTTTTCGATGATTTCATTGCCACACTGCAAGCAAAAATTACAGGGTCCCAAGCTGATTTAGAACGAGACCAGAAGAAATTCCACCCGACCACGGTCCATTTCGTTTGGACTAGGGAATTCGACCACAGCGGCGACCCTCAGTATCACTGCGCGCTCTTTTTCCATAACGATGCTTTCCGCCGACTGGGGAAATTCAACGCCCACTCGGGAAGCCTCTATGGCCTGATCAGCAGCGCATGGGCCAGTGCAGTGGGACGAGACGAACATCTTGCTGACGGGCTTATAAGCACACCCAGAAAAATTATCTATCGGGTCAACAGGGGGGAACGATACGACGAGCTTTTCTACGACCTCAGTTACTTTGCAAAGCTCGCCAGCAAGCGGTTCGGGTTATCCGCTCACAACTTCGCCACAAGCAAACTACCCGGAACGAAATTCGTGGCAAAGCAAGGTTGCGAGGATGATTGAAAGGAGCATTCCGGCTCCATTGGGGAGGAGTTGCCAGAACCCATGAGGGCCGGAGACAAACGAAAAGCAACTCAGGTTTTCAGGTCCGCAGCGCCATGACCCCTTCTCTTTATCTATTAATAGACAACTTCTCTACATCATACATCACCCTGAATAGCTCACCTGACACCTTAAATTCCAAGTCGTTCATCGGCAAATAGGTTCTGAAACCGGCCTGTGCCTGCATTCACAACAAATAAATCCAAGCTAAGCAGTTGACCCTTTGAGGAGACCTCCAATGAGCCTTTTACAGCGCAAAAGCAACCCCCTCGATGACCTTCGCGTACTCAAATTGATAGCGCAGGAAGCTGCCGGCCATTTCCTATCAGACGGCAACAGGCAAACGGACGGCCACCGGATAATAAATTGTGCAAAATACGTTCGAACCTATCGAACTTCAAGCAATGACATGTTTCTCGATGCACTTTATTGCAAACACCCCCATTGCCCTCTATGCCAGCGTCAAAAAGCACGTAAGTACTGCAGCAAAACTCATCAGCTCTTGGACCAAAATCCGCATCTTCTTCACAGCAAGTGGGTATACCTAACTCTCACCATTCGCGACTGTAACGTAGATGACCTTCGCCCCACTGCAGACAGAATGACCAGGGCGTTTCAGCGACTTAGTAGTCGCAGGTTCTGGAAAGACAATGTCCTCGGTGGCGTTAGATTTTTTGAGGTGACCGAAAGCCAGATCGATAGCGAATCCGTTCACCCCCACTTCCACTGCCTGCTGCTGGTAAAGCCTTCCATGTTTGCAGGCAACAATTACGTCTCTACGGCTAAATGGGCAAAGGAGTGGCAACAAGCGCTTCAGGTGTATTACGAACCCAAAGTCCATATCGAGCGGCTCAGTGGCGAACCTGACGAACTACGGGGCAAAATCGTTGGCTACTCAGGGTATTCAATGAAACACCGAGAAAAAATCCTGGATAGGCGAAGATTCCTGATGATGACACACGAAATGCGTGAATTTAACCGAGTTCAACCATTTGGTTTGATACGCAGCCTGTTCTCAGAATTGGATGGCCAGGCGACTTTCGAAGCTATCGCGCAGCTTGAGGAAGTCCGCCAGAGCCAAGAACCTTTCAGTCTTGTATGGGATGGGCAAACTGGCATATACCGATCAGATTGAATTCAAAGACTGCGATCGGTTGATCATCTAGTCCCGAGAGTTTGGCGAAGAAGGTCGCCCCACTCCTGACAAACAGATTGATTCAGTCCTTCATCAAATAACGCCGTACACCCAATAGTTGTTTATAGACGCTCATAAACCCCAAACGGCGGTCCGGCCAAACAGAATGGGACGCTCGGCAGAACAGCTTTTGAGTGCCTTTTCCAAAAACTATTCGTCCAACCTGCGTTCGCTGATTCACACCCAGGATTCCGCCTTGGGTTAGTTCAGGATTCTAAGTTGGCCGAGATATTACCCTCAAATCCCAACTGCCCCTGACCGCATTAACTGGCCCTACTCCACTCACCACACAACCGCTCTGCCAATACCAGAGCTAATCAACAGGTGACCCAATGACAAAGCCATATGGCTACATCCAGATTGACTCCCCACAAATGGACGCGGTTTCATTTATCAGGCCCAAGGCTTACCAGATCGCTGACTACTTCATGAGCATGGATGACACAGAACACCAGGGACGTATAATCAATGAATGTGGCGACTGCATGAAGACTTATCCGTGTCGTAGACTGGTAACAAACTCTCGGGCGCTGCCTTGTAGACACCGGCACTGTCCAATCTGCCGGCATTGGAAATCCGAGCGCTGGCAGGATCAGGCAAAACAGTTTTTGAGTCGGGTCGCTTCCGCTGGAAACACAGCCTATTGGCTGGTCCTGACTCTGCCCGGGGAGCGATCGTTTGTGAATTGTTTAAAGCCCCGAGTTGATCATATGGAAAATGCATTCAGCCGGTTAACCAGCCAACGGTTCGCACAGCATATCTTAGGCTGTATCCGATTTTTTGAGGTTGACCAGGCCACTGACGACGATCGAATTGCTGTGCCACGCTTTCGTTGCCTGCTCTTAGTAACCCAATCGTTTCACAACGGCCCGGACTTTATCCCTCGAGATGACTGGGCTGAAATGTGGAGACACCACCTTCACATGCGAGATACACCGGAGGTGTATCTCAAAAGAATCGAAGGAGACTCCGAAGCGACCAGCATGTCGGTGTTGAGTGAAATCTCCCAATCGATAAATTGCCCAGATCGTTTGCCTTCGAAATGTTGGTTTCTGGAGATGGCTAACCAACTGCATGGGGTGCCCGAAATAGACGTCAGTGGAGTTTTATGGCCGTGGTTTAGGGAGCAGCTAAAGAATCAGGCAAGTGATCTATTTCGGGAGCGGCGGTATTCGGTTCCAGTTCCAACATCGCCGGCCTATTCGGGATTCGCAAAATAAAACAAAAGCCCGACATCGAAAAACTCGGACTCGTCTGAGACCACTTGCCCGGATATTTCAGCTTCGATCCGTTCGGCATAAGTTGCTCAGCCTCGTTAATGGCATAATCCTCGGACCGCCCCTTAACCACCATCTGGACCGCTGCATCATGGCGAACGGCGGCATTCCATAGCTTCAAAGACAAGCCAGAACCTACCGTTTCTCAGTAAGCGGCTTGCTTAATAGTCACCTCTCCTGAGAAGACTGCCGCGAATAGCTCGTCTTTCCCATAGAAGCGCTCTTCATAATTCAACAGTCGCGTCACCAAACGCTCATTAAGGACGTTCCCTTTGGAAAGCAGCATTAAACCCTCCTGGCCGTATAGATTCTCCGAAAGTCTCATTCCGGGAAGCAGGTGCCTGGCACCGCAAATCCAGATTGTGCTTTCCTGGGCACCTTCAACAGAATTCATTGCGTGTTCAAGAAACCGTGTTATTAACCCAGGGTCGTAGAGTGTTCCGGCGGAATCCCTAAGCAAGGCGAGGCTCTCGTTAAAATTCAGATACAGTTGTTTCTCACTGCAATGTTGGAGGCGAATGAAGTCAATAGCGATTCGCAGCATCCGCGAGCCTATCGGAATTTCGGTTCCCTTTTTATTCGCAGGAACACCAGATCCGTCCCAGTTCTCGTCAAGATTGCGTAAAAGCTGAACCATTTTGGTCGAGCCACCGGCCAGTTTGACTAGTGCAGCAGAGCGAAACGCGCGCCTTGCCGGGGAATTCGGTCGCCGCTTAGCGCTGGGTCCAACCCTCTCAATCAGTGCGCCGATATCATAGACTCTTGCGCACCCGACTACCGCTTCGCAGACTGAGGTATCGATTTGGCACCGCTTTGCGATTTGTGCGATGAGTTCCGCTACACGATCCTGATTCTCAGCTTTCTCAGGATTTCTGTGTTTGAGAATAGACTGTAAGGTAGACAAAGAATCAAGCCCCAAAGCAGCATGTCTTCCCATTCGCCTGCTGTCGCTCATTTTCAGCGTGGCACCTTTCTGACGAGAAATACATTGAAGAACCAGCCATCGCATTTGGGCGCTCGTGATCGGCTTTGTGAGGCACTTGGCATCGGTGCCAAACCATTGACGAATCACGTTATCGTTAGATTTTGATAGAAGAGGAACGCACAAAGTGTGTTCCAGAGACTTCCTCATATCACGCCACCCTACCGCTGAAAGACCATCGAAGGATTCCAGGTCTACTACGGTTACGCCCACAGGGCAGTTGGATTGAACTTCCCAGAGATGACTGGGGGAAACCTCACCAATCTCAATACCGAGTGGCTGTAGGGCCTGAGACAGGCATTTGATGAGGCTCCGATCGTTAGAAACTAAACACATCTGGTATTTCATGGCCCGACTCCGTACTAGATATAAAACTTATATCAAAGCGATGCCAGAACCATGCCAATTAAATAAACTAATAATTTCAATTTCTTAAGTATTTTATGCGTTAATTCTAGGTAGAAACCCCAATTTGAGTCGCATTTTGCAGTGCGTTTGTAAGCGCCCTTAAATCGACCCACTTGTCCTCAGTCGATCTGCGACACTTTTTTTGAGACCCGCTCCAGATCCACATTCCACGGCAGTAGTGCCTCTAGCTTTTCCAGCGTGTCTGCCTCGGCAATGCGCTCCAGTATATGTTGGATATAGACCGAGGGTTCCAAGCTATTTGCCTTAGCGGTCTCGACAAGGGAATAGCACGTTGCGCTGGCGCGTGCGCCCCGCGAAGTGTCTGCGAACAGCCAGGCGCGGCGTCCCAGAGCAAACGGGCGGATGGCATTTTCGGCCAGCACGTTGCTGATCTGCAGATCGCCTCGCTCGCAGTAACCGATCAGAGTAGGCCACTGGTTCAGCGTATAATCCATGGCCTTGCGAGTCATCGTGCCCTTGGCGACCTTGCCGGCATTGGCCTCAAGCCAGGCCTTGAATGACGCCAGTCTGGGCACGCTCAGCTCCTGACGGATGCGATGACGCTCGCCTTCACTCAGCTCTTTGATCTGACGCTCGATGGCGTAGAGTTTGTTGATATGGCTTAGAGCTACATCGGCCTTGGAGACCTTTATGGCTTTGCCTTTACCTTGAGGCTTGGACCCTTTGATAGCTTCCACGAACTTACGTCTCGCGTGGTCCCAGCAACCAATTCGAGTGATGTTGTTATCCCGGCAGACTTTGCCATAGCCAGAGTAACCATCGGCTTGCAGGATACCGTTAAAATCATCGAGCAGACGCACCGGTACTTTGCCTGCTCGTGAAGGGTCGTATTCAAATAGAACCGACGGTCGCCCTGGCGGGCCACCGCGGGTGACCCACATCCACTTATCAGATTGCGCCGTTTTGCCGTCTTCTTTCAGAACGTACATTCGGGATTCATCGGCTTGCAGGTAATCACTGCTGTTCTGCACTTCTCGCATCAGGTTGATCAGCGGTTTGAACACGTCATCCAGGCGGATCACCCAATGGGCCATATTGGTACGGCTGATCTCATGCCCCAAGCGCTTGAACATGTATTCCAAACGATACAGCGGCAAGCCATCGGCGTATTTTGAGGTGATGATGTACGCCAGTAAGGAGGGTGTGGCCGTGCACTTGCCCAATGGGTGTATTGGGCGAGCGGCTGCCACCAAACGTTCCTCACCGTTGTTTTCGAATACGGCTTTTTCCTGCCAGTATTCGAGAACCTTGAATTGGGCTGGAATGAACTGCAGTTCTTCTTTCACTTTAGTGAAGAAGGTCTTACTGGCACCGGCTTTGTCTTCGTCGCTCAGAGTCAGTTCGATGCGCTCACGCACCAGCTTATCCGAGAAGCCACGTTGGCGACGTTTACGGGTCGCAGGTGGTGCCTCTTCTTCTTTGACATCGTCTGGCAGCTGATTGCGCAGATCATCAATCTCGGCTTCCAGTTCTGCTTCGTCAAACAAATGAATCTGGTGTTTGGACTTTTCGCTGCTGGCGCCGAACTGCTGAATGCGCTTCCAACGCAGCAGCTCTTCGAGGATCTGGATGTATTGGTCGCGTTGTTTGACCGCCTGGGTGCTCTGTGCAAGCGCTTCATCGCGCTGCTCAACTTCAGCGCTCTTGGCGGCCAGTTCTTGCTGAAGCCCCTCAATCACCGACAGCAATTCAGCGGCCATTAGGCCGCTGATATCGGGTGCTTCTGAAGGGGTTTCAGGCTTTAATTTCATGAACAAATTATAGCAAAACCAGTGCCTTGAAGCACGTAAAAAGCCTAAATAACCGCCTCATAATGCAGAGTTTTATGGCCTTTTAGCAGGGCAATATCGTAGCCGTCCAGCAGCCAGTTAATCTGCTCGCCGGTCAGTGCCATCAGCTCATCCGAGGCCTTTGGCCACTTGAATTTCTCCTCAGCCAGCGCCTTGTAATAGAGGACAAATCCGTTGTCTTCCCACATCAGGCATTTGATCTTATTCCGCTGTCGGTTGGTGAAGGCGTAAAGCGCCCCGGTGAACGGATTGTGGCCCAACTCCTGCTCAACCAGTACCGCCAGACCATTGGCCTGTTTGCGAAAATCCACCGGCGCCCGATACAAATAAATCTGGGGCAACGATAAGGATGGACGTAAGTAACGATGGCGCATCACAGTTGCCTCAGCACTGCGCCCAGCAACTCAATATTGCCGGCGTGTAAACCGGTGATCGCAACACCGCCGGGCAAGGATACGGTCAGGCCATTGGCGTCGCCGGCATCAACACCCATGCGAGAAGCAGAAGAAACAACCCGCGTGAATCCGGTGGTTACCGGCGCCTGAGTTCGATAATCTTCACCAGACGTTAGCTTCTGGCGCCAATAAACGAATTGATGGTAAATCAAAGACTGCTGTTTACAGAAAGCGTTGCCGGACAAGCCCGTGGCTTCCCAGTCGTTAATCTGCTGCTGCCAGAAGTGCACTTTTTCGGTCGGGGTCATGCTGATTCCTCATGGAACGGGTGAGGAGTTCAGTGTGTGCAATTGCGGGGCTGGGGTGTAGGTGCTGATTTATGGGCGCTTACGTGCGTTTCGATTGGCTCATTTAATTTACTATGTGGCCAGGCTCACAGACCCTCACCTGCTGTTGGGGGCACTGAATACCACACACCGGATTCTGCGCCCGGAAGGTTTACCCAGAAAGGCGTGGTGAAATTCCCAAGAACGTTTGAGTTCGGATCATTCGGGTTCGGAACGGAATCCGCTGATTTCAGAATTATCGGGCTGGAGCAAGATAGGTCGCCCTCAAGCGGCGCAAGAATGGTGCTAATTGTCTGCTGGATCAAAGGAAATGCCGCAAGATTCAGTTCCGAAACCAGCCTGTCCAGTACGAGAAACACAACGCCATTCACTAGGTTGCCCTCTTCCAGATCGTTCCCCGCCGGACAACAAATTTTGCCTATATTTACGGACGGAAGTTGCAGACCAGTGAGCAACAACGCGGTATTAATAGTCACGATGGTAGAATCCAGAAGTGTCTCAATCGGCACCGCGTAAAGCGACAGAATGTCTCCCTGATCTTCGGTTGAATCAGGACAATCACACTGAGTCAGCGGTACATCAATCAAGCAGCCCGTAAAGGGACGCGTTCGGGTCTCGTCTTCAAGCTGCACACTTTCACACGGCTCACCCGAAACGACTTTCTGGGACATCCACCGGGAGTTGAGCTGGCTCGGCAATACAGGGCACATCAGCGCTGATTCACGGAAAAGAATCCCCGGCAATCCCTGTCCTCCCCGGCCCACGGCGTAATTGGGGCCGCTTTGCAAGGCATTTAAATAACTGACATTACCAGTGCCCGAGAGGAAATCGGTGCCTCTGCTACTGGTGGTTTCATCACTGATAGTTTTGATGCAGGGAATGCCGGTACAGTTGCTTCCGCTGTAATAAATCGCTTCCCGCGAGGTGAAGCGATCATCCCTTACACCAATGAGGGTTCGATACGGGGTTTCTAGAGTTCGGTCCACCAAAAAAATCCGCGGTGCATCGTGTTCATCGAAATCAATCGCCTCACCAAGCACCCTCCCTGCAGAATCAGCCACCAGAGTCTCTGAGGCTTGTTTTGCGACGTAATGCTTCACCAGTGCATCCCGAATCATGACAATACCCACCAGGGTGCCAAACCCTAGAATAGATATAATAATGATCAGTTCTAGTGTGATGACAAACCCGCCCTGCTTCTGCAGATGTACTTCTCTATAGCTTGGTAGATGTCGCACGATACTGATTCCTCATCAGAGCTAGATCAGGTAATCCAGCAGTTGAAAGATTTCCGAAAGTTTGACAGCAGCAGGAAACGCCACAATAACTCCGAACATCGGCAGCCCGACCATCATTAGCGCAAACAACAAGGAAATGCTTTTTTGGCTAATAAGTTTTCGATTCATTTCCTCTTGCTGCTCGCGGAACGCCTCGGCCTGTCTGGAGAGATTTTCAGACATCACAGCGCCCGCCGCATGCCCCACCTCGAAGGAAGCCGCCAGCCCTTGTAGCTGGCGTATACCCGTGCGCTCATGAAGCCGCCCAAGAGCTGTGTGAAAGGCTTCACCAGACTGAATCTCCATTGCAATAAGCCGCAACTCGACGGCAAGAGGATGCCTATTCTCAAATCCATGCTCGCCTGCTTGTTGAACCGCTCGAAAAAGCGAAACGCCTGAACTCAGGTAGGCATTAACGAGATCAACGAAAAAGCTGAGATTTGCCTGTATCCGAAGCCTGCGCATTTTTCGTCTTTGCAAAAGGAAAAGGTCAACTGAGAAGAATGTGAATACCAAGCTTGCCCCCCACGCCCACCCTGGCAAATCAATTGTTAGCTCTGTAAAGACCAGCGCCGAGGCGATTAACAGTAAAAACTTTGCCGGCCAATAAACCCATACGAAATCCGTCGGCACTAATCCGGCCTGGCGCATGAGCTTTCCAGGATAGAAGCGGTGGATTTTCGGTTTGTCGTCATCCACAACAAATTCAGGACGTAACGTCGATCGGCTTAAAACGTAAACACCGCACAACGAAAGCACACAAACAATTGCAAGAAAGAGATCCATCAGATGGGAGTTCACCATGACTTACTCCTCAAAATGGCACGTGTCCATAAAAGGCCGACCACCTGCAAAAGAATCGCCATATAAAGTATTACTGGCCCCGCGGGGTGAGTTGTTATCGGTGCAAGCCACTCCGGCTCTTGACTCTGGAAAAAGGGGATCAGCAAGTAAGGGAAAATCACTGCAAAAAAGACGGCGTATTTAGCACCAGAAAGTTGACCCCTTGACTGGATCAGAAAAGATCTTCTGTCACGCAGAACTCTCGCCAGCGCCCGAAGCAAAGCGTCGAAGTCAGCACCCCCGTGCCAACGCGACCGAAGAAGGTTCACAAAAAGCCGGACTCCCTCTGAACGGTATCGATCAAGCATACGGGCTGTCGCGCCTTCGATTGAGTCTCCCAATTTAAGTCGGACAACCAAGTTTAGTAATTCGGTTCTGACGGCTGGTGTAGAACCCTTTGCAGCTGCCTCAATCGCATTCACCGCTGTGACGCCACTGGCTGACAGGGATGCGGCCAAATCAAGGGAATCGACCAGGTCCTGCTCAAATTCCTGAGCTCGCCAGGCGATCAAATCCTTGAGCACATAGAGCGCCAATGGGAAAAATGTTGCGCCTGCCGCAATACTAAACCCAACCTCTTCTTCGAACATCGTGAGAAACAGCAAGCTGATGGTAACCGCGATCAGGCATAGGCCTGCTGCGAAAACAATTGGCTCAAGACGCACACCGAGAATCTGCAGATATCTTGTTAGTGGCAAGGCTTGTTTTTCATGCAGATTCTGAATCGCATCTGCTGGCTCTGGCATTTGACGCCCGAGGATAAGAGGGATAAAGCGAGCAGCCGAACCCAATAACACCACAACGGCGAGCACAATACCGATCCACTCAAACATTGGCGTCACCCGAGCATCTCCCACAGAGCATCAAGCGTATCCGGCACCTTGACTCCCTGTTCATAAGCCTTAAGTGCGAATATGGGCCTCAAAAGACAGAGAAATTGGTCCTTCTTTCCGTTTTCTGACTGGAACCGAAATAGTTCCCTTAATTGCCTGCCGTCTTCCCCAGGGACTAACTCCGCAATACCCAGTACTCTTCTTGCGCCGGATGGGTGCCGTCCAAGGTGGACAATGAGCCCAATAGCTGAATCGATCATGTCTCTGATAGCCTGCCTTGGAACCTGGATATCCGAGAACATCGCCAGTGTTTCAATGCGCTTCAGTGCCTGCACAGGATTGTTGGCATGAACTGTTGTAAGACTGCCATCGTGACCGATATTCATAGCCTGAAGCATATCGAATACCTCCTCACCCCGGACTTCACCGACGATGATACGGTCTGCCCGCATCCTAAGCGCATGACGTAAAAGCGCACGAAGATCATGCTTGCCTTTACCCTCACTGTTCTCCTGCCGGCTCTCAAGCGAAATGACATGGTTATGACGCAATGCCAGCTCCGCAGAATCCTCGATGGTAACTATCCGTTCGCCTTCGGGAATGAATTCCGACACCGCATTGAGCAAGGTGGTCTTGCCAGTGCCAGCACCTCCAGCGAAGACAATGTTAATGCCGGTTCGAACGGCAAGTTTCAGCGTTTCGGCCATTGGTTCCGAAAGCATTCCGCTGCCTATCAGGTTGACCAGGCTCGCATGGGACTGCCGGAATCGACGAATGCTAACTACGGTTCCACTAGGACTTAACGGCGGAATGACTGCATGCAAACGGCTGCCATCTGGAAGGCGCGCGTCCACCGCGGGGTTGGTGGCGTCAAGATGCTTACCATGACCGCCAACGAACCGATCAACGAACCGGCGAAGATGCGGTTCGTCATCAAAGTGAACGCTCGAGCGCTGCAGGCTTCCCCCACGGTCGACCCAGATATTCGACGGGCCGTTGACCAAAATGTCTGTGATTGTCGGATCTTCCATCAACGGCTGCAAAGGACCCATTCCGGAAACCTCGCTCATAACACCGTTGGACAAAAAGCTGCGTTCTTCAGAAGACAGCTCCAGCCCAACCTGGGCAGACACCATATTCATCAGCACCTGAATACGCTTTCCAACGTCCGTGTTGTTCTCTATATCCAGAGGGTCAGAATCCAGGGAGGTAATTAGTCGTTTGTGGATATGCTGGCGGACCTTTGCCAACATTAACCCCCTATCGTGTGTACGCTGCTCCATATCAGGCACCCCCGATAAATCTTGCAAGATTCAGGCAGGTGGGGTTATCGGTCAAACCCAGTATTCGCCCCTCCGGCAGCGCAAATATCGGATTAATGGTGAAGGATTTTGCATACTGCTCGCAGGCAGCCGCCGCGTTGTTCGAGAGCTCGTAAAGCAACCCACGATGGTATGCCACTCGCCAGTCAGGCGCGCCAAGTTGCTCAGCCGATGCAAGTGCCGCGAAGCCCTTTTCAGGCTGATGGTTCAAATAGAATACAGCGGCCAAGGTTTCCTGGAGTCCCGCATGCATTGGGTTCAGTCGCCGTTGCGCCTGGAGCAAGGTCTCAGCACGCCGTGTATTACCCTCCTCCATGGCCAACCGGGCACCGAGTATTGCCGCCTCCGGCCTTGGTCGGTCCTGGGCCAGAAGCCGGTCAACATAGTACTGCGCCTCCCGGTTTTTCTTACGGCCGTGGTTGGAAATTGCGAGTGCAAGCTGAAGCCGCTCAAAGTCTGGAAAGCGAGTGAACAACTGCGTCAGACGCCGAGTAACACCGTCACATTCGTTTAACGCTGATTGAGGGTCGCGATGACAGTAATTGCCAGACTGGATATAGGCCAGTTCCAGTTCAATCAGCCTGTTCACCTCCCCTTCGGGATCTTCAATCTCACCCACAAATGACTGCTGAGCAGCGCAGCCCTGGAGCAGAAGAATGCACAATAAAATAGCGCTGTATTTTTTCATGGGGCCTTTTTCTCTTTTCTGTGAGCCAATAAAAGAAGGTTGCTTGCCATATCTGTGGTCGACGGAAAGGCCCAGAGATGAACTCGCTCATCAGGTGTCCGCACAATGTTAGGCGTCACTACAATCACAATCTCCCGGCTCTGCTCGTCCTCCGAAATGGCTTCAACAAGCTTTCCAATTAAGGGAATATCTCTGACGCCAGGTGTGAAATCGTTCTGCCCGGACTGGGTCTGATACACCAGTCCGCCGAGCACCAGCGGCTGCCCATCTTTTAACCGGGCACTTGTATTGATACTTCGGGTGTTGAATGCCGCAGAGTTCAGAGAGGCGCCGGTGCTGTTCGCAATTTCCTGAGTCAACGTTGTATCAGGCATGGAAATAGTGGGATTCAGGTCGAGCGTAATATTATCTGCCTCGTCGACCATAGCCCGCACACTGAGATTGATGCCAAAGGCTTTGAAAGACGTGCCGCTGAAGACTCCTGGTGCATTGGTGCCAATTTCATCACCGCTCTTCAGGCCCGTGGGCGCAAATGCAGTCGGAACCGGAACTTCACCGCCGACAGTGAAAGCAGCTGACTCACCAGCAAGCACCATCAGGGTCGGACGCGATAATGTTCGGGAAATGCCTTCGCGCTCCATGAGAGAGAATAAAAGATCAAACGCCAGATCATCTCCTCCAATCTGAAGGTTATTTGTAAGGGTGCCTCCAAGAACCTGGAGGGCGTTCTCAACCGTTGATGCGGAAGGTGGCATTGCCGATATGCCGCCCAATGAAAACAGACCCTGGTCGGTGTATCCCTGAGTTATCAGGGACAGATCCGGTCGCCACTGCCTCATTCGGGTTCTGTTGATCTCATGAATTTCAACCGACACGCGAATTTGCGGAAGATCTCTTACTTCGATCACTGACAACACACGACCACCACTGAGTGAGAGAAGTTTTGAGCGTGCGACGTTTGACTGGATGCCATTCTGGTTGATGGCGGACCCACCTGACGACAAATTACCTCCAGCGCCCGCATTAGAATTCCGGCTGGGGTTCTTTCCTGCAAGAAACCCGCCGGATTCATTAGTAATAGGCACCACACTGGAACTTTCATCTGCGTCCCCGTTGCCGAGCAATCGAGACGCTAACTGAAGAATTCGCGTAAGCGTGACCTGATCCTGCACCTCTCCTTCAAGGATAAATGTATCCGCTGCGTCATCAGGGATATCCCCACGAATAACACGGCGTATCCGGACGTCTCTTCCACCCATGGGAGCAACGGCAGCGGCTACTTTTTTCTCCAGGCTCTGAGGCAAGGTTTCAACCTGTATCAGATTGATAACCGCGACACTGGTCTGTGAGAAACCACTGTTTCCGTTAAGGCGAAACGCATCAGTGACTGTTTGTTGAGCTGACGCCAGGAAGTCGAGTGGCGACTGGGGAGAGTTCATGGCCTGACCGCTGCTTTTGGGGCGCTCTGCGTTCAGATAGTTTCGAGCGGCGGCGTCTGCGGCGAGTTTGAATTGAATATTCGGAACTTTGCCCCTCAGGACAAGTGCTGGTCGGTCTGGCGCAACCTCCAGCCTAATTTGATCGTGAATATCGTAAAGGGCGTCTTTCAATACCGACATGTCTTGACTGACACCGAACAAAAGCGTCTGGCTTGTCCCATCCTCATACCAGACCATCAAAGTGGTCCGCCCGACATTTTTGGCAAGCATCAACAGCTCACGGCCGCCCAGAACGTCCACTTCAATAATCGAGTTCTGTCCAACTGCGACCCTTTTGATGTCCTTATTGAAGACCAATCGCGAGTGCGTCCACTGAACCAGTTCGCTCTGTTTTTCAGTCTGCTTTCCGTTTAAGTCTTCGATGTAGTCCAGATTGGCTTCAGCCAACCCGCCGGCGGAAATAAGCCAGCCAGTGACCATTAGCAAACGCCAAAACATCATGACCGCTCCTCCGTTCTAGCATTCGGTTCCACCACGTACCTAGACGGAGCGTATCGGGGCGGGTTACAAGATGAGTCAACTGAGTTGTTTTTCTTGCTTACAGGGATAAACGTGACCAGCTCAACGCGTCGGTTCATTGAACTTGCCCCGGAGGCCTTAACGACAGACAGCGGGCTTGTCTCGCCGACGCCAAACCGTTGAATCCGGTTAGCGGGCACCCCCCTTTCGATCAAGAATGTGTAAACGGCGGCAGCGCGTTTCTCTGACAAAGACTGGTTAAATCGGACGCCGCCATCTGAATTGGTATGGCCAATAATTAAAAGGAGGGGCATCAGAGCGGTGCGTTCGAACTCTTCTGCAAACCAGGCCAGATCCGCTGCTAGATGGCCCGGTATTTCATAGCTTCCCTGATTGAACGTCGAGTCACTGACGAATCGGCGATATGTGCCAAAATGACCTGAAGCCAGAACGCTTTCACGCAATTCCCAACGGAGATTTTGGGGTAAGGATTCAGTAATAGTGTAGAAATCGAGTGAGCAACCCTGCCTGATCGATTGATGCCGCTGCTGCCGGGTTAGACCATGTAACGCTGACGGCTCTAAATCACTGGCAACAAAATAATGGTCCGCCAAGCCTCTGGCCTGTGCCTCATCCACGCCCTCATGACCACTCTCTATGACAGGCGTGATATGGGTGGCGCAGCCAGACAAAATCGCAGCTAACACTGATGTACTTACAACGGTCTTCATGGAGCAGCCCTCGTTTTTTATAGTTACCTACTAGCGTTTAGCGAAAGCCGTGCCACAAAGGGAATAATTTTAAGTCTATAAGTATCAGTAAGTTGAAAAATCGGAAAAAAAGTTTTTGCAATTTGCAAATACCAATTCGCATTCTGCCAATAAAAAAGCGACTGCATGGCAGTCGCAAAAGGCTCTCTCAGCAAGCGGCTTACTGAGTCATGGGAACAGCGACTGAACGCTTGTTGAGCCCTGCCAAGATCTCGATATTGCGATGGGTCGGGATAGGATCGATTCTGATGCGCGAATCGGAGTCCGATTGACGCGAACCATGAAGCACAATGGACACCGAATCGCTTGGCTGAATACTGGCAAGTGAATAAACGTATTCTGGAGCGATGGCCACAACCATAGAAACGGCCGATGTTGCCTGATATTTGCCCACAGCGCCCAAGAGGCCTCCGGCCGGGGCGGAAGAGTTGCTGCTTCCTCCCATCACGCCGACCAAGCGAACGTCCCTGGCGAGGGTTCGCACACCGCTGGCACCTGTGGCAAGTACATCAAAAAAGTCGCCATTTCTGAGCTGACTATGAGGAATGGCACCCGGCTGCGGCTTCATCGTGTATAGAACTTTGCCGTCAGGTATCTGCTGTGCCAACCAGGATTTTGGAGGGGAAGCGAGTTCATTGGTGCGGAAAATTTCACCGTGTTTCTTGTCGCTTGTCAGCCGTTTTCCAACCAGATAAGAGGGGTCTTTTACACCAACAATTTGTTTATCCACTCGTACTTTCTGGATCATTGCAGGCTCGATGCTGACACCTGCGGTCCAGTCTCCCGAAATTCCCAGAACTTCATGGGTGGAGACACGCTCAACCTGACGGACCCCCAGAACACTCGCAAAAACTCCGGAAATCAGAAACATACTGATAGCGGCTGTTGTGCTTCCTGTGAGTTTTTTGTTCATTCTTCACCCCCGGCTAAAAAAATACGGTGGCCGCGGTTGTTATCAAACGCGGCCACCGGGCCTATCCAATCAGGGCGTCACGACTGTGCCAACGGCTGCGGATGATGATGAGCCCACGCTCGCAATCGTTACCCCACCTTCAAGCGGTGTCGCAGCCACGAAAGTGAACTCGGTATCATCCCCGGCGTTGGTGTCAGTAGAATCACCGAAAACGGAGCCTTCAACAGCGGCCGTCTTTTCGCCATTTACAATGCCATTAAAGGCGTAAGTCTGGTCAAGGTGACCAATTGCCTCGGCAACGTCTTCCATCTCGGCAGTCAGTGCATCACGCATCGTGACCATACCTGCGACAAGGCCGACAACAAGTACTGTAGAGAGCAAAACCAACTCGGTAGTCAGAACAAATCCACCTTGTTTGGCGCCCAGCTTGCTAACTTGAATATTTTTCATTTTTTCTACCTCGATTGTGAACAGCGCTTTTGTTTGTATGTGATCTTTGTTACACACTTTAATTAGTGCACCGGTCGTGCCATGTTTTTTTTATCTCATAAATTCATAGATTTAACTTAATTTAAAGAGAGAAATCAGGCTAATGACAGATCTCAATAGATGGGTTTTGCTATGCAGAATGCGAATGGTTTTGCGGACGAGGCACCTATTTATAAAACTAAGCGATAGAGGCCGGTTGATAAAAAAAACACAGGCCGCAATGAACGGGCTGTGCCTGAGATTTAATCTTCGTGATGCGACCTTACGCTTTAAAGAGACCGCTTTTGACACAAACATGCTTACGTCTAATGCTGTTCCATTACGTTCCTAAACAAGCCCCCTCAAAGAAAGGTGAAAAATCGTCATTGGAAACAGGCCGTCCCGTAAAATAACCCTGAACAGAGTTACACCCCAGTTGGGCAAGTTTTTCCAGTTGCTCTTCTGTTTCCACACCCTCTGCGATGACGTGCAAATTCACCTCCTGGCCAATCGTAATTATCGCCCGTGCAATTGCTGCTGCCGTTGGGTCGGAGGTAATGCATTGAACAAAACTGCGATCTATTTTCAGGCAATCACATGGCAGAGTTCTTAAATAGCTCAGTGATGAGTAGCCAGTGCCGAAATCATCAATGGCAATGCGAACTCCCATGCTTCTGAGGTCATTCAGGTTTTTCAGCGCCTTACCAGTACCATCAACCATGACGCTCTCTGTCACCTCCAGTTCCACCAACTCCGGAGGAATCCGCCGGAGTTGCATACAGGCCCTCAACTCCTCAACGATTGTTCGAGTATTCAGATGTATTCCGGAAATGTTTATAGAAACCGGGAGAGGGGCTCGCCCCTGATCACGCCAAACCACAATTTGATCAAACACCTTTTCCACGAGCAAATGGCTGAGTGAAATGATAAGGCCCGATTTCTCGGCTATTGGAATGAACGTCGCTGGCGATACCACTCCCAGCTCGGAACTGGTCCAACGAATCAACGCTTCCATACCAATTAAGGCAAGCCGAGAGAGATCGAACTTTGGCTGGTAATGCACTTCGAGACGGCCCTCTGCAATATCCTGACGAAGTAGTCGCTCTATTTCGATATCCCTGAGCGCCCTCTCTTTTAGCTCGGCACTGTATCGGTATACCTGATATCCATTGATCGGCAAGCCGTTGGACTGAATCGCATAGGCGGTAGCGCTCATAATTCCGTCAGAAGTGGCCGCAGCTTCCAAGGTGTCCGCGATACCCACCGCCCAATCAATAGAGCATGTGTAACCGTCGACATCGACACTGGTTGCAAGGCGACGGAGCAATACCGTCGCCAGCTCCTCGGCAAATTCGCAGTCACGGATGCCAGAAAGCAAAACTACAAAGTCGGACTCTGAGAGACGGGCGATGAAAGAGGTCGGCCTGTCATCTTCATTCAGTGTTAGCAGGTAGCTTTCAAGCCCCAGCGCTATGCGTTCGACGAATGTCTGGACCAATCTGACTATACCAGGTCGACCAATTCGTGGTTCAAGACCGCTCAGGTCAAAGGCTGAGTAACGCAAAACCATGGTATGGGTATTTTGCTTCAATCCATCTCTTAATCGTTGGGCCAGTTCGGACATCAATTGCTTTTCGTTGGCGATACCAGTTTCCGGATCGGTGTAGGTCAGCTCGAATAACTGGCGCTGACTGAGAAAAGATTCACTCTGATCCTGCAGTAGGCACAACAGCTCGCCCTCAGCAGCCGCAACAAAACGCCCCTGAATGGTATGGGGCGCCCCCTCGTGCTGGTGGTAAAAAACAAAATTTTCGCAGCCCTCAATTTTCCGGGCGGCACGCAATGACGTATCGACTACCTGCAAGAATTCATCCGGGAGACATTCAAGAAAATTTCGCCCGACAATAATTTTTTCGCTGAACTCCCTCGGTAACCTCTCGATCAGGTGAGTTCCCTGTATGACGCCGTCATAGTCGAGTAGCAACATCGCTTCAGCGGACGTTTTCAACATCGAAGATATTTGATGGCTTCGGTTATTGAGGTGTTTTTTGATAGCCCTGGCGCGTATCAGTGCGTTCAACCGCTGAATTATGATTCGCCAGTTCAGAGGCTTGGGTGCGAAGTCCGTTGCTCCGCTCTCAAAAGCAGCATCGATGGACTCATCGTCATTCTGCCCAGTCACAATTATGATGGGTACCGAATCATCGCCCAGGTGCTCGCGCATCTTTTCACAGGTCGCAAAGCCGTCCATACCTGGCATTCTGGCGTCCAGGAGAATAGCGTCGAACTTGTGTGATTCTAACCAGCTAAGGGCGGTATGACCGTCGGATGCCTCTGTTACAAAAAATCCGGCTTTTGTCAGGGCCAGACGAGAAACCATTCGCACAGCAAGATCATCGTCGACAATCAGTAAATTATGGCGTTCAGAGGGGTACTCGGCGGTTTTCTGTTCGCCGAGTATATTTCGGGTGGGCATGGCAGTCTCCGTTAGCGATGTTTATAACGAAGGATTTGCAGTTAACATGCCAAGTAATTTTTAAATTTATTCAATACGTTATGGAACTTGCTTGCAAAATAAAAACCATTTTTGCAAATTGCAAATCAGATTGATTCTCGCGCCGCCTGCTCTTTCTCCCATTGCTGTTTTTTTCGGTAAATCGTGGACGCACTTATTTCCAGAAATGCGGCAGCTCTGGGCACGTTGCCATCGCATTTCGCAATGGCCGCTTCAATAACACGCTTCTCCTCCAGCCAAAGCGGAAGTATCGCACCGGTCGTAGAGGATAACTTGGGCTGCGAGCGAGCCGGAGTCTCGCTCGCAGAAAAAGAGGATGACTCCAGCGTCGCACTTGAGGGCACACTCGAACTTCCGGCAGAGACCGTGCCGCGCCCAAGCCCCTGGGAGCGTACCAGATTCGGCAGCATTGACATCTCGACGACTGTATCGTCATTCAGCACCACCACGTTTCGAATCACATTGCTCAACTCTCTTACGTTGCCGGGCCAGTCATATTGCGTCAGAAACGATTCGACGTCTTTACTGAAGCCAGTGAAACCCTTTCCTTCGTCGCTCGCATACAACGTCAATAGCGAGCGGGCAAGTAACAGAATATCGCCACCGCGCTCTCGGAGGGCCGGCATATGAATGGGTATAACATGCAATCGATAGTACAGATCCTCCCGGAAACGCCCTTCCCGTACTTCCCTGAGGGGGTCACGGTTGGTCGCGCAAATAAACCGGATATCAACCTTGAGTTCCTTGCTGCTTCCGACAGGGGTAAAGGTTCCGGATTGAATCAGGCGTAAAAGCTTGCTCTGCAAATCCAGAGGCATTTCACCAATTTCGTCGAGAAAAAGCGTGCCGCCGCTTGCCCTTAAAGCCGCGCCGTCACGAGCTGCCGATGCGCCAGTAAAGGCACCTTTTACATGACCAAATATTTCACTTTCGATTAACTCGCGGGGTATGGCCGCGCAGTTCAGTGCAACGAATTGCTCACCCGCTCGCGGGCTCTCCGAGTGAAGTGCCTCGGAGCAAAGCTCCTTCCCTGTTCCACTCTCCCCGGTAATAAACACCGAGGCGTTACTTCTGGCAGCGCTCTCGACAATCCGATACACATTTTGCATGGGTAAAGACGCACCGATCATGCGATGGAACTGTTCCCGCCGATAAACCTTTTCGTATTGTTGTACTGTCTCTTCGAGTTTGTGCTTTTTGAGTATATTCCCCAGAGTGACGGCTAACCGGGCTTTATCAAACGGCTTGGAAATGAAGTCACTGGCGCCCCGCTGCATTGCATCCACAACCATATCAACCGAGCCGTGGGCGGTGATCACAACAACAGGAAGCGACGGGCTCTCTTCATGAACTTTATCAAGTATGCTGAGACCACTCATGTCTGGTAACCGAACATCTGTGATCACAATGTCAAATGCATACCGACTAAGGTGTTCCAGGGCTTCAGCGCCGGTATGGGCGATGCGAACCTCGTAATCGCTCTGAAGATAGCTCTGGTAAACCATTGCATTGGAAGGGCTGTCTTCAATAAGAAGCACACTCGGACGGTTTTCCCTTGGCATAGCCACTTCCTTTCTCAAACGGTTCGATTTGCTATCTGCGAAGACATATCTAATTTCTCACGGTAGCCAGCATATTCCAGCACCGTTTCATCTGCTACGTTTCTAACATCCGTAACAAGAGCAGGATATGAGCAAGCTGATGACTCACTCGCCAAATCTTCGAGTTCGCTCGCCGCAGCCTGGAGGCGCAACCCGCCAAAAGTTCCAGAACAGCTCTTGAGGGCATGGGCCTGCTCACGGATTTCGGCCTCGTCATTGGACTCGACCGCTCGATTGATGCCTTCAATCCGTTTTTTTATCTCATTAATGAACACCGAAATCATCATCGGTAAGCTTTCCAGCGATGTGTCTTTAACTAGCTGGTTTAACACATTCATGGACATTACTTCCCGCTCTTCGTCACTGTTTCTGGTTGGCTTTTGCATACCTGCTTCCTTCTGCTCATTCTCATTCAGGCAACGCATAATGGCGTCGTTGAGAACATCAATACTAAAGGGTTTGCTCACGAAGCCATTCATACCTGCTTCGGAGCAGCGTTTCATTTCTGACGTCTCCGCATTGGCGGTCAATGCAAGAATTGGGGTGCGCGAATTAATTCCACCTGAGTGGCGGATTTTCTCAGTGGCTTCCAAGCCATTCATTCGGGGCATCCTTATATCCATAAGGATCAATGCATAGTCAGTTTCACGAGCACGCTCCACTGCTTCCAAACCATCATGGGCGAGGTCAACCCGGTATCCACGGCTTTTGAGAAGCTCCGCCCCGATCGTCAGATTCGCCTCCACATCGTCAACTAACAGTATTAACTGCCCGCAAATATCGTTTCTCCTTTCCGATACCTCGTCCCCAATCGGTCCAGTCGCGTTTTCCTCAGCTCCTTGGGCACACCTCTCCGCCGAAGTCACGTCTTTGTCCGAGAAGGGAATCTCAAAGGTAAAAGTTGACCCAACACCAACCTCACTGTCAGCCCAAATAGTGCCACCCATCCCATTAACGAGTTTTTTCGCGATGGCAAGCCCAAGACCGGTCCCACCGAAACCCGAATCCCTGGCTGCATCCACCTGCTCGAACTCCAGAAAAATGCTTTCCAAGAGGTCGGAGGGAATACCCGGACCCGTGTCACACACCTCGATGCGAAGTCGTTCTTGTTGGTCGCCTCCAGCGAGACACACCGTTGAGGCAAATAAATTCACCTCACCCTGCTCTGTGAATTTCCGGGCATTATCCAGAAGAATGATCAAAACCTGTTTGAGGTGAATTCTGTCAGCAATGATTACTGAAGGTATCGATCGGCTGAACTCCACGTTTATATCGACGCCTCTTTTCTTACTATTTGTGAGAACCGAGTCTGCGACACTTTTAATGAGTTCTGCCGGCGAAAAACCAACCCGTTTGAACTCAATGCGACCGGACTCAATTTTGGAAAGATCAAGAATTTCATTAATGACGCCAAGCAACGAATCCCCGGACTGACGGGCAAGTTCCAGGTAGCGCCGTTCGGACTCCCCCAGCTTGCCTTGTTCATGGATCAGTTCCAGTGCGCCGAGTACTGCGTTCATCGGCGAGCGAATTTCGTGGCTCATATAGGAAAGGAAACGTGATTTAGCGGTCGATGCCTCTTCGGCTTGTATTTTCGCGGCCATCAATTCTTGTTCCCGTTCTTTTCGCTCAGTGATATCGCGGATGGCTGCCATCACAAACGGCTCACCGTCAATCCAGATCGCAGTCAGTGCCAGCTCAACGGGAAAAAAACGCCCGGATTTTTGTTGGGCAGTCGTTTCAACACGCTTGCCAATCAAAGGCCCCTCACCCGTTGCAAGGAAATGTGCCATTCCCCTTGCGTGGGCTGGTCTCATCTGCTCTGGGACGAAGTGATCCTCCATGGACTGCCCCAGGATCTCCGATTTTCGCCAACCGAAAAGAGACTCAGCAGATTTACTGAAATCTGTAATTTTACCCTTACTATTTATGGTTATGAGCGCATCAAGACTTGAATCAACGAGATTGGATTTAAGCTGTTCACTGACCAACACTGCATGCGCCAATTCATGCTCCTGGGTCTTGTCCCGGACGATCAGAACAAATTGCTCACCGTTTTCCATATGAATTAAGGACATATTCATTTCAAAAAAAACGGTTCTCTCCGAACCTGTGACGAAGCTGGCCTTGACGCCTTTCTGAACCCCTTCCCTGTCAATAAGCTGCCTATTAGTTTCAGAGCCCAAAAAATCAGCTATCGGCCGACCCAATAGGAATGATTCATCGATTTCAAAAAGGCTCTTCAGGTTCTGATTTGCAAAAACGACGCGCTTTTCATTATCGAGGATTGCGATACCATCGGGGGCGGCGTCGAACATGGACCGCATCTCTTCGCCTTGTGCAACCAACTTGTTATTGGATTCCAAAAGTTCTCTGTTGGCTTGCTTCAGCGCGCGTTCGCGCGCCAAAAGTGTCGCTGACATGAGATT
This sequence comes from Marinobacter sp. M1C, assembly GCF_023314135.1. Classification (NCBI taxonomy): domain Bacteria; kingdom Pseudomonadati; phylum Pseudomonadota; class Gammaproteobacteria; order Pseudomonadales; family Marinobacteraceae; genus Marinobacter; species Marinobacter sp. M1C. The sequence continues at coordinate 4,137,037 of NZ_CP092289.1, forward strand.
AAAAGCACGAATAGTGTCTGTAACCTCATCATTTCCTTTCTCGGCAATGGGTTCACTTACGAATCCCGATCGAAGCGTTTGACTGGCATTTCGCAATAATAGCAGCCGCTTGGTGAGATAATACGCCAAAATCCATGAGCAGAGACCCACGAGTAAAAGTTCAAAAAATGCGATGGCCAACAGGTGGCCTTGCGCTTGTTGAGTCAGGGCGTGGAGTTCTTCAACAGAAAAGCCGATTCTGAGTAGGCCGAGGGTTTTATCCGCTACCCGTATTTCATGATGAATGTCGAAAACGCCATCAACCGCCTTTGCCACACTGGTATCAGGGTTGTCGGAGATGCCTGAAGTGAGACTTGAATCAGTCGCCGCAAGGGTCTTCCCGTATCGCTCAAGACTTGCGTATTTAACACCATCAAGCCGGCCTAATTGCTGCACTTGTTCCTCGAGGGTCGCCAGGTCAAGGGAAATAAGGGCATCCTGAATGACAGTGTCAGCCAGAAAAACAGTATCTTTCGCCCGTTTTTCAATAGCCGCCTCGCCCTGGTTTTCGATATAACGAGAGGCCTGGCATATAAGGATGGAGAGGAAAAGCAGCTCAATAACCGCAATGCCGAGAATCGTTTTCCACTTAAAAGACATCCTGAAGCCTCCGGCCGCTATCAACTTCTCTGAAACGCCATATTACGAGCATTCATTGATCAAGGCCCAGTGCCCTTACCTCATTCCAGTCCGCATCGTAAGCTACTTGGAACCCTTTGATGCCCAGCTCTTCAAGGATCTTCTGGCCCTTTTCAGAGTCGCCAACTTCGATCAATGCGTTTTGGAGACTTAAGCGGGTTTTATCCGGAACTGTCGGATGGGCCGCTACGGCATGCCCTATATATCCCGGAGAAATCCAGAGAATTTCGAGCTTTGAACGGATCTCAGGATCTATTTCGTTAAACGTTCTGAGAATCCCACCTCCCCCGGCAAAAATTCCGTTCGCCACAGCGCGATAAACGGAATCATGGGACCTGACAAACGTGGCTGTGTATCCGGGAGCGATATTATTAAGAAAAGCTCGCGTTATCAGTGTCGCAGCAAACGCGTTCGGCGCCGGAAAGGCGAGATCCAACCCCGTTAGCCCTGCCAGAGATTCTACTTCTAACGTGGCAGGAACAACGATGATACCCCGAAGAAAATGATCCCGCTGACGGACTACCGCAGTGTACCCTGGGTCTTCGTTATAAACCGTAAAGTGATAGGGATTCATATAGGCGACGTCGTATTCCCCTGCGGCAAGGCGTTTTTCGAACTCTGGAATGTCCGGTGCCGTTGAAAACTCTATCTTAAGGCCAGTCTTCTCAGAGAGATAATTAGCCAACGGTATCCATTGTCGGGCGAGTCTTTCACTGGCTTGCTGCGGAACGACGCCGAGCGAGAGTACATCCTCGCCCCCATGTTGAGATAAGCCCTTTGGTACAAAAATTAATAGACCGCCAATCACCATTGCGGCAAAAACCAATGTTTTTCTGAACATACCTGCAGCCTTCCTTAAACGTGTGGATATCATCATGCATATTTCACTCCATGTTCTCGGATTTTGTCTCAATCTAAATAGTTAGTTGTTTTTTGCGAACTGAAATAGCGCCGCCCAGGCAATATGCGATGCATTTTGCAACACATACTGCAAAACGCCCTGTTCCGGAGTGGTGACCGGAGCGATAATTCTCCGGAACAAAAATGACATTTTCAAATCGGCACTGAACTTGCAAGCACTCTGGCAACCGAGAGCGGATTCGCTTAAAAACAGCAGCCCGGCTCCCTTGATGATCAAAGACCAAACGGGCCAACGGCATTTGAATCCGTGGAAGAGGAAGTAACTGAATGATCGAAGCGGAAATTCCCCATAATGAAGCGAAGAGACTAGAAGCCCTTCAACGGCTTTCCCTACTCGACTCGTTGCCGGAAGAGCGATTTGACAGAATAGTGGCTATAGCCCGGGAGCTGTTCGATACGCCAGTCGCTCTGATATCGCTGATTGACGCCGAGAGACAGTGGTTCAAATCAAGGGACGGCATAAGCCAGCAGGAAACACCTCGTGCTGAATCATTCTGCGCGCACGCGGTAGCAGCTGACACTCCGCTGATAATAGAGAATGCTCTGGAAGACCAGCGTTTTTGCAACAATCCTCTGGTTACCGGCGAATTCGGGTTGCGGTTCTACGCCGGACATCCAATCCATTCCCCGGAGGGCTACCCTTTGGGTGCACTTTGCGTCATCGACCATAAGCCACGTCTGTTTAGTGAAAAAAACCAGGAGCTGCTTCGAACACTGGCGGAGGCAGTGGATGAAGCAATTGCATCCAGGAGAGCGAGGAATTATTTCCCGAAGGTAATCGAAAGGCAGCGCTTCGGTGCTTTTATGCAGGGTATCGGAAGTCGACTTTCCCGGCAGTCCGTGTCGCTGGGTATCGCTGCGAGCCTTTTCGCTGGTTTGATTATGCTAATGTCCAGCCAATATGTGCAATCTTTGGAGAGCGATTATCTTCAAGATCGAGCCTCAATCTCCAGCGCACTTTATAATCTGCGTGGCCGCATGGAAACCGAGTTGAACGCTCGACTTCATCTTACCCACGGTCTTTCTGGCTTCGTCCGGGCCGGCCCGAAAAACATTGATCGACAAGCGTTTCTATCCTTCGCGCAGGACCTCGGAAGCAGCATTCCTGGTATTCGCAGCGTTCAACTCGCCCCTGATGCCATCGTCACGTACATTTGGCCAGAGGAGACGAATAGCCCGGCACTTGGCCACCAACTCCTCGCAGACCCGAAACGCAAAGAGGCAGCCGAGCTTGCGATCAAAAGCCGCAAGCTCTGGGTGGCCGGCCCACATGAGCTGATTCAGGGGGGCACCGCGTTGATTGGTCGGTTGCCGATATTTTTGCCACATACTGAATCCGAACCGGGCGGCGGCTCAGACATATTCTGGGGGTTCGCGACAGTGCTCGTTGATCTGGACAACCTACTTAGAATCTCTGAGTTAGATTACCTGTCAGATAAAGCGCCTGTTGCGATTCGCGGATACAATGGGCTTGGCAGTGATGGCCGAGTCTTTGTAGGCCCAAGTGATCTATTCGAAGGCGAACACCTAACTGCATCTGTCGCGCTACCGGAGGGTAGCTGGGAGGTGGGTGTTGCTATACCTCCAGCGCCTTCATTTCATGATCTACCCGGCTACATCTGGGGATTGATTGTCTCGGCGGCGCTACTTATCTCGACCCTGCTTTACCTGCTGTTACGCTTACCATTTCGGTACCAGCAGGCCGTCGATAACGCAAAAAACGACCTCTCTCAAAGTAATGCCCGTTTTAAAGATGCCATCGAATCGCTTCCTGATGGGCTCTCTGTATTTGACTCCAACGACCGCCTCATCCGCTGTAACAGAAAATACAGGGAATTTTTTGCCAGCGAAAACATACCTGTGCCTTTGGGACTCTCATTTGAAGAGCTTCTTCGAGACGGGATTGCCAGCGGTCATTACCTCTTTCCTGACATTAAAGCGTCGACCCGTGAGGCTTTTTTCGCCAAGCGAATGTCCCACCACTTGAATCCAACCCCCGAAGGAATCGAGATCCACATCGCAGATGGGCGTTGTCTGCGGGCGCAAGAGTCCCGCATTCCCTCAGGTGGGACAGTTGTCGCCTATTCTGATGTTTCTGAATTGAAAAACAAGGAGCACGAACTCGCAAACGCCAAGAAAAAGGCTGAAACCGCGAACGAAGCCAAAACGGCATTTTTGGCGACCGTCAGTCACGAATTGCGCACGCCACTTAATGCCATTCTCGGTTTATTGAACTTGGTTCAAATGAGCGGGCGGCTTGAAAAGACTGACCAGAACTTCATTGATGTTACTTACGAATCTGCAGAACACCTTCTTAACCTTTTGAACGAACTATTGGATCTCTCAAAAATGGAGTCCAACAAGCTAGAGCTCGAATCCAACACCTTTAATCTCGCCTGTATTACCCGAAAGGCAATAACCCTTTGCGCCAACAGAGCAGACCAAAAAGAAATTTCGCTTATCGAAGATGTTGATGACACTGCTGACGTAATGGTTATCGGAGATGCGGGGCGCCTCCAACAGATCCTTCTGAACCTGATTTCGAATAGTTTGAAGTTCTCTGATCAAGGCTTAGTTACCGTCTCCGTCGAAAAAACAAAAAATTTAAACGATGAAATGTGGTTCTGCTTTCGGGTTGTAGACACCGGGATAGGATTTACTGACGCACAGGCTAAATCCTTGTTTCAACCTTTTAGTCAGCTTGACTCAACCGCATCACGAAAACATGAAGGGACGGGCCTGGGGCTTGCAATCTGCAAGCGCCTCGTTGAACTCATGGGCGGCAAAATATGGGCTCAGGGCGAGCTGGGAAAAGGCGCGACTTTCGAGTTTGAGATACCTTTTTTAGCCAGCGCGAACAACGATAAAGATGAAGCTATCTCGATGTTTGAAGAGGCAACTCCGTTAAATTTTACGGATAGGCCAGTTCGGGTTCTGATTGCCGAGGACTCTCCTGCTAATCAAATGGTATTCAGAGCCATGCTTGAGGATACAGGCTACGTCGTCGATATAGTCGGAAATGGACTTGAAGCGGTGACTGCGGCCAACGCGTTCGACTATGACGTGATACTGATGGATATCTTTATGCCGGAAATGGATGGGTTAAAGGCTACGCAAGCAATACGGCAGTCAGGACGGATGAACTCCAAACCAATCATCGCACTCACCGCAAACGCCATGCCCGGTGATCGAGAAAAGTTCATTGGCGCCGGGATGGACGATTATCTTGCCAAACCAGTGAACAAAAACACCCTGCTGAAAATGTTGAATCGCTGGTCCCATGCAAAAGCATAATTTGTGTAAGCAACTGACTAATCATCAGTTTGAGAAGGATAAAAAACAACCACCATGGCATTCTGACGAGTGGCCCGCGCGGACCACTCGTCAACATCTAGCTTGAAGCCGACTTTACAGAATTGCGGTCTTTCCGCAGTTTTGACACAACAGAGGCATTATCCAGCGAGCCTTCCACTGAAGTAGCGGGGTAAAACTCTTCAATCAACTGACTTGCCTCATCTTCGTCATACTCGAACAGCGCATTACCAAATCCCTTAGCAGCCGCCGCATCCAGAGCAGCCTGGTCAACGCCCGCCTCCTTCACCTGCCTGGCCTTTTCCCTTGCCTCAACCACCGCTTCCTGCAGCGACAACCCTTCCCTGATTACCAGATCCACATAGTAGATCGGCGTCCGATGGCTCTGCGTCGTGCTTTTGCCCCGGAGCTTCAATTCCAACGGCATGTAAGCCAGCAGACCACCAGAGACTGCCTGGTAGTAGCTCAGCCTGGCCGCAAGGGTCCGGATACTGTTGTAGCCGGTTGTGCGAAAGATGAAGGTGCCAAGATCATCGTCATCACCGACCTTCACGTTCAGACGACCATAGGGCTTGCACAGACCACCCTTACCGAACTCACACAGCGTCGGCCCCGGGCATGGCAAAGACTGCACTCCGGATTGCGTCAAGCGCTTGCATGTGTCGCCGTTACCTACACACAAGGGCCGTCCGCTTTTACGGTCGAACATGGTGTATTCCGCCCGCAGGTTGAGATCCGCTTCGTTGAAGAGCATGCGTACCGGAATGGTTCGCAGTTTGCCGTTTGGGGCATCCTTTCTGAGCTCTTCGTCGAGGGGGTGTAGAATCCACCCACCCTTCTCCTGGATTTGGGAGGTGATGGTGAACTGGTTGTCTTTCTGTGGCAGCCGGATGCCGTTTTTCTCAACAACCCGACCAATGCTGATACGCCCTAATACCGGGGGCGTGATGGCTAAACCTTTAATCATGATGCATCTCCTGGAAAAAGGACCACGGGGCGATTGCCACGCCCGCGTGGCCAAATGGGGTATTTATGCTCGAATAAGGAATCGCCGGCTTCCCGGCTTGGTGAGTGGGTACTGATCTAGTAGGTCTGGCTGATCCGTCAGTAGCTGCTTCACATTGAGCCCGACGGAATCCTTGCTCCGTTTCCAGCTCACGCTGCCACTGGGGAAGGTTGCCTTTGAGGCTTCGCCCATCTGGCTTTCGATTCGCTGTTTCAGGTGGGATTCTGTGGATTTGAGGCTTTCCATTTCCGTGCGGATGGCCAGTAGCTCGTCGAACGCATCGGACAGCTCCTTGCTTTGGCTGAAGTCCAGGGTCTCCCCTCTGTCCACTGGGTACAGATGGCGCAAGGCACGTTCAGCAGAATCGGTTCCATCGACTGGTGGTGGGGTATCTGTCTCCACGAAATCCCAGAATTGGCGTTCCAGCACGTATAGCGCCTCGATGAGCTCCTCATTCCGTTCAATGCGGTAGATCTTCAACTCCTGACCACAAAGCAGAACGCACACGTCCGCCGCCTGTTTGCCGGTGACGGCCAGTTGGTGCTGAACCTGGCTGTCACCGCCACAGTAATACTGACCCACCAACGCCAACTTAAAATTGACCCACCTGAGGCAAAATAGCCGCTTAATCACACGATCAGAGCGGCGGCCGATGTTGACTCAGGAGACACTTGTGGAAATTCATGTATTGCATCGTCAGGGCGAGAGTATTCGCGCCATCGCTCAGAAACTGGGCGTGTCCCGCAACACCGTGCGCCGCTATCTGCGGGATCTGAGCGCGGTGCCCACCTATCCCGACCGAACGCAGAGAGCGACTAAGCTGGATTCCTATAAAGACTATTTGCTGGCGCGGATCGAAGCCGCGAAGCCACACTGGATACCGGCAACCGTGCTGTTAAGAGAGATCCAGGACCGCGGCTATGCCGGCGGGATCAGCCGGCTCAAGTCCTACATTGCCGACTTCAAAACCGTCGAATCTGATCCGGTGGTTCGCTTTGAGACGCCGCCTGGCAAGCAGATGCAGGTCGACTTTACGACCATTTCCCGTCACCGGCGCAAGATCAAAGCCTTTGTGGCCACGCTGGGGTTCAGTCGTGCCACTTACGTCCGGTTCTCCGAGCACGAGCGCCAGGAAGACTGGTTGCAAGGCATCGAAGAGGCCTGCCATTACTTTGGCGGAGTCCCCCAGGAGATCCTGTTCGACAACGCCAAGACCATCATGATCGAGCGTGATGCTTACGGCGAAGGCCGCCATCGCTGGAATGCTCAACTGTTGGCAACGGCTCAGGATTACGGTTTTATCGCCCGCGCCTGCCGGCCCTACCGAGCTCGCACCAAGGGCAAGGTTGAGCGCTTCAATGGTTATTTGAAGGGCAGCTTCATCACGCCTCTGGCGGCCACCCTGAACCAGGCTGGACTGAGGTTGGACGTGGCCACGGCCAACGCTCACATAGGGCCTTGGCTTGAGTTGATAGCGCATCAGCGCATTCACGGCACCACCGGTGTTAAACCTCAGATACGGCTGGATCAAGAACGCTTTGAGCTCGCGCCGCTGCCATCACGGCCACAACCGGTGGTACAACAAGCGCCGGCCTCAATCCGACCTGTTCCGACAGAGAGCTTTCAGCATCCCCTCAGCGTGTACGACCGGCTGTTGGAGGCTCGCCTATGAACCTGCAACATCAACGTATCGAGCACGCCTGCGCAAGCCTAAAACTTGATACCTTGGCCAGTGAATGGGCGGCTATCGCCGACCATTCTGCTTCAAACGAAGGCACCCTGGCTGACTTCCTGGAACAGCTATTAAACCTGGAACTGAACGCCCGGTCACAACGATCCCGAGAGACGTTGCTGAAGTTCGCGGGTTTCCCGGGGCGAAAGTTATTTGAAGATTATGATTTCAAGTTCGCCAGCGGAGCCCCGCGTAAACAGCTGAATGAACTGACGAGCATGGCCTTTGTAGAGCGAGCAGAGAACGTGGTGCTTCTGGGCCCCAGTGGCGTTGGCAAAAGCCACCTGGCCATCAGCCTGGGCCACAAAGCCGTCAGCCAAGGCATTAAAACGCGCTTCATTGCCGCGGCCGACATGATGCTGCAACTGGTCATTGCCCGAAAACAGGAACGTCTGGATCAGTACTTAAAACGCAGTATCTTAGCGCCACGGCTATTGATCATCGACGAAATCGGCTATCTGCCATTTGGTCGCGAAGAGGCCAATCTGTTCTTCAATGTCATCGCCAAACGCTACGAGCACGGCAGTGTCATCGTCACCAGTAACCTCCCATTCTCACAGTGGGCCAGTGCCTTCTATGGCGACACGACATTAACCGCTGCGCTATTGGATCGGCTGTTACACCACGCGCACATCGTCCAAATCCGGGGAGAAAGTTATCGATTGAAGGATAAGAAAATGGCGGGTACCGCACCGATCTCAACCAGCAGCCAAGACCTATTAACCAATACTTAAACGCCCAGGGTGGGTCAGTTTTAGATTGGCGATATTGCCAATAAGTGGGTCAGTTTTAAACTGGCGTTGACACCTGGCATTGGATGTAGTCCGGAACGCCCTCTTTCCATAGGCGTGATCCGAACTCCCCTGCCGTTTTGCACTCCAGGATCTGCACGTCGTCATCGGCTACCACGGAGTAGTCGAGGTTCGCCAACATCCAATGCTTGTCCGGATCTGGGTGTTGCAACACTGCATTTACTCGGCGCACCTTCCGGCCCGTCTGTTGGCTGTACTGCTCAGCTACGATGGGTTCCAGGATATGGCCCCAGTAGACCGGTGAGCTGGGGTCGTCGGAATCCGGTTTCGGTAGACCAGCGTCCCGCTCAGTTTTGACCATCCAAAGTTCGAGCTGAGATTGATAGGGACTTATGCCAACCGCTGCAGCGGCATCACTACTGCCAATGCCTTGCTTACGTACCTTCAGCCATTCATCCCGACTGAGGCCCTTAGTGGAGACCAGCCGCAAAGCCGGTCGCTGTTTCTCGATTGCCTTTGCATTCATGCCCATGGTGTTTCCTCCAGACATAAAAAAACCCACCAGAGCAACAGGCTCCGGTGGGTTTTATGAGGGTTTTAATTTACGGGAAGTGGTTAAGCCACGAGAGACATGGCCTGTTCCAACGCTCGGTTCTTGATGGCCGCGCCGGTTCCGAACCAGGCGGAATCCAGCCGGTGGTCAACGGTTTTGGCCCGGCGTTGGTGATCGATGAATTCAGTCACAGCATTCACCAAACCGTAGGCAGTACCTTCGGATGAAGCCAGCGTGGCGCCCATGCCATCGCCTTCATACAGCCCCAGGGCTTTGGCCATGGAGCGCTCATTAGTTTTACCAACGCCCTCCTTCACGTCCTCCGTAAATACTTTCAAGAAGTAGTTGCGGGCCTCAGTGGCTTTCACCTTACGCTCACTCAGAATCTTGAGGCGGTACATAAAGTCGTCCCAGGCGGAAACGGATATGCCCAGCTGCTTCTTCACCAGGTTCGCATCGAAGGCTGTGTTGTGCTTCACCTTGACTGCGTTGGCCGCGGAACCCTTCAGGGCAACGGCGAGGGTGTTGTTGCACAACACGCGGATGCTGGTGAACTGCGCAGTCGTCGCCAAGGTCCCGTCACAAGAAGTTGCCAGTAGCACATAGGCATTAGTCTGGTCGTTACCTTTGAGCAATCCCGACTGACCGGTACGGGCGAGTGCCCACATTTTACGGCCACCTTTCAGTAAACCAGCGGTTTCCAGCTCAAAACCGGACACCTCGGTCAGGTCCCGGTAGAACTCTAGGATTTCCTCAGGCTGCACCACTTTGAAGCGGTTACCGACAACCGATAACGGAGCCTTGGTATCCGAGCGGTAAAGCACCTTGGAGTCCGGATAGGACAGAATCTCCCCGAGGGTGCCACCGGCATTGGTGACGTAGCGAACGGGGCTTTCCTCGATCTGCCAGTCCAGTCCGGCCTGCCTCGCCCAGACCTCCAGGGGCTGGTTTGAAGTCAGTTCATTCCCCAGGCCATGCCAAGGGGCTTGGCCAACATAGGCCATTTGCTCGATGAGATGAGCCATGATTGTTCTCCTTTGGAGTTTGCGAGGGGAATTAAAGGGCGTCTTCGCGGGAGTCGGAATTAGTGCTGAAGGAATAGCCGCACTCAAGGCATCGATGGTTTTCGAGCACGCGTTCATCCAGGACATCGCCCAGAACCACGCCAGCAGAGGCGCCGGTTGCGCCACCTAGCAAAGCACCTATGACGGCGCCACCGATACCACCGACGGGGCCTGTCAGTGCTCCCACTGCAGCACCCGTTCTCGCTCCTGCAATCGCAGCTACGTAACCGCCATAGGTGCCCGCCGAAGCACCGATGACGCCGGCGGCTTTCTTACCATAGTTGTTCTTGCCAATCCGACGGGACAGGCAGTTGGGGCATTGCTCGGACATGGAAATTACCTCTGTGAATTGGGAGGGAGGCACTGTTAGTGCCTTAGCTCACAAAGGTGATATAGGTTTGAAATCTCGTGAAATCAGGTACCGGTATTGCTAAAGAACCAATCGCGCTCCTCTGCCCTTCTTCTCAGGATTTTGGCCTTTTTTTCAGTTGCGCTTGTGCCATAAGGGCTGAAGTCTATAACCGCATGTTCAGGGAAGTTTTCTAAGGGATCGTCCTTTGTTTCAAGCTCAAGCTGCGCGCACTCTTGACAAGTCACCGCCATCACTCCGACTGATGATTGTTTTAGAGTCGTGGTGTAATGCTCATAAGCGTCTAAGGCTGCGATTAGATGGCCGTCGTATACCGACAACTTTTTATCGTCCTTTGGAGTAGGTCTAAAAGCCTGCGAAGAAACTCTGCCATTTTGGATAAAGCTTGGGTGGACTTGTCTCAGCAGCGGCGTGTCTACCTTCACAATGACTCTCCGTTAAATTGTTCAAGCAGACCGGTAACGTTTTCCCAACCATTATCTTCTGAAAGGTTCACTTGTAATTCAGTTTCTTCCTCGGTTGGCATATACAAAGCATGAAGGTGGCCTGACTTAGCGGCCAGGTTAATATCCAGGGTTATTTCATAACGGCAGATGCTCCATTCTAGCTGCACACCACCTTCAGCGGTCGGGTATAGATAGGGAGAGGGTAGCGGGTCACTCAGATAGGAATCTAGCCGACTTTCTAGCCAGTTCAACTGGTCAGAATCAAGAGCTTTACCTAATTTGCCATCCAGCCAGCCACTCTTAAGCAAACGCAGCTCATCGATTCGCGCGCCCACATCACGTTCGTCTAACAACGTGACATGCTCAACTTCTTCCATACTCTTCAATTGACCGTTTCGATTATAGAGGCCAATTCCTTGAATGCTTACTCGAAGCCCATCTCGATACCCATTGAAAGCTTTAACAATGGTGTCGAAATGCTGCATTGGGATGGGACCTGAAACTCTCTGTCCGCCGATGGTCTCTATTTCAAAGGTAAGCTTGGCTTGATCAGCTTCAGGAATCACTCCCCTAAGACTTACCTCCTCAGTAAGTTCTTGCAGCTGAGTTGAAGCCAATCTCAATGCTCTTCGCGTGGTCTGATTCAACCTCGCACCTCGTCCAACTGCCTCTGGAGCAAAATCGATAAATTCATCCTGACGCAGACCTCGTCCGAGCTTATCAAAGTAACCTAGAAGAAATTCTGGAAGATGTTTTTTTATTTCAGTATGTTGCGCTGCCGCTTCTATTGCGTCGACGATGCTGTCTCGGGCACGCTCAAAATAATTCTGATTTGCTGGTGCAATTAGTTGACGCTGATCGACGAAAAGCGACATATCTGGCATAGCGCTGCCCTCGTCAACAGCAGTCAGCTTGACGGAGATACCTTTTGTAAATCCTCTCGGTGAGCGTTCGCGTTTCGGATGATCGTTAAGATAGTGCCACTTCGCAACCTCGACAATCATTTCCTCCAATACCGCGAACTCCTTCAGCATATCCAGAGGAATCGCATGATCGTCGAAACGACTCCCGGCCATCCTTGGTTTAAGAAAGGGTACTCGCTCCATGTTGAGCAATGCTCCTTCGTTCACTAAAGTTATGTAACCACTGATTCTCTTGCTCACTAACCAGAAATCATCATAGGCTAGCCCAGATCATAGTGCATTTGGCTTGATTTTTCCTGTAATTGGACCGACTAGCAATCTTTTAAACCAATTTCAGCTCACAGGGCACAAAAAAACCGGCTGGTAGGATAAGCATTCTTGATACTCCCAACGCCCCCGATGCTAATCTTGAATTTTGAACCAACTTGCTCCTTAATCCGGCAACCGTGATGCGGAACGGGTGAAAGTAAAGTCCAAATAGCTATGTACGATGATGCCCTAATCAAAAGTTCCTTAACGAAGAAACTTGTCACCAGGTCGAACTAGGTCGCGGGAATCAAGTAAGACGTTCGCAGACTGTGGGTAATAGTGCGGGTAACCAGAAAATCTGGAAACTAATTTAACTTTTAAATCAGCTTCTTGCCCAAGTTATTTGGTGGACGCCGTCTCCACCAACTCCTGAGGCACCGGGATTACACCGGAACTCATAGAACTTTAAAGCCCCGCTAGTCGGGGCTTTTTTCTGTCTGTAATTTGAGCCTAATTAAAACAACATCAGCACCAACACCGGCTACCGTAGACCTAGCCTCATCCAAACTGTTGATTTTTGGTATGGTATTGCCTCAGAAAAAACTAGCGATTTATTACCCCATTTTCAGCTCATCCCTCACAAAACAATTTTCTCTGAGCTATCCCTGGGCAGTCACCCGTTGAGAATAACCACCGCATGGAGTAGTCCCCGAGTGAACGCCTAGAACAACGTCAGATCGTTGACTTGATCTTGTCCATAGGAGAACTCCGGCGAGGCGATTTTAGGCAGTCCCAGTATGGCGGCAGCACTCTCCCTTTTACTCTATTACTGTGTTTGGAGCCCCCCCTTTCCCCATTGGTGTCGGGCCAGGGGGGGGGCGATCATCTAACTGGGCACCAATCGCTTAACCAGTGCCGAGAGGTCTTTCTTGTAGGGATAGCTCACTCATCAACACCCGGATTCGGCGCGTGTTCAGGATGACCACAGCGCCGACCTTGATCAGCTTCAACCGCAAGGTGCCAGCGCTCATGCGCTCGAAGGGTGTGTTTTTCAGATGCACCCGCAGAAGACATACAGCGGGAAGTAGCAATGGTGATCGTAGTACCGGTTGAAGAACTTGCCCGGCTAGTCGCCGTGCACCGGGATATCGGTGCCGTCGAAATCCAGCACGATTTCTTTTGGTGGGGCATCGTGCTGGTCAATAAAGTGGTGCCAGAGCAGTTCTTGAACCTTAACAATGGTTTGTCGGTCCATCGCCTGTTCCATTCGACAAAGCGTGGATTTGCCGGCCAGGACGGAGGCCTCACCCGTGGCGGTTTGTAGCGCCTGATCAAAACGTAGCGACTCATGGTCATTCAGGTCTTCGTAGCCACCGGCTACGCCGTAAACCCGTTGCCGGACCATGGTATCGAGTCGGTGACGGATCATGCTGGAATCCCGCTGGTCGATCAGAGTCTCGGCTAGTCGTTGGGTTAACCGGTGTTGTCTGTCGACTTCGCGCAGTAACAATTGACCGGCATCAGAGGTGATGTGCCCTCCGGAGAAACCGGCTTCAATCTGGCGGCGGGAGGGTGGCGAGAAGGTCAGTTTTTAAGGTACCATTTTGGATACGGCTGCTGGTACTTGTGTTTGGTTAATTGGTTAGGTCATTGAAAATATAGCACTTTTAGCCGCTTTTTTTATCCCCTCATGAGAAATTCGGGCCAGGAATAACCGCGAGAGATCACGGGCCTGAGAGCGGCCCGCGATTATTTCCAGACCAATGACTTCCCATCTCTCAATCCCCGATTTTTGTTTTTATCCAGTGCCCAACTTGACAGAATCACCGTTCACACCTTTACTAGGGCCTGAAATATCTATGTAGAGGTCAAGCTCTAACAACCTGTTTTTACGTTGAAAAAACAACAACAATCAATGATTATCAGTGTCTGAACCACTGATCAGCCGGGGGGCTTACCGTGACCGACCATACCCAGAAACCAGACGCTATTCTGGAAACCCGTGGCCTTACCAAAAATTTCAAGGGTTTCACCGCCATCAAGGACGTCAATCTCAGTGTCAAAACCGGCACGATCCATGCCTTGATAGGCCCCAATGGGGCAGGCAAAACTACGTTTTTCAATCTGCTAACCAAGTTCCTGACGCCGACATCCGGCAAGATTATCTATGGCGGCCGGGACATCACCCACGCCAAGCCGGCAGGCATCGCCCAGCTCGGCTTGGTTCGCTCGTTTCAGATTTCTGCCGTGTTTCCCCACCTGTCAGCCAGGGAAAACGTTCGCATTGCTCTGCAACGGAAACTGCAGGTGTCCTACCAGTTCTGGCGTCCGATGCACATTCTCGATCAACTCAACGAGAAGGCCCAGGCAACGCTGGAGGAGGTCGGTCTTGGCACGTTTGGGGACGTAAAAGCGGTTAAACTGCCTTATGGGCAAAAAAGGGCATTGGAAATAGCCACGACCATTGCGCTGGAACCGAGGCTGATGTTGCTGGATGAGCCCACTCAAGGCATGAGTGCGGAAGATGTAAGCACGGTGACCGATCTGATCAAACGCGTAGTCGCGGGCAGGACGATTGTCATGGTTGAGCACAACCTCAATGTGGTATCGACGCTCGCCGACCAGATTACCGTGCTGAACCGGGGCGAAATCCTTGCGGAAGGCAATTATGCCGAGGTTTCCAAAAACCCCGAGGTGATGGAAGCTTATATGGGTACGACTGATGCAGCCTGAGCAAAAGCCGGAATTACTGCGAATTGAGAACCTGCACGCCTGGTACGGCGAGTCCCACATACTCCATGGCCTGAATCTGACACTGCGCGAGGGTGAGGTCATTACCCTGCTTGGCCGAAACGGTTCCGGGAGAACGACAACCCTGAAAGCCATACTCGGGCTGGTCAGTAAACGCACTGGCTCCATCAAAATCCACGGCACCGAAATCATCAACATGCCGACACACCGGATTGCCCACGTGGGCAAGCTGGGGTATTGCCCGGAAGAACGGGGTATTTTTGCCTCTCTGAACGTGGATGAAAACCTCGAATTGCCTCCGGTAGTCGCCAAAGGTGGGCTGTCAGCGGCCGAAATATACACCATGTTTCCCAACCTGGAAGAACGCCGTAAAAGCCAGGGATCCAAGCTCTCCGGCGGCGAACAGCAGATGCTGGCGATTGCCCGAATCCTGCGCACGGGTGCCACCCTTCTGTTACTGGACGAAATTACCGAGGGGCTTGCCCCGGTCATCCTGAAAAGCCTGGGTAATGTCATTCGCAAGCTCAGAGAAAGGGGCTTCACGATCATTCTGGTAGAACAGAATTTTCACTTTGCCGCACCGTTGGCCGATCGGCACTACGTGATTGAGCACGGCCAGGTGGTAGAACAGATTGATGCGGCCGACCTTGAGGCCAAAAAAGAGCAGTTGAACAGACACCTGAGTGTCTGAGCCTTTGGGCCAGGACCGCCTTTGTGGATCCGACCCGGAACCTAATAACAAAAGGAATCCCACTATGTTGAAGCACTTGAAACAAGGATTGGTCGTCGCGGTGGCTGCGGCGTCCCTCAGCTTACCTCTAACCGCAGCCGGAGCTTTGTCTGACGACAAGGTCAAGATCGGGGTACTCAGTGACATGTCGGGGGTCTACAAGTCCCTGGAAGGCCCCGGTGCTGTTATCGCGGCTGAAATGGCCATCGAAGACTTTGGCGGTTCGGTCATGGGCAAATCCATTGAGTTGATCTCCGCAGATCACCAGAACAAACCGGATATTGGCGCCAGCACCGCACGTGAATGGATCGACACCAAAGAAGTGGACATGATCACGGCGCTGGATAACTCCTCGGTCGCGCTTTCAGTGCAGGGTCTCGCCAAGGACAAGAAAATCATCACCATGAATACCGGGGCGGGTTCCACCGCGCTGACCGAAGAACAGTGCTCGCCCTATGGCATTCACTACGTCTACGATACCCATGCCCTGCCGGTGGGTACCGCCACCGCGATGGTTAAAAACGGCGGCAAGAAATGGTTCTTTATCACCGCGGACTATGCCTTCGGGCACTCACTGCGAGATAACACCGGCGCGGTAGTGGAAAGCATGGGTGGCGAGGTGGTCGGCAATGTCAACGCACCGCTCTCCACCAATGACTTCTCGTCCTACCTGCTGCAGGCCCAATCGTCCGGTGCAGACGTAATCGGGTTGGCCAATGCCGGCCAGGATACGGTCAATGCCATCAAGCAGGCTAACCAGTTCCGTATTGTCCAAAGTGGTCAGAAACTGGCTGGCATGCTGGTGTTTCTAACCGATGTGCACAGCATGGGTCTCGACATTGCTCAGGGTCTGCAATTTACCACAGCCTTTGTCTGGAACCAGAATGAAGAAACCAAAGCCTGGTCCAATCGATTCAATGAGCGCCATGGTGCCATGCCAACAATGGTACAGGCAGGTGTCTATTCGGCTGTGTCCAACTACCTGAAAGCGGTGAAGGAAGCCGGAACGGACGATACCGAGACGGTTCGCGCCAAACTGGGTGAAATGACCCTGAACGACGTGTTCGTGAAAGGTGGCAAAATTGCCCCCAACGGCTCCATGTTGCACGACATGTACCTGGTGGAAGTGAAAAAGCCCTCGGAGTCGAAAAGCGAGTGGGACCTGCTGAACGTGATCTCAAAAATTCCCGCGGATCAGGCCTACATCTCGATGGCAGACACCAAATGTTCGTTGGTTAATTAACACACGGTTTGACAACCACTTAAAGGGAGATAGCCAACGTGTCGATACAGGTCATTCTGGCCCAGGCGCTGCTTGGGCTTAATGTCGGTGTGTTTTACGCCATGTTGAGCCTCGGGCTTGCGGTGATATTCGGACTGTTGAACATTATCAACTTCGCCCACGGCGCCATGTATATGCTCGGTGCTTTTATCGCATTGATTGGCTACTCCTTTCTGGAGCAGTGGTTCGGTGTCAGCGTCCAGATTGGCTTCTGGGCATCACTGGTTCTGGTGCCGTTGCTAGTCGGTCTGCTGGGGGTGCTCATTGAGCGCTTCCTGCTCCGGCGCCTGTACGAACTGGATCACATATATGGGCTGCTGCTGACCTTCGGAATCACTCTGATTCTTCAGGGTCTGTTCTCCAACTACTTCAACGTCTCCGGCACCCCCTATCCGGGTCAGCCGGAGAGCCTTAGTGGTGTGATGAACCTTGGTTTTATGTATTTCCCGACATATCGCCTGTTCGCCATCGTGTTCTCGCTCGTGGTGTGTTTTACCACCTGGTTCTTTATTGAGCACACTAAATTAGGCTCGCGTCTGAGAGCCGGTGTCGAAAACCCAGACCTGACTCAGGCGTTTGGTCTTAACGTTCCGCTGATGATAACCCTGACCTTTGCTTTTGGTGCTGGTCTGGCGGGGCTCGCGGGAGTGCTGGCTGCTCCGATGTACTCGGTCAGCCCCTTGATGGGGGCCGACCTGATCATCGTGGTATTCGCTGTTGTGGTAATCGGCGGCATGGGCTCCATCATGGGCGCTATTCTCTCTGGCCTTGCACTTGGCCTCATCGAAGGCCTGACCAAGGTGTTCTATCCACCCGCTGCCAGCACCGTCATTTTCTTCCTGATGGTGCTAGTGCTGTTATTCCGTCCGGCGGGACTGTTCGGTAAGGAGAAGTGAGCCGCTCATGACCAATCGTATCCTGTTTATTCTGATGCTTGTTGCAGGCCTGACCGCTCCGTTCTTCGCCTACCCGGTGTTTGTCATGGATCTGCTGTGCTTCGCGCTGTTTGCGTGCGCCTTCAACCTGTTACTGGGTTATGCCGGGCTGTTGTCGTTTGGCCACGCTGCGTTTTTCGGCGGAGCGGCCTATATCACGGGGTATGTCACCAAGGAGTGGGGCTTTTCGCCGCTACTCGGTATATTGGCAGGAACCGGATTTACCCTGGTTCTTGGCAGCATTTTTGGCTTCCTGGCGATTCGCCGACAAGGCATCTATTTCGCCATGGTCACTCTGGCGCTGGCACAGATCATCTATTTTCTGGCGCTGCAGATGCCATTTACTGGCGGCGAGAACGGCTTGCAGGGCATCCCTCGGGGCGAGCTATTCGGGTTCATTGATCTGAACAACTCCCTCGCCATGTACTATTTTGTGTTCGCCATTTTCCTGATCGGATTCGGCATCATTTACCGCACCATTTATTCGCCGTTTGGCGTCGTACTCGAAGCAATCCGGGAGAACGAATCCCGCGCTTTGTCGCTGGGGTATGACGTAGACCGCTTCAAGCTGCTGGCCTTTACTATCTCCGCTACGGTTGCTGGGCTGGCCGGAGCTACCAAAGCCATTGTTTTCCAGTTTGCTGCACTCACCAACGCCCACTGGCAAACCTCCGGAGAGGTCATTCTGATGACCCTCGTGGGTGGGCTGGGCACCGTATTTGGCCCGGTCGTTGGCGCCATCACCGTCGGTGCCCTCAGTCATGAACTCTCATCCTTTGGCTCATGGGTGCAGGTGATTCTGGGTACTATCTTTGTGGTTTGTGTAATGGTGTTCCGCCGTGGCATCGTCGGTGAAATCCAGCGACTGGCCACCCGTAAAAAGGATTAGACATCATGCGTATTATTTCTGCACAGGAGGTGGCCGGCGCGCTAGCATGGCCGGCACTGATCGAACGTCTTGCCAATACGTTTCGCCATGGCGTGGAAGCTCCACCACGACACCATCACGCCATGCATCGGTTGGACGGCGAGGCCACCATGCTGCTGATGCCCGCCTGGGAACAGGCGGGGTATATTGGTATGAAAATGGTCAACGTGTTCCCGCAAAATGCCAACGCTGGCCTGCCGGCCATCTCCGGTTTATATATTCTGTGTGAAGGCCAGCACGGCACTCCTCTGGCCTGCATCGATGGCAGTGCGCTAACCAGCCGGCGCACCGCCGCAGCTTCGGCCCTGGCAGCCCGTGAGCTGGCACGGCAAGACGCTTCATCGCTGTTGGTGGTTGGCACCGGCAAGCTGGCACCCATGCTGATCGAAGCACACGCCACGGTGCGCCCTATTCGCAAGGTGCGGATCTGGGGCCGTAATCCGGACAAGGCTGCAGCGCTGGCTGAACGTTTTCGCGACCGCTTTGACTGTGAGTCGGTGAATGACCTGGAAACCGCCGTCCCCCAAGCAGACATCATCAGCTGTGCAACCCTGTCGACCGAATCACTGGTCCGGGGGGAATGGCTGCAGCCCGGCAGCCATCTGGATCTGGTGGGCGCGTTCCGGCCAACCATGCGGGAAACCGACAGCCAGTGCCTGGTCCGTAGCGAAGTATTTGTGGATACCTACGCCGGCGCCATGGGCGAAGCCGGAGATATTCTACAGGCCATCAACGAGGGTGCGTTCAGTGAAACCAGCCTGCGCGCCGAGCTGGCGGAACTGATCAGAGGCGACAAGCCCGGGCGCACGAATGACGAGGCCATAACGCTCTTCAAATCCGTGGGCGCCTCGCTGGAAGACCTTGCCGCCGCCATCGAGGTATGGGAAACCCTGGAAAATAACTAGCAGAGTCAGCCCGCCTCGCCCTCCTCACGTCGGAACCCGCCTCCGATCGCCTCACTGACCACGCAAAAGCCCCGCTAGTCGGGGCTTTTTTCTGTTTGAATTTTGTGCGTCAAGAAAGTAAACCCGCCCACATTCTGGCGTACTCGTGACGCTACCGAGGAAAGTGAAATTCGAGGCTGTTTATCGAACTATTGAATGGTATTGCCTTTGATCAACATGCCACTTCCTTTGATGGAGCCGTCTTGGCGCAGCACCATCGATGGGCCGTCTATACTGACTTCGTAACAAGCTGGCTCGTCGCCGTAGGCAAAACACATCTCGCCTTCTTGTGCAGTCCATTCTCCTTCATAGCCTTGGCCATAGATGGTGCCATCCGGCGCATAGTATTCGTTGAAGCCTGAATTAGGAGAGCTCATGCTGCCCTGGTAGGAGTGATCACTCACTGCGGCAGAGATGGACTTCGCACTGATTTTACTTTCAGCACTCGCTAAACCCGGCGCTAGCAATACAGCTGTGGCAAAAACGACGGATAATGTGCTACGAATACGGCTGTTTATTTTAATTCCGTACATAATTCTGGCCTCTCTGATTCAATGGGTAAGCCCTTGTGTAAAAGGCTTAGTATGATTTTATTGAGTCGTTCATTTCACGCTCATCACAAAAGGATACGCATTATGGCTGTACAAGATCCATTCCATCTCGCCATACAAGTTCGAGACATAGACGAAGCTCGCCGGTTCTATGGTGATTTTTTAGGCTGCCCTGAAGGCCGCTCATCCGACAGCTGGGTCGACTTCGATCTTTACGGCCATCAGTTTGTCTGCCATCTCAACCCTGCATTAAAGGAGAACTCCACAAGCAGTCATACAAACCCTGTAGACGGCCACGGAGTGCCCGTTCCGCACTTCGGGGTCGTTCTGGAAATGGACGCATGGAACAATCTGTCTGTAAAACTGCGTGAGCACGGGGTGGCTTTCGAGATTGAGCCTTACATACGTTTTAAAGGTGAGCCGGGGGAGCAAGCAACCATGTTTTTTTACGACCCTTCGGGAAACGCTCTAGAATTTAAAGCTTTCAAGGACCGCGAAGCCCAGCTCTTCCAAAAAAGCTGAGTTTCCACCAACTCCTAAGACACCGGAACTCAAAGAACTTTAAAGCCCCGCTCGCCGGGGCTTTTTTCTGTCTATATTTTTTGGACGTGTCAGAGATTATTGCCAGCGCGAACCTACGCTACTGACTCACTGCCCAACAAAACGGCCCCCTCGCTCTGCAACACCTCGGGCGAGACGATCGCCGGCGCTGGCTGAGAAGCTGCACGTAAAATCTCGCCGATACTGATTGCCGGACTGACAACCTGCAAACTTTCCACACCCGGTAGGTATTGTCTGCTCCAATTCAGGCCTGCAATTTTGCGGTCAATCATCGATTCCACTTCCGCTTCGGAGTAGCCGATGCTGGCCAGAACGCTGCGGGTGGAGTAACCGAATTGCTCTGCCGGTGTAAAGGCGCGGGTAGATGCATCTGTCGGGCGAATCGAACAGTGGTCAATCTGGGTAATACGGTGGCCGCTCGGATGGTTGGAGTAGGTTGAAAACGAGAAGCTGCCCAAAGTCGTTCCTGGCGTACCATCGGCTTCGCGGTTGTACTGTTCGCGCAGGTCTTCAATGGCATTCGGTTGGGCTGCCGCTATGCCCGCTTCCTGCAGAATGTCTGCCCAGTAATTGGCCGGCGCTGTTTGGAAAGCTGCGCGTAAGAACTCGCCGATACTGGCCGCTGAACTGATGCCTTGTAAACCTTCGATGCCTTCGAGCTTGTCCAGCTCCGAGCGGTTTGAGTCCATGAAAATCCAGCCATCACTGGTTTTATAAAAGTGCGACAACTCGTGGTGGCCCATTGCCTCCCGTCCCGATGGCTCATTGAAGGGCGCGCGGCCCTTGTAGTCAAAGGCAAACGGAATTTGGGCAATGTTGGTCACCGCCGACAGGGAGGTGCGTGCGCGAGTGGCCTGGCCAGTTTTCAACTTGTGATAGAGGGAAACCGCCATAGCCAAGCCCGCAGCAAAGCCACAGTTTACGTCGAGAGTACCTAGGTGAGCGTGCTCTTCTGGGGTAGCCGGGCCACCGAAGCGGCTCATGATGCCACTGTTTGCCTGAATAATGTCGTCGTACCCGATGTAGTCGGTCTTAGGCCCGGGCAAAGGACCACCAAGGCAATCGAGGCGACAGAACAGAACACCGGGGTTCAAGGTCTGCAGTGTGTCGTTGTCCAATCCCAAAGGCTTCATTTGGCGATCGGGCGCGTTAATCACAACCATGTCCACCGAGCGTACAAGGCGGTTAAATCCCTCACGACCCTCAGCTGTGGTTATATCCATCAACGCACTTTGTTTATTGACGTTGGTCTGGAAAGTGAACAATACGCCAATCAAAGGGTCGTACATCGGCTTGACCGTATCCAGCTTGATCACTTCTGCCCCAAAGCGGCTTAAAAAAGCGGTTGAATGCGGCCCTGCAATCACGTTGGTAAGGTCCAGAATACGAAGACCTTCTAGCCAGCCGTTGCCGCTGGCCGGTTGAATGGCCTTGCCAGTAGGCCGGGTTACAGTTTCCTGCGCTGCAACTGAAGACAGCTCAACCAGTGCTTCATCAAACGAAACCGTTTTGCGAGGACGCGGCGCGAGCATGTCTGCGGCGAACTCTTCAAGCCAGGCAATTGGCCCGGGCTGTTTCATCAGGCCATACTCAGAATCGTTAACCTCAACAATAAGGCCAGCAGCATTGGTGTGTTCATCGTTCACCCACTCCTGGGTTGTGCGATGCGGTGCTCCGGGGATCTGACCCTCACCAAACAGCACACCCCATTCTGTAGATGTTTTAGTCAGAAAGGCTTTTTTCATCTTTTCGGAGATGATGTCGGCCCACTTTTTGGGTAGTGGATAAACGCCAATAGAAGTCTCGCCATCCCAATCGGCAACGGGCGCATGCAGATCTTCAACTTCGGGTAGCCCAGCGGCCTTCAGCTCGTCGTAGACACCCAGAAGCTTCAATGCACGTTTTGCATGATTGCGGTGCGACGGACAAACGCAGTAGAACATGCGACCGTCAGCACACTCATAGGTGCGATAAAACGGATCGAGATATTCCTGCAGGTCTTCGTAACTCAGGTCAAACTCGATGTTATTGGCCTTGCGGTATTCGATTTCATCCTCCCGCATGGTCTTGTAGCGGCTGGGCAGGCCGTCGATAACGTAGGAGTTGTAAGACAGGCCTTCCATCAAGGCAGCGGCAATCGGTACTTCAACGTGGTCACCCCGGCCTGTTTTTTCCCGCTCCAATAACGCGAGTACGGCGGCACTTGAAGCGAGTGAGATGGCATAAGCTGACCCCAGCGGAAGAGGAGAAAAGCTAGGGTTAACGCCCATCAACACTCGATTAAAACCCATGTCGGTGAACGCGCCGCAGGTAGCAGCGACAACGGCTTCAGTCGCTTTCCATTCACGACGCAGATCATCGTTGCTGGCAAAACCTGGTATTGACAGGGTGATTAGCTCGGGACGATTAGCACGTAGTATCGCGAAGTCTAAACCCAGCTTTTTCATGACGCCCGGCCGGAAGCTTTCAATAACGATATCGGCTTTTTCAATCAGTTTTTTGGCCCGTGCCAACCCGGACTGACTTTTTAAATCCAGCTTCAGACAGCTCTTGTTACGGTTCAGCACAGCATTAGCCGGGTGGTCCCATTGGGGGCCATTGGGTGGATCGACGTGCACAACAGTGGCACCGAAGTCGGCCAGCACCATGGCAACAGCAGGGCCAGCAATTTGCTGGCCAAAATCAACAACGCGCACGCCTGTTAACGGCAGGGGGTTCTTTTTTGTCATTGCTCTTAATCCTTCTCGCTGTGCATCAACGTTTGTTGAGCTGTTATGAAAACCGACGATGATTCGGTGGTAATCATGTTAGGAGCACAAGTGACGCGGGAACCAACGATAAAAAAGAGCTCTGAGACCCCAATTTATTTATAGGTAGTGGTTAAAGATGACGTGGCGGCGGCGCAAGCCATAAAAAAAATAACGCCTTAGGGGCGGTTTTTATTGATTCCAATCTACAACCAAAACTGACGAAAATAACGGCACTTCGATTGCGGATGCCGAGACATATCAGGAATTCAGTGAGACAGAGCAAACAAAAATAATTAGAAAACTCCAAAAGAGGTGGCAATGTATGAACAACAGACAAGACTATATCTGCTCGACCGGCTGGCTGGCGGGAACCAATCCAGTCATGTCGGTGGGCGCGGGCATTCTGGTACTTGCGTTTGTTTTGTTTACCGTTAGTGATCCCGAATATGCGAATGCGTTATACGGTGCAGCCAAGAATTTTATCGCTAAAGAACTGGCGTGGTATTACGTGGGTTTGGTCAGCGTTATTTTGTTTCTGGTGGTTGGTTTGGTGTTTACTCGTTTCGGCAGCATACGATTGGGAGAAGACACCGACCGGCCGGAGTTCAGTAATTTTTCCTGGTTTTCCATGCTGTTCGGGGCAGGTATTGGTATTGGCATCCTGTTCTGGAGTATTGCCGAGCCTATTTCGTATTTCCAAGGCAATCCCTTTATCGCAGAAAACCAGCAGCTGACGGTGGAAGCAGCGCAAGTCGCCATGCGTGTGTCTATCTTCCATTGGGGACTGCACGGTTGGGCTTTGTTTGCCATGCTCGGCCTGATCTTGGCTTATTTTAGCTACCGCAAAGGCTTACCTCTTTCTATTCGTTCCAGCCTCTACCCTATTTTTGGTGAGCGCATCTATGGCCCGATTGGCCACATCGCTGATTTGTTGGCCGTGTTTGGTACCGTCTTCGGCATTGCCACCTCTCTGGGGATGGGCGCACAGCAAATGAATACCGGGTTGAATTACCTGCTAGGTATTGAGGTTTCAACGTCGACTTATATCCTTTTGATTGCCGTGGTTTCGGTCATTGCGATGATATCGGTCGTTACCGGTGTAAACCGCGGTATACGTATATTGAGTGAGCTTAATATGCGCTTGACGATGGTCATTCTGGGGCTGTTTGTAGTGTTCGGCCCGACGGCCTACCTATTGGGAGCACTAGTAACCAATTTTGGCGACTACGTAGTCCACGCCGTTGAATTGGGCTTTTGGGTGGATCCAGATCCAGAAAGCCAATGGCAGGGTTGGTGGACCATTTTCTACTGGGGTTGGTGGCTTTCCTGGTCACCGTTCTGTGGTATTTTCATTGCCCGCATATCCAAAGGCCGTACCGTTCGCGAGTTTATACTTGGCGTATTGATCGCCCCGACTCTGTTAGCGGTTGTCTGGATTACTATCTTTGGCAATACCGCCATGTTTATCGAATTGTTCGGCACTGGCGGAGTGGTTGCTGCGGCCAATGCGGATACCACCATGGCGCTGTTCAAAACAATCGAACTGATGAATACCAACAGTTTGGTTGTTATCGTGATGGCCAGTATTTGCACCTTTATGCTGGTGACCTACTTCGTGACCTCTGCAGACTCAGCAACCCTGGTCGTGTGTACCTTAATTTCGATGGGTGATAGTGAGCCTTTGACCCGTTATCGTGTGTTCTGGAGCGTAGCGATTGGTGCAGTGGCTTCAACCTTGCTGTTGGCTGGCGGCCTGGCTGCTTTGCAAACCGCCACCATCGTTGCCGCGTTGCCCTTCTCATTCATACTGATCATGGCCATCTACGGTCTGTTTAAATCACTGCTTGAGGAGCCGATACTAGGGCAGCTGCCTAAAACCGCTGCCGTGGTAAGCGACCCTGAATTGCTGACCGGGCGACCTAAAGCAACTGTGGCTACGGCTTCTCTCTGACCCCCAAACCAATATTAAGGGCCTCAGATCCACGCTGGGGTGAGGCCCGCGACGTTAGAAACAAGTGGAGCAAATATGGTTACTCAAGTCATTCTCCCGCGCATTCTGCAAATCGGCGAAGGAGCTTCACAGCAATTACCGCAAGTGCTGGCAAGCCTGGGTTGCAGTCGCCCGTTAATTATCACCGATAAGATGATGGTTAAACTCGGTTACACCCAAATTATTCAGGACTGCCTGGCGGCCAGTGAACTGTCGGCCGACGTGTTCGATGACACCGTTCCGGAACCGACGGTTAGCTCAATACAGGCGGGCGTTGCCAAAGTACGCGACGGTGATTACGACAGTATTATTGCCCTTGGCGGCGGCAGCCCCATCGACAGCGCAAAGGCCATCAGTATTCTGGGCAAATTTGGCGGCGTAATGCGGGATTACAAGTTTCCGCGCATTGTTAACGAGTTGGGTTTACCCATCATTGCCATACCCACCACGGCCGGCACTGGCTCGGAGGTGACCAAAGTGACGATCATCACGGACGAGTCCAACGATGAAAAAATGCTGTGTGTGGGCGTTGGCTTTATGCCTTTAGCGGCTTTGGTTGATTTTAACCTGACCTTAAGCCTGCCCAAGCGCACCACCGCCGATACCGGCATTGATGCCCTGACCCACGCGATGGAAGCCTACGTTAGCCAGAAGGCGAGCCTGTATACCGACGCCCAGGCCATTGCAGCAATGCGCTTAATCGGTCCGAATTTGCGCCGCGCGTTTCATGATGGCACCGACAAACAGGCTCGCGAGCGAGTCATGCTGGGATCCACTCTGGCCGGCATTGCCTTTTCCAACGCCTCGGTGGCTTTGGTACACGGCATGAGTCGACCGATTGGCGCCGCGTTCCACGTGCCCCACGGATTGTCCAACGCCATGTTACTGCCTGCGGTTACCGAGTTTTCCATTCCCGCCGCTGCAGAACGTTATGCTGACTGTGCCCGTGCTATGGGCGTTGCTTCTGAGCAAGACAGCACTGACGTTGCCAACCGCAAACTAATGGCCGAGCTTTATGCCTTGAATGACGAACTCGAAGTGCCTACTCCGGAACTGTTTGGTATCGATCGCGACGAATTTTTCCGGCTGCTGCCCACTATGGCTGAGCAGGCTTTGCAGTCTGGATCCCCGGGCAACAACCCTCGTGTACCCAGCGCCGATGAGATTATCGAGCTTTACAAAAAGCTCTGGTGAAGCCGGCAGCCCAACAATTTTTTTGATAACAACAACCCTTACACGCGCAGCGTGAACGCACTTTGAGGACATATTATGAGCACCGTAGGACATTTGATTAACGGCCAGATTATTAACGACGAAAACCGGGCTCAGCCTATTTTTAATCCTTCCACTGGTGACTCCACACGGCAGGTTGCACTGGCTTCAAAAGCCACGGTAGAAAAAGCGATCGCCGCTGCACAAGCAGCTTATCCTGCATGGCGCGCGACCCCTCCCCTTAAGCGTGCCCGTATCATGTTCCGCTTCAAGGAATTGCTTGAGCAGAACGCTGACCACATTGCCCAGTTGATCGGCGAAGAGCATGGCAAAATCCAACACGATGCTCTTGGCGAGCTGCAACGCGGGATCGAAAACGTGGAGTACGCCTGCGGTGCGCCCGAACTTTTGAAAGGCGAGCACAGCGCCAACGTTGGCCCCGGCATTGACGCCTGGAGTGAATTTCAACCGTTGGGGGTAGTTGCGGGCATCACACCGTTTAACTTTCCGGCCATGGTTCCGCTGTGGATGTACCCCATGGCAATTGTTTGCGGTAACTGTTTTATCCTGAAGCCTTCAGAACGCGACCCTAGCTCCACGCTGTTCATTGCTCAACTGCTGCAAGAAGCAGGCTTGCCTGACGGCGTTATGAACGTGGTCAATGGCGATAAAGAAGCAGTAGATACACTGTTACGAGACCCTCGCGTTCAAGCGGTTAGCTTCGTGGGCTCAACCCAGATTGCCGAATACATCTACACCACCGCCAGCGCTTACGGCAAGCGTTGTCAGGCTTTGGGCGGTGCCAAAAACCACGCCATCGTGATGCCCGATGCTGATATGGACAACACGGTGAATCAACTGCTAGGCGCTGCATTTGGCTCTTCGGGTGAACGCTGCATGGCGCTGTCAGTTGCGGTTGCCGTGGGTGACGCTGCCGCTGATGCCTTGGTTGCCAAAATGGCCGAAGCCATGAAAGCGCTGAAAGTGGGTGCGTACAACGTACCCAGCAATGACTTTGGCCCCGTGATCACCGCTCAGCACCGCGACAAGATCGTGGGTTATATCGACAGCGCAGAGAAGCAGGGCGCACGCATTGTTGTAGATGGCCGTAACCAGGTCGTTAACGGCCACGAAAACGGCTTTTTCGTTGGTGGCACATTAATTGACCGGGTCACTTCTGAGATGACAAGCTATCAGGAAGAAATTTTTGGACCGGTGCTTCAGGTGATGCGCGTTAAAACCATGCAGGAGGCCATGGATCTTATAAATGCTCACGAGTACGGTAACGGCACCTGCATCTTTACACGTGATGGCGAAGCCGCACGCTACTTCACCGACCATATCATGGTTGGCATGGTCGGCATTAACGTGCCCTTACCGGTACCCGTGGCGTATCACAGCTTTGGTGGCTGGAAGCGATCCTTGTTTGGCGATTTGCACGCCTACGGCCCGGATGGTGTGCGTTTCTACACCCGTCGCAAGGCTATTACGCAGCGCTGGCCTTCCGCCGGAGTACGCGAGGGTGCCGAGTTCTCAATGCCAACGATGAAGTAAGCGCAAAGAACAGCCGCCTGTTCTTTGTAAGCTGATTCTGGGCGGTGTGCTCACAAAATGAGTCACCGCTTTTTTTATGCCTGGCGCGACGCTGGCAGCCAATTGAGCGACAAATTGAGCGACAAATTGAGCGACAAGACACAATACGGCGCTCAACAACAAAAACAGAGTTGCGGACCATGAAAAAGAGACTTCCACCGTTAAATTGGTTGCGGACTTTCGAAGCAGCAGCACGCCATCTGAACCTGACCCAGGCTTCGGTCGAATTGAATTTGACCCAGGCCGCAACCAGTCAGCATATTAAGGGGCTTGAATCCCAGCTCTGCACGGCCTTGTTCCGACGATTACCGCGGGGCTTGGAATTGACAGACGCAGGCAAGGCGTATTTGCCAGTGGTGCATGAGTGCATCAGGCGGCTTACCACAGCAACCGAAGAAATCTTCGGTCAGAGCAAAAATCGATTGTTAACTGTCAGAGTGAATCTGGTGTTTTTTACCACTTGGATTGCCCCTCGGCTTGCCAGCTTCTACGAGCAATATCCGGATGTGGGTGTGCGTTTCACCAGCAATATCTGGCTGGACAAAGAGATACACACCCATGATTCCGATATGGGAATTCGCTACGGTAAGGGGTATTGGCCGGGCTTCGATGCCGATCGGCTGAGTTGGGACGAGCTATTTCCTGTCTGCAGTCCGCGTCTGGCGAGCACCCTTGGGTCGATCGACCAAGCAGACCTAGGTGCCTGCGACCGGCTGAGTAAACAGACGCTGCTGCACGTTATCGGTTATGAAGAAGGCTTGGGCCATTGGCTCGATCAGGCTGGTTTGTCTGACATCCGGTTTTCCCACGAAATTCAGTTTGATACCTTGATTTCTGCGCTAGAGGTGGCAAAACACGGGGGCGGCTTCGCCCTCGGCAGGACGAGTTTGGTCGAAGATATGCTCGAAAAGGGCCTGCTTGTGGCACCGTTTGCACAAAAAGTGCCAACGGCCGAAGCCTTTTATCTCCTGCGCCCGTCTAATAAATACGTTCACCCACACGCTGAAATTTTTCGTAGCTGGTTAATAAAAGAAGCCAAACAAAAACATTAGTTCTTAAAAAAACCTACTCGACCAAATCCTGATTCCGCAAGCCGTTCAATGGTTCTGCTGCTGATTTTGCAGACAGCTTAATGCCAAATGACCTCAGCTCCCAACGACAACGGCTGGGCGAACTGGCCGTTAAGCCCCATCCGTTCGATGGGTTTTTGGAACCGTCGCAATTTTGCTCAATTTTTTTATAATTACGCAAATACGCTCACTATCGCCGCAAACATTCCCAGGTCCGCTTGCTGGCCAACTCCCGCCTGTCGCGTCTTAGCCGGTTTCCTCGAGAGGCTGAATAGCCACCGGCGCGCAATCGGCTTTCTATATTGCCGATGCGGTCTGCATAATTCTCACAGGTTTTTTGCTGGGCAATCTGGGCCGCATTGGATTGCGCGGCCTTTTGAGCCTTGCCATCAGACATTGGGCTGGCCGAGTTCTGCGGCTTTTCAGGCTGAAGGCCTTGCAAACGGTCGTCACGGCGCCGGTTATTGTCAGCGATAGGAATCACGGTGGGCCTGCGAAAGTCGATCGCCTGGCTGCCGGGAGTTTTGGGCTTGTCGGTGAAGTGGGTAACGCCGTTGGCGTCGGTCCAGCGGTAGTAATCGGCTTTTGCCGCGCCAGATAAGCCAAGTAACACCACCATAGCAGTAATGGATATTGGGACGGGTCGCATCGTTCATTCCTTTGACATTTGCGGTTCGGCACAGCAAATGGGCCATACTTCAAAATCAGAAGATAACATGCCAAATAAGTACTCGCATAAATTGTGTCAGTGACGCTGTCTTTTTACCATCATCGGTTATGCTGTGTTGCTCTACCCGTAATACTGGGTGTTCATTTCGTTTTTTGACAGGTGCGCTTATGAGTAGCCAACCCAAGCAGCTGCAAAAACTGCTGCTGTTTCAACTGACAGATCAGCGGCAGTTTGGCCTGGGCACTCTGAAAATTCGCGAAATTATGCCGTTCAGGCGTCTTAGTCGCCTGCCCCATAGCCACCACGCCATTGTTGGCACGGCCACCTTCCGTAACGCGGCGGTGCCGGTAATTGATATGGCCGCGGCTATCGGTTACCCGGCGCTAAGCGCGGAAGAGCGCGCCGAAGCCTCCATTATTGTGACCGACGTGCAGCGTCAGGAAATCGGTTTTATGGTGCGCAGCGTGCAACGCATCGTTGAAGCCGATTGGAAAAAAGTGTTACCGCCGCCCCAGGCCCTGGGTAAAAACGCGTTTATTACCGGTTTGCTGACCCTTGATGGCGCTCTGGTGCAACTGCTGGATCTGGAATTGCTGCTGGCTCGGGTTTACCCGGAGTCTTTGAACAGTCAGGACGTGCTGCTGAATGATATGGAGATAGAAACCCTGCGCAACATGTCGATTCTGCTGGTGGATGATTCACGGGTGGCGCGCAAACAGCTGTGCGATGTGCTGGATCGCAAGAATATTGGCTATCAGGTGACCGAAAACGGCACGGCCGCGTTCGAGTACCTGCTGGATAGCAGCGCCCACGGAAAACCGGTGAATATTCTGGTGAGTGACATCGAAATGCCGGGCCTGGACGGCTATGAACTGACGTTCAAGGTGCGCGACGACAGCCAACTGCACCAGCCATACATTATTCTGCATACCTCACTGAACAGCGAAATGAGCCTGAGTTATGCCGAACAGGTCGGTGCTGACACCGCGCTAACCAAGTTCGACGCTGAGGAACTGATGCACGCTATGTTAATCGCGGCGAAAGGGCGTCAGCAGCAGGCCTGATGGCCCGGCTATTATTGCCGGCAGCGTAAGACAAAAAACCGGAGCCAGCTCACCAGGCTCCGGTTTTTTATAAGCTTGCCCCGTCAGGATTCCGCGTCACGGTTTGAGCTTGAGGGTGGTGAGCGTACGCTCACGCACTTTTAACAGCAGCTCTTCGTTTTCTACCAGAGACTGGCCGTAGGATGGTACCAAAACTTTCATCCGCGCCTGCCACTCCGGGGTTTTCATTTTCTCGGGGAAGCAGCGTTGCAATACGTCGAGCATGGCGTTTGCTGCCGTTGAGGCGCCAGGCGAGGCTCCCAGCATCGCGGCCAGCGTGCCGTCTTTGGCAGCGACTATTTCGGTACCAAACTCCAGTTTGCCACCGCCGTCTTTGGCTTTTTTGATGATCTGCACCCGTTGGCCTGCGTCCTGCAGGTGCCAGTCGCCCTCGCGCGCATCCGGGAAGAAATTCCGCAGTGCGTCTACCCGGTCGCTGTGGGACTGAAACACTTCGCCAATCAGATAGCGGGTCAGGTCCATGTTGGACTTGCTCACCGACAGCATGGGGCGCAAGTTCGACGAGCGCACCGAGCTGATCAGGTCAAACACCGAACCCTGCTTCAGGAAGCGGGTGGTAAAGCCGGCAAAGGGTCCAAACAACAGGGCCGGCTCGCCGTTAATTATGCGGGTATCCAGGTGTGGCACCGACATGGGCGGCGCACCCATCGGCGCTTTACCGTAAACCTTGGAATGATGCTGCTGCACCACTTCCGGCCGGTCACACACCAACCACTGGCCGCTCACCGGAAAACCGCCGTAACCTTCGGCTTCATCAATCCCTGATTTCTGCAACAGGGGCAAAGCGCCGCCACCCGCACCCAGGAACACAAAGCCGGCTTCCAGCTTGGTTTGCTCACCGGTTTCCTGATTTTTTACCCTTATTTTCCAGCGCCCGTTATCGCGTTGGTCAATATAGTGCACCGGGCTGTTCAGCATTAGCTCGAAACCGGGCTGGCTTTCCAGGTGCGTTACGATACTGCGGGTCAAGGAGCCGAAATCTACATCGGCACCGTGCTTTATCCGGGTAGCAGCAACGCGCTGCATGGGGTCGCGGTGTTTAACGATCAGCGGCATCCACTCGGCCAGGTCTTCGGGCGACTCGCTGTATTCCATTTCACGAAACAGGTGGTG
This sequence comes from Marinobacter sp. M1C, assembly GCF_023314135.1. Classification (NCBI taxonomy): domain Bacteria; kingdom Pseudomonadati; phylum Pseudomonadota; class Gammaproteobacteria; order Pseudomonadales; family Marinobacteraceae; genus Marinobacter; species Marinobacter sp. M1C. Next base: position 4,169,247 of record NZ_CP092289.1, read on the forward strand.
CGCACTCAGGCGTTCAAAGCGGCGTTTAAGAAAGGCGACGTCTTTTTCGCCCCAGACAAAGCTCTGGTGCGGGGTACGGTTTATGAATTTTTTCGGATCGGGCAATATGCCCTGCTCAACTAGGTAGGACCAGAACTGCAGCGTTACTTCGAATTGGGCGTTTATCTGCAAAGCCCGGTCGATGGTCACATCGCCCTCGTCGGTTTCGGGGGTGTAATTCAGCTCGCAGTAGCCGGCGTGACCGGTACCTGCGTTATTCCAGCCATCGGTGCTTTCGTGGGCAATATGGTCCAGACGCTCCACCAGAACGATGTCTATGGTTGGGTCTAGCTGCTTCAGTATCATGCCGAGGGTAGCGCTCATCACGCCCCCACCGACCAGCACTACGTCTGCCTGTCTTACGGCCATTGGTTTTTCACCCTAGCGAGTATTGAGCTTGTGTGCTCTTTCACGATCAGCAAAAGAGCCTGTCGGAAATCAGCCAGATGGAGATAATAATGCTGGCCACTGTTTCCTGAATACGATGTGACAATTATCCCGGCTTTCGGAGCACTATTAAATTGTAATAGGCAACGGTTGCGCGTCATGTGAAGACTCGCGTGGCCCCGGGATTCTGTCTCCGTTGTAATTGATTTTCCCGCCTTTGCCAGACAATATCTCCGCAACTTTAGTCTCACACCCCCCGATTTGGTAAAGAGGTAGCACGTATGTTACTGGCGGTAGGCGCAATCATTGCCGGCTTGATTCTTCTGGTGTGGAGCGCCGACAAGTTTGTCGACGGGGCCGCAGCCGCCGCTAAGCATTGGGGCATGCCCACTTTGCTGATCGGCATGGTGATTATCGGCTTTGGCACATCCGCCCCCGAGCTGGCTGTTTCTGCTATAGCGGCGATGGAAGGCAACTCCGGCCTGGCCCTGGGCAACGGTTACGGCTCCAACATTACCAACATAGCGCTGATTGTTGGCTTAACAGCCATCATTGCGCCCATTACCGTACATTCGCAAATTATCCGCAAGGAACTGCCCCTGCTTGTCGGCCTTACCCTGATCGCCGGTTATCAGCTAATTGACGGCGAACTGTCGCGCACCGACGGTTGGGTTTTGCTGACGGTTTTCGCAGCGGTGATGGGCTGGTTCATATTCCAGGGTCTGCGCAATAAAGATGACTCTATTGAAGCTGGCATAGAGGAAAGCGCGCTGGCCCACCCTATGCCGCTGAGAAACGCAGTTTTCTGGCTGATTGCGGGTTTGGTGCTGCTGGTCGCCAGTTCCCGCATGCTGGTGTGGGGCGCGGTTTACGTCGCCCAAAGCCTAGGCATCAGCGATCTTGTTATTGGCCTGACCGTTGTCGCCGTTGGCACGTCTCTGCCGGAGCTGGCTTCAGCCTTGGCCGCAGTGCGTAAAAATGAGCACGATCTGATTTTGGGCAACATTCTGGGTTCGGGTATTTTCAACACCTTAGCCGTGGTTGGCCTTGCCGCGACCATCAACCCATTGCAGGTGGACCCCGAGGTCCTCTATCGCGACTGGTCACTGATGCTGGCGCTGACCGTTGGGCTACTGCTGATGGGCTTTGGCTTTGCCGGCCGCAGCCGCATCATCAGTCGGTTAGACGGTGGTATTCTCTTGCTGGTCTACGTGGCGTACACCGGCTTCCTGTTAACCACCATGATACCCGCCACCGGTTAATCGCCGGCGTTTTCCTTGAACACAAGGGCCACCGAGTTCAGGCAGTAACGCTGACCGGTGGGCGCCGGGCCGTCGGGAAAAACGTGACCCAGATGGCTGTCACAGCGCGGGCAGCGCACTTCTGTACGACGCATACCCAGTGTGTCATCTTCGATATAATGAATGTGTTGCGGATCGAATGGCTGAAAAAAGCTGGGCCAACCGGTACCCGAATCAAACTTGGAGTTAGAGCTAAACAGCGGCAAGTCACACAACCGGCATTCGTAAACACCCTGCTTTTTGTTGTCCAGCAGCGTGCCGCAAAACGGAGGCTCGGTACCATGGTCTAACAATATTCGGCGCTCGTCGGCGCTCAAGCCAACGGCTTGCTCTTCAATCTGTTCCGCTGTTAGCGGCGTCAAATCGTATCCTGCTGCAGATTCGGCCAAAATAGTGCTCCTTACGCTTTATTCGAGTGGTCATCGGTAGATCTAGACGTTACGCCCGGCTTTAACCGATCGCTATATTGATCAACCAGTTTCTGCACTTTAGGTGCAGCAACCGCCATGATATAGGGCTGACCCGGGTTGCGAGCGGCGAAATTCTGGTGATCTGCTTCTGCAACGTAGAAGGTTTCCAGAGGCTCCAGTTCAGTCACCACAGCGGAATGGAACACGCCTGCCTGGTTCAACTGTTCAATGTAAGCTTGCGCGACCTGACGCTGCTGCGCCGACTGATAAAAAATCGCCGAGCGATACTGAGTGCCAATATCGTTACCCTGGCGGTTACGCTGGGTGGGGTCGTGAGCTACCGAAAAGAATATTTTCAGCAAGCTGCCCAACGACACCTGGGCCGGGTCGTATTCAATCTTAATCACTTCGGCGTGGCCAGTCGTACCGGTGCACACAGCCTGATAATTAGCGCTGTCAGCAGATCCGCCAGCGTAGCCGGATTCAACCGAGTGCACACCGTTCATGGCAATAATTACCGCCTCCACGCACCAAAAACAGCCACCCGCAAGCACGATCTGCCCGCTGTCCTGGTCTGCAGGAAGATCCTGCTCTGGATCCGGAAACCGGCTGCGCGGCACGGTCATGCCGGGGACGCTACAGGATGTTGTCATTACTACCTCCGCAAATACGCTTGTTTGTGTAACTATTGTTCGTTCAATCTGATCACGCGGACCACTATTATCTCGTCTGGAGTGCCCCGTCTGGAGTGTCCCGCCTCGAGTACCCCGTCTGGTTCTTCGGACTCTCAGAATCTCAGTAGGTTCACGAATTAGCCATAATGGACACTCGCTATCCTGCCAGCCCGCCGCGGGTCAGTTTTAACGGGTCCATAAGTTGCTCAAGCCGCTCGCGGCTGAGACCACTGCGTTCTTCAGCCACATCAATGACCGGGCGGCCACTGGCGTAGGCTTCTTTAGCAATTTCAGACGCCAGGTTGTAACCAATTTCGGGGTTTAACGCCGTCACCAGCACAGGATTACGGCCAACACCTGTGTTTAGATGCTCTGCATTGACGGTAAAGCCTTTTAGCGCTTTGTCACCCAGCAGACTGCTGGCATTGCTTAACAGGCCAATCATCTCCAGCAGATTGGCACCTACCAACGGTAACATCACGTTGAGCTGGAAATTACCAGATTGCCCGGCGTAAGCGATAGAGGCATCAAGTCCCATAATCTGGGCGCCTACCATAGCCACAGACTCGGGGATCACCGGGTTCACTTTGCCTGGCATAATGCTGCTGCCTGGCTGAAGTACCGGAAGGCTGATTTCTGACAGCCCGTGAATGGGGCCGCTGTTCATCCAGCGCAAATCGTTGGCGATTTTTGTCAGCACAATGCCAAGCCCACGCAGCTGCGCCGACAGCGCCACCGGCGCATCCACCGCGCTCTGTGCCACAAACTTATGGGTTAGTGGCGTGAAGCCAAAACCGGTATTGGCTTTCAGACAACGGGTAAACTCAGGCGCAAATTCGCTGACGGCGTTAATACCGGTGCCTACAGCCGTGCCGCCCTGGGGCAACGCCAGGAGTTCATCTGCTGCACATTCGATGCGTGCCTGCGTCGCTTTCAACTGCTCGCGCCAAGTACGCAGTTCCTGGCCCAAGGTTACCGGCATCGCGTCCATCAGGTGGGTTCTGCCGGTTTTTACCTGCCCGCCATACAAGGCTTCGCGTTCGTACAGAACGCCTTGTAAATGGGTCAGCGCCGGCACCAGGTTCTGATGAATCGCTATCACTGCGCTGATATGGATGGCCGACGGGATGACATCGTTAGAGCTCTGGCTCATATTCACGTGGTCGTTGGGATGAACCACCACACCACTGAGCTGGGCCAGTGCCGCGATCACCTCGTTAACGTTCATGTTGGTGCTGGTGCCAGAGCCGGTCTGGTAGCGATCTACCGGAAACTGATCATAATAATCACCGGCCAACAGCTGGTCACAGGCCAGCACAATGGCGTCGCGAATCGGGCCATTGAGCAAAGCCAGGCTGGCATTGGCTTCTGCCGCGGCTTTTTTTATCTGCACCACGGCGGCAATAAACGCCGGCGGCATGGGTTGCCCGCTAACCGGGAAGTTCTCGATGGCGCGTTGGGTTTGTGCACCCCAAAGTGCGCTTGCCGGCACCCGGACTTCACCAAGGCTGTCGCTTTCTACCCGTTCGTTGCTCATGGCATCTCCTTGAAGCATTTATGGTCTCTGCCGCACACTTGAGGATGTGAGATCCTGGGGCGCCGATCCTAATACTGTAGACACTCAGCAGGTTTTTTGACAATGCGCGACGTTATGGGAGCTCAATTATCCAAATGGCTGACAAGCGCTTGATTCAAAGCCACCATACAATCGCTCTGAAAGCGCTGCACATCCAGGTTGGCAGAATGGTCGGCAACCACTGTCAGTCGCAGCTGACCGGCGTAGCGGCAAGCGGTCACGCTGACTCCCGCATCGGCAATTTGCGGGCTCCAGGCCACCAGTTCGTCAATCCGACAACCCGCCAAATAGCGAACCACTCCGGCACCGTCGAAGCTGGCGAGTGCTGCACTTGGGCGAGCGGAAAAAGGCCATAGTGGCGTCTGTTTTATCATTTCAGGCAAAAAACCGCTGCAGGCGGTCAGGCCCCAGGTTAACAACGGCTGCAGGCTGTCGCGAAGGCGGCGAGCCTCCTGTTTTATGCGATACACCCGTTCCACAAAACTGTCGCCGTCTATTGGCAGCAACAACCGTTCACTGCCACTGCCATTACCCGGCTCAGACAGCGCTGGCCTTAAACTGGCGGGCAGTTGGGAACGAACATCCACTGGTAGCAACAGGTTAATCTGGGCCTGTTCCAGCGCCTGCGGGCTCAGCCCGAGCTGCGCCTGCAAAGCCGCCGTTATACAGGCCGCCAACACGTCGCGGCTGCTAACGCGCAGCGTCTGGGCCGCCGCTTGTAAACGCGCATCGGGAATCGCCGCAGACCAACAGCACTGGCGCTGGCCGGTTAATGGCCTGCTCAGGTTGCTGGGACTGTCGTCTGGCTGGGCCAAGTAACTGCCTAACTGGCCCGCTAGCTCAAGCGCCGTGGCAGCGCTTGACCTAAAAGTGACCGGCAGCTGCCCAGCAGCAGCCGTCTGTACCGCGTCGTTTTCGGGCGAAGGGCCCTCGGCACCAAAAACACGCTCACTCAGCCAATTTTTAGCGCACTGCAGCCAGCGTTCAAGGTCTGCCGGGTGCGCTGCGCCGTAAAGTACCGGGTGTTGCTGCGGCGACGCGGTGAACAATTGTTCCAGCAGTTGCGCCAACGAGGCGCTATCGGCGTAACAATGGTGTATCCGCATGAGCAACAACCCACCACCAACGGCGTTGGGCGCCAACCAGAATTTCCATAATGGCCGGTAAATGGGCAGCGGCTGGCTAACTACGGTGTTTATCCAAGGCTGCTGCTGGGGTGCCGTAAAACGATCCAGCACAATATCCAGATGCTGACGCACATCAAAATCGGCACTTTCCTGCCAGCGCCAATAGCCAGCATAAGGTTCCGGGCGAAAGCGAAAACGCTCCCAGGCACCCCAGTAAACATGCAGGAATTCTCGCAGACGAGCAGCTGTCAGCCCCTGAACACGAAGCAATACGGTGGTAACCAGCGGGTTTTCCGGCCGTTCGGCAGCCAGCCAGCCTGCGTCGGCAGGCAACATCAAATGCAAAGCTTGCTGGCTCAAAATCCGCTGCCTTTTGTATAGGATGAGCTAAGTTGCGGTAATCTCGCCGAATCCTGGGGATGAGAATAAGGCGATATTGTGCCAGACATCCAGCGGCGCCTCCAGAGCCTGCTTATACCCGGCGCAGGGTAAAAGTGTTGCGCACGGCTTTACCAGCAGGCTTATAATAAGCACAGAGCCAAGCCACCGTGCTGTCAATGTGGGCGCTCGCTATAACGATCAGGAGAGATTATGCAGGCAAGCCATATTCGAAAACTGATCAAACCTATCGAAAACGCTTACGCCGAGATGTTTTCGGGCCAAGTATTTTCTATCGGCGAAGGTGCGATTTCTGTGCGCAATCACAGTGGCCCGGCCGAGAACACAGTGGTGTGTATACACGGTTTTATGGAAAACCACTGCTATTTTACCCAAGCCTATAACGCCCCCACCACCGAACTGATCCTGATTACCTGCAGCAAATACCACGTGCCCGTTAGCGGCGTTGTGCCGCAAACGCCCGACTGGGCGGTGGACATCAAGCATCTGGCCGGCACCATCGAATACGATGCATGCATACTCAACCAGGCCATGCGCAACCTTATCGGCAGCAGCAATGTGCGCATTCACGGCCACTCCCGCGGTGCTGCAGTGGCACTGGAAGCTATCCGCCAATGGCCGGAGCTTTACCGCGATATAGAACTCGTACTGGAGGCCCCGATACTGCCCCAGGGCCGCGTTCACCCGCTGATGCTGGCGTTACTGGAGCCGCTCAGCCCCAGTATGTGGCCATGGATTGTCCGCCTGTTGAACAGCACTCCCAATTCGGCTTACAACCAGACATTTTTTGGCAAAATGAACCGGCGCAAGAAAAAACTGCTCAGCAAACTGTTCCACGCCACCAAAGATCACCTGACCATTGTGCGCAATATCGACAATCTTCTGGCCTGGATGGAGCGCACCGACACCAGCGTTTACCAACACGTCACACGCGGGATTGTGCTGATTCCAGCCACTGACCGGGTGCTCGACCGCAACGCCATGCTGGCCAGTGCCCGCAAGGGTGGCGAAAACTTGAAGATTGTGGAAACCACGGCGCCCAGTCACTTTATCATTCTGGACGACAAAAAATGGATACCCGAGTTAGCGCAGATTGCGACTGCTGACGCCTGACACCGTCAATAGCTATTGATGTCACTTCAGCACAGTTCAGGCTACTCGGTTACAATGCCGCCCCCGATTCAACCGCTTAGCCGGAGCCTTTTGCATGTATCGCCAGCGCCTGGTTGAAACCGCCGTTCACAGCGATAACGCCCGTCAGTTGCAGCATTGGCTACTGGCCTATCATGACTTTCGTCAGGGCCACCGCCATCATCCGCTGCAACAGCAAAGCGCTCAGGTGGCGAGCTGGCAGGCTGCTCGGCTAAAACAGACTCACCAAGATTTATACCAGAACCCGGGTTATCACCAGGGGCTGGAGTTTTTGCTGACGGATTTGTACGCGCCCGTCGGAATGAGCCACCGCGACGACAATATCGATCGGGTTTTTCCAAAAATGGTGAAGTGGCTGCCAGACCACCAGTTACGAACCCTGGCCAGACTCGTAGAGCTCAACCTGCTGACCCAGCAATTGGACCATAATCTGGCAAGCGCGCTGCATAGCCATCAAATAAATGCCGAGGCGTTGGCAGTAAAAGACTACTGCCTAGCCTACCGTTACGCCAATGACCAACCCCAGCGACTGCGCCAGATTGAACTGATCGCCGATGTGGGCCATCGCCTCGACCGCTACGTGCGCAACCGAACACTGGGCTGGCTACTGTCGATGGGCCGCGGACCGGCGGAGATGGCCAACCTGCAGGATTTGCACAGTTTTCTGCACCGCGGCTACAGCGCGTTCCGGTGTATGGATGACGTCGGCAAGCTGATTGACCGGCTAGTGCGGCGTGAACAGCACATTATGGACAACATCTTGGCCGGTCAATCGCAGCCCTTTGAACTGCCCGCCTCGCTTTAATGCGAGCCGCTTTACTTCTTCAAACGCGAATAATCTGATCTAACTGGGATTCGATTTCCTGTGCAATCCGGCCCTTCATAGGCCGCAACAGCAGTCCCAGCTCCAAGTAGACGTGCAAGTCGCCGTGATTAATCGTGAGCTGGCCTTGCACTCCGCTGCGCTTGAACTTCATAACATCGCCGTCCCACGCGTAATTCACATCAAAACGGCTGGACAGGTCGGCGGCCAGGGTCTCAGCTGCTTCGCGGGCGTGCTGTTTGTCCATGGTGTGAGTGCGGTGAATATCAATAACGGACATAAATCAGTTTTCTCTCGCGAAATGAAGGGTTTTATAGTGTAAGGCGGTATTAAACTTGTAGCCAACCCCGCAGGCGTTAGAATACGGGATTCAGATTCTGACAGGACAGTTCCATGAGCGATCAGCAAACGCCAGCCAGCACCGCGACACCGGATAAGCCACAAGATGACGTTACCCATTTTGGTTTTCGCGATGTACCAAAAAGCCAGAAGGCCGGCCAGGTAGCCGAGGTTTTTCACAGCGTGGCCAGCAAATACGACCTCATGAACGATTTGATGTCGATGGGTGTTCATCGTCTTTGGAAACGCTTCACCATTGAGCTCTCCGGCGTGCGCCCGGGGCACCAGGTACTGGACATCGCAGGCGGTACCGGCGACCTGACCATGAAATTTTCAGATTTGGTCGGGCCCAGTGGCAAAGTGGTGCTGGCTGACATCAACGCCTCCATGTTGAAAGTCGGTCGCAGCCGTCTGGCAGACCGCGGCTACGTTGGCAACATTGAATACGTGCAGGCCGATGCTGAACATTTGCCATTTCCGGACAACAGCTTCAACGCCGTATCCATCGCCTTTGGCCTGCGCAACGTGACCGACAAAGACCAGGCCCTGAGGGACATGGCTCGGGTACTAAAGCCCGGCGGCAAACTGATGGTGCTGGAATTTTCCAAACCCACCAACCCGCTCCTGAGCAAAGCCTATGACACATACTCATTCACCGCTTTGCCGTTTATGGGCAAGTTGATTGCCGGCGACAGCGAGAGCTACAAATACCTGGCGGAATCCATCCGTATGCATCCAGATCAAGACACTCTCAAAGCGATGATGGAAACCGCCGGCTTCGCCAACTGCAAATACCACAATATGACCGGTGGTATTGTGGCCCTGCACGTGGGAATCAAACCCTGATGTTCCCTGGCCCTACCCTGCTCAGCGCAGCCAGCGCCATTGTTGAAACGGCGCTGAACCAAGCCCTGGAGTTTGACCCGGCCGGCCGCAAGGCGTTGTTGGCAGCGCTGACAGCCCCGGTGCAGTTTAACCTGACTGTGCCCGTCGCATTAACACTTACCCTGACCCAAGGCGCCAAAGGGGTGTTGGTGGGCAGCCAGCCGGCCACTCAGCCGGGGCTGGTGATTGGTGGGCCGGCTATGGCATTTTACGCCATGGCCAGCGGCGACACAGGCGCCATTCAAGACGGCCGTTTGAGCATCAGCGGCGACACCGCTTTGGCGCATCAGTTTCAGCGTGCTATTGAACAATTAAGTCCAGATTGGGAAGCGGCCATGGCCCGCCACCTGGGCGATGTGCCCGCGCATTTTCTGGCCAAACGCTTGCGCAACAGCGTGAAGTGGAGCCGTGATGCACGACACAGCATGGCCAGCAATCTGGAAGAGTACCTGCACGAAGAAACCGGCGCCTTACCCGGCCGCCGCGAGCTTGAGGCCAGCTTTCAGGATATAGATGCCCTGAGCCTTCGGGTTGAGCGCCTGGCCGCCCGTGTGGGGTTCCTGCCTCAGAGCCAGCCGGCTTCTCATTCCTCTCACCCGGCTGAACCGCCTGAACCACCTAAGCCGTCTGAAAAGCAGGAGAATTCGTGAGCCGTCTGCAACGCCTGTTTCGGATAGTTTGGGTATTCTGCCGCTACCGACTGGATATTTTTCTGCCCCTGACCGAGCTGCCGCCAGTGCTGAAAGTCATTTTCATACTGGCCCCCTGGCATCTCTTCCCGCAACCCAAGCTCGACCGCGGTGACCGTTTGCGCATCGCCCTGGAAGAGCTGGGGCCGGTGTTTGTCAAATTCGGCCAGATACTGTCTACCCGGCGCGACTTGCTGCCAGACGACATGGCCGACTCGCTGAAAACCTTGCAAGACAAAGTCCCACCGTTTCCAAGTGATAGCGCCCGTGAAATTATAGAGCGCGCGCTGGGCGCCCCGGTCACCGAGCTGTTTGCCGAATTCAGCGCAGATCCCATGGCGTCTGCGTCGGTGGCTCAGGTGCATGCAGCCACGCTGAAAAACGGCCAGCAAGTGGTGGTGAAAGTGCTGCGTCCGGGCATTGAAAAAACCATCCGTCAAGACCTCAGCCTGATGTACCTGATGGCCGGCCTGCTTGAAAAATACTGGGTAGAAGGCAAACGTCTGCATCCGTTGGAAGTGGTGGCTGACTACGACGCCACCATTCACGACGAACTTGACCTGCAGCGTGAAGCCGCCAACGCCAGTCAGCTGCGGCGTAATTTCGACAACTCACCGTTGATCTACATTCCCTTTATCGACTGGGACTTCACCCGCAAGCAGGTACTGGTCATGGAGCGTATTCACGGCGTGCCCATTGCGGATGTTGCTACGCTGAACGCCGCCGGCGTGAATATGAAAGTGCTGGCCGAAAAAGGCGTGGAAATCTTTTTCACCCAAGTGTTCCGCGACAGTTTTTTTCACGCGGACATGCACCCCGGCAACATTTTTGTGGATATCTCCAACCCTGCCGACCCCCAGTACATCGCCATTGATTTTGGCATTGTCGGCACCCTGTCCCCAGACGATCAAAGCTATCTGGCCCGCAACCTGTTGGCGTTTTTTCGCCGCGATTACCGCCAGGTGGCGCAGTTGCACATTCAAAGCGGATGGGTGCCACCGGAAACCCGGGTGAACGAATTTGAATCGGCTATTCGCACCGTGTGCGAACCGATTTTCGAACGCCCACTGAAAGAAATTTCCTTTGGCCACTTTCTGCTGCGCCTGTTTCAGACCGCCCGCCGCTTCAATATGGAAGTGCAGCCTCAGCTGGTGCTGCTGCAAAAAACTCTGCTGAATGTGGAGGGTCTTGGCCGCCAGCTTTATCCGGATCTGGACCTGTGGAGCACCGCGCAACCGTACCTGGAACAATGGATGCGCAAGCGGATTGGGCCATCTGGCTTTTTGAAAACCCTGCAAACTCATTTTCCGGCCTGGCTGGAACAGTCTCCGGAAATGCCGCAGCTGATTCACGATGCGTTATTGCAGCTACGAGGCGCGGGCCCCACCGAACAGCAAAATCGCGATACTCTGGCGCTATTGAAAGAACAGCAGTTGCGCAGCGAACGGCGTTGGCGCCGGGGCTTTATAGCGGCGTTACTAGCCGCAGCTGCGGTTACGGCCAGCCATCCACCCAGCCAACAATGGCTCAGCGGCTTGCCGGTGTGGAGCTGGATACTGTTTATTGCCGCTGGCGCGCTGGTATTGCGCGGCAGCCGTTAACCCGCTTTCAGGACTGAACCCATGAAGCAAACACCTGCCACTGAATGCCAGCCCGCCTGGCTTGACGCTATCCGCTGGACGACAGACGGTCTGGTACCCGCCATCGCTCAGGATGCCGACAACGGCGACATACTGATGATGGCCTGGATGAACGCCGAATCGCTGCAGCTTACCGTTACCGAAGGCCAGGCCGTGTATTGGTCACGGTCCCGCGGTAAACTCTGGCGCAAGGGCGAAAGTTCGGGCCATCAGCAGGTGATAAGGGACATCCGCCTGGACTGCGACGCCGACGTAATTTTGCTGAAGGTCGAACAAAAAGGCGGCATTGCCTGTCACACGGGTAGGCGCAGTTGCTTTTACCAATCACTGCAACACGGCCAATGGCAAAGCGTAGAGCCGGTACTGAAAGACCCAAGCACCATTTACAACACAGCACAAAGTGCCCAGGAGCCGAAAGATGAGTGACGTATTGCAACAACTGGCGCAGGTGCTGGAAGCCCGCAAGAACGCCGATCCTGAAAGCTCTTATGTGGCCAGCTTACACGCCAAAGGGCTGAACAAAATATTGGAAAAAGTTGGTGAGGAATGCACTGAAACCCTGCTAGCCGCCAAAGACGCCGAGCACAGCGGAAACACCGACGAGCTGATTGCCGAAACCGCAGACTTGTGGTTCCACACTCTGGTAATGTTGTCGCGTCTGAATGTTGGGCCTGATGATGTCATTAACGAACTGGCACGGCGATTCGACCTGTCGGGCCTGGAAGAAAAAGCGTCGCGCCAGGAATAGGGGTATCTACCTCACAAGAGGTTTTTTACAGTGCCACCAGTGGCGTATAATAGTGGCCACTGCCAACATTTGAACGAGGATTCACCATGGGCATCAGTATTTGGCAACTTCTTATCGTACTCGGCATTGTTATTTTGCTGTTCGGAACTAAAAAACTGCGCAATATCGGTACCGATCTTGGCGGCGCCATTCGTGGTTTTAAAAAGTCCATGACCGATGACGATGGTAAAACCGACACCTCCAATCCGGATAATCTGGAGGAGAAAGACAGCGCACAGTTTCAGCAGTCCGCTGCGGACGACAAAACCCGGGACAAAACCCAAAGCTGAGAGTTCTCTTAAGAATTCTCTGGAGAGTTCGGTTGAAAGTGCGATGGAGAGTGCGATGGAGAGTTCGCTAAATGTTTGATATCGGCTTTCTTGAGCTACTGATCTGCGGCGTTATTGCTCTGCTGGTGCTGGGGCCTGAGCGCTTGCCCTCGGCTGCGCGCGCTGCCGGGCGCTGGATAGGGTCTGCGCGTCGTATGATGGGCCAATTTACCTCAGAGCTTGACCGTGAGCTAAAGGCCGAAGAACTTCGCCAAGAACTGCGCAAGGCTGGCGATGTGGGCCTGGAAGATGTTCAAAAAACCGTCCGTGATGCCCTGAATGAAGCTAAGAAATACGAAAACATGGTCAAACCGGCGCAGAACCAGCTGGATCAGGCCAACCGCAACGTAACGTCCGCGCTGTCTGAACTGTGGGACGAAGATGGAACACCTACCATCGCAAAACCCGCCGACAGCTCGCCGGAAAAGGCGTTAGATGGAACTCCCGATACAGCGTCAAATGCGGCGCCAGAAAGCCCGGTTGATCTTAACAAACCTTCCCCCAGCTCTGGGGATGCTTCGGATACGCGTTCATGACAGAACAGACCGGGGCAGGTAACCACGTGCCCGACCAGCCTGAAATGCCGCTGATTGAACATCTACTGGAATTGCGTAACCGCCTGCTGAAAATGGTACTGGCGGTGGTGGTGTGTTTCGCCTTTATTTACCCGTTTGCCAACGAACTTTACCTTTGGTTGTCTGAACCTATCCGCAGCCTGCTGCCGATAGGCCAGAGCATGATTGCCACCGATGTTACCTCTCCGTTTTTTGCCCCTCTGAAGTTGGCTCTGGTGCTGGCAGTGTTTGCCGCCATCCCGGTCATTCTGTACCAGCTTTGGAGCTTTATTGCCCCGGGCCTTTACGCCCATGAGAAAAAAATAGCCTTTCCACTGCTTTTTTCGTCAGTATTGCTGTTCTATCTGGGCGCTGCGTTTGCCTACTACGTGGTGTTTCCACTGGTTTTCGGCTTCTTTACCTCGGTTGGCCCTGAGAGCATTGTGGAACTGCCAGACATCACCAGCTACCTGAATTTTGTGTTGAAAATGTTCTTCGCCTTTGGCGTGGCGTTCGAGATTCCAATTGCCACCATTCTGCTGATTATTACCGGCATCACCACGCCGGATGACTTAGCTGCGAAACGTCCTTATGTGGTGGTAGGTTGCTTTGTGATAGGTATGCTACTGACCCCACCGGACATTATCTCGCAAACTTTGCTGGCGCTGCCCATGTGGATTCTGTTTGAGGTCGGCATCCTGTTCGGCCGGCTGATGAAACGCAAAGTTGTGGGTACCAGCGAGGAAAAAGAGCTCGGCAGCGAATGAATCTGGCCCTGCTGTTCACCGCAGATTTCATCTCTGCAGATACTGTGCGCTTGAGCGACCGCCGCCTGGAGCATTTACGCCGCATTCGTAAAATCGCCGTGGGCGATAGCGTGCCGGTGGGCCAAGTGAACGGCAATATCGGCGTGGGCCGGGTTACCAGCCTGACCGAGCACTACGCCGAACTTCACATCAGCCTTGACCAAGCCCCGCCAACACCTCTGCCGCTTACACTGATGTTGGCCATGCCGCGGCCAAAAATGTTCCGTCGCACTCTACAAACCTGCGCTACTCTGGGCGTAAAAGAACTGTGGCTGATGAACAGCTACAAAGTGGAAAAGAGCTTTTGGCAAACCCCATGGCTGCAAGAGCCGGCATTGCATGACAACTTGGTGTTGGGGCTGGAGCAAGCTCGCGACACATTGATGCCAAAAGTGCACATTCGCAAACTGTTCAAGCCCTTTGTGGAAGACGAGTTACCGGCGCTTCTGGCCGGCAAACAAGCACTGGTGGCACATCCCGGCAGTGCACAGCCTTGCCCTCTGCACCTGCCAGGCCCGGCGGCCCTTTGCATTGGCCCCGAAGGCGGCTTCACCGATTACGAAGTGGATAAACTGCAGCAGGCAGGGTGCCAGGCTGTACATCTGGGCCAACGCATACTGCGGGTAGAAACCGCCGTACCGGTGCTGGTCAGCCGGTTGTTTGACGGGTGCGTGTAAGCGTGCCTAACCCTCAGCTTTGCTGAGTTTCCGGTTTTTAAATTTTTTCAGCAATGGCGTTAGTACCGCCACCAGCAGCAATCCTGCGACCAAACCGAATAGGCCGTTGGCCAGTATCGGCAATACTGCGCTGGCCATCTCTCCCAGGCCTTCAGCAAAGCTCTCAATGCCGTGGCCGATGGCGGAAAAACCATGGGTAAGTATGCCACCGCCCACCAGAAACATGGCAATGGTGCCGAGTACCGACAGGGTTTTCATCATATAGGGCGCAAACCACAAAATACCGTGGCCCAGTTTTTGCGCCAGGGCGCTGTCTTTTTTCGTCAGGTACAGGCCGCCATCGTCCAGTTTTACAATACCCGCCACCAGACCGTAAACACCCACGGTAATCATAAACGCCACCACTGACAGCACAGCGAACTGCATGCCGATGGGCTGTTGAGTCACTGTGCCAAGGGTAATAGCGATGATTTCTGCTGACAGAATAAAGTCGGTGCGGATGGCGCCCTTTATTTTGTCTTTTTCCACTTGTTTCAGGTCGGCTTGCGGATTTTTCAGAGCTTCTTTCAGGTCTTTTTTATGCTGGTCGTGTTCGGCTTTGTGCAAAAACCGGTGCACCAGTTTTTCCGCGCCCTCGTAACACAGAAACGCACCGCCGAGCATCAGCAAGGGGGTTACCAACCAAGGCACAAAAAAGCTGATGGCCACCGCCGCAGGCACCAGAATCGCCTTGTTCAGCAGCGACCCTTTCGCCACCGCCCACACCACCGGCAATTCCCGCGAGGGTTTTACGCCGGCAACCTGTTGCGCGTTCAGCGCCAAATCATCCCCCAGCACGCCGGCGGTCTTTTTGGTGGCAGCCTTGGTCATCAACGATATGTCGTCAAGAATGGTAGCAATGTCATCAATCAGTGCAAATAGGCTGCTTCCGGCCATGGATTATTCTCTGTTTAAAAGGTTTAGTCCTTTAGCCCCATGGCTTCAGCGGCCAGCCGGTTTTTCAGGGGCGCCAACTGGTTAAGCCAATTCATACCCTGATTGCGCAGCCACCGTAACGGCAGTTCGTCGCGGCCAAACAGCTGCTTCAAACCTTCCATGGCTGCCATCATGGCCAAATTTTCCGATTTTCGGCGGCGCTGGTAGCGCCCAAGCACCAAAGCATCGCCGGGGTTCAAGTCCAGCTTGCGGGCACGTTTTAATTCCTCCAGCAATACCGCCACGTCGCCATAACCCAGATTGGCACCCTGGCCCGCCAGCGGATGAATACTGTGCGCGGCGTCGCCCACCAGCGCAAAGCCTGGCGCTGTGTAATCCATGGCGTGGCGCTGGCGCAGAGGAAACGCAAAGCGACGGGAAATCGCTTCAATCGAATCCGCCGGCAGTTCTATGGCACGCGCCAGTTCAGCGTTGAAAGCGACGTCATCCAGCGCCATCAGGCGCCGGGCTTCCAGCGTGTCTTGAGACCACACAATCGAACAAAAATGTTCGTCGCCGTTGTCAGCCTGCAACGGCAGCAATGCCAGCGGGCCAGTGCAGGAGAAACTTTGCCGCGCGGTATAATGGTGCAGCTGCTTGCTACGCACCGTGGCCACAATGGCCTGTTGATCATAATCCCATTCGCGGGTAGGTAAACCTACTAACTGACGCAACTGTGATTGCGCGCCATCTGCCGCTACCACCAATCGCGCCCGCAGCTGTTGGCCATCTTCCAGGCGAATACCGGGAGCATCTCCACCCTCTCCACCCTCTCCATTCGGCCCGTTCGCCAGCCAGCCAGCAACTTTGGCGCCACTTATAATGGTCGCCGGGCTGGCCTCCAGAGCATTAAACAGGGCCCGCACAATATGGCGGTTTTCGACAATCGTGCCCAGCGCTTCGGCGCGCATCTCTGCGGCATCGAATTCGATGCGCCCAGTGCCTTCGGCGTCCCACACGGTCATCATCTGGTACTGGCAGTGGCGGCCCGCGGCCACTTCTGCCCAAGCACCAAGCCCTTCCAGCAACCGCTGGCTGGCCATGGAGATGGCGCTCACACGCGGCTCGAAATCATCAACACCGGTCGCCGGCTCCGCAGCGGTCTGCAAACTCGCCAGGGGGCTGGCCTCAACCAGAACAATTTGCCAACCCTGTTGCGCCAACCCCAAAGCCAGGGCCGACCCCACCATACCGCCACCAACAATCATAATGTCCGCCACGGCGGGCGTTTGTGAGCTGTGCGCTTCAGTCATGGCTCAGCGCCTTGCTGTTATGAGAACCGGGGCGCTGAATGCGGGCTTTGCGACCGCCAAGACCCATGGCGCTGCCTGCAAACCAGCGTTTTGCCGCAGGCAGTAAGTCTAAACCCATTAAACCGGCATCTCTGGCCGCCGCGAGCGGTGGCATTGGCGAGCCAAAAATCTGAATCAGGGAGTCGGAAAAACCAGCGGTTTGCACGCGGTCGCTCTGGTGTAATTGCTGGTAACGCTGCAATACCGCAAGTTCGCCGGGGTTGCTGCCTTGCTCACTGGCCAGGCGGAATTGCTCGACCAACGTCATCAATCCGCGCAAGGCCAGATTAAAACCTTGGCCCGCCACCGGGTGCAAACTGTGAGCAGCATTGCCCACCAATGCAACGCCCGGGCGCACCGGGTTGTCTACCAGCGTTAGCGCCAGCGGGTAGTGATGGCATTCGCCAATGCGGTTAAAGCGCCCCAGACGCCATCCAAAGCGTTGCTGTAAGCGCGTGCATTTGTCGGCGTCGGCCATGGCCAACACCTCTTCCAGCTCTGAATCCGACAAGGTCCACACCAGCGCTGACTGATGGCTCGCGCGCGTCGGCGAGCCATGGGGCAGCAACGCCATGGGGCCGCTGTCGGTGAAGCGCTCGTAGGCAGCAAACTGATGACTGTCGGCGGTGGTTACGTTAGCAATCAACGCATTCTGGCCGTAGGGCTGGTGCCGAATCTGAAATCCCAAGCGCTCACGCAAATCGGAACGGCCACCGTCGGCGACCACCAGGCAGCGCGCGCTCAGCTCCCTGGCTTCGCCTGCGGTGGTTACCGTCACGCGCACACCGTCACCGCGGCAGGTCATGTCAGTCACCTCCGCCGGCGCTAACCATTGCACCGGCGTTTTTAACAGCTCACGCACCAAACACAGGCCCATCCAGCGGTTATCCACTACGTATCCCAAGGCATCCTGGCGGTATTCTGCTGCGTGCAAGCGGACAGCACCAAAATGACCGCGATCCGATACGTGAATGTGACGTATCGGGGCTGCGTGCTGGGCAAATGCAGGCCACAAACCAAGCTGTTCATAAATCAGCCTGGAACCCCAGGCCAAGGCGGTGGACCGTGCATCATAGCTGGGCTGGTAGCTGCTTGGCTCAGCGTTGCTGGTGAGGGGGAAAGTCTCTGCCACGGTGACACGCAGTTGCGGCACCATGCGTGCCAACGCCAAAGCCAGGGTCGCTCCGGCTAGACCTCCGCCGGCAATCAGGACATCGGTATCCGTATCGTTTACCGCCACGCTCAGCCCGCCATCAATGCTTCAATTTCGTCAATTGTTTTTGGCACGCCGTTGGTCAGCACGCGGCAGCCGTCTTTGGTGACCACCACATCGTCTTCAATGCGAATACCAATTCCGCGCCAGCGCTCATCCACGTCGGTGTTATTCGGTGACACGTACAGCCCGGGTTCCACCGTCATGACCATGCCCGGCTCTAACTGACGCCAGGCATCACCCACCTTGTAATCACCCACATCGTGCACGTCCAACCCTAACCAATGGCCGGTGCGATGCATGAAAAACGGCTTGAAGGTTTCATTGGCAATGGCGTCATCAACAGGCCCCGCAATCAGGCCCAGATCAATCAGGCCCTGGGTAAGCACATTCAAAGCCGCTTCGTGGGGCTGATTCCAGTGATTGCCGGGGCGCACGGCATCAATCGCAGCGTACTGGGCATTCAACACCACCTCATAAAGCGCTTTTTGCGGCTTGCTGAACCGACCGCTCACCGGAAACGTGCGAGTAATATCAGAGGCATAGCATTCCAGTTCGCAGCCGGCATCGATCAATACCAGATCACCGTTGTTCAGGGGCTCGCTGTTTTCGATGTAATGCAGAATACAGCCGTTCACGCCGCCACCCACAATAGATGGATACGCCGTCTCGCGGGTGCCGTGCTGGCGAAACGTATGAATCAGTTCGGCTTCGAGGTGGTATTCATTCAGCCCCTCGCGGGCGAGTTTCATGGCGTTGCAGTGGGCCTGGGCTGAGATTTCGCCGGCCTTGGCCATCACTTTGATTTCATTCGCGCTTTTATAAAGGCGCAAATCGTGCAAAAGATGCTCCACGGCCGCAAATTCACCGGGAGGACGGGCACCGGTGCGCACTTTGCTGCGAATCACTTTTACCCAGTCCATCACACGTGTGTCAAAACCACGGTCTTTTCCCAGCGGGTAATAAATGCGGCTGCGGCCCTCAATCAAGCCCGGCAGGATGTCGTCGATGTCACCAATCGGGAAAGCGTCGTCCACGCCGTAACGCTCAACGGCACCTTCCTGGCCCACTAAAAAGCCGTCCCACTGTTCTTTCAACGGGTCGCGCTCTTTGCAGAACAACACCGATTCACCATGAGCGCGCCCGGGAATCAACACCAGCACCGACTCAGGCTCACCAAAGCCGGTTAAATAATGAAAGTCGCTGTCTTGGCGAAACGGGTGCAAAACGTCGCGATTGCGCACGCGTTCTGGCGCCGAAGGCAGAATGGCAATGCTATCCGGCGCCATGTGGTCCATCAGCTTGCGGCGGCGTTCAGCAAATTCCTTTACAGGTAACATCGACGTCATACAGTCTCCAACCAGCTTTAATGAATCTTAATGAGTCCTAATGAAGAGTAGGGGGCGTCTTGGCCGGTTGCTCCGGCTCGTTAAACTCGGTAAACACGGCCAGCGCACCCAACCTGACATATTCGGTAATTTCTACCAGCTGCTGATCGTTTTCTTCGCTCGCGTCTTCTTCGTCAGACAGCTGGCTGATCGCGACCATATCTTCCATCAACTCGCGGATTTCTTCCGGCGCCTCGCCAAGTGACTCACCCGCCGCCAGTGCCATACCCGCCAGGAAGCCGCGCACCCACGAAATTAACGATTCCAACCTTTGGTCAAGCGCATAATCATCATCTGGCAGCAGGGGCTGAAAGCTCATATCCATACTGCTCAGCTGCGCCAGGGCCTGTTGGTAAATTCCCGCGGCGAACACCCTAAGCTCCGGCGACTCTTCCAGTGCTGTCGAAGCCAGGCCGATATGTTCGCACACCACAGCGGCACACTCATCTTCTTGCATACGCCCACCGGCGGCGAAACGACCACAGAGCACGCCGTGTAACTCAGACGGGTGGCTAAACGCTTTGTGTGCCAAAAACACATTGGCCCAGCGCTCGAATTCCGCAGAAATCTCGATATTTGGAGCAGCGGAAGCATCGGATAAAGACATGAAAAAACCCTGATAGATGAATAATAAAGATTGCCGTTATCCTAGCATTGCAGCGCCTGCATGGCACTTTCTGTTCTTTCGTTACACTTGCTATTGCTTTTTCATCGCGCCCGGTTAAATATGTTATAACATAACTTTATAGGAGCCACTCATGACACCCCGCACCCCACTGAAATCCATTAACTCTCTTAATGTCGCCATTAGCCTATGTTTGTGCGCACTGGCCACCACCAGCACCGCCAATGAACAGCAACCCCACCAACACGGCCATGCCCAGCTGCAGATGGCGGTGGAAAACAACAGCATTGACCTGATCCTCACCAGCCCTGCCCACAACCTGCTGGGATTCGAGTATCAACCCCGTACTCAACAACAAAAAAAGACTCTGGAAAACGCCCGCCAGTGGCTAACAACCCAGGCAATGGTCACGCCCGACGCTGGCAACTGCACCGTGAAATCCGCCAGCATGGATTTCAGCGCAAAAGCAGCTGAACAAGATCACCACGACCACGAAGAATCACACAACGAGGCAAACAACGAACACGCCAACATTGAAGTCAGCCAGGTACTCGATTGCGCGGGCGCAGATTTCAGCGGCGGATTCGCAACCCCACTGATGGGCCAATTTCCGGAAATACAGGATTTAAACGTGGAATGGGTCACCAATAGCGGCCAAGGCAGCACAAAGCTAAGCGCACCCAACGATCAGCTCAGGCTCTAGAGATACAAAACGGCAATTTCAAGCAGCTTGATCTGAGATTAAAATACGAGCCAGCTCTCAGGGCTCATAAGGATAAACCGACTCCACCGCCATGGAATAAGACGAAGTCCCGATCACATTCTCGGTACGGTCAATCAAAATCGTACCCTCAACCCAGACCGGGTCGTAGAGCGCAGTCAGCTTGAAGCCTTTTTTGTACTTCATATGGATAAGCTGATTGGGCGGCGGCGGTGGCACATGAATACAGGCACCAAAATAAGGCACCAGGAAAAACTCCAGAATGCGCATATCCTCTGTCGTCTTCAGCGGCACAACGAAACCCGGAATACGGCCCCGGGTGTTGGCCATGGCCGTTACCACGCGCCCGGTCATAATTTCGTCTGGAAGCAAGGGCGGGCCTTCGCCATCGTGCACAATTTCCGGCATGCTCTCTAGCAATGCCAGATCTTCCGCCGGCATCAAATCCAACCAATCAATCTCCGGTAGCTCCGCGTGCGCCAAAGGTAAAAACACCATCAGCAGCAACCCCAAGGGCAACGCAAAACAGTGCCGAACACGACTCACTCTATGCAACTTATTCACCATGTATTCGTTTAACCCCGCCAAACCGTGGAGTGAAAAGCGTTATCATACACCCGCCAGAACCAATCACCATGACCAAAACGACAGCCGACATGATCACCCCAGACTCTGACAGCGCAGGCAATCCGCTTTCCCTGCCCTCTCTACCTTCTCTACAAACCCACGAGCTAAGCTTTCGCTGGCAGTCGCGCCAGCCTGCCCTGACTTTTCCGGACATTACTCTGAACGCCGGCGATCACCTGTTTTTGCGTGGGGCTAGCGGCAGCGGCAAAAGCACGTTGCTAGGCCTTCTGTCAGGGCTAAACACCGCAGACAGCGGCGAAATCCGCCTGCTGGGGAAATCTATAGGAAGCCTCGCACCCTCGGCACGAGACCGTTTTCGCGCCGACCATATCGGCGTGATTTTTCAGCAATTCAATCTGGTGCCCTATTTGACCGCGCTGGCTAATGTCACCCTGCCCTGCCAGCTATCCCGCGCTCGACGTGATCGCATCGGCTCAGGCGCCAGTCATTCAGACACCCAGGCAGCTATTCACACGCGGGCAATAACACTACTGACAGAGTTATCCATTCCTCAGGAATTGCATAGCCGAAAACCCGCGCAGCTGAGCATTGGTCAGCAACAGCGGGTTGCGGCCGCCCGCGCGTTGATGGGCGCACCGGAGCTGATTCTGGCTGACGAGCCCACCTCGGCGCTGGACAGCAACAATCGGGACCGCTTTATGCAGTTGCTGCTAGAGATGGCACAGCAGAATAAAACCTCGGTGGTATTTGTCAGCCACGACTCCGCCCTGGCACACCATTTTCACCACCAGATTGAACTGGAGCAGCCCTCATGGCTATCCTCATGACCACCCGCATGACAGCCCACCTTGCTCTGACACTCACAAAATCCAGCCTTTGGCACCGCCGGCGGATACTGTTGCTGGTTACCCTCACGCTCACGCTCAGCGTGAGCCTGCTGCTGGGCATCCAGTATGTGCGCAGCGAAATTCGCCAGTCGTTCACCAACACCATCAGCAATACAGATCTGATCATCGGCGCCCGCAGCGGTCAGTTGAACCTTTTGTTATACAGCGTGTTTCACATTGGCGATGCGACGAACAACCTGAGCTGGCAAAGTTATCAAGACCTGAAAGATGACGAACGCTTAAGCTGGCTGATCCCCATTTCCCTGGGTGACAGCTACAACGGCCACCGCGTAGTGGCAACCACCGGCGCCATGTTCGAGCACTTTCGCTATGGCCGCAGCCAGCCGCTGGCACTGCAACGCGGCCAGTGGTTTAACGATCTGTTTGAGGTGGTATTGGGCGCCGATGTAGCCCGGGCTTTCAATCATAACGTTGGCGACCAACTCATTATGGGTCACGGCGGTGGTAGCGTCAGCTTCGCCCGCCACAACAGCACACCGTTTACCGTAAGCGGCGTGCTTGATGCCACAGGCACGCCGGTAGACCAAGCGGTTTATATCAGCCTGGACAGCATGGAAGCCATGCATGTGGGATGGGAGTCTGGCGTTGGCATTCCCGGGCGCACCTTAACCCTGGAGCAGGCCAAACAACGCAATTTTACCCCGTCCAACATTACCGCCGCGTTTGCCGGCGTAGAACGCAAAGTACTGACCTTTCGTATCCAGCGCGACATCAACACCTATGGCAAAGAGCCGCTAACCGCCATACTGCCCGGTGTCGCCCTAAGCGAGCTCTGGCGCCTGTTGGGCCAGTTTGAAAAAGCGCTGCTGGGCATCACCGGCTTTGTGGTTGTGGTATGTCTGATTAGCCTGGCCACGGTGTTGCTAACGTTGCAGGCCCAGCGATCAGCCGAAATCGCCACACTTCGCGCAACCGGCGCCTCTGCGGGTTTGATTGCCAGCCTGTATCTGCTGGAATCATTGGCAATCGCGCTGCTGGCCTGCGTTTTAGCGTTGGCGCTGGGCGCTGCCGGTATAGCCACTGTCAGCCCTTGGTTGCAAGCCAACTACGGCGTCTTGCTCACACTGCGCCCACTGAATCAGGTCGAGTGGGTTCTGCTGGCAGCGGTGCCGGTTGCAGCGCTGGTGATTGGCTTAGTGCCGGCGCTGAGCGCTTGGCGCCGCGGTCGACGGCCTGGTTGGCAAGTACTGGATGACGCCTGAAACCTTTACTCAAAAGGGGATAACAGAGCTGTAAATTGACCGGTATCCCGCGCACACTTATAGTTGTTGATTATTATCACTCATCGAGATCAGGCGCCCCATGGAACAGCCCGAAGTAAAGGTGTTGGCGGACAAGCTGGATCAGCTTCTTGAGCGCTACGGCAAGCTTGAACTGGAAAACCAGGCACTGAAAAACCGCCAGGAAAACTGGATTCGCGAGCGTGCCCAGCTGGCTCACAAGAATGACCTCGCAAAAACCAAACTTGAAGCCATGATAGGCCGCCTGCGGGCACTGGAGCAGCATTAATGTCCACCAAATCGACTGTTGAGGTGAGAATTCTCGACAAGGAATACCTGGTTACCTGCTCCGAGGAGGAACAGGAAGCCTTGTTGCGATCGGCACGACATCTGGACCGTAAAATGCGGGAGATCCGTAACAGCGGTAAGGTGTTTGGAACCGAGCGAATTGCGGTGATGGCGGCGCTGAATATCACCAACGAAATGCTGGAGCGCGACACCATGTCAGAAGGCAGCAGCACCTTGCTAAAGGCCATGGACGACAAGCTAAACGTCGCCCTAAAGTAACAAGAAAATCATATAAAACAGTAACAAGCGACGATTTTTAACGGAATAACCAAGAGCACTTGCAATAAGCCCCCATCTTGACCCTATAATGGAATCACCTTCCTGGGCTGTACGCTCGTCGGGTACGTCCTCGAGCCGATGCGCTTTACCCAGGTGGCCACTTTAGGGCATTGTGTGCATGTCCCCTGCGGGGGAAAGCCTAATATGTCACAGCGGCCACCGACCTTGAACTTCGGGTTCAAGGGCCTACATCCGATAACGGCAGCCCGGGAAGCTTTATTTTGAGCGACAGCATCGCCCACCCCTCTTTTTTATCGTCTTCTGCACACTTGGATACTTCCCGCAATCAGTTGCGTAGACACTTGCGCCAACAACGCAACGCCCTATCTCCGTTGCAGCAAAGACACGCATCGCAGCAACTGGCCAAGCACCTGTTAGCCAACCCTGACCTTTATCGCGCCCGCCACATTGCCATTTACTTGCCAAACGACGGTGAAATCAGCCCGCTGCCCTATATGCAGGCTGCGCGCCGCCGCGGCATACGCGTTTACTTACCGGTATTGCATCCGCTAATCCCCGGGAAGCTGGTATTCAGCCCTTACACGTCGCACACCCGCCTGCGCCCCAATCGTTTTGGCATCGCGGAACCTGCGTTTAGCGCCGGCCTGAAACGGCCAGCCTGGGCGATGGACGCAATATTGTTTCCGCTGGTAGGGTTTGACGAGCGCGGAGGAAGGCTGGGCATGGGCGGGGGGTTTTACGACCGGACATTTGCCTTCAGCCGCACTCGGCCAAGACTCGCACCCAAGCTGATTGGCCTGGCTCATGATTTTCAGCGGGTGGATAGCTTACCGATTGAGCCTTGGGATGTGCCTTTGCACTCGGTGGTTACCGAGCGTGGCTGTTATCGGGTAGTGGTCTGATACCAAGGCTCCGCCGCTCGGGGGCTCTGTTCAGACGCTTGCAGCGAGGTGAATCCGGTAATAATAAGGCCAGCAGCGAATATCAGTGCGATGGTGCGGATCATATCTGGCTTGCGGCCCATTTCTTAACTCCGGAACTGCGATGGTAACTCATACAGGAAACGGAGGGCTGATGCCGCCGTTAGTAGAATGACGGAAGATTATCATTCCCCCGCCATTTTACAATTTTTGACAGATTAACTTTCAGTCACTCAAAGGTCCAAGCAGGCACTCAGCGCCCGCGACGCCATCAGCTAGAGTGGCTGTTGCCGTTTCCTGCTCCAAGAAACAGCTGGTAGGCTTCGTTATTGGTCATGTTTTCATAGCGGAAACCGACCTTCTCAAGCATTTTCTCAAAGTCCCTCACTTCGTCATCGTCCACTTCAGCGCCTAACAGCACGCGGCTGTACGCCGCACCGTGATTGCGGTAATGAAACATCGAAATATTCCAACGCGTGCCAAGCGACATCAAAAACTTCAGCAGGGCACCGGGACGCTCGGGGAACTCGAACTGAAACACTTTTTCATTGCTGATACCCGGAGCGTGCCCCCCCACCATGTGGCGAATGTGCTGCTTGGCCAAGTCGCTGTCTGTCAGGTCCAGTACCAAATAACCGGTTTCGCGCAGTTCCCGCACCAGTTCGTCTCGGCCCAGGCCACCGGCCTGAATCTGAATGCCAACAAATATCGTGGCTTGCTTGCTATCCGCGTAACGGTAATTGAACTCGGTGATGCTGCGCTTGTGCAGAGCGTTGATAAAGGTTTTGAACGCGCCGGGCTTCTCCGGAATGGTCACCGCCAGGATGGCTTCGCGCTTCTCGCCGATTTCGGTGCGCTCCGAAATATAACGCAGACGGTCAAAGTTCATATTGGCGCCGCTGAGGGTCGCGATCAGATTTTCGTCTTCGATTTTTTCCCGTTCTATGTATTTTTTTATACCGGCCACGCCGAGTGCCCCGGCGGGCTCGGCAATGGAACGGGTGTCTTCAAAAATGTCTTTGATCGCGGCACAGATTTCATCGGTGGATACAGTGATCACTTCGTCTACGTGATCTTTGCAGATTTCCCACGGGTAGGCACCAATCTGTTTGACCGCCACACCGTCGGCAAATATCCCAACTTCATCCAGTATTACCCGCTCGCCGGCTTTCATGGCTGCCTGCAAGCAGTTTGAGTCTTCCGGCTCTACACCTATCACTTTTATTTCCGGGCGCAGATATTTTATGTAGGCGGCCATACCGGCAATCAGCCCACCACCGCCTACACAGATAAACACCGCGTGGATGGGCTTGCTGAATTGCAACAACAACTCCATGGCGACCGTGCCCTGACCGGCGATCACGTCTGGGTCATCGTAGGGAGGAATGTAAGTGTAACCATGCTTTTCAATCAGCTCGTGGGCGTGGGCCGCGGCTTCGTCGAAAGCGTCGCCTCTGAGCACTACCTTGGCACCGTGCCCACGCACAGACTTCACTTTGATCTCTGGCGTCGTCTGAGGCATTACGATGACGGCCTTGATGCCCAGTTTTTTTGCCGACAAGGCCACACCCTGGGCGTGATTACCGGCAGACGCACAGATTATCCCCTTGGCCTTCTGCTCCTCCGACAACTGCACCAGCTTGTTGTAGGCCCCGCGAATCTTGAACGAGAATACCGGTTGCAAATCTTCACGCTTCAAAAAAATGTTGTTGCCGAAGCGCCGCGACAGGCTAACGGCCTCGGTCAGCGGCGTTTTATTAGCAACATCGTAAACGCGGGCATTCAGTATTTTCTTGATATAGCGTTGGGACATGTCGATTCCGCAATGTAATTTAAGAATGAATTAGGCGTGATTCGAAAGAGATTTGGCGTAGGGCACCACCGAAAGAGCCCGTAGTGTAGAAAGTTTTACCCGCAACCGTCTATAAGCAGCCCGTCCAGACGCTGTATACTGCAAGCATCCCATTCATTTTCCGCAACGGGCTCAACCATGAACCAGGACGAACTGAAGCAAGCGGTCGCCAAAGCCGCTATCGACTACATCAGCCCCCGCCTGAACAGCAGCAGCATCATTGGTGTGGGCACCGGCAGCACTGCCAACTGCTTTATTGATTTGCTGGCGGCCATTCGCAACGATTTTGACGGCGCCGTAGCCAGCTCCGAAGCCACCGCTGAACGCCTGAAAAGCCACGGCATTCCCGTTTATGAGCTGAACAGCACCGCAGATCTGGAGTTTTACGTAGACGGCGCAGACGAAGTCAACGAACAACTGGAACTGATCAAAGGCGGCGGCGGCGCGCTCACGCGGGAAAAAATTGTGGCGGAAGTGGCGCAGACGTTTATCTGCATTGCCGACGAGTCCAAAAAAGTGGACATTCTGGGTGAATTCCCACTGCCACTGGAAGTGTTGCCTATGGCCCGCAGCCACGTCGGCCGGGAAATCGTGAAACTTGGCGGCGATCCGGTGTACCGCGATGATTTCACCACCGACAACGGCAACATCATTATTGACGTCTATAATCTGGACCTGTCGCGCCCGATTCAGGTGGAAGAACGCCTGAACCAGATTGTAGGTGTGGTCACCAACGGCCTGTTTGCCCGCCGCCCCGCCGATCTTCTGCTGCTGGGTACAAAAACCGGCGTACAGACTCTCAAGCGCGGCTGACCCACTCGACTGGCATGGCAGCCAAGGCCGGCTGCCATGCCAGACCAACGTTTAGTTTCACAGAGCGGCGCAGTTTCGTACAATAGCGCTCACTTTTTAACCCTACCCAGGAAGGACCACCCGATGCACTTCGATAACATCCCTGCCGGCAAAAATGCACCCGACGATATCTATGTCGCCATTGAAATCCCGGCCAATAGCTCACCGGTGAAGTACGAACTGGACAAAGACATGGGCGCCTTGCTGGTAGACCGTTTTATGGCTACACCCATGTTCTACCCGGCCAACTACGGTTTTATTCCCCACACTCTGGCCGACGACGGTGATGCCCTGGACGTATTGGTCATTACCCCCTACCCGGTTCAGGCGGGCTGTGTGATTCGCTGTCGCCCGGTAGGCGTACTCAACATGGAAGACGAAGCCGGCGGCGACGCCAAGCTGGTCGCAGTGCCCCACGACAAACTGACCACGGCTTACGCCCACGTACAAGACGTGACGGACTTGCCAGAACTGCTGCGCAACCAGATTCATCACTTCTTTGAAAACTACAAAGCGCTGGAAGCCGGAAAATGGGTGAAAATCCAAGGCTGGGACAACGCAGCAGCTGCGAAAAAAGCCATTGTTGACGCCATCAAAGCTTACGGCGGCTAAAAGCGTATCGCTTTATACCGTTCACAAAAAACCGGGCATCAAGCCCGGTTTTTTGTTGCCTGCACATCAGCGGGAGACAATTACTAGCCCCGCGACAGTAACGCCCGCATGTCACTGATCGCCGCGTTGGCCCGCGACAAATAGGCCGCCATAGTCAGCGAATGGTTGGCCATTATGCCAAAGCCACTGCCGTTGAGAATCACCGGGCTCCACATGTCGCCCTGCGCTCCCTCAAGCTCAATGATGATCTGCTTAACGCTGGCCGTAGCGTTCTTGTCCTGCAATACCTTGCGGAAATCCACTTCAATGGCGCGGAATATGTGCAGTAGCGCCCAGGAACTGCCGCGAGCCTCGTAAAACACATCGTCTATTTTGGTCCAGTCGGTTTTTACATCAGCGCCGTCGGTCCGTTCATCCAGCGGATCCTGGCCTTCCGAATCCGCTACCGTCTCAGAGATGGAGGCTTTACCCACACTCTCACCCAGGGTGCGGGACAAACTGCCCAAACGGGTTTCCAGGTCGGCCAACCAACTGTTCAAGCTATCGGCACGTGTATAGAACTGCGCATCGGCCTGATCAGGGCTCGACAGCCGATCCAAATAGCGCTTCAAAGCGGTGATCCCGCGACGGTATTCAGATTCGGTTGAGGGAATCGCCCAGCTATCGCTATCAAAGTGCAACTGGGGCTCGGCAATAATCAGGTCCGCGTCTTCCGAAGACTGGCTCTGGGCGCGACTGATGTCTTGACGCATGGCTCGGGCCAGATCACGTACCTGCACCAGCACGCCGAATTCCCAGTTAGGCATGTTATCCAGCCAAACACCGGGAGGGAAAATGTCGTTGGTAATGTAACCGCCGGGTTTATCCAGCAGGGTTTCCGCAATGCGGATCATGGTCGCGGTAGTGGCAAAGCCGGTTACCGGTTCACGCTGCATGGCGTTGGCGGTTGCGCGGGTGTGTTCACGCACCGAAAAACTGTCGGGCTCGCTGCTCCAGTACATACCCACGATCATGGCAATCAGCAGGTAAACCACCACAATGATAAGCAGCAACTTACCCACCATTCCACCACCGGAGGAGTCCCGGGCATCGCCTTTTTTGTCCTTGAAATACTGCCTGATTTTGCCTGGCATAAGCGTATTATTCCCCTATCAATTGGTGGTTTTCTGCGGTGAATGGACGCCCTAGATGGTAGCCCATTGCACCATCAATGCCCAAATCACACAGTACTTTGAATTCCTCAACGGTTTCCACGCCGCTGGCAAACACTTTCACACCGCTACTGTGGGCAATATCAACAACCGACTTCAAAAAGAAGCGGTTATCGCCATGTTCGTTAATGCCGTGGGTGAAGCTGTTGTCAATGCGCAGAGCTGCCAGTCGCAGATTTTTCAAATAGCTAAACGGCACTCCGCCGACGCCAAAACGATCAACTACCACCGGAACCTGCAAGTCGTTCAGCGACTGCACGAGCCGGGTAGCTTCCTCGCGGTGGCGATGAATGGCCAATTCCGAAATGCCCACCCACAGGTTACGGACCACCGCTCCTGCTGCTTTTAATTCTACCAGCAGGTCCTGCTGAAACTGTGGGTCTGTAACTGAGGCGTTGCCCAAAGAAACAGCCAGCGGCATCTGCGGACGCTGCCGCAGATGCTCCAGAACGCTGTGCACCAGTTGGCGGTCAATAGCCGCAATCAGCCCGAGGTGCTCCGCCATAGGCACGAACAGCGCGGCCTTTAGCGCGCCATCGGCGGTATTAATGCGCGAAAATACCTGATGGTAAAGCGGCTCACCATGAACCGGCCCTGCACAATTTATCACGGGCTGAAGCCACAGTGCGAAACGCTTCTGCGCCAGAGCTTCCTGCAACGTTAAGCGCCAGGCCTCAGCGCCTAGCTGCGTGCCGTCACCGGGAACCAGCAGGCGACAGCCAGACTCGCTCTGCGACTGAGCCTGGCGCAGGGCGTTGTCGGCGGCAATCAGCAACTCCAGCACGCCGCCGCCTTGAACGGTCGGCGCCAACCCCCCGTGCACTGCTACAGCCAAGGGCCTGGCAATGGCACTGTAGGCGTCATCAATATCCGCCAGCAGTGACTGACACCAAGGTAAGGCATCGTCAGAGCTGACACCGGGCAGATACAGCACGAACGAGGCGCCCATGCGCCGGCCCGCGAAGGCATCGGCGTGCTGGCGAGTAAAGTGTTCGATGATTTTGGCCAGGCGGGCCAAAAGCCGGTCACCCTCCTGGCGCCCCAGCGACACATTGAACTTGGCAAACTGCGACAACTGAAAAATCAGCAGCACGCCCGGCGCCGATCGCTCTTCAGACAGCACCTCTACTTTCAGGCGCTGGTCAAAAGCGGTGCGGCTGGCGAGGCCGGTCACCGGATCTTCATTGTTAAGCTTGCGCAGCTGCTGGATCAGCCGTGCCTGCCCATAAAACAGCTTTTCCAGCTGATCGGTCATGGTGTTCATGGCCACGGTGACCTGGCGTAGCTCACGGGCGCCTGCCACCCGAATGCGTTGGCGGAATTCACGCCGACCAATAGCGTCAGCCTGGCGCTCCAGTGCATGCAACGGCCGCAGAGTCTGCCGCAGTAACAACCACAGACATAGCAGACCAATACTGCTGATAACGGCGGCACTCAAAACCAGCGCCGCTGCGATGCGCCAAAGGTCCTGATACGCCCGACCGGGATGACTGACCACATTAACCAGACCCAAGCGCTGCCAGCCCCGCACCACTTGGGCCGTGGCGACCGGTGTCGGCAAGTCTGCGAAATGAACAAACCAGGCAGGTGCGTCAACCTTACTAAGGCTGATACGGCGCCCAGCCACCACAGCGCCCGAATGATCAAGATACTCAACAGATAAGTAACGCCCGCTGTCGAATACGGCATCAATTAGCGAGTTCGATGCAACGGGGTCGCGGCCGTCAATGGCGTTTGATAGGGACAGACCAACGGCGGTAGCGCCATCTTGGGCGTGGCCAGCCAGCTGGCTGCTGACGTACTCGCGGAAATAACCGTAGCTAGCGCCCACGCTGGCCAACAGCAACGCTACCAACAACACCCCAGTGAACAGCAGCAGCAAAGTGCGCAGCGAAAAACTGCCTCGCTGGCGATCCATGCGGGCTGACTGCAGACTCATCCGGGCGCGTGCCTTGGTCATAAATGAACTGCTCCGGGCGTTTGGCGTTGCGTGCGACGCTCACAAATGGCGAACCTGCCTTATAATAGTCGCGATAACGTTGATTATTGTAGTAAGCGTACGCCAAATCCGCCAATAGGTTGCTCTATATGGAACCAACGTCTTATGGACGCTGTTACAGAGCTGTCTGACAATAATCGGCGGTATCAGAACGGCTGGGCCTGCATTAGGTCACATTAAGGCTCCTGATCACCATCCAAATTTATCAAAAAGTATTGATATGAGCAGCATAAGTGCGCACCATGGGCGCATTGTGTCGCTAAGTTTGGCAATTCTGTAAAACAAAGGTATTCGTTTTTATGGCAAGTATTCTCGTGCTTCACGGGCCAAATTTGAACATGCTAGGCACCCGCGAACCTGAGGTATATGGCCACGAAACTCTCGCAGACATTAATCAGCGGCTACAGAGCAGCGCTGCAGCCGCGGGCCATCATCTGCTCCACCTGCAATCAAACGCCGAATATGAATTGATTGAACGCATTCACGCCGCCAGGGTAGAAGGTGTGGACTATATTCTATTTAATCCGGCGGCTTTTACCCACACCAGCGTCGCATTGCGTGACGCGCTGTTGGCGGTTGCCATACCGTTCATTGAGGTGCATCTGTCCAATGTGCACCAGCGGGAAGCCTTTCGGCACCACTCCTATTTCTCAGATATCGCCAAAGGCGTTATCTGCGGCCTCGGCAGCCAGGGCTATGACCTGGCGCTTCAGGCCGCACTCAAACAAACGCATTAACTAGACCTTACAAAAGAGGCTGAACAAATCATGGATATTCGCAAAATCAAGAAATTGATCGAACTGCTTGACGAATCCGACGTCGAAGAACTGGAAATTCACGAGGGCGATGATTCCGTGCGTATCTCGCGCCGCCGTGAGCAGCCAGCCGGCACGCATTACGTTAGTCACATGGCACCACAGCATGCCGCGCCTATGTACGCACCAGCACCGGAAGCACCGGGCCCGGTTGGCCATGAAAGCAAGCCTGCAGCGCCCAAGGGCCATACCATTAATTCACCTATGGTGGGCACTTACTACAGTGCGCCATCGCCTACCGCGCCGGAATTCATCGCCGTGGGCCAATCCATCAAAGCCGGTGATGTTATCTGTATCGTGGAAGCGATGAAGATGATGAACCAGATTGAAGCTGACAAAAGTGGCACCATCACCGAAATACTGGTCGAAAACGGCCAGCCGGTGGAGTTTGACCAGCCTCTGATCGTCATTTCCTGAACCCGGTGATTGTGAGCCATGGCTATGTTAGAAAAAGTATTGATCGCAAACCGCGGTGAAATCGCCCTGCGGATTTTGCGCGCCTGTAAAGAATTAGGTATCAAAACCGTAGCCGTGCACTCCAAGGTCGACCGCGACCTGATGCACGTGCGCTTAGCCGATGAAACCGTCTGTATCGGCCCCAACAGCCCGACCGACAGCTATTTGAACATCCCTGCCATCATCAGCGCAGCGGAAGTAACCGACTCAGTGGGCATCCACCCCGGTTACGGCTTTTTGGCGGAAAACGCCGACTTTGCCGAGCAGGTCGAAAAAAGCGGGTTCCGCTTTATCGGCCCCAGAGCCGAGACCATTCGGCTGATGGGCAACAAAGTGTCGGCCATCAACGCCATGATCAGTGCAGGCGTACCAACGGTTCCAGGTTCTAACGGCGCGCTAACCGACGACGACGACCTGACTCTTAGAGTCGCTAAAAAAATCGGCTACCCGGTGATTATTAAAGCCGCATCGGGCGGCGGTGGTCGCGGCATGCAGGTGGTGCATTCGGAAGCGGCATTGCTCAAGGCCGTACAGATTACCCAGACCGAAGCGCGCAGCGTGTTTGGCGACCCGACCGTGTATCTTGAAAAGTTCCTTGAACGCCCGCGTCACGTTGAAATACAGATATTGGCCGACATGCATGGCAACTGTATTCACTTGGGCGACCGCGACTGCTCGTTCCAGCGCCGTCACCAGAAAGTGCTGGAAGAAGCGCCGGCGCCGGGCATTGACCCCGAAGCCCGGGAAAGAACCCTGAAAGCCTGTGTTGATGCCTGTAAGGAAATTGGCTATGTGGGTGCCGGCACCTTCGAATTTCTGTATCAGGACGGTGGTTTCTACTTCATCGAGATGAACACCCGGGTGCAGGTTGAACACCCGGTATCGGAAATGGTGACCGGCGTGGATATCGTGCGCGAACAGCTGCGTATCGCCAGCGGCCTGCCGTTGCAGTACACGCAGGACGACATCAAGATTACCGGGCACGCCATCGAGTGCCGGATCAACGCAGAAGACCCCCAAACTTTTGTGCCTAGCCCCGGTAAAGTGAAGCATTTTCATGCGCCCGGCGGTAACGGTGTACGGGTGGATTCGCACCTTTACAGTGGTTACACCGTGCCGCCCTACTACGATTCGCTGATCGCCAAACTGATCACTTGGGGTGACGACCGCGAAATAGCGCGCCGGCGCATGAAAAACGCCCTCGACGAGATGGTGGTTGAAGGCATTAAAACCAATCAGCCGCTGCACCGCAGATTGGTGCGCGATGGCGGCTTTAAACAGGTAGACTTCACCATACATTACCTTGAAAAACTGATTCGGGACTGAGTCCTGCGTCGACAATGCGGGAAGCACCATGCCCTGGATACAATTAAAGATTTCGGCTGACCCAGACAGCGCCGATCAGCTCGAAGATGTGCTGATGGAAATGGGTGCCGATGCGGTGTCGATGGAAGACGCCGCTGACCAGCCTCTGTACGAGCCGGACCATGGCACCACACCTTTGTGGAGCCAAACCACCGTAACCGGACTGTTTCAGTCCAGTTACGATATTACCGAGTTGTGTTCCAACATCCGCGACGCCTGGCACCAGCAAACCCAGCAGAGCCTGGCGGACATAGACGTAACGCTGGTTGAAGATAAAGACTGGGCGCGGGCCTGGATGGACGATTTCCACCCCCTGCGCTTTGGCGAACGTTTGTGGATAGTACCCAGCTGGCACGACGCGCCTGACCCGGGCGCAGCCAATTTGCTGCTGGACCCAGGCCTGGCGTTTGGTACCGGCACCCACGACACGACGGCTCTGTGCCTACAGTGGCTAGACGGCGCGGATGTAAAGGGCAAACAAGTGATCGATTATGGCTGTGGCTCCGGCATTTTAGGCCTGGCTGCACTGTTGCTAGGTGCTGACCATGTAATGGGAGTCGACACCGACCCACAGGCGCTGGAAGCCAGCCGTGAAAACGCCCGCCGCAACGACGTAGACGAAAGCAGGCTGTCTTTGTATCTGCCGAAAGACGAACCCGACGCCTTGGCCGACATTACGCTCGCCAATATTCTGGCTCAGCCACTGATCGGACTGGCGCCACACCTGGCAGCGAAAACCCGCCCGGGCGGCGACATTGTGCTGTCTGGCATTCTCAATCATCAGGCCCGCGATGTGATGGTGGCTTACGAACCCTGGTTTATTATGGATGAACCAGAACAGCAGGGTGAATGGATACGGCTCACAGGGCGACGCCACGATTGATCAAGCGGTAAGGCCAAAGATTTAGACGACCGTGCATTCAGTTTCTTTGTATTCAGGGATTTAGAATGGCTTCCAGCAACCTTCAAACTCAGTGCTCCCACTGCCAGACGCGTTTCCGGGTAACCGGGGAGCAACTGGAGGCTGCCAAGGGGCGAGTGCGCTGCGGCAGCTGTATGAAGATTTTCAATGCCTTAGAGAATCGCATCAAAGAGCGAAAACCTGTCATCACAACACCCCCGGAGCCGGTTATCAACCCGGACCCGGACGCCGATCTGGTGTTTGCGGACAACCCGGAAGAAGATGCAGCCCACGGCGCTTACATTAAAGCCGACATGACGTTTGCCGAAGACGAGCTCAGCGACAGCTTTCGCTCCATGGACCACAGTGTTTATAGCGATGACCGCGACAGCAGCAGCGATATAAACCCGGATTCGGATGAAAGCTGGGCCCACGCCATTCTGGATGAAGCCAGTCGCCACAACAGCCCAAGGCGCTCAGCCCCACCCGCCGAATCAACACCACCCAAGAATGAACCACTTGCTGAAGCTCAAAATCTTGAAACACAAGGCCTCGCGCAACCCAGCGACAGCCGGCCGTTGCCGTCCGAGCATCAGATTTACGCCGAGAGCGGCGCCCGACCGCAGCATACGCTTTACAGCAATCTTCGCCAGGAACCCATTCCGGTTCAGTCCAATCACAGCGGAAAAATTCGGGCGTTGGCCTGGTCACTGATTGTTCTGGCCATTCTCGGGGTGATCGCCTCACAGTTGGCTTGGGTTCAATTTGACAAATTTTCCAAAATTCCCCAGCTGCGTCCTTTTTACGAAAAAGGCTGCGAACTTGCCGGTTGCACGCTGCCACCGCTGATAGACATGAGCGCCATAGACAGCCGCAAACTGGTGGTAAAAACCAACCCTGCCAACCGCAGCGAACTGGTGGTAGACGCAGTGATTATCAACCGTGCCGCCTTCGCACAGCCGTTTCCGGCCATTGTTCTCACCTTCGCAGACTTGAACGGGCAAGAGGTTACACAGCGTGTATTCAGCCCTGCAGACTACCTGGCGGACCAGGGCGCACAGTTGCGGGAAATGCCGCCGCAGACGCCAATACGCATCGCCATCGCTATTCAAGACCCGGGACAAACGGCGGTCAGCTACAACATCGACTTCCGCTCACAGGCCGAGTAAGCCAGCGCAAGCTCGCTGGCCGAACTCGACTTGCAGGCTTTCGACAAGCACACAAAAGTCAATCAAAAAGCACGAAAAATAATCAATTTTTTCACGGCCTTGCCTCTTCAATCGCGGCCGCACCAGCGGTATCATTAGCGCCCTCCGGAATTCGGCCGTTCAATTATTGAACAATTCACCGATATTCAGGCCTTGCGTTAACTTCCGTAACACGGATTCAGATCATGCTGCCAACGGCAAAAATCGGGCCGTATACCTTGCCCAATCCGCTGATTGTTGCGCCCATGGCCGGTGTGACAGACCGGCCTTTTCGGCTGTTGTGCCGGCGTATGGGCGCAGGGCTGGCCGTTTCGGAAATGGTGATTGCTGATAGCAAAATGTGGCACACCCGGAAATCTCGCAGCCGCCTGAATCATCAAGGTGAGCCTGAGCCCCGCTCGGTGCAGATTGCCGGCGGCGATCCAGAGATGCTGGCGCAGGCGGCGCGTATGAACGCTGCGTCTGGCGCCCAGATCATCGACATCAATATGGGTTGTCCGGCCAAAAAAGTCTGTAATAAAGCGGCCGGCTCTGCACTGATGAAAGACGAAGCTCTGGTGCTGCAGATTCTGAAGGCGGTAGTAGCCGCCGTAGACATACCGGTGACCCTAAAAATGCGCACCGGTTGGGATGAGGATCACCGCAACGCGCCGATTATTGCGCGCATGGCAGAAGAAGCCGGTATTCAGGCGCTGGCCATACATGGCCGCACTCGCACCGACAAATACACGGGCAATGCCGAGTACGACACCATTGCCCGGGTGAAGTCCGACGTTGGTATTCCGGTATTCGCCAATGGCGACATCACCAGCCCGGAAAAAGCGCGCGACGTGCTTCAATACACCGGGGCTGATGGCCTGCTGATTGGCCGCGCGGCTCAGGGCCAGCCTTGGATTTTTCGGGAAATCCTGCATTTTCTGGAAACAGGCGAACACATGAAACCGCCGCCACTGGATGAAGTGGAAACGATATTGAGCGAGCACCTGCTGGCACTGCACGATTTTTATGGAGAAACCATGGGTGTGCGCATTGCCCGCAAACATGTGGGCTGGTATTTGCAAAGCCACGACCAAGACAAACGCTTCCGGCAACGCTTCAATGCCATAAACGACGCGTTGGAGCAGCACAACAGCATTCAACAGTATTTCGCAAGCTTACGAAATGAAGAGGTATTCGCAGCATGAAAGCTGAAACTTTGGCAAACGACACCCTGAACGCATCCGCCAATGATGACATTCACCAACTGCAAACGGTTGGCACCAGCGGCAACCCAGTCACCCTGCGTGACAGCGTAGAAATTGCACTGACCAACTACTTCACCCAGCTTGATGGCGCTCCGGTAACCGAGGTTTATCAATTGGTGCTATCAGAAGTAGAAGCTCCGTTACTGGAACAGGTGATGAAGTACACCCGCAACAACCAGACCAAAGCGTCCACCATGCTGGGCCTGAACCGCGGCACCCTGCGCAAGAAGCTCAAGCAATACGATCTGCTTTAAACCCGACATCCGATCCGGAAGAAAGTGACCCATGGCAAATCAGGCAAATACTCCCGTTCGTCGCGCGCTGATCAGTGTCAGTGACAAAACCGGCATTGTTGAATTTGGTCGCGCGCTCAGCGAGCGCGGCATAGAGTTGCTGTCCACCGGCGGCACCTTTCGTCTGCTTAAGAAAAACAACGTCGCGGTCACCGAGGTGTCTGACTACACCGGTTTTCCGGAGATAATGGATGGCCGGGTAAAAACCCTGCACCCGAAAATTCACGGTGGCGTTTTGGGCCGCCGTGGCACCGACGACGCCGTCATGGCCGAACACGGCATAGACCCCATCGACATGGTGGTGGTGAATCTCTATCCGTTTGAAGACACCATAGCCAATCCGGATTGCGACTTGGCGACCGCCATTGAAAACATCGACATTGGCGGCCCCACCATGGTTCGCGCGGCAGCCAAGAATCACAACGATGTGGCCATAGTAGTGAATACCCGCGATTACAGCCGGGTATTGAAAGAACTGGAAAGTAACGATGGCGAACTGACCTTTGCTACCCGTTTCGATCTGGCCGTAAAAGCCTTTGAGCACACCGCGGGCTACGACGGCGCTATTGCCAACTATCTGGGCGGGCGCACCGCCGATAACGACAACCCGGATTTCCCGCGCACCTTCAACGCCCAGTTTGTGAAAGTGCAGGACATGCGCTACGGCGAAAACCCGCACCAGCGCGCCGCGTTCTACGCCGAGCGCAACCCGAAAGAAGCCTGTGTGGCCACCGCCACCCAGCTGCAAGGTAAGGCGTTGTCGTACAACAACGTGGCCGACACCGACGCCGCGCTCGAGTGTGTAAAACCTTTCGCCGACCCGGCTTGCGTGATCGTCAAGCACGCCAATCCCTGCGGTGTAGCCATTGGTGCCGACATTCTGCAAGCTTACGAGCTGGCCTATGCAACAGACCCCACCTCGGCGTTTGGCGGCATCATTGCCTTCAACCGCGAGCTGGACGCAGCGACCGCCAAAGCCATTATTGAGCGCCAGTTTGTGGAAGTGATCATCGCCCCCAGCATCAGCGCCGAAGCAGTAGAACTGATAGCCGCCAAGAAAAACGTGCGTTTGCTGGCCTGCGGCGAATTTGACGGTGAGCGCGCCCCGGCTTTGGATTACAAACGCGTGACCGGCGGCTTGCTGGTGCAAGAACGTGACCTGGGCATGGTCGCCATGGCTGATGTAAAAGTGGTCACCCAACGCCAGCCCAGCGAAGAAGAACTGAACGATTTGCTGTTTGCCTGGGAAGTGGCCAAATACGTCAAATCCAACGCCATTGTTTACGCTAGAGCGGG
The DNA here is from genome assembly GCF_023314135.1 of Marinobacter sp. M1C. NCBI lineage: Bacteria > Pseudomonadati > Pseudomonadota > Gammaproteobacteria > Pseudomonadales > Marinobacteraceae > Marinobacter > Marinobacter sp. M1C. The sequence continues at coordinate 4,208,383 of NZ_CP092289.1, forward strand.
CCGCACCATCGGCGTGGGCGCAGGCCAGATGAGCCGCGTGTACAGCGCCAGGATTGCCGGCATTAAAGCCGCCGATGAAGGCCTGGAAGTAAAAGGCTCGGTCATGTCTTCTGACGCCTTCTTCCCGTTCCGCGACGGTATTGATGCCGCCGCCGCCGCCGGTATTACCGCGGTGATCCAACCCGGTGGTTCCATGCGTGATCAGGAAGTGATCGACGCCGCTAACGAGCACGGCATTGCTATGGTGTTCACTGGCATGCGCCATTTCCGCCATTAACCCGTAGGGACCGCATCATGAATATTCTGATTATTGGTAATGGCGGGCGCGAACACGCCCTGGCGTGGAAAGCCGCGCAGTCGGAACTGGCCGACACCGTTTTCGTAGCGCCCGGTAACGCCGGCACCGCCACTGAAGCCGGTGTGGAAAACGTCGCCATTGATGTGATGGATTTGGACGGTTTGGCTGACTTTGCCGCCAGCAACAACGTCGGCCTGACCATCGTCGGGCCCGAGGCGCCGTTGGTTGCCGGTGTTGTGGATCTGTTTGAAGAGCGTGGCCTGAGGGTGTTTGGCCCCAGCGCCGGCGCCGCGCAACTAGAAGGCTCAAAAGCTTTTACCAAAGACTTTCTGGCGCGCCATAAAATCCCCACGGGTTCCTACGGCAACTTTACCGACGTGGATGAAGCATTGGCCTACGTGCGCCAGCAAGGCGCGCCTATTGTGGTCAAAGCTGACGGCCTGGCTGCAGGTAAAGGCGTGATTGTGGCCATGACCCTGGCCGAAGCGGAAGACGCCATCCGCGATATGCTAGCGGGCAACGCTTTTGGCGACGCCGGCAGCCGCGTGGTTGTTGAAGAGTTTCTGGACGGCGAAGAAGCCAGCTTCATCGTCATGGTCGACGGCGATAACGTGCTGGCCATGGCGACCTCGCAAGACCACAAACGCGTGGGCGATGGCGATATCGGCCCCAACACAGGTGGCATGGGTGCTTATTCCCCGGCGCCGGTGGTAACCCCCGAGGTGCACCAGCGCATTATGGATGAGGTTATCTACCCGACCGTGCGCGGCATGAAAGCCGAAGGCCACCCCTACAAAGGTTTCCTGTACGCCGGCCTGATGATCGACTCTGTTGGTGCTCCCAGGGTGATCGAATTCAACTGCCGCTTTGGCGATCCGGAAACCCAGCCCATCATGCTGCGCATGCAGTCGGATCTAGTGGCTCTGTGTCAGGCCGCGATTGACGGCAAACTGGACCAGTGCAGCTCCGATTGGGACCCCCGGGCCGCCGTGGGTATTGTTCTAGCGGCAGGTGGTTATCCCGGCAGCTACAGCAAAGGGGATGCCATCTCTGGCCTGTCGGAAACCGAAACCGAGGGCGAAAAAGCTTTCCACGCCGGCACAAAGCTGAATGGCAACCAGGTGGTCACCAGCGGTGGCCGGGTGCTCTGCGCAACCGCACTGGGCAATACTGTGACCGAAGCCCAACAACGGGCTTACAGACTTGCTGGAAAGATAAGCTGGGACGGTGCGTTTTATCGCAAAGACATCGCGTATCGAGCCATAGCCCGCGAGCAGGCGTAATACGACACCCTGAGCAAAAGCCCGGTCGTTGACCGGGCTTTTTTATGGGGTAATGTAAACTCACGCGCCTGCCCCGTTACACAAACAGCCTGGAACTGCTCAAATGCTGCAAAAGTCACCTAATATTACCTTTTTCTTGCTCTTATCCGTTGTGCTTTTAAGCGCATGCTCCCGCAATGACATATATCAGAAGGCTATCGACTATGAGCGTTCCACCGCCGGACTTGAGGCTGCCAGCATTACTCTGGGCGAACTGAACATTGCGTACCTGCGAAACGCAGAAATGAACAACGGCGAGACCATCGTGATGGTTCATGGTTTTGGTGCCAACAAAGACAACTGGACCCGCATGGCCCGGGAGCTCACAGATAAATTTAACGTTTATGCCATAGACCTTCCGGGCCACGGCGAAAGCAGCAAACCGCTGGATCTCGGTTATCGGCTGGACCAGCAAGTGGCACACCTTGCCCGTATTCTTCAGGCTCTGGACATTGCCAAGATGCACATGATGGGCAACTCCATGGGCGGCGCCATTACGGCCTTATATGCCGCCACTTATCCGGAACAGATCAAAACTGCCGTACTGTTCGACCCGGCCGGTATCCTTGACTACGAGAGCGAACTGTTTGATTTGGTCGCCGCTGGTGACAACCCACTTATCCCCTCAAAACCTGGCGATTTTGAGCGTCTGATGGATTTCGCTCTTGAGAAAAAGCCGTTTATTCCCTGGCCCATTCTTGGGGTTATGGAAGACCAGGCTCTTGCCAATCAGACAGTGAATGAAGTGATTTTTGCCGCCATCCGGGGCGCTGGCTTCGAGACGGGTTTCCGCAGTATGGTCAGCCGCATCAAAGCCCCGGTCCTGGTCGTCTGGGGCAAGGAAGACCGTGTGATTAACTACCGTAACGGCGAAGTCTTTGTGGACATCATCCCGGGTGCACAACTGGAGGTATTGGACGGTGTTGGTCACGCGCCCATGATTGAAGCGCCGGAAGAGTCAGCCCGTCTGTTCCTGGAGTTTGCCAAATCCCATGCTTCAAAAGCCGAGTAACACAAACAGGCAAGAGGCTCTGTTGTTATCGGCTTCAACGATTGGGAAAAACAAGGTAGCCTTACGCCGACTATAATCCGTTTTCCCTGAAAGAACCTCTCATGCCTGAAGCTGTATGGATTTCCTTTGCGTTTGGTCTTGGCCTGCTGGTCAAGGTGGTTCATTTACCACCCCTGGTGGGTTATCTGGCGGCCGGTTTCACACTCAGCGCACTAACGGCGTTCCCGGGTTCCAATATCTCTGCCGAGCCCACCGAAGTATTAGGCCACATTGCTCACCTGGGCGTGTTGCTGATGCTGTTTACGGTGGGCTTGAAGCTGAAGTTCAAGACCATCATCAGCCGTGAAGTCATTGGCGGTAGCCTGCTGCACTTTGGCATAACCTGCTTTGTGTTCACCCCCGGGCTGTATCTGTTTCTGGATATTACCTGGTACATTGCCTTCATGCTAGCGGTGGCGCTGTCGTTTTCATCCACCATTCTTGCCGCCAAAGTGCTGGAAAGTAAGCGCGAGTTGCGCGCGTTCCATGGCCGCGTCGCCATCGGCATTCTGGTAATGCAAGACCTGATTGCACTAGTGGTGATGAGCCTCGCCGCGGGTAAAACGCCGTCAGAATGGGCCTTGATTGTGTTCGGCCTGCCGCTAATGCGGCCATTGCTGTTTCGCCTGTTGGATGCCAGCGGCCACGATGAACTACTGGTGCTGTTGGGCATGCTTTTAGCACTGGTATTGGGCGGCTTGGGCTTTGAAGCCTTGGGCTTGAGCTCCGAGCTTGGTGCTTTGCTGTTTGGTGCGGTGCTGGCCAATCACCCACGCAGTCAGGAGCTGGCCAAATCTCTGTGGAGTGTGAAAGAGATATTCCTGGTGGGGTTTTTCCTGCAAATCGGCATTGGCGGGCTGCCAGACGCCCATTCATTGATGTTTGCATTGGCTGCCAGCCTGATTCTACCGTTGAAAGGAATACTGTTTTTCTTCCTGATGATTCTGTTCCGCCTGCGCGCGCGCAGCAGTTTTCTAACGTCGCTGGCGCTGACAAACTACAGCGAATTCGGCCTGATTGTGGCCAGCATTGCTTTGCCCCAGTGGATGGTGCCGTTGGCCATCAGCGTGGCGCTGTCATTTGTAATTTCAGCGCCCCTGAACCGCATCGCTCACGGCCTTTACGAGCGCTTTGCCAGCCGCCTGGAGTGCTACGAAACCAATAAACATCACCCTGACGAACAGCCCCTGGCGCTGTCTGACGCCAAGGTTCTCATCATGGGTATGGGGCGCACCGGTACCGCCGCTTACGACTGGCTGATCGAAACCGAACCGACCCTGGTCGGACTGGATTCTGACCCCAACAAAATTACCCAGCACGGCGTGGCGGGGCGCAATGTGGTGTTTGCCGATGCCGAAGACACCACCTTCTGGAGCAATCTGCATATGCCCCAGGTGCATTCAGTGATCCTCGCCATGGCCGACATTGAAGGCAAACTGATTGCCGCCCGCATGCTGCGGCGCATGGGTTTCACCGGCTACATTGTGGCCCACACCATGTTCCAGGACGAAGCTCACCAAATACGTGAAGCCGGCGCCAACGAAGCTTACCTGACCATGAGCGAAACCGGCGTAGCCCTGGCAAGCCACATCATGGAGCGGGAAGCATCCGCGCCGGACGGTTTTGAACCGCCCTCGACAGCCTAAGTGTCAACGAATTTTACATATCGATTTTTTCACGCAATAGATGATTCTGCTAACTGTTTGATAACCCGCTTCGCAGGTTCTCTGGCACACCTTATGCTTTAAATGTTGTTTGCAGCCATCTACGGATAGGATTTTTGTGCGCAACATCCAATGTTCGTGATGTGTGGCTTATGTTGTGACGAAATGGAGGTTTTTCATGCCGCCATGCCGAACACTTATATGGCTATCAACCCACGTACCAGACATACCAGAATTTGGGTCTGAGTATCAGGTGTACGCCATCAACGCCAGTGACGATATGCCATTGGCGCCGCCGTCCTGTGCAGGCACACGTGCTGGCGTAGCAGATCTGCGCCGGTTCAATGTCAGCGATGTCGGTAACTTTTGTCGCTGGATTGAGTTTCTGGGGCTGCGCTATTGGGTTGCCATTGTCGACATCTATCCATCTCCGGGTTCCGATACCCAGCGGTTCATTGCCCGCTACTGCTCTGACTACCACTCGGCACCGTTGGATATGGGCCGTTTCACAGCGATGTTGGGGCATTTGTGGGGCATGGCGGAGCTGCAAATCCAAACCACAGACGGTTACGACAGTAACCGGCGCGGGCCGGATTTCAACGATGTTGTGCTGACCGGTTCGTCGCCCGCTATCTGTGACACCCGCTCCTTACTGCGGCGTTTCGCTGCGGTTGACGAGCCGGTGTTGATCACCGGCGAAAGCGGCAGCGGTAAAGAAGCCGCCGCTCACTTTATCCAGAAAAACAGCAACCGTACTTATGGCCCACATGTGATTGTTAACTGCGCCGCGCTGCCTGAATCCTTGACCCAAAGCGAGCTGTTCGGCTACGAACAAGGCGCCTTCACCCACGCTTTGAAAGCCCATCCGGGGCGTTTGGAACTGGCGCACCGGGGCACAGTGTTACTAGCCGGTATTGATGAGCTCAGTATGAAACAGCAATCGGCGTTGCTGCCCTTTTTGCAGGAAGGCCGGCTTGAGCGCATTGGAGGCAAGGCATCGTTCATCGTGGACGTACGGATTCTGGCAACCAGTTCTTCAGACCTTGGCGAGCTGGTTCGCCAGGGCGAGTTCCGGAGCGATGTGTTCTATCGTCTGGGCAGCTTGATTATTAATATGCCGGCACTTCGCCAACGCCCCGACGACGTTATTACCCTCGCCCTGTTACTTTTAGACCAAAACAACACCCCGAAAAAACTCAGCACCGCCGCCATCTCGGCGCTTGCACACCATACCTGGCCCGGTAATCTGCGCGAACTGCAAAATCGTTTGCGCCGAGCCGGGCTGCTCAGCGACAGCGCCACCATCAGCCCCCGCAGCCTGGGCTTACAGGCGGCGCTGCCAACTCCCGGCAACCCTTCACAACTGACACTCTCTGCGTTTCGCAACGAAGCCGAACGTCACGCACTGTCATGCAGCCTGAACCTGGCACAACATAACGTCAGCGCTGCAGCCCGCATGCTGGCGATTTCCCGCGTTTCGTTCTATCGCCTATTGGAAAAGCATAAACATACAACTTTACACCTAGATGAAGACTCTGAAGGAGATTGTGTATGACACACCTTTTGCATTCACCACTGTGGACATCCCCCAGGCTATGTCTATTAACCGCTACTCTGGCCATAACACCGGCGTACGCCCAGGAAAATACCGGTAACATCAATCCGCCCCCGGTGGACCAGGCCACCAGCATTGCGTCTATCACCGCGGACCGCGGCATTGTCACCCGGCCCAAGCGCTTCACTATTGAACCATCGCTGTCTTACTCCCACAGCAGCTCTACCCTGGTGGCAATCGAGGGCTACACGGTTATACCCGCATTGTTGATCGGGCTAATCAACATATCCGAAGTGCAGCGGGATACTTTTGTGGGCGCCGTGTCGTTGAAGTACGGCTTTACCAGCCGCCTGGAGGCCGCGGTTCGGGTGCCCTATCTGAGCATCAGTGAAGACTTGCGCGAGCGCGATGTATTTAAGGGCACGCCCGTGGACAATCTGCGTGAGTCATCCGGTAACGGCTTGGGCGACGTGGAGCTATCCACACGCTATCAGCTGAATGACGGGCTGGAGGGCTGGCCTTATGTGATCGGCGTATTCCGGGTACGTGCGCCCACGGGCGAAGGGCCCTATGATGTTAAAAAGACCACACTGTTCACCGAAGATGGCGTGCCCATTGGAGTGACTCTGAACGAGCGTCCGACCGGTTCCGGATTCTGGTCATTTGAACCCGGCTTTTCCTTTATATACCCGAGCGATCCCGCCGTGCTTTTTGGCAACCTGAGCTACGTATGGACAATGGAAGAAGATGAGGGCCAGATCAACGGTGGTACTATCGACCCGGGCGACATTGTACGTTTCGGATTTGGCATGGGCTTCGCGTTTAACGAGCGTACCTCGTTCAGCCTGGGGTACGATCATTCAGTAATCAGTAAAACCAGTTTTGAGCAGGATAACAGCCTTTTTGATGCCAACTTCGATCGGATTCATGTGGGGTCACTATCGTTCGGCCTGGCCCACCGGTTGTCGAATAGCACAACATTAAGCCTTTCCGTGAACGTAGGTGTCACGGATAATGCGCCTAACAGCGAAATTACCCTGAAACTGCCTCTAAGCTTGTAAGGCGCCGCAGTCTTAACGCCTCGGTAGCGACAGCATGGAATCCTGAAAGTTGGGGGGCAGACGCCAAGTTTGCCCCAGGTTGTTCAGTTCAATATTCAGTTGCTGCATATTCTGGATAACCGCGCCGTCCACATTATTCTGGATCAGCGTCATCCAACTTCCGTTATCGAGTACACCGCTGGTTACCCGTGCGCCGTCGCCAGCGCTGCTGACGTCGCGCAGTACGGGCAGATTTTTGAGGGCTTGGGCGTAACTGCCCACGTCGCTGATATTGGGTATGCGCCAGCTATTAATGACTTGCAGGTCGCCATTCACCGACACTCTTTGCTCCAGGCCAATGGCAATTTCAAAACGGTTGAGAAAAAACCCGCCGCGCTTCTGCGCCAGCTCAGCATCACTCAGCACCGGGCTCCAATCTGCGGCTTGGGCCTGTGCAACCGACAAAACGGGAACCATTACCAAGGCCAGTCGAATTGCGGCCGGTCTCAATATTCGTAGGTTCAAGGTCATAGGTTCACCACTCCGACATCGATGGCCAATAAGGCAACGTGTGCCCCAGTGGCGGTGCGTCTTGAACCTGGCTCAAAGGCGCCGTTGCGACCGAAGGCCAGGATCCATCGGCAATAAACGAAATGCGTCCCTGTTGCAGATGGCTGCGTATCACAAACGCCGTGCCATCCCAGTATTGTTCAAACTCTGACCGCGGATACACTTTCATACCACGCGCCGGATCACCCACCAGCACTTCGCTGGGCGAAATACCTTTGATGATCACAAAATGCCGATAACCATCCAGCGTGACCAAGGCAATCACCGGTAACCGAACCTCCTTGCGCAATCCATCCAATGGCAGGCGAAAACCGTCCGCCCGATAGCCCTCAAGCGCCAAATAACGCTTCATATCCAACATAGAAAAACCTTCACGCTGCACTTTCTCTGGGTCGGCTACGGCGAACATGCCGCTGAAGACATCTTCCTCTGACACCTCGAACTGATAATGAAACGTCAGTAACGATGCGATTGCTGCAGAACCACAACTGAAGTCGTACTGCTGGCGGAATACCGAGCTGAAACGGCGGGCCTGAAAACTCTCAACGGCCACCTCAAAGCTTCCGGAAAACCCCGGAATAATGACACTGCCGCCACTGGTCGCAGGGCTGATAACCAGTAGTAGGGTCGCCAAGATCGCGGTAATACCTGTACCACCGGCCATCGCCTGTCTCCTGTTATCGGTTAATAAGAACGTTGACCTGAGTTGTGCCCTGAATAACCACCTGGTTGCCCGAGTTCTGAATAACCGTGGCCACGCCGCTCATATTTTGGAAGGCGCCACCGCTGATCAGGTTGTTACCCGTCATCACTTGTCCAGCCAGCACGTTATCGCTGACATTGCCATTCTGGTTACTGGTGTTCATTTGCCATTGCAGTGGTATGCCTTGGCGACCGCTGGCCTCGTTCAGTTGTTGCGCAGACAGCGCAGACTGCTGCAGCCAGGTTTCATCGCTGTTGGCGGTATCAGCCAAGGCGGTCGCTGTGCTTGTTAACAGAGCTAACCCCAGCACGCGAGTGATACAACCCGCTATAAAGCAGCGTTTAACTTGGTAAAGGCTGTTTTCCATCCCATGCCTCCCGGGCCTGGGCGGGCTACCAGAAACTGGCAGCCCGCACCTGCGCCTAGTTGCCGCCTGCGGTCAGGTTAGACATCACACTGACGTTAGCCTGGGTAACACTGCCCACACCGACGTTCTGGGCAAACGCGCCCACACCGGTGAAGTTCGCAGAACCGTCGCCAATGCTATTGCTGGTCCGCACATCGGTGGAAGATCTGCGAGCAGTGGCGTCGCCGTAGTTCACTGACACGTCACTGACGCTGCCATTGAGTTCGGCGCTGTTGAGGAACATGTCGACCGACATGCTCAGCATGTTGCTGCTGCTGTCAGACGAATCGTTGTAGGAGCCGGCAATGCTGTTGTCCGACTGATCGTTATACGAATCGTTGGTGCTGCTGTCCGACTGATCTTTGTTCGAGTCGTTGGTGCTGTTATCGGCCTGGTTGTTGCCGGAGTCGTTGCTGCTACTATCCGCCTGGTTGGTGCTGGAATCGTTGCTGCTGTTATCCGCTTGGCTGTTGCCAGAGTCGTTGGTGCTGTTATCGGCCTGGTTGTTGCCGGAGTCGTTGCTGCTGTTATCGGCCTGGTTGTTGCCGGAATCGTTGTTGCTACTATCCGCCTGGTTGGTGCTGGAATCGTTGCTGCTGTTATCCGCTTGGCTGTTGCCAGAGTCGTTGCTGCTGTTATCCGCTTGGCTGTTGCCAGAGTCGTTGCTGCTGTTATCGGCCTGGTTGTTGCCGGAATCGTTACTGCTGTTATCGGCCTGGTTGTTGCCGGAGTCGTTACTGCTGTTATCGGCCTGGTTGTTGCCGGAGTCGTTGCTGCTACTATCCGAATTATCAGAGTTGTTCGTGGAGCTGTCATTGCCAGAGTTGGCGTTGCCGGAGGTGTCGTTGTTGGACGTGGAGCCACCGGCGGCGTTGGTGTTCGGATCACCATCGCCACCTTGCTGGTCAGCCCACGCGGCACCTGACAAGCCAAGGCTCAAAGCAACAGCAATTGCCAGCATATTTTTTTTCGTATTCATGATGTCATCCCTTCGTTGTTGTTAGCTGCTAGAGAGCCCATTCCAGCCTGCAATCACTGTGCAAGTGTCCGTATAGACTCACAGAGAACAACCTAGCGATAATTGTGCCAAAAAATTCCAGCCCTCAAGCAAGCCACTGAAAAACGTGATTTTTAATTTTTATTCGTCGCTTTTCACCGCCCCGAAAAAATAGCAGGTTGTAACATTACTGGTACAACTCGCCAGGTTTAAATACCGCATTTTAAGTATTCGATTTCTAAATCAAGGCTCTACAAAAATATAATGTGTAAAGCTCAGGCACTATGTAGCTACTTTGACGACATAAGAGCTCTTAACGCCAAACAATGGATCCCTGAATTGGCCATATGGGACACTGGATGCCCAATACTCAAGATCACGCCCACACCAGCATAATCATTGGCACAGCTACCACCGTAACGATGATCGATAACGGTAATCCCAAGCGCCAGTAGTCACCAAACTGATAACCGCCGGGCTCCATCACCAGCGCATTGGACTGATGGCCAATAGGCGTCATGAAGGCGGATGAGGCGCCTACGGCAACCGCCATCAACACCGCGTCGGTGGGCACGTTTAGCGACGTCGCCAGGTTCAATGCGACCGGTGCCACCACAATCGCGGCCGCGGCATTATTGATCACATTCGACAGCAGCAGAGTGACTACCAACAACATGGCCAGCACCGCGGCCAGCGAAAAGTCGCCGCCCAGTGCCAGCATCTGATTCGCTAGTAACTGGGCGCCGCCGCTGGTTTCCAGCGCCTGGCCGACCGGAATCATCGCTGCCAGTAAGACAATGATCGACCAATCGATAGACTTATAGGCCTCTTCCGCGGACAACAATCCCACCAACACCATCGCCACCGCGCCTGCCACCAGCGCTACCGGTGCGCTCAGCAGCCCGCTGACCACCGCCGCAATACTGGCACCAAATACGGCGGCCGCCAGCGCTACCTTGCGTGACGACCCAAGCCGCAGCCCGCGCTCTGCCAACGGCAGGCAACCCAGAGTAATCAGAGTTTCTGTGAGGCCATCCTGGGTACCCTGCACCAGCAGAATGTCGCCGGCCTGGAAGCGGATATCCCCCAACCGGCTCTGAATACGCTGGCCACGGCGAGCCACCGCCACCACGTTCAGCAAATAGCGTTCGCGCAAACCCAAACGGTTAGCAGACAGTCCAAGTAAGGTTGAGCCTGGCGAAACCACCACTTCCATCAATTGCAAGTCGCCTTCATCCAGACTAATCGGCGCCTTGGCATCCTCTTCGTCGGCGCTGGGCTCATCGCTGGAATCTTCAGGTAGCCCGTCCGCGTTCGTTGTCTCGTTGTCTAGCTCGCGCTGCGGCGCCAAAAGCGCACCGGTGGCTAACTCAAGACCGGTATTGTCTAGAAAAGCCTGCAAACTTTCGGTATTGGCCTCAATTAACAACAAATCGCCTTCGCGCATTACAGTAAAGGTCGAGGGAGTGATCTTGCGTGCGCCGTCACGGATCAAGGCCAACACCGCAAGATCATCGCTCTCACCGGATTCGGTCAACAGTGAGTGCAAGGTGACGCCAGCGCTGGCGGAGCCTTCCGGCACTCGCAGTTCGGTAACATAATCCCCCACGCTGAACAGCTTTTTACCGCCGTCGCCGTCATCGCGCCGCGGTGTCAGACGCCAGCCCACCAGGGTGATAAACGCAATACCGGCCACGGTGACCGCCAGACCCACCGGGGCAAAATCGAACAGGCCAAAGGCGCCTTCGGGACGATAGGAAGAAATAATAATGTTCGGTGGTGTGCCAATCAGGGTGACGGTACCCCCCAGCAAGGAGCCAAACGCCAGCGGCATCAGCAGCATGGAGGGCGAGCGCCCGGCGTCACGGGACATCCAGATGGCGACCGGCATCAACAGAGCCAAGGCGCCAACGTTGTTGATAAAACCGGAGCAAAGCGCAACCACCGAGGTGAGCGTAAGCACCTGCAGGGTGGGCCGATGGCCGATACGCCCCAACAATCGGGCAATCGCATCCACCACGCCGCCGTTTACCAGCCCTTGGCTGATCACCAATACAGCCGCCACGGTAATTACCGCCGGGTGTCCGAAACCACTGAACAGTTCATCAGCGGGCACCAGACCGGTGAACGCCATCGCCAGCAACGCCAGCATCGACACCACATCAAACCGCAGTCGATTCCAGACAAACAGCGCCAGCGTAATACCCAATACCGCAAACACAATGCCTTGATCCAGATTCAATCGCCCTGCTCCTGCCTGAACACGTTGTTTCTATTAGCATAGACCAAGGCCTCAACCCTGAGCCGGCGCCACAAAAAAACCCGCACCTGGCGAACCAGCGTGCGGGTTTTTAAATCCCGGAAGGGGGAGTTGCGGCATCCGTGCCGCGTCAGATTAGCCTATTAGCCAAACTGGTTCATGGTGTTGTCTTTACCACCGGCTTTCAGCGCGGCGTCGCCGGCGAAGAATTCCTTGTGGTCGTCACCAATGTTGGAACCGGCCATGTCCTGGTGCTTAACAGTGGCGATACCCTGGCGAATTTCTTTACGCTGAACACCTTTGACATAAGCCAGCATGCCTTCGGCACCGAAATAGCCTTTGGCCAGATTATCGGTCGACAGGGCCGCCGTGTGGTAAGTCGGCAGCGTGATCAGGTGGTGAAACACACCGGCTTCACGGGCAGCATCGCGCTGGAAGTCCGCCGTCCACTGATCGGCCAGCTTGCCCAGGTCGGTGCTGTCGTATTCTTCACCCATCAGCGCAGCACGCTCGTAGGCCGATACGTCTTTGCCTTCTTTTTTCCAGGAATCGAACACCTGTTGACGGAAGCTCAGAGTCCAGTTGAACGACGGGCTGTTGTTGTACACCAGCTTGGCGTTAGGAACTACTTCCTTGATGCGGTTAACCATCGCTGCGATCTGGCCAACGTGGGGCTTCTCGGTTTCGATCCACAGCATGTCAGCGCCGTTCTGCAGGCTGGTGATGCAATCCAGAATAACCCGGTCTTCACCGCTACCGGCCTTGAACTGGAACAATCCAGATGCCAGACGCTTGGGCTTGACCAGCTGACCGTTCTGCTTGATCACCACGTCGCCGTTGTTGATGTCTTCGGCTTTAGCAATAACGTCACCGTCGATGAAGCTGTTGTACTGGTCGCCCAGGTCACCCGGCTCGTCGGTTACGGCAATTTTCTGAGTCAGGCCAGCACCCAAGGAGTCAGTACGGGCAACAATCACGCCGTCGTCTACACCCAGTTCCAGGAAGGCCAAACGCACAGCGTTGATCTTGGCCAGAAAGTCGGCGTGGGGAACGGTTACTTTGCCGTCCTGGTGGCCGCACTGCTTCTCGTCAGACACCTGGTTTTCAATCTGGATACAGCAGGCACCGGCTTCAATCATCTGCTTGGCCAGCAGGTAAGTGGCTTCTGCGTTACCAAAACCGGCGTCGATGTCGGCAATGATCGGCACAATGTGGGTCTGATGGTTATCAATCTGGCTTATCAGCTGCTCGGCCTTGGCGTCGTCGCCGGCGTTCTGAGCTTCTTCCAGATCACGGAACAGATGGTTCAGTTCCCAGGAATCAGCTTGGCGCAGAAACGTGTACAACTCGCCAATCAGGCCGGACACGGCGGTTTTCTCGTGCATGGACTGATCTGGCAGAGGGCCGAACTCTGAACGCAGGGCGGCAACCATCCAACCGGACAGGTACAGGTAGCGGCGTGAGGTGTCGCCGAAGTGTTTCTTAATGGAAATCATCTTCTGCTGGCCGATAAACCCGTGCCAGCACCCCAGAGACTGGGTGTACTGAGAGGTATCGTTATCGTAGTTCGCCATGTCTTCACGCATAATCTTGGCGGTGTACTTGGCGATATCCAAGCCAGTCTGAAATTTGTTCTGGGCGCGCATGCGGGCCGCGTGCTCAGGCTTGATGGCGTTCCAGGTAGGATTCTGTTTCAACAGGGTGGTTAGGGTATCAACGTCTTTTGAGTAGGGCATGGTTCATTCCTTTGTACGTCAGTTTTTTCAAGGGCGTCGAATTTAAATCCAATTCTCCCTGGACATTGACGACTACTCTAATGCCTCTCACCGCATAACTGAAATTTATATAATCTATATTCAGCATTTTTTTTGTGAATGGCTAAAAACATTAAAACCGGATACCCAACGTTTACAAATCCACAGCTGACAGCCCGAGTATTTCCGACCAGATTGGTCTATTCGTTTGCTTATAAGGTGTAGACGGCCCCGGTAATGACGGGAGGCACTAATCAGATACTTGGCCTGTTAAACATAAAATCACTAACCGGTCCCCAGGCTTAACATCGAGATAATCCCGCCGAGGCGGGTTTAGCATCAGATGCCGACCCTTGGCGTCTGGCTGGTCCCGATAGATACCAAGCGCTATTTCACCCTCTTTGGCCAACGTTCGTTCCAGCAACTGAAAATTAACGCTGGCCGGAAGCGCGTAATCGCCTGGGTCCCGAAACTGAATTTCCGCACCATCCATTGTGAAGAGCTCATCCAACACCACTCGCAACTCTCGCCTAAGGGCAACCTGAGCTAGAACATGGCTGAGTATCATCGGGCTGATGAGCATTTCGCTGCCGTGGTTGTACAGCAAATGGCTGTTGTCTGGATCGCTCAGTTCCATGATCAACTGCGGACGCCGTGATTGACCTGCCAGTACATCTTCCAGTTGTAAATAACCCACCATGGTGCGGGCGTCGGCTTCTTCACCGGATGCCAGGCGATCGCTGCTCAGCAGCATCACTGTGTCGTAGGCCGCTGGCTGCAATTGGCGCAGCTCGGCCTCAACCATGTAATCGGCTTCGATGTGCTGAACTTCCATGTCTACCTTTTTTCCCAGATGGCGCCGGGTCAGCTGGTCGCGTTCAGCAGCGCCGACAACCGAAATCACATCCACCTGAAACGGCCGATAGTGGTAACTCGACAACTCCGCCAGCAGGCTGGGCACCCGTCGATTCCAGCCCAACACCAGTATTCTCTGGAGTTTCTGCACCGGCGCGGCGGTCACTATCCGTGGGCTACCACGCTGAACCACGGGTAACGACGGCAGCTTGGGGTTAGGATCGGTTTCGGCGTAAAAACGCGCCATCATGATCACTCGGTCTTCTTTGTCAATTACGCTGTCTGTTGGCGCCATCAACCAGACTTTCCACTGTTCACCCTCGCGCTTCAGCAGGCCCAGCACAATCGCCAACGGCCGCTGCGCAGAAACCTCAGCCAGGGTCATGCCAACCATGGTTTCGCCACCGCGCACATACAGCTCGTTGCCGTCGCCAGCGGTGAGCAGTTCGTTATAAATTTCCGACAGGCCCGGATGCAAGATATTCTGCGCCATCAAACGGCTGATGGTGGCATCGCCGGCCACCACTTCTACCGCGCCGGGATAGGCTCGTTCGATCACCGGCAATTTTCGCAGGTCTTGAATCTCGGCCACGACATAAGGCAGTGGCGCGTTGTATTGGCGTGCCTGAGCGGCAATCGACAGCAGCGCTTTGACGGTTTCCACATCCGGCGTTAGCAGGCTGCCGGCGCCTGTGTGGCCGCTGGGCACAATGACTGCGGCGGCGTCCAGACACGCAACCCTATGCAGGGCGTCGGGCTGAATGGGTGAGCCGCTGCGCAAAATGATCTGGCGCGCGCGACGGCCGATACCGGGCTCCATACGTAATTCGTGCACCTGCTCCGCACTGGCATGCTCTGAGAGCACGACCAGATTGAGCCGGCCGGCATCGTGTTGCTCCAGAAACCGGCGCATACGGCCTGATGCACTCAGCAATTCCGTCAGCAGTGGCAACGTGTGCCGGGTCCAGCCCAGTACCACAATGTGACTTTTCAGCGTGACCGGCGTCAGGCCTCGCTCTAACTCTTCCATTTTGGCAATCAGCCAGCGGGTGAGAATGGCAACCAGGGTGCCCATAAACACCACATAACCGCTGACGGTAAGCAGGGTAGAGACAAAACGCTGCCAAGCGCCTATGTCGTCACCCAGATAGCCAGGATCTGTCAGGCGCAAAAACGCCCACCAAACGGCCGCGCCCACACTGTCAAATTTTTGCCCGACCGCCAATACTGCAAGTCCGCCAGCAATCGAAATCAGCGCAATAAAGGCGGCAACCACCAATAGCTGGAAACCCGCACCTTTCACCAACTGGCGCTCAACAACGAACTTAACGCGATCCACAATTCGGAATGGCAGCATGCAAAACCTTTTTTACTGTTAGCTGGGGCTCTGTTTATCAAAGCACGGTTTATCAGAGCTCTATTTGTTAGAGCCCGATTTTGTAGTAGGTGATGTTAACAGCGATCAGTGCTCGCTGGCTTGCACCAGGGCATCAGCCAGTGTGGGTGTAAAGCGGCTAACACCGTTTACAGGCGCCACCCCTGCACGAGCCAGAGCTCGCAGCGGCTGGTACTGCAAATCGGCAATAATGATACGGGTGCCATCGCGCTCGCAGGCGGCCAGGAGCTTATTCAATGCAGACAGTCCACCCGCGTCCAGCAAGGTCACGCCGTCCATATACAGTATAAAACCACGGGCGTTTTTGGACAGTTCCGCCAGCTCGCCAAAGATGCGCTCGGCGGCGGCAAAGAACAGCGGCCCGTTGATCTTGAACACCTGCCAGCCGGGGGGCAAGTTAGCCTGCGTCACCCGCTGGTTGGTGGATATGTCGGTCACCCGTGTCATCTGCGCCATTTCGCGCATGAACAGCACCGCTGCCAGCAGTACGCCGGTGGTAATGGCAATCACCATATCCAGCGCCACCGTCAGGCTGAAGCAAGTCAGGAACACCACAAGATCACCGCGGGGCGCTGTTTTAAGCAAGTGCACGGCTTTTGGCGCTTCGCTCATATTCCACGCCACTATCAACAGCAACGCCGCCATCGCCGGCATTGGCATGTAAGACAGCACCCCTGCCAGCGCTACCAGCGCCAGCACCACCACCAGCGAGTGCACAATCGCAGACACCGGCGATTCAGCGCCAGCGCGATAGTTGGCGGCCGAGCGGGCAAGTGCCGCGGTGGCTGTAATACCACCAAAGAAGGGTGCGATTATGTTGCCCAGACCCTGTCCGAGCAGTTCACTGTTGGCGCTGTGGCGCTTACCGGTCATGCCGTCCAGGACCACCGCACACAGTAAGGATTCAATCGCGCCCAGCATGGCAATGGCAAACGCTGCCGGAATCAGAGCCTGAATCAGGTTCCAGGACACCACCAATGGGCTGCCATCGGCACCGGCCTGCTGCCAGGGCAAGGTAAACTCGGGCAAAAATGGAGGAATGCCACTGCCACTGGTTCCATCGGGTAGTAAATAACTGAAACGCGAGCCGATGGTATCAATGGAGGCACCCTGGCTGTTTAGCCACAGCGCCAACAAACTACCAACAATTACGGCAGGTAAGTGCGGTGGTACCGGTGTTTTCAGCCGCGGCCACAGCAGCATGATAGCCAATGTGACCCCGGCCACCAGAGTACTCATGGCATCCAGCGAGGGTGCAGCTTGAACCAGAGCAGCCAGCTTTCCCCAGTAATGCTCGGGCATGGCCGTAATCGGCAAACCGAACAGGTCTTTCACCTGCAGAGTGGCGATAACCACCGCAATGCCTCCGGTAAATCCCAGGGTCACCGGCTCCGGTATGTACTCAATAAAGCGCCCCAGGCGCATGACCGCCATAACCAGCAGCAACATCCCGGACATCACCGTGGCTAGAAGCAAACCGCCTAACCCGTATTCTTGGGCAATGGGATAAAGAATCACTACAAAAGCGGCGGTAGGGCCGGAAATGCTGTAGCGGCTGCCGCCCGTGAGCGCAATCACCACACCGGCAATAATGGCCGTGTACAAACCGTATTGGGGAGCCACACCGCTGGCAATAGCCAGTGCCATGGCCAGCGGAATAGCAATAATTCCTACGGTAATACCGGCCATCACATCTTTTGCAAAACGCCGGGAACTGTAAGGCTCCTGCACGCAGGCTTCGCGGATCGCGTGGCCTGGGCGCAGGGAAAACAAATGGCTGCGGGACATAAACAACTTGCCTGTACGAAGGGCTTCGCCAAGCATTATACTCGCTATACAGCCAGAGCGTGTTCGGAAAACTTATTAGTAGTGTGCTTACCGCAACGGAACTTCGCGCTTATGTCCATAATCCTTTACAACATTCGTTACCTGACTGGCGCCTTAGTGTTGGCAATAACAGCCGGCTGCGCGACCTCCCCGGCCTCGCACAACACCTTGAAAGCACCTCAAAACCAGTATCAGGCGCATATAGTTGACCCGCAGTCTGACATCTTGAACACGTTAACCGTAGAGCAGCTGGCAAAGCGTTTAGCCAACGCCGATGTGGTGGTCGTTGGCGAATATCACGGCCATCACGCCAGTCATCTGTTTCAAGCCCAGCTGCAGCTGGCGCTGTTTCAGCAGCAACCTCAACAGATACTGAGCATGGAGCAATTTGAAACTAATCAGCAGGATGCGCTGAACCAGTATCTGGCGGGCAGCAGCGGCGAAAGCGAAATGATTGAAGACACTGGCGCCTGGGACAATTATCGCGCGTCTTACCGGCCGCTGGTCGAATTCGCCCTTAGCCATCAATTACCCGTGATTGCGGCCAATGCACCGGGCGATATCGTGCGTTGTGTGGGCCGCGAAGGGCCGCACATTATTGACGATTTATCTCAGGCACAGCGCCAAACCATTGCTCAACAACCGTTTTTGGACACCCCGGCCTACCGGCAACGCTTTGATGATGCCATTGGCGCGAGTCATAACGGCGGCGGCGATGCTATGAAGCAGCGCCTGGACAACAGCTACAAAGCACAATTATTGCGCGACAACACCATGGCCGAACGCATTTTGCAGGCTCGCCGGAATTACCCTGGCCATCAGATACTGCACGTAAACGGCAATTTCCACAGCGAACAGCGTCAGGGCACGGTAGCGCTGCTGCACAAGCGCGCGCCAGAGTTGGAAATTACGGTGGTAAGCCCGGTTTTCTGGCCCGAAAATGAAGCCATGCCGGAGCTGTCTGAACACCGTACCAAAGGTGATTTTCTGTATTTTCTGCAGCCCTTGCCAGACACCTACAAAAACGACGAGCGCAGCAACCGTGCCATGCGCGAACGCTTCAGCCAGGCAGAGCAACCGCCCTGCCCTTAAGAGACTACTGGGTCGCCACGACCTCGTTGGTAACCGCGTAGTCGCCGGCCAGCCAGTGCAGTATTTCGTCGGCCGCAGGGTGGTCAAAGCCGTCATAGGTATGCGCCAAAGCCTGCTTCCGTTCGGCGGACAGGCGCTCCAGACCGGCGTCTTGCAACACCAACAAGTCTGCTTGCAGGCAATCCGCTAACTCGGCCCCAAGAACTTCCTGCGCGGCGCGATAAAACGCCTTACCGTATTCGTAATTCGGCCCGAATTGATAACTCTGCGCCAGGGTAATGGCCGGAATGCAGGTCAACGTTGGCTGTAGCGCCGGATTAATGGCGTGGCCGGCGATGTACGCAGCGTTAGACGCCGGGCGGCCCGTAAATCCACGCAGGTGCAAGTGGCGAGACATACGATCGCCATCATTAACCGGGTAGTTGTCCCACAACAGCGGCTTTCGCCCCAGAAGATCACCCACTCTTTGCAAGTGGCCGGGTGAAATCTCCCGCGAACACACTTCCTCGCCGGTCCAGAATATCTGTATGGAGGGATCCAGCGCCTGCCCCAGAGTCTGTAGATAGTCCACCGGGCGAGGGCCAAACACCCTATCCAACACCGGGTCATCCGAGTAGTAGGTCGGGCACACGCTGATACGCCGAACCGTGGAGTGTTCGGCAACCCAGTGCACAATGTCTGCCTGCGCCTGCGCCGTGTGCGGCCCGCTACGGTGCATGTCGTCAAACAGGATCGCCAGTTCATCCAGCCCCAGCTGATCAAAAAACGCCAGCTTGCGCGCCAGCGCCTGCCGGCCGGCTTCGTCAAAGTTGTCAAACAGTTCAAACGGGCTCAGGCCCACACCGAAACGCACCCCGGCGGTTTTACAGAAGTGGGCGAACGCGCCCATTTCTGCGGCAAACTGCGGCGGGTGCGGTTCCTGCCAGCGCCGTCTTAAAAACGCATCGGCCTTGGGCGCATAAAGATAAAAACCGTAACCGTGGGGCGCCAGCCTCTGCACCAGTTGCCGGCGCTGCTTCCAACTCCACAGTGGACCATAAAAGCCCTCAATAATCCCCAGCTCTACTGCCATGACCAATCTCCCTGCGGCTGCCTGCGTTGAACCCGACGGTTGTTCTGAATGATGAACACATCGTATAGCGCGGACAAGGTAACCGTATAGCTGAGCCGTATTGCCGCAACGCAAAGCAGGCTACTGTGAGCCAAATCCGTGACGAGACAGCCCATGCCCAGCTCCTCTTTCGGTTCCAGATTAGGCAGCCTGGACGCCCTGCGCGGCCTTGCAGCCTTGGGCGTGGTGCTGTTCCATTACCTGCCCTATTACCACGAAATGTATGCCCACGGCTTTGCGCTTTGGCCCTGGCTTAATCACGGTTTGTCATTTGGCCGATACGGTGTGCACCTGTTCTTCATACTCAGCGGATTTGTGATTTTCATGACCCTGGAGCGCAATGCCCATGATGGCTGGTTCGGTGGAAGCAGATTCCTGACGGCATGCTGATCTACCGCATTCATCGCTATGGCCGCCCCCCAGCCGCGGATGCCATTCTGCTCGCACCGGCTGGCTCAGTGT
The DNA here is from genome assembly GCF_023314135.1 of Marinobacter sp. M1C. NCBI lineage: Bacteria > Pseudomonadati > Pseudomonadota > Gammaproteobacteria > Pseudomonadales > Marinobacteraceae > Marinobacter > Marinobacter sp. M1C. The sequence goes on from NZ_CP092289.1 coordinate 4,228,746, forward strand.
CTGCCTTGCTCTTGGCATCGTTCTGCTTTTCGCCTGCCTGATCCATTACAGCGTTGAAAAACCCGCCTTGCGACGGTTCAGGGCGTGGCGCACCCGCGCAAACAATGCTCGGGCCGTTACAGCACCTACGACCTATATCTAATGCTTTATATTTTTCGTTCCACCGATTAAAAATAACTGATAATGTGAGCTAGTTTTATCGCGTTTGTAACAGAACGCAGACTCAGCGAAAAACAATTATAAAAGGAAGCAAAAAAAATGATGATTCGTTCCATTTTTTCCGCGGCAATACTCGCGGTGGCAGCGACTTTCGCCTCTACACACGCACTGGCTCAGGAAACATTTACCCTGAAGCTGGCAGAAACTTGGGGCCCGAACTTTCCGATTTTTGGGGACACCACCAAAAACTTCGCCAAATCTGTCGAGGAAATGTCTAACGGTCGCCTGAAAATCCGCATCGATTCTGCTAACAAGCACAAGGCACCTCTGGGCGTGTTTGATATGGTCAAGGCCGGCCAATACGACATGGGCCACTCCGCTTCCTACTATTGGAAGGGTAAGGTTCCAGAGACCCTGTTCTTCACCAGCATGCCTTTCGGTATGAACGCCATTGAACAGTACGCCTGGTTTTATCACGGCGGCGGCATGGAGCTGATGCAGGAAGTGTATGCGCCACACAACATGCTATCGTTCCCCGGCGGCAACACTGGCGTTCAGATGGGCGGCTGGTTCCGCAAAGAAATCAAGTCGCTGGAAGACCTTCAGGGCCTGAAAATGCGCATTCCGGGCTTCGCCGGCGAAGTCTTTGCTGAAGTGGGCGTGAACCCGACTAACATTGCGCCAGGCGAGCTATACACGTCCTTGGAACGCAACACTATTGACGCGGTTGAGTGGGTGGGTCCGGCTCTGGATCTCCGCCTTGGCTTCCAGCAGATCGCGGACTATTACTACACCGGTTGGCACGAGCCTGCCACCGAGCTTCAGTTTCTGGTGAACAAGCAGGTATGGGAAAAGTTGCCTGCCGATTTGCAGGAAATCATGCGTGTTGCTATGCGCACAGCCTCCTACGACATGCTGGTACTCTCACAGCACGAAAATGCGAAAGCTTGGGCCAGCATCAAGAAAGACTTCCCGAACGTGCAGATCAAGCAGTTCCCCCAAGACATTTTCCAGGCTATGTACAATGCCAACAAAAAGCTTTTAAAAGAAGCTTCTGAAAGCAACGAACAAGCGGCCAGGATTATAAAATCCCAGGAAGACTATCTCGCACAAAGCCGCGCTTATACCGAAATTTCTGAGCAGGCATACCTGAACACAATGAGCACAGTAGAGTAAGATACAGGCGGTAATTGAGCCGGGTTCGTTCTGTGAGCGATCCCGGTTTTGTTGTTTTTAGCTATAGCAGAATCGCCAGCGCCCTGGCGGAGGATTGTGAATGCAGTGGATTATAAAGCTGGACGAGGGCCTTGCGCGCCTCTCTAATTTTTGCGGCTGGGTCGCCTGTGTCGCCATGATACTGATGGTGGGTAACGTTTTTTACGACGTTGCTGCCCGCTACGCGTTTAATCAGGTATCCATCGGTATGCAAGAAATGGAGTGGCACCTTTACTCCGTGGTTTTCCTGTTCGGCATTCCCTATGCGTTGCGCACAGACGGCCACGTTCGGGTAGACGTGCTTTATACGAAATGGAGCAACAAAACCAAGGCATGGGTAAACCTGACAGGCGCTCTGCTATTTGTGGTGCCATTCGCCTATTTGATCGGCATTTATGGCTACGATTTTACTCTAAGCTCCTACAGCATGGGCGAAGGCAGCGGCGATCCTGGCGGCCTGCCTCACCGTTGGTTGATCAAATCCGCAATACCGGTTTCTGCGTTCTTTATCGGCATCGCCGGCCTTAATATGGCAACTTACGCCCTGCGGGTTATGTACGGCGACAAAGAGTACGAAGGTGAGCACAGCGGAGGGGGACTCGCATGATCGGCATGATAATGTTCGTCGTGGCCCTGGTGATGCTAATGGTGGGCTTCCCGGTCGCCTTCACGTTTGGCGGCGTGGCTTTGTTTTTTGGTGTGTTGTCGGAAGGTATGGATCTGTTCGCTTTCATGCCTTATCGCATCATGAGCGTTATGCAGAATACGGTTCTAATGGCCGTTCCGCTGTTTATCTTTATGGGTGTTATCCTTCAGCGCACGCGTTTGGCTGAACAGTTGCTAACCTCCATGGGCCGGCTATTTGGTGGTCTGCCCGGCGGCCTGGCTATTTCTACCATTCTGGTTGGCGCACTGCTTGCGGCCTCCACAGGTGTCGTAGGCGCAAGTGTGGTTGCCATGGGCCTGATATCGCTGCCCGTGATGCTTGCCCACCAGTACGACAAGCGACTGGCAACCGGCACCATTTGTGCGGCAGGTACGCTGGGCCAGATTGTTCCTCCGTCCATCATCCTGATTATTCTGGGCGACGTGCTTGGGCTTCCTGTTGGCGATCTGTTCCGGGCGGCCGTTGGGCCCGGTGTGGTTCTTATCGGGCTCTATATCGTTTATATACTGATCGTGACCCGCTTCAAACCCGAAACGGCTCCGGCCATGCCTGAAGACAAGACCATTTCCCGTAAAAAGGAAGTCATGAATGCACTGCTGGCCATCATTCCGCCGCTGGCGCTGATTGTCATTGTGCTTGGTTCAATCTTTACCGGGATTGCGACGCCGACAGAATCCTCGGCCCTTGGTGGCGTGGGTGCCATTTTGCTGGCCCTTATCTATGGCCAGTTCTCATTTCAGATGGTTTGGAATGCCTCAAAAGATACGGTGAAAGTAACGGCCATGGTGTTCGCCATCCTGATCGGTGCGACGGCCTTTTCGATGGTGTTCAGCTACAGCGGTGGCGATTACCTGCTGGAAGAATGGATGTTGCAACTGCCGGGCGAGAAATGGGGCTTTATTATCCTCGCCATGCTGGTGATTATGGTGCTGGGCTTCTTCATCGATTTTGTCGAAATTTCCTTCATCATCGTGCCTATTCTGGCGCCCGTGGCCGAAGCCCTGGGCATCAACATGCTTTGGTTTGCCATTCTTATCGCTATGAACCTGCAAACCAGCTTTTTGACGCCGCCCTTCGGGTTCGCTTTGTTTTACCTTAAGGGGGTTGCACCGCCGGAGGTGCGAACGATTGATATCTACAAGGGGGTGCTGCCTTTCATCCTCTTGCAGGTGTTTGTGCTGGCGCTGATTGTGATCTTTCCAGGGTGGTTTGGCATGAGTTCCTCTTACTAACAAATGAAAGTAGCAGATAAAAAAATGGCGGCCATGTGGCCGCCATTTTTGGCATTAACCGGGACTTACTGGCCCAGGTAGCTGCGGTACATCCACAGGGTTTTTTCCTGCTCGGCAATGTAATCACTCATCAGCGACGCGGTGCCTTCATCGTCGGCGTCGTTGGCCAAACTCAGCAGTTCACGCTGCTTGCCGATCAATTTTACAAAGCTTTCTGCTATGTTCTGCACAGCGTCTTTGCCGTTAGACACGTCTTTACGCTCGGGGATATCAGACCGCTCCATATAGGTGCTATAAGCGTGGGCGGGGCGATGGCCCAGAGTCAAAACACGCTCGGCAATTTCGTCAACCTTCATCAACAACGCGTTGTACTGTTCTTCAAATTTAACGTGCAGCTCAAAGAAGTTATCGCCCTTGATGTTCCAGTGATATCCCCGCACGTTCATGTAAAAAATTTGATAGTTAGACAGCAAATCGTTTAGCGAATCAGCCAGCTTCTGCGTTTTCGCAGTATCCAAACCAAGAAAGTTTTTACTCATGTTCGTCTCCTTGACGTTCAATAACATTAACACCAGTGTGGCGCCGCGCGCGATAAAGCGGAAGTTTAACGAGTTGATCGCCGCGATAGGGTCAGACTTGGGCCCGCCTCAGGTTAATTTCAAGACCGTGTGGCACCCAAGCTCCATAACAAACGTTAATCTAGACCTGCCAAATGTCATACGCCCGGACCGCAGTCCATGCAGTTGCTGTCAGCAGCAGGGCCCATACTGAGTTTACGGCTCAGGTCCTGTAAGGCACTGCGCAGACCTTCTTCAATCACCGGGTGATAGAACGGCATTTCGAGCATTTCAGTCACCGTCATTCGGCGCTGAGCAGACCAGGCCAGCAGATGGGCAATGTGCTCGGCGGCAGGGCCAAACATTTCGGCGCCCATAAACAAACCGCTACCGTGTTCGCCGTACACCCTAAGCAGCCCGCGATTTTTACCAATCACCCGGCTGCGGCCCTGATTTTCGAAGCTGACTTCACCCACCGCGTAATGGCCGCGACAACGCTCATCCACCTGCTGGATCGTCAACCCCACCGAAGCGATCTGTGGGTCGGTAAACACCACCGCCAACGGCACTTTGCGCGAACCTGCCCGAACATCCGGGTAACGGCCGGCGTTGTCGCCAGCAATACGGCCTTCATCAGCGGCTTCGTGCAGCAAAGGTGCTTCGTTGTTAACATCGCCAGCAATGAATATATGGCTGTCACCACAGCGCAGAGTGTAACCGTTGAAGACCGGTATGCCCTGGTCATCCAGTTGCAGATCGGCGTTTTGTATGTCTAACCCGTCAATATTCGAGCGCCGACCGGTTGCTGCCAGCAGGTAGTCGAATTCCTCGGTCACGACCTTACTGTCGGCGTTTTTAAAGCTTATCGAAACACCTTCGGCACTGCGCGCAACCGCCGTAACATCGGCGTCGGGGTCCAGCGGGAACTCGCGATTAAAGGTTTTTAGCGCGTAGTCCCGCAACTGCGGATCTTGCAACGACCCCAGGCTTCCACCCACCCCAAACATGCGAATGCGCACGCCCAGCCGAGCCAGCGCCTGGCCCAGTTCCAGACCAATCACTCCGGGACCAAACACAGCCACCGAGGCCGGCAAATCATGCCAGTCGAACAGATCGTCATTTACCACCAGGCGATCTCCGGCTTCTTTCAAAAACCCGGGGATATTGGGGCGCGAGCCGGTCGCGATGACGATGCGCTCTGCCGTCACCTCGGTATGGTCGCCCACCATTAACCGGTGCGGCGATGCAAAACGCACATTGCCGTGCAACCGATCTTGCTCAGGATAGCTTTCTGCAGACTTCACCACCGATGCAACGAACCGATCCCGCTCCAATCGCACCCGCGCCATCACCGCCTTACCATCAACCGCAACTGCGGGGCAGGTAATTCCGAAAAGACCGGCGCTGCGGGCTGCGTGGGCCGCATCAGCGGCGGCGATCAACAGTTTGCTGGGCATACATCCTACCCGGGCGCAGGTTGTTCCGTATCGGTCACCTTCAATCAACAGCACACTATCGCTATGCTTACGTGCCCGTTGGTAGGCAACCATACCGGCAGTGCCGGCACCAATAATGGCCACCTTAACCTTTCGCTGTTTCATAACTGCCTCCTTATAAACGTCTCGTGAACACTCACTATAGCAGTCGATTGTGCTTGGCATATCAATGCTTTGTGTTTCACAATATTGGCCCTTTACAGACCCACAGAAGGAGCACGTGGCATGAACACGTTCTGGCCAGAATTTCTGATCGTCGTTCTAGTGCATTTTCTGGCGGTCGCCAGTCCCGGGCCCGACTTTGCGGTTATGCTACGCCAGGCACTGTGCCAAACCCGCGCAAACTCGCTATTAACAGCTGCAGGCATAGGCGCGGGAATTTTAGTGCATGTGGCTTATTCCCTATTGGGCATAGGGCTGCTTATTCAGCAATCGGTGCTGTTGTTCAGCCTTTTGAAAGTGATTGGTGCTCTGTATCTGACATGGATCGCGGTGCAGTGCCTGCGTGCCAAGGCCGGAGGAGTTTACGTGGAGGCTGCAAAAGCACCGCACCAAAGCCGCCTGGCGGCGCTGCGCCTGGGTTTCCTGACAAACGCTCTGAATCCCAAAGCCACGCTCTTTTTTGTCTCGTTGTTTTCGGTGATTATCAGCCCCGGCACACCGGTTTTTGTACAAGCCGGCTATGGTCTGTACATGGCTCTGGCCACTTTTTTATGGTTCAGCCTGGTGACTGTGTTCTTTAGCCAGCCGAGGGTACGCAAAGGTTTTAACCGTTTCGGTCATTGGCTGGACCGGCTAATGGGCGGTGTGCTGCTGCTTTTAGCCGGTCAGTTATTGCTGTCTACAGTGAGCGGATCAGAGCCTTTGTCTGCTCCCATCCCAGGCACGGATCGGTAATCGAGCAGCCGTATTGAAGGTCAGCGCCGTCGTTCTGGCGGCCCGGCTGTAAAAAGCTTTCCAGCATTAGCCCACAAATCTGGCGATTACCGGCGCGCCGTTGGGCGACAACATCGCGGGCTATCTCCTGCTGGCGCTCGTGTTGCTTGCAGGCGTTATCGTGGCTGCAGTCCACCATCACCGCCGGATTCAGGCCTGCCTGCTGCAGCGCATGGGTCGCGCGGGCGATGCTGTGGCTGTCGTAATTGGTGATACCGCGACCACCACGCAACACCAGATGGGTGTCAGCGTTGCCCTCTGTAGAAATCATGACCGGCGTGCCTCTGGCAGACAGCCCCGGATGATGGTGGCCGTGGGCCGCGGACTGCATGGCATTGGTGGCCACCGCGATGCCGCCGTCAGTGCCATTTTTAAAACCCACCGGCATTGGCAAGCCGCTGGCCATTTCGCGATGCAGCTGCGACTCCGTGGTGCGCGCACCAATAGCCGTCCAACTCACCAGGTCTCCCAGATAATCCATAGCAAACGGGCTCAGCGCTTCAGTGGCTAGCGGCAGGCCGGTGGCCGCCAGATTCAGCAACAATTGCCGCGAGCGTACCAAGCCCTGATTCAAATCGCCCTGCCCGCTACGTTCAGGATCGTATAACAAACCTTTCCAGCCAACTGTGGTGCGGGGTTTTTCCAAGTAGGCGCGCATCACAATCAACATACGGTCACTAACATCCGCCGCAAGCTGTTTCAGCCTTTGCGCGTACTCCAGAGCGGCCACTTCGTCGTGAATAGAACATGGCCCGATCACGACCAGCAGGCGGTCGTCGGCCCCGTTAAGGATATTACGAATCGCGTGGCGCTGGTGTTCAACCTGTGCCTCAAGCTTCGCCACTAGCGGAAAATACCCGCGCAACTGATCAGGCGTGGGCAAAGCCACCTCGCGGCGACGGGCTGGGGCAATTTTTACCGCAGGTTCTACGGCACTCCCTATTGCACTCCCTATTGCACTCTCCATAACGCTCTCTACAGCACTCTCTTCGGCATTCTCAACAACACTTACTGGCATATTCATGGCGATTTGTCCGTTTCCCTGTTCCAAAATCAAAAAACCCCGACTGGGCTACCAGTCGGGGTTTTTGAGTCCGGTGGCAGCCTGGGTGATCTGCCGGGCTGCCTTCCTCGTTGTTCGATGATGAAGATCTAAGGGCGGCCCGGGGTCTGGCTAAAATAAAAGCCATAGTCGCGCCACCAAAATGAAACAGCCAATGCCGCCGCTGACGGTTCAATACCGAAAGCTTGCTGAACATTTAATTGGCAAATTGCTGGCTGAGTCTTCATGCTTTTTACTATAACCGGCCTGTTTTCAACTTGGCAACCGCTTATGCAAAGTTTTTATCTGGCGGTGTCAATGGCAGGCACCTGCCCAAACCGCGGAGTACTCCATGAATTGTCCCCGTATTTCCCGACTCACAGCGCCAAACGTAATGGTGCTGTTTATTACGTTTCTCCTGTTTTCGGTTTCAGCCAATGCCTTTGCGACAAGCCAAAGCCGGGCTTACAACCTGAACCAACGCCCGGCTGCGGATGTGGCCGCGCAAATTCGCGATCTTTACGAAGAAGTGAATGTCACCGTGGTCGGGCAGAAAATTGTAGCTCGCGGCGAGGCTCGCCTACTGGACGAAATCGGTCAGATTATTCAGCAACTGGATGTTGCTACGGCGCAGCTGCGCATCAGCGTGCAGTCTCGGGAGGACATCGGCGGTAAACGCAGCGGTGGCGGTGTCAACCTGACTCAAGATAACGCGTCAAGTAATCGCAACATCATTAACAGCAATACAGTCACGATAAGTGCGCAGAGCAAAACGATCAGATCATCCGGCAATCGCGAGCGCTCATTGATCGTGCAAGACGGGCAATCGGCTCAGGTCAGTGCCGGCCAAATTCGCAGTTTGCCATTCGCGGCCCGTGGCGGCCGAAATCCAGCCGTATTATTGCAACTGGTGGAAACCCGCAGCGGCTTTGTGGTGACTCCGCGGGTGATTTCACCGCAGAATATAGAGCTCAGTATTATGTCGTTTGAACAAGATGCCGCCGCCCTGCCGGGTTATGACACGGAAGCGCTAATGACTATTCGCCAGGTTCAACCCGGGCAATGGGTGTCTCTGGGTGGCGTTGACCGCAGCGAAAGCCGTGAAAAATCCGGCATCGTGTACCAAGTTAATAGCAGTGAAAATCGAAGCAGCCAGATTCGCGTGCGGGTTGACATTCTACCCTGAGGCTCAGATTTTGGCCCCACGCAGCAGGACACTCTTTGCCTCGTTAACTTTCGCTGCCAGGTAATCGTTGCCGCCGCGATCCGGATGAATTTTTTGCATCAGCCGGCGATGGGCCATCACGATGTCATCGCGGTGGCATCCCGGTTCCACGCCAAGAATCTCGCAGGCTTCACGTTCGCTGACTTGCCCGGCCACGTTAGCGCCCGTCCGCTGGCGCTCCTGACCGTCAGTGCTGTCCTGATTACGGCTGGCTTGGCCATTGCCAGCCTGACCATTACTAGCTTGACCATCAAAAGTACGCTGAATAAAGGGCAGGTATCGCAACAACGCAGGCAGCTTTCTCAACAACGGCAACAAGGCGGCAACAGCGGCTGTCAAAACGTGAATGCGCCCAGTCAACACCATCAGTAGCAAAAGGCCGCCACCGCCGATAAGAATGGTTTTCCAGGTGGCCGCTTTTTTCTTTTCTGGCGACAAGGTCCCCCATTGCCGCAACACAACAAACAGCCCCGCGGCCAAGGCAATTCCCAAAATCCATTGCATGCGCTGATCCCCATGGTAACTTCGACCGTAATTCTGTCACCAACTGCCAGTACAAAGCCAGATACGCCATAATTTCAACAGAGCTTCGTCACAGTTTCAGCGTGGTTTCGGGGGATGCCTGGCAAACATCATCGGCTGCGAAGACTATCTATAAAAGCAGATGAACGTTTCAGTGACTTTTATAGGATGCTATGCTTCTTTGCTTAACCTAATTTCCCCGCCGCTGCCATGCCTGTGCGAATACGGGGCGTAATCTGAATTATCAAGGTCTGTCATCATGCGCACTGCTTTTCGCTTCATTATTGTTATCGTTCTTCTCGGCGTCGTTCTTGGCGGTATTTTTGGATACAAATTCTGGCAATTTGGCCAGATGCAGGAACAAATGTCACAACCGCAGCCGCCGGCGGAAATCTCGGTGGTGCAATCGCAGACTGAGCAGTGGACACCTGCCGTGAAAGCCGTCGGCAGCATTGTGGCGGTGAATGGCATTGATGTAGCCAACGAAGTGCCCGGAGTTATCCAACAGATCAACTTTGAATCTGGTGACCTTGTCAACAAGGGCGACGTGCTGATTCGCCTGGACGCCGCCATTGATGAAGCGGCTCTTCGCACCCGCAGCGCCGAGGCCCAACTTACCCGTCAGGAATTCAAACGCATAGCTGACCTGCTGCCGAAACGCGCTGTATCACAGTCGCAGTATGATCAAGCCAAGGCCAACTACGATGCCGCCAACGCGCGGGTTAACGAGGCCGAAGCCCAGCTCAGTCAAAAAGTGATTCGTGCGCCTTTTGACGGCACCGTGGGTATCCGCCTGGTGGATCAGGGCCAATACATTGCCACTGGTACACCGATTGTTGAAATCAACATGCTTGATCCTATTTACGTTGATTACACCCTGTCGGAAAAGAATTTGCCTGACGTAGCTGTAGATTATTCTGTCATGACTACGGTCGCTGCGGTGCCAAACACCGAATTCACCGGCACGGTCAGCGCCATCAATACGTCGGTGAACGCTGACACCCGCACCGTGCGTATTCGCGCTACCCTTGCCAACCGCAACCAACTATTGCGCCCGGGCATGTTTGCCACAGTGAGTACGCGTCAACCTGATGACATAACCGTAGTGACCGTGCCACGCACCGCGATTTCCTACAATACTTATGGCGATTTCGCCTTTGTCGTAGAAGACAATGACCAAGGCCAAAAAGTGGTCACACGTCGCAGTGTTCGCTCCGGCGATGCGCGTGACGATAGGGTTGCGGTTCTCGAAGGCCTCAAAGCGGGCGAAACGGTTGTCTCCAAAGGCCTGTTACGACTGCGCTCGGGCCAAGCCGTGAAGATTCAGGATGACAGCAGCAAAGCTGCAAGCAACATCAGTCAAGGTTCACAGGAGGCGTCTGAATAATGCGTTTCACCGACATATTCATTCAGCGCCCGGTGCTGGCAACCGTCGTAAGCCTGCTAATTTTGCTGCTGGGTGTTCGCGCGGCCATGGATCTGGAAATACGCCAGTACCCGCAACTGGAAAGCACCACGGTTACCATTTCCACCGCTTATCCGGGCGCCAGCTCAGATCTGATTAAAGGCTTTATTACCACGCCACTGCAACAGGCCATCGCTGAATCCAGCGGTATCGACTATCTGACTTCAACCAGCGCCCAGGGCTCTTCAACCATTGAAGCCCACATGGAGCTGAACTACGACGCCAACGCGGCCCTTGCTGAAATTCAGTCGAAAGTGGCAAGCCAACGGAACGTGCTGCCAACCGAGGCCCAAGACCCGGTCATCAGTTCCAGCACCGGCGATTCCACTGCATTGATGTATATCGCGTTTTACAGCGAAGGCGAGTTAAGCGTACCGCAAATTACCGACTATCTAACCCGGGTTGTGCAGCCCCAGTTACAAGCGATTAGCGGCGTAGGTAAGGCTCAGTTGCTCGGGCGTACATTTGCTGTGCGGGTATGGCTTGACCCGGAACGCCTCGCTGCTGTGGACATGACGCCGGTAGAAGTTGTTGACCAGTTGCGCGCGAATAACTACCAGGCCGCAGTCGGTACCACCAAAGGTACGTTTACTGAGATCGCGCTGACCAGTAACACCGACATTGCCGACCCTGAAGATTTCAAACAGCTCGTGGTAAAACAGAAAAACGGCACCCAGATCCGCTTGCAGGACATTGCACGGGTTGAACTGGGCGCACAATCTTACGACCAGCTAGTCATGTACAAAGGCATCCCGGCCACCTTCACCGCCATTGAGCTAGCTCCGGGCGCCAACCCGCTAACCGTGGCCAAGCTGGTAAAAGATGAACTGCCAGGTATTCGCAGCCAAATGCCCTCAGGCCTTGAGATTCGGGTGGCCTATGATGGCTCACAGTTTATTGAGGACTCCATCAGCGAAGTGATTAAAACCCTGGCCGAGGCACTGGTGATTGTCTTGATCGTCGTGTTTTTATGCCTGGGCTCTGTGCGCGCATCTATAGTTCCCTCTATTGCGGTTCCACTATCGTTGGTGGGCGGTGCGTTTGTGATGCTGCTGTTCGGCTTCTCGTTGAACCTGCTGACGCTTCTTTCAATGGTACTGGCGATCGGCCTGGTGGTGGATGACGCCATCATCATGGTGGAAAACATTCATCGGCACATTGAGAACGGCGAATCACGATACGATGCCGCCATCCATGGCGCCCGTGAAATGGCCGTGCCCATTATTGCCATGACAACAACCCTGGTTGCGGTGTATGCGCCCATCGGGTTTATGGGGGGCCTTGTGGGTTCACTGTTCACCGAGTTCGCCTTTACTCTGGCGGGCACCGTGGTAATTTCCGGGATTGTAGCCTTGACCCTGTCGCCCATGCTGTCAGGCAAAGTTCTTAAACCCCACGGCGATCCCGGCAAGTTCGAACGCATCGTAGAGCGCACCTTTCAGGGCATCGCCAATGGCTATTCCATAGCCCTTGTGTCGCTGATGAAAACCAAGTCGGTGGTGGTGTTTTTTGCCTTGGCAATATTGTGCTCAATCTACTTCATGGTCACCATGAGCCAAAATGAACTGGCGCCGACCGAAGATCAGGGCATTCTGTTCTACCAGGGTCTGGGCCCGCAAACGTCCACCCTTGATTATCTGCTTGAAAATGGCAAAGAAGTTCAGGAGCGGTTATCGACAGTCGACGGCTACTACGAAGACTTCATGGTTCTTGGCTTCACTGCGCCAAACGCGGTGTTTGGCGGACTAAAAATGAAGCCCTCGACAGAGCGCGACATAACCCAGTTTGAGATGCAGCCTAAAATGACCGCCGAACTGAGCAAAGTGACCGGTTTGCAAACGGCAGTATTCGCCCGTCCGTCCCTACCCGGTTCTGGCGGCGGCCTGCCATTTCAGTTTGTAGTGACCACCGGTGGCAGTTACGAGCAATTGAGCAGCGTTGCCGACGAACTGGTAGGCGCGGCTATGCAAAGTGGCAACTTCATGTTCCTGCGCAAGTCCATCAGCTTTGACAAGCCGGTTACCCGCATCGATGTGGATCGTGATCGGGCGTCAGACCTGGGCCTGTCAATGAAAGACATAGGCCAGCAGTTGAGCAGTATGCTCGGCGGCGGTTACGTTAACCGCTTCAGTATGGAAGGCCGCTCTTATCAGGTTATTCCCCAGGTGGATCAAAACTTCCGCACAGACGAACAAGCTCTGAAAGATTACTACATTCGTGCCGACAGCGGCGCACTGGTGCCCCTGTCCAGCGTGGTGTCTTTCAGCCGCGATGTAGAACCGTCGAACCGTACCCAGTTCAACCAACAAAATTCGCTGACTCTTGAAGGCGTGGTTTCGCCCGGTGTGGCCTCTGGCACCGCTATGGATTTCATGGAAAAGACGTCGGCGGACATTCTCCCCCAGAGCTTTGGTTTTGACTACAAGGGCGAAACCCGTCAGCAAGCGAAACAAGGAAGCGCTTTGATGGTGACCTTCTTCCTGTCGCTATTGGTGATTTACCTGGTGCTGGCGGCGCAGTTTGAAAGCTGGCGCGATCCGCTGATCATTCTGATATCCGTGCCCATGTCGGTAGCCGGAGCCATGGCGTTTATTGTGTTGGGCTTTGCTACCATGAACATCTACACTCAGGTAGGTCTGATTACCCTGATAGGCGTGGTGTCCAAGAACGGAATATTAATTGTGGAATTCGCCAACCAGCTGCAGAAAAGCAAAGGGTTGAACAAACTGGATGCAGTGGTGGAAGCCGCGTCTATTCGTTTGCGGCCTATTATCATGACGTCACTGGCGCTGATTTTCGCGATGGTACCGCTGCTGCTGGCATCCGGACCGGGCGCTCAAAGTCGCTTCGCGATCGGCCTCACTATTACGGCCGGGCTGGGCATTGGTACTCTGCTCACTGTGTTTGTACTGCCGGCGTTTTACGTGCTGCTGGCGCGGGACCACAACGCCGCCAGCAAAGACAAGCATGAGGATGACAATGGAGAAAATCACGATCACCCCAACCACTCTCCAGCCAGCTAATTCGCATTGACGCTGCTCAATCTGTTTTGGCTGTTTGTTCTTGGCTTCGCCACCTGGTACTGGTGGCGGGCCACGGCTATCAAAGATGGAGTGCTGATTGCGGCCAAGCGCTACTGCAAAACCATGGATGTAATGCTGCTGGATGAGGCTGTGTATCTGCGCGGCGTATGGGTAAAACGCGACAGCGGCGGACAGTTGCGGGTATGGCGACGTTTCATGTTTGACTTCACCAGCACCGGCGAAGAACGTTATAGCGGCCGCATTATTATGCTGGGGCGGCAAATTATTCACACTGAGCTGGACACCCACCGGCTCTGAACACCGCTTTACGGCCAGGAGGCACCATGTCTGATTCTTTTTCCCTGCACGAGATCACTGACTTTGCCCAAGCCCTGGCCCTTGACGCCGGAGAGCTGATTCGTCACGAGCGCGATCACAACACCCTGCGTACCGATTACAAACAGCAAACTGAGCTTGTGACTCACGCCGATATAATGGCGGACGAGTTCATTACCGATGCCATCCGCAGGCGTTTTCCGGAACATCGCATTCTGTCGGAAGAAACCATGCCCGACCTGGCTCAGGCCGAGCACATCGATACGCCGCTGTGGGTGATTGACCCAATCGATGGCACCGTAAACTACGCCTACGGCCACCCACAAGTAGCCGTTTCCATCGCCTACGCCGAGCGCGGCCAAGTGCAGGCAGGCGTTGTGCACGCACCCTTCGCCGGCCAGAACGGCAAAGGGGAAACCTTCCGCGCGACCCGCGGTGAAGGGGCAACCCTAAACGGCCAGGCGATCAGCCACAGCAATGCCAGCGAGCTGCGCCAGGCATTGTTTGCCACCGGTTTCCCTTACACAAAAGACGCGCTGGAGCCGCTACTAAAGCGGTTGGATGCAATGATTCACCAATGCCGTGATTTACGCCGAATTGGCTCTGCGGCTCTGGATATATGCTGGGTAGCCTGCGGCCGGTTGGATGTGTACTACGAAAATGTCAGCCCCTGGGATTTTGCCGCCGCAAGGCTGATAGCAATAGAAGCTGGTGCCCACGCCGGACACTTCGGCGAGGTGCCCGAAAATCAACCCGCGGACTTATGGGGCAAAGATATACTGATCAGCGCACCCAAGCTTTGGCAGCCTGTGCGAGAGATTTTGCGCAAAGCGTCTGGCTATTAGCGGTCAGCCGCCACCGATGGCGCGTACCACTTCTACCTGATCGCCCTCAGCCAAGGCCGTGTCTGCGTGCTGGCTGCGGGGCACTATATCTTCGTTCAGTTCAATGGCCAGGCGCTTACCCACCAGCCCCAGATGTTCGATTAAGGCACCAATGGTGGTGCCGGCTGGGAACGCCATTGGCTCGCCGTTCACTGTCAACTTCATAGATCGTACCTTATTCAACCCGCTTTGAATCCGTTTTAAATGTCAGTGCCGCCACCACAAGCAGCAGCCAGCCGAGCATGAAACACACCCCGCCAATCGGCGTAATAAGGCCAATACCCTTGGCTTGAACCAGCACCAGCGCATACAGGCTGCCGCTGAACAAGACCACACCGGCAAGCATAAAAGCCGCCGCCACCGTCAGCAGCTTGCGCGATAAGCCAAAGCCGGCCAGTACGGCTACCAAAACCAGTCCCAGGGCGTGGTACATCTGGTAAGTCGCCGCCATTTCAAATACTTCCAAGCCGCGAGCATCAACCACATTGCGCAGGCCGTGGGCGCCAAAGGCACCCGCCATCACTGCAGTCAGTGCCAGCAGGGCACCGGTTACCAAAGCCCATATCATCAACGCTGGACGAGCTATAACCTGCCCGTCGGCGTAGCCAGCCAGCCCCGATTCAGCATGCTTAGCAGTCACAGCAGGTGATCTCCTCGCTATCCAGGTTCATCATGGTCAATGCTCCACCCCAGACACAGCCGGTATCCAGGCCGATAAAGCGTTTGTGTCCGGTGTGACCCTCCAGCGCGGCCCAATGGCCAAATACCACCCGGGTGTTGTCGTCGCGGGCATAATCAAACCAGGGCGCAAAGCCCTCGGGTGCGGTGTCCACCGATTCTTTGGCCGTCAATTCCAAAGCGCCATCGGCGGAGATAAAGCGCATGCGGGTGAAGTAATTGGTGATCACCCGCCAGCGGTCCATGCCGCTCAGGCCAGGTTGCCAGCCTGCCGGCTGATTGCCATACATGCCGGCAAAATATTCGGCGGCTTGCGGGCCACGGATCACCTGTTCCACTTCGCGCGCGCGAATGCAGGCCTGCTCCACCGTCCAGATATGAGGCAATCCAGCGTGGGCCATAAACAGATCGCGCTTGGGATCATACATGCACAGTTTCTGCTGGCGCAGCCAGTTCAGCAGCTGATCGCGATCAGGCGCTGCAAGAATGCTGTCGAGAGTGTCTTTACGCTTTGTCTTGTGATCCGCCATAGCAACGGCTAGCAGGTGCAAGTCGTGATTGCCTAAAACCACCTCGGCGCTGGTGCCCAGGTTGGCAATATAGCGCAGTGTTTTCAGGGACTGCGGACCACGGTTGATTAAATCTCCCGCTACCCACAGGCGGTCCCGCGACGGCGAGAATCCAACCTTGTCTAAAACCTGCTGCAAAGCGTCGTAACACCCTTGAATGTCGCCAACGGCATACTCACTCATAGACGATCACTCACGGGCGCCTCGATGTCAGCACCGGGTGCACGTGTCACCAGATAGTCAGCAATGGCGACATAATCCGCCAAGCCTAGATTTTCCGGGCGCAGGCCATCATTGATCCCTAACTGCTGGAGCTCGGCGGCGGTAACAAAACCGCCCAGGGCCTTACGCAGGGTTTTACGGCGGGCGTTGAACGCGCTGCGCACCACCGCCTGCAGCGTGCCCAGGTCTTTAGCCGGGTGCGGTAAGGTAGCATAGGGCACCAGCCGGACAATGAACGAATCCACTTTTGGCGCAGGGCGGAAGGCATCCGGCCCAACCTCAAACAGCGGCTGCACTTTGCAGAAATACTGGGTCATGATGCCAAGACGGCCATAATTGTTGTCGCCCGGAATCGCCGCCATACGCTGCACCACTTCCTTTTGCAGCATGAAGTGCATGTCCTTAACCACGCCGCTCTGGGCCAGCAAGTGAAAAATCAGCGGCGTTGAAATGTTATAGGGCAGGTTGCCAATAATCCGCAGCGGCTGCTCGCCCGCCAGTTCTTTAAAGTCGAACTTCAGCGCGTCGGCTTGGTGAATTCGAAACTCTGGATAGTTAAAGAACTTGGTGCGCAATATGGGTATCAAATCGCGATCCAGCTCCACCACCTGCAGGCGCGGGTTCACCGCCAGAATTTCTTCGGTGATGGCGCCCAAGCCGGGGCCAATTTCTACAATAGACTGGTCGGGCTTGGGGGCAATAGAGCGGACAATACGCTCGATAACGCCGGGGTCGTGCAGGAAGTTCTGGCCAAAGCGCTTGCGGGCCTGATGGCCGGGTTGTCTACTCACGGTATTTCTCTCTTCATCTGATTGGCGCGCAAACCACGGGCCATTTGTTCACCCACGCGAATGGCTGTTAGCAGGCTGCCGCCGTCGGCTTTGCCGGTACCGGCCAAATCCAGCGCAGTGCCATGGTCCACCGAGGTGCGCACAATGGGCAGGCCGAGGGTAATATTTACCGCGCGGCCAAAACCCTGAAATTTCAGCACTGGCAGGCCTTGATCGTGAAACATCGCCAGCGCGACGTCTGCGTTATCAAGCCAGTGCGGCGTAAATAGGGTGTCTGCTGGCAGCGGGCCAGTCAGAGCTATGCCCTCAGCGCGCAACTGATCCAGTGTGGGTTCAATCACTTCGATTTCTTCGCGCCCCAAATACCCGCCTTCGCCGGCGTGGGGGTTCAGACCGGCCACCAGAATGCGCGGCCGGGCAATATTGAAAAACGTTTTCAGATCGGCGTTCAGAATCCGCACCACTTGGCTCAAGCGCTCGGGCGTTATCGCTGCAGACACGTCTTTAAGGGGTAAGTGGGTGGTCACCAGTGCCACCCGCAATTCTTCAGTGGCCAACATCATCACAACCCGTTCAACACCACACAATTCCTGCAGAAACTCGGTGTGGCCACTAAAAGCGATGCCGGCGTCGTTAATCACGCCTTTATGCACCGGCGCGGTCACCATGCCGTCAAAACTGCCGTTCAGGCAGCCTTCGGCAGCGCAGGTCAGGGTATCCAGCACGTACTGGCTGTTGCCGGTGTCTAGCTGGCCAGCTTGGTTACTATTACAGCCGTTAACGTGCATGACCGACAGCTCGCCGGCGGCCTTAGTGGCTACCACGCCGGGCTGCCAGGCTAGCAGCCGAACGCTTAACCCGAGCAAGTGGGCACGGGCTTCCAGCAATAGCTGGCTGGCTACCACAACAATGCCTACCTGCCGCTCTTGGCCTGCCAGCTGCAAGCACAATTCAGGCCCAATGCCGGCAGGTTCACCAGCGGTCACGGCGAGGGTAATTCCCTCACTCATGATGCACTGGCATCTATGTTTGCGGAGGCCTCAGTGTCACTATTTTCGGCATAGCCCGGCTTGAACTCGACAAAAGCCTCATCACGAATTTCCCGCAGCCAGTTCTGCAGTTCATTTTCGAACTTGCGTTGATATAGGGTCTGGCGAGTTTCAGATTCGCGGAATTCGTCGCTCATGTCTTTCTGCCGACGCTCTTGCACTTGCAACAGATGCCAACCGAACTGCGAACGCACCGGGCCTTCAATCTGCCCCACGGTGGCATTTTGCATAGCCTGTTCAAATTCTGGCACCATCTGCCCGGGGTTTACCCAACCCAGATTACCACCGTCAGAACCCGACACTGTGTCGTCTGACTCGGCCTTAGCCAGTTCGGCAAAATCGGCGCCGTTTTGCAATTTTTCAAAAAGATCGCGGACCTTATCCTCGGCTTCGGCCTCGGTGATCGCGTCAGACGGCTGCACCAGAATATGCCTTACCCGGTTTTGCTGAACCAATTTCTGCCGTTCGCCACCGCGCTGCTCCATCACCATCACCAAGTGAAAACCGCTGCTATTCTGCAATACTTCGGACGGCTGGCCCACCACCAGGTCTGGCACCACTGGAGCGACCAGAGACGGCAACTGGCTTTCAACGCGCCAGCCCATGTCGCCGCCCTCAAGGGCGTTGCTGGCATCCGATTCTGCTACCGCAACCGCGCGAAAATCCCGACCTTCCACAATCTGCTGGCGCAGTGTCTCGGCTTTGCTACGAGCAGCTTCTACCGACGTATCGCTGCCGGGATCCTCGGTTTCAATAAAGATGTAAGACAGGCGATACTCGGCGGTATTGCCACCGCCGGCTTGTTGCGCCTGCTGATAGTTTTCCACTTCGCGGTCTGTTACCCGAATGCGGCTGCCCACCTGACGCTGCTGAACCCGGCTGGTAAGAAGTTCATTGCGGATCTGCTCGCGGGCGTCACGGTAACTGACGCCTTCGCTAACCAACTGCTGCTCGAACTGCTCAAGGCTCATGCCATTGCGACCGGCGATACTGATCATGGTTTCGTTGAGTTCGTTATCGCTGATGCGCATGCCCATTTTGCCCGCCATCTGCAGCTGTACCGATTCGGTAATCAGCTGATCCAGCACCCGCTCCTGCAGTAAACTGCGCGGCGGCAAGGTCGTTTCCTGAGCTTGCAGCCGGGTAACAATGGTGTTGATGCGAGCGTCCAGCTCGGTGGCCAGAATCACGTCGTCATCGACAATCGCAACTACTTGGTCCAGCAGCTGGCGCTCGGCCTGAGCCGCCAGCGGCAACAATGCCAACACCAGCATCAGGGATGTTACACAGTGGCGAAAGGTCGCCTTCATAGTCACCTCATTGTTAAACAGTGGCATAGCGTTTAAAAGCTCCAAAATTGTGTTACGGCGCGCCAAAGCGACGGCGTTCGCGCTCATCAAAACCATAAATGGCGTCGGCAACGCTGGTAGAGGCGCCGCCGGTGCCCCCCAGGCCTTTAAGCTGAATCTGGAACAGTATACGGCTGTCCAGTTCTTGGTCGTCGGTATAGTAATTCTGGTGTACCACCTGCAGGCTCCAGCAACAATTATTGTATTCCACTCCCGCCAGCGACCCCACGGTACGGTCCAGATCAGTGTCGTGCACCCAGCGCCCGATCAGGCTCAGGCGGTTGCTGACCGGGAACACCACGCCCACATCGGCTTGTTCCAGCTGGGTCGCCGCGGTATTGCCTTTGCTGTAAGTATGGCCCACGCTGGCCAGATAGCGGTAATCGGGAGAATGGAAGGTTAACTGACTGCGGCCTTCCTCGGTTTGGTTAGCGTCTGGATCCCACAGCAGGGAACTGCGAATTTCCAGAGTATCCAGCGGGTTCAGCACTACTTCCGCCGCCATCGGCGACCGGCTACGGTCTTCCGCACCCACGCCAAACAAACTGACGTCACGACTTTCAAAATACTGGATCTGACCCACACTGAAACGGGCACGTTCGGCACCGGTTAGCAGATCGTTAAAACGGCTGGTCAATGCCACCGTTAACTGATTGGTATCGCCTACCCGGTCGCCACCGGTAAAGCGGTTACGTTGAAAAAGCTGGTCAAAGCGGAAGGACTTCAAGTCCGTGTCAAAATCAGGAATGCGATTCTGGTCAGCGTCAGCGTCAGCCCAGGCGTAATACAACCGCGGCTCCAGAGTCTGGTTAAACGGTACGGTGAACAGGCTGCTTCGACGATCAAAATACAAGCCGTTGTCCCACTCCGCCACAGGCACCGTGCGGTCAAGGTTACCGCTGCCCAGGGTGTAATCTTCTAGCTGGTAGCGAGTATAGTCCACGCTAACAGAGGGCCGGCTATAGCCCCAGAATGCCCGCATGGGCAGAGCCACCTCGGGTACCAGGCGTAGGCGTTGGCCGTTCGCACGATCCAGACCGGTCAGGTTGTCATTGTCCCGCTGAAAATACGTATATTGGCTATCAACGCCCAGTTCAAGGGTACCAGTATCGGCTACGGCGGAATACAAAACTTCCGGTAACTGGGCGTAAGGCCGGTTCACGTCAGCGATGCGTTTCGCCACCGTCTGGTAATCGTTCAGATACGCATCGAAGTACTGACTGGCATCCTGATAGCGAACACCGCCGCGGCGCTGAAGGTGAGTAGCCTGGCTGATATCAAGGCTGCGGTTCAGGTCACTCAAGTAATCGTCATCGCTGACCGCTGCAAAATCGCCGTATCCCGTCCAGCCTCGGCCCAAGGCCGCTTCGGTGGTGGCACCCAGCGCCCAGCGCTGGCCATTTTCGCCCGGATTTTCGTCGCGGAAAAAAGTATCGTTATCAATATAACCCAGCTGAAGTACTGTTTCGCCGTAGTTACTCAAATAGCGGCCTTCCACTTCGGTAAACAGACCGCGGCCGCCAATGAACTGGGGGGTAATGGTGGCATCGTAGTTGGGCGCCAGATTCAGGTAATAAGGCAGCGCCACAAAACCACCGCCGCCGGCGTTGGAGGTACCAAATCCCGGGTACAAAAAACCACTCTTGCGACGGTCATCAATGGGAAAACTAACCCAGGGCCAATAAAACACCGGCACGTCTAATACTTCCAGTCGCAAATGTTTAGCGGTGCCAAAACCTTTCGCCTGATCCAAACGGATCTCTTGCGCTACAAGGGCCCAGTCGTTCTGCTGCGGGCCGCAGGTGGTTAACAGCCCTTGGCTGATAAGCACTTCGTTATCGCCGACTCGGGACAGGCTCTCTGCCTGGCCACGCATCTCCGGCCCGTGCAGCAAAAAAGTTGCGGTGTTGATGTCTAAGCGACCGCTTTCGACGTTGTAATTGGCGGAATCACCGGTCAGCAAAAAACCTTGGCCGCGGCTCGTCAAAGGACCGGTGATGGCCACCCGGCCCTCTGCCTGGCGGTATCGGGCCTCGGCGCCAGACACCTGAAAACTTCCCTGACGCAGCCGCACGTCGCCCTGCAAGTACAATTCATTGTCGATTTCATAGCGCGCCGTCAAGCCGCTGGCTTGCAGTGGCTGCCCGGCACCGCTTCGCTGCGACATCATCGCATCGTTGCCTTCAACAGCGCTCCCGCCCGATAAATAACCACCCGCGCAAAAAGACGGCAGGCGCGCCTGGGCGTCGACAGGCAGTTGCTCGCGCAGTCGCCAGTCGATTTCAGCCGCCGATGGCGCGGGTTGTGCTGCCGCAGCCAAACTGCCGCAACCCAAGAGTCCGCCGCTCAGCAGACAGACCAACGAGCGCGGCAAGCGGCCAAGCGAATGCTTCCGTGGGTGATTACGCAATAACACGGTGGCCGTTATCCTGTGGTCAGTGGATGAGAGATTCAACAGTTTACACGGCGCCCCCCGGCTTGTTAACGGAAACCCCCGCCGGGCGAGCTTAACTTTCTTTCAGTTGCCGTTGCAGCAGGCTTTACTCCAACCGCGGATCTTCGTAGTTTAGTGCTCCAGAAGCCCGCACCCAAGCTGCGGGTACCGGTTTTGCATCCTTTAAGGAAACCCGCGCGCCATGGATCACCGCCTGCAACTGCTGACCCGCTGGGTCAATCAATTCCCCGGCTTTGCAAACACCGCCGTGGCGCCTGTAGCCGGCGATGCCAGTTTCCGGCGTTATTTTCGGGTATGGCGCAGCGCTGACTGGCAAGAGGCGCGGGGGGTGGAAAGAGCATCAGGAGCGCAAGCCGGTCAGGCGTTTATCGTGATGGACGCACCACCCGAGCACGAAGACTGTCAGCCTTTTGTTATCTTAGCTCAACATTGGCGCAGTCACGGCGTTAAGGTGCCCGCCATTGTGCAGCAAGATCTGGACCGGGGCCTTCTTCTTATGGAAGATTTTGGTGATCGCCTGCTGCTGGGGCAACTCAACACGGTTAACGCCGACCAACTTTACGGCAACGCACTGGCGGAATTGGCGCGCATTCAGCAACTACC
Source organism: Marinobacter sp. M1C (assembly GCF_023314135.1). NCBI lineage: Bacteria > Pseudomonadati > Pseudomonadota > Gammaproteobacteria > Pseudomonadales > Marinobacteraceae > Marinobacter > Marinobacter sp. M1C. The sequence goes on from NZ_CP092289.1 coordinate 4,251,221, forward strand.
CGATAACCCTGACTATCCGCTGGCGGCTTATAGCAACGATTTACTGGATAGGGAAATGGCACTGTTCCGCGACTGGCTGCTACAGCGACAGCTAGGGTTAGAGCTGAACAACAGCGATCTTGCCATGCTAAACAACACATTTACCCTGTTACGGGAAAGTGCCAGTGCTCAGCCAAAGGTGCCAGTGCACCGTGACTACCACTCCCGCAATCTGCTGGTAACGGACGGCGACGAGCGCCCCGGCGTCATCGATTTTCAGGATGCGGTCATGGGGCCTGTCACCTATGATCTGGTGTCGCTGCTGAAGGACTGCTACGTGCAGTGGCCTCACGAGCGTGTTCAGAACTGGCTGGAAAGCTATCGCCAGAGCAGCCTGAACGCCAGCCTGCACAGCGCTGATGCGGTCACCTTCCGCCAATGGTTCGAACTGATGGGCATGCAACGCCACCTGAAAGCCGCGGGCATTTTTGCCCGCTTGGCACTGCGCGATGGCAAGCAGGATTACCTCAATGACATTCCCCGCACCCTTGGATACTTGTGCAGTGCGAGCGCCCGCCAACCGGCTTTACGCCCGTTCCATGACTGGCTGTTGAGCACTGTGGTACCGGCAGTGGAAGCCACCTTGGGCCCGGTGCACGGCGCACACCAACCATGAAGGCTATGATTCTGGCCGCGGGCAAAGGCGAGCGCATGCGTCCGCTGACCCTGCACACACCAAAACCGCTGCTGCAAGCCGGCGGGCAACCGCTGATTCATTACCACCTGCAGCGCCTTGCACACAGCGGCTTTAACGACATTATTATCAACCTGGCCTGGCTTGGCGAGCAGATTGCGAAGGCGCTGGGCAAGGGCGACGCCTTTGGCGTGAAACTGAGTTATTCCCGCGAAGGCGAACCGCTGGAAACCGCCGGCGGCATTGTACGCGCGCTGACCATGCTGACCGACGCCGGCGATGACTGGTTCGTGGTGATTAACGGCGACATCTGGTGCGATTTTGATTTACGCGAGTTGAAACCGCCCTGCGATGCCGACGCGTTGCTGGTACTCACCGACAACCCCCCACACAACCCGCAAGGGGACTTTGCGCTAAAGCCCGATGGCCGTATCAGCTGTGATGAAACCCTGCCCAGGCTGACGTTTACCGGCGTCAGCCTGCTTAACCGCCGGCTGTTTGCAGGATTAACAGACCAGTCCGGCAAGCTCGGGCCATTGTTACAGCAAGCCGCCGGGGCAAATCGGGTAAAAGGCGTCTATCATGACGGTCAATGGCTGGATGTAGGCACACCGGAACGCCTTAGCTGGCTTGACCGGCAGCTGCGCACGCCCAATTCCCGAGATTCCCGATGGTAAAAAGACGCCCGGCATCACGGCGGCTCGATAACGCCCTGCGCTATCTCCTTCCGCGACTGACACACTGCCAGAATCAGGCTGAAGAACTGCTTGAACAACAGCGGCTGCCGTTTTTCAGTCAGCGCTATCTGTTCTTTTTCCTCGGCCATATTGCCAAGGCAGAAGGCACAGTTGGTAAGGCTGATATTCACTACGCCGAAGCGCTGATGGTCGCACTAAGCCTGAATCGGCGCCAGCGTAAACGCGCCGTTCGCTGGTTCACCCAAGGCAAAACCACCGGTCAACTTGGGCCGCTGAAGGCTTGGTGGCTAAAAATGGTGACGCCCCTATTGGCAAGGCGAGCCGTCATGTTGGCCATTTGCCTGTGCCACAGCGCACAACTGCATGGCCGACCATCACAGGCGCGACGTTACCGCTGTGAAGACGCCGTAGTGCAAAGTGGCTTGCCGGTAGGCGTAAGCGATGACATATTCGACCATTACGCCGCCCAGGTGTGGCCGCAAGCGGCGACCCTACCGCCGGCACCAAAAAGCTACCAGGACGCCTGCGAGATTCTGGGCATTACCCGCCACGATTCTTTACAGGAGGCCAAGCGTATTTGGCGCCGCAAAGTGTCTTCAATACATCCGGACAAACTCGCCCAGCAACAACTGACCCGCGCCGAACTGGCGGTCGCAAAAGAACGCCTGCTACGCTATCAGCAAGCCTGGGAGTTCATTAAACAACGCCATAAGCCATTGTAATGGTGATGACGTAGCTCGTTCGGCCGCTGCGTTTGGTGTCGGGCAGCCGGCTAATCCATAGCCGGCTCGCTGTCCGCCTTTATCCAAGCCGCCAGGCGGCTGGCCAAAGCGTCACCTTGCCGCGCTTGCACAGGCTCTTGCACCGTTACTCGTTGGCGCTGGTACTGCGCAACCTCAACCTGATTCATAACGGTCGTGCGCTGCATCGCGCTCTGCGACCGGTCACCCCGCGCAGCCTGCACATCTAATACACGTAAACGGGGGGTTTCGATAAAACGTTCGGCCAACACTTTAAAGTCACGCGGATAAAACCTGGGCAACAGCCAAACTAGACCCGCACTGTCGGCCAGTTTGGGCAACGCAGTGACAAAATTGGCGCCCCGGCCAACGCCCACAATCACCACTTTCGGGTAACCTTCGCGTTTCAGATAGCCAATGGCCGCCTGTAACTGCGCAGCCACTTCCTGGCGATACTGCACCTCCGCCTCAGACCATTCGGTACCCGCCATTACGTCAATCAGCATAGGGTCTGGATCTGGGTTTGAGGACGCCCCGGCAACCTGGGCCGCCACCGGCTGTGGCGCCTGGCCTTCATCCGCGGCTGGCTCAGCGGGCGATGCTTCAGGTAGCGGGAGTTCGCGCTCCATCACCCGTTTCAATCCACCCGTCGGCGCACGCAGGCCTAGCGTCAGAGCCGCCAACCCCCGCTCAGCCAAGCTTCCGGCAAAGGCGGTCACAAATCCTTCGCCGGCATTCTGGCCTTCGTCTGCCAACACCACAACGCCAATAGTTGCTGCTTTTGCCAGCGGCGTGAAAATCAGCGCCAGCACAGAATTCGGCGTGTCGTCGGCGCTATCGACCTCTAACCACACCGCAGACTGCGGCCACTGCTGCAACAGTGCCATGGCGCCCTGACCGGTTACCACGCTGGCCCGTTGTGGCCGGGCGTCAGCTGGCTGCGCCGCTTTATCATCAGGGTTTGTATTTGGTTCCGCTGCCTCATCGGCAACGGCGGCATCACCACTGGTCTGAACCGCATCGGCAGGCTCGTCTTGCGCTTGAACCAACGGCGTGGCCAACATGACCAATAACCCAATAAATAACAACAAACGATTATCCACCACTTACATTGCCACCCATTGCGCTCTCACGCTGCGAAAAACCCTTGTGAGCTGATAGACTAGCAGTCGCAGTCGCGCGCAGCACCAACCATACCGAAATGCCGGAACCGTTCCGGCCGACAGCCAGAGGCGAACCATGAATCCGTACCTGATCGCACCCTCCATCCTTTCTGCCGATTTTGCCCGCCTGGGCGAGGAAGTCGATAACGTATTGGCCGCCGGTGCCGATGTGGTGCATTTTGATGTTATGGACAACCATTATGTACCCAACCTGACCATCGGCCCTATGGTCTGCGAGGCACTGCGTAAACACGGCGTTACCGCGCCCATTGACGTACACCTGATGGTGTCTCCGGTGGATGACCTGATTCGCAAGTTCATGGATGCCGGCGCCAGCTATATTACCTTCCACCCGGAAGCGTCCCAACACGTTGACCGTTCTTTACAACTGATCCGCGATGGCGGCTGCAAAGCCGGGCTGGTGTTTAATCCTGCAACGTCGCTCCAGTACATGGACTATGTGATGGACAAGCTCGACATGGTTCTGCTGATGTCGGTAAACCCCGGTTTTGGCGGCCAGAAGTTCATCCCCGGCACCCTGGATAAACTGCGCGAAGCGCGCAAGCGTATAGACGCCAGCGATTACAATATCCGCCTTGAAATAGATGGTGGAGTAAAAACCGACAATATCCGCGAAATTGCCGAAGCGGGTGCCGATACCTTTGTTGCCGGTTCAGCCATTTTCAATACCGATGATTACAAGGCCACCATTGACGCCATGCGCGCCGAACTTGAACACGCCAGTAAAACTCTGGGCTTTTGAACGGAACCTGCCATGATTCTGAAAGGCCTTTTTAACACACGCTGGCCAGCCGCCGCCCTGTTTGATCTGGATGGCACCCTGGTTGATAGCGCGCTGGACTTGTCCGCTGCCGTTGACCAAACCCTGGAACGGCTGGGCCGCCCCCCTGCCGGCATTGATCAGGTGCGCCAGTGGGTAGGCCACGGAGCCGCGATATTGATTCGGCGCGCTTTGGCGGGTAAAGCCGATTGGCAACCACCCAACGCTGCAGACGAAGCCGTATTTGAAGACGCTATGGCGCTGTTCTTCCAGCACTATGAAAACGCCAACGGCCAGCACGCAAAGGTGTATCCAGGCGTTATAGAGTGCCTGAACCGGCTGCAGCAAATGGGCTGCCCGATGGCAATCGTCACCAACAAGCCTGAGCAGTTTGTGGCGCCCTTGTTGAAACAGTTAAAACTTGACGGTTATTTCAAGCTCATCGTCGGGGGCGACACTCTGGCCAACAAAAAGCCCGACCCGGAACCCCTGCTGCACGCCATGGAAAAACTAAACGGCCGGCCAGCCACTACGGTAATGGTCGGTGACTCAGCGGCCGATGTGCAGGCCGCCAAAGCCGCGGGCATTCCGTGCGTGGCCGTTACTTACGGCTACAACTTTGGCAACCCCGTGCAGGCATTGGGAGCCAATGCCGTGGTTGATTCCCTGAGCGAGCTTTTGTAACCTCTTAGGTTATCGATTATCTGTAAACCACATTGGGAGATTCCTGCCGTGCAGGGACTGAGTCTGATTGCAGCGCGAGGTATTCCGAGCACCCGCGCAACACGTTGGTGGCGATGGCGCAACGGCTGAACACTCAGCCCGGCGGATAGAGGGTGGCCGCCCGCTTGAAACCACCACCCGGCCGGCACGGCACAACGCCCTGCGCCAGCCCGAACGCAGATCAGTATTCAGGAAGCCCGATCATGACCCCCGAACATTTCCGCGAGCTGGCACAAGCCGGCTACAACCGCATCCCCGTGTACCGTGAAGTACTGGCGGATATGGATACCCCGTTAAGCACCTACCTAAAACTGGCTAGTGGGCCCTATTCCTACCTGTTCGAATCCGTTCAGGGTGGAGAAAAATGGGGCCGTTATTCCATTATTGGCCTGCCCAGCCAGGAAGTGCTGAAAGTTTTCGATCACCGTATCGAAATCCGTCGCCATGGCGAGCTGGTAGAAAGCAGCGAGGTTGAAGACCCGCTGGCTTTTATCGCCAGCTATCAGGAACGTTTCCACGCTCCTGATCTTGCTGAACTGCCGCGTTTCAACGGTGGCTTGGTGGGCTACTTCGGCTACGACACCGTTCGCTACATTGAGAAGCGCCTGGCTAGCAGCTGCCCGCCAGACCGCATTGGAACCCCCGACATCCTGCTAATGGTGTCCAACGAACTGGTGGTGTTCGATAACCTGCGCGGCAAACTGCATCTGATTGTGCACGTAAGCCCGGCAGACGACGGCGCCTTTGAACAGGCCCAGATGCGCCTGGATAAACTGGAACAGCAGCTGCGCCAAAGCACCGCGCAAGCGCCGAAAACCCCGGATCACCTGCGCGGCAAAACCGTGGATGAAAGCGAATTTGTGTCCGGCTTCAGTCAGGAAAAATTCGAAGCAGCGGTGGGCATAATCAAGGACTACGTTCTGGATGGCGACGTAATGCAAACCGTCATCTCCCAGCGCATGTCGATTCCATTTGAAGCACCGCCACTGAACCTGTATCGCTCACTCAGGGTATTGAACCCCTCTCCGTACATGTACTTTCTGGATCTGGACGATTTCCACATTGTGGGTTCATCACCGGAAATTCTAGCGCGAATGGAAGACCGCGAAGTGACCGTGCGGCCCATCGCTGGCACCCGCAAACGCGGCGCCACCGAAGCTGAAGACCGCGCCCTGGAAGCCGAACTGCTGGCTGACCCAAAAGAAATTGCCGAACACCTGATGCTGATTGACCTGGGCCGCAACGACGCGGGCCGGGTATCGGAAACCGGCACCGTACGACTGACCGAGAAAATGGCTGTTGAGCGCTACTCCCACGTGATGCACATCGTCTCGAACGTCACCGGCCAAGTAAAAGACGGCATCAGCTGCCTGGATGTATTAAAAGCAACCCTGCCCGCCGGCACCTTAAGCGGCGCACCAAAAACCCGCGCCATGGAAATCATCGACGAGTTGGAACCGGTCAAACGCGGCGTGTATGGCGGCGCCGTGGGCTATTTGTCGTTCAACGGCAACATGGACACCGCCATCGCCATCCGCACCGCGGTGATCAAAGACAACACCCTGCACATACAGGCCGGCGCCGGCATAGTCGCGGATTCAGTACCACGCCTGGAATGGAAAGAAACCATGAACAAAGGCCGCGCCATTTTCCGCGCCGTCGCCATGACCTACAACGACTTTGACCACTAAGGCGAGGGACAGATTATGCTTTTGATGATCGACAACTATGATTCTTTCACCTACAACGTGGTGCAGTACCTGGCCGAGCTGGGTGCCGACGTGCAGGTACATCGCAACGACGAAATCACCGTGGAGCAGATTGAAGCCCTGAACCCGGAACGGCTGGTGATTTCCCCCGGCCCCTGTACCCCAAGCGACGCCGGCATTTCTATGGACGTTATCCGCCATTTCGCCGGCAAAATTCCGATACTGGGCATTTGTCTGGGACACCAGGCTATCGGCCAGGTGTTCGGCGGCCAGGTGATTCGGGCTGGCCGAGTGATGCACGGCAAAGTGTCCCCGGTTTACCATCACAGCAAAGGCGTATTCCGCGGCCTGAACAACCCGCTGCAGGCTACCCGCTACCACAGTTTGGTGATTGAACAGGCCACCTTGCCGGAATGCCTGGAAGTGACCGCCTGGACCCGCAACAGCGACGGCAGCGTGGAAGAAATTATGGGTGTGCGCCACAAAACCCTGGCCATCGAAGGCGTGCAGTTTCACCCTGAGTCCATCATGAGCGAACAGGGCCACGAACTGCTGCGCAACTTTCTGCGAATCGAACATAAAGGCTGAAGTAATGGACATGAAAGACGCACTGAACCGGGTCGCTGAAAATCTCGACATGTCCCGTGACGAAATGAAACAGGTGATGCGCATCGTCATGAACGGCGAAGCCACCAACGCCCAGATTGGTGCTCTGCTGATGGGCCTGCGCATGAAGAGCGAAACCGTGGATGAAATTACCGGCGCGGTAGAAGTCATGCGCGAACTGGTGGCTGGTGTAAACGTCAACGCCGAACCGTTGGTCGACATCGTTGGCACCGGCGGCGACGGCGCCAACCTGTTCAACGTCTCTTCCGCGGCCGCCTTTGTTGTGGCTGCGGCCGGCGGCTTCGTCGCCAAACACGGCAACCGCGCGGTGTCCTCAAAAAGTGGCAGCGCCGATCTGATCGAACAGGCCGGTATTAATTTGAGCCTGACGCCAGAACAGGTCGCCCGCTGCGTGGAGCAGGTCGGGGTTGGCTTTATGTTCGCTCCGGCCCACCACGGCGCCATGAAACACGCCGTCGGCCCGCGCAAGGAACTGGGCTGCCGTACCCTGTTTAACATCCTCGGCCCGATGACCAACCCCGCCGGTGTAAAACGCCAGTTGGTGGGTGTTTTCAGCAAAACTCTGTGCCGCCCTATGGCCGAGGTACTGCAAAAACTTGGCTCTGAACACATCATGGTGGTGGCCTCGAAAGACGGCCTGGACGAAATTAGCCTGGCCAGCACCACACACGTGGCCGAGCTGAAAAACGGCGAAATTATCGAATATGAAATAACTCCGGAAGACCTGGGCATAAAAAGCCAAACCCTGTCTGGTTTGACCGTCAACACCGCCGAAGAATCTCTGGCCCTGATCAAAGCCGCCTTTGGCCGCGATCGCAACGAAAGCGCTGAAAAAGCCCGCGACATGATCGCCCTGAACGCCGGCGCCGCTATTTATATCGCCGGGCTAGCACCCACAGCCAAAGAAGGCGTACAACTGGCCCTGGACGCCATAGGCTCCGGTCGGGCCAACGGTAAACTGACCGAACTGGCGACGTTTTCCCAATGCTTTTGAGCAAAATGAATAGTAGATCAGCACAAACACGGAACCCAAAAAAATGAACGCACAGAACGACAAAACGCCCACCATCCTGCGCAAAATCGTCGACAGGAAATGGCAGGAAATCGAACAGCGTCAGCGCACCGCCAGCCTGGCTGACCTAAAAGCACGAGCCGGCGACCAACCCGGCACCCGCGGCTTTGCAAAGGCTTTGCGCCAGCGCATAGAAGCCTCAAAACCTGCGGTTATCGCCGAAATTAAAAAAGCGTCGCCCAGCAAAGGCATACTGCGTGACCCATTTGAGCCGGCGCAGATCGCCGAAAGCTACGAAAAAGGCGGCGCCACCTGCCTGTCCGTACTCACCGACCACGACTTCTTCCAAGGCCACGAAGATTACATGGTGGCCGCTCGTAACGCCTGCAGCCTGCCCGTTATCCGCAAAGATTTTATGGTATCGCCCTACCAGGTATATGAATCCCGCAGCATCGGCGCCGATTGCATACTGCTGATTGCCGCCTGCCTAACCAAAGGCCAGATGCAGGAACTTGAAGGCATCGCCCACGAAATAGGCCTCGACGTATTGGTAGAAGTTCACAACAGCGAAGAAATGGAAGACGCCCTTACCCTCAGCACCCCGCTGGTGGGCATTAACAATCGCGACCTGCACAGCTTTGAGGTATCGCTGGAAACCACCTTTGACCTGCATCGGCGCATTGGCCCCGAGCGACTCACCATCACCGAAAGCGGGATTATGACCCGCGCCGACGTAGAAACCATGACCGGCCGCGGCATTTATGGCTTTCTAATCGGCGAGTCCTTCATGCGCGCACCTGACCCGGGAGCCAAGCTGCAGGAACTGTTTGCATAGACCTTTTCGCAATGGTCGCTAACGCGGTATATTCAACGGACGCAGTTCAGCCAAAAATGGATATTTGAGGCTGTAACCGGCAGGTATTTAGTTAACTATCGTAAATATATACATGCCCGTGAACACTGTTCGCAAGGATGACCTGTCGTGATCTTCCGCCGCACGCCCATACCCCCGCAGTGGCAGTCCGCTTATGACGGATTCCTGCGCCAGGTTGAAAAACAGCTCATACCGTTTCTGTTTGATCCGCTGGTGATGATTTTTGTGGGCATGGTGGTCAGCGGGTCTCTCAGCCAACTGCGGCGCTCCGAATTTCTAACCCGGCAGCAGCTCAAAAGCCTGGCGTCGACCGATCAGCTAACCGGACTGCTCAACCGCCACGCCATTCACATGTCACTTGAGCAACTGGTCGCTCGTTATGCCCGCCACGGGCATTCGTTCAGCCTGATATTGGGTGACCTGGACAAGTTCAAGCGGGTTAACGACAGCTACGGCCATAATGTGGGCGACGGCGTGCTGATCGAAACCGCAAGCCGCCTGCAAGATCATGTCCGTGCCGGTGACATCGTGTGCCGCTGGGGAGGGGAAGAGCTGCTTGTGGTTTTGCCAGACACCGAACTGGACAGTGCCCTGGCGGTCGCAGAAAAGCTGCGCTGCGCTCTAGGGGGAGTGCCTATGGCAGTAGGCGGGCACAGCATCGAGCAGACCATTAGTTTCGGAGTCGCTTGCTATAGCAACGGCGAGCAGATCGACACCACCATCATGCGCGCCGACAGCGCCCTCTACCTGGCCAAGCAGGGCGGTCGCAACCGCGTGGTGAGTGTCGAACCCGGAGCTGACGTCCCGAGCTCAATACCAGCCGTTTCGTAGCGAATTTAAACTTTCGCCGAAGGCCTTGCCTTAATGCGGTCAAACCAGGCCTGCAGGTTCGAGTGCTCTGGCGCGATACGGATATTCACCACCCGCGCAAAAGCAACGGTAGCAAACGCGTTGATATCCGCAGCCGTAAAACGATCGCAGCAGATGTAGTCTTTGCCTGCCAAATGGTCATCCAGAAAAGCCATGAACGACACCACCGCCTTGCCACAGTCCTCGCCCCATTCCTTAATCGGATTCATGCGATCACTGAAATACCCGCTGGTGTGCTGGAAGCACATACCCGTGGGCATAAAAAAATAAAAATCTATCCAACGCAACCACTGTTCAATCCGTGTTTTTTCCAACGCCGTGTCACCCAATAATGTAGGCGAATCAGGGTAGCTTTCCTCGAAATAACGACAAATCGCCATGGTTTCGGCCACCGCAGTGCCATCGTCCAATTCCATCACCGGCACTTTTTTGAACGGGTTGCGGGCGGCAAATTCAGGCGTCAGGTTTTCGCCTTTTTGCAGATCAATTTGTACAAATTCAGCCACATCCAACAGGCCCTTTTCTGCCATAAACATGCGCACACGCCGTGGGTTGGGTGCGGTTTTTGTTTCGAAGATTTTTATCATTGCGAATACCTCTATACTGTGAATATCACCACTATGGCCTGGATGACGACTGAAAAGCCCGAATAGTGTCGCCCGAAGGGGTGCTCAGCAGCAACTCCCCGTGATCACCAAAGCGGACCTGATTTACATTCTACCCCCTACCCGATTTTCCTCCATGAACACGATGCTGATATACGAGCTGTCGATAATGCCTTTACCCGCTAAATCTTCCACAATTCATTCGCCGCCTTGCAGCAAGCTTTCCGTTGTAACGCTCTCTTGAGTGGCATCCGGCGTGATGGCGCAAGCGCTGAGAAAAAGCGCCGAACTGACCGCGCTAGCAACGACTAAAATTCTATTAAAATTCATTCCATTACCCTGTCTTTTACTGAGCTTGATGGCATCATGTTAACGCGCCAGTCGTACTCGTACCGGTTTCTTGCCAAACCGTCATACGCAGCCTGTCTAATCCACTAGAATACAGAGACTCACTGCATGTTCACTTACAGCCGTCCGATTTTAGGCCCCCTTGCCGCTGCGCTGCTGATCTTTGCTGGCAACCTGGCCGGCGCCGAACCGTTACGCATTGCGGTCGCCGCTAACTTTACTGACACCACCCGCTACCTTATTGCCTTGTTTGAAGAAACCACCGGTCACTCAGTTGCCGCCAGTTATGGTTCCACCGGTAAGCTCTACGCCCAGATAGAAAACGGCGCGCCCTTTGACGTGTTTCAGGCCGCAGACAGTGAGCGCCCGCAGATGCTGGAAAACACCGGCGGCGCGGTTGCCGGTAGCCGCTTTACCTACGCCCGCGGCAGATTAGCGTTGTGGAGCCCGGAACCTGATGTGTTCAGCGACCCCCAAAACTGGCTGGCCAGCGCTGACTTCAAACGCCTGGCCATCGCCAATCCGAAAACCGCGCCTTATGGCCTTGCCGCGCAGCAGGTGTTGGAAAACATGAGCCTGTGGGACGCCCTGCAACCGCGCCTGGTGCGCGGTGACTCCATCGCACAGGCCTTTCAATTTGTGGCCACCAGCAACGCCCAGGCAGGCTTCGTGGCGCTGTCTCAGGTGAACGCCTGGCAAAACAGTAATGGCACTCTGTGGGTGGTGCCGCAGCAGATGTACGCGCCCATCAACCAACAAACGGTGCTACTGAACCACGGCAAAGACAAGCCTGTTGCGCGCCAATGGCTGGAATTTTTACGCAGCCCGCAAGCGCTAAAAATTATAAAAGACTACGGTTACGACATTCCCGACTGACGCGAACATAGGCCCGTAACGATGATGGCAACTTACTGGGAGCCCGTGTGGCTGACCCTGAAACTGGCGACCATGACTACCTTGATACTGACGGTGGTGGGTACGCCAATTGCCTGGTGGCTGGCCCGTAGCCAACACTGGCTACGCCAGCCGATCGCTGCGGTAGTGGCCTTACCTTTGGTGCTGCCGCCTACGGTTCTGGGGTTCTATTTATTGCTGCTGATGGGGCCTAAAGGCGTTGTAGGGCAACTTACCGAACAGCTGGGCCTTGGGCTACTGCCATTCACTTTTGAGGGTTTGGTGGTAGCGTCGGTGATTTACTCACTGCCGTTTACCGTGCAACCCCTGCAAAACGCCTTTATCGGCATCAACAACCAGCTTCTGGAAGTAGCCGCTACGTTACGAGCCTCGCCCATGGACCGATTCTTTACCGTGGTGATGCCACTGGCCCGCCCGGGATTTTTGACCGCCGCCGTGCTCACCTTTGCCCACACTATTGGCGAATTTGGCGTGATACTGATGATTGGCGGCAATATCCCGGGGGAAACCAAAGTGTTGTCAGTGGCCATCTACGACCACGTTGAAGCCATTGAATACACCCAGGCCCACTGGCTCGCCGGCGGTATGGTGGTGTTCTCGTTTGTGGTGTTAGTGGCGCTGTATTCACTGAATGGCCGCGTGCACTCGGGAATGATGAAATGAGCACAAGTAAAAATATTCTGGTGCGCTTTCACTGCCGCATTGGTGACTTTACCCTGAATGTGAATCTGAATTTACCGGGTAGCGGATTAACCGCGCTGTTCGGACACTCCGGCTGCGGCAAAACTACCTTGTTACGCTGCATCGCCGGGCTGCAGCCTGCCAACGGTGAACTGGTGGTGAACGGTGACACCTGGCACAACGCCCATGAAAGTCGCGCCGTGCATCAGCGCCCGCTGGCTTACGTGTTTCAGGAGACCTCATTGTTTCCGCATTTGTCGGTAGAGCGCAACCTGAACTACGGTTACCGCCGGGTGCCCGTTAGCCAGCGCCGGATTCAGTTTGACCAAGCGGTAGAATGGCTGGGGCTGGCGCACCTGCTGAGGCGTATGCCGCAAAAGTTATCGGGCGGCGAACGCCAACGCGTGGCTATCGCCCGCGCCCTGCTGACCAGCCCCCAGTTGCTGCTGATGGACGAGCCATTGTCGGCACTGGACCAAGCCAGCAAGCGGGAAATCCTGCCCTACCTGGAACGCCTGCGTGACACCCTCGCTATTCCAATTTTGTACGTGTCCCACTCAGTGACTGAGGTCGCCAGGCTGGCAGATCACGTTGTTATGCTGAACCAGGGGCAGGTAACGGCCAGTGGGTCTCTACAACAGACCCTGGCGCGCACCGATCAGCCCTTTGGTTTGGAAGAAGGCGCTGCCATTATTCTGCCGGCCCGCATTACCACTCAAGATACCCAGTGGCATCTTAGCCTTGCGGTATTTGACGGCGGCCAACTGTGGCTTCCCAGCGAGCCGCGCATTTCGGTAGGCAGCGATGTGCGGGTTCAGGTACTGGCAAGGGATGTCAGCCTGGCGCTCAGCGCCAACCATGACCAGAGCATCCAGAATTTGATTCAAGGCCGAATCGATGAAATTGCAGAAGAAATAAGTCCTGGCACGTCGCTGGTGCGGGTGCTCGCCGGCAATACGCCATTTTTGGCGCGTTTGACCACTCGCTCCGTACATGCTCTGGAACTGACCTCGGGCAAGCCCATATGGTTGCAGATAAAAGCAGCGGCTCTGGCTGACTGATCCGCCCGTTTGGCCAACGTTAGAGCCACAGCCGGGAAACGACTCAGCGAGTACCGTAAACTACCATGGTCTTACCTTTTACCCGCACCAAGCCCTGCTCTTCCAGAGTTTTCAATACCCGCCCAACCATTTCACGGGAGCAGCCCACAATGCGGCCAATCTCTTGCCGGGTAATCTTGATCTGCATACCGTCCGGATGGGTCATGGCGTCTGGCTGCTTACACAGGTCCAGCAGGGTTCGAGCGACTCGGCCGGTAACATCCAGAAACGCCAGATCGCCCACTTTGCGAGTGGTCTCACGCAGGCGCGATGCCACCTGCTCGCCAATGAAATACAAAACCTTTGGGTCCTGCTGGGCAATCTCACGAAATTTTGTGTAACTGATTTCCGCCACTTCGCACTCGGTTTTGGCTTTTACCCAGGCACTGCGACAATCCAGGTTGTCAAATAGCCCCATCTCGCCAAAGAAGTCGCCGACGTTCAGGTAGGCCATGATCATTTCACGCCCGTTTTCATCCTCAATAATGACCGTTACCGAGCCCTTCACGATGAAAAACAGCGAGTCGCTCTTGTCACCCGCGTAAATGATGGTGCTTTTCGCCGGGAAACGACGGCGATGGCATTGCGACAGGAAATAATCCAGGTGTTTGGTACGATCATCAATAGGCTTTAAAATTGTGGCCATGGCTTGCGCAGCACCTCTGTAAAAATGAACACTGGAATATCTTGACCTGATCATAGCGCTTTTCTTACAGATTTTTCATCCTTAACGCACGTTAGCACCTTCCGGGCAGCAACAATCGGTAGCCCGGTCAAGTTCAGGCTGCAGCTTAGCCCTGTGTTAATTATCGCCGATGCTGTCGCTTCACCCGCTCTGTGCTAGCATCTTGCGCATTCGTTTCCATTGCCGCCCATGGCGGAATTAACACTCAATAACACCTGCGGAGAGCCTGTGATGAAAGCAACCATCGACTGGACCGGCGACGTCAGCTTCAAAGCGACCAGCGCCAGCGGCCACAGCGTTCAGCTGGACGGACCAGCAGACCTAGGGGGCCAGAATCGCGGCCCGCGACCAATGGAAATGGTACTGATGGGGCTGGGCGGATGTTCGTCGTTTGATGTCATGAGCATTCTGAAAAAAAGCCGTCAGGACGTCACTGCCTGCCACACCGAGCTGAGCGCAGAACGAGCCGACGCGGTGCCGGCAGTGTTCACAAAAATTCACCTGCACTTCGTGGTGACCGGCAACAATCTTAAAGACAACCAGGTAGCACGGGCGGTGGCTTTGTCCGCCGAAAAGTACTGCTCAGCGTCCATCATGCTGGCCAGTGGCGGGGTAGACATCACCCACAGCCATGAGGTGCATCAGGCCAACTAGCTTATTCACTTTGAACAGATTCAGGCGAAGGCTTTCTGTGCGATCAGCCGTTGCACCATAGGCCGCACAATCAACTCCATGGCCAGGCTCATTTTTGTACCGGGAATTGCCAGGGTATCGTGGCGCGACAACACGCTGTTGGGAATCACCTGTAGCAGATAGGGGAAATCCACCTCGCGGGCGTCGCGGAAGTGAATCACCAGCATGCTTTCGTCTTCGGTGGGTACATCACGCACAACAAACGGGTTGGATGTATCCACCAGGGGCACCCGCTGGAAGTTGATGTGGGTGTGGGAAAACTGCGGCACTATGTCATGAACGTAGTCGTTCATGCGGTTAAGAATGGTTTCAACCACCGCTTCCTGACTGTAACCACGTTTGTGAGTGTCGCGGTGAATTTTCTGGATCCATTCCAGATTTACAATCGGCACTACGCCAATCAATAGGTCAACGTATTGGGCGATGTTAAAGGCATCGCTGACCACGCCACCGTGTAAGCCTTCGTAAAACAGCAAGCTGGTTTCGGGCGGCAGGTCCTGCCAGGGTGTGAAGCTGCCGGGTTTATTGCCCTCTGCCACCAGCGCAAAGTCTTCATCGTGCACGTACTGGCGGTAGCGCCCGTTACCGGTCAGGCTGTAATCGTAAAACAGCGACTCCAAGCGGTCGATGTGATTGGCACCCAGGGCAAAGTGATTGCGGGCACCGAACTGTCCTTTGGCCGCCAGCCGCGCCATCTGCTCACGAGTATAGCGATGGAAACTGTCGCCACCCACCATGGCGGCGCTCAATTCCTCGCTGTCGAACATGCGGCGAAAAATTCGGCCGGTGGTACTGGTGCCGGCACCGGATGAACCGGTAACGGCAATAATAGGATGGCGTTTCGACATAAACTTCTGGCTTCCGCGGTTATACCAGGCTGTCCAGCATGCCGGGCTTTTCAATGGCTGTACCTTGAGCGTAATCCACACCTAGCTGGACTAGCAATGCCAGCAGCTCGCGGGACTCTACCTGGGTTACAATCACCTCGCGCTCCAGATAATGCGCCATTTCCACCATCGAACGTAACATGGTCTGATCGCTCTGGCTGTTGGCAAGATTCGCCGTCAGCGCGCTGTCGATTTTCAGCATGTCTACCGGCAGCGACCGCAATGCTTGGAAAGAGTCTGGACCATTGCCCATATTACCCAGGCAAAAACTGCACCCAAGCTCTTTCATTTCACGTACGAATCCCGCCAGCGCCACCATATCGCGTACCGCCGAGGCTTCGGTAATCTCAAAGCACAAACGCTCGATGGGTGCTTCACGCTCGCTCAGCTTCTCGTAAATAAACTCCAGCAGCGCTGGGTCATTCAGCGAATGTCCAGACAGATTGATAACAATGCCACCAAATTGCTGCAAATCATCTACTTTGTGCTCCAGCCAGTCGAGCATGGTGCCCACCACCCAGCGGTCCAGTGCCTGAATCTGGTCGTAGCGCTCAGCCAAACGGATAAAATCTTTACCGCCAACCAGATTGCCGTCGTCATCATAAACGCCGGTTAAAATATCGTATTGGGTCAGCCTGCGGGTTTCGGGATGCAAAGGGATAATTTTTTGGCACCGCAGCAACAGATGCTCCTGCTGTTGGCCCTGCAGGCCGGCCACTTTCGCCACAATTTTTTGTTGCTGGGCCTTATCTGCAGGCGCCGGGCGATATTCCCCAACGACCTCTCGCTTACTGCCGCTTTCGTGCAATGTTTGCTCGGCGGCTTCCAGCCAGAGCAAGGGGTTCAACAGTGTTTCCAACTGCGGCACCAAAGCTGCACCCAACTCCAGACCGAACGGTTTCTCTCGCAGCATCGGTTGCAGTGCTGAAACCTGCTGGCTTAGCTGGCGGGTCAGGGCCATGGCATCCTCTGCCGGCAGCAACAGCGCAAATTGTGCGCCTGACAGGCGCGCGATCGGAGTGTCTTCAGCACAGCACGCAGACAACATGGCCGCAATCTGCTGCAGCAAAGAGTCACCTGCTTGCTCGCCAGCACCGTCGTTGAACTTACTGAAGTTTCGCAGACTCAGCCGCAACAGGGTTCGCGGCGTTTGCCAGCAGGTCAATTGCTGATCCAACTGGCGCTCAAACTCGCGCTGCTCCAATAAGCCGGTAAGCTCATCGTGGCTGGCGGCGCTGGCCAGCTGGTCATACACTTTGCGCACCATACGGTCCAGGCCTTCGTCCACCAACGGCCGCTGATAGTGTGGGTCTGGCACAATATGGCCCTGGCGCATTTTATCCGCCAGCGTATCCAGTTCCAGCTCTACCACCCGCATGCCCTGATGGTTCACAAACACCAGACGCTGAAAATCACGGGCAATCCACACCAGGCGAATGTAAAACGGTTCGTTCGAGGGATGTTGATCACGCAGCCAGTCACCGGTATGCAGCTCTTGAACACGCTTGCGCCAGCGTTGCCCCTGTTCAGGCAGGGTGCGCAGACGCGACGGCGCTGCGGGCGCTTCCGGTATGGCCAACACCTCCGGCGCCGATTTTGGATCGCGCACCAGAAACTGACGCAGTTCGTCACGAATCTGAGCAGACGGCAAGTGACTGCTTGAAATAGAGGATAAGCCATCCTGAATGGTACGCAGCAACTCCGGCAGATTAATCTCGCTGCCCGGATCTTTGGTAAACAGCACCAAGGAATCCACTGCGCCCAGATAATCTTGCCATAACGTGCTGTCTGGCCCATGGCGGATCCAGGTTAGCGACAGCAAATCACGCCAACCACCGGCCAGCAGGCTATCAAGCGCTTTTGGCACGGTTTTACCCGCCAGCCGGGCCTGCAGAGTGTCTTCTACCGCCTGTTTCGACTCGGCGACTTTTTGTGCGCCTTCAGCAGCCGCCTTAACCCGCTCAACGTTGCGCTGATACACCCTTTTCTGACGCTCAATCAGCTCTTCCAACTCTTCCGCCGCGCGCTCAAATACACCCAAGTCGTGCTCGAAGCCGGTCACAATAGACTGAATTAACTCTTCCACCCGGCGTTGAATAACCGGGTTGACTCTGCTGCCGCGGCTACCAAGCTGGGCCAAACGGTTAAGCACTCCAAGAACCGGGCTTTGCTGGTCTTCAAAAAAGTCCGGGTCACGCATCACCACTTTCAGCACCGGAACTTCCAGTTGGCGCAGGTGGCGATGAGTGGATTCGTCCAGTTTCGGGCTCTCGCGCAGGCTTTCAAAAAAACGGTCCACCACATCCACCGCACCCTGCTGTTCGGTATCAAGCTTGCCCTGACCGTCTGCGCGCACCTTGCTGACCACGCGCTCCCGCAAACTGGCTGCACTATCGTTGGCTGGCAACGCCACGGTCTGTAGCTGCTGCAGCTGCTGCTGCAACTGGGCATTGCTTAAGGGCGACGCGTTCGCCGGGAACTCATCGGCGCGCACCTGGCTTTTCGCAGCGCGACTGCTCGCCAAGGTATCTAGCAGGTTGCGCACCGTGCTAAACGCATGGCGAGCAAGCCGGGCGTGCTCCTGAAATTGAACGGATTTCTCGCCAGAACCGGGCTCTGGCGCCGGGCGGGATCGGGCCGCCGGCTGTGGCTTTGTCTGGGATTCTACCACCGGCTCCGTGTTAGGCCCTGTTCTGGGCGCCGCCTGCTGCGCGGGTCGCTCGGCGGGCTTGCTCGCTTCAAATGCTGATTCGCAACGCTGAACATCAGCCAGGTATTTAGTCAAGTCCAGATCGGGCAAAACATCTTGGCGAATTAATATGTTATTTAGCTCAGCATAAAGCGGTTCCAATTGCTGCAGAACGGTGTGTTCGAACACACCGAAGGCAACCTTTTCAACTTCGCGAGACATTCGCAGGGGGGCCAGCCCATCCCGAAATGATTCACATACCAATGACGGACCAAGCGGATTGGTATGGCCAGTCGCATTTGCAACGTTCAGGCTGTCCAGGCGCAACTTCAACTGCAACAACGAACCTCGGTACAGCGTGTCCGCCCTGGTTATCATCACCCGCAGGCTGAGCCAGTCTTCAAATTCGCTTTTGTCGACCACCGCCAGTGAGCCAGCTGGCCCCGCTTTGGGTGCCGGCTTTAGCGGAGATTCCAGACTTTTTGCCATTTGCTGCCACACCAGGCGTTGGCGGCTATTCAACTGACCAGAGGCGTCCATCAGTTCGTTGGCCAGCTGGTTGTTACCCGCCTCGCGGGCGTGAGCCTGAAGTGCAGCAACGGTTTGATTCAGGCATTCCTGCATTAAAGAATCAATAAACCGCACCACGGCTTTAGCGCACTGGTGCAGCACAAATTGCACCCGCTCGCTGGGTGCACGCAAATGCGCATAGCCTGCTACGCGTGCGCCACTGCACTGCTGCAACATGGCACTGACGGCCACCGCGTTGGCCTGCACAAAACACACGCCCATAGCATTTTCAACGCGATGACGCATCTGTACCTGCAACTGATGGCGCTGGCCAGGCACCCCGGAACTGTCCGAGCCGCGAAAACGCACCAGCAGGCTCTGCCCTCCAGCGTCGCCGAAAGCGGCGTCAAGCTTCTGGGAAACCGCTTGGGAATAGCGGATAAACAAGCCCTCTGCACAAAAATCGGCGATTTGGCACGGCCAATTTTCACCGCGCCCCAAATCCAGTTGGGCCGCAAGTTTTATGGGTTTTCTGGGGCTACTGCGTCGTTCTGTAGATTCCATCAACTCGTTACTCAAAGAACTTTACAAAAAACTTTGGAGTTTCGCTGGGTGTTGTAAACCGCCAGTCTCGGACCCGGCAGTGACTGCACCGGCATCGCTTTGAAATCCCGCTCGCGAAACCAGTGCTCGGTTTGCGTGGTCAGCACAAACAGGCGCTGCAAACCCTGATCACGAGCCTGCTGTTCAATCATCAACAGTAGTTCATCGCCGCGTCCTGCACGGCGATAATTGGGGTCCACTGCAAAACACGACAGCTCGCCGGCGTCATCTTGGCCGTAGGGGTACAGCGCGGCACAGCCAACAATGGTGCCGTCGCGTTCGGCCACAACAAAACGGCCAATTTCGGTTTCCAGCATTTCCGGCGAGCGCCGCACCAGAATGCCCTGCTCTTCCAGCGGATAAATCAAATTGGTAATACCTCCTACGTCTTCTACCCTGGCAGCTCGGATCTGCTCGTAAGTGTCACCACTGACCAGCGTACCGGAACCATCACGGGTAAACAGTTCCTTGAGCAGCGCACCGTCGTCCAGATAGCTGATGATGTGGGCGCGGCGCACACCCTTGACACAAGCATCGCAAGCCGCTTTTAACAGCTCGGCATCGTGACCTGTCACCTGGCCCGCACTCAACTGGTCGGCTGCCTGAGCCGCAGATAATTCACGCACCAGCGTGCCGTCCTCCGTCAACAGGCCGGGGTCGTCGATAAAAATCATCAGCTTTTCAGCGCGCAAAGCGGCGGCTACCTGGCTTCCAACGTCTTCGTAGGACAGGTTGAATACGTCACCGGTGGGTGAGAAACCCATGGGCGGTAACAACACGATCTGACCCTGGTCGAGCAGCTTTTCGATACCGGAAACATCAACGCGCCGAACTTTGCCGGTATAACCAAAATCAATACCGTCTAATACGCCAACCGGTTTAGCGGTCACATAGTTGCCACTGCACACCCGTATGCGGGCATTGTGCATGGGCGAACTGACCAGGCCCATAGACAACTGGCTCTCTATGTATGCCCTCAATCCGCCTATGGCTTCCATCACCAGCGGCAATTGCTGTTCGGTGGTTACCCGTAAGCCGCGGGCAAAGGTGGACTCAAGGCCAGCGTCTTCCAGCCGTTGTTGTATCTGGGAGCGGGCACCGAACGCTACGACTAATCGCACGCCCAAGCTGCTCAGCAAGGCAATATCGTGAACGATATTGATGAAATTTTCCTGACTGATGGCATCGCCCGGCAGGGTCAGTACCACGGTACGGCCGCGGTGGGCATTAATGTAAGGCGACGAATGGCGAAAGCCGTGCAACCAACCGTTGGCGTTCAATTCAAATCTCCGGGCAAAAGGAATATTACAAACAAAACTGCCTCACAAGCTGACGCAGTATGTTAACGGTCGGTGCAACCTGTGATTGCGCCAGAAACTCGTCGGGCTGGTGAGCCTGGTCGATAGAGCCTGGGCCCATCACCAGAGTTTCCAAACCCAAACGCTGCAGCCACGGCGCCTCTGTCGCGAAGGCGACCGACCCTGCGGTGTGGCCAGTGAGTTTTTCGCAGGCTGCAACCAGAGCGGCATCCGCTGCTGTTTCAAACGGCGGCACGCCGTCAAATAATGGTTCAAACTTGAGTTTCAGGCCGCGTTCACTGGCCACTGGCGCTACCTTCTCCAGAATGGCCTGGCGCAGAGCATCCATATCCATACCGGGTAGCGGGCGTAAGTCAAAGTGCAACTCACATCGACCGCAGATGCGATTGGGGTTGTCGCCACCGTGTATGCAGCCAAGGTTCAAGGTTGGCACCTGAACGTCAAAATTCGGATTGCGATACTGCTGCTGCCACTGGGAGCGCAGGACCAGCAGCTCGCCCATCGCCTGGTGCATGCCTTCCAGCGCATTGCGGCCCAGCTCAGGATTAGAGGAATGCCCTGCCTGCCCCTCGAACACCAAGCGTTCCATCATGATGCCTTTGTGCATACGAATCGGGCGCAAGCTGGTGGGCTCTCCAATCACCGCATAACGCGCCTTCGGCTTACCCGCCTCCGCCAGAGCGCGAGCGCCGTTCATCGAGCTTTCTTCGTCGGCGGTCGCAACAATGATCAGCGGTTGCTGCAATGGTTGACCTACAAACTCGCTGGCGGCATCAATGGCGAGGGCAAAAAACCCTTTCATATCGCAGGTGCCAAGGCCATACCAGCGGTTATCCCGTTCGGTCAGTGTGAACGGATCGCTGTGCCAACGTTTTTCGTCGTAAGGAACCGTGTCGGTGTGCCCTGCCAACACCAGGCCGCCGGAACCGCTGCCCAGGGTGGCAATCAGATTGAACTTGCCGGGCATGTTTGGCACCGGCAGAATTTCCACAGCAAAACCCATGGGCCCCAGCCACTGCGCCAGCAAATCAATCACACCACGATTAGTGGAATCCCACTTCGCCGAGGAGCTGGAAATTGAGGGTGCTGCAATCAACGCAGTCAACATCTCCCGAATAGATGGCGGCATAACTCCACCGCTCGCAGCACTGCTTGGAACTGCCGTCAACTGAGCCATTGCGGGTTCTCCGTCAATCATTATTGTTTGAATTCAGCGGCCGGTTACGCCGCCATACTTCGAGGCCAGCAACCGCAACACGCTGCATGGGGTAAGCCACTTCGCCGCCGGCCACCAGACGAGCTACCTCAATTTCATCGTTGGTTACTCGCACCAGTCGGCCCGCTACACGATTGTTGTTGCGCAGCGTAACCCTGACTTTTTGCCCAAGCCATTGCTCCGCTGCCGCGACAGGCTGCACCAACCAGCCCTCGGCGGATGCCGTTTGCGGCTGTTGCGCCGTAAACACCGGTTGTTGTGGCGTTGCCGAAAGGCTGCTATCGCTTAACAGAAACACATCGGGCACGCTCGCATCGTTATAATATACGGTCGCACCAACGCGGCTGGATGCGTTGGTTTCTTCCGTGTAAATGGGCAACCCCAGAGCGGGTTCGGCCAACCTCAGCGTGGCTTGCAATTCGCCGCCCTCGAGCAACCATTGGCGGTACAGTGCTAGCAACTGCGAACTGGCTAGCCAGCCCCGCGCCAGCAGCCCCAAACGTAACTGGGCCACCGAACGACCAGCCCATTGTTCGGTTGAAAGGCCAGCCTCGCGAGCGCACCAAGCAGCCACGCGTCGCATGACACCGCCGTCGCGCAGAGTGATGTCTAGCGAACTACGAGCCAGCGCCTCTTGGGGCGCCCGCCAGTCTACCCAGGCGGTAGGCCAGTTCAATTCAACACTGCCGAGCTCGTCGGTGATCAGTTCGGCGTAAAAGCCCTGTTCGTTTTGACGCAACAGCGCCTCGCCGGTCATTTCGCCAATGCCCATGCGTATCAAGTCACCACTACTTAAGCGTTGGCGTGGGTCTCGCGCGCAAGACAGAGCGAAGAGCGCCGCTTTGCCGTCACTGTTCGCGCCTTGAGCCGTTACCCAATTGCGGAACATGGTTGCATCGAGCGCCAGGCCCAGGCCTTCCAGCTTCAGCGTGTACGACGCCTCCGCAGACGGGGTATTCAACAGATTGATTAATGATACCGGTGAACGAGCGGTTAACTCTGCAAAGGGCACAGTAAGCGGCTGGGTCAGGCGGAAGTCTTGCCACTGGCTGCCTTTTAGCAATAACCGACCGCGCACGCCTGAATGGATTGCGCCGCGCTCCAGCACACCGTAATGGTTCAAGGCCAGCCGCGCCTCATTCATACGCTGATCCGCAAGCCACCAGACGCTGCCCTTGTAACCGGCCCAGGCCAGAACGGTTAAAATCAGCAGCCATAACAACAGGCGTTTCATGCCTTTACTCCTTGCACATAGGATCCGTTTTTAGAGATCAGTTCCTGGAGATCAAGGTACCCACACCTTCGTCGGTGAAGATTTCGAGCAAGCACGCATTGGCCACACGGCCGTCAATAATGTGCGACGTGCGCACGCCGTTTTCAACCGCACTTAAAGCGCAACGTATTTTCGGCAACATGCCACCGTGGATGGTTCCGTCTTCAATCAGGTCGTTGACCTGGCTGGCGGTCAAACCGGTCAGCACCTTGCCCTCTTTGCTTTTTAAACCGGAAACGTTGGTCAGAAGAATGAGTTTTTCGGCTTTCATGGCTTCAGCTACTTTACCGGCCACCAAGTCAGCGTTGATGTTGTAAGACTTGCCATCCGGGCCAACGCCGATAGGGGCAATAACCGGTATCACGTTGCCGCGGGTGAGCATGTCGATAACGCTCACGTTTACACTGACGACCTCACCCACACGGCCGATATCAATAATTTCGGGACGCTCCAGCTCCGGGCTGCGATCAACCACTTCCAGTTTGCGGGCGCGGATCAAATTGGCGTCTTTTCCGGTCAAGCCAATGGCCGTGCCGCCCTCGGCGTTGATCAGCGACACAATTTCCTTATTAACCTGGCCGCCAAGCACCATTTCAACCACGTCCATCGTCTGGGCGTCGGTCACCCGCATACCGTTCACAAAGCGTGACTCGATATTTAATCGCGCCAGCAATTCACCAATCTGCGGCCCGCCGCCGTGCACTACAATGGGATTGATACCCACCAACTTCATCAGCACCACATCACGGGCAAAACTGCTTTTAAGGTCCTCGTTTTCCATGGCGTTGCCGCCGTATTTGATGACCACGGTCTTACCGGTAAAGCGCTGGATATAGGGCAGCCCCTTGCTGAGTACTGACGCTACCTGAACGGCTGTTTCACGATTCAACGACATGCTTCTGCCTTACTGTTATAAAATTCGGATTTCACCACGAGGGTTCAGAATGTGACATTCAGCTCTGGTGCCACTTGCCGAAGCTGCTCACGAAACACGGTTTTGATGCGTTCCAGCGCCTCTTTGGATTCTGCTTCAAAACGCAGCACCAGCGCCGGTGTGGTATTGGAGGCCCGGCACAGGCCCCAGCCGTCGCCATACTCCACCCGCACCCCGTCAATCGTGCTGATACTGCCGTCGCCAAATTCACCCTGAGCACTCAAACGCTCAACAATGCCGAATTTAGACGCTTCGGTGACTTCGATATTCAGCTCCGGCGTGCTGATGTCCTCGGGGAAATCCTCGAACACTTCATCGCTGTGGCGGTCTTCAATACCGAGAATCTCCAATAAACGCGCAGCAGCGTAAAGGCCATCATCAAAACCATACCAGCGTTCGGCAAAAAATATGTGACCGCTCATCTCCCCGGCCAGCAAAGCACCGGTTTCCCGCATTTTGGCTTTCATCAGCGAATGGCCGGTTTTCCACATAACTGGCCGGCCGCCAGCTTGGGATATCACCCCTGCAAGGCGACGGCTGCATTTTACGTCGTACAACACGTCGGCACCGGGGTTGCGTGACACCACATCGCGGGCAAACAGCATCAACAGGCGGTCGGGCCAGATAATGCGGCCGCGGTTAGTTACCACGCCAATGCGGTCACCATCGCCATCAAAGGCAATACCCAAATCAGCCCCTTCCTGTTCAACCTTAGCGATCAGGTCCCGCAAATTCTCGGGTTTTCCCGGATCCGGGTGGTGGTTGGGGAAGTCGCCATCAACATCGCAATACAGCGGAATAACGTCACAGCCCAGCTCGTCAATCAGCATAGGGCCCAGCTCACCGGCGATGCCGTTACCGGCGTCTACCACCACTTTCAGCGGCGCGGCAACGGCAATGTCGCCAACAATGGTGTCCAGATAGGCACGCCTTACGTCTTCCGACGACTGACTGCCGGCACCCTGAGCCAGGTTCCCGTTAAGAATGCGCTGGTGCAGGGCTTTAATGGCATCGCCAGACAGGGTTTCACCGCCAAGCATGATCTTCAGGCCGTTGTAGTTGGGCGGGTTATGACTCCCGGTAACCATGACACCGGAGCCTGTATCAAGCTGGTGAGTGGCGAAATACAACACCGGAGTGGGTACCGCGCCAACGTGTATAACATTGCACCCACTGGCCATCAGCCCCTGAGCAACCGCGTCTGCCAGCCCAGGGCTGGAATGGCGACCGTCGTAACCCACGCACAGCGCGCTGACGCCCCGTGCCAAAGCCTCTGAACCAATCGCCCGACCGATCAGTTTAACGCCGGCTTCGGTCAGGGTTTCGTCAACAATGCCGCGAATGTCGTAAGCACGGAAAATATCCGCTGACAGCGTCGGCGCCTGGTCCAGCTCTTCTAAATCAGGCAAGGCGCCGGCACCGAACAACGGTTCGGCAGACACAGCGCCAAAACCCAAAACGTCTTCGTCGCCATCAAGCATATCCACATTGGGTAGGTCTTTATCTTGGAACAGTGGTTCAGCCTCTGCAGTGGGCCGTTTCTTATCCGCAGCTGCCGGGCGAGCGCTCTCACCGGCCTTGCTGATACGCTTTTCTACGACCTGGGACAATCGATAAAGCACCTCGGCGAGCGACGCGACTGCGTCCCAGCGCAAAGCCGGTAACTTGCTGCGCTCACCGGAGTAAGCTTTATGAGCCCATTCGATAACCAGGGTAGTGTCTTGGCGTAACGAGCGCTGCGCACGGTTAAGCAACACCCAAACCGCGATGGCTGCAACCAGCAGCGGAACCGCCAGCAGCAACGCTGCCAACAGAATGTTTATCGGCATTTTCGCCTGCCCTGCGGGCGTGTACGCAATGCTCCAATCCGGATTTTTCAGGGTCACAACGCGAGGCTCTCCGACGCCGCTGCCTTGACTTAACAAGATGCTGGTCATTCCTGATACGGTCTGGCGCAGCGCCAGGGCGCCGTTATTCTGGCCTTCTGCCAACAGGAGCTGCAGGCTGGTCGCGTCAAACACCATTAACAAGGTGCCGGCTACGGGATTGTCGCCCGACATTTTTACCGGCGCGGCCAGATGGATGAACCAGTGGTTGTCGCGGGGAAAAGCATCCGGAAAAAGCGGGCGCCCGGTTTCCGCCTTGCGCGCCAACTCCAGACCGGCAAAGCCCAACATTGGGTCGTTGGTGGCGGAGCGCGGGATGGCACGACGTGGAAAGACATAAACGGCGGCGACACCGGGCAAGCTGTTTTGTAACTGCGTCGCAGCCTGCAACAGATCGCCGCCACTGCTGACGGTATCGACAAGGCCGGGCTGCGTTGCCAGGCCCTGCACGCTTTGCTGTAACAGCGACAGGTAGCTGTTAATCCGGATTGCGGCGTTGTCAGCCGCCGCCTGGGCCGTTACCTCGAACTGTTGCTCACTGGCCGGCTGCAAAATCAGGAAAAAAACCAGGGCCAAAGCCAGAGCAGTGGCAACAACAACAATCGATGCCTGGCTCAAAGCGACACTGCCCAGTGTTCGCATGCGGTTCGCTGAACCCGCGCCCTCATCGGATTTGGCAGACGGTTTTTTTGCCCGCATCGAGGGCTTGGCATCCTTAGAATGGTCCGGGGCCTGGCTGTCCGGGGTCTTTTTTTTGCCCAGCTTCATGGATCTTTCCTGCGTTTGTCATTGTTCCGGCTCACGCTCACTTGCGGGCCTGGTGATTGCGACGGTCTTGTTGAACTAATTCTCAAAGTATAGCTGCAACGCAGCTACTTGGGGCGCTGTTGCCGATCACCAACGCTAGTTGCGGCCGGTTGAGCCAAATCCACCCGTACCCCGATGGCTGCTGTCGAATTCATCAACCACTTCGAATTCAGCTTGTACTACCGGGACCAGCACCAGTTGCGCCAGGCGTTCTCCGGGCTCAACAGTAAACCGGGTTTGGCCGCGGTTCCAGCAAGACACCATCAACTCGCCCTGGTAATCGGAATCGATCAATCCGACCAGATTGCCCAATACAATGCCATGTTTGTGGCCCAGGCCGCTGCGCGGGAGTATCAGCGCAGCCAGAGCTGGATCCGCAATGTGAATCGCCAAGCCAGTACCAATCAGCTGGGTGTCGCCCGGATCCAGCACCAGAGGCTGCGACAAACAGGCACGCAAATCCAGGCCCGCAGAGCCATCGGTGGCATAGGCGGGAAACGCTATGCTTTGGCCAATACGCTCATCCAATACACGGATCTGAAGTTTTTTGCGGGTCATGAAGGTTTCCGGTCACAATTATTTTTGGGTTTCTGGTGAGAGCCATTTTGGTTTTGGCTGTCGCCAACGCGCGCATTCAGGCGCGGCGCAATCAGCGCCACCAGCTCGTGCGCAATCTGCTGCTTGGCACAGGGCCCAAGGTGGATCTGGTCGGTGGCGGTGAATACGCTGACAGCGTTGTTGTCGCTGTTAAAGCCCAGGCCAGGCACCGACACATCATTGGCCACGATCATATCCAGGCCCTTTTTGCGCATCTTACTGAGGGCGTAACGGGCAACGTCATTGGTTTCCGCCGCAAAACCCACGGTAAATGGAGCGTCTGCCCGCGCTGCTACCGTTGCCAGAGTGTCCGGATTACGCACCAGCGCCAGCGTCATCTCGGCGGCGGATTTCTTGAGTTTGTCGCTGACATAATCCTGCGGCCGATAATCAGCCACCGCAGCGGTGGCAATAAACAGGTCACAGCCCTCATCAACCGCCGCCATAGTCGTTTCAAGCATTTGTTCTGCGGTCATCACCGAGCGTAGGTTTATACCCGCGGGCGGCGGCAGGTTCACCGGCCCGCTAACCAGCACAACCTCAGCGCCGGCAGCGTGCGCGGCTATGGCCAGAGCGTAGCCCATCTTGCCAGAGCTGTGATTGCTGATATAGCGCACTGGGTCAATAGGTTCACGGGTGGGTCCGGCCGTGATCACCAAGCGCTTACCAGCCAACGCACCGCTGGCGCTATTATCGATTTGCGCTTGCTCCTGAGCCAGCGTCTGCATGATCTGCTCTGGTTCCAGCATGCGCCCTGGGCCGTTATCACCGCAGGCCTGCTGGCCTTCTGCCGGCCCCCACAAGCGAATCTGGGGGTCCGCTTGTAACAACTGCACCACCCTCTGGGTGCGATGATTAGCCCACATGGCCTGATTCATCGACGGCACCAGGGCAATGGGCACCTCGGCAGCACTGCACACCGTAGCCAGCAGATCATCGGCCATGCCCGCCGCCAGACGCGCCATAAAGTCGGCCGAGGCCGGGGCCACGATGATCCGTTGCGCCCATTTCGCCAGCTCAATGTGGCCCATGCCAGCCTCGGCTTCCGGGTCTAGCAACGAGGTACGCACCGGTTGCCCACTCAACGCCTGAAACGTCAGCGGAGTCACAAAAGCTTCAGCGCCACGGGTCATCACCACCTGCACCGAATGCCCCGCTTTTTTTAACAGCCGCACCAGTTCCGCCGTTTTATAAGCCGCGATGCCGCCGGTAACGCCAACAAGAATTCGTTTACCAGCCATAGGGGCTGCGTCCTCATACGTTGTAAAAGCAGTAACATATCACGCCACAGCGCCACAGACAGCCTGCCGCAGAGTACAGCTGCCTTACCAGCGCACTTTTTTTCCCGTAATCTAGAACCCGTTCCCATAGGCGGCTCGAATCAGCCGCTCTTTCATTTGCAAGGATGCAATCATGAGAAACCCCCAGGCGACACCCAGTTCCGTCAAACCATCGACAGAGACCACTAAGGTCCCACCTACCAAGGCAACCTCAGCGGTAGCAGACAGCGCCGCCGCCGCACCGTTCGCGGCATTATGGCCTACCGATGAACGTCCTCGTGAGCGTTTGTTGGCCCACGGCTCAGAGTGCTTGTCAGACGCCGAACTGCTGGCCATATTCCTGCGTACCGGCACCCGCGGTATGCCCGTGATGGAAATGGCCAGGTATCTTTTAGAAACCTTTGGCGGATTACGCAGTCTGATGACCGCATCCAGCCGTCAGTTCTGCAGCGTAAAAGGCCTGGGCACCGCGAAATACGCGCAAATGCAGGCAGCCATGGAAATGGCACGGAGGGTAACGGACGAACCTCTGCGCCAAGGAGATCCATTAAAATCCCCCGAAGATACCCGGCGTTTCCTGGCCAGCCGCCTGGGCACCTATCCCCACGAAGTTTTTGCTGCCCTGTTTTTGGATAACCGGCACCGCATAATCCACTATCGCGAGCTGTTCCGCGGCACCATTGACGGCGCAGCGGTGTACCCGCGA
This sequence comes from Marinobacter sp. M1C, assembly GCF_023314135.1. Classification (NCBI taxonomy): domain Bacteria; kingdom Pseudomonadati; phylum Pseudomonadota; class Gammaproteobacteria; order Pseudomonadales; family Marinobacteraceae; genus Marinobacter; species Marinobacter sp. M1C. Next base: position 4,280,825 of record NZ_CP092289.1, read on the forward strand.
GAAGTGGTACGCCAGGCGTTGGAAGACAACGCAGCAGCGGTTATATTTGCCCACAATCACCCCAGCGGTGTCGCCGAACCCAGCCAGGCCGACATCGCACTGACCAAACGCCTGAAAGACGCTCTGGCGCTGGTGGATATCAGGGTTCTTGACCATATGGTTGTGGGCCACGGTGAGGTAATATCACTGGCCGAACGGGGTTTAATGTAGACTTGGGTCAACCAAGCTCGGAAATTGAACAATTTCCCAACAATTTTTTTGCGTTGGGCTACCAGTTCTGGTATAAAGGCGTCCCTATTCTGGCGGCGTCTGGCGAGCTACGTTCGGTTTTTAGACGCGAACAGGAAGCTCTAATTGCCCCCTAGGCAACCAGAGACGCAATCAACGAATTCGATTATTAAGACCATAGCTCAAGGTCGGAGGCAAGTATGTCCAGAGTTTGTCAAGTTACCGGTAAGCGTCCGGTTGCTGGTAACAACGTATCCCACGCGATGAATCACACTCGTCGTCGTTTTCTGCCGAATCTGCAGAGCCACCGTTTTTGGGTTGAAACCGAAAAGCGCTTCGTGAAGCTGCGCGTATCCACCAAGGGTATGCGCATCATCGACAAAAAAGGTATTGACATCGTACTGGCCGATCTTCGTGCCCGTGGCGAGAAATTTTAAGGAGCCATATCATGCGCGAAAAAATCAAGCTGGTTTCATCAGCAGGTACCGGTCACTTTTACACCACCATGAAGAACAAGCGCAACACGCCGGAGAAAATCCAGCTGAGCAAGTTCGACCCGGTTGTACGTAAGCACGTGACCTACAAGGAAGCCAAGATCAAGTAATTGATCCGGCAACCATAAAAAACCCGACCATCGAGTCGGGTTTTTTATGGTTAAAAAGTAGCTCAAGACAATTTTGGCGACGTCACATCTGTTTTTGGCAATATAACATCCGATTTTGGCAGGGTAACGTCCAAAGCGATGGGCAAATGATCTGACATCGGGTAACTGACAACGCCAGAACTGTGAACCTGCAGGCTCGGGCTCACCAGAATATGGTCCAGCGCTTTTTCAGGGCGCCAGCTAGGAAAACTGTGAGCGTTTGCTGGCAACGGAATCAAGTCGGTCTGCTTCAGCGGCGTATTGGTCAGCAGCTGCTCCGCATGGGCGTTCATGTCACCCATCAGCACCACGTGACGATAGTCGTTGATCAATTCGCTAACAAAGCCCAGCTGGCGCTGCTGGGCCGATTTACTCAGCGACAGGTGCATCACAACCAGCAACAGCGGGTCTTCCGGATTTCCGTATTTGGCGACTATCACACCACGGCCGGGAATCAACCCCGGCAAACGGTGCTCTTTTACCTCGAGCGGCCGAAACCGGCTCAGCAAGCCATTGCTGTGCTGGGCAAACTGCCCAAAATTTCGGTTTAGCTGCTGATACCAATAGGGTATACCGGCGGCCTCGGCCAGGTACTGAACCTGGTTGATATGGCCACTGCGCAAACTGCCGCCGTCACATTCCTGTAGCGCAATGACATCGTAATTACAAAGCAGCGTGGCAATCCGGTCCAGATTTTCAAAACGGCTTCGATGAGGCAACACGTGTTGCCAACTGCGGGTCAGGTAGTGCCGGTATGACGATGTACTGATGCCCACCTGAATATTGAACGTCAGCAGCCGGATGTGACCACCTTCCGCAAAATCCGGAACGTGGTCCACACCCGATGAGCTGCCGCGAGCATCGCCCGAGGAACGCCGCATATCATTCCACTGATTGCGCAAACGCTTATACATAGCCACCTGTATCTTAGGAATTCACGCGTTGCCCGCTCAACGGCTTCTCACTCTTATTCGCTGTCGCCGTGCTCCTGGGCAACTAGATATTCAACCACCTCAATCGCCGCTTCCGGGCTACCGGCCGTAGAAGCGGTAACAATGTACTTGCCATTCACCAGCATAGTCGGTGTTCCGGTCACTCGCGCGCCGCGTATTTTGGCCTGCGCCTGCTGCACCCGGGCATTCACGCCAAAGCTTTTATAGTTCTTCAGAAATTCATCCGCATCCACACCGTGCTCGGCGACAAAGTCCGCCAGGGCTTCAGGCGTGTTCAGCTGTCGGCGCTCGACCACCAAAGCCTCGAACAGCGCATCGTTAACCTTGTCCAGCTCACCCATGGCCTCCAGCGCATAAAACGCGTAAGCGTGGGGCTCCCAAGACTTACCCAACGCGGCCGGCAAGCGAACATAATCAACGTAGTCTGGCGCGTTTTTTTCGTACTCTTCGGATAGCGGCTTGAATGAATAACAGTGCGGGCAGCCGTACCAGAACACCTCAGCGACCTCTATTTTATCGGCCTGATCGGTTCGCACCGGGTTATCCAGAACTTTGTAGTGGGTGCCCTGCTGCCAATCCGCCGCCATAGCGGGTAATGCAATGGCCATAGCTCCCGCCAGTAAGGCGGCCTTTATCACGGTCTTAATCATTCACTGTCTCCGAATTGTTAACTGCGTAAGGTAGATTATGACCACAGACGGCGAGAAAGTTCCATTCACACCAGCGTCAACCGGGTTACCGTCCGGTAAATAACAAAAAACCCTGCTCAGGCAGGGTTTTTTACTAAAGCAACTGCCTGACTCAGTTAAGCCCAGAAACGTAACTGGCAACAGCTTCAATTTCAGCATCGGTCAACTTGGACGCCACGCCCATCATGATCGCTGCGTTATTGCCGTTGGCACGAGTACCGTTTTGGTAGGCGTGCAACTGCTTGGCCACGTATTCCGCGTTCTGGCCACCCAATGCCGGGTAACCACCAGGCGCGTTGCCATGCCCTTGCGGGTTGTGACAACCGGCACAGGATGGAACACCCGATGCCATATTACCGCCGCGATACAAGGCCTGACCTTGAGCAACCAAATCCGGATTAGCCTGGTTTACGCTCCTGTCCTGGCTGCCAAAGTAGGCCGCAAGATCCTGCAGATCCTGATCGGACTTACCCGTTAGCTGACCTGTCATTTCGACAATGACACGCTGACCTTGCTGGATGGCAACCAATTGGTTGTGCAGATATTTTTCACCCAAACCCGCAATTTTCGGGTACAAGCCCATTATTGGCTTCGCGCCACCCTGGCCATGACAGGCCTGGCATGCTGCTGCGTTCTGTTCACCTGTTTGAGGATCTCCTGCCCCGTGCGCCATCGCTGTAAGGCTGACACCGAGAACAACTCCTGCGATCAGTTTCTTCATGCTCGCTCCGCTTCTCTCATCTTAAAATATTCTTGGTTGTGCAGCCGTAAGGACTGGACCGTTCAGGCACAATACCGGGGCTGAAACTGCGGACACGTCAAGCGCACCGCCCGGAATTGGTGTAGCATTATACATTAATTCCTGCTAACTGAAATCCAAAGGAAAGCCAATAGCCGTGGACTCTGATCTGACTCAAAAAAGCCTGTCTTTCAATAGTGCCCGATTTCTGGTCAGCGCGTCGAAGCTGAACGAATGCCCGGCAGATATTGGCGCAGAAGTCGCTTTTGCCGGCCGCTCCAACGCCGGCAAATCCAGTGCACTGAACACCATCACCGTAAACGGCAAACTGGCTCGAACCAGCAAAACCCCCGGGCGCACCCGGCTTATCAACTTTTTTTCGCTAAACCGGGAAAATGCCCGGCTGGTAGACTTGCCCGGTTACGGTTATGCCAGAGTGTCTCGTGACATGAAAGACGACTGGCAAACCCACTTGGGCCATTATTTAAACGATCGTCGCTGCTTGCGCGGTTTGGTGTTGGTCATGGATATTCGTCACCCCTTGACCGAATTCGACCAAACAATGGTGCAATGGTGCCAGCACAACGATATGCCGCTGATGATTCTGGCGACAAAATCCGACAAACTGAAATTTGGCCAGGCTAAAACGGCCATGCTGGGCATTCGCCAGAAGCTGAACGAGTTTAGCTGCGTGCAGCATTTAGTCATGTTCTCCTCCAGCAACAAAACCGGCCTGGATGAATGCCGCCAAGCGCTGACTCAGTGGCTGGAAGCAGAGCCGGAAGCCACTGCAGAATAGCCATAAGCCAATGGTGAATAGTAACCCGCGCCTTTGACGCAAGCCAGACATGAAAAAAGCCGGCCTAAAATAATTCAGGCCGGCCAACGTCAGGGTTTGCGACGTGCTAAAACCTGAAAGCACCTTCCTTGAGCTTCCAAACAAACACGGGGAACGTCCGGATTCCCCATGTTAGTTGCTTTGATGCGCCGCCTGACAAAAAGTTCCCGGACGATAAGTCTCCCGCAATGCCAACACCGGCTCGCGATATTCCGGGGTCACGTGAGGCAGCTCCAGAGTCAACACCTGATAAATACCCTGCTTCAACTCTGCCAGCGATAACACCGCTGGCTCTTCGGTGGCGTGAGCGGTTTTTAGATAGGCCATCCAGTTGGTAATTACCAGCCAGACATTCAGTGCCATGGCGGAACGCAGCGGCTCGGGACGCGGCGTAATAATGCCACCGCGGGCGAGCTGGTTAAAGATGCCGTTGATAGCGCTCAGGCAACGGCCGGTAAAGTCACCATAACCTGCGCGCAGGCGTGGGTCTGCGTCTAGTAGTGACTCCAGGTCACGATGGAAAAACCGGTATTGCCACAAACCGTCGAACACTGCCTCCAGGTACCAAGCCAGGTCTGCCAGTGCCAAAGGCTGGCTGCCGGGTGCGGCCAGGTAATAATCAACCTGCTGCTGATAGGCTAGAAACAGCTCGTAAACAATGTCGGCTTTGTTGCGGAAGTGGTAGTAAAGATTGCCAGGCGAAATCGCCAGTTCTGCGGCAATGTGGTTGGTGCTTATCGCACGCTCACCACTTTGATTGAACAGCTGCAGACTGGCCTGCAGGATTCGGTCTCGGGTTTTCATAAAGTCGCCAAAAATCGAAAAATCAACGCTCACGCAAACGCCAGCGGGTGCAGCAGGCGCCTCTTTTTACGCCGCTTGACTCACTAGAGTATATACTCTAATAATGAATTTTAATGCATCCAAAATACGTTTTTCACTGATACACAGGGAGTCTTTCTAATGGGCGCAACCCTCGCAACCGCCGCTGCAAAGAACACCAACAGTACAGCGACAGACACGGAAAACCCGACAGAGAACAACGCCGAGCAGATTGGCCATACCCACGCCGTTTTCCAAAAACAGCAGCAGGCGTTTCGCGCCCAGCCCGCGCCGACAGCCAACGAGCGCCGCGACAACCTGAATAAATTGAAACAGGCGCTGCTGAGCTGGCAAGACCTACTCATAGCAGCCATTGATAAAGACTTTGGCTGCCGCTCGAAAGATGAAACCCTGATTGCCGAAATCATGCCGTCTGTGCAGGGCATTAACTACACCCTGAAACGTCTCGACAGCTGGATGAAACCGTCAAAACGGCACGTATCCATGCTGTTCCGCCCTGCCAGCAACCAGGTGCATTACCAGCCTAAAGGCGTGGTGGGGGTGATTGTGCCCTGGAACTACCCGCTTTACCTGGCCATCGGGCCTTTGGTCGCGTCTCTGGCTGCGGGCAACCGCACCATGGTGAAAATGTCGGAGTTTACCCCGCACACCTCCGCGATGATGAAAGAGCTGGTGGAAGCCACCTTCGACGAAGATCAGGTAGCCGTTATTCTGGGGGACGCCAAGGTCGCCGCGGACTTTTCCGAGCGGCCGTTCAACCATTTGCTGTTCACCGGCTCAACCTCGGTGGGCAAGTTGGTGATGCAGGCCGCGGCTAAAAACCTGACACCGGTCACCCTGGAATTGGGTGGCAAATCACCGGCGATTGTCGCAACCGACGTACCGCTAGAGGACGCAGCCCAGCGGATTGCATTTGGCAAGGCATTTAACGCTGGCCAAACCTGCGTAGCACCAGATTATGTGCTTTGCCCGGCTGACCGAGTGGCTGCTTTTGTTGAGGAATACCGCAAACAGTTCAGCGCCATGTACCCGTCACTGCGGGACAACACCGACTACACGGCGATTATCAACCAACGTCAGTACCAGCGCCTGCAGGGTTATCTGGATGACGCCCGCAGCAAAGGCGCAGAACTCGTCGAGATCAACCCTGCTAACGAAACTCTGGATGCCGCGAGCCACAAATTACCGCTGACATTATTATTGAACACAACGGCGGATATGCGGGTAATGCAGGAAGAAATATTCGGCCCCATTCTGCCTGTTGTGGCTTACGAAACGCTAGACGACGCCCTGCTCTTTATTAACGATCGCCCGCGCCCGCTGGCCTTGTATTACTTCGGTTACAACCAGGAAGAACAGCAAAAAGTCGTGGCCAACACCCACTCCGGCGGCATGTGCATAAACGACGCGTTGATGCATGTAGCGCAAGACGACCTGCCGTTCGGTGGCATAGGCGATTCCGGAATGGGGCATTATCACGGCAAAGAAGGGTTTCTTACCTTCAGCCATCAGCGTGGAATTTTTACCAAGCAGAAGCTTAACAGCGGCAAAGTGGTGTACCCGCCCCACGGCGGTGTTGCCCACAAACTGATCTATAAACTGTTTATTCGATGATTCAGTTGCGCCCGGTTCGTCGCGAAACATTGCTGGCGCTGCTATTCTGGGCAAAATAACGAAGTAGAGACGGAGCTGTACATGCCAAAAGTTATTTACCCGGGTACGTTTGACCCCATCACCCATGGTCATACTGATTTAATTGAACGGGCTAGCCGGTTATTCGACGAAGTGGTGGTAGCGGTTGCCTATAACTCTAAAAAAAAGCCCTTACTAGAACTGGAGGAACGCTGCGACCTGGTGCGCCAGGCCACGGCTCATGTTCCCAATGTGACGGTCATGGGCTTCAGCAATTTGTTAGCAGAATTTGTGCGATCGCAGAACGCCACGGTGATTTTGCGCGGCCTGCGTGCAGTGTCAGATTTTGAATACGAGTTTCAGCTGGCAGATATGAACCGCCGCTTGGCACCGGAACTGGAGAGCGTATTCCTCACACCCACCAATCATCTGTCTTATATATCATCTACCCTGATCCGCGAGATTGCGTCGTTGGGCGGAGATATATCCGAATTTGTTGATCCGGCGGTGCAAGCCGCGTTGAAGAAAAAATTCAGCTAAAGCAGAACGTCTGAATCGGACTATTCCCTGAGCCAGACCAACACCGGCCAGCACGCCAAACCAGGCGGCTGGCCAGACACCTCGCTTACAACAGCGGCGGCAGCGGAATGGGTCGGCCGTTGACGTTCAACACCAAATCTTTCAACGTTGCCTTCAATAACAGGCGGTCACCTTCCGTAACCAACAGACCATCTTTAATCAACGGCGCTGTTTGCATACGCAACGCTTCGTTGTCTTCAGCCAGAGCCAGCGGTATGGATAATTCCATTTCACCCTCAAGCGCCGGCATGATCAATTGCGACGCAGAATCGCCCGCAGCTCCAGGATGAGTTACCAGCACCTTGCCCTGCAAGGGCCCGTCAGGGCTGACCAGATGAATGTCCGGGAACCCCACACTAAAGCCTGCCGCGGCTAGAAGCTGCAACGACTCGCCTACGTCTGACATCGCCTGCATTTGTTGTTGGAACGCGGTTGGGTCGCCGTTTTCAGCGGCAAATGCCGCCAGCTGCATATCCGTCACACTGCGGCTAACAGCGTTCCAGGCCTCTACGTTCAGGCCCTTCAACGCGAATTCAATGCGGTGTGGCCCCAGGGTATCCCCTGCCAACTGCAGCTCATCCAGTTTGATAGTGATGAAAGAGTCGAGAGCGCTGTTGTCGTTTATCGCTTCGCTGTTCGAATAGAGCGACAGACCGCGCAGCATAATGGCGTCAGCGTTTGCAGGCATCAACTCCAGACCCTGCAAAGCGAGGGTGCCCTCGCCGATCCAGATGTCACCGCTCAGACGCTGCATTTCCTGCTCCAATGTCAGATCACTGAGGCGCAGGTCTACCTCTTCCGAGGCAATCACCAGCGACGGCCAGTCTGCACTGATATCCACAGCATCTGCGCCAAGGCTGCCATTTACGCGCACCACACCACCACTGCCAAACACAGTTTCTACGTTATCGTCATCAGTAATGCTGAACTTGGGCACGGTCAACTCGGCTACCGCCGAACCCCAAAGCCGGGTTTCTGCGGTCAAGCGCGGGGCATCATCACCGAACCAGCTTTCGCCTGCCGGGGTCCAGCCGTTCACCGGTTTAAAATCGGTCAGGCTGCCGGTCAGGCCATGGCTCACGCTGGCAAGGTAGGGAACACTCAGTTCCTCACCGCTTGCCGGGTCCCGTAGCAACAATTTACCTTCAAATTCGGAGCTCCAGAATCCGCGGTCGTAGCGCCCGACTTGCATTTCCAACCAGGTCTGGGAACCGTTCACTTCCTGTGAAGCCCGCTGCCACTGTTGCTCGGTCAGGTAGCCTGTGCCATAGGGCAAAGCAATACCCGCCACCACTAGCAGTCCGGCAGACACCATTATCCATTGTCGTTTCAAAGCGTTCTCCAGTCATACCACATTAATAAATCAGGATTTGGCGGTCAGCCGCTCCAGCAACACCAGCTGCGACGCCAACCTTGGTTCGTCCTCAGCTGGCTGGTTCTGCTCATAACTGCCATCAGCCTGCAACACCCAAGACTGGCAGTTATCAGCAAGATAGGTATTCAAATCGTCTTGCAAACGCTCCACCAGCGCCGGCTCCTCCACAGGGAAGGCGACTTCAACCCGCCTTAGCAGGTTACGTTCCATGCCGTCGGCGCTGGAGCAATACACCTGGGCTTGGCCATCGTTACCAAAATAGTAAACCCGGGTATGCTCCAGAAAGCGCCCGATAATAGAACGCACGTGAATGGTGCTCGACAACCCGGGCACCTGGGGCCGAAGGCAGCAGATACCACGAATAATCAGGTCGATTTTCGCACCGGCCTGGGAGGCACGATACAGCGCTTTAATCAGCTGAGGCTCGGTCAGGCCGTTGAACTTGAAAATAATCCGGCCCTTCTCACCCAGGCGGGTTTCCCGCTCAATCAGTTGCAGTATTCGCGAATGCAGAGTGAATGGTGAGTGGAACAGTTTCTTGATTTTTAACGCCTTGCCCATACCGGTCAGCTGCTGGAACAGTTTGTTCACATCGTCGCCGATGGCTTCGTCGCAGGTCATAAAGCTGTAGTCGGTATACAGGCGAGCGTTGGCGGCATGATAGTTACCCGTGCCCAAGTGCACATAGCGCCGCAAGCGGCCTTCTTCGCGGCGCACAATCAGAATCATTTTGGCGTGGGTTTTGTAGCCCACTACCCCGTACACCACAATTACCCCGGCTTCCTGCAGGCGGCTGGCCAGCTCCAGGTTTTCCTCCTCACTGAATCGCGCCGTCAGCTCGATAACAACGGTGACTTCCTTACCGCGGCGAGCGGCATCGGCCAAGGCTTCGGCCACTTCGGAGTTGGCACCGGAGCGGTACAAGGTCTGACGAATGGCCAGCACCTGCGGATCTTTGGCGGCCTGACGCAGCAAATCCACCACCGGACTGAAGTTCTCATAGGGATGGAGCAACAGAATCGGACGCTTGCGGATACTGTCAAACATCGAGTCACGGCTGCGAATCTGGCGCGGGATCACCGGTGAAAAACCGGAATAGCTCAGGTCCGGTCGGTTCACCAGCCCCCCCACCGCCAGCAGCCGGGTCAGATTTACCGGGCCGCGCACTTCATAGAGGTCGCGCTCGGTCAGGCCAAACTCGGTCAGCAGAAACTGAACCAGCTCCTGCGGGCAATTATCCGCCACTTCCAGACGCACGCCATCACCAAAGCGGCGGCTCAGCAACTCACCGCGCAGGGCCGATGCCAGGTCTTCCAGATCGTCTTCCAGCTCCAGATCCGCATTACGGGTCAGGCGAAACTGGTAACAGCCTTTGATTTCCATACCGGGGAACAGCTCGTCGGTATGGGCGTGAATCATCGACGACAAAAACACCAGATTGTCGCCGCCGTCGCACACGTCGTCCGGCAGCCGCACCAGCCGCGGCAAAGACTTCGGCGCCGGCACTATGGCCATGCCGGTTTCGCGGCCAAAGGCGTCTTTGCCGTCCAGCTCCACAATAAAGTTGAGGCTTTTATTCACCAGCCGCGGGAACGGGTGCGATGGGTCCAGGCCAATCGGGCTGACCACCGGTAAAATCTCTTCGTCAAAATAGGTACGCACCCATTGGGCCTGAGCCGGGGTCCATTCGTGCCTGCGCACAAAGTGGATATTCTGCTTTTCCAATTCCGGAATCAGCACGTTGTTCAAGATATCGTACTGTTCGTCAATGTACTCGTGAGCCACACGGCTGATCTCCGCCAGTAGCTGTTCCGGCTGCAGTCCGTCGGCGTAGATTTGTTCCCGGCCGTACTTCAACTGCTGGCGAATGCCAGCCACGCGAATTTCGAAGAATTCGTCCATGTTGCTGCTGAATATGCAGCAGAAAATGAGCCGGTTGATCAGTGGGTGAGTATCGTCCAGGGCCTGCTTCAACACCCGGTGGTTGAACTGCAGTTGACCCAGTTCCCGGTTGAAGAAATTTTCGCAGGCGTCCAGGCTCAGACTTTCCTCGGGCGAAGGCACAGTGTCTGCTGCGGGCAACGTGGCCTCATTGTCGGCAATCTTCAGATTGCCCTTTTTACTGGTCATTCGTTTACCGTCCTTGTTTTGTTACTGCGCTCTCAGCGCGGGGTCTGGGCGACCCCGCACCGCGGATCATTTCTGTTTCATCAGCCGTGCGGCGCGAATAGCAAAGTAGGTCAGGATACCGTCGGCGCCGGCACGGCGCATGGCCATCAGGCTTTCCATCATGACCGCATCGCCGTCCAGCCAGCCATTCTGCGCTGCGGCCATGTGCATGGCGTATTCACCACTGACCTGGTAGGCGAACGTGGGCACCTGTAACTCGGTTTTTACCCGGCGCACGATGTCCAGGTACGGCATACCCGGTTTTACCATCACCATATCGGCGCCTTCGGCGATGTCCATGGCCACTTCGTGCAGGGCTTCATCGCTGTTGGCCGGGTCCATCTGGTAGGTGGCCTTGTTGCCTTTGCCGAGGTTGCCTGCAGAGCCTACCGCATCGCGAAATGGGCCGTAATAGGCAGACGCGTACTTGGCGGAATAGGCCATGATGCGGGTATTCACGTAGCCCGCGTCTTCCAGGGCTTCGCGGATCGCAATAATGCGACCGTCCATCATGTCGGACGGTGCAATAACATCGGCCCCGGCTTCGGCCTGAGACAGCGCTTGCTTCACTAACGCTTCCACCGTGATGTCGTTCAGCACATAACCGTTGTCATCAATAATGCCGTCCTGGCCGTGTGTGGTAAACGGGTCCAGAGCGGCGTCGGTAATTACACCCAGTTCCGGATGGGCCTGTTTCAGCGCACGTACAGCCCGCTGCGCCAAACCTTGGGGGTCCCAGGCGCCAGAGCCTTGCAGATCTTTATGCTCGGCAGGCACCACCGGGAACAGGGCAATAGCCGGTATGCCCAACTCCACCACTTCGGCGGCTTGGGCTAATAGAAGATCAATACTCAAACGTTCCACCCCGGGCATAGAGGCCACGGCCTCGCGCTGGTTTTCGCCATCCAACACAAACATCGGGAAAATCAGATTGTCAGGCAACAGCTGGTTTTCACGCACCAACCGGCGAGAAAAATCACTGGCGCGATTGCGACGTAAACGGGTGGCGGGAAACATGCGGGGAGTCAGATTCGACACAGAACCTCCAGATTGGGAAAAAGAGTGGCAAAAAGAGTGGTACGAAAAATAAAAGCCGGCTGCGTACGTCGGCACAGGTTTTTATGATACACCTCGGCCGCCAAGCTTGCAGTTGCGGTAACTGTGTATACAAAAAGGCCCGGGCAATATCGCCCAGGCCTGGCATCACTTTTAGACTGCTTAAGGCTCAGAGTGCACGGCCGTTGAAGCCTGCGTCCACTTTGCTGCCGCCGCCACTACGAAACCCGTTCGCCACTTGACTGATGGTGCCGCCCTGGCTCAGGAAGGCCTCAATGTCAGCCTGCAACTGAGCGCGAACCCGGGCGCGACCCGCAATGGAATGGGTATTTTCAGCGTCGGCCGACCCGCCGCCGGATGTTTCCAGAGTGCTTTCGTCGAATTCACTCATATTGTTCTCCATCAACGAAAACCAAAATTACGAACGCTAAAGGCCGCAGGCCACCAGCATTCCATTTCGACAAAATTCCACATATTGGATTGTCTTGGCGTCTTTATAATCCGTAAACGATGACAAGGCTATTTATTGGCAAACACTTTTTTGTAATTTTTTGTAACAAACCACAAGGCATTGATTTTAGTAGTTATTAAATTATCTGCCCAGATCGAAAAAAGAACCAGATTCTATGCGGGCAGCAGAGCTGCATGGCACTTACTTTGCTAGCCGTACTGCTAATCCAGGCCAGCATCAACCTAAGGCAGGCTCGGACCAGAACGGAATTAGCGAACGTTCAACAAGCCCGCTACCCGCTGCTGAAGTGCTGGCACCACCTCAGCTTCAAACCAGGGGTTACGGCGTAACCACAGATTATTGCGAGGACTGGGGTGTGGCATGGGCAGCTGCGCCGGCCAGTACGCCCGCCAGTTCTGCACGTTAGCCGTGACGGTGCCGGCAGGGCTCGCCAAGTGCCAGTTGTGGGCGTATTGGCCAATCACCAGTGTTATGGCCACATTGGGCAAGCGTTGCAGCAGGGCTCTGCGCCAGGCCGGCGCGCATTCGGGTCGCGGTGGCAAATCGCCGTTTTTACCGGTACCCGGGTAGCAAAAGCCCATAGGCAGAATAGCCAGCTGGCGTTCATCATAAAATGATTCGCGACCAATACCCATCCACTGACGCAGCCGATCGCCGCTGGGGTCGTTAAAAGGCAGGCCGGTTTCATGCACCCGGCGTCCGGGCGCCTGGCCTACCACCAGAATCCTTGCCGACTCTGCCATCTGGATCACCGGGCGAGGGCCGTAGCGCAAATTTTCAGCACACAGTGTGCACGCCCGTACCCGGCCCAATAACTGTTCGAACGGCAAACTTGCAAGTGAATCTGTCATCGGCGTACCTTGGCAAATTGGGGACACATCTTAACCGGGGACAGATTTCAAATCTGTCCCCTACCTTCAAATCTGTCCCCTATTCTGAAGGAATCGTGAATGTCTGACGCATTACGCAAACTGCTCAAGGAGTCGCCGCAGGCTCCGGCGATCACCCCACACATCGGCGTGCTCACCCTGCACTTTCAACTTTATGCCTGTGATGATCTGAAAGCCAAGCGCAAAGTGTTTGCACCATTAAAAACGATCTGGGGTAAAGAGCCGGACTTGGCGGTGGCCGAAACAGACCATCAGGACACTCTGGATCGCGCCACTTGGGCTATCGTGGCACTGGGCTCATCGTCACAGCAGATCAGCCAGCGCCTGGACCAGGTCGAAAAAGCGATCAGCGAACGCATTGATGCCGCCATTCTGGATGTCGATCGACAACTGCTGTAAAGCACATTTGATAAGGCGCCGCCCAATGTGGCGTAACCACTTTTCACGCCGTATACTACGGCTCCTCGAGACTGCGCGTGGCGCCCTATGACCGGAATTAAAAAATCCGCCCAGGCCTCTGTAGAGGCAATGTATCGTGTTTTCACGATTCCTGAGGCACCCGATTCTACCCTGAGCCGGATTGACCAGGACATATCCCGTAATCTTGCTGGTTTTCTTCAGGATCACATTGTTGCGGTAGAGCGCGACCTGGCCGACGTTGAGAAGAATTTCTCGGAATACAGCGTGCCAGAAAAGCCCATATTTGTGTCTGAGCAAGCCCAGTTTCTGCTCGACAAACTGGTGGCAAACTCGGTACACACCGCATCACCGGCTTTTATTGGCCACATGACGTCGGCGCTGCCCTATTTCATGCTGCCGTTGTCGAAGATCATGATTGCCCTGAACCAGAATCTGGTGAAAACCGAAACCTCCAAGGCGTTTACACCTCTGGAGCGCCAAGTGCTGGGCATGATTCATCGGCTGGTGTTCGAAGAAGACGGTTCGTTCTACCGCAAATGGATGCACAACCCCCGCTACGCGCTGGGCGCCATGTGTTCCGGCGGCACCGTTGCCAACCTGACTGCGCTGTGGGTTGCCCGCAACCGCGCTTTTCCGGCGGAAGGTAACTTCCGCGGCTTACAACAGGAAGGCCTGTTCCGCGCTTTGAAATATTACGGATACGAGGGCGCCGCTATTGTTGTGTCGCGCCGCGGCCATTACTCCCTGAACAAAGCCGCCGACGTATTGGGCCTGGGCCGCGATGCTCTGGTGACTGTGGCAACCGACAGCAACAACCGTATCCAGATTGATGCGCTACGGGAAAAATGCCTGCAGTTGCAGAAACAGAAAATCAAGGTGATTGCTCTCTGTGGCATTGCCGGCACGACCGAAACCGGCAACGTAGATCCGCTGGAAGCCATGGCCGATATCGCTCGCGAATTCGGCGCGCACTTCCACGTAGATGCCGCTTGGGGTGGTCCAACCCTGTTTTCCCGACGTTATCGTTCGCTGCTAAAAGGCATTGAAAAGGCCGACTCGGTCACCTTTGACGCTCATAAACAGCTGTACGTACCCATGGGCGTGGGTTTGGTGGTGTTCCGCGATCCCAGCCTGGCCAGTGCGGTTGAACACCACGCCCAGTACATTATCCGCAAAGGCTCGCGGGATTTGGGCAGCACCACGCTTGAGGGCTCACGCCCGGGCATGGCGATGCTGATTCACTCTGGCCTGAAAATTCTGGCCCGAGAAGGTTATGAACTGCTGATTGACGCAGGCATTGGCAAGGCCCGAACATTCGCGGCCATGATTGATGAGGCTGAAGATTTCGAGCTGATCACCCGGCCCGAACTGAACATTCTGACCTATCGCTACTGCCCGTCACAGGTCCGGCAGGCTCTGGAAAGTGCCGATGAAATGCTGGCGGAAAAGATCAACACCAGCCTGAACCGCATCACCAAGTTTATCCAAAAAACCCAACGTGAAAGGGGTAAGGCGTTTGTCTCCCGCACTCGTTTAGAGCCGGACAACTACTTCAACTTCCCCTGCATAGTGTTCCGCGTGGTGCTGGCCAACCCGCTGACCACCACTGACATACTGTCGGACATTCTGGCCGAGCAACGGCTGCTGGCCGGCGAAGACGGTATTGCCGACGAAATGGCAATTCTGAACAACCTGGCCGCCGGCGCCATGGCGCAAACCTAAGCGCTTCTAATCAGCTCTAAACAAACAGAACAAACAATAACGGCGCCATAAGGCGCCGTTATTGTTGCAACTGTGTAGGACGCTTCAGGAGATCTTAATAAAGCGCGTCTTCATCGTCTAACACTTCATGAATGATGTCTAAAAACATGCGGTCCGCATCGCTCCACTTTTCCGGAATACGAATACTGGTGCTGGAGCTGATTTCCCGCGCGATAGCCTCATCAGAATTGGGCTCGCCTTTGTGCTTGCGGGCAATGTCCATCGATCTGACCGCAATGGTGGGTTCGCTCATTACTTTCTTGATAAACACCCTCAGCTCGTTAATTATCCTGGCTTGGTTGCTTTCAACGGATGTACTCATAAGCTCACTCCCAACAAATAAGATTGCGGAAACTAGTACTCCCGCGTCGTGTTACTCAGTATGGGCAAACGCGCCTTGAACGGCCAGTGTCCCGTTTCGCTGATTCGTTAGCCAAACAGGACGTTAAATCATTAGCCCGCGCAGGGTGAAAAACAACACGGCAGCAATCGACGCCGACGCCGGCACGGTAATAATCCAGGCCGCTGCGATGCGGGTCAGATGGGAACGCTTAACCATCTCTTCCCGGTAGACTTTCTTCAGCCGTTTGCGGTCGTTTTTTGTCAGTGGTACCTGTTTTTTATTTTTCTTCGCACGCTTGAGCAAATTTTCCATTTCCTCAACCGAGGCGTTACGGAAGTCATCCAGAAATGGCTTCAGACGTTCGCGCTCTACGAGGTCACGCTCTTCCATGATCTTGTGCAGTTGGGTGGCGTAATTCGACTTCAGATACTCACGCAGGAAACCAACGCCAAACACACCGCCAATGGCGATGTGGGTGGAGCTAACAGGCAGTCCAAGTTGCGACGCCAAAATAACGGTCAAAGCAGCCGATAGCGCAATGCAAAAGGCGCGGGTTTTATCCAGCTCGGTGATTTCACTGCCCACGGTTTTGATCAGCCGCGGGCCAAACAGCATCAGGCCCAACGCAATACCCAAGGCGCCCACCGCCATCACCCACAAAGGAATACTGGAGGACGTCATCACGCCGCCGTTGGCCAAGGCATCGTTTATGGCCGCCAAGGGTCCAATAGCGTTGGCAACGTCGTTAGCGCCGTGGGCGAAGCTGAGCAGCGCCGCGGCAAAAATTAGCGGCCAAGTGAACAGTGTGTTTACGCCCGCGGCGTTGTTTTCCATAGTCGCGGCTTTGCGGTTAACCAACGCGCGTATCGCGAAGAAAGCCGCCGCGGCAGCCACCAGACCCACCAGCGAAGCACCCATAAAGTCCAGCGACACCAGTTTTTTCAGGCCTTTAAGCATCAGATACGTGCCAAACGCCCAAGCCATGCCGGCCACCAGCCAGGGCACAAAAATGCGCGCTGCTGCGATAACATTGCGCCGGTACAAAACGGTGCGGTTTATCAGGTACAAAAACAGAGCGGCCAAAGCACCACCCAAAACCGGTGAAATTACCCAACTGGCCGCGATTTTGCCCATGACTCCCCAGTCCGCAATGCCCCAGCCTCCGGCAGCAATACCCGCCCCCAGTACCCCGCCCACAATAGAATGGGTGGTAGACACCGGAGCGCCCATCCAGGTGGCCAGATTCAGCCACAGCGCGCCGGCCAGCAGGGCTGCCGTCATCAACCAGACAAAGGAGCGGTCGTCACTCAGGTTAGACGGATCGATAATCCCGCCCTTGATGGTAGACACCACGTCGCCGCCGGCAATCAACGCGCCAGCGGCTTCAAAGACAGCCGCCAGAGCAACCGCGGCGCCCAGCGACAAAGCGCCAGAGCCCACCGCCGGGCCCACATTGTTGGCAACATCGTTGGCACCGATGTTGATGGCCATATAACCACCAATCACTGCGGCGGCCATCAGCAGCATGCCGTTTGGCAGGCCACTCGCAAACGAGCCTACCGACAACCAAACGCCCAGTAAAAACAGCAGGCTGATTCCAACCCGAAAGCGTTCCGTGGAGGGGCTGGTAAGAAGTGTGTCCAGAAATCCGCTTGAACGGCTCATATCATGGAATATCTCATGTGGCATGGCGTCATCTGATTGCAGAGAAACTGCAGGCGGCACTATAAAATTTTTGCAATGAAATTGACATAAATCCGGCATAAATCACCGTATTGCAAAAAACGATCGGTCAGGGCTATTATCTCAGCCTGAAAATGGTTGCAGCTGCTTCTCATTACCAGCAACTCATCACCAAAAACCCAAACATTACTCAATTGTTCGGAATTTTTTTATGAAAGCCATCCGCATTCTTGTTGGTAGCGTTTACGGTGGCGCTCTGATGAGTGCCCGCGCCGTCGAAAAAACACTGACGCCGCTCGGTTACCGTGTAACGGTTCTGGAAGAGCCACAGCTGTCTGACATCACCGACAACAATGACGCCCTGCTGGTGTGCACCTCTACCACTGGCCAGGGTGAACTGCCCTCAAACATTCTGCAATTTTATGTGGATTTGCGGGACCAGCTGCCACAGCAGCCCGGCCGCCCGTTTGGCAGCATCGTGCTCGGCGACAGTTCTTACGGCGACACTTTTTGCGGCGCCGGCGAACTGATCGAGGAAGCCCTCTACGAAACCGCCGCGCGTAAAGTAGGTGACACCCTGCGCATCGACGCCATGGAAACCATGGAGCCCGAGATCGAGGCCGCTGAGTGGGCGCAGGAATGGGTCAAACAATTGGAAACACTTGTCTGAGACACAAACCAAAATGCCAGCCAGAGCTGTTTACCCCGGCTTTGACGGGGTCATTTTGTGCCGCTACTGGCCTTTTCGCAGGCGAATCAAGCCTTCCTGTGCACAGGAAGCGACTATGTCGCCGGAAGCATTGTAGAAACTACCACGATTCAACCCCCGTCCGGCCGCTGCACTCGGGCTATCTTTGTCATACAACAACCACTCGTCCATGCGGAAGTCACTGTGAAACCACATAGCGTGGTCCAGGCTGGCTACCCGCAAGCCGCCGTCCCAAAACTTGACCCCGTGGGGCACCAGCGACGTACCCAGAAACGAAAAATCCGAGGCATAAGCCAATAAGCAACGGTGCAGCACTGGGTCGTCCGGCAAGGTACCTCTTACCCGCACCCAGTCCTGGGCTCGGGGTGGGCGGGGCTCGGGATGTAGAAGGTTACCTGGTGCGACCGGACGAAACTCCACCGGGCGATCGCGCGTCAGCAGAGGGCGCAGGGCTTCAGAAACATGGGGCGCCAGCAGTTCGCCCAGCTCCTGCTCGGTTTTCAGGGTTTCCGGCCCAGGCACCTTCGGCATGTCAAACTGATGTTCAAGACCAACCTCATCGCTTTGGAACGACGCACAACAGGTCAAAATTTCCTTGCCCTCTTGTCGCGCGGTGACCCGCCGAACAGAGAAGCTGCCACCGTCACGTACCCGCTCCACTTCATAATCAATGGGCATGCGCTGGTTACCCGGGCGCAAAAAGTAAGCATGCAGAGAATGGCACAGTCGATCTTCCACGGTACGGCTGGCGGCCATCAGCGCCTGGCCCAGAACCTGGCCGCCGAATACGTTGGGAAATCCCAAGTCTTCACTGTCACCCTGGAAGTGATCTACGCCGGTAGCGCTCACGTTCAGCAACTCCACCAGTTTTCGGGTTATATCCAGCATGCCGGCTCCTGTTGAGTGATAATAAGCAAACGACCTAAATTTTCACCCAGGGCGCGCGGCTTGGCAATGAAAACCGACCATTCGCTCTCAGGAAACCGCGCTATGCAACGCCGGCAACTGCCGCGATAACGCCTGTTTCTCCATGGCAAAGCGACCGGTCAGCGCAAAGCCCAACAAAGCCCCGTCTGCACTATTGAACAGCGCTTTCACGTGATTACCATCCTGCTCAACCTGCCACTTTCCCTTCGCGCCCGCCGGTGGCGGGTTTACCGCCGCCGGGCAGCAAGGTGTTTTTATCATCACCGGCATGGACGGGTAGAGCACCTCGCTGAGCTCGCCGCTTAGGGTTTTTGCCAACGCCCGGGCGCTGGCCATCAGCGGCATAACATACAGCAGCAGTTGGCCGTCCACCTCGGCACAGTCGCCCAGGGCATACACATCCGGCGCCGAGGTTTCCAGCGCGCGATTCACCACAATACCGCGGTTCACCGCCAGCCCGGCCTGTTGTGCCAGTTCGGTCCGCGGCCTTAGCCCCACCGCCGAAATCACCACATCGGCCTGCAGCTGCCGGCCGTTGGCAAGCGCCAGGGTTACTCCGCCATCGGTTCCGGCCGGCACTTGCTCAATGCGATCAACCTGGGTACCCAAGTGGAAAATCACACCCAGCACCTCCAGTTCATTCTGCAGGGCACGAGCGGCCTGTTCGGGCATTAACGTCGGCATCACCGTTGCCGAGGGTGCAATCACCTCGACCTGATACCCGCCCAGACGCAAATCATTGGCAAATTCACAGCCAATCAGCCCGGCGCCCATAATGGCCACTCGCTCAGCACCCATCAGTGCGGCACGGAAGGCACGATAGTCGTCCAAGTCATTAATGGAGTACACCGCATTGCTGCCACTGCCCGCTAAGTGAAGTGGTATTACTTCCGCACCCCAAGCCAGCACTAACTTGCTGTAGCTTTGCCATTGACTCTCTGAATGAGAGTCTAAAAGAGAGCCCAGCTGAATCTGATGGGCCTGTGGGTTCAGAGCGGTCACCCGGGTATGGGGCAGCAAGCGCAGATTGAACTGATCAGCCATCGACTGATGGTCGGCTTGGGCCAAGCCATCGGCATCTTTGCCCTTGCCAAAGCCGGTAGACAACATGGGCTTTGAGTAGCTGGTGCCGTCATCGGCGGTTACCAACAGTATGGGTGCGTCCGCGTTGTGCTTGCGCAGCTCCCGCACCAACGAGTAACCGGCCAGGCCACTGCCAACAATGATAATGGGGTTGCGTTCGGAAGCTGTTGTCATGCTGTACCCGCCTCAGTCGATTTCGATCATTTCAAAATCTTCCTTACCCACACCGCAGTCCGGGCACAACCAGTCTTTTGGGACGTCATTCCACGCCGTTCCTGGCTTGATACCGTCTTCCGGCCAACCTTCGGCTTCGTCATAAATTAGCCCGCACACCACACACTGCCACTTCTTCATTACCTGCTCCTGTTACTATTACTGTTACTGTTACTGTTACTAGCGATTATCGTTCATTTACGCTTCAAATTGGCGCCCGGGCCAATCGTACCGCGGAAAATGCGCGGTCATTAACGCCTGCTGCAGCCCTACGGCGTGGTCAGTATGCCTGTTTTGCACGTGTAGCCATAAATACAGACCCTTTCATGCCCGGTTAGCTCTCCCTTCACACCCATCGCTCCGGTATAATCGCCCGTTTTACGACAGGACCGCCCGTTATGATCGATACCGTCGCCGAAATGAAGCAGGTAATGGCCGAAGCCGATTGTCTGGTTCCAAATCAGCAGGTACAGGCCGCTATTACTGCTCTGGCCAGCGCTATCACCGAACGCCTTGAAGGCAGCAACCCGCTGGTTTTCTGCGTGATGAACGGGGGCCTGATTACCACTGGCCAGTTGCTCACCCAGTTGAACTTTCCCGTTCAGGCCGAATACCTGCATGCCACCCGTTACCGCCAGGAAACCACCGGGGGCATTTTGGAATGGAAGCTGCGGCCGGAAGCCGATATGAACGGCCGTATCATTTTGATTGTTGACGACATTCTGGACGAAGGTACTACCCTGTGCGCCATCGCCGATTATTGCCGCGCACACGGCGCCGCTGAAGTGCTGACCGCTGTACTGGTAGACAAACAACACGATCGCAAATGTCGACCCGGCCTGAAAGCCGATTTCACCGGTATGGATATCGAAGACCGCTTTCTGTTCGGCTTTGGCATGGACTACAAAGGCTACTGGCGCAATGCGCCTGGTATTTATGCTGTCAAAGGTCTGTAAAAACAACCCAACAGCGGCCTGCGCTCTGACGATCCCGCCGGCCTGCTGGTATCGCCGGCCAGTGGCCGCGGGCTTGCGCAATCCTCAGGTTCATGGCCCGGCGCGTTACTGGTTAAACGTTCAGGGGTCGTTCACCCGAGCGTTGCAGAAACGCTGCCAACTAAGCTTTCATGTAGAAGTCGCCAGCGAAGGTTTTGCCCTGCCCCGCGTCGAAGAAGCCCGCAAGCTGAACATTCCCTGGCGCCAGCAAGCGTGGATTCGCGAAGTGCGCTTGTGCGGCGATGGCCAGCCCTGGGTGTTGGCACGTACCGTTATCCCACTGGCGTGCCTGCAAGGGCCAGGCCGCCAGCTTCGAAACCTGGGCAACCGGCCGCTGGGTGCCTACCTGTTCAGCCACCGCCAGTGGCATAGAGGCCCACTCGAAACCGGATTATGCCAGGGCACCCATAGCGGGCAACCGCAGCTGGCCCGGCGCTCGCTGTTTCACACCCGCAGGCAGGGCCGCCAGCATTCGCTGATGGTGTGCGAATACCTGTTACCACAGCTTTACAGCGGCGCAGAACGAACTTAATTCCGTCCGAGTTGGCAACGGCTTTTTGACCCGCGCCCGACACTGACTATAATCCCCAGCATATTCACCGTTATTACCGACCAGCGAACTCTGTCATGTTAGCCAACGCCTTGCCCGATCACGTTCGTTTGCGCCTGCGGGATTACGCCTTACTGCTGCGCCTGAACCGCCCTGTGGGCACGTTGTTGTTGCTATGGCCCACCTACTGGGCGCTGTGGCTGGCCGCCGACGGCATGCCCAGCACGAGCAACCTGATTGTATTCACGCTCGGCGTGTATTTTATGCGTGCAGCGGGCTGTGCCATCAATGACTTTGCTGACCGCGAATGGGACAGGCACGTCGAACGCACCAAAGACCGGCCGTTAACCACCGGCCGCATTCAGCCCTGGGAAGCCGTCGCGCTGTTTGTTGGACTGGGCCTGGTATCGTTTTTGATGGTGTTGCTGTTTACCAACACGCTGACCCTCTATCTAGCTTTTGGTGGCGCTCTGTTGGCGTTCGTTTATCCCTTTATGAAGCGCTATACCCACCTGCCCCAGGTATTTCTGGGGGCGGCCTTCGGCTGGAGCATTCCGATGGCCTGGGCAGCCCAAACCGGTGAGCTCAGCCAAGTCACCTGGTTACTGTTCATTGCCAATATTATCTGGTCGGTGGTGTATGACACCTTTTACGCCATGGTAGATCGCGAGGACGACCTGAAAGTGGGCATAAAATCCACCGCAGTGCTGTTCGGTGACGCCGACCGCCTGATCCTGGGCATTCTGCAAACCACCATCATCGCCATACTGCTGCTGGTCGGCCAACAGGCCGAGCTGGGCACTTTTTACTATATAGGTTTGCTGACCATGGCTTGCTTGTTCATTTACCACCAATTTCTGGCCCGTGAGCGCGACCGAACCGGATGCTTCAAAGCCTTTTTACACAATAACTGGGCAGGTTTTGCGCTGTTTGCCGGGCTGGCCGTCGATCGCATGCTCGCCTGAGCAAAACTCTCGACCCGCTGTCACACATCTGTAACAGTAAGCGAGTGTAATACGGCGAATTCAACGCAACGCTAAAGCAGGTTACCGCCATGCCCGAAAAAACCATTCTGATTGTAGACGACGAGTCTGCCATTCGCGAAATGGTCACTGTGGCCCTGGAAATGGCGGGGTATGACTGCCTGCAAGCCGCCGACGCAAAGGCTGCCCACACCCTGATTGTCGACAAGCGCCCGGATCTGATTTTACTGGACTGGATGCTGCCGGACACCAGCGGTATCGAGCTGGCCCGGCGGCTGAAAAAAGACGATACTACCGCGGCAATTCCCATTATTATGTTGACCGCAAAAGTCGAAGAAGATAACAAAATACTGGGTCTTGAATCCGGCGCCGACGACTACATCACCAAGCCATTCAGCCCTAGGGAATTGCTGGCCCGGCTGAAAGCCGTGCTGCGACGCAGCACCCCCGCCGGCGTTGACAGTGCGCTGGAAGTCGGCGGCCTGACTCTGGACCCGCTCAGCCACCGGGTTAGTAGTCAGTTCGGACAACTGGAACTGGGGCCAACAGAATATCGCATGCTGCAGTTTTTCATGAGCCATCAGGACCGGGTATACAGCCGCAGCCAGCTGCTGGACCAAGTTTGGGGCGCCAACGTGTATCTGGACGAACGCACCGTAGACGTCCACATCCGCAGGCTGCGCAAAGCGCTTGGCACCCATCACGACCATCTGATACAAACCGTTCGCGGTGCCGGCTACCGATTTTCCGCAGACCCCGGCTAAGCGCCGAACCCGTTACGGAACCATTGCCATGCAACAGAACTGGTCGCAATACCTGCGCTTGATGATTGCCCTGCTGGGATTGACCTTGCTGCTGGGTTGGCTGGCAGGCTTTCCACTTTACGGCTTACTCGCCGGTCTGCTGCTTTACCTGGGTTGGACCCTGGCGCAAACAAAACGCCTGCTACGCTGGCTGGCGCAACCGGATACCGCTAGTGAAGCGCCAGACAGCGTGGGCTTGTGGGGTACTATTTTTGACGGCCTGAACAAACTTCAGAAACAGCACATCAAACACCGCTCTGCGCTGCAAGAGCGCCTTCAAAGGGTGCAGCAATCCGCCAATGCCATGCGCGACGGCGTAGTGATGACCGATTCTCGCGGCGCTATAGATTGGTGGAATGGCAGCGCAGGTTACCTGCTCAATTTGCGCAACGGCACCGACCAGGGACAGCTGATTCAGAACCTGATTCGCCTACCCGCATTCATCCATTACTTTGAACAGAAGCAGTACCAGCAGCCATTAGAGCTGAACGCTCCGGCTCGCGCGCACCTGCGCCTGCAGATCCAAATCAGCCTGTTTGGCGATAACGACCGCCTGCTGCTGATCAAAGACGTTACCCGCCTGCATCAGCTGGAACAGGTGCGGCGGGATTTCGTTAGCAACTTATCCCACGAAATGCGCACACCGCTGACCGTTATCAGCGGTTACCTGGAAACCCTGGCGGACCATAGCGATGAAGTACCGGCCAACTGGCAGCGTGCGCTGGCCACCATGGCAGATCAATCGGCGCGCATGGAAGCCTTAATCGCCGACCTGATTCTATTATCGAAAATCGAAACCGGCGATCGCAATCTGCACGAAGGCACCGTCGATGCAGGCACTCTGCTGCGACAGGTTTGCGATGACGCAAACGCCCTCAGTGGCGACAAGCAACACCGGATTGAGCTGACAATCGACGGCCCGACGCAGATACGCGGCGACTTGTCACAGTTGCGCAGTGCAGTCTCTAATCTGGTTTTTAACGCGGTAAAGTACACCCCCGCACAGGGCCAGATTCGCGTTCGCTGGAGCGCCGGCGAACAAGGCCCACTGCTGACGGTGGAAGACAACGGCATTGGTATAGACCCAACCCACATTCCGCGGCTAACGGAACGCTTTTATCGCGCTGACCCCAGTCGCCACAAAGACACCGGCGGCACAGGGCTGGGGCTGGCTATTGTAAAACACGTGTTACTGAACCACGACGGACAACTGCTCATCAACAGCAGCCCGGGTAAAGGCAGTACCTTTAGTTGCCAATTCCCCGCGCAGCGGATCGTTGCTAGCGAGGCGCTGCTGCTCGAAAGCGGGCAATAAAGCGCGACAGGTCTTCCATTTTCTTCGGGTCTTCATCTACAAAGCGGATAGTGGCGCTGACAAAGTCGGTGTCTTGGCGTTTGTCGACCGCTTGAAGCTGGTGCACGTATCCGTTCAACCGAGCCACGTCGGTTTCCGAGATTTCAATATCCACGACTGCTTGATCCAAAATGCCGGGAAACTGCTGGTCGCGGCGGGCAATCACCCGCACCTCGTTAAGATTGATGTCTTTTACCACCGACTGCAGGGTGTGGTCGGCAAAACGCACGGTGGCCAGATTCATCACCTGGCGCGCCTTTGCGTCTGGTTGGCACTGGGGAGAATCCGCAGCGGCCACTACAGCGGCTGGCGTTGCAGAAGCGGTCGGGGGCTTGGTTTTACGGGTCAACAGAGAGGCCGACTGTGCCAAGGCACCGGCCTGAACCGCAGGTGCCTTGCCAGCGCCTGCCATGGCCTGCGCCAGTGTTTGCCCCATCACCTTGCGTATTTTTTTACCCAGACCGTCAGGGCTGAACGGCTTGCCCAGATATTCCGAGACGCCCTGCTGTATGGCTTCAACCACGTGGCTTTTATCGCCGCGGCTGGTAATCATAATAAACGGCACTTTGGCGTACTGGGGCTGCTGTCGCATCCACTGCAGCAGTTCCAGCCCTGACATTTCCGGCATTTCCCAGTCGCAAAGAATCAAATCAAAGGTGGTGCGCAACATCAGCGACTGCGCTTTTTTGCCGTCGGCGGCATCAATGGTCTCAATAACAGGAAACTGCTGCCTGACTGCACGCTTGATCAGGTCTCGTACAAAGCTGGCGTCATCTACCACCAGTGCTGTCAGCATCGCCATTGGCTCAACCTTCTATTACGCTATTGTTGGTAAGTTTCACGTTACTATAAAACAAACCCTCACCATAGAAACCCGTCGCGTAAAAAATGGTCCCACCGGGTGAATGTAGGTTACTGATTTGTCACCCGCCAGCAGTGGCAAGTGTGTTTTTAGGGCCGCAAAAAACGCTACTATGGGCGTCAATAATACGTCCCAAGCCCATTTTTCGGAGGTTCTACGTGCCCGTCTCCATTTCCCGTATTTTTCGCCCGGCCGCCACGGCCCTGTGTGCCAGCATGCTGGCCACTCTGCCGCTAAGCGCTAGCGCCAGCATTGCCGACAAGGCCACGGACCAGCCTGCTATGCTCACCAGTTTTGAGACGTGCAAAGCAGATTTGCAACAGCAGGCCATAGCCGCCGGCGTTAGCGCTGAAACCGCTCGCAGCGTATTGGCTGGCGCGGAGTATCTGGAACGGGTGATTGAGCTGGACCGGCGCCAACCGGAATTCACCACGCCCTTTGCTGACTATTTGAACCGCCGGGTAAACGACACTCGCATCGACAAGGGCCGTCAGCTATTAATAGAGCACGCCGATCTACTGCAACGAGTGACCAATGAAACCGGCGTGCCCGCCGCCTATTTGCTGTCCTTCTGGGGCCTGGAAACCAACTACGGCAGCTATTTTGGCAAAATGTCGGTGCCCAGCTCATTGGCGACACTGGCCTGTGACGAGCGCCGCAAAACCTTTTTTACCCGCCAGCTGATTGCTGCCCTGCAGATTGTTGACGAAGGCGCCATTAGCCCTGAGCAAATGGAAGGTTCCTGGGCCGGTGCCATGGGCCACGTGCAGTTCATGCCCACGGTCTTTCTGAAGCACGCCGTCGACGCAGACGGCGATGGCCGCCGTGATTTGTGGAACAGCCTGCCAGACGCTCTGATGTCAGCCGGGCATTTTTTGCAGTCTATGGGATGGGATGGCGACTACCGCTGGGGCCGTGAGGTACAGCTGCCCGATAACTTTAACTTTTCCCTGGCCGATGGCCGCCGTAAATCGCTGGAGCAATGGACCCAGCTTGGCGTTACCGACACATCAGGCGGACCGCTGGCCCAGGAAGCAATCGATGCCACATTGATTGTACCCGCTGGCCATGAGGGTCCGGCGTTTCTGGCTTATCACAACTTCAACGTGATTATGGGCTGGAACCGTTCAGAATTTTACGCCATCGCCGTGGGCCACCTGGCCGACCGAATTGCCGGTGCAGGCGGGCTACAGAACCCTCCCCCGGTCGATGCGCCTGCGCTGTCCCGCGACAACATCATGCAGTTACAACAGCAGCTGGAACAGCGTGGATATTCCGCCGGCACGCCAGATGGCATTATGGGCCCGGCCACCCGCGCCGCTATTCGCCAGTACCAGATTGCCAACGGGCTGGTCGCCGACGGTTATCCGGGGCCTCAGGTTTTACAAGTTCTGCAGGTTACACCGGCGCTTTGATGCGGCGAACAAGCACCCCGGCCCGCGTTCAATCGCGCTGCACTGCCTTGCTTTGGGGCACATAACCGGTGCTATCCCGGCTCTGTGCCTTGCCACGCCAGCACCTGGCCAGGAGCGTTGAATAACATGCGCCTTGATCAATTTATTGCCACCAGCTCGGAGCTTTCACGCAAGGAAGCAAAGCGCGCCATAGCCGCTGGTGACGTTCAGGTAAACGGCAACGTCTGGAAGAGTTCGGCCACCGCCGTTCCAGCTAATGCTGAGGTTATGCTGCAAAGAGAACCTGTTGCGTTGCCGGGTGAGCGTTACTTGATGCTCAACAAGCCCGCAGGATTTATCAGCGCCACCCGCGACAGCGACCAACCCACAGCGCTGGACCTTCTGCCGGCTGAGCTGGCCCGCAATCTTCATATTGCCGGCCGCCTGGACGCCGACACTACCGGTTTGCTGCTGCTGACAACCGATGGCAAGTGGTCACACCGAGTCACCTCACCAAGAGTGGAGTGCACGAAAACTTATCAGGTGGCTTTGAGCGAGCCGATTTCACACGCGGCCATTGCGGCCCTGGAAACCGGCGTGATGCTTCGTAACGACACTAAGCCGACAAAGCCCGCTCAGGTTGAGGTACTGCAGTCACAGCTCATAGAGCTGACTATTTCTGAAGGCCGCTACCACCAGGTCAAACGCATGCTGGCCGCCGTTGGTAATCACGTCACGACGTTGCACCGCAGCCGCATTGGTGGGGTAACGCTGGATTCGGCGCTGGCCCCTGGTGAGTATCGCCTTTTGACCAGCACCGAAATCGCCGGTTTTAACTAGGAATCTTCAAATCTTTGGCCTGCCGAAACCGACACCCGTTCTTACTCCCGTGTAATCTGTACAGACCACCACGCTGACCTGCATCAATAGGCCCCGAATCCGCCGCGCATATA
The DNA here is from genome assembly GCF_023314135.1 of Marinobacter sp. M1C. Classification (NCBI taxonomy): domain Bacteria; kingdom Pseudomonadati; phylum Pseudomonadota; class Gammaproteobacteria; order Pseudomonadales; family Marinobacteraceae; genus Marinobacter; species Marinobacter sp. M1C. Next base: position 4,308,964 of record NZ_CP092289.1, read on the forward strand.
CTTCCGCCATACTTTGACATCAATAGAAGGCTTGTATGTCTGCGCACGACCTAAACAACGATGCTCACATCAACACCCTGACTGACAATGCGCAAGACGCATACAACTACTGGCGCGCCGGTTATGGCGTTATAAGCCACGGTGACCTGCTGTGTGCAAGCGTGCTGCGCTTGGCCCGGCAGCTGGTCAGTCGCAAGCTGCAGCCGAATCTGGAAACCGTATTCCATCATCTGGCTGCTCTAGACCGGCTTGCCAGTGCAGGCATGTGGCAAGTGGTGCACATGACCTACACCAACCGGGTATGCCCGCAGGGCAAAGCACTTGCGGCGGATGACTTCAAACCCAAACCCGAAGGCCATACCGGCGGTGCGTTGAACATGGTGCCGGCCTACGCCGCCTTTCTGGCAACCAACAGCCTGACCGGAAAAACCCGCAGCTGGCTGATGGGCCAGGGCCACTGCGTGGCCGCTATTGACGCCCTTAACGTGCTAACCGGTAATCTGCATCCGGAACAACAGCAAGCCTATGGCGGCGCCGATGGCCTGACACAGCTGGCCCGGGATTTTTACAGTTACCGCCAGAATTCCGATGGCAGCAACGCCTCGCCCTTGGGAAGCCACGTTAATCCTTACACCGCCGGCGGCATTATCGAGGGCGGCTATTTGGGCTTTGCCGAGCTGCAATACGCACACATGCCCCTACCCGGCGAATCTCTGGTGGCGTTTTTGTCTGACGGTGCTGCTGAAGAACAACGCGGTAGCGACTGGATACCGCGCTGGTGGCGCGCTGAAGACTGCGGTTTGATAATGCCTATCATGATTGCCAACGGCCGGCGCATTGAACAGCGTACCGAACTGGGCACCCGCGAAGGCCTGGAGCGCTTCGAAAAACATCTGTCCGCGCGCGGCTTTGCGCCCTTCCGTTTTGATGGTCGCGACCCTGCAGCGTTTGTGTGCGCCATGCTGGATATGGAATGGGCGCTGGAAGAACAGGTCGACGCCGTATTGAGTGATCAGCAGAACTATCCCACACGGATTCCTTACGGCATTGCCGAAACCATCAAAGGCTTCGGTTTCTACGGCGCGGGCGAAAATGCTGCGCATAATTTGCCGCTGCCGGGCAACCCACGGGTTGACGCACGCATACGCGAACTGTTTCATCAACACACCGCGCCGCTGCACGTTGAGCCAGACGAACTGACCGCCGCACTGCGCACGCTAAACCGCCATCAGGATCAAAAAAGACCGCTAGAGCGGGACCACCCTCTGGCTTTGCGCAACCCTCCAGACCCGGTTATTCCAACGTTGGCGCCGGTGCAGCACGCCGCATCGCCGATGACCGCCATCAACGATTTCTTCTGCGCGCTGGTTCGGGCTAATCCGACACTAAGGCCCCGCGTGGGCAACCCGGACGAGCTTGCCAGCAACCGTCTGGAAGGCGTATTGCACCTGTTAAAACACCGGGTAAACGAACCGGAAAACGACAATGAGTCGGTTCTGGGCGGGGTTATTACCGTATTAAATGAAGAAGCGGTGGTGTCTGCTTGCCTGGCCAACAAGGCCGGGCTCAACCTGGTGGCCAGTTACGAAGCTTTCTGCGTGAAAATGCTCGGGGCCATCCGTCAGGAACTGATATTCGCCCGTCATCAAACTGCAGTCGGGCGCCCTGCGCGCTGGCTTGGAATGCCCGTGGTAGCAACATCACACACTTGGGAAAACGGCAAGAACGAGCAATCTCATCAAGACACAACGTTCTGTGAAAGCTTACTAGGGGAAATGAGCGATGTGTCCCGCGTGGTGTTCCCCGCTGACTACAACAGCACCCTGGCGCTGATGCCCGGCATTTATCGCAACCGCGGTCGCATTACCTGCATGGTTGTGCCAAAGCGCCAGCGGCCATGTGTGTTCAACACCGCCGAAGCGGCGCTTCTGGCGCATCAGGGAGCCATTGTTATTGATGAAGACACCGGCGGGCGCGAACCGGTTATGCTGATTGCGAATGGCGCCTATCAGCTTTCAGAAACCATCCGTGCCTGTGAACGATTGCGCGACAGCGGTGCCGCTTTCCGCTTGGTGTATATTCAGGAGCCAGGACGTTTGCGTCAGCCCCGCGACGCCCAGGAAGCCGCTGTGTGCATGAATGAACTGGAACGTGAACAGTTGTTCCCGAGCCGGCTGAGCCGCCGGGTCGCACTAACGCACATGCGCGCGGAGGTGTTTCGTGGCCATCTGCACACGCTGTTTCCAGCACCGGCAACATCACGCGTGTTGGGTTACTGCAACCATGGCGGCACGCTGAACGAAGCCGGCATGCTGTTTGCCAATGGTTGTTCTTGGGCCCACGCTCTGGCGGCTTGCGCCAGCGTAATGGCATTGCCACCCGGCGAGTGGTTATCCAGCGCGGAACTGGCGGCGGTAGAAGGCCGTGGTGACCCTGCGGTTATCACCCGCTAAGCGGCCATTATTAAAATCTTATTAAGTGCGGATAACACTCACAAAAAAAGGCAGCCTTAGCTGCCTTTTTTTATAGCGGGTTACTTCTGCATCCAAGCGGGATTACAGAGGTACAACGTTTTCCGCTTGAGGACCTTTCTGGCCCTGGGTAACGGTAAACTCGACTTGCTGGCCTTCTGCCAGAGTCTTGAACCCGCCGCCCTGAATAGCGCTGTAGTGAACGAATACGTCGGGGCCGCCTTCACGAGTGATGAAACCAAATCCTTTTGCTTCGTTGAAGAACTTCACAGTACCGGTAGTAGTAGACATGCTTAAATATCCTGCAATCAATCAATTATTCACCCCGCTCAACCAAGATGGTTTGAGCCGGTGTTTACGGAAAACCAGAATCTGCAGAATCAAAAAAAGGACGGTAACTGCTTATCACTGGGTCTAATACTAACCGCTGGAATACGTCTTATTAATGAAATGCTTCACTGAATATTTCCTTCAAGAATTACTCTACTCGGGAATTCAGGGCTTGCCAAGTGGATTTTGAAAATTTTGCATAGGTAATGGTGCAGATCAAGTTTTGATCAATGCGACCGTGTAAAAGCCAACAGCCGTCATCAGCAACGCTCCGCAAACGTGGGCCAAAATACCCACCAGCGCCATGCCCCACTTGCCCTGTTGCATGGCCGTGAGCATTTCCAGCGAGAAAGTGGAGAAGGTCGTCAGCGCGCCACACAGGCCGGTTATTGCAAACAAGCGCCATTCCGGTGACAGGCTGGAGCTGTGGCTGAACCAGGCCAGCAACAAACCCGCCAGCCAGCCACCGGCCATATTCGCCACCAAAGTGCCCAGCGGCACATGGTGATGGCTGGCGTTCAGCCACAGACCCAGTGCCCAACGCAAATTCGCGCCGAGCACCGCACCACCACTAATGGCCAAAACCGACAACCACATACTCAGTGCGCCATCAAGAAGGCTGCGCTTCTGAGGGGTTGTGATCAATCACCGACTTTTTATTGCGGGCGAATTCGTCAAAGGCGAAGTCGTCCACGGTCAGCATTTCCAGCACCTTTGCTTCGTAATCGCGCATGAAGATTGCCTCTTCTTCGCTGAACACGCCCGCGTCCAGAGCGGCTTCAAAACGCTGTTCCGGGTGCAAAGCGGTGATCGGCAGTTCACCCTTGCTGTAGGCCTTGTTGGCTTTGCGATAGAGCTTTTCAGCTTTGGCGTTGTCTTTTAGCAAGTTGTTGTAACTGGCCACGGGGTTGGAAACAACGGCGTCGACGCCGTTTTCACCTTCACCCACCCACAGGCTGGACAACAGCTTTTTCCGCAGCGGCGAATCGGTTGAAATGGCCTTTGCCAGGGTGTGGGTCAGAGCATCACTCGGGCCTGTCCAGCGCCGGCCGATGGGTAAGGTAATCACCCGCAGCGCACCGGCGACTAAACGATTGGGCAAGTTATCAAGGAATTCCACCAACGCCGTTTCCGTGCGCGCCAGCAACATGTCCAGGCTGTAGGCCATGAGTGCCTGCTCGCCGTCCACCGGCTGGGTTTCGTGCCAATGCTTGAGCACCATAGAGGCCAAATACAGATTCGACAGCATGTCACCCAAACGCGCAGAGGTCAGTTCGCGCATTTTCAGCTCACTGCCCAGAGTGGCCATGGCCGCGTCGGAACACAGCCCGAAGGCGGCGCTGAAGCGGGCCACAGACTGGGCGTATTTACGCGCACCGTGATCAAACGGCACGTCTGCACGGCCAATACCCAAGGCCTGGGTAAAGGCTCGGGCAGCGTTACCAAACACCAGCCCGGCGTGACCGAAGAAAGCTTGGTCAAAGGCATCAATATCGTCGCTGTCTTTCGCCGCTAGTTCTTTTAACACGTACGGGTGGCAACGAATGGCACCCTGGCCAAAGATCATCAGGCTGCGGGTCATTATGTTGGCACCCTCAACGGTAATAGACACCGCCGAGCCACTGAACGAAATGCCATTATAATTGCGTGGGCCAAGGGTGACCGCCTTACCGCCGTGAACGTCCATCGCATCAGACAGAATGTCGCGCTGATACTCGGTCAAGTGGTACTTCAGAATCGCCGACGGCACCGCCGGTTTCTGGCCTTGGTCAATCATATTGGCGGTGTGGTTAACCGCTGCTTGGGCAATGTACGTTTTGGCAGCAATCCGCGCCAGCGGCTGCTGCACGCCTTCCATTTCCGCCACGGGCGTATTGAACTGGCGCCTTATTCGGGTAAAACCACCGGCCGTGGCCACCGCGAAGGCAGCCCCACCGGCAGCGCCAGACGGCAAGGTAATGCAGCGGCCCACCGACAAACATTCCACCAGCATGCGCCAGCCCTCGCCAGCCATTTTTTCACCACCGATCAGGTAGTCCAGCGGAATAAACATGTCTTTGCCGATAATCGGCCCGTTCAGAAACGGGCTTCCTATCGGGCAGTGGCGACGGCCGATTTCCATGCCGCCGGTATCACGGGGAATCAATGCGCAGGTAATGCCGCGGTCTTCAACATCGCTTAGCAAGCCATCGGGGTCGAACATGCGGAAGGCCAGGCCCACCACCGTGGCGATCGGCGCCAGGGTAATCCAGCGTTTCTCAAAATTCAGCCGCAACCCAATCACTTCTTTGCCGTCAACTTCCTGCTTACACACAATACCGGTATCCGGTAAGGAAGTGGCGTCGGAACCCGCGCGCGGGCCGGTCAGGCCAAAACAGGGTATTTCGCGGCCGTCAGCCAGGCGCGGCAAATAATATTCTTTTTGCTCATCGGTGCCGTATTTTATAAGCAGCTCGCCGGGCCCAAGGGAATTGGGCACACCCACCGTTACCATCAGCATTTCGTTAACGGCCAGGCGCTGCAGCACGGCGGTCTGAGCTTTCGCGGAAAATCCCAAGCCACCGTATTTTTCAGGGATAATCATACCGAAGAACTTTTCGCGCTTGAGAAAATCCCACAACTCTTGCGGCAGGTCGGCCCGCTCTACGGCTATGTCCCAGGCATTGCACATGGCCAGCGCCTGGTTGCACTGATTATCCAAAAATGCCTGTTCTTTATCCGTCAGGCCGGTGTTGCGGTTTATCAACAGGTTGTGCCAGTCGGGTTTGCCGGTAAACAATTCGCCGTCCCAACTTACCGTGCCCGCTTCCAGCGCTACTTTTTCCGTTTCAGACACTTTCGGGGCGACTTTCTTGAACAGGGCAAAGGCTTTGGGCGTTAACCAGCTGCGGCGAAAGCCCGGCAAGCCGGCAGCGGCCGTCATCCCGGCGCCGACAAACAGCAGCAGAGCCAGCCAAAACGATGCAAACAGCAGCGACACCAAGCCCACTCCAACCATAACACCCACCGCAGCCTTGGCTCCGGCTTCCTGGCGCATCACCACCAACAAGCCGGCTATTGCCACTACAAACAGTATGAACGTCATCATTAATTCCCCTGTTGTGCCTGGTTTGAACAGCTTATTTCTATCACTTTACGGTACCTGATTGCTTAATATCTGGCCAGCTAAGCTCGGCGTGTCACCGCATCAGGCGGTTACAATCACTCTGATGCCTTCCAACGCCAGGGTGGCGTGCCCTATTGCTTCGCGGGCGGCTGCCAACTGGGTTCGGAAATACTCGATTTCCTCATCACGAATCGCCGGGTTCACCGCCTGCAAGGCTTCCAGACGGCGTATTTCCGGGCCGAACATTGCGTCCACCTGCGCCAGTGCTTTTTGTTGCAGCGGTTGCAGGTGCGGCTCAGCCAGGCGCTGGGAGTGGTCCACCATGGTTTCAACCTGGGCACGAATTTGCGGCACAATTGCCTGTGCCGTGCGTCGGCGAATGTTAGAGCACATATCGTTCAGGCGGTCATGGGGCAAGGCTTTTGACAAGTCTTTGCCGGTGACATCCACCAGCAAACGTAGCGGCGACACCGGCAGATAACGAGTCAACTGAAGAGCGTCTGGAGCCGGGCAATGCACCGTGAACAGGGCTTCCATCAGCAGGGTACCGGCCGGCAAAGCTTTCACCGACATGGTTGCCAGCGCGGCTTTACCCAATCCGGAACTGGTCACCGACTCCATAATGCCGGTCACCATCGGGTGCTCCCAGCTCATAAACGCCAGGTCTTCGCGCTCCAGCGCGCGGTCCCGTTCCCAGGTGACGGTTATGCCGTCTTCGGGCAAGCCGTCCACGTGCCCGGCCTGGTACTGCTCGCCCGGACGCAGCACGTCCGAATGTTCGGAATGGTCTTCTACATCCACACCCAGAATGTCGAAGGCTTCCATCATATAATCGCGTACGGCCGCAGCTGATTCTTCGGCTTCAATGGCATCAATCAAACGTTGCGCCGGTTCGTTGCGGCAGGAGTTCAGCTCAATCAGCGCATCGCGGCCATTCTGCAGCAGGGTTTTCAAGCGCGCAGTTTCCGCCGCAGAAGCGCTCACCAGGATTTCCAGAGCGGCTTCGTCGCCCGCCAGCGACTGCTGCCAGGCCTCGGCTACCGACTCCTGCACGGCCACACCCACACTGCAACTTTCTGCAAAGGCGTTCAGGCCACGCTGGAACCATTGGTACTGCACTTCCTGACTGGTGCCTTCCAGATACGGGATATGAATATCAATGGCGCTGGTTTGGCCGATACGGTCCAGGCGGCCAATGCGCTGCTCCAGCAGGTCCGGGTTGGCCGGCAGATCAAACAACACCAAATGATGGGCAAACTGGAAGTTACGGCCTTCGCTGCCGATCTCGGAGCAAATCAGCGCTTGGGCGCCCTGCTCAGAGTCAGCAAAATAAGCTGCGGCGCGGTCGCGCTCGATCAGGTCTAAATGTTCGTGGAACGCAGCGCTGCGAATGCCGGCGCGCAGTTGAAGATAGTGCTCCAGCGCCATAGCCGTGCTGGCGTGGGCACAAATTACCACCACTTTTGCCGGGCGCAGGCCCGCCAGTGTTTTTTGCAACCAGGCTACGCGTGGGTCTTGCGCTAGCCACTGCTCTTCGTCGGGCTCGTTACGTTCGGGAGTCAGGCCGTCAATGCCGCGGGTGAAGCCGCTGTAGAGTTCGGGGCACGGCAGTGGCACCGGGTGTGGGAGACGCTCGGGAAAGCCCTGAATAGCAGCGCGCGTGTTACGAAACAACACCCGGCCGGTGCCGTGGCGATCGAGTAAAGCGTCAATAATCGCCTGATGGGGGTCGCTCTCAGCCAACAGCTGGGGCAAGTGCGAACCCAGCCACTGCTCTAGAATTTTCTGGTCGTCGCTTGCGGTGGTGTGTTCGGACTGCAATCGGCGCACCACAGCGTTGACCGCTTCGTACTGGCTTTCCTGTTCGCGGAACGCCTGTAAATCGTGGAACCGCGCAGGATCCAGCAAGCGCAGGCGTGCAAAATGGCTGACCAGCCCCACCTGTTCTGGCGTTGCGGTCAGCAGCAGCAGGCCCTGGCTCGCCGCCGCCAGATTTTCAATTGTTTGATATTCCGCACTAACATGGCTTTCACTCCAGGCCAGGTGGTGCGCTTCATCAACAATCAGCAGGTCCCAGCCGGCCGCTATGGCGTCGTTTCGGGCTTGTTCAGTGGCGGTCAGAAAACTCTGGCTACACAACACCAGCTGCTCACTTTCAAATGGGTTTTCCCGACCTTCTTCGCCGAATATATGGCTCATCAGAGCATCCACGTCGCTCTGCTGTTCTTTGATGGCGTCATAACGGCCTTGATCAACAATGGAGAAACGCAGATTGAAGCGCCGCAGCATTTCAACCAGCCATTGGTGAATCAGCGAGTCTGGCACTACTACCAAGGCCCGCCGGGCGCGGCCCGTATGCAGCTGATAGTGCAGAATCAAACCGGCCTCAATGGTTTTGCCCAGGCCTACTTCGTCGGCCAACAGTACCCGCGGGGCAAAACGCCGGGCCACTTCGCCGGCAATATAAAGCTGATGGGGCAAATGCTGGGTGCGGGCGCCAATCAGGCCCTCGGCCGGCGAGGCCCGCAGACGGTCAAGATGGTTCAACGTGGAAAAACGGAGCCGAAAGGCACCGTTACGGTCAAACTGTCCGGCGAACAGGCGCTGATGGGGGGCCGAAAAGTTCACCGTTCCGCTGAGCTTCACCTCAGAAACCATCTGAATTTTTTCGCCATCATCGGCGTGGTAAACCAGCAAACCGGCCATGTCTTCCACCGCGCGCACGATGTAGCTTCCACCATCGAAGGTTTCGATGGTTTCACCCAGCTGATAAATAATGCGCGACAAGGGCGCGTTGTCGGTGGCGTAAGTACGCTCTTCGTCAGCCGCCGGAAAACCAAGGGTCACCCTGCGTCCGGAAATATCTGTAACTATGCCCAAACCCAGGGCTGTATCGCTGTGGCTAACCCAGCGCTGACCAATGACAAAATCCGACGTTTCCAAGCAACCTCCAAATCCTAATTCTAATCAAAAACGTGCGGAACCTTGTTCACGCACCCATAACGCCGTGGCACCGCACACCGCTGCCGGCACCACAAACAAATTCAATACCGGCACCATGGCCGCCAGCGCTACCGGCAGCCCAAAACCCAAAGCCAACAGACGGCGCTCGGCCAGCATCTGTTTTAACACCGGGAAACGGGTTTTGTGATTATCTGCCGGGTAATCCACGTACTGCAGCGCCATCATCCAACTGTTGAACACGAACCACAGCACCACCGCCACTAGGTTCACCACCGGAATCAGGCCCAAAATGAGCAGACCCAGAGCACGGGGCAGGTAATAGATGATTTTCTGCAATTCGCGCCACAGTGAGCGCGGAATGTCTTTAACAATACCCGCCCAGCCTTCGTCGCCGCCTATTGGTTGGCCGGTCAGGTGCTGCTCGCAGCGCTCGGCCAAGTAGCCATAAAAGGGTGCACCAATCAGGTTCGCCACAATCACAAAACCGTAAGCCAGCAACAACACAATAACCGCGCCGTAAAGCAACCAGAACAGCCAGTCCAGCGCTTGCAGCCAAGCCCAGTCTGGCAACCAGCCCATAGCCGTCGCAATCAGACCGGAAAATAAGTCACCCAGATAAAAAAACAGCAGGCTGAACAGCAGAATGTTGATCAGCAGGGGGATAATCACAAAAAGGCGAAGCCCGGGTTGCCGAATCAGGCCAAAACCCTCGCCCAGATATCCCAATCCGCGAAAAAAGTTACCATTGAACATGGCGCAAAAACCTTGGTTGCAGTGACATTGACGGGCTGCAAAGCATATCATGTTGCGGTCTTTGCCACAGCTGGAACAAACAATCGATATGCTTTTAACAACCACGAAACAACGGCTTGCACAATTACTCCGCTTACGCGCCCTGTGGAGATTTGCGCTACTGGCGTCTATTGCCGCTATTCTGTTTCTGGCCACGACCGCAGGCCCGCTACCGGTGCCCTCTGCGCAAAGCGACAAGGTCAATCACCTGATCGCCTTTCTGGAGCTCACGCTGTTGATGCGTTTGGGCTGGCCGCAGCTGAAACCGCTCTACTTCATCCCGCTGTTGCTGGGCTTCGGCATGCTGATAGAAATTGTGCAAGCCACCTTGCCCTACCGCGACTTTTCCCTGGCTGACGTGGCCGCTGACGCCGCCGGCATCGCTGCGGGAATGCTGATTTGGCCTTGGCTGCAAAAATTCAACGCGCGATATTGAACGATTTACGAGTCAGTGTAAGCATTCTCTTACAAATCGGTTGTTTTCTTGGCTTTTTATTAGTGGGCAAATACAACATAAAGCAAAATATATTATTATAGATTATTGATTAGTAAATAATTTAAATCGAACGCCCGTGTATTTTATAGCGCTATAATCCGAAGGTATAATCTACCAAACGCTCTGTATTGGTAATATAGCGTTGATCACGGACGATGTATGCACCACGGAGTGGGCCAAGGACCAGCAACACGGCAGTTGCACATTGCGCAGGGATGCGCCGACCTATCATCAAAAGCGGTCTTTTTTATACCAGCCGCAGCACAATCGCACTAACTGCTCTATACTTCGTTGCCAATCTGGCCAGTTTACTTTTCTTTTATGACCCGCAGACAAGACACCGACGATTACCTTTCGCTATTTCTGAACAACACACCGCTGCTAGACGTGCGTGCGCCTGTCGAATTCGACAAGGGCCATCTTCCCGGTGCCATTAACGCACCGCTGATGAACGACGACGAGCGCCACCTTGTTGGAATTTGTTACAAAGAGCAGGGCCAAAGTAAAGCCATTGAGCTGGGCCACCAGCTGGTGCAGGGCGACATCAAGGCTCAGCGCATTGAAGCCTGGAAACACTTTTGCACCCAACATCCAGACGGCTACCTGTACTGTTTCCGCGGCGGCCTGCGCTCACATCTTTCACGCCAGTGGATTGCCCAAGCGGGCATTAACTATCCGCTGGTGGAAGGCGGCTACAAAGCCATGCGCCGGTTCCTGATCGATCAGCTAGAACAGCAGATTGCCAGCGAGACGTTTTACATCCTCAGCGGCCGCACCGGCACTGGCAAAACCCGCGTATTGCACACCCTGCCCAACCCGGTGGATCTCGAAGGCCTGGCCAATCACCGCGGTTCCAGCTTTGGCCGACAGGTAACGCCACAGCCCACGCAAATCAACTTCGAAAATCAGCTTGCGGTTGCCATGCTGCACGCCAGGCATCATCACGGCGGCCCCATTTATCTGGAAGACGAAAGCCGTCTTGTGGGGCATTGCGCGCTGCCCGTCAGCCTGCGGGAGCGCATGGCTGCGGCACCGTTGGCCGTGCTGGACCGGCCAATGGCCGAACGCATTGATATTATTCGCCAAGACTATGTCGAAAATATGCTGGCCGACTACACGAACCTCGATGGCGAAGATGCCGGCTGGCTAAATTTTAGCGACTACCTTTTGAGCGCGCTCGATCGCATTCGTAAGCGCCTGGGCGGTGAACGCCATCAGCAACTGCGCAGCATGATGGAGTCCGCACTGGCGCAACAGGCAGAGAACGGCAACAGCAACGGTCATAACGCCTGGATACACAGCCTGCTAGAGCATTACTACGACCCAATGTACGATTACCAGCTGGCCCGCAAACCGGGCACAGTGATTATGCATGGCGGCCCGGACGCCATCGCACAGTGGGCCAAACAAGCCCACCCGCGTATTTTATAAAACGAGAATTTCACAAGGAGTTAGTAATGGAAGATTTATTTAGCGCCGAAGGCCGCGCCGCAGAACTGGCAGACCAGGCCATCACACTGGTCATGGCCTACGCGCCCAAAGTGGTACTGGCCATCATCACCCTGATTGTGGGCATGTGGCTGGTTAACCGGTTTGTTAACGTTCTGGACTCAAAACTTGGCAAGAAAGACCCCACGCTGAACAAGTTTCTGTGTGGGCTGATCAATGCCATTCTCAAGGTTCTCCTGCTGATTTCTGTTGCCTCTATGATCGGCATTGCGACCACCTCATTCATTGCCGTTATTGGTGCTGCCGGCCTGGCTGTCGGCCTTGCCCTGCAGGGCAGTCTCGGAAATTTTGCTGGTGGTGTGCTGATTCTGATTTTCAAGCCCTTCAAGGTGGGAGATACCATTGAAGCCCAAGGGTTCCTTGGCGCTGTGGATGAGATCAGCATTCTGTATACAATTGTTAATACCTTCGACAATCGCCGCGTTGTAATCCCGAATGGTAGCCTGTCTAACGCTACGCTGGTTAACGTCAGCATCTACGACAAGCGTCGGTGTGACATGACCTTCGGTATCGGTTATGACGATGACATCGACAAAGCCAAAGGAATACTCAAACAGCTGATGGAAGAGGACGAACGCTCACTCAGCGACCCTGCTCCGCGAATTTGTGTGGGCAGTCTCGGCGACAGCTCCGTTAACCTGATGTTCCGGGTGTGGGTCGCGACGGATAACCTCTGGCCTTATTACTGGGACATGCAGGAAAAAGTCAAAAAAGCGTTCGATGCTGCGGATATCACGATTCCCTTCCCCCAGCGCGATGTGCACATGTACAAGGCTGAATAGGGCTGAGCGCAAAAAGCCTACAGCCGAGTTTCGCAATCCCTGAAACCTCGGCTAAGCTCATCAGTAACAGCAGCTGCCGTTACTGATGAGGAGGCCGCCACCATGCCCGCAAACGCTTTAAAACAATACCTCGACAGCGCAGGCGTAGAATACTTGTGCATGCTGCACCCACCCGCATTCAGTGCGCGCCAATTGGCGAGGCACGTTGGTATTGCCGGAGACCGGGTGGTTAAAACCGTGATCATCGAGCTGGATGGCAAAATGGCCATGCTGGTGATGCCCGCCACCTGGCGCGTGCGCTGGCAGCGGCTGTCACAGATTCTCGACACCGATTTTGTTGAGCTGGCCGATGAACAGGCGTTCCAAAACCTGTTCCCTCAATGCGAAGTAGGCGCCATGCCGCCCTTTGGCGAGCTCTACGGTATGAACGTGTATTGCGCCGAAGCGCTAACCCAGCAGCCCGAACTGGCGTTCGCCGCCGGCAGCCACAGCAAATCCATTCACATGAAAACCACCGACTTTCTGGCTCTTGCCCAGCCGATGATTCTGAACCAGGGTTTTAACAAACCCGGTGTTGCCAAACCGGCGTGGCTGGTAAAACGCAAACAACCGGCCGCCTCTGGGTCTGCCCAGGCACTGTAATTTTCCCTATCGTTGCTATAGCGGCATGACCGCATAACAACTCCGCGGCTTGCCTGTTCGTTGCCATCGCGTAAACTGATAACAACAAACAGGAACCCGATATGACTCAAGCATTTGATATTGCGGTTGTCGGTGCCGGCATGGTGGGTGCAGCCCTTGCGACAGGCTTGGGCCGCAACGGTTTTCGCGTGGCGCTGATTGACTTCGCTAACGCTCCCGAATTTGTGCCAGGCAGCACGCCAGATATCCGCGTGTCGGCCCTTAGCGCCGGTAGTGAACGCTACCTGCGAAGCCTACAGGCCTGGGACGCCGTTCTGGCCATGCGCGCCACGCCCTATCGCCGCCTGGCGGTGTGGGACCAGTCCTCGCACCCGCTCACCCGGCTGCTGCCAAAGCCCCTGGCACGGGTGGAATTCAACGCCGACAAGCTGGGCGCCAGCCACCTTGGCCACATCGTAGAAAACAGCGTTACTCAAGCAGCTCTCTGGCAGGCCGCAAGTACCCAGCCGAACATCACTTTAATGCCGGGCGTTGCGGTGACCAATCTCACCCAGAACCACGATCACGCTCGGCTGGACTTGGATAACGCCACCGCTATTGCAGCAACCCTGGTGGTAGGCGCCGACGGAGCCCAATCCCGGGTGCGCGATCTCGCCGGCATTGGTGTCACCCGCAGCCAATACGATCAACAAGCCATGGTGATTTCTGTTCGTTACCGCGGCGCGGTGGAAGACATCACCTGGCAGGGCTTTTTACCCTCTGGCCCGCGGGCCTTTTTGCCCTTGCACACAGCCGGCAAGGAATTTCCCGGCGAAAGCTGGGGCTCGCTGGTGTGGTACGACGCCCCCGCGCGGATTGCACAGCTCAAAGCTATGCCCACCGAACAGCTGATGGCCGAAATTCAACGGGAATTTCCCCAGCCGCTGCCAGAGCTAACGCATATAGACACCCGCGCCAGCTTCCCCATTGCCCGCCAGCACGCCAAACACTATTGCCAGGGCCGTGTGGTCTTGGCCGGCGATGCGGCTCACACCATCAACCCGTTGGCCGGTCAAGGCGTGAACCTGGGCTTTCAAGACGCCCAATGCCTGCAACAGCTATTGACCGTTGCCCGCAACAACGGCACCGACTTGGCCGACTCCGCCTTACTGAGCCAATACGAACACCAGCGCCGACCCGCTAACCGCCGCATGATGCTGGCTATGGATGCCTTCTACCACCTGTTCAGCAACCGAGTTCCTCCGCTGCACCTGTTGCGTAACCTGGGCCTGGGCGCGGCGCAGGCACTGCCTTTCGCCCGCAACCGCGTAGCCCGTTACGCCATGGGTCTGGATTGAACGTCACTTTTTAACCCACTTCCTACCTCATTTTAAACAAGGAGCCTGTTATGTCAGAAACTCTTTTTACCAAGATCATTAACCGGGAAATTCCCGCCGACATCGTGTACGAAGACGACACCACCCTGGCGTTTCGCGACATTAACCCGCAAGCCCCCGTGCACCTGCTGATTATTCCGAAAAAGCACATTGCGACTATTAACGACATCACCGAAGACGATCGGGAGCTGGTGGGCAATCTGTATTACGTGGCCGCCAAGCTGGCCAAAGAAATGGGCTTCGCCGAAGACGGCTACCGAACCGTCATGAACTGCGGCGAAAACTCCGGCCAAACGGTGTTCCACATTCACCTGCATCTGCTGGCCGGTAAACCTATGGGGTGGCCGCCTTACTCCGACAAAATGAAGCAGGCGTAGAGCAAGCACTGTTTGAGCAAATCAAAAGCGGCGCCTGCAACGGGCGCCCCTTTTTGCAGCTGTTCGACGTTCATTTACGGAGCTTTTTTGAACAAAAATGCGAAAGGGTTTTTCATGTTGGGGTTCTCTGGATAGTTGGCAGAAAGCAAAATCACTGCTTACTACTGTTTACTCACATCTTTTGATTTTGAGTTGCTATAACTCGCTCAGCGTTTACTTTGCTGGGTGCTTGAATTTGTTGCCAAATGCCAAAAATAACGACTAATGAGCAGTCTGAATGAAAAAGCAAGAAAACAGGACGAGATCGAGCTCTGCCGCGCCTTATCGTCTTCCCATTGCGTTGTATATTTTTGCGTTGCTCGGCCTAGTGGTTTCCGCTGGTTACGTCGCTCAAAACACCTACAAACAGGCTACAGAGACTGCAATAGGTCGCTCTGTCGCCCGCGCTGATCTGACGGCTGAACTGGTTGCAAACAGGCTGCTTTCTAGCAGGTACGGCTTGCGGGCTCTCGACGGATTTGTTCACCAGCCAAACACTTTACCTGAGATGCTCTCCGAATCTTTTGCCAGATTATCCTTGTCCGATGGCCAAAGCATCGCCATTCTGGACCAATCTATGAAACTGGTGGCCCGTATCCCAACTGCTCCCGGAGATACGTCCAGCTTGGGAAAGGTCGTCAACCGTCTGGAAATTCGTCGTTTTATTGACAGTGGTTCCAGCAGCTATCAGGCGGTTTTCGAGTCACATATTGATGGTGAGAAAAGGTTTTACGCGTTCAAACGTGTGCCGGGTGCTCCCTACATTATTGCCGTTGGCGAGAAAACCTCAGTAGCATTACAAGGCTGGCAACAGAGCCTTTGGGCTGGAACCAGCGGCATTTTACTGGTTGCGGTTATTGGCCTGTTTTTTCTGAGGCAGTTCTGCCGAAGACTGTCTGTTCAGAATGCATTATTGCGCGAAAACCAGGAGCGCAGGGTTTTGCAACAAAAGGCACAGGCCAATGAGACTCGATTACAGGCCCTTATTAATTCCATTCCGGATTTGATCTTTGTGTTCGATGAGCAAGGAAAGTTTGCCTTTGTTCATGCGCCAGACGAAAGCCAGCTACCAATGCCGGTGGACAGGCTGCTTGGACTACATTACCGCAAAGTGCTGCCGCCAGAGCTTGCCAGCCGATTTGATCAAATTTCAGCGGACATCAAACAATCACGGAAAGTCCGCGATTTTGAATATCAGTTGTTTTCTAAAAGTGAGCCCCGCGACTTTGAAGCTAGAATAAGCTCGCTACAAGGCATTAGTGGCCATTACAGCGGTTTCCTGGCCGTGGTGCGAGATGTCACCGAAAACAAGCTTCATGAAGCTGAGCTGCGCATTGCGTCCGCCGCGTTCGAGACCCATCTCGGCATTATGATAACCGATGCAAGCGGCGTGATATTGAGAGCCAATAAAACATTTTCACGCATTACCGGTTATGCCGAGCATGAGATTTTGGGGAAGAACCCGAGCGTCCTTCAATCCGGCCTGCAAGACACTCCGTTTTATCTTCATCTCTGGGCCCGCGTTGAGAAAAACGGCTCGTGGGAAGGTGAAATATGGAATCTCAAAAAAGACGGAGAAGCGTTCGTCGAATGGCTGACGATCACTGCAATTTATGGAAAATCGGGCATCGTCCAGAACTACGTAGGGACCTTTCACGATATCACCAAACGCAAGAAAGCCGAGCGGGAGGCGCATCGATTGGCTTTCTACGATTCGCTGACGGGGCTCGCGAATAGGGCACTTCTTAAGGAGAGAATCTCTGAGGTTTGCAAAGCCAACACTCGACAGAATACCCATGCTGCCCTTTTGTATGTCGATGTTGAGCAGCTGCGTGCGGTTAACGATGCCAGGGGATATGGGTTTGGTGACCTGGTCCTGAAGGCCATTGCTGAGCAGCTCGGTACCATGGTGCGTGAGAGTGATACTCTTGCTCGCATCGGAGGTGACGAATTTGCCATCCTGCTGTCCAATCTTAATTCTTCACAGGACGTTGCCGCGCGCGTGACAGAGGGCGTTGCGAACAAAATCCTTGATGCCTTCAACCGCCCGATTGATGTTCTGCAACAGAAAATACAGGTGAATATCAGTATCGGTATCGCCCTGATTGACGGACGTAACTCTCCTTGCAATCAACAACTTCAGAAAGCTGAGCAAGCCACTCAGCAGGCGAAAGAGCGGGCAAGACTTCGGGGTGAAAAGCGCATCTCATTCTTCGATCCTGAAATACAGGCCCAGGTTGTTCAGCACGTTCTTCTGGAAGAGGAACTGCGGAACGCGTTGGCGGAAGAGCAACTTGTGCTCTATTACCAGCCCCAGATCCGCAACCCGAATCAGCTGGTCGGCTACGAAGTACTCTTGCGCTGGCGTCACCCGAAACGGGGCATAGTATCCCCCGGTGTTTTCATTCCAATAGCCGAACAGAGCCGGCTTATTCTGCCGATCGGCCGGTGGATTATCGAACAGGCCTGTGAAAAGTTGGCGGCGTGGCAATCAGAACCGGCCAGCTCCGGGCTCAGTCTTGCGGTTAATGTCAGCATCGTTCAGTTTCAGAGTGATAACTTCGTAGAACATGTGGGCCGGATTCTTGAAAAAACAGGTGCGCCACCACGCCTGCTGAAACTTGAGGTGACCGAGAGCCTGCTAATGAATGACCCCGAGCGGATCACCGAGATGATGAATCGTCTCCGTTCTATGGGCGTTCGTTTTTCGTTGGACGACTTTGGCACAGGGTATTCTTCGATGAGCTATCTCAACCGATTGCCTCTGGATCAGATCAAGATAGATCAGTCGTTTATAAGTGAGGTAACGAACAACCTGGCAAGCTCCGCCATTGTGGAGTCCATAATCGGGCTGGCCAAGGGGCTAAATCTGGAGGTCATTGCCGAAGGGGTAGAAACGGAAGAGCAGAGAAACTGGCTGGCGAATCATGGATGCCAGAATTTTCAGGGGTACTTGTTTGGCCAGCCGGAAGAGATTTGAGATTTGAGTGTTGGGGTTTCGTTTGACCAGAAAAGTCATATCCGTTCGAATTGAGGGAATCTGCGACTTTTTTTGTACAGGCGGAATTTATCCAGGTTTTATCTTTCAGGCGAATGAACCCCACGCGACAATAAACCAGTTGAGCTATTAGGAGTGGCCTATCTAACCGGAAAAACGAACGACTGCGACGGTGAACAGTGCGAAGTCCATTAGTTCATTCCCTGGTTATTTCTAAGCCGCCTGTGCGGCGGTGAACAATCCGCCACTTGGTTGCCCGGCGGGGTGTAGTTTCTAAGCCGCCTGTGCGGCGGTGAAAAAAATGGCATTCACTGCGGCGGGAACAATTGATTTCTAAGCCGCCTGTGCGGCGGTGAACAATCTGTGCGAACGACTACAGCACTGCGCACATTTCTAAGCCGCCTGTGCGGCGGTGAACGAGCCTCACGGCGTCCTGAAGCGCTTGCAATGTTTCTAAGCCGCCTGTGCGGCGGTGAATACGCCGCAATGGGCTACGCCTGCGGGTTTATCTTTCTAAGCCGCCTGTGCGGCGGTGAACACACGACAAGGGGAAGACATTGTTTGCCGGATTTTCTAAGCCGCCTGTGCGGCGGTGAACGCCCACGGATCGGTAATGGCCGGCGTCGATGCTTTCTAAGCCGCCTGTGCGGCGGTGAACCGCCTGTTGGGACTGAGTGTGAGTTTAGAATTTTTCTAAGCCGCTTGTGCGGCGGTGAACGGCCCGAGTGGCTGAGCTTGAATCCCAGATATTTTCTAAGCCGCCTGTGCGGCGGTGAACTGACAACGAGATGGAGCAATTCGCGGAAGTGTTTTCTAAGCCGCCTGTGCGGCGGTGAACAGGTAGTCATTGATGGGGGCCATCCATCCGAATTTCTAAGCCGCCTGTGCGGCGGTGAACGTTTTTGAGCTATATTGACCGCTAAGTGATTGTTTCTAAGCCGCCTGTGCGGCGGTGAACGGGGCTATGGCCCAGGCGGTCAGCGATACCACTTTCTAAGCCGCCTGTGCGGCGGTGAACGCCGATGAGTAGGACTGCGGCCATTTCTAGTATTTCTAAGCCGCCTGTGCGGCGGTGAACACATCCAGACCACGATAACGAGCCACCGTTTCTTTCTAAGCCGCCTGTGCGGCGGTGAACCATGGGCAGGGTCGGTGGGGTGAACCCGGTCATTTCTAAGCCGCCTGTGCGGCGGTGAACCGTAAGCAGGGTGAGCATTACGCACTGTGCGATTTCTAAGCCGCCTGTGCGGCGGTGAACACACCACCACCAGCGCCCGCACCGGTTCCGTGTTTCTAAGCCGCCTGTGCGGCGGTGAACAAATCAACCGCCCACATGTGCGCCTCGGCGATTTTCTAAGCCGCCTGTGCGGCGGTGAACAACACCGCATCCAGCTCCACCGCGTTTGCCGTTTTCTAAGCCGCCTGTGCGGCGGTGAACCCAACATCGATTGCGTCTTGCCCGGTGTAGATTTTCTAAGCCGCCTGTGCGGCGGTGAAAAAAAGCGCCATCACGCCGACGCGGCGGCCGCAATTTCTAAGCCGCCTGTGCGGCGGTGAACGCGTTGAACGCCCGGAGCTGGCGGGCCTCATCTTTCTAAGCCGCCTGTGCGGCGGTGAACACTGGAACGATCAAAGGCATTTTCCATGAAATTTTCTAAGCCGCCTGTGCGGCGGTGAACCCGGCGAGGGCTGGGAAGAAATCTATACCGTATTTCTAAGCCGCCTGTGCGGCGGTGAACGGCGAAGCTGTCGGCATCCAGCCCGATGTTCATTTCTAAGCCGCCTGTGCGGCGGTGAACGCCCGCCTGTCACTTTCAGACATTGAGAAAGTTTTCTAAGCCGCCTGTGCGGCGGTGAACTCGAAGCGCAGACGGCCGAGTTTCTGGCATCTTTTCTAAGCCGCCTGTGCGGCGGTGAACTTCCGACTCCAGAAATTCCTGTGTGCCGGTGTTTTCTAAGCCGCCTGTGCGGCGGTGAACATACTGGTAATAGCTCACCGGCGCTGCCTCCTTTTCTAAGCCGCCTGTGCGGCGGTGAACTCAAACCTCTATTCCAGCCGCCTCTTCAAACATTTCTAAGCCGCCTGTGCGGCGGTGAACGTTTTATGCCAGCCTACCTGCTGGTCAATCTTTTTCTAAGCCGCCTGTGCGGCGGTGAACAGTCAATCGGCGTTTGTTGTTCCGTTTGTCCTTTTCTAAGCCGCCTGTGCGGCGGTGAACAAAAATGGACACAACCGGCATTTAACGCTTTTTTTCTAAGCCGCCTGTGCGGCGGTGAACGTAAGGTTTGCCCCCGCCTCCACTTTTATTTGTTTCTAAGCCGCCTGTGCGGCGGTGAACGGCGTGATGCTGAGCCAGCTTCGCCGGGCGCTTTTCTAAGCCGCCTGTGCGGCGGTGAACCCATCGCGAGTGATGCTGACTACGGCCTGCCCTTTCTAAGCCGCCTGTGCGGCGGTGAACGTAACCGGTAAATTCACTCAAAGCGTTAACAATTTCTAAGCCGCCTGTGCGGCGGTGAACGCTGAAACCGGCGCCCCAGATAGCGAGCTACTTTTCTAAGCCGCCTGTGCGGCGGTGAACGGCATTCAGTGCAGCGCACTAACCACTGGTCATTTCTAAGCCGCCTGTGCGGCGGTGAACTTTCCGCGCCGATGATTCAGTCGCTGTTGGATTTTCTAAGCCGCCTGTGCGGCGGTGAATGCGCTTGAAGCCCAGCAGGCGTGGCATACCCATTTCTAAGCCGCCTGTGCGGCGGTGAACCCACCCAACATCCATTCATCAGGTATTGAACTTTTCTAAGCCGCCTGTGCGGCGGTGAACACTCACGGCCTTTTTTGCTGATAAGCACCCGTTTTCTAAGCCGCCTGTGCGGCGGTGAACTCAAGAAACGCCTGGGTGTGCTGCTGGAAGATTTTCTAAGCCGCCTGTGCGGCGGTGAACGCTGCGTGTGCGCACGAAGCAGGCTGTAACGTTTTCTAAGCCGCCTGTGCGGCGGTGAACGGCATCAGCGAAGCCGAAGCCGGTTTCATGCTTTTCTAAGCCGCCTGTGCGGCGGTGAACGTGACATCGTGGGCAAGCTTACGATCGGCTATTTTCTAAGCCGCCTGTGCGGCGGTGAACCTGTGAAGGCCAAGAAGGCACCAGCGGAGTCATTTCTAAGCCGCCTGTGCGGCGGTGAACCTACCTTGGTCTGTCTCGGGCAAAAGTCTATCTTTCTAAGCCGCCTGTGCGGCGGTGAACTGCCGAGTGACTCACGAAACGAGTCGACATCTTTTCTAAGCCGCCTGTGCGGCGGTGAACACTTCGACGTGCAGCGCCTGGTTGTTTCGCCCTTTCTAAGCCGCCTGTGCGGCGGTGAACTGCAATCCAACCCGCGATGCCGCTGGCCTGCTTTTCTAAGCCGCCTGTGCGGCGGTGAACTGTTTTATATTGTCATAAAACCTATGTTTTTAAAGAGCTTGCGCCAACTCACCATTAAAAAACATACTTTTGGCGGAAATCATTTTAAATCTTTAATAACAGACAGTTGAATGATGCACAGATTTACAGGGTCGTCATCATCTTAATTTCGTCAAACAATTTCGATACCAGCCGCTCTCGGTCTACGGTATCAATAATCGATCCACGTAATTTCTTATCTGCTTGAGCGATATTCCGTTCCTCGCTACTAATCTCGAACGCGAGTGGAAGTACAAGTTGATCTTTGATTAGATCAGCAATATCGAAAACCAGACCACCGCGCCGGGTTTTGCCATGGAGTATTGGCAGAGCAAATGGAATACCCAACCCATGCAGAACCGCCGCGGAATACCCATACGCCAAATAATTTCCGTGATCGATCAAGCTATTCACAATTTCGCCTTGTGAGCCAGACTTTCTCTCGCCCTCGTCTCTACGAAACTCAACTCCATATTCTCGCGCTAGCAGTGCGTACAATTTTTTTGCCCATATTGCCTCCACAGTGAGTATATGGGTGGCTGATTCGCTCGTTTTCAGCCTGCTCCTGATATCCGCTAGTAATGAGCCAGGCAAGGTGATTCGTCGTTTTTTCCACGCTACCTCTGTCCATTGCAAACGTGTTTCAAGCAGATGCTTTCCGAGTTCAAGCCTTTTGTCATCGCATGACCAAAGCTTGAACCAGCGCTGTGCGTATTCTGTTGGTCGGTATTCGTCTTGCGGCAAAATAAATGTGGCGTCTAACGCGCCTATTAGCGGTGACCCACCCGACCCGCAGAAGCCTACCATTACATTAGATTCCGCCAGCTTGCGCATGGCGGAATTGGTAATGGATGTTCCGGTTCCAAGCAAAAGAAAAAGCGTATTTTTGTCCGGTATATTGAACAGCTTTTCGATGTTTTGCCCGGTATCCGTAAGGTAAACAACTCGCTCGTCTTTCTGAATAACTTTGCAGCGTTCCAGATAAAACACATTTGCGCGTTTGCTCAACGCAACCGCTCGGGGGCGGCCACTATGCGGCAGTGATTTCATGATACCTCTGGCAACCAGTAAGGCGCAGCTCGCGAGGAAAGCCCATACCCATTAAGCTTGCCTGGACTGTCTGACCGATGGTCAGACGTGAATCGCACCACTCCTAAACCGAATCGCAGATCAGGCTGCTTGATTGATCGCACATAGATTACCGGCATTTGCGTTAGCTTGTCTGACACTTCAGCTCGCCACTTAGCATCACTTTTGCGAGGATGGCGGTGCCGGGTGTAAGCGACCCAGCACTCGGGGTTTTCAGGACACGATTTAATGCGCTTCACGGCAATGTGATCTTTCACGCTGCTGTTGCCTTCCAACATGTCTGCCAACTCGTCAAGTTCAGGCCTGTCTTTTGCGTAAAGGCGTATGCGCTCCCCAACTTGCCTGTATTCGCCTGTCTTCATTAATGGCAGTGCCAGTGCTATCTCGGTATCGCTGTTGGCCATAAAATGATGGACCACTTTCACGATCTGGGACGCAACAACAGGCACTAGCGCGCCAGCGACAACTCGGATATCAATGTCCATATACTTTTGCATATCGCGCTCCACCCGTTAATCATCCTTCTTCTTTTTCTCACTGTAAACGCCACCGCGTATCAGTGCAGCGATCATGAACATGCCTTCAGGGGTGTCTGGATCAATCTCGCCAAGGCGGGGTGCTAACACAAATGCAGTGGTGCCACTTTTCTCATTTCGGAAGAACGTCATTTTGTCCAGATTAGCGCCTTCCGGTTCTACGGATATGGGCAGATCGTCGTTCAATTCCGCGGCTGGGTACCATGTGTCAATTGTACGGAGAGCATTACCGATTTTTTGATCGCGCAAAGCGGCAATGCCCATTTTTCGGACATCGTTGAACGCTTGTGCCTTGTCCGTTCCTTTGCCGGCAGCATTCAGGGGTTCCGCGCTTCCAATTTTGTAGAGCGGGCGAGCAAAGCCAGTTGGCTTTTCTTGAACGTAATTTTGTGAGGGGTACACTTCCATCGATGCTTTGAATCCCATATCAACAATCGCGCGTACCTGAAAGGACGTAACCCCTTTTCCTGACAGGCTTTCCGCGATTTTTTCGCCCAAAGCTTGCTCACCATCTGAGTAATCGTTAAAGCTATACAAACTGCTGCTAAAGGCGTCAACGTCTGTCAATGTGAGCACCGGGCTCTCAACCGAGATGGTGATTTTGTCGCTCAGGGTTCGGTTGCGCCACAGCCAACGACCATTAAGAATATTTCGCGCAAATCTTCTGCTAACTTCTTTCAAGCCGTCGCTGTTTTCACACGAAGCAGCAAACTGTTTAACGCCATCTCTGAAGGCAGCGGCGCTTTCGCCAGAGCAAGCGCTTAACGTTTCCCCAAGGGGTAGAAACCGAAACATGAATTCTACGCCGAACGCAGAGCTGGCAACGTCTGTCTTCGCGGATTCGGTGATCTGGATATTCGATACGTTCTTGTCAGCGCCTTTTTTGGATGAGGGTGTGTTTTGGGTGCCACGAATTCCGTGACGAATTACGGGAATGTCGCGCTCTTCACCGCTGCTCATGATGCTGAAAAATCGGCCGTCAGAAATAACACTGGCACGGTTGAAGCTGGCAACAGCTGGCAATTTCTTCAATATAGTGGTCATGAGTTAAACCTCGTAACAATGGTTGGGCTGGGTGATTAAAAATGTGTCGTCGGTAATCCAGGTCGGGGACCAGAATAAATCGTTAAAGTTGATCTTCTTCTTGATGGCTTGTCGGATGCTTTGAAGTTCCACCAAACCAATGAGGGGTTCGCAGAGCGCGTGCAGACAGTTTTCACGACTGCCCTGATTTTCGCTCAATGGTGATACCAGGCCATAGCCTAAAACAGCCGGCGACACCCATCGGTGGCGACTGGTTTCGGCGATCTTGGTCTTGATTTCAGATTCGGATTCAGAATCAAACTCAGATTTGGGGCCTTGGTGTGTACTTTTATCGGGGCGGCCAAGGGCTGCCAGTAAAAGGCGCTCTGTGCGGCCTTTCGTGGAATCCGGTTCGTTTAACGTATGAGTGTCGTCGGTCAGCACAAAGCCACCATGAACTGTCTTTTCGAGCACTGAGGGCGCAATAGGCTTACCTTCTTCAACTGGCGTTGACTGTCCCATAATGCCGGGCATCTCATCGGTTACCACAGGGGCGCCGTAATCTACGATTTGACCGCCAGCCAGCCGGGCTCCGTGCAGTAAGAAAGTCGCCGCATCGCGCTCGATGATGCCATCCGGCGTTTCAGCTTGGTTTGGCGCCAGCTTGAATACGATGCTCCAATGGCCGTTCATGTGCGCGTTTGGTTGCGATGCGTTGCTGCCAAGCGTATTACCGGTGGGTTTCCCTGCTGCGTCGATTCCGTCAAAAAGTGTTGCCCCCTTCATACTCAAGAGCCAGTAATCTTGATCGGTGCTGTATTTGTCCAGGTGCTTATCCGCCAGCAACTCTGCGCTGTGGTGTATCAACATCACTCCTTCAACGATGATGCCTGTGCGCAAGGAAAAAGCCGTGCCCATGAGCGATGCCGCCATGGCCGGCACCAGCGAAATTATCCCACCGGCTGCAAGCGCGTTTGCCCTCGACACTTCAAGATGAGGAAGAATCAGGTATTTAGTCACAGTAGCCCCCAGGTAATGATCGAATGTGCGATGCGCCCGGTGTCTGTGTCATCCAGCCCAAGCGTTAGGTTCTGGCCCTGTTCGTTAATGCCCAAGGAATAATTTTGCAGTGCCTTTGCAAGTGTTCGCGCTTCTTTTTTTAACCAATTTGGCGAGCGAAGTGCCGGGTTCAGCCACGCTTCAAAGCGTGAACCGTCGGTTTTGTCGGTGAATGGCAAAGGTGTAGGTAATTCAGACGCGTGTTGCTCTATTAATTTTCGAGCCCGACCCGCCTGATTGATCCAGGACCCGGCTATTACTTTGAGGTATGGAATTTCGGCTTCGACATTTTTTGCGCCCCAAATTGACGTGCGCTCACCGGTGCCACGCGTTTTTTCCAAAAACGCCTCGTAATGCTGAACTAGAACTTTGGGTATATAAAATCGGACCCCGTTATAAGCAATTCCGAACGCAGCACGCTGCTCTTTGGAGGACTGAGGAAGGTTGTCGAATACCACCGGTCGAGTGAGCACGAACGCTTTACTACCGACGTTATTTGGCTTTGCCCCACCTACAGGCAGCTTTTTGACCATCCCGAATCTCGGCAAATCTTCAAGCTTTTGTAACAACTCGGATTTTTCTTCATTCGTACGCTTTGTGTCTTTGAGTTGCTTGCGGATATCAAATTTCGTGTTGCTGAGTTCGCGACAGTAATGGCTAATATCGGAGGCCACTTGCAAGCTGGGAAGCGGGGTAACGGATACGAACTCGCCGTTTTCTCTGGGAAGCAGGAGTTGCTTAACCCGAATCGGTAGCGGGTTTGGAACCTGAGCGTCTGGAAGCTCACCCCGGCTCATGGCTTGGTAAAGATCAACTACCTGCTGGCGTTCACGAACCGGCAGCTCTACGGCAGATTTAACCCCTGCAGTATCACCAAGCCAATACCGAAGCACTCCGACAGGTTTTGTCGTGTCCTGCTTGATATAGTCCAGTTCAATGCCTTCGCCAGAACCTGTGCTTAGCCGGTCCGCAAGCAGTGTTCTGCCCGAAAGATGGGGCAGCTTAAGGGCATGGGCTTTACCCAGGCGGGCTCCACCTTCCTTGGCTTTGCTGTTTACCACCTTGAAAGAGTAGTGGAAATACAAGGCTTGCAGATGGCGCATCCACTCGTGCGCAAATTCTGCCGGGTTGTCGGGCTGCGTCAGCTCTATTGGCACGTCTTTGACTTTCGGGGCCTTTGCTGGCGAATTGTCGGTAGCGGTTTTTTGATCGTTGGCAAACAAGGATGCTTGCTGACTGTTGCCCTGTGCATTATCCCGTGACATATCGTTCTTCCAGTCGCTATTTCCATACAGACTACCCCGCGTGGATCATTAGAGATATGCTGTAACGAATCATCTGAAAAAATAGCCTTGGATTATTTATGCTTCAGCTTCCGTTCCAAATAGTGACTTTTGCGGCAAGGCGGCTGTTTTACGCTGGCGAGTTACAGCAAAAAAGTCTGGCCGATGCGTTTTGTCTGGCGCCGGGCGCGGCAAGCAGGCGCATGAGCTTGCTGCGGGAGCAGTTCGCCGACTTTATTGACCACGACAAACCGCGAAAACTGGTTTGCGTGAGGCCAAATGAATTACAGCAAAAATACCCATGCGTGAACGGTAATGCGATTTTAAATGAGCTACGAGAACGGTCTGGTCCATCAAGAAATCAAAATGGATTCCCCATGATTGAAGCGCAGCACCGTGGCGGCGCTGTGTGGAACGATGGCGCTTTCGTGGCGCCCACCTTTGACGAACCCCAAACCGCCTTGCGTGTGCCGGATGAAATAGATTACACATCGTTATTGTTTGCCCTGTGCCGAAGCCAGGCTGTTGGAATCAACTACGTCAAACTGAATGTGGATGATCAGCCACGTGATCGTATCGTCTACCCTATGTATTTGCGTCTGCTTGGCGATCACTTGGCTGTTTCGTGTTACGACTACGAGGCTCTGCGCCACTACTCACATGGCTCACCGCCGCCGCTTAAAACCTTTGTTTTGTTCCGTATACTGTTTGTCGAGTCGTTGTACCAGAACGCCGAGTATCGCCGCGTAACGAACGTGATCAATGACCTTACTTATGGCCGCGAGTTGATTCGCCCTTATCGCGTCACATTGAATAGCCAATACAGTGAGAGTCAGCGTTTGGTTATAAGCCGTGAACTCGGCCTTGATCATCTTGGACGTAAATTTATGGACACAGCCACCCTGTTCTTTTTCAAGGCGCGTTTTTGTGGGGCTGTTTCATCGGATAATCAGCAGGGTAGCCCGGGATCGTTGATCTGGCCGCCTGTCGTCGGCGTGGAGTTAACCTGATGTTTGTTACCTTTGTATGCATGAGTGAGAAGAAGTCCATTAGCCGTGTTCGGCGCGTTTTAGACCGCTACGCCATCCGAATCGGCAAGCAAACCTGGAATACGCCGATTACCAAAGAGGCGCTAGACGATGTTTACCGAGTGGTGCGCCAAGGTGCTACGCGGCATACCGCCGTCGCCTGTTACCGGAACAATAGCACTCGGTCAATGAATCTTATCTGGACGGTTGGTCGGCGCGACCAGTTCGGTGCTAACGGCGCTGTTGCGGTCGCGCACAAGCGTAGAGCACCGGCGCCTATTGCCCCTTGGGTTCGCACCGCAGCGCTAGTGGCTCAATGTTCCGGCTTCAATCACGATATTGGCAAGGCCACCTTGCAGTTTCAGAACAAACTCACCACCTCCGCTAAGGGTGGCTCATGTTTTATCCGTGACCGCGTTCGGCATGAATGGGTGTCCCTGGTGGTGTTTGAGCATTGGCGTGACGCTATGGCACATTGGGAGCGTGACGGCCCTAGTGTGACTGAAAGCGCTGATAATCCGCCACGCCTGCATGAATCCTTTCCAGCCGTGCGGCCTGACGCGCAACCGCAGTTATTGAAGGGCTTGCCCGCAAATCCTGTCAGGAATATTCGTAACGCCCTCGATTTTTGCACCCTGACCCATCATGGGTTGTTGGGCGTGGACGCCCGCAATCTAACAGATAAACCGCCCAAAGTTGAGGATACACCCGGCGGGTCAGCGCACGTTCGAACTTCGCAGGAGCTTGTGCGCGATCAGCCAGATTCGCTGTATCGCAATGTGCCCGACAATGCCACGTTCAAAGTGGATACCGAGAAACGGTTGTGGTCGCTCACAAAGCGCGTTTTAAAGCGCAATGAGGATTACGGAGATAATCCGCACTATGCCCGCGGCATTGCCCTTATCGCCAGGGCGGCGCTGATTGCTGCTGACCATGAGGTGTCCAGTCAGCGCTATCCGGGAACAGTGGCTAAACGTGATGTAAAAGCCACATTGTATGCCAACACCAAGCCGCTACCGTCTCGCGGCCACGCAAGCCAGCGACGAGCCTTGGATCAACCGTTGGATTGGCATTTGGAAAATGTCGGGCGAATGGCCGGTCGGTGGGTTCACCGAATAGCCACTTTGAACGATGAATTTGAAGGGCTGACCGAAGGGAGTCGTGCGCAACTTCGGGTTTCCTCCGGTATTGACCGGTTTTCCTGGCAAGATCGTGCCGCCGAAACAATGGCGCGGAGCGTAAGTGACGCGCAATTGGGTAACCTTGTATTTAATATGGCTGGCACAGGCTCTGGGAAAACGCTAGCGAACATCAAAATAGCAAATGCTCTCGTACCCGAGAGCGCGCCATTAAGACTATCCATTGCGCTTAATTTGCGATCTTTAACACTACAGACTGCGAGCAGTTTAAAAAGACAATCCGGATTAATGCCGTCAGAGGTGGCCACGGTTATCGGGGATCGGTTTGCAATATCCGCTTATGAGCTGTCGGGGGCAAGTATCGAGGATGGCGAGCGCGGTTCCGATGATTTTCCAGAACTGGAGAGTGACGTAGTGGGTGGCGACGGTGTTGGTTATCCAGAGTGGCTGGATAAGTGGCTGACCTCGACACAGCGAAAGCGCCAGAAACCCGTGAAAAAATTGCTTACGGCGCCGGCGCTTGTATCCACCTCGGATTACCTTGTTGATGCTGGTGATCCTAGCCGGCAAGGCCGGCACGTGATTGCGTTGTTACGGGTAGCCTCAAGCGATCTGATTCTGGATGAGGCCGATCAATACGACTCGAAAGCGCTTATTGCCATGGCTCGGGTTGTGCAGCTATCGGCGCTGTTCAATCGCAACGTGATTGTATCAAGTGCCACACTCTCATTACCGGTGGTCGGAACTCTGACCGCAGCTTATCTTTCCGGTGTGGCTATGAGGGACGCCCTGAAAACTCCACAAACAGAACCGGTAACGACAGCGCCTGTTTGGTTTGTGGATGATTTTTTACCGACGGAGGTACATCAAATGGATGTCGCGGGCCGTGTGGGTGAGCGCTATGGTGCGCGAGTGCAGCGTTTGATGGACGTTGTGACGCGCCGGCCTGCAGCCCGGCTGGGCTATATTCAGTCTGTGCGGCCACCCACCGCTGATATTTACCCGATAATGGCTATGGCAAACGCAGTAACAAGCTCTATTCATCGGTTGCATAAAAGCCATGGATGGAACGATGAACGTACTGGCAAGCGAGTATCTTTTGGTGTGGTTCGCGTGGCCAACATCAGGCCCTGTGTCGAGTTAGCCGCAGCGTTGTGCGGAAACGGTATATACGTTACGGCTTATCATGCGCAGGATCTCAAAGGACGGCGCTGGATGAAGGAACAACTCTTTGATGACTTGTTTAATCGCTCTGAAAGCGCATCCCAACCCGTTAACCACCCGCACATTCGCGCCATTCTGGATAAAGCGCCAGAGTCTGATATCACCTTTGTGGTTGTGGCCACGCCGGTTGAAGAAGTCGGGCGCGATCACGATTTCGACTGGGCCATAATCGAGCCATCAAGCGCGGCGTCTATCGTGCAAATGGCTGGTCGGGTTAACCGGCATCGGTTACTCACCATAATAGAGCCGAACATTGCGATTCTCGACCGCAACCTGCTCTCGCTGAAAGGCGAGTCGCGATGCTTTTCGCGGCCCGGTAATAACCAGCTTGTCGCCACCAGTGCGCAACCTATGACGCACCAATTGGCCGGCGCGTGGGGATGGATGGATTCAAAGATGCTGCCTATCACCAGCGCCCTTCAATTCGGTCACCAAACGCAAAAACCAGAATTAGCTTGCTTAGACGAAAGGGCTTTTACCAAAGAACTCCTACCTGGCCACAATGCCATGACCGCCGATAAACCCGGTTACTACGCATCGTGGATCGCCACGCCCTTCTATAAAGAATACCGCTTGAGGAGTAACTCCCAGCGTATGGATCAGTATCGTTTCATACGCACCGGGCCCGATTCAGCGTGGGAATCCGAGCAGTTGCACGTATCCGCTCATTCCAACAGTACGGAATGGAAGTCGGTCGCTGTCACTATTGCGCCACCTAATCATGATAACGCTGCAACCCACTTATGGGCATCATGGTCGCTGGACGAAATGGATCTAATTCTCAATAATTTAGAAACCGACGAAGCTTTTTTAACCGGCGCATTCGAGTTTTCAGTGCGAGCGACTTCAGGTCATGGCGACCTTATCTTTAATGAAGCTTTTGGAGGCCCATTAGTGATCCGGTAGAGTTAAGACGTCATGCCAAGACACCTGTTCAACGGCTTGACTCTTAACTTTTCAAATTAAAAATTTATGTTGCTTCATTAAAAAAAGGAGCTACCGGTTAGATTAATTTTGGCGCTTACGCTAGCGCCCCACCACCCGCTCCGTCTCTTCCATCGGCGTATGGCGTACATCCTCACCCTTCACCATGAAAATCACGTTTTCGGCAATGTTACAGGCGTGGTCTCCTACCCGTTCCAGAGCCCGCAGTACCCACATGATCGACATGCAGCGGGATATGTTGCGGGTATCTTCCATCATATGGGTCAGAAGGGTGCGGGCGGCGGCCTGATACTCTTCATCCACCCGTTTGTCTTCTTTCATGACTCGCAGCGCCTGTTCGGCGTCCAGCCGCACAAAGGCGTCCAGGGAATCGTGCAGCATGGCGTGCACATGGCTGCCAATGTGGCGGACTTCCACGTAGCCGAGTGATGTCTGGCCCTCTGCCTCCAGCTTCAACGCCAGTTTGGCGATTTTTTTGGCCTCGTCGCCCACCCGCTCCAGATCGACCACCATTTTAATGACCGCGATCACCAGTCTCAGATCCCGCGCCGCGGGCTGACGCCGGGCGATAATGAGTATGGCCTCTTCATCGATGTCAATTTCCATCTGGTCAACACCACGGTCGCCTGCGCGCACTTGTTCCGCCAGAACGCTGTCATTGGCGGTCAGCGCTTGCACGGCACTGCCAATCTGCGCTTCCACCAGCCCGCCCATTTCCAGAAAACGGGTTTTCAGTTCCAGCAGCTCGTTGTTGAAACGCTGGGAGATGTGATCGCCATACACTTGGTCTTTGTTGTTCGGCATTGTATTGCTCCGTAAATAATCTGGCCTTACCGGCACAGGCAGGCTTAGCCGAAACGGCCGGTAATATAGGATTCGGTCAGCGGATGCTGGGGCGAAGTAAACACCGTGTCTGTTTCATTCACTTCGACAAGGTGACCCATGTGGAAATAAGCGGTGCGGTTGGAAACCCGAGCCGCCTGTTGCATTGAGTGAGTCACGATGACGATGGTGTAGCTTTCGGACATCTCGGCAATCAGTTCTTCCACTCGTGCAGTTGCAATCGGGTCAAGGGCCGAACAGGGCTCGTCCATCAGGATCACTTCCGGACTGACGGCAATGGCGCGGGCAATACACAGGCGCTGCTGCTGGCCGCCGGACATGCCGGTTGCCATGGCATCCAGACGGTCTTTAGCCTCATTCCACAAGCCCGCCTTGCGAAGGCTATTTTCGACAATGTCGTCAAGCTCAGACTTGCGATTTGCCAGCCCGTGAATTCGGGGCCCATAGGCCACATTGTCATAGATCGATTTCGGGAACGGGTTCGGCTTCTGGAACACCATGCCGACCCTGGCCCTCAGTTCAACCACGTCCCGCTTGGCGTCATAGATGTTCTGATCGTCCAGCTCAAGAGTGCCTTTCACGCGGCAAATATCAATGCTGTCATTCATGCGATTCAGGCATCGCAAAAAGGTTGATTTACCGCAACCAGAAGGACCGATGAAAGCAATGACCTCGTTTCGGCCAATATCCAGGCTGATATTCTTGATCGCCCGGTCTGCGCCGTAGGAAACGTCCACATTACGCAGCTTGAATTTAGGGTTGTCGGTAAATGGCTTTCCAACCGTCTTACCTTCTTCAATCACGGTATCTTCGGGCTTGTCTTCCATCAGGGAATCTTTGCGTTTGTGTTCAGGCACAGGAATCGATGCCCCCTTGCCTCGCATCTCGGCTTCTGCGGAAATACTCGGACTCATCGTGTTCATATCATTCTCCTTACCAGCGACGCTCAAGCCGCTTTCGCAGCCAGATCGCCAATGCGTTCATAATGATCATGAAGGTAAGCAGCACCATGATGGCGGCGGATGCCAGCTCCACAAAACCTTGCTCGGAGCTGCTCGCCCAGAGGTAAATCTGTACCGGCAACACGGTGGCTGAACTGAAAAGCCCGTCAGGTACATCCACGATAAACGCCACCATGCCAATCAGCAGCAACGGTGCGGTTTCACCCAGAGCCTGAGCCATACCGATGATGGAACCGGTCAGCATACCGGGCATCGCCAGGGGCACCACGTGGTGAAGCACCACCTGCATCTTGGAGGCGCCAATACCCTCGGCTGCCTCCCGTATTGAAGGCGGGACACTTTTGATGGCGGCACGGCTGGAAATAATGATGGTTGGAAGCGTCATTAACGCAAGTACCAAACCACCTACGACAGGAACCGACCGGGGCATTCCGAACAGGTTTATGAATACCGCCAAGCCCAACAAACCAAAGATGATAGACGGTACCGCCGCCAGGTTATTGATATTCACTTCGATAAAATCGGTGAGCTTGTTCTGGGGCGCGAACTCTTCCAGATAGACTGCCGCCGCAATTCCCACGGGGAATGAAATGGCCAGGGTCACCAGCATGGTCAATAAGGAACCCACAATCGCACCAAGAACACCGGCGTTGGCAGGCTCTCTGGAGTCGCCTCGACTGAACAGCACGTCGTTGAAGCTGGTATCAATAATCCCTTTCTGCACCAGCTCGTCGACCCAGCGCTGCTGCTGTTCGGAGAGTTTGATGCTGTACCGAGGATTGTCCGCATGCTTGACGTAGACCGACACCCGATCATGAGTGGGAAACTCAATGGTTTGGGTGGTATTCAAAAGCTCCGGATTTTTTGTCAGTAAATTGCGGATTTCGCTGTCTGCGAAGGTACCCAGAAAACGGCCCAGCTCGCGTTTCTCAGCCGCGCCGGCTGCCTCAGGAACTTGCGCCTGCAAGGCGGCGAGAATCGGCGCCTTGAAATCCGCGTTGGACCATTGGTCTTTATCCGTCGGATCATCCAGGTACATCAATCCCGAATCGAGAGACACGTCCAGGGTGATGGTGGTCTTTACGAACCCTGTATGTCCCTTGCTGATAATGTCGGCGAACAGGATAAACAGGGACGCGAGTGCAATGAAAATCGCCAGAATTCCATACAGCCGGAACCGGCGCTCCTTACGGTACCGGCGTTTCAGCGATTTGCGGACGATCTCCGCCTGAGAACGTTGATCAGTCATACTGTTCCCTATATTTGCGTACTATCTTTAGAGCGACCACGTTGAGCAGCAGCGTGACGATGAACAGCAGCATGCCCAAAGCGAAGGCCGAAAGTGTCTTGGCGCTGTCGAACTCCTGGTCGCCCACCAGCAGTGTCGCAATCTGCACGGTTACGGTGGTTACCGAGTCCAGCGGATTGGCCGTCAGGTTGGCCGCTAGGCCTGCCGCCATGACCACAATCATGGTTTCACCGATGGCACGGGACGCTGCCAGCAGAATACCGCCAATAATGCCCGGCAGGGCCGCCGGGAAAATCACCTTCTTCATGGTTTCCGACTGCGTCGCACCCAGAGCCAACGAGCCATCGCGCATGGTCTGAGGTACCGCGCTGATCACATCATCTGACAGCGATGACACGAACGGCACAATCATGATTCCCATCACCAGGCCAGCGGCCAGAGCACTTTGGGAGGAGGCTTCCATACCCACTATTGCAGCAAGTTCACGGATAAACGGGGCAACGGTCAACGCAGCGAAAAAGCCGTAAACAACGGTAGGGATGCCCGCCAGCATCTCCAGCACAGGCTTTACCGTCGACCGCATACGCTTGCTCGCATATTCTGAAAGATAGATGGCGGACAGCAAGCCAACGGGCACAGCAACCAACAAAGCAATGGCAGAAATCAGCAGGGTGCCGGTAAACAGGGGAATAACACCGAAAGCGCCTTCGGAACCTATCTGATCGATCCGTATAGCGGTTTGAGGACTCCAGCTAGTTCCGAACAGGAACTCGGTAATCGGCACTCTGTCGAAGAACCGCATGGTTTCAAGAAAGACCGAGAATACGATGCCTGCAGTGGTCAACACAGCCAAGGCAGCACACGCAAAGAAGATTCGGCGCAGGGTGGTTTCTACGTTTTTTCTGGCGTTTATGTGGGGCGCTACGCGGGTCCAGGCAAAGGTTGCTCCCAACACTGCAATCAACACAACCAGGATGGCTTTGAAATTTCCGCTCTTGTCTTGCATGGCTTCCAGCAATGAAGCCGCCCCGGTAATATGCTTCGGCAAAAACTCAGGGTTGAGGCTACCAGCTGCCACGTTGCTGATTTGAGAGAGAATCAGGCTTGCCTGTCCGGCCGACTCGGGCCAGGTATCCTGGGGCAGCGATGCGATCACAATGCCCTGAATGACCTTGTCTTCAAAACCGGCCCAGACCGCCAGCACAATCAGTGCCGGGATAGCACACCAAAGTGCTGCACGCGCCGCGTAGTAAAAAGGGAGAGCCTTGAGATTCCGGATGCCGCCAAGGGGCGCTGCCACAGCCCGGGATCGCATATAAGCGAGGCCATAGGCAACCACAGCGAGAACCAGAACCAGGGGCAGAAGATTGGCCGTCTGCATAACAGTCTCTGTGTTGGTGGTTTTAAGTTAACTGGACGCCTATTCTGCCAGTTTGCCGCATAAAAATATTCACACAACCGCAACAAAACAACGCAGGCCTGAAAGCCCGCGTTGTTTTGTCGTCATCCTTGACGTTGCCTGGCCGGCCCTACAACTCGTTACCCGTCATCGGCGCCAGTTCTTTCACTGCTTTGGCAATCTTCATGCGCTCGTTGCGCGGGCTTGGGATCAGGCCTACATCAACCAGGTAGCCGTTATCACCCCAGGCGCCTTCGCTGGTGAACTCGGAAATGTATTCCTGGATACCAGGAACAACACCCACGTGCGCCTTTTTGACGTAGAACCACAGCGAGCGGGCTACCGGATATTGATCGCTGGAAATCGCTTCGGGAGTCGGTTCGACGCCGTTCACGGTCGCGGCCTGGATCTGGCCACTGTTTTCCATCAGGAAGCTGTAGCCGAAGATACCGACAGTTTCCGGATCTTGGGCCAGACGCTGAACGATCAGGTTATCGTTTTCGCCGGCTTCAACGAACGGGCCGTCTTCACGCATGCTTTGACACACGGTTTTGAACTTGTCTTCGTTCTCGTCTTCCATCTGCGCGATCATGGGGAACTGCTTGCAACCGCTTTCCATCGCCAACTCGACAAACGCGTCGCGTGTGCCTGAAGTCGGAGGCGGGCCCATTACGCTGATGGCAATATTCGGAAGGCTGGCGTCGATTTCACTCCAGTTCATGTAAGGGTTGGCTACCAGCTCGTTGCTACCGTCCGGGTTAGGTACATCTTTAGCCAGTGCCAGGAAAATTTGCTTCAGGGACAAGTCGAGCTTTTCCGCTTCCTTGGAGTTTGCCATAACGATACCGTCAGCACCGATACGTACTTCGGTGATTTCCTTGACGCCGTTGGCCTGGCACATGTCGAATTCGCTCTTCTTCATGCGACGGGAAGCGTTGGTGATGTCTGGGTGCTGGGTGCCAACACCTTGACAGAATAGCTTCAGGCCGCCACCGGAGCCGGTAGACTCAATCTTGGGCGTCGCAAAGTCGGTGTTACGGCCAAAACGCTCGGCAACCACGGTTGCAAAAGGATACACCGTTGACGAGCCGACGATGCTAATGGTGTCGCGAGCCATGGCCGGAGCCGAAAGTGCCGCAATTGCGCCAGCAAGGGTTGCTGTTGTCAGAGCTTTATAGAGTTTAGTCACCGTGTTTCTCCTAGGTTGCATCACTTTTTATATCAACATCTGCTGTTTTGATGGCCCAAGACTAGGCATTCTCTGTGACAGGTTTGTGACAAAGGCTGAAATTATCTAAATTCACCATCAGAACCGCGAACACACCTGACAAATGACAGGCGCGGCATTACCATGCAGCCAAACAATTAAGGAATTTGCCAAACTGGCATTCCGCCACTTTTCTTAAAGGCCTGTGTGATGAGCACTTTTGACGACGACAACCCAATGCCCCTCGGCGAGTTAATCCTGCGAATCATTCCATTTCCCGGCGATACCAACGCCAACGGCGATGTGTTCGCAGGCTGGCTGGTGAAGCAGATGGATATAGCAGCGGCCACTATGGCGGCCAGGATATCCAAAGGCCGAAGCGCCACTGTGGCTATGGACCGGATGGAATTTTTGTCGCCGGTACGGGTTGGCTCGCAGGTTGGCTGTTATTGCGAACTGATCGAAATTGGCCGTAGCTCAATGAATATTAAAATAGAAGTGTGGACGATGGACCGCTACTCCGAAGATCGCCGCAAGGTGACCGAAGGCCGCTTTGTTTACGTGGCGATTGATGAAGTCGGCCGTATCCGCGAAGTGCCGAACCAGTCCTGACCCTTGTTGTGTGTAATACCTTGGCCTGCTTTAGCGCCCCGGATTGTTGTGAAACCTTGGATTGATACGATATGGACTTTTTTCAGGCGGTTTTTCTTGGTTTGCTGCAGGGGCTGACAGAATTTCTGCCCATCTCCAGCTCTGCCCACCTTATTCTTACGCCGGCCCTGCTGGACTGGCAGGACCAAGGCGTAGGCTTTGACCTGGCCGTTCATGTGGGCACCCTGCTGGCTGTGGTGCTCTACTTCCGCCGCGATGTGTTCGGTATAGCCCGCGACGGCCTGGCATCCATGGCCCAGCGCCGGATTGTAGGCCAGGGTGCCATGGCGTTTTATCTGGTGATAGGCACCATTCCCGCAGGCCTGGCAGGGTTGGCGTTGCTGGATATGATTGATAACGAGTTGCGCTCACCTACGATCATCTTCACCACCACCCTGATCTTCGGTTTGCTGTTGGGTGTGGCCGACTGGATACCCAAACGCGATCGCTCGCTGGACTCCATTCGCTGGAAAGACGCGCTGATTGTTGGCCTGGCTCAGGCTATTTCCCTGGTACCCGGCACCTCACGCTCGGGCATTACCATCACTGCCGGCCTGTTTCTGGGCCTCAGCCGCGAAGCAGCATCCCGCTTTTCATTCCTGCTGGCCATCCCGATTACGGCGCTGGCGGCGAGTGTAAAAATCCTGGAAGTGGCGATGATGGACGTCGCTGTAGACTGGACGGGGTTTTTGATCGGCGGCGTTACTTCATTCGTTATGGCCATCACCGCCATCCACTTCTTTCTGAAGTGGTTGAATAAAGTGGGCATGTGGCCGTACGTGGTTTACCGGGTGATTCTGGCTGGCGTTATTTTTGCGGTTCTAATGTAGGTTTAGTGCAATGACAATGCCAGAAACCCGGCCCTGGCAACTCGTGCAAACCACCAAAGCCTAACAAGCCTCGAGCGGCGCATACGCCAACACCAGCCACTTGGCACCGTCATCAAAGTTAACCTGAATACGGGTGTGATGGCCGCTGCCCTCGCTGTTCATCACCGTGCCTTCACCGAACTTCGGATGCATCACCTGCTGCCCAAGCCTGAAACCAGACTGCTTGGCGGATTCCTGGCTGAACATGCTTTCGTTGGGCCGCGCCACCATAGCCGGGCGGGTCACCGTATTGCGCAGCCGCACCTCCTGAATACAGTCGCCGGGGATTTCCCGCACGAACCGCGACAGCGCATTGAACTTTTCCTGACCATACAAACGGCGTGATTCGGCGTAGGTGATTATCAGTTTCTTCATCGCGCGGGTAATGCCCACATACGCAAGGCGGCGCTCTTCCTCCATACGCCCCGGTTCCTCCAGCGACATGCTGTGGGGGAACAGACCTTCTTCAACGCCGGCCATGAACACCAGCGGGAACTCCAACCCTTTTGCAGAGTGCAGAGTCATTAACTGCACGCTGTCTTCGTGATCATCCGCCTGGGCTTCGCCGGCATCTAACGCGGCTTGGGCGATGAACTCCGACAGCGGATCAACACCTTCCTCCACTTCATAGGTGGTCAGCGCGTTTACCAGCTCTTCCAGGTTTTCCACCCGCCCCTGGCCTTTTTCACCTTTTTCGCTGGCGTGGTACTCCTTTAGGCCGCTGTCGTCGATGGTCTGTTGCATCAGGCCATGAAGGGTTCCATGTTCCGCCAGCGCGGACAGCTCTTCGATGATCGACAGGAATGTCTGCAGTCCGGTTTTTGCCCGGCCTTTCATCTGGCCGGCGTCCAGCATGCGCTGGGCGGATTCCCACATTGAGATGCTCTGCTCGCCGGCGTATTGGCGCAAATCGGCGAGGCTTTTGGCCCCTATGCCCCGCGGTGGCAGGTTTACCACCCGCTCAAACGCAGCGTCGTCGCGGCGGTAGTGAACCAGGCGTAGATAAGCCAGCGCGTTGCGAATTTCCTGGCGATCATAGAAACGCAGGCCGCCGTAAACCCGATACGGTATGCCCTGGCGCATCAGCGATTCTTCCAATACACGGGACTGGGCGTTGGAGCGGTAAAGAATGGCGCATTCGGCGCGCAGGTTGCCGTCTTGCACCCAGCTGGTGATGGTGTCGGCAATGTAGTTGGCTTCGTCTTGCTCGTTAAACGCGGCGTAAAGGCTGACCGGTTCACCGTCAACGCCGTCGCTCCAAAGTTCTTTACCCAAGCGGCCCTGGTTGTTGTCAATCACCGCGTTGGCGGCTTTCAGGATTAGCTTGGTAGAGCGGTAGTTCTGCTCCAGTTTTACCAGGCGGGCGTTCGGGAAATCGCGCTGGTACTGCTGGATGTTTTCGACTTTGGCGCCGCGCCAGCCGTAGATAGACTGGTCGTCGTCGCCCACCACGGTTAATGGCACGCGGTTGCTGGCCAGCACTTGCAGCCAGGCGTATTGAATGGTGTTGGTGTCCTGAAACTCGTCCACCAGAATGTGCTGAAAGCGCTGTTGATAGTGGGCCAGTAATTGCGGACGGTGCAGCCAGAGTTCGTGAGAACGCAGCAGCAGTTCGCCAAAATCCACCAGGCCACTTAGCTGGCACAGTTTTTCGTACTGGCGGTACACCCTTACCATGGTGCTGGTGAAGTGGTCGCCGGGGTTTTCCTGAATATGATCGGCACGCAGGCCTTCGTCTTTCTTGCTGCTGATCCACCACTGGGCCTGTTTGGGCGGGAACTGGCTTTCGTCGATCTGGGCTTCGCGCATTACGCGCTTCACCATTCGCAACTGGTCGTCGCTGTCCAACACCTGAAAGTTTTCCGGCAGGCCGGCGTCTTTCCAGTGGGCGCGCAGCAGGCGATGGGCAATACCGTGGAAAGTGCCAATCCACAGGCCGCGAGAGGGTATGTTCATCATCTCTTCAATGCGGTGGCGCATTTCCTTGGCGGCCTTGTTGGTGAAAGTCACCGCCAGAAGGCCGGTTGCCGGTACTCGGTTCACCTGCATCTGCCACGCCATGCGGTGTACGAGCACCCGGGTTTTGCCACTGCCGGCGCCGGCCAGAACCAGCAAATGATCGCTTTCTGCCGTCACAGCCTCGCGCTGGGCGTCGTTCAGGCCGTCGATAATGTAGGAAACGTCCATAAAATGTCGCTACTGGTTAAATAAACAGGTCGGAAAGTATACCAGCCTTGAATCGCCCTTGCCGCATGCGGGTGCATTGGGGCAAATTCCATGGGTTTTGGCCAAAAAAACGGTGAGCCGCGGCTCACCGTTTTCGTTCACTCTTTCACGCTTTCACTAGCAAGCGCTGACGCTTGTTTGGCTAGCCGGCGCGATTAAAACCCGCGGGGCACGGTTTGCGCTTCGGTGAATTCAAACAGCCCTTCTTCGCCGCCTTCACGGCCAGTACCAGACATTTTCATACCACCAAATGGCGCCTCCGGCGTGGGGCCGGTGCCAGTGTTCCAGCCCACGTGACCAAAACGCAGCCCGGCCGCGACGCGCTGGGCGCGTTTGACATCCGCGGTGAACACGTAAGAGGCCAAGCCAAACTCGGTGTCGTTGCCGGCCGCGATCACTTCGTTTTCATCGCTAAAGCTGGCAATAGGCACCAACGGGCCAAAGGTTTCTTCCCGCGAGCAACACATTTGCGGGGTGACGCCGGTGATCACCGTGGGCGGGAAAAACAAATCGTCATCGTTCAACTCTGACGGCTTTTTACCGGCTACCAAAGTGGCACCCTGCTCTAGCGCGTCTGCCAGATGGCGTTTCACCTTGTTGTAACCGGCGCGGTTGATCAGCGGGCCGAGATCTACATCGCCGTTGATGCCGTCACCTACGGTCATTTTGTTTACCCGTTCGGCCAGTTTCTGGCTGAAGCTGTCGACAATTTTTTCATGGGCGAAAATACGGTTAGCGCACACGCAGGTTTGGCCGCTGCCGCGGAATTTGTTGGCCACCAGGTTATCAACCGCGGCGTCCAGGTCGGCGTCGTCAAACACGATAAACGGCGCGTTGCCACCTAGCTCCAGAGCCAGTTTTTTCACCGAGTCGGCGGTGTCTTTGATTAGCTGGCACCCCACTTCGGTAGACCCGGTGAAGCTAAGCATGGGCACATCCGGGCTTTCGCTCAGCGCTTTGCCAATCATGCTGGCTTTACCCATCACCAAGT
Source organism: Marinobacter sp. M1C (assembly GCF_023314135.1). Taxonomy (NCBI): domain Bacteria; kingdom Pseudomonadati; phylum Pseudomonadota; class Gammaproteobacteria; order Pseudomonadales; family Marinobacteraceae; genus Marinobacter; species Marinobacter sp. M1C. Next base: position 4,350,006 of record NZ_CP092289.1, read on the forward strand.
TCACCATACCCGCGGGCAGATCAACGTATTTATCCATCAACGTGAACAGCGCAACCATGGTCAGCGGGGTGGCGCTGGCGGGCTTGATCACCGACGGGCAACCGGCTGCCAAAGCTGCCGACAGCTTTTTAGCAATCATGCCAATGGGGAAGTTCCAGGGCGTAATCAAGCCCACCACACCGACCGGGCGAAAATGCACGGTCCAGCTGCAATCTTTGGGCTTGTCGTCCAGGTTACGAGGGCTCAGCACCTCAATATTTTTGGCGCAGTAATCGAAGAAGCCGGCGGCGTAATCCACTTCGCCCTGGGCTTCGTTTAACGGTTTGCCGTGTTCAAGGCACAAAATACGGCCCATCTCTGCGCGATTGGCGGTCAGGGCATCACGAATGTCTGTTAGCCATTTACGACGGGTTTCCAGCGGGTAAGGCTCGGTCAGTTTTTCGGCTTTTTTTGCCGCGGCTATGGCATCTTGCACCTGTTGCTCGGTTACAAACGGCACCTTGGCAATAACGGCACCGGTTGCCGGGTTATCCACGTCAAAGGTATCAGCAGCGGCTTGTTGCCACTGGCCACCGGCGTATCCGGTTATATTCTGCAATAACGGTGATTCAATCATTCAGGCTCCCTTACATGATAGATAATCAGGCTGTAAATGGTAAATAGCCAGGCTCTACATGATCGCCAGGCTGTTGCGATACCGCTCAAGCTGCTGCGATGCGCTTTGAACGCTCGATCGCAGAAACGCAAATTTTTTATTAACCTTTTCACCAGTCATAGTGGATGCTGTCCGGCAACCTGTAAAGCTGACAGCGCTTTTTACGGGTTACGTTTTTTTGACCCACGCCAGACAGTGCCTATACTCGGGTGAGCATGCACTACCGCTCGCTAAAAAGGCCGCCGTAATATGAAAGCATTTTTTCACCCCGCACAAGATCAGCACAGCCCACAGTCGTACTTCACTCGCGGCCAAATGCGCCAACCGCAAGAGGTTGCAGACCGCACCCGGGAAATGTTGGCGGGCCTGAAGGCCAGCGGTATTCCGGTGCTGCATCCGGCTGACCAGGGCGCGGGCCCCATTGGCAAGGTGCACGATCTGAGTTATCTACGCTTTCTGGAATCTGCCCATCGGCGCTGGAAGGCGATGGGCGATGACTGGGGCGATGAGGTCATGTCCAACATTTTTGTGCACAGCCCCAACGCGCTGAAAGGCGTTCTGGCAGAGGCCGCACGTTACCAGGCCGACGGTAGCAGCCCCATTGGCGAGCACACCTGGGACGCCGCCTACTGGTCGGCACAGACCGCCCTGGGCGCGGCCGACGCATTGATGGCAGGGGAGCACACCACCTACGCGGTATGCCGCCCACCGGGCCATCACGCCCGCCGCGCCGCTGCCGGCGGCTTCTGCTATCTGAATAACGCGGCGATTGCGGCCGAGCGCCTGCGCAGCCGTTATCAGCGCGTAGCCATACTCGACACCGACATGCACCACGGCCAGGGCATTCAAGAGATTTTCTACAACCGCAGCGACGTGCTTTACGTTTCGGTGCACGGCGACCCCACCAACTTCTACCCGGTGGTGGCCGGTTACGAAGAAGAACGCGGCGAAGGCGAAGGCTACGGTTACAACATCAACCTACCCATGCCCCACGGCTCTGATGAAGAGTATTTTTTCAGCAAAGTGGAAGAAGCTCTGACCGCGATGAAGCTGTACCAGCCGGATGTTATTGTACTGGCCTTGGGCTTCGATATTTACAAGGACGACCCGCAAGCCAAGGTGTCGGTGTCCAGCGAGGGCTTCTGTCGTTTGGGCAGCCACATTCGTCAACTGGGCCTGCCCACAGTGACCGTGCAGGAAGGTGGCTATGATTTAGACACCCTGAGTCACAACGTGCAGCAATTTTTTAAGGGCCTGACTGGCTAAGCCCTATTGCGGCAGGGCCTGTTGCGGTAAAGCGGGGTTCCAGCCCGGTCTGGAATTCAGCTTTATCGAGTAGCGCATCGGCAAAAAAACACTTAGTGTAACGCTTCGGCCGCCGGCAATCGGACGAGCACCCGCGTGATGGAGGATGCCGGCCGCATACCAAGGAGTTTTACAACCGATGAATGAACCCACCATCAACGCGTTGGTGTCGCCCGAAGGCAGCTTGGAAATTCTGTCTAATCATGAAGTGAACCGTTTGAAAGACCGCAGCGAAGGCGGCCTTTACAAGCTATTCCGCCAGTGCGCACTGGCCGTACTGAATACCGGCGTGGTTACCGACGATTGCCAGGATTTGATGACGGCCCACAGCGATTTTGAGGTGCGCCTGGTGCCCCAACCCCGCGGCCTGAAGCTGGAACTGATCAACGCACCCCACCACGCCTTTGTCGACAATGAAATGCTGCGCGCCAATCGCGAGCATTTGTTTTCGGTGTTGCGCGACATCGTATACACCCATTCCAGCCCGCTGTTCACCGAAGCCAAGCGGCATCCGCGGCCGGAAGATTTGACCAATATGGTGTTCCACATTCTGCGTAATGCGCGGGTGCTGCAACCAGGGCGGCAGCCAGACATGGTGGTGTGTTGGGGTGGCCATTCCATCAGCCATGAAGAATACCAATACAGCAAAGAAGTGGGCCACCAACTGGGCCTGCGGGAACTGAGTATTTGCACCGGCTGCGGCCCCGGCGCCATGAAGGGCCCGATGAAAGGAGCCACCATAGGCCACGCCAAGCAGCGAGTAAAAGACGGCCGCTACATTGGCATTACCGAGCCCGGTATCATCGGCGCCGAAGCACCCAATCCGATTGTGAACGAACTGGTGATCATGCCGGATATAGAAAAACGCCTGGAAGCCTTTGTACGCCTTGGCCACGGCGTGATCGTATTCCCCGGTGGAGTTGGCACAGCGGAAGAAATTCTTTACCTGTTGGGTATTCTGCTGCACCCAGACAACGCCGACATTCCCTTCCCGGTGGTATTTACCGGCAGGCGCGAGAACGCTGATTATTTTGAAATGATAGACAAGTTTATCCGCAATGCCCTGGGTGACGACGCCGCGAAGCGCTATGAAATCATCATTGACGATCCGGTGCGGGTAGCGCGCACCATGAAACTTGGCATGCAAGAGGTCGAGACCTTCCGCCGCGCCATGCAAGACGCCTACTATTTCAACTGGACCCTGAAAATCGATCCAGTGTTCCAGCTGCCATTCGAGCCAGACCACGCCAATATGCGCGCGTTGGCGCTGCATCGCGATCAGCCGGTACACATGATTGCGGCCAATCTGCGTAAAGCCTTCAGCGGCATTGTTGCGGGTAATGTGAAAGAGGAAGGCGTTCGGAAGGTGCAGGCCCATGGCCCGTTTGAAATTGCGGGCGACCCCAGCCTGATTCAGCCTTTGGAAGCGATGCTGGAACAGTTTGTGGCTCAAAACCGGATGAAACTACCCGGCACTTCGGCTTATCGACCAAGTTACCGGATTATCAACAGGGCGTAGCATGTCGTCTGGCTAAGTTGACGGACACTTTAGCCAGACGTAACAACACCTCACTATTTTGCAACAACTGACCGCGGGATGGCTTATTTGCCGCCTGCAGGCAGACTGGCAAAGTACGCCGCCAGGTTGGCAATATCGTCATCACTCAGTGCCATTGCCTGGCCCTGCATAATGGCCGCCATGCCGCCATTTCGTTCCTTGCTTCTGTAGGCCTTCAACGACGACACCAAATACATCTCGTGCTGGCCCGCCAGATTCGGATACATCGGGATTAACGCAACACCGTTCTGACCATGGCAGGCGCCGCACACGACCGCTTTGGCCTTACCAGCGGCCACATCTCCCGCACTGGCCATCATCGGCAGCGCGGCACTCATTGCAAAAAGACCTGCAACAGCAAAGTGCTTCAATTTCATTAGGGCAACCCTCTCATTTTTTCGAATCGAATGCTTGCAATCGTTTATACGCGAATAACCGCGGATAACACACCTTATTAATATAACGGATTATCGTTATAGCACTTGCCAAATCCTGCTCAAATGCGATCGATCAAGACGCCATCTGCATGTCGCGGATGATAACAGCACCAGCCTGCGACCATAAACCTAAGTTGCTGTTCGGCATCGCGCTGGCCGCTGCACAGATTCTCGCGCTGAAGTTCAGCCCAACTTCGGCCCTGCACCACAGAGCGGCACCAAAGCGCGCACTGCGCGGGCTGTAATGCGGCCAGCCAGTCTGCGGCGCCGGCGCAGCGGCTAAGAATCTGTAGCGCCGGCAGGGTCAGCTCAAAGCCACGATGACCGGCGGCAAAATACCGCAAATCGCGAGAGTCCTCGGCATCCAGTTGCGGGCCGGCTGGCAGGCTGCGCATTACGGCGGCCATCAGTTCCGGCTGACATTGGCCCCATTGGCGACTGGCCAGCACCAACCAGTGTCGGCCCAGGCGCTGCTGTAAATCCTGCACCAAGCGCTCGCCTGCTGCACTGAGCCCGCACACAGCCTGTAACGGATATTCACCACTGCTGGCTTCCTGGCTAAAGCCCAAACGCACCGGCTGCAACCCCTGGCGCTGCCAAAAAGCCAAGAGCGCAGGCGTGCCACCAAAGCTGCTGCCGATATAATCAAAGCCATCCGCTTTGGCATAGGCCTGGGCGGCCGCTATTAAGCGCTGGCCAATACCGCTGCGCCGCTGCGGGGCCGCCACCGCAATTCGTGTTACCCGTAAACTGCGCTGCCGGGCCGCTTGAGGCAGGCCCGCGTGCAACGCCAGCGACTGTGCCAACAAGTGCCCGCGCAGCCGGCGCTGCCCAAGGCTGACCTGCTGCGCTAAGGGCGCTGAAAATTCGCCTTCGCCCTGAGCCCACAACAATCCCACCGTGCGCCCATTCGTGCGAGCGCGCCAGCTGACGGCTGCGGGGTCATCCAACCACTGGCGCAGGTCTGCAGGCGTAGTGCGGTAATGAGCGTCCACCAATAGCCCAAAAGCTTCCGCCAAGTCGTTTTCTGTTGCCTGAGCCGGCTGCCAGCGCTCTACCTCCAACACCGGCGAGGGGTCAGGAGTCTGCTGCTGTGTATTACTCGGGCTCTGTGCCGCCAACAAGAACAAGCGGAAAACCAGCGGCTCCAACGGGTCACCGGCAGCCCATCGCACCGGCTGCGAAAGAGTACGCTCTTGCCAGTGCGGCGTGTGTTGGTCCAATTGTTCGCGAAAGCGCACCGCAAATCCCCGCCCGGCGCCTTCGTAACCGTGAACGGTGGTGGCAAAGGCCACCCTGGGCCAGCCCAGCAAAATACGCTGCAACAGCGGCGCGGCTATGGCGGCGGCTTCGTCTACCATCACAATTTCTGCGGCAGGTTTGTCCGCCAGCAGCTGTTGCGGCAATAAAAATGTCAGGCTGGCGCCGCTGGTGGTGGTCAATTCAGTAGCCGATTGACTTTGCAGTTGAGCTCCCAGGCGCTCACGGGCGTGGGCCATAACAGTGGACACCTGTTTGGCCGAAGGCGCAGTCAGCAATACTCGCTGGCGGCCCTGCAACAGCAATTCCGCCGCTGCCAAGCCTAAAGCCGCCGATTTGCCGCGGCCGCGATCGGCGGTAACCACCAGCGGACGGCGCCGGCGCCCCAAGCCAAAGCGCACCAGTGCCTGCACTAGCTGGTCCTGCTCGGGCCCGCCGCTAACGCAGAAAGCCGTTGCAAGTCGGCGACGACTTAATTCACCCTGCACACGGCCCAGTTCTGAGTTTATGGTGGCGCTCGCTCGCTCATCCCCACTCACATCCAGCCGAATGACGTCCGGCGCATCACACAGTATCCTCGCCAAGCGCTCAGCAAAGGGGTGTTCACTGGCCTGATCAAGGCCGGTGCGGGCGTAGTCCGGGTCAGCAAATGTGCCCCATTGCGCCAGCGGCGGCATCAGCCAGAACCACAGGCCGCCAGCCGTTAATGTGCCAGCCAGCGCCGCCAGCCCGTCAGGCGGGTTGCCACTGAAGCCGTCCCACACCAGCAGGTCTAGCTCACGCCCCAGCCACGTTCTTGCTTGCGCCAGTGTCGCTACGTGCAAAGCCGGCAGCGGGCTGTCGGCCTTGGTGCTCACCCACAAGCCCTGATCTGCACTCAGAAATGGCAGTTCTGCCGCCAACCAGTTCAATGCTGCACTGCGGCTGCCCTCAATCAGCACCAGCCTACGCTCCCCGGCGTGCCGCAGTTCAGCCCGCAGAAGCTGCAATGCGCGGGTACTGGGTGAATCCGGTGTAGGCGCCATAAAGGGTGCTCTTAAACTGCTGAATATGAAAAATGACGACGCCATTATGGAACAGGCCTGTGCCCGCGGCCAGTTGCCGATTACAATGGCGCCATGCCACAGCAACCACCCGCTACCGATTACCAGCATCAACCCCACACTGCCGCCACGGCCCTGGCGAATCCAGCGGCACAAATCCCCCTGCCCGAGTTTCTGACTAATGAGCAACGGGACATTATCAGCGCCGGCTTTGAACACGCGGTGATTACCGCGGTCGCCGGCAGTGGCAAAACCACGACCCTGGCCTGGCGTATTCGCTATCTGCTGCACCAGGGGCACGATCCCGCCCGCATGCTGGTACTGATGTTCAACCGCAGCGCCAAGATAGATTTCGAACGCAAACTGCAAGCGGTGAGCGGCAATAGCGGCCTGGCACTGCCGGAAATACGAACCTATCACGCCATGGGCCTGCGGCTTTACCGGCGCTTTGTGCGGGAGGGCTACCTACCCAATTTTTCCGCTAACATTCTCGGCGACCAGGAAATCAACTATCAGGTGTTTCAGCTCAGTCGCCGGCTGGTGCCGGAAGACCTGACAGACGAGCTGCGGCGGAACAAAAAAGAATTTATAGAAACCGCCATCGGCTTTATTGACCGTGTGAAAACCAGCCTTTCGCCTGCTGAAATCGTGTTTGAAGACATGAAGTTCGCCGAGCGCCAGCGCTACCTGATTGACTTGTTCCACAGTTTCGAGCAATGGCGCAAAGGCCAGAGCCGTATCAGTTTTGCCGACATGCTCTACGAGCCGGTCATGGCCATTCACCAGAACCCGCCCCTGCAAAGGCTGGTGGCCAATAAAATGGACCTGATTCTGGTTGACGAGTACCAAGACACCAACGAAATTCAGCACTTGCTGCTGCGCTATGTAGCCGGTGATCGGGCCCGGGTAACCGTAGTGGGCGATCCGGACCAAACCATTTACGAGTTTCGTGGTGCCAAACCGGAGTTTATTCTGCGCCGCTTCAGCGACGAGTTTGAAAGCCCGCTGGAACAAACCCTAAGCTACAGCTTCCGCTATGGCCACCGGGTAGCGTTGCTGGCTAACCATCTGATCCACAACAACAGTGGCCGTAAAGACTTACTGTGCCATGCGCATCCGTCTACGCCTGCCACCATCATTACCCTGCACCGCCACGACAATGACGCCGATACCGTGTTGCAGCTGCTGCAAGCCATGACAGCAGAACAATTGACCGATACCGCCATTCTGTTCCGGGTATGGAGCCAGAGCGTGGCCATTGAACTGAAACTGCTGGCGCGACAAGTGCCCTACCGTATTGATGCCGGTAAAGGAGCGCTGTTCAGCCGCGAAGTTCAGGCGATTATAGCGCTGCTGCAGGTAGTAACCGGACAGCTCACGCAATTACCCGACAGCGACCGTCTGGAGCTGGCGCGGCAACTGCTTCGGTTTCCCCACGTCGGCCTGAAAGAGCCGGAGCTGGACCAGCTCGCACGCTTTTTGGCCGGTTTTGGCGAAGAATGGGCACAACGCATACTGGCGATGGACTTTAACGCCCTGGCTCCCATGGCCGCCCGCAAGCTGCGCAAACTGGCAGAAACTCTGAACCAGCTCAGTGGCTATCGCGGCCCGGTGGCCGGGCTGATCAGCGTATACGCCGACAGCACCGACCTGTACGACGGCATTCGCAGCCTGGCCCTGACCCACGACAACGCGGAAGAGCGAATCAACACCATTAACGGCTTTCGCCAATATCTGAAAAGCCTGGATATTAACGCCGAAAAAGCTCTGGCCCACCTGCACACGCTGAAGCAACAAGCTGGCGCCCGTCGCAACGACGGGCAAGACACCAAGCCCGTCGGCGTTCTGCTGTCGACCATTCATCGCACCAAGGGTCTGGAGTGGCCGACGGTGATCGTGCCCGGTCTGCAGGAAAAGTACCTGCCTTATAGCCCCCGCGCCGAAGACAATCTACGCGCCCACCTGGAAAGCGAACGGCGCTTGTTGTACGTGGCCATAACCCGCAGCAGGCAGCAGTTGCACTTGATTACGCGCCCTGCAAGCGGCCGCCCTCACCTGGACGGCGAACAGGGCCCCAGCCGCTTTGTTGCAGAGTGTTGCTTTGAGCTATCCGACGAACTGGGCGGCGCTTTGCATCAACCAGATGGCAACAACGCTCTCACGCTGAACGCCCCGCTAACGGCTATCAGCAAGCGTTACGGTCGCCGCGAAGGCATAACCCTGAGCGGCGAAACAAGCCAAGAAGACAATGACCAGCCCCTATGGCAGCGGGAACGGCTGCAGCACGCCATATTTGGCGCTGGAACCGTTGTCAGTGAAGATGAAAGAGCCTTCGAGGTTCGATTTGATAACGGCGATACCCTCAACTTCAGCAAGCAAAGCGCTCACCTCTATTTCAGCACATTAAGTTAACGCTGGTTTAGGTGTAAAAATAATTTTTATTCTATTTTAATCAATATGTTAAAATTAAAATTTAAATCTATACCCGTATAAGTCCTAAGGTAACATTACGTAAGCTTGTTTTGAATTTTGCGCTCCAATAGCCTAATTTAACAATAAGAGTTGACGGCGATCACAAATCCGTAGATTTCCTGAAACTTAATAATCGAAATGGAGAGCGTTTATGAAATTCTTGCGTCCGGTAGCTATTGCAGCCCTTGCCTCGTCTTTTGCAGTTCCTGCATTGGCTGAGCGCCAGGAAACTATTTACCTGAACCCGTTTGCCGGTTACCAGTACTTTGGTGACAAGCGCGACCTGGATGAGTCTGGTACCTACGGTGTCGGCATCGAATATCGCTTTCTGCCGAACTGGGCCGTAGAAACTGTCTATTCGCGCGCTGATGCAGAGCGCAAATACAGCAGTGGCTCCACCGATTTTGACGAAGTACGTGTAGACGGTACCTATTACTTTGCCGGCCCGGATCGTACCTGGAACCCATACGTATCATTGGGCGCCGGTCATGCCAACTTTGACGGCACTGGCCCGTCTACTCCGGGCATCAACAGCGAAGAAACTCGCGTAAACCTGGGTACCGGTGTACGTTACAACATCAACGATCGCGTCTCATTGCGGGGCGATCTGCGTGAATTCCACGGCATTGATGACAGCACTTTCGACACCATGGCGTCTTTGGGCATCAGCGTTGCCTTCACCCGGACCGTTGGCCAGGCAGCTCCCGTTGCACCAGCACCCCAGCCGCCGGCTGATGCTGACAACGACGGCGTGCCCGATACCCGCGACCAGTGCCCTAACACCCCCCGCGGCGCCAAAGTTGACGCTAAAGGTTGTGAACTGGACAGCGATAAAGACGGCGTAGTGGACAGCAAAGACAAGTGTCCAAACACCGCTGCTGGCATGAAAGTCGATAAAGACGGCTGTGAAGGCATTGTTGAAACCATCAGCACCACGGAAATTGATGTTCAGTTCCCGCTGGAAAGTGCCACGATTGGTAATGCTTACGACAGCGAGATTCGTGACATCGCGGACACGCTGAAGGCCGAAAGCAACACCTACGTTGAGGTTGCTGGCCACACCGACAGTACCGGTACAGCGGAATACAACCAGAAGTTGTCAGAGCGCCGCGCAGCATCCGTTGCCGATCGTTTAACGGGCTCACTAGGCATTAACAAAGCACGCGTATCCAGCAAAGGCTACGGTGAAGCCGAACCCATTGCTAGTAACAGCACAGACGCTGGCCGTGCGGCCAACCGTCGGGTTGAAGCTCGCATTCAGGTGCGTCGCTAAGACTTTGAGCTGATCAAGTGAAGTAGAAAAAAGGCACCTTCGGGTGCCTTTTTTTGTTTCTATGTAACCATCAGCGGCCTCTAAAGCCCAAGCTCCCTACTCGCTGAAACGCTCCGGGCGAAATGCATCCAGGCACACCGCCGGCTCCTGATTATCAATCACACTGGCGATCACATCCGCGCTTCCAGCGGCGAGCGTCCAGCCGAATACACCGTGACCGGTATTCAAATACAGATTTTCCCGGTTGCCACGGCCAATGATCGCAGGGCCGTCTGGCGTCATCGGGCGGAACCCGGTCCAGCTTTCTGCACTATCGATGTCGGTGCAACCCGGAAAGCGGCTGCGAACCGCCTTTTTAATGGTCTCAAGACGTGCCTGCGGAATACTCCGGTCAAAATCATTCAATTCCACAAACCCTGTTGCCCGCAAGCGGTCGCCCAAGCGGGTCATAACCACCTTGTATTGGTCATCATGTATGGTGGACGTTGGCGCTTTCTGTTCATCGGTAATGGTTGCCGTCAGGCTGTAGCCTTTCACCGGATAAATCGGCAGTGGCTGGCCCAGGGGCCGAGTCAGTTTGTCAGACCAGCAACCGGCGCTGACGACAACCGCATCGGCGTTAAGATTTTCCCGCTGCCCATCTTTGGTACGTAACATGATGCTGTTCACACGTCGGTCGTCTGCCAGCAGTTGTTCTACGTCTACCTCATAGCGAAACACCACACCTTTTTCTTCACAGGCCCGCGCCATTTCACGGCTAAACAGATGGCAGTCGCCGGTACCGTCGGTGTCATAGCTAATCGCGCCGTAAAGTGGCCCGTTGCCGCTCAGGCCAGGCTCTAACTGTTCTACCTCGGCGGCGTTCAAAATACGTGCGGGAATGTCCATACTACTCAGCAAGCGTTGAGTTCTGCGATAGCCGTCCAACGCCTCCGGCGTACTGGCTAAATGCAACAGGCCTTTATGGGCGCCGTCAAAGTCCAGCTCGAGCTCGTTTTCCAGAACCAGGAAACGCTCGCGGCTGTGCTTGGCCAGGCGCAACATGGCGCGCCTGTTAAAGCCGAAGAGCCCCGGCGACCAGGCGTAACGCAACGTCGAAAACATGAAACGAAGAGTTGCCAGCGACGGCGGCATCCCCATTTTCAGTGGACCGTCCTGTTTTACCAACCAAGGCAGTGCTTTAAGCACCATAGCCGGGTCTGCCCAAGGATACACAACACCGTAAGAACGCTGCGCGGCATTCGCCTTACTGGTTTCATTACCTGCCAGGCTGTGACGCTCCAGAACGGTCACTTGATGGCCGCGGCGACAAAGTTCCCAAGCTGTGGTTACACCAACCACACCACCTCCAATCACCACAACGTGCATAGAACTCTCCTTTGGCTGGGTGAACAAAGCGTAAAACTGTTAGTATTATGACATTCCTTGCCGGCAACGTATTGCGAGTGACCCATGAGTAAGAAGCGTCGTGAAATTCCACGATTTGATCACCCTATCATAGAAACCCACTGCCATCTGGACTACCTCAAAGAGCGCCCGCTTGAGGATATTCTACTGCAAAGTGAGCAGCTGAACATTGAGCGTATTATCACGATTGCGGTCGCTCCGGATAATCTTGAGCGTGTGCGGCAGATGAGCCAGATGGCGCCCTGGATTTATGGCACTCAGGGAATTCATCCCCACGAAGCCGAAACCTTCAACGATGAAGTAGAAGCTGAAATTCGCACCCACGCCGGCGATACAAAAATCGTCGCGGTCGGCGAAATCGGGCTGGATTATTACTACGATCACGCTGACCGCGAGGTGCAGCGCACCGTGTTTCGCCGCCAGCTGCAAATTGCCTGCGACTTCAACAAGCCGGTAGTGATTCACAGCCGCGACGCCGACGAAGACATGATTGAGATTTTACGCGAATTCGAAGCAAGCCTGACCCGGCGCGGCGTGATTCACAGCTTTACCTCCGGCCCCGGGCTCGCGCGCTATGCACTGGACCAAGGCTGGTGCCTGGGCTTTAACGGCATAACGACCTTCAACAAAGCCGAAAACGTGCGGGATATTGTACGCATGTCGCCCATCGAACAAATTCTGCTGGAAACCGACGCGCCGTTTTTGACTCCGGTACCCTATCGCGGGCGTGAGAACGCGCCTTGTTACCTACCCTTTGTGGCCGAAAAAATTGCCGAAGTAAAAGAGCTGCCATTGCAGCAAGTGATCGAGCAGACCTACCACAACAGCTTGCGCACGTTTTTTCCGGCGGGCTGAGGCCGCAAGCGAGTCAGGCTTGCCTAGCCTAACGACAAAAACAGCCCCATGAACACCGGGGCAAAAAACGACAGCAAAAAGCCGGAGGCGATAGCCACCGGCACGCAGGCCAGGCCGCCGCTGCTGCGAATCACCGGCAGAGTGAAATCCATTGAGGTAGCGCCGCCATAACCTATGGCGAGTGCTGGCCGCTTGGCGATAACCAGCGGAATGATGGCCAAAGCAATGATTTCACGCAGCACGTCGTTCATAAACGCCACCCCGCCCCAGGCCGGGCCTAAGGCATCACCAATGACAATTCCCGACAACGAATAAAAGCCAAAGCCTGAAGTCAGCGCCAATGTTTGATGCCAGGGCAAACCTAACACCGGTATCAGCAACACACCCGCCAGCATTGAACTGACCATTAATACCACGGCAATACCCAAGCCCTGCACGTTCATCAACAGCTTGCGCAGCGACAAACCAGCGTTACGAAGCTGCAAGCCAATCAGCAGCAGCAGCAGCATGAGCAGGCCAGTGGCGATCTGATCAATAAACGGTATAGCCGGCAACAGGTAATAGCCCAACAACAAGCCAGCAAGCGCTGCGAGCAAGGGTTTTGCCGCCGCCATAAACATCCGTCGATAGCCCGGGCTAACCGACTCTTCCGCGTTGTTCACCGTCAGCGGGCGCCAACGGTGAAACAGCCACAAGCCACCCATATTACACAGCAACAACAATGTCACCAGGGCCATCACCTGAGTTGCCATGGTACTAAGCTGACTGCCCAGGCCTTCCATTTGCCCTAGCCCCAAACCAAGCATACCCAGAATCAGGTACACCAGGGTTTCTACCGAGTAGTGGATGGTGGTCATCGCGCGACGGTTGGAAATAGAAATGGCGAAACCCAGAAACAGCGGCGCCAGTATCAGCAGCACTCCGGTCAGCATCAGTGCAACTTGCCGTCGGCACGGTCTTGCACCAGCACCCAGGGCGCGATCACCACGGCCCACAACTCGGTATTGTTTTGGTGCCAGATGCGGGCCAGATCCGGCGCAACATCACCTACCTTGCCGCTGGCCAGCCAGTGTTCAAACTGCGATTTGTTGTCGCCAACCAACTCGCACGCCACGTTTAACAAATCGGTGTCGGCAGCCACGCGCACAACTTGCCCGCGGGCATAATACGTTTGCAGGTCATGCCAGTGAATACGGGAGGTTTCAAGATTCAGTCGAGCTTTGATTTCGTTCGCAGATTCAGAAGAAGACATAACGGCCTTGATGGATGATTGTCAGAAATGCGTGTCAAATTTTAACCGATCGCCCGAATGGCAGCCACCGTTAGGAGCCAGACCGTGCTTTAACCGAAACCCTCCAGCCCGAGCCGACGCATTAACCACTTGCCGTCATCACTGTCTATTAGCCCACTTTCGTATAACCCGGCAGCCCGCATAATCACTTTGGACTGGCTCACCGTTTCCCGCGGTAGAAAATGTACAGCGCCGATCAGCTCCCGCAGCGGCAGCGGCAGGCGCCAGTGCACTTTAATCTGATTGCCCAAAGGTTGCGCCCAGTCGGCCAGGGCTTGGTCTATCTCCTCAGCGCTCAAGGTTTTGTCGCCTGAGTCACAGTACTGTTGCATCAGTTTTAACGCCGCTAAGTCTCCGGCCCGGCTCAACAATCCGGCGGTATGGCAAGGTACGGCAGGCTCACCAAGCTTCAATGCCAGCCGGTACGCGCCGTCGGCCACGGCCACGGCCTGAGTCAGCAATTCTTTTGCTTTTTCGGCCAGTAACGGATGCGCCAACTGTCCACAAATATCCAGCGACAGCGCCAGCGCGTGATTCAGTGCCATAGGCACACCCAGAGCCAGAATGGCATCCTTTAGTGTTGTCACCGGCAGTCCGGAGCGGCGAAAAGAAATACTGCCCGCAACCGCCAGTAAACGCGCCGTTACTGAAACTTCGTTACGCCATGATCGCACCAGCTCTGCCGCACTGACATTCTGGCTGCGCTGAAGCAGCTCGATTATTCCAGCGGTGTTTGGGGTTCCGGGTAACTGCACCATGGTGCTAACAGCTGCTGCAATGTGTTCGTTCAGGTTCATACTGACACCTACCTGCCCTTGGGGGAGCAAACTGCGCAGCCGCTGGTGCAATAATTCAACGCTGAACGGTTTACTGACAAAGCCACTGATGCCCAGGCGAGCCGCCTTCAATATGGATTCACGATCGGCCGTTCGGCTGATCATTAACACGGGCACCTCGCTTTGCGAGCGGCGCACACGGCGAATCAGCTCCAGGCTGCTGCCATCGGAAAGGTGCACATCTGCCAGTATCAAATCCGCTCCGTGAACTTCCCAGTGGTCCAAGGCATTCTGCACAAAGCTAAATCCGTGCACTCGGACCCTTGGGTCTACACCAACGCAAATACTGGTCAGCAAAGCAACCATGTTGTCGTCGCTGTCAACAATCAACACATTCATCCTGTGGCCTTTTCCCTTAATAAAACCTACCAAAACGACGCACCTGCCAAAAACTTTCAGACAAGGCTGTGAGTATAAGATCGTAAACTGCGCACGCAACATTACAGCCTTTGATGCTCGCACCGCCACATAAAAAAAAGGCCAGCACCTTTTAGGTAGCTGGCCTTTTGATGATAACGACTTTTAGCAACAGAAATCAGGCATTACGCAGCATTTCCCGAACCACGTAGTGCAGAATCCCGCCGTGACGGAAGTACACCGCTTCATTCGCTGTGTCTATGCGCGACAGTAAATCACAACGTGCGGTTGTGCCATCTGGATAAGTGACCGTCATGGTCAGAATTTGACCGGTCGTGATCTCACCAGACAAGCCATCAATGGCGATGGTTTCCTCGCCGGTGAGCTTCAGAGTTTTGCGGTCTGTGCCTTTCTGGAACTGCAGCGGTATTACGCCCATGCCGATCAGGTTAGAGCGGTGTATACGTTCGTAGGACTCCGCCACCACCGCTCGCACGCCCAACAGGCGAGGGCCTTTGGCGGCCCAGTCGCGACTGGAACCAGAGCCGTACTCCTTGCCGGCGATCACCACCAGTGGTATGCCCTGCTCCTGATACTTCATGGCAGCGTCGTAAATCGGCATTTGTTTACCGTCTGGCACGTAGCGAGTATAACCGCCTTCCACGCCATCCAGCATTTCGTTGCGGATGCGCACGTTGGCAAACGTGCCGCGCATCATCACTTCGTGGTTGCCACGACGCGAGCCATAAGAGTTGAAATTCTTTGGCTCTACCCCGCGCTCCTGCAAGTACTTGCCGGCAGGGCTGTCGGCCGCGAATGAGCCGGCTGGGGATATGTGATCGGTGGTGACCGAATCGCCCAGCAGCGCCAGAATGCGCGCTTCGCGAATGTCGTCGATCGCCTCAGGCTCAGGCCCCATACCTTCGAAGAAGGGCGGATGCTGGATGTAGGTGGAATCGTCTGACCACTTGTAAACCGTGGTTTCAGGGACTTCCATAGCCTGCCAGGCAGCATCACCGTCGAACACGGCGGCGTATTCGGTGCGGAACATGTCGGTTTTGACTTTCTCCACCGCCTCGGCGACTTCCTGCTGGCTCGGCCACAGATCTTTCAGATACACCGGGTTGCCGTCTTTGTCTTCACCCAATGGGTCCTCCACCAGATTCAGCCGCACGTTTCCAGCCAGCGCGTAAGCCACCACCAAAGGTGGCGATGCCAGCCAGTTGGTTTTCACCAGAGGGTGTATCCGGCCTTCAAAGTTACGGTTGCCAGACAGCACCGAGGCTACGGTCATATTGCCATCGTTAATGGCTTTTTCCACAGCATCGGGCAGCGGCCCGGAGTTACCGATACAGGTGGTGCAACCGTAGCCCACCAGATCAAAACCGAGCTTGTCCAGGTCGCCCTGGAAACCGCCTGCGCGCAGATACTCGGTGACCACTTTAGAGCCTGGCGCCAACGACGTCTTCACCCAAGGCTTGGTTTTCAAGCCTTTGGCGACCGCTTTTTGTGCTACCAGGCCTGCTGCCATCATAACGCTGGGGTTGGACGTGTTAGTACACGAGGTAATCGCCGCAATCACCACCGCGCCCGGGTCCAGTCGGGTTTCCTGGCCATTCATAGCCAGCATCTGACTGGAGTGATGATGATAGCTGTTGTCAACACCGACGGCGGTTTGCCCACCCTCAGATTCAAGTGCGTTGTCGTGTTTGTCATTCGTTTTGGGTGCGCCTTCGCCGGTTTCCATCACCAGTTCAAACGCGGCTTTCATATTCTTCAGCGCCACCCTGTCTTGCGGGCGTTTCGGGCCGGCCATGCTGGCTTCGACCTCATCCATATTCAATTCGAGGGTCGCGGTATACGCCGGCTCGTGGCCCAGTTCACGCCACAGGCCCTGTGCCTTGGCGTAGGCTTCTACCAGCTCGACCTGCTGCTCCTCACGGCCGGTCAGGCGCAGATACTTCAGAGTCTGTTCGTCTACCGGGAAGAAACCGCAGGTGGCACCGTATTCAGGCGCCATGTTGGCAATGGTGGCACGGTCAGCCACCGGCATGTCTTTCAGGCCGTCGCCGTAAAACTCGACAAATTTACCCACCACGCCATGGCTGCGCAGCATTTCGGTAACGGTCAGCACCAGATCGGTGGCAGTAATGCCTTCGCGTAATTTGCCGCTGATTTTAAAGCCAACCACTTCTGGAATTAACATAGATACTGGCTGGCCCAGCATGGCGGCTTCGGCTTCAATGCCGCCCACGCCCCAGCCCAGAATGCCCAGGCCGTTGATCATGGTGGTGTGCGAATCGGTGCCTACCAGGGTGTCCGGATAGGCCAGAATTTTATCGCCATGCTTCTTGTGCCACACGGTTTTACCCAGGTATTCCAGGTTAACCTGGTGGCAGATACCGGTGCCGGGCGGCACCACGCGGAAATTATCAAACGCCTGCTGGCCCCAACGCAGAAACTCGTAACGCTCCTGGTTACGCTCCATCTCCATGGCCACGTTGTCTTTAAAGGCTGAAGCATCGCCAAAGTTATCGACCATCACGGAGTGGTCAATCACCAAGTCTACCGACGACAACGGATTGATCATTGCCGGATCTTTGCCCGCAAGCTTAACGGCGTCGCGCATGGCGGCAAGATCCACCACACCGGGTACGCCGGTGAAATCCTGCATTAGCACCCGCGCTGGGCGAAACTGGATTTCGGTATCGGAATTGCGGTCTTTGAGCCACTGCACCATGGCATCAATATGACTGCGGTCTACCGTCACACCATCTTCGTTGCGCAACAGGTTTTCTAACAGCACTTTCAGCGAAAACGGCAGGCGATCAAGGTCACCCAGCTCAGCCGCCGCTTTCGGCAAGCTGTAATAATGATAGGTAGTGTTTCCAGCCTTTAGGCTGCTAAGGGTGTTCAGACTATTCTGACTGTGAAGTTCACTAGACATAGCGCACCTCCTGCGGTGAATGTAGCTCCTACTACTATCGCACCGTTTCGGTAGACTGCAACTCCATAACATAGATCTTCACTATTCAGCGGCTGAATAGTGAAGCGTTAACATCGATGCGGCGTATCCTTTAGGTAACACTTTTGCGACCATAAACAACGCACCCAAGCCAGGCAGGACACAAACACATTTTGAAACACGATTGCCAATATCACCCCGGCGACCCGGCCAAATGGCATTGCGGTGAATGCCAGCTGCATTTTTGCACCCGCTGCATGCCAGATGCTAACGCCAAACAACGTCGCGGGCTCTGCCCCAAGTGCAGCAAGGCAATGCGCTACTTAGGCGCCGCCACCGAAGTGGTGCCGTTCTGGCATCGGCTGGGCGCGTTTTTCCGCTATCCATTCCACACTGATCCACTGCTGGTTATCGCCATCTGCACACTGGTGCCGGCACTGGTACCGCAAAACCTACTGGGCATGTTGGTGTGGCTGTTGCTGGCGCTGGCGCTGATGAAATACACCTACGCCGTTATCAATCGCACCGCAGAAGGCCACCTCAAGCCACCACCGCTGGCCGAGGCGTTTAGTGGCAGCGGCTTTAACATTGTGATTTTGCAGATTCTGGTGTTTGCGCTGATGGGCGGACTGGTAACGGCCGCGGGCATGTTGGGCGGGCCCTTGCTATTAATGCTGACGCTGGCGTTTGTGGTGTTGGCCCTGCCCGCAAGCATTATGGTGTTAGCCATGGAGCGCAGCGTGGGCGCGGCGGTAAATCCCCTGAACCTGGCCACTTTGATCGCCCGCATCGGCAGCCCTTACTTCCTGCTTTACGGTTACCTGATTCTTCTGGTGCTGGCGTCTGGCGCGGCCCAGGATTTTGCCCTGACGCACTTTTCAGACTGGGTATCGCGGCCGCTGGCGGGTTTTCTTAACAGCACCTTTACCCTGATGCTATTTCACATGCTGGGTTATCTGCTGTTTCAGTATCAGGAGGAGCTGGGCTTTGCTGCGGATTATCAGGATGCTGTCGAACCCGAAGACCAGCACCACCGCGATCGCAGCCAGCGCTTTGATGCCGACCTGGACATGAACCTGAAAGATGGCAACTACGATCGCGCGCAGACTCTGCTGTTAGAGCAGCTCAAGCGCGAACCAGACAACTCGCTGCGCATTGGCCAACTCTACAGGCTGCTGGCGGCGCGCAATGATATTCGCAGCCTGCACGCGAACCATCCGCGCATCATGGCGTGGCTGGCAGCGCACAATAATGGCAAGGCCCTGGCAGACTTGCTGGTGCAACTGCAGCAGGCAGACCCACAATTCCGTTTGCAAGACGCCGAGCTTTCGGTAACGGTGGCCGGCGCGCTTTATCGCAGCGGTCACTATCGTTTGGCATTGAAGCTGCTGCAGGATTTTCACAAGCGCTTTGCCGACAGCCAGGCACTGGTGCCAGCCTATCTGCTGGCCGCGCAAACCCTGGCCAACGGCCTGGGCCAGTGGGAAAAAGCCACGGCGTTTTTGGGTTTCATTCAACGCAAGTGCCCGCAACACCCCCAGCACTCAGAGATTCAGCACTTCTTGGAGCAAGCTCAGGAACGCCAGCCATTGCGCGGCCCCAAAGCCAGCTTTAACATAACGAACTAGTGTTCTGCATAGCTAATTCATAAGCCTGTTGAACGTCTGGTGCCACCAGCGTAGCGCTACAACCACTGCCGGTAGTGCTGGGCCTTGGACGCCATCTGGCGTTTTTCAAATTCTGCCACCAGCAACCGACAGGCCTCGCTGACCATTAGCTCGCTGCCCGCGCCTCGCAGGCGCTCAAAAGCTTTTTCTGCGGTGCTCAAATCATGCTGTTTCAGGCTGGCAAACAGCACGCGGTTGTGGTCTTCCGCCGCCAATGGCTGGTGCGCCTCGCCTTTGGCCAGATATTCCCGCCATACCGCAATAACTTGATCAAATTGTTGCCTGCTGAGCGCATCATCCATCCGCTCGCGGCTAAAGTGGCGATACTCGGGCAGATCCGGGCGCAGTTGTGCCAGTTGTTGCTGATGTTGCAGTACCAACGCGCGCTGGGGATAAGCTTCTCGCAAAGCCTCAAAGCGCGTACGGGCCAGATCAAAATCCAGCGTAGATATTGCCGCCATAGCCTGCCCATAAGCCTCGGTAAAAGCGGCATCGTCCGCTTCAGGTTCAGGTTCGAAAAACGTATCTTTCACCTGAAACCAGCTTTTACCCAGCGCTCCCACTAGAACCGCACCTGCCAGCAGGCCGCCAGCGTGGGCCATATAGGCGACACCGGTAGCGCCGGCGTACCAGTAATCGTAAATTTCTTTACCCAGCCACACCGGCAGAATGGCGATAGCCGGCGCTCGAAAATAGTTGAAGTAGACGCCCAGGAAAATGAAAAAGCGGATTTTTTGCAGACCGTAAATCGCCACATACATGCCCATCAGCCCGGAAATGGCGCCAGACGCACCAATCAGCGGCACCAGGCTGCCCGCAGAGAATCCAGTGAACATCAGGCCAGAAAGCGCCCCACACAGCAGATAGGCCAACAGAAAGCGCGTAGCGCCCAAGGCTTTCTCCACGGTAAATCCCAGCAAAAACAGAAACACCAGATTGCCTAGCAAGTGTCCCCAGCCGCCGTGCAAAAACTGATAGCTGATAAGGCTGTGCAACGACAACTGCGCGGGTATCAGCCCAAAACGCTGGGAACTGAGCCGGCCAATAAAGTTGTCCTCAATAAAGCCGCGCTGCTGTTGCCAGCGTTCGCGTTCTGCGCTGGCCCACACCAGATCACGGTTATCGAGCAAATACTGATAAAAGTCGCGGTCCATCAGCAGGGTAACCGCCAGCCAGCCGCCTTTCTGATTGGCCTGTAGATTACGCATCTGCTGCAGCTGGTAAACCGACTCGCTATCACCCTGTTGGCGTATCTTACGCAGCAGGTAATCTTCGTAAACCGGCGCCTCCAGAGCCTGTAGATTATTTTTCAGATACTGGTTAACAGCCACCTGAAGCTTGCGCTGGTCGGCACCCTGATAAAACGTGAACACCAGCACGCAGGCCAGCATCAACCCTAAGGTAATCCAGGGCGGGCGTTTCCAGTTAACAGCGTTTTCAGCGGGAATAATCAGCATGGGTCGTCACATTTGATCACAATTGGCCACCTGTAAGCCGTGTTTTGTCATAGCGTAGCCTTGGTTGTGAGGTTTAATGGCGCTATCGACCAACCGCCTAATGCTGGTATTGTTCTGCGCGCCAATAGTTCGGCCTTAATATCTTAATATATAGTACGGCCTCAAAATCGGGCTTGAAAACCCGGTTTAAGAACCATCGTACGGCGTAAAACATTATCAGCCGGCCCCCGAATGCAAGGAAACCCCACATGACCGTTCTTGTTTTGGATAACCCGGAATTACTGGCCCTCGCAACTCTGGCGGAGGGTTTTCAGCCAGATTCATGCGCCGAGTCACACAAACCCCGTCAGCTGAAGTTCCATTACGGCTACAACAAACATCAGCTTAGCGCCGCCGACATGGACATGCTTACCCGTCACGGCCACTACTTGCTCCGCAACGTTCATCTACATGTGCGCGTACACGGGCATTCCGACGCCTTTGGTAGCGACGACTATGGTCATTTTCTGTCGCGCATGCGGGCCAGCGCCGTGGTACGTTTTTTAATTGAAGAGGGCGTGGATGAACAGCGTTTAAAAGCTGTCGGCTGGGGCTCAGACCGCCCGCTGGCAACACGGGCAGATCACGCGGCCAACCGCCGGGTGGAACTGGAGTACGTGCAACACAGCGTCTCCAGCGCGCTGTCCGGCTAATTTGCCCAGACCCCGGACATTTTTCGACCTAACCGTATACTTGAAACACGTTCAGCAGCAGCAATACGGCGATCATCAGAATTGAGACCCAGGTTAGCAAAATACCCACCATGCGGGCCTTGTGGGGCCCGCCATGGCCCTGGAACATGCCCCAAGCGTGCAATATGCGCCCCAAGACAAAAGCCATACCAATCCAGTAAATAAAACCGTTGGAAACGCCGTTCAGCTCGGCAATACCCAACATCAGCAGGGTCAGCGGTGCGTATTCCACCAGATTACCGTGGGCCCGCACGGCAGCCTCAAAATCGAGATCTTCCGTAATACCCATACCCTTGCCGTATTTGATTCGGTACTTAACCACAACGGCAGACAAAACCAGCAGCAAAATTCCGATAACAGCCGCGAAAACACCGGTTATAGGTACAATCATATTCAGTCCTGTTGATCAATGAAATGCCCGCGCAGGCCATGCCTGCGTCGCGGACAGGTGACGGAAGCTAACTCACTGTGCCTTACTTTCACCCAGCTCGGCAATTGCCTTGGCCATAGCGCTGTGGCAGCGCGCGATCAGTTCGGGTATGTCTTTGTTGGTCATGCCAGTGGTTTCAATGGCCGGTAAAACCCTGAGTGGAACCGGTTTGCGGCGGCCCAGCCAGCCCAAGGAATCATCCTGGTACTGGCCAACACACACCATCACCAGCGGTGATCCGGAGGCAATGGCCGCGTAAAATGCACCTTTTTTAAAACTCTGCAGCCCTTTACCACGGCTGCGCGTGCCCTCTGGGAAAACCCACAGGCTTTTGCGTTCGTGAACAATGGTATCGCCTACCGCCTGCATGCTGGCAACGGATTTGCGCGAGCGCGAACGGTTCAGAATTACGTTGCCACCAAGCCAGAATACCTGTCCGAAAAACGGCACCCACAACAGCCCCGCCTTGCCCACCGCCACCAAGCGCCGCGGCACAACATCCCCCACGATCAAAAAATCGTCGTTATGCTGGTGATTCGCAATCACCACCATGGAACGGTCTTTGGGCATATTCTCCGCGCCGTACAGCGGGCGCTGCATGCCAAGAACTGCGCGCCCGAAACGGGCACATACCCCCGCCAGAATACGGTTATTATCTGGATTAAAGGGCCGCGCCAAATACAGCACCATCGACAGCAGACAAAGCAGTAATACACCCGTCCAGGCCAGTATTTTTCTTAGTAGGGCCATAACATAGCAACTCTGTGTCCGATATTTTGGCGCACAAGTGTACGTCAGCTTTACGGCCCGGAGACAGTCCCAATTTGCTCAAACACCCACACCGCAGAATCCAGAGCGTTGCCGGTTTCGCCAAACAGGGGATGCACAAACAGAATCAGCAACATAACCAGCCAAAGACCGGCGGCATCACGGCCACGCCTCAACCCGGCTATGGTGCGGCGCACCAGCGCACGGCTGAACGATATTACCTGCGAAAAAAATAGACCTGTCATTATCATAATCAGCACCGCCGTTTTGTGTTGGTCAGTTGTGTTAGTACGTTGCGTTGGTAGATTTATGGCAACAGCACTGTATGACCGCAATATGGCAACGACAGCGGGCAACTGTGATCAATTGTGGCAAGCTCCGCAGCACAACCCTTTTGCCCTTGTGCAGCGCGAGCGTCATCACTATCTTAGGTTTACAGCACTGCTCGCCTATTAACCCCTCATCCACTCACCGGGCCACCATGAACAAGCATCTGGCACTGATCGAAGACGAACCCGCCATCCGCGATAATTACCGCGCTGCTTTCGAGCGCAGGGGCTTTTCTGTGTCTACCTACGGTGACCGGCCAGCTGCCTGGCAGGCATTACAGCGGCAGTTACCGGACCTGGCGATTATTGATGTGGGCCTGGGGAGCGAAGCCGAGGGCGGGTTTACTTTGTGCCAGGACTTACGCCGGCAGTCCGCCACACTGCCGATTATTTTTCTGACCGCTCGCGACAGCGACATAGACTCCGTGCACGGCCTGCGCCTGGGCGCAGACGACTACGTCACCAAAGACATGAGCATGGAACATCTACTGGCCCGCATTAATGCATTGCTGCGCCGCGCAGACGCCTGGAATCAGGCCCATCAACAGCCCGACGAATTGCTGGCAAGAGGCAAACTGACACTGAATCTGGACCGCATGAGCGCCAGCTGGAACAACCAGGCCGTTGAGCTGACGGTCACCGAGTTCTGGATGCTGCACGCACTGGCCCGCCACCCGGGCCATGTGCGCAGCCGTGTTCAGCTGATGGACGCGGCCAGCACGGTACTCGATGACAATACGGTGACGTCGCATATCAAACGTATTCGTGGCAAATTCAACGCTCTGGATCGCGACTTCAACAGCGTTCAAACGGTTTACGGCATGGGTTATCGCTGGCACGACCACAATGCCTGAGCGTGCCATTTTCGGCCCAAGCCAAGAGCCGTGCGCGTGGCCGCACTGAGCCTGAAACGCCAGCTGTTGCTGGTAAGCCTGTTGATGTTGCTGGTTCCTCTTGCCGGGGTTCAGTTTGCGCTTGAGTTAGACAACATTCTGCGCCAGCAGGCCCAGCAACAATTGCAGCAACAGGCAAATCGCCTGGCCCTGCTGGCGGGTGATGAGCTGCTGGCACAGCCACCGTTGGCCGCCGGCACGTTTGCTGTTTATACCGCGGCTCAGAATAGCGCCCTCCTGCTTGACGGCTACGCCGATGATTGGCCGGGCTACGATTCCTCCGAGCCGTTCCCGCCGTCGGCGCAGGCACCTCTGTCCGCTCTTCAACCTTGGCAGCAGCTGCCCGGGGCCGCCCCTCAGCCTAGCGCGCTTTACTGGCAGGCCAGCCACAGCGATAAAACCCTGTATCTGCTGATTCGCATTCCAGGCCAGCCACCTCAGCTGTTCAATCCCGGCGCGCCGCGGCTGGCCCACCACCGGTTATTGCTGCAACTGTTCAGTGGCGCCAATGAGCTCCGTATAAACCCGCGCAATCAGGCCTGGTTGCTACGCCCGTCGGCACCCGGACAGCTGCCGGCCCGCAGCGGTGCTAACTGGACCGAAACCGACCCCCGCGTGAACGCGTTCTGGCAACCGGTGGCCAATGGCTGGCAGCTGGAACTGGCCCTGCCCCGGCCTGCCGCGGGCAGCCGCATAACGCTTGCCCTTTATGGAGGCGAAGGTGTGGCTGCTGAAAGTCCGCCATTGGCGCAGATTCCAGCGGCTGCGCTGGTTCGCCGCAACGCGGATCTGGAGCAGACGCTGGCCAGCTGGCTAGACAGCGGCCAACAACTGCGAGTAATGGAAGAATCCGGTTGGGTTATCGCCCGTCAGCAGCGCACAGTCTTAACCAAGCCGGCGACCACGACGGGCATCGAGCCAAGGTCTGCACGCATCGACCAAGCAGATGAAAACGCCTCGTGGCTACAACAGGTAGGGCAGAATCTGCTGAAGGCGCTGGTGAAAGCCAATCAACCCGACTCGATTCTGGTGAATGAACAGCTCTGGCGCCAGTTCCCGGTTAATCTTCCCGCCCCGGCGTTGATGCGTCACAGTAACGATAGCCTGTGGCTGAGCGCACAGGCTCCGGTGTTTGGTGGGCGAACACTGGTGCTGGAGCAATCGCTGGATCAACTGCTGAACATTTCAGGCGCCGCTCTGGGCACCGTACTGGCCCGCAGCTTTCTGATTATTATTGGCTTGGTGGTGGTTCTGCTGGGTTATGCCAGCTGGCTGTCGTGGCGCATTAGCCGTTTGGCGAAATGGGTCACCCAGTGCGTGGATGCCGATGGCCGAATGGCTCCTCAGGTGCCGTTGCAGCCAAAGTCAGGTATCGGTAACGACGAGCTTGGCCAGCTTCAGCAGCGCTTTAACCGGCTAGTCAGCAGTCTTCACGGTTACAACCAATACCTGGAAAGCTTCTCACAGCGCTTGTCTCATGAACTGAAAACGCCACTGGCGGTGGTACGCTCATCCCTTGATAACCTGACTCACTGCGCCGATGAAGCCGAGCGGCAAAATTATCTGACCCGTGCCCAAAGCGCTGTGGCCAGGCTTAGCGGTATTTTGCGCAGCATGAGTGAAGCCACACGGCTGGAGCAGAGCCTGGAAGCCGAACACAAAGAGGTGTTTGACGTGGCTGAAGTGCTGACGCAGGTAACAGCTGCCTACCAGGCGTTGGATCCGCACCACGTTATTGTGTACCGGGGCCCGGAGCACGGCAGTCATGTTTTGGGGTCGCCGGAGCTGTTGGTACAGCTTTTGGATAAGTTAGTCGACAACGCGCGGGACTTTACCCCTGAAGGCCAACGTATTGAGCTGAATCTGCGGCGAGTTGACCAGGGCTGGCAACTCGGCGTATTTAATCAGGGCTCCCAACTGCCCGCCGGGGCGGATATTTTCTCGGCGTTTGTGTCCCATAGAGTAGGCCAGATCAACACGTCTGAACATCATCTGGGCCAGGGCCTGCTGATTGCGCAGCTGATTGCGAACTACCACCAGACCCGCCTGGAGGCGGAAAATAAGAGCCGAAACGGCCTTGACGGCGTGACGTTCCGGCTGGTGATTCCCGCCGCTGAATCAGGCGCGGATATAAATTCGACGCCGCCTTAACCACCGAGTAATCGCCTACTAATCGCTTACTAGTCAACTACCGGCGAGCGCGGGCCGTGCTGACGGAAGAACTGCTGCGCTGTGCGGCCATTGCGGACACCGCGAGCGGTCGCGAAACGAATGGCTTGCTGGTGCAGGGCCTCACGATCGCCAACTTCGGCAAACAACGCATCAATCGCCTGCAAGTAAAGCTCCTGGGAAAACGCATAGAACGAGAGCTGCACGCCAAAGCGATCAGCCAGGGAAATCTGCTCTTCTATAGCTTCAGCCGGATGAATTTCACCCCCGCGACTGTGGCTACTCATATTGTCTGCCATATACTCGGGCATCAGGTGGCGACGATTCGAGGTGGCGTACACACGCACATTCTCCGGTGGCAGTTCCAGCGACCCTTCCAGAACGCTTTTCAGCGCCTTGTAGCTGGTTTCACCGGCCTCGAATGAGAGGTCATCGCAAAATATAACGAAGTGGTAGGGCAAGTCCCACAAATCATCAACAATCTCAGGCAGGTGCACCAGGTCGTCTTTATCCACTTCAATCATTCGCAGGCCCTGTGCCTGATAGTGGTTCAGCAGCGCTTTGATCAAAGACGACTTGCCAGTACCACGGGCGCCCCAAAGCAGTACGTTATTAGACGGCTCGCCCTGCAAAAAACGTTCGGTGTTCAGCGCCAGCGCCTGTTGCTGTTGGTCTACGCCGGTCAGCGACCCCCAGGTAACCGGATCCAGGCGGCGAATAGCACGCAGGCCGGAACGGTGCCGGCGCCACACGGCGGCCGGCGTGGTGCGCCAGTCGATAGATTTGGTAACCGCCATAAGTTTCTCCCTGTAGTCATCTTGAAAGCAGGCACTGTAGCGCAAAGCGGTTTGCTGTAAACAAAAAAAGGCGTGGCAACTTAATGCCACGCCTTTTTCGCTCTTTAGTCGGTCTTAGCAGCAGTCCTTGTTAAAACTGAAACTTCACGCCAACCTGACCGGTGTCGAATTCCGGGCCGCTGTTGCTGAGCTGACCGTTAAAGTCATCTGAGTCGATGTCGATGTCATAGCGGTTATATTCCGCAAACGCCGTAAGGTGCTCGGTTACACGAAAATCCACGCCCACGCCCACAAGCGGGCTGACGTCATCGTAGGTTTCGCTTTCGCCGAAAGCGTCAACATCTAATGACGAAGCAAACGCACCGGCTTTACCATACACACCAAAGCTCTGGGTCAGCGGTAAGCGTCCCACTGCGACCAAATTCACACCTTTAAGCTTGCCATCAACGTCGTCTTTACCAAAATTGCCAAAGTCGATGTACCCGGCTTCCAGCGCAAAGAACGGGTTAAACTGATAACCCACTGCGGCGCCGAGCAGATCGTTATCGTCTTTAAAATCACCACCGTGTGATTTGTAACCACCGTAACTACCGCTGATGTAAGGGCCCGAAGACTCGCGATCTACAGAGCCTTGGGCAAGAACAGTCGGCGCAGCGAAAACGCTGGCTGACAAAACCGTGGCGCAAGCAATACGAGATTTATAATTCATAACGGGGTTATCCTCGTTGTTCGTCTATAAAGATTTGAGTTAAGCATCTTCAACGTTTGCGACGACGGCTTGTATGAAAAGACTGTCGCCAGCACGTACAGCCAGATTAGCCGCCATCGTGTCTTTTTTGGGTTACAAATACCGTAAAAAGCCTTCATCTTCTGTTAACGTGCGAAACTCAATAAAACCCCCAAGTTCGCTCAGAGGAAGGCTTTTCAGGCGTCCCGGGTTGGCTGTTTGATTAAAAAGAAGTGAAAAACCGGAGCGTCGCTATGGCCGAGCTGGATAAACAAAGCTCAGCTCACGGGCGCGATCACATTAGGGCGGGGTATCTGCGACAGGGGTTTGCGGTTCGGCAGGAGCAGTCGCGTTTTTTTCTGGCTGTTCCATCATCGCCATACCGCCTTGCAGCAACAGGCGTCGAAGGCGAGAGTCGTCGTGCCCTGCAATACCGGCTGCAAACGCAATAGCAATGGCTTCCAGGGGGTTGTCTGTAATCGCAGAACGCAAAATCTGTATCGGCGAGCGGGAAGCAGACTTGGCGCTGCCCTCGCTACCGCTTTGATCTTTCGAAGAACGCCCGGGGCTGGCCAGTCGATAGAAAAACAATGCAACCAACAACACGCAAGCCAGCCCGGAAATGGCCATCGCCCCGGCTTGCCCCACCAACGGGGCAAGCGCGAGGGTGCCTGCGTTCACCAGCAAATGCAGCCCGGTAAGCAGCAGCGCCGCTAACAAAATCAACGCCATTACAAAACCTATCAGCGCAGCTGCGGCTTTGCGGATGGTGCTTTTTATAGCGGCAGAATCAAACATAATCAGCGATCGAGCATCTTACCAACCACAATGCCCGCTAGAAACATCAAGATGATGCTCAAAAACGGGCGCTCTTCAATTTTGTGCTCAACGCTTTCCACCGTTTGCGAGCCGGCTTCCGTGGCGCGGGCTATCGCTTTGTCACCGCTGGCACGAAGCTGGTCGAAAATCGCGTGAGTTTCCTTGCTGATTTCGTCTTTCAGATTGCTGGCACTGTTTGCCTGGCCACTGGCCACGGCCTTGGTCAGTGCGGCCAGATCTTCCCTGAGCGCTGTAAGATCGTCTTTAACGCGAGCGTAATCGTCTTGTGCGGATTTGTGTTCCATGTGCTGTCTCCCGACTTGGTTGAGTAATCCAGAAACGTGATGTGTAATCGACTCTTTATTCGGCCCTTCATTCGATTCTTCATTCGACAACGGATGGAGAATGTTTCTTTCCATCAACGCTGACATTGCGGCTGCCAGCTCAAATAACTCTAGCACAGTGGCCTGAAGGCACCATGACAGTCCATTAATGCAACGGCGTTCGGGCCAGACGGTAAAAACCTACTGAATGCCAGGCGACTCCGGTTCATCATTTCGCACTCGCATAAAACTGGCAAATCGCGGCAGGCCGGTGGCGGTGTGGCCGAAATGTTTGAAGGTAATAACGCTACCCAGTGGCGGTGGTTCTGCGCGTTCGGCATCGCTGAAACCGCTGCCAATGCGAAACTCCCTTTTACCAGCCAGCCTCACCCGCAGCGCGCCCATCATCCCCTGATATTTGCCCTTGCCCGGCAGAATGCCAACAACAATCGCTTCGGCGTCGTCAAAGCGCTTCACTTTTAACAGGTCATCCGAGCGACCAGCCTTATAAAGGCTAGCGCCACGGCGCAGCATCAGCCCTTCGCCGCCGACAGCAATCATTTTATCCCGGCGAGCCATCAGCTGCTGATGGCTTCCGGGCCGTTGCTGCTCAACCAAGGCCAGATAGGGTGACCCCGCTTGACTGACCAACTCGCGCAAACGGGGAAGACGTTGATCGAATGTCTGGTCGATCAACGGCAAATCGAACACCATAAAACGCACAGAACGCCAATCCGCATCGACGGGACGAACGGTGCGCACAATGCCAGAAAGTTGTGCGAAATGGCCGCGCCCCAGCCACAGCTCGCCGTCTAACGGCTGCGGCGGGAAATCACTGACAAACCAGTCAGGCGCCTGAAACGGATTGCCGCGGCGGGACCACAGGCGCTCACCGTCCCAATAAGCCCGCACTCCATCCAGTTTTTCGCTCACCCAATAATCCGCAAGCGGCGCGCCCTGCTGATACACATTGGCCAACGGAACCTTCGCTGGCGCACCAAGCACCACGGCCGTCATCAGCGCAAGACTCGCCAACAGGCCTGAACCCAAGCGCTTCGTCCATAATATGCCGGACATTAACAACTCCCTTTACAACGTTACGTTAATACAGACTGCGCGGCAGGCGGAACCCACTCAGCAGTTGCTGGGTAAAAGGGTTGGTGTTACTGCCGGCGTGCAAGCGGTAACGCATGGCACCCTCATCAACTGTGAATTTAACGTCTACCGCGGTGCTGTCGACGCCGGTTAAATCAGCGTTTTCCAACAGCCGGAACAGCGCCCAGGGTCCCTGCTGCGAAAGACTGCGGGGCGACCTGTTAACTTCAACCGGCACCAGGGTGATGCGGCTTTGCACGTTATCCCGCAGGGTATTGGGCCACACCAGCGGAATGCTCTGCCGCGGCCCGTGGTTAAACTCCACCAGTTGGCCATCCAGATTCATCACGCTGCGGCGCTTGTTGGAGGTAAGGTTCAGCGGCTCTAATGCGAACTCCACGTCCAACGATCCCGACGTTGTAAAGTAGGCACGGCGAATGGCATCCGCGCTGGCCAAGGCCGCCGTTACTTCCCGCCGCAGTAACCCGGCACGAGCCAATGCCCCGGACTGCTGCGGATAATCTTCCACAAATAGTTTTAGCTTCTGGTTATAGAAGGTTTGCAAGGTGCCGCCCGGCGCAAAGAATTGTTCAAAATCCTGCAGCGCCGCATCTCGGTCGGTGCCGGCCTTGAAGGGATAAAACGGAGCCAGATTTTGGGCGAACGGCTGGTACACCTCGCGAAACCACTCGCGCTCTAGCTGCGCCACTGCGCTGTCCAGCAGTACCCGCCAGCTTTCACTGGCCAAGTGGCCGAGCATCCGGTTTAGTGGTTCGGGTTGATAAGCCGCCATTCGCTGAAGAGTGAAGATCGGATCTGCACCTTCCAGGTCTAATCGCGCCCTTGCGGCCGCCAAAGCAGATTTGCCGCTGTCTGGAGCCTCCTGAATATTACGCAGATATTGATGCAGCTCTGCAACCACCAGCATGATTTCGTCCAGCTCGCTGGGGTCTTCGCCTTGCGACAGAGTTAACCGGTTCAAATCACTGAACTGGCGTTCGATGTTCTGCAGCACGGCCAGCCTGGGTGGCACTTGCGCAGGGGTTAATGCCAGCCCTGCCGCTGCAGGCGAGGCCTGGCGCAAATCGTTGCTTAGGCCCGCCGCCAGCGAGGTGTTTTCGCGCAGCTGCTGCAACACGCTTGCCAGAGGCTGATAACTGCTGCCCAAGCTCTCCAGAATCCGTACGCCGTGGTTCAAGTCCTCAAAACGATGGATCTTCAGGCGGCTGAGCGCGCCACGCCAGTGGCGCACATATTCTTGCGAGTAAATGTTGTGCAAGCCGGCCTGCAGTTGCTGTTGATCGGCCGGGCTGAAATCAATGTTGTCACGCCGGCCCAGCACCCAGGCGTCTATCAGCGCCAGCTCGGTTACCCTTCCCGCGCGATCCAAAAACCATTTTTGCAAGCTGTCACGCGTAAACAGAGCCGGTATCAGCATAGGGTTGTCATCACTCACTGAGGGCAAAGACGTTGTGTCAGCATCCACAACGCCGAATACGGTAGCAAAGGCCGGGCCGCTGCTGCGGGCCAGATCCCTCGCTGGCGGCAACTGCCTTGCGGCGGCCTGCTCCAGGTCTCGGTATACCCGCCGTAATGTGGGCACACGCCCAAGTTCATACTGAGCCCACTCTACGCGACCGCTGAACGGCGCCAGAACCATACGAGCATTGACGTCACCGGCCTCAGCCCAGCCTGCCAGATTGGTATTCTCAAGGCCGTAATCCAGATGCGTCAGCAATTGCTCCTGGCGCTCACGCTGACCCGGATACAGGCGCTGCCAATAATCCTGAAGATAGCCGCGAACCATGTCTTTGCGGCGACCGCTGGCGTCATACAACATACGCAACACCCGCAAGTGCTCCAGACTATCGTTGCTGTAGTTGCCGTTGCTGTAGTTTGAATAGTTTGAAGAGCCTAAAGAGTCAGAAAGGCCCAAAGAGCCTGGCGAACGTGGAGATCCGGGTGCGGCCACCATCTGTTCACTGACGGCAAACATCAACGCCGGTAAAAACTGATAGGCCAGCATGTCGCGATAGGCGCCTTCCAGCGCTGGCGCAATCTGATCGCCCCGGTACAGACCCATATCCCGCAGCCACGGCGCAGCTTTTTTACGTTCGCCAAATGCCAGAGTGGCGTCGCGCAACCGATTCAGAGATCCCAGCAGTTCTGCGCCAGACACAGCACGGTCAACATTCACCGTCGCGGTGCTGTTTAAAAACGCCTGCACCTGGGCCTCGACCATCAATGCCGCTTCGGCATTTTTAGTAAAGTAATGCTGCCAGCCGGCGCTCATTAGCCCGCCAGCGGCCAGTGCCAAAACCGCGGCGACTGCAATCTGACGTTGCCGTCTGAAGCAGCGCTGACCTTGGCCGGCCAGGCCCTCCTCCGCCATAAAAATCGACGCAAACAATTGCGACGCAAACATCGGTACCGATCGCCGTTGACGTTGGGCCGGCTGAACGGGACCGGTTAACCGGTAATTGGCCGCAGCCGCCGTTACAAATGCGTCTTCGGGCACGCCTTCCTGGCGCACCGAGGTAAAATAACTGCCGCGCACCAGCGCCGGATTAGAGAAGCCATCGGCTGCTAGCAGCGTAGCCAGATAGGCTTCAAGTACCGGCGCAAGACCGGCCATCTGGCGGGTGAAGGAATAAGCGGCAGCCCGCGTTTCAGCGTTGTGACTGGCGCCCAGCACCTCTGGCAGACGTGCCATCAGGCCCTGCACCAGCTGTTCATAGCGTTCGGCGAACTGCGTTAGCCAACGGTCGTTATCGCCGCCGCGATGAAGTTCGAAGGTAAAACCCAAGGGCTGCTCCAGCTCGGCCTTTGGCCAACTGGCGGCGAAGCTCTCAAAGCCGTACAGCAAGTCCATTTTTGTGAAACAGATGTAAATTGGCAGCTGTGGGCCGGTTTTTTCCATCAACTCACGCAGGCGATTGCGAAGAACGATGGCCTGGGCCTGGCTTTGCGGTTCGCCAGCCATGCTCAATTGGGCCAAATCGATCACCATTAGCACACCGTTGAGTGGCTGATGCGATCGGTTGCGTTGAAGCCAACCCAGAAAGTGCCGCCACAGACGGTGCTGAATCTCGCCGCTGATGCCGCCTTCATTATTCTCACCAAGAAGCTCGCCGGCAGGATCAATCATCAAACCGGTGTCAGCCACCCACCAATCGAAACCGAAGGGATTACGGTCGGTACGGTTGTTACGGGTAACATCGGACAACGCCCAGGACTGCCCGCAACCCTGAATCAGGCTGGTTTTACCAGCGTTTTCAAGTCCCATTACCAGATACCAAGGCAGCCGATAAGCGCCGTGCCGGCGCGAGTGCTTACCCCGTAGCGCAGCCAGTTGCCGGTCCAGCAAGCGCTGTTGTTTGCGCTCGAACGGCAACACTGGATCTTCCTGCTCCTGCGCTACAGCGGTTTGCGATTGTTGGTTTTGGCGTAATCGCCGCGCCAGCATTAAGCCCCACAGCAACGTAACCAACAGCACGGCCGCCAGTGTTACCAAGGAGCGGGCCTGCCAGCTCGCAAGGGGAAATTCACCGTTCAGCGACCAGCGTGGCCCCAGCCACCAGACGGCAGCCAACGCAAGTGCCAGCGCCACAAACAGGGCACGAGGCGCTACGCGACGTAAATGCGGCGTCACCACGGCAACAGTGCGGCCGAGTCGTAATACATAAGTCCACATGGCATCCCTTCCTGCGGTTTAAGGTTAAATTCGATGATTTCAGGCTGGCGGTTCAAACTGTTTCAGTAAACTCGGTTCCCAGGTTTCCAGTGTCCGGCCCTGCAGCTGCTGTCGTAAGTCCTGCTGTTGTTGCTGCGCCAGAGTTATCAGCCCACTGTGTTGAAGTAGACGGTTAGACGCCAGGCGCCAATAAAAGCGTTCACGGGGTTCGCGAGCACTCAGCAAGCCGTCCTCCAAAATCTGCATGGCGGCGGCCAAACCGCAGTCGGCCAGCCGCTCACAAGCCTGTTGATAAGCCTGGTTCCACGGGTTGGCAGCAGCAGGCGTTGATGTGCTGCCCGTCTGTGGTGCCTGCAGCCAGAGCATGGCCTCCGCGCATAAAAACTCGGTACCGTCGCTGAAAGTCAGGTGTTGCAGGGTCGGCAGGCGTTCCACAAAAGCGGCCAACGCCCCACGAATCGCTTCAGCACATCGGCTATGGCCTAATGTCTGCGCCGCTCGCGCACTAAGCCAGTGGCCGTCAAGCCAGAACGGACTTGCGGCTACGCTTTGCTCGATACGCTGCCAAACCTCTCCGTTTGCTGCCTTCGCCAAGGCATCCTGGTAGTCGGCCACCCGGTCCGCACTGATCGCTGCGAGCTCAGTGCGTACACCGTCGCGTGTTGGCGGTGCGCCGCTGATGCTAAACCAGAGCGCATGGCGGCGCAGTTGGTAACCCAGAGGGTTGGCCACGTCTGTGGTGGTGAGCAGTTCTGCAACTTTCAGCAGGCTCTGGCGGGTAGCACGTTCGTTGTTTGGGTCCAGAGTGAGCGAATCAGGGACAATCACCAAGCTCGCTGTTGCTGGTTTGGCAGAATCTGCAAGCGGATGTTCTGCGCTCTTGCCCTCGTTTTTATTGGTCGAGCGGATTGTTTTCGACGGCGCAAAATCGGTGGGCAGTCTGGCCAGTGTCTGTTGTAAACTTTTTACCGGTTCAGCGGGCAGCTGTTGCGCAGGCAGCAACGTTAGAATTCGCGACAGAGCTGCCTGGCAGAATGCTTGCCCATCGCCCTGGCTGGCGTCAAAACTCAGAGCATCGACATGCTTCGCTGCCCGCTGCAACATCTGTTTGAACAGCATCTGCCGGGCCCGCTCTCCCTTGACCCCGGGGTGGGGCCAGGCTTGCGCCCACCAACTGTCCAACACGCCGGCGAGTAGCCACAACGCCAGAGCGAAGCGTTCACCGCCGCCACCTCTGAGCAGACACAACAAAAGAAAGCCGAATACTTTCAGATCTTTACTGCGGTCTGAAAGAATACTGAGCGCTTCCCGCTCTACCTTGGGCCAATCAATAGTGGTGTGTGCCAGCGAGCCCATTTTCATTAATTCCTGGTCCAGAAAATCAAGCGCCGGATCGTCTTCCAGGCACTCGCCAAATTCGGGCCCGGCTCCTTGGTCGAGCGTTCCTAATACCAGGTCTACATAAGGATGTTGCTCAATGGCTTGCATAGACTCTCCTATCACCAGCCGCAGGCGTTGCGCAGCGGTTTGATGGCGCTGGAAAAGCCCGCCAGATCAAACACCAGGCCATCGATTGAGCTGACATTAGCCTGCACTCGCACTTGCGGCATGAGCGCCAGCGTTTTAGCCAGCGCTATGGACGGCAGCCCACGGCCGGCGCTGAGCATGTAGCCGTCGTCGCGCAGGCGCCACAGTGACGGGTCACCGTTGATGTTCACCCGGACCCGATCCTGACCTAACGGCTGCGGCAACATCAGCGCCAACTCGGTAATATTGTTATGGCATTGCAGTACCATTAAAGGCCGTGGCAGCGTGGCACCCAGAGCCGGCAACGTAAGCAGCAAACCAGCGGCCATGCCACTGTCGTGATAAACCCAGCCGTCACGGTTATCGCCAGCCGCTTGAGCATAGGCCTGGCGCCAACGTTCTGAGTTCGGTAGTTGGGGCTCCTCGTGGGCACTCTGAACCGCCAGCGGCGTGGCGAAAACCCCATCAAAACACGCCAGGCGCTGCAAGCGCCTAGGCTCACCGGTACACTCCCGTGCCTGCTCCATTAGCCCGCTGTAGGCGGGCGCAGCGGGCAGCAAAAAAAGGCCAGCCAACGCCCAGCGACAGCATTTCTGATAGTGCGCAGCCGCTTTTTTGATGGCGAGAATCATGGGTGCATCACTTCATATTTCAGGCATTTATGCGCAAGTGTTCGCTTTGGCAATCCCAGGCTCTGTGCTGCCTGGCTGCGGTTGCCGTGGTACTGCTGCAAACGCTGACGAATCAGTGCCGCTTCAAAGGCCTGAGCAGCGGCCTTCAGGTCTTGCACCTGAGCCAGTGGCGGCAGGCCCGCCAGAAATTCACGATCAAGGTTGTCGCTGCGCTGAGCACACTGATCGCTGACTAGCGGGGCAGCGCCGCTGTTATAGGAGCCATCATTAAATGGGTCATCCAGACGAATAACGTCAGGCTGAATATCATCACCGAGTGGGGTCTGCAGACAGGCCAGCTCGATCACATTGCGTAATTCACGCACGTTGCCGGGAAAATCATAGTGTTTCAGCCGCCGCAATCCACGGCTACTGATGCCCTGAGGGCCGGCACCTTCACGCTCGCAGTAGGCACGAATGAAATGGCGGGTCAAAGCTTCCAGATCGTCGGGGCGCTGACGCAATGGTTCAATCCGCAGTGGAAACTGGTTCAGACGGTAAAACAGATCGCGGCGAAAGCGACCGTCATTAATGGCCTGCTGCAACGGCTGATGGGTCGCCGCCACCAAACGAAAATCCGAATGCTGTTCCTGTTGCGCTCCCAGGGGCCGGAACTGTCCGCTTTCCAGTACCCGCAGGAGTTTGGCCTGCAAGGTCAACGGCATATCTCCAATTTCATCAAGAAACAGCGTGCCACCGCGGGCCTGCGTCAGCAGCCCTTCCTGGGCTCGATCCGCCCCGGAAAAAGCGCCTTTGGTATGACCAAAAAGCTGACTTTCCAGCAAGGTATCGGGAATGGCGGCGCAATTCACCACTACCATCGGTCCTTTGGCTCGAGCCGAAAATTCGTGCACCGCCTGCGCCACGACATCTTTGCCACAACCGGTTTCTGCCTGTACCAACACCGCCAGCTGGCTGCTCGCAGCACGCACGGTTTGCAGGCGCAACTCGTCCATCTGCTGCGAATGACCCACCAGCACGGCCGCCAGTCTTTTGGCCCGCTGGCGCAGCAATTGCGCACCCTGCAGATGATCCAGCGAACGTTTAAGCAGCCGGCGCTGCCAAATCTGATCATGGTTACGCAACACACTGACCCATTGATGGCTGATAATCTGGCGCAGGCTGCGGTAGAGCGCCTGCTCGGTCACCCTCGCCCACTCCGGCTGGTCACTGCACAGCACCAACACGCCCAACGTGCGTCCGTCACTGCCAAAAAAAGGTTCCAACCACATGGATTCAGGCCGGCCACTGAGATCAGTCAACGCCTGAAAACCCGGATGTTCCAAGCGATAACCAGCAACCCGCGACAACGCGCAGGGGCGACCGCTTTGTAACAAATGAGCAAATGGGTGGCTGAAATCATCACAGACAAATTCGCTGGCGCCTTGCGAAGATTGTTGATCGACCAGCGCGCTGCAATGCAGAGTGCGGCCGCTTAAGTCCAGCTCTAGCGCCCAGCAGCGCTCCAGGCCAAAGGTTCTTTGCATCTGGCTAGTGGCCGTGCGCAGCAAGTCCGGCAGATTTTTTTGCCCAATCAGCGCCAGCGCCAAGTCGATACCGGTGTGCAGTTCCGTCTGCATCTGTCCCATACCCGATTGTCCGTTTTAAGGTGTGTAATGTGAGGTGGCCGTTCAGGCAACCGTGCCACTGAATCCGTTTTCGCCGACGCTCAGGGTGACCCGCGCAACCGGTTCCCGCCGCGCCAGTTTTTCCAGTAGGGCCAGTGACACTTTCGGCAGCAGTTCGCCCTCAATAACGGCCTCGAGCATGCGGGCGCCATTTTCACTGTGCAGAGCGCGCTCGCGGATGGCGCCAGCAAGATTACCATCCAGCACCACCTCGGCCTGGTAGCGCTGGCCGATCTGCTTGGCCAGTCGCTCCAGTTTGTCCACAACGATGCAGTCGAGAGTGCTGTCGTTCAGCGGCAGGTAAGGCACTACCTGCATACGCGCCAACAGCGCCGGCTTGAAGAAAGCGGCCAGCTCCGGGTAAATCGCTGCGATGAGTGCTTGCGGCTCATCGGCGTTTTGCACAATGGTCTGGTGGCCAAGATTTGAGGTCAGGAAGAACACAATATTGCTGCAATCGATCAACCGGCCTTCGCCATCCGCCATTTCCCCTTTGTCGAAGGCCTGGTAGAAAAGGTTCAGAACATCTGGATGGGCTTTTTCCACTTCATCCAGCAGCACCACCGAATAGGGTTTTTGGCGCATTGCCTCGGTGAGTAAACCGCCTTCGCCAAAGCCTACGTAGCCTGGGGGCGAGCCAATCAGGCGCGATACGGTGTGCTTTTCCTGATACTCGGACATATTGATGGTGGTCAAAAACTGTCGGCCACCGTAGAGCAGCTCGGCTAACTGAATCACGGTTTCCGTTTTGCCCACACCACTCGGGCCCGCCAGCAGGAAAGCGCCCATTGGCCTGCCGGGGCGGCGCAGATCCGCGCGGGCGGTCAGTAAATGCTGATGGATTGCGGCAATGGCGCTATCCTGACCTTTGATGTGGGCGAACAGATACGCCGGCAGGTGGGTGATTTTCTCCAGCTCGTCGCGGCTCATACGGTTGACCGGAATACCGGTCCAGTCGGCGATGACCGCGGCAATCTGACGTTCGTCTACCCGCGCGTACACCAACGGCTCGTCGGCCTGCAGCTGCGCAAGCTGCTGCTCAATAGTGCCGGCTTCTGCGGCCAATTCGGAATCGCCAGCCAGTAGCTGTTCTTGCACCTTAATCAGCCGCTCGACCAGCTTACGCTGGGCTTGCCAACGCTGTTCCAGCTCGCTTGCGGCGACCTGCAATGACGCTAACAATTCGTCGAGTTCTATTTGCCGTGCGCTGTCTGTTGCCTGCCCCAGTTGCTGGTCGCGCTGCAGTAATTCCTGCTCCAAAGCCAGCTGCGCAACCTCGCTGTGGATGTGGCTAAGCTGGCGCGGCGGCGCGGTCAAATTCAGGCTGACCCGGGCGCAAGCGGTATCCAGTACATCAATGGCTTTGTCAGGCAACTGGCGCCCGGCAAGATAGCGCGCAGACAATTCAGCCGCGGCCTGCAGTGCGCTGTCAGCAATCAAGATCTGATGGGCTTTTTCGTAAACCGGTCGCAAGCCGCGCAGTATGTGCACCGCCTGTTGCGGGCTGGGCTCATCCAAAGCAACCGGTTGAAAACGACGGCTCAGCGCCGGGTCTTTCTCAAAATACTTTTTATACTCGCGCCACGTGGTGGCGCCGATGGTGCTCAGTTCACCACGGGCCAGAGCCGGTTTTAGCAAATTAGCAGCGTCTGATCCGCCCTCGCTGTTACCGGCGCCGATCAGGGTATGGGCTTCGTCGATGAACAGAATGATCGGCGTTGCGGAGTTTTTGACGGTATCAATCACGCTTTTCAGACGCTTTTCGAATTCGCCTTTCACCGACGCCCCGGCCTGCAGGGCCCCCAAGTCTAGCCCCCATAGCGCCACTTTGCGCAGGCGTTCCGGCACTTCACCCTGGGCGATGCGCAGCGCCAAGCCTTCCACTACCGCACTTTTACCAACGCCGGCATCGCCCACAACCATGGGGTTGTTTTTGCGCCGACGGCACAAAATGTCGATGATCTGGTCGATTTCCCGATCGCGGCACAACACCGGGTCCAGCTTTTTCTGCCGTGCCAGCGCGGTGAAGTCTTGGGCGTAACGCTGCAAAGGGCCATCATCAACGCTGACCTGGCGGCTATCGGCGGCGGAGCCCTGCTGCGCAATAGTCGGCTGTTCTGCCGAGCCACGGGTGCAGGCTTCAAACTGGCGCCGCAGCTGCTCGCGGTTGATCGGCGCAAGGGTGTCGCATACCTGTGCTGGCAGATAGCGCTGCGGATTCAGCAGCAGCGCCAGCGAAATGGCTCCAGAGCGCAACTGTTGCTGCCCCAATTCGACCGACGCCAGCAGCCAGGCGTCTTGCAGCAGCTCAATCAGCAGCGGTGAAAAGGCTG
This sequence comes from Marinobacter sp. M1C, assembly GCF_023314135.1. Lineage (NCBI taxonomy): Bacteria > Pseudomonadati > Pseudomonadota > Gammaproteobacteria > Pseudomonadales > Marinobacteraceae > Marinobacter > Marinobacter sp. M1C. Next base: position 4,389,778 of record NZ_CP092289.1, read on the forward strand.
GGTAAGGCTCGGCGTTTTGTACGCTGCCGGCCAGGCTGTCACCCAGTTGCTGCTGCAACGGCGAATACCCGATATTAGCCTGCTGAAGAATCTGTCGAACATCGCACAGGGGCTGATCCAGTAATTGGAACAGCAAATGGGCAGGCGTTATTTCCGTACCCTGACGGCTGATACTCAAAGCCGCAGAAGCTTCCAACGCCTGACGGCACACTTCGTTGAGGCGTCCGATTAACGCCGGCAGTTCAACCCGAATCACGGTGATATCCTTATCGTGGTAGTTGTTCCAATAATTCATGTACCTGCGCTACACGCTCATCCAGAGCGTTGCTGTACAGGTGAAAGATGCCGCCCAAAGCGAGCACTAAAGCCAGCGCAATACCCGCCAGCGGCCAGCGATTGCCATAATGACTGCGGGCCGGCACACGATTTTTCAGCGCGTCAGCCAGCGGCGCAAAAGCCGCGTCGCCATTAAGAGTGGCCAGTTGCTGGCCCAGACCGCGCACAATGCTGTTGTATTCGTCGCGGCCGTTAGTCATTACTTTGTAACGGCCCTCGAACCCCAGGCACAAGCATAGATAGATAAACGCCAGCATGTCCTTGTAGCGCTCCGGTTCCTGTTCCATCCGCGCCAAAATACCAAACACTTTTTCGCCGCCCCAGGTTTCGTTATGGAAGCGCGACAGCAGCGACTGCTGCGACCATACGCTGTGGGCACCCCAATGCGTCCCCAGCATGGCCTCGTCAATAAAGGCGCAGAGTACGTAGCGGTACGACACTAACGCCGAGTGTTCGTAACCCTGCACCACCAACTCGCGCTCAATAGCTATAATGTCGTCCCACACCTGTTGGTAAAGGCTTTCAACCGACGAATAGTCTGCCAACCGGCGAATCCGTATCACCAGCCCCAGCAATGGCGCCGCAGCGTCAATCAGCGGGTTCGGCTCCAGCCCACGCAGACTGAAGGCATTGCCGTGCATTTCGTTATCCATGGCTTATCTCCGGATAGCCCAGAACTGCATTTCCAGCGCGGGGAAATCACCGGCCACGTGAAAAGCAAAACCGCTGGCGTTTTCCAGCATTTGCCAGGCCTGACTGTTGTCGTCTAGCTGAAAGTACACATAACCGGCATGATACGGCAGCTGACGCGGCGCCACCGGCAACACCACCAATGGAATGCCCGGCAGCTGCAAACTGATCAAATCACGAATTTTTTCCACTGAAGCCACTTTGCACTGCTGCACAAAGCGACTGCGCAGATCGTCTTGGGGCATATCAGCTTTTACCGCCAGAATGAACTCGGCGCTGCCGATCAGGCCGGAATCGTGCAGCGGAGCTACCGTCAGCCCGAACTGACGCTCCTGAAGACTAATAGCCATGGCTTGAGGCTCCAATACCGTGCTCAGGGCCTGGCGCAGCAGCTGTATAAGCTGGCTGAAACAGACTTCCGGCAAATCGTGGTGATAGGGCACAAACGACGGTGACAGCCGGCTCTGATCGGTGAAGGTCACCAGTTCTGCACACAGTTCTAGCAGTGCTTCATAAAGAGTTTGTGGGTGCAGCTGCGGCAACCGTGACAGGTGCAGAAAGCGCGGGTGGTTGCGGTTCATCAGCTGCAGCAACAAAAAGTCTGTGACTTCGGCCACGCCGTTGTGTCCAGGGGACCCCACACGATCGGCGATATTACGCGCACGTTCTTGCATCAGCCCGGCCATTTCCTCCACAAACCGTTGCAGCCGCGGTGCAGCCTTTATGTCTAGCAGCGTAGGAATAAAATTCGTATCCATCACCAGGCTGCCGTTCGCTCGTTGTTCCAGAATGCGGCCAATGGCCAGCGTGCTGTAGGCGCTAAGGTCGTCACTTGCCAGCATCAATCTTGGCGTTACCCGCGCTAGATCAACACTGTGGGTGTCGCCCTGAGCGGTGTGCAGATCGCGGATATCTGTGCGAATTGCCTGGAAGCGCGAGTGCACCGCGGGCTCTTCCGGCCAGCAAATTTCAGCTTGGGTGTTGCTATACAGCGGCAGTGCCAGGTACACCAGCTGATTGGCCACTGAGGTGCCTGTAATTTCCAGCGGCGCCGGCATCACATCGTCGCGAAGCAAATCAAAGCAGGTGCCGTCGGCAAACAATCCGGCCGCATGGACCAAGGAAATCCGGCCAAAACCCAGATATTCATCATTCAACGCCAATGCACTGAAACCATAAAGTGACCGAGACAATGCCAGCGAACGCTGATGAATCTGCTGTTCCAGATAGCGCTGTTGCTGCTGAAAGTGCTGGGGTTTTATAAACAACCCATCACTCCAGACTACGCGATTGCTGCTGGTCATCACGATTCACCCGCGCGTTTCAGTTGCACTTCGCGTTGGCGCAAGTTCACCAACAGGTGATAGCGCCCGCCCAATGGGTCCACTTTGACCACTTTTTTCCACTGCGACTGATTGGGATAAGCGTAAAAAGCGATAACGCCGATAAACCGCGTGTCGGCGCTAACATCGAACGGTTCTACAAACTTGAATTCGCCCGGCACCACGGTGTAATCACTGTGGTCTATGTAATTGCGCCCCAGGGACGACTCCAGGTTGCTCAGCAGCTGATCAAAGTCGGCGGCCATCAGCAACGAGCTATCGCGCAACTCGATAATCTGAAACGCAATGGGTGTCGGGTTCAGCGCTTCATTGGGATTCACGTCTTGTTCGGCCACCATCGCCAGATCTATGCGGCTGGGAAGATCTTCGGCGTAGCCTACTGGAATGTCCGGGTCCCACAGTACCTTGCCGGTTTTGCTGACCACTTTGTAAGGGGTGCTGCAGCCGGCCAAACCCAGACCGAGGATTAGAATCAATAGGTGGCGCGCGATTAGACTCATAACAGGCTTTCTCTTTGCAGTTGACGTATGTGCTGGTCGTAGGCTTGGTCAAACACTTCCTGGAACAACCGCTCAAAGCCTTGCTGACGGCTGGAATTCAGCTCTTGGTAATAGTGCCGGTACATATCCCAGGCCCAAGTATTTTCATCTTCATCGGTTTGCAGGCCGCGACGATATCCGCGAAAACGCTGTAGCAGGGCGTCAGGTGACAACGCGTGCAGGATGGCTGCCAGGCCCTGGCTGGTCGCCACGCGGGTGGCTTGCTGGTGGTGCTCCAGACTGGCCAGACTTTCCTTCACGGCCGCGGGCGCAGACAAGTGCACCGGGCTGCGCTGGCCAGCAAACAGGGTGTGTACGGTCGACGAATAATCGGCCGCAAATCGCAAAGGGTTGTCTTCAATAGGCTGTAAGCGTGTGCGCAGCACCTGGTGCCGGCTGTCTTCGCTTTGATGCAGCGCCAGCAGCCCGCTAATGGCCGCTTGCAGAGTTTGTCCGGCTTCCTCCAGCAACAGCGTCATATCATCACTGTTAGCCAGAGTCAGATTGCTATCAAGGCCACGTAATAAGGGCGCTACGCCAATGTGCTGGCGGCTGTCCAGGCCCGTCTTTTGCGATTGAAAATGCCGGCGCTCCCCGCCGTCACCCTGCTCTTCCGCCGGGGCGTTTACGCCAACATTCGGGCCCGCCAATGACCAGGGCGGCGGCCCGTCAAAAGCAACGGCATCCTGGATCGGAGCTCTCAATGTGTGTAGAGGTTCCGCAGCCAACTGCTGTTCTTTTTGGCCTCGCAGCAAAGGGGCTTCAGCGCTATGCACTAAAGGCTGCTCTGTGAGGTTTTCGGTATCTGGGCCAGTGGCCAACTCCGCCGCCGCAACGCCAAATTCGGCGCGCATGCGATAGATACCGATGGCGATGGTATCGCCCCGCTGTAAGCGGGCCCGCCGCCCCCGCCCTATCGGTTGGCTGGCACTATTAATATAGGTACGGCCACTGCGATCAATCAGGCAATAGCCGTCGTCGGCAAAGCGCACCTCGGCGTGACCGGACACCGCGCCGGTGCGATGGGCCGACAGCCGCCAGGAATCGTTGCCGGCGCTACCAATGGAGCCACCTTCACGGCCAAAGCGGAAGTTTGTGGCGGTGCCGGCAACCGGAGGATTCAGCAATGTCAGCGTCAATTCATCGGTCGATAAGGGCATGGCGTAGGGTCCTGCGGGTTAGTGGCGAATGGGCAAGCAGACATAGGAGCTCGCAGATGCCCTTTCGGGACTTAGAAACGTGGTCCACCCCAAGCGGCCGTGCTGCCCTAGTGCAACCGGCTGGATATCCTGCGGGCGCATGTGCAGCTCCAAATCCCACGCCAGAGGTTCACGCACCACAAATTCCAGCAGGCGAATCAGCCTTGGGTAATCGTCGCCGTTAGGCAAAAAATCGGCGAAACGCCGATGGCAAAGGTTGCCAAGACGCAGGCAGAACTTGCCGCTGCGGTCCGCCACCCTGGCACCCGCCAGGGTGGCCTGACCCAGACTGGCGTTGGCCTGCCCCAAGGCAGTTTGCTGGGCCGGCGCAATATCGACGTTGCGCAGTACCCACTGACGAATGGCCACATCGGCCAAGTCAAAACAATGACCAACAATCTTCGCGACCACATCTGCCGAGCGGCTGGGACCTGCCAGCACACCAGCGCAGGCCAGCAATCTGGATTCGCTCACGGCCAAGGCCTGGCGCCTTTGCCGATCGCCCAGCCCCATCAAGGCAAAAACAGTGTCAGAGAAGCCATCATTCGCGCCTGGGCGGTAGCGCACGTGGTAACGGTATTTGCGCCAGGAGCGGTGGAACAGTGTGACCAAACGATGGTTGAAAAAATCAAGGAAGTGGCGACGCACGCCCAGATTCTGACCGGCCTCCCAGGCCAGGTCTTCCAGGTAATAGCCCGGCAATGGCGACTGCGAGCCGTGCAGACCCAGAAAACTCACCTCCATCTGGTAGGGGGCATGCTCATGTGCAGGCGACAGCGCTGACACCACATCGCTGCCAGGGAACCCCAGGCCCGCCGAGGCTGAAAAGCGGATACGTTCAGGCGCCGGCGAGCCATTGCCGGCCGCGTCAGATTCCATATTATCGTTGTGGTGCCGGTGAATAAGATCCACCAGTTGAAAAAAACTGTAGCGCCTGGCGTCACCCAAAACGGGCTGCAGAACCGCTACATCAGCAGCTGCTGATCGTGCTGTAACGTCCATGTATAGCGTTCCTGATTATCGGTATTCACCACATCCAGTTGGTGAAAAGCATTGATACTGGCATAGAGTGCAAAAAATCGACTCAACACCGTGCCAAACAGGTACAGTTCGCCTTCCGAGGCAAACCCCTGCTGGCTTAAAAACAAGCTGGTGCGAGAGCCTCGTACCGGTAATCCCCGCAACATCCGGTCTAGCGTCTGCAACTCCAGGCGCTTAATGGCCGACTGACGCTGGCGGGCAATTCGCGCAGCCTGCCGGTCAGACAACGCGCGAAAATCGTACAGGCGCATCAACGTGCGTAAAGCCTCGGCGTCTGGAGCCGCTACGTAGTTTAGCGACAAGTTGGCCACCAATGCCCACAGCAACCGCCCGTCCAGAGTCGGCCTGATCGCAGCTGTTGGCCGGGTAATATTGCGAAAGCTGGCGAAGGTTGGCGAGCTTTCGGTGCCCATGCAGATTTCCCCTGCTGCCAGTTGTTCCGGCAGTTGCCTGTTGCTGCACACAAGGCTCAGCGAAATGGCTTCCTGCCGGTTCACGCAGGCGGATTCGTCTGCGCGCACAAACGCCATGTAATGGTCAAAACCGTTGTTAAGCACGCTTTGCCGCGCCCGCAGGTGATAATACAAAGGCGTTGCCTGTTGCTCGCTGTCCATGTCATGGCGGAAACTTTCGAACGGCGTGTAAATGCGCGGAGCATTTCGCCCGGTATGCCCCTCCAGCCAACCTTCAACCTGCTCAACGCTGAACACTTCATAGTGGTCGGGCGAGCGGCTGGACGCCAGAATTCGGTACTCGGTCTGCCGCCCATTCAAGTCCACCGGCTCACCTTCATGGCTGAACAGGTTAATAGCAGGTGTACAGTACAACTGAAAATCATCCACGCCCACGCGCATCTGCACCGGCAATAGGCGGCTGAAATGAAAGCGCAGGCTGATTTCGTCTGCCTGCAGATTCGGCAAACGCGAAGACAGGCCCGTGACGGTTACAAAACGGAAGGCCTCGGGCAGGCTCAGATATTCCTGCAGAAGCCGGTGGCCGGGTAAAGCGCTCTGCGGATAGGGCAACAACGCCTCGTCGTCTGCAAAGCCCGCAGGCCGAAGCCGCTCAGTAGGCAACGGCCAGGCGGTGTCGCCCACCACCAGTTCCATAGCGTCCAGATAGTGGTTTAACCATAAGTAAAGCGTGGAGGCGTTTGGCTCATTCCCACCCAGATAAAATTGCAGGCTATCAAGCCCCAGACCGTTCACCGGCTGATCGCTGTGCACACCCAGCGACACCGTGACAGATGATCGCTGCGGCCCGTGCTCAGCCTTCACCGCGGCCACCGTCAATGGATAGATGTCGAGGGCACGGCAGGTACGGAAACGGCATTGGATCTGGCGATTGGCTTCGCCCACCGGCCGGCTTTTCACTTCAGTGTGGCGCGGCACCCGCTGGCGTTCGCTGATGGCGTGCAGCTGTGGGTCAAAACGCATGATGGTCAAGCTTGGCACAGGGCGCAAGTAGTTGGGCCACAGCAGGTTTAACAGCGAATGGGTCAGCTCGGGAAATTCATCTTCCACTTTTTCCCGTAGCTTGCCGGTCAAAAAGGCAAAGCCTTCCAACAGCCGCTCCACGTCAGGGTCTGCGCTCTGCTCCGACAGAAAACGCGTAAGCTGAGGATGGCTTTGCGCAAACTCCCGCCCTTGGAGCTTGAGGAAGCTCAACTCATCCTGATAGAAACGGTTCAATTTCATTCATGCGCCCGTTGGTGTGTTATCAAAGCTAGTCAGATCACCCGGTAATAGCGTTTGTCGTCCAGTAGCAGATCGATGGTCGCTTTGTCGTCTACCGCTGCCACCCGCAAATGCACGGTTACCTGAAAACGCAGCTGAAGCGGGTTCGCGCCCTGAGGTAATGCCAGAACGTTCACCCTGTTCACCCGGGGCTCAAAGTGTTCGATGCACTGACGGATGGCGTCACGCACCCGAATACCCAAATCAACAGTGCCCAGGGTAGCGTCGTTGAAGTCCAGCAAGCCCAGTTCAGGCGCGCTGGGGCTAGCACCGGGGTGGGCATTGAGTAGGCGCACCAGATGGCGTTTGATGGACTGCACCACATCGCCCAGCTCGTCCAACAGCGGCACGGCCGATTCGCCCGCCTGCTCCAGGCGTTCGAACAGGCTAAGCCCGGATGGCACAGCGGGGAGTGGAAAGTCTGCCTCAGAAACACCGAACATGGTCTATTCCTTGTCCAGCCGGCCCACCAGCGACAACTCAAAATTGGCGCCCATATACTTGAAGTGCGGCCTTACTGACAGCATCACCTGATACCAGCCCGGTTCACCTTCTACGTCTGACACCGTAATGCGGGCAGCCCTTAGTGGTCGGCGGCTACGCACCTCCGCCGGCGGATTTTCCTGATCGGCTACGTACTGGCGAATCCAGGTGTTCAGCTCACGCTCCAGATCCTGGCGTTCTTTCCAAGAACCGATCTGCTCCCGCTGCAACACCTTGATGTAATGCGCAAGACGGTTAACCACCATCATGTAAGGCAACTGGGTGCCTAGCTTGTAATTGGTCTCGGCGATTTTGCCCTCACGGGTGTTCGGGAACTGACGGGTTTTCTGCACCGAGTTTGCGGAGAAAAACGCTGCGTTGTCGCTCCCTTTGCGCATGGTGAGTGCAATAAAACCTTCATCCGCCAGTTCGAATTCGCGGCGATCGGTGATCAGTACTTCGGTGGGAATTTTTGCTTCCAGCTGGCCAAAGGACTCAAACAGGTGCACCGGCAGGTTTTCCACCGAGCCGCCGCTTTGCGGACCGATGATATTCGGACACCAGCGGTACTTGGCAAAGCTTTCGCTCAGCCGGGTGGCCAGAAGATACGCCGTATTGCCCCACAGATAGTGCTCGTGGTCAGCGGATACGTCTTCTTTGTAATTAAAACTGCGCACCGGATTTTCAGCCGGGTCATAAGGCGTGCGCAGCAAGAAGCGCGGCGCGGTCAGGCCCAGGTAGCGGGCGTCTTCAGATTCGCGCAGGCCGCGCCATTTGGTGTAGCGAGGTCCCTCGAAGACCGCTTTTAATTCCTTGATGGCCGGCAGCTCTTGATAGCCGTCTATGCCGAAAAACGACGGCGCCACCGATGACAAAAACGGAGCATGAGCCATGGCACCCACAGAAGCCACATAGTGCAGAAGCTTGATGTCTGCCGCGCCGGGGTTGAAGGCGTAATTGCCCACCACCGCGGCCACCGGTTCACCGCCAAACTGGCCGTATTCGGTAGCATAAATGTGCTGGTAAAAGCCTGTTTGAGTCACATCCGGAGCGAACTCGAAGTCTTCCAGCAGCTCGGCTTTGGTGGCGTGCAGAATGTCTACTTTAATGTTTTCACGGAAGTCGGTGCGGTCGACCATCAGCTTGAGCCCGCGCCAGGACGATTCCAACTCTTGCAGGCTAGGCGCGTGCAGAATTTCGTCCATCTGCGCGCTGATTTTACGATCCAGTTCCACCACCATCTGGTCCACCAGCGCTTTGTTCACCGGCTGGCCTTTTTCATCACTTCGCAGCAGATTGGTGATGAAGGTAGCAACGCCTTTGCGCGCTACCTCATAGCCTTCATCCGCTGGCGCCATTCTGCTGTTGGCCATTACCTGGTCCAGCAAAGAACCCTCCACAACAGTTTCAGCAGCCGTGTGCTGCCCGGCAGTATCAGACATACCAATTCCTTTTAGTACGTGTTTCGTCGTGAGGTTTATATCAAGATTGCGGTATAGCGGTAACCGTTACTCGCCGTCTGTGGCCAGTTGCAGTTCGCTTATCAGTTGCTCCCGGGCGCTGTCGTTGTTCAGCAATTCTTGCAGCTTACTGCGAAACGACGGCACGTTGCCCAGCGGGCCTTTTAAGGCGACCAAGGCTTCACGCAGCTCAATCAGCTTGCGCATCTCTGGAACCTGGCGTGCAATACTGTCGGGGGAAAAGTCTTCAAGGCTGTGAAACGCCAGATTGACCGCGAGGGCTTCGGCCTCTGGATCCAGCTTATTGCCAACACTGGCTGAAAGATTCAGTCCGGCTTCTTTGATCACCGAGCGAAAATTGCCTTTATCTACGCTAACGGCTTTGCGTTCTTCGATAGGGGTGGTTTCGGCGTGGCCCTTAAAATCGCCAACCACGAACAGCTTGAGTGGCAGCTCGGTTTCGGCCTGGCTATCGCCAGTAGCGGGTACATATTTGATATTGATGCGCTCTTTTGGCGCAACAGAACCGTCTTTTGCAGACATGGCTTGCTCCCTGTGCAATTCCTTTGCGATGTTACTTCCCTGATTGCGCACCATCCTGGCGAACAACGGTCTACACTGTACATAGAGAATTCTTGCCCCTCAAGCCAAATTTTGCCTTGCGCATCGAGAATGTGAACAAGGGCAAGTTTTCGCTCAAAGTCATCTCGCTTTGATCCTCCACGTTTCGAACTGTGACGCCAACCACCGTGCCCGCTATACTCGCGGCATCAGCCACTGGAGAGCCACCATGAGTGATCTGAAAACCCAATTTGAACAGGCCGTAAATCAGGTACAGAGCGCCGACGGCGATTTTAAGCCTTCGACGGAAATGAAGCTCGAATTCTATGCGCTGTACAAGCAGGCGACCGTCGGCGATGCCAGTGGCAAGCGCCCTGGAATGATGGATTTTGTGGGTCGGGCAAAGTACGACGCCTGGGCCAAACTGGAAGGTGCGTCAAAAGACCAGGCAATGCAGCAGTACATCAACAAACTCGCTGCGGTTAAGTAGCGCTGTGGGCCGGCCATGAAAACCAATCTGATTACCCGCGAAGGCTATGATTTGCTGCAGCAAGAGCTGGATCAGCTCTGGCGCCACGAACGCCCGGAGGTTACCCGCAAGGTAACCTGGGCCGCCGGCCTTGGCGATCGCTCTGAAAACGCTGATTATCAATACAACAAAAAGCGACTGCGGGAGATAGACCGTCGCGTGCGCTATCTGCGTAAGCGTTTTGAAGAATTGAAGGTGGTTGCCTATTCGCCGGAGCAAGAAGGTAAGGTATTTTTTGGCGCCTGGGTCAGCCTGCTGGACGAAGACGACAAGCCACTGACGTTCCGCATTGTAGGGCCTGACGAAATCTACGGCCGCAACGATTACGCCTCTGTCGACGCACCTTTGGTGCGCGCCTGCCTGAAAAAAGAGGTGGGTGACGAAGTGGCGGTTATACTGCCGGCCGGCGAAAAAACCTGGCTCATTGAGACCATTCACTACCCTTACTGACGTTTCATAAACGCTGACAGCAGACATAAAAAAGCCCCGTTAAACGGGGCAAGGTTCGCGCTGTCTGGAGTCCCAGCTGCTGAATAACTATTATTATACTCCAACACTATTACCAATGGGTGTCGGGGCCGTTACCAGTTGGTCAGAATTGATTACTGAGCGCTACCGTTCACCATAATTAGGTTGTGCACTCTAGTAGCCCGGCGTAACGTTCAGCCAACGCAGTTACATTCACAACGGAGGCTGTTATGAACCGCCAAAAATTACAGGATCTGGCGCTACAAGGTGTCGACACCCTGGGTTACCAGCTGGACCGTTTTGGTATTACCAGTAAGGTAAATCGCCACAATCTGGCGGCTTATCTGATGCACGGGCAGAAACAGCTGGAAGGCGAGTGGGACAGCTTACAGGTGCGTTTTGATCTGCAAAAAGCCCGCTTCGAAAGACTGAGTGAAACGGTTGAACAGAGGGCTAATCGCCTGTTGCGCCCGCTCAAGCGAAATAAACAACAGGGCTGAATCCGCTTTCAGATCATGGTGTCGTTGTCAATCGCAGGGCTAGCAGCGTTGATAGTTTTTCTGCGCCGCTTTCTGCGCTCTTTCACCACCGCCGGCATACGCACGGTAATGGTCAACCCCGGCGGCTCTTTGCCGGGGTGAGTGTCCGTCAGCTCGATGCGGGCCTGATGAATTTCCGCAACCGCATTCACCAGGCTAAGGCCGAGCCCGTTGCCGGGTAAAGAGCGACTTTTACCCACCCTGTAGAAGCGTTGAAATACCCGGCTTTTCTCTTCGTCTGGCACGCCAATACCGCTGTCTTGCACCGAAAATACCGCCTCGTCGTTTTCTTTGCGCACAACAATGCGAATAGTACCGTGTTGCGGGGTGTACTTAATGGCGTTATCAATTAGATTACTGAACATCTGAAACAGCAAATCCCGGTCGCCTTCAATATTCACACCTTGTTCCAGCTCTTGCTCGAAGTTCTGATCTTTATCTTCGGCTACTGCTTCGTAAAGCTCACAAGCGTCTTCCACCAAAGCATCTATTGCCACAGCCTTTACGTCCCCTGCGTTACCACGGCTTTCCAGACGGGCAATTCGCAGGAGGGCATTGAAGGTAGCCAGCAGTTGATCAGCTTCGGCCACCGCACGGCCAGCCTGTTCACGGGCTTCGTCGTTATCCACAGACATCAGGGTATTTTCGAGTTGATTACGCAAGCGGGTAAGTGGGGTGCGCAAGTCGTGGGCAATGCTGTCGGACACATGACGAATGCCTTCCATCAGATACACTATGCGGTCAAGCATCTGGTTCAGATTTTCCGCCAGCTGGTCAAAATCATCTTCGGTACCGCGGTTAGGAATGCGCAAAGACAGATGGCCGTTCATGATTCGGCGCGACGTGGCGTTAATAATTTCAATGCGGCCAGTCGTGCTGCGACTCATCAAAAAGCCGCCCATCAAGGCCAGAGCCAAGGTAATACCCATACCCCAATTGATGGTGTTTCCGATGACTCTTTTAACTTTGGTCAGCTCTTCGACATCGCGGCCTACCAACAGCAGCAGACCGCCCTGCACTTCAAAAATTCGCGCGCGGGCCAGGCGCTCGTTGCCCATCCAGCCTACTGCTTCATCGAGTTTGAAGTTGATCCAGCCAGTTTCCGAGGGGGTGATTGGCGGCCATTGTTGAATGTTGCCGGCGAGTTTGACATGTTCGTCGGTGGTCAGTAGGTAAATAGACTTTGCGTTGGGTTCGCGGGCCACACGCTCACGGATGATGGTAATCAAGCCGTTCACGCCGCGCCCACGATATTGCTCCGCCAGCCCCGCAATTTCGGCTTCAATAGTGGCATCTGTCTGGGCTGTCATAAAACCGGCCGTACGCCAGTATATGAACGCCAGAAGCAAGAACACCGAGGTGGCAAACACCACCATATACAGCAGTGCCAGTTGGAACGACGACGTTCTGAGCTGGCTAAGCAGTTTCACGCAGCATGTATCCGGCACCGCGAACGGTTTGCAGCAGCGGCGTATCGAACTCTTTGTCGATTTTCGCCCGCAGACGACTTATGTGCACATCAATCACGTTGGTCTGGGGGTCAAAATGATAGTCCCAGACTTTTTCCAGCAGCATGGTACGAGTAACCACCTGACCGGCGTTGCGCATCAGATATTCCAGAAGGCGGAATTCCCGCGGCTGTACGTCGATATTCTGGCCTGCGCGTTTTACCGTGCGTGCCAGCAGATCCATTTCGAGATCGGCCACATGCAGTACAGTCTCGGTTTCTGCTGCCTGGCGATTACGACGAATCAGAGATTCGATACGGGCCAGCAACTCGGTAAACGAGAACGGCTTGGTGAGATAGTCATCGCCGCCGCCACGTAGGCCCTCTACCCGGTCGTCCACATCACCCAGGGCGCTGAGAATCAAAATGGGTACCTGATTGCCTGTGGCGCGAACGGTTTTGATGATGGCTAGGCCATCCATGCCAGGCAACATGCGATCGACAATCATAATGTCGTATTCTTCGCTGGCTGCCATCAGCATGCCTGTTTTGCCGTCGTCCGCGTGATCCACTACAAAGTCAGATTCTCGCAGGCCTTTCACCAGATAACTTGCTACGTCGTGATCGTCTTCTATGACCAGTGCTTTCACCGGTATTCCTCCCGCTGGCCTATGATAGTGCTCCAAGGGTACGAATAACCTGGCCGCTGGGCCAGTTACCATCTTGTAAGAGGCTGTCGCCTATGACGACGCAACACTTACAAAAACGCCACCGGGCGTAAAAGCGGCGGTGGCGTTAATTGGCAGAGCCCCGTTAACACTGCATTTAAGCGGTTAAAGTCAGGCCGCTTCTTGCATGTGCAGACGTATTTTCTTCATCGCATTTTTTTCCAGTTGACGGATGCGTTCGGCAGATACCCCATAACGATCGGCCAGCTGGTGTAAGGTCGATTTGGTCTCTGACAGCCAGCGCTCGCGCAGGATATCTTGGCTGCGATCGTCCAGAGTGGACAGAGCCTGCATCAGGCGCCCGTTAGAATCTTCAGTCCAGTCGGAGCGTTCCAGTTGGGTAGCCGGATTGCTGCGGTGATCTTCAAGATAATACGCCGGCGCCTGGTAAGCGCTGTCTTCGTCATCGTTCATCGGGCCGTCAAAAGCCGTATCGTGAGACGACAGGCGGCCTTCCATTTCGCGCACCACGCGAGCTTCCACGCCTAAGTCTGCGGCCACTGCGTTTAGCTCATCGTGGCTCAACCAGGCCAATTTCTTTTTCTGACCGCGCAGATTAAAAAATAGCTTACGTTGGGCTTTGGTGGTCGCCACTTTCACAATGCGCCAGTTGCGCAAAATGAATTCGTGAATTTCTGCTTTGATCCAGTGCACCGCGAACGACACCAGCCGCACACCGTATTCGGGGTTGAAACGTTTAACGGCTTTCATCAGACCCACGTTACCTTCCTGCACCAAATCAGACTGATTCAGGCCATAACCGGAATAACTACGGGCAATGTGAATCACAAAGCGCAAATGCGACAGAATCAGCTGGCGGGCAGCATCTACGTCGCCCTCGTGATAAAGGCGTGCCGACAATGCACGCTCTTCATCCACTGTTAAAATGGGTATGCGACTCGCAGCCTGAATGTAAGACTCGAGATTAGCGCCCGGAACCAGCTTGTCCATCAGCTGCAAACTTGTGCCCATGCTTTATTCCTCCGAATCTGTACGCTGTAAAAACAGGCAATGACCTATAAGACCACAAAATGCCCTGAAAGTTCCTGAACGCATCATTAAAACACGGTAAATACGGGTGTTTACAGACTTCCTACCGCCTATTCTAATGGTCTCCGGGCTCCATGTCATCCAAGTGTCTTCGCACCGCCACCCAGGCACCCAGCCAGCCCAGTGTCATGGCAGTGAAAATCAACATTATTGCGTTTTCAAAGCCCAATCCACTCAGAACAAAATCACTGTGATATAACGCCGCTAATCTTGCTATCGGTGCGCTTAGCCACCAAAAAGTAATGAGTAGCAGCAAACACGCCACTAAACCGCCACCCAAACCAAACCAGGCGCCGGTGTACACAAAGGGGCGGCGCACAAAGGCGTCAGTGCCACCCACCAGCTTGGCCACCAAAATTTCATCGCGCCGGCTTTCAATGGCCAGGCGCACGGTGTTACCAATAACCAATACGACGGCAACCGCCAACAAGATTGCCAGCGCCAAAGCAGCCCGCGTCAATAAACCGGCCAGGGCATTCAGCCGCTGCAACCAACCCAGGTCCACTTGTACACGCTCCACTGCAGGCAGGCCTTGAAGGTACTCCACTAAAGCCTCCACACCGTCGGTACTGCGATAACTCGCCTCCGGCGTAATCAATAGGCTGTGCGGCAGCGGGTTCTCCTGCAGAAAATCCAGTGCGTCGGCAAGCCCGGAGCTGACGCGAAATTCCGCCAGGGCGCGCTCGCGGTCTACCAGCTCTACAAACGCCACCCGACTGTCGGTGTCTATCTGATCAGCTAGCGCATTGGCCTGCGGCAAAGGCGTTTCAAGGCCAAGGTAAACCGTCACCCGCGCGCCATTTTCCCAACCGGCACTGACATTCTGCAAACTGGCCAACAGCAGTAACAACGCCACCGGCAGCGCCAACGCAACGCCCATAACGGCCCAGGTCATCATGCTGGACACCGGGTTGCGCCACATGCGCGCTATGCTGTCGCGGGCTACTGTGCGGTGGTGGTCCAGATAACTGCCCGCAACCTGCTTCAGCGGCGAGGCGCTTTGGCGGGCGCCGCCGGAGCGCGGTACCGGTGATTTAGCCATGGTTAACCTCCGTCCGCGGGCGGCCATCAGCCACCAACTGGCCTTGGTCTAGCCTTAGGGTGCGGCGGTTCATGTCGTTAATCAGTGTAATGTCGTGGCTGGCAATCAACACGGTTACGCCCACCTGACTGAACTGGCCAAACAGATTCATAATATCGGCAGACAGCTCCGGGTCGAGGTTACCGGTAGGTTCATCGGCCAGCAGCACCGGTGGTTTATTCACCACCGCCCGAGCAATGCCGACGCGCTGCTGTTCACCACCAGACAACTGCAGGGGGTTCATCTTCTCTTTGCTCAGCAGACCCACTTTGTCCAACGCCGCGCGCACCCGCCGGCCAATGTCACCCGGGGCGACTCCGATGACCTGCAGTGGCATGGCAACGTTGTCAAATACGGTGCGGTCAAACAGCAACTGGTGGTTCTGAAACACCACGCCGATGTGACGGCGAATGTAGGGGATTTGCCGCCGAGGCAGGCTGTTCAACAACTGCCCGCCAACCCATACTTCACCGGCGCTGGGGCGCTCCATCACCATCAGCAGTTTTAGCAAGGTGCTTTTACCGGCCCCGGAATGCCCGGTCAGAAACGCCAGCTCGCCCCGATTAAGAGCAAAGTTTACCTGTCGCAGCGCGGTGTGATCGCTGCCATAGCGTTTCGTGACCTGACGGAACTCGATCATCACAATCCCTGGTGGTTGGCGCTCAAACGTTAGTCAAAAAGAGCGTCGACAAAGGCACGGGCGTCAAAGCTGCGCAGGTCTTCAACCTGCTCCCCCACGCCAATAAAACGAATCGGTAGCTGCAGCTGGCGGGCAATCGCGAACACAATACCGCCTTTGGCCGTGCCGTCGAGTTTGGTCAGAGTGATGCCACTGACGCCCACCGTTTGCTGGAACACCTGGGCCTGGCTCAATGCGTTCTGGCCGGTACCGGCATCCAGCACCAACATGACTTCGTGAGGTGCTGCGGTATCGAGCTTTTTCATCACCCGCACAACTTTTTCCAGCTCGCTCATCAGGTTATCTTTGTTGTGCAGCCGCCCGGCGGTGTCGGCAATGACCACGTCAATGCCGCGGGACTTGGCTGACTGAATAGCATCAAAAATAACAGACGCGCTGTCGGCGCCGGTGTGCTGGGCAATCACCGGGACTTTATTGCGGTCGCCCCAAACCTGCAACTGCTCCACTGCAGCGGCGCGGAATGTATCCCCCGCGGCCAGCAAGACAGATTTGCCTTCGTCTTGAAATTTCTTGGTGAGTTTGCCAATGGTGGTGGTTTTTCCAACCCCGTTCACGCCAACCATAAGAATGACAAAAGGCTTCGCTTGGGCGTCGAGCACAAGCGGCTTACTGACATCTTTTAACAACCCGTGGAGCTGGTCGCGCAGCGCCTGGCGAAGGGCTTCGCCATCTTTGAGCTGGTCGCGCTTAAGCTTTTCAGTCAGCGATTCAATAATTTCGGTGGTTGCGGTTACGCCTACGTCTGCCATTAACAGTGTGGTTTCAATTTCTTCCAGCAGGTCTGCGTCAATCTTCTTGCCCGCCGAGAACATATCCGCCAGGCCGCCGGCAAAGCTAGCGCGGGTTTTGCCCAGACCGCGGCGAATGCGCTCAAGAACGCTAATCTGGGGCTCTGGCTCAACTAACGGTTGCGGTACAACCTCCGGCCTGAACACTGCCGGTTCGGGTACGATGGGCGCCTGTTTAGGCTGGAGCTCAGCCAAGGCGGTGTCGGCCAGCTCGGCGTCAGACGCAGGCTTTGTTTCAGGCAATGGTTGCGGCGCAGGCGCGGCTTGCGAGTCTGGCTGGCGCAACTCGAATGTACGCGGGCGCGGAATCTTACGCCGGCGGCTGGCCAGATCCAGCACGAATAACAAAACAACCAGGGCCGCAATGCCAATTGAAATCCACTCTGCCGTTATAGTCATACCATTGAATCCAAAAATAAGCGGGACAAATTAGGCCGCTATTCTAACAGACTGCTGCCGGTTAGCGAGGTAGCGCACGCGGTGACGCTTTTGTTTTATCATGGGCCGGCCCAAACACCGCCTTTCAGGACACATGCCATGCCTCAGCGCCGCAAATCACCGCGCCCTTTGCCCAAGCAACACGCCGCCGATGGTCAGCGCCCTAAATCGGCCTCTACTAATGGGGGCGTTCAGGGCGAATTACGCATCATCGGCGGCGACTGGCGCAGCCGCAAGCTGACATTTCCAGACAGCGGAGGCGTGCGGCCAACGCCATCGCGCATCCGCGAAACCCTTTTTAACTGGCTGCGTTTCCATCTGGCCGGGGCTCACTGCCTGGATTTGTTTGCAGGTTCCGGTGCGCTCGGGCTAGAGGCGTTATCAAGGGGCGCAGCCCACAGCGTGTTTGTGGACCACACGCCAGAACTGGTCAAAGCGCTCAACAGCAATCTTGCACTTCTTCAGGCCGACAACGCCCGTGTTGTGCGCCAGGATACCGATGCCTTTCTGGCCGGCCCGGGGGACAGCTTTGACATCGTCTTTATTGACCCGCCCTTCCGTCAGGGCTGGCTGACACGATTGTTGCCTGCGCTGGCAGACAACGGCTGGGTCAAACCCGGTAGCTGGGTTTATTTAGAACACGAAAGTGAACTGACGACTCCAGCGGTGCCCACCGGCTGGCAATTACAGCGGCAAAAGAGCGCTGGGCAGGTATGTTACTGCCTGTTTCGTATAACCGACACAACATCAGTTTAAGGTTACCGACACAATTTAAGGTTACCAACACGACACCAGCCTGACGCTGCTTTTTATGACGGAGTGATCACCGTGCCCGAATTGCCTGAAGTTGAAACCACCCGCCGTGGCATAGCCCCCCACCTGGAAGGCCAGACCGTTCGCTCTGTCAGCGTTCGTAATGGTCGATTGCGCTGGCCGGTGCCAGAGGATCTAGCTATGCGATTGGAAGGGGAAGTGATACGCAGCGTGGAGCGACGCGCCAAATACCTGTTTCTGAATCTCGACAGCGGCAGCGTTATTGTGCACTTGGGTATGTCTGGCAGCTTGCGAATCATTACTGACGACAGCGCCGCGTTAACCCATGATCACGTAGAGCTGATGCTGCATTCGGGTGTACGCCTGAGATACAACGACCCACGCCGTTTCGGCTGCTGGCTGTGGTCCTCAAATCCCAGCACTCATCCGCTGATCGCTAGCCTGGGGCCAGAGCCGCTGGCACCCGAATTCAACGGCGCCTATTTATTTCGCCGTTCCCGGGGCAAAAGCACCGCGGTCAAATCCTTCATTATGGACGGCCATGTGGTGGTGGGCGTGGGCAATATTTACGCCAACGAAGCCCTGTTCAAAGCTGGCATTCACCCGCGGAGGCAAGCCGGACGCATCAGCCTTAGCCGCTACCACCGATTGGTCGAGGTGATTCAGGAAACCCTGATGGCTGCTATCCTGATGGGTGGCACCACCTTGCGGGACTTTGTTAACAGCGATGGCCAGCCCGGCTATTTCGCACAGTCGCTGCTAGTGTACGGTCGCGGAGGCAAGCCCTGTTCCGAATGTCAGGCTACGCTGCGGGAAATCCGCATGAATCAGCGGGCGACGGTATACTGCACCCGTTGCCAGCGCTGAGGCCGTGTTCAATCTGCCAAAATCGTTTGAAAAAGCTCAAATATGCTTCATAGTTAACAGTGCTACAGGCCAGCGCTGCTAAACTAAACATTAGCAATACACCCATCGTTGCGGCCGCTATTCAATTAAGCAGCCACACAAAACAGCCGATCATAGCTCTTGTAACTCGTCAGGGCTTATTTCGCTCAGGAGACATCGAATGACCCGCAAGCTGACCCAAATTTTGACGACTGTTTTGAAGACTATGATGGTCGCCAGCCTGCTCTCGTTTTCCGCCATCGGCCACGCCAACACGTTAGATGAAAGCCCATCTGCGCTGGCTATGACGACCGATGCACTGATTGTGCGTCCTTTGCTGTTGGCGACGACCATTGTGGGCAGCGCGGTGTACTTGGTGTCACTGCCATTTTCACTGCTGGGTGGCAACACCGCTGAAGCCGGTGAAGTATTGGTAGCAGGGCCGGCCAGAGCCACATTTATGCGCTGCTTGGGCTGCACCCGCAGCGGGAGCAAGCACGATACCGTTGAGCAACCCGCGAACTGATTCAGCCCGCTTCAACGGCTCTGGGTCAGCACAAGCCTGGGTTGTCAGGCGCAATCAATTGAGGCAGCCTGTGAGAAATTTCACGGGCTCTATTTGTTTATGGTGAACTGGTCAACTCTCGATACGGTGTTTCTGGATATGGACGGAACACTGTTGGACCTGCATTTCGACAACCATTTTTGGCTGGAACATCTGCCGCTGCGCTACGCACAAAAAAACAATCTGCAACCTCAGGTAGCCAAACAACAGCTGATGGCTTTGATTATGGCCCAGCGTGGTTCGCTGAACTGGTACTGCACCGATTACTGGAGCGACCAGCTGTCCATGGACATCAATGGACTGAAAGCCGAGGTGGGTGAGCGTGTGGGCTATCGGCCCCATGTGCGGGCGTTTCTATCCAGCCTACGCGAACGCGGTTTGTATACGGTGATTGCCACCAATTGCCACCCGGACCCCCTGGCCATGAAACTTGAGCGTACCGGCCTGGACACTTTGGTTGACGACATAGTGTCTAGCCATCAGCTTGGCAAACCCAAGGAAGACCCTGCTTTTTGGCAAGCACTGCACCGTGTGACCCCCTACGATCGCAGTCGCACCCTGATGGTAGACGACAGTTTTGCCGTGCTTGAAAGCGCAGCCAAAGCCGGTATCGCACAACTGCTGGCGGTACTGGCACCAGACAGCCAGCAGCCTGCCAATAGCGCTCACCCGCAAATCACCGGTATTCATGACTTCGATGAAGTACTGCCACAACTGCAGAAGCAGCGGCCCCTGCCATCTGCGGGATGACACCGCTATAATCAACTCGCGCAGCAAAAGGTGAGATGACATGGCTACACCCAACAAAAAAGACGATGACCGCGTCAGGCTGGACAAGTGGCTATGGGCGGCGCGCTTTTTTAAAACCCGCGCCCTGGCCAAAACCGCGGTGGAAGGCGGCAAAGTGCGTTACAACACCCAGCGTTGCAAGCCCGGCAAACTGATGGAAGCCGGGGCGGAACTGTCGATACGGCTAGGCTTGCAGGAAAAAATTGTGGTGGTAGACGATATCAGTGACCACCGCCGTGGGGCAGCGGAAGCAGCCCTGCTTTATCACGAAACCGAAGACAGCGTGAAAAAGCGCGAAGACCTGACCTTGCAACGCAAGAGCCTGCAAGCCTCACAGCTTCCGCCGGCACGGCGCCCGTCGAAAAAAGACCGCCGCGACATCGACCGGTTTCGCGAACACAACGGGATATAGAAGGCAGCTCGAAAAGGCAGCCCGCAGACCCCAAACAGCTTTATTCCACGTTTTTTCAGGAGACACACAATGGCGTCCGGCGATCAGTTCCAGCGCTTTATATTTGAAGACAGCCAGATCCGCGGGGCCTGGGTACAGCTGGATGAAAGTTATCAACAAATCGGTCGCCAGGCCCCCTACCCAGAATCTGTGCGCCAGTTACTCGGCCAGTCACTCGTGGCCAGCGTGTTAATGAGCAGCACACTGAAGTTCAACGGTGCGTTGTCATTACAGGCCCAAGGTGATGGCCCTGTGCAAACGCTAATGTCGGAATGCAGCCACGACCGCTTCATACGCGGAGTAGCGCGGTTTGACGATCAGGCCATCGGCGACGGTGATTTCCAACAGTTGCTGGGCGACGGCCGCATGGCCATTACCATCACGCCGGACCAGGGCCAGCGATACCAAGGTGTTGTGCCCCGCGAACGTGACAGCCTGGCAGGCTGCCTGGAAGAATACTTTGAGCGCTCTGAACAAATCGCCACATCGCTGCTGCTGTTTGCCAGCGAAGACAAAGCCGGTGGCCTTCTGTTGCAGCGCCTTCCCGGTCACACCCAGGAAGATGACGAACTTTGGGAGCGCATCAATCACCTGGCGCGCACCGTGGAAGCCAGCGAAATGCTCGAACTGGACAGCGAGACACTACTTCACCGCCTGTTCAACGAGGAAACCGTGCGGATATTTGACGCGGAACCAGTCGCCTTCCGCTGCAGCTGTTCCCGTGAGCGCACAATGAGCGCGCTGGAAGCGGTTGGGAGCGAGGAATGCTATAGCATTCTGGAAGACCAGGGTTCCATTGAAATGGACTGCCAGTTCTGCCATGCCCACTACCGTTTTGACCGTATCGACATAGACCAATTATTTACCGGCCACACCCTGCACTGAGCCGGTGTTGACCGATAACTACAGCGGCCGCAAAAAGGCACCCAGCAGACCTTGATGGCAGTCGTTTTTTATTGCCGCGTCTGGCATAATGGCCGGCCTAGATTGACTCGATTGTTCAGTTTTCCACCGCTTCCGGTGTGGCCCTGGCAATCACCAAGACACCCGAGGGCGAGATCGCAGTGAGCAAATCTTATCAAGAGCTAGGAACAGCACAGCTGGTTGAACAAGCACTGGCGCGTAATGAAGGCCAACTGGCTGCAAATGGCTCGCTGGTGGTTAAAACTGGGGTACGCACAGGCCGGTCTCCTATGGACCGCTATATCGTGCAAGAGCCCAGCACCGCTGATGATATTCACTGGGGCCCAATCAACCGCCCGTTCGACGCCGACAAGTTCGACGCCCTATGGGAAAGGGTCGAAGCTTACGTCGCCGAGCACGATTCTTTCGTGTCTCTTGTGCACGTTGGCTCCGATCCGGAACACTACCTGCCCATCAAGATGACCACCGAGCTGGCTTGGCAAAATCTGTTTGGTCGCAACCTGTTTATTCGTCCGAACACGTATAACCCGGCTGACAAACAGGAATGGCAAGTTCTTAACATTGCCAATTTTGAGTGCGTGCCCGAGCGTGATGGCACCAACAGCGAGGGCGCTGTTATTATCAACTTTGCCCGCCGTAAAGTTCTGTTGGCTGGCATGCGCTACGCCGGCGAAATGAAAAAAGCCATGTTCTCGGTGCAGAACTTCCTGCTACCAGAGAAAGACGTGCTGCCCATGCACTGCTCTGCCAACGTGGGCGACGACGGCGAAACCTGCCTGTTCTTTGGCCTGTCCGGCACCGGCAAAACCACCCTGTCGGCAGACCCGGAGCGCTATCTGATTGGCGACGACGAGCACGGCTGGGGCCCCGGCACCGTATTTAATATTGAAGGCGGCTGCTACGCCAAGTGTATTGATCTGAGCAAGAAGAACGAACCCATTATCTGGGACGCGATCCGTTTCGGCGCCATCGTCGAGAACGTGATGATTGACGAAGAAACGCGCGAGCCGGATTACACCGACGTGTCGCTGACTGAAAACTCTCGCTGCGCCTACCCGCTTGAGCACATCGAAAAACGCGTAGCAGAAAACCTGGCCGGCGAGCCGTCGCACATTGTCTTTCTGACCTGCGACATGACCGGTGTTCTGCCCCCGGTATCAATCCTCAGCAAAGAAGCGGCGGCCTATCACTTCCTTAGCGGCTATACCGCTCTGGTGGGCTCAACCGAGATGGGCTCTTCATCAAAACTGAAGTCCACCTTTTCTACGTGTTTTGGTGCACCCTTCTTCCCGCGTCCGGCCGGTGTTTATGCCGAGTTGCTGATGAAGCGAATGGACGAATTCGGCAGCAAGGTGTTCCTGGTAAATACCGGGTGGACCGGCGGCTCCTTCGGCGAAGGCAAGCGTTTCAGTATTCCCACCACGCGCGCGCTGATCAGCGCCATTCAAAACGGCGATCTGGACGATGTTGAAACCGAGCACTTGCCAACACTGAACCTGAGCGTGCCAACCCGCGTGTCGGGCGTTGACAGCAAACTGCTAAACCCGCGCAACTCCTGGGCCAGCACCGAAACCTACGACGCTAAAGCCGCCGAGCTGATCGGCCAGTTTGTGGAAAACTTCAAAAAGTTTGACGTGTCAGACGCCATCGTTGCGGCCGGCCCAAAGCAGTAAAGCCAAGCTGACAAAAAAGCGCCTTGCGGGTGACGCAAGGCGCTTTTTTATGGTCTTTCAAACGCCTACATTCGCCGCCGGCCCCTTAAAAC
Organism: Marinobacter sp. M1C; assembly: GCF_023314135.1. Taxonomy (NCBI): domain Bacteria; kingdom Pseudomonadati; phylum Pseudomonadota; class Gammaproteobacteria; order Pseudomonadales; family Marinobacteraceae; genus Marinobacter; species Marinobacter sp. M1C. Next base: position 4,413,087 of record NZ_CP092289.1, read on the forward strand.
ACCGGCGATCACCAACCCTTTAAGGCAACAGTGACGGCCAGGCCTTGTGGCCGGCAACCAGGGTGTAATGCATCACACCCCGCATTGAGCGCTCCAGTACCGGTCCGTTGCCACCGGCAGACACCAGAGTGCCGGGGCCAGGGCGCCAGGGCTGGTCGGGGTTAAAAATACACAGATCTGCCACCGCACCGGCGCTCAGGCCTGCGTTGCTTGCCACACTCTGGCCCAGCACGGCAGCAGGGCCGGCAGTCAGCGCGCGCAGCAATTGCGGCAGGCTCAGCTCGTTAGCAGCTACCCGCTCCAGGCCAAGCGACAATACAACTTCAATACTCGATAACCCCGGCTCGCTGGCGGCCAGAGGCGCCTGTTTGGCAGCGCTTTCATGGGGTTGATGCTGACTAACAATGGCGTCAATAACACCATCGCGAACACCCGCCACCAGGGCCTGCCGATCGCGCTCCGAGCGCAGTGGCGGGCGCACGTGAAAACGACTGTCAAATCCACTCAACGCGTCTTCGGTAAAAGCCAGCTGGTGCATGGCCACGTCAGCGGTGATCTGAACTCCCCGTTGGCGCGCTTCCTTCAGCATGTCCACGCTGCGGGCGCACGACAGCTGGCTAAGGTGCAAGCGCACACCGGTTTCCTGTGCCAGTAGGATCATTTCCATGACCGCGGTGGTCTCCGCCACTTCCGGAATCCCCAGCAGACCAAGGCGCGTGGTCACCAGGCCATCGTGGGCGTAACCATCGGCGGCCAGCGCCTGATTTTCCGGGCTGAACATCAGCGTTAACCCGAAGGTCTGGGCGTAAGACATGCAACGCCGTAGAACCCGTGCGTTACGCAAGCCCCGTGAGGCGTTGCCAAGGGCAACACAACCTGCCTTCTGCAAACCGGCCATGTCACTGAGCAGCTCGCCTTCCAGGCCACGGGTAACCGCGCCTATGGGCAGCACTCGGACCAACGCACGGCTGGCGGCAATATCACGGATCAGGTTGGTTACAGCGCCAGAATCGTTTACCGGCGAGGTGTCGGGTGCGGCGCACACGCTGGTAAAGCCACCGTGGGCAGCGGCCCGTGTTTCGGAGGCCATATTGCCTTTTTGGCCATTGCCCGGTTCGCGCAGGTTACAGCACAAATCCAGAAACCCCGGGCTGACAATACAATGTTCCGCCACCAAGGTTTCATCGGCTGCTTGCGCCAGGGCGGCGGGACCAAGGGCCGCAATACGGCCATTTTTTATCAGCAAACCGGGGTTGGCCTCCAGCGCACCGGCGCTGGAGGCCGTGGCGCCAATGTACAACTGGCCACCAATGATTTTCACGCTGCCGGCAGAGGGGCGGGAAGACAATTTCATGAGCGCACCTCTTGCTTGGCAATGTCGTTCAAAGCTTGCTGACGCTCAGCCAGTTGGCCACCCATGGCCATGGACATCACCGCCATACGAATGGCGATGCCGTTGGTGACCTGATTCAGGATGACCGACTGCGGCCCGTCGGCCACCGCCGATTCAATTTCCACGCCGCGGTTAATCGGCCCTGGGTGCATCACAATACAATCCGGTTTGGCCAGCGCCAGTTTGGCCCGATCAAGACCGTAAAGGCGGTAAAACTCACCTTCACTGGGCAGAAGCGCGCCTTCCATCCTTTCTTTTTGCAGGCGCAGCATGATCACCACGTCGAGATCTTTCATGCCGCGCAGCATGTCGTACTCTACGGTGCAACCCAGCGCTTCCACATCCCGCGGCAACAGCGTGCCCGGTGCAATCACCCGCACCTCGGCCACACCCAGCTCGTTAAGAGCACGAATCTGCGAGCGCGCCACACGCGAATGCAATACATCACCCACAATAGCTACCTTCAGACCGGCAAACGTTTTTTTATGCTGCCGAATAGTGAGCATGTCCAGCATGGCCTGGGTGGGATGGGCATGGCGCCCGTCACCGGCGTTAATGATGGCCACTTTGGGCGTCACGCTTTCGGCAATAAAGTGCGGTGCACCGCTTTGGGCGTGACGCACCACAAACATGTCGCTGGCCATGGCCTCCAGGTTGTACAGGGTGTCCGCCAGTGATTCGCCTTTAGAGGTCGCCGAGGTACTGATATCAAGATTCAGTACGTCTGCAGACAGGCGTTTAGCCGCCAATTCGAAGGTGCTGCGGGTGCGGGTGCTGGATTCGAAAAACAGGTTTACTACAGTACGCCCGCGCAGCAACGGAACCTTTTTAATGGTGCGCTCGCCCACCTCTATAAAAGAGTCCGCCGTATCGAGGATGTCGGTCAGTAACTCGCGGCCAAGGCCGTCCAGAGTCAGAAAATGCCGCAACTGACCTTCCCGGGTCAGCTGCAAATGATGGGGGCCGGTAGCGATTGCGGTCATGGGTTGCCTGTATAAACAAAGGTGGCTGGGGCGTGGCTAGGGTGTGGCTTGAGTGAAGCTAGGTCTGTTCCAGTTCAATACGCAGCGGATCGGGCCCGCGTAGCTTTATGCGCTGGTTGGTCGCCAGCGTCAGCGCAAGACCACGCACATCTGGCTGCACCGGCAGTTCACGGGCGCCCAAATCAACCAGCGTGGCCAATATAATACTGGCCGGGCGACCATAATCGAAGATTTCATTCATCGCGGCACGAATCGTACGGCCGCTCATGATCACGTCGTCTATCAGCACTACGTCCCGATCGGCGGTATCAAACGGTAAGCTCGACGGCTTTACCTTGGGGTTCAGGCCAATGCGACTGAAATCGTCGCGGTAAAATGAAATATCCAGCTCACCAAACGGTTCCTGCAATTGCAGGCGCCGGGCCAGCTCAGCGGCTAACCACACACCACCGGTTCGAATTCCGATAAGTGCCGGTGAACTTACGCCACGCTCCCGCAACAACTGGCGCAGACCGGCTTCCATTTTGTCCAGCAGTGGCTCTATATCAAGTTGTCCGTTCATAAATCCTCGTCGCAGCGCCGGGCAGGCACTGTGGTTAACATTCGTCAGTTCAACATGGGTTGTTAGATAGGGCTATTGATTAAACCAGGTTTCCAGAATCAGCACCGCGGCGCGATCATCGATACCATCGCGCCCATAATTGCGGCTACCGCCGGCAGCCATCACTTCACCTTTGGCCTGATAGCTGGTCAGGCGCTCGTCCACCATCTCCACGGTTACGTGAAAGCGCCCGTGCAGGCGCTTGCCAAATTTGCGAGCGCGGGCGCACATCTCGTTTTCGCTGTCGTCCATATTGAGCGGCAGGCCTACCACTACCAAGTCAGGGCGCCACTCGTGCAGCAATTTTCCCAGCAAGGCCCAGTCTGGCGTACCATCACGGGCCGTGATCATGGTCAGTGGCTCGCCGCAGCCGAGCATTTCCTGGCCCACGGCAACGCCGATACGGCGGGTGCCAAAATCAAACGCCATAACGCGGCGCTGGCCGACTTCATGCATGGCCTATGGTCTCGCTAAGCTGGTTAATGTCGATGCCCATACTGGCCAAAACCGCCTGATAGCGACGGTTCCAGGGCGTACGAAACAATAGGTCCGGGCTCGCCGGGCATGTCAGCCAGGTATTGCCGCCCAACTCCGCTTCCAACTGACCGTCACCCCAACCGGCGTAACCCAAGGCCACCAGAAATTCATCCGGTCCCTTGGCAGCACCAATGTCGGCCAATATGTCGCGCGAGGTGGTCAGCCAGATGTCGGCGGTCACTTCCGCGGTGTGCTGCCAGCGCTGCCCGGGGTTGTGCAGTACAAAACCGCGCTCGGTCTGCACCGGGCCACCGGCAAACACCGGCAAATCCAGTTCGCCGCCGTGCATGTCGAGCTGTTCAAGAATTTCCCCCAAGTGTATGTCCAACGGCTGGTTCACGGTCAAACCCAGCGCACCCTCGGCGGAATGGTCACAGACATAGATCACCGCGCCGTGAAAACGCGGATCGCCCATCCATGGTGACGCCACCAGAAAATGATTGCGAAAATTGTCCGTTGTATTGGCAGTATCGCTCATCCGGATGTCAGCCCCCGCTGCTGGAATGACCAGGTACGTATGATTTCAAGTTCATCAACATTGCGGCTCATTTCCTCGGGGAATGGCGGATAAGGCCCCGCGAGCCTCACAATGCGAATGGCTGCGTCGTCCAGCAGAGTGCTCCCGGACGACTGTACCACCAGAACTTCTTTCAGACTGCCATCTTTGCGCAGTGTGACCAGCAAGCGCAAGTTGCCATAAAGACCGCTGTTCCGGGCTTCGGCAGGATAATTCATGTTACCCACTCTGGTAACCTTGCTGACCCAGTTCTGAACATACCAGGCGTTGCTAGACTGAAGCGTTGAAGCCGCGGTTACCCGCAGCACACGGGGCTTGCGTGAATAGGCTTGTTGCTGGGCATCCAGCCGGGCTTCCAGACTGGCAATTTCAAGGCTGCGCTGAAGCAGATTTGGCCTTGGCTTTGTTGGCAGCTCTTTCACTTCTTCGGCGCGGATTTCTGGCTTGGCAACCTGCCTTGCACTGGGCGCCTTGGTACTCACCACCGTTTGCTGTTGCACCGGCTGAGGTTCGGGTTGCGCCTGAGGCTCGGGTTGAACCTGCGCCACTTCGGTCTGGTTCAGTTCCACCGGCTGCGGGCTGGTCAGTTCTTTCGCCTGTTCCTCGGTGCCACTGCCCTGCTGACTGGTGGGTGCCAGAAAATCCGCTTTTTCCGGCGCTTTTTCATCGGTGAAACGCGACAGGGTAATTTCCATGGTTTGCGCCGATGGCGGCGGTGTTTCGGGAGCGAAAGTAATGCCCAACACAATCACCCCGTGAATCGCCAAAGCCATAAACAGGGTGAACGAAAACCGGTCAACATCGCTTACCTGAACTGCCATTCCCGTTGCTCTTGAACCATCAAATTAAAGCCGTTTGAAACGATCAGCGCTGCTGCAGCCTTTTGGCAATGGCATCCATCAACAACGCGCTGATATCAATGCCAAAGGCGGCGTCCAGTTCGCGGATACAGGTGGGGCTGGTTACGTTGATTTCGGTCAGGTAATCGCCAATCACGTCCAAACCCACAAACATCAGGCCCTTGGCTTTTATCACCGGCGCCACCCGGGCACATATCTCGCGATCGCGGTCGGTCAGTTCGCGGCCTTCACCGCGGCCGCCGGCCGCCAGATTGCCGCGATTTTCACCGGCGGAGGGTATGCGCGCCAATGCGTAAGGTACGGGCTCACCTTCAATCATAAGAATGCGTTTGTCGCCCTGTGTGATTGCGGGCACAAACTTCTGCGCCATCGCCTGCCGGGTGCCGTGTTCAGTGAGGGTTTCAATGATCACACCCAGGTTGCCGTCGTTTTCTTTAATACGAAATATAGAACTGCCGCCCATACCATCGATTGGCTTCATGATGATATCTTTGTGCTCGGCGTAAAACGCCCGTAAGCGCGCTGAAGAACACGTGACAATAAGCGGCGGCGTCAGATCTTCAAACTGGGTAGCAAACAGCTTTTCGTTGCAGTCGCGCAGCATGGCCGGCGGGTTCACCACCAGCGCGCCCTGCTCTTCAGCGGCGCTTAAAATATAGGTCGCCATCAGAAATTCACGATCGACCGGGGGGTCTTGGCGCATCAGAATAACGTCCAGATCGCCCAGCGCAATATCGTCTTCCGATTCAAAGCTGTACCAGTCGTTCGGGTCCATCCGCACAGTCAGGTTGCGGCTGCGGGCCCGAGCCTGGCCACCATTCAGGTACATGTCCTCCGGTTCCATATAAACCAACTGCCAGCCACGTTGTTGGGCGGCCCATAGCATGGCCAGCGAACTGTCTTTTTTGAACTGGATCCTGTCAATGGGATCCATCACGATACCGAGTCGGACTGTCATAACGTCTCTTTCTATTGTCGGGGGTTTAAAATTACGAACCGGTTTGCAAAGCAGGCCTTTCACATAGTGCTATGCTGAGGATTCAGATGGTATTGTACTCGAGCCGTGAATGCATCTGCAGAAATCCTCAGCCCATAACGTGATGGGGCTGGCAAAAGTACATTTATTGACGAACAAGTACTGTCTATTCGGGCACCTATACTTTATAAAGGAGCGGAGTTCATAGGACAAAATTGTTGTTTGTGCTAGAACCCCGGTTTGCTAACAATACAGTCGCTGAGCGCAAGGCAGTTGGACAATGGACGACAACTTCGGGAACTTGAAAGTCATGGTAATCGACGACAGCAAAACGATTCGTCGCACTGCCGAAACCCTTTTAAAAAAAGTGGGTTGTGATGTCATAACCGCGACTGACGGTTTCGATGCGCTGGCCAAAATTGCCGACTCCAAACCCGACATTATTTTTGTTGATATCATGATGCCGCGGCTAGACGGTTATCAGACCTGCGCCCTTATCAAGAACAACTCCACCTTCAAGAAAACGCCGGTCATCATGCTGTCCAGTAAAGATGGCCTGTTTGACAAGGCAAAAGGCCGTATTGTGGGTTCCGATCAGTATCTGACCAAGCCATTCAGCAAAGACGAACTGCTTAATACCATTCGTCATTTCGTGCCACAGGCGCAGCACTAACTCTGACATTTCCGGAACTCATTGGGGACACCATGGCTCGCATTCTTATTGTTGACGACTCGCCCACCGAGGTGAAGAAAATCACCACCATATTGCAAAAGCACCAGCACGAAGTGCTGACCGCAGACAACGGCGCCGATGGGGTGGCCAAAGCTCGATCGGAAACCCCCGATCTGGTGCTGATGGATGTCGTTATGCCCGGTTTGAACGGTTTTCAGGCCACCCGCCAACTAACCCGCGCACCGGAAACTGCATCAATTCCGGTTATTATTGTGACCACAAAAGATCAGGAAACAGATCGGGTTTGGGGTACCCGCCAGGGCGCCAAAGGTTATCTGGTAAAACCGGTTAACGAGAACGATCTGATTCAGGTCATCAATAGCCTGATTGGCTGATCTTCAAACACGGAGTACGTATGTCTGCGCAGGCTGCCCCCTTTGCTGTTCTGACGAACATAGCCCTGCGCAGCCGGCAATTGTCAGCAGGTCTTCCAGAGCAGGAAAAAGCTGCGGAACAATGGAATGGAATCGGTTTTGTGCTGGCCGGTGAACACTATGTTGCGCCTATGGGCGAGGTTACCGAAATATTGCATGTCCCCCGTTTTACCCAGATACCAGGCGTGCGCTCTTTTTTAATGGGCGCGGCCAACGTGCGCGGCCGATTATTGCCCCTGGTGGATCTTGACGCCTTTTTTGAACTGCCCCGCGCTGCCACCAGAACCCTCCGCCAGCGAAGGGTTCTGGTGGTTGAAAAAGACGACCTGTTTAGCGGCTTGGTTGTCGACTCGGTTCTGGGCATGCAGTATTTCGGTGCAGAGAATTTCACATCAGATACCAGCGGTGTCCCTGAACGTATTCAACCCTTTGTTGCCGGCGGCTATACGCGCAACGGGGAAACCTGGAATGTGTTCTCGGCCACCGAACTGCTTGGCGACGAACGCTTTCTAGACGTTGCACAGCGGTAATTGCAACGCAGTGGTTGGGCCACCAACCCACGACCGTACCCATTTCAATAAAACAGACTTGTCCATTTCAGAATAAAGGCCGGGAGCCAGAAGATGAAAAACAGAGCCGGAAAACTCGGTAGCAGACAAGGTGGCAACAAACTGATTGCCGGGCTGATTACCGTGCTGATTGCACTCACCGCATTACTGGTTGTGGTGCTGTTCATGGTTAACCGTGACAGCCAGCACGATCGCGAATACACGAACACCACCGCCGAGCTGAGAGTGCTGTCGCAGCAGATCGCCAAAAACGGCACCGAGGCCGCCAGTGGTAACGCCAGCGCGTTTGACCAGCTGAGCGACACTCGCGACAGCTTCCGCCAGCTCTGGAGCAATCTGACCAAGGGCAACTCGCAAACTGGCCTGCCCGCCAGTGACACCGCAGCGGCCAGCCAGGTGCAGCAGCACTGGGATTCGGTGCGCGAAAACGCCGACATTATTCTGGCCACCCGCGACTCGGTCATGAACATGCGGGAGGTGACCAACACTCTCAATGAAATCATCCCGCAGATGCAGGTTGAATACGAAGACGTCTCTATGGTTCTTCAGAACAGCGGTGCCCCGGAAGCCCAAATTGCTCTGGCGCGACGTCAGTCGTTGCTGGCTGAACGTATGTTCCGTTCAGTGAACAATGTGCTCTCCGGTGACGAAGATGCGGTGACCGCCGCCGACCGTTTTTTGACCGACGCCACCCAGTTTGGCCGCGTACTGAACGGCCAGCTTGACGGCAACAACGCGCTGGCCATCACTCGCGTTGCCAACGAAGATGCACTTTACGGGCTCGAGGCGGTCGCCGAGCTGTTCGGGTTCATTGCCAGTAACGCCGATGCGGTATTGCAGGCGTCTCCCGATCTGTTCAAAGTTTCCAACGCCGCTAACGACATCTTCGAAAACTCAGAAATTTTGCTCGGAAAATTGTCCGAACTGGCCACAGAGCTGCGTGATCTTTCGGCCGCGCGAGTCATCAGTCCTACTCTTGCCCTTGCGCTACTGGCCGCCGTGATTGCTATCGTCGTGCTCATTGGTTTGGCGGTTTATCGCGAATCCCAAACCCGCCTGACCAAAACCCAGGCACAAAATGAACAGAATCAGAACGCTATTTTGCGTCTGCTGGACGAACTGGCCGACCTGGCCGACGGTGACCTGACCGCAGAAGCGTCGGTGACTGAAGACTTTACCGGCGCCATCGCCGACTCCATCAACTACGCCATCGACCAGATGCGCGGACTGGTGCAGGCAATCCGTGGTACCGCCGTACGAGTTGCTACAGCGGCTCAGGAAAGCCAGTCGACTGCTATGCAGCTGGCAGACGCGTCCGAGCACCAGGCCCAGGAAATTGCCGGCGCCTCGGCAGCGGTTAACGAAATGGCGATTTCTATTGATCAGGTATCGTCTAACGCCGCGGAATCGTCTGCAGTAGCAGAACGCTCGGTTGCCATCGCCAAGAAAGGCACAGACGTGGTGCAGAACACCATCCGCGGCATGGACAATATCCGCGAGCAAATTCAGGAAACCTCCAAACGCATCAAGCGCCTGGGTGAATCGTCCCAGGAAATCGGCGACATCGTATCGCTGATCAACGACATTGCCGACCAGACCAACATTCTGTCGCTGAACGCCGCTATTCAGGCCTCCATGGCGGGTGATGCCGGCCGCGGCTTTGCCGTAGTTGCCGACGAAGTACAACGGCTGGCAGAAAGGTCTTCTGCCGCCACCAAGCAAATCGAAGCTTTGGTAAAAACCATCCAGGCAGATACCAACGAAGCCGTTATCTCGATGGAGCACACCACTGCCGAAGTGGTCCGCGGTGCCCGCCTGGCGCAAGACGCAGGTGTTGCACTGGAAGAAATTGAAAACGTTTCCACGAACCTGGCTGAACTGATTCAGAACATTTCCAACGCGGCTCGCCAGCAATCTTCTTCGGCTTCGCACATTTCCAATACTATGAACGTCATTCAGGAAATCACCTCACAGACTTCATCGGGCACCAACGCTACTGCTTACTCAATCGGTAATCTGGCAGACATGGCCTTCGAGCTGCGTTCGTCGGTAGCAGGTTTCAAACTTCCAGACGAGGACGAAGTAACAGACACCAACAGCAAGGTTCCGTTGGTAAGCTGAGTCTGAATCAGAAGTAGGGAGCCGCAAAGACCAAAGCTCCAGGAAACTAAAAAGCAGCGGGCAACGACGAATAACCGGAGAGGTTATGGGCAATAACCATGACAGTATCGCCCTCGACTGGGTTCGGGGTGAAATACAGAGTACGCTGACTCAGGGCCAGCAGGCTCTGGAAAGTTATGTGGACAACCGTAAAGACACGGCCCGCCTACGCTTTTGCCTGAACTATCTCCACCAGGTGCACGGCACACTGCAAATGGTTGAGCTCTACGGTGCATCGCTACTCACCGAAGAGATGGAAAAACTCACCCAGGCCATTCTGGGCAACCAGGTTGACAGCGAAAACGAAGCCGTTGAAGTGCTGATGCAGGCCATTCTGCAGTTGCCACAATACCTCGACCATATTGACAGAAGCAGTGATGATTTCCCGCTGGTGCTACTACCGCTAATGAATGATCTGCGCGCCGCACGCGGCGAAGCATTGTTATCTGACACCTCTTTGTTCAAGCCCGATATGTCGCCGGCGCGCACCAGCGGTGAAATAAAAGACGACCGACTGCAAGAACCAAAAGTGCGCAACCATGTGCGCAAACTGCGGCAAATGTATCAGTTCGCGCTGGCTGGAGTGGTGCGGGAAGCTGATCTCGACTCCAACTTTGATTACATGCAAAAAGTGATCAGACGCTTGGTTCGGCTGTGTCAGAAAACGCCGCGGGGTGAGTTGTGGAAAGCTGCCGCTGGTTTTGTCGAAACACTTCAGCTTAAAGCCAACCCGGTTAACGCGGCGGTAAAGTCGCTGCTGCGGGAGCTGGATAGCGAAATTCGCCAACTAACAGACAATCCCGGCACGGCCCTGGCACAACCGGCGCCAGAGGCTCTGTTCAAAAATCTACTGTATTATGTAGCCCGCGCCCGCGAACTCGATTCGCCGCGCATAGAAGCACTGCGCACTGATTACCAGCTAGCCCAGGCATTACCTTCTGACGATGATGTAGATGCAGCGCGTTCACGGGTCAGCGGCCCTAACCGCGATGCCATCCATTCTGTTGTGCACGCCCTCAACGAAGAACTCGCCAAGCTCAAAGACTCGCTGGACCTGTTCGTCCGCGCCGACCTGCGCAGCAACGATGAACTGGAAGACCTGCTGCCAGGTTTGCAGCAGGTAGCCAACACTCTTGCAGTTATTGGTCTGGGCGTGCCGCGTAAAGTGGTTAATGAACAGATTGATCTGGTGGCCCAGCTGGTCCGTCAGGATGAGCGTGTGTCCGATAACACGCTGATGGACATCGCCGGCGCCCTGCTCTATGTGGAAGCCAGTCTGGCTAATCTGGGCCAGGACAGCCAGCATGAAGACACCCACCAGCGCGACCTGCTGAACCCCGGTTCGCGGGAGCTGGGGGATGCCAACGGTGCACTGTTAAAGGAGTCCCGCAACACTCTGGAACAGGCCAAATCGGCCGTCGTCAACTTTATTGCCTCACAGTGGGATACCCGTGAGATTGAACATCTGCCGGCGCTGCTGCACAGCATCTGTGGTGGCCTGAGGTTGATTCCGCTTGAGCGTGCCAGCGAGTTGCTGGAAGCCATGGAACGCTACATCAACGACGTGCTGCTGAGCGGTCGCGAGGTGCCCAACTGGCAGGAACTGGATACCCTGGCCGATGCTGTTACCAGCATCGAGTATTATCTGGAACGCTTGAATGACGGAATCCGTGACAACGACAGCGTGTTGCGGGTGGCGGAAAGCAGTCTTGAAAGCTTGGGCTTCCCTGCAGGCAAGGCGTCTACCTGGCGCCCCAGAGCTGACATCAACGAAGCCGACATCCCCCTGGTGGACACGCCATTGCTGGAGGCACCCCTGCTAGACGCCGTATCAGCGCCCATCTTAGACACGGGCGTACCCCCAGACGAATTGTTGGATGACGAAATTGTTGGTATTTTTATCGAGGAAGCCGAAGAAGTTCTGGCGACCATCCACGAATACTATCCGCGCTTACAGCGCAACCACGACGACCGGGCAGCGCTGGCCGAAATGCGCCGCGCCTATCACACATTCAAAGGCAGCGGCCGCCTGGTGGGCGCCAGCAGCCTGAGCGAACTGGCTTGGGCGGTTGAGAACCTGCTGAACAAACTGATTGATCAAACCGTCAAACCCAACGATGACGTGTTTTCTTTGGTCACAGACGCCAACGCGCATCTGCCCCAACTGATCAATGAGTTCCGCGCCGGCAACCCGGAGGGCGATGTCGGCAGCCTGGTTGCTCGCGCCGAAGCCATCACGACCACCCGCCGCGCAGATACCGATACCGATACCGATACCGATACCGATACCGCCATCAGTGCGCCAGTCAGCGCCGCAGACCGCACCGACAACCCGCAAAGCGAGTTGATTGACGACGAAATCCTGGAAGTTTTCATCGAAGAGGCCGGTGAAGTATTAGCCAGTATTGATGAATACATGCCTATGTTGTTGCGGCACTATGGCGATCGCAGCGCTTTGGGTGAAGTGCGCCGCGCCTTCCACACCCTGAAAGGCAGCGGCCGCATGGTCGGCGCCGACGTAATTGGTGAATTGGCATGGTCTGTGGAAAATCTGCTGAACCGGGTGCTTGACGGCAGCCGCAGCATGAGCGACGCCGTTGCCGCGCTGGTTAGCGATGTTATCGCGATTTTGCCGGCGTTAGTCTGTGATTTTGAACAACACCGCACCGCAACCGTTAACACCCATGAAGCACAAGCCCGCGCCCATGCTCTGGCCGACGGCAAAGACGTGCCGGCTGCCACTGGTGCCGTTGCCGCAAGCGAAACCGCCACGGGCGATGTTCTGCAGCCGCCCGAGCCAGGGCAAGAGTCAGACGACGAGCCAGACGTAGATCAGCTTCTGCTGGATATTTTCGAGAGCGAAGCCCGGTCTCACCTAAAAACGGTGGAAGCCTATATTGCCAGTGCCGCAGACAAACAAACCACGGCCTATACCGACGAACTAACACGGGCACTGCATACCCTTAAAGGCAGCGCTCACACCACCGGCATAACGCCCATTGCCGATTTGGTTACCCCCCTTGAGCGCTTTGTGAAAGACGCCCGCACCGAAAACAAACGGTGCGACAGCGGTGCTATCTCCTTGCTAGAGCAAGGCGTGTCATTGTTAAACCAAGGCCTGTTGCAACTTCACAGTCAGCCACTGGCAGAATTGCCGGGCAGCCGCGAGTTCCTGGAGCAACTGGCACAGCTAGCTCGGGCTACCTTAACGGGCGCCAGCTACGACGGTACCCAGCCATCGTCGGCCAATAGCCGCTCCGCTTTGCTAGAACTCTTTCTTAGCGACGACATTAACATCGTGCTTAACGCCAGCACCATACTGGACACCTGGATTGCCAACCCCGCTAATGGCCAGGCCCTTGAACAGCTGCGTCACGAACTGACGCTGCTGACTGCGGCTACCGAAATTGCCGGCTTGGACGACATAGCCACGTTGTCGGCGGCGCTGCAAAGCAGCTACAGCGTTCTGGCTGACAGCGACCTCGAACCAAAACCCGAACTTCAGGCCTGCCTGCACCTGGCTCATGAGCAGTTGATCAACATGATGGACCAGGCCGCCGCCGGGCTGACCATCGACAGCGCAGATCCGCTGCGCCAGCAAATCATGGATCTTACCGATGATGTTCTGGCCAGCGACGCCTTCCTTGCCGAGTTTCAGGAAGACGAAGACCTAAACCCAAACATAGACAACGAACCGGCAGCCGCTGAGACTGCATTTGAAGCACCCGTGCCTGCCTATGCGCCGGATGCGGAAGACGACATAGATCACGAAGTGCTGGAGATTTTCCAGGAAGAAGCCCGCGAGTTGATCGACAGCACCGCCGACGCACTTCAGCGCTTCAGTCAGGACATCAGCAATCACGATTTACTGCGATTGCTGCAACGGGACCTGCACACCCTCAAAGGCGGTGCACGTCTGAGCAAAGTGGGCAGTATTGGTGATCTGGCCCACGAACTGGAAACCCTGTTCGAAGGTCTGGTTCAGCAACAACTGGCAATGTCGCCGGTTCTATCTAACCTGCTATTCAGCTGTCACGACCGTCTGGCCAGCATGGTAGAAACGCTGGAAAATGGCAACAGTCCGCGCTCAGCGCCCGACCTGATCGCAGAAATACAACGTTATTCCAGCAACGCTACAAGCGCCGGCGCCGATCATTCCTCGGTTGCTCTGCAACCGGAACAAAGCCCAGACGCACACGACACCAACCGCGTAACCACCGACCCGGAACTGATGGGCATCTTCCTGGAAGAAGCCTATGACCTGATCAACGCCACCGGCAGCGCACTGCACAGCTGGAGTGAGAATCCCGAAAACAGTATGCTTGCCGCCGAATTGCAGCGCGACGTGCACACACTGAAAGGCGGCGCACGAATGGCGGGCGCAGACGCCATGGGTGATCTGGCACACGCTCTGGAGGATTTGTTCGAGCTGATTACGCGGGGCGAACTGAGGCCCGGGCCAGAGTTGTACGAACCTCTGTTTGCCTGTCACGACCGTCTGGCCGCCATGGTAGAACAAATTGCCACCGGCAAAGCCTGCCCACCAGCTCAGGATCTGATCGCGCAGGTGCACCAGCTGCATCCGCCGCAACAGACCGAGTCTTCAGTGCTGGCTCAAAAGCCTGCGAAAGTGGAACAGGAAGAAGAGCAGGACCTAGAGCCGAAGGCCGTACAGAAAACGCCAGCGCCGACAACAGAACAGCAGCAGACGCCCATTGTTGCAGTGCCCAAGCCAAGGCCGAAGCGCGCGCAAAGCCGCAAGACCCTGCGCACCACGCAAGAAACCATTCGGGTGTCGGCACCGCTGCTTGACGACCTGGTCAATCTGGCGGGCGAGACCAGTATTGCCCGCGGCCGCCTGGAACAGCAAACCAGCGACTTTAGCCACACTCTGGAAGAGATGGCCGCCACAATTGAACGCTTGCGTGAACAGCTGCGGCGCATGGATATCGAAACCGAAACCCAGATTCTGTTCCGCGCCGAAAAAGAGCTCGGGCCCGATTACGATGAAGACTTCGACCCACTGGAAATGGACCGTTATTCGTCTATACAGCAGCTATCGCGGGCTCTGTCGGAATCGTCTTCCGACCTGATTGATCTGCGCCAGACCTTGGCCGACCGGATTCGCGACACCAAAACCCTGCTGGTGCAGCAGTCACGTATCAATACGGAACTGCAAGAAGGTCTGATGAAGACCCGCATGATTCCGTTCGCCTCAGTGGTGCCGCGCTTACGCCGTATTGTGCGCCAAATCAGCGCTGAGCTAGACAAGAAAGCCAATTTTGAGGTGTACAACGCCGAAGGCGAAATGGACCGCAACGTACTGGAACGGATGATTGCGCCTCTGGAGCACATGCTGCGTAACGCGCTGGGCCATGGCGTTGAGGCGCCCGAAGAGCGTCTGGCCGCAGGCAAAGCAGAAACAGGGGAAATCAGCCTGTCGCTGCAACGCGAAGGCGGCGACGTTGTTCTGCGCATGCGGGATGATGGTGCCGGCATTTCTACCGAGCAGGTACGCAGCAAAGCCATCAGTCAGGGCCTGGTCGGCCCAAATGATGTGTTGACCGAGCGCGAGATTCTGCAGCTGATCATGACACCGGGGTTTTCCACCGCCAAGGAGATTACCCAGGTATCCGGCCGAGGCGTTGGCATGGACGTGGTAGCGTCAGAAATCAAACAGTTGGGTGGCAGTCTCGACATTCATTCCGGCGCCGGCCACGGCACCACATTTACCGTTCGGCTACCGTTTACCGTATCGGTTAACCGCGCCTTGATGGTCACCAGCGGCGACAATTTTTACGCCATACCGCTGAACACCATTGAAGGCATAGTGCGGGTGAGCACCTACGAGCTGGAAGAATATTACAAACCCGAAGCGCCGCTGTACGAGTACGCCGGTCAGGAGTATCGACTGCAATATCTGGGCAATCTGCTGAACAGCGAACACCAGCCCAAACTTCAGGGCCAGGCACTGCCACTGCCGGTTATTTTGGTGCGCGGCGCAGAGCAACCTATGGCCCTGCAGGTAGACAGCCTGGTGGGCAGCCGCGAAATCGTGGTGAAATCTCTCGGGCCTCAGTTCAACTCTGTGCGTGGCGTATCCGGCGGCACCATTCTGGGTGACGGAAATGTGGTGGTCATTCTTGATCTGCCAGCAATGATCCGCTCCGACATACTGTCAGAGCAACAGCACGCCAGCGACAAAGCGAACCAGCCGCGCCAGAAACCGCGACTTCACCAGCGCGCCACCCTGGTAATGGTGGTCGATGATTCCGTAACCGTGCGTAAAGTGACGTCGCGCCTGCTTGAGCGCAACGGTATGGAAGTGATTACCGCCAAAGATGGTTTGGATGCCGTAGCCCAGCTGCAGGATTACCAGCCTGATATCATCCTGCTGGACATTGAAATGCCGCGCATGGATGGCTTTGAAGTCGCTGGCTTTGTTCGCCACGACGACGCTCTGCGAAATACACCCATTTGCATGATTACCTCCCGTACCGGAGAGAAACATCGTGAGCGTGCATTAGCCATTGGCGTTAACGAATATCTGGGTAAGCCGTTCCAGGAAACAACTCTGCTAGAAACCATTCGCAGGCTGACAGGTAACTTATGAGCGATAACAACCAGACCCTGGCCTGCGTCATGATTCCGATGATCGGCCGTCAGCTGTTACTGCCCAACGTATCGCTGGCAGAAGTGGTGGACTACAGCCCAGACATCAACTCAAGCGCCGACGCACCCGCCTGGCTGGCCGGCTATCTGGACTGGCGCGGGCTAAGACTGCCGATTATATCCTACGACGCCGCCAGCGGCGGCCAATTGGCACAACCGAATAGTCGCCGCGGCCGGGTGGTTATTCTTAACAGCATCGTCGAAGAACACCGCGAACAGCCCTTTATTGCCCTGATGACTCAGGGCATACCCAGCCAGAATCGTATTAATCAAAGCCAGATTCAGCGCCTGGACAGTCCAACCGGCGTCGCCGACCTGATGGAAGTTGAAGTAGACGGCGAGCGCGCCTGGATTCCCAATCTGGAGTATCTGGAAAGCCTGGCGCAGCAATTACGCTGAGGCCTCACCCAACGATGCGGAAACCCTGGCAGCACCGATGGCAACTGTTATAATGTTTCAAATCTCATCGGATACTTGCCATGCCCGCCCGCGCTTTACCCTATCGCCCCCATAATCATGATCTTTGCGTTGATCAGGCCCTGGCTCAGGCTAGGGATATTTGCCGGCGTAACGAAGCGCGGCTAACCCCCATCAGGGAAAGAGTGCTGGAGCTGATTTGGCAGTCCCACAAACCATTGGGCGCTTACGATGTGCTGGCTCAGCTAAGCGCCGATGGCCACAAGGCTGCGCCGCCAACGGTATATCGCGCCCTCGATTTTTTACAGCAACACGGCCTGGTACACCGTATTGCGTCGCTTAACGCGTTTACCGGTTGCGACCACCCGGGCCAGAACCACTGCGGCACCTTTCTGATCTGCCGCAGCTGTGGCAACGTGCTGGAGTTAGCCGCCCCGAATATAACCGCTGCTATCAACCAAGCTGCCACCGCCGAAACGTTTCAGGTAGAACAGATTACTTTGGAAATTGCCGGCTTGTGCCCACGTTGTCAGAGCGACAGCACTGATCAGCCGACGCCATCATGAGCGAAGTTTTGGCAGAACTGAGCAAGGTATCGGTGACGCTCAATGACCGATTGATTGTTGATCAGGTGTCTTTGAGTATAAAGCGCGGCGATATCATCACCATTATCGGTCCCAACGGAGCCGGCAAAACCACCCTGATCAAAACCATTCTGGGCATCCAGAAAGCCACGTCTGGCTCGATTAGCCTGCAATCGGGTTTGGTGATCGGTTATGTGCCACAAACCCTGAACCTTGAAACCACGTTGCCGCTGAGTGTAGAGCGCTTTATGGCGCTGAGCGGCTGCGACCGCAAAGGTTGTCAACAAGCGCTAGCGCGTACCGGAGTGGCTCACCTTTCGGCAGCCTCGGTGCATCACCTATCTGGCGGCGAGAAACAGCGCTTGCTGCTGGCACGGGCGCTGGCACGCCAGCCCGGCCTGCTAGTACTGGATGAGCCCGCCCAAGGGGTCGACATCAACGGCCAGGCCGCACTTTATGACCTGGTGCGCCAACTCCGAGACGAGCTCAACTGCGGCGTTATCATGATCTCACACGACCTGCATCTGGTTATGGCCGCGACCGACAAGGTTATCTGCCTGAACCAGCACGTGTGTTGCAGCGGTTTTCCGGAAGACATCTCCCACGACCCAGCTTTTATTGAAACCTTCGGCACCGCCGTTGCTGAGTCACTGGCGGTATACCATCACCATCATAATCACCGCCATGACTTGCACGGCAACGTCATTGGCGCCGGCACCGCTGTCAGCGACGGAGCTCTCAGTGATGGCACTCTTAGTAATGGCGCTCTCGGCGAAGAAGCTCTCAACGTCAGTTCATTCAGCGAAGCGAAAGCAGCGCCAACCTGCTCAGGGCACCATCATGATTGACAGCATTCTGGATGATTTTTTCTGGCGTGCGCTGATTGGCGGCCTGGGTGTGGCTCTGGTAGCGGGGCCTCTGGGCTGTTTTGTGGTTTGGCGGCGGCTAGCTTATTTTGGCGATACCCTGGCCCATTCGGCGCTTCTCGGCATTGCCCTGAGTTTTGTGATTCAGGTGCCGATTAATGTCGGGGTGATTATCACTTGCTTGGGGTTGGCTCTGGCGCTGGTGCTGTTTTCCCGCAACAAAACCTTAGCCACCGATACCCTGCTGGGCATCCTGGCCCACAGTGCGCTGGCCATTGGGCTGGTCACCCTGAGCTTCATGCCCTCGGTGCGAATGGACTTGACAGGGCTTCTGTTTGGCGATCTGCTGGCCATGAGCCGCGGCGATCTATGGTGGATTTACGGCGGTGCCGCCACCATTTTATGCCTGCTGGCACTGCTATGGCGCGGCCTGCTGATGAGCACCATTCACGAAGAACTGGCGCGGGTTGAAGGGGTACCGGTAGAACGCCTGCGGCTGGCCCTGATTCTGATGTTTGCTATTGTTATTGCAGTGGCCATGAAAATTGTCGGCGTGCTGCTGATTACGGCGCTGCTGATTATTCCCGCCGCCACCGCAAGGCGCCTGGCACGCACACCCGAACAGATGGTGGCCATGGCGATGCTGTTCGGATTTATTGCCGTGACCGGCGGGTTGGCCCTGTCATGGGAACTGGACACACCGGCGGGGCCGTCGGTTGTGGTTACTGCATTCAGCTGTTTTCTGCTGATATCCGCGGTTGGCGGCAAACAACGTGCATAAGTCGCCTTTACAGAAGGATTCTCGCATCCAAACGCAGGGGCTACAGCGGCTGCATCACTGAATCCCACTGGCGCTTTTCCACTAATTCCATGAAGTCATCACCCAGGCGCTCACTCTCGGCAATCGCGCGACGCCAGGCTTTTTCGCGGCCGACGTCATCGCCCAGGTACTTTTCAAAATCACGACGGTCCGGCAGCTTTCCATTGGGCAAACTCGCCAGATAGTCCGCCGAGGGCGACACCAACAACACATCTTGCACATGTGACGCGTTAGACTTGCGCCAAGGTAAAGGCTTATCAAACCAGCCGGGGATTATCCGGTCGGTAAAGTGTGGATACAGCACAACCCCGGGCTGCTGGTACGGCAAGTCCAGGTGATAATCCAACAAGCCACCATCGCGATAAAGTCCCGCTGGCGCTCCGGGTATATTCGCCACGCCCGACATCACCATCGGAATTGAAGCCGAGGCTAGCAGCGCCGGAAGCAGGTTGTCTTGATTCAGAGCAATGGTGTGGCTGGCAAAATCGCGCAGCTCCTCCAAAGGTACCGGTGTGCGACTGTCCTGCACAATGCCCCGCTCCATAATCCGGCCCAGGTACCGACGGCCCAGTATATTGCTGCCAATGGCGTACAGCAGCCCCAGAGTCAGGCGACCGCGGCTATCGTGCTGCAATAATCCCAAGCTGCGCACCATCATTACGGTGAGTTGGTACTGCGGGTGGTTCAAAATATGTTTTTCTCGCCCACCCAATAACTGTTGCAGAAATTCGAGGCTTTTACGGGTTACCTCGGCGGCGCTGACCCCTTTGGTAAAACGTTGCTGTGTGTATAACTCCGCCAGCAACTCCAACTGAGCAACCGGGTCATCAGACGACGCCACCGCCGCAAAGCGCCAACTGCCGATAGACGAACCCACTAACGCTCTGGGTTGCGGCGCACTTGGCAGCCAGTGGCCAAATAAGGTTTTATCCAGACCGCTTAGCCCCAAGGCTTTTGGCCCGCCGGCAGCACCGGGGATCACGTGAACATCCGCGGCACTCAACGGGTTGTCCCGTAACCGCCTCATGGCACGAGTTCCGGCTCGAATGGTTAGCGCCGGTGTGCGAATATGAATCGCGGTCATGATTTTCCCTTAGTAAGAAATGCTGTCGAGAAGGCCGCAACGTGTCACCCTTATTAAGTCTGGCAAAAAGTTGCGCCGGAGAACACATCAACGATTATTCAACAAGGCAGCGTTTTTTCATGGCCAGCCGTGTTAAATTTGGCGTGTTGAGTGATAACAATAACCAGTGTGCCAAGCCGCAACATTGGGCTGACGAAGGGAACTCTCGGTGGCCGTACCTTTTTTTTTATCGGAAAAATTTACCAGCAACCCGACTTTGGTGGTGATGGGGTTTCGCCGCCAGTTGGTTTATCACTTGCATTTCTGGGCTTGCCTGGCAGTAGCGCCGCTGATTGTGGTGCAGTGGCTTCATCAGAATTATCTATTGTCCGCCCTACTCTTTCTTTTTTGCGCCAACGCCTTGCTGGTGATTGGCTTTTTGCGCTTCCGCCAACACTACTTCTTACGGGGCTGGCTGTTCCCGCTGCTGGCGATGGTCTGCGCGGTCTATTCTACCGCCATTAACGGCCATGCCGGGCTTTACTGGGCCTACCCTGCCATTACTGCCGTATTTTTTCTAATGCCTCTGCGGGATGCCGCGCTCAGCAACTTTGTGTTTTTAGCCTTGATGGCGGTCATGGCTTTTTACGTATTTCCCCTGTCAGAGTTCTGGCGCATCAGCACATCGCTAGGGCTGACCTGTCTGTTCGCACTGATTTTTGCCTGGCTGGTGGGGCGCTTACAGCAGGAAATGACAGAACTGGCCACCACCGACCCACTCACCGGCTGCCGGAACCGGGCAACACTGGCTGAAAGCCTAACCAACCAAATCAAGTTGTGCGAACGCTACGACCGGCCATCGTCCATTTTGCTGCTGGACCTGGACCACTTCAAAACCATCAATGACCAGTGGGGCCACCACACCGGTGACACTGTACTCACAGGCGTAGCACGCCTGCTGAGCAACCGCCTGCGTGACAACGACCACATATTTCGTATTGGCGGCGAAGAGTTCATGGTGCTGCTACCGGAAACCGGCCTGCACGAAGCCTCGATACTGGCCCGTGAACTGGTAAAGAGCGTGGCCGCCGAACCGTTCCAGACCGGCATTCGGGCCACCATCAGCGGCGGCCTGACGCAAGCGTGCGCCAGCGAGACGTGGTCAGCTTGGCTCAAGCGGGCAGACCGGGCATTGTATAAAGCAAAAGCCGGCGGCCGTAACCGTGTTGTACAATTGCCCGGAGGCTCGCCGCCAGCCAATACCGGCCTTGAGGGCAACAGCTGAACCACTATCACAACGTTTACCCATAGAGATCATGGCCAATTTGCCTTAAGCTTCTGCCCTTGCCAGATTCAGAAAACCGGACCCTTATTTATGAGCAATCCCCTGACAGATGATCTTGCTGGCCATTATCGCGCCATTATTAACGGCCTAGGCGAAAACTGTGACCGCGAAGGCTTGAAAGACACGCCTCTGCGTGCGGCCAAGGCGATGCAGTTTCTAACCCGCGGTTATCAGCAGGATCTGAATGACCTGATCAACAACGCCGTGTTCGAATCCGCCATGGACGAAATGGTGGTGGTACAGGACATCGAACTTTACAGCCTGTGTGAACATCACATGCTGCCTTTTATTGGCAAGTGCCACATTGCCTACCTGCCTCAGGGCAAGGTATTGGGCTTGTCCAAGTTCGCCCGCATTGTCGATATGTACGCACGGCGCCTGCAAATCCAGGAAAATCTAACTCGACAGATCGCCGAAACGGTAGAGAGTGTGACCAATGCCAAGGGCGTAGCCGTCGTCATCGAAGCCCAACACATGTGCATGATGATGCGCGGCGTTGAAAAACAGAATTCGAAAATGAAGACGTCAATGATGCTTGGTCAGTTCCGTAAATCACAAGCCACCCGCCTGGAATTTTTTAATTTGATCAATACCAACCGTTGATCAGGCTCAAATTGGTCTAGCGCTAAGGCGCTAGATAACGTGTAAGACATGCATTATTATCATTTTCTTTGATAGGAGCGTTACACCATGCTCGAGATGTCTGACTCGCAGATTCTCGAAATCCTGCAACAGGTCCGCACCATAGCACTGGTGGGCGCCAGTGAAAAAACCAACCGCCCCTCCCACGAGGTCATGCATTACTTACAGCAGCAAGGTTATCGGGTAATACCCGTTAACCCCCGTTTGGCCGGCCAACAGCTGCTGGGTGAAACCGTTTATGCAGACCTTGAATCACTGCCGGTTGCAGTAGACATGGCAGACCTGTTCCTGGCTCCGCATCGCACCGACGCGGTGATCGACCAGGCCATCGCTATGAACATTCCGGTCCTGTGGCTCCAAATTGGCGTTATTAATCACCAAGACGCCGAGCGCGCGCGACAGGCGGGCATAAAAGTGGTGATGGATCGCTGTCCAAAAATGGAAATACCCCGGCTTATGCCCCGACCCTAGTGAGCCCAATGAAAAACACGGATTCAACACAGCGTGTTGTCGCAAAAGGGCTTTTGCACCCAGCCCTGCCGGTGTTTATCTTCTTTTTATTTTTATTGCTGGCCCTGGGTTTGCGATTTGGCCAAAGCCAGCAAGACAGTCGCCAGATTCAGGCGCATCTGGACACCGAGGCCGAAATAATGGCCAACAATCTACAGCGGGAGTTCAATAGCCTGTTGTTGTCCCTGCGCCGCAACGCTGATCGCCTGCACACCAACAACGGAATTAGCGAAGCCCAGTGGCGCAGGGATGTCCACAACCATTTGCAAGATTTCAAGATTTACCAGGCAATCGAGTGGATTGACCGTGATTTTTACATCCGCTGGATCGAGCCGCCGCACGACTGGCCAGAACTGGTTGGCTACAATGTCGCTTTCAATGCCGAGCGCCTCCGCGCACTGAAGCGCGCAATGCGCACCGGCAACTCTGATGTTTCAGGGGTTATTCCCCTGTACCAGGGTGGCAAAGGGATTGTAGCCTATGTGCCTGTGGGCACCGGCGACGACAACAACGGTTTTATCGGTGCAGTTTTCCAGATAGATGTTCTGGTACAAACTCTACTGAACAGCCGTGCGCTGACGCTGTTTCAAGTCAATATTTACGAAGACGGCAAGCTTGAATCTCAGCTGAATTCGTCGCTGCCTATCAGTGACGAATTCAATAGCAAGATCGCGCTGGATTTACCCACCATGGACTGGACCCTGACGCTGCGCCCTAGCCACACCTGGGTGCAGGACCAACGCAGCCCTTGGGCCTGGCTCACGTTAGCCAGTCTGTTAATTCTAGGGCTGGTTATCAGTATGGCAACGCTGCTGGCGCAGGAAATCCTGCGCCGCAATCAGGCACTGCTGAGAACCCGCAGCCAACTGGACCAGGAGATCGCTCAGCGTAGCGCTATCCAGCAGGATTTGGCCCGGCTGGAATCCACCGACCCTCTCACGGGCCTGGCCAACCGTCGTTTTTTCATGGACGATCTTGCGTTCACCCTGTCTATGGCCGAACGCAAGTCGCGACAGGTGGCCCTAATTATGCTTGGCCTGGACCGTTTTCAGATGCTCAACGACTCTCTGGGGCATCAGGTCGGCGATGAAATTCTCAGCAAGGTAGCAGAGCGCTTAAGCGGCCTGGCGGATGAACGTATTATGGTAGCCTATGCCGGTGGTGACGAGTTCCTGATCTGTCAGCAGCAGGTAACCGCCGTTGATGATGTCATTCACCTTTTAGGCAGAGTACAGCGAATTTTCACCCAACCTTTTAGCCTGCCAGGCAACCCACTTCAGATTACCGCCACCATGGGCGTTGCCGTATACCCGCAAAGCGGGCCAAACGCCGAAACCCTCCTGCGCAATACTGATATCGCCCTGTATCGGGCCAAAAAGCAGGCCCGTAACAGCTACCAGTTTTATACCGAAGGCATGCAAGAGCGGGAATTATTGCGCCTGGAGCTGGAAAAAGATCTTAGCCTTGCCCTTAGCAATAACGAATTTGTACTTTATTATCAGCCTCAGCTAAACCTGCACAGCAACCGCATCGTCAACGTAGAAGCACTCATTCGCTGGCAGCATCCACGCCGCGGATTGTTGGCGCCGGGCGAATTTATACCGTTGGCCGAGGAAAGCGGGCGCATCACCGATATTGGCCGCTGGGTGGTGACGGCCGCCTGCAATCAGCTCAGCGAATGGCGTGGCACCCCTTACCAAAATCTGCAGATTGCGGTGAATCTGTCCGGGCGCGAACTGGAAAATCCTGACCTTCTGGACTACGTACAGTCGGCGTTAGCGACCACCGGTGTGGCACCGCAGCAGCTGGAAATCGAGCTGACCGAAGAGATATTCGTGAGCAATATCCACCACAATCTGGACCAGCTCAAACGCCTGCGGCAACTTGGCGTGCGCTTGGCAATTGACGATTTCGGCGTTGGCTACTCCTCGCTGAGCTATCTCAAAGACTTCCCGATTGACCTGCTAAAAATTGACCGTTCATTCATCACCCAGGTAACTGAGCGCCAGGACGATGCCACCATTACCTCTGCAATTATAAATTTGGCCCACAATTTGGGCATCCAGGTGGTAGCCGAAGGCGTAGAAACTACCAGCCAGCTCAACTTTCTGCGCCAGCATGGTTGCGATGTGGCTCAGGGTTATCTGATCAGCCGTCCGATTCCTGCCGACCAGCTGGAGCAGTGGCTGAAGCCGCAATACGCTGAAAACCCACTCTAACCGCGAGACTTCATGGCCAATTATCTGACCACCCTACAAGACGCTCGTCTGCGCCGCTGGGAACGGTGGAACCGCAATTATTTTCTGTTCGCCTTTACGGCGCTGATCATCATTTTGGTGTTCAGCAGCCAACTGGGGTTGTCGAGCGACGATGACTGGGGTGGGCTGGGCATCATTCTGGTGCTGTTAGTGGCGCCAATAGTGGCTATGCAGCTAAGGCTGACCTGTCCCGCTTGTAGCGAAAAGCTGGGCTGGCAAGCCAAGCTGATGGTTCCGGAACAGTGCAAGCACTGTGGCTGCTTTCTTCGCGCCAAAGGCTGACAACACGTTCGTAACATTTGACCTATGAGCGGCTAACAGGTTTTAAGCTACACTCATCGTAAAAGGCGACGGGGTAGTTTATGAAAGTAAAAGATATGGCCCGTGCCGCTGGGGTAACGCCCGACACTGTGCGTTTTTACACCCGCGAAAAACTGCTGGCACCCAGCCGCGATCCGGCGAACAACTACCAACATTTCTCCAGCGATGATCTGCGCCGCCTGCGTTTTGCCCGGAAGGCCCGCCAGCTCGGTTTTTCTCTGCCAGAGATCCGCGACATTTTGAACCAGGCCGATGACAAACATTCCCCCTGCCCTATGGTCCGCGGCGTGTTTGAACAGCGCCTGGCCGAGGTTGAGCTCCAGATCAACGAGCTGCAGCAACTGCACCAGCGCATGCAAAAAGCCCTGAACGCTTGGCAAGGCATGCCCGATGGCATGCCAGACGGTCATACCATCTGCCGTTTAATTGAACACTGGGATCAGGCCGAACCTAGCCTGACGGAGGAATCCTAAATCATGGACAGCACAACCGCTAACACCGAAAACCGACTCAGCATTGCCGGTGCCACCTGCCAGGGCTGCGCCCGTAAAATCCGCGTGGCTTTAGAACCTCTGATCGCCGACAACGCGGCGGTGGATGTAGACATTGAGCAAAAAACCGTCACCTTGCCCGCAGGCATTGACCCCGCCGACGCCGTCCGCAGAATCACCGAAGCAGGCTACCCGGCGGAGATTCTTCATGCCGGGCCCGCCGCTGCCAAAAGCTGCTGTGCCAGTAAAACAACGTCATCCTGTGACAGTAAAAAATCAGACTCTGAGGAAACAGAGCCCCCTGCACCCAAACCGACCACGTCCAGCAATGCCCGCAACGACAGTAACGAGAACGACGACGGCATTCAGCTGGCGATCACAGGCGCCACCTGCGCGTCTTGCGTCAGCAGCATCGAAAAAGCCCTGAAGTCGGTTAGCGGCGTTACCCACGCCCACATGAACCTGGCCGATAATACCGCCAGCGCCAGCGGCCAAGTAACTCCGCAAGCACTGATCAACGCCATCGAAAGCGCCGGCTACGGCGCCAGCGTGATTGAAGATCCAGACACTGCAGACGAACGCCGCCAGCAGCAAGATCGCAAACGCTACCGCACCTTGATGGTAAAAATGGCGGTCAGCCTGTCACTGGGTGTCGGCCTGATGATCTGGGGCATGGGTTTCGGCTCGATGACCGTTGATGCCGGCAACCAGACTACCTGGATCAACCTGGGCATTCTAACCCTGGGCGTGATGATTGCCACCGGCAGCCATTTTTTCACCAGCGCCTGGAAAGCCTTTCTCCATCACAACGCCAATATGGACACCCTGGTAGCGCTGGGTACCGGCACCGCCTGGATTTATTCCATGGTGGTCGCGGTGTTCCCCGAAGCCCTGCCAGAAATGGCGCGCCACGTGTATTTTGAAGCTTCGGCGATGATTATCGGCCTAATCAATCTGGGCCAGGCCTTAGAGCTGCGCGCCAAAGGCAAAACCTCCGAAGCCGTGCGCCGGCTGCTGGATCTGCGCGCCAAAACTGCCCGCGTGATCCGCGACGGCCAAGAGCAGGACCTGCCCATAGAGCAGGTGCGTAAAGGCGACCAGATTCGCGTTCGGCCCGGCGAACAGCTGCCAGTAGACGGTGTGGTGCTCGAAGGTAACACCCGCATTGACGAAAGCATGCTCACCGGCGAGCCCATGCCGGTCAGCAAAGGCGAAGGCGACGACGTGTCTGCCGGCACTTTGAACACCCGTGGCAGTATTGTGTACGAAGCCACCCGTGTAGGCAGCGACACCGCCCTGGCGCAAATTATCCGGCTGGTAAAAAAGGCCCAGGGCTCGAAGCCCTCGATAGGCCGCCTGGCGGATAAGATATCTTCCGTGTTCGTACCGAGTGTGATGCTGATCGCCATAGCCGCTGCGTTGGTTTGGTATAACCTGGGGCCGGATCCGGTGATTGCGCACATGATGGTCGCCGCCACCACCGTATTGATCATCGCCTGTCCCTGTGCGCTGGGCCTGGCCACACCTATGTCGGTGATGGTGGGTGTCGGCAAAGCCGCTGAATACGGCGCGCTGATCCGCCAGGGTGAAGCCCTGCAAACCGCTGGTAAGATCAACCTGGTGATTCTGGATAAAACCGGCACCATAACCGCCGGCGAACCCGCGGTTACTCAAGTGCATGTAGTAGAGGGTGACGAAAGCCACCTGCTAGCCCTGGCCGCCGGTCTTGAACAGCACTCCGAACACCCGCTGGCCCACGCCATTATGGAAAAAGTCCGGCAGGACACTATCCAACCGGCCGACATAACCGGCTTCGACAGCCTCAACGGCAAGGGCGTAGCCGGGGAACACAACGGCGATACCCTGCGCCTGGGCAACCGGCGCTGGCTGGAAGATGAAGGGCTGGATGTAACCCCGTTGGACCAGGCCGCCCAAAGTATTACCGACAATGCCGGCACCCCGCTGTTTGTAGCCTTGGGCACCCGGGTGATGGGCGTCATCGGCGTCGCCGATGCTATCAAACCGGATTCCCGCGCTGCCATTAAACGGCTGCATCAAGCCGGCATCAAAGTGATGATGGTCACCGGCGATGTGGACGCCACCGCCAAAGCCATTTGCGCCAGCGCCGGTATTGACGATTACCGCGCCGAAGTGCTGCCGGAAGACAAAGCCAACGTAGTTAATGACATGCGCAAAAAAGGCTATACCGTGGCCATGGTGGGTGACGGTATTAACGATGCCCCGGCGCTAGCGGCCGCCGATGTTGGATTTGCCATTGGCACCGGCACCGATGTGGCGATTGAAAGTGCTGCCATCACACTGATGCGCGGTTCCCTACACGGGGTTCCCGACGCCATCGAAATATCCCGCGCCACGGTGAAAAACATTCATCAGAATTTGTTTGGTGCCTTTGTTTACAACAGCTTGGGCATCCCCATCGCCGCCGGCCTGCTGTATCCGCTGTGGGGCATTTTGTTAAGCCCGATCATTGCCGGCGCAGCCATGTCGATGTCGTCGGTCACCGTGGTCACCAACGCCAACCGTTTACGGTTGTTCAAAACCAGTTATAAAATAAACAACTCGTCCAAGCAGGAGCAGAACCAATGACATCTTTTCTGGTCAACCTCACAGGTTTAGCGCTGATGGCCGCCGTCGTCTGGTGGTTCTGGCTCGCCCCAACCGACTCCAAAACACAAAGGTAAGAACGATGAAACAACGCACATTGGCCATTATCCTTGGCGCCAGCCTCAGCCTTGGCTCGGCTCTGGTCAGCGCTGAAACCGAGCGCAACATTCACGTTTACAAGTCGCCCACCTGTGGCTGTTGCACCGACTGGGTAAAGCATCTGGAAGATAACGGTTTTGAGGTAGAAATCAGCGAAGTCGACAATGTTACGCCCGTGAAAATCGAAGCCGGGCTGACACCGGCTTTAGCCAGTTGCCACACCGCGTTTATCAACGATTACGTGATTGAAGGCCACGTGCCTGCGGACGACATCAAACGCCTGTTAACCCAAGCGCCCCAAGCCCGTGGTTTGAGTGTGCCCGGCATGCCAGCAGGCTCACCGGGAATGGAAATGGGCGATCGCAAAGATACCTATCAAGTGCTGTTATTCAACGCCAATGGCCAGACCCAGGTATTCGCCGAACACAACTGATTGCCAGACCGTGGGCGCGCGCGGTTACGCAATGCCTTCCCATGCGCCTCGGGCGGCCTGAGGCGCATGGGAAGACCAGAAAATACCCTTGGTATGCTTTTCGACAACACACACGACAAACACCGTTTTCATCGAAAATAAAGTCCCGCAAACCCGGTTTAACCCGAAAAATAATGCATCAGCCACGCTCTCATTGCCTAACGGGTCTGACTCATTGCTCCTTTACAGTTATACTGCGCGGCAACATTCATTTTTTTATCAGCCAGGTTACTTCATGCTTAATGCCGACGCTCTCAGCCAGTTGCGCCAGCTGAAATCCGATATCGAAGAACACAAAGTGGTTTTTTCCGGCACCGTAAAAGCAACCAATGGCCGCTTTGGCTTTGTTGCCCTGGACGATGGCAGAGATGTGTTTCTTCCGCCCGAGGAAATGCAAAAAGTGCTTCCCGGCGACCGTATCAACATCATCGAACAGGATGTTGAGAAAGGCAAAACCCAAGGCGTGGTAGAAGAGCTGTTAAACAGCTCGCTGGATACCTTCGTAGGCCGCTATCAGGTCAAAGGCAAAGGCCATTTTGTGGTGCCAGAAACAGCGGGCATTAACCGCTGGATTTTTATACCGCCAAAAGAGCGTAACGGCGCCCAGCCCGGTGATTACATATATTGCCGCCTGCACCGCCACCCGATCAAAGACGGCAAAGGCCAGGCACAAGTATTGCGGATAATAGGCCAGGCCGGTGATGCCGGAATTGAACGGGCGCTGACCATGGCCGGTTTTGATTTGTCTGACGCATGGCCAGAGGCAGTGCAGCAACACGCCCAAGCACTCAGTGAAGACGCGATAGCCGCACACAGCGCAGGGCGGGAAGACCGCTGCTCGCAGCCCTATGTCACCATCGACAGCCCGGGCACTCAAGACATGGACGACGCCCTGCTGGCGGTGCCAAATGCCACCGGCTGGGCGCTGTCGATTGCGATTGCCGATCCCACCGCACTGATTGAGCCAGGCAGCGCCACCGAACGCGAAGCCATGCGCCGTGCTACCGCCATTTACTTCCCGGGCGAGCCGCTGCCGATGCTGCCTGACGCCGCCAGCACCCGCTTATGTTCGTTGCAGCCCGACGCTACGCGCCTGGCTTTGGTGTGCGATCTGCAGGTTAACAACGATGGCAGTCTGGGCGATTACAGTTTTCACCAGGCCAGCATCCGCTCCCACGGCAAGCTCAGTTATGAACTGGTTGCCAACTTGATTGACGGCCGCGAAGACGACGACATTAAAGCTCTGTCGCCAGCCGTGTCTAACAGCCTGGACCAGCTGCACCAGGCCGCTACCGCGCTGCGTCGCTGGCGCGTCGAACACGCTCTAATTAGTGGTGACCGCACGGAATTCCGCCTGCGGCTGGACGAAAACCGCCGCATTCGCAGCATTGAACCCACGGTTCAGAATGAAGCCCACCGCCTGGTAGAAGAGTGCATGGTAGCGGCCAATCGCTGCGCCGCCGACTTTCTGTCGCAGCACAACAAAGGTCTGTTTATTTGTCACAGTGGCCTGCGCGCCGACCGTCATGACAACATCCGCAAGCTGCTGGAACAGCACATGCCACAGCTTGCCGAGCTGGACGTTGCCCAGGCAGAGAGTTTCAAAACACTGATGAAAACCGCCGACAGCCTGAACGTGGACGTCCCGGTAAAATCCATTGTCGCGCGCCAACTGGCTCGCGCCGAGCTGGCCTTCAGCCCCGCGCCACACCAGGGTATGGGGCTTGCTGCCTACACCACGTTCACCTCACCGCTACGCAGGTTCACCGACTTTTACGTGCACCGGGTGATCAAATCGCTGATCTGGCAGGCGCCGTTGGAAGAGTTGGATAACAACGCCCTTAGCACGCTTCAGGCGACTCTGATACAAGCTCGCCAAGCCGCCAACAGCGTAGAGAACTGGTTAAAAAGCGACTTTGCAAAAACCTTGGGCGATGATGACATGGGCGGCGTTATCAGCCGCACCATTCCCGCCGGCTTTTTTGTGCGCTTAAATTGCAACGGCCTGGAAGGGTTTGTCAGCTGCCGTGACTTGGATGGCAAATACAGTTTTGACCCGATCACCCTGCGCCTGATTCACAACAAAAATGGCCGTATCTTCCAAATCGACCAGGCCGTTACGGTGCGCATGGCCGGAGTGGATGACGAACGCCGTCAGATCAATCTGACGCTGCAGGAGCCGAAGCAGGAGCCTGTCCCAGCATCCGCGTAAGGCGCTGGTCTTTGGCTTGCCACTGCTCGGCAAGCCAAAGCTTTACGTTGCGGCGGTATTCAGAGTCGGCCATGTAATCGCGGCCTTTAAGGTTGTCGGGAATGGCCACGGTGTGAATTTCCATTTTAATTTCTGACACCTGGCCGCACAGGAACTGCCAGAAGGTCGGCGCACCGCCGGGGTAGGCAATCGTTACGTCCACCAGTGTTTTGACGGAGTCACCCATAGCGTCTAACACAAAGCCAACACCGCCAGCTTTTGGCGGTAACAGGTGAGTGTAGGGTGATTTTTGGGCGGCACGCTTGGCCGGCGTAAAGCGCGTTCCTTCTACGAAGTTCATAATACTGACGGGCGTGTGACGGAACTTCTCGCAGGCGCGGCGGGTTTCTTTCATATCTTCACCGCGTTTTTCGGGGTGCTTTACCAGATACTGGCGCGAATAGCGCTTCATGAACGGGAAATCCAGCCCCCACCACGCCAAGCCGATCACCGGTACCCACACCAGCTGCTGCTTCAGAAAAAACTTCAAAAACGGTGCCTTGCCGTGAAAAACCCGCTGCATGGCCAGAATATCCACCCAGCTCTGGTGATTACTAAGCACCAGATACCAGCTTTCCTGCTCCAGCTCTTTGGCCCCGGTCACTTCCCAGCGGGTGCCTTGGGTGAGTCTCATCCAGCCACTGTTACACGCTACCCAAATTTCGGCCACGCGAATAATCAGCTTGGTGCACAGCACACCAAAACCCTTGTGGGGAATAATCAGCTTCAACAGCGCCGGAATGTACAAAAGCAGGCACCAGGCCAGGGTGTTCAGTAACAACAGCAACGAGTTCAGTACACCAATCACCGGCGCAGGTAAAAAACTGAGCATGGGTTCATTCCATTTTGAAATTTCAGGATGGCTAATCATAACAACCACATTGGGTCTTGGGCAGAGGTGAATGCCTTCTACTGCTACCAGCGTGGTATCGTATTTACATTATTCTGGCGCCAGCTTGTGGCACTAGCACCATACTTCATTATGGCACTGACACCGGATTCCCGCTGATGAACCCTGTTGAACCTTTCAATCTGGACCTGCGCGCCCTGGCTACCTTTTTGGTGGTGCTGGACGAAGGCAGCGTATCGCGAGCCGCGGTAACGCTTGGGGTTAGCCAGTCGGCCGTTAGCCACACTCTGGAGCGGTTGCGCCAGGCTTTGGGTGACCCGCTGTTCGTAAAATCCGGGCGCGGTATTACCCCTACCCGTTATGCCCAGCAGGCCGGCCCGCATATTCGCCAGGTGCTGGATGATTTGCGCGCGCTGTCTTCCGGCCCGCCGTTCAGCCCTCAAACCACAGACTTAGTGTTTACCATCGCCGCCAACGATTATGAGCGCGACCTTCTGTTGCCAGGCCTGCTGGCTATTCTGCGTGCGCAGGCACCGGGCATTCGCCTGCAAGTGATCGCTGCCGGCATTCCCAGCGCCGAGCTGTTACGTCAGGAAACCTGCGATTTGATTGTGTCGCCGCACCCACCGGAAGCCAGCGATATTATGCAACGTGGCTTGATGGCCGACCGCATGGTGGTGTTTTATGATCCGGTCCGGCGCGAGCCGCCTCATACCCTGGCAGATTTTCTCAAAGCCGACCACATCAGCCTGATGCTGGGTTCCGCCGAACAGCCGGGGCTGGACCAAGCCTTGAGCGCCCGCAATCTGCGCCGCACCAAGAGAGTGAGCGTGTCAAACTTCTCGGCCCTTGCCAGCCTTTTATACGGTACCGACATGCTGGCAGTGGCGCCGGAACGTATGGGTCAGCAGCTGTTATCGCGGGCCGCTTGGGTGCCACTGCCGTTCGATTACAAGCCCTTTACCCTGTTGATGATCTGGCATCAGCGCTATCAGAACGATGCTGCCCATCGCTGGTTGCGCAACCAGATAAACGCAGTGGCGGCCACCATGAATGGAATGGCGCAATAATCAATCGATATCATTCATAGGTTGTATGACAACTGACTGGCTTACCCGCTGCCTTTAAATCCGTAAACTGCCTGCCCAAGTCACCGCTTTTACGGAATTTTCCATGCTTGCCTTAACCAGTATCTGGACCACCATATTATTAGCTGCCGCGGTGGCACTGGGGCCATTGGCAACCGATATGTACCTGCCGGCACTGCCGCAGATTGGCAGCGACCTGAACGCCAGCATCGGCGATGTCCAGCTTACCCTGAGCTTTTATCTGGCCGGTTTTGCCATGGCGCAGTTGTTTTGTGGCCCCTTGGCCGACCGCTTTGGCCGCAAACCCATCATGATTGCCGGTTTTTTTATATTTGCCCTCGCCAGTATTGGTTGTGCTCGCGCCACCAACGTTGACAGTCTAATGCTGTTTCGCTTTTTGCAGGCGCTTGGGGGTTCGGCTGGCCCGGTACTGGGGCGCGCCGCGGTGCGCGATATTTATACACCACAACAATCGACCCGCATCATGGCCATTCTGGCCAGTATTATGGCCCTGGCCCCGGCGCTGGCTCCCACCATTGGCGGCGTAATGGTTACCCATCTGGGTTGGGCATCGATTTTTTACGTGCTGGCCGGTTACGCCCTGGCGATGATGGCCATTGTGGCTATCGGCATACCCGAGCCCATGCGCCCGGGATACCGCCAGCCACTGCGGCCCGCATCACTGCTGAAGAACTATCGCCTGATTGGCAGTGACATCAGTTTTCTGGGTTATACCCTGACCAACAGCCTGATGTATTCAAGCCTGTTCGCCTTTATTTCCGGCTCGTCTTTCGTACTCATCGACTTTCTGGGGGTGTCACCACAACATTTCGGGCTCTACTTTGCCTTTGTGGTGGCCGGCTACATCGTGGGCAACCTGCTGGCGGTGCGCTTGGGCAAACGCTTGTTACCCGATCAGATTTTACTGCGTGGTATTTTGTTGGCTACGACCGGTGGCACCGTTATGGCATCATTGGCACTGGCTGAGATCTATTCAGTATGGGCGGTTATGTTGCCCCAAGCGGTGATTCTGTGCGGCACCGGTATGGTACTGCCACAAACCATGGCCGGCGCACTGGCAAACTTCCCGCGCATGGCCGGCTCCGCCTCTTCCCTGTTTGGCTTCGCACAGATGACCATAGCCGCCGGTTCCGGCGCTCTGGTAGGCTACCTGCACGATGGCACGTCACTGGTGATGGCGCTGGTGATTGCGCTGTCTACGTTTGCCGCGCTTGCCAGCTACGTACTTCTGGTACAACGCTTCCCGGCACCGGGCTTCGAGGCGGAAGCCCGTGTTTAACCGGGCACCTGGCGACCAAAAACGTGCAAATGCATCCAATTTAGACTAAAAAGAGTAAGTTACCCGGTATTATAAAATCTGTTTTTCTGACACTTCCATCCTTAAGGAGAATGTTATGAGCAACGTAACACTTGGCGGCGATGCCGTAGAATTGAGCGGAAACTTTCCCCAACCTGGCGAAACCGTCCAACCTTTTACTCTGACCAACAACAGCCTGGAAGACGTCAAACTCAGCAGCTGGGACGGCAAGCGTAAAATTCTGAGCATTTTCCCAAGCATAGATACCGGCGTGTGTGCTGCATCTACCCGCAAATTCAATGAAAAAGCCGCTGATCTCGACAACACCGTAGTGTTGGTGATTGCCGCAGATCTGCCCTTTGCCTTCGCCCGTTTCTGTGGCGCCGAAGGCCTGGACAAAGTAATTTCCCTGTCCAGCTTCCGCAACTACAGCTTTCAGCAGGACTACGGCGTCGCTATGCAAACCGGCCCGTTGGCAGGTTTGTGCGCCCGCGCGGTGATTGTTCTAGACGAGAACAACAAGGTACTGCACAGCGAACTGGTTGGCGAAATCAAAGACGAGCCCAACTACGACGCCGCTCTGAACGTTCTGTAATCTGCCATAACGAATGCCGGCATCGCGCCTGCGGTGCCGGTTTTTTTATTTTGCGTTGCTATTCAACTCAACGCGCAAGCATCCAATGCCCCGGCGCTTACTGCTACACTGCTCGACTTCATTCAGAACGCACATCCGGATTGCCCCTGTGAGCCAATTAGCCACCAACACCAGCACCGACGCCAGCCTGCCTCGCCAGCTTTACAATATGACCTGGCCGATGTTGTTCGGTGTGTTATCGCTGATGACCTTTCAGCTTACTGACAGCGCGTTTATAGGCCAGCTTGGCCGCGACCCGCTCGCGGCGCTGGGTTTTACCATTCCCATGCAGCAACTGGTCAGTGGCATGTATGTCGGCCTGGGCATTGCCACCACCGCCGTAATTTCGCGCACCCTGGGCCTGAACAACAACGATCGCGCGCGCCAATTAGGCGGACTGGTAGTCATCATTGGCGCTGCCCTGGTGCTGGTGCTGTGCCTGCTGGTGTGGTTCGGTCAGCAACCGATTCTGACCCTGCTGGGCGCCGAGCCTGAACTATGGCCTGTTATTCGCCAATACTGGGCGCCTTGGCTGATTGCAGCCTGGATCGGCGCCATGGTGTATTTCGGTTACAGCCTGTGCCGCTCCCACGGCAACACCAAACTGCCCGGCGCGGTTATGGTGGCCACCAGCCTGCTAAATATAGGGTTAGACTGGCTGTACATCTTTTATTTCGGCTGGGGCCTGCCCGGTGCGGCCTGGGCCACCGCCACCGCCTTCGGCCTGGGCGCTCTGGTGATCTATCCGCTGCTGCTCAAGCGCGGCTGGCTGGGGTTTGATCTGGCCGGCCTGCAGCTGGCCCGTGCTGCGCGCCAGCTAGGCGGCATTATGGCGCCGGCCATGGTCAGCCAGATGATGCCGCCAATGGCCGCGGTGCTGGCCACAGCGCTGGTCGCCAGTTTTGGTTCTACCGCCGTAGCGGCCTGGGGGTTGGGGTCGCGGCTGGAGTTTTTCTCGATTGTGGTGGTGTTGGCGCTGACCATGTCGATGCCGCAAATGATCGGGCGCATGCTGGGCAGGGGTGAAATAGAAGATGTCCGTCGCCTGGTGCGCCTGGCCGTGCGGTTTCTGGTGGTCTGGCAGCTGGCTATTGGCCTATTGTGGCTGCTGGGATCCGCCCTGGTGACCGAATTGTTCACCACCGATGCACAGGTGCAAAGCATTCTGGCCAGCTATCTATGGCGGGTACCGCTGAGCTACGGTGGGCTGGGCGCCTGCATGCTGATGGTGTCGGTGTGCAACGCCCTGGGGCTGCCGCTGCGGGCGCTGGTAATTTCCACCTTGCGACTGTTTCTGTGTTACCTGCCCATGCTCTGGCTGGGCAGCCGGCTTAATGGCATTCCCGGCCTGATGACCGGCGCGCTGGTGGGCAATTTGCTGGCCGGCATTATCGCCTGGCAGCTTTACCGTGCCGGTATGGCAAGGCTATCCGCAAAAAGCAGGCAAGAACCCGGCGAAATAACTGCCCGTAATGCCGGTTAGGCGAACTTCAAACGAAAGCTATCCGGCATGGGCGTTACCTGTTTTTCACCATAATCAAAAAATACAAAACCGTATTTGGCCTGCGCCACTTCTGTGCCGTCCCGTTCGCGGGTTACGCGGAATACAAAATCACCGCCGTAACGATTAAAATCGGTTACCCCTACGTCAAACACCAGGGTTTCCGGGTAGTAAATTTCGGCCAGATACACGGTAGCCAAGTCAGTCACCAGAACTCCCAAACCATTGTGACCGACCTCGTCGATCCCGTGATGGGAAAGAAGCTGCACCCTTGCCTCTGACAGCATGGAAATCAGCGCATCGTTACCCAAATGATTGGCACCGTTGAGATCGGTGCTGCGCACTGCCAGACGAGTTTGAAAACAAAACACCTGTTCGGGAAATTCCAGTTTTATTCGAGCCACAATGCATTCGCCTATGCCGAGAAATGAGGTATGTTGGCATAATCACGCAAAAATCCCAATTGCGTTATATTGACCACTGACTGCTGGTAATTTTATGGATATTCGCCCCGCTGCCACTCTTGCTTTGATCCGCGATAGCAACAAGGGTCTTGAGGTGCTACTGCTACAACGCACCTGGAAAGCCTCTTTTCTGCCGGGCTATTTCGTGTTTCCCGGTGGCGCGGTGGATGACGCCGACCAAGCCTGCCGCACCCACATTGCCGGCCCTGACGATAGCGCCATCAGCCAGACCATGAGCCTAAGCGAGGGCGGCGCAGACTACATGGTGGCGGCATTGCGGGAATGCTTCGAAGAGGCCGGCCTGCTGCTGGCGGTTAACGATAACGGTGAACTGGTCGGCGCAGACCACCCCATTCATCAGTCACGGCAGGCGTTGTTTCGCGGCGACGTGAGCTTGCAGGTGCTGTGCCTGCAACACAATCTGATTCTGCCTCTGGACCGGCTGGCTTACCTGAGCCACTGGGTAACCCCGCCGGGGCCACCGCGGCGCTTTGATACCCGCTTTTTTGTGGCGGTTACCCCAGAAAACCAGATCGCCAGCCACGATGGCGAAGAAACCATCGACCACTTGTGGATAACCCCGCAACAGGGCCTGGCGGAATACCGCAGCGGCGAACGCCTGTTCAGCCTGCCAACCTTGCGCACCCTGCGGGTGCTGCACGATTTCGCCAACACCGGCGAGGTTATGCGCTACGCCCATGCCAACCCGCCCGAGCCTTTGCCCAGCGAACCCTGGCCTGCCAGACGCCGCGATAAAACCATCGTTCTGGAACCCGACGCGCCGGCGTACGATGAAGCCCGCAAGCTTGACCCGGAAGGTGCAGGTACCACTAACGCAGTGATTGTACCCGGCGAGCCGGTAGAAATTGCCGCGGGCGTTATCCGCCTGACCTCACCCAACCCGGGCGTGATGACAGGGCCGGGCACCAACACGTACCTGGTGGGCCACGATCGTTTCACCGTGATTGACCCGGGTCCGGAAGACCCCGCCCACATCGAACGCATTATGCAATTAACCGGTGGCCGTATTGATCAGGTGCTGGTAACCCACACCCATCAGGACCATTCGCCGGCCACCAGCCTGCTGAAACAGCGCACCGGATGCCGGCTGATCGGCCGTGCCGCTCCGGCAGGCGCGTCACAGGACAGCAGTTTCAACCCGGATGACGAGCCCGAACACGGCGACCTGATTGCCACAGACGCCGGCATCCTCAAGGTTTTACACACGCCGGGCCACGCGTCAAATCACCTGTGTTATTTGCTGTTGGAACAGGGAATGCTGTTTTCCGGGGACCACATCATGCAGGGATCCACCGTGGTGATAAACCCACCAGACGGCGATATGAAGGCGTACATGGAATCGCTCTATGATTTGCTGGCCGAACCGCTGAGTTTTATTGCACCTGGCCATGGCTTCGTGATGGCGCGGCCAGAGGCGACGGTAGATTATTTAATTACCCACCGATTGACCCGCGAACACAAAATTGCCCGGGTGCTGAAGAAGCTGGCACCGGTCAGCCTGGAAAAGCTTACCGCCAGCGCCTATGACGACGTACCGGCGGCGATTCACGGGGTGGCCGCGCGCTCGGCGCTGGCACACTTGTTAAAGCTGGAGCAGGAAGACCGCGCCAGTTGCAACGGCGACGCCTGGCATGCTACCCGCCATACCTGATTAGGCTGATACCGGGCGCATTCTGCGCCCGGTCTTTATTTCATGGCGGCGAATTTCTTGCAGCTATTTTTTGGCAATGACCCACACCGCGTGCACGATGCCCGGAATGTAGCCTAGTAGGGTCAACAGAATGTTGATCCAGAAATGCTTGCCAATGCCCACTTGCAGAAAAACGCCCAGTGGCGGCAACAAAATGGCAATCAGAATGCGCAGAAGGTCCATGGGCCCGACTCCTTGTTTGATGACAAAAGCATGCTACTTAAATATTTTTTCAATCCGCAATCTATTATGCCAAATCCAGCAAAAGCTTCATGAAAACGGTATTAAACCTTTGTCACAGCCATATCAACCATCTATAAAGCGCTCTAATCTGTCGACCGTCAGGCTCGGCAAAAGCCGGGAGTCATGATTACAAGAGGTAGTATGGCTAGCAAACACAGGGTGATGATGGCATTTTGGCAGCACTTGGCCAGGCGCTCGCTGGCAAGCGCCATAGTTGTGGCGGGCGCTTTTGGCGCGTTTTCAGTCCAAGCCGACGATAACGGCGGCGCCTTAGTCGCCGACTTGGATACCGAACAGGCAACCGTGGAATCACAACCGGCCGCCAGCCGCAGCGCACCGGACATCGATTTGAAGGACGTCGCGCGGCCACCCGAGCCGCCCCCGGCAGCCGCGGCCGAACCGGCAAGCCCTGACAGCGGTGCAAAGCCGCTTTCTGAGCCGCTGCCAGAGTCGCTGTCAGACTCGATTCAGCCCGCACCCGCGGTGGAGGCCCCAAAAATCACAGCCAGTTTCAGCCTGCTTGGCAGTGATATTCGCCCGGGCATTTCTACCCGCCTGGCTTGGTCTCCAAACATCCAGATTGCCGGTCTGTCGCAGCCAACGCCGGTTCTGGTGGTCAACGGCATCAACCCCGGACCTACCCTGTGCCTGACATCGGCCATTCACGGCGACGAGCTAAACGGCATCGAAATTGTGCGCCGCACCCTGTATGACCTAGACGCGACCAAACTGTCCGGGCGGGTTGTGGGTGTACCAATTGTGAATCTGCCGGGTTTTGAGCAAGGCAGCCGTTACCTGCCTGACCGCCGCGACCTCAACCGGCACTTTCCCGGCAGCTCCAACGGCAGCCTGGCGGACCGTATTGCCCACTCGCTTTTTACTCAAGTTATCAACCATTGCGACATGCTGGTGGACATTCACACCGGCTCGCAAAAGCGCACTAACCTACCGCAACTGCGCGCCGATATGAACAATCCAGATGTAGCAGCCTTCACCCTGGGCTTTGACCGAATGGCGGTGGTGCACAGCAGCGGCTCACCCGGTATGTTGCGCACCGCAGCGGCTAACGCCGGCATTCGCGCAGTGACTCTGGAAGCCGGGGAATCCCACCGAATTCAAGAGCACCAGATAGAAGCCGGGGTGAACAGCCTGATCAGCCTGCTGGAAAAACAGGAAATGATTTCGCGGATGTTTGTGTGGGGTGCACCCGAGCCGGTTTACTATGATTCACTGTGGGTGCGGGTGGATCATGGGGGCATTCTGTTCAGCAAGGTGGCCTTGGGCGACAGGGTAAACAAGGGCGACCTGATGGGCTACGTTACCGACCCCATTACCAACGCCCAGTATCCGGTGCGAGCCACTCGCAGCGGGCGGTTGATTGGGATGGCGGTAGACCAGGTGGTTATGGCAGGATTCGCCGCCTACCACCTGGGCACCAAAGCTGACAGCCCGGAATTTCACACCAGCGGCGAACTTGACCACGCCGACAATACGGGAATGGGAGAGAGCGTGGAAGCTGTAGAAAACGGTGACGACCTCATCGACAACGATGGTTAAACCACCACCCCACCACTCATCGTGAATCTACTCCCGAGCGCTAAGCGCCGCCTGGATACGCTCGATCACCTGCTCCAGAGTGGCTCGCGGGCTGCCAATGTTCAAGCGCATAAAACCGCTGCCACTGGCACCGAACGACACACCCTGATTCATCCCCACGCCGGCTTGCTGCACAAAAAAATGTTTCAGGTCGGCGTCGCTCAACCCCAGCGCGCGGCAGTCCAGCCACATCAAGTAAGTACCCTCAGGGGCGCTCACTTCTACGCCTGGCAGGCGTTGGGCAACCTGATTTACCACAAAATCGCGATTAGCCTGAAGATAGTCCATCAGCTGATCCAGCCAGGGGCCACCGTAGCAATAGGCGGCCTCAAAACCAGTCACGCTGAACGGGTTGCTTTGGGGCATGTGGAACGATTCCAGCACCTTCGCCATTTTCTGCCGTAGCCCACTATCGGCAATCACCAACGCCGACAAACCAAGGCCCGGAATGTTGAAGGTTTTGCTAGGCGCAACGGCAGTTATCAATTGGTCATCGGGGCGCGCAAGGGCCGCCAGCATACGATGCCGATGGCTGTCGGAAAACACCAGATCACAGTGAATTTCATCACTCAGCAGCACCAACTTGTAGCGTCGGCAAATATCCAGCACCGCCGTCAGTTCGGCCTCAGACCACACCCGGCCAATCGGATTGTGGGGTGAACACAGCACCAGCATCTTTGCCTGTGGCCGCGCCGCACATTGCTCCAGATGGGCCAGATTCATGCGGTAGTAAAGGCTGCCGTCTTCCTGCTTTTCCGCCAGCAGTGGATTTTCCAGAACCTGGCGTCCAGTTTGTTGCACCGAACTGAAAAACGGTGGGTAAACGGGCGGTTGAATAATTACCTCGTCGCCCGGGTTAGTGCAGGCCATACAGGCGGCATGTATCGAAGGCACAACTCCCGGTGCCATCAGCACCCATTCGCGCTGCATGCTCCACTGGTGCCGTTGGCGAAACCAGTCGCCCATGGCGCTGTATAGACTATCGGGAAACATCGTGTAACCGTACACCGGATGCCGGGCGCGCTTGATCAACGCATCGGTAACCGCTTGTGGCGCAGCAAAGTCCATATCGGCTACCCATACTGGCAATACATCGGCGCGGCCGAATACCGTTTCGCGAGCCTCCAGCTTTACTGCATGGGTATTTTCCAGGCTTATCAGTTGGTCAAAATCTACGTGAGACACACGACACTCCCTGAAAGGGTCAAAAGCAGGAACGCTCGCCGTTGCGAGCTGTGCCTAAGTTTGAGGTTACAATTGATTGATAGCAAAGTAGCAGCATACATTACAAGGCCCCGTATTCCATGTCTGAAACCGCCGTTGTTATTCGTACGTCGCGACCCAATTTTTTGATTATGGCGCCATTGTGCGTGGGCTTGGGAGTAGCCTTGGCGTGGCGGCTGCCAGAACCTCCGCCGCTGTTAGACACCTTGCTGGTGTTCATTGGTGCGCTGCTGGCCCATGCCGCGGTGAATATGCTGAATGAATACGAAGATTTTAGGTCCGGGCTGGACTTGCACACCCGCCGTACGCCGTTTTCAGGCGGCAGCGGCGCCCTGCCACAGCTGCCGTCGGCGGCGCGCTCCGTTTTACTGGGAGCACGGGTTACATTGGGTCTGGTAGTGGCTATTGGCCTATATTTTTTATCGCAACGGGGCTTGCCGATGCTGATACTGGGGGGAGCTGGCGTTGCTCTGATAATTACCTACACCCGCTGGATTACCCGTTCGCCCCTGCTGTGTCTGCTGGCGCCCGGGCTGGGGTTTGGCCCGGTGATGGTGCTGGGAACTCTGGTAGCACTGGGGGCGCCGATCAACGCCGCGGCCGTCGCGATGTCTGTCATCAGTCTGCTGCTGGTAAGCACACTGCTTTTGATGAACCAGATTCCCGACGCCGAAGCCGATCGCCGTGGCGGCCGTTATCACGCGGTGATTGTGCTGGGCGTTTATAAAGCTGCGTGGCTGGCAGGAGCCATGTTACTGGCCAGTTATGGCGTACTTGCGCTGGCTCTGGTCAGCGGCTGGTTGCCGCCAGCAACGGCGCTGGGTTTTATAACTTTGCCGCTGGCGTTATGGATTACCTTTAAATTACCCCAGGTGGCCAACGACCATCACCGCCTACTGCCGGTTCTGGCCATGAACGTAGCAGGCCTGCTTGCCACACTGGCTTTGCTGGTTATCGGGCTGAGCATGGAACGAGGGTGGTGATCACGCCTTCAGCTCGTTTCGGCGCCGCGAAATATATCAACCCGACGATTCAGCTGCTCGGCCAGTACGGCCAAACGCTGGCTGGCCGCTGCGACCTCATCAGAACCGGCTGATGCTTCTACGGTCGCGTCGTGAATGCGGCTAATGTTGCGATTCACTTCTTCCGCCACCGAACTCTGTTCTTCTGCTGCACTGGCAATCTGAGCGTTCATGTCGTTAATAGAACCCATTTCATTGCGAATACTGGCCAGCGCATCCTCAGCGCCGGACATCTTCTGCACGGTGGTGTTCGCCAGTGAACGGCTGGTTTCCATCACGCTGGTAGCCTCGCCGGCGCCGGTTTGCAGATTACCAATCATCTCCTGAATCTCGCGAGTAGATTGCTGGGTACGCGAAGCCAAAGACCGCACTTCATCGGCTACTACGGCAAACCCGCGGCCGTGGGAACCTGCCCGCGCGGCTTCAATGGCGGCGTTCAGTGCCAGCAGGTTGGTCTGATCTGCAATCGCGCTAATCACATCTACAATTTTCTCGATGCTGGCGCTGTCGGCAGACACACGCTGCACGTTAACAGCGGCTTGCTCCAGCGTTTTGGCCAGCTCGCCAATGGCACTGGCGGTATCTGCCACCAGGCGGTTGCCGTTTTCCACTTCGCGATCGGCCTTTTGGGTGGCAGACGCCGCGCTGGCCGCGTAACCGGACACCTCGTTCACCGTAGCCGCCATCTGGTTCACCGCTGCGGCCATTTGTTCGGTTTCGTTAGCCTGTAAACGAATTTGTTCGTTGTTCCCGTTAGAGGTAGACCGCAACGACGCCGAGGCCGACAGCAGTTCGTTGGCACCGGCGCGCACGTCGTGAATAATCTCTGCCAACTGGCCAACGGTCGTGCGCAGCGTGCCCATTACACTGTCCGGGTAGTCGGTGCGAATGTTTGTATTCAGTACGCCATTTGCCAACTCGCGGATGGCGTGGGCCACATCCTCCGGTTCAGCGCCCAGGGTGCGGCGCAGACTGCGAATAATCAGCCAGGCGACCAAGGCACCCAGCAAAATAGCCATCCCTGTTACGGTCAGGCTCAGCATTGAAAAGCCCCCGGCGGTCTGGCGAACCGCGGCAATACCCGCGGCGACTTTGGCTTCTTCGTGGTCGATAAACGCATTCACCCGCGCCAGCCACTCCCTGTAGGCGCCAGACACTTCATCTAACAGGTACTTCTGAGACGCCATCTGATTGTTCATCGTCAACAGGGTTTCGGTTTTCGCCAAAGCCTCGCGCTCTATGCCTTCAATAGCCCTGAGCAGGCTTCGCTCCTGATCGGTCGCACCCTGTTCGGCAAACAATTGCGCCATCGCGGTTGCGTTCTCCCGGTATGCGGCTTTCAGCCGCTCAATATCCCGAATGTGTTGCTGCGCTGCCTGGGGTGATTGTTCCAGAACCACATCGCGAATAGCGATGGCTCGGTCGTGCACACTACCCCGGAAATTAATGGCGTGGCGCTGCTTTACAGATTCGCCGTCACTGATCTCCGTCAAAGTGCGGTCAATAAAGCCCACACGGTTGTATCCGATCAAGCTGATCAGCACCATCAGTGAAAGGATCAGGCCAAAGCCAGCCCCAAGGCGCTTGGCTACCGTTAACTGACGACTCATACATCACCTCTTTTAAATTAAAATAACTATCATACTTAATTGTACAATAGGTTTTTATAATTTTATCCAATTAAATGTCGTTTTTTGTTGCAGTATTTAGCTGATA
Organism: Marinobacter sp. M1C; assembly: GCF_023314135.1. Lineage (NCBI taxonomy): Bacteria > Pseudomonadati > Pseudomonadota > Gammaproteobacteria > Pseudomonadales > Marinobacteraceae > Marinobacter > Marinobacter sp. M1C. The sequence goes on from NZ_CP092289.1 coordinate 4,457,593, forward strand.
TTACCAATCATTCCAGAGTGCAGAGTGCGACCCGCTCTACAGGGGCCTGCTATAGTGTTTGTTCCGGGCATCATGAGTTGTTCTGGGCATTTTTTGTTGTGACAAGGAGTTGCCATGAGTGTTGTGCTTCTGTTGTTGAGCGCGCTGGTACTGATTTACCTCAGTATTGGCGGAAAGACGGCCAGCATTGTGCTGAGCGTTGCTACGCTGATTGGCTTGGCCCAAGATGACTGGCATCTCGCCAGCTTTGTCCTCGGCGGGCTGGCCCTGGCTTTGGCGTTAATTCTGCTGAACCCCAGTGACCTCCGACTCAATAAGTTCAGCAGGCCATTGCTGAACTGGGTGCGCTCACGCTTGCCACAATTGTCAGATACCGAAGCCGAAGCGCTGAAGTCCGGCTCGGTGGACTGGGACGGCGAGCTGTTTTCCGGCAAGCCACAGTGGTCGAAACTGCTGGGCGCAAAGCCGGCGCACCTGAACAGCGAAGAACAGGCGTTTCTGGATGGCCCGGTAGAGGATCTCTGCGCCATGCTGAACGACTGGGAAATCACCCACGAGCATTACGACCTGCCAGAAAAAGTCTGGGCGTATATACGCGGCAACGGCTTTTTTGGGCTGGTCATACCCAAAAAAGACGGCGGCATGGGGTTTTCTAACACCGCGCACTCCGAAATCGTGATGAAAATTTCCACTCGCAGCGTGTCCACAGCGGTCACCGTGATGGTACCCAACTCTCTTGGGCCCGGTGAGCTGTTGATGCACTATGGTACCGATGCCCAAAAGCAGCATTATTTGCCACGCTTGGCCGGCGGCCAGGAAATCCCCTGTTTTGCTCTGACATCACCGGTGGCAGGCTCAGATGCCGGCGCTATTCCAGACAAAGGCATTGTGTGCAAAGGCCAGTGGAAGGGCGAAGAAGTACTGGGCCTGAAAGTCACCTGGAACAAGCGTTACATTACGCTGGCGCCGGTGGCCACTCTGATTGGGCTGGCCATCAAAGTGTATGACCCAGACGCCCTTTTGGGCGACAACGCCGATATTGGCGTGACCTGTGTGATGGTGCCGCGGGATACCGATGGCGTGCACGCCGGCGCCCGCCACTTGCCCATGAATACGGTGTTCATGAACGGCCCAACCTGGGGCAACGACGTATTTATTCCCATGGACCAGGTGATCGGCGGCCAAGACATGCTGGGCAAAGGCTGGACCATGCTGCTGGAATGCCTGTCTATCGGTCGCTCTATTTCGCTGCCGGCTTTGGGCACAGGCGCCGGCAAAGTTGCCAGCCTGGCCACCGGCTCATACGCGCTTACCCGTGAACAGTTTGGCCGCTCCATCAGCCAGTTTGAAGGCGTGCAAGAAGCGCTGGAACCCATCGCCGGGTACACCTGGATGATGGACGCCGCGCGCTTGCTCACGGCAGGTATGCTGGACCGCGGCGTACGCCCGGCCGTGCCTTCGGCGCTGCTGAAATACCGCAACACCGACCTGATGCGCATTGTGATCAACCACGCCATGGACGTCGTTGCCGGCCGAGGTGTTATTACCGGGCCACGCAACTTCCTGGCCCGCGCCTACCAAGCTATACCCATCGGTATCACCGTAGAAGGCGCCAACATTCTTACCCGCAGCCTAATGGTGTTTGGCCAGGGCGCCATCCGCTGCCATCCGTTTATTGTTGACGAAATCGCGGCGGCTGGCATGGAAGACCAAAATCAGGCCGCCAAAAAGTTCGATGGCGTTTTCTACCGTCACCTGGCACACACCACCCGCAACGGTTTGCGCGCACTGGTGCTGGGCCTGACCGGCGGCTTGGCCGAACCGGTGCCACGCCAAGGCAACCTGAAATCTTACTACCGCCAACTGGCGCGTTTTTCGGCGGCCCTTGCGTTGATGACCGATGTTACGCTGCTTTCCGTAGGCGGCGGCCTAAAGGCTCGCCAACGCCTGTCCGGGCGCATGGCCGACTGTCTGGTACAGCTGTATTACGCCACCGCAGTGATCAAACAATGGCACGAAGAAGGCTATCCGGAAGAACAACGCCACATGGTGGAATGGTGCCTGAAAACCTGCCTGCGCGACTTGCAGGGTTCCATGCGTGAAGCCATCATCAACTTCCCGGTTCCAGCCCTGCGCTGGCCCCTGCGATTGTTGGTATTCCCCTTGGGCGCGACGAGCCTGAATGGCCCCGACGACCGCCTGGGCACTAAAGTGGCCGCCAGCATTGTCGAAGACACGCCACTGCGCCAGCGCATTCACCGCGGCGCCTACATACCCACAGACAGCAGCGACTCCCTGGGCCGGGTGTTGAACGCCTACCGTCTGGCCAACGAAACCACCGACATGCGCGCCCGCCTGCACCAAGCCGTTCGCAACCGCGATGAAGACGACTTGGACGGCATTGCCCTGCTGATGGGCCACGAACGCAAACAACTGGTCGACTGGGCCTGCGCCGAAGGCGTAGTGAACGCCGATGATTGCGAAAAATTGGAAGAGGCACTCACCGCGCTCTACGACGTTATTCGCGTGGATGCGTTTGACAGCGACGGCCTGAAAGAGCTGTCAAAGTGCGCCACTGGCAAACGCAAAGTGGTCGAGCGCCCCGCAGGACACTGATCGCTGAGCCGGCAATCCCACAAAGATTGTCGGCGCTTTTATTTCGATAGCTTAGTTATTAAATAGGTGCTTATATATTAGATAGGCACTTATATATTAGATAGGTATTAAACGGCATTCAGGCTGACCAAAGCCACGGCTATACTGCCCTGCTGCATCCATTCCGCGTTTTCTGAGGTTATTCATGTCTGGCAAAACCGTTGGCAGCGCCATCTTTCTGCTGGTGATCGGCAACGCCATGGCGCTAATTTCCGATGTCCTGATAAAACTGCTGGAGCCGGGCGCACCCATATTTCAATTCGCCTTCCTGCGCTGCGTGCTAACTCTGCTGCTGCTGTTACCGCTGGCCAAAAAAATAGACCGCCGCCAGTTTTTTGCTGGCACCGGCATTCACGCCATCCGCGCCCATGTTCACCTGATTGGCATGCTGTGCATGATCGTCGCTCTGGCCAACCTGCCCCTGGCCACCGCCAACGCCGTATTCTACGCCGCGCCCATACTGGTGATGCTGTTCTCAGTCGTTATCTTCCGCGAACGCCTGACACCCCTAAGCGTGATTGCCGTATTCAGCGGCTTTGCCGGCATTATCCTGATATTAAGACCCATAGACTTCACTTGGGCGGCGTTTGCGGCCCTGGGCTCGGCGTTTTCACTGGCTATCAACGCCGTACTGGTGCGTAAACTGCCAAAGCAACAGAGCACCGTGCACAAACTGGTCCTGAACTACCTGCTGATTATCCCGGCCGCAGGCGCACTGGCCATCTGGGACTGGCAGCAAGGCTCACGCTGGAGCACCGACCTGGTCATCATCGCCGCCGGCTCCTCCCTGTTCATACTGGGTTACAACATCACCGTACTGCTGGCTTACCGCCAGGTAGACGCCAACCAAGTCACCAGCGCCGAATACACCGGCCTGATCTGGGCGGTGGCCATCGGCTGGATATGGTTCAACGAAGTCCCGGATTTATGGTTCCTGGCCGGCAGCCTGATGATCGTAATACCGCTAATCCTGATCGGCCTGACCCAAAGAAAAAAATACCCGGCAAGAGGCTTCAACCCCGCACTGCGGAATTCAAAAAAATAGATGCCCCAAGAACAAAATGGGGACAGATTTGAAATCTGTCCCCGACTTTCGGCTCGTTACCTAGCCACCAACCCAGAAGCCGCAATAAACCCGGACAACCCGGTCAATACGATCTCCGCCGCCATAGCCGACAGAATCAACCCGCTGATCTTCGACATAATATTCAGGCCATTCTTACCCATCGCCTTTTCCAGATAACCCGACAACCGCAACAACACCGCTAGAATCAGCAAACTCGACACCAACCCCAACAGACCCCCGGCCACCGCCGCAACCTCCTTCAGCTCCGCACCGTAAACCAGAATCGCACCAATAGTCGCCGGGCCAATCATCACCGGAATCGCCAGGGGCACCACCGCAATATCGTCGCGATTGTCATCCGGTAAACCCGTGGCGTGGCTGCGAGTACCATTGTTAACCAAGCTGATGGCCGTCAAAAACAGCAGTGTGCCTGCACCAATGCGGAACGAATTTAGAGTAATACCAATAGCACCAAACAACAGCGGACCGGCAAAAAACAGAATCACACCCAACACCAGCGCCGATATGCAGGCACGACGAATAATCGCGGTTTTCTCGTCCGCCGGCAGCCCGCGGGTTAGCGCCAAAAACATGGTCACCACGAAAAACGGCGCTAACAGAAACAAAAAGCGGATAGAGCTGCTGATGTAGGTCGAAAAAAACAATTCAATCATTATCGAAGAATTCCACAGAAGGAGATTTTGGGCGCCAAGCATAGTCTCCTCACCCCGGATTTGCCGTAAGGAAGTGGACCTACTCAGCGTTATAAAGACAGCGTAGAAATGTAAAATTGATTAAAACAAAACGGGCTGCAAATGCAGCCCGTTTATTTATTCACTCTTCGCGATTTACTGCGTGGCGTTGTAATTGTAAGACTTCACCACTCCGTTGCCATCAAACGTGATAATCAGGTCTTCAGTTTTGTCGTCGCCAAACGCAGACCAGCGATACTTGCCGTAAGTCCAGGTGCGCTTACCGTCTTTCATACCGGTACGCCAAGGCTCACCGAACAACGCCTGCACTTCTGAGCGAGTGGTTTCATTGACTGTAATCTGGTCAACATTGTGGGTGGCAAAATCCTGGCCCACAGATGCGCAACCTGCAAACGTCAGAGTAGTGGCCATCAACACAGCTGCTGAGATTTTTTTCACAAACATCGCCTTAACTCCTGTGGAAACTGCTCTGCATTTTTCAATCTGTATCATAGCGCCAATCGGGTGACAGAAAAAACAAACCCAACCATAATACCTGCAAGAACCCATTATAAGCCGGGGTAAGCTCACCCGCTCTGCGGGCCTGTCATTCAGCACGGAGAGATTCACCTTTGCCTGTAGAAGAACCCGGAAGCCTGCTTATCGCCACTGTTGCCTTCAGTGTGCTGGTGCGGCTGAGCAGCATACTAGGGAAAATGGGCAATCATCACCATTTCCGCCTGATTGTGGCCGTGCTGGGTGTTCTGGCCGCTCATGCTCTGGAAGTATGGATTTTTGCCATAGCGTACTTTGCTATGCACCATACCCTCGGCTGGGGGCTTCTGGTTGGTAACTTTAACGGCAGCCTTCTGGACTGCGTTTACTTTTCGTTCAGCACATTTACCACCGTCGGCTACGGTGACATTGAGCCTATAGGCAACCTGCGTTTTCTGACCGGTATTGAGGGCCTGACCGGGCTGGTACTGGTGGGCTGGAGTGCGTCTTTCCTATTTATGGAAATGCAACGTTACTGGCCACGGCGTTAAAACACCCCCGCAATACATTCATTACTTGAGCTGAATCAAAGGCGCCCTGAAATAGCGCTCCTCTTTTTTTAATAATTGCGCTAAATCAAGATTGCCTTTGTAACAACCATTACTCTTACCGCCAATACGAATCGAACCCTGGAGATTTACTATGTCCCATACTTTCAGAATTGGTGTTTTGGCTGCGGCCGTAATGGCGGTTGCACCGGCTGCTCAGGCTTTTGAAGCTGGTGATTTTATTCTGCGCGCTGGTGTTGCTCATGTTGCGCCGGACGGATCTAGTGAACGCATCAATGTAGCTGGCAATCCGGTTCTAACTGCAAACCCCCGGGTTGATGTTGACGACAACACGCAGCTGGGTATTCGTGCCACCTATATGTTCACCAGCAACATCGGTATCGGCTTGCTGGGTGCTACTCCTTTCAAACATAACATCGTAGGCGCTGGAACACTTGGCGCTGCAGGCAAGCTGGGTGAAACCAAGCACCTGCCACCAACGCTGACATTGCAATACTATCCAATGCATAGCTCCTCGGTCTTCCAGCCGTTTGTGGGCTTAGGCGTGAACTACACGACCTTCTTTGAAGAGAAAACTGACCCAACCTTAACATCCGCGCTCGGGGCAGCCTCCACTGACCTAAAGCTGGATGACAGCGTTGGCGTTGCTGTAGAAATAGGCATGGATTATATGCTGAGTGAGAATTTTGGTCTTAACGCAGCTGTATGGTGGGCTGATATCAACACTGACGCCACCATTACCGCTTTTGACGGGGCTGGCAATGTTGCAGCGCGTACCGACAAATTTGAAGTCGAAATCGACCCAATGGTCTACATGGTAGGTTTCACCTACAAGTTCTGATCCCTTGCGGATAGTCTGCTGAGCAGCCGGCCCAGCAGACTCTGAAAGTACTACCTTTTATGGGGCCCTGTTTTCACACGGTCCAGTTTTTCATTTTCAGATTCTGAACAATCGGGATAGGGGGGAGCCATGAGGCTCCGCCCCTCCCACACCACCCGGCATGCGGGTCCGCACCGGGCGGTTCGAGAAGTTGAGGTCATGAGAGTCTTGGCACACCCAGCCGATCGAAATAGGCAACCGTCAACACGTTGTGGATAGCAGACAAGCTATTGTGCCACCAGCGCCGGCTCAGAGCCGCTACCGATTGTGCCACCCAGGGATTTGCGCCCAGGCGCATCAGCTCCCGATAGATCGTCTTACCTCGTCGCCACTGCTTAAGCTGCATAGCCCTCAAGCGCCGACGTATCCATCCATCCATCCAGCGAGCGCCAGATGCGTGGAGTTTGCGACAGCTTGAAGTAACCTTTCCAGCCCAGCAGATAGCGTCGAAGCTTCTCCACCACTTGTTCCATGCTGCGCCCTCCCGAACGTCGAGTCAGTTGCCGGATCCGCAGCTTGAACGCTTGCAATGCCTTCGCTGAGACCGCACGGCGGACTTCGCCGTTCGGACCCTGCCATAAAGCATAGCCAAGGAACTTGCGCCCAAACACGCTCGTCACTGCACTCTTGGATTCGTTAATCTTCAAATGCAGTGTGTCGTAGCAGCGCCTCAGCAGCCGCATCAGACCGGGGTCGTTCACGCGTTTCCTCAGGCGGTCGATCAGAATGTCGTGATTGACGCGGTCAAAGAACTTGGACAAATCCACATCAACCACAATGTGGCGGCCTTGCTGGACGTATCGCTGGGCGGACAGAACGGCATCGTGGGCACGGCGGCCCGGGCGAAAGCCGTGACTGTGTTCGCTGAAGCTAGGATCAATCTTCTCTCTCGCGAACGCCTGCTCTAGCAGGCTTCGCCCTGCGCCCTTCGGATCTCGACGCGGGAGTTCTGTTTCATCGCTGGACACGCACGGCAAGGCTTCACCTTCCCGGTGCGTGACCCGCCCCGCGGATGCGGGCATCTGATGCCTGGCAGACCTCATCGTCAAGTCGTTTGACGCTCCTTCTCGTTCGGCCCTTCGCTCCGTGGTGGAGCTACTATGGCCGCTGCTGACTTCTCGCTCCGTGTTTCCACGTCGCCCTTTCAGGCATGAGGCGAGATCTCCCCGGGTAAGAACACACTCCTTCACCGCACAACCGCCGGATTTACACCACCTTGCCTTGACCACAAGAGCTTCGCGGCTTCTTGCCCGCTCGCCCTGCTTAGCAGCGCCTCATATCCGATTCTTGTTCATCGGCTCGCGGTTTACGCTCCACGCTTCCTCCCCACGGTCGGTCACCCTTCCTCAGTTGCGCTTCACTTCGTTCGCTGTGGCCAGCTTACGGGAGGACTTGCACCTCCAGGAGTGCGCCCGTGCCGGGCGCACAAAAAAAGCGGAGCCGAAGCTCCGCATTTTTTAACCTGCTACCTCAAGCCCGCATGGCTTCAGGCGTCCTGGTTTTGACGCTGGCCTGAACGTCCACGTTGGCCGCCATTGCCATTCTGGCTGCGGCCTGCGCTGCGTCCGCCGGGCTTATCACTGGGCCGGCCATTGCCGCCACCATTTCCACCGCTGCGATTACGAGCTTTGCTCGGATCGGCCTTGGCTTTTGGCTTCAGTGCCACGTTGTTTTTAGGCTCAAAGCCTTCCACTTCCTTACGCGGCAGCTGTTTTTTGATCAGCTTTTCAATACCGACCAACATGCTGAGCTCGTCAGCACTCACCAAAGAGAGCGCGTGGCCACTTTCACCCGCGCGACCGGTACGGCCAATGCGGTGAACGTAATCTTCCGGCACGTTAGGCAGTTCAAAATTCACCACTTGGGGCAACTGCTTAATATCCAAACCGCGAGCAGCGATGTCGGTCGCTACCAGCACACGGATATCACCCTGTTTGAACTCGGCCAAAGCACGGGTACGGGCACCCTGGGACTTATTGCCGTGAATCGCAGCAGCGGTAATACCGTCTTTGCCCAGCTTCTCGGTCAGGCGGTTGGCGCCGTGCTTGGTGCGGGTAAATACCAGTACTTGTTCCCAGCTGTTGTCGCGCACCAGTTTGCTCAACAGCGCCGTTTTCTGGCTCTGATCCACCGGATACACCGACTGCACAACACTTTCGACGGTTGAGTTGCGCACTGCAACGTCAATCTGCACCGGGTCGTTCAGCAGGCCCTTAGCCAGGGTGCGAATTTCGTTGGAGAAGGTTGCAGAAAACAGCAGGCTCTGGCGCTTCGCAGGCAGCATGGCCATAATCTTGCGGATATCGCGAATAAAGCCCATATCCAGCATGCGGTCGGCTTCGTCCAGCACCAAAAATTCTACTTCGTTAAAACGCACGGCGTTCTGCTGATACAAGTCCATCAGGCGGCCGGGTGTGGCAACCAGTACGTCCAGCCCTTTGCGCAGTTTCATCATCTGCGGGTTAATTTTTACGCCACCAAATACGACAGCCGCGCGGGTAGGCACGTAGCGGCTGTAAAGGTTCACGCTGTCGTGAACTTGGGCGGCAAGTTCGCGGGTAGGCGTCAGAATCAGCACGCGCGGGCCTTTGCCGGTGCGCGGGTTCTGCTCCAGCATCTGCAATATCGGCAAGACAAAACCGGCGGTTTTACCGGTGCCGGTTTGCGCGGCGGCCATCACGTCTTTACCAGCCAATACCGCTGGAATGGCTTTTAACTGAATGGGTGACGGGGTTTCGTAACCCTGGTCCAAAGTGGCACGGACTAACTGCTCAGACAAACCGAGTGAAGAAAAACTCATAATAGATTAACTCTTGATTGTTCTGCCTCCACGAACACCGTTGTTGGCGAATGCGGGCAGATGCCATGAAGATTCATGGAATAAAAAACGACTACGGTCACACGCCGTTAACGGGGTGACGTCCTCTGACAGGTCGTATGGATGGTTCGCATGTGGGCTTTACGCCTGAAACTGCGGGATCCCTAGAGGCAGGATGGCGCGAACAATAACAGAGTGATATGGGATACGCCATAGGTGATTGCCATGAAATCGGAGCGCCAGGCACATGCGTCAAGATGACACAAGGCCTTAACGGGTAAGCGATCTACGCCAAAACGAGCGTCAAACCGGCTGTGCCGGGAAGCAATGCCAAAATGGCGGCAATCAACGTAAGGCAAGCAAGGGTAGAACGTATCAGCAGCAAGGGAGTGCGTCTCTGAATGGCAGGAGCGACTATATTAGAGACTCGGAACCCTGCCAGGTATCAGCCATTATGAGCTTTCCCGTGTTTTGCTCCGGGCTTTATCAGTCCGCAGTGGCAGCTCGGGCAAAATTCTTCAGCGCGGCCCCCACTTTCGCTAACACCGGATCACAACCTTCGATAGCGTGGCGGGTTTTCAAATATTGCGGATCGTTATAGCCAAGCCAGACCTGGCCATTTTCGTCCTCCCAGATCAGCGCTTTCTGGGGCAAATCCACGGCGACAGTTTGCGAGCATTGCATCAATGGCGTGCCCACTTTCGGGTTACCAAAAATCACCAGCTCGGTAGGCCGCAATTCCATATTCGCCGATTCAGCCCCGGCAGCGTGATTAATCCGGTTCATGATTTTCATGCCGTTCTCACTCAAAACCGCTTCAAGTTTATCGGCTGTTGCCGCTACGCTGTGGTTACTTTTAACCTTAATCAGTCCATCTGCGGCCAAAGTCAGGCCCGAGCACATCAACAAAACGAGGGGTAGCGCAATCATTCTTAAGGCTTTCATATAATTCCTTAGTTACACGTGACAACAGCTCTTTTAGATAAGCGATCAGCCGCGAAAGCCCTTACCCACCAGATAGACCTCTCGCGAGCGGGCACGGGAAGAATCCGGTTTGCGCACCACCACCTTGTCGAACTGTTCGCGCACCGCTTTCACGTAGCCGTCATAACCTCCGCCATGAAACACCTTGGCGACAAAGCTGCCTTTGGGTTTTAGCACCTGGCTGGCCATATCCAGCGCCAGCTCAATCAGGTACATAGACGCCGCCTGGTCCGCCGCGTTTACGCCGCTGATGTTGGGCGCCATATCTGAAATAACCACGTCGACTTTTGCATCACCCAGTACCGCCATGATTTCTTCGAAAACGGCGTTCTCGGTAAAATCGCCCTGAATAAATTCGACACCGGCAACAGCGTCCATGGGCAAAATGTCCGAGGCTATTACCCGACCTTTGTGCCCCACCACGTCGGTGGCCACTTGCGACCAACCTCCGGGCGCAGAACCCAGGTCCATCACCGTCATGGTGGGCTGAATCAGCTTGTCTTTGGCGTTAATTTCAAGAAGTTTGTAACTGGCACGGGAGCGGTAACCATCGATTTGCGCTTTTTTTACGAAGGGATCGTTAACATGCTCTTCTAGCCAGCGGCTACTGCTTTTTGATCGGGCCATGGTGTCTCTTTGTTAACCGAGCGATAGCGGCTCTTTATTAGTAGGGTTATTAGTCAGATTACTCATTGCGTCATTGTACGCCGGGGGCCAGAACGCCGCAAAAGCGCCCCGCGCGTCGGCACCAACGCACTGACACAAAACCGGCAGCCACGTACAATAGCCCCAGTTATTAGCTGCCCCTGAGCTCTGCACATACTACCGGGACATAACCGTGAAGCTGGACGACATCAAAAAACTGCAACAAAAAAAATACCGCGAGGCTTTCGGACACTATCTGGTAGAGGGTGAGCATCTGGTGCTGGAGTTGCAAAAAGCCGCAAGCACCCAGCCAGCCTTAACGTCTTCAGAACTTTACGTGACGGCGTCTTATGAGCACTGGCAAGGCCCGTTCACTACTCATGTGATCAGCGAGCGCCAGATGGCGCGGCTGGCCAATACCCAAACACCTCAGGGTATTTTGGCGGTTGTACCAACAAGAGTACCAACAAAAGTGCCATTAATAGCGCCTGAAGTGGCACCAATAATTACGCCCATGGGCCAGGCAAAAGAGCAGCCAGCCACCGACCCACAGCACAGTCCTGAAAAAGCCATTTATCTGCACGAAGTACAGGATCCAGGCAATTTGGGCACCATTTTACGCACACTGGCCTGGTTCGGCGGTTTTCGCTGCCTGCTCAGCCCCGGCAGCGTTGACCCTTACAACCCAAAAGTGGTGCGAGCCAGCATGGGCGCAATATTTCATGTGCCGCTGGAAACCGATGTTGAGCTAGCCAGCCTGAGCCAGCGATTTCACCGGCTGGCTTGCCTCGACTTGAATGGCCGCGCCTTAACCGAGCGCAGCTTTGCCGATCACGACTGCTATTTGTTTGGCAACGAAGCCCGCGGCATTCCGACTCAGGCCCTCGATGAACTGAACGCCACTGCCTACACCATAAATGGCAAAGGCCAGATTGAATCTCTCAATCTGGCCTCGGCGGTCAACATTTGCAGCTGGGAACTGATGCGCAGCTGATTATTTAACAGCAATTGCTTTTCGACACCTATTCGTCAACAGAGTTACGAATCAGGAAGTCAAAGGCGCTAAGGGCCGCTTTGGAACCTTCGCCCATGGAAACCACGATTTGCTTGTAAGGCACGGTGGTGGCATCACCGGCGGCAAATACGCCAGGAATGCTGGTTTCGTTGCGCTCGTTGATGATTACTTCGCCGTGCTTGCTGAGCTCGATATCGCCTTTCAGCCACTCGGTGTTGGGTATCAAGCCGATTTGTATAAACACGCCCTCCAGCTCTACATGAACATTTTCACCGCTGTGACGATCGGTGTAATCCAGGCCATTCACCTTACCGTTGACACCGGTCACTTCGGTGGTCTGGGCCGATACCGCAATATCCACGTTCTTCAAACTGCGCAGCTTGCGCTGCAGCACTTCATCAGCGCGCAATTCGGCTCCAAATTCCAGCAAGGTTACGTGACCAACAATACCGGCCAGGTCGATGGCGGCTTCGACACCCGAGTTACCACCGCCAACCACCGCTACGCGCTTACCTTTGAACAACGGGCCGTCGCAGTGTGGGCAGTAAGCTACGCCCTTATTGCGGTACTTGTCTTCACCGGGAACACCCAGCTGGCGCCAGCGGGCACCGGTCGACAGGACCACTGTGCGGGCTTTCAGCGAGGCACCGTTGGCCATACGGATTTCATGGGGCATGCCCGGCTTTGTCGCCGGAATCAGCTTTTCGGCCAGCTGCATGTTCATGATATCCACACCATACTCTATTACGTTCTGCTCCATCGCGGCCACTAACTTGGGGCCTTCGGTGTAAGGCACAGAAATCAGGTTTTCAATGCCCATAGTGTCAGCAACCTGACCACCAAAGCGTTCGGCGGCAATACCCGTGGCAATGCCTTTACGGGCTGCGTAAACAGCCGCTGCGGAGCCGGCCGGGCCACCGCCAATGACCAACACTTCAAAAATGCCCTTCTGGCGAAGTTTATCGGCTTCACGGGCGTCGGTGTTGGTGTCCAGCTTGGCTACAATTTCTTCCAGCTTCATACGGCCCTGGCCAAACAGCTGGCCGTTCAGGTACACGCTAGGCACTGCCATGATTTCCCGCTCTTCCACTTCAGCCTGGAACAAGGCGCCGTCAATGGCGGTGTGCTTCACACTTGGGTTGAGCACACTCATCAGGTTAAGTGCCTGCACCACATCCGGGCAGTTCTGGCACGACAGCGAGAAATAGGTTTCAAATTCAAAATTTCCGTCCAATTCCTGAACCTGCTGAATCAGCTCTGGAGTTGCCTTGGAGGGATGCCCACCCACTTGCAGCAGTGCCAATACCAGGGACGTAAACTCATGGCCCATAGGAATACCGGCAAAGCGTACACCTACGTTGGTGCCCACACGGTTGATAGCAAATGACGGGCGACGCACGTCTGAACCACCATCTTCACGTAGGGTAATCATGTCAGACAACCCGTCGATTTCCTGTAGCAGCTCAAACAACTCGTTGGCTTTTGCGCTGTCGTCCAGCGCGGCAACCAGCTCGATGGGCTGCTTCACGTTGTCCAGGTAACCTTTTAATTGGCCTTTCAAATTGGCATCTAACATTTTGTCGTCCTTTATAAGGAATAAAGCCGGTGAACCGGCTCGATTTTAGCCGGTTGTTCTGAGTTGATGCGGATAAGATACGGCGCCTGATAAACAAGCTCAAATCAATTGATTCAAAAACTGCGATAGAAATTTACTATTAATGAGCGCCGGCCATTTCGCACCTCATTGACAGAGTTTCTGCAGTATTTTTACATTAAGCCAGATGGTGCATTTTGATATGGGTGCAGCTGGACTATCATGGGCCACTGAATCTGGCCACTCGAAATAAGGTACTCCATGTTTCTAGAACGTTTTCACTGTGAAAAGGATGGCCGCGTATACATCAGCGCCGCCCAGGCCAGTCTGTTTGCCAAGGAAGTGGCCGGGGACTTTAACCCGATTCACGATCCGGACGCCCGCCGCTTCTGCGTGCCGGGGGACTTACTGTTCGCCGTTGTACTTTGGCGTTTTGGCTTGTCAACGAACATGACCTTCCACTTTCGCGCCCTGCTGGGTAAAGACGTGCCGCTGGAATTTCGCGAAAGCACCGACGGCACCATTCACGTGTGTGATACAGCTGGCAAGGTGTATTTGGAAGTAGCCCGCAGCGGCGATATCACTACCGACAAAGTGTTTATCGAGGAATTCACCTTGGGCTACGTGGCAGCGTCGGGCAAAAACTTCCCGCACACCATGAAGCCTTTGATGGAATCCAACGGCGTAATGTTCAACCCGGACCGGCCAATGGTGATGTACGACAGCATGACTGTCACATTAGACAGCCTGCATGCAGTGTCACCGGAGCTGGAGCTGCATAACGCCACTCTGGAAGCCAATGGCAAGCGTGGCCAGGTCACTCTGGAGTATCGTTTGATGTCTGGCGACCATGCGCTGGGCACCGTATCCAAGCGTTTAGTGTTGGGCGGTTTGCGGCCTTATTGCCCGGATGCAATGGCCGATGTGGTAGCGCAGTTCTATCGCTTGAAGGCCCGCGGTGTCAGTTATGGCACAGACATCGCCAGCACCTGACGCAGATCGTTTCTCTGGCCAGATTTCTGGTTACACTGATCCTTATGAACTTCACCATCATAGGGACTCGTAAGCATGGGCAGCGAACGCGTATTAAAGAAGTCCCAAGCCGCTTATCAATTATCTCCTGACGCCATCGTTTCCGCCCTGGAAACCAGCGCACAGCAAGGCCTGAGCGGCGAAAAAGCAAAGGCGCGCCTGGGGCGCAACGGCGCGAACGAACTGACCGCAGCCCGGCCTGTGCCCGGCTGGCGCAAGGTACTCGCCCAGTTTACTGACACTCTGGTCATCCTTTTATTACTGGCTGCGGCGATTTCCCTCGGCTTGTGGCTATTCGAGCGTGATTCCGCCCTGCCCTATGAGGCTATTGCGATCCTGGCCATTGTGCTGTTCAACGCAGCCATGGGTTATGTGCAGCAGGCGCGGGCAGAACACGCCGTGGCGGAGTTACAACGAATGTCCGCCGCTCGGGCTCGGGTGATTCGAAACGGTGAACAGCAGAGCATTGCCGCAGCTGAGTTGGTCACCGGCGATATTGTTCTGGTAGAAGAAGGCGATACGATTCCCGCAGACGGCCGCCTGATTCAGTCGGTTGCTCTGCAAACCTCCGAAGCCTCATTGACCGGCGAAAGCCTTCCTGCATCTAAAGACCCAGAAACCATCGTTGGCGATGCCCCTATCGGTGATCGCCAAAATATGATTTTTAGTGGCACCACCGTCACCTACGGCCGCGGCACCGCGGTTATTACCGCCACCGGCATGAACTCCCAAATGGGGCAGATTGCCGGCATGCTGGAGCAGGCGCCCGCTGAGACAACGCCGTTGCAACAAGATCTTGCCAAGGTTGGCAGAATGCTGGGGCTGGTGGTGATTGTCATTGCGGTGGTGATGATTTTCACCATCATTCTGGTAGAGCACGTCAGCGGCTTTTCGGCCATTTTCGACGTGCTGATTCTTGGCGTAGCACTGGCCGTGGCGGCGGTACCCGAGGGCTTGCCGGCCATCGTAACCGCCGTGCTTGCTTTGGGCGTTCAGCGCATGGCAGGGCGCCATGCGATTGTTCGCCATCTGGCAGCGGTGGAAACCCTGGGCGCCGCCAGCGTGATCGCTTCAGACAAAACAGGCACCCTCACCCGCAACGAAATGACTGTCCGCGCCATTGTGACCGCCAGTGGCCGGGTAACTCTAAGCGGCACCGGGTACGAGCCGAACGGCGAGATTACCGTGCATTCCACAGCGACCGACAGCGGCGAAAACACGATCAGTGAACCCCTGCGGCTAGAGCTGGAGCGAGCCCTGACGGTTGGTGATCGCGCCGCCAATGCGGTTTTGCGCGAAGAAGACGGTCGGTGGACCATTCAGGGCGACCCTACCGAAGGGGCACTACTGGTTGCTGCTCGAAAAGTCGGGCTGACGGAAGATCTTCTAGACACCCGTTATCAGCGGGTTGGCGAAATTCCGTTCTCCTCCGAACGCAAAATGATGTCAACACTGCACACCGACAGCCAGCAGCGAGAGTCAATTCAGGTATTTACCAAGGGTGCCCCCGATGTTCTGTTAGGCCGCTGCAACCGCGAACGGGTGGGGAGCAATGTTCGACCGTTAACGCCAGAGCGCCGTACCGACATCCTGCTGGCCAACGAAAACCTGGCGGCGGAAGCCCTGCGCACACTGGGTGTGGCGGCCCGTTTCATACCCGCAGCCGACTTCGAGCCAGACCGGGTAGATGAAGATCTTGAGCAGGATCTGGTGTTTGTAGGCCTGATCGGCATGATCGACCCGCCGCGGGAAGAAGCCAAAGAAGCCGTGGCCCAGGCACGACAAGCGGGTATCCGCCCGGTGATGATCACCGGCGACCACCCGGTTACCGCCGCTGTTATTGGTAAAGAGTTAGGCATTTGCACCAATGACCGGGCGCTCACGGGCGCGGAAATTGACGAGATGTCGGACGACGCACTGCACCGGGCCGTGCAAGAGATCTCGGTTTACGCTCGGGTTAATCCTGAACACAAACTGCGTATCGTCAAGGCGTTGCAGAAAGGTAAACACATAGTTGCGATGACCGGCGACGGTGTGAATGATGCACCGGCCCTGAAAGCCGCGGATATTGGTGTGGCCATGGGCATTACCGGCACCGACGTGTCGCGCCAGGCAGCGGATATCATTCTTGCAGACGACAACTTTGCCAGTATTGTTGCTGCGGTGGAGGAAGGCCGCGCTATTTTCGCCAACATCCGCAAATTTTTGCGTTATTTGCTGTCGTCCAACATCGGCGAAGTACTAACCATGTTTTTCGGCGTATTGCTGGCGGATGTGATTGGCCTGACCGCCGAGGGTGCCGGCCTGGCTCTGCCGTTGCTGGCCACCCAGATTCTGTGGATCAACATGGTCAGCGATGGCGCACCGGCCTTGGCGTTGGGGCTGGATCCGGGTGATGAAGCCGCCATGAGCAAGCCGCCAAGACCCCGTGAAGAAGGTGTGATTACACGGGGCATGTGGGCCGGGATTGTTTTTGTTGGTCTGATCACCGCAACCGGTACTCTGTTTGTGCTGGATGCATCGCTTCCCGGTGGTCTGGTGGCCGGCACGGGCAGCCTTGCCTATGGCCAAACCATGGCCTTTACCACCCTGGTGCTGTTCTCACTGTTTACCGTGTTTATTTCAAGGTCTGATGAACAAAGTGCCTTTCGCGGGCTGTTCTCTAATCTCTGGCTGTGGGCGGCGGTGGCCTTGTCATTATTGCTGCAACTGGCGGTTGTGTACGTGCCGTTTCTGCAAAAACCCTTCTCTACGGTCAACCTTAGCCTTGAGGACTGGCTGTTCTGTACCGCCGTGGCCAGCTCTGTGCTGTGGCTACGAGAGCTGAGCAAGCTGTTTGTCCGCCTGCGGAACAAAGCACCTGACCCAGCCACTGCACGCAGTTTATGATCCGCTTTGCCCTGAACGCAAAAAACCCCGGAAATCCGGGGTTTTCTGAAAGTAACAAGCCCGTGACACGAGCCCGTACCGTTTGGCTCCCTATTAAAGGAGCCTTAGAAAGGAGCCTTAGATCTTACCAACCAAATCCAGTGAAGGAGACAATGTCGCTTCGCCTTCCTGCCATTTGGCGGGGCAAACTTCGCCCGGGTGCTTGCGCACGTACTGAGCAGCCTTCACCCGACGCATCAGCTCAGACGCATCACGACCAACGCCTTCCGCAGTAATCTCGACGGCTTGGATTACGCCATCCGGATCGATCAGGAAAGTAGCACGGTCTGCCAGGCCTTGGCCTTCGCGCATCACACCAAAATTATTGGTGATGTTGCCGGCTTGGTCGCCAACCATGTAGTACTGAATCTTGTTGATGGTTTCAGAGCTGTCGTGCCAGGCTTTGTGAGTGAAGTGGGTGTCTGTGGATACAGAAAACACTTCAACGCCCATCTTTTGCAGTTCTTCATACTTGTCAGCTACGTCGCCCAGCTCGGTGGGACATACGAAAGTGAAGTCAGCCGGATAAAAGAAGAACACAGACCACTTGCCTTTTACGTCTGCTTCGGAAATCTCAACAAACTCGCCCCGTTTGAAAGCGGTTGCTTTAAACGGTTTAATTTCAGAATTAATGATACCCATAAAATATTGCCCTTTGCTTGCCAGATGATTAATGGATGGGCACCACTATAATGATGCTGCGCGCTTAACAAAAATTGATAATACCCAAACAAGAGATAGCTTGAAGCTATTGTTTACACTCCCGCCACCTCTGATAAGCAGCAACGGGTAGTCCGGGTATGTGGATGCTAACCCACACTATTTCAAGGCAGCGCTTGGAGCGCTGGCGCCGTTAACCGGCGTGGTTTCCAGCACCGTCAGCCGTACGTCCACCGTTACCTGCAATTTGCCAAGCGCAGCGGCGCGGGCCAGCCCCTCGGCTTTGGCGCGATAAAAGTGCGGGGTCATCGCCAACAGGTCCGCAATGGCGCCTTCGCCGACCAATGCAAGGCTGAAATTAATCGTCTGCCGCCCTATTGTCTGAAAGCCCGGAGGTGCTTCACTGGCGTTGGGTTTGTCAACCTCGGGCTTGAGTACCGGGTAAATGACTTTTCGCAATTCGCGCAAATGAGCCGGCCCCGCGTCGACAACTATTACCCGGCCGCCAGGGCGCAACACCCGCCGGAACTCCGGATACACCGGAAACCCGAACAGGCTCAAAATGCAGCCCAAAGACCCGTCAGCCAGCGGTATATTGGCGTTGCTGGCGACCAGCCATCGCGTTGTTTTTGACTGTTTTGCCGCAGCCAGCACCGCCGGTTTTGAAATATCCAGGCCTACCAGCGACAGCGGCTGTTCGTGTTTCTGGCCCGACGAGCAAGCATCAAGCTGGCGCAAATAATAGCCGTCGCCGCAACCCGCATCCAAACAGGCGAAAGGTTCTTCTATGCCTGGCTGAGTTTCAATGCCCTCGCCCTGCGTCTTAACTGCTTCCGCGACCGCTTGCACAACCGCTGCCGCTATCGGCTGATAGTGCCCTGCGTTTAAAAAACGCTGGCGCGCGGCCACCATTTCTTTGCTGTCGCCAGGCGCCAGTGACCGCTTGTTCTGCACCGGCAACAAGTGCACATAGCCCTGGCGGGCGTTATCGAAACTGTGCCCGTTGGCGCAGTGCCAACTGTTTTGCTGCATCAGCAGGGATTGTCCGTCTAACGGGCAAATAAGGTGGTTGAATGGCGTTATGGTCATAATAGGAGGGTATCGCTGGCAAATGTGCGGGGAGCGCCTTGGTCACGGCGTTGCTGGGCGCTATCTTAGCGCTAAGATAGCATTCTCATAGCACCTTTATTGAACAGCCTCATACCCGGGGGTTAGCGCAGCTGGCTGTCTTTACTGGCGCGTCTGTTAACGCCCCCACTTTTGCCCTGCTGCTTTTCCAGCTCGGCCTGGCACTGTATGCACAGGCGCACACCCGGCACCGCGACCCGCCGGGCTTCAGGTATTTCCCGGTCGCATTCTTCACAATGGGTCAGGCTATCGCCCTTACCCAGGCTGCTTCTGGCTTTATTAACCGCATCTTCAACGCTGGCGTCGATCTGATCTTGCACGGCGCCATCCCGTGCCCATCCTCCGGCCATAATCCCTGCTCCTTTGGCAGCTACGTTATTTCAACTATAGCTTGGTTATTGCTCTATTGATGTGCTGCCGCGGTTTCACTATTTCAACACGTGGCTTATCCGTTGCTGTACCTACAGGTTACAAAAAATCACACAAAGGCTTTGCAATGACTTCGTTTGCGTGTAGAGTGCCTTCCGTCGGAAAGATTTAGCAAAGCACTTCATCAATAGAACGTACTAAGTAACGCATCGTCCTGTTTTTGATCACGCCTCATTTTTTGTTTCCCGCATACCGCTGATCCGTCGTCATTATGGATGACTGACAGCACATTACTTTAAGAATTCAGGATTATTATTATGTCTACAGTTACCGGTACCGTTAAGTTCTTCAATGAAGCAAAAGGTTTTGGCTTTATCACTCGCGAAGGCGGCCCCGACGTATTTGTTCACTACAGCTCTATTCAAGGTGGCGGATTCAAGACCCTGGCCGAAGGCCAACAGGTTGAGTTCACTGTTACTCAGGGCCAGAAAGGTCCTCAGGCAGAGAACGTTGTAGCTGTCTAAGCTAGAACAGATAATTGTGCTGTGAGTAACAGCCAATAATCAAAAAAGGCAGCTTCGGCTGCCTTTTTGCTGTCTGCTTTTTTATTCGTGCCTTTCCTGCCCCGCTAATGAATACACTTCGCCCCCACCAACGTAATCTCAGTAGCTCAACTTCACTAACGCACGACTCGAAAAGACTGACTACAAGGCTACGCTATGCCCGCAAAACCGATTTTATTCTACGATGGCCAATGCCCGTTGTGCCGCCGCGAGATTGACCACTACCGTAAGGTCGACAAGCAATCACGCATTGACTGGCAGGACATATTTGCCAGCAATAATACTCTGGCCCAATACCAACTTAGTCACACAGATGCGATGAAAGTCATTCATGCAGTAGACAGCAAAGGCACGCTTCAGTCCGGTGCCCACGCGTTTGTGGTGGTGTGGCAGGAACTGCCGGGCTACCGCCATTTGGCGACCGTGTTGAAGAAACTGCACCTGGTTGGCCTGGTGAACCGAGCCTATCTGGTGTTCGCCCGCTTGCGCTTTCGTTCGCGTTGCAAGCAGGGTTGTCAGTTGCCGCCGCGCTAGATTGTCACGCATCGCGCCTAAACCTGCATTTACCAAGGCCCAACCACATAACCAAGCTTGTCGGGCAGCCACAGCGCAATGCCCGGCACCAATGCGACCAGCAGCAGGCTCACGCCCATAGCGGCAATAAAAACCAGCGCCCAACCCAAGGTGTGCTCCAGGCGGATATTGGCAATACGGGTGGTAACCATCAGATTCACCGCCACCGGCGGAGTAAACTGACCAATAGCAATGTTCATGGCTAGCAGAATACCAAACCAAACTGGGTTCCAGCCAAAGTGGTTCATGAGCGGCAGTACGATGGGAATCAGGATCAGGTATATGGATACCGCGTCCAGCAACATACCCGCCAGCAACACCAGCAGCATCACCAGCCCTAACAGAACCCATCCATTGTCTGACAGCGACAACAGCGTATCAGCCAGATGTTGGAAGGTGCCCAGAGTTGTGCCAGCCCAAGCAAAAATACCCGCCAAAGCGATAATCAGCATAACCACGCCGGACGTAACCGCAGCGTCGGTCACCAGATCATAAAGCCCGCGCAGGCTCAGATTGCGATAGATCAGGCAGCCCACAATTACCCCGTAGGTGACCGCCACCACCGCGGCCTCGGTGGGTGTAAACAGGCCGGAACGCAGGCCACCCAAAATGATCACCGGCGCAAACAAAGCCGGCAAGGCCGCTTTAAAGCTGGGCCAGAAAGGTGGACGCTCTGAGGTTTTCGGATCTTCCCAGCGGTATTTCCGGGAAAAATACAGCGCCGGCACCAGCAGCGACAGCCCCGCCAGAATACCGGGGAACACACCGGCGGCAAACAGCGCGCGCAAATCCACCCCCGGCACCACAATGGAATACAGAATCAGCGCGATGGACGGTGGAATCAAAATGGCGGTAGACGATGATGCTGCAATCAGCGTGGCGGAAAACGGCTGCGGATAACCCGCCTTGCGCATGCTGGGCAGCATCACCATGGCCACGGCGGCAGCATCGGCCGGGCCGGAGCCACTCATGCCGCCCATAATCAGGCATACCAGCACGGCAACAACGGTCAGACCACCGTGGCGCGGGCCGATAATAGCTTGGGCAAAACGCACCAAGCTGGCGGCCACCCCGGCACGTTCAAAAATCAAACCGGTCAGTATGAACAGCGGTATGGCGATCAGCGGGTACTTTGCCACGCTGTTGTAGGTGTTAGTGCCAAAGGTGGCCAGCATATCTGGCGAAAGCCCGGCCACAATGCCTACCGCGCCGCCCAGCCCCAAGGCGATGGCCACGGGTACACCCAACAACAGCGCCACCATGAAGCTGGCGATCATTAACAGATCAGGACTCATGAATGATCTCCGGATCAGCTTTGCCGCGCAGGCGATCTATCAAACTCTGGGTCATGCGTACAATAATGGCCAGCGCCATCAGCGGCAGCCAAATCACGTAAATCCAGTTGGGCAAGCCCAGCCCGGGTGACAGCGACTCCCACTGGTATTCCTGCCAGGCAAACACGCTGCCGTACCAAGCGGTAATGGCAAACACCGTCACGCCCAACGCCCACTGCACTACGTATACGGCCGTTCTAAAAGGCGCCGGCAGGTGGTGCTCGATCAGCTCGATGCGAATGTGCTGGTTGTTGCGCGCCGCTACCGCAGCGCCAGCAAAAGTCACCAGAACCAGGAAAAATACCGAGAACTCTTCAGTAAAGGCAAAAGACGCATCGGTGGTGTAGCGCACAATCACGTTACCCAGGCTGATCAAACAGATCGCAATCAAGGCAACAGACGCAAGCCAGGCTTCGGGCCAGCACTTAGGGGGGCGGGTAGACATGAAAACTCCGGGTTAGGCAGCCCGGCTCTGCGCCAGAGTGGAATTTCGGCACAAAGCTCGGGCCAGAACGCTTACTGCTGGCGCTCGGCGACGGCTTGCTGGGCCTTCTTTACCAGATCTTCACCAATCCGCGGTGACCATTCCTGATAGACCGACTGAGTAGCATTGATGAACGCATCGCGCTGGGCCGGCGTCAGTTCGGTGACGGTCACGCCACGCTCTTTTATGGCGGCCAAGGTGGCGTCCAGCTCACTGCGGGACTTTTCGATTTCCCATTGGCCGGCGTCTATTGCGGCCTTCTTTAGCAAGGCCTGATCGTCGGCGCTGAATGTCGCCCACACCCGATTGTTAACGGCAAAGACCAGCGGGTCTGCCATGTAGTGCCACAGGGTCAGGTGCTCCTGCCCTACCTGATCAATACGCGCCACATCAAACACCGACAGCGGATTTTCTTGGCCGTCTACGGCACCGGTGGTTAGCGCCGGCTTGGCATCAGCCCAGCTCATCTGAGTGGGGTTGGCGCCCAGAGCATTAAAGGTATCCTGAAACAATGGCGAACCTACCACGCGAACTTTCAAGCCTTCCACATCCGCCGGCTCGCGGATCGCGCGCTTGGAGTTAGACAGTTCACGAAAACCATTTTCGCCCCAGGCCAGCGGCGTTACACCACGTTTCTGGATGGCGGCAAAAACGGCCTCACCGACCTCGCCTTGGGTAATCGCATCAATGGCGGGATAATCCGGCATCAGAAACGGCAGCGAGAACAGATTCAGTTCCGGCACCTGGGGTGACCAGTTGATGGTAGAGCCCACCGCCATATCAATCAGTCCGGAGCGCATGGCAGAAAATTCTTTGGTCTGGTCGCCAGACACCAGCTGGGAGTTGCTGTAAATTTTCATGTTGATACGCCCTTCCGAGCGCTCGTTCACAAGCTCTACCCACTTGTCGGCCGCCTGGCCCCAAGGAAAGGCCGATGGCAACACGGTAGATACGGTGTACTCGTCTTTGTATTGAGCATGGGCAATAGACCCAAATAAGAGCGCGCCTGCGGCGGCGGCAACTAACGTGCAACGTTTCAGCATTTTCTTTTCCTTATTGTTTGACGAGAAACTGGCCGCCGGGCAAAAGCATAATAGGCGACAGCCCCGCGATTATAGGAGGGTCGCTTGGCGCGACGCAAAAAAAACTGCTGCGTGCCAGCGGTTAAGGCTATGTCGCCTTGAGACTGCACCTCATTGCACACTATGCTTGTTAGCAGAACCAAGGCAATGCTGCTCTTAAAAGTAGCTCAACTAAACCAGGAGTAATTACTATGTCATCGCTTTCACAACACCATCGTCGCGGTGGCAAGTGGCCTGTATTGTGCGCCTGGCTGGCCGTCATCGCGCTGATTGCCGCCGGTGTTCTAATGGCGACGTCAGGGACGATGTTTCGCATGGAATGGATTGCACTGGGCGACGCCTTTAGCTGGCTGCGAATGGGCGCGCAACTGGCAGCAGTGGCCGCCATACTGGGCATAGTGACCATTGTGGTTGCCGGCCTGTGTAGGCGCTGGGGTGCGGTTTTTACCGGAGCAATGGCCGCCGTGGTGGCGGTTACGGTGATTGCGATGCCGATGCAAATGCAGCAGCGGGCACAAACGGTACCGCCTATTCACGACATTACCACCGATATGGACAATCCGCCGGCGTTCGTAGCCCTGGCCAACGCCCGTGAAGCTGCGCCCAACGCTGTGGATTATCCCGGCATTGAGACCGCGCGCCAACAACGGGCTGCTTACCCAATGCTGCAGCCCATCACACTGGCGGTGCCCCTGGCGCGAGTGCAAACAGCGGCACGGGATCTGATTGCTGCCCGCGACTGGCAACTGGCCGAGGCCAGCCCAACAACCCTTGATGCAACAGCCATCACTCTTGAAGCAACAGCCACCACCCGCTGGTTCGGCTTTAAAGACGATGTCGTGATTCGCCTGACCGACACCAGCGAAGGCGTGCGTGTAGATATGCGTTCCGCCTCACGCCTGGGTACAAGCGATTTGGGCACGAATGCCGAACGAATACAGGATTTCCTGGAAGATCTACAACGCGCGGTGCGCTGATGACGCCGCCGCACATAAAAGGCCAACCCATGGGTTCCCGCTTGTTCACGGCGCCATTTTTTGCGCTTGTTATCGGTGTTGCGCTGCTGTGCCTAGCGGCCACCGCAACCCAGGCCCAGGGGTTGTCGCTGCCAGCAATCCCGGGGCTGCCCGGATCGAGCCCGGAAGAACAGAAACAAACGGCTTCTGCAGAAGCATTGAGCCAGTCACTTGAAATTACCATTCAGGCCCTGCAAGACGACAGCAGCCGCGAAGACCTGATCAAACAGCTGCAAACTCTGCAACAGGGCCTGCAAGCGCAAGCCATTGAAGATCAGCGAAACTCGCCCACTCAGCAGGGCTTGCTGGGGGCGCTCGCAGAATTTTTTGACGATCTCACACGCTCTGACGGTGCCGCTGGTGAGTCACTGGGGCGCTGGAAAGTAAATTTTAACAACGCCCTCAAAGCTGGTAAGGAGTTGATCGCCGCTGCCTCATTCAAGGTGGTGGCAGAAACAGCCATCGGGCTAGCACTGGGGGCGGCGCTTTTGTACAGCCTGTCGCGCCTTGCCCGAGTGCTGTTTATTCGCCGCGACTGGCCGTTGGAAATGCCCCGGCGCGCCAAGCCCTGGATGCTGATGGCGCATTTTGCACGCCGGATAATCCCCTGGATTCTGACACTGGTTGGCCTGTTCCTGCTGTTGGGTCTGCGCATGCTGGGCATTTCAGACACCGCGCAAAGCACCGTTCTGGTGCTGGCTTATATCAGCCTGTGCGGACGCCTTCTGACGTCATTATTCGACGTCATGATTTCGGTTTTCTCCAGCGGCCATAGAACCACCGCTGTTGCTATTTTACATAGGCGTACGCTGTTTCCGCTGTTCATTATTGGTGCTCTGTTCGCTTTGTCAGACGCTCTGGGGTCGTCGGAGCTGGTGTCGCAGCTCGGCGCCGACCTGGCCGCTACTCTGGCGCTCGTTTTCAGTGTGTTTGGCGCCCTGCTGGCAGTCTTCGTGATTATCCGCAACCGCCGCCCAATCACCCACCTGATACGCAATCAGCCGTATAACCAGCGCAAGAATCAAGGCGTATGGCGGGAACTCGTCGGCCTGCTGGCGCGGCTCTGGCATATTCCGTTGTTGCTGGCGATTGGCGCCTCTATGGTGGCTGTTTTTGCCAAAGGCGGTTCAGGCGACGCGGCTCTGGGCAAGGCGCTTATTGTTTCACTAGTACTGATTATCACTTTGGCAGCGCAAGGTGTTGTCGGCATTCAAAAAAGCAGCTTCCGCCACAAGTCTCTGAGCACCTTCAGCCGGCGCCTGGTGAAATTCGGCTATCGCCTATTACAAATTGCGTTATGGCTGGCCTTTTTTGAGATAGCGCTGCAAGTCTGGGATCTATCCCTGCTAGGGCTAGCCAACAAGCCATCCCTCAGTGCTGGCCTGGCAGACAGCCTGTTTGCGCTAACGGTTACCGGGCTGATCGCCAGCTTGACCTGGACCTTTGCCGATGAGCTTCTGGAGCGCGCTGTACGCCGTGGCGACCGCAAAAAGCGCCTTAGGGCGGCTCGCGCCCAAACCATCGTTCCCATTGTCCGCAACACCATTATGATCATCATTGTGGTGGTGGCCTTTCTGGTCAGCCTTTCCATTGTCGGGGTAGATGTTACACCGCTGCTGGCCGGTGCCGGTATTGTCGGTCTGGCGGTCGGTTTTGGTGCCCAGACGCTGGTACAGGATTTGATCACCGGGCTGTTTATTGTGGTGGAAGATTCAATGTCGGTGGGCGACTTCGTAGAAATCAACGGCTTTATGGGCACGGTAGAAGGCTTCAATCTGCGCACCGTGCGGCTGCGGGATCTGGAAGCGGTGGTACACCACATTACCTTCAGCAAAATCAGCTCTATTCACAATATGTCGCGCCAGTTCGGCATTGCGCTGATAAAAATTCGGGTACCGCGGGACCTGCCCATTGATGACGCCATCAAACTGATGACCGACACCGCAGAAGAACTACGTGCTGATCCCGCCATGCGCTGGCTGATCTGGTCGCCTCTTGAAATGCAAGGCATTCATGCGTTTACAGAAGGCTGCCCGGTGTTACGCATGCGTATGCGTACCAAGCCCGAGTTCCAGTGGGATGTGTCACGAGCGTTCAATCTGCTGCTGAAGCGGCGGATGGAAGACCTGTATCTGGACCTGGCCGCACCGCGCATCAGCGTGCAAATGGAGGCCGAAGGCGGCGCCCGTTCGCTAGGTCGCGGAGGCCAAGCCGTCCATCTGGAAAATCAGGACTAACGCAGCAGACATTAAAAAGCCAGGCTCCGCGAATAAAACGGAGCCTGGCAAAAGGCAACTCTACACTTGAAAATCGAGACGTCAGGCGCTGGCGATGCGCCCGGCCAGCGGTGATGACGGATCTGCCAATTGGCGACGGGGCATGCGCCCGGCCAGAAAGGCTTCACGCCCGGCTTGAACCGCCAATCGCATGGCACGGGCCATTGCAATAGGGTCTGGCGAATGGGCAATGGCCGAGTTCATCAATACCGCATCGCACCCCAGTTCCATCGCCATAGCAGCCTCGTGAGCGGCACCAATACCGGCATCCACCAACACGGGCACGTTCGCGCGTTCGACGATCAGGCGAATATTGTGGGGGTTTTGAATACCAAGGCCGGAGCCAATCAGCGAACCCAGGGGCATAATCGCGCAGCAGCCGATTTTTTCCAGCTCCAACGCCACAATGGGATCGTCGCTGGTGTACACCATTACATCGAAGCCATCACGAATCAGCTCTTCGGCGGCTTTTAGGGTTTCCACCACATTCGGGTAGAGGGTGGTTTCATCGCCCAGCACTTCCAGTTTGACCAGATTATGGCCATCTAGTAGTTCGCGGGCCAGCTTGCAGGTGCGCACCGCAGAGCGGGCATCAAAACAGCCAGCGGTATTCGGCAGCAGGGTGTAGCGGTTTGGCGGCAGGAAATCCAGCAGGTTAGGCTCGTCGGGATTCTGGCCAATGCTGGTGCGGCGCACGGCAAACGTTACGACCTCGGTGCCGCTTTCGTAAAGTGCCCGCGCGGTTTCATCGTAGTCTTTGTAGCGGCCGGTACCCACCATAAGGCGCGATGTGAAGTGCCGCCCTGCGATCACCAGTGGTTTGTCCAGGGATTGTTCTGTCATGTTGTGTTCCTGTTTGTGAGGGTTGCCGCTTGCGTAGGCGGCGACTGTTGAAGGTGTTGGTAAGGTGATTTGATCGCGAGCGTAAAAATAATGTGTCAGCGATGCGCTGGCCTGGCCAGCCCCAAATGTTCGCGCAAAGTGCTGCCCTGATATTCCCTACGAAACAGACCACGATTTTGCAACACCGGCACGACCTGCTCGATAAAGTCTTCAATGCCAGCGGGCAATGACGGCGGCATCAGGTTAAACCCGTCGGCGCCTTCGTTGCGGAACCAGTGCTCCATTTTGTCCGCAATCTGCTCGGGCGTGCCCACCATGGTGCAGTGGCCACCCCCCGCCGCCAGCCGGCCTAGCAGCTGGCGCAGAGTCGGTTTTTCGGTTTCGATAATGCGTAAAATGGTGCTGTAACGGCCCTGTGGCCCGCTAAAATCCTCCAATGGCGGAAGTGCTGGCACCGGTGCGTCCAAATCCCAGCCAGCACAGTCCTGGCCGATAAACATTGCCAGCTGGCGCAAAGACGCATCCGCGGGTAACAGCTCGTCAAGCTCACGCTGCTTGGTCTTTGCTTGTGCCTCGGTGGGTGCCACATAAGTGACCAAGCCCGGTAAAATCGGCACATAAACCTCGCGGCCCGCGGATTTCACCCGCTGTTTGATGTCACGGTAATAGCTTTTCGCCGCCGGCAAATCGTAGGCAACGGCATAAATCGCCTCAGCGCATCTGGCCGCCAGCTCCCGCCCGGGCTCCGACGCGCCGGCTTGAAACAATACCGGATGCCCCTGCACCGGGCGCGGTACGTTCAAAGGTCCGTCTACTCGAAAAAATTCCCCCTGGTGGTTAATCGGACGCACCTTGGCTGGGTCGGCGTAATGGCCCTGGCGATCAAACTGTAAAGCGTCATCAGCCCAGGAATCCCATAGTCCCAATACTGCCTGCACAAACTCGTCGGCGCGCCGGTAGCGCTCGGCGTGGCCGGGCATAGTTTCATAACCGTGGTTGCGAGCTTCTGCATCAAACATCGAAGTAACCACGTTCCAGCCAATGCGGCCGCCGGAGATATGATCCAGCGATGCGACAAGACGCGCGGCGTGAAACGGTGTGTAGAACGTGCTGGATACGGTGCTGATAAATCCGATCTTTTCCGTAGCCCGGCTCATGGCGGCCATGGCCGTTAGCGGCTCCAGGTAAAACCAGCTGCCATCCGACACATTGCCCGCCGAATTGCTGTCGGCGAAAAATACGGCGTCCAGTTTTCCACGTTCGGCGGTTTGCGCCAGGCGCTCGTAATAGCGAATATCTCCCAACTGCTCCACCGCCGACTGCGGGTGGCGCCAGGCGGCTCGATGATGGCCACAACCCATCAGAAACAGGTTGATGTGCATCATCCGTTGATGTGAATCGGAGGCCGTCATCAGTTTTTCACCAACCCGCCGTCTACCACCAGGTTCTGCCCGGTGACCGAGCGCGACCAGGGTGACGCAAAAAACAAAGTGGCATCGGCAAACTCTGCCGGCGTAGTCACCCGCCGCAACGGTGTGCTAGCGGCGATGAAATCAAACACCGCCTCGGGTGTGGCAGCAGATGCGTCGGTGGTGCGAAGCAGGCCGCCCGACACCATATTGACGGTGATGTTGTCCGGTCCCAAATCCTGGGACAGGGTGCGGGTGAGCGACAGCAAAGCTGCTTTGCCGGCGGTGTAATCGTGATACGGCACCACCGGGTTCTGGAACAGGTTGGTTCCCACATTCACAATGCGACCAAAACCCTGTTCGCGCATACCGGCCAGCGCCGCTTGGGTGGTGTTTAACGCACCACCCACGACGCCGGCAAACTGCTGGTTCAGATTCTCCCAGGTCAGCTGATCTGCGTTCGGGCGGGCGTCGCCGTTGAATGAGAAATCCGGTAAGGCATTATTGATTACCGTGGTCACCGGAAACCCAAAATGTTGCCGGGCCTGAGCAAACATCGCCTGCACAGCGGCGCGGTCTGTCACGTCAGCCTGCACCGCAAGCGCCCGTACCGGTTCTTCAGCGGCCAGTTTGTGCGCCGCTTCGGCGCTGTTGCGATAGTTGATAACAACGCTGGCGCCTTCGCGCAAAAACGCGCGCACCAGGTGTTCCCCCAAACCGCGTGCAGCACCGGTTATCAAAACCAGCTGTTGATCAAGACGTACGGATTTGTGCATAGACACCTCATGGCTGAGGCGAAGGTATGAATGGACAGATTTGGTGCGGGCGCACCTTCTGACATCCCTTCGCCAGTGTGAACTGGATCAGGTTCAACGGGTGTGCTCTCAGCCCTGCAAAGCAGGACACCCCGTGTCGAGCCAAAACCATAGCACAACGGCTGCGCGAATATGCAGGCTAAACCGCCGTTAATAGCTGCAATTGACAAGTACGAACAGACTTCCTACTCTATTGCCATTCCTGGGGGCGCCATTGCGATGGCTGAGACTCCGCACGTTGTGCGGTAACCCTTCGAACCTGATCCGGGTAATGCCGGCGAAGGGAAGGAAAACGCCTGCTTTATGCTTGCCTGTGCGCTTCTTTCTTTCCCAGCGGCTCGTCCCGGTTGTCCCGGTCGTTCGCCACCTTTGGCGATACGCTACCGTCTGCCACGGCAAGGAAGACTCACCGATGCTAAGCACCTCTACGGCCCTTGTGTGGCTGGTTTTATTCGCCGCACTTTTTGCCATACCCGGCCTGATTTACGCCCGCCACAAGCAAGACAAGCTGGATGATTTTCTGGTGGCCCGCAACAGCCAAAGCAGCTCAGCTACCCTGCTGACACTACTGGCGACCACCATGGGCACCTGGATTCTGTTTGGCCCGGCCCAGGCCGCCACCTGGGGCGGTATTGGTGCCGTTACCGGTTATGCACTGGGTGCCCTGGCACCGCGCTTGATCATGATTCCCTTGGGCAAACGCATTCGAACATTAATGCCTGAAGGCCACACCCTCACCGAATTTGTGCTCGGCCGCTATGGTCGTGTTATGTACGGCTTCGTGCTGGTGATCATGGTTTTTTATCTGTTTATCAGCCTGACTGCGGGCCTGACTGCCATTGCCAAAATGGTGTCTTTACTAGCACCAGTGCCCTTATGGCTAACCGCCAGCATCGTCATGGGCGCCACCCTGTTGTACACCCTGTATGGCGGCCTGCGGGTCACCATTTTTACCGACCGGGTACAAATGCTGGTGATATTGCCATTTCTGGCGCTGTTAATCGGTTTTGGCTGGAAAGCCACCGGTGGCTTGGCTCCAGCGCTGCAAGGCTTGCAGGAAAAAGCACCGCACCTGCTGAACCCGCTGGACATCAACGGTTTGAAATCCGGCCTGACCTTTTTTCTGGCAGTGGTGCTGACCGGGTTATTTTACCAGGGCACCTGGCAGCGTATTTTCGCCGCCCGCGATAACAAGGTTATCCGCAACGGTTTTATCATCAGCGGTCTGTTGAGCTTCCCGATCATTTTTATCATGGGTTTGTTCGGGCTGGCGTTTGTCGGTTTGGACTTGCCGGGTGACGGCTCGGTGGCGCTGTTCAGCGTGCTGTTGGCGGATGTGCCCGTGTGGTTTGCGATTGGCCTGTTACCCTTCGGGCTGGCGCTGATTATGAGCAGTGCCGACTCCACCATCAGCGGGCTGACCAGCATCATGGTTATAGACCTGCGCCGGCTGCTGCCAACGTTGAGCAACCATAGCCTGCTGTCGCTGTCCCGCTGGCTGATTGTGTTGTTGTCGGTGCCGGTGCTGTTTGTGGCGGCCCAAGGTTACAGCGTGCTTTACCTGTTTTTACTGGCCGATCTGCTGTGCTGCGCCGCCGCTTTCCCGGTATTTTTCGGCTTCTACAACGCCCGTTACCAAAGCTACAACGCCGCGATTAGCACGTTTTCCGGCCTGGCTACCGGGTTGATGCTGTTTCCCGCACCAGGGGCGCCGCTCACCTATTTGCTGGAATCTTTCCTGCTGGCAACCTTTGTACCGATTGCGGTGTCGTTATTGTTGCTGCTACTGCCAAAAGGAAAGCGCTTCGATTTTTCCATCTTGGCGCAGCGGGTGCGGAAGCTGGAAGGGTAATCTGCAGCCGCTAATAGCCGGCTTACGATTGCCCTTAACGTGACGTCTACCGCTGCTCGACTTTTGAATGCGTCAGGAAAAAGCGCAGCATTTCCCCAGTCGCATCCGGACCTTTTGGGTCGGTATACGAGCCTTGAGGCGCACCACCGGCCCAGGCGTGGCCGGCGCCGTGAATCGACCACTGTTCAACAATAGCCTTGCCGTTGGCATCATGATGAGTCGTGCGGGTATAGGCATGGCCGTTGGGCACCTTCCCTTGTTCACTTTTGGTGTCAATCGCGTTTTTCGGTCCGCTGCCTGAGCCGATAGAGCCAGAATACTGGGCCGCAACGCGGTCGCCATTGCCGGGGTGTACCGTGGTATCGCGGTCACCGTGGAATATGATGGCGGGAATTTTCTGATCCATTGACGACGTTGCGCCAGCACCCGCCCTCTTGTTATTACGGCTTGCAAGAGGCGCAGCATCACCTCGCATGGCCGCAAGTGCTGAAGCTATACTGTGTGCGGCACCGTGGGGCAGGCCAGAATGCACCCCCACCGCTGCGTACAAGTCCGGGTGGGTCATTGCAAGGGTGGTTGCCATGGCACCGCCGGCGGACAATCCGGCCACATAAACCCGTTGCTCGTCCAACTTATACTCATCGACAATCTGCCGCGTCATACCGGCAAGGATTGCCGGTTCGCCGTTCTCGCGTTGTTGATCGCTTGGTTTGAACCAGTTCCAACACTTGGATTGGTTGGCAGAAGCCGTTTGAGCGGGATAGAGCACCAGACACAACTGCGATTCCGCCAGCGTGTTCATACCCGTACCAGCCGCAAAATCATCCGGATTCTGGGTACATCCGTGCAGCATAACCACCAGCGGCAGGGACTGGCCGTGATAACCACTGGGAACGTACAGTTTGTAGTCGCGGCTGCCCGATTGATTCGTAAAAGTGCCACTGTTAAACGTTGCACCTTCGGGTGGCGCTTCGACGGAAGATGCCAAACCTGTGTTCAGACCTGTTTTCAACCCGGGCAAACCCGATAGTTTACCGCACAGAAGATCGCCCAAGCCATTGACATTACGATGAGCAGTAAAGGGCTGTCGTGGGGCTGAGGTTTGAGCCTGGTCTGGCGTGCCGTTCAGCGCCCGCTGTATCATTGCGGTCGCTTCCTGCAATCGGCCCGCATGGGTCAATCGCGTGGCCTCTTGCAAGCTGGCCGCAAGCGTTTCATTGGTTGGAAGATTCATTAAAAGGCTCCTCGGCGTGAATGAATACGCCATTAATAGATTCTGTCCGCCAGGGCGGCCTTGACCGCCTTGCTGGCCTGCAGAGCGCCTAGAACGGCGATGGATTCAATCGTTGCCAAGGCAAGTTCGGGAGAAACATCCTCGGCAATATTCGCCAGCCCTAGCACTTGAATTTGTAATACCTCTCCCTTCGCCTGTAGTGCCTCAAGATCACGACGGCTGTAATACTGCAAACCCAGCACATATGTCTTGCGAGCAACCGTTTCCTTGACCACTTCTGCATGGATTGCTAACTGGTTGCGAATCGCCGTGCGGATCAGATCGCTGCGATTAGAATAAAACCCTTCTTGTACCAGCAGATCAACCTGCCCCAGGTCTACCACACCAAGGTTGATAGTGAGCTTTTCGGTGGTGTCGCCTGTTTTGCGTCTTATCTCATGCACGCTCATCGCTTTTCCTTGTTGACTAGCACTGACCGAATCCTTTAAAACTCCATATGGATTCCAAATAGAATCCATATGGATGTTATATGGCGAATTTAGATAACTGTCAAGGAACAAATGGATCAGGCATAGAGGGGGCTGTAAGAAAAAACGCTGACGGCGTCTTGCGAAAGCGTCAGCTTATGACTTGGCGTAAAGACATCAACTGGCGCAGCAGCGTGCGACCGTTGGAGGGGCAAAAATGCAGGATTAGAAGAGCCAGGCACGCAGGGTTGAAGGGTCAGGCTGTGAAGGTGGAAAGGTTAGACTGCGCAGGTGGAAAGGAATCAGCGTTGCTTGTATTGCGTCGGGCAATAACCCCGCCCCACGTCTGGGCTGCGCAGCTTCAGGTGTTTTGTTGCACGACCGGACACCCGCGTTCGCCACAACCTGAAACTGCCGGGCTTGAGTGATTTGCGCATAAACCGGATAACCTCGGGTTCTGACAGTCCGTACAGCTGTTGGATGGCTTCAAATGGCGTGCGGTCTTCCCACGCCATTTCAATAATTCGTGACTCGTCGACTGGGCCCATAGCGCGTGCTCTAGCTAAACAGAAGTGTCCAGAACATTACGTTTTCCCGCAGTGTTTGGATGCAGGCAATGTTGCGTTTACGGATTGTCTGACGGCATCGCGATCGGCATCAAAACCTCATTGCGCCGCAAAAACCAGGGCATAAAGGGCGGGTTGTAACGCGCCCAAGCTGGCTTGCCAATCACGCGGAAGTCGTTTTCCTTTGCCCAGGCGTTCAACTTGTCTCTATGGTTCCGGTAACCTTTTTCACTCCAGGTGCCTGAGTAGCGCACCACCGCCATGCGCTGGATGGGAACCTGCCGTAGAGTTATTTTGGGATCTTTGGGCTGCGGCAGCGTCTCCATTGTATAAGACGCGGGCATCATGAAACTTACTACCCAGTTGTCGTTTACCCTCTGCTGACCGACCGGCGAGGTCATATCAATCTTTTCGCTTTCGGCTTTCTGCGCCACCGGTGAGGTCATTTCAATTTTCTGCTGGGACGTGTTATCGCCGGAGATGTATTTGAACAACCGGCCGAATGCCTTATTACCGGCGTTAGAAAACTTTCCGTCTACGACGGTTTCGGCCAGGATGTGTGGCTCGTAATCGCGCACCTCAAAATCCTGATCTTTGAGTACAAGCGTGTATTCAGCTTCTTCGGTCGCCATAACGTTGCCAACTCCGAGAATTGCCACAATCATCACCCAAACTGCCTGCTTCAGGTGAGTCATTAGCGCCCACCACCAAACGCTCTCTGGAGATCCATAGAAACACCTCACTTTTTGTGTACCCTTGAAGTCTGGCGTGGAAGATAGAAAGGCGCCATATTCCGCCTTTTAAGCCTTCATACGTGGCAATATCCGGGAATTACTGCCACGCTTTTGATTGTGGAAGGAAATGGCTCCACGCTTGAATTGGGATAAGGAGAAACACTATGTATCGCAAAATTCTCGTGCCCGTCGACCTGTCACGTACGGCGCAAATGTCGAAGGCGCTCAACACGGCAATCGACATCGCCAAGCACTATAACGCCGCACTCTGCTACATCGCGGTCACCAACACGGCCCCTTCCGCCGCCGCACACAATCCGGAAGAACTGGCCAAAAATCTCAACACTTTTGCCCAAGAGCAGGGAAAGTTACACGGCGTCGCTACCGACAGCAAAGTGATCTCGACGGCAGATACCGCCGTGGAACTGGATGACCGTTTACTGGAAGCCATCAAAGACACCGGTGCAGACCTGGTCATCATGGCGTCACACCCGCCTGGCACCGGCGATCGATTGCACATTCTCCACTCGAACGGTGCAAACATCGTCAGACACAGTAACGTGTCGGTTTTCGTTGTGCGTGAGGATTAATCTTGTGCGGCGCCGGGGCCCGAGACCTTAATCCTGTCGTTTCGAATGTAAAAGTCTCCGTTGATCGTCAAAGCCAAAGGCTTTCCGCTTAGCGGAGCCTCTTCGGGCAGGCCTCTTTGGGCATGCACGTGCAAATGCGGCTCTGAACTGTTACCAGAATTACCCATCTCCCCAAGCTTGTCACCAATTTCCAGACTGTCTCCGGCCCGTACCTGAATGCTGCCCTGGCGCAAATGCGCCAACACCACAAAGAAATCACCGCAATCAACAGCAACGTAATTGCCCGCTATATTCTCGGGGTCCAATTCAGGAACCTGCATGTCCTGAACACCGTCAACAATTCTGGCGATTTCTCCCTTACAGGGTGCTAATACCGGTGTACCGAAGGTGACATAACGAGTTGGGTCAGCGGGTTGCCAGCCTTCTACATGACGGCCAAACGGCGTAATCCGTACAATGTCGAGCGCGCGGCTCTGGCCCCGCCAGGGCCGGAATCGCTCTACCGATTCGTCCAGTGTATGCAGGTGAATATTGACTAGGCTGCCTGAGCCCCCATACGTCACCAGATAGTCGCCATCGCCGAAGGGCAGTGCGATATTCACGGTGCCTACCTGCGGGAGTTCCCGGCCCAGCAACGCCAGGTAACTCATATAACCGCCGATCGAGCCTAACCCGGCTGCCATCAGCACCAGCGTGGTTGGCCCGGCTGACGCTTGCCAAAATCCGTTGCCCAGGGAGCTGCCTCGCACAAGATGCCAAGCCATGGTCGACAGGAACACAACGCCGTAAAGATACGGCACCCAGAAAGGCGGCATCGTCCATAAAGCCGCGAGCCCTATCCCTAGAATAACCGCGCCAACCGAAATCGCCTGAAGCCCAAAGGCTAGAAAGCCAGCCGCCGGAAACCGTGCAAACCAAAACAGCAGCAGCACCGGCAGGAGAATCTGAGTAACCATGACCATCCAGGACATTAATCGGAGTTCCTTAATTCAAGCCGTAATACTGATAGGGAATGCACACACAGAGCACTTATAAAGAACGCTCATAACCAAAACGCGCTACCACGCCAGCCAGATGACATGCTTCGCGCCCTTTCCGGGGCGATGGGCACGCACCGTCACCGGCTCAACAGAAAGCCCGGTACGCTTGATCCTTTCGGTAAAGGTAGGGTCCTGCCCTGCCGACCAGTACGCCAGAATGCCTTCGGACGTCAGCGCGGCCTGGGCGGCAGCAATACCGGCGGCGGTGTACAGCCAGTCATTTTCCTTACGGGTCATTCCTTCGGGACCGTTGTCGATATCCAGCAAAATGGCGTCATAATGGCCCGGCGAATCTTTGATCAGCTGCACCACGTCGCCGACGTGCACTTTGGTTCTGGGATCATTCAAGGGATAACCCGCCGCAAGGCCCAATGGCCCGCGATTCCATTCCACTACGTCCGGCACCAACTCGGCCACGATTACTTCAGCCTTATCACCCAAAGCGCCCAGGGCCGCGGCCAGCGTAAAGCCCATGCCCAAACCGCCGATTAGCACGCGCGGTGCGGGGTGATTGGCAATCCGCTCGCAAGCAAGCGTTGCCAGGGCATCTTCGGAGCCGTGAAGGCGGCTGTTCATCAGCTCACCGGACTTGCCGGCAATTTTGATCGAAAACTCATCATTGCGCTGGAGCAGTCGCAGCTCCGTGCCTTTACCCGGAATGGTGGCGGTACCCAGCAGTTCAAAACGGGCCATAAAAACCTCAAAAGTCGTCAACACACCGGCAAAGGATTCACCGCAATATTCAGGCGCGATACTCTATATTCAAGCGCGACACTTTACCACGCCGTTCCTTCTACCCTTCACCTCTACTTACCAGGGCAACTGCTCGCCGTTGCTGTGCCAGAAGGTTCCGGAATTCTCCAGATTCAGCCCTTCAATCAGCGCAACCAATCCTTTCGCGGACTCTTCTGGCGTAATCAGCCCGCCGAAATTCACCATGCGAGTTTTCACATAGCCCGGGTGCAGCTGAGCGACGGCGATACCGTGGGGTTTCAAGTCTGTCGCCAGAGATTTCGCAAACGCGTTCAATGCGGCTTTGGAGGCACGGTAACCGTAGCGACCGCCGGAGTCGTTATCCGCAATCGACCCCATGCGGCTGGTGATATTCGCGATCTTGCCACCGGAAGGCATTTGCGGGAACAGGGCTTCGGCGATTCGCAACGGTGCGTAGGCATTGATCTCCATCTGGGTACGCAGGGAGTCAAAATCGATGCTGCCCAGTACTTCGTCCTGCAACAGACCCGCGTTGTTTATCAGTACGTCGATTTTAACGCCCTGCAGGCCGGCCATCAGCCTTTTCACACCGGTGTCGGTTGTCACATCCACACCGTCAACAACCTTTGCGGCCGCTTCTGCCAGCTCAGCCGACGTTTCACGACACACACCAATTACCTCACAGCCCTTTGCAGCAAAAAGCCGGGCTAGCTCCAGGCCTATTCCGCGGTTGGCACCGGTGATGACCACTACTCGTTTATTCGACATAACAACACCTCATAGATGAATAGGATAAGATGGCAAAAACGCCCTCCAGACAGGACACAGCCACATTGTCTTCGCCACTTGTATTCGCCGTGTTTGCTCTGGCGCTCATCGCTTTCGCGATATTTTACCTGTTTTTCTACCGCAACTGGCGGCGACAGCGTGAACTGCAACAGCCTTTTCCAAAAGCCTGGCGCACGTTGCTGCGGGCCCATATGCCACTCTATCAAAAACTTCCCCCGCCCCTGAAAAAGCAGCTGGAAGAATACGTTCAGCTTTTTCTTTCCGAAAAGGCATTCTACGGCTGCGCCGGCTTTGATGTGGACGAGCGGGTAAAAATAACCATTGCAGGCCACGCCTGCCTGCTTATTCTGGCCCGCCCCTATGCCTCTTATGACGATGTTCGCAGCATTCTGGTGTACCCGGATGTGTATCGCGTACAAACGGCACAGAGCGATGGCATCGTGGTGAGTGTTAGTGATCAGGTTCGTGCGGGCGAGGCATCTAACCGGGGGCAAGTGGTGTTGGCGTGGTCTGAATGCGAGGAAGGCGCGATGAATTCAGACGGCCCGCACAACGTTATTCTTCATGAGTTCGCCCACCAACTGGACTACCTGGACGGCACTGCAGACGGCGCTCCGCCGCTAAGCGGCGAGCAAGCCCAAGTGTGGCAACAAACCATGACCAAAGCGTATGAGAACCTGCGATCCAGCTTGCAGCACCATCAGAAAAGCTGGCTTGACCCCTACGGCGCCACCAAGCCTGCCGAGTTTTTTGCGGTGCTTACAGAGGCTTTTTTTCAGCAGCCAAAACATCTAAAAGCCGAACAACCGGACGTTTACGACGCACTGCGCGGTTTTTATCGGCTGGACCCCATAGACTTCAGCCGCCACGAAGGTTGAATCGCCTCCTGCCTTTCGCTGTAGGATGCCACGACCTATTTCACACATTAGCGATGATGCAAAAGAGCGCCACCATGATTGATTTCCGCAGTGACACCGTTACCCGGCCTACCCGGGAAATGCGCGAGGCCATGGCCTACGCGGAGGTTGGCGACGATGTTTACGGTGAAGACCCAACCGTGAACAGCCTACAAGCCTATGCAACCGAGCGGCTGGGCTTCGAATCGGCCCTGTTTGCGGCCAGCGGCACCCAGGCCAATCTGTTGGCCATCATGAGCCACTGCGGTCGCGGCGACGAATACCTGTGCGGCCAGTCAGCGCACAACTATCGCTACGAAGGCGGTGGCGCCGCCGTACTTGGAAGTGTGCAACCTCAGCCCATCGAGAATGAGCCAGACGGCAGCATCAACCTCGACAAGGCACGCGCAGCGATAAAACCCGATGACTTTCATTTCGCCATAACGCGCATGCTATCGCTGGAAAACACCATCGGCGGCAAAGTGCTTTCACTGGACTACCAGCGCCAGGCTCGCGCCTTTTGTGATGACCACCGGTTGCAGCTTCACCTGGACGGAGCCCGGGTATTTAACGCAGCGGTAAAATCAAACTGTGATGTAACGGATATAACCAAGCACTACGATTCCGTCAGCGTTTGCCTGTCGAAGGGACTGAGCGCACCAGTGGGATCGCTGTTATTAGGTTCAACAGCCTTTATCGAGCGAGCAACACGCCTGCGCAAAATGCTCGGCGGCGGCATGCGCCAGGCTGGCATACTGGCAGCAGCCGGGCGAATCGCCCTGGAGCAAGGGCCACTGCGACTGCAAGAAGACCATGAAAACGCCCAATGCCTGAGTACCGGGCTTGCCGCCATTTCAGAACTGGAAATTGACCCAAGCCGCACCCAGACCAACATCGTTTACGCCCGCTGCCGCTCGGGCAAAGCCGCGGCGCTGCGCGATTATCTGGCGAGCCAAGGGATTCTCATCACCGCCGGTGAGCCTATTCGCTTTGTGACCCACCGTGACGTTGATAACAACGATATAAAGCAGCTATTAACAGCTATTCAGCGGTTTTATCAGCAGCAGCCTTAACCGTCGATTGGGGGAGGTTGCCCCCCAACATGTTTTCAACGACGGCCGCATTATAGAAAGCTTCGACCTTTTGGATTTTGTCGCCTAGAACACTAAACCAGACTGCCAGCCGTACATCGCCAATCGGTTCAAAATTGGTCCGGTAATCCAGAATTGCGAATACGTGTTCTTCATCGGCACTGAGCTGACGGAGAATCAGGGCTTTCTGAATAGCGACCATCCCGAATTGGTAGGCCATCAAGTCATCCGGGTTCACGAAACGCATGTTTGGCCCAACATATTCAAATCCGTCCGTAACCAGCAAGGCCTTTGCCTCATCAAAACGCTGGGCTTGGATATCAGCAACGAACTGCGCCACGATGTCTTTTGGCTTCATCAATAGACTCCACTTCTAATACGGGAATGGTTTGAATGCCCAGAAACTTGCTAAGCTTTAACGGCGATATAAAAGACGTTTCTTTGTACAGCAGTGCTTTGGGGTAAAGCGCAAAAGCCACCCCAAGGCGCAGCAAAACAAGCAATGCTTTTTAATGAGTTTGGCAAGAACTTCAGTGCCAACCAACGGACACATCAGTCATTTTTCGGGGCAACCGGCTTCGGAGTAACTGGCTTCGGAGTAACAGGCTTCGGGCCTGCAGGGGCAATTTGCCCACTTTTACCTTTAACGACATAATGAACCGCTCCGCCAGCCTTTAAAAAAGCCGCTGTTTGCTCTTCAATTGAGGCCGTTGTTACTGAATCTTTTGCGGGTTTCTTGCTCATAGTATTCTCTCGGTTAAATGTTGGTTTATCTGTCCATTTCTACAATGTCTAATCTCGCTACACGAACTGTTTACGCAGCGTCTAGCGGTGTGATTCGGTCAACTTCCTCCTTGACCGATAACGCTGCAGTCCACAAATCAACAGCGTGCTGCGCATTCAGCCAAAACTCCGGAGAATTACCAAACAAACGCGCAAGCCGTAATGCCATTTCAGGGCTGACCGCACGGCGCTCTCGCAGCAGCTCATTGACGGACTGGCGAGATACCCCCAAAGATTCAGCCAATCCAGCGACCGTTAGGTCGTAGTCTGGGATGAAATCCTCTCTTAACATTTCACCAGGATGGGTCGGCTTGTGCTGCATACTGCCAGTGTCAGGAATAGCCACAGTTATTATCTCTCCCAGTGGTTGTTGCATATGACCTTGTACGTATTACCATCGTCAAAAGAAAAGCACATACGCCACTGGTCATTTATCGAAATCGTTTGCTGCTCCTGCCTGCCAGGTTTCAATCGCGGTACGCGAGTGTAATTTGTCACGTTACACATGTCAATTGATGGTCACGCGATGGTGGCTTCGTTTCACTTTTAAATTCTAAACTTCGGATATATTACTGTGAGCACACTTTACCGACGTAAAAAGAACCAAGCCAAGCCTGATCGCAAAGGTCTACACCCAAGAAATCTGCACAAGCAGGGCTATGATTTTCCATCGCTTGTAAAAAGCTGTCCGCCACTCGCCCCCTATGTGCGTAAAAATGCTTACGGCAACCTTTCCATAGAATTCGCAAACCCACTGGCCGTAAAAGCCCTGAATACCGCACTATTAAAGCGATACTACGGCGTTATTGATTGGGACATTCCAGAGGGTGCTCTTTGCCCGCCTATTCCCGGCAGAGCCGACTACATCCATTACGTAGCCGAGTTGCTTGGCGTTGGCGAGCCTACGACAAACCAAGCTAATACCCAGCCCAACATTTCGTTACTTGATATAGGAACGGGTGCGAATGGGATATACCCGCTACTAGCATGCCAAATATACGGTTGGCGGTCTGTGGGTAGTGATATTAACCATCAGTCGCTTGAAAATGTAACCTCGATTATTGCTAATAACCCCTCCCTAAAAGACCGTTTTACACTGCGCACGCAACACGATAAAAATCACATTTTTGAAGGAATCATTCAAACCGGGGAATTCTTTGATGTCAGTGTATGCAACCCGCCGTTTCATGGGTCGCAAGAGGAAGCTCTAACAGGCAGCCAACGTAAAATTAACAACCTTGCTCGTAACCGCGGTGAGCAAAAAACCCCGTCTTCCACTCTTAATTTTGGCGGCCTGGAAGCCGAGCTTTGGTGTAAAGGTGGCGAGCGACTGTTCCTTAAAAAACTCATAAAAGAAAGCCAGGTTTTTTCAACTCAATGCCGCTGGTTTACAAGCCTGGTTTCGAAAATTGACAATGTAAAGCCGGCAAAAAAACTGATTCTTAAACTTGGCGCAATTGACGTACGGGAAATAGAAATGAAGCAGGGCAATAAAACCACGAGAATATTGGCTTGGACATTTATCTAAGTCTCGTGCTCCGTTTTGGCGTCAATCATGACGTCGGGACAACGAACGTTTGGGCCGCTATTTCCAGAGCCTCCTGGCAGGGCAACGGACGTGCAATGAGATAACCCTGAGCCTGGTCGCAACCGTGTTCGCGCAGCATTGCAAGCTGCTCCTTGGTTTCCACGCCTTCGGCGATGACCTTAAGCCCCAGACTGTGAGCCATAACGATGATGGTTTTAACAATCACGTTGCTGCCGGGGTCTGTCGTCACTTCGTCAATAAAAGATTTGTCGATCTTGAGCATGTCGATAGGGAAGCGCTTCAGGTAACTCAAGCTGGAATAGCCCGTGCCAAAGTCGTCCAGTGAAACGCTCACGCCCAGCTCGTTCAACTGCTCCATGGTGGCGATGGCCAGTTCAACATCGTAGATCAGAGCGCTTTCCGTGATCTCCAGCTCCAGGTTCGCCGGCGGCATACCGGTTTCATCCAGAATTCGACGGGTCATGGCCACTAGATCTCGCTGATGGAACTGTCGGGCGGACAGGTTCACCGCCACTTTCAGCCCTTGCTGGGCGGCGACTTGGCGACAGGCCTCGCGCAGCACCCATTCGCCGATGGGTATGATTAATCCGGTCTTTTCGGCCAAAGGAATGAAGCGGTCCGGGGCAATCATGCCCTGCGTAGGATGATGCCAGCGCAAGAGGGCCTCTAGCCCGATAACCCGTCCGGAGACAATATCAATCTGGGGCTGATAGTACAGCTGAAACTGACTCTGCCCCAGCGCCTGTCTCAATGGTGTTTCCAGCTCCAACCCGTCATCGAATTTCTGGTCGCCTCCCGATACAAAATGTTGGTAATCATTGCCCCCTTGTTCCTTAATCACGGACATCGCGCTTCTTGCACTGTTGATCAGTGCATCCATGTTTCTGCCTTGATGGGGATACTCCGCGATGCCAATGCTGCACGAGACAAACAATTCCCGACTGCCACCCAAAACAATGAGCGAGTGCAACGCCCCACTAATAGCGTTGGCGATCCCGGCGGCATCACCGGCGCTCTGGCCAGGAAGTAGAACAATGAATTCGTCGCCACCCCAACGGGATACCGTATCGGCCTTGCCTACGCATGCGCTAACCCGCTCAGCCACCTGTCGGAGCACCTCGTCGCCGCCAGCATGACCAAAGCTGTCGTTGACCTGCTTAAAGCGATCAATGTCCATATACAAAATACTAACAATGCTCTGATAGCTGTCGGCCTGAAACATGGCCTGCTGAAGCCGGTCGGTAAGCAGCCGGCGGTTTGGCAGGTCGGTAACTTTGTCAAAATGCGCGAGATACGCGAGCTTCTGGCTTTTATCCAGGTTGGCAATCGCGAATGAGATATCGCCGGCCACTTCCAGTAAAAGCTTGAGTTCCGGCTCGTCGAAAAAAAACGACTCGCGCCCGCACAGCAATAAGACCACTTCCGGTGAATGGTTATTTGAAGTCAGCGGGAACGCTGCCAAGGCACGTATACCAAGCTTGGCGAGACCTGCAGAGTCGTCGTCAGGGTGCCCGGTCAAGTCATTACGCACAACAACGCGATGTTGCTGCACGCACTCGCGGATGGAGTCCACCTCGGAGCCCGTCAACAGCCGATCTTCAATCTGCTCTTCGGCGGCGTGCGCGTGTAGAATTTTGCACTGCTGCAGTTTGCTGTCGTACTGCACTATTAACGCGGCAGGCAGCTCGCCGTCTTCCACCGCGATGCGTGTCGCTGCCTCGAAGAGCGCATCGCGAGTCTGGGTGCGCACAATGAGGGTGTTAATACCGCTTAACACTTTGTGCATGCGGTTAAGGCGCAGCATTTTCTGCTCGGACGCCACACGGTCGGTAATGTCCACAACAGCTGCCATAACATAGCGACCATCAGCCGTCTGAACCGGGTTCAGCGCGATTTCGGCACGAAATTCGGTGCCGTCCTGGCGCAAAGCGAACAGCTCGCGCCCTTCCCCTATGATTCGCTGCGCGGGGTTGCGCATGTACTCACGGCGGTAACCTTTATGGCTCTGACGGAACTGATCGGGTAGCAATTGCTCAACAGATAGCCCCACCAACCCATGATCCGGGTAACGAAAGACTGAATGTACGAGCCGGTTGGCCATCCGGATAACGCCATTCTGATCGATCATAATTGTGGCCACAGGGGAAGCGTCGATGGTGGAGCGGAAGCGTTCTTCCTCACAGTTGAGCGCGTCGGCACCAAGCCAGCTGACAAAGCCCAGCACCAGGATGCTGGACAGACTGCTCAGTGCGAAGCCGAATGCCTCGGAATAGTAGCCAGCCAACACGCCCTGCATGCTCAGCCAGCTCGTAAGGATTGGAGTCACCGCAATGAACGGCAGCAGGCGCCGCAGCGAACGGCCACCAATGTAACGACTGGTGGCCGAGCTCATGAGGCCTTCGCCGGGCTGCACGAGCAGAGTGCCCAGACCACAGAGCACGAACAGCAAGGCCGTGTGCAGGGCCATAGTCGAGAAAACAGGCAACCTGAACTCCTTCACGCCAAACACAAAGCCGATCAGCGCTGCGCTGCTGATAATGGTCATTGCCAAGGCGAGAAGTTGCATCATCACAGTGGAGTGGCGTATCGGAGACATACTGGCCAGCCACGCGAAACCGATCAAGCTGAAACACAGCGCCGTGGCTCCCGACATCCGCCCGGGC
Source organism: Marinobacter sp. M1C (assembly GCF_023314135.1). NCBI lineage: Bacteria > Pseudomonadati > Pseudomonadota > Gammaproteobacteria > Pseudomonadales > Marinobacteraceae > Marinobacter > Marinobacter sp. M1C. The sequence goes on from NZ_CP092289.1 coordinate 4,502,486, forward strand.
CCGTTCTCTGGCGCGGTTGCCGTGTCCAAAAACACAAGATTATCGATGCCAAGCGACCAACCTGACGCATATTCGAAAATCGTGAGGCCCGATACCAGAAGTATAAAAACAATCAAAAACGCCGCGACCGGATCGCGGCCGGGCGCCTTAGCGCCTAACTTACGCCTCAGAATGACGCCACAAGCGATGAAGCAGACTGCCGTGTTGAACTTCATTGACTGTAAGGCGGGCAGCACTCGCTTCCCGGCTTCGATATCAAAGACCCATGACAGAAACACAAAAACGCTGACGCCGATGATCACCCAGCTGATCTGGTTAGCGATACTTCTGTAAATTCCCTGCGAGCCCAGCGCTTCAACTTTGTGCGTATCGTTTACCCCTGGCATAGCTTTCTCCATTTACCCACCTGGGGTGAGCTCGGCGTGTCTGAGCCGGTTTTCCAGCCGATAGGCGCCATACAAACAACGTACGCCTAATAATCGGGAGAAGAAAGATAAGTTGAATAAAAAGTCAGTGTTTCCGGGCGGCTATATTAGGGAGAACACTTCAGTTCTATTCCTACCCAAGTCTTTCGCTTTATATAACGCGATATCAGCTTTACCTACCATCTCTTCGAAAGACATTTCACCATCAAATAAACTAACCCCAATACTTACGGTTAACGCTTCTTCGTCAATTAATATCTTATTCGCTAGACCGTGCAGTCTTTTCGAAAAAATCATCGTTTGTTCTAAGTTAGTGTCCGGCAATAAAATCAAAAACTCTTCCCCGCCAAACCGAGAAATTAAATCACTTTCCCTCCCACATTCTGTTAACAACCGACCAAAATATCTTAATACCTTGTCTCCTTCTGAATGGCCATGCCTATCATTAATTCGCTTGAAAAAATCTATATCGATCATAAGAATCGACAAGGAGTTTTTCGTTCTGGAAAACTGAGACAAAACAGGTATTGATCGAGATTTAACTTCCCTCCTATTTAAAAGGTCTGTTAACTCATCGATGGACGCCAACTCCTTCAACTCGAGGGCTTGCAATTCCAATTTTTCACGAGCTTGAATAAGCTCTTCATACAGCTTGTCTCTATTGCTTGCATCAAAAAAAGCCCAATAGACATTTCCATTCACACCTATCTTTGCATTAACGGTAATAGGAATACGTATTCCATTTCTATTTACAATAATCAACTGCATTTCTCCACAATATTTTTCATGCAATAATGTGGGAATAAAATAACTTTGATAAAAAACTTTAGAGGCTTTCGTTAAAATGCTTTCGTTAAAATGCTTTCGACATTACGGCCAACAAGAAGGCTTTTATCCCAACAAAACTCATTAAAAAAATAATCATTCACATCAAGAATGACATGCTCAGCGCTCGTGACCAGCGCGCCGCAAGGTAAATTATCCAACATAAATTCATTATCAATATTAGCCAAGTTATTTTTCATTTAGGTATTTTATTAATAGAGGTGCGATTTTTTCAGGGTGCGTCGTATGTAAACAGTGCCCTTCCGCTTTAATGATTTCTATTGATGCAATTTGTATTTCATTCTGCATGTATTCACCAACTGACTTATCGGCTAAGGCGTCATCATCACTTTTGAATATTAATGTTGGATGTGTAACTTGACTTAAATTTTCTCTGTGGTCAGAAAAGAATGTCGCCTTAGCAAAGCTTTTAGCAATGAGAGGGTCAGTAGAACAAAAACTGCTTTAAAGTTCATCAGTCAGCGCTTCCGAGTTATTAACGCCCATCACTAAGGGTGCTAGATACTCGGCCCAGCCAATGTAATTTTTATCCATTAAGCCTAACAATTCATGCAGATCTGCCTCATCAAAACCACCAAAATATTCAGGAGGAAAGTTCAAAAAACAAGGTGTTGGCCATACCATAACCAGTTTGGCGAAATACTCTGGTTTTTTGATAGCAGCCAACAAACCGATAATACTACTGACAGAGTGACCAACTAAATAAACATTATTAAGCGATAATGCATTGCACACATCTAGAATATCTTCGGCGTACCCATCTAATGTATGATATTTATGTTGCTGAAACTGCGATACGTCAGATTTACCCGATCCCACATAATCAAATAAAATAATCTTATAGTCGCCCTTAATATACGGCAATAAAAATCGCCACATATTTTGGTCACATCCAAACCCATTTGCTAACAGCACCGTTATATTGCCTTCACCTAAAACGGCAACATTATTTCTTGTTAGCACATCAGTATTAGTACCCATAATCATAACTCTCGCACTAAATCACATCGTATATGGCAGTAAAAAACAACTGTCTATTAGTACTAATGTAAATCTTAGATAATACCAACAAAATAAATAATATTTAATAAATTCAAATTAAAGTGAATAATAAAATGTGCTAAATTTAGGTGAATCTTTATAAATTTCATATAACTGTAATACATACGTTCCCTTGGCAAGCAGAGTTTCATCCACTGACACAGTTCTGTGACTGTGTCAGTACGTTACCCGGGCTTGACGTTCAACCGGAATTTTCTCACGCTGCTGTAGCCACTCGAAGGTACAGAAAACCGGACAGCCGAAGCCCGGCCGCCAGCTTCTGGAGCAGAGCATGCGCAATACGGCAATTAATAGTCGGGAAATTGAAATGAAGCAGGAGAGCTTTGAATTGTTAGGCTAAAGTAAACGGGAGATACAGCTCCGATTGATCTTCAGTGGAGTCTGTTCTGCGTCATTCAGTTCCAGGAGTCTTTCATGGCCAGAAAAAAAGCCGGTAAAGCGACCTTTGTGCTTCGGGAAGCACGCGAAGAGGACCTTCCGGTACTCGTGGAGTTCCTCGCTAAACTTGCGCTGCATGTTTCTGGATCACCGCCGCAGAATCTCAGGCAAATTGAGCATAACCGGCTATTGAATGTGCTGCGCTCTTCATTGGGAGATGATAATAAATTACTGGCTGTGGCCGAGAACCCGGATGCCGGCCTCATCGGAATGGGCTATATCTATGTGTGGCACAGTCAAGGAATTTGGGAACAAGCGGAAGCGTTGGTTTTTAGATCAGGAATAATTGACGATGTGTGGGTGGCGCCCGAGTTTCGGAACCTTGGTGTTTTCAAGGCCCTGCTACGAGAGCTGGTTGGGTTTGCGGAAAGCCACAATGTACATGAGCTGGTCCTCGAATATGCTAAATCTAATAAAGAGGCTAAAGCAGCGTGGACCAAATTAGGCTTTAAAACCACGGGTATTCGCGCCGCGGCCTTCACCTCAACTGTGAAGGAAGCCCTTGCGTCACAGCAACCATGAGGAGCTTGTCGAAATCGTTTCGAAACTGTTTCGAAACGATAGCTACGGCAAGCAACCGAAAGAGCTCAAGAAGGAGAGTGTCTTGTGATCGGCGATCGCAGTGTCAATGTGTTTTATGATGAGATAATGCTGGGGCATAATCCCGAGGTGGATCTGCCGTTCATTCCTAGCCGGGTAGAAAAACGAGTCAGGACTATTCTCCAGGGACTGGATTTTAAATGGAGCTATCCTGAACATCCGGGGCGGTTGGCGGCGATCAAAGCGCATCTGGATAAAAACCCCATACCCGGCGTTCATTTCCAGTCAGGAGCGCCCGCTGCCACCTACGATCAACTGGCACGCGTGCACATCACGTCCTATCTGGACCATCTCTTTTCACTGGATGGCAAACGCGCCTGGCTCGACAGAGACACCACGGCGGTTTCCCCCGACAGTATCAAAGCGGCCACCGCGGCAGCCGGCAACGCCATTGCTGCCGTGGAAAGCGTTTGCAAGGGTGAGGCACAAAGCGCCTTCGCCCTTGTGCGCCCGCCAGGACATCACGCCGAGCCCGTGCGTGCACGGGGCTTCTGCCTACTGAACAACGTTGCCGTAGCGGCCGCCCATGCCCAGGCAAAGCTGGGCTGTGAACGTGTTCTGATCATTGACTGGGATGCGCACCACGGCAATGGCACCCAGGATATTTTCTGGGCAGACCCGGATGTGCTGTTCTTTGACACCCATTGCGCCGCACCGTTTTATCCCGGATCTGGTCTGATTGAAGAAGTGGGTGTTGGCTTAGGTGAAGGCTACACCATCAACGTCCCACTTCCAGAAACCACCGGCGACATTGCCTACGAGAAGGTCTTCCGAGACATACTGGTGCCCGCCGCAGAGCGCTTTAAACCGGACCTGGTACTGGTCTCGGCAGGGTTTGACCCCCACCACAACGATATGGCGATGAACCTCACCTATGACGGTTTTAAAGTGTTGACCAGAATCGTTCAGGACATTGCTGACACACACTGCGAGGGCAAGCTCGCGTTCGTTCTGGAGGGTGGGTACAACCTTTCCTCGCTGGCCAAAGGTGTTCACGCTGTGCTTGAGGTGCTAACGGGTGGCGACGTACCCAAACTCTGGGAAGCAGGCGTCAAGGAAGCTGGAGAAGCCGCAGAGTTCCACCGGTCGGCTTTCAGCGACGAAGAATAGATTTTCAGCCTGGCACGGCAACGTGTTGATAAACGTTCGGGCCAAGCTGCAGGAAGAGCGGGCGAGCAGCCATTAACCTTCTTTTCCATCATTCCGACAATCTCATGCGACGTCTGCACCATGGGCTCGAAATGCGCATGCTCCCCTGCGATCAGAACCGACACGTGTCTGACCTGATAAATCGCACAGGGCCTTCACCTTCTGCGACGCGCTCGTGCAGAACAATGACGCCAGATATGACATGTTGGCGATTTAATTATATTCTACGAAAATGACATTAACGGATAAACAGTTAAGTGCGATCGCATTGGCCCCTCATTTTTCTTCTGATTATTGTGAACCTGACAACGTGCGCGCGGGCTGAATCCGATGCCGATGACGGAGCAGTGCCTGTCATTGACGTTCGAACCGTATACCAGGACGCAGTGGTCGGTCAGATGGCATTTCTCGCTGAACAAGAAGAGGCGCTCTCCGTTGACGAGGTTCAGTCCCTGATTCGCGGGAATCCCACTGTTCTGAAGTACCCTGAGTCCAGCGTGTTAACCAGAGGCATCAATTCCGGTGCGATCTGGCTGGTGGCGAATGTTCTCAATCCGACCGATGACACCATTTTCCGCCGCGTGTCCGTCAGAACAGGCTGGTTGGAGCACGTCGACTTCTTTTTCATCACAGAAGGCCGGCTGCCACAGCACTTTATCGGTGGTGATCGTATTCCGCTGAATGAGCGCTCCCTCGCCAAACGCATACCCAGTGCCGACTATCCGTTTCCGCCCGGCGAGACACGCCTGTTGCTGCGGATTGAGACAGCAGACCCAATGGTGGTGCCACTGTATTTTTCCAGTATTGCGGCCAGCCACAGTCGAGAGCAGTCAGAAACGGCGTTCTACAGCTTCGTCTACGGCGTCATGTTTGCACTTTCGGCCTGCAGCCTGATGCTGTTCGCCGGCCTTCGGCAGCGGCGTTATCTGCTCTACTCGCTCTACACCGGCAGCTTTGTGGCCACGACGGCATCCTACAACGGTATCGGAATGGCCCTGCTCTGGCCCGAGGCGGTGGGCTGGCAACAATGGGCGCCACCCCTGCTGATGCTGTGTTTTGCCAGTTCCGGTTTGGCGTTTGCGACGAATTTTCTGAACATCAAGCGCTGCCAACCACGGTTCCACAGAACCCTCCAGACAATCAGCGTGGCTTATTTTGCGCTTTTTGCTGCCTGTTTCGCCTTAGACGAACAGGGCCTGGCGTTGCGCCTGGCATTCCTGGTTGTGCCGGTGTTCAGTGTATTGATGGTCTACATGGGCGTGTCGAGCTGGGTGGCGGGCAACCAGTCCGCACGCTATTTCATGCTGGGCACATTAGCCTCCGTTGTTGGCGCTTCGATTACGGCCTCAACGGTAACCGGCATGATTCCTTATACCCAGCTTGGCTACTACGCCGTGGACATCGGCATGGTAGTGGATGCCATACTGTTGATGTTGGCGCTGGCCGATCTGGTTCGTAAAAACGAAGAGGCCCGGACGGCAGCCGAACAAAATGCACAGACTGACCTGCTGACCGGCCTGAACAATCGGCGCGGTTTTCTGCCTGTCGCCGAATCACTATGGAGCCTGGTCACGCGCAAGAACAGAAACGTCTGTGTGGCTATGATCGATATTGACCGTTTCAAGAACATCAATGATCAATATGGCCATGCCGTCGGCGACAAGGTCTTGAAGGCAGTTGCTGACGAGCTTGATAGATCGCGGCGCCGCGGCGACCTCCTGGCCCGCTGGGGGGGTGAGGAATTCACTCTTTTGTTGCCGGAAACGAGCGAGGCGGAGGCCCTCAAAGTGGCCGAACGTTTCCGCCACAATATTGAGCAGCTGGTGACCAATGACCGCGGCAGGCTGATTCAATGCACCATCAGCATCGGTGTCACCAGCCGCCATGCTGAACATGTCACCCTGGACCAAGCTATTGCCAGGGCCGATGAGGAACTCTACCGGGCCAAGCTGCAAGGGCGCAATCAGGTCTCTTTTGGCCGCATGTCAGGGTTGTCATCATAGAGAATGGCGCATCACGTTTTCTATGCTCGCAGTGGACAAAACCACAAGATTGGCCTTCATGGAGGACGAGCTGGCCGCTGCTTGTGAGGCTGAAATAATGTGTTCCTCCGTCACTCCGATTGACGCAAGACCGGGTAATCCATTCTGAATAATCCATTGCCGAAAACGGTGCAATGCTTGGCCTCTGGAGGTCTCAAATACTTCAGCAATCCAGTCAATCACCCGATCGATACGAGCGATGTGACCTACTTCAACTACGTTATCGCGGTTAGCCGCTATGCCCGCTGGTAACAATGCGCCGCATATCGCGCCGTGCGGCGCACCGCATAGTCCGCCTAACGGGCCAGCAATGCCGTGAACAACACCCAGCCCCGAGTTCGCAAGCGCAAGGCCACCGAAAAGGCTCACCTGAGCCAACGAGTCACGCGCGTCTTCAGATTCCCTGTCCATAAGTTGCTTTAAAGCCTGGAGCCCCTTGGGGATAGCCTCCTGACACAACATGTCCGTAAACAGATTTGAGCGCGACGAAAGAAACGGCTCGATTACCTGAGTAACAGCATCCAGCCCCGAGTATAAGCTGACTTGCCGGGGGCAGTTGTCGGTAAGCGCAGGGTCTACCAAAGCAAGATCCGGGAGTAACTGGTTATCCCTGAGACTCACCTTGCGCTGGGCTTCCGGAATATCAATAACCGCGTTTCGAGTGACTTCTGCACCTGTGCCAGAGGTGGTGGGAACCAGAATCAACGGCAGGCGTTTGGCTGACAGTGGCAACCCGCTTCCGACGACCTCCAGATGGCTGATCAAATCTGTCTGACTGGGCAGCATAGCCGCAAGTACTTTAGCGGCATCCATAACAGAACCACCGCCGATACCGAGGACCAGGTCTATTCCCAGTAACTTGCCGTGATCAATAGCCTCCATCAGTGTTTGCAGATCTGGCTCTTTCTCAATGGACAGCGTTTGCACGATATCGACGGTCTTCAATGACGCAAAGACACCAGAGAGCCTGCCTGGATTTCTACCATGCACTACTAATGCTCGCGTACCCAGTTTTGTCGCCCGATCGTTTAATTGGGCTATGTGCCCCCGTCCGAACAGTATCTCTGCCGGGGTTACCAAGCCAAAAGCGCCTAACATAGAATGTATCATCCTGAATATGAATGGCATTCCCCCTGGCCAAACAGAAGGAATAAACAATAGAGATATCAAAAGTAATGACTAAATTTGCCGGCAGCAAGATTTTTATAGGATCTGTCCATCCTGAGGCTTAACGCTGAAGCGAAGGAAGCGGTGCGCCCGCTTGGTAAGCTCTCATCCTTCAGGAACCAAACGTTGCAGATAACCCACTTAATTGACGGGTTACGTGGTGCGAGGCGCAAACATGATGATGGCCATGCCCAAAAGTGCCACCGCAGAGCCCACTATGTCCCATGTTGTTGGTCGAATTCCGTTGACTGTCCACAGCCACAAAATCGCCATAAAAATATAAACACCACCATAGGCTGCATACACCCTGCCCGCCGCCATTGGATGTAACGACAGCAGCCAGACAAACGCGACCAAACTCAGAGCACCGGGTACCAGAAGCCAGATTGTTTTGCCTTCCCGAAGCCAAAGATATGGCAAATAACAGCCAAGAATTTCCGCTAATGCAGTGATGATAAAAAGGCCAAAAGTCTTCAATTCAGGCAAATCATTTACTCCTTGGCAGCAGCGTGCATTACGCATCTGGTGATCCGATTTGTTAATGAAAAAATATTATCTTCATGCTGCTCGATTGCTTTACGTGCTAAACAATATTTTCTGTTAGATAACGGAGGTGTTTGCCACTGGTGCCACAACAACCGCCTAGTACTTTTAGTCCAAAATCCCGGTTCAGCTGAACCATAAGGCTACCCCACTCCGAAACAGATTCAGATTTTAGCTCTGTGGAACCGTCTAGTTCCGCATGGCTAAGAGATGACGCGTTCGCCTGAATACCGATCAGCCGCTCAAATACTTTTTCAGAAAGAGTCTTTGGGTTCAAAAATGACGGGTAGGAACAGTTAATAAAATAGCCGAGCGGGTGGTTCACAGTCTTGGAATCCACGTATTCAATTGCTTTCTGGATGTCCATTCCATCCAGAACCTTACCATCAGAGCCGATCACGAAACTGATAATGTAAGGTAATCCAGTTGCTTCCATGGCTAAAGCAATTCCAGCCGCCTCCTCTACAGAGGGCAAGGTTACTGCCATTAGAAAATCAACTTCTGCACTGGCTAGCTGATTGATCTGCCATTGATGAAACTCGCTCGCTTCACTCAGTGACAATCCTTCGTCAGGCAAATAACAATCGTTCTTGCAGCCTATCAGGCCACCAACTTTAACGGGTACTTTTCTAGGTTCTTCGGCAACCAGTTCTTTTAGAAACGTGGCGGCCTCAACATTAATGTCCTGCCGCTGGTTTGAGGCTTGCACTCTCTCCTTATTTGCCCGCCAGGTCGGTGTGCAAAGCAAGATAGGCCTGTCATTGGCTTCCGCGATGCCTAAATATTCCTGATACAGGTTCGTCAGTGCAGCCCTACCCTCTTCAGTAAATACCAGGGGGGCATGCATCAGTCTGCCGTCTAGCTCTATCAGTTTGTTGCGGCGGAGCCTTTCGACGATGGCGGCCTCAGCGACAATAAAATCATGTTGTTCTAGAAGCTCTTTCATAAAAAACTCGTTGGCAACTTTAGGTCATTGACACTAATGGTAAACCGCACCGGAGCCTAGCGAAAGGAACCAAACGCAGGGGAGCTCTTTCAGTGCTGCCAGTCATGTTCACTGGAAAAACCCCTAAAAAACGCCGTACACTCGGAGTTAAATACTTAGCGCGATGGCTTTTATCGCCGCCGACACAATGGATCTTTCATGCCTGACAACGACTCCTACTCCGAGCTTCTGCTCGATAACCAGCTGTGTTTTGCCCTCTACTCGACGTCTTTAATGATGACCAAAGCCTATAAGCCACTGCTAAAATCCCTAAATCTGACCTATCCGCAGTATCTGGCCATGCTGGTTTTGTGGGAGGAAGACGGGATAACCGTGAGCCATATCAGCAAGCGATTGCTGACAGACCCCGGCTCGCTCACGCCTCTGCTCAAGCGGCTCGAGTCGGACGGTATGCTGAACCGGCAACGCCGGAAAGACGATGAACGCGTGGTTGAATTGCATCTCACAGAACAGGGCCGGGCTCTTCAGGACCAAGCCAAGGATATACCGGGTTGCATTGTGAATGTCAGTGGTCAGTCAGTCGCCGACCTTATGGAACTGAAACAGCAGCTGATCAAACTGCGCAGTAATCTGAAAACACCCACCTGAGCTCCTTCACCTGGCACGCGCTTATTACACTTCCGCCATTTATCTTGCGCACAATCTATTTGTGCGCTAACTTAGTAATCGAACAGCGCTTACAATTTGCGCACTCGTTAATCACGCAAACGAGGAGCCATCAAAACGGCTCGTCGAAAGGAGCAAACATTATGTCTGTTGCAAAAATCGTTTATCGCGCATCCGCCGAAGCCACGGGTGGCCGTGACGGTCGCGCCATCTCATCAGACGGTATTCTGGATGTTGAGCTGACCACTCCGAAAGAACTTGGCGGTGCCGGTGGCAAAGGAACAAACCCTGAGCAGCTCTTCGCTGCTGGTTACTCTGCCTGCTTTATTGGTGCCATGAAGTTCGTCGCGGGCCGCGACAAGCTGGCAATGCCGGAAGAAGCCTCAATCGAAGGCGAAGTCGGCATCGGTGAGATTCCGGGGGGTTTTGGTATCGAAGTTGAGCTGAAAATTTCATTGCCGGGCATGGACGATGCTCAGGCTGAAAAGCTGATCAACGAAGCGCACAAAGTGTGCCCCTACTCAAACGCGACCCGTGGCAACATCGACGTTACCTTAACCCGCGTTGAATAATTCCCTCTTTGAGTGATTAAAGAAAGGCTAACCCTCTGCTTCGCAGCGGGTTAGCCCCGTCAGGATAAATCCAGTTCATCAATCAATTCCCCGAGTCGTCGGCGCCCTTCTCCATCCAAGGCCTTGAGCGGCAACGGCAAACACGGGTGTTCAACGAGCACCAGCAACTCTGCAGCAGCTGCAACAACGCGAAGACTGCCTCCAAACTCGCTGAACAACTCCCACAGCGGCTGCAATCGTTCCGACAAGCGTATCGCTTCCTTCGCATTCCCAGCCTGGGCTGCGCGAGTAATCGCAAGTGCGGTGGAGGGAAACACGCCCCCGATCACCGAATACCAGGCATCACAGCCGGCGTTCAATCCGTTTGCAGCAGAACCATCGCCGCTGACGCCCACAGTGACGTGTGAAGGAATCTGTGCACGAAGTCGTTCCACTCTCGATCTTGCCGTAACAGGATCCTCAGGCACTCCCGGAATCTTGATGGATGCTACGTTCGGAAGTTGTGCTATCTGGCCATGAAGCTCGTCACTGAACACAAACTGCGTGGTACCGGGATTATCGTAAACACACAGCGGTATCGACAGTGCATGCGTTACCGCTTCATAGAGCCCAAAAACTTCCTCTGGGCGCAGCTTCTGATATGACATTGGTGCCAACAGTACCCCAGAGACACCCGCAGCCTCTGCGTCTTCAGCCAAGGCAAGCACATCGCGCGTACGCAGCGCACCAATACCCACCACCACTGGGACATTTCCTGCGTGTTCCACCGCAAGTCTTACCACCCGCGCACGCTCCGCCATGGTCAGGTAAGCATAGTTCCCGGTCGAGCCGAGTACGCCGATTGAGTCGACGTTGGCGGTGACAAGCCGCCCAATCAATCGAACAAACGCCGCTTCGTCCAAACCGCGTTCATTCATCGGGGTCAAAGGAAATGCGCTCAGGCCGGAAAACATACTGGATACCCCAATGTTGTTGAAATGACGAGTGTCTTACCGTTTGAAACCAAAACCCCAAAAAAAACGGGTTAACGTGTAAAACGAAGCTTTGTGGCGACTTTGGATGACGTCAACCCATTCCTGGCGTAGAAATACCACCGCAGCAACAAACGCTACTGGCCATGCGATTGCTTCAATGACGGATAATATGAAATTTAGCCAATCCATGGTGACCCTCTAGGTATAACGCCTGCAGCAGGAATAATCGCGAGCCAGCTAGTCTTTTTTGTCTATCGTTATCTCAATAGATTTGCTGTTACCAGCAAACCACTTCTGAACATACAAAGTACCCACGATCGGAGCAGTTCCTTCATCAGGGACCTCCTTATAGCGAACACTGTTTTTTGTTTCTTTCTCGTATTCAAACATGACTACTTTCTTCGACATGAAATATTCTCCCAATAACCAACGTCAGAAACCTGGGCTGCTAACGTCTGTATTTTGCGCGTAACGCTTAAGCTCAGCAGCGCTGGAGGCCCAGTCTTTCGTTTTCACGTTGGAAAATCTCGCGAATCCTGGTGCCATCAGAAGACTCTTCTTCAAGTGTCTCTGAATTCCATTGGCTCCGCTGGGTATCAAAGAAGTCACCGCCATAGATGTGAATGCCACCCGTAAAACGCTGCAACGGATTGGTAACAGAATGTAGTGCGTCTTCAGTTAGCATTGCGGTATCTTTTACAAACAAGGCATTTGCACCGAATGCCTTGATTCCGTCAGACGTCCTTTTCCAAAAAATGTTGTCCTCACGGCCTGTGTAGATTCCGATGTTAGCCCACATCAGATGATTATGAGGCATGAGATTCATCTGCGGAGTCCACGTGGCGGCAAATATCGTCAGCGTTGGGGAGCTTAGAAGTACATTTAGTCCTGCCTTGCCTGGATCGCCTAGCGCGGCCAACACAGCTGCGGGTGTAGAGACCGCTCGGGCAAGTACTTCGTTGACGGCGGCTTGTGCATCAGTCTCTTCGTTGGCAGTGATGCAGTCAGCAATAAAGCGTTCGATCTCCATGCTCTTACTCCCGTTGATGTAGGTGGTTTGGCATCCGCAACTCTACCACTCCAAGGGCCGCATTGGCTCGAAAGCAGCCGTGTCCGGATCGCACTTTTGTTCACCCCTAGCCTTGGTGTCAACGGTTTCTCGTTCAGCAGGTCGGCATGGTTTGCAAGGCGAGCTTGCGGCGAATATAACGCCCAAGAGTATCAATTCCAATGTTGAGCAGAGCCGTTACCAGAATCAGCACCATGGCACGATCAAACCGGATGTTCTGAATAGCGCTGTCTACATAGAAGCCAAGCGTGTAGATGCCGAGAATCCCCAGTATGGCTGTCTCCCGCATGATGATTTCCCAGCGATAGAACAGAAGCGCCAGAAATGAGCGATATACGCGGGGTACCAGCTCCCAGCTATAACGGTTGAAACCTTCTGCAGCGTCTGCGCGGAGTTTAATGGAATTGGTTTGCCGGCCAATCAGGTGCCCGATAATCCCACCGTTGTGCAGCGCTAAAGCAACCACCGCAGGCAGCATTGAAGGCCCCCAGAGTTGCAGCAAAATATACGCCAGAATGTACTCAGGCGTGGACCGTACGATCACCAGAACCACATGCCCGGCACTGCGCCGTACAGGCCCGCCAAAGTGGTTTGATATCAAGGGGAATGCCAGTAACGACAGAATCCCTGTCGCTACAAGCGCGATCTGGGTGAGCACAAGGGTGTTCCAGATGCCCAGCAGGGCCTCATTGATCATCAAATCACTTAGCCACGGCGTTAGCCCCGTTAAACCTTCCCCGTTGCGCAATGGCGCAGGCACGATGTCTTCGGTGAAAAAACGCTGCACATTGCCCCATACAATGGGCAACCCTTCACCAAGAAAAAACGGAGCGCCAAGAACGTACACGGGCAGAAGCTTTGGCCTTACCCAGAGCGGCATGGTGGCGATTAATACATAGAACAGAATCAGCATCGCGCCAGCGTCGGAATAAAGCCCCTGGGAGAAAGATGCCTCAAGATAAAAACCCAGTGTGGGCAGGCCAACGAACCCAAGAATGGCACTGGAGCGAAGGCCGCATTCCAGCCTGTAGGCTGTGTAGGTGCGCATCTTTACCCAGCAATCGGGAATACGGGCATAAAGGAACGCCGACATATTCCCAGTGCCGGGCGGCAGCACACGGCCAGATTCCGGATCGGCCTCTTCCAGGATTTCTGAATAGACCTTGGCGAAAATCCCGGCGTAGGGAATGGCGATGGCCAATACGCCCGTGAGTGGGTGAAAACCAAAGAACTGCAGAAAGATCAGCGCCCAGAAAAGCTCGTGAATGGCGCGAATAAAGGCGCAAAAAATCCGCACGGGCAGGGATCGGTAAGCCAATGCCATCAGGAAGCCTGCGACACTCCCAAGCGCAACCCCGACAAAGGCAAAGGCGACCGTCCTCAACAGTGCGGTCATCAACCCTTCAGTGCTGAAAAAGTTGGGCGTTGCGATGCCAAACAGGAAATTACCGAGATCCCGCCAGGGGTTGGAGGTGGTCACCGCGATATCCGCAAACAGCAACCCAACCAAGGCGATGGCAAGGAAAATCAGGCTGACACGAACCGTTGGGGAAGAGGGCATAGAACGGGCCGCGTTACCTAGTAAAAAGATACAATGTCTGCCGCTGCAAGGTGTTCGCTGGGTTGATCCAGGGCGACCTGGCCATCCTGAATGCCAACGATTCGGGTACAGTAATTCAGTGCGAGGTCCACATCGTGCAGCGCAATAATACTGGTGGTGAAGCGATCACGCAGTTGCATCATGACCGAGTTCGCCATGGGGCCATCGAGTGCAGAAACCGGCTCATCGGCCAGTAGCACGGCTGCGTTACGGTAAAGCGCACGCGCGATAGCAACACGCTGGCGCTGCCCACCGGACAGAGAGGCTGCGGGTGTCCATAGCTTTTCCGTGATACCCAGTGACTGCAACAAGGTCAGCACTTCAGCCCTGTCTTTGGCGAACGGGCGGGCAAGCGTGAGGGCGTTGTACCAGGTGGCATGTTTATCCAGTTGGCCCATAAAGACGTTATGGAACACCGAAAGGGCGTTTACCAGGCCAAGATCCTGAGGGATCAGAGACGAATCCCGGTTAATCCGTTCGTAAATCAGGCGAATCAAGGTGGACTTCCCCGCACCACTTTTACCCACCAGCGCGATTTTGTCGCCCGGATTAACCTTCAGCGACAACGGACCTATAACCCGCTTGCCGCTGAATGAGGCCGTAAGGTCCGTAAGGTCAAAGCCTGACATTAATCGAGAATTCCGATCTCTTGAGCCGTCTTACGAATCGGCTCATAGTCGGCGTTAGAAGCAGGAATAAAACCTGAACGCGGGAAGCTTGCCAGCAGTTTCGGGTTATCGAGGTTCAACAGCGCCTCGGTAACACGCTGCTTGAAACCATCACCAAAACGCTCATCCACATCGCCACGAATCGTCCACTGATAATCCGGGTAGTCGGGCGTTTTCCAGATCACCTGAACGGCATCGGTGTCTATGTTTCCATCACCAAGTTCTTTCTCCCAAACCTGAAAGTTCAGCGCGCCTACATCGTACGTACCGGCTTCAACCAGGCGAAGGGTGCGGGTATGGTTGCCGCTGAAGCCAACGCGCGAAAAAAAGTCATCAGGCTTTGCACCAAAGGTGTCGCGCACATAGAACTCAGGCATGAGCCGGCCAGATGTGGAGCCTTTGGAACCGAAGGTAAAGGTTTTACCCTGCAACTGATCTTTCAGCTCTGAAAGCTCTGCGGCGGGTTCAATACCCGTGTTGGTATTGGCAATAAAATAGGTCTCGAAGGCTTCGTCTTCAACACCTTGGGCGATGGCTTCAGCGCCCGGAACCAGCCTGCGTGCCTGCACACCAGAAAGACCGCCAAACCACGCCAGCTGAACCTGATTGTTACGGAACGCTGAAACGGCAGCCGCGTAGGACTTCACTGGAATATAGCGTACATCAACATTCAGTTGCTCAGAGAGGTAGTCCGCGACACCGCGAAAACGCTCAACAAGTTTGGTTTCGTCTTCATCCGGGATGGCCGTGAATACAAAGGTCTCAGCGGATGCCGCAGCAGCGGTGAAACAGAAAAAACTGGAAAGCATCAACTTCCGTATTATATGCATCGCAATTTGAAATCCTTGATCGTCTAAGCAATTGATAAACCAGAACGGCCGCGCGGCGCACACCGGTGAGCCGCAGGATACTCTGATTCCTGTCAACCTTGAACTCTAGTAACGTAAGGCCGGATCGTCAGTCAGCCGTCCGGTGTTGTCATTGCGATATTTCGGGTGAAACACCGACAGATCCAACTTGTGTTCGATCAAGTAGTGAACGGCGCGACTTCAAGGGCATCCGTTACCGGCACTTGTTATGCGGCAAAATTATTGGACTAACGGTTGTATTACTTTGGCAAGCGCGAGACCGAGTGTGCGATGTTGGTCTTCATCTAGGTGAACACCATCTACACGACTTGTCGAAGTAACCGAACCAGCATCAAAGTAATGGCATCCACACTCTTCCGCCACAACTTGAATTGCGTCAGCCAGACCTACGGCTTTGTCTTCCGCTCTTTCAAATTTGGGCGCAATATTACCTTTAGCCTTCTGCAATTCGGGGGGCGCCACAAGCACAATTGCCGGTACTTCCATTCCTGGTTCAATAGGAGCGCGCCGTATCGCCCCGACCAGAGTTTTTAAACCTTGTGCGGACTGCCATGCGGTCAAGTTATGCATAGACTGAAAATCATTGGTTCCCAATAGCATGATAACCAATGACAACGGCGAGTTGATTTCGATGCGCTGTTCTAGCCCCTCAAGTCCGTTTCGCCCCGGCTTGTAAGGGTCATCCCATACGGTACGGCGACCGTTAAGACAGTCTTCAATAATCCGAACGGACTTACCCGAATTGAGCAGTGCATTCTCTAAAACCCCCGGCCACCTTTGGTCAAATCGAAATCGACCACGAGTGTCAGGGATGATGCCCCAACTCAACGAATCTGCGTATACCAAAATTTGGTGCATTGCCTGCGCCTCTCTTGACGTATAACGCCGCCAACACGCGTAGCTTTGGAATGAAGGCGAAACTGCAGACCTGTTGGAAGCCGTTGCTGCGCCTTTTCAAGCCTATTCACGACCTCTTCTCGCAACATCCTATAAAACGGCGCTGTCTCGGGACACTCTGGAGGCGAGCCATAAGCGATTATCCCGCTCTTTGCTACATCAATCAGAGATTCTCCGCAGTCGGCGACGGGCATGTGCTGCACTCGAGGATCTGCCAGTTCAATCAATTCACGATCTGCCAATCGGATGCCCCTTCGTTTACCGGGCGTTCCGCCAGCCTTAGCCATCACTGGAAACAAAACCGCAGCGCAGCGAAGGTTTTGGCATCCGGTACGGCCTGGTTATGTGGATTTAGTCGACAACGAATAGCTTGGATCCAAGCTCTGTCGATGAGCGATGTAGTTCTGCGTTGTCTGCGACCTGATAGCTCGATCCCGGCCTGAGTACGAAATGCCGGCCGTCGTCTAATTCAGTATGAAGCTCGCCTTCGAGACAAAGAAGTATGTGGCCCTTGGCACACCAATGATCGGCCAAATAACCCGGGCTGTACTCGACCATTCGAACTCGGATGTCACCAAAGTTTCGAGTTCTCCAGTAAGCAACACCCTGCTCGCCAGAATGCTCGGTTTTCTCAACTCCAGACCAGTCAGTGACGCCAAAAGGCAAATTCGTTATGTTCAAGACAGCTCCTCTCTCTATACACATAACGCGAAGCTTTGCGGCAATTGTGGAACCGCACAGCGGTGGGAAAATTGTCCGGCAACAGCGGCTGGTTATGCATTATTCGTAGTGACTCCAGAGCCGGAGAACTTTTACCACTCGTTCATCTTCGAGCACTTCGTAAACAACACGATGCTGGATATTGATGCGGCGAGAGTATGCTCCTGCAAGATCACCAATGAGCTTTTCGAACGGCGGCGGCCTCCGATACGGATCTTCCGCAATCAGCGCCAACAATCCCTGAGCTTTTGGCTTGAGGCTGCTGGCAGCTAACTTTTTTGCATCTTTTTGGGCCTGTTTGGTGTAAACCAACTTCCATGTCACCAGTTCAGCTCCTCATCGCATTGATCCATAGGGGTCTCCATTCCCTCTCGAATAGACTCGCGCATACCTGGTACAGATAACAGGTAAAGCGTTTCCTGAATCGCAGACCAATCTTCCTCGGAAACGAGAACAGCCCTGTTCCGTTTACCCATAATAACGATTGGTTGATGGGACTCGGCCGTTTCGTCAATCAACCTGTAAAGGTTGCTGCGCGCCTCAGTTGCCGTAATTCCGGTCATGACGCACCTCTGATGTGTTGAATATTTAATCAGTGTACGCCATTAGATACGTACGTCAAGACGAACGTATTGCATAACGCCCGCGTAATAGGCGCGAGCTTCGAGCGTCCTAATTGACGCGTTTGTTAGGAGTATTTTCACTCACTTTTAGAATTAACTATTTTGTATATAAAATTAAATAATTTTGCCATTCATACAGGATATTTAGGGTCAGAGTAAAAATCCTGTAGTGCCTCGACTCAATTTTTCGCAATCCGATAACAGACCGACAAACAATGCTCCGCACCCGCAGCAATGCTGACACGATCATCGGCAATATTGCCGGTTTCAATACACAGCATGTTCAAATAACCGCCCTCCCCCATATCACCCAGCCGGGTTGATTTATCAATCCAGGGGTTCCAGACCACGGTTGAGCGGCTGTTGTTGGTTTCAATGTTGATACGACGTTGCCAACCTTTGTCTTCGAGTGAGCAGACGGGCTTGGTATTTTGATAAATGCGGTCAATTTCGGCATCAATGCAAATCGGCGTGATTTCGACTTTACGCTGCCAATCATCCAGGGAATCAATGAACTGGCAGCCTTCCAGGCCCTTAACCGTCACATCATTGATATCACTCACGGCAAAATAACTGTGTAACGCCTGACTGATGGTGACGGTTTCTAACCCATGATTGCGCGTGATCAAGTTCAGCTCAAGGGTTACGCCGACGCTGACATGTAGCTCTAGCTCGGTGTTGTGTGACCATAAGGCTGGGGGCACTTGCGTTTGCGGCAGGCGAAATACTATGTTCGTTTGCCCGGCAGCCGTCGTGCTGGTTTCAACCACGTCCCAAACAGCGGCTCTGACAAAACCATGGGCGGGATAATCCTCACGATCAGGATGCGCGCCAAACCAGGGCCAACACACTGGAATGCCGCCGCGAATAGTTTTACCCGCGATAAACGTCGCTTCGTCTGAAAGCCAGATCAGCGGTTGCTGCTCGTTGGCACCTCTTTCGGCACCCCCTTTAGCTTCTCTTTTAGCAGCCCAGGACAGCACCTGCGCGCCCTGCAGGGCAATGCTTGCCGTGGCGTGCTGGTTAGTGATGTCAGCCACAATCAAATCGCCAGTCGCGTTGAATCGCAGCTGCCCTTCTATTGCGAACTGTTCGTTGAGTGTGGCAAGTTTTTGCTGGCTGGGCATTTGCTTGAAACCTGTGTTTAGCCGAGGAATTTATGCTGCTGGTTATGGCTTGTTTTATAGTCTAAACAAAGCCCACTACTCGTTATTTTCGGGCTTCTTTAATGTATATGACGGTGCCGCCGTTGCGCATTTCCACTTCAAACAACTCCCAAATATCTATTTGATCTAAAATTTCGTTACTCACTTTCCCTCCAGAGAATTACGATTTTACGCACCTAACGAGGCTGTAGAAAAACTATAGAGCCTTGTTACGATGATGCTCCTATGTAAAATTTAGACGTTTTTTCGATGACAAGTGCTTCGGATTTTTAAAATAGGCGCTATTTTTAGATTACTTATTGACCAATTCTAGATCCAAAAAAGCCTCCGACCTTTTTCTACAGCCTCAACGCTGAGCGCACCGGCGCACTTTAGTGCGTCCGAGTGACGCACTTGTTAGCAGACTCTGCTTGAAGTCGCTCAACCAGCCACACCTTGATGATTGACTGGCGGGTAACACCAATGCGCGCCGCCTCACGATCCAGTGACTCTACGACCCAAGCAGGAAAGTCCACGTTGATTCGCTTTTGTTCCTGATTGACACGGCGGACCGTGGACAGATCTAGGTCATCAACAATATCGTCCTGACCTTCCTCGAATTTTTTATCGAAGTCTCTAGCTTTCATAAAGCTCAACCTCCTTCTTGCGGGAACGCCTGACCGAAATCAGACGAATACGGCTTTCCCTGTATGTGACGACCGCCGACTAGTGTCTTTCCCCAATCTTGCCTATCAACACGAATCTTGGCTCGCCCTCTGATTTTGCGCGGATTTCCAATAGATACGGATCTTTCCACAGAACTCGGGCGGCCACGAAATCAATGCCGTGCTTATCCAGATTGGTCTGACTTTTAGTTTCGTCGAACTCAAACTCGTCCATGAGTATAAATTATTCCTTTTTTACTCAGCTCGCAAGATGTGGGAGGAGTAGTGCAACTGCTAATGCATAGCTTCGCTGCAATTTTTCAGTCACAAAGCGGTGAAGAAATTGTCCGGCAACAGCGTTTTGTTAGGGCTTGCTATTTTGCGGGACATACCCGGCCTCGAATTGGGTGAGGTCATCGTTTATGGGCCACCAATTAGCTTTTGAGCCTGTGTAGCAATGGGCAACTGGCTCTGAGGATAACGGCTCATTGATGAGGCCCGCACGAATGCGCAGCACACCAGGCAGCGCGTCTTTTTTACTGTAGATCGGCGAGCCACACTCACTGCAGAAAACACGCTGCTTGCCAGGCGATGCCTCAAAAGATTTGAGCATTTTAACTCCGCTATCTAGCTGGAAAGCGGCCTCTTTGACAGGTGTATTTGTAGCAAAGGGAGTGCCTTGCGCTTTGCGACATTGGGAGCAATGACAAATCTGTATTGGCTCTAGCTCACATAGGATCTGGAAGCGAACCCCACCGCATAAGCAACTACCTGAATACAAAGTGCTCTCCTTTTTTGGCCTAACGAGGCTGTAGGAAAACCCTCGAGCCCTTTTGTGATAACGTTCCTACGTAAAATCTAGGTCTGCTTTCCACGATAAGTGCTCTGGATTTTAAGAATAGGCGCTATTTTTAGCTTAATTATTGATCGATTCAAGGCCGAAAAAAGTCTTTGGCCTTTTCCTACAGCCTCAACGCTTTTGTTCAGCGGCAGCCTTGACAGAGCGAGGCGCCGACAAGGCTGTCCGGTGGCGGGCCCATCTGGCCCGGAACAAACTGGAACTGTTTGTTGGGCGACAATGGAGCGGGGCCTGGATGGAAGTCTTGCAGCTGCGCCGGAAACATAGTCGCCACTAATCCAGAAGCCTTTCAGGTGCATCCATGTCCTCGTGCAGGACACGAACAATAAGCATCTCCGATTCAAGCACACAGTAAAAAACAGCGTGATGCTCAACCTGCAATCTGCGATACCCAAGAAGAACATGGGCGTAGTTCGCGCCTAGTGACGGATGATTAATCAGCTGCTGCATTCCTGCTTCCAGTTGATCCAGGTATTTGTCCGCTTGATCAACACCCCATTCTTCGCAGGTGTACACCCAAATTCCGATGAGGTCTGATTCCGCCTTCGGCGTGACACTCAGATTGAACACTAATTAGCCGCTTTCATACGTTTACGGCCAGCAGTCTTGATAGCCGATATATCAAGCGGCTTAGGTATCCCGCTTGACTCACCCTCAGACAGAGCCCGCCTCAGCGTGGCGAGACGTACTTGGGCTTGCTGGTCTCGCCGGATGAGATAGCGGATATACTCACTATCATTGCCAAACTGGCCGCTTTCAATCTGACCTTTCACCCAACCGTTTTGTTGCTCAGTCAGCGTAATAGTTTTCCGGTGCATGCTCATAGCTGGTGCCCCTAACACAGATAAAGTATGACAATATCATACCACTCGCTTGCACTGAATCAATGCCACACTTTGTGGCGCCCAACGTCTCATTCATCGGCGCCAGTTTTGCTGATGTCCGGCTGCAATGTTTTGTTAGGAAGCCTTAGCATTCTGATTCCAACTAAACAGACTGGACCCTCTAATGTCACGTTCAATTCAGAACCTGCTTGAACAGTCGCATAAAGCTTGCTTGGCCTATGTAAAATCGTCCCTGTACCAAAACAACGGTATCACCAACGGGTGCGCAACCATGTGTAACCAAATACACCGCTGCTGGCCCCGCTGCACTACCCGTTGCGATATCTTCGACACTGCCATCATTTTCCCAGGTACGTCCTTCGAAATCGTTTATTTCCAAGACGTAGACAAATTTGGCACCCACTGTTGCTAGCAAAGCCTCAAAGTCTGGAGCAACGATCCGGGCGTGTTCAAGATTGGAAACTGTAGGCACGATCAGGTACGGCCAGCAGCAAAGACCTATTTACCAACACTTAAACGCCAACGGTGGGTCAGTTTTAGATTGGCGATAAGTGGGTCAGCTTTAAACCGGCGTTGACAGGTTATGCCTCTGTTACTTTTTCTCGGGCATGGCGGACGAGTGATGGCTTGTGATTAGCCATTGCTTCCCATCCCAGCGGTATGTGTAGCTGTAGCGGCCACTGACAGCGGCTCCTGTTTTTGCGAAAGTGAATGTGTAGAGCCCAGCATCAACGGCAGTGTTGCAGCCTAGCTCAATGCTACGCAAATCAATCTTTCCTGAAGGGCGGTTTTCCAGAAAGTGGTGGAAATAGTCCTCTTTCTCTACTGGAGTGAGGCGCGGTTTGTTTGATACCGTAGGCAGAAGAATTGACCGCTCTGCGTAGTTTGCAACCACTTTGTGAGGATCGCCAGTTTGTAGTGATTGATTCCAACGATCAAACAATGCTGCGATCTCTCGCTCTGACGTGACTTTGCAGCTTTCTGTACGCGAGGCCTGCGCATTGTTTGGTGTGCCTTGGTTCGTGGCGCATCCGGCGAGCGCAACGGCTAAAACAAAAACACTAACTAACTTCATGGAAAAACTCCTTCTGGTGGGGTTGGGAAAATGAGGCATAACGCCAAGCGCACCGGTGACGTTAACGCAGCGAAGCGGAAACAAAGGCATCCGAGTGCCGCGCCTGGTTAAATTGCTATCGTTCACCTTCCAAGCCATGCCATACCCGAAGAGTAATGATGGCACTGGTATGAACCGAATATCGAACAACGTATTTTCCGAAAACCATATCTCGAATAGAGTCAGGTACCGGAGCCATTTCAACTGGCGTGCCGATTTTGGGGAAATCTGGCAGCAACTCAATTTTACCAACCAGCTCAATGGCTATCCTGACTGCCGCTGACGGGTTGTGGATCACAATGAATTCCCTGAGGCGCTTCAAATCTTCAATGGCTTCGTCCGTGTAAACCAGTTTCACTTACCCGACCTCGGTGCATCCTGCTCGCTTTCAGTTCCCCAACTATTGAGCCAGCCATGAACTTCGCTGGCATCAACCACCTTACCTTGGGCTGCAGATTCCATTGCTTCCAGAGTTTGCTTCCAACGCTCTTGCTCAAGCTGTTGCTTTGCTATGTATTCCGACAGTGCTTGGTTGATCACCCAGCCTTTGCTCCGGTGGAGCCTGCCAGCGATTGATTCCAGATGCTTTTCAACTTCTGCCTGAAGGCGAACTGTAGTGACACTCATGACCGTACTCTCAATATGATTGACTACAATGTATTACATCATAGTAGTCGAGGGTGCAGCAAAAAACATAACGCCGTGGCTTTGCGGCGTGCCGGAGCGCTAGCTCAGGCGCGCCCGACAACAGCCACTGGTTAAATGCTTGAATGCGCATTGGCGTGCGCATAAACTAAGCCCGTGCATTAAACAGCCACCTGGAGACTCTGATGGCCGAACTCTACAATGCAACCGCACCCAAAAAGGCAGCTAACCTCTCCATCAATAGCGATCTACTGCGCAAGACTCGGGAACTCAACATCAACCTGTCGGCTACTCTGGAGCGAGCCCTGAAAGAAGAGCTTTCCAAACGCGAAGCAGCACAATGGGTTGAAGAAAATCGCGCTGCGATAAGAAATTACAACGATTTTGTCGAACAACATGGATGCTTCGGCGACGAATTCAGGGAGTTCTAATGTCACAGTTCGATGTGTACCCCAACCCGAGCAAAGTTAGCAAAGCTCATTATCCTTACCTTGTCGATATTCAGAGCAGCCTCCTGAGCGAATTGGCAACTCGAATCGTCATCCCTTTGGGCAAACGCTCCGCCTTTGGTGGCGAATCCATGCAAGGACTCACGCCGGGAATCAGCTTTGCCGACCAAGAACTTTTACTGCTAACTCCACAAATTTCCTCTGTGCCAGAAAAGCATCTCAAAAACCCGGTTGGTTCCCTCTCGCATTTCAGAGACCAGATTGTCGGAGCTCTGGACCTTGCTGTCACTGGCATTTAACGCCCTGCTAAACGGTGGAGTAAGCTGTACCGATTTTTTGCGGCTCTTTGCAAAAAACGGGCTGGCTTGCGGAGTCCGATTTGAGCAGTTTGTTAGGCTGTTTTTACAGCAGATATACAATTTACTATATTGATTCCTGCCATAATAAGGTATTTGGAGTTTTCATTCTCTAAATGGGTAAATCCAAAATCAAGCATTTCATTGAGTGCAAAGGCTAACAATATCTTCTCATTTTGAGACGATACGTACTGCTGCAAAGAATCCTCTATGGAGGATGGAGATAAGCCTTCGGTAAATTTCACAGAGGCTACAAATCTAGCCATTTCTTTATCTTGTAGATCTTCAGATATTTTTGAGATTTTTATGCCAGATTCTTTTAATGCGACATAAGATACAAGTAGTATGTTTATCAGTACTTCCATTTGCTTTAGGGAGTTACCCATCTGCTGCTGCACTAAAACTGAAGCTAAGAGGTTTGGTTGTTCAATATATATTTCATCAAAAAACGATTCTTTTTCCTGCATGCTCATCTGTTGAACCTTAAGGATAGAATCTGCTAATGATTTTTTCTTTATTTTCATTGTATTGCTCTAACTTTTCTTGATGAATATACGGCCTAACGAGGCTGTAGGAAAACCCCCGAGCCCTTTTGTGATAACGTTCCTACGTAAAATCTAGGTCTGTTTTCCACGATAAGTGCTCTGGATTTTAAGAATAGGCGCTATTTTTAGATTAATTATTGATCGAGTCAAGGCCGAAAAAAGCCTTTGACTTTTTCCTACAGCCTCAACGCCTTGCGAAGTGGCGAAGTGGCGAAGTGCGCAGCACTTTGTCCCGCTTGCGCAATTTGTTATGTTTTTATTCGTATTTGGCCACTTCATTTAGCAACTCTTCTTTTAGGACCTGGGGCTCAATGCACCAGAAGTTCCATTCCTTATTTGGAAAGACTGCTACTTTCACTTTATCTTGCTCGAACAGTGGTAGCCAATGGCCGAGTAACTCTTCTAGGCTAATCTCTGTTGCTGTGTGACCGGGGAAATTCTCATCTGTGATTTTCTGAGCGTAATCGTAATGCGGCCACAATGGGAAATATTCAAAATCTTCCGGTGCGACCGGAACAAGCCAGCCTTCCTGACTTTTAACGCCCCACAACTGCTGCCAATCAGCGACCTTACTGACGAAGTGATCATATCGATCAAAGCTATCTAGTGCTAAAACAGCTTCATGCTGTTTCTCATTCATCTTGTAAGGCACTGAACCCTCCCTGAAACATAACGCTAAGCGCACCGGTGGCTTTTTTGGAGCGAAGCGGAGAAAAATCATCCGTGTGACGTGGCTGGTTATGCATAGTTAGACACTCCACCGTTGTCCGATACAAAGTAGCGCAGTAGGCTCCACATCTGAAGGGAACCCAAATGCTTCCTTCACCTTCGAATCATCAAAGCCTGCGACCAAAACACAACCAACCCCTAGAGCCGTGCACTGAAGATGAACATTTTGCGCTAAAGCTCCCGATTCCATATACACATAGCGAGAACCACGCTCTCCTTGGGGTGCCTGCGATTCAAAGCGGCTGATGGCTACTTCGAGCTTTCCAGCTAACCCAATGACGATGGCCGCGTCATTTAGCCATGGTTGATCGCCAATCCCCATTTCTCGTATCGACGCTTCTGGAGAGATGCTGCCAAGTAGTTTTAAAGAGTGATTGCCACTCTGGTATTCATAAATCCCAGGCTCAAGTTCCGCAATACGCCGCACCAAAATGTGGATCTGCAAAGGGTAGAGTCCGCCCGCTGAAGGTATTGCCTTTTTTTGCTCAGGGCCTGTTATTCCTTGCGCAGCCCACAGTAACTGGGATAGAGAATCAATACGCAGGGGAGCTTTAGAGTACTCTCGCACACTGCGACGATTTTCAATACAGCTAACCAATGATTCAGACTCAAGTGTTTCAGGAGCAGGTAGCTCGAAAATCATGCACTACTCCTTATGTATTGTGGCGTTACGCAATCGATTTCTCGAAGATATTTTCTTCAGGCAACACAAGTACCAAAGTTATTCATCAGCATAATCATGCAGCATATTCTCCAGTATTTTTTTGGCTTCCATCGCCGCATCAAGATTTCCCTGAACGTGCGCCACTGAGGTAGCCCCTTCCTTAAGTAGAACAACCAAGCGTGTGAGCTCTTCTGTTGCCCCGTCCGGAAGAGACAACGCATCCACCTGCTTTCGAATCAATCTCGTTATATCAGCTTTGTGCTCGGCACAGGCCCGGTGGATGACATTGTCTCGGTCGCCGAATTCAGCGCTGGCATTGATAAAGAAGCAGCCATGGAAGTGGTCGATATCCGGCACCCGGCTGTGGAACCAGTCATCCAGAGCACTAAATAATTCAAGCAAAGCGGGTTTGCCTGAAAGTACATGATCCAGCCTCGATATAAGCCAAGCCCGGTAGCTACAGTCACGATAGCGGATGACCGCTTCCACTAGGTGTTGCTTGCTGGGGAAGTGATGATAAAGCGTTTTCTTGGCTATGCCTGACTCCGCTAACACTAGGTTCACTCCCACTGCGTTAATGCCCCGAGTGTAAAACAATTTAAAGGCGGTACGAACTAGCTGTTCTTGCTTATCCATGGTTATACCCACATCACACCAGATATCCGTATCTTGACATCAGTAGACAAGACTGTCTACTCTATGCAGACCGATCTGTCTACTTTGGAGATTTTGCTCATGTACAAACGTCTGACCACTTCACGTTACCTTGTCCCTTTGCTAGCAGGCTTGGGGGCAATGCTGTGTATTACCGCTTTGAGCAGCCTAGGCAGCGCTAATCAGTCCTCCGTCTGGTTGATGGCTCCCTTTGGCGCGACCATGGTAATCCTATTCGGATTGCCGGAAAGTCCACTAGCACAGCCCAGAAACATCATCATAGGTCACCTATTAACAACGGCGACCGGCCTGTCTGTAGCAGCTCTGGCGGGCGTTACCCACTGGTCGATGGGGTTGGCAGTAGGACTAGCGGTAAGCTTGATGATGCTGACCAACACTACCCACCCACCAGCAGGGGCTAATCCGCTAGTCGTCATGCTCGCAGGTGAACACTGGGGTTTCCTGTTGACGCCGGTGGCGGCAGGCACCGTTCTGATTGTGGCTTTCGGGGTGGTATACCACCGGCTTATTTCCGGTCAACGCTATCCGAAGCAGTGGTTGTAAACGACACTATTAGTCAAAACAGGGAGGCTGGGCCAGGAGAAATACTTGAGGAGCCCAGCTCACTGATGTGCATAACGAGGCTGTAGGAAAACCCCCGAGCCCTTTTGTGATAACGTTCCTACGTAAAATCTAGGTCTGCTTTCCACGATAAGTGCTCTGGATTTTAGGAATAGGCGCTATTTTTAGCTTAATTATTGATCGAGTCAAGGCCGAAAAAAGCCTTTGACCTTTTCCTACAGCCTCAACGCTGAGATAAGCGGCCACGCGTCAGTGGCGTCCGGCGGCCATCAGCCGCGTACTGCTGCGATTTGTTATACATGAGGCTCGTTCGGAATCAGAGCCAAAAGATCAGTAACACCAACATCTTGAGCTGCCTGTGATAGCAGGGCGGAAGCCTGACCTCTGTGATGGGTCTGATGGTTAAAAAAATGAGTAACCAAGCTCGAATATCGTTTGTTAGAAGGCACCCCTTTCGTGTTCTTGTAGCTAAGAACGAAATCTAGGTCGCTATTAGATAGTTCGTCTACCCAGTTGATTATCTGCTGGTCTAGCCAAGTGCGGTGTTCTGAGAGGCTATCAAAATCGCTGAGAACAATCTGATCCAGACTAAGAGGAGTTTGAAGGTTACCGACTTCACGTAAAGAGCTGCGGCAGGACGGGTGGGTAGCAAAACGCTTGAGCCAAATGGTATCGCCGACAACGACATGGTTGAGGGTACCCAGAATCGAGCCAAAAAAAGCACCGCGGTCTTTGCCGAGCTCTTCTGCCCCAAGCTGACCAGCAGCTTCATAGACCTTTAAGTTCATCCACTGGTTGTAGGCGGCCATCAGTTCAAACTGGAGTTTCAGGCCCATCGGAATTCCCTCTCATGCATAACGCTTGGCTTTGCGGCGTGCCGGAGCGCAGCGTAGGCGCGTCCGCCAACAGCCACTGGTTATACGGACTTTGCCACCAACATCTCAGTAGCACCTTTTTGAAAACGATAGCTGACAGGCTGCAACGAGACAGCAATTCCGTCAGCGGATAGTGCCGTCATGACCGAATCAAGGTGCTTTGAGGTTTTTCCGTCCAGCGAGATAACAGGAAAGACGCGAACCTCAGAGGCAACTCTGCATAGCTCCTGCATTGACTCCAGGTGAGCTGCCTCATCTACCTGATCACTGTAAAGAAAAAGAAAGTGAGAGCAGAGTGCCAGATCAAACTCGGAGTCAGAGAATGGCAGCGTAGGCAATGACGCCGATACATATCGTCCCTGCCGGCGACCAACATCAAAATCAGATAGGAACCTCGACATGGCCTTCATCCGAACCTCGCCAAGCTGCTTAACGCTGCCTAGTGAGTCCCAAATATAGCTGTCTGCATTCTGCTGCATCTTACCCATTATTTCCGGGTATACATCGTCGATCCGGCGACGAATTTCCTGAACTTCGAATTGATACACTGGATCACACGAGATGATTTGGTATCCGCGCTTTGTCGCCTCAGCATTAAAACTTGCAGGCCCATCGCCACAACCCAGAATTCTCTTATTCAGATCAGCTTCCGACAACCCGAACATCTTCTGGTATTCGTCGAACGACCTTCCCCATGGAACTACATTAGCTAAATCCAAAACCGACTCTCCCTAGTCTGTATAACGAGGCTGTAGAAAAACCCTTCTCAGAGCACAATCCGCAGCCGCTTTGTTATTTTTTCACACGCTGCGATCAACTGGCTCACGTTTGATCATTTACTGACAACACCACAGCATTATTGATATCCGGCGCTGAACACTCTACACATGGCCGTCTGTGGCCTATATCTGGCCATATCCTAGCCCGGTATCATGCCGCTAACGGCCCATAGTTCGCCAGCTTCTCAATATTGTGCACCAGGCAATACAATTGCCACTGGCCTTGCACCTTCTTTTTACTCCGCAGGCTGAAGCGATTCAGACGTTTGTTGCTGCCGATGTTACCGAACACGGGCTCAACCACCGACATGCGATGACCGTAAATCGCTTTGCCTTGCTGGCTATCGACTCGGTGTTTCATCCAGTCGGTATACGTTGGGCCTCGCCTGAGCTCCAGGGTGTAAGAGACCTGTCTTCCTTTGCCTTTACGATGATCTGCTGAGCTGGGGTTTTGCATGCATTGATGTTTTTTTGGACAGTGGCGACACTGCAATAACCGGCCTTGGAAGTGGACTCTGGGTACGCCGTTTTGGTCGGTTCGGGTGCCTTCGTGGCGCAGGGATTCTCCGGCGGGACAGATGCACGTCATCGTAACCGGGTCGAACTGAAATTCACTGGCGGGAATCACGTGTTTCCAGCCGCTCTTCGATGGAGTTTGTGAGCGCTTACCGTACTTTTCTTTCTGCTCGGCGAACTTGGGATCCCTGTGTGTCAACCTCAGTCCATACACCCGGTCTATGAGTTAACATAGATTTCAGGGCGCGGATTGAGGAGTGTAAGCAATGCCAAAACCTGAGTCACAGATACCCGATAATCACATCTTGCCAGACAGTCAGTTGGAGAAGCGGACCCGTCGCCGATTTTCCACAAAGTACAAGCTGAGAATACTGGCCGAAGCGGATCAATGCGCCTACGGTGAACTCGGCCCTTTATTACGCCGTGAAAACCTCTATAGCAACCAGTTGCGTGATTGGCGTAAGCAGTTGGAAGTCGGTGGCGAGGCTGCTTTATCCAAGTCTGCGCCGGGGCCTAAAGCGTCAAAAACACCGGACCAGAAGCGCATTGAGCAGCTAGAGAAAGAGCTGACCAAAACGCAGCACCGGTTGCGGGTGACTGAAGACTGTGTGGATCTCCAAAAAAAAGCCTTGTCGATGCTCGATCTGTCGAACAATGGGAGCGATCCATCATGACCGTCCTTGAGGCGCGCCCGGCGCACATTCCGTTCCGCTCTGCCTGTGATGCTTTGGGACTGAACCGGAGCACCGTTTACGCGTGGCGACGACGTCAGAGCACAGCACCAGACCCAGTCAGGCGCTCTCGTAAAACGACGCCGCAGCCCAGAGCGCTCTTAACCTCGGAGCGTGTGCAGATACTTGAGCGGATGAACGAACCCGAGTTCTGTGATCAAACGCCGTATCAGGTCTATCACACGCTGCTGGAACGTGGTGAGTGCCTGGCCTCGCTCAGCACACTGTATCGCGTGCTGCGACAAGCCAATCAGACCGGTGATCGCCGGAATCAACGTGCGCCTCAGTCGCATGCTATACCGCGCCTGACCGCGACACGGCCAAACGAAGTTTGGACGTGGGATATTACGAAATTGGCGACTACACGCCGGGGTAACTACCTGAACCTGTATGTGGTTATGGACCTGTTCAGCCGCTATGTCGTGGCTTGGATGATCTCCCGCAAAGAGAACAGTCAACTGGCGCAGCAGCTCATGGAACAAACACTGACACGATATGGGCTGACCAACCGCGGGGTCACCCTGCACCAGGACCGTGGATCGCCTATGATCGCCCAGAGCTTTCTCGACCTGATGGCCGATGTGGGCGTGGTCTGCAGCCACAGCCGCCCCAGAGTCAGTAATGACAATCCATTCAGTGAAAGCCAGTTTAAAACACTCAAAACGCAACCTGACTTTCCCGGACGCTTTGACAGCCTGGAATATGCACGGTTATGGGCAGCGGATTATTTTTGCTGGTACAACCATGAACACCACCACAGCGGGCTGGCCGGCTTTACGCCGACTCAGGTCTACACCGGCAACTATCAAACCGTGGGCCAAGTGCGGCAAGCAACGCTGGACCGGTATTATAGAGACCATCCGGAACGCTTCTGCCAAGGGAAACCAAAAGCCGCGTTACCGCCGGAAGTTGTCCACATCAACCCCATCACTTCGGAGGCGATAGGGGGTGAGACAAGTAGCGCTGTGAACTTCCCAACGTTACCAGCAGCACGAAAGGCGCTGGAGCGGGCAAATAGATGTTAACGTTTTAAAGAGCTGTCCATATGAGGTTGACATGTTCCGGGATCACGACTGCGGAAGCGGTTGTCCGGGATGTAACCGTTGATCTGTTGCTCATGCAGGTACTGCATATTGGCTTCGTTGGCGAAGCCGGTGTCGGCGGTCACGATCGCGCCGGTTTGATAGATGTTGTCGGCAATGCCGAGTTTTTTATAACGACGCTGAACCGTTTCCAACACCGGCTTTAAAGTATGGTGTTCCTGACCTTCACCGAATGCCTGCGCATCGATGATGACCTGGTGTTTTTTGTCCACCGTGGCCACACCGTTATAACCTTGGATCGTGCCTTTACTCGTGGTCATCTTGCCGCTTTCGTTATCGGTGATGTTGCTCTTCACTTCCTTGTTTC
Source organism: Marinobacter sp. M1C (assembly GCF_023314135.1). Classification (NCBI taxonomy): domain Bacteria; kingdom Pseudomonadati; phylum Pseudomonadota; class Gammaproteobacteria; order Pseudomonadales; family Marinobacteraceae; genus Marinobacter; species Marinobacter sp. M1C. The sequence goes on from NZ_CP092289.1 coordinate 4,533,925, forward strand.
GTTTCCCTTGGCCCATCCTTGGGCTGTTCGTCTTTAGGAAGCGGTCCACTTTCTTCATCGACTCGTCCAGAGAGAGCACGGTTTTCGCGCGTCGAATATCCCGATCCAGTTCCGCTTCCGTTTCAGCCTCGTCCCGCTCGTGATGCTCATGCAGGTGGTGGCGAATCAACCGTTTCAACTTGTCGCGTTTTTCGCTAAGTTCCTTAAAGGTGCCAGACCATTCCTTCGCGGCGTCCGACGACATTTTGCAGCCGTCGATAGCAAACAGCTCGTTGCCCAGAAGGCGCTGTTCATGGTACACCAGCAGTATTTGTTCGAACAGTTCTTCAATCTCATCGGCGTGCTGGCTGACAAACTTGGCCAGGGTGGTGAAGTGCGGCACGGTATCGCAGGATAAAGCTTTAAAAATGATGTTGGTCTCGCAGCACCACTGGATCTCGCGGCTGGAGGTGATGCCTTTGGAGTACGCGAACAGAATGATCTTCAGCAAGATGGCGGGATCGTAGGCCAGGCGGCCGGTGTCGTCGTTACGATATTTCGGGTGAAAAACCGTCAGGTCTAGCTTGTGCTCAATCAGGTAGTGAACCGCGTGTTCAAAGGTGCCGGGCTGGAGCTGCTCTCGGTAGTTGATGACCACCATCGTATCCTGGTCGTAGTTGTAGTGCTTAAAACGAGGCATTCCGACGGCTCCCTGTCTGTTTTCTCAATACTACCAAAATCGATCCGACTTGGGGTTTTTCTACAGCCTCAATCGGGATAGGGAGGCACCTCACGGCACCCCTCCCCCCACACCACCGGGCATACGGATCACGTACCACGGCGGTTCGGTTGATTGAGTTGTCAGCAATCCACAAGGTCCGGGAGCCCCATAGAGGCAAAGTACTGCCTCGGCAGGGCCTGCCTTAACCCCGGACTATGGCTCAAACGCCACGGGCCATGAGCAGACTTGGCCGTATTCCAGGCCAGCTTTACACTCACTCCGCGCTTGCGCAACTGGCGGTAACCGGATCGCTCCCATTGCTTTAAGTGATAACACCGGAGCTTGCGACGTACCCACTTTTCCAGATCCCGGATCGGCGATTTCACTTGCGCAAAACCGTAATAGCCTTTCCAACCTCTCAGGTATACCACTAACTCACCCATCACCGTTTGCATGGTACGACCTCGCGTTCGCCGGGTGATAGCTCGAACGCGATACTTGAACTGCTGAATCGCGTCTTCGCTCACCTTGCGTCGCTTTTCCCGATCCCGTCGAGTGAACGTGAACCCCAAGAACACTCGCTCCCAGGGACGACCAACCGCGCTCTTTTGTTAACTATCATTGCCACTGCAGCTTTAGGTCTCTGTGCGAAGACGCGCAGTCTCGAAGGTACAAGTTGATCAGGCTTTGATAGGGAATACCCTTCTGTTCAGACATTTTCTTGAAATAATCTACCGTATCTTCGTCAAGCCGGATCGTTACCTGCTTCTTGAGTTTCGCGGCATAAGGATTGGGCTTGGAGTCGGTAAAGTCGTAGTGATCACGCATGGCGGAACCCCTCATATATTTTTCTTTCGCGTTTCTCCGCCTTCCTGGCTGAAATGATGCGAATACAGTCCGTGTCTCTGACGCAGTGACAGACAACCAGCAGCTTCGAATGGATGCTTGTACCTAGCAGCAAAAAGCGATCCTCATCAACTTCAGAGTGATCCGGATCACCCAGTAATCGACCGAATTCATCGGTAAACACAGTCTTCGCCTCCTCGAAGGAGACAACTCCGTGCTTACGTAAATTCGCGGCGCTTTTTGCGGTGTCCCATTGAAAGTTGAAATGATGCATCACTACATCGTACCTACAGCGTAGTTATTCCGCCAGCACTGCCTGATAGTTAACGCTCGGCTTTGCGGCGTGCCGGAGCGCAGCGTAGGCGCGTCCGACAACAGCCGCTTGTTAACCCCGGAGTTCGAGGTCTTCCCGGATGACCTCGGGATGGCGAAAAGCAATCTCGATGAGCGCTTTTGCTGGCCCAGAAGGTTTACGTCGACCTTGCTCCCATTCCTGCAACGTACGCGCAGAAATATGCAGTACTTCAGCAAACTCTATCTGGGTCAGGCCGGTTTTACTCCGTGCTTCTGCCACCTCATTAGGTTCCACACGACTGGTTCGTGCGGCTTTGCCCTCTTTCATTTCTATAACGGATTGGAGTAGCTTGTTGCCAAGCTCCTCAGCACTCAGAATCTCGTTACTCATTTTCCAATACCTCACGAATCGACTTCAGGATATGCGCGGGTATGTTGTCCCTGACGGCCTTTTTGTAGATCACCAACAACCAGATCTCACCATTTGCCAGCTTGGTAAAGTAAATAACTCGCACCCCACCACGCTTCCCTGAACCCGCTATCGACCAACGAACCTTTCTACACCCCCCGCTACCTGGGATGGGGTCGCCAATTTCAGGATTGGCTGCCAGCCAAGCAAAGAAAGCGCTTCGCTCCTCCTCAGTCCAGATTTTTCTGGCATCCGCTTCAAATGTAGGTGTTTCGATAATGGTAAACATAACGGCCAATATACGTCATTGACGGAGCTTTGCAAAGTTGGCAGCAATTAGGGTTAACGCTGCCAGCATGCGCGGTTTTTGAGTGGAGGCGAAGCCGCAACGAAAAAAGCGTCGCCGTGCCTGGCCTTGTTATGACTTCTATCGATAGCCATTCAGATAGCTCAAGTAATTTGATAGACCATCAAGGTCTGGGAAAACAGTGCCCGGATGAACACCAAATTTAACAATCTTCTCCAAAAAATATTTCTTACGGTCAGCTGGGATCACTATCTTCTTAATTGACTCCGACTCCAGTTTCATATTGTTAGTGGGATGTATTGTGAACATTCCAGACTGTGCCGTGACCCTTCTTGTCGCGTGAGATGGAAAAAATGCAACTATATCCTTCAGCGTTGATGAATCTATTTCTTCTTCTTTTTTGAATCGGCCGATATCATAAACATAGATTGCACCGTCGGATTTGCTCAGACTGTAGACCGCGAAAAAACACGCGATCAAAGGGCTTAAACTCCAATCTAACAACCTTGTGGGAAGGCCATGGTGTTGAGCGATTGTAAGCCACTCGACTTCGCTCTCAGGACTGCTTTGTAGATGTGGTTTTGCATGAGTCTTGAAAACCCACATTAGGTTGTGTTCCCGCACATCTGCCGATTCAACATCATTATGCCTAAAAAGCGAAGGAAGCAGAGGATATTCGTGATTAGACACTCCTCGACAAAGAGCCGTTTTGCTTATCCCTTCAATCGCGTCGTCAAATTCCGAAAATGTTTTCACAACGACAAGGTTTTCACCTTCCTCATATTTGCTGAGGTCAGATGTAATCTTTTTCGTACTTTCATCTATTAATGCAAGTAAAAGATCTGCGATTATCTGAGCTCTGAACAAGGCACCAGTTCGTTCAGTCTGAGATACATCTACATAATATCTTTCACAGAGATTATAGAGGCCATTATTTTGACTTGGGTGTCTCTCGTTACCAATTATTAGAATATCTACAATGTCATTTGTTAAACCATCTCTCTGATCATTAACTCCAGAGAGAGAAATTTCTTGATGAAGGAAAGGTAAAATAAATTTTGCGTTGTATGTGACTACTTCGTCACGTCCCAGAAAATCGAGAAATTCATCGACAATTTTTACGAATTTTGGTTTATCTGCTAGAAACTCATTCGTTATTCCGTGTCTCTCAATAGCAGATGCGTCAACCTCGCGTTCTGGATTCAGGTATACATGGTAGTTACGTCCTGTTAGCTGTTCATCAATAAGCTCAACGCAGCCAATCTCAATAACCTTGTGCCCCGAAGAAAACTCGGACCCTGTTGTTTCAATAGCAACGACTACCTGTCTCAAATCTTAAAACCTCTTGTCATAACGCCCGGCTCACCGCGCGAATTTTTGATGGCGGCTTTTGTGCGTCTTTCTGCACAAAAGGTGACAACACAAATTTGTCCGGTGCAGCCGTTTGTTATGTGATGGCCGGTTGGCACTGGTGACTGAAATCACCTAGTACTCGCGGCAAGACGTACACCCAAGGTTACAAATAAGGCCCCAAGGCCTCGATCCATCCAAAGCCCAACTTGTCGATTTTTCTTCAAAAATGAACCTAGCTGAGACCCTGCCAAAATCAAGGGTGGCTCTATGAAAGCAGCGACAACAATTATGAGGCTTCCGTGGAGAAAGAGCTGAGCGCCATTGGAGCCGGCTCCATCAACAACAAACTGTGGCAAGAAGGCGAGGAAGAAAATGGCCACTTTTGGATTGAGCGCTGAAACCAGCACACCTTGCCAATAGACCGAGTGCTTGCTCTGATTGTTTGAATTCTCGTTCGAGACAAATGTATCGCCACGCGACAGCAGCATTTTGATTCCAAGCCATATCAAATAAGCAGCGCCCAGCCATTTAACGATTGAAAAAGCTAGCGCTGACGTTGCGAGGATTGCTGAAAGTCCGGCTGCCGCCATGACCACATGCAATCCAGCACCTGTCCAAATGCCAAACATAGCAGCAAGGCCCTGTCGCCGCCCATTGCGAAGCGTCTGCCCCAAAATGAAGGCAATATCTGGCCCAGGCGAAAGGTTCAAAAGAACCGCTGCCGACAAAAATGTCATCCAGTGTAGGATCGTATACTCAAACATTCCTAGGCTCCCTATGAAACGGCCATATTTTTAGCAGCGCACTGCACACATAACGAGGCTGTAGAAAAACTATAGAGCCTTGTTACGATGATGCTCCTATGTAAAGTCTAGACGTTTTTTCGATGACAAGTGCTCCAGATTTTTAAAATAGGCGCTATTTTTAGATTACTTATTGACCAATTCTAGATCCAAAAAAGCCTCCGACCTTTTTCTACAGCCTCAACGCTGAAATAAGCGGCGGCCCGACAGGGGCGTCCGGTGGAGGCCGCAGGCCGGAACGAACTTGATTGACTTGTTAACTGATTCAGATCCAAACGTCGTTCTCTGCCGTTTTGCTACCAGCCTCGCCGCCAGTATTCACAACGCCACGTGGCTCGATAAGCAAAACTTTTGCTTCATGTTCCACATAAGGCTTGTGTTCGATACCTTTCGGGACAACGTACATTTCACCCTCAGACAGATTTACAGACCCATCTCTGAAATCAATTCTCAGACTACCCTCAAGCACGATGAACGTCTCGTCTGTATCCGTGTGATCATGCCAAACGAACTCACCTTGGATTTTAACGACCTTGAATTGGTAGTCATTCATCTCGGCGATGACCTTTGGTGACCATTGCTCATCGAAGAGGCCGAGCTTGTTTTTGAAATTTACCGCCTGATAGCTCATGTGAACTCCTTTTCAGTAACAGTTAACGAGGCTGTAGAAAAACCCTCGAGTATTTTTTGATGACGCTCCTACGTAAAATCTGGGTGTGTTTTCGATGATAGGTCCTCCAGATTTTAAGAATAGGCGCTATTTTTAGATCGTTTATTGATCAATTTCAGATCGAGGATTGTCTTCGACCTTTTTCTACAGCCTCAACGCCGTTGTTCAGCGGCAGCCTTGGCAGAGCGAAGCGGCGACAAGGCTGTCCGGTGGAGGGCCGTCAGGCCCGGAACGAACTGGAACTATTGGTGTACGCCCAGCATGGGCATGAACTAATGGGGTGAAAGTCCCCTGTGGGAAGGTCACCGTTCAGCCGGTTTTAGCCGATTGAACGCTAACCACTAGCGAATGGCAAGGGCCAATCCGTGAGGAGCGGTCTCCGGAACGCCGGCCGGAAGTAAGCCGCTAGCAAAACTGCGAGCTGATGAACAAGAACATCATATGAGGCGTAGGCCGGAGGCGAGTTGGCACCAGACGACGAAGCCATGTGATCTAACGGCCACCGTAAATGATGCAGCGGTGCAGTGACAGTACATGTTCTTATCTGGGGAGATCTGCTCAACGAGCGATCGGTCAATTACCAGTCAGGCCACTGGTCGATCAAGCCTGGGCGCAGCCGTTGCCATCGGCGGTTGCGAGCGAACAAGATGGACACCGATAGCGCCGATAGGGGTAACCCCGCCGGTGATTGAGCAGAAGTCAGCAGACGGCATAGTAGCCAAACGCCCATCGTAATGGTTGGGACACGGTGAAGGCCTGAACACTTAGTTGAATAAAGGAGGAGCCATGACAGACTTGAACACACGAACACCGTCCGGTGATGACGTGATTCAGCGTATGGATATGAAGCCAGCCTTTAGCGAAGATCTACTCGGACAAGCGTTGCAACCTGAAAACCTTCAGGCGGCATGGAAACGCGTTCGAGCCAATAAAGGGGCGGCTGGCATCGACGGGATGACCGTTGATGAGTTCCCCGCTTGGGCAAGGTATGGCCGTTGGAAAGAGGTCGTTGAGGAACTGGAAACAGGTCTCTATTATCCCTTTCCGGTCAGACGTGTTGAAATAGATAAACCTGATGGCGGCAAACGCCAATTAGGGATACCCACGGTCACTGATCGTGTTATTCAGCAAGCCATTGCCCAAATACTAACTCCTATCTTCGATCCAGACTTCTCGAACAATAGCTTCGGGTTTCGTCCAAATCGTAATGGGCAGCAAGCGGTTAAGCAGGTTCAAGGCATCATCAAAACGGGTCGCCGTTTTTCTGTTGATGTTGATCTGTCTAAGTTCTTTGATCGAGTTAACCATGATTTACTGATGACGTACCTTGGCTACAAAGTGAAGGATAAACGGCTTCTTAAATTGATTAAGCGTTATCTCCGAGCTGGGGTTATCGATAACCAGCTCTATAGTGAAAGTCATGAGGGTGCTCCTCAAGGTGGGCCTCTTTCGCCACTATTGGCGAACATCATGCTCGACCCACTAGACAAAGAACTTGAGAAGCGAGGCCACAAATTCGCCCGATACGCAGACGACTTTACGATCTTAGTGAAGAGTATGCGTGCAGGCGAACGTGTACTTCATAGGTAAGCGCCCATAAATCAGCACCTACACCCGAGCTCGGCAATTGCACACACTGAACGCCTCATTCATTCCACGAGGAATCAGTATGACCCCGACCGAAAAAGTGCACTTCTGGCAGCAACAGATTAACGACTGGGAAGCGACGGACTTGTCTGGCAGCGCTTACTGCAAACAGCAGTCCCTGATTTATCATCAATTTGTTTATTGGCGCCAAAAACTCAGCTCTGTAGAAGATTATCCGAAGCCGGCGCCGGCAACCACAGGGTTCACTCGCGTGGTTCCTGCGTCCGACGTTGGTAGTGGCGACTCCGATGGTTTGACTGTTTCCTTACCCGGCGGCGTTTCCATCACGGGTTTGCATGCTGGCAACATCGAGTTGTTGGCTGTGGTTCTGAGGCAGCTGTAATGCGCCGCCGGTATTTGCGCCCGTCCTTGTCGTTGCCAGAGATTTATTTGTATCGGGCACCGGTGGATTTCCGCAAGCAGGCCAACAGCCTGGCGGTATTGGTTGAACAGGAATTGGGCCACAATCCGTTCACCGGCGCGCTTTACGCCTTCACCAATCGGCAGCGGAATAAGATCAAGTGTTTAATGTGGGAAGACAACGGCTTTGTCCTCTATTACAAAGCCTTGGCTGAGGAGAAATTCAAGTGGCCCAAAGCCTCGGATGAGCTGATGTTACTGACCGGCGAGCAGATTAATTGGTTGCTGGACGGCTACGATATTGCACTGCTGAAAGGCCATAAAACCCTGCATTATGAGGCCGTTATTTAAGTCTTTTTACGTGCTTCAAAACGTTGTTTTTGCTATAATTTGCCCATGAAATTAAAGCCTGAAGCACCTTCAAAAACACCCGATATCAGCGACCTTTCGGCCGCTGAATTGCTGTCGGTGGTTGAAGGCCTTCAGCAAGAATTGGCGGCCAAGAAGGCGGCCGTTCAACAACGCGATCATTATATTCTGGTTCTTGAAGAACTGCTGCGTTGGAAACGGATTCAGCAGTTCGGCGCCAGCAGTGAAAAATCCGCACACCAGATTCATCTGTTTGACGAAGCTGAGCTGGAAGTTGAGATTGATGCCCTGCGCGATCAGTTGCCAGACGATGTTGCAGAGGAAGAGGCACCACCGGCCTCCCGTAAACGTCGCCAGCGTGGATTCTCGGATACACTGCTGCGCGAGCGCATCGAATTGACCCTCAGCGACGAAGAGAAGGTCGGCGCCAGTAAAACCTTTTTTACCAAGGTTAAAGAAGAGCTTCAGTTCATCCCCGCTCAACTGAAGGTTCTTGAGTACTGGCAGGAAAAAGCCGTGTTCGAGCAGGATGGTGAAGAGCGTATCCTGGCCGCCACCCGCCCGGTTCATCCACTGGGCAAATGCACGGCCACCACCTCACTGCTGGCTTACATCATCACTTCGAAATACGCCGATGGCCTGCCTCTGTATCGTTTGGAACACATGCTCAAACGCCTGGGCCATGAGATCAGCCGCACCAGCATGGCACACTGGGTTATCCGTCTGGATGACGTGTTCAAACCGCTCATCAATCTGATGCGCGAAGTGCAAAACAGCAGTGACTACCTGCAAGCCGATGAATCCCGAATGTACGTTCTGAAAGAAGACGGCAAAACGGCGCAGTCTGATAAGTGGATGTGGGTCACCCGCGGTGGCCCGCCAGGGCAACCGTCGGTTCTGTTTGAATACGACCCTTCACGGGCGGGCAAAGTGCCGGTGCGTCTGCTCGACGACTTTAAGGGCATTCTGCAAGCCGATGGCTATTCGGGTTACGGCAAGGTGTGTCGAGATAACGACATCACCCGAATCGGTTGTTGGGATCACGCCCGGCGTAAGTTCGTGGAGGCCACCAAGGCGGCTAAGCCTCAGGGCAAAGGCAAGCCCACGAATGTGTCCAAGGCCGATGTGGCTCTAAGCCACATCAACAAACTCTACGCCATCGAGCGCAAGATCAAAGCGTTGAGTGTGGAGGAGCGTTACCGCATTCGTCAGGAACTGAGTGTGCCCGCATTAAAAACACTGAAGACCTGGCTGGAGACCAACGCAGGCAAGGTTGCGAAGGGCACCCTGACACGCACCGCCATGGCTTATACGTTAAACCAATGGCCCACCTTGGTGGGTTACTGTGAACGGGGCGACCTACAGATCAGCAACGTGCTGGCCGAAAACGCCATCCGTCCGTTCGCTCTGGGCCGAAATTATCCGTGGTTCTCGATTATGGAAGGTTGCGCCTAGAGACATGGACGATATGCCAGAATGGATGCTGTTTTGTTCGATAATAACCAAACAAAACAACATCTATCCTATATCTCCTTACGGTTTAATGTCCCTGTTAACCATGCATAATCACAAGCTCTGTAAGAACCGCAGGACGCTATCCGATGGCCGGTATCGTAATGGGGCGAGGGGAAGCGCTTGCAGGCTCTTTAACGCTCGTTCTTTCATCGCAAGATCAGCTTCGATGTACTGATGAGTGGTGGATAGATTTTCATGACCGAGCCACAGCGCAATGACGGTTATATCAACCCCAGCCTGCAACATATGCATGGCGATGGAATGCCGAATCAGGTGCGGAAATACCCGTCGCTTTGCTAGTTCAGGATATTGTCTGGCGGCGCATTTAACCGCTAGTTTCAATCGCTCGGTCAAGCCAATGCGTGTCAAATGGCCGCCGGATCTATTCGGAAAAAGCGGTTGCTCGAAGGAGCGTGGGGATTCTCGCAGCCAGCGTTTGAGCTGTGCGGCCGTATTTGGCCACAATGGCACCGCGCGCTCTTTGCGTCCCTTGCCGCGGATGTGAATGGAGGAAGCACTGGGGTCAAGAACCAGATCACCCACCAGCATCCCAGTCAGCTCGGATACACGGGCTCCGGTATTGTAGAGCGTGGCGAACATTACTCGATCACGTTGTCCCGTCCAGGTGTTTTGATCCGGTGCCGCGATAATGGCTTGCATATGCTCGCGTGAGAGGAATCCGACCAACGGGTGCTCGAAGCGCTTCATCGGGATTGCCAGCACTGATTGCGCAATGGCAAGAGCTGAAGGTTCTTGGTAAGCAACGTACGCCATGAAGGACCGGATCGCGGCGAAGCGTGCGTTACGGCTACGAACACAGTTATGGCGCTCCACCTCGAGGTACTGGAGAAAATCCAAAATAAGACCCGCGTTCAAATCATCAAGCACCAGGTCGCTGGGTTGTTTCCCTAGCCGCCGATGGGCGAATTCAAGTAGTAATCGGAAGCTGTCACGATAGGCCGCAACGGTACACGGGCTTGCCTGCTGTTGCTGCATCAGCCGCTGTACGAAAAACCGCTGTAATAGACATGGAAAACTTAACGGTGCTGGCGCGCTCATAATAGCTCTCCCTGGTAAAGTTCGGGACGCAAGGCCGCCTTGGCCAGCAACTCGGGTGTCGCCGTCAGGTACCAGTAGGTATCGGTGATCTTAGCGTGTCCGAGGTAGGTAGATAACGCTAGAATGTGGTGTTCGATATCGATGTTTTGCGCATACCAGCGCTCAAGGTTATGGCAGACAAACGAGTGCCGAAGGTCATGGATGCGTGGCGCAGGATGATCACCACGAGAACGCCACTTCAATTGTTGTCGTAATAACTTGAAGGCATATTCCACACTAGAGATCGACGCGGACCGGCCATAATCAAATACAAAGAACGCCTTGGTATTGGCGGCGAGAGGATGGTTATCGCGCAGACGTTCGTAATCTTGCAACGCGTTTGTCGTGGTGGAATGCAATGGCACCCAGCGTGACTTACCGAACTTGGCATTCCGGATATGCAGCAATCCGTGCTCGAGATCTACATCCGGGCGCTGTAACCCGGTAGCTTCAGAGATCCGCAAACCTGTTGAGGCGATAAGTCCGAAGATCGTGGCGCAACTGGCACCCCGTAAACCACCCGACGGGGGCAGAGAGGCGCAGGCTTCCAACAACGCGCAGATTTCGGCGTCCGTATAAATATGCGGTGTCAGCCGACGATGAGCACGCCCGAAGAGCCCACGGGGTGGAATCTCGGTCGCAGGATTAAACTGTAGGCAGTATCGAGCAAAGGGACGCAACACTTCGATACGCCGGGCGGCAGTGATCCGTTTGTGCTGGCGTGAAGCGCAGGCCCACTGCTCAGACAGCTTAATTGTCAGTGGACCCTGATGGCCGATGCGTTCGGAAAAGCGCGCGAAACGCTCTAGCTGCTCACCCTCAATCTTCAGTAAAAACCCTGCCTGCCGCCGGTAATTCAGGTATGCCTCTACCGTGGGGGCAAATGTTTCTGGCGTGTTCATGACTTCCTCCCAGGCCACGGCAGGGCCACCTGTGCTAGCGCCTGAATATCGACTTTGGCGTAGATTGTCGTGGTGTCGAGGCTGCGATGGCGCAACAGGTCGGCGATTTCTTTGAATCTGGCGCCGCTGTGCACCAGTCGACCGGCCAGTGTGTGCCGCAAGATGTGCGTGCCTCGAATGCGGTGTCCAAGACCGCAGCGTTGCGCTGCATTACGTATGGCATTGCGTATGATATCCGGATCGGCCGGGGCGTTGAGTGGTGGGCGATGTCGAACAAACAGCTCACGGCGAGTCGTTTGTGGCCGACCATCCTGCAAATATTGTGCGATCGCTCGGCCGGTTGCGTCTGGTAGCGGGAGGATATCGATGCGCCTACCTTTACCGTGGATATAAAGCGTTCCTGCTCGCCAATCCACATCGTCAAGCTGCAGGCGAGCCACTTCCGTTCGACGCAAGCCCAGATCGAGAAGGCAACGGGCTATCGCATAATCGCGCTTGCCCGTTGCATGGCGGCGATCAAAGGCATTGAGAAATTGCTCCACCTCCTTGGTGGAGAGTACCTGCGGTAATCCAGAAAGACGCCATTGTGCGACTTGAGGAAGGCTGGCAATCAACGCTGCCGTCTGCTCTCCTTGACTTGCTCTGAAGGCAAAGTAAGTTTTTAGCGACGAAGTGGCTGTACTAATCGACGCGGGTGCCCATGCTGCTGTGTAGTGGGCGAAGAAGCGGATCACATCCGCCGGCCCAAGTAAGCTCAGTTGCACTGGCCCAGCGCCAAAACTATCGATGAGAAAATCGCGCAGATGGCGTGCCCGGGCCAAACGGGTGGTCGGAGCCAGACCTCTCACATCGGCAAGATGCTGTTCGAAATCCTCTAGTTGCGCTGCGATAGGAGCAGGAACTACAGATATTTTTGGTCTGCATTGACCATTGCTTCTGAGCATCTTAAGTAAATGCCCGAGTGCGGCGCGGACTTCCTTACGCGCACGTCGGCACCGAGTTGCGCATCGACACACCAGCAGGTGTTCGTCAATGAAGCGTTTAACTAACGCTTCGCCCATGTCTGAGAGATGGACATCTTGTCCTCTGGACCAGTGAGCAAAATGCGCGACACTTCTGGAATATCCCTCGATGGTGCCAGAAGCATAACCGCGCTCGGCAAGGTATTTAACGTAAGGATCCTCACTGGAACCAAGTACTGTACCGGCGAACCACTCACTCGTTCTCTGTACATGCTTCGAATATGCAGAATCAAGCATGGCAACTCTCCTTCGTGATGGTAGAGAGCTACAAAGAAAGCACCGAGAATTATGTATGGCAAGTCAGCGCAGTGAGCCGTTTATAGCGCTGAAAAATAGCGACTTGGTGGGATTTGTCTTAGGCAACCTTCCATAATCGAGAACCACGGATAATTTCGATTATGGAAACGTGACCATAACCGGAAAGCCTGGCTTTTTGCAGATACCTCGCAGGGCGCCCGTGCCAGTGCAACGTGCTATTCCCTGGTCGAAACCGCTAAAACCAACAGCCTGGAGCCCTCGGCTTATATCCAGCATGTGCTGGAGCGCATTGCCGAGGCAGACACACTGGAAAAGCTGGAAGCACTGCTGCCATGGAATGTGGATCTGGAGCGGGCTTCAAAAAAAGTGCCGCAGATCGACTGAGGGCAAGTGGGCCGATTTAAGGGCGCTTACTATTGTTGTGGCGGTTTCACTCAAAATTATCTCCGTTTTTGACGGTGCCTAACGCTGAATTAAGCGGCGGCCCGTCAGGGACGTCCGGTGGACGGCCTTCAGGCCGGGAACGAACTTGAATGATTGGTTAAATGCCATAATCCCGCTCTACCTTTGCGACTCGGACTTTGAATTCGGCATACCAAGCTTTATGGCCCAGACGTTGGGCTTCAAGGTGCTCAGCATTTTGCTTCCAGTTCCTGATCGCTTCCTCGCTGGCCCAATACGAAACGGTGATACCAACATCCTCACGGGCTGACTCGATACCAAGAAACCCTTCCTGCTGGGCTGCCAATTCAACCATTCTGTCAGCCATAGCACCGTAACCATGATCACCATCCGTACGGACAGAGCTGAAAATCACCGCGTAATATGGCGGACTCGGAGTTTTAGCGATCCCTGACATAACTTCCTCTTGGCATTTAACGCTGAAATAAGCGGCGGCCCGACAGGGACGTCCGGTGGAGGCCGCAGGCCGGAACGAACTTGATTGACTGGTTACAAAGCAAGAGCACCCGTTTATCCCCGCAGCTCTGGTGAAAACCGATGCTCGATGACTTCATAGTGCTGCACTGAAAGGTCAGGCTCAAGCTCGTAAACCTCATCTTCCGGGTACAAACGCGCCTGTGAAATATCGTAGCCAGCGAACGCCTTGATGGACTCCAGCTTGTCCCAGTATGTGATAAGAGTGAGTTCAATTTTGTTGGTGAGAGAACGACGGAGAATCTGTGCACCGAGAAAGCCCGTTGTTGCGGAAGAGTCTTTGATGCCGGTTTCATAAAGATAACCTGTGAACCCATCACTGTGTGCTTCAGGCACTCGGCATTTCCATTCCCTGGCGATCATTACTACGCACTCTCCCTTGCTTTGTAACGCGAAGCGCACCGGTGGCTTTGACGCAGCGAAGCGGAGACAAAGGCATCCGAGTGCCGCGTCTGGTTATGTTTGATATTCGATTTCTACGGCCGACTCGTCTCCACAATGAATGAAGAATTCCCCTTTCGCTGAGCGTGAAGATAGAAGCTGAAACCAACCACGGCCGGATTTCTCGCAACCATCATCATTTCCAGACCAAGAAAACTCGACTCGTCCTCCACCATCAGGAATGCGGTAGTCAATTTGGCCCTCAACTGCTCCGAATACAAAAAAGCCAAGGCCATCTTCATCGAACTGGAAGTATCCGGGCTCGACAAGATCAACAAAGTCTTGATCCCACATTTCCATCCACTTAATGCGCCAGCGCCCAACGACTTTACTCAAACTACCTCCTTAAAACATAACGCTGAGCACAGCGGCGGCCCGTCAGGGACGTCCGGCGGCCGCAGGCCGCGTACTGCTGCGGTTTGTTAAATCCCCTGTCGTACGGTATCCTGAACATGTTCAATATCCTGTACAGGAGAAACCTTATGGATGCCATCAGCTACACAGCCGCTAGAACTAACCTAGCAAAAACCATGGAGCAGGTCTGTGAAGACCATTCTCCTGTGATCATCACCCGGAGCAAGTCACAATCCGTGGTGATGATTTCTCTTGAGGACTATGAGGCGCTGCAAGAGACTGCATACCTGCTGCGCGCACCAAAAAATGCCCGTCGTTTGCTGGAATCCGTTGCCGAGCTCGAGCAAGGCGGTGGTCAAGAAAAGGAACTTCTTGAATGAAACTTATCTTCTCCGAGAACGCCTGGGAAGACTATCTGTATTGGCAGAAAACTGACAAAAAAGCCCTTAACCGAATCAACAAGCTGATCAAGGAGACTAAGCGAGAACCGTTCGAAGGTGTCGGTAAGCCGGAGCCCCTCAAACACAACCTCGCTGGTTACTGGTCCCGCCGAATTAACGAAGAGCACCGCATCGTTTACAAAGTCACGGATGACGCTTTACTCATGGCCCAACTCCGTTACCACTACTGATTTAACGCTGAATTAAGCGGCGGCCCGTCAGGGACGTCCGGTGGACGGCCGCCAGGCCGGGAACGAACTTGAATGATTGGTTAGCTGGGTGTAACTAACCGCTCAGCCTTTGGCGCTCAAATTCATAGCCTATTCCGCTGCCGTCCTTGTACCAAGATCCGCCGATGCACAGTGTCAAAAAACACCGCAACCGATGCGGCGAACGAACCTGAACATAAGACTAGCAGATCAAAACCCAGCTTGCCGCGGACGGCCCCATGAACGGAACGCCCAACTTACCATCACCGCTTTTGAACAGCTGCGCTACCAACTGACCACCGATTTCGACGGCCTTGGCGCAACTGAAAAACACCGGTTTTGCTACCAACTCTGGGCCAAGGCCACTGGCACCAAACCACCAAAAAGGAACCACATCAATCCAGCTAACGCTGAATTAAGCGGCGGCTAAAAGCCGTCCGGTGGACGGCCTCAGGCCGGGAACGAACTTGAATGATTGGTTAGCTGGGTGAAACTGCCCGCCAAGCCATTGGCAACCAACGCGATTGCCTATTCCGCTGCTGACTTTGCACCAAACTCTGCCAGTTCACTGTGGTTCAAAACACCACAAACGATCCGACCGACGAACCAGAACGCCAGATTGCCAAATCAGGAACCGGGTTTCGGCGGACGGCCCCACAAACTGAACACCCAGTTTTATATCCACATCGCTGATGATTGGGCTGCCAGCTAACCACCAATTTTGACGGCCTTGGCCGGACTAAAAATTCGCGGCTTTGCTACCAATTTTATGCCAGGGCCTCGGCCACCAAACCACAAAAAAGGTGCGCCATAAATCCAGCTAACGCTTGCAGTTGCGGCAGGAACGGAGCGCAGCGGAGTACCTGTCCGACAACCTGCATTTGTTAAATCATTCCTTGGAATCAAAGAATCCACCTTGTATAGCTTTCATTCCAGGAATGACTTGGTAAATCTCAAGTACATCATACCAGATATGAATTATTTCTCCGTCGTAACCAAAAGCAATATCTTCTTTAAGCTCAGCTCGAATAGAGTCACCAGGATTTACAGATACATTTCCGTCTTGGAAACTAGCCAACCATGGTATATTCGAAATTTTGGCTTCAATTGCATGCCCGCTATATCTAAAAGCCCATTTTGATTTACCTAAATAATCAGGCTTTTTGACCTTCAAGATTCTGGGGCCTTGGGTCGTATGCACCTCTTTTGTTAGCCAATCAGAAATAACTTGTGACGAAATGGCAAGTTGTCCGTTGAAACGGGCATTGCCAACAACCGAGCGATATTCTATAGAGTCAAATTCTTCAAGAGAGCTCATTGCGTTCTGAATTTGTTTTATATGGTTCAGAAGGTCTTTGCGGTTGATCGAGCTGTAGGCAGGTATTCTCTTTACGTTCGTGAATTCCGCAGCTTCTTCAATCTGATTTTCCAGCTCCTTAATATCATCCATATCCTCGAGCGTTTCCTTCACCTCGCACCATTTCACAACTAAATATTTTGCTTTAAGCAGAAAATGGCCAAGGATCTTTTTTAACTCAAAGTCTTTAAGCGCATCGTCAGGTAGGTCTTTCAGAATTTCACCGAGCTTTGCACGTAGCGAACCCGTGTAAACGTCCTCAAGAATTACTTGTGGCTCATAATATGGACTAATTAGCTTTCCAAGATCGCGATCCAAATTACTAAGCGCATCGATCATCCCACCCATGGCATGAAAGACACGTGACGGATCACCTTCGGATTTGCGAAAATCTAGATAAAGCTCATAGTCGTAATCGCTTACTGATGAAGTCACCTCAAGATCCCTCTCTATGCACGACTTTTCAATTTAACGCTCGGCTCACGCGCCGGTTTGGAGCCGCGAAGCGGCGGAAAATCGGTCGCTGTGCAGCCGCTGGTTATGTTTCATCATCACCAACCTCGGACATCCGCAATAACTGACTACTGCGACGCACAGTCAGGATATTAACCTGATCTTTAACGCTATAAATAACCCGATAGGTTCCAAATATCAGCTCTCTGATACGCGGCGCCCCCACCTCGGGAACCATACGCCCACTTTTGGGAAAGTCGGCTAGCCGCTCTACCGTGGCGAATAAATCGTTAACCCACTGTAGCGCAGCATCTGGGTTATCTTCTGCGATATAACGAGAAATATCCTCGATACGCTCCAGCGCAAGCGGGGACCAAATAATCTTCATTGACCCAGTCTGCTCAAAACCCGAGCCTTTGCGTCCTCATGAGCAACACCATCCCCGGAGGCTATCTGTTCTTCGGCCTTATACACTTCTTCCAGCATTTCCAGACGCTCTTGCATCCTCTCGTACTCGTGAACCCCCAACAATACTGCAACGCCACGACCTCTTTGCGTCAGCACCATAGGGCGGCGGGTTTCATGGAGCTGCTTTACAAATGTGGCTACCCCCGCCCGAAATTCAGACAGAGGACGAATATCTTCATCTACACGAACCCTAGACATGACAATTACTCCAGTACGTTTTAGCGTACATTAAAGAGTACGACATCATCTGGAGGTAGACAAGGTGTCCGAGGGAAAAAACATAACGCCTGCCATCACCGGTGACAAAACCGCAGCGAAGCGGAGGGTTTGGCCTCCGGTGCATGGATTGGTTATGTGCTGCTTTAGGCCGCAACAAGCTTCTTCACCTTGAGCTCTTTGCGATGTTGTTCAGCATGCCAGAGCTCATATTGGGACTGCTGGTTTAGCCAGCTCTCTGCCGAAGTGTCGAATGCTATAGAAAGCCGGATAGCCATTTCGGGACTAATACCAGCCTTGCCGTTCAGCACGGCGCTCAAAGTCTTACGACTAACACCCAATGCCTCTGCGGCCGCCGTGACCGATAGGTTCAGGGGCTCCAGACAAAGCTCTCGCAGTACTTCACCAGGGTGGGGGGGGTTATGCATCAACATTGGCGGTACCTCAATGGTAATCTTCATAATTTACGATCTCGGCATCTCCGTCCTCAAATCGGAACGTCACTCGCCAGTTGCCACTGACCATCACTGACCAGATTCCGGCGCGATTACCGGAGAGTTCGTGCAACCGAAGGCCTGGCAGGTCCATATCTTTGGCATCTGAGGCTGCATTTAATCTACCGAGAATAAGCCGAAGCCTCTTGGCGTGAGCGGCCTGAATCCCTGCGATGCTGCCGGACTTGAAGAATTTGGCCAAGCCCTTGTGTTTGAAGCTTCGAATCATTCCTTGAATGTACCCTGTAACGTATCAGGTGTCAAAACACATAACGCTAAGCGCACCGGTGGCTTTTTTGGAGCGAAGCGGAGAAATCATCCGTGTGACGTGGCTGGTTATGCATAGTTAGACACTCCACCGTTGTCCGATACAAAGTAGCGCAGTAGGCTCCACATCTGAAGGGAACCCAAATGCTTCCTTCACCTTCGAATCATCAAAGCCTGCGACCAAAACACAACCAACCCCTAGAGCCGTGCACTGAAGATGAACATTTTGCGCTAAAGCTCCCGATTCCATATACACATAGCGAGAACCACGCTCTCCTTGGGGTGCCTGCGATTCAAAGCGGCTGATGGCTACTTCGAGCTTTCCAGCTAACCCAATGACGATGGCCGCGTCATTTAGCCATGGTTGATCGCCAATCCCCATTTCTCGTATCGACGCTTCTGGAGAGATGCTGCCAAGTAGTTTTAAAGAGTGATTGCCACTCTGGTATTCATAAATCCCAGGCTCAAGTTCCGCAATACGCCGCACCAAAATGTGGATCTGCAAAGGGTAGAGTCCGCCCGCTGAAGGTATTGCCTTTTTTTGCTCAGGGCCTGTTATTCCTTGCGCAGCCCACAGTAACTGGGATAGAGAATCAATACGCAGGGGAGCTTTAGAGTACTCTCGCACACTGCGACGATTTTCAATACAGCTAACCAATGATTCAGACTCAAGTGTTTCAGGAGCAGGTAGCTCGAAAATCATGCACTACTCCTTATGTATTGTGGCGTTACGCAATCGATTTCTCGAAGATATTTTCTTCAGGCAACACAAGTACCAAAGTTATTCATCAGCATAATCATGCAGCATATTCTCCAGTATTTTTTTGGCTTCCATCGCCGCATCAAGATTTCCCTGAACGTGCGCCACTGAGGTAGCCCCTTCCTTAAGTAGAACAACCAAGCGTGTGAGCTCTTCTGTTGCCCCGTCCGGAAGAGACAACGCATCCACCTGCTTTCGAATCAATCTCGTTATATCAGCTTTGTGCTCGGCACAGGCCCGGTGGATGACATTGTCTCGGTCGCCGAATTCAGCGCTGGCATTGATAAAGAAGCAGCCATGGAAGTGGTCGATATCCGGCACCCGGCTGTGGAACCAGTCATCCAGAGCACTAAATAATTCAAGCAAAGCGGGTTTGCCTGAAAGTACATGATCCAGCCTCGATATAAGCCAAGCCCGGTAGCTACAGTCACGATAGCGGATGACCGCTTCCACTAGGTGTTGCTTGCTGGGGAAGTGATGATAAAGCGTTTTCTTGGCTATGCCTGACTCCGCTAACACTAGGTTCACTCCCACTGCGTTAATGCCCCGAGTGTAAAACAATTTAAAGGCGGTACGAACTAGCTGTTCTTGCTTATCCATGGTTATACCCACATCACACCAGATATCCGTATCTTGACATCAGTAGACAAGACTGTCTACTCTATGCAGACCGATCTGTCTACTTTGGAGATTTTGCTCATGTACAAACGTCTGACCACTTCACGTTACCTTGTCCCTTTGCTAGCAGGCTTGGGGGCAATGCTGTGTATTACCGCTTTGAGCAGCCTAGGCAGCGCTAATCAGTCCTCCGTCTGGTTGATGGCTCCCTTTGGCGCGACCATGGTAATCCTATTCGGATTGCCGGAAAGTCCACTAGCACAGCCCAGAAACATCATCATAGGTCACCTATTAACAACGGCGACCGGCCTGTCTGTAGCAGCTCTGGCGGGCGTTACCCACTGGTCGATGGGGTTGGCAGTAGGACTAGCGGTAAGCTTGATGATGCTGACCAACACTACCCACCCACCAGCAGGGGCTAATCCGCTAGTCGTCATGCTCGCAGGTGAACACTGGGGTTTCCTGTTGACGCCGGTGGCGGCAGGCACCGTTCTGATTGTGGCTTTCGGGGTGGTATACCACCGGCTTATTTCCGGTCAACGCTATCCGAAGCAGTGGTTGTAAACGACACTATTAGTCAAAACAGGGAGGCTGGGCCAGGAGAAATACTTGAGGAGCCCAGCTCACTGATCTGCATAACGAGGCTGTAGGAAAACCCTCGAGCCCTTTTGTGATAACGTTCCTACGTAAAATCTAGGTCTGCTTTCCACGATAAGTGCTCTGGATTTTAAGAATAGGCGCTATTTTTAGCTTAATTATTGATCGATTCAAGGCCGAAAAAAGCCTTTGACCTTTTCCTACAGCCTCAACGCTGAGATAAGCGGCCACGCGTCAGTGGCGTCCGGAGGACATCGGCCGCGTACTGCTGCGATTTGTTATACATGAGGCTCGTTCGGAATCAGAGCCAAAAGATCAGTAACACCAACATCTTGAGCTGCCTGTGATAGCAGGGCGGAAGCCTGACCTCTGTGATGGGTCTGATGGTTAAAAAAATGAGTAACCAAGCTCGAATATCGTTTGTTAGAAGGCACCCCTTTCGTGTTCTTGTAGCTAAGAACGAAATCTAGGTCGCTATTAGATAGTTCGTCTACCCAGTTGATTATCTGCTGGTCTAGCCAAGTGCGGTGTTCTGAGAGGCTATCAAAATCGCTGAGAACAATCTGATCCAGACTAAGAGGAGTTTGAAGGTTACCGACTTCACGTAAAGAGCTGCGGCAGGACGGGTGGGTAGCAAAACGCTTGAGCCAAATGGTATCGCCGACAACGACATGGTTGAGGGTACCCAGAATCGAGCCAAAAAAAGCACCGCGGTCTTTGCCGAGCTCTTCTGCCCCAAGCTGACCAGCAGCTTCATAGACCTTAAAGTTCATCCACTGGTTGTAGGCGGCCATCAGTTCAAACTGGAGTTTCAGGCCCATCGGAATTCCCTCTCATGCCTAACGCCCGGCTCACACGCCGGTTTGGAGCCGCGAAGCGGCGGAAAATCGGTCGCTGTGCAGCCGATTGTTAAAGCCTGCCAAGCCAATACTGCGGACGTCGCCGGTCATGGGCCACAGCCAATACTTGAAAGCCATCAGACTTTTCTCGGTAAACGATGGATAGCGGAAATCGGTGAAGGGGCGCTCTACGAATACCTGGCGGCAACTCAACTTGCCAGGCTTTTGGTGACTCGCCAACTAAATTGGCAAGGGCCTCAAATTCCTCTATGAAGGCACCACCCAATCCCGGAACTTTTGATTGGTAATAAGCAACTGATTCCAGGAACTCGGCTTCCGCTGCCGGGTGAAAAGAATAATTCATTTGATCAGTGCTCGAGCCTTCCTCATGACATCCTCACCGCACACCGGCTGCACCACCCCATTATCAAGTTCTTCAGCTCTGCGCCGGGCCTCAAGCAGCCAATCTGACCTGAGCTCCTCTTCAGATGGGGATTCCAGACTCAGAACCAACCGCTGGATCAGCTGAGCACGCTCCTCTTTTGGGAGGTGGAGTGCCTCGTCTTCAATTTTCTGGAGATTCATGGAAGAAACCTCTCGTTCGCGTATCGCCCAATTTTGACACGGATGAGTACCGGGTGCCACGACTCGGTTTTTTCGCTTTAACGCCCGGCTCACCGCGCGAATTTTTAATGGCGGCTTTTGTGCATCTTTCTGCACAAAAGGTGACAGCACAAATTTGTCCGGTGCAGCCGTTTGTTATGTGATGGCCGGTTGGCACTGGTGACTGAAATCACCTAGTACTCGCGGCAAGACGTACACCCAATGTTACAAATAAGGCCCCAAGGCCTCGATCCATCCAAAGCCCAACTTGTCGATTTTTCTTCAAAAATGAACCTAGCCGAGACCCAGTCAGATTGCTCGCCCTTGTTAGCCGAATTGCTTCGACATAATATGTGATTGAATATTAAACCCTAAATTTTCATAAAATTTTTGAGCTACCTCATTAAACGACATAACTTCTAATCTAATTTGCTCTACACCTAAATCAATTGCCCAGTTCTGGCAGGCAACCATAAGCTTAGTCCCTACGCCTTTTACTCGCTTGCTTTCGTCAACTACAATTGTACCTATTCGGCAAATTGGACTTCTAACCAAAAATGGCACTGTCTCATTTTGTGTAATAACTGCTGTAATAAATCCGACAACTTCATCTTTAATTTCAGCAAGTAGAAATAATCGAGCGCCGTCATTCAATGCATTTAGAAAGAAGTCACGGTCAGCGGCAGATGGCTCAACAAAAGCATGTGGCGCATGTTCATAATGATATAAACCAATTTGATTATTTAAAACCAATAATGCATCAATATCTTTTGCAACAGCTCTCCGAATTTCCATATAACTCTCTAGTTGAATATTATAAATTAGTTATCTGCCACGAATACCGGCTAACGAGGCTGTAGAAAAACCCTCGAGTATTTTTTGATGACGCTCCTACGTAAAATCTGGGTGTGTTTTCGATGATAGGTCCTCCAGATTTTAAGAATAGGCGCTATTTTTAGATCGTTTATTAATCAATTTCAGATCGAGGATTGTCTTCGGCCTTTTTCTACAGCCTCAACGCTGAATTAAGCGGCGGCCCAACAGGGACGTCCGGTGGACGGCCTTCAGGCCGGGAACGAACTTGAATGATTGGTTAGCTGGGTGTAACTAACCGCTCAGCCTTTGGCACTCAAATTCATAGCCTATTCCGCTGCCGCCCTTGTACCAAGATCCGCCGGTGCACAGTGTCAAAAAACACCGCAACCGATGCGGCGAACGAACCTGAACGCCAGATTACCAGGCACAGACCCCCAAGTTTGCGTGGACGGCCCCGCACGGCGAACACCGAATTTTATGGCAACGCCGGTGAACGATCGAACGGCCAAACTGACCACGGACTCAGACGGCCTTGGCGTAACCGAAAATTACCGGTTTTGCCACGAACCTTGGGCCAAGGCCACGGGCACCGAACCACCAAAAAAGAACAACACCAATCCAGCTAACGCTGAAATAAGCGGCGGCCCGACAGGGACGTCCGGTGGAGGCCGCAGGCCGGAACGAACTTGATTGACTGGTTACAAAGCAAGAGCACCCGTTTATCCCCGCAGCTCTGGTGAAAACCGATGCTCGATGACTTCATAGTGCTGCACTGAAAGGTCAGGCTCAAGCTCGTAAACCTCATCTTCCGGGTACAAACGCGCCTGTGAAATATCGTAGCCAGCGAACGCCTTGATGGACTCCAGCTTGTCCCAGTATGTGATAAGAGTGAGTTCAATTTTGTTGGTGAGAGAACGACGGAGAATCTGTGCACCGAGAAAGCCCGTTGTTGCGGAAGAGTCTTTGATGCCGGTTTCATAAAGATAACCTGTGAACCCATCACTGTGTGCTTCAGGCACTCGGCATTTCCATTCCCTGGCGATCATTACTACGCACTCTCCCTTGCTTTGTAACGCTGAATTAAGCGGCGGCCCGTCAGGGACGTCCGGTGGACGGCCGCCAGGCCGGGAACGAACTTGAATGATTGGTTAGCTGGGTGTAACTAACCGCTCAGCCTTTGGCGCTCAAATTCATAGCCTATTCCGCTGCCGTCCTTGTACCAAGATCCGCCGATGCACAGTGTCAAAAAACACCGCAACCGATGCGGCGAACGAACCTGAACATAAGACTAGCAGATCAAAACCCAGCTTGCCGCGGACGGCCCCATGAACGGAACGCCCAACTTACCATCACCGCTTTTGAACAGCTGCGCTACCAACTGACCACCGATTTCGACGGCCTTGGCGCAACTGAAAAACACCGGTTTTGCTACCAACTCTGGGCCAAGGCCACTGGCACCAAACCACCAAAAAGGAACCACATCAATCCAGCTAACGCTGAATTAAGCGGCGGCTAAAAGCCGTCCGGTGGACGGCCTCAGGCCGGGAACGAACTTGAATGATTGGTTAGCTGGGTGAAACTGCCCGCCAAGCCATTGGCAACCAACGCGATTGCCTATTCCGCTGCTGACTTTGCACCAAACTCTGCCAGTTCACTGTGGTTCAAAACACCACAAACGATCCGACCGACGAACCAGAACGCCAGATTGCCAAATCAGGAACCGGGTTTCGGCGGACGGCCCCACAAACTGAACACCCAGTTTTATATCCACATCGCTGATGATTGGGCTGCCAGCTAACCACCAATTTTGACGGCCTTGGCCGGACTAAAAATTCGCGGCTTTGCTACCAATTTTATGCCAGGGCCTCGGCCACCAAACCACAAAAAAGGTGCGCCATAAATCCAGCTAACGCCAACAGCACGCGCGGCTACGGAATGGAGGCGAAGCCGCAATGCAGTAGCCGTCGCCGTGACTGCGATTGTTAGGATCAATTGCCGATTTTACGCCGTCGGTTAATCAACGAAACCGAAATAGTGGCCCACGCCCATAGCGGCTTCCACAAATTTCTTGGCTGTCGCACGGTCCATAATCACAGATTTTCCATCGACATTCAGATAGATACTATCCTCGTCATAGAAGGAAGATCGGCCAAACTCAATATCCATTTCTTCTTTCCCACCCTGACACTTTACCGTTTCTTCAAAAAACATGGTCGTCGCCATAACTTAAACCCTTCTTGTAAAGCAATGAAATTTGATCGCCAGATATGAACGCTGAGTTTCTGGCCTAACGCCGCCAGCACGCGCGGCTGCGGAATGAAGGCGAAGCCGCAATGCAGTAGACGTCGCCGTGACTGGCCTTGTTAGATTATTTATGGCACATCAAATATTTCCTGCCAATTTGCTGGAGACCCGTTATTAAACATCCCATCTTCTTCTCCATCCCAAGCACCGATAAAGTCCTCTGTTTGGCCCTCAGTCATTGTTAAGGCTAGATTGAGAGGGTGGGGCTGTTTCCGCCTTATGTATTCCAGCCTGCGGCCGTCTTCTCGGTCGGTAAATGAATAGCCCTCAATTTCATATTGTGCAATTTGTGTCATGTGCTCATAGTTCACAGTGAAATTTTCTGGACTAGCATTTTTCAGTACCGAGACCTCTAGGAGTTCTGAATTTAACTGAGCCATCTCAGCAAGAATGATTAGCAATTCGTATAGATCATATTCAGTATCGAGAATTGAATCACCACTTGCTGGAGCTTTGTAAGAGATGACCTCCCTCTGTGCCTTGAGCTGCTGAGTTAAACGTTTCAGACGCTGAGCAGTGTCCTTATCGAATTTCGCAATCCAATCAAAAGAAACGTTGATGGCCTTAGAGTGAGGAATTTTCATCAATTCGCCATCAGACCATTTTTCACCTGGAATGGTGTAGACCAAAGCCCTTAAAAGTGAGAGGGCTGCATAATATTCAAAATACGGGTTCGCTATACGGAGGCCAACTTCGTTTGAATAATCCAATGCATTCGTTAAAACCGTCGCATTCAGGATCATTTTTGTCGATAGATAGGTTCGACAAGTCCATTCTGAGTTAGTAGTGGCGTCCCAGTTTTTAGTTAGTGCTGCGTATTGAGTAAGGATTTTGCCCGTCACCGATTGGAGCTTGGTTTCGGTACATATATCAAAAAGCTTCCGATACGAATAAAACCAGTTTCGGCCTCCGTACTCCATTGAATTCCCCTTGAAATCTAACGCTGAATTAAGCGGCGGCTAAAAGCCGTCCGGTGGACGGCCGCAGGCCGGGAACGAACTTGAATGACTGGTTAGCTGGGTGTAACTGCGCGATAAGCCGGTGGCAACCAACAAGATTGCCTATTCCGCCGCTGTCCTTGCACCAAACTCTGCCGGTGCACGGCGCTAAAAACACCACAACCAATGCGGCCAACGAGCCATAACGCCAGATTACCAAACCCAGAATCGGCTTACGGCGGACGACCCCACAAACTGAGCACCCAGTTTTATATCCACACCGCTGATGACGGGGCTGCCAGCTAACCACCGGTTTTGACGGCCTTGGCCAGACTGAAAACGGGCGGCTTGGCTACCAACTTTAAGCCAAGGCTACGGCCACCGAACCACAAAAACAGTGCGACATAAATCCAGCTAACGCTTAGCTTAGCGGCGACCTCGAAATGAAGGCGAAGCCGCAATGTAAAGGGCGTCCGGCGGCCGTAGGCCGCGTACTACAGCGCCTTGTTAATTGGACACTTCAATGTACCACTTCGGCTTGATACGCCCGAAGTCTTTACGGGTATTGGATTTCAGTGCTTTTTTGGAATCCAGCACCTTTGTCTCGTCATGCTCCCTGATAAAAACAACCCAATGCCAAAATGGCTTACCTTGCTCGGTACGCCATTTGATGGCCATCAGCGCTTTATCCGGCAGACGCTCCCATGTTTTGAACGGTATTTCTTTAGGCGAAACGGAGATACCGAATTCGCGCAGTAGTGTCCGGACGTGCTCTGTTTTTGACCAGAGCGCTGTATCCGCCGCGTAAATGCCCAGTGCGTTTGCTTTCTGCTTGGCCTCAACATAGCTGACACCAGCAAGAGCGGCGCTCGCCGCAATTCCGCAACCGGTTAGCTCTTCCTGGATGACTGGTTCCATAGCTCTACCAATTAACGATTAAGCTAAGCGGTGGCGCTTTAGCGCCGTCCGCTTGAGTGCCTTGTTAGGCATGGGGTTCAATTAATTTCTACGGTATAGCGTTTGGGTGAAGTTCCCTTAATACTCTTAACTGTACAAACATGACTTCCATCTGCATTGCCAAATTTGTTCCCACCGGGCATGTACATTCTCTGCGACAATAAGAACGCTATTTTCTTTGACTTACCTTCCTTGTTGCATAGTGAGAGAGTCATTTCGTCAAACGAACAGGTAGTAGGTACATTTTCATAGCAAGCAGGCGTTGTAAACTCCGCTGCCGAAGCTAACCCTGCCCAGATGCAAAAACCTAAAATAATTAACTTTTTCATACGTTTTATCTCCTTTTGAATGACGAGTATATTTTATATGCCTAACGCTTTTGTTCAGCGGCGACCTTTTTGCAGCGAAGCGGAGAAAAGGGCGTCCGGTGGAGGACCGTCAGGCCCGGAACAAACTGGAACAATTTGTTAGAGTTTATCTTTAGCTGATCGGTCAATACTGTCGAGGTAAGTTTCCCACCAGCCAATAGCATGGCGCAGTATTTCGCGCTGATCTTTTCCAGAATACGGGCCGCTAGTCACCAAATAGTGATCTTCTGTGGAACCAGGATTTCCAACAAAAATGGTGACTCCTTTACCTGCGCCAACCTCATATTCATGAACGATATTATGGCGCTCGGCATCGATAAAACCCCAAAAAATCTCTGGCTGAGGTTTACTTTCCTTTAAATGAGTCCATGCCTCGCTAATTGCTCGTTTGTACTCTGGGCTGATTTTTGAATCAACTGAGGAAAGCACAAAGCCAACTGTACGAAGAAGTACAACAGCCGCGACCCAGCGTCTACGCCATGCCGAACCCTGAACGCCATTCCCAATATCGTCGATGGCACCACGACAATCCTCTAGAACTCTTCTCGCCGCAATAGTCATGTGCGTAAACTCTAACGCTGCAATCACGCGCTTGTCGCGTGCATTGCCTTGTTATGCAATGTATCCCACTTCTGCCGAGTCAATCGATACAATCGCACTGGACGATTATGAAACTCAAGAGTATCGAAGCTAGAAAAGCCTGCTTTCTCCGCGACCTTCAAGGACGCAACATGCTCAGGCTCGATAATCACCACTACTGACTGATATTGTGTCTGCTCAAACACGTAACCCAGAATCCCTTTAGCCGACTCGGACGCCAGGCCTTTATTCCAGAAATTCGTCGCCAGTCGATAGCCGAGGTTTGGCTCCTCAACACCAGCGACTATTTCTGGTGAAACACCGCAGAATCCAATGAATACAGAACTTTCCTTATCAATCAGTGCCCATGGCCCCAAGCCATATGAATCGTAGCAGGCCATACACCACTCTATAAATTCACGGGTTGCGACCTCATCACAAACACCACGGACCGAGTGCTTCATTACTTCAGGGTCACTGAGAATCTCGGTCAATGCAGGAACGTCTCCGAGAGACAACTGCCGTATTAGCAACCTCTCCGTTTCACAAATTTGCACCATCTCCTCCCTATGCATAACGCTGAGCACAGCGGCGACCTTGGAATGGAGCCGAAGGCGCAATGTAGAGGGCGTCCGGCGGCCATCGGCCGCGTACTGCTGCGGTTTGTTATGGTATTTAGCGGCTACTGGCAAGGTCAGCATGTTCCTGCAACTCGGCAGAAATGAATGCTGAAATCATGGCCCGATAGACCGACTCTGTGACTTCGGGATTGCCACCAACCTCTGCCGCAAGCGTTCTGACTTTAGTAATAACTTGCTCAACTCGCTGAGGCGCTTTCACATCATCAGTGGTCTTTTTAAAGCGCGCAGCCTGCTTAACGAAACCACCACGCTTGGCAAGTAGCCCAACAATTTCCCTATCGATCGAATCAACATTTGCGCGTACTTCATCTATAGATGTACAAACCACTTCCGTGTTCAAAATATTCTCCTTAGTTAACGACCATAACGCTGAAATAAGCGGCGGCCCGACAGGGGCGTCCGGTGGACGGCCGTCAGGCCGGGAACGCACTTAATTGAATTGTTAAGCCTCACGTGCACGACCCAAGTAGACTCTTTGAATATACTCAAATGCGGCATTCATATTTGGCAGAACCGCTGAGGCTAAAGAGAAATCGTGGTGCTTGGACATTACTGTCGGAATAGCCAGGCACTTTATGCCGGCCAACGCTGCTGCGCGCAGTCCATGCTCCGTATCTTCAATCGCTACGCAATCTTCCGGCTGCAGGGAAAGACGTTCAAGAGCCAGCAGGTAGCAATCTGGTTCGGGTTTGCTTCTGAGCACATCGTCTCCTGAAACAGTAAGACTAAATAGCGATTCAAATTCGTTGGCGCGAAGCGTAACCCGCACACCATTCGCGCTGGCTCCTGTGACGACGCCGAGTTTTAAACCTAGTCGATGAAAAGACGTAATTGCTTGGACAACGCCCGGCATCAGAGGAAAAGATTGTTGTTCCAGATACCTCACGGTTTCAAGGTTCTTAGCTTCCGCAAGAGCAGCTGCATCGGTCGGGATGCCAAACCGACTGACTAAATCAGATGCATTCGCAGGGGTCGGAACGCCAGCATACAGGTTCTTGTACTGTTGATCGGACAGCTGAACCCCGTATGTACTAAGAACCGTATTCCAGAGTTCTAGGTGAACCGGTTCGGAGTTCACAAGTGTTCCGTCGTGATCGAAGAGTACAGCTTGGATGGACATATCGCGGAGGATCCTATGTGGGGTTTAACGCCAGCCATAAGCGGTGGCCCGACAGGGGCGTCCGGTGGAGGGCCATCGGTCCGGAACAGACTTAATGGCATTGTTAGCCAACAAAAACGACTTTTCCACCTGAATGGGATGCCCCAACTGTTTCAAGTGCTTTGAGGTAGTCTTGGCGCTCAAATATGTTTGAACTTTCAAGAAGTGAAGGCTTTTCACGTAAGATGTCCCAAAGTTCAGTTTGTGCCGAACTTAAAGTGTCGCTGTTCGTCGAATTTAGCCAGCCATCAAGTCCGAAACCTTGCCATTTCAAGCTCTTAAAAATAACCTTGGATATCGCCATAGTGAAGTCCGACGGATCAAGTAAGCCGTAAGATACCAAACGCGCCCCAACATTGCAGGAGTCTATCAACGTTGGAACGTCTCGTCCCCCAACGGCATCTAGGATGGCATCGTAGGTTCTGCTGGGAACGCTAGAGAGCGCCTGTACAACGGAAGAGCCAGTACCAATAACTTTTTCGTTATTTGCTTCAATGAGCTTGTACTTTTGATCGTGACGTAACAGTAGGTCAACTTCAACGCCACGACGTAACAAGATCGAAGAACAAATTTGAGCAACGACAGATTTACCAGCCGTAAGCAGTACACGTTCCCCTGATCTTACATCTGCTGCCTTAGCAAGTGCGATTGATGTGAGAGGGTTGAGAGCAAATTGGCTAGCCACAACATCACTGATATCTGGAGGAACCACGTATATCCGACCGGCTGGTGCCACAGTGAATTCTGACCATGAGCCGGGTGAGCGGAAGGCAACCCGTGTACCGAGCAATTCGTCAGACAGCTTGCCCCCAACGCGCTCTACAATTCCAATACCTTCTAAGCCTGCGGGCTGCGGATAGTTGGGAGTAACACGATATCTTGCACCTATAAACATGTAGTCAGCGGGTTGCACTGGCGCGGCTAAAACCTTGATAAGAACTTCATTATCGCGAGGCTCCGGTATTGCAAGTTCACCGAGTTGAATTACCTCTTTAGGTGTACCTGGTCTTGTAAAAAATAACGAATCCATGATAAATCCTTTGTTGGCTAACGCTGAATTAAGCGGCGGCTAAAAGCCGTCCGGTGGACGGCCTCAGGCCGGGAACGCACTTGAATGACTGGTTAGCTGGGTGTAACTGCGCGGTAAGCCATTGGCAACCAAAATGATTGTCTATTCCGCTGCGGCTCTTGGACCAAGCTCCGCCGGTGCACGGTACGAAAAACGCCACAACCGATGTGGCCAACGAACCAGAACGCCAGATTACCAAACCCAGAATCTGCTTACGGCGGACGGCCCCACAAACTGAACACTCAGTTTCATGTCCACACTGCTGTTGACTGAACTGCCAGCTAACCACCGGTTTTGACGGCCTTGGCCGGACTGAAAATTCGCGGCTTTGCTACCAACTTTAAGCCAAGGCCACGGCCACCGAACCACAAAAAACGTGCGACATAAATCCAACTAACGCGAAGCTTTGCGGCAATTGTGGAACCGCACAGCGGTGGAAAAATTGTCCGGCAACAGCGGCTGGTTATGCATTATTCGTAGTGACTCCAGAGCCGGAGAACTTTTACCACTCGTTCATCTTCGAGCACTTCGTAAACAACACGATGCTGGATATTGATGCGGCGAGAGTATGCTCCTGCAAGATCACCAATGAGCTTTTCGAACGGCGGCGGCCTCCGATACGGATCTTCCGCAATCAGCGCCAACAATCCCTGAGCTTTTGGCTTGAGGCTGCTGGCAGCTAACTTTTTTGCATCTTTTTGGGCCTGTTTGGTGTAAACCAACTTCCATGTCACCAGTTCAGCTCCTCATCGCATTGATCCATAGGGGTCTCCATTCCCTCTCGAATAGACTCGCGCATACCTGGTACAGATAACAGGTAAAGCGTTTCCTGAATCGCAGACCAATCTTCCTCGGAAACGAGAACAGCCCTGTTCCGTTTACCCATAATAACGATTGGCTGATGGGACTCGGCAGTTTCGTCAATCAACCTGTAAAGGTTGCTGCGCGCCTCAGTTGCTGTAATTCCTGTCATGACGCACCTCTGATGTGTTGAATATTTAATCAGTGTACGCCATTAGGTACGTACGTCAAGACGAACGTATTGCATAACGCTTGCAGCATGCGCGCCCATGAAATAGAGCCGAAGGCGCAATGTAATGGGCGTCGCCGTGCCTGCACTGGTTATGCCCAATTAAAGTGACTTCCCAAACTCCGAGGAAACCTTGAAACCCGACTGAGTAACACAGTACTGCAGACGTCCCAGCAAAACCTGAATGCGGGTCAATTCTGTAGATTGCTCTTTTACATATGATGCGGTGTAGCCACGAACTTCTGTGCCCGCACCAGAATTTTGCTTTGCTCTATAGCGTATTGTGGCTGCGTGAAGTTCTTTATCATCAGCGGCGGCTTCGGCGCCGAGATTCCAGGAACAATGCAATAAAACATTCCGTATTTCCGTCATGCTCTTTATGTCACTGAGGAGCCTCTTCACGACCTTTTTATCGTCCGCATCTTGGTTCGGAAGCTCACAAAACAATGCCCCCAACAGCACTTGAAGCTCGGCCGCAGCTTTATCTCCAACTAACACCTGCTCCATCCGCAGATTCGATAATCCTTGATCGCGAAGAATAAACATAATGATGTAACGCATCGCGTCGCATACACGCTCAAAATTCAGTACAAACCGCCCAAGCTCCATGATGAACTCTTCAGCCTGCCTTTGGTGTTCATCATCTGCATACTCTCGGAACATTCCATCTCTCTTTCGTGGCATAACGCTGAATTAAGCGGCGGCCCGTCAGGGACGTCCGGTGGACGGCCTTCAGGCCGGGAACGAACTTGAATGATTGGTTAAATGCCATAATCCCGCTCTACCTTTGCGACTCGGACTTTGAATTCGGCATACCAAGCTTTATGGCCCAGACGTTGGGCTTCAAGGTGCTCAGCATTTTGCTTCCAGTTCCTGATCGCTTCCTCGCTGGCCCAATACGAAACGGTGATACCAACATCCTCACGGGCTGACTCGATACCAAGAAACCCTTCCTGCTGGGCTGCCAATTCAACCATTCTGTCAGCCATAGCACCGTAACCATGATCACCATCCGTACGGACAGAGCTGAAAATCACCGCGTAATATGGCGGACTCGGAGTTTTAGCGATCCCTGACATAACTTCCTCTTGGCATTTAACGCTGAATTAAGCGGCGGCTAAAAGCCGTCCGGTGGACGGCCGCCAGGCCGGGAACGAACTTGAATGACTGGTTAGCTGGGTGTAACTGCGCGGCCAGCCGGTGGAAACCAACACGATTGCCTATTCCGCTGCTGTCCTTGCACCAAACTCTGCCGGTGCACGGTGCTGAAAACACCACAACCGATGCGGCCAACAAACCAGAACGCCAGATTACCAAATCAGGAACTGGTTTACGGCGGACGGCCCCACAAACCGAACACCCAGTTTTATGACCACACCGCTGATGACTGGGCTACCAACTAACCACCGATTTTGACGGCCTTGGCCGGACTGAAAATTCGCGGCTTTGCTACCAATTTTAAGCCAAGGCCACGGCCACCGACCCACAAAAAAAGTGCGACATAAATCCAGCTAACGCTGAATTAAGCGGCGGCTAAAAGCCGTCCGGTGGACGGCCTCAGGCCGGGAACGAACTTGAATGATTGGTTAGCTGGGTGAAACTGCCCGCCAAGCCATTGGCAACCAACGCGATTGCCTATTCCGCTGCTGACTTTGCACCAAACTCTGCCAGTTCACTGTGGTTCAAAACACCACAAACGATCCGACCGACGAACCAGAACGCCAGATTGCCAAATCAGGAACCGGGTTTCGGCGGACGGCCCCACAAACTGAACACCCAGTTTTATATCCACATCGCTGATGATTGGGCTGCCAGCTAACCACCAATTTTGACGGCCTTGGCCGGACTAAAAATTCGCGGCTTTGCTACCAATTTTATGCCAGGGCCTCGGCCACCAAACCACAAAAAAGGTGCGCCATAAATCCAGCTAACGCTGAAATAAGCGGCGGCCCGACAGGGGCGTCCGGTGGAGGCCGCAGGCCGGAACGAACTTGATTGACTTGTTAACTGATTCAGATCCAAACGTCGTTCTCTGCCGTTTTGCTACCAGCCTCGCCGCCAGTATTCACAACGCCACGTGGCTCGATAAGCAAAACTTTTGCTTCATGTTCCACATAAGGCTTGTGTTCGATACCTTTCGGGACAACGTACATTTCACCCTCAGACAGATTTACAGACCCATCTCTGAAATCAATTCTCAGACTACCCTCAAGCACGATGAACGTCTCGTCTGTATCCGTGTGATCATGCCAAACGAACTCACCTTGGATTTTAACGACCTTGAATTGGTAGTCATTCATCTCGGCGATGACCTTTGGTGACCATTGCTCATCGAAGAGGCCGAGCTTGTTTTTAAAATTTACCGCCTGATAGCTCATGTGAACTCCTTTTCAGTAACAGTTAACAGTAACTTGGTAGGCTCCTTCGCGAATGCGGAGATCTGACCGCTTCATGATTACACGTTCGTGCTTCTACAAGAGCCTGCCCATAGATTTATAAAACAACAGCTTAGTCGAAAATTTTCGATTCTTCCACGTAATCATTTGACTTCTATGATCTGCTCTCACAATAATACTGTACAAATATACAGCCATTAAAGGAGTCAGCCCATGGATGGGAAGCCACTTCGATTGCGCGATCAGGTTCATGCTGTCATTCGTGTGAATCACTACAGCATCCGTACAGAGAAAACCTACTGGTATTGGATTCGCTATTTCATCCGTTTCCACCAGATGAAGCATCCCCGGGATATGGGCCCACGAGACGTTAATGAGTTTCTGACCTGGCTGGCTGTTCATCGGAACGTGGCAGCAGCGACTCAGTCGCAGGCACTAAATGCCCTGGTGTTTTTATACGCTAAAGTGTTAGATAAGCCCCTTGGAGAAATCGGCGAGGTTATCCGCTCGAAAAAGCCGCGGAAGTTACCGTTAGTACTCACTCATGAAGAGGCAATGTGCATTATCGGGAAGCTACGCCACCCCGATCACATAATTGCTTCGCTGATGTACGGTTCGGGCCTTCGTGTCACTGAAGCCTGCAGGCTTCGTATTAAGGATCTGGATTTTAATCAGCAGGTTATAACAGTGCGCGATGGTAAAGGTGCTAAAGATCGTACAACGCTGTTGCCGGGGACACTTATTGCTGAACTGAAAAATCACGCTGATAACATCTGTAAGGCCTGGAAACAGAAAGACCCCGAGTTTCAACACCCTGTTAGCTTGCCTCATGCACTCTCACGCAAATACCCTAACGCTGGGCTCTCACTAGAATGGCAATGGCTGTTTTCTTCGCCTTCTCTGAGTTCTGACAACTTGGGTAATGTCGCGCGCCATCACCGCCATATTACATCTGTGCAAAGATCTGTGCGTAATGCCGTAAAACAAGCTTGTATTGGCAAACCCGCAGGCTGCCACACTTTCCGGCACTCCTTGCCACCGAGCTGCTAAAGCGCGGTAACGATATTCGCACGGTTCAGGATTTGCTTGGCCATGCTGACTTACGTACCACCCAGATCTACACGCATGTTCTTGGGCAGGGTTTTGCAGGCGTTCGTAGCCCGTTGGGTTGAGTGGTCAGTCATCCCGGGGTCTTCGCGGCTTAATCAATAGGGGACAGATTTGAAATCTGTCCCCTTGTTCCTTGTTCTGTCCCCTAGGTGCGCTCACCACTCCAGCTGAGCGCCGGTCTGGTATTCAATCACCCTCGTTTCAAAGAAGTTCTTCTCTTTGCGCATGGTGGCCTGCTCGTCTAACCAGGGCGATACGTTTTTGGCCCCCGGGAAGGGCTCGGGCAGGTTTACGGTGCGGGCCCGGCGGTTGGCTACGAAGCGGAACTGTTCGGTGTGGTATTCCGCGGAGTAGCCCAGAATCGGGTCTCGCAGGATGTAGTTGGCGTAGTCGCTTTCGGCGGCTTCGGATTCGTCCCACATGTCGCGCACGGCTTTGGGGTCGAAGCTGATGTTTTCTTCTTCCAGGATCTGGTTAACCACTTTCAGGCCAAAGGAGAAGTGCATGGCTTCGTCGCGCAGGATGTACTGGAACTGTTCTCCGGTGCCGCGCATAAGCCCGCGGCGTTGCAGGGCGAAGATGGGGCTGAAGCCGTTGTAGAACCAGCAGCCTTCAAACACGGCGGCGAAGAACAGGTACGACATGATGAATTCTTGCAGATCGTCCTTGTTACGCAGGTTCATGCCGGGGCGCATGGCGGCGTTCAGGCGGCGGTTGGCGACCTGTATTTTGGCGTTGATTTGCGGTACTACACGGTAACGATTGTAGATTTCGCCCTGGTCCAGGTTGAGGGTTTCAATGCAGTGCTGGTAGGTCCAGGTGTGCACTGCCTCTTCGTATACCTGGCGCGCCTGGTATATCTGCAGCTCTGGCGCGGTCATTTTTTCCATCACGGCCAGGCCGATGTTGCGCATGGCGATGATGTCGGAAGTGGTCAGGTAGGCCAGCACGTTTTCAAACACGTGCTTTTCTGCTGGGTTCAGGCGGTGGTGGTAGTCGTGAACGTCTTGCGACATGTTCACATCTAGCGGCGTCCAGTGGTTTTTGTTGGCGTTCATGAAGTATTCCCAAGCCCAGGGGTACTTGAACGGGGCTAGCTGGTTTATGTCGGTTTCGCCGTTGATGACGCGCTTGTCGGCAGCGTTTACCGGGGCAATGCTGCTGTCTAGAGCAATTTTGCTTTCGGGTTTTTTGTCTTCGTCCCAGTTCAACATGGTTTTTTCCTTTGAATACGGGGGCGGACTTGAAGTCTGTCCCTTGGGAGTTGAGTTAGGGAACAGACTTCAAGTCTGTCCCCGAAAGGCTTACTGGCACGCCTCGCAGTCTGGTTCGTCGATGCTGCACACCTGGGGCTGCGGCGCGGCGACTGTCGCGGCTTGTTCGTTGGCGCCGGTGGCACCCAGTGACCGCAAGTAGTAGGTGGTTTTCAGGCCACGTTCCCAAGCCAGTTGGTAGAGTTCGTCGAGTTTTTTACCGCTGGGCTGAGCCATGTACAGGTTCAGGCTTTGGCCTTGGTCCAGCCACTTTTGGCGGCGTGATGCGGCTTCTACCAACCAGCGGGCGTCAATTTCAAACGCAGTGGCGTAGCGGGATTTCAGTTCGGTGGGTATGCGTTCGATTTGCTGCACACTGCCGTCGTAGTATTTCAGGTCGTTCACCATCACGTTGTCCCACAGGCCTTCGGCCTTTAGGTCACGCACAAGCGAGGGGTTCACCACAGTGAATTCGCCAGACAGGTTCGATTTGACGAACAGGTTCTGGTACGCCGGCTCGATGGATTGCGACACGCCCACGATGTTGGAAATGGTGGCGGTAGGCGCAATGGCCATCACGTTGCTGTTGCGCATGCCGTGCTTGGCAATCAGGTCACGCACTGGCGCCCAGTCCAGGCGGCTGTCGGTGTTTACGCTCAGGTCGCCTTCAAGGCGGGCGGCTTTTAGCAGTTCGATGGAATCGATGGGCAGTATGTTTTGGCTCCACAGGGAACCTTCGTAGCTTTCATAAGCGCCGCGTTCGGCCGCCAGCCGGGCAGAGGCACGAATGGCGAAGTAGCTCAGCTGCTCCATGGCCACATCGGCAAATTCGACCGCTTGCGGGCTGGTATATGACAAGCGCAAAGCGTAGAGCGCGTCTTGGAAGCCCATCAAACCCAGGCCTACCGGGCGGTGTTTCAGGTTGGAATTACGCGCTTGGGGTACGGCGTAAAAGTTGATGTCTATAACGTTATCAAGCATCCGCACGGCGGTGTCCACGGTGCGTTCCAGGCGCTTTACATCCAGCTCGCCGTTACTGATGTGGGCGGCCAGGTTTACTGAACCCAGGTTGCACA
This sequence comes from Marinobacter sp. M1C, assembly GCF_023314135.1. NCBI lineage: Bacteria > Pseudomonadati > Pseudomonadota > Gammaproteobacteria > Pseudomonadales > Marinobacteraceae > Marinobacter > Marinobacter sp. M1C. The sequence continues at coordinate 4,571,226 of NZ_CP092289.1, forward strand.
CGGCGATTTCGTCGGCGCTGGTGTTCAGGGTGATTTCTGTGCACAGGTTAGAGCTGTGTACCACGCCTTTGTGCTGCTGCGGCGAGCGCAGGTTGCAGGGGTCTTTGAAGGTTATCCACGGGTGGCCGGTTTCAAACAGCACGGTCAGCATTTTGCGCCACAGTTGCTTGGCGGGGATGGTTTTGAACAGTTCGATTTTGCCTTCTGCCGCCAAGGCTTCGTAGTGCTGGTAGCGCTCGCGGAAGGCGTTGCCGTATAAATCGTGCAAATCGGGCGCGTCGTTGGGGCTGAACAAGGTCCAGTCGCGATCTTGACGCATGCGCTCGATCAGCAAATCTGGCACCCAGTTGGCGGTGTTCATGTCGTGGGTGCGGCGGCGTTCGTCACCGGTGTTTTTACGCAGTTCCAGAAATTCTTCGATGTCCAGGTGCCAGCTTTCCAGATAAGCACACACCGCGCCTTTGCGCTTGCCGCCTTGGTTTACAGCAACTGCGGTGTCGTTCACCACTTTCAGGAACGGCACTACGCCCTGGCTTTGGCCGTTGGTGCCTTTGATGCGGGAACCCATGGCGCGTACTGGCGTCCAGTCGTTGCCCAGGCCACCGGCCCATTTGGACAACATGGCGTTATCACGAATAGAGCCGTAAATGGCCTCCAGATCATCGCCCACGGTGGTCAGGTAACAGGACGACAGCTGGGAATGACGGGTGCCGCTGTTGAACAATGTGGGGGTGGACGACATATAGTCGAAAGACGACAGCAGTTCATAGAACTCGATGGCGCGGCTGTTGGGATCGTCTTCACGCAGGGCCAAGCCCATCGAAACGCGCATGAAAAACACCTGCGGCAATTCCAGACGGGCTTCTTTCCAGTGCAGGAAGTACCTGTCATATAAGGTTTGCAGGCCCAGAAAGCCAAATTGCAGGTCACGCTCGGGTTTCAATGCAGCGCCCAGGCGCTCCATGTCGAAGGTGGCCATGGCTTCGTCCAGTAATTCGTAACGAATACCGGCGCTGATGAAGGTGCTCAGGGCTTGCGGGTAAACTTCGGCAAGGCTTAAAGATGCGTCGAGTTTTAACGCCGTCACGTTTTCTAGCCGCAGCTGTTCCAGCAGTAGGCGGGCGGTTACGGCGCTGTAGTCCGGTTCGCGCTCTATACGGCCACGGGCAGTCATGACCAAAGCCGACAGAACCTCAGCTTCGTCGATGCCGTTGTACAGGTTGCGTATAGATTCTTCCACCAGGGATTCGGCGTCAATGCCGTCCAGCCCGAAGGCTGCGTTGTCGACCTGCTGTTTCATCAGGCCCAGGTCTAGCGGTACGGTGCGGCCGCCAGCTTGTTTTACGGTCAGGGTTGGGTGGGCTTCCACCGGTTCGTGCAGAGCGCGTTCGCGGGCGTGTTCTTCACGGTACAAAACGTAGGCCCGCGCCACTTTTTGCTCTTCGGCGCGCATCAGGGCCAGTTCTACCTGGTCTTGAATGTCTTCAATGTGAACTTTACCGCCCGCCTTCAGGCGGCGGCTGATGGCCTGCACCACCTGCTCGGTTACGCGGTGAACGGCGTCGTTAATGCGGGCAGAACCTGCCGCCTGGTCGCCTTCCACCGCCAGAAACGCTTTGGTGACGGCAACACTGATTTTTGAAGGGGTAAAATTAACCAGGTTGCCATTGCGCTTGATCACCTGCAGCGATGCCGCGGTGGCGGTGCCTGTCGCGGATGGGGCGGCCTGTAGTTTGTTGGGCAGATCGTTCGATAAGGCAGACATAGCGGGTTATCCTGAATACGCGTTTATTCGTTGTCTTCGCGTACGCAGGCAGTCACAACCGTGGCAACACCTGAAGCTGCCATCGGGCAATAACGCACAACAAGCCATAGCGGCCAACGTGCTGTTACTGAAACTGTTGCTGCTCACCTGTGTCGCGAAGGTGCAGTGATGCGTTCTTGGCAGGTCTTCGGACTTAGGGGCGTGAACGGTGTGTCTGTTCGTTCGGCCTTGTGTGGCGACTTCCCGGCAACTGCCAGTGTCTGTGTGCCACACTTGTTCCCCAATACCGCTGCGCGTCAGTTCCGGAGTCTCACCGGATTCCCGTTACCAGCTATAGTGATGTAAGCGGTCAAAAAATTGCTTTTTTGGTCAAATGGTGATTAAGCGCTGACCAGATTGGTTGCGCGTTAATCACTAAAGCTCACTACATCTGGTATTCAACCAAGAACTCGAACACTATATACGGGAATAGACCCATGAACAAGATACTCTCCATACTCTCGGCATTCTCAATACTGCCGCTATTCATATTCAGCTCAGTCGCACTTTCTCAATCAGAAGAGACAACGCCCCACCTGCCCCGCTTCTCTGAAATGACAAGCATCACCGACGGCTGGGAGCCTCTGGAGTTTCCCAACATAGACCAGCATTCCAGCTATCAACTGTTGGTTGAGGACGGTGTGCAGGTGGTCAAAGCCGACACTGCCGGTGGTGCATCCGGGCTGATTGCACGGTTAAACGTGCAACCTCGGGATTCGTTGATTCTGCGCTGGCGCTGGAAGGTGTCGAATGTATTTGCCAAGGGCGATGCCCGCAGCAAAAACGGTGATGATTACCCGGCGCGCATTTACGTGGCTTTTGAGTTTCAGCCCGACAACGCCGGTTTTTTTGAGCGCGCAAAGCGCAAAGCGGTGGAGGTGGTGTTCGGGGAAGCGCTGCCGGGCAATGCCATTAACTACATTTGGGCGAACCGGCTGCCTATCGGCGAATGGGTGAATAACCCTTACACCGATAAAACCCGAATGTTGGCCGTGAGCAGCGGCGCGGACAAAGCCGGGGATTGGGTGAGCATTGAGCGGGATATTATGGCGGACTACCGCAAAGCCTTTGGTGAAGAACCGCCAGCCATTATCGGCATTGCCATCATGTCGGATTCCGACAACACCGGCGAACAAGCAAGCGCCTGGTATGGCGATATACAACTCATAAAGGCGCCATAACGGTTATAAGTCCGGAAAGCCGACAATTTTAGAACCTGGCCCCAAACGCCGCAACGGTGGCACCTCGCCCTTTTCAGCCAGGCGGATGTAGGCGTCATCAAATTGTTCGCGCAATATTGAAGCTTGCGGACTGCTGAGGGCAAACACCCATACGCCTTTTCGTGATAACAGCTTGGTGGAATGAAGATTCTCGTCGCCAGGCGCCGAAAGCAGTTCCTGCACGGGCCTTCGATAATCCAGCAGATAATCGCCACGGTTGCGCTTGAGCATATCAATTGCGGCGCGGTGGTTTGGCGCTTCGGTCACGGCGATGTCGCTCTGTTTCTCCATCCACGACATCAATCCACCATAGTTATAGCCGCTGACGACAATCACACGCTTGTGTTTAATCTGGTCAAACGTTTTCAGTGTTTCCGTTGTGTTCAGGTGCCAGGCATGCAGCTCCACCGTGACGGGGCTTGCCCAGCTTTCCAGAGTTTCGTACACCACCAAAGGCGTGCCACTGAGAGTCGGCGCCAAGTCCAACCTGCCGTTGCGCAGGTGCAGCAGCATGCGGCTGGGGGGTAGAAATACAAAATTGGGGGCGTAACCCGCTTCAACAACCACTTTGCGGGTGGCTTCGACGAATTCACCTGCTGGCTGGCCCCGACTGTTTTGGTATGTGAATGGCGCAAAGTCGGTGTACCCCACCTGCAAAGTCTGACGAGTTTGCGTTGGATCTGCTGACGCTGATGGCGACGCCAATGCAAAACCAAGCAGGCAGGCCGTACATTCAACCATTAACGCCAGCCCGCGCTTGCGGTGGCCAGGTTTGAACAGTAATGCAAAGGGGCAGTCCATGGCGCTCACCTTGATTCATTGAAACGTCCTTCAAGACTATCAGAGCGCCAAAAAATCTTCACATAGAAGCCTTATATTTTTCAGCCTTGGGCTTGGGCTGGCCGGGTTACCCGGTCTACCAGATACACCAGGCTGTGATAATCGACACCACTGTGACTGCTTAAACCAATTTCACAAGTACGGCTAGTCGATACGCCCTCGGTGCAATGCTGTACCACCGGCTGCAGGGTGCGCAAGGCGTGGTCATTCAGTTCCGGCGTGGTGAAGCCCTTGTCGCCGGCAAAGCCGCAGCAGTGAATATCTTCGGGCACCACAACGTTGGTACTGCATTTACGGGCGATATCAATCAGTGCCTGCCCTTCCCCCAGATGCTGGGCGCTGCAGGTAACGTGTACCGCCACCGATTCGCTCTGCGGCGTAAACGCGAGCCGATCGAACAGATGGCTGCGAATAAACCGCACCGGATCGTAAATATCCAGGCCGTGGTTCTGTTGTTGCAGCAATCGCAGGGTGCAGGGGCTGGTGTCGCAGTAGATCGGGTCGCGGCCGTCGCGGCTGGCACGTTTTACCGCCGCCAGCATTTCGCTGCGCTTACGATCCGCCTGCTGTGGATAACCTTTGGACGCAAACGGCTGGCCGCAGCACAGCGAATCCATGCCTTCCGGGAAAACGACCTCGTAGCCGGCCTTCTCCAACAGCTGCCGGGTTTTTCCCAGCAGCGGCGCCTGTTCGCTGTCAGAACGCGCCGGGCCCATGGCGTGGGACACGCACGCCGGCAAGTACACCACCCGCGGTTTTTCAGTAGCTACCGATGGCTTCGCATGTTCAACCCAGCGCACCGGTTGCGGCATGGCTGGGCTCCAGGACGGAACACGACCACCGCTGAGTTTCTTACTGGCTTCAGTCCAGCGCTGCAGGCGGGGGGCGCCTAACAAACGGTTGGCGGTGTCGGCCGCTGTCAGCATCAGCCGGGTGCCTTTTAGGGCGGTAGCAAAGTGTGCGGCCAGCCAATCAGCGCGGCTATTGTGATGCGCCTTGTCGGCGCGCAGCTCGCGTACCAGATCCCCGGTGTTGATGCCCACGGGGCAACGCTGGGCGCAAAGACCCGTGGCGGCACAGGTGTCTATTCCCTGATATTGATAGGCTTCTTCCAGCTCGCGGGTATCTATACCCGCGCGCTTTTTGGCCTGAATGTCACGCCAGATTACAATGCGCTGACGTGGGCTCAGGCTCAGGCCCTTAGACGGACACACCGGCTCGCAGAAGCCGCATTCAATGCACTTGTCGATAATCTCGTTAGCCGCCGGCAGCGGTTTGAAGTTCTTCAAATGGATGCCGGGGTCTTCCGACAGCACCACATCCGGATTCAGAATGCCCTGTGGGTCCAGCAGGCGCTTTATTTTCCACATCAGCTGGTAGGCATCTGTGCCCCACTCCAGCTCCACAAACGGCGCCATGTTGCGACCCGTGCCGTGCTCGGCTTTCAAGGAACCACCGAATTCCACCGCTACGAGTTGTGCCACATCACCCATAAAGGCCGCATAACGCGCTACCTGGGCTGGGTCGTCAAAGCTCTGGGTGAACACAAAGTGCAGGTTGCCTTCCAAAGCGTGGCCGAACAGGATGGCTTCGTGGTAGCTGTGTTTTTCGAACAGCTTGATCAGGCGGTTCACGCCTTCCGCCAGCTGCGGAATAGGAAAGGTCACGTCTTCAATGATCACCGTGGTACCGGTGGGACGAACCGCGCCAACGGCCGGAAATGTGCCTTTGCGGATGGCCCACAGCTGGCCGGACAAGGTGGCGTCTTCGGTGAAATCTACCTGTTGTTCCACGTGGAACGGCGCCAGCACCCCGCGAACCTGCTCGATCTGTTCGTGCAGCAGCGACTGGCTGGCCGCACGGGTTTCAATCAGTAAGGCACAGGCATGGTCTGAAAGAGCTTTTACCCAGGCCGGCAGGCCGGGTTGGTCTTCCACCGATCGTATACTGCGCCGGTCGAGTAATTCCACCGCATCCACCGGCTGCTGTTTCAGCAAGGGCACGGCGCGGCAGCAGTCTTCAACATTGGCGAACACCACCAGAGTGGTGGCTTTGTGCGGGTATTCGGGCACGGTGTTGTAAGTGACTGAACTGATGAAGCCCAGGGTGCCTTCGGAGCCCACCATCAGGTGGGTCAGAATATCCAACGGGTCGTCAAAATCCACCAGCGCATTCAGCGACAGGCCGGTGGTGTTTTTCATCCGATATTTGTGACGGATTCGCTCCGCCAGCGGGCTGTTGGCGCGGGTATCCCGGCCCAGCTGCGCCAGCTGTTCCAACAGTTCGCTGTGGCTGCTGCTGAAGGCGGCTACACTGGCGGGGTCTTCGCTGTCTAACACTTGGCCGTCTGCCAGCACCAGGCGCATGGCGTTCAAGGTTTTATAGCTGTTTTGCGCGGTGCCGCAACACATGCCGCTGGCGTTGTTCGCCACAATTCCGCCAATTTTGCAGGCGTTAATAGACGCCGGATCTGGCCCAATTTTGCGCCCCAGGGGTGCCAGCGCGGCGTTAGCTTGGGCGCCAATCACACCCGATTGCAGGCGAATACGGGCACCGTTGTCCAGAATATCCCGACGGTTCCAGCCGTCGCCCAGCACAATCAGCAACGAGTCGCTGATTGCCTGGCCCGACAAACTGGTACCGGCCGCCCGAAAGGTAACCGGTACTCGGTGCGTGCCCGCCAATTGCAGCAGCGCGACAACCTCGTGCTCGGCATTCACCCGCACCACCAACTTGGGAATCAGGCGGTAGAAGCTGGCGTCGGTACCGAAGGCCAGGGTTGACAGCGCGTCGTCAAAACGTCGCTTCAACGGAATCAGCTGGTTCACGGCACTGAGGAAATCGGTGGGCAAGCTCATAGTATCTCCAGGGGCACTCGTCTGTGGCTGCTGATACGTCGTTATTGAGCGGCCTTCTTTAATTCACGAACCAGTAATTCCGGGCTGATGTCGGCAATGGTTCGCGCGCCCGTTAACACCATGGCTACGCGCATTTCGCTTTCAATCAGTTTCAGCAGATTCGTCACACCCGCTTCGCCATCCGCCGCCAGTGCATAAATGTAGGCGCGCCCGATCATTGTGCAGTCGGCGCCCAGGGCCAACATGCGCAACACATCCAGACCGGTGCGGATGCCTGAATCTACCAGTATTTTCATGTCACCTTTCACTGCGTCCGCAATGGCAGGCAAGGCGCGGCAAGTAGAAGGCACACCATCGAGCTGACGGCCACCGTGGTTCGATACAATGATGCCATCGGCGCCAAAGCTGCGGGCATCACGGGCGTCGTCGGGGTCTAATATGCCTTTGATGACCATCGGGCCATCCCAGAACTCGCGTATCCACTCTAGGTCTTTCCAGCAAATGGACGGGTCAAAATTATTGCCGAGCCAGCCAATGTAGTCGCCAAGGCCGGTGGCGCTGCCGCGGTAAGCAGAAATGTTGCCCAAGTCATGGGGCTTGCCCAGCACGCCTACATCCAGCGCCCAGCGTGGATGGGTTATTGCTTGTAATATGCGACGTGGCGCCGCGTAGGGCCCACTCATGCCGGAGTGGGCATCGCGGTAGCGGGCGCCAGGCACTGGCATGTCTACAGTGAACACCAGGGTGGTTACGCCCGCCGCTTTGGCTCGCTCCAGCGCGTTGCGCATAAAACCACGGTCTTTCAAAACGTACAGCTGAAACCACATAGGCCGGCTGATGACGGGGGCCACTTCTTCAATCGGGCACACCGACACGGTCGACATGGTAAACGGCACGCCCCGATTAGCAGCGGCGCGGGCGGCCTGCACTTCACCGCGACGGGCGAACATGCCGGTCAAACCTACCGGCGACAGAGCTACCGGCATTGACAGGGTTTCGTCAAACAGCTCGGTGGTCAGGTCTAGCTGGGTCATGTCATTCAGTACCCGCTGGCGCAGGGCGATGTCTGACAGGTCTTCAACGTTGCGTTTAAGCGTGTGTTCGTTGTATGAGCCGCCATCGATGTAATGAAACAAAAAAGGTGGAAGCCGGCGTTTGGCGGCAGCGCGGTAATCGGTAGAAGCAGAAATGATCATCAGGCGTGTCCTGTTTGGGTTGCAGGCTATGCGCCCCGCAAACGCGGGGGCGCCTTCAAAGCAGTGTCACTGAGCTTTCAGCCCATCGATTAAAGAGCCATTAGCAGTTAGAAAGCCCTCAGCCGATTAAAGAGCCTTCAGCAGTTAAAGAGCCATTAGCGGATCTGAAAAGTCCATCACATAGGCCGCAATCAGAGCAATTATGCCGGTCATCAGCACGTAATACAGCGTTGGCCATATCGTGCGGCGCAGAGTTGCACCTTCGCGGCCAAGCAGCCCAACAGTAGCCGATGCCGCCACCACGTTGTGAATGGCCACCATATTGCCTGCCGCGGCACCAATCGCCTGAATCGACACCATTAACGCGGTAGACAAGCCAAGATTGGTAGCAACACCAAACTGAAACTGGCTAAACATCATATTCGAAACCGTGTTGGAACCCGCCAGAAACGCACCCAGAGCACCAATGCTTGGCGCAAACAGCGGGTAAATACCGCCTACGGTGTCGGCCACATAGCGGGCTAACAGAATCGGCATGCTAGGTAGATCCGCGGCGTTAACGCCAGAGTTGATCAGAATACGCACCATAGGCACGGTGAACAGCAGCACAAAACCCGCACTGAGCAACACACCGCTGGATTCTTTTACCGCACGACTCAGCTCTTTAACCTGCATCCGATGCAAGAAGAAAGTCGCCAGCACCACCATCACCAGAATACCACCCGGCAAGTAAAGCGGCTGAACGCCCGCGCTAATATCGGCTTCGCCCAGCATACTATTGAAGTTGACCGCTACCGACTTGAACAGCGCGGTTACCTCCGGGAATACCCGGCTAACCACCAGCAATACAGCCACCAAAAGATACGGGCTCCAAGCGCGGAAGCTGCTCATAGGCCTTGCGGTAAGCTCGTCTAATTTCATTTCGATACTGCCCAGCCACTCTTGTGGCCAATCTTTACGGTCGGCGAAGTCCCAGGTGGTTTTTGGCACCAGAAAGCCCTTGCGCGCCGCGGTCGTAACGATTGCAAGACCCACCAGCCCGCCCAACAGCGACGGAAATTCAGGCCCCAGGAAAATACCGGTCAACACGTAAGGTATGGTGACCGACAATCCGGCGAACAGGGCGAAAGGCAGCACTTCGAACACCGCGCGCCAGCTTCTGTCTTTGCCAAAAAAGCGCACCAGCATAATCACCATAATAAAAGGCATAAACGTGCCGACGATCGCATGGATAGAGGCGACCTGAGTGGTGATCAGCTGCAGGTAAGCGTCCCAGCTGGAACCATTAGCCGCCAACTGCGCACCAATAGTGGCGGTATCAAGCCCGGTATTTATTCCGACAATAATGGGTGTGCCCACAGCACCAAACGATACCGGCGTGCTTTGTACTAACATGCCCATCAATACCGCAGCCATGGCCGGGAAGCCGACGGCTACTAGCAAAGGCGCAGCAATGGCTGCCGGTGTCCCGAAGCCCGATGCACCTTCAATAAAACAGCCGAACAACCAGGCAATGATAATGGCCTGAATTCGACGGTCAGGGCTGATGGTGGTAAAGCCGGCGCGAATAACCATGATCGCGCCGGAGTGCTTGAGGGTATTGAGCAGTAAGATAGCGCCGAAAATAATCCACAACAGCCCCACCGTCACAACCAAACCCTGAAGGCTCGAAGCCAACACACGGTTGAAAGACATGTCCCAGGCGACCAAGGCAATACCAACACTGGCCAAATACACCAGCGGCATAGCGCGGCTCGCTGGCCAGCGCAGGCCAATCAGCAAAATGCCGGCCAGCAGAATGGGAACAAAGGCAAAAAAGGCGAATAAACCCGTCGACATAAGAGAGCTCCTATATTTATTATTGGCTAGATCTCTTACAATTGGTAATACCAATTTACAATCCAGTGTTCTCAGGTTAAAAAAACATCAGGGGCAGTGTCAAACTATATTTTATAGACATTAGTATACGTAGTCGTACGAGGGTATTGATAGAGACGGCGATATCTTGCTAAATTTGGCAATTGGTCTTACCAACGGTGTCAAAAATGCAAATGCCATACATTCGCCAGCGCCGGCTGTCTGACACAATTATGGATCAGCTGGAAAGCATGATTCTGGAAGGTGCCTTGAAACCCGGCGAACGGCTGCCAGCAGAGCGGGCTCTGGCCGAGCAGTTTGGCGTTTCACGTCCATCACTGCGGGAAGCTGTACAGAAACTGGTGGCCAAAGGGCTGCTGATCAGCCGTCAGGGCGGTGGAAATTACGTCACCGACAAACTGGGGTCCAGTTTTAGTGACCCGTTGCTGGCGCTGCTGGAAAGCCACCCGGAAGCCCATCAGGATTTGCTGGAGTTCCGCCACACCCTGGAAGCAGATTGTGCCTACTACGCCGCTTTGCGTGCCACCGAAGTAGATCGCCAACACTTGCAGGCAGCCTTTGATGAGCTTCAGGCCTGTTACAGCAACAGCCCCCTCACCCAGGAAGCTCGGTCTAAAGAAGGCGTTACCGACGCGCGCTTTCACATGGCCATTGCCGAGGCCAGCCACAATATGGTGCTACTGCACACCATGCGCGGCCTGTTTGACCTGCTCAAACGCAACGTGGTGACGAACATTGGCGGCATGTACGAGCTGCGCGGCGAAACACGCGAGCGCCTGGTGAACCAGCACCGCGAGCTGTTTCAGGCCATTATGGAAGCACGGCCAGACGACGCCCGGCGCAGCGCCGGCGAACACATCAGCTACGTGCAGGAAGTATTGGCGAACAATCGCGAAGCGGAAATGCGCACGGCGCGCGCGGAGCGCTATCGGTTTCTGGAAAATTTTGACAAACACTAGTTGCCACCCGAAACACGGCAGACCCTAAGATTTTCAACTGTTTCGGGACTTCACGATAGGTAATATTCCAGCATTCATCGAACCACTCTGGCACGAAATTTTTTTCGCTTACTTTCTTGAATAAATCGAGCGCTCGGTTTATATTTTTTGAGCAGAGGGTTCAAAAAATGAATAATTCTAATAAAAAAATTTCTGATAACACGAACTGGCCTTTGTGTACTGATGGCAAGATCGCGCTTATCACGGGCGCTGCAGGCGGGTTAGGACAAAGCTTCACCCGCTGTTTGCTTGATACCGGCGCTACCGTCATCGTTAGCGGTCGACGTTGTGAAGCTCTTAAACGCCTCAAATCAGAATTTCCAGATCATTCCGATCGAATTCATATTGTCCCAATGGATGTTAGTGATGAACTCAGCGTCACACAGGCCTTCGATGTTATGGCGGCCAAAGTTGGCATTCCTGATGTGGTCGTGGCTAATGCTGGTGTGGCCATCAGCAAAAAAGCTCTGAACTGCACAGGTGGCGACTGGGATAGCGTTATTGATACGAACCTCAAAGGCTGCTGGCTAGTTGCCACGGAGGCGGCCCGCCGCTTGTCCAGCGAGGACAGGCGCGGAAGCATCATAATGATTTCCTCCATTCTCGGGCATCGTGCGGCGGGCAATGTTGCACCTTATGCTGTTGCTAAAGCAGGGGTTGAGCAGTTGACTCGCGTTCTGGCCCTGGAGTGGGCGCGCTATGGTATTCGGGTCAACGCGTTAGCACCTGGTTATATAGAGACTGACCTGAATCGAGATTTCTTTGCCACTGAGCCGGGCGAGAAGATGATTAATCGCATTCCGCAGCGGCGTCTTGGGCAGCCAAACGATCTGTGTGGCCCGTTGCTGCTTCTGGCATCGGAGCTTTCTGACTACATGACCGGCAGCACCCTCGTGGTGGATGGCGGTCATCTGCAATCTTCACTATAACGAGGTTCTTCCTGTGGATTTCAATCTCAACGCTAAGAACGAGTCTTATCGAGCGCGGATAAGAGACTTTGTGGAACAGCATCTGTTGCCGCTGGAAAGTAATCCAGATGCCTACGATGAACACGAAAACATTGCGCTTGAGCATCTGGAAATCATGCGCACCAAGGCAAAGCAGGAAGGTCTGTGGTGCTTACAAATTCCTGAGCACCTTGGTGGAAAAGGGCTTGATATCTCGGGCATGGCTGCTTGTTATGAAGAAATGAACCGCTCGATTTTTGGCCCCGTGGTGTTCAATTCTGCGGCACCCGATGATGGCAACATGATGGTATTGGCGAAGGTGGCTACTGAGGCGCAACAGGAGCGTTGGCTAAAGCCCATTGTGGAGGGAACGGTGCGATCCGCATTTGCGATGACGGAGCCACCTCCCGGCTGCGGCTCAGACCCCGGCATGATGCAGACAAGTGCGAAGCGTGTGGGTGAAAAATGGGTTATCCACGGGCATAAACACTATATTACCGGCGCTGCCGCAGCCTCTCATTTCATCCTGATTGCTCGAACCTCAGACGATACCAGAAAGGGTTTAACCGCCTTCATGTTCCACAAGGATGATCCCGGGTGGGAGATTGTTCGGCGCATTCCTATCATGGGCCCGGAAGAACATGGTGGGCACTGCGAAATCCGGTTCGATGGCTTGGAAATTCCAGATGAGAACCGCCTGATGGAAGTCGGCGATGGCTTGAAGCTTACCCAGATTCGACTGGGCACTGCACGCCTTACACACTGTATGCGTTGGCTTGGTTTGGCGCGGCGCTCCCTCGAAATCGCCACGGAATATGTCAATACGCGTGAGTCCTTCGGTCAGACACTGGGTCAGCGCGAAGGTGTGCAATGGCTTTTGGGCGAGGCTGCTATGGACATCCAAGTCGGTCGACTACTAACCATGCACGCTGCCTGGAAGCTGGACCAAGGTGACTTTGCCAGAAAAGAAGTCTCTATGGCCAAAGTAGCGGTCGCCGACACTCTACACAAGGCTGTAGATACCGCCATTCAATTGTGTGGTGCGAGGGGCTACTCCAAAGACACGCCGCTGGAATGGATTTATCGCTATGCGCGTCAAGCGCGTCTGGTTGATGGCGCATCCGAGATTCATAAAATGGTGTTCTCAAAAACATTGTTGGCTGAGCGCGCTGATTTCTGGCGCTGGGGCGTGTAAACCTATGTCTGAGCTTGCGGAGGTTTTTAGCCAGTTTGTTGTTCACCAATCTGGTGCTCGGAGCGCCAAAGTGATTGCGTTTAATAAGCTCTCCGGAGGTGCCATTCAAGACAACTTTGGATTGACTCTGGAAATTGAAGGTGGAGTGCAATCAGGTCTTCAGGAATTTGTGGTGCGACAAGACGCCCCTTCAGGCATTGCAGAAAGCTTGTCCAGACCCGAGGAATTTCGGGTGCTGGAAGCCGCGTTTGAAGCGGGGGTTACTGTCCCGAAACCTCTTTGGCTTTGCGAGGATCTTGATGTCAGCGGGCAGCTTTTTTACGTCATGACCCGGGCGGACGGGAGCGCATCACCACGCCAATTGGTTAAGTCAGATTTTACGGGTGAGCAGCGCCGTATGATTGTGCGGCGGCTGGGTGCAGAGCTTGCAAAATTACATACAGTGCGACCACCCATGCGTTCACTGGACTTTCTGACAGTGCCTGATCAAGGCGATGCAGCGCTGAGCCGTGTATCGACTTACCGGCGGCACCTCCAGGAAATTGCAGAACCGCACCCTGTTCTGGAGTGGGCGCTAAACTGGCTGGAAGACAACACGCCGGAACCGGGTCCAACTGTGCTGTGTCACTGCGATTTTCGAACCGGAAACTACATGATGGCTGATGCAAAGCTGACAGCTATCCTGGACTGGGAGTTCGCCGCCTGGAGTGACCCAGCGGAGGACCTTGGTTGGTTTTGCAGCCGAAGTTGGCGGTTTGGTGCGAATGAGCGGGAAGCAGGTGGAGTCGGTGAGAAGGCGGATTTTCTGAGCGGCTACCGCGAGGCTGGGGGCACTGATATTGATCCGGCAGCCGTTAGCTATTGGGAAGTGATGGCGCTCATGCGCTGGGCCATCATCGCGCTTCAACAGGCGCGCCGGCACATCTCCGGCGAACAACGCTCGTTAGAGTTGGCGCTGACAGGTCGAATGGTCGCTCAGATGGAGTTTGATTTGTTGACTCAGATTCAGGAACTGGAGGACAACCAGTGATTAATCAACCGGACAACCATGACCTATTGATAGAAGCTCGCCAGGTGCTGCTGAACTCACTCACACCAGAGCTCACTGGCGCGCGAAAATACGAAGCGTTAATGATTGCTAACGCCATGAGTATGGCAATACGCGAGCTTGGGCAAAGTGAGCAGGCCAAGGTGGAGGAGGCAGACCAGGCTGTTAGCGCATTTTTAGCGGCTCGATCTCAACCGAATCCTAATATTGAAGGCGAAATATCTCTCGCCGAGGCGATTCGCGAGCGCCGGCTGGATGGCAGAGAACCGGCCCTGCGTGACGTTCTACGAACTTTAACGGAGGCTCGTTTGGGAATAAATAGCCCGGGCTACCTGAAGCGGTGACACATGAATAAGTACGAAAAATTCGATAGGACACTCGCTAGTTTTTCAGCACTGACACCACTTACGCTGCTACAGCGCTCAGCAACCGTGTATCCGGATAAACAGGCCGTAATCGATATCGACCTGGTTCTTTCCTATCGTGAGCTATACCGGCGTTGCTGCCAGATGGGCGATGCGCTGAGGCGCAAAGGTGTTAACCCCGGAGACACGGTCGCCATCTTAAGCCCGAACAGCCACGAGATGCTTGAGTCCCACTACTCCGTGCCGATGGCAGGTGCCGTCATCAACACGATTAATATTCGCCTGGATGCCGCAACGCTCTCCTTTATTTTAGGGCATGGTGAGGCGCGTGTGCTGTTCTATGACACAGATTGGGAGAATGTGGTTCGCGCAGCGGTCTCGGGGCTGGAAGTGCCGCCACTTCTGATTTCGATCGAGAGTAAGGCGGGCGTTAGCGACGGGCTTGCACAGCAGGATTATGAAAGCTTTCTGATAGAGGGGGACGCGGAAGCCACTTGGCAACGTCCTAATGACGAGTGGGATGCTATTGCTCTGAACTATACATCGGGCACGACGGGCAACCCGAAAGGCGTCATTTACCACCACCGAGGTGCCTTTCTGGCCGCGATGACCAACTCCCTGGTGTTTGAAATGACGCCTGAGACGGTCTACTTGTGGACTCTTCCGATGTTCCATTGCAATGGTTGGGCCTACACTTGGGCGATAACGGCAGTGGGCGGAACCCATGTGTGTCTTAGGGATGTGGACCCGATGAACATTTATCGCCATATCGAGACTTACGGAGTGACTCATATGTGCGGAGCGCCGGTGGTAATGAATATGTTGCTGCAAGAGCTCGGGCGAGAAAAGCTGAAGCTGTCCCGTTCGACCCAGTTCGCTTTGGGTGGTGCAGCACCCCCGAGCAGGGTGATTCAAAAAGCGGAAGAGATCGGTTTTCAGATTACCCACCTCTACGGTTTGACCGAGACATTTGGTCCGTCTGCATTGTGCGTGCCTCAGCCCGAGTGGCAGGCCCTTTCGCTGGAACAAAGAGCATTGAAAATGTCCCGTCAGGGCGTTTCCACACATGGGTTGGATGAGGTCGCGGTTCTCGACGTTGTTAGTGGCGAATCCGTGCCTGCCGATGGCAAAACCATGGGTGAGATCTGTATTCGGGGAAACACCGTGATGAAGGGCTACCTAAAAAACCCGGAAGCCACAGCCAATGCTTTTAGTAATGGATGGTTTCACACGGGCGACCTGGCGGTCATGCACCCTGACCACTACGTTGAGATTCGGGACCGAGCCAAGGATGTCATTATTTCTGGCGGAGAGAACATCTCCAGCCTTGAAGTGGAGGAGGTGCTTTACCGGCACCCGCAGGTTTCCGAGGCTGCTGTAGTGGCAATAGCCGATGAAAAGTGGGGGGAGGTACCCTGTGCTTTTGTCAGCCTGATTGACGACAGTGAAGAGATAACATCAGCAGACATTATAGCGTTTTGTAGAGAGCACATGCCGCATTTCAAGGCGCCCAGGAAGGTAGTGTTTGGTGAGTTGCCGAAAACCGCTACAGGGAAGGTCCGCAAAAATATTCTCCGGGATTCTCTGGTCCCGTAATAGGTCTGACCGCGGTCAGAAGGAGGTTGCGATAGCAACTAGAACGTTTTTTAGCCATTAAAAATAAAGACAATAACGAAGGGGCATTACAATGATAAAAACATGTGCAAAAAAAATCTTGGTTGCAATAACCGCAGCCGCTGCGATGGGTGCCGCAAGCACCAGTTACGCGGAGGAGCCAGTTCGCATAGGGGGAATCTACATTCTCTCTGGCAGCGCTGCGACCTACGGTGAGTTTGCCCAGAAGGGAATCAACCTCGCGGTCGATGAAATCAACGCCTCTGGTGGAATTCTGGGCCGTCAAGTCGAGATGGTCTATGAAGATAGCCAGGGTAAAGCGTCGGTGGCCATACAAGCCGCCCGCAAATTAGTGTACTCGGAAGGTGTTGACGCCTTGGTAGGGCTTGATAGTTCCGGTGTCGCCCAAGGCATGGTGCCGACAATGCCTGAGTTGCAGAAACCACTCATTATTACCCACGCAGCCACCCCCGACGTAACCGGAAAGCTGTGTAATGCGTTCACCTACCGTATCAGCGTAAACGTTGCCCAGAACATGAAGGCCGCTGCTCTGGTGGCTGCGAAACTTGATGCCACTAACTGGACGACTATCGGCCCGGACTATGCTTTCGGTCACCAGTCCTGGGAGTTTTTCGGAAACTACCTGAAAGAGCTCAAACCTGATGTCAACCTGATGTCTGAGACCAATTTCCCGCGTTTTGGAGCTGAAGATTTTACTCCGTTCATTGATCGGGTCATGGACTCGGATGCCGACGGTGTTCTTATCTCTGTCTGGGGTGGCGATCTGGTCAACTTCGTTCGTCAGGCCAACAATCGCGGATTCTTTGAAAAAGACTACGAACTGCTGTTTACCGTCGGTGCAGCGACCGAAGTGTTATCGGCTCTTGGCGAAGAGATGCCGGAAGGCGTGCACCTTTCTACCCGGTACTGGTACGACGCTTATGATAACGACGTCAATGCCCACTTTGTTAAGGCGTATATCGATGCCTACGGCGTCCCGCCCAGCTATAACGCTGAAGGTGCCTATGCAGCTATTTATGCCTATAAAAAAGCAATGGAAGCAGCGGGCACTACTGATGGCCCTGCGGTTGCAAAAGCACTTAGTGGAATGAGCATGGAAGCTCCGAACGGCACGATTACGTTCCGCAAAGGCGATAACCAGGCAATGGTCAGTCCGAACTGGGGTATTTCAGGCCCAATGAATTCTAAGTACGATATCCGCACACTGACTGATCTGCAGATCTTTGACGGCGAAGATGTGGCTCGCTCTATCGAAGAGACCGGTTGCAATCTCTGACTTAGAGATTGCCTGAACGATTGCCGCGGCGCCCATGGGGTGCGTCACGGCACCGGCCCTAACGAAACGAGGTAATCCATGTCTGGCATCGGATCGGCGTTGCTGAATAGTCTTGATATCGGGCTTCTGCTGTTCATTATCGCAGTAGGACTGAATATCGTGTTTGGTGTTCTGAACATCATCAACTTTGCTCACGGAGCGCTCTACATGCTGGGGGCGTACCTGGCATTTACCCTGATCAACATAGTAGGAATGCCGTTCTGGGCAGCGTTGCTCTTGGCTCCGCTTGGCGTGGCTATATTGGCGGTCCTCATTGACCGGTTTTTATTACGGTATATTTATTCCAGGGATATAGGAGACAGCTTGTTACTCACTTTCGCGCTTCTGTTAATCATTAACGAGAGCGTGCGACTGATCTGGGGCAGTGGAATTCAGGTCGTTCAGCCACCGCAGCTGTTGGCCGGGTCGATAGATATTATCGGTAGCTCCATACCGACATACAGCCTGTTTGTGATTGTTATGGGTCTGGTGCTACTGGCTGGCCTCTGGTTCCTGTTTAACCGGACCCGGATCGGTCGAATCATGCGTGCTGCCGCGCTGGATCGCGATATGGCAGAGGTCTTGTGTATCAATACCCGGCTAGTGGTGACGGGGGTGTTTGCCTTTGGCGCCTGGCTTGCGGCTGTCGGCGGTGTGATTGCCGCACCGATGCGTGCACTGGATCCCGGCATGGGCGACAAGATTATTATCGAATCCTTTATTGTGGTGGTCATCGGTGGTCTTGGGAGCTTTCCAGGCGCCTTGCTCGGGGCCATTATTCTCGGGCTGATCCATGGCTTTGGTGGTCGTTATTTTCCTGAGGTAAACATGCTTTTGCCATTTTTGGGAATGGCGCTGGTTCTGTTGTTCAAACCTAATGGCATTATGGGCAAAGGGGCAGCGGCATGAAGATCAAGATTTTATGGGCCTTGCTGACTTTGGTGATTGCGGGGCTGATTGCGGTGCCTTGGATTGCCTCTTACTTTTATACTTTCATTTTCACCGAAATTCTTATTCTAGGCTTGTTCGCAGCCAGTTTTAATCTGATTTTTGGCTATACAGGAATGCTGAGTTTTGGGCATGCGGCTTTCTTCGGCATCGGCTCCTACGCTATGGCATTGGTGCTAATACATCTGGAGTGGCCGTTTGTTTTCAGCCTGCTGGTATCCATGGGTGCCTCCGCGCTATTAGCCTTAGTCATTGGTTTTTTCTGTGTCCGGCTGAATGAAGTGTATTTCGCCATGTTGACTCTGGCCTTTGGCATGATGGTTTTTGCTATTGCATACCAGTGGCGCTCAGTCACCAATGGCAGTGACGGGCTGACTGGATTTTCTCTGGGCTCATTCGGGCTCGGGCTTGATCTGACTCTGGGGAATCCAGCTGTCTATTACCACGTGGTGCTAGCCATTGTTGTTATTGCCTCGGCGGTACTGTACCTAATTTGTCGAAGTTCATTCGGTATGATCCTGAGAGCTATTCGCCAGAATCCCGAGCGGGTGTCATTTGCCGGCCTGAATGTGCGCACTTATCGGTTGGTGGCCTTCGTGATTGCAGGCTCTTTTGCGGGCTTGGCAGGTGGTCTAATGGCTCCGTTTCTTCGAGTCGCAAGCCCTGAATTGCTGCATTGGTCGATGTCTGCAGAGCCAATACTGATGGCTATCCTGGGTGGCACAGGCTACTTCTTAGGACCGTTCGTTGGCTCGGCGGTGTTTGTACTGCTGGAAACCTGGATCACCAGCTTTACAGAGTCCTGGATGCTTGTTCTCGGTATTATCCTCGCCCTGATGGTTATTTTCTTCCGCAAGGGCTTATTGGGCACCGTCCTTGACTGGTGGATGGAGATAAAAAAATGACTAATCCAATTCTCACCATATCTAATCTTACCAAACGTTTTGGTGGAAATGCTGCGGTCTTGGGCATCAATCTGGACGTCATGCCGAAGGAGACCATGGCTATCATCGGCCCCAACGGCGCTGGCAAGACGACGTTTTACAACATGGTTTCTGGCCGGATGCAGCCCTCTGAGGGCAATATCACGCTTGATGGTAAAGACATCACCGGCCTGCCACCCCATAAAATTAGCAGATTGGGAATTTCACGCTCTTTCCAGATTAACAACATTTTTCCTGAGATGACGGTTCAAGAGAACGTTGAAGTGGTGTTGTCGGCTTTTCATGGCCACAGTCGCAAGCTGTTTAATATTGCGTCTCGTAACACCGGTATTCAGCAGGAAGCGGTAGAGCTCCTCAAGCGCCTGGGTGTCGATAGCCTCAAGGATCAACGCGCCGAGGTCATCAGTTATGGCGACAAGCGTCTGTTAGAAATAGCGATGGTTCTGGCGACGCGTCCAAAATTGGTTCTGCTGGACGAGCCAACGGCAGGAATGACGCCGGAGGAAACCCGGCGAACCACAAGACTGATCAAAAGTCTGGCAAACAGTGGCGACTACACGTTCCTCATCACCGAGCACGATATGGATGTGGTCTTCGATGTAGCGGATCGCATTCTCGTCATGCACCGTGGTGAAAAATTGTTTGCAGGCACTCCAGCGGAAGTGAAGAGCCATCCTGAGGTTCGGCGTGCCTACTTGGGTGAAGAAGAAGACGAAGTGACCGAGGAGACCGGCGCATGATTCTTGATGTTCGCAATATTCAGACGTTCTATGGCGAAAGCCAAGCGCTTCAAGGCGTTACTCTTCAACTGGAAGAGGGTGAGACGGTTTGTCTACTCGGCCGGAACGGAGCCGGAAAGAGTACAACACTGAAAAGTATTATTGGCTTAACACCTCCGCGATCTGGTGAGGTGATCTTTAACGGCAAGCGAATTCAGGGTTTGCCGCCGCACCGAATTGCCCGTTCAGGCATTGGTTATGTGCCGGAGGATCGCCGGATTTTTCCCAGCCTGAGCGTCCGGGACAACCTCGAAGTGGCCGCTTATCAACGCAAGGGGGTTGCCGCCCACTGGACCGTGGATAATATCCTCAAGAAATACGAAATGTTGGGAGAGCGAGAAGATCAAGACGGAGCTACTTTGTCTGGCGGACAGCAGCAAATGCTGGCGGTAGCTCGTTCGTTGATGACTCAGCCAAGGCTGCTATTGCTGGATGAACCCAATGAGGGGCTGGCCCCGGTTATTGTGCAGCAGATCGGGGAGTTGATTGACGATCTTAGTCAGACCACGACCATACTATTCACTGACCAGAGTGTTCGATTCGCACTGAAACATGCCCGGAGAGCCTACATTCTGGAAAAGGGGCAGGTTGTCCATCAGGCCACCAGTGACGAACTGCGAGCTGACCAGGCCACTCAGGAAAGGTTCTTGTCGGTCGCGTAATCTGGCTTGGAATAATCGCTGCAGGAGCGGATATGATTAAAAATTATGAAGCGTTTCACGGCGAATTGAGCCTGTCGAAAGAGGATGTGATCCGTGATGTTTACCGTCAAAACAAAGACCGCATAAGCATTAAAAAGGAGGCAACTGCGGTCAAAAACCTGACACGAATTATTGAGTCAACCCTTCGACTGGCCAATTCCAAGGGTTTTCATGCGATGACATTGAGAGATTTGTGCGCCGATTCAGGGATGAGCATGGGCGGGCTGTACGCCTACATTAGCAACAAAGCCGACCTGATTCATTTGATTCAAAGCCACGGTTTTATTATCACGCGCCGGACTCTTCTTCATTACACAAGCCAGGTCGAGGATATACGCGATCGATTGTTTGCCGCCATCAAGGCCCATCTATATCTGACCGAACAAATGCGGGCCTGGTTCTATTTTTCCTACATGGAAGCAAAGAGTCTACCGGCTCCAGAAAAGCGTGACGCTGTTGCGATCGAACTTGAAATTGAAGAGATCTTTCTGGATTTGATTGAAGATGGCATCAAAGCAAAGATATACGAAGCAAAAAACGCACGCTTAGTTTCCCTAATGACAAAAGCCTTGCTGCAAGATTGGTATTTGAAGCGCCGAAAATATCGTGATCAAGGCGTTGGCGTCGACGACTACGCTGTATTTGTCCGGGATGTGATTGAAAGCTATTTGCTCTGGAAACGCTGAGTCTTCCGCGTAAGCACGCTTACATCAACGGAAAAAAGACTCCCTAAAAACGCAAAGTTAACTGCGGCGCTTGTTCTTATCCAGCCATGCTGAAACAATCGCGGGAATAACTTTCTATCACCCCCTATCACTGTGGCCTACCATGCAACTATTAGTTCGTAATCTCGCCCGCACCACCACCGAACAGGAAATCCGCGAGCTGTTTGAGGCACACGGCACCGTAACCGAATGCACTCTGGTTCTGGATAAAGAAACCGGCAAATCAAAAGGATTTGGTTTCGTTGAGATGCCCGATGCAAAACAGGCGAAACTGGCCAAGGCAAAGTTGAACGAGACCCGTCTGGGCACCAACAAAATACGAGTAAAAACGGCTCAGGAAAAATAATCGTCCCGGCTAATTCTTGAGTGCAGCCAGAATCTCAAACGAACGCAAGCGGTCTTGCTGTTTGTAAAGATCGCAGGTGAAAAGAAGCTCGTCCGCCTGGGTGTGCTGCAAAAGCGTTTGCAGATTCTGTTTGACGGTGTCGCCACTGCCAATCATCGCCAGGCCCAGAAAATCTCGCACGGTTTGCTCTTCCTGAGGGCTCCACAGGCCATCCATACTCGACACTGGCGGGCGCATCTTCAGGCTCTGGCCACGAATTAACGACAGTATGCGCTGATAGGTGGTGGTGGCTAAAAACTCGGCCTGCTCATCAGTGTCTGCAGCAACCAAGGGCACTCCCAGCATCACATAAGGCTTGTCCAGCAATTCCGACGGCTGAAACTGGCTGCGGTATATTTCTATAGCCTGCATCATCATGCGCGGCGCAAAGTGCGACGCAAAGGCGTAAGGCAAACCCTTTTTTGCCGCCAGTTGTGCGCTGAACAAGCTGGAACCCAATAACCAAAGCGGCACGTTACTGTCCACTCCCGGCATAGCCACAACTTTTTGACCGGGTTGGCGCGGGCCCAAAAATGCCTGCAGCTCTTCTACGTCCGCAGGAAAGTCATCCACACTTCCGCTCAGGTGTTTGCGCAAAGCGCGGGATGTGAGCGGGTCAGTGCCCGGCGCACGGCCTAAACCCAGGTCAATTCGGCCCGGGTAAAGCGCTTCCAACGTGCCGAACTGTTCGGCGATCACGATGGGCGCGTGGTTTGGCAGCATCACGCCCCCTGCCCCCACGCGAATTGTCTGCGTGCCCGCCGCCAGATAACCCACCACAACCGCGGTGGCGGAGCTAACAATGGCGTCCATATTGTGGTGTTCGGCCACCCAGTAACGGTTGAAGCCTAACTGTTCCACGTGTTTGGCCAGCGTCAGTGAGCGCTGCAAAGCCGGCGTTGCGCCTTCATCGTTGTCTTTTGTGGAAGCTAAATCCAGTACTGAAAACGCCACTTCATTTATGTTCATTGCCAATCACCCTTTCATTTCGTGCCGTCGCGATTTGAATAGCTCGCGTAATAGTAGCTAGTTATGATAATAACACACCCGCACAGGCAATAAGGCTTACAGACGGGACACTAAGGAACGGCACGCTCGACTATGCACTCGTAGCCGCCCATTTCGAATTCGCGGCAGATGAACGGGCGCTTCTGATAAATTGAGCAAGACAGGGTGTTGCGATCCAGTGCGGCGCACCAACCGTCGTCTAGTCGGGCCATGGTGCGGCTGCCCCACTGGTCCGTTGCAATGAAGCGCTCTGGCACGCCGGTCTCTGTAATCAGCATGACTTCCAGGCGGCAACAGCAGGCCTGACAGCTTGAGCAGCTGATGGTGCTGTCTGGCAGATTCTCTGCTTCAATCCTCATTGGGATGGGCCATTGTATTCTCCGCGAGCGTTGTAATCAGAGCAGCTCTTTGCGCAGCTGCGACGGACTTTTGGGTGACAGCGAACCTGGAGCAACATCAAACACGGTTTTGGCTCCGATCTCACCTGAGCGCGCCAGCCTATAAACAGCCCGAGAGTAGGCCACCAGAGCACTGGCGGTGAACTCGAGATTACTGCCCAGAGCCAACGAGCACTCGATGATCTGCTTGCTTTGGGTACCCGTATCGGTTTTACCTTCCGGCAAAATGGTTTCACCAAACAGACGGTTCAGTGACATTAGACCGGGGTCCCGGCCCACAGCCAAAAGCGCAATGTTGCCGGACATTTGCGCCGCATCATCCAGTGCTGCAAAGTGTTCATTCACTTTTGCATGGGTATCAAAACTGTCCACCGTGTTAAAAAACTGCGTCAGATATGGCCCCTGTTTTGGCAGATCCGTTTTAGAACCACCGCACAGAATCATCACATCCACTTCATCCTGATACTGCTCGACATCTGCCATGGCGTATACCGGCACTTTGCGATCAAGAAGCGTCACGTTGGCAGGATCACGGCGGCTGAACACGCAAAACAGTTCCATGTCCGGATTTTGTGCCAAAGCCGCTTCCACGCCCCGGCCCAAATTGCCATAACCGGCAATGGCGACTCTTATTTGATCTGTCATGGTGATTGAATCCAATTCTTTAAAGCGATTGTGTGTAAGAGAAAACGGTCCCAGAGCTCTTCAAGCCAATGAATTCAAGACTTTGAATTCTGGCACGTGTAATGGTGCATTGCCATCACAGTGCTTCAGACCGCGTTTATACCTGAAAAGACCTGAAAATCAGAGCCTGTCAGCCCTTGCCAAAAACGCTGTATTTTAACGAAATTTTTACGCCCCGCGCCCTGTTTGGTCATCGAATTTTTACACCCTGCCGCTGCATCATAACCACACACTCACTGAAGGAGTACGAGCGTGTCCACATTCCTTTTATTGGTCTCACTTGCCGTTGGCGTTTATCTGGTTGCAGCGTTGCTTCGCCCTGAGAGGTTCTGACCATGGCACTGATTGGCATCGGCATCATTCTAGGACTTTTCGGCCTGTGTTTCTGGTTCATTGAAATGGAGGAACGGCTGTGAACGAAGTCATTATTATTTATGCCGTTACACTTCTGCTGGCATGGCCATTAGGAGAGTACATTGCCGGGGTTTTCAACGGCCGCGAAGGCACGGGCGCCATGATCTTTCTGCCCGTGGAAAGAGGTATTTACCGCCTGGCGGGAGTAGATCCCGCCCAGCCCATGAGCTGGCAGGGTTACGGCAAAGCGTTGCTGAAACTGCACCTTGTTCTGGCCCTGATTGTGTTTGGGCTTTTAATGACCCAAGGCGTTCTTTTTCTGAACCCGGACGCGATAGGTGGAATGAGCTGGGATCTGGCCCTGCACACGGCGATATCATTTCTGACCAACACCAACCAGCAACATTATTCCGGCCAGGCGCAACTGAGCTATCTGGCGCACACCTTCGGAATTGTTGCGCTGCAGGTGATTACGCCGGCTGCCGGCATGGCGGCTCTGATCGCAATCGTACGCACCCTTCTGGGCCGGTCTGACCGTAAATCCCGAACCCCGTCAAATGACCCAGTATCGGTCGGCAACTTTTACCAAGACATAACCCGGGCTATTGTCCGGATTATGCTTCCCATTGCGACTGTGATCGCTTTATTGCTGGCATCACAAGGCGTTCCCAATAGCTACCACGGTGCGCAAACCGCCATTCCGCTAGACCAGACTGCAGAGATGACTGAGCAGCGTATCCCTATCGGCCCGGTCGCACCTATGGTTGCCATCAAGCAGGTGGGCACCAATGGCGGCGGCTGGTATGGCGCAAACTCAAGCGTGCCATTGGAAAACCCCACGCCCGTGAGCAACTTCATTCAAACGGTTTCGCTTGTTCTTATTCCCGCCGCCATGGTTTTTTCCCTGGGGTTTCTCACTGGCCGCCGGAAGCTGGCACTGGTGATTATGACCGTCATGGTGGTGATGTCCGTTTCGCTTACCTCTGTCGCCATCTGGTCAGAAAACCAGCCTAACGCTGCCTTCACCAACCTTGCCGCAGAAGGACCAAACCTCGAAGGCAAAGAGGTCCGCATTGGTGCCACCGCAACGGCACTGTGGGGCAGCTGGACAACCCAGACCTCCAACGGGTCGGTAAACGGCATGCACGATAGCTTTAATCCCATTGGTGGCATGGTTCTTCTGGTCGACATGTTCATCAATGTCACTTTTGGCGGTATCGGCGTTGGATTGATTGGTTATCTGCTGTTCGTGATACTAGCGGCGTTTCTTGGCTCGCTCATGATCGGACGAGCGCCCGAAATAGCGGGTAAAGCCCTGGAAACCCGTGAGATAAAACTGGTGTGTATTGCCCTGCTTATACAACCTTTACTGATACTGGGGTTTAGTGCCGTCACCGTCGCTTTCCCAACGTTAACCGGAGTCTCTAACCCGGGCTTCCACGGCCTCACCCAGGTGATTTACGAATACACATCTGCCTTTGCGAACAATGGCTCCGGCTTCGAAGGCTTGGGCGATAATTCAATATGGTGGAACATCACCTGCTCCATCAATCTTGCACTGGGCCGTTTTATTCCGATTTTGGTGCCTCTGGCTATCGCTGCGTCTCTGGCAGCAAAACGCTCTGCCCCCGAGGGCCGTGGCAGCTTAAGCATCGATACCGCCACTTTTGGCGTGATGACGCTCGCAGTCATTGTGATGTTCACCTTGTTGAGCTTTATGCCGGTGCTGATTCTTGGCCCGATCGCTGACGCCCTGATTATGTTGCCTTGATTGGAGAAGCATGATGCCTAACGACACTCAAGAAATAACGGATTCGGTCAAAGCCAGCCGCGTTATCAGTCAGTCCTTCAAAAATTTGTCGCCCCAGCACCTCGCTGGCAACCCCGTTATGTTCGTCGTCGGTATTGGCACGCTGATAACCGGATTGCTAGGCGTAACTCACCTAATGCAGGGCCAGCCCGCTGCGCTCGATTTTATAATCTGTGCCATTCTGCTTTTCACGGTGTTATTTGCCAATGGGGCAGAATCTGTAGCCGAAGCCCGAGGTAAAGCCCAAGCAGGTGCTTTGCGGGCGACCCGAACAGACCTCAAAGCTCTGAAAATGATTGGCAATCAGACTCAGCTGGTACCCGCGACGGATTTGCGCAGAGGTGACCGGGTGGTTGTGAAGGCTAATGAACTGATTCCAGCCGACGGTGAGATTGTCAAAGGCGCTGCGACGATCAACGAATCAGCCGTAACCGGTGAGTCTGCCCCCGTGCTTCGCGAGGCGGGCACCGATAACAGCGGTGTCAGCGCGGGAACCAAAGTGCTATCAGACGAGATTGTGATAGAAGTGACCGCCGACCCTGGAAATTCCCTGCTTGACCGGATGATTGCGCTCGTAGAAGGCGCGCAACGCCAGAAAACGCCCAGCGAACTGGCGCTTTCTGTGCTGCTGGCTGCCATGACCCTGATATTCCTGATCGTGGTGGTTACCCTGGTTCCCCTCTCTGGATTTGTTGATATTTACCCTTCGTATTCGGTGTTGGTAGCGCTGCTGGTGTGTTTGATCCCCACCACCATTGGAGGACTGCTTCCGGCCATCGGCATCGCCGGCATGGATCGGGCCTTGCGAGCCAATGTGATTGCCAAGTCTGGCAAAGCGGTTGAAGTGGCGGGTTCCATTGACACCTTGCTGCTGGATAAAACCGGCACTATCACTCTGGGTGATAGGCGCGCCACGGCGTTTGAACCGTTGCAGGGCGTGTCACCCGCTGCGTTAAGGGATGCTGCATTACTGACATCGCTGGCTGACCCCACTCCCGAGGGGAAATCCATCGTCAAGCTGGCTCGGGATAATGGCTCCAGTGCCCAAACTGAAGAAGGCGCAGAGTTTATTGAATTCTCTGCTCATACCCGGATGTCGGGTGTCGATTTACCCGATGGCCGTAAGCTGCGGAAGGGCGCGACAAACGCGATACGCACACTGGTGACCGAAAAAGGTGGCCACTACCCACTCGAAACTGACCGCCTGGTAGAACGGGTGGCAAAAAATGGCGCCACGCCTTTAGTTGTCGCCGAGGGTAATCGGATTCTTGGGGTTATCTCGCTGTCAGACGTTATCAAGCCCGGCATGAAGGAGCGTTTCGGCAAGCTCCGTGAAATGGGCGTGAAAACCGTCATGATTACCGGTGACAACCCGATTACCGCGGCCGCTATTGCGGCAGAAGCGGGCGTTGACGACTTTGTTGCAGAAGCAACTCCCGAGCAAAAGTTGGACATTATCCGCAAAGAACAGGCCGAGGGGCGATTAGTGGCGATGGTGGGCGACGGCACGAACGACGCGCCCGCGTTGGCCCAAGCAGATCTGGGCCTTGCTATGAACTCCGGTACGCAAGCAGCACGTGAAGCGGGGAACATGGTCGATCTGGACTCTGATCCGGGCAAATTGCTGGAAGTGGTGGAAATTGGCAAACAGCTGCTGATTACTCGTGGGGCGCTCACTACCTTTTCATTAGCCAATGACGTGGCCAAGTATTTCGCCATTCTTCCTGCTCTGTTCGTCGGCAGCCTACCCGCTCTGGGCGTGCTGAATATACTTAATCTGTCGAGCCCGATGAGTGCCGTGCTTTCGGCCACTATTTTTAACGCGTTAATCATTCCGGCGTTAATTCCTTTCGCTCTGAAAGGCGTGAGCTACAAGCCGGCCAGTGCATCTCAGCTTCTTCGTCGCAATTTGCTGATTTTCGGCCTTGGGGGGCTATTGCTGCCCTTCCCTGCTATCAAAGCCCTGGATCTTATGCTGACCGTTGTATTATAAGGAGAAAAAAATGATGAAACCAAACTCAGTTGATACGGCCGGCTACACTTCCTGGCTCGCGGCCATACGGGCTGCGGTTGTGTTCATTGTGCTTTGCGGGGGCCTGTACCCACTGTTGGTCACTACCGTCGGCGGGTTATTGTTTCCGTATCAAGCGACCGGAAGCCTGATTATAATTGACGGTACTGTGGTGGGGTCCGAATTGGTTGGACAACCCTTTAAAGCCGCGAAATACTTCCATGGTCGGCCATCTGCAGCCGACTACGATCCGTTTTCTGTCGCCGGCTCTAATTACGCTCCAAGCAACTCGGATCTGCGAGCCAGGGTAAAGTTGGCGTCAGAAGACATTGCCGCGCGCGAACAAGTAATCCCCATCGACATTCCGGTGGATCTGCTGGCGGCTTCGGGCTCTGGCATTGATCCTCATATATCACCGGAAGCTGCCAGGTTGCAGGCCAGGCGTATTGCCGCAACCAGAGATGTGGCGGTCGATCAGGTCAACGAGCTCATCGCGCGTTATACAGAAGGCCCCACGCTCGGCACATTCGGCCAGCCTCGGGTTAATGTGCTGCGGATAAACCTGGCACTGGATGGTAAGGAGTCTTTAGATTGAACCAAGGCGACCAGAACCGCCCAAATCCAGACGCGCTGCTCAGAACCCAGAAGCGCGAACAGGCGGGCGGGCTGAAAATATTTCTTGGCGCAGCGCCTGGGGTTGGCAAAACCTACCAGATGCTCCAAGCGGCTCATGAGCTCAAAAGGCAGGGCGTTGACGTTGTTATTGGCATTGCAGAAACCCATGGGCGCGCGGAAACGATGGCGTTATGCGAAGGCCTTGAGCAACTGCCGTCGAAAGAAATCGAATACGCCGGCAAGCGCTTCCGCGAATTTGATCTGGACGCGGCTCTTCAGCGTCATCCGCAAGTCATGTTGGTCGATGAGCTGGCCCACCGAAACATCCCCGGTACCCGCCATAGCCGTCGTTATCAAGACATCGATGAGCTGCTGAACCAGGGCATAACCGTCTGGACGGCAATAAACATACAGCATCTTGAAAGCCTGTCAGATGTGGTCGCCAATATTACCGGTGTCCGAATGCGAGAAACCATTCCGGACTCCATTCTTGAGCGAGCCAAAAACATCGTGTTGGTGGACCTGGCGCCATCTGAACTGCTCGAACGCCTCAGGCAAGGCAAGATTTACGTACCTGAACAGGCGCGTGCGGCTCTGGACGGCTATTTCTCCCCCTCTAATTTGTCCGCGCTGCGAGAACTCGCCGTGCAGGCAATTGCAGAGCGACTGGATGCAGACGTCCGTGAAAACATGCAATCCCAGGGCATTCAGGGGCCGTGGTCTGTTCGATCGCGCATGCTGGTTGCGGTTGATGGCTCGGGACAAGGTGAAGCTTTGGTTCGGGCAGGACGAAGACTTTCCGATCGCCGTAAAGCGCCCTGGACCGTCGTTACCGTTGACAACGGTCGCTCGAACGCATCTGAGCGTCAGCGGGTAGAAAAGATATTTGATCTGGCTGCCAGGCTGGGCGCAGAAGTGAAAACGCTTCGCGGTTACGACGTGGCTGAAGAAATTCTGGCGTTTGCACGGGAGCAGAACACCACCACATTAATTCTTGGCCGCTCTCACAATCGCTGGTGGCACTTCAAAAAATCCACCAGTCGTCGCCTGTTAACCCAAGCTGAAGCTTTCGAAATCACCTTTATTCCGGTGCCAAAAAAGCAACAAAGGCATACCGCCGAGGCGCAGGTTCATGGCGGCAGACGTTCAGACTATGCCTGGGCCGTAGCGAGTGTGGGCGTCGCAACGGCAATGGCGTTGGGGCTTCAACACATACTTCCGTTTGGAAATCTGTCGCTGATTTTCCTGACGTGGGTGCTTTTAGTCGCTGCAAAAACGGGTATAAGGCCTGCACTGTTCAGCGCCCTACTCAGTTTTTTAACGTACAATTTTATCTTCACTGAGCCAAGACTGACCTTCGGCATCACCGACAAAGACGAACTTCTGACCGTCATTTTTTTCCTCATTATTGCAATCATTGGCGGCAATCTCGCGGGAAAACTCAGAAATCAAATTCGAATGCTACGCTCCTCGAACGATCTTACCGACGCGCTTCTCAAATTTACCCGGCGCCTGGCTTCCGCTCCGGATATTACGTCCGTTCGTAAAGAAGCCGTCGACGTACTGTATGGGCAAGTCAAAATACCTCTGGTTATTGCTCAACGTTGCCCCGAGAGTGGCAGCATCGAGATACTTGCCAGTGCTGGATCCCCGTCCCCATTTAAAGAAGCCG
The DNA here is from genome assembly GCF_023314135.1 of Marinobacter sp. M1C. Taxonomy (NCBI): domain Bacteria; kingdom Pseudomonadati; phylum Pseudomonadota; class Gammaproteobacteria; order Pseudomonadales; family Marinobacteraceae; genus Marinobacter; species Marinobacter sp. M1C. The sequence goes on from NZ_CP092289.1 coordinate 4,601,559, forward strand.
CTTGTTCCGCAATTGACTGGGCACAAAAAAATGGCAAGCCCAGTGGCGCGTTTTCAGATACGTTAAACAGCCTTCCCTGGCGATTCGAGCCGATCTCGGTAGAAAATGAGGTTTACGCCGTGCTGGGACTGCAAGTGGATGATATGGCTGCGGACCGCTATCGAGAGCTTGCAATCGGTACCTATGTACATCAGTTAGGCCAGGCGTGGCTTCGCACCCAGCTGGCGGCCAATCTATCAGCGTCGCGGATGGCAGAAGAGACCGAAAGGCTTCGCTCGGCTCTGCTTGCGTCCATTTCGCACGACCTCCGTACGCCCCTGGCGTCAATGATAGGCTCAGCAAGTACGTTGAAATCCATGCTAAACCGTCTTTCAGATGAAGACCGGGAAAGCCTGCTGGATTCTGTTCTTGGTGAAGGTGAGCGTCTGGACCGTTATATCCGCAACCTGCTGGATATGACGAAATTAGGTCATGGCACATTAAAGATCGAGCGGGATTGGATTGCGTTCACCGATATTCTAGCGTCTGCGTTAAGGCGCACCAGAAACTTGATGGCTCGGGTTAAGGTAGAACGTAGAATCGCGGACAATCTCCCTCTGCTGTTCGTTCATCCGGCGCTGATTGAACAAGCGCTGGTCAATGTTCTTGAAAATGCAGCTAAATTCGCGCCCGATGGATCCACCCTCACCATCAGCGCCCATCAACAAGCCAATGAACTCGTTGTCGCCATATCCGATGAAGGGCCGGGCATTCCCGAAGATCAGAGAAGTCAGGTTTTCGACATGTTCTTCACAGGTGGCGAAGGTGACCGTAGCCCCCATGGCAGTGGCCTGGGGCTCGCCATATGCCACGGTATGGTCGGCGCCCATGGCGGACGAATCCAGGCACTTGCCGGGCCGAATAACAAAGGCGCCACCATTGAAATCACGCTTCCCCTTATAGAACCACCGGATTTAACCGAGCTACAGGAACCAGAAACTCATAGGGAATCTAGTGAATGAACACTCTGACGCAAAACCGGGAAAAGCCGTGCGTGTTGATTATCGACGATGAGCCGCAAATCCGACATTTTTTGCGTATCAGTCTTAAGGTTGAAGGGTGTGACGTGCTGGAAGCTGAAAATGGGGAAACGGGTGTTGAACTATGCGCCAGACATCTGCCAGATTTAGTAATTTTAGACTTGGGGCTGCCCGATATGGATGGTTCTGATGTACTTGCTGCCGTACGGGAGTGGTCGTCTGTGCCGGTCATCGTTCTATCCGTCAGAAATCGGGAGTCAGAAAAAGTAAAAGCGCTTGACCTTGGCGCCAATGACTACATAACAAAACCATTCGGTATAGACGAACTACTCGCTCGAGTTAGAACGCAGTTACGAACTTACCAGCGCACCGGCGGGGCCCCAACAGAAGCATCCGTCATTTATGAAGATGGCATCCTGGCCATTGACCTTTCTAAGCGAAAAATTATGGTCAGTGGAGAGCCTGTCAGGCTGACACCAAAAGAATTCGCGGTGCTGAAGATTTTGATGCTGGCGTCCGGTAAAATTGTCACCCAATCCCAACTCTTAAAAGATATCTGGGGGCCAACTCACACCAAAGATACACATTATCTGCGAGTTCTGGTTGGAAGGCTGAGGCAAAAACTGGGAGACGACCCGACAGAACAACGCTACATACAGACCGAGCCTGGTGTGGGCTATCGCTTTCTTGAGCGCCCCGGAAACGCCCAGCTTACCATCGGCTGAAATACCAAAGCCAACGCACGAACGGCCTGTCTTTTTGGCTTAAAACCAGCCTTATATGTAGCGACCTGCATTGAATAACGCTCCGACCTGCATTCAGCGGCTTTTTCGACCAGAATTAACTGCGACCAGCGCACCCCTCAAACCAGAGATAACTGCGAATGAACCTGCATTCCATCGAGGCCAACCAGAATTAACTGCGACTGAAAACGACCAACAATCCTGGGTGACAGCAATCGACCCATAGCAGCCATTGCTAGCAGCAAGGGCCGCGGAGAAAGAAACGCGCAATTAATGCGTTAAGGGGCGAGTTGAAGGACTGGCCGCATCAAGATTTCTTCTATAAGTACGTTGGCCGGCTGCGCGAACGCATAGACGAGTGCTTGAGCAACGTCCTGAGCGCTCAGGGCATTGAGTTTCTCACGCCGCTCATTCAGCGCGACACTGACGTTATGGCCAAACTCGGTCCAGACGGCTCCAGGTTCGATCACCGATACGCGAATTCCGTCTGGTCCCAGTTCCTTACGCAAGGCGTCATGAAAGCCTACGACAGCATATTTGGTGGCACTGTAAACGGACCAGTTCTCAACGCCATACCGCCCGCCCACACTGGAGACAGACGAGATCATCGCGCCTGGGCGTCCGCGCATGAGCGCAATGGCCGCATGCGTGCAGTTGAACACCCCGTACAGGTTCACATCGACCATTGTCTTCCATTGGTCCCGCGTGCTGTCTGCGAAAGGTGCGCTGATGCCCAGGCCGGCATTGTTGAACAGTAGATCCAGTCCGCCAAAGCGTTCCCGCACCAGGTCGAACAGCGCCTGCACCTGGCTGCCGTCGGTAACATCGGTCTGCACGATGGTTGCCGACGCACCAAGCTCCTCCGCCAGCGCATCAAGTAGGTCAAGTCGCCGCGCTGCAAGCACCACGTGGACTCCCTCTTCCGCCAGCAAACGAGCGGCTGCCTGCCCTATGCCGCTCGATGCGCCGGTGATGACGGCAATTTTTCCGTTGAGGTCCTGCATTTTCATAAATTTCCAATCAATTGTTAACGAGTCACTGCGGATGGCAAAGGTGAAATGCGTACATAAAGAATAGCGGGAATGTAGCTTAACAAAGGCGTGGGCAGGTTAGATCCGCTACAGTACGTCGCGTGATTAAGATCCTGCGCATGCCTTAGACCGGCTGGCCGTCAAGACGCAGTGCATCTTCTGAGTGGTTGCGTCGAATGTAACGGATAGTGGCATGATCAAGGTTGCGATGCAATTCGGAGTTATTCATCGCTCGGCCCGTCGGTTTTTGGCCGGTTGCTGCCGGTCGCCAATATGCCAAGTGTAGTGCAACAAACGGAGGTTTATTGCACTACATCAAGCAAACCGCCAAAAGACGCTGTTCCCCGCATTCCGGCACTCCATCATCCCTTTCCATTATTCAAAGTCCAGCTACACTGAAATTCCGTGATTAATTGGCCTTGCGGCTCCACCATGAAGACAAACACACGATCAGGGAAATCTGCCAAATGATTGGCATTTCCAAATCGACGCTGTACAACTACCTGGCCAAGGCGGACAGCGATGTCGTCGGGCGGCGTAAGCTGATCCCGTCCGATTCGCTGCTGCATCTGCGGCAGCGGCTGGACCGCTTGCCCCGCAAAAGCCGGGAGCGAACGGCACAGGTGCAGGCGAGCGCCGAACTGTACGGCGTCTCCGCCAGCACCGTGTATCGGGCGCTGAAGGACTTCCTCAAGCCGCGCGCGGCGCATCGTGGCGATCACGGCACGCCACGCCTGATGCCGAAATCGGAGCTGGAGCGCTACTGCGAGCTGGTCGCCGCCCTCAAACTCAGGACCACCAACAAGGCAGGGCGGCACCTGTCCACCAAGCGCGCCATCGAGCTGCTGGAAGAGTATGGCGTCGAGACCGGGCATGGCCTGGTGCGCACGCCGCAAGGTGTGCTGACGCGCAGCACGGTGAACGAATACCTCACGCGCTGGCACCTGGATCAGGCGCGCCTGCGCCGGCAGCCGCCCGCCGTGCGCTTTCAGGCGGAGCACAGCAACGATTGCTGGCAATTCGACATGTCGCCGTCCGACCTGAAACACATCGAAGCGCCGTCCTGGGTCGACCCGGGCAAAGGCGAACCGACCCTGATGCTGTAAAGCGTGGTCGATGACCGAAGCGGCGTGTGCTTTCTCGAATACCGCTGCGTTTACGGCGAAGACGCGGAATCGGCGCTGCGCTTTCTGTTCAATGCGATGGCGGCGAAGGACGAGGCCGAATTTCCATTTCAGGGCCGGCCCAAGATGATCTATCTCGACAATGGGCCGGTGGCCAAGAGTCGCGTATTCCAGAACGTGATGCAGGCCCTGGGCATCGACTGGCTGACCCACATTCCCGCAGGCAAGGATGGCGAGCGCGTGACGGCCCGCTCGAAGGGCAAGGTCGAGCGTCCCTTCCGCACCGTCAAGGATGCCCACGAAACGCTGTATCACTTCCACCAGCCGGAAACAGAACAACAGGCAAGACCACCGCACCGAACCGCACTCGCGCATCGAGGACTGGATCGCCAATTTCCCGCCCGACGGTATCCGGGCCATGTGCGCCTGGGAGCAATACTGCCGCTTCGCCCGCGAACCGGAGCGGCGCAAAGTTGGCATCGATGCGCGCGTCTCGGTGGATGGCACCGCCTATGAGGTGGAGCCGGACATGGCCGGCGAAACGGTGCTGTTGTTGTGGGGGCTGTTCGACAGCGAGCTATACGTCGAATATGAGGGTGCCCGGAGCGGCCCTTACCATCCGGTGTCCGACCCGATTCCGTTGGGCCGCTACCGGGCGTTCAAGCGCGGCGCCGCCGGCGAGCGGGCCGACCGCATCCGCTCACTGGCGGACCAGCTCAAGCTGCCGATCGCGGCGCTGGCAGGGGAGGATCTGCGGCTGGCGCCGTTGAATCTGCCCATCGAACTTCCCATACACCCCCTTCGATGCGGAAGTGCACGAATACCATTTCGCCAGCAGCATCGCCGCCAAGCTGGCGATCGCCAACGACTTGGCGCAGCCGCTGGCCAGGCTCGCGCCAGCCGATCGGGCTTTCATCGACCAGGTGCTGGGCGAGACGCTGAACCGCAGCATCGTGCTGGCGCGCGTACGCGATTATTTTCGCAGTAAAAAATCCGGAGAAGACCACGCGAGTTGAAGTAATGCAGTATTACGGACTGACGCAAGCGCTCAGCCAGGCCGGCTACCATGAAACCGAGCATCACCAGCAGCTCATCAAGGACATCAGGGGCGCCATCATGCAAGGGCGGCTGATCGCGGTCTGCGGCGTCGTGGGCAGCGGCAAGACGGTCACCTTGCGCCGCCTGCAGCAGATCCTGAAGGAGGAAAACCGGGTGACCGTCGCCAAATCGATTTCGGTGGAAAAGCACAGCATCAAGCTCGCCACCCTGATTACGGCGCTCTACTACGACTTGGCACAGGACAAGCTGATTCAGATTCCCAAGCAAAATGAGCGGCGTGACCGGGAGTTGCAAGAGCTGCTGAAAAAGGGCAAGCGCCCGGTGGCACTGTTCATCGACGAAGCGCACGACCTGAACGGACACACGCTGATCGGCTTGAAACGCTTGATGGAACTGGCGGAAGATGTCGGCGGCCGGCTGTCGGTGATCCTGGCCGGCCATCCCAAATTGCGCAACGACCTGCGCCGGCCGACGATGGAAGAAATCGGCTACCGCACCGACATCTTCACGCTCGATGGCATCGCCGGCAGTCAACGCGACTACATCCATTGGCTGCTTGGCGCCAGCACCGACAACAAGGCCGAGCCGGAGGCGATCCTGACAGCCGATGCGATCGACATACTGGCCACCAAGCTGCGCACGCCGCTGCAGGTCCAGCTGCATCTGACATTGGCGCTGGAAGCGGGCTACCAGACCGGCGAGAAACCGGTCACGGCGGAATTGGTGGAAACGGTCATGTCGCGCCAACTCGACGATCTGGAGCCGACGCTGGCGCGCCACGGCTATCGGCTCAAGGATATGGTCGAGCAGTTCGACGCCAAAGCATCCGAGATCCGATCGCTGTTCAGCAATCAGCTTGAACCGAAGCGCACGGCGGAAATCCGCGAGCGCATGCTGGCTGCTGGCTTGCCGATATAGCGTCCGATGTAGGGCCGTGCGTGCTCGCGCCGTCCCTGGCCCGGCACAGCGCGGTCAGTCGCAGTTATTGCTGGTTCATGTCAATCTAATGCAGGTCGGCGCGATTGAATGCAGGTTCATTCGCAGTTATCTCTGGTTTGAGGGGTGCGCTGGTCGCAGTTAATTCTGGTCAAAAAGGCCGCTGAATGCAGGTCGGAGCGTCATTCAATGCAGGTCGCTACACCTATAAGTATCGTTAACGTAATTTATTCATCTAGATGCTCATCTCTAAAAGATCGCATCATATACACAATCAGCCCAACGAAAATGAATATAAATACGCCACCGAACAAAAATGCAAGACTGAAGGGCATCACTTCCGCCAGGGCGCCAAGAATCAAAGGTGCCAGGAACTGAACGCCACGATTCGCCATTAAGCGCACCGCCAAAGCTCCAGAGCGCTGATTTTCGTTTACGCTCTCTACTAAAACAACCATCGACAGGGGCTGTGATACCCCGGAGCCAAACCCGATCAGAACGGCCAGCAGCGCAAGGAGCAAGAAACTATCTGTTGTGCCCGTCAGCATAAAACCTAAAGCAACTAAAACAGGGGAGCAGACTATGGCCATAGATCGCCCCCCAACCCACCTGATCACCAACGGCATAAATGGCCGCACCAGCATTGAAAAGAGCGCCCTTAAACTTACCAGAGTTCCGATCATGGTCGCCGACACGGCCAGGCTTTTAAGATAAATTGGCAGGAATGTTCCATAAGCGCTTAATGCGAACACCACAGAAACAGTCAATGCTATAGAAACTTTCACCCCGACATTTTCTTTTAAAAGATGTACCTGGGCCTGAAGTTCAAATAAAGGGCGCTTCACTCGATTACCAATGGCAGCGCTTCCAGTCAGGAAAAAACCACTCAACGTAGCAAAAAATGAAACAACAATTATGACGAGAAAAGACATTGGTATGCCGCTGGTGTCAATTATCCAACCAGCAAGTATTGGGCCGACAAGCTGCCCGGCTGAAAGACAAGTGGTGTACCAGCCAAAGTATTTTTCCAGTTGTTTGCCCTTGCCTAAACTGGAAACAATGGACTGACCAGCCAGAATCATGGCCATATGGGCAATGCTTACAATAACCTGCACAAGGATTAAGCCAGAGAATCCGGGTAGGGCAAGAACAACTGCCGGCCCCAGAATCATCCCGAAACCACCTGTTATTATTACTATTTTTCCTCCTACGCGGGTAATTATTCCACTAAAAGGAATGGCCAATATCAACGGCAGTAAGTAGGGCACAGAGAGGATTAACCCAATAACAAACGGGCTAGCGCCAAGCTCAAAAGCAGATAGGGGAACGGCGATCAAAAGCATGGTTTGAGCCACGAACGTACTGGCCAAACTAAAACAAATAGTAACCAAGTTGATTGTTAATTGACGTGAGCTGTCTGAGCCGATCGGCTTAATCATATTATTTCAAGTTTTGTCATCAGTGAAATCATCTTAATTTTCTCATGAGCAAGCCTGATCGCCTCAAATACCCACATATCTTTAGCACAAAATACTGTTTACAAACAAAAAAAGACCCCGGCTATACACCGGGGCCAAGAAAGTAAAACCCAAAAGGAACTACACTAATCAGAATGCTCGCTTAAAAGCCGTACATCAACATGGCCTGGAGTCGAACGGCACTGCCATCCTTACCATTAACCTGTTCACGAGTGTGGTAGCCCGCTTCAAGACCGTAAGTGATTCGATCAACTGGCGACCAGATGTAGTTAACAAAGGTGCTGCTGAAACGCTCGTTTGCTGTAGCAGCAACGTCGCCATTCCGATACGCATCATCCAGATCTACGATGGCCACACCGTAGCCTAGGTTAATTGCACCAGGACCTACGGCTACGCTAACACTTGCACCACCACCCGTTGCTTCGATCGTTTCAAGATCACCTGCAGAATCGACGTACCCCGGAGCTGATGACGGGCTGATATACAAGTACCCACCAATACCATCACCGTGGGTAATCGAGCCGCGCAGCGTAACCGCATCGGTCAGTTGCGTTTTAGCTTCAAGCGTTACGCCCCAGCCCATGGCAGAGTCGTCAGTAAAAGCTGGGTTTGAAACAGTCGCGCCCTCAGCATCATATTCTAAGAAACGGGCAACGCCAGCGACCGCAAATTGAACCGGGCCGTCAGTATTTTGATAACGAGCTGTTATGTCGGGCAGTCGATACTGGGTAGTGGAGTCAGAATTTATCGATCCACCTTGCTTGGGATCTTCTGCAGAGAAGGAGAATTTCCCAGTGGTATAACGCACTTGCGCTTGCCGCCCGCCGCCCTTGGCCAATGGGCCGTTAAAGTCGACCGTAGGGAATAGGCTAATCGTGTTCCCGAAGTTACTCCAAGTCTGGCCCGCTAGAACACCTTTCCATACACCATAGGCGTGACGCAGCCGGAACCCACCGCCGCCGTCAGCGAAGCCGCCGTCACCGTAAAAGTCGCCTTCAACGTTGGCTTTCAACACATCGTCGCCAAACGCAGTCGTTGTTGTGAGTCCTAAGCGGCTTTGAAAGGCATGCATAGTGGTATGCCCATCAACACCGGGCGTATCATCCAGTCTGATTTTTCCACGATTAACTGTATTAGTAAGGTCCGCGTCAACATCGTAAATAACGTCCAGCTTAGCATAGCCATAGACGTTTACATCGGTCTGGTCGACTTTAAAGTTTATCGCCTGAACTCCAGATGTCACCAGCAGAGTTGCAGTACCTAAAGATAAAATAGCGATTTTTTTTGCAGCATTTTTGCTCATAGAGCCCTCTCAAGTAAGTCTTTTGTTTGGTGTGAACTATTTTTCTTGAGTAAATCAGTTTAAGAATCAATATTCGTAAGCTGGGACTGCTTAGTAAGCAGACCTGCTGAGTATTAATTTTTTGTTTTTAAACTTAATACAATAATACACTTAGATGTATTTTTTTCAATACATTTAAAAGGATTTACTGCTTTTTATCGGTATTGAAAAAGGGGGGATTAAATCAGACAAAAATTGCAAGGGTCAGTCCCTGACACGGTAGTCAGAGAGCACCTGAGGATCAGCAAAACCTTTGCAACATTATTGATTGGCATAGGGATCGTTTTTCCCAAAACCGGTAATCGAACAATAAAATAGGTCCGACTCGACCTTTTTCATGCACTCATAATCAAAGCGGTAACGCTTGAGTCCGCTCCCAGCAGCAGGGGCGGACTCAATCTGATCTCACGACAAATACGGTAGCCAGGTAACCATTCCGGGGAAGATAACCATTATTATCACCAACAAAATCGAACACAGAATGTAAGGAATTGACGCCATATAGATCTCTTTCATTGTGGTTCCTGGCGGCGCAACACCCTTCATAACGAACAGGTTGAGGCCCAAGGGTGGTGTTGAAAAACCCACTTCCAGAGCAACAAGAGTTACAATAGAAAACCATATCAAATCAAAGCCTAATGACTGCGCCAACGGAAAGAAAAAGGGCACAGTGATCATCATGATGGATATCGCTTCCATGAATGTTCCCAGTACCAAAAGCACTAGAAACATAGCCGTCAGCATAAGCAATGGCGATAAGTCAAAGCTGATCGCCCATTGGATCAAACCGCTGGAGGCGCCTGAAAATGCGAGAAGCTGGCTGAACGTAGCAGAGCCAAAAACAATCAGATAAGCCATCAACGTAACTCTCAAAGCACCCACCACGGATAGCTTGAACGATTCAAATGTCAGAGCCTTGAACAGGGCCGCCAAAACAATAATACCAAGAGCTCCAAAAGCAGCCGCCTCTGAGGGCGTTGCAAAACCGGTTAACATCATGATGACGATCATTACGATGACGCTCAGCATCGGCATGATATCTCTGGCAAAAAGTTTGATTTTTTGTGTCAGCGATACGGGCTCGACATCATAGGCCGGTGCCGCATCAGGATCGATTTTTGTCTTAATCCAGATTGTCACCATATAAAAGATGGCCAGAAGCAGTCCTGGAACAATGCCGGCGATCAAAACATCGCCAATGTCGAGCTTAGCAAGCGTAGCCAACAACACTGCAATTGCTGACGGTGGGATAATGATAGCCAAACCGCCAGTACCCAAAATCGGCCCGATCGACATATGTTTCTTATACCCGCGACGTTCCATTTCTGGAACTAGCAGAGAACCCAACAAGGCTGTCGAACCCATAGATGAACCGCTCAAGGTCGAAAAAGCAGTGCCGCCTACCACGGTGACGTAAGAAAGACGCCCCGGAACCCGTCCCATCAACTGATCGATCGCATTGAACATTCTCATGCCCAGCCCGGTTCGGAAAAACAACTCTCCCATTAGAAGAAACAGAGGGATCGGCACCAACCCGAAATTAGACAGCGCGCCAAATCCATTACTCAATAGCTGAGTAAGCCCAACTTCACCGCCCATGAAATACCACGCACCCACAATATTCGCGCCAATAAAAGCAAACGCAACAGGTGCTCCAATAAGCATCAGAATCAATACGGCGGATAAAAGGAACAACAACGCTTCGTGCCAGGCCATATTAGAGTTCCCCGCTTTGAACGCTATGGAAAGCATTTTTGGAAAAAATAAAACGAGTAAACTCGATTCCCATTAGCGCAAAGCTAATCGGATAAGCGACAGTAAGAATCCACATTGGAACGAAATAGGTTCTAACATCGTAATCACCGCCCTGAATGTTAGAAATTACCAACTCCAAACCTTTCCAGGCAAGTACAAAGCTAATGACCGCGCAAATCAACATAACCAGTCTGGACACCGCATCTAGAATTTTTGGAGGTAAATTACTTATGGCCACTTCAATATAAACATGTCCTTTCTCCCGAACCAGCCAAGGCGCCCCGAGCAAGGTAAGATAAAACATTGAATATTCAGTCGAGGTAAACAGCCAGGCCGGAGGTTGAGCGCCAAAGTTTCGAATCAGCACCGACAAAACCACCGCAACCATCAACCAGATCAGCATTAGCCCAGCTAAAAATGCAAAGGCATTAACTAACCTGTCATAGAAGCGAATGAATGAAGACATAGAACTACTCGTCATCAAGATGGGAGTAAAGCCCGGCCAAAGCCGGGCTCCTGTTTACTATTCGGAAGCAGGCTTATTGAATTTCTCGACGAGGTCTTTGTAATGAGTCAAACCGTCAGGGTGCTGCTCCATACGAGCGCGCATCCGGGCCAAAGAAGCATCTTGAGCAGCTTTTAGATATTGGCCAGCTACTTTGTCACTTAAGACAAACGGTTTCATTCCGTTATCTTCCAAGATCACTTGCTGCTCATTGGAGAGGTCAGAAAATGCCTCAGCACTCTTGCGCTCGTGCTCGATAGCCACTTTCTGCAAGATATTTTTTGCTTCGTCACTCAGCCCATTCCAACTCTTCTGATTTACGATTACACCCATATCAGTGGAGTAAAAGGCCGGATCAACCCGGTAATTCAGAAACTTATCCCAGTTGAGATCCTTCATGCCAATTTGAGTCCAACCCGTTGCGTCAACCACGCTTCGCTCCAGAGCCGAATAAACCTCGGTAGTCGGTAAGCTGATAGGCTGAACGTCAAGATAATCTGTAAAGAAGGCATCGTATACTGGGTTACTGCGCAAACGCATGCCCGACATGTCCAGCCCGTCGTCGGCATCCAGCTTTGGTTCGTTAATCGTATAAAGATTGTACTTCACACCGCTATCGAACCAACCTAAATAGTAGACGCCCATTTTTTTCTGGTGAATTTCATTCAAAAGATCGATACCACCAGATTCACGGGCATAGATGGCATTGGTATTAGAGGAAATCAGAGCGTCTCGCTCAGGAATACGACCCGCATAAAAACTTGCTGCAGTGTAGGCCATATCAACCACACCGTTACGAGCGGCATCAGGCTGCTGAGATAACCCGATAACTTCAGGTCCACCAAGAACTCGTATACGAATTACCCCTTCACCTTGTTCGTTAACCTCATCTACAAACTCTAAAAAGCTTTGGGTGTAGATCAAAGAAGTAGGGAAGGCATGGACTGCTTTTAGCTCCTGTTCATTGGCCATAGCGCCCATTGTAAAAAGCATTGAAATACCAGCAGTAATAGCAAGGTTAAATTTTTTCATGGCGATCTCTTATATTTTTTTATTTAGGTTAATGGCTATTGGTTTTTCAGCATTTAAATTATCCCAACCAGGGATAGGACTTCCGGTACTTCTCCCTGAAAGTTGCGATTTTTGGCGCTTCCGCCAGTGTTAGGTCAATATCGTCCCATCCGTTGAGCAGTTTTAACTTCCAGGTTGCATTGATATCGAACGGGATCGTTAATTCCTCACATGTGATAATTTGCGCTGCCAAATCAATATCGATCTGGTTGAGCTTCCCAGCCAACGCTGCCAGCAACTGTTCACAGTCCTGCTCAGATACCAATGCCGGAAGCAGGCCATTGTTCACTGCATTAGATGCAAAGATGTCACCAAAACTGGGAGCGATTACGCAGCGGAAACCAAAGTCTACCAATGCGTACACCGCAGCTTCGCGGGATGAACCACCGCCAAAATTGCGTAAAGCAACCAGAACTTCTGACGAGCCGGCATTGCCAGTATTAATAGTATTCAGAATAGAATCTTGTGGCTCTCCGCCGGCATCAAACCGCATGTCATGCAACAAAAAGTTGGCGTAACCATGCGCTCGAGACTCTTTCATAAATCGTGCTGGAATTAGCTGATCGGTATCGACATTTTCAAGTGGTAACGGGCAAACCAGCGAAGACAACTTAATGAATGATTTCATGTCCGATTACCCTAAAATGTCGCGAATGTCGGTAAGGTGCCCAGTGAGCGCCGCTGCCGCAACCATGGCGGGGGACATCAAATGTGTTCGAGCACCGGGCCCCTGACGCCCCTTGAAATTGCGGTTCGTTGTGGACGCGCAGCGCTCTCCGCTGGCAATAAGGTCGCCGTTCATTCCTACACACATCGAACAGCCAGATTCTCGCCATTCCAGACCTGCATCGATGAACGCCTTGTCTAGGCCCTCAGCTTCCGCTTGAGCTTTTACCAATGTTGACCCGGGAGAAACGATTCCAGGCACCTTGCAGACCTTGCCTCGCAAAATCGCCGCCGCTGCTCTGAGATCTTCAATACGGGCATTGGTGCAAGACCCAATAAAAACTCGATCAATAGAGATTTCAGTTAACTTTTGACCAGGTAACAACCCCATATAGTCGAGGCTATCCTGAATTTGATGCGCCTTGCTTGGGGAACCTGCTTTCGCTGGATCTGGCACAAAAGCCCCAATCGGCAAAGCATCTTCGGGCGACACACCCCATGTGACTGTGGGCTCTATGTCTTCACCTCTGAGAACAACCTCGCAATCGAATTTCGCATCATCATCACTGTAAAGGGTTTGCCAGTACGCAACAGCTTGCTCTAACGCTTCACCTTTCGGTGAGTATGGGCGGCCTTTAACGTATTCGATTGTCTTTTGGTCTGGCGCTATCATGCCGCACCGACCACCACCCTCTATAGACAAGTTACATAGGGTTAAGCGCGCTTCTACACTTAGATTACGAACAACGCAGCCAGCGTACTCAATGGCGTAGCCTCGTGCGCCATCCGCTCCCAGGCGCGAAATCCAGGCCAAGGCAATATCTTTGGCAGTTACGCCCGGTGCAAGCTGGCCATTGATGGTTATCCGCATCCGTTTAGGTTTGTCTTGCCACAATGTCTGCGTTGCTAATACATGAGCAACTTCAGACGCGCCAATACCGAACGCAAAAGCACCAAGTGCCCCGTGGGTTGAGGTGTGGCTATCACCACACACCATCAACAAACCTGGCTGAGTAATCCCCTGCTCTGGGCCGACCACATGAACGATGCCCTGACGCGGGTCATCTAAACCAATCAGCGTTAGGCCATGGCGGCGGGAGTTGTCCACCAACTGTTGAATAACGTTGCGAACTTTAGGCTGTATCGCAATCAAGCTGCGGCTAGTGGTGGGGACGTAATGGTCTGCCACACAAATCGTGTATTCAGGATGCCGTACCAATTGCTCGCGTTCGGCTAACTTGTTGAAGGCGTGAAAAGAGCCTTCATGAGCTAGATGCAGGTCAACCCAGAGCAGGCTTTGGCCTTCTTCATTTTGGCAAATTTCGTGGGCCTGCCAAATTTTATCAAACAGTGTTTTACCTGCCATTGCCCTACTCTCTTTGTGATCCGTGGATCGCCGCCCGGCGCCTTCAAGCAAAAAAATCCGGCTAGCTGTCGCTTATTATAGTCACTAAATGTATTATTTACTATACAGATAAAGGTATACCACTCGTTTAGATGATGTCAACCACTGATAGCAACCAGATCACCTTGTTTGAATTGGCTTGTTATTAACCCTGACCGGGTGCAAGTGGCTGCCAATAGCGCCCGTCTTCACTGCCAGTGCGACACAGGTCAATCTCAATGCGGTAACGGTCTGGGCGATAAAGGGCATGCAAATGTTCAACTCCCTTGCCGTCTTTGTCGTACACCACACGTGTAAGAGAGATCAGAGCGGAACCTACCGCGACGTCCAGCGCATCAGCTACATTCTTTGTCGCCAAGGTTGCGGAGATAGTTTGTGTAGCGTGATCTAGGTGCACACCACTTCGCTCAAGCAGCGCAAACAAAGGCGTTGTTGTCAGTTCATTTTCGTTGTAACTCAGAGCTATGCGCTCCGGGACGTATGTCGTGAGATATGAGAAGGGTTTGTCTTCAGCAAGACGAACTCGAATGGATCTTTGTACGCGGTCGCTAGGTCCTAGCCGCAAACGTTCCCGAACGTCATTCGACGGTTGGCCATAGTTGAATTCCAGCAATCGAACGCGAGAACTCTCACCAAGTTTCACCATATTAGGAAGAAGATTAGAAACGCTGGCTGTCATGACCGTTGCACCTAATGGCCGCTCACATACCAACGTGCCTACGCCAGGCTTGCGGATGATCATTCCTTCCTTGGCAAGCGCTTCCAGTGCACGGCGCACCGTCACCCGTGATACTTGGTGCTCCTGGGCTAACTTCAGCTCTCCCGGAATCTTACTACCGGGCACCGCGAGCCCGCTGACAATGGCGTCCTTCAATAACAAAAACAACTGATGGGACTTGATTCCGCCAGGCCCGTTGGCTTGCGTGGATGTAACCATGTTGCTTATCTCTCAGTTACTCGGCCGTCTAGACTTGACAGCTCATAGAATGGCACATATAAATGTATTATTTATAGAACAATGAAAAACTGAACGAAACCGCAAAAAGCACTCGCAGCGAAAAGGGGAATTAATATGCCGATGTTACAGGTCAGTCTGCTCTCGGGCTACAGCAATGCGCTGAAGGAACGCATGACACAAGCCCTTACCGCCGCCATAGCGGGCATTACGCGTGCCAAGCCCGAAGCCATTTCCATTTGGATTAACGAGGTCGACTCAAGCAACTACAGCCGAGGAGGCGTGGCGCGCCAACCCGGTATCGGAGCCGCTGATCCTACTTCTCTGGTTCACGACTATTTAATGGCTATGGAGCAGCGCGAGCTGGAAAAAGCTCAACGTTTTCTGGATGAGAACTTTGTGATGGCATTTCCCGGCAGTGGCGAGCTGACATCACTCAACCAGGTTGTCGAGTGGTCAAAAGGCCGGTATCAGTTTGTTAAAAAAACTCTGGAATCGACAAACGTTGCCTACGAGATGGATAAGATTGTGGTGTTTGTCAACGGCACATTATACGGCGAATGGCCAGACGGTACGCCCTTTGAGGGCATACGTTTTATAGACCGGTTTGAGATTTTCAATGACCGACTGGTACGACAAGACGTCTGGAATGACCTAGCAACGGCACAAAGATGACCACCAAACACCGGTGAAATCAATTAATCCCTAGCAGGGCGCTAAATTCGCAGCTGCTGACCCACGAAACTCAGACTGAGCACTTACTTATGCCCCACAAAAACGGCCTCACTATTGCGATGACACTGAAAGATCGGCTGCAAAGCCCAAACATTATTGTTGCCCCTGGTGTATACGATGCTCTTAGCGCTTCATTAGCAGAGCAGGCAGGCTTCGACACCGTGTATCTTTCAGGTGCCAGCTTGGCTTACACCAAGCTTGGTCGCCCAGATATAGGCCTGATGAGCCTGACCGAAATCAATGACACTCTGGCCCACGTTCGCGAGCGCAGCGAGATATCAGTCGTGGTGGATTGTGATACGGGTTTTGGTAATGCGCTCAACGTGATGCGCAGTGTTCGTATACTAGAGCGATCTGGCGCGAACGCCATTCAACTAGAAGATCAAACGTACCCTAAGCGCTGTGGTCACCTTCAGGGTAAGACACTGGTCCGTACCGGCGAGATGGTAGGTAAAATCAAAGCGGCTCTAGACGCAAGGCATAGCGATCAAACCCTGATTATCGGTCGCACGGATGCTATTGCCAGCGAAGGTATCGGTAGGGCGTTGGATCGAGCTCAAGCCTACTACGAGGCGGGCGCAGATATGGTGTTTGTGGAAGGCATTCGTTCGTCTGAGCAAATCGATCAGGTTATGAGCCAGTTCAAGGGTAAGATCCCGGTGATGGCAAACATGGTTGAAGGCGGCGACACTCCGCTTCAAGACGCGACCACGCTGGAAGCTATGGGCTTTTCAATGGTGATCTTCCCCGGTGCGCTGGTTCGCGCATTCACTTATATGGCGTCTCAGTTTTTTACCATGCTGAAAGCCGACGGTACCACCAATAATTTCCGCGATCGAATGCTGGATTTCAAACAACTTAATGATTATCTGGGCACCCAAAGCATGCTAGAGCTCGGTCAGCAATACGAAGACGGTACCCGCTGAGCCAAGCCCACACCCAATTTTATGTCAGGAAGAGCAATATGATTAGCAGTGATAAAACCGCAAAAGAGATTTTCTACGAAGTCATGCAAAATCCGCAGCGCGTGCCGTTTGGTTTCGGCAAAAAAGCGATTTTGATCAACGTCGACCCACAAAAAGCCTATACACGCACAGATCTTTACAAGACAGCCTATGAGACCGACCCGCGCCAGCTGGAATATGTAAACAAATTGTCCAAGCGATTCCGCGACCTGAACTGGCCGGTGGTATGGACCCATGTTGCATTTTTGGATTCGGCGGAAGATGCTGGCATTTGGGGCACTCGAACAGACACCCCTGACTCCCTTCAGAATATCAAATACGGTTCTGACCGTGCCGCTTTTGATGAGCGGTTAGAAATAGACGCCTCCCGCGATGTGATCTACAGCAAGCGTATGCCGTCGGCATTTTTTGAAACGCCGCTGCAGTCGCTGATGGTTTGGCACCAGGTGGATACCGTAATTATCACCGGTGGTTCCACCAGTGGTTGCATTAGGGCCACCGCCGTTGAAAGCCTCTCTCGTGGTTACAGAACTATCGTTCCTGAGGAATGCGTGTCTGATAAACATGAGAGCTATCACTTCGCCAACCTGACCGATCTGCACCTGAAGTACGCCGACGTGATGGGCGTTCAAAGCGTACTGGGCTGGCTCGACGAGCAAATTTCCAATAAGGATTAAAAAGCCTTCTCGACGCGGTGTGGCTTCCAATGCCTCACCGCATGCACCCCGCGAAAGAAAAGAGGCGGAGCCTTATGAAAGAGAGTCTCGGCGTTTACGACTATTGGCCGTATAAAGATCGTCCAAAAATTCAGTGGCCCAACGGGGCCAAAGTAGCCTTATGGGTTGCACCCAATATTGAATTCTACGAACTGGACCCGCCCGATAACCCTCATCGCAAAGCCTGGCCGCAACCCAGCCCTGCTGTGCCGGGTTATTCCATCCGTGATTACGGGAACCGAGTTGGCCACCGTCGTCAGATGGATTTACTCGACAAGTATGGTATTCGTGGTTCCGTGTCTTTATCCGTCGCGCTTTGCGAGCACCATCCGGAAATCATCGACATGTGTTGTGAGCGTGACTGGGAGCTATTCAGCCACGGAATTTACAACACACGCTATACCTATGGTTTGAGCGAAGAGCAGGAACGCGACATGATTCGCGATTCTATCGAGACTATTTATCGCCATAGTGGACAAAAATGTGCAGGTTACCTGGCACCGGCGTTGTCACACTCCGAGCGCACCCTGGATCTGTTTTCTGAAGTGGGTTCAGAGTTGTTCGGCGATGAGGCCGGCATCTATACCTGCGATCTCTTCCATGACGATCAACCTACCCCAATTATGGTTCGCAATAAAAAGCGCTTTATTTCCATGCCCTACTCGCTGGAAATGAACGACACCATTGTTTATGCAGTGAATAAGGTAGAGCCTCGCCATTACGGCACAATGCTAAAACGCCACTTCGACCGCTTATACGAAGAGGGTAAAGAATCAGGCACGGTTATGTGCATTCCCACGCATAATTATCAGGTGAGCTGTCCTCACCGCCTCAAAGCGTTCGAGGAAGCTCTGGAATACATCACCGGTCACAGCGATGTATGGGTTGCCACTGGTCGGGAAATTGCCGACTACTACCTCAAGCATTATTACGATGCGGCCCTGGTGGATATTGAAACCAAAAAGGGGAGCATAAGATGAGTCTCGACAACTATTTGGAGTACCCTCAACGCTCCTACGGCCCGGATCACGACCGCTTCAGTTGGTCGATGCTGGCTGACCGCGCGCCGATAAAATGGCCTGACGAAAAACGGGTGGCGGTGTGGATTAACACGTCTTTGCAGTTCTATCCGCTCAATCAGCGTGGAAAACCGTTCAAAGTACCGAATGGGATGGCCATGCCCTACCCTGATCTGCGCCACTTCTCCCTTCGTGATTACGGCAATCGCGTGGGTATTTATCGATGCTTGAAAGCCTTTGAGCGCTACGGTGTACGCCCTACTTTTGCCATTAACAGTCAATTAGCTCAAGACACACCTTATCTGCTTGAGCAATTGAAACAGTTTGATGCGGAGTTCATTTGCCACGGCTGGAATATGGATCATCTGCATTATGGCGGGCAAGATGAACAAGAAGAATCTGAACTGGTCAAACGCTCTGTTGATACGCTCAACGCACTGATAGGAAAGCCGGTACGCGGATGGCTAAGCCCTGCTAAGAATCAAAGTTGGAAAACGCCAGACCTGCTCGCCGCAAACGGCATCGAATATTGTTGCGACTGGGTCAACGACGACATGCCTTACCGCTTCGATACCGAGAATGGGCCGCTGACGATGATGCCCTTATCTACTGAACTGGAGGATCAATTTATTATTGGTCAGAACTTTCACTCAGAAGATTCGTGGGTTGAGCAGATAAAAGATGCTTTCGATTTCCTGCTGAAAGAATCTGCTACTCAAGGCGGTCGGATGCTGGCACTTAACATACACCCCTGGATGATGGGCCAGCCCCACCGCATTAGCAGTCTCGAAGCCGTTTTAGAATACATTATGGGACACGCAGAGGTGTGGCAGGCAACAGCCGGAGAGATCCTTCAGGCATTTAACGCGCAAACACAAAAAAAGGATTGATTCATGGCGGACGTCAGAAACGATGGTGCGACTATCAACTTTGATTTCAGCATTCCCTTGGTCATTATCGGTGGAGGCGCGTGTGGGTTAGTAGCTGGTTTAGCCGCCCTGTCAAAGGGGATTGACGCCGTCATCCTTGAAAGGGACGGCACTCCCAGAGGAAGCACATTCATGTCCTCTGGTTTCATCCCCGCCGCTGGCACACGTTTTCAGAAAACCGCCGGGGTAGAGGATAGCTCCAGCCAAATGGCTGAAGATATTCTTCGTAAAAACTACAACGAAGCGGATCCCGCCATTGTTACGGCCCTGGCCGAAGCCTCGGGCGAAGTCATTGAGTGGCTTGCTGACAAGCACCATATCCCGTTTGAAATCGTCGACGGTTTTCTTTATCCGGGCCACAGCTGTATGCGTATGCACTGCACGCCTCGCCGAACGGGTGAAGAGCTGATGTCCTGTCTGTTAAATGCCGCAGAGCAAGCCGAGCTTCCAATTCTTACCGAAGCTCACGTGACAACCTTACACATCGATGATGACAGTCGGGTGCGTGGTGTGTCGTTCCAACGCAGAGACGGCTCTATTGAACAGGTTGGCTGCGATGCACTGCTGTTAGCCTGTAATGGCTACGGTGGTAACCCTGAATTGATGGCTAGCCACATTCCACAAATGGCAAGCGGCCTGTATTACGGGCACCCAGGCAACCAGGGCGAAGCGGTCATTTGGGGCGAAGCGTTGGGTGCAAGTCTTAAAGACTTGGGCGCTTATCAAGGACACGGATCACTTGCCTGGCCGCATCAAACTCTGATTTCCTGGGCCGTAATGATGCAAGGTGGAATACAGCTTAACCAACGTGGTGTGCGCTTCTCTAACGAACATAACGGATACTCGGAGCAGGCTGCCAAGGTGCTGGCTCAGCCAGACCAGATTGCATTTAACGTATACGACGCCCGCATTCATGAACAGTGCCAGCAATTTGAAGACTACCGGAATGCTCACGCCGCTGGTGCGATTAAAATATTCGAATCTGCTGAAGCGCTTGCCGATGGGCTAGGTTTACCGAACAAAGCCGTGCTAGATACTTTCAGAGATATGAAGAAACTTCAAGAAAATGGCGAGGCAGATTCGTTAGGCCGAAAGTTCCCCCCAGAACAGACACTGGTGGCCCCTTATTACGTGATTCGAGTAACAGGCGCTCTGTTTCACACCCAGGGCGGGCTGGAGATTTCAACCACTGGAAAGGTTATTGATAAGCACGGACAACCACTGCCTAACCTGTTCGCCGCTGGTGGCGCTGCGCGGGGCGTTTCAGGCGCCGGCGACAGCGGTTACCTATCGGGTAACGGTCTGCTCAGTGCCGTTGTAATGGGCGTTTTGGCAGGCAGAGATGCGGCAAAGCTGATCTCCGAAGGCAGTTTTTAGCCGGTGGTTTAGCGTTATTAAAGCGCACTCCGCTTTGGCTATGGGTTTCATTAGACGGTCACAGGAATCATTTAGACTCGGCTCCTCATTCCAAAAAAGAGCAGCAATCCATGTCTGGTGATTCTTCCCTTCTCGTTGAAAAGCTCTGGCGACTAAAACGGCGCATTGGCAAGGGGCAGTGCCCTGGCGTCGAGTTCGTTCATCTGAATATGCTGCTTCGTGAGCCAGATTATCGGGCAGACGTCCTGAGACGCGTGGAATTGTCAGGAACCGCCGAGCTAAAGGCATTGGCCAAAGAAATCCAACTCGGCGATGACGGCCAACCGTTAATGGTGAAGGAAGGCAGCGCTCGTTCCGAATCGTCTCAGCCTGTGGAACAAGAGACCGCAAGCTGGTTCAAACGGAACGCTTCAATTTTTATTCCAGTGGTAGCAATAAGCTCAGTCGCTGTAGGGTTCACTGCATTCGAGAATCGTGCCGTGCGTATCAATTCAGATATCGTCGTTGATACAACCTGGGAAACGGGAAAGAGCTACATTCTGGAGAAAACGATCTATGTTGAGCGCTCGAACCTGACGATCGAGCCCGGGGTTATTGTGGAGGGAGAGAACGGGTCTGCACTTATTGTAACCACCAGTGCAAAACTGTTTGCGCGGGGCAAAGCAGACAGCCCTGTTGTCTTTACCAGCGCCCAGAAAGAAGGAAGTCGATCTCGTGGCGACTGGGGTGGCATCGTTCTACTCGGCAACGCTCCCGTTAACGAGCCCAATGCGTCTATTGAGGGCTTGGCAGAAGCAGAAAACCGGGGACTCTTTGGTGGAACCGACGCTAACGATTCCTGCGGCGTTGTTGAGTATGCTCGCATCGAATTCGCCGGTTTCGAGGTATACAGAGACAATGAGCTAAACGGGCTCACTCTGGGCGGCTGTGGCAGAAACACCATCATCAGAAATGTTCAGGTGCACCGTTCTCTCGATGATGGGATTGAGATGTTCGGCGGCAACGTCGACCTAAAAAACATCGTCGTTTCAGGAGCGGGAGATGACAGTATTGACTGGGACTGGGGCTGGACAGGAAACGTTCAGTTCGCAGTCATTCAGCAGCATCCGGATGCTGGAGACAGCGCCTTTGAAGGCGACAATAACGGGAACGATCACGAAGCACTGCCACGATCAGAACCCAGCTTTTACAATGTGACCCTCGTGGGTGGCGGTAACGGCCCGAAAAAACACCGCGGTCTTGTTCTGCGAGAAGGGTCCGGCGGACACTTTCATAATATGCTGATTGATAGTTACGCTATTGAAGCCATAGATGTCAGAGATGAAGTGCTGTCGTTGACAGATCAGGGGCTTCTCAGCTTTGGCAATAACCTGCTTGCGAACTTGGGCAAAGTAAGCCCGGAAACCGGGAAGGGTGACGATGACTTTGGTTTCGACGAACAAAGCTGGATGGATCAGCCATCGCATAACAACACCTTCCGTGTAGCAACGGCACTATTCCCAACAGCCAACGACCTGAAAAACCCGAATTTTATGCCTCGTGTACCGTTAAAACAAATGAACGCAACACGTCCGCCTCAAAGCGAATTTTTCGATGAATCCGCTAATTTCGTTGGCGCTCTAAACCCGGTCTCTGCAACCAGTTGGCTGGATGGCTGGACTCTCTTCCCCGACTCCTGAGCCGAATATGCCGGTAGTCAGTAAACTCTATCGCTCTTCCGACCAAAGCGAAGCTGGGTGCATATTCTGTTATCGTTCGTTGTCGATATCCACCCGTCCAACGCCTGGACCGGTAAAACGAATGAGATTGCAGGCACAGGCCCTCTTTTCGCCACCTGATTGGGCCGAGGTGCTTCAGTTCTTTTCTTAATTCAAAGATCTTACTAAGAGGGATTTATGGAAATTCAACGATTTGAAACAGGCAATCGAATGAGTCGCGTTGTTGTTCACAATCAGACTGTGTATTTGGCTGGCCAGGTCGGCAACGCCACTGATGACGTCGCTGATCAAACTCGTGAAGCACTTGCCCGAGTTGATGCATTATTAAAGAGCGTTGGTTCCAGCCGTGAAGATTTATTGCAGGTGGTCATCTGGCTGTCTGATATGGCCGACTTCGAGGCTATGAATTCGGTGTGGGACGCGTGGGTACCGGCTGGCCACGCCCCTGCCCGGGCTTGTGGTGAGGCACGCCTGGCAAGGCCTGAATTAAAGGTTGAATTGATCGTTACGGCTGCAGCAAAAAGCTAATTTGATTTAAGCCGCAGCATGATGCTGCGGCTTAAATCTCAAACCCTGAAGCGGGAAACGTTCTTGCTTAGGGTTTGGCCAATGGTTTCGATATGACCACTGTAAACATCGTTCTCACTTGCGGCAGCGGAAGCCTCTTGGCCTTGGTCTGCGATGCGCGTGATGGATGCGTTGAGCTCTTCGGTCACTGAGGTTTGCTCTTCAGAAGCCGTCGCAATTTGCATTGTCATCTGGCTAATGGACGTTATTGCATCAGCCACCCGGTTCAAAGCGTCCATAGCGTCCTGAGCTTTCTCCATGCTGACATTGGATACAGCCTTGGACGCGTTCATCCCAGCGACGGCATCATTAGCCCCCTTTTGCAGGCGCTCAATCATGCTGTTTATCTCTTTGGTGCTAGTCTGGGTTCTTTGAGCCAGGTTTCGCACCTCGTCCGCTACCACGGCAAATCCGCGGCCGGCGTCGCCCGCACGAGCCGCCTCTATTGCGGCGTTCAGTGCCAGCAAATTGGTTTGTTCTGCAATTCCCTGAATGACTTCAAGCACCGAGGTAATCGAGGTTACATCTTTGCCCAAATTGTTGATGACTTCGGCTGCAGCATTCACTTCTTGCGCCAGTTTTCGCACCGCATCCCTGGATTGGCCGACGGTTTCCAATGAAGCCCGGCTTTCCTTATCAGCCGTATTGGCCGCATCGGCTGTTTGCTGAGCATTCTGGGCGATTTCACCCGCGGCTGCAGACATTTCGTTGATGGCAGCTGCCACCATATCCACTTCGGCTTGCTGGCCTTCAACGCTCAACCGGCTTGCGCTGGCGGTCTTTTTCAATGCGACCACATTCGTTGCGAGGTCATCACTACCACTTAGAACATCGTGCACTACCACTTGAATATTTTCGATAAAGCTATTGAAGCTGCCCGCGAGTTCTCCGAATTCATCCTTGGCACTGGCATCCAGGCGCTGGGTTAAATCGGCCTCACCAGAACTGATGTCTGCCATTGCAGAGTTCAAACGCCGCACTGGGGCCATCAGTATTTTGATACACACGTGTAAAATGAACAGCGATACCAGTAGGCCGACGAGCGCGAGGATTATCCCGGTCATACGGGCACTTAGCATGGGAGCGTTGATTTTGTCGACGTTCACAAAAGTGCCCAAATACCAGTCAACGCCCCGCGCTTCTTTAATCGGGTGAAAAGCGACGCGCCACGCCACATCGCCTGATTCATAGAATTGACGATGCCCATCAAACTTGGGGGACACCCCAATCAGGCTTTTGATATTTTGCCCAATCAACTGACTGTCGGGATGGAACAGAACAACACCTGACGCGTTAACCAGGCCCGCATAGCCAGTCTTTGCCAGCGTTATGGTTTCAAGCATTTTACTGATAGCACTCAAGCTTATATCTGCGCCTGCCACACCACCGTTACTTCCACCGCTAACAGGAGCCAAAGCGGTAATGATGGTTTCGGTGCTCGTCGCGTCGCGATATGGCTCGGTAAACGAAGCCTTACCTTCCGCCATGCCTTTTTTGTACCAAGGGCGACCGCGGGGATCGAAGCCAGCCGGGAGTGTTGCTTGCGCAGCCGTTGACTCCATCAGCATGCGACCCTCTTTATTACCGATATACACATTGAAGAAACCACCAGCGGTCGAAACAGTTTGTAAAATGTTACGCCTCTGCTCATCACTCGGTGCGTTTCCAAGGCTTTCGGCCGCCGCCTCAATCATCACTAACCGAGTATTAAGCCACTCAGCGATACTGGACGTGTTCTGCACCACTGCGTCCGCAATCAGTGCGTCGATGTAGGTACTTGTTGTGCTCTTCAGCCGCATGTCGCCAACCATCGTAATAGCGCCCATAACAAGCACCAATAGTATGCCAAAGGTGACCAAGAGCTTTTGCCCGAAAGTTAGTTGCACAGTATGTCCTCGTCTTTTTGGAGGCGGCTTTTAAAAATAGGTACGTATAAAAATAAGTACGTAGAGTTTACTATCGGCTGGCATTGCGAAGTCTTGAGTAAATTCTTCGACTGATTAAAGACGAGCCATAGCAACAAAAAAGCCCCCTGATCCATGAAGGATTGCAGGGAGCTTTTTTGTTCAAGCCTTGAAGTACTCGAACGATTGGTGTCACCCTGTAGTGGTAAACTGAATTTGGTCACAACTTAAGAGACAAGTTGATATCTTGCCTCAGTTGCAGCGGGCGTACGCCTGCCACTAAAAGTATGAGGCCTGATTACGGTTGATCGTTGGTAACGATCCCAACCTTCGACCCCACTCGCAATTGACTCAGCGCCTACATGTTTACCTGATCTTGCAGTTGATTGATTCGCCGGCAGATGACCCTGTTCATTTCCAGCAACTGGTCGATCGTCATGTCTTCAATGCTCATGGCTTACAGACTCCGGCTGGCTTGTCTGTCGGGATGGCGCGGATCCACCAGGGATCTCAGCGACTTGTCCGCGAACCGCAATTTCCAGAGCTTTGGCGGTAAGTCAGCCACCTGGCTGGCCGGGTGTTGGCTGATGCTTTGCAGCACGTCCACCAGGTAGGTGCACGGATTCAGGTCGTACAGTTGAAACTGGCATAGCCGATGTCCTCCTGCTTGCAAAATTGCATGACTGATAAACCGCTGTCACGCTGCTTATCAACCAAGGACTGCCTCATCGGGATGGCAGGACGTCTTGGAATGAACGCTCACAGGCAACATGGTAAGCCAGCAGGTGCAGGAATGGTCTTCAACTCACGATTTTTATTCAGGGAACCGTAGACCGCCTGTTACGTATCCGGCTTTAACAGGTTTCCGTTGTTACCTTGGGCACAAGGGCTCGTCGATACTGCCGCTGACTGACGAGAAACAGGGCGGCGCTGACAACCAGCGAAGCGATCAAAGAGGCTGTAAAGGTCATCATGGGTGGCAGTTTACCCGCCGTCATAGCAAGCACAACAGTGAACGCCACGAGGCTCAGCATGCCCTTTTGGGCGATGGTGACGGTTGCCAGGCCAAGACTAACCAACGCACTGAGGCGGCCCGCCGTCATGACAAAACAGATGCTGAAAAACAATGTCGCTACAAGCGCGTGCAGCGTCGATAACGCCGCCGACTGGATAAACTCAACCGAGCGCTCCTGCAGCATGAAAAAGTAACCGGGGCCTAATATGATTGGCGTTCCTGCAATGATTCCACCCAGTCTTGGCCCCAGCTTATTTACGGCCAGAGAGACCCCGATCACCACCGATGCGGTGGCAATCAGTTTTATCACAATGACCCCAAGCATTAGTATTTCAGTGCCTTTTCCATCGCTTGCGCCGTTCCCAGTAATGCACTATCAGTGCCATTACGACCAACCAGCATCAGACCACTTGGCAAATCACCGGAGCGATGGTTAGGTAGCGTGATGGCGCACAGGTCCAGCAGATTAGCCACCGTTGGGTTGCGCAGAATCAGCAGGTTCAGGTGTGCATAATCTTCGTCAGTTTCGAGTTCGCTCAGTAGCGGCGGCTCAATAGCAACCGTGGGCGCAAGTAGTCCGTCGTAGGAAGCCAACCATTCATCGGCCTGCTTTTTGCGCACAGCGCGACGATGCAACAGCTCTAGATAATCTGCGGCACTGATGCCCGCCCCCCTTTCAATACGTGTGCGTACACGGGGGTCATATTCATCGCCATGCTGCTGCAACCAGTCGCGATGAATATGGTAACTTTCCGCTGCGGTAAAGCCGCCGCCTTCGAGCAGTTCGGGCAGCGCGTCCAACACGGGGGCTGGCGCTTCTACAATATAAGCACCGCAGTCGCGCAACCGCTGAAGGCTGCGAGAAAAGGCTTCAGAAATCGCCGGAGACACATCATCCAGCATGTAATTGGTCGGTACGACAAAGCGACGACCACGTAAGTCCACAGGCGCGCCCGCTTGCCAACGCTGACCAGCAAGAACCGCATCAATACGCGCGCAACACTCAACGCTGCGGGCAATCGGGCCAATGCTGTCCAGGCTGTCGGAGAGTGGAAATGAACCTTCACGAGGGATTCTTTGCTGGGAAGGCTTAAACCCAACCAGGCCACAAAAAGCCGCCGGAATTCGCACTGATCCACCGGTGTCGCTACCAATAGCTGCCACAGCCATACCGTGGGCCACCGCTGCAGCCGCTCCGGATGATGATCCACCGGATATCCGCCCCGGTGCCAGCGGGTTTGCCGGCGAACCATAGTGGGGATTGAGCCCGAGCCCTGAGTAGGCGAACTCCGTCATGTTGGTGTGGCCGGTAATAACTGCACCAGCCCGGCGCAGGCGGGAAACAATCAGCGCATCGCTCTGTGCCGGCTGATTCCACCACTTGGACCCCGAGTGAGTGACTTCATCAGCCACATCAAACAGAACCTTGAGCGCTATCGGCAGCCCGGCGAGTTCACCCAGAGGAACCTTGCCCTTCTGGAGTGCGTCGATGGCTGCCGCTTCGGCTTTTGCCGTTCGGTCAAAGCGGGCCGTATAGACCAGATTGGCGGGGTCATCATGCTGGTCAATGTTGTCCAGACAGGCTTCGAGCAACTGGCTTGCATGCCATTTGTTCTGATGCATCCCGTCAAGTAGCGACGATAATGTCGCTTCTGACAGATCTACAGGAGCCAAACCAGACTGCTGATTCATTTCACCACCGATAATGTCTTTATGTGATAAAAGTGCTCGATTTTCCGGCTCGTTACCGGGTCCTCAAGAACCATGCGGAAAGCTTCGGAGGGGCGTACACCACCGATCACCGGCAGAGTGCCACACAGCATGGCCTGACCAGGCGCGAGCTTCGTTTCATTCAGGCCAAATCGTTGCAACAAATCCTTTGGGTGTAAAAGCCCCGTTACACCACCAGTCTGGTAGAGCACCTCTTTACCGTCAAACGTAGCGTACGAGGATATTTTCAGCTCATCCCAGTGGTCGATAACACTTTCCAGCGTCCACACCTGCTGGCTCACAGGCTTGGCACACACTTGCTTGGAATGCGCCACGGACCAGGCCTCGGCTTCCCGATCGGTGTGATCGGAACCAATGCCTACAAACGTGCCCTGTTCGGTGCCAATCAGAACAACTTCCACTTCACCGCTGGATTCACCGCCCAGCACCTGCACCGTTTCAGCAGTTGTCAGTTGATCCGCCGACACGCGGTAGAACAAAGGTGTGCTTGAAGGCGGCGTAACGCCAATCACTTTGAGCTCTTCAATGTGTTCATCGATTCCAGCCTGCTCACGCCCTGCCCATCCAGCAATAATGAGCTCCTGGACATCAATTTCGAGGGCGTCGTTAGTATCCGCTAAATAAAAGGTTGTCATGAAATAATCCTGTTGTTGCTGTTCATGAATGAATAATTACGTCAGTACCCCGGGCAAATACAACGCCAATGACGGGAAAATAATAAGCAGCACGACCATGAGCAGCATGAACCCTACATAGGGCATGGCTCCGATCATCACATCATTGAATGAGCCACCCTGACGGACGCTCTGCACCACATAGAGATTCAGCCCCACAGGCGGTGTAATCAGAGCCATTTCAATCAGAACAATCAACAAGATGCCGAACCAGACCGGATCAAAACCCAATGCAATAATAATGGGTGCGACAATCGGAATGGTGATCACCATCAGAGACAGTGTCTCGATGAAAAAGCCCAGAACGATGTACAAAGCAATGATAAGCATGAGCGTCATGTACGGCCCGAGGCCGGCTGAATCCAGAAACGAACTCAGTTCACGCGTAATGCCTGTCGAGGCCAGAACGAAGTTAAGAAAATACGAGGCGATGATAATCAGCACAATCATGCCGGTTGTCCGCATGGTCCCGTCAAGGGCTTCGATCACAACACTCGTGCTGAGCTTGCCCATGAACAGCGCAATCAGAAGCGCGCCAATAACACCTAGGGAGGCGGCTTCCGTGGGCGTTGCCCAACCGGCGTAAATCGAGCCGACAACAATACCGAACAGCACCAGTACCGGAACCAGGCTTGTCAGCCCTGAAAACCGCGCGCGCCAGGTATGATGCGTGCTTGGCCCGCCAAGCGAGGGCCGCCAAAGGCAGATCAATGCCGTGCCCACCACAAACAGAAACGCCAGCAACAGGCCGGGTATAAGCCCCGCTGCAAATAGCTGGGGAATTGAGGTCTCCGTGAGGAAGCCGTATACGATCAGGTTGATCGACGGAGGAATCATGATACCGAGGGTGCCACCGGCGGCAATGGAGCCGGTGAACAGCTTCGGATCATAGTTCATGGCTTTGCCCTGAGGGATTGCAACCGTGCCTATGGTGGCGGCCGTCGCAACACTGGAACCGGACGTTGCCGAAAACAGCGTAGCGGTGGCAATGTTGGCATGAAGCAGCCCGCCCGGTAGCCAGGAAAGCCAGCTTTCAAGCGCCCGGTACGTACTCTTGGCAATTCCGGTTCGAACCAGAATCTCACCCAGCAATATGAACAGTGGAATTGCGATCAGCAGAAAACTGTCTGACGCCGACCACAAGACATCCCCCATCGCGTTAATCAGCGGAAAGGGAGAAAAGAACTCGTCAAGAAACAGCCCCAGCACAATCAGTGTGGCGGCAACCGGCACACTGAGCACGAGCAATACCAGCAAAACAACCAGCGAAATAAGAATCATCGGGCAGCTTCCTTATTCTCTTCAGCAACCTGATCATCAAGCGTTGGGCTGCCAGCAATTCTTTGCACGTCTTCGATGTTGCCGCTTAAAAGGCCAAAAAGAACGCGAAGAGACAGCAGAACAACCGCAATGCTGAACCAGAAAAGGCCAATCAGCCACAGTACCTGGGGTATCCACACAGGCGTGCTAAGGGGCGTGTTTGCTCTGGCACCGCCGGTGTAAGACAGCAGGGTAACGTCAAATGCTGCTCCCACAACAAGCACGCAGAAGAGCGCAAGAGATAGCAGGGCAATCAGATCAAGCACGCTACGCACACTGATCGGTAGCGTCAGATACAAGGCATCAATCCGGATGTGAGCTTTGCGCATAAGCGTGTAGGCAAAAGCCCAGCTTGAGCTGATGGCCATGATGTAGCCGGTCAGTTCGGTGGCGTGGACACCGGATCGACCAAAAATTTTGCGTGAAAGCACCTCTGTGGTAACGAGGCCGACCGTGAACAGTATAAGAAAACCTCCGGCCCTGGCCATCCACAGTGATCCGACATCTACACCGATAAGTAACCGATCCAGCCCGCTATTGATCTGCTGTAACATAGGATTCTCCAAGGCGAACGAGGGCTGTCTGTGACAGCCCTCGTTCTTTCAACTGACCAGAGTATTACTTGGCCGCTTTAAGACCCGTTACCTTGCCGATCGTCTCATTCCAGCGATCAACCCACTTTTGGTCAACACGGCCAGCCCAGTTGGGCAACAATGTTGCCTGAAGATGGCGAGACACTTCAGTGAAATCGGCGTCAGTTGCTTCAACCAGGACCATATCTCCGGATTCACCGCGCGCGCACTCACCCTTTCCGGTCAAGCAGGCGATACCTTCGCGAGTCTCCTCAACGGCAGACTCCCACACGGGATCCTCATAGTTGACCTGAATCTCGTTCTGCAGCCAGTTCTGGGTGTCTGCAGACAGTGAGGCCCACTTTTTGCCATTCATTGCGGTGATCACGTAGTCCCAGCCGCCCACAGGCAACGGATAAAGATGCGTGGACACCTCATACCAGCCAGAGCTGTAGCCCGAGAGCGAGCCGGTCACCGCACAGTCGATAACACCGCGCTGCAATGCGCCCGGCACTTCGCTGTAATTCAGGGTTATGCCTTCAGCACCGAGAGCCTGCAGAAACTCTGCCGTAGTGCGCCCGCTGGCGCGGATCTTTTTGCCTTTCAAGTCCAGAAGCCCTTTGATTTCAGTGTTACAAAACACCACCTGGGACGGGTATGGAACAACGGCGAGCACCTTTGCGTTGTCGAAGCGCTCGGCAAAGGCGTCGGAAAGCACGGGGCGATAGGCCTCTGCTATTTTTCGTGCGGTTTCCACATCTGGAGCCATCATCGGCATATCCAGGCCTTCAATCTCAGGGGCATCTGCCACTGCGTAGTCCGCCACCGTGGAGGTCACTTCAATCACGTTGCGCGCCATCAAGCGGTAAACTTCTCCTCCACCCAGACCCATCTGGTCAAAAGTAGTCACCTCGGTTGTGATCCGCCCGTCAGAAGCTTCGGGTATGTGCTCCTGCCAGAACGGCTTTTCGAAATTTTTGTACAGGGACAAGCTGCTCCAGCTCCCGACATAAGAAATACTGGTCTTATCCAGTTCCTGAGCCGATGCCTGTGATGCAGTCACCAACATTGCGGCGGTCACTGCGGATACAAGATATCTTCTTGTAGTCATTGTCATTGTCATCTTCCTCTTCTAGTTTTTTTGGTGTTACAGCGGTCTCACAACAAAGCCACCTGACTTTCAGGAATGTCCGTGACCAACATATGGCCCGGCGTGTGTGTAATTGCAAATTCGATCCCCGAGTCCATGAGGACCTGCTGCGGCGTAACGCCACAAGCCCAGAAAACCGGTATCTCATCGTTCGCTACAGAAACCGCGTCTCCGTAGTCAGGTGAGCCCAGGTTCAGGATTCCAATCAGTGACGGGTCGCCAAGGTGTACAGGAGCACCGTGGGTTTGGGGGAAGCGCGTGGTAATTTGAACAGCGCGAATGGCCGCTGCGGCAAGAAAGGGGCGCATGGATACGACCATATTCCCACTGAAGCCACCGGCCGGTCGCAGCGGAATCGAGGTCTTGTACATGGGTACATTGCACCCTGCCTCAATGTGGCGAACGGGCACGCCATTTTGCAGCAGGGCATGTTCAAAACTGAACGAACAACCAATGGCAAAGGTCACCAGATCACCACGCCATACCTCTGAAACGTCGTTCAGCGTTCCATCAAATTTGCCATTGCGGTAAACACGATAAGAAGGCACGTCCCGGGCAATATCCAGATCCTCGCCCAGCACAGCGCACTGCCGTTCACCCGGCTCACTGACCGCGAGCACCGGGCAGGGTTTCGGGTTTGCCTGACAAAAACGCAGAAAGCCATTGGCCTGCTCTTCTGGCAGTATGACCAGATTGACCTGAACAAAACCGCTTGCCATTCCGGCTGTCGAACCTACCAGCGAGCCATTACGTGCTGCCAACCTGACATCTCCGGGCGTGAGAAAGCGCTGAGGGTGATTCGTCGAAACCATGATTCTGCCTTACTTTGCTTTTCATCAAAGTTAGCGCAGAACCAATGATTAGTTCAAATCGAATTTTAGAATCAACTTTGATAGATAAAGCTGATCAGTCAGCAGTATTGATGACTTTATAGGGGCTTGGACGCCACGATCTTGCGAGAAAGGTCCGCAACGGCCCGCACAACATTTGCACCTGGTGCCGCACAATACGCCATATTGAAAACCAGATCAGGAATGCTGGCCTCAACCTTGAACTCCCGGAGCTGCCCTGTTGCGAGCTCTCTTGTGATGATCTCCTTTGGTAGGGCGCTCACACCGATACCGTCCAGAGCCATGCGGATAATGGTGGATAACGAGGAGCTGGAATGAATCTGAGTGGAACTGCCCATCTTATTGATCAGCGTGCGAATGTTGGTGTGAGGCTCACTCATTCTTGGATAAGTAATAATCGGGATTTTTGCCAGCTCGGAGAGGCTAACGGGTTCCGGGGGTAACGTCAGTTTCGGGCTGACAACCCATATCAGCGAGTAGCTATAGAAAGGCATATTAAAAAAGCCCTCCTGTTTTACTTCACCGATAAGAAACGCAATATCAATCTCCCGTTTCAGCAGTTTTTCTGACAGATTGATAGAGATATCAACATCAAGTTCCAGATTAATAGCTGGGTAGGTTTCATTAATCCTTTCTATCAGTTCAGGGAGCCAGGTATACGCAATGGTTTCTGCAACACCTAGCCGGATAGTGCCCTGAATGGCATCCGGGCTGGCAACAGTCTCGAGCAAGTCCGCATGAAGCTGGAGAATTTGTTCGGCATAGGAGAGCACCTGCCGGCCTTTCGCTGTCAGCACAGCCTTACGGCCAGACCGGTCAAACAGCTCTATACCAAGCTGGTTTTCCAGGCCTGCAATTCGGGCAGAGATCGTTGGTTGCGAAGCGTACAGCTTTTTCGCTGTAGCTCGAAAACTGCCCAGTTTTGCAATCCAGAAGAAAGTTTCTAATGACTTGATATTCATAATGAAATGTGGGATCGGAATAAAGTCGGTAACAAAACTGCCCCCTAACGCCCATTCTAGTGGGCGCCTTCGCTCGCACAAAAAAATAAAGTTGGTAACGGAAAGATACCACTCTCCTTTCCGGTGTGTTTTCCATGTAAAAAAAGATGGTGACTTTTCATTTTATTTTCACGCTAAGCCTTATTCAAAAGTCACGCTAAGCCTTATTCAAAAGTGTAGTGTAAGGTCACGAATGTTCACCTTTTCGAGCCTTACGTGGTACTAGCAAGCAAGTCTCCGAGCCCTTTGCGCTCCTACTTTCGATCGAGAGGAATCACTCGACTACCGCTGTTACTGCTCTGTTGCGAATTTGAGCGTTGTTGGGTACTCGACCTTAAGCGCAATTCGATGACGTTGTTAGTGTCGTCTTGCTCAAAATAGCCTTTGGGGAGATTACAAAGCTCTTCTATAATACCCGCAGGCATTCCCAAGACTTGGCGTAAAGTATTTTTCTCCAAGATCTTATTCTCAACCAACATTTTGACACTACGCTCGATCAATTTAGGCTCTTCAGATACTAACGTTTCATCAAGTGATTCACGTTGTACCAACCCGCGGGCGGAACGTGCTTTCCACAACCGTAAGGCCGTATCTTCGCCTATGATTTCCAAATCCTGACAGCCCTGTGTCGAATCATTGCTGCAGCAGATGCCTTCCATTTTGCTTGAGAGCCAGAAAAGTATCCAGCGTTGGATACCGCACTTCTCGAGCAAAAGAAGCTGCCGGTAATAAAATAGCATTAGCAAAGCGGTGTGCCTGCTTTTCTAATAGGTGGTAGTGTTTCTGGTAGTCTGCATCAGTAACTGCTTTATGAAGTACGATATGGGCTAGCTCGTGCGCGGAATCAAATCGCGTTCTAAAGCCATTGGTTTTATCCACACAAAGAAAGATGTAAGGACGGGTATCCACCTGTGACCAGCGTGAGACTCCATCCATTTTAGCGAAACCCAAGCTGCCACGAGTAACTACAATGCCATTGCTTTCCATGGTATTGACCAAGTTATCAACAGGTGACTGGCCAAGCTTCTAGCGTTGTCGGCACTCGGTAGCAAAATCTTCTATTTCATAGTCAGTCAACGTTTTGAAGTCACCTCTGTGCTCCGGCACATTGAGAACTGGAAATAGGAGGGGACGTGAGTGGTTGCCAGCATGTTGGTATTTTCCAGCTTAAAAATTACTGATGTACTGAAACAATGCACCATCGAAATAGCGCTCAACCTGGACCTCCCCCAGTGTGGAATTGGGTCGCGAAGCAATCGATCAGCTCAGCGGCCTGGGTGCCTTGGCGGAACCGATGCTGCTCAGCGAAATCGTTCGAAGGCGTTAGATGAACTGATGATCGGTATACAAGTCCAGTACAGTATCAACATTCAATCCTGCCGTGCGCTGCCCCGCCAGGGTATTCGCCGCTTCGATGGCGGCTCCGATCATTACGTCGGCCAACTTCACTGCCGGACTGGTCTTAGAATCGACCTGAGTCATGGCCGTTAGTTTGAGCGGAAATCTAACGCGCGCAATTTCGGTCTGTCGGAACTCGATGCTTTGTTCGTGGTCGATATAGCGCTGCAAAAAATCATTATAGGCAAGCAGGTTCTTAGACTGATCGTGCTCCACACAATAAGGCCCCGCAACCATCTCCTTCATGCGACTAATCAACGATTGCAGCACCACGAACGCTGCATCCATGGTGACACCAGACGTTGCGATCGCTCTTAGGACATTTTTAGTTCGCCAAGATTTCGCGCTGCAAGCCAAGCAGTCGGGAATGGTTTCCTGGCCGCCGTGCGAGTGCTCGGTACTTAAGCTCTGACGCCTGCAACTTTAGAAAATACTCCTTGATTAAACGTCCGGCGTCCTCGTCCGTGATAGCAACCGCAGTTGCTCCCTGGAAGCATTGCTCGGGATTCAGAAGGCCAAATCCCGTATAGCCACTTTCGTCAATCCGGAAGCACTCCATCGAAATCGTCCCTTGCACAGTGTTGAACTCAACCCAATCGTCCAAGCCAAACACCGTATCATAAGCATTCGTAACATCCAGCAGGTCATTCAAGTCGCCTACCTGACCCCCGCCAGTCGCTCATGATTACGCTCGACAATTTCCGCAAGATGATCGGCCACGACTCTAATGCGCAACGAAGCGGATAAATCGCTGTGCAGCGCCAGCCAGATTGGCTGATCCAACTCCAACTCAAGCGGCACTTCCCGCAAACCCGCCTCGCGGGCCAGAAAATGTGGCAAAATTGCCAGGCCCAACCCGGCGGTCGCGGAGCTTAGCTGCGCGGACAATGTTGTGGTAGTAACCACAGGCATCTGGCCACGTAAGGTGCGTTCAATCCATTGAGCTGCGGGCAGGCCACCCTGACGTTCCGACCACCCAATGAAGCGATCACCATCGAAACGGCCCGCATCAGGCCCTGTGTCGCGCGCAGCCATATATTCCGGCGATCCGTAAAGACCAAAACCTAAGGTGCCAACACGGCGAACGCTGACGTTGCCGCGCTCAGGGCGCACCATGCGCAACGCCAGATCCGCGTCGCGGCCGTGCAGGTTGATGGTACTTACGTCCGTCAAAATCTCGATGCTTAAACCGGGATGTCGCGCAAGCAGTGGGGCAAGGCCCGGGATAATGATCGAATTGGCGAGATTCTCAGCCGTCGCTAACCGAACATGTCCAATGGCCTCTGTTTCCGTCGCCGCCTGGGCGCGAAATGCTCCCATGGCCTGCTCCAGAGCTTCGGCTCTAGGCAGCAGGGTCGCGCCCTGATCGGTCAGACGATAGCCGGACTGGTGCCGCACAAAGAGTGGCACGCCAAGACGACTTTCCAGCCGCGCGATTCGCCGCGAAACAGTCGCGATACCGGTGCCGAGAGACTTGGCGGCAAAGGTCAGGGTTCCAGTGCGTGCGACCGCAAGAAAAGCCGGTGCATCATCCCAGTTCAGGCGTTCAGTCATAAGCTTTCCAAAAATGAAAATCAGATTTGCATTATAGACTGTAGATTAGCCGATATCGGAAAGTCATGATGATGCAGAATCCAACAAAGGAGCATCATCATGCAACGCAGGTCTCTCGCCCCCGGTTTAAACGTTTCTGCCCTCGGCCTTGGCTGTATGGGCATGAGTGAATTTTACGGTCCACGGGACGATGTGCAATCGATGCAGGTGCTGCGCCGCGCCGCCGATCTGGGCGTAACTTTTTTCGACACCGCCGACATGTACGGCCCGCATCATAATGAAGAATTGTTAGGGCGCTTTTTGCGGGAACGGAAGCCGCAAGTCGAAATCGCCACAAAGTTCGGAATCGTACGCAAGCCCGGTGAGTATGCCCGCACAATTGACAACAGCGCTGAGTATGCCAGGGCAGCCTGCGAGGCTTCACTGCGCCGCCTCGGGGTCGAGCGGATTGATCTTTATTACGTTCACCGAATCGACCGCAGCCGCCCCATTGAAGAAGTTATGGAGGCGCTTTCCAGTCTAGTCCGCGCCGGCAAGATCGGCCATATTGGCCTAAGCGAGGTTAGCGCGGCCACGCTGCGCCGCGCCCACGCCGTTCATCCGGTCGCTGCGGTGCAGACCGAATACTCGCTCTGGTCCAGGGATGTCGAGTCGGACGTTCTGCCCACCTGCCGTGAACTCGGTATTGGGTTCGTGCCTTATTCGCCCCTTGGCAGGGGATTTCTTACCGGCACATTCGATGGTCAGAGTGATTTCGCCGACGGCGACTTCCGCGCAAACCTGCCGCGTTTTTCGGCGGAAAACATCGACGCTAACCGCCGTATTGTCGATGTCGTGCGCTCGCTGGCGTTAACCAAAGACTGCACGTCAGCGCAGATTGCACTCGCCTGGCTATTGTCGAAGGGCGACCATATCGTGCCGATTCCCGGTACCAAACGACTGAAATACCTCGAAGAAAACGTTGAGGCCGTCGATGTAGTGCTGTCACCAGATGAGATTACAGCACTGGAAGCCGAGGTATCGGAACTGAAGGTGGCCGGTGGGCGCTATACCGATGAAGGCATGAAGGGGCTGGATGCATGAGCGGCGTAACCAGATCCAATCGGCTTACCTGTGCTCTCTCACTGCTGAAAACACTGGAAGCCGATGCTTCCACCAAGGTGACAGCTAGCCTGGATGCTTTGTCAGACGCTTTTGCCGAGGTGGTGCCGAAACACCATTACTTGCTGCCTGTTGTCAGCTCGCCGATCTCTGCGCCCTTGCCAGCATAAGCAACAACAGACAAACAAGCATCGCAGCGCCCAGGTTGTAGAGCATTCCCGCGACAAAGGCCGAGGTGTATTGGCCCGCTTGCACTGCTGCACCATCGCCTGTAGCCAACGCTGCACTGAACAGAATACCGACCACGGCTACACCCAGCGCCGCACCAACCTGTTGAACGGTAGAAATCACACCCGCCGCCATACCGGCCTGGTTCTCTTTGACAAAGCCGAGCACCAAATTCAGTAGCGGCGTCATGATGAAGCCCTGACCGGCTCCGATCACAATTAGCATGGGAATCAGGCGCACCGGCACCAACTCCGCGCCTGCCTTCTGCACCTGCGCAATCAACAGCCCGATGGAAATCGCGTAGATCAACGCGCCCCCGAGAATGGCGCGTGTTCCCCATCGTGCCACCAGCCGAGGCGCGGCTAGTGATGCCAGGACGAAGCCCACGCTGCACGGCGCGAAGATGCTGCCCGCCATGAAAGGGTCAAGGCCCAACCCGGTCTGCACCAGCAAGGCAAAACTCAAGAAAAAAGAACTGGATGTGGAATAGACCAGCAGCACCAGCAATGCACCCAGTGCAAAGCGGCTCTGGGTCATCAGTCGCATGTCCACCAGCGGCAATCCACCGGATACTCGCCGTTGCTCCTGTTGCCGATAAAACAGCGCAAGCAGCACCGCCGCCGCGCCCAGCGACCATAGGCTCCATACTGGCCAGCCTTGCCCCGGACCCTCGATCAAAGGCACCAGCAGTAGCGCCAGGCCGGCGCTGACCAGAGCCACTCCCGTCCAGTCTAGAGTCGGGCGCTGCGGCGCATGGGATTCTGGGATCCACCTTGCGGCGGTGATGGCGAACAAGCCAATGGGCACATTGATAAGAAAGATGTTACGCCAGCCCAGCCCGAACAAGTCGGCATACACCAGCCATCCGCCCAGTACCTGCGCGGCGATGGCCGCCAGGCCCAGAGTCATCCCCAGCAGGCCGAAGGCACGGCGGCTGTCGTCGCCATCGAAGTTGACGCGGATGGATGCATAAACCTGCGGAAACAGCAATGCGGCAGCCAGCCCTTGCAACACCCGTGCGCCGATTAGGAGGCCGGCGCTGGGGGCCAGCCCACACAAGACCGAAGCCACAGTGAAGCCGGCCATGCCGACGATGAACAACCGGCGGCGTCCGAACAGGTCTCCCAGCCGCCCGCCGGTAATCAGCAGAACACCAAAAGCCAGCTCATAGCCGGCCACGATGAAACCTATCTGTGCAAAGCTTGCGCCCAGCCCAGCCTGCATACTGGGAATGGCCACATTGACCACGAACAGGTCAAAGATGGTGACGAAGCCAGCCAGTAACAGAACGGACAGACCCAGCCACGGGGCGCGTTTTGGGGGGACGACAGCCGTTGTGAAAAATTGAGAATCAACGCTCATATTGCATCTCCAGAGTCATAAAGCGATCATTCTCAAATCTTTATTAAACGATTACAATTTAACTAGTTATACTATTACTAAAAGCAACGAGGTAAGCTATGCGTACCCTGAAACGAACTCGCGACGACCTCGCGACTTTTTTGCGCTCACGTCGCGAGCGTCTTTTGCCCACTGATGTAGGCCTGCCCAGCGGAGGACGTCGGCGTACGCCGGGACTTCGCCGAGAGGAGGTGGCAGCACTCGCGGGTGTCGGGTTGACTTGGTACACTTGGCTGGAACAAGGCCGCGACATAGGCGTATCAGCCACGTTCCTGGACAATTTGGCAAGGGTGCTGAGGCTAGATGCAGCCGAACGCCGCCACCTGTACTTACTGGCTCATGAACGGCCGCCCACCGAACCGGGCAAGACATGGTGCATAGTGCCGCCATTAATACGCCGCCTAATGAGCGACCTAGCCCCACATCCAGCCTACGTGTTGAACCTGCGGTGGGATGTCCTGGCCTTCAACGAACCGGCCAACCACCTCTTTGACTTCGAACGTCATGCGCCTGTAAGACGCAACCTTCTTTGGATGCTATTCACCGATCAAACTCTTCGCAGACTCTTTGCCGACTGGGAAGAACAAGCGCCACGAATGTTGTCTAGCTTCCGGCGCAACTATGCTCGTGCTACCCAGGAAAGCGACATTCGAGAATTGGTGGACGAACTGCAAAAGGTGTCTCCTGACTTCCATACCTGGTGGCAAAAGC
The DNA here is from genome assembly GCF_023314135.1 of Marinobacter sp. M1C. Taxonomy (NCBI): domain Bacteria; kingdom Pseudomonadati; phylum Pseudomonadota; class Gammaproteobacteria; order Pseudomonadales; family Marinobacteraceae; genus Marinobacter; species Marinobacter sp. M1C. Next base: position 4,641,285 of record NZ_CP092289.1, read on the forward strand.
ACGACGTGCATGCACCGTGCAATGGCGTGCGCAATCTTCGGCTGGATGATAAAGTAGTTGCTTTCGAGCACACTTCGCTGACCATCGACGCAGATCGCCATCTGCGCTTGGTGGTTTATGCAAAAAGTGAGAAAACGGCATCCTAGGCGATGGATGGCCCTTGCTGCCGCCCAATCTCCCACGGTAATTTCCCCCGCTAAAAATGGGAGGATAACTACCTCACTGCCTCACGCCATCGCCGCAAGCACCCTATCTGCCCAATGTTGCAATGAGCTAGACTCTAAAAGTCCTTTGTTGCCTAAAGGCGTTCTGGGTGGAGTATGCGCAGAGCCGAAACGCAAAACGTAGTCTTTGGCCATTTGAGGGCTTACGCTGGCCTGGTGGTTTAAGGGGGCCAGCAGGGTGTAGTCAGGCTGCCGCTCGCCGTTGCGCAGGCAGTCTATACAGGGCTGCCACAAAGCGATTGCTTCGGTGAGAATGTCCCTTTCAAGTCGCGCCCAGTTCTCTTGAATTTCGGTTTTTATCCTGCTGAGAGCCGCGTCAAGACGATCAGCTCCTTCACGCGTTGTGACATAGGATCCAGAAGGTCTGTCAGGATGATCGAGAATTCTCAGTGGAAGATAATCTTTGTACAGCTTTTCGATGGCAGGCCCGAACCCGTTATCCAGAAAGCTCGGGAAAGTCCACCATTTTTTACCATAGGCTTCCCGCAAGTTACCGAGCAGTTCAACTCATGCTATTCCACCACCCAAACCCGCTCCAACGTCAGCTCGTCTGGGTCAAACTGGTACACGCTGATGCCGCCGGTAGACTGGTGACCCATCGCCAGAATGCCCGCCTCCGGTGAAGTGGCGATGGCGGTGTTGCGGTCGTACTGGCTGCCGTAGGTGACCAGTTTGGGTGACGCGCCAAGATCAAAGTATTTCACAGGCCAGGGGCTGCCGGTTTTGAACAGGGCGGCAACGTGGCTGTTGTTGCCGAAGCGGAGGTAGTACTCGCTGTTGTGAATGAAGGCTAGGGCGATAGTGAAATCATGAACGCCGCGCGGAGCTTCGATCAGTCCGCTCTTATCAAAGTAGTCAGAATCTGGAAGGTCGTCAGGAAGACCATCAATATACAGTCCTGAGTTGTAACGTGCGGCTCGCATTCGGTGTTCAGGATTGGATGTATGCCAAGTGATACTATTGCCAGCTTCATCACCACTGACCACCCACCGCCCATTTGGGCTGATGGCGGCGTGGGTTTTGGAGGCGTTTCCGCGGAGTTTTGCAACAGGCTGTTTTGTTTTCGCATCCCAAAGTGTGACGCCCCCATATTTTGAAAACCGTTGGCTGCTATTCATTGGTGAATGGTCTGCGATTGCTGAGCGGTCACTATCGACGCCGGCTGTAACAAAGAAGGTGTTGTTTCGGTCTATGGCGAGGTTGAACAGCTTGCCGGATCCTAAAAAGCTGGGGCTGATGCCATCACTAAGGACAGTACGTTTTGTGTCCCCATAGCCAGAAAACACATTCCAATGCTCATCAGCAGACAAGTAGGTCTCAAGATCGCCACTGATAACGTGGCCGTAGGTTGGGAAGTGCTGAAATCGCTTCAGTACTTTTCCGTCAACCGTTTGTGCAGTAACGGTATTGTCTGTGTCCTGCCACAAAAAAGCGTTTTGACCCGGCACAAAATAGGCGCTGTAAAGGTTGGCTTTACCGGACAACGTATTCCACTGTTTTTCTTGCAGATCCCAGAGAATGAGCTTGTTGTCTGTGTGGGCACTGACGACATAGCGGCCAGACTCCGATACACCCATGGACATAACCGGCCCAGCCCAGACTCCCAGGAGGTTGGAGTTCAGCAGGATGCTAATAAGCACAAAGGCACCAAGCACCGCGCCTATCCAGCGCACTTTGTTAGCGTTAATAACGGCCAAAACCCACTCCTTCGTCTGATATACGACGTATAATTTCTGCTCTGTAAGAGCGATCGAACACTTCATCACTTGGAATCCGCATACCCGAGTGGCTAAAAAGCCATTTTGATTGATCAACAGGGCTGAACTTTTCGTCATCCAGCGACTGTTCGATAAATTCATCGAATCCTGTCGCACCTCGCCGGGTCACTTCCTCAAACCCCACATACCCCAACGCAGGCCGAGGCCGTTGCTCTGGAACCCAGTTATTCACCGCAAGCTTTTTCAAACGCACAACGTAGTCTTTGGCCATTTGGGGGCTTACGCTGGCTTGGTGGTTTAGGGGGGCCAGCAGGGTGTAGTCAGGTGGCCGTTCGCCGTTGCGCAGGCAATCTATACAGGGTTGCCATAAAGCGTTTGCTTCGGCGAGGATGTCTTTTTCTAACCTCGCCCAGTTTTCTTTAACGGTTTTTTTGAGCCCCGCAGGTGTCGCCAAAGATCGCTGGGGGTGTGCGGTCATCCACGCCTCGAAGGTGAGTGGTAAGTAGTCTTTGTATAGCTTTTCGATGGCAGGCCCGAAACCGTTGTTCAGAAAGCTTGGGAAGATCCACCATTTCTTGTCATAAGCCCCCCGTAATTTACCAAGTATGTCGTCCATGGGGTCGTCGGCGGTTGCGAGATCCCATGCTTTGGATGCTGCCCGAAGATGTCGTGGTATGGCGTATCGCCACCAAGCATTATCTGCAACGGCGGGTTGCCAGAGAAACAGGTGATCGATCAGGTTGTTTTTCCCTGAGTTCATTTCGCCTCATGCTATTTCACCACCCAAACCCGCTCCAACGTCAGCTCTTCTGGGTCAAACTGGTACACGCTGATGCCGCCGGTCGATTGATGCCCCATCACCAGGGTGCCCGATTCGGGTGAGGTGGCGATGGCGGTGTTGCGGTCGTACTGACTGCCGTAGGTGACCAATTTGGGTGACTCGCCGAGATCAAGATACTTCACGGGCCAGGGGCTGCCGGTTTTGAACAGGGCGGTGAAGTGGCTGTTGTTGCCGAAACGAAGGTAGTATTCGCTGTTGTGGATGAAGGCGACGGTGATGGTGAAGTTGTTGAGGCCGGCGGGTGCATCGATAAGTTCACTTTTATCGCTTTTTCTGGGATCGCCATCTTCAAAAGGCGCATCGTCAAGATAAATACCGCCTTCGTATGTCGCTAATCGATGTCGGGTTTCGGGTTGGTCAGTGTTCCAGAACGACCCGATTCCATTTTCATCCGCACTGATTACCCATTGTCCATCGGGGCTAATGGTGGCGTGAGTTTTAGAAGAATTGCCATCCAGTTTGGCAGTTGGCTGTCCGGTTTCGAGGTTCCATAAAGCAACGCTGTACAGGTGCTGGTAGTCCGCACCCTGATCCAGAACTTCTTGTAGCGACCGATAATAAGGTGGTTCAAATCCTTTGGGCTCCCCACTTCCTGCAGAAACTATCCATTGCTCAGACTCGTCCATCGAGAGATTGAAGAGCTTGTGATAGCCAAGAAAAGCCCTGCGATCGGTTGCTTTCAGAGTCTCTGTAGAACCGTCTTCTGTTCTCCGAAATATGCCCCAGCCAATGCCGGAGTAATAATAGGTGCTGAGATCGTGAGTCATGAGGTGACCATAGGTGGGCTTGTTTAGCTCAAAAGCTGTTTTAACCTCGCCGTTTACCGATTGAGCGGTTACCGTATTGTCGAGATCCTGCCAGAGGAAAATGGGCTGGCGTTTGATGAAATATGCGCTGTAGATATTGGCGTTGCGACTGATAATTTTTCGTCTATGCCCTTCCAAATCCCACAGAATCAGCTTCTGATCCTTGTGAGCAGTAATGGCGAATGTCCCGTTTGAGGAAATTGAGGCGCTCATGATCGGCCCGGAGGAATGATATGCTTGCCACAAGCCGTATCCTGCAGCCAACGTGAGTCCCAGCAGCAAAAGCGCCCGTAGATTGAATTTGCTCATCAGTAACGTCCAAACTTTGAATTTGCCAGCAATCGGTTCTTCATGATTTGTCGCTGATAGACTTCTTCGAACAACTCTTGAGTGGGAATCCGCATCCCAGAGTGGCTAAAAAGCCAACGACTTTGATCTACCACTAGCCAGGACTCATTCAATAACCTATCTTCGAGGAATTTATCTCGAAAGGGTCCGGCAGTCTCGCCTGTCACTTCCTCAAACCCCACATACCCCAACGCAGGCCGTGGCCGTTGTTCCGGTGCCCAGTTGTTCGCAGCAAGCTTTTTTAAACGCAGAACATAATCTTTCGCCATTTGCGGGCTTACGCTGGCGTTATGGTTCAATGGCGCGAGCAGGGTGTAGTCAGGCGGCCGCTCGCCGTTGCGCAGGCAATCTATACAGGGTTGCCATAAAGCGTTTGCTTCGGTGAGGATGTCTTTTTCTAACCGGGTCCAGTTTTCCTGAACGGTTTGTTTGAGCGTTTCGGGTGTGGCCAAAGATCGCTGGGGGTGAGCAGTCATCCACGCCTCGAACGTGAGTGGTAAGTAGTCTGTGTACAGCTTTTCGATGGCGGGCCCGAACCCGTTGTCCAGAAAGCTCGGGAAGGTCCACCATTTTTTATCATAGGCTCCCCGCAAGTTACCGAGTACGTCGTCCATGGGGTCGTCGGCGGTTGCGAGATCCCATGCGGTAGTTGCTACTGGATGCTTGAATGACAGAGCCTTTCGCCACCAAGCCTCATCTTCACTATTATCCGCCCCAAGAATGCCGTCGCCACGGGAATGCAGCACCACAATCTTGCGAGCTGCGCTATGGGCGGCAGGAAACACGCCCAGCCCCAAAGGATGCACGTCTCGGCTGCTGTCGTTGGTGAGGGCATTGTCGGCAACGGCGGGTTGCCAGAGAAACAGGTGGTCAACCAGATCGCGTTTTCCGATGATGCCCATAATGTTCAGGGCGGTGAGCGCTACCCGTGCACCAAGAGAGTGAGAGAGCAGGTTGATGGCAATGCCGGCATTTGCCAACTGCAACAATAGCGGAGCCAGGCGCCGCCCGGATGCCATGGCGTTCAGCTCCGCCTGCATGAAATCGGTGGAACCGGTATCCCCCGGCCAGGAAATGTTAATGATGCGGCTATAGGGCATCCAGTCTTCGCCGTCGAAGCCTGCGGCGCGGTTCAACTGGTACTCCATATGAACAGCCCAATTATGAGCGCCGCCACCATTCAGCTTTTCGTCTTCCAGCGACACGAAGCTATTCGCCGACAGTGCTGCCGTATCCTGCCAGACCGTGGCTTTATTGGGATGCCAGGTATTGGCTTTCGCGAATGACGGCGCATTACCGTGGTAGGCCTCCCGGCTGCCGTCGTACTTCAAGAATCGCCCCCATTCACCATGAGGAACGTTGTAACCGTGCATAAAGATAAGCGCGTTGTTGCCGTTTGCCCGAAAGTAATCCAGTTGGTCGTCCGTCAGCAAATCTTCAGATGGGGAGGCCTCTTCACGCAGATTAATAAATACCGGTGGCGGTAGGTGTATCGCTCTGGCTTTGCGCTCGCCCTGGATGACGGTTAGCTCTACGCCTTCGCTAAGGGTATGGCCCGGGGCGAAGCGAAGCTGCTCGCTTACAGTATCAAACCCGATCAAATGCTCGCCCTTCGGTTCCTCAGGCCCGTACCACTGTGCGTTGCCCGTAAGGAGTTTGGTGAAGCGAGCCTCTGCATTGTCTGGCGTATGTTCTGTGCCATTTTGCAGCGTGGCGGTGAATGATCTACCGCTCTCATCCTCGATTTTGCCGGCATCAATAAAAGCCCTTGGTCGCCCCAAGGTGTCAGAGCGGCTCAACAGTACGTTTGCGGTTTCGCGCTTGCAAACGGGCGCGCCGTGGGCGCCGAGAGGCGTTGTGCTGGGAGAGAAGGGCAGGTTGCCAGTGAGTGTCATTCAGGTTCCGTCCTGTGAATGCGTTAATGTTGCGAGTGCGTCCAGCGTGTCGGACCAGTAGGCTCTTTGCCTCGTTCTACTTACGGTCGCAAGTTCCGCTTCGCTCAGCGCGCGGGTAAAACCCTGTGCTATTAATAGACCGGCGCCTTCCACCAAACCCTGCTCACTCGACGCGCCGAGTGTTGTCAGTTGTTGGAACCAGCAGGAAACAGTTTGCGCCGCTAATTTATTGTTGTCCGCCAGGCCTTTCGCCAATAGATCGCGACGATACACTTCGACGAAGGCGAGATTCTCCTGGGTTACTTCAAGAGGCAGAGGGTTCTGCTCTTTCGCTTCGGTCGGATGTGCCGGGGAATGGTCTTTTTTCAGCGACCAGTTGGTGCCGGCATAGCAGCCGTGTATTGCGGTTAGCGGGCCGAGAACCCGCAGGCGTTGGTGGTGTGACAGTGAGGCACCAAGGCTGCCAAACGTTGCCGTGTCTGCGTAGCGAAAAAGGCTGTCGCCATAAGGGGTACGAACAGTGTTCAGGCTTATAAGATGATCGCGTATTTCTTCTAATGTCAGCAACGGGCCCTGCAGAGCCAGAGCTTTGGCCTCTGCCAGCCATTTATGCAGCCATTTTTCACTTTGGTTTGTGGTGGGCTTGATAATTAATGGCCCGTCAAACGCCTGTTCATGATATTGCGTATGAATATAAGGCAAGTCGTAGATGGGTGAGGCGTCGTGCTCAAACAGTAAGCGCAAAACATCTGGGTGCTTGGCCTGGTCAACGAGATACCAACAGGCACCTGCATTAATGGGGTCTGCGTGAGGGTAAAACGACGTGGTTGTTTGAGCCTCATGGCTCAAGGCTGTGGCGTCCTTCATGGCTGCTTTCATCTATCCTTAGATGGCCGAATCTGTGCCATATGTTAGCTCAAGTGGCAGTTTCGATCAGCTTAAACCCGGGAAACGTGTCAGGTTTCTAAAATGGATGCCTCAAAATGCGAAGGGGCGCCCAAATGGGCGCCCCTTGTCACTGCTGTTCACAGCTTTGCTACTTGCTGCTAACAAACTCCGGGTAGGCTTCCATGCCGCACTCGGCAATATCCACGCCCTCGTACTCTTCCTCTTCACTAACACGTAAGCCCATGACCGCCTTGATAATGCCCCAGGTTACCAAGCTAGCCATGAACACCCAGCCAAAAATGGTTGCAGCGCCTATGAGCTGGCCGCTGAAACTGGCACCATCGTTGGTCACCGGTACCAGCAGCAGACCTAGCAGACCACAAACTCCGTGGGCTGAAATGGCGCCGACCGGGTCATCAATGCGCAGCTTGTCCAGACCGATAATGCTAAACACTACCAGGATACCGCCAAGCGCGCCCCAAAGGGTTGCCTGTAAGGCCGTGGGTGTGGATGGCTCGGCGGTAATAACCACCAGGCCAGCGATAGCACCGTTCAACAGCATGGTCAGGTCGGCTTTGCCAAACAGTATGCGAGCGGTAATCAGGGCGGCAATGGCACCGCCCGCGGCAGCTGCGTTGGTGTTCAAAAACACCACGGCGACCGAGTTGGCGCTGGCGATATCGCCCAGTTTGAGTACAGAGCCGCCGTTGAAACCGAACCAGCCCATCCACAAAATGAGGGTGCCCAAAGCCGCCAGGGGCAGGTTGGCGCCGGGAATCGCGCGGATTTCTCCGTTCGAGCCGTACTTGCCTTTGCGGGCACCTAAAAGCAACACACCTGCCAGTGCCGCCGCGGCGCCTGCCAAATGCACAATGCCAGAGCCGGCAAAGTCACTGAAGCCCAAATCACCGAGGTTATAAAGACCGAACACGTCTTTGCTACCCCAGGTCCAAGAACCCTCCAGCGGATAAATCACGCTGGTCATCACCACCGCAAAAGCCAGGAAAGCCCAAAGTTTCATTCGCTCGGCAACTGCGCCGGAGACAATGGACATGGCTGTTGCCACAAACACCACCTGGAAGAAAAAATCTGCGGCTGTGGAGTAAATGGCCGCGCCCTCGAAACCGTCTTCGCGGCCGGCGAAATCGGTCAAAACCGAAGCTGTATCGGTTTGGCCAATGCCCGAAAGCAAGATTGCGCCGTCGTACATGATGGCGTAGCCGCACACCATGTACATGGTGCAGGCGACGGCGTACAAGGCGATGTTTTTGGTCAGGATTTCGGTGGTGTTCTTGGCGCGTACCAGACCGGATTCGAGCATGGCAAACCCGGCGGCCATCCACACAAGGCTCTATTAAATGAAACAGTTTTTTGCGTTGGTAGCTAAAGCATCAGAACGGTCAAATCGTTTGTTTGGCCAAGGATGCACAACTCTAGGTTGTGACAGCGCGTCTCGCAAGAACTGACCGAAGCGCGCCCACACGAGACAGTAGCGCTGGCTTCTGCGCCGCAGCGCTTTCATCCAGAGCTTTCCCAGTTCCGTGTGGAAGCGGCCGATGCCTGTTTGGTATACCCCGTCCTTGACGCTGTGCAGCGTTCGTCGCATGCGGCTCACAGATGTTTGCCGCAGCAACATGAACGTCCGTCTATCACGCAGGACTGCGCAGCTGTGCGTAAACCCCAGAAAATCGAACGACTCAGGCTTTGGTAGCCCTGCAGTCGCGCAGTCCCTCCGGGCAAAGCGTCCAAAGCGGATGAGCTTCGTCTTGTCCTCGTTGAGCGACAGTCCAAAGCGATCCAACCTCTGGTGCAGCTGACTCAGGAACGCCTCCGCATCGTCTTTTCTCTGAAAGCCCATTAAGATCGAAACAGCGCCTGTCTGAAACGCGCTTCCTTTCTCTTCGCCCTTTCGATGTTGTGGGTGGAACAAAGCGGGATCGTTTGAAATACATGTAGTTTTTCGATAGCCCTCACATATGCGTTGATATTTTGAAATTGCTTTTCCACGACAATATCGCCCAACATTCGTTGACTAAAAGACCACGCCACAGCGACGGTGATTCCAGCTTGCTCAATAGAGCAGTCTGTCGATGGTTTTGAGCTATCTATTTCGTAATCAAGTTCACGAAAAGCCGCCAAAAGTTGTGCGGTAATACGATCCACCCACGGTTCATATTGTTTGTCCAATGGACGCATTTTTCTCTCGTAGATAATTTGAATAGCCTTTTCGCAGGCTGCAAGAGCAAGTCCGATTGTTCGCACCGCACGCGCCTGTTTTAATGGCTCGTCTGGCATCAGGCGGCGCCCCGTATGGTTTTGTCGTTCGAAGTAATCGAGGATCAGACTTGAGTCGAGCAGAACACCACCATCATCAAGAACAATTGTTGGCGCTTTTACGACAGGATTTATTTTTGCGAACTCGTCAAACGAATCAAATACTGAGATGGGCTTATGTCGGTATCGGATGCCGTAATACTCGAGAGAGATGGCAACACGCCTGACATAAGGAGAGTCCAGTGTTCCTATCAAATCCATGGTTTCCACTCCTTTATAGGTCGAACGAAATATAAAGTGCTCACATGACCGAGTACGCAAAATAGGATCAAGTCATGAATTTTTAGTTAGGGCACGGAACTCCTAAGTGAAAGTGGAGAAGAGTGCTATCTTGGAGTTCACGAGAAATGCTATTGGCATTGCATGAACCGTTTCCACTTGACATTACAATGGTCAAGCTGCATTCGAGAATTTTCGGTTACTAGGCAATTTTTCGGTACATTAACAATGAAGCGACCACCATAATTCCACCACCAAATGTCATGAGTGTTACCGGCGTGTCATATACCAAATAATCTAGGGTATAAGTGATTACTGGAACTAAGAAAAATAGAGCTGCAACCTTACTAGCCTTATCATTGTTGAGCATAAAAACCAGCAGCAGTATCGCACCCACTGAAACGACTAGAATCATCCAAATAGCCGAAAAGACAAACTGAAGACTTGGATTGACTTCGAAACTAAAAAGTAAAACTGCCATTGTAAATACAAATGAGGAAACACAATATTGAGCGAGCACTGAGCCAATAACATTAACGTGTGTCCGCTTCTGCAAGATAGTACCTATTGTCATTGCCAATACGGCCAAGAGCGCAGAAATAACTCCGGGTAGGGTAATCACATCAATCTTTCCGCCCCCGAGGATGGCTATTACCAGGCCAGTGAAACCGAAAAGCAATACACAGTATCCCTTAACCCCGATTCGTTCAAAAGCAAGTAACGGCGTCAGTAATGGTTGACAGCCGAGAACGATGGCAAGCATCCCAGGGGAGAGCCCGTATGCGATTGAACTAAAGAAAAATCCCTGATATAAAACCTGGAGAAATATACCCACAAGAACAATGTTGAGCCATGATTTCCAGGTCAGTAATTGGAGACTCCGAACTTCGCCCTTTTTGAATATCACGACCATTAAGATCATAACCAATAAAGCGCCCAACGACCTTACCAGGAGGAAGGAGAGAACAGAGGCTTCTTGGAGGCCCGCTTTAACGAAAATAGCACCACTACTCCACATTAATAGAAACAACAACGGTGCCATACGAGCCAAATCTAATCGAGTATTTTGCCACATGATTATTATGCTCAGTGCCCTTGGGCAAATTCATCATATTCTTCATGGATTTTAGGCAAACTGTTAAGCCACTCGATTTCTTCGCTAAAATCAACGTTACGTAGGTCAAGCTTCCCAACGATATAAGAGGACATTTGCTTTCTCCAAATTAAAACCGAGGTTTCAACTTAGCAATCATTGAATTACGATAGAAGCGAAGGAATTTGATAGGGGCCTATCAAGTCGCTCGATGGGATCGAGCCTCGTGACATGGGAGAAAGTAGATGGATCTCGATATCGATTGTTTGCGCAGCTTCATCGCGGTATCCGAATTAGGTAGCTTTTCGAAGGCAGCTTTGCGCCGGCACCGCGTCCAGTCAGCTATCAGTTGGCAAATTAAGAAGCTTGAACAACAGGTAGGGACCTCACTTTTTAAGAGGCACAGCAAAGGTGTGAGTCTGACAAGCGCTGGCAAGATTCTTCTGAAAAGAGCTTGTGAGATTGTGGAAATAAACGAGATTGCCATAAGCGAATTGTCTGGGTTGGCTACAGAGCAAAAGGTCACAATAGGCACCAGCGACGCGTTTTTAGCTAGCTTTGTGCCGCGCTTGCTCCGTTCCTGCCGAAAATCACTGCCAAACCTATCGATAGAGGTCATATCAGGATATAGCGAGCAGATATGGCGCTCTTATTCTGCTGGGGAAATTGATATTGCGTTGACCCAGAACTGCCCTAGGACTATCTCCAGTAGATTATTGTTGTCCTCTCCTATGGTTTGGATTGCACCAAACGAGCATTTTTGCTGGGAGGCAGAGCAATTAAAAATAGCGTGCTTCACCACGGGATGCTCTGATCGTTCATTAATAACGAGCGCGTTGGACAATTTCGGATTGGAGTATGAAGTAGCTTTCTCAGCCTCGTCTCTGGCAGGCGTACTCTCAGCGGTGGAGCATAGCTTTGCCATATCAGCCATCCCATACATTGCTTTAGGGGAAGGCGTGTCCATCCTGGATAACATTGGCACTCTCCCTAAGCTGGGTAACGTAGATATTTCCATAGCAGCCAATTACACAAATTCTGGCGATCCCATTAGAGCTGTCGAAAGTGCGATAATCGAATTTTTCGCCGAAAACCAAGAAAGTAAGCAGTTATCACCCCATTTGCAGCGGGACTCAGAAGTCAACGCCAAGCCACCATGGCGGGTTTCTGTTAGGGGGTAATCCCTCCGAGTTCCATACTGGTCGCTCGCTATTTTAATCCTTAATTCAGTACAACAAGTCGTATTAGCAGGTTTATTTAAGCAATCCACTGCGCTTAGCACTATTTTTATAGACGGTGAAAGTATAACGTTGCCCATTTATCAGATCGACGTATTTGCCGAAAAGCCTTTTGAAGGAAACTCGGCAATCGCGGACCGCACAGGATAGTTGACGCCGAATACACGAGGTAGGTGGTAAAGCCTACCACCTACCTGCTCGCCAAGATGAAGCCCAATAGTGCGAGCGCACCGATGCCCATGCCCCAGCTGTTGGCGCTGACAGATGTGATGCCCAGGCCGCTGTTTCGCCGCGATGCCATATTCCCGAAAGAGAACATCAGCGTTCCAAACGTGGCCCAGCCGATTCCCTGAAGCGTGGCGATGTCGAAGCTGGCAACGAGGTCGGTCCAGAAGATTAGCACCAATCCGGTCGCGCCCACGCTGCCGGCAAGGATCGTCTGCACGGTGATCCGATCGCCAAAGAACAACCGTGCGTTGATCGCATTAAAGATTGGCGCATCGCCAGAGGAGAGCGCTTTCACGAGATGATACCGGGCTCGATCTTTCACACAATACGCGATGCCGGACTCTTGGTTATCGAAGAAAAGCCGGAAGAATTATTGCACCAAATTCAGCTTTTTCTTTATAGCATGCCTGCGGTGGAGTTCTACCGCTCCATCAAGACACGGATTCGCCTCAGGTACATATTCACTCCTTCCTTAGATTTTCTCATTCTTTGAATTACGCCAAGAGCCGAAAATCTGCAGTGGCAGTCAAGCCCCATTTGAGCCAACGACATGCCCAGCATGTTTGAGTTCAGACTGTCACTGTACTTGCACTTAGTGCCAAAAACCGGAAATAGCCTCGCGTGCCAATATAAAGGCCATCAGAATAATTAAGCCGCCTCCGATACGGTTTACCATTCTGACACCGTCTGCGTTGGAAAAAAGGCGGGAACTTGCACTGTGAGCAACTACAACCCACACGCTATCGATCACAATTCCCAACACGATAGGTATCATCGAGTACATGATAAGGAGGCTCGTGGGGCTCGCAAGATTGTCGCTGAGAAAGCTCGGAACTATAGTTCCGAACATGATGAAAGCCTTGGGGTTGGTTATACTGACTATTACACCTTCAGTGAGCGGTGATTTTCTCCTTGTTGGCTGTTCGGCTGCAACCCGACTCGCCGCTTTCGAAGCTACAAGATACCCTATACCAATAAGCAGCAAGGCGATCGCACCCAGCATTCTGATAGCAGACAAAGCAAAATCGGACTTCAATATAAGAGGACCAAGTCCAAACGAAAGAAGTACCGCAATGCTCAACATGCCAATTGCATTGCCGATCACACCACGTAACGCATGATTTCTACCCTTCATGATAACTTGCCCAATAAAAAGCATGATGCTTGGGCCAGGTACAGCAATGAGTATCGAGCTGGTTATAATTAGCCCCAGCAACCCACTGACGGATACCCCAATATCTTGCATGTAAATATTACCTCCGATATGCGTGCTGCCCATGCTCATCATGTTTATGATCGGGACAGCAGCCTATTGTCTCAGTTCCCTATTTGGTTAACCTTCGAGAGCAACGCCAATGTCGGTTGTATGCTAAGCGCCTCTACTACCTCTTTATCGGTCATTAGCGGATAGCAATTATCTAAAAATTCATCTAACACGGGCAGCATGCTTCGCCGCTCATTAAGCCCAAGCGCACACGCACAAGCGTTGAAAGCAACATTCTTATATTGATCCGGGTTGGTTTCCTCATCTACGTAGTCGTCGAGATCCCACCGGCCTATCAAGCTCTCCTGTATATGGAACTGGTCCACTTCGACGCCGTCACGGAAGACGTGGAAAACAGGGTGGATATAAACACTTCTGGATGAATCAAAATGATCTGCGGGAAGCGTAAAGTAATGTGTTGGCAGCGTCCCATCACCATAGCGAGAGAAACCGTACTCGAACACAACCTCTACGTAAGTTTTGGTCCCATCCCATCGCTCTCGATTATATTGACGTGGAAATGGTGGCCAAACCTTGACATGTACAGCACCGGTGCCATCATCGCGTTCGAACGTAACCATGCTGCCGAAATAACTGTAAAGCTCGAACAATGGCATTGTAGTACTAACCATACTGACCAGGTATTCGGCGAGAGAGGTAAGCCCACTCGAAGCTTCGTTCGATGGTAGTGTGCATACGAATAGGGGCTCAAGTGGCATGCCCTGCTGTTCGGCGATGAGATGACCAAGTGCCTGTATGTTGCAGCGGAACCCATGGACGAAGCCGGATGCAGCGTCTGGATCATTTATGCGCGTCGGGGCACCAATGAAGTATAAATTGGGTTCGTTAATGGATTCCCATCTTGAGTTGAGCAGGCAATATTTACCGGCCTTATCGCATTCCGGACGGACACGCTCCATGTCGAATATACTCGCCATGGTGTAGTTGAATCCACAGCAAACAATAATTTCGTCAACAATTCCTGTTCGACGCATCCAGCGAGGCGGAGTCCAATGAGGGCACGGTGTCTCGTAACGAACCAAAAGCCTTCCGCTGTGTTTTCCGTCTGGTATTCGTACTGCGCCGCTAACCAGTGTAGGAAGGGTTATCGAACAAGACCAAGAAGCTATCATGTGTGTGTGCGGTCTCTCAAAAACAAAGATGCTATTACCCCCAGCCCGCTTATGGTTAAGGGCAGAATCAACGCGAATTGATAACTCTGAAGACTTGGGCCAGTTTGTTTTTCTGCGACATTCACGATATCCAGAATTACGCCAAAGCCCGATTGAACCAAAGCTGCTGCCAAAAATGCGCCCATATTTACAAGCGCTGTTGCAAACCCGACGTTCTGCAGGGCTACCGCCTCCTTGGTGGCCGCAAAAATGACGCTTACCTGTCCTCCTGAGAGTCCCAACAGTACAAACAGAACCATTGCCCCCCACCCAGGACTCCATTCAGCAAAGGCCATTACGCCCCATACAGTCGCCGATATCAGTGCTGCCGCAACAATTACCGGCTTCTTCGCTCCAATACGATCAGCTGCCCACCCTGCAAATAAAGAGCCCACACCGTAAACAATAAGTGCAATAGTTGCATACTGTGCGGCTTGTGTAGGTTGCAGGCCGAAGCCGTCTATTAAGAGTGGCGCAGCCCACAATCCTAGAAACGCATAGAGCGTTCCATTAGTGGCAGCTACACAAAGAAAAAGCAGCCATACTTGGCTGGATCGCAGTACGCGCCGATTTCCCTGCAGTAGTTGATGTACTGTTGCCTTGGCTTTCGGTGAGTGCTCTTGTCTTCGCTTAGGGGCATCTTGACAAAAAACAACAAGACCGGCGGAGGCCAAAAACGTCAGGCCACCAAAAAAGAGAACAATATCTCTCCAGCTGAACCAGTTCAGTAGATGCGCGGTCGGGCTCTGCGCTATCACACTCCCCAGTGCAGCCAGAAGCATAGTTGTGCCCATGACGAGCGAATGGCGATCTGAGGAAAACCAAGTAGCGTTGTAAGTCATCAGGGCGACGAAAACTGCAGATAACCCAAGCCCCATCAGAGCTGACCCCACGAGCAAAACCATTAGATTTGGGGCAAAACCAAAACAAAAAGCACCTATCGACGTTACAGCCCCCCCGATAAGCCCACCATTTCGTACCCCAACCGAGTCGGTAAAAATGCCAGCGGGCACCTGCATCAGTGTGTAAACCCAGAAGTGCATTGATGCCACAATACCGAGTGCAGTGGCTGTCAAACTGAGCTCTTGCTGCATACTCCCTGACAATGTCGCGGGTGCGAAACGGAAAAAGAAGCCATTGATGAAGATGCTAACAAGCAGGCACCAGCCTCCCCATTTAAGCCAGCTCGTCGGAATCAAAAGGGGCGCCCCAGCAACGGGACGAGTGCTATTCATACCCCGCTTCCCTCAGTCTTGACCCAACGAGCGCTGAGAAGTAAGCAGCAATCGGTTCAACCGGTGTGTAGTGTCCCTGCACTTGGTTGCTCAATCCTTCCAGTTGGTACTCGCAAATCTGATCATCCTCAAGAATCACCTGATCAAGACGTTCGAAATAGAGCGGAGCAATATCATTGAAATCGCTTCGAGCCAGCGTTTCCTCATGGAACGCGTAACCAACATTGACACTAGTGCGAGTGGCTGAAATGGGTATCTTCTGAATCCACCACATGACTTCTGGTGCGGTTACAATGAAGAAGCCCGGCATAATGACGCAGAAATGGGTACCCTCTGCGGCTTCGCCAATAATGTCACGGGGTGGTGAAAAGGCGAGGTTGCGCTTTTCAGGGAATAGCGCTGGCGAAAGCGAATTTTTATGGTAGACACCAAACCAATTGTGATCGTGCTCTATCGGCCTAACCGGTTGACTGCCAATCGACCGACTGTGGATGAAGTTCGTATGGAGGGTTTCCATATCTACCTCAATGTACAGCTTCCAGTTCGTCGTCAGTGTGTAAGCCTTTTCTTGAACACAGTGCATTCTCTGGATTTGGTGTGGGAGGGCGACTTTGTCGATGTAGTTGCCGAGATAGGCGTCAAGCGGGACCTCGTTTTCGTCATTCAGGTTAATGAACACCAAGCCTGCTGTGACTTCACATTGAACGCTCACCAAATTGAGGTTTAGCCCTGGAAGGTCACTTTTAGTCACGCACCCTCCCAAACCGGGAGCGCTTATCAAATTGCCAGATGTGTCATAAGTCCACTCATGAAAAGGGCATTTAAACTGGGCGTTTTTCCCACATTTTTGTGTTGTTAAAGGAGCTGCCCGATGCCTACAGGTGTTCAGAAATGCTCTGATTGTACCGTCTTCACTACGAACAACGATGACACTGCGTTCCAAGAACCGACGTGTTACAAAACTTCCGGTATCAGGAATAGAAGACGACAAGCAGACAAAATGCCATGCTGGAAAATGAATAGCATGCAGTTCGCGTTCAAACCATTCGCCCTGGGTATAACATTGAGGGGGGAGCATTTTTGAGAGATCTGCGTGAGCAACTCCGCCCAAACTTCTGTTGCCAAGGGAACTCGTCATCATTGTCATAGTCGCTTCCATGTGTTTGTTTCCAGAGCAAGTGGGGCAGAGCGTACAAAGGGACACAGGTAAGTTGGAAACGAAAAAACTTGTCTGGGGGTATCAACTTATTCGATACTCAATCAGAGTTCCTTTTTATTCATTCGATTGCCGCTTCTGCCCTCCCCCAATATGCGCACATTAGGCAGCTGAGACGAGCCGGCCATAGGAGGCATCAAAATGAAATGGAGTTTGGATCAGCTACGCACATTTATATATGTTGCAGATACGGGCGGTTTTTCGCGGGCGGGAGAGAGACTCTTCCTGGCCCAGTCTACTGTCAGTTGGCAAGTTCAGCAGCTTGAGCGCCAGGTTGGCGCGCCGTTGCTTCAACGGAATCCGAATGGCGTCACCCTCACTGAAAAAGGCATGGCCTTCTACCTGAGGGCGCAAAAGGTTGTCACCGCAAACGATGAAGCTGAGTTGTGGTTGACGCAGAACACCGTTGGCCGACAAATCATTCGATTCGCCACCACCGATTGTTATGCAAGTTGTCTATTACCAGGACTACTTGAGCATTGGAAATGCCAGTTTTCCAACGTGCAAGTCACTTTGGATTGCAGCTTTAGCACCGGTATCTGGGAGCGTTATAAAAAAGGGGAGTTCGATATTGCTCTGGCTCAGCATTGTCCTTCTGACATCAACGCAGAGCCCATCAGGGTCGAACCGTTAGAATGGGTATGTGCCAGACAATCGTTAGCTTGGCAACAAAATACGGTGCCCGTAGCTTTGTTTGAGAACGGCTGTCCTGACAGAGAAATCATGCTCAGTGCGCTCAAAGGTGCGAGACGTGAGTATCGAGTTGAGTTCGAGACCTACAGCTATGGGGGGCTTGTGGCGGCGGTGGAAAGCGGAGCCGTAATTTCTGCACTGCCCAGATCGACAATACCTTCCACGCTCAAAGTTCTTGATAGTCAGCACTGGCTCCCACGGCTGCCATCTTTGAACGTGAAACTAGCAAGCCCAAACAAAAGCAGTAACGCTATATGCGGCCAACTATACGATGCCGTTATGCTCCACTTAGCCAAGGGCAGCCCGAGTTTAGCGATTAGTGGCGAAGAAACCGTACCAAACTAGGAATACTCTATGATCATTCGGCTGTCACGTAGAGGAGCAACTTGGCTCCGACGATCAATCGCCGACTAGCCCCTCGTCTGTATTAGCGAATTGCGTCTTCCCGGATCACTGCCACCGCCTGGGTGGGCGTCACCGGATGTCCGGGCGTTCTTGAAAGCTCGTCGATGCCGCGCTTGCGGGGACGCCAGAACATGATCACGTTCCCTACAAGGATCAGGGCGACCCCGATCATGGCGGGTGGTGTCCAGTTGTAGCCTTCGAACACGGTCGAGATTGCGAGTGCGACGATCGGGAATAACGCGGTCGCATAGCCCGCCCGTGCTGATCCGATCCGTGCAACAAGCACGAGGTAGGTGGTGAAGCCGACCACTGACCCGATCATCGCAAGATAGACCAGCGCCATCCAGTAAACCGGCTTCGTCGAGAGGATCACTGGCTGCCCGCTCGCCAGGATTAAACCCATCAGTGCGAGTGCACCGATGCCCATGCCCCAGCTGTTGGCGCTGACCGGTGTGATGCCCAGGCCGCTGTTTCGCCGCGATGCCATATTCCCGAAAGAGAACATCAGCGTTCCAAACGTGGCCCAGCCGATTCCCTGAAGCGTGGCGATGTCGAAGCTGGCAACGAGGTCGGCCCAGAAGATTAGCACCAATCCGGTCGCGCCTACGCTGCCGGCAAGGATCGTCTGCACGGTGATCCGATCGCTAAAGAACAACCGTGCGTTGATCGCATTGAAGATTGACGCCAGCGAGAAGACAATCGACACCAGCCCCGACGGGATCAGCGCGGAGGCTTTGTAAAGACCGATGAAATTGAAACAGAATAGGCAAAGGGCCTGAAGAACAACGAAACGCCAGATGGTCGGGCGCTTAAGCCGCCGCATCAGCGCGAGCCCAGCCAGCATGATCAGCCCAGCCAGCGCGAAACGGAAAAAGATGGACACGATGATCGGTACCTCACCGATCTGTGCCGCGATACCGATCCAGGTAGTCCCCCAAATGAGAACAGTGGTTATAAACAGCGTTATATTGTTCATAGTAGGCCTTCAACTTTCTCTTGATGGCACTACGCTAACCTCTTTTCGTATTCGAGTTTTGCACATTCTTGCGGTATTTTTTTATGAATTAACCCATTGCGATTATGCTTTGGTAAGCTTGAATCATGCTTCGAACAGTTGAACATTTCCTTGGCCGCTCAAACGCCGCAAATCTCGCCACCAAGATGAGCCTGGGCGCGGGGTGCAGTGTCGCAATCTGGGAAAACCAGAACGATCACGTACGATACGAAGCACCGCATAATCATACCCTCAGTCTGTACCTGAAGGGTGGGACAGGAACCCGACGGCTTGATGCTGGCAAGGTATCCGGATGGCCCGGCGCAGTCTGCATCATGCCTGCGGGACAAAGTTCGGAGTGGGAGATCACCAAACGGTTCCGATTCGTTCATCTCTACCTTTCAGACGAAAGGCTGCGCAGTATGTTTTCAGAAACCCATGACTGCGACGCCCGCCAGCTTGATCTCATCGAGGCCAACTTCGTCGATAAGCCAAACGTCGCGCAACCGCTTGCCGAACTCGCCCGCGCCGCAATGTCGAACAACATCCTTCACGCGGAAGGCGCACTGACGGATCTGATCGGGGTGCTTCCAGGTCGCAAGGCACGCCTCCTCGGGGGTCTCGCGCCTCATGTATTGCGCCGAGTGGAGGATTATATCGAAGCCTATCTCGCCACGACCATTCATCTTAATGACCTTGCGCTGCTGGCTAACATGTCCGAGTTTCACTTTCATCGGATGTTCCGTCTCGTGCGTGGTTACCCACCCCACGCGTGGATTACCGGGCAGCGAGTACGTCGTGCGAAGCAGCGGCTGCGCTCGGACACACCGATTGCAGAAATTGCCGTTGATTGTGGCTTTTCGAGCCAGAGCCATCTGACCCGCGTTTTCCGTAATCAGACCGGCCGAACGCCGGCACAATTCCGCAAACTCCTTCGCGATACGTGACGTTACTCAGCGATTCGTGCGACATGGTGCGAATGCGCAACCTTCGCCCTGGGCTTGCTACGCAGTCGCATGTTCTCGACAGAAGGTGGGGTTCGTGAAGACCTCGCTACAGGAAGCGCTGCAGGAAGCGCTTCAGCAGCGTTGGCAGGATATCTCGCGGCGGCTATGCCAGGCCCTGATCTATGGTGCTGGGAAATTCACCAGGGTATAGAGATGGGCCGGTAGTCCCCCCATTTTCAGAGGGGCAAATTTCTAACTCAGAACATTAGGCACGCCCAACATGAAACCTCGATCGCGTGGCTGCAATACCATGTAGTTGAGCGTGCATTTCGTACTTGTGGAAAGGCCGCTTGCCACAGGTCAGGTATTCGCCGCTATTGTTGTTCCTGCTGTCCCGACGCGGAGGTCGCTCGGCTCCTGCTCCATGAGTTGGCCGATGGTCCGACCGACCTTCAGCACCGCCATCTCCATTTTGCGAGTGGGCAGGTTGGCGAAGTTCATCCGAATGCAGTTACGATATTTTCCCGCCGCCGAGAAAATATTGCCGCTCGCCACTTGTACGTTCTGGGCTTCCAACAGGCGATTGAGGGCATAGCTGTCGAACTCTTCCGACAGCTCGATCCACAGCGTAAACCCCCCTTGGGGTTGGCTGACTCGGGTGCCCGCCGGGAAATAGCGGTTGACCCATTCGCTCATCAGGTCGCCGTTGCGCTTGTATTGTTTGCACATACGGCGCAGGTGCTGGAGGTAATTGCCCTTGGCGATGAATTCGGCAACCGCTAACGGGGGTTGTGTCGCCGTGGCGCCCGAGCCAATGTATTTCATGTGCAGCACCTGTGGCAGGTAGCGTCCCGGGGCGATCCAGCCGACCCGAAGGCCGGGTGCCACTGTCTTGGAAAATGAACTGCACAGCAGAATCCGATTGTCCTCATCAAAGGACTTCAGTGAGCGCGGCCGCGGATAGCGATATGATAGATCACCATAGATATCGTCTTCAATGATCGGCACGTCAAAACGCTGGGCCAGGCGGACAAGCTTGAGCTTGCGATCGTCGGGCATGATGTAGCCCAGGGGGTTGTTACAGTTGGCCGTCACTTGGATAACTTTGATCGGCCATTGCTCCATGGCCATTTCCAAGGCTTCCAGGTTGATGCCAGTGACAGGTTCCGGTGGGAATCTCCAGTGCCTTGAGGTCGGCGGCCTTGAGAATTTGCGTGATGCCGTGGTAGCTCGGCGAGGCAATGGCAACGATGTCGCCGGGCACGCAAACCGCGCGTATGGCGGTAGACAGGGCTTCCTGGCAACCGCTGGTGACGATTATGTCGGCCGGGGTCAGGCTGCAGCCCGAATCAATGGACAGCCGAGCGATTTGTTCACGCAATGCCAATACGCCCTGGATGTGGTTGTACTGCAGGCTTGCGCTGTCACTGCGCCGGCTGATACGGGCCATTGTGGTCAGCAGCGGCTTGAGGGTGGGCGCGGTTACATCCGGCATGCCGCAACCCAACTGAACGGTACTGGTACTCTGATCGAAGCGCATCAGCTCCCGAACCATGTCCCATTGGGAAATGTTCACCGGCCGCAAGATCGGACGGTCCATTTGCGGTAATGGCGCCACTCGCCTGTCGGCAGGAACGAAGTAGCCCGACCTGGCGCGCGGTATCGCCAGCCCGGAACATTCCAATACACGGTAGGCCTGTTGCACGGTTGTCAGGCTGACACCGTGCTCATGGCTAAGGGCGGTGTACAGAGGGTAGGCGCTCGCCAGGCCCGTACAGGCCCTGCTCAATGCGGCTGCTGATGGATTCGGCGAGGTTCAGATAAAGAGTCATAGCTCTGACTGTAGCTTTTCGTCTGTTGCTTGAAAAGCGACAGATAGGGGGTTTTTTGAAATTTTTATACAAAAAAAGGCAGTCTGTATTTAAAAAATTCATCACTACTGTATCTGTAATACACCTCGACGCCTTGGGATGATATGCCCTATACAGCTCCGCAACTGGCGCCGCTGACGCTGATCGATGGAGCATGACGATGCAGAGCCTCGATTACTACTCGATCATTTTGTTCGTGATCGCCACATGCGTCACGCCAGGGCCTAACAACGTGATGTTGATGTCATCGGGGGCGAATTTCGGGATGCGGAACATGTCAACCTCATATGGACAGCTCTTTAAAACGTTAACATCTATTTGCCCGCTCCAGCGCCTTTCGTGCTGCTGGTAACGTTGGGAAGTTCACAGCGCTACTTGTCTCACCCCCTATCGCCTCCGAAGTGATGGGGTTGATGTGGACAACTTCCGGCGGTAACGCGGCTTTTGGTTTCCCTTGGCAGAAGCGTTCCGGATGGTCTCTATAATACCGGTCCAGCGTTGCTTGCCGCACTTGGCCCACGGTTTGATAGTTGCCGGTGTAGACCTGAGTCGGCGTAAAGCCGGCCAGCCCGCTGTGGTGGTGTTCATGGTTGTACCAGCAAAAATAATCCGCTGCCCATAACCGTGCATATTCCAGGCTGTCAAAGCGTCCGGGAAAGTCAGGTTGCGTTTTGAGTGTTTTAAACTGGCTTTCACTGAATGGATTGTCATTACTGACTCTGGGGCGGCTGTGGCTGCAGACCACGCCCACATCGGCCATCAGGTCGAGAAAGCTCTGGGCGATCATAGGCGATCCACGGTCCTGGTGCAGGGTGACCCCGCGGTTGGTCAGCCCATATCGTGTCAGTGTTTGTTCCATGAGCTGCTGCGCCAGTTGACTGTTCTCTTTGCGGGAGATCATCCAAGCCACGACATAGCGGCTGAACAGGTCCATAACCACATACAGGTTCAGGTAGTTACCCCGGCGTGTAGTCGCCAATTTCGTAATATCCCACGTCCAAACTTCGTTTGGCCGTGTCGCGGTCAGGCGCGGTATAGCATGCGACTGAGGCGCACGTTGATTCCGGCGATCACCGGTCTGATTGGCTTGTCGCAGCACGCGATACAGTGTGCTGAGCGAGGCCAGGCACTCACCACGTTCCAGCAGCGTGTGATAGACCTGATACGGCGTTTGATCACAGAACTCGGGTTCGTTCATCCGCTCAAGTATCTGCACACGCTCCGAGGTTAAGAGCGCTCTGGGCTGCGGCGTCGTTTTACGAGAGCGCCTGACTGGGTCTGGTGCTGTGCTCTGACGTCGTCGCCACGCGTAAACGGTGCTCCGGTTCAGTCCCAAAGCATCACAGGCAGAGCGGAACGGAATGTGCGCCGGGCGCGCCTCAAGGACGGTCATGATGGATCGCTCCCATTGTTCGACAGATCGAGCATCGACAAGGCTTTTTTTTGGAGATCCACACAGTCTTCAGTCACCCGCAACCGGTGCTGCGTTTTGGTCAGCTCTTTCTCTAGCTGCTCAATGCGCTTCTGGTCCGGTGTTTTTGACGCTTTAGGCCCCGGCGCAGACTTGGATAAAGCAGCCTCGCCACCGACTTCCAACTGCTTACGCCAATCACGCAACTGGTTGCTATAGAGGTTTTCACGGCGTAATAAAGGGCCGAGTTCACCGTAGGCGCATTGATCCGCTTCGGCCAGTATTCTCAGCTTGTACTTTGTGGAAAATCGGCGACGGGTCCGCTTCTCCAACTGACTGTCTGGCAAGATGTGATTATCGGGTATCTGTGACTCAGGTTTTGGCATTGCTTACACTCCTCAATCCGCGCCCTGAAATCTATGTTAACTCATAGACCGGGTGTATGGACTGAGGTTGACACACAGGGGATGGGCCGCACGATGCGGCATCTGGCAGGGATCAACATCGGTTTTCCGCTAATGTTGGTGACAGTCGGGCTGAGCGCCGGGGCCATTTTCCGGCAATACTCGTGGCTGCAGGACGGACTGCAAGTGATAGGCGCGGTGTACCGTAAGCGCTGCCGGACACGCCGGAGGCTTGCCAGTCAGTGATATGCTGCTGCCAGGCGTGTGCTCGTTCGGTTGGGGTCATGCTGATTCCTCATGGAATGGGTGAGGAGGTCAGTGTGTGCAATCGGCGAGCTGGAATGTAGGTGCTGATTTATTGGCGCTTACGTTCAACCTGCCATCACTTGGCGTCTTCGGTCGACAGCGGGCAGATTATCGATGTCACGCGCTTCCACGTAGCGCGGGCCGAGACCGCATCGTCGTTGCGTCTGCACGTGGGCGCTGACGCGATGGGTATGAGAGGGTCCTATGTTTGAGTTTTCGAGTTTCGCTGCCGCACTGGGGGTTTACGTGATCGGCACCGCCAGCCCGGGGCCAGGCAACCTGGCGATTGCCAATACCTCGCTCAATTACGGGCGCACACCGGGCCTGGCGTTGGCCGCCGGGGTCATTTCCGGGTCGTTGTGCTGGGGTGCAATGACGGCTGCCGGCGTCTCAGCGCTGTTGATGTCCAATACGCAGGTGCTGGTGTGGTTGAAGATATTGGGCGCCTGCTATCTGTTCTTCCTGGCCTGGAAGTCGATCCGCGGTGCGCTGGCGCGCAACGCCGTGATCGTGGCGCGTACGCAGGAAAAACAGACGCGCAACCTGGGCTTCTATTTGCAAGGGCTGGGCATTCACTTGACCAACCCCAAGGCGACCTTGACCTGGTTCACCGTGACCACTGTCGGGCTGAGTGCCAGCGCGCCGATCTGGGCCAGTTTTGTCCTGGTGGCGAGCTGTGCGGTTTTGGGGGGCGTGATTTTCTGCACTTATGCACTGGCCTTCTCCGCGCATTCGGCGGAACGGTTTTTCGCCCGTACCCGTAAATCTTTCGGGCTGATTTGCGCTGCCTTTTATTCGATGGTGGCCATCGGTTTTCTCAGCTCGCTGTTCTGAGGCACCGGGAAAAATTTCATCCATAAAACGAGAGACTACAATGCACTTCCGGGCACTAACTTGGCAATTGCCTGACTGTAGTGAAAACAGTCAGTGCAGCTCATCCCGGTTATCGGGTGCGGTAGAGCCAAGCGTGTCAAACTCACCGTTGCCTTCGGGCTTTATATCTTCTGCATTTCTGGTTACCGTCTTATTAATCGGCATGCTTAACATGAGTTTTGCTGAGCTTTCGACGTCAAAATCAACCAGTTCAATGCGCTCAATCAGGATGCTTCGAGCGTCGAATTCTTGCTGAGTTATATCAGTAATTGTAAATGAAAAATTGGCGTGTTCTCCTGCACGCATCTCCTTATTTCGCAATGTATCTATTGTTTCTCCGTTTCGCGAATACGTTACTCTGACAACCAGGAATGTTGCCGTTTGCGCTAAAACGGAAACGCTCATATCCACGTTCGTCATTCCCATCGGGCTATCAACCGGTGTCATTGACAGCCCGGTGATACTTAATGCTTGAAAACAAGCTCGCTTAAATGAATATAGTTAACATGATAATTAAACAGACCAAAAATATTTTTAAGTCTACTCTCTACATCGTCATGATTGACGCCCACCGGACTTGCAAGGCCGATCACCAGCTCGCAATCTTTTGCATACTCAACCATAGTGTCCGCCATAATTTTTTTAATTCAATTAACTATATTGTATAAATCTAACATTTTTAGGCTCGTGAGCTAAGTTTTCTATCATTCTTCAAAATTGAGACCGGAAGGGTCGAAAGCTCCATATTGGTCGAGCTTTATCACAGCACCTGAGCATATCCAACGTATTCATCCTATGTCTATAGTCTACCCTCAACTCTTTGACAATTCCCGTATAGGCATCCCAGTTTTCGCCCCTAAAGACCAGCTTAATACGAACTCGGCGTTGAAAATATTATGTGTAATACTGACCGAATGAATCGCTGAAGCTGCTGCCTAAAGCCTTCGCAAGAGGAAGCCCACCATGAGCCAAAACGACATAGATCCGAACACCCTACGCACAAAGGTTATTGCGGAAGCCGTGGCGCTTTTCGAAGGGGATCAAAAAGCCGCCGAGCACTGGCTCTCGACGCCTGTCCGTGGGCTGGGCCGCAAGAAACCAATGACCTACTTGCAACTATGGAGGGTATTCAGCAGGTACGAGACATAATCGGTCGGCTCGAACACGGCATCGTTACCTGAAGCAGTCCTCAAGCGCGCTTTACCTCTTTCACTAATGCCTTGATACTGCGCTCCAGTATTATTACCCATCGACTTTGGTATTTTTCAGGGCTCACCGCTACTGACTTCCCGTCTTTTTTCGTCACTCGGTGAGGGTGACCACAAGTTTTCGGGGCCGCATTGAAACGCTTGATGTAATTGAGATCCCAGTACAAACCCATGGTTGAGCAACTCTGAAGCACTGACTTAACGCCCTGAGTCGCATCCTTAGAAAAACTACTATCAAATTGCTTAGTGTATGCGAATTAAGCAAGCTCTCCGTATCTACTTCAACGACAATGACTGGAACAGATAGTTGACGCTGCATACATAGGCAGAAAAATGGCGCGTAAACAATTGACTGAGCAAGACCTCTTAAAAGGCTTGGACGCTCACACAGCTCATGCGGATGAGCTGGCCGATCCGCTGCCCCAGGAGCTTACGCCTTTGTAGGCCTCAAGGGCTCGGTTAAGCGCTATGACCGGCCAACCGATCCTGTCTGGGATGAGTTTCTTGGTTCCAGAGAGGGTGTCAGTGACGATTTAATAGAAGACTCAGGCCAGGTTCTAGGTAAAGCCCTATGCAATGCCGCAGGAGCCTTAGGGTTGAGCAAAACAGAGATCACGGGAATCATCGGCCGTGAACATACCGGCATTGTTCGTGACGGTATCGACCCGAATTCAAAAGCCGGGGAGCTGGCTATGATGTTTATTCGAGTGTACCGGGGGCTGTATGCAGTGGTTGGCGGTGACCCAGAGAATATGAGGCACTGGATAGACACTGAGAACCAGTATTTCGGGCAATCACCCAGGCAAATGATGGCGGCTTGCCAGGGTTTGGTTCGGGTGCTCATGTACCTTGATGCTATCCGAGGCAAAGTTTGAGCTACTTGGACCGCATCAAAGCGGCCATTGAGCCGGTTCCCCCCGGCCTAAGAGTGGCGATAAAAATACTTGACCGTTGGGGGTGTTCTCCCCACGAGCAGGCCCAGATTCTGGCATTATCGGGTTCCGGTTCAGCTAGCGGTCTGTCGAACGAGCAGCTACACCGAGTCAGCGGCGTTCTGAACCTACATGCAGCGTTGCGGGGGCAGCATCGACCATCGACTGTTGGATGCTCGTTAGCGACTTGCAGAACTCACTGAGCACGGGGTTTTGTGTCGGCCGCACCAGAAATGACTGACTATCCAACAACTCGCCGTCCCGAGTGGCCAGGGCACACCCAAACTCGATAATCTCCATATTATGCGTGCTTTGGCGCTCGCCAAAAAGTGCTAATCGACGCTCCCAACAGGTCGCTTCCAGATCAACAACCAATACCGGAGTTTCATAGGCGGAAGTCATTTTTTGATAACCATGGATCATAACTGGCTCGTCTTATTTGCGGCTCCATCAGACTGCCTGCTTTTTAGCTCCCGCACCATACCTAGTTCTGTGCGGGAGTTAGCATTACGGAACCAGGTCAGAGCATAGAAAATGTTGCCGCTAGCATGAACTCTGTTGCCTGAGGCACAGCTTTTTTGCGTAAATCCGCCTTCAGAGAGCAATTTGCGGGTGCCAGAATTCACAAAGGCCCCACACAATTGGCGACTGCGTTTACATTGAACTGACCGCAAGATCTCTAGAAGCACTAACTAGCTGGCACACTCTTTCCTGGAGTGACTGCCTCTACACTTAGCGCCCGCATCGTTGAATCACTACATTCAGGATTCTGACTCTTCTGGAGAAACGACTGCAGATTGATGCATGCGAACCGGTAAAGCGATTTTGGGCAGGTTCATTCTCAAAGACTGGGACATAACGTATTCCCGCCAATACGGCCACAAATGATAACTCGCATTCTTAAGCGCAAAAGCGTCCAGCGCTACCTTGTCTTCGATAAGAGCAGGATCAGTAACCCGGTAATCAACTCTATAGGCAGCCTCAATCTGACCAATGGGATGTTCCTCTCTTTTATCATCCGAAAACACCAGTCTCGCACCGACATCGATATACACCCTAAAAATATCAAAGGGTTGATCACTGTCTTTAATCTCGATAAGGTTGGATTCGATCACGTGGTGCTTGAGCTGCAGTTGGTAGTTCTGAACCCCCGAATTGAACCGGGGATCAAATTTCCCTTCAAGCCAAGCTTCCACTTTAGCTTGAGAAATATCTTCAAACTGTAGCCCTCTCTTAGCTCTTTCTAATGGCTCGTTCACTAAGACCACTGCCCTCCAACTTCTCTATAGTTCCTAATATCTATCACTTTTCCTTGGGACACATCAGATCTTTGGGTCTGAGCTTCGCAAATATTGGTCCAGCCATTACGGTCGTTCTCAAGCGCTGCGTCAAAACCGCGAAATGTTGCGAGTACTGACACCAAAAGCTGATTTAGACTCACACCTTCTTCTTCAGCTTTAGTTGCCAAGCCCCGATGCAATGTTTTTGGAAGACGGAGAGTAACGCGACCACTGAACTCTTCTTCAGGCTCGCAGGGCTGAGGCATTTTTCGCCCTTTCTCCTTGAAAAATTCTGCAGTCGTTTCAATAGAATCGAGTGCTAGTTCATAAGCCTCAACGTGTGAGTCACCATACTCCGCGATGTCTGGCAGTTCTTTCACCCGGGCCTCAAAGCATTCTTCACCTTCGAAAAGGCCTTGGCGAACAGTAATGTTGTATGCGTATGCATTCATTTTATTTCTCCCCCCTCAAAACATTTTTTGAGGGCTGCCTCGTGATTATCAATGGTTCTGACAATCTTGGTTATGTAGGCCGGTTTAATCTCTGGGTTTTTGCCGTGGCCGCAATTGAAGCTGCCGCTGTGAAATTCAGGAAGTCCATCATGGAAATATAGTTTGTGTCCTCTACTCTTACCGGCGCGGACCTCAAAGCCTAGCTGCTGAAGCAGTGCGATTATTTCTGTGCATCTGAGGTTTCCCTTGCCGCTCAAGAGAGCCTGCTTCACATCAAGGACCGTCACTGTATCACCCATCTGACACCGTATATAGTGTCACTATTCAAAAAAGACAAGTTTCTCTCCCTTTGATTACGAAACGAATAGGTCGCGAGCCGGCTGAGTAAGCGAGGAGCTATCTTCGCTCAAAAGGGGGCGAAAAGCGCGCGCTCAATAACTAAGTGCAACACCCTCTAATCGAGTACCGTTGTCAGACGACATTAAAGTTTGATAATACCAGCTTCATTTTTGCACTCTTTGACCTCTAACAGGCGGTGTTTGTCAAGAGAGTTGTCGCGTAGGCCATACGTCTAAGCAGCCTTTCTTTCCCGTCCTTCTTGCGGGCTTTCCAGCGTTTCCGGGTTGAGGGTTACCTGCTCTATGGCCTCCCAGTTTCGAGTGTGTCCCGACCAGCGTTCCGGGTGCGCTGAGCGCGCCCGCTGATACAGCGAATGACGCCTTCCCAGGATCCCGGCGTCCAGGCCACGGTGGCGCTCCGCGGGTGTCACGAAGCGGATCCGGCTGTGCCGATGCTCGGTGTTGTACCAGCGCATGAAGTCTCTGACCCAGGACCGGGCGTCGTCCAGGCTGGCAAAGCCGCCCTGCGGCCACTGCGGGCAGTATTTCAGGGTGCGGAACAGCGACTCGGAGAAAGCATTGTCATTGCTCACCCAGGACCGGCCACGCGAGGGCGTGATGCCCAAGTCATACATCTTGGCCAGCAAGGTCGCCGCCTCGTCGCCAGACTCGGCGAGGTGGACTTCCCAAGCCACGATTTTGCGGCTGTAGATGTCCATGATCAGGTACAGATACCCGTGCTGACCGCGCACCTCTGAGGGGCAATAACTGAGGTGAGTAGGCCAAGAGAGTTTCACTCTCAGCCTCTCGCAGAACGGTGCGTGAACCTCTCGGCTCACACCGCTCCCATCAAGCAAACGCACCCGACATTCCTAGCGACCAATGCGCAAACAAATTGGGTCGCGCTTTGACCAGTCGTTCTAGCGTGGCAATCGTTTTCACCTTCCGTCCTCGAAGATGTTTGTACTTTCGCATAGCCCATCTGACCAGCCGTTGGTTCACATATCGCGATACTCGGTACATCAATGACCGATACTTGCCCGGATGGCTCCATCATGCTGTCCGTGGGCTTGCTTCACCAGTTCGGCTAGTTTGATGTGACCCGTATCCTTGGCATCAAAGCGGGGCAAACTGACATGTTTGAAAATGTCACCCATATTGGTCGAGACGTTGTGCGCCTCGATCATCTCTTTGACAATCTCCGAATGCAGCAGTCCACATAAGAAATAAGCTGGTTCCGGCTCGGTTTTCCCCTCGTGGGGCCTTGTTCGCACTTTGACCGTGCAATCAGCAACATTTGAGTCGATGACATCAACAAAATAAACACCATTCAGGTCGGTAGTGATTCCCTTTCGGCCATTCACCCAAGTTGAAGGACCGAAAAGCGGCTTGTAGGCTGCGAAATGCCCCGGTTTCATAACTGCCCACGGCGCACCCTCCATCGTGTCCGAGACAGGGTTTGCCTCCATCTGGATAACATCAACCAGATCAAGCACGTCAGAACAAGGCAGGCGCGGGTCAATGGCTTTCAGGCGCTGCGGCTTGCCACCACGTCCCATTTTTGGATTGCCAGCAATGTCGGTTTTTGACTTGCCAAGCCATACCCGGTAATCCAGCGAATAGGTTGTAACGCCGCCCACGTTCTTTGTGAACATGACAACTGCGGTCCTATTTGATGGCTGAAATGTCCAGCTCATTACCACCGTGAAACTTGGTGTCAGAAAAGATCGCGTACTTCTCACAGGTAGGCTTCGCCCGGTTCCGATATGCCTCCGGCAGATTTGACCAACGCACCCATGGCGGATTGCCAACAATGGCATCAAACTGTCCTGCCGTCGCAGACCAAAAGAAATTCCGCATGATCCTGAACCAAATGCCATTCCAATTTTTTCGGTGCAAAGCCAGAACCTGGTCATACGTCGTTTTAAGGTTATCGCTCCACTCAGCTTCTTGCTCAGTAGTCAAGATGGCCGCTCGCACCATGTGTTTTGCAACAGCCGGATATTCGGTGTCATTCTCGACTTCTGTGCCCATGAGTTGAAACACTTGATCCAGTAAAACACGGTCACGCGCCAGTTCGGCGGGTAGCACAACTTGCAAATTAGCCTGTTCACTACCAATGCTGTACTCAATAAGGAGGTCTAAGCCGGAACCCCAGAAAATTCCGTCACCCTATCTGGGGTCAACGTGTGCTTGAAAAAATTCGGCCTGATTTTGCCATCAGCCGGTTAATGCGACAAAACCCAAAGAAGAGTAATCCTGCACGAGTTGTCCACCCCCCATCGCAGGCGATGAGGGGTTTCACTTGCGAGGTCTACTGCCAATTCGCCACAATCACCGGCGTCAGTGCCGCTGCATAGTTCGCAGACAGGGTGGTCTGCCCAGCCGCTGGAGGTGCAAACCCCGCCATTGCACTCACCAGGTTTTGCACCTGGCTGTCCAGCAGCGTTTGGCCATCACTGGTCTTGAACTGCTCCACATGGTGTGCATCCCCCAGATACCAGTTGCTCAGTGAGAACTGGTCGTCGGTGCCGATGAGGCTGACCTCCAGGTCGTTGCCATCCTGGCGGAACCACAGTTGATCGGTGCCGATGTCTGCGCCAAACTGGGCGACGTCGGTGTGACCTGCCGTTGTGTCGCTCTCCACGATCGTGTCGGCCCCTGCGCCCCGGCCCAGCTGGTAGGTGTCGCTGCCCAGTCCACCACTCAAGGTGTTGTTGGCGCTGTTGCCGCTGAGCACGTTGTCCAGGGCGTTGCCCGTGCCGTTGATCGCGGTACTCCCGGTGAGGTTCAGGTTCTCAACATCACTACCCAAGATGTACGTGATCGACGCATTCACCGTGTCACGTCCTTCGTGGGCGCTTTCACTCACGGTGTCGCCTGCCGAGTCCACGCAGTAGAGGTCGTCGCCTGCGCCGCCGGTAAGGATGTCATCACCGGTGCCGCCGTCAAGGAGATCGTTGCCATGGCTGGTGGTGATGGTGTCATTGCCGCTGCCACCGATGACGATGGCGTCGCCCCCGGTGGCGGTGATGGTGTCGTGGCCGTCGCCGCCTTCGATCGTGCCGGTGCCCCCGATGGCGGTGATGGTGTCGTGGCCTGTGCCGCCAAAGATCGTGTACCGGTCACCGGTGTCCGTGATGGTGTCATTGCCCGCACCGCCGTCGATAACGTCGTTGCCGCCAGTGTCCGTGATGGTGTCGTTGCCGTCACCACCGTAAATCGTCGTATGGCTGTTGCCGGACAGGAGGGTGTCGTTACCGCCTAGGGCATCAATCCAGGTGGTATCCGGTCGCAATGTGATCGTCTCCGAGGCATCGGTGCCCATCATCGTCATATTGGTGAGCTTGGCCGCCGTCCACACTGTGCCATCCGCAAACAGCACCTGCTCTGTCATCTCGGTGCTGTTGTTCCAGTTTTCCAGGATGATTTGGTCGTTGGTTGCCACGTTGTCCGGGCCGTTAACGTTGATGACCAAGTGACGCCCCATGCGGCTGATGGTCACATCGCTGCTCAAAATACCGGCGCCAAATATCAGTTTGTCATTGCCGGAGAAGTTGAAGTCCTTGATGGTGTCCTGACCATCACCCCGGCCAAACAGGTAGCTGTCTTCGCCTGCACCGCCGCTCAGGGTATCGGCACCCGCACCGCCCGCCAACACGTTCTTTCCGCTGTTGCCGGTGAGGACGTTGTCCAGTGTGTTGCCGGTGGCGTTGATGTTTGCCGTGCCGCTCAGAATGAGGTTTTCCACGTTATCGCTGAGGATGTGGCTTACACCGGATTGAACGGTGTCGATCCCGGCATTCGCTGCTTCTACGATCACATCAGCTGCGTTGTCCACCTCATAGCGGTCGTCACCGACGCCACCGGCCATGGTGTCAGCGCCGCGCCCGCCGTTCAGCGTGTCGTCTCCTGCCTGACCGATCAGTGTGTTGTTGCCACGGTTGCCAACGATATGGTTATCCAGCTCGTTACCGGTGCCATTGAGGTCGGCGTTGCCACCAAGTTCAAGGTTTTCGATATGGCTCGCCAGTGTGTAGCTGACAGAGGCCAGCACGGTATCCGTCCCGCCCTGGATGGACTCCACCGCCAGGTCATCCGTCTGATCCACCACGTAGGTATCGTTGCCCGCGCCACCTGCCAGGATGTCTGCACCTGCGCCGCCATCCAGCACGTTGTTGCCCGCGTTGCCGGTGATCGAATTGTTGAGCGCATTGCCGGTCGCGTTCAGATTTTCGGTGCCGGTCAGCGTGAGGTTTTCCAAATGGTTGCCCAAGGTGTAGCTGATGCCCGATTGAACTGTGTCCGTGCCTGCATTGAGCGCCTCTCTCACCACGTCGCCAGCATGGTCCACGACGTAGGTATCGTTGCCCAAACCGCCCGCCAGGGTGTCGGCCCCGGCACCGCCATCCAGCGTGTTTGCGCCGCTGTTGCCCGTGAGGACATTGTCCAGGGCATTGCCCGTGGCATTGATGGCCGTGCCGGTCAGTGTGAGATTTTCCACATGCTCGGAGAGTGTGTAGGTTGTCGAGGCGACCACGCTGTCCGTGCCTTCGCCTGCCTTTTCCACAATCACATCAGCGCTGTTGTCAACGTAGTAGGTGTCGTTGCCGCCCAGACCGGTCAGCACATTGACACCGCTGTTGCCCGTGATGACGTTGTCCAGCACATTGCCGGTGCCATCAAGCGCCGCGGTGCCGGTCAGGGTCAGGTTCTCAACCTCGTCGGACAAGGTGTAGGTGACGCTGGATTGCACGCTGTCGGTGCCCGCATTGACATCTTCCACAATTGAATCGTTGAGGTTATCGACAAGGTAAGTGTCGTTGCCCGCACCGCCCTGCAAGGTGTCTGCGCCGAGCCCACCGTTCAGCACATTCGCCGCACTGTTGCCGCTAATCGTGTTGTCCAGCGCATTGCCGGTGCCATTGATCGCAGCCGTACCGGTCAAACTCAGGTGCTCGACGTTGTCGGTCAGCGTGTAGGTGATCGAAGCCTGCACCGTGTCGATGCCTGCATTCAGCGCCTCCGTCACCCCATCGCCTGCGTTGTCCACCACGTAGCTGTCGTCGCCTGCGCCACCAGCCATGCTGTCTGCGCCCAGTCCGCCGTTGAGCACGTTGGCCACCGCATTGCCGATGATCACATTGTTCAATGTGTTGCCGGTGCCGTTGATAGCCTCTGTGCCGATCAAGGTGAGATGCTCGACGTTCGAGCCCAAAGTATAGGTGACGGACGATTGAACCGTGTCCGTACCCGCGTTTGCGGCTTCCGTCACGACATCGTCGGCGTTGTCTACCCGATAGAGGTCGTCGCCCGCACCGCCCGCCATGGTATCCGCGCCCAGCCCACCATCCAACGTGTCGTTGCCGCTATTGCCAATCAGCGTGTCCCGGCCTTCCAAACCGAAAAGACTATTGTTGCCTGCGTTACCGATGATGGTGTTGTCCAGCGCATTACCGGTGCCGTTGATGGCTGCGGTTCCGGTCAAAGTCAGATTTTCAACATGGTCGGTCAGCGTGTAACTGACGCTGGACTGAACCTGGTCGAGACCTTCGTCGAGGTTTTCAATCACGAGGTCGCCCGCGTTATCGACCACATAAGTGTCATCGTTCAAACCACCCAGCATGGTGTCTGCTCCGGCGCCGCCGTTCAGTAGGTCGTTGCCTGCCAGTCCGCGCAAGATGTTGTTGCCGGTATTGCCGAGAATGATGTTATTCAATTCATTGCCGGTGCCGTCAATGTGGGCCGCTCCCGTGAGCGTGAGATTCTCGACGTTGTCGGTCAGCGTGTAGGTGATGGACGATTGCACAAGGTCGAGGCCTTCGTTCAGGTTTTCCACCACAAGGTCGCCGATGTTGTCCACCACATAGGTGTCGTTGTTCAAGCCGCCGGACAAGGTGTCTGCACCCAAACCGCCGTCCAACAAGTCGTTGCCCGCACCACCCGCCATCACGTTGGCTGATGCGTTACCCGTCATGATGTTGTTGAGCGAATTGCCCACGCCATCAATCAAATCCAGACCCGTCAGGGTGAGGTTCTCGACGTTCTCCGTGAGGGTATAGGTGATGCTGGATTGAACCAGATCAGTACCGGCATTCCACGTTTCTGTGACTACATCGCCGACGTTGTCCACCACGTAGGTGTCGTGGCCTGCACCGCCGGTCAGGCTATCCGCGCCCAGTCCGCCGTTCAGCACGTTGGCCGCCGCATTGCCGATGATGATGTTGTTGAGCACGTTGCCGGTGCCGTTGGTCGCCGCCCCGCCAGTCAGGGTCAGGTTCTCGACGTTGTCGGTCAAGGTGTAGCTGATGCCGGACTGAACGTGGTCGAGACCTTCGCCGAGATTTTCGATGACAAGGTCGCCTGCGTTCTCAACCACGTAGGTGTCATCGTTCAAACCACCGAGCATGGTGTCTGCACCCGCTCCGCCGTTCAGCGTGTCGTTGCCTTCAAGACCGACCAAAATATTGTTGCCAGTATTGCCAAGGATGATGTTGTCCAAGGCGTTGCCGGTGCCGTCAATATGGGCCGTGCCAGTTTGAGTGAGATTCTCGACGTTGTCGGTCAGGGTGTAAGTAATGGACGCCTGAACAATATCTGTTCCTTCGGTCAGATTTTCCACAACAAGGTCGCCGACGTTATCCACGACATAGGTGTCATCGTTCAAACCGCCGAACATGCTATCGGCACCCACACCACCATTAAGCAAGTCGTTGCCCGCATCGCCTTGCAACAGATCGTTGCCTGCTTCGCCGTAGAGCAAATCGTTGTCGTCGCCACCGATCAGCGTGTCGTCGCCTGCTCCGGCATAAAGGGTGTCAACCCCCGCTGCACCATCCAGTACGTTTGCCGCTACGTTGCCGGTGAGGATGTTGTTGAGTGTGTTGCCGGTGCCGTTGATTTGGTCCATACCGGTCAAGGTGAGATTCTCGACGTGATCGGTCAGCGTGTAGGTGATGCTGGACTGCACCAGGTCGGTGCCCGCATTCAAACCTTCGGTGATGAGGTCACCGCCATCGTCCACGATGTAGGTGTCGTTGCCGGTGCCACCCGCCATGCTGTCCGCGCCCAGCCCGCCGTTCAGCGTGTTGGCCGCCGCGTTGCCGGTGGCGTTGATCGCCGCCCCGCCCGTCAGAGTCAAGTGTTCAACGTTGGCCCCTAGTGCGTAGGTAATGGAAGACTGGACGGTATCAGTCCCGTCTTCCACATTTTCTGCCACCATGTCACCCGCGTTATCGACGACATAGGTATCGTCGCCTGCATTGCCCTCCATCGCATCCGCACCGCTACCGCCATCGAGCAGATCATTACCCGTATTCCCCCTCAGAGTGTCGTTACCTGCCAAGCCGTACAAACGGTTGATGCCGGTGTTGCCAAGGATGATGTTGTTCAGCGCGTTGCCCGTGCCGTCAATATTGTCCGTGCCAGTCTGCGTGAGGTTCTCGACATTGGTGGCCAGCGTGTAGGTCACGGATGCGCGCACGGTATCGATGCCCGCATTGAAGGCCTCGATCGTCCGGTCGTCGACACTGTCCACGATGTAGGTGTCGTCGCCCGCACCGCCCGTCAAGGTGTCGGCGCCTGCCGCACCGTCCAGCACATTCGCACCGCTGTTACCCGTGATGACATTGTTCAGCGCATTGCCCGTGCCGTCGATATTGGCCACGCCCGTGAGGGTGAGATTTTCGATATGGTCGGAGAGCGTGTAGCTCGCTGCGGCCATCACACTGTCGGTGCCTTCGTTGCTTTTTTCTACAACCACATCGGCCGTGTTATCGACCGTATAGGTGTTGTTGCCCGCGCCGCCGATCATGGTATCCACGCCTGCGCCGCCGTCCAGCGTGTCGTTGCCTGCCTGCCCGATCAGGGTGTTGTCGCCGCCGTTGCCGATGATGAGATTGTCGAGCGCGTTGCCTGTGCCGTTGATGTTGGAAGTGCCGGTGAGCGTGAGGTTTTCAACATTGTCAGAGAGTGTGAAATCTGCCGAGGCAATCACGCTGTCTGTGCCGCCGCCCGCCAGTTCTATCACCTCATCGGCCGTGTTATCCACAAGGTAGGTATCGTTGCCCGCCCCGCCTGCCATCGTGCCACCGTCGATGACGTTCGCCCCGCTGTTGCCCGTGATCACGTTGTCGAGCGCATTGCCGGTGCCGTTCAGATTCGCCGTACCTGTCAGAACAAGGTTCTCGACATCGTCAGTCAAAGCGTAGCTGATGGAGGACTGCACCGTGTCGATGCCATTGCCGACATTCTCTGTGACGACATCGGCGGTGTTGTCCACGATGTAAGTGTCGTTGCCCGCGCCGCCTGCCATGGCATCAGCGCCAAGACCGCCATCCAGCGTATCGTTGCCCGCACCGCCAATCAGCGTGTCATTGCCGTCGAGGCCAAGCAATGTGTTGCCGCTATCGTTGGCGGTAATGACGTTGTCCAGCGCATTGCCGGTGCCGTCGATGGCGGCCGCGCCGGTGAGCGTGAGGTTCTCTACATTATCGGTGAGGGTATAACTGATGGAGGACTGGACGTTGTCGATGCCTTCGTTGAGGTTTTCCGTGACGACATCGCCGATGTTATCCACGACGTAGGTGTCATTCTCCGTGCCGCCCATCATCGTGTCTGCGCCCGTTCCGCCGTCCAGCGTGTCGTTGCCCGCATTACCGACCAGCGTGTCGTTACCGGCAAGGCCGCTCAACAGATTGTCCGCAGCGTTGCCGGTGAGCGTATTGCCCAGCGCGTTGCCGGTGGCATCAAGATTTGCCGCACCGGTGAGCGTGAGGTTTTCTACGTTATCGGTTAGCGTGTAGCTGATGGAAGATTGAACCGTATCAATACCCGCATTGAGTGTTTCCACAACGAGGTCGCCGACGTTGTCCACCACATAGGTGTCGTTGCCCGCGCCGCCTGCCATGGTGTCCGCACCCACTCCGCCGTCCAGCACGTTGTTGCCGCTGTTGCCGGTAATGCTGTTATCCAGCGCATTACCCGTGCCGTTGATCGCGGCCGTGCCGGTCAGGGTGAGATTTTCGACATCATGGGTGAGCGTGTAGCTGACGCTGGCTTGAACGTTGTCCACGCCCTCGCCCACAATTTCAACGACCACATCGCTTGTGTTATCCACGATGTAAGTATCGTCGCCTACGCCACCCAACATGGTGTCGATACCCGCACCGCCATCCAGCGTGTCGTTGCCTTCCAATCCGGTCAGCGTGTTGTTGCCGCTGTTGCCGGTGATAACGTTATCCAGCACGTTGCCCGTGCCATTGATCGCTGCCGTGCCAGTCAGTGTAAGGTTTTCGACGTTATCGGTCAGTGTGTAAGTGATGGAGGATTTGACCAAGTCGATGCCTTCTGCTGCATTCTCGATCACCGCGTCACCGATGTTGTCCACCACGTAAGTGTCGTTGCCCGTGCCGCCCAGCATGGTGTCCGCGCCCGCGCCGCCGTCCAGCGTGTCGTTGCCTTCCAGCGCAGTCAGGAGGTTGTTGGCGCTGTTGCCGATAATGACGTTGTCCAGCACATTGCCCGTGCCGTCGATGGCGTTAATGCCGGTTAGGGTGAGGTTGTCGAGGTTGTTCGCCAGCGTCCAGGTCAAGCTGCTCTTGACCGTGTCGATGCCTTCGCCTGCCAATTCGATAGTGGCGTCGAGCAGGTTGTCCACCACATAGGTGTCGTTGCCGGTGCCACCGATCAGGGCATCTGCACCCACGCCGCCATCCAGCGTATCGTTGCCCGCATTGCCCGTCAGGGTGTTGGCGTTGCTGTTGCCGATGATGACGTTGTCGAGTTCGTTGCCGGTGCCGGTGAGCGCCGTGCCTTCGGTGAGGATGAGGTTCTCGACGTTCGCGCCCAGCGTGTAGTCGAAGGGGCTGATGACGGTGTCCGTGCCTTGCCATGCAGCTTCGTTGACGGTGTCGCCGAGGTTGTCGAGAAGGTAGGTGTCGTTACCGTAGCCGCCGTACATCGCATCCGCGCCGATGCCGCCATCCAGTACGTTGCTGTAGCTGTTGCCGACGATGACGTTGTCCAGCGTGTTGCCAGTCCCGTTGATAGATGACCACCCGGTGAGGGTGAGGTTTTCTACATTGTTGCCCAAGGTGTAGTCGATGCCCGATTGCACGGTGTCGATGCCTTCGCCAACATTTTCGATGACGATGTCGCCTGCGTTGTCCACCACATAGGTGTCGTTGCCGGTGCCGCCCAGCAGCGTATCTGCGCCGCCTTTGCCTTCCAGCGTGTCGTTGCCTTCCAGCCCGGTCAGGGTGTTGGCGGCATCGTTGCCGGTGATGACGTTGTCCAGCACGTTGCCGGTACCGTTCAGATTCGCCGTGCCGGTGAGGGTGAGGTTTTCTACATTGTCGGTGAGGGTGTAGGTGATGGAGGATTTGACGGTGTCGATGCCTTCGGCGGCATTTTCAATGACTGTATCGCCGATGTTGTCCACGATGTAGGTGTCATCGCCAGTGCCGCCTTGCAGCGTGTCCGCGCCCAGCCCGCCGTCCAGCGTATCGTTGCCTGCCATGCCTGACAAAGTGTTGTCGCTAGCATTGCCTGTGATTGCGTTATTCAGTTCATTGCCTGTTCCTGCAACAGCATCTGCCCCTGTGAGGGTGAGGTTTTCCAGATTATTGCCGAGGGTGTAGGCGAGGCCGGTTTTTACCGTGTCGGTGCCTTGGCCGATTTGTTCGATGATGGTGTCGGCCAGGGTGTCGACGATGTAGCTGTCGTTGCCGGTGCCGCCGATCATGGTATCCGCGCCCGCGCCGCCGTCCAGCGTGTCGTTGCCCGCATTACCGATCAGCGTGTCGTTGCCGTCCATGCCTTGCAGGTGGTTGTCCGCCGCGTTGCCGGTGATGACGTTGTCCAGCGCGTTGCCGGTGCCTGCAATAGCCCCTGTCCCCACGAGGGTGAGGTTTTCTACGTTGTCGGTAAGGGTGGTGCTGATGCTGGCTTCCACCACGTCGACGCCTGCGTTCAGGTTCTCGATGACGATGTCGCCTGCGTTGTCCACCGAGTAGGTGTCATTGCCTGTGCCGCCACTCATGCTGTCCGCGCCCGCGCCGCCCAGCAGCCAGTCGTTTCCTTCACCGCCAATGAGTGTGTCGTTGCCCGCGCCGCCCGCCAGTATCTGGTTGAGCGGCACGCCACCGGGTGTGGTGGCGAGTGCGGTCAGTACGTCGGCATTGATTGTGCCGAGTTGTAGGGTGGTGAGGTCGAATGTGCGACCGGCGGCGAAGGCGATGGTGTCGAGTGTGTGTTTGCCGCCATCGGCTGCGAACCAGTGCGCGACGGTGACGCTGTCGCGCCCGTTGATGTGGCGGAACACGAGGGCATCGCCTTCCTGCGCGATGCTGATGTCGCCTGCGGTGATGGGCAATTGGCCCGTGTATGCAGTAGCGGAGCCGAATTGCAAAGTGTCGATGCCGGTATCGCCGTGCGTTTCGAGGATGGTGTCGTGTCCGTCACCTAAATTAAGTTGGTAGGTATCATTACCATCACCACCGTATAAGGTGTCATTACCTGTTCCACCGTTAAGTGTGTCATCTCCTGCACCACCTAAGAGTAAATCGTTACCACCTAAACCATTAAGCACTGTACCTGTGTCATCTCCAATTACTACTTCACTGGCATTCGTACCATCACCATTAATTCTAAAACCAGAATAACCAAAGTCATTCAAGGCAGAGACAAGTTCAGGTTGTAAAGTGGGATCAACTCCATCTACTGTTGTAGATGCTAACCATCCACGCAATTGACCAAGGCCATCCCAACCCATACGCGTTATATTTGTGCCAACGATGCGTTGCATATCAAGTAAGTCACGCACCGCTTCGCCGGGGGCTTCATCAAAACGTGTTTGGAAAGCTATATCGGTACCACTAAAATCAACACTAATAACAATATTACCAAATTCTGCTCTGAATGAACTAATATATGGTTCAAGTCGAGTTTGTAACAATAAACCGTCGTAAACTGATAGCCGTAATGATGCATAAGATTGATCTAAAAAGTTACGTCGTGCAGCAAAGAAATTAAGATTAACTTCTGTTGCGCTGTCAGCAGGACTAACAAAAGTACGACCATTAAACCGTTCAAGAATTTGAAGTTTATTGATCCATTCATCATATCCCGCTGTACCTTCTGCAAAACCGGATACAGAAATATTGGTAGGTAAACCATCATAAGCCCCATCACCTGTTACAGCAAGTTCAGAGGTTTGACTCCACTCGGTTAATAACTCATCGAGTAAAGCAAGTTGTTCATCACGCGTTGTAGCGGCATCATATTGAGTTAGTAATGCAGCAAGCGTAGGACTCAAACTTGCGGCTTCACGTAAATTACGCACCTGACCTGAGCCATTCATATCAGGCAACGCTTCGGCTTCAGGTGTTAACGGAATCGTATCCGTAAATTGACTAATAAAGGTATTTTCAGCTAAATCGATATCACCTAACTCTGCTGAAACACTACCGACATCTGAACTTGAGCCATCACTACGAACATAACTACCTATATCGGCAAGAAGGTTACCATTCGCTAAAGGTTGTGAGTTTTCAGTCTTGGCAACATTAATAGAAGCAACACCTGCTTCATCTAATGTTTTAAGTTCATCGGCTTGTGAAATACCGTCACTATTTAAATCTTGCCAAACACGTAAGTTAGCAAAGTTTGCATCATTAGCATCAACGATGCCATCACCATTGGTGTCTTCTTGTACTAAAGCAGCAAAGCCATCTTCAGCATTGCCACTGCCATCATTTAATGGTGTTGAATCACCAAAGAGTTCAGTACCATCATCAATAGTACCATTACCATTTCGATCTAAAACCAAAAAACCATCATCGGGTTTAATCCAACCTGTTGCCGCTTTATTTCCATCTCCATCGTGGTCAAAAAGGATAGGATTGGCGAGATCAATACCTACTGTTTCCAGACCATCATCATCCAGATCAAGAGTAAGCGGATCACGCCGTTGAACTACAGATTGAGAGAAATTAAAGAAATCGGAAATTGTATCCCCTATATCATTAAGTTCATCACCAAGTTCTTGGGAAAATTCAATAAAAGAATCAGAAATATTATCAGCTAAATTATCAAAAAATTCATTTACATCATTTGTTGTGGCAGTAGCGAAGTCAGAAATCTGATCATATACATTAACCATATCATCAATTACAGCTGTAGCTTCATTAATAGCATTTTGATAGGCCTCAGATATAGCATCCGCTACATCTTGTTCAAGATCGACAAGAGTATTTGTAAGTTCTTGTTCAAAATTAGCTATGTCTTGAGCATACTCTTCCACCTTAGTATTAAGAGCATCTGCCGCATCAGTGAGAGTATCTGCTACTGCCTGTTCAGCAGCATTAATCTGATCACCGAGGTTCTGACTAAACTCAATAAAGTTATCCGCAGCCTGCTGTGTAATCTGGTCAAAGAATTGTTCTACAGTAACAAGAGCATCACTTACCTCACTTGAAGCTCCTTGATAAACATCAGTCAGAGTATCACTCACATCCTGTTTAATAGAGTTAATTTCGTCACTCAAATCGAAATCTGATTCTGAAAGTTCATCAAAAAAGTCATTTACATAACTATCAAAACTTTCCATTCCTGCTTCAGTTCAGGTACTGTCCATAGAGAAACAACGATCGAAGACCACAAAGGATCTCCTGTAGTTTCAAAATTCTTATCCCCTATATACTGAGCAAAGTCTGTGTTTTTATCTAGAATTTTGTCCCAATAATCCTGACCTGTTCCTCCATTTAGAATATCTTCTACTTGTCCTGGACGCCAAACATCAGAAAGCATATCTACACCTCCAGCCTCAAGAATAGTATCCGTTACAGTAACGCAATTTTCTCCCTGATTATTTGCAGCTAACTCATAAGCAGGAGTATTTTCAGGAGAGCTAAGCTTATCTCCTTCTGCTTTCATAGAATCAAATTGGTCCTTTGAAATAACCAAAGTTTTTGTGGA
Source organism: Marinobacter sp. M1C (assembly GCF_023314135.1). NCBI lineage: Bacteria > Pseudomonadati > Pseudomonadota > Gammaproteobacteria > Pseudomonadales > Marinobacteraceae > Marinobacter > Marinobacter sp. M1C. The sequence continues at coordinate 4,684,095 of NZ_CP092289.1, forward strand.
AGTTGCACGCTCAGGATTTTCATTTGGATGAATCTCTCCCGGACCACCAAAAATATCTTTAGTGGCTGGGGAAAAACTATACGTATACGGATTACCTTCATTATCTGTTAAAGTAACCCAAGTATGTACGAGTCCACCTTCTGTAACTGGAACTGTATCTGTAAAAATAGTTGCTGTATAAGACATAACTGTAACTCCTTAATTAATTATTAAAACCTACTTTTTCATCCTAAATAAAAGATAAAAAGCACGAGCAATATAAAATAAAAAGCCAATCCAAAATAAATATTTCAAATGAAAATGATAAAATATAGCAACTAACCGATCTGTAAATGAAAGTACTCTATAAAATGTTTTTCCAGTTTTAGTCGTCACTTTATTAACTCGCATTACAATTTTAGCTTTATAACTTTTAAGCTTATCGGATATATTTCCTATAGTTCCTACAGACTGATAACATCCACGAAGTAGTTTTATTTCACCAATCATTCGGCCTATCCATTCATTTGAAATAATACTTGTGGTAGGGAAAACATTCGAAGTATCAAGACTATATCTATCTGACTTGCTTGTGATAATTAAATCAATAGGAATATCTATACCTCTCTTAGTGATGTGATATTCCCTATCAATAGACCAACTGCCTTTCCCAAGGAGTTCACTAAGGTTATCTTTAGGTTTCAACTTGAACATTATATGAGCCCTATACACTCCATCAAAAGGAACACACCAATCTGATTTTATACTTTGTCTTATTTCTAATAACTCGCCTTGAATTAAAATTATGTCTTTAGGAAACAACCATCCACGAATACTTGGGTATGCTGCAAAAAACAACATTAATAAAGCAAGTGAAAAACTTATTACCAACCCACTTGCTGAACTTTTTGTTAACCTGGTTTTTTTCATCTAAAAACATTCCTTATCCAAAGTTAAAAACAATTTCTTAATGTTATATAATAAACCCCATATCTCTAAAGAAGCGCTGATCAAATCGTGATTCCCTGCCGGAGTGAGCTCCACTCAAATTTCAGCACGATTGCTGGCCGATTCGAGAGCCAGAATCATTAAATGTCCTGTTTTCAGGTTATAAAAGCCCTTTTACGGCCAAAATTCCGCCTTTCAGGCAGATATCAGGCGCTTTGAGCCGGATTTATCCTGCGAGCGAGTATCAGGTTGCCCAGAGCGAACAACGTAAACAGCTGCGCAGTGTTCTTTAACAGCCCCCGGTAGCGCACCTTCCGATGCCGAAACAGGTTCTTGACCACGTGGAAGGGATGCTCCACCTTGGCCCGAATCTGGGCTTTGGCTCGCTCGAACCGGGTCACCAGGTTTTTGCGCGGGCCCTCTGTCATTTTCTTGAGCTTGCCGCGTTTCTCCGCCACGTGCCAGGCAACGTTCTTATCCTTAAGCTCGTCACGCTTTGCCACACCGGTGTAACCCGCGTCAGCAAACACATCGCTTTCTTCACCATGCAACAGGCGCTCGGTCTCGGTGATATCCGCTACATTGGCAGCCGTGCCCGTTAGACTGTGGACCAGTCCAGAGTCCGCATCCGTGCCACCAATATGCGCCTTCATGCCGAAGTACCACTCGTTGCCTTTTTTGGTCTGGTGCATTTCTGGCGGTCCGACGATTCGGTCCCGTGCCTTGGCCCGGTTTTTCGTGGAGGGCGGTGCCGCAATAATAGTGGCATCCACGATCGTACCCTCGCGCATGAGCATGCCGCGGTCAGCCAAGTGGCCGTTGATCTGCTCGAAGATCACCAGGGTTAAGGCCTGCTTTTCCAGTAAGTGGCGGAACTTCAACAGCGTCGTGGCATCCGGGACCGATTCCACAGCCAGGTCAATCCCAACAAAATTGCGCAGCGCCTGGCTGTCATAGATGGCGTCTTCCAGCGCTTCGTCCGCCAAGGCATACCACTGTTGCACAAAGTACATCCGCAGCATGCGCTTGAAAGGTATTGGGGGGCGGCCCCGTTTACCGCGCGAATCAGGATAGTAGTATGGTGAAAGAGCTTTCAGCCGCCTCGGCTAAGGCACGGCCTGCTCCATTTCTGCCAAAAATCGCTCACGGCGGGTCGTCTTTTTCTTGGCAGCAAACTCTGCCTAGGCGAAACTCGTTTGCTTCATGACAGTCTCTGGCTATTCCTGCGGATGAGGTACCATTTTACCAAACCGACAACGTGAGAAGAATAAATCAGTGTTTCCTTAGTGATCTCGATCAAATTAAAACAGATATGGCTAATGGTTACATTGACAAATTGCGAAATCAAATTGGTTCAGGAGCTGTAACTCGGGATATTACTGCGCGAGAAGCATGGGATTTCCATAGTGTTGTTTTTAATCAAAATGGGCTAAGTAAAGATGCATGGACATTAAATAGTCTATTTTAGGTGATGCAAGATGATACTTCTAGAAAAGCGTATTGAAGTACAGTATTAGAGTCTGCAGGAAATTTTACACTAGAAGCAGAGTTAGCTGCTCGTACTTATTTAACTATGAAATGGTGTGCCGGTTTTGCTAGTGATGAAGATGCACCTATATATGACTCTTGGACAGATCGCTTAGTTGAGTGGGATATTGCATGGGAAGGCTTAGATGGGATAGCTAAAACCTCTATTGCATGGTATTACGATGATGTTGTTCCATGGTCAGAATCAATTGGAGCAGATATTGTTGATTTCGTTAATACAGTACAAGTTTCTGTACAACGTCGTGATCCTCTCACTCCAGATCTTGATGGTGATGGCCTGGAAACGGTTGGTATTAATTTAGCCAACCCTAGTCTATTTGATCACGATGGTGATGGTAATAAAGCAGCAACAAGCTGGATTAAACCTGATGATGGTGTAGTTGATGTGAATGATGCCAACTTTGCTAATTTGAGTGTTTGGCGAGATTTAAACAGTGATGGCATTTCACAAGAAGGTAGACTTAAAACGCTAGATGAAGCGGGTGTTGTTTCTATTTATGTAGAAAGCACTGAAAACTCACAACCCCTAGCTAATGGTAACCTTCTTGCTGATATTGGTACTTATGTTCGTAGTGATGTAGTGGTCAACTAATCCCGGACAGTATTTTAAGTTTTTCTTCCGCAATTACGGGTGGCATGCCGTCATTGAAGGTATGAGGGCGTTGCCGGTTGTAGTAGTTCATCAAGTAGTCGCCAATATCCTTCCTTGCATCAGGAATCGAGCGGTACCCAAGTGAAGGGACCCATTCGCTCTTCAAGCTTCGGAAGACCCGTTCCATCGGGGCGTTGTCCCAGCAATTTCCCCGGCGACTCATGCTTTGCTCCATTCGGTAACGCCAGAGCCGCTGACGGAATAATCGACTGGCATACTGACTGCCCTGGTCGGAGTGAAACAGAACCCCAGTTGGCTTTCCTCGCTGCTCGTAAGCACGATCCAGCGCCTTTACCACCAATTCAGCATCAGGCCGGTCTGATAGTGCCCAGCCAACAATGCGGCGGGCGTAAAGGTCCAGAACGACTGCCAGATAGCTCCATTTCTGGCCAGCCCAGATGTACGTGATATCGCCGCACCAGGCTTGGTCTGGGCGACTGACGCCGAACTCACGATTCAGTCGATTGGGAATGTCGGGCCTCTCCACTGTTGCCTGTTTGTATGCATGCGGCCCTGGCTGTTTGCAGATCAGCCCCAGTTCACTCATCAGTCGACGAACCTTGAAGCGTCCAATCAAAACGCCTTCGTCGTTGAGCATGGTGGTGATCATCCGGCTTCCTGCCGAGCTTCGACTCTTGCGAAATATCCGGTTTACATCAGCTCGCAGAACCACTCGTTCGGCATCTACTACAGACCGCCTGCGGCGATATTCGTAATAGCTGGACCGAGACACATCAAACGCTTTACAGACCATCTCAACCGGCTCCTGCTCACTCAACTGGTCTATCAGCGCGTACGATACATCTCGTCCGACATCAAGAGAGCGGCCGGAGTGCCGGACCAAACCTTTTTTAGTATCGACTTCTCCCGTTCCAGCCGCTCACAACGGGCTTCCAATTCCTGAATTCGTTGCTGTTCCAGGGTCAAAGCTTTGGATTTTGGGGTGATGCCGCCACGCTCCTCAGAGAGCTGCATTACCCATCGCCTCAAGGCATTTTCGCCGACATCCAAAGAGCGGCTGGCTTCGGCAATAGAGTACCCTTGGTCAAGCACCAGACAGGCGGCTTCCTGCTTGAACTCCGGCGTAAAAGATCGTCTTTTCCTGGTCATCAGACACCTCGCTTATGGCGGCAATATTACCACCTACGTTGGTGTCCGGAATCATTGAACCACTACGGATGGCATAGTCCAGAATGTAGCGACGGCCATCGGGTTCGATTACAAACGTGACGTCCTGCGCGAGCCTGAAGCTCTCCGTCTGATACAAATAGGTACGCAGCGCATGATCGTCCTGCTCGTCCTGCTCGTCCTGCTCGTCCTGCTCGTCCTGCTCGTCAGCAAAGTTACTTGCCAAATAGACGTGACGGTCACTATTTTCTTCGCCAGTCAATGCTGTAGCTTCGTCTATGTTCAGCTCTTGCCGCACGCCGGAGTTAACGCCAATCTCGCCCGACATGAACATATCGACTACCTTGATTTGCGCGCCATTCGCAAAACGTCCGGGTCCGGTCGCCATGAACGAAACTGCATCCATAGAAATGGGCTTTATCGCGTCAGCTTCCCGAATCCTGCTCTCGCTACTCAAATCCGCAGGCTGGGTAATTTCGCCATACAGGAACAGGTTCGTGAGTTCGACAATGCCAAGTTGGTTCCATGTGTACATAAATATTCCTTTGTTGATGATTAACGGTATTGGGTTGCAGTTTTCAGCGTTCGGGTTCCTTCACCGAATGATTCGACTGCAACACCACAGGCAGTAACCGACACATATGTGGTATAGAACGGAGTGCCGCTGAATTTCGTCATTTCTGGTTTCAGTTCATAATTCAGTTCGACCTCGACGTAATACGAATTAAGAATATTGTCAAACCAAGAGCTAGCCTGGTGATAGACGCTGCAGCATCCCGGATGGCTGCGAACATAGTCTTCTGGCGTGGACTTTGCGTCTTTCACTTTGAGCTCCCAGGTGACATCAGAGAGCGCTCCCCGGATGTACTCGTCATCGCTCAAATATTTGTCTTGAGCAAAGCAGTAGCCGGTGTAGCTCAGGCGGACGATGTGGGCAAGGTAAGCGCCGCCGGAAATCAGTACGAGAAATATCAATCCCAGTTTCAAGCGACGCATAGATATCTCCTATCGTTGGCTGGTAGGTGCTCGAATGCTATATTGAAATCACTCCCCTCCTCACCATCCATGTAGTCGTTGCCGAGACCGCCGTCTAAAAAGTCTGCACCATGGTACTGAGCTTCTACATTGGTAATGTGACCCCACCCGGTGTTACCGTCACCGTGGATATAGTCAGCGCCTTCATCGCCTTCAAGGATGTCTGCCCCGGCCAAGCCGAAGATATAGTCATTGCCTGCGCCCCCTTGCACACGGTCCGCACCCCAACTGGCGAGAACCGTGTCATCACCGGCCCCGGCGTCAATGGTGTCACCGAATGCGTCGACAATGCCCGGCATGATGCCATCTCCAAGGGTTACCGTATGTGTGCCGCTCTGGGCGCCAGAATATGTTCCCCAGGTGGCTCCGCTGGACGTCACAAGGACTCCGGCAGGCTGGCCCCAGCGACTCCACAGGTCGCTGGCACTAAGCTGCTGGCGGTTATTCAGTATGTTGGAGGCGCTGGCGATGAAGTCGTTGCCGTCGCCCCCCTGTATGTTGTCCGAGCCACCACCACCACCAATCATGTCGTCGCCTTCGCCGCCGTCAATCTGGTCGTTGCCATACCCCCCAGATAGGGCGTCGTTGCCCATCCCACCGTTAATTTTGTCATTGCCGTCGCTACCGTAGAGGGTATTGTTGGTGATTAATTCACCGCTGCCGCCTACCAGATTGCCATGGCTGTCCTGCACGTAGTACGCATCACCGGTAGCAACCACGGTCATTGGATTGTCGTTTTGGTCCAGGCGGTTGATGGGCGGGCCCTCGTTAATCTTGGTGCGCACCCGATAGTCGCCGTTCAAGGTGCTCAGGGTCTCACCGCTGTCCTTGACGTTCAGGCCCCAGCTGTTGCTGTTGCTGGTACTACCGTCAATACCGGCAAATTTCAGACTAAAAGCGCCCGTTGCATCGGCACTAAGCTCGCCCGTCTGCACCAGCGCAAAGCGAACCTCGGTCTGCCCGTCAACCAGGGTGATGATTGCGCCGTCTGCAGCTACGGTGCTGTCGCCCAGGATGGCCTGGAACTTGTCGCCCAGGCTTGCAAAAGCCAGCGTGACGGTATCGCCTGCTGTCGCGGCGGCGTTGAGGTACACGGTAAAGAATGCGCCGTTGTTCTCTGCTACGTCGGTCTGCTGGCCCTCAAGACTGGCTGGGTCGAAACCTTCGACGCCGAAGACGTTGCTACCCCCGCTTTGAACCAGAGCCACCTGATCGGTGTTGGTGAGTGTGATACCCAGATAACCGCTGCTCTTGATTTTTTCGACGTCAATGTCGGTGATGGTGATGGTGTTGTTTGCCCCCAGCGCAGTGCCACTGATGACCAGGCTCTTTCGGGCTTCGTCCAGGGTGTAGACGGTTTGGCCATTGTTGACGCTCCACTTACCCTTGTTTCCAACCAGTTTGTAGTCGGATTGTTTCGCTCCGGCAAGAGCAGCAGCGCCACCAATAATCACGCTGCCCAGACCGTCGCTGTCTGTGATGGTGTCCTGGCCTTCGCCTGTCTTGAAAACGTAAGTGTCGGTGCCTGCGCCGCCTTTGAGGGTGTCGTCGCCTGCGCCGCCATTCAAGGTGTCATTGCCAGCGCCGCCCATTAAAGCCACCGCGCCGCCGTACAGCGCACCTTGGTACTGTACCTTGTCTAAACCGTCCGCTGCATTTAGTATGCCGTTATTGGTTGGCGAAACGCCGTCATAGTAGACGAAGCGGCCTTCGGCATCTTTGTAGTCGATGATGCCTGAGGCGGCGAACCGCACCATCAGCGCGGCAAAAGAGGCCACCGGGATCGCCCTGGGCACTGGGTGCAAGAACTGGCCGTATCTGAAGAAGATATTGCCGACTTCGCTCTGGCTATTATCCTGGTCCAACCGGTTCCAGTCTTCGCCGGTCAAATTCTGTTTGTTGTCGTTGAGGAGGCTATCCTTGAAGATGATCGGCACCGTACGGCCAATACCCGAAGGGTCAATGCGGTCTTCTGTCATCCCATTGGTGACCTTTGCGGCCCATGATGTACTAACGAAGTCGAAGTCCTCATTTACCGGCACAACCTCAATGCCAAGGATCTCCCGACTGCCATTAGGATTGACGATGAACTTTGTATGTTCTTCGATTTCAAAGCCACTGGTGCCGAAGACGTAGGCTCGATCCATGTAATCATAAGCCGTTATACCCAAGTAATACTGCTGAATCGACAGTCGACCTTCTTCCGGTGTTATTTCGTAAGCATCACGCAACTCTTTAGTAGTGTAGGTTCCGGGCTGTAGCTTTTCTATGTAATCGCTGCCCGCCAAGAAGTTACGCACATAACGAAAATTTTCTACTCCCACAAAACGGCCGCCACCCGTGGTCATGTATTCGTCCAGATCAACGATCAATGGCTCTTGGCCATCGCCGGTGGGCCGAATAAGCGTGTCCGACTTCAAGTCGGCAGGGGCAGGCGGTGTTTTCTGCCCGTAGAGGTACAGACAAAGAATTTCTTCTGCAGTTGGCATAGTCATGGGATTTCCTTAAAGGTTGGTTGTTGCGTTGGTGATCGGAATATTCTGTAAGACAAAGACAGCCCGTTTTCGCCCGCGGATTGCCAAAAAAAGATGGCACCACGGTCAGATACTGCGAATACTCCAGAGCGCTTTGCTTGGATTGACTTCAGGCTGCTGAGCTTTAGCCACGAAACGGTGCTCGCCTCATTTTCATCGCCTTTGCCATCGCAGCACGCCAGGCTCAGCCCCCAGTACTCGGAGATCCAGAAGAAATGCTGGCCATAGCCGCGCAGCCGTTCCCAACGGCCAATGCGTCGCAAACCGGCTGGGTACACCTGAAGGAAGGCTTGCATTTCCTGCGGGCTTGCGGGCCGTATGCTCCGCATTGGTATGACCTCTGCCTCGCGGAGATACAATGAATACTTCGTGATTGAGGGATGGGTGACCAGAACGCTTGTCTCCAGTGCATCGATCTGCGCGTGTGTTTGGAGGAGTAGGCCGTTGGTAGTCAGGGTGGCAAGGAGTGTCGAATCCTGGATGCCTTGTGGCAAGCTCTCGGCTGTGAGATCGACTGGCAACAGCGCCAGTGATTCGCTATGACCATAGTCACGCCAGTTGATGATGACGTTCAAACGGTAATGCAGGTAAGCCTTGATGACATTCACTCTTAGTTCCTCCGCCGTCAACGAAGGGCATGCCTTGCCGCATGTGACCCTTTCATAGGCCTCGGCCAGCTCGGTGCGATTCAACATGAATGTGATCAATGCCAGGCAAAGCGCCAGTACACCCATCCAAACCGTAATGGGCCGCACGAACTTCGGCTTGGTTGCTTTGTTGGGTTCAGGTTGCTGGCTCATGTGCGGCTCACTGTTGCGGCCTTAACGGATCCATTCAAGATTAAAGGGGGATGCTGCCCTTTTATTCCTTTTTCAGCATTAAAAAATCCTGTAGCACCCTGTTGAGGGTCGTCAGTGGCTATTGAATTCATTGTATTTTCTTCCTGTGGTTGATCGTATTTCTGTATTGCATGTGCCACCCTACCGCTCCCGCAAACTCTCACTCCCCGCCCGCTGCACCGGACTCAAGAGGTACTCAATAATCCGGCGCTGCCCGGTCTTGATCTCCGCTGTGATATTCATGCCCGGACTCAACTTCACCCGCTTGCCGTCAATCAGCATGTCTTTCTCGCTCAAGGTCAGCCGGGCCGGGTAGTAGGAGCCGTTCTTCTCATCGGTCACCGCATCGGCCGTCACGATGTCAACCCGGGCCTGCACTGTGCCGTACTTGGTATAGGCAAAGGTCTCCAGCTTCACCGCCGCCATTTGTCCGACGCTGACAAAGCCAATGTCCTGATTGGCAATGCTCACCTCGGCTGTCACCGTGCTGCTATCGGGCACCACAATCATCAGCGCCTGGGCACTGGTCACCACACCGCCCACAGAGTGAATCGCCAGCTGCTGGATGACGCCATCCACCGGAGCGCGCAAATGCGTCAAGCGTTCACGCTGGCTGGCTTTGCGCAGCTCGCCTTGCAACTGGCTGTACTGGGAGGCCGCCGTGGCGTGGCGGTCGCTTAAGGTGCGCAGGGTCTCAAAGCGGTAGGCGGCCTTGGCGGACTCGGTCTCGCGGGCCGTGGCCTGGACTTCAAGCAAACGAGCGCGTTGGGTCGAGAGGTCGCGCTCAAGCTCGATGCGCTCCCTGGTTTTGTCCTGCGTGGCGTGCCCGGAGACGTAGCCTTGGCCCACCAGTCGCAGGTAGTCGGCTTCGCGGATTTGCGCCATCGGCACGGTGGCTTCGAGCTTGGTGATGGTCGCCTGTACGGTGCCTATCTCCAGTTGGCGGTGCGCTGCTTCGGCGTCAAGTTTGCCCAGTTGGCCGCGGATGTCTTGCCATTCGGACTGCAGTTGCGCCTGGATGGCCTGGGTCGCTTGCGGGTCCATGACCGGACGCGCCTCCCCTGTCAGTTGCTGCAGCACCGGGGTGGGGAGTTTGGACTGGGCCAGTGACTGCAGCAGCGCCCGGGTGCGCATTACCTCCGAGGCCTGCGTTTTGAGTTGCTCCTGCACACTGGCTTTGTCGGCTGTGGCCATGGTCGGGTCGAGTTCGACCAGCACTTGTCCGGCCTGTACCCGATCCCCGTCTTTGACGAGCACTTTACGCACCACGCTGGCCTCTAACGGTTGGATGACCTTGGTGCGTTCACTGACAATGATGCGACCCGGTGCCACCGCCACAATGTCCACCCGCCCGAAGATAGTCCAAAGCAGGACCAGCACAAAGAGCAGCATCAGACCCCAGGCCAGTCGGCGCGGGGCCGGATGAACCGGAGTTTCCTGCAAACTCAAGGCGGCGGGTAAAAAAGCAATTTCATCGGCCATGCGACTGGGGCCGGCCAACTCAGTGCGGTGCGCCCAAGCGGCCTTAAAGACGGCTTGATAGCGCGCCAGGAGTTCGCGCACCGGATGCACCGGATGTGGGGGCGGCGTGGCTTCACTCATGCGGGGCCACCTTCCGTCGCGCCTTCCGTTGGTTTGCCGCCATCTTGCAGACGCCACAAGTGCGCGTACAAACCTTGCGGCTGTTTCACCAAAGCTTCATGCGAGCCGATCTCCACAATCTGGCCTTTGTCCATCACGATGATCCGGTGGGCCTGACGCACCGAACTTAAACGGTGCGCGATGATGAGCACAGTGCGGCCCTGGCAGATCGGAGCCATGTTGTGCTGGATGATGGCCTCGGACTCGTAGTCCAGCGCGCTGGTGGCTTCATCAAGGATCAGAATTCGGGGGTTGGTAAAGAGGGCGCGCGCAATCGCCACGCGTTGGCGCTGACCGCCGCTTAAAGAACTGCCCTGCTCGCCGACCACAGTGTCGTAGCTCTCGGGCAATTCGCTGATAAACTCATGCGCCCCGGCGAGTTGTGCCACCTGGATGACGGCCTCGATCGGTGCGGCCGGGTCGGTAATGGCGATGTTTTCTCTGACCGAGCGGTTAAAGAGCAGGTTGTCTTGCAGCACGACGCCGACCTGACGCCTGAGCTGTGCAGCGTCAATCAGGCTGATGTCGATGCCGTCCACCAACAAGCGCCCGCCCTCGGGCGTGTACAGGCGCTGCACCAGTTTGGTCAGGGTGCTTTTGCCGGAGCCCGAACGCCCGACGATGCCGATGACTTCCCCGGCCTGAATGTCCAGACTGATGGTGTTTAACACCGGCGGCGCTTCCGGGCGGTAGCGAAAGGTGACCTGGTCTAGCGTGATGCGCCCCACCAGGCGCGGCAACTGTGCGGTGCTGCTGGGGGCGACTTCGGTGCGGGTGTTGAGAATGTCGCCCAGGCGCGCCACCGAGATGCCGGTTTGCTGAAAGTCGGTCCAGAGTTGGGCCATGCGCATGATAGGCTGGCTAACGCGCTGGGCAAACATGTTGAAGGCGACAAACTGGCCCACCGTCAAGTCATTGCCCATGACCAGATGCGCGCCGTACCACAGCGTGGCGGCATTGACCAGCTTGCCGATCAGGTTGACGCCCTCGTTGGCCAGGGTGGCGAGGTTCTGGGATTTGAAGCTGGCCGAGACATAAGACGCCAATTGGCTATCCCAGCGTTTGCCAAAAGCGGGCTCCAGTGCCGAGGCTTTGACGGTCTGGATGCCGGTGACGGTCTCCACCAGCATCGCCTGGTTTTCGGCCCCCCGGGCAAACTTGACATCCAGGCGTTGACGCAGGATCGGAACCACCGCCAGGCTCAGCCCAAAGTACAACGGCAGACTGATCAGCACGATCAAGGTCAGCGGCACGCTGTAGATCAGCATCACCCCGATGAAGACGACCGAGAAGAAGACGTCCAGCAAAACGGTCAGGGCGTTGCCGGTGAGAAAGGCGCGGATGTTTTCGAGTTCACGCACGCGCGCCACCGAGTCACCCACGCGCCGGGACTGGAAGTAGGCCAGGGGCAGTTGCACTAGGTGGCGAAACAAGCGTGCCCCCAGTTCGACATCAATGCGGCTGGTGGTGTGGCTGAAGACATAGGCACGCAGGGCACTGAGCACACTCTCGAAGATAACCACAATCACCAGCCCGATGACCAGCACGTCCAGCGTGGTCATTCCTTTGTGCACCAGCACTTTGTCCATCACCACCTGAAAGAACAGCGGGCTGACCAGGCCGAAGAGTTGCAGCATGAAGGAGATCAGCAAGACCTCACCGAGCAGGCGTCGGTATTTGACCAGCGCCGGGATGAACCAGGAGAAGTCGAACTTGGCGAGTTCACCGGCTTCGCTTGCCCGGCTGCTGATGAGGATGAGTTGGCCGCTCCAGCGGGCGGCAAAGACGTCGATCGGCTCGATGGTGGGGCGGGCACTGCTGGCGTCCTGAAGCAAGACCCGCTTGCCGTCGCTTTGCGCCAGGATCACCAGGCGCAAGGATTCATCAGTTGTGCGCATCAGCGCCAGCGCCGGCAAGGCGGTGAGTCCCAGGCGCTCAATGGCGGTGCGCACCAGTTTGGCTTTGAGGCCGATGTGCTGGGCGGCGCGCAGCACATCGGAAGGGGTAAGCCGGTCGCTACCCGATAAGCCCAGTTGATGCGCCAGCGTGGCCGGGTCGGCAGCGGTTTGGTGCAGGCGGGCGACGGCGCACAGGACGGCCAGAGGGTCAGCGTTGCTGGATTGTTGCTTGTCTGTGCTCGCGCCATTGATCGCCAGCAGACTTGAATTGGATGACATACGAGCCTCCTCTGATGACCATCCCTATTGGGTGGTCTTGTTTTTTTGCAGTGTACTTTACTGAAAACTGTGCTAATTTTTTTATAAATAATGACTGGCGCAAGCCGCGTAAAGTCATGGTGAAACCCGCTTGAGCGGATGTCGCCCGCCGGTGCGCCGCACACGTTTGCCGGTGTTGCGACTGCCCACCGACTTGATGAGGACCTCCGACAAGGTGCGCGCCCTTCGCCGGGCGGGGATGCAGATTGGCGCACACACCGTGTCGCACCCGATTCTCGCCACGCCGGATCGGGCCACGGCCTATTCTGAAATAGCCATCAGCAAGCACGTCCTTGAGAACTTGTTGGGAGAACGCGTGAGTCTCTTGGCCAACACCGATGTGTTTCAACTGGCGGGCTTGAGGGCCATGTTATGGACGCATGAACATCACATTCGGGAACCCCTATTGCAGGGAACAGGGGTTCCATTCTTCACTTGCGAGGTCTACTGCCAATTGGCCACAATCACCGGCGTCAGTGCCGCTGCATAGTTCGCAGACAGGGTGGTCTGCCCAGCCGCTGGAGGTGCAAACCCCGCCATTGCACTCACCAGGTTTTGCACCTGGCTGTCCAGCAGCGTTTGGCCATCACTGGTCTTGAACTGCTCCACATGGTGTGCATCCCCCAGATACCAGTTGCTCAGTGAGAACTGGTCGTCGGTGCCGATGAGGCTGACCTCCAGGTCGTTGCCATCCTGGCGGAACCACAGTTGATCGGTGCCGATGTCTGCGCCAAACTGGGCGACGTCGGTGTGACCTGCCGTTGTGTCGCTCTCCACGATCGTGTCGGCCCCTGCGCCCCGGCCCAGCTGGTAGGTGTCGCTGCCCAGTCCACCACTCAAGGTGTTGTTGGCGCTGTTGCCGCTGAGCACGTTGTCCAGGGCGTTGCCCGTGCCGTTGATCGCGGTACTCCCGGTGAGGTTCAGGTTCTCAACATCACTACCCAAGATGTACGTGATCGACGCATTCACCGTGTCACGTCCTTCGTGGGCGCTTTCACTCACGGTGTCGCCTGCCGAGTCCACGCAGTAGAGGTCGTCGCCTGCGCCGCCGGTGAGGATGTCATCACCGGTGCCGCCGTCAAGGAGATCGTTGCCATGGCTGGTGGTGATGGTGTCGTTGCCGTCGCCGCCTTCGATCGTGCCAGTGCCCCCGATGGCGGTCATGGTGTCGTGGCCTGTGCCGCCAAAGATCGTGTACCGGTCACCGGTGTCCGTGATGGTGTCGTTGCCCGCACCGCCGTCGATAACGTCGTTGCCGCCAGTGTCCGTGATGGTGTCGTTGCCGTCGCCGCCGTAGAGCGTCGCATGGCTGTTGCCGGACGTGATCGTGTCGTTGCCGCCTTTGGCATCGAACCAGGTGGTATCCGACGCCAGCGTGACCGTCTCTGACGCATCGGTGCCGGTGATGGTTGTTGTCGGATTGGTTGGCGTGGTCGGGTTAGTCAGGTCGGTGAGCTTGGCCGCTGTCCATACCGTGCCGTCGGCAAACTGCACTTGCTCGGTCTGATCACTGCTGTTATCCCAGTTTTTAAGGGTGATCTGGTCGGTGGCTGCTGCGTTGTTGGGGTCGTTGACTTTGATCACCAGGTCAAAGCCCAGGTAGCTCGCCGTGATATCGCCAGTCGCAATTCCGACTCCGAACACTAGCTTGTCTGCGCCGGAAACATTGAAGTCGTTGATCGTATCCTGACCATCGCCGCGGCCAAATAAATACATGTCCGCACCTGCTCCGCCGGTGAGGGTGTCGTTGCCCTTGCCTCCGGTAATCTTGTCGTTGCCCGAGGTGCCACGCACGGTGTCGGCATTGTCTGTGCCAGGTATCTCGATAGGTACGGCTTCAATCAACTGTGCGATGGTCATCGTGGTGCCATCAGAGAACTGCACTTCATCGATAGGCGAGGTACCGCTCAGGTTGTCGTAGTCCACACCATCAAGATGTATCTCACTGCTGCCCGAGGCGTTACTAATCACCAGAGAGCCAAGCGAGAGATGTACCGAATTGAGGTTAAAGCCACCTTCGAGAACAAGCGTGTTCCAACCTGCTACGTCCTCGATATGCTTGATACCGCTGCCCTGCGCCACATAATAAGTGTCGTTGCCATCGCCGCCTTGCAGCATGTCGTTGCCAGTACCGCCGTCCAGGATGTCATCACCGCCGCCACCGAACAAAGTGTCGTTGCCATCGCCGCCATCCAGAGTGTCGTTGCCGTGAAACTCGGCTGCAACTTCGAACAGGCTGCCGTCGCCGCTGAGATAATCGTCACCAGCGCCGCCGATCAAAAGATCGTCACGCCCTTGCCCAAACAGCCGGTCGTTGCCGTCGCCGCCAACCAGAATGTCATTGCCGTGGAATGCGCCGCCCAACTGAGTCGCGACAGAATCACCCTGTAATAAATCCGCCCCATTGCCGCCCAACAGTATGTCGTCTTTGCCACCACCGATCAGGGTGTCGTTACCGTCGCCGCCGTCCAGAATGTCGTTGCCATGGTATTGCCCGGCGAGATGCACCTCGCTATCGTCGTCCCCGAACAACATGTCGTTATCTTGGCCACCGTACAGCGTATCGTCCGCTCCACCGCCGACTAAGATGTCGTCACCATCGTCACCATTCAGAATGTCACTGCCGTGAAAGTTGCCGTCCAACTGGGCTTGTCGGTCATCACCAAACAAAATGTCTGCACCAACGCCGCCAGACAGGGTGTCATCTTTGCCGCCGCCGACCAAGGAATCGTTGCCCTCCTCGCCATAGAGAGTGTCGTTGCCATGAAATTCGCCCGCCAAGGCTCGGTCATCACCAAACAAAATGTCTACACCAACGCCGCCGCTCAAGATGTCGTCCCCGCCGCCGCCGTCCAGTGTGTCATTACCGTCGCCGCCATAAAGAGTGTCGTTGCCGTGAAACTCGGCTGCAACTTGGGACAGGTGGCCGTCGCCGTTGAGATAATCGTCACCAGCGCCGCCGATCAAAAGATCGTCACGCCCTTGCCCAAACAGCCGGTCGTTGCCGTCGCCGCCATCCAGAATGTCATTGCCGTGGAATGCGCCGCCCAACTGATTCTCGTTAGAATCACCCTGTAATAAATCCGCCCCATTGCCGCCCAACAGTATGTCGTCTTTGCCACCACCGAGCAGGGTGTCGTTACCGTCGCCGCCGTCCAGAATGTCGTTGCCATGGTATTGCCCGGCGAGATGCACCTCGCTATCGTCGTCCCCGAGCAAGATGTCGTTATCTTGGCCACCGTACAGCATATCGTCCCCTCCACCGCCGACTAAGCCGTCGTCACCATCGTCACCATACAGAATGTCACTGCCGTGAAAGTTGCCGTCCAACTGGGCTTGTCGGTCATCACCAAACAAAGTGTCTGCACCAACGCCGCCCAACAGTATGTCGTCTTTGCCACCACCGGTCAGGGTGTCGTTACCCTCCTCGCCATCGAGAGTGTCGTTGCCATGAAATTCGCCCGCCAAGGCTTGGTCATCACCAAACAAAGTGTCTGCACCAACGCCGCCGTACAGGGTGTCATCTTTGCCGCCGCCAATGAGGTAGTCGTCACCGAGACCGCCGTCTAAAAAGTCTGCACCATGGTACTGAGCGTCTACAGAGTCAACGTAACCCGGCCGGGTGGTACCGTCACCCTGGATATAGTCATCGCCTTCACCGCCTTCAAGGATGTCTGCCCCGGCCAAGCCGAAGATATAGTCATTGCCTGCGCCCCCTTGCACACGGTCCGCACCCCAACTGGCGAGAACCGTGTCATCACCGGCCCCGGCGTCAATGGTGTCACCGAATGCGTCGACAATGCCCGGCATGATGCCATCTCCAAGGGTTACCGTATGTGTGCCGCTCTGGGCGCCAGAATATGTTCCCCAGGTGGCTCCGCTGGACGTCACAAGGACTCCGGCAGGCTGGCCCCAGCGACTCCACAGGTCGCTGGCACTAAGCTGCTGGCGGTTATTCAGTATGTTGGAGGCGCTGGCGATGAAGTCGTTGCCGTCGCCCCCCTGTATGTTGTCCGAGCCACCACCACCACCAATCATGTCGTCGCCTTCGCCGCCGTCAATCTGGTCGTTGCCATACCCCCCAGATAGGGCGTCGTTGCCCATCCCACCGTTAATTTTGTCATTGCCGTCGCTACCGTAGAGGGTATTGTTGGTGATTAATTCACCGCTGCCGCCTACCAGATTGCCATGGCTGTCCTGCACGTAGTACGCATCACCGGTAGCAACCACGGTCATTGGATTGTCGTTTTGGTCCAGGCGGTTGATGGGCGGGCCCTCGTTAATCTTGGTGCGCACCCGATAGTCGCCGTTCAAGGTGCTCAGGGTCTCACCGCTGTCCTTGACGTTCAGGCCCCAGCTGTTGCTGTTGCTGGTACTACCGTCAATACCGGCAAATTTCAGACTAAAAGCGCCCGTTGCATCGGCACTAAGCTCGCCCGTCTGCACCAGCGCAAAGCGAACCTCGGTCTGCCCGTCAACCAGGGTGATGACTGCGCCGTCGGCGGCTACGGTGCTGTCGCCCAGGATGGCCTGGAACTTGTCACCCAGGCTTGCAAAGGCCAGCGTGACGGTATCGCCTGCTGTCGCGGCGGTGTTGAGGTACACGGTAAAGACTGCGCCGTTGTTCTCTGCTACGTCGGTCTGCTGGCCCTCAAGACTGGCTGGGTCGAAACCTTCAACGCCGAAGACGTTGCTACCCCCACCTTGAACCAGGGCCAGCTGGTCGGTGTTGGTGAGTGTGATGCCCAGATAACCGCTGCTCTTGATTTTTGCGACGTCAATGTCGGTAAGGGTGATTGTGTTGTTCGCCCCCAGCGCAGTGCCACTGATGACCAGGCTCTTTCGGGCTTCATCCAGGGTGTAGACGGTTTGGCCATTGTTGACGCTCCACTTACCCTTGTTTCCAACCAGTTTGTAGTCGGATTGTCCCGCTCCTGCAAGAGCAGCAGCGCCGCCAATAATCACGCTGCCCAGACCGTCGCTGTCTGTGATCGTGTCCTGGCCTTCGCCTGCCTTGAAAACGTAAGTGTCGGTGCCTGCGCCGCCCTTGAGGGTGTCAGAGCCAATGCCACCAACTAAAACGTCGTCGCCTGCGCCGCCATCCAGGGTATCGGCACCTGCATTGCCCATGAGTAAATCTTTGCCTTTATTGCCCTTCAATATGTCGGCACCCGTGCCGCCGATCATCAAGTCCTCTGCACCGTTGGTTTTGAAGTTTCCAGTCTCATAGGCCAAGCTATCAAGGGTGCCACCGGTGTTACCGTTGAGGTAGATGTTGGTGGATATCCATTGCGCATCCTGCAGCTTGGCGGCGAGTTCGGGGTTTGTGGTGCGTAGGTCAGTTAGGAGGGCGGTTTTCGCGGGATTGAGGGCTTCGACGAGGGTGGGTACCTGTCCGAGTCCGGCAAAAGCAACTGCAGCACCCAAGTCACGATTTGCAGCAGCAACCCTATTTCCATCAGTGGCTGTCAATCCGTTAGGAGGAGAGCCAAACTTCTCCTCGTAGGCCATGATGGCCACGCGATTCTTTTGCAGCATCCAAAAGACGTTTTGAACTTCGTTGGGAGTGGCATTGGCGGGGTCAGAAAACGGACCGATGTATTGCGCTTCCGCAAAACGCCGCTTGGCAAGGCCAGCTCGGAGATCTAATGCAGCACCACCATTGGAGTCATAACGAATCTGAAACCATGCTTCTGCGCGGTCGCCTGTCCACAGCGCATTGGTAAGGCCGGGGCCAATCAACGTTTGTGCGTTATAGGCAAGTGAGAGCAAACCCGCCATCTCGCGTGTGTTGTCCAGCGCTGCGTATAGGGCATCGCCATTCGACTGTTGCAAATGGGTGCCAAATCGCTCTTTGACGGCGTCTTTGGCACGCTGTAACTCGGCACCAAACAGGGTTTCCGCCTCTGAGTCAGTGATAGGGGCTGCAGTCCAGCCTGTGCGGAACTGGGTGATGAGGGTGTCGGCTAGCGTCGTGTTAGGGCTGTTTAGGGCATTTCTAATGCCAACCAACTGCCTGTCTTGCCCATCTGTAAGCGCAATGCTTACAGACGCCAAATCTTGTGCGAGAGAACCTAAAACACTCCACGCCCCGTCTGCGCCCTTCCGAAGAAACGTGAAGCCGAATCCCAGAGTAACGGTATGGTCGCCAACATTGGTTGGAAGCGCCAAATTACTTCCCTCGCTCCCTTGAATTAGCCGACGGGCAACGGCATCTTGATTTGCAATAGTATGGATAACAATGGTCATGACGAATTCCTTTGATAGGTTACTTATTGACAGTTTCTTCTGCATAGGTTTCCCAAAGACAGAAGGTTTTCGATTTCATTTGCGTTTCGCGTTTCGGTTCAATTTGCTCAGCGCCAAAGAAAACATTACGAGTCATATCCCATGCCACCAACTTGCCTTGATAGCTTGTCAAGGCTGATTGTTGGCCTTGGTAGTCATTTCTTAACTTCATAGAATCGGTCCACACGGAAATGCCGTTTGTATGCGCACAAATATCTAGATTCACCCAGGAATAGCCCTTTCTTCCGGAGCCCGTTTTTTCCACATACTCTGACCAATACACGAGTTGGGATTCGGGAAATGGATTCACGCGCTCGGGTAGCACATAGACGCGAAAGGGTGGCGCACCTGCCGATCCATTAAACCCAAAAAACTTCCATGCATGGTTGGCTCCTTCATCAACTGCGCAGTGCTGCAAATTATTGTTCAGTGTCGGGCCAAGTTTTTTGGCTGCAATGCGCTCATTCTTTTGTCTTTGAGTCTTGGGAAGATCCAAATTCCAAATCGGGTAGTCAAAGTCTAATACCGCCACCGGCTCAATGGCCTTGAAGTCCTTGTGATTCAGCAAGTCATCCAGCATGCGTTCGCAGAACGCTGCTGAGCTTTTAGGTTTGCCATCCGGGCCGCCGCCGAGTCGGCGCGATTTTTCCTGGCTGATGAGGATTCGAACTGCATCCAGCCGCTGTGCCTCGGTTTCAATGGGCAGCTTTTTGACAGATTGAGTTTGAGAAATCGCGTGCGGCGCGGTCAAGCAGCAAACGAGTGACAAGACGGTTAGGGATGGACTGAAAGCTAGTTTGATGATTGGATTGGCCATGGTTTTTTCCCTTAGTTAGTGTGTTTCGTTGTTGTGGATTTACGTTGCAGCCGACGGTAGCTGCCGGTGGGTGCCCAGTTGATGTAGCGGACGGGAACAGGTGAGCTTGCTCTAGTGCGCGACAGCTCAACCAGCACCCCACGGGTTGCACCTATCTTCTGTCTATCCGGAATCGGACCGGCGGCCCCTCAGACCATTCCACGCTGTAGTTCAGCTCGGTATTTTTTGAGTAGATGATGTCTGCGTCCCGGCTGAAATAAAAATGTTTAAACGGGCCAAAGAGAGATTCGGGGCTTGGCGACGAGTAGCGCAAGCCGCTATGGCTGTACGCACAACCACGTTGTTTCACGGGCAGGATGCGCATATTGCACGCGTGCAATTGGGTCGGGGATGCCGTCGTTGTTGATGTCCACCTCGGTCAGCCACATCTTGACTTGCCCTGCAGCACGTAACTCGGCGGTTTCTTTAAGCCAGTTTTGCCACTTCTGTTCCATTTCCAATGTGTTATTTTTATACTCAACGCGGTCTTCAAACTCCACCGAAAGATCTTTAAATGCCCTTTCTGCGATATCCAAATCCAGCGGCACTTCTTTCCACTCTGGCCGAGAGAACTCAGGATATTTTTCTGACAAACGCGGCGCACACTCATCAAAATCCAATTTGCGAAATTGATTGAGGTTTTTCGTAGAGGGGATACAGACCGGGTCTTCACTACACGTCAAGAAATATTCGCCCTCGAATCCTGCCTTTCGTTCGATTTCAATCTGTTGTGGGGTTAACGCTTTTACCGGCTGTGCCAGTGCCGGATTGCCTGTGCAAATGGATGCCCCTTGCAGGCTTAGACTGAGTAGCAGGGGCGCGCGTCGACGGGGTTGGACGTGTGCTTTCATAGGGAAAGACTCCAAGTGTTTTTTTGTACCGCGTGCGCCGTCATGTGGTGGGAGCAATAGTGTTGGCGGGTAGGCCTTGCAAAGGCCAGCGTGACGGTATCGCCTGCTGTCGCGGCGGCGTTGGGGTACACGGTAAAGAATGCGCCGTTGTTCTCTGCTACATTGGCGGCCGTGCCCATTAGACTGTGGACCAGTCCAGAGTCCGCATCCTTGCCAATATGCGCCTTCATGCCGAAGTACCACTCGTTGCCTTTTTTGGTCTGGTGCATTTCTGGCGGTCCGACGATTCGGTCCTGCGCCTTCGCTTTATTCTTGGTGGAGGGCGGTGCCGCAATAATAGTGGCATCCACGATCGTACCCTCACGCATGAGCATGCCGCGGTCCGCCAAGTGGCCGTTGATCTGCTCGAAGATCACCTGGGTTAAGGCCTGCTTTTCCAGTAAGTGGCGGAACTTCAACAGCGTCGTGGCATCCGGGACCGATTCCACAGCCAGGTCAATCCCAACAAAATTGCGCAGCGCCTGGCTGTCATAGATGGCGTCTTCCAGCGCTTCGTCCGCCAAGGCATACCACTGTTGCACAAAGTACATCCGCAGCATGCGCTTGAAAGGTATTGGGGGGCGGCCCCGTTTACCGCGCGAATCAGGATAGTAGTATGGTGAAAGAGCTTTCAGCCGCCTCGGCTAAGGCACGGCCTGCTCCATTTCTGCCAAAAATCGCTCACGGCGGGTCGTCTTTTTCTTGGCAGCAAACTCTGCCTAGGCGAAACTCGTTTGCTTCATGACAGTCTCTGGCTATTCCTGCGGATGAGGTACCATTTTACCAAACCGACAACGTGAGAAGAATAAATCAGTGTTTCCTTAGTGATCTCGATCAAATTAAAACAGATATGGCTAATGGTTACATTGACAAATTGCGAAATCAAATTGGTTCAGGAGCTGTAACTCGGGATATTACTGCGCGAGAAGCATGGGATTTCCATAGTGTTGTTTTTAATCAAAATGGGCTAAGTAAAGATGCATGGACATTAAATAGTCTATTTTAGGTGATGCAAGATGATACTTCTAGAGAAGCGTATTGGAGTACAGTATTAGAGTCTGCAGGAAATTTTACATTAGAAGCAGAGTTAGCTGCTCGTACTTATTTAACTATGGAATGGTGTGCCGGTTTTGCTAGTGATGAAGATGCACCTATATATGATTCTTGGACAGATCGCTTAGTTGAGTGGGATATTGCATGGGAAGGCTTAGATGGGATAGCTAAAACCTCTATTGCATGGCATTACAATGATGTTGTTCCATGGTCAGAGTCAATTGGAGCAGATATTGTTGATTTCTTTAATACAGCACAAGTTTCTGTACAACGTCGTGATCCTCTCACTCTAGATTTAGATGGTGATGGCCTGGAAACGGTTGGTATTAATTTAGCCAACCCCATTCTATTTGATCACGATGGTGATGGTAATAAAGCAGGAAAAGGCTGGATTAAACCTGATGATGGTATAGTTGATGTGAATGATGCCAACTTTGCTAATTTACGTGTTTGGCAAGATTTAAACAGTGATGGTATTTCACAAGAAGGTGAACTTAAAACGCTAGATGAAGCGGGTGTTATTTCTATTAATGTAGAAAGCACTGAAAACTCACAACCCCTAGCTAATGGTAACCTTCTTGCTGATATTGGTACTTATGTTCGTAGTGGTGGTTCAAGATCTGATGTGGGTAGTGTGTCAGCTGAGTTGGGTGATATTGATTTAGCTGAAAACACGTTTATTAGTCAGTTTACCGATAGTATTCCTTTAACGCCTGAAGCTGAAGCTTTGCCTGATATGAATGGTTCCGGTCAGGTACGTAACTTGCGTGAAGCGGCAAGTTTAAGTCCTACACTTGCTGTAATACTGACACAGTATGATGTGGCGACTACACGTGATGAACAATTGGCGTTGCTTGATGGGTTATTAACCGAGTGGAGTCAAACCTCTGAGCTTGCAGTAATAGCTGATGGTGCTTATGACGGCTTGCCGACAAATATTTCTGTATCCGGTTTTGCGGAAGGCTCAGCAGGCTACGATGAATGGATCAATAAGCTACAAATTCTTGAACGTTTTAATGGCCGTACCTTTGTTTCACCTGCTGACGGTGCGACAGAAGTAAATCTTAATTTTTTTGCTGCACGCCGTAACTTCCTTGATCAATCTTATGAGTCATTACGTCAATCCGTTTATGACGGTTTGTTATTACAAACTCGACTAGAACCTTACTGCGTATTCCAGACCAAGGTTGCCACTGATTCCAGTCGAAGCCTGCCACCCATTCCACGCGAAAGCTGCCACTGATTCCACGGCAAAGCTGCCACCCCGGCAGGCTGCCTGACTCACCCCATCGAAACCGTCCGGCGCGGGATAACTTAACGGTACTCTGAGTCTTTTCATCCGGAGAAGACCCGATGCCTGCGAAGAGGTTATCCATGCGTAAGATCAAAGAAGTCCTTCGCCTCAAATGGGAGCGAGGGCTGAGTAATCGACAGATTGCGGCGGCCTGCGGCGTCAGCCGCCCCACGGTAAGCGAGTATCTTCGGCGTTTAGCCGAGGCCGGTCTGAGCTGGCCATTGCCGGAGGATCTGGGTGAGGCTCGCCTTGAGCAGCTGTTGTTCCCACCCCCTCCAGACTTGCCGGCTCAGGTCCGGGGCATACCGGACTGGCATCAGATCCACGACGAACTGAAGGGTCAATACGTCACTCTGTTCCTGCTCTGGCAGGAGTACCGGCAAGCGAACCCGGAAGGGTATCAGTACAGCTGGTTCTGTGAGCACTACCGGGCCTGGCAGGGCAAGCTGGACCTGGTGATGCGCCAGGACCATCGAGCGGGTGAGAAGCTGTTTGTGGACTACGCCGGCCAGACCGTGCCCGTCATTGACCGCACCACCGGAGAGATCCACGAGGCGCAGGTCTTTGTGGCGGTGCTTGGGGCCTCCAACTACACCTACGCCGAAGCCACCTGGAGCCAGAAGCTGCCGGACTGGATCGGCTCCCACATCCGGGCCTTCGAATTCCTCGGGGGTGTGCCGGAACTGGTGGTTCCGGACAACCTTAAATCCGGTGTTACCAAGGCCCACCGCTACGAGCCAGACCTCAACCCGACCTACCAGGACATGGCCGCCCATTACGGCGTAGCCGTGGTCCCCACAAGGGTCCGAAAGCCCCGAGACAAAGCCAAGGTGGAAGGCGGTGTGCTGATCGTCGAACGCTGGATCCTGGCGGCGCTGCGCCACCGTCAGCACTTCTCCCTGGGGCAGCTCAATGCAACCCTCCGTGAGCTGCTGGAGAAGCTCAATCGCCGCCCCTTCCGAAAGCTGCCCGGATGCCGGTGCGACCACTTCGAACAGCTGGACAAACCCGCCCTACAGCCCCTGCCAGCAGAGCGTTATGTCTACGCGGAGTGGAAGAAGGCCCGGGTGAACATCGACTACCACATAGCCGTTGACGGGCATTATTACTCGGTGCCCTACACCCTGATCAAAAAGGAAGTGGAGGTCCGGATCACCCACAACATCATTGAGTGTTTTTACCGGGGCAACCGGATTGCTAGCCATCGCCGCTCTGACCAGAAGGGACGGCATACCACCATCGCCGCCCATATGCCCGAATCCCATCGGCAGGCCGGTGAGTGGTCGCCGGAACGGTTGATTGCCTGGGCGGCCAAGACCGGGCCCGCGACGGAAAAGCTCATCCGCACCGCCCTGGGTGCCCGAAAACACCCGCAGCAGGCCTACCGCTCCTGCCTGGGCATTCTCCGGCTGGGAAAGAGCTACGGCGAGGCACGATTGGAAGCCGCCTGCCGTCGAGCCCTGATGCTGGGTAGCTGCCGCTACAAAAGCATTGAATCCATTCTCAAACACCGCCTGGACCAGAAGCCCCTGGAAGAGCAGCAAGAGCTGGCCTTACCCGATACCCACGACAACATCCGCGGCCCGGCCTACTACCACTGAGGGAACCTGACATGCTGAAACATCCGACTCTGGACAAACTCCATGCCCTCAAATTGACCGGCATGGCCGCTGCACTGGCTGATCAGTCAGCCACGCCCGACATCACAGAACTGAGCTTCGAGGAACGCCTTGGACTGCTGGTTGACCGGGAGATGACCGAAAGAGACAACCGACGCTTGACCAGCCGGCTGCGCCGGGCTGGACTGCGACACACCGCCGTTCTCGAAGACCTGGATTACCGGAACTCACGCGGCCTGGATAAGGGATTAATCCAATCCCTGGCAAGCTGCCAATGGGTGAAGGAACACCTGAATGTGCTCATTACCGGCCCCACCGGTGTTGGCAAAACCTGGCTGGCCTGTGCACTGGCGCACAAAGCCTGTCGGGAAGGCTACACCGCCCAGTACGTTCGCCTGACCCGGTTACTACGAGAACTGACCATCGCCAAAGGAGATGGTCAGTTCCCCAAACTGCTAGCAAATCTCGCCAAAGTCGATGTACTGATCCTGGACGATTGGGGGCTCATGAAACTGAGCGCAGAGAACCGAAGAGACTTGTTGGAAGTGCTGGAAGACCGTTACGGCCGTCGTTCCACCATCGCCACCAGCCAACTCCCTATCGACGAATGGCATGACGTCATCGGTGACGCCACTCTGGCGGATGCCATTCTGGATCGGCTGGTTCACAACGCCTACAAGATCAATCTCAGGGGTGAGTCCATGCGAAAACGACAAGCAAAGTTGACGGGCACCACCGCTTTGGAGTAACAATGAAATCCCCGCGTCGCTACGCTCCGATGGGTGGCAGCTTTGCTCCGGTCCGGGTGGCAGGCTTCAGGTGGAATGGGTGGCAACCTTCAGCGGTTTACGCACCTTACCTTGATACACTAATTTTAGCTTTAACTGCTGATGGTTTAGGGATTTATTTTGCTGCCAGTGATGCCGCATTCCAAACACGTTTTGATGAAGCAACAGGTGAAGCAGTGCGTGACTTACTTGATATGCAACGCATCGTTGGCACAAATATAACGCGTATGGGTTGGGATGGAGTTGATTTCACTTTACAACCTGAACTTGTCTCTGCCTTGAATGACTTTGGTTATTCTGGCTTTAGAATTAATGGTGATGGTACGAATGCCAGTGAAGTGGTAATTGGAGATGACACAGATACAGTACTTAATGGTTTAGGTGGTAACGATTTACTCTTAGGTGGTGCAGGAGATGACACACTTAACGGTGGAATAGGTAATGTGTAGTGGTTCAATGATTCCGGACACCAACATAGGTGGTAATATTGCCGCCATAAGTGAGGTGTCTGATGACCAGGAAACGACGATCTTTTACGCCAGAAGAGTTCATACAGGAAGCTGTATGTCTGGTGCTTGATCAGGGCTACACTATTGCCGAAGCCAGCCGCTCTTTGAATGTCGACAAAAGCGCCCTCAGGCGATGGGGTGAAAATCATGTAGGATCATAATAAAGTTGGTAACTAGACGCCGCTGTAGCCCGCATTTTTCCGCACTGAAAAAGCCGCGATAGAAAATTAAGTTGGTAACTTCAGAGTGAGTTTAAGTAGCGGAGCTGGCACTGCGTGATAATAAAGTCGGTAACTATTAAACTCAGGCTTTTCCACGATTTCCAATGTTCGTTTAGCAAAACCAACACCGGCCCAGCTCTACCATCAGTCGCATCGTGATCTGAATGACACCTTGCAGCAAGCGATGTGGATGGCCTCTAGATGTCTGATGGTCAACGGCGAATGAATCCGAATCCATTGTCCGATCAGGAGATCCGGGATCTGGCCCGATCCGGCAAACCTTCGCACATGCGTTTCAGTGCATTCTCGGTGGCGAAACGCGTTGGCGATGGGAACGATCTCCTTGACCTACGGATCACCCAGTGTATGTGCGATGGCATCGCAGATATCAATGGGAAGCCAAAGCTTTAGGCCGCTCTCATCGATAATCTCGAAATCATCACCGCCCCGGCTAAGGTAAAACGCCTTCGCGTCATTGTCTTTTGCGTCAATCACCAAGCCGACACCCCCGACTCGTTTGGAGATCTCTGATGCTTCTTTGATCGCAAAGGTGAGAAGGCGCTTTCCGTAGCTGGAGCCCTTGTATCGATTGTCGACGGCCATTTTTGCAAGGAGTAGCGCAGGGACAGGGTTTTTCAGTTTCCGCTTCCGCGCAGGCTTGCACTCAACGGGTAGGTCAAAGCTTGTGTAGGTTAGCGTGATGTACGCCATGATCCTGTTTGGATCGGAGGGGGCTTCTATCACGAATGTTCGGGTTATTCGCTTGTCAGATGAAGCTCTTGCGCTGTGAGACAGGAATTCATTCAGGTCAGCATAACCGCAATCAAAAGCCTTGCGGTTATGGCGTTTCTGGATCGGCGTGAGCCTCGTTTGTTGCGTCAGTGTCATTTACGGACTCCTTGTAGTCGAGCGCATCCTGCACGAGCTTGCTAGATGGCTTCCGAGGCTTCCGATCCAAGATTTCCAGCATCCTATTTCCTGTCTCAACAGAAACCCGAATGCGGGTAATCCGATCCACCACCTCTTCAGCTTTTGAGCGGGCTGAATCAATGAGAAACTGGCTCATTGTCATCCCAGATAGCTCAGCAGCTTGCGCGATAAATTGCTGCGTTTGTATATCCACTCGTGCTACGAGACGGGGATCTTTACCCGCCTTATTAGTCTGAGTTTTCATTCCCATGCTCCCCGTATTTATATGACTTCCCGACCGAGCGTTTTTTCTAAAATGGCCCTTATTTGGTCAGTGTCGAAGGCGATGATAACAAGAGTTCTCATCTATGTCAATTTGTGTGACTAAACGGCACACAGGTTTTAGGGGCTGTGGACTTGAAGAGGTCCGGCCTGCGGCCTTCAACGACCAGATGTGTTGCTCTGGTGAGTCAAATTAATTGGGAGCGTCTGCAACCCTCTTGTGGGTGGCGCTAAAAAATAAAGTTGGTAACTTTGTCCCAGTGTTACGCTCCTTATCGACAGCAGATCAGTGACTTACCCCATTAGTTACCAACTTTATTACCTTGTCACCAACTTTATTATCACGCCACAAATCACCGCTAACGCCAATCCAAATCATTCCACCGTCACGCTCTTCGCCAGATTCCGCGGCTGGTCTACATCAGTGCCCTTAAGCACGGCCACGTGATAAGACAGAAGCTGTAGCGGCACCGTGTACACGATGGGCGCGGTAATCTCGTGTACCGACGGCAGTGACAACACGTGCAGACCTTCTTCCGCCTTCACATTGGCTTGAGAGTCTGCAAACACAAACAGTTCGCCGCCGCGGGCGCGAACTTCTTCAAGGTTGGACTTGAGCTTTTCCAGCATCGCATTGTTCGGGGCCACGGTGACGACCGGCATGTCGCTGTCTACCAGCGCCAACGGGCCGTGCTTGAGCTCGCCGGCCGGATAGGCTTCGGCGTGTATGTAGGAAATTTCTTTCAGCTTCAGGGCACCTTCCAGCGCCACCGGGAACAGAGAGCCGCGGCCCAGGAACAGGCTGTGGACTTTGTCCATAAAGGCCCCAGACAGCTCGGCGATGGCGCTGTCCAGAGCCAGAACCTGCTCGACCTGCCCCGGCACCTTATGAAGCGCCTCGACGATTTCGGCTTCGCGCTCTTCGCTCAAGCCGTTGTGGCGCGCCAACGCCAGAGTGAAAATCAGCAACGCGGTGAGCTGGGTGGTGAAGGCTTTGGTGGAGGCCACACCGATTTCCGGGCCTGCCTGGGTCATCATCACCAAATCAGATTCGCGCACCAACGAGCTGCCGGGAACATTACAAATGGCCAACGCCGCGCGGAAGCCGGCTTTTTTTGCCTGGCGTAGGGCAGCCAGAGTATCGGCGGTTTCACCGGATTGAGAAATACACAGGAACAGGGTGTCCGGCTGAATCACATGCTTGCGATAGCGGAACTCGGAAGCCACTTCTACCGAGCAAGGCACACCGGCCAAGTCTTCAATCCAATAACGGGCCACCATGCCAGCGTGGTAACTGGTGCCACAAGCAATAATCTGTACGTGTCGCACGTTCTTGAGCAGGTCTCCAGCGGACGTTCCCAGCGCTTGTTCCAATACTTTTTTGGCTGTAACCCGGCCTTCCATGGTGGCTTTGATTACACGCGGCTGCTCAAAGATTTCCTTCAGCATGAAGTGGCGATATTCGCCCTTATCAGCGGAATCGCTGCCGTGTTCAAAGCGACTCACTGTGCGTTCTACCACTTGCCCTTCACGGTCGCGAATATCCATGCGGTCGCGGCGAATGTCGGCCATATCGCCTTCTTCTAAAAACATGAAGCGGTCGGTAACCGGCAGCAGCGCAAGTTGGTCAGATGCGATGAAGTTCTCGCCGATGCCTACACCAACCACCAGCGGACTCCCTTCGCGGCACACGACCATGTGATCGGGTTCATCGGCGTGTATGACCGCCAGGGCGTAAGCGCCGCGCAGATGGCTGATCGCCTGGCTAACCGCTTGATACAGATCGCCGGTGATGCGGTATTTTTTCTCGATCAGGTGGGCGACCACTTCGGTGTCGGTTTGCGAGGTGAATTCGAAGCCCTCGGCTTTCAGTTCCTCGCGCAGCTCCTGATAGTTTTCGATAATGCCGTTGTGCACGATGGCCAATCGGTCGCCAGACATGTGTGGATGTGCATTTATCTGCGAGGGCGCACCGTGGGTGGCCCAGCGGGTGTGGGCGATGCCCACAGAACCTGCCGGCGGATTGGCAGCAATGGCTTCAGCCAAAGCCGCTACTTTGCCCACTTCGCGGGCGCGATGCACCTTTGCTGCGGAGTCAATCACGGCCATACCCGCTGAATCGTACCCGCGGTATTCAAGGCGACGCAGTCCCTCAAGAAGTATGCCGTGAACATCCCGTTCTGAAACCGCACCTACAATGCCACACATGCTGTTTGTCCTGTTCGTCGTATAAATTGTCGTGAAAACGGTGTAAAAGTTTTGAAAAGCAGTGAAAAGAAATCGTGCTTAGTGTTTTTTCGGCTTTTGCCAGCCGGGTATATTGCTCTGGCGTCCGCGGGCAACCGCCAGTTCCTGCTCTGCGACATCTTTGGTGATGGTCGAGCCTGCACCGATCGTGGCGCCAGCGCCAATAGTGACTGGTGCGACCAAGGCACTGTTGGAGCCGATAAACACGCCATCGCCCAACACCGTCTGGAACTTGTTCACACCATCATAGTTGCAGGTGATGGTACCTGCACCCACGTTCACGCCGGCACCCAGCGTAGCATCGCCGATGTAGCTCAGGTGGTTAATTTTGCTGCCTTCACCCAAGATGGTTTTCTTGGTTTCAACAAAATTACCCACTTTGGTGTTGGCCGCTAACTGTGTACCCGGCCGCAAGCGCGCAAAGGGTCCAACTTGGGCGTTTTCACCCACACTGGCTTGCTCAATCACGCTGTAAGCGTGAATCTGCGCGCCGTCAGCTATGGTCGCATCGGTGATCACGCAGCCTGGGCCAATAGACACATGGCTACCTAAGGTCACCTTACCGATAAACACCACGTTGACATCAATCAGCACGTCGTTACCAATGCTAAGCTCACCGCGCACGTCTATCCGCGCCGGGTCCGCCAAGGTGGCTCCTTCTGTCATCAGGCGTTCGGCTTCGCGGCTTTGATACCAGCGCTCAAGCTCAGCCAGCTGCACACGGTTATTCACACCTTGTACTTCAAACGCATTGCTCGGTTGAGCAACGTTGACCATCATGCCCGCCTGCACCGCCATGGCGATGATATCGGTCAGGTAGTATTCACCCTGAGCGTTGCTACTAGAAAGCTGTGGCAACCAGGTTTTCAGATGCCGAGCGCTGACGGCAAGGATGCCGGTGTTCACTTCGCAAATCGCCAGCTGTTCCGCATTGGCGTCTTTTTGTTCCACGATAGCGGTTACCTGGCCTGCACTATTGCGCAGAATACGGCCGTAGCCCTGGGGGTTATCCAGAGTGACCGTTAGCAGCCCGAGGGTTTTTTCATCCAGGTTCTGAACCAGCCCTTGCAGCGTATCCGCCGTGGTCAGCGGTACATCGCCGTAAAGCACCAGCACTCGCGCATCATCCGGTAAGTCTGGCAATGCTTGGGCAACGGCATGTCCGGTGCCTAGCTGTTGCTTCTGCATAACCCAGCTGACGTTATGGTCCGCAGAGGCGGCTTTTACCTGATCGGCACCATGGCCAATCACCCCGTGAATCCCCGCCGCGCCCAAGGTTTGGGCGGTTGCTATTACGTGGTGCAGCATGGATCGCCCGGCAACCTTGTGCAGCACCTTTGGCAGCGATGATTTCATCCGGGAGCCCTGGCCTGCGGCCAGAATAACAACGTGCAGCGGTGACATGAGGTAACTCATCCTTTGTGGTCAGACTCTGTTTAACGGTGATGCAGATAATAAAAAAGCCGCATCCTTGCAGTGGGTGCCGGCATTGCACTCACCAAATACGGTGACACAACACCCGCTACCCACGCGGGATGCGGCTTGTTCAGGGCGAGCCCTGCCGAACGCTGTTAACGAACGTTCTTACGCAGTTTTTGCAATGTGCGTAGCTGAGCGGCGGCTTCTGCCAGTTCGGCCGCGGCACGGTAGTACTCGAACTCGCCCGTTTTATTCGCCAGTGTCGCTTCGGCGTCTTTCTGGGCCTGCAATGCTGCGGCCTCGTCGACGTCTTTCGCGCGCACCGCCGTGTCGGCCATCAGGGTGACAAGATTCGGCTGTACTTCCAGGTAGCCCCCGGACACGTACAGAATTTCTTCCTCACCACCTTGCTTGATGATCCGCACAGCGCCCGGTTTGAGTGCAGACAGCAGCGGAGCATGGCCTAACCGAATGCCCAACTCTCCCTCTGAGCCAGTAGCGATTAGCATCTCTACCAGACCGGAGTAAATCTTCTTTTCAGCGCTTACGACGTCGCAATGTACAGTCATAGCCATTATCTAAGCCTCTTGGGTCAGAAATTGAAAGAGATTTACTTACTTTCTTTCAATTTCATAGCCTTCGCTTTTTCGACGGCTTCGTCCATGGTGCCGACCATGTAGAACGCCTGTTCAGGCATATCGTCATAGTCGCCATTGAGGATGCCTTCGAAGCTGCTGATAGTCTCTTTCAAAGACACGTATTTGCCCGGTGAACCGGTAAATACTTCAGCAACGTGGAATGGCTGAGACAGAAATCGCTCAATCTTCCGGGCACGGGATACGATCTGCTTGTCATCTTCCGACAGCTCGTCCATACCCAAAATGGCGATAATGTCTTTCAGTTCCTTATAGCGCTGCAGAACGTTCTGCACACCACGGGCAACCGCGTAGTGCTGCTCACCAATCACCAGCGGGTCTAGCTGGCGCGAGGTGGAGTCAAGCGGGTCGATCGCCGGGTAAATACCCTTGGAAGCGATGTCACGGCTCAGTACCACGGTGGCGTCAAGGTGGGAGAAGGTGGTGGCTGGTGACGGGTCGGTCAGGTCATCCGCCGGTACGTATACCGCTTGGATGGACGTGATGGAACCGCTTTTAGTGGAGGTAATACGCTCCTGCAACTCACCCATTTCTTGGGCCAGCGTGGGCTGATAGCCTACTGCGGAAGGCATACGGCCCAGCAGTGCGGATACTTCGGTACCGGCCAAGGTGTAACGGTAGATGTTGTCTACGAAAAACAGTACATCACGGCCTTCGTCACGGAACTTCTCGGCGATGGTCAGACCGGTCAGGGCAACACGCAGACGGTTTCCCGGGGGCTCGTTCATCTGGCCATAAACCATCGCTACTTTATCAAGAACGTTGGAGTCCTTCATCTCGTAGTAGAAGTCGTTACCTTCACGAGTCCGCTCACCAACACCGGCAAATACGGAGAGACCGGAGTGCTCTTTCGCAATGTTGTTGATCAATTCCATCATGTTAACGGTCTTGCCTACACCGGCGCCGCCGAACAGGCCTACTTTGCCGCCCTTGGCAAACGGGCAGATCAGATCGATAACCTTGATGCCGGTTTCCAGCAGGTCTGCAGATGCAGCCTGATCAGCATAACCGGGTGCTTTGCGGTGGATCGCCCAACGCTCTTCTTCGCCAATTGGGCCCTGTTCGTCGATAGGACGACCCAGAACGTCCATGATGCGGCCAAGAGTCTTGGTGCCCACAGGTACTGAAATCGGCTTGTGTGTGTTTTCTGCTTTCAGGCCGCGCTTCAGGCCCTCGGTGCTGCCCATCGCGATGGTACGTACAACGCCGTCGCCCAGCTGTTGCTGAACTTCCAGAGTTGTTTCGCCACCTTCAAGCAGCAGTGCGTCGTAAATGCCGGGCACGGCATCACGTGGAAATTCCACGTCGATAACCGCGCCAATGATCTGAACGATGTGTCCGCTACTCATGCTCGGTTCCTCGCTATCTTCATAGTCAATAATACCAGTAGGATTGTGGCGAATCAGACCGATGCCGCGCCGCTCACAATTTCCGAAATCTCTTGCGTAATGGCTGCCTGACGAGCTTTGTTGTATACCAACTGCAGGTCTTTAATAATGTCACCGGCGTTATCGGTAGCACTCTTCATGGCAATCATCCGGGCAGCCTGTTCGCAGGCCAGATTTTCTACCACTCCCTGATAAACCTGGGACTCAATATAGCGTGGCAGCAGCGCATCCAAAATCGGGCGCGCATCCGGCTCGTAGATGTAATCCCACTGGTGACCGATGTCGTCTTCTTTGCCTTCCGGCAGCGGCAGCAATTGCTGTGCTTTCGGCATTTGCGTCATGGTATTGACGAATTCGTTGCTAATCAGGTACAACCGGTCGATCTTGCCGTCCCGGAAAGAATCCAGCATTACCTTAACGTTACCGATCAAAGCTTCCGCGCTGGGAGCGTCACCGATGTGCGTAAGAGCCGCAACCACGTTACCGCCGTAGCTGCGGAAAAATGAAGCGCCCTTCTGCCCAATTGCGCAAAGATCAATCGCAACATCTTTATTTTTCCAGTCACGCATTTCACGCACCAGAAGTTTGAACGCGTTGCTGTTCAAACCACCGCACAAGCCGCGGTCAGAAGAGATAACGATGTAGCCTACACGCTTCACCTCACGCTCAAGCATGAACGGATGCCGATAATCTTTGTTGGACTTGGCAATGTGTCCAATTACCTGGCGCATCTTTTCCGCATAAGGCCGAGTCGCCCGCATGCGTTCCTGAGCTTTGCGCATTTTACTCGCCGCCACCATTTCCATGGCGCTGGTGATTTTTTGCGTGCTCTTGATGCTGCCGATCTGATTACGTATTTCTTTTCCGATGGCCATAGGTCACTGCCCTTTCAAGTTAGACACTCATTTGGACCAACAGGCCCGCCGCAGCGGGCCGGCGCTGTTACCAGGTTTGAGTGGTCTTGAATTTCTCCAGCGCAGCTTTCAGGCCAGCGGCAACGTCATCGTTGTAGTTGCCGGCAGCACCGATTTTCTCAAGCAGATCTTTTTGCTCGGCACGCATCCAATCCAGCAATTGTGCTTCGAACTCAACTACTTTGGTGACATCTATGTCATCAAGGAAGCCTTCGTTAGCGGCATACAGAACGGTCCCCATTTCAGCCACAGACATCGGGCTGTACTGGTTCTGCTTCATCAACTCGGTAACGCGCTGGCCGTGCTCAAGCTGATTACGGGTGGCTTCGTCCAGATCCGAGGCGAACTGGGCAAAAGCCGCCAGTTCACGGTACTGAGCCAGAGCCAGACGAATGTTACCGCCCAGTTTCTTCATAATCTTGGTTTGAGCTGCACCACCTACCCGCGATACCGAAATACCCGCGTTCATCGCCGGACGGATACCGGAGTTAAACAGGTTGGTCTCGAGGAAGATCTGGCCATCCGTGATAGAGATTACGTTGGTCGGTACGAAAGCCGACACGTCACCTGCCTGGGTTTCGATGATCGGCAGCGCGGTCAAAGAACCGGTTTTACCTTTCACTTCACCGTTGGTGAACTTTTCAACGTAGTCCGCATTCACACGGGAGGCACGCTCCAGCAGACGGGAGTGCAAATAGAACACGTCACCCGGATAGGCTTCACGACCTGGCGGACGACGCAACAGCAGAGAGATCTGGCGGTAAGCAACAGCCTGCTTTGACAGGTCGTCGTACACAATCAGAGCGTCTTCGCCACGGTCACGAAAGTATTCGCCCATGGTGGTGCCGGAATACGGTGCCAAAAACTGCATGGCTGCCGGATCTGCCGCGCCTGCGGCGACCACGATGGTGTGATCCATCGCGCCGTGCTCTTCCAGCTTGCGCACAATCGCGGCGATCGACGACTGCTTCTGACCGATGGCAACGTAGATACACTTGATGCCGGAATTCTTCTGGTTGATGATCGCGTCGATGGCAACAGCGGTCTTACCAATTTGGCGGTCACCGATGATCAGCTCGCGCTGGCCACGGCCAACCGGAACCATGGTATCGATCGCTTTCATACCGGTTTGAATAGGCTGGTCAACCGACTGACGTTCGATAACACCCGGTGCTACCTTTTCAACCGCATCAGTCAGGGTGGTACCCAGCTCGCCCTTGCCATCAATAGGATTGCCCAGACCGTCTACAACGCGGCCCATCAATTCCGGGCCAACCGGAACTTCCAGGATACGTCCAGTGCAACGAACTTTCTGGCCTTCAGCCAGATCTTCGTAATCACCCAGAACTACGGCGCCAACAGAGTCGCGCTCCAGGTTCAGAGCGATGCCGAATTCGCCGTTGGCGAATTCGATCATTTCGCCCGACATAACGTCGGCCAGACCGTGGATAAGCACAATCCCGTCTGCTACAGACAGAATGGTGCCTTCATTTTTTGCTTCAGAAGAGATATCAAGTTTTTCGATTCTCTTCTTGATGATGTCACTGATCTCGGATGGATTCAGTTGCTGCATGCCAATATCCTCAAACCTTGTGCTGAAATCAGGAGCCCAGAGCGTCGGCCAGCTTAGTCAGCTTTCCGCGTACAGATGCGTCAATCACCATATCGCCAGTGCGGATAATCACACCCCCAATCAGTGATTTGTCTAATGACGCTACGAGTGATACTTGCCGCTCGAGCTTTTTCGAGAGTGCCTGGGCGAGCTTGTTTTGCTGTTCGTCCGTCAGTTCAAAGGCTGCGGTCACTTCGATATCAACCGTGCGCTTCAGATTAGCCCAGTACGTGTCGAAGAGCGCCGCAATCTCGGTAAGAAGAACGAGCCGGCCGTTTTCAGCCAGCACGGCAAAGAAGTTGCGTACCTGTTCCGAGTCGCCGGCTTCAGCAACCTCTAGAATCATGTTTGCCTTCTTCTGCTCTTCCAGACCCGGATTCGCGAGAAGCTGTCGAATGTCTTTAATCGCAGTAACCTGTCCGGCGATCGTCAGTACCCGGTGCCACTCAGCAAGCTGGTCGTGCTCCCGGGCTACAGAAAATGCTGCCTTTGCGTAAGGACGGGCCAGCGTTCTCAGTTCTGCCATGATGAACCTCGTCGTTTAAAGTTCTGCCGCCAGTTTTTCCAACATTTCGTTGTGCTTGGAGGCATCGACAGAGGTTTCAAGAATCTTCTCGGCACCCGCAATGGCTATGACGCCAATTTCTGCACGCAGCGCCTCACGAGCCTGATTCAGTTCTTGTACAATTTCGGCCTTGGCCTGCTCAATCAGCTTCTCGCCTTCTTTGCGGGCGTCATCCTTGGATGCTTCCACAATTTGGGCAGCGCGCTTGTTAGCCTGCTCAATAAGGCCGGCGGCCTGCTGCTTGGCTTCACGCAGTTCCTGAGCTGACTTTTCCTGCGCCAGTTCAAGGTCACGTTCCGCACGATCTGAAGCAGCAAGTCCGTCAGCGATCTTCTTTTGTCGTTCCTGCAAAGCGGCAATGACCGGAGGCCAGACCATCTTCATGCAGAAAACAACAAAGATAAAGAACGCGATGGCTTGACCAAGAATCGTCAAATTAATGTTCACGTCTTCACCTCTCGCCTGTTATGTAAGAAAACACCTTTCCGGAACATTCCGGTGGCGATTCGATTAACCGGCAAGCTGGCCAACAAACGGGTTGGCGAAGGTGAAGAACAGTGCAATACCAACACCGATCATGGTTACAGCATCCAGCAGACCTGCAACGATAAACATTTTGACCTGCAACATCGGGGTCATTTCTGGTTGGCGCGCGGCGCCTTCCAGGAACTTGCCACCCAGAATACCAAAGCCGATAGCGGTGCCCAGTGCGCCCAGGCCGATCAGCAATGCAACAGCAATCGCGGTCATTCCAACTACAGTTTCCATGATAACTCCCAGTTTTCAGTTTAGTTTTTCAGTTTAAGGGTTAGGGGTTTAGAACTACGTTTTCAATACAAAATCAATGACTGTCTTCGTGCGCCATACTGAGGTACACAATGGTCAGCATCATAAAGATGAAGGCCTGCAACGTTATGATCAGTATGTGGAAGATCGCCCAGGGTACAGACAATGCCCACTGCGCCCAGAAAGGCAGCAGAGCAATCAGAATAAAGATCAGCTCGCCTGCGTAGAGATTACCAAACAGACGCAGCGCCAGTGAAACTGGCTTGGCCAGCAGGCTGACACCTTCCAGAAGCAGGTTGATCGGAATTAGCACAAGCTTCAGGAAAAAATTGTCAGATGAGAACGGGTGCAGCGTAAGTTCGCCCACGAAGCCGCTCACACCTTTGATCTTGATGCTGTAATAGATAATCAGCACGAATACTGACAGCGCCATGCCCAGGCTCACGTTGATGTCCGTAGTCGGAACGATCTTCATGAACGGGAAACCTGCGAGAGTAAACAGATGCGGAATGAAATCAACCGGTATCAGATCCATCAGGTTCATCAAGAAAACCCAACAGAAAATAGTCAGTGCCAACGGTGCAATAACGGCATTTTTTCCGTGAAACGTTTCTTTAACGCTGGTATCAACAAACTCGACCATCACTTCGACGAAGTTCTGGAGGCCGCCGGGAACCCCGGAGGTTGCCCGCTTGGCGGCAAGACGGAATACAAAAAGAAACAATGCGCCAAGACCGATGGCCCAGGCCATGGTATCTACGTGAATTGCCCAGAAGCCCATATCGGCAGCTTCTTTGGACGTTTGTGCAATGGTCCAGGATGTTTCAGAAAGCACAGTACCGTCAAAACGTTCGTAATCTACCGGCAGCTGCCCATAGGTCAGGTTCTGGAGGTGATGCTGGATATACTCGGATGCGGTTTTGCCTGCCATATCGTTCTCTCAGGTCCTGTTAGCGTCGCTGCGTGCTGTTTACCAAAAACGGCGTGAACCAGTTGGCGACCAGCATGATCGCAAATGTTAAAAAAAGTGCCGCTACGTCAAGCGGCTGAATCCATTTAAATACCACCGTAAACGAGATGGCGCACAGAATGAGCTTTCCGGACTCACCCTGATAAAAAGAGCTTATGATCTTTTTGGCAGACCGCGCGCCGGAGTAGCGGAACGCCTTAAACGCAAAATAACCGTGGGGCAGCAGAAAAATGAGACCGCCCAGAAGCGCTGAATAACCGGAAACCTGACCACGCAACAAAAATGCCAGGCTGACCAGGACAAGTACCACACTTTCTATTGCCAACCATCGTTCGATGGGCGGGCGTTGAATGCCACCCAAAGTTGGTTTGGCCATGTTTGTCCTAGGACTTGGTGTTTTTAACCGATGCCGCATGAAAAATGAACAGACACACTGACATTAGCGCCGCGAATTGTATATGTTCAATGTGCATGAATCAACAAAACCCGAACCGCGACAGGCCGTGAGAAACGGCAGAATAACCAGGTCTGGCTCTTATCCGACACAAATAGGCGTTAGCTTAGTTTTCGCCACTATATATTGTGTATAACAGCAGCCTCATACTTTGGGAGGGGGCTCGAAAGTTCAAAAGACCTGGCAATTTAACGGATGTGACCCAAAATGCCATCAAGCTCATCAAGTGAACTGTACTCAATCACCAACTTGCCCTTGCCACGCTGACCGTGATTAATAGCCACCCGTGCGCCCAGACGCTCGGCCAGATCGTCCTGCAAAGCCCGGATATTTGGGTCTACCCTGGGCTTGGCCATTGTGCCGCTATCGGGTTTCTCCTGCTGCAGCTGACGCACCATAGCTTCGGTTTGGCGCACCGACAATGAACGTGCCACCACCTGCCGGGCAACCTGCATTTGCTGCTCTGGCGCCAGAGTCAGCATGGCGCGGCCATGGCCCATTTCAAGATCGCCATGTTCCAGCATCAGCCGCACATCTTCGGTCAAGCCAATCAGGCGCAGTAAGTTAGTAATGGTGGTCCGTGACTTGCCGACTGCTTCGGCCACTTGAGCCTGAGTCAGCCCGAATTCGTCCTGTAAACGTTGCAGGGCAAACGCTTCTTCGATGGGGTTCAGGTTTTCGCGCTGAATGTTCTCGATCAGGGCCATAGCGATGGCCGCTTCGTCTGATACGTCCCGGATAATAGCCGGTATCGACTCCAGGCCTGCCATCTGGGCGGCGCGCCAACGGCGCTCACCCGCGATCAGTTCAAAGTGTTCGGCGGCCAGAGGGCGTACCACAACTGGCTGCATCACGCCTTGCTGGCGAATGGAGTCGGCCAGCTCTTGCAGGGCTGCCGGGTCCATATCGCGGCGCGGCTGATAGCGGCCACGCTGAATCAAATCCAGAGCAATATCCCGCAACTCGCCGTCTTGGCTGGCCGGTGTCTGCTCCAGATTTACGCGGGAATTCGCTAGTAGGGCTCCTAGTCCGCGCTCCCCAAGTCCTCGTTTTTTCGCCGCCATGGTGTCAGCCACTGTTTCCGTTAATGTCCATCAAATTGCGTTTTGCGTTGGCGGCATCTTACACCGCAACCGCGTCAGATGCTTTCTTTGCTCCGTGCCGGCGAACCATTTCACCCGCCAAAGCCAGGTAGGCAATAGCGCCTTTCGAGGCTTTGTCGTACTTCAAGGCAGGCATGCCATGGCTGGGCGCTTCCGCCAGGCGCACGTTGCGGGGAATGACGACGCGGTACACTTTATCGCCAAAAAATTCGGTGAGCTGGCCAGACACATCCCGCGTCAAACTGCTGCGGGGGTCGTACATAGTGCGCAGAATGCCCTCAACCTGCAGATTAGGATTTACCGTTTCCTGAATCTGCTGCACCGTGTTCATTAGCGCTGCCAGGCCTTCCAACGCGTAATACTCACATTGCATCGGAATCAGAATGGAATCGGCGAACGACAGCGCGTTCACCGTCAACAGGTTCAGCGATGGAGGGCAATCAATCAACACGTAATCGTAGTTGTCGCGAAGCGGGTTCAGGGCTTGGCGCAGGCGATGCTCGCGGCCGATTTCCGTCATCAGCTCCACTTCAGCTGCGGTCAAATCACCGTTACCCGGCATGATGTCGTAACCGCCCATCTCGTTATAAATGATGATCTCACTGGCGCTGGCACGCTTGGTGAGCAAATCATAACCAGAGAGTTGCAGGGCGTTTTTATCAATGCCGCTGCCCATGGTGGCATTGCCCTGGGGGTCCATGTCTACCAACAGCACCCGGCGCTTGGTCGCGGCCAGAGATGCGGCAAGGTTGACGCAGGTGGTGGTTTTACCCACACCGCCTTTCTGATTGGTCACCGCAATCACGCGCGCCATCGCTTGCCTCCCATGTCGGAATTGATTGTTGGTCAGAGGATCAGCGCTGCTGAATTCCTCAGTGTGGGTGTCCGTTGCGGCCAATAATCAGCACGTTACGTTCACCCTCTACGCCGGGCACTGCCAGCCTATAAAACGAGTTTACCTGCCAACCACGGCCAAGGGCAGCCACTTCATCATCGGGATACTGGCCTTTCATGGCAATAAACTCACCGTTACCTGCCAGCAGGTGGTCGCACCAGTTCACTTGGTTGTCCAGTGCGGCAAATGCACGGCTGCTGACCTGGGTAAACAGCTCACGGGGCTGGTACGCCTCGGCGCGACTGTGAATAACGTCCAGATTGCGCAATCCCAACTCCAGCACACACTGCTTAAGGAAGCGGGTTTTCTTACCGTTACTGTCTAGCAGAGTAAAGCGCGTGTCTGGCAAGGCAATGGCCAGCGGAATTCCCGGCAAACCGCCACCAGCTCCAACGTCCAGCAAGTGGTGGGTGGTCACAAACGGCAAAATGCTGAGGCTGTCCAGCAGTTGCCGCGACACCATCTCGCGTTCATCACGCACAGCGGTCAGGTTGAATGCTTTGTTCCATTTAGCCAGCAACGCCAAAAATGCCAGCAGCTGTCGCTGTTGGCTGACGTCGAGCTTGAGCTCCATTTGCGCCAGGCCTTCGTCAAGCTGACGCTGCCATACTGAATTCTGTGCCATTTACGCGCTCTGCTTGCGCAACAAGTCGCGCTTTTTCATATGCACCAGAATCTGGCTTATGGCGGCTGGTGTAACGCCTTGAACTCGGGATGCCTGGGCGACGGTTTCGGGTCGCACGGCTCCTAGCTTCTGCTTGATTTCGTTGGATAACCCGCCAATTATGCCATAATCCAGATCGACTGGCAGCGCGGTGTTCTCATTTTTGCGCAGGCGCTCGATCTCATCGGCTTGGCGCGAAATATAGCCTTCGTACTTAATTTCGATTTCAACCTGGTCAGCCACTATGGCGTCATCGGCCCGATATTCCGCGATATCGGCAATGTGAGCGTACACGATTTCCGGGCGCCGCAGCAGCTCGGCCAACGTGTGGTCGCGGCCCAGGGGCTGCTTCAAATACTGATTGGCGCGCTCACCCGCGGCGGTGTTCGGGTGCACACGCGTGCCTTCCAGGCGACTGCGTTCGGTGCCTATGGCATCGCGCTTGGTGTTGAATTTACTCCAGCGTTCGTCGTCTACCAGACCCAGTTCACGGCCGCTGTCGGTCAGGCGCAGGTCAGCGTTGTCTTCGCGCAAAATAAGTCGGTATTCGGCGCGGCTGGTGAACATGCGGTAAGGTTCGGAGGTACCCATGGTGATCAAGTCATCCACCAGTACACCAATATAGGCCTCATCACGGCGCGGATACCAGGCGTCTTTTTCCTGCGCCTGACGTGCTGCGTTAATGCCCGCAAGCAAGCCTTGCGCTGCCGCTTCTTCGTAACCGGTAGTACCGTTAATCTGGCCGGCGAAATACAAACCCTGAATGAACTTGGTTTCCAGGGTGTGGCGTAAATCCTGCGGGTTCAGATAATCGTATTCAATGGCGTAGCCCGGGCGCATGATGTGGGCCTTTTCAAAACCCGGAATTGACTGCACTGCCCTAATCTGGATATCAAACGGCAAGCTGGTGGAAATGCCGTTGGGATAAAGCTCGTGCGTGGTCAGGCCTTCAGGCTCGACGAAAATCTGGTGCGAGCTCTTATCGGCAAACCGGCTTACCTTATCTTCTAAAGACGGGCAGTAGCGTGGGCCAACACCGCCAATTTTGCCGGTGAACATCGGCGAGCGGTCAAAGCCGCTGCGGATGATGTCGTGGGTTTCTTCGGTGGTACGGGTGATATAACAGCAAACTTGCCGTGGGTGTTCAGCGCGGGAACCCATAAACGACATAACCGGCGCTGGGTCATCGCCCCACTGTTGCTGCATCACTGAAAAATCTACGCTGCGGGCGTCAATGCGCGGCGGCGTGCCAGTTTTCAGCCGGCCAACGTTAAACGGTAACTCCCGCAGGCGCTGAGCCAACGCATTGGCCGGAGCATCGCCAGCACGGCCACCGGCGTGATTTTTCATACCAATGTGTATGATGCCGCCCAAAAAAGTACCGGTGGTTAGAACCACTGTTTTTCCCAGGAAACGGATGCCGGTCTGGGTGACTACGCCGGTTACCCGCTCGTTCTCCACAATCAGGTCATCGGCGGACTGCTGGAACAGAGTCAAATTAGGCTGGTTTTCCAGTATTTCACGGATGGCCGCTTTGTACAGAATGCGGTCGGTCTGGGCGCGGGTAGCGCGCACGGCGGGGCCCTTGCGGCCATTCAACACGCGAAACTGGATGCCGGCCCTGTCGGTGGCACGGGCCATGGCTCCGCCTAACGCGTCAATTTCTTTTACCAGATGGCTTTTACCGATACCGCCAATGGCCGGGTTGCAGGACATCTGCCCCAGGGTCTCAATGTTGTGGGTCAGCAACAGGGTGTGTGAGCCCATGCGCGCCGCTGCCAACGCGGCTTCGGTGCCCGCATGGCCACCACCAATAACAATTACATCGAAACGGGTCGGAAAATCCACAAATCACCTCAAACAACGGGAACAGAATCGAGTAAAAACGAGGCCGCGAGTATAACGCCTCGGCTGTTAAATTGCAGTCGGGATGTGCAAATTTTAACCAGTTACGGTACGCCTTAACAAAATTCCTCAGCGGCCTCAGAAATGGCCGTGAAACTGGCTAGATTTCAACCGCTTGTCAGACCTAGTTCAAGTCCGTCACTATAAAGTTATCCACAGATCAACGCATATGTTTACTGCCCTTATTAACAGCATAACAACTTGTTTTTTCTACCTTTAAAAAAACAAATTCAATTGCTGCCTGAAGCTTGTTCACTTATTTATCCACATGGTTGACGGCTGATTCCTGCCCTCTGTAGCGGCGAATCCGTAACACCAGCGGCAGCACCAGCAGATTCACCACAGACAAGATCAACAGAAACAATGGAATACTCAAACCGGCAATTCCCAGCAGCAGCATACCCGCCAGTGCACTGACCACCATAAACAACGAATTGATGACGTTCAGCGCGGCGATAATGCGGGCGCGTTTATGGGCCTCGGTGGCACTCTGAATATAAGCGTACAAGGGCACAATAAAGAGCCCACCAGCGGCGCCAATCAACACCAGATCGACCAGCAGCCTCCAGTATTCAGGTTGGCTCAGTAACAACCACCAGGTGGTTGGCACGGCGCTGGCCGGCAGTGCGAAAAACAGATCGATACCCGGTAAGGTTAAACCCAGGGCGCCCCAGGGCACGGGCGTCAGGCTGACACTGTGGTGGGTTAGCCGCTCACACAACACCGAACCACTGGCAATTCCGACAATAAACAGTGACAGCAACAAGGTAACAACGGTTTCATCGCCCTGCAGATGCAGCCGGGCAAAATTGGGAAACTGGGTTAGATAGGCTGCGCCCAAAAACCAGAACCAGGAGATGGCCAATATCGCCAGCAACACCGAGCGCTGTTCGGCGGCCACCGCCATCAGACGCCAACTTTCCCGCAGGGGCTGCCAGCGCATGGGGCTCATTGATTTTGATAGTTCCGGCGCGG
This sequence comes from Marinobacter sp. M1C, assembly GCF_023314135.1. Lineage (NCBI taxonomy): Bacteria > Pseudomonadati > Pseudomonadota > Gammaproteobacteria > Pseudomonadales > Marinobacteraceae > Marinobacter > Marinobacter sp. M1C. The sequence continues at coordinate 4,727,877 of NZ_CP092289.1, forward strand.
CTGTCGCGGGTATTTGGCGCGCGCTCAAGTAGCCCAATAGCGCCATGATGACCACGGCAAAGGCTATCAGCGGAGTTGCCAGGGGCAAACTGGCCAGTACGCCGGCGGCAATGGTGCCCAGCAGTATGGCCACGAATGTGCCGCCACTCACCAGACCATTACCACCCACCAGCTCGCTGGGCTCCAGCACCTGGGGCAAAATGGAATATTTGACCGGGCCAAAAAAAGCGGACTGGGTGCCCATCAAGAACAGCAGACACAGCAATACGCCGTACCATCCTTGCCACAACGCTAACGCCGCCAAGGTCATGATGACGATTTCTGCGGCTTTCACCCAGCGAATAATACGGGCTTTTTCGTGACGGTCAGCCAACTGGCCAGCCAGCCCGGAAAACAGAAAATAGGGCACAATGAACAAAAATGCAGCCAAATTAACCACCAGGTCCACCGGCAGGCCAGCCCAGCCTGCGGTGGTGAAGGTGATCAACAGCAAGAGCGCGTTCTTGTAAAGGTTGTCGTTAAAAGCGCCGCTGAACTGGGTCAGGTAAAACGGCAAAAATCGCCGCTGGCGCAATAGCTGAAACTGACTCGAGCTGCTACTCGAACTGATATTAGTATTGATATCAGGACTGCTCACTGAGCGCTTCCAACTTTCGTTCAACAGCGTTGGCAGAGCTGGCAAAGCGCGCCAGCAGATTGTATAGCACCGGCACAATAAACAGCGTCATGCTAGTGGCAAACACAAGTCCCCCCAGTATGACCACGCCAATGGCGGCACGGCTTTCGGCGCCGGCACCGGTGGCCAGTACCAGAGGAATAGCACCAAACACCGTAGAGATGGTGGTCATCAGCACCGGGCGGAAACGCAACACTGAGCCTTCCACAATGGCGTCGCGTACCGAATAGCCCTGATCCCGCAGTTGATTGGCAAATTCAACAATCAAAATGCCGTTTTTCGCCATCAACCCCAGCAACATAATAATGCCAATCTGACTGTAAATATTCAGGCTGATACCGGTCCACCACAGGGCCATAAGTGCACCGGTAATCGACAAGGGCACCGACAACATGATAATTAGCGGATGAATCCAGCTTTCAAACTGCGCAGCCAACACCAAAAATACAATCAAAAAGGCCAAACCAAAGGTGATAAAAATGGCCGATGAAGATTCCTGGAACTCCCGCGACAGCCCGCGATAGCTTACCCGCGCTTCCGGCGGCAGGATGTCCATCGCCAGGGTGTTCAGGTAATCCAGCGCGGAAGCCAGATCATAACCGTCAGCCAGGGAGCCGCTGATCACCACCGCTGGCAACCGGTCGATGCGGCGCAAATCCGGATTGGCGCCGATTTCTTCCCAGCTCACCAACGCCTGCAAAGGCACCATCTGCCCGCCTTCCCGCGGGCGCAGGAAAATCTGGCCCAGGTCTTCCGGCGTGGCACGGTCAGCATCTGCGGCCTGCACCACCACATCGTATTCGCGGCCACGGTCAATGTAAGTGGTCACCTGGCGCGAAGCCAGCATGGTTTGCAGGGTTAAACCCACGTCTTGCACGGTAATGTCCAGGTCGGCAGCGCGCTCGCGATCTACGTTTACCCGCAATTCCGGTCGGGTCAGTTCGAAGTCGGTTTCCAGGCTGAGAAGGTTCGGGTTCTGTTTCGCCCGTTCAATCAGTTCTTCGCTCCAGGCCTGCACCGATTCGTAATCCGGCCCCGCCACCACAAATTCCACCGGCTGGCTAAAACCGCGCTGGCCCAGGCCTGGCGGGTTGATGGGAATAACCCGCGCGCCGGAGATCTGGCTCATTTTTTGGCGAATCTGATTGGTCACATCCTGCTGTTTGATGTCACGCTCGTTCCAGGGTACCAGGCCCATGATCATAAACCCGCGGTCTTCCTCACCCCGAAAGCCCACAATGGACAGCATCCGGCTGGCGACGCCGTCTTCAATATAAGGTAACAGCTGAGCTTCAGCCTGACGCACGTAGTGGTCGGTGAATTCCACGGTGGCGCCGCGGGGAGCGCTGACCGGCATGATAATGGTGCCACGGTCTTCGGTCGGCGCCAGCTCTTGCGGCAACTGGGGATAAATAACACCGGCGGCCACCAGCCCCGCCAGCCCTAATCCCAACCACAAACCGGGCTGACGCAGGGCAAATTCCAATCCCCTGCGATAGCCACTGGCAAGACCATCAAGACTTTTTTCAATGACCGCCCAAAAACCCTTGGTCTGCCCGGCCTTGGGGCTAGGGCGCAGCCATTTTGAGCACAACATGGGCGCCAGAGTAAGCGCCACCAAGCTGGAAAACACCACCGCGGCGGCCAAAGTAAAACCGAATTCGGCGAACAATCGGCCTACGTTGCCACCCATAAAAGAAATGGGCACGAACACCGCCACCAAGGTAACGGTGGTGGCAATCACCGCAAACGCCACCTGGCGCGCACCGTAATAGGCCGCCAGCAACGGCGCTTCACCGTCATCAATGCGGCGCTGAATATTTTCCAGCATAACAATGGCGTCATCTACCACCAGGCCAATGGCCAGTATCACTGCCAGCAATGTCAGCACGTTGATGGAAAAACCAAGAAAACCCAGGCCGATAAAAGCACCAATTACCGCGACTGGAATGGTCACTGCCGGGATCAAGGTGGCACGCCAGGAACGCAAAAACAAAAAAATGACAAGAATTACCAAGGCCACAGAAATGGCCAGGGTGGTTATAACCTCTTTGATCGACGCACGAATAAACACCGATTCGTCGTAGCTTTCCGAGATATTCACTTCTGGGGGCAGAGTTTCGCGGATCTGCACCAGCTCTGCCAATACCGCGTCAGACACCGCCACTGTATTGGCTTTGGATTGGCGGATAATGCCTAGGCCTATGGAGGTTTGGCCGTTGGCACGTAAGGTGCCAGAATCATTTTCCACGCCCATCTGCACATTGGCCACTTCGCCCAGGCGCAGCAGGTCGTTACCGGAGCGTCGCACCACAAGGTTACGAAACTCATCAACAGTGGTCAGCCGGCCCTCGGCGCGCACAGTAAAGTTGCGGGTAGAAGACTCTACCGAACCGGCAGGCAATTCGACGTTATTGGCCCTTAACGCTTGTTCCACCTCGGCGACGGTAACGTCCCGCGCGGCCAGCTTTTCCCGGTCTAGCCATACACGTATGGCGTAGCGCCGTTCGCCTCCAATACGCACATCCGCCACACCATCCAGCACCGAAAAGCGGTCTGCCAGAACACGGTCGGCGTAATCGCTCAATTCTGCGCTGTCCCACACGTCACTGCGCAGGGTGATCCACATCATTGGGCGAGCGTCGGAATCGGCTTTACTTACCACCGGTGCGTCGGCTTCTTCCGGCAACTGGTTGCTGATGCGCGATACCGCATCGCGCACGTCGTTGGCGGCAATGTCGATATCGCGGCTGGTGTTGAATTCAATACTGGTGCGGGATTCGCCCTGTTCGGTGGACGATTCAATAGAGCGTATGCCTTCGATACCGCTGATGGCGCCTTCAATCAATTCGGTGATCTGAGTATCCACCACTTCGGCGGCGGCGCCGGTGTAATCGGTGCTGATGGACACCACCGGCGGGTCGATATCCGGGTATTCGCGCACCGGTAGCCCCATTAACGCAGTCAAACCAAACACCACAATCAACAAACTCAATACCGTGGCAAATACAGGTCGCTTGATAGATACATCGGACAGCACCATGACTTAAGACTCCCCGCCGTTGTCTGCGCCTGCGCCGGAAATAAAGCGGTTAGCGGGCAGCTGTGCGTCAGGATTCGGCGACACTCGTTCACCACTGCTCAAACGATCCTGACCGGTCACGACAACCTCGGCGCCGTCTTCCAGGCCCTCAGTCACTTCTACCTGGCCCGGCAGACGTGCGCCCAGGCTCACAGTCAGACGCCGGGCGATGCCATCTTCAGCCACGAACACGTAGCTGTTATCACCGCGCACGATCACCGCTTGTTCAGGAATCACCAAAGACTGGCGCTGCTGCAGAGTCAGGCTGGCCGACATGAACTGGCCCGGGCGCAGGCGACCATCGGCGTTGTCGATCAGCGCGCGCACCGCCAGCGAACGGTTGAGCTCACTCACCCGCGAATCCAGCGCCACCAACTCGCCGCCAAACGCCTGCCCTGGGTAGGCCGGAGACTCGCCTTGCACTGCCAGGCCAACCTTAAGCTGGCCCAGGTAGCGTTCCGGCACCGAGAAGTTCAGTTCCATACGGCGGGTACTGTCGAGTGTCGCAAGGCGGGTGCCGGCGGTAACGTAAGCGCCCAGGCTGATATCACTGAGACCAATAATACCGGCAAACGGGGCGCTGATGCGGTGATTTTCCAAATTTACTTTAGCCGCTACGCGCTGTGCCTGAAGCACGTCGGCGGCGGTGCGCAGCTCGTCCATCTGGGCAATAGCGATGCTGTTACTGGTGCTTAATTGGCGGGCGCGATCGTATTGGCGTTTGGCGTCAGCCAGGCGAGCCTCAATAACCTGCAAGTCGGCCTGAGCCTGGCGGTCGTCCAAGCGTAACAGTACGTCACCTTTGGCCACTCGCTGTCCGGGCTCAAGATTTAACTGCACCACCCGGCCGCTGAGTTCAGTGGTCAAAGCAATGGAATCTTCAGCCTGCAGATTACCCACCGCTTTTACCCGGTCGCTCACCGTGGTGCGCTCCGGAAAGGCCACAGCCACCGATGTGGGCGCCCGCTCGGGGGTGCTAGCGGTACCCACATCGGTGTTACTGTTGTAATACTGCACCAGCCAAGCCGCTGCAAGAGCAGCCGCCAGTAGCGCCACCGCAATCAACCATTGCTTCATAATTAATCAGCCTGTTTCTTTTCAATTGGCTCACAGCCATTCACGCTGCACTGGCGATTACGGTTGTTTTTGAATGACCAAAACCAGTTCGCCCACATCAATACCCCACTTACTCATGGTGGTCTGATTGATCAGCGTATCTGGCGTTACCAGGTACATCCAGTCGTCCATGCGCACCTCAAGGGTGCCGTCGCCATAGGCCACCTCCAGTAGATAATTCATGTGTATCGCATTGCCCGACCAGCGCATGGTGCCGGCTTCGGTAACGTCACCGGCGGTGGCGCGATAACTATCGCCGTCTGGCGTTAAGGTCCATACCCGGGTTTGTACTTCGCCATCATCAAAGCGGAACACCTCGTCTAACGTGCCCACGCCCTGCTCGGTCCATGATGCCGTGATATCCGCGTCAAAGGTACGAATAACAGCGCCAGACCAGTCTTTGACCACTCCGTGGGCAGACAGATTGCCAGCGAAGAATTGGTCGGGCACTAACGCTGGTGAGCGATCTTTATAATCATCCAACGATGGGCCGGCACAGCCGCCAAGCGCAAAGAACGGTAGCAGTATCCACAGTCGACTCCAGCCCCATACACGGCCGAAACACAAAATTTTCATCATTCTTACACTCCCTGAGACTGTGGCGTGGTACGGCGGCCGCGATACAGCGACCACCGCAAGAATAGCGCTTAACTGAGGGAATTACGCTGGCGCCCGAGGTTCCGATCAGATTTCGGTGGGCGCCAGAGTTTCAGAACAGAGCAGCGTTAAGCCAAAGGTGGGAAAATATGGCCAGCACGTAGCCCAAGGCAATAGCCGGAGTCCAGCGCAGGTGGCTCATAAAGGTGTAATGGCCACGGGCCTGGCCCATCAGTGCCACACCGGCCGCTGAGCCAATAGACAGCAGGGAACCGCCTACACCCGCTGTCAGGGTAACCAGCAGCCACTGGCCGTGGGACATGTCCGGGTTCATTGACAGCACCGCGAACATCACCGGTATGTTATCCACCACCGCCGACAAAATACCCACCGCAGCGTTAGCCAGGGTGTGGTTCCAGCCAGTGTAAATAAGCGTCGAAATTTCGCTCAGATAACCAATATAACCAAGGCCACCCACCGCCAATACCACGCCGTAGAAAAACAACAGGGTGTCCCATTCAGCACGGGCAATCGGGTTGAACACGTTAAACGGCAACGCCTTGTCCAGGCGGGTCAGCAAGCGGAAGTCCTGGTGCACCTCAGCCCGTTTGCGTTCATTTTCCACATGCTGTTTGAAAGTCCGGCTCAGGTAATAACCAAATATCTGAAGATATCCCAGACCCATCATCATGCCCACCACCGGCGGTAAGTGCAGGAAGTTGCTGCCACTAACAGCGGTGATGATGGTCAGCAGAAACAGGGCAACGCAGCGGCGAGCACCGCGCTTCATAATGACCGCTTCCGTCGCCGGGTTGGGCATGTCATTGGGAAGAAAGAAACTCATGATGATGGCCGGTACCATAAAGCTCACAAGCGCCGGTATGAACAGGTCGAAAAACTCCATGAAATCAACGACGCCCTTTTGCCACACCATCAGCGTGGTGATGTCGCCAAAGGGCGAAAATGCACCACCGGCGTTGGCCGCAACAACAATATTAATACAGCCTAGGCTGATAAATTTCGGACTGTTCTCACCCACTTTTAGCAATACCGCGCACATCAGCAAAGCGGTGGTCAGGTTGTCGGCTACCGGCGAAATACAAAATGCCAACACCCCGGTAATCCAGAACAGACTCCGGTAACTGAAACCTTTGCCCACCAACCAAGCCCGCAAGGCGTCAAACAACTGCCGCTCTTCCATAGCGTTTATGTAGGTCATCGCGACCAACAAAAACAGCATCAGCTCGGAAAACTCCAGCAAGTTGTGGCGCAGTGCCACTGCGGTGCTTTCGTTATCACCATTGGCCACGTAAACAGCGGCTACCGCAAACCAGATCAAACCAGCGGCTATCAACACCGGCTTGGATTTTCGCAGATGCAGCTTTTCTTCCATCATGACGAAAATATAGGCAATCACAAACAGCAGGATGGCAATGTAGCCCACCGGATGGTTGGTCAAGTCCATGGTCTCGGCCGGTGCGGCCAAGGCAGAACCACTAAAAGCAAATAGGGTGAAAAATACACTGAGAAGGAATACCGGCCAGCGCCGGGCAGCCACAGCGAGGGAGAGTGACATTGAGAGTGACATTAATAGGCACCTGAACGTGTTCTTGGGTTTTGGTAATTTAGAGTGCACTCTAAGAGTGGGCTCTATTAGAGCGCAAAGCAGTTGCAAAGAGCTTGACTGATGTCGTTTAAAGCCGCTTTTTCGTTAACTACCATTGGTTTTCATAGTGAAGATTTCGACAATTTACACTCGGCGCCGTACCGCTATCTGCGGTAACGGCGCCGAGCTTGTCCTCAGAGCTCGGGCAGATCCGTCACTGCACCGGTCGACGCCGAACTTACGGTGCGCGCGTACTTGGCTAGCACACCGCGGGTGTAGCGCGGTTGCGGTTGCTGCCAAGCTTCGCGGCGGTGTTGCAGTTCGTCATCACTGACGCTCAGCTCAATACTGTCGGCAACAGCGTCAATTACGATTTCGTCGCCGTCTTGCACCAGGGCAATAGGGCCGCCATCAAACGCTTCCGGAGTAACGTGGCCTACTACGAAGCCGTGGCTACCACCGGAGAAACGACCGTCGGTTATCAAGGCCACATCGCTGCCCAGCCCACGGCCCATAATCGCCGAGGTGGGTGACAGCATTTCGCGCATGCCAGGGCCGCCGCGTGGGCCTTCGTAGCGGATCACCAGCACATCGCCAGCCACCACGGTGCCATCCAGAATTCGCGCCTGGGCTTCTTCTTCCGAACCAAACACCCGTGCCCGACCTTTAAAGTGGGTGCCTTCTTTACCGGTAATTTTTGCCACGGAGCCTTCCGGCGCCAGATTACCAAACAAAATGCGCAGATGGCTTTCCGCTTTGATCGGCTGATCCAGAGGCTTGATGATTTTCTGGCCGTCGGCGTAGGGTTCTACTGTGGCCAGGTTTTCCGCTAGGGTTTTGCCGGTTACCGTCAGGCAGTCGCCGTGCAACATGCCGGCATCTAGCAGCATTTTCATCAGCGGCTGAATGCCGCCAATGGCCACCAATTCACTCATCATGTAGTGGCCGCTGGGGCGCAGGTCTGCCAGCAATGGAACCTTTTTACCGATACGGGTGAAATCATCCAGAGTCAGCTTTACACCCACCGTGTGGGCCATGCCAATCAGGTGCAGTACAGCGTTGGTGGAACCACCCAGAGTGATGATCACAGTGATAGCGTTTTCAAAGGCGGGTTGGGTCATGATGTCGGAGGGTTTGATATCCCGATCCAGCAGATTCATGACCGCGGCGCCGGCGGCTTCGCAGTCGGCTTTTTTGTCATTCGACACTGCGTTCTGCGCCGAGCTGCCGGGCAGGCTCATACCCAGTGCTTCTATGGCCGACGCCATGGTGTTGGCGGTGTACATGCCGCCACAGGAACCGGGGCCGGGAATAGCGGTTTCTTCAATCTGCTTCACTTCAATCAGCGACAGTTCGCCCTTGGCATGGGCACCCACCGCTTCGAACACGGAAATAATGTCGGTGTGGCCTTCGCCGGGCAAAATAGTTCCGCCGTAAACAAACACGCTGGGCCGGTTAAGCCGCGCCAGACCCATGATGCAGCCAGGCATGTTTTTGTCACAGCCGCCAATGGCTACCAGACCGTCAAAACCTTCACAACCGGCCACAGTTTCAATGGAGTCGGCGATGACTTCCCGCGACACCAGGGAATACTTCATGCCTTCGGTGCCGTTGGCAATGCCATCAGAAATAGTAATGGTGTTAAAAATAACGCCTTTGCCACCGGCCTGGTCTGCACCCTTACAAGCAATGTCGGCCAGTTCGTTGATGTGGCTGTTACACGGGGTGACCATGCTCCAGGTAGACGCAATGCCAATCTGCGGTTTGCTGAAATCTTCGTCGTTAAAACCGACGGCCCTCAGCATGGAACGGCTGGCGGACTTAGCCACACCGTCTACAACCGGGGCGGAATAACGGCGGCGAGGGTCTTGGGGGGTATCACTCATGGCGCTGTGTCCTTGTTTTTGTCGTCCTGTCGTTGCGGGTGACGGGCGGCTTTAAGAGGGTTGGGCCGCAAGTTTACACCAGGACTCCACAGCGCTGAAATATTACCGCGGTTGACGGCACAGAATGGGTCACACTTTTATCACTCACTCACATGCCGTTTGCGGCATCGTGTGCGGCGCGAGCTGAAAACAGCCGCGCCGCACATTGCGCCCGGTTAAAGGGCGCCTTAGCGAAACTGCTTTATAAACGCCTCAGACTCGGCAATGGACGCTTCCATATCGCGAATCAGGCTGTCTACATTTTGGCGAATCTGCCCAAGCTCGCCTTCCAAAGCGCCAATCGCCTGGGCGTTCAAATTGTGTTTCAGGAACAAAACCTGATCTTCAAACGCTTGCAGCACCGGGCCCATACGTTTTTCAACCTGACGCATACTGCTCATCAGACTGCTATAACGCTCGCGGGTTTCATCCAGCTGCCGCTCGCTGTTCTCGCGCAAAGCCGCGCTCTTATAAAGCTTCAGCTCGTCTTCCCACTCATCAAACAAAGCCGCCGATACATTCTCAACCGATTCGATACGGTCACGAACCCGTTTTGCTGCGTTCTCGCTGTTGTTATAAGCGTCACTGATTGTGTCGTATTTTTTCTGCAAGCTGGTATTAGGCGTGTCTACCACGCTTTGAAACCGCTCCAATGATGAACGGAAGGTTTCACGGGCGTCGCTTTGGGCATCACGGGCTTCGCCAACCCTGTCCACCAGGATATCGCGTTTTTCTACGCCTATTTGTTCCATGGCGCTGTAATACATGGAGCTGCAGCCGCTGAACAACACCAGCAGACACAATAGGCCGGTTACGCGGGTAAGTGCGGGAAAACGTTTTATGTGAGTAAACATGCTGTAAATAGGTCCTTTTGTCGCTGAATACGTCGGTTAACGAGACGGTGTTTAACGGGCTGTTATACTCTTTATGAACTGTAGCCTAACCACCATGGTAAACGCGCCATCATAATGCTTGAGTCATCTAATATCCCACACTGCCCCTGCGACGGCCAGAAGACCTACGCCGAATGCTGTCAGCGCTACCACGAGGGCACTCCTGCGCCCACACACGAAGCGTTGATGCGCTCTCGTTTCAGTGGGTTTGCACTCAAACTTGGCGACTATGTGCGCGCCAGCTGGCATTACAGCACCCGGCCACCAACGCTGAATCTGGACGACGCGCCAGACTGGGCGGCTCTGCGTATTTTGAGCAGCAGTCAGACGGGCGGAACCGGTCAGGTACACTTTCAGGCCATTTACCGGCTGCATCCGGGCTGGGGTTATTTACAGGAACACTCGCAGTTTGTGCGGGAAAATGGCCGCTGGTATTACCTGCAGGGCGAGCCCCACGAGGGCGTTCTGAAACCGGGGCGCAATGAACTCTGCCCCTGTGGTAGTGGCCTAAAATTCAAGGCTTGTTGCCTTTAGTTTGAGTAATATTTACCAGGGTGATTACCACGCCGTCAACCACATTATGGCGCCGGAATAGTGAACCCTGAACGATTGAGAAAAGGAAATTTTTTGGTGTGCGGTAGCGACCGGACGGCAAAAAAACAGTGAGTATTTTTATCTCGTTTAATAATCTTGTTGCGTTAAAATTTCTCCATTTTGACCGAACTCGCTGTCAAGTGTTGGACAGCTCGGAACATACGATGTGATGATATAGACGCAGACATCATGAGCTTCGTTCGCCTGCGGTTATCCCGCGCTGACCTCATCATTAAAGAGATTAGTGAAGCCTGCCGCAGTATTTCAATGTTTTTCAGTCAACAGGTGGCAAAACCTTGAAGCCCGTCTTTGGCGAACGCGTTCCGCTGAGTGATGAACTGCCTCTGAGCATTCTGGTGACCGATCAGAATGGCAATTGCCTTTACAGCAACGCCGCCTATCAAAAGCTGTGCGGCTGGTCCGGCGATGAGTTGATCGGCTCACACTGGAGCTTGGTTATCCATCCGCAGGATCGCGACGAAGCCATTAGCCATTGGGAAACGGCGGTGTCGGGGCAAGGTGACTTTCTATTCGAAGCACGAGTAGCACTTCGCAATGGCGACGTTGTCTGGACACGCCACAACGCGGCACTGGTGACGGACCACATTCCGGGTAGTGGTTACGTGCATGCGATTGAAGATATAAGCGTCTATAAACTCCATGAGAAAGCACGGAGAGTGGCCGAGGAACAATTGTTCGAGGAAAAGGAACGGGCACAGGTCACGCTCAACTCCATTGGCGATGCCGTGGTGAGTGTTGATATTGATGGCCTGGTGTCTTACATGAACCTGGTGGCACAGGCGTTGACCGGCTTCGACTTTAACGAAGCCATCGGGCGACCATTGAGCGAAATTTTCCAGGTAGTGGATTCAACAAGCCTCAAGCCCGTGACGAACCCAGCTCAACGGGCTATTCAGTCAAACAGTATCGTCGCCCTTGCAGCAAACACTTTGCTAATAACCAAAGACGGCTCAAAAGTCGCTATAGAAGATTCCGCAGCACCTATTCGCAACCGCGATGGCGTGGTTATCGGAGCGGTGATTGTATTTCACGACGCGCAGCTTTCTAACGAAACCACCTCCCGCATGGCGTACCTTGCACAACACGATACCTTAACCGGCCTGCACAATCGCAACGCCTTTTACGAGCGTTTTGAACAGTCCCTTGCGCTCGCAAAACGGCATAAGAAACAAATGGGATTGTTATTTATTGATCTTGATAAATTCAAGCAGATTAACGATGTTTTTGGCCATGATAGTGGTGACGCGGTTTTGACCACACTGGCTGGCAGGCTTCGAAGCTGTGTACGATCAACGGATATAATTTGCCGTTACGGTGGTGACGAATTTGCGGTGTTACTGAGCGAAATTGAGCAGCCGATTCAAGCGTTTTCTGTTGCCAAAAAAATAAGTAAAACGGCGGCGATGCCCATGGTAGTTGAGGGGCAGAACATTGCGCTTCAGCTAAGTATCGGCGTTAGTATATATCCCGAAAATGGCGAGACCGCCAAGGCGCTGATAAAAACAGCGGATGAGGCCATGTATAGCATTAAAAGCCTGAAACGCCAGCCAACCGACGCCAGAAGCGGGGTAGCCTTGGCAGAAAACCACGATAACTGGCCTAAAGAATGGTGCCGTAGGAAGACAGACGTTCAGTTTCTCTCTCAACCACCGCGTAGCATTCACAATTAAGCGCCTCGAGTGCCGACCTGTCGATGATGGTTATATGGCCACGGTGGTATTGAATTGCGCCCAGTTTCAGCCGCTTCCGTAACACCCTTGCAGCGAACATCCAGCACGTTGGCAGTGAGCTTCTGGGAAAAGCGACCAGCAACTGATTGTGTTCGGGGAGTCAACGACAGTTTTATCGACCTTGCCACCCTTATTTTGCAGTCTGTGGGTCAGTGTCGTAACAGGGTGTTCAGTGCATCACTATTTCCCCCTGACTAGCCAGAGTAGCACCAAGCTTCAACACAATGCTTATTGAAATGGAGTAGTGGATGTCTGACTTTTCACTTTTTGGACGCAGCTTAGTCAATGGTAAAGCTGAAGGTGAGATATTGTATGCCGACGCTGGTATTAGCTTTTGGGGTGGAATTCACTCTTCCACGGGTGAGGTGATAGATCGGCACCACTCGTTAAGCGGTCAAAATATAACTGGAAAGATTTTAGCCATACCCGGTGGGAGGGGCTCTTGCACCGGCAGCAGCGTGTTGCTTGAGTTGATAACAAACGGTCATGCACCGGCAGCCCTAGTATTTTCTGAAAGAGAGGAAATCCTTACTCTCGGTGTCATAATCGCTGACGTGTTATTCAAACAGTCGATCCCCGTTCTCTATCTTGATACAGAGTCATTTGCGACGTTGGAGCGAGCTCAGTTTGGTCGCCTTCAGGGAACGCAACTGAGCGTTTCTGACAGTCAGGCTGAAAACAGCCGGGACTCTGCGGATGATAAGCAAAGCATTACTGAAGGCTCAACAGTCGAACTCAGTCAGACAGACCGCGATGGTCGCGAAAAGGACATCAATGTTTGCATGGCAGTGACATTAGGCCGTGCCGTTCACGAACAGGCACGTGCGGCGGGTTACATCAGCAGATTAGAGACGTTTGGTGCGTTGCTGATCAATGACACTTGCTGGTGCATGATTGGCGAACCTGTCATATCGTCAACAGCCCGGACGCTGATGACGAACTCAGGAAAGTACGCCCACTACGCCCCTAACCTGACAGGGCGAAAGGTGCATTTTGGCAGCCTGGCCGCGTGTGTTAATGCCGCATGCAGTGGCCATGCAGGCGAACAAGTCCCGGAATGGCTGGCCGCAGCTACCTGAAACCATTTGATCAATTTTAAAGGAATTAAAATGACGACCCCTTTTCTAACACTTATCAAACGAAATTGTAGTGGTCGCTACCATACTTATTTTCCAATACAAAAAGAGCCAAAAATCTTGCCTAAAAGCTCGTCCGGCGTTATCTGTCCGGTAATTTCTCCCAGTGCATCCTGCGCAGCCCGAAGATCCTCCGCTAACAGTTCCCCAGCGCCATAGCCTTCAAGCTGAGCCTGGCCCTGCACCAGAAAATCGGCGGCTCGTTCGAGCGCGTCTAAATGACGGCGGCGGGCCAGAAAACCACCCTCAGTGGTGCTCGCGAAGCCCATACACTGCTTTAAATGATCCCTGAGTGCGTCCAAACCCGCGCTGGATTTTGCTGCCAAGCGGACAACCGGGGCCTGTTGTGGGGATATTTCAAATAAGCCTACGCTTTCACCCGATAAATCCACCTTATTGCGGATGACCGTAATCGGCGCTGCAGCTGGCAGCTGGTCAATAAAATCTGGCCAGATTTCATGAGGGCTGGTTTTATCAGTGGTGGTGGCATCCACCATGAGCAGTATGCGATCGGCTTGGCGGATTTCATCCCATGCGCGGGCAATGCCAATCTGCTCCACCTCGTCTGGGCTATCGCGCAAGCCGGCGGTGTCGATGATGTGCAGCGGCATGCCGTCAATGTGAATGTGTTCCCGCAAAACGTCGCGGGTAGTGCCTTCTATGGCAGTCACAATGGCCGCCTCACGGCCAGCAAGAGCGTTCAACAGGCTTGATTTACCGGCGTTGGGCCTACCGGCAATCACTACTTTCATGCCATCCCGCAAAATAGTGCCCTGCTGGGCTTCCAGCATGATGCCCTGAAGCTGGTCCCGCAGATTCTGAAGACCGGTGGCGACTTTGCCATCGGCCAGAAAGTCGATTTCTTCTTCCGGAAAATCGATAGCGGCTTCCACATAAATCCGTAGGTGGGTAACCGCGTCCACCAGCGTTTCAATACGCCGCGAGAACACGCCTTGCATAGAACGCACCGCGCATCTGGCTGCCTGTTCAGAGCTGCTTTCAATCAGATCGGCAATGGCTTCTGCTTGGGCCAGGTCGAGCTTGTCATTAAGAAAGGCTCGCTCGGAGAATTCTCCAGGCCTGGCCAGCCTTGCACCCAGGGCGCACACCTCCCTTAGCAGCAGGTCCAGAATAACGGTTCCGCCATGGCCCTGGAGTTCGAACACGTCTTCGCCGGTGAACGAGTGGGGGTTTGGAAAAAACAGGCCAATACCTTCATCGATCAACTCGCCTTGACGGTCTTTAAACGGGCCGTAGTGGGCATAGCGCGGTTTAGGTGCGTAACCCAGCAGGCTGAAGGCAATAACGGTCGCCTGGGGACCAGAAACCCGCACAATGCCGACGCCGGCTTGGCCGGGTGCGGTGGCGATGGCTGCAATCGTTTCTGTGGGGTGATTCATGGCTGCAGCTCCAGAGCAATATGAGCGGGAAAAGATCGTTTATAACGCTTGGTTTTTCAGAGTACTGAAACAACAAAGGCCCCATAACGGAGCCCTTGCTGGATAACCTGACTGATTAGACTATTTAGTGCCTTTTTCCGCCATTTGAGCTTCAATCTTGCGAGTAATGTACCACTGCTGACTGATAGACAGAACGTTGTTCACTACCCAGTACAGTACCAGACCTGCCGGGAACCACAGGAAGAAGATGGTGAATACGACCGGCATCAACTTCATGATTTTGGCCTGCATGGGGTCTGGCGGCGTGGGGTTCAGGTGCATCTGCAGCATCATGCTGGCACCCATGATAATCGGCAAAATGAAGTACGGGTCCATCACCGACAAATCGTGAATCCACAGCGCGAAAGGTGCGTGGCGCAGCTGTACGCTTTCAAACAGAACCCAATATAAGGAAATAAACACCGGCATTTGCACCAGTATGGGCAAACAGCCGCCCAACGGGTTGATTTTTTCACGCTTGTACAACGCCATCATTTCTGTGGACATACGTTGGCGGTCATCACCGTACAGTTCTTTCATACGAGCCAACTTAGGCGCTACCGCGCGCATTCGTGCCATAGAGCGGTAGCTGGTTGCTGACAGATGGAAGAACAGGCCTTTAACCAACACGGTCAAAAGTATAATCGACACACCCCAGTTACCGATGATTCCGTGGAACCAATTCAGCACAACAAACAACGGTAAAGATATGAAGAACAGCCAGCCAAAGTCCACGGTACGGTCCAGATTTGGAGCTACCGTTTCCAGTCGGTCAATAATTTTTGGACCAACGTACGCCGATGCGCCTACTTCAACGGTTTCCCCAGCAGGTACGTTCGTTGCTGGATAGACAAAACCCATAACAGCCAAGGGGCCGCGGCGTGTGGTTTGGAACTGGGCCTGCTGGTTTGGCTCTGGTACCCAGGCTGTCAGGAAATAATGCTGCAGAAACGCCATCCAGCCGTTGGTGACAGACTGGTTGATTGGTTTGTCTTTAAGATCGTCAAAGTCATACTTTTCATAAGGATCTTCAGGCGTGCTGACGACTAATCCCAAGAAAGCTTTAATACCCATGCTATTTTGGGACGTTTGATCACCGGCCTGGTCACGCACAATTTTGCCGGTAAAGTTCGCTTGCCACTCACTTTCTGATTGGTTATCGATCAAGTAGCGGATACCAATCTGATAGTCGTCGCGGTTGAAGGTGAAGCGTTTGATAATGTTTACGCCGCTGCCAGTGGTGTAATTTAAATCCACTGCCAGCTGATTTTCACCTTCAGCCATCTGGTAACTAGTCTGAGGTGAGCTGTACACCGGTACATCGCCATTACGGCTGTTATCCGGGCCATCTCGACCTATGAGTCCGCTTTCCAGCACGTATAGCCGGTTTTGGGTATTCGACAAGAGCTTTAATGGCTCGTTACCGTTCAGTTCCTTGTCATACTGCAGAAGGGAGCTGCTGATAAGATTACCGCTGACACGGTCTATGGTGATGTCAAACACATCTGTTATTACGTGAACGTATTGATTGCTAATGCTACCACTGTTCGTGCTATTCGTGCCGCTTAGCGCAGTCTTGTTCTCTGGCGTGGCTAACTCACCGGAGTTGTCAATATTGGCGCCACCTGCCTCGGGCAGCGTCATGTTTTCACTATTACTGTTGGCGGAAAAGTCTACAGGCTCACTGTTTTGAGCGACTGGTACAGGCTGGTGATAGTCTTCGTTCCAAGCGAGCACCATCAGATAACTGACGATCGCCAGGCCGGCAAAAAGTACGATGCGTTTAATATCCATAAATTTACTGTCTGGGTTCGTGAGTTGTTGGAACTTGATGGTGCTTGGCAGAGCAGGTGCCCGGAACCGGATCATAACCGGAACTCCCCCACGGATGACACCGCAGCAATCGTTTTAACGCGAGCGAAGAGCCTTTAGCGGCGCCGTGCTGGGTAATAGCTTGGGCAGCGTAATCTGAACAGGTGGGGTAATAGCGGCAACGGCTGGGTAGCACCGGGCTGAGACAATACTGATAAAAACGAATGGGCAGTAGCAAAAGCTGGCGCATTATTCCGTTCCTTTTGCTTTGCCAGGTGTTACAGAGGCTACGGACGCCGGGGAGGATTGCAGTTTGCTGTATTTGCGTTCCAGTCGCTGCCAGAGATCCAGCAGGGCTAGATTGACCTGATTATTGTCTAACTGTGCTAGGCCCTGACGGCCAAGAATAATGATGTCCAGTGCCGGGAGTTGCCGTTTTAACCTGAATGTTTCACGAATTCGGCGTTTAACACGGTTGCGCTGAACAGCCAGTTTCAAGTTCTTTTTTGCAAATATAAGACCGATTCTGGCATGTCCCAGAGAATTGGGCGTTGCCAGAATCAGAAAATTCCGGTGAGGAACTTTCAGTTGCACGTCATCGAAGACTTTGCCGTAATCAGCCGGTTTGAGCAGGCGATGTGATTTCGGAAAGTTCAAAGCCTTCATGAGGCAGACCAAAAATTACGCAGACAGACGTGCGCGACCTTTTGCACGACGGCGAGCCAGAACTTTACGGCCATTTGCAGTGGCCATACGGGCACGAAAGCCGTGAACGCGCTTACGCTTCAGTACGCTTGGTTGAAACGTTCTTTTCATGGGAATGATCTCACAATTCTGGATTAGGAATTCAGTCTGTGGTTGGAAAATGAACAACCAAAACAGGAGCGGCATTCTATGCAAATCCTAGTGGAAATTCAACGCTAATAAACGGGTTGTTTTCACGGATGCCGAAATAAGTTTATTGAGCCTGGTTAATTTCCCTTTTCAGCTGGCACGCCGTCTGTGCAAAAAAACATAAAACACGTTCAGTTAACTGTAGTAATTGTTCTTTTATAATTCTCTTTAAAGATTGAATACTACTGTTATTACACAGGCCTTTTTCTGTGGATAAGGAGTTTAAAACGATATAAATCATGTGGTTGTCCAGTTGGCGAAGGTGATAACAAGTGCCAGTGAGGGTTGTGGATAAGGGTGATGCAAATTGTGGATAACTTTAGATCAGGAAAATCAGGTTAGTTATGCACCTTGTGTGCCCAGGTTTTCCACAGGGGCCAGTGGCAGATGTACACACACCTCTGTGCATAACATTTGTGTTTTTATTTTCTGTACACAAGGCTGTCAGTAAGTTTATAAGATTATGAAATATATTATTATTTTTATCCACAGGCTGTTTATGAATTGCTTCGAGTGCTTTTACTGGTGGTCTCGGCAGGGTAGAATCGCGAGTTCTCTTCAAAGGCTCGTGGTGTAAAAATCTCAAGGCCTCAGAAAAACGCAGTGTTTTGTTATCAGGTGGTGCCGATACGGT